>CAWIVH010000021.1:0-684230 GCA_963839475.1 uncultured Acidobacteriota bacterium | reverse complement strand
ACGCGTGTGGCGCGCCAGGACATCTTCGAGCGTCCGGGCCATTTCGTTTTTGACCGCCCACACGACCTCCGAACCGATCTAGGGCAGACTGTCGTCGAGCGGCAGCCCGGTGTTCGCCGTGTTGATGGCGGTGAGTTCTCAGCCGCCCAGAACCGTGTTGGTCACGCTGTTCCAACCAGATCCGAACTTGGGACCTTTGGCGAATGGAGGCCGAAAAACCACGCTCGTCACATTGATCATTTTGACGTCAATCCTGGAAGGCCCCCGTTCGGCTTTGGGGCTGTTAATATTCTGCGGGTTGGCTGAGGTTCCTCGGGTAGGGATTTCCAAAGCCTGCTCGGAATTGCCCAGCGCTTTCCCCCAGGTGAACGAGTTCAGCAAGTACAGGCCGGATGAGAATCGCTGTCGGACTCGGGCCGAAAATCCGTATTGCCGAGGACGCTTCAGTCGCATCTGACTTACAGGAACATGAATTACACCATGATAGCGTCACGGGACTTTTCCATCTTCATGAAATAGAGAGATCTTGCGAGGAACCTGTTTGCCGTGTTCCAGGGCTTCAATCGATCGGCACCAGGATTCCCTCTGGCTGTCATTTTTCGAGCCCTCGCAACCTCGATAATTGCTGCGAATTCAGCAGGGCTGCTGCAATGGCCCATTGTGCGAAAAACATCAGGCTATCTCTTTGCGCCGCCACCGGCCGGCTACGACCATGGCCAGAGCCGTTGCCGGCCGTCGGAATCCAATTCTGAGCGGAACTGGTTGTTTTCAATGTCCAAACTGGTCCGGCTCGAATAGCCCGGATTCTCGCCAGCCTTTGTCGCAAGAGCTGGAGACGGTCTAAGCGCTTCGTTCATCAGGAGAAGGACTGCCCAGCTAGGGAAGTGACTGCCCGGGTCCAGTTCTTTTAGCCCTATAGGAAATCAGAGCGCCGGGACCGGCGGTCTGTACCATTCCCCAAAACTCACTCCCATCGCTCGAAATCACCAGATTATCCACACGAGAACCGAAGGACAACGTGCCAGTACAATCGGAATTGACAGTCACTGTCCCCACCCAGTTCGGGATATGCCTTATGATGGGATCTTTCCAAGCTCGATAGAGGGTAGTATTGTATGATCCCGTCAGGTTGCCCCCTGAGTCGATGATCATCCTTCCCAGCGAGGTGCCTTTCTGAACAAGTTCAAGAGTATACGGATTTATAAACTCCATTAGATCAGTGGCGTACATCCAGGACCCGGCTATTGTCTCGACCGAGCATGCGCGGACACCTTGCGAGGACTCCTCGGACTGAGCCGCCGCAGTGCCGGCGAAGACCAGAGTGAGCAGGACACTAAAAGCACATATTCCGAAAATGCGATTGTTCTCTTTGATCATAATCTCTTTCCTCCTTCTCTAAAGTTTTATTGACAGGACTTCCCCTCTTGATCCGGCAAGTGAAGGAAGATCAGTTACGATTCACAGTTGTGTGCCTCCACTAATAAAAGCGGAAATCGCCGGCAAAATGCACAATGGCTGTCCCTTTCCATCGTTCATCAGTTAAAAAAATCGGAATTCTCTCAAAATGTTATAATTGATTTTCTGCTTCTCACCCGTAACTCAGACGGGACCAGTCAGCTATGGCAGCCTTTGCGCAGCAGGACGTTACTGCATGGCTTCAGGCATGGAGCGACGGCGACCAATCAGCCTTAGAGAAACTGGTCCCGGCGGTTTATGCCGAACTGCACCGGATCGCTCACCGTCACATGAACCTCGAAAGGAAGGACCACGTCTTGCAGACGACTGCCCTGGTCAATGAAGCGTACATTCGGCTGATTGATTCCAGGCAAAAGCACTGGCGGAATCGCGCGCATTTTTTTGCCATCTCCGCGCAAGTAATGCGGCAGATCCTGGTCGATTTTGCCCGTTCGCGCCGCAGTCACAAAAGGGGAGGAGAAGCAAGGCAGGTCTCTTTGCATGCGGCTCAACGTCTTATGAATGGGAAGGACATCGACTTGGTCGCCTTAAATGACGCCATGGATGCCCTCGCTTCCTTTGACAAGCGGAAGAGCCAGGTTGTGGAATTGCGTTTCTTTGGCGGGCTCACCGAGGAAGAAATAGCCGAAGTGTTAAAGGTATCGCGAAACACCGTGGTGCTGGATTGGAGTTATGCCAAAGCCTGGCTGTGCCGGGAATTACGGAGGAAGTAGCCGGGGACGTCCTGTTTGCGCTGCTCTGATGTCGGTGATCCATGAACTCAGACCTTGATAAAGGTGGCACAAACCGTAGGCGTGGAGAAGAGCTATATCACCAGGCTCTTTCGAAACCACGGGCCGAACGGACTGAATTCCTGGACTCAGCCTGTCAGGGCGACGCAGATTTGCGCAGAGAAGTGGAATCGTTATTGGCCTCCATTGAACAAGATGGAGCGCTTCTTGATATCCCGGCTCTGGAAATAGCTTCCCGCTTGTTGACCTCCCCAGCCTCATCGATGCATAGGTCACAACAGAGCCTATCTCATAGCCCGGATCTGCCGGCCAGAGGGGAAATTGGCGAGGTATCCAAGACAAGTGCTTCGCTTACGGCGGTGCGAAAGGTCCTTGGTCATGCTCCGTGGTGGATGTACTTCCTTGCCGCCCTGTTCCTGGCCGATTGCTTATTGCGGACCTACTGCATTGTTTTAGGACCCCAGGGATTTGACTTCAGATCACGTTGGGAAGGAGACCATCCAGTCATCTCGGCTGTGCCCCAGGATTCTGCGGCCGAGAGGGCAGCGTTGAATCCCGGGGACGTTCTGATTGCCCTGGATGGTCAGTCCATACGACGTCCTACCGACCGTAGGGTGATCAATTCGAATCTAAAGACGGGCCAGACATACCGCATCGACGTCGAGCGCGAGGGGCGACGCGTGCAGGTCGCATATTTCATGGAGCGCGCCAGGATCTCTGAGACACAAATACTCATCTTGTGGCAGATCAATGGACTCCTTCTGCTCACCACATCCTTTTTCATCGGATTCAGCCGTCCGCACCACTCCCTGGCGCGGATGGGAGCACTAGCCCTGGCCACGTTGTCGTGCTTTAACTATTGGGCTGATCTGCCTCCAGGCTATGCTGTGATTTGGAGGAGCCTGCCTTCTGTCCTGGGCTATCTGTTGTGGGTGCCAACCGTCTTTTCCTACCTCGTCGGTCCAGCTCTGCTGACCTTTTTTTCGCTGTTTCCGCGCGCGTTGTTTCGGGCACGCTGGCCGTGGGCGATTATTTGGCTGCCGGCACTCTGTTTTGTGCCGGCATTCCTCCATGACACCTTCCTCATGGTCTATTTCCCGCTGCAGGCCTACGAAAACATCCTGCCTGCTGAGATACGGTTGGCCGGCATCAGGCTCTTTGGGCTTTACGGTCTGGCCTCGCTTGCGGCGCTAGCCATCACTTACTTTCGGCTCACCGACCTCAACGAGAGGCGCCGGCTGCGGGTTTTGTTCATCGGCGGGGCAGCGGGGATTCTTCCGGGTACGTTCAGGCTACTGATCTGGAGAGCTGCACCGCTGTCCGGGCTCTGGAGCTGGCTAGCATCAGGGGTATCCGGTTTTTTGCTGGCTGTGATATTCGTTTTGTTTCCTGTTTCTTTCGCCTACTCGATACTGCGGCATCGCCTATTCGACATCCGTTTCATCATTCGCCAGGGCGTGCAATACGCCGCCGCACGGGGCGCGATGCTCTCGCTGGTGCCGGTCCTGGGGGTCATTTTGGTGGCGGACTTACTGGTGCATGGCGACCAGCCTCTCGTCGGCATTCTAGAAGCGCGTGGTTGGGTGTACGCAGGCTTGGGAGCTGCAGTGGTGGCGGCACACTCGCAACGCCGCCGCTGGGGGGAGGCGATTGACCGGCGGTTCTTCCGCGAGCACTACGATGCCCGGCGCCTGCTCCGCGCCGTTGCCGCCGAGGCCGGCCAGGCTCGCAGTTTTGCGCTCACCGCTCCTGGCATCCTTGCCCAAATCGAGGCAGCGCTGCACCCCGAGTTTGTGGCCATCATGCAGAGGGAATCGGATGAAACAACTTTCCAGAGCAGTACCTCATGCCCCTCAGACAAGGCCCCCCCCGCCATCCTTGCCGATACCAACCTGATTCATGTCATGCGCGTTCTCGGAGGTCCTCTGGAAGTGTCGCTGGGAGAATCGAACTGGCTTCAGAGGCAGTTGCCGGATGACGAGATAAAATTTGTCCGCCAGGCCCGCATCGATCTATTGGTGCCGATCGCGATCTCGCCCGAGCAGAAAGAGGCGCTGATTGCCCTCGGTGCAAAGCGCTCAGAAGAACCTTACACTCTCGAAGATCAGAAATTGCTCGAGGCGATTGCATCAAGCCTCGCGCTGCCCTTCGAGCGGGAGGCACTGGCGGCACGGTACTCTTCGGGCACTTTTGACGAGTGTCCGCAGTGCGGCACGTGTTCTGATTCAGGATTGGGCCGGTGCGCACTCGATGGCGCTGCTTTGACTCCGGTGCCCTTGTCGCGGACATTGGCAGGCCGTTACTATCTGGAGCGGCGCCGGGGGCGCGGGGGCATGGGGACGGTGTACGAAGCCAAAGATAAAGCCCTCGGGCGTCGAGTGGCTGTCAAAGTGATCCGCGATGATTTTGTTTACAGCGCCGCGGCTGCGCGGCGCTTCGAGCGCGAAGCTCGTGCAGGTGCGGCTTTTGACCATCCAAATGTCGTCACCGTATATGATTATGGCGTGGAGGCAGGAAGGCGCGCTTTCCTTGTCATGGAGCTGCTTGACGGCGCCACTTTACGCGAACAGCTCAAATCTGAGCGGGCGCCTACCTGCGGCGCGCATGGCCGAAATCTTCCGCCCGTTATGCCGCGCCGTCGACGCGGCGCACCGCCATCAGTTGATCCACCGCGACCTGAAGCCGGAGAATATTTTCCTGGTTCGAAAAGGCGACACCGAAGCCGAGACTGTTAAAGTGCTGGATTTCGGCGTGGCCAAGTTTATCGACTCATCCGAGGCTGTGCAGGGATGGCAGGACTATGCCGTGACGGAATCCGGCGTGCTTGTGGGCACGCCGGGTTACCTGTCGCCCGAGCAATTGCTGGGCGAAAAAGCTGACGTATCCTGGGACGTGTGGGCGCTCGCCGTCACCGCTTATGAAACCCTGACGGGCGCGCTTCCATTTCCGGTGGACGACAGGGTCACCTGGAGGCAGTCGGTGCTGGCCGGCAAATACACTCCTTTGAGCGAGCACCTGAAGGATCTGCCGTCTTCATGGCGTGAGTTCTTTGACCGTTCGCTGACGGCGGACCGGACCGTACGTCCTCAATCGGCGTCGGAGTTTTTGAGGGATCTTGAACAGGCGCTCTCAACCATGCAAAGTGCATCCAGCACAGCCATCGGCACAGTTCCAAGCAATGCAGTCTGAAAGCGATGTAGACGCGGGTTTGCTCATCCTCAATAAGCTGCAACGTGAAATCGAGATCGGCTGAGCTGCAAAAATCGAATCCGGCCCCGCAGGACGTTGGTATGCTGCAGCAGCAGAATTGATCCCCTCCATTGAGTTTTGAGGATGCCCATTCATTTGACCCCCACGAAGTCCTTCATGGAAATCTTCCGCGCTGGGAAGAGCAGCATTCTGGGGATTGCTTGTCGATCTCCCAGATCGCCGGCAACCTGACCCCTGCTATTCTCACAAGCACCGCGAAATCAGTTACGCACAGTCTGACATCAAACGGGATACAAAAGTACGACTGGTTTGCGGCCGAGTGGCGGCGTTTTGCAGCTCCAGATCCGGCTGCGGTGACCCGCCCGAGAGGTGGTGCGCTTCATCTGAAGCACCAGATCTTGATCGTGGTAGACCTGATCAGGGTTCGACGTTTATCTTCCGCAGGAGCGCATTGAATCGGGGATCGGCTCGAAGTGGATCCAGGAAGGGCCATGTCTTGGCAGCGTGCACCCATTCATCGTTCCGGTAGACGGCTCGGTCCATCCAAGCGAAAGCTTCGTCGATCTCGCGCAGCCCAAGGTGGATCCAGGCAAAACTCGTCGGCAGAACAAATCGTTTACAGGCGATCGCGCGAAGACGTTCCAGAACCATCCTGGCTTCGACGGTGTGGCCTCCAAATCCCAGTGCCATTCCCAACCATCCCAACATGAAAGGAAATTCGTTGGATAGCTCTGCGGCGCGGCGGAGGGCAGTCACGCTCTCCTCATATCTCTCCATCCCCAGGTAAACCAAACCGTGCAGGAAATGCCCAATGTGGTGCGCTGGCTCCAGCTCGAGGAACTCCCGCGCCCGCACAAGTCCTCGCTCGTATCGACGTCCCAAGAAGAGCACCAGCACCAGCCAGAAGCGGACCTCCAAAGAGAGCGGGTCGAGTTCGAGCGCACATTCCAGCTCCTCCTCAGCCTGTTCGAGGAGCCCAATCGTCAGCAGCACTGCAGCATGCCGCACTCGAATCAGGGGTGAATTCGGGTTCAGGTCCCGAGCCTGCGCCATTTCCCTCTCGGCTTCGAGCCAGTTGTAGGAATAAGCGTCTTCGTGATGGCATTTCTCGGGACGATAAGCGACGTGGGTGCGAGGTTCGGCCAAGGTGGGATCGAGCTCGAAGGCGCGCAAGCCATAGAATCTCCTCAGCGGTTCCATTTCATCTGGCGGCAAGAATCCCCAATAACCCAGATACCCGTAAAGGTTAGCCAAGCCGTCGCAGGCCAGCGCAAACCGGGGATCGCGGGCGAGGGCGGCCTCAAAATGCTGCCTGGCTTTCTCTACGCCCTCCGGCGTCCACTTCCACATCTCGTAGCGGCCCTGGATGTACTCCTTCCAGGCTGCGAGATCCCCTGTTGGTTTCCGGGCAGCCTGCTGCCCTCTGATCCTGCCCTCGACGGATGGGATATGTGCCGCGATGTCGTGTGCTATGGAAAGCTGCAGCTGAAAAATATCCCGCAGGTCTGCCGCGTATCTCCTGGCAAACAGTTGCTCCTGATCGCATGTCTGAATGAGCTTGGCGGTAACCGAGACCTCTTTTTCCGTGTGATGAACCGCCCCCTCCACCACGTAGGCCACTCCCAACTCGCGGCCGATTCCGGCAATATTGTTTTTTTTGCCGTCTTTGTAATGCATGGCGGTGGTGCGGGCAATCACCGCCAATTGCTCCGGAGCCAGAGTCGCCAGCACGGTGATGATCTCATCGGTCATGGCATCGGCAAAATACTCCTGCGCCGCATCGCCGGTCAGGTTTACGAATGGCAAAACCACAAGTCTGACATGCGGCGGCGTTGGCAGGACGCGTTCGGAAACCGCGGCCAGGAACCGGTAACCACGCTTCGGCAGTGTCTCGATGAAGCGCGGATGATCCGCAGAGTCCCCAAGTGCCTCCCGTAATCGGCCGACTGCCGTGTTCAGGCTGTTTTCAAAATCGACGAAAACATCGCCCGGCCAGAGTCGCTGCCTGAGATCCTCGCGTGTGACCACCTGCCCGGGATTCTCAAGCAGCGACGTCAGGACCTGGAACGATTGTTCGCGCAGTTTGATTTTCAATCCTCGTTTGAAGAGGCGACCCAATTGCAGATCGGCCTCAAATTCGCCAAAGGAAACGAACCTTCGCGAGAAAGGATCACCTGGCATGGAATTGGGCCTCGTTGCCGGTTTGCTGCCGAGCATATAGCGGTCAAAGCGCCCTTGTCAATCAGGCAACTTTTTTTCAGTGAATGAGTTACACGGTAAGGAAAAATCAATGCGCATTCCGGATGCAGAGTCGCCACAACCGTGCTATAGATCTCTACAATTGTCGCCATAGAATTCACCACCCGGTTATGACGGCGGCCAATTAAAGGTGCTTCGAATCGGACGGGAGGTACCGCATGTTAGTTCCAAAGAATGGACAAATCGGCGCAATGCTTCCGGCGGTCATAATCCTGATCTGCACAGGACTGCTCCCTCTGCCTTCTGCATCGTTCGCCGGGCCAGTGGATCCCGCGGCTAGAACAGTTCATGCGGCGGAGACGCGGTGCTTGGAAGGTACCCCGATGGGGCTGAAAAACGTTCCGCTCGCTGCCGGCACCGAGCACAGCCTCGCTGTGGCATCGGACGGAACAGTCTGGTCCTGGGGCATGGGTGTGGGCCTGCAACCCATGCGGATGGGCGATGTTGACGATGTCGTAGCTACAGCTGGAGGCGATCAGCTGAATCTCGCGCTCAAGAGCGACGGGACTGTTTGGTCCATCAGCTTTCCAACGGTACAGCAGATAGCGGGGCTCAGTGACATCGTGGCCGTGGACGCTGGCAAGGACTACGGGCTGGCACTCAAGGCCGATGGAACGGTGTGGCAGTTTGATCTTGCACTGAAGCCGGTTGAGGTGCCCGGATTGACCGGGATCGTTGCGGTTGCTATGGGCGCGTATTATACCGATGTCTATACCTACGAAGACAATCTGTATGAAGCCACAGCACTGAAGGGGGACGGGACCGTTTGGACCTGGACAGCTCTCAACAACGCTGCGGTTATACAGGAACTCACGGATGTGGTGGCGATCGCCGCCGGCTTCGACCACCAGCTTGCCCTTAAGAGCGACGGGACAGTTTGGGCCTGGGGAAGCAACACCTGCGGGCAGACCGGAGGAAGTATCCCCACAAGCATCGCAGGCGGGTCCCTGGACTGGTTTGCCCACAAAGTGGAGGGCATCGGGAATGTGACGGCCATTTCGGCGGGTGGGGGAGCACATTTTTTCTCGTTCGGGCACAGCTTGGCATTAAAGAGCGATGGGACGGTATGGGAGTGGGGGTGCGATGGCACCGCCATTTTCAATCCAACGCCAACGCAAGTGGCCGGACTGACCAGAGGGTTGTCGATTGCTGCGGGCGGCGAACATAGCCTGGTATTGGAGGAGGACGGCACCGTCTGGGCATGGGGCTGGAACTATTATGGCCAGTTGGGGAATGGCACAAGAACGCACACTTATTTCAAGGACAGCGTCATTGGACCGGTTCAAGTCCTTGGACTGCCACCCCTGGTCATCAACTACTTCAACGAACGTGGTCAATCATACAATTTTGAGGAGTACTCCTACTGGTACAACGAGGCTGAGAAGCAATGGTATCGGGGATCAAAGGGAGGGGAAATCACTCCGATTGCTGTTCCGCCTTGGAAAAAATAGAATACGCCACGAGCTGCACCAACATCATGACCAGGCCACGATCCGCTATGTGCGGCAATCGTATACATCCGGACCTTTACTCCCCACGGCAGGCTGGATATTGAAATGGCCGTGTTTTTAAAGCTCTCTGCAGAGGTCGTACAGCAAATTATCAATGGCGAAGACTCACATCAACAGCTGGGCCAGTGTGTAGTATCGAGGGAGCTGACTTTGGCAAGCGGCCCCATCTTGGAAGTCTCAGCCATTATTCTATGTAACACGGTCTGACAATGCAGTCGAGCAGCCACTCAACACCATCGTCCCGGGGGCCCCGGATTCAATACCCGATAGCTTCGCTAAGGAGTCGTTTGCGGAAGCGCCAGCCTTGTTCCTGGTGTAATAATGACTTCTCCGGTTGACCTCAGGCAGACCTCGTACACCCGATCGGGCTCCATGCGCATGTAAGGCGCATCGCCGTGGATGGCACGCACGCCGTGCTGTTTCGCCATTTTCTCGTCGTTGGCAAGTTCCCAGAATCGTTTCCAGAGATCCTTCTCGAAGCCGCTCGGAGCTTCCCGCTCGGCGTAGACATCAGGCGCTTGGCCTTCAATGTCGATCACGAACCCATCTTCGGCCCGCATGGTGCTGGAGAATATACGCCGGAACAACATGAGCGCCCGGCCCTTGAAGGGGTCGCCCTGCTCAATGAAGTGGTCATCGAACTTGATCACCAGGGTGTCAAAATAGACTTCCTGCCCCGGCAAAGTCAAATCTCGGAAGGCATTGATCGGCCTGCCCGAATCATCAATCTCGGTGAACCGAATGGTGGTTTGTAGGTTTCCCTGTGAGTCCTTCGCCTGCCGCAGAACCTCGACACGGGCCCGGCGGTCGATGTGCTTCAGGATCTTCAGGAAGGCTTCGAGGCGCTGCTTCTCTTGCTCGAGCTTGAGAATAATGCCTTGCTGTTCACGGATTTGGTTCTGCAGTGCCTGCCGTGGCTTAACGACCAGTTCATACGCCAGATAGATGCTACCAGCAGCGACCGCAACCAACACCACGGACCAGAGAAACGACCGAATGGGATGAGAACGGCTGTTATTCATAAAACCGTCGACTTAGGGCCTGGAAATGAATAAAGGTTACATTTTGCTGCTGGCCCCCAGGCCGGCTGGCGAGGCGCGAGCGACGAGCATGCCGGGTTGCATGTAAGGAGCGAGCAACAAAGCCAGCGGGCCTGCGGGCCGCAGCCCGACGGGGCGCGGCGGCGGGCGGGCATCTGCTTCGTCGCCTCTGCTCGACGATGACACCGCATCGCCTGCGTCGCGGCGCCTTGCATCTGCCCACCCCAGGAGCACCGCAGGTGCGACGGTGCTCGCGCCAAAATGCAACCTTTATTCATTTCCAGGCCCTTAGACCAGAACTCCCATGATGAGTTCCTTGCCGAAAGGCAGTATACATCAACAAGCGGAGCAAGGCGATTCTCGGCAACGTAAGATTAGCGGCAAGCCCCGATACGATTGAGCCATTTTTCTCGGGCTGCAAGCGGCCGCCGGCTTCAATCCCGGCAGCCACGCCAATTGCTCAAAGATAACGGATAGGGAGCACAAGCCGCATTTCCAATCGGTGCCTGACTCCAAACGTCCGCGCGCCTGCTCTCCTACCGAGTGCTCAGGTTGTGCTCAGGCGATTGTGTCGACCTCCGTTGGCCTCTCCAAATCATAGCTATGGTCCGCCTTGGCAGGAAATAACGCCTGAAAACGGATGGCATGGCATATGTTACTGAGGTGCGCAATTGACTCGAAGCCAGTTTGCCAAATGACCCGTTCGCAAACCCCCGATATCACGACAAGTGTAACGGATTCAGCTACCCACGGTAGCGACAGCTGTTTATAATGGCTCCGCCTTCAAAAGCTTCAGATCGCAGTGAGCCTATTGCCAGTGGAGGACCTCCCCGTGATCGGCACGACCCTTGGTCATTATCGAATTCTCGAAAAGCTCGGCCAGGGCGGGATGGGTGTGGTCTACAAGGCGCAGGACACCCATCTGGAAAGACTGGTGGCACTCAAGCTGCTGCCGCCGGAGAAGATCGCTAATGCAGAGCGCAAGCGACGCTTCGTACGGGAAGCCAGGTGCGCCTCGGCCCTGAACCATCCCAACATCGTCACCATTTACGAGATTAATCAAGATGCGGGCGTGGATTTTATCGCCATGGAGTACGTGCAGGGTCGGACGCTCGCCCAACTGATCCCTCCCAGCGGCTTGCCGATCGATCAGGCTCTAAAGTATGCGGTACAGGTTGCGGGTGCGCTGGCTGCGGCCCACTCGGCCGGCATCATTCATCGCGACCTGAAACCGGCCAACGTCATGACGACCAGCGATGGCCTGGTGAAAGTGCTCGATTTCGGCCTTGCCAAGCTGACCGAATCACCTTCCGGCGAACTCGAGAATACGGCCACGGCGCAGGATCTGACCGCGGCAGATGCCTTGATCGGAACGGCCCCATACATGTCCCCCGAGCAGATCGAACGCCGGGAGTTGGACACCCGCAGCGACATCTTCTCCTTTGGCGTGTTGTTCTACGAAATGCTGACGGGTCGCAGGGCCTTCCAGCGGGAATCCAGTATCGCGACTCTGGCGGCCGTCTTGCGGGAGGAACCAAGGCCGGTGACTGAAATCACACGCGAGGTCCCGTCCGAGGTGGAACGTATCATCGGCCGCTGTCTTCAGAAAAGTCCGCAGAACCGGATCCACCACACCCTCGACCTGAAGCTGACGCTCGAGGATCTTGAACGTTCGCTCGGCTCTCCCGGCCGCGGGACATCGTTCGCCTCCGTTGCCGTGCTCCCCTTCATCAACATGAACCGGGACGAAGAGAACGAGTTTCTGAGCGACGGCATTACTGAAGATATCATCAGCGCATTGACGGGGATAGAAGGGTTACGGGTGGCGGCCCGCAGCTCGGTGTTTCAGTTCAAGGGAAAGGCGTCGGACGCGCACGAGGTTGGCCAGAAGCTGAATGTGGACGCGGTGCTGGAGGGAAGCGTGCGGCGATCGGGCGAACGACTGCGCGTCACCGCCCAGTTGGTCAAGACAGCCGACGGATTCCAGCTCTGGTCGGAACGCTATGACCGGGTGATGCGGGACATGTTTGACATCCAGGATGAGATCTCCCGGGCTATTGCCGACAAGCTCAAAGTCAGGCTGGCGGGCGAAAAGGATGCCCCGTTAGTCAAGCGTTACGCCGTGGATCCAGATGCCTACACCCTGTATCTGAAAGGCCGCCACCACTGGAACAGGCGGACCATGGCGGGTTACAGGAAATCGGTGGAGCACTTCCAGGAGGCTATCGGCAAGGATCCTGAATTTGCATTGCCATACGTAGGGCTGGCAGACGCCTTCATCAGCTCTGCCTTTTGGGGCTCTATTAATCCCCGCGACGCCATCCCGAAGGTACAGGAATGGCTCCAAAAGGCCTTCAAGATCGATCCGGCGTTGGCAGAGGCCCATGCTTCCCTGGGTTTTCTGTGCGGCGGTTTACTTTGGGATTGGCGCAAAGCTGAATCTGCCTTCGAGCGTTCCACCCAGCTCAATCCGAACTACGCGCCGGCTCGCTTATGGAATTCGTGCTTCAGCCTCTTGCCTGCAGGACGGATGGAAGACGCGGCCCGAGAGGCGGAGCGCGCCATTGAACTGGAGCCCCTGGTGCCCATCCATTATGGCGGGCCCGGCACGGTGGCGCTGATGCGGCGTCAGGTGGATCTGGCTCGGGCCCTCGTGAGCAAGGTGCTGGAACTGGAGCCGGATTTTGGCCTGGGACTTGGCCAAAAGGCGCAGATTCTCTGCCTCGAAGGCGACTATGAGAGGGCGATTGAGGCCTGGCAACGCGCCTGTCCCTTCCTGGCACCCGGAGGGCTCTGGGGTCCGGGGCTGATGGGCAACGTCTTCGGCCGATGGGGGCGGCGAGAGGAAGCCTGCAGGATCCGGGCTGATCTGGAAATACTTCGCGAACGCTCCTATGCTCAAGCCACCGCCTTGGCTGCTGTTCACGCCGGATTGGGGGAGAATGCTGAGGCTCTTGAGTGGCTGGAGCAGGCCTTTGAGGAGCACTGCGGCGGGCTTGTATGGGCGCGCTACGATCCCACTTGGGACAGCCTGCGAGAGGAGCCGAGATTCCAAGCCCTGCTCAGAAAAATGTACGTGGCGGGCTAGAGGGCATTGGCGAGATTTCTGAGCGTCGCCAGGTTGCGCGACATCACCTGCGAGCTGCGGCATCAAGCGCAAATCAACAGATATGCTGAGGAAAACATGAGAGACCGGATACCCTACGCCGTGTTCGTCGATCTGTTTGAGCGGTGTAACTTAGCCATGTGGCCTTGGCAAATCGTAGGCTATCTGGCGGCTCTTTTGGTGCTGGTCCTCGTCCTCACTCAGTGGCGCCATTCGCGGAGGTTGGTTTATGCGATCCTGGCGCCATTTTGGGTTCGGAATCGGGGTCCGCAGGACGTTGGTATGCTGCAGCAGCAGAATTGATCCCCTCCAGTGAGTTCTGAGGATACTATTCATTTGACTCCCACGAAGCCCTTCGCGGAAATCTTCCGCGCTGGGAAGAGCTGCATTCTGGGGATTGCTTGTCGATCTCCCAGATCGCCCTTTCTTGACAACAACCCGAGTTGGTACTTGGCAAACCAGGCTACCTGTTCCGACAGCCGACCATGCGGCCAAGTAACTTGGCTACCTCTAGACCTCCCCGCCCTATGTAGATCTGCATCTCAGGCCTGTTCTGCGTCCCAGGGGAAGAAGTCCATCATTGCCGACGGCCCACAACGGGTGCGCAAAATAATGAAAGTTGTTGACGAATGGATCATTTCGGATTGAAATATCACTCCTAGGTATTCTAGGAGGAATCACGTGACTGACGCCGACACCGAGATTCTCCAGGGCACGCTTGACCTGCTCATTCTAAAAACACTCTCATTGGGGCCGATGCACGGCTACGGCGTCCTTCTCCGTATCCAACAGAGCTCCAACGATGTTCTCCGCATCCGCCAGGGATCCCTGTACCCGGCTTTGTACCGCCTCGAGAGTCAGCATATGCTCGAATACGAGTGGGGGACTTCCGAGAGTGGCCGAAGGGCCAAGTATTATCGGCTTACCAGGGCAGGGCGCAAGAAACTGGAAAAGGAAGCCGCGAGCTGGGAACGCCTGTCAGCTGCGATTGTTCGAATTCTTCAGACCGCATAGGGGAGTCCCCATGTCATTCGGGAGGAATCGTTTCGAGGCGAACATGAATGACGAGATGCGATTCCATCTCGAATGCCGGATTGAAGACCTGACAAAAAGTGGAATGGAACCAGACGAGGCACGCCGTATCGCACTCATTGAGTTTGGCGGAATCGACAGGACCAAGGATGAGTGTCGCGATGTCCGTTGGACCCGCCGCCTCGAAGAACTCGCGACTGAACTGCGCTACACGACTCGAACGCTGAGCAACAGCCCGGGATTCACCGCTTCGGTGGTCCTGACCCTGGCCCTGGGGATAGGCGCCACCAGTGCGATATTTGCCGTCGTCAATGGAATTCTGCTCCGAGAGCTGCCTTTTCAGAACTCCGACCAGCTCGTGATCATAGAGCAGGTCAATCAAAAGGATCCCCAGTGGGCGCAAAACCCTGCTCTCTCGGTGGCGACGGAATGGAAACAACGAGCAAAATCCTTCGATGGGATGGAAATGGCGGTGGCCTACAGCGAAGAAAAGAATCTCTCAGGTGACGGGGAGGTAGAGCGTGTACAGGCCCAATACGTAACACCCGGCCTGCTTCCACTGCTGGGCATCAAACCCTTTCTAGGGCGCGGCTTCATCTCGGGCGAGACGGCCGAAGGCAATAGCTACCCGATCCTGATCAGCCACGGTTTGTGGGAGAGGCGGTTCGGTGCAAGTCCTGCGATTCTCGGGACCACCGTTCGACTCTCGGGCAAAGTCTGCAGTATTGTAGGGGTCCTTCCGCCAGGCACTTGGGTGTTTCCGTCCACCGAAGACCCACCTGTCTGGGCGCCGCTGGAACCCATGAAGGCAAACCTGACCCCGGATACCAGATACCTCACTGTAATCGCACGATTGAAGCGCGATGTGACGCTCCGGCAGGCACAGGCAGAAATGAATGTGCTCGGTGAAAGCCTCACCCGGGCTTTTCCAGAAATAAATCAAGGGTGGGCTGTGCGCGTGGAGATCCTGCGAAACTGGTGTTTCGGTTATATAAAAGGGGACATGCTTCTCTTGCTCGGGGCTGTCGGGTTAGTCTTCTTGATCGCGTGTGCAAACGCAGCGAGCCTGATAGTCGTGCGCGGCATGGGACGGCGAAAAGAAATTGCTATCCGCGCGGCGTTAGGGGCAAGCCGGGGACGAGTTGCAGTCGGACTGCTGGTGGAATGCCTCGTTCTGGCCGTTATGGGGGGCGTAGTCGGTCTTTTTGTCTGTGCAGGTGGGATACGTATATTCATTGCGGTGGCTCACGATCTCCCCAGGTCGAATGAGATCCGGATTGATGCCGCTGTTCTCGGATTCACCCTTGCCCTATCGCTGGCTACAGCCGCGCTATTCGGGCTCATACCTGCGCTCAGGCTATCAAAGGCTGATTTGGTCGGGGCGCTGACGCAGTCAGGGCAAAGAGCGGGTGAAATTTCCCGGGACATTGGCAAGAGTGCGCTGGTGGTGTGTGAGATTGCGCTCACCCTTATCCTGCTAATGGGGGCGGGTCTGACCATGAAAAGCTTCCTCCACCTGCTGCACGTAAACCCCGGCTTCAATGTAAAAGGTCTGCTCACCGCGGACATCGAAGTCCTGGACCAGAAATACGTCGAAATCCTCCCGCAAAACATGAGGCATGTCTCACCCTGTGTGGACACGTTCTATGAGGATCTGCTGGGGCGGATAGAACGGATTCCGGGCGTGCGGTCGGCAGCGATGCAGGGAGCGTCGCGAGATTGCCCGTTTCGGATTATCGACCGCCCACAATCTTCCGCCGAGGAGGAGCGTGAGGCCGTTTTCGAAGCAGTGAGCCCGAGTTACTTCCGGACGCTGCAGCAGCCCCTCTTATACGGGCGCGAGTTCACTCGGAATGACAGTGATCTCGCCCCCTGGGTCGCCATTGTGAATGAAACCATGGCCCACCGGTTTTTCCGCGGAGACAATCCGATCGGACGAGTGATCCATGTTGCATTTACGCCCCTTTCGAAGCAGCAGCTTCCCGAAGACCGGCCGCGGGAGATTGTCGGCATTGTGGCGGACACAAAGCAGTTCGGGCCGATGAATGAAGCACAGCCCACGATATACGTTCCAGACCGCCAGCACAATGCGAAGTACCCCGGCGGGGCAGTGAGAACCCATGTCACACGGAGCCTAATAGTCCGGATGGACTCAATCCAACCTCGTTTCACTGAATTTCTACGCAAGACTGTTGCGGAAATCGACCCGGATCAGAGCGTCAACCGAGTCATGAGCATGGAGCAATCGTACGGGCAATCGCTTTCCACCTGGCGGTTCTTTCTTCGCGTTTTTGGTATATTCTCCGCGATTGCGTTGTTCCTGGCTGCGGTCGGCATCTATGGACTGGTTTCATATTCGGTTGGGCGACGCACGCACGAGTTCGCGGTGCGCCTCGCAATAGGAGCACGCCGCGTCCAGATAGCGCAGATGGTGCTTTCGCGGGGACTCGTGCTGACGGCTTCTGGCATTTTGATTGGGGTCACGGGAGCGCTGGCGATGACCAAGTTGATCGCTCACCTGCTATGGAACACCAAATCCGCTGATCCAACGACTCTCGCGATAGTGTGCCTCATTCTGGGGGGCATCTCTTTGCTGGCGTCACTGATTCCAGCGTGGCGTGCGATCCGTGTCGATCCAATCGTGATACTGCGGTCAGAGTGACCAGACACGGATAACCGCTTGCAGGTTCGCCCTCCAACTTTCAAAACAGGTGCCGATTTGGCTAAGGCGAAATTGCATTGGATTTGCATAGTCGTCCCACCTTGTTGTCCTGACTTGCGCCATTCTCCCGATACCCCGGGTCATGCGAACAGATGTGCGCTACTTTCCAAAACGCCGTGTGACGGGCTGCTCGGAAAAGTCCATTCTGCCCAGACTCCTAAAAAGTCGCATTCGCGGAAATCTTCAGCGCTGGGAGAAGCTGCATTCTGGGGATTGCTTGTTGATCTCCCAGATCGCTGCTATCTGGACAGCTGACCTGTTTGCGAGCACTTGATATCCCAATAAGTGTTGCCGATTCAGCTATCCAGGGCCGCATCAGCTGATTATTATGGCGACAAATTCAGTTCGTTTTGATTGCAGCGCGCGATTGCCAGTGGGAGTTCTTCCATGATTGGTAGGTGCTGTCCGGACAATTCGCTGCTCCCATGCAGCCTTTTCAACCAGGCCAGCAAGTACATGGTGCCCTTTGTGCCGACATATCCCGGGGAGCCGCCGTCTCCGTCCTACACCTCGTATCCGGGCAATCCCGCAACAGGGGAGACAGAGTTTTACCTCCTGCCTGCGGTTGAAGAGTTGCGCGATGCCATCCTCGACACTTACGACGACGGGTTGGGCGGCCAAGAATTCACGAGCTTTCAGGGACCGTGCCACTACGGGATAACCGGCTATGAAAACAAGGTGGACGAAATCGGGCCCTCCATCGACTCGCTCGACCTTCATACGGAGAAGGACTTGGGGACGTTGGGCCCGGACGATTTTTTCATTGTCTATGGTGTCAACCACCGGCAGACGGGCAAAGCCATGTACATGAACGTCACCTTGTATGGCAAGACGAAGCAGTGCGCTGCAGATCAAGTCCCCGACCCAAACCTCCGACTCGGTGAACGCCACGAGCCGCTCGGACCGCGATCTGGGCGGCTCTGATGTAAGCAATGCTATTGCTCAAGAGGCGAAAGGGACAATCACCGGCACCCATTTGTCTCTGGAAGTACTAGTGGTTGTCCCTTGAACTTGCATAACGGAAATTGAACCGAGCCGCTGTGCGGCTGATTCGACTATAATAACAGCCTCACAAGCCTGACGGCTCCTGACAGAGAGGTGATGCCCCCATGACGTCCGACAAGCCGCAGTTTCGCAAAGCGATCTTCCCTGGAATTTATTTGCAGGGCAACGGTGCATCAAGCGCAGTGCCGGAGTTGATGCAGTCGCTCGGCGGCGCGGGCCTGGTGATTTGCGCGCCGTCCGCCTTTGAAAAGGTTCTGCCAGGCATTGCAGATGCGCTGCCGCGTGGGAGCCGGGCGGAGCGCTTTGGCCGGGAGTGTTGCGAGCGAGAGTTGACCCGACTCTCAGCCCTGGTCGCGGAGTGTGGCGCCCGGGTTGTAGTGGCCATCGGCGGCGGAAAGACGATCGACACGGCGAAGATTGTCGCCGATCGCTCCCGGCTGCCCGTCATCGTCGTTCCGACCATTGCCTCAACCGACGCTCCCTGCAGCGCTTGTGCAGTTGTCTATACGGATCAAGGCGTATTCGAAGCTGTCACCTATCAGCGCCGCAACCCTGATGCGGTAGTGGTGGACACAGGTATTATCTGCAAGGCTCCCGTCAGATTTCTGGTCTCCGGCATGGGAGATGCTCTGGCGACGTGGTTCGAAGCCCGCAGTTGCGAGCGAACGGCCTCTGAACAACGAATGCCGCGGCCTGAGCACGATTGCCGCATTGGCACTCGCCCGCCTGTGCTTCGAAACTTTACTGGACTATGGAGTGGCCGCGAAGTTGGCCAACGAAGCAGGAATTGTGACTCCGGCGTTCGAGCGCATTGTCGAAGCCAACACGCTATTATCCGGTGTCGGCTTCGAGAGTTCCGGCCTGGCATCCGCCCACTCCATCCACAATGGCCTGACCGCTCTGGCACCAACCCATATGTACTACCACGGCGAGAAGGTCGCTATCGGCACGCTGGCTGGCCTGCACATGACAGATGCGGATCCTAAGGAAATAGCCACTGTTTACGAATTCTGTGAATCTGTTGGACTGCCAACCACTTTGTCAGAGATCGGCCTGGCTGGCGTCACTCAGGAGGATCTTTTGATGGTGGCACAGCGGACATGTGCCCCTGTGGAATGCATCCATCACGAAGCGGGCGGTGTCAGTCCTTCGCAGGTTGTGGCGGCTCTGATCGCTGCCGATCGCATGGGATGCGCCCGGAAGAGAAAGTAGTGCCAAGAATTCGAGCCATCACGTGTCTCGGTGCTGCCGCCGTCGACTATAGTGGTGGCACTTTCAGGTGGATGCTGTGGACGCGGGCATTTTGACAATATACAGAAAGGGCGGCAAATCATGAAACGTTTCGGCCTTCTTCTGGTAGCCTGCCAACTCCTGCTCGCAGTGTATGGAGCTGGTCAAGCATCCTCTCAGTCGCTGACGATTACCTATCTCTACGACAACACGACGATCTCCGACGTCACCAAGCCTGATTGGGGATTCTCGTGCCTGATTCAGGCGAACGGAAACAATGTGCTATTTGACACCGGCGCAAAGCCCGACATTCTGCGTGCGAACCTTGCGGCTCTTCACGTCGATGCCTCGAAAATTAACGCAGTCGTATTTTCTCACGAGCACGCCGATCATACTCGAGGGGTTGAGGCGCTCGGAGAACGATCCGGATTACCAACATTCTTTCCGGCTAGATTCGGTGAGGCGACGCGAGCTGCGTTTATGAGACAGGGACTCCGGCTTATGCCAGTTTCGAAGGCAACGGTCGTGCTTCCGGGATTTTCGACGAGTGATGAGATTGGAACACAAATTTCTGAGGAAGCACTGGTGGCCGAAATTCAGGACGGCCTTGTTATCGTAGTAGGTTGTGCGCACCCGGGCATCATCCCAATGCTCAAACAGATTTCGACATCCAGAAAGCGTGCGATCTACATGGTGCTCGGTGGCTTCCACTTGCTGCAAACCCCTGCGGAAGAAGTCCAAGGTATCGTCAACGAGTTCAAAGCGATGAACATCGCCTATGCGGGTCCAACTCACTGCACCGGAGACGAAGCCATGAAGTTGTTCCGGGCGGCCTATGGAACGCACTACATCAATGGTGGTGTCGGCACGATCGTTCGGGCGCCTATGGAGGAAAAAAGGTGATTGTGCACAGAAGAATATTTGAGGGGCACCATTTCCAATTCCTGAATTTTCCTGCTTTCTTGATCGAAGTTTGCGCCATGTCGTCTGATCGTACACGCCCTTTCTTTTATTGGCGATGAGCATTTAAATGCCACGAAGCTGCCATCCGTGAACCTTATTGGTGGCTTATTCTGACGGTGGACTTAGGCGTTTTTCGGGCTGATTCCTATCGACTGTTTTCCATATCCAACTTCGATATTTCGGCGTAAAAAGATCCTATGATATTCGACTACCTGTTTCTGGCGCTCCTGTGGACTGCTTATTGCGCCATTCATAGCGCGCTGATTTCGATTTCCGTGACAGGGTGGCTGAAGTCAGTGCTGGCAAGCCGGTATCGTTTTTACCGGCTGTTCTTTAATTTATTTTCGACCGTCACGCTTGTGCCTTTGGTCATGTATTCTCATTCGGCACGATTCAACTCCGAACCGCTTTTTACCTGGAGCGGCGATTGGCAGATTCTTCGGTACTTTCTCGTCGGCTTGGGTGTAGTGCTCGTGGTGACCGGCGCGCGACACTACAGCATTCTCCAGTTCCTCGGAATCCAACAGATCCGCAAGGCGTCAGCTGGAGGTGCGATGACCGGCAGTGGTGATTTTGACGACAGGGGAGTGCTGGGGATAGTACGGCACCCCTGGTATTCTGCGGTTTTCATCTTACTCTGGACAGGTGATCTGAACGCCGCGGCGATTGCGGTAAACCTCGTCCTGTCTGCTTATCTCGTCGTGGGAACTCTCCTGGAGGAACGCAAACTGGTGATCGAATTCGGCGAGGAGTACCGGCGTTATCAGGGCAGGGTGTCTATGTTCATCCCGGTCAAATGGCTGACCGACAGACGAAGTCGCTCTGGCGGCTGAACTGCTCCACGCATCTCACCAAATGGGTTGCGTCTCCAGAGTTCTCACAGATTTCCGGCACAAGCCTGGTTGTTATTCTCAGCAGGAACATCTGAGCGGAATGGATCGTTCTCCGAGAATTCCAATGCAGGCAACCGCGCAGGGCCAGGAGCAGCGGCATGCACCCGCATCGGGCATTTCAGCAGTTCCTGATCCAAACGGATGGGCTGCCTTTTACGGCAGATTATTCGCAACGCAATGCGACCAGGGGATTGACACGGGCGGCTCGAAATGCCGGTACTAGGCACGCGAGGAGCGCGGCGAAATACAACCCCAGCGACAGCCCCAGGTAGATCAGCGGTTCCGCAGGATCAACGCCGTAGAGCAAGCTGCGCGCAAGGCGGGTAGTGCCGAATGCCCCGGCCAACCCGATAGCGACTCCCACGGTGGTGAGAGTCAGCCCGTGTTTGGCCACCATCGCAAGCACATCCCAGCGTTGTGCGCCCAAGGCCATGCGGATCCCGATCTCACGAGTCTGTTGCGCTACAACGTAGGCCATCACGCTGTAAAGCCCGACGGTCGCCAGCCCGAGGGCAAGCATGCCCAGGAGGCCGAGAAACAAGGCGGCCATGCGGGAAGCATACAGAGGAACGTTCATGTAGTCCTGCAGGCGCACCACGTTGAAGAGCGCCACTCCCGGGTCCATCTCCCTCACCAGGGCGCGTATCGGCGCAATGTAGCTGCCGGGATCTCCGGCGCCCCGGACCAGCAGTGTCAAGTCCGAACGGTTGAACTGCCAGATGGGTAAGAAAAGATAGGGCAGCGGTTCTTCGCTCAGGTTGTTGTACTTGCCGGTCTGTGCCACGCCGATCACCCGGCAATCCAAATCCCCGATGCGTATCTTCGATCCGAGTGGTTCCCGTCCCATCCAGTATCGGCGCGCCATAGCTTCGTTGATGATGACGTAACGCTGCACGGCCCCTTCGTCCGACTCTTCAAAGTCGCGGCCGCTGAGGATCGGCGTGCGCATCGTGTGAAAATAGCCGGGACCCACCCAAGTGAGGTCGATGACCACTTCTTCGTTTGGCTTCGGAACATAACCGTCGATGTTCATGGAACGTGAGTTGCTACCTGTATACCCCAGCGGGAGGCGCCGGATGTAACTGGCGGACTCGATCCCCGGAATCGCCTGCACGCGCTTGAGCAGGTCCTTCTCAAAGGCCCACGCGCGCTCCGTGGAGTAAGCGTTGAGACTCGTATCAAAGGATGCGGCCAGCATGTGTTCGGGATCGAAGCCGGGATCGATATTCTTTGCCTTGTTCAACGCCTCCACGAACAAGGCAGCCGCAATCAGGAGGATCAGGGAAAGCGCAACCTGGCCGATCACGAGCAGGCTGCGCAAGCGCGCATGCCCATGGGTGCCGCCGAGCCGGACCGTTTCGTCCTTCAGCGAGGTCACAAGCGAGGGATTCGAAGCCTGAAGCGCCGGTGTCAGGCCAAAAAGCAAACCGGTTGCGGCCGATACTAGCAGCGCGAACATCAACACATTCGAGTCAATCTTGATAGCGGTGTAAATCGGCAGGTTGGCCGGCGGGGTGAAGCTCTGCAGGAGACGAATGCCCCACCGGACTATCAGCAGCCCGGCCGAGCCGGCGAGCAGCGCCAGAAGGATGCTTTCGGTCAGGAGTTGACGGACCAGGCGGGAGCGGCTGGCCCCGACCGAGAGCCGGATCGCGATTTCTTTCCGCCGGCCCAGGCTGCGCGCCAGGAGAAGATTGGCGACGTTCGCGCACGCGATCAGCAGAACCACCCCAACGACCAGGGTGAGTACCGTCAGTACCGGTCGGAAAATCAGCGTCGCCCCGAAAGGCGCCCTCCAAATCGGCAGAAGAGACAGCGACCGGCCGGTATTGGATGATGGGTATTGCCTGCCCAGCTCGTTGCCGATCGCCGAGAGCATAGCCTCGGCCTGCCTGACGCTCACGCCTGACTTGGGTCGGACGAAGATGAGCAGCCAGTGGTTACCCCGCTGGCTAAAAGTGTCCGGCCGGGAGAACAACTCGCCCTGCATCATCGTCGGAATCCACAGATCCGTGGACAGACCGACGAACGAACCTTGAAAACCACTTGGCGCCACCCCCACGACGGTGAATGAGTGACTGTTCAGGATGACAGTCTTCCCCACGATTTGCGGATCGGAATTGAATCGGTCCGCCCACACGCGATGGTTTAAGACCAGGACGGATGCGTCCCCGGGCCTGAGGTCCTCCTCCGGCAGGAACGCGCGGCCGAGAACCGGCTTAATCCCAAGCACATCGAAGTAATTGGCGGAAACCACCTCGCACCACATTCGGTCAGTCCGGTCGCCGGAGTTCAAGCCGACGGTCTGCATCGTGTAGGCCGCCAGGTCCGCCTTCGGGGCGACGCCACTTCGGAAATCGGCGAAATCGGGGTAGGAGGTGCTGGTGAAGGTGCCCGACCGGCTCTTCTCGGCCATCATGACCAGCCGATCGACATCGGCCACGCCGGGAAGTGGGTTCAGCATGATTGCATTCACCCAGCTGTAAATTGTTGTGTTGGCACCGATTCCCAGCGCCAGGGACACAACGGCCACGAGCGTGAAGCCGGGGCTCCTGGCCATCATGCGAAAGGCATAACGCAAATCCTGGATCGTCGCGGTCACAGGGTTTCTCCCACTCCCGTAAACGGAAAAACGCGCCCTTATGTTCCGTTAAAGCGAGTGTGTGCCTTTTACGACCGCTGCAGGAACGGGAAAGGTCGTGGATGCCATTGAGGAATATGGGCAGGGAAATAGGCAGATAGTGAAGCTCTCCGTGCTTCCGCGCGTGGCATCAGAATATCGAACCTTCTCGGACCTTTATTGTCCAAGTCGCGTTCGCGGAAATCTTTCCTTTTCAGAAGAGTTGCCCTCTTGGGAACGGCTGGAGATCTCCCAGATCGATGCATCTTGGGCGCGTGCCATTTCCCTTGGCTGACTTACTAGCACAAGTGCTTGGGATCCAGACGGGATCCGCAAAAATCTAGGGCTGCTTTCTCAACATCATTCCGATGCACAATTCAGATTTGTGGCCATCCTGAGACTCCCCGGAGCCGACGGGAACTGAAAATAGGACATGCATGAATCGAAGACCGGGGAGCATTATGGGCAGGTTCCAATTCAAAACTGCAGTTTATTGTGACATTGCTTGAGACTTTGTGGTTCGTTTTTGACTTGCACATTTGGTTGCGCTCAGATCGATCTGGATTATAGTGGGTTCACACCCAATTTATCCGGGGGGAGGCGCTATGAAAAAGCCCGCTTGCACAGTCTCGGCACTCGTCTTTATCATTTTGGGAATCTGCGCATTCCTGTTTGGCCAGGCATCGGCCAACATAAGGGACACGCGTCTTCTGTCACAGCCTGCCATAAGTCGAACGCACATCGCTTTCATTTATGCCGATGACTTATGGGTGGCAAACATCGACGGCACCGGAGTCCGAAGGCTGACTTCCGACGAGGGGATCGAATCCAATCCGGCATTTTCGCCCGACGGAAAATGGATCGCCTTCAGTGGCCAGTATGACGGCAACACCGATGTTTACGTGGTTCCGGTCGATGGCGGCGCGCCCAAAAGGCTCACGTGGCACCCGGGGCCCGATATCGTTCAGGGTTTCACACCTGATGGCGTTTCTGTGCTTTTCACCTCTCCGCGCGCGGTTTTCACCGGCCGATACTCTCAGCTCTTTACAGTGCCGACCAACGGCAGCGGGCCTGAAGAAGCTTTAAAGATTCCAAATGCAAATAAAGGGACCTACTCCCCCGACGGCAGCAGGATAGCCTACAATCCACTCTACGAGGCCTTCACACAGTGGAAACACTACCGCGGCGGTACGGCCTCGACCATCTCGATCTTCAAGCTCAGCGACAATTCGGTTGAGAAAGTCCCGCAACCGCAGGGGCGCTGCAACGATGTCGATCCGATGTGGATTGGGGACGCGATTTATTTCCGGTCGGACCGCAACGGCGAGTTCAACATATTCGCCTACGACCTGAAATCCAAGGCAATCCGGCAGCTGACTCAGCATGCCGATTTCCCGATACTGGATGCCTCGGCGGGAGACGGCAGGATCGTCTATGAGCAGGCGGGGTACATCCACATCCTGGATCCCGGAAAAGCAAAAAGCATGAAGGCTCACGATCGGCGTAGGCGCCGACCTGGTGGAGACCCGCCCGCGCTTTGTCAAGGGATTCCGCTACGTGCGCAGCGCATCGCCTTCGCCTACGGCCGCCCGGGTTGCTTTCGAATTCCGCGGCGAGATTGTGACGGTGCCCGCCGAGAAGGGGGATGCCAGAAACATCACTTCCACACCCGGCGTGCATGAGCGCTCACCCAAATGGTCGCCGGATGGCAAGTCCATCGCCTATTTCTCGGACGAGTCCGGAGAATATGAACTTCACGTTCGCGGGCAGGACGGCAAGGGTGAGGTCAGGAAGTTCAAGCTGAACGGCTCAGGCTTTTACGACGACCCCGTCTGGTCACCCAATAGCGAAAAAATCTCCTTCGCTGACAATTCCTGGACCTTGTATTGGATCGATCTGAAAAACGGCGCCATCAAAAAGATCGGATCGGAATATCAACTCGGTCCTTCCCGCGCCCGAACTGTGTTTCATGCCTTCAGTCCCGACTCCAAATGGGTCGTTTACACCCTGAACACCAAAACCTATTTCCAGACGGTTTACGCCTACTCGCTCGAGCAGGACAAGTCCTACCCCATCACGGACGGTCTGAGCGAGGTGAGCGAACCGGCCTTTGATGCGAGCGGGAAGTACCTCTATTTCTTCAGTTCCACCGATGCGGGCCCCGTGAAGCAGTGGTTCGACATGTCCAACGCCGACATGCGCATCACGCGATCGCTGTATCTCGTGGTCCTGCGAAAGAACATCCCTTCTCCCATCGCGAAGGAAAGCGACGAGGAAAAAGGTGTCCAGAAAGAGGAGAAACCGAAAGAGGCCAAACCAGCGGCAGAGGAGCCTTTTTCGATAGATGTCGACGGCATTCAAAATCGAATCCTGGCGCTTCAGATCCCCGCTGGAGAGTATTCCCGCTTACAAGCCGGGGCAGCAGGACAATTCTACTACCTCAAATCCTTGCCCCTGATGGCCGATTCTGTGGGTCCGTCGGGTCCCATGGGAGAGTTGCACCGCTACGATCTTGCCAAGCGCAAGGATGACGTCATCCTGAGCGGCCTCTCGAACTATGAGATCTCCGCCGACAACAAGAAGATCTTCTACACCACACGCGAGGCGGCTTTCATCCAGCCGTTGTCGGACAAGATCCAGCCAGGTCAGGGGAAGCTCAATGTCGGATGCCATTGAGGTTCGCATCGAGCCCCTGGCCGAATGGACGCAGATCTTTCATGAAGCCTGGCGTATCAATCGCGATTATTTTTACGCATCCAACATGCACGGTGTCGATTGGAACGCAATGAAGCAGAAATATGCCGTATTTCTGCCGGATCTTGCCGTTCGCAGCGATCTCAATCGAGTGATTCAGTGGATGTGCAGCGAATTGGGGGTCGGGCATCACCGCGTGGGTGGCGGAGACATGCTGTACCAGCCAAAGAACGTCCCAGGCGGGCTTCTGGGCGCCGACTACTCGATTGAAAACGGGCGTTACCGCTTCAAGAAAGTCTACGGCGGTTTGAACTGGAATCCCGAACTGCGATCACCCCTAACCGAGCCCGGAGTCGATGTCAAAGCGGGCGAGTATCTGATAGCCGTTCAGGGGAAGGAGCTCCGGCCGCCGACGAACCTGTACAGTGTCTTCGAGAACACCTCCGGAAAGCTGACCGAGATAGCTGTTGGGCCCAATCCAGACGGGTCCGGATCCCGCACCGTTTCCGTCGTCCCGATCTCGAACGAAGGCGCGCTCCGAAACCGCGATTGGGTCGAGGGTAATCTCAGGAAGGTGGATCAGGCGACAAACGGACGGGTGGCTTATGTCTACGTTCCCAATACCACAACTATGGGCCACACCTACTTCAAGCGCTACTTCTATCCGCAGGCATACAAAGAAGCAATCATCGTCGACGAGCGTTTCAACGGCGGCGGCCAGATTGCCGATTACTACATCGATCACTTGCGCAAACCGTTCATCGCCTACTGGAACATGCGCTATGGCGCGGATCTTAAATCACCAAGCGCCTCGATCCAGGGGCCCAAGATCATGCTCATCGATGAGACCGCTGGCTCCGGCGGAGATCTCCTGCCCTGGATGTTCCGCAAGTTTCAGCTGGGCAAGCTCATCGGAAAGCGCACGTGGGGCGGACTGGTCGGCACGCTCGGCTTCCCCCAACTCATGGACGGGGGCGCGGTAACCGCGCCCAACCTGGCTATCTGGACTCCCGAGGAAGGCTGGACGGTTGAAAATGAAGGCGTTCCACCCGATATTGAGGTGGAACAGATTCCTTCCGAAGTCATTGCCGGCCGTGATCCGCAACTGGAAAAGGCGATCCAGGTCGTGATGGAGGAGTTGAAGAAGAATCCTGCTCCCCAGCCGAAGCGACCGCCCTATCCCGTGAAGACAGGGATCAAAAAATAAACCGGGAGATAATCTGACATGGTACGGGTGCCGCCGGGCGCCCTCCACTGCCTCGATCTCGATCCGATGACTCGGCTGCAAAACCTGGGAGGGATCGCCAAAGTTCCGGTCTGGCACCCGGAGAAGTGAGATCTCCCCCGATTGTCTGCGGGTCACGTTCGGGGAGAAGGCGCCGGAACCGGCATGGCACTGCATCAGCTTTGGATGTGACGGACCAGAAGACTATCCTGGGCGCTTGCCAGTTTCCGGTGTCCGACTCACTTACACAAGTGCTGTAGATTCAGCTACCCAGGGCCGAACCGGGTTGACTATAATCAAGGCGAGTTCACGCCTTTCTGATTGCAGTGAGCCAATTGCCAGCGGAGGAATTCTCCATGCTTGGCAGTACCGTCTCGCACGATCGGATCCTCTATAAACTCGTCAAATTCAGAAGGTGGAAATATCTGTCGTGCCCGGGGTGCGGCTGCCTCCAACAGGCCTCGATCAGGACACTACCTGATGTAATCGATCTTGACACTGAACAGTTTCGCCAGTTCAAACATCATGCGGAATTCTGGAAGGTGTAAAGAAATGCAACGGGGATAACTGCGATGGATCCGAAACGATGGAAAGAGATCGAGCGAATCTGCCAATCAGCCCTGCAGATCAAACGGGAGAAGCGAGAAGCCTACCTGAAGGAAGCCTGCGCAAAAGATGAATCCCTTCGCAAGGAAGTCGGGGCACTCCTGGAGCAACAGACAAAGGCAGAAGGTTTCCTGCAGGATCCCGCGATCGAAGATGCTGCGAAAGCGTTGGCCAAAGAACAGGAAATTGCGGTGACAGGAGAATTGACCGGCCGCACCATTTCTCATTATCGGGTCATCGAAAAACTCGGCGCCGGGGGCATGGGGGTGGTCTACCGCGCCCAAGATGTACGTCTAGGCCGGGTTGTGGCCCTGAAGTTCCTTTCCGGTGAACTGGTAAAAAACAGGCAGTCTCTGGAACGATTTCAGCGTGAAGCCCGCGCTGTCTCAGCTCTTAACCACCCCAATATCTGCACCCTATACGACATTGGCGAGTACGAAGAACAGGCATTTCTCGTGATGGAGCATCTTGCCGGCGAAACGCTTGCCGAACGCCTGAAAAAGGGACCCCTCCCTCTCGTGCAGGCGCTTGATCTCGGTGCGCAAATCGCAGACGCGCTGGACGTGGCGCACCGGCAGGGCATCGTCCACCGCGATCTGAAACCAGGCAATGTGGTGCTCACCGGCACCGGGGCAAAACTGCTCGACTTCGGCCTTGCGAAGCTGCAAAGAGATCCGCTGGCAGTCGAATCATCTGCAGAGAGCCCGGCTTCCCTGACAGAAAACGGCGCCATTCTGGGGACGGTGCCCTATATGGCACCGGAGCAGCTGGAGGGGAAGCCGGCAGATGCGCGCACAGACATCTGGGCGCTCGGGCTGGTCCTCTATGAGATGGTCACGGGCAAACGACCCTTCGAAGGACCAAGCCAGGCAAGCCTGATTGCAGCGATTCTGGAACGTGAACCCGCGCCTCTTGCCGTATTGCAGCCTCTTACGCCGCCGCTGCTCGAACACACCATCAAACTCTGCCTCGCGAAAAGTCCTGACGCGCGCTGGAGTTCGGCCCACGATTTGGCGGACCAACTGCGCTGGATCAGGGAAGGTGGCAGTCCAGGCGTTAGTAGAGGAACGACCGTGCAGCGAGTCAGGAAGTGGCGATGGGCCTTGGCCGGAACGATTATCATTTCCGCACTTGCCCTGGTCGGTGGTGCCATGTTTTTTCAGCGGTGGCGGACGGGAAATGCTCAGCCGGTGATGCGCTCGACAATCACGGTATCCACATGGGGCTTGAGCCTGAGGGGCGGGGGAGGCTTGGCGATCTCCCCCGACGGAAAGACCATCGTTTTCTCAGCTGAGGATTCGAATGAGTCGCGGCTCTACTTGCGCCGTCTAGGAGATGAGTGGGAGCCTCGCGGCTTAATGGGTACTCAAAAAGCTGGTGGCCCATTTTTCTCCTACGATGGCGAATGGATTGCTTACACCATAGGCGGAGAGGGTTTATTCAAAATACCTGTGAGCGGAGGGCAGCCGAAGCGGATCTGCTCCGGCGGAGGTATTTATGGCGGGGCGTGGGGGCGCGACGGGCGGATCATTTTCGGCGGTTGGGGAAATCCAGGTGCCGGCCTCTGGAGCGTGTCGGCGGAAGGAGGAGAGCTTCAGCGTATTACGCAGCCCGCCGGGGAGAGCGGCAGCATCCGGCATATCCAGCCGCATCTTCTCCCGGGAGGCGACTATGCCCTGTTTACAATCTGGCAGGAGGGGCGCGCAAGCATCGCGGCAGTTTCGATTCGAACCGGTCGGGTTCAGCCGCTGATCGATGATGGGAGCCGGGCCCACTACCTGCCCTCGGGGCACCTGGCCTACATTTCCGAAGGGCATCTTTTCGCCATTGCTTTCGATCCGGACCGCCTTGAAAAAAGAGGCGAATCCCGCGTCCTGATCGACGATATTGCCGGTGGCGAATATTTGTGCGGTTATGACGTCTCCCAAACCGGAACGCTGGCGTATCTGTCCTCTTCACCTTTCACCGGGCGACTTGTTTGGAAAGATCGGAACGGGAATACGGTCCCGCTGAGATATAATTCACGAATCTATTCCACTCCCGCGCTGTCCCCCGATGGCAGAGTGCTTGCGGTTACCGTAAGGCAGGATTTGCAGCGCAATATATGGATCGGTAGTGTCGACGGCGAACCTTTAAACCGCCTGACACCGGGGAGCGACGATTGGTTCTCTTTGTTTTCACGAGACGGCAGGAGATTGTTGTTCACTTCTGGGCAGAACGGAAAATATAACATTTTCTCCACTGCAGTTGATGGAAGCGCGAAACCGGAACGGCTGACCGATGGCTCACATGCTCAAAGGGCGACCTCGTTTTCGCCGCAGGGCGACGTATTGCTTTATAACGAGATGGATCCGAAAACCCGGCTCGATATTTTGCAGGTCAACCTTGATCGACCCCAAGCTGCAAGGCCATTGGTAAATACCCCTTTCCAAGAGGGGCAGGCCGTATTTTCGCCCGACGGACTCTATTTCGCCTATGCATCGAATGAACTAGGCCATTATGAGGTCTATGTGCAGGCCTATCCGGGACCCGGTCTGAAGAAACGGGTGTCAATAAACGGCGGTCACGCTCCGGCATGGAACCCCAAAGGAGGTGAGCTCTTCTACCAGGCAACCGCGGGAGTAATGGCAGTGAAGGTGGTTGATGGTGTCCCCATTGGTCAGCCCATTCAGCTTTTCAAGCATCCCCATTGGACCGGAGTCGAACGGAATTGGGATGTCAGTCCGGATGGCCGGCGGTTTCTGGTGATTGAAACGGCGGAAGACCGTAAGTCGCCTTCCCAGATCAACCTCATTTCGAACTGGTTCGAGGAACTCACGCGCCTCGTCCCTACCGGAAAGAAGTGAGCGCGACCGAACGCATTTCCCGCCCGCTCAATCGCCCCAGCGAAAGTATAATGGCCCGCACGGTCACTCTCGGTTCACCCCCCGGCGTAATGTGTCCACAAGCAAGACATTGGAAGGCCGTTGAACGATGGACAACTGACTTGTAGGAGAGGCCTCACACCGCGAATAAATGTCATGCCTTCAGTAACATAGGACAAAATAAAATGGGTAGGGCTCGCCTGAAATCGGCTTATCGTTTGCGCCCATGATGAGGGGGTGCGAGTCCGATCAGCGTTAGTGGTGTTCTGAAATTGTCCTCGCCTGCGTGGCTTTATGGGCGGGCAGGTTCGCCTAAAACCTGTTCAAGACTTTATGATTTGGAGCCCCAGTAAGCCACGTCCGCGGGATCCGACTATAGTTGGTCAGCGACACCGGGGCCCCGTATGCCTCGAGTGATTTACTTATTGTGAGATTTTTGCATCATACACAATCTTACCGGCAAAGATTGTGTAAACAACCTTGGTGTCGATGATTGAATCAGGGTCAATTTCAAAAAGGTTCTGATTCAAGACAACCATGTCGGCGATCTTGCCTTTCTCTATGCTGCCGAGTTCATTCTCTTTTCTCATGGAATAGGCTCCGCCGAGCGTCATGACCCGAATGGCATCTTCCAGACTAATCGTTTCGCCCAAAGGCTCGTCGGTATTTTTTTCATAGGGGTTTTTTCGCGTCACCAAAACTTGAAGCATCCTTAACGGATTCGCGTCTATGGCGCCTGTTGGCCAATCGCTTCCGATGGCAACGGGGGCGCCGCTATCTATTGTCTTCTTTATATTGGCAAAATATCTCATGCTCTCAACGCCGACCGCTTGTTCAAGTATGCTCGTTTCTGGGCTACGGTAAAATATCACCGGCGAAAAATCAGCCACAACATTGAGCCTGCGAAAACGAGGAATATCCTCATCGCGTAAAAAAAGGTTATGGGCCATCTGATGAGGTTGCGAAATACCTCCAGGATTGAGCTTGCGCACTCGCTCGAATACATCAAGAATGGAGCGAACAGTCCCGTCGCCCATGGCATGAACTCTCACCAATGCGCCCTTGCATGCCTCTTCGACCATCCGATCGAAATCGGTCTCAGCAACCATCATCGTACCGTGTCCGCCATCGGCATACTCATCCATCATCAGACTCGTTTTACTCAAAGGCGTTCCGTCACTCCACCATTTCCTGGCAATGGGGTCAAATAGAGGTGAACGGTATTCGTCTGCCATTGCAATGATTGGCTCAGGATCAACCACGCGATCTTTTGCCCAGTCGTTCATGGGGATGGACCCGGATACATGGAAATTAAGACCATCCTCGCGCTCCATTTTTTTATAGACCCTGAACTGTGGCGCATTGGCCGACATATCGTTATATGCGGTTACACCCCAGGCTGTCAGGTTTTCCATGGCGCGTTTCATGGCGCGTTCCCATACTTCATCCGGATACAAGGGTATTTGGCTGAAAACGGCCTGCATCGCGGTTTCTGCAAGATACCCTGTCGGCTCTCCGGTTTGAGGATCTTTTTCGATAAGTCCATACGCAGGTTGCGGCGTGTCTTTAGTAATGCCTGCGAGTTTAAGCATCGCCGTATTCGCAACTGCACCATGGCGTGTTTCATCACGGAGTAATGCGGGACGGTCACTTACCATGGAATCAAGCCACTCTTTATTGGGGTGTCCGTCCGGAAATAGCGTCACCGACCACTTTTCGCCGATAATATACGGCGCATCCGGGTTTTTAACCAGGTACGCGGCAACTGCTTCAGCTATTTGTTCCTTATTGAAACTCTGGGGAAACAGCAGAGCGCCACCCTCTTCATGAAGATATGGCTGCGCCGGGTGGATGTGACCATCAATGAAACCCGGCATCGCAAAAGCTCCGCCAAGATCAACCACGCGGGTCCGTGCGCCCACAAGTTTATCAATATTCCTGGTTGAACCCACTTCCATAAATTGTCCGTCTTTGACTGCCACGGCCTCCGCAAAATGATTCTTATGAGTGGCCGTATATATCTGTCCATTGATAAACACTATGTCAGCCGACTTGTCCAGATTCTGTTGTCTCTGGGCCAAGGCCAGACCGCTGACAAGGAAAATCCCAACCATGACGGTGGTTACATGCCGCCTTATTCCGAAAACGATGCTCTTCATAACCTCCTCCTGTATTGCGGCTTGCTGGACCCTGCCGCCGGCCACTATCGTCGTTCACGTTGCTTCCCACTGACGGACACATCGTACGAATTCGGATGGGTCCTGTATGCAGAGGGTTTTGCCTACAATGTGTGGTGGAATTCCGCTACATGCGTGTGGTGGGATTCCACCACAGGCGCGTCACATTCTATGTCGTTTTGCAGTCAGAATTCAGCGACCGCAGAGGATCCCGATGTGTTTTAAAAGCAGGCGATTGGGAGTTTTGGAGTGCTCGGGGCAGGGAAGCTGCCGACGGTCTTGAAAACGATTTAGCTAGATTGCTGGCGCAAGTGATCGATGGCATGGCGCCGGAGCTTGTACATCCCTTCGAGGCCAAGTTTGAGTTGGATGCGCGCGTAGTACGATTCCACGGTGTGAGTGCTAATGCCCATTGCGGCTGCGATCTCGAAGGTGCCCTCGCCCTTGCCGAGCATGTCATACACCTCCTGCTCCTTGGCACTCAACGCGGCGGCGGTGTCGCCGGCCTGCGATCCCGCGAGCCGCTCGGCCAGCACCACCGCGGCCCTGGGACTGACGAACCGGCGGCCCGCGCAGACTTCGTGAATGGCTTTTGTAAGCACGCCGCGAAACTCTGACTTGGTTACATACCCCAGAGCTCCGGCGGCAAAGGCGCCTTCGACGTGCTGCAAGTCATTGTGCATTGAGTAAACCAGCACTGGCACGCCGCCCGCCCTCAAGTTAGCTATCAGCAGCAGGCCATCTTCGCGATCCAACGAGAGATCCACTATCGCCAAGTCCGGACGGGACTCTTTCACCCGCGCGAGGGCTTCGATGCGGGTCCCGGCCTCCGCACAGACTTCCATGCCTTGGGACGAAACCAATATCGCCAGTCCCTCGCGGACAGCGGGATGATCGTCCACGACCAGGATTCGGATCGGCGCGGTTACGCCGGAATGGCCGGAACTCATGTCCTGTTTCCTCCCGCAGCCGAATGCCGTTCACCGCCGTTCCGGGTAGGTTGGGAACGGGGCACATGGCATGAAATAAGGGTTCCCCCGCCGGGCGCGGCTTCGATGTTAAACTCCCCTTCCAGGATCCGGACCCGGTACGCCATATTGCGCAAGCCCATCCCGCCGGACGGGAGCGTACCCGCCAATCCCACGCCATCGTCTTCCACCCGCAGGACCAGTTCGTCTTCGCTTCCGCGCAGCTCGACGGCAATGCGGTCGGCGCGCGCGTGGCGTACTGCGTTGCTGAGCGCTTCCTGGGCGATACGATACAGGTGCTGCGCGGCCGCCGGATCCTCCACCCGAACATCTCCCGCTGCGATGAACTCGCAAGCCACTCCCGACAGGCTGTGAGTTCGCCTCGCTAGCGCGCGCAAGGCTGGCTCAAGAGCTTCGGGACTGGGCTCCAGCGGGCAAAGTCCCCGGGCAACCGCGCGCGCTTCATTGATCGCTTCGCCCAACAGTGACGAAAGGGCCCCTAATTCTGCAGAGGAGGGCGACGCCCCCCTCTCGAGCCGCGACTCCATCGCCTGGCAGCGCAGGAGCGCGCCGGTGAGCTGCTGGCAAACGCCGTCGTGGACCTCGCTGCCCAGGTGGCGGCGTTCGTCGTCGCCAATGCGCGCCACGTCTCGCTCAAGCTGCCGCCGTTCCTGGATTTCGCTCTGGAGTTTACCGGTCGCCCGGCGTTCGGCGGCGAGCGCGTCCAGGAGAAAGTGGTGGAAGCGATCCAGCAGCATCATCAGAATGACCAGAAACCCCGCTATAACGGCTGCGTGGTACCAGACGAGGTCCGGCGGGTATGATTGCGTGGGGCCGATTCCCAGGGCTCGGGCAACGCGGGGCAGGTTCCGCAGGAACGGAGTTAAGAGAAGGATGGTGAAGCTCGTGAGGATGGCAATCCTGGCGGCCGCGGAGCCGCAAAGCACCAAAACCAGGATCGGAGTAGCAACAAGGCCAACCTCAGCGACGGATCCGGGATGCGCAAGGTTCGCGCATGCCACGATAGCGTATGCCGCTATGAAGTAGGCAATCAGCCGCCTCCGGTACTCAGTCCGGCGAAACAGGGCGGCGCCGATCATGAGGAGATATGATATCAGGACAATCGATCTCACGAGTGACGGAATAGACGGCCCATAGCCGAATAAGAAAAGGATGATAGATGGCAGGAAGGCAGCGGCGCTTACAGCAAGCAGGATATTGGCGGCCTTTTTGCGCCACTCGACGAGCGCGACATCCACGGCTGCCCTTCCCGGGCCAGGTGCGAAATCCACAGGCGCGCTGCTCCCGAAATGTATGTCGCTGAACTGGAGCTATAACAACCGGTGCGCCTAAGCCGGATAGGCGGCCTCGACGGCGGGAGGACGCCATGACCTGCTGCTTGCAGGCGCCACCGATCTGCTACTGTTCAAGCATCCTACACTCGCGCTTGGGACACAGCAATGACTATCCATCGTCGGCGCACTCCCAACCTGCTGCTGCGGGTACCGGTACACTCTTAATTGCATGGGCCAGAACGCTGACGAGAATTAGGAACGTTCTCCAGCGGAGAACGTATTTTGTATGTGTGGTCCCAGAGGATATTCAGAATCGCCCGAAGAAGGGAGGTAAATGTGGATAGGAAAGAATTCCTGAAGAACGTCTGTGGATTGGGCGTGTGCAGATGTGTTCTAAGTCCCATCGTGGCCGTTGAGTCGTTGCATGCCGAGGATGTGAATGCCATAGACCAGCGGCTCGCATTCGCTCGTTATCAGTTATCCAAGATGCTGGGTTTCATCGCGGCAGATACGACTTCGGAGGCCGCTGTTGGGATCCTGCAAAAGACCGGCCGGGAGTGTGCCAAACTGGGCAAGCTTCACGTCAATTTTAAGAATGACCCTGAAGGGTACTTTGCCGCCGCCAAGAAGAATTGGGGCACTGAATTCTCGTGGGACAAGAAAAGCAACAAAATCACCGTGGCGGTAGCCGAAGGCGAGTGCGGTTGCCCGCTCGTTGATTCCACGCGAACACCGGTGCTCTGGTGCAACTGCTCCGTAGGGTATCAAATGGAAGCCTTCGAGACCATTTTCGGGAAGCCCATCCATGCTTCTCTCAAGGAGTCGAAGCTCGGCGGCAGCAAACGCTGCATTTTCGAAATCAATCTGACCTAGCCAGCTCATCCTTTTTATCCAATGTTCCCCTATCTGCGCACGGCGGTGCATGCTATCCTGCAAAAAATCCCAGAGGAGAACCAATTATGGCCTACGTTCGCCCGACCAAGACGGCCCATGTTGTCTATCGCACTCGCCGCTTCGATGAGATGCTGCTCTGGTACCTAACGGTTTTCGACGCCAGGATTCAGTATCAGAATCCGGCCCTGGCATTCTTGACTTTTGACGACGAGCACCACCGGTTCGCACTGGTCAACATGTCAGTCTTTCAGCCGGAAGGCGTCGAAGCGGACCGGCAAGGAGCGATCGGCGTTGATCACTTGGGATATTCCCACGCATCTCTGCGTGACCTCCTGGAGAATTATGCGCTGCTCAAGGAGAAGGGAATCACTCCGTACTGGTGCATTCATCACGGCATCACGGCATCGCTTTACTATGCCGATCCGGACGATAACCAAATGGAGTTCCAGGTGGATTGCCTCGGCTCGAGCGATGGCGCGAGGGCATTCATGGCGACGCAATTCAGCCTGAATCCCATCGGAGTCGAGTTCAATCCGGACGACTGGCTCACCCGGCTTCGGGCCGGGGAACCGGAGTCGGTGTTCCTTCACCGGTTGGTTCACGAGCCGGTTTCGCCGATCCGGGGTTCGATCGCGAAGTACATGGCGCGGTAGACGCCCGGCCGAATCGAGGCCATAGCTGCGGCTCTTAATAATGCCGAGATCGGCAGCAGCAAAGCCGCGGGGGTTTTGATTTCATTGAGGATCCACGGCCGGCCTGAATCGTCCATTCTCCTGGCAGCACGTTCTGCTTGCCGCATGTTTCCGCTATGAGGCGCTTGGCGAGCGCGCTGTTCTTGTGCAGGGCAATCATCAAGCCAACCACGTATCTGCTTAATATATCGAGAATTACAGGCAGGCAAAAGCAACACCACTTCACCGGGCCGAGCCGCTTCGCGATGTTCCAAGACTACGGGGCACCCATTCCCGTCTCTCGCTTTAATTCCGCGATTCCCATCTTGGATCTTCTCCCTACCCTCAACATGAAATTATCAAGGTGCAGGTGTCTCATGATTATTGGCATATAGGGCAGCCGCCAAGTCAGCAGACAGAGGTTCCTGGCCCGTTCGTCCCCACAGGCACGGGCTTTGCCCACGCCCGATTCCATCATCCACTGCGATCTCTCAGGAACAGACAATTCGCTACTAATAGAATGCCAATAGAAAACTAATCATGGCCTGGCACCCACCAAAATTTTCCCATGGAATAATTTCCTCATGGAGGATACACCCTATGCGTAATGGCAAATTCATGAGAATAAAGGCTCTGTTCTTAGCGGCGGCGCTGTCGCTTCTGTTTCCGATCTTCGCCACGGCTCAGGCTGTAACCATTCAATCTACCGCTACGGAGGTCTTCAATCCGCTCGGACTTCCTGGGATTGAGCAAGTGGGGACTATCATCAACCCCGGCACGCTGATTTGTCCGGGCTCTCAGCCGACTGGCGACCCGTTGCAGCCCTGTCCCCCGGGCAGACCCATCCACCTGCGCGGCGTATCTGGGTTTTCCAGAGTGACGTCGGGGAGCCCGCTGCTCGCTGGATGGATTTATTGGGAAATCAACGCTAACTGGAATGCCGATGCGGCCGGTCCCGTGTGGGGTAGTTTTCGGCTTGACCTGGATGCCGGCGGCGTTTGGGAAGGGAGCTACACGAACGACAGAAGCAAGGTGCAGAATGTGAATATGTGGATTGGGCGCGCCCGCTTTGTTGGCCGTGGAACGAGTGGCCCTGTGGAGGGGATGCAACTGCGATTCACGGAGATCGCTGCCACTTTCAGCCCGTTGCCGGTTGCCTGGGCCGCCCCGATCGACGCTGAGGTTCTTGCGCCGCCATCCCGATAGGGCGTGGGCATCCCAGCTATGGCAGCACGATTCTCAAGCGATTGACCAGATCGGTAAAGCGTGGATCCGAGCGAAGTGGATCGAGGCCGGGAAATGCCGTGAGGAGCCAGGGTAGGTCAACCCGGAGGCGGTAGGCTGTTTCCAACCATTCAAAAGCCGCATCAGCGTTGCCGAGGCCGGCATGCAATACGATGAGCGCGAGCGGGGAAGCCTTACCTTGGGAAGAGAGCAGATCAAGTTCCTGGAGTAGGCACATGGCCTCGTTTCTGCGGCCCAGCCGACCGTAGACATGCCCCAGGAACGAGAGCGAGAGGGCTTCGTGAGAAAGGCCGAGAGCCTTCTCGAAGGCGGCAACAGCTTCCTCTGCCCTACCCTGGCACCAAGCCGCCCAGCCGAGTACGAAATGAGGCTGAAGGGAATCCGGGAACGATTCGATGGTCCGCCTGGCCTGGGAGTTAGCCATTTCGGGATGGCCGGCGTTGAGGTAGTTCCAGGCAGCCGCCTGATTCGGAAGGAGCGAAGTGGGGTTGAGCCGCAAACCGTACTCAGCCTCCGAGATTGACTCGGCATGCTTGCCAAAACAGCAAAGAAACAACGCGTACAAAATGTGGGCTTCCGGATCGCTCGGACTCAATTCAATAGCGCGTCGGAACTCCCGCTCCGAAGCGGTTACGTCCCAGTCGAGGAGCAAGATTATGTGGGCGAGCACCATATGGGCCCCGCCGAGACTTTCATCAATGGCGATGGCGTTTAACAGCATCTGCTTAGCGGTTGGGTACACCTCGCGGGCGGGAGCATGCCCCCACCAACCCAGAGAGAAGAGAACGGAGGCATGCCCGGCGAGCCCGAGCGCGAAATCGGGCGCCTTGGCAGTTATCTCCCGGAAGTACTGAAGCGATTTCCCGATCCCTTCCGCATTCATCTTGCCGAGCTCGGCGATTGCTTTGAAATAGGTATCGATGATTTCCGGTGACGCCAGGGTGCCCTCCGCACCCCTTGGAACCAGGGTCGGCATCGCAGCCGCGTTGGGACTCAGCGATGTGGCTACACACGCAGCAATCGCCTTCGCTGCCTTGCGCTGCGTGATTAATACGGCAGATAAATCGCAGTCGTAGCTTTGGGCCCATACGTGGCGCTCTGGGTCCATCAGAATCAATTGGGCTGTCACGCGAACCCGCATGCCCTCATGCAGGACCGCTCCCTCCACAACACCATCCACGCTCAAGTCGCGGGCGATCTCGTCCAGTTTCCGATTGCTTCCTTTCAGATGAAGCACAGATTGGCGTGAGATAACGCGCACCGCCGGGATCCGTGCCAGTTCGGTAATCAGCGCATCGGTGATGCCATCGGCGAAGTATTCTTGGGCAGGATCGGCGTTCAAGTTTGCAAAGGGCAACACCGCCAAGGTGGGCTCCGCAAACGGCCGCTGGCGCTCCACCGGCGCAATGAACCGATACCCGCGGCGGGGAAGAGTCTCGATATACCGTGGGGACTGCGCTGTATCGCCCAGAACGGCACGAATGCAGTTCAGGCAGTAATTTAGATTTCGCTCGAAATCGACGAAAGTGCCATCGCCCCAGATTTCACGACGAATTTCGTCGCGCGCCACCAATTCGCCCGGCCGGCTCGCCAGCAATCCCAGAACCCGTGCCGGTTGAGGTGCCAGTTTGATTTTCTGGCCGGATTTCCGGAGTTCCAGCGTCCTCCGATCCAGTTCGTAGTCTCCGAAACGGCAAACGGAATCCCCCGCAGTACGAACACCCATGCCGACAATTAGGACATAGACCTGTGCCGGGCATCAAGCACAAACTAATAGCCAGGCCAAAGTGCATAAAATCCCGACAATCACAGCCGAGAGCCTATTAATCAGGCTGATTTGTGGTGGGATGGTGCGCGGATCTGCCGCGCCCGAAGCGCCACTGGGGAAAGAGACGTAGCCATCGGTCACGATCTGCCGGTTGATTTTCTCCATGGTGGTCGCTCAATCCCCAGGTTTGATCTGGATTTGGTTTGTGTTAAAGATTGTGGATCGCAGCCTGTCCAAAAAGGAGGAAGGGGAGGGCGATGAGGGATCTCCAATGCCACAGAAAGTCATTACATTCCATTTTGCTCGTGCTGTTGTGCATCTGCTTCTCAACGGATCCGATTGGGGCATCGGATTTTGTTACGCCCAAAATCCGGCGCGATTCGTATGGAATTCCCCACATTTTGGCTGCGACCGAAGAGAGCGCCGCCTATGCTCTGGGGTATGCCCAGGCGGAAGATCATTGCGTTGCCATTGCGCGAGCCTACGTCTCGGCCAGGGGAGAAGAGGCGAAGTACTTTGGCACCGGCATCGAAAACGATTTTCTGATCAAATTCTATGAAGTTGCCAGAGAATCCGAGCGCGATCTCTCCCGGATTTCCAGGGAATACAGGAAATGGGTATCTGCCTATGTCCGGGGATTCAACCGCTACGTGGATCTGCACCGCTCGGAATTGCCCGCCTGGATACCCCTTTTTTCAGCAGCAGATGTGATGGCCCATCGGCGCGCCGGCGCGGTCCGTCAGGTTCATTCCCCTGAGGCGGTAAGACAGCTGAGGAAGAAATATCCTACTCCCAGGGGCGAACCCGAGAAGCAAGGACCTGAGATTGTTACGCTGGCCGTTCCTCCGGCCGCCGGCGATTGGGTCGATGAAGAAGCAGGGTCCAATGCCTTTGCCCTGGCCGGAACGCGAACGGTTTCCGGAGTGCCGATCCTCCTGGGAAATCCGCATCTCAATTGGAATTCACTCTACTGGGAAGCTCAGATCACGGTTCCGGGGAAAGTGAATTTCTTCGGCTCAACTCTGGCTGGGATTCCGGTTTTGCGGGCGGGATTCAATGGGCGCCTCGGCTGGGTTACGACCAACAATTCGCCGGATACGACCGATATCTTCGCCCTAACCCTTGATCCGGGAAAGCCTGATCACTACAAGTTTTATGGCCAGTCCCGACCCCTGGTGCGCAGGGAGGTTTCTATCGAAGTGCGGGATTCGGGAGGCGGCCTGAAGCGCCTCTCCAGAGTCTATTGGGAGTCGCATCTCGGCCGCATTATCTATCGCGACAAGGACCACGCCTTCGCCGTGAAATCAACTTTGATCGATGCCTGCCGCTATTATGAAGGATTCAACCTTCTAACCAAGGCGAAAAACCTCAAGGAGTTCCGGAGCTCTCTTTCACGGGGGTACATTCCCACTTCGAACTTCACTTATGCTGATGCCGACGGGAATATCCTTTATCAATGGAATGCCCGGGTTCCGCGCCGGCCTGCCGACGGCACCGATTATTCCCTGGATATTCCGGCGGAGGACAGCAGACATGTCTCGGATAAGGTGCATCGTCTGGCAGAACTGCCGCACCTTCTAAATCCTGCGGGCGGGTATATACAAAACTGCAACAATCCCCCATGGTACACCACACTCCGGGCCCCCATAGATCCCAAAAAGTTTCCCGCATACCTGGAAAAGGAGGCGGAGCTTGCTTTGCGTCCCCAAGTGGCGTTAGGGATGCTTGACGGTGCACAGAAGTTTTCGATGGATGAAGTAAAGCGGCTTAAGTTTAATGACCACATGCTTTTAGCCGATCGCGTCAAGCCCAGCCTCATGGAAGCCCTGCGCGCAAGGAAGAATCCCTCCGAAGATATCCGCGAAGGATGGTCCGTGTTGGAATCCTGGGACAATACGGTCGAGGCGGCGAGCCGCGGCGGGGTTTTATTCCAGCGATTCTGGGACCAATATATCGCAGCTCTGCCACAGCCTTATCAGACACCCTGGGATCCGGTGGATCCCATGCAGACTCCCAAGGGATTGGCCGATCCTGCCCTGGCGGTGAGCATCTTTGAGACCGCGGCAGCTTCAGTCCGGAAAGATTACGGCGGTCTTGGAGTCGCATGGGGTGAGGTTCACCGTTTCCGCTTTCCCGGGATCGATTTGCCCGGCGACGGCGCTTCTGGAACCTACGGTCTGTTTCGCGTAGTTCGGTTCCAGCCTTCCGAAGGAAGTTTGCGAGTCGCCGGACTGATAAAACCCGGCGATCCTCCCGTCGGATTCGGTGACGCCTGGGTGTTAGCCGTGGAGTTCACCAAGCCGGTCACGGCCTATTCCATCCTTGCCTATGGCCAGACGACCAGTGCAGACTCCCCGCACGCCCGTGATCAAATCCGCTTGTTCAGCCGCGGGGAATACAAGCGGATCTGGTTTGAAGAAGACGAGATTCGTGCCTATACGGAGCGCGAATATGAGCCCTGATCGGCAAAAATTCCAGTTGAGCTAAACTCCAAGGAGTTGTCTGCCGATATTTTGTGCATGAAACGGACTCGCAGGTTTGAGAGGAATCTTTGCGCGGATCTTCTGAAGGTCCGCTGGATGAACGGCGACGGCGAGGCAAGGGAAGCCTACGCCACCCTGGAGGATATCTCCGCTCATGGTGCTTGCCTTCAGGTGGAGGATCCGATACAGGAATCTGCGCCAATCACCATCCTTTACCCGAGCGGTGAATATATCGGAAAGGTCAAATATTGTTTTTTTCAACTGACCGGATATTTCGTCGGGGTTGAATTCGCCAGCGGCTACCAGTGGTCGCAGAAGCAATACAATCCGAGCCACCTGCTGAGGCTTCGTTTGCAGAAGCCGGAAGATTCCTGATCTGTTTTCTCCTTTTCAGGGCCTTTTATAAATCGTGCCCCCCTTCATCACGAAGGCTACCTTGCGACAGGCGGCGATATTCTGGATCGGATCGCCTTCCACCGCGATAAGGTCCGCGAACAGCCCCGGCCGGATCTGTCCCAGCTTATCTTCCATCCGGATAATTCGCGCGTTGACTGAAGTGGCTGCCAGCAAGGCCTGAGCCGGAGACATGCCGTATTGGACCATCCACTCGAGTTCCCGGTGATTGGCGCCGTGAGCGAAGACACCGACATCGCTTCCCAGGCCGATGATGACACCGAGATCCAGTGCAAGCTTGAATGCCTTTTCGGACTGTTGCATGGCAGGAGTCGGTCTTTGCCCGGGCTTCCAGCCGTCGAAATATTCGGCATAAGCGGCGCCGGCCGTCAGGGTGGGCAGAAGAGCGACTTTCTTGGCGGCCATCAGCTTAAAGACCTCGGATGTTCCTCCGTAACCATGCTCGATGGTTTCGACTCCTGCTTCGACCGATCGCCGCATCCCCTCGGCTGTCGCCGCGTGGGATGCCACCATGCGCCCCGAAGCGTGGGATTCTTGAACCAGGGTGCGAAGCTCCTCCTCACTGAAGGTCGGCGTGGCGGTTCCCTTGGGTCCCCTGCGATAGTCGGCATAAACCTTGATCCAATCCGCTCCATGCCCGGCCTGTTCACGCACGGCTTTCAATATCTCTGCACTTCCGCTGACCTCCTGGGCGCCTTTGGGCAGGTCGAGGTCGGGAGCGAAGCCGAGCGGACCGGGGCCATAACTCGCCGTCGCCACAATGGCGAGGGTTGCGACAAGGAGCCGAGGCCCGGGAATGAGGCCGTCTTCGATCGCCCGCTGAACGGAAAGATCTGCGTAGCCTGCTCCTTCCGTGCCCAGATCGCGCAGGAGTGTGAAGCCGGACATGAGAGTGTCACGGGCATGCTGCGCGGCCTTCAAGGTACGATAAGCCGGTGGCTCCTTCAAAACCTGGTCATTCCACAGGGTTTCGTTGTATGGATGAAGGAAAATATGAGAGTGGACATCCATGAGCCCGGGCAAGAGGGTCATGCCGGGCAGGTTGATCAGAGCGGCGTCGTCCGCAGCTCTGATTTGCTGATCCGGCCCGACCAGGGCGATTCGATCAGCTTCCACAACCACAACCCAGCCTTCATGAATTTTCCCGTCGACGGCATCGAAAACACGGGCTGGTTTAAGGACCGTGGTTTTTTTAATAGCCGGTTTCTGCGGCATCGCGGAGGCGGCAGCCAGCAGGATCAGGGGAGCGAATAACGCAGCCAGATGCAACTTGCAGGAATGCTTTTGCGATTGGATCTGCGACACAAATCCTCCTATCGGGGTGGGTCGGTGTGAGCAGAATAATACTATCTTTGGCTAGCGACCCCAAATGCGGGACAAAGCTTCCATCGGTGCTCTTCAGCGTGCCATCGCCTCCGGCACCGGCAACGTTACACTGCCGGTTGCTGCCCATTCGGCACCCCGGGTAAAGGTGGTTGTGAATGCCGGGGTCTGAACTGCAGCGATATCATGGCCAAGCGCTGTGATAAAGATGCGCCCCTTTCCCTCCTGGGTAGTCCAAAGCATCGGATGATTCAGCCCGTCGCCTGGAATGGGCTGTTTAGCTTTGCCTTTGTAAAGCGCATGCTCATCCCATGCGGTCGCGAGGACATGGTATTGCCCGACAGGCTGCCAGCGAAGATTGGCGTAGAGCTCATCATTGGGTTGCGGGAATTGCATTTTAAGCCCGCGAGTGATCGCATGATCGGCATCCTTGATCTCGACCTTGAAGTCATGGGCGGCAGAGTGATGCCCGTTATTCGGCCGCCAGTTGCCGCCGCAAAGCTTTTCATACTCTGTCCATCCATCGAAAGCAGCGACCGAAAAATGGTAAATTACGATCCCTTTGCCCGACCGGACAAACTCCAAAAAGGCACTATCAGCCCTTTCACCCCAGCGTAGTTCGGGCTTGCGCTGCTCATAATAATTGACCACCACGAGATCGTAAGGTGCGAGGGTTTCGGGTCCGGCCCCGCGGAATTCCTCGGTTACACGGGCGGTGAACCGGCCGGTGTCTTCCAGCTGTTTACGCAGGAGCGGAGTTGTGCCCCGCCAATCGTGCCCGTTTTGCCCGGTGATTATGAGCGTCTGTATTTTGGGCGGGCCGGCGGCGGGTTGCTGGGCAATTAGAAGGGCAGAGAGTGCCAGGCAGATCAGCAAAGTTATCAGCGGCTTCATTTCGATATCTCCGGATTTTTCGGCTGGAGGAAATTCCTCCGCGATCAGTTCATAAAATGAGGCTTCGAGTGTCTGCCGGCCCAGTTTACGCTTTTTAAAGCGGAAGATCGCTTGAAATCAGAATCTGAAAGCGTATAATTCCCGCTTGCGTCCCCATCGTCTAGTCGGCCTAGGACACCGCGCTTTCAATGCGGCAACACGGGTTCGAATCCCGTTGGGGACGCCACGCCTGCCTGATTATGCCGAAGCAGTGGCCTCCAAAGCAGTTATCCCCTATAATGGCTTTTCGGAGGAATGACCATCCGTGAATGTCTGCAAAACCTTCCAGGCTCCTGGTTTAGAAATCCATCGTGGGATAAAATACAAAAATTGACCATAGATGATCTCGATGTATGGTTAAAAGGCGTTGTAAGACAAAAGTGATCTTAGGCTATGCCGCGAAAAATAAGGGAGCTGATACACGGACTTAAAGGCTGCCGGCTTTGTTGATCGCGGAGGAAGGGGAAGCCACCGTAATTTTGTGCACCCGAAGGTTTCCAGGCCAGTGACAATTTCCGGAAAAGATGGAGATGATGCACACGCATACCAGGAGACAGCAGTCCGATTAGCTATTGAGGAATCGAAAAAATGAAGGAAAGCGCAAAGTACGTAAAAATAGTCGAATGGTCGGAGGAAGACCAGTGCTTTGTTGGAAGCTGTCCGGGTCTGATTTATGGGGGCTGCCATGGAGACGATGAAAAGCAGGTTTTTGGGGAATTGTGCTCGATTGTGGAAGAAGTGATCGAGATCTATAAAAAGGATAATAAGCCTTTGCCCCCACCGACTTCAGGGAGAGACTACGCAAACAAAATGCTGGATGTAGCTTGATTCAGCAAGCACTCCAGAGAAGTCCTCAATACTGATACTGAAGATCCCGCTCAGTTGCGGAAATCGTCCACTATGGGACGCCACCTCCGCCCCTAAACAACCAGCGGGCTGTTTCCCCCAGGCTAAGTCTACTTCCACTGCCGAGACGGAAGCGGCAGGGTATTCGCACATCCTTCACGGCGTGAGAACCGACTCGGCAGACGCTTTTTCAGCCCTCCATATACGGCATGGGAGGCTTGAGCCCCAACAGACGTTGATACACGGTGAGAGCACCACGGTGATGAGCGGTGTGGTCCATCACCCCTTCAAGGATCGAGAAGCGCGGGACCTCTCCCATAATGGGATTGGGCGGAAAGAGGCTTGCCCATTCCTCTTCGCTGTGTTTTTCAGTCTCATAGAGAGCCTTTTCTATGGCACGATCGAACCAGACGCGTGCTTGCGCGAGGCTCGTCATTCCTCGAACCTCCTTGTCCATAACCTCGAAATCCATACGCCATTCATTGGCAAAAGCCCCTTCATAGAACCATTCGATCGTTTGAGCAACATGGGCGACCAGGCCAGCCACCGTATAGAGTCCCTCCTGTGGGGCAAAGCTGGAGTGCTCCTCGGCGAGCGGCCGTGTCGAACGGTTAAAATAATCCCTCATGCTCTTGAGAGTCTGCTTCATGCTTTCATGGGTCATTGGACGCCTCCTTTGGATTGTTGCAGCCCGAATGATGCAGGTTCGAGCGGCGTGAGATCAATGTATCACAGCGAGGCCAGACCGGCCGGTTCTAATCCCGGTACAGATTGGGCCGGCCGCACTCCCTGATTTCGATATCTGCCCCAGCGCACACTTCGCGCCGTCCGTACAAATCCAACGTCTCTTTTGCCTTTAGAGCTCCCGTTGAGTACCATAGGGAAGAAGTGCAGTTCGTCAACAACGCAATTTGCGGGGCCTAAATCTCGCCCAATTCAGCATCGGGAGTCTGATGTGAATCATTGGCTGTTGCTAGCGGATCCCAAATCGTATGGATTTGGTGATTTGCTGAAAGACAAGAAGACCGTGTGGGATGGCATAGCGGGCAGCTTGGCCCAAAAGCATCTCCGCAGTTTCAAAAAAGGTGATAAGGCTCTCATCTATCATACGGCGCCCGATAAAGCCGTAATCGGGACGGCGAAGGTCTTGTCAGATCCCTATCCGGATCCCAAGGACTGTGAGCGGAAAATGATGGTGGTGGATATGGAGCCGGGTGCCTTTTTCAAGAAACCGGTGCCACTGGCCGCCATGAGGGAGAACCAAAGGCTGTCGGGAATGGCCTTTCTCAAGATCCAGCGCATCGCCGTCTCTCCAGTCAGCAGGGAAGAGTGGGACGAAATAGTACGAATGGGTCATTAACGCCAGTGTCCGCTGAGGATCAATACCGACCCGATGCTGATCGGCCGGAAACGGGGCCTTTGCTGCTTGCCGTGGGACCGGACTTTTTCCGCAGCCTCTGTTCTTCGACGTACGTCATCCTATTGAGACTTTCACCACCGGATTCGATCTAACTTAACGGATTCTTTGAGGTGCGCGATGTTCACCGAGGAGCGGCTGGCAATAAGGCGGATCCCGCACCGCATATTCCTCTGCATCTTTTGCGTGGCGTTTGCTGCCGCCGGGGCCCTGGTGGCTGACGATCGGCCAATGCCGCGTCTGGAGAACAGCACCTCTGAGGAATTCGCTCAGGCGCTGCGGGAGAATGCCCTATTTTTCAGCATGCTTGTCTCGTTCAGCACAACCGTTTCGATTACCGAGCCTTTCTGGGGTCTTGATGTAGTCAACATAAATGTGAATCTTTTGAGCCGGGCCGGTCGGGACAGCCAGGGCCGGCAATATGTACGTGTCCGGGTCGCAGGCGTGGTACGAAAAAACAACAACGTCGAGTTGAATGTGCTCGACGAACAGGGACAGATTGTTGGCAAAGGCTTCCAGGGTGCCGAGTCGAGTCAGCTCTCCTTTTATGACCGTAACGGTAAGGTTATCGTCGATGGTTTCATCGATGGCAATGGCAGTTACGTTTTGTACGATTTGCGCCTCCCCAGGGGCAAGCAGAATCTTGCGCATGGATATGTCGGCGCGTGCTGGGGTTGCATTTCCATGCCTTACGCATGGTATGACGGCCTGAATGCACAGGTAGGCGGGGGAATAATCACCCCAATTTTTCTCCAAAACAAGATTCGCATGTACTGGTCGTTCAATTACGGCCAAGTGGCACCAGGGAAGCCCGCGTACGGAGAGGCCGAATACGATCTCGAACGAGATACCACCGGTGCCATCAACAGCGTCTTGTTCGACCTGCCCCGCACGGCGGCCAGCTTTTTCGCCAATCCCTATAGTCTTGTTTCCCAGCCGGCTGGTAAGTCCTACCTGCCGCGTTTCACCAACGATACGGGGCTGGCCGTGACCAATCCGGCGAATCGTGAGATTCGTGTGACCTACATCGCCCGTAATTACAGCGGCGCATTAATCGCCGGGGACGGTATCGAGAACCCGGTGACCTATAGGTTTTCTGCTGGTCAGCAGTTTGCAGCCTACCCGAGCGAAATCTTTCGCAGCTTGAATCAGGATGACCGGCGGCCCATCCTGGGTCCGGGCGAGTTAGGCTGGATTGAGATCTACTCCGACGAAGGCGACGTGCAGGCCATGTTTTTGGAAGGCGATGCACCAGGAACTGCACTGGACGGGAACATTGGTGTGGAATCGGGTAGCAGCCTGCTCGTATTCCCCGATCTTCGCCTTCAAAATGGAGATAGCACGGAGATCACGCTACTCAATCTGGGCTATGACGACGTCATGGTCCGGCTGGAGCTTCTCGACCAGGAAGGTCGTGTCCTGGCGGCGGAGCCGGAGTTTTTCATCGCTGGAGCGGGGCTGCGCGATTTTTATCTCGGACCTGGTTCCGGCATTCTGTCTCTCCCGGATTATGCGTCAGCGGCCAGCCTGAGGGTTACGTGCAACAACTCCAACTCCATCAAATCCGATACCTGCTCGAAAATTTCAGGTCTGACTACCTACAGGGATCGATTCGGTTCCACCGCGAATTCCTATGCTGTTTCCGGAGATACATCTGGACCCATCCTGGTCGGTGCGCATTTCGTTGCGGGACCATCCGGATCGGGCATGTGGCAGACTGTGGTTCGAGTCACGAAAATGGATGGCAGCGCCGGTCCGGTATATCTTGACCTCTCTGATTCTGACGGCCGATTGATTGGTACCCTGGAACAGGACATTGCCGTCGGCGGGCAAGCCTCGTTTCTGCTGGACGCGTCGATACTTCCTTCAGGCGGGAATCTAACTGCGGGCTACGTACGGGTGCGCAGTGGAAGCGGCAGGATCGGAGGGGACCTTTCTTATTCATGGTCGAACGGGTCCGGATCGCTCTCCTCCTGCTACCAGCTGGCAACTTCTCTCCACAGCAAATTTCACTTCAATCAGGTGGCACAAGGGGCCCTGGGCGGGATCTCCTATTGGACCGGCGTTTCATTGATGAATGACCTCAACAAATCCGTGCGTGTGGTTCTCGATATGGTTGGGGCGGACGGCACAGTCCTTCGCTCCGCCGTTGTTGTACTCGGGCCCTACCGGCAGCATGCAGCGTTGCTCTCCGAGTTGCTGCAAGAGCCAGGGTACACACAAATAGATGGGTACATCCGAGTCGCCTCGGACGATCCCGTCTCTGCGATAGTACTGTATGGAGACGATTCCCGCCGGTTTCTTGCGGCGGTTCCCGGCATCCCTCGCTGATCGTTTGGGACGGCAGGCTGAAATTATTGCTTTTGGGAGGTATGATCATGGGGAGCCACTGGCAGACGATGCTAGGCCGGCAGTTTGCCGCTACGATTCAGATGCTCAGGTCCGCCATCGAGGCATGCCCGGATTCCTTATGGGATGACCGCTCGGGGGGCTCGCCTTTTTGGCACTTGGCATACCACGCGCTTTTCTACGCCGACTTCTATTTGTCTGACGATGAAAAGTCATTCCGGGCAATAGAATTCCACCAAAAAAACGCACAATTGCTTCCCGGCGACTATCGGGAATTCGCCGGAGTTGTCACCACTCCTGAGAAAAATTTCACCAAGAATCAGCTATTGACCTATGCCGATCGCTGTCTGCAAAAATGCGACGAAACATTTGGCCGGCTAACGGATGAGCGAGCCCTCGAACGTTGTGGATTTTGGTGGTATCAGCTCAGTGTAGGTGAATTCCTCATGAACAACCTCCGCCATGTTCAACACCACACGGGCCAACTGGCATTGCTGCTTCGCCGCGGTGCCGGCCTTGGCGTCGAATGGCTGGGCACCAAGGACAATCAGCCTCCACCTCCATCCTGTTTTCCCAAGACATAGTAAGAAGCAGTGGCTCCAATTTAGGATGGATACACGATGTGATGAGGGTCCATCCTTTTTGCCGTCTTTGTGAATGGGGGTGAGTTACGACCTGCGTCGTTTGCCTAAAATGATGCCTTGGTCGAGGGAACCGCGTCCATCCTTGCACTTGCGGTCAATCGGACCGATGGGCGTCCGATGTGAATGTGGGCTCCTGTCGCTGAGCCGGCCACGGCATTGCGAAACGCAATAAAGGGGTATCCTGCCGATTTCAGGTATTGCAGGAGGTTCTGGCCTTCGACGCTGTCGGGGTGGAGCGCGACGTCAACCGCCTCGCGATGGTTGAAGCCCATCCGCGTGTGCAATTCAGTCTGGCCGACCGCACTTACGGGAAGCGATATTCCGAAATGCGAAACGAAATAGGATTCTACCTTGACCGTTTCGGAAAGCGCCCAGGGAGCGGTGCCGGCGAAGAATACAACCGTTTCTTGTGCCGGAGGTTCGTTCGCCGGCGACTTTTCCATTTCTATAGCAAGCCGGACCTCAGAACTCAGCTTTTGAGCGGAGACTATGAGCGCCCGGGTCTCGTCGACTTTATCCTTGGCTTCGTCGCGAGCGCGGCGATTGGCATTCAGGAGATCGCGCGAGATCAATCCCCGGTTAAACAGCTCGCTCCGCTGCTCCAGCAACTTTGCCGCACCCACCTCATTTTTTTCATACAGTTGAAGCAGATCCTGCAGCCGCGACAAATATTCTTCGGTTTTCGCCAGTACATCGGCGTGCAATGCCTCCCCTTCGGAAGGTTTTTCTGCCGAAAAACATGAGCCAACCGCGAATATGGCTGCCAGCAGCCATAATGAAGCGCCGCTCATCCTGCGATGCAAAGGATGCATGGGGATAAAAATAGAAATAAATCGGGTCAATGCGCTAGCCATCGTGCTAAATTACGTCGCTCGCTGCCGGTCATTTCAATTTATTTGTCGATCGTAGCCAGCCCGACTTTTCCATTTTGGCAATGCTCAAAGGAAAAAAACCGTGATTGTTTTTTCAAATGTCGCCAAGCAATACGGAAAGCAGATATTGTTTACCGACATCAGTTTTCAGATCAATCCCAATGAAAAGGCGGGACTGGTCGGCCCCAATGGCAGCGGGAAGACAACGCTTTTCCGACTTATTGCAGGCGCCGAACAGCCCGACGAAGGTTCGGTTTCGGTCCCCAATCGTCTGAGCATTGCCTACTTCCGCCAGGAAGTCGATGAGATGTCAGGTTGGAGCGTCCTGGATGAGGCCATCGCCGGAAGCGGCGAACTGGGAAAGCTGCACCACGAAATCGAGAAGCTGCAGCATGAAATGGCGGATCCGTCCCGCGCGGCAGAGGTGGAGGACATCCTGACACGCTACGGGGAGGTCCAGCACCGTTACGAAAGCCTCGGCGGGTACGCGCTGGAATCCCAGGCGCGGGAGGTGCTGCATGGCCTCGGATTCGAGGACGACCAGATTGAAGGTGATGTGGGGCATCTGTCCGGGGGGTGGAAGATGCGTGTTTCCATGGCCCAGGTGCTTCTTGGCAAGCCTGATGTGCTGCTAATGGACGAACCCACGAACCATTTGGATATCGAGTCGATATTATGGCTCGAGCATTTCCTGAAAGATGCCAAGTGCACTCTAATCATGACCTCCCATGATCGCGATTTTATGAATCGCGTGGTGGACCGGATTGTGGAAATCGACGGTGGAGAGGTCTTCCTCTATACCGGGAACTACGATAACTATGAAAGAGAGCGGGCGCTCAGAGAGGCCAATCGGGAAGCCGCCTATGCGAGACAACAGGCCATGCTGGCCAAGGAAAGCCGCTTTATCGAGAGGTTTAAAGCGCATGCGGCCAAGGCCGCCCAGGTTCAAAGCCGGGTAAAGGCCCTGGACAAAATTGAAAAAATCGAGCTCCCCAAAAGGCGCCGGGTTGTAGCTTTTGATTTCAAGGAACCGCCTCGCTCCGGCCAGGATGTCGCGATCCTTGAGTCTGTCAGCAAGGCTTTCGGGCCGAGGGTGATTTATCGCGGATTTGATTTTCTCATCCGCAGGGGGGAGCGCTGGTGCGTGATGGGCAAAAATGGCGCCGGCAAAACGACGCTGCTAAAGATGGTCGTTGGCGCTCTGGCGCCCGATTCCGGCACTGTCCGGCTCGGGGCCAGCCTCAAGCTCGGCTATTTCGCACAGCAGTCGCTCGACCTGCTCGATCCCGAGCTGACCGTGATGGAACAGATTCAGCGGGATTTTCCCATGGAATCGATAGGAGCGCTCAGGAATCTTCTCGGGGCTTTCCAGTTTTCCGGGGATGATGTGGAGAAGCCGGTCAGGATTTTATCGGGTGGCGAAAAATCGCGCCTGGTCTTGGCTCGAATGCTTTTCGACCCGCCGAATTTCCTGGTACTGGATGAGCCTACCAACCACCTCGACCTTGCGACCAAGGAAATGCTCGTTTCTTCCCTCAGCCATTTCGAAGGAACCATGCTGTTCGTATCCCACGATCGTACTTTTCTTCGAGGGCTTGCCAATAGGGTTCTGGAATTGGGCGGAAAGGGAACCGATCACACCGATCCCCTCCTTTATCCTGGGACGTACGATGAATACTGCACCAAGACCGGGCGCGAAGCTCCCGGTGTGCACAATTAAAAGGCTGCAATGTTGCCGGCATTCCGGCTGCCAGCCGGCTAGGAGCTGTTGCCGTCGACAACCCATTCGGGAAGGCTTTCTGAGCGCCAATCCGGTATCTGTCTCCAGGTGCGCAGCGATCCGAAGACCGTCATGTAGTGTTGCAGCGAGTGGCGCACAAGAAATCCGCGGTTTAGTTGGTCCAGGGTGATGTTGAGCTGTTTGGAGGATTGACCCATGCTGATGAAATCAGCTACGTTGATGCCAGCCACCACGGGATCGGCGGCCGGCCCGGTCATCCCGGCCCACTCCTGCCACGCTGCGCGAATCGGCTTCACCAGCGAAGAACCTATTCCCAGGGTAAGGCGATCCGCTAGATTCAGTCCCCAATCCACCGGATCCAGCGAAAAATTCATGATTTTGTCCGGGCGGTTGGACACAAATGGCATGCGCACGCGAACCTCGCCGGTATCCAGCACGCGGAAGTTGATGGTCTGAAAAGCTGCCTCGAATTCGCCCGGGCCATAGGCAAACGGACCTCGACCGGGATTCTTGATGAATGCGTAGCCGAATCCGTACTCCCCGGCAATCCCAGGCTCGGGACTTTCCCTGTCCGTGATAAAATCTGGAGTAACGATGAGGTAGCTTTCCTCCTTCAGGGGCATTTGCACCTGAGGGCCGGTGTTGCCGGCCGGCTTAACCGTGATCGTGAAATCAAAAATCTTGAGCTGGAGAATCATCCAGCTGTACTTCGATCCGACATGGCGAAGATCAGCCACGGCACGGACCTCATTACCTTCAAATTTGCCGATTTTGCCGGTGGCAGCGGATTTGTAGTATCTCTGGGTAAACTCCATCCCGCTGCGATGGATATCCGCCTCGGCGCGCCAGCTCAAAGGGCGCAGGTATGAAGGAACCTGTTCAGCTTCGGGATCGGGAGCGCGCTCCGGTTGGCGGTAATCGGATATCCGCAGGAAGTAGTGCAGCACGAACTCCCGGATTTGCGCTTTCATGATTTCAACGGCTTTGCCCCGACCGGTATCGGCGCCCTTTGGGAAATCATAGAACACGTCGTCGATCAACCCCATAACCGGCATCGTGCCTTTGTCCAGCGGAGCCTCGCCAAAAAATCCAAAACTCCGGTCCGAGCGATTGTAGGTGTGCATCGATTCGAATCGATTAGCGAAGGACCCGCTCTGCTGCGTGGCCTCAAACCATCGCTTTAATGCGAGACCATCCGACAGGAAACCTTCCGCGCTGTCCAGGATGGTTCTGTCGTCCTCGGTGAGTACGGTATTGTCTTCCAACTCAAGTTTCTGTTTGTCAGCCATCTTTCTCCGCATTGCCCTACCGGGCAGATTGAACCTCCGTGAACGATCCAGCCATGTTCGACGCTTTTGAGAGAGGAAAACTCTGCTGGGGCTAGAGAATGCCCCGCGTAATTTAAAGATACCCAGTAGCCCCACCGCTGTAAAGGCGGATCATGCTGTTTTACCCATCAAAAGCTTGAACTTTCGAACCGGCATCCATAAGATTTAGTCAAGCTTGAAGCGTATTGCCGGTGCGGGCCGGCTGCTCGATAGATAATAAACACTCCCGGACAAAATGCAGACCTGATCGAGGATGACGGAGATGACTGTTTCCAGCGGACAGATTGTGCTTGAGCCCTTCGGTAAAGAAACTAAAAGCATCCAGCAGGCCGGAATACCTTTTAATGTCCCTTTAGGGTTGCCGGTGTTCAATCCCTTCGCCGGCAAGCGAATGCACTTCAGGACGGAATACAAGGTAGATTGCGTTTCGGTCGAAGAATTGATCCAAGGGGTGTTGTTCGCCGACTATCGGGAATTCATGGATATCAAAAAGGAGACCTACAGCCGCAGGAACCGCACGCGCTATATCCATTTCAACCCTTTTACGAAGGAATTTGAGAAGGAAGGGAAAAGGCTGGGAGAAGCGGGGGCTGCCGCAGGGCGCTCCATGGCAGCGATGATGGTGGCTGCTCTCGGGCTCATTGAGTGGAACCTCACCCAGGATCCGGGAATGAGCCAGGACGAAGGGTCCGTGGATGTCAAGGTAACCAACAAGCTGTTTTTCGGACATTTCAAGATCCGCGCGCGGCGGCAGGAGGACGGGGTATTATTTGAGGACAATTGGTGTCCATCCGGCGGCGGTGATATGAGGACCGAGTACCTGGCGATGGCCAACTTGGTCCTGACTACTCACCCCAAGGGCTTCGAACAATTGGCTGAAAGGGTGATCGAGGAAATAACGAGGGCAAGGCAGAAGGGGATTCCTTACATCGGCGAGATCGGTTCCCCTTCCATCGAGGTCTGAAGCGCCAATTCATCCCGGCAAACCGCAGACTTGCTTGAGACCATCCGGGATGGTTCTGGATCATGCTCGCAGGTTTCTGCCTTTAATCGTGGAGAATTCCGATGGCTCCAATTTCATTCAACGGACTCGCCGTCGTCACCGCAGTTGCATTCGGGGTTCCGCTCGTTCTCGGCCTTTTCCCCCGGCTCAAAATGCCTTCTCCCGTTCTGGAAATTGCTGTCGGCGTAATTCTTGGGCCCTCGGTGCTGGGCTGGGTGCAGGTGGATACGCCAATCCAGGTCATATCGGTGATCGGGCTGGCGGCCCTTCTGTTTCTTGCGGGGTTGGAGATAGAATTCCATCGCCTGAGAGGCACGCCCCTGATGCTTGCCGCAGCAGGTTTCGGCGTTTCCCTTGTACTATCCCTGTGTATGGCTTACGGGTTGAAAAAGGCGGGGCTGGTCGACTCGCCCCTTTTTATCGCCATTGTCCTGGCGGCGACCGCACTGGGGTTGGTGGTGCCGATTCTCAAAGACACCGGCCATATCGCCAGCAATTTTGGCCAGCTGGTTGTGGCCGCGGCCTCTATCTCCGATTTTGGCACCGTAATACTTCTGTCACTTTTCTTTTCGCGCGAAGCCGCCGGAGCCGGCACGCAGCTGGCGCTTCTCTCCGGATTTCTTTTGCTGTCGATGGCGGTAGTGGTCATGGTTCTCCGCGGGGGAAAATCCAATGTATTGTCGGCGGCGCTATTTCGCCTTCAGAACACCACAGCCCAGATCCGCATTCGAGGAGCGGCGCTGCTTCTGGTGGCTTTGGTCGCCGTAGCTCAACGGTTTGGCCTTGAGACGATACTGGGCGCGTTTATCGCGGGTGCAATCCTTTCCATGGTGGACAGCGAGGCGTCGCGAACACACCCGCTATTCCATACCAAGCTTGAGGCGATCGGGTATGGGATCTTTGTTCCGGTTTTCTTCGTCGCCAGCGGCCTCCGCTTTAATCTGCGGGCGCTGATCCACAGCACTGCCGGCATGGCACAGATACCGGTCTACCTGGCGGCCCTGCTGGTCGTACGGGGGCTTCCGGCGTGCATTTACCGGCGTTATATCGGCTGGCGCAAGAGTGTGGCGGCCGGGCTGCTGCAAGCCACTTCTCTGTCCTTTACTGTGGCTTCGGTTCAAATCGGTACCGAGTTAAAGGCGATTAACGAGACAACGGGGGCCGCCCTTGTGGCCTCAGCGCTGATGTCGGTGCTGGTTTTTCCATGGGCTGCCGGATTGGTGCTGAAGGGCGGGGAAGCGGAGTCTTGATTCCCTCCCAAAGCCTGAGAAGATTCAATTTTTCCCTTTGATCTGCAGGGCTTTTACTTCACGCGGAGGGTCGAAGCGATACCAGCCGATATCGATATTGCATTCTATTTTTTCCAAGGCAATGACTCCTGCCTCATCCCCAATCCGATGCATCATCTTGAAGGGGAATTTAACCCCGTTCACAATCCGATATTCGTTGTAGAGATTCTCCGAAGTAATGTCTCCCGCTGGAGTGCTCACGACGGTTTCGCTTTTAACGCGCAGGCCTGATACTTTGTCAAAATAGTCGATGATGGGATGACCGCTGGCGGGCGAGAGCTTCACCTTATAGCAGGTCATACCTGCGATCTTTTCTATTCCAAGGGTTTCCGCCTTGGCATAAAGCTTCCGCCATTGGATGACGGAGTTGAAGGAGGCTTCGCGCAAGGCAAAAGCTTTTTCCGCCCCGGTTTTGATCCTGGGTTGCGCATCCTCTGATAATTCCCATGCCAGCCCTTCAACGGTCCCTTCCTCATATTTCTTTCCGCCGTCGAATTCGAGGATGGTGCGAGTACGGTCCGGGGGGGCTTCGTACGTGCTGTACCTGCCCCGGAGGCTTTTGCCGGATATTTCGTAGGTGCCGCTGGAAAAAATATTCTTGAGCGCCGAGTAAGCTTCAATGCCGCCTGTGGCCTCAATGAACCTCTCCAGGACTTTTTCGGCTTCGGGCAGGGGTTCCTGAACGGACTCCTGCCCGAGGCCTGGGGACGCTTGACAAAGTGCCATTATCACAGCGATGGAGCTGAGGACGCCGCATCGGCCGTGACTTTTCGCGGTGATTTTCATGGGTGAGCTGCGACCAGTGCTCCGATGTCCTGATAGCGAAAGACCTCTCCTAGCAGACCGCGATCCCTCAGCACAGGGTAGTATTTGTCCAAAGCGTTTCTGGCGGGCGTGCGAATATGTTCCTTCCAAAGCTCCGCAAGATGCGATCCTGCTCCTCCCGGCTCACGGTCAATAAACTCGGCAATGAACGGCTCATCGGGAGTCGTGTCGTAACGCATGATGATGGATGAAGCGGCGCCGTTGGCAAATGCCTCCTGTCCTTCGAGTTCGTCACCGTGCTGCTCGAGGAACGATTCCATGATGGCCGGATGCATCATGTTAACCACGGTTGATGCCCAGGCAATTCCCGCAAGGGTGTTATTCCGGGCTGATTCATCGGTGGTTTCCTGCTTCGACATCCGGATAGCATTGGCTATGGAGCCGTACCCCGGCACAAAATTGACCGGGAGGAAGAAAAGAGCGCGACCCACACCACGCCAGAAATACTGCGCGGCGACTTCGTCGAGCAGGGCGAGCTGTTCACTCACCGGCTTCATTATTTCGGGATGCCAAGTTCGGGTAACTAATCCGAGCGATTCTAATGCGGCTCCGAGATATCCCGGCCGGGCGTTCTGATGGCAAAGGCGCAAATAAAGCTTCAATACTGAAACAACCTCTTCTGTCGGGCTCGAGGCTGACAGGGATTTGAGAAGATCTTCTGCGAAGGCCAGTCCGATGCCGGCGTTCAGCATGGTCATGCTTTTGGCCGGAAGGTTTCCGATCTCGGGTGCCATCATGATTCCGCTGGTGCTTTCGCTGTAAGGCTTGAATGAGACGGTATAGAAATGGCCAAGCCCTTCAACCGCCCACAGAGCCGGGAAGGGGCCCAAGTCATAGCACCGTTTCACGTACTCGGCCAATTCAAACCGGCCTGAAGGAATATCGAGCTTGAATCGGATATCCTTCACCAAACGGTAGATCTCAACCTTGTTGCCCAACTCACGCCAGGCGGCAAAACCTGCCTGAGAAGGATCCAGATAGCGAAGGCTATCCGCCAGTCGGGAACTGATATCAGCAGCCGCTCGAGCCATACCGCTGGGGGTCCAGGTTTCAGGCTCCATTGCACGAAACCCGGCATCGATAACGTCATCCTGGATCGTGTTTCCGGCGCTAAGCATGGCATCAAGCATCTCCGCTGCTTGAACAGCCGCGGCGTAGGCGCCGCTTCTGGGGGAGCCTTCCTTGCCTTCTCCCGCGTCGGAATCATTCAGGGTCGCGATCAACTGCTGGATCGCATAACGAGGCGCGGAGAAGGTGTAGCCAAGCACCGATTTGGTGATTTCACGCATAGATTTCCTCGAACTTGAATAGGTTTTTCAGATTTTCGGTTTCAGTGTACCGCCCGAGCGCTCGAATAAAGACCGGCTTTCAGTTCCTTGTGCCGCTTTCCGGCTTTGAGTCGGATCCCCGAGAGTTATTCCCGCCGAAAATGCCGCCACGGAGCAGAGCTGCCAACATATTACATTCTGCAGAAGCATTTTTCCAATCCGAATCTGGATGCGTCTGTACTTCAGCGCCTTTAAATCGGCCTAATGCTCCAATTTACAAATATTGGGACTTTATTAGGGTACACAGATGATCGCGGATCTTTGCCTGGAAAGCAGGCGAAAACCCGCATTCTCATCAAAATGCTAAACGGTTCCAGGGGAAGAGCGCTCAGTGAAAAAACAAAACTTTCGGCACTTTTTTACCGCCCGGCCCTTCCACCTTATCCTTGCTATCGATCAGGTAATCCTGGTGGATATCCCAAACAAAGGCTGCAATGGAACCGGGATCCCCTTTGAGATGATAACTCGATATGGCAAGGCGGGGATGCCATTTCTGCAGGGTTTCCCTCGCGCCCTTGAGAGCGTTCCTTTCGGAGCCTTCAATATCCATCTTAATGAAATCGACCCGCGGGAGGCGCAGCGCTTTAGCGATCGCATCCAGTGTTGTGACCTCGATAGCTTCATCTTCCTTTCGCACCTGTGCGACAACGATGCTATGAGAATCTCCGGCTCCTGAAAGGTGCAGCGCCAGCTTTCCGGCGGTCTCCCATACTCCTTTTTCGACAATCTCGACCTGGCCCGATAGGAGCTCGGGCTCGAAATTTCGGCGGAAGGCCGCGATGTTCGCCTTCTCCGGCTCAATCGCTATGACCTTTTTTGCCCCGGCGTTGAGAGCGACCCGTGTAAAGCCGCCGATATGCGCCCCGCAGTCCAGTACGATATCGCCGCGTTGCACGTGAACGACGGGGTGGTGGTAAACACGCTCGATAGCCTGTTCCCACTCGAGGTGGGGCATAACCCATTCCCCTGGCTTCGGGATCCAAAATTTTCCCAGGAGGGTTTGCCAAAGCTCGAGTCCGGCAGTTTCGTCCTGCCCGATCCGGACCGCGATTCCCTTGACGTTCTTGTCCGAGGCCGTTGCTGGCGCGCTCCGGGATTGCTGGCCGAATATTGCCGAAGATGCCAGCAGGACAGCGAATCCAATAACGAACCAGAGTTTTTTTGCCATTCCAACCTCAATTGCAGCTACAGGCTATTTACGGAATGATTTCATCCCAGGTACCGCATGGAATCATAGCTGCTCCCGCCTTCGAGATCCACGGGAATGACTTCCGCCGGCTCCCCTGGGAGAAATGCCTCAACTTCAGCTGTTGGAGGGCCATGAATGATATGATGAAATTCTTGTCGAAAAGAACGGAGCCCCCGGCGAGCCGCCCGATCCGGGACCGGGATCCGCGCTATGTTGAATGGGAGATTCCGATAATGCGATCCATCCGCCGGATTCTGGTAGTTCGAGTCGGCCGCGCGGGCGACATGGTCATGATCACTCCGGCTCTGAAAGCTATTTTCGCGGTTCAACCCGAGGCTGAAATCCATTTGCTGACCGGTCCGGAAGGGAAGCGGATTATCTCCGGATTCGATCCGCGGTTGACCACCTTCCATATCAGCCGGGGCGGACCGGTGCGCAGATTCCTGGAGCGTGCAGCACTATTGAAAAGTATCCGTGCCCATGGATACGACCTGGTTCTGGTTTTTGAATCCGATCTCCGATTCCGCAGACTTTTCCGCGCACTGGCTTCTCCCGTTTATTACCTGGAGAACCGATCCCCGAACCAGCATTACAGTGAATGTTGCGTCGAGTTGGCCGAAAAGGCGCTAGAGGTGTCTGTTCCCAGGTTCAACGTTTACTTGCCTGTAACTGAGGAAGGGAAGAAAAAGGCTGCGATTTATTACCAGGCAGGTGGAATCGAAGGCGAAGCAACGGTCATCGGCTTTCACGCGACCTGCAGCAGTGCTGGTGCTCCGGCATTCCGCAAGAGGGATACCCGGATCCATCGTTCCTGGCCTGCGGTTTCGTTTATTTCGCTGGCGCATTTGCTTCACCGATATGCGAAGGTGAACGGCAGGCATTGGAATATCGTGATGGATGTATTGCCGGAAGAGAGGATCCTGGTAGAGGAAATCGCAAAGGAAAGCGGCGGCATCGTGCAAATTCTGTCCGGCCCGCCAGATTTTGACCGCTACAAGGGAGTCCTGAAGCGAATGAGCCTTCTGGTCACACCCGATACGGGGCCGATGCACATTGCGGCCGCTGTTGGAACTCCCCTGGTGGCTTTGTTTTCACGCAAATCTCCAACAGACTGCGGACCCTATTGCTCCGAATCCATGGCTCGTGTCCTGAGGGCCGAAGACACTGCACATCGGGAACTTGGTCTGGCCGCCATTTCACCGGAGGAAGTGTTTGAATCCTGCCTGAGGTTCATGAAAGTTTGAGCCTTGGGGATGCCGCAATCAAACAGATGCGAGCACTTTGCGGTAAAAGGCTTCATACTGCGGGATGATCTTGCTCGAACAGAAGCGGGAGCGGGCGCTCCTGCGAGCACGCCTTCCCATTTCAACCCGCTTGGCCGGATCGGAAAGGATTTCGAGCGCCCGCTCGGCCATGGCGCGTGTATTATGGGGCTCCACCAGATATCCATCGACCCCTTCGGTCACCACTTCCGGTAATCCGCCGACGCGGGATACCACCACGGGAACTTCACAGGCCATCGCTTCCAAGGCAACCAGGCCGAAGGATTCATTCTCGCTGGGAAGAAGGAGGAGGTCGGCGCTCGCGATCAGGTCTTCGATGTTGGGTCGCTTACCAAGGAAAAACACCTTTTTTTCAAGGCCAAGATGGCGCACGGACCATTCGGCGCTGCTGCGCTCGGGACCATCCCCCACCATTAGAAGGACTGCCGGCAGCTCGGCTTGAACCATGGAGAAAACCTCCACCACATCCCCAGGGCGTTTAACGGCTCGAAAATTGGAGAGGTGGATCAATATATGCTCTCCCCGGGGCGCGAATTTGTCACGGAGTTCTCCGTCTGCAGCAGGCTTGTAGACGTCACAGTTTACGAAGTTGTAAATAACTTCGATCTCGTTGGTAACGCCGAACGTGCTATAGGTAGCGTCTTTCAAATATTTAGAAACCGCAGTGACTCCATCCGACTTCTCGATCGAAAACCGGGTGATCGGCAGGTAGGAGCGGTCGGCGCCAACCAAAGTGATATCGGTTCCGTGAAGGGTTGTTACTACCGGGACTTTGCGCGGGTGCAACATCGATTTTGCCAGAAAAGCACTCACTGAATGCGGGATGGCGTAATGGCAGTGGAGCAGGTCCAGGGATACCTGTTCTGTAACCTCCGCCATTTTGGTTGCGAGGGCCAGCGTGTACGGCGGGTGATCGAAGAGGGGATAGGTGGTCACCTCAACTTCATGATAATAGATGTCCGGGTCTGAACGATCGAGCCGTAGGGGAGGCGCATAGCTTATAAAATGTATTTCATGACCGCGCGCCGCCAGTTCTTTCCCCAATTCTGTTGCTACGATGCCGCTCCCGCCATAGGTCGGGTAGCAAGTGATGCCGATTTTCACGCGTCTCCTTGTCTTTTTAAGAATCGAATGCAGTTTTGAGGATAGTCGTTTGTTCCATACGATGCGTTTTGAGCGATCCGGTCGACGGGCTCGAAGAGGCGACTCGGCCGATATACCGGAACTCGCGGAGGAAGGCTGCGCTCTCCTGGAGACGGGGCCGTATGAAATTCCATCCCCCCATGTTTTGCGGTTCTTCCTGAACCCAGGCAACCTCGGCCGACCTTGAGTAGCTTTCGAGCAGTTGGGAAATGTTCCAGTCCGGATAGGGATAGAGCTGCTCTATGCGTATGATGGCGACATCGGAGATCTTCCGCCGCTCGCGTTCGAGCAGGAGATCATAGTAGACCTTACCGCAACAGAGCAGCAGCCGGCGGACCTCCTTCTTGTTCTGGATATAGGGATCATCGATCACGAGTTCGAATGAGCCAGTGGTAAGCAGCTTCGGATCGGACGCCATGCGCGGATGCCGGAGCATGCTTTTGGGGGTCATGACCACCAGCGGTATTCTTTGCGCATCGCGCATCTGGCGGCGCAGGAGGTGGAAATATTGGGCCGCTGTCGTGGGGGTGCATACCCGCATATTGTCTTCAGCGCAGAGCGTCAAAAACCTTTCCAGACGGGCGCTGGAATGTTCGGGACCCTGGCCTTCGTATCCATGGGGCAGTAGCATCACGAGGTCGCAGGGCTGCCGCCATTTGGCTTCGGAGCTTGCAATGAAATTGTCGATGATCACCTGGGCGCTGTTGGCAAAATCTCCAAACTGCGCTTCCCAAATTACCAGGCTCAAGGGGTCGGCCACGCTGTAGCCGAATTCGAATCCCAGCACCGCCGCCTCGGACAAGGAGCTGTCAAATACCTCGAATGCCGCCTGGTGCGGGTGGATGTTCTTCAGAGGGATGTACTCCCGGCCGTCCTCCACATCACGCAAAACAAGATGCCGTTGACTGAAGGTTCCTCGAGCGCTGTCCTGACCGCTCAGTCTTACCGGTGTTCCTTCGAAAATCAGAGTCCCGAACGCCAAAGCTTCGGCGTAGGGCCAGTCGACTTCTGTTTTTCCCTCGAGCAATTCGCGGCGGCGGGCAAAGAACGGCTCGAGTTTGGGATGCAGCCGGAATTTGTCCGGAAGTCTCGTCAGGCCTTTGGCCACCGCCAGGATGGTATCCTCCTCAACGCCGGTTCCGCCGGTCGGCTGGAATTCACTCAGCTCTTCCTCCGATACGGCAAGGGGTAGGTCGGGATCGAAACGCTGATCCCCCTTGAGGCTCGCTTCATACGCCTGGTTGTATTCTGCCTGGAGCCTGGCGTGAAGCTGCTGGACTTCATCTTGGGACACCACCTCTTCCCTCACCAGTTTTTCCGCGTAGAGAGCGACCACCGAAGGCCGCTCGCTGATCTTTTTATAAAGCAACGGTTGGGTGTAGCTTGGTTCGTCACCTTCATTGTGGCCGTGCCGGCGGTAGCAAAAGATGTCGATTACGACGTCCTTGCGGAAACGTTGCCGGTAAGCGAACGCGATGCGGGCCACCCGGATGGCGGCATCGGGATCGTCGCCGTTGACGTGAAAGACCGGTGCCTGAACCGAGCGGGCGACATCGGTGGCGTATTGCGAAGATCTCGCTTCATCGGGTGTTGTTGTGAACCCGATCTGATTGTTGATGATGATGTGAATCGTCCCGCCCGTGCGATAGCCGTGCAGTTGGGAGAAGTTTATGGTTTCCCATACCACTCCCTGGCCTGCGAAGGCCGCATCGCCGTGAATGAGCACCGGAAGCACCTTTTCATGTTCCCGATCCCCGCGGCGATCCTGCTTTGCCCGGGAAATGCCTTCGACCACTGGATTGACCCATTCGAGGTGGCTGGGGTTGGGGGCTACCGAAACGAAGATTTCATTTCCCTCTGCCGAGCGGAAACGCCCGGAAGACCCGAGGTGATATTTCACATCACCCGATCCTTGGGTGGCAAGCGGATCGGTGTTCTCCTCAAACTCCGACAACAGCTTGGGCAGCGGTTTCCCGATGATATTCGCCAGCACGTTCAGACGGCCGCGGTGAGCCATTCCTATCACCGCTTCCTGCACATCGGCATTGGCCCCCTCGGCGAGCACCTTGGCAAGGACGGGGATCGTGGTTTCAGCACCCTCCAATCCGAACCGTTTGTGCCCGACGAACCGGGTATGCAGGTAGCGTTCGAAATCTTCGGCGGCGACCAATCGCTGGAGCGTTTGAAGCCGGATCCTGGCCTCGAGCGGAGCGCGTGCTTCCGCCGGTTCCAACCGGTCCTGCAGCCATGCTTTCTCGCCTGAATCCTGGATATGTCTGTACTCCACGCCGATATTCTGGCAGTACGTCTGCTTGAGTATGTCCAGGATCTGCCGCAAGGTGCCTCGCTGCATTCCGCCCAGGCCGCCGGTAACGAACTCGCGGTCGAGGTCCCACAGGGTCAGACCATAGTTGGCGGGGTCCAGTTCAGCGTGATAGCGGGCCCTTTCCGCCAGGGGATCGAGGTTGGCAATCAGGTGGCCCCGGACCCTGTACAAGTTGATCAACTGCAGGACGCCGACCTGCTTTTCGAGATCGTCGCGCACGGAGGCTGAACCAAGCAACGCCGGGCTTTGGTCGAGAGCCCATTGAATGGGGACCTCGGGAAGCTTCAAGTCCTCGAAAATACGCTCATAGAATCGTTCTTTGCCCAGAAGAAAGTCATGAACCTGACCCAGGAACTCACCGGATTCCGCACCCTGGATGATGCGGTGATCGTACGTGCAGCTGACCGTCATCACCTTCGAAAGCCCCAGGCTGGAAAGGGCGCCGGGAGACCAGGCGTGGTACTCAGGAGGAAAGCCTATAGTGCCGGTGGCGATGATCGCGCCCTGCCCCCGCATCAGGCGGGGGCGGGAAGAGAGGGTTCCGACCGTGCCCGGATTCGTCAATGTTACCGTTGTGCCCTGATATTCATCCGGTCCCGCCGTTCCGCTGCGGGCGCGGCTGATCGTTCCGTCAAAAGCGCGGAGGAAATCAGGGAATGAGAGCCCACCCGCATTCTTGATATTCGGGACCAATAGGGTTCGCGTTCCGTCTTTGCGCTCAATATCAACGGCCACCCCGAGGTTCAGATTCCGGCGCATCCGACGGTGAGGGATGCCATCCATCACCTCGTGGGTGGCATTCAGGGAAGGGAACTGACGCAAGGAGCATACGATGGCCCAGGCGATCAAATGAGTGAATGAAACTTTCCCGCGATTGCTTCGCTCCATATGGGCGTTGATGATCCTCCGGTTTTCTTCCAGGAGCTTCACCGGGATGGAGCGGTACGAGGTGGCCGTTGGAACGGCGAGGCTGGCTTCCATATTTTCGACCACCCGGAGCTGGCCTCCGCGGATGGGTACCAATTCCTCATCCGGCTGGGGCGCTGGAGCACTAATGTTTTCATCCGGTTTTTGCGACTCGCTGATTTCACTCGGCACGGTCAAACGATCATCCATTGTTTTTTGCTTTCCGATCAGGCCAGCTTTTTAATAATCCGGGCGGGAAGTGTGACAATCGCCCATATAAGGTCTAAGACCCCACCTACGGCGATTCCGACAATGCGAAAGGGGAGCATGAGAAGCCAGACCAGGGGATAGAGTATCAGAGCCAGCAGGGCGAGCGGCCAGCACAGTACGAACAAAATGCACCAGAGAAGGAAGCGGATCATATTTAACCATCCCCCATGTGACCGATCTTGAACCCAGGACCTTCTGGCGGTAAAAAGAAGCCAGCCTCTATTCTGCTTCCCCTTCCGGCGGTTCAACCTCGGGGATCTCCCGGCCGGCAAAATAAGCTTCGTATATTTCCCGGGCCGAATCCAGATTGTGTTTTTCGACCAACAGGGTAACCGGCCGGACCCAAGAACCTGCGTAGATCTGATCGCTCTCTCCCCGGATGGTGGATTCAATCTGATTGCTTGACAGCATCTCCTGCATCATTTCCGCCTCGGAAAAAGTGTTGAAATCCGCCAGTTCAGCGAGTTCGTCAAGCTTGTACAAATTGTCTTCCTGGACTTCCTCCGGCGTCGGTGCCGGCAGGACGTCTACGAGATCGACCTGGCAATCAGTACACGTGGTGCTACCGGAACGGTATTCGGCTCTGCATTTCGGGCAAACCGGCATATTCACCTCCCATGATCGGTTTCTCAATCCAATTATAACCATGCGAACCTCACTAAAACAGCTTGATCCGTGAACCCGCGGCATATTTTGCAGGAAGAGATTCCTATGGGGGGCGCAGGCGGGCAGGATGGTTTCAGGAATGATCCACAGGAGGGCAGACGCGGAGTATGTCCCGGCAAATAACGCCGGCGATTTCATCTCGGCCTGAGCGCGCTCCAACCAGGAAATCGCCATGGTGCCTGGTGCGGAAAACAGCGGATTTGTCCGTTCCCCAAACATCAAAAAAGGGAGATTGCGGATCCTGAGCTTCCGGACGGACCGACAGCACAATCTGTCCATCATGGAGTAAAGCTCGTGCGATGAGGCGCAACACCTTTCCTTGGAGGGCGGCGCTGCGGACGGCCGGCCATGTTTCAGGGCCGATACCGGTTCGGTCCACCGAGAGGATCCCGTCCCGGCAACCCATCCATTTCGATGCCAGGATGAGGATTTTGCAGGCTGCATCCCAGCCGTCAATATCAAACGAGGGATCCGGCTCGGCGATTCCTGCTTCCTGCGCGGTCTGTATCAATCTGTCAAAATCTTGCTCTCCGGCGGCCATTGCGGAAAGCAGGAAGTTGGTCGTGCCGTTCAAAACGCCCGAAATTTCCACGACTTCCGCCCCGTTCCATCCCTCCGGCGAAGCAACGCCCGTTGTTCCATTGAATTCCAGCCCTACTCCTGCGGCCTTGGCTGCCTCGATCACTGCGTTGAAGTTATGGATCAAGGGGCCTTTGTCCACCGTAACCACGGGAATACGGACGGATAATGCTTTCAGAACGAAATTGAGCGCCGGCTGGGCTGATTCAAGAAGCGTCGGAAGCGATTCCAGCACAACATCTACTGAACGAGAAGGGGCCGAATCAAGAAACTCCTCCACAGGTCTGACAGCCAACGATCCGAAGATTTTGGCGAGGGACTGCCCTGCGGTTTTTTTCTTTAAAAGCGCTTCAAAATCGGTGCCTTCCGGGAGGTATACGGCCCCACTCCTGTCGGCAAGACCCGCAAAGTGGAAGGGCAGGGCAGCTTCGCCCTCGCGCAGGCAAAATCGCAGAAAGGACCTCGCAACGTTGCCCAATCCGATCACGGCAATTGAGATTTTTCGCATCAGCGCCCCGGAATGCGATAGGACCAACCGCTTTGGCGGTCCTGTTTCCAGTTCGATTTTTGAGATGGTTGGCTCGCGCGGCAAAACCGGCGGGGGATCAACAGCCCGTGAAAAGGTAGGACAACAACGACGCCACCGCGAGCACGGCTCCCCCGATGATCAACGATGTCTTCATGGATTTCGGAACCCGGCCCCGGGATTCATCCAGGTTCAACGCATCTGCCTGACTTACTCCCCCATCACGAAGCTGCCTGATATGCTCCAGCATCTGTTCCATGGTTCCATAGCGGTCGACGGGGTTTTTGGACAGGGCCTTCCAGATTACCGCTTCTGAGCCCCGGGGAAGGCTGGCTCGTCGGAGCGCCGGAAAAACGGGTTCTGCTTCCAGAATCGCACTCATTCGAGCCAGCGAATTTCGTGCTTCAAAGGGGTGGCGGCCTGCCATCATTTCGAACAGCACAACGCCGAACGAGAAGATGTCGCTGCGATGGTCGAGTTCGTCCCCTCGTACCTGTTCGGGGCTCATGTAAGCGAGAGCACTCATGGGTATGATGGTGTCTGCGCAATCAATCCGATTGAGCCGTGCCTGGTGTTTGTCTCGGCTCTCAATCTCCGTAAACCGAGCGAGGCCGCAGTCTGTCAGAATGACGGAGCCGTCGGGCTGCAGCCAGACATTAGCGGGCTTGAAAGCTCGATGAATCGCTCCGGCAGCGTGAACAGCCTGAAGTGCTTCACCTGCAGCAACCGCATAGCGGAGAGCCTGGGAGAGGGAGGTCCCATGATGCCGGATTACGTGGTCGAGGGTTTCGCCCTGCAGAAAGGGAGTTACGACAAAGAAATCGTCTTCATCATCCCCGATTTCCAAAATAGGGCAGATGCCCGGATGACGGATTTCACTGGCCGCGAGCATACATTGAAGGAATCGTTCCCTTCGTTCGGCGTCATATAGGACATTTGCTCTGACAAGCTTCAGCGCGACCGGACGGCCATCCAGGCCGTCTCCGGCGCGGTACACGGTTCCCATGCTGCCGGAACCGATTTCCTCGATTATCGTATATCTGCCTAATTTTTCGCCGATCATGGGATAAAGGAACACTCGCTGTCAAACTTGCTCTGCTTAGAGTGGCACAAAGGACTATCCGTGTCCAGCAACACACGACTTTTTCACCCTCTCTCTATCGGCAAGCATCGTAAAGTTAATGAATTCAATCAATATTTCGATATGAATATTAGGAATGTAGTTATCGCGTGCGCTGATGAGACCGCCGCGGTACCTGCAGATGCGATCGGTGACGGAACATAAGCCATCCCGGCCGTGAATTTCACTTCAACTTTTATCTTGGCCGGATCCGAGTCGACCCGGCTGCAAGGATGCGCTGAGAATTATGATCAGAGGACAATCGATTGCGGCGGTTTTGGATTCACATGTGGCATGGCTATCCGGCAAAGGCGGGGTGAGGGCTGATTTAAGTCGTGGATTTCTGAACAGAGGCGATCTGCAAAAAGCCAACTTGCGCCGAGCCAATTTGGCGAGCCTTTCGCTCATCGAGGCTAATTTGTCTCATGCGGACCTAAGCGGAGCCGATTTGCGGGGTGCCGATCTCCGTGGGGCCACGATGTACCACGTCGATCTGACGGGAGCGGATCTGAGCGGGGCAAACCTTCAGAATTGCATCCTCGGCGAAGCTAACCTGTGCGAAACGCGAATGGAGCATACCAGGCTTTGCGGCGCCGTCCTTCGCGAGTGCCGGGTTTTCGACGGTAAGATGTTCGACTGCGATTTTGCGGGTGCGATTCTGAAATCGGCGCAGTTCAACCATTCCCAATTATTCAACTGCAATTTCGCGGATGCCGACCTCGAAAAGACTTCGTTCCGGGGAGCTAAAATTCAATCCGGGAGATTCACCGGGGCGCGACTGGCATTGAGCAATTTCTCCAGCGCCATTACACAGAGCTGCGACTTCCGCGGTACCAACGGAGATGGTGCAGTTTTTTCTGGTGCCAATCTCAGCCAGGCCAATTTCTATAAATCGGACTATTCACGTTCTAACTTCGCCAACGCCAACCTGTCCGGAGTTGATTTTTCATACGCGATTCTGGTTGGAGCCATTTTTGAGGGAACAAATCTGGGAATGACCGATTTCCGCGGTACCGCCCTGGATGGCGCGCGGGGGCTCACTCCGAACCAATTGAGCGGCGCCCACACTTCCTCCAACACCATTTTACCGAACGGCAGTCGGGGGCCGTACCTCAAAGGCATGGGAAGCGAAAAGCCGATGAGGCGGTAGGCTTTCCTGAGTCGCTGTCCATTTACCGAAAGCCATGATGTTCCGGTGTGGACGTGACACCACTCTTTTTCCCGGCCTCGATCGCGGCGATAGCGCCTTGTTGTAAGGTTTTGCCGCCTCATGCGGAGCCGTTCCGGACAAACAAACAGCATCCCTCCTGAAGGCGTTGAGTCTTGGAGGATGATTCTCTCCGATCACCATCCAGCGCTTGCCGTGACGATCCCTGCGGGTGATTGACTTCAATCCGCTACAGCGTCATACTCCGGGGGAGACCGAGTGAGCAGCGATAGGCCATTATCTTCCTAGGGGTAGTTCAGCCGGCAAGGAGACGATAGTCCATGACAGCGGAAAACCTGATCGATCGAAGGGAATTCATGCAGCGAAGCGCCTTGGGTGGTGCAACACTGGGAGTGGGGTTTAGCGAAACGCTCGCCGCGAGCGAAGGGCCGGCTTCGGCGGTTTCGCCAGGAGATAAGATCACCGTTGGCATGATAGGTACCGGAGCGCGGGCTCACCAGTTGATGGCGGCCATCCAGGCCTTGCCCGGCGCTGAAATCGTCGGCGTATGCGATGCCTATAAGAGCAGGATTGAGCGCGCTCTTGAAAGGACCGGGCGCCGGCCCAAGGTCTATCCGGACTACCGGGAGATCCTGGCCGATAAGTCGATCGATGCCGTTGTCATCAGCACTCCCGATCACTGGCACGCCACCATGGCAATCGACGCGCTTCAGGCCGGGAAGGATGTCTACATTGAAAAGCCGCTGACTTACACCGCCGATGAAGGAAACCGGATCATCGCTGAGGTTCAAAAAACAGGGCGCATTCTTCAGGTTGGCAGCCAGGGAATGAGTTCGCGGCTGCAGCAGAAGGCGCGAGAAATCATCGCATCGGGGAAACTCGGCCAGATTACAATTATTCGCGCTTTCTTCAACCGCAATACCGCGGGTGGAGCCTGGATCTATCCTATTCCGCCCGACGCCTCGCCGCAGACCGTGAACTGGGAAATGTTTCTCGGGCCCTCGACCAAACGACCGGTCGATTACGCACGGTTCTTCAGATGGCGCTGCTACCAGGAATATTCTGGGGGTATCGCCACAGACCTTTTTGTACACCTGGTTACCAGCATCCACTACATGATGAACGCGAAAATGCCGTCCAACATCATGGCCATGGGACAGCTTTATCGCTGGAAGGAATCGCGCGATGTCCCCGACACCGTCAATGCGGTGCTCGAGTATCCCGAGGGGTTCGTCGCCAACCTGAGCAGCACGTTCAACAACCAGGTTTCATCCGAGGGTGGTTTCCAGATTCTGGGTACCAAGGGGAGCCTGCTTCTCGGGAATTCCCTGACCTTCCTCCCCGAAAACGTGAATGAAGATAATCGATGGGTCATCGAAAGCTGGCCCACGGCAATGGAGGCGGCGTACTACAAAGAGGCCAAGAACCGGCAAGAAGAGATTCCCGCGTCGCGCGAGCCTGACCTCGTGGCTGCTCAGGAGCAGTATCAAGAGGTGGGAATGGAGTCCACATTCCTCCACTTCAGGAGCTTCTTCAATTCCATCAAAACCCGAAAGCAGCCGCTCGAGGATGCCCTGGCCGGACACCGGGCGGCGTCGTGCGCTCACATGGTAAACCGGTCGATTCGGGAGAAACGGATGGTCAGCTGGGATTTTGCCAAGGAAAACATGAAGGCCTGATTTTGTGTTTGCGCAACCGCGAACCGCGGCAAATAGCCCCAGGCAGCCCTCATAATGCCGATAAGAGACTCGTTGGCCGCAGTCGCACAGCAGAAAGCATTCAGAGCTTATGATGGATCCGAGAAGTCAGACGGTTACACGGAGCCGGAAGAAGAGTGCCGTGCCTCTTTCCAATCTCCGCACATCCGAAGTTGTGAGGGTTGTTGTTGACCATCCCAAGCGTTTGGATGAACTTGTCGGAATGCTCGAAGACCGGAATTTGGCCGTACGGGGACGCGCTGCCGCAACCATTGGCCGACTGTCCGAGTCGCATCCCAGGCGTCTGGTGCGAATCCTGGCTCGAATTCAGGATGGGCTTTCTGACGATTCAGCCTCAGTCCGCTGGTCCTTGGTATATGCCCTGGGACGAATCGCGGCTGCCTACCCTAACTGCATCGCCGAAACCCTCACGTCCCTGGTGGCGGCAGTTGAGGATAATAACCGGCTGGTCCGAATCCTGGCCTGCCGGGCCATTGCCCGCATTTACTCGATCCGGCCGCAGCAGGTCCAGGGTTATTTCGAAAACGGCAAAAAAGCCATGCCGGAATCGGTTGCCCGCAGTCTCAAAAAGACGGAAAACCGCCGCACCCGGCCCAAGAGAAGCACCCGCCTGCCGGAATGAAATCCGGCAACCAGTCCTTCAGGTTTTGCCCGGGTTGGACGAGGTATATCCGGATGGACCGATTGTTTCAAAGAAAGCTTTATTTTTCATGAAATAAAGGCAAAATGCGGAACAGCGGATCATGTCCGGCGTAATTATGCTTTGGCAGGCAATAAATGGAAGTGTGATTGATCCGTAATGGTCTGAGAAAATGCATAAAACAAAGCCCGTATTGACAGTAATTTGGATAATTGCAGTGGGTGCGTCTCTGGCTTCCGGCCAGAACGCAAATTTCAACAAAAACTTTAAACATTTCAAGGAAGTTTCCACCAATGTGGATTTTTTCGCTTCAGGGTCTGCGGATATAGCCGCCTTTTCCAAACCGATCAAGGATGCGCAACAAATATTGGCAAGCTACCTCGGCGGGGAATTGGCCAAGGGGGCGATCGTCATCTGCAATACCCTGGATCAAAAAGATTCAGTGAACGAAACCCAAATTCTGAAGCAAGGATACAAATGGGTTCTGGTTCAGACGACTTCTGAAGTGGCGGCACAGCAACGGTTGGCCCAAATCAAAGCCCAAATGGGCGGCATGGTTCCGCCGCAGATTTTGGAGCGTTTCCAAAATCGGACTCCGGAGCAGAAAGCCGCCGAAGAGGCGAGGCTCGTATCTTCAACTTCACTTCGGATGTGTTATGCAATTTTGATGACCACCCTGAATCCGACCAAGGAATACCGATCTTCACGGATTGAGGATATGGGAAGAAGTCCTCTGGCAGACTGGCTTGACATCGGGCTTGCTGCCTACGCATCCGGGAGTTCTTTCTCCAACCTTGGATTTCTCCAGGCCCGCCTGGAGGAGGCTTTTCCTCTGGAGGATGTGCTCGTCATGCCCCGCCCGTTCATTGCTCCTGTGGAAACCGGCGTCGGAGGCGGAAACGTGGTGATCAGGATGGGTGGGGACGGCGGAGGCTCAACGGCCGGCGGCGCACAGGGCGGTATGCCTGGCGGGGGCATGCCGGGAGGCGGAGGCGGGCAGCGGGGTGGAAGCGGAGGCGGACAGCGCGCCTTTAATCTTCCCAAAGATCAGCAGGACCGCATGCTGTTTGACGCCCAGGCCGCCACTTTTTTCCGTTATGCCATCGAAAAATTGGGTGAGACCAAAGTGCGCGAGGCGGTGCAATGGAACCGGGATGGCAAGTTGACGCGCGAAGCTCTTTTCCGTGATGGGTATCTTGGAACGAATCTGGACCAGGTTGAAAAGGACTGGCAGGATTGGGTAAAAATGCAGAAGGCGGATCCAGGGGGTGGTATGCGTATCATTTCCGGGGGCTCACCAAAAACTACCGGTCCTCAAGAATAGGAGTGATTTTAATGAAACGACTCCTGCAACGGCCGACATACATTTCCCTGCTGTTGGTTTTGCTCGCCCTCGCTGTGGTACTACCGTTCCGCCTGGGAAAGCCGACAAGGGCGGATGACAGCGCCGGCAAGAAAACAGCCGCGGTTGAGACCAAGCCAGCCGGGGACGCGACGGAAAAAACTGAAGCCTATACCGTGGGCAAAAGTGACTTGAACACCACCATACTTATAACCGGTGAGCTCAAGGCCGCCCGAACCAGGGACCTCACTGCCCCGGAAGTCCGATCCATGTTCGGATCTTCCATCACCTTTATGGCGGAAGAAGGGACAGAAGTTAAAAGCGGGGATAGAATTCTCGAGTTCGATGCTTCGACGTTGATGAGCCAGAAAAACGAAGCTCAGCGCATCCTTGATGAAGCGAAGCTCAGAATTGAGAAGACCAAAGCCGATCTTGAGGTGCAGAAATCGGATCTTTTGATTGAGGTCAGCGCTGCTACGGCAAATCTCAAAGTTGCGGCCCTGTATGCAAAAATTGACAAAGGGCTTCTGCCGGCCAACACCTTTCAGAAGTATCAGCTGGATTTCGAGAAAGCCAAACTCGCCCTATCCAAGGCAAACGAGAGGCTGAAAAACCTTACCGAAAGCATCCCTGCGCAGGTCGCTCTGGTGGAAGTTGATCGGGACCAGGCAGAGATCAACCTGAAGAAGATCGAAGGCGACATAGCCCGGATGCTCGTGGATGCTCCCCAAGATGGAATCATCATTTATGGAGACAATTGGGCCAGCCAGCGCAAATTCCAGGTCGGAGACATGGCGTTCCGTGGCATGCCGGTGATGACCTTGCCCGATCTTTCCTCGCTGCAGGTTGTCGCTAACGTGTATGACACCGAATTGCGATTCTTGTCGCCCAACATGGTGTGTGACCTGACTCTCGATGCGTTGCCTGGCCGGATCTGGAAGGGAAGAATCGCATCCCTGACCAGCGTGGCGACAAAAAAAAGTTTCGCTTCCCTGCACAAAGTGTTCAAGGCTGTGATCAATCTGGAAAAAGTGGAAATCGGAATGATGAAGCCCGGGATGACGGTAAAAATCGAGGTGCCTGTTACCTTTGCCACGCAGGTAGTGGCGGTGCCCCGTGAGTATCTGGGCCTTGACGTTGAAGGCAAATATTTCGTGCAAAAAGGGGCGGATTCCAAGACTGCAAGTCGGCAGGTGGTTGAAGTAGGTCCCTATAGTGATCGTCTGATTCAGATTCTGTCCGGGGTGAATGTCGGCGATCGTCTGCTACCGGTGCGGAAAACATTGGAGGCGAAGCCATAATGTCAAGGAAATGGGTCATTGTATTCCTGGTGTTGGCCGTTGGTGCTGCGGCCGGCACATGGTTTTACCGCTCCCTGACCGTGTCTGCTTCCGCTGAGGAAAAGGAACTTGTTACGGTGCAGCGGCTGGATTTCCCCCTCATCGTGGCGGCTCCAGGGGTAGTGGAAGCCAGACAGAGTGTAAGTATCGGCCCTCCGAAAATACGGGATGTGCACCGATATAAGCTTGCCCGCATGGTCGAAGAAGGCAAGGTGGTCGAGGAGGGTGATTTTCTATTGGAATTTGACGGCTCGGACTTGAACCTGCAGCTGCGCGACCAGACGGCTTATTACCAGCGCGAACAGGAGAATTTCCAAAAGAAGCGTTCCGACTTCGATATTTCGCTGAGGGACCTGAAACTGCAGCTCGAGCAAGCCAGATCCGATGCCGATAAACTGGATAACAAACTGAACCGCCAGGCTGAGCTGGAAAGCGCGATCGTCATTGCCGAAACCAAGATCCGGCGCGACGCCGCGCGCGAAAAGGTCGCGCTGCTTGAAAAGAAAGTGGCATCGCTTACGGAAAGCGGTCGGATCGACCTGCAGATTTCCACCAGCAATCAGCGATTTTTCAAAAACCGGATGGACACCCTGCTGGATGCGATTGATTCCCTTACCGTGCGAGCTCCTGTCGCAGGCGTGGTGATCTACAAACGGGACTGGAACAACGAGCCCCGCCAAATAGGAAGCTACATCGACAACAACAATACGGTGATGGAACTCCCCGATCTTTCGACCCTGCGAGCCAAGGTGTATGTTGATGAAGTGGACGCCGGCAAGGTGAAAATCGGCCAGGAAGCCTCGATACAGGTCGATGCTGTCCAGGGGCGGGTTTTTAAAGGAAGATTGATCGGGCTGAGCACGATTCTAAAGCAACTCCCACCATTCGACCGCCCTCAGAGGGTCGTGGAAGCTTATCTGAATATGGAAGGATCCGATCTTAATCTTGTTCGCCCGGGTATGAGCACGCGGTCGCAGGTTATGGTAGGGTCGTATCCAAAAGTGATTGTCATCCCCTTGTCCTGCATTCAGGAGAAATCCGGACGGTCGTTTGTTCAGGTCTGGAAGCCCGAGAGAAAAGAATACGACTGGCGGGAAATTCAGCTCAAAACCAATGACGGTCTGACTGCCGTCGTCAGCGCAGGTCTTGAAGCGAACGAAAAGATCCGGTCGAAACCAAAAGCGTGAGGCATCGCCATTATGACTTATCATGAAGAGCACGAAAAACCAGCAAGGAAGTCGGGGCTGATCGTCCGCATTCTGCCTATACTCCTCCTGATGGGTTTGGCTCTGGCGGGGTACCTTAACCGGGGAACCCTCGCCTCCAAGGTCACCAAGGTGCTGGCATCCACGACTGAAGATCCGATCCCTGTTGCCAGCGTCGAGAAGAAGCCCTACCAGATAGAAGTGCCTGCTATCGGAGAGGTGATCGGACTCCAAACGGTGCCGATTCCCACACCGACCACGCGTTCCGGCGGATTGAAGATCGCCTGGATCATCCCGGAAGGAAGTTTTGTCAAAGCCGGTGACATCGTCATCCGGTACGACAGCACGGATGCGCGGCTAAACCTGGAAAGGCAGCAGAACACGCTGGACGCTAACTCACAGCGGACCAAAATTACATCGGGCAACCAGACCACCAACGAAAAGGTCCTGGATATCGACCGCACGGATGCTGAGAAGGATTACACCTACGCTATCACTGTGATGCCGCAGGATGAAACCATCTTTTCCAAGTGGGACATCATTGAGGCCAAGATCAATGCCGGTTTTGCCAAAGAAAAGATAAGCTTTCTGGGCAACAAATCGCGCGTCCAGAAACGCATAAACCGATCCGACCAGCAAATCCTTTCGATTGAGAAAAACAAAGCCCAGGCCGAATTCTCCATAGCCAAGCAGACCCTGGATGCGCTCGAACTCAAGGCTCCGAAGGATGGCCTGCTGATCTATCGCCGGGAGAGGAACCGGGATCCTCAAATCGGGGATGAAAACCAGGGCGGGCAGTCGGCTGTGGAACTTGTCGATCTTAATGCGCTGCAAGCGCGGATGTATGTGCTGGAAAGAGATGCCGGAAGCCTGTCTCAGGGCAAGGAAGTCAAGATCCTGCTGGATTCGATCAGTGAACGGAAATTCAGCGGTACGGTTCGCACCATTACGGCCCTGGCGCAGTCCCTTGAAAGAGGCTCTCCGCTGAAGTACTTCACCTGCGAAGTCACCATCCGCGATGCCGGTGAAGACCTTAAAAGAATCAAACCCGGGATGGCGCTCAAGGCGATGGTCGTGCTCGAAAGCTATGCGTCTTGCTTTGTCCTTCCCGCCAGCGCGGTCACAAGCAAGGGGACCGAGGATCTCGTTTATGTAAAGCAGGGCGAGAAGTTCCTTCCTCGCCCGGTGAAACTGGGGGCAAGCGCCCATGGCCAGGCAACCATCCTGGATGGATTGAATGAAAAGGAATTGGTGGCGCTGCGGAATCCCTATGAAGAACGCAAAGCCCATCTGCCGGACTTCAGCAAAGCCAGCACCGGGGGCGGCGGGGGTCCTGGCAGGATGATGCGCATCGAGATGCATTAATACCTATTTCTATTCGGAGCTATAAACCGACGTGTTTAACCTAGAAACCCTTCAAGTTGCCCTGAGTAATCTCGGCAGGCGGAAGCTGCGCTCGTTCTTAACGATGCTGGGGATGATCTTTGGCGTGGGAGCAGTCATCGCGATGCTTTCTATTGGGGCCGGAGCAGAGCGAGAAAGTCTCAAAATCATCGAAAACTTCGGCATCCGAAACATCATCATTTCAGCCAAAGAGTTCAAAACAGAAGAGCTGCGCCAGATCCGAACCGAATCGCTCGGTTTAGCCTTGCGCGACATCGAGGCTCTCCAAAGAGTTCTCCAGCCGAAACCCCTGATTTCGGCGAAGCGGGTGGTGAAATCATTCCAGGTCTTATCGGAGACCAATCGCAGCGACAGCCGAGTCCTCGGAGTAAGCAGCACTTACCCCATCATCCAGAACCTTAAGCTCCTCAATGGATCGTTCTTCCAGCCTTTTGACGAAACCGCTGCCAACCAGGTTTGCGTGCTTGGTATTATTGCCAAACAAAAATTATTCGGTTTCGGCGATGTTATAGGGAAGAAAATTAAAGTCAATGACCAGTGGCTATCGGTTATTGGCGTGCTCGCGGATGCCAATGTCGAAAAGCAGGAGTTTGAAGGGGTCAAAATCCAGAATCCGAATAATGATATTTACATTCCTATCACCACGGCGATTAAGAAATTTGAAAAGGATGCCCTGGAAAACGAGTTGAATGAGGTCATCCTCGAAATTCCTCCGGAAGCCGATCTTCGAGAGCAGGCGGCCGCCATCAGCAACCTTATGTCCACGATGCATCGGTACGTGGATGATTACTCGCTGGTTGTGCCGGAAAAGCTTCTGCAGCAGAATCAGAAAACACAGGGGATTTTCAATATTGTCATGGGCGCTATCGCCAGCATTTCGCTCCTGGTGGGCGGCATAGGCATCATGAATATCATGCTTGCCTCCGTGCTGGAAAGAACTGCCGAAATCGGGCTTCGGCGAGCTCTGGGAGCCCGCAAGCTGGATATCCGGTTCCAGTTCATTGCCGAAGCCCTTGGGCTTAGCCTGGCTGGAGGCCTGCTCGGAATAGCCCTGGGCTACGCTATCTCCAAGGGGGTAGCAGCTTTTTCGGGATGGAGCACGATTATCACCGCCCAGTCGATTGGCCTTTCTTTCGGAGTAAGCTCCTTCGTAGGACTTGTGTTCGGGATTTACCCGGCGGTTCAGGCTTCGAACCTCGATCCCATTGAGTGCCTGCGCTACGAATAGCGGCGCGTTTCGACATTTTTCTGCGGGATTTTCGAGGGCGAATCAGGAGCGAGCCCGCAAAAGCACGTAAATGGCCCCTACCCCGCCATCATTCAGTGGAGCTGAAGCGTAGGCGACGACGTGACGCCCCAAGCGCCGCGTCGCCAGCCAACGCTGAAGGCTCTCCTTCAGTATCGCACGGTCTTTGGGTGAGTTGATGCCGCGGCCATGGATGATTTTGACGCAACAGGGCCGGAAGCGCGACATCCGCTCCACAAACTCTTCGACCGCTCTCCTGGCTTCATCTCGGCTAAGTCCGTGAAGATCAATCTGGCCCTGGATGGAATACATTCCGCTGCGGAGCCCGGGAAGATATTTCTTGGCCGAAACCCCAACCCAGCCCTCAATGTATTCGGGGTGCTCAGATACCCGCAGGGCAGGATCCCCGGCTAAGGCCGATTCCATCAGTCTCTGGTTTTCCGCTTCGGCATCTTTTAGTACAGGAGGGGGTAATGGTTGCCGGACCGGAACCTTGAAATGGGGGCGAAGCACGCCCTCCATCTCCCTTGAGAACATCTCTTCCTCGGTTTCGAATGTCGCCTCACTGGTCTCTTTTATGGGAATCGGGATCTTTCTGACCTCCTCGGGCTTCTTTCCCAAATGCAGCCCGGCATCTTTGACAAGTTTCTCCAATTTATTGAATGGCCCGTCGGAACTTTTCGCTTTCACGGGGCGCGTCTCCTGAGATAACCGCCTACAAGTATACAATATCCTGCTCACTGAGCGCTTCAGGTCCTCACCAGTCCCTGCGGTGGCTTTCGTTAAAATGTTGAAAATAATGATTATAATGTTATTTCTGGGCTGGAATTCATTGCGCCTGCCAAACCGCCAACCTTGACATTAACGTAAGAATATTGTAGCTTAAATGCGCTCTTGGGAGAGAATTTAAGGATCCGTGGGAGCAGGATTGATTAGGAAAGGAGACTCGATGCTTACTTTGACCAGCACGGCTGTTGAAAAGGTCAAATCCATTATTGCGGAACGTGGCGGGGAGGGCGGCCTTAGGATTTCGGTAGTAGGAGGCGGCTGCTCGGGATTTCAATACCAGATGGCTTTGGATAAACAGCCGTCGGCGGATGATAAGGTGCTTGAACAGGACGGCCTGAAGGTTTTTGTTGATAGCCGGTCGCTGTTGTACCTGACCGGCACCAAGGTGGATTACGTGGATGGATTGACCGGTTCCGGGTTCAAGTTTGACAATCCCAATTCCAAGGGATCTTGCGGATGCGGAGAGTCGTTCCACGCATAGGGCGCCGGCACAGAAAGTTACTCGGCTATAAACGCGGGCGTTGATCTCAGCCCGCGTTTTTTTTTCCACAAAATGACATTCTTGATCCATCGAGGTGCGGGTGTCATTCCATAATGGAGCAAGGATGAACGGGATGGATGCCGAAAGCGAACGTACGGATAAAATTTCCTTGCTTGGTGTCAAAATCAGACCGCGGATCGGAGTTACCCCCGGAGAACGGCGTCTTCCCCAGCCATGTCAGACGGATGTCATTCTTGAGGGCGATTTTTCTGCTGCAGCCGCCAGCGATTCACTGGACCGGGCGATAAACTACAGTCAGGTTTTGCGTAAAGTCCAGGCGGTCGCCCACGCCAGGGAGTACAACCTGCTGGAAACTTTGGCGCAAAGTCTGGCCCGGGAAATCCTGGAGGCCTTTCCTGTGCGGAAAGTGACCGTCCGGGTTCGAAAGCGCCCCATGTCCCTGGTCGAAAAGCTCGACTGCATTGAAATCGAATTGAGCTGCCCCCGCAGCTACCTTAATCCTTGATTTTCAGGCATGTACCAGAGGCAATGGCATCGTCGCTTGACAAACTATGCCGTTAACGTTAAGGTTGAGAGGATGGCAAAAAAGAGCAAATCAGACGAGGTGATGCAAATAGGCGATTTTGCTGGACGCGCTCGCGTCAGCGTCCGTGCGATTCGTTACTATGAGGAGCTTGGACTGCTGAAGCCGGAGTCTCACAGTGCGGGAGGATTCCGGCTCTATGGCCAGGAAAACCTCAAACGGATCCAGGTAGTCAATTTCCTGAAGGAACTGGGTCTGACCCTGACTGAAATCCGGGACATTTTTCTGGCAAAAAAGACTTCCGGTGAGAGCCGTGAAGCCGTAGGATTCCTGCTCAGCATATTTTCGGAAAAGTTGGAGGCTGTGAATCAGCGTCTCGAGGCGCTGAATAGACTGAAAAAGGAATTGGCAGACGCAATCCACTTACTCCATTCCTGCGAGAAATGCGATCACACGGTCTTGCTGGATTCGCTGAGCTGCGCCGATTGTGCCAATCTGATGCCGCGGGAGAGCGTGCCTTCCACTTTCGATGTAATTCTTCAGTGAGCCGTCAGGGGAACCATGAAGGCAGGCGAGAGGAACTGAAATGGCGATTGATCAGGGTGAGGGACCGGGTTTCTTCACATCGAAACTTGAGCGTGCTGTGGGCTGGGCTCGCAAGTATTCCATATTTGTGTATCCATTCGTCACTGCCTGCTGCGGCATGGAGTATATGTCAGCGGCCTCAGGTCACTACGACATCGACCGATTTGGCGCGGGATTGCCTCGGTTTTCGCCCCGTCAATCGGATGTTCTTTTCGTAGTCGGGACCGTCAGCCACAAAATTGCCCCGATTTTGAAGCGTGTGTACGAGCAAATGTGCGAGCCGAAATGGGTCGTAGCTTTTGGTGTGTGTACCTGCACCGGTGGGTTTTACGATAACTATGCGACTGTTCAGGGGATTGATACGATCATTCCGGTCGATATTTACATTCCGGGGTGCCCGCCCCGGCCTGAGGCTGTCCTCGACGGGCTCATGAAGCTTCAGACCAGAATCGAAAAAGAGAAGCAGCTCTTATAGGGGACGTCATGGAATCCGCCGCTGCGATCAAAGAAGTGAAAAACATGCTTTTGAATATTGGGCCGTCGCATCCGGCGATGCACGGGGTCATTCGCCTGATCACGGAACTGGAAGGGGAAACCGTGGTCAAGGTGGAGGCTGAAATCGGTTACCTTCACCGAGCTTTCGAGAAAAGCGCCGAGGAGTCCAGTTGGACTCAGGTGATGCCCTATACGGACCGTCTGAACTACGTGTCGCCCCTGATTAACAATTTCGGCTACTGTGCGGCTGTCGAGAAGCTTCTAGGCATCGAGATCACGGATCGCTGCAAATTTATACGGGTGATCATGAGTGAAATCTCCCGTGTTACCGACCATTTGACTTGTATTGCGGCATCGGCGATGGAACTGGGGGCAATGACAGCTTTCCTGTACCTGATGAAGGCGCGGGAATATTTGTATGAGCTGGTGGAAGAGGTCACAGGGGCGCGCCTCACGGTCTCCTATGGCCGGATCGGGGGAATTAAAGGTGATCTGCCCGAGGGGTTTGGGGATCGGCTTGAAGTTGCGCTGAAAAAGACGGAAAAGGAAATCGCGGATGTCGACAAGCTTCTGACGCGCAACCGGATTTTTGTGGACCGTACCAGGGATGTCGGGGTGCTGACGCGGGCTGATGCACTCAGCTACGCTATTACCGGACCCATGGCCCGTGCCTCCGGGATCGATTATGATGTTCGAAAGGCTTTTCCTTATTTTGCCTATGACCAGTTGGATTTTGAGGTCCCGCTGGGCGAACGCGGAGACAATTATGACCGGTACCTGGTCCGCATGGAGGAAATGCGACAGAGCATCCGGATGACCCGCCAGGCGATCAGGGAACTTCCCGGCGGCGACGTAAATGTCGATTCGGAAGGCAAGGTGATTGCATCTTTTGATCTGGTAGACCAGGCGAAGATGGGCAAAACCGCCGGCCTGGTGAATATTTTAACGACGGTGGAGCCAACGCTTGAGGGTACGGAGCGCCATCACCACGACCGGGTCATGCCCGCAGACAAGCGCGTTGTTCTTCCCAGTAAAGATGACACTTACGGCAACATCGAAGGGCTGATGAACCACTTCAAGCTGATCATGGATTACCACGGTATCAGGCCGCCGGTGGGGGAAACCTATTTCGCCGTTGAGGGTGCCAACGGAGAACTGGGCTTTTTCGTGGTCAGCAGCGGCAATGATCGCCCTTATCGGGTTCGCGTCCGGCCGCCCTGCTTTTTCAACATGGCAGGCCTGCACAAAATGCTGGAAGGCTACATGGTTGCCGACATCGTGGCCACCTTCGGCTCGATCAACATGATTGCGGGTGAATTGGATCGATAATCTCAGGCGCCTCCGGCTATGCGCAGGCAGGCCCATACCCCGCAGTTAAACCCGGTCCTTCGCCTGATTCAGAAGCGCGTCCTGCAGCAAGAGGATGGGAGCTTCTGGGACCAGGCATTTCGGCATCATCTGCAGGTATTGAATGGCATCACTCTCGGCTCAATTGCGTAACAGGCTGGGCCTGCTGAAAAGCTATCTGTTAAGAAGCTCACGAGTTCCGGGCGGCCCGCTATCCCTTGCGATCGAAAGCACCGCCAAGTGCAACCTGTTCTGCCCGATGTGTCCCAGGGAGAATATTTATTTCCCCCCAAGAGACATGGAACTTCCGCTTTTCCGCAAAATAATCGACGAGGCCAAAGACTTTCTTGAATTTGCCGTTCCCTATGGTGTTGGCGAGCCTCTGCTCAATCCCGAGATTTACGACATGATTGCCTATTGCAGGCAATCGAACGTCCCCTGCGGGATATCGACCAACGCCACGATTCTTAACGAGGATTCCAGCCGGAAGCTGATCGAAGCCGGACTGGACTACATCATTTTTGCTTTCGATGGGGCAACCAAGGAAAGCTTTGAAACCTATCGCAAGGGGGCCAGCTTTGAAAAGGTGAGAAACAACATCCTGGCATTCCTGCGGGTTAAAAAACAGCTTCGCTCGAAGATCTTTTGTATTGTGCAAATGGTGGCGCTCAAGGACAACCGGAAAGAGATTCCGGACCTGATACGTATGTGGCGAGTCGAAGGGATCGATGAGGTGCGGATCAAAAAAGATGAGGTCCACAACGAAGGGAGCGCTATCCCAGGAGACAACATAGACCGGCCGCCGCTCAAGCATCCCTGTTATCTCCTCTGGCGGGGGCCGATGTACATACACTATGATGGCACAGTTTTCCCATGCTGTTATATTTATCCGCAGGCGCCAGTAGGCGACCTGAGGAAGAACAGCCTGGGCGAAATCTGGAACTCTGATCCCATGGTTCGGCTGCGGGAGGCGCATCTTTCCAGAGACCTGAAAGGCTACACCGCTTGCCAGAATTGTCCCGCAGCGCGGCCGATGCTTCCTGTGATACTTGGCAGCTTCATGATTAATACCCATACGGTGCGCAAAGCAATTCCGTTTTTTGAGCGGCTGGCGCAGTTGAGAAACATCAGCGTTTTCGAGACCCTGAAATAAAGAATAGCCTGCCGCCCGGGCGGTCGGAGATACGAGGATGACACCGAGCATGCCTGTAAAGGTCTTCAGCCTGGCCGAAGCCAATGCCGCAGTTCCCCAGGTGGCGGCTGCGACAGAAGAGGCCGTGGATCGCCTGGAAGATATCCGACATCGGCTCCATTTGGATCCGCTGGATCCGGAGGCCGAAATGCCAGAGTCCGTAATGAATGAGGTAAAAACCGCCCTGGCGGAGTGGTCAGACAAAATCCGGCAATTTGGTGCGGCGCCCAAAGGGTACTTCACGGTAGACTTTCAATCTTTGGATCCGGAGCTCCTTTACTGCTGGACCTATGGCGAAGCAAAAATACTCTACACGCATAAAACCTGGGAGAATTTTGCTCATCGCAGACCCCTATCGGACACAATCCCCGTCCCGCCTGATCACCTGAAGTGGGTCAATTAGGCCATCGGGGAAGCTTGAATGGGATGGAGCCGTTGGTATGATCACCCTCAAATCCAAACGCGAACTGGAACTCATGCGTCAGGCAAGCCGAATTGTCTTCGACGTTCTGGCGACGCTTCGGGAGAACTGCACGCCTGGCATCAAAACCGCCGATCTTGACCGGATCGCGGAAGAGGAAACCAGAAAACGAGGAGGCAAGCCAGCTTTCAAGGGCTATCGCGGTTTTCCCGGGTCGCTCTGCGCGTCCCTTAATCACGAAGTCGTGCACGGGATACCTGGAGATCGGGTTCTATCGGAAGGGGATATTGTCGGCCTGGATTTCGGCGTTATATACGATGGCTACTACGGCGATTCGGCGATCACCGTCCCCGTGGGAAAGATTTCTCCCGAAGTCGAAAAACTGCTCCGCGTCACGGAAGATTCTCTGTACCTGGGAATTGAACAGATGGTTTCCGGTAATCATCTTTCCGACATTTCAAAGGCTGTGCAACAGCATGCCGAAAGCAACGGATATTCCATAGTCAAGGAACTTGGAGGACACGGCATCGGGAGGAAACTGCATGAAGACCCGATGGTTCTCAATTACGTCGCTGGCGGCCGGGGGATCAAGCTGCGACCCGGATTGGTCCTGGCCATTGAGCCCATGGTGAACATGGGGACGGACCACGTAAGGGTGCTCGCTGACGGCTGGACGGTGGTTACGGCAGATGGCAAACCCTCGGCGCATTTCGAGCACACCGTCGCCGTCACCGACAACGGTCCCGAAATTCTCACCAGGGCCGCATAAGCAGGGCGCGATGCCAACCATTATTGAAACTCACCTCTGCTGCCCGAACTGCCGGTCGAACACAATGGAACGGCATTCGGGATCCGCAAAGTGCTCCTCCTGTATGCGATTCTACCCCCTGCAGGAAGGGATCCTGGACATGACAGGCGGGACCGCGGATGTAATCACTCCCTTTCAGAGAATCATGCAATCCTCGGCGGTGGTATCAATCTACGAAAAGATTTGGCGCCCGTTGGGATACTTCATGGCCAGTTCACGAAGTTTTTCCAGCGAAATGGCTTCTGTGCTCGGGCTGCAAAAATGCCGCAAAGGAGATCGAGTCCTCGACCTTGCATGTGGAACTGGGATCTTTACCAGGCCCCTGGCACGGCAGGTTGATTGCGAAGTGATTGGACTCGATCTTTCTCTGCCTATGCTGCGCCGGGGGCAAAGACTCGCGCGAAAAGAAGCGGCCGCCAATATAACCTATATGCGGGGCAGCGCGTTTCGCCTGCCATTTCTGGCAGGGACCTTTGACCGGGTGAATTGCTGCGGTGCTTTACATCTTTTCGATCGCCCGGCCGATGCGCTGGATGAAATCGCTCGGGTACTGGTTCCCGGCGGTTTTTTCTCGGCTCAAACCACAATCAGGCCTGCCCGTTCTGCAGGATTCGCCCCTTTGCTGGAACGATTCATCCGGTTCGGTTTTTTTGAAATGGCGGAACTGGAGCACCTACTCCCAGCGCGTCATTTTGAGGTCCTATCTTCGGAGCGGCACAGAATCAGTTACACTTTCCTCTGCCGACATTTTTAATGATTTCAAAAGCTGATGAAGTGTTATGATCGCTTTGATTTACCCTGGGAGTTTACCAATAGTCAGGGAGGGTTTTGATCGTGGCTGAGCACAAGGCAGTCGAGGAGGAGATCCAGCTCTTCCATTCTTATCTTCGCCAACACGGGCTGAAGAAAACTCATCAAAAGGAATTAATCCTTAAGACTTTTCTCAGGGCTGAAGGGCACCTGAGCGTGGAAGATGTCTACGAACTCGTAAAAAAGAAGGATAGGCGGGTCGGCATCGTAACCGTATTTCGCACCTTGAAATCCCTGACCGACTGCGGCATTGCGCGCATGATCATGTTGCATGACGATGTGACCCGGTTCGAGCACGATTATCGGCACCCGCACCATCACCACATCGTTTGCACGGAGTGCCACAAGGCAATCGAGTTTATTTCGCCTGAATTGGAACGCATCCAGGATTCTATTGTGGGCCAATATAATTTTAGGCCGATGCTGCACCGGCTGGAAATTTATGGCATCTGCCAGGACTGCCAGGCCCAGCCCGGAGCTGCCGACCCGCACAAAAACGATACGGAAAAGGTTTTTGCCCGGGATGCGCTGAGAATGGCCATTGAGCTGGAGAACCGTGGAATTGAGTTCTACCGCGAACTAGCCGCAAGAAACCGCGACCCGCAGGGTCGGGAGGTGCTGGAAGAGGTAATAAGTGAAGAATTACTGCACCTGGAGGGCCTGCAGGCTGAGCTGAAAAAAGTCCAGGAGCAGGAGAGCGGATTGGAGCAGGCGCCTATTTTTCTGCATTTCAATCGGGCCGATCTGAAAAAGATTGAGCCGGACATTTCAGCCTATGCGAAGGATGGTCAGTTGTTCCTGGATGCACGGGATGCGCTTGCCCTTGCCACGGAGTACGAGAATCGCGCCGCCAATTTTATCCGGGACTTTGCCGAGAAGTTTATTGATACGGAAGGGAAGCGGATCTTCCTGAAGTTCGCAGAAGCAGAACAGCGTCATTTTGACCTGATCCACCAGCGTGTGAGTGAGGTTGCCTCTTCGGTCTAGCTTGGCTGGACGATCTAGAGCCCTCGGGCACGGGAGGGCTTCTCCGTGTCGGATTCGCTTCCGATGGCGGGAGGTTTCGTCCATCGGCAGCAGGATTGTTGCTTGAACCAATAATTGCTTTTCGCTACTATTCCCGCTCATGAAACAGGAACCCCTGGGGCTGCTTGAACGACTGTACATCACAGAAGTGACCAAGGGTATTGCCCTGACCACACGGCATTTCATGGTCAATATCTGGCGGCACCTGCTCCGCGCGCTCGGATTCAAGCTGGACAAGGGAGAAACGGTCACTATCCAGTATCCTGAAGAGAGACGGGCATTTGCGCGTCGCTTGCGCACGCGTCACCGTTTGATGAAACGAAACGACGGGACGCCCCGCTGCGTAGCCTGCATGATGTGTGAAACCGTCTGCCCGGCTCGCTGCATTCACATCGTTGCCATGGAGCATCCCGATCCCAACGTGGAAAAAATGCCCAAGATCTTCGACATCGACCTTGGCGTATGCGTATTTTGCGGATTCTGTGTGGAAGCATGTCCGGAGGATGCCATACGCATGGATACCGGGATTGTGGAATTGGCATCCTACACCCGCGAGGGCATGCTTTATCGTATCGATCAGCTTCTTGGCTGATCATCGGGGTGCCGACGGTCCCGCCTTTTTCAAAATCCCCTTCGCCGGAGGTGGAAAGCTGTGGATGGTAGAATCCAGCGTTTATCGATAAGGGCCGTGGTGCCTCTGATTATCCTTCTTCAAGCCTGCCAATCCGGAAATATAAGGAAAGAATCTTCCCCGACACCTGCCCAGACGGCTCCCTTTGTGCTGTTATACCCAGTTGGACTATCCGCTGACAGCGCCTTTATTCCGCCAAATAACCCGCTGACCCTGGAAAAGGTCAAGCTCGGTCGGCGGTTGTTTTTCGAGAGATCGCTTTCCATGGATCGATCCCTTTCGTGCGCCTCCTGCCATCAGCCGGAAAAGGTGTTTGCCGATCCCGAACAGCTATCGACCGGCGTCGGCGGCAAAAAGGGGACTCGCCATGCACCGACGGCCATCAACCGGGTGTTCAGTGGAGCTCAATTCTGGGACGGGAGAGCCGCTTCACTGGAAGAACAGGCCACAGGACCTGTGATGAACCCGGTGGAGATGGGGATGCCGGATATGAAGATTGCGGCCGCACGGCTGTCGGAGGATGCGGCTTACGTCATGGCATTCAAAGCGGCCTTCCCTCCAGAAGGCCGGATAGACAAGGAAACAATCGGAATGGCCATCGCTGCCTTTGAGCGAACAATCCTTTGCGGCAACAGCCCCTATGACCTTTTTCTGGCGGGTAGGAAAGACGCCATGAGCGAATCCGCGCAAAGGGGTATGCGGATTTTCAAAGATGAAAATAAAGGGAACTGCGAGACCTGCCATGCCGGCCCGAATTTCACCGATGAAAACTACAACAACATCGGCGTGGGAATGACCGCGAAAAAACCAGATCTGGGACGCTATGAAGTGACCAAACTTGAGGGCCACCAGGGTGCTTTTAAAACTCCGACCCTCAGAAATGTTTCTGAACGCGGGCCCTATATGCACGACGGATCGCAGAAAACGCTGGAAGAAGTCGTGGATTTCTATGTTGAGGGCGGACACCCGAACAAGTGGCTTTCCCCCAAAATGAAGCGGCTGAATCTGACGCAGCAGGAAAAAAAAGACCTCGTAGAATTTCTCAAGGCTCTGACCGGAGAGGTGACCTGGTACGGGAAATCCGGTGGCGAATGATGCGAGGTTACCTTCAGGATCCAGCGATGGCAGGCTTGAGAAATCGGATAGCCTTTTTTAGCGGCTGAACATCAAGGTTTTTTTTGACAGCTACCAGCTCTGCGGCGATGCTGATGGCGATTTCCTCCGGAGTCTCCGAACCGATTTCCAGGCCTACAGGGGCGTATACCCTCTCGAAATCCTTAAAATCTCTCCCTTCCTTTTCGAGCGTCTCGAAAAGCAGCTTGGTCTTGCGCCTGCTGCCCAGAAGTCCGATATAGCGAGCGTTGGTGCCCAAGGCGAATCGCAAGCAGGACAGATCATAACGATGGCCTCTGGTTGCAATCAGGAGGTAGGACGTCGCGTTGACCGGCAGTTGGGGAAACACCTCATGCCATTCGTTGACGTAAAGGGTGTCAATAGCGGGGAACCGGTCTCGATTGGCATATTTGATCCGGTCGTCGATGACGGCGACCTTGAAGCCTAGATTCTGAGCCAGCGAGGCAACGCATTGCCCGATGTGCCCGGCTCCGAAAATATACAAAACCGGATCCGGCAGGATCGGTTCCAGGTAGACCTCCATAGTCCCTCCGCAGAGAAGTCCGCTGTCTTCTGCATCATCCTCGGTAAGGTCAAAGCTCATCAGGGCGGATTTTTCCAGGCGGATGATATTGGCGGCCTCCCTGCACACTTCCGCCTCCGTGCAGCCTCCGCCGATACTGCCGATTAGGCTGCCATCTTCAAGGATTATCATCTTTGCGGCATCTTTACGCGGCGTGGATCCGCGGCGTGCCACGATCGTAGCAAGTGCAGCCTTCGATCCAGATCGCCTCAAGCGAACAATTTCTTCGAATATGTCCAGAGCCATTCGCCTATTATGCCCCAGGGCTGGAATCGTGTTCAAGACGCTGGAATCCTTAAGGATACCCGTTACGCTGCCTTGACTCCCTTCTTGAGCGGGTGATAGTATTCCATCTTGTTTTCAGGCCGCCCTGCCTGATAGCAGGAATGGTCTCCAAGCCCCTTTTGCGGGGAAAGCGCAACGCTCGGGTGCATGTGCGCGATATCGCAGGCAAAAGGGGAGAGGTATCTTCCGGAAAAACCGATTTCTGCCGTCCGGCCGCCGGGCGACGCTTCCAGACATTTAATTAAAATCCGAGACAGAGAAGGTGAACCTTGAGCGCTGAGTCTACCTCCTATGATGTTGCAGTTATTGGCAGCGGCCCCGGCGGATATGTTGCCGCCATTAAGGCCAGTCAATTGGGATTGAAGGTCGCCCTCATTGAGAAATACCAAAAATTCGGAGGAACTTGCCTGCATTGGGGATGTATCCCCACAAAGGCCCTTCTTCTCAATGCCGAGCTCTATGAAAAAGCGTTGCACGGCAAAGAATTCGGTATTCTCTATAAGGATATCAATCTCGATTTCAAGCTGGTGAAGGCCCGCAAGGACAAAATTGTCAAAAAGCTGGCCATGGGGACCGACTTCCTCATGAAAAAAAACAAAATCTCGACCTTTCTCGGGAAGGGTTCGATTGTCGCTCCCGGTTTGATTCAAGTAGAGGGCGAAACCTCGACCGAGGTGCGCGCGAAGAAAATCGTCGTCGCCACGGGTTCGGAAGCCAAGGTGCTCCCCGGCCTTTCCATTGACGGGCAGTATGTGCTGACCAACAAGGAAATACTCGACCTGGAAGCCGTGCCGAAGTCCTTGCTGGTTGTCGGGGCCGGAGCTGTGGGCGTTGAATTTGCCTCGATATTTGCACGGTTCGGCACGGACGTCACCCTCGTTGAAATGCTGCCGCGCATTCTACCCGTGGAAGACCATGAGGTATCCGAGGAGCTGCGGAAGATCCTGCTGCGCAAGCGGATCAAAATCATGACCGATGCCAGGCTTGAAAATCTCTCGGTGGAGGATGGGCTGGTCAAGACTGTCATCACTCAAGCAGGAAGCCAGCCAAAGACGCTCACCACGGAAAAAGCTCTGATTGCGGTGGGCCGCAGGCCCGTTACGGAAGGGATAGGGTTGGAAAAGCTGCGAGTGGCGCTGACGCGGGGCTTCATTCCGGTGGACGAAAACATGGAAACGAGTCAGCCCGGGATTTACGCAATCGGCGACGTGGTCCCGACGCAGCAGTTGGCCCATGTGGCGTCGCACGAGGGGATTCTCGCAATGAAGCATATCGCCGGACAGGCTACGGAGCCGATAAACTACGATCTTGTTCCGGGTTGCACTTATTGCAGCCCTGAGGTTGCCAGCGTCGGGTTGAGTGAGCAGGTTGCTCTTGAAAGGGGCCACGAAATCGTCACCAGCCGCTTCCCCTTTGCTGCAATAGGCAAGGCTACAATCCTGGGCGAGAATGACGGATTCGTCAAGCTGGTATGCGATAAACGGTACAAGCAGATCCTGGGCGTGCATATGATCGGACCCCTTGTTACCGAGCTGATCGGCGAGGGCACGGCTCTTGTTGGTTTGGAGGCCGCAGCCGAGGACGTTTCCCATCTCATCCATGCCCACCCGACCCTCTCGGAGGGGATCATGGAGGCAGCGCACGCGATCTACGGGTCCGCCATTCACTTCTGAGGTCCGAAGTGCCAGACATCGCCAATACCACTTATGCCGCCTGGATGGGACGCCAGGAATACGAGCGCGCACTCCGCCTGCAGAGGGCGGCCTGTGATTTAAAGAAAGATGGGTTGGATGAGGATTTCCTGATCTTATTGGAGCATTCGCCGACGATCACGTTAGGACGGAATGCGGATTGGAGGCATTTAACCGCCACTGATGAAACGCTGCAGTCCCTTGGGATTCAGCGTTTTGAGGTGGAACGTGGCGGAGATATAACCTTCCACGGACCCGGGCAGTTGGTGGGCTATCCAATTCTTCAGCTGCGGGCAGGCGAAAGGGATGTGCATCTCCTGATGCGCACCCTGGAGCAGAGCCTGATCGATCTGCTCGCGGAGTACGGCATCGAATCAGAGCGGAGAGAGAAGCTTACGGGGGTATGGACCCGCAAAGGGAAAATTGCCGCCATGGGGATACACATTAGCCGCTGGATTACGCGCCATGGGTTCGCGCTGAATGTGAATACCGATGTGTCGTACTTTGACCTCATCGTCCCGTGTGGAATTGCCGGCAAGGGCGTAGTCTCCATGTCTGGGTTGACAGGGATAACTTTTTCCCTGGAAGAAATTGCACGGCATTATGCTGTCCACTTCGGACGCTTATTCTGCCGGAGCCTGCAATGGCTCACAGCAGAAAACCTGCTCCTGAAACTCGAGCAGGCTTCCGAGGTGAAAGGCTGACCGTAAGCGGATGGCCATTTTGCGAATGAGAGGACCTGGCGAACTGGAATGAAGGGAATGCCCGTCCGGCATGGAACAAATGAGACGCACGACGCGCCCCATGAGTGAGGAAGAGCGAGTGGAACAAATCGAAAAGGCAGCCAGCCTTATACAGGATATTGACCGGAGCACTCTTCGGCTGATGTTCTATTATATGGTCCTCACCCGGGAGCTGGAGGACAGGATCGAAAGGAAGCTCTATCGTCAGGGCAAAATCCTTGGCGGCGTCTATGTCGGGCGCGGGCAGGAAGCTATCGCCGTGGGTTCCTGTATCCAAACCCTGCCTGAGGATTATATCTGCCCTTCTCACCGGGACATGGGGGCTTTCCTCATTCGCGGCATGACGCCGGGAAGAATCCTCGCACAGTACATGGGACGTCGGGGTGGGTATACTCGAGGGCGGGATGGCAACATGCACATGGGGTCCATGGATAACCATGTAATCCCCTTCGTCAGCATGCTTGGAGATAGTGTTCCTGTGGCTGCGGGGATGGCTCTTGCCTTCCGGATGAAAAGGGAAGACCGAGTGGTGCTGTGCTATTTTGGTGACGGCGCCACAAGCCGCGGCGACTGGCACGAAGGCTTGAACCTGGCCGGTATCCATAAACTGCCCGCAGTATTCATTTGCAACAACAATCAATATGCCTATTCCACCCCGCTGAGACAGCAGATGCCGGTTGAGAATGTTGCGGATCGTGCCCCGGCCTATGGCATTCCAGGTGAAGTGGTTGATGGAAACGATGTGATGGCAGTCTATCGGGCCACGCGTGGAGCGATAGCGCGTGCGCGGAAAGGTTTGGGGCCGACACTGCTCGAATGCAAAACTTTCCGGATGACCGGACATTCGGCGCATGATGATGCAGCTTATGTGCCGCGCAAACTCTTCGAGCAGTGGGAAAAGAGAGACCCGATTCAAATCTGCCGCGAAGCGCTGCTGCAAGCCCGCATTCTGACCGAGGAGGAACTTGAAGAACTCCGCGTAAAAGCCTTTGGTGAAGTGGATGCCGCTGTGGCGTGGGCTGAGAACAATCCATATCCCGAACCCAGGGAGTGCCTGGGCGGGGTCTATTATGAGGGCTGATCGTTGAAGAAGCTGCAAATCTCCGGTTCCGTAGATCATGCTGAATACAGAAAATCCTGGAGCAGGAGGCTGTTTTGAGTCCGACCACCTACCTTGAGGCCATCCGCGCTGGCATATGGGAGGAAATGGAGCGGGACTCCCGGGTTTTCCTTCTTGGCGAGGATATTGGCACGTACGGAGGGGCCTTCAAAGTTACCGCCGGAATGCTCGAGCGCTTCGGTCCGGAGCGGGTGTTCGATACCCCCATATCCGAGTCCGCTATCGTCGGCGCAGCCATCGGTGCCGCGTATATGGGGTTGCGTCCAATTGCGGAAATGCAATTCATGGACTTCATCTCCTGTGCTTTCGACCAGATTACCAGTTTTGCGGCAAAGTCACGGTACCGTTGGGGGCAAGGCGTCCCGATCGTCATTCGCGGGCCTTCGGGCGGCGGAGTTCACGGCGGCCCTTTCCACTCTCAAAACCCGGAAATGTACTTCGTTCATACTCCCGGATTAAAGGTGGTGGCACCGTCCACCGCCTACGATGCCAAAGGCTTGATAAAATCTTCCATCCGTGACGAAGATCCTGTGATATTCCTCGAGCATAAATACCTATATCGCAGAATCAAGGATGAATTGCCTGAGAAAGAATATGTCGTGCCGATTGGTAAAGCGGTGATACGTCGGCCAGGATCGGATCTGACAGTTCTGACCTACGGGGCTATGGTTTACGTGGCCTGCGAGGCGGCAGCCGAGCTCGAAAAAGAAGGCGTGGAGATGGAGGTTGTCGACCTGCGCACCCTGTTGCCGCTCGATAAAGATCTCGTGCTCGAATCGGTGCGCAAGAACAACAAGGTTTTCATCCTGCACGAGGATACCCGTACGGGTGGGATTGCCGGTGAAATCGCGGCAATCATAAATGAAGAGGCATTTGAATTTCTTGACGGGCCGGTCCTACGCGTGACTGCCCCCGACACTCCGGTTCCTTATAGCCCGCCCTTGGAAGAGTATTTTCTTCCCAAGGTGTCGGATGTAATGGCAACGGCAAGAAGGTTGGCGGCTTATTAGGGCGGCAGGGCCGAGGGGCAATGATCGCAGTGCCATTGTGCCGCCCACATTTATCGATTAATCTGTAGAGTTCTGAATCACTGGTATATTCCATTCCCAGGAGAGCGAGAAGGCCATGTCGACTAAAGTAATCATGCCCCAGATGGGTGAATCCATTTTTGAGGGTACCATCACAAAATGGCTCAAGAAAGCCGGAGAAAAGGTGAATCGGGATGAACCCCTGTTCGAGATTTCCACGGACAAAGTGGATTCGGAAATTCCATCTCCGGCATCGGGGATCGTCCAGGAGATCCTGGTTCCGGAAGGGAAGACCGTTCAAATCAACACCGTGGTCGCAGTGATTGAGGCTGAGGATAGGGCTGTGGTTGCTCCTGCCCAGGAATCCCCGGCAGTTCCTGCGCCGCCGGTGCCGCCTCCCGCTCCGAAGGTCGAAACCCCGCCTGCAGTGGCAGCTCCATCGGAGCCCGCACCGGCATCGGCTATGACCGCTTCACCAGCCGAAATCAAACCCAAAGCTCAGCCTCTTGTGCAGCCGCGAGACATAAGGACTTCTCCGCTCGTCAGGAGAATGGCGCGTGAAAACAGCATTGACCTGTCGGAGGTGAAGGGATCGGGCCTGGAAGGCCGGATTACCAAAGATGACGTCATCAACTTCATCGAGCAACGAAAGGCAGATGCTGCCGCAGCTGCCGTCAGGGAATCGGGCGCTGTTGAGACTCCTCAGCCTGCAGTGGTGGCAGCCCAGGCGCCTGAACCAGGACGATTTTTCGGGGAGGCGGAGACCGTCCCGATGACTTCGATGCGGAAATCGATTGCAGAGCATATGGTGGCCAGCAAGCGTATCTCGGCTCATGTCAACACGGTTTTCGAAGTGGATATAAGTTCGATCGTCGCCCTGAGGGATAGGCACAAGGACGAATTTGAAAAGCGCGAAGGCATCAAGCTGACTTTCACGCCCTTCATCGTAAAGGCCCTTGTGGATACGGTGCGCGAATATCCGATTATGAATTGCTCCGTTTCCGGTGACTCGATTGTCTATAAGAAGCCCGTCAATGTGGGGATTGCTGTTGCGCTTGAATCGGGCTTGATTGTACCGGTAGTCAAAGATGCGCATTTGAAATCTTTTACCGGCATTGCCCTGGCGGTGAACGACCTGGCCCAGCGCGCGCGAACCAAGCGATTGAAACCGGATGAGGTTCAAAACGGCACCATATCGATTACCAATCCGGGCATTTATGGGCCGCTATTCGGCACACCGATTATCAGCCAACCTCAGGTGGCAATCCTCGGCGTCGGCGGAATTGAAAAGCGCCCGGTCGTTGTTCACGATGCAATTGCCATCCGGTCGATGGTTTATCTTTCGCTCACGTTTGACCACAGGGTTATTGACGGCGCGGTGGCAGACCAGTTTATGGCGAGCCTCAAAGGACGGCTGCAGACCTGGAGTCAATGGGTAGACTGATAACGCTTGTAAGGCTGGAGCGACCGTTCCGGGCTGAGGGAACAACAGCGGTTTCAGGATTGCGGCGCCCGTTTCGCGACCTTCCTGCAACTTTTTTCAGGACGGGCACTCTTTTAGGATCATGATGACCAGGAGAAGGCACTTCAAGCGACTGACTTCAGCACTTCTTACGGCCGTTTTTTGCCAGTTTCTGGTCTTCGCCGGTGAAATCGGCCAGAAAGCGCCGGATTTCAGGCTGCCGGACGTGGCAGGAAAATCTTATTCCCTCAATGACTATTCCGGGCGCGTGCTAATTCTCGTATTCTGGGCGTTCAAATGCCCCGTTGTACTGGCGAGTGACGAAAGGCTGCGCTCTCTCCAGGCCAGGTACCGTGATGCCGGGGTAGAAGTGCTGGCGGTGAACTCAAACAACAACGAGAGCCCGCTCGAGATCCGGCACAATGCGGCAAATCTCAGCCTTCCGTATCCCGTCCTGCTTGATGAGGACGGAATCCTGGCGGAAAAGCTGAAAGCGACACAAACCCCCACGTTTTGTGTGATCGACCGTCAAGGAATCCTGCGTTACCAGGGTGCCCTGGACAGCAAAAAGCCAGGGGAAGGCGGACGCGGCGGCGGCCTTGAGGAGGCTTTAAACGAGGTTCTTGCGGGTAAGCCTGTGACCACACCCGAAACAAGGGCAAGCGGCTGCACGATCCGGCGCCGGAATTTCTGACAGATTTCGAGGCGGGGCAATCATCGTGTCAACCGTCCCCGGATCCGGACTCAGTCCATCGTGTCTGCCAACACTTCTGCAATATCTTTCACCGCTGTTTTTTCATCCGCTTCTTTCGCCTTAAGCCCGTCGGTCAACATCGTCAGGCAGAACGGGCATGCGGTCGCGATCGATTGAGGAGCGAGTTGGAGGGCTTCCTCAACGCGCTCCACGTTGACCCTTTTGCCGATGGTTTCTTCCATGAACATTCTGGCGCCGCCGGCACCGCAACAGAATCCTTTATCGCCGGAGCGAGTCATTTCCTTGAGATTCGCGCCAGCCGATTCGAGCAAATTTCTCGGGGCTTCGTAGATCCCGTTGTAACGGCCAATGTAGCACGAGTCATGAAAGGTCACCGATTCGCCCGCCTTTCGGGTGATCTTTAGTTTTCCGCTTCGCACCAAATCCTCCAGGAAAGCGGTATGATGAACCACCTCATAATTCCCGCCGAAGTCCGGGTATTCGTTTTTCAAGGTATTGAAGCAGTGCGGGCAGGTTGTCACGATTTTCTTGAACTTGTAACGGTTGAGGGTTTCCACGTTCTCGTTCATCAGCATTTGGGCAAGATACTCGTTGCCCGCGCGGCGGGCGGCATCGCCGGTACATTTCTCTTCGGTACCCAGGATGGCAAATGGCACCCCAGCCGCATTCAGCAGCTTGACCATGGATCGTGAAACCTTTTCGTAACGCTTGTCATAGGCTCCTGCACATCCTACCCAGTAAAGGACCTCCACTTCGCCTTCCATATCCTTCATTATTTTCACATCAAGTCCCTTGGCCCAATCGGCGCGGGTATCGGGGCTGAATGCCCAGGGACTGAAATTGTTTTCGAGGTTTTTGAAGGTCGTGGTCAGCTCGGCGGGGAAACGGGAATCTGTCAGGACGAGATACCGACGCATATCCATGATCGCCGGCACGTGCTCAATGGTGACAGGGCATTCCTGCATGCACGCTTGACAGGTGGTACAGGCCCAAAGCTCATCCTCCGAAATGAAATTATCCAGCAGGACATGCTCTTTGATAGCGACATTTTCGCTAGCGCCAGGCTGGAGGAGGACGGGTGCCAGCTCAGCAGTGCGCTGGCGAAGGTTCATTATGATTTTCCGGGGGCTGAGCGGTTTGCCCGTGAAATTGGCGGGGCAGGCTGCAGTACAGCGGCCGCAGTCGGTGCAGGTGTAGCCATCCAACAGCTGCTTCCAGGTCAGATCAACGACATCGTTAGCTCCGAATTTCTCTGCATTTTCATCCTCCAGGTTCAGTTTCGAAAGGGCTCCGCGGGGCTTCAGCGAGGAGAGGAAAACATTCGGGATGGAACTGAGAACGTGCAGGTGTTTCGAATGCGGGAGGTAGTTCAGAAAGCCCAGCACCAGAAGTATATGCATCCACCAGCAAACCTCGAACCAGGCACGCACCCCCGGGGCGGACATGAAAAGCCCAGCCATTTGAAATGAAACGAAGCGCGCAGCTGGATAACTCCCGGTCAGGATCATTTTCGCCGCATTAGCACCAAACATCGAGAGGATGATCAACAATATGGTGCAGAGGATTAAAGTGGCATCCGTGCGGACATGGGTGCTTATCTCGGGGCCATAGTATCGTTTGGGAGGTACTACATACCAGCGGACCAGTCCAATGAGAACTGACACGACGACAAGAATTCCGACGGATTCCTGCAATATAGCAATTGCAGGGAAAAGCGGGCCCAGAACCTCCAGAGTGAATCCGGGATAGAAGCCTTCGATGATTGCCTCAAGCACCGCGGAAAGCAGGATCACGAATCCCCAAAAAATGAAGAAGTGGAGCATTCCTGCCAGCGGTTCGCGCAGGAGCTTGGATTGTCCGAAGGCGACTACCAGCACCCTCTTGATGCGGGTTCCGATGCGGTCGGTTCGATTCTCACTCCGGCCAATGCCCAGTGTCCTGACAAGCTGCCTGCAGCTGTTCACGAAAAAAGCGATTGCGAAAACGAATACCACTGAAAAAACTGCGGCTCGAATCATCTTTCTTAACCTCGGATAAGGAAGCGCGGCATAGCCTAACCCGCTCCTGCCCGCGAATGCAACTGGGTTTGATGGTCGGGCGGTTTCTCAGATTTGCAGGACTATCTTGCCGTAATGCTCCCTGTTCTCCATCATATCTTGGGCACGGGCTGCCTCAGGAAGCGGGAGGACAGCTGAGACGACCGGACGAAGGTAACCTTGTTTAACCCAATTCAAAACCTCCAAAAGCTCTGCCTTGGTTCCCATATAAGAACCAAGGAGTGAAATCTGTTTGACAAAAAGATGGCGAAGATCAATGGAGGTCTCATATCCTGTCGTAGCGCCGCAGGTCACGAGCTTGCCGCCGGGCGCAATCGATGCCACGCTTTCAGCCCATGTGGCGGCCCCGACATGTTCGAAAACAATGTCCACCCCGCGTTTTGCAGTGATTTTCTTTATCTCCTCCCGGATACTTTGAGTGGAATGGTTGATGACAAAGTCGGCTCCAAGCTCCAAGGCTCGCTGCATTTTGCCTTCGGTTCCTGCCGTAGCGATGACCCTGGCGCGGAAAAACTTCGCGATCTGGATTGCCGCGCTTCCAACGCCGCTTCCCCCGCCAATGATGAGAACATCGTTTCCAGCCCGGAGTGAACAACGGGTGACCAGCATGTGCCATGCGGTCATAAAAACCAGCGGCAGAGCCGCGGCCCGTTCAAACTCCATTTCTCCGGGGTAAGGAAAAATATTGGCCGCGGGAACTTTTACCAAGTCGGCGTAACCGCCGTCATTCCAATAACCGAGCACGGAATAGCTTCGGCATTCATTGTCCTTGCCTCCCAGGCAGGATTCGCATCGCATGCAACTTAAGCCGGGGCAAACAACGGCTTTTTCGCCGGTTTTGAGATGCGTGACCCCTTCACCCGTGCTGTCAATGATTCCTGCGATATCACTGCCTGAAATATGGGGAAGGGGAATCCTGATGCCTGGCAATCCCTTTCTTTCCCAAAGATCCAGATAATTGAGCGCACACGCCCGCACCCTGACAACGACTTCCCCCGGACCCGGTTGGGGATCAGGGCAATCTTCAAACTTCAGCCGGTCTGTGCTGCCGTGGGCGTGAAATCGTACTGCCTTCATTGGGAATCCTCCCTCGGGAGTTTGAGAAGTGATTTCGGATCATGGTATGCGATTCAAAGATCCGATTCAATCGCATCCCGGGAAACGGCGGAATAAGAGATGCTGCGCTTCCAGGCAATACGATAATGAATGGATGACAAGATGCATTCCAACCTACCCAATGCGACGGAAGGGACATGCAGTGTTGTCCGGATTCAGGGAGTCCAAACGAGCAAGATTTGCTTTGCAAAATTTTGCTATCCTAGGTAAGGTAACACGTTCGCAGGCCATGCTTTGTTCGCGTGAGCCTTGCGCGGCCAATAGGAGAGCCCGATGCTTTCGAGTTTCGCTGGTGTGCTTCTTTTTATGGGTGTCGGCGTTGTTTTCATCGTAGTAACCCTCTGGGTGGCAAGCCTTCTCCGGGCCAAGGGGAAAGACACCCCGGACAAACTTCGTCCCTACGAATGCGGTGAGATCCCGGTAGGGTCCGCCTGGATACAGTTCAACATCCGGTTTTATGTGGTCGCACTGATATTTATCATCTTCGATGTGGAAATTGTCTTTCTCCTGCCCTGGGCGGTGGTATTCAAGAATCTCGGGGCTTTTGCTTTTTACGAAGGCTTGATTTTCATCGCCATCCTCGTCGTCGGGCTGGCGTATGTCTGGGGCAAGGGTGATCTTGCCTGGGTCAGACCTCACGATTTACAGGCTATGAAAAGCAAAGAATAGATCGGAGCCGCGCGCCTGCGTCAATCTTGAAGGCTCCGGAGGGACGGTATGGGAGTTTTGGAAGGCAGATTTGAGGAAAATGTTGTCATAACGTCGCTGGATTGGGTTTTTAATTGGGCCCGCTCCTCTTCGCCATGGCCGCTCTCCTTTGGACTGGCTTGTTGCGCCATTGAAATGATGGCTACGGGGGCATCAAGGTATGACCTCAGCCGGTTTGGTGCCGAGGTCTTCCGCGGTTCTCCACGTCAGGCCGATCTCATGATCGTTGCCGGAACCGTCACGTTGAAAATGGCAACGCGCATCAAACGGCTTTATGAGCAGATGCCCGAACCGAAGTATGTCATCTCGATGGGCAGCTGCGCCAACAACGGCGGGCCCTATTGGCAGCACGGTTACCATGTTCTCAAGGGTGTGGATGAGGTCGTGCCCGTCGATGTGTACATTCCGGGGTGCCCTCCCCGACCCGAAGCGCTTCTGGAGGGGCTTATCCAGCTTCAAAACAAGATCCGGCGACAAACCATGGCCAAAAAAAGCGAGGTCGGAAAAGCATGACTCCTGCCGAGATAGCGGCATTGCTGAAAGCACAGTTCGGAGACAAGGTGTTGGAGTCGAAATCCGAGGGCGGCTGCCCCGGCAGCGTTGTGGCGCCTGAAGCCCTATTGGAAATCTGCGGTTTTCTACGGGCCGAGGACCGGCTTCAAATGGACCACCTCGAGCTTATGGGGGGCGCCGACTACAAGGACCGCATCGAAGTCGTTTATGTAGTCACCTCGATCAAGCATGGGCATCGATATATGGTGAAGTGCCGCTTGCCGCGTGAAAATCCTCATGTCCAAAGCGTGGAAAAGATCTGGGCTGCGGCCAACTGGCATGAGCGGGAGACCTTTGACATGTTCGGCGTGGTTTTCGACGGTCACAGCGATCACAGGCGGATTTTGTGCCCTGATGACTGGGAAGGATATCCGCTGCGCAAGGATTATAAGTCCCCGACGCGTTACCGGGATATGCCGGTTTAGGGAGGACCGATGGAAGTCGAGTACAGCGGCGAAGTGATGACTTTGAACATGGGGCCTCAGCATCCCTCGACTCACGGCGTTCTGCGCCTGGAGTTGAAGACGGATGGGGAGGTAGTGGCCGAAGCCATTCCTCATATCGGCTATCTTCACCGGTGCTTCGAAAAGCATGCCGAAAACGTGGATTATAGCGGCGTCATTCCTTTTACCGACCGGATGGATTATTGCGCCGCCATGAACAATGAGCTCGGCTATGTTCTGACGGTGGAAAAACTGCTCGGCATTCAGGTCAACGACCGGGTCCGGTATTTGCGCATTATTATGGCGGAATTGAACCGCATCGCCAGCCACCTTCTGGCGGCGGGAACCTATGGCAACGATATCGGATCTTTCACGCCGTTTCTTCACTGCTTCAGGGATCGCGAACGCATCCTCGACCTCTTCGAGGAGACCTGCGGGGCGCGATTGCTTTACAATTACAACTGGATTGGCGGACTGATGTTCGACGTCAAACCGGGATTTGAAGAAAAGGTCATCGAATTCCTCGATTATTTCGAACCCCTGATCGCCGACCTGAACCGTCTGCTTTCACATAACTATATTTTCATCAAGAGGACAGCGACGGTCGGAATCCTTCCTCCTGATGTCGCTGTCAGCTATGGGGTGACCGGTCCCAACCTGCGCGGCAGCGGGGTAAAGTTCGACGTCCGCAGAAATGAGCCTTATCTGGGCTACGAGGAATTCGATTTCGAGGTTCCGATCGGAAAAGGCGAATTCGGCCCCATCGGGTCTTGTTACGACCGCTACATGGTCAGGATCTGGGAGGTCAAGGAGTCCTGCAAAATCGTGCGGCAGGCAGTCAAAAAACTGCCGCCGGGCAACGTTCAGGAAGCCATTCCCAAGCGCATCAAGCCGGCGGCAGGCGAGGTCTATATGCGCACGGAATGCCCGCGCGGCGAGATGGGCTACTACATCGTAAGTGATGGAGGCTTGAAGCCCTACAGGGTGAAAGTCAAGTCGCCTTGCTTTACAGCTCTCGGCGCATTGCCCTACATGGCCAGAGGGGCGATGATTGCCGATGTGATCGCGATTATCGGGAGCATCGATATCGTTCTGGGTGAAATCGACCGGTAGCAGGGGAAATCACGGATGGAATCGATCACGCAACTACTGCAGGGTATACCTCAATTTGGCGCTCTTCCCGGCGCTTTGCAGACCTTTGTTTCGCTGCTGGCAAGCTGTGTCATTCTTCTCCTTGGGGTTCTGCTTGCGGTTCTCTTCTTCGTATGGCTCGAACGGAAAGTTTCAGCCCACATGCAGGATCGGTTGGGACCGATGTACGTGGGTGGATGGCACGGCTGGGCGCAGACCATTGCGGATACCATCAAGCTCCTGCTGAAAGAAGACATCATCCCTGCCGAGGTGGATAAACCGCTGTACAAAATTGCGCCGGTCCTGGTCTTTGTTGCGGCATTTTCGGCCCTCGTGGTATTGCCGTTCGGCGCCAGGTCGATCGTCTCCGATCTCAACATCGGGATACTCTACATCCTCGCCGTAACCAGCCTATCGGTGGTCGGAATCATCATGGCGGGATGGTCATCCAATAACAAATATGCCCTGTATGGCGGTTTGCGCGGCGCGGCGCAGATTGTCAGCTATGAAATTCCAGCGGCTCTGGCAATCATGACCGTAGTGATTGGCGTGGGCAGCCTTTCCATGCAGGACATTGTCCACGCACAATCCGGCGGCATTCACCGATGGTACCTGTTCAGAAATCCATTCACTTTCATTGCATTCTTTGTTTACTTTCTCTGCTCTCTGGCGGAGGTAAACCGGACGCCGTTCGACATCCCTGAAGCCGAGTCGGAACTTGTCGCCGGATATCATACCGAGTATTCGGGGATGCGTTTTGCATTTTTCTTCCTGGCGGAATATGTGAACATGGCGGTGGTGGCGGGTGTGGCCTCCACCCTGTTTCTTGGCGGGTGGTCGCAGATCCTGCCCGCGCGGTGGTTTCCGAATCCGCTGATACCCGGACCGGTTATTTTCATCGCCAAAATCCTGGTCCTCATTTTTGTTCAAATGTGGATGCGCTGGTCTCTGCCGCGTCTCCGGGTCGATCAGTTGATGTATGTTTGCTGGAAGGTGATGCTGCCTCTCGGTATTCTTGCTCCTGCTGGGGGCTGGATTTCTGGCCGTATATTGGAAGTAGGCTGGCAAGGCGAAAGACAATCCGGGCAGATTCGCCCGGCATAAGCCCGGCGCGGCATGCCGGGATTCCGTTTTGAGGATCTTTATGTCGGAGTATTTTAAAGACATCGGGCGCACTCTCGTAACCACTTATTATTCGATGTGGGTAGCGTTTAAGCACCTTTTCACCCGCTCGGTCACACTGCAATACCCCACCGAAAAGTGGGAAATGCCGGAACGCTCCCGCATGCGCCTTTTCAACAAGATCGAAGATTGCATCGGGTGCGGACAATGCGCCCGGGTTTGCCCTACCGACTGTATTGACATTCAGACCGAAAAACGCGGGAAGGAAGAACCCGAGATTTTCGCGTCGGACGGAACCGCCATTAAGCTGCGCACCTATGTCTTCGATATAGACATGACCCTGTGCTGCTATTGTGCGCTCTGCACTTTTCCGTGCCCAACTCACTGTCTGGTTATGACCCCGTCGTATGAGTATTCTGTCTACGATAAACGGGATCATGTCTACCATTTCGCCGTCGATAAACCGCAAACAACCAAGGTGGTTAAAGAACCTCCCCCAGCCAAAGCCTGAAATCATTCTATGGACAAGACCCTACTCAGCCAGGTGATCTTTTACTTTTTCGCCGCATTGACCGTGGTATCAGCCGCCGTGGTTGTTTTCTCCAGAAGCCTGATCTACTCGGCTTTCGGCCTGCTGTTTACCTTTTTCGGCGTCGCGGCTCTGTACGTCTACCTCGGCGCGGATTTCCTTGCCGCAGCTCAGATGGTGATCTATGTGGGCGGCATCCTTGTCCTGCTGCTATTCGGCGTAATGCTGACCCACAAGCTTTACGATCTGAAGCTCAAAACGGAAACGGTCCAGTTCCTCCCTTCGCTCCTGGTTGTTCTGGCAGTGTTTCTGACCCTGTTCGGGGTCATGATGAAAACAACCTGGTACTCTCATGCGGATCGCGCCTTGAATCCCACCACGGCGGAGATCGGAGAACTGTTCATGAAGGATTACATTCTTCCGTTTGAGGTGGCATCCATTTTTCTACTGATTGCTCTGATGGGGGCCGCCATGATCGTCAGGAGGAAACCGGAATGATCGGTCTGCATCATTACCTCATTATCAGCGCCGCGCTCTTTTCATTGGGTGTTATGGGCGTTCTGACCCGAAGGAATGCAGTCAATGTCCTGATGGGGATCGAGTTGATATTGAATTCGGCAAACCTGAACCTGGTGGCATTTTCGCGATTTTCGGCCGGCAATCTCAACGGCCAGGTTTTTGCGGTTTTTATTATTGTCATCGCGGCGGCTGAAGCCGCCGTCGGGTTGGCTATTGTTTTATCCATGTATCGGCTGCTGAAATCTGTCAACCTGGATCAGGCGGACACGCTCAAAGGGTAGGCCATGAATCCACAGCTCACGCAAGACATGCAACGATTTTATCCCGAACTGGCCGTATCCGTGGCATTGCTCGCCGTCATCGTTTTCGACCTGGCCTTTCCGAGGATCCGACGGGGCCTGACTCTCCTGACTACTGCGGCTGGGCTCCTGGGCGCCTTGGCCTGCGTCGTCCCTCTCTGCAGCGCCGGCCAGGGAACCATGTTCTATGGAATGATAGCGCTGGATCCGCTGGCGCTTTTCTTCAAAGGATTCTTCCTGGTGACTTCGCTGGTGATCCTACTCATCGCAAATGGCTCACCGGAAATCGATCAGAGCCGTTTTGGAGAGTTCCAGGCGCTGCTTCTGGGGGTTACCCTGGGAATGATGCTTCTAGCTTCCAGCACGGATATGCTGATGCTTTTTCTGTCGCTGGAGATGGTTTCGGTCGGAAGCTACATCATGGTGGGCTTCCTGAAGAACAACCGGCAATCGAATGAAGCCTCCCTGAAATATTTCCTGTTCGGAGCAATCTCTACCGGTTCGATGCTGTACGGAATCACCCTCCTTTTCGGCCTGGCGGGAACGAGCAAGTTCGCGGCAATCCGGGATGTACTGGCGAAAGGCGCGGCCGGTGGGGAAAATTCCCTCATGCTTCTGGTCGCGTCTGTCCTGATCATGGCCGGATTCGGATTCAAGACAGCGGCGGTGCCATTTCATTTCTGGTGTCCCGATGTATACACCGGTGCTCCCACACCCGTGACCGCTTTTCTTAGTGTCGGACCCAAGGCTGCAGGTTTTGCCGCCTTAGTGCGCTTCTTTTTCACGGGCTTGAGCAGTGGAACGGGAAATCCGATACAATGGATCCCTCTCAGTACGATGAATTGGCCCCTTCTCCTGCTTTTGCTTTCGATAATCACGATGACCCTGGGAAACCTGGCTGCTCTCCGGCAGGACAACCTCAAACGGCTGCTGGCCTATTCTTCCATCGCGCACGCCGGCTATATTCTCATGGGAGCTGTGGTTGTTACCTCGGATGGAATCCAGGCAATCGTGATTTACCTGATTACCTACCTGTTTATGAACCTGGGCGCCTTTTTGGTGGTGATTGAGGTGTTCAACCGAACCGGCAGTTTCGACATCAAGGCTTATTCGGGGCTTTTGCGCAGATCGCCATTTCTGGCCATATCCATGAGCATCTTCATGCTTTCGCTCATGGGCATTCCGCCGTTCGCCGGCTTTTTCGGGAAGCTTTTCGTTTTTGCCGCTGCCGTACGGCGCGACTTGGCCTGGTTTGCCGTTATTGGAGCTCTGAATAGTGTCATCGCAGTTTATTACTATGTTCGCGTCATCAAAACCATGATCATTGACAATGCTGAAAGCGAAACGAAGATGGTGGTGCCTTGGGTCAGCCAGGTACTGGTTTGGACGATGCTTCTTCCCACAGCGGGACTTATGCTGTTCTGGGACCGGATTCAAAAGCTGACCCTGGATTCCGTGAAAATGTTCATGGGGATCTAAAGGCTGCGGTAAAACGGATTGCAGTTGACACAGCTCCAGCTGCAAAGACTCCGATTCATCAGTCAGGGATGTATCGGCCGGTGTGCAAGTAGTTCATCACTACGGTGGTTCCCAAAGCTGAAATCGACGCCAGGCTGGCGCATTCCTGCTCCGAAGGAACAACCAGGTTCAATTCCCGGCAGCGCTGCATGAACTTGTGGATTACAGGGGCGACCACTTTTTCCCTCGCTCCTGTCCATTGCGAAATCACTCCCACCAGGAACCGCCGGTTGCGGCGGATGAGATCCTTGGCTCTCAGGTTTTTCCTGTTTCCGTTGACGGCGGCGGCGAAAATCTTTCGCAGGTCATCGTCATATATGCCCAGAGCATTGTCTTTGAAGCCGTCGATATCTTCACTGTAATACTCGATCAGTGTGTAGGTCTTGACGCTATAGGGCGAATGGAGTTTGCCGGCTACTACGCTCGGGCGCTTTCCTGCCAGACTTTTCATCGTCCGGTCTATGTACTCGAGCTTTAGGACCGCCGGCCAGTTTTTGTAAAGCGACCGCCAATTGGACCGGGGAGTGAGCCACACCGCGAAAGTCTCGGCGAAGTCCTCATCGGGGTGGGCCTGGGCGTAATACTTGGGTTCGCCCTGACTCCGCACGTATTCCCGGCTATACCGGTTGAATTTGAAACGGAAATTCTGGGGGTACGTCTTTTCAAAATCTCCGAAAACCTCCTGCCATTCGGGGGATTTATAGAGCTCGTAGGCATAGTTATAGGCATGGCCGCACTCATGGCGCAGCAGGAAGAGGAGATCGCGGCGGTCGTAGCTCGTATAGCCCATTTCCTTTTCGACACGCGTCAGACGATTGTCCGCCAAATGAAAAGGAATTCCTATGATGGGAACCCGGTCCGGGCAGCCCCACTCATCGCCTCCGCAGGTGAAGTAATACTCGGGCATGAAGACAAGCCGTTTTCGCGTCAATTCCTGATGCAGCTTTTCAATGCAGCGCTCGAGAATCGTTCCGTCGAATTGGAGCTGGAGATCACAAATACGGGTGTTGAGTAGCTCGTATCGCTCTGTTTCCCAATTATCTTCGTACTGATTCATGACCTGATACTCCGCGTCAACGAATCCCTCTCCTGCTAGGAGCGATACTTGAAGCTGTAGAAAGTTGCAGTCAGTTCCGGAGTAAAGGTGCGGAAAAGTTTCCGGATACCTAATCCAATAACCAACTCAAGATACGATTATAGTGGAAGAAAAGGGGCGATTGAAGGGGCATCTGCACGAAATGACTATAGCATTAAGTCATTGATAAAAAAAGACTTACTTCTTATTCTCCGGGGTAGAGATTTTGATCTCGCTGGCGATTCCGTCGATCTCGATTCCCTCTTTCGAGCTCTTTTTTAGTTCGAATTTTACGTTGACAATGGTGTAAGCCTGCATGTTCTGAAATTCTGCGGGTTTATCGTCGATCGTGATCTTTGCAGTCGAGGCGTCCAGAATGTATTTGGTTTTGCTCGGAATCTGGGAGACCAGAATCAGTTTGCAGCTTACCGTGGTCGAAAGGAGCCGGTACTGGCCTGATTCGACGGCAAATGCCGGGAGGAGCGATGTGCAGGCTATCATAAGCAGAATGAGCCATTTACCGTTTTTTCGCAGTTTCATAGTTTTCCTGCCAAAGAATACCCTGCCTGGTTTTGTCTGATGTTCGACCCGACTTCGTCGATGGGCTCCGACTGTACCATGGATTCATCTCATAGAATCGTCGCATTCATTTTATTCGCCCGAAGGCTTGCTCTCAAGCCAAATTGGATGTTCCGATGACAAGGATTGTTCGAACAAATCTATCGGAGCATTCGTAGAAACGGAACAGATAGAGAGGAAACCTGCCTTGATCATAGAGTTAGAGAACCTTTCGGTAAATCTTGGAAACCAGACAGTCCTCGAACAAATCAGCGTCAACTTCTCGGGCGGATCCATCGGACTCCTGGGACCGAACGGTGCAGGGAAGAGCACCCTGATTAAAACGCTCCTCGGATTCATTATACCTCGGACCGGCGGAGGCAAGGTTCTGGGCCTCGACATCAAAAGCCATCAATTGGATATCAGGCAAAAAATCGGGTACATGCCTGAAAATGATTGCCATATCCCGGGAATGAACGCTGTTGCTTTTGTATCCTATGCAGGCCAGCTATCAGGAATGAAACCGAAGGATTCACTGCAGCGCGCCCATGAGATCCTTCACTATGTCGGGTTGGGCGAGGCCAGGTACAGAAATGTCGAGACTTACTCGACCGGGATGAAGCAAAGGATAAAGCTGGCTCAAGCTCTGGTGCATGATCCGGAACTGGTGCTCCTCGATGAGCCCACCAATGGTCTGGATCCCAAAGGCAGGGTCGAAATGCTCGATCTGGTGCATGACATTTCCAGCGCCAAGAATATTCATGTTGTGCTTTCTTCACATCTCCTTCCCGATGTGGAATGGGTTTGCCAGGAGGCGATGGTGCTTCATAAGGGACGACTTTTGGCGGCTGGGAGCATCGCGGATTTAAAGCGCGAGACGGGGATGGTATATGAGATCCGCATTAAGGGCGATAGCCAGGCCTATGCGGGTGAACTGGCCATGCTGGGTTGTTCCTGTTCGGTTGGTGATGACGGTGTCATGAAAGTCCGTATGGCCGAGGGTTTAAGCAGCCAGAGCCTTCTGCGTGTAGCACGTGATCAGAAGGCGCAGGTCAGGCACCTGGTTCCGTTAAGGCAGTCGCTCGAAGACGTCTTCATGCAGGTTATCGGAGAATCCAATGCCCATTCATGACCTCGGGTACAAGCACTGGTCGGGCCAGTGGACGTCCCATCCTTATCGATGGTGGGTTATTACGCGCCAGGGGATCGGGCTGCTGAGCCGAAAAAAGCGCTTCGTGGTACTGATGATTCTGGCTTGCATTCCCTTCGTGGTTCGTGGAGTGCTCATTTATCTCACGACGGTCGTTGGGAAAAGCGCGCCCTTGCTGCGAGTTGACGGGAAGTTTTTTGCTGATTTCCTGTCGCAACAAATGATTTTCACGATTCTGATCTCCATTTATGCCGGGGCCGGCAGCATCGCCAACGACTTGAAAGTCAATGCCCTGCAAATTTACCTGTCAAAACCCATAACCAGGCTGGACTATATAATCGGAAAACTCGGCACGGTCGTGTTTTTCCTTGCAATGCCCACTCTGATTCCGGCACTTCTTCTATTCTTGCTGGCTGCACTATTCGATTCTTCGCTTTCTTTCATTCGCGAATACTATTGGGTGCCGGCTTCGGTGCTCGCCTATTCTCTGACCATCATCCTGACCTGTGCCCTGGTGATGCTTGCCCTGTCCTCGCTCAGCCGAAGCTCCAGGTTCGCCGGCGTCAATTTCGCCGCGGTATTCTTTTTCAGCCAAATCCTCTATGGGATCTTGAACGCCATTTTCCGGTCCACAAAGGTCGCTTGGATTTCACTGGGCGCCAACCTTATCCAGGTCGGGGATCTCTTCTTCGGTAACGCGCCGAAATATGCCGCTCCGCAATGGCTTTCTGGAATCATTCTCCTGCTCCTTGCAGTGGGTTGCAGCCTGCTGATTCACAGGCGAGTGCAGGCCGTGGAGGTAGTGTCGTGACCCGGATTTTCGAAGCCATCCGTCTGTCGAAATGGTATGGGCAGGTTATCGCAGTCAATAATGTTTCGCTGAATATTGCAGAGGGTGTGGTGGGCCTCCTCGGGCCCAACGGAGCGGGCAAATCCACTTTGATGAAGCTGCTTTCGGGACAGCTTCGACCAAGCCAGGGTGAGATCAGGCTTTTCGGTGAAAAAATCTGGAACAACTATCCACTTTTCCATCGCATAGGCCTGTGTCCCGAACAGGATGCTTTCTATGAGCGAATGACGGGGAAGGAGTTTGTAGCAGCCCTTCTGCGCATGCATGGTTTTCCCGAAATCGAGGTTTCCCGCCGCACGGAAGAGGCTATCCGGCTGGTTCAGCTGGCCGGCTCGGGCGACAAGAAGATCGGAGCTTACAGCAAAGGCATGCGGCAGCGGATAAAAATGGCCCAGGCCGTTGCCCACGACCCGCAGGTGCTGATCCTCGATGAACCCCTGGCGGGGATGGATCCGGTTGCGCGGCGGGATACGATCCTTCTGATCCGGGAGTGGGGCAGGCAGGGCAAATGCGTGATTGTATCCAGCCATATTCTGCACGAAATCGAGGCGATGACCTCATCTATCATCCTTATGCACAACGGGCAGATGCTGGCGGAAGGCAATGTCCACCAAATCCGGAGTTTGATCGACCAGCACCCCCATCACATTTTCATTCGATGCCGTGAGCCGAGAAGGCTTGCAGAAATTCTGGTCGGTTACCCTGACGTGGTCAGCGTGCGATTTAGTCTCGACGGAACCTCCCTGAATGTCGAATCGCGCCAGCCGGATGAGTTTTACGAGCGCCTGCCCGATCTCATGCTTCGAGAAGAGATTGAACTCGAGGAGATCACCTCTCCGGATGACAACCTCCAGGCGGTTTTCCATTACCTGGTAAAGTAGGAGAAACGGTATGACGGCGGGATTCGGCCTCCCTTATCTCTGGCGGAATATCAGAACTATCGCGTTCCTAACTTTGGACACCTTGTTTTGGAGCAAAAAAACCATTTTCGTGGCGCTGGTTTCGGCGCTGGTTGTCGGCATGTCCATTCTTGGGCGCCTGATCATGGATTTTCACTGGATTCGGGTGCCATTTACCCCTTCCCAGGTTTTCGCCACGCTCATGTCGACCGCCGTGATTCATTTTTTGGTGGTTTTTGTCACGCTCTTTTATGGGACGGCCTTGATTTCCGAAGAGGTCGAGGGCAAAACCCTCACATACCTGTTCGTGCGCCCCATTCCTAAGCCAATAGTAATGCTGGGTAAATTCCTGGCTCTGATTTGGATCTGTGCCCTCCTCATCCTCCCGACTATTTTGCTCAGCTACATCGTCCTTTATGCGCGACTGGACATGAAGCTTTTCATGTCCGACATCGGGATCCTGGCGAAAGACCTTGGCATAGTCTTCCTCGCCATGCTTGCCTATGGAGCTTTTTTCGGACTGCTCGGTTCCTGGCTAAAACATTCCATCCTGATAGGCTTAGCCTATGCCTTCGGATGGGAAGGAATTATCTCGTACTTGCCGGGTTTCACGCGGAAACTCACGATAACTCATTACATCCAATCCGTTTTTCCCCACGACGATACGGCTTCGGCGATTGCCATGATGATCGGAGAACGGACGCCCGCCGGAGAAGCCGTCCTGACACTTATTTTGATGGCAGCGTTTTTCCTGGTCACTGCCTGCCTTGTTTGCCGGGAACGAGAATTTGTGCTCGAACAATAAATCTCGATTGCTGGCAGGCGCCCAACTCCCCGCCCTTGTCCGAGGCATGACATCGTGATATCCATAATGCCTTGGAGAATATGGTTTGAAAAATATTAGGCTTGTTCTTGTCTTTTGCGCTTTAGTTGCAGCCCCCTCTTTTGCCCGATCGGGTTGGGCTGTCAGCTATCTTGTATTCCCACCTGAAAATCTCACTCGAAACAGCATGCTGGCTTGGGTTGGAGAAGGTGTCTGCCAATCTGTCGCCCGTCAGCTTGCGCTGCCCGAGGTGAAAGTTTTCGGTGGAGCGGACCGGCCTGGGCTATTGGAATCAGCGGACCTTCCACCCTCTTCGTACCTGAGTCGGGCCAGCATGATCCATGTGGCGCAGAGGATTTCGGCCGACAACCTCATTATGGGTTCCTTTTCCGGAACAGAAGACAATCTGAGAATCGTCATCCGGGTGCTGGACGTCAAATCACTCAAGCTGGGAGGGGAAATCGCTGCGAACGGTCCGCTATCGGCGTTAGCCCAAATGGAAAATGAGCTCGCCTGGATTATCCTGGATCATGCCAAACTGAATCAGGGCATTTCCCGGGATAAATACAAGGAAAAATCGAGGACGATACCTAACGATGCGTATGCAGCATTTATTCGCGGATGGATTGCTCCGGAGGAAGATGAACAGGTGAGGTATTTTCGCAAATCGGTGGAATTGTATCCCGCCTTTCCGGAGGCCCACCATTACCTCGGAAGATATTTGCATCGAATTGGAGACTGCCAGGGTGCCGTGCGGCACCTGGGACTAGCCTCGGAATACCGGGCGGCATACCTCGAGGATCAGTTCATCATCGGCAACTGCTCTATGAAGTTGAACGACCAGGCAACCGCCCAGCGGGCTTTTCTCGCGTTGCTTGCCGTGAAACAATCCGCTCATGCCTTGAACAATCTTGCGCTTGCCCGCCTGAAATCGGGAGACATCGGCCTTGCCATACAGGATCTGGTCCGTGCCCATGAAATGGATGCGGCGGATTCAACCATTGAATTGAACCTTGCTGTTGCGCAATACCTGAAGGGAAATCTGCCGGCAGCTCGGATTCTTCTGGAGGAACTGGACCACTCGCATCCTGACCGCTCGGTAATTCAGTATCTCCTGAGCCTGATCCTCCGCCAGCAGGGGGATATCGATCGAGCCAACGGGCTCCTGGCCAAGTCACGTAGCCTCGATGGGGGGGTTGAAGGGATGGGGCAGGTCGATCCCAGGAACTTTGTGCGCGCTTTCACAGCCTGGGAGGACGGTAAATAAGGTCACAGGAAGGCCCCGGGGGACCGTCAAAAGTCCTTGCTGTTATGCAGGATATCCCTCTCGCCCATTGCGGACGACGGAGATTTTGGCGGCGCCTGCGCTTGACAAGGTGCCTGCTCCCACATAAGATAGCAGACTCGGACGTGCCGAAGTGGCGGAATTGGCAGACGCGCTAGGTTCAGGGTCTAGTGGGCTTAAGCTCGTGGGGGTTCGAGTCCCCCCTTCGGCACCATCCTTCCCGCCGCAAATTTTTTGTTAATAAGGATTTGGATCGGAATGAAAAACAGCTCGTACCAGGCTGATAGCACGATTTCAAAAATGGTGCGCGACGTTAACGTAAGAGTCAATGTCAGGCTTGGTTCCGGCACCAGGTTTTTTCTTCATAATTCGACCCAGTTCATGTTATATTCCGCCGACAAAGCTCATCCGATGGACAGCCTTTCGGGCAGTTTGTCCGGTGGAACCGAGTGCAGAGCGCGCTTAAATTCGGGGACTGTCGTAACCCAGAGGGCCCCCGGTTTCTGAGTATAATGCGATCAGGAATATTTCAGCGGTAGTTCGTCCTGATCCACTATGAACGCAGTCAAGGAGCGAAACGGAATATGCACAGACCGATCAAGTATATGGAGAAGGCTTTGACGAGCGTGGCGGGAACCGCGTTCGATGCCATTCAGTTTTTTAATAAATACAGGCCTAATCCATCGTTCACCCCCAAATGGTCGGACAAGCCCCTGCAAAAATCGTGGCAAAAATCGAAGCCTCCGCTGGGGTGGCCGCGTACGACTGATTCTCTCTGTCCGAAATGCGTCATTGAAGCACGCAAGAAAATACTGGACGGTGAAGAAGATTACCGGATTCTGATCAAGGAGAAGGTCGGAGAAATCAAAGCGACCATTCTTGAGCGGGACGGTCAAGTTTGGATGGTGAAGGAATGTCCAAAGCACGGCAAATTCGAAGATATGATGGCGGTGGACAAAAACTTCCTGGCTCACATCGAATCGGTCTATCCAGGGCGCGACATCGATGCCCATAACGACGATTCGCTCCATAACCATGGCTCGAGCACCATTAAGTACGGCCGAGGCGCGGTCTTAACCGTCGATCTGACCAACCGCTGCAACATGATGTGCGATCCGTGCTTCATGGATGCCAATCAGGTCGGATTCGTCCATGAATTGAGCTGGGAAGAGATCAAAGAGATCCTTGACAACGCCGTGACGATCAAGCCCCGGCGTCAGATGTCCGTGCAATTCTCGGGCGGGGAGCCCACGCTTTCCCCCTACTTTTTTGACGCCATCGCTTACTCGCGAAAGGTAGGTTTCAACAGCGTCCAGGCCGCAACCAATGGAATTGAGTTTGCCAAGGACAAATCGTTTGCCCGTCGCGCTTATGAAGCGGGGCTCCGGTACGTCTACCTTCAATTCGACGGCATCGGCAACGATGCCAACTCACACCGCAAGATCGGCAATCTCTTCGATGTCAAATTGCGTGCCATCAATAACCTGCACGATGCCGGAGTTGACATCGTGCTTGTTACCACCCTTGTCAATACCATCAACAATGACCAGGTAGGTCCCATCATTCAGTTCGCGATGGACAATCCGAAAAAGATCTCCTTTATCTCATTCCAGCCGGTTTCGTTTACCGGTCGCGATGAAGAAGTGACGGATGAACGACGTTTGCGCCAGCGTTATACCCTTTCGCATATGGCACTCGACGTCAAGGAGCAGCTGGGAATATCCGAGCCGATTCGTGACTGGTTCCCGATTTCAGCCATGGCAGCATTTTCCGATTTTGCCGACCTGGCGCACGGACCCCATGCTGACTGGGGGCACCTGAGCTGCGGCTGCCATCCCAACTGCGGCGTCGGTACGGCGTTTATGATCAACAAGGAAACCAAAGAAAGAGCCATGGTTCCCGAGTTCATCAATGTGCCACGCCTGCTGAAAGACACTCAGAAGGTGACTGACGCTGCGCGCGGCAGGAAGTTTTCGAACTTCATGATGGGCCTGGCTCTGCTCAAAAACTACAATCCCTTCAAATCTCCTGCCAGCCTTCGTCTGATCGACATCCTGAAGAAATTCGACAAGACCATGGGTGCGACTGGAGCTGATTACGGCAGAGGACTCGAGCGCAGAAAAGATCCATGGAACTTCCTGTTTGTCGCCGGGATGTGGTTCCAGGATCTCTTCAACTATGATTTCCGCCGGACCGAGATGTGCATCATCCCCTACGGCACTCAAGAGGGAGAAATCTCCTTCTGCGCCTACAACACCGGCGTGGGCTGGCGGAACATCATTGAGAAGATGCACATGAACGCTACGGTCGCCAAGTGGTACAAGGAATATGGCCGGCATGCGGTTTATGCCAACAACAAGCCGCTGGAACTCGACAGCTACGATCATAACCTCGTGGTTGACCCGGTGGCTGCTGCCAGAGTGAGGCAGCGGATCGATGGCCCGCAGACTGCTCATGAAGAGGAACTCATGATGCGGCGGTTGTATGATGAAATGGTGCTCGGCAAGAAAAAAGAGGAGCTCGTCCAGATTAACTTGTAGCTTGAATTTTCCATGCAACCAAAAAAAAGGCGGGGCTGAAATCCCGCCTTTTTTCATTTTACCCGCCCTCGGGTGACCAACCCCGGTTATGCCCCAAATGGCGCTCCGGACTATCAAAGAACCATTTCCCGGTTCCGTGCCAGTTCGGTTTGGCGGCGCAGTCTACCCGCAGGACTCAAAGGCGGCGATCGCTTCAGAGTTCTTGAGCAGGTAACCAAGCTCATCCAGACCATCGAGCAGGCAGGTGCGAGAGAAAGGATCTATGGGAAATCGGACGCTGATTCCAGGCGGCATATGAAGCGCCTCTGCCTCGAGGTCGACCGTTACCATTACCCCCGGGTTGTCACTTCGCATCCGGAAGAGCTGCTCGTGGGTATCCCGGTCGACTATGACCGGGAGGATCCCATTCTTGAGGCAATTGCTGCGAAAAATATCCGCGAACGAGGTGCTTATGATAGCTCGAAAGCCAAAATCCGCCAGCGCCCAGGGCGCATGCTCGCGGGAGCTGCCGCAGCCGAAGTTATTCCCGGCAAGCAAAATTTCAGCACCTGCGCTCTCCGGCCGATTAAGCACAAAATCCTGGATCGGTTTTCCGTCGGCATGCCATCGCCAATCGTTGAAAAGCACCTTTCCGAGCCCGGACCTTGGTTGTGGTTTTTAAAAAGCGGGCAGGAATTATCTGATCGGTGTCCACATTCTCGTTGGGCAAAGGAACCATGCGGCTGGTCAGTTTTTTGAAGGAGTCCATTTTTTTCTTTCCTTGGAACTTCGCTCAGGTTAATCGGGAAGCGTTTCCGGCACTTCGCTAGAGAAGCTGCCGCACATCGGCCACTTTTCCGGCAATGGCCGAAGCCGCGGCGGTGAAGGGGCTGGCGAGCAGCGTGCGGCCACCCTTGCCTTGCCGCCCCTCGAAATTCCGATTGCTCGTGCTTACACAGAACTGTCCTGCCTTTAGTTCATCTCCGTTCATGGCGATGCACATGCTACAGCCCGGCTCTCTCCATTCGGCCCCGGCCTCCATGAAAATACGGTCCAGACCTTCGGCCTCCGCATCGCGTTTGATCGCCTGGGAACCTGGAACAATCAGGACCCTGACACCAGGATGAACCTTTCGGCCCTTAAAAATAGTGGCGGCATCCCGCAGGTCGGACATCCGGGAATTCGTGCAACTGCCGATGAATACCACGTCGACGGGCAGCTCCTGAATTTCGCTGCCGGGTTTCAATCCCATATAATCCAGGGCCTTTTGAAGGTTTCGCTTCTGCGAAGCATCCGCGCATTGCAGCGGATCGGGAACCCTGCCGGTAACCGGTAGCCCCATGCCCGGATTCGTTCCGTATGTGATCATCGGCTCCAGAGCCGCGGCATCAATTTCGACAGTCTTGTCGAACCCGGCTTCCTCGTCGGAGTGTAATCGGCGCCAGCGTTGGAGGGCCGAATCCCACTCGGTCCCTGCTGGAGCCCACGAGCGACCTGCGAGATATTCAAAGGTGGTGTCGTCCGGAGCCACCATCCCGGCTCTCGCGCCACCCTCAATCGACATATTGCAGACGGTCATCCTTTCTTCCATATTCAGAGACCGGATTGTGCTGCCCATGAACTCCAGCACATGGCCGGTACCCCCATCGACGCCGATACGCGACAGAAGTGCCAGGATGATATCCTTTGCAGACACTCCCGGGCGCAGGCGGCCGTCAACCCGGATGGAGAAGGAAAGCGGTTTTTTCTGGAGCAGGCATTGCGATGCGAGAACGTGAGCAACCTCGCTGGTGCCTATCCCGAATGCTAAAGCCCCGAAGGCGCCATGAGTGGAGGTGTGGCTGTCACCACAAACGATGGTTTTCCCCGGTTGCGTGATACCCAGTTCGGGGCCAATGACGTGAACTATCCCCTGACGTTCATCGCCGATCCCGAACAGGCGAATTCCGAACTCCGCGCAGTTTTTTTCGAGTTGGCTCACCAACTGGGAAGCCAATGGATCGGAAAGCGGTGCCAGCTGATCCCGGGTCGGAATGATGTGGTCCATGGTGGCGATGGTACGGTCTGGCCGGCGTACCCTCAATCCCCGGTCGCGAAGCTCCTGGAACGCTTGCGGAGAGGTGACTTCATGGATCAGATGAAGATCGATATAGAGGATTGCCGGGCAGCCCGGTTCAGCCGTCACGACATGATTTTCCCAAATTTTGTCCAATAGAGTTTTCGTAATCATAGGCCGTTAGCATACCAAAGAAGCATGAGGCCGGCACCGGGTTTTTGCCTTGGAATGCAAGTTTCAAATGCGGCTGCTCGAGTGGCATTCGATGGAAGATCGCCTGAGTGTAGGGCAGGTCTTTTGCTTTTGGTTCCGGAAGCATTATGTGGTACCAAATGGTACTGCTGTATTTGCGAGGAGGCATCGATGTTGGGAATTCGTCATGTAGCTTTGCGAGTGAGGGATCTGCGACGCTCCCTGGATTTTTATACCCGTTTGCTCCGCTTCCGCGTCGAATGGCAGCCCGATCCCCAAAATGCCTACCTGACTACCGGAAGCGATAATCTGGCGCTGCACCAGGCCGAGGGTGACCTGGACCCGGAGGGTGAAACCAACCGGCTGGATCATTTCGGGATTCTAGTGGCAACTCCGGGCGAAGTCGATGTCTGGGCATCGGAATTGGAGGCTTCGGGCCTGATTTTGAAACAAAAACCGAAAACCCACAGAGATGGGGCCCGATCCATCTATTTCAGCGACCCAGACGGAAATGTTATTCAATTGATTTATCATCCGCCTATCAGTGGAACTCTCCATGTTATACTGCCGGCGTAGTAACATGGGGCCGATTGGGTCATCTCTTTAATCTTGAGGATATCTCCGTTGCCTGGAAAAAGGAAAATTCCGCCAAAGACTATCAAGCTGATTGATGAAGCCTTGAGCTCAATCATCGACCAGTGGTACCTGAGCGTCAGCGACTATTACATCACGGTCGAAAAAAAGGCCGAAAACCCCGATATTGAATTCCCTGAAGAACTGAAGCGTTTCCATGATGAATCAGGACATCGCATAAAGTTCAACAAAGGGGATCTCAATTTTACCTACGGCATTTCGATCGGAGCCGAAGACGACGGATGCTGCCTTGAGGTCAGCGTCAACAACAAGGTGCCGAACTTCAACTATGGCGAGCTTGCGCGACGCCTATCAGCCTATTATTTTGACGCCAAGAACAAGCCGGTCGAGGGGCTCAAGAAACTTAAGAAATTGCGCCATTGCGACGTTTTTGCGCTGCCGGAAGACCTCAACAACTCCATCACGGTGGAACAGAGAGAAGGGAAGGCCGACATCATCCGGCTTTCTTTCGGCCTCCAGGACCAGTACCTCGAAGACCTGATTGCCGAAGCCTCCTTTATGGAACTCATCCACCAATACTGCGTGGCTCCTCTGCGCAGGCTTTACGCCGAGGTTTACCGCACCAAGCGCCAAAAATAGGGTGCATGGAACCGTCGCGAATCCATATCGTGCAAAATTCGGGGCAGGAGAACTCTGCCCCGCAGGGCCGTCCGGACCTTAAAGAGCGGGATCCGCGCGTTTATTTGGCGCGGGACAGAATCCAACTCTGGATGCGTGCCTCATCCGGCGCTTCGGCTTCAATCTTGAGCAGCGCAGCTTTTCCCAGGGACTGGTACGAAGTCTGAATCCACTGGGAGGGAAATCCGGGAGCTGCGTTGAAGGCCCACAAAGGCGATTGGAGGTTGAGAATCGCCGCCGCCCTGAAATCCCCGGCTCGGCGTAAGTGGGGAACATACAATGCCTTGAGAAAAGCCTCATCCGCGCCAGCGTCAAAACGGTTTAGATCCACAGCAAAACTTACATCCTCGACGGTCAGACCGCGGGCAAGAAAGCACCAAAGTCCCGCGTTTCCGAATCCGACGACTTTTGCCGGGATGCTATCCGTTTGAAATCTCATGTAGGACAGGCACGTCAAAATATCCTGAACCCGGTTCGCGTCGTCCGTCCTGTTGTACGTGGTAAAAAACCTGCGGGTTTCTTTCCGCTCATACGTGGCTTTGCCTGTGTTGAAAAGGTCGGGTATCAGGACGGAGCAGGATTGTTTCAGGAGCGCGTCGACCAGCTTTCCGGGACCTCCCGCGACTTCAAATTCGGCACTTCCGCCGGGATGAACCAGAAGCACGGACTGGCGCGGCTGGATTTTTCCTCCCGGCAGCCAGAGTGTCGCGGGGACGCTGTCCCCCTTGCCCCTGCGGGTCAGTGAGAATCGTACGACACGGTACGAGGGCAGTTGTTCAGGCCGAACTCCGAAAGCCTGGATGTCTTTTGCCGCAGGGTACTCGGCCATAAGCGAAAAACGCAGTGCCGGTAGAAAAACAGACCTGAATTTTTCCCATTCCGCCGGGTTGGAAGGGCGGAGAGTCTCGATCTTCCGGGCCGCCTCCTGGATATAATCATTGACGACCTGCCGCTCGGATTTCAATCCCTGAGGCATTTCACGGCCGTAAAACACCAGAAGATCGGATGCCTGTTCAATCGGAACATTCTTTTCTATCGGCGCTTCTGCTGCAGGAGAGCCGTCGAGCCATTTACTGAACCAGCGGTAGACGTGTTCCCGGCTTTCCTTGTTGAAGTTGTGTTCGGCCCTCACCCTAACAGCGGCAATTCGATCCTCGGCTCCCATAAGGCGATAAATCTTTTGTATCGCCGGGTACTCCACTTCCAGCGTGTCCTTTGTCCAGTCACCTGTCGCCGAGACCATAATCATAGGGCGCGGCGCCATCATGGCTCCGATTTCCATGTTGTTAGTGTCGATTCGCAGGTTAGGTGCATTTTCACAAATATCGCCGCCCTGCATGAAAGCGGAGATCATGTTTACCGGAGCCGAAAGTGCAATTCTGTCGTCGACTGCAGCGAGCAGAAATGTCTGCGTGCCTCCTCCGCTGGCACCGGTGCAAGCGATGCGCGAGCGGTCGACTTCCGGCAGTTGCTCGAGGAAGTCTATCGACCGGATGCTGTTCCACAGCTGGAGCCCCAGGACGCTGAAACCCCATAGCGATTCCCGTTCACCTTGAAACCGGTGGCTGACTTGACGACTGTCGTTGTATCCGACCATATCGTAACTGAAGACGATGTATCCCTGGCGGGCGAATGTGACGCAAAGAGGCTGGAACGCCGCTGTTTGAGTGTTCTCGAGTCTCCCGTATGAGAAGTGCCCGTGCGGCGCCAGAATTGCCGGGAAAGGCCCTTTCCGGCCAAGCGGACGATAGAGGTTACCCGTGACCAGAAAACCCGGCAGGCTCTCAAAATAGACTTTTTCGATGGTGTACCCATCCCGGTCTATTCGACCAAACACGTGGTGATTCAGCGGGCATTTATCCAGGGACGGCCAGATCCCCGCGGAAACCAATATCTGTTCGCGCAGTTGCCCGCGGACAGCCATCCAATCCTCTTTGGTTCGAAAAAAAGGAGGCGCGTATTTAAGGTCGAGATGGCGGGTAACCGCGGCTCTTTGGTCTTCAGGGCGGCTGGTATCCTCTCCCGCAGCGGAGGGGGTTGCGATGGTGCCTTGATCTGCTGAAATGCAGGGAAGGACAAGAGCAAACAGAGCCAGGAATCGGTTCACACGAAGGCGCAGTGCTGATGGCATAGATTATTCCTTGGAAGGACGATCAGGGGAGCAGAACAAAGTGAACTCTGCGATTTTGGGCCCAGCCCTGATCCGTGAGCCGTTCATCCCATTTCACCGTTTCACCCATCGGGCGAACTTCCATACGGGACTCGAGGATGCCTTTTTGGATCATGTATTTTTGGACCGCTTCGGCTCTGGCGATTGCGAGGAATTTATTATAGATCGTTGATCCGCGTTCGTCGCAGGTGGCTTCAAGAGCCACCCGGGCTTCCGGATGAGCGCGGAGCTTTTCAATGTTTTCGTCGAGTGTTTTGACGGCCTCGGGGGTGAGCCTGTACCAGTCGTATTCGAAAAACACATCTTCCAGGAACCATGGCTCCTTGGCCACAACGGGGATGACCGGAGGGGGTGGCGGAGGTTTGACCAGGAGTGTGATCTGGGTTCTTGCCTCGCCGCCGCAAGTGCGGACAAGGGCCGTCCAGGTCGTGCTTTCCGTCGGCTTGAGCTCCAGGAATGCCTCAGCTGCAACGGCGCCGATGCCCGGTTCTATCTGCATTTCCCCGGGCTGCGAACTTTTCCAGGAGAGGCGGGCCGATTCTCCCGCGAATATTTCGGCAGGTTCAACTTTGAGGCTCAGAACCGGTTGCGGCCAGGTTCCGAGGCAGGGCAGGGAAAAATTGACGTTATTGTTGCACGCGCCGGAAACATACTTGCCCCAGGTGCCCGGCGCCACTCTTGCTGGAAGTGGAACGCATATGAGTCCGACCTCATCGCGGTCATTGACGATCAAGTCGGCCTTGCCGTCCCCGTTGAAATCAGCCACGACCGGTGTTGGCTGGCTGAAGGACGGCACCGTAGTCGAATAGGAACTACTCGGCACATCGGGTGATCCGACACTCGAGCTCTCATTCAGGGCCGGATTGTTCACCAGATCCTTGTTGCCGTAAGCCCAGAGCACGTTCCCGTTGGCACCGTGCAACCCGACAACGAAATTGTTCAATCCCCGCATCGCCACGACCACATCCAGTTTGCCATTGCCGTCCAGATCGGCGAGAACCGGCTCTCCGGTCAGGACATCTCGAGACAACTTTTTTCGTCCGCCGATGGCGAGGAATTCTTTGAGCGGGGCCTTGTATTTTCGTTCCCAGAGAACCTTTCCATTCAGTATCCTGGCCGCCACGAGTCGAGATCCGGATGTGGAAAAAACAAACGCCAGGGAACCATTCCCGGTGATGTCGCCGATTGCGAAATCGCTTAGCTCTCCCTTGGAGCCAAGCGCTTGCTTCCAAAGTGTCGTCCCGTTTTGTGCGTTGAGCAGGTGAACGTTCCCGTCGCTGCTTCCAACCAGGATCTTAAAGGGGACGCCGGCGTCTCTATCATCTTTAAATGCAATGGGGGAAGTACACAAGGGATAGGATGAGAGGGTGGTCTGCCAGACAAGCTTGCCGTCCAGTCCGGAGTACAGGCGAAGGATTCCCGCCTTGTCACCAACAGAGACCGAGGGCCGGGAACCTATGATACCCATTGCCGGAGTGCCGTAGAAAGGAACATTGACATGCGTCTGCCACAGGAGTTCCCCAGTATAGCCGATCAGCAAGAGGTTGCCCGAGGTATCTGAAACGGCGATTTCCGGGGTGCCGTTCCTGTCGAGATCGAACACGCTGGGGGAGTAGATGATGGGTGCCGGCGCCTTGTAGTCCCAGAGTTTGCGTCCGTTCCGTCCATCCAGGCAGATTACGTAACCCCGCGGCGTAACCGAGATTACGTCAAGCGTATCGTCACAGTTGACATCCACAAGCGCGGGGCAAATGTAGATCGCGAGTTCAAAAGAATGATCGTCCTCGTATGCCCAGAGGATCCTGCCCGTGATGCCGTCGATACAAAATACATCTCCCCAGACACTCGCCGCTATGATCTCCGGAATACCGTCTCCCGTGACATCCCCCAGGGCAGGTTTGTCGATATAACTTGTTATCGCTTTCCAGCGAGCCTCCGGGTATTTGTTGAGAGTTACTTCGTACATCCAGGGATTGCCGACCTTTTGTGGAATGCCCGTGGCAGTCATGAGGAGTATGGCAGCAATCAGAAATATCGACCGCCACGGCGGCAGCTGGATCCGATCTTTTGTCTTTCCCATGGCACGTCCCGCGGCCATTAAGGCCATTAAATATCCTCGTCGGAAATATCCCACACCACCTTGACGCGGGACATGCGTCCTTTAACGACTTCAAAGGAGGTCTTTGCCTCCTGCCCTTTGTTGGTTCTGGCCTTGAGCTTGTACTTGCCCGGGGGGAGGTCGATATCCAGCCAGGGGCCGAGCGATTTTACCCTTGTGGGACCGCCGCGCGGTCCTGGGCTGATCTCCACGTCGATATCGGCCAGGTACTTCTGGTTCCGTGTGGAAAATATCAGCCGCGTGGAAAACTTCGGGAGGTTGACGCGCGAGTCGTATCCTACTCCGGTGCTCAAATAGGGGATTCCATCCTCGGTTTTTTTCACGTCGGGACGGAAGGACTGATCTTGTGCGCCGGAGGGCACGGACATTACGAGGAATGCCGGGATTATCAGCAATACCCTTTGCATTGCGGCTTTCGTGGTTTTGGCCATAGGGATTACACTTCCTTCAAAACTGCACGAATCCTCGACGATTTCTTTCTACTGTTTCAGCCTCGCCTACGGTAGCACAGCCATGGCAATGGCTTCAACCAGGGTTGAGAAACGATGATTTGGCCGGGGGCGATTATGGCGGCGGCAATACCGATGATTTATTCGCACTGGAATTTGTGGCGGTGGCAATGCCTGATGTAATATCGCCTTTAACGGCAATGCGCCGGGGATGGCAATCAGGTTTGGCTTAGTCTGGGAGATCTGGGGGAAAAGGCATGAAATATCGGCGGTTGGGACGCACTGGAATGCAGGTATCGGAAATCGGCTTCGGCGCCTGGGGCATCGGGGCTACTCAATGGATAGGGGCCAAAGATGAAATCTCGCTCCGCGCATTGCACGAAGCGGCGGAGCACGGTGTGAATTTCATTGATACCGCCCTCGCCTACGGCGACGGTCACAGCGAGTGCGTCATCCGGAAGTTTCTGAAAGAAAGACAGGACCGCATTTACGTGGCGACTAAAATTCCTCCCGGCAATATGATCTGGCCGGCCCCCGACGAGGCGGCTCTGGAAGAAGTGTTTCCGGCCAGGCACATCATCGAGTCGACCGAAACCAGCCTCAAGAACCTCGGTTTGGAATGCATTGACTTGCAGCAATTTCATGTCTGGAATGACCGCTGGGCGCAAAAGACCGAGTGGAAAGAGGCGGTCACCAAGCTAAAATCCGAGGGCAAAGTGCGTCACTTCGGCATCTCCATTAACGACTACCAGCCGGAGAATGGGCTTGCCGCTGCCGAAAGCGGCCTCATCGATTCCTTCCAGGTGATCTACAATATTTTCGAACAGGCTCCCGAAAATGTGCTTTTTCCGTACTGCCGCAAGAATGACATAGGGATCATTGCCAGGGTCCCGTTGGATGAAGGAGCGCTTACCGGAAATATAACCACTGCCAGTGTTTTTCCCGAAGGCGACTGGCGAAACGATTATTTTAGGGGAAATCGGAAGAAACTCGTCGAAGAGCACGTCGACCGGCTCAGGTTCCTTCTTCACGACGGCGTCAGCAGCTTGACTGAGGCAGCCCTACGTTTCTGCCTTTCGAGCAGTGATGTCAGTACTGTCATTGTAGGCATGAGAAAAGTGGAGCACGTTTCACAGAACTGCCGGGTTGCGGATGGGCGCCCACTGCCCCTTGCCGATCTTCAGGCGCTGAGATCTCATGCATGGCCCCACAACTTTTACGATTAGGCTGGATTTGACTATGCCGGAAAGGATCGGCCGCTACCAGGTCACAGGCGAATTGGGTAAAGGCGGGATGGGAATCGTCTATCGCGCTCTGGATCCTCGCTTGGGAAAGCCGGTGGCCATCAAGCTCCTTTCAGAAAGCCGGGTCTCGGCGGGAGACAGCTATGCAAGATTTCGCCGGGAGGCCAGAGCGGCGGCAATTCTCAATCACCCTTCCATTGTCGCCGTATACGACTTCGATGAAGATAACGGAGTCCCTTTTCTGGTCTGTGAATTTGTGGAGGGAAAAACTCTCGATCAGTGGATCGCATCGGGGCCTCTGGCAGAGAAAATGATCCTTGAAGTCGGCATCCAGTTATCAGCGGGTCTGGCCTATGCGCATCAAAGAGGAATCCTTCACCGCGACATCAAGCCCAATAACATCATTCTGACCTCGGGAGGGACCGCGAAAATCCTCGACTTCGGCCTCGCGAAACGGGCCGGAGCTGAATTTATCAACCCCGAAGGTTCCGTCGTGGAGGAGGTCAGTTTTGCCACAGAAGCCGGAATGATTGTCGGGACCATTCGATATATGTCTCCCGAACAGATAGGGGGCGGTGATCTCGATGGCCGCTCCGATATTTTTTCCCTCGGGATTGTGCTCTACGAGATGGCAACGGGCACCAATCCCTTTCTTGGCCGGAGTCATGCCTCCACGATTGGGAGGATCGTCTCACTGGATCCTTTTGCGGAATCGGGCTCCATCCCGGGGGTATCTCCAGCCCTCGCAGCTGTCATCGCCAAGTGCTTGCAGAAAAAGCGCGAGGAGAGGTACCAGGGCGCTTCCATCCTTCAGGCGGAGCTTGAAAAACTGCTGCGTGCACCCGGTGCACCTGACAGTGAGACTCTGTGCGCCTCTGCTGTGCAGCCAGCGGAAACCCCGATTCCGAGGCAGATGGCCCGAGCTTCGCTGATCCTGCTGCAGGCCATGTATCTCTCCATTTATTCAGTCGCCCTTTATCATTTTTATGACGTTTGCCTCAAAATATGCCGGGCCGCAGGAGTGCCCGGTCGAGCCGGCAGCGCGGTCCTGCGCTGGGTCAGCGCAGGAGTGCTGTTCAGTGCATGGAGCGGCATCGCCATCAGGATGTATCTTTTGGCCGCGATAGGCTTCGATCATCCCCAGACCCGAGCCAAATTCCACAGGCTTTTCGCTTTTCTGTTCATTCTTGACATCCTCTGGTCCTTGTCGCCTTTCCTCCTGATCGACAAATGGCCCCCGGGGATTGTCTTAATCTGTGTTGCCATAATGGCATATCTGCCCATTTCACATCGAAACCTCATTCAAAGCGCCTATCCCAAATCCCGATAGGTCGGTTTCCAGAAGTTGATTCCCCATACTATCTGATGTACCCATTTCTGACCCTCTGAATCAAATATAAATGCATATAAATCAATAGCTTATGTCTGTTAATTGAATACAGTCAAATTGCCTATCGGGAAGTCTGACAAAGAAATTAGTCCCTGTAGATTGGATGTCAGTAGAATTTTGCATTTATGTCATAAAGACATATGCAAAAGGCAATTATATAACAAATAGTATGTAAAAGATGGTTCGATAATGAGATATTGATAGTCAAAAAATGCATAATCTGCAATAAATCGAGCACGCTATCCTTGACACCGAGCGGACGCAAATCTATATTTTGAAAGTAAATTCCAAGGGAGGCTCGGTAGCCTGCCTTTTCACCAAGAATGGACCACAAGCATGAAGATGATCTATGCGATAGTCCGGCCGCATCGCCTCCAGGATGTAAAAGAAGCATTGGCAGATGTGGGAGTTGTCGGCATGACCGTGACAGACGTGCGAGGAGCGGGTCGACAGAAGGGACAGGTCGAACGCTACCGCGGGTCCGAATACAGCATTGATTTGCTGGCCAAAATGAAAATTGAAATCGCCGTATTGGACGATCAATCCGAAGAGGTCATTCAAGCCATCCGAAAAGCTGCTTATACCGGCGAGATCGGGGATGGCAAAATCTTTGTCTTGCCTCTCGAGGATTGCATCCGCGTTCGGACGGGAGAGCGCGGAGAAGATTCGCTTTAGCAATTCCGATTCGGCGGGCAAATATCGTTCACTGGTTTATCTTTGACAATCCAAATCAAGGAGAAAGGAATGGCATTAACCCCCAAAGACGTCGTAAAGCTGGTAAAGGATAAAGACATTAAAATGATTGATTTCAAGTTCGTCGATCTGCCGGGGATCTGGCAGCATTACACGATTGCCGCACACCGGCTGGATGAGTCGGTTTTTGAAGACGGCATCGGGTTTGATGGCTCTAGCATTCGGGGCTTCGCGCAGATCCAGGAGAGCGATATGCTGGTCTTTCCTGATCCGGACACCTCCTTTGTCGATCCGCTTTTGGAGGTCCCGACCCTAAGCTTAACCTGTACTGTGCGCGACCCCCTGACCCTGGAGCCCTATTCGCGCGACCCGCGCTATATAGCCTCCAAAGCCGAGAAGTACCTGATTTCTTCGGGAATCGGCGAGACCTCTTTCTGGGGGCCGGAGGCCGAGTTTTACATCTTCGATGACATCCGTTTTGACCAAGGTTCCAATTATGGCTTCTACTATATAGACTCACGCGAAGGGATCTGGAATTCGGGAAAGGACGAAAAGCCGAATCTCGGGTATCGCCCGCGCCACAAGGAAGGGTACTTCCCGGTGCCCCCGATGGATACCTTTCAGGATCTCCGCAGCACCATCATGCTGACCATGGAGGCTGTGGGTATCCAATCCGAGGTGCATCACCATGAGGTCGCGACGGCCGGCCAGGCGGAAATAGGGATGAGGTTCGATTCCCTGGTGCGAATGGCCGACAAGGTGATGCTCTTTAAATATGTTGTAAAAAATGTCTGCAAAAAGGCGGGTTTTTCGGCCTGCTTCATGCCCAAGCCGCTTTTTCAGGACAACGGCTCCGGCATGCATGTCCACCAGTCCATCTGGAAAAAGGGCGCCAACCTGTTTTATGACGAGAGGGGCTATGCCGGATTGAGCCAGGCGGCGCGCTATTATATCGGCGGTCTGCTCAAGCACGCTCCTGCTCTGCTCGCATTCGCGGCGCCGAGCACCAACAGCTATCGCAGGCTGGTGCCTGGATTTGAGGCCCCGGTCAACCTGGTTTACTCGCAGCGAAATCGTTCCGCCGCGGTTCGGATACCCATGTACTCGAAAAGCCCAGCGGCCAAGCGGCTGGAATTCCGCTGCCCCGACCCTTCCTGCAACCCCTACCTTACTTTTGCGGCCCTCCTGATGGCGGGACTGGATGGGATTCAAAACAAGATCGATCCCGGTGACCCGATCGACAAAAACCTGTATGATTTGCCTCCGGAGGCCAAGGCACAGGTGAAATCGACGCCGAGTTCCCTTAGCGACGTGCTCGCGGCTCTGGAAAAGGATCACGAATTCCTGCTCCGCGGCGACGTGTTCACAAAAGACGTAATCGACACATGGATCAGCTATAAGATCAATCATGAGGTAGATCCTGTCCGGCTGCGGCCGCATCCGTACGAATTCTTCCTCTACTACGACATTTGAAATTTCCCCGGGGCCGGGGGGAATGCCCCCCGGCACGGAACCGGCATCGCATGCAAAATGAAATCGGGAGGTTGAGGAAGAAATTCCGCCAGGGGCGGGCCGAGCTTTTTAGCCGGGACGCACCCCACCTCCCTTGCCGGGAACTCCTGCAACGCAACACCGCCTTTATCGATGGCATCGTCGAAGATATCTACCATTTTTCCTGCGCTTCAGCTGACAAGCAAGCCGTTCGCACCCCGCGATCCGGCTTGGCCATCGCCGCCACTGGCGGCTATGGCCGCGGTGAATTGAACCCCTATTCCGATATCGACATTGCCTTCATTCCCTCCGAGGAAGAGGATCCCTGGGTCGAGGCTGCGGTGCATGTGGCCTTCAAGCTGGTCATGGATGTCTTTCTTTCGTTCCGGGAGATTCGAGTCGGGTATTCCTACCGGCCGGTTGCCGAGATTCCTACTTGGGATCTCGCCACTCTGACGTCCCTTTTAGATTGCCGCCATATATGCGGTGATGAGCCCCTGACCATGAGCATGACGCGGGAATTGCGGCGTCATCTTTCCCCGTTGGATCTGTTGCTGGAATATCAGACCATTTGCCAAAAGTCGAAAGACACCCCGGCACACTCGCTTTATGCTGTCGAGCCCAAGCTCAAGGAGGGACCTGGGTCCCTTCGCGATCTGCATCGAGCCCGCTGGATTTACCGGCTGCTACTGCCGCCGGCTGACGGCGACCTGCTCGAACTTTTGGTCAAGCATGGGTATGCCACTGAAAGCGGCGTGAGGCAAATCCATGCAGCCGCGGAGTGGTTCTGGCGCACCCGGAACTGGCTTCACCTCGCGGCAGGGAAGCGATCCGATGTCCTGATCAACAATTACCAGGACCGCGTGGCTCGGGAGTTAGGAGGTATCCCTACCCAGGATTGGCTGTCTCAGCACTTCGCGCATGCGGAAACGCTGGCGATCTTCAGGGATGCCGCCATGAGACACGCTCTTCGCGGTCCCATGGATTTGGATGGCATTGTTCTTGAAGATGGTCAACTAAGCTTTTCCAACCCGCAATCCAAGTCCGGTGTCATTCGTCTTTTTTATCTCTCGCAAAAATACAGCTTGCCCGTCCGAGGCCGTGACCTGGAAAGCCTGGAAGAGGACCGGCTCCATGCCCAAAGCCATCAAGTCTTATCGGCTGACGATTCGTGGTCGTTCCTCGGAATTCTGAACGGATCTGCCGGTGTCGCACACACCCTGCGATCCCTGACCCGAATCGGAATCATGGAACACCTGATCGAGGGTTTTTCCCAGTTGATGCGCTTTGTGCCGCCCGATCCCGCGCACAGCTACACGGTGGGGGAACACTCCCTGAAAATCATCGAGCACATGGAAGATCTGAGAGCAGGAAGGAACCGAACCGTGCCGCGTTTTTGCGAAGTCATCAGCCAATGCGCGCACTTTGACATGCTTTGCCTTGCGGCACTGCTGCATGATTCGGGAAAGATGTTGCCGGGCGGAGAACACAGCGAAAACGCGATGGATCTGACTTTGAAGGTAGCGGAGCGCCTATCGCTGCCGCCGGAAAAGAGAGAAATCCTGGAAACGCTGGTTCGGCATCACCTGCTTCTTGTTCGCACTGCAAGGCTGCAGGATTTGAAATCTCCTGCAGTTATACAGGGTGTTGCGGATAAGGTTCGTGGAGTCGAAGCTCTACGTCATCTTTATGTGTTCACCTATGCCGATACCCGGGCCGTCGCTGAGAAGAGCTGGACTTCGATGGATTATCGTGACCTGGAGGAGCTCTACGGCAAGGTCCACAGCCTAGTGAGCGGCGTTGCCGGCGATGGCTCTGGAGCCGGCGTCCGGGAAAGCCGTATCGGGCAGGTTCGGCGGAAACTCTCCGGATCGCTCCTGGAGAGCGAGGATGCCGTGCAACGGCACTGTGACACCATGCCGGCCAGTTATGTGCTGAACACCCCGCTCGATGAAATCGCCATCCACCTGCAACTCATACAAAGGCTGGAGGTCGAAAGGGTTGTACTGGATGTGTATAACCGACCAGGAGATGACTTCTCTGAGCTGACGGTCTGCACTTACGACGATCCCCGCCCGGGAATGCTCGCGAAAATCACCGGGGTGCTCTACGGCTGCAATATTGATATCCACAAGGCCCAGGTATTTACCCTGGAACAGGAGGCGCCTGTTGTCCTGGACACGCTCTGGGTGCGGTCCGGAGGCATGCCGCTTTCGGATATGAAAGCCGGCAGGATGCGAACCAGCTTGCGGGAGGTCCTTTCCGGCGCCAAGCCACTGGATTATTTTCTCAAGAATGCCGGGAAAAATCCGCCCGACGGAATCGCCTTGGACAGTGTCGATCTGCGCAACGATTTATCGGAGGAGCATACGGTCGTTCATGTGGTGGCACGAGATCTGCAGGGGCTTTTGTATTTCATGACCCGCGCCCTGTCTCGCAACGGCCTCCACATCCATTCCGCCAAAGTGGCGACTTGGAATGCCCGGGCCGAGAATAACTTTTACGTCACATCGATCACGGGGGGACAGATCGCCGATGCGGAGCTTCCGCTATTGCGGGATCAGCTGACTCGCATGATGCGCAGCATTGGGAGTGGCTAGCCTTTTAAGGCCAGCTCCGGCTGTCCCGATCCCCCGGTGCTTTCAAGCGGCTTTCAAAACGGGACTGCCTCGGCCCTCCAAGGATCCGTGAAAATCAGCACACAAGAGGCGTTTTTGTGAGAGATCCAATCGCCGAATCTGCTCTGCATAGTTCTGATCCGGTCCGCGCCGCGCGCGCCCTCACCAACCTGGTCCAGGATGCCGAAATCCCCGAACAGGAGCTTGATGCCTACGATCCCGTTTTCCTTGGGACTCTTGCAGACCTGCTGATTGTTTCACCACCGATGCTGGATGCCTTTCGCCGCCACCCGGAATGGCTGAACTGGCTATGGCACAACCACGACGTATATTCCGACTGGAACGCCGCGGACCAAGGTCCGGAAGGGCGCTGGCGCAAGGTGCTGTCGGAAACTGCACCAGGTACCGGGATCATGGAAGGGCTGCGGTGTTTCAAGGCTCGCGAAACTCTTGGAATTCTCTTTGCAGATGTAGGAGGGCAAGCCTCGTTCCGGCAGACGGTCCGCTCGATATCTGCCCTTGCCAATCTCGTTGTCACCGAAACCTTGACCTGCTCCTGGCAGGCTATGCGGGAGGATGTGCCCGACGACCTGAAAATCTCTCCTCCCGTGCCGGGTGGTTTTCTTGTTATCGCGATGGGAAAGTTAGGGGCGCAGGAGTTGAACTACAGCTCCGACATCGATCTGATCTTTTGCCGCCGCAGTTCCGATAGCGACGCCGAGCGACGCTTTTTTACCCGGCTGGGAGAGCGGATAATTCAGGAACTTGGCTACTCCGGGCCGGATGGATTTCTATACCGCGTCGACATGAGGCTTCGACCCCACGGCGAGACAGGGCCGCTGGTGCCCACATTTCCCAGCCTGGTCAGCTACTACGAGTCCTGGAGCGAGGCATGGGAAAGGCAGGCATTGATCAAGGCCCGGCCGGTGGCGGGTCCCGTGGACCTGATGCGCCGGTTTTCCGAATTTGCCTCGAAGTTCACGTTTGCGCGGCCCATGGATGATTCCGCGCTGGAAGAGATCAAACGAGTCAAGCATCGAGCCGAAAAAGAGCATGCTCTTTGCGAAAACCGCATTCATCTCAAACATGGTTCGGGTGGCATCCGGGACATAGAGTTTTACGTTCAATACCTTCAGTTGATATCGGGGTGGGAAAACCCCACCGTGAGAGCCAGCGCCACCTTGGATGCCCTGGAGGGCCTTGCGGACGCCAGAATCCTGCTGGAAGGGGAGTCGACAACCCTTTCCCTGGCTTATGTTTTTCTGCGGACCGTAGAACACCGGCTGCAGGTCAGAGCGCTGACGCCGCAAGCGGTGATTCCCGGGGACGCGGATGAACTGGCAGCTTTGGCTGCCGGTATCGGATTTGGCCCCGGCAGGGATTCGGCCCGCGCGGAGTTTTGCTCGATTTTGCAAATGCACCGCTCGCGGGTTAGAGCCATTCTCGAACGGATTTATCTGACACCCGGCTATCTTCGCCTGACCGAAAAGGAGGAAGAACTTGCCCGGCTATTGAGCGAACGGACGCCAAAAGAGCAAATCCGACGTCTGCTGGCCCAATACGGATTTGAAGATATTGATTTGGCCTGGCGGAATATACGACTCATTGCGATGGGTCCGGCTGGAGAAATCCTTCCGCCGAGAGAGCGCCGTTTCTTTCTTGAATTTGCGTTTCCCATGCTCGAAGTGTTGCGCGACTCTCTCGATCCGGATCTGGCCCTGCACCACCTCGAGAGTTTCGCCGCCGCCAGCGGCAACCGAATTTCCTTTCTGCGAACCCTTGCATCAAGGCGGCCTCATCTGGCACGGCTGGCGAACCTTCTCGCCTTCAGCAGACGGGCATGTCACATCCTGCTCCGTCACCCCGAGTACTTTGACAGCCTCGCGCGAGGAATTCACCTGCATGAAGGCCGGGCTCGGGAAGAGATGCTGACGGAGGTTCGCGACCGGTTGAGCACAGGGCCGAGCGGCGCTTCGGCCGCTGCGATTTTGCGTTACTACCGACAGCGTGAAATGGTTCGAATCGCTTATCGCGATATGGCCGGACTCGGGAAGCCGATGGAGATTTCCGCTGAACTTACCGTCCTGGCGGAGGCTTGCGTGCAGGCAGCGGCAATTCAGACTCAACCTCCTGCTCCAGGGGCGAGCCGGATCGACGACCTTTGCGTTCTGGCTTTGGGAAAGCTTGGAAGCGGATTCATGCATTATGGTTCCGACCTGGACCTCATGTTTCTTTACGAAGCGTCGGCAGAAGATTCCGATCTCACCGGGAGAGCCGAAGAACAACTGGAGCTGGATGGACGGGTGGAAAAAATCAACGAGATGATTTCTGCCGTGACGGAACAAGGAATCGTTTATTCCGTTGATATGCGGTTGCGCCCCGAAGGTGCCTCAGGGCTTCTTGCGCGGTCCTGGGAAGGATTCCACGAGTATGCACGCAGTCACATTCAGCCCTGGGAGCGTTTCGCCATGGTGCGGTCCAGGGTGATTTACGGAACCCCGCGCATGGTTGAGCGTTGGGCGGAGGTCATGAAGAGCTACGTTTATGAATATCCGTGGACGGAGGAGATGTTCAGCGCCCTCCGGCATCTCAAAAGAAGAATTGAAAACGAGAAAAGCAAAGAAAGCCGGATAAGCGTGGATTTCAAATTCGGGAAGGGCGGGATTCTTGACTTGGAGTTCCTGGTCCAATGGCTTCAGATCCGGCACGGCCGGAACCGGGATAGCGTTCGTGGTCCTTCGCTGAGAAGAGCGATCGCCGGCCTCCTGCATTCAGGCATACTCACCGGAGACGAAGCCTCCATGCTCCTTCGAGCGCATGACTTGCACCGGATGATAGAGAACAGATATCAACTTATGGAAGAATGGAACGCGCGCGAAATCTCCAGGGAATCGCCGTCACTCGCACTGCTCGCCAAAAGCCTGGGATACCGAGGCCTCACACCCTCCGATTCGCGTCACGCGCTCCTCGCGGAATGGGAGGCGCGCAGCGGCCCCGTCCGCGCACTCGTTGAAAAATACATATTCGGCTAAGACGGCCGCAGGCCGGGATACCATTACGGCAGGAGAATATAACATGGCTTACCTGGAAACACCCGAACAGGTGCTCGAACTGGCCAAACAGGAACGAGTTCGTTTTATGAGGCTCCAGTTCACGGATATCCTCGGATCTATCAAAAACGTCGAAATACCTGAGCCTCAATTCCAGCGCGCTCTGGATGGTCAGGTTGTTTTTGACGGATCATCCATCGGCGGCTTTTTCCGCCTGAAGGAAGCCGACATGATCCTTTTGCCCGATCCGGCCACCTTCCGTGTTTTCCCCTGGGAGGATCGGCGAGGCAAGGTCGCCCGCATGATATGTGATGTTCGCCTTCCCGATGGAGCCTCATTTTCTGGCTGCCCCCGCACCGCCTTGAAAAAAGTCCTGAACTCCGCCGGCGAACTGGGCTATGACCTTAGGATTGGCACCGAAGTGGAGTTTTTCCTGTTCCAGAGAAGCCCGGATGGAAAGGCGACCAGCATTACCCACGATGTCGGCGGCTATTTCGATCTCGCGCCGATCGATCGTGGGGAAGAAGCCAGGCGAGATATGGTCTCGACTCTGCAAAGGATGGAGTTTCATGTCGAAGGAGCCCACCACGAAGTGGCGCCGGGGCAGCACGAGATCGACCTGAGAATGGCCGGAGCCATGGAGGTCGCCGACAACATAAGTACCTGCCGCTTCGTAATCCGCAAGATTGCGCTTGATCATGGCCTGCATGCCACCTTCATGCCCAAGCCGCTTTTCGGCCAGAACGGTTCTGGGCTGCACTTTTACCAGGCTCTGTATCAGGAAGGCCAAAACGCGTTTTTTGACCTTAAGTCAAAACTCCGTTTAAGCAGTCTAGGATTGTATTACATCGGGGGGCTTTTGGCGCACACGCGCGGTATGGTGGTCCTGACCAATCCACTGGTTAACTCCTATAAAAGATTGGTGCCCGATTTTGAGGCGCCTACCCACGTTGCCTGGTCCGAAATCAACCGCAGCCCGCTGGTGCGCATCTCATCCCGCCGCGGTGAAGGCACGCTATGCGAATTCAGGCTTCCGGATCCTTCCTGTAATCCTTATCTTGCGATTGCTGCCATGCTGGGTTCTGGCCTGGAAGGGATCAAGCGACGCCTGGACCCTGGTCCTCCTGTGAACAAGGACATTTATTCCATGAGCCAGCGTGAAAGGAGCCGGCTCAAAATTCAATCTCTTCCCGGGGACTTGAGCGAAGCGGTGCGGGCATTTGAGAAGGACAAGTTCCTTCAAAATTCTATCGGCACCGATATTGCCGAACATATCATGGATGCAAAACGGGCAGAGTGGCAGGAATATATCGGCCAGGTTCACCCCTGGGAGATTGAGCGGTATCTTTCCTATTACTGATCCGGGCGCTTCGATGGCAGAGTCTGTCGTAATCTCCTAGCGGGCTTTTCCCTTCATAGTTTCCAAAGCCGGATCCAGCGGGATGGTAAAAGGACCCATCGTCTTCCTCGATCCCTCATTTATAAGTTGAGGAATCATAAGCTTAGAACCCTTGAAAAAAGGCTTTTTTGGCTCAGCATTAAAAAAGAAGATGAATCCGGCTGATACCGTTCCGGGCTCGATGCTCCTATTGGACAGTTCTTTTCCAGTGAAATCGAGCAGAGGCGAACCGGATTTGGTGGAAGTAGCTTGGTCGTGCGACTTCATTTTGGGCAATTTGCTGATCAATCCTCCCTTAACCACGTCCTGCACTACCAAAGTCGCCGAAGTTGTGTAGAGCTCCTGCCCCCCTTCTGTCACCAGAACCACATTTCTGATTTTTAGGGTCATGAAGTCCGGAGAGGAGTTCTGGATGATGACATGGATGGGAAAATAGCCTTTGGAATTTAAATCTTTAATATCAAAGGCTGTAAATGATTTTTCATCTGTAGGATACGGATCCGCGGCAATAGTTACAGCCCCTATCGAGATCTTTGCCGGGTAACTTTCGATGGGCATGACCTGCACTGTTTTAATTTGATAATCGAAGGCCGCCGCCGTGCCGGCGACCCATAGGAGTCCAATCACTATCAGCCAGTTTTTCATAATGACTCAATATTATCACAGGAATTGTTCCTTTGATTCCAGGAATGAATTCCCGAAAGGGGCAGGCGTCCAAAAAAAGTCGCGGTTCTTGGGCCGTTCCAAGCAGCATTCCTGTGGTTAGAAGGTTGACAAGGAAGCACTCACATCCTATATATGCTTTGCACTCATTTCAGGAGGATAGGAAAAATGGCGAAGATTATCGGAATTGACCTGGGGACGACCAATTCGGTAGTAGCGGTAATGGAAGGGGGAGAGCCCAAGGTAATAACCAATCCGGAGGGCGGAAGACTTACTCCTTCAGTGGTAGCTGTGGGCAAAAACGGCGAGCGGTTTGTGGGTCAGGTAGCTAAACGCCAGGCAATTACGAACCCGGAAAACACGATTTTTTCAATCAAGCGATTCATGGGGCGTAAATTCTTCGAAGTCAACGAGGAGAAGCAGCTGGTGCCTTACAAGGTGGTTACCGGCAGCAACGCGGAGGCCTGCGTCGTCATGGGGGATAAAAACTACCCGCCTCCGGAAATCTCCGCCATGATTCTTCAAAAAATGCGTTCCGCAGCCGAGGAATACCTGGGCGAGAAAGTGGAGAAGGCCGTAATCACAGTGCCTGCCTATTTTAACGACAGCCAGCGGCAGGCGACAAAAGACGCCGGGAAGATTGCGGGTCTTGAGGTGGTGCGAATAGTCAACGAGCCTACGGCAGCAGCTCTTGCCTACGGTCTCGACAAGAAAAAGGACGAGACCATAGCGGTATATGATTTTGGCGGCGGCACCTTCGACATTTCAATCCTTGAAGTTGGCGAAGGGGTGGTCGAGGTGAAGTCAACCAATGGCGATACGCACCTCGGCGGAGACAACATTGATCAGCGGCTGATGAACTGGATCATCCAGGAATTCAAAAAGGAGCAGGGAATCGACCTCTCTGTGGACAAAATGGCGGTCCAGCGCCTCCGGGAGGCAGCCGAGAAGGCCAAAATGGAGCTTTCTACCGTTATGGAGAGCGAAATCAACCTTCCGTTCATTACTGCCGATGCCAGCGGACCCAAACATCTGAATATGCGCTTGACGCGATCCAAGTTCGAGCAGATGGTTGAGGATATCCTGCAGCGCTCCGTGGCTCCGTGCAGGCAGGCTTTGGCGGATGCCGGACTTAAACCGACCGACATCGACGAAGTCGTTCTTGTAGGCGGTTCGACGAGGATTCCCAGAGTGCAGCAGATCGTGCGTGAACTTTTCGGGAAAGAGCCCCATAAGGGTGTCAATCCGGATGAGGTAGTAGCCATAGGTGCAGCGGTTCAAGCAGGCGTTCTGGCGGGCGATGTGAAGGACCTCCTGCTGTTGGATGTTACGCCGTTGTCACTGGGGATCGAAACCCTTGGCGGTGTTACTACCAAGCTGATTGACAGGAACACCACGATACCGACGAGAAAGTCCGAGATTTTTTCCACGGCTGCTGATAACCAGACTTCGGTTGAGATTCATGTGCTCCAGGGTGAGCGCGCCATGGCGAGGGACAACCGTACTCTAGGCAAGTTCCACTTGGTCGGGATTCCACCGGCACCGCGCGGAATACCCCAGATCGAGGTCACCTTTGACATTGATGCGAACGGTATCGTCAACGTTTCTGCCAAGGATTTGGGGACGAACAAGGAACAGAAGATCACAATTACGGCCTCCAGCGGACTGACCAAAGACGAGATCGATCGCATGACGCGCGACGCTCAGTCCCATGCCGACGAGGACACGAAAAACAAAGAAAAGATCGAGGCGCGGAATAAGCTGGACGGCCAGGTTTACAGCATGGAAAAGCTGCTGAAGGAAAATCGCGAGAAAATCGGGGACGCTGAGGCTTCCGCCGTTGAATCGGCCATTACCCGGGCAAAAACCGTGCTGGAATCGAAGTCATCGGAGGCATCCGAGATGAACGCCGCGCTCGAAGAGCTCACCAAGGCTTCACACCGGTTGGCTGAGGTAATGTACCAGAAAACGGCTCAGGCACCTCCGCAGGGAGGACCGGCTGATGCTGGCCCCGACAGCGGCCCAAAGGCCGGCCAGGGCAAGAAGGAAGATGATGTCATTGATGCGGAATACGTCGATATCGATGACAAAAAGTCATGATCCAGGACCCGTTTGAGCCAGCAGAATAAGGGTAATAGGCGGGATGGGATTCCGGCAGGGAAATCCCATCCCAGGCTCATGGGACGCAGCCAGCCTATAGCTAGTGCGTTCCGGCATCACATCGTTTGCCCCTTCTCGCCGATGGAAAGAAGATGGTAAGGGAAGACTATTATTCCATTCTCGGCATTTCTCGAGGCGCCAAGGATGGCGAGATAAAGAAAGCCTACCGACGTCTGGCACGAAAATATCACCCGGACGTCAATCCGGGCGACCGTTCCGCGGAGGAACGGTTCAAACGAATCCAGGAAGCCTACGACGTCTTAGGTGACAGCAAGAAAAGGTCGCTCTACGATCAGTATGGATTTTATTCGGACAACCTGAAGGACCGGCCGAATGATGCCGGGAATCCATTCGCGGGAAGGCCGGGCCAGGATTTCGATTTTGCAGAATTCACGAGAGGGGGTCAGGGAGGTTTTCGGGATATTTTTGCAGAGGTTTTCGGCCGCGGGAGTGGTGGCCGGGAAGTAGAGCCGGAAAAAGGGGAGGATCTCGAGCATCATCTCAACATATCCTTCCTGGAAGCGTTGCAGGGGCTGTCAACGCGGCTGACCCTCACTCGAAGCGAGGCCTGCTCTTCCTGTTCCGGAGCCGGCTACGATCGGGGCAAAGGTCAGCACACTTGTCCCACCTGCCGGGGTACGGGGGAAGAAGTTCGCTCCAGGGGCATCATGAATCTAACTCTCGGCTGCCGCACCTGCGGCGGCAAGGGGACGGTTGGAAACCGCTGCCACGCATGCAACGGTTCCGGAAAGCGTGCACTGCAGGAATCGATTACCGTCCGGATTCCTCCGGGAGTTGATGACGGCTTCCGAATGCGGGTTCCGAGGAAGGGAGATGCCGGGTTCCGTGGTGGGCCGCCCGGAGATCTGTTTCTGGTGATTGCCGTTCGGAGCCATGAATTTTTCAGCAGGCAGGGAAACGACATTCTCTGTACCGTTCCGGTTACCGTCACGGAGGCCGCCCTGGGAACGAAAATCGAAGTTCCCACTATCGACGGAAAAACCCTGCTGAGGATTCCCCCTGGAACGCAGAGCGGGCAGAAATTCAGGCTGCGGGGCAAGGGAGCGCCATCGCTCCGGGGTGAGGGCACAGGGAATCAGATCGTAGAGGTTCGCGTAGTGGTTCCCAGGGTCGGGGATGAGCGGTCCAAAGAGATTTTGCGCGAACTGGCCCGGCTCAATCCGGAAAACCCGAGGATTAATCTGGTTTGACTGGTCAGGTGAGAACCGTGCGTGTCAAAAAAAAAGCCGGATATATGATCAGCGCTGTCGCTGAGACCTACCGGATTCATCCGCAGACTCTCCGCTTATACGAAAGGCTCGGCCTGCTGAAGCCTTCCCGTACCGAGGGAAATACCCGCCTATACATCGATGGCGACCTTGAGCGTTTGGAGGTTATATTGTCTCTGACCCGGGACATGGGTGTGAATCTTGCCGGTGTCGAGGTGGTTTTGAACATGCGCGACAAAATGGAAGCCATGCGGAGGGAGATGGATGAACTGATGGCTTTCGTGAGCGAGCATCTGGCCCCTTCCTCCAGGGTACCGGGAAATTCGCTCGTGCGGGTTCCGGCGCCAAAAATAGTCCGGTCCAACCGGTGACCTTATGAAAAGAACGGCGGTCCTGCTTTGGATTCTAGCCCTGGGAGGCAATCCTCTCGCGGCACCCCAGAAATCTGCGACACCGTATGCGAAGGACTATGCCGTAATGGTGGGGGGCGCCCCCGCGGGGGTCGAGAAGGTCCACGAGGTCGTGAATCGCGACGGCTCCATCGTGTCAACCTCCACTCACGAGATCTTTGTTATTGAGGGCAATGAAACCAAGCGAATGTCCTTTCAGACCGAGCTGACGCTGGACAAAGGGACACAGGCTCCGCTTCGATACACCTGCATTTACACGTCCGGCGATGCTCACGATTCCTACGATGTCAGCGTCAGCGGGAACGAAATATCAAGGCTGCTTGTGCGCGGCGGAAAGACCAGCGAAACCAAGGCAGCTTTCACCCCTGGGTTGGTGCTGGTGGATATCAATGTTTACCACCATTTCGACTACATTATCAGGAAGTATGATCAGAAGAAACGCGGGCGTCAGACCTTTCAGAATTTCCTGCCCGTGATTGCAGTCGAAATTCCGCTTTCGATCACTCGCTTGCCCGACAGTATCCTGCGGCAGAACGAAAGGCCGGAAGATGCGCAGGTCTATCGCGTTGAGTTCGGCACACTTTGGACGGGGGAATTGGCAGCGGGCAAGGACGGGCGGCTGGTCAGGCTGAGCATCCGCGACAAGGGGATTGAAGTGGTGCGACAGGACCTGATGCCGAAAGCCGAGCCGCCTACTCCGGCGCCCTGAACTCGTTGGTTTTGCCCGCCGGAAACGGGAAACTTTGTTCGGCCTGCAGTTGATGCCTGACCCAGCCGCACAATTTCTGGAATACATAAACCTGCAGTTTGCGATTCTCCGGGAAAATTTCTCGCACCCCGTTTCCCAGATGGGCGAACGCCGATTCCAGCTCCTCCAGAATTCTTTCTGTGACAGTGGGGTCGTAGGGCAGCCGTATGCGGCGACATCCCAGTTCCGTAAAAAGCTTGAGATATCTTGCGGTTGGCATGTCGGGACAATGAATCCGCTTGTAGAATGCCTGCACTTCAAATCCCAACAGGCTATGCCGGATGCTGGCGCTGCATTTGCGCCCGAGTAATTGAATCGTCCGCGTGGGGATCGGCAACACCTCGTGGAGATAAATCTCTGCTATGCCTCTTCCAGCTTGAGGACAGGTCTGCAGCGCCTCCAGAATCCTCTGGTGAGGGATGCGGTTGTGGGACAATTCGATACTCTTGCTTCCTCCATCAAGGAAGATCACTCCGGGGAGTGCCATTTGCTTTCCTGATGAGGTGCGTCGTCTCATAGGGCAAGAGTCCTATTTCTTTTGCTCCGTGCGCTGATTCACCGTTCTTTGCGCACAGCGCCGGACCAATTCCGGGATGCTTCGGTCACGGGACAGATTCATCAAATCTTTGTTCATCAGGCGAATCATAAGTCGTTGTGAGACCGTGGGCGGTGTCTTGGGATTGCGCACCAGAGCCTGAACGACCGCATAGTTTCGTACCAATGCTCGATTATTGCCGATTTCACGCAGGATGTCATCCGAGACATTGCGCATAGCCGCGATAGACTCGATTTCCGATTCGGTCAACTTGGGACTTTGCAGAACACTCATGGAGACCATTCGATTCGGATCGCGGATCAGAATAGATCTCGCTTCGCGGTTCCCAAGCAAGGCAAACCGGAGCTTCTGCGGCACCGTCATCCGGCCGATTCGATCGGCGAGCGCCACTTCGCGCTCCTGTGGATCGAGAGGCAGCCCCTCCAGGGAAAGGTCCTCCGTCGTCTCTTCAAGTTCAACCGAAATCGCTGGTGAGGTTTCCGGTTCAGCTTCTATGGCTTCCTCGACGCTGTACTCCCGTTTTTTTTCACTGAAAAACTCGGTTTCAATTTCCTGGATCAAACGACTGATTTCCGTGGTGATGGCCGGATTACCTTTCAGACGCTCGAGGATTCCGGGATTTTCCAGCAGTCGGACGCGATTGAACATAATCGATTCGAGCGTCGGACCGCTGACTTTCGCGGCTAATTCCTCGATCACTTTTCCGGAGGCTGCCGGATTGAGAATGATTGCTTCCCATATGGCTGCAGATGTGGAATGAGATGCGAGATACGCGATGACTGCAGGATCGCAATCTCGCGCCTGAGCCTGGGAGATCAATTCTTCTTCCGGCCAATCACCAAGGGTTGCGGCGGCTCGGCCAGCCACCTCCGGATCACCATCCCCGGCAAGATGGACCATGGCCCGAACCAGCTCTGAGGGCGGAAGCGGGGCCAGTCCCTGGGCGACAACAAGGCAGATTTTTCGGGGGGCTTTGCCGTTAAGGATGGCATGGAGAAATTCGCTTGCGGGCATGGCTCATTTCAGCCGGTGGATTTTTCCAGCAGGTCTTCGATATTCTGTTCGTTGATAAGCATTCGAATGACCTCGCCGGGTTTTCCCAGAGGTTTCGCGGCCTTTCCGTTGATTTTCATTCTTACTCCCCCGGCGTTTCCTACTACGATATAAAAGCGTTCCACTGCTGCGAACGATTGCTTTTCACCAGGCGCCAGCAATTTGACCAATCGGTTGCCATCGCTGTTGACTGAAACCCAGCACTTCTCAAGCGCTTCAAATTCCAGCCTCATTTTGGGAGTGGGGGCGGCCTCATTCACGTCACCTGCGGATGTTGCAGGCTGATCAGCAGGCTCCTCCGGCTTCATAGACGCCGGCGATGCGCCGGATTTTGCATCATCGGCCGGATTGGCGGCCGCCGGAACTGGCGTCATTTCCGGAGCCTGCTGCGGTGGCGAAACCGGCTTCGGCGCGGGCTCGGTTGCCTGCAGGGGCTGCGAAGGAGGCGGCAATGCCGAAGCGGGTGACTTGGCAAAATAGGGTGAGAAAACAGCCGAAATCCAGTTGCGACTAAAATAGAGCCCGACAACCGAAACCATGAACATAACCGCCCAGGCAGCCAGGGGTTGAACGGTCAGGCCGTTGCCGGACTGCTGGGGCATTTTCACTTTCGATCGCGCTGCTTTTTCTGCCGGGGAGTAGGTTTCCTTCTCATATCTGGCCAGGTATTCGGTCGGATCGAGGTTTAAGTATTCGCAATAGGATTTCAGGAAAGCCCGGTTGTACATCCCGCCGGGGAGAGCTTTATAATTCCCCTCTTCAATCGATTTCAGGTAGTTAATGCTGATCCGGGTGGATTGCGCGACCTCCGCGAGGCTTACTTGCTTGTTTTCCCTCCGCGATCTCAGATCGGCGCCGATGGATTCCATGATACGAGTTCTTTCCAAATCGCGAAATTGCGTGATGACAGATGCGCGATTCCGCTTCCCTTCAGGTAGCCTGGCAGAGCCAGTGGCTTTTCCTGCCCGGAGACGCTTGCTCGACCTCAGGCGCAAGGGAATTCTATCGGGTCACCTGATGACTGTCAATTTCTTATACACAGAATGTGCCTCCGGAGATTGTCTGTAATTATTTGTGTGTGTATAAATTGGAGCTGAGCGGCAACCGTGTGACCGATCCTTCCAGGCCGTCCTGGTCCTCTTGTGAGCGAGGGAACGTACCATGGAGCCGGTTGCGGGGTTACTCAGGCTGTGCTAATTTGACATCAGGGTCGAAAATGGAATTTCGGATCGGAATGCTGGATCCGGATGGCGACATATGCCGGCTGAGTCGGAGTTGGTTCTGTCACTTGTTTTTCCGGGATCGAACCTCGGCAGCCATCGGGACAGGAACGGATGGATAAACTCTCAACCTTTCTTCTTTCCGCCGCAGCCAGCCTTTCCTCACTCGGGAATCGCCTGGGAGGACCGGGTCTGTTTCTTATGGCGATCGCAGACTCATCCTTTTTATCCATACCCGAAGGCAATGATCTGATGATTGTAGTACTGTCCGCGGGCAAATCCTGGAGGACGATGGTCTATTATGTGACTGTAACCATTGCCGGGTCGTTAACCGGCTGTTTCCTTCTATACTACATCGGTTGGAAAGGCGGGGAACCGGCGCTGCTGAAGCGTTTTCCCCCCGAGCAGGTGGCCCGTGCGAAAAGGCTTTATGCCCGGTTGGGTGTTTTTGCCGTGACGATCCCCAGCCTTCTCCCTCCACCCTGTCCTTTCAAGATATTTGTCCTAAGTGCCGGCGTATTCCGGCTGTCCCCTTTGAAGTTTTTTCTGGCGGTTCTGGTGGGCCGAACTTTGCGCTACTCCGCCTGGGGAATCCTCGCGGTTCTGTATGGAGCGCCGGTCAGGGATTATGTCAGGCAGAGCGCCACCGAGGTGGGCATCGTCTTGCTGTTGATTTTTCTGCTGACGCTTTTGAGCCTATCCTTCTATCTGTATCGGCGCGGCCGGCGTGGTGCTCCGCAGTCGGGGATTGTCTAGAATTCCGGCAGCTGTCGACATCTTTGGCATGGCGAGGAGGGGGCCTGAAAAGAAAAGGGGTGCTCCAGTCTGCCAGGAAATCCCGAGTTCGTCTTTGTGGCAGCGGAAATTCTTTATTTATGAGGTTTACCCGGGATTCTGTCGCGGCCGGATCCTGCGCATATTTGAAGTTCTGTCTGGCATGGTTATTGCTAAAAGCAATGCTGGTCAACGAGATCTAGCCGAAGTCCTTGAAAATGCTGGATCTATAGCTTGACTTGCGTTGACAAGCGGGGGGTCGTTTGCTAGATTCACCACGCTTTTGACCCTATGAGAGGGAAGTTGGTGATGAAACCTATAGGTGATCGGCTAGGAGCAGGCCCGGGTCTTCGGCAGATTTTTTTCATTCTGCTGCTGCTCGCTTTGCCGAGCATGGCCTGCCTGGTCAAAAAGCAGGTAAAAGTTCCGGTTTCCACCCGGAGCCTGGAGGCTAAAAACGCGACTCCGGAGGGGCTGCTCGCGTTGCTGGCTGCTGCGGCAGAAAAAACCAGATCGCTCGCAGCTTCCTCCATTAAAGCCAGCTATACGTCGGGCAAGGTCGACAGCGGCAATCTTCAGGCGTACCGCAGCGCCCCTGGCTATTTATTGTTGCGACGCCCGGACAATATCCGATTGAACATTCAAAACCCGGTCACCAAAACCTCGCTGCTGGAACTTGCATCGTCCGGGGAAAAGTTTGCAGCCTGGGTGCCGCGAGACAACAAGTTCTACGTGGGTTCGAATTCCGCTCGCGAATTCGAGCTGGAAGGTCATGCAGGATTTTCGGCCCGCCCCATTCATATTTTTGAAGCGATATTGCCTGAATCGGACTATATGCGCAGGACCGACACGCTAATTTCTTTCGAAGAAGATCGCGACAACATAACAAAATATTATGTCATGACATTTTTTAAGCCGGCTGTGGATCATAAACTGACCACCATTCGCCGTCTTTGGATTGACAGATATGATTTGGCGGTTAGCAGGCAGCAGGTATACGATGATGGCGGCAAAATCGAAAGCATCATCCAGTACTCGAATCGAAAACTGGTCGAGGGGACGATACTGCCTTTCGCCATTCGGATTGAACGTCCGGAGGATGGCTATACCTTAGAGCTTCAGATATCGAACTGGCGCGTGAATCCCGAACTGCCAGACAGCGCCTTCGAACTCAAACCGCCGGGAAGCGCACAGGTAGTCAACCTAAAAGAAAAGGTAAGGGTGGGGCCCTGATGGAAAGCCTTATCACAGCAAATATCAAATCCAGACCTACCCGCACGATTATCAGCATTATCGCGGTGGGGATCGGCGTAACGCTGATGCTCGTGATCGGCGGGATTACCTCCGGCACTCTGAATGACTATCTGGGGCGCACAATGGGGGTTGGAGCGGACTTCATCTTGCAGCAGAGCGGCGCCTCGGTTTTCTACGCTTTCAGCGGAGCGGCGCTTCCGGTCAAGCTTGCCGATCGTCTCATCGAGGTACCAGGTGTTTCGCTGGTAGCGCCGGTCCTTGCCAAGTTCAGTTCCTCAGATTTCGGCCTGGTGTTCGGCATTGACGTGAACACCTATCAAAAGTTGCCTGGGAAGCTGAAAATTGTGGCGGGCAAGGAATCGCTCGCCGGTGACGAAGTGATTGTCGACGAGCTTTACGCGCGGTCGCACAAAGTCGGCCCGGGATCCGAACTGACGTTGCTCAACCACAATTTCATCATCAGCGGCATCTGCCGTCCGGGAGCGGTTGTCCGAATATTTGTCCCACTCAAGACTCTTCAGGAAATGAACGGCACTCCGGACAAGGTCACGATCATGTTCATCAAATCACAGAACGGATCGGATGTCGCGAATGTTGAGTCCGAGCTGCGGAAGCGTTATCCTGATTTTGGACTGGTGAGAACTTCGGAGCCGTCTTTGCTTCTGGCCGATACCCGGATGCCCGGGCTGAAGGAGTTTCGTTTTACGATTATCCTTGTTTCGATGCTGCTGAGCTTCATGGTTATCCTGCTTGCCATGTACACCACGATTTTTGAGAGAACCCGTGAGATTGGAATTCTCAAAGCGATGGGGGCATCGCAAAGCTTTATCATTGGAATGATTTTGCGAGAATCTGTTATGATATCGTGCTTAGGTGTTCTTTTTGGCACCGGCACCAGCGAGTTGATCCGTTTGGCTATCATGCGGGCTTTCCCGACCCTGCAAGTTGCCATGTCAGCCGGGGATATTTTGCGAGGCTGCGCCTTGGGACTTGTGGGGGGGACTCTAGGAGCGCTTTATCCGGCCTATAAAGCGGCCAGAATGGACCCAGTCAAAGCGTTGAGCTACGAGTAGGATACTAAAAATGACAACTGAATACGCCGATTCGCCGATGATCGAGACCGCTAACCTTTGCATGACCTACAAGTCAGGCAAAGTTGAAGTGGCGGCCTTGAACAATATCAACCTTACAATTGGACGAGGCGAATTTGTAGCCATCATGGGTCCCTCGGGCTGTGGCAAATCTACTTTGCTTCATCTGCTCGGCGGCCTGATCCAGCCGACAAGCGGGCTCATTCGCATTGACGGGGAAGATGTCTCCAAGCTCTCCGACGCAGAACGAACCACGATGCGCCGGAAAAAGATTGGCTACATTTTCCAGCGCTTCAACCTGCTGACCACCATTTCCGCGAAGGCCAATATTGAACTGGCGAAAAAAATACAGGGAAACGGCAAACCGGGTCTGAACGGGGCGGCGCCCATCATTGAAATGCTGGGCCTGAGTGAAAAGATGCACTTCCGCCCGACAGAGCTGTCCGGTGGAGAACAGCAGCGAGTGGCCATTGCCCGTGCTGTTGTGAATCACCCCGCTATTATTCTCGCAGACGAGCCCACTGGAAGCTTGGATTCCAGGAATTCGCGATCAGTTTTGAGAATCCTCCAGGAACTCAACGAAAAATTCAGGCAGACGATTGTCATGATTACTCACGATGCTGAGGCAGCATCCGTGGCGGGCCGCGTTATCGAGATGAGGGACGGTCAGATCCTGAGTCCCGAAGAAAGCATAACCTACGAGCCTGAATTCGAAGGACTTTATTGAGTTCCACAGGAGTTTGTTCGGGCGATGCCACAGCAGAGGAGCACCTGGCGACAATATTTTCGTCTGGAGTTATGAACGGGGGACTCTCCCCTATGACATCCTATGCGGGCTGATTCTGGCCTTTGTTTTCTTCGTGCCGCGCAGCTGCTTTGCTCCCAAAAAAAAGGCCGAAAACCCCCCGGTTCGTGCAGATCAAGGTTTAACCTCACAGCAAAACAATCCGTCTATCGCCCAACGTGTCCCCGCAAAGGCAGACTAGCCCGCGGGCCGCTCCAGGAAGCCTGGTAATGGACCACAAAATGCTCGATCTTCGACCGTCCGGCACAAAGACGATGCTCATTCTATTGAGCGGATTTCTTGCCATCCATTCGCCGGCTTTCCATCTCAGCGCTTCGCCTCAGTCGCAGGTATCCAACGAAGCGGCGCTGAATCAGGTCTTGCGGCAGATGGAAGCCATGGGCAAAACCTTCCAGACCTTCCAGGCGCAATTCTCCCAGAAAAAGTACACCTCGGTGCTCAAGGAGTTCGATATGCCCGAGTCTGGCGAGTTTTTCTATGAGAGGTCCAAGGATGGTTCAGCTCTCCTGCGGCAGGAGGTTACCAAACCTGGGAAGCGCATTTTGACCATCAAGGGCGGCCAGGCTGTCATTTATCAGCCAGCCTTAAACCAGGCTCAGATGGTGAATCTGGGCAAGAATAAAGATAAGGCGGAATATCTGGCTCTCGGTTTGGGACAAAGCCCCGGAAAATTGAAGGAGACATTTGACATAAGCTATGGCGGCGTCGAGAATGTCGGCCCCTCTCCCTGCTCCATCCTGGTATTCAAGCCACGCAATGCCTCGGCTGCAGCCTATTTCAGCTCCATCACAATCTGGATCAAAAAAGCCAACGGTACCCCCATTCAGCAGAAATTGCAGGAGCCTAACGGCGACTACCTTCTTGTAAGCTTTACGCAGGAAAAAATAAACGCTCCGATACCGCCGTCGCGATTTGAGCAGAAATTGCCCGCCAACGCAGAAATCCTGAAAATCCAATAACGCCCGGGAGATCGGCTGACGGCAAACCTGCCTCAGCTGGCAAGCTGAATTTGCCCGCTCAGCGGGGGCTTATTCGGGTCGCTGCGGCTTCGGCAATTCCTTCCAAGTGTAGTAGATCCGGCTAAACACGGTCCAATTGCCGAGAACGGCAAGCACCCAGAGAACAGCTTCCATGCGATTTGCCAACCCGCCAATTATGAGGAGAACCACCCTTTCGGGCCTTTCCATAAATCCCACCTTGCATGTGGGTATCAGCGACTCTGCTCTTGCCCTGGCGTAGCTGGTCATCACGGCACCCATGAAGACGACTCCGACCAGAACTACGTATTCCAGGCGGTTTTGGCGAGCATACCAGACCATCAGTCCCTGCAGCAGGATGATGTCGGAATACCGGTCGATCACAGAATCATAAAAAGCGCCGAACCTCGTCTCGGACCGGGTGACCCGAGCTACCTCGCCATCCAGCATATCAAACAGCCCGGCCAGGATGACTATCAGTCCGCCGCGTACGAGTCGTCCATGGCCGAAGTTCCAGGCCGCCCAAAAACTGATCACGACACCGATGAAGGTAAGCAGGTTTGGATTTATGCGGAAGAAAGAAAGAACCCTGACAATCCTGTCCAGGATGAACTTTCCGCCTCGACCAATAGCATGGCTGATCATGGGGCTAGGCTAGTGGGATTAAAAATTCTTGTCAAGGCTAAAACAGCCGTACGCGAATTGTCAGGTACTTTTTCGGATCCTGCCGCAAGTCATAGATAAACTTGGTGATCTCGGCGCTGGATTGATTCAGGTTGTTGTAGAGAGCCGGGTCCTTCATGAGCTTGCCGACCGTGCCCTCACCATTCTCCATTTTGTCCGCCAGGGCAGAGATCCTGTCGATGGCTCGCTTGGCGGATTCGTAGAGTTCTCGATCCTTGGCCAGCTGCCCTAAAGTCCCTTCGCCTTTATCGATTCTGGTAACGATGCTTTCCATTCGTTCCACTGTGGCGTTGGCATGATTGTAAAGCGAAGGATCCTTCAGAAGCTTGGGAAACGTTCCGCTCCCGTTTTGGAGATCATCCGCCACGCGGTTCAGCTTTTCCACCGATTCGTTGAGTTTTTTATAAAGCGCGGGGTCCGATACCAGGCGGCCAATGGTTCCCTCTCCGGTTCTCAGGTTATCCATGAGCAGGGCAGCCTTTGCCAGGGTGGAGTCGACCTGCCGCAGTGTTGCCTGCAGATCCTGAATCGTTTGAGTTAGACCCGACCCGACTTTGTCGGGATTGATTTTCATGGCGATGTTTTTGACCTGGTCGGAGAGAACTCCGAAATTGGCTATGACGTCGTTGGCACCTGTCATAATTTCCCTGAACCCGGTAGTGCGAAGACCCTCGATCAGATAAAACTCTCCACGTTTGAGCGGCGGTACGCCATAAGCACCGGCTGAGATTTGGAGAAAGGAATCTCCGATCAAGCCTTTGGATTCGATGGCGACTTCCGAATCCCGGCTTATCCGGTTCAGGTATTGGCTTCGAATATCCAATTGAACTTCAACAAAACGGAGCTCTGTTTTCAATCCGCGCACCCGATCAGTTAAATCCGCGATCATCTGCCGCCCTGGAGGGTCTTTCGGATCGATAGACTCAATCTGCTTTTTAATCTCGGCAATCTGTCGGAAAACGACGTCGTTGCCGCTGTACACCTCAGGAGAAACAATAGAAACCCTGCGCACCTTCCCAATTTCGATTCCTGCGAGCCAGACCGGGGCTCCCGGCTTCAGGCCGCCAACATCGGGAAGATACGTGATGGCCTTTACCGATTGCGCGAACCAGGCCAAACCCCAATTCTGCTGCAGAATGAGGGCGGCAAGAATGATGAGCGCGACTGTAATTAGAATGCCGACCTTCATTTCGGCCAAGGTAACCTGCTTTTTTTGCGGCATGGCCATCCTCCTCAATTGACAAACTGGCGGATATGAGGCTCATCGGAATGAAAAAGATCCTGATAGCTGCCTTCGAAATGAATTTTGCCCTCCTCCAGCAACATGAAATGGACATTGAGCAGACAGAGGCTGTCGCCACCGCGCAAAATGGAAATGTCGCCCTGGTCATTCACGACGGCATATTCGGAGGCGATGATACCTGCTGCCCGGAGGTCATGAGTAACAAAAATCGATGTTACCCCCTCCAGGTCCCGGAGTTTGATCATGAGTTCCACGATTGTTCGTTTGGTGATCGGGTCAAGGCCAGCCGTCGGCTCATCGTATAGCACCAGACGGGGATTGCCCACCAGTGCGCGGGCAAGGCCCGCGCGCCGCTTCATTCCACCCGACAGTTCGGCTGGCATTTTGTCGATCGCCTCCTCCAAGCCGACAAATCCAAGGAGCCGCCGAATGGAGATTTCGGCTTCTTCCTCCGATATTTTCCCTTCCTCAAAAAGGCGATAGCCGACATTTTCGCGGACCGAAAGGGAGTCAAAGAGAGCGCCTTCCTGGAATACCATTCCCATTTGCCGTCGAATGGGCCCCAATTCACGCTCGCTCATCTGGGTAATATCTTCATTTTCCAGCAGGATCTGGCCTGAATCCGGTTTAATCAGGCCGAGCAGGAGTTTGAGGATCGTTGATTTTCCAGATCCGCTGGCGCCCAGGATGATTTTAGTTTCGCCGCGGGCGATTTTAAAGCTCACGCCATCGAGGATCACGTCGTCGTCAAAGGATTTTTTTACATTTACAAACTCAATCATCTTGATATCGCGAATTCAGGGATTTAGATAAGGACCGAGTGAAATAATCAGGTTGTTCAGGAAAAAGTCGGCAACGATAACCAGGATCGAACTGGTGACGACTGCCCTTGTGGTCGAGCGTCCCACTCCGGCGGTTCCGCCGGTGGTGCCGAGTCCGGCGTAGCAGCCCGTCATGGAAATGATGAAGCCGAAAACCAGCGGTTTGACGATGGATCCAACGACATCGGAAAACTGCAGGGCGTTAATGGCATCCGACCAGTACTGGCTGGAACTCAGCAACAGCTTATAGCGGGCGATCATCCACCCTCCCGACATGCCCACGGCATTGCATATGATGGTAAGCATGGGCAGCATCAAAACCGTGGCCACCATGCGGGGAGTAACGAGCTTACGAATCGGATCAGTTCCGAGCGCGCGCATCGCGCTTATCTGCTCCGAAGCCACCATCGAGCCTAATTCGGAGGCTATTCCGGATCCGATGCGGCCGGCAAGCATGAGAGCTGAGAGAACCGGCCCCAACTCGCGGATAAGCGTCATCGCCACCAATTGTCCGGTGATCGCAACCGCGCCGTACCGCCGAAGCGCACTCTCCGATTGAATCCCGAGCACCGCACCTGTAAAAAAGCCTGTGAGCAGAATGATAGTGAGAGAGCCCACTCCGATACGGTCCATCTGGAGAATTATCTCCCGGCCATAGACCGGCTTGCTGAAAAGATTCGCAATGGCCCGTGCGCTGAGAAAAGTGTAGGATTGAATTTCAAGCACGGCTCGGACGACGAGGCGAGCAGGGGCTTCCAAGGCGCGAATCCAGGAATTGGGCATAAATCATTAGGCCTCTTTGAAGTTTATTTTCCCGCTTCCCGTCAAGTCAAGTTTAAAGGGCGGCAACCGGGGTGCGAAATTACCCCAGGTGACTCCGTCAGCAATTCATCAAACCAACTGTGATCTGGAGGATGGCGACAAAAATGTTTCGTTTTGTGACAGCCGGCGAATCCCATGGCAAATGCCTCATCGGTGTTATTGAGGGTTTGCCGTCCGGAATGCAGATCGATCCTGATTCCATTAATCAGGATTTGCACAGGCGGCAGCAGGGATATGGGCGCGGGGGCAGGATGCAGATCGAACGAGATCACATCGAGTTTGCCTCCGGCATCCGTCATGGGAAGACACTGGGAAGCCCGGTTTCGTTCAGGATCGAGAACCGCGACTGGAGCCATTGGGAGACAGCAATGTGCAGCGAGGTGCCGCCGGAGGGCGCCAATTTAAGGCCAGTTTCCCGCCCGCGCCCGGGACATGCCGATCTGGCGGGTGCTCTAAAATATCAGACACACGATGCACGCAATATTTTGGAGAGAGCCAGCGCCAGGGAAACTACAACGCGGGTAGCCATTGGAGCTATCTGCAAGCTTCTCCTTTCTCCGTTTCAGATCCGTATCGCCAGTCACACTCTTGCCATAGGCGACTGCCGGATTTCTCCCGCGTACCAGAACCCGGATCCGATGAAAGTCCTTGGCATGGATCCTGCCTCTCCCCTGAGATGTCTGGATCCGGAAGCTGAACGGACGATGATGAGCTTGATCGACCAGGCGAAAAAGGCTGGGGATACGCTCGGGGGAGTTCTTGAAGTCATTGCAACTTGCGTGCCACCCGGACTGGGGTCCCATGTGCAATGGGATACAAAATTGGATGGGCAACTGGCTCAGGCGTTGATGAGTATTCATGCCGCAAAGGCGGTGGAAATCGGCGACGGAATCTCATGCGCGGCGGAACCCGGATCCAAAGTGCACGATGAGATTTTTTATGATGTTCCCGGCCGGAGGTTTTATCGAAAAACGAATCGTGCCGGCGGCCTCGAGGCGGGTATCACCAATGGCTCGGATTTGCGGGCGAGGGTTTATATGAAACCGATTCCTACGCTCCGAAAGCCGCTCATGTCCGTGGATTTGACTTCGAAGGAACCTTTTGAAGCGGCATTTGAGCGCAGTGATACATGCGTTGTCCCTGCCGCCGCCGTGATTGCCGAAGCTATGACGGCTATAGTGCTTGCCCGTGCTTTTTTGGACAAGTTCGGAGGCGATTCCATGGTTGAAATCTCAGCAAATTACGAGAACTATATGAGGCTGGTTGCTGAATTCTAAATGGCTTCGGGATCGCGGCTTTGCAGCTCCGCGGCCTGCTTCGGCTGGAGTTGCTCAAGCCGGAATCCTTGAATTTAGATCGGCGCTGGTTGCCAAATCGCCTCGAGTTCCGGTCACCAGTCCGGCCCGCGTTCCAGCTGTTGGCGCACAGCTTCGAGTGTTCCAGCCGGCGGGTATGGACAAGCACGAAAACCTTAAGTAACATTTGCTCTATGTTATTGCCTATCCTCAAGTACGGTGCTCAAGAGCTGAAAACAGTATGCCATCGCGTCGATTTTTTTAACTCGGAGCTCGAAAAGATCGTCAAAAACATGATCGAGACCATGTACGCGGCCCCTGGAATCGGCCTTGCGGCCAATCAGGTCGGGATTGACTTGCGACTGGCAACAATCGATCTTTCGGTCGGAGAAGAACCTGGCAAACTGATTACCATCTGCAACATGGAAATCGAAAGTTCCGAAGGCGAGCAGAAAAGTGAGGAAGGTTGTCTCAGCATCCCTGATTTCACCGATACAATCACGCGTCCTCAATCCATGGTTGTGCGCGGTCAGGATCTCCACGGCGAGCCCATCCGTATTGTCGCCGAAGGCCTGCTGGCGCGCTGCCTTTGCCACGAAATCGACCATCTGAACGGTGTTTTTTTCATCGATCACTTGAGCGTTCTTAAGCGCAATTTGATCAAGAATAAGATAAAGAAACTGGTCAAAACGGGTGAATGGTAAACGAATGCGCGTTGTTTTTCTGGGTACTCCGGAATTCGCGGTCCCGTCGCTTCTGACCCTCCTCAAAAGCCGCTACGAGGTTTGCGCCGTATTCACGCAGCCAGATCGTCCCGGAGGCAGAGGGCAGAACCCGCTGCCGCCACCTATCAAGACCGTTGCTCAAACTGCCGGAATACCCGTACATCAACCGCTGAAGATCCGTTCTGACGAAAACCGAGCAGTATTCGAATCGCTTGGCGCCGATTTTCTGGTGGTTGTTGCCTATGGCCAGATTCTTCCCGGCTGGCTCCTGAAATCGGCTGCCATTGCACCTGTGAACGTTCACGCTTCCTTGTTGCCCCGATACCGCGGGGCTGCACCCGTGGTGTGGGCCATTCTTCGCGGCGAAACCGTAACCGGCATAACCACGATGCTGATGGACGAAGGCCTCGATACCGGAAAAATGCTGCTGAAGCATGAAATTGCCATCCCGGAGGAAGCTACGGGTGGGGAACTCGCTTCCCGGCTTTCCCAAGTGGGCGCAAGCCTTGTCATTCCAACATTGGACGGGCTGGTGGACGGTAGCTTGATCCCGGAAGAGCAAAACCACACCCTCGCCACCTGGGCGCCGAGGATAGTCAAGGACCAGGCTAGATTAAGCTGGGACAGCGAAGCACGCGATCTTCACAACCGGATTCGAGCCTTCAATCCATGGCCTCGTGCCTACTGCGACTTTGGTGGACAGCGGCTTCTGATCTTAAAAAGTCGCCCGGCAGGACTGGCGGGCGGCGCCTACCCGGCAGGAAGCATTATTCGGCTGACCGAAAACGGCATCCTAGTGGCCTGTGGTCTGGGTTCGGCCCTCGAGATTCTTGAAATTCAGCCAGCCAACCGGAGGGTTGTAACCGGAAAAGAATTTGCGCACGGCGCGCGCATTGGCCCTGGAGCATTTCTGAATTGATATCGCCTGCAAGAAACGCCGCTTTTGCTGCCCTCCGCCGGATTGAGCTTGATTCTGCTTTTAGCGACGAGGTCCTGAATTCCAAGCTGGTGGCGAGCCTTCAGCCGTTGGATCGGAACCTTGTCACCGAACTGGTCTATGGAACCCTCAGATGGCGGCAGCTTCTGGACTATGTCATCGAGCAAGTTGCAGAGCGAACCGCTGGGAAGATCGACTGCATCGCGCTGATATTGCTGCGGATGAGCCTTTACCAGCTCTGGCGCATGGATCGGATTCCCGACCACGCTGCAGTCAACGATGCAGTGAACATTTCAAAAACACTGGGACTTAAAAGAGGGATTACAGGATTCATCAATGGCGTGCTGCGCTGCCTGTGCCGGACCAAACCATGGGAAACAAAGGCATTTCCTGAAAATGCTCCTCCCTGGATCTCTTGTTCGCTGCCCGAATGGCTTTGGCTGCGATGGTCCGGACGATTCGGCACGGAAATCGCCCGGGAATACGCCTTGTCTCTGAATCATCCGCCTCGAGCGGCCTATCGCCGGAATCGCGGGTTGAATCCGGATAATAATCCGCCTCCAGGCGCCGAAATATCGGAAACAGTTCCCGGCGCTCTCTTTTTTAGCTCCGATGCCGATACGACCGGCTACCGCATCCAGGATGAAGCCTCACAGCTGGTGCCCCATCTATTCGGACCGCTTTCAGGTGCCAGGGTGTGGGATGCCTGTGCAGCCCCGGGGGGCAAATCAAATATCCTGGCCGAGTTATGTGAGCCTGGCGGATGGGTAATATCGTCCGATATCCGTTACCGTCGTGCCAAGCGCATGTTTTCCTCATACGGCGGAATAACCGGGACCGTCCGTCGCTCAATTCTGGTTGCTGATGCCGGACAGCCCGCCCCCTTTCGCGGATCATTTGATGTTGTTCTTGCCGATGTGCCATGCTCGGGTCTTGGAACGCTGCGTCGGAATCCGGAGATTAAGTGGCGGTTTGATCCGGCCGAGTTTCCCCGGCTGGCGGAAAACCAGGCCCGCATCCTGCAGATGGCATCTCTGCAGGTTCGCACCGGCGGGCTATTGGCATATTCAACATGTTCTACGGAATCCGAGGAAAATGAGCAGATCGTGGAGCGTTTTCTTAAGGAGCGCCCGGAGTTTCGCCTTATTGTCCCTGATCATCCCGCGGGAATATCACGCTGGCTGGATGCCCGCGGCCTGCTGCGCACCTTTCCTTCCGTCCGCCCCTGGGACGGCTTTTTCGCCGCCATAATGGTACGATTATCTTAGGGTTACGTCCTCCCCGGCTTGAATCCGAAATGAGGCTATGCTACTCTACAGCCGTCCGCAAAGGGCATATCTGCACCTATCGCCTATGATTGAAATCGCGCCTTCTATTCTGTCAGCTGATTTTGCTAATCTTGCCGCGGAAATCGCCAAAGTTGAAAAGGCAGGTGCCGATGTATTGCATCTCGATATCATGGACGGGCATTTTGTTCCTAACATCACAATCGGGCCCCCGGTCATTTCCTCCATTCGCAAAACGACGGCTCTGCCGCTGGATGCTCACCTGATGATCGAAAATCCCTCCCTTTATCTCGACGCCCTGATGGCGGCGGGAGCCAATTGGATCTCGGTGCATTATCGAGGCGGACAGGCACCTGAATCGGACGCTTCATTACCTCAGGGAAAAGGGAATTACTGCTGGCGTTGCGTTGAATCCTTCGACCCCGATTCATCTCCTGGAGGAAGTTCTGCCGGACGCCGATTTTGTCCTTCTCATGACTGTGAATCCAGGGTTTGGCGGACAGCGATTCATCCCATCGAGCCTTGCCAAAATTCGAAAACTCAAAGAAACTATTGCTCGCAACAATTACGGGACCCGTATCGAAGTCGATGGGGGTATCGGTACGGATAATCTGGAACTGGTTTTGGATGCCGGCGCTGATGTCATCGTCGTTGGGTCAGCTATTTTCGGTCCCGGGCGGAATCCATCGGACGTAGTCCCTGAGCTGAAGGCTATTGCTCAAAAGCACGCTTAGATCGCTCGACAAGTCTGAGCAGATTGCGCCCGAAGAATCGCGCGTATGGAGGCACATTTGATACGTTCAACCCTGAGATTGTTGATTATTACCGGCTTGTTTGCCGGACTCTGGGCATGCGGCCCGAAGGGCGCCAAACTGCAGAAAAGCGTCGTGCCGCCGGACAAGACCCTCTATGAGACCGGGTCCGAATATCTGCAGAAAAGCCAGTACATCAAGGCCCGGCTCGCTTTTCAAACTCTGATCAATACTTATCCTGACAGCGAGCTTTCCGCCGACTCTTATTTAGCGATAGGCGACTCCTTCTACAACGAGGGTGGCACGGAGAACCTACTTCAGGCCGAGGATCAGTACAAAAACTTCATCGTTTTCTTTCCCACCAATCCGAAAGCCGCTGATGCACAGATGAAGATCATCTCCCTGAACATGAAGATGATGCGTGCTCCGGATCGCGATGCCAGTTACTCCGTAAAGGCCCAGGGAGCCATCCGCAGGATGCTGGAGCAATTCCCGGATAGCGACTATGCTCCCATCGCCAAGGAATATCTCAAAGAAGTTCAGGAAAATCTTGCAATGGGGAACTATGGAGTCGGTCAGTTTTATGCCGATAAGGCTAACTATCCGGGGGCAACTTCCCGTTTCAAGGAAATTGTCGAAAATTACCCCGAATTTTCTTTGCTGGATGAGACTTATTTCAATCTTGGCGATGTTCTGGAAAAATCCAAGAATCCCGATGAGGCGGCGATTTATTACGGCCGGATAGCGCAGCAGTTCCCTAAGAGCAAATATTTTGAGGAATCCAAAAACCGTCTGAAAACCCTCGATAAGCCAATTCCGCCGCTCGATTCCCAAATGGCTGCGCTGCATGAGCCGAAGCCGAAACAAGGCGAAGGGTTTTCCCCGTTGAAGCCGTTTGTGAGCTTTGTCGAAGCGCTGGGGTTCAAGGGGCCGCCGGATCGTTACGAAGAAGCCAAGAAGACGGTGGAAACCAAGAAGGCGGAGGTATTGGCGGCAGAGGCGACGAAGAATGCTGAAGCCGGAAAAGCGGGGGATGATATCCTGATTCAGACAACCCTGCGGAAGGACGCCTCCGGCAAAACCCAGGAGAGTACAGTTCTGGGTGCCGGAAATGCGCCGGCAGGGGACAATGCGACCGGGGGGAAAAAGAACACTAAGCCCCCCAAAAAGAAAAACGAAAAGAATAACTAGTGGCGTGTCCTTATGACAAGAAAACTGCTGGTCGCCGATGATAGCGTTACCATTCAGCGTGTGGTGCATTTGGCGTTTGCCGGGGAGGATGTTCAGATTGAGGCCGTGTCAAGCGGTGAGCTGGTTGTCGAGGCAGCTCGAAATCTGAAGCCGGATATTATTTTTGCCGATGTGTTCATGCCGGGATGCAATGGTTACGAAGTTTGCGAGCAGATCAAAGCCGATCCAATGCTGAAAACCATTCCTGTGGTTTTGATGGTGGGCACCTTCGAGCCCTTTGATCCGAATGAAGCTGCCAGGGTACGCAGCAACGGCTGCCTGACAAAACCCTTTGATACCAATGAGCTCTTGCAGATTTTCAACGATCTGGTCACAGCACCTCCGGCGCCTGTGGTGCCGGAACCTGCATCCGTCCGCGAAGAGTCTCAAGCGGCTGCGATGCATGCGCCGCCGCGGCGGAGTGTTCTGACGCTGGATCCGCCTCTGAGCGAGCGGACCCGAGCTTCTTTCCTTGGCCCTCAGCGGGTTCTGGAACTTTTCACATCCGTAGCGCCCGCCGCCTCGACGGGATGGAGTCTGCCGGAGTCTCCCCCATCTCCATTGCCGCGCGAGATTGTCCGAACGATAGTAGATGGAGTAATCCGGCAGATATCTCCCGAAATAGTGCGGGAAGTCGCTTGGGAAGTGATCCCGGAACTCTCGGAGATGCTGATCCGGCAGAAAATGAACGAGAATCCGGAAGACAATTCTCTGCGGAAGTAGGCCGTCATCTCATTCTGCTACGAGCAATCGCCTCGGCTCAGCGTCCATAGGCGAGGCTTGTGGCAGCAACCGCTCATCACAACCGAACTCCTGGAAGGCCGGGCAGTCGAACGCGGGAGCATTATGCGCCCTCTCGGGAAGGGCGGGGTAGCTACCTATTCTCTGACATCTCCCAGGGTGATTATGCGACTCCTGATTCCAGGTTTACCCTGCATGATCATGGAACGGCCTTCAGACTGCTAGACTCCACCACCGGCATTTTATAGAATTCAAACTTTTATTCCCGGCGCAATCATGGCTGCCGGAACGCCCAGAATCGATGAACTGAATCGAGGTAATGCATGCCGCGGGAACTGATAGACAAAGCCTACGATCCGAAACTGGTTGAGCAGAAATGGTATCCATTTTGGGAAGGGAAAGGCTATTTTACTGCCGACAATACCTCCGGATTGCCTCGTTTCTCCATCGTAATTCCACCCCCCAACGTCACTGGATCCCTGCACATGGGCCACGCTTTGCAGCATACACTGCATGACATTCTCGTCCGGTGGAAAAGGATGTCGGGATACAACACCTTGTGGCTTCCGGGGACTGATCACGCAAGCATCGCGGTTCATTACGTTTTGGACAAACAGCTGGAAGCCAAAAATATCAGTCGGTTTGACCTGGGACGCGAGAAGTTTCTGGAGATCGCCTGGGAATGGAAAAAAACCAGCGGCGGAACCATTCTCAACCAGATGCGGCGGATGGGAGTTTCCTGCGATTGGACCCGAGAACGTTTCACCATGGATGAAGGCCTGTCGAATGCTGTGAAAGAGGTTTTCATACGGCTTTATGAAGAAGGTCTGATTTACCGGGGCGAATATATCGTGAATTGGTGCCCCCGATGCAAAACCGCGATTTCCGATCTGGAGGTGGTTTATCAGCCACTTCACGGCCGTTTGTGGCATGTGAAATATCCACTCGTGGGAGAGGAGGGAAGCATCACGGTCGTGACGACGCGTCCGGAGACAATGCTGGGAGACACCGCAGTGGCCGTGCATCCAGATGACGAACGCTATCGCGGCCTGGTCGGGAAAAAGGTGCTGCTCCCGGTTGTCAACCGCGAGATCCCGATCATTGCAGACAGTTTTGTGGATAGGGAATTCGGGACGGGGGCAGTGAAAGTAACACCGGCGCATGATCCGAACGACTATGCGGCGAGCCTGAGGCATAACCTGCCGAAGCTGACCGTGATTGACGATAACGGTCGTATGACTCCACTGGCGGGATCTTTTGCCGGATTGGACCGATTTGTTTGCAGGAAAGAACTAATTGCCAGGTTGGAGGAGGGCGGATTCCTGCTGAAAACAGAAGACCATGAACACAATGTGGGTCAATGTGACCGTTGCTCCACCGTCGTGGAACCGAAGATCTCCCTACAATGGTATCTCAAGGTAGACAGCCTGGCCAAGCCGGCTATTTCGGTCGTGGAAAATGCCGAAATCCAATTCGTTCCGGATGCATTCAAACACCGCTATTTTGGCTGGATGTACAACATCCACGACTGGTGCATCTCGCGTCAGCTCTGGTGGGGGCATAGGATCCCCGCCTGGCATTGCGATTCATGCTCCCAGATCATGGTAGAGCGGAATGCTCCCGCGGCCTGTTCGAGATGCGGTGGTGCGCTTCGGGAAGAAACAGATATTCTCGACACCTGGTTCAGTTCGGCTCTGTGGCCTTTCAGCACGCTCGGATGGCCTGAAAAAACAAAGGACCTGGAGGTTTTCTATCCCACGGATGTCCTGATCACAGGCCCGGACATAATCTTCTTCTGGGTGGCTCGCATGATCATGATGGGGATGAAATTCATGGGAGACATCCCCTTCCGCCAGATTCACATCAATGGCATCGTCCGCGACGCCCACAAGAAGAAAATGAGCAAAACTAAGGGGAATGTCATCGAACCGCTGCAACTGATTGATGAGTACGGCGCTGACGCCGTGCGCTTCACCCTCTCTTCAATGGCGGTTCCGGGCAGCGACATCCCGTTTTCCACGGACCGGATGAAAGGGTATAGCGCCTTTGCCAATAAAATCTGGAATGCCGCCCGCTTTGTTCTGATGAATCTGCAGGAATCGGAAACAGCGGTGAGAACATCCGAAATTGATGACTGGCTTAAATCCGCGGGAGATAAGGCCCCGGTCGAAGACCGCTGGATACTACATCGCTTGAACCAGGTTTCGGGGGAGGTGGCTGAAGCTCTCGAAAAATACAGATTTCATGACGCCAGCAGCTTGATCTACCAGTTCGCCTGGCATGAGTTCTGCGACTGGTACATTGAACTGATCAAGCCTGTCCTGATCAGCAGTGATGCGAGTGACGCAACCCGATCTGCGCGAATCCGCGTCCTGGTTCACGTTCTGGATTGTACTTTGCGGATACTGCATCCGTTCATGCCATTCATCACGGAGGAAATCTGGCAGAAAATCCCCCATGAGGGCGAATCTCTAATGATCCAGGAATTTCCCAAAGCACTTGCCTCACGGCGGGATCCGGAGGCGGTGCTTGAAATGCAGGATCTGATGGACCTGATTATCAGCCTCCGGTCGGCGAGAGCGGAATTGAATATCGAGCCCAGGAAAATGCTGGATGCCGTGCTGGTTTTTAGGGATACCGAGGCTTCCGATGCCATCCGACGCAATTCCGGCAAACTTCGCCTGTTGGCGAGGCTTGAATCTGTGGAATTCTGCGATGCAATCCCCACTTCGCGCGTCTTACTCAAGGGAGTCTGGCGCTTGGGCGAATTCGGACTCGATTTGAAAGGGGCCATCGATTTTGCCGTTGAACGAGAGCGTCTGGAAAAAGAGCAGCAGCGGATACGAACTGATATTGAGAAGGTGCTGGCGAAAATAAACAGCCAGGATTTCCTGGCTCGGGCTCCCGAAACCATCGTGCAGGAGATCAAATCGCGCTACGCCGAACTTTCGGAAAGGCTTGAAAGGGTAGAATCGAATCTGCGACGTTTGCCCCCGCTTTGAGCACTAAGTGCCGGATAGCGAACAGCCAGACGTGGAACCAGGTGAGCCGATGGATGCAAAAAAGATCCCGGAATTCGTTGAAAAACTTGCGGCGGCCGGGGAGCGATGGGTGCGCCTGTGTCCATTACCTTCGATGGAAGATCTCGAACTCTGCCGCAGGAGCGGGCTTCAAATCGAAATCGAAGGCGACTCAGCCCGATTGAATCGGGATCCTTCCAGCCTGGTGCCGGACTGGATCCAGCAGGAATCCCTGGTGACCGCCTGGGACAGGTTGACCGTCGAATCCTATTGGGTGGTCGGCTCAACCAATGACCGTGCTCTGGAGGCGGGTCGAGAAGGGGCGGCAGCGGGTCTGGTGGTTACGGCGGATGCTCAGTCTGCGGGAAGGGGCAGGCGCCGGCGCGCGTGGATTTCTCCCTCCCGTGCGGGTCTATATTTCAGTCTTCTTCTCCGGCCGAGTCAATCCAGGCAGCACTGGCCGCTTCTGACTCATGTGGCTGCGGTGGCTCTGGTGGAAGCCATCGCGGACCTTGGGCGCTGCGGGATCGTTACTCTGACGCTGGAACCAGAGATTAAATGGCCGAATGACATCATGATCGCTGATAAAAAGACCGCAGGCATTCTGCTCGAGGCTCCGTCTGGCTCTTCTGGCGACCCGGTTGCGGTCGTGGGAGTTGGAGTCAATTGTGCACCGGATGCCCTTCCGGCGGAATTGGCCGGTCGCGCCACATCGTTGGGGAGTGCCTCCGGGTGCGAAATTCCACGCAGGTGGCTGCTGGTCCGATTTCTGGAGCATTTTCAGTCATGGTACTCGCAGTTCGAGGACGGCAGGCGCACCTTAATTCTCGAAGCATGGAAAGCGCGATCCCGGATGTGGAATGGTTCGAGCGTTTCCATTTCGGACGGGAACTCAGTCAAGGTCGGGACGACCTGTGGGTTAGAAGAGAACGGCGCTCTCCTCGTTCGCTACGATGGCGGGAGAATTGAACCGGTTCTGGCAGCTGATGTAAGCATTCGTGACTTTTAAGGAAGGGAATAGAACAATGTTTTTCGGCAAAAAGAAAGACGGGGAAGAGAAAAAGCCCGGCTTTTTCGAGAAGATGAAAAAGGCTCTCGGGGCTACCAAGAATAATCTCGTTGCCCGCATTGAGTCGGTCTTGGCGTCCAAATCTGAAATAAACGATGAACTGCTGGAGGAGTTGGAGGGAGTCCTGCTGGGTGCTGATCTGGGGGTAAAGGCCACGGTATGCATCATGAATGCGATCCGAGAGCAAAAGAGCAAGGGCCTGGTGAAAACCGCGGATGATGTGCGCGAATCCATCCGGGCTCAACTGCTGAACATTCTTGAAAGCCATGACAAACCAGCCCAGATCTTTCCGGAGACCACGCTCGAGGTTTGGATGATTGTGGGAGTCAATGGCACGGGAAAGACCACAACGGTCGGGAAGTTGGCGGCGCGCATGGCTCAGGAGGGAAGAAAACTCCTGATCTGTGCCGCGGATACTTTCCGTCCGGCAGCGATTGAGCAGTTGGCGATCTGGGCGGAGAGGTCGGGAGCCGACCTGGTGAAAAGCAAAATCGGCGCGGATCCCTCTGCCGTGCTTCACGATTCTCTCAGTGCTGCAGCCGCCCGAAAATGCGACCTGGTTATCGTCGATACGGCCGGCCGATTGCACACCAAGGGCAATCTCATGCAGGAATTGGAGAAAATGCGGCGGGTTTCCAGCCGGCTGGTGCCGGGATCGCCGCATGAAGTCCTGTTAGTTCTTGATGCCACAACTGGACAAAACGGCCTGGCTCAAGCCAAGGAATTTTTAAAATCTACAGGGGTCACCGGACTGATCGTCACCAAACTCGACGGCACCGCCAAGGGGGGCGTTCTTTTCAGTATTGCACAGGATTTGGGGATACCGGTCCGATATATTGGCGTTGGGGAATCCCTTGAAGATCTTCTCGAATTTTCTCCGGCCAGTTTTGTGCAATCGTTATTTGCCTCCTGAAATCGGCCACTTTTCCTTGCATGGCTGAATCCTCATTCAGCGCGGCTCAGTCGCTAGTCCTGAGAGCGAAGTGCGTCGGGCTTCAACAGGACGATTCGCCGCTCCTCAATTTCAATAATCTGTTGTTTTTGGAGCAGTGCCAGGGTGCGCGTTACGGTCTCTCGCGCCGTCCCGACCATTTCTGCCAGTTCCTGATGGGTAATTTTCAGGTTAATGATAATCCCCCGCGCATCGCGCACGCCATGGCGGTGCCCCAGGTCAAGAAGCCCGCTTTTAATCCGCGATTCCGCCGATCCGTAACTCAGGCGCTGCAGTTCGGCCCAGGATTGACGCAGCCTCCCGCAAAGCACCTGGATTATTTGGCGGACGATCTTCTCGTTCTTCATGATCAGTGTCTGGAAATCGATGGAGGCCACTGTCGCGACGCGGCAATCTTCCATCGCGGAGACTGTGGCCGGCGAAGTTTTTCCATCCAGCAAAGCCATTTCTCCAAAAAAGTCACCTGACTGGTGGATCGCCAGCAGGATCTCCTTGCCGCCGGTGTTGGTTTTCGTAACCTTGATTTTGCCGGCGAGAACGATGTACATGTAATTGCCGGTTTCCTCCTCCAGGAAAATGACCTGGTTTTTCTGAAAATTCTTGATCACGAAAATGTGCTTGATGTGCTGAAATTCAGATTCCGACAGTGTGGCAAAAAGCGCCACCCGCCGGATGAGATCGATTCGGTCCGATGGAGAGTTTTTCACTTTTGCCTGTCCGGGATCTGCTGGCCAATCTCACTCGGCGCGGACTCCGGTTCATTGAGCCGCAGCCTGATCATCTCGGTCCTGTCGGGCCGGTCGAAATAGTTCCCCGGCGCATATCCCCGCAAGATAACTCGGAACAATGCGATGCCGACGCCGAGAAAGATCGATCCAAAACAGAGCAGCGCCGTGAGTGCAAGGGATCGCACCACAGTACCGAGAATTTTTACCGGCACACCCCAAAGGGTTTTAGAACTGTTGTTGTTTTTGTCGTAAATCCATTTGATCGTATAGCTGAACTTGATCCCCCCCAGGATGGAGTCAGCCGTTTCCGGTTCAAAACCGCCGGTAAGAATGCCAAGGAGGGGGCCCACTTTACGCGCAAAAATGCGAAAAGATCCGGACTGGAAACTTTCGGCTGCCCGGTCGAAGTAGTCGTCAGCCATCTGGGCGGTCGGGAAACTCACCAGGAAAAGAGTTCCCGATTGTCCCTGGAGTTCGTAGGCTGCCTGGGCCACTTCCATTTCGGGGCCAAACTTGAATTCCAGGCTCGGCAATTTGCTGGCATACTGGTTGAAGGAATGTTCATCGATGAAATAGCGGATGGTGGAGCTGTCCAATCCGTTCTTTGGGAGATGTGTAATTAGAGAAGGAACCGTTTGGCTTCGTAATCCGATGCGGTTGCTCACGGAGATCGCCACCCGCCGCATCAGGTCGGGAAGAGCCTTCGCTCTCAGGCGGACCCAAAAGTTGGATCGGCAAAAAGTAAGAGAATCATCCCCTTCGGCGATCCAATCCCCGGGAGGGCCCGTTTTAGCGGGACCGCTGCGGAGAAGCGTGAAAATGGAAAAAGCTGAGCGATCATCCCGTGCCGTCAGTACTTCGATCGACAGGCTCCCGGCAGGGGCAACATCGTAGATCCTCCGCGCAAAGCGGTCATAACCTGTTTCCTCAAACAGCCTCAGATCCGAGGCTGACAATCCAGCCGATTTGACGTCGGTGTCTTCAGATTTGACTTTCTGAAGCTCTCTGAATTCCAAATCCGCCGGGAAAAAATCGCCGCTGACCAGTTGAGTTTGCCCGGTCCCCGCCTCGGGAATTACGATACACAGAGCAATCAAGATAAGGAGGTACTTCGTCCCTGGCAGGCTCTTCATCGGAAATCTCGGATCGTGGCGTCGCATAGAGGCGGGAGCTGGCCCAATCGGGGCCTCCGCCACCTTTGCATCAGTTGGCTCCTTGTTGGATTTGTGCCATATCGGCCCCCAACGTTTTCATGTAACCTTCAATCCCGGAATAAAGAGCTTGTGCGAGGCGCTGTCGGTTATCCTCCTGACGGAGCAGCTTTTCGTCGCGGGGATTGCTGATAAATGCGACCTCGGCCAGCACCGATGGCATATTGGCCCCGATCAAAACCACGAACGGAGCACTTCTTACACCCCTGTTCCGGGCTGTGGGAAACAGCTGCCGAGCTCCGCTATAAAGCTTTTTTTGGACCATGGCGGCGAGCTCGCGTGATTCGGCAGATTTGTCGGCCTGGGCAATTTTCTTGATCAGGTTTTCCAGATCGTGGATATTTCTGACCGTCGTAGCATTTTCACGTGCGGCGACCTCACGCTCCCCTTCGGTTTTTGCGAAATCGAGGAAATAGGTCTCGACGCCGCTGGTTACGCGGCTGACGCTGCTGTTGGCATGAATGGAAACAAACAAATCCGCGCGGACCTGGTTAGCGATGGCCGTGCGTTCTTCCAACGAGATGAACCGGTCATCCTCCCTTGTGAGGATTACTTCGGCACGCATCTTTTCTTCGAGCATTCCTTTCAGCTGGTGGGCAACCTCAAGGACAAGGTCTTTTTCTTTCAGTCCGCCTTTGCCGATGGTCCCGGTGTCATGGCCTCCGTGTCCCGGATCCAAAACTATCCGTCCGATTTTGAGCCCGAGCATCCGGGTCATTGTACGGTCCCCACGGCTGGTCGGCGCGGCTGATTTTGGCGTATTGGAAATCGGACCGGACGGCAGCGGCGGAAGCGATGGATTCGAGGTGACTTTCTCGGTTTTGGAAACTTCTTTGGTTTCGTGAGGTGCTATGTCAGCGATTTTGGGCACAGGCAGTGGAGCGCCGGGGATCTCGGTAACCGTCAGCGCGGGCTGAGGCTGAGACGGCTTCGGATCCGGATTTTCAGCTGGGGGTGGCGTAGCTGGTTTTGGAGCGGGCTCAGGAGCCGGCTGGGAGGGAGGCGGAGCCTTTGTGACCACTTCCTTCACTTGCTGCTTTGCTGTGGGGGGTTCTTCCTTTTTCTGCTGGAGGTGCTTTCCAGCGGCTTCTTTGCCAGCTTTCGATCCGTATACATCGACCACAAGCCTGAAGGGATCGTGCAATTCAAAAACTGAATAATCGGCGATTGATGCAAAATCAAGAACGACACGTACTACATCCACCTGGTTCTGGCCGACCCGGACCTGTTTGATGAAATCATCCCCAACCAGAAATGTCTTGTGCAGAAGATCACGATTCAGTTTGGAATTCGCTATATCAAAAAAAATGCGGGCGGGATTAGCAAGCCGCGTTTGGGTATAGCGGGTTTCGACATCCATGTCGATAATGACCCGGGTGTAATCGCTGGTAGACCAATGCCGGATGTTCTGTACCATCGATGGCGCTGCCGGTTCGCGCGAGACCGACGCCTGCTTTACTGTGCCAACAGCCTCCTTTGGCTGGGCCGCAGGCCCCGTTTGGCCGGAAAGGCTGACGGCGGCCTTTGACTTTCCGTATTGCTTCTGGAGTTGCTGATAGGCTTCCTGCGCGCCCTCATTATCCTCCAAAGGGCCGGCCAGTAGGTCGCCCAGGTGCAACAATGCATCGGGGCTATAGCGACTTGAGGGATAGTCTTTCAGAAGGAAACGGAAAAGCCTCGCAGCATTTTTGTAGTCCGGTAATTTCCCGTATTTCTGGCCGATTTCCTGGTAAACCAGGGCTTCTTCATAAATGGCGTCGTCACAGCCGCCATAATGGGGATCGCTGATATAAACCTGCCGAAACGCCTTAGCGCATGCCAGCATCTTTTCTCGGGTCGGGTCCTGCAGGGTGGCCAGTTCATCCCTCAGTTTTCGTGCAGTGACCAGGGATTCCTGCGCAGCATTGCGATCCCATTCCCCAGTCATACCCGTAAATGGGCACACCAACGCAAGTAATAGCGCGATGGATACAATTCTAGCGACTCCGCGTACGCCACGCGAAACACTGCGGACGAGTAGCATGAACGAATTTTAAACAGGGTCCGAGCTGCTGTCAAGCAATTGTTGACCGAAATCATTGATAATTAAGGCACTTGCAGGAGATAAGGAGAATTAGGCCCGGCAAAGGAACTTTCCGGCGGTTCTGCCCGGGATTGTTATGGTCCGGCCGATACCAGAGTAAAACCTGCGGATCCGCTTTCAGACCGCTGAGTTGGTGGGATATTGGTAAGATGAAGAGTGCCCTGTGAATCGAAGAAGCGAAACATCGGAGGAGGTCTAACTTCGGCAAAGGCTGGAGATGCAGGCATTTCGGTTTTGCCGTATTTGCGGGTGATGGTTTTCACATAGGCCGAGGTTTCTGGAATGTTGGGCACCCGTCCAAGGCGGGCCACCAGGTTTTCTCCTGCATTATAGGCTGCAAGGCTCAATTGCAGATCATTGTTGAACGTATCCATGAGGGTGCGGAAATGTTTGACCCCTCCACGGATGTTTTCTTCAGGATCATGGATATTCCGGACGCCGAGCCGTGCGGCTGTCGCCGGCATAAGCTGCATCAAACCGCGCGCACCCTTGGGAGAAACTGCCGAAGGGTTAAAGGCGGATTCTGTTGAAATGATGGAACGTACCAATAATGGATCAACCTGATATTCTGCCGCATATCTGTCGATGATCGGTTCGATCTCCTGCGGAGGCGATTTTGCTGGATTCTTCGCAGGTGACGCCAATTTCGGAGGTTGGGGTGCTCTGGATGAAACTTTTGGTTTTGCTGAGTTTACGGTCTTTATATTTCCGGATCGAGTCGAAATCACCTTCATGACAGGTGCATCGGCTGCACCCGCGTTCTTAGGCGGGATATTAGTAAAAACACGAACGCCATTTTCGTCCAAATACGAATACACGCTTTGGGCGAAGATTGGGCAGTCCTGACCCACTGTGACTGCAAGGCAAAAAATACACGCCTGAAAACAAAGGCGCCGGAAATTCCAGAAAAGGTTCTCGGTCATAGTCCCCTGTAAGATACCAAGGGAAATAAAAAAGTCTAAGCTCATTATGCTCTGAGCATGGATGCAACAATATCGTAGCTTCTCTCTAACGCATCGGCCAATTTGGCGGAATCTTTACCTCCGGCTTCAGCTAATTCTGCTTTCCCGCCCCCTGAACCCCCAACCAGGAGGGCCAACACCTTGATGATTTTTCCCGCCGGTATTTTGCCGCAGAGATCTTCCGAGACCATAACGACAAGGGCGACTTTTTCTTCGGCCGGCGATCCGAGTATGACGACACCGGACCCAGTTTCCGCCGCAGTTCATCTGCCAGCGATCTTATGGCGGGGCGATCCATCTCCGGGACCTGGCAGGCAATAACTTTCACTCCGGCCACGTCTTTCGCGGAGGCAACCATTTCTCCCATGGAAGAACGGGCAGTCTTGGACTTGAGTTCGCTGATTTGCCTCTGCAGGTCTTTTACCTGGGCGCTCAATTTTTCGAGATAGCCCGGCAATTCCCCGCGGGCAATTTTGTATTGCAGATGAAGCGTATCCAGTAGTTTTTCAGCCTGCCGGAAGCGATCCAAGGCGCTGGCACCGGTAATTGCTTCAATTCGGCGAACCCCTGCGGATATGCCGCCTTCGGATACGATTTTAAACGCACCTATGCTCCCGGTGGCCTGGACGTGGGTGCCTCCGCAGAGCTCTTTGCTGAAGCCTTCAACCTCAACCACGCGCACAGTTTCCTGGTACTTTTCACCAAAAAGCGCCATGGCTCCTGATTTCATGGCGGTGTCGAGGTCCATTAGCTTGGTTTCAACGGCCTGATTCCGCCAGATCTGGGCATTGACTTTATCTTCAATTTTATCGATTTCGGCTTCGGTAAGGGGTGCAAAATGAGTGAAATCAAAACGCAAGCGGTCGGGTGCCACCAGCGACCCAGCCTGCTTCACATGGGGGCCCAGCACTTCGCGAAGTGCGGCATGCATCAAATGGGTCGCCGTGTGGTTTTTCATGGTAAGGCTGCGGCGGTCCAGGTCAACTTCAGCGAGAACTTCATCGCCCACCTGGACGGAAGCGGACAGCATTTCTACCGAATGAGTGATGGTTGTGCCGCGATATAAGGTATCGAGTACGCGGGCCCGCATCCCGTTTTTTGTTATTAATCCCGTATCTCCGATCTGTCCCCCGGAAGCTGCATAGAATGGTGTGGGGTCCAAAACCAGCTCCCCTTTCTGCCCGGCTTCCATGCTGTCGGAAATCTCTCCGTCGACCACGATGGCTTTGATGGAAGTGGTCACAGGTCCGGAACACGCGTAGCCGACGAAGGAGGTTTTGCCCTCGAACACCGCTTTGGCTACCTGTTCCCGAACCTTTCCCGCGTGATAGTCTTTTCGAGACCGTTCACGTTGTCCCTCCAGCGCTTTGGAGAATCCGGCCTCATCGACAACCATCCCGTTTTCCTGGGCAAGCTCTTCAATGATTTCAAGCGGCAATCCGCGCGTGTCATAGAGGAAAAAGGCCTCCTCGCCGGGAATCGTTCTGGAGCCTGCGCTTTTAATTTTCCGGGCGCGATCATAGAAATCCCTCAAACCCAGTCCCAGCGTGTCGGCGAAAGTCTCCTCTTCCTGTTTGATGACGCGGGCGATGGCATCTCGGGTGGATACGATTTCGGGGTAGGCTCCGCCCATCAACTCGCCCACTTTGCCGGCAACACGGAAAATAAAAGGCTCTTCAATTTTCAGCTTTTTGCCGTGCACAACAGCGCGCCGCATTATTTTGCGAAGCACGTATCCCCGCTTGTCGTTGCCCGGGTACTGTCCGTCGCCCACGACAAATGTAGCTGCTCGCGCGTGATCGGCGATAATTCTCATGGAAATGTCGTCACTGTCATTCACGCCATACTCGAGGTTCGAGATGCGGGAAATCTCCTCAAGCAAAGGCTCGAAAAGATCGGTTCCGTAGTTGTTTCTTTTGCCCTGGAGGATGGTTGTGATGCGTTCGAATCCCATCCCTGTATCGATCGACGGTGAAGGGAGCGGCGTCATCTGCCCAGAATTGTCCCGGTTGAATTGCATGAAGACCAGGTTCCAGACTTCCACCCAACGTCCACAGGAGCAGGTCAGGTCGCAGTCACCGTGGTCAGGGAGCGGGCTGGAGCCGAAGTCATAATGCAATTCCGAACAGGGGCCACACGGGCCGGTATCTCCCATGGCCCAGAAATTGTCTTTTTCGCCCAAACGGTAGATCTTCTCGGAGGGTATCCCTACCTGGCGATGCCAGATCTGCCAGGCATCATCATCCTCCTTATAGACGGTGATGAATAGCCTTTTGGGATCGAGGCCGAAATCGCGCGTGAGGAGGTCCCAGCCGAATTGGATGGCATCTTTCTTAAAGTAATCGCCAAAGGAAAAATTGCCCAGCATTTCGAAGAAAGTATGATGGCGCGTGGAATGCCCGACATCTTTAAAATCGTTGTGCTTGCCGCTGACCCGCATGCACTTCTGACTGGTTGCAGCACGTCGGTAAGGACGGGCTTCATTCCCCAGAAAAACATCCTTGAACTGGTTCATGCCTGCATTAGTAAAGAGTAAGGTCGGGTCGTTGAACGGAATCAGCGAAGAACTGGGGACAACCTTGTGTCCGTTCCGCTCAAAGAAACCGAGAAAAGCGCTCCGTATCTGGTTGCAGCTAAGCAATGTCGTCTCCTGTGTCGAATCGTGCCCACACCGCAGCAGGAACGCGCCCACGCAGTGCGCTGTATATATCGTCGTCCCGGTACCCGCGCCGTCGCAGGTGGGTAATCAGTCTCCGGAGGCTTTTCCTGTCCCTGGGTGGTTCCCTCCGGCTGAAATACTGATCCAGGTAGCGAACCACGAATGCTTCCTTATCACCTGCGGATTGCACGCGTTCGATGGCCGCCTCCGCCAGTGACTCCGGCACCTGGCGGCGCAACAGAGCGTGAAGCACTTTCAGGTTTCCCCATCCGTCCCGGTTCATCCGCGCGAACGCGAAATTATATGCATAATCAGCGTCGTTGAGAAGGTTGAGTTCCAAGAGGCGCTCCACGACCTGATCCACTCGCGCCGCATCGGCTGATGTAAGGAGTTTGCGGCGGATTTCCCCACAGCTGTAGGATCTTCTGGACAGCAGGGAACCAGCCCGGGTCATTAGTTTTTTGATTGGATCTGGTTCCGTCACGGTCAGCGGCCTGCGAGATCGTCTTTCATGGCCTCAATGGCGGCGTCGGTGGTCGTATATATGCCCTGAACCCTCAGCTTGAACTCATCTGGATTGGTGGCATAGAGCAGGGCGTCCTCGTAGGTTATCCGGCCTGCTTTGTAGTGGTCGTAGATTGACTGGTCGAAAGTCTGCATGCCGTATTGGGAGGTGCCGGCTGCAATGGCTGCCCGGATCAAGCGCGTCTTGTCAGGCTCAATGATGCAATTGCGGATGTATTCCGTAACCCTCATGACTTCGATGGCAGGAACACGTCCTGGACTATCCGACCGGCGGATCAATCGCATGGAGATCACACCCCTCAAAACCATGGAAAGCTGCAGTCGTATCTGCCGCTGCTGCTCGGATGGAAAGACCGCGATTATCCTGTTCACCGTTTCGAGCGCGTCCAGCGTATGCAGAGTGCTGAAAACAAGATGCCCTGTTTCAGCCGCCAGCAAGGCCGTTTCGATGGTTTCCAGATCTCGCATCTCGCCGACCAGGATCACATCGGGGTCTTGGCGGAGCGCGCTTCGTAGGGCTCCGCTGAAGCTCTTGGCATCGAAGGACACCTCACGCTGGGTCATGAGGCTCATTCGATCCATGTGAATGAATTCGATCGGGTCCTCAATCGTAATCACATGGCGGGTCATGTGCTCATTGATGAAATTGAGCATCGCTGCGATCGTGGTTGATTTTCCGCTACCTGTGGTTCCGGTTACCAGTACGAGGCCCCGAGGCTCGCAGGCAACAGTCTCAAGAACCTTGGGCAGCAGCAGGTCGTTCAAGCCGGGGACGATCATCGGGATAGCGCGGATGGCGACGGAAACGCAACCTCTTTGCTGATAAACGTTTATCCTGAACCTTCCCAGCCCTTTAACGCCATGTCCTATATCGGCTTCGGACTCATCCCGGAACCTTTCCTTCTGCTTGGCATTCATGATGGCGAATATGGTCATCAGTGCTTCTTCATTCGTCATCTTCGGAAATTCGGAGAGCGGCAGCAACTCGCCGTTGATGCGGAGATGGGGGTGCGCGCCGACCTTCAGATGCAGATCGGAAGCTCCCCTAGCAATCATGGTGCGAAGAAGGGTTTCCAGATTCATGATAATTCTCTCAGATCGGCCATGTTAGTGGCTGCCCCCTGAGGTGTCAAGGCGAATCCCTTGAAAGCATAGGGGTTTAACCTTGACTGGTCCGATGCCTTTCCGTAACATTCGGTTCCTATGGAAATGGAATCGGTTAAACCCGCAGCCCAACAGATCCCATCCGAGGCTGGAATGGCGAAAGCCGTCACAGCGTGCATCGCAGGCCTGTTTGTGCCCGGCCTGGGGCACGCCGTTCTGAGAAAATGGGATCGTGCAATTGTTTTTCTGGCGAGCATTGCAGCCATGTTCGCCATCGGAATCCAACTCAAAGGAAGGCTTTTCGGTCCTGATTTCGCTGACCTTTTTTCAACCCTGAAATTTGTGGCTGATGCCGGCAGTGGACTCCTCTATTGGATATGCTGGCTCCGCGGAGTAGGGGTTGGCGAACCCAGCACGTATACTTATGATTTCGGCAATATTTTTATCTATGTGGCCGGCCTTCTGAACATGCTTGTGATCGTGGATGCTTTTGACATTGCCATGGGGAGGAAGCCATGAAAACCCATCTCGGAATGATGATCGTTTTCAGCTTTTTCGTCTCCCTGGTTTTTACATTCATATCCAAGTATGGAGCCGGGGAGAGAATCAAGTATTTCTGCTATCTTTTCGGGTCATTTGTCCTCCTTTCCGTCGCGGCGGCATGGCTGATGTACCCGTTTCCTTTTTAGCAGGCCCATTCCGGCTGCCCGAGGCAACATCTAGATAGATGCTGCAATCTGCCGGAGGTACCGGTTGAAGCTAAAGATCTCGATTCCGCAGAATCTGATCGACTCTCCGCGGAAATTCATTCATCCCTCCCGTCGAATTCCATTGGTGCTTGCAGTAGTTCTGGCTTTCGTGGTGTTAGGCAGAAATGCTGCGGCACCTCATTGGGGGTGGAAAGTCGTAATCCTCTTGCTGCTGGCGGCTGGCCTGTCTGCGGCATGGATGAGCGTCGACCGGCGGGCTCCTCGTTCCGTGACTGCTTATCTGTGGGCATCGGCTTTTCTGGTCACCACCGCCCGGCATTGGCCCGCTCTACAGACTGCAAATCCAGTTTGTCTATATTTCATTCCTGTGGTCTCCGCCGCGGTATTCTGCGGCATTGGCGAAAGCCTGGCGCTTTCCTGCGTGATTATTTTGCTCGATCTGACAGCCCAGGCCTTTTATTCACAATCCAATGCTCCTCTCGGGGCGTTGATTTTCGAGGCTTCGCTGCTAGTTTTTGCAGCATCCATCGCGGGATATGCGACCGGTGGTTTGCGGAAAAAGGTTTTGGATTTGCGAGAGGAAATAGAGCGTGTTCGAGGCACGCCTTTTGCCTATACCGGAACGGCCGGTGGCCTGGCACAGTCCACGCAAGAAGTCGATTCACCGGATCCCGGGTCCGGCATTGAGGTGCTGGAAACGGGCATCCAGCAGATTCTCCAACGGATGAAGGACTATTTCCGAGCCCACTCGGTCCTCTTGTATCAGCCGTCGTCGGGGCGAAGCTTGACCCTGCGCCATGCGGTGTCAGAGTCCAAATCTTTGATAACGGGACACATTCTCGAAATTGAAACATCGTTGCTCGGGAGGCTTTTCGCCCGTGGCATTTCCTGCAACTGGAAGCTTGAAGAGCCGGGATGCAGCATCGCCAGCCGGGAGATTCCATATTATTCGGAATGGCAGCCTGTACGGAATCTTGCGGCATACACGCTGGGAAATCCCGGATCACTTTCCGGCCTGCTTGTGGTGGATCGAACATCTTCCCGCCCTTTCACCGACCTCGAGATGATCAACCTGGAGACCTTCTCGATTCAGTTGGTGGAGCTGATCCAGATGGGGAGGAGGTACCTCGAGCAGGTTGACCGCAATCTGGAATACCAGCTTTTTTACAGGGCCATGTCCGAATTAGGACAGAGCCTGGCGACGGGAGAGGTCCTGGAATCTCTGGTCCGGGTATGCCGGCGGGTGGCCGATTCATCGCATGTCATTGTGGCACTGCAGGATGAATCCGGGGTCGCTTATGAAATCGGATGGGCCTACGGCGCCGAAGAGTTGCAGGGCACGCGCGTGGCCAACGATGGGCGGACCTGGATCTCATGGATGCTTCGATCAGGCACCGAGCCCCTATTGCTCCGAGACATCCGATCCCATTTCTCGAATTTGCCGCTGGCCTCTCCGGGCGAGGGGCGCTTTGCCGTTCGCTCCGTGCTCCTGATTCCCCTCATGTCCAAAGAACGCAAACTTGGCATCCTACTCATGGGATCGCCTCAACCGGATTACTACAAGAATTGGCATTCGCGCATCCTGCTATCCGTCTGCCAGCTGGTCTCGGCCGATATAGAGAATTCACTTCTCCATCAGCGAGTCGAAAACGAGGCCATATCCGACGGTCTGACGCGAGTACATAATCATCGATATTTCCAGGAACGGCTGAAAACGGAATGCAGCCGCGCAAAACGCTCCGGGACCCCCCTTTCGCTGCTCATGATAGATATTGATTATTTTAAGAAAGTGAACGATACCTATGGTCACAGGGTGGGAGACAGCATCCTGCAACAGATGGCCGGTATCCTTAAATCGTCCTTGCGATCTGAAGACGACATCGCCAGGTACGGGGGCGAAGAATTTGTAGTAATACTGGCCGGCTCCGATGCGAAGGGCGCGCACCGTATGGCCGAGCGATTCCGCCATACCATTGATCGAACAACCTTCGAAACGGAAGACAATCGCCTTAAGATATCCATTACCATCGGGATTGCGACTTTTCCAGGCGATGCGCTCAATCCGTGGGAACTTATCGAAAGAGCCGACCGGGCACTCTACGCCGGCAAAGAATCCGGCCGGAACCGTGTGGTGCTTTTCCACACCATTGCCGACCAGGTACGGGGAGGTCAAAGGAAGTTATAATGGAATCCCGACAGAGGTGAGGTCTTGGCAGTTCCATGACGAACTCACGCAAAACAGGCGTTGGGGGCCACAATACGGCTGCTCCAGAATGATTTTCCATGATCGGAGAGTGAACGCATATGTCGAACCCAAAGCTCAGGATCGCGGTGGTACCCGGAGACGGGGTAGGCCCGGAGGTTGTCCGTCAGGCTGTTCGGGTGCTGGAAACCCTGGCACAGGTCGGCGGCAAGAGTGTTGAGACCGATTTTTTCGATTATGGCGCTGAGCGCTATCTGCGCGACGGGATCGGCTTGCCCGACGATGCTCTGGATCGTTTCCGCTCCGGATATGACGCCATATTCGCGGGTGCCTTTGGAGATCCCCGTATTCCGAACATGAGCCATGTTTTCGAGATCCTCCTCGGAATCCGTTTCGGATTGGACCTTTATGCCAATGTCCGGCCCATCCACCTGCTCGACCGGCGTTTGTGTCCGCTAAAAAACACCACCGAGGCCGACGTGAACTTTACTATTATCCGGGAAAACACTGAGGACCTCTACGCCGACATGGGCGGTATCTTCAAGAAAGGCTCTCCGGACGAAATTGCAATCCAGGAGTGTGTAGCGACACGAAAAGGTGTGGCGCGCATTCTGGAGTTCGCCTATGCATTGGCCGCATCCCAAAAGCTCAAAAAAGTAACGATGTCGGATAAGAGCAATGCGGTGCGCTACTCCGGGGATCTCTGGCAGCGGGTTTTTTCGGAAACCGCGAAGCGATACACCGGGGATTGAATCGGAACATATTTATATTGACACTCTGGCGATGATGCTGGTTAAGGAGCCCTCCCATTTCAATTTGATAGTAACCAGCAATATGTTCGGGGATATCATCGCCGACATGGCTGCTCAATTGATGGGAGGGCTTGGGATGGCCTGTTCGGGAAACATCAATCCTTCGGGAATATGCATGTTTGCACCAGTTCATGGGTCTGCCAACCGGTACGCCGGAAGGAACCTCGCAAATCCTATGGGGGCCATTCTTTCGGCCCGGATGATGCTCGAACACCTGGGTTGGAGTGATGAAGCCGCGCTCATTGTGACCGCGGTGCGGGATTGCCTCCACGCCTGCGAATGTACGAAGGAACTGGGCGGAAATCTAGGCACATCCCAGGTGGGGGATGCCATTTGCCTCAGGATCAGGGACCGGGCTAATTGAAAGGCCGGTATTGGATTTTGTCTTCTCCCAATTTTTTCTTTCCACAGGATTCAATGGATGACATTTCAAAATCGAACTGCGATCGTGACCGGTGCGTCGCGTGGGATCGGGCGCGCTATTTGTCTGGAACTGGCGGGGAAGGGATGCAATATAGCCTTCAGCTATTCGCGGAGTACCGCGCAGGCTGCGGACCTTACTGAAACACTCCAGCGACTCGGAATCAAGGTCAAGGCCTACCAAACCGATGTTTCTGATTTTGACGCCGTCAACGGGATGGTCCAAGACGTTAAGGATGAGTTCGGCCGGATCGATTATCTGGTAAACAACGCCGGTATAACCAGAGACAAACTGATCCTCAGGATGTCGGAACAGGACTGGGATGATGTTCTGGATGCGAATCTCAAAGGTGCTTTCAATTATTGCAGGGCAGTCGTGCATTACATGTTGCGCGCAAAATCGGGATCCATTCTGAACATGAGCTCGATCAGCGGCGTGGTTGGGATGCCGGGGCAGGCCAATTACTCAGCATCCAAGGCAGGCATGATCGGCCTTACCAAGGCTCTGGCCAAGGAGGTTGCCAGCCGGGGCATAACCGTAAACGCTCTGGCCCTGGGTATGATTGAGACTGAAATGACGCAGGTTCTTGCCCCGGAATACCGGGATAGAATCCTGTCAGCCATACCTCTCGGCCGTTTTGGATCGGCGCAGGAAGTCGCGCGCATAGCTTTATTTATTCTCTCCCCCGAGTCCGGTTACATTACCGGACAAGTGATTCAAGTTGACGGTGGGCTGGCAATGTAAAAGGTTTGGCGCTACTTCCAATGCCGGCATTAGATTACCTGGAGGTGGTGTCTTTTGGATCCAGGGATTGAACCGGAAGAAAACAGCCTGCATTTTCCGGATGCCGGATGGGCCGCCGATTTCGACGGTCTTCTCTCGCTGCTGTCCACAATATTGGGGCAGGGCCGATGCAGTATATCCTCCCAATCTTCAGCCCTTAGAATCCTGAAACATTTCGGGTCGGCTGCCGGCCTGAACCAGGCCTCAATGGAGGAGATGCGAATCCAGGGGAGAATCTCAGGCCGACAGGCAAGCCTCCTCGGCGCCGCCCTGCAATTGGGAAGGAGGCTTTGCTCATCGCCGCTCAAACCGGGACAGCGTTTTGCGAACAGCATGGACCTCTATGAGCGCTACCGCGCCCGCTTTTTCTCTGCTAATCGGGAATATTTCCTTTCCCTTCATTTGAATGCCAAAAACCAATTGATCCGGGAAGCGCTTATTTCCATCGGCAGCCTGAGCACTTCTGTGGTGCATCCCCGTGAGGTATTCACCCCTGCAGTACGGGATAGCACCGCTGCCATTATCTTTCTCCACAATCACCCATCGGGAGATCCTGCGCCAAGTCGTGAGGATCGCGAGTGTACTCAGCGGCTTTGCCGCGCGGGGAAAATACTTGGAATTCGCGTGTTGGATCATGTGGTGCTGGGGCACTCCGATTATTTCAGTTTTGCCGATGCAGGTCTGCTTCAGGATGGGGACTGAGCTAGCCCGTTCATCGCTCAGCTGGAACAGGGCCTCGGCTGGATTTGTGCGCCTGCAAGTTCAGATTCTTCTACTGCTTGATCCCTATGCCGCTAAGCTGTAATATGCGCGTTTCCGTGCCAGGTTGGGATGAATCGTCATTGTGCGCAAGGAAGTACATTACTGCAGGCAGATTATGAAAATAAAAAAACTGGCAAGCCCCGCCGACACCTTTGACCTGTCTTTCCGTGCCGATAAACCATTCGATCTGGTGGGTTTCGGTCAGAATGCTGTCGATTATCTTTGTGTTGTGCCTCACTATCCGCATTTCGATACCAAGACCGAAATCCTCCGGTTTGAAAAGCTGGCGGGCGGAATGGCGGCAACCGCGGTCAGCTTCATTTCGCGCATGGGATTGAAAGGCAAATACATCGGCAAGGTCGGATCGGATGAATTCGGCCAGTTTTCGCTTCAAAGCCTTCGGTCCGAAAACATTGACACTTCATCCGTTTTGGTCATTCCAGGGGCGCGGAATCAGTATGCTTTCATTATTATCGACAAGACCAGCGGGGAGCGGACCATTCTCTGGTCGCGCGATCCACGCCTCTCTTTTACGCGTGAAGAGTTAAAAAAGGACGATATCTGCGTAGGGCGTGTGCTTCACATGGATGGCCACGATTCAGATGCCGCCATCCAAGCCGCCACCTGGGCTCATGAAGAGGGGATGGCTGTAGTCATCGACCTGGACAGGGTTGTTCCCCGGAGCGAAGAGCTTATTTCAAAAGTGGATTTCCTGATTACGAGCGCGAATTTCCCGCCCGATTTCACGGGTATCGATGATCCTCTGGAGTCTCTCTTGGCCTTGCGAAAGTACTGTGACGGATTCATTGCCGTCACTCTCGGTGCACAAGGGGCCATGGCTGTCGTCGGGGACGAATGCCTTCGCTTTCCGGCGTTCAAAGTCCACGCGGTCGATACCACCGGTGCCGGTGATATTTTCCACGGAAGTTTTATTTACGGCCTTCTTCAAAACTGGCCCTTGGACCGAATCATGTCTTTTGCCAATGCGGCTGCGGGGCTAAACTGCACGCATCTTGGCGCACGGGCGGGTATTCCGCCTCTGAGTGAAATCCTGCAACTGGCTGGAACCTGCAGGCAGGCAGAGCCTATCGGGTGAAATTTAGGCCGGAGTTCCTATGAAAGCTGTCTTTTTCATGGATATCGACACTCAGGCGGATCTGGTTGCGCCGTCCGGCGCCCTGAGTGTTCCCGGTGCAGACCGGTTGGTGCCCAAGTTCAGAAGGCTTTTTGATTTTGCCCGCAAGCATGAGATTTTCATCCTTTCAACCGTAGATGCGCACTCGGCTGCCGATCCTGAATTGACGGCTTTTCCGGCTCATTGCCTGGCAAAAACCCCAGGGCAGCGTAAAATCGATGAGACGCTTTTGCCGCGCCCGATGATACTGGAAAACAAGCCGTTGGATCGAAATCTCCTTGATGCAATCCAGAAAAATCGTCAGGTCATCATCGAAAAGCAGGCCTTCGACCCATTCACCAATCCCGTAACGGAAAAAATACTCCGGGCGCTTCCGCCGCATGCGATTGTCTTCGGATTGCCGCTTGAGCTTAGCTTGAAACAGGCATGTTTAGGGTTGCGGCGGATGGGCATTAAAACCGCGCTGGTCACAGATGCCGTCCGCGCCCTGTCTCCCGGAGATACCGAAAAAGCTCTCGCCGATCTCAGGAAGGCGGGGGTGGAGTTCATCACCTTAGAGATGCTCCTCGGTCTTCAGGAACGGCTTTGATTTCAGTCGGGCACGGTCAATGAACATCGGCCTTTACATCCATATTCCTTTCTGCACCGCCCGCTGCAACTACTGTCACTTTGTCACGCGTCCCTGGGAGGACCAGGCTGCGGCGCGATATTACAGGGCTGTTCTAGAGGAAATGAAATTGGTCCTGAGCATTTCATCTGGGGACCGGACCGTCGATACTATTTACTTTGGCGGCGGGACGCCCAGCCTTGCGCCGGACCGCGCTATCGTGGATATTTTGTCCGTCGTCCGTGAGCGGATCCATCTCAGCGGTGAAGCCGAAGTCAGCCTGGAAGCAAACCCGGACTCTCTAACCAGCGAAAAAGCCCGAGCCTATCAGGCCATGGGAATAAACCGTATCTCCCTTGGTGCCCAGACTTTTCAGGATTCGCAGCTCCTGGCGGCCGGCAGGGATCATTCGGGCGAGGATACTGAAAGATCCGTGTCGCTGCTCCGGAAATCCGGCATCGACAACATCAACCTGGATCTCATGCTCGGCCTCCCCGGACAGGATCTGCAGACCTGGAACGATGATCTTTCGCGTGCGGTTGAGCTGGAGCCTCGGCATCTGTCCGTATATATGCTGGACCTCGATGACCGTTCGCCGCTTTTTCATGAAATCGGCAAAGGGAAAAAACAGGTGCCGGAGGACGAGCTGGTGGCGGACCTTTATTTCCGGACCATTGATTTCCTTTCATCCCGCGGCTACGAGCAATATGAAATCAGCAATTTTGCGCTCCCGGGATATCGCAGCCGGCATAATCTCAAATATTGGAGGCGCGAGCCCGTTCTCGGATTTGGCGTCGGAAGCCATTCCTTCGACGGTACAAAGCGATACGCGAATACCGCCAATTTCGCCCGCTACGTCGAACGGGCGGGGTCCGGTCAAAATCCCTGCGAGTGGGACGAACAGCGAAACGAGAAACAGGAATTGGAAGAAGCCCTATTTGTGGGGTTGAGGCTGACAGAGGGCATCGATTGGGAGCAGCTGAAAAGCCGACATCCGGAAAGTTTGGATCTCATTCGTTTTGAAACCTCGCTTCTGGCATTGTCAGCGAATGGGCTCCTTGAGTGGCACGATGCGCAGGTTCGTTTGACCCGGCAGGGCATGATTTTTTCAAACGAAGTGCTGAGGGAGTTCGTGTGATCCTGCAACCGGGTCAGAGGCTGAGTATGGCGCCCGCCATGCAGGCTCAGGCAAAAGGAGAATATGGCGATGAATCAGTTTCCCTGGATTGACCTTCGAAGTGATACTGTCACCCGCCCAACCGCTGAAATGCGCGCTGCCATGGCGATGGCCGAGGTCGGTGATGATGTCTATATGGAAGATCCCACGGTGAACAGGCTCCAGAATCGGGCTGCCGAGATATTCGGGCGCGAAGCATCCCTTTTTGTTCCATCAGGAACGATGGGGAATCAGATTGCCATCCGCCTGCATACGGTTCCGGGCCAGGAAATCGTTACCGAGGAACGAGCTCACATCTTTAATTATGAAATGGCCGGCGCTGCCGCCATCAGCGGAGTTCTGGTTCGTCCGGTTTCGGCGCCTGACGGCATTCTGAGCTGGAAGATGATCCAGGGAGCGCTCAGGGGCGGTGCCTACTATCGTGCGCGGACGGGCCTGATAACACTTGAGAACACTCACAACATGGCCGGCGGGACCTTGTATTCGAGGGAAGAAATCGATGAGATCTGCCGTGCAGCCCACGAGGCCGGGTTGCCGGTTCACCTGGACGGGGCGCGGATATTCAATGCCGCCACGGCGCTGGGAATCCCGGTTACCGATTTGACCCGATCTTGCGATTCCGTAATGTTCTGCCTGTCCAAGGGGCTTGCTGCTCCGGTAGGTTCCATGCTGGTGGGCTCCAAAGGATTCATTGAGAAGGCAAGATCTCTAAGAAAGCTGTTGGGCGGTGGGATGAGACAGGCCGGTGTGCTTGCTGCGGCAGGCCTGATCGCCCTTGAGCGCATGACCCTCCGGCTTCCGGAAGATCACGAGAATGCCAAGATACTGGCCGGATTATTGAGCGAGATCCGTTCCCTCGATGTGGATCCTGCAAAAGTGCGCACGAACATTGTTATCGTGGGCATCGGCCGCACGCAATTCGATACGGACACGCTGGCGGGACGGCTGAAGGAAAAAGGGCTGCTCGCGGGGACAGTTGATTCTGTTACACTTCGCCTGCTGACGCATGTCGATATCAGCCTTGAGGCTATTCATAGGGCCGCGGGGATTTTCGCAGATGTATTGAAGTCTTGAATCCGATCCATGCCGGCAAACGCCGGTTGGATGAAAATGGGATCCACGCATGACTGAATCCAGGGCGATGAGCCGTGATCTCGTCCCGGCGGTTCTCGCCGGCGAATTCAGGGCCGTAGCCAGACTTATAACATTGGTCGAAAACGGTGCTGCCGAGGCTGTTGCCTGTCTGAGGGAGATCTATCCCCATACGGGGAGGTGTTTCACCATTGGAATCACCGGCGCCCCAGGATCCGGCAAGAGTACGCTCGTCGATGCCCTTGCATCGCATCACCGACGCGCTGGAAAAAAGGTCGGAATCATAGCGGTTGATCCGACGAGCCCATTCAGCGGTGGCGCGATTCTGGGAGACCGGATTCGAATGCAGTCACGCAGCACCGATCCCGGAACTTTCATCCGGAGCATGGCGACTCGCGGACACCTTGGGGGCCTGGCCCGGTCAACCGGAGACGTCCTCCTGGTGATGGACGCCGCCGGGTTCGACGTGGTGATCATCGAGACCGTCGGCGTGGGACAGGACGAGATTGAAATCATCCGGACCGCGCAGGCAACGCTGGTGCTGCTGGTGCCGGGAATGGGTGATGACATACAGGCCATGAAGGCCGGGATCATGGAAATCGGTGACATTTTTGTCATCAACAAGTCGGATCGACCCGGGGTGCAGAGGGTCGAGGCGGAGCTTGCCGCTCTCCTGGCGACTGGTAGCAGAGCCGATGGGTGGGTTCCGCGAATCGTAAAAACCATCGCCTCTGAGGACAAAGGGATTGATGAGTGTGCCGAAGCCATAGGAGCATTCCGGGATTTTCTCGCGCAGTCGCACGAGCGACAAAAGAGATCTATTCAAATTCAAAAAGACCGGCTCATCGAAATGCTCCGAGCGCAGATCCTGGAAACCATGCTCGCGAAGCCCGGAATTGCAGCTCGGCTGGATGAAATCGCATCGCGCATCGCCGACAGAGAACTCGATCCGTACACAGCGGCGGATGGGCTCATGAAGTCTTTCGCGTGGGCGGCGCAGAACGCGGGAGAGTGAATCCATGCTGAAAAAGATTGACCATCTGGGCATAGCGGTAAATTCGATCCAGGGCGCCCTTGAATTTTACCAGATTGCAGCGGGCCTCGATCCGATCGCAATCGAAGAAGTTGCTGGACAGAAAACTCGGGTTGCGCTTCTTCCGGTCGGCGAAAGTCGGATCGAGCTCCTCGAGCCCCTTTCAATCGACTCGCCGGTAGCAAAGTTTCTGCAAAAACGCGGCGAAGGATTGCATCATATCTGTTTCAGCGTTGACGATATCGAGGCGGTCATGGCAAAACTCAAGGCGGCAGGCGTCCGGATTCTGGATGACGAGCCGCGCATCGGAGCCGGCGGGCACCGGGTTGTGTTTATACACCCCTCGAGTGGACACGGCGTGTTGATCGAGCTGTCGCAGCCGCCAGAAACAGAGACCACTAATTCAATGGAGTAAAATGCGATGGAACAGGTGAAGTTAGGAATTATAGGCGGAAGCGGACTGTATGACATCCCGGAACTGGAGGATCGGAGTGAAATTGAGGTGGATACTCCTTTTGGAGCGCCATCCGACAAGATTGTCATGGCGACACTCAAGGGGCGGAGAGTCGCGTTCCTGGCGAGGCATGGCCGGGGACACCGAATTCTCCCGTCCGAATTGAATTTCCGGGCCAACATTTTCGCGATGAAATTGCTGGGAGTTGAGCGGATTCTTTCCGCCAGCGCCGTAGGTTCGCTCAAACAAGAGATTGCCCCCCTGGAAATTGTCTTACCCGATCAGTTTGTGGACCGGACACGCGGGCGGATTTCGACTTTCTTCGGCGGCGGACTCGCGGCACATGTGGCTTTCGCCGATCCCATTTGCCCGGATCTCATGGATCAGGTGCATCGGGCGGCGACCCGAATCGGCATCCACACCCGCAAGGGCGGAACCTATTTGTGCATGGAAGGTCCGGCGTTTTCAACTAAGGCTGAATCCAATCTCTACCGCAGCTGGGGGATGGATGTAATCGGGATGACTAATCTCCAAGAAGCCAAACTCGCTCGCGAGGCGGAAATCTGCTACGTCACGATGGCTCTGGTTACCGACTACGACTGCTGGCATGATTCGCACGAGTCGGTCACCGTTGAGATGATCATCGCAAACCTTGTGCAAAACGCCCGGCATGCCCAGTCCATTATGATTCAGGTGATCCAGGACTTGGTGGAAGCGCGGAGCTGCAAATGCGGGCAGGCGCTGCGACACGCTTTGATAACCGACAGGGGATCGATACCCCCGGAAATCAAAACGCGGTTGAATCCCATTGTCGGCAAATACCTGAGCCAAGGGCCTGTTAATCAATAATGGTGCATTTTGCCGAGGCAGATTTCGGCACTATCGCTGGCATCAGGAGGATAAACATGGGAATTTTGGTGGTCGGTTCGGTGGCGTTTGATTCGATTCGCACCCCTTCGGGTTACCAGGATGAAATTCTTGGAGGATCCGCTACCTATTTCAGCGTGGCAGCCAGCTATTTTGCCCCCGTGAGCGTGATTGCGGTTGTGGGGGATGATTTTCCGGAAAAAAACCTCGATTTCCTCAGGCAAAAGGGGATCGACCTATCGGGATTGCAGCAGCAAAAAGGCAAGACCTTCAGATGGAAAGGCGAATACGGGATCGACATGAATACAGCCCGGACCCTGGAAACCCAGCTGAATGTTTTTGCTGATTTTTCTCCCCGCTTGAGAAGTGAACATCAAGGCTTGGAGTTTCTGTTCCTCGGGAATATCGATCCCGATTTGCAGCGCGGCGTGCTGGAGCAGATGAAACGACCGAAAGTTGTTGCCTGCGACACGATGAACTACTGGATCAACACCAAACTGGACTCGCTCCGCCGCATCCTCTCGCTGATAGACATTCTCGTGATCAATGACGCGGAAGCGCGGGCGATTGTGCAGGAAAGCAACCTCATTCGGGCAGGAAGGATGATTCTGGGATTGGGACCGAAGACCGTGGTCATCAAGCGCGGAGAATACGGGGCGCTGATGGTCATGCCGAAATCGGTTTTTGCTATTCCCGCCTATCCGTTGGACGAAGTCATCGATCCGACCGGCGCCGGAGATTCATTTGCAGGTGGATTCATGGGATACATAGCTGCAAAGGGAAATGCCGACGAGGCCTGCCTCCGTCAGGCCATCGTCTTCGGTTCCGTTATGGCATCTTTTAACGTCAGCGATTTTGGTCCTCGCCGTCTCGGAAGTCTTACTTTCACCGAGATTGAGAAGCGGTTCATCGAATTCAAGCACCTTACGGAATTCGGCGATATCTGATCTGCAGGGTTTATGTTTCCATCCAATCGGATCCCAAATCTGAATTCTGTTATTTGGACAAAGCCCAGCGTTGAGCGGATTGGCCCATGGTGCCGAATCCTGCTCGCATCGATTTTTTCCATCGCGTCTCTGCTGCTTGGCAGCCCGGAACGTCTTCCCGCACAGGCCAAAAAAGCCGCCACCCTCGACGATGCCAAAATCTACCGGGAAGCTATGGTCTGGTTCAAACAGGCTGAGGCGATGATCGGAACGCCACAAGAAAACAGCGAAGAACAAGCCGAACTGTTCCGCAAAGCCCTTGCCAAAAAGCCGGACTTTCTCGAGGCTCACTATAACCTTGGCCTGATTTATGCCAATCAGAAGAAATTTCGGGATTCCATCGGCGAATTTGAGGAAGTTCTCAGGCTGGATCCCAAGTTCGAAGGGATCGAATTGCTGCTGGCCACGGCCTACAAAGAGGCGGGTGATTCCGCCAAAGCGGCAGAGGCCCTCGAAGCGGGACTCAAAAAGAAACCCAGAGACGCGAAGATGCTCAAGGCGCTGGCGTACCTCCAAATGAATGAGTCCAGGGATGAACAGGCGATCCGCAGTCTGGAATCGCTGCTGGAAATCGAACCGGGGGACGTGGGTGCGCGGATCGAACTCGGAACACTTTATCAGAAGGCCGGCCGCCCCGATGCGGCGATATCATCCTATCGGGATGCCCTCCGGCTGGATCCGCAAAACTTCGCGGCCCATTATAATCTTGCTTTGATATTGCTGCGACAGAGGAAAAACTCGGAGGCAATCCAGGAATTGGAAGCCGCAAACAAATCTTCGCCAGGAAATCCGGAGATTTTGGAGCGGCTCGGAGACGTTTATGCCTTCGAAAAAATGCATCAGAAAGCGGTCAGCGCCTACCAGGCTGCTCTTGAAAAGACCACCCAACGACCGGCAATCCTCGCGAAACTCGGTTTCAGCCTGGCCGCGGCAGGGCGCATCCAGGAGGCGGTTGCGATCCTGGAAAACGCCACACGCGCGAATCCGACCAATTCGGATGCGTTTTACCTCCTCGGGGACCTCTATTCGGAGCTTAAACGAGAGGAGGAAAGCATCGACTCCTATAAGCGCTCCCTTGCACTGAATCCGAAACAGAAAGAAGTCCACTATAACCTGGGCACTGCCTATGCCGAGCGCAAGGACATGCAAAATGCCATCGCCGAATTGAAAGCCGCGGTCCAGTTGGATCCGGATTACGCGGCGGCCTGGTCGAACCTTGCACTGGTTTATCAGAAAACCGGCCAGGATAAGGAGGCTCTGGCGTCGTATGAAAAGGCCATCAGCCTGGGCAAAGCCCAGGCACAGAATTATTTCAACGCCGGAATACTTTATGCAAAACTCAATCAGCCGGAACCGGCGATTGCCATGCTGTCGAAGGCGATCGAACTGGAGCCGGAAAAATACCGCCAGATCCTGAGGGCGGAACTGAAGCAGGTCCATTCCGCATTAGACAGCATCCGCTACTCTGAAAAATTTGCCCGTCTCCTGACCGGGCCTGATCCCAAAGCCAAGCCTTGACACTCCTCTCAGGCGCTCAGCCGGACGGCACCGCATGTATCTGGCTGTCGCCATCCCATGCAACGGGCGCAAAGCCCGGATTACTTGATCGTATCTGACTGGGAATGGGCTGTCGGCTTTTGGTGTTCCTTCAGATACCGGTCCAGGTCTTCTTTGCCCAGTTCGTAGATAAAGCCTGGTGGCTGCTGATCCTGATAGTGCCAGCGCTTATGCCCCCAAAGCCATGATTCAGGCTGTTCCAGGATGATGGATTCCAGGATGCGGTTGAAAAGGATGGTGTTTTCTTTGATATCACGATCTTTCTCTCCCGTGTGGATAAGCTCCACCGGGGGCAGAAACTTGATGGCATATCGCCCTTTTTTCATGACGGTCAAATAACCCGGCAGAACCGTGGCTTCTGTGCGCAAAGCCAGCAGGGCGAGGGAAGTGCTGGTTGCGGCAGGGAGCCCGAAGAAATCACAAAAGACCGCCTCCTTGGGGTCCGTGTTCTGATCTACGAGAATCCCGACGGAGCCCGAATTGCGAAGCGTGCGCAGAATTTCTTTCCCGGCGTTCTTTTTAGATATCACCCTGTTGCCGGAAGCTTCTCTCGTCCGGGTCACATACTTCTCCAGGGCCGGATTATCGAGCGGGCGTGTAACGAAGCTCAGCGGATAACCGTGAAGCGCGTGGGCTGCAGGGAGAAGCTCCCAAGCGCTGAAATGGCCTGTCATATACAGAATCGGCTTTCCCCGGTCTACTGCTTTCCGATAATTGTTCAGCCCAAAATCAGGATCGTATTCCACCAACGCGGGAATATTCGCAGATGTCAGACCAGGCATCCGGCTCAATTCCAATAGATTCGCTGCAATTATCTGGAAACTATGCCGGGCGATCTGCCGGCGCTTTTGCTCGGTGATTTGAGGCAGTGCGATTCTCAGGTTTACTCTGGCAATCCTTCTATGTTTGAAGCTCAGCCAATAAAATAAATTCGCGCATGCGCGAATGATCCCCATCGCCGCAGATCGGGGAATAATTCGGAGCAGAAAAAGTCCTGTTCTGGCCGCTATATAGTAAAGGGAGGATTCCAATTTATCGCATTCCCGGGCGATGTTATAATTTAGGTCGCGATCGCTGGGCAAAGATCGATTTTCCAACAGGAAAGCGGAAAAGGGAAGCGCATGAAACTCATCCGACCGTACGTATTCCGCCTTCTTTTGGGATCCCTGGTTCTAGGGTCCGCCCTTGCATTTGCCGCGTATAAGGCGCGTCCCTGGAGCCTGCGCCCGGTAGCCGCCTATCCGGCACAACTGACAAGCGAACGTGTCACCATTACCGTCGAACCGCTTTATCGCAACGAATCGGCCGCTGCGGTGTTCGACTCCAAAGACATGGTGACACGCGGCATTATGCCCATCGCCATCGGTGTTTTCAATGAAAACGACTATCCGGTACGCGTAGAGGCAGACTCGATCGAAATGATCTCGGGCGACGAGCATGTCCACACACTGGCTCCCGGAGAAGTGGTTTACAGGCTTTTTCATCAAGGAAGCAGAAAGGAGTGGGTAAGCCAGCCGATGCCCCGTGATCCAACCCGGATGCAGTTGAATCGAGACGCTTTAGCCGATTTTGAGCAAAAATTTTTCGGTTCGAAGGTCGTCGGGCCGCACAGCAATGGCGGCGGCTTTATATACATCCATCCACCGTCAGCTGCCGATCCGGAAAAGTATCTTTCGGGCGCTCGTGTGTATATCCCGGGGATCTACCGGGAAGATACAGGGCAAAAAATGATCTTTTTTGAAATGGATACGAAGGCTTGCCTGAATGCGGAGCCTGGCAAATAGGAAGCCATGCCCAGGATCTCGCGAGGACTCCATTTCGATCCGCCTTATGACCACATTTTTGATGGTTTACTATCCTTCAAGAGTTTTGCGGATGCCGAACAGACAATTCGCAACCTGGACGAGTTGAGGAATCGGTTTCTCATCGAGAAGGATCAAACCGGCCTGCAGTGCGCGCGGGAGATGGCTTTGCTCGGGAAGATGCGGGCCGAGGCTCTAGGCCGAAATGTGAGAGTTTCGGCCGACAACAGACTACGCAAACTGGAACTAGCCCGATGGTTCCAAATTTGGCTGGAAACACCTGAATTGTTTCAAACCTGGCTCGCAATGAGAAAAGAAACTTGTGAATTCAAGACCTTGATAATCCAGGAGGCCTTGGTGCGAACCGGCAAAGCGGGGCCGACAGAATGAAGGGAACTCGGAAAGGCAAGCCACCGGGAGGGAGACCATCGGGCGCTTCGAGCATTAAACCTCCCAGCAGCGTGGAAAAACTCAACCTCTGGCTCAAGCGTATCGAAGAGCAGGGCTCGACCGAATTGCTTTTCCAGTTCGAAACCTTCACCCGGGGAGTTCGGGCGTTCTTCGATCTTGATAATTATTCCGATTTCGCAGCTTCCGAGCCCGATTTGCTCGACCGGAGCTTTGCCGCGGAATTCGCGATCGTGCATCAGGCCTTGGGCCGGATCGAAAGCCTGGCCAAGGATATCGTACATCTGTCCAGCGCCTCCCTACCGGGCATGGAGTCTCGACTTGCAGCTCAAGGTTCCAGGGATAGGGAATCTGAACCCATGACCAGCCGGATGGGTGATCAACAGAGCCCGACCGAGAGCCTTTTACGGATGATTGAGTCGACACAGGACCTGGCGGCCCTGCTTTCGCTGATTCACGAATCGAGGAAGCAGGACCTAAAGGCGTATCTGTGTGTTCAGCGGATATTTCTAAGAGAAGTACGCAGCTGCAAGTATATCGACATTCTCCTGAGCCAGCGCTTCAGGCCTCAGTATGACCGGGTAGCAAAGGCGGGATTGAGCTCCCTGCTGAAAAGCATTGAGAGCGACCGCCTGCGGCACGGCGCTGCCGTTTGTTTCCTCTACCTTTTTCGTCTGCTTCGCTATATCGATCTTATCTTCAAGGGGGTGTCAGCCGACAAACCCATGCCTGCATACCTGGTGGTGCTGGCTCTGGTGCAGCAGGAACTTTTGGCGTTCGCCGGATTTATTAAGGGACGCCTTATCGATTCGAACGGCATAGCGCCTGAGGTGAAACAAGCGGTCGAGCTGATCTTTTTTTCGATTCGTACCGAGGGCAAACGGAGCCGTGAGAAGGATATCGTGGCGCTGGTGAGAGTTGGAGACGCGCGCTCCCTGCATGCTGCCATCGACGAAGCTTGCGGGATGCTGGAAAACTGCCTTCAGGGCTGCGTGATTACTCTGGCGAAGTGCTTGGACGCCGGCTTTGATGCCGACCTGATCTTCCCCTCCGTCAAAGCAAAAGCCGAAACGTCGCTCCTTCTCCGCGAAGATCTGTGGGCGCTGCGCGGGTTTATCAAGGACGCTCTCAAAGGCCCGCACGACCCTTCCATCGAGGTTATGATCGAACAGGTCTCCCGTTTCCGCGAACGTTCCATGAAGCACCTTTTGTACCGTGATCACGAGAATTTCGAGAGGTTTTGCGACGAATTGTTTAGTGCACCCGACAAGCTCGCCGTGCGCCTCCAATTGCGTCAATTCGTCAGCTACCTTGAAACCCTTGTACAGGAAGTATCAAAAAGAAGCACCGTGAGGGATGCAGATCCCCTGCCTGGACAATGAAGATGTGGCGTGGTAGAAAAATGCCGGCATCGAGCGAACAGGTGCTTTTCGATGTCTGCGATTCAAAGATCACAGTTCTATTGCACGGCTGGAACCTGATATGAAAACCCGATGGAAAAAGATGTTCATCTTGTCCTCGCTGGGTGGAGTGGCCGTGGCGTCGGTCGTGGCCCTCGCCAGACGCGCCAAGCCCCCGCAATTGCCCGATCCGGACATCCAGCGAATACCGGAGGATTGCCAGAGACTATCCCTTTGGACGGATCAGTTCCGGATTGCCGAGGGAGACACCGAAGTTGCAGTTCAGGACAAGTACCAGTTGCAGCTTACTCCTTTCAAAATCTGGAATCTCTACCAATTAGGCGGCGGGCAGAGTGAAACCAAGCCGGAGGGCGCCACTGTTTATCATGTTACACACATGCGCTATACGGAAATTCCCGGTGGCGGATATGCCGACGAGGGCAAGCTCCAGGACCGATATTATGGCACGGTTGCGGTTTCCTTGAGAGATGGGACACGAAGCGCAGACAACTGCATTGCACGCGGCGGCATTCTAGAGATCAAGAAATGCCTCGTTGGCGGCGCAAGCACGGGTCTGGAGACCGGAGAAATCCATCGCTCTTCCGCACCCTTGGTGAACTATCGCTTTGAGTACAGCGCCCGCTGATCACATTCCTCCCGGGATTTCCCTTTGGAACAGGCAAGGTCGATCCGTCGAGATGCCGGCAACGGGGATCATAAGCAAAAGGCCAGGTGAATCACGATGTCCGAATCACTGCTATCCAATCTAACAGGTACGCGAGATATTCTTCCGCCCGAGACTGCTTTATGGCATCTGGTGGAATCGAGGGCGAGAGATTTCTTTGCCAGGTACGGCTACCAGGAGATCCGGACCCCCCTGATCGAGGCCACTGAACTGTTCGCTCGGGGGATAGGAGGGGATACCGATATTGTGGGGAAGGAGATGTATACCTTCCGCGATCAGAACGAAAAATCCATCACACTCCGGCCTGAGGCGACCGCATCCACCGTCAGGGCATACCTGCAGCATGCCATGTATCGTGGTTCGGGATTGACCCGTCTTTATTATATCGGGCCTATGTTCAGGCATGAAAAAAAGCAGAAGGGCCGGTGGCGGCAGTTTTACCAGATCGGGGCGGAGGTCCTCGGCGCGGATCATCCCGCGATCGAAACCGAGGCAATAGAAATGCTCCTGGGTTTTCTATCATCCCTGGGAGTGTCGGCCCGGCTCTTGGTGAATTCAGTCGGATGTCCGAATTGCCGGCCTCAGTATGTCGTCTTGCTGCAGACTGAACTTCGGAATTACCAGCAGGATCTGTGCGAGGATTGTCGGCGGCGAACGGAGACTAACTGCTTGCGCGTTCTCGACTGCAAGGTTGAGGCCTGCCAGCCGGTGATCAACCGTCTGCCCAGGATCGCCGATCACCTCTGTGCTGAATGCAGGATGCACTTCCGGAAATTCCGTTTTCATCTCGACAGCGCCGGAATCATGCACGAAGTGGTTCCCAGGCTCGTGCGCGGTTTGGATTATTACGTCCGCACCGCCTTCGAAATCGTTTCGGGTGATTTGGGAGCGCAGAATGCCCTGGCGGGCGGAGGACGATACGATGGATTGGCAGAGGTCCTGGGTGGGCAGCCTTCCCATGGCTTCGGGTTCGCGCTGGGATTGGACCGACTGATCATGCTTCTGCCGGAAGGCGTGGCTGCTTCCGCCATATCCCAGCCTGATATCTATTTCGCCTACATGGGAGAATCCGCCTTTGACAAAGCTCTGATCCTGGCGGCTCAGCTTCGAAAATTGGGCGTGACCTGCCGGCTGGAATTCGAAGGAGGGAGCCTGAAAAGCCAGTTCCGCCTCGCCAACAGGCTCGGGGCCAAACATGTGCTCATTATCGGAGAGTCAGAGTTGGCTCGTGGGGTATTCCAGATCAAACGTATGGCGGATTCCCATCAATGGGATATAACCCAGCCGGAATTGGAGGCTTATTTTGGCGGCAACGGAGTGTGAGACCCGATGAGCAGGATTCGAGTACTCCCGGAAATACTCGCCAATAAAATTGCGGCTGGTGAGATTGTAGAGCGTCCGGCTTCGGTGGCCAAGGAATTGATGGAAAACTCCCTGGATGCCGGCGCCCGCTCTATTTACCTCGCGGTCGAAGCCGGTGGAAAAAAGAGCATTTTGGTGCGGGATGATGGGGAAGGTATGGGGCAGGATGACGCCATCCTGGCATTCGAGCACCACGCTACGAGCAAGCTTCAATCAGCTGAAGATCTGGCGGCCATCGCCACATTGGGATTTCGGGGGGAGGCGCTCCCCTCCATCGCTTCAATATCTCGGTTGACTCTGCGCACTCGGGCGGCCGGCGCATCCAGTGAGATTCCTGGCACGGAGATCGAAATTCAGGGTGGGGTCATGCGCTCTGTGAAAGGAGTGTCCTGGGACCGGGGCACAGAGATTGCGGTGCGCGACCTCTTTTTCAACGTGCCTGCAAGGCGAAAATTTTTAAAGTCGCACGAAACCGAGCTGGGCCACATTACGCGCCTCACTACAAATTATGCGATCGTTCGCCCGGAAGTTCGCTTCGCGCTTACCAGCGAGGGCCGCGGCCTGATGGATGTTGTGCCGGTTCCTTCGGTACGCGAACGGGTCTATCAACTTTTCGGTGACAAGTTCATGGACAATCTGGTTGAAATTACGGGCGAAGCCGGCACCACCCGAATACATGGGTTCGCATCCCGGCCTCACGAACAGCGCACCAATCCGTATTCTCAATTCTTTTTCGTTAATCGCCGAATGGTGCGGGACCGCGTCATTGCGAGCGCGGTCCGGCAGGCCTATCGCAACATAATCCCCGGCTCTGCCTACCCTGTTATTCTCTTGTTTATCGAGCTGCCTTTCGATGAAGTGGATGTCAACGCCCACCCGGCAAAGACTGAAATTCGATTTCGCCAGCAGAGCATGATTCACGATCTGGTGCGTGATTCGATCCAGCGGGCGTTGGTTCATAGCAAATCCATCCCATCCTATGAACACCGTGCCGATGAGTGGAGTTCGCCGGGGAACAGTGGCCTCCCGCTGTCCGGAATCGATCCGGTGCCATTGGATCGGAGCAGCGACCTGGGTTTTGTGCCTGCGGTGGCCTCTCCGGACCCCCTACAAAAAGCGTTTCACTATCCCTTCCGGGAGATTCCGGTCGCGGCCAGTCGGCTGAACCAAGAACATCACTCCTTGCGATTGCTTGCCGATATGCTCCTGGGAGCTCCGGAAGCAGCTTCCACGCCATTTCAAGGAAGCGGAGCCCGCATTCTGGGGCAGATACACGAAAGTTACATCGTTGCGTGCGACAATCAGGGATTACTGATCATCGACCAGCATGTCGCCCATGAAAGAATCCTATACGAAAAATACGCCCAGTCGATGAAATCGGGAGCTGTGGAGACCCAAGGATTGTTAGTCCCCCGGACGATCGAGCTGCCTCCGCACCAGAAGGCAATCCTGAAACAGGTGCTCCCCGAGCTTCAACGCAACGGTTTCCAGGTGGAACTATTTGGTGGCGATACGGTATTGCTCAGGTCGGTTCCCGCGCTCGCCGGCGATGAGGACTGCGGCAAACTCCTGTCCGAGATCCTGGATGGGTTGGAAAATGAAGAGCGCACGCTCGACCTGGACCGGATACGGGACCGGATCGCTGTAAGTACAGCCTGCCGGGCAGCCATAAAAGTGAATATGCCGCTCACGATGGAAAAGATGCAGTGGCTGCTGGATCAACTGAGTCTGACACGCATTCCCACCAACTGCCCTCACGGCCGTCCCATTCTTCTCCGATTCAGCCTCTACGAAATCGAGAGAAATTTCGGCCGTATCTAATTCGCCGCTGCGCACATTCCAGGAGGATAGGTTCTCAGGCGGGTTCGCTTGTCGTTACTACCCCCATGGCACGAAACTTCCGGTATCTGTGGCTGCGTATCTCCTCCGGAGTTTTCGCCATAAGATTTTCCAGGGCGGGCTTGAGCCGGGCATCCAGCAGCTGAGCCGCGGCGTCATGGTCACTGTGGGCTCCTCCCGGGGGTTCTGGAACGATTTCATCAATAATGCCGAATGAAATCAGGTCTTTCGACGTGATTTTTAGCGAGCTGGCCGCGGCCTCTACATGCAGCTGATCTTTCCAGAGTATCGCCGAGCAACCTTCGGGTGTAATGACGGTGTAAATCGCGTTTTCCAGCATCAGGATATAGTCGCCGACTGCAATTCCCAAGGCGCCGCCGCTCCCTCCCTCGCCGATCACGCAGACAACTACCGGCACCATGAGTCGCGACATTTCACGCAGGTTGTGGGCGATGGCTTCGGCCTGACCGCGCTCTTCGGCGCCTACGCTCGGGTAGGCACCGGGCGTATCGATGAAGCAGATGATGGGACGGGAGAATTTTTCCGCCAGCTTCATGGCGCGGATGGCTTTGCGGTAGCCTTCCGGCTGGGCATATCCGAAATTCCGGTGCTGGCGCTGTTTGAGGTCGCGCCCTTTCTGGTGTCCGACCACAAGGACATGATGGTTGTGGTAAGTTGCCATGCCTGTGACAATAGCGGGGTCATCGGCGAACCTGCGATCGCCATGGATTTCGGAAAAATCGCGGAACAGCCTTTCGACATAGTCGAGGGTGTAGGGCCGCTGTTCGTGTCGGGCCAGAAGGGTTTTTGCCCAGGCATCGCTGGTGACGCCGCTTTCCTTCCGCAGCCGCTCGACCTCCGCGCGTAATGACTCAATCTCCGCCTGGCTGTGCTTCTCGGTTTCCATCGCAGCTCCTCGCAGGGCATTCAGTTCAAGAGTTGTACCGATCCGCTCCCGCACAGATCCTCGATGCGACGCACCAGCTCCGGGCTGGCTTTGACTTTGACGAAATCGGCGGACTGAATGGTAACACGGAAATCACGGGGATTGAACAATTCAACCTCAACTCCGGTTTCACCGCGATTGGCCTCCAGCAGCTTGTGAAGCTCCTCCGCGGTTGCGGGTGAAAGGCGATGAATGGGTGCCCGAATGCAGAGCCCTCGCGCGTTGCGTTCTTTGAAACCATGCAGTGGCTGTATCTCGGAGCAGATGATTTTAAAACTGTTTTCTTCCTCGACCTCGAAGCGGCCGCTGATCAAAATCGGAGTATCGGCCGAGAGATATTGTTCGTACCTTTTATAGTCTTTCGGAAATACAACGGTTTCCACTGAGGCAGACAGATCCTCGAGGTTAAAAACCGCCATAAGATCGCCCTTCTTGGTCCTTTTGGTGCGACACTCGACCACGATCCCGGCGACTTTGCATTCCACGCTTTGCCCGTTCCCGATAAGCTCCGCCAAGGTTTTCTGGGAGTGGCGCTTAAGCTCGGCGGCGTAGCGATCGAGGGGATGCCCGGATACGTAGAATCCCAAGGTTTCCTTTTCGTAAGCGAGCAACTGCTCCGGCGCCCATTCGGGCAGATCCGGAGGAATGGGATCTTCAACGGCCGCGGCGAAGGCCGGCATGCTGCTGAACAAGCCTTTCTGGCCGCTGGCACGATCGCGTTGAGCCCGCTGGCCATGTTCGATGGCGGAGTCGAGGCTGGCCATCAGCTGCGAGCGCCCCCAGCGGAGCGAATCCAACGCGCCGCTTTTGACCAGACTCTCCAGCACACGCTTGTTCACGCCTCGAGAATCCACATCCTCACATAGTTGGTAAAGGCTGCGAAAACGTCCAGTCCTCTGCCTCACCTCCAGAATCGAGCGGATGGCGCCCTCTCCCACTCCTTTGATCGCCAGCATGCCAAACCTGATTTTGCCTCCGATCGACATGAAGTTCAGATCACTTTCGTTCACATCCGGGGGAAGCACAGGGATCCCCATATCGCGACACTCCGCGATATACATGACGATCTTATCGGTCTTTTCCACTTCGCTTGTGAGGAGCGCAGCCATGAATTGTACGGGGAAGTGGACCTTCAGGTAGGCAGTCTGATAGGCGAGCAGGGCATAAGCCGTCGCATGGGATTTGTTGAATCCATATTGAGCGAACTGCTTGATCAGATCGAAGACCTGGATGGCGGTCTTTTCAGGAATCTTGTTTTTCCTGGCGCCGTCCAGGAACTTGGCGCGACTCGCGGCCATGACGTCCTCGAGCTTCTTTCCCATGGCCTTACGCAGGATGTCGGCTTCTCCGAGAGAAAAGCCCGCCATTTTGCTGGCGATCTGCATGACCTGTTCCTGGTAGACGATAACCCCGTAGGTTTCTCTTAGAATTTCCTCAAGAACAGGATGAAGGTAGCGAACCTCCACTTGCCCTTGCTTGCGTCGGATGAATTCGGGGATCATGTCCATCGGACCCGGCCGATAAAGCGCATTCAGGGCGATGAGATCCTCGAATCGTTCCGGCTTCAACCGCCTTAGCTCGGCCTGCATCCCGCCACTTTCAAACTGGAAGATGCCGTTGGTTTTGCCCTCGGAGAAAAGGGAGAAGGTCGCCTTGTCATCCAACGGCAGCGTTTCCAGATCGAGCTGGTACCCGGTTTCCGCAAGCACACGCCGGACCGCATCGTCGATGACGGTCAGGGTCGCGAGGCCCAGGAAATCCATCTTGAGCAGGCCGACGGATTCCAGGTCTTTCATGCTGTATTGCGTGGTGATTTCGCCCTCACCGGATTTGTATAGGGGGATCAATTCGATCAGGGGGCGCGCGGCGATAACGACCCCGGCGGCATGAGTCCCAACATTGCGCGACATCCCTTCGAGCCTCTTTGCGGTTTCAATCAGTCGCTCAATCTGGGGATTTTTGTTCATTTCCTCCTGGAGCCTGGGCTCCTGCTTCAGGGCCTTGTCGATCGTGGTTTTGAGTTCTGTGGGAATCAGCTTGGCGATCTTGTCCACTTCGGCATAGGCGATGTTGAGACTGCGCCCCACATCGCGCACTGCGGCTTTTGCGGCCATCGTGTTGAAGGTAATGATCTGGCAGACATTTTCCCGACCGTATTTTCTTGCGGTGTAGTCGATCATCTCGGCCCGGCCGTGCATGCAGAAATCCATGTCGATGTCAGGGGGGGCAATCCGCTCCGGGTTGAGAAACCGCTCGAAGAAAAGGTCATACTGCAGAGGATCGATATCCGTGATCTTCAACGCATAGGCGACGAGGCTGCCGACAACCGATCCTCGCCCCGGCCCGACTGGAATGGCGTGGTCCCTGGCGTACTTGATGAGATCCCACACGATCAGGAAGTAACTGGGGAAGCGCATCTGCTTGATCATCTGAATTTCAAAGGTCAACCGTTCTTCATAAACCGCAAGCGGATTCTTCAGCTTTCCGTCGTGAGCGGCCTGCTCCAGGTGTTTACGTCTTTCGGCGAATCCTTGGCGCACTACCCACTCAAAATAGGAGTCCGAAGTGTGCCCCTCGGGCACCTGGAATGGCGGCAGGGAATCGAATGTCGCGATCTCGAGGTTGCATCGCTCGGCTATTCGCAACGTGTTGAGGATCGATTCGGGCAAATGTCCCCACAGCCGCCACATTTCCTGCGGCGATTTGAAATAGTACTGGTCTCCGAGATACCGCATCCGGTCAGCATCTTCAACAGTTTTGCCGTTGCCGATGCAGAGCAGAACGTCGTGGGCGAAGCTGTCATCCTGGCGCAGGTAATGGGAATCGTTCGTGCAAACCAAAGGTAGGTTGGTTTTGGAGGCGATGCGGAGAATTCCCTCATTCGCTGTCTTCTGCGCCGGAAGATTGTGGTCCTGCAATTCGAGGAAAAAATTACCGGTCCCGAAGATGTCGCGCAGCTGAGCTGCTTCATCCAGAGCAGCGTCGAATTGGTCCATTGTGAGTTTTTGTGCGACACCACCTTTGAGACAGGCGGATAGGGCAATCAGTCCGTTGCTGTGACTGGCAAGAAGTTCCTTGTCCACCCGGGGCTTATAATAAAATCCTTCCAGATATCCGTAAGACACGAGCCGGCTCAGGTTCCGATATCCTTCGGCATTTTCAGCTAGGAGGACCAGGTGATTGGATTGATCGCCGCCGCCGCTTTTCTTGTGGCGGCTTTCCTTGGCAACATAAATTTCGCAACCGACGATAGGCTTGATTTGCTTTTTTTTCGCCAGGTAACAGAGTTGCACGGCGCCGAACAGGTTGCCATGATCGGTCAGGGCGACCGCAGGCATGCCCATGCCGGCGGCCGCCTCAACCAGCCTTTCCACCTTGGATGCCCCATCCAGCAAGCTGAAATCGGAGTGATTGTGAAGATGAACAAACTGATCCGCCTGTGCCAAGAGCCTACTCCCATTCGATAGTTCCGGGTGGTTTCGATGTAATGTCGTACACCACTCGGTTGATTCCCCTGACTTCATTCACGATTCGGTTGGATATCCTCTCCAGGATTTCATGCGGCAAACGCGCCCAATCCGCCGTCATCCCGTCCTGGCTTGTTACAATCCTCAAAGCCGCAACATTTTCGTAGGTGCGGTCGTCCCCCATGACTCCGACGCTGCGGATGGGAAGCAGAACTGCAAACGCCTGCCAGAGCTCGCGAACCAGGCCTGCCCGCTCGATCTCTAACTGTACGATGGCATCGGCTTCGCGCAGGACGCGAAGGCGTTCGGTCGTGACAGATCCCAGAATGCGAACGGCCAGTCCCGGCCCCGGGAATGGCTGCCGGTGCACGAACGCCCCTTCCATTCCCAACTCCTGCCCTACCTTTCGGACCTCGTCCTTGAAGAGCTCTCGCAAAGGTTCGACCAGCGAGAGCTCCATTTCGGCTGGGAGGCCGCCGACATTGTGATGCGACTTGATCACGGCCGAAGGTCCTCGCACGGAGACCGATTCAATAACATCGGGATAGAGAGTCCCCTGGACCAGGAAATTGTGCGATCCCAGCTTGCGCGCTTCCTCTTCGAAAACGCGGATGAACTCCTCGCCGATGATCTTACGCTTTTTCTCCGGATCCTCCACGTCTGACAAACGGTCAAGGAAGCGCCGGCTGGCGTCGACCCCTATGACACGCAGATGCAGCCGGTCACGGAAATTCTCCAGGACAGTCTCGAACTCGTTTTTGCGCAAAAGACCATTATCCACGAAAATGCAGGTCAGCCTGTCTCCTATGGCACGATGGACCAGCAGAGCGGCTACAGAGCTATCGACGCCCCCGCTTAGACCGCAGATAGCGCTGCCGTCTCCGATTTGTGCCGCGATGGCATGGACGGCCGACTCAATAAAAGCGGACATTGTCCATTCTCTGCTGCATCCGCAGCACCGAGTGAGGAAGTTCGCCAGTATCGAACTCCCGTGCTGGGTGTGAACAACTTCGGGATGGAATTGGAGCCCCCAGATGCGGCGCTCCGTATCGGCGGCGGCGGCGATAATATTCCCGGACATCGAGAGAATCCTGAAGCCCGGGGGCAATGCCTTGATCCGATCCCCGTGACTCATCCAGACCTGGAAACGCTCGGGCAAACCACTGAACAGATCATCACTCCCGAGGATTTCAGCGGTTGCCTTGCCGAATTCCCGCTGATCCCCCGGACCGACCTCGCCTCCAAGCGTTTGCGCGATCAGTTGCAGTCCATAGCATATTCCCAGGATGGGAATGCCGAGGCTGAAGAATTCCGGATCCAGGCCGGGACTGCCCGATCGTGCCACAGAATCCGGTCCTCCAGAGAGGATGATACCGATGGGACGGTTCGACTTGGCACGCTCCAGTCCCGAAGTGTATGGCACAATCTCGCAATACACGGAAAGCTCGCGCACGCGGCGCGCAATCAATTGGGTATACTGAGAGCCAAAGTCCAATATGAGGATCGTTTCGCGGTGAATGGCTTATCTCCCGGGTCAAGTAAGGTTGCTTTTCAGCGGCGATGCTAGATTATCTCAACCGCCCTGATTTTTTCAAGGTCGCTGGAAGTCCATCCCCGGACGACGGGATGCCGAAATCACCTGATTCGTGTCGATGTCCGTGATAAAGTTTTCTTCCCTGCCAGCGGGTTGGTTCGATCCATTCCACTCGCGATGGCGCTCAATCATTTGTTTCATCCCGAGGCATAGATGGCATGGAACTCGTGGCAGCAGCTGTTTTGGGTGTGATTCAAGGATTAACGGAATTCCTCCCCATCAGCAGTTCGGCACACCTGATTCTAGTGCCCTGGTTGTTCGGCTGGGAGCCTGAAGGGCTAACCTTTGACATAGCTTTGCACCTGGGTACGGCTATTGCTGTCCTGGCCTATTTCTGGCGCGACTGGATATTGCTCGCCAGAGAAGTGTTTGTGGGGATCATCGAAGGAAAACCCTTTGGCACAGTTCACAGGAAGCTGGCGTGGTTTCTGGTCCTGGGAACCATTCCCGCCATGGCGATCGGCCTGAAATTTGAAAAGCTCGTGGAATCCAACCTCCGCTCTCCGTTGATTCCTGTCTTCACACTTGCCGCTTTCGGAGTGTTCTTATGGGCGGGTGAAAAACTTGGAAACGGGAGCCGGAGACTGGAAAATTTCACCATAGCCGATTCACTCTGGATCGGTTTCGGGCAGGCAATTGCCCTGATCCCCGGAGTTTCCAGGAGCGGCGTCACTATCGGTGCGGCATTGTGGCGTAACGTGGAGCGCGCCAGTGCAGCCCGGTTTTCTTTCCTGCTGTCGACCCCCGTCATCGCAGGCGCCGCCCTGCTTCAGACTATCCACTTGATTCAAGCCGTGAGGCATCCCCTGACTGCGCCGTCGGTAGTCATTAAATGGGATGTTCTGGTTGTGGGAGTGGTCAGCGCCGCGGTTACCGGTTTTTTATGTATCCGCTTTTTCCTCCGCTATATTCAAACCAGAAGTTTCACCCCTTTCATTTTGTACCGGTTCTTGCTTGCAGGCGTTATTCTGATTTTTTATTTCCGGCACGGCGGATAAACCGGTCAGCCAGGGCTCCCTGATTTGCGTTTTCGGGCTTGGATGTCCTGCAGAATCTCGCGAATCTTTTTCTCACTCCCCTGATCCGTCGGGATATAGTAGCGTTTTCCGCTCACGGACGGAGGCAGGCATTCCATGTCGGCCACCTTGGTTTCGCTGTCATGGGCGTACTGATATCCCTGTCCGTAGCCAAAGTCTTTCATGAGGTCGGTCGGGGCGTTCCGTATTTGCAGGGGCGGCGGTTCGTTGAATGTGCGCTGAACATCTTCAGCGGCACGCGAATAGCCCGTGTAGAGCGCATTAGATTTGGGAGCCAAGGAAAGGTAAACAGCGGCTTGAGCAAGCGCCAGCTTGCACTCCGGCAGTCCCACGAGACGTACCGCCTCCGTGGCGTTGATGCAGATATCGAGAGCCCTGACATCGGCCAAACCGATATCTTCGGAGGCGAACCGCACCAGGCGGCGTGCAATAAAGACCGGATCCTCCCCTGCCTCCAGCATGCGTGCCAGCCAATACATGGCGGCGTCCGGGTCGCTGTTGCGCATGGATTTGTGCAGGGCCGAGATCAGGTTGTAATGTTCCTCCCCGTTTTTATCGTATTGCAGAAGCTTTTTCTGCATTGCCGATTCCAGGTCGGAGGCGTCCAATGCAACGGAGGATTCCTTCGACCGGCTTGCGGCGAGTGAAACCGCCATCTCAAGAATATTCAAGGCAGAGCGGGCGTCCCCGTTGGCATAAACGGAAAGTAGCCGGATAACCTCCGCCGGAACCTCCACCCGGGATTCGCCCAGGCCGCGGTGCGGATCGGAGATGGCTGTCTGGAGGATTTTGACAATTTGATCCGGCGAAAGCGGATTCAAGACATAGACTTTGGCCCTGGAGAGGAGAGCCCCGATCACCTCGAACGAGGGATTCTCTGTGGTGGCGCCAATCAGAATGATGACTCCGGATTCAATGTACGGCAGGAATGCATCTTGTTGGGCTTTGTTGAAGCGGTGGATTTCATCGACGAATACGATAGTGCGTTGGCCCGTGGTTCTGTACATGCGGTCCGCATCGGCCATCACGCCTTTGATTTCTTTGATGCCGGACAAAACGGCACTGTAGGAAACAAAAGGGTGATGAGTTTCACGCGCCATTATCCTGGCGAGAGTGGTTTTTCCGGTTCCGGGGGGGCCCCATAAAATAATCGAGGCCAGGCGATCCTGGCGGACCATCTCGCTGATAATCTTCCCTTCGCCGATGATGTGATCCTGGCCGACGACTTCCGCCAGTTTTTTCGGCCTCATGCGCTCTGCCAATGGAGGTTTGGCGGCATCCCGCGAGGGCACCTTGTCCTCAAAAAGTGATCTGGACACTCGAGACTCCTTCCAGGCAAATTGTAGCTGTCAGGCGCCGGGCGATAGAATTCCATGGAGCGATCGCTGCCTGAATGCTTCCATCATGAGGACAGCTCCTGCTGCCGCAACATTCAAAGATTCCGATCCTGCAGACATCGGAATCTGCAGCCTCGGAAGAACATCGAGAATATCGCCTGATATTCCCTGGGCTTCATTTCCCAGGATCAGGGCGCAAGCCGTATGAAAATCCGCCCGGAAATACTCGATCCCTCCATGGGGTGTGGTCGTCCATGCCTTGATGTGACGTTCTTCGCAAAACGACAGTAGATCGGGCGGCTTGAGATTCTCGACCACCGGCATCCGAAAATAGGCTCCGGCACTTGAACGAACAGATTTCGGGTTGCGGGCGGAAACCGTTCCCACGGTTGTGCAAAGCAGCGTTGCACCCGCAGCTCGGGCTGTTCGGATCAAAGTGCCCAGATTGCCCGGGTCCTGAATACCCCAGGCACAAACAAGGAACGGAACTCGGGCGAGCCCGACCGAATCCAAAACGGTCGGGGGGACCCGCACCAGGGCGAGAATTCCCTGTGGGGAGTTGACGGACGATGCCGTATTGAACAACGCCTGGCTGGTTTGGCAAACCTGCGCGGCCTTCCGGGAGAGAAGGGCCAGCAGGTCCATTTCTCTCGAGGCGCCTCCAAATCCCTCCGAGTAAATCGCTGCTTCAATGGCGTATGCTGAATTTGCCGCTTCTTCGACGGTACGGATCCCCTCCGCCAGCACCAGTTCGTCCGAAGAGTGCCGGGATGGGCGGGCGGCGAGCCGCACCGCCTTCAGCCATCGATTTTCGCGGCTGGTTATCCGTTTCGTCTCCATTGCTCCCTCAGCTGGAAAAAGCCATGAATGTGGATGATCGCGGAAACCTCAAGCTTCCGCAGACAACTCGTTCGATCGGGAAATGCTGATTTTTCAGCAAAATTCGAGCCAACGCTGCAGCAACTGGGTCCAGATCCGGAGCATCGACTTTGTTGACATAGACAATGATGATGGAGTCATGGTGCCAATCTTTGCAAACACCCAACGGGTGAAGAAGAATCTCCGAAGCAAGTTTGCTGTTCAGAGGCTCTCCTTCCCTTGATTTTATTCCGGGTGGGAGGAGTTCCCATCGAAAAACCGACCGGGGGCCCGCTGCCTGTCCAAGACAGTCCAATCCGATCACTGCAATGAGATATCGGGCCCCTTTCATTAAAACCGGTTCCCCGTCGCGGGGAAATTTCAGAGACATGCCTCGCGCCCCGTCGGCTTCATTGAAAACCAGGGGAAAGGCTTCCCGGATTTCGCCGTCGGCGAAGTCGGCATCCACTCCGGATAAATAGCCGGCCCGTTGTGAGAGACCAGCCGCAACCAACCGGAATCGTCGATGCCGGAAGGCTCTGCCGCCGGCAACTGCAAGGCGATGCAAAATAGCGCAATCGTCCGCAGCGATTACGCATGTTCCAGACTCGGGGGGCGGGTAAAGGATCCTGGTCGTTGTGGTGTACAGGACAGGCATCGACTCTGAAAACCGGTCCACAAGCGAGAGTATTAGCCCTGACTTCCCGCCGGCTCCGACCACATTTACCACCGCGGGTAATTTCAGACCGAAATGATCCGCCAGCGTGCTGCCTGGGGTGCGAACAGCCAGCGGCATCATGAACTCATTCCCTCCCCGATTGCGTCCTGCTTTTTTGACTGACTTCGAAAACGGCGACGGAGGGCAGAAGGAAGATCAAAAGTCCGTTTCGATTGCAGCCATCTGCTGGGCATCGCTTCGATTACGGAAGAATACATATACGATTCCTCCCGGGATTGCGGAAAGAATGACCACAGCGGAGGATAGCAGCGCCAGCGCAATGGCCGCTTCGCGATCGACGCCGACTCCTGTGAGCAGGCTGACGAAGGCATATTCACGCAGGCCCATGCCATTGAGGCTGATGGGGATCATGGAAATCAGGGTCACAACCGGCACAAAAACCATAAATAAAACGAGGCTTACTTCAATATGCAACCCAACCGCCATCATCCAGGTAACCGAAATCGCGAAGAATTGGTTGACGATTGAGATCAGTAACGAGTTGACCAGGACAGCCTTATGGGTCCCCATGACCTGGAAGGCGCTGAGAATGGCGTCGATTTTGTGTGCGAGCCTCACCAGCTTCAGCCTGTGGAGAATGCCGGTCAATCGATTGTGGAGGGATGGAGTAAAAATCGCTATGTTGGCGGCAACAAATGCCAGAAAGGCGCCCCAGATAATCAGCTTGACGGGAATTTTCGGGATCTGCACCGGATGAACAAAAGATGCAATGCAGGCGATGATCATCATGGCAAGCATCCCTGCGTCCCGGTCCAGAAACGTGGCGGCGAAGCTTTGGGCAAACTTCTTTGAGGGTTTGCCCGCGTAATACATCTTCACTACATCCCCGCCAACTACGGTCGGGAAGGTCAGGTTGAAAAACAAGCCGATGCAATAAATGCCGAAAAGGTGCGGAATGGAAAGGACAGGCATTAGCGGCCGCATCAGCATCCGCCAGCGGAATATGCAGATGTAATGTCCGATCCAGAACAGCAGAAAGGCCGAAATTTCTGTTCCGAAATCGGCGTGGCGTAGTGTGTCGGCAAACTCCTGGAAATTCACCTTCCGGAAAAGCAGAAGGAAGAGTCCGAGCGTAACACCTGCCTTGATGATTGCCAGCACCGCACTTTTCATCGAACGGCCTTTTCCTGCGCCGCCGAGGAAGAACGCGGCCGCTGGTTGGATACCAACAACAAATGCGAATCCTGCAGCCGGTCGGACGGATTCAGCAGGTCGTTAAGCCGTGTCGTTATCCTCGGATGCCGTTCCAATACGTACAAGTTCAATCCCTCCTTCTTCGCGAAGAAGTTATAATCCCGTTCGGCTAGAATACAAAACACTCTTTCGGAGGACCTAAATCTGCCTTCCATGGATTCGGCGTGAAATTCCTCGTATATCGGACGACGCAAATAAAAAGCCATGCTGGGCAGAGCCAACCCGAAATAGCCTGCTTCATTTCCCGGGAGAATCTCCCCCTGGATCGTGCGGCATAGTTGGGATACCGGCCGGAATTGCTCCATCGGAGGAACGTAGAACAGGGCGAAACCGGTGAATGCCAGCCACAGAATCCCGACTGTAATCTTGGTACATTGGACCCAGTCGGTCCTAATCGACGCCTTCACAAGAAGCGCAGATGCTCCCAGGAATACGGGAAAGGGGATCCACAGGAGCGCCTCCCGAATACCCGGAAGCGCCAGCCGGAGCAAAAACAATATCACGAAGGGTAGCACCGCCAAAAGTCCCGACAGCAAAAGAAAAACAACCCTCCATGCAGACCGCTCCGAAGTCGAATGGCGGACCGCCGGGTTGAACAAATTGTTCCTCAGATTGGCGGCTATGAAGAGTGCGATCATTGGGTAGGCGGGGGCGATATAGTACTCCTGCTTGTTTTTAGCCAGCGTAAAAACCGCCAGAACTGCCGCACACCAAACGAGGGGGAATTCCGCCGCCGGGTCTTGATGCCCGGCCCTGCGATTCCTTCTTCGCAGGTACCATACCATGGCGGCAATGCTGACAAGCGACCATGGCAGGAATTCGGCCATATAAACCGGTAAATAGAAATACCAGCTTCGGGACGGGCCGAAGGATTCAGAGACAAATCTCCCCAGATTGTCGCTCAGGAAAAAGGGAGCGATAAACTTCCAGCCGTGAATACGGTAAATCATGATGTACCAGGGCGCGACAATGGCGAAATAGATCGCAATTCCCATGTTTAGATGTGGACGAATCGGGGAGATAGGCCGGGTAACGCACCACCAGGCCGAAATCGAGATCAATGGTATAACAAGTGCCACCGGGCCTTTGATTAGAAATCCTAAGGCCGAAAAAGCATAGGCCAGCGCCCAATCCATCCGTCGGGAGCTTCGAAGGGCACGCATCACGAAGATTCCTGAGGCCGACAAACAGGCAAGCAACAGCGCGTCGATGGGGAGCTTCCTTACCAGTACAAAACACCTGAGCGTTGTGGACACGATCGCGGCCGCCAGAAGACCGGCGCCAGTTCCATAAAAGCTATTCGCGGTCCGGTATAAAAGCAGGAGCAGCGCGGACATGGCTAGCGCGCCGGGTAACCGGACCGAAAACTCGCGGATGCCGAAAAGCCTGTAGCTTGCCGCCACCAGCCAGTACGTCAGAGGAGGTTTGTAGACTCGCCATTGATAGTTAAACCTTGGGGCGAGAAAGTCTCCCGATTCCAGCATCTCGCGCGGCGTTTCGGCATAGAACGATTCATTGGAATCCCAAAGCGAAGAAACGCCCAGGTTTGCAAAATACGGGACACATAAGAGCGCGAGGATTATCCCGGCATGCAGTTGTCGGACGGCCGGTTTCCAGGGAGAAAGGTTCATCACCAGGGGGCTCAAAAGAGGGATTTTTGAATTTCCGCAATCACGTCCTCGGCGGGTCTCGACCTGGGCTTGCCTGCAAGGTCGATCTCCTTGCGCTGCAGCCGCTCTAAAATTTCGCTTGCTCGGGAGAGGACTTCGCGGGGCAACCCGGCAAGCCTTGCGACCTCAATCCCGTAGCTTTTGTCGGCGACACCAGGTTTGACTTTGCGCAGGAACACTATCTCCTTGCCGGCTTCCTGGATGGCCATGCAGTAATTTTTCACTCCGGCGTGAAGGTCGGCCATTTTGGTCAATTCATGATAGTGGGTTGCGAAGAGAGTTTTCGCCCGGTGTTGGGAATTCAGTACCAGGTATTCTGCTACCGCCCAGGCAATGGAGAGGCCGTCGAAAGTTGCTGTGCCGCGGCCGACTTCGTCCAGCAGGATCAGACTTCGCGGTGTCGCCGTGTTCAAAATGTTGGCGGTTTCAATCATCTCAACCATGAAGGTGGATCGGCCGCGGGCCAGATTATCCGAAGCTCCAACACGGGTATAGATCCTGTCCACGAGACCGAGACGGGCTTCGCCGGCGGGAACAAAACTGCCGATCTGACCCATGATCGAAATCAGGGCAGCCTGCCGCAGGTAAGTCGATTTGCCGCCCATGTTGGGACCTGTAAGGATGATCAGCTGGTCGTTCGTTGTGTTGAGAAAAAGGTCGTTCGGGATGAACGGGCGGCTTTGCTGTTCGATGACCGGATGACGTCCCTGGCGGATATATATTTCGTCGCTGTCGACGACCTCCGGCCGAATGTATTCGTTTTTTAAGGCGACTTCAGCGAGAGAAATAAAGGCATCGAGTTCAGCCAAAAGGCGAGCCGTCGTCTGAATCCGCTGACTTTCACCGGCGATGGCTTTACGGATCTGGCCGAAAAGTTCCTTTTCCAGAATTCCGATGCGCTCCTCGGCGCCGAGAATTTTCTCTTCATAGGTCTGCAGTTCTTCTGTAATAAACCGCTCGCAATTAACCAGGGTTTGCTTTCTCACATAGTCCGGAGGGACCTGGGACAAGTTGGCTTTGGTGATCTCAATAAAGTAGCCGAAAACCTGGTTGAATTTTACTTTGAGCGACTGGATGCCAGTCCGCTTCCGCTCCCTTGTTTCGAGCGATGCCAGATACCCTTTGCCGCTGTGCCGGATGGTGCGAAGTTCATCCAATTCCGGCGAGTAGCCGTCCCGGATAATGCCTGGTTCGCTGGACGAATTCGGCGGCTCGTCGGATATGGATCGCTCAATCAGGGATACAACATCGGTCAGATCATCGATTCCGGTGCGGATGTCGACGATCCTGCGTGCCTGGGCTGCAGTTAGGAGCGCCCGAAGCCCAGGGATGACCTGCAAAGAATCTCGGAGTGCCAGAAGATCGCGTGGTGTGGCTACACCGGCAAGCACACGACTGACAAGCCGCTCCAGGTCGTGAACATCAGCGAGCTTTCGGGCGATTCGATCGTGCGTGGGAACATCCGCTTTCAGGACTTCCACCGCATCCAGCCTTCCGTATATTTCCTCGCGGTTCAACAAAGGGGATAAGATCCAGGATTTCAACAGCCTTCCGCCCATTCCGGTCCGGGTTTGGTCCAGAAGCCAGAGCAGGGAACCCTTGCGGCCACCCTCCAATGTTTGAATGAGCTCGAGGTTGGTCACGGTCGAGGCATCGAGTCTGAGATAGTCCGAGGGTTCGAAATATTGAAGCGCCGCAATTTTCCCAAGCTGGGAAAGTTGGGTCTCCCTTAAGTAGTGAACCAGTGCGCCGCCGGCGCCAATAGCTCTGGGCCGTCCGGCGCACCCGTAGCCATCAAGGCTGGCGACGCCAAAATGTTCAAGCAGCAGGCGCTGGGCATAGTCGGGATTGAATGCCCAGGCGTCCACCGGACTCAATACCCAATCACCGGGCCAGTCCTTGCCGAGTCGCCTGCGCAGGTCGTCGGAGGCAAGCTCGGAAATGACAACCTCCCTGGGACGGAAACGCAGTAATTCATCCATCGCCTTGTCCCACGAATCTTCCGCTTGGAATTCGGTGACGAGGAAATCAGCGGTGGTCAGGTCCATGAACGCCAGTCCGGTTCCTTCCGGCCCCATCAGAACACTGGCAAGGTAATTGTGGTCCTTGGGTTCCAGCAGCATTTCTTCGACAACGGTTCCGGGGGTCAGAATCCGTGTCACTTCACGGTGGACCAGCTTTTTGGCTGTTTTGGGATCCTCAACCTGTTCACATATCGCGATCTTGAATCCCTTTTTCATCAGGCGGGCAATATAGCCATCGACGGAATGGTAGGGCACTCCACACATGGGAATCGGTGCGCCCGATTTGTCCCGGTTGCGAGAAGTCAGCGTAATTTCCAGCTCTCGCGAGGCGGTAACAGCATCCTCGTAGAACATTTCATAGAAATCGCCAAGGCGAAAGAAAACCAGCTTCCCCGGGAAGCGACGCTTCACTTCATGATACTGTTTCATCATCGGGGTAAGGTCTTCCATCACTTTTGGATCTTTCTTCGTGGACTCGAGACCAAAAAACGTTGACAGGGGACAGTGAATTACATCCTGGGGTGTTCGCTGTCCATAGTATCCTTCTGAGGTCAAGCTGGTCGAAAATGACTGGAAATATAGCTGATCCTTGAAGTTATGAACTTATTACTATATAATTCTCTTCCTGCGATTGTCAATGATCATGGACCGTAGAACTCAGCTGAAAGTGCTGGCAGTTGACACCTGCACGCCTCGGGGCAGCGTTGCCCTGCTGGAGGGGCACGAGGTTGTCGCCGAATTTCGCCTTCACTCCCTTGAAACGCACTCTGCCAGGCTGTTGAAGTCCGTACGATTTCTTCTGGATAACGCGGGATGGAAGCTGAATGAAATCGGACTGGTGGCAGCCGGTACCGGGCCGGGCTCCTTTACTGGAATTCGGATTGGGGTAGCGACGTCGCTGGGTTTGGCGCAAACCCTGGCAATTCCTTTTTGCGGGGTCTCGATTCTCGACGCGATTGCTTCCGGATTTTCGCACATGGATGGCTGGCTGGGCATCGTCCTGGATGCTCAGCGCTCCCAGGTATATTACCGCGAATTCATAACGGAGGCAGGGAAGTTGTACGGAAAAGGGAAAGCGAGTCTCTATCACCCTGAAGACCTGAAGCGGGCTATCGGAAGGCGAAGAATCATGCTGGTGGGGGATGGAGCCCTTCGCTATTCGGAGATCTTGATGTCCCCGCCCTCCAGGACCTGCATTTTCGATGGTGATTTATTTGCAGCTGCCGCGATTGGCAAAATGGCTCTTTCGTGGCCCAGGAAATGGCGGAGGGGTGAAAGGCTGGCCTGCGATCCGCTGTACATCAGGCCCCCCGATGCCAGGAAGCCGAAAGGCCGGAAATAGATAATGCGGCGAAATCACTATCTCTCCCGACTGCTGCTGGACGATATCCCTGCATTGCAGGCGCTGGAACAGGAAACCAATCTTGCTTTTTGGGGCGCGGACAATTACCGCCGCTTCCTGGAGGAATTCCCGGAGTACTTTGGATGCAAGGTCATGGTGTTTGAAGACAGCGGACGAAGGATTCTGGCAGCATTTGTACTGGCCCGGTCTTTGTTTGAAAACCTCGAGATTCTCAAGCTGGGGGTATTTCCGGAGTATCAGCGCAATGGCTTCGGCACGATGCTGATGGAAGCCGCGTATGCAGAAGGCTTGCGTCGCGGCTGCACCCGCTGTTTCCTGGAGGTAAGGAAATCGAACTCCAGCGCCATACAATTCTACAAGAAACACGGTTTTGCCGTCGTCGGAACGCGGCAGAACTATTACACGAATCCTGTGGAAGATGCCTGGGTCATGGAGCGGTCCATTTAATTGAAGGCCCGTCGAATGCTGCACCGCCACGGCTCCGCTTTCATGAGCAAATCATTGGGCCGTGCTTCTAAATCTTCTGAACCAGCCCACCATCGACAGCGATAGCGGTTCCCGTGACGTAGCTTGCTTGCTCCGACGCCAGAAAGGCAATGACCGACGCCAATTCTACAGGCCGGCCCAGCCGGCCCAGGGGAATTTGGCTTTCCCATTGATTACAGGCTTCAGCAACCGTCAGGCCCATACGTTCTGACTTCGATTTCAACAATCCTACCACGCGATCGGTAAGGGTATATCCAGGGCAAACGCAATTTACGAGGATGTTCCAGGGGCCCAATTCATTGGCCAGCGATTTGCTGAATCCGAGGACGCCGGCGCGAGCGGCACTGGAAAGGATCAACCCTTCCAAAGGCTGAAGGGCGGATGCGGATGTGATATGAATGATTCGGCCCCAACGCTGCTTTTTCATCGGAGGGACGACAATCTGACAAAGCAGGACCGTACTCAAGAGATTGAGATCAAGCGCTTGCTTCCAGTCCTCCATGCTGTGGTTCTGGAAGGGACCGGAGGGCGGTCCGCCCGCGTTCGTAACCAGAATATGGATCGATCCCCACCGCTCGAGCACCTTTGCAACCATGGAATCTATCTGAGAAGGCTGGGTTAGGTCGGCTGCTATAGGCAGGACGTCGACGTCGAAGGAATCCCGCAGATAGGAGGCCGCGCTTTCCAGCGGCTCGACATTGCGGGCACAGATCGCGATATTGCAGCCTTCGCGCGCTAGGGCTTCGGCGGTCGCACGTCCAAGCCCTCGGCTGGCTGCGCACACGAGAGCAACTCTTCCTTTCAGTCCCAGGTCCATGGCTTATTTCAAGGGCGCTGCGCGCTGAAAATAGGTGTCGGTATGGTCCAGCCAATCTTGGCGTATCGGGCTGAAAATATCCAAATCCAGAGTATCCTCGAGCGCGAGGGCACGATGGGGGACGTCGGGCGGTATCACCAGAACGTCCCCCTTTTTCAGAACATATTCGATTCCAGCGATTGTGAACTGCAGGGCCCCATCGAGAATATAGGAGATTTGCTCGCTGACATGTGAATGTTCGGGGACCACTCCCCCCTTTTTAATATAAACCTGAGCCGCCATTTCATGGACTCCAGTGATGATTTTCCGCGAAATGGCGTCTGTCACCGTTTCCCACTCCAATTCATTCCAATTGATGACTTTCATGAATCCTCCGCTGGCAACGATTTCACCCGGCTGCTTGAGTCGATTTTTCTTAAGTGGTACTATCAGCCGTCTAATAGAATTTTCGTTATTGGCACTCCAGACTGGATGCCTTTGAAAGGAGCACCCGGCCCGATGAAGAAAGAGTCGGAAGAACCTGAAGCGACCGCTTCCTCCACACCCGAACCGCAGGCAGGCTGGCCTTCTTATACCATGGTCGAAGATCGAATGAAGAAAATCTACTTCGATTTCTACCAGGCAACCTATAAAAAAACGCTGATCGACCGTAAGACCAAAGAGTTGATTGCCATCGCCGCCTCCCTTGGATTCAAGTGCCAAGGATGCTTGAACGGCCACATCAAAAAGGCCAAGAAGTTTGGCGCGACCCCTGAAGAAATCAGCGAAACGATTGCCATTGCGATGGGAGTGGCAGCTGCGTCGGTTGTGGACTTGACCGACATTGCCGCGGAGCATCTCCGTATCAAGCATTTTGAATAAAGCCGCCGTCATGACCTCCCGCTCAGGCCAGGAATGGATGGTTGTCTCTAGCCTGTTTCTGGTGCTGTTTGTCGGAGTTGCGGACAATCAGGTCATCAGCCCCCTGCTTCCCGCCATTCGAAGTGCGATCGGAAGAAACTCCGCGGAGATGGGAGTCCTCTTTACCGGGTATTCTCTATTTGCCGGTGTTTCTGTGCTTTTTTGGGGGCCCGTCTCCGATCGTTTCGGGCGCAAGAGAGGATTGCTTGGCGGGTTGGCTTTTTTCTCCGCAGGGGAGGCCGTGTGTTTCCTGGCGCGTGATTTTCATGCGCTGCTGGCAGGTCGAATTATCACAGGAATGGGTGCCAGCCTTCTCAGCCTCAACGCCATATCCTACGCGGCGGATTACTTCCCTTATACCAGTCGCGGCTGGGCCATGGGGTCGGTGCTTTCGTCCTATTTTGCGGCAATGATCCTGGGAGTTCCGATCGGATCCTGGCTGGGGGATCATTTTGGTTGGAATGCGGTTTTTGGAATGGCCTGCCTTACGGCGATCGCGCTGCTTGCGATCACGCAGCTCTGCCTTCCCAGCCTGAATCGGGACCGGATCTCGAAGGACTCCGGCCCTCGGTCTGCCGGATTTGCCGCCAAATACCTGAGTTTCCTCTGTAATGCGAAAACCGTCGCGGCCCTGATCAGCGCTTTGTTCGCATCGGCGGGTACCATGGGCTTTCTTGCGTTTCTCGGAATCTGGCTCCATGACGCTTTTGGCATTCAGGGGCGACAGGTGGGGCTGGTGTTTCTGGCATCTGGAGCGGCAGCGCTCATCGCCTCCCCGTTTGCCGGGGCGCTCTCGGATCGGATCGGAAAACGGGTGCAGTTTGTCCTGAGCAACCTGATCCTGGCGGCACTTCTCTTTCTGCTGCCATTTCTGCGCTGGGGGCCCGTGCTTTTTGGCGTTTTCTGCTGCATCAGCCTGGCAGCCGCCTTCCGGCAAGGCCCGATGGAGGCACTTCTGACCGAATGTGTTGCTGCCGATTCGAGGGGTTCCTTCATCGCTCTGAAAAACTGCTTCTCACAGCTGGGCATCGCGCTCGTTTCCTTCTTTTCCGGAATGCTTTTCCAGAACGGAGGCTATTTGCCTGTTTGCCTGTTGGGAGCGGGATCCAATATCCTGGCTGCAGCAGGAATCTGGTTCTTTCTGCGGGACAGAAAATTGTAGGTCCTGGGCCTTCTGCCCCTGAAATTGCTTTGGTTGAATGCCTGATTTGATTAGAATAGCAGAGGTCAGATAATATACACGGACTTGTCTCAAGTTCCCGAAGGAGGTCTGTTTTGCGGATTGCAAAGTACACCCTGTTGATTGCAGGCCTTGTATTTGGGCTTCTCGGCTGCGGCGGCAAAGAGGGCCCGGATGCTTTCAAATCGATGCAAAAAAACAAAATGGTTCGTATCGCCACGGATGCTGTCAATATGCCCTTCGAATGGGGGGCGGATACCGGTGTCCAGGGGTTCGATGTTGATATCGGCAATGAGATCGCCAAGGATCTTGGTTACGAAGTCAAGTGGATCAAAAGCCCGTTCGATCGCTTGTTCGAGATTCTGAAGAACGGGGAAGTGGAATTAGTGATTTCGGCGATCCCCGTCAGCACGGACCGCAAGGCGGAGTTCGTTTTCTCTGAGCCCTATTTCGACAGCGTACTCGCCATAGCCAAGCGCAAGGATAAGCCCGAGGTCAAAAGCCTGGCCACTCTGGCGGGTAAAAAGGTGGGCGTACAATCGGGCACTGCGGGTGAGAAATTTGCTTCATCCCAGAAAACCGCCGAGGGAGTCAGCATCGTCCGGTTCCCGACTTTCGACGATGCCCTCGGTGCTCTCAACCGGACAGAACTGGATGCCGTCATAGGTGATGAATCCATCCTGACCTACAGCATTTATAAAAGCTTCCCGAACCTGACAACCATCGGCGTGCGCCTCGACGAAGAGAAGTTCGCCGTGGTAACGAGGAAGGCGGAAAAAGAGCTCATTGCAAAGGTGAACAAGACCATTGAACGCCTGAAAAAATCAGGCGAAATCGACGCTCTGAAGAAAAAGTGGTTCCAAAACGTGATGGAAGAGGCACAGAAGCAACGCGAAGATGCCGCGAAGGAAGAATTGCTGAAGGAATCCCCGAAGGACGTCACCTTCAACTTTATCAAGACCTCCGGGAACTTCAACATGGACCGCCTGGATGGCTACCAAGTGGTGCTGGCAGGGGCACAATCCTACCAATCCAGCCCAATTCTAACAAGCGGCACTCGAGGAAGCTGCAAACTTAGTGCCGTGCCTCCCGGCGAATACAAGCTGAGCATGTCCATCTTCAAGCTCAATACCACGGTAAAGATTCCCAAAAGCCCGGCCCGCGCCATCACCTTCGAAATGAATATCGGTGCTTCCATTTCCATCCAACAGAAGTAGCTGTCTTGAAGAACCGGGGAGGTTCGCCTCCCCGGGATTCATTTAGACCTTATGAGAACGAGCCCCGCCAGACTGATCCTGGTTACCGCCTTGGTCACCTTCGTGCTCACGTTTGCCGCGCTTCGGTTGAACCTCCTGACGCCGGATCCCCAGCAGGCGCCTGCCCGTGAGCTGGTCACGGCGAATGCCGCAGGGACGGGGAGCCAGCCGCCGCTGAGTTCGGATGAGGAAGTCAACATCCGCGTTTATAACAAGGTCAGCCCGGGTGTCGTCAATATCACCTCGACGGTGGTCGAATACGACTTCTTCTTTTCTCCCCAAGCCAAGCAGGGTACGGGCAGCGGTTCCATACTTGATTTGGATGGAAACGTCCTGACGAATTATCATGTGATCGAGTCAGCCCAGAATCTCGAAGTTGCCCTCCCGGACCATACGAAATACAGGGCCAGAGTTGTCGGCGTGGATCGGCAGAACGACCTGGCGGTCATTCGAATAGCAGACTGCCCCAAGGAGCGGCTTCACCCGGTGCCTTTGGGCGACTCCAGCTCCCTGAAGGTCGGCCAGAAGGTTCTAGCCATTGGTAATCCGTTCCGCCTCCAGAATACGCTTACGATCGGCATCATCAGCTCCCTGGGCCGGCGAATCCAGACTGAAAACGGTGATCTGGTCGACAATGTCATTCAGACCGATGCAGCGATCAATCCCGGGAATTCCGGTGGCCCTCTGCTCAATACCGCCGGCGATATGATCGGAATTAACACATCGATTTTTACCACCAGCGGTGGAAATATCGGCATCGGTTTCGCAGTGCCTGCCGATACCATACGGCGAGTGGTTAAAGATTTGATCAGCGAAGGCCGGGTCATCCGCCCATCGCTCGGGATCGAGGGCTACAGCATCACTCCGGAACTGGCGTCCGCATTGGATCTACCCGTCAAGAGCGGGATTCTGGTGGCCAAGGTATTTCGCGGCAGTTCAGCCGATAACGCGGGAATCCGGGGAGCCTCCGAAATCGCCATCCTGTATAACGAGCGGGTTCTGGTCGGGGGCGATATCATAACCGAGGTCGCAGGCAAAAACATTACTACTATGGACGAACTGCGGCTTGCACTGGAGAGCAAGAAGCCTGGTGAATCGGTCGATCTGACCATGTATCGCGGTCGGAGCAAGATGCAGAAATCGATGCTGCTGGTGGAGGCTCCGCGCCAAAAGGGGCTGCGTTTCTAGCGGGGTTCGGCGCCTGTGCCTCTTCGACGGATCGTGCCTCCGGTGGGGTGACTAGTTCTATGTTCGGGTACCTTTTCAGGCGCGAGCGGCGAAAGAATTCTATTTTCTTCCTGAACCGAATACGTCCAACCTTCCTTCGGATCTCGACCTGGCTTTTTGTGGCAGGGTCTTCCTTCCAGGTTTTTCCTTCTGATGATTTCAAAAAGCTGGCGGAGAATGTCTACGTTTATGTGGCCTCCGGAGATGGCAATGCCGTGAGCAACTCCGGAGTTGTCATCCTGGAACGCTCGGTTCTTGTATTTGACACGCATTTCACCCCTGAAGCGGGCCAGGTGCTTTCGGAAAAAATTGCCGCCGTCACATCCAAGCCGGTGAAGTATCTGGTCAACAGCCATTTTCATCCTGACCACACCCATGGGAATCAGGCGTTCCCGAAAGCTAAACAAATTATTGCCAGTGCGCCTGCCCGCCGGGATATTCTGCAGAAAGATCTTCCTTCCATGAACCGGATGCTGGCTGCCGCTCAGGGGCAGCTGGATCGACTGAAGAAGGATCAGCTCAAGGCCGAAACTCCCGCTCAGAAGGAGGAGTTGAGGAAACAGATTAGCTCGCGGGAGGCCTTCCTGTTTCGGATGTCACGGCAGAAGATCGTGGCACCGGTGGTCGCTGTGGAGGACGCTCTCACGATTAAGGAAGGCCAGAGTGAAGTGCGACTTATCGTGCCGGGCAAGGGACATACCGAAGGCGATTTGATCCTCCTGGTTCCTTCAGAGAAAATCGCTTTTCTGGGAGATCTCTTTTTCAATGCGGCACTCCCGAATGTGCAGGATGCCTTCATCCTCGACTGGATGAAGACACTGGGTGAAGTTATGAAGCTGGAAGCGGATCGCTTCGTGCCCGGGCATGGACCTCCCGGAGTCAAGCGCGATGTTGAGAATTTTCTGGGGTATTTTGAAGATCTGAAGACCATGGTGGAAGGTGCTATTGGCCGAGGGGAGGCGATTGAACAGGTGGTGCGCGATTCCAAGCTCCCGGCGAAATATTCAGCGTATTCCTTCGCTAATTTCTATCCGGCCAATATCCAGAAGATGTTCTCAGAGCTGAAAGCGATCCAGCTAGCTACGGATTCCGTGCCGGATACGGACTCCGAAAAAAAAGCGCCACCGGAAAAACCGAATCCTTAACGGGGCCGCGCGTCGCGACCCCTGCTTTCACCGGGGCTTAGGGCAGCCGGAATGTAGGGCTGCAATATAGGAGCAGCCAGATTGTGCTGTATCGTCCGTGATGAATAAAAACGAGTCACTCGCTTCAGAAAATTGCACCTTTTGCTCGGGAACCGGCTGGGAGCGAACCGACCCCTCCGGCGCGCTCAAGCATTGCCGTTGTCTGCAGGCAGGACGCGCCGAAAGGCTTCTCGCCGAAGCGCGTATCCCAAAGCGCTACGAGCATTGTGATCTCGATTCCTATATGCCGAATGATCCCTCGCAGAAAAAAGCGAAGGCGGATGTATCCCGATTTCTGGAGCGCTATCCTTTGATTGATGTGGGGCTGCTGTTCCTCGGACCCTGTGGGGTAGGCAAGACGCATCTGGCGGTAGCTTTGCTCAAGCAGGTGATTTGCGAAAAGGGGGACACCGGTCTTTTCTACGATTTCCGTGATCTGCTGAGGGAGATTCAAGGCAGCTGGAATGCGGTCTCCCAGACCTCCGAAATTGCCATACTGCGGCCGGTACTCGAGGCAAACGTGCTCGTGCTCGACGAATTGGGCTCCAATAAACCCACCGATTGGGTTCGTGAAACTGTCGCCTTTATCATCAATTCCCGATATAACGACAAGAAAACGACGATCTTCACCTCCAATTACCTGGACGCTGCTGCGGGCGGCGAACCGGAAGGATCGAGAGAGAGATTATCGGCCGGAAATGTCCGGGAGGAAACCTTGACGGACCGCATCGGCGCCCGCCTGCGCAGCCGGCTTTATGAGATGTGCAAAGTAGTGGATGTAAGGGGAAAAGATTTCCGCAAGGAAATCCGGCAGGCCACCTACCGTTTTTAGCATCCCGTTCATTGGCGATGGGAAATCTGCAGAGCGCCCTGGAATCCATTCCACGGGGCGCTCTTTCGGATCGGGAAGGGGGGAAGCCTGGGTTCAGGCTAAAACGGAATATCTTCGTCGGTAATCATGGCTTCCTGGGTTCCGGGTTCAGGCTCCGCTGCGGGGCGAGGCACCGGCTGAGGCGAGGAGCCGTATTCTGCTCCGCCCGGACGAGAGCCCAGCAGAACCATGTTGCTGGCAATAATCTCCGTGGTACGCCGCTTATTGCCGTCCTTGTCGTCCCACTCTCGGGTCCGGATCCTTCCTTCAATATATACTTGGCGTCCCTTCTGAAGGTAGCGCTTGGCAAGGTCGGCAAGTTTGTTCCATGCCTGGATGTTGTGCCACTCGGTTCTCTCCTGTCGCGTTCCGTTTTTATCCGTCCAGTTTTCGCTGGTGGCGATGCTGAAACTGGCTACCTGACTGCCTTCCGGAGTAAAACGAATTTCAGGATCCCGTCCCAGATTCCCGATGAGCATTACTTTGTTGAGAGATGCCATGAGTCACCTTCCTGATGATTGGATGAGCGTTAGGGCCTGCGGCGGGCCGGAGCCGGTTTCGCTGCGGGTTTGACCGCGGGTACCCCGAGCGCTTCAAGTTCGGCTTTGGCGAGGCTGCTCTCGGGAGCGCCGGGATATTTTTCAATGACGAATCTGAAATCGGCAATGGCGTTGTCCCGCTCTTGCAGGTTCAGTTCGGCTTTGGCGCGTTTGAAGTACGCGCTCGGAATCTTGTTACCGGCAGGATAATCGTTGATGACCCGCGTGAATGCCGCAATGGCTTGCGGAACCTTGCCGCTGTTGTAATAGGCTTCGCCGATGTTGTATTGCGCGTCGTCGGCTTTTTCGTTGGACGGGAAATTCTTGATAAAAGAATTAAAGCCTTCAATGGCCAGATCCAGGTTACCTTGCACAAGGTCGTTGAATGCTTCGTTGAAGATGGCATCGGCCGAAAGCGCCATGCCTGTGGGATCAGACGGCGTCGATTGGTACAGCCTCTGGGTGATAGGCTTGGCTTGCACTTTTATGTCCGCAACCTGCTGCGCGAGCGCGGACAGTCGTGTGGAAGTATCGTCGACCTTGGCGGATATCCCTTTCAGTTCTTGCAGGAAGGACTGGCTGGAAGTTTTATCGCCGACAGCCTGATTTTCAAGTACAGTGGAAACCTTGGAGAGAAGCTGGTTTGTCTGTCCGGCCTGATCATTGAGTTGGGCCAGAAGCGTACGCAAACCATCAGTCTGCTCTTTGAAGGTTTTTTCCAGCAGGCGGATTTGATTTTGCATGGCAAGCACATCGCTTTGAAGCCGCATCAGCTCTTCCTTGACCCCCGCGTGTGCCGCCCAGGGGAACGAAAGCATGGCCATCGCCAAAAAAATAAAGCTCCCTCGTTTCATAGCATTATTCTCCTGCAGGCATGTATGGGATTATTCCACAGGCAGGAACAAGCTTCAATCCGCCACAAAACCGCGCCGGAGAGGTGCGGATAGGTCTCCTCTCCGGCCACGAATCCCTGAATGACAGCGCAGTCGATCAGCGCAACACGAAATGACCCCGGCGATTTTGCTGCCAGCAGGCTTCATTATGATCTGTGCATACCTGACGTTCCTCGCCATAGCTGATGGTGTCGACGCGATCGGCAGCCACTCCCTGCGATACTAGGTACTGCTTCGCAGAGTTCGCACGCTTGTCTCCCAGCGCGAGATTGTATTTTTCCGACCCGCGCTCGTCGCAGTGACCTTCAATCGTGAACTTAATGCCGGCGCGTTCCGCCAGGGAACGGGCGTTGCCCTGCAGGACACTTCGGGCATCTTCGCGAATGTCGTACTTGTCGTAGTCGAAGTAGATATCACGCACGTTCGAGGCGAAAAACTCGCTATCGCTGATGGTTCGCGGAGGCGGAGGCGGAGGCGGAGGAACGGTTACGGTGATGCGCGTTTCGGCTGTAGCGGTTCCGCCGGCCCCAGAAGCGGTTACCTTGTAGGTGGTTGAAGCTCCAGGGCTTACGGAGCGGGTTCCGCTGGCTTCTACCGTGCCGATTCCGCCGTCAATCATGACATTGGTTGCGTTTTTCGAAGACCAGGTCAGCGTTGTGGACTGTCCTTTTTCAATGGTGGATGGGGAAGCTGAAAGCTGGACAGTAGGTGCTGCCGGTGGGGGCGGCGGAGGCGGAGGTGGTTCGGTCTTTGCTACGGGTGGCGGAAGCGGCGGTTTCTTCGCGCATCCTGTTCCAGTAAGTGCTACCGCTGCGAGAATAAGCACCAAAATGCTGAACGTGGATAGAGATTTCTTCATTGGTCGGGCCTCCTTCGAATCCCGAGTTACTTACTTGCTGTTAACATTTTACGGCCTCTTACCCATCTAGTAATAATGCGTGATCACTTTCAAGCAAATATAGCACAGCCACTGCGATACAATACAAAAATCACAAGAAAACGAAAGGATAATTTCATTCCCGGCGCATATAGCCGCTCCACGCGGGACTGCTGTTGCTGCCCTGGCTCGTAATCATGCGTGTCTCCGAGCCATCGACCAGCATGATATAAATTTGCACACTTCCGTTCCTGTTGGATTGGAATACCAGGTGCCGGCCATCCGGCGCCCAGCTTGGGTTTTCATTGCTCCCGGCATTGCTCGTTGCCTGGAAAATCTTTCCGCTACTCACTTCTGCCAGATAGATATCGTAACTCTCGGCCATGTGAGGTTTCCAATGAAAAGCCAGCCATCGTCCGTCGGGGGACCAGCTGGGGGAATCGGCGTCGCCTCCCTCCTTGACGATTCGGCGGACATTGGCGCCATCCATATCGCAAATGAAAACTTGTCCGGCAGAGGTTTCCCGATCGGACACAAAGGCAATCTGCTTGCCGGAAGGGGACCAGGTTGGGGAAGTGTCGATGGCAGGATGATTTGTGATGTTTTTCTTGTCCGAACCGTCGATTTTGGAGATGAAAATGTCTGTATCACCGCGTGGCGTGCTTAGAGCAAATGCCAGAGTCGTCCCATCCGGCCCGATTATGGGAGTAGATGCCATCGTGTTGAACAAGGGGAAGGTAAGCCTTGATCCGTCCAGATACGAGTGTATGTTGATTTCAGGTTTTCCGGTTCTGAAGCTGACGAAGCTCAATTTGGAATTGTCAGGGGCCCAGGTAGGGAACAGGTTAAGCGACCCGTTCCTCGTAAAGGGACGCTGATCGAACCCGTCGTAATCCATGGTGTAGATCTCTTTGGCATTTCCCTTTCGTGAGGTGTAAGCGATTTTTGTCGAAGCAATACCTCGGGATTGACCCGCAGTAAGCTTGTACACCAGCTCGTCCGCCCAGCGATGAGCCATGGATCGCACCTGGTCCTTATCGCCGGAGATCCGCTGGCCAAAGCTCATGCTGCGTTGCTTCATGTCGAACAGCCTGAGTTCGGCCCTCAGCACCCCTCCGACCAGTTCCAGTGTTCCGGCGCTGAGAAAACTCACCTTGAACGGCAGCACGCTCCAGGCGTTGTAGTCCAGATCCTCCGGGCGCACCAGTGGTTTGGAGGGATAGAAGCTTTTTCCCGCTAGCGTAAAAAATCCCGCGAATTTTAGGTCATCCCATAATACCTGGTTGAAGGTGCGGAGAGTCTCCGTCAGCTCCACTGCTTTTTCCGCAGACGAAGCCTGAATATCAGGCAAGGCAAGGATAATCTCCTCACCAGGTGTGGGGCGGATGAAAACCTGCGGCTTTTCCTGGGCTGGCAGAATCATCGCGAAGCAGGGAATTGCCAGCAGAAGGAACAGCGCTTTCTTCAGTGACATGGATCGCCTCCGGCGAAATTCGTTATCTAAGGGTTTGGGGGATACACAAACTGTGCCACGAATTGTACGGGCCGGCTGCGCAGTTCCGGGGGTGGCTCCGCCAGCGGATTCGACGCGCGTATGGCTCTTTCGGCGGCCAGATCCAGGGCCTCATTTCCTGATGACTTCTCTTTTGTAATATTGTAGATCGACCCGTTAGGTGCGATAAAGAAGCTGTAAATAATTTCCACTCGTATGCCTTCGGTCGGCTTGATCCAATTTTGGCTGATCCTCGACTCGACCACCCTCGCATACCAGGAATCCCCAAAGCCTCCGGTGCCAGCTCCAATGGAAACCCCGCTGCCTCCGCCACGCCCCCCTCCGGTTCCGCCTCCAATGCCGCCGGTTCCTCCTGCCCCGGGTTGGGGGACGGTGGGAATGACTTTGGATGTCTGTGCCGGAACGGGCTTCTTGCCTGGAACAGCGGGCGCTTCAGCGATTTTCTGCGGCTTTTTCCTCGCGGCCACTGCGTCGGGAATCGGTATAGCCTTGGGATTTTCCTCCTTGATCAGTTTTTCCACCGGTTGGGCGGGAGGCTGCGGTGTGAGGCTGGGCTTGATCATCCCGGCGCCCCCCCCGAGATCATCGGCAATTCCAACCGAATAGGATTCGCCTCCGATTCCCCCTCCGGGACCGCTGCCGATGCGTACTGGAGTCGGGCTAGGGAGAATGTAAGGTGCAAGAATGAGGAACGCAACCGCGGCGATGTGGAGTCCCAGTGAAGTCAGCACGCAACTGCCATACTTCTCTTCGATCAGGGAAATATCCAGGAGCGTCCCGCGATGTGCCATCCCATCCCACCTATTTGCGCTTGCGCGGTTCGACATAGGGCTTCGTCACCAGTTTGATCTGATTGAAGCCTGCGGCTCTGATCTTGTCGACCACGGCTACAATCGACGCCCATTTGACATCCTTGTCGGCCCTAAGAAAAATCTCTTCCTTGGGGCCTTTGATATCTTTTTTCAGATGATCGCCGATCGCGTCCAGGTAAATCTGCTGCGATCCGTAATAGAGAAATCCTTCCCGGCTGATGGTCACAACAACTCGCTCATTTTGAGTCGTCTCTGCAACCGCCCGGGTTTCAGGCAACTGGACATCGATCCCGGTTTGAAGGATGGGCGCCGTTACCATAAAAATGATAAGCAGCACCAGCATCACGTCCACCAGCGGAGTGACGTTGATGTCCGACAGGGAGGTGGCGGTTCGGCCCTGAGGTGTAGTGAATGCCACTAGCCGAAGCTCCTTTCGAATAGGTTCAGCAATTCGGCGCTGAAATCATCCATCTCGGCAGCGATATTTTTGATGCGATTCAGAAATTGGTTGTAGGCAATAACGGCTGGAATCGCGGCAAACAGGCCGGCCGCGGTTGCCACCAGAGCCTCCGCGATCCCAGGCGCCACAGCCTGGATGGACGCGGTTTTTTCGAATCCGAGGCCTTCAAAAGCGTTGATGATCCCAAGAACGGTTCCCAGCAGGCCAATAAAAGGAGTTACGGAACCGGTGGTTGCCAGCCAGCTCATGTTGTGTTCCAGCATGGTCAATTCCGCGGCAGAAGCCCTTTGAATGGAACGATGAATACCAACCATGTTTCGCTCAGTCAGGACGGGATGTCCCGGGTTGGTCGATTTCACGGTTTCCTTGGCCTGGATGCTTTGGATTTGTGCATTCAATTCCTGGTAGGCCGATTCAAAAAGCCCGACCAGGGGCGTACCGTGATAGTGCTCGCACCCGGCGCTCACTTCACTCAAGCGCGCGCTTTTCCGAAAAAAGGCGATGAACGACTGAGTCTGATGAGCTATGTGTTTGAAAGTCAACCATTTGCGAACGATAATCGTCCAGGATAAGAGGGAGAATATGAGCAAAATCAGCATCAATGGTAATCGCAAATGGCGTGCGGGGGAACAGGGCGAAAAGCCCTCCCGCCGATGCCGGATTTTCCATAGGGATCGACTGCAGTATTACTTGGTAGACTTGGATGGCTTCGGCCCCTCCTTAAGCCAGTTCGAGAACGCTGTAAAACACTTGATTAACAAAGCTTACAGGAATTGTCAAACACATTTAAGATAGCTTCTCAGCCTTCGCAGGGTATGCTAAAATCTCCACTGATTCAAGCTTCATTTGGGCCGGCGAAGGCCCGCTCCTCTAAATGCGGAGCCCGAAACGGCGTAACCTTGACTCCTTGGCTCACATATAATTAAGAGCTTTTTTTCAGGGAGATAGTCTAAGCCAAGTTCCTTTTCAGGTCCGCCATGATCCGATTCCTGAGAATCCGTGATTTTGCCCTCATCCGGGAACTGAAAATGGAGTTTCGACGCGGTCTGAGCCTGCTCACGGGGGAGACCGGATCCGGAAAGTCCATTCTTGTGGATGCGCTGGGGCTTTTGCTTGGTGAGCGAGCCTCGCAAGAAATGGTTCGGAGCCATTCGGAATGGGCTGTCATCGAGGGGCTTTGGGCCGTGGAGCCGGGAAGCAGGGTCGCGGAAATGCTCGAGGATGCAGGGATCGGAACCGAAGAAGAAGGGCTGCTGATCCGACGTGAAATCTCCAGCGTAGGGCGGGGGCGCGTTTTCATCAACAACAGCCTTTCGACGCAGGGTTTTCTCAAGGCGATCGGAGAACAGCTGGCGGATATCCACGGGCAACACGATCGCGAGAACCTGTTGGATGCTTCCACCCATCTGGGATGGCTCGACCGCTTCGGCGGCAATCTTGAGGTGGTTCGCTCCGTTCGGACGACCCACGACGAGATGAGGAAGGTGGCAGCCCGCCTCGACGGAATGCGAATGGATGATCAGGAGAGGCTTCGGCGAATCGATATTTTGGAATTCCAGTTAGGCGAGATTTTCAAAGCCGACCCGAGGCCGCAAGAACGTGAGTCGCTGGAAAACGAGAAAAATATCCTGGCACACGGTGAACGTATTTTTGCTCTGGCGTCAGAAGCCTACGGAATGCTGTACGACAGCGAGACATCCATTCTGAGCCAATCGAACAGACTGCAAAAGATCTTGCATGAACTCGAAGGCTACGATAACAGCTGGGCTGTGCACTGCGAAGCGCTGCACGACGTCCTCTACCGCCTGGAAGATATGGCTTACACGCTTCGCGATTATTCCGGAGGCATTGATTTCAGTCCCGAGAGACTCAATCAGGTCGAACAACGCCTCGCTGATTTGGATCGTCTTAGCCAGAAGTATGGCGGTACGGTGGAATCCATCCTCGCCTATGCAGAAAAATGCCGGAAGGAGCTCGAGAGCCTTCAATCCTACGCGGATACTTCGCAGACCCTCCGGAAAGAGTTGGAGCATCGGACCGCACTCTACCTCGAAAAAGCCGAAAAGCTTTCAGAAAAACGCCGTGCCGATGCGACCCGGCTGGAGCGCGCCCTTCGCAAAGAATTTCAGATGCTAGCGCTTGAAAAAATGGAGCTTTCCGTCCGGTTTGCCCCCAGGGATGTGGAAGTAAAGAAGGGCAGCATACCTTCCAGCCATGGACCAGAAGGCCTGGACCATGTACAGTTTTTAATAGCACCAAACAAAGGGGAGGAAATGCGGCCGCTCAGCAAGATCGCATCAGGCGGGGAGCTTTCACGAGTCATGCTGGCGATACGTTCCCTTTGTGAAGCCGGCGGATCTTCAAAAACTCTGATATTTGACGAGATTGATGCAGGCATAGGAGGCCGGGTCGCCGAGGCGGTGGGCCGCAGGCTCAAGGAGTTATCCAAGTCTAACCAGGTGATGTGCGTTACTCACCTTCCCCAGATTGCAGCCTTTGCACAGCAACACTATGCGATCATCAAATTCACGGATGGCGGCCGGACAGAAACCGCGGCCAGGTTGCTCGGGGAATCAGAGCGGGTGGAAGAACTAGCCAGAATGCTGGGTGGAGAATCGGTGACGGACGCCGCCCGCCGGCATGCTGCCGAAATGTTGACCTATTCAACAGAGACAAATTGATGGCGCAAAAGTTTTTTATTGAAACCTACGGCTGCCAGATGAACGACCTGGACTCAGAAAAAATCGCGGGGAATCTGCGCCATAATGGAATGGAATCGGCCGAAGATGCGGAGCAGGCGGATCTCGTGATCCTGAATACCTGTAGCGTCCGCGAGAAGGCAGTGCAAAAGGTGTATGCAAGGCTGGGGGAAGTGAAACGACTCAAATCCCGCAAAAGCGGACTGATGGTTGGTCTGGTCGGCTGCATGGCTCAGCTTGAGGGTGAAAAAATCCTGAAAAAGGCTCCCCACGTGAATATACTTGCCGGTCCGCAAAAAGGGCATGCACTTCACGACCTGCTGCATCAAGCGCGGAGCAGTGGAGGACCGGCCATTGATCTACGGATGGATGAAGATCCTGAATCCCTGGAGACGAATTACGTTCTGCGCGAAAACCCCTGGCGGGCCGGAGTTACGATCCAGGAAGGGTGCGACAGGCTGTGCAGCTTTTGTGTTGTACCCCAAACCCGTGGCAAGGCGCGAGACCGCGATAGCGCTCACATCGTGCATGAAGTGGAAGATCTGGTGTCCCATGGATACCTGGAGGTGCTCCTCTTGGGGCAGACGGTGAACTCATACCGCGATCCCACCAGGCCGGAAGTTTCTTTCGCGAACCTGCTGAAAAAGCTGGCGGCCATTCCGGGTATCCGCCGGATCCGGTTCACCTCGCCGCATCCCTCTGATTTCAGCGATGAACTGCTCCAGGCCATGGTCGAGTATCCCCAAATATGCAACCAGATACATCTCCCGGTGCAGTCCGGATCGACCTCCGTCCTCAAAGCGATGCGTCGCGGATATACGCGGAAGCGCTACATGGAAACTATTGACAAAATCAAAGCTGCAGCGAGGCCCATCGCGATTACCACGGATATCATCGTGGGATTTCCCGGGGAAAGCGAACAGGACTTTCAAGATACCATTAGCCTGCTCGATGAAGTACAATACGATAGTGCTTTTTCCTTCAAATACTCGCCGCGCCCCAACACTGCAGCTCTTGCGCTTGAGGGAGAGGTGCCGGAAGAAGAGAAGGGAAGGCGACTCAGCTACCTGCAGGAGAGGCAGAAGCTGATTCAATATAACAAAAATGCAGGGCTGCTTGGACAAATGGCAGAGGTGCTGGTGGACGATAAAGCCCGGGCGAGGTTCAGCCTCTCAGGCCGCACTACCACCAACAAGATCGTGAATTTTGATGGGCCCGAGGAGCTAATGGGCCGGATTGTTCCGGTCGAGATTACCGGATTCAGTGCAAACAGCCTCAAAGGTGTCCGGGTTCAATAGAGCAATGAGGGAGCCATGAAAGAGATTGAGTTCAAGATCAAAGGATTAATGATGGATCCGCTCACCAATTCCCCCATCGTGGTCCTGCAGGATGCCAAGAGCGACACGCTTCTCCCGATCTGGGTTGGAATATTCGAAGCTAATGCCATAGCCCTCCAAATGGAAAAAGTGGATACTCCCCGCCCGATGACCCACGACCTGATCAAGGCTCTCTTAAATCATTTGAATGCCATGGTCACCAAAATAGTCGTCACCGAACTCAAAGAAAATACGTTTTACGCGCTCATTTTCCTCGATGTCAGCGGCAAAGTGGTGACAGTCGATTCACGCCCGTCCGACGCCATCGCCCTGGCCTTGCGCACAGATTCGCCGATTTTCGTGACGGAAGAAGTCCTGGCAAAATCTGCCAGCACTTCACCCACCGCTCTTTCCGCCGATCGCAGTTCCCCTGAAGATATCAAGCAGTGGCTGGAAAACCTGAATCCCGAGGATCTGGGGAAGTACAAGATGTAGCCGCCGTCATATCCATTTGGCTATCTTCAGCAGATCGCTCAACACGCCGGCCGCTGTCACGCTCGCTCCAGCACCGGGCCCCTGAATCACCAGCGGATTCTCGTCATAGCGAATGGTGCGGAATACCAGGATGTTGTCCGGGCCCGCCAGCCGCCCGACCGGGCTATCCTTATCCATCTGGTGCAGGCCGACGCTGCAACCTCCGGCGTCAATGTTCGCCAGAAATCGAAGCACTTTCCCCGATTTCCGCGCAGACTCGTATTCCTTCCGCATGAACGGATCCACCATCTTCAGACCGGCCATGAAATCCGCAACCGATCTTCCCCTAAAAAATCGTTTCGGAATCATCGGCTTGAGCTTTACATCTGCCATTTCGAGAGGAGCTCCCAATTCCCGGGCGATGATCAGAGCTTTCCTGGCGACATCCAGGCCGCTGAGGTCGTCCCGCGGATCCGGTTCGGTGAAGCCCCGATCCATGGCCTCCCGGACAGCTTCCGAGAAGGGGACCTCCTGATCCAGCCGACTGCAAATAAAGCCCAGCGTTCCGCTCAGGCAGCCCTTGATCTCCAGAATGGTATCCCCGGTCTGAATCAGGTCCTGCAGTGTGGAAAGCAAAGGCAAGCCGGCGCCGAATGTGGCCTCATGCTGGTAATTCAGCCCTTTTTTGCGACGAATGGCTTGAATGCTTTGATAATCTTTGAGCTCAGTGCTCAGAGGCCTCTTGTTGGCCGTGACAACATGGAATCCACGTTTCAAGGCGGCGATGTGAGTTTTCACAAGATCGGCTCCGGTCACGTCGACGATGACCACATCAGACTTGAACGAATCCGCAATCCGGTCGAGGATTTCTTCGGCTTCCGGCCGCTGGGCCGCCTCCTGCAAGTCGCACAGTCGCTGTCCGCGGCCGAGGGCGGCGAGGTCGTTTGAAGTGATTCCGTTTACAGAAAATATCCATTCTTTAGAATTAGTTACGCCTAATACCTTGAGGTTAACTTCAAGTATTTCCGCCAGCCTGGGGGCATTCTCCCGGATTTGCCGAAGCAGAGTCCGGCCGATGTTGCCGCAGCCGAAAATGAATACATTCAGATCGCGAGTCAATCCGAAGGCCGAATGGATCGATTGGACGGCGTGTCTGTAGTCTTTGTCCGCTATGGCTGCGGAAATATTGAGCTCCGACGAACCCTGGGCGATGGCCAGGACGTTGACCCGGACCTTGCCCAGGGCCTCAAAGAATTTGCCGGAAACCCCAGGTGCGCCGCGCATTCCGGCCCCAATGATCGATACGATCGCGACATTGCGCATCAGGTGGATGTCTTCCAGGGATCCCCGGTCGATATCGCTACGAAATTCCGAACGCAGGGCCTTGAGAGCAGGATCAGCCTCGCTGGCTTTTATGACAAGGCAAATACTGTGTTCCGATGACGACTGTGAAATCATCATGATGTTGACACCGTGCCGCGCCAGCACATCGAACATGCGGGAAGCCATGCCGGGGATTCCGACCATGCCGTTGCCTTGCAGGTTGATCAGGGCCAGATCCCGAACCGAGGTAACGGTTTTAACCTGCGGCTGGCTGAGAGATCGTTCACTGATAAGCGTTCCTTCGGCCGTGGCATTAAAGGTATTCTTGATCCGTATTGGTACTTTTTTCCGCACCGCGGGAATCATGGTTTTGGGGTGAACTACCTTCGCCCCAAAATAGGACATTTCGGCGGCTTCCTGGTAGCTGATCTGGGGCAGAATGGTGGCTTCGGAAACAAGCTGGGGATCCGCTGTCAGGATGCCGTCCACATCGGTATAGATCCAGATCTCTTTCGCCTGGAGAGCCGCTCCCACGATAGAAGCCGAATAATCGGATCCGTTCCTTCCGAGTGTGGCTGCCTGGCCATCATGGGTCCGGCAGATGAAACCCGGCACCACAGGGGATTTGCCGCGACGGAGAAGGGGAAGGAGCTGCCGCCGGATCTTCTTATCGGTCAATTCAAAATCCACTTCGGAACCCTGGCTTTTCCATTCAGCCACAATCCAGTCCCTTGCATCCGAATGGCAGAAAACGCCACCGTTAGCGTCGGCGAGGATGCGCGCGATGAGATTGGAGGATAGGATTTCACCATAGGAAAGCAGCTTATCTCTTGTGCGGTCGCTGAACTCATTAAGCAAAAGAATGCCCTGGGCAATCTCACGAATTTCGGTGAAGGTCTGTTTGAGGAAGGATTCGATCCAGGAGGAAGTTTCCGGCGAAGGCTGAAGCGAATGGAAGCACTCGCTATGGCGACTGCAGATCTGATCCAAACGGGGCTGAATAGCCGCCTTGCTGCCGGCCAGGCATTCCTGTCCCAGTTGAAGCAGGCTGTCGGTGACTTTCCCCAAGGCGGAAACGACCGTAACAACCTGATAGCGGCTTGCCTGGGTCTTTATGATAGCCATGGCGCGCCGAATGGCCTCAGCGCTAGCAACGGAGGACCCGCCGAACTTTAATACAAGTATGTCGCTATGCTTTGCGGAGTTCATCATGGCGTCACTCCTGACAGAATCGCAGAATCTGAATGGATAAAGGGTTGATCGGAGAACAAGATAGCAGGGGATTCGCCAGGATGGAAGTGCCCAGAAAAAGATATTCATCGATAAAATAAAGTTTACATAAGATATCTTATCAGAAGTTATTTATAATAAGCCGGAGCGCAGAATCCCGGCTAGAGATCCCCAGGAGGCCGCTTTCCCGTAATGGATGGGGCTCACAACCCTGGATTCCAGCAGGTTGGATTATGAGCTATCTCCAAAATCGGCTGAACACCCGGATCATGACAGATTTGACTATCGAACAGCGTTTCTTTACTGCAATCGACTGCATATGCTAGTCTTTCCCTGCATGCGCAAGATCGATACATTGCTGATACGGGCGATTCTCCCACCATTTCTATTGGCGCTGATAGTTCTGACGTTTGTGGTGTTCATCCAGCAACTTGGACGCCTGTCGGAATTGCTGGTCACGCGCAATGCAGCGCCGGATACCATCGCCATCATCGCAGGATCCATGCTCCCTGGGATTCTCATTTTTTCCCTTCCGCTCTCCTTTCTGATCGGTATCCTGATTGGCTTGAGCGGACTTTCCGGTGAGAGCCAAATCATCGCCCTGCGCGCCTGTGGCGTGCCCTTGAGGTCACTTTTTCGCCCGATCCTGTTCATGGGACTTATGGTTGGATTGCTGACCGGTTTCCTTGCGATCAAGGTTCTGCCTGAGACCACAGACGTCTTTTATAGCCTCAAAGATCGCATTAATTTGCGCCAGGCCATTTCACAAATACAGCCGAGGGTTTTCGTCGAGGGCTTTCCCAACCTGGTTTTCTACCTCGATGACCTTGCTGCAGACCGGCAGCGCTGGTCGAGGGTTTTTTTGTTGGATAATACCGACCCCCGATCTCCGCGGACCATCCTCGCGCGCGAGGGTTCCTGGGTAACCGACTCCGAGGCCAATCGCCTCCAGCTCCACCTCGAACAAGGGACGATCTACGAGGTCGACCCGGATAATCCCGGGAAAGATAAGCTCAGCATCTTTGCCACAACCGATATTCCGATCGAACTTCTTAAAAACCAGCCGAACGGCAATGGGAAGGTGTTTGATGCTGCACGTCAACGTAAAGCATTTGAATACAAGACTTTAGATCTTTGGAGAGGAATTGACGGGGCTACGCGCGAAGAGGCTTTAGAACAGCAGATTGAACTTCACCGGCGCATCGCTATTCCCTTTTCCGTCCTCGGATTTTCCCTTCTGGGCCTTACTCTCGGCGTCAGCACTCAAAAAGGCGGGCGCACATCAGGCTTCGTGATTAGCCTGCTGCTTGTCATCTTTTTTTATGTCCTGTTTTCCAACGGGCTAGGGCTCGCGCGCATCGGTCGTATTGCGCCCTGGCTTGGGGCCTGGGGAGCCAATCTAATTCTTACTTCATTGGGGCTTCTTCTCCTGACCAGAGCCGAGCGCTGCAGCCGCTCCGGCCCGGGTTTTCCTCTTTGGAACTGGAAATTCAAGCTTGAGCCTGTTGCCAGGCAACTTCACCTCGAGAGCGCTCAGACCCGGATGCATAAGATTGATGAGGCGATCGAGACTTCCACTGGCAAGATTGGCCGGCTGAATTTCCCGAAGATACTCGATCTTCATGTCGCGCGCGGTTTCCTGGTCTATTTCCTCTGGTCTGTGACCTGCTGCTTTTCGCTTTTCGTGGTGCTCACCTTATTCGATCTGCTGGATGACATCATTCGCAATGGTATCCCCCTGAACTATGTCGTGAATTACTTTTTCTTCCTGGTTCCCTACATCCTGATGCTCGTGGTTCCGATGGCAGTACTCCTGGCCATCCTGATCAATTTTGGCATTATGGAAAAAGCCTCAGAAGTCACGGCGATGAAAGCCGGCGGATGGAGCTTGTACCGGATCTCCCTGCCGGTATTCCTCCTCAGCGGGACCATCTGCGTCAGCCTTTATTTCATCCAGGATTACATCCTTCCTTATGCCAATATCCGCCAGGATGGCATTCGCAACGTCATAAAAGGCAAACCCGCACAGACATCCTTGCGCCCTCAACGGAAATGGATTTTCGGTGAATCCAACCGGGTTTTTAACTACGGCTATTTCGATGCCGCTGAGAATCTCTTCATCGAGCTGAACGTCTTTGAAATCGATATGCACAGTCTCAAACTCCTCCGGCGGATGCACTCGGAACGCGCCAAGGTCACTGAAGAAGGAAAATGGATTCTGGAAAATGGCTGGTTGAGGGATTTTCGCTCCGGCCAGGAGGGATTCAAGAAATTCAACCGTCGCGAAATAGAATTCCCTGAAAGACCGGGGTATTTCCGAAAAGAGATATTCGAACCCAAAGAGTCAGCCAAACTCACATATTTAGAGTTAAAGGAATACATTAAATACTTGAATAAAGCTGGCTATAATGCGACAGAATTACAGGTTGAGCTGTATAAAAAAATATCCCTCCCGATCAGCTGCCTGGTCATGGCAATGCTGGGGATTCCCTTTTCATTTTCAATGGGAAAAAAGGGCGCTTTTGCCGGGATCGCTTTAAGCATCACGATCGCCATATCTTATTGGGGAGTATTCAGTATCTTTGAGAAAATGGGGGCTTATGGATTTCTCATCCCGCTGCTGGCGGCCTGGGCTCCCAACCTTATTTTCGGAGCGGCCGGCCTCGCGCTGCTTTTCACCATCCGGACATGAAAAGGGCTCGCGACCGCCGAACCTGGAGTTCAGCAGGCTGCGAGCCCATCCAACCCTGCCTCGCGTAACGGGATTACAGCCCCACAGCCGCTCTGAGTTCATGCGCGCGGTGGGTAGCCTCCCATGTGAAACCGGGCTCGTTTCGGCCGAAATGCCCGTACGCCGCCGTTTGTTTATAGATGGGTTTCCGCAGGTCAAGGTATTCGATAATGCCCCGCGGAGTCAGGTTGAACATGCTTTTCAGGGCTTTTTCAATCTTTTCTTCGGAAACCTTGCCGGTTCCGAAGGTATCGGCCAGCAGTGACACCGGTTCGGCGACACCAATCGCGTACGCCAATTGAATCTCGGCACGATCCGCAATGCCGGCGGCGACGATGCTCTTGGCAAGATGGCGTGCCATATAGCAAGCGCTGCGGTCAACCTTTGAAGGATCTTTGCCTGAGAAGGCTCCGCCTCCATGCCGTCCATAGCCGCCATAGGTGTCTACGATGATCTTGCGTCCGGTCAATCCGCAATCACCCTGTGGCCCGCCGACTACGAATCTTCCGGTAGGATTGATGTGATATTTGGTGCTCTTGTCGCACAGCTTTTCTCCGACCACCGGCATAATGACATGCTCGAGTACCTCTTTTCTGATGGTCTCAATATCAATTTTGGGGCTGTGCTGAGTGGAAACGACCACGGTATCAATGCGCAGGGGCTTGTAGCCGTCATATTCAACCGTAACCTGGGATTTTCCATCCGGCCGAATCCAGGCAAGGGTGCCTGTTTTTCGCACTTCAGCGAGGCGCCGGGTCAGTTTGTGCGCGAGCATGATCGGCATTGGCATGAGTTCTTCGGTTTCGTTGGTGGCGTAGCCGAACATCAGTCCCTGGTCGCCTGCGCCGCCAGTATCAACACCCATGGCAATGTCTGGCGACTGTTTGTCGATGCTGGCGATCACGGCGCAGGTGTCGCAATCGAATCCGAACTTAGCTCGGGTGTATCCGACCTCCCGAATGGCATCCCGCGCCACTTTTGAAAAATCAGAATAACATGTCGTGGTAATTTCACCGGCGATAACGGTCAGGCCAGTGGTAACCATGGTTTCACAGGCCACCCGTGCTTTCGGGTCCTGACTGATGATGTCGTCCAGGATCGCATCCGATATCTGATCCGCGATCTTGTCTGGGTGTCCCTCGGTTACGGACTCCGAGGTAAAAAGATGTCTCCCTCGTCCTGCCACGATTCCTCCTCCAAGCCGAATTTTGCGTGCCGGAAAAAAACGCTAACTTTTAGCACAGGCCTGAGCCCGAGTCAAATATATGAGCGTTGGACAGCGCCCAGTGGAGCGGTGAATTCGGCAGGCGCAACCGGAAATCATGCTCTTTCGTCTGCTTGGGCCTGGCGGGCTCAGGCTCGTGGATGATAATCGACATAAATCCGCCTCAGCCTTTCCCGGCTAATGTGGGTATAGATCTGGGTTGTGGAAATGTCGGAATGGCCGAGCATTTGCTGAACCGATCGGAGGTCGGCACCATTTTCCAGCAGGTGGGTGGCAAAAGAATGTCGGAGCATGTGAGGGCTCAGGTTTTTCAGAATAAGGGCCTTCTTCCCGTAACACCGGATTGATTTCCAAAAGGCTTGCCGTGTCATGCAATTTCCGCGAGCCGTAACGAAGAGAAAGCCGCTCTTCTTTTTTTTAAGTATCGCGGATCGTCCCCGCGAAAGGTAGTCAGCGATCCAGCGGGTAGCTTCTGTCCCGATGGGAACCATTCTCTCTTTGCCGCCTTTCCCGAGGCATGTGACATAGCCTAAATCGAGGTTGACCTGCACAAGCTTCAATCCAACCAGTTCACTAACGCGCAATCCCGATGCGTAAAGCGTTTCGAGCATGGCACGGTCGCGCAGGCCCAATACCCGTTTATGATCGGGTGACGCCAGCAGTTTTTCCACTTCCTCGCGGTTCAGGTATCTGGGGAGCGGTTTGAAGGGTTTGAGCGACTCGAGGTTTTCTGTCGGATCTTCGCGGATAACACCATCTTCGACCAGATGGCGATAGAAGCCTCTCGCGGCAACGAGCGCGCGGGCTGCAGACCTGGCGGACAATCCGCCCTGGCGCAGGTTTTGAATCCATGAAGCCAGATCACTCTGCTCCAGAAGCATCAAATCGCGCTCCAGAAGTCCGGCAAAACGATGGAGATTTCGAAGATCGGCAAGGTAGGCGAGGATCGATTTTGGTGCGAGTCTCCTTTCGACGCGCAGGAACACCTCATATTCGCCGAGCCAATCGCGGGTCATTTTTTTCCTGGGAAGAATCGACGCCGGATCATGCCTTGGACACCGTTCAAATCATCGACCTTTACCGCGCTCAAAAGCGGCAACAACACCGTCATTCCTGCAAGGATCGCAGCAGTAAGATGCACCGCGAGCATCCATCTTGAATTTCCGGGAAGCAGGAAAATGACTCCCCTGAAAGCCAGGAAAGCGATCCCTCCCATCGCCACAGATGCCGCGCCAATCCTGAAATATACTCCAATCCCCTTAAGATCGAAATCCTTGCCCAGACGCCGGTTCAGCTTAACGGCGAGCAAGCCAAAATTCAGCCAGCTTGCCAATGCCGTGGCAAATGCCAGCCCCAGATACCCCATGCGCAACACCAGTATGAAATTGACGGCGATTTTTACCACGACGGTTGTGATACTGGTTCGAACCGGTGTTTTGGTGTCGTTCAGGGCATAGAAGGTCGGCACGAGGATCTTCACGCCGGAATACGCAAAAAGGGCCAGCGCATATAGCAACAGTACTTTCCCGGTCTCAACCGTATCGGCCGGCAGAAATGCTTTCCGTTCGTAAAGGAGGCGGATGATTTCGTGCCGAAAAATGATCAGGCCCGCCGTCGCTGGAAATGTCAAGCAGGCAGCTAACCGTAAACTCGAAGTGACAGTCTCAGCCAGTCTGTCGGTGGCGTTTTGAGCCGCATGCCGGGACACCGATGTCAAAGTGACGGTGGCGATGGCAACTCCAAAAAGCCCGATGGGAAGTTGCATGAGTCTGAAAGCATAATTGAGCCATGATACCGGCCCATTTCCATAGTGGGAAGCCAGCTGATTATCTACCATGATGTTGATCTGCGTGGCTGAGAGCCCGACGATGGCTGGTAGCATGAGAGTTGCGATCTTACGAAGCCCCGGGTCGCTGAAATCAAGGATCCATCTCAAGCGGAATCCGGTCCGGCGGGCTGGCGGGAGCTGGACCAGGAATTGAGCTGCACCTCCGGCAATCGCCCCGATGGCCATAGAGACCACAGGGGACAGACCGAAACGGGGCATGTAGGGAGAAAGAAAGACCCCGGCCAGGATACTGCATACGTTGAACGCCGATGGAGCCATTGCCGGGATGAAAAAGGAACTGAAAGCATTCAGCATTCCCATGAGGACCGCCGCCAGCGCCGCAAATAAGAGGAACGGCGACATGATCCTTGTCATCTGGACTGTCAGTTCCATTTTCTCAGGAATGTCCGCATAGCCCGACGCCAGGAGGTATACAAAATAGCGGGCCCCAAAATAAATCAGCAGAGTGAACCCCCCGAGGATTACTACCAGTGCACTGATCACCTTGTTTGCCAGGAGACAGGCTTTTTCCTTTCCTCCTTCTTTCAAGGTGCGAATAAAGGTCGGGACAAAGGCAGAACTGAGTGCCCCCTCCGCGAAAAGGTCGCGCAAGAGGTTCGGAATCCTGTAGGCAACATTGAAGGCATCGGTAAATAGGCCGGCGCCAAAATAATGCGCCATGACCATTTCTCGGCCCACGCCAAGAATGCGGCTGATGAGGGTGGCCAGGCTGACAAAGCCGGCGGCGCCAAGGATACCGCCTGACCTCCCTTCGTCTTTTCCCTCATTTCGCATATTCGCAGAACCGTATTTCAAACCCGCAGGGTGCTTGACTGCACCGACGCCCTATATTACCATAAGCAATTAAAACGGCAAGATATTGATATATTTAGGTTTGCCATGATTCTTATCGGGTTTGTCTGAGACTGTGTAGATCAAGGCAGACCCCGCGATCCCGAATGAGAACGGATACTATGAACCTTTCTGAAATTGCTCGAATTTTGGATTGCAGGATGGTGGCCGATCAGGATGTTGAAATTCGGCGCATAGCTGGGATTGAAGAGGCAGGCGAAGGTGACCTGACCTTCGTGTCCAATCGCAAATACTTATCTTTTTTGCCAACAACGCGGGCATCCGCGGTTATCCTCGGGAACGAGGTGGCACCCGTATCGTTGCCCAGTCTCCGTTGTGTTAATCCCTATCTGGCATTCGCCCGCGCCCTGGAGTTGTTTTATCAACCACCTCGGCAGGAGCCTGGAATTCATCCTACGGCTGTGGTTTCTCCAGGTGCCACCCTTGGCGCCAATTGCAGGATCGGACCCTATGCCGTGGTTGGTGACGACTGCAGGCTCGGATCCGACGTGGAGATTTATCCCCACGTCGTTGTTTATCCGGGGGTGGAGTTGGGGGACGGATGCATTCTCCACGCACACAGTGTGGTGCGTGAAGGGTGCCGTATTGGCCGCCGGGTTATCCTGCAAAACGGAGCCATCATCGGCAGCGATGGATTCGGATTCGCGCCTCAGAGCGACGGCACCTATTACAAAATCGTTCAGTCGGGTCACGTCATTATTGAAGACGACGTGGAAATTGGGGCCAATACAACCATCGACCGCGCTGCTGTGGGAGATACCGTTATAAGGAAAGGCGCCAAGCTGGACAACCTGGTGCAGGTCGGCCACGCCGCCCAAGTTGGTGAAAACTCGGTGCTGGCGGCGCAAGTCGGATTGGCAGGCTCGACCAAGGTCGGAAAAGATGTAAAGATAGGCGGCCAGGCAGGACTCGCAGGGCATATGACAGTGGGGGACGGCGCCATTATTTATGCGCAATGCGGGACCTCCCATGATGTCCCGCCCGGCACCATCATCGCCGGCTCGCCATCCATGGACCAGGCTGTCTGGCTCCGCACCTGCGCAGCCATTCCCCGGCTTCCCGACCTGATCCGGAGGGTTCGCGAATTGGAAAATGAGGTGGAACGGCTAAAAGGCGCGGAGGAAGCAAAAAATCAGAAAAAGCCCTGATGTTTCGGAACGTTTTGCCGATAGAGTCGGTAAGCTATTCGAGAAGCTGACTCTCAGCCCTGGGTTCAGCCTCATCGTCGGCCTACGCCGGTGCCGCGGAATCCCAGGGCTGCGAGGTAATTCCCTCCTGAGAGACAAATAGCTCACTTTTGTCGCCGGATGTTTCGCGGTTCGACCGGCTTTTTGATCCGGCCTCAGCTCGCTCCGAACCTCGCCTGCGCGCTTTCTCTTGAAACCGTGATTTTTTTCAGATTTTCAGCGCAAATAAGCTACGCAAATAGCTGATCTGCTTGTATAATGCCCTGTTTTATACCAGTGCGTTGCCTTTGTCTTTTTTGATGACCATTCTGAACCGATTCAGGAGAGAGCTGAATGACTAAAAAGTATGTTTATCGTTATGTTAACGGGAAAGCCGATGGAAACGGCAACATGAAGGACCTGCTGGGCGGAAAAGGTGCCGGGCTGGCCGAAATGACCAATGCCGGTCTTCCGGTTCCTCCGGGCTTCACGATCACAACCGAAGCCTGCAATGCCTATTACGAAGTCGGTGCCAATTTCCCCGAAGGGATGTGGGACGAGGTCCTCGCAGCTTTGAAGGAAATCGAACAGGCAACTGGCAAAAAGCTGGGCGATCCGGCGAATCCGCTGTTGGTTTCGGTCCGTTCCGGTGCGAAATTTTCGATGCCGGGCATGATGGACACCGTTTTGAACCTCGGATTGAATCATAACACCCTGAAGGGGATTGCGGCCCTCAGCAACAACGAACGGTTCGCCTACGATGCTTACCGCCGTTTTATCCAGATGTTCGGCAAGATTGTCCTTGGAGTTGATGGCGAGATCTTCGAACATGCCCTTCGCGAAGCCAAGAAAAAGGCAAAAGCCAAGCTGGATACCGACCTCACCGCGGCCGATCTGAAGAAGGTTTGTGAAACCTTCGAAAAAATCGTCAAATCCGAAACCGGCAAGGAATTTCCTACCGATCCCTTCCTGCAGCTGCAAGAATCGGTCAAAGCCGTGTTCCGCTCCTGGAACGGAGACCGCGCCAAGGCATACCGGCGGCGGGAGAAGATCCCCGATAATCTCGGCACCGCGGTCAATGTCGTCACGATGGTTTTCGGGAACATGGGAGATGATTCCGGGACGGGTGTTGCCTTCACCCGCAATCCGGCAACCGGCGAAAAGAAGCTCTTCGGTGACTACCTGGCGAACGCCCAGGGCGAAGACGTCGTGGCCGGCATCCGGACCCCCAAGCACATCGATGAGCTGAACCAGGATATGCCTGAGATCTACAACCAGTTCGTCGAGCTGGCGGACAAGCTCGAACGGCATTACAAGGACATGCAGGACCTGGAATTCACGGTTGAAAAGGGCAAGCTCTGGATGCTGCAGACCCGCAACGGCAAGCGAACGGGTCCCGCGGCCGTCCGGATGGCTGTCGAAATGGCGAAGGAAGGCCTGATCGATGAAGGAACTGCAGTGCTGCGAGTCCCCGCGGGTGACCTGGATCAGCTGCTGCACAAGATGGTAGATCCCAAGGCCAAGATGACCATTCTGGCGCAGGGGATTAATGCCAGCCCGGGTGCTGCTGCGGGGCGCGTCGTGTTCACACCTCAGGAAGCCGAGGCATGGGCCGAAAAAGGAGAGAAAGTCATCCTCGTCCGTCGGGAAACCTCCCCCGAGGACGTCCGCGGCATGGATGCAGCGCAGGCTATCCTGACATCGACTGGCGGGCCCACGAGCCATGCAGCGGTTGTTGCCCGGGGTTGGGGCAAGCCCTGCATCGTCGGAGCAGGCAGCATCAATATCAATTACGGCAAAAACGAATTCACGGTGGGCGGCGCAAAAATTTCCCGCGGCGACTGGATTACGGTCGACGGGACTTCCGGGCGGGTCATTCTGGGCCAGGCTCCATTGGTAGATCCTGAGCTGGGCGACGATTTCCATACCCTCATGAGCTGGGCCGATAAGTCCCGCAAGCTTGGTGTCCGCACCAACGCCGATACGCCGCACGACGCCTCGGTGGCGCGCGGTTTCGGCGCCGAAGGGATCGGATTGTGCCGGACCGAGCACATGTTCTTCGAGGGCAACCGTATCGATTACATGCGGCAGACGATCCTGGGTTCTCTGGATTTCAAACGGGTCGAGCGGGAGCTGGGTGCGGTTGAAGCCGAAATCGCCAAAGGCGCCAGCACCAAGAAGAAGAAGGAGCTCGTCGAACAGCGAAACAAACTCAAGAAGGAGTTGGCCGAACCCAAGCGCCTGTATATGGGCGGTCTTGCCGAGCTGCTCAAGCTGCAGCGCAAGGACTTTGAAGGGATCTTCACCGCGATGGACGGCTTCCCTGTCACCATCCGCACGCTGGATCCTCCGCTGCACGAATTCCTGCCGCACGACGAGGAAGGAACACGCAAACTGGCTCGCAAGCTGAAGACGAATGCCAAGCACCTGTGGGATCGTGTTCAGTCTCTGCATGAAGCCAATCCGATGTTGGGCCATCGCGGCTGCCGTCTCGGGGTGGTCTTCCCGGAATTGACCGAGATGCAGGCGCGCGCCATATTTGAGGCCGCCGTCCGCGTTCAGGCAAAAGGCAAGAAGGTGATGCCCGAGATCATGATTCCTCTGGTAAGCGACATCAATGAGCTCAAGCTCCAGGCAGAGGTGGTGCATCGCGTTGCTGCCGATGTCATGGAAAAGGCGAAAAAGAAAATCGAGTACCTCGTGGGTACGATGATCGAGCTGCCACGGGCCGCTCTCACCGCCGATAAGATCGCGGAGGTGGCGCAGTTCTTCTCGTTCGGCACGAACGATCTTACCCAGACAACCTACGGGATTTCCCGCGATGATTCAGGGAAATTCCTGCCGTTCTATATCGAGAACCGGATTTTCAAGGATGATCCGTTCCAGGTATTGGACCAGGAAGGGGTCGGTCAGCTGGTGAAGCTGGCAACGGAAAGAGGCCGGGGAACCCGCACTAATTTGAAAGTCGGGATCTGCGGCGAGCACGGCGGTGAGCCGTCCTCGGTACAGTTCTGCCATCGCGCAGGACTCAACTACGTTTCCTGCTCACCCTACCGGGTGCCGATCGCCCGCCTTGCGGCTGCGCAAGCTGCCCTGGGTTCACAGCAGACGATTTCCCACACTGCCTGATACGGGATAGACTCAAAGGGCCCTGCCGCGATGGAAACGCGGCAGGGCCCTTTTCTTTTAGGTTCGATTTTTTCGGGTCAAGCTCGTTCCAGCACGATCTGGGAAATGTCCGCAATCGCGAGGAACATCCCCGACAGCTTCTTTAAAAGCGCGAGCCGGTTCTGGCGAACCTGTGGATCCTCAGCCATAACCAGCACCTGGTCGAAGAATGCGTCGACGGCCTGGCGCATCGAGGCCAGCAGCGAAAGCGCCGAGCGGTAATCACGTGCCCGGCAGGATTTCGTCACCGCAGGTTCCACGCGGCCATAACATTCCCAAAGCTCCTTTTCCGCCGGTTCATTCATAAGCAGGGGATCGGGTGAGGCGTCGATGTTCCCCGCCTTCTCCAGGATGTTCACGATCCTCTTGAAGTTTGAAGCTACCGAAAGGAAATCAGGCTCCGTGTGGAGCTCCTGTAGCGCGCGAACCCGCTCCCGCGCATCCACCGGCGAATCGAATCCTGCCGCCAGCGCAGCATTGACACAGTCATAGGGATAGGCGGCTTCTTCAAAGAGGAAGCGCAGGCGGCCCTCAAAAAATTTCAGCAATTCGGCCGCCGTTCCCTGTTCGGTCGTGCTGAAGGAGGACAGCGACCACGCCACCATTTTTTCAAGGGAAGCATCGATATTGTGGTCGAGCAGGATTTTGAGGATGCCATTCCCTTGCCTCCGCACCGCGAACGGATCCTTGGATCCGGTTGGAATCAGGCCGGCTGAGAAGCAGCCGCAGACGCTGTCAAGACGGTCCGCCAGTGCCAGCAATGCACCGGTCGCCGTTGCCGGCGATGCATCGGCACTGCTCTTGGGAAGATACTGTTCGTACACCGCTCGCCAGACCGGTTCGGAATATCCTTCGGCACTCGCGTAGAGCCCGCCTACGACCCCTTGGAGATCCGTGAATTCTTTTACCATTTCCGTCACGAGGTCGCACTTCGCCAGGCTTCCGGCAGCCAATAAGTCGGGGAGGGAATCCTTCCATCCGGCCATTTCTGCGAGGTGCGGCAGCAGGACCAGCAGCCGTTGAGTCTTATCGTAATAGGAACCAAGTTTTTCCTGGAAAAGGACGCTTCGCAAAGATTCGAGCCGGGATGACAGAGTTTCTTTGCGATCGGTTTCCCAGAAGAATGAGGCGTCGGCAAGCCGGGCGCGCAACACCCTCTCGTGTCCGGCCCTGATTTTCGAGGAATCGGCCGCCTCGAGGTTGACCGCTGCCAGGAAAACCGGCAGGAGGTTTCCACTACTTCCCTGCACCGAGAAGTATTTCTGGTGTTCCCGCATGACAGTAACCAGGATTTCTCTGGGCAGTTCGAGAAACCTTTCTTCGAAATTTCCCTTGATCACCGAAGGGTATTCGTTCAGGTTGACCACGGTCCGGAGGAGCGCTTCGTCGGATACCAAGGTTCCTCCGCAAGCTTCGGCTTCCCGAACCAAACCTGTGCTTATCCGCAGCTCCCGTTCGGCTGCATCGACGATGACCCCGTTATCGCGCAGGCGTTCTCGCATCGATTCGAGCGAATCCACCCTGATCCTGGGCTTTCCCATGAACCGGTGTCCGACCGTAAAATGGGAGGCGACCACGTCTGCCACCTGGACACGCAGCACCCTTCCCGAGAAAATTGCGACAATCCATCGCAAGGGGCGCGCGAAGCGGAATTTATCGGGTGTCCAGTGCATGGCCTTGGGGAACTGAATTGCAGCCACGGCTTCCGGGATCAGTTTTTCAAGGATTTCCTTGGCCGTGCGTCCTTTGATTCTGCGCACCGCTGACAGATATTCGCCTTTGGGAGTTTTGATGATTTTTGCCTTGGCCAGCGCAATGCCGTTTTTCTGTGCGAATGCAAGCGCGGCTTTGGTAGGCTCCCCTGCCTGATCGAAGGCTACACTGCGGGGCGGGCCGGTGACTGTTTCATACAAATTCTGCTGACGGATCGGGATTTCCCCGAGGCCTACAATAACGCGCCGCGGCGTGAACCAGACCGCAGTCTTGACCGCGTCAAGCCTTTCCGCGGAGAGTCCCTTCAGAAGCTCGTCGGCAAATTGATTCGCCATTCCCTCCAGCATCCACGCCGGTATCTCTTCAACACCCAACTCCACCAACAGTTCTGCATTTTTCATAATATTCGTATTCCGCCAAATCGCGTTAGCTGCATTGAGATGCGGCAGTCTTACTGGTTGGAATCATCAGGGGATATCCCTGGGCTTCACGGCTGGCCAGATACCGGCGTGCGACTTCGCATGCGAGCTGGCGGACCCTTGCAATGATCCCTACCCGCTCGGTCACGCTGATGGCACCCCTGGAGTCGAGCAAATTGAATGTGTGGGAACACTTCAGGCAGTAATCGTACGCCGGGAGTATCAGGTCCGTTGCCAGGAGGCGCTTGGCCTCCTCTTCATAGAGGCTGAAAAGCTTGAACAGCATTTCACGATTGGCAGCCTCAAAGTTATATTTCGAGAATTCCACCTCTTCCCTATGCCGCACGTCGCGATAGCTTACGTTCCCTCCCCACTTCAAATCGTAGATGCTGTCGACCTCGGCAATAAAGGTGCCGATACGCTCGAGGCCATAAGTGATTTCGGCGCTGATCGGATCAAGGTCCTGTGCCCCAGCCTGCTGAAAATAGGTGAACTGAGTTATCTCCAGACCGTCCAGCAGGACTTGCCAGCCGATTCCCCACGCGCCTAAGGTCGGAGACTCCCAATTGTCTTCTTCGAATCTCAGATCGTGTTCCTTCAGGTTGATGCCGAGAGCTTCAAGGCTTCTCAGGTACAGGTCCTGCACGTTTTTCGGCGCAGGTTTAAGAATAACCTGATACTGATGATGCTTCTGCACCCTGTTGGGATTGTCGCCATACCGTCCATCGGTGGGACGGCGGGAAGGCATGACATATGCCACCTTGTAGGGTTCCGGGCCGAGCACCCGCAAAAAGGTTTCAGGGGCCATCGTTCCTGCCCCTACCTCGACATCATAGGGCTGCTGCAGCAGACAACCCTGTTTGTCCCAGTACTGTTCCAGTGAGAGAATTATTTGTTGAAAATTGGATGGTTTCATCGCACCTGTCTCTTAAGAAACATTTCCCTCAGGGCCGGATAAGATTTCAACCTCCGGTCCATCTGCCACTCGAATTGGCCGTGGGTGAGTTTTTCGAGATCGAAAATCGCAGTTCGATCCAGCGAGCGCGAGACAAACTCCAAAGGCGAGAGAATACCTATGTTATAGAGAGCCTGCGCTGCCGGCGCCCGAACGTGAATGCCTCCACCCGGATTGCATTCAGGGCAACGGCACTGCCCAGCTTCCAGCCGGGCATAAAACCCAACATCTTTAACACATTTTCCGCATGCCGGGCAAGAGTCATAGTTGGGAAGCCAGCCATTCAACTTAAGTGTCCAAACCTCGAAGTAACGCACCAGCGCTTCTGATATGCCGGCGTTTTCACCGGCGCGAAGACATGAAATAAAAAGCCGGAATAAAAGGTGGTTAGGATTATTATCCTGAACTATTTCTTGAATTATTTCGGCAAAAAAGGTGAAGGCGTAGACACGGTCGAGATCCTTGATTTGTCCCAGGTAGGGATGCAGCAGATCGCAGGATTGAATCCGGCCAAGATCGGCTCCTTCCTTGAGGAAGTAGTGGACTTTTACATGATTGAGCGGCTCAAGGATTCCACCCAGGCGGCTTTTGATTTTGCGGGATCCTTTGGCCACAGCGCGGATTTTGCCAGTCTCGCGGCTGAAAAGGACCACAATCCTGTCCGATTCGGCAAGCGGATACTGGCGAAGGACGATCGCTTCAACTTCTCGGACTGGCATGTTCAAGTACCAACTGGATTTCTCGACCGGCCTGGCCACAAGGCGGCAGTCCGAGCAATTGAAGAACAGCAGGATGGTTCGTGGACGGTGGGGGAGAAGGGGTCCCGAAAAAGATCAGGCCGGACGTTTTCTGGCCCGGTTTGAGTGCCACCCCGCTCCATGAAATCGATTCCAGATTCTGCCTGGCTACGGAATCGGAGTGAAGGTTGTAGGCACGAATCTGTTTCTGTTTGTAGTACCGGGTCAGGACTTCCTGCGAAGTGAGGCGTTTAAGCTTGTGTCCGGAAATGCTTAGGCTCCAGCGTACGTTTTCGAGATCGCAGGTTGAACCCCCATGATTTTCCACTGAGATCCAAAGGGCCGTAATCCCACACTCGAGCAGATTATCATCAAAAATACGCGCATATTCCTCGGGATCAACCATTCGGTGGGCCTGGATATCGAGATCGCCGCTGCGGATTCCGGCGCTGCCGGCGGGCGGAAAATCTGGAGGTATGGGCGAAACATGGAGGGTGGAGCAGCAGGTCGCTCCCAGAGCCAGCAGGAAAACAAGAAGCCGCCATTCAGGCGATTTCCTCAGCCGCGCGCTCATACTTCAATTGTGCTTGATCAGGTCTGCCGTGGCGAAGCCTTCGCTCGTCTTTTTATGCCGCAGCATGGCGTAGATTCGCATCAATAAGCCTGAGAGAACGTAGGACACCGCGATGATCATCAGAGTCCACTGCGAGTAAGTGGAAACCAGAACGACAAAAAGGGCGAGGTACAGGATGGTGACGTGGGACTTTTTCCCGAGAGTGAGGTTCTTCAGGCTGCTGTATTTAATGGTGCTGACCATGAGAAAAGCCAGCAGGAAAATGATAAAGACCATTGCGGCTGAACCTACGGGATCTTTAACCGGCTGCACGAAAAAATGCACGATGGCGGCGATGACGCCACCACCCGCGGGGATCGGGAGTCCAACAAAGTGCTTGAACTGTCCTGCCTGGAGGTTGAACCGTGCCAATCGCATCGCGCCGCATATCGTGAAGGTGAAGGCGGCGATCCATCCCAGGTTATGGTTCACGGCCGACAGGCCCCAGACCAGCGCAAGGATCGAGGGCGCTATTCCGAATGAAATGACGTCTGCGAGGGAGTCCAGCTGCAGGCCAAATCCCGTGGCCGTATTGGTCATACGGGCAATCCGGCCGTCGAGCATATCGAGAATGATGGCGATGCCGATGGCTTGGGCTGCATGATCGTAGTTGCCCTTCATCGTTGAGATGATGGCATAGTAGCCGCAGAAAATATTTCCGACAGTAAAGGTGCTGGGAAGCAAAAACACGCTTCTTCCCAGGCGTCTCCTGGTCTTCGATTCAAAAGTTGGCTGGACCTGCGGCTCGCTCATCAATATTCACCGATAATCGAACTTCCGCCTTTGACCTTATCGCCGACCTTCACCAGGATTCTCACTTGGCCGGGGACAATCATATCCACCCTCGAGCCGAATCGGATAAGGCCGACCAGCTCTCCTCGTCCCAGTTTGTCTCCAGGCTGTTTCCAACATACCACACGCCGGGCAATCAGCCCAGCGATCTGTTTGAAAACCACACGGATCCGAGGCCCCCGGACGGTGATCACATTCTGTTCATTGATTTGTGATGCCTCATCTTCATAAGCTGCGAGGAATCTGCCGCGCTTGTACTCCAGGCTTTCCAATTCTCCCTGGATGGGCGATCGCTGCACGTGAACATTGAATACGTTCAGGAAAATGCTTATAGCCGTGCCACCGTCAAAATCGCCTCCGCGCAAGGGTATGATTTTCACCACTTTTCCATCGGCCGGTGAAAGGACGAGGTTCTCGCCGGGGGGGATTTGTCTGTCAGGGTTGCGGAAAAAATAGGCAACAAAAACCGCCAAAATGATAAATGGGATGGCTAGCCATGGGATCGGGGAAATCAAACTCAGGCAACCCAGGATGAGGAGCGGAACGAGGAATCTCAATGCGTCACGAACCATGGACTTTTATCTCTTCATAGGCGGTTAGAATGCCAGGTCCCGGAATTCCGTGATCCAGCTGCCTGCAGCTTTTTTTTCGAAGCCGCAATCGGGCCGGATCCCTTATTTACCGGTTTCCACCTCTTTGCGATATTTTTGCAGCAACGCATACATCTGGTCTTTGAGGGCAAGTTTCATTTTTTTCAACGTGACTTCCCTTATGCGCTCCTGTTCGGTCAAATGGTGACGGCGGGTCAACTGCTCCAACTGCTGTTCAAACGACCTATGTTCCTCCGCAAGCTTTCTATATTCTTCGCTTCTGGTCATGAGATGGTCCCGTAATTCTGCTTCGCCAGCTATTGCACCCACGGTTTTTCCCTCCTCATTTGTAGTTTGCCAGGCTTGCTATTTCTTATGGATCCGGTTCCTCCGACCGGTCCCGAATAGCGGATGGTTTCCTCCTTTTTATCCGCCGAAAACTCATGAAATACGACGCGATTTTTTTTGCTGATGCCGGTCCCTTGCCAACTCTATAAGGCGAACAACCAGTTCCTCAAAACCGAGGCCCTGCGCAGCCCAGAGTTTTGGATACATGCTGATCGGCGTGAATCCCGGCATGGTGTTGATCTCATTCAACCAGATCTTTCCGCTGGCGCGCTCCAGGAAGAAATCGACCCTGGCCAGGCCCGCGCCATCGATGCATTGGAATGCGCCGATCGCCAGCCGCCTGATTTCTTCAGCCGTCTTATCTGGGATCTTCGCGGGAATTTCCACGCGGCTGTCAGGATCGTCGTATTTCGCTTCGTAGTCGTAAAACTCACGGGATGGGATCACTTCGCCGACGGCGGAGGCTTCCGGATCTTCGTTTCCCAGGATGGCGCATTCCAGTTCCCTGGCGTCGATCCCCTTTTCAATGAGGATCTTGCTGTCGAACTGGGAAGAAAAGCTCACGGCTTCCGCAAATTCCCTCCGATCGTGGATTTTGATCACACCCACAGACGAGCCCAGGTTGGCGGGCTTGGAGAACATGGGGTATCCAAAAGCCGATTCCGCGGCCAGTCGGATATCATCCATGTGCCCCTGCAGGTCGCGCGTTCGCACGCAGCTGTAAGGAAGAGTGGGAAACCCGGCATGCGCGAACAGACGTTTCATCACGTCCTTGTCCATCCCCACGGCGGACGCCAGGACGCCGCAGCCGAGATAGGGCAAATCGGCGATTTCCATCAGCCCCTGGATCGTTCCATCCTCTCCGTAAGGCCCGTGCAAAAGCGGGAAGATTACCTCGGGGAAATTTCCGTTGTGCGGCGAGGACGGATCGCAAGCCTCGGGAAGCAGCCAGCCCCCGGCCGAAGCCCCGGAAAGTGCTCCGTATGGCCGGACGCGCTGCATCAGAGGCAGAGGCAACATGCGACAAACCTCTTCGGCAGTGGCCAGATTTCCCGACTTGGTTATCCCAATCGCAGTAATGTCGAATCTTCCAGGATCAAGAGCGCTGATGACCGAGGCGGTGGAGACCAGCGACACTTCATGCTCGCCGGACCGTCCTCCGAAAAGTATGCCCAGGCGGATCCGTTGCTTATTTTCCATTTTAGTTTCCGCTCGCTCCAGACTCTTTTTCCGCATGCTGCTGATAGGCCTTGATAATCAGCCTGACCAGATGATGGCGCACCACGTCCTTTTCGTTGAAATAACAAAAGGCAAGGCCTTCAACCGAGTTCAAGACGGTCCGCGCTTCGATAAGACCTGAATTCCTGCTCGTGGGGAGATCTATTTGGGTTACATCTCCGGTGATAACCGCTTTGGAGTTCATTCCGATGCGGGTAAGAAACATCTTCATCTGCTCAGAGGTTGTATTCTGAGCCTCGTCGAGAATGATAAAAGCATCGCTCAAAGTCCGACCCCGCATGAACGCGAGTGGGGCAATTTCGATCACACCGGTTTCCATGAATCTCTGGATCTTTTCACCTTCCATCAGAAGGTGCAAAGCATCATAGAGCGGACGCAAGTAGGGATTGATTTTTTCTTCGATATCTCCCGGCAGGAAACCAAGGCGCTCTCCCGCCTCAACAGCCGGCCGTGTCAAAACGATTCGGGAAACGGTTTTTTCCATGAGGTAGGTAAGTGCCATGGCAACGGCGAGAAAAGTTTTGCCGGTTCCCCCTGGTCCAATCCCGAAGACGATGTCGTTTTTGCGGATGGAATCGATATACTTGCGCTGGTTCAGGCTCTTGGGCGTCACCTGTTTTTTGCCACCCGCGAGCAGCTGCATTTTCGGGAAGAAGTCGTGCAGCGAAAGGGCTGCGTCTTCCGCAATCTGCTTAAAGGCCGCTTTAAGATCCCCGTTGGTGATGGAATGCCCTCGTTCCACTAGAGTGGAAAAATCGATCAGGATCTTTTCCAGGGCCGCCACGTCTTCCTCTTCCCCGTCGATGGCAATGGAGGAATCACGTGAGTGGATCGTGACGCCGAAAAGGTTTTCCAAAAATCGAATATTTTCGTCGAGGGGCCCAAACAGAAGTTGCAGGCTGCGGTCAGAAAGAAGGACTTTTCTCATTTAAGGGTCAGGCGGAGCCCGGTGGAAAAAATGTTTCTTTGTACCCTCATTGCGGCTCTGTCCTGCAGCGAATCCTGGCGCCTGCGCTCTGCTCGCTCATGTCTAGGGAAATTCTAAGCTCGGCCCGGCGGCAAGTCAACGCTAAAATAGGCGTTGACACTCTGCTTAAACTCTTGTAGATTAACAGTTTTATCCCCCGGGACGAGAGTTTCTGTCCGGGACTTTAGCACTCGAGATTAAAAGGAGCAATTTAGAATGGCGAATCATGCGTCGGCCCTCAAAGCCCACCGGCAGAGTCAGAAAAGGAATCTACGTAACCGCAGCAACCGGAGCACTTTGCGAACTGAGCTGAAATCGTTTGTGGCAGAGGTAGAATCGGGAAAAATTGCCGACCCCAAGGCCAACCTCTCGGAACTCTACTCTGTGGTGGACAAGGCCGCCAAAAAGAAAGCGTTGAGCAAGAACGCCGCAGGGCGCCGAAAATCCAGGCTCACCAAAAGGCTGAATAAGGCAATTGCTTCCGCCGCAAAAGACTAGCGCATCGATCAGAATCGACCTGCCCCTACAGACCCGCGTAGCTGAAAGACTTTCTACGCGGGCTGGCTGTTCCTCTCGAATATATCAAATGGTACAGATAAGGTTTTCGAGGAGCATTTTCGGATCTCCCCGGGATGATTTCATGCGCCGATCGAGATCCGACAGCTTGATATAAATCCTGCGGGCTTGGTCGGCATTGAATCCCTTGGCCTGCCGGAGGAATTCCTCCAGGGCGAAGGCAGGCACTTGGGTGGCAGCTCCGATTTCCGCGAACTCCCGCCCCGCACCCAAAAGCTCCTTGGCGATGATCAGCTGACGAAAGTGCCTGGCGATTAGCGCCAGGATTCCAATGGGGCTCTCTCCCGATTCCAGTAGTACGGCCAGCAGCTTAAGACCTGCCGCTCGGTCTCTGTTCGCAATAGTCCGGGATAGTTCGAAAATGCTTTGTTGTACGCTTACCTGTACGAGATTCTCGACAGCGGCGTCGGGGATTACTCTTCCCTCCCCCGCAAAGAGGATCAGCTTTTCCGCTTCCGCTGCCAGTGATTGAAGGTCGGAGCCGGCGAGATCGACAAGCTTTTTAAGGGCACCCGGGCTGATCTTATATCCTTGCGAGCGGATGTGCGATTCGCACCACCGCTGCATATCCGCGCGCTTTATCTTGGGAAACTCGATCACCGCTGCTTTTTCCCTCAAGCTGCGAAAGAACACGGTCCGCTTATCCAGTTCTTCCGCCTCAAGGACCAGGACTGTTTTCGGGGATGGATTTTTCAGGTACTGGACCATTTCGTCCTGGCTATTGGAGTCCAGGTTCTCAAGGTCCGTGGCTACCACAAGCCTGAAACGCGCCGCGAATGGAAAGGTCTGCGCGGAAATCAGCGCCATTTGTATGGTGTCCGTGCGAAAAGAGTATTCGGAATAATTGAAGCTTGCCGACGCAGCATCGAGAATGCTCGACTTGAAGAATAGAAGCGTTTGCCGCCGAAGGTAGGTTTCCGGGCCCAGGAGCAAATAAACGGCTCTGAAAGCACCCTTTCTGGCGTCGGACTCAAGATCGGCAACCGTAATGATGGGCATATTCTTCAGCGCTTGAGCAGGGTGCTGACAAGACTTGAGGCAAAATCCTGCGACAGCCGGTCCAGAGCGGGATTATCTTCCGAGAAAAAATCGGTGACGTTGGTATTCAAAACGTAACGCTCCCTATAAAGGAAACTGCCATTTTCCCATAGGACTGCGGCGTCCTTCGTGCGAACCAGCTTGACGCTCATCTGCACGGTGATCAGGAATGCGGATGCGAAAGAGGTTTCAGAGCTGAAAGTTACCGGGCTGGCACTCACGTTGTGAATCTCTCCCATAAGCACGGCATCCGTATCGCCCGATTTGGCGCTGATCGGAATTCGGGTGCGCGCTGATAGCTCCTTAATCACGGCGCCTGTAACACGCTGCTCTAGTTTGAATTGATGGCTCGAGTTTTTAAAAATCGGCACTCCGAGCGACTGGATCCCATCGGGCAGCTTTCCTATCGAGCTTCGCACTTTATATCCGCAGGAACTCGTTGAGATGGCGCCTGAGGCCAGGAGGATAAGAAAGATGCAACGCAAAAACAGCCCGGCTTTATTGCGGCTATGTGCGTCATTGTTTCTTATTTCACGGCCGGATTCTGTCATTTTTATCAGCGGCTCGATTCCGTTTTTGTCGAAACGCATGAGGAATCAGACTCTTGCGACCTGGATATTCTGCTGAGCCTGGTATTTGCCCTTGCGATCGGCGTAGGAAATAATGCACTCGCTTTCCGCTCGAAAGAATACCATCTGGCCGATCCCTTCATTGGCATAAATCCTGACGGGTAAGGGGCCGGCATTTACGAGCGAGAGGGTGATGTATCCCTGCCATTCGGGTTCCAAAGGGGTTACGTTTACAATCACGCCACAGCGCGCATAGGTCGATTTGCCCTGGCATAATACCAGGATATCCCTGGGTATGCGCATGTACTCCAGCGATCGGCCGAGAATGTAAGACCGGGGCGGAATGATGCAGCTCTTTCCCGTCGTATCCTGAAACTTCAGATTCTGCACACTTTTCGGATCCAGACAGGCTTCACCTGAATGCACCGGCACTTTGAATTCACCGGCCAACCGGAAATCATATCCGTAGGATGAAGTGCCGTAAGAGATCCTTCCTTTTCGCGGTTTGCCTTCGGCAAAAGGCTCGATCATGGCGTGTTTCTTGGCCATGAGTCTTATCCATTTATCCGGCAAAACAGACATCGCGCCTCCTTTAGAATCACCGCGGTTTTAAACCTGCGATTCGGAGGCGAGAGTCTAGCATCCCCGTCTAAACCTGTAAATAGAAATGACTTGACAGGCTCCGTGACCACAAATAAAATCCCATCACCAACTTATGGAGGTTCAGCGTGATTAAACAGGACATCGTGAACCGCGTGGCTGAGCAGATGAACATCACGAAGGTTAAGGCCGAGATTGCGGTGGAATCTGTTTTTGATTCCCTCAAGAATGCGCTGAAGCGGGGAGATCGGATCGAATTGCGCGGCTTTGGTGTCTTTATCGTCAAGCCGCGCAAGAGTGGCGTGGGTCGAAATCCCCGAACCGGAGAAGAGGTCGCCATACCGCCGGGAAAAACCATCCGGTTCAAGCCAGGCAAGGAGATTCGGGCTGATCGTATCGTATAGCTCCTCTCCCGCCATTCAGCAGGTCCTCGACCTGGTGAAGTATGCAGTCGGAAAGCCCAAAGTCCTGTGAGCAGTGATCATCCGTCCGAAATGCATGGACCGGTTCTGAATATGACGTCAGGTTCCGATCCGGTTGCATGGCCTGTCCCCCCCTATGAATCCCCTGGTCCGCGGGAATGGATCGTTTCACTTATCCTATTCCTGATTACGTTCCTCAGCATGACTCTTGCTGGGTTGTCCTACGTAGGGGGAGATTTCAGCATCGGATTTCTCCTGGGCCATCCTCACTTTCTGCTGCTCGGACTGCCTTTTTCATTTACCTTCCTTATGATCCTGCTGGCCCATGAATTCGGGCATTTCTTTGCCTGCCGCTATTATTCTATTCGCTGCACTCCACCTTATTTTCTTCCCCTGCCGGTTTCAATCGCCGGGACTCTGGGGGCCTTTATAAAAATCAAATCGCCATTTCAGCACAAGCGGGCATTGTTCGATGTAGGAATTGCGGGACCACTGGCCGGCTTCGCGTTCGTGCTTCCGGCACTGATTGTAGGGATAGCTCAATCTCATCTTATCCCGAGGGGCACTATTCGAGGCTCGATCAATTTCGGAGAGCCTCTGATTTTTCGCCTGATCGGGCGAATAGTGCTCGGTTATCGGCCGGCTCAACACGATATGATTGCTCATCCCATAGCCATGGCGGCATGGTTCGGCCTGCTCGCGACCTCCCTCAACCTATTCCCCATTTGGCAGTTAGACGGTGGTCATATTGCCTACGCCATTTTCGGCCGCCAACGTCAAAAACGCATTTCCATTTTTGGCGCTGTAGCTTTGATGGCCGTGAGTCTCATCGGTTGGCCCCTTCCGACCTACCTCCTGTTCGGAACCCTCTTGCTGGTTCTCGGGGCCAGGTACCGCTTCTACCATCCTCCTACACTCTTAGATGAGTTGCCTTTGGATCGTACCAGGGTTTGGCTGGGAGTGATTGCGCTGGGCATCTTGATACTATCGTTTACGCCCGTACCTGTTTCGATCAGCTAGGCTCCCATTGGATAAGCGTTTTATTTGACAGAGCGTGAAGCTTCGGTGATAATTCCGACGCGCCGGTGGCTGCCGGCCGGCAATGGAGAGTGTGGGCGGTTAGCTCAGCTGGGAGAGCGCCGCGTTCGCAATGCGGAGGCCGGGGGTTCGATCCCCCCACCGTCCACCAACCTTCAGTCGGCTTCCCGCGGTTGTGGCCTTTCCAAAGAGCCTTCCATAAGTTCAGGTGCATCCAGATAAAAGCAAATTTGCCTGACTTAATTGCATCGCCAGCAGCACATGCTCGGTCCTCCCTTCGAATCACCGGCGGACTCCGGATCGTCCATGCCCATATCTATGCAAAGCAGGTGCGTAAATTCTGCGCTGCCTGGGAGAGTTTTCTTAGGAAGGATTCCTGATCACGAATGCATGCAGGCGTGGCGTCTCGCCCGGCACGATCGGACGGTCCTGGGCGAGCACGGCGCGGTAGATCGTGAGGCTACCATCCCGGCCGGAATGCAGCATCATCGAGGGGTGACGCGAATCGGCCAACCCTACCAGGACATACGCTCGCCATTCCCCGATCGCCGGATCTCCTACTAGCTTCATAGGAAGGCCTGCCGTCACTTTGGTATGGCCTGCCAGTGAGCCGGCACCTTTGCCCGATCCCTGGCCGGAGGATTCTTCATGGCGTACATAGAGACCGAGCCCCTGCCCCAGGAGATTGCCGCAACTGTCAAAAATCCTGGCCTGCTCGTGATAGCCGTCCACGATGATTTCGAAGTCCCAACCGGATTCCTCAAATTCAACCCTCGCCGCCCGGTTCGAATCAGGAGTTTCGCCAGTTCTGCCCGGCGCCTTGAGATAAACATGAATTACCGTGGAACCGAGCTCACCTCCATCACCCTTAGGATTTCCCAGAACGCGGTCAAATCCGAAGCAAAGGTTCAGTCGCGGTTCGATCCCAATCCCTGAGAACCGGCGAAACGCGACTTTTTTCACCGCAAATTTCTGGATGGAAATCGCGGGGTCGGCGCCTTCCTCGTTGAGGCTTCCCGCACGAACTGGGGAGGGAGTCGTGAAACCGGTAAACTCCGCTACGAGGGCGCCATCATCAAAGTTCGGGCTCGCGTGTACCCCGGTTGCTTTCAGCCAGGAAGCAAATGAACCGCTCAAAATGAACCCGAGGGGCACCAGGACGCAGGCTGCCAGAAGCGAAATAACCATCATGAAATGGGACACCCAGCGATGCCGCGATATCATTTCGCCAGCCATTTCAAATCCCCCCGAAGTACCGGAGCAGCCTGGAAACAGAATCAACCAGGTATTGAGATGCCATAACGGTTCCGACGGTGAAGACCCCGAATATGAAAATCACACCGGGATCCCAAAGCTCTCTTCCCAATCGTCGCCAGAATCCCTGGCCGGCTGCGGGCTGCCCGGTGCGAAACGGGAATTGGACTCCAAGGACGGTATAGCCGATGGCGCCGTCCGGGCAGGAGTCGATGCACGCGCCGCATTTGTTGCAGGTGATGGTGGCCTTTCCGGCGGCAAGAGATTCCCGGGTCATCGAGAACGTTGGGCAGGCATCAATGCAACGATTACAGTCCCGGCATTGCTGCCTGTTAATCTTGAGTCCGAACAAATTGGCCCGGCTTGTGCAACTGAGGAATGCTCCCATCGGGCAGAACAACCCACATTGGATTCGCTTTTTGGAAATCGCCGGCAGGAAAACCGCCAGCAGAATCCAGAGGCTGACAAAAATGAATACCTGAATGACTCTTACAAAGGAGTTCACCTCAATGAACTCGCTGCTGGTCTTGAACGGGCAGAGCCAGAAACAATAGGTTGGGGTCATGGTGGCGAATGAGTGGAGGATGATGAAGGACAGCAGCCCGAAGGAGAAATAGCGTATCGTGGGGGCAAGAACCCGCAGTTTCCATCGGCGCGCGAGGGGTAGCCCCGAAAAGAGCTCGTCCTGCCCGCCAAAGAAACATCCCCATGCGCAGAAAGCCCTGCCGTATACGAGTCCAACCACCCCGACAAAAAGGATCATGAAGGCCACGCCTTCAAAGGAACCTGGGAAAATGACCTCTTTTGTAAAGGCGAGCGGCAGAAGCAGCATGGGCACGACGATGTGGCACATCGGCGCCTGGGAATAAAGTGTTTCCGAATCCAATAACCACATGTGTCCGCGATCCCCCATGGTCCACCAGACAAATGAAATCGCAAACGCGATGGCGTAGGTTACGAAAAATATGCGCCGCCATCGATGGACTTGTCCGGTGTGGAAGATCTGGAACAGGATCAGGCAGGAAAATCCTATTGCGGCGAGGTTGAGAACTGCACTCCGAACACTCTTGAAGGCGCCCTGGCCTACGGCGAAAAAGGCTGCGAAAAAGGCAAAGAGCAACGTAATGGCTATCGTAGCCGGCAGGCCCTTGCGATAAACGGCACTCGTCGCAGCAGGTGAATCCACAGGAATTTCTTTCACGGCACGATTATAGCCTCGGCTGTGCTTCTACTCAACGCCAGTTGCCGATCAAAACCATTCGAGACCGCTGCGAGGTCGGAGATGGAGGATTTAACGCCCATTTGAATCTCGATTGCCTTGCATGCATCTCAGCATGGATCCGCGATGGGAATCAGGAGGCTTGATGCGCAGCAACTGGCGCTGACAAAATGCCTGGTACATTCCACAATGGATGGGTAAACTCACTTTCAAATGGCCACCTATACTTGGGAAAGGAAAGATTAGAGCGATGATGCGCCGTTTTTCCATTGTTCTCCTTTATGGAGGATTCCTGTTCATTGTTGCAGCACCTGCCCTGATGGCTCACGCGATCCTGCTGGAGGCAACCCCCGCCAAAAATGGATCCGTCAAAGGCCCCGATTTTGCAATTCATCTCAAATTCAATTCGAGGATCGACTCGAGTCGCTCCCAAATCAGCCTGGTCCTCGAAGATAAAAGCGTCCGCACCTTGACGATTGAGAAACAAATGAGCCCTGAAGTTCTGACGGCACATGCCAAAGGTCTGAGGCCGGGAAGTTACCGGCTGCGATGGCAGGTGCTTGCCTCCGACGGACATATAACGCGGGGCGAGTACCCTTTCACGGTCCAATAGCGGTCTACACGGTGACTCAATTACTCGATATTTTCGGTTTCCTCCTCGTTGTGCTGAGGGGTTTGACCCTTTCATTGCAGACCCTTATCGGCGGCGGGATTGTCTTTGGAATTTTGGCAGGCCGCGAATTGAACCAGACCGAAGGGGAGTGCGCCTGCCGCAGATTGACCATGTGGGCCGCTTTGGCTCTTTCCCTGGTCCAACTCGCGAACATCGCTGCCGATACGGCTATCCTTATAGGGACGACGGGCCTGACTTTCCTTGAGGTGGCAGGAGCGAACTTTTTCCTGGCGGACAGCGTTACCCTGTTGCTTTCGCTCATAATTGCAGGTCTACAATTGTCAGCCGGCCGGAGCTCCCGGTGGTGGTCGCTTTTACTGTCGGGCGGCATTATCGCAGCATCTGTCACCACGAGCCACGCCGTAGCCCGGCTCGATCATCGATTGCCCCTTGCGTTGCTGACCGGTGCGCATTATGCCGCCACAGCGGCATGGGTCGGAGGACTTCCCTTCCTGGTGCTATCGTTGACACGGTGCGGCGATGGCACGATTCTGAGCATTCTGGCAACCCGCTTTTCCAGGCTTGCTCAGTTGAGCGTCGGGGTCCTCCTCTCCGCCGGGATCGGCCTGTCATTCGTATACATCGACGCGCCGGAGGCGCTGCTCGGAACTGCCTATGGCGCCATGGTCGGGACGAAAATAGCCCTTTTCCTGATCCTACTCGCGCTTGGCGCCGTCAATTTTTTGATCGTCAGGCAGGCACAGGCCGGCGATCTCACCTTTTTTGCCTGGATGCGACGATTTGCCGAAGTGGAGATCGGAGTCGCCTTTACGGTGATCCTCGCCGCCGGCTCCCTGACTTCGCAGCCGCCTGCCGTAGATATCGCCGCGATGAGAGTCCCTCTTTCCGATATTGCCGAACGATTCACCCCGAAGGCTCCGCGTCTGCATCCGCCAGCGCTCATAGATGTGTACCGACCGGCCATACCAAGTGAAACGAATCCGGGTCGATTCGATTCTTATGTCCCCGGTCAACTAACAGCACCGCGAACCCAGGCGGAAATTGCCCTTTCGGAGTTCAATCATCATTGGGCCGGTATCTTCGTACTGCTGCTCGGTTTTCTTGCAGTTTTATCGCGCGCCGGTGTGGGCTGGGCACGCCACTGGCCACTTACCTTTCTTGCGCTTGGAGTGTTCCTTTTTTTCATGGCTGACGTGGATTATTGGCCGCTCGGGCCGCTTCCCTTCTGGAAGGGTTTTGCTGTTGCGGAGGTCTTTCAGCACCGGCTGGTACTACCTCTGATCATCGCCTTTGCCTGGTATGAATGGCGGATTCGGATTGGGAAAAGCCATTCTCCCCGGGCTGCCCTTGTTTTCCCGCTGGTGTGTGCACTGGGAGGTGCCGTACTGATTACGCACACGCACTCGCTTACCAATTACAAGGAACAGCTCCTTGCGGAGTTAAGCCACATCCCTATCGCGCTTTTCGGCATCGTCGCCGGATGGTCGCGCTGGCTTGAACTTCGGGGGCCGGAAGGAGCGAAGAAGTGGCTCTCCTGGATCTGGCCCATATGCTTTGTGCTGATAGGCTTCTGGCTTTTAAACTACAGGGAAAGCTAGGCTGTGTGGAGATCATTGGAGTGGAATATCAACGCCCTCGAACTTGAAACTCCGAATTCTCGGCTGTCCACGGTTCGGCGTTTGGGCCGCCGAACACCATTTCAAACATTGAATTGAACTGTTTCCGGATTTCGACTCCCGCTGCAAACCCCACGCAGGTTCCGATTCCGAGTTTTTAGGCGGAATCCTTCAAGCACCCTCACGGTCGAACTGGGATCCATGTTGACTCCGCTTTGGGAACGGTTATCGATGCCGCTCGGAGACGATAACAACCTGCATGTCCTTCGCCAGCGTCACAACACCGTGGACCACGTCCTTGTGGAATGGAGAAGATCGGTATCGGGTTCTGGTTCTACCAAGATAGATTTGCGTTATGTTTTGTTCACGGGCAAAGGCCACCAAAGCATCGGGAATTCTGCTGCCGTCCACGATTTGAGTATGGATGCGCAGGTTCTTTGCGAAGGTCAGGTGTTTTTCCAGCGCGGCACGATCTTTGGGGGGAATCCTATCCCAGTTCAGGCCGGGCAGGACATGGATCGCAAGGCAATCTCCTTGGAGGTAATCCGCAACCCGCTTGCCGCGGCGGATTAGCATGGCAGTAAAAGGTTTTTCATCCAGGCAAATCAGGATCCGCTCCCTACGCCCTTTATTGCTGGTTTTGTTCTTTCCGATTCGGGAGGGAATCCCGGCATGACGCGGAGAATGATTCGTCAGGCGTCCCTCAACTTCGTGCGCGGCGTGTCGAAATGCCAATTCGCGCAACGAGCTGAGATTTTGCTCGGTAAAAAAATTGCGGAGTGCCTGTTCTGCTTTTTCTGGCCGGTAAATGGCTCCTCGTTCCAGGCGATTCCTAAGAGCCTGCGGGGTCACATCCACTACAATGACTTCCACGGCCTCATCCACCACCCAATCCGGCAGGGTTTCGCGCACCCGGATCCCGGTGATCTGTTTGACCTGATCGTTGAAGCTTTCTATATGTTGGACATTCACAGTGCTGATAACATCAATACCGGCTTCCAAAAGGGTTTGGACGTCCTCCCACCGTTTTGTGTGCTCCGAGCCTGGTATGTTTGTATGAGCCAGTTCATCGACCAGGCAAATAGCCGGATGTCTTCGCAGGACCGAATCCACGTCCATCTCCTCGAATTCGGCTCCGCGATAGCAGATCTTTTTTCGTGGAATCTGTGGTAGTCCCTCTGACTTGGTTATCGTGTCTGCGCGCCCGTGCGGCTCGAAATAGCCGATGACAACATCGGTGCCCTGGCGGAGGAGGGCTTGCCCTTCTTCCATCATCTGGTAGGTTTTTCCGACACCGGCGGCATAGCCGAGATAGATTTTCAGCTTACCCGGCCGTTTTTGGTTCAGCCTGTCAAATCGATCCCGCATGAGGGAATATCCTCACATCCATGCCTTCAGCCGTGCTGATAAGACGGTCCAGAGTGCTGCCTGAGAAAAAGGCGGTCCATCTACTGGATATGCTGTGGCCCACGAAGATCTGGGTAACACCATTGGTTCGTGCGAACTCGACAATGGCCGAAACCGAATCCCGGCCCATCTGAGAGAAGACTTTAGCTCCCAGGTCTCGCGCCAGGTTCAAGTTTTTTTGAACTGCCGCTTCCTCCCGGCTGCTCGAGTTATTTTGACGCACGTAAAGCGCCAAAAGGTCGCAATGAAAACGGTCCGCGTTTCTCCTCCCGCTTTCAAGCATTTTTTTGGCATTGCTATGAGACGTAATACAAACCAGGATTTTTTCCTGGCCGCCGAACATCATTTCGATGCCGTTGGCCTGGAGGTACCGCTGCAGTTGGTTGTCGACCACGTCGGCGGCAAAAAGCAATGCCAGCTCGCGCAAAACCGAAAGGCGTCGTGTATCAGAAAGGGCCGGCGATTCCGAGCGCTGCATCAATTCCTCCGGCGTCGCATCCACCAGTTCAATTTCATCTGCTGTTCGGATGAATTCTTCCGGGACAGAGTTGGCTGCGCGTTTGCCCGTGAATCGCGCGACCGCTTCTTGCTGCTCGGCGACGTGCTGAAGATTTAAAGTTGTTACGACCGTGATTCCACCGGCTACAAGATCATGCACATCCTGCCAGCGATAGCGGTTCCTGCTCCCAGGAGGATTATCCTGCGCGAGGCCGTCCACCAGGCAGACATCTGGGCGCCGGCGCAGAATGGCATCCGCGTCGAGCGCATGCTGCAGTTTGCCGGAGGTTGCAGCCACCACTGCCGGCGTTATTTCAAAGAGGCTCAGCAGCTGCTGCAGATCCAGACTGCATTTGTCCTGTACCGCCCCGACGATGACATCTTCGCCGCGCATTTTGCGCCTGCGGCCCTCATCGAACATTCTAAAAGATTTTCCTACGTTGGATGCGTAGCCGAGAAAGATCTTGAGTCGGCCGGTGCGCTCTGACTTCTCCTCAGCCTGGAGGCGCCGGAGCAATTCCTCAGGGTCGGGCCTGGAATCATAGTTCGGAGGCATCGCCGGCTTCCTCTAGCGTTTTATTCCGGCCTGGTCCAGTGACAGGTTGAGCCGCAAAACATTTACGCGTGCTTCGCCCAGAATCCCGAATTGACGGCCTTCGGTGTGGCGCCGGATCAGTTCCCGCACCTGCGTTTCGGACATGCGGCGAGCACCGGCAACTCGCATCAACTGGGCCTCCGCGGATGCCGGGCTGATGTGAGGATCCAGGCCACTCGCTGAGGATGAAAGTAGATCTGAGGGAATCGCTCCGGAAAATCGGGGATTTGCCTTTTTAAAGTTCTCCATGTCCGCTTTCATTCGCTCCACAAGTTTCCGGCTGGTGGGGCCCAGGTTGCTGCCACCGGAATTCGATGCATCATAGCCGTCGCCTGCCATAGAGGGGCGGCCGTGAAAATAGATGTCTTTGCTAAATCGCTGCCCAATAAGGCTGGACCCCACAAGTCTCCCTTCGGCCGTGAGAAGGCTTCCGTTAGCCTGTACCGGGAAAAGAATACTGGCCAGCCCTGTGACCATGGCCGGGTAAAGCAATCCGGTGATCAGCATCATGAGGACGGTGATGCGAACGGATGTCGCCAATTGTCCCTTCATCTCTAATCCCTATGCTAAATGAATCAAACCAATCAGCCTGTCGAGTAGCCAGATTCCCGGGAATGGCGCGAGGATTCCGCCCAGGCCGTATACGAGAAGATTCCGGCGGAGAAGCTCGGCAGCATTCAACGGCCGGTAGGAAACGCCACGAAGAGCCAACGGTATCAGGGCGATGATTATCAGAGCATTGAAAATCACAGCGGCAAGAATGGCGCTTTGGGGGCTGTGCAACTGCATGATGTTGAGCCTGGCCATTTCGGGGTAGGTGGACGCAAACAGCGCGGGCAATATGGCAAAATATTTGGCCACATCGTTCGCAATTGAAAATGTCGTAAGGGCTCCGCGGGTCATGAGGAGCTGCTTTCCAATCGCAACCACTTCAATCAGCTTGGTGGGATTGCTATCCAGGTCGACCATGTTGCCGGCTTCTTTGGCTGCCATTGTGCCGGTATTCATCGCCAGTCCGACATCGGCCTGGGCCAGAGCCGGTGCATCGTTGGTGCCATCGCCGGTCATTGCGACCAGCCTGCCGCCAGCCTGCTCACGCTTGATCAAATCCATCTTGTCTTTGGGAGTTGCTTGGGCCAGAAAGTCGTCGACGCCGGCCTCCGCGGCGATCGTGGCCGCCGTCAGAGGATTGTCGCCTGTGATCATTATTGTCCTGATCCCCATGCTGCGGAGCTGGGCAAAGCGCTCGGTCATCCCTCCCTTGACCACATCTTTCAAATGAATGACTCCCAAGATCCTCGAGCTATCGGCAACCACCAGGGGGGTGCCTCCCGATCTGGATATACGATCGGTGAGTTCAGAAAGGTCGTCAGGGACTTTGCCGCCTTGCGACCGCACAAACGCCTTGATGGCGTCGCAGGCTCCCTTCCGCACCGACCGATAATCAAGGTCCACCCCGCTCATCCGGCTCTGCGCCGAAAAGGGAATGAAGCGCGCCTCATGCTCCGACATTTCGCGGCCGCGCAGCCGGTACTTCTCCTTCGCGAGAATTACGATCGACCTGCCCTCAGGCGTTTCATCGGCCAGGCTCGAAAGCTGGGCAGCATCGGCGAGTTCCAGCTCCTGTACTCCCAGAACGGGAAGAAACTCAACGGCCTGGCGGTTTCCAAGCGTGATCGTCCCGGTTTTATCCAGCAGAAGGGTGCTCACGTCCCCGGCCGCCTCAACGGCCTTGCCGCTCATGGCGAGAATGTTATGTTGCATGACCCGGTCCATTCCGGCAACCCCGATCGCCGAGAGCAGGCCTCCAATCGTTGTTGGAATCAGGCAAACCAGGAGAGCGATCAACACGGTGACCGAGGGCAGGCTTCCGGCCCCCGCTGCCGAAACGCTGTATTGCGCAAACGGTTTCAGAGAAACGACCGCAAGCAGGAAAACGAGTGTTAAGCCTGCAATGACGATGTTCAGCGCGATCTCATTAGGGGTTTTCTGACGCTGAGCTCCTTCGACCAGGGCGATCATCCGATCCAGGAAGGTTTCTCCCGGCCTGGAAGTGATCTTGACCTTTATCCAATCGGAGAGCACCTTGGTCCCGCCGGTCGCAGCGCTGCGGTCGCCCCCGGATTCGCGGATCACCGGCGCGCTTTCACCGGTAATAGCCGATTCATCCACACTTGCGATCCCCTCGATGACTTCGCCGTCTCCGGGGATCACGTCACCCGCGGCGCAGAGGACAATGTCGCCCTGCGCCAGTAGGCTTGATGCAACCTGTACTACGGATCCCGCGACCAGCTTTTTTGCAGTCGTGTCGGACTTGGTTTTCCGCAAGGAATTGGCTTGCGCTTTCCCGCGGCCCTCGGCCGTTGCTTCGGCGAAGTTGGCAAAAAGGACCGTAAACCACAGCCATAATGCAATCTGCAGCGTGAACCCGAAGCTCTGCGCATGGTTTCTTGCATCGAAAAGCAGCTGGATGGACGTAAATACAGCGCCGATTTCGACCACGAACATGACCGGGTTTTTTGCCAGGATTCTTGGATTCAATTTGGCAAAAGAATCCCTGAATGCCTGGCGAAGGATTGGGCCGTCCAGCAGCTTGGGAGCATGCCGCCGCTTCGCCGGCAGCAGTGAATCCAGGGGCGAATCCAAGCCGGAAATCATGGTCAACTCCACAAACTCGAGGTGAATACAGAAGCCATCTTTTTCCCGGTCATCATGAAATGTTCGACGATCGGCCCGAGTGCAAGTGCCGGGAAGAAGGTCAACGCTCCCACGATAAGTACAACTCCCGTCAACAGCGCTACAAAGAGCGTACCGTCGGTGGGGAGCGTTCCCGAGGACGGCGGAATATGCTTTTTCGCCGCCAGGCTGCCGGCCATCGCCAGCAACGGGATGATCATCAGAAACCTCCCTGAGAGCATCGCAAGTCCCAGCGCCGTATTGTAAAAAACAGTATTGGCGTTGAGCCCGGCGAACGCGCTTCCGTTGTTCCCGGCGGCGCTGGAGAAGGCATAGAGGATCTCCGTGAGCCCGTGCGGGCCGGTATTTCCGCCGTTGGCCGATGCAGGGCCTGGCGTGTTGATCCAGGAACCGCTCGGAAACCGTATAACCGCTGCCATGCCCGAGGGGAATAGAATGCTTGCTGCGAGGATAAGAACAGCGAACATGGCCATTTTTACTTCCTTTTGTTCAATCTTCTTGCCGAGGTATTCGGGGGTACGCCCGACCATCAAACCGGCAATGAACACCGAAAGGACTGAGAACATCAGCATCCCGTAGAGTCCCGCCCCCACTCCCCCGAAAATGACCTCGCCGAGTTCAATGTTGATGAGTGGAATCATGCCTCCCAGCGGCGTAAAGCTGTCGAGCATGGCGTTTACGGCTCCACAGCTTGCTGAAGTGGTGGCGACTGCAAAGAGCGCCGAATTGGCGATCCCGAATCTCACTTCTTTCCCTTCCATGTTTCCGCCCGGCTGCCCGGCGTCGGGAGTGGTTTTCAGCCCCGCCTCAGACAGGATCGAATTGCCGCCCTGCTCGGCGGCATAGGTGGCAAACACTCCAACCAGGAAAAGGAGGCTCATGGCCGCAAAGAGGACCCAGCCCTGCTTTGTATCTCCAACCATGGTTCCAAAGGTGTAGGTCAATGCTGAGGGAATCGCGAATATTAAAACAATCTGAAGGAAGTTTGAAAACGGAGTCGGATTTTCATAGGGATGAGCGGAATTTGCGTTAAAAAATCCCCCTCCGTTGGTTCCGAGCATCTTAATTGCCTCCTGTGAGGCAACGGGTCCCTGGGGTATCGTCTGGCTGCCGTCCTCCAGCGTCGACACTGTCACGTAGGGATGGAAGTTTTGTACAACTCCCTGTGCAACCAACAGCAGCGCCGCCACCACAGAAAGGGGAAGGAGAACATAGAGCATACTGCGGACCACATCTACCCAGAAGTTGCCGATTTTGTCGGTCAATTGCCGCGCGAAGCCCCTCACCAGGGCGAGAGCCACCGCCATGCCGGTTGCCGCGGACATGAAATTGTGTGTGGCGAGGCCTACCATTTGAGTGAAATAACTCATCGTCGTTTCCGGCACATACGATTGCCAGTTGGTGTTCGTGGCAAAGCTGACCGCCGTGTTAAAGGCCAAATCCGGGGTCATTGGAGTAGATCCTTGGGGCGCGTGGTCGGTACCGAATCCCTGTGGATTAAGCGGCAAAAAGCCCTGCACACGCTGTATGACAAAAGTAATTAGCAGTCCGGCGAAGCTGAAGAGAAGCATGGAACCCGCATAATTCAGCCACCCTTGTTCTGCATCTTCACGCACCCCGCAGAGCGTGTACATCCAACGTTCAATAGGACGCAAAACCGGGTGCAGAAAGGTTTTTTTTCCCGAAAAAATCCGCACCAGGTAGATGCCAAGCGGTTTAGCCAACGCGTACACGACAAAGAAATAAAGAACAATCTGAAGAACTCCATTGGACGTCATAACCGTATCCCGTCAAAAACGTTCCGGGTAAAGCAGGGCATATAGGAGGTAGGCGGCCAGGGCCAGTGCGATCAAGCCTCCAAAAATGTATCCCATAACCGCTCCTAAAGACGATCACAGCCTTTTGCGAAAGCGAAACCTACACCCAAAAAAGCCACAGCAAGCATTACGAAAAAAACATCCAACATACTTCCTCCACCCTTCTTCCGCTCGTCCCGCAACCATGCGGCTCAGCGGATTCAGTTGCGCGCCTCCGGCGCGGGCCATGTCTTGACTGGGATTTCAGGTGCCCGGAATGGGGGCAACGCATTTTGGGAGTCAAAAACAAGACATCTGGAAGCGAACGAATTTGCTTCCGAATCGTCTCTCGAATGCATTTGCTACGGTATCTTCGCGTCATGCAAAGAAGGATATAAGAGCGGCCGTTAATAAGTCGTTAATGAAGCCTTGAGATTTTCTTACTGAGGATCAACGGAGGCAAACTTGTAGCCCACCCAGGGTTCGGTGAGAATGTATCGGGGCTTGGCCGGATCCGGTTCGACCTTCTTCCTCAGGTGGTTGATAAACACCCGGAGGTAATCGCTTTCGCTGCCGTAGTCAGGGCCCCAAACCGCCTGCAGAATCTGCCGGTGGGTTACGGGTTTGCCGCCCTGGGATACCAGGTAACGCAGAAGCTGGAATTCTTTGGGTGTCAGGCGGACGTTTTGCGTCCCCGCGCGAACCTTTCGAGTTTCAAAGTCGATTTCAAGGTATTCCGATACGAACGAGCGGGGTCCACCCTCGGGAGAGGAAGGCGCCCTCCGCAGGGCAGCCCGAATGCGCGCCATCAGTTCCTGCATGCCGAATGGTTTGGTGATGAAATCATCCGCGCCGGCATCCAGCGCTTCGACCTTTTCATGCTCGGCATTGCGCACCGTGAGAATGATAATGGGGACATCGGATCCGCCGCGGATTTCGCGCGCGGCATCCAGTCCGCTCAGACCTGGCATGTTGAGGTCCATAATGACTAGGTCCGGCATGATTTCGCGGAATTTTTCCAGAGCTTCCATCCCCGAACGCGCGTCGAATATCTGATATCCGCTTGCCGTCAGCGTCATTCGCAGCATGCGCCGGATTTGGGGCTCGTCATCCACAACCAGTATCTTCGCGCCGGTCACGGTCTTTCCTCCTCAGGGATGGCGGGGAGTGAAAAGCTGAATTCCGATCCTGCTCCGGGCTGGCTTTCAACCCAGATGCGGCCGCCATGCGCTTCTACAATGCTCTTGGCGATCGACAGGCCCAAACCGGTTCCGCGGGCACTATAATCCGCCCCGCGCCCGCGATAAAACTTTTCGAAGATGGCCGATTGTTCCCGCTCCTCGATTCCGGCACCCTCGTCCCTGATATGAAGGACGACTTTGCTTCCCGCAGCCTCGGCGGATATATGGATAGGCGATCCAGCGGCGGTATATTTGCTTACATTATCCAGCAGCTGTTTGATGACCTGCAGGATAAATTCGAAATCCGCTTTCGCCAGCGGCAGATCGTCGGGGATTTGTAGCGATATTTCCCTTTCCCTGAGTTGAAATTCCAGTTCCTGCAGCGCCGCTGCGACAATTTCGGCGATGGACAGGGGGCACCGATCGGGATGAAGTTTTCCGGCCTCTATACGCGCCATTTCAATTACTTCAACTACCAGCATGTTTAACCGATCGGTTTCCTCGTTGGCGAGCGTCAGAAGTTCTGTTTCTTCCGGATCGTGTTCTTTGCCGAGCAGATGCGAGACGGCGCCTTTGATGGTCGTCAGCGGCGTTTTAAAGTCGTGCGCCAGTGCATCCAGGAGAGCGGTTTTGAGTTTTTCACTCTGCCGAAGGGCTTCCACTCTCCCGGCCTCCTCGAAAATCCGTGCCCTCTCTATCCCTACCGCCACAAGGTAGGCAACACCATTGAGCGCCGCATTCGACAGCTTTTGTCCTGCAATTCCCAGACTCCCAAAGGCGACGCCTCCAAGCTTCACCGGCACCATCGATAGGTTATTCTCGGTATCGATAGCGGAATTGTTTTTTTCGGACATAGCCCGGAGTTCCTGGTCGTTGAGCCTGGAAGGGCCCGGTCCGGAGTGAAAGAAGACATTTTCGGTTTTCAGATAGAGCGCTACCTCCGGCACCTCGAAAATTTGCGAAACCTTATTAATGGTTTCGCGCGCCATCGAATCCATCTCGCTGCTTAAAAGCATCGACTGCCCGAGCTTATAGAGCCTTTCCGTATCCAGCCGGCGTTCTTCCGCCTCGGCCGCCCGGCGTTTGGCTTGCACGGAAAGCTGGCTGGCGATAACCGCCGTTACCAGGAATGCCCCCAGGCTCACCCACTGTTGAGGGTCCGCTATCGCCAAGGTGCCAATGGGAGGAATGAAAAAATAGTTGAAAGCGAAAAAGCTTAGCAACGATGTGAATAATGCTTCGATCAGACCCCACGCTGTGGCAACCCCGAGGACGGCCATCAGAAGCGTCAATGCGACGGTGGTGTCATTGGCTTTGATGATATGGGAATAAACCCCGACAACCGTGAAAACAGCGCCCGCGGAAATGAAAATACGGTAGGCCCTTCGAAGACTTAGTGCTAATTTCACAGTACTCCCGGGTTTGGGAATCTCTTTTTCACGGACTCGATCTGCCGCTTCGTGGTCACGGAAACGCTTTCGGCAAGGCCGTTCCTATTTCTCTGCTTCCCATTGTAATGTTATTCGTCCCGACTCTCGACGGAACTCTCTTCCGCGGGACCAACGGGGGCATGTCTCCCCTCGGATGCTTCTTTGGATACTTCGCGCAAAACCTCCTTGTTGTCCGGTGAATCGATATCAACCTCCAGACGCCTGAGTGCCACGCGAACAACATCCCGATGATGCAGTTTATGTCCCAATTCCTTGTCGGAAAGCTTACGCCACAACCGGTGCAGCAACTCTATATCTTCCGGCCAAAGGCGGGGTGGGTGAGGGCCAAGGTTGAAGAATGTTCGCTTTCCGGATTCTTCCTCGAGAATTTCCAGGGAAAGTTGAGGACGGGGTGCCGGCAACTGTTCCCATGCATCTCCAAAGGCCTTGGCCTGCTCGGACGGTGACATTTTCGCTGAAAGTCCCATGACGACAAGGCTCGTTTGCAGCCGCTGCGCCACTTCCACAATGGCTCGATTGTAGTCCTTTCCCGGAACAACCAGCAATTCTACGTGTTTGCCGGCCTTCTCCGCGGTTGTGACTACATTGCTGAACAACGCAGCAATCTTGTCCGAGAAGATCTGATCAGGATCCAGCTCATACCCGCCGGAGCCGAAACCGGAGACTCTTTTGACGGTAAGGGCTACGATGTCGATCTTTCGGGTGTCGACTTTCTCGAGGGCGGTTTTGAGGTGCCCCAGCTGATAGGGATTCCGGATGGCGACCAGTATGTTTCCGGGACGGGCGCTGATGGCTTCCTGGGACAGGATTTCTTGGGTGACCAGCCTGAATTTTTCAAAATCCTGCCTTTTGCCGCCTGTCCTGCGACGGTTATAGTACTCGCTCAGCGTAAACACGATGAAAATACAAAGGGTGAAGCCGAATCCCCAGATAGTAGCGACCTTTTTGGTGAATACGTTGATTACAGCCAATGTGAACAGGCTTAAGGTGATAAGGCCAAGGCCGAAAGGGATCTCCCGGCCTGCGATATGGAAATTCAGCGGCACCTTCCATTCCTGAACATCCGGCCGCTTGAATCGAAGAACCAGCACCGAAAGTCCTTGCATGGCGAAACTCCAGACGATTCCAAAAGCATAGGCATCCCCAAGGAGCTGAATATTTCCCCGAGACAGGGTAACCGTGAGGATCTGGAGTCCGACGATCATTGCGATGATCCGGGAGGTAGTGCCGAACTTCCGGTGTGGGGTTCGGAAGAAGTCCGGCAGAACTCCATCTTCCGCGACGCGATTCAAAACGCCGTTGGAGCCGACTATCGCTGTGTTCACAGCCCCGGAGAGGATGATCGTCCCGACCACGACCACGAAAGCGTGGAAAAGGAGCCGGAGCGGCAGCGGCCCGACCACATGCATCGCAAGGCCGCCGATGAGGTTGTCGAGGTAGTGGCTCACCCTCTCGCCATCCGGGATCAGCATAACTGCGAAGAAGGAAACGAGCGAGGTGAACACGATGCTATAAATGAAAATCACCATTCCGGCGCGCTTAAGATTCTTCAGCTTCGGGGAGGCTATCTCGCGATTCACCTGTGCCAGGCTCTCCTCCCCGCTCATCGCCAGTATGGAATGCCCCAAGCCTATCAGTACGGCGATGAAGGTGATTTTTGTCGCCAGCGTTCCCTTGAGCCATCCCACGGCGTCGTCACTGAATTGAATCGTACTCAGACTGGGAAACGGCACAGGCGAAAAACCGTTCTTAAAGATGGTGATCAGGCACCAGATGATCAGCATCACAACCATTGCGGTTGTTAGTTGCATGATACGGAGCGCCTTCAGGCTGGATTCATGCATTCCGATTACATTCTTGCGCCAGAAATAGAGTGTCACGACAATGGTGAATACGGCTGCAAAGTAGGGAGGGTATACTTTTAGTGTATGCAGATGAAGCAGATCTCCCGCTTCATTTATTAAGCCCGCCAGGTAAAGCCCGGCGCTGACTCCGCTGATCGGTCCGGTGAGGATGTAATCGAACATCAGGGCGGAAACAGAAAACTTGGCCAGGGTTCCTCCGAGCGCCTCATGCACCACACGGTAGACGCCACCCCGCACAAACATGCTGCAGCTTTCGACATAGACAGCACGTACGGCATAGGAAAACAACATGATCGCAAGGATGAACCACGGGGCCGATTTGCCGACAAAACCTTCCGCCAGTCCTCCGGCGTAGTAGGCTGAGGAGGCAAGGTCGCACAAAACGATGGCTGCCGCCCGCCAGAAGGAAATGAACGAAAGCATGACGGTTGTGGCCACCACCACCTTCGTCACAGTGGAACGATCCGTCAAGGCCATTGATGAACTCCGCGCACATGAGCAATGGAATCAAAGCAAAGTGGAACGATTGATATAATATCAGTCCCAGCCGGACTCTTCCGAATGGATTGCTCTTTTTCTGGATCCTGCTTCACTCTGATGATACCTGCGGTGCTGCCATCTCGCAGTCTGCTGCCCCATCCGTAAATACCGGGGCGGCAGGGGAACCTGCGCTCACCATGATACATTCCTTCTTGCAGAGTTGAAGCAATATCAGCTGATGGCCATCCTGCCTGAGTACGCGGGCGAGCCGATCTTCCTCGGTTCTCCACCAGTGCCGTTTGGCAGCTATGACTACCAGAGCCGAGGGTGGAAGGAGGCTCCGGACGGCCAGCACCCGGTCCCGCGCCAGCACCAGCTGGACCTTGAGCGGAACCATGCCCGATTTTGCCAAAATCTCCAGATTTCTTATCTGATGATGTGCAGGTATGGAAGGGCGGTCGAGGGGAAGCGGGTAAGGGACGACATGAACCGCCATTAAAACCGCCTCGGCAGACAAGTCGCCGGTCATACCCTCAACGGTTTTTATTGCCGCCCTCGTCAACTCCGGAGATGTATGGAGAATGACGACCTTGAGCGGAAGGTGTTCGGAGCCCGATCCTGACGGACGGCAATGCGCTTCTTCTACGCTTATCATCGCTGTGGTCTCCTGCGAGCTAAAACAGCATATAGAGCGACCTGTTAAAAAGTCGTTAACAAAGCCTTGAAATTTTCTTATTTGCCCCAGGGTGTGATGCAATTGCCCAGGCCTACATCGGGTTTGAGGGAGGAGAAATAGCGGGAACAGATTTGGGGCTACAAGTCCAGAGTCAGATTCTGTCGAAGCCTGCTTTCCAGGCTCCTCATCGAAAGGCGGATAAGATGCCGGGTCGAGTCATCTCGCTCCACCGCAAGGCGCGTTTTGAGGCTCAACAGCGCTTCCTGCGATTCGGTCATTGCCAGAGCCCGGACGGCTGCTTTTCGGATGGTGGTTGTTTCGTTGTCGAGATAGCCGGCAAGCAGCGGAACCGATCGCTGTTTGCCGGTCCGCGCCAACGGTGTAAGTGCCAGAAAAGCGGCATCCCCATTGTCACCCACGAACCTCCTGAGGGTGTCGTATGTTTTTTCTGCGCCTATATTTCCGATAGCCTCGATGGCACATTCTCGCAGCAAAGGCACGCTCAGCGCCTCAACGATCAAATCCACCGAAGCGAGAAGCCGCCGGCCGCCGAACACCCGAATGAGCCCCCACTGCACTTTTTCTTCCTGGGAACGATATAGGCGAAGAGCCGTTTCCATCTCCGCCGCCGTTATTTTTTCGCACATTTCTTGCACGGCAGCCAGACGCTCGCCAGTGGCCCCCGTCCGCAGAATCGCAACCCACCCATCCAGGCGGCCGGGAGGCGCGACATCGGCCTCCTGAGGCTCCGTTATCGGGCTTGGAAGTTGGCTATCCGGCCTGTCGTTTTCCTGAATCTGCTTTGCTTGCTGCCGATAGCGAAGCGTCTCTGCCAACAACGAGCCAGCATCACTGAAGCGGTCGGCGGGATTCAAAGCTAGACACCTTTCCAGAATCTGCTGAAGGGCTTCGGGGAATGAGGGCTGCGTGTCCGCCGGCCATGGAAATCGGCCGAGTGGAGGAAATCCCATTAGCATCTCGTAAAAAATCGCGCCGATCGCAAATACGTCCGCCCGGCGGTCGACCTCTTTGGTCTTCACGCGCTGCTCGGGTGCGAGGTATGCCACCGTGCCCATGACCTCATTCGAACGGGTGAGTTCCTCGGGCTGAGAGCCGAGGATTTTAGCGATGCCGAAGTCCGATACAAAGGCCGCACCGGCCCGATCCAGAAGGATGTTACCGGGTTTCAGATCCCGATGGATGATCCCGGCTCCGTGAGCATGGCTCATTGCCTGGCAGACATCCTCCAGGATGCCCAGGGACTCGCTCAATGGGATCCGCCCGAGAGCCAGGCGCTGAGCCAGACTGCCGCCGGCGATGTAGTCCATGACATAGTAGTAGCAGTCGTCCAGCTCGCCGCTTTCGTAAAGGCGAACGATTCGCGGATGGAGCAAGGCGCGGATGATATCAATCTCGCGAAGGAAGCGCACATAAAAGGAAGCTTTTTGGGTTGCGCGCTTGGCAACAATCTTGACCGCCCGCTGCTCACGGGTGCGGGAATGAAGGCCAAGATACACTTCCGACATTCCGCCTTCGCCGAGCTTGGCCATCAGGCGCAAGCTGCCGATCCGTCTTCGTAACATGCTCATGGGCGGCTAATCCTGAGCCGGCTCGCCGGACCCTCTCCAATGTTCGATGCGGTTTTTGCCTTTTTTCTTTGCCTCATAAAGCGCTGAGTCGGCCCAGCGCACAATTTCCTCGGAGATCTTCTCCCTGCCGTAAGCGGAAGCGACGCCAAAACTCGCCGTCACCACGGCGCCTTCTACTCCGGCTTCCCTGCTTGTTTTGCCTTCAATGTCCGCCCGAATTCGCTCCGCGACTGCGCCGGCGCCTTCGCGCCCTGTTTCCGGAAGCAGAATCAGGAATTCCTCACCACCGAAGCGACCGGCTTTATCCTGTTCGCGCAGATTTCTCCGGATCGCATTCGCAGCGGCTTTGAGCACCAGATCCCCGGAAACATGTCCTAAAGTGTCATTCAGCTTTTTAAAGTTGTCCAGGTCCACCACAATTACCGAGTATTTGCGTTTATACCGCCGCTGCTTCGCTTTTTCCTCCCGCAGAGCCCGCGTTATGGAAGACTTGTTTAGCAGCCCCGTAAGGCCGTCTGTGGTGGCCATGCGGAAAATCTCGTCAAAGAACGTCTGTTCCGCCAGGTCGCGCATCTCAAACTTCAGGATAACGCTTCCCATGATGATTTTATCGCCAGGCTGAAGAACAGCTCGCTTGACCTTACGGTAATTCACCATGGAGCCGTTCTTGCTGCCCAGATCCAACAGCACCACCTTGATGTCCTGGGCGGCTCCGTGGTTGATAAGCTTTCTGCAAGTCAGCTTGATATGTTTTCGCGACACGGACGGGTCCAGAACGAGAACATCTGCTTCGTCACCTCGCCCGAAAATGATCTGCTGCTGAAGCAGCGGGATTTCCTTGCCCAGCGCATCACCGGAAAGAAATGTTAGGATGGGAATTCGATAATTGCCGGCACCAAAAAGGCCGCTGCTTTTGAGGGTGCTATTGTCCAGCAGTTCCACCGTCTGCTCTAATTCTCTTTTCAAAGGTTCGGACTTCCTGGCTGGATGGGTCATCGAAGTGCCTCTATTGGATTAGGATCGCGCGGCTCCGGGTGCGGTGGACCACGAGGTGGATGATTCCTTTGGCCGGTTCCGCGATGGCGGCGATGTCATGCAATCTTGCAGTAAGGGGCCCATGGGGCGGAGCTATGGTATAGAGCAGCACTCCACTCTCTTTGAGAAATCTGATTCTTGAGATCAAGGCGACCGGGATATTCCTGAAAAATGCTAGAAATTGGCCATTTTCTGCTTGAAGTCCTTTGAGGGCCTCCGCTTCCTGAAAAAAACTCTCGATTATGTCCGGATGGATCTGAGTGGGGTGTAGACTGCGACGGACGTGAGGGAACGATCTCATTCTGGCTGTTGCCTCCCGAGCCCCCGGTATGCGCAGCAGGCATTCGCTCACTTCCCCTTTTACGTAAGCCACTTCGTTCAAGGTTTTGAGCGATTGGACTGCGACGGCGTCCAGAACCGGTATGCGGAGCGATCGAACCGCGGCGTCTGCCACAGGCTTGAGCTCCATGACCTGCGTTTCCGGGAATAGTGCCCGGTTTCGCAACCGGGTGGCGCCCGGGTGAGGAAGCTGAACCTCAACAACCCGAGATCTGGCTACGGTCCTCATTTCTCCCCAGCTGCGTTGGTAAATGCTATCCGGATCCAAATCATAGTGTGCATCGAGACCATCGACGATACGCACCTCAGTCGGCAGCAAGGAAGCGGTTGCTGTTTTTAAACCGAAGGTTTTTTCCCCGAGATCGCGAGATCCAATCCTGGGCGACTTTGAACCTATCCATCGGCCCAGTACGGTGCCCGGATTTGCTAAACCGTTCTCAGAAGAATCTGGCGCAAAAAAGAAGCGGTTCACAAAGCCTTTTTCTCTTCCCCGCATAGCATGTTTAGTGCGTTGGAGACACGCTCGATGGGCTCCAGGATGTCCATCGAGCGTGATAATTCCTGAAGCCAGGTTATCATGTTTCGCTGAATGGCATCATCGGGTGAGGAAAATGAGATTCGGAGCGAAGGTCCGTCATCCAATTCCACCATCACTTCTCGTTCTTTTATCCGGGTAAAAGCTCCCGTGGACTCTCTTGGCGAGCCTGCCATGGACTGGATGGCCATCATCTCTTTGCCAGCCATGGTGCCGAGAAACTCCTTTTCGGAGTAAGGTGCGATGAAAAAATCCGGGAGAGCCCGGATTTCCCTGCTCAGCCGGTCCCGGATCACAGTTTCATGAATATAGCGTTCGAGGGACGCCCCATAGAGGATGGAATGGAGACGCGTCGTGGTTACTGGTTCAGTGTATTTGAACTCGACCGGTACTCCGAGCTGGTTGGTGACAAGCACACCTCCCATGTGTTTCTTGTCGATGGTCAAATGACAAAAGTATCCCGCCTGGCGTTTAACGCCCCCGGTTAAGACCCGATCCTGAATCCCCATGCGCACCTCTCCCGCTAAGTTATCGTCCAGAGAGGCGATAGGCTTTATGGTTTACGGGATCCGGCAGATGCGCTCCCGAAAATTACGGGGCAGGTATTCGCTTCCCGGTTTCCCGAGGTTGCCGCATCTTTGCCGCAGAGGAAATTGGGGAAATAGGCGGAGCTATTTAAATCGAGGCGCTCCGCCTGCCAGCGGATCTTGTCTCCCCGGCAGGGCATTTCAAGGAAGTAACGCTCCCCGAATCCTTTATTTGGCCACTTCGGCTTCAGCCTTCTTTAAGATCTTGTCGAGGCCGACCAGGCTGCCGTTATTTTGTGCCTTGTAGGTGTATTCCAGGAATTCCCTGGCCTTGCGTGAAGCGTTATTTTTCATGACCGCGCATTTCGCCAAGGCATCCATGGCTTCAGGGACCCTCTGGCTGTTTTTGAGCGCGGCACCATAAAAATAATAGGTTTCGCCGACCTTGGGACGCTGTTTGATAAATTTTTCAGAGAGGGTTACCATGGCGGGCCACTTTTCAGCCTTAGCCAATCCTTCCAGGATCTGCAGGTAATTTCCCTGGGCGTAATCCACCATTTTGGATTCGGGTCTCTCTTTGAGGAAAACAAGGAGGGCATCCGACCGCTTGGTCACATCAGATATTGCCATTACTTTCTGGAGCCGGTCGTAATCTTCACGATATTGCTTTACGTCAGCTGGTTCGTCATCCTGGGCGATGGCGGATGCAGTTCCCAGAATCACCAGAAGCCCTAGAAGGGGAAATAGCCGGAATATCAGGTTTCGCTTCTTGAACATAATGTTCCTCCAAATAGGATGGCTATTTACAAATGGATTGCAAGATGCTAAAAATCTCTTTCTCAACGGGCGCCTAGCTCAGCTGGTAGAGCACTGCGATCACACCGCAGGGGTCACAGGTTCGAGTCCTGTGGCGCCCACCACTTCCTCCCCCAATTTTTATCGGGAATGATTCGATTCATTTTTTATTTGTGCTTTTTATCTTCCATTGAATCGAGAAAGTCCAGAATATTATCGAGATTCGTTTTCCAGCTGGCCGTTTCGGCCACTCCAGCAGGCTTCCCGGCTCTGAACTCTCTTCCCGATCGGACCCGTTTCTAAAGGAGAGGCGATTTCGGAGCGAAGAGCCTCTCTTTTCTCCGCAGCGGCAGTCTCCGCCTGGTTCCGTAAAGATGCCGTGAAATTCCCGTATTGGCGTGCCGGACTCTCGGACGAGCTGGAGACTGTGTCAACCTCCAACCGTTTTTTGCCTCCACTGCCGGCTTTCTCAGCCTCGGTCATCCGGCCGCTTTCGGCCACCGCCCGACGAATGGCTTCTGCTTCGATTTGAAGCATTCGAATCTCTTCCACCTGTTGATCCGCGAGCTCTTTCAGTTCATCCATATCCCGATTGCGCTGAGATATCTGGGACGTCAACTGATCAATGGTTCGTCGCAGTCTTTCAACTTCCCTGCGTGAGTCTTCCTCCGAATTCTCCTTTTCACGGATTGTAGGCGCTCCGGCGGGCCGCAGGGATTGCCGGGAGTCCGGTTTTGGGGCGGACGATGTCAAAGAATGAAGCAGGATACCCATACCTGCGAATGCCGCAGCCATTCCCAACAGATAAGTGGCGCGCAGGCTTTGAATTGGATATTCGGCCAGGCTTCGCCTGAACAATTCACTACCCACCAGCAATAGCGCAGCCAATTCGACCCAGCGGATCCATTTTGTAGCGCGACCTGATGAGATGCTTTCCCTCATGCCTGAATCCGCTTAGTTCGAAGTTCGGGCCGTAATTTTCCTGATCGCCTGGTTCGCATAAGCGGAGACCTGTCCCCTCGAGTCTTTGCTCATCTCCTGCAAAACCGGTATAGCCTGGGCATCGCCGACGGTTCCGTAAATATCTGCCAGCCCTTCCCGGACGGCGGTATCATCAATCCTGGCCAGCGCGTAGAGCGCCGGGAATTCCGAAGGAGTAAGTTCCATCAGATATTGCCTGGCATCCTGGCTGGTCTTGCTTTTTCCCAATGCTTTTGCCACCTCATCGAGATATTCCACCCGCCCCATCCGATAAAGTGCGTATGCCTGGGCAGTTTTGACCCTTGGATCTTTTTCGGACAGGCGTTCTCTGGATACATCGCTGGCCATTGCCGAATCCCCAAGTCTGGCCAGCCCTTCGAATGCTCTGAATCGCGTAGCCTCATCCAGTGAAACACTCTCCTTCACAAACAGGTCTTTCGAACCCGGGTCGGCGATGAATGCCAGAGACTCGAGAAGGAGCTCCTTGTAGGTTTTATCCGCCTGTTTCTTGGGCAGTGCGGCTTCCTTCTCATAGAGGCGAGTCAATTCCTGGACTGCCGGCTGGTATCGAAACCGCCCGATAGCATAGACTGCCTCATTGCGCGTCTTGGTATCGGAGTAGCTGAGGTAATTCATGACATCTGGGGCAGTGGAACGATCGTTGATTTTTCGCAGCGCCCGGACGGCCTCCATTTTGACTCCATTACTGCGATCTTGTCCCAGACTTTCCACTATAGTCGGGACAGCATCTTTCCCGCGAAGGATGCCCAGAGCCCTTGCGGCCCGTATCCTGATCCCCTCGTCCGGTGATTTCAGGCGGTCCTGGAGAGCCGATATGGCGGTCGAATCGGCTGTCAAGCCTGCATCGATGATAACCTCCGCCCATTCGTCGGACCATGGGTTGAAGAAGTTGGCCATCTTATTCAGCGTCACTCCCATGCCTCGTTCTTTAGGCAAATAGAGATTTACCAGGGCAGTAATCGCCTTTTCTACGATATCTTTTTCGGGATCATTGATGAAAAGCACGAAGGCCGGCAACGCTCTCGCGTCGGCCATCTTCTCCAAAGCCAGGAGGATTTCCCTGCGAACAGCTGCGTCTGAATCGCCTGCGGCCGCTACCAGGTCGGGAACGGCGCGTACGACTTTATTGTTTCCGAGCTGTTGAGCGGCCTCCTTGCGGCGTACCGGGTCGGGATTCTTGAGATCGTACAACAGGCTATCGACCGGGACTTGCCGGGTCTGGCTTTGCGAGAATGCCGCGATATCGGGCATCAGCACTGCGGAAATAATCGAGAATATTCCGATCAGCAGCCAGGGTGAAAAGGTGTTCATCCTGCGGTCTTTGTTACTCATCGGAGCCTCCGAAGAGAGCGCCCAGTCTGCCACTTTTGTTTTTTGGATGCAAGCACGCAGCCGGGCTTTGAGATTAACGGTTTCTCGCTTTGTTGGGCGAAGGATTCGGTCGATATATCAGGGGTTGGGACGCCAGAGCTCGTCCCCGGATAACCTTTGCTCCAGCTCCTGGAACGCATCGGCATCCATGGAATGGAACTGGCCGCAATACCGGCAGGAAACCATTCCCTGCCTGTAGGCATTGTTGGTCAGAGCCTCCCTGCCCGAAATTCGGATGCCCGTATCCAGATTCTGTTTGGTCGAGGGACACCGAATGATGATTCTGTAAATTTCCTGCATTATGAGCTCCTCGTGCTTTGCCTGATTTGGATTATATCCTGACAGCGGTGGTTAATGAACACGCACTTGCAGGGCCTTTGCCGGGGAAAAGATCCATATTGAGATCCGGATTGGAAATGATTATAAGTCAAAAGCGTACCGGTGGCTCCGAGAGGCATCATCCGGGGCTTTCGCCGATACGAGGAGGCATAGGCATGCGGAAGCGCGACTTTGGTGCAACGGGTGTGCGGCTGCCTATCATTGGACAAGGGACCTGGATGATGGGCGATAGGCCGGAGCGGGCAAAAGAGGAAATTCGGGCCTTGCGGATGGGGATCGATCTTGGCATGGTCCATATCGATACCGCGGAAATGTATGGAAGCGGAAGGGCGGAAGAGCTGGTCGGCCAGGCGATTGCCGGCCGGCGTAATGAGGTGTTTCTGGCGAGCAAGGTGCTGCCGTCCAATGCAACCTACGATGGGACTATTAAGGCCTGCGAAAAAAGCCTGAGGCGGCTCGGAACTGGCTACCTTGACCTTTTTCTCCTGCACTGGTGGAGCGAGCGGCATCCCATTGCTGAAACCATGCGCGCCCTCGAGAAGCTCGCTGCTGACGGAAAAACCAGGTTCTTCGGAGTCAGCAACTTCGATATGGATCAGCTCCAGCTGGCCATGAATTCGTGTGGAACCACTTTCCTGGCATGCGATCAGGTTTGCTACCATCTTCGCGCCCGGGGAATTGAATACGATCTGATCCCCTATTGCGCAAACAAAGGAGTGGCGATCGTCGGATACTCACCCTTTGCGAGCGGAGACTTCCCAAGTCCGGAATCACGCGAGTGGAAGCTTCTGGAAAGAATCGGACATCGGCACAATCGCACACCCCGCCAGGTTGCTCTGAACTTCCTGACCAGGAAGGACGGAGTTTTTGCGATTCCCAAATCTGCATCGGTGGACCATGTACGGGAAAATGCCGGCGCATGGGACTGGCAGCTGAACGAAGGGGATCTCGATGAACTGGACACCGGATTTCCCCCTCCGAAAGACAAAACCTCATTGGCGATGATATAAACGGTCCGTTCGAACACACAGGCTCATTAATCTGCGTTGGGAGCGGGCTGCACAAACGGCTACACGTGCGGGCGGGCAGTTGACACGGCGGCAAATGACATCTCCACCATTTTGTCGACGTTGCTCCCACCGTGCTGGAGGGGCGGCGGGACTGCCCGAGCCTAAGATGGTCAACCTTACCCCTCAGGCACCCATTGAGGGCGTGAGCATGATGTACACCTTTGATAATGCAAGCCAGACAGCCGCCACAAAACCCAATACTTCGAGATTTTCGGAAACCGCGGTTTACACCTACAATTATATCGACTTCAGCGATTCAATGTCGCCGCGACCCAGGTTGTTCCTGCGGGGAAGGCGACGATCCGGTTCGAGTACCGACTCGACGGCCATACACTATACGTCGCAGATGGCGAGCATCTCGTCAAGAGTCTTGACGGGGTCGCTGCCCTTCCTTGGCCCATATTCGTGGACCAGGTACCCCCTGTAACCCAGATCGAGGATCGCTTTGCAGATGCCGCGGTAATTCAGTTCCTGGGTGTCGTCGAACTGATTCCGGCCGGGATTGCCCGCGGTATGGAAGTGGCCTATCCATTGGAAGTTTTCCCGGATCGTACGGATGAGGTCACCCTCCATGATCTGCATGTGATAGATGTCATACAGCAGTTTTACGCGCGGAGAATTGACCCTTTTGCACACCTCCACACCCCAGGACGTGTGATCGCACATGTAGCCCGGATGGTTCACCTTGCTGTTCAGCAGTTCGAGACAGAGGGTGACGCCTTTGTCTTCGGCCTGCTTTTTAATGCGGTTCAGGTAGGCCACCGCGTTTTCCATACCCTGCGCATCGTCCATGGCGACGGGATCGAGCTTGCGCTTTCTTTCTCCGGCCAGGACGATAACATTGGGCGCCCCGGCAGCGGCGGCGGTGTCGATGTCCGCACTCATCTTCTGCGCCATCTTGTCGTGCAGTTCTTTGTGAATGATGCCGTCGCTAATGGCGCTTGCGCTTGGCAACATCGTGGGAATCAGCCCGTATTTTTTCAGAGTCGGGAAAAATTCGGCCCCTACAAGATCGATCCCCTGGACTCCCAATCGCGCCGCTTCACGGCAGAGATCCTCGAAGGGATAGTCGCGGCCGAAGCAGCCCCTGGCGATGCCCTGCTTTATGCGCCCGTTCCGAGGAACCGTCTGAGCGTTGGCACGGCTGACCTGGGAAGCAAAGGCGAGACCACCTGCAAATGAGGAGAAAAAGTGTCTTCTATTCATGCTTCCGATCATACCAGCAAGTCGCAATCATGCACCAAAAATCTGCAACCGATCCTCGAGCAGTAAAGTATTGATAAAATGGCTGCGGCGGAATAAAGTCACAGAGGACCGGAGACGCCTGCGGCAAACGAGCGATGAGTCCTATCCGTCCTATCGCTGAATCCCTTTCAACAAGCCCATGCAAGATTTGAGGTCTTAATGAAAATACTGGTTACCGGCGCTGCCGGATTTATCGGGTACCATGTCGCGCAGCGCCTGCTCTCCGAAGGAATAGCCGTGGCGGGTCTCGATAATCTCAACCACTACTATGACGTTTCCCTCAAGCAAGCCCGCCTGGCGCGATTGCAGGCATTTCCGAATTTCGCCTTTCACCGGCTCGACCTGTCGGATTCCCAGGGCATAGCCGAATTATTCAGCTCCCATTCATTCAATACCGTGATCCACCTGGCCGCTCAGGCCGGCGTTCGCTATTCACTCACCAATCCGCACGCCTATGTCCAATCGAATCTCCTCGGATTTCTAAACGTGCTGGAGGGATGCAGGAACCAACGCATCGGCCATCTCATATATGCCTCGAGCAGCTCGGTCTACGGCGCCAATACGCGGCTTCCCTTCTCCGTCCACGACAACGTCGATCACCCTGTCTCACTTTATGCCGCCAGCAAGAAAGCCAACGAATTGATGGCCCACAGCTATGCGCACCTCTATAGGCTCCCGTGCACCGGGCTTCGATTCTTCACCGTTTACGGCCCCTGGGGACGCCCCGATATGTCCTTGTATTTGTTTACCAAGGCCATCCTGGAAGGCCGGCCGATCGACCTGTTCAATAACGGCGATCACAGGCGTGACTTTACCTATATCGACGATATCGTGAACGGCATCATTCGTCTCTGCGATCATGTGCCCTCCGGCGATGAGGCCTGGTCGGGCGATAACCCGGATCCGGCAACCAGTCGCGCTCCTTACAGGATCTATAACATCGGCAACCATGATCCGGTAGAGTTGAAAAGAGTCGTTGAGCTGCTGGAGGCGGAACTCGGCTGCAAAGCCATCAAAAATCACCTTCCCATGCAGCCTGGAGACGTTCATTCCACTTTCGCCGATATCGCCGACCTCAGCAAGGAGGTAGGGTTTTATCCTTCGACGCCGATCGAAGTCGGGATCAAGAAGTTCGTGGAGTGGTATCGACTCTATTACAAAGCTTAAAGAATCAAATGCAAACGCAGAGGCACGGGGAACACGGAGCCGGTGCTTTTCCGCATGCTCTGTGCTCCTGCGCAGTCCTTTCTCCGTCACCCACCAGGCGCATCCGGGCCCAAAAAGAAAAACGGCCGTTGCGGCCGTTGCGGCCGTTGGTTCTGAATTTCCCGTAAGTGGTAATGATTTCAGCGGTTTTGTTGGAGCGGGAGACGGGGATCGAACCCGCGACGTCCAGCTTGGGAAGCTGGCATTCTACCGCTGAATTACTCCCGCTCGTGTAAATAGCAGAAACTAACAATAACTTAGCGTTATCTGTTTTCCCGAGGTAACAATAAGGTAACAAAAACTGGGGCAAAAACCACTTCCAACGCCCTGGAATTTGTTACTTGCTGTCACTCGCGCTGTTTTCTGCATGGGGGTAATGTATATTCGCCGCTTCCCTTTTGCAAGCGCTTGTTGCGTACAACAGGGTCGGCGAAACCGGCAGTATTGGCAGTCGCCTGAGTAAGAATTTCTGATAGGAGAGCACGTCTCATTTGTTCCCGGCTCGAGCCTGGAAATCATGATACCGGACCGGAATGCATCTCCTGCTGGTGACCTGATGCAACCGCAGATTTCTCCCTGCGCCGGCGTTTCTCATAGGCTGCCGCGATAAAGCTGGCGAAAAGCGGGTGGGGCTGAAACGGTTTGGACTTAAATTCCGGGTGAAACTGGCAACCGAAAAACCAGGGGTGGCCGGGTATCTCCACGCATTCGGCGAAACATCTGTCCGGCGAGTTGCCGGAAAACTTCATGCCATAGCTGGTAATGATCTGGTCGTATTCCCGGTTGAATTCATACCGGTGCCGATGACGCTCAGAAATCTCCTTTTTGTTGTAAATGTGGTAGGCCAGGGAGTCCTCTTCCAGGATACAGGGAAAGGCGCCGAGCCTCATGTTTCCGCCCATGACATCGCTCCCCAGCAACTCGCGAAGCATATAAAACACCCGGTGAGGTGCAGCAGGGTCAAACTCCGAACTGTCGGCTTGCAGTCCGCACACGTTGCGGGCGTATTCGATGACGGCTATCTCCATGCCCAGGCATATTCCAAAATAGGGGACGGCGTTCACCCGGGCGAAGCGGGCTGCACGGAGCATCCCGTCGATTCCGCGCTTGCCGAAGCCTCCGGGCACAAGGATCGCATCATAAGGGCTTAATTGCTCGGCCGTCGTTTCCTCCAGGAGGCCTTCCGACTCCACCCACTTGAGTTGCACGGTAACCTGGTTTGCCAGGCCGCCGTGGTACAATGCTTCGTTGAGACTCTTATAGGAATCTTCATATTCAACGTACTTTCCCACGATGCCGATCTGTACGGAATCGATCGGATTGGCGGCACGATTGAGAAGATCCTGCCAAAGTCTGAGTTCGGGTTCCCTCGTCTGCAACCCGAAATGCTGCACGATCGCACCGTCCAAACCCTCGCTGTGATACACCATCGGAACCTCGTAGATGTTCTTCACGTCCAGCGCCGTGATGACCTGTTTTTCCGAGACGTTGCAGAAGAGGGCGATCTTGCCTTTGATGTCGCGAGGCAACAAACGGTCTGTGCGGCACAGAAGGATATCGGGCTGGATACCAATCTCGCGAAGCTCCTTGACGCTGTGCTGGGTCGGCTTGGTTTTCAATTCGCCGGAGGTCCCGATAAAAGGCACCAGAGTGAGGTGAATAAAAATGGAATTTTCCCTTCCCACCTCGTTTCGCATCTGGCGGATCGACTCCAGGAAAGGAAGGCTTTCGATGTCGCCCACGGTACCGCCGATTTCCACAATAGCCACATCGACGTCCTGCGCCACTCTCCGGATGGTATTCTTGATTTCATTGGTGATGTGCGGAATAACCTGAACTGTCTTCCCCAGGTATTCGCCCTTCCGTTCCTTCTCGATTACCGCCTGGTAGATTCGCCCGGTTGTAGAATTGTTGTCGCGCGTCAGGCGGACTTTGGTAAATCGCTCATAATGTCCGAGGTCCAGGTCGGTTTCAGCGCCGTCATCCGTGACAAAAACCTCTCCGTGCTGGAACGGGCTCATAGTCCCGGGGTCCACGTTAATGTAAGGATCGAGTTTCAGGAAGTTGATCCGCAGTCCCCTGGCTTCGAGCAGGCTGCCGATGGCAGCGCTGGCCAGGCCCTTGCCCAATGAAGATAAAACTCCACCAGTTACAAATATATATCTCATGAATTCTTTCTCCGCTGAACTGCACGGCAAGGGCCGGCGTGATTCGATGGGGCAGATTACCAGCCCACGGAATTGAACGCAAGGAAGTTGAGCGGAGCCTTCCATCCGGAATCAAACACAATGGATGATCGATTTTACGGAACGGAGTTCGCGGCTGCTCCCAGCCCGCTTCCGGCTCAGTGCCTTGCGCCGGACAGTATCAATGATTCCACAAGGTCCCGATCCTCGGCAGTATCGACGCTTATCGAATCTTCCGGGACCTCCACGACATAGACGGGGTACCCATTCTCAAGAATTCGCAACTGTTCGAGCGATTCCGATATCTCCAGCCGGGTCGACGGCATTTTCACAAAGCGCAGGAGAAATTCACGTCGATAAAGATAGATTCCAACGTGCTTGAAATACCCTTCCGGCCGGCGTCCGGTGCCCGCTGCGGGCGAAAGCCAGAGCGGGTCAGCTTTGCGGTAAGGTATGGGATAGCGGGAGAAATATAGTGCGCGTCCGTCCAGAGCTGTGACCACTTTAACAATATTGGGATTGACCACGTCTTCTTCGGTATGGAGCGCAACCCGGGCTGTGATCATGACCCATTCAGAATGCGATTCCGCGAAATCAAGCAGCGTCTGAATTGTGGATGGGGGCAATAGCGGCTCATCCCCTTGAAGGTTGAGAATTATTTCCTCATCGAGGCTTTGAGCCACTTCCGCCACACGATCGGAACCCATTCGATGGTCAGGGGAGGTCATTCGGACTTCCCCTCCGCCCCGTTCCACCAGATTTTGGATTTCTTCGCTATCCGTGGCTACGATGATCCGGTCAAGTCCGGGGCACGCGCGGGCGCGCTCCAGCACTCGCAGGATCATAGGTGTGCCGGCGATGGCCAGCAAAGGCTTTCGCGGCAGCCGCGCCGATTGCAGCCGGGCCGGTATGACTGCCGCAACCTTCATGATCTCCTCCTACCTGTCTAGAAGTTGATCAACTCAATATCCCGCGAATCGCGAACATAGCCGTGCCCCACCTGGGGGTAACGGTATTCCTTGCCTTCGAAATTCCGCATAACGACTTCGTTCTCGTCGATTCGCTGGACGTATTCAGGCATCAGCGGGATTTTTCCACCGCCCCCTGGCGCATCGATCACAAATTGGGGGACACCAAAGCCCGTTGTATGTCCGCGCAGGGCCTGGATGATTTGTATGCCCACCTCCACGCGCGCCCGGAAATGGTTCGTTCCCCTGGTCAGATCGGTCTGGTAAAGGTAGTAGGGGCGAACGCGCATCAGCAGCAATTTGTGCATCAGGTCTTTGATGATCGCAGGATCATCGTTAATGCCGTTCATCAAAACGGTCTGACAGCCCACCGGGATCCCGGCGTTTGCGAGACGTTCGCAAGCTGCACGCGCCTCCGGGGTGACCTCGCGGGGATGGTTGAAGTGGGTATTCAAATAAATGGGGTGGTATTTCTTCAGCATGTTGCAGAGTTCGTCCGTAATGCGGCTGGGCAGAACGCAGGGGAACTTGGAGCCGATGCGGATGATCTGCACATGCGGAATGGCCCTAAGACTGGAAATAATGTGCTCCAGCTTGTGATCGGTAACCATCAGGGGATCTCCGCCCGAAAGCAGCACATCGCGAATCTCGGTGTGATTGCGGATGTATTCGAGCCCCATGGCAATGGTTTTGTCCGTGACGTCACTGGCCCGGCCCACCATACGCTTGCGCGTGCAGAAGCGGCAATACATGGGGCAGCGGTCCGTGATTAGAAACAGCACCCGGTCGGGGTAACGATGCGTCAAGCGGGGCACGGGGCTGTCCTCGTCCTCATGCAGCGGATCTTCCTCGGCATCGTTATCCTGGAGTTCCTGGATCGAGGGAACGGATTGCTTCCAGATCGGATCGTCTTTGCCCTGAATCAGATTGTAGTAGTAGCGCGGGATGCGCATGGGATAGACCTTCCGAACCTCGTCGATATCCTCGACATTGGCGTCAAAATCCTCCCGGACCATTTCGCCCTTGGTGACACTGTTGCGCAAGTCGAACATCCATTGTTCCATGGCTAAGCTTGCTCCTCGACGGGAAATCTTTTTACATAAGTTAACCTGTCGTCGCGGGCATCGTAGAAATCCCGGATCCGCGATGCCTCTTCGTACTCCGCGCGACGATAGAATCCGACGGTTTGTCCGTATGATTCCCTGGATGAAGTTACTACTACCAGCGGGCAGCCGGCCACTTGCACGGTACTCTCGAAGTAGGCCATCAGTGCCCGCCCACACCCCTTCCCCTGCACATCAGGGCGGGTGGCAATCCAATAAAGGTCATCCGTTCCCCGTGTCATGGGAGGAGGATCATCACAAACATGACCTCCGATGTGCCCCGGCTGTTCCTCGGAGACGGCAACAAAATTACCGGCCCAATCCCTGTCCTTCAGATCAATGTCCGCCAATTCCAGGGCAAACGCGATTTCCGTGGGGCTGAAATTGCCCACGTCTTCAACAATCCCAGCCACTGCCGAACGATCCTCCGACCGCAAGGGTGCGAATAATAATGGGAAGCCTGACATCAGAGCGCATAGACTGCCGTTGCAGCTTTAGTACCGCGCTCAAGCGCGGATTGCGATATCCTCAACACCATTTCGGAATAACTGTACCCGGCAACGCAGGCCGCCCGCGCGAATCCTGCATTGGGCGAGATGTCGGGATTGGGATTGACCTCCAGGACGTAAGGATTGCCCCGCGCGTCGGTCCGCATGTCCACCCGGGCATAATCACGGCAGCCGATGCTCTTGTAGCTGCGCAAAGCAATCTCCCCGATGCGTTTCTCGAGCCGCTTGGGAATGTTTGCAGGACAGATGGGTACCGTGCCGCCGTAGGCCGGGCTGTCCTCGTCCCATTTCGCTCTGTAGCTGACGATCTTCGGTTCGTCCTCGGGCAGGTTTTTGAAATCGATCTCCTGGATTGCCAGGACCTCAGGATCTGCACCCATGATCGAAACGTTAAATTCGCGCCCCTCCAAGTACTCCTCCACCAGCGCCGCCTGGTGATAAACCTCATGGATGTAACTCGTCTGCCGTTCGAGATGGGCTGTGTCGTAGCATACGGAGCCCGCATTGATGCCCAGGCTGGCATCTTCATGAACGGGCTTCACAATGACCGGAAACTTGACTACGCGGGGCATGCGCTTCGTGCCGGGAAAATGCAGGTATCCCTTCGCGCAGGGCAGTCCTGAAGCGCGTAGGATGTGTTTGGCGTGATATTTGTTGAGCGCCATGCCAAGAGCGATGGGGCCTGATCCCGTATAGGGGATATTCATCATCTCCAGCAGGCCGGCGACGCACATCTCCATTTCCGTCTTGCCGTTGATCTCCTCGCAAAGATTGAAGACGAATTTGGGAGCCAACCGAGTGAGGGTGAGGACGAAATCCTTGGAAAAGTGGTCGACCGAAAGCACGAAGGGATTAAATCCCGATTCGCGCAGGCTCTCTTCGATCGCCGTCACTTCGGTGCGGATGATGGTGGAGGGATAGATTTTTTCCTGGGAGCCTTCAACCTCGGAGATGTTCGCCGCGTTGTAAAGAACGACGCAATCGTATCGTCCCATCACCCCAACCCATAGCGCTTGCAGGCAAAATCCAGCACCGCGTTAATTAGTTGGTTGTAGTCCATTCCGGCAGCGCGAGCAGCCTTGGGCAGGCATGAATTTTGCTCCGGCCTCGGCAAAATCCCGGGAAGGGGATTCAGCTCAAGAATATGCGGACGATTAGCCGAATCGAGCCGAATGTCCACACGGCACCAATCGCGGCATCTCAAAATCCGATAGGCATCCAGGCAAATGCGTTCAATTTCCGATCGCAGTTCGGAAGTAAGCTTCGCGGGGCATTCGAAGATTTCCAGCGGTCGCGATGTATCGTCCCATATCCATTTGGCCTCGAAGGAGTAGATGGGATTTACGCCCGGCGGCAAAGAATCGAATTTGATCTCCACTATAGGGAGTGCGCGAGCCTCACTGCCATTTCCCAGGATTGCGACCGTAAATTCCCGTCCGGGGAGGTATTCCTCCACAAGCGCCGGTTCAGAATAGCGGTCGAGCAGCCACGAGACCCTTTCCTTCATCTCGCCCCTTGTTCGGACCAGGGAGTTGTCGCGGATTCCAATGCTGGACCCCTCATAGAGCGGTTTTACAACCAGAGGGTAGTGCAGGCTGTTGAAAGAAAAGCATTTATCAGCCACAACACGGAACCGCGCCGTTGGAAGTCCATGATAGGCGAGGATCTCCTTTGCCCTGGCTTTATCGAGGCAAAGGTTCAAGGTTAGCGGGTCGCTTGCGGTATAGGGGATATTCAGGTATTCGAGGATCGAAGGGATATGGCCCTCACGGCATGGGCCATAAGCCCCTTCCGCTATGTTGAAGACGATATCCGGGCGTGTATCCCTAAGCTTCTCAAAGGCTTTATCCCCGGCTTCAATAGAGACAACCTCATGCCGTTGCCGCAAGGCTGCTGCGACGGCTTCAATGGTTTCGAGGTCATCCCACTCTGCTTGAACCTCAGTGATGCTACTGGGGGGCTCCTGTGATTCGTCGTTGGTCCCCCGTTTCATGTTGTATGTAAAACCGACTTTCATCCACCCCTTGCCTTTCTTCTGCATTGATATAAGGGAATCGATATTGCATGTCAAGTTTTTTTTATGATTAAGCCACAAGATAGTGGGGGCAAGTTCGGATTCGGCCCTAAATCTTGTATAGAAAATTGCACTTCTGAGCCGTAAGCAATAAACATGCCATATTAATCAGAGGTGCATTTTTGCAGGCCTTTGAAGGTTTTTTTTGTTTTCTTTGCTTTTATGGAGGAACTTGTTTTCGCAGCGAGACCGCTTTCGGGTATAATTGCGCAGATTCTCACCGGGTAACCGATGGGATATCCTCGGAACTATGCAGAAATACAAAACTTTTATAGCGCGGACTCGGCTGATACTCATTGCGACATGGGGAGGTCTCATGTTTTTGACCGTGCTGGCCCCTTATGCCGCCTCGCATTCGCACACGATTGGCGCGGCATGGTTGTATGTGCTTTTCAGCCCCTTCTGCCATCAGATTGGAGACCGGTCTTTTCATCTGGCCGGGCATGCGTGGGCGGTCTGCCACCGCTGTTCCGGGATCTACCTGGGAGCGTTGGTGGCAGCGCTCGGCTCTTTTTGGCGGCAGTCGGACTGGCGCGGAAATCCGGACAAAAAATGGGTCTATGTGGGGATCATGCCGATTCTATTGGACGCGGGCCTGGATGCGGCCGGATTTTGGGCCAATAGTCCGATGAGCCGCTTCGTGAGCGGGGCACTTTTTGGTGCTCTCCTTTCCCCGCTGCTCCTGGCCGGAATTTCTGAATTCGTCCATGATCTAGTCAATCGGCCGTCATCCCCGGCAGCCGATCCCCTTGGAGGGAACTCATGAATCAGGAAGGAATGCTGAAACCTGCTTTGGTTGGAGGCGTGCTCCTGGGAGTACTTTCAGCTTTGCCTCTGATAAGCGCATTCAACTGCCTTTGTTGCGCTTGGGTAATTGCGGGGGGCCTGCTGGCGGCGCATCTTTACGTAAAAGACTCTCCAATGGCTGTTACGCTGGGGCGTGGGGTCGCTCTCGGCCTGCTTACGGGCATCATTGGCGCCATCGTGGACACGGTTTTCACCATCCCTTTGCACATGGCGCTCAGCCGCTTCGGCATGAGCTTTACCGGACAAATGCGGGAGGTTTTAGAGCAAATCCCCAATTTGCCCCCGGAATCGAAGGATGCGATGCGTTCCCTGCTTTCGGGCAGCGGGGGGGTATCCTTTGCACTGATTATCCTGACTGGAATATTTAAGCTGGTGATCTACAGCATTATGGCGATGGCGGGAGGCGCCATCGGGGTTGCAGTATTTGAGAAAAGGAAGCCGGGCGGCGGGCCCGGATATTATGACCCCCCGATGCCTCCGCCTCCTCCTGTGGACATTCCTCCCCCGCCGCCGAACTATCCACCTGCCTGATCGGGCAGGGTCAGCCGTCGGGCGGATACCCGCACTCTATCGGTGCCGGGATCAGAGCCGCCAGATTACTTCGGAGTCCGGGATAATGCCGCCGTCCTGTTCGATCTGGACGGTAGTATGATCGATGGAATGTTTTTGACGCATCATCGCTCCAATGGCTGTTAGAACGTGATGCGCCTCTATTCCCCGACGGATAACCACGTGGCAGCTCATGGCGGGCATTCCCGATGTTATCGACCAGACGTGAAGGTCGTGGACCGATAGAACGCCGTCGATCTTGCCCAGGTCAGAGAGGATGTCCGGGATGTGGATGTTTCGCGGGGCGGCCTCCAGCAAAACATCGGTACTTTCACGCACCAATTGCCACGAACTTCCCAGTATCAAAACGGCGACGATGACCGAGACGATGGGGTCGGCCAAATACCAGTTCCAGAGAACCATGGCAAATCCGGCGGCAATGGCCCCCACTGATCCCAAGGTATCCCCTGCCACGTGGAGAAAAGCGCCGCGGATATTCAGGCTCTCGTGCTGGCTCCGGTATAGAAGGACAGCAGTCGCGAGATTGGCGCCCAGGCCGCTGAAAGCCACAATGAGCATCGGAAGGCCTTTAACCCGCGGCGGCGTCAGGAGCCTGCCGTAGGCTTCGTAGAAAATGTAAATCGACAACAGCACCAGGAAGACGCCGTTGATCCATGCTGCCAGAATCTCGGCACGCAGATAGCCGAAGGTTTTCTTATGGGTTGCAGGACGGGCAGAGATCTTCAAGGCGAAAAAACTCAAAGTGAGGGCCGCAAGGTCCACGAGCATGTGAGCAGCGTCTGCGATCAGCGCGAGGCTGTTGGTGTAGAAGCCGCCGGCCATTTCCAGGAGAAACCACGCACCGGTGATGCCGATTGCCACTTTCAGGTCTGTCTCGCTGCGCTCACGATGGTGCTGGTGTTTATCGTCAGCCATCCTAATGCTCCGCTGGGTGGATCTGCCGCCGGCTCTTGCATGTACACTCATTTTACTGCAATTCCGAGGGTCTTTACCCCCCGCCGCGGCATGTTTTGCTGCCTGACACCTCTTTTCGTTAAAGCAGGGATAGGGGATCCAAGTCCACTCGAACATTCTTGAGCGGCGTCCTCCGGGCTGAAAGCTCTTTGAATGCCAATTCCAGCGCCGACAGAGCGTTTTCGCGGGAAGCCGATTTGATAAGAACCTGAATCCGGTACTTTCCTTTCAGCCTCTCCATGGGCGCCGACGCAGGGCCAAGAATCCGAATCGAGGGCAAGCTCTCCGCGACATTCTTCAGCGATTGGGCGATGCGCTGCCCCTTCCCGAGCGCTTTGGTGAGATCGGGCTCGCTGATAAGAATCTGGACCAGGCTCGTGAAAGGCGGATAGCCAAGCAGGCGCCTGAATTCGACCTCCTGTGCGTAGAATCCTGCATAATCCTGCTTTTTCGAAAATCTCAATGCATAGTGGTCCGGATAATACGATTGGATTATGACTTTCCCGGGTGTACTGCCGCGCCCCGCCCGGCCTGCCACCTGGGTCAGGAGTTGAAAAACGCGCTCAGCGGACCGGAAGTCAGGAAATTGCAGACCTGCATCAGCCGCGACTACTCCGACGAATGTGACGTTCGGGAAGTCATGCCCTTTTGCCAGCATCTGGGTTCCGACCAGGATATCGAGTTTTCCTTCGGAAAAATCGATCAAGGTTTTGCGCAGGGATCCGCGTCGGCGTGTCGAATCGCGATCGAGGCGCGCCAGCCGGGCGGCAGGAAATCTTTTCTTGAGAATGTCCTCCAGCTGTTCGGTGCCCACTCCCACGAAATAGATGTATTCCCCGCCGCAGTTGGTGCAGGCGGAGGGCACACTTTGTTCTTCGCCGCAATAATGACAGATCAGCCGATTTCTGTCCTGGTGGTAGGTAAGGGAAATGCTGCAATCCGTGCACTGGGCGGAATGACCGCAGGAACGGCAAAGCAGCGACCGGGAATATCCGCGCCGGTTCAAGAGTACGATCGACTGCTCCTTCCTTTCCATGCGCGTTTGGAGTTCTTCGATCATGGCCCCGGCCAGCACAGCGGCTTTGCCATGCCTCTGGAATTCGAGGCTCATGTCGGCGATGGTCACCGAGGCAAGCGGTCGGGCTTCCACGCGTTCGTTGAGGGAAAAATAGGAAATATCCTTGCCCTCCTGCGCCGCATAAAAAGTTTCGATCGAAGGGGTGGCCGATCCCATTAAAAGGATTCCCCCGGATTGGCGCACGCGATGCCATGCCACCTCGCGGGCGTGGTAGCAGGGAGTCTCATCCTGCTTGTAGGAATGATCCTGTTCCTCGTCTATGACTATCAGGCGCAGGTTTTCAACCGGGGCAAAAACAGCTGAACGGGTTCCGACCACCACCGGAGCACGGCCTTCGCGGATCCTGTTCCACTGGTCAAACCGTTCTCCGCTCGACATGCCGCTGTGGAGAAGTGCCACCTTGTCCGGGAAATGGGAAACAGCGATACGGCTGAGCAGCGGAGTCAGGCCGATTTCAGGAACCAGGAAAAGGGCCGTGCCGCGCAGGGCAAGCACTTCTGCGATAAGGCGGAGATAAATTTCAGTTTTGCCGCTGCCGGTGACCCCGTGCAACAGGCACTTTCTTGGGCTCCGCTTCCACATCATCTCGCGCAGGCACTCGAAAACCGCAGCCTGCGCCCCGGTCAAAGTGACTTCCTTTCGCGCCGGACTCCCGCCAAGATCGATCGGGACACGCTGGACTGGAATGGGATGGATGGATACAAGTCCCTTCGACTCCAGCGACCTGGCAACACCTATTCTGAGTCCGGCCCGGCCCAGTAGATCGGCGAGCGGCTCTGCCTCATGGCTCTGCCTCAAGAGATGCAGCAAGCTCTGTTGCCGCTCTGTCAATTTCAAAATCTGACCAGCCGGTTCGGGCAACGCTTGGATTCCGAGCCTCTGCTTCACATCCACGCGTGCCGCGACCCGCCTCTCCTCCAAATCGATCAATCCGCGCGCCTGTAGGGACGGGACCGATGCGGGTGCATCCTTCAAACCTGGCAGGTCTCTCAATTGAGCAAGGCTCAGCGGCCCTTCGCGGTGCAGGGCTTCCAGCAGCGCATCTTCTCTGGCTGAAAGTCCCGTGGGACGCAAGCCGCCGGAGAGCAGCCGTTGAACCTCGGCGTTCAGCCGCAGCATTTCTTCACCCGAGGGCTGTGCCCCAGCCGGGAATAGCGATTTCAGGAGCTCTCCAGGCGCCGTGAAATAGTAGCTTGCGGCCCACATTGCAGTTTCAACGAGAGAATGTGGAATAAGCGGCTGGCCGTCCAACAAATCCCGGATCGGCTTGAGCTTGATTCCAGGGGGCGGGATTTCGTGAAAACCTACCAGCACCCCCGTCAGAAGCTTTCGCCCGAAGGGAACGAGGACCCTCGATCCGATGGACACGCGGGTTTTCATGGCCTGAGGAATCGAATAGGCGAAGGTCCTTCTCAAAGCTACAGGGACAGCGACATCGGCATAATCGTGCATAAAAAGCTTTCGCTTCCACGGACCCCTTTCCAACAGCATTCTGAATCGGAAGAGAGCATCCGGACTACGCGCTGCCCGGCTGAGGAGGACTCGCCCATGCCCGGCCGGGCTGAAGGGTTCATTGCAGGGAACGGATGTAGTCCCTCACTTTGCGCATATCTTCCCAAACCTTTCGCTTCTCGTTCGGGTTCCGCAGCAGATAGGCAGGGTGGAAAGTCGCTATCAGCTTGACTCCCCTGTAATCCATAAATTGCCCCCGAAGGCGGGAGATAGGCTCTTTCGTGCGAATCAGAGTCTGAATTCCATAAAGGCCCAGTGCACAAATGACCTTCGGCCGAATCGCAGCGATCTGACGGAAAAGAAACGGTTCACAGGCCGCGATTTCATCCGATTCCGGATTGCGGTTATTCGGCGGGCGGCACTTCAAAATGTTGACGATATAGACCTGATCACGGCTCATATCAATGGCGCCGATGATCTTGGTGAGAAGCTGTCCGGCACGGCCGACGAATGGCAAGCCCTGTTCATCTTCATCGGCGCCCGGCGCCTCCCCCACGAACATGAGCTCCGCCTTGGGATTGCCGGAGCCGAACACGATATGAGTTCGCGAAGCCGCCAGTTTGCATCGCCTGCAATCGCCGAGATCTTGCCGGATATTATCCAGCGATTCGGCTTCCTGGGGAATCGGCGAGAAAAGACCGGGAGAAGGGGGAATGAATCGGGCGCTGCTCGCGGCCGCCTGAGTTGGTTTGTGCGGCACAGTTTCCAGATGTTTTTTCATCGAGTTACCGGAGGAAGAGAAGTGCGAACGGGAATAGCGCACCCCCAGTTTTTTATATAACTCGAGATGATCGGCAATTTCGCCGGCGATGCGTTTCCTGTCTCGGGTCATGATAAATCCAGCTGATCCAAAACAGCGTCATCGTTGCGCCAGCCGGGGCGGGTACAAACCTGCAGCCCGAGATAGATTCTGCATCCCAGGAACTCCTCAAGGTCCCTCCGAGCTGCAACGCCGATCTCCTTCAGCCGGGCACCGCCGCTCCCGAGCACAATTCCCTGCTGGCTGCGTCGCTCGACGATAATATCGGCTTCGATCTTGATGAGCTGTTTTTTTTGCCGCTGGCTCTCGTCAAAATTGCGGAGGATAACAGCCGTGACGTAGGGGAGTTCCTCCCGGAGCGAGAACAGGAGCTTTTCGCGGATGAACTCCGAAGCCAGAAAGCGTTCCGACCGGTCGGTGAACTGTTCAGGCGGGAAAAGCGCCTCTCCCTCCGGGAGATATTCAAAAACCCTGTCCAAGAGAAGATCGGTGTTGTCCTTTTTCAGTGCGGAAATGGGCAGGATTTCCTGGAAAGAATAAGCTGCCGCGTAGTTTTCCATGATCGGAAGGAGCTTCGTTTTCGCGATCCGGTCGATCTTATTGATCAGCAGCAGAGCACGCGGTTCGATGCTGCGGATGTAGTCAAGCACATATTTCTCGCCGGCGCCGAACGCAGCGGATCCGTCGATCATAACCAGCAGCAGGTCGATACCGGAAAGAGAATCACGCGTCGTTTTCTGCATGCGCTCGTTCATGCGATATTGCGGCTTGTGAATGCCGGGAGTATCCACAAAGACGATTTGGCCGCGACTATCGCCAACGATCCCCAGTATCCTGTGCCGGGTGGTCTGGGGCTTATCGGATACGATGGAGATCTTCTGGCCCACGAGGACATTCAATAAGGTGGATTTCCCTGAATTCGGACGTCCTATGATCGCGACCGTGCCGGTTTTCATCGCTGTCGCCGCCCGCCTGCATTTACGATCACGGTGTGGATCCGGAGCGCCTCGTCGAGGATGTGTCCTGCGATTTCTAGTTTCGTTGCGTTTTTTATCTCGAAAGGTTCCATATCGGGCCGAAGAATCTGCACCGTTGCCGAATCTGCACCGAATACCCCGCTGGCGGCATCATTGGCCACGATGAAATCCAGATTCTTTCTCTCCATTTTTTCACGGGCGTTTTCGAGCAGGTTTTCAGTTTCCGCGGCGAAGCCCACCAGCACCTGCCGGGCTTTCATTTGTCCCAGGGTGAGAAGTATGTCTCGGGTGGGTTTCAAGTCGATAGATACATCCGCCCTTCTCTTTTTTAACTTATGCCCCGCATAGGTAGCCGGTGAGTAATCAGAAACAGCCGCTGCCATCACCAGGATATCGATTTCCGGAAAGTGCTTAAGGACAGCCCGATACATTTCTTCGGCGGATCGAACCGGCTCAAACTGAACGCCGGCCGGTGGAGGCAGATCCGTCGGTCCCGAGACCAGCACTACATCGGCTTGGCGCATGGAGGCGGCTCTTGCAATGGAATACCCCATCTTTCCGGAACTTCGGTTGGAGATAAATCGGACAGGATCGATGTCTTCGATGGTGGGGCCCGCAGTGACTAGAACCCTGAGGCCGGTCATGGATACTCCGCGGGCCAGTGAGCGCAGAATTCCCGAGACTATTACATCCACCGCTGCGAGGCGGCCTTCGCCTTGCATTCCGCAAGCCAGTTCCCCGCTCTCGGGTTCGATAAACATCACGCCACGTTTCGCCAGCAGGGAAACATTATGTCTGACTGCAGGATGGTTCCACATCTCGACATTCATGGCCGGGGCAAGCAGCGCCGGAGCCGGGCATGAAAGGTAGAGGGTGGACAGGAAGTCATCGGCGATTCCGGCCGCGAATTTCCCGATGATGTTGGCGGTCGCCGGCACGACGGCGAGCAGATCCGACTCCTGCGCCACCCGGATATGTTCGATGGCGCGGTTCTCCCCGGGCCGGAACATATCCGTGATTACGGGTTGCTGGGAAAGCGCTTCGAACGGAAGTTGAGCCACAAATTCCCGGGCGGACCGGGTGAGAATCACCTGCACGGATACACCGGCTTTCTGGAGGCCGCGCATCACCTCGATGGCCTTATAGGCTGCTATGCATCCTGTGACACCCAGGGCTACTTTCACTGCCGTATCCTATAGAACAGTTGGCGGTTCGATCGGCAGAACTTCAAAGCTAATGAGACCCTGTTCCAGCTCTCTCATGGCGATATAAGCCGGCTTTGTAGATTTGGTTTTGATTTTGGGTCTCGCATTGTTCTGGAGTTGTTTGGCTCTCTCCGCTGCTATGATGATGAAGCGATACTTCGATCCCACGTTTTCAGGCACTTTCTGCATCCAACCCTCCAAAAGTTGCGACAATGGATTCGGCCAATTCGGCCCGGACTTCACGCCTGCACCGTTCACCGAGAATGATGGCGCGCAGTTCTTCGATGGCACAGCCCAGGTCTTCGTTTATAATCAGGTAATCATAGTTGCGATACGATTTAATCTCGTTACAGGCTATTTTTAGTCGCTGCTCTATTACGTAATCCTTATCCTCCTGCCGACTTTCCAGGCGGTCTCGCAGGATCCGGTAGGAGGGCGGAAGGATAAATATGGACGCAGCTTCCGGGCGCCTTGAGGTGATGGTTCGAGCGCCCTGGACATCCACGTCCAGCAATACATCGTCACCCCGCGCCAGAATCTCGTCCACCAGCCTGGTGGATGTCCCGTAATAATTTCCATAAACCTGCGCCCACTCCAGGAGCTCTCCGCTCTCGATCAGGCCACGGAATCCGGCCTCGTCGACAAAATGATACTCGATCCCATCCCTCTCCATTCCCCGGGGGAGTCTCGTCGTGTAGGAAATCGAGAACTTTAGGCGCGGGATGGTACTCAGAGCCATCCTGGAAAGAGCCGACTTGCCTGCCCCCGATGGGCCGGAAACAATGAAAAGCTTTCCTTTTGCAGCCATATTATTCGACGTTTTGGACTTGTTCGCGGAGCTTTTCGATATCGGCTTTTGCCCCGATTCCCATCCGCGTGATCTCGAGGTTCCCGGTCTTCGAGAGAATCGTGTTGATTTCCCGCTGCATTTCCTGGAGTAGAAAATCCAGTTTTTTCCCGATCTCTTTTCCCTCTCGGAGAAGGCTGTGATACTGATCGAGGTGGCTGCTCAACCGCGAGGTTTCCTCCGATATATCCGATCTTTCCGCGAGGATGGCCGTTTCTTGCGCGAGACGCTGCGGATCGACCATTTTGGGGGGCAGCAGTTGCGACAGGCGCTCTTCAAGCTTGGATTTATATTCTTCGACGGTTCTTGGAACGAGTTCCTGGATGATCCGGTTTTTCTCCGCGATCGCCGCGAGGTGCCGGAGCATGTCAGCCTGTAAGGCCTTGCCCTCCTGTTCGCGCATTTCAAGAACGCCCCGCATCGACTGTTCAAGGCATTCCAGGGCCGCATCCCGTGCCTGCTTGAGCCGGCACTCATCGGGTCCTGATGTTTCACGATCCTTGATGATTCCCGGAAGGGTGAGCAAGGTCCTGATATCCAGGGAATTCTGCAGTTGCAGTTCTATCCGCAACCGTTCGGAGGCTTCGTAGTAATTCCGGGCCAGATCCACATCAAAAAGGACCGTAGCCTGCTCTTCGGTACGGATCGTTACGTTTACGTCAACTCTGCCCCTGCTGATTTTTCCGCGCACGAATTGCTGGATGTCGTTCTCCAGAAAACCGAACTCTCGCCCCAGACGGACGTGAATATCCAGAAAGCGGTGGTTTACGGTTCGCACCTCCGCGGTAACCGAAGTGCTTCCGTGTTGCACCGCAGCGGCGCCGAAGCCTGTCATGCTCAGGATCATACCATGGACCTATGTGACATAATAAAATCCAATAAGTATAATCCTTTCAATCATCTAATTCAAGCTCTAGATGAAGTGGCGCGCCAGGCAGGGATCAATTCTGGGTTAGAAGATCGTGGGTCTGCAGCCGGTAAAATTTGTGGTACAGGCCGTTGGCTTCGACGAGGCTGTCGTGCGTTCCGGCTTCGGCGACCCTGCCCTGCTCCAGGACGACAATCAAATCAGCGTTGCGGATGGTGGACAATCGGTGGGCTATGACGAAGGTAGTGCGGTCCTTCATTAGATTTGCGAGCGCCCTTTGAACAAGTTTTTCAGATTCGGAATCCAGCGCGGAGGTTGCCTCGTCCAGTATAAGAATGGGCGCGTTTTTTAAAACGGCTCGCGCGATGGCTATGCGCTGCCTTTCACCACCCGAAAGCCGCTGACCGCGCTCTCCAACCAAAGTGTCGTATCCGGCAGGAAGCAGCTGGATAAAGTCATGCGCCAGTGCTGCCTGCGCGGCCGCGACTATAGTTTCCATCGATGCGTTCGCGCTGCCATACGCTATGTTATTGCGGATGGAGTCGTTGAAAAGAAACGTCTCCTGGGTGACGAGAGCGATGTTTCTGCGCAAGGAGGCCTGGCTGTAATCGCGGACATCCACACGATCGATCAACACCGAGCCGGAAGTTGCATCGTAGAATCGCGGGATCATGCTTACGAGTGTGGATTTACCCGAACCACTGCTTCCGACCAGCGCAATTACCTTGCATTTTTCCACGGAAAGGTTGACATCGCTCAAGACCATATCGGATCCGGCCTCGCCGCTATAGGAAAAGCAGAGGTTGCGGAATTCTACCGAACTCCGCACGCCTTCCAGGTCCATGGCGCCGGGGCGATCTTGGATTTCCACATGGGTGTCCAGCAATGCCGTAATCCTCGACGTTGATGCAAAAGCGCGCTGGAACTGGACGTGAATTCGGCTAAGCTTGCGGATGGGATCATACATGCGGAAAAGGGAGAACAAGGAACCTCCGAATTTCCCCAACGTAAGTGTTTTTGCTGCGATCCGTGCATGGGCGTAATACAGCAGGGGTATGAAAGAAACGACTCCCAAAACTTCCATGAGTGGCGAGTTGATGAAAAGAATCCGGGCCGCCTTGAGATTCACACGGAAAAGCTGCATCGCTGCCTTGGCGAAACGCTCGAGTTCCTTCCGTTCCATTCCAAAGGCCTTTACGATGCGGATTCCGGAAATGGTCTGTTGCAGCATATCGCTCAGAGTCGCTATGTTTTCGCGGCTTCTCAGACTCGCTCGTCGAATTCGCTTTCCCATGGTCAGGGTCATGGTGAGTGCCGCAGGCGCGATAAGCATCGACATGGCGGCGAGTTTCCAGTCGAGGTAAACAATCCATAGCACCAGCGAAATGAGGAGAACAACTTCCCGGAAGAGCTCGGCTATGGTGGAGGAAACAGCTTCCTGGACCTGTTCCACGTCGCTGTTCATCCGCGACATCAGCTGTCCCGTTGAATTCTGTGAAAAAAAAGCCATGGATTGATTCATGACGTGGCTGAAAAGCACGTTACGCAGGTCCATCACAACACTCTGCCCAACGCGGCTCATCATGAAGTTCGACAGGTAGATACACAACCCCTTTAAGAGGGTCAGGGCCAGTAGAGCCAGGGAAAGCCGGGTGATGATGCTTCCGGGCAGCACGTCGAGGTAGGCAATTAGCCGGTCCACGCGATCTGCCTGAGGAACGGTGGCGCCGAGAATTGTTTCGGCTTTAGCAGCGCTTTTGGCTCCCGGGGCTCCGCTTGGAGTGAATCCCGGGCTGCCAACAGGCGCCTTTGAGGTTTCCGAAACCAGAACCTTATCGAAAAGCGGGATGGCCAAAGCCGTCGTCAGCACTTCGAATAACCCGGCAAAAACCAGCAGAATCAACGACAAGGCGAGAATAGAGTAGTAAGGGCGAACAAATTGAAGCAGCCGGCGGATGTCATTCATTATGATTGCCTGGAATGGCGGATTCTAGGCCTTATCGGTTCAGGTAGTCAATGGAGAGGAATAGAGATTTACGGCCGCCGGCAAAAACCAGATTAGATGTGGCGCATTTCTGTGCCGAATATGCATATCCTAAATCAGCGGAAAGGGTTCGTTCCAAACCATCCCAATCCTGGAAAAATATTGCCCGCTAACCTTACAGGGTGCCTAGTTTCCACGATTTCGCGGGGCGCCGGATGAGGCACCCTGGGGCTTTGTGGGCGGGCTGCTGCGCATCGAATCACCGCTGTTCCCCCGGGGCGAAGCATGGGGTGTAACACTTTGGGGCTCGGATCGGGACGGCGGCCGGGGCTGCTCGCTTCGAATCTGCGGCGGAGTTGGTTGTGCGGGCCTGGCTGAATCCATGCGGCGTTGCGGCACAGAAGCCGGTCTTGGAATAGCCATTCGTTGCCTTTCGGAAGATCCGGGGATCGCAATGGAGGCCCCACTGCCCAGTGACGAACCGGCCGCCCGACTCCCCGGATTACCGCCGAAGGATTCGCGACCGGATTCCGGCGAAGCGACCGCGTTCCCCGAACCGGAGGATCCTCCCTGATAGAACCGGCCCCGCGGGGCATTTTCCGGATTGCTGCGTTCGGATCTCGGGTTGACGCCGACTGCAGGAACCGTTCCGATGGAAATCCCCCGTTCATTCCCTCCCACAGCAGCTGCGGACCCCTCACGCTGCGGGCCGTAATTGCCGCTCCGGATTTTGCCCTCGTCTGCCGATGACCCTCGCGCCATTCGCCCGGCAGTAGATCCGACGCCGCTCTCAGCCCTGGTTATGGGGATGAGCTGGTTGCGTGACTGCAAATCGCCTGGAGGCAGCGTGCGAACGATAGACGGCAGCGTATGTTCGATCGTGGGATGAGTTGGCGCTCGATCAGGAGCGGGAGAAAAACTCATGGAAGTAGGGTTAACGTTTGGCTGTTCCGTAACGATCCGCCCCCTTCGCCAGGGCTGATCGATGCTTTCCGCGGGACGATGCCGGTCTGTGCCGCCGAGGCTGGCGCTGGTAAATTGATGAGTCGAAACGGTGCGAAACGCATAGGCGGCGTCCCGATTCACGAGATCCTGGGGCGAACGATTCTGCGTCAGCCGCAGATTGTTAATCTGATGGCTGTAGGTGCTGTGATAATAATAATTATTTACGTTGTAGTAATCGCCAGGGCCCAGCGGACACCATGAGATCCAGGAGGGCCCTTGATAAAAGCGGACCAGCGCCGGCGACCAGAAGTTAAAAGTGAACGCCGCACCTGGCAGCCAACACCAACCGTAACTGGGGTGATGATGCCAGCGCCCATAATGGTACGGCAGCCATCCCCATGGCTCATAGGAGACCCAGGTCCAGCCCCATTTCGGACGGTACCACCAGCGCCCTGCGCTGTAGGGCGACCATACGCTATTAACCGCATACGGAACCCACGCCGGCCCATAGGAGTCGTCGACAATCCAGCGACCGAAACTGTCCAATTCTCCGGCCCCCATGTAAACCGTTTCGGGTAAAAAGCGCCGGCTGTCATTAGCGAGCATTTCCGCGTCTCGCCTATCGTTCCATTCGTCCCAGAAATCCCTTCCCTCATACCGTGACAACTGCGGATCCCCGGCGTTTCCGGCGACGATATGGAGAAGTTCTCCAGATTCAATGAGACGATGGAAATAGCTGTTTTCGGCTTCGATCGTGCCGGCGCGCGCGATCCCATCGGTATCGCCGCTTTCGGTCACGTCAAATCTATACACGCCTTTTTTGAGTGTGGTGAAAGCCGCGGCAGGGGTATTGACCTCGAAGGCAAGGCTGCTGCGCACGCTGAGGCTACAGAGCCCGGCAAGGATTCTGAACTGGATCAGGTTATCGGTTAATGCAAGAATCTCAACGTCGGTCTGGTTGGCAAGCCGAACCGCTGAGCCATCGTCGAACTGCATTTCGACCCGGCCATCTATTCCGGTGTAAATTCGGTCCCCGGGCTGCAAGGCCATGTTGATGGAAGCTGCGGTCCAATCGACAAGGTTGGGATGCTGAAAGCCGACATTCCCTTCCAGGACCGAAATGCGGGCCAGGCGCGAATATTCTTCAGGGCCGGCAAAAGCCGTCCAGGCACTTATGGAAGCAACAAGCAGGGCCAGAATTACCTTGCGGGTCATGGCGGATACCCTCCGTTCCAATCCCTCTCGCCAGGGTCTCACACCAGTTATGATGCCTTGCGCCCCCTAAAGTATCAAATCCAGCAATTCCCAACCAATTCAAAGCGCCTATTGGGGCGAAACGGGCAAAGTACAAGGCAGAGTCGGGCAGTTCGGGGCAAATTGAAGGGTCTTCAACTGGAGCGTAGGCACGAGGGAGCACTTGTCCGACGGCAGCATGCCGCTGCGTTTCACTTCTTTGATAAATTCGTCAGCCTGGCGATTACCTTGCGCGGCTGACATGGGGAGGTTTGCCCCAGGAGCTTTGGATTCCGCAGAATTCGGCTGGGACAGCGAAGCAGCCGTCAGAGTGCCTGAAGGAGCGGGTTGCGGCTTGGATCCCCCGGTTTTTTTGCCGCCGGCGGACACTTGATTCTTGATTAGAATCTGGCGCAGCGCGTCTTCAAAAGTCTCGGCGCAAAGCGGCGCAGCGGGATTCCAGCCGAAATGGTTGGATAAGGCATATTCTTTCTGCAGGTACTCGAGTGAATTGCGCGGATTCCAGCCGCCGGCCGGAGCCTGGGCTCCCAGCGCTTCAACCATAAACATGCCGAACTGCCCCTGCGTAGCGACTTCGTATTTGCCGAAAAGCAGGGAGTATGCCTGGATGGCGGACACTTCGATCATCGGATTGGTGATGGTTGGTCGGAAAGGGGTATGAACCAGGATCTGAAGCATGTCGCCTTCAGTAAGCTTGGTGGCCGGTTTCCAGCCCAGCGCAGGTTTAACCGGAGGTTGCTGGGAATTCAGAATCTCGATCGCTTGCTCGGGACTGCAACCCGGCGGCAGTGGCAGCTTCAAGGCAGTGGCCAGAAGGACGGCATATTCGCCTTGGTTAAGCGTATCATCCGCCGGAACAATGCCCCGTGCCCGGGCTATGGTAATGAGTGTATTGCTGTTTTGGGTTACGCTTTCGGTGAATGGCTTGCTGAAAAAGGGTGAATTGCGGAGCAGGCGTGCACAAACTGCTTCCGACAAAAATCTCGAAAGCACCCAGCCGCCCTCGGGTTGATGGCCGAGGGCAGATAAAGCCGCTGCCGCGGTTTGGACGGTCCAACCTTGAGACGGCTCCTTGAGCTTCAATCCCTGGCAATAAAGGATGGCAAATTCGCCTTCCGTGATATTTCGGCAGCACTCGTTTTCATAGTAAAGGATTGTTCTGGCAGCGTACGCAGGGGCGGTTGATAAAAATAACGTCAATATAATCAATGAGTTAAAAATACGCACGGCGGCCTCCACTACTTTGAGTCCGAATCACTGTAATAGCGATAGTAGCTCTGGTACGAATAGTAGTTCATTTTTTTCACATCGAGATCGTTCAGAACGCCGCCCATAATGTCGGCGTTGACCTTTGCCAGAGCTCCAAGGGAATTCTTCACGAGTCTTTTGTCGACAAAATTGTACTTGATTACGAACAGAATGGTGTCGACAAACGAGGCGATGATCACGGGATCGGTTACAGAAGCCACGGGGGGTGTATCCACAAGCACCCAGTCGTAGCGGCTTCTCAAATGTTGGATCAAATCACGTATTTCCGGCTGGCTTAGCAGAAAGGGGGGATTTTGCGGCAGCGAAGCCGGCACCAACAGGTGAAGTGTCTTCGTTTCCGTCGGCTCGAGGCGCAGGTTGAGTCCTTCTACGGGGCTGAAGACAGTGCTGCCGTTCTGGTTGCCGCTGCTCATCAGAGAACGCAGTTTCGCCTTTCTCAGGTCAAAATCCAGCACCACGGTTCGGTCCCCCGCCGCAGCGAGAGTTTTGGCAAGATTCATGGTCACCGTCGTCTTCCCTTCCTGGGGTAGGCTGCTGGTGATCATGATCGACCGATGCTGATGCATATCGCGGCGGAATAGCAGCTCGGTCCGGAGGACGTTATAAGATTCACGAATCTGGTTCAGGGAAAAATCGTTGGCGGAGGGGAGGAAGCCCAGCGCCGGCACGTTGAAGCTCGTTTGAATGTCCTCGATCGATTTTACCTTCGGATTTAAGACTTCTCCGGCAATGACAATGCCGGAGCCCACGACCATCCCGGCAAAGCCGATCAGGAGGACGAAGGCCTTCCCTCTTTTTGATACCGGAACTGAATTGGGCTGCGCCCGTTCCACGACGGTCATGTTGTTGGAAACGAAGCTTTCAATGACCTTCAGACTGCGCAGCTTGTCTTCCACCAATGCCGAGGCATTGGTCCATGCGTCCCGCATCTTATCGAGCCGGTTGAATTCCTGGATCTGGCGTGACGAGGCCTTGCGTTCTGCCAGTTTCGAGCTATAGATTTTCAAGGCAGCCTGTTCCGTGGTTTTCAGGCTGGCAAGGCTGGACTCGAGAGTGTCGGCAAGCTTCTTGGTTTCCCCTCGGAGTTGATCCTCGATGTTCTGGACTTCGCTGCGTTTGGCTATAACGAGGCGGTGCTGTTCGCCTTTACCTTCCCTGCGCAATTTTGCCAGCTCGGCGTTGGCCAGCGTAAGCCTTTCGTAACTGGCGCGCAGACCCGGGGCAAAATCAAAAGGCGGCATGTTGTTAAGATCGCTGCCAGGCAGTGAGTAGGGCCTGAGGCGATTCAGCCTCTGCTCTTCTTCGATCCGCTTGTTGCGGGCATCGTCATAGTTTGCCTGGAAACGATAAATGCTTTCGCCTGCATCAACCGAGCCCGGATCGCTTCCTGCGCTTGCAATGGAACCTGCGTACTCCAGCATTTGTCCCTGCTGCGAGGCGAGGAGGTTTTTGATCTCGTCCAGCTGCCTGTGAAGGATCTCGCGATTTTGCTTTACGTTCTCTTCCTGAACCCGCCTGTTTTCCGCCACGAACAGATCCACGTAAAGATTGAGCCAGTCTGCGGCCTTCTGGGGGTTGTCCGACTTGAATTCGAGAGCAATGAGGTTGGTGTCTTCCACCGGAAAAATCGCCAGCCCCCCTGCAAATTCACCGGCTATGCTTTCCGGATCAACGGACTTATACCGCGGGTCTTTTTCTTTCAATGCCTCTGCGAAAAGGGCGTGCATCCGGCGGGAATTGAGCTTTTCCTTCTCGGTCTTAAAATAGCGGTCGATGTTCAAATAATAGTTGCTTTGGGCGGCCATATCGGCGCCCGGATTGGGCAGGGATGGCGGAGCGTCGATCTGGATTTGAGCTACTGCCTGGTACTGCAGGGATTGGAAATAGTTACTGATTGCCGCCAGGGTCATGGCGAGCATCATTGCAGCGAGAATGATCCATCGACCGTTCAGAAGAGCGTGAAAATAGTAGCGAAGATCCAGATTGGAACCTTGTTGCTCCATGAGGTGCTAGAAAACCCTCCGTCCAACGAGGATGCTATCGTTCGGCTGAAGAAGGATATCCTTTGCCTTTCCTTTCTCTATATCGGCCAGATTCACCTTTATTATAGCTTCTTTTCCATCCGTCTTCCGCTTGATCGTAATCTTGGATTTGCTACCGAAGCGGTTGAGTCCTCCCGCCATCAGGATCGCCTGTGACAAGGTCAGGCCATCCATATAGCTGATTGGCTTGATAGTTGTCACTTCCCCTGAAACAAAAATCATGCTGGCTTCTTTGGTTCGGACAAAAATAATATCCCCGCTCTGGAGAATCGTTTTGTTTTGGAGAATATCGGCACTTTTGATGTTAATAGTCTGGCTTCCGTCAGCCGTGTTTCGCGTAATGGACACATCGCCGGAATTGGGAAGAAATCCGCCGGCCTCGGCAATTTTGTCGAGCAATCTTTCCTCGCCGCGGAGATAGTAACGGCCGGTGGTTTTTACCTCTCCCAACAGCGTGACCGGCTGGCTTCTGTACTCTTTGACCGTAACGGTCACCAGGGGCTGCGTTAAAATCTGCTGTTTGATGAGTGCGGCACGAATCACCTGCGCGGCGCCGCCAGCAGTCAATCCTTCCACTTTGATCTCGCCCAGGACCGGAAAGCTTATCGTCCCATTTTCCGAAACCGTGATAGATTCACGCGAAAATTCGGTGTCTTCGGGAACTTCAATTTTCAGGACATCCAGCTTCCCGATGCGATAGCTCTCCTGGAAAGGCCAAAGGGACGGGGCAGACACGCCGCCAAGGAAAAAGTATATGAGCAGTGCGGATATTCTATGCATGACTCGGCGATCGATTGCCTCAGTAAGGTATGCGTCCCATACGAATGCCGCTGTTTCCCAGCAACAAGCTTACACCAGCCCGGTAGCTGCTGAAATTGTATTCCGGAATATTGGATTTGCGCCGCAGGTAATCGAACCTAAAATCCAAAGCGATCCAGGGCTTAAAACGGTAGCGCGCGTTGCCGCCGATGTCGAACATGCTATCGTGTCGCTTTTCCTTGCCTACCAGATCGTGCGGGACGGACGGATCCTCCTCGAGCAACTCCGGATAGTCGTTGCGCTGGTAGCCGGGGCTAACCGAGATCATGAGGCGCGTACCAAACTCGTTCAGGTACGTAAGGCCTACCCCTTGCGCGAGAAAATAGGCATTATGCTGGTAATTCGATAGGCTGTTTGCACGGGAAAAAGCGATCGACACACGGCTGCTTTCCGTGATTTCCTTGGCCATGCTCCCGCGGTACACTAGCCCGGTGTGGGTTTGGCTGGTCGCGTAGATATAGTTTTCCCGCCGCGCTCCAATGCTGAACTGTCCCGATATCAGGGGCGTCAATTGCGATTCAAATCCCCCCACGGCTTCATATCCGTTGGAATCCGTCAGTTGTCTGGGATCTTCTGTTGCAGTTCTATAATACATCCCATCGGCAAAAAACGAGGTGCGCTGTGAAACGCTACGCCGGTAAAACCCTCCGTAGTTGTAGTCGTCATAGCTGTAAAACGGCTGATTCCCGTTTTCAACCGCCTCCAGGAATTTGACGCTGTTCCATGACGCATTCAGCCCGAGATTGCCGGATTCCGTGAGCGCCCAGTTAAATGTTCCCTCGACGCTGTTTCGCCTGAATTTGGAGCTGGAAAAGATTACTTCCCTGCTGGGCAAAAACTCCCTGGAATCCGTTGAACTGACGGCGAAGTGATCCCTAATGGCAATATTCATGATCGGGGAAAAGTCAATTTGGGAATCAGCGTTCAGGGAGTGATCCCATGGAGATTCCGGCTGGAAATTGCTGTAATGGTTGTACCGGGCCGAATAGTCAACCCGAATCCCGTTTGCTCCGATGGGGAGCAGGGTTTCGATGGTTGGGGCAACCGATAGAGTATGATTGGACTCGGCCCCTTCGTATTGAGCATATAGATTCGAATCATAACCATACGAAATAACGCCCGACGGGCGGAATAACAGCTTCCCTATCTTAAAATATTCGAATTGACTGAACGAAGCCACCGTGCTTCCGGGAACAAAGCGCGTCTGGTCGGTCCCAGGAGCAGAAATCAAGCTGGCGCGGCTCTGTTCATTATTGTTTTTCTGCTGAGGCGCTGCCATCGTGGCATGCGGAGGCCCGTCAGACAGGATCTCCTCCTGGGCCGGTTTGGGAGTCGTTTCTTGCTCGCGCGCCAGAGATTTTCCACTCGCGACAATGAGCCCTAGAATAATCACTGACGCTATTTTGCGACCCAGCATCGAATTCCACTCAGCTACCACAACCCACCGGCCAAGCAATGGTTGAAATCAGTTTATGATACGTGTAATCCCTTTAGATTTCAAATATTTCCAGCCATCGCCCTTCAGGGCACCAGATCCAATGCAATCTCCGGCCGCTATGGTTAAGAATATCTAATATATTATATTCCCGGGTGACGTCTTGTTCTGCCGGGTCATTTTTTCTCCGCTCCACCGCCATCTTCGGGTCCGGCTTTGCCATTGGAAGCACTCACTTGCGTGGTCATCAATATGCTAACTAAAGCAACCAGAGCGATGACCTGAAATGAAGCCACCAACGACTGAACCAGACGGGAATTGATGATCAATAGGGCATTTACCGCAATCGTGAATGCCATCAGGTAGTTGAAGAAAACTGCCTGCCGCCTGGTCATTCCCATGCGGACAAGTCGGTGGGACAAGTGCATTTGATCGCCAAGAAAGATCGGGCGGTTTTGTTGAATTCGAATGATTATGACAGAAAATGTATCAAAGATAGGAAGGCCAAGAATCATCAAAGGGGAGAGCACAGGGAAAAGTGATAAATCCGTTGCATCCACATACCGGGCCATAATGGAAACTGCCCCTAGAACATACCCCAGGACAAGGCTTCCCGAATCGCCCATAAAAATGTATCCGCCTCTCATGTTGAACTGGTAGAAGCCCAAAGTGCTACCGATCAGGGCGCTTAAAAGCAAGGCAATGAAAAACTCCCCTTTCAGCATGACAAGGATCAGGAAAATGGCCGAACAAATGAGCGCGACTCCACTGCTCAGCCCGTCCATATTGTCCAAAAGGTTAAATGAGTTGGTGATGCCCACGAGCCAGAGGATCGATATGAGGGTGCCAACAACGGGAATCCGGCTAAAAAGATCGACGTAAACTCCGGAACTCACCAGGAAAGCCGCGGCGGCAACCTGCCCTGCCAATTTGATGTAGGGCGAGAATTCCACTCCCTTGATATCATCCCATAATCCGAGGGCGGCAATTAGCGCGATGCCGGTCAAAAGGGCGATTAGCTTGTTTCGGATCAGGGAATATTGAGAGAGAGCATGAAAACTGGAAGGGAGCAGGCTGGATATCCAACTCTTCTCCAGTTGTGGAAATAGGAAAATGCTACCGCCGACAACCAGCAGCAAAGAACCGAAAATGGCAAGACCTCCTATCCGCGGGATTGGGATATCGTGGCATTTTCGAGCCCCAGGATGGTCCACGATGCCGAAACGAAGCGCCAGCGCACGAGCAGGAAATATGAGAACGGTGCTCGCCAAATAAGAGCAAAAGATCACCGCAGCACTGGCCCATAGCCGATCTGTCATAGACTGAGCATCCAAAGTTACATTTAAATGATCGGCACTTTCTGACTTATCCTGTAGGAAAAACTCAACTTACTTGATGGTTTAACGATATGCTGCCAGTCGCATCCGGGGAAGGATCCAAACGGCGGGGCCAGCTGGGTTGCCCGAGTATTTCCTGAACAAAGGGGGTAAGTTCAAGATGGATCATTTCACGGGCAGCGGCGATCAAATAATCACCGGTCTGCTTCGCGGATTGCAGTTGCAGGGCCTGCGTGGCTACCTGTTCGGCCCAGGGCAGCTGAATGCGTTGTACCACGCTGCTTGCGGTTGGAATGGCGAAAGCGTTCATGCTGAAATCGCGATATCCCATACCGATCAACAGGGAGATTAATATCGGGTTGGCACATATCTCTCCACAGATTCGCGCCGGCTTTCCCAACCGGACACAGACCTTGGCTATGTGAGAAAGCGCGTGGACGACCGCCGGATGGAGAGGTTGATACAAATGCGTAATATCCGGATTCAATCGATCGACCGCCAGCAGGTACTGGATCAAATCATTGGTGCCGACGCAAATAAAATCGAGTTCCGCGGCGATGGCTTCCAGGCAGAAGACTGCTGAAGGCACTTCTATCATGCCTCCCAACCTTATCGCATCCATTGCCGGGGCTGCGTCCATCCTCATCACAACCTCGCGGATAACTTCCTTTGCCATGATCACCTCTTCGGCCGACGTGATCATGGGAAGAACGATATCCACGCAGCCCGAGAGCCGGGTTCGCAAAATCGCTTCGATCTGATCGGCGAAAACCTCATGGTCCTGAAGGCTTTGCCGGATTCCGCGCATTCCTATTCCAGTATTCAGCCGGCCGTGACCTAAGCCCATGTCGCCGGTGAATTCAGGGGAACAATCGAGTGTTCGTATGGACACAAAGTGCGGCTGCATTTCCCTTGCAAGCTCGCGGTAGACTTCGTGCTGAGCTTCGATACCGGGAAATCCATGCGGGTGTGCGAAAAAGAGGAATTCAGTCCTGAATAGCCCGATCCCGAGCGCTCCATATTGCCGGGCGGTTTTGACTTCATGAGGAAGCTCGATATTCGCGCGCAGGAATATGGGGGTGCCGTCGGTTGTAAGTACCGGGATACCAGAAGGGATATCGGACGGCCTTTCAGGCCCGGCGCGAGAGATGGACGATCCGGCGATCCGGCCTCCTATCCCTGCCAGGCGCTCGGCCGAGGGATGGATGATCAGGAGGCCGTTATCTCCATCCAGGAAAATGGGGTCTCCGGAATTTATGGATCCAAGAAAGTCCCGCACCCCCATTATCGCTGGAATCCGGAGGCTCCGCGCTATGATGGCGGTGTGCGAAGTCCTGGCCCCCGATTCCAGAACCACGCCCTTGACCTTCTCCAGATCCATCGCGCCAAATGCTGTAGGCCCGATATCACGCGCGACCAGGATCACATTCTGGGGAACTTCAGCCCAGCTGATAGGCTTGTCGCCTGACAGGTTGAACAAAATCCGTTCGACAAGGCTCTCGATGTCAACACCACGGTCGCGGAAATACTCCTCTTCAAGCGCCGCATAAGCCGCCCGGATCTTGTCGCTGGTCTGGATCAGGGCCCATTCCGCGTTGGCATGTTTAGACCGGATCGTATCATTGATTTCTGAAACGAAACTCTGGTCCTCGAGCATAAGTAGGTGGGCGTCGAATATAAAACCGTGATCGGAACCTAATAGAACAGTCAGCCGCGATTTCAGAACCTCCAGCTGCTCCTGCGAAGCCCTGATGGCGCGTTTGAAACGCGCAATCTCACCCTCCAATTCCGATGGTTCAATGAATAGTTTGAGAAGCAGACGGTTCCGACTGTCCAGCTTCAACGCCTGCCCTAGCGCGGCACCGACCGAAACCGGATTCCCATGGAAAATTTTTTCTTCCCTCGATGATATCAATCGTCCTCTCCAAATCGGCTTTCGAAGAGTTCACTGATGGCCTGGCTCGCCTGTGTTTCATCGAGCCCCTCTAATGTAAATTCCAGAATCGATCCGCGAGAAGCCGCCAGCATCAGGATGCCGAGGATACTTTTGGAATCGATCCTTTGGATGTCTCCCGCACGGGAAAGATGAATTTCACAGGCGAATCGCGAAGCCAGCCGGACAAGCTTTGCGGCGGCCCGGGCATGCAGGCCGAGCCGGTTTTTCACCTCGATTTGCTGAATGATCATGCCGACAGAAAATCACTGGCCAGGGAAATGTTGGATCGACCCTGATCTCGGGCAGCGCGCGCCAGGTCCGCAATGGTTTCCCCGGCTTTCTGGTTAGCGATGCGAATGATGATCGGCAGATTGACACCGGTAATCACGTCCACCTTTCCTGCTTCATGAAATGGAAACGCAATGTTGGAGGGAGTGCCGCCGAACATGTCGGTCAAAATAAGGACCCCGGAGCCGGCATCGACTTCGGCGATCCGTCTCTCGATCTCCTTGCGAGCCTCGTTCACGTCGTCATGCCATCCGATGGACACGGCATGGATGTGCGATATTTCCCCCACGATCATCTCGGCGGCCGTCAGCAGTTCCTGAGCAAGATGCCCATGTGTAACCACAAGTGCCCCAACCATGCAGGCCTCCCTCTACGGACCGGTTTTAGACCTTATGCTCTCATCCCGGTGCCGTACACGCATTGTAGCACCTCTGATTTTGAGCAGGCGGAATAGTTCTTCCGCGACAAATACAGATCGATGTTGTCCTCCCGTGCAGCCGATCCCGATCGTCAGATAGCTTTTTCCCTCCCGCGTATAATTTGGAATGAGATATCGGAGAAATGCCGTCAGCCGTTTCAGGAACTCGCCGGTTTCAGGGTAGGAGCGCATGTACCGGATCACTTTCCGGTCCTTCCCGGTCAACGGTCGAAGATGCTCGACGAAATGCGGGTTGGGAAGAAATCTGACATCAAAAAGAAGATCCGCCTCTGCGGGGATTCCGTATTTGTAGCCGAAGCTCACCAACTGCAGGTTCAAACCGGCCTTGTTGGAATACCTTCGGAACCTGTCGGTTACGAAGGCCTTCAGCTGATGGCTTGAAAATTCCGAAGTGTCGACTGTGACATCGGCCAGCTCTCGCAACCCTCCCAAGCGGTGCCGCTCCCAACGGATGGCATCCTGTAGAGGAGCTTCCGCTGATAAAGGGTGCGGCCGCCGGGTTTCGCTGAACCGGCGAACCAGGACTTCCTCCCGTGCCTCCAGGTAGAGCACAAAAAGTCGGAACTCAAGGCCGCGTAATTGCGAAAGGATTTGCTCCAGATCTTTCAGCTTCTCCCCCGAACGGATATCGATGCCTAGAGCGGCTCGCTGGATTTCTCCGCCGCTGACATTAAAGGCTTCGAGGAACTTAGGAAGCAAGGGCACCGGAAGATTGTCGATGCAGTAAAAGCCGAGATCTTCGAAGGCGTTCAATACCGTGCCTTTGCCCGATCCGCTCATTCCGCTGACTATGACCAGTTCCTGGAGGCTCATCGGCTATCGGGATCTCAAGCGTGTATCAGTCCCAGGGATCCATCTTTGCGCCGATAGAGGACATTGACAGCCCCCGATTCAAGGTTGCGGAAGACTACGAACGGATACTCGCTTTGGCCCAGCTCCAACGCCGCTTCATCGACATCCATGGGCTTTTTGGGTGCTACCTCGTCATGGATGACATTGCTGCGCAAGCTTTTATTGGTCTGGCGTCTTGCTCCGATCCCCGATCTTTCAACCACGGACTTCTCTTTGGCGCGATGACGCTTGGTTTCTATAATCTTATTCTTGTGTTTGAGTGCCTGCTTTTCCAGCTTGTCGACGGCCAGAAGAATCGAGGAGTAGAGGTCTGCGGTTTCCCCCTTTCCTGTCAGGTCAAGGATTTTTGATTTGAGGAGAACTTCGGCTTTGTGCCGATCTTTGATTACATCCAGAATGACATGGAAACTGATATCCTCGCCGAATATCCGGCTGAACTTCCGGAGCCGCTTTAAGACATAAGAGCGAATTGCAGGGGTAACAACTACATGTCTTCCGGTTATTTCCACATTCATATCGATGTCCCCTCCTGATGGTATTCACTTCCGAAGATACCCCGGGCACACCCCTACCCGGGGTACCGGCCAAATCGCTCATGCTGTATCGGGCGCAACTCAGAACAAATATCCGATTTTGCGCTCTCGAGAGCCTGGAATCTGCATTTGTTCCCGGTACTTCGCCACTGTTCTTCTTGTAATGAATATGTTGTCGCGACGGAGCAATTGTCCAATTTGATTATCCGAGTAGGGCTTGCTCTTGTTCTCGTTCTCAATCAACTTTTTGATTTTGAGCTTGACTTGCACAATGGAGAGCTCTTCTCCGTCCGGATTCTCCACTCCCATGGTAAAGAACTTACGCAGTTCCATGACGCCCTGAGGGGTATCGACATACTTGTTGGTCACGACCCGGCTGATGGTGGAACTGTGCACTCCGAGTTCGCTCGCGACGTCCTTAATCAACATGGGGTGGAGATATGCCGGCCCGCTTTCGAGGAACTCTCGTTGTCGGTTGACGATACACTCACAAACTCTATATATGGTTTGTTTCCTTTGATTTACACTTCTAAGAAGATCGACCGCAGATCGGAATTTCTCGCGCAAGAAGGATTTTGTTTCTCCGCTAATACCGTTGCTCTTGAGTAGATCTTTATAGCCTGAATTCAAGCGGAGCTGGGGCATGCCTTCATCGTTTTGCATGATGAGGAACTCCCCATCTATTTTGGCGATGGTAACCTCCGGCTGGACATAGTTGACGCTCTGCGCATTGAATCGCTGACCTGGTTTGGGAATCAGGTGTTTGATGAAGTCCACCGCTTTTAAAACCTGCTCAAAAGTGGAGTCACACCGGGCAGCAATTTCCTTAAATTTATGCGTTTCCAATAATTGCAGGTGCTCTTTGACGATGATCCAGGCAAGACTGTCCTTCAGGTTGAAGGCTTCCAGCTGAATGGCCAGACATTCGCTCAAGCTGCGGGCTGCCACACCCACAGGATCCAGGTTCTGTACAATCCGCAGCGCAGTCTCAGCCTCTTCAATAGAGGACTGGGTTAGTTGGGCCAACTCTTCAAGAGAGAGATTCAAATACCCGTCCTCGTCCAGGTTTCCGACGATTTCCTGCGCAAGTTCGAGGCTCTTTGGGGGTATTTCCATCAGGCGGAGTTGCCAGTTGAGATGATCGCTCAGGGAGGGAGGCCTGACCAGGAAAGATTCAAATGAAGGGCGCTCTGAATCCTCTACATCCCGGTTTTTATAGCCAGTGTCCAGATATTCATCAAAAAAATATCGGAAATCAATTTCCTCGAAAGAGTCCCTTTCGCCCTCGATTTTTGGAGTCTCAGTTTGCAGAGGGACATCGGGTACAGTGTCCTCAACATTCACTTCTCGGGGAGCGTCAGACTCCAGCACCTCCTCCAGGATCGGGTTTTCCACGAGTTCCTGATTCAGCATTTCCTGGAGTTCCAGCTTATTCAATTGGAGGAGTTCGATTTTTTGCAGCAGAGATGGCGTCAGCGCGAGCCTCTGGCTCAGTCGTAAGTCCAGCGATTGTCTCAAATGCGGACGCCGGTTTGTCATACGGTCAATTCAGCCGGAAGTCTTCTCCGAGATAAACCTTCTTAACCTCGTCGTCGTTGGTTAAATCGTTGGGCGTGCCATCCCGTAAAATCTTGCCCTCGTTTATTATATAAGCACGGTCCGTGATATTCAAAGTTTCCCTGACGTTGTGGTCGGTGATCAAAATCCCAATATTCCGCTCCTTGAGCTGGCCAATGATTCTTTGAATATCGCGAACAGCCAGAGGGTCGATGCCGGCAAACGGTTCATCCAGCAAAACAAACTTCGGCGTTAAAACCAGTGCACGCGCTATTTCCAAACGTCTCCTTTCCCCTCCGGACAACGTAAAGGCACCCTGCCGGCGCACGTGGTCGATGCCGAATTCCTTAAGCAGGCCCGTAACGGTTACATCCTGCTCCCCTGAGCTGAGGGGAAGCGTTTCAGCGATGCTTTTGAGATTGTCTTCAACGGTCAGTTTGCGAAAAACGGAAGGTTCCTGTGGCAGGTAGCTGATACCGGCACGGGCCCTTAGATACATCGGCAACCCCGTTATTTCTTCATCATTCAAATGAACGTTGCCGCCATCGGGGGCAATAAGGCCAACAATGATATAAAAGGTCGTCGTTTTACCTGCACCGTTGGGACCAAGGAGGCCTACAACTTCCCCTTGTCTGAGCTCCAAGTTGACCTCATCGACAACTTTCCTTCCCCGGTAGGACTTGCACAGGGCCTTCGCCCTCAGTTTGCTAGTAGCCATCAGAAGTCATTGAAAATCAGTCCTTTACAACCACAGATCCCATATCGAGCAGAATCCTATCATCCGAGGTAAAGATTGTCAATCGGCGCGCCGCGGATCGTCCCTGCGCCGGGTCGCTGACCCTGGCCGGATTTCCGATAACCACAAAAACGCCGGGATCCAGCTTGTATTCGCTTGAATCACCGGTGGCTTCCCTGGCCCCCTGGTTTATTCGGACTTTGCCTTGAGCAATGGCCCGCTCTATCTGGCTGTTTTCCGGCGAAAAAACCGCGGACAAGGTCTCTGAATTCATTACGGCATCTCCGGAATCCAATCGGACTCCGCCGCCGTAGTGGATTTCATTCTCGGCCTTCACGAAACGCAGCCACTTGCTCCGCACCAGGATTGTCCTTTTTCCTGCGGCATCGGTACCTCCTTTTTTTGGTTCCGCTGCCTTGGACGGGGTGGGCCTTTTATCCTTTTGGGGGATCAAATGGCGAATATCCCCTTCTGCATCCACCTTTTCTCCTGAGTTCGAAATCTCCAGGACCTGGGCCTGGAGTTGGCCGTTCTCGGAGAGCAGTTGGACGTTGCCCGTAAAGCGCAGTTTCTTGGATTCGGTTTCATACAGCATCTCGTTGGCCGTCACTATGCTTGCATTGCCCCCTTTTCCCCCGGGCGAACTAAAAGGAGTGGAAGCGCTTTTTGCTGTGGAATCGATGAGGGAGCGTACATGTCCGGCCGCGCCGATAGTCTTCAGTTTCCGGTCATACTCGACTTTGTCCCCGGTTGTGATTCCGTTTTCATCACTTATCTTGGGATTTTCCCTCAACGTCAGAATGTCTTTTTCGGCTGAATAGTCGCTCCGCCCGGCCGTAGCGATGCGACTCCCGTCGCGAAAAATGAAATCCTGCCATTGGGAAACCGTTTCGACCTGACCATCGGAGGGACGGAACGCGGCACGGATAAAATTGCTTTGCGTGCGCATTTCCTGTTCTGCAGAACCCGGAGTCGCTCCCGCGGGGCGCCTATAGAAGGCTTCTACATGACCGTCACCCTCAAAACCTTGGAGCTTGTTGTTAGCCGGGTAAAACTGGAACCTCATTATGTCGCATTTGAGACGCTCTAAATCAGATTTGGCTGCCTCCCCGGCAGGTATCCCCTTCAGCTCGACATTTCCTTTGGCCGATCCCGACTGTGGACCGTCACCACTGTCGGAATACAGGATGTTAAGCGTGTCAGCCGAAAGCGCCCTCCCAGCCTGGCCACGCTTATCCTCCTTTCCCTTCTGAGGGTCTGAGGTCCAGCGCACACGGCCGATGGCATCCATTTGCCGCAGGACGGTTTTGCCTGTGCTTGGCCGGAAAGATATTTTGATTTCATCCGATCGGAGCTCATCACGGGTCATATTTTTGGCGTTGAATGCCTCCATGACAGCGCCGCCATGAATGTGCATGCTTTCGATTTGGTTGGTGCCTTCAACAAATGCAGCATCGAGTTGTTCGCCCCGTAGTGTCGTCGTATCGCCGCTGCGGACTGACCGGGATTGGATATGGCCCCTGGCCTGCAAACTGACCGGCAGTTTTCCGTTGGATTCCATCATGATCCGCAGCCAGGAAGCGGTAAGGGATTGTCCCGATTCGTCCCCTTGCGTCGCAAAGGAAGCGTTTTGCGGCACCTCGATGGACTCCAGGTTTCCGGAGTCTTTGCCGATTGCGAAATTCATCAGGTCGCCCTTGAGATTGGACCGATCACCCGCGGACTTGGTCTCGTACACCGCATGGCCCATGCAATGTATTGCAGTGATCTTTTTTTTATCCTCGGTGAAATGAACCTGAAGATCGTCGCCTGAGAGCAAAGCATCATCCGAATCGATCACCACATTTCCCAGCCAGTGCATCATGTGGCTCTCTTCAGAAAAGAATGCACGGTTGGAACGGGCACGCAACGGCTGAACCTCATTCCCGCGTTCCTGTCGGCGATTTTCCGGCGTAAGCGTAAAATCTACATTTTGGATGAGCTCAAGCTCCCGAGTCTTATTCGAAAACTTTAGTCCCCGGGCGCTGCCAAACCCTTCCGTGGCTTTGAGAACAATAAGTCCCTCTGCTTCACCGGTGCCGGATTCGAGATCGTAGCGCAAGCTGTCAGTGCGAATCTCCGCTCCGGTATTCAGCCTGATAAACACGTCCCCTGAGAAATCGACCTTTTTGTTCTCCTTGTCATACTTGGCATTCTTGCTCTGGATCTGGTTCTTCCGCGAGCCGTCGGGATTGGCATCGTAGGCGGAGATTCCCTCCAGATAGCTGATTCCCTGCTTGTTTTCCAGCAGTTTCTCAGCCCTTAATTTAAAGCGCAAGATGCCATTTTCCTGTTCGGAATATTCCAGACTATCGGCGGAGCGGACCAAGTCGGCGCTCAGAATCTGGGCTGCCTGGCGGATGAATCGTGCTCTTAACCGCCATGTTTGTAAATAATTATAGGCGACGGCACCAAGGACCAGAAGGATCAGGCCCACCAGGAACCTGCGCACTAATTGGATATGTGCAACCCGCAATTTGTCTCCGCCAAAGATGTTGTAGTCACACTGAGTATAGGAGGCCTCTGCAGGTGAGTCAACGCAGCGGAATCTGAGGACTGCAGCTCAAGAATTCGATAGCACGGCTTTTCTTTTGGCCGCGCTGCTCCAAGGCGAACTCCAGATTTGTTTCAAGCTCGGGGCAGGGGATCAAATATCGTCCGGGAGGTCCGGCCGTGTCCGATACTCGATGAGGGCAATGTCATCGGGATCCAAGGGCCGGATAATCTTTGCCGGCACCCCGGCGATCAGGCTGTTTTCACCCGTCAGAGCGCCTGTGATCACAGAGCCGATTCCTATGACGGTCCGCGAGGGAATGGAGGCTCCGGGAGAAACACGGATTTCAGATCCCAGATAAGCCAGGGAACCGATGGTCACCGGACGCGTTCGCTGCCGGTTATGAGTCCAGATAGACGAATTTCTGCCCCCGAGGATGGATCGGCGCCCGATTTCCACGCGGTCGGTAAAATCGATTTTGTGACCGGCCACAATCACGGTCCCCGGTCCGCAGAGAAACCGGGGATCGGCCTGGTTGACAATGTCCGGCTCCGGAATGGAGTTCACGACGTTGAACCTTTGAACTTCCACATACCTGCCCAGAGATATCTCATCGCCACCGCGAAAAACATTGAAATGCCCGATGTGAACATGATCGCCCGCTTTGAAGCATCCCACTCCAATGATGAGGTTGAAATGCCCTATGACGGTTCCGTCGCCAATCTCACAGGTTCGGGCATCAATCAACGACAGTCCAATCTTCACCCCTTTTCCAATCCGGTATCCAAAAACCACACGATAGAGGCTGCATTTCAAGAAAGAGGGGAGGACAGCCATGCAGGCCAGGAAGGCCATTCGTATGCGGCTGCTTTTGGGGGATTTTGGGGTTGCTCTATCGGTCATAGCTTGAGTCGCCTTGATGAGTGATCGATGGGAATGAGGGCTGCGGTGGGATAACTGACGCGGGATTCTCCCGGGCAGCCGGGTGATTTCTAAGCCAGATTTCAAGCGTCAGCAGTGACCAGATCTTTTGGCCATGATCCTGCAATTGCTGTTGATGCTCGTGCAATAATGCCTCCACCCGCGATATCTCCAAAATGGCACGGATCCGCGCTGAGGGTCCGAGAAGCAGATCGCGACTATATTCTCTGAGGTCGTTCCGCATCCAGTGGCCCAGCGGGATGCCGAAGCCCATTTTGCCGCGACTTAAAATATCGGGAGGAAGCAGGTCGCGATAGCTCCGGCGAAGCAGGTATTTTAACTGGCGCCCCCTGATTTTAAGCCTGTCCGGGAGAGTTGCAGACCAGGCGACAAGATCCGTATCCAGGAAAGGGCAACGCACTTCAAGGCCATTGGCCATGGACATCCTGTCGGTTTTTACCAGCAGATCGTCCAGCAGGTAGGTGCGATAATTCAAATAAAGCAATCGCTTCAAAATGGAGCAATCCCGGCTTTTGTGCAGGCATTCTTCGAATGAGGCCGCTATGTTGCCCGGCACAGCGTCGGGCAGCATTTGCGCCAGGTCCTCGCGCGAAAAAAAGGAATTCCATTCCAGATATCTGTCCAGAAAAGGCAGCGTTGATTTGGCGAAGAAGCGCTTCACCCTCCTTCTTATGCTTTTGGGGTGGACCGGCGCCGGCAGCAAGGAAACCAGGCCCCGGCCGGCAGCAAAAAGCGCCCCGGGAAAGCGCTCCGTCCAAAGCGCAGCTGCGAAGCGCTCGTATCCCGCAAAAACTTCATCCCCACCGTCGCCGCTCAAAGCCACCGTAACGTGCTCGCGCGCAAGCTTTGAAACGATATGGGTAGGGATGGCGGAGGAATCGCCGAAGGGTTCATCGTAGTGCCATACCAGTTTCTCGATAAGTTCGATCGCATTCGGCCGCACCCTGAATTCCGTATGGCTGGTCCCAAAATGACGGGCCACCATGCGCGCATAGCCAGTCTCGTCAAAACTTGCATCCCCTTCAAAACCGATGCTGAATGTCTTGACCGGTTCTTTCGAGAGTCGGCACATGGTGCCGACAATAATACTGGAATCAATGCCGCCGCTGAGGAAGGCTCCGAGCGGGACATCGGAAACCAAACGACGCGAGACTGCCTTGGTCATGAGGCTGCGGAGCGTCGCCGAATAGTCCTGTTCACGGCCTCTCCCGGCAACCTCTCCTGCCGGCAACGGGTAGTTCCAAAAGGTCCTGCTTGAAACCGCACCCGAAGAATCCACCACCATGAGCGTTCCCGGCTCGAGCTTATGAATCCTGCGATAGAAAGTGCACGGACTGGGAACATAGCCGAAGGTCAGGTACAGCAGCAATGCATCGGGATGGATACTGGTGTCAGCCTCGGGAAGCACCAGCAGCGCCTTGATTTCGGAGGCAAAAGCAAAGAAGCCCCCCTGCCCCTGGCTGTAATAGAGCGGCTTCTTACCCGCCCGATCGCGCGCCAGCAGGAGTCTCCCCTTCTTGCCGTCCCATAGGGCAAGGGCGAACATCCCCTCCAATTTTTCTGCGAAGGACTCCCCGTACTTTTCATACAAAGCTAGAATGATCTCGGTATCGCTGTTGGAGCGAAATGGATAATCGGAACATTCGGATCTTCGCTCGCGGAAATTGTAGATCTCTCCATTCAGGACCACGGCGGTGTCGCGCGATCGCCCTTCCATCGGCTGATGTGCGGCCGCACTCAAATCGATGATGGAAAGCCTCCTGTGACCGAAGCCGACGGCTGCCTCACCCCCGCGGTTGTTTTGATGAATGAATACGCCGCTGTCATCGGGTCCCCTGTGAACGAGCTGCGCCATCATGGAATGCACCTCGGGTTCGAGGTTGCGATTATTTTTGGTATCCAGTATTCCGCAAATGCCGCACATGTTTAGTCATCCTGCGTCAACGCGAGAAGGTTATCGCAGCTGCTTCGCGCCGAAGCGGCCTCCTGATTTGCCGGGTCGAGAACATGGAAACCATTTTCAGCATCAGGGTTCAGCACTTCAAGGGTGTTAACCGCGAGCGTCACATCGAAAAATCCAATAAACAGATTATTGCACGCCCACAGGTGGACTCCCTCCATTCCGGCAGACGGAAACGAGGACGGGCTGCCGACTGGCTTAACCCGACGTATCTCGGGCTTCATTTCGATTTCCATCGGGCTTCGGCGGCCTCAACTTTGGATTTGTTCCTGGCAAGGACCATTTGGTAAACATCCGCAATTTGGCTGACCATTGTTTCCGCGCGGAAGCGTGGATCGACTAGTTTCTTCCCCGCTTCGCCCATGGCCTGTCGAAGATTTCTGTCTTCGATCAGCTTTGAAATAGAGGCTGCGAGCCCGATTGAGTCGCACGCTTTTACCAGGAATCCCGTTTTTCCGGGTATAACCACCTCCGGCGCGCCGTCGAGGTCAAAAGCGACACAGGGTTTTCCCATGGCCAGAGCCTGGGGCAGAACGCGAGCCAGCCCCTCCCGAAGTGATGTGTGGACCACAATATCCATAGCACTAATCAATTCCGGCACGCGCTGCCTTTGAATCAACCCCGCAAACACGAAATTTTTCGTCAAGCCCATGCAGCGTGCGCGATCCTTGAAGTGATCTGAGAGAATCCCATCACCTACCAGGAAAAATCGAACTTCCGGCCAACGCCGCACAATTTCCGGTGCGGCATTAAAAAGAAACTCGTGTCCCTTAAGGGGGAACAGCCGGGCGATCTTGCCGACGACCGGAGCTTCTTGAGGAATGTTAAACTCTTGCCGAATGGCTTTGCGGTCGGCGGTTGAATGCAGGTACCAGTCCAACTCCATGCCGCTATACACGGTTGTGTATTTGTCCGGAGCTCCGATCCCGGCGGCAAGCGCAGCTTTGGTTAGATTATCGGACACGCTGATAAAATGGTCGGTCAGTGGATCACATATCTTTTCAGTTGCCCGCCAAATCCGGTTTACCAACCAGGGCTGATAAGGGTGAAAGACCAGCCCGTGCTGCGTGTGGATGACTACCGGGGATGAAGCCATCCGTGCCGCTAAACGGCCGAGGAAACCGGCTTTGGAAGAATGCGTGTGAACGATGTGATACCTTCCCCGACGGATGATCTGATAGAGCTTGACCAAGGTAATAGTGTCGTCCGGGAGGTTGATCCTGCGATATAGCTGCGGAATCACAGTCAGGGGACAAGTCTCGGCGGCCCGGCCCAAAAGGTCGCCTTCGGGTCCTCCATCAACACCACTGACCAAGTCGACCGCGTATCCGCCCATCCGATTCAAACCCTCGACGGAAAGCAGGGTGTTTTCCTGGGCGCCACCCACAATCATTCGCGTGATAATGTGAATTATGCGCAAGGGCTGGGAAGGCATCACGCCTCGGTAAATTCCTCAGAGAATACGGTGTCCATTATACTGATCGACATCCCCTCCGGAAAGTTGCGCTCTATCCTGCAAAAGTGGGATTGCCACAATCTGAGTGGAATCACAACTCATGCGGCAAACTTTGAACATTATGACCCGGCTACCGCCGATTCAGTGTGATATTGCCCGCCAATTTGCGAAAAATCGAGCCTATTCTCCGGAGGCGCAAAACCGGGTACAACCAGCGGTTCGAAATGCCATACTTTTTTACCAATTGATCTCGGGACGGAAAGAAAAGTTCGCGCAACAATCTCAGTTTTTTGCCTGCTGGCAGGTCGCGAAAATCAAGAAGGAAGATGTGAACTCGCCCGATTTTGGAATTGATATACCTTTCCGATGGCTCGGGTTTATGATCCCGGCCGCGTGGACCGGCTTCCCTGCCGAAGAAACTCGAAAGAGGTGTCCCGAAGGCGGCGGAGGCTTGCTGCAGCCCGTCGCGGCAAATGGCTCGCACTTGCTTTCCGGTTGCCAGATCTTCAAATTCCTTCCATTCCATTTCAGTCAGACCCGCGGCAATTAGGTGGATGTCGTAGAGCCATATCAATTGCTCGCTTTCCAGATGATGTCCGATCCTGTGGAGACATGCCAGCAACAGGGAATGAATCGGGCACGGCGCTTTGGCCCAGGGCCCAAAAGCCGGTATCGATATCGCCCGGCTTTTAATTTCATCCAGGCGCAAGCTGTCCGAGAGCAGATATCGGTTGCTGATCTTCCAATGGAAATCGAGATCGGCTGAGAATCGGCTGCGGTCGGTTGCACAAAAAAGCAGCTGGTTGCTTACCAGTTCGGATCGGATCAGCGTCGATCTTCTGTAACCGGCCACGTCCAGGATAGTCGCCGCGGGCTCAATCTCGTCTTTTGCTATCAGAAAATCGACATCCGCATGCGGTCTCAAATGGGGCTCGGGATAATGCGTGTAGGACAGAGCCGCTCCCTTGAAGATGATCGGGCAGATCGAAACGTCTTTCAACCTGGCTAGAATGGACTGAAGCTCAATTTCGAGGCTGGCCTTATGGGCGGCCTGGATCAATGAGTAGCGTTGAAGTGGGGCAAGAATCGAGTCCGGCCAACCGGGCCGGGAACCTGAGTCGCTCAGTTTCCGATTAAAGAGCGATCGAACATCATGGTCCTCGAGAACCGTCAGGATCCTTTCAATGTCATCGGTTTTTGCCGATGAGGGCAACGCTACCCGCTCACCTCGCAGGATAGGGGCGATAAAATCCCTAATGATGATTTCTGATTGATTCTTGTCAGGTTGAGCGGCAGGTAAGGCAAGCATCGCGTCTTCTATTCGCGGGGCGCATAATTTTGCGCCTGGATTCGATACAACCGGGCATATAGTCCATTGCGCCGGAGCAATTCCTGATGAGATCCGCATTCGCTGATACGACCTTGCTGCATGACGTAAATTCGATCTGCCAGTCTGACCGTGGAGAAACGGTGGCTAATCAATAGGATGCTCTTCCCGGCCGCAAATCTGCGGAACTCCATAAACAGATCTGCTTCCGCCGCCGAATCGAGAGCACTCGTGGGTTCATCCAGTACCAGGATCCCGGCATTTCGGTAAAACACCCGGGAGAGCGCGATTTTCTGCCATTCTCCTGTGCTCAGATCACGGCCACCCTGGAACCATGTGCCCAGGATCGTATCCATCCCAGATGGAAGATCCCTGAGGATGGGTTCCGTTCCTGCTTGCCGGGCTGCCGCCCAAAGTTCTGTCACTTCCAGGTGCCGATCGATATCTCCGATCCAGATGTTCTCGCCGGCGCTCAAATGATAGCGGGCAAAATCCTGACTGATAACGCCCAGATTCCGTCTCCAGGCGACGGGGTCCATGGACCGCAGGTCGTTCCCGTCGGCTGAAATTGAACCCTTCTGTGGATCGTACAGCCGGCACAGTAATTTGACCAGAGTGGTTTTGCCCGAGCCGTTTGGTCCAACCACCGCAACGGTCTCACCCGGCGAAACCGAAAAATCGATGCCGTCAATTGCGGGATGGGAGCTGTTCGGATAGCTGAATGTAACTCCCTCGAAGCGCACGCCTATTCGTAAAGGGGAGGGGCAGGGACGCGGATTTTCAGGCCGGGAGATTTGGGATTTCAACGACAAAAACCGATGATACTCGGCCAGGTAAAGATTATCTTCGTAGAGGTTCGCGAATCCTCGCAGAATCGATTGCAGAAATACGAGGCCTCCCTGAAGACATTGGTAGTACATCACCAGACTTCCCAGAGAAATCGCGCCGCTGTAGGTTTGCGAAACTATCACGCTGAATGCGGCGGTAAATCCCAGCGCCACTAATATTTGCGACGCGATGTCGGCCCGGGCTCGACGAAGCGACAGGGTCAATCTTCCCTCGCGCAGGGATTTGTGAAGTTCGTTGAATCTTTTTACAAAGAGTTGCCCCAGGCCAAAAAGCCGGATCTCCTTGGCATGCTCAGGACCCGTGATCATCCAGTGGTGGTACCACGCTTTGCGATCGGTCTCCAATTGGGAGGTTTCGAAGGCATTCAAACTTTTTACAAACGATACACGCCACAAAGCTCCGGGAATGGCCATTGCGGCCAAAGCAACGGCAATGAGCCAGTTCATGGAGATAAGGATGAGATAAATACCGGCGAGAGAAACCGCGCTTCTAAACACCGAATAGATTGAGGCTACAATGCGAGCCGGCCGATGAGGTGCCTCCTTCTGGGCACGGTGTAAAGCATCGTGGTAGGCGGCGTTTTCATAATAGGAAAGATCAACCTCAACGGACTTGGAGTGAAGCTCATCCAACACCGCAGCCGAGATCTGGAGCGCCTGCGCTTCGGACGCGTAATCCGCAATGGCTCTGAAAACGGCCATGGCTACTGCCGTCGCGCCGATGAGCAAGATTAAAATTGCAGCCTCCTGTGGCGAGCCGGTGCGGGTTTGCAGGGAGACCGCCACCATATCTATAATGCGTTGCAGGAGTTTCAGCATAACAACCGGCAGCAGGCCTTCGATGCACTCGAGGCTGAGGTTTAGAAGGGTCCATCCAGGCGCGTTCCGCCACACCATACGCAGAGCCAGCCGCATCGGCGAAATGGCGCTGATTCGAATTTTATGAAGATATCCGATCGGCAAATCTAAAGACCTTTCTGCCGGGATTTTAGCCTGGAATTGCCTGCAAAGACAGGGTGTCGATTTGGCGTTTTCCGTTTTTCACCTGCAACCTACGCTGGCTCGCCCAAACTCTACAAACCGCAGCCATCAGTTCGAGCCGGACGAATCTCTCGGTCTAGAGTAACGGATTCGATTTCAATGGGATCGGGCTGAAAGAATACAGGTTCAAAGCCGGTCAAACCACGATATAATAAAACAGAGGACCAAGATTAATTTCCGGATAAGGATCGAGGGTACCGGAAGCGAACCTGGCTTTTTATGGATTTCCCGAGACCGGGTCGAAAACCGATAAAAGGACGATTTTATGGAATCAGGGATGCGAGGCGGCGATCGAGATCATCCCCTGCTGCCGTATGAAAAACCGAGCGCCACGCGCGTGGAGCTGAAGCCCGAGGAATTAATGGTGGTGGTGGTTTGCAGCAAGAAGACTGATGATCCAAAGTGCGGAGGGAAAAGTTCCAGCCCATCCACCAAACCAGGCAGGTTGGTGGTAGCCACACCCAAAAATAGTTGAAGCAGAATCTGGGTTGGCTCTCGAGAACCATCCGCGGTTTAAACTCGGCTGTTGTGTCTTCCCGATTTAGATATCGAAATATAATGAAGGCAGCAAAACTCCGCTGTTCAGGCCATTCGCAACGAGCGTTCCGCAACCGTCCGCAGGCATTTCAGTTCTGAGGAGAAATCCGTGAGAAAGCGTGAGGGGATCATTGTCCGCAATATCGGCGATGCCTCAGTATTGGTACCCACCGGGCGACAGGTAGTCGATCTTAGCTGTCTCGTAGTACTCAACAAAACCGGGCGATTTTTGTGGGACCTTCTGGAAGGAGATTGCAGCCTCGAAGACCTTGCCGGGGCGCTCGTGCGGCACTTTGGCATCAGTCAGCAGACCGCCATGAGCGATACCGCAGACTTTGTCGACGAACTTGAAAAGATGGACATGCTGGAAAATGCCGGAAATGCCAGTTGAGAATGGGAAGCTGCTTTTGAGGTCGCTTTTTAGGCGTGCCGCGGAAATGCGTCAGCCGGTGAGCGGAACTTTTGAGATTACCAGCCGATGCAACCTGGATTGCGGAATGTGCTATATCCGAAAACCGGCGGGTGATGCGGATGCGAGGCGGGAGGAATTGTCCACTCGCGATTGGGTCAAGCTCGCAAGAGAAGCGGTAGACAATGGAATGATTTTCCTGCTCCTGACGGGCGGCGAAGCTCTGCTGCGTCCGGATTTTTTCGATATCTACGAACCGCTTACCTACCTGGGACTCAGAATTTCGCTGTTCAGCAACGGAAACCTGATCACCCGCGAAATGGCGCGGCGCCTGGGCCAAAGGCCGCCCGGTCGTATGGAAATCAGCCTTTATGGTGCAACCCGGCTCACCTACGAGCGCGTCACCCGAGTTCCGGGAAGTTATGAAGCCTGTCTGGTAGGGATAGAAAACCTTCTTGCCGAGGGTATCCGTCCAGTCATCAAGGTCACGGTCACCCAATCGAACATCGGGGAAATAGAGGCAATCCAGGATAAGGTCCGGAGTTGGAACCTGCCGGTTTATGCCGGGTGGCTGCTGTCGCCCCCTCGCCAGGGAGCATGCAACGAACTCGATCAATTCAGGGCATCCATCCCTGAATCCGTAGCGCTCGAACAGGCGTACCCGGAAAATACAATGGTATTCGGTGCCACGCAGGCTATCTGTGAGAGTTCGAACGAGGGTTCTTTTTATTGCGATGCTGGAAGAAACTCATTTGTCATAAGCGCGTCCGGCGCGATGAATGTGTGTCTCGATTTGTGCTTGCCGGCCTTGAAGCCGATGGAAATCGGATTTGCGGAAGCCTGGCGACAACTGGGCAGGTTTGTTGAGTCGGTTCCGACGGCGCCCTACTGCAGCTCATGCGAGTTGGAGCCGGATTGTCCCCGATGCCCGGCCTGGTCCTATGCCACCAGTGGTTCTTTTACGGAGCCTGTGCCCTACCTGTGCGAAATAGCCGTCGAACGACGCCGCCGTCGCGGAAGCGGGACCGGTTCATGAACTACATCCATCTGGAGATAGCCGGGCTTTCGATCCGACTCTCAAGTCCATTCTCCGCCATGGAGATGGGCATTAGCAGTCACCTGGCCTCCTTTATTGCGCTACCCGGGAATGGAGCGTGGGATGCCGTCATTCATTGGCAGGAAGGGGTGCCGCGGCTCACTGGAGAGAAACAACTCTATGATGAAGGGCCCTGCTGGCGCTTGTATCGCGCCCATGGCAGCCATCCCTATCGTGCACTTATTTATTATCCCGAACGGGATGGAATCCCCGGCACCCAGGCTTTGCTCGAGGCAAATGCATCATGGGATGATCTGATCGTCACCGAAAGCCGGCCGGCTCCCGAGTGGTGGAGCCTGCTCAATCTGGGAATCGGCGAGCTTCTGGTGCGCATCCGGCTCATTTTTCTCGAAGGGCTTGTATTTCATGCTTGCGGAATTCGGGACCACGGGAAAGGAGTACTCTTTGTTGGTCATTCTGGCGCGGGGAAAAGCACCCAGGCTGCACTATGGCAGACTATTCCGGGTGTCATTGTCCTGAGCGATGAGCGCATGGCGGTCAGGATAAACCAAGCGGGCGCCACCTGTTATGGCACTCCCTGGGGTGGATCCCTCGAGATTGTGTCAAACCATAATGCTCCCCTTGCGGCGATCACCATCCTCGAACAGGCGGAAGAAAGTTCGATGGACCTGCTGCCGCCTGAGAGGGCGTTTGCGATGCTTCTGGCGCGTTCCTTTGCTCCCTATTGGGAGCCCGGCCTGATGACCCGGGCATTGGAAACGCTCGAGAAACTCCTGAATCGAATTCCTATCTTCAGGTTGCGCTGCCGCTCGGCAGGGGACGCGGTTACCCTTGTAAGGTCGGTGCTGTGATTGTTCCCAGCCAGCAACTGCTGCCGATGATTGCTCAAATCCTGGCGAGTGGGTCGAAGGTTCAACTCACCGTGACCGGGAATAGCATGCGTCCATTCATCCGCGATAACGACACCGTCCTGCTGACGTCCGCCGCGCAGCGCCAGTTGTTGCTCGGTGACGTGGTCCTGGCACAGCGCCCGGATGATGTGTTTGTGTTGCACCGAATTTTGCGTAAAGATCCGAGAGGAATTTTTTTGGCAGGCGATGCGCAAGGGATCATGGAAGGTCCGGTCCCACGGGACAGGATTTTCGCATATGCTTTTGCAGTCATTCACTCCTCCAGGGAAGTGCGCCTGGATCGTTTTCTGATGCGCCAAGCAGGAATCCTATGGATTCGAATCGCTCCCCTGGCGAGAATCCTGGTCCGCTTTCTCAAGCCCTTCTTGCGTTCCTAACTAAAATACATAAAATGATTTTTCGCCAGCGGCTTTGGAATGCGGCGTCCCGGCGCCGCTTTTCGCAGTGTCTCTTCTAAGCCGACGCAAAGACTCAGAACCAGAGGAATACTTGTCTTCCTAATTTAACTATGGGGTGGATCTATCGCGAATGCTGCCATCCGGCTGCCTGTTTATTCGGCGGGAATTTACCAATCCGGCTGCGGTGAAAATGAGATAGAAAACCTGGATCTGCGTCCTTTGTCGGTGAGCTGTTCCCACGTTTCCAATGAAAACCGCATAAAACAAGGTCAGCTGGACCACGAACAGAAAAATGATGATCGTCTCGCGAAAATGCCGCCGCGCTGTGTATAAAAATCCCAAAATGGTGAAAGGAAATAGCCCGTACCAAATGAGAGTATCGGGAAGGGTCAACATTTGCCTGATGCTCCCGCTCTGCCAGGGAAACGGGGCGAACAGGAGATAGACGATTCCCTTCGGGAGGAATGCCACAGCAGCGCTCAAGCTGCTAATATCAGCCTTCGCCTCGTAGCCGCTGGAAGCGGAGTGAGCCAGATCGGCGCGCGAAAGCTGCATCAAGTCCAGAATGTTGCTGCTCATCTGTTGCGCGGCTATCCGGTCGAATTCGAAAACAAAAAGTACTATTGCGATCAGCCCAATCCCGCCGAGTCTGACGAAATAGGCAGTCAGGCTGGCACGCCGGCCGAATCGCGAAAGAAGCAATGCCCCGACCACCGCAGTCAAAATGAAATAGAAGATGTATCCACGGATGGGATAAATCAAAAGCATGGCGGCCAAACCGGGAATCATGTAACGCAGCTTCAGTTGTTGCTGAGTCTTCAAGGTAAAAAACACGGTCATGCATAACAGCAAAATGATTAGGGGATCTTTAAGCAAAGAGCTGGACCAGATGATCATTGAGGGCAGGAATGCTGTGAGGAGGGATGCGATCCGGGCTGCCTTAGTCGAATGGTAAACTCGTCTAGTAATACTATAGACAAAAAGCGGAGTCGTGGATGTCAAAAGGATTTGAAGGGCGGTTGCCGCAAATGGGGAGTGCCCCAGAATGCTGTAAATACCGGCTACCCAGTAATACATCCCATAAAGGCCAAGGCTTGAAATGTTCGAATAAAAAAACCGCGGATTTTGGAAATCGCCAGCCCATGATTTGGCAATAGCCCAACCGATGCGGTCGTATCCGATTGCATCTGCGGCAAAGAAGGTCGTAAAACCAAGGAAATAGATCGCGGCGCCCACCAAAAGTCTGAGTAGAGCGGTCAGGATAAAAAGAAAAGTCAAAAATCTTCTTTCCGAACTTGAGAACGATTCCATTAGCTCTTCAGCCTCAAAACAGAGGCAGCGCCCCCTCGGGTGAAGTTGGTGACTAGATTCGAAACCGCCACATACCTCTTAAACATCCATCTCCTCAATAGAAAGCAAGCCTGCCGGTGTATCTGGCTCAGATCGCGGGGACATCCTGAATGCCGGTGCGTGGCGTAAGCCATGCGATGAAATTGGACCTAGTTCAAACAATCAGACACCAGAATTCATCGAGGTGCTTATCGGCAACTGCATGGTTATCCGTATTCTCCCAGTTGCACGCCACGAGAGGGCATTCTGGCCTTATGATCGTTTGGGGAAGATTTATGTCGGTCTCTTAACCCTCAACGGCGGGCGGACAGCCCCGCATCCTGCAACAAGGTTCCCTCAGAGCATTGGTTATCCCAGCCTCAACTCACAACATGCCGGTAGACAGAATCGTATCTCCGGACGGCCTCTTCCAGGTCATAATAACGACGTGCGGTTGCCGCAGCCCGCTCACGAATCCCTGGCGAGTCACAAAGCTGCAATGCTTGATCCAGCACCGTTGAATACGAATCCCGATTCGCGGAGTCAACTAGGCATCCGACCTTCTGGTTTGCCAGGATTTCCTCAAGATCCCCCAGCCTGCTTTCTGCAACAACAACCATGCCCGAGGCGAGATATTCGGCGGTTTTAGTAGCCGATGCAGCCTGTAGCGCAAGATCGCCGCGCAAAAATATCAGACCCAAATCGTGCTCTTTCAATGATTCGGGCACCTCAGCCGGAGCAACAGATCGGACGATTACGCTGCCATCGGCGGTGTTCATTTCCCTGAGCAGTTTCTCCAAACGGTCTTTTTCCCTATTGCATAAAACCGTAAAGGTGGATCCGGGCCTTCTCCTTCGGGCCAGTTTGAAAAAATCGATCATCGCTTCTATGTCATAACGGCCAAACAGGCTCCCCGAGTATAAAACTCTGATGGGCCTCGGAGTTAACGGGGATTGCGTCATGGTCTTGGCACTGAATGAACTCAAGTCGGTGCAGCATGGAATCACCGATATCTTTTCGGGGGGCAGCTGCTGTACTTCGATAAAAAACCGCCTGACCGTTTGGGTCAGGACTACCAGGGCCTTGCATCTTGTTAGCAGCAGCTTTTCCATCGATTTTGCAGCTCGGAATTTCAATCCGTTCTTTTTCCAAATTCCCGCGTCGACGTACTCCTCGGCCAGAAAACCGCGAAAATCGAATATCAGGGGAATACGGAGAAGCACCGAAGCCGGCAGTGCCATAATCGCCGGGACGTGCGACCGGGCGTGAATCAGGTCGATCTCCTGAAGCCGACAACGACTCACGATTTCCCAAGCGGTCCGCCAGAGGTCGCCGACGAGATTGCGTGTCGTGCTGCCATGCTGATAGGGTCTCGGGTACCACCTGATGTTAGAGAAAGACAGATTTTCCTCCTGCCTCCGAACTGCGGCGCCGTTTTTGAGTAACTCAGGTTTCTCGAAAGAGAGGATCTCTATCCTGCGGCCTTTTTGCGCCAATCCCCGCAGATAGGGAAGGATTTGAGATTGACCCAGGGGCTCAAGTATTCCGTAATGAGTGATATAAAGCGCGCGCATATGAACGACTCTTGCCTGCCTGTTCCCTCAAGCGATCATTTCAGGTAGCGTATCTCCACCTCGTCTGACACTCTATAGTAAATGTATCCGATGGGACGAGGCTTCAGATTTGCCAATCGAATCTGGACTATAACATAAACAGTCTGTTGAGAATTTATTAATGAATCAGCAAGGCAAAGCGGCCGATCAGTAAAATGATGGCAACGAGCGATGGACCGGAAAATAGGATGAAATTTGGACCCAAATGATATAAGAAGTGGTGAAGAGCGATAAGATCCGTGTGCTGGCATCCTGTGGCTAACGGTTATGCGGATACGTGTACAATAATTTGGTCAGGGATTCAGCATTCGAGCACGCAAAGCATCCATGGATATTTATAATTTGGATGACGAGCCTGTCATATCCGATCTTTCCAATAGACACGCTCTTGCACTGTAAGGTGAGATGCCGTTAATGCGAATTCTGATGCCGATTTCACAGTTTCAGCTGAATAATGGCGGTGCAGAGATGATATCGCATCGTCTGGCGGCACAACTTATTTCACGGGGTCATGAAGTTGAACTGGTATCAACCCGACCCGCCGGGACAGCATCTTATTCCGTAGTGGAGGGGGTGCCGGTCCGACGCCTCTTCTCATTCGGTAACAGTCGGGGCATTTGGCGCCTGGGGCCATACAGCTATACAGCCCTGTTGTACCGGTATTTGCTTTTGCAGATGCCCGCGTATGATCTTGTCCATGCTCAGCAGGCTTTTCATCCCGCATTTGCTGCTCTGATGGCTCGGCGCCGGACCCGTCGGCCGGTGGTTGTCCAGCTCCACACCTCTGGCGCGTATGGGGATTTGCTGCAAATGCGCGAAGGACGGCCGACTTTTCCATTGGGAAGTTCCAAAATGCTGGATGTCATTTTGAAGGAGGCCGATTCTATTGTGGCAATTTCTGGAGCGATCCGAGATGAATTACTGAAGTATGGAACAGATCCCGGACGCATCGCTCAGATTCCAAATGGTGTTGAGGTGCCGCCGCTGCCTGACGAGGGCGACCGCATGCGTTCTCGATCAGAGCTTGACCTCCCTCCGGACGTCAGTGTAGCCGTATACGTAGGTCGCGCAGGAAAGCAAAAAGGATCCGACCTGCTCATTAAAGCATGGAAAAGCATTGCTGCCACGGAACCGAAGCACAAACTGTTTCTGCTTGGAGAGGGCTTCACCACAGATCCTGTTTTCATGAAAAGTGCCAAAGAGATTGGCTCATCGCTAATCGTCACCGGGAAAGTACGAGATGTGAATCTTTACCTTCGCGCAGCTGATCTCTTCGTGTTTCCCTCTCGCGGCGAAGGATTATCCCTTGCAGTATTGGAAGCACAATCTCATGGCCTCCCATGCCTGCTGTCGGATTTGCCGGCCAATCGAGACCTGGTTACAGAGGGCAGGACAGGCCTATTTTGCCGTCCGGAGGACTGGGAAGATCTCAGAGACAGGCTCCTGTATGCCTTATACAATATCTCGGCTCTCAAGCCCTTAGGCAACGCTGCCCGCCATCAAGTAATCGCGCGTTTTTCTCTGGGTTCGATAGCTGCGGCATTCGAGGATCTCTATGCAACTCTGACCAAAAAATATTGATTGGTCAGGAGCCGGGAAAATCAGGCCAGTATATCGGACGGGAGCTCCAACTGATTCCCCAGCCGCTCACGTTGATGAAACACTATCTGGAATTTATAAGAAAAGCATCCATGCGCGATCCGTGGTTATCTATCAAAAGTCGATGCACGCTGGACAAGGAAATAACGGATCGTGGCATTGGGTGGAAATCCTCTCGTTCCAAAACTCTACTGCGCGCCTCTGATAGTATTTTGAAATGAGCAAATATATAGAAAAAGCCAAAAGCCGCGTTACCTTGTCCATTGGTCCCGGCTGGCATCATGAGCAACTGATTAGCCAACTCACCTTGCGCGGCGTGCCCTTGCAGATTATTTATTCATGGCCGAAATTCCGGGTGTTCGCGGTAGACACAGATTCTGTTGCGCGGCATCTCGTTAGCCAATGCCAATCCTATGATCGACTGGTTCACATCATCTGGGGATCTTGGCGGCGAATTCCCTATCTCCAAAAATTTGAGACGCCCCGCGTACTGACTTTCGCACTTTATGACCTGCTTGCATCCCGGTTCCCGGATCGTGAGGCTGTTTTCCATGGATGGTCCCAGGTCAGTCTGCGTTCGATGAGGCGGGCTAAACGGCTGAAGTCTTTTGCAATACTTGAGCATCCCATGTTGCATGTAAATGCTTGGCAATCTGAAGTAACCTTGGAATATGAGCGGTACGGCAGGGGTGCAAAAGGGTACTACAGCCTTATGCCGACAGCTTTGGTCCGGCGCATGAAGCTTGAATATGTGGAGGCGAATCGGATCATTGTACCCTCCAGACTGTGTGAGGCTTCGTTTATAAGCAACGGCATAGCTGAGGAAAAGCTCATCAGAATCCCATTTGGAGTAAACACATCGTTTTTCAGCCTGAAGAGAAAAGGGAAAACCGATAACTTCCGTGTTCTGTATGTGGGCAGGCTCGAATTCCTCAAAGGGATTCAGTACCTGCTTAAGGCATGGGACATCCTCAAACTAGGGCAAGCCGAGCTCGTTCTCGTAGGGAGAGTTCTCCCCGAGGTCGAACCTCTCCTAGAGAAATATTCAGCAGACAGCGTGCGAGTGGTTGGCAATGTTGCTCAGGATGCTATGCCAGGCGTTTATCAATCTGCTGATGTCGTAGTTTTTCCGTCTATATGCGACGCGTTTGCTCTCGTTATCCTGGAAGCCATGGCATCCGGTGTTCCTGTGATAGCCAGCGACCATACCGGAGGTCCTGATATCATCACCGATGGAGAGGATGGTTTCATCGTTCCTGCTCGTGACGCGGATGCGATCGCTGACCGGATCCAGTGGGTTCACCACAACCGCTTGAAGGGTATTGAGATGGGACTGAGGGCACGGGAGAAGGTCATGCGTTGTTTTACATGGGAGCGGTACGGAACGCAGATTATTGAGTCCTATCGCGCGAATATTGGGAATGTCCGATCCTGAATGTTTGAACCGCGGGAAGACATGGGCGAGCGCCCCTAAGGGCCGGTTTCATTGCAGCATTAGCTTCAGGGAACATGTAACTTTATCGGATAGGAAGTTGAATCCATAATCCAAACAATGAAAGACAAACTCGACTTCAGCTCTTTCATTTTGCAGCCAAAGACGGGCAGGATGGCAATTCTGGCACTCATCCTGACTGTTGCGCTGTTGCTTCGCCTTTGGGCGGTGAAAACTCATGGGGTGGTGCCCGCGGCTGATGTTGCCGAATATCATAATCTTGCAGCAAATCTGGCAGCAGGTTTGGGGTACGTCGATGATTACGGCCATCCTACTGCATGGCGCCCTCCAGGTTATCCGGCGTTCCTGGCTTTCTTTTATGTTATTTTCGGTGCCAAAATCGCAATAGCTCAGGCAGTTCAGGCAGTCATGGGCTGTGCAAGCGCACTTTTATTAATTATTCTCTGCTCCTCCATTTTGGGAAAAAATGAGGGTTTGATTGCAGGCATGATAACTGCGATTTATCCCAGTTTTGTTTGGCTTCCACGAATACTATTTTCGGAAAATCTATCGCTTTTCCTTTTGCTATTGGCCCTGTTGGCCGCGCATCATCTTCTGGCTGCCAGGACCATCAGACTGGCCTTGCTAACGGGCTTTCTCCTCGGAATTGCCGTATTAGTGAGGGGAGGAAATCTTTTTGTCGGGTTTGCAGTCGCTTTGGGCATAATGCGCTTCCCTGCGCGTTCAAAATGCCGGCACCAAGAACACCTTTTACTGGCTGTTTTCCTATGTACCGGGATGTTGGCTCCCATTATGCCATGGATGATCCGAAACTATATGATATTTGGCAAGCCATCGCCGATGGCCACGCAGGATGGAATTACACTCTATGCCTCCTATTGGCCTCCAACTAAGGGTGGGAAGAGGATCTGGGGAAATCTTCCGGGAGACGAAGATCCCCTCGTCCAGTTAGCCTCCACTCAAACAAGAAATGAAGTCGAGCTTTCTGAAATCTACAAAAAGGCAACTTTCGAAAAGCTGAGAGACGAGCCCTGGCATTTCTTCCGTTTGATTCCCATCAAGTTGTTTTATCTGATGATCCCCTTCGATTGGGAGATTTTCCCCCATTCGTCCGGTTCCGCCAGGAGCATCAATATCATTTATGTTTTAGTTCTGCTTTGTGCATTTGCAGGTGTTCCAGTTGCCTACGGCCGGACCAAGACGCATGTATGGTTACTTTGGGTGATTCCAGCTGCTGTCCTTATCCAAAGCGCTATTTGTTTACGGGTCACCGCGATTCAGAATTCCGGCTGAGGCGATAGCCATCATGCTGACAGCCGCGTTTATCCAAAGGGTGTTGGACAGATCATTCCGCGTTCGATGAGGATGAACAAGAGGTAGATTTGCCCAATTTCAATATTGAGATTTAATCAGAAGCTCTTTTATGGAAGCCCGGTGATCAAAGTCCTTTACCTTATTGAGAGTCTCGGTGCAGGCGGAGCTGAAGCTGCTCTTTATTCCTGTCTGCGCTTTCTCGATCGCAATCGTTTCGAGGGAATAGTCTGCCCGCTGTATAGCGCAAAAAGTCATTGGCTGGATTCAATCGAGTCACTTGGTTTCAAAGTCGTGACTCCGGGCTTGCGAGGACGGTGGGATTGGAGGCGTGGCCTCCGCGAACTTCATCTCATGCTTGGAGGCGAAGGCATTCATTTAATACATTCGCAGCTTTATGCCGCCAATATTTATGGCCGTTTCCTGGGTCGAGCTTTGAAGCTTCCCGTAGTAACATCCATCCAAAACACGGATTATGAACCAGAGGTCTGGAAGGATGATCCAGGCCAAAACTGGCTGAAGTTGAATCTCTTCCGCCTTTTGGACAAAAATACGGGAAAACGCTGGTGTTCAAAATGGATTGCCGTATCTGAATTTGTAAAGAAATCAGCGATGCGGCGCTTGGAAATTCCGGAAACGCGGATTGATGTAATTTACAACTCTATAGATTTTCAACTGTTCAACGGTTGCGAACAAGAACGAATCCAGGCGATTCGCCGCCAAATGGGATTTGGAGATTGCCATCAGTTGCTCCTCTCGGTTGCGCGCCTGCATCCGCAGAAGGGCCATCGTCACCTGCTTTCGGCCATGCCGCGGATTATTGCGGAACATGGAAATGTCCGGCTTCTCCTGGCGGGAGGCGGCGAACCGCAATATACGGCTGAACTCCAGAAATACGCATCGGAACTAGGAGTGGCAGACAATGTGGTGTTTTTAGGGATTCGGAAAGACGTTCGCGAGCTTCTTGCTGCATGTGATTTATTTGTATTCCCTTCACTTTATGAAGGCCTCCCGGTTGCGCTTCTTGAAGCCCTCGCTATGGAATGCGCCTGTGTTGCATCACGTATAAGGCCGCATGAGGAAATGATCGAAACCGGGATTTCAGGAATATTGCTTGATCCAACACATCATGGAGAACTCGCGAACGCTATAATAGGACTTCTTTCTGACCAAAACCGGCGACTCCGAATTGGTCGATGCGGCCGCAAATCGGTGGAAGATAAATTTGATATACGCAAGAACATCCGGATGCTTGAAAAAGTCTATGATGAGGTTCTCCAAGAATAAGAAGGCCCCTTAAAACCAAAATATTCAGGCAACCTCTTCTGTGAAAGCCACGGATGACAGCAATGCTACTTTCTGGTCGATAGACCGACATTGCAGATCCGGGGTTCTAGTCACTGCCGGTTGTCCCAGATCGGCGCCGGCGCTGCTGAGCAACCCAATTCAGGGCCTGCGATCCAACTGCGTCTCCAGCGAGCAAGAGGGGCGCTTGTAGTGGAAACGCATAGCGAATGGTTTCCGCATTCGACACAAGCGACGTAAGCATGCAGCTGGCAACGGCGAATCCTACGGCCAACTTCACCGGAAGATTGAAATCCACCGCCGACGAAAATAATCCAGTCAGTCCCCAGGCGAAATAAAGGGTGATCATTCCTGGCCAGAGAATCGGCCAATGTGCGCGAATTCCTGATCCGGTGCCGATTATAAGCTCCTCGGTAGGCTTCCAGAATTGGAGAGCGGAATCCAGGACACTCACTGCATAGTGTGCTGGATGCTCTTTGATTGCGAGCAAAGTCTGTTGGCGCAGAAGGCGCGACGCTTGCACAAAGGTAAGGCCATCCAAATGCATCAGATCTCGTGCAATCATCTGGCCTGCCACGCGGGTGCGGATGTATTGGGAGCCTATTTCTTGAATCCTTGAATTCAACATCCACTCCGGGTGTTCGTGGAAATGAGAATACATGGCGAGTCCATCAACGGAACTGAGCCCTACGAATCCATAGAGACGCGCGTTGCGGAATATCCACCCGCCCACGGGGATGCCCCAGATTATGGACAGCCAGAGTAATAGCTTGAGCCTACGGGCGGGTTTTTTCCATATTGCCCATGCAATAGTAACAGGTCCTACAAAAATCATTGCAGGCTGCACTAATGCTAGTAGTCCAGATGTGGCTGACGCAACGAACCACCAGGCCAATGAATTTTCCGTTGCTCGCTCGGCGCACGTACAGGCCCACAGACAGAATAGCAGAAGGGTGGCAGTCACTGTTTCTGTCATAATCCATGGCTAAAAAAGTACTATCCAGGAAGGCCTACATCCAACGGCTATGAGGCTGACCACAAAAGCATTCAAATGACTCGATGACCATCGGTGAACGATGAGGTATACCAGCATGGTTGCCAGCAATCCGAGCACATGCTGCGCCGCTTGGATGGCACGCAGATTTTCAACCACGTGCGGAGCAGCCATTTGATTTGGTCCGCTTCTCAGTTCATCGGCAGCTATTCCCGGGATCACCCCGGGCCCTGCCAGGCTGCAGACAAAGTTTATGAAAAGGGGGTAGGCTGGTGTCCTTGCGCCTTGATCATCCTTGGGAAGGAATGCTAGATGGTCCCACTCGGAGGCCTGTCTGGTCCCACGCATCTGTCGCGCCAAATTGAGGTATGAGTAACTATCTGGCCCCAGCTGTGTTGTTTTTTTTCAAACCAGGCATATCTCGCAGTTCCGGCTACCAGGAGAACCAATGCCAGCCATCGATACTTCCAAAAAAGAGAAGCAACGGTTTTTGGAAGGTCCCGCCGCTCATCTTTTGCCATTCTGTTGCACTTGGTGGAAAAGATCCATTTGGCTGAATGATTTTTCATACTGTAACGTAGCATCCTGAACGAGCCAGCCGAATGGTTCGATGATTTTTTCATCATTCATGGAGATGTGAGAGCCCCGGCAGTTTGCTTTTAATAAAACAGTAAAGGAGCTAAATATTGTGCCAAGTAACTCAGGCAGGCGAATTTGAAATCCAATGCTGAAAATATGTCCGAAAAGATGAAACGCGGGAGTTCGAGACAATATTTTCAGCGCCATAAATTTCTGGCAGATTCAACTACCCATGCCCTTTGATCGGCTCGGGCAATCCAGAAAAAGACCATAGCAGAATAGCCCGAAACGGAAAACATCATTACAGCCAAAACCACCAATGGATGAGCATTCAGGATATGCACGGCAATCGACGGGGAAATCAGGACTGCAAAAGAAATCGCAAAGAGAGTCAGTTTTCCAGGCAAAATTTTTGGCTTGATTCCTCCGACGCGTCGTGCGGATCGAAGCAAGAAAAGGCATTCCGCAGCCGCTCGAAGACTCCACGCGATCGCTGCTCCTTTTATTCCGAAACGCGCCATAAAGAAAAACAATAGCAGGCCGTACGGGATCAGCTCAACGGCCTGAAATTTGGGAAGAAGGTCAATTCTTCCGGCGGACATGACCAGGGATCCGGGCACCATGGAAAGGGCTTTCAACACATTGCCGGCGACAAGAATATAAAGCGGGATAACGCTTTCCCTTCCGAAATCTGCTCCAGCCCATGAATCAAGAAAGGGACTCGCAGTAATACAGATCACCAGCGCGCAAGGCATAAGAATTATCAAAACTCCCGTGAGGATATTGTTGTAGAGTTTTTCTAGGCGCTCCGTCTGGCCGGTGGACATCAGGTGAACGAAACTCGGCATGAGAGGTTGCGCCAGCGCAGAAAGGGACAGCACCAGCAGCCCGGCGATCGTCATTGCAATGTTGTAGTAAGCTAGGTTTGTGGTGGAGCCCCATCGAACGAGCAGCAGTTTTTCCCCTTGTCCTACGAGAGTGCCAAGTAAGACGACCGCCATGGCTCCCAGCCCGAACTTCAGCAGCGGTTTAAGCAAATTTCGATCTATCTTCGGTTTCCATAAGGCTGGGCATAACCTGCCGGAGGCAATCATATGAACGGCCGCGGTTCCGATTGCCGATAATGCTCCAACAGCAACGATCGTAATCAGTCCTCCGCCCCACGCGAGGACAATCAGGATCATACAAGATTGGAAAAGCGCAGCCCCCAGTTCGATCGAGCTGTTCAGCCTCAGGCGCAATCGGGTGAGCTGGGGGGTGTTGAAGACGGATCCGGCGACAACCGCCAAAATGGTCAAAATCCCGATTCGCAGCGCGAGGGTTGCCGGATCCTGCTGGGCAACCGGCAGCTTTACTACAAATTTTAAAAACGGTCGCGCTGCAAAGAAAAGAACGATGGAGCTCAGTAGCAAAAGGGGGAAACCCACCAGCATCGATGTCCAAATTGCGTCGGCCTCCGAGCGCTCATTTTTCTTCGCGAGAGCCTCGGTGGCAAATTTGGTCGACGCCATTCCCATTCCGAGATCATTGTATGAAACCCATGGCAATCACGACATTGATAAGCGCCAGCAGCCCATAATCGGAGGTTCCCAGTTTGCGAATGAGATAAGGAATGACGGCCAAAGATACGGCGAGCCTTATCCCCTGCCCTGCAATCGCCCAGATCCCTGCTCCAGCAACCCGCTGCGTTATTCCCGGTTGCCGGGCGCCTTCATACAACGAATGTGCGGAGTCACTCGGGGTCGATTGGTTGGTCTCTGTATCCACGCAATAACCTTTGGTAAGCGATTTTAGGTCCCTGTATGGTAGCCTAGCACGAGATGGAAAAAGTTTCATGCGGGATTAGGGAAATGCGTGTACTGGCTGCCGTTCCATCCATTTTCGACACCTCTCCCGGGCAGCGATTCAGGATAGAACAGTGGGAACCTGAATTGCTCCGCCTTGGGATGCAAATCCGGTTTGCACCATTTGAGTCGCCCGAACTCCACGACCTCCTGTACCAGCCTGGCCACACCGCGCGCAAGGCACGATTGATCCTCGAAGGTTTCCAGAATCGCTTTTCCCTGCTCTCCGAGATCCGGCAATACGACGCCGTGTACCTGTTCCGAGAAGCGGCATTGTTAGGGCCCGCAATTTTCGAACGCAGATTGGCGGCCATGGGCGTGCCGGTCGTCTTCGACTTCGATGATGCGATTTTTGTACCCTATATCAGCCCGGCAAACGGGATCCTGAGCTTGCTGAAGATGGCCGGCAAAACAGCGACGATATGCCGACGCGCCAGCCACGTAATGGTTGGAAACCGGTTCCTGGAGGCCTATGCGCGCCGCTTCAACCCGAACGTAACCATAGTTCCCACCACCATCGACACCGACCGGTTTGTGCCAGTCTTAAAAGAGGAAAAAGCCGACGCTACTCCCGTCCTGGGCTGGACCGGCAGCTACAGCACCCTTCAGCACCTGGCAACCATTCGAGAACCCCTGAACCGGCTGGCACGCAAATTCCGTTTCAGGCTGAGAGTAATCACCTCAGGGACTTTTGCCCTGCAGGGGGTGGATGTCGACCTCATTCAATGGACTTCAAAGAACGAGGTGGCCGACCTGCATCCTATCGACATAGGGCTCATGCCGCTGCCTGAAGACCGTTGGAGCCGAGGCAAATGCGGCTGCAAAGCTCTGCAATATATGTCCCTGGGAATCCCCGCGGTCTGCTCACCTACCGGCGTCAATTCGGAAATAGTCCAAAATGGCGAAAACGGCTACCTCGCAGCGACTGAAGGGGAATGGGAAGATCGGCTGGCTCTTTTGCTCCGCTCTCCGGAACTCAGGAAGCGAATCGGTACAGCCGGCCGTATAACGGTTGAACAAAAATATTCCTGTCGGATTCACGTGCCGCGAATCTACAAGATTTTCAAGTCGTTGACGCGTGCGTGAAATACACGACCCAGGCCATGAGTCAGGGTTTGGGCAGGGACCGGGCATTGAAATTCAGCGGGGCATTCTGTTTGGTCCCCAATCGGACTTGCCAGATGTAGGGCACATCGGTGCCATCTTTTACCAGCGTAATTCGGACCAGGTAGGTATCCTCATCTAGCTTGGCCGCTGCCCAACCTGAAAACTTGCCCAAATTGTTTCCCGGACGGATCAGACCAGCGGCAACCGTGTTCGTCTGGATCAGGATGTCATAAGCTTCCTGCTCCATTTTGCCTTGTTGAAATTCGGGTTCAGCCTGGGCGGCATCGGCATCCTGTCGATCCGTCGCCTCCTTCGAATCCTCGGTGCCACTCCCGGTCTTGGTCGAAACCGCGCCGCTCCGCTTTGGAGCAGGCTCTCCGGGCATCGGCCGGAATACGCGGTTCTGAGTGAAAACCTGCGGTGGCAGCTGCGGAAGGGGTTGGATTACCCGCTCATACTCTTCGGGGAAAGGGACCGGGTTTTCGCCGACCTGGGCCGTTACAGCACGGGGCTTGTCCGCTCCACCCGACAGGTTCTCCCGCAGGATTGCGCCGCGTTCCTGCAGCCGCTGGCGAAGGGACGGAATCAGCAGCTGCGGCAGGCCGGCTACCAGGATAAATGCCATCAATGCCAGGTAGAACAAATTCCGCCGGCGGTAAAATGCGGCGGCAGAATGGCCCTCTTGATGGGGCGCCTGCACCGCACTCTGGTCGGTCGATGGCCCACTCGATTTCTGCTGAGAATCCAGATTCACTCCAGGCTTCTCCTATGGTTTAGGCGTGCTTTCGGACTCCCCGCTGGACCAGGTACTGGTAAATCAGATCGTCCAGATCCCCATCCAGCACTTTTTCCGTTGATGAGGTTTCATGTTTTGTACGGTGATCTTTTACCATTCTATAGGGATGCAAGACATACGAGCGGATCTGGCTGCCCCAGGCGATGTCCAGTTTTGAATCCTCCACCGCCTGCAGTTCTTTCTGCTTTTTTTCCAATTCCAGCTCGTAAAGCCGAGCCCGCAAGATCTTTCGAGCCATTTCACGATTGCGAATCTGTGACCGCTCGTTCTGGCAGGAAACGACAATCCCCGTGGGAAGGTGCGTTATGCGCACCGCAGAATCGGTGACGTTGACATGTTGACCGCCCGCACCGGAAGATCGGTAGGTATCGATCCGGAGATCTTTTTCTTCAATCTGGACTTCGATCTGGTCGTCGATTTCAGGATAAACATAAACGGACGCAAAGCTGGTATGCCGGCGAGCGGCTGCATCGAAGGGTGAAATGCGCACAAGCCTGTGCACACCGCTTTCAGACGCAAGGCGTCCGTAGGCGTATTCCCCTTTCACCATGAAGGTAGCGGATTTTATACCCGCTTCTTCTCCCTGCTGGTAATCCAGCATCTCGGTTTTATACCCGGATCGCTCGCTCCATCTCAGGTACATGCGAACCAGCATTTCAGCCCAGTCCTGGGACTCGGTGCCGCCGGCCCCCGGGTGGATGGTGACGATGGCATTGGATTCATCGTGCTGTCCCGAGAGCAGCATTTGAATTTCGGTCTGCTGTGTTTCCTGTTCGAGCCGGACCACTTCTTTCTTCAGCTCGTCGAGGACATCTTCACCCTCCGATGCCAGTTCCATCATGGCATTCAGGTCGTCCAGATCCCGCACAAGCCTGGCATCCATTTCCACATCGCGCTCGAGACGGCGCCTCACCTGGAGGACGGATTGAGCCGTTTCCTGATTATTCCAGAATTCAGGGTGAGCAACCTTGGATTCTATCTCCTGGATTTCCAAGCGCTTCCGATCGGCTTCAAAGATAACCTCGAATTTGGGCTACCTTTTCCTGAATGGCCGTGACCTTTTCGCGCATTTCCTCAATCATCATCATCTCCTGTTGCTACCGGCGGCCGGCTTCTCATCGGCAGGCTGCGAGGAAGCGGTCGAACCATGAACAAATCCTGCACCACAAAGAAGAAAGGTAATGATAGCACACAGCATGCCTGCAACATTTCCGCAACGGCTATAAAGGCTAAGGTCCGTCAAGAACGCAAAACGCCCGCGACAGATCTCCTCGCGGAACAGCCCCGTGGATGCAGTTATCCTTCCCGTCGGGGTGATCACTGCGGTAATCCCGGAGTTGGTGGAGCGCAGCATAAACCTGCGGTTTTCAACCGCCCTCCATCGCGCCATGGAAAGGTGCTGAAATGGCGCCGCGGAATCTCCATACCAGGCATCGTTGCTCAGGTTGATCAGAAGCTCCGCCCCTTGGCGCACCAGGGATCTGGAAATCCCCGGGAAGACGGCTTCAAAGCAAATGATAGTGCCAATGGAGTGCCCTTCTGCAACCATCGGTCGAAGCGATGCCCCGGGATAGAAATCGCTCACATCCTTGCTGATCGACTCCACGAAAAAAAACATTTTTTTTAGCGGGATGTACTCGCCGAACGGAACCAGGTGCACCTTGTCGTAACGCCCCAATTCCCTTCCATTGCGATCCACCACATAGGCGCTGTTGAGGTAACGAAACCCTCCGTCAACTTCCTCATAGGCAATGTTGTTGAAAACAAGGCCTACCTTAGACCGTCTTGCCATCGATTGAATGGCCCTGCGGTAGCTTTCGTCGTATTGGAAACTGAGAGGCGAGGGCGATTCCGGCAAAATCAAAAGGTCGACGGCGCCGTGTTCCACGGTCTCGGCCATTCGCAGATAGCCATCCCTGAACTTATATTCCATTTCGCGGATCGGATCCTTAGCGGACAGGTTTTGCTGCAGCATGGCGGCTTCCCGATCCGCCGGTACCGCATCCCACTGCTTCAGGGCGCGGTTGCCATAGACTGTGGCGCACGCGAGGAGAAAAATGGACGAAGCCAGCGGGCCCCATTGCTGAAGAAAGCCACGGCGATAGATCCAGGACCAGGCCAGAGACACATTGGTCCAGATCACCAGAAAAGAGATTCCCCAAACGCCGGTCATATCCGCGCACTGCAAAAGCGCTGTGAAGCGAGTTTGCGAGTAGCCGGTCAAGAGCCAGGGAAATCCGCCAAACGGGACCGCAGTTTCCGCATATTCCGAGGCGACCCAAAAGATTGGAAAAAGCAGCAGGCACCGTACGTCCCATCGATTCATGGACCGACGCGCCAGCCATGCCGCCACTGCCGGGAATATGGATTGCAGACAGACCAGCAGCCCATAGAGCGTGAAAGCGCCTATCCTGGGCACTCCCCCGTAGTTCTGCATGACCGACGGAACCCAGGACAGCAGGCCCCCGAATTGCACGATGCCGGTTGCGAATCCACCAGCCGCGGCCGCCCCTTCGGAACGGCAAAAGCTTATGTACAAGACAAGAAAGGAATAGGAAAACCAGGCGAGATACCAGCAATCCGAGGAAGGGAAAGAGAGGAACCCCAGAACGCCGGACAGGAGCGGAAGAAAAAAGATCCGTGACGACGGCCTGGGTTGCGCATAGTCAAGGGTGTTCTGCGGCACTCAGGCATCCTCGGGCTATTTCAAGCTCGCATCCGGCAGCCGCGCGCTTCGCGGCAATCGGTAAGAGAGATTTATTTATTCGTCTTGATGAAGGTTTTGAAGCCGTCCTTCTTGAGCCGGTTTTGCATCGCGACCGCGTCCGCCCTCGAATCGAATTTTCCAACTTTAAGAAGGAACAGCTGCTCCGAATCCTCCGGAGGCTCGATAATGCAATTGTACTTTTTTGTTTTCAATTCGGCAGCTTTGGTTTCGGCTTCTTTCCTGTACTTGAATGCCCCGATTTGAACCGAGTAGGTCACAGGTCCAACCCTGGCCGGTTCCATGGGCTTGGGCTTTTCGGGTAGGCCGGATGCATCGCCGGAAGCTGAGGCGCCTGAGCTTACCACCGTTTCCTTTTGCTGGACGGGCGTTGGTTCCAGCCCCTGAACCGGCGCTTTGCCGGATTTATTGACGTCGTTGTACCAGCTGAGCTGATCCCGAACCTTATTCTCGTCCGTTTTGGATTGGGACCCGGCTTTATCCTGACGGGCCTGGGATTGCAGGCCTGTCCCCGTTCCTATTCCCGGCGGTGCCCCATTCTCAGCGCTGCGGATGCCTTGTCGTTTCCCTTCCATGAAACCAATCACAAAGAAGGCGCCGCAAACCAGTAGCAAGAAGATCCCCGCAATGACAATCTTTCGATTGTCGATGATAAGCTGAAACCCGCTGTCACCAGAGTACTGATTCATTCCGCTCCCCGAATGTCCCGGAATTGGTCCGAGTCAACAAAAGTTGCCGTTTGCCCTGGAAGTTCGCCTGAGAACCGCTCCTCTCCCGGCATCCGGACCACGAGGCTAGTCTTTTTTCGCCATCCACTGGCTAAGAATATCGATCGGAACCGGAAAGACAACCGTTGTATTCTTTTCCACCCCGATCTCGGTCAGTGTTTGGAGGTAGCGCAACTGAAGCGCCATCGGTTCTTTGTTAATGACGCCGGCCGCTTCAGCCAGCTTGGCCGATGCCTGGAATTCGCCCTCTGCATGTATGATTTTTGCCCTTTTTTCCCGCTCTGCTTCGGCCTGTTTTGCCATGGCGCGCTGCATTTCCTGCGGAAGGTCGACCTGTTTCACCTCGACCAGGCTGACTTTAATGCCCCAGGCATCGGTATGCTGGTCGAGAATTGCCTGCAACTTAACGTTCAAGGTTTCGCGCCGGCTCAACAGATCATCCAGATCGACCTGCCCAAGAACCGACCGCAAGGTGGTTTGCGCAAGCTGGGAGGTTGCGTAAAGATAGTTTTCAACCTCGCAAATGGCGCGCGGGGCGTTCATGACCCTGAAGTAAACAATAGCGTTGACCTTCACGGAAACGTTGTCCCGCGTGATGATATCCTGCGGCGGCACGTCCAGAGTGATGGTGCGCAGGCTTACCCGTACCATTTTGTAGACCGGCCAGAAGATGAAAATAATACCCGGCCCCATGGCTTCAGGTAGTAAGCGACCAAGCCGAAATACTACGGCCCGTTCGTATTCCTTCAGTATGTTGACCGTACTCAAGAGGTACAGCACGACAATCGCTACCGCGAACAACACCATCGAATTATCCATAAAGTGATCCTTTGCTGGAGCCGCAGTCGTGCGCGGAAAGATGAAGATCGCTTATGACTCAATTTTCTCGACAGTCAACGTCAGGTTGTTGATTGCCATCACTCTTACAGCACTGCCGGCGGGAATCGGATGCGCTGAGCTTGCCGACCAATATTCTCCGCGCACTTTAACACGCCCATTTTGGTAAATATCGCAATCCGCTATGCCCTGCAGGCCGATCATGCCAGCTTCCCCTGTGCTCACTTTTTGTTTCCGGGAACGAAGAAGCGCTATCATCAATGCGATAAAAAGCGCTGCGAACGGAAGCGCAACGGCGATGGCCGCCCCCAAGCCGATCCGCAGCGCGGGATCCGGTGTGTCCACGAGTATCACGATGCCCATGACCATGGCTGCCACGCCACCCAGGCCGAGCACGCCAAAACTCTGAACTTTGACCTCGGCTATGAACAGTCCGATGGAAAGGAGGATCAGCAGCACTCCCACGTAGTTTATGGGGAGAAAGGAAAATCCGAGGATGGATAAGAGCAGGGATATCCCGCCGACCACACCCGGGGCGACGGCGCCCGGGTGGCTGAACTCGAAATAAAGCAGTATCAATCCTGCGATCCCGAGCAGCAGTGCCAGGTTGGGCTGGGAAATGGTGGAGAGGAATTTCTGGCGCGTCGTCATTTCGTAGTTGACGCCTGATTGCCCCGACGTCCGCAGTGCACGCTCCTGGCCTGAAAACATGCGGACTTTATAGCCATCGAGGCGGCGCAGCAGGTCCATTTCATCCTGGGCAACGATGTCAACAAGGCTTTTCTCCAGAGCTTCGTTGTCGGTGAAAGATTTGCTTTCTGTAACGGCTTTTTCAGCCTCCGCGATGTTGCGATTTCTCTTTCCGGCAATGCTTCGCAGGTAGGCGCTGGCATTGCTGGTGATTTTTTCCGTCAGGGTTTTTCCCGCCTCACCGCCGTCGACGGGAAATCCTCCTATCGCCATCAACGGATGAGCGGCTCCTGTATTGGTGCCCGGGCTCATGGCGGCAACGTCTGCTGCCATCAATATAAAAAAACCGGCTGAAGCTGCTTTGGCGCCGCTCGGGGTAACGAATACGATCACCGGCACCTTGCTGTTCAACATCCGCTCAATGATTTGCTCCATGGAGGTCGCAAAGCCGCCGGGCGTTTGCAGCCGGATCAGCACGAAGGATGATTCCTGGCCCTCAGCGTGCTCAATACCCCGAACCACGAATTCGGCAGTTATCGGGTCAATGGCTCCATTGATGGAAATGCGGCAGAAGGTTCCAGCGGCATACAGCGGCATCGACAGAAAAAAGAGTGCCAAAAGCATGGCTGAACGAAGAGGCGACGTAAGGATCATGGCACACCAACGACTTTATGATATCACGGGAAGCTTTTCAAAAACCATGAGATATGGCCGACCGAAGGGCAGCTGACGCTAGGAAATGCCACTGGCCTGTTTTTCAGCGTGATAGGAAGATCTCACAAGAGGTCCGGCTTCGACATGCACAAATCCCAGGGACACGGCAAAATCACGAAGTTCCCCAAACTCTTCAGGGCTGTAAAATCGATCTACCGGCAGGTTTTCCCTGGTGGGCTGGAGATATTGCCCCAAAGTCAAGATATCCACTGCTGCGTCCCGGAGGTCGGCAATCGTTTCCAGGATTTCATCCCTGCGCTCTCCGAGCCCGAGCATTAGGCTCGATTTGGTAGTCTGCGGAACACCGAAGGACTTAGCATTTCGCAGCAAAGTCAGCGACCTTTGGTACCTGGATCCGGCTCGCGCCGTAAGATAGAGCCTGGAGACGGTCTCAAGGTTGTGTGCAAGCACGTCAGGTCCCGCCTTAGCCACGACTTCAAGTGAAGGCCCATGGCCTTTGAAATCCGGGATGAGCACCTCAATGCGGATCCCGGGAACGGCCTGGCGGATTCTCCGTATGGTTTCGGCGAAAATGAATGCACCCCCATCTTCGAGGTCATCCCTGTCGACTGAAGTAATAACGGCATATTTCAATCCCAGGGCCCGAATCGCCTCGGCAACCCGAACAGGCTCATCCAAATCATACTCCGTGGGTTTTCCGGTCTTCACAGCGCAGAAGGCGCAGGATCTTGTACAGGTATCCCCGAGAATCATGAAGGTGGCGGTGCCTGCGCCCCAGCACTCGCCAATATTGGGACAGTGAGCGTCTTCACATACGGTGTTCAGCCTCTGGTCCCGAACCAGTGCTTTCAGTCGGAAGTAGCTTTCACCGGCAGGCAGCTTTACCTTCAACCAAGGTGGGCGGCGCTCTCGCAAGGGCTCGATCGTGGACGGCCTCAGAATTTTGAATGACTCATCATGGGATGTCATTTTCTTGCCATCTTTGCTCAAAATGGAACAGTCAAAACCGCTCAGGCGACAGCCAAAGCCCCCGGGAGCAGTCTTCAATATGAAGGATAAGATCCAACCACTTTGAAATAAAGGGTCATTTCGCGCAGATGGCGCAGCGCGTGGGAGCACTCGCGGCTGCGGTAATCCGACGCGAGGTCAATATAAAAAAGGTATTCGAAGGGCTTTCCATGGATCGGCCGCGACTCTATCTTGGTGAGATCGATATTCCGCAGGGCGAAAACCGATAGGGCTTTAAACAACGCCCCCGGTTCATTTTTTAAGCCGAACACGATGGTAGTTTTGTCGCCGCGCCGCGCAAACACCCCGCGGCGTGCAAGCGCCAGAAAACGCGTGAAGTTTTCGCGATTGTCCTCAATCCCGGGCTGAAGGATTTTCATCCTGTAGATCCGTGCCGCGTCGGCCGAGGCGATCGCTGCGGCGTCCTTCATTTTATTTTCGCAGATATGCTTGACGCTTCCGGCTGTGTCGTAAAAAGTAACCTGCTCCACGTGGCGGGCTGCACGCAGATATTTCCTGCATTGCGCAAGAGCAACGGGGTGAGAATAAATGCGGCGTATATCGGCCAACTTTACTCCAGGACAGGCTATCAAGTGATGCTCGATGCGCACATAGGTCTCAGCGACCGCTTCGAGCGCATGGCGAGCCAGGAGATCGAAATTTTGATGAATGCTGCCGGCTAAGGAATTCTCGATCGGTATAACGGCGAAGTCGGCCTTTCGGCGGATTACTTTTTCGAACACATCGTCGAATGTGACACAGGGAACAGGAGCAATGCTGGCTCCAAAAATGTTCCTGCAGGCTCGCTGGCTGAATGCTCCCAGCTCCCCCTGGAATGCTACCTTGCTTCCCGCCGGCACGCGCAGGTGTTTCTCCCGCCCCATGGGTTTATCCTTCCATCTCTTTGGGCTGTCACTTCCGCATTCGCCTGTCGATCAGGCAAGCGCGATCTGCTCCTTGACCTTGGAGGCAAATTCCGCGGTTCCCAGCACTTTCCCGCCGGATCGAGCCAGATCGCCTGTGCAAAATCCTGCGGCCAGTACAGTGTCAATCGCTCTGGTGATCAGATTCCCCAGTTCCGGCAGGCCGAAGGAGATCTCCAACATCATTGCGATACAGCTTATGGTTCCGATGGGATTCGCCAGGTTTTTGCCGACAATATCGGGCGCAGATCCATGCACCGGCTCATAAAGAGCAGGCCCGTCGCCAACGCTGGCAGAGGGCAATGTCCCAATGCTGCCGGTGAGAACCCCGCCGATGTCGCTCAGGATGTCGCCAAAGGTGTTTTCTGTGAGGATTACGTCAAACTGAGCCGGCCGCAGCACCATCTGCATCGCACAGTTATCAACATATTGGTGAGTCAATCCGATTCCCGGATAGCCTGCACCCACTTCCTCCACGACCTTGCGCCAGAGCCGGCTAACTTCAAGAACATTCGCCTTATCCACGGAGGTGACAGTTTTCCTTCTGATTTTGGCTAATTCGAAAGCCTTTATGGCGATCCGCTCCACCTCAAAGCGATGATAAACCATGGAGTTAACGCCGACTTCGGAATCTCCTTGCCCGGAGATGCCCCGGGGCTCGCCGAAATAAAGCCCGCCGGTCAATTCACGGACCACCACGAGATCCACCCCGCCTACGATTTCGGGCTTGAGAGTGGAGCAATTCAAAAGCGACGGCAGCTGTCGCACCGGGCGGATGTTCCCGTACAAACCCAATCCTTTCCGGATTCCGAGAAGCCCTTTTTCCGGCCTGGCATTGGGAGGATTGGAGTCCCATTTAGGTCCGCCGACAGCACCGAGCAGAACCGCGTCGCTTTCGTGGCAAACGCTCAAGGTTTCATCAGGCAGAGGCACTCCAAATCGATCCAGGGCATCCCCACCAATGTAACTCTGAACCAGATTGAGGCCGAATCCCGCCTTCGCGGCTACAAGTTCGAGTATCTCAACGGCCGGCTTTACTACCTCCGGGCCTATTCCGTCCCCCGGCAGCACACATATAGTTTTTTTAGATATTGCGCTCATAAGAAATTATTCCTGGAGATAAGGGAATGGGTCAGAACCGGGCTGCATCCTTCAACGGAATGAAGGATTCCGCTTGGCTGCAGCCGGCCCCCGCCCTAGCCCTGGGGTTTCAACTAATGCTATGCCTGTTTCCTGGCATCCGAATGGTCGGCGACTGCCTGTTGATAGTGAATCAGCTTATTGATGGAATTCAAATAGGCCCGGGTACTGGCATCGACCACGTCGGTGCTTGCTGCTTTGCCGATGAATGAGGCCTTTCCGAAATCCACCCTCATGAAGACCTCACCCACCGCATCCTTGCCCCGCGTGACGCTGTGGACGGTATATTCCAAAAGCTGCCCTGGAAGCCCGGTTATTCTGTCCACCGCTTTCAGCGCCGCATCAACCGGTCCATCACCGGTGGCAGAATCCTGATACGATTTTCCGTCCTTTTCCAGAACAATGGTTGCCGTGGCGATGATCTGGTTGCCGCCGCTCGATTGAATGTATTTGAGCTTGTAGGCTTCCGGAAACATGCGCAAACCGTCCCGCACGATCACCAGGAGGTCTTCGTCAAAAACCTCCTTTTTCCGGTCAGCTACCTTCTTGAACAAAACGTAGGCTTTTTCCAGTTCGGTCGGGTTCAATTCAAATCCCAATTCCTGGAATTTGAGCTTCAGCGCATGGCGCCCGGAGTGTTTCCCCATGACCAAGCGACTTTCCTTGATGCCGACGGTTTCCGGCTTCATAATTTCATACGTGGATTTCTCCTTCAGCATGCCGTCCTGGTGTATTCCGGCCTCATGGGCAAAGGCGTTGCGGCCCACTACAGCTTTGTTCACCTGCACCATCAGCCCCGTCAAATTGGTCAGCGTGGCGCTCGAAGGGTAAATTTCAGCTGTATTGATCCCGGTTTCAAAGCCGAAGAAATCCTTTCGCGTGTGCAGCGCCATCACGACCTCTTCCAGGGAAGCGTTGCCGGCGCGCTCGCCGATGCCATTGATGGTGCACTCAATCTGCCGAGCGCCATGGAGAACAGCAGTCAGGGAGTTGGCGACGGCCAGCCCCAAGTCATTGTGGCAGTGAACCGAGAGCACAGCCTGATTGATGTTTTTGACCTGCTTGCGTAGATAGGCAATCCGGTCGCCGAATTCACTGGGGATGGCATAGCCGACCGTGTCCGGGATATTTACGACATTCGCTCCGGCTTCAATCACCCCTTGCATTACCTGGCAAAGATAGTCCATATCCGTCCGGGAGGCATCCTCAGCCGAAAACTCTACATCCGGACAAAGCGACTTCGCGTAGGCAACCATCTGACAGGCCGTATCCAGAACCTCTTGCCGGCTTTTCTTAAGCTTATACTTTAGGTGTATATCCGAAGTAGCAATGAATGTGTGAATTCTTGGCTTTGCCGCGTGCTTGACGGCTTCCCAGCAGCGATCGATATCCAGCTTGTTGGCGCGAGCCAAACCCGCGATGGTCGCTGACTTGATTTCCTCCGCCACTCTTTTGACAGACTCGAAATCTCCATCCGAAGATATAGGGAAACCGGCTTCGATAACATCGACTTGGAGTCTTTCCAATTGCCGGGCGAGTACCAGCTTTTCTTCGATGTTCATGCTGGCGCCGGGGGATTGTTCACCATCTCTCAAGGTCGTATCGAAAATATATACACGCTCTCCCATGAAGAAATCCTTTCGCTTCGTTATTGGCAAACGGAGTTTTTCAGGACCCCACCTCAAAGGATTCTCAAATGGGGATGATTGATTGTCAAGGGCAAATCGACAAACTCGAGGTGGGTTACCGCAAAGCGGGTCAACTTATATAGCTGGCATTGATGTCGATATATCCATGAGTCAGATCGCAAGTCCATACGCTGGCACGCTGAATTCCGGATGCCAGATCCAGTTCCACACGGATTTCCGGAAGTTTCAGTGATTTCTCGGCCTTGCTGCGGTTGGACTGCACTGCCGAACCCCGGCGGAAAACGGGAATTCCATTCACGCTCAGGGTGACAGCTTCCGGAATAAACTTGACGCCACTGTACCCGGCAGCACAAAGGATCCTACCCCAATTGAGCTCCTCCCCGCACATCGCCGTCTTGACCAGGGGGGAATGTGCAATCGATTTGGCCACCTGTCGCGCCTCAGCAAAACTCCGGGCCCGGCTGATCCGGATCTCGATAAATTTCCCTGCGCCCTCCCCATCCCGGGCCACGCTCTTAGCCAAGGCCTCGCACACTCTTTCCAGGCCACGCTCGAACAGGGGCGCGGATCGACGGTCAATCTTAACCCCGGATACGCCGTTGGCGATGACCGCCACCATATCGTTGGTCGATGTATCCCCGTCAACGGTCACGCAATTAAAGGTTCGATCGATGACGCGGCGAAACATACGATCCAAATCCACCGGTGAAATAGAGGCATCGGTGGTAATGAATGCCAGCATGGTGGCAAGATTGGGGTGAATCATTCCCGAACCCTTGGCCATACCCCCGATTCGGACTTTCTTGCCACCCAGGATGCCCTCGAAAGCAAACTGCTTATCGCAGGTATCCGTCGTCATGATCGCACGCGCGGCCGCGTTGCCGCCTCGAGAGTTCAGCCCCGAAGCTGCGAGATCAATCCCCTTGAGCACATTCTGGATGGGAAGCGGGCTCCCAATCACACCCGTACTGGCTACGAGGACTTGCGAAACCTCAATACCGAGGTGGGAAGCGACACTGCGAACGCTGACCAGGGCATCCCGCATTCCTTTTTCACCGGTGCAGGCATTGGCGCAGCCGGAATTGATCAGGATAGCGCGGACCTTGCCTCGGGAAACCTTCATGTGTTTGCGGCTCAAAACCACAGGTGCAGCCTGCACCACGTTTTGCGTAAACACCGCAGCTCCTGAAGCGGGCTGAGAGGAAAACAAAACGGCCAGATCCAGCCCTTTGGTTTTGATGCCGGCAGCAACCCCGGACGCCAGGTATCCCTGGGGTGCGGTGACGCCTCCCTTTATCGAGCGCCAGCTGGGAGACTGCTTTGATTTTAAAGCCGGGGTTGTTTTTGATTCGCTTCATGGTCATACCTGTAATGGATTCGCCGCTAAACCTGCAATTCGGAGAGGACCGAATCCAGGATATCCAGGAACTGGTCCGCATCCTGGCGGGAAATAATGAAGGGTGGGAGGAGCCGCAACACCGTTTCATGTGCTGCATTGGCCAGAACGCCATGGTTCATCAAGCGCTGCACGACCTCCTTGGCTTTGTTCCCGAGAACCGCCCCGATCATGAAGCCCCTGCCACGGACTTCTCCGATACAATCGTGACGCAATGCCAGCGACCGAAGACCGCTTTGCAGAAACTCCCCCAGCGAAGCCACATGCGGGAGCAACTGTTCTTCGTGAATGATGTCCAGCACCTCGAGCGCGAGCCGGCACGCCAGTGGTCCGCCGCCGAACGTGGTCCCATGATCACCCGGCTGAAGGGCTTCGGACACACGTTCCGCACCAATAACCGCGCCGAGCGGGTAGCCCGCAGCCAGCGATTTTGCGACGGTCAACAAGTCCGGAAGAATTCCCAGATGCTGATAGGCGAAATATTTTCCGGTGCGGCCCATGCCGGTCTGAATCTCATCCATGATCAGCAGCGCATCGTGCCGGTCGCAGAGTTCCCGCGCTGCTCGAAGGAATGGCTCGGGAATCGGCACGACTCCGCCTTCACCCTGAATGGGTTCGAGCACCAGTGCGCAGGTATCCGGGCTGAATGCCCTTTCCAGAGCTGCGGCGGAGAATTCCTCCACGATCTCAACATCGGGAATAAGCGGGCGGAAAGGCGCCTGGTATTTTTCCTGTGCGGTGATGCTCAATGCCCCGAAGGTCCGGCCATGGAATGAATTCTGCAACGCCAGGAACACGGTCTTGTTCCCTCTGCCGCGGCGACGAGCATAAGCCCTTGCTATCTTGAGGGCACCCTCCATCGCTTCCGTCCCGCTGTTGGTAAAAAAGACGCGCGCCAACCCGGAAATTTCGACGAGCCTCTTCGCCAGGATACCCTGGTACGAATGATAGAACAGGTTGGATCCGTGGATCATCCTCTGTCCCTGCTCGAGCAGGACGCGAACAATCCGCGGATGGCTATAGCCCAGTGAGTTGACCGCTATGCCACCAATAAAATCCAGGTATTTTTTGCCTTGAAGGTCATAAACATAGGCGCCCGATCCATGGGAAAGAACCAGATCGTAGCGCTTGTAAGTCGGGAAAAGGTATCGCTCCTCCAGCGCTTTGATTTCCGCCGAGGCCGTGTGAAGGTAGGGATCCCTAGTTGATGCTGTTTCCATGAATGCACGTCCCTTCTTTGAGTGTTCCTGCCACCAGTTTTCCCAATATTCCTTCAGACATCCCGGGCACAATATAAACGTCGGGGACTCCCTTTTCCAAAGCCTCCAAGCAAGCCTCGGTTTTGGGCAACATCCCTCCGGCAACCACTCCGCGGTCTCGCAGCTTCTCGATATCCCCCCTGTTCAACCGGGGAATTACATTGCCGCTCTTGTCCATAACGCCGGCAACGTCCGTAAGGTAGATCAACGCGGCGCTGCCTGAGCCCCAGGCGCAGACCGAAGCCATCTGGTCAGCATTAACATTGTAGGCCTGGGCATCCGGGCCCGCCGCAATTGAGGCGATCACCGGGATGATGGATGCCCGCAACAGCATGTCGAAGAATCCGCGATCGATCCCCAGCGGCTTTCCCACGAACCCGAGTTCCGCTGAGAATTTCGCTCCATCGGATATCCGGCTGCAGGTAACCGCCATGGCATCCGCACCGCAAAAACCCGCAGCCCGGGTTTTGAGGGCTCCCAGTTCAAGCACCAGCCGCTTGTTCACTTCTCCCGCCAGAACCATTATGGCTACTGCAAGGGTTTCATCGTCGGTGACTCTTAATCCTTGGATGAATCTGGACTGCATCCCCAGCTGCAAAAGGCGCCGGTTCAGGCTTTTCCCACCACCATGCACCAGAATGACTTCGTGCCCGCCGCAGTACAGTTCCTCGATTTGGCCGAGGATGGAGCCGCGGATCCGGCCATCCTCCAAGATGCTGCCGCCCAGTTTAACCGTGATACGCAAAACTCCCCCTATTCAGCAGCCCTGTGGTTTCGTCCAGCCTGTGCATAAGGTTGAAATTCTGCACGGCCTGCCCGGCAGCGCCTTTTCCCAGGTTATCGATGGCCGAAAACAGCACCGCCCGTCGGCCTCCGCCTGTCAGCCGCCAGGCGATATCGCAATAATTGGTATGGGCAACGGCTTTGAGCTCAGGAAGCGATTCTGATCCGAGAAGGCGCACGAAGGGATGATCCGAGTAGCGGCTGCTGAAGGCATGCTGCAGCTCGTCCTGGGTTACCGCATGCTTGAAATGGACGTAAATGGTGGAGAGGATTCCCCGATTCACCGGCAGCAGGTGTGGAATAAATGTAAAGGCAGAAAGATCCCAGCCCATTTCCTGACAGATTTCAGGAGCGTGCTTGTGTACGATGGGACTGTAGGGACGGAAGTTTTCCGAAAGTTCGCCGAACAAGAGGTTCAGCTTGGCCGATCGCCCTGCCCCGGTCACTCCCGATTTGGCATCGGCGATGATATCGGATCCGGGCTCGAGCAGGCCGCAATGAACGAGAGGCAAAAGAGCGAGGAGAATGGAAGTCGGGTAGCAGCCTGGATTCGCCACAATTCGGGCATCAGCGATCGCGGAAGCATTCCATTCGCTCAAGCCGTATACGGCTTTCCCCAGCCATGCGGGGGAGCCGTGCTGGAATCCGTACCAGGAAGAGTAGCTTTCGGCGTCGCGCAGGCGGAATGCCCCGCTCAGGTCGATCACACCGATGCCTCGTTCCAGCAGGCTGGGAGCGAGTGCGAGCGATACCTCGTTGGGGGTGCACAAAAAAGCGGTTTCGACGCCCAGGTCGGCCAATACCGCCGGGTTCTGCACCTGACAATGCAGCGTCGTCCTGCCGCGCAATATTGGATGGATTGCATCCAGGGGCTTCCGCCCGGTTGCATCCGACGCCATGGCGGCAACACATTCCATCGCGGGATGGTCCAGGGCGATCTGAATCAATTCCAATCCCGAATAGCCCGAGACGCCCACTACGGCAATGCGATGCGTCATTTCAGATACCCTTCGATTCTCTTCAGGACCTTCTTGCCGAGCCGGGAATTGCGCAGCAAGGCAAAGACGGTGTCATCGCCGGCCACGGTGCCAAGGATCTCGGGCCAATCGGCGGCATCCAGCCGGACACCCAGGGAGTGGGCATCGCCGGGAGCCGTCCGCACCATAAGGATGTTTCCGGATACATGCGCTTCCACGACGAGCTGCTGGAAAGAGCGGCGAACCGTGCCGTCCTGGGGCGCCGAGGTGCTGTCCGATGCCTCGTGGTAGATTCCTCGAACCTTGACCAGGCCGAGCTCATGGATGTCCCGCGAAAGCGTGGACTGCGTTACCCGGATGCCGGCCCGCTCGTAGAGACCCGGAGAGCTCTTCCTGGCTGCCGACTTCCCGCTTTCGCACGATTTCGATGATTTTCGCATGGCGCAATTTACGTGTAGGCATGTCATTCAATATTTATGCATAAAAGGTAATAATTATACATGCAAAGCCGCCGATTGCAAGAGGAACCGGGCCCCGGCGCAGCCATCAGACGCGCACGACGGCGGCACGCCGGACCTGGGGCAACTGGCGGATAGACTCCAGGACCGCAGGTGGAATGGCAGAATCGAGGTTTACGATTCCTACGGATTCCCGAATGTCAGCGCGGCGCCCGAGGGCAAAATTAGCGATATTGATCTGGCTGTCCCCCAGAATGGTCCCAACCCGACCTATGACGCCCGGGGGTGTCGCTGTTGCAGATGATCAGCAGATCTCCCTGCAGCGGGGCATCGATGTCGATGCCGTAGAGGGAGACGATGTGAATGTGGTTTTGATGGAGAACCGTCCCTTCCACCCACTCCTCGCCGGCATCGGTTTTCAGCTTCACTGAAATGAGGTGCTGGTAATTCCGGCTCCTGGAGCTGCGTGACTCCTCGAACTGTATGCCTCGCTCCTTGGCGGTCTGGAAGGCATTGACGAGCGTAACCCCCTCCATCACCGGCCGGAGGAGGCCGACGAGAATGGAACTGCAGATCAGATGGGTGTTCAGGCCGGGCAATTCCCCGTAAAAGCGAACCCTAATCTCGGAAAAACCGCCGTTTGCGTTCTGGCTGACGAAGGAGCCCAGCCTCTCGCCCAGTAACAGATAAGGCGCAAGCACCCGGTATTCCGCCAGCGAGATCGAGGGAAAATTGATCGCGTTGCGGACTATTCCGTCACAGAAATAATCCCTGATCTGCACCGCGATATCGAATCCGACCTTTTCCTGTGCCTCGACGGTGGATGCGCCGATGTGCGGCGTCGCGATCACGTTGGGCAAAGTCACCAGCTCCGGATTCGGCTTCGGCTCGCCTATGAATACATCAAGGGCCGCTCCGCCCAGCTTCCCGCTCCAGAGGGATTCCAGAAGCGCGGTTTCATCCACTACGTCGCCGCGGGCCGTATTGACCAGGAGGGCACCGTTTTTCATCAGGCTGATGTTGCCGGAATGGATCATGCGCCGCGTGAGCGGCGTCAGCGGAACATGAAGGGTGACGATCTCCGCCTGAGATAAAAGCTCTTCCAGTGAAACCATGGAAATATCCAGGTCCCTTGTCAGTTCTTCGTTCAAAAACGGATCGCAGGCGATGATTTTTGGATGGAAATTCCGGGCGCGACGCAAAACTTCCATCCCGACCTTGCCCAGCCCGACGATCCCGAGAACTTTATTTTGCAGTTCGGAACCTATGAACTTTTCGCGCTCCCATTTTCCCTGTTTCAGTGAGGCATCGGCCTGGCCGATCTTGCGCAGAAGGGACAGCATCAGCCCCATAGTATGTTCCGCGGCGCTGATGCTGTTGCCGGCGGGAGTGTTCATAACGATAATGCCCCGGGAGGTTGCTGCGGGCGCGTCGATATTGTCGACGCCGGTGCCGGGTCGGCCGATGATCTTAAGCACCGGCGCATGCCGCAGGAGGTCAGCCGACACCTTGGTGCGGCTGCGCACGATAAGGGCATTGGCGGACTGCAATGCAGTGCGGATCCGGGCCGGGTCGTCCTGGTACAATTCCTGAACTTCAAATTCCGGCACAGAGCGCAAAACGTCCAGCCCGGCTGCGGACAATTCCTCGAGCACAAGTATTTTGGTCATGACCGATTTTCCAAATGATGGCAGTATTCGAGGGCTGCCTTGGTCCCCGAGCCAATTTCAAGAGATGCCCCCTCGGCCAGCATAACCAGCTCCAAGCATCCAATCATCCCCAGCGTCTCCAAAAAGTCAAAATATCCCAGATGACCGGCACGAATGATTTTGCCTTTCATGCTCCCCTGCCCGCCGCTGAGCATTACGCCAAAGCGCTCTCGCATCCTTGTGATCACCCGGGAGGCTTCGATCCCCGGCGGGGGAAGGAAAGCGGTGACCGCGTCTCCCGGCTGCCTGGGGAAAATCTGCATCCCCCAGCTGCGGATGGCAGCCCGGGTGGCACCGGCCTGCAACGCGCAATTGGCGACAAAACCATCGATCCCATTCTGCAGAATCAGGGCAAGAACCGGCTTCAATCCTTGGATGATGGAAATGGCCGGGGTGAACGCAGTCTGCCCCTGCCGCTGCGCCTTGCGCTCTCTCAAAAGATCAAAATAATAGCGCGGCCGGGGGCATCCCTCCACACGTTTCACTGCTTTGTCGCTCAGGGATACCATGGCGCCGCCGGGAGGAAGCATGAAAGCTTTCTGCGATCCTCCAATTACTACGTCGAGGCCCCAGGCTTCGGTCCGCAGCGGCATGCTGCCAATCGCCGTAATGGCATCTACAACCAGCACGGTTCCGGGATGACCGGAGACGATGTTTCCGATCTGCTCCATATCCATCCAGGCGCCGGTTGAGGTTTCCATAGCTTGGATCAGCACGGCGGCAATTCCGGGATCCGCCGAAAGCCTTTCGGCAATAGATTCCGGATCAATGGATTCGCCGTAGGGCACCTGCAGGAGGCTGGTTTCAATGCCGAAATTCTGCGCCAATTCGAGCCAGCGCTCTCCGAACTTCCCCGCCACGCAGACCAGTGCCTTCTCACCGGGGGCAAGCAGGTTGGTGAGCACAGCCTCCATGGCGCCACTTCCCGAACAGGCCAGCACCAGGACGTCTCCTGATGTCTGAAAGACCTGCCTCAGACCGTCCTGGACTTCCTGGAAGAGGATCCTGAAGTCTTCTTTCCGGTGATTGATCGGGGTGATCAAGGGCTGCAGCGTGGCTTCCGGCAACAGAGGCGTGGGGCCGGGAGTGAACATACGCGGCTTGGTTAAAAACTTCATGAGAGGCAAATCCTTAATGATATGGGTATTTCGACGCTGATCCTCCGCTGACCGTCGGAGAGCATGAAGTATATCATAGAGCCGCAAACGGATAGGGAACCATAGCCGATCTGGAGGTGGAGGTTGACGTAATACCAGGATCGACGGATCTGATCTTTCCGTGGCACGGCGTGCATCAGTTTTGATATTGTCTAGGGTGCTTTGCGTTCGGGCGCCGGAAGACGGGCGGAGGACGCTTGAATTGGGAATTTCGTTGTCCCCTCAGGGGCCACAATCCGCTTCGGCCAGCGATTCCGGTCGAAGGCAGGTTCTCCCGCATGAAGATGCCACACCCTGCTCTTTCGCCTTTGTTGTTTTTGCCGAGCCTTATGTACGAATTGGCTGTACGGCTCCGAAACGGACTCTATTCGCGGGGAGCGCTTGCCCAGCAGATGCTTCCAGCGACGGTGATAAGCGTTGGCAATCTCACCCTTGGAGGATCCGGAAAGACACCGCTCGTGATCCACATCGCCCGCACTCTGCGGACTCTAAATGCCGCTGCTGCACTGCTGAGCCGCGGTTACGGCCGCGCCAATGCGGCGAAATTGCACATTTTGCCCCCAGGCAACGAAATTCCCTCTCCCGCGCGTAACCTCGGTGACGAACCGGCGCTGATCAGGAAGCACGTCCCGGATATCTGGTTGGGGATCGCGGCCGACAGGCATGAGGCTGGCTCTCAAATACTCCAGCGACGAATTTCTCCTGTCTTTATTCTTGATGACGGATTTCAGCATCGCCAGCTGGGGCGCGATCTGGATATTCTGATCATTGACTGCACTCAGCCTCTCGCGCGGAACCGCATTTTCCCCTGGGGTACTCTCCGCGAACCGCTGTCCAGCATGGCGAGGGCTGATCTCCTGGTCCTGAACCAGGGCTCTTCGGATATCATTCCCACGGGACTGGAAAGTGTGATCAGGAGATATAACCCTGCAGTTCCGGTACTACAATGCAAACAATGGATTCGGGGATTTTCCGGGCTGAAGGAATGGCTTGGGAATACCCCAGCCATTCTGCAGGCGGGCACCATCCAGCGCGCGTACCTGACTGCGGCTATTGGCAATCCGGAGCGCTTTTACACTGACATTAGCAGGACCGGAATTGAAGTTCGGGGCTGCCGCTTTTATCGTGACCATCATCGGGCAGATATGGACGAATGGCGCGAAATTGCCCGGGCGGCAACCGATTCAGGCGCCGAAGCCGTCATCGTGACCGAAAAAGATGCGGTGAAAATGAACTTTTTACCGGATTTCCCTGTTCTAGTAGCCCTACAGGGGATGTCATTTGAGCGGGAGGATGAGCTCCGGCTTGCTCTATCAAAGTGTATCGGCAAAAGGAACTGATGAAAATCCGGCCGGAAGAGGTAGAGAATCTGCTGATTCGCGGAACGAATTGGGTCGGCGACGCCGTCATGGCTGTGCCCGCCATGAAGGAAATTCGCCGGCTGTTTAACCGCGCGCACATCACCCTGCTGGTGCGCCCCTGGGTTAGAGACGTATATTCAGCGGTCGACTTTATCGACACGATCCTGGAATACGACAACGAGGGGACGCATCGTGGCTGGCCGGGAAAGTTCCGCCTTGCGACCAGGCTGCGACAGGAGAAATTCGACGCGGCCATCCTGCTGCAAAATGCGTTCGATGCTGCGGCACTGGCGTGGCTGGCACGAATTCCCGTGCGCATTGGATACGCCCGGGATTGGAGGTCGCCGCTTCTAACCCATGCATGCAGGATAGATCCTGCCCTCCGATCGGTCCATCAGGTCTATTATTACCTGGGAATACTCGAGAGTATGGGGCTTTTGAGAACGCGCGCCTGGGACGATCCTCTCTACAAGCCGTCGACTTCCATTGGTGTGCGTGGTGAGGATCGGGCGGCTGCGCGCACCATGCTTCAACAGGCCGGGATTACTTCCGGAAGTTGTATTGTGGGCATCAATCCGGGGGCTGTTTACGGCAGTGCGAAACGTTGGTTTTCAGACCGGTATTCTGCGGTAGCCGATGCCCTTATCGAAAATCATGGTGCACAAATCGTCATTTTCGGGTCCGCCAAAGAGCTCCCGATTGCCGAGGAAATCGCCGCAGCCATGGCGCATCCTGCTCTCATTCTTGCCGGGCGGACAACCTTGGGGGAGCTGATGGGACTTCTTTCGGAATGCCGCCTGCTCCTCACCAATGATTCCGGCCCCATGCACCTTGCATCTGCCCTTCATGTGCCCCAGCTGGCTATTTTCGGCTCCACCAGCGAGATCGCCACCGGTCCGCTGGATGAAAACTCGGAGGTGATCAAGGAGCCCGTCGACTGCAATCCCTGTTTCCTGCGCGAGTGTCCCATCGATTTCCGCTGCATGAAGAGAATTTCGGTGGACAGGGTTTACCAGCGGGCAGCCGCAAGATTGAAGAGGATGACACTCTGATGGCAATCCCAATCGCGCCCGATCGAATCCTGGTGATACGTTTGAGCTCCCTGGGCGATATTCTGCACACGCTCCCGGCATTTCAGGATCTGCGGCAGTCCTTCCCAAGGGCTCGACTGGACTGGCTTATCGAAAGACGAATGAGCTTCCTGCTCGCCGCGATCCCCGGGATCGACGGGATCCGTGTGGTGGACACTGCAAAACTGAGGCGAAATCCATGGGATCTATCGGCCTGGCATGAATTCACAACACTTTTAAGGGATCTTCGATCGGCCCGCTACGATCTCTGCATTGATTTCCAGGGCCTGATGAAAACGGCGCTTTTTAGCTTTGTATCGGGGGCCGGCCTTCGCATTGGGTTCGGTTCGGATCTCGTCAGGGAGAAACCCGCTCACTGGCTGTATCACCGAAAGATGAGCGGGCGCGGCGGGAAAGAACACATCACGGTCAAAAATCGTCTGCTGGCTCATCAGGCAGGGGCTAAGCCATCCGCCGAACCGCCAACGATCCTGTCCCACGCGGAGGACCAGGAGTTCATCGAATCGCGATTGAAGGCTTACAAAATTGAACGATTCATAATAATCAATCCGGGCGCGGGCTGGCCGACGAAGAGATGGCCGCCCGACCGATACGGAAAACTGGCTTCCTGCATCCTTCAGCAGCTATCGATCCCAGTGATAGTCACCACCGGGCCGGGCGAAACCGCCCTGTTTGAGGAAATGTTCCGGCAATGCCCTGATTCCGGGCTTTTTCATTTCCCGGTGGATTTTCTCAAGTTGATTCCGCTTTATCGAAAAGCGACGGCGGTCATCAGTGGTGACACTGGCCCGTTTCACCTGGCGTGCGCGATGAAAGTGCCGACCGTTGGGATTTTCGGATCTACCGCACCCGAGCGGCATGGCCCCTGGTCCAGTGTGGACGAGGCAGTTTGCCGCGTGCTACCGTGCAGTTTCTGTCACGGACGAAAATGCCCCACGCACATAGAATGCCTTGATATTCCAGTGGACACCGTTTTTGCGGCTCTCGTTCGCCGCTTGGAGCGATTGGCGGCAAAATGAAGAAACGCTCTATACTAGCGGGCCTTTTTGTTTCGCGGTCGGCTGCCATGATGCTTAGACCGTCAGGTAAAGCGCTCCGTCGTCCCCATGCAGGCACAGTTCCCTCCCAGGCGACGCCTGGATCGGAAGGCCGCCTGCCGGTACGTGTTCCCGGAACCATCTGCCTATTGATTGTTCTTTGGCTGTTTTTTCCGCAATCGATGGTGCCATTCGAGGGGAAAACTGACGGCGACTGGTCGCCCAACCTGAATGAAAAACTGACCTTTCTCATCGAATGGCATCCGCCATGGTACCTGTTTTTCCTCCCTCCCATGGAAGCCGGCGAGGGTTCTCTGTCTATTTCGGGGAATATCGAGTATCAGCAAAAGAAAGCGCTGAGGATTGATTTTGCGGCAAAATCCAGCGGTACATTGGTGAAACTGGCTGGGATCAAAGTTGACGACCAGTTCCAGTTCATCACAGACGCGGAAACATTCTGCACTTATGCCGTAAGCAAAAAGGAACGGGAAGGCAAGCGCCGTCGTGATATCGAGGTGATTTACCTTCCGGAATCCAGGAAACTTCACATTCGTGAAATAGATGTCGCGGTAGAACCTCCCGTCGTCAAAAAAGACCTGTTCAAAGAAAACATTCCGGAATGCGTGAAAGATCTGTTCTCGGCCTTTTACCATATGCGCGGCCGCAATTTTTATCCCGGGGCGCGCTATCAGGCGGTTGTCGGCGACAACGACCGCATCAAAGAGATTGAGATTCAAGTCGAGAAAAGCGAGACCGTGCAGACACCCGCCGGTTCCTACAAAGCCTGGAAGATCAATACTGTGGCCTTGGTCGGGGGATTATTCAAGGGGGGTGGCCAGTTCCGGATGTGGCTGACCGCGGATTCAAAAAGGCTGCCCGTTCAGTTTGAAGCCAAGGTGAACCTGGGCACGATTATTGGCCGCCTTAAAACTGTCACCGAATGATCGATACGAAGGCAAGTGCTGGAGCCGGCCATAAGCCGAATCCTGTTCCCTCCAAAAATGAGGGTGGCAATCATTCATCTAGCCCATGGATCACTCCATGGATCCAGCGGTCTACCCGGAAGCATCGGACGGGCCGTCCTAAAATCCCTTGCGAGATTGCTCCCCTATTTGACCTTGCTTCGTGTGGGGTTTTCCCTGCCGCCCCTGTTGCCAGTGGCGCGGTGCGCTCTTACCGCACCATTTCACCCTTACCGCTGCGATGCAGCGGCGGTATATTTTCTGTGGCACTTTCCGTAGGGTTGCCCCTCCCTCGCGTTACGAGGCACACTGCCCTGTGAAGTTCGGACTTTCCTCGGCCCTGCAAAAAAACAGGCCGCGATTGCCTGTCCGGCTCCAGCGGTGACATTCTACGCTTTTCATCTCCCCGCCACAATGAGCGCACGGCACCTTTCAACCCGGGGCGCCAGCTGAAGGGTTCTCATCGTTCGGTCAGGATTCTTCAAACGATTTGACATTCATCGGCCGGCCAAGGCTCGCTGGATTATGCTATGGGGTCTTAGGCTTCCCTTCTGCCGCCGGCGGGACAGTTTTGACCAGGCCCAATAATTCTCTGAGTTTTTCATCCAGCGCCTTGCCGATTTCGCCGTGCTCACGGATGAATTGTTTTGCATTTTCCCTTCCCTGGCCGAGCCTTTCGCCTTTGTAGGAGAACCAGGCTCCGCTTTTTTCGACCAATTTCTTTTCGACCGAAAGATCCAGCAGGTCGCCCTCATAGGATATTCCCTGGTTGTAGAGGATATCGAATTCTGCTTCCCTGAAAGGCGGCGCCATCTTGTTTTTTACGATCTTGACGCGCGTCCGGTTGCCGGTCACCGCGTCGCCTTCTTTGATAGCGGCAATACGCCTGATATCGACTCGAATCGAGGAGTAGAATTTCAGGGCTCTCCCTCCGGTCGTGGTTTCGGGGTTGCCGAACATGACCCCTATCTTTTCGCGGATCTGATTGATAAAGACCATGCAGGTGCTCGACTTGGAAACGATGGCTGTGAGCTTGCGCAGCGCCTGGGACATCAATCTGGCCTGGAGCCCGGGCAGCGAATCCCCCATCTCTCCTTCCAGCTCAGCCTTGGGAACCAGCGCCGCTACAGAATCGATCACAAGAATATCCAGGGCACCGCTTCGCACCAACACCTCTGCAATTTCGAGGGCCTGCTCTCCGGAGTCTGGCTGGGAAACCAAAAGCTCGTCAGTGTTGACTCCCAGCATTTTGGCGTATTTGGCGTCCATCGCATGTTCGGCATCGATGAAAGCAGCGGATCCTCCACATTTCTGAGCCTGGGCGATGGCATGCAAGGCGATGGTTGTCTTTCCGCTGGACTCCGGGCCGAAGATTTCCACCACCCGGCCTTTGGGAAAGCCTCCGATACCCAAGGCTGCGTCAAATGAAATCGATCCGGTCGATATTGTTTGCAGACCAACAGGTTCCGGCCGATCACCAAGCCGCATGATGGATCCTTTGCCGAATTGCTTTTCGATCTGCGTCAGCGCCATTTCAATCGCTTTGTTTTTGTTACTCCGATCATCAGCCATTATTTTTTCCCTTCTCCACTTCTATAGTCGTAAAAGCCCCGCCCCGCTTTCCGTCCCAGCAGGCCTGCGTCCACCATTTTCACTAGCAGCGGACATGGACGGTATTTTGAATCGCCCAAGCCTTCGTGCAGAACCCTCAGAATACTCAGGCAGACATCCAGGCCGATTAAGTCCGCCAGGGTCAAAGGACCCATGGGATGGTTGAGCCCGAGTTTTATCACGGTGTCGATGGATTCACGAGTTCCCACCCCTTCCATTAAGGCAAAAATGGCTTCGTTGATCATCGGCATCAGGATGCGATTGGCCACGAAACCGGGATAATCCTGAACTTCAACAGCTGTCTTCTGCAAGAATCCACAAAGATCCATGACTTTGGCGAGTGTCTCGTCAGAGGTTTCCAACCCCCGGATGACCTCCACCAGTTTCATGATGGGAACCGGGTTCATGAAATGCATCCCGATAACCCGGTCGGCCCGTGAGGTCAACGCCGCGAGCCTTGTAATCGAAATCGATGAGGTGTTGCTTGCCAGGATCGTGGACGGCGGGCAGAAACGGTCAAGCTCCTGGAAAACCGAGCTTTTCGCGACCAAATCTTCGTAGACCGCCTCGACCACGAGCGTTGCTTCCGAAAGGCAATCGGTGCTCGGGCAAAACTCGATCCTGGCCATTGCCTGGTCGCCCTGCAATTCATTGATAGTGCCCTTTTGCACGAAGCGGGCGAGGCTCTTCTCGATCGTCAGCTTCGCCCGGTCCAGTGATTTCTGATCGACATCCGTCAGGAAAACACGGTACCCAGCCTGCGCAAAGGACTGAGCTATGCCGCTCCCCATCGTTCCTGACCCCACGACTCCAATTTTCTCCATGCTTCACCCAATTTGAATTCTTCGGTATTCCGGTCGTATGCCGCCCCTTTGAGACCCAATGCAGGAATTTCAGTTTGAGCCATGAAATTTACATCAGATGCTTGATAAAAGAGAAATATTTCGTAGGAATCCATCCACCGCCATTTGCACTCCGTCATTGCATGGGTCTGCCGATTCCTCTAGAATTTGCGAGTTCATCGATATCGAAGGAGGGTGGAATTGGATTCCGGGGATAAATCCGTCCAAAACTGGGCATTGATTCTTGGCTCTTCAAGCGGTTTCGGGGCAGCAGCCTGCACTGCACTCGCCCGCAAGGGTTTCAACATATTTGGAGTGCATCTGGATCGCCGTGCAACGCTACCCAATGCCGAGCAGGTAGTCGCGTCTATCAGATCGCTGGGCCGGGAATGCCACTTCTATAACGTCAATGCGGCCGATGGGGAGCGGCGGGCTGAAGTTATTGCGGCGATGCATCAGATCCTTTCTGGTTTCGGCCCCAACCTGGGGATTCGCTCGCTGGTTCATTCCCTGGCCTTTGGAACCTTAAAGCCTTACATTACAGATTGCGGTGAATCCATCATTAAACCAGCAGATATGAATATGACCCTCGACGTCATGGCTCACAGTCTGGTTTACTGGGTGCAGGAGCTTTTCGCTGCCGGGATGCTTCAAAGGGGCGCTAAAATTTTCGCCATGACCAGCTCGGGAGGGCATCGAGTTTGGAGGACTTATGGAGCTGTCTCTGCGTCCAAGGCGGCTCTGGAGTCCCACGTGCGACAGCTTGCGGTTGAACTTTCCCCAATGGGTATCAGCGCCAATGCGATTCGCGCTGGGGTCACCGATACCCCTGCAGCTCGAAAAATACCAGGAAGCGATGTAATGTTCGAACGCGCACTTGCCTTCAATCCCGGAGGGCGGCTCACCAAACCGGAAGATGTAGGGGAGGTACTGGCCGCGCTAAGCCTTTCGGAATCCACCTGGATCACCGGCAACGTCATTGGTGTGGACGGGGGTGAGGATCTGGTCGGTTGAAATGCACCACAACGGCGCTGCGATCGTCCTGTTCGCGGATCTGGCCTGTTGACTGAAGCGACGTAGACTGATAATATCTTGCCTTTTTGACAGGAGTATCCATGCCACGGCAATGCTATGTTTGCGAGAAAACCCCAGTTTTCGGGCGCACTGTTTCGCACGCCCATAATGTGCGTCCGCGTAAATTCAACCCGAACCTTCAGAGCGTTCGCATTCTGGAAAAGGGTTCCGTAAAGCGTGTTCGCGTCTGCACCCGCTGCCTCCGCTCGGGAAAGGTCCAGAAGGCCATTTAGGCCTGCGCGATCGCTTCGATTTCCACAAGCACATCCTTCGGCAACCGCGCAACTTCGACCGTGGATCGGGCGGGCTTGGCCCCGCCCAAAAAATCCGCGTACACTTGGTTGAATGGGGCAAAATCCTCCATATTTTTTAGAAATACCGTGGTTTTGACCACCTGGCTCAGGCTGCTGCCGGCAGCCTGCAACACAGCCGACAAATTTGCGAGTACCTGCGCAGTCTGTCCCGAAATGTCCTCCGCAACAATGGCTCCTGTTGAAGGCTTCAGGGGTATTTGCCCGGAAACGAATATAAAGCCTCCGCACTTGATCGCCTGAGAGTACGGCCCGATGGGTTTTGGCGCTGCGTCTGTTTCAACAATTTCCCTCATGACGGCTCCTGTCTTTGAGATTACCCCTTAAAGGAATGATCGCATTTATGGAACGCGGGTGACCCGTTCCACCTCCTGCACACCTCGAATTGCCTTAATTCCCTGTATTACCTTCTGCAACTGACGCGTATCCCGAATTTCCACCGTGACCTTAACCGATCCGATCCCCCCTTCGCTCTTAGAACTGCTCTCACGTATGTTGGTCTTGAGGTTGGAAATCGCCGATGTAATATCGGCGAGCAAGCCCTGCCTGTCTTCGGCCGCAATGCGGAGTCCCACGGTAAAAAAATCATTATCCGGTACGTTGATCCATTCGACTTCGGTCATGCGGTCGGATCCGATAAAGCTGGCCGCATTCGGACAATTGGTCGAATGGACGGAAATGCCCTTACCCCTGGTAATGTAACCGACGATATCGTCGCCACGGATTGGGTTGCAGCATTTGCCGCGGTAGACAAGAAGGCCGCCCTGGCCGCGCACAGCAATGGGAGTCTCACTCCTTCCCAAAACTTTGTTTACGGCCTTTTCGATAACCGATACCTTTCCCTTCCCTTCCTGAGGTTCGGGAATCCTGTCCGGGAAAAGGGCGGTGAACAGCTGCCGAGGTGAAACCTTGCCGAATCCAACTGTCGGGTAGAGATCGTCGATGGTCGAGCATCCCTGATCCTGGATCACGCGAGTCAGCTCCTCCATCTCCAGGACTTTCTTCCATGAAATCTTGAATTTACGCCCTTCCTTCTCCAGAAGTTTCTTCCCTAATTCGGCCGCGTCTTCCCGTTCCTTCTGGTAGAGCCAGCGCTTGATCCGGTTTCTCGCTCGGGCTGTGGTGGCGAAGGTCAGCCAGTCGCGACTGGGTCCCGAATCCTTGGACGTCAGTATCTCGACAACCTCTCCGTTTTTGAGCTTATATCTGAGAGGGACGATTCGATTGTTTACCTTAGCACCGAGGCAATGATGTCCGACTTGCGTATGGATGGCATAGGCAAAATCCACCGGCGTTGCATCGCGCGGAAGGGTGATTACCTCTCCTTTCGGGGTAAAGCAGTAAACCTCATCGGGGTAAAGATCCACTTTAAGGCTTGTCAGGAACTCGCGCGGATCGCTGATTTCGCGCTGCTGGTCGATCAGTTGCCGCAGCCAACGGAACTGCTCTTCCTCGGCCATAGAACCTGATTTGCCTTCTTTGTATTTCCAATGCGCCGCGATTCCCTCTTCTGCCACCCGGTGCATATCTTCAGTTCTGATCTGGATTTCAAAGGGCTGGCCGTTTTTGCCGATGACTGAGGTATGCAGGGACTGATAGAGGTTGGGGCGCGGGATGGCTATATAATCTTTGATCCTGCCTGGCACGGGTTTCCACAGGTTGTGCAGGATTCCGAGAATCTGGTAGCAATGCCTTTCGGAATCCGTAATCACCCGGATGGCGATGAAATCATAGACTTCCTCGATGGTGATTTTCTGGCGCCGCATCTTGTTATAGACGCCGTAAATCCTTTTGATCCGGCTTTCCAGGCGAGCAGGAATTTTGGATTCACCCAACTCAGCGGAAATAGCGTGCTTTGCCTCTTCAATAAAATCAGCGCTGACGGCTCTCCTCGCCTCAATCAACGCGACGGTGTTCTGGTAGGCGACCGGATCGAGAAAGCTAAAGGATAGGTCCTCCAATTCCCCCCTAATCTTGGCCATTCCCAGGCGATGCGCCAAGGGGCCGTAAATCTCGAGGGTTTCAACGGAGATACGTTCTCGCCGCTCGGGTGGCAAGTACTGAAGGGTTCTCATGTTATGCAGCCGGTCTGCCAGTTTGACGAAAAGAACCCGGATATCCCCAACCATGGCAAGAAGCATCTTGCGGAAGTTTTCCGCCTGCTTTTCGTGGCGCGAGGTGAAGTGGACCTGGGAGATTTTGGTGACCCCGTCAACTATTTGGAGAACTTCATCGCCGAATTGTTTGCGAAGTTCCTCGGCGGTCATAAGGGTATCTTCCAGCACATCGTGCAGAAGTCCGGCTGTGACTGCCACGGCACCCAGCCGCATTTCCGCGAGAATATGTGCCACCTCGATCGGATGTGAAAGATAGGGCTCCCCGCTCAGTCGGACCTGGCCCTTGTGGTACTTGGCGGAGACCACGTAGCCTCGCTGGACCAGTTCGAGGGACTGACCGGGATGGTGCTTCAAGACAGTTTCGGCCAAATCTTCGTATCGGATCATAAAAACAGTTCAGACGCAGAACATTATAATGGAAGCAGGGTTTGCGGCAAGTAGCGGGCGGAAAGCAGGGCCCCTGATTCCCGGAGGATTTGGCTAGAGCGCCTTTGGCCGGTGAGTTCAATAAAAATGGGGGCCAAAGGCCCCCATTTGTGATTCTCAGAGGAGGTTAGGACTACTTTGCGAGTTTCTTGGGCTTTTTGGCCTCTTCTTCCTGAGCCTTCAATCGCATCTGGAGCGCCTTCTGCGCGACGAGATCAGCCTGGCGAATAAGTTCATTCTTGGCCTTTTCGTCTTTCTCGAATTTGGCTTTTTCGCGCCAGAGCAGGTTCTGGTACTCCATGGCATCAAAGTAATCAGGCCGAATCTGGAGTGCTTTATCCAGAGCCTTCAAGCCTTCATCTATGTCCGCCACGGCGTGCGCCTTTTCTTCCGCGCTGAGGAACTGGACATTTTCACCCTGCAATCCCGTCTTTTTCAGGGAGTCATCAAAGTCAATTACGGCTACGCGATAGAGGGCCTCGGCATTCTGAGGATCGGTGGTCTGAATCTTACCGCACCACTCTTTCGATTTATCGTAATCTTTCAGCTGGTAGTAGAGGCTGGCAATGCTCAACATCGCATTGATATTGGGCGGTCCTTCTTTTTTATTCGTCAGAACATCCTCGAAGGTTTTGATCGCCTTCTTCGCATTTTCCTCGCTCTTGGGATCTGGAGAGCCAGGTACGAACTGGGATGTGTAGGTCGTTGCTAGATACATGCGAGCCACTTCGAATTCCGGATCCAACCGGATGGCTTCTTCGAAAAACTCAGCGGCCTTGTCGTACTTCTGCTCGGTAAAAGACTTGACCCCCTTGTTCAAGCTGTCGCGAGCGCGCAGCTTCGTAATGAAACCACAGCCTGACATGGGTAAAGCCGCTACGAGCAACAGAGCGACCAGCCACTTTTTGTTGAACTTCATTATGGCCTCCAGACAATAAATTGTAGCGCGAGGGATCGGAACCCCTAACGGATCTCTTCTGTAATGAGACCTATATCGCCAACACCCGCACCCTTCGCGATGTCAATAACCTTGACGACGTCGCCGTAGGGAAGTTTCGGGCTGGCGCTGATGAACATGTTCTTGTTCGCACGGGCGCTGTAAATCTCTTGAAGCTTCGCACCCAAAGAGCCGATGTCCGTGGGATCCTGGTTGATAGCGATCTGCGCGGACTCGCCGACCGAAACCACAATTACACTGGGATCGATCACTGGTTTTGTGTCGGTGCTCTCATTGGACTGAGGGACTTTGACATCCAGGTCCATTTGGCGAACAGGTGTGATAACCATGAAGATGATGAGAAGCACCAAGAGGATGTCAATATAAGGAGTGATATTGATATCGGACTTGGGGCCCTTTTTGCCGACTCCGCCCATACTCATAAGAAGGACTTCCTTTCTCAACCGTGGCCGCGTTCGCCTGGCTGCCGACCCTGTCTGGCGATCGCCAGCCCAGGTTCGTCACAGGCCGGTTTATTGGCCGCCGCGAATAATGACGTTCTCGCTTAACTCCTGCCGGAAAGTGCCTCCGGGTTTAACGGTACAATTCAGGAGTTAGACAGATTCGATGATTCACACGGATGCGCGCGGTCGTGGCGGCTAACATCCTGCCAAGCTGAACCGCTTTGCGTGGTGAGCCGTTAGGCAAAATCGAGCCCCTGCTCATGGGGCGCGATTCCCCCATTCATTACTCCGCGCCATACAAGCAGTTCAGCCCCGCTGACCGCGCATCCGATGTGAATCAACCCCGATCCTATGGTCGGGCATACCAGAGCCGTTAAGGTTTTTCCTTTTCAGCCATAAGACCGATGCGTTCGACCCCTGCTTTACGGGCCTGGTTGACGACTTGCACGACCCGGCCATAGGCCACTGCCGTATCAGCTTTGAGGTAGATCGTCTTATTGATTTCCCCTCCACCGAACCGCTTGGTCAGAAACTCGAACATTTCCGCCTCGGAAATGGGGTTTTTGGCCAGATAGATGCGACCATCGCGGTTCAAGGCGATTACAACCGCGTCCTTGCTATCCGCCTCCGGTGCATCCAAGGGATTCTTGGCTTTGGGGAGGTTGACAGTCACGCCGCTCTGCATCAAGGGTGTCGTGATCATGAAGATGATCAGCAGCACCAGCATAATGTCAGCCATCGGCGTGACATTAATCTCGGCATTTACGTTACTGTGTCCCAGCCCTCGTTTAGCCACCGATCTGTCCCCGTTTCTTTAGGAAGTAGTCGATCAATTCCGAAGAGGAATTGTCCATTTCGACAGTAAAGGTTTCGATTTTGTTGGTGAAGGAGTTGAACGCCATCACGGCGGGAACGGCGACGAAAAGACCGAATGCCGTGGTGACCAGAGCTTCTGCAATACCTCCGGCGACGGCGGCGATACCAGCAGTTTCTTCCGTTTTCATGCCCTGGAAGGCGTTGATGATACCGATGGTCGTCCCGAAGAGTCCGACGAAGGGGGCTACCGAGCCGATAGTGGCAAGGCCGCCCAGACCGCGCTTGAGGTCTTCGATACCGATGGCGGTAGCGCGCTCCAAAGCCCTCTTTGCGGCTTCGATGGTTTCGCCGGGAATTTCCTTGCTCTTGGTGTGAGCCTGGAGCTCATGCAACCCGGAAATCAGCACCTTAGCCAGATGGCTCTTATTATTCTGTTCACCAAGGGCGATGGCTTCGTCGATCTTTCCTTCCTTCAGGCATTCTGCCACGGCTGGGGTGAACACTCTGGACTGTTTGCGGGCAGCCCGATAAGTGATCCACCGTTCGATCATGACGCTGATCGAATAGGCCGACATAATGCCAAGGATGATGACGACCCCCTTAGCGATGTTGCCCATGGAACTCCATAGTTCTACTATATTGATTGATCCCATCGAATTTTTTCTAACCTCCGACTAAAGTTGGGAATTGATTATCTCAGGTTGAAGATGACAGTCACGGTAGCGATAACCGGGACCGGCTCCCCGTTCAACAGTGTTGGCGAATACTTCCATTGCTTAACGGCTCGAACGGCTTCGTCATCCAACAAAGGATGTCCTCGGAGCACGCGGATTTCGGATACGTTGCCTTCTTCATCGACTGTGACCTGAAGGATGACTGTCCCCGAGACACGCGCCCGCTTTGCCAGTTCTGGATATACGGGCTCAATCCTCTTGATGAGCTTTGATTCTTGGACGTTTCCGCCCACACGAATAGGCTCGCGCTTAACCGGACGAGGCGGCGGCGGCGGCGGTGGCGGCGGAACTCCGCCTAATACGCCTCCTACCACTCCCCCGGGAACGCCTCCTACGACTCCTCCCTGTACACCCCCAGGTATTCCCCCTACAACACCGCTGACGCCAACAACCGGCGGCTCGTCAACCGGCGGCGGGATTTCCTTTGGAATTTCCGTCGGAGCAACGAACTTGGTCGGATCCACCGTGACTCTTTGCGGTATTGCCCGGTTCGGAGTCGGCGGCGGTGGTGGCGGTGGCGGTGGTGGCGGTGGTGGTGGCGGCGCAATCAGGAAGGTCAGGAGCTCGCCTTCCGGAAGCACGTTAAAGAACACAAGCGGCAAGATAACAATTACTATTATCGCCACTACGTGCACCACGATGGATATCACTAGCGTTATTAGGCGCTTAGCGAGATCCGATTTACTGGTTTGTTCCAATGTTTCGAACATTTATCCCCTCGTAGACTGCCCGTAGGCGTAAATATTGGGGTCCTTGCGGCCACAGAATTAAGGACGCGATCTTAATATCGAGCCGCAAAATCTGTCAAGCAGTTTCTCTCCCGCATATTCGTGATTTTTCAGCCTTTTTCAGACTTTTCACGATGTGATGCCAGGGCGTCCGCGTCCCACCCTTACTGAGACTTATGTTTCGGCTTTTCAGCCGAAACCCGATCCCACCAGTCCACGATCGGAGCTGCAATCGCGATCGAGGAATAGGTACCAATGATAATGCCGACGGTGAGAGCAAAGGAGAAGCCGTTCAGCACCTCCCCACCGAAGACATACAATGCGAAAACCGACAGGAATGTCATTCCCGAAGTAATGATAGTCCGAGACAATGTCTGATTGATACTCAGATTAAGAAGATTCGGTAAGGTTTCCTTCCGCATGCTCCTGAGGTTTTCGCGCACCCGGTCGAAAATCACGATGGTATCATTGACCGAATAGCCAACCAAAGTTAATAGGGCTGCGATCACAGTAAGCGATATTTCCTTTTGTGTCAGTGCGAAGAGCCCGAGCGTTACCGCCAGGTCGTGAAAAAGCGCGACAATAGCGGCTACACCGTAGATTGGCTTAAATCGAAATCCGATGTATACCATCATGCCCAGAAAAGAAAGGCCCACGGCGAGGGCTGCGCGCCGACGCAGATCACTTCCAACGATCGCGCCTACGCTCTCAACCCCCTTTACGGCAAAAGGGCCCGCGTAAAAGCCTTTTTTCAGGAATTCCACAGTCGCTGACGTAGCTTTGGGAGCAGCCTTAAGATCGTCCAGCGATGGCACCAAGCCCTCCCTGGTCTTGTTTCGATAGTCAACCAGAGACTGGGCCAGCCCCTGGTAATAAGATTGGGTTTCCTGAGAGGTTTTGTTCTGCGTTTTCAAATTATCGGGATCGCTGTCCAGTAATGACTTCGTCAGTGCGTCTAATCCGACATTATTGAAATCAATCTTGGCACTAGCAGCATTTTCCGCATCGAATGCGTTCCGCAGAAGTTTCTGAACCTCCCGCTGCCCTGCATCGACGCTCTGCCCAGTTCCGAATACAGCCTGCATCCGGACCTGGACCGAATTCTTTTCCGGCGCGTCAAACCTCTGGATAATCGTAGTACCTACCGATTCGGGCTTGAGCGATTTTCGGATAAGATCGAGATCGGGGGTTTTGGCGAACTTGAGATAAATCATCGTTCCGCCGCTGAAATCGATGCCATAAGCCAAGCCACCGCGCACGAAATACCCGATGATTCCCGCGACAATCAATACCCAGGAAAAGCCCAGGAAGTACCACTTTTGCTTAAGCCAGTCTATCTTTACTTCGTGTAAGATCTGCACAAAGAGCTCCTGAATCTCCTGAATCAGAGCCTCGGAATCAGATTGCGCGCCGGCTTTTGCCGATTCGCTATTTTTGACCCCTTCAAGGCCCCTAAAGTTCCGTTAAATCGATAGCGCTTCCACTTTTCGGGTTCCCAGCATCATTTCGAACAAACGGTGGGAAACGTAAACGGCCGTAAACACGTTCGCAAGCAATCCGACGGTCAGTGTGATCGCAAATCCGCGGATGGGACCTGTGCCGAACTGGAAGAGGAAGGCTGCAGATATCAATGTGGTAACGTGAGTGTCGAGAATCGTCCAAAACACCTTGCTGAAACCGGTGTCAATAGCCGCACGGACGGTTTTTCCGTTGCGCAACTCTTCCCGGATTCTCTCAAAAATAAGGATGTTGGAGTCGACTGCCATACCAATAGTCAGGATGATCCCGGCAATCCCGGGTAGAGTCAGCGTCGCTCCCACGGCGCCCATGAATCCCATCAAAATAATGAGGTTGCCAAGAAGACACCAGATGGCGTTCAGGCCGGAATGCCTGTAATAAATCACCATTCCCATCACGACAAGGCCAAAGCCGATGATTGAGGCCATGATGCCGGCCCGGATGGAATCATTCCCCAGCGAAGCACCCACGCTCTGCTCGTGAATTACTCTGAGCGACGCCGGCAGAGCGCCGGAGCGCAGCAGAAGGGCAAGATCTTCCGCCTGCTGCACCGTGAAGCGCCCGTGGATGATTCCTTCCGCGCCGATTCGGTCCTGAATCGTCGGTGCCGAACTGACGGTTTTGTCGAGCACGATGGCCAATCGGTCGCCAATATGCTGTTCCGTGGCCCGCGTGAATAGGTCGGCTCCTTCGGCGTTGAGGAAGAAACCGACTGCCGGAGCACCGTTGGAATCCGAGGAGCGCCTGGCGTTCTTGAGGTGTTTGCCTGTGATAGTCGAGGTCGAGCTCACAACCAGGTATTCGAGGCGGTTATCCTCGCCACGGTCTTCGCGGTAGGGCAAAATTTCATAGCCGTCCGGAATTTTGCCGCCGTTGGCCTGTACTGCGGATTCGATGCTCGAAAACGGGCCGCCCTGGTCTTTTTTCACCATCTTCAGTTCCAGCTGAGCAGTGCGGTCCAGGATACCCTTTATCCGGTCGGGATCGTCCACGCCGGGAAGCTCCACGATGATCTGATCCTGAACTTCGGTGCCGCTGCCGCCGTAAATCTGGAGTGTAGGTTCAGATACTCCCAGCGCATCCACCCGGCGCCGGATGGTTTCCAGTGCCTGCTTGACGGTCGACTCCTGCGTCTCACGCATGTAGCCGCCAAGAAACGACAGGGTGAAGTTCGTTTTTCCTTCGACTGATGTACTGCGTACGGCGTATTTCTTCTGATAGAGCTGATCGATAAACGCCCTAACGTCCTTATCCTTGGCAGAGTCGACGCCGGAGATATCCACCGTCATGCCATTGCCCTTTTTGGAAGCTGTGAACGCGATGTTTTTGGTCTTCAACTCTGTGTTGATTCTGTCCGCGTCCTGCACCAGTTCCTGGTTGAGAGCCTCTTCGGTCACAACCTGCAGGACCATGTGCATTCCGCCTTTGAGGTCCAGTCCGAGGTTGATGCGGGAAAGGAGGGCAGCGCCCTTCTCCCTCGGACTGACAAACAGGTAGATACATATGACCATGATCCCCAGTATAGCTAGGATCTTCCACTTCAGATTCTTTTGCATATCGGTTCCCTACGTTTGGTGTACCCGTCCCTGGACCGGTCCGGGTCACGACTTCGGATGGAAAGCGGATTCCTGTTAGGTGCCCGGAGTTTCTTCGGGCCCCTGAATGCCGGCAATCGAATTCTTGGTAACCTCGATCTTTACCTGGTCGGCAACCTTGAGAATGAAGGTCTTGTCCTTCACCCCCGCGATGGTTCCATAGATGCCCGAGCTGGTAATAACCTTGTCGCCATTCTTCAGAGCCTCAATCATCATATCCAGCTTTTTTTGCCTTTTTCGCATCGGCATAAAAATGAGGAGGTAAAAGACTGCCCCGATAATAATGATAGGAGCGAATTGAATCAGCATGTCCGGGGCGCCAGCCTGCTGCGCTATGATTACCTGTTGTCCCATTTTAAGCGTAATAACCTTTCCCAATCATTGCTGCCATTGTGGAGATAAACCAGGCTGGAACTGCGACGAGCACCAGGAGAGAAACACAAACCGACAGTTTCAGTCGACAGTATTCTCCGGAAAATCGAGCCACGTTTCGAACGAATTAAATTGGATAGCCTGTCTTATTTTAGCCATCATGTCAAGATAAAACGAGATGTTATGCATCGTATTCAGTATAGCTGAAAGATGCTCCCCGGCCATGAACAGGTGGCGCAGGTAAGCACGGGAATAACGCCTGCAGGTCAGGCAGGGACAGGCAGGGTCGAGGGGGCCATCATCGTCGGCAAATCGTGCGTTTTTAATCACGATCCTCCCCTGGCTGGTGAACAGAAAGCCGTTGCGCGCATTTCGCGTCGGCAGCACGCAGTCAAACATGTCGATCCCGCAAGCCACCGCCCGGATGATATCCTCCGGAGTCCCCACCCCCATCAGGTAGCGGGGGCGATCTTCTGGAAGGAGCGGTGCAGTGCAATCCAGAATCTCTCTCATGGCCGATTTCGGCTCTCCCACGCTGAGACCGCCCAGGGCGGTGCCGGCAAAGTCTATTTCGCGCAGAGCTTCCACTGATCTTCTTCTCAGGTCCGGGAACACACCGCCCTGAACAATGCCGAAAAGCGCCCGGGTGCCGTCGTCCGTGCGGCGCCAATGGTCCCGGCAGCGCCGGGCCCATCGCATGGAAAGCATCATGGATCGCTCCGCATCTGCAAATCCGCAAGGATAGGGAGTGCACTCGTCGAATACCATGACGATGTCGGAACCCAATGCGTTTTGGATGTCGATAATGGCTTCCGGGGTCAAAAAATGGGAACTTCCGTCCAAATGAGACTGGAATTTGACGCCTTCCTCGGTGATGCGCCGCAACTCCCTATGGCTGAAAACCTGGTAGCCGCCGCTGTCGGTCAAAATCGCACGCTCCCAGGACATGAATTTGTGGAGCCCGCCGAGCCCGGCAATCCGTTCGTGCCCCGGCCGCAAGTACAAATGGTAGGTGTTGGAAAGAAGGATACGGGAATCCAGCATCTCCAGCCACTCGTGCGGCAGGGCCTTGACCGCCGCCGCCGTGCCCACGGGCATGAATACCGGCGTTGGAATTTCGCCGTGCGGCGTGGTTATTCGACCAAGCCGGGCCGCTGTATTCCTGTCCCTGGCATCGATTTCAAACCTAAACGGATTCGACATCTTCAGCGGCACCTCGCAACCGCCTGCGAAACCATCCTGCCACCTCGGAATCACAGCCCTGGAAGCCGTCTTGGAGTCTACCATTTTGTCAAGGAAAGCAAAGCCCATCCTAATCTGTAAATTTACATTTTTCCGAAGCCATCCCTTCCCAGGAGATATCTTCCAGTGAAGGATTCCATTCTCAGCATCCGCTCGCGGAATGAGGCGGGACCCATTTACATTCGTGTATAGTATTTCGATGCGAATTGGGGTGATCGGTGCACGACTGGCAGGTTCCTATGCAAGTCTTCTCCTTTCCAGGGCCGGGCATGAAGTGATTCTCTTCGACCATTCTCTGGAAGTCGAAAAGCCATGCGGTGGCGGAGTGACCGGCAAGGCGCTTTCCCGCATCCCCCTGTTCCGAGACCTGAAACTCCCTTTCAATGACGTTCGCACCATGCGGATGCTTCGAATCCACGACAAACCTGCTGAAGTGAGCCTGCGCTCCGCCCTGCAAATATTCAGCCGTAGGGATCTTGATTCGTACATCCGGCGATCTGCTGTAGCGGCCGGGACACGCCTGATCCCAGAACGCGCCGTCAAGCTGTCACGCCAAAACGGGGGCTGGCAGATAAGGACACCCGGATCGGAGCTAGAGGTGGACTACCTGATAGGTGCGGATGGCGCCAGGAGCAAGGTTCGTGCAGCAACCTCGGGTTCTTTCAGGTCCACCGATCTTTCCCTGGCGATCGGTTATTGCATCCCCGGCAAATTCCATCCGGAGAAAATTTTGGTGGAATTCCTGGAACAGGGCTTCGAGGGTTATATCTGGTCCTTTCCCCGGGTTGATCATTTGTCCACGGGCATTCTTCGTTGGCTACCAGCGGCCCATTCCGAGGATATGCGGACTCGACTACTTCAGTTTGTGGAAACGCAATACCGGGGCATGCCATCGGAGCGCTCTCTTTACGCGGCGTGCATACCGTGTTTGAACAGCCACACACTTCTGCAGCAGAAAACGGCAGGGCTCGATTGGGCGCTTCTCGGGGACGCCGCCGGATTTGCCGACGCTATTACAGCCGAGGGGATCCATTACGCCCTGCGTTCCGCCGAATTGTTGGCCCAGTCCCTCGTTCCAGGAGCCCAGACTTCCTACGAATCGCTATGGAAGAAGGATTTCTTATCGGATCTGCACCGTGCCGCTTTATGGAGAGACCGGTTTTTCGGCGGAACTTTTTTGATGGAGGCTTTCACCGGACGCGCCCTGCAGTCCCTCCGTCACAGTTCAACCATGAGGAATTTGACCACGGATCTGATATCCGGAAACAGCTCCTATGAACGCCTCCGCCGGCAGATTATCATCAGGAGCCCGCAGATATTGCTGGAGGCATGCGCCTCCCTGCTGAAAAGAAAAGTGTCCGCGCCTCCATCCTCCCCGCCCGGCCCCGATGCGGGTCTGAATCCGTAAACTCGAAAGCAGAGCGTCGGCGTCCGCCGCCCATGCAGTTGCCGTGGTCCCGCGGGATCAGGATGTTGACAAGCCCCCGGCACAAAAATAACATTGAATGTTTGTCTTACTCCAACTACGGGCGTTGAGGGCTCTCCACTTTGCCGGCTGTAAAAGAAGAATCCATAACTGTTTTAGGCGCACGCGTCCACAACCTGCGGAATATTACCGTCGATATCCCCTTGAACGCACTGACCGTGATCACAGGGGTCTCCGGGAGTGGTAAGAGCAGCCTGGCTTTCGACACCATCTATGCCGAGGGTCAGCGAAGATATGTATCCTCCTTGTCCGCCTATGCGCGCCAGTTCCTTGACCGGATCGACCGGCCTGAGGTAGACGATATCCTCGGCATATGCCCGGCGCTGGCGATTCGTCAGAAAAATTACACGCGCAATCCCCGGTCGACCGTCGGCACCGTTACGGAAATCAACGACTATCTGCGGCTTTTATTCGCCCGGATTGGCACCACGATCTGCCATAAATGTGGAAGGCAGGTCGAGAAAGACACTCCGGATGCCATCGCCGATTTCGTTCTTTCCCTGCCGGAAGGCCAGCGTCTTTACCTGTGCATGAGACTCGATCTCGAATCCGGAGCCGCAGCCGCAAACCCTGCCATTGAACGCCCGGGGAAAACCCGCCGATCGGCACGGGAAGCCCCTCCCGGCTCCGAACCGGCAGACCGGCTCGCCATGATTCTACCCGGACTGCAGCAGCAGGGTTTTGTTCGCCTGCTGATCGGCGCGCGTGTGGTCGACTTGCCTGACGCGGTGGAAGCGCTCCAGGAATCCGCCAGCAAAGAAGCTCATGTTGTTGTCGACCGGCTGGTTGTTCAAAAAGACATGCGTAAACGCCTGGTGGATTCTTTGGAGGTCTGCGGCCGAGAGGCTGACGGCAGGATCGAATTGGTGCTCCTGGGTGACGATCCTGACAGCCTCGAGCGCGTGTTGGATCAGAATCACCCGCAAATAAGGTGGCTGCGGCACCCCGCGGGTACGATGGTCAAATTCAGTGAAGCCTTCGAATGCCAGCTCTGCCATTTATCCTATGAAGAACCCGAGCCTCGGCTTTTTTCCTTTAACAACCCCTTCGGAGCCTGCCCCGAGTGTCAGGGCTTCGGCAACACCGTCACATTGGATTTGAACCGCGTTGTGCCCGACCGGACCAAAAGTCTGCAAGAGGGTGCCGTTGATCCCTGGACCAAGCCGCGCTACAAGGGCTTTCATTCAAAGATGATTCTATTCGCACAAAAAGCCGGAGTGCCGGCCGATGTTCCATGGTCGGAGCTGTCGGAGCAGCACAAGGAATGGATCATCCGCGGAAAAGGCGGATTTCCCGGCATCCTGGGCTTCTTCGATTATCTGGAAGAGAAAAAATACAAGATGCACGTGCGGATTTTCTGCAGCCGATATCGCGGGTATACGACATGCCTGTCCTGCGGTGGAGAACGACTCCGCCAGGAAGCGCGCGACGTGTTCATAGGGGGAATGAGAGTCACGGATGTTACCCGCATGACCATCCGTCAGAGCTCCGAGTTTTTTTCTGCTCTCCGACTCTCCCCTGAAAAGCAGGCAATCTCATCCAAGCTTCTGGAGGAAATTCGCCGGCGGCTGGATCTTTTAAAGAAAGTAGGCCTTGATTATCTGACCTTGGATCGCCTTTCATCATCATTATCGGGGGGAGAATCCCAGCGTATCCAGTTGGCCACGTCGCTGGGTTCCATGCTCGTGGGCGCTCTTTACGTTCTGGATGAACCCAGCATCGGACTCCATCCGAGGGATAGTGCGCGGCTCATTGAAATCCTCAAAAACCTTCGCGACCTTGGAAATACCGTTCTGGTCGTCGAGCACGATCCCGAGATCATGAGCGCTGCCGATCACATCGTCGACCTGGGCCCGAGGGCCGGGGAAAATGGCGGGAAGGTGGTATTCGAGGGGAATTTCCATGCCTTGCGACTGTCTCGAAATTCCTTAACCGGCAAATATCTCAGCGGCGAGCTCAGGATCCCCATCCCCGTTTTCCGGCGAAAGGGCAACGGCTTTTTTCTGGAAATCCAAAACGCTCGTAAACACAATCTTAAAGGGGTCCATGTCCGGATTCCACTCGGCATGATGGTCTGTATCACGGGAGTGAGCGGCAGCGGGAAATCGACCCTCGTTCATTCCATCATCTATGATGCCATTAGCCAATCCAAGGACCCTACCTCCGATTCCGTTCTCGAAGCCATCGATTCGATCCGGGGTGCGGAGAGAATCTCTGATGCCGTGCTCGTGGACCAGTCACCCATCGGCAAGACCCCCAGATCCAATCCGGTCACGTACATCAAAGCCTTTGATGAGATCCGGGAGCTGTTCGCATCCACGCGCGAAGCCTATTCTCGAAATTTCGGCCCGGGTCATTTTTCTTTCAATGTCGTGGGCGGTCGGTGCGAAACCTGCCAGGGCAGTGGAACCATCACAGTCGAAATGCAGTTCCTTGCCGATGTCGAGCTGACTTGTGAAGAGTGCCGCGGTACCCGTTTCAAGAGTTCCGTATTGGAGGTGTTCTACAAAGGGAAAAATATCGCCGACGTGCTCCAGCTCACGGTTCACGAGGCGATCGACCATTTTGCAGGTCACCCCAGGCTTCTTCGAAAGCTTCGTGTCCTGGAGCAGATCGGCCTTGGTTACCTTCGACTGGGTCAATCGGCGACTTCTCTTTCAGGCGGCGAAGCCCAGCGCATCAAGCTGGCATCTTTCATTGCCTCCGCCGGAACCAAGAACACGCTTTTTATATTTGACGAACCAACAACCGGACTTCACTTCGACGATATCCGCAAGCTGCTCGCCGCATTTGATAAGTTGACCAACGCGGGAAATTCTCTATTGGTCATCGAACACAACCTTGATGTAATAAAAACGGCTGACTGGATTATCGACCTGGGACCGGAGGGAGGCGATGACGGCGGGCAGGTCGTTTTTTCGGGGACCCCTGAGGAGCTCCTGGCCTGCAGCCAGTCCCACACGGCACGCTATCTGCAGCGCTATCTGACAGATACGCACTAATCCCAGCTTGCTCACCGACCCTCTCCAGGAAGGGGCAGGATCATCGGCCCGGCGTGGTTCAAGGTAGCATTCCATCCCGATCTGGACTCCGGCACTCCCCTTCCTTGATCTGATGGCTGGCATTGAGTATGATGAATGTGGCTCCTGCAAGGTTGGTGATGGCGACAATTATTTGAGCCGATAGTCTGTTTGAATGGGAGTCTGAACAATTCATCGCGGTGTGCGAGCTTTTCCTTCGGGAACTTGCTTGCCTGAAGCGATGTGACGGGCACCCCCTTGGCGACAAGGTTCAAATGGATCCTGCCACACGGCGGCGCGGGAGCTTTTTTTATACCTGGAAGGCCAAAGAGGATTCCCCGCATGCGTGTGTTGTTCATTGGCGATATTTTCGGCAAGCCCGGGCGTAAAATTCTGCAGGAGAGGCTTCGCGGACTTATCCACGAGCATAGGATTGATTTTTGTGTCGCCAACGCCGAAAATGCAGCAGGAGGATTTGGTATTACGCCTCAGATTGTCGAGGAACTGCTCGCCAACGACATCGATCTTCTAACGACCGGAAACCACGTCTGGGACAAACGCGCCATCATCCAATACATCCAGGAACAGCCACGGCTTCTGCGCCCCTGTAATTACCCGGCGAAAACGCCTGGAAGCGGAGTTTACATCGGGGACACGCGTTGTGGCGTGAGGATTGGAGTTTTGAACGTCCAGGGCAGGGTTCTCATGCCCTCGCTGGAATGTCCCTTCCGCTCTGCCGACGATGCGATCCAGAGAATACGACGGGAAACTCCGGTCATCATCGTGGACTTCCATGCTGAAGCGACATCGGAAAAACAGGCATTCGGGTGGTATGTTGATGGTAGGGTCAGCGCGGTTCTCGGAACTCACACCCATGTGCAAACCGCCGACGAGCGACTTCTTCCCAAAGGCACCGCCTATATTACCGATGTCGGAATGACCGGTCCTCACGATTCCGTGATTGGCTCCGTGCCGGAGCTCTCCCTCGAACGATTTCTTTATCACATGCCGGTTCGGCTGGAACCTGCCACTAACAACCCGCGGGTTTGCGGAGCCGTTGTCGAGGTCGAGGAGAGCACGGGACGCGCCATATCCATCCTGCGTATCAATGTGGGCTGAGGGAAAACCGCCGGATTCCCACGTCAGGCACCATGGGGTTTGACGGTGAGGCGTTCATCCGTTTCTCGCGAATGGCTAGTGTGGACTGCCCCGAAGCCAGGATCCAGGGGGGCCTGCCTCAGTATAGAAATCGGTCGAGGATCGAGACGCATTCTTTGGAACGCTGACCGACCGATTCGTCCATCCTTCGCAACTGCTCCTGAACGCGGTCCAGATCATCCGCGAGGCTGATCGCCGCAAGCATGGCCGCTTTGAGGGTGTCGACCGCGCCGGAAGCTTTTGAGGCTTCCCGCATGCGCCTGTCCAGCTCCGAGCATAGGTTTTGCAGGCGAACCGGATCACCGCTGGTCCGCAAAACATAATCCCGGTCGTAAATCTTTACCTGTAATACGCCGGACTTCGGGTCATTCATGTCAAGCCTGATGGAGGCTGAATGTGCCCCTCTGGAATCGCTTACTTTGTTTCCAGGCTGGCAAGCATGCTGAGAGCTTTTTCCACGCGCTCGCGCAGCGCCTCACGCTCTTTTTGAAGCTGCGCAATCCCATCCCGGGCCGCAGCTTCGCTCTTCTGAAGGGCTTCCATTTCGCCCCTGATCCGCGCGCTGTCTGCGCGCAGAGTTTCGTTTTCCTTTTTAACCGCTTTGAAGGCTTCCACCGTCCGATAGATCTTGTCTTCGAGCTGGCCGAACCTCTCCAGGCCCGTCATTTCAATATCCAGTTTGTTTTCAGGCATAAGTCCTATCTCAATTCAGCATCAAATGTATCTTTTAATAATGCGACGATATTATCGCTGAAGCCTTGAACGCGGTCAACGGTCAGGGTTTTGGAGCGATCCAGGAACGAGAAGCGGAGTGTGAGGCTGATTTTCCCCGCGGGAATCCTGTCACCTTCGTAAACGTCGATCAGGCTGATGGCCGTCAGCTCGCAGATGCTGAGCCCTCGGATCGAGTGGGTTACCTCATGGAAAGTCGTCCCGTGCCTGAAAAGCATGGACAGATCACGCTCCACTGCGGGAAATCGGGGAAGCGCTTCATACTGGACCGGTTTGAAGGCGTGACGGCTGAGCGTGCCGAATTCCAGTTCAGCCAGGTAAACGGGCTGTTTGAATTTATACTTTTCTTCGAGCGCGGCGCTCAATCGACCCAGCACCCCGATGTATTCACCGTTCAGCGAAAGCGTGGCCGCCTCGGCCGGATTCAGCCATGAAACGGCCGCTCCCGCCTCGATCTTGTGCTGCCCGCATCGCATTCCGCACAAAAGGGATTCGACCGCCCCTTTCAGCTGAAAAAAATCGCATGCCGATTCTGCGCTCCTCCAGTTGCTTCCCAGTGAGTCGCCGGATGCGGCGATTCCGAGCATGTCTTTTTCAACCGGTGAGCCGCGGTCCGATTCAAAATAGGCGCGGCCAAGTTCAAACAATCGGATCCGGAAGGTCTGATAGTTGAAATTGTGCCTCACCGCTTTCATCAAGCCCGCGGCCAGCGAGGTTCTCATGAACTGAGTTTCTTCCGTCAAGGGATTGCTAACGGCTGTCCGATCTCCTCCCAAAGGAGGGAAATCCAGGTGTTCTCCCGCAGCTGCAAAACTGAGGTTCACGGCTTCCGAAAATCCCAGGCCCGTCAGGATACGTTTGGCGGCACTCTCAAATTCCCTCGACTTAGAAGGGATCCCTGCAGAACGCGATGGAGGTATCGTGGTTGGAATGTTCTGATAACCGTAAAAGCGCGCAATTTCTTCCGCGAGGTCAGCCTCAAGCTCCATATCGGCGCGATAGCTCGGGCAGTAAACCAGCCAGTTTCCCTTCCCCTTGCGCTTGAGTGTGAATTCCAGACGCCGCAGGGTGGTTTCAATAAAGACATCTTCGAGTTCGACCCCGAGCAGCCGCTCGACTCTTTGGCGGCTTAAGGAAATCGCGACCGGGCTCAACGGTGCCGGGTAGACATCCTGGAGGCTGCCGGCGACTCTGCCTCCGGCGACTGCTTCAATCAGATGGCAGGTTCGGGCGATAGACGGCACAGTGCCGTTCCAATCGGCGCCACGCTCGAAACGATAGCTTGCTTCTGATGAAAGGCCCAGTTTTTTCGAGGTTCTGCGAACCGAAGAGGGCTTGAAATAGGCGCACTCCAGGAGGACGGCGGTGGTTTCGGGGCTGATTTCGGAATCCTGGCCGCCCATCACCCCGGCCACCGCGATGGGCCCTTCGCCATCACGGATGAGTAGCATTTCTCCATCGAGAGTCCGATCGACCCCATCCAACGTGGTGATCTGCTCCCCTTCAGAAGCTCTCGCCACAACAATTTTCTGCTGTCTCAGTTTGTGATAGTCGAACGCATGGAGTGGATGCCCCAGTTCCAGCAAAACGTAATTGGTGATATCGACAATGTTGTTTACCGGGCGCATGCCCGCAGCCAGGAGGCGGCGTTGCATCCAATCGGGTGAAGGCTCGATCTTGATTTTATCCAGCAGCAGCCCCGTGTAGCGCGGGCAGAGATCGGGATCCCGGATTTCTACCTTGTATGGCAGCCGTTCCTTGCGAAGGCCAAGAACGCGCCTCAGCGGAGGTCGCTTAAGCCCAACACCATAAAGCGCGGCGATTTCTCGTGCTATGCCGAAATGGCTCAGGCAATCGGGTCGGTTGGACGTTATTTCAAATTCGAATACAGTGTCTCCATCGACTTCAGCAACCGACTCCACCACCAGACCGGTGGTAGTAAGCCCTGCCTTGAGATCTTCGATGCTGCAAGGAATATCTACGTAGTCTTTCAACCATTCAATGCTGATTTTCATGACAAGCCAACCTGCTTAGAATTGAGAGAGAAATCGGAGGTCGTTTTCGAAGAACAGTCGGATATCGTCGACTCCGTATTTCAGGATTGCCACGCGGTCTATCCCCATCCCCCAGGCAAATCCGCTGTACCTCGGATGTTCCACCCCGGCCATCGTCAACACTTTGGGATGCACCATGCCGGCTCCCAGGATTTCAATCCAGCCGCTCTGCTTGCAGATCCGGCATCCTCTACCGTCGCAGAAAATGCAGCTGATGTCGACCTCGGCTCCCGGTTCGACGAAAGGAAAAAAACCGGGCCGCAGTCGCATGCGAATATCGGGATGGAAGACCTGTTTCAGGAAAGTCTCCAAGGTTCCTTTGAGGTCCCCCATGGTTATCCCTTCGTCCACGGCAAGGACATCAACCTGGAAAAACATGGGAGAATGAGTGGCATCGAAGGGGTCGCGGCGGTATACCTTTCCCGTACTCACGGCCCGGATCGGGGGTTTCATGACCTCCATGGCGTGTATCTGCACGGTGGAACAGTGCGTCCTCAGGAGAGCATTGTCGCCGAAATAAAAAGTATCCTGCGCATCGCGTGCCGGATGATTGCGAGGCATGTTCAAAGCTTCGAAATTGTAATGTTCGGTTTCAACCTCCGGCAGGTCGAATACGCGAAATCCCATCCTGACGAAAACATTTTCAATATCAGCCTGAAGCCGTTTTACCGGATGCTCCACGCCGGGACCGAACGGCGATGCGGGCCTGGTTACGTCAATTCTGCACCGCCCTCCGGACTGCTCCTGGTTCCGTAGCTCGGACTGGAGCGCATCAAGTCGCGTTTCCGCTTCATGGCGCAGCTGATTCATCCCCTGTCCGAAAGCCGGCCTTTCTTCCTTGGGCAGTTCGCGCAGACGCTTCATCTCGCTGGTGATGATTCCGTTCTCCCTGGAAAGCCATTTATCCCGCACTGTTTTCCAGCTCGGCGTATCTTCAATGCGAGAAAGGTCGGATTCGAACTCCCGCCTCAGTGCATCCATCCTCTCATTCATATTCACGTCCATCCGGCATTGCCGCTTGTGATCGCTCTGCTTTAACTTCGACTCGAGGCTGCGTTAAAAAAAACGCCCGGCGTTGCGGCACACCGGGCGCTGGAAACCAATAAATTCAATACGCTTCTTAGGCAGCCGCCAGCGCCGCTTTCGCAGTCTCTGTCAGCTTGGTAAAAGTCTCCGGGTCGTGAATGGCGATTTCGGCCAGAACTCTGCGGTCAAGCATGACCGCCGCCTTCTTCAAACCGCTGATGAATCGGCTGTAAGAAATGTTATTTTTCCTGGCCGCTGCCCCCAGCCGGATAATGAAAAGGCTGCGGAATTCGCGCTTCTTGTTCCGCCGGTCGCGATAGGAAAACCTCAACGCCCGGTCGACGGATTCCTTGGCTGACCTGTGCAGCTTGCTCTTGGTAAGGCGATAGCCTTTAGCCAGCGTCAATATCTTCTTCCTGCGCTGGACCCGCTTATTTCCCCTTTTTACTCTCGGCATTTCTTTGCTCCCGAATTGAAATCACGCAGTACGACGGTCGTGCGCAGCGGATGCGCCAGCCTCGCGCGTTTGTTTAGATATTCAGCATCTTTTTGACTACCTTGGAGTCCGGCTTGCTCACCTGGGCCGATGCCACGAGCTTCCGTACCCGCTTGCGAGGCTTTTTGGTCAGGATATGCCTGGCATGGCTGTGCCGGCGCATAATCTTACCAGTAGCCGTCACTTTAAATCGCTTTGCAGCACTCTTGTTGGTCTTACGCTTGTTCACAAAATCTCTCCTTAAATCTTCTTCGGTGTAAATATTGCCACGAGAGCATACCCCTCCATTTTGGGGGTTCTCTCGAGTTCCGCCTGCTCTTTCAACTCCTCAATCAGGCGCTCCATGAGCTTTCGGCCGATTTCCTGGTGGGTCATTTCCCTGCCCCGGAAAACCACAGTCGCCTTGGCTTTGTTGCCGTCTGCGAGAAAGCGGACGATGTGGTTTTTCTTGAATTGGAAATCGTGCTCCTCGGTTTTCGGCCGGAACTTCACTTCCTTGAGCACCACCGTTTTCTGGTGTTTTTTTGCCTCATGCGCGCGCTTGCTCTTCTGATATTGGAACTTGCCGTAGTTCATGATTCGGCATACGGGCGGATTGGCCCCAGGGGCCACTTCCACCAGGTCCAGGTCACGTTCCCGCGCAATAGCCAGCGCCTGCTCCGGTGTCATGATTCCGAGTTGACCCGCATCTTCATCCACGACACGGATCTCTTTGGCCCGAATCAATTCATTGACTCGAACCCGTACCTGTTTGGTAGTTGTGATTGCCAGCCTCCTTGAATATCAGGGTCAAAGCCAATCCGGCCGGTGGATCAGGGCCGGACAGCCCGGGCTTTGATCAACTCCCCGATCGTGGCGAAAAAGCTTTCAATGGACTGGGCTCCCAAATCCCCCTGAAAGCGGTTTCGAACCGATACCTGCCCGGCTTGGACTTCTTTATCCCCGAGCACAAGCATGTACGGTATCTTTTGCGTCTGGGCTTCCCGGATCTTGAAACCCATCTTCTCGTTCCTGTCATCTATATGCACACGCAGTCCGGACGCGCGCAAACGTTCACAAACCGATCGGGCATAGTCCTGATGTCGCTCCGCTATCGGGATCAGCACAGCCTGAACCGGTGCCAGCCACAGCGGAAATGCACCCGCGTAATGCTCGATCAGCACCCCCATGAACCGCTCCACAGAACCGAGCAAGGCGCGGTGCAGCATGACGGGCTGATGGGGTTGGCCGTCGGCTCCCACATATTTGAGATCGAACCGTTTGGGCAGCGTAAAGTCGAATTGAACGGTAGAAAGCTGCCATGGGCGTCCGATGGCATCGATCAACTTAACGTCGATCTTCGGCCCGTAAAATACGGCCTCGCCCTCCATGCGCGTCCAAGTCATGCCCTTGATTCGCATGGCCTCCATCAGCGCACCTTCGGCCAATTCCCAGTCTTCTTCGCTTCCCGCGTAATCCTGCTTCTTGTTTGCGTCCCGGACCGAGAGCTCAACCTTGTACTCTTCGAAGCCGAAGCTTTTCATGACGAACAATACCAGGTCGAGCAGGGCTTCTATCTCAGCGTACACCTGGTCGCGAGTACAAAAAATGTGAGCATCATCCTGCGTAAAGCCGCGCACACGCAGCATTCCATGCAGAACGCCGCTTTTTTCGTAACGGTAGACGGTTCCAAACTCGGCGTACCGTTGCGGCAAATCTCGGTAGCTACGCATTCTGGACTTGTAGATCTGCGTGTGCCCGGGGCAGTTCATGGGCTTGATCACGAATTCTTCGTCGTCGATGTTGAAGACGTACATGTTTTCGCGATAGTAGTCGTAATGCCCCGAGGTTTTCCAAAGCGAATTGCGCGCAACATGCGGAGTGGTAACAAAATCGTATCCCCGGCTCAGCAGCTCTTTCCGCAGGAAATCCTCGATTGTGATCCGAACCAGGGTGCCCTTCGGGTGCCAGAAAATCAAACCCGGGCCGGCCTCCTCGGATACGCTGAACAGATCCAAATCCTTGCCCAGGCGGCGATGGTCGCGTTTCTTGGCTTCCTCGAGTTGAGCCAGATAAGCTTCCAACTCGGCGGGAGCCAGAAACGCAGTTCCGTATATACGCTGAAGCTGCGGATTCTTTTCATTCCCACGCCAGTAGGAACCCGCCAGGCTCAGCAGCCGGAAGGACTCAGGAAGAATGGAACCGGTGGAAAGTACATGAGGCCCGGTGCAGAAATCGACTAAATCTCCCAACCTATAACAGGACAGCGACTCGCCGGCTTTTTCCTCGATCAATTCCACTTTCAGCTCTTCGCCCTGCGCGCGAAAAAGGCCGACGGCCTCTTCCTTCGAAACCAGGCTCGGCTCGAAGCGAAGATCCCTGGAGATCAACTCCTTCATCCGGTCTTCGATCTTTTTGAGATCGTCTTCAGTGAAGCTCCGGTCGTTCTGGAAATCGTAATAAAAGCCGTCGCTGATGGCAGGCCCGATGCCAAGGTGGGTACCGGGGAAAAGGCTGGTGACGGCAGCCGCCATGAGGTGCGACGTGCTGTGGCGATACACCTCCAGCGCTTCGCCCGGACTGGTCACTATGCCTTCACTTCCATCTGCGTATCTGACTTTTATTGCCATCACTGAAAATCAGCCCCTCTCCAGCATCCCCTCGAAGGGGAATCTATGAGGAAGCCTCCCTGAATGGAAACGGAGCAATGTCCAAGCGACAGGTGGGAAGGACAAACGGATCCTGCAGGTTTGTACTCGTTCAACTCTTCCCCGGGGATTCCTCTCAACGCCTGTTGAGATGGTAGGCGCGAGCGGATTTGAACCGCTGACCCCTTCCGCGTCAAGGAAGTGCTCTCCCCCTGAGCTACGCGCCTACAAAATAAAGGGTTACCGTACCAGAAAGGATGGATTTCTGTCAACTGCAATTCCACCCCTGCCGAAATTTCACTGGAATCGGCTCTCCGCACTCCTGAGAGCCGCTATTCACTGCAGTGCCTGTCTCAGGCGGCCTTTTTGCGCGCACTGAAGGATTTGGCAACGGTTTCTAATGCCTTATCTAACTGCTCCTTGTCGATCCTTTCCTGCAGTTGCTTGTACTTTGCTGTATCGTCCTGCTGCTCGTCGTAGTAGGCGTCAACCAGCAAATCCTGCCGGTGATCATCATCCGGCGACTGGATGTCGGGTTTGATTCCCGCGTTGCGGGCGGTATCGTCCTGTATCAGCTTGCCCGAAGGAGTGTAATATTTGCTCGTTGAAAGTATAAGCATGGATCCGCTTTTCAGCATGATTTGCGTTTGGGCCGAACCCGAACCGAAAGTCTTTTCCCCTACAAGGGTCGCACGTTTAAGATCCTTGAGCGCTCCAGCGGCTATTTCGGCAGCGCCTGCGGTTGATCCATTGACAAGGATCACCAATGGAAGGTCCGAGACAAACTTTCCCGCATCAGCCGCGATCTCCTGAACCTTTTCCCCCTGGCGATTTTTGCTGTAGGTAATAACACCATCCTTTAGAAACAGGTTGGCTAGTTCGCTTCCGGCTGACAAGGGTCCCTCGGCGCAGTCGCGCAGGTCCAGAATCAGACTCTGCGCTCCGGCTGAAATCAGCGTCTTGAGCTTTACTTTCGCCTGCTCGAGACTTGTGCCCGCAAGCGAGGAAACATCCATGACTCCCACATTAACCTGATCACCTTGCAGTCCAGCCTGCGTAATGCGTGACAGAATAGGCACCTGGGAATCAGCCTTCCGGGTCAGATTAATTTCGACCGGCTTCGTTCGTGAATTGCGAAACACCGTTAGTTTCAAAGCCGTATCAGCGGCGCCGCGGATAAGGCTCTCAACCTCCAGGATGCTCAGGTCTTCAATCGCAACACCGTCAACCTCGATGATGTAATCGCCGGCACGAAGTCCGGCGGCTTCAGCCGGCCCTCCCCTCTGCACCGCAAGGACATAAGTTACATCCCCCTTTTTGGAAATCACCAAACCGGCCCCGGCAGTTCCAGTTGCCTTGCGCTTTTCGAGCTGCGCCAATTGTTCCTTGGAAAGAAAGCTGCTATAAGGATCGAGGGCTTCAATCAGGCCCCGCATCGCTCCTTCTTGAACCTTCGACATTTCAGGGGATTCCACGTAATCTTCGTTGATTTTCTTTAGCGCATCCATGAAAACCTTAAGCTCGTTATACGCCTCGTCTTTGGCGACGACTTTCCCATAAAACGCCGCCGAAATCGCGTACAGAACTATCAACAATGAACAGAAAAAAACCAACGTCTTTCCTTTGTGAAGCATCCTGCCTCCTGCGTGCAATACCGAAAAAGAAGTATACCGTAGGCGGAAGGGTCGAGCAAATTTGAATTCTCAACCAGCCTCCTTTTTAAGGAATGGGGCGCCACGGCGGATGCGCGTTGACGGGTTGACACGGATGTGATCCAATCTTCGTCATGGAAAAGGGCAGGATCCTCGCATTGGATTACGGCACCAAGAACATCGGGCTCGCGTATAGTGATGACTTGGGGCTCACGGTCCAGCCCCTGCAGTCTATCCCAAACTCAGGCCGCAAGAGCCTCATACAAAATCTGCGATCTGCAGTAGCCGAGCATTCCATCTCGAGCATCCTGGTGGGCATTCCTTACCGCTTGGACGGCAGTTCGGGAAGGGCTGTTGAAAAAGTGGATCGATTCATCGAGCTCATCCGCAATTCCCTGGATCTGACGGTCGCGGGATTCGACGAGAGGCTCTCCACATCAGAAGCGCTCGATATCTGGAACGGCATGTCGATTCGTCAAAAGCGCCGCTATAGAACAGTAGACTCGCTGGCCGCCGCCTTGATTCTGGAACGATTTTTGGAGGAAACGTAGCACTTTGATTTTTCGAATTATTGCGGCATCGGCTCTCACCTTAATTTTGGTCTTGGGCATTTGCGTGTGGTGGCTTCAACACGACCTGTCGACCCCCTATTTTTCGAGCGGCGATCCGGAGGTATTCGTTGAAATCCCCAAGGGAGCAACAACTCGCAATATTGCGGAATTGCTTGCCGATGCGGGGGTGCTGAGAAACCGTCTCCCCTTCGTGGTTTATTTACGCTGGACCGGCGAAGGCCGCCGGCTGCAAGCCGGCGAATATCGTTTCTCGGGTCCCGCGACTCCACCCGAAATTATTCATCGCCTCATCCGGGGAGATGTCTTTTTCAACACCATCACTATTCCTGAAGGACTCACCGCGCACGAAATCATCGACCTGATTGCCTCCAGCAAGCTCGCGGATGCCGTTGAACTTGAGAATCTTCTCGGGAAAACAGCCTGGATCCGCGATCTGGCGCCGGCCGCTGGAAACCTGGAAGGCTACTTATTTCCAGACACTTACAGGCTTCCTCGTAAAGCTGGATCCGAGGATATCCTAAAAGCGATGACCGACCAGTTCAAAGAGAAAATGAAGAAGATCCTGGCTGAGCACCCTCTGCCCGAAGGCTGGAACATTGCCGGAATTGTTACGCTGGCATCGATGGTGGAAAAAGAAGTCAAAACCGCATCGGAGCGGCCTCTAGTGGCATCCGTATTGCGAAACCGGCTGGAAAAAGGAATGCCTCTTGGGTGCGACCCTACTGTGATCTACGCATTGAAAATCGCAGGGAAATTCGACGGCAACATTCGCAAACCGGATTTGCGCATTTCATCACCCTATAACACGTATGTTCATACCGGCCTGCCCCCGGGGCCGATTGCGAGTCCAGGAGCTGACTCATTAATAGCAGCTCTCAGTCCCGCAAAAACCGAATATTTATATTTTGTTTCGAGAAATGACGGGACGCACCAATTCTCCCGTGACTTCAAAACACACCAGGCCGCCGTGCAACAATACCAAGGGAGGCGAACGTTGGCGAAGAGGTAGAATTTGACTTGCCCCGCCGCCGATGCTACGATTCCATCATGAGCTCAAAGGTGCAGATTTCACAAGGTTTTAAGGATTATCGGAGCTTTTCTCTGTTTTTGTTTTTCAGCATGCTGCTCTCGGCTCATTCGGGTTTTGGACAAGTTCAGAAACCAGCCCTCCCGGATCCCATTAAATTTGTATACAAGTACGACATTGTGTGGAATGTGGCCCGGGCTGTGCTGGACGAAATGGGTTACAGCACGGAACTAGAGGACAAGAAAGCCGGGCGAATCGTCTCCAAACCCTATGAGTTCATCACCGGTGCGTTGACGTCCACCGAGATCGACAAGGTGGCGATCAAGCGGGACACCGTGACAGGTGCCTGGCTCAAGGCACGCTATACAGTGGAAATCCTTCTCGAAATCATCGCCCCGAATCAAACCATGGTCACGGTGCGCACCAAGATGGAGGGTTTGAACCGGGACCTTGACAAGTCCGAAAAGTGGCTGCCCCTGGAATCGCTGGGAGTCTATGAGAAGCGGATCCTGGGAAAAATGAGCATGAAGCTCATGGGCAACGATCTTCAGTACAATGAAAAGAAGGGTTTCTGGGATAAGAACCCTCAACCGGTTGATTCGCGCTCGCCCAAGCCTTATAAAACGGTTCCTCCGCAATAATGCTGCTGAAATCATTGACAGGCGATCCGGCCTTGCTCCGGATCGTGCTCCTGATCCTCGGCTTAATACTCCTTGTCTTCGTCTATCTCCTGAGGCGGAGGCAGAGGTTGATGCAGATCTGGCTTGAGGAACAGGCGCGAAGGCAGCAGCCCTTGGCCGCACAGCCCGCCGAAACTCAACCTGAGGAATCTCAGATCCCGGCCCAGCCCGATCCAATCCCCCTTTTCCAATCCCTGCAGCCGCAGACATCGGTGGCTGCGGATATCATCCGCGGGGCCCTTATACTGCTCGCTTTCGCCGTGACCCTAAGCCTGGTAACGGTATGCCTCCCGCAAGGCGCGTTTGACAAGGTCGCCGAGACCATGCGTATTCGCAAATCGGAACCGCCGCCACAGGAAAAAATCGCATTGCTGTATCTGGGAGATGAGGCCAGGGGCACCGAATTCCATATCCGCGGTGTGGTTCGCAATATTATTGAGGCTCCCGTGGAGCAGCTGGATGCTGTCATCCGTCTCTATGCTCCGGATCGAACGCTGCTGGAAACCGCTGTAGTGAGGATGGATTCTGAGCTCATCCCGCCTGACGCCGTGGCGACGTTTCATCTCACCTATCCCGAATATCACAAGCAATTCGGCAGTTTTTCCCTCGATTTCAAGCAGCGGCAGGGTGATCTGGTGCCCTATAAAGACCTGCGGGCGATGCGAGTTCGAGAATAGCTTTCGGCGCGGACATCCATTTTCATGAAAAAAAACCAGCCCAGCCTTTATTACCTCTTGCCCTACCTCCTCAGGTACCGTGCGGGATTGTCTGCCGGCTTTGCCATGGTGGTATTGACTATCGCCGCCAGCATGATGGCCCCCTGGGTATTGAAATATGTGGTCGATGACCTCCAGGCTGATTTTGCCAGCGAAAAACTGCCCCTTTACGCCGGCTTCATCCTCGGCATCGCGGGAATTGAAGGTTTTTTCCGGTTCTGGATGCGTAAAATCCTTATCGGGATCAGCCGTGACATTGAATTCGACCTGCGCAACGACTTTCTCGCCCATGTTCAAAGGCTCTCTCTTTCCTACTGCCAGAGCCGCAGCACGGGAGATATCATGTCCCGCGCGACCAATGATCTCAACGCGGTGCGCTCGGTCCTGGGGCCGGGCATCATGTATTCCATGAGCACGATCATTACCGTCGCCGCCGCCACGATCATCCTGGTCCGACTGAACTGGCAGTTGACGGCCCTGTCTTACATTCCGCTGATCCTGGCTTCACTCCTGGTCAAGAAGGTCGGCCAGCGGGTGCATGACCAGTTTGAAAAAATACAGGAGCAGTTTTCATCCATCACATCGAAGGCTCAGGAAAACCTGTCGGGAATCCGCGTCGTCAAGGCCTTTGCCCGGGAAGAATCGGAAACAAGGGAATTTGAAACCCTCAATCGCGATTATGTCCTCCGGAGCATCTCACTGATCCGCCTTTGGGGAATCTTTTACCCGCTGATGTCCGCGTTGATTGGAGTATCGTCGGTGGCGCTGATCTGGTGGGGCGGCCAACAGGTGATCTCCGGCAAACTCACCCTGGGCGAATTTGTGGCATTCCTGGGTTACCTTGCCATGCTGACTTGGCCGACGATCGCCACAGGCTGGGTTATCAACATATTCCAGCGCGGTGCCGCATCCATGTCACGGATTCTGGAAATATTACACACGGAACCTGACATTCAAAATGCGGCGGGCGCTGCAGCGCCTCATCCCCGGAATGGAATGATCGAAATCAGAAATCTGTCTTTCAAGTACCCCCGATCTTCCAAAATGGCGCTGGAAAATGTCAGCGTGAACATATCAGCCGGGCAGACCATCGCGATCGTCGGCCATACCGGAAGCGGAAAATCCACGCTTCTCAACCTTCTTCCCCGCCTGTTCGATCCCCCTCAAGGCACCGTTTTCGTCGACGGCAGGGATATTCGCGAATGGCCGCTGGAAGAGCTGCGCCGAATGATAGGTTATGTGCCGCAGGAAACCTTCCTGTTCTCCGATACGATTGAAGAGAATATTGCCTTCGGCTGCGACAGCCCCGCCTCCGCAGCCGGGATAGAGGAAGCCGCGGTCATTTCCCATGTCATGGAGGATATCCGAGGTTTTCCACTTGGCTTGAAAACCATGGTGGGCGAGCGCGGCATAACGCTTTCCGGAGGGCAGAAACAGCGCGTCGCCATAAGCCGAGCTGTCATGCTGCAGCCTAAAATCCTTCTCCTGGATGATGCTCTCTCCAGCATCGACACCGCCACAGAGGAAAAAATTCTGCACAAACTGGAGCGCGTGATGCAAGGGCGAACGACCATTCTGGTCTCCCACCGGATTTCCACCGTGAGGAACGCTCACCGCATCTTCGTTCTGCAAAATGGAAAAGTCGTCGAGGAAGGCAATCATGACGCGCTGATGAGCCTGCAGGGAGTTTATTTCGACCTCTATAACAAGCAATTGCTTGAGGAAGAGCTGGCAAGCGCTTGATGGGGCTATTGCGCCACTAAGTTCAGACGAATCGGGCCGTCTCTGCGGCCGATGGCGAAAGCAGCATACGATCATGTCAGAATCTCATGAAGAACAGGTCTTAGGAAAAGCTTACGATGCGCGGCTTATGAGGCGCCTGCTGGGCTACATACGGCCCTACACGGGTTCGGCGTTTTTTGCCCTGATCCTGATCGTGGCTGGATCCGCCCTGACGGTTCTGCCCCCCTATCTTACAAAAATAGCTATTGATGTTCATATCCGGAATAAAGACCCGCACGGCCTGACTATCATTGCCGGCTTGTACCTTCTCACCCTGGGAGCAACTTTTGTCCTAAGCTTCGGCCAGACCTGGGTAATGAATCTGATGGGACAGAAAATCATGTATGACATGCGCATGCAGATTTTCCGTCATCTTCAAAGACTTGATGTAGCCTTCTTCGACAAAAACCCGGTCGGCAGGCTCATGACCAGGGTTACCACAGATGTGGACACTCTCAACGAATTGTTTACCGCCGGAGTCATCTCCATTTTCGGGGACCTGTGCACCTTGGCAGGAATCGTTTTTACCCTTTTTATGATGAATTATCGGCTGGCCTTGGCGATATTCTCGGTTGTTCCTCTCCTCTTCGGCATTACCTTCCTGTTCAAAATCAAGGTGCGCGACTCGTTTCGCCGAGTGAGGACAGCCATCGCGCGCATCAACGCCTTTCTGCAGGAAAACATCACGGGAACCAGTGTGGTCCAGGTCTTCACCCAAGAGGACAAGCAACGAGGCAAATTCCGGCACATCAACCGCGAGCACCTGGATGCCAATCTCCAATCGGTTTTTTACTACGCCATCTTTTATCCGCTCCTGGAATTAGTCGGAGCACTTGCGGTCGGGCTCATCATCTGGTACGGCGGCCTTCAAGTTGCAGCCTCCACACTTACGCTGGGGGCGCTGGTCGCTTTTGTGCAATATTCGGACCGGTTTTTCCGTCCCATATCCGACTTGAGCGAAAAATACACCATTCTCCAATCGGCGATGGCCTCTTCGGAGCGCATTTTCAAGCTTCTGGACACTGAAGCGTCAGTTGCTGGCCCTCCTGTTCCTCGCGCGCATGGAATATCGCTCGGAAAAGTGGAGTTCAGGGATGTTTCCTTTGCCTATAACCCTGGGGAACCGGTCCTGCAAAATATATCCTTCACGGTATCCCGAGGGGAGCGGGTTGCCATCGTGGGTGCCACAGGATCGGGCAAGTCGACCATCATTTCCCTGCTCAGCCGCTTTTATGATGTCACGGCTGGCGAAATCACGGTGGATGGTGTGAATTTGAAACACTACGACCTGCATGGCCTGCGCCAATCGATCGGCATCGTCCTGCAGGATGTGTTCCTTTTTTCCGGCAGCGTCGGAGAAAACATCAGGCTGGGAAATCAGGATATTTCAGATGAAAGAGTCCAGGAAGCCGCCCGGATCGTCCATGCCGACGGCTTCATTCAGCGTCTGGAAAAAAAGTACGATACTCCGGTCGGCGAGCGCGGATCATCGTTATCGGTGGGCCAGAAGCAGCTTCTGGCGTTTGCGCGAGCGCTGGCCTATGATCCTAAAATCCTCGTCCTGGATGAAGCTACCTCCAGTATTGATACCGAAACGGAGCTGATAATCCGGGATGCCCTGGATAAACTGCTTCAGGGACGAACCTCCATCATAGTCGCGCATCGTCTTTCGACGATCCAGAATGCCGATCGCATCATCGTGCTCCATCGCGGAAAAATTCGGGAGATGGGGAATCACCAGGAACTGCTGCGACTGAGGGGGATCTATTGGAGGCTTTACCAGTTGCAGTACAAAGATCAGTTGAGCCCGATGTTTCCCTCCGCAGGGCCTCCGCCGCAGAAGGATTCCGCAGGCGAAGGACTCATGCTTTAAACCGGCCTATCGAGCACCTTTGCCCAACAATACAACGGGGAAGGTCCGGAGCAGGATTTTGAGATCCAGCATCAGGGACCAATTGTCTATATATTGCAGGTCGAGCTTCATCCACTCGTGAAAATCGATCTCGTTCCGTCCTGAAACCTGCCACAGGCAGGTGATCCCAGGCTTCACCGAAAGTCGCCGCCGCTGCCAGCGAGAATATTCCTTGACCTCTTCTGGAAGCGGCGCACGGGGCCCTACGAGGCTCATATCCCCGATCAGGACATTCCATAATTGCGGCAGCTCATCGATGGAAGTTTTGCGCAGCACCCGTCCGATCGGCGTAACGCGCGGATCATTCCGCATCTTAAATACGGGGCCATCCATCTCGTTCAGGTGACGTATCTCCCAAAGCACATCTTCGGCGCCGACATTCATGCTGCGGAATTTATATAGGACGAATTTTCTACCATACAGGCCGCATCGGACCTGGCGATAAATCATCGGGCTTCCGGAACTAAATCGGATCAGGAGCCCGACAATAATAAGGAAAGGGCTTAAAAACAGAATCAGGGAGGCCGAAATCGCAACATCCATCACTCTTTTGATAAATAGCGACAAGGCGTGATCCGGCGTCGCGCTGAAGGTAATCAGTGGAACACTTTCGATAAATTCCATCGATACCTTCGATACTTTTGCCGGGAAAAAGTCCGCCGCAATGCGGGTCCGCACTCCCTGCTCCGTACAGATGCGGATCAGTTCGTCGAAATCGGCCAGGTCCCGGGGATTGGTGCCGACGAAAATGATTTCGTCGATGACGTTGTCCTCGATGATTTGCGGGATGTCCGGAATCGCGCCCAGAACGTCAGCGCCGGCATCCGCCGAGACCTTGGCTGAAGCTTCGATATAGCCACTTATCAGCAATCCCCATTCCGAGTACCTCGCAATCAGCCGGCCAAGGTCGCGTGCCTTTTGGTTCGTTCCCACGATAACGATGTGCCGGAGGTTCCGGATGGGCTGTTTACGATAGCGGGCGTGAGCAGCAATGGAAATCCGGACCAGAATCAACAGCGCAGCCTGGATAACAACAAAGAGGCCTATGAGCGGACGGCTGATATCGAGCTTGAATGCGAATGAAGTGAAGCCCAAAAACATTCCCAGGATGATCGACCCTTCAATCACAATCCGGATCTTTTCCCAGTCAGACCGGCGGATCGAAAGCCGGTATAGCCCAAGCAGATAAACGCCGGCTGCCCACCATCCGATACTTAGCGCAATCACCAGGGCATACTTCGGAAGAGGGTGGAGCTCAGGATTAAGGAGCCTAACCAGGCTTATTGGCACAAACGATTCCAGGTTGAGACGAACCAGATAGGCGAGGGGAAAAGATACCGCTGTCAGGGCGATGTCAGCGCCGAATTGAAGAAGGTTAAAAAGCCTGGCATGCTCGCGAAGCATCAATACCTCTCAAAAAGAAGAGGATTATAACACGGGGCCTGCGAGCCGATTTGGGCCGGGCACCGAATCATCCGGGATGGATGGAGGGCACGGTCAACGGCCGCGGATTGCCGCATGCTGCTGGAAGAAGGCCACCGGGTCCAAAATCTCGAGTGTGCCTTTTGTAAGGAATCCTTCGCCCCGGGACCTGCCAATCAAAGTTCCATAAAAAGCCTGGAGCGAATCCACACGCGCCAGAAAATCGGGCTGGCTCAAATAAGTTGCTGGTTCACGGCTCGATGGATCAAAAAGCTGCGATTTATGGGCCTGGATGGCGTCGAGCCGCTGCCCGGCATATTGGGAAATATCGACAACAAAGGTCGGCAGGACTCCGGCGGGGAGCTTGTAATAAAGAATCGCATTCGGTCGGTGCCGCTGCTGGCCGGTTTTTATCTTCGCCAAGCCTGCATGATGAGCTGCTTCCTCTACCAATCTGCAAGTATTAGTGTGATCCGGATGCTTATCTTCCCAATGATGCACCAGCACCATCCATGGCTTGTATTTGCGAAGGACTCGAACGACTTTAAGACGCGCTTGAGGCGTCACTACGATGGAGCCGTCCGGGAGACCTAGATTTTCTCGAACCTTTATCCCAAGTATTCTCCCGGCTTCAGCCGCTTCCCTGGCCCGGATCGATGGCGTTCCACGGCTCCCCAACTCGCCGCGTGTCATGTCCACGATACCGGTGGCGTAGCCCGCAGCTGCCATTTTCGCCACCGTGCCCCCCGCAAATAGTTCGACATCGTCCGGGTGTGCGCCAAATGCCAGGAGATCCAATTGCATAGAATTACTCCACCGGAATGAGCTGATGTTGGTCGCTCGTTTCATCGATTTTTTCAAGGATTTGATCGAGAAGTGCCGGAGAATATCGCAAAAGGAAATACGCCGCCGACAATCCCAGTTCCTGCGGCTTGCCCCCGGGAACCAGATGGGCGCAGGTTCTTTCCAGATGCCGAACCATGGCCTCGTTTTTTACCTTATGTGCTGCTGAGAATCTTTCCACGAGCTTTTTCATCTGGTAGTGAATCCGGCTTCTGGCATCGTCCAGGGCAAGAGCGAGTTCGTCCTGTTCAGGGAGAGTGTTCCTCAAACCCGCCATTTCCCCACCGACTCTTTCTGATAAACCGGCTAGAGTCGCCATAACGGAACCAGCTTCATCGTGTTTGGACAACCGCTTAAGGACGGATTCAACCCCACCGAAAAGCGATGCAACCGAGAGGCTGTACCGATCCAAGGTCCGCCGGCTGCGCGAGTCGACGAGGGTTGCACTGACCCTGGGCCACAATTCCGGAGATCGCCCTCCGGATCCGGCGATCGTCCAGGTGCTGTGAACGCGGCCCCATAAATCGGATTCATCGACCACCACTGCGGAGACCGAAACGGCAGCTTCTAGGATGACAGCTGCGCGCGGATAAAATTGCTCAGCGCCCGTGGCGGTATGCGCAGTCTCCGTTTCAGGCACGGTCTTTTTCTCAAAGTCGGGAAATGGCAGAAGGGAGTTCTGGCAATCCTCCCCTGCGAGGGACCAGAAATCCGCTGAACCGGCATCCAGGAATACCAGCGGCCAGTCGCGAAAAATTCCAGCAAAAACCCGGTCGATGGAGGTTGCTGAATCCTTCGCCGTCGTAAGACATTCCCCCAGCCAATTCAGATTTTCAGACGAACACCCCTGCCCCCAGGCTTCTGCAATTTTTGTCAAGGCCGCTTTAAAATCATCCGGATTCGAATCAAAACCGTCGGCCACATTCACGAGCTGCACTTTGGCGTCGGCATCCAGAAACCGGAATTGCTGCGAAACCGGGCGCATCCGGGGGTAAAAGCAGCACACCGGGATTGCGGCCGCACCGTTCCGTTCAAGGGAACCGGCGAGTTTGAGACCGGTTAAAACCTTGAGGACCTGGGCAAACGATCCTCCCCAATGACTTTCGGGGAGATAAACAGCGAGGATTGCAGTTTCTGCTCGTTCCAGCTTTTGCAGGATTTCTTTCCGCGGCTCGGGAATTCCCAGCCGGCCGGCCTGAAGCAGGGCCAATTGTGACAAACGAATTCGGCCCTGGCGGGAAAGTCCGACTTCCGTCTCTTGGCGAAGGAGCTTCCCCGCATCACGGCAGGCCCGGAACCCCGATCCGGATACCGTCATGCCGGAAAAAAACTCAGAAAAGTCGGGCGGGTAACCCGGAAGATCGTGCAGATTCATGGATCAACTCTTGCCGGCCAAAGCGGTGAAAACTCCCGCCTTTTCAAAAATATCCGCCAGCGTCCTGCGCTGTTCCTCCTTGAGCGGCAGCAGCGGGAGTCTCGGGCTTCCCCCGAAGAAGCCGGCGAGATCCATCGCCGCCTTCAAGCCAGGCACTCCAAAGCCGGTAGTCACCGCTGCAGCCGGCGGTGATAGCCGCTCCTGCAAGGCGGCAGCGTCCTTCCAATGGCCCTGCGAATAGGCGCGATACAGTTCAACGGTCAAAGCGGGCAAGACACAGGCAACCGCCACGATGCCTCCGCAAGCCCCTTGAATCAAGCTTGCCAGTAGCGTTGGCGCCGATCCTACCAGTATATTAAAAGAGGCAGGAGTGAGTCTTCTCACTTCGCCCTGGTACGCAATGTTGCCGGAGCTGTCCTTGATGCCGGCTATTTTCTCGTGGGCTGAGAGTTTGACAATCAATCCGGGGTTCAGGGTCACCCCGGTAAATTGTGGAACGTTGTATAGGATCAGCGGGATGGGTGATTGATCCGCCACACCGCAATAATGAGCGTATAGAGAATCGTCATTCATCCTGGGCTTGAAATAACAGGGAGTGCCCACCAGGGCATAATCAGCACCCAGATCAGCTATTTTGCGAATAAATTCCTGGCACAGCCGCGTTGATTCGCGCCCTGCCCCCACAATCATGGTTTTGTCGGATCCTATCCGCGGCCGGGCTTTGCCCACCAGCAGCAGTTTCTCGGCATCGGATAAAAAGGGGCTCTCACCGTTGGATCCCAGCACTGTCAGGCCTGCAAGCGGAAATTCAGCCCAGCGTTCACAGTTGGCTTCAAACGGCTCGATCATCAATTCGCCTTCGGGTGTGAAGGGCGTGGTAATCGGCGGAAAAATCCCTGAAAGGCTCTTGCTCATGGCTATCGTATCCTTTTTTGGCACGGTTTTCGTTTATGCGCACTTCTGCCGGGAGCGCCTGATCGATGGCTCGCTGGCCCCGGGAAGCGGATCCTGATGTTCCGGGCATCATCGCCGGCGTCCTTGATCTCGATCTCTACGGCTGATTCGGGCTTCACTTCGAGCCGCTCACTCCACTCGATGATCGTAACGCCCTCCTCACCGAGAAATTCATCCAGCCCGATGGAGCGCAGGTCTCTCTCGCCGGACAGACGATATAGATCTACATGATATATGGGGCAGCTTGCATGGTAAATATTAACAAGAGTGTAACTCGGGCTATTGACATCGGCCGGATCTTTTAATCCGAGGCCCGCGGCGATCCCCCGGGTAAGCGTGGTTTTTCCGCTTCCGAGTAATCCGCGGAGCAGGATTACGCCCGGGACTCGCAGCGAGCGGCTCAAATTGATGCCGATCTCATGAGTCTGCTCAGGTGACTGGCTGGTGATTTCGATCACCTTTTCCCTGCGGTCGCCGCAGGCGCCTTCGCCCAAGGCCCGCTTCCATCCACCGCGTTGCGCGAGAGTGTTTTTGGCGCCTTTGGACTTCATGATCCTGAAGGAACCTCGTCTGCCGGCTTCTCAACCGTTATATAATTAAATGCATCCGGCAAGTGCTCGATCAGGTCCGTTGCGATTACGGACTCCATGCCTTTTCTGCGGACAGCAAAATCTCCGGCCAGCCCATGTAAATAGACCGCCGCACCCATCTGAGAAGCAAGAAATTCTGGTTCGCCTCGTTGTTCCCGGACTTTCCACCACCCGGCAAAACAACCCGCCATACCCGCCAACACATCTCCGCTTCCCCCAGTGGCCATTCCTGGGTTTCCGCTGCTGTTAATCAAAATACGACCTTTCGGGCTGGCGACAACGGTTTGGTAGCCCTTTAGCACCGTGAAGCAGCCTTGAGACCGGGAAAACTCTCGCGCAGTCCCAATCCTATCAGCCTGGATCTCTCTGGTGCTGAAGCCGATGAGCCGGGCCATTTCTCCTGGATGCGGGGTTATTACAATCGGCTGGCCCCGGTGATTCTTCAGCTCCGAAGGGGCGCCCGCAAAAGCATTGATCCCGTCGGCATCCAGAATTACCGGCACTGTTGACTGCTGCACTAGCCGGTGCACTAGATCCACGGTTGGCGAGGCAGTCGTTAGCCCGGGGCCAACCACCAGAGCGTCGGCGGCGTCCAGGCGAGATAGAATAGCTTCCAGGCCGCTTCGGTCGGCGCTCCCCGTGCGCGTTTCGGGCAAGGATTCCGTCATGATCTCAGGAAACTTTCCAACAACCTCTTGCTGAAGGCTTTCAGGCAGCCAGAGTGTGGCCAGGCCGGCGCCCGTGCGAAGCGCAGCCAAACCCGCCATCAATGCCGCGCCGCTTTTCCCACGCGACCCAGCCACGATATACACATGTCCGAAAGAGCCTTTGTGGCTGTCGCGCTCACGAATCGGGATTGCGGACCTCACGGTCGCCGCGTCGATCCATTCCATCGAGTAGGAAGGTTTTTCGAGCAATGCCCGGGGAGAGCCAATAGCGATAAGAATTAGTTTGCCGGCATTATCTGCTGCAGGCGGCAATACCTGGGCCAATTTGGGCGCCGTAAAGGTTACGGTAAAATGTGCCTTGACCGCCGGGCCTGGGATTGCCTGAGAATCGGCAAAGAGTCCAGATGGAATATCCACCGAAACCACCCTGCTCCTGGCGGCAGCCTGGTTGATCCAATCGATAATTGGTTTGAATTCTCTGCCCAATGGTTTGGAGAGACCTGTGCCAAAAAGTGCATCGACGATGACATCCGGTGGAACCGTTTTCCGTAGAAAGCCGGCAGCTTTGCCGGGTAGGAGAAATATGCGTGCTGCAATCCCCAGGGCTTCCACCATCTCCCAGTTTACTTTCGCATTTCCTTTCAAATCATTAGGATCGGCGAACAGAAGCACTTCCGGGTTTCCACCTTCACGCTGCAAATAGCGGGCAACCACAAATCCATCTCCGCCATTGTTGCCTTTCCCGCAAAAAATCAAGACACGTTTCCCTGGCAAATGCGGGATGGCTTTCTTGATTTCCTCCGCGACACCGCGTCCGGCGCTTTCCATCAGGAGGATCGAAGGAATCCTGTAAATTTCGGTCGAAAGGCGATCGACCTCTCCCATCTCGAATGCCGTCAATATTTTCATGCTATCCCCGGCCGGCGAGTTGATTGACTCTGCCCAGCGTTCGTCCTATCATTGAAATGAAACATTTACCGCCCTTCAGCATCTCTTATGTTGAAGGGAAGGTATGCTATGTCCGCCATCGCTCAGAGGGAAGATGCCAAGCATAGCGAGCCTGCACAGATTATACAACCGATCCTCTTGGGAGGTTCTATGAGGCTTGCCCCAAAAAAAGTGGTTCTAGCCGGCATTCTCGCCATCGTCACCCTGGCGCCCCAGACTTTCGCCGAGCGAAGACACTCAGATATTGAAAATATCGGCAACCGGAGCATGGGCGGAAAGGTTTATGGATTTTTGCCCAACTGGGTATCGCTCGAAAAGGAAATTGCGCTGGGGGCACAGGTCGCGCAGCAGTTTGAGCAGACTGCGCGCATGGTTGAAGATCCGGTCATCTCGGAGTATGTAGACCGGGTCGGGCAGAATATAGTCAAGCATTCGGATGCAAAGGTTCCATTCCACATCAAGGTCGTGGACACGGATGAAGTCAATGCCTTCGCCTTCCCCGGGGGCTTTTTTTACGTCAACAAGGGGCTGATCCTCGCCGCAGAGAGCGAGGCTGAATTAGCCGGAGTCATGGCTCACGAAATCTCCCATGTAACCGCCAGGCACGCTACACAGCGCATGTCCAAAGCCCAATATCTCCAGTTGGCCTCTATTCCTGCCTTGTTTATTGGGGGCTACTGGACCCAGATGGCAATTCAGCAGGGATTGGGTCTGGGGATGAATCTCGAGCTTCTCGGAGTAACGCGCGATTCCGAGAAAGAAGCGGATCAGCTCGGAATTCAATATATGTGGAACTCCGGGTATGACCCGAATGCCTTTGTGTCTTTCTTTGAAAAACTGCAGGAGCAGGAAAAAGGGAAACCAGGGCGCCTTGCCGGTTTTTTCCGCACGCACCCCTATACGCTCGACCGTATCGCAGCCTCCATGGACGAGCAGCGTTTCCTGCCTGAGAAGGACGACTACATCGTAAACACCTCGGAATTCGACAAGGTGCGATCGAGGTTGCTGGCAATCGACAATGCGCAAAAGTCGGAAGGCTCTAGCTCCTCGACCGCTGCAGACCAGAAGAAGCCTACATTGAAAAGACGAACCAACACGGAGGGAGGATCAGGGGATCCAGATCCGGCCGATCCGGACTCCGGCGATCAGTCGAAAAAGAGCCGACCAACACTGAAGCGGCCCGGAGATCAAACTCAACCGCCTCCTCCACCGCCGCCCGAATTCTAAGGCTTTCATGAAAGCAAAAAAGGCCGCCCGGGATCACTTCCCGGGCGGCCTTTTTTAGGTGCGACGAGCTCTGTCCAGCCTACTTGAGATCCGGTACATTGCTGCTGCTCTTGGCGATTTCGAAATCGTTGCTCTCGAGCAGTGTATACATGGCACGCTGGAGAGTGATGATCGATTTTCGGTAATTGATCAAGGCCTGGAGTTCGACATACTGCGCCTGCGACAATGCGCTCTGCCGGTCAAGAACCCTGAAGTTTTCGCTCAACCCCGCCTGAAAGCGCTTTTCTTCGCCATCCAGCTGCTCCATGGCCAACTGCCGTGCGACCTTTGCGGTTTCGACCTGCTTCCGGTTGGTTTCTATCTTTTGAACTGCATTGCGGATATCAACCTGAACCGTCTGCTCGGCTGACTTGCGCTGCATCAATTGCTGCCGCATCGTGATCTTCTGCTGGGCCAGCTGCGATTCGACGGAGCGGTTTTTCAAGGGGATGAGCACCTGGAAGGCAACCTGCCAATTGGTGAATCCTCCGGTGAAAATCGTCTTGTAGGCATTAAACATGCCGCCAACCAGGTCCGGGTTGATGGTGGGGACTCCGTTCTTAATGGTCTGCGGCCCGGCGACACCTGTCGATCCGAAAGATCCCTGGAGATCGAATTGCCACTTTTTCATGTTTTCAGTCATCTGCTGACTGATTTCAGACTGGCGCAGCGTGATGTCGATCTGCTCGAGCTCGGGACGGTTCTTGAGAGCCGTCTCGATGGCGAGATCCAAATCAACCTTGTACTCCTGAAAATCAGGATTGTCGGTCGGCACGATCACCTTGCGCCAGATATCTGCGTTTCTGTCGTTGGAAATCAAAGCCCGCAAGGCATTTTCGGTGTTGAAGATCCTTTCTTCAGAAGCGATAAGATCCACCTCCCGCTGTGCCATAGTGGCCTGAGCCTCGGTAACTCCGATGGGCGCCAGAGTGCCAATTTCCACCTTTTTCTTGTTGTCGCGCAAGGTGATCTGGGCCAGCTTGACCGATCCCCGCTTGATCTCGTAATCCCGGATGGCGGAGACCAGGTCCCAATACTGACTCTGGATGCTGGCAACGGTTTCGACCACCTTCTGCTTGAACTTACTGTCGTTGGTCTTGAGATCCAGATTCACGAGCTTGATATTGCCACGTGTCTGATCGATACGGAAATTTCGGCGCAGGGGCTGCGTAAAACTGACCGATGTCCCCGCGTTATATTGCGGGGTGAACAGTGCAAATGCCGAGTTGTTGTCCTGCCGGTTGGTATTCCAATATGCCGTCAACGTCCCGCCGGTCTTGACGGCCTGAGAAAATGAAAAATTCCATACCGCACGATCGGTCTGGTTAAAGCTGGTAGTATTCGAAGCCGTAGCAAGGTTGGTGTTGGCGCTTTTATTGGAATTGACGGAGAGGGTCGCGCTGATAGTCGGGTCGTAGGGACCGAAAGATCCAATGATTCTCTGCTGGTAGATCTGTTCATTGGTGTCAGAAATCGCAATATCCAGATTGTTCTGCAGAGCCAGCTTGGTCAGGTCTTTAAGTGACAGCCGGAGTGACGTGCCATCCTTTTCGGCCTTTTCAATCGGGCTCAGGGGCAGCGGTTCCAGCCCGGCATCCTGTGCTGTCGCTGCGGCCGTCTGGGCCGGGGCAGCTTGCTGAGCCATGGCTGCAGGTGAAGGAAATGCAGTCAGCAGCAGAATCAAGCTCAGTAAGCCCAGCGCCAAAAACACCCGCCGGAGCGAAGCGAAACTCCTTTTCATATCGGACTCCTCAAAAACATGAAAAATAACCAAAGCGCGCCAACAACCTGCTAATACGAATAATAGTGTAAAAATGTTTCAGAAAGCCGTGCTTTGGCAAAGATTTCCGGCTCAAGGAACTGCTCCCGCAAACTGGAGCGGCGCTTTATCATGTGCTGCGGAATCCTATTTGCCTTGTAAGCCGGAGCACGAATCCCTTAAAGTAGGCGAATGAACGACTTCCTGATGATATACCCTCTCCTTGGCCTGATAATCGGCAGCTTTTTGAACGTCTGTATTTATCGCATCCCGCGTCGCGAATCCATAGTTTTTCCAGGCTCTCACTGCCCGGCATGTCAGAAGCCCATCCGAGCCTTCGACAACGTGCCTGTCCTGGCTTATATCTGGCTGAGGGGAAAATGCCGCCATTGCAGGGCATCCATTTCATTGCAATACCCCATGGTGGAGCTTATTTGCGGAATGTTATTTTTCGCGTGCGCCCGCACCTGGGGAATGGCTCCGGCTGCCTTCATTAACTCCCTGTTCCTATCGCTGATCCTGGTCCTGGTTTTCATCGACTATCACCATCAGATACTGCCCAACCTCATAACTCTCCCGGGCACCGTTGCCGGTCTCTTGCTCTCGCCATGGCAGGATCTTTCGTTTTATGCCGATGGCCCCTCCTTAGCCTGGAGCCGGCTCCTGGCCGGCAGCCATGCCGAGGCGATGCTGCCCCTGCTGGGCTCTCTGCTTGGAGCCCTCGTCGGCGGCGGATTGCTGCTGTCGGTGGCGTTAGCCTATCAGGTCCTGAGAAAGCGACAAGGCCTTGGCATGGGAGACATCAAAATGATGGCCATGGTGGGAGCGTTTCTTGGGTGGCGCATGGCGTTGCTCACCATTTTCGCCGGTTCATTCCTCGGCAGCATCCTGGGGATTTTTCTCATCCTGTTTCGAGGTAAATCCCTTCAGTCCAAGCTGGCTTTTGGCACTTTCCTCGGGGCCGGTGCCATACTCTCCCTGTTTTTCGGGCTGCAAATGGTCGATTGGTATCTTCAAATTCGTTGAACGTAGCACTTTTTGTAGCTCAATGCACACTCCCCCCACTTAAATCCTTTGGATGGGCAAAGCTCAAGAACGGGCTTCACACATAATCCCGGTTATCGGGACCCGTGAAGACAAAGATCCAGTCTCGCTGCAGTGCTGCCTGTGGCTGCGCGCTCTGCCCATAGTGCCCAAACAAGAGATCACTGGATTTTGAATATGCCAATGCCGGGTGGCGGCAATCGCGACGGTTTCAGCTTGATTGAAATGGTGATCGCCATAGCCTGCGCCGTCATCCTGCTGACAGCGGCTATCCCAAATCTGGGCCGATTGAGTTCGGAATGGGTTTTGTGGGGCGAAACTCAATCGCTGGCGACTTCCCTGCGCTGGGGAAGAAACCAGGCCATTATAGCCAATACTTCGGTTTCCCTGATCGTGGCGGAAAACGGGAAAAGTTATTACTGGATCGACAGCTATTCGAAAGAAAAATATGAAATGTCCAAAAGGATTCTATCATCGTCCGTGCAAATCGCCGGGGCACCGAGGCGATCGCTTCGTTTTTACCAGCATGGCAACGCCGTGCCCGCAGGTACATTTATCCTTATCGGCCAGGCGGGTGAATACCGTGTCGTGGTCAATCCTGCCGGGAGGATACGCATTCAGCGCATATAAGCCCTCAGAAACCTTCGGGACGAGGATCAGGAGGGAGTACCTGTGGCATCCGCGAGTTTCCTGGAAAAATTCACGAGTGCCTCGAGCTTCAACGCAGCAGCGCCGGAGTCAATGGACGCGCGCGCCAACTCGATTCCTTCCCGGAGGTTTTTGGCTTTGGCGCCGGCCACCAGCCCGGCTGCGGCGTTTAGCAGTACGACGTCACGCCGGGCACCGGGCGCTCCATTTAGGATGTCACGGATGATCTGGGCGTTTTGTGTGACGTCGCCACCGCGGATTTCCTGGATTGGGGCACGGGTCATGCCGAAATCTTCGGGGGCCGAATAATACGTGACGACCTCGCCTTCGCGAACCTCGGATATTTTGCTCTCTCCAGTGATCGTGATTTCATCGAGGCCGTCGGAGCCATGGACAACAAAGGCGCGCCGGGTTCCTAGTTCGCACAGGACCTGCGCCATCATTTCCGTGAGGTTTTCGCTGTAGACTCCAAGTACCTGTGCGGTCGCGCCGGCAGGATTACAGAGCGGTCCCAGCAGGTTGAAAACTGTTCTGATTTTCATTTCCCGCCGGGCGAGCATGACATAGCGCATGGCATCGTGAAGCAGCGGGGCATAAAGGAATCCTATGCCGACTTCGTCCACGCACTTGGCCACCAAATCCGCCGAGAGGTTGATTCGGATACCCAAGGCCTCAACCACATCCGCGCTGCCGCAAAAACTCGATACACTGCGATTCCCGTGCTTGGCGATCCGGACGCCTCCGCCCGCCAGCACGAATGCCGTAGCGGTTGATATGTTAAAGGTCCCGCTTGCATCGCCCCCCGTTCCGCAGGTATCCACCAGCATCTCCCGCTCGGTCCCGGACAATGCCGCGGCAACGCCCAGCTGCGGCCGGATAGGCGTCGCCTGGAAGCGAATCACTCGGGCAAATCCAATCAGCTCGTCGACCGTTTCTCCTTTCATCCGGAGAGCAGTCAAAAATGCTGCGATCTGGGCATCCGTTGCCTGTCCCGTCATGATTCCGTTCATGACCATTTCCGACTCGACCCGGCTGAGATGCCGTCCATCTATTACGCGCCGCAAAGCTTCGATGATGTCCACTCTCACGCCTCGCCGGGCATCCCCTGCCCCTGGAAAGTCTCCTGTTGACCTGATGCCAGAAAGTAATGCATCAGGAGGTCGAAATCAAGCTGCGCCGGTCCTTCATCGGCCAAGCCCGCTCATTCTTGCGGCCCCCGGGGGGTTCACCCTTATCGAACTTCTTTTGGCGGTTTTCATTCTTACGTTCGGTCTGCTTGCCGCAGGCGGCATGTTGGCTTTTGCCGCCAGCTCAGCTTCACTCACGCGATTCATGGACAGTGCTGTGTATGCAACGCAGCAGACTTTAGAGCGACTCACGGATGAATTTCTCAGAAATGCTCAATCTCCAGAGTTGACCGCAGGCGATCACCTGGGCGCTATCGTTGAGGTTCAAGAGGGTGCCGGGAGTGCGATCATTCAGCGCTTCCGCCTGTCCTGGTCGGTCGAACCGGCATCCGATCAGCGCTCAGGATATATAGAAGACGCCCGCCTCATCCGGGTAACAGCGATCCCTGTTGACCAGGCCGGAGTCACGCATCTCCGAACCAACATGAATAAATGCATCTCCATCACAACCATCGTTGCGTCCAGGAGCCTGCCGTGAAGGAAAATCCCTATCCCGTTAAAAGCTGTTCCATCCTGGCTTCCGGCGGATTCGCCATCACTGAATTCCTGGTGGCATCCGCATTGCTGGCTGCAATCTCAGCTTGGCTTTTCAGCGCTCTCATGGACCTGCAGAGGGCGGCGTCGTATCGCACGGAGGTGGAATCCGTCCTTGAGAACACGCGCATGGCAATGGATACCGCATGCAGGGTTCTTCGCCAGGCAGGCAACGATCCATTGGGCTTGCGGTTCATCCCCCTCACCGGCTGTAGCGCCACCGGGATCAGGGTCCGGTCCGATTTAACCGGCTCTGCGGGGCCAGCCGACCCGGATAAAGGAGATCCCGACGGAGACACGGAGGATTCCGGCGAAGATATACTCCTGCGCTTTAATGCCGCAGCCGGAACGATGGAATTGGTGCCTGCCAATGGAGCCGCACAGGCGATCGCATCGCAAATCACCCGATTTTCCTTCCGCTATTGGAATGCCTCCGGCGATGAAACATACATCTGCGAGGAAGCGCGCAGGATTACCCTGACGATCACGGCATCCTCCGCTATCGCCGATCCCCGAACCGGAAATCGCTTCGGGATTACGGTCATCAGTGACGTTCGCCCGCCAGCGCTGCCTTGATTTCCAACACCCTCCCGTTGGATCCGGAATTAAACCTTTTTCCACTTCAGCCGAAAAGAGGATGATCCCAGGCATACTCTTTTGATAAAATGCTTCGAGAGGTGGAATGCCATGAAAAAGTCGTCCCTGCTTTTTATTGCTGTGGCGGTCTTTGCTGCTTCAGCCATAGCTCAATCCCAATCTCTGGGAGATCTGGCGAAAAAGGAGAAAGAGCGTCGGAAACAGGTAGCTGCCGACGTCAAGGTGATCACAAATCTGGACACCGCAAAATATAGAGCGGGTGCAATAAGCACCACCACCCTGCCGGCACCGCCAGCCCAGAAGCCTGAAGGGGAAGCCTCCGCCTCCCCGGCAGCCAATACGGAAGGAAGCCGCAAGGCGGACAAGGATGAGCCCAGGGATATGCAGGGCAGAACCGAAAGCTGGTGGCGCCAGACCATGAGTGATGCCCGCCAAAAAATCAAGGAACTGGAAAACGCCGCCAACGTGATCACTCTGCGGATTTCGGATCTGCAAACCCAGTTTTATAGAGAAGCCAATGGCTTCAGGCAGCAGGACATTCAGCGCGACATTCAAAAGAGTTTCTACGAACAGGATTTGACCAAAGAGAATTTGGCAAAGGCCAAGAGAGAATTGGAGGATCTTGAAAAGGAAGCCCGCAAAAGCGGGGCCCTCCCGGGATGGCTTGGCCCCTCTTAGCCGCGCAAACCTAACCCTCCCTTTGCGCCTGCGAGGTTGGATCGGATTCAGTTACAGAGTATGAAGCCCGTGCAACCATTAGAACCGCGACCCCGCCGGTAAGCCGACGCAGTTTTACATCCATGAACCCCGCCTTCCCTATCAGCCGGCTGAGCTCCTCGGCTGGCGGAAAGGTCTGAACGCTGTCGGGCAGGTATCTGTAAGGGCCATCCACCCCTGAGAAAAAGCGTCCCAAACGCGGCAGCACATGCTGAAAATAAAAAAGGTATACCCGGCCCAGCACTGGCGTGCTTGGCAGGCCAAAATCCAAAAGGCCCATAACTCCGCCTGGTTTCAGGATTCGCCTCATTTCAGCGATCCCTTTGGTCAGATTAGCTAGATTGCGCAACACAAAGGCCGAAACGACGGCGTCGAACGCTCCGTCGGCAAATGGAAGCTGCAGGGCATCGCCTTCGAGCAGGGAAACCGGATAGCTTCCCGTGGCGGCAGCGATCTTTTCCTTTCCCAGTTTGAGCATGGGATGGCAGAAATCGCAGCCAAAGACTGGACCCAGCCGGGAAAATTCCATGGAGAGGTCGGCGGTCCCGCAGCCTATGTCCAGCACCTTGGGATTTTGGACTTCGAGGCTTTCCCGGACCTGGCGCAAGCATGCGCGGCGCCAAAGGCGGTCCATATTTAAGGAAAGGAAGTGGTTCAGGAAATCGTAGCGTCCTGCGATGGCCCCGAACATTTCCCTCACTGCATGGGATCTGGCCAGCTCAGTCTGTTCTGCCACCGTTTCCCTTTCGCTGTTTCCGGACGGCAGCGGATCTGGCGCCGGTGGTATGTTTCCCTGAAAGAAACCGGTTGAGAAAGCGCTGCAGCAGCCCGGGATCGATATTCGATACTATTTCCGAACGGCCCAATTCCGGGAGAAGCACCATCCGGATATTTCCGGCTCTGAATTTTTTGTCCCGGCACAGGGCTTTCCAGACTTCGCCGCCGTCCATCCCTTTGAGGCTGGGAAGCGACTCCACTCGATAAATCAAGGAAGCAAGCCGTTCGGCTTCCGGGGGAGTCATCCTACCGAGTTCCAAGCCGAATTCCAGCGCGGCGATCATTCCCCAGGCAACAGCCTCGCCGTGCTTGAATCGCCGGAAGCCGGTTGCCGATTCCAGCGCATGCCCGACCGTATGTCCGTAATTGAGGATCATCCGGAGATCGTCTTCTCGCTCATCGCCTGAAACCACGCCGGCTTTAATGCGGCAAGCTTCGATGATGACATGGGTCAATTCGGCCGGATGGCATTTCACGATCTGCGGAAGCTTTATTTCCAGATATCCCAGCAGGGATTTGGAGCAGATTGCGCCTGTTTTTACAATTTCATAAAGTCCCGAGGCAAACTCCCGGGGCGGAAGGGTCCGGAGAATATCGGTGTCGGACAAGACCGCGAACGGTTGGTGAAAGGCACCAATCAGGTTTTTCCCCTGGGGCACATTAATGCCAACCTTGCCTCCTACAGAACTATCCACCTGAGCCAGGAGGGTTGTGGGAACGCTGGCATAGGGTATTCCCCTCATGAATGTAGCAGCAGCGAATCCAGCGATGTCACCGACCACGCCCCCCCCGAAAGCCAAAAGCCAGGATCGACGATCGGCACGAGCCCGGAACATTGCCTCATAAATCCGGAGCAGGGTCTCGTGGCTCTTGAACCTCTCCCCGTCCCCGATATGGATGACCCGGCAGGGACCAAAGACCCACTCAAGCGAGGCCACCAGTGCCTTCCCATGCAGCCGCCAGACCTTCGGGTTTGTGATTATCAGCGGGGCCGCATCAAATCCCTGCCTGCGCAGCAATTCCCCCGCTTTCTCCAATACTCCCTGTCCGACAACGACCGGGTAGCTCCGAATCCCCAATTCCACTTTAAGCGTTTTGGCTCTCATTTCGGCTGGTATCATACAGACTGGCTTTGCAGGAGTTCAAGGGCTGATCCCGTTTCGGAACGAGGTCCTGGCAAGATCCCGGACAGCCGGTTATCATGGCTGTATCTTCTGCCATGAAAAGACCTTGACAGCGCACAGGCCTGACAATAATATCGTGCTTTACCTCATGCGGCCCGATTTGTTTCAACTTCTTTGTTTGTAATTATTTGTGACTGTTTCCGCCCGCAAATCGGCCCCACTGGAGTCAAAACGGACCCGGCATGCTATCTGAAAAGGCCCGAAGCCAGATTCAAAACCTGATGAACCGGTATCCTCAAAAGAGATCGGCGCTTATCCCTTCGCTCCATGTTGCCCAGGCGGAGATTGGGTATCTTCCGGGCGGAGCCATTGAGGAGATTGCAGCAATTTTTCAACTCTCGCCGAACGAAGTGCTTGAAGTTGTCAGCTTCTACACCATGTTTTTCAGGCGGCCGGTGGGCAAGTATGTCATCCAGGTTTGCACAAATATTTCCTGCCTGCTGTGCCGGGCCAATGACATCATGCAGCACCTGCAGCAGCGGTTGGGTATAAATCCCGGGGAAACAACTGCGGATAATCGTTTTACTCTGATCGAGGTCGAATGCCTCGCCTCTTGTGGAACAGCTCCTGTCGTGCAGATCAACGAACGTTACTATGAAAACCTCACAGCCGAAAAACTGGACGGGATTCTGGATAATCTGAGCTAATGGAAATCTGGATTTTTTATTTATTTGCCGGCGTAGCCCTGGTGGCGGCGTTGAACGTTCTGGCCCAAAGGCGCGTGTTTTATTCCGCGATTTCACTCATCGTCTGCCTGAGCGCTCTTGCGGGCATATACCTTCTTCTTGAAGCTCCGTTCATCGCTGCGGTCCAGATCATTGTGTATGCCGGCGCGATTATGGTTTTATTTCTTTTCGTCATTATGCTGCTGGACCCTTTCTCTACCGCAACACTCAACGACAAGAAAAAATCGCTCGCCTATTACGGCGTTTTGCTCGGTACCAGTTGCCTGCTCCTTTTGTATACACTGCTTCGCGGTTATCAGCAGGCGAGGGTTCCCCGCTTTGCCGCTCACTCACCGGAAGGGTATGGAAACATCCGCTATATCGGAGGGATCCTGTTTCACGACTATCTCCTGCCCTTTGAAGCGACCTCTATTTTGATTCTGGTTGCGATTATCGGCGTTGTGATTCTCGCAAAGAGGAAGAGCTGACCATGAGTATCTTTCATTATCTCATCTTGAGCGCCATGCTTTTCACGATCGGATGCATCGGCGTCATCCTCAAAAGAAACGTGATTTCCATTTTCCTGTGCATCGAATTGATGCTTAACGCCGTAAATCTGAGCTTTGTGGCCTTCGCGAAATACCTGAACCAGGCTCAAGGGCAGATCTTTGTTTTTTTTGTTATGGTGGTCGCAGCCGCTGAAGCTGCGGTCGGACTTGCGATTACCGTGGCGCTTTATCGTAATCGGAACACGCTCAGCGTCGATGACGCGGATCTGATGAAGTGGTAGGAGGCGGCCGACGAGCATGATGGAATATCTCTGGGTCATCCCGCTATTGCCTCTTGCCGGCGCGGCGGTCAACGGCATTTTAGGGAAAAAGCTGCCGAAAAGCGCGGTAACTGCAGTTGCGTGCGGAACATCAGGAGCGGCGTTCGCCGTTGCCGTGGCAGCCGTTCTGGATCTTCTCAAACTCGCCCCCGAATCACGGCATTTCGCCCAATCGCTCTTCACATGGATCGCTTCCGGTGATTTCGTGGCCAAGGCGGAACTTCTGCTGGATCCGCTTTCCGCAGTGATGCTCCTGGTTGTGACAGGAGTGGGATTCCTGATTCACATTTACTCGGTCGGTTACATGCACGCCGAGGATGGCTACTACCGCTTCTTCTCGTACCTGAACCTTTTTCTTTTCGCCATGTTGATCCTCATCCTTGCCGGCAATTTCTTGCTGATGTTTGTCGGCTGGGAAGGTGTCGGCCTGTGCTCCTACCTCTTGATTGGCTATTATTTCGAGCGCAAGAGTGCCGGGGATGCGGGCAAGAAGGCCTTTATCGTGAACCGGGTGGGAGATGTCGGCTTCATCCTGGGCGTCTTTCTGGTTTTCGTCACCTTCAGGAGCGTCAATTTCACCGAAGTTTTCAGCACGATCGCCGGGAACTCCAATGCTTTTCCGGTTGAAGCCGGCATGGGCGTCTTGACAGCCATAGGCCTGCTCCTGTTTTTCGGAGCGACAGGAAAAAGCGCCCAGATCCCGCTATATGTCTGGTTGCCGGATGCCATGGAAGGCCCTACCCCCGTATCGGCACTGATCCATGCCGCAACCATGGTGACCGCAGGCGTTTATATGGTGGTTCGCTGCTCGCCCATATTCAGCCGGTCTCCGATTGCCATGCAGGTGGTTATGGTTGTAGGGGTTCTCACAGCCCTGATGGCGGCCACCATTGGCCTGGCTCAAACGGACATCAAACGGGTCCTCGCTTACTCCACGGTGAGCCAGCTCGGATATATGTTTGTGGCTGCGGGCGTAGGCGCATTTTCAGCCGGCATTTTCCACCTGATGACCCACGCGTTTTTCAAAGCGCTGCTCTTTCTCGGTGCCGGAAGCGTTATCCATGCCATGAGTGGCGAGCAGGACATGCAGAAAATGGGGGGCCTGCGCAAATATACACCCATCACCTACTTTACGATGATGGTAGCCACCCTCGCTATCAGCGGGATTTTTCCATTTGCAGGTTTTTTCAGCAAGGACGAGATTCTCTGGTCTGCCTGGTCGAATGGCCATCCCGTAATCTGGATAATTGGGTTGATAACCGCAGGTTTGACAGCATTTTACATGTTCCGCCTGATTTTCTTGACCTTCTTCGGATCCGAGCGATTCGACGATCATACCCGCCACCATCTGCATGAATCCCCGTCCACCATGACCGTGCCGTTGATGATTCTCGGCGTGCTTTCGGTTGCGGGAGGACTTGTCGGGTTACCCGCATGGATGATGTTAGGCACCAACCAGTTCGAACACTTCCTGGAGCCTTCCCTGGAATTTGCCTACAAGCCGCATCATGCGGAGGTATCACATAGCCTGGAAATGGGATTCGCCGGAATTTCGGTGCTTGTGGCCATCGCCGGAATTTTGCTGGCCCACAGGCTGTACATCGCTCGTCCGGCTCTGGCCGATTCTTTTGCCCAACGGATGGGAGGCTTGCACCGCCTCCTGGTCCACAAATACTACGTGGACGAAGTTTATGATGCCACGATTATCCAGCCGACGGTTCGCGGCTCGGATAAATTGCTGTGGAAGTGGTTTGATGTCGGGTTTATTGATGGAATCGTCAATGGAGTAGGGCGAACGTTCGAGGGGTGGGCCGGCTATCTCAAGAACGTTCAGAATGGGCTGATCCGGAGTTACGCGGCGTGGATTCTCCTCGGGGCCGTATCGGTTCTATTCTACATTGCCATGCACAGGGGATGACCTGGATTACTATGGAGATACGAAACATACTGAGCTTGGTCACCTATCTTCCCGCGCTGGTCGCGCTGGCGCTGCTGCTCATCCCCGGCAGGGCTGAAAAGGGGATAAAACTGGCTGCACTTATCGGATCTGTGGCAACTTTCCTGGTTTCTCTTCATCTTGTTTTTCATTTTGACCCGGCCAAAGGTGGCATGCAATTCGAGGAATCTGCCAGCTGGATTCAGACTGGATTCTTCTCCATCAGCCACCACATGGGAATTGACGGCATCAGTCTCTTCCTGGTGCTCTTGACGACATTTATCTCACCGTTGGCCATTCTTGCCTCCTGGAATTCCATCACCAAGCGCGTTCGCCCCTTTCTGATTAGCCTGCTGATGCTTGAAACCGGAATGATAGGCGTTTTTTGCGCGCTCGATCTGGTTCTGTTCTACGTCTTCTGGGAAGTCATGCTGATCCCTATGTACTTTCTCATCGGGGTCTGGGGGCATGAGCGCAGGATTTATGCTGCCATCAAATTTATACTGTATACCATGGCCGGCTCCCTGCTGATGTTGCTGGCGATCGTCTATCTCTACTTTGCCAACGGCGCCACCACTTTCGACCTGGTGCAGATTTCCCGCAATCTCATGTCGAATACCCTGCAGTTGAACTACCGCGAAGAGTTCTGGCTCTTCATGGCATTCTTTGTGGCATTTGCTATCAAAGTGCCGCTCTTTCCATTCCATACCTGGCTGCCGGATGCGCACGTCGAAGCGCCCACCGCCGGATCTGTCGTGCTGGCAGGTGTCCTGCTGAAGATGGGAACCTATGGCCTTCTGCGGTTTTGCCTGCCCCTGTTTCCCTCGGCAGCCGTCGCTTGTGCACCCTACATAAGCCTGCTCGCGTTGGTAGGAATCGTCTACGGCGCGCTGGTTTCCATGGTCCAGCCTGACCTGAAGAAGCTGGTTGCCTATTCCTCCGTGAGCCACATGGGGTTGGTGGTGCTGGGAATATTCGCCTTCACCATCCAGGGGATGGAAGGCGCTACGGTGCAGATGCTGAATCACGGTTTGTCGACGGGCGCGCTGTTTCTTCTGGTGGGAATGATTTATGATCGCCGCCACACACGCCTGATCGCCGAATTCGGAGGGCTTGCCCACAAGAATCCTGTTCTGGCAGCGTTTTTCCTGATTGTGACGCTTTCCTCTATCGGGCTTCCCGGCCTTAACGGATTTGTCGGAGAGGTCCTGGTGCTGGTGGGGACCTACACACAAAACCGGATGTTTGCGGCAGTCGCCGCGACCGGCATGATCCTCGGCGCGGTTTATATGTTGTGGATGTACCAGCGGGTTTTCCTCGGAAAAGTCACTCAACCGGCGAACCTGGAAATGCCCGACTTGTGCATGCGGGAAAAACTGATTCTAATCCCGATATTTGTCATGATGCTCTGGATCGGGGTTTTCTCAGCTCCCTTCCTGCGGCGCATGGATGCCAGCATCCAGCTGGTCCAGGATCGTCTTCAGCATGCACGTGGACCCGAGGGCGGATTTCGCGTTCAAATGATCAATTCCTTTCCCGGCAAGGCAGGGCTTCGATGACCGGCACCCAATGGATACCGCTTCTTCCTCAAATCCTTCTAGCTTTAGCCGGAATGGTGATCATGCTGCTCGAGCCGTTTACGGACCCGTCGAAAAAAGCCCGCCTCGGCCAGATCGGCGTCGTGGCCACAGCGGCAGCAGCCTATTGCCTGAAGTTCCAATGGGGCGGCTCTTCCCGGGCCGGGATATTCGGCATGTTTCTCGCCGACAATTTCAGCATTTTCTTCCAGTGGCTGTTTCTCGTCATAACAGCGATCTGCATCTTGATCGCCATCCGTTTCAACGAGCGTGAAGCCTGCTCCAGGGGTGAATACCATTCCCTGCTTCTGTTCGCCTGTATGGGCATGTCGATGATGGCCGGCAGCCAGGACCTGATTCTCACCTTTCTGGGCATTGAGATCCTCTCGATAGCTACCTATGTGCTCGCGGGATTCAAGCGAGGTGATGTTCGCTCGAATGAATCCGCGCTGAAATACTTCCTGTTGGGATCGTTCGCCACAGGCTTCCTGCTCTATGGCATCGCCCTGGTTTACGGCAGCACGGGCAGTACCCAGTATCCGGTGATCAGGGATGTCACCGCCTTCCAGGGAGCGCCGCAAGTCACCTTGATCCTGGGCCTCGGCCTGCTCTTGGTCGGATTCTGTTTCAAAATCGCTCTGGTGCCATTTCACGCCTGGGCGCCCGATGTATACGAAGGGGCTCCGACCGCGGTGACTGCCTTCATGATGATCGGTCCCAAAGCCGCCGGATTTGCCGCACTGATGCGCATTCTCGTACAGGCGTTGCCGGCTCTCGGGCCGGAGTACTGGACGATCATATTGTGGGTCTCCTCGATTCTCTCTATGACCCTGGGCAACGTCGTTGCACTGCGTCAGAACAACATCAAGCGCATGCTCGCCTATTCTTCCATCGCTCATGCCGGATACATCCTGATAGGCTTGGTATCCAATAGCAACGCAGGCTTTGCGGCCGTCTTATTTTACCTGGTGTCCTACTCCGTTATGAACCTCGGGGCCCTTACCATCGTTTTGACGCTGAGCGGTAAGGGGGATTCAAAAGTGACCGTGAACGATTTTGCGGGCCTGGGAAAGCGAAATCCGGTCCTGGCCTCCGCGCTGACGCTATTCCTCATCTCCCTTGCAGGCATCCCGCTGACAGGCGGTTTTATCGGAAAGTTCTATCTTTTTGGCGCGGCCATCCAGCAGGGGTACATTGGATTGGCCATCCTGGGCGTTTTGAACAGCGTGGTTTCCGTGGCCTATTATTTCCGCATCATTGTTTCGATGTACATGCGAGAGCCTCAGGTTGAGGCTGTGGAATTCGATTCGCCCAGCATTCCGGTGCTTGCAGTCATTGCGATCGCGGCAGCCGCCATTCTGATGCTGGGAATCTATCCTTCCCCCATTCTGAACCTTGCCGGGCATTCATCGCTTGCCCTAAAATAAATCCACATCAAGCAGACTGGAGCATGGAATGAAGGACGTTCGGAAACGACTTCAGGACGACCTCGATTTAATCGAGCGTGAATTAAGGGTTGACCTTCCCAGGGAAATTCTCCGTGCGCGCGAGCATGGGGACCTCAGCGAGAATGCCGAATATAAGGCCGCTAAGGAAAGACAGAGGTTTCTGGAAGGCAGAAAGGCGCAGCTGCAACAACGGATGGCCGCTTTATCTCTGGTCAACCTGGACAAGATCCCAACAGACAGGGTGGCCTACGGGTCCCGTGTGATCCTATTCGACTTCGACCAGGATAAGGAGGTAGAGTACAGGCTGGTGACCCCCGAGGAATCCAATTTCGCCGGCGGGATGATTTCCGTAACTTCCCCGATCGGCAAAAGCCTGATGGGAAAAATGGTGGGAGACACCGTTGAAATCGTTACGCCCTCCGGCCGCAGGGAGTACGAACTTCGCAGCCTGACGACGATTCACGACATTGCGGAGTAGCCAAAGAAAAGGCGCGCGGGAAGCTTTGAACCGTCTTTCCGCGCGCCGGTTTTGCCGTTTCGCCGCCCCGACCTCTAGGTGTAGAGGAGGAGAAGGATTACTACGAAGGTCAGAAGTGCCAAAAATTCAATGAAAGCGAGGCCCAGGAAGGTAAAAATACGGATCGTATCCGTAGCTCCCGGATTGCGGGAAACACCTTCACATGCGGCAGTCAGCGCACGGCTCTGAGCATACCCGCACCCCGCTGCCGCGATTGCCATCGCAACGCCCGCGGTCGCCAGCAGCCAATGGCTTTTTCCCGTCTCCTTAGCCGCTCCGCCGGCTTCGCCGCCCTGGGCAAAAACGGGGGCTGCCACTATCAGCAGCACCAGCCCCAGCAGCAGAGCCAGAACCAACTTTCTACCCATCACAATTCTCCTTTCAAACAATAGAAAAAAATTACACAAAATAATGCCATCTAAGCTGCAGCCGCTTCAGCGTGCTCTTTCCCCGCGTCGTGGTGCTCCGAGTGTCCTTCTTCGTGACTGTCTTCAATGGCCCCCGACAGGTACACCATCGTCAGGAGGATAAAGATGAACGCCTGAATGGTGCCTGCAAACAGTCCAAGGAACATCACGGGCAGCGAAGCCAGAAACGGAAAAACAAACTTGTTCAACGAGCCGATGATCAGTTCCTCTGCGAAAATATTCCCGAAAAGACGCATGCTGAGCGAAAAGGGGCGGGCCAGGTGACTCACGATTTCGATCGGAAACAACAACCATGCCAGCCACCACACAGGACCCGCGAAATGTTTCAGATACTTCAAAAGGCCGTGTTTGCGGATGCCGTGATAATTGTAATAAAAGAAAACGCAAATCGCGCAGGAAGCCGTGATGTTGAGATTGGCTGTCGGAGAAATAAAGCCAGGAACCTGCCCCAGCACATTGCCGACAAAGATGTAGAAGGCGAGTGTGAAAATCAATGCGACGAAGGGGCGGTAATTCTTTCCAATCACTTCACGCATGAATCCTTGAATCGCGTCCATGATTACTTCAATGATGTGTTGCCCCGCAGACGGATTGTCCATGCTCAATTTACGACGGACCACCAAAGCGATGGACAGAAGGATAAATGCCACAACCAGTGCCATCACGATGTGGTCTGGAACGGCGTGATGTTCGCCGGAGATATGGAAACCGAGCGCCCTGGCTAGTGGATCAAAGAGGTGCTCGTTGAGGAAAGTACCGAATTCACTCTGCTCGTGCATCTTTTCCGGGACCGCAATTTAGGGCTTCGAGGAGGCCTTCCACAAATACGCTGCAGTGAGAAACCGCAAAGCCTGCTACCGCAGCCGCAGCGCTCAAAAAAAGAAAGCGGATCATAACATAGAGGCCAATGGGAATCAACAAAAGGCGGATCAAAAAACCGGCTAAAGCACGCTGTTTCACGGCTTTTTGGTCCCGGAGGATTATGGCATTCAATCCGTCGCGGAGCCAGAGCACGCTTCCCAGTGCCAGCGCGGAACCGCACAGAAAGGAAAGCCCTTTGGCCCGGTCAAAAAGTGCCCATGTGAGCAAACTGCCCGCCGCGGAAAGCAAAAGGCTTATCAGCAGCAGCCGCCGTTCAATTGTCCTACCATCCATTTAAGAACCCGTTTTGCCGGCGTCGCGTTTCAGCAAGATTACTATTTCATAAAATCCGGCGGCCGCGCCCAGCAGTGTCATGATAATGCATCCCAAAGGAAAAGAGCCAAGCCACCGGTCCACGGCATAGTACCCAAGCAGCCACCCTCCAGCCATGCATGAAGGAAGGATCATGATGATGGCGGACAGCCGGCCCATCCGCGCGTAATATTCCGCACCTGGCATGAGGATGGATCCCTAGGATTCAGGCAGTCTATACAACATGGCTTTATAAATACAACGTCTGTTTCTTGACCGGTAATCCTGAAGGAACAGGTCACTTATGCAAGGGATGCCGCGCCCGAGCACCTCCGTGAATGCTATTATCCCCGCCAATTTACAAGTGCCAGGATGGCAGGAATATGATAGGCTTTGTGCCACCGGAGAGGTACCGAAGAGGTCGTAACGGGTCCGACTCGAAATCGGATTACGGTCCAAAAGACTGTACGTGGGTTCGAATCCCACCCTCTCCGCCATGCCGCTTATTTCCAATAATTTAGCGATGTGTGAAACCTTAGGTGAAACCGAAAAGAGGGCCTATGAGCGCACATGTCCACATCACCAAGCGAGTCAAAACTCCCCAAGGCCCGCTCCTGGGCACATCCCATGGGTGAAGGAGGCGCTTGAATGCGCCTCGATATAAGTTTCGATTCGTTCCGAATGGCCCGAATCTTTCCGGGCTTTCCTTGCGCATCGCGGAGAACCGCTTTTTCGGCGGGCCCTAGTATTCGCCAGGATTCACCGCCTTCGTCGCAGGCGAATCGGGGGCGTTGATCTTGGGGATCCAGTGAGCCAGCTCTTCCTTCACGTTCCTGAATTCCGGTTTGCCGGCGAGATTTGTCCACTCCAGCGTATCATTACGATGGTCATAAAGCTCTTCGGTGCCGTCATGATAACGGATATAGCGCCAGCGTTCGCTGCGCACGGAATGGTTGTTTCGAAGGTAAGTGGTCACTGATGGCCGGTTCCACTCCGCTCCTGGATTCTTGAGCAGCGGCAGGAGACTCACGCCTTCAATCCCGGTCCTGGCAGGCAGACCGCATAGGTCATTCAAAGTCGGATACATATCCATCAGGTTGACCGTTCGAGGGCAACTTCCACCCGCCTTGGTTATGCCGGGCGCGACGACCATCAGCACGTTGTGAGTCGCTTCCTCCCACAATGCGAATTTTCGCCAGTGCAACTTTTCACCCAGATGCCAGCCATGGTCGCTCCAGAGCACGATGATGGTATTCTCCGAGTGCGGACCCGCTTCCAGCGCGTCAAGCACTCTGCCCACACAGGAATCTGCGAAGGAGATCGACGCCAGATAGCTCTGGACCGCTTTGCGCCATTGTCCGTATTGAATAACCTGGCGGTGATCCCCCTCGGGCTTGGCGAAACTGCGTCCAACCGGCGGGATGTCGTCCAGATCGTCGTCCTTCACATTCGGCAGCGTGACGGTTTCGAGCGGATACATTTCGAAATATTTCCGCGGTACGTACCAGGGAAGGTGCGGCCGGAAAAAGCCGCACGCCAGCAGGAATGGCCCGGGTTGCGGTCGCGTCAATTCGCCCGCCGCCCAACTGGCCACCTTGCTGTCCCCCATCTCGCTGTCGGTGACGTCGATCGGTCCCCAATCGAAATGCACCGTGTCGGGGATGCCGTTCAATGGCCGGTTAGGGGGGAGCGGATCCGCCGGCTGGGGTTTTGTCTTGGAGGGAAAATACTCCTGCCAGCTTTGCGGATCCGGGAAGCCGCCGTGGAAAATCTTGCCGCCGCCCATGACGCGGTAGCCATTGGCCATGAAATGCTGCGGCATCGTCACCGCATCGCGCAGCGCCGACGATTCCCGCATGGGCTGATTATTGGTGTACACGCCGGAGGAGGATGGGCGGACCCCCGTGAGCAGGGCAGCGCGCGAGGAATTACAGAGCGGTGCGGGACAATGGGCATTGGTGAAGAGCACCCCGCGGCGGGCTAGGCGGTCCAGGTTGGGAGTACGTACATCGGGGTGGCCACCGAGGCAGCCGATCCAGTCATTGAGGTCGTCGATGGCGATAAAAAGTACATTGAGCTTTTGAGTTGCCGCCCCAGCCAACAGCGGCCTGGTCGGCAGTCCTGCCGCCAGCGTCGCGCCTCCCATCTTCGTCAGGAAATCCCGGCGGCTCGATCCGGTATATCCCCTTTCCATAGCACCCCCCCAATTCAAAAATGCCGATGACAATTTTCTACAACCACACTCACAGCCTAGGGCTTTTGCCGATGCCCGCCGATTCCATTTCTCAGAACCCGCAAAACAACGCAGTTGAGCCCGACCATGCCTGATGAAGACCGAATAAGAAAAGTGCCGCGGGGGAAACGCCCGCTGGCTTCTATGGGCGATTACACCTCCTCCGGCGTAGCCATCGATGGGTCTCCCGGCGTGGTCATGACCAGGGCGTCGTGCGCTGCGCCGGAATTCGGTGTCCGGCCGCGGCAGCTCATTTTCGCACAAAAGCCGTGCCGACACACCGTTGGAAATAGGGGACGCAACCCATTAATGAAACCGTTCTCCGATAAGGAATTGCACCCATCGAGGAGTCGAAAAATGGAGATGTTCGCTAATATTGCCTGGGGCTAGGGCGGCGACCGCGGCATGGTGGTCTAAGATGTTTCAGTGGCGATCGATTTCCTTCCAGCGGCAAGTCTATTCCGGCTTCAGCGGTGATCCAAGGCATGGGTTTTCCTAGCTTCACTCAATATAACCGGTAGTACAGCTTTAGCACGGTCGATCAGGTCTTGAATTGATATGATAGTCTGGATTGTGGTTCCGATCCTGACAGGAAGGCGCACCGATGAAAGTCGCTCTTCTCGATGCAACTATTTTGTTTGTATTATTGAGCACCTATCCAGCAACTTCGAAAAACACACCCTCCACCGGGCGTCCGGCACAGACGCGGCTGATCGAGGGCCGAGGCGTAATCGCACTGAAGGGAGCTACCGTTATCGACGGCACCGGCGCCCGGCCGCGTCAGCGTGCCGTCATTGTTATCGCGAAAGATCGGGTAGTCTACGCGGGCGATGCTTCGAGCGTCCGATTTGCACCGGAGGTGCAGGTTACGGATATGTCCGGGCGATGGATCGTTCCAGGCTTTATCGACACCCACGCACACCTGCCCGCCGCAGACGGTGTGGCGTCGTTCCTTACCCAACTCCTGGCGTTCGGCACCATGGCAATACGCGCACCAGCCAATCCCCGCGTCGGGCTCCGCGACATGATTGCGGGCGGAACGGTGCTTGGGCCCAGACTCTTGGTCGCGGGGACACTCATTGACAGCAAGGAATCCGTATATGGTTCCGCGGCCAAGGTTACTACCGAGGCCGAGATCCGAGATGTGGTGCGGCGGCAGGCAGCAGAAAGGGTGGACTTCATAAAGCTCTATGTAGGCCTCCCGCCGAATCTCGTCCGCGCCGCAATCCAGGAAGCGCACGGACGCGGCCTCCGGGTGATCGGCCATTTAGGGCAGACGACATGGGCGGAGGCAGCGGAACTCGGGATCGATTCGCTTGCCCACAGCTGGTATTCGGGTCTCGCCCACAGCATTGTGCCGGCAAAGTACCAGGCGGAATTTCGGGATTTCTACATTCCTAACACCCTTTTCAATCCAACGCTCTTTCGCAGGTGGCGCGAATTGGTCAACCCTAACGGCCTCGAGGTGGCGCAGCTTGCAGATCTGTTAGGCAAGCGGCACATCGAAGTTCATCCGAATCTGGTGCTGGGAGAGGCGGTGACCTGGGGGGACGATCCCGCGGTCCTTGAGCGGCTCGATCCGGCATTCGCTCCCCCCGAAAGCGCCGCGAACTGGCGGCGTGGACGGCATCCCTATTCCGCAGGCTGGTCGACGGAGGCGATGGCCGAGGCAAAGCGCGCCTTCCCGCTCATGGTCGAGGTGGTCCGAGTGTTTCACGAACGGGGTGTGCTCCTGACTGCGGGGACCGATTACATGAATCCGTGGATGACGCCGGGCGTCGCCTTTCATCGGGAGCTCGAGCTGCTGGCTGCCGCTGGCATTCCACCCCTGGAAGTGCTGCGTATCGCCACTCGTAACGGGGCCGAAGTCCTCGGCATCCTCTCGGAGGCCGGAACCATCGAGGCAGGAAAGAGTGCCGACCTTGTCGTACTCACCGCCGATCCCATGGCAGCGATCGCCAACACACGAAAAATCGAGCGCGTCTTCTTCAAGGGAAGATCGTACGAACCTCGGCAGTTGCTCGGTGCTCATTGAAAGCCTTATCTGTACCGGGAAGCGCAGAACGGCTGCCTCGCTGCATTCCCGAAGATTAGATTTGTAACAGACGGGTTTCATCTGCATTGGAAGACAAGTTTATTTTGGGGTACTCCTTGGAGTAAGAGCGGCTCTCGGCGCAGGGCGGAAGTTTGTTCGTCGCCTTTTCTCTATTCCAAAAAATAATCCTATAGCAGCTTGCGCAAACTGAAAAAGGCTGCGGCAGGCGATTACACCTCAGGGATTGTCTATTGTGGCGGAGAAGCACTGGAAAGCCTCGGCAAGGGATTGTTCGAGGTGACCGGCCGGCTTCTATGGGAATGGGAGTGACGAAGGCTTACAACCAACCGTCTGTAATGCCGGAGCTTTTCAGTCAAGATAGGATTTCAACGTTGAGCGAGCGCCTTTCTCGCACAGGCTGCGAAGCGCCCCGCTTACCTCCTCCAGGAAACGCGGCGACTCCGACAGGTTCTTCCCGAAAAGCGTGACGATGCTCAGAAGCGCCCGCGGATCCGCTCCTCCCCGGCTAGCTTGATCCCGCAGCGTTTCATGCATCGCGTCGACCAGCGGCAACGGCTTCCCCGCATCATCGTGACCTTGCAGGCAGCGGAACCAGCACGCCACGGTAAGGCTCAGCGCCCGGATCGGCCCTCGCCGCTCAAGCTGCTCCATAATGGAAGGCAAAACGAATTTGGGCATCCGTGCCGACCCCTCCATGCCGATGCGCGAAAGTTGGTCTTGGATCGCCGGATTGCAGAATCTTTCAAGGAGCGTCTCCTTGTACTGGGGGATATCGATTCCGGGCACGGCATCGAGGAGAGAAGTCATCTCCTCATCCATCAGGATGCGCACCAGTTTCTGAATGAGCCGATCGGACACGGCTTCGTGGACATACTCGTATCCCAGAAGGCGGCCGGCGTGGCAGATTGCCTGGTGGCTGGCGTTTAACAGGCGGATCTTCATCTTTTCATAAGGCGCAACGTCGGAGGTCATCTGCACTCCCACGCGCTCGAGAGCGGGACGCCCCATGGTGAATGTGTCTTCGAGGACCCATTGCCTGAACGGCTCGGTGACGACCGGCCAGGCGTCTTCGAGGCCGAACCGGTCGCGCAGCATATCTCTGTGCCGATCGGCAGTGACCGGTGTGATGCGGTCGACCATGCTATTGGGAAACGCAACATTGCGCTCGATCCATCGGCGCAAAGCAGGATCGCGGAGGTCGGCAAAGGCGAGAAACATGGCCCTCATCACGTCGCCGTTGTGTTGGAGGTTGTCGCAGGACATGAGAGTAAAAGCCGACAGCCCGCGCCGCCGCCGCCTGTCGAGCGCCTCGGCGAGATAACCAAAGGAAGCGGCAGGCTCTTGCGGATGCTGCAGGTCACGCACAATATCGGGGTGCCCCCGGTCAAAAACTCCCGTGGCTTGATTCACGTAGTACCCTCCCTCGGTAATGGTAAGGGAGACAATTTTGCATTCGGGAGCTGCCATTTTCTCGATGGCGGCCTGGGGATCACCGGGGGCGTACAGGTAGTTTTGCAGAGAGCCGATGACCCTCGCTCTCTCGCCCGCGGTGCTGCACTCCAGAACCGTGTAAAGGCAGTCTTGCGGTACCAGGGCCGCACACATGGAAGCATCCTGCGGCAGCAACCCTATTCCGCAGATACCCCATCGGTCCGCGGCGGGCAAATGAAGGAGATCATCGAGATAGACTGCCTGATGAGCGCGATGGAAGCCTCCCACGCCAATGTGAATGATATTTTGCGGGATTGCCTGGCGATCATATGCCGGCGTCCGAATCCCGGCGGGAAGGTTCGGTAGTCTGAGTTGGTTTAATCGACGAACTCCCTCGATTCGGCTCGTCATGACGCCCTCCGCGCGAATACATTATTAAAACGGGCTCCGATCTTCTCCTACCACGCGTGGGCAAGCGCCATCCCTTGTTCGTCGAAGAGATGGCAGGCCCGCGGAGGCATAGAAATCCTGACAATATCGTGGATCCGGGCACTACTTTCACCGCCCGCCTGGAGGGTAATGATTTGGCTCTCGTGAATTCGAACATGCAGCAATGTCGTGCTCCCCAGATGCTCGACGACGAGCACCTCACCCCGCAGCAAACCGGCTTCGGCCAACAACAGATGCTCCGGCCTTATGCCCAGCGAGACCTGCGTGCCCGGTTGGAGGTTGCCCGGCCGGATCGGAACCCGGATAACGTCGCCTCCGGGGAGGATCACCGCCACTTCCTCCGCCCCAAGGGAATCAACCGTAACCTTGAAGAAATTCATCCGCGGCGAACCGATGAAGCCGGCAACGAACCTATTGCTCGGGCGGTGATAGAGCTCCAATGGCGTCCCGGTCTGCTCCACAGCTCCTCCCTGCATTACCACTATCCTGTCGGCCATGGTCATCGCTTCAATCTGGTCATGAGTGACATAGATCATGGTGGTTTTCAACTCTTCGTGCAGCCTCATGATTTCAAAGCGCATCTGCACCCGAAGAGCAGCATCGAGGTTCGACAGGGGTTCGTCGAACAGAAAAACCCTGGGCTTGCGGATAATCGCCCGGCCGATGGCCACTCGCTGCCTCTGTCCGCCCGAAAGTTCCCTGGGCTTGCGGTCAAGTAGAGATTCTATCCGGAGAATGCTGGAGGCCTCGCGCACTCTCTGTTCGCGCTCCGATCGGGTTACGCCGGCAAGCTTGAGGCTGAAAGCCATGTTTTCAGCAACGGTCATGTGAGGGTAGAGTGCGTAACTTTGGAAAACCATCGCCAGACCTCGCGTGAATGGAGGCGCGTCATTCATCCTCTCCCCGTCGATGAATACTTCTCCCGAAGTGAGGTCCTCCAATCCGGCGATAAGGCGCAGCAAAGTTGACTTTCCACACCCCGAGGGCCCGACGAAAACGGCGAACTCACGGTCCGCGATTTCGAGGCTTATCCCCTTGATGATCTCGACGACGCCAAATATTTTGCTAACATTACAGAGCCGGACCGTTGCCATCCTGATATGTCTCCGAATTCTGCCTCACTTCACAGCGCCGAAAGTCAAACCTCTCGCCAATTGCTTCTGATTCATCCACCCCAATATCAGGACCGGAGCGATGGCCAGGGTCGAAGCGGCGGATAATTTGGCCCAGAAGAGACCTTCGGGGCTCGAGAACGATGCCATGAAGGAGGTGAGCGGCCCCGCGTTGGCCGCGGTGAGGTTCAAACTCCAGAAAGCCTCGTTCCATGCAAGGATAATGGACAGCAGCGCGGTCGATGCGATTCCCGGCAGCGATAGGGGAAGAAGCAGATACCAGACCTCTTCCACCGGCCCGGCGCCATCGATCCGTGCCGCCTCAAGGATCTCTCGAGGTATTTCCCTGAAAAAACTGAATAGCATCCACACCATGACAGGAAGGTTCCCGACGGTGTAAATCAAGACCAGCCCGCTCCTGCTGTCCAGCAATCCCGAATCCCGAAACAACAGGTAAATCGGAACGAGCACACCCACGGGCGGGAGCATGCGCGTCGACATCATCCAGAGAAGGGTGTCTTTCGTTCGCCGGGTCGGGAAAAAGGCCATAGCATAGGCGGCAGGAATGGCCAGCATCAACCCTAAAGCGGTGGAGCCGAGCGAAAGGACAATGCTGTTCCCGGCATATTTCAAATAGGAAGCTCGCTGTTGGACAGCTACGAAATTTTCCAGCGTCGGCTTGAAGATCAGCCGTGGCGGAGCCGCGATCGCGTCCACCTCGGATTTGAATCCGGTAAGCAGCATCCACAGGATCGGGAAAAACAGAACCAGAGCCGCCGACCAGGCAGTCAAGGTGAGGATCCATTTATTGCGCGGAGCCTTTTTCATTTCATCCTCTCAAACCTCGAGGCTGCGCGACAAAGTGCGCATGAGAAGAACACCGACGATATTGGCGAGCACCACGGTCATTAACCCGGCAGCCGATGCCACGCCCACGTCAAACTCCAGCAGGGCAAAGCGATAAATAAGGAAGGCAAGGTTCGTGGATGCCGTTCCCGGACCGCCGGAAGTTGTAACGAAGATTTCTGCAAAGAGTGAGAGCAGGAAAATGGTTTCGATCATCACCACAACCCCGATCGCGCGGCGCAAATGGGGAAGGATGATGAATAAAAACAACGCGACCGGTCCCGCTCCGTCCATGCGCGCGGCTTCCTTGCACTCCGGATCCAGTGATTGAAGGGCGGTCAAAAAGACAAGCAGGGCGAAAGGCAGCCACTGCCAGGATACGATAATAACGATGGCCGTCAGGGGCGCATCCGCGAACCAATCGATGGGCTGCAGCCCGGCGCTCCGTAGGATGACACTGAGGACGCCGTTTACCGGATGCAGCAACAGGTTTTTCCAGATCAAAGCGCTTACGGTAGGCATGACGAAAAAGGGTGCGATGGCGAGAAGCCTCGCAACCCCGCGGCCGAAGAAAAGCTGATCGTACAATACCGACAAGAGAACACCCAAACCAATGGTCAGCACTAGCACCCATCCAACCAGCAGGATGGTGTTCAGAAATACTTCCGCCAGGCTCGGGTCGCCCAGGACGAAGCGGTAGTTTTCGAGCCTGGCAAACCCTCTATTTTCCGGATTCAGCAGATTGTAGTGTTGAAAGGAGAACCAGCCAGTCATGGCCAGGGGCACGACGGACCAGATCAATAGGACGAAGATGGACGGCAGTTTCAGAGCCAGAGTGCGATTTCTGCGGGTGTCCTTCATGGACGCACCTTATGCAGCCGAGCGGGCTGGGCCCTATTTCAGATAACCCGCGCGGCGCATGCTGCGCTCCGTCGCCGCCTGGGCCGATTGAAGTGCCTGATCTGTGGTCATGTTCCCGGTAAGAGCCGCGGCGATGGACTGCCCGACCTGCGTCCCGATCGACTGAAATTCCGGGATGGTTACAAATTGAATCCCGGTGTAGGGCACGGGCTTGGCTGCCGGGTGGATAGGATCGGCTGATTGAATAGCATCGAGGGTCAACCTCGCAAAGGGCGCCGCTTTCAGATAGTCCGCCTGTTCATAGGTGGATTTGCGAGTGCCGGGCGGTGCGGCAGCCCATCCTTCCCGCTTCGCCACCAAACGGATATAGTCCTTGGATGTGGCCCATCGAATAAACTCTTTGGCTTCCTTCACGTGCCGGGAAGATGACGGTACCGCCAACGCCCACGACCAGAGCCATTGCGCACCATTGGCAACCCGCGCCAATGGTGCACGGGCGAAACCCACGCTTTGGGAAACCTTCGATTCGGACGGATTAAACATATAACTCGCGGCAACGGTTGCGTCGATCCAGATGGCGCATTTGCCGGTGGCAAAAAGAGCACGGCATTCGTTGTGCCCATTCGAACTCGAGCCTGGCGGCCCATAGTTCCTCAGCAGGTTAACGTAAAAATCCACCGCCTGGCGCCATTCCGGCGTGGTGAATTGAGGAGTCCACTTTTCGTCGAACCAGCGGCCGCCGAAGGTGTGGGCTAGAGTGGAAAGGTACGCCATATTCTCGCCCCAGCCCGGCTTGCCCCGGAGGCAGATGCCATAAATTCCCTTCCCGGGATTGTGCAGCACTCTGGCGAACCGGGCGATATCCTCGTAGGAAGGCTGCGTGGGCATTTTTAACCCAGCCTTCTCGAACAAATCCTTCCGGTAATAGGTGAAGGAGCTTTCAGCATAAAACGGAAGAGCGTAGAGCTTGCCGCCGTACGACAGTCCGTCGCGGATCGGTTTGAGAATGTCAATCAAATCGTAACTTGCGGGGAGGTCCTCGTCCAGCCTCACCAGCCAACCGTTTTTGCCCCACATGGGAGCTTCGTAGTTGCCAATGGTCAGGATGTCGAATTGACCGCCCCTGGTTGCTATGTCGGTGGTCAGACGTCCGCGAAGGATGTTTTCTTCGAGAACGACCCAATCGAGCTTGATCCCAGGGTTCTCTTTTTCGAATGCAGCGGACAGCTTTTGCATGATGATCATGTCGCCGTTGTTGACCGTGGCTATGGTCAGCCTGGTCTGCGCAACCGCGGGGGCGTACACGGCGATTAGCAGTAAGAGGATAAGGCGGTCACGGGATTGGAACATACTGCCTCCGGAAACAGGCGGATCATATCTCATTTCGATGTCAGCCTGCACGTGCCCTTTCTTATCGTTTTCCAGTTCAGCGAGCTCACCGCCGTTGTGTTCGTTAAGAATTGCCGCCGTAGCGGATCAAGCAGGTTGACCGAAGCGCGGAAAAATGCAGATGACGAATTCCAGAACAAAATGGATAAGTCCGGACTTGCTGGCAAGCCTTCATGCCACAGAATAGCGGCCATCGCGGGCGGGGATTATGCCGCAACTGCGAGCCGACGGAAACCTGATACGGACTGCAGATGATGAGTGTGTCCTAGTCCTCGTTCTGGATGCGGCCCGGATCAACTCCCGATGCTTCCCTGTCGGGATATACGCTTTGGAGATCCTTCGCATTCAGAACCCGGTCAAAAACCCCTGCGGCCGGCTGGGGTGTATGTTCTCTCTGGGCAATCGCCGTCATCTTTTCGATCAAATCAGGGTGTTCACGGGCAATATCGTTTCGCTCTTCGATATCATGGTGTAAATCGTACAGTTCCCATGCAGAGTTTTTCTTGGGCTGCACTCCTTTCCAATTCCCAATTCTGGCGGCCGTCATGGCCTGATATTCCCAATAAAGGAAGTCGTGCGATGCCTGCCTGGAGCTGACGCCGCCACCGGCGGTGAGAGTCGGAAGAAACGAGATTCCATCGATCTCCTTCGGGCGGGCCGCGCCTGTAACTTCTGCAAGGGTCGGCATGATATCGGGAAAGTAGCACAGATGATCGGTTACCTGGCCTGGCCGGATATTCCCCGGCCAACGGGCGATGAAAGGCACACGAAGCCCGCCTTCATAAATCGAACCTTTTGTCCCACGGAAGCGTTGGCCATTCCCGGGATTCACATTGGGGCCGAAGAATCCATCGGGATGGTCTCTGTCCGCAAAATAGTTCAGCCCCCCGTTATCGCCCGAAAACATGATCAGGGTGTCATTTTCCAATCCAAGCTGATTCAGGAGCTGCAGCACCTCCCCCAAATGGCGGTCGACCATGTTTACCATTGAGGCGTAGACGCGCGCATCACGAGGCCACGGCTTGTCCCGATAAATCCGCCAGGATGGATCGTCCTCGGGTATGGCGAAGCTCCCGTGGGGCGGAGTCCATGCAAGATAGGCAAAGAATGGCTGGCTTTTATGATCGCGAATCCACTGTTTTGCCTCCTTGACAATTTCGTAATGGCTATAGGTTTGGCCATGGAACTGCAGTCCCGGCTGGTTGCCCGACAGCGGCACCTCGCGGCTGTTTCGGATAAGATAGGGCGGATAGTAGGAGTGAGCGTGGCTCTGATCATAATAGCCATAGAAAACGTCGAAACCGTGTTTCTCAGGGACTCCGACGCTTCCGCGGTTTCCGTTGCCCCACTTACCAAATCCACCTGTCGCATAACCCGCGGATTTTAGCACGGAGGCGATTGTTGCTTCTCCCTCCTGGATTGTCTGGTGGGTTCCATTGTTGCGCACGCTCGCATGACCGGAGTGTTTGCCGGTCAACAGGCAGCAACGGGTCGGGGCACAAACGGCGCTGCCTGCCAGGCACTGGGTGAACCGAATGCCCGCGGCAGCCAACCGGTCAATGTTGGGGGTCTGAAAGGCGGGATGGCCCATGCAGGAGAGTTCGAAGTAGCCCAGCTCGTCGGCAATATAATAGACAATGTTCGGAGGGCGCCGGGTTTCCGGTGAGCCATTTTCACTCCAACCTTCAAAGCAGATCTTTTCCGTGCCCGCTGCGGCGAACGCCGCGGCGCCAAAATTGGTCAGGAAATCCCGTCGGCAAGTTTTCTTCATAACAGACTGCTCCATCTCGCTTGCAAGCATTCATCGTGATACGCAGAAACTGGAACCGATCCGATCCTGAAAAGCATTTTAGGCCTTTTGCGGCATTCCCAATAGGAAATATAGTCCAGGTTTTGAAGAGGAAGCATTCTGGGGTTTCAGCCATTTGGAGGCCGCTTGTCATCCCGAAATTGAGACGGATCATAGCAGCGATTTTCGAATGTATCGCAGACGCCGACGTTCAATTGGGGATTAAAAGACACACGGAAGAACCCGCATAAGAAGCCTTATCGATCAGGATAGGTTGGGAGCTGCCAAAGCGATGACGATGGTTGGTTTTAGGTTTCAAGGATTCGAACGGGGAATTTCTGATTTTCCTACAGCCAACGGCCGGCCATCCTCGCCAAAAAAGTGGAGAGTCAGGCTCGATGCTCCTCCGGCACCAATAAAGATGAACTGGGTCATGTAGCCGCCTCCCTCCACAACATGAGGAAAGACGATGGGTGAAGGCGCTTCCACGTTCATGTCAGCAATCGGAAAGGTTGCCAAGAGAAAATCACCCCGCTCGTTCATTAGCGATCGCATCGTAAGGGCTGCAAAACGAGTTGAGGAGCTTATCTCCAGCACGCCCGTGAATCCAGCCGGCAGCCCATTAATAATCCCATCGGCAAAAAACGCCTTGTGCCCGTTTGCTGGCAGCTGAACCGGACCCTGGCTTGTTCCAATCCGAGTGATGCCGTCGTTTTGAAAGACGTTGATCGCAATGTCGGCATTGCGATCTGCGAGATTTGCGATGGCCAGACCGGTGTTGTGGCTTCCCGAAAGGTCCACAAAAACTCGAGCATGGGTTGTGCCTGCAGCTGATGGGATACCGGATTCTGAGACCAGAATATTCGATGGATTATAGCCGAACACCGCGGATCCGACAGGAGCTGAGGTACCCGCATCGGCAATCAAGCGCAACCATCCAGCCTTGACGCCTGCTGGAGATCCATCCGTTTGAAAGCGAAAAACACCATTCGGCGGGATCGAATACCTGAATGAGGAATCCGCTGTGATCCCCGCCTGACGGACCACAAAAGGAGTGCCATCGTTATCCATGATCTGGAAAACGCCCGTCTCGGTTTCCCCAGAGGTGTTCGTCAGGATCAAGGATGTGGTGTAACCGCCGCCGTCGACAAACTGTGGAAAGTACACAGGGCTGCCAGCAAGCGGCCGCGTAAGGTCCGCGATGGGAGTGGAGGTAATGAGAAAATCGTTCCTCTGGTTGGTTATCCCGCGAAGAGCCAGTACGGAGAGCGGCTGGTCGCTGGTGAGGCTGAGGGTTCCAAATTGGACAGCATTTTGGAAATTGGAAGGGAGGTTGAAATCGGGTGCCGCCATACCTTTCAGCTGATCGATGAAGCAGGCGAAATGTCTTCCAGCGTCGACGGTGCCGTGGCCCACCGCGAGGACGCTTCCGGCGGCATTACGCAAGGTGTATGTTACGTTTGCCGAAACAAAACCTGGGTTCACGACTGCGATCCCTGTATTGATTTCGATGGTCCCGGCGTTCATGCGCCCCGGAATCGCGGCAACTCCGGATCGGTGGTCGATAAAGATCCGCGCCGAAGTTGTGGGAGGAGAGGCAGGCACAGCCGCCTCGCTCACAACGACGTCTTTCTGTCTGAAACTGAAAACAGCAGTTCCATAAGGCGCCACTCCTGAACTCAATTTCGCTGTGGCGTAGCCGGTTTGCAGTGCGCCGGCCAGCCCGATGGTTGAAGCAGAGGCGGCCGCACCCGCTGACAAAGCGAGGCTCAGTGTTGGTGTGCCTGGCGGCGTCATGAAGGAAGCGTCCACTCCGCTGATTGTTCCCACGCTGCTGCTTGCGATCACGCGATAATGATATTGGGTACCGGGCGCAAGCCCTGTCAGGACGGCTTGGATGCCGATCCTATCCGCTCCGCTGCCGACCAGCTGAGGCGGAGTTAGATTGCTATAGGAAGGGCTGGTTCCCCACTCGAACCGAGCCGTTGTCGCCAAACCGTGGGGATTGACGGTTCCGTTCAGGGCAACTGAACTTGTCGTCAGATTGCTGGGGGCATCGGTCGATGCACTCAATCGCGGTTCCTGCTGCAGCAGCAGATGATATTCCCTAATGGCATTCTTTATGTCCTGCTGGCCAACAATCAAGTCCATCCGACCATCCCCATTTAAATCTCCGCAAGCAATGCTTGCCGTCGTAGGGATGGCAAACAAAGGAATGCTGCTCGCAAAATCGAGGATGCCTCTTCCATCTTGTTTGAAAGAGAAGGCAAGGGAGTTCCCATTATAATTGCCTACAACTAATTCAATCTCACCATCTAAATTCAAGTCGGCGAGGCACATGCTCGAGGTGCTGGCATTGAGTTCACCAAACCCCTTATTGACCACCAATTCGCCGGTCTTGTCAAAAACCAGGTAGCGATTGAACCGACCTCTCCTGTCTTCCGTGTTGGCAATGAAACAGTATGTATAGTCTCCTTTGGCAAAGCACTTGATGTCCATCGAGTCATCCATTGAGTCCGGGATATCGAGAGTTTTTGTAAAAAACCCCCTGCCATCATTCCAGTGAACCCGCGCCGGTTGTTGTGCGTAACGATTAACCGAGATGTAATCCGGCGCCCCATCGCGATTTATGTCTATGGAAAATACCTCCCATGTGATATCCCAACCGATCGATTGGCCCGAATCTATCAAATTTCCTTTACCATCGTTTAGAAGGACGCGATCCCCTCGATTATCGCCGTTGTGGTCGCCAAGAATGATGTCCATGAAATGGTCGCCATTCAAATCCGCTGCCGCTATCCCCTTAACCTCGCCCATCCCCGGAAAAACAAAATTCTGGACTTGTTCAAATCGCAGGCCTCCCCTATTAAAATAAACATTCATGCCTGCCCAGGCATCTGCGGTGGCGATGTCGGGACGCCCGTCCACGTTAAAATCAGCGACAACGATTCCAAAGTTCCAATGGCGTTGATCAGGTGATTGAAACGGCAAGGCATTCCCTGAATTGCGGAAACTGCCACCGCCAAGATTCTCATAGATTTGAATGATGGAATTGTTCTCCTCGGAAGCGAGAATCAAATCCAAATCGCCATCGCCGTCCAGGTCCGCCGGCTCGATATTGGCAACTTCATATCGGCCTAAAACCCCGACATCTTTGAAGACCAGCGGTCCTAATGAATAAAAGGGGTCGACCTGAGGCACAGCGGCCGCTCTTGACAAAAACATGGGATCGGATGACGTTTCGCCAGACGGTGCCTTTAATCTCAGATGGGCCATCGCCATCGACGGAGATGGGCCAAGCGTAGAATCCGCCTTGATTGGAACCGATATCATCACGGAGGGCTTTGCGGATTGGTCCTTATCCATAGCATATCGACTTGAATGTCTTTCTGCTCGATCGTCAGTGCCTGCCTGCCGGCTTGTGTGGTTGGTTGGTGGAACGACAGGAAGATAGGAAACTGCGGGGTACAAAGAGAAGAGTGAAAAAAAGCCGCACATGCAAAAGACTAGAGGTGTTCGTCGCATCGGGAATCTTTCAAGCTGAAAACTCTCTTAAGATATTATGAAGACAATAAGATAAAAGCAATTATAGGTCTAGAAATCGTTCACTGTAAAGTGGATGGAAGAGATGTGAAACGGCCGGCAATGCTGTGCGCCATGTTTTCATCGCAAACTGGTTCCCGATGCCTATAATGGCTTTATGAGACCCAATAAGCTTTTGATATTTCTGCTGTTCACCTCTTCCATGAATGCCGCAGGGCAGGTCAGCGACTCAAGTCCGTTGTCGCAAAAGGCCAAATTCTTTCAGCAGGATCTCCTCGAAAAACACTGGATGGATGGTCTCTACATTTCGATCGTCCCCGTTGTGCCATCAGGACAGAAACTGTTTCACACGGTGGATGAGCCGGGCAACGTAATCCATTCCGGGGTGTGGACAGGCCGCTACCTGGCGGGTGTGGGCTATCAATATGCCGTTACCCAAGATCCCTGGGTGCGCGCACATGGCGGCGAGATTCTGCAGGCGCTGCGCCGGCAACAGGAGGTGACCGGCAAGCCCGGCCTGCTGGCGCGAGGCTATGTGAAAGGTCATGGCCCGGTGGAAGGCTGGGAGCGCAACGGCCGCGATTCACGCGAGTGGCATCAGGGCCGCGGCGAGTATGCGGGCTACCGCTGGTACGGAGACGTGAGCGTAGACAACTTCAACGCGGTGCTTTACGGCTATGCTATTTATTTCGATCTGGCTGCCGACTCAGCCCAGAAGAAAATAATCGCCCACGACGTGGACCGGCTGATGACTCACCTGCTTGACAACAACTGCCGCATTATGGATGTGGATGGGGAGGTGACTCTTTACGGCCACGTCGGCATCGATCCGGATCCGGCTCGCGATGAATATTATAAAAAGCTATACGCCTCGCGCCTGGCGGCGGCCAAGGTTCCAGCCGACGCTCCCTGGCGTCCGGCATTGCGCTCCTCTTTGATGCTGCTGCCGGACCTGCTCATAGCGCATCATATTACCGGCAGCCAGCGCTACTTCGACTTCTATCGAAAAGTGGTCGATCGTTTCCGGGAGAATCCCGACCTGATGCGCGACACCCGCCCTTTTTCCCTCGAGCGCCTGGCCCGCGTCGACCATAGCAGCGAAGGCCAGGCTTACGAAGCCCTGTTCAACCTCATCCGCTATGAGCGCGACGCAGGGCTTCTGGCGAAATACCGCGAATGGGTCAATGACCTCTGGGAAATGAACTGGATGGAAGGCAACTCTCTTTACACTTATATGACGTTGGTTCTCACGCCGGACCCGACACACCAAGCCGAAGCTCTGCGCCTTGCCAACGAAACACTGCGCCTGTTTCCGGTGGACCGCGTCTTCCGCCCCGTGATGAACTCTATCCGTAAGGAGATCGAGCAAAATTCCGTTTCGGGCCGTGCCGGGCTAAAACTGAGTGCCAAACCGCTCCCGATAAACCTCCGTCCGGCTGATAATGAGTACACCTGGAAAGGCAATCCCTATCAACTGGACGGCTGGCTCAAACCTACGGTGACCGCGATGGCATTTGCTCCCGACGATCCCGAAGTGGCCTGGTTTGTCGACAGCAGCGGACGCATTTATATGACCCGCGACGGGTGGAAACAATGGACCGATATGAGTAACGGCCTGCTGGGAGCGGCCGTCCGCAGCATTTCCGCATCCGCCAGCCGCACGTTCGTACTCCATGCTCGCACCGACAAGGGCGATTTTATTACTCTCGACGGCGGCATGAGCTGGCGTACGGCCAGCGAGGGACCTTCGGATTCAGGGTCCTCGGACTACCGAAAATGGCAGGGAGCCCCCGCCGGGCCGCTCTTCCGCATCAGCGAGGATGGCGAGCTCCTCCGCAGCACCGACGGCGGGAGGAGCAGCGATCCCTCAATGAAAGGCTGGCGTATCCCCAAAGCCAATTCTTTCTTTTTTACCCCGCGAGGTATTGTCGCGAGCAGTCCGGGTGGGGCTTATCTCAGCACAGATGGAACAGCCTGGACAGAGTTGAAGCTCTGGCGCGAGGAGGAAACCGGAGCCGCCGACTTCCTCCACGCCTATTGGATGGGGCGATACTATAAATTTGTGCCTGCGGATTGACAATTCCGCCAGGTGACTGACGCTGCCTCGAGATCGGCGTCAAAACTACGGAGTGGCCAGATTGATGGTGAGACATGTGCCTGAAGACAGGCATCGGGAGGAGGAATCATGTGTTGCAATGGCATCCATCGCAGGGATTTCTTGGCAGTGACAGCGGCCGCGGCCGCCGGTGCAACGCTGGGCACGACTGGAAAAGCGGTAGCAGCATCAGCAGTATGGCAGGAATCGATGTGGGATCCGGACAGGGCATTCCTGTCCTTCAGCAGGCCCCTGCGGGTTCAGCCCGTGCTCATGTACCGGGTGGCGCAACGCCGTGAAATGGCATCGTGGAAATCCTGGGGCGGCGTGCAATCGGAAGCGGCGGCTGACGAGGAGGCCGGACGCGTTACATCCGAATTGACAGAATTGGCCGCGCTCGCGGATTTCCCTATGAAAGTGCTGCCAGTATTGCGCGTGAGATCCACCGATGAGGCGGTCAGCGCGAAAGCCGCTGATTGTGATGCGCTCGTTCTCTATCCGGCCACAGGGAGCAGTGACACACTGAATGCTTGCATCCCCGACAAAGGAGCCATGATCTTCGTGCGCCATAGGTCCGGTCCCCTGTACTACTGGTACGAAGCGCTAAGCACCCGGCACCTGAGCAAGTCGAGTGAAGGCGAGGATTCCAAAAAGCGATTATCGGTGAATGATGTAATCGTCGACGATAAGCAGGAGCTTCAGTGGCGGTTGCGTGCATTGTATGCAAGCATGAACTTTCTCGGCGCGCGCGTCGTCGCGATTGGCGGCCCGCAAGGCAAATACGCCCAGGACGCGCCGAATCTTGCGCGCAGCAGGTTCAAGCTCGACATCATCGATGTTAGCTATGCCGATCTCGGCCGGCGCATCGAAAGCGCCTTGAGCGATCACGCCAGAGTGCGGACTGCGGAACGCTGGACAGACCGGTATCTTGCGCTGCCGGCCACCATCCTCGAAACCGACCGTCGGTTTGTCGCAAACGCTTTCATACTTTATGGGCTTTTTAAGGAAATTCTGCAGGAAAATGGCGCCCACCATATCACCATTAACCAATGCATGAACACAATCCTGCCGATGTCGCGCACCACAGCGTGCCTCGCGCTCGGGTTGTTGAACGACGAAGGCTACTCAGCGTTCTGCGAATCGGATTTTGTTGTCGTGCCTGCGGGCATTTTTCTGCGTTATCTTAGCGGCAAGCCGGTGTTCATGCACAACTCGACCTTCCCGCACAACGCGGTGGTGACGTGCGCTCACTGCACTAGCCCACGCCGCATGAACTCGAAGGAGTATGAGCCGGTGCGGCTGCTGACGCACTATGAATCCGAATATGGTGCGGCACCGAAAGTTGAGATGCCCAAAGGACAGGAGGTCACCTTTATCGACCCCGAGTATGCGAAGGGCCGCTGGGTGGGGATCAAGGGCGTGGTCGAAGCCAATCCTTTTTATGAGATCTGTCGTTCGCAGCAGGACGTCCGCATCCTGGGCAACTGGAAGCGGCTGCTCGATGAGGTCCGTGATTCTCACTGGATGATGGTGTATGGCGATTACTTGAAAGAAATCGGTTATGCTGTACCTCGGATGGGCGTGGTGTGGGACTGCATTTCCGAGGCGTAGCCGCGCCATTAATGGAGATCCAAGCTGCGGATCGGTTCGACGGGTTTAGCTCATAGGCAAAGCGCGCATCATGCCGAATTGTATCCAACGTGCGGTGCGCATCCGTCGAGCGGAACTACCGCATCCCCTGAACAACATACTCGATCCAGGACAAGCTCAGAATAACGCCGGCAAGACAGAATCCGAGCACCAGTGCTCCAATCATCAGGATCGTGACTGAAGGATGCGCTCGAGATTCAGCGCGGGCATTCCGATCTTTATAAACCATTACTGGCATTGATGTTCCCATTTAAGCCTTGCAGAAAATCAATATAGATTCGACCACCCTTCAATGAATTGGGCGTTAAAATGTCAAAAAGGGTTCATCGCTTTACGATCATTTAACCTGCCCCGTCCAAACCTCAGGGTGACTTATTTCCATCGTGAAACTTAATCACTCACCTGGGATAGCTAAATCCGGCAGTCAAAGCCCTGGCTTCTTCCGTACTATCCCAACCGCTAGCCGGACTTGCGCAAACACTAATCGGAAGGTTTTTATTAAGTTTTGACAAACAATAGGAGCTTGCCTGACAACCCCCGCGGCAGGCTCCTGGACTCACTTCGTAATCGATACACTCCCGTCGGATGAGCGGAGGCTGATGAGTCCGCCACCGCCGTTAAGTTTGCCGAGAATATGATGATCGGCGATCTTTCCTTCGGTGATCGTGAGCGGGTGGTCCACACGGATGCTTCCATCGCTGGTGCGAATATCCAGGTTTGCGGGAAATCCATTCGGCAATTTCATGCGGATATTCCCATCCGAACTTCCGATGGTCCAGGATTTCTCAACGGTCGATCCCGGCCGAACGCTGATATCGACATTTCCATCCGACGTTTTGACATTCAGCCCTTTAAAGCTGCCTTCAATTGTCATATGCCCATCGGAAGAGTGCGCCTCCACCTCACCCTGGAAGCCTTCTATTTGCGTTTCACCATCCGAGACGCGGCTTACCAACCGCCCGGAACAACCGGTGGCCGTCAGCTTCCCATCAGATGCAGTAAGATCGAAATTGCCGCTGAATCCGTCCAACACCAAAGGTCCGTCTGAAGTGTGCGCTTCCAGGTCGCTTCCAGCAGGCCCAGTCACTTCGAAATGGACAAGAACGATAGGGCCATTATTCCACAAACCCGAACTGCGGGGATACTTTGCCTCGATTTCAACGCGACTACCGGCTTGTTCTATTCGGATCTGAATTTGCGACGCGTAGTTTCTCGCATCTTGCGTGCTTGCTCCGGGAACCGCCTCCTTGATCGCAACCACCCGAACCTCGGCTGCCGGGGTTGCCCGCACCGTTACCCTGCCATCTGAGTTTCGGATGGCGATCACGGGCCGTTGCCGGGCTGAAAATGTTCGTTCGATCCGATCGATCTCTTCTCCGGCGAAGGAGAGTGAAGTCATCGTGACTAGGGCGACCAAAGACAGCAGCGTCATAAGGCGTGCTGCGGGCATGACTCGTTGGCGTGAATGCATAGTTTTCTCCTCTCAGGACTATGAAACCCAGTACGAAGGCTATCCCGCCAAAGTTCCATTGCTTTTGTCGAACATCGGAGCCCCGGCTATTTGGATGGGTGCGCGCACCCGGTTTATACTTAGCTGGAACTGGAAAATCCATGAAACTCACCGCCTATGCCTACCTAATCTGGATGTCCCTCAGCTCCATCACATGGGCGCAGGAGCGCTATCGTGGTGAGGATGTACTTTCATTGCTTGACCCTATGACTGCAGCCTGGCGAATTAGTTTTGAAAAAGAGGCTCGCGGACAGTTGTCGCCGTCGCCAACCGCCACTCTGCAAACGAAGACGGGAAGCCTCCAGGTTGTTCTGAGCGATAAACCCGACCGCTCGGTTGGCATTGCAGCCCGGCCGTGGAATCGCGATCTTTCAAGGTTGGAAGAGATCCATCTTTGGGTACAGGCCGATTCTGACATTATGGTGCAGCCTTTTTCTCAATCATCGGGCTTCGTGTTCCGCGACGGCGGATTTCCCGACGTGAGGGTGACGGGGGGTGGTGCGGTTACGATGCTTAGAATCAAGCAGGGATCCATGGTGGATCCGGCTATGGTGGAAAGCATCGGGATTCAAATCCGTTCGGGACACCGGAGGAATGCGGAACTCCGATTGCTGGCGGTCACGGGGAGCCCGAAGCCGCCCTCCAGCACCACCGCTCGGCTGGCCCTGGCTGCGCCCTCCGTTCCCTCTGCAGCTCCGCTCCATACAGTTTTCTCTGTGGATTTTGATCTTACGCGAACCTACGACAATCCTTATGACCCGGATCAAATTGATGTTCAGGCGCAGTTTACGAGCCCCTCCGGAAAGATTTTGGACCTGCCCGCATTCTGGTTTCAGGACTACCAGGTCGCTCCGGGAACAGAGCGATGGGAGCAATACACCCCTTCCGGGACCCCTCGCTGGCGTTTACGCTATTTGCCACTCGAGGAAGGCCGGCACACGTTCAGGCTGACGGCGAAGGACAACAGCGGCAATGTCGAAAATGCAGGGCCGTTTGAATTCGACGTCACTGGCAGCCCTTCTCCAGGCCCCGTCGGGCGTCATTCCGCGAGCCAGCATTTATTACAGTATGCCAGCGGCATGCCATATATCCCTTTCGGGCACAACCTGAGTTTCGAAGACGGCAACCCTGATCTGAACGGAACAGCTTATTACCGGAGCTTCCTACCCTTATTCGCTGCGAGCGGAGAAAACTGGACTCGATTCTGGATGACCGACTTCAGCCGCACAACCCTGGAGTGGGGCAGCGGCCATTTCTCCGGATTTTACCAGGGCGTTGGAAGATATTCGCAGCGCGCTGCCTGGCGCGTCGACCGGTTTATGGACATCTCGCTGGCGAATGGAGTCCAGGTCCAACTCGTCCTAAACGATCACGGCCAGTTCAGCAGTTGGGTGAACCAGCGATGGAATTCCGCCAATCCAGCCAATTCGAGCAATGCCTATAACTCCCTATCCGGCGGACCGGTCCCGGATGCGAACCCGGAGCAATTCTTTTCGAATTCCGCCGCGCGCGCCCTTTTCCGGCGCAGGTTGCGGTACCTGATAGCGCGTTGGTCAGCCTATCCTAACTTGCTGGCATGGGAGCTCTTCAATGAGGTGCAATTCGCCGGCAGTCCGTCCAAGAACCTTCAAACCGACGCCGTAACCCGCGCTGCTATTATTGACTGGCATCGAGAAATGGCGGATTTTCTCAAAGCCCATGATCCCTTCCGCCATCTCGTCACCACCAGCTCCGATGAATCTGGAGCCTACGGCTTTTCCTCCATCTGGAACCTCCCATCGATTGATTTGGTGCAAAGCCACCACTATGGCCAGCCGCCCGAAACGCGCGATGCGCGCATCCGGGATTTTGTCGACGGAGCCCAAAGGGCTTACGGGAAACCTGTTATTATCGGCGAGACCGGTGTAAAAGCCAGCCTGCAGCCGGAGAATCATTTCGACCCTTCGCTCTTTTTGTCCAATACCGAGGTTCCGGCAGCGGAGCGTACTGCCGCCAATCGCGATCATATGATCGCCGGCACGACGATGCGTAACGCGCTCTGGTCGGCGGCTCTCAGCCGCAGCGGAGCCATGAACTGGTGGTGGGGCAGCTACATCGCCCGTGACCTGGCACGCCACCGTCAGGAGCCTGATTTTCCGCTAAATGCATATTTGTTTCCTCCCCTTGTTTCATACTGGGGCGGAGAAGATCCTGCGGATCCGCCGCTGCACGGCGCCGCTCTGCAGGTTTTCGGCCAGATAAAGGCATACGGGCTTCAGGGCACGACCCGGGCCTTTATATGGGTGCGCGATTCACGCGAAGCCTATGGTACAGGCTTTGGACCGGCGACATTCGAATCAAGGAAAACATCCGGCGCATCGGTTTCACTCAATGGCCTTGATCCCGGCACCTATGTCGTGTCCTATTGGAGCGGCCGCGAAAACGGCGGCTTGATGTCGCAATCGACGGCTTCGGTTAAAAATGGGATTCTCGACCTGCCGCTGCCGACTTTTCAGGGCGATATCGCCCTCAAAATCACCAGGGGAACTACGCTTGCCTGGGGATCGGTGCCGCGAACCGCCGGAGCCTGGATTGCAGCGAGCGATGCGTCAAATTATCAAAACGGGTATGCGATCTTTCCGGCGGTTCCAGCTTCGTTTGAGGTGGCGGCCGGTGCCATCCTGACGCTGGTTGACGGGAATGACCTTGTCTCTGAACTGACGGTCCCGGCCGCCCCGGCAGCGAAGAGCCTTTGGACAGTGGCAGAAATAGGCGCCCCGGGAGAAACCGGACTGGCTCTCGTCAACACAGGCCCCGCAACTGCTGCGATTCAGCTCCGGATTACCGGCTCGGATGGAAGTAACAGAGGCAGCCGGAATATTTCACTTGCTCCAGGGGAACACATCGCCAAATTCCTGGTTGAGTGGTTCGGTACAGGTCTGGCGCCCTTCCGCGGCGCGCTCGAGGTTTTCAGCGATCAACCCCTGGCCGCACTGGCGCTTCGCGGCGACAATAATGACCAGGGTCAATTCATCATGACGAGCATTCCCACGTACGATGCCGCTGGGGCATTGAATTCGCAGCCGATGATCCTGCCGCAGGTGGTAGATGGAGGCGGCTATCAGACCGAGTGGCTGATGCTGAATCCCTTTGATTCGTCGCTCTCAGGCAAAATCAGATTTTTCCGGTCGGATGGCACTCCCTGGTCTCTGACTGCCGAGGGGATAACGAGCCCGGAGCAGCCGTACAGAATATCTGCCCACGGGCTGACTCGCTGGCTTTCTACAGGATCAGCAGCGGAGGTGAGCGCAGGCTATTGTCTCCTCGATCCTGATCCCGGGCAGCGGATTCCCGCAGGGGGTGCTGTAATCCGCTACCTGCCCCAAGGACGGCTCCTGAGCGAAACCGGACTTCCATTTTTGGCCGCTTCCACCGCGACCAACGCCTACTATGAAATCGGTCCCGATCTGGATACAGCCATCGCCCTCGTGAACCCGGCGAATCGAGAGCAGCAGGTTCTGCTTGAAATCTATTTGCGCAAAGGGGCAGAAGAGGTCCTCAGTTCCAGGGTTTCGCTCCCCGCGGGCGGTCATAGCGCAAAATTCATCACCCAGCTTATTGCTGGCCTTCCCGCGGGCAGCCGCGGGTATTTAAAAATTTCCTCGGATCTACCGGCCGCATTTCTCCCACTGCGCATGCGAACTACCTCGCGCGGGGTTTTGTTTAGTAGTCTATTGCTGAATCCCCTGGCCGCGGGTCGCCATTGCCTGCTGCCGCAGATCGTTTACGGCGGCGGTTTTCAGACCCAATTCATAACGCTCAATTCCGGGAAACTGGCGGCGGGCGGCAAAATATCCTTCTTCGATAGCTTCGGGAATGCATCCGTCGTCCTGCTGAGAAATCCTTGATTTCCGGGATAGTGCACAGATTTCAGCGTGGAAATGTCCCGATTGTCCGTCAGCAGGGCTACTTGCCGGGAACTGCCGCCATGATGCTAGACTGCCCCCCAGTGGCGCTACCGGTTTGATTCTGAGTCCGTGGGTCCTCCCACTTGAAGCCTTCAGTGCATCATCCGAGGAACGCGATTTTGACTCCCGGCTCCCGCATCACAAATCAGCACGAATGGTCTTATTGGATTTCCAGGGCAGGATGATGTTTAATGGGCGCGTGAAGCCTATACGATCTGATTTTGAGCTGGAGGACGAACTTTCGGTTCCCTCTCGTTCGGACGTTGAATCCCTCAACGCGCTTAGCGGCGACATACTCATTCTCGGTGCCGGCGGCAAAATGGGACCATCGCTTGCCCGGTTGGCCCGGAGGGCCGCCGATGCCGGGAACATTTCCCGCCGAGTAATCGCAGCGTCTGGTTTTTCCCAACCGTCGGTCAGGGCAGAACTGGAAAAACATGGAATCGAGACTATTCCATGCAACCTGCTGGATGAAAAAAGTTACGCGATGCTGCCAAGTTGCGCCAACGTGCTCTATCTCGCCGGCCGCAAATTCGGCTCCTCCGACAGGCCGGATTTGACATGGGCGAGCAATGTGGTCATCCCGGCTTTCGCTGCAAATCGATTTCGAGATTCCCGCATCGTCGCATTCTCTACTGGCAACGTTTATTCTTTTGTTAAGACTGAAACCGGGGGATCGGTTGAAGGGGATTTGCCTCAACCCGTCGGCGAGTACGCCCAATCCTGTCTTGGGAGGGAGAGGATTTTCGAACATTGCTCCCTGGAAAACGGAACCAAGACCCTTCTGTTGCGTCTGAATTATGCGGTGGATTTGCGTTACGGCGTACTGGTCGACATAGCCCAAAAGGTTTTCGACGGAAAACCGGTCGATCTTAGTGTTGGCTATTTCAATGTGATCTGGCAGAGAGATGCCAATTCCTATGCGCTCCGTGGGCTAGCCCTCTGCGAATCTCCGCCCCGCATTCTTAACGTAACGGGTACCGACATTCTTTCCGTGCGCTCGACAGCGCAGTACTTCGCCAGGGAGTTCGGGCGGGAGCCCGTGCTTGTGGGAAGTGAGTCGACCACCGCGCTTCTCAGCAATGCATCGCTTTGCCGCACACTTCTCGGGCAGCCCGTCTGCACCTCTGCCATCCTGATGGCCAAGGTTGCAGACTGGATCCGCAACGGAGGCTCCACCTTGAACAAGCCCACCCATTTTGAGGTCCGGAATGGCAGGTATTAAATCGACCGCCTCCCGAAACCGGACCCTGGACCCAAGGGTGTCTAAGCGCCTTCATGAAGGAGCGGTCATCCCCGCCCACCCGCTTGCGCTGGACTCGAACCGGAAACTGGATGAGCGCCGCCAGACGGCGTTGTCGAGATACTATTGCGAATCCGGCGCCGGAGGCTTGGCCGTCGGAGTCCATACAACTCAATTCGCAATTCGGGACGCCAGGTATGGCCTGTACGGGCCGGTATTGCAGCTTGCGATCGAAGTCATGAAGGATCATGAAAACAAAAATGGGGCCAGGCTGATCCGAGTCGCAGGTATTTGCGGAGTCCCGGAGCAAGCGATCACAGAAGCCCGAATGGCGAGGGGCCTGGGATATGACCTCGGCCTGCTAAGCCTGGGAGCCGTGCGTGACTTTTCGGAGGACAAACTGATAGAACACTGCCGGGACGTGGCATTTGAGATTCCCCTCTTCGGCTTTTATCTTCAGCCCGCGGTCGGTGGAAGAATTCTGGATTACTCCTTCTGGCGGAAATTTCTGGAGATTGAACAGGTCTGTGCGGTAAAAGTCGCGCCTTTTAACCGGTATCACACGCTCGACGTGGTGCGGGCGCTTGCCGACAGCGGAAGGTCCCGGGAAATCGCACTCTACACCGGAAATGATGATGCGATCATCACCGATCTGCTTGCCGACTACCGCTTTGCCTCAAGCTCCGGGGATCGAACCCTTCGATTTGCCGGGGGCCTGCTCGGGCACTGGGCCGTTTGGACGAAACGCGCGGTTGAACTTCTCAGCCGCATCCTTGATTGCAGAAGCCATGGGGGAGTCGGCACCCACGAAATTCTCGGGCTTGCCGCGATGGTTACTGATGCCAATGGTGCATTTTTTGACGTACGGCACCATTTCTCCGGCTGCATTGCGGGCATTCATGAAGTCTTAAGACGACAAGGATTGCTCGCGGGCCGGTGGTGTTTGAATCCGGACGAAGGACTTTCCCCGGGCCAGATGGAGGAGATTGACCGGGTGATCCAGTGCTACCCCCAGCTCAGCGATGATGAATTTGTCGCAGCGAACCTGGATCGCTGGCTCAGGTAAAATTTCGGGATCAACCCGAGATTGAATCACTTTGCGAGGCCGAAGTGAGCGTTTTTTACGGTTGGCGAATTGCCGCGTCCAGCTTCATGATTCTCCTTGTCATTGTGGGCATCGTCTATTACAGCTTCCCGGTCTTCTATCCATCGCTTATTCAGGAATTCGGCTGGAGCCGAGCCGAGGTCACCGCGGGCTTTTTTTATAGCATCCTGATCATTGGGCCGGTTTTCGGTATTTCCGCAGGCTTCTTGATCGACCGGTTCGGCACCCGCCTGGTCCTGGCTGTCGGCCTCATCATGGCTGGCGGGGCTTTTCTCGGCTTTTTCTCGATGCACTCGCTTGGTGCCTATTACCTTTTTTATTTTCTGCAAAGCATCGGCTATGTAAGCGCCGGACCGATTCCCAACCAGGTTCTGATATCCCAATGGTTCCGCCGGCTGCGCGGGCGCGCCATGGGAATAGCCTATGTCGGTATCGGCATCGGTGGTGCCATCGCTCCCCTGTTAGCAGCGTACTTGGTGCGGCATTTCGGATGGAGAGCTGCCATGCTTTCCATTGCTGGCATCATTTTCCTCCTGCTGCTTCCGCTGGTATTTTTGACAGTCAGGGATCGTCCTTTGGATATGGGTTTGACTCCCGACGGTGATGTGGCGCCAGATGTCCAGGTCCACGCTCGGGATTCGCATTCGGCGAATAGGACGCTCGGAACTGCTCTCAAAACCCGTTCTTTCTGGATGATCCTGGCAGGAAGCAGCCTGAGCATCGGCGCGGTCGGCGGTATTATTCAACATCTTCAATTGTTTCTCAGGGACAGGGGATATTCGGCCGAAGCGGCAGCCAGAGTCGCCAGCCTTTTGCTGATTTCCAGTATCGCAGGGCGACTCGTAATGGGATACCTGGCAGACCGTTTTCCCAAAAAACACGTTATGACAGCTGCGTTCTTGATTGTTGGAATCTCCATTCCGCTCCTCAATCTGCCGCACCTGCCCGGGATTGTTTATGGTTTCGCCCTCATTTTCGGTTTCGGAATGGGCGCAGATTACATGCTTATTCCCCTGGTAACAGCTCAATGCTTCGGGGTGGCCTCGCTGGGCCGACTCATGGGTATCATTCTCACATCAGATGCCATAAGCCAGGCGTTTGCCCCTGTGATCGTAGGACGGCTATTCGACCACTATCGAAATTACGAATTGGGATTTTTATTGCTCACTATGTGCGCTCTCGCGGCGGCCATTGCGGCAACCCAGATTCGTCACAAGGAATCATGACCGTATTGCGGAACTCCAGATCCGCAGGAGGAACCCTACATGGAAAAGCCATCATTTATAGGTCGACGCACTTTCTGCAAGAATGCAGTCGCAGGCTCCCTAGTTTCCGGCGCGGCGATGGCAGGTTCAAAAGCCCCTTCCATCGTTTCGGCGCCGGCAGGCCGGCGTGCGCGGATAGCCACCGTATGCCAGGTGGGTCTTGTTCGGCGAACGGTCGACGAAAGCTGCAAGCTGATGATGGATCTTGTTGACAGAGTGATCGAACAGAAACCGGACCTGGTATGCCTGCCCGAAAATTTCGCCACCGCGGGCCTGAACGTTCGCTCGGCCGCAGAAAAAGCTGAAGCGCTTCAGGACAAGACCATCACGGCCGCGGCGAAGCGGGCGAAAGCACATAAGTGCTACATCGTCTGCCCTTCGATCACCTCTCGCGATGGCAAGATTTTGAATTCGGCCGTAATACTGGATCGTGAAGGCACTATTGCGGGCATTTATGACAAGGCCTGCCCCGTTACGACATCTGCGGACTACACGGTTCTGGAAGACGGCATCACTCCAGGCTCACCGGATATCCCGGTGTTCGATCTTGATTTCGGCCGCATCGGAATCCAGATTTGTTTCGACATCGGATTCCCCGAAAACTGGGAAATGCTCCGAAAAAAGGGCGCTCGGATGGTTCTGTGGCCATCGGCCTACGATGGAGGTTTTCCGTTATGGGCCTATGCTTACCTGCACCACTTTTATGTCGTGAGTTCGGTGCGCTCCGGGCAATCGCGCATCGTCGACCCGTGCGGAGCTGTGCTCGCTGAAACGCAGAAAGAATCAATGTTTATTGTGCGCGACATTAACCTGGACTTTGTCGTGTCTCACCTTGATTTCAATTTTTCCATTCCCGACAAAATCAAAGCCAAGTACGGTGAGCGTGTCGATGTCCGACGGACGAATCCGGGATCCAGCCATTTTGTCGTGGAACCCATGGATCCCGCGATCACCACGCGCGCTCTGCAGGAGGAGTTCGGCTTCGAATCCACTTGGGAATACCACGACCGGAATCGCGCTGCATACGCCGAAATCCGTGCCGGCCGAAAGCCGGCACCCCAGGCGGCCCGTCACGGAGTGCGGCCACAATACGGCAAATTTTAACAACAACGGTTTTGCCTGATCTGTTCTGTCCCAAAATGCGCTCCGGCGGTTTCCAAACCGGAGGTTCGCCGGCGAATTGCTCGAACTTGGCTCAATTTTCCTCGGAGGCCCGTATCCCCTGCCAACCTTCTCATCCCCATTCAGAGCCGGCTGGAATCGGGCACGTCGCCGGATAGCTTACTGCTGATAGAAAACCAGAGTGCCCGCCGGTATTTCCGTTTCACCCACCTGGTCGCCGCTCACAATGGATCCGTCTGAAAAACGGTAATAGGTGGATGGATAGTTCCACTTTATTCCCGCAATCCTGGCCGCTCGCCGCCTTGTTTTTACGTGACCGCCATAGACGTAGCCAACCAGCACTTTTGTACCTGGCGGCAGTTTCTTCAAAAGGGCCCGGAGCGACCGATGGCGTTTCATTTCCGCACCGGTTCTGATCATGCCATCCGGAAGGAAATAAATGGACGCGGCTTTGTCGTAATCGGATCCAGCCAGATCCTGTGCCGTATCTCCGTCCTTTCCGATTTCAAGAAAGCCTTCAAATCCCTGCGGTTCGTCAGACTCGGAAATAAGAACCTGGGTGCCTTTGGGAATCTTTCCCCAATCTCTGATCTCATTTCCTTTGTATTTATTCCCGTTGGGGAAAACGTAGGTTGTGTCGGGCATATTATAGCGCTCCCGGGCAATTCGCCATGCCGACCATTCATCGCTGATGACGGTGGACTCTTTGGGCGTGGTGATTGGCGTCAGGGCCTGCTCCCGCTTTTCGGCTTCCGCAATCACCGCGGCTTCAGGCTTCGGAGCCTTCTTAAACAGAAAGGAGTAAAGTTCAGGATCCCCGACAACCAGAGCTCCGCGGCCGACATCAGGATCTGTTCCCGGCTTGCCGTGGAGGCCCAGGCGGGCCCTTACAGCCGGATGAGCGAAAATCATCCCGCAGCGCTTTCGCCCGCGATGGTTATTGGGATGAAACCTGTTGGGGCGGCCATAAGCTACCATGGAGTGCGTCAGAACATTTTCATCTGAAATCGAGTAGGCCGTCTTCAGCTGGGACAGCAGGATCCGGAGGGCTGAATACTGAGCAGGCGCAATATCCTGGTCGTGGTAGCCGACAATTTCGATTCCGATCGCATAGTTGTCGATGATCGAATGGCCGTCCCACATACTTCTCCCGGCGTGGGTGGCAATTCTATTCCGGTCAACAATCCTGTAAACCTGCCCGGTTCGACCTACAAAAAAATGCGCTTCCCCATAACGATTTATTTTGAAGAGCGATCCCTTCTCTTCTCCCTCAGTGGTATGCAGGACCACGTAAGAAGTGTGCGGCCGCTTCGGCCTTTTCGAATTGAGCGGGCTGAGGAAATCCCTGATGTTCAGGGTCGGCTGCTGTTTTTTGCTTCCATCGACCGCAGGCAGCATGCCGCAGGCACATAAAGCTGGTATGGCGGCCAGCCATTCGCGGCGCGTAACTTTCTCAAAACCCAAACTTTCACCCCTGGCTGTGTCAACGAAATAAAAAAGATGAAGCTACCATATGCCAACCTCCCCGGCTAGAACTGTAGGCAAAAAAAGCAGGTTCACCCGCGAACAGCAGATCCAAGCTCACCGCGGGGAACCTCACGGAATTCGAAATTCCTTCGATTGGGTATAGTGCCGGTCCAAGACCAAAATCGCACAACATGCGAGAACATTCCCCATTTCCGGAGCGCAAAAATTAACACCAATTGCCCATCGGATCGCCAATCGAACCCCCGGTAGGGAACGCCCTTTCTGCGACACATAACCGAATCCGAAATACCTAGTCTCTAAGCGGTTGACAATAATGTATTTGTAAATTCCGGAAATTGATTCAAGACCATTCCCTCAGCACCCTGAAAATTGCATAGGTCCAAGGTGCAAGACAGCAATCCGGCCTGGAATTCTTGGAAGGAGATGGATCATGACCCCGTCCGTAAATGAACATGTGAGGGAACACAAGAGCATGCTTGCAGCCGCCGAGAAGAAAATCCTTTTGATTTTGGCACGTCGGCTGCCTTCCTGGGTGAATTCCGATCACCTCACCCTGCTCGGGCTCGCCTCAATTTGCTGTGCGGGGCTTCTATTCTGGGGGGCCAGCTCAAACCGGCGGCTTCTGCTTTGGATCCCCGCAGCGCTGGCGCTGAATTGGTTCGGCGACAGCCTGGATGGAACTTTGGCTCGCGTCCGCAACTGTCAACGGCCGCGATACGGCTATTATGTCGACCATGTTCTGGACGTTGTTGGCATCCTTGTCCTTCTCGGGGGATTGGCGGTTTCGGATTTCATGAGCCCGCTGGTATCCATGGGCCTCTTGGTTGCCTACCTCATGGTTGCATCTGAAGTTTTTCTGGCGACGTGCGTTCATGGAGTGTTCCGCTTATCCAGTCTGGGATTTGGCCCGACAGAGTTGCGCATTCTTCTTGCCGCGGGTGCCTTGTTCCTTGTTAGGTCACCGTATGCCCATATACCGGGAGTGGGGACCTTCTTGCTTTTTGATGTCGGCGGCGTAATCAGCATCATCGGGCTCGGATTGGCATTTGCATTATCAGTCGCCAGAAACATTCGGGATTTATACATTGCAGAACCGATCGCCAAGTAGTCTTGTGGAAAAGGAGGCCATTTTGATCCGCTCCCGGGGCGCGATTCCGCCCATAGTTCTCCGATGGCTGGCCTTCAACACGGTAGGTCTGGCAGGGGTTGGCATTCAGTTGGGAATGCTGGCGTTGCTTCGTGGTTGGACGGGGATGCACTACATCCTTGCCACCATAATTGCCGTCGAGTGCGCGGTTCTTCACAATTTCGCGTGGCATGACCGATGGACCTGGTCGGACAGGAACGCAGGCTCCTTGAGCAGAAGTCTGGGCCGTCTGGCCCGTTTTAATCTTTCCACCGGTGCTGTATCCATCGCTGGAAATACCGCCATTATGGCGCTGATGGTGGATTGTTTTTCCATGCATTACATTGCAGCCAACCTGATCGCCATAGTCTTGTGCTCCGTCATTAATTTTCTAGTCAGCGACCGTCTGGTATTTATCAAAGGCGACCGAAGGGTTGGAACGAGCGCGGCAGCTTTTCCGCGCGACGATCCCTTTCCCCAAATATTCACCATCGAAAAAAAAGCCCGGGATTTCAGAAATTGCTGAAATCCCGGGCTTTTTTCGCCATTGCAGCAGGTCTATTTTGCGGCCGGCGGCGGAGCAGGCAGGAGGACGTGAGCTTGGCCGGATTTGAAATAATCTACGCGAACTTTTTCCACGATGGAATTCACCGGCTGATCGAGGAATTTAATGAAATAGTTCGGGTAGATGCCGATCCAAAACGCCAGAATAATGAGGGGAACGAAGGTGGCGATTTCTCGCAGGTTCAGATCGGTCATTCCCTGATTCTCGGGATTCTCCAATTTGCCAAACATGACCCTCTGATAAAGCCACAGCATATAGGCCGCACCGAGGACAATCCCGATCACCGCAATGCTGGCATAGACCCACAGGCCTGGAGCGGCAAAGGTCCCCTGCAGAATAAAGAACTCACCCACGAATCCGTTCAATCCCGGCATTCCGATCGAGCTCAGGGTCATGATGAGGAAAATCGTGGAGTAGACCGGCATGATGTGGCTAAGCCCGCCATAATCAGCAATCATCCTCGTATGCCGGCGCTCATAGACGATGCCCACAATCAAGAAGAGCGCTCCGGTTGAGATGCCGTGGTTGATCATTTGGAGGATACCTCCCTGCAGGGCCACCGGCGTGGCCGCAAACACCCCGAGCATGACAAACCCAAGGTGGCTGACAGAGGAATAGGCCACCAGGGATTTCATGTCCTTTTGCATCATGGCTACAAGGGCGCCATAAATAATCCCGATCAGGGAAATGATCAGCATCGGCTTGAGGAAATGCATACTGGCCCATGGAAACATGGGAAGTGAAAAGCGCACAAATCCGTAGGTTCCCATTTTCAGCAGGACGCCCGCCAGTATGACGGAACCGGCCGTCGGCGCTTCCACGTGAGCGTCAGGGAGCCAGGTATGGAACGGGAACATGGGCACCTTGATCGCAAATCCCAGAAAGAACGCGAGGAATACCCAATATTGCAGATTGGTAGGGAAGCCTATTTTGGTGAGGGCCAGAATGTCGAAGGAGTAAATTCCGGTGACGTCGTACTGGTAGAAATAAATTGCCAGGATTCCGACCAGCATGACTACCGATCCCGCCAGGGTGTAAAGGAAGAATTTGATTGCAGCGTAAAGTTTTCGTGGCCCCCCCCAGACACCGATGAGGAAATACATGGGAACCAGCATGACCTCCCAGAAGACATAGAAAAGAAGGAAATCCAGGGACATGAATACGCCGATCATTCCGGTCTGGAGCAGCAGGAGAAATGCGTAGTACTCCTTGACCCGCACCGTAATTGCCGTCCACGAGGAGAGGATGGCGATAGCGCCGAGTAGGGTTGTCAGCATGATCAGGAGCATGCTGATTCCGTCAATGCCGATTTTATATTTTGAGCCAATCAGATCGATCCAGGGGCGCTCGTAGATAAACCGGAAACCGCTCGCCGGATCCAGGTAACTCGAGTCATTGAACTGAGTGATCAATGGCAGGGAGACGAGGAAACCCGCCAGCCCGGTAATATTGGCCACCCACTTGATGCCAGTGGCATTATCCCGCTTCATGAACAGGATGACGATCATTCCTGCGAGCGGAAGATAGCAAGTGATGTTGAGAATGTTGCTCATGAAAAATGACATCGAACCCAGCTCCTAGCAATGTGAGCCCGGACTCACCAAGGTTAATTTCCGGCCGGCTCAAAACTTGAAAATGTCGTTATAGTAAATCAGGATGAAGACCACAATCCCGATGACCGCACCCAGGGCATAGCGCTGCACCTGGCCGGTCTGAAAGGATGTGGCGATCCGGTTGAGGGCCATGTTGATCCAGCCCACGAGATTGACCAGCCCGTCCACAACATATTTGTCGAAAATCCTGGAAACTGTGGCGGTTCCGCGCGTCGTTGCGGCGGTGCCATTTACCGCGCCATCCACAAATTTGGAATCCACGAAAAAGCAGGCATTTCCCAGATCCTTCGTGCGATTCACGAATAAAAGATCATAGAGCTCGTCGACATAATATTTCCGGTATACCAGACCATAAAAACCCTTGATTTTGGCGGTAACGCGGTCGGCAGTCCCCGGATGGACTATGTAGAACCGCCATGCCAGGAAAATCCCGAGACCCGCAATCCCAATAGAGAGGCAGGTGAATAGAATTTCCTGAGCCGCCGAATGCGAAGCAGCCGCGTGATGCGCCTCCGGCAGTTGCAGGACCGGTTCGAGAAAATGCTCGAATTTGTTGGACAGGCCCGTCCATGCCGGCATGCCGACCCAGCCACCGACCACTGAAAGGCCGGCCAGCGCGGCCAGCGGATAGACAACGTTCCGAGGAGATTCATGCAAATGATGTTTGGTATGCTCGTCCATTCGCTCCGCGCCATAAAAGGTGAGAAAAAGCAGCCGGAACATGTAGAATGCCGTCATTCCCGCACCGAGCCAAAGCATGAGCCAGATGATCGGAAATCCGTTGCTCCAAGCTTTCCAGAGGATCTCGTCCTTGCTGAAAAAGCCTGCAAGCCCGGGAACCCCGGCGATGGCCAGGCAGCCGATAAACATCGTCATGTAGGTCCACGGGAGGTGCTTTTTTAATCCTCCCATTTTCATCATGTCCTGCTCATGATGCATCGCCATGATTACGGAGCCGGATCCAAGGAACAGAAGCGCCTTGAAGAATGCGTGCGTCATGAGATGGAATATGCCGCCGACAAAAGATCCCACTCCCAGAGCGGCAAACATATATCCCAGCTGGCTCACGGTCGAATAGGCCAGCACCCGCTTGATGTCCGTTTGGGCGAATCCAATGGTGGCAGCAAAGATCGCAGTGACAGCGCCGACAACTGCAACGATAATCATCGTCTCAGGCGCGCGGCTGAATAACGCATTGCAGCGGCACACCATGTAGACGCCGGCTGTCACCATGGTTGCTGCGTGAATGAGCGCGGAAACAGGGGTCGGGCCTTCCATGGCATCGGGGAGCCAGACGTAGAGAGGTAGCTGCGCGCTTTTTCCGGTGGCACCCACGAATAAACACAGAGTCGCCCAGAACAAATAGCCATACCCTTCCTGTACCGGCATCTCGGCCGCTTTTCTGAAAACCTCGTCGAACACCAGCGAGCCGAAGTGAACGAATATCAGCATCATCCCGAGGAGGAAACCGGCATCTCCGATCCTGTTGACGACGAAAGCTTTTTTGCCGGCGTCTCCCGCGCTTTTTTTGTGAAAGTAAAAGCCGATGAGAAGGTAGGAACAGAGCCCTACTCCTTCCCACCCAACGAACATAACCACGAAATTATTCGCCAGCACCAGGGTGAGCATGGCAAACATAAAAAGGTTCAGGTAGGCGAAGAAGCGGTAATATCCGGTGTCGTCCCACATATAGCCGGTCGAATAAATGTGGATCAAAAAACCAACACCGGTCACTACAAGTATCATAATGGCTGATAGTGCATCGAGCCGGTAACCCCAGGGAATCTGGAAACTGGCCAGCCCTCCCTCGGCCTGTGGAAGAGCGCCGCCTCCCAGCCAGGAAAAGAGCACAAGATCCTCGGCCTCTTTCCCCTGCAAGACGAAAAAATCGACCACAATGGCGGCCGACAGCAGGAATGCCAAACCCACGGCACCCAGGGCGATGGCCGAGACGAGCTTCTTGTTCAGCTTGTCACCTGAGAGCCTGAGTCTGAGCAGACCCATCAGTCCGAGTGTCGCGGCACCAGCCAGGGGCAAAAGAGGGATAAGCCAAATATATCTGAACATAGGTTTCTGTATTTCCTTGGAGGCCTACGCCTCCGCCGCCATTGGAACAGGACCTCAGCAGAGCATTCCGTGGGTGTAACTCCGGACTTGCCGCCGGGCATCTGGTCTGTCATGTCCCTGACCCCGGCCAGGGAAGATTCAAAATGCTATAAAATGAATCGCCTCAGCAATTAACCCTTGCAGGAGGAAGCCTTTCCTAACACAATAATCGGCTTGTTGTCAATGAAAATACCTTCCGCGCAAACGCACCATGGCGTGACTTCGCGCCTTGTCGCGCGATTCAACCGTGAACTTGCTGAAGGAAAACCCCTGTTGGAGCGCTCCTCATCAGCTTTTCACTTTTCGAATGCCTGACCTTTCGATCCTCAATAATTCCCGGTAGGTTGTTTGGACCGACCGCTGTAAATCTTCCGTGCCGCCGGAATTATCAATAACGAAATCGGCGACTTTTGCCTTATCTTCGGCGGGCATTTGCCGCAAGATTCTTGCTTCGACCTCTTCCCTGCTGAGATCGGTTCGCTCCTGAGTTCTCTGCACCTGCAGCCCAACTTTGCAGGTCACGACAATCACCTGGTCGAATCGACGATAAAAACCTGTTTCCACCATCAGCGCCGATTCAACCAAAATAATTGCGCCAGGCTCGCTCCGCGATATTTCAGTGATGCGCCGGTCGATTTCTGCACGCACGGCCGGATGAATGATACTGTTCAACCATCCAAGTTTTTCCGGTGCGGCAAATACCAGTTTCCCCAGTTTTTTCCGATCGATACATCCTTTTGCATCCAAAACTTCAGTGCCGAATTCATGCAGCACTTTTGCATGTATTTCGGTTCCGGGGAGGAGCAAGGCATGCCCGATCGCATCCGCATCAATTACATGGGCTCCCAATTCCGCCATCAATTTGGCCGTGGTGCTTTTTCCACAGCCGATGTTCCCCGTCAAGCCGACGCGCAACATGTGGCGCATGATAGCACAATGAAGGGGTCCCTTCCTTTTCCTTTGCTGTTACGGGGGGCGCTGCAGGTTAATCCCATGGTTCGCATCGAATCGAGGTCCCAATGCGCGTGTTGATTAGTGGTTGATTGACGAAAACAGTCAGCGGCTATCTCAAGGGGCCTTCGCCTGATTCCATCCGAACACGCCGCTCCATCCGCGGTTGCTGTCCGGCTAGGGGATTTCCTCTACGATCAAGGAATGGGTCTGTTCGCTCACGACCACGGCATACTTTCCATCGGGCGTGATCTTGATATCGACGGGGCCCTTGTCGACCGAGAAGGTCCGTGATTCAAGGCTCGATAGATCCGCGGCAAGGTAGGAAACCGTGCGGGATTCCGTGTTCACAACGAAAACCATTTTACCATCCGGACTGACGGCAACCCCGAAGGGGCGTTTTCCAACCGGCACGGTGACAATCACCTTGTTAATTTGGGTGTCGATGATCGTTAAGTCGTTCGACCGGCTGTTGGCCACAAATACCTTTTTGCCATCCGGAGTGATGGCGATTCCGTCCGGGGCTTCCCCGACGGTGATTTTGGCGACGACGCTCTGCCGGCCTGGATTGACAACCCAGACATCGTTGGAGCCACCGTTGACAACATAAACCATCTCGTTGACCGGAGACACCGCCAGGGCAATAGGCGACATCCCCACTTTTATGGTGCTTACCAATTGTTTTTCCCTGACATCCAGGATGTGGAGCGAGCCTTCTTTGGTTCGGCCGAAATTGGTAACGAACGCGCGATAGCCGCGGGATCCCATGGCGACGGCGTTGGGAGCTCCGCCTACCTTGATGTTGGCATCCACGCGTGAAGCGCCAAGGTCCACGACCGCGACGGTCCCCGAGGTCTTGCATGCGACGAGGGCAATCTTGCCATTGTCTGCGAGCGCGACTCCCAACGGCGCCTCACCCACCTGTAGGCTTCCGGCAACTCTTTTCTTGACGAGGTCCACCGTCACCAGATCGCCGGTCCCGAAGGAAGTGACATACGCCGTATTACCGTCCGGACTCAAGGCCAGGAAATTGGGATACTCGCCTACTTTTTTTATCTTGTAACCCTTCGCGAATGCGGTTCCAATGAAACAAATGGTAATCCCCAAGATGAATCCCACCCATCTCTTCATGATCGTAGCCCTTCCTGAGCACCGCCTTGGAGCCCGGCAATGGACGCTGCCGCCCTGGCAGTATTGGACATCAGCATGGCGATGGTCAGCGGCCCCACGCCACCGGGGACAGGCGTAAGAAAACCGCACTTGGGAAAAACTTTCAGGGGATTCACATCCCCCGCCAGCGTGTAACCTCTCTTGTTGAAATCGTCGAGCCTTTTCGCATCCTCGCCGAACATCTCCAGGATCCGGGCCTTGGAATCGAGTCGGCTTGTACCTACATCGACGACAATGGCCCCCGGCCGGATAAAGCTGTCATCGACAAATCCGGGCTTTCCCATGGCGGCGATTAGAATATCGGCCTCCCGGGCTACCGACGGTAGATCGGGGGTTTTGGAATGGCAAATTGTCACCGTGACGTCCTGTTGCAGCAGCATGAGAGAGACGGGTTTTCCCACGATATCGCTTCGCCCGATAACCACAGCCTTTCTCCCTCGAAGCGGGATTTTCATCCTGTAGAAGATCTCAAGGATTCCAGAGGGAGTACAGGGTTTGAGGAGCGCATTCCCTGCTACCAGGCATCCCACGTTATAGGGGTGGAATCCATCGACATCCTTTGAAGGCAGGATGGAATGCAGCACTGTACGCGCGTCCACCTGGCGTGGCAGGGGCACCTGAACAAGCACTCCATGAACGTCGGCCCGCTCATTCAAGCGCCTGACGGTCTCAAGGACTTCTTTTGTGCTTACCGTTGCCGGCATCTCGATTTTTTCCGAAAGCATGCCGAGGTTTTCACAGGTGCGAACCTTGTTTCGGACATATACGTGCGACGCAGGGTCCTCCCCAACCAGGACGACGGCCAATCCTGGACGGACACCGAGAGCTTTGAGCCTGCTCACCTCAACGGCCACTTCCGCTTGGATTTCCTGCGCTAATGCGGTGCCGTTTATCCACTGCCCCATGATTTTGACCTCAATATAAATAGAGTGACTTTCGGGAGCCAATTTGCGACCGATAGGCTTTTTCCTGCTTCCCCGGCAATGACTCAGTCACTTGGTAGCCGCAATCAGGCTGAACGACCCCCTATGCGGGGAGGAAGGTTCTTTCAGGCCCTGAATGATAACCTGCCTGAAACCAGCGGCAAAAAGCAACCGGATGATTTCTTCCTTGTCGTAAAACACGCCTTCCGCTTCAGATGGATTCTTCAATTTATATTTCAGGTGCAGGCGCTGCCAGAATCCAATCCACGAATTCCACGAAGACCGGGGCTCAATGATCTCTGCGATGAGAAGATGTCCCTCGGGGCAAAGAATCCGGAAGGCCTCTTCCAAGAATTGTTCAGCCAAATGTCGGTGGAAGTCGAAAATCGACACCGCGATTTCGGCGAATCCGTCAGCCACAGGAAAACGCCCGCCGGCAAGCTGACGGAAATCAATCGTCCGGTCAAGACTCATGTGAGTGGCCCGCTGCCGCGCCCGTTCCAGCAGCGTAATATTGCTGTCGTAGGAATATACGCGCCCGCCAAACGCTTTGCGGCTTGCCAGCTTCAGTGAAAAAGCACCCGTATCGGTTTGGAAATCAAAGACCTTGAGCCGCTGAGTGTTGATTACAAAATCGACGACCTGGTCGATTGTGGCATAGTAGTTGAGGCCGGTTCTCCACTGGAAAAAATCGGCCACGCCTTCTTCGTAGGTGTCAATGCGGGCAGGCAGGTTGGACAGAAAAGGGCGCGGGCGGGGAGCAGAGAAATCAAATCTCTTCTGGACTGCAGCAGTTGGACTATCGCTATTCACGCTGGCCTAGCCCGGGAAGTTTTTTCACCGGCCTCTTTTTCTCAATCGGTATAAAACAAAATTTTCAGAATGCGACACAAGAGCATACTCGTACGCCCAATGGGGGTCAACATTCAGTCTGTTCCATATTTCATCGCCTTTAATCGCACAGAGCCAGCCGGCTTCGGCCGCAGGGAATTCCACGGCCCGCTTCCATTGGGTTTTATCACCTTCATTCCAGATGAAATGGCGCAGAGCAATCTTTGAATCATATACCAGCGGGGCTTGCTTCAGGCTGTCGACCAGGATTTTGCTGCCGTCATAATTCAGGCGCAGATAAGTCAGCAACTGCTCCCGCTCCCCCTCCAGGTACTGGTGTTCCAAGGCCTCCACCAGAACCGGACGGGATTCGCCGAGGAGAACCGGAACCTGCATACCCAGGACCAGCAGCGCTATGATCCCATACCCGTATCTCTCCGACGCCTCGGAAATCAAATATACCAGGCTGGCTGCCACCGGTAGCAACATCAGGCCGGGCCCTGGATAAAGAAAATGAAATTTCCATTCATGCGGAAATATCCATGGGAGCCAGGGCAACATCAGAGCGCAAACGGTCAAGAACCTCAGAAGACGCCGGGCTGAACAGGTTTTTGAAGCGGCCACGCCCGAAAACACAGCCAGGGCGGGGATCAAAATACAGGAATAACGCACCCGGTAAACCATTCCCCAGTACAAGGCCGAGATGTTGATCAATGAGGGCAGCCACAAAAGAAGCAGCGGCAGCCTTGCCTCAAGCTTATCCTTGTCCAGAAAGCAAAAAAGAAGTCCTGCCATCCCCCCGACAAAGACGAGGAAGGAGCCTGCCTGGATCAATTCGCCTGCATGGTAAACAAGGGAGAGGAACGGCCGTTTATAGGTTTCAAACGGAGTAGGGTTTCCCTGGGCGACGCGGAGCAAGAAGCTGTCATGCACCTGGGCATACATATAGCCGAAATGGATCGCCAGCGGCAGCATGAACAGCGACAAAAAAAGCGCAAGGGCTCGGGTGGCCTTCTTCCCCGCAAGGCGGCGCTTCTTCCAATCCCAGAGGATCAAGGCGATGGCGCCGCCCAGAACATACCAGCCTTCGTAGCGGCAGAGCGATCCGAGCGAGGCCCAAACCGCAGGGAGCCAGGGCAGCGCAACGAATCCGGATGCCCGCCACTCGTAAATGCCATCGACGGCAAGAAGCAGAAAGACGATGTAGAGCGGTTCGGTGAGCGGACAGCTCTGCAGGTACTGGAGGTTGGCGCTGGCCACCAGGATTGCACCGCTCAGGAATGCTGAAATCCTCGATTCCGTGGCTCGGAGTGCGATTCGATATGTCAGCCAGCCGGAAAGCACAAAGGCCGCCACCGATAGCAATGCCGGCAGGAAACCACTACGGTATTGCGATTCGAAGAAAACCAGGGGTAAATAAAGCAGATGCGTCAAGGGAAGCCAATGCGCTCCCAATTGAGCATAGCCGGGAGCAGTCGAGTCGAACACTCTGCGGGCCACCATCAGGTGTGCCTTGGCATCGTAATGCGATACGGTCAATCCCTGCCAATAGTAGAAGAAAAAACAGAAAAGCCCGACGGTTAATCCCAGCAGGAGGATTGCGTATTCCCCGTATCGTTCGACTTTACCAGAATCGCCCAAATCACCATGCATCAGGGATAGATCCTGTAGAGCGTCCGCGGGAAGGCAATGGTTTCGCGAAGGTGATCGAGCTTGCATATCCAGGTTACCACCCTCTCAATTCCCATGCCGAACCCCGAGTGGGGCACGCTCCCGTATTTTCTGAGATCGAGATACCACTGGAAAGGTTCGATTGGCAGCTGGTGCTGCTCGAGCCGGCTCATGAGGAGATCGAAGTCGTGGATGCGCTGGCCTCCTCCGATGATCTCGCCATAACCTTCGGGAGCCAGGACATCGACGCATAAGGCAACCTCGGGCCGTTCAGGATCGGGCTGCATGTAAAAGGCTTTGACCTCCGAGGGATAGCGATGGACCAGGAGCGGCGCGTCGAACTGCGAGGAAAGAATGGTTTCATCTCCCCCCCCGAAGTCCCCACCCCATTGGATTTCGGAACCTGCGGCCTGCAGTTTGGCGACGGCTTCATCGTATGAAATGCGCGGGAACGGCCGCGTGACTTTCTCCAGTTTCGTGATGTCACGCTCCAGCACCTTCAGCTCGGTTGACCGCCGGGAAAGAACCCTCTCGACGATGAAACAAATCAACCCCTCGGCCAGTGACATGGCATCCTCGAGGTTGCCGTAGGCCACCTCGGGTTCGATCATCCAGAATTCAGTCAGGTGTCTTCGCGTTTTGGATTTTTCGGCCCGGAATGTGGGACCAAAGCAGTAAACCTTTCCGAAAGCCGCTGCCGTCGCTTCGTTATATAGCTGGCCGCTCTGGGTCAGATAGGCTTTCTGATCGAAATACTCGGTCTCAAACAAAGTCGTGGTGCCCTCGCATGCATTCGGGGTGAAGATCGGCGTGTCAACCAGCGTAAAGCCCTGATTGTCAAAATAATCGCGGCAGGCCTTGATGACCTCATGTCGAATCCGAATGATGGCATTCTGCCGGGCGCTCCGCAGCCACAAGTGCCTGTGCTCCATGAGGAACGCGGTTCCATGCTCTTTGGGAGTGATCGGGTAACCATCCGCTACCTGCAGTACTTCGAAGGAAACGATATCCATCTCGAAGCCGCTCGGCGCCCGGGGATCTTTCCGCACCTTCCCGGTTATGATCACGCTCGACTCCTGGGTAAGCTTGTCCAAAGCATCAAACTGCTCGGGGGTGAAATTGCCTTTGAATCCCACACACTGAATGATGCCGGTCCCATCGCGCAAAAGGATAAACTGCAGTTTCCCGCTGCTCCGTTTGTTATACACCCAGCCGCGGAGCGTCACTTCCTGCCCTTCATGCGAACCAATATCAGCTATATATGCCAGGTTCATTTCAAATCCTCACGAGTTCCGCCGGATGCTTCAGGCGGAAAGGTCATATGGCGAACAGGCTGCCCCATCGCCCTGCAATATTTGTCGTAGAGTGAAAAATAACTATCATTAAGGAACTCCGACTCACCGATTCCCAGCGCGCGGGCTGCGCCACGAATCCCCTGTTCCGACCCTTCCAGTTCCAGATACTCACCAATCGGGGTGGAATCCACCGCGACATGGACCTGTTCCCCATCAAGCTGATCAACGAGGTATTCCTCCCTGTACTTCTGATAGCGGAACCAGGTCTTAAACCCCAGGCGTTCGAGAATTTGCAGCGCTATCTTTCCGTCCCCCAGGGTTGTCTCCAGTTCCTCGCGCGATTTGAACATGGGATCAGGGCGGGGTGGCCCTTTAAACGTCAATATGGCTTCGCCTCCGCTCATTCGGACCCTGAGAAGGCATTGCTTCTTGCGCAAAGTCGCATCTTCGAAATCGAGAATGAAATTCTCCTCGAAATGCCGTTCTGCCGTCAGGGTTGCGGCAAGCCGGCCCAACCTGTTCAGAAGATCTTCCCGATCGGATAATGGAATCTTTACCTCGGTTTCCGTTCCCAGAGCGATTCTCCTTTCGCCGTAGAAGCTAATGGCACCGGCCTCGCATTTCAAGTGGAAAAGCATAAACTATTGAAAAGATATAGGTTGGCGCGCAGGAAGGACGCCCCCGGGCGCGAAATCAGGTTTTCCTGAGTTGGAACCGGAGATTTTTTCGACTTTTTTGACATATCCTGTGTCAAAAAGAGCGATGGCAGAAGAAAAAACGGGTTCAAAAGATGGAGCATAGCCTGCATCGGACATTTTCGAATGAAGAGGCCGCTATCCCTGCATTGCAGGCTCAGGAGACAGGATGGATCCTGGCTTGCCAGCAGGGTGACACGGTCGCATTCAACCGGCTGGTATTAAAGTGGGAGAAAAAAATCTTCAACCTCTCCCTGCGAATGCTCCACGACCGGGAAGAGGCTGCGGAAGCAACACAGGAGGTATTCTGGCTGGCTTATAGGAATATCCGGCGTTTCCGGCTTGATTCGAAATTCTCGACATGGATGTATCGAATCGCCGTGAATCACTGTATTTCCAGGCTTCGCCAACGGCCACCCGGAGCGCATTTTTCCATCGATGATTCCGGCGATGGCAGCCCCCTGAAGGGATGGGCTCCAACTCAGGAATCCCATGAAAAGACATTCCTGCTCGACGAGCAGAAAGAAAGCGTGCGGCGTGCCATGAAGAATCTGCCCGAGGATCAGAAGGCGGTTCTGGAATTGAAATTTTTCCAGGACCTCACGTTCGAAGAAATCGCCGAGGTAGTGCAGGTACCGCTGAGCACCATCAAATCGAGGTTGTATGCCGGGCTGGAAATCCTCAAATCCAGGCTGGGCGGCCACCTGCGGGCCGAAGGACGGAGGTGAAGAGCTATGAACGATGAATGCACTCTTTACCGGGATAAGATCGCAAAATCCTTTTTGCGGGATCTTGCGCCGGTTGAACAGGAGGCTCTTGAACGACATCTGGCTGGTTGCCCCGTTTGCGCGGAGGAAAACTCAGCCTATGCGGACCTCCTGCAGCAGATGAAAGCCATCGAAGACGAACCGGTGCCCCGCCATTTCTTCGTCTATCCCAAGGAACGATCGCTCTCGCTCTGGAGTCTGGTCAGGATGTTGCACCCCGCATGGCAAGCCGTTGCAGCCGGTGTGCTCATGGTCGTGGCATTGCTGCCCATGCTTGCCTTCAGCCGCCTTCACGTCAGGTCTGAAAACGGCGCATGGACGATCGCGTTCCATGAAATCACTCCCCCAGCCCCGGCACAACCGCAGGCTGCGATCGACACAACCGCCGTTGAAGCAAGGATAGTAAAGATCATCGAAGAAAAGAATCGCAAGGAAGGTCTCGAATGGGTTCGAACCCTGCGATCTGAAATCAGGCGTTCGCAACAAAGCATCACGCCGCAGCAGAAGCTGATCCTGGAAACCGCCTTGTCGAATCTGGAAACTCGTATGGGCAATCGCCTCGAAAACACGGCGAGGTTGATCATCGACCAGAATGAACGATCCATCTCCGGTGTCTACCAGACCGTGGCAAAACAGCGCGAGCGGGATCTGACAGCCATTGAGGGACGATTCAATCAGCTGGCGGTCAACAGCGAAATCAAAAGTACGCAAACCGATGCCATCCTGGAGACCATTCTCCAGGTGGCCGAACTCAGGGGCCGATAACCCCGCGGAGGATGTAAAATGAAAAAACAATTATGTGCCCTCGCCCTCGCCGCCGGACTGGGGTTGTCATCATGGGGGACCGCCCAGGGCGGCCTCAGCGATCCGCTGGAACAGAAAAAAGCACAGCATGAAATCCAGGTCATGACAGGGATTCTGCAAACAACCCTGGAGTTCGTTGCCAACGAACTTCGCAACCGTGAATCCGCAAGTGGCAAGTCTGAGGGCCAAAACAGCGGCTGGAAAGTTTCCCACTTCAGCACCCCGGACGTTTCGTCCTTTTACCTTTATGGGCAGGGAGTCACCTTCATTATCCCCATCTCGAGCTTGCGGGGTGCATTTGTGAGAGAAGGACGCCTGGCTTCCATAGGGGAATTGCCCGAACCGGAGTTGGCGGCCGCCCTTGATGAGGCCAGCAGAGAGCTCGCTGCGGCCGGGGTTGAATTAGCTGCCAATAAGGAACAGGTCGAACTGGCGGTGAGACAGGCAACAGACGCTGCTTTGCAGGCCACCCTGGTGCCGCCGCCTCCCCCTCCCCCACCTCCGGCTCCCGTCGCGTCCAGCGGGAAAGTATCATCCGGCGCTTCGAGCGGAACGGCGCGGGGCCAAGGACAGGCTACTCCGCCCGCCAGGCCGACCCGATCCGCCGGCGATCAGGAGCAGCTGCGCAAGAAACTGGCCGAGGCTCAGGCGAAGGTGAAGAAAAGCCGAGAGGAAATGGATGCCCAGCGGCAAAAACTGATGCAGTCGATATCCGAAATCAAGGTTTACCTCATTGAAGCGCTGGCAAACCACGGTGATTCGCTGACCTTTCTCAAGCCAGGCGAATACATCAACATCGTTATTACGACCGATGAGAGATTCCCGATGTACTTTGAGCACTTTGACGGCGGGCAGCGCAGAAGCCCGCGCGAGGTGCTTTCGGTCCAGAAGTCGGTGATCACCGATTACAAGGCCGGCCGGCTGAATCTCGACGCGCTCAAGCAGAAAGTGCTGCAGTACACAACCTAGTCACGCCCTCTGCCCCGGGACAGTTCCGGTCACGGAAATGTCCCGGGCATCCGCTCCTGAGCATCAAACCCGATGCTTCCGCAGTTGAATGCCGCATTCCCGAAGCAGCGACATCGACCTGTCATTCAAGGGATAATCCTCGTTGTAGACGACCTCCGCGATCCCGCTGTTGATGATCATCTTGGTGCAGAGCAGGCAGGGCGCAAAGGTAGTATAAAGTGTCGAACCCTTCAGGCTGGTTCCATGGTAGGCAGCTTGAGTGATCGCATTTTCTTCACCGTGGCTGCAAAGGCATTCTTCCAGCGCGGTCCCGCTCTTCGCCATGGAATTGCAGCGCGGGCAGCCGCCTTCGTTGCAGTTTTTGGCCCCGCGCGGCGTTCCGTTGTAGCCGGTCGATATCAACCTGCGATCCTTCACGATAATGGCGGCAACTTTGCGCTTGATGCAGTTGCTTCGCGTGGCAACTACGGCCGCGATATTCATGAAATACTGATCCCAGTCCGGACGGGGCACCCGGCTCATCAACCGGGGCAGCAATTCGTCCAGGGACCGGTGCAGGTCCTCCACCGAACCATCGTTGCCGATTACGACATCCGCCAGGAGCCGCGTTGCAACCAGCTGCTGACTAGCCGGATCCTGGCTGTCCAGCTCCTTGGACTCCTCGGAGTTGAACTGCTCCAGGGTAGCTGGAGCTCCTTCGCGCCCCCGTTTCAGCGAGCGCTGGAAGCGCACATTCCGGTCAGCCTCAACCGCGAGGAAAGTGAAATCCGGCCGGCGCCTCAGAACCTCAACTTCAAATGGGTTGCGGATCGAATCGACAACGTAGTGTCCCGTTGGAGTCAACCGTTGGAGAACCCTTTCGGCCAGAACGCCGGGCCCGAACCTGCCCCGAAGTTCGTTGCCTACAGAAATCAGAATTTCTCGCGTGATTTCAAGTCCTCTGCGGCGGATTTCTTCACGAATTTCATCCGACAGCGAGTGATATTCGAAACCGCGGCTCATGAGGTACTGGGCCACCTCAGTCTTGCCAGCTCCATTCAATCCAGTCAGGCCGATTATCATGGGCCAGGATGTTAGACAGAAGCGCACGCCCTGTCAACGAAGGGTTTTGCCTGCCGACCTTGGCGGCCTCCGCGAGTTCCCATGCTGTCGCCTTCGATCTGGTCTGGTATACTCCGGATTTTTCAGGAGGGATGAAGATGATAGACCGCGGGAGTGCCTGGAACTTGCTGACCGAGTACACGCAGAGCGAGAGCCTTAGGAAACACGCTCTCGCCGTCGAGATCTTGATGCGCGCCCAGGCGCGGAAATACGGAGAGGATGAGGAAACCTGGGGAATCATCGGGCTGTTGCACGATTTTGACTATGAGATGTATCCTTCGTTTCCCGACCACCCAACCCAAGGTGCGGCCATCCTCCGTGGCCGCGGCTATCCTGAAGAAATGATTTATGCGATCTCATCGCATGTTGATGAACTGAAACTGGAGAGGAAGACGCTCGCGTGCAAGGTTATATTCGCCTGCGACGAGCTCGCTGGCTTTTTGATTGCGAGTGCACTGGTCCGGCCCGGAAAATCTATCATTGGCCTGGAGGCGAAATCCGTTAGGAAAAAGCTGAAAGACAAGGCATTCGCCCGCGCCGTCAACCGGGAAGACATAATCAAAGGTGCCCAGGAGCTTGGTGTCGATCTCGACGAGCACATTACTTTCTGCATTAGGGCGCTGGAAGAAAACGCAGCCGCCCTGGGGCTGAACGGAGCTCCAGCATAGGACGAGCCGGAATGGCTCATTCATAGAGCAAATAGGCTTTCCGTCTGGCCGTGAAACGTTCGATATCCGCCTGCCAGTAAACACGGAAATCGACTGGCGCAGCTCCCTTCTCCATCAGGTCCACAACTCCGCGACCTCCACATAGAATTTCTATCGGCAGCTTACGATACTCATATTCGTAGGGCGGGTTTCGCCATACGAAGCCATCCGGGTAGAGCTTTTTGGCTGTTGAGATCAGGATCACGCCGGTCAGATAGGGCTCATAAATCGAGCGGTCCATCACGTGAACCTGAACCCCGCCGCACATTTTGCCGGCACATTTTTGAAATGTCGGTTCGAAGAAAGCCGGCCTGAATTTTACCCCTGGCAGGGCTAGTTCATTCAGCCGCTCCGAAAATTCGCGAGGCTTTATAAATGGCGCCCCGATGAATTCAAAAGGACGAGTTGTGCCCCTCCCTTCGGAAAGCATCGTTCCTTCAACCAGAACCATTCCAGGATAGACTATCACCGAGTCCAGGGTGGGAAGGTTGGGCGACGGTGGAACATAGGGAAGGCCTGTTTCATCAAACCAAAGCCGGCGGCTCCATCCGTCCATCGGAATCACGGTCAAATCACAGCCAACACCGAATTCCCGGTTGAACATCAGCGCCAATTCCCCAACCGTCATCCCATGCCTCATCGGTATCGGCTGCAAGCCGACAAAAGAGCGATAGTCCGGTTGAAGCAGATCGCCTTCTACCTGCAGGCCGTTGACCGGGTTCGGCCGGTCCAGGACCATCAGTTTTTTCCCTGCTTCGGCGCAGGCTTCCATGCAAAGATTCAACGTCCAGATGAAGGTATAGACACGCGTCCCGACATCCTGCAGATCAAACACCAGGATGTCCACTTCCCGCATCATTTCCGGAGTGGGTTTCCGGGTGTTGCTGTAAAGGCTGTGGACTGGAAGGCCAATATCCGGATCAAGGTAAAACTCGGACTCGATCATATTGTCCTGTTTTTCGCCACGCGCGCCATGCTGCGGACCAAACAGCGAGGTCAGGCGAATCCCCTCGGTCTGAAAGAGAACATCCGCCGTATGGCGCAGCGATGGCAGGACACTCGCCGGGTGAACCACGGCCCCGATGCGAGCATTGCCCAGAATGTTTTTTTTCGATTCAATCAGCTTTTCGATACCCAACCGTACGGCCATAAGACCCCTTCACCTGGAAGCCATGGGATCAGCGAATCCCATGAACGACCGAAATACTCATGCTATATCTAATTTGTTATCAATGACTTAATGTATTAATTGACTGCTTGTTTCCCTTTTTGATTTTCTGGTATATTAGCCGAAATAAGGATTGCAGATGATCCCCCGCAACAAGGATCAAGGCTCCTGGAGCCTGAACGGGGATTCGGCAGAGAGCTATGGAAAATACGCTTGTACTCAATGCCACCTTCGAGCCAATCAACATAATTCCATGGAAGCGTGCGCTTACCCTGTTGTTCCAGGGAAAAGTCGAGGTTCTCGCGGAATACGATCGCGAGATCCGCAGCATCAGTTTTACTATAAAACTGCCGAGCGTCCTGCGCCTGTTGTACCGCGTTAAGACGCGCAAAAAGCTTCAGAATGTAAAATTTTCCCGGGCCAACATCTATGCCAGGGACAACCACACGTGTCAATACTGCGGCAAACGGTGTTCCACCGAGGACCTGACATTTGACCATGTCATCCCCATTGTCAAAGGGGGGAACAAGTCCTGGAAAAACATAGTGACCAGCTGTTTCCGCTGCAACCATAAAAAGGGAGGACGAACGCCGGAAGAGGCGGGAATGCGGCTCATCCGTCATCCCAAGGAACCCGACTGGGTTCCTAACCTGCTGCGTTTCACAATCGTAGTTAAATCCGCTCCGGAGGCATGGCGCGACTTTCTCTACTGGAATATCGAACTGGAAGGCGATTCCTCTTCCACTTGAACATCGTCAGCGTAGCGAATGGCTTTCAGCCCCGGAATCAGCCCGGCGGCATAGGAAAGCTGATAGAATCTCTCCAATCCCCGCCAATAACTTTCGCCCAATCGATAATCGATATTATGAATAAGGTATTCCTTCAGAAAGGACACCGGCAGATTCAGGCGCTGGGAGAAACTCGCTACTATCTCGTCGCGCGCCGTCAAGCCCCAATCCAGAGCTTCGTGAAACATTCTTACGATGCCGGCGGGCAGGCCACCGCCGGCTCGACAGGCCCACACTGCAAACACAAATGGCAGGCGCTGCCATTTCACCCACTCTTCGGCCAGATCCATGACCTCATAGCCATCGGTCTTCAACTGCAAGGCCCGGTCGCCGATCACGAGTGCGGCATCGCATTTATCCAGCATTTCGACCGGAACCGGGGGTTGATCGAGGTATTTCGGGGCGAGCCCGAATCGATTATGCAGCAGGATCTGGATCAATGCCGCAGAGGTGCGGGAACTGGTATCCAAGGCCACCGAGTGAATGGGCGCGTTCTTTTTTCGGATCAGGATCACACTGCGAACCCGGCTTGAGGAGGCAATCCCGATCCCGGGTATGATTTGCAGGCCGGGAATACGCTGATATTCAATACTTGGGATGATGCCGATATCGACCCGACCCGAGGCCAACTGGTCCGCGCAACCGGCGGGCGTGGATGGAACCACTTCAAATAAATCGCGATGCGGGCCATGCCCAAACGACCACCCCAACGGCGCGGCATTCAGGAAGTCCACAAGAGAAATTCTGATCTTCAATCCCGTATACCTCTCTCTATTTCTGAAATAACCCATTCCTTCGCGAAATATACAAGAGGAGTTTATAGCAAACGTGGCACCAAAAAAACCTCAGTGCCCTAATCCATTGTTTTTGCAGAATTTTATGGAAAGGCGAATGAACGCGCTCGGAATTGGGCATTGATAATGTATCCGTGAACCGGGCGATTTAAAACGGCCAAAAACGAGCAAAAGGAACCGAAACATGGGGGAGGACATACGGCAGGCGGCTGCGGAAGAGGAAGAGACTCTGTGTGCCATTGAAATCACCTTGGTGCCAGGCGTGGGAACCCAGAGCCAGGCGAGAATGCAGTCCATCTGCAAATCGCTGGCCGAGCCATTTGAGATGACCCGCAACCAGCTGATCGGAATGGGGATCCCGCCTGAGCCGGCTTCCCTGCTGGAGTCACGAAGGTATCGTGACATGGCAGAAGAGATTTTTGACTGGGCACAACGTGAAGGATGCAGCATCCTAGTGCTTCGGAAGGGCTCCTATCCGCCGTTGCTGAGCGAAATTCATGATCCACCGCTTGTGCTGTATCTCAGGGGGAATCTGAAGGCGCTGGCAGCTCCGGCTGTGGCGATAGTCGGCACCCGCCGGCCTACCTTTTATGGACTACAACTGACCGAGGGATTGGCTGCAGATCTGGCTGCCCGGGGCATCTGCATTATAAGCGGCATGGCGCGTGGAATCGATGGGGCGGCACATCGGGGCTGTCTCAAGGCAAATGGAAAAACCATCGCAGTCTTCGGATGTGGTGTGGATATTATCTATCCGCGGGAGCACCAGCAGATGGCAAAGCAGATCATGGATCAAGGCCTCCTCGTGTCAGAATTCCCGCCGGGCACTGCTCCCACCCCCCAGAACTTTCCAGTGCGCAACCGAATCATAAGCGGATTGGCGCAGGGAACTCTCATCATAGAGGCAAGCGAATACAGCGGGTCGCTGATTACGGCCCGGTTAGCCCTGGAGCAAAACCGTGAGGTTTTCGCGATCCCGGGCAACCTCACCTCCCCCCAGAGCTTCGGTCCGAATTTTCTCATTAAACAGGGCGCAAAACTGGTCCAGTCCTGGCGTGACATTATAGAAGAGCTGCCGGCGGAGATCCGCACTGAAATACTCGTACGTGAATTGACGCTTTCGGAACCGGCGAGCGAATTGGGCATGCTATCGGATGAGGAAAAGCATATCCTTGAGTTAATCCCGACGGATTGTGCCATTCAATTCGACAGAGTCTTTCTACAATCTGGCCTCGAAATCTCCGAGCTTTGTAACTTATTGACTGATTTGGAGATGCACGGATGGATCCGTCAGATCCCAGGGAACTTATACGTCAGGCTGATCCGGCCTCAGCGATAATTTGACTTGGATTTCTTGAAATCCCAGGTATAGTTTGCTCCCTCTGGCGGCAAGTCCGGGTGGTTGTGGATGCAAGATCCGAAAAACCATGGGGAACCCTTCCCATGACACCCCGGCAGCCGCATGGAGTATAGGAGGGGCGGTAACCGTCAACTCAAATATGAAATCGAGCACAAAGGCGCTTGTCGTTGTAGAGTCACCAGCCAAGGCCAAAACCATCAGCAAATACCTTGGCCGGGGATTTACGGTCAAAGCATCGGTTGGTCATATCAAGGATCTGCCAAAGAGCAAGCTGGGCGTGTACCCGGACGACGACTTCAAGTCGGACTATGGTGTCATTCCCTCCAAGAAAAAGGTAGTAAAAGAGTTGCGCGCCGCGGGTAAAGATGTGAGCGACATTTACCTGGCAGCGGACCCTGATCGTGAGGGAGAGGCGATTTGCCAGCACCTGGCTGAGGAGCTGGGGGGCAAAGGCAAAAACATATATCGCGTCCTGTTCCACGAGATCACCAAAAACGCCATACAGGAGGCCTTTCAACGGCCTGGTCGTATTAACGAACATAAAGTGGACGCGCAGCAGACGCGGCGAATTCTCGATCGCCTTGTCGGATACAAAATCAGCCCATTGCTCTGGGACAAGGTGCGCCGCGGCCTCTCGGCTGGGAGAGTCCAGACCGTCGCTCTCCGCATGATCGTGGAACGAGAGAAGGAAATACGGGCATTCAAATCTGACGAGTATTGGAACCTGGCGGCGCGCCTAGCCGCGGCACTCCCCCCCGAGTTCAATGCCAAGGCCGCAACTCTTGACGGCAAGAAATGGGCCGTAGCCGATGGAGAGACAGCTCGGGGGCTTGTCGAGGAATTGAAATCCGCTTCCTTTGTGACGCGCAAGATTCATCGAAGGGAAAAAAAGCGATATCCGCTGCCGCCGTTCATCACCAGCAAACTGCAGCAGGAAGCAGCGCGAAAACTTTCGTTTTCGGTCAAGAAAACCATGCTTTTGGCGCAGCGGTTGTATGAAGGGATGGAGGTGGGAGATGAGGGTTCAGTCGGCTTGATAACCTATATGAGGACCGACTCGACCCGGTCATCTGAATCCGCTCTGCACGAAGTGCGGGCCCACATCGCGGAGAAATTCGGCGAGCCGTTCCTCCCCCATCACCCGATCTATTACAAGTCCAAGAAAACCGCCCAGGAAGCCCATGAAGCCATACGACCGACCTCGGTCCAGCGAACCCCGGAAAGCCTGCAATCCGTTCTCGAACCGGACCTGCTGAGGCTTTATACCCTTATTTGGCAGCGATTCGTCGCTTCTCAAATGAATCCGGCAATTTTCGATCAGACCGACGTGACGATCGAAGCCGGCCGGGTGGAATTCAAGTGCACCGGGTCCATTCTGAAATTCGCGGGATTCCTGAACGTTTACCATGAGGAAAAGCCTGAGGACCGGCAAAACGGCGATGCAGCCGAGCAGGAAGGAGCCCTTCCCGAGCTCAGAGAAGAGGAGGTGTTGCAGGTAAAAGAAATTATGCCCTCGCAGCACTTTACCCAACCTCCACCGCGGTACAACGAAGCGAGCCTCGTCAAAGCCCTCGAAGCTCGCGGCATCGGCCGCCCAAGCACCTATGCCTCTATTCTCACCACCATCCAGGATCGCGAATATGTGATCAAGAATGAAGGCAAATTCTACCCGTCGGAAACCGGTGAGGTAGTCGTGGACCTGCTGGTCCAGAGCTTCCAGGATATTTTCGATTATGAATACACGGCCCGCATGGAAGATCACCTCGACAGGATCGAAAGCGGACGTGAAAACTGGAAGGATTCCCTGCGTGAATTCTACTCCAGGTTCGCAAAACGCCTGGAAACGGCAGGAAAGGAGATGCGGGATCTTAAAACCGAGGAAATCCCGACGGATGAGATCTGCGACAAGTGCGGCAGCAAGATGGTCATCAAGTGGGGCAAATTCGGACGTTTTATTGCCTGCTCTTCGTATCCTGAATGCAAAAATACCAGAGAGCTGCCGAAACTGAACGGCGCGGAATCGGAACCCCAGCCGGAATTGGAAGAGCTGGCCTGTGAAAAATGCGGCAAGCCGATGGTGCTGAAGCGCGGCCGGTTTGGCGAATTCATGGCCTGCTCTGGCTACCCCGATTGCAGGAACACCAAGAAGATCGTCAAATCTCAGAACTCCATGCAGGTAAAGCAGGACATCCCGTTACCCGAATCCTGCCCGCTGTGCGGAAAGAATCTCGCGATCAAGCACGGCCGGTTCGGGGAGTATACCGCCTGCAGTTCCTACCCGGAATGCAAATACATCAAACACAAAACCACAGGAGTTCAATGTCCCAGGCAAGGCTGCAGCGGCGAAATCATTGAGAGAAAGTCCCGTCGCGGCAAAACCTTTTTCGGCTGCTCCGAGTACCCCAATTGCGAATTTGTGCTTTGGAGCCGGCCGGTAGCAGACCCCTGTCCCGAGTGCAACGCCGCCTTCACGCTGGTTAAAACCACAAAGCGGGCCGGCACGGTGCGTAGCTGCCATACCGAGGGATGCGGATTCAAGGAATCAATTTCCCAGGAGTAGCACCAGGCCGTCGCCTACCCTTCCTTCTGTTGAATCAGCTGCAGAAGCGTGAGGACCAGCCGACCGGTCTTTTCCAGGCTTTCCGGGCTCAGCTTGTCCAGCGTATCGGCGTCCGTATGCCAGAAGCTGTTGCCAGGTCCGTAGTCAAGGTCGATCAGATCGAGGGACGGGATTCCAGCATCCAGGAAAGGAATGTGGTCATCCTCGATGGCTGATTCATACCTGGTGAAGATATCGCTCAGGCCGGCTTTGTTCGCGGCCTCGATCGCCAAGGAGCGTAGCCATGGGCTGGAATGCGTCTCCCGGATCAAGGCCAGATCCTTGTCTCCAATCATGTCGAGCAGGATCAGAGCCCGGATGCGCTGGGCAATTCCTTCACTTTTCCACCTTCGCGCCAGGTGCCGGCTCCCATAGGTGCTGTCGAGCGTGCTCCATTCGATGAAGGCTTCCTCGCCGTCCAGGAACACGAACCAGTAATCCAGCTTATCCTTTCGCGTAGCCAGCACCCGCGCGAGTTCCAGCAGCAGCCCCGTGCTGGACCCGCCGTCGTTGGCACCGACGAAATGCTTCCCTTCCATTAGTTTCGTGTCGTAGTGGGATGCCAGGGCGATTGCCGGCCGGTCACCATGACCCATGCGCGCGATCAAATTGACCATTCGCTTGGGTCCGTAAGGCGTCTGCGCCTCGAAAGCATCGCGCTCCACCTGATAGCCGAATCCCTCCAACTGCCGGATGAGGTAGGAACGGCATTTCTCGAGCGCTTCAGAACCGGGCGGGCGCGGCCCGAATTCAACCTGGGCCCTGGTAAAATCCATGGCTTTTGCACCGCTGACGGCCTGAACTTCCGCTGTGGGCGATGAGACACAGGCGGAAAAAAAGAAGAGCACCGAAAAGCCCAAGGCCGCTTTGACCCGCATGAGTCCTCCCGAAAGGGCGATATTCCCGCACAGTATAGCGCGAATCCGATCACCGGCCTATCCGCCTGTGCTAATACGGGGATAACCTCGCAGCGATCGGTGGTCCCCGGGCCTTCGGGCCATAACGGGCTTAGCGATTCGATTTTGCAATGTTACGTTATGTTGCGCCGAGCTCACTATGGTAGTATCTTTTCTTTTTTCTGCGGCGATTCCAGCCATCCTGAAAGGAGCATTATTTATGAGGGTTTATGAAAGTGATGCCATCCGCAATATTGCCATAGTCGGCCACGGGGCATCCGGGAAAACATCTCTCACTTCAGCGATGTTGTTTACGGCGGGCGCGATCAACCGGTTGGCCCGGGTCGAGGACGGCAACACGGTCACCGACTGGGACGATGAAGAAATTGAACGGAAGATTAGCATCAACAGCGCGATCGCCCACAGCGAATGGAATAAGAAAAAGATCAATATTCTCGACACGCCCGGATATCACACCTTCCTGGCGGAGACGAGGCTGGCCCTTCGCGCCGCCGATTCGGCCTTGATCGTGGTGGACGCCGTTTCCGGCGTCGAGGTCCAGACTGAAAAGGTGTGGGAATATTCCGATGAATTCGGTTTGCCCCGCATGATTCTGGTCAATAAGATGGACCGGGACAACGCTAGCTTCGAACGTGCTCTGACTTCCCTCGAGGAATCCTTCGGCAGGTCGGTCGTTCCGATTCAAATTCCCATCGGCGCCGAGCGCAGCTTTAATGGGGTCATTAACATTGTTACGCAAAAAGCCTACCAATACCTTCGTGATGGATCGAGCAAATTCCAGGAAATCCCGATCCCGGCGGATTTGCAGGATGAGGTAACCAGCCGGCGCGATAAGCTCATCGAAATGGTTGCCGAAGGAAGCGACCAGCTGATGGAAAAGTTCTTCAACGATGGAACATTGGGACCGGAGGATTTGATCGAAGGACTGACTCAGGCGGTTTTCCAGCGCAGCATCACCCCTGTCCTTTGCGGCAGCGCAAGCTTGAATGTGGGCATCGCTCAGTTGATGGATGCCATCCTCGACCTGCTGCCCTCGCCCTTGAAAGTCGGTAGGGTTGAAGGGATCGATCCAAAAACCGGCGAAAAGGTCGAGCGCAAGATCGGCGATGCGGAACCCTATTCCGCCTATGTCTTCAAGACCGTCGCCGATCCCTTTACCGGCCGCATCAGCCTGATCCGGATTTACGGGGGAGTGATGCGCTCCGACACGACCTATCACAACCAGACCAAAGGCAAATCCGAAAAAGTAGGCCCGCTGCAGATTCCCCAGGGCAAAACCATGCTTCCCATCGGCGAAGTTCACGCCGGGGATTTCTTCGCCGTAACCAAGCTCAAGGAGACACAGACCGGGGACACGCTGTGCGATCCCAACCGCCCCATCACATTCCAGCCGGCCAGCATCGCAGAACCCTCGATCAGCTTCGCCATCGAACCCAAGAGCCGAGGCGACGAAGATAAAATCAGCAACGCCCTCGCGCGCATAACCGAAGAAGACGCAGCCATCAAGTACAATCGGGATCCGCAAACCAAGCAGCTGCTCCTATCCGGCGCCGGCCAGCTTCACGTTGAAGTCACGGTAGCCAAGTTGCGGAAGCGGTATGGTGTCGAGGTCCTTTTGAAAACTCCCAAAATCCCTTACCGGGAAACGATCCGCGGGAAAGCCGACGTGCAGGGCCGCCATAAAAAGCAGACCGGCGGCCACGGACAATTCGGGGATTGCTGGATCAAGATGGAGCCGCTTCCCCGAGGCGGCAAATTTGAGTTCGTGGATGAGATTTTCGGCGGGTCCATCCCGCGCAACTTCATACCGGCCGTTGAAAAAGGGATTGTGGAATCCGCGGCCCGTGGGTACCTTGCCGGCTACCCGGTCGTCGATTTCCGGGTTATCGTTTATGACGGCAGCTATCATCCGGTCGATTCGTCCGAAATGGCCTTTAAGATCGCTGGAAGCCTCGCCTTCAAGAAAGCTATGGAACAGGCACACCCGGTTCTGCTTGAGCCGATTATGAACGTGGAAATCTATGCGCCGCAGGAATATGCCGGCGCTTTGGCCGGAGACCTGACCAGCCGCAGAGGACGCCTCCAGGGAATGGATATGAAGCGCGATATCCAGATCATCAAGGCGCAGGTGCCCATGTCCGAAATGGTAAGCTACTCGCCGGTTTTAACCTCAGTAACCGGTGGGAGGGGGAGTTATCATATGGAATTCTCCCACTACGACGAGGTTCCGGCTCACGTTGCACAAAAGATCATCGACGAGTCGAACAAGGAACATAAAAAGGAAGAAGAAGAATAGCGGTCATCTATGTATCCCAAGATCCTGGATATCGGCCCCATCACGATCCATTCCTACGGTCTGCTGCTGGCGATCGCTTTTATCGCCGGCATATGGCTGGCAAGCTCTCTCGCACGCAAGGAGGGATTGAATCCGGATTCCATCTGGAACATGGGGCTGATTATCATTTTTTCGGCGTTGGTAGGAGCCAAGATACTGCTCTTCCTTTCAGACTTTTCTTACTATTCGCAGAATCCGAAGGAAATTTTCTCCCTCGCGACCCTGCGATCCACCGGGGTCTATTATGGAGGTTTGCTGCTGGCACTGGCAGCTTCGGCCATCTATCTCAGGAAGTCGAACCTGCCGGCATGGAAAGTAGCAGACCTCTGCGCCCCGGGACTCGCCCTCGGACAGGCCATCGGCCGTTTGGGGTGCCTTTCCGCGGGTTGCTGCTTCGGTAAACCCACTTCAGTACCCTGGGGAATAACCTTCACCAGCCGATACGCGTTTGACAACGTGGGTGTGCCGCTAAATACCCGTCTTCACCCCACGCAGATCTATGAATCCGTGGCTTCGCTCGCCTTGTTCGGTTACCTGATGTGGAGGCTCTCGCGCAAACATTTCACGGGCCAGGTCATCCTGGAATTCATCGTCCTTTACGCCGGCCTCCGGTTCGTTATCGAATTCTTCCGGGACGATGACCGCGGCTTTGTCGCGAACGGGCTCCTATCCACATCTCAGTTCATTGGAATCCTCACCATTCTCGGAGCCGCAGTCGCCTACTACTATCTGAATCGGCACACAAAAGAGGCAGGCACGAATTGACCCTGAAATCTGCCAATTGGACCTTCCCTGCCGATGCTGGAAAGGTCCGGCTGGACCAGTTCATGGTCACACAACTGCCGGGGGAAAGCCGCTCCAGGATCCAGAGCTGGATTCGGCAAGGGTCGTTGCGCGTCAATGGAGAACATGTCAAAACCGGCCATATTCCCAGATACGGCGACGCCATCACTCTCCAGATTCCCGAGGATCTGCCCGCCGGACCACAACCAGAAGATCTCCCCGTTGACATTCTCTATGAAGACAACGACATCGCCGTCGTGGTCAAGCCGGCAGGAATGGTATGTCACATAGGCGCCGGGGTTCGTTCCGGCACCCTGGTCAACGCCCTGCTTTACCATCTTGGCCCCATTGAAGCCGGCGATCCCGCCCGGCCCGGAATCGTTCATAGGCTCGACAAAGGCACGAGCGGTCTTCTGGTGGTAGCCAAAAACCATCGGGCACACAGGGAGCTATCGAAACAGTTCAAAGAGAGGAAGGTGCACAAGGAGTATCTCGCGCTTGTTCACGGAGTGCCGGCTCAAAACAGCGGCACAATCGACAGGGATCTGGGAAGGGATCCTGTCGACCGGAAGAAAATTTCCGTGAGGGCCAGGAGAAAGCGGAGAGCAGTAACTCATTATCAAACGGAATGCTCCTTTGTCGGAGGGACCCTGCTGCGGATCCAGATCGAAACCGGAAGGACGCATCAGATCCGAGTTCACCTGTCCCAAATGGGGCATCCGGTCGTCGGCGATCCGGTTTACGGAGGGAACCACTCGTTGTCCGGCAGATCGTCCTGCCTGGCACCCAGAATGTTCCTCCATGCCTGCCGCTTGACTTTTTCCCATCCTTTGAGGCAGGAGGAAATGTCTTTCAATAGCCCGTTGCCGTCCGAGCTGGAACAGTTCCTTGCGAAGCTATGAGGCCACCCGCTCGATCACAGCCGCGATTCCCAAAGCCGCCGCCTTGACTCACCTCATGGGCAAACCTATAATTCATGCGATTTTGAGCGGACTAACCCTTGCCTGATATAGGAATCTCAATGCCGAATCCGTTACTGCGTTGCGCTGCAGCCCTAATTCTGACAACTGCGATGGCAGCCCAACCCTCGCCGCAATCTGCCCAGGCTCCGGCCCCTAAACCGGCGCCGACCGCTCCGGCGCAGAGCCGTGCCAAATACGACGATCAAACCTATCGCGTGACAGTGGACCTGGTAAATATCTTCTGCTCCGTATGGGACAAAAACACCAATTCCTTTGTCACGAACCTGTCCAAAGACGATTTCACGATCCTGGAGGATAACCAGAAACAGGAGATTCGCAATTTCAGTCGCGAGATGAATGTTCCTCTGACCCTGGCATTCCTGATCGATACCAGCCAGAGTGTCGCCCCGAAGCTGAAGTTCGAGCAGGACGCCGCCACAAGCTTCTTTCACAGTGTGCTGCGAGACAATGACCGGGCCATGCTTCTCGAATTCGATTCCGGTGTCACGATGGTGCAGGATTTTACGAGCGATCCCAACAAAATGGCAAAGCAGATAAAAACCCTGCGCGCCGCCGGCGGCACAGCGATGTATGACGCCATTTACCTGGCCTGCGATGAAAAGTTGATTCGTGAAACCGGGAGAAAGGCCATCCTGATCGTTTCCGACGGCGAGGATCAAAACAGCAAAACTTCATTCGATCAGGCACTCGAGATGGCACTGAAAGCCGAAGCCACCATCTTTTCCATCAGCGTCAACAGGGGCGGCTTCTTTGGGGTTGGCCCTACCAAGAACGGAGACCGCGTTATGAAGCAGTTTTCCGACGAAACCGGCGGCCGGTCGTTCTTCCCCTTCAAGGTCGAGGAACTTGAAGATGCTTTCAAACAAATCAACCAGGAACTGCGCAGCCAGTACAACATTGGTTATCTGTCCACCAACGTCAAACGAGACGGGACCTATCGCAAAATTGAGGTCAAAATCCGCGACAAAAACCTGAAGCTTAGTTATCGTAAGGGTTATTACGCGCCCACCAGCTAGCAAACTTCCGGCAATTGCAGAATAAATGCAGGACTGCATCTCAAAGGAAATCTGCAGGATAAATCCTGGACCCACGGGGGATGGATAGGAAGGGACTGGCTCAGTTTGATCTTGCGGCGGGAAATGAGGGAATTTCCAGGCTGCCAAGCCGGAATATGAACTAGCGAGGCCCTCATTCCATAAAACGGGGCCTCATACGCCACACTCTCGCTCCGCGCCGCATGCACGAATACCGCGTCACGCAGCAGCAGCCATTAGGCGACCTGTACTTCACTGCGGGCATCCAGCATGCGTCGAATGCCTTCTATGGTCTCCGGGCTCCCGACTTCATTTTCGAGCACATTCGCGATCAGTTTTTCCGGTCTGCCATCGAAAAATCTGGTTACCAGATCATGAATCTGGTTATGGGTCGCCTGGTGGCAGGTCAATAGCGGTTTATAGATATACGCCCGGCCGGACCTGACATGCGTTAGGGCGCCTTTTTCTTCCAGAATTCCCATCAGGGTTAAAACCGTTGTATAGGCAGTTGGCTTCTGTCTCGAGATGACCTGGCAAACGTCGCGCACTGAAGCCGACCCTCTCTGCCAAACCACTTTCATTATCTGCAGTTCCTGACGAGTCAGAATCAGGGAATTCAGATCCTTTTTCATTCAACCTCCAAAATAGACTGTTCTGCCAAACAAAACGGCTAAAGCAAGCTCCAAACTTACCTTCTCTTGTTATTACGTTCCTATTTGCGGTTCATTTCCGAAAATTTGAAAAAAAACGCAATCCGATTTTCATTGGATTTGAGACGGACATCGACCACCCGGTGTTCCGCAAATCCATTAGATGAGACAAATCCAGTGCTGGGTTCAGTTTTTTTTGTCGTCGGATGGGGCCGATGAAAGCACCGCTTCAAGCTGGAGCGCCAAGTTGGCGCCGGCGCGATCGTTTGTCAGCAACTGAATCTGCCCCGACGATTGCGCCCCCAGCTTTAGCTCGGCGGCCCGCGACAGCTGTTCCAATTCAAAAACCGGAGTGCTATTGAAGGGATATTCCGCACCATGGATGCGCAGGAGAGATGCGCCGGCGGCATCGATGGCAACCCGGTCAAACGAAGCGGCAAAAACCGAAGGTGAGACAACGTCACCGGCTTCGGGGCCGCCGTGCACGAAGATTTTAGCGGCGTCCATGATGATCAGACCTGGAGTATAAACCTGGTTGGCCTCGGCGATCATGAAGCGCTGTTCCGGGGAGTCGTGGAGTTCTTCCATGTAATTGTGCTTCGCACCGGATTGGGCGAATTTTGAAATCAATCCGATGGAATTTTTAAGGCTGGCGCTGAACTGACCGCCAAAACGATGGGTTTTAAGATTGCATATCTGGACCACAACGGCTTCTCCGCTCAAAAAATCAGGCACCTCCACTCCGCGCTTCCAATGGGATCCCGCCAATTTCCTGGACTGCCAATGTCCGGCCGGCAGATCCTCGAGCGGCAGCAAGCTGATTTCCAGTTTCTTGGCGAGTTCCGGAATTCCCAGGGCGGCCCAGACTTCCCGGGTGCGGCCCATGCCGCTCCGCTCAACGAGCTTCAGGTTTGCGCAGTTACTCTCCCGCAGCCAGAGGGCGACTGATGCCAGGGTCTCAGGGTGGGTGGAAGCGGGATATTCATCCGCACTGTTGAAATTGGCCTTGAGAAGGATATCCTTGCCTTGACAATCGAAGCCGCCAAGAGATTCAATGACATTGCGAATTGCAGCAGCCCGGTCTATGCCCTTGGCAAGAGCAACGCGGGATTGAGGTAGTTTATCTTCCTGTCCGGGGGACCAGATCAGGCAGGCGCCTGCCAGACCCAGGCGGCGGGTGAAGCTCCTGCGGCTAAGGCGGGATTGGCGTTCAATCCTGGTTTCGGGTTGCATCGGATTCATGTTAGCGGAAGCGGCGATTATCCTGCACAAAAAACAGCGTGGGACGCAAATCTGAATGCGAAACGGGTGACCATACGAGGCGAATCGTGCCGGAAAATCGAGGGACCGATTGAAGCGATCATTCCTGCTGCATTATCACGAGATCAATCTGAAGGGAAACAACCGGGGGTGGTTCGAGAGCTGCCTGAACCGCCACGTCTGCTCACTCATGCAAGGACTGGATCATGGTGGTGTTCAGCGTTTCGGCGCTCGCATGTTCGTCGCTTTGAATCCGGATTCTCCCGCCGACGAGATCCGTTTACGCCTCAGCCGCGTCTTCGGTATAGCGAACCTCGCCTTGGCGCACGAGCTTCCGGCGGACCTTGAATCCATCCAGTCCGCCCTGCCGGAATTACTTCGCGAAATCCCGTTTCAAACCTTCAAGATCGATACCCGGCGCGGAACCAAAGAGTTTCCGCTCAGTTCGCACCAACTGAACTGCGAACTCGGAGGATTTGTCCAATCTCTAACGGGCGCCGCCGTTCGCCTGGATGATCCCGATTTGACGATCTTTGTGGAAATCGTAAAGCAAAAAGCATTTGTCTATTTTGAAAAAATAGCCGGGGCGGGCGGCCTCCCTTCGGGCACCGGCGGGAAAGTCGTTTGCCTTCTCTCCGGCGGAATCGATTCTCCCGTTGCAGCCTACCGGCTTATGCGACGGGGTTGCCAGGTCCTGTTCGTGCATTTTCACAGCTTTCCGCATTCCACGGCTGAATCGCAGGAAAAAGTCCGACGAGTCTTGCAGGTTCTCGCCCGATTTCAGCTTGAGGCCAAACTCTTCATGGTGCCGTTCGCCGACGTTCAAAGGGAGATCGTGGCCTATGCCCCCGCTCCAATGAGAGTGATCCTCTATCGGCGTTTCATGATGCGAATCGCCGAAAAGCTGGCCTATAAGGAAAAGGCCCTGGCACTTGCAACCGGGGACAGCCTGGGGCAGGTTGCCAGCCAGACGCTCGAGAATATCCGCACGATATCCGCGTCCGTGCAGCTCCCTGTTTTCCGCCCCTTGATCGGTGATGACAAAGAGGACATCGTGAGGCTTTCCCGCACCATCGGCACCTACGAAACCAGCATACTTCCGGATCAGGATTGCTGCACCCTGTTCATACCGGCCCATCCGGAAACGATGTCCTCCGTTCCGCAGGCAGAGAAAGCCGAGGCAGCGTTGAATGTACCGCTGCTGGTGCAGACGGCCATCGCACAGGCAACGAAGGAGATTATCGGGCCGGATTATCAACCTGCAATTCATCCCTGGAACCGGCGCGGCGGAAAGATCGAACCAGTTCAGGCGCACCTCGACAGCAGCGGAATCGAAGCATGACCCAAAGCAGATTTGAGTTTTTGCTCAGCATTGTCTTTTCAGCCATTTTGTTGACTGCGATGCCGCCTGCTCCTACGGAATCCGGCCCTGTTCTGCAGGAGCCGGTCGGCCTTATTCTTGTTGCCGACATCGCCGGCCTGCCCGGCAATGATGGGATCGCAAACCGGGTCAGACAGTTCCTTCAGCTCGCTTTAGCGCAGTCACCACGCCTGAAAACGTTTCCCGAAACCGAGCTCCGGGAATATTGTCGAATCCTGTCGCCTGGCGGAAAATCTCCGGTGACGGCCGGAATTGCTCTGCAGATTTGCAGTCGCGAACAGATTCCCGCCTTTCGTGGTCCCCACCGTCAGCCGAGCAGGGACCGCCTACCTCCTTTCGGTTAAAATATATGAAGTGAACAATAACCGGATTCAAAATGAGGTGCCGGCGGGAATCGTCTATGGGGAAAATGAGGCAGCTCTCTACCGATCCGCGGAAATCATTGCCACTGACATCCGCCGCACGATCGGGGAATCACCGGATTCGCCGGCATTCTCGGGGTCCCTTTTTCCAGCTTCCATCAAAGACAACACCGAAGCTCTGCGTGAATTTGCCGACGCGGCGGTCCAGGAGGCACTATCCAATGGCGGGGCTGCTCTGGAACATTGGAAAAGAGTTGCCTCTCTGGCTCCCCGGTTTGGCCTGGCCCGGATGAGGATTGCCGAGGGACTGGCAAGCCGGAGCCATTACTTGCGGGATCCGGAGCTGATTTCCATCGCGATGTCCGATAGTGACGCCCTTCCCTTACGGGAAAAATATCGCATCCGTGCTGCCTTCCACAAGAGCCGTGGAGAGGTTCAGGCAGCATCCAGGGAATGGCATGCGCTGCTCTCCGTATACCCTGAGGATGGCATGGCACTGACTGAATTGGCCGAGATAGACCTCGAAGAGGGAGACTTTGTGAAGGCCGCGGCCCAATTCGGGCTTGCGGTTCAGGCGGATAACTTGAATGCGGATTCACACCTGGGCCTGAGCCGAGCCCTCATGTTCCGGGGAGAATTGTCCGGCGCCCGCGCGGCCTGCGATCGTGCCCTGGCCATCGCGCCCGGCAACATCGAAATCGCTAAAACGTTTGCCATGCTCGATCTCCTCGAGGGAAATGTAGCCATCGCCATCCGTTCGCTTCAGGAGTTCCCGCGGAACAAGGCGCCAATGGCTGAATCGGAAATCGCCTATTGGACAGCGCAGGCGGAAATCTATGGAGGCCGCTTCAAATCGGCCAGATCGAGGATGGAGTCGGCCATTGAAATGGTCCGAGGATCGGATCAAGCTGCCGCGGCTTCCCGCCATTGGCTCACCCTGGCACAGGCTCTGTACTGGAGCGGCGAGAGGGAGGAGGCTGGAAAGGCCATAATGTCCATGCCACGCGAACAAGCCGACGCAGCGACCCTGGCTGGAGCCGGAATGGTTCTGACGCGCATTGGAGCCATCGGCGCAGCTTCAGGTATTCTGGCGGATTTAAAGGGACAGGCCGCCGCCGGGAACCTCCCCTTGGCTGATTGGCTGCAAGCGCAGATCACTTATGCCTCAGGAAAGGCATGTGAGGCAGCCTCGGGTTTTCAGCGGGTAAAGGAGCGCATGCCGGCCAAGCCTCCCCTGGAAGGACTCGCAAGGACCCTGGCTGCGTGCGGCCGGATGAATGAAGCGGTTGCCGAATACCGCAGCCTGGCGGAGCGGAAAGCGGAAGCTCTCTTTGCCCCCGGCCAGCCTCCGCTGGCCGGCGATGGGGTGCAAGCCCTTCTGGATTCCGGAAAGTGCCTGCTAACCATGGGAAAAAACTCGGAAGCGAGGCAATCACTGCGCAATTACCTCTGGATCATGGATGGAGCCGATCCGGGCCTTTCCACGGTTGCGGAAGCCAGGCTGCTATTGAAATCCATCAGGTGATTCCGAACGCACAAAAACAGGTGTACGAGTGGGACGTGCCCCCTTTTTCGTTATCATTCCTTATGTTCCATTAATATTCCTTATCCCTGCCTCCGTATTTGATTGACTCGGACATCCAGTTGATTTAGTTTTTTACGGTTCGGATGGTATACTTTCGAGCGTTGGAAGTCCCCGGAATGATATGAATTCGGGGGACTGAAGGGGGTTGGAACGGCGGTCATCTTCCCTGGCTGATCGCGGCTTTGCTCAACCACAAGGTATAGGTCTCGCCTATGCCTCACAACTACCTTAGAGGTCAAGAATGCACAAAAGAATCATTCAGAGACTACCAGTATTTCTGCTGTTGCTGGTGCTCGCGACCGGATCCCTGTACGCGCAGTTCAACCGCGGTCAGATCTCCGGATTCGTGAAGGACCCGGCGGGCCTGTTTGTTCCCGGCGCCACGGTCACGGTCACGAATGAAAGCACCAAAATTGCCGTGACAGCTGTCACCGAAACCAACGGCTTCTTTCTGTTACCCAACCTCGATGTGGGCTTTTATACGATCTCCGTCGAGCTAACGGGATTTAAGAAGTACGTCAGAGAAAAAGTCAAGGTTGACGCCAACGCGAAGGTTGCCAACGATGTCGATCTCGAAGTCGGCGCGCAAAACGAAACAGTGACTGTCACCGCCGCTGCAGCCGAGCTCCAGAAAGACACCGCGGCTCTCGGGCGTATCGTCGACTCCGGCCAGATCGATAACCTGGTTGTGTTCGGCCGTAATCCCCAGAACCTCGTCCGGCTCAAAGCGGGCGTGCGCGGAGGCGGCACATCGAGCGGCGAATCCAACACCGACGGTGGATTCAATATCGCCGGAAGCCGCGGCGATGAGAACGTCGTCATCCAAGACGGGGCGGTCCTGACCCGTACCCGTTCCGCCGGTCAGATCGCCGGTCCTCTAAACATCGACTCGGTCCAGGAGGTGCAGGTTCTGACCACAAACTATGCCGCGGAGTTCGGACGAACCTCCGGCGGCCAGGTCCGCTACGTCACTAAGAGCGGATCGAGGGAATTTCACGGTGGTGTTTTTTACAGCATGCGCAACGCCGCACTGAATGCCAATAGCTGGGGACGCAACGCGAGCGGTGATCCCAACCAGGCAAATCGTCCATCCCCTTTCCGCTACAACCAGTTCGGATTTGATGTGGGCGGCCCGATCACTTTCCCGGGTTTTAACACGTCCCGCGATAAACTCTTCTTTTACTATGCCCAGGAGTGGATCAGAAACAGGCAGGAAGATACGCGAACCTGGACGGTCCCCAGCCTCAAAATGAGACAGGGTGATTTCAGCGAGCTTCTAGACCCAACCAACCGGTTCCTTCAGGGGAAAACGCAGCAGATCATCGACCCCCAAACCAAATCGCCGTTTCCCGGCAATATCATTCCGACGAGCAGGCTGAGTCCGAACGGGGTCGGCACTTCTCAAGTCGTATCCGGAGCCGTTAGCCGGTTTTGCTCCTGCGGGTTCGACCGCCAATTTTTATGAGGCTGTACCCGCGATTCGGAACTACGCCAAGGAACTGGTCAAGATCGACTACGTGCCAAATGCCAAACACCGTATCTCGTTCCGCGGTTCCCTGTACCAGTGGTTTGAGGTTGGCCGGACCGAGACGGCGGACCGCCCGAACCGGTCGGCCACGCTGAGCTGGACCTGGAGCGTTCGAAACAACCTAATCAACGAGGCCAATGCTTCCCCCACCGTCGACGTCGTTAACATCGACATCGCGCCGGATCAGTTGGCCAAGTACCAGAAGCGTTCCCAGTACGGCATCAACTATACCTACCTGTTCCCGGGAACCAAGGTGCGGGACGATAAAATCCCAACCATCCTGATGGACAAGATCAACACCAACGATGGCAGCCGCCTGCCGCTCAAATCCTCCGGCCCGATCTATCTTTTCAGCGACACCATGACCTGGGTCAAGGGCACCCACATGTTCAAGTGGGGCGTCGTGATCGAGCGTTCCGGCGAGAATGACTACGACCAGATCAACGTGTCAACTACGATCCCGGGCGCCACCAACAACGCCAACGGTTCGTTCGAATTCCGTGACAACCGGGTGAATGGCACTGGCCTCGCGGTTGCCAACGCGGCGCTGGGCCTGTTCAACAACTACGGCGAAGTGGGGACGCGCGCCTATACGCCCTGGCGGGCAACCGCGATGGATCTGTTTTTTCAGGACAGCTGGAAGATGCGTCCCAATTTAACGCTAGAATATGGCGTCCGTTACGTGATTTGGCCGCCGTGGCATAGCCTGTGGGGGAACATCGCCGAATTCGACCCCAAATTCTACGATGCAACAAAGCGAGCCATAGTAGACCGGACGTCGGGGTACATCGTGAGCGGAGATCAGTATAACGGGATCGTCCTGCCTGGAAGCGGATGGCCTGAAGCTGCGAAGGGCAGAGTCAATGTGGCGTTCGATCCTCAGTACGATAGGCTCTTCCACGGACTTCCTGACGGGTTCGCTCCAACACACAAAGATGTCTTCGAACCGCGACTCGGTGTGGCCTGGTCGATCAACCAGAAAACCGTTTTGCGCACCGGCGTGGGGATGTTCCACAACCGGACCATGGTCAGCGACAGCACACTGCTCGGCGGCAACGCCCCGATCCAGCCGATGTCGGGCGTAAGCGACGGTCTCGCCGACGCACCAGGTGGAGCAGTGCAGCGGCGGTGGCCATTCCTGATCACGGCCAATCCCTATGACTTCAACCATCCAACCTCCTGGGCCGCGAATCTGACCGTCCAGCGTCAGTTGCCTTGGGGTTTGACGATTGAGTCGGCGTTCGTGACGCGGCGGTCCTACCGCCAGCCGCGCGAGCGCAATATCAACCAGCTGCAAACCGGGACTCGCCAACTGGCCGCGAATGCTGGCGCCAACACCGACTTCCTGCGTCCGTTCACAGGACTGGGCATTATCCGAATGTCCGAGCACGCCGGGCAGTCGTGGTATAACGGCTTCCAAAACGAAGTGAACCGGCGCTTCCGCAACGGTATGGGCTTCGGCCTCTCCTATACCTGGTCGAGGATGACGAGCAACTCGGACGGCAAGCGAACGCTGCTGCCGAACAACTATGATGAATCGAACATGTGGGGACTTGCCAACCAGCACCGGTTGCACATGTTCATCGCCAACTATGTCTACGATCTCCCGTTTTTCAAAGACACCTCCACCTGGAAAGGCAAGGTTATGGGTGGCTGGCAGTTTTCGGGAATCATCGAGGCGCAGTCTGGGAGCCCGATCAACGGTGGCGAACAAACCTACGGAGTTGGCTGGCGATCCTGGGACCAGGCTGGGGTAGGAACCGGTAGCGGACAGCAGCCCTACAACCTGGTCGGTGACTGGAAAGTTTCGGATCAGAAGTTCTCGCTCGGCGCAGCCTACGATCAGAACTTCTTCTTCAAACCCACGGCCTTCGCGGCACCGGCGGCCGGGACTTACGGCAACGTCGGCCGGAACATCATCACCGGTCCGACCGCATGGAACTGGGATATGTCGTTCGTGAAGAAGTTCCGGTTTAGCGAGTCGAAGTATTTCCAGATTCGCGCGGACTTCTTGAACTTCCCTAACCACCCGAACTGGAGCAACCCCAGCGGCGACCCGAGCAGCTCGACGTTTGGGCGTGTCACTGGAAAGGGCGGAAGCCGCCAGATCCAGATGACGGCAACAATCCGGTTCTAAGTTTCTCAACCGAACTCGAACCTCAAGACGGGTCCCGTCCCACGGGACCCGTTTTTTATTCCCGCCTTCGAGGTCTTTGAGGCCTTCGCGTTTCAAATAGAATCGCTGCACGATGCAGAACAGGCTTGCGGGAGTTCGCCTGATGCCTTATTTTAGCTGTTTCAAAACCATGGGAGTTTGTGCGCCGAGCCGCGAAAGGAACCATTCCGCGATGTTTCATCCCCAGATGCTGCGAGATCTGAAACCTGCAAGGGGATTCTTTATCGGAATCGATTCCGACGGCTGTGTTTTTGACACCATGGAAATCAAGATGAAGGAATGCTTCTGCCCCGAATTCATCAACCACTTCGGATTGCAGGCGGTCTCCAAATACGCCCGGGAGACGTGGGAATTCGTCAATCTTTATTCCCAATCGCGCGGCACCAACCGCTTCCCCGCCGTCCCCCTGACTCTCGACCTGATTGCCGCCCGACCGGAGGTCATTGCCCGGAAGGTCCATCCTCCGCGATTCCAGTCTTTGCGAGATTGGGTGGCGCGAGAAACGCGGCTTGGAAACCCGGCGCTGGAAGCGGAGATACTACGGACGCAGGATAGAGACCTTCAAAAGGCCTACGAATGGTCGGTCGACGTCAATAAAGCAATCAAGAGAATCGTCCGCAATGTACCCCCTTTCCCTTTCGTAAGGGAAAGCCTCTCGAGAATGATGGAGGTGGCGGACACCATCGTGGTTTCGCAGACCCCGACCGAGGCGCTGTGCCGCGAGTGGGAGGAACACGGTATCGACGGGATGGTAAAAGCCATCGCCGGGCAGGAACTCGGCACCAAAACCGAACACATCGCATTAGCTGCCGGAGGCAAATATCCCAAGGATAAAATGCTCATGATCGGCGACGCACCGGGCGACCTGAAGGCAGCTCGAGGCAACGGCGCACTCTTTTTCCCGATCAACCCGGGATTTGAAGAAACTTCCTGGGAGGTCTTTTTCAAGGAGGGGTTGGACCGGTTCCTGACCGGGACCTTCTTCGGCGAGTACCAGGATAGATTAATCAACGAGTTCAACCGCCTGCTGCCTGAAACGGCGCCATGGCAGCAGTAATCGGCAATTCAACCTTCAATCATAGGAGTTATCAATAATGGAACCCAAAGGCGATATCGCTTTAATCGGATTGGCTGTGATGGGTCAGAACCTCATCCTTAACATGAACGATCATGGCTATACAGTCGTGGCCTACAACCGCACGGTGAGCAAGGTCGATGAATTCCTGCAGGGCGCTGCCAAGGGGCGGGATACGATCCTTGGCGCGAGCTCGATCGAAGAAATGGTCAAGCTCCTGAAGCGGCCGCGCAAGGTCATGCTGATGGTCAAAGCTGGAAAAGCCGTGGACGATTTCATCGAGCTGGTCCTGCCCCACCTCGAACCCGGCGATCTCATCATCGACGGCGGAAATTCGCACTTCCCTGATAGTATCCGCCGGACCAAATACCTGGAGTCCAAAGGCTTCCTGTTTATTGGGACCGGGGTTTCGGGCGGCGAGGAGGGAGCCCGTTTCGGCCCTTCCATCATGCCGGGAGGGAGCCCCAAAGCCTGGCCGCTGGTGAAGGATATTTTCCAGTCCATATCAGCCAAAACACCCGATGGATCCCCCTGTTGCGATTGGGTCGGGGAAAACGGCGCCGGGCACTACGTAAAAATGACGCATAACGGAATTGAGTATGGGGACATGCAGTTGATCTGCGAGGCCTACCAGCTGATGAAGGAAGGCCTCGGAATGGGCGCCGACGAAATGCATCAGGTTTTCACCGAGTGGAATAAGGGCGAACTCGACAGCTATCTGATCGAAATCACCCGTGACATCCTGGGTTACCGGGACGAAAACGGTGAGCCTTTGGTGGAAAAGATCCTCGATACCGCGGGGCAAAAAGGAACCGGCAAGTGGACGAGCGTCAGTTCCCTGGATCTCGGCATTCCGGTGACGTTGATCGCGGAAGCGGTTTACGCGCGTTGCCTCTCCGCCATCAAGGATGAGCGCGTCGCCGCCGCAAAAATACTCGCCGGCCCGAATGCCAAATTCGACGGGGAAAAAGCGGCGTTTGTCGAAGATATTCGCCAGGCTCTGCTCGCCTCGAAAATCGTCTCTTACGCCCAGGGCTACATGCTGATGCGGGAAGCGGCAAAAGAGAGCGGCTGGAATCTGAACTACGGTGGAATTGCCCTCATGTGGCGCGGCGGATGCATCATCCGCAGCGCATTTCTGGGCAAAATCAAAGAAGCGTTCGACAAGAATCCGAATCTGCAAAATCTGCTGCTGGATGAGTATTTCCGAACCGTCATCCAGCGCTGCCAGGCTTCATGGCGCCGGGTTGTGTCCAAGGCGGTTGAATTGGGTGTGCCGGTGCCGGCGCTCTCCACCGCCCTCGCCTTCTATGACGGTTATCGCAGCGCGCGCCTGCCCGCGAACCTGCTGCAGGCCCAGCGCGACTATTTCGGCGCGCACACCTATGAGAGAGTGGACAAGCCCCGCGGGGAATTCTTCCACACCAATTGGACGGGCCGCGGCGGCGATGTGTCGTCCAGCACCTATACGGTTTAACCGGCTTCGTATTCATGTGGGTCCGGGATTTATCTCAGGCTGTCCAAATTAATTAGTTTTCTAGCGAATGAATTTGGACTGGGCCCCCGTAAAGTCCGCAGGCCCGGAGGGCCGGCAGCAAATAGCCGTGGGCAAATCCCGCGAAGCGGGATGCGGCCCACGGTTGGGGATAGGTGCCTATAGAGCCCTGGAAGGGCGGCACACCATCTGCCGCCCTTCCAGGGCTCGATAATGTTATGATCCATAACCGTGGGCTGCGCGCCCTTCGGGCGCTTACCCACGGCTATTTGCTGCCGGCCCGATGGGCCTCGTATCTTGAAAGCGGTTATTATCTCAGTGCAGAGGTAAGCGGCATCCTAATCTGGACAAGTCCGGGATAAAGAGGGCATCCAAAGGTTGCCAATTTCGGTGAAAAATGCACCTATAAGTCTTTTGTTTTCAATGGGCATATTAACCATAAATCCATCGTTGGTCGCCCTCTGATTCCCGGACCCAAATGAACAGGAAAGATAAAGGTATTTGACATGACGGGATCCCCAGCTTCATCACCATCCTCCGACGGCCCGCGGCTCAGACGGGCACTCTCCCTGTGGCACTTAATCATCATCGGCATCATCATGATCCAGCCGATCGCACCGATGGGAATCTATGGCGTCATCAGCAACAAAGCCCAGGGCCATGTCGTCACCACGGTTCTGATTGCCATGGTGGCCATGCTTTTTACGGCCATCAGCTACGGGAAAATGGCCCGGGTATATCCAAGCGCCGGCTCCGCCTACACCTACGTGGGCCAGGAAATAAACCCTGCGCTTGGCTACATTACCGGCTGGAGCATGGTGATGGACTATATCTTGAACCCGTTGATTTGCACGGCCTTTTGCGCAAAAGCCGCCATGAATATCCTGCCGGCAATCCCTCTGACCAATATTCCCATTTCGTTCTATGCGTGGTGCGTCTTTTTTGCCGCCTTTTTCACTTTACTGAACCTGAGAGGCATCAAGACTTCGGCACAGCTCAACGAATGGCTCTGTGCGGGAATGATGGTTGTGGTAGTCATTTTCTTTGGGGCGGTGATTCGCTTTGTTGCAGGCTTGCAGGTGCAGGGCGCCGCCTTCTTTACGCAGCCTTTCTATAATCCCGAGACATTCAAGCTCAACAACATATTTACGGGCACTTCGGTTGCTGTCCTGACCTATATCGGTTTCGATGGGATCTCGACACTTTCGGAGGAGGCTGAAAACCCCCGGCGCAACATCCTGCTCGCGACCGTGATTGTGTGCCTGGTAACAGGCGTGCTCTCCAGTCTTGAGGTCTACGGAGCTCAATTGGTGTGGGGTTCCAAGCCCTTCCCTTCAGACCAGGTCGAATCAGCCTTTGCCATGATAGCCAGGCAGGCCGGCGGTGTCGTGCTTTTCCACGTGCTCAACTTCACACTTTTGATAGCCAATATGGGATCCGGAATGGGTGCGCAACTTGCGGCCGGGCGGCTCCTGTACGGTATGGGCCGGGGAAATGCGCTGCCCAAATCATTTTTCGGAGTCATCGAGCCGAAGCGCAGAATCCCCCGCAACAATATTATTGCCGTGGGAGTTTTTGCTCTTCTCGGCGCATCCTTGATGGAGTTCTTCGCCAGCAAACTGGGCGGAGGAGCCTATGAAATCGGTGCGCAGGCGTTGAATTTTGGGGCGTTCATTGCATTCATGGGGGTGAATGCCGCGGCGATCGTGCGTTACTGGGTTAAAGCTGAAAAAAGAACGCTTATGAACCTCTTGCCGCCATTGCTCGGTTTCTTAATTTGCGGCTATATCTGGCTGATGCTCAGCACTCCGGCCCAGATCGTCGGGGGAATCTGGATGGCAGCCGGGATCACGTACGGCGCCATCAAAACCAGGGGTTTCAAAGGCAGCCTTGTAAATTTCGACATGCCGCCGGAAGATTGAGCTATAAATATTTTGACCACGAAGGCCTCCATGACTGCGAAATTCGCAGTTTTTGAGGCCTTGGCGGTTCGATAATTATTGTTCTTTGATTGGAATGGAATGACCTATGAACCACATTCATCATACGAGGGTTTAAAGATGGCAATGGGGAGCGAATTGGATAACCTCTGCATTAATACGATCCGGACTCTGGCCATGGATGGAGTACAAAAAGCCAAATCCGGGCATCCGGGCATGCCTATGGGAATGGCAGCCGCGGCTTATGTTCTCTGGACCCGGATTCTCCGGCACAATCCGAAGAATCCCAAATGGCACAATCGCGACCGGTTTGTGCTCTCTGCCGGTCACGGATCGATGCTGATCTACTCCATGCTACATCTGACCGGCTATGATCTATCGCTGGATGAATTGAAGCGATTTCGTCAATGGGGCAGCAAGACACCCGGTCACCCGGAATTCGAAGAAGTTCCCGGGGTGGAAATGACCACCGGTCCGCTGGGTCAGGGATTCGGAACCGGTATCGGCATGGCTGTCGCCGGCCGCCATCTGGCCGCCCGATTCAACACTCCGGATCACCCCATTATTGACAATTTCATCTACGCCATCGTATCAGACGGAGATTTGATGGAAGGTGTCGCTTCCGAAGCCGCTTCGCTTGCGGGCCACCTGAAACTCGGGAATGTGATTTATCTCTACGATAACAACCGTATCACCATCGAAGGCGCAACCGATCTGGCTTTCACAGAAAATGTCGCGCAACGGTTTGAAGCTTACGGATGGCACGTGCAGGAGGTGGATGGCGGCGATCTCGACGCCATCGAAACCGCGATTCGCAGCGCACAGACAGAAACGGACCGTCCTTCCATCATCAGCGTTCGTACCCACATCGGCTTCGGCAGCCCGAACAAGCAGGACACCTCGGAAGCTCACGGCTCGCCCTTGGGGGAAGACGAGGTCAAGCTGACCAAGAAGAACCTGGGCTGGCCCTTCGAAGAATCTTTTTATATACCCGAACAGGCCCTCGCCGTCTTCCGATCGGCCGTGGCGCGCGGAGAGCAATTGGAATCAGATTGGCGCAAGCTCCTGGGTGGATTCGCTGCCCAGCATCCCGACCGGTTCAGCGAATACCAGACCATGGTCCATGGCGGCAAAGCAGACGGATGGGAAGCACAGGTCCCGCTCATGAGCAACGAGCCGAAACCATTGGCAACCCGCGAGGCTTCGGGCAAGGTTCTGTCGGCCCTGTTCCCCCATGTGCCCGGGCTGATTGGGGGCTCTGCCGATCTGGCTCCTTCGACCAATACCTTCATAAAGGGGTATGCCGCGTTTTCGAGCAAGGACTATGCCGGCAGAAACTTCCATTTTGGGGTGCGTGAGCATGGAATGGGAGCCATCCTGAACGGAATGGCGTTGTATGGTGGCCTTATTCCGTACGGGGCTACTTTCATGGTGTTTTCCGATTACATGCGGCCCAGCGCGCGCTTGGCGGCCATGATGAAGCTGCAAGTCATCTATGTCTGGACGCATGACAGCATCGGCCTCGGCGAAGATGGACCTACCCATCAGCCTGTGGAGCACGCAGCTGCTCTGCGAGCCATTCCTGGCCTGGTCTTTCTCCGCCCAGCGGACGCCACGGAAACCGCGGAGGCCTGGAAAGCCGCTCTCCGTCATACCCACGGTCCGGTGGCCCTGGCACTGACGAGGCAGAAAATGCCCATTATCGATCGTGGCCGCTATGCATCGGCGGAGGGGCTCCAGCGAGGTGCCTACGTCCTGGCTGACGCAGACGGCGGCGATCCCGATGTAGTCATCGTTGCGACCGGTTCTGAAGTCCAACCGTCGCTAGGCGCACGCGAGCTTTTGCAGAAAAACGGCGTGAGGACCAGGGTTGTAAGCATGCCGAGCTGGGAGCTATTCGCCGCTCAAGACGCACCCTATCGTGATTCGGTTATCCCGAAAAACGTTCGTCTCCGGGTCTCGGTCGAGGCAGCCGTTTCGTTCGGCTGGAGCCGATGGATCGGAGAAGACGGACTGGCCATAGCTTTGGACCGATTCGGAGCTTCGGCGCCTTATGAAACCCTGATGAAGGAATTCGGCTTCACGGCCGAGGGTATCGCATCCAGAATTCAGGAAAGGCTGCAAAAATAAAATCACTGAGGAGCCGTGAATGGACGAAGAAAATCCCCTGAGGCATGGGCGTCGAATGAGCCGGAGCCCTGAGCCGTGTGTGATGGTCATCTTCGGCGGGTCCGGTGATCTTACCCGCCGCAAGCTTGTGCCTGCGCTCTACAACTTGTCCCGCGAAAGGCACATCCCGGGGGGATTCACGATTCTCGGCCTCTCCCGCTCCCCTTTATCCGACCTCGAATACCGACAACGGTTGCTCGAATGGGTTGATAAAGCGGAGGAGGGATTGAAGTCGGATGCCGACACCTGGGATCCCTTCGCCCAGGGAATACACTATATCGCGGCGGATTTCCGCGATCCGTCCACCTACAAGAATATCAAAGAAGCGCTGGAGGAATTTGATCGCCGGAGGGGCACCTCCGGCAACCGCATTTACTATCTCGCGACCTCGCCAAGCGACTATGTTGAAATCATCCGGAATTTAGGCGCTGCCGGGATGGTAAAGGAAAGCGAAGACGGGAACGGATGGGTCCGCATCATTGTGGAAAAGCCCTTCGGCAGGGACCTCGAATCCGCCCGTGCACTCAATCGCGAAGTCAGCGCTGTTTTCAAAGAAGATCAGGTTTACCGCATCGATCATTACCTGGGAAAGGAAACCGTTCAGAACCTGCTGGTTTTCAGGTTCGCCAACGGAATTTTCGAACCGTTGTGGAACCGGCAGTATGTGGATCATGTCCAGATCACGGCATCGGAAAACATCGGGGTAGGCACACGGGGAGCCTATTACGAGGAAGCCGGGGCGTTGCGCGACATGATTCAAAACCACATCATGCAGCTCCTCACTCTGGTGGCCATGGAGCCGCCACCCGATTTTGGGCCCAACTCCGTGCGCGATGAAAAGGCCAAGGTGCTGCGGTCGATCCGCCCCTTCACGACCGAGGAGGCAGACAAATACTCTGTCCGGGGTCAGTACGGACCCGGCTTCGTCGCCGGTAAACCGACCCCGGCCTACCGCGATGAAAAAGGCGTGGCTGCGGATTCGAATACAGAAACCTTCGCCGCCATACGATTCACCATCGACAACTGGCGCTGGGCAGGAGTCCCCTTCTATGTCCGCACGGGAAAGAACCTGCCCAAGCGCGCAACGGAAATCGCGATGGTTTTCCGCCGGACCCCCCACTTCATTTTCCGGCAGACTGCCGGCGATACCGTAGAATCGAATGTGCTTGCCCTTCGCATACAGCCCAATGAAGGGATCACCCTGAAATTTGTGGCCAAGCTCCCGGGGCAGACACTGGATATGCGATCCGTCAACATGGATTTCCGATATGGAAGTACCTTCGGGCTGCACCTTGCCAGCGCCTATGAAAGGCTTTTGCTCGACTGCATGCTCGGAGATCCAACGCTTTTTGACCGCGCCGACTCTGTTGAGGCTGCATGGACATTGGTTCAGCCCTTCCTTGAAACGTGGGCAGCCAAGGGCTCCCGGGCCATTCCCACTTATGCGTCAGGCTCCTGGGGACCGGCGGAAGCTGACGCCTTGCTGGCCATTGAAGACCGGCGCTGGCGCATTTTATGAGCGGATTAACGAAAATCACCAACCTGGGTGCACCGGTCGCCGTCGATGTCGCCGCGGTCGAAAGCGAGCTGCAGGCTCTTTGGAAAGCAGCCTCCTCGGGCGACAGCGAAGCGGCCGTTATTCGCGCCTGTTCGTGCAATCTCATCGTAATCGCACAGGACCGGGAGGAGGCTGAGTCGCTGCTTCCAGTCCTGGCCAGGATTTCCGAGTGGCACCCTTGCCGGTCGCTGATCGCATGCCGAGATTCCGAGACGAGCCATCCCGGCAGCGCTGATGAGCCCCACATGCATGCATGGATCAGCGCTCAGTGTTTTCTGCCCATTCGCCGGCGGGCCGCAGGTATGCTCCGAAGTAGTAACGGTTGCCGCCCGCAGCAGTGCCACATCCGACCTTCTCAACACGATCGTCTCTCTCCTGGTCCCTGATCTCCCGGTGTTCATTTATTGGAGATCCTTCCAGGAACAGGATCGAATTCCGGTTCAGCACCTGGCACGGTTCGCGAGCATCCTCGTGGTGGACTCGCACGCAACCAAAGACGACCCGGCCAGCCGCCAACGCCTCCTGGAATTGCTCCTTGAACCGCCCGAAGGCCTGGCGGTGCGCGACTTGAATTGGGCCCGCCTCAACGCGTGGAGAGACATGGTCACTCAGTTTTTCGACCATCCGGCCTTTCGCCATGAAGCGCACCAGATCTCAGAAATCGTAATCGAAAGGGACATAGGCGCCCATGGAAATGTTCCAACCCGAACCTTGCTTTTGACCGGCTGGCTCGCCAGCCGGCTGGGCTGGAACCTGGTGTCGGCGGAGCGCAGCTCCGATCATTGGATATCGCGCTGGACCGGAAGGAGTGGCGGCGTCATCGTGCGGTTCACCGGCCATTCCTCCACCGCGGATGAACAGCCCGGAATCAGCACCATTCAATTGCGCACTCGCAGCGGAATCACATTCCAGGTTGTCAGGGCACAGGGGGCCGCCCACCTTTTGGCCACGGCCACCGGAAAAGAACCCGAACTCATTCATTCTGTAGTCCAGGAATCTATGGATGAGGCCACTCTTCTGGTGCGCGAGCTTGCCCTGAGCGGCCGCGACGAATCCTTCCAGTCGGCCCTCGCCCAGGCGGTGGCCCTCGAGCGAAAGTTCCAATGACTGCTGGTATTTCCATTTGTGCCGGCGCAGTGCCGGGACCCAACCCCGGAAGAAGGCATGCCAGGACATGAAGCACTTGAACCTGCAGTCCTATCTTCAGACTCTTCAGCGCGAAGGGGAATTGAAGGTCATTGAGGAACCGGTGGACCCTCATCTGGACCTTGCCGAAATCCAGCGGCGCGTGGTTTCCCGGCAGGGCCCGGCGCTCCTGTTTGCCAAAGTCAAAGGCACGGACTTTCCTGTGGTTACAAACCTTTTCGGCACGCGCCGCCGGATCGACCTTGCCTTCGGCGAAAATCCCATTCGATTTGTGAAGCGAGTGGTCGAGGCGGCGCACACCCTGATGCCGCCCACCCTTTCAAAACTTTGGGATTTCCGCGACCTGGCGCGTGACCTTCTCACCGCAGGTACGCGCCCGGCCAAGACCGGGCCTGCTATGGACAGACTGGTTTGCCCGGCACGGTTAAAAATGATGCCGCAAATTAAATCCTGGCCCATGGATGGGGGTGCCTTCCTGACCTTGCCCCTGGTCTATTCCGAACATCCCGAAACCGGGAAGGGTAATCTTGGGATGTATCGCATCCAGCTTTATGAAGACGCGGTTGCAGGAATGCACTTTCAGATCCATCGCGGCATCGGTTTCCACTACCACGAGTCGGAAAAGCGCAATGTTTCTCTTCCGGTGAACCTGTTCCTGGGAGGCCCGCCGGCGCTGATCATGGCTGCCATAGCTCCACTGCCCGAAGACGTCCCCGAACTCATTCTGGCTGCACTCCTGCAGGGCGAGAGAATCCGATTGATCCGGGATAAAAAAATCAGCCCTCTTCCTGTGGTGGCGGAGGCCGATTTCACTTTGGTGGGTTCCGTGCCGCCGCGGAAGCGACGACTGGAGGGTCCTTTCGGCGATCACTACGGCTACTACTCTCTCGCCCACGAATATCCGGTTTTTGAAGTCGACCGGATCTATCATCGCAGGGATGCTGTTTTCCCGGCGACGGTCGTCGGCCGCCCGCCCCAGGAAGATCACTACATCGGGGAGTACCTGCAGGATCTCCTGTCACCCGTGTTCCCGTTGGTCATGAATGGGGTGACCGCAGTGAGGGCCTATGATGAGGCCGGAGTCCACACGCTTGCAGCGGCCATCGTAAGAAATCGCTATTGGAAGGAAGCGTTCATGGCCGCTTTACGGATCCTGGGAGAAGGCCAGCTCTCATTGACCAAATTCCTTCTGGTTGCGGATGTCCCGCTGTCTCTGAAGGACTTCAAACCGCTTCTGATGCACATTCTTGAGCGGGCCGATTTTGCGAGCGATCTGTATGTATTTGCGAATGTGTCGCAGGATACGCTCGACTACAGTTCGCGCAAAGTAAACGAAGGAAGCAAAGCGATCCTACTCGGATTGGGGGACAAACGGTTCGAGCTGCGCGAAACACCGGCGGAGCCGTTGAAGAATCCTGCATTCCGGAACATGTGCATCTTCGCGCCGGGAGTGCTTGTCGTGGAAGGACCGGCGTGGAAGGAAAATGATCCCTGTATCCGTGAACTGCTGCGGGAAGAGGCCGTCCGCGGATTCCGGATGGTCATTTTGGCGGATAACGCGAGCGACTGTGTAAAAGATGAGGCCTCGTTCATGTGGACCGTCTTCACCCGGTTCGAACCTGCTGCCGACATATTTGCGCTGGAAAACACCCTCCAGCGCTATCACGTGTCACTCTCGGCCCCCATACTCCTGGATTGCCGGGTCAAACCCTGGTTCCCTCCGGAGGTCAAGCCGTCGCCCGAAACGGTGGCGCGAATAGATTCTCTCTGGCCGCGGATCTTCCCGGCCGACAACATGTAGATCATGGAGCAAGAAATGAAGATCGAATCCGCGGATTTGTCTGCAACGGACATGACCGAATCTGAGTTTCGCGCGGCTCTGTCCCGGGTTTCCAACTGGATTGCAGACTACCGAACTCGTGTTCCTTCGCTTCCGGTGTTGCCATCGGTCAAGCCCGGACAGATCGAAAAAGCACTTCCGAGCCATGCACCGGTGGTGCATGAACCGATTGAGGACTGGCTCAAAGATCTCGACGAGATCATACTGCCGGGAATCACTCACTGGAACCACCCCGGGTTCATGGCTTATTTCGGGATCACGGCCTCGGCTCCCGGAATTCTCGGTGAAATGATCGCCAGCACGCTCAACATCAACGGGATGCTGTGGAAAACCTCCCCGGCACTGACCGAACTGGAACAAGTGGTCATGCGCTGGCTGGCGGGAGCTCTGGGCCTGCCCACCCACTGGTTCGGGATGATTACCGATACGGCCTCGACTTCGACCCTCGTAGCTCTCGCCGCGGCCCGCGAGGCCTGCGGCATGAATGTGCGCGAGGAAGGATTGTCGGGCAAGCCTCAACTGACCATGTACTGCTCACAGGAAGCGCACTCGTCGGTAGACAAGGCTGGAATCACGCTCGGAATCGGCAGCGATTGGATACGCCGTATCCCTTCGGATGACTCTTTCCGAATGATCCCGCAGGAGCTTGAAAAAGCTGTTGCGGAAGATCTCCTTCAGCAACGCCGTCCTTTCGCCGTTGTTGCTACGGTGGGCACCACCTCCGCCACTGCGATCGATCCGGTGCCGCAGATCGCTGAAATCTGTAGAAGGCACGACCTATGGCTGCACGTCGATGCGGCTTATGCCGGAAGCGCGGCGATAGCCCCTGAAAACCGCTGGGTGCTGGAAGGCTGCGACCTGGCTGATTCCCTGGTGACTAATCCGCATAAATGGCTGTTTACGCCGATCGATTGCTCCGCTCTTTTCACGCGCAGGCCCGAAGTTTTTCGCAATGCATTTTCGCTTGTTCCGGAATACCTGCGCACCGGCACCAAAGACGCTGTGGACCTTATGGATTATTCCTTTCAGCTGGGGCGCAGATTCCGTGCCCTGAAGCTCTGGTTTGTTTTCCGGTACTTTGGAACGGAAGGGATTGCTGCGCGGATACGGCACCACATGGCCTTGGCGAAAGCATTTGAATCCTGGGTTCGTGCCCATCCCGAAATGGAAGTAATGGCTCCGGTTCAGTTTTCCACGGTCTGCTTCAGGCTTCACCCCGAGGGTATAGATAGCGAAGCTTCGCTGGAAAAAATCAATGCCGAAGCGATGGAAAGGGTGAATGCAGGAGGAGACGTCTTCGTTTCCCACACGAAGCTCAAAGGCCGGTACTGCCTGCGCCTGGCCATCGGAAATCTGCAGACGGGCAAGGAACGGGTACGTCGCGCCTTCGATCTCGCCCAGGAGGCCCTGGCAGCACTAAAAGGCACAAAACCTGGGACAGCTCTTGTGTAGATATTGGAATATGGATAAAGTTGACATGTGGCAAGAAACGAATTTCGGCCTGAACTGTAGCGGATCGATGGAGGAATTCCCGTGAAAATCGTCCCCCAGCTTTCTCTCTTTCTGGAAAACAAACCGGGAACTCTCGCCTCGGTATGCGATGCCCTGGCTGAGAACAAAGTTAATATTTACGCGCTGTCGGTCTCGGACGCCGTAGATCATGCGGTCGTCCGGATGGTGGTAACCCACCCCAAGAAGGCCATCCATCTGCTGGGCGAACGCGGAGTGCTGGTTGTCGAGCGGGATGTTCTGCTGATCGAGGCCAAAAGCCAGCCCGGGGAACTTGCAGCCATCGCCCACAAGCTCTCTGAGCATAAGGTGAACATCGAGTATGCCTATACCGCCACCGCACCGGGAGCCCGCAAGGGCGTCATGGTTTTGCGGGTGGATAATATGAAACGCGCTGTTCGCATCCTGGACAAATACTAGATAACCAGCACCCGGGTGATAAATCAGGTAGATCCTCAGGAAAGCAGTGACGAAAAATATCTTAGTTACCGGCGGCGCTGGATTCATAGGGTCCCACACGGTCGTGGAACTGTTGAACGCGGGCTACCGCGTCAAGGTAATCGACAACCTCAGCAATTCCTCGCCAGCGGCCATCGACCGGGTAAAAGCGATAACCGGAAAGGATCTCGATTTTTCCGTTGTGGATATTCGAGACCGGGATGCCCTGGACGCCGTATTCAGTGGGAACAGGATCGATGCGGTGATCCATTTTGCCGGTCACAAGGCGGTCGGGGAATCGGTTCAGCTGCCGATGAAATATTACGACAACAACTTCCGCGGAACGCTTCACCTCCTCGAAGCCATGCGCGAAGCCGGGTGCCGAAGCCTGGTTTTTTCTTCGTCCTGCACAGTCTATGGTGACCCTTCGCGAGTGCCGATCACTGAAGACCTGCCCCTTACCGCCAAAAACCCGTATGGCCGCTCGAAATTATACATCGAAGAAATGTGCCGCGACCTTGCCCGGTCCGAAGCGGGTTGGCATATCGCACTGCTCCGCTATTTCAACCCGGTCGGAGGCCATGAAAGTGGTTTAATTGGTGAGGACCCGGTTGGAATACCGAACAACATAATGCCCTACATCATGCAAGTCGCTGTGGGTCGTCTACCCTTTCTCAGCATTTTCGGCAATGATTATCCGACACCGGACGGCACAGGGGTCAGAGACTATATCCATGTCGTTGATTTGGCGCTTGGGCACCTTGCCGCGATCGATGCACTCGAAAGGATTGACGGAACCATGCCCATCAACCTTGGCACGGGGCAGGCCTACTCGGTTTTGCAGCTGGTGGCCGCCGCCGAAAAGGCAAGCGGGCGGACTATCCCGTATAAAATCGTGCCCCGCCGTGCCGGCGACGCCGCAACGGTCTATGCCGACCCTTCCCTGGCCAACCATTTCCTGGGCTGGACCGCGAAACTCGGGCTGGACCGTATGTGTTCTGATTCCTGGCGTTTCCAAAGCATGAATCCGGACGGCTATGCTCCCCGGGAAAAAGCACACACATCAGGATAATGCAGATCCGCTATTGGCCCGGCCTGAAGGCGAAACCGGGCGATATAGCAGGTCGCGCTGGAGAGGCTCGAATCCGCTCATCCGGATAAATTCGCGGGCTTTTTCTTCGGTTTTCAATCCATAGCTCTTGAGCACGTTTTCCTCGATGACCACCGAAGAAATATCATCGGCGCCTGCATGAAGAGCAAGCGATCCCGTCCCCGTGCCCAGAACCATCACCGATGTTTCGATATGGGGGATATTGTCGAAAAAGATCCGGCATATCCCGAGCACCTTGAGAAATTCCTGGGGCGGCACCGTCCGAGCTCTGAAATTTTTCGTCTGCTGTTGGAAGGTCCACGGAATAAAGGCCAGGAATCCGCCTGTGCGGTCCTGCAAACTGCGGACAATATTCAGATGCTCAATCACTTCTTCCGGCGTTTCTTCAGAGCCGAAGACGATGTTGGCGCTGCCGGGAAGCCCTTCTTCATGGCATGTTTCCATCACCCGGACCCATTCGGCAGCCGAGGCTTTTCGTGGTGACAGGAGAGCCCGCACCCGGTCGCTGAGGATCTCCGCACCGGCTCCGGGAACCGAATCCATCCCCGCCGCTTTGAGTTGGCGCAGAATCCGGCGAAGGTCCATTCCCGTGGCTTGCTCGAGTCCCAACAATTCGACCGGAGATAGCGCGCGGATGTGGATGTGATTTCCCAATGCCTCCTTCACGGCGCGGATGACATCCAGGTAGTAATCCAGTGGGAGGTCAGGATTCACGCCGCCCTGCAGAAACATTTGATGCGCCCCGATGGAAACGGCCTCCCGCATTTTTTCCACCACCTCTTCCCGGGAGAGTACGATTCCACGGGCGGAATTCATAGGCTCATAAAAACTGCAGAACGAGCAGTCGACGCTGCAAAAGGTGGTGTAGTTGACAATGCGGAACATCGTGTAAGTAACCACGGAAGGATTCTGCTTGCGGTTCCTGATTTCGCGGGCCGCGGCCATCACCTTCAGGAAATCGGCCTCGCGGTATAACACCAGCGCTTCAGGAGCGGTGATGCGTTCGCCGTCGACCGCTTTCTCCAGGATGGCATCGGTTTTGTCACTGCGCCAATAGTTCATAGGCAGGAAAGTTTACCATATGCTGCGGCGCGCGCTTGCCGAGGGCGAAGGTGAAAATGCCATCCCGGAATGAGGGGTAACTGCAGCGCTATGTTCACTCCGGTTTAAGGCTTTCGAGTTTTGGGACTGCCGTCCTCAGGATTCGACCGCTTTGTCGGTGAAATAGGCATACAGCGCGGGAATCACAAACAATGTCAGCAGCGTCGATGTCACGAGCCCGCCGATGACAACCGTCGCCAGGGGCCTTTGGACCTCGGCTCCAGCTGAGGTGGCCAAGGCCATGGGGATGAAGCCGAGGCTGGCTACCAGGGCCGTCATCAATACCGGGCGCAACCGGAGAGCCGCGCCGGCGACTATCGCCTCATTCATATCCTGCCCCTCTTCCAGCAGCTTATTGATGCAGGAAACCATAACCACACCGTTGAGCACGGCGACGCCAAAAAGGGCGATGAAGCCTACGGATGCCGAAAGGTTCAGATTGAGGTCCCGGAGCCACAGCGCGGCGATGCCACCCACGCTGGCAAAGGGAACGTTCAGCAGGATGAGCAGAGCCTGTTTGACCGACCCGAAGCTGGAGAAAAGCAGCGCGAAAATGATGAGAATCGCGGCAGGCACGACAAGGGCGAGCCTGGTCATCGCGCGCTGTTGGTTTTCGAACTGACCGCCCCAGTTCAGGAAATATCCAGCAGGCATCCGGACCTGGCGTTCGATTACTTCCCTGGCCTCGGCGACGAAGCTTCCGAGATCACGTCCTCGGACATTCGCCTGCACCACAATCCGGCGCTGGCTGTCCTCCCTGTTAATGATCTCCGGCCCCTGAACCTGCCGGATTTGGGCCACCTGATCGAGCGAGACCAGTTCGCCGGCAGGAGCTTTCAACTGCAGAGCCCCCAGGGCCTCTCGGTCGCGCCGCATTTCGTCGGGGAACCGGACCATGATTTGGAACCGTTTTTGCCCTTCGATCATTTCTGTGGTCAGGTGCCCACCCACGGCGGCCTCCACCATATCCCGCACATCGGAAACGTTGAGCCCATACCGGGCCAATTCAGCGCGTTTGATGTCGATCTGCCATTCGGCGGCGCCGGCAAAGAGCTCCTTCTGAGTATCGGCCGCTCCTCTAATTTTAGAAATGATCCGTAGAATTTCGTCCGCCTTCTGGTCCAGAACCTGAGCGTCCTCCCCGAAAATCTTCACGGCAACATCAGCCTTGACGCCCGAAACGACCTCATCCAGTCGCATCGCCATCGGTTGAGTAAAGTTGTAGACCACCCCGGGAAGCTTCTGCAGCTTTTCAGACATGGCCTCAATGAGCGCTTCTTTGCTGAGATGCTCCTTCCACTCGCTCCGGGGCCTCAGCATTACGTACACGTCCCCCTGGTAGATCCCCATGGCCTCGGTGGCCAGGTCTGGACGCCCCAGCTTGGTCACGACGCTTTCGACTTCCGGGAACTGCTTCAGAATCTTCTCCACTTCGGTGCTCAGTGCGGTGGATTCCGTCAGTGAAACACTGGGCAGTTTGCGCGTTTCGATGAGCAGCGAACCCTCATCCAACCGGGGCATGAATTCCGTTCCGATATAAGCCAGCGATCCAAGCGCGACAATAACCAATATCGCGGCGGCGGACACCGTGAAGGGACGGTGACGGAGCACCCAGCGCACGAGCCCCACATACCCGTCGCGGACTTTGCCGAAGATTTTCTCCTTATGCTCGGGCAGGGGCTTGCGGAAGGCCAGGGCGGCAGCGGCGGGGACCACGGTGAGGGCAAGTATCAACGAACCGAGAATGGCGGAGCAGACCGTAATAGCCATGGGTCGGAACATCCGGCCCTCAAGCCCTTCAAGCGTGAATATGGGCAGATACACGGCGATGATGATTGCAATTCCAAAGGTTATGGGCCGCGCAACCTCCTTGGCTGCCTGACGGATTTCCTCCCGTGGCTTTTTGCTGTGTTGGCCTCCATGCAGGCGGCGGACAAAATTTTCCATCATGACCACGGCTCCATCGACAATCAGTCCGAAATCGATGGCACCCAGGCTCATCAGGTTCGCTGAAACTCCGAAGGTGGCCATTCCGATGAAACTGACCAGCATCGAAAGCGGGATCACCATGGCGACAATAAGAGCGCCGCGAATGTTCCCCAGGAAAAGGAAAAGAACCCCGATAACCAGCAGCCCGCCTTCAAAAAGATTGTTTCGAACCGTCCGAATGGTTCGGTCGATGACCGTAGACTGGTCATAAAATGGATTTATCCTGATCCCTGCTGGGAGCGATTTGGAGATCTGGTCGATCCGGTCTTTGGCCCGCGCGATGACATTTTTGCCATTTTCCCCTTTCAACATGATGATCATGCCGGCCACGGTCTCACCTTTGCCGTCCCGGGTCACAGCGCCCTGTCGGGTCATGGCGCCGATTTTTATCTCGGCCACATCCCGGATATAGACCGGCGTCCCGGCATGACTGGTCAGCACAATCTGTCCTAATTCTTCGGCATTGCGCGCCCTGCCGAGGCCCCTCACCGTGTATTGTTCGGAGGCATGCTCGATGAATCCGCCGCCGAAGTTGTCGTTGTTTTCCCGCAGCCGCTCAAAAACATCGCGCACGGTCAAGTCATAGCTGCGGAGGCGCGCGGCATCCACCAGCACATGGTATTGCTTGGTCAATCCGCCCCAGGTATTGACTTCGTTCACGCCCGGCACGGCGCGAAGCTGGTATTTTATCTGCCATTCATGAAGCGTCTTCAGATCCATGGCGGAGGCAGTATCACCTTCGATGGTGTACTGGTAGATCTCTCCGAAGGCGGTAGCTACCGGTCCCAGGGCGGGTTCCAGGCCCGCGGGTATTCGCCCCCGAACCTCCAGCAAACGCTCGTTAACCAGTTGTCGGGCAAAGTAGACATCAACCGGATCCTCGAATACGATGGTCACAATGGACAGGCCGAGCTTGGAGATGGAGCGGACCTGTTGTGCCCGCGGAAGCCCCATCATCCCTCCCTCAATGGGAAAGGTAACCAGCTGCTCCACTTCCACGGGAGCCAAACCCGGGGCTTCGGTGATGACAACAACCTGGTTGTTGGTCAAGTCAGGAAACGCGTCCAGAGGGATTCTGGCCAGAGCCCAGGTGCCGAGTCCGATCAGCCCGACCAGTCCGACGAGCACGAACCACCGGTGCTCCAGATGAAAATCAATGATTCGGGAAAGTAGCATGAAAGGTGTCCCCCGCCCCCCGGTTAATCGCCTGACATCTGCCTTTTGAGCAGTTCCGATTTCAACAAGAAGCTCCCGGTTGTAACCACCGCATCTCCTGGTTTCAATCCTTCTAGAATCTCAAGTTTCCCACCGGATTGCTGCCCCACCCGGATCTTCCTCAGCCGAAAGCGGGTGTCACCTTCCCGCAAAAAAACGGCGTTGGAGCCGTTGATATCCTGCAATGCCGAGGATGGAATCAGGAGCACCTGACGGGTTTCTCCTACCTCGAAGCCCACCATGGCGTACATTTCGGGCTTCAACATCCGGCCATCGTTGCGGGTTTCGCAGCGGACTTGGACTGTCCTGGTATCGGCATTCAACATATCGCCGATCTGGGTGATCCTTCCCGGGAAAGTCTTCTCACCGTACGCTTTCACGGAGATTTTTACGGGCCGTCCGACTCGCAGCGCGCCCAAGTATTTCTCAGGGACCTCGGCGTTCACCCAGAGGCTGGTCAGGTCACTGATCAGCACTAAATCAAGTGCCGGAGTTACGACGGCCCCGGGACTGATCATCCGCTTCAGAATGGTCCCCGCAATTGGCGCTGCAATGGGCACCAACTCGCTTTCTTCGAACTCTTTCTCCTCATTCTTCTCCGAGACTCGCGTATACTCTTCCTCCGCCCCTTCCGGCGACAAGCCCAGATGCCGAAGATGCTCTTGAAGCCGGTTAATATCAGCCTGAGCTGTCCCGATCGCCAGTTTTGCGCTTCGCAAGTCGGTTTCGGCCCTTTGCAACTGCTCCTGGGAGGTAGCCTTGAGCTCGTACAGGCGAGTGGCGCGATTTCGGGCATTGGCCGCGAATTCGAGTTCGCCCTGTCTGCGGCGGAGCTCTGCAAGCGCTTTGGCATATTCTGCCCTGGCATCATGGACTTCGTGGCTGTGCAGGCGGGCGAGGATCTGTCCCTCTTTCACAATATCCCCGACATTGGCATAGACGGCGACAATCCGGCCATCCGCAACCGAACCGACCCGGGATGTCAGGTTCTCATTGACGCCGATTCTGCCCGTAACCACAATCATCTCCGACAGAGGCTCTATGAGTGCGCTTTCGCACTGGACCCTGCCATCTCGAATCGGCGAGGCATCCAGGGTGATAACTTCGGCATCCTCTGCCGGCGGCGCGGCCGCAGGGGTAGCAGGCGGCTTGCTGCAGGCCGTCAGGCAAGATAACGAAATCAGAAACAGGAAAAACCAGCCGGAAGTACGGGTCAAAGTCCAGCGCCTCCTTCCACCTAATACGAAGGTGCAAATCACGGTTTGCCATGACCGCGGGCGGAACAATCTCGATACGGCGCGGATCGCCCTCGTACACTCATCCGGCGGGATCATTTTCATTTCACGGAACACGGAGCAACTCCTCTGCCAAAGATAGGTTTTCTTCGCCCACGGCGCTTTCCAGTTCTGCAAGACTTAACCTGTATTCTATTTGCGTCCGGGTAAACAGAGATTGTACTTCGCTGCGAACTTTCTGGGCATCGAGAAGACGCAGCAGGTCGGTTCCTCCCTCACGATAAGCGGCAAGCGAAATTTTCCAGGACTCTTCGGCATGATCCACCAGCCCACGCTGCATTTCCTGGAGCATCGAATGCCGCCGGCGAATGCCGGCGAGAGCGGATCCGATCTCGGCTTCCATTTGAGCCTCTACTGCCCCCAGGGTATGAAGCGCCCGCTCGACTTCCGAATCACCGTATTGGATGTTCCCCTGATTTCGGTTGAAAATGGGCAGGGGCACGGAGATCCCCGCGAGCAAGGTGTCGTACCCAGCCGTTCTTTTATATCCAAACATCACATTCCAATCGGGCTTCGCCATGGCTTTCTGGCTGGCCACGTAACCCCGCGCCCTTTCCACCAATGCTGCCCCGAGCTGGATTTCCGGCCGCTTGGAACGGGCACGTGCCAGGAGATCGGACATGCCGGTTACGGAGGAAGGTGGCGGGGCGGCCTTCGATTCCACCAACTTGAAATCCGCCGTGACTCCACCTATACCCATCGCTTTCAGCAGTTCGACCCTGGCTTTCTCGGCTTCTATCCGCGTCGAACTCTCCTCCAGTGCGAACCGCTCCTGTTCGAGCCGGACCTTTATCAGATCAGCCTCCGCGGTTGCTCCCTGTTCAAACCGTACTCGATGGTACTCAACCAGCTGCTCGAAATATCTGGAGTTTTCGTGCAGAATTTCCAGCTGTCTTTGCGCCAGCAAAGCACGGATGAAGCTCCGCTTGACATCCTGCCGGATGCGCCATTCCACTACCTTGAGTTCCAATTCCGCAACCTTGGATTCCTGCAAGGCTGACTCCACCCTGGCCGCGCGCTTGCCTCCCCTCTCCAGGGGCTGCATGACATAGGCATACACATCCAGATCACTGCCGGGTCGGAATCCGGGATCACCTGTGAACCTCCAGTTTTCGGTCTGAAGAATGGCTTCCGGGTTGGGCCGCAGAGTGGCTTGCAGTTTGAGCCCTTCCACACCTGAAAGATGAGTCGCCGCCGCCTGGATTCCGCGGTGCTTCGACATGGCTGCACTGAGGCATTGCTCCAAGGTCCATTCGCTGCCGCTTTGGGCCATGGCCTGGCCGCTGAATATTGCCAAGATCAGAATGCAGAACAAAGAGATGCGAAAGGTGGCCAAGATAGTCCCCCTGTGATCGTCAAAACTGAATGTTATCTTCGGCCCAAGCATAGCCGCCATCCGCCGCAGATGGAAGCAGTTTGGGTGCAGCCGATCTCTGCCCTGCTTCCCTGTATTCTCGTCGGCTGCCCGTGGTTTGAGGGTGCGGAAAAACCGGAGGCCAACGCCCGTATTGGCACGCATCTCAAGCGCTGTGCGCAGAAAAACCTTACTGGCTCTTTTCCGCGAGGCTCGCAGCATCTTGAAGCAGCGCCGTGTTTTTTTTCAGTGCTTCCTCCAGCAGCCGGGCCTGCTCGCCCGCAATTTTCCAATCCTTGGACTCTACCGCTTCCGTTAATCCGGGCAACTCCAGATGGGCATAGGAATACCGCGCTGCGTACAAAAGGTGCTTAAACCAGGGTCGGCCCGGTATTCCATCCGGGTGGAGCCAGTTCCCTTCCACGGTCATGATTTTTCGATTGATCTCCCTGGAGGTTTCCTTATCCATCGAGCCTGAGTCCATTGCCCGCTTCAATTTGCGATTCAACAAATCTCCGGCTTTCTCAAATTCGTCAATCCTGAGGAAAAGCGGAAGCAGGTTCAATTTCTGCGACACTCCCGCGCTCCTTGCTATATCGCGCGCGAATCGCCGGATGTTGGCGGCATAGTTCCGGAAATCAAAGGGGAGGGTTTCCGCGTTTCCCAGCCTGAGCACAAGCAGCCCCCATACTTGAGTCATGACCCTGTGATAAGCATAGCCGGGGTCGCCAAAATGATTGACCCAGTAATAGTCGTCGTAGATGGAATGATAAACACCGTAAGGACCATCAAAAGACAGTCCAATAGTGGGACGCCCGAGATAGTTGAGAAAAACGGTGTGGTCCGAGCCGCTTCCGATTTTGACATCAACCAGGTCGACGTCCGGCGGCAACTGATTTTTGCCGGCTTCCCTGGCTGCTTTTTTTTCATCCTCCCTCCAAGCTTCAAGCAGCGACTTGCCGGAGGGATGTTTCACGTCAGCACTGACTGCAACGATCAGGGGTGCCAGTGACGCAACAGCGGAAGGAGAAAATCGGCTCCCCGAGGCTGATGAATCTACGTTGATATACGCCACCAGTTTGCCTTTCAGATCATCGGCAAACTGCTCACCCCACTCGGTTGAGCCCGTCAGCCCGACTTCTTCCCCATCCCAACTGCAGGCGATGATCGTGCGCTTCGGCCGGTATCCAGACTGCTTTATGGCGCCGAGTGCACGAGTGAGTTCAAGCATGGAAGCCGTGCCGCTCGAAGGATCAACGCCGCCGAAGTCCCAGGCGTCTCTGTGATTTCCGAATAGAACCCATTCATCCGGGAATTCACTTCCCCGGATCCTGGCTTCGACCACATAGTTGGGCCCCAGGCGTGTATTCATGTCCACTTTCAGGTGAACGCTGGCCGAGCCTCCTCCAAGCCGGTACTTGATGGGAAGCCCACCCTGCCATTCAGGCGGGGCATCGGGCCCTCCGATATTCTCCAGGAGCGGTTTTGCGTCTCTCCAGGAAAGCGGCACCGCCATGATCCTCGGTAGTGAAACCGCCTCATCCATGGACAAGTGCCGGGCACCCGGCACCGAGGCCCAACCCGGGGTCAGGGGATCGCCCGCAGCCAGGAAATCATAGGTGATGGCTCCACGCTGTATGTGGCTTTCCGGCCCCCACGGCCCATCGGGAAAAACCTTCCCTTTGACAAAACCATCTTCCGCAGGATCGGAATAAATCAAGATGCCTGCGGCACCTGATTGCTGCGCCGTGTAGGCTTTAAAGCCGCGATAGCTGTAAGGATTGGAGTATCTCACCAAAACAATTTTGCCCCGGACGTCAATTCCCTTGTGCCGCAGGAAGGCATAATCCGAAGGATTGCCGCTATGGGCATAAACCAGCGGAGCAGTCACTTCACCTGATGCCGACAGGGCAAGATACCCCTGGCTTACGCCCGGGTTCCGTGTGTCCGGATCCTGATCATAGGGGTCTTCGCGAAGGCTTGCCCGATATTTCACAGGAGAGGTCATCTCCAGCAGGATCTCCCGCGGCTCGGATACCAGGACATCATAGCGATGAACCATCACCTCCTCCCAGCCCTGCTCACGCCATCGATCCGCGATGTAACGGGCCAGAAGGTTATTGCGTTCCGATCCTGGCGCATGAGGCTCGGCCGTCAGGAAACGGTGCCATTCACGCAGCTTTTCCGTGGACGGTAACTGTTTAAAGCGCTCCTCTATCGCCCGCTCCCGTTCCGCGCCCGCCCTAGAGAAGCCCGCCAGCCTGGACTCGCGAGCCGAACGCTGTGGATGTACTTGAGGCAAAAAGAAGAGCAAAAATCCGGCGCAGGCAATTCGGGCGTATATTTTCACGCACCCCTCTCCTTGAAAGCATTCTGCAATCAATTCACACTGGCGAACCTCTTATATAGCATCCCTGTGGTGCGCCTGTCTCCGCCAATAATGCATTGACCGACAGGTTCGGGTATCATGTTCCAACAAGCGAGGAATCCTATGAAGGCTATTCGAGTACATGAAACCGGCGGACCCGAAAAACTGACTTACGAAGAGATCGCGTTGCCGCAACCCGGCAAGGGACAGGCAAGAATCAAAGTTCATGCGGCCGGGCTCAATTTCATTGATGTGTACTTCCGAAGCGGGCTCTACAAGACCCCGCTGCCGTTTACACCCGGAATGGAAGGGGCGGGGATCATCGACGCCGTTGGCCCCGATGTCACAGGGGTCGCGCCCGGCGACCGTGTGGCCTACGCCATGAATATGGGGGCATACGCAGAATATGCCCTGGCCAACTCATGGCAACTGATAAAAATCCCGGATGGCCTTGATTTTCCAAATGCCGCCGCGGCCATGCTGCAGGGGATGACAGCTCACTATTTGGTTTATTCGACCTTTCCTTTGCGCAGTGGCGAAACCGCCCTCGTACACGCCGCGGCCGGAGGTGTCGGATTACTCTTGATACAAATCGCAAAACGAATTGGCGCCAGGGTAATCGGCACTGTCTCAACCGAGCCCAAAGCGGCGCTGGCGCGCGCTGCGGGTGCCGATGAAATCATCCTTTATGAAAGCACCGATTTCGAAACCGAGGTCAAGCGAATAACGGGCGGCCGCGGCGTCGATGTCGTCTATGATTCCGTTGGGAGAACGACCTTCGAAAAAGGGCTGAATTGCCTGCGGCGCAGGGGCATGATGGTACTCTACGGTCAATCCAGCGGACCGGTGACGCCTATCGACCTAAATGTTCTGAATCCCAAAGGCTCCCTTTATGTCACTCGTCCCAGCCTGGCGCACTACACGTCCAGCCGCGAAGAATTAGAATGGCGCGCAGGGGATATATTGGCGTGGGTATCCGATGGCAGCCTTCAATTACGGATCGACCGCACCTATCCACTGAGCCAGGCTCAGGATGCTCACCGGGCACTCGTGAACCGGGAAACAACGGGGAAGGTGGTTTTGCTGCCGCCTTCAGATTAGCGGCATTTTCGAAGGAGGGCTCAGCCCAGGACCGCGGCAAACCTGCTCGCAGCCCAATCGATTTCATCTTTCGTAATAACAAGAGGCGGCGCCACCCGGATCACCCGGTTATGGGTCTCCTTGCACAGGATCCCTGCGTTTTTCAGAGCCTCACAATAAGGACGGGCAGGCCTGTCGAGTTCGATGCCTATCCAGAGCCCGATGCCGCGAATTTCACGGATATGCGCCGAACGAATTTCTTTGAGTTTATCCAGAAAGTAGACGCCCAGTTCCGCGGAGCGTCCTGGCAGGTCCTCGTCCTGAATCACTTGCAGAGCTTCCCGCGCAACAGCACAGGCAAGGGGATTCCCGCCGAATGTGCTGCCGTGATCTCCCGGTTTGAAAACCCCCAGAACTTCGCGGTTCGATAGAACGGCGGAAACCGGGTAGAATCCGCCTCCCAGGGCCTTGCCGATGATCAGCACGTCCGGGCAGATTTCTTCATGCATGTACGCAAACATTTTTCCAGTGCGACCCAGTCCAGACTGAATTTCATCCACCAGAAGCAGAATTTTGTGCTCCCGGCAAATGTCGTAGCACCGTTTCAAATAGCCTTTTGGAGGAATGATTATCCCGGCCTCACCTTGCACAGGTTCCACCAGAAAAGCACAGGTTTCCCTTGTAATGGCCTTTTTTAAAGCTTCGGAATCGCCAAAAGGCACCGTTAAAAAACCTGGTGTGAATGGGCCGAATCCGGCGCGGTATTGCGGCTCCGTCGAGAAACTGACCAGGGAAATGGTTCGACCATGAAAGTTGCCGGAACATGCAATAATCCCCGCGCATTCCTCGGGGATTCCCTTCCTGGTATAGCCCCATTTGCGCGCGGCCTTCAGCGCCGTTTCCACCGCCTCGGCGCCGGAATTCATGGGAAGTACCGCATCCATTCCGGTCAACTCGTGGAGTTGCCGGCAGAGCAGAGGCAGTTGGTCATTCCGGAAGGCGCGCGACGTCAAGGTAACAAGGCCTGCCTGTTTTTGAAGTGCGGCGAATATTCTCGGGTGGCAGTGGCCCTGGTTGACGGCAGAATAGGCGGCAAGGCAATCGAGGTACCTTTTGCCCTCGACATCGTAGATCCACACCCCTTGGGCGCGATGAACGACTACGTCCAGGGGATGATAGTTGTGAGCACCGTATTCGTTTTCCAGATTTATAAAGTCCGCGGTCCTTAAATCAGCAGACGGTCCAATTCGAGTGCTCATGGAACCTCCCCGCAGATCATCCCATCAACGCAATCATGATGGCTTTTTGCACATGTAACCGGTTTTCGGCCTGTTGGAAAACAACGGAACGGGGGGAATCGATAATTTCGGAGGTTACTTCTTCCCCCCGGTGGGCCGGCAGGCAATGCATAAAAAGGGCATCGGGTCTGGCGTGTGAGAAAAGAGCTTCATTCACCTGGTAGGGGCGAAAAATCCTATGCCTGGCTTCTGCCTCCGATTCCTGTCCCATGCTGGCCCAGACATCCGTATAAACAACATCGGCACCGGTCACTGCCTCCACGGGATCATGGGTTACCTCAATTTTGGCGCCCGTGGCCTGCCCGTGCGTTTTTGCCCAACTCACGACTTCGGCAGAAGGTTCATAGCCTGCCGGAGTTCCAACCGTAATGTGCACTCCGAGCCGCGCAGCACCATAAATCAGGGAATGAGCGACATTGTTGCCATCGCCCACGTAGGCAAGCCTGAGCCCTTGAAGGTCCTCCTTTTTTTCAAGCATGGTCATGTAGTCAGCCATAGCCTGGCAGGGATGGCTGTGATCGGAGAGAGCATTGATGACGGGAATCCGGGCGGCGCTGGCCATTTCGACCACCGTGGAATGGGCGAATGTCCGGATCATGATCCCCTGAACCATCCGCTCGAGGTTTTTAGCGACGTCGAAAACAGACTCCCGCTTGCCCAGATTGATTTCCGATGGCGTGAGCAATATGGAAAATCCACCCAACTGGTGGATCCCAACATCGAAGGTCACTCGTGTCCGCAGCGAAGGCTTCTCGAAAATCATTGCGAGAGCTTTGCCCTTGAGAGCGCCGACGAAGTTTTCCGGATGTGCCTTTATCGCGAAAGCGTCGGAAAGCAATTCCCTGATTTCACCGGTTTCATACTCCTTGATGGATACAAAATCCTTCTTTATCATGAATTCAAACCTCATGCATGCGCTTTGAGAAAGTCATCGAGAATCAGGTCCAGAGCCTGTGTGGCTTCATTGTCCAGGCTGTAGGTGACCCGTATCATCGGACGAGAGGTTTTCACCAGTCTCCCGAGATCAAGCGGGGTCCCGACCAGAACGGCATCGCAGGGCACCGCTTCGATGGTCGCCTGCAATTCGGCGACCTGAAGATCACTGTAGCCCATGGCCGGAAGCACGTCCGTCAAGTGGCTGTATTTCTCGAAGGTCTCTCGGATGGAACCAATGGCGTACGGCCGCGGATCCACGATGCATGCTGCTCCGAAATCCCTGGCAGCCACATGAGCCGCGCCGTAAGTCATGTCGCCATGGGTCAACGTCGGCCCGTCTTCTATCACCAGGACGCGCTTGCCTCGAATCGAAGCCTCGTCCTGCACACTGACGATGGAATTGGCTCGAACGATCTTTGCCTGGGGATTCAATCGCTTCACGTTCGCGGTAACTCTTGTGATTCCGTCCGGGGGTGCGTTCCCTGCCTTGCTTATGACGACAACCTGCGCCATCCGTAAATTCGTCTCTCCAGGATAGTAGCTGATCTCATGCCCGGGCCTGTGCGGATCCACGAGCACAATATGCAGGTCGGGCTTGTAGAATGGAGTGTCGTTGTTTCCCCCGTCCCAAAGGATCACATCGGCTTCCTTCTCGGCCTGCCGCAGAATCTCTTCATAGTCGACACCCGCATAAACGATGGTCCCGTTTTGAATATGGGACTCATATTCCTCGCGCTCTTCGATAGTGCAGCGATGCCGGTTGAGATCTTCCAGTTCACCAAAGCGCTGGCATCGCTGGGCATTGATATCGGCGCCATAGGGCATGGGGTGCCGCACGACGACGACCGATTTTCCTTTTTTTGCGAGAAGCTCAGTGATGCGGCGCGATGTGGGGCTTTTCCCACAGCCTGTGCGTACGGCACACACCGAAATAACGGGTTTTCTGGAGGCAATCATCGTTTTTTTTGCGCTTAGCAGCCGGAAATCGGCCCCCAGGGCATTGACCAGGGAAGCGCGATGCATTACCTCGAGGTGAGAAACATCGCTGTAGGAAAAAACAATCTCCTCGGCATTGAGCCGAGCTATAAGTTCGGGGAGAAGCTTTTCATCGAATATTGGAATCCCGTCCGGGTAGCCGTTTCCAGCCAGTTCCGGCGGGTAGTTGCGGCCGGCAATGTTGGGGATCTGATAAGCAGTGAAGGCCTCGACCCGGTAATCCGGGTTATTGCGGAAGCAAACATTGAAATTATGAAAGTCCCTTCCCGCCGCACCCATGATAATCAGTTTCCTGGCTCCAGCCATAAATGATACCCCTCGATCATCAATTCTTGATGTCATTCCAGAGAGCAATAAGCGTTCCTTAAAATGGAAGCAAACCCAGCATAATATATTAATATAACTCCAGTGATATCAACAGCTGCGCTCCAGCCGGTCAGCCTTCCACTGAGAGCATTCCACCCGAGAAGGGTCAAATGCCCCAACCGGCGCAGCGGCCCTAAAACCACGTGTGAAAAGTGGGTATGGGATTCGGAGTAACTCTTCATAATCGTGCCCCTGCTCGTTGACCGCGCGGCACAGTATGCGTAACATTCGCTGTCTATGGACGCGAGAACGTTTGAAACTCTGGAGTTGAAATCCCTGACTGAACTTCTGCTCCGCCACGTGCAAACGCCGTTGGGGCGGGTACTGGTGCACGATCTCCGGCCTCATGTCGATTTCGCTGAAATCAATCGCGGCCTCGATATAAGTGCTGAATGCGCCGAATATGCGCGTTCCGGCAATCGATTTGGCTTATCGGGAATTGAGGATCCCGCGGAGGCGCTGGCACGCCTGCAAGTATCTGAAGCCAGCCTGGATGCCCACCAGATTCTGCTGCTCGAACGGATTCTGGCTGTGGCTGCAGACCAGCGCAGCCTATTCCGTGAACAGGAAGTCAAACTTCAGTACCCACTCCTCGCCTCAATAACGAGCTCGATTCCCGACCTTCGCCGCCTGCTGGCGGACATCCGCGGAAAAATCCTTCCCGGGGGGGAGATCGATGACTCAGCCAGCCCTGAACTGCGTGCCATTCGACGTGAAATGGCCGACGCCAGAAACCGGGTCCAGAGAACCCTGGATTCCATTCTACGCCGTGAAGCGAGGGCGGTGCAGGATGAAATCATTACCTTCAGGAACGGACGCTTTGTCATACCGGTTCGCACCGATTCCCGCGGGACCATTCCCGGCGTTGTTCATGGCTTATCCTCGAGCGGCCAGACAACCTTTGTCGAACCGCTGGTGGCCATTGAACAGAACAATGAGCTGGTGAGACTTCGCGAACAGGAAGAAATCGAAATTGCACGCATCCTGTTTCAAATAAGCGAATCGTTGCGCACTCATCTGCCGTTGATTCGGATCGCAACCCGCGCCGTCGCGGACCTGGATTTTGCGCAGGCCAAGGGTCTACTGGCCCTTGAATTCCGTTGCGTGCGGCCGCAGATCTCCGAAAGCCTGGATCTGAGAATAGAAGAAGGGCGGCACATCCTGCTGGAGCATTCGCTCCGGGAATCCCAGGTTGCGGTTGTCCCGGTTTCTATCGAATTGGACACCGATCACCGGATCCTCATTATCAGCGGCCCGAATGCGGGAGGGAAAACCGTCGTCCTGAAAACGGTTGGACTGATGGCCCTGATGGGCCAGATGGGTTTGCTGGTTCCAGCCTTCTCCTGCAGGATGCCGTTATTCAGGCAGGTCTTTGCGGACATCGGAGATCAGCAGTCGATAGCGGCGAACCTTTCCACCTTCACGGCCCATCTCCGCAATATCTCCGAAATGACACGCATCATCGACCCTCCATCTCTGATCCTCCTTGACGAAGTCGGCACCGGCACTGACCCGGATGAAGGTACGGCACTCGCGGTCGCCATCGTAGATTATTTCCGGACGCGCGGAGCGATAACCGTTGCCACAACACATTACGGCGGCGTAAAAATGTGGGCATCGAGAACGGCAGGCGTTCGGAATGCCTCCGTGGAATTCGATGAAGTCACCCTCCGACCCACGTACCGCTTGCTGCTGGGGGTTGCCGGCGCCTCGTCCGGCATCGAGATCGCCAACCGGATGAACATCCCTGAAGAAATCCTGGCTGCCGCGCGCAGTCTCAGGGATCCGCTGCAGGCGCAGGCCGGAGATTACCTCAAGCGGCTGAAAGCAACCGCGGATGAGCAGGAAGCATTGAAACACACGCTGATGGAAGAAATCAGGCTGGCCGGAATCGAGCGCGAAAAAATGGCCGCGGCTTCCCTGCAACAGGAAGAAAAGCAAAGGCTACATTTCGAAGCGGAACTTGCCCGCGTCATGCGCGACTTCTCAGAGCAGAGCGAGCGACTTATCGGGGTCGTTAAGGACCGTGTCGCCGCGGAAAAACTGAAAAAAGTTGCAGCCATCCGCACGGGTGAATTGAGGCGCTCAGCGGAACAAATCAAGCGCGCCGTCGTGCCATCCCTGCCCCATCAGGTTTCTTCGGATCAAGATCGCCATACCGCTCCCCCGCAATTCGAAATTGTTTCTCTCCGACAGGGGGACCGAGTGCGCATCGTGTCATTGGGACGGGAAGGAATCCTCGAATCCATTCAGGATAACGCCCATACAGTGAACATCGGCGCCTTGCGATACAAAACCGTGGCCGAAGATTTGCAGCGCATCGGGTCCGCCTCTCCGGCGAAGCCAGTATCCAGTGTCGTAGCCGCGGCTGCAGACCTGGACCAGCCGGTCATCCATGAGGTGAAGGTGATCGGCTTGACTGCCGACGAGGCGCTCGACCGTGTGGATAAATTCCTCGATGAGGCTTTCCTCGGAGGGGCAGAGAAGGTCCGAATAATCCACGGGCATGGCAAGGGAATCCTGCGCCGAGCTATCGCCGGGTTCTTAAAGGATCACCCGCACGTTGCCGGCTTTGAATTGGCGGCCCCGAACCAGGGCGGAGCCGGAGCCACCTTGGTAGAGTTGCGAAAATGATGCCGGGAAAATTGGCAAAGCAAGGCAACAAGCCCGGCTAAGGAGAAAGCCACATGCGAGATGCCGTGAAAGAATCAACCCTGACTGTCCATGCCGGTGAGCGTCGCAAAAAGCTCGGCCATGCGGTAGCCGAACCTATTGTGCAAACGGCCACTTTCTGCTTCGAAACCTCGGCCGAGGTGCGCGCATACCAGGAGGAATTGATCAAGACCCGGTTCGAATATGGTCGTTATGGCACCCCCACCCAACAAGCGCTGGAGGCGAAGCTTGCTGCCATTCACGGTGCGGAGGACGCGGTGGTGACTTCCTCGGGCATGGCTGCGGTGGTGAATACGCTTCTCTCATTGCTCAAGAGCGGCGACGATCTGGTGATGACATCCGAAACCTACCGGCGCACGCGCGTATTCAGCGAGCGCTTGCTTGCAAGGCTAGGTGTTCGAGCGATCTTTGCCGAACCAACAGCGGATTCGGTTATTGCAGCCCTAACCCGGCGCACGCGCGCGGTATTCCTCGAGATGCCCACCAACCCTCACCTCTATGTTCCCGATGTGACGGCCGTAGCTTCTGCCACGGCCAGGCGCGGCATTCCGCTCATAGTCGATCCGACGATCGCCGGCCCGTTCAACGCGGATCCGGTGGCTCTGGGAGCCGATATCCTGATCCTCTCCCTGACCAAGTATGTCGCGGGACACAACGACGTCATCGGGGGCGCCGTGATCGGGCGGCGCAAAGACCTTCTGCCGATACGCGAGTTCCACGGCACGATCGGCACGCTGCTTCCGCCGCTGGCCGCGTATCTCATCCTCCGCGGCATGAAAACCCTGGCACTGCGAATGGATCGGCACAACCAAAACGGATTAGCGGTCGCACGTTTCCTGGAAGAACATCCCAAAGTCCGAAGGGTCTACTACCCGGGCATACCGAGCCATCCGCATCACGAAATCGCGACCCGCCTGATGCGCGGCTTCGGCGGACTCGTTTCCTGCAGGCTCAAAGCAAACCTGAGGGATTCGGAACGATTCCTCGACCGATTGCGGATATTCCGAATCGCACCCTCGCTGGGCGGGGTGGAGAGCCTGGCGGAGCTTGTGGCAACGATGTCCTTTTGGGACAAAACTCGCGCCGAGAGAAGGGCTTTGGAAATCCCCGACGACCTGGTGCGCCTGTCCATGGGAATTGAAGACGCCGAAGACCTGGTGGCCGATCTTGATCAGGCGCTCAAGGTAATTTAGGCAGCAAACATATCTTGATCGACAGGCATTTGAGCTGCCCGACCAGGCCCGAGGGACCGGAAGCAAACAGCTCCGGGTAAGCCCCGCGAAGCGGGGTGCGACACGGGGTCGGGACGCAAATCGAAAAATCACTGGAGGGGCGACAGCTTATCTATTTCGCTTTCAGCACCATCCTATAAAAGCCATTGCCGCAGACAGTGCCCCTTTCCGAGGCTTCAAATCTCGAATGTCCCCCCCGCCGCTACTGAACAGCAATCCAACGGATTGTAATAGATTCGCGCGGTTCTGAACCGCTTCCAAAAATGATTTCTTTCCAGCCGTTCTTTTCATTCGGCAGCACCCGGATCACCACCGACGGCGGCTCAACCTCGATGCGGACAGCGAACCCGGGAAGCCGGCCGGAGGCGGAACCCACCGACGCTCCTTTATCTGAAATCACCACGATGCTGTTTTTCTTCAACCGACCGGTCCAGGTGATGATTCCGGAGGAAGGTATAGACGCTGATTCCAATCCGGGCTTCTTCGAAGGCTGGAGCCGGAGTTTTTCGGCGGCGGGTTCAGCCGCATTTTCGCTCTGGGGTGGTTTAGCCGTCGCGTTGCGAGACGGCATCGCATCGGGTGGATTCTTCGATGACCCGGCGGGCATCGAGGCAGAGGTGTCCGGCGAACTGGGTTCCCCGGAGAGGCGTGCGCCGTTGGATGGCTCCACCGCCGCGTCGGTTTTCTGCACAATCGGTGCGCCTTTGGCCGCCGAATCCCCACCCGGTTCTTGCCGGAAAAAATACAGGTAGCCTAAAACTCCGGCGCATAATAGGACAAAAAAGGCCAGAAATACCGGCACGATGCCTGGCCGGCGCGGCGCCCGGGAGACTGGGTTCCTGACCTCTGGCAAAGAGGTGGCCGGCTCGAGTGGTGCTTTCGTGACCCCGGCCGGATCAGCCGGCAGAGGGATCAGAGTTGTCCCCGAAGCTGCCATCTTCGCGGTTGGTGGAACGGGCGCTTGAAAGCCAAATTCCGCGGTAGACTGTTCCGATGCCTCGAGAATTGGGGAGACCGGAAGGTTAGGCAAATTGGTTGAGGTTCCCTTGGAGGATGGGGCGGGGAGATCCACCAGTCCGCTATCACCCCAGGTCCGTTCGAGCTCCCGCGCGAATTCCGCGCATGTCGGGAAGCGCAGCGCCGGATCTTTGGAGAGCGCTTTGAGCAGCACGGAACGTACTTTAGCTGGAAGGTGAGTATCGCTGAAATCGGGCTCTGACCACAGGATCTTGGAAAGCACCCCGGTGAGGGTGGGGGCAAAAAAAGGCAACTTTCCCGTGAGGACCCGGTGAGCCAGCACTGCCAGCGAGAACTGATCGGAGCGTCCATCTACAGGGAGCGCCTGGGCTTGCTCAGGGGACATGTAATTAGGAGTTCCGATCACAATCCCGGTGGAAGTCATGGAGGTCGATGTCGAGATCTTGGCCACACCGAAATCGGTGATTTTTACGCAACCATCCTTCGCAATCATGATGTTGGAAGGCTTGATGTCCCTGTGAATGATGCCCTTGCCGTGCGCATAATCCAGGGCTTCACCTGCTCTGCCCAAAATGCGAAAGAGAAAGTCGGAATGCTGAGGCATCCCCGCGACAAAGATCTCTTCGAGCGTGCTGCCCTCCACATATTCCATGACAATATAGGCATCGTCCCCCTGTTCTCCCATGTCGAATATGGTCACGATGCCCGGGTGTGAAAGCACACCGGCGGATTGAGCCTCGCGCCGCAGACGATCCCGGAGTTCACGCTGACCCGATGCACCTTCCGCGTTTTGGATACTTATGGTTTTGATGGCAACCGTGCGGCCTATGTTGGGATCGGAAGCAGCATAGACGATTCCCATCGCGCCACGCCCAAGTTCTTTGAGGATTAGGTATCTACCGATCTGTAGCATGCGCAATGTATACACTCGTCCGCAGCCGCTGACAATAAGAAGGAATAGGACCTGCCAAGGATGAAGTTGCGGAAAAGGTCGGTTCGTCGGCGGGCTTCAACGAGGAATAAGGCTGTTTCCGGTCGGGATGCCCCGGAGTATCGCTGCAACCATTCAGTTACAGGCCTGCACGGCGGGATTCAGTCTCCTGACCACGCATCCCGAGCAGTGGGGCTGGACAACGCGAAGCTTCCCGTGGATACTGCTGCGCTATGAAGACCGAACTGGCGCATTATACCTGCTATCGTGCGTCCGGCCCGATTCATGTGGACGGACTGCTGGAAGAATCATCCTGGATCGCCGCCCCACGATCCACTCCATTTGTGGACATAGTGACGGGTGATCCCGCCTGGTTTGACACAAGGGTTGCGATCTTGTGGGATGACCTCAACCTCTATTTCGGCTTTTGGGCGGAGGAAACCGATGTATGGGCATCTCTCACCCAGCGCGATTCGAAAATCTACGAGGATAACGATCTCGAAATATTTATCGATGGCGACAAGGAAGCCTATTACGAATTTGAGATGAACGCGCTGAACACCGTTTATGAGGTTTTCTGGATTTGGAAAGACACCCTTGTGCCGGGCAGCCGGTTCCATGGCAAGGCGGAATGGAATCCCGAAAATCAGCGCATCCTAAAATTGTCCGGTGTCGGCGGACACATTCATCCGCGGGGAGAACGCTTTGGATTCCTCGATTGGGATTTTCCCGGCTTGAAGCATGCGGTTCATGTCGACGGAATCCTCAACAGCAGGAATCATACCGACAAAGGTTGGACTGCCGAACTGGCTTTCCCGTGGGAAGGATTCAAAGCTTTGGATCCGAACCGGGCGCTGCCCCCACGGGCTGGTGATATCTGGCGGATCGACTGCTCGCGGTTTCAGCAGTTCTCCCGGGAGGGCCACCGCCTTGACCATAGCCCGGGCTGGACTTGGAATCGGCACGGCCACTATGATTCCCACATCCCGGAGACTTTCACCTTCGTCCACTTTTCAGACGAGACGGTGCTCGACGCCGCCAAAAAGCGATGATTTAATTGGAAGATGGCGACGCCGACGACTTGAGGCTGTTGATCAAATCGATCAATTGACGGCACTGATCGATGATGTCCTGGATGAAGGCTTTCCGCTCATCCTCTGCCCAGTCAGGATCGGGTTCCAGCAGGAGTTCGGCAGCCATGGCAATGCCTCCCAATGGAGCTCGGAGGTCATGGCTTACGGTTCGCAGGAACCGGGTGTTCATCTCCTTCAAGCGGCTGATCTCTTGCTCCTGGAGGATAATTTTCTCCTCAGATTGAGAGATCTGTTGCCTTACCTGATGGCGTTCATTTATCAGCAATTGCACCAGTCGCTTCAATATAATAGCGGTCGGTTCGTCCTCCGGCTGGGAGCGATTGACAACGTCCTCTGCTGTGATTGAACCGCATATCAGCCCTTCCAATAAGTGGAGGATTTCATGAGGTGTCTTGTGAGTCTCCAAAGGTCCCTCCCGTCTGTCCCCACTTATCGGCAGCAAAGCGATCAGTCCTCACTAATTAACTTGGCCTCAGCAGCCGATATCTGATTAAGGCCGTAGTCGCAGGTTTGAGCTTTTGCCTGCAAACGGGGAACCGCATTTGCCAGATTTCGGGACCCCGCATTGGCCGCAGCGCCCAGCAAGCCCAAACAAGAAGGGACGGTAACCGAGAACCGCCGATGGAGAACCAAGCCAGCAGGTACCAGGATTTATTCGAAAACGCCGTAATTGGAATTTATCAAACGAGCACGGCCGGGGAAATCCTCCGCGCGAATGCGGCCTTGGCAGGAATTCTGGGCTACGATTCGGTTGAGGATCTTTTGAGCAGCCAGGCCGAATTCGAAAGCCAGGTTTATATTGAACCGGGGCGCCGTTCGGATTTCTTGATGCTGATGCAGACGTACGGGGCCGTATCCCAGTTTGTGTCGAAAATCAGGAGCCGGGACGGTCGCATCATCTGGATATCAGACAGCGCGCGAACCGTCCGCGATAAAGCGGGGAATCCTCTTTTTTATGAGGGTTTCGTCGTCGACATTACGGCCTCGAAAGAATTGGAGAAATCGAAATCGGATTTTATTTCCTTCGCAGCCCACCTGCTCCGTACTCCATTGGCAGGCATAAAGTGGCTTCTGGAGCTGTGCGCGGATGAAGAGACCTCTCGGGAGGATATCAAGCTTCATATCGACGATGCCCGCGCCTCAACAGAAAAACTCATCAATCTGGTCAATAACCTTCTCGATGTATCCAAAATGGAGAATCAGGGGATAACCAGCGAGATGCTGGGTGCCGATTTGGCCGTTTTGACAAAAGACTCGCTGAATCGGTTGGATCCGCTGATCCGGGAAAAATCCCTGCAGGTTTCCGTCGACATCGAACATGATCTCCCGCCGGCGTTCGCGGATCCGGATTGGCTGCAGCGCGCTATTCACAATCTGGTATTGAATGCTGTACAGTACACACCGGGCGGAGGGGATATAGCCGTTCGCATAGGCCGTGAAAAGGATTATGCGCTCTGGCAGATTAGAGATAGCGGCATCGGCATCCCGCCGGAAGCCAAAGCTCGGTTGTTCGAAAAGTTCTTTCGCGCCGAAAACGCCTTCAGAGTGGAAACGGATAATGCCGGCTTGGGATTGTACCTTGCCCGACTGGTTATTGAGCATTCAGGCGGGCAGCTTTCATACACTTCCAAGGAAGGACAGGGATCCACTTTCAGGTTCACCGTGCCTTTCATAAATCAGGCCTGAGCCGCCACGGGTCCTGCATGAATAATGGAGATTGACGGAATGGGGACCAATGTGTACCGGGTATTGCTGGCGGAGGACGACAAATTTCTTCGCCGCGCTGCAGAAGTGGAATTGCGAAGGCATGGATACGTGGTCCTCGCGGCTGCTGATGGTGAGGAGGCCTTGAGGATGGCCACCGAACAGATCCCCGATATTATTTTGCTGGATTTGATCATGCCGAAAATGCAGGGATTTGAGGTGCTTAAGAACCTGAAGGAGCAGGAGTCGACCGCCAAAATCCCGGTATTGATCATGAGCAACCTCGGCCAGGACCAGGACGTACAGCAGGCGATGGAAGGAGGGGCGGTCGGCTATCTGATCAAATCAAACCTGTCCCTCAAAGACCTCTCGCGCAATGTTGAGCAGGTGTTAAAAGGAAACCCGGTATGATTCGCGGTTTGCGCGTTTCGGAAGAAGAGTTTCACAAGCTGGTAGTCTCCGAGCTCGAACTGGTCCAGCAGGATGAGTTCGATCGGGTTCGCGCGATGAGCCGAAGGTTGCGCATCCCGATCGAAAGGGCGCTGCTTGAAAGAAACAGGATCCCTTACCAGTTCCTTCTGGAGCAATTCGCCGCAGCCTGGGATGTCGGTTTCATCGATCTGAAAATCAGCGATGTCAAGCGTGAAGCCCTGCTCAAGTTGCCGGAGCAATTCTCCCGCACCAACATGGTCATACCCTTTGACGCAGTCGATAAAACCCTGCGGGTGGCCATGTGGGACCCCAGGGACAAGCGGGCGCTCCAGGAGATGAAGCAGCGCACAGCCATGGAAATCGAGCCCTTCCTCGCCCCGGAGCAGTCCATTCAGCGGGCTTTTCTGCTCTATTCGGGCGACTTGCGCGAAATGATCCAGCAGGCAAAAGGGGGCGACCTGGTTGTGGGCAGCACATCCCAACGACCAGGCGACGAAGAAAAATCAGCTTCCCGCCTTTTTGAGCGCATGGTCCAGTACGCCGTGGTTTCACGGGCATCCGATATTCATGTGGAACCGAGCGAGCTGGAGGGTTACGTCCGGTACCGGATAGATGGCGTGCTGCATGATGTATTACGGCTTTCCATTGAGTCCATGCCCGGCCTTGTGGCCCGGATCAAAATCCTCAGCGGGATGCGCATTGACGAAAAGCGGGCTCCGCAGGATGGACGCTACCAGGCAGATCTCGGAGGATTTCAGGTGGATCTGCGGGTTTCGACCATTCCAACCTTCTTCGGGGAAAAAGTGGTGCTCCGGGTCCTGACCAAAGAATCCATCCCGCTGGCACTCGAAGATCTCGGATTGACCAATTCGGATTTCCAAATCGTTCTGCGGAACATCCTCCTTCCCCATGGAATGATTTTGGTCACCGGCCCTACCGGGAGCGGCAAGTCCTCAAGCCTTTACGCCATGATCATCCGGCTGGCAGCCGAACGGCAGAGCCAGATCAATATTTCGACGATCGAAGACCCGGTCGAATACACTATTTCCAGGATCGCACAGATACCGATAAATCCGTCGGCGGGAGTGGATTTTGCCTCCGGTCTCCGGGCGCTATTGCGTCAGGATCCGGATGTGATCATGGTGGGGGAAATCCGAGATCGAGAAACGGCCGATATGGCGGTGCGCGCCGCCATGGTGGGCCGTCTCCTGCTTTCAACCCTTCACACCAACGACGCCGCTGGAGCTGTTCCCAGGATGATGGATATCGGTGTCGAGCCGTACCTTCTGGCTTCCACAATGGCCCTTATCGTCGGGCAACGCCTCGTACGGCGCATCTGCACCCGCTGCCGCGAAAGTTACCGCCCTGACAGCGCCCTGATATCCACCATTTCGCACCGGCCCGATTTCGATGAAATGGTGCAATTCCTCCGGCGCGATGGAATCATCCAGAGCACCGGCGATCCGCTGAGCGGGATCCACCTCTATCGCGGACGGGGCTGCTCTCACTGCAACGGGAAGGGATTCCTGGGAAGGATAGGCATATTCGAGCTTTTGGAAGTCACGGATGACATTCGTCGGATGATCATGGAACGGGAAAGCAGCGCTGCCCTTCGTCAGAAAGCCATTTCGCAGGGAATGAAAAGCCTTTTCCAGGACGGTATGGGTAAGGCGCTTCTGGGCGAAACCACGTATGAAGAAATAAACCGGGTCATTATCTAGAGTTCAACCATGGATCAGGCAAACGCCTTCCATCCTGGCGAGCCGGAGGACCTGCCTCCGGCTCATGGAATGCCCCGGGCCCCAAGGACCACCCAGGAATACAGAAATCGGCGGCCTCATTTCAGCTGGGAAGAAGGCAGCGGTGTCAGAATCTGGTTGGAGATACTCGACACGAGCTCTCGATCCGTGTTGCCGGGAGCCGTAGAGATCTTCTTCCACTCCGGATCCTGTCCGAATTTGGACCAGGCCTCGCTTCGTGCTTCCAGGCTGGGGAAATAAATCATATAGGTCAGATTCGGAATCCGTGATCCGAACACGGTTGCGCCGAAAAACACCGGATTTACCCCGACGCGCCGGAATATCTCTATCTCGCCATTGTCGAACATAGCGACTTTCTTCGTATGGCCGAGCAGGTTCCGCGATTCATAAACTCTGAGTTCAAAAATATTCGATTTGCCGGCCACCTGCTTGGGCACTTCAATCCCCGGCAGGGTTTTGAAAGTATGAAGCAGCGAAGACTCCCGCCGCTCGTAAGCCAATTCCCATTTTTCGTCGAAAGCCGCCTGTTCCGCCGCGAATTTAGCATCGCCTGCCATTTTCGCAGCTGCCTGCTGAATGGCCGCCATCGAAGAATATGGCGCTACCACCAGGATGGATGGACTATCCGGCCCAATGGATGGCTGGAAAAGCCCCACGGGTTGAACCCCGGCGCGATTCATAGCGGGCACCACGCTGTTGCCCAGAAAATCCCTCATCCTGGCTACATCCAGATCCCTGCGGCAATGAAACCATTCCATTGTGATGTATTTCCGATCCTCCTCGGTAGCGCCTGAAGCCAAGGAGGCGCCGGACATCAAACCGCCTGCGACTGCTGCCCTTACGAAAGTTCTGCGATTCATAGGACTCCCTGCATCGATTATGCGATCCTGAAATTTGGTTCAACGCTCCAGAGGATATCAAAATGACACCGATTCTGGTATTTTCATCTCCAGATTGCTTCAGCTTGCGCCGATCAAGGCGTGGAAGCATTGCAGAGGAGCCGGTTCGTTCCGGGAAACCCTATGTTGTACCATCGCGAGTTGGATTTGGCCTTGGACATCGCCAAGCGAGCGGGCGATGTCGCTCTTCAATATTCTGAGGGCTACACAGAAACCCTGGAAAAAAGCGACCTCTCGCCGGTAACCATCGCAGACCGGGAGTGCGAAAAAATCATCAGCCGATGCCTGGCCGAGCATTTTCCTGACGACGGGATAATGGGCGAGGAGGGCGCTTTTGTCGAATCACGCTCCGGGAGACGATGGCTGATCGATCCTATCGACGGGACAAGGGATTTCGTAAGGCGGAGCCCGTTTTGGTCTGTCCAGATCGGGCTTCAGGATCACGGCAAAATGGTCCTCGGGATCATCAACCTCCCAGGCCAGAAGGAAGTTTTCTATGCTGTTAAGGGCCAAGAATGCTATTGGAACGACTCCGTTGCCACCTGTTCGAACATCAAGAGCCTGGACAAAGCCGTCCTCATGGTGAGCGGATTTCGCGATGCTTGGAATTCCTGGGGTCCGCAACATATCCGGGCCTTGACCGAACAATGCTGGACGGTTAGGGCCTATGGCGGATGCTACGATGTCACCATGATCGCCCGCGGGAAGGCCGATATCTGGCTGAGCGGCGCCGGCATGGAGTGGGATTACGCGCCAGCAGTTGTCATTGCGGAGGAATGCGGAGCCAGGTTCTTAACCCGGGACGGAAGCAATCGAATCGATGCCCGGCATGCTCTCATTTGCACCGCAGAACTCGAATCATCCGTGTGTGAACTTCTGGGCATCCCGCGTTCGCCGGCCAGGTAAAGGTTCTCGAGCCGGCGAATAATACCTGAATCAGGATATACTTCTTCTCTTGGTTTTTCGAAGGAGGTTCCCGGCCTGATGAACAAGATATCCATCCGCAATGTGGTCAAAGCTTTTGACTCCAAAATCGCCGTGCGCGATGTCTCCTTCGAGATTCCCGAAGGCCGGATTTTCGGGCTTCTGGGACCCAACGGAGCCGGGAAGACTACCCTCATCCGGATGATAATGGACATCTTCAAGCCTGACACCGGGGAAATCCTGATAGACGGGCATGCGATGACGCTGGAGGACAAAGACCGGATCACCTATCTTCCTGAGGAAAGAGGTCTCTACCGCAAAGAAAAGGTTCGAGACATCCTCGAATATTTCGCCCAACTGAAAGGAATGGCGCCGCGCGACGCTACACGCCGCACCACGCAATGCCTGCAACGGCTTGAAATGTCGGACACCGCTTCGAAGAAGGTGGAGGAGCTTTCCAAAGGCAACCAGCAAAAAATACAAATTGCGGCCGCACTCGTCAGCGATCCTGAGGTCATCATTCTGGACGAACCCTTTGCGGGTTTGGACCCGCTGAATGTGGAACTGGCAAAGGCTGTAATCTCCGAAGAGAAGAAAATCGGCAAGACTGTTCTTCTGTCCACTCACCAGATGAATCAGGTCGAAGAGTTGTGCGACAACCTGATGATGATCAACTTCGGGCGTTTGGTGCTTTACGGCGCGGTTCAGTTCATTCTGGAACAGCACTCCGAACCAGCTTTCCTGGTCGAATGTCGCGGGCTGGATGGGAGCTTGCCTGAACTGGAGAAGATTGTGGACGAGGGGGCCGCAAAAAAGCTTTTCCCCCGTCCGGGCATTTCGCCCACTGAATTGATCCGGAAGCTGCTGGAGCGGGGAGTGGAAATCGACAGCTTTCAGAAAGCATCGACGCCCCTCGAACAAATCTTCGTCAAGGTTGCGCGCGACAGCGCGGCGGAGGCACGAAAATGAACCGGATCCTGCTTATCGCCAAACGCGAATACCTTTCTACGATCCGTCGCAAGGGATTCATAATCGTAACCTTCGGCATGCCGGTTTTCCTCGCTTTGATTTACGGTGTTGCCGGTGGAGCCGCCTTCCTGGCAACCAAGCAGTCGCGCACCACGATAAGCCGGATGGGGATTGTGGATGAAGCAGGGATTCTTCGTTTTGAGCTCTTGGAACGCGTACAGGCGTCATCCGAAGAAACGAAAGCGCCACCCGACTTCATTCCTTTGAAATACCGCGACCAGTTCAAAACAGAGATGAAAAAAGTCGCCACCAAATACGAACTTGTTCCCTATCGAACCCGGAGCGAAGCGCTCAACGCGTATCTTCAGCAAAAGGTCAGGGGCTTTTACATCATCCCCGCAGAGTTCTTGAAAACCGGAACCATCCAGCTCGAAATCAAAAAAGGCGCTTTCATGTCCGATAATAGCCCCGGGTGGAGCGCCGTCAGAAGGCTTGCCGCTGCCAGCCTCGTCGAAGGCCGGCTGGAAAAGAGTGTCGCAGAAAGGGCATGGATCCCGGCCGTCCTGGAAACTCAATCGCTGAATGACGAGGGTAAACCCGACCAACGCAGCCAGTATTCCGAAATCACCGGTTTCGCTCTTCCCTACGCCTTCGCCTTTTTCTTCATTTTGGCAGTGATGTCCTCTGCCGGCTACCTCATGCAAGGGGTTTCCGAGGAAAAGGAGAACCGGGTCATCGAAATCCTGATCTCCTCGGTGACGCCGGACCAGTTGCTTGCCGGCAAGATTCTCGGGCTTGGCGCCGCCGGACTCTCCCAGGTTGGGATATGGATCCTGATGGGTGCAATTCCGGCATCGCAGGCGCTGCCCTTCCTGGATCTTCGCTGGGACCAGCTTCTGGCAGCGCTGATCTATTTCCCGCTGGGATTTTTGCTCTACGGATCGCTGATGGGAGGGTCTGCCGCGCTTGGCAACAATTTCAGAGAAAGTCAGCAGGCATCGATGATATGGACGTTTTCAGCCATCATCCCGTTTTTCGTTATGACAGCCATCGTGTCGCAGCCGAACGGAACCGTGGCCCGTGCCCTCTCCTATTTTCCCTTGACGGCCCCGATGACGATGATGATGCGCGTAGGCGCCGGGAAAGTACCATGGTGGGACATGGGGCTGTCCATATTGCTCCTGCTCCTGGGCCTGGCTCTACTCATTCGGCTTGGCGCACGCCTCTTCCGGATAGGCACTCTGATGTACGGGAAGAAGCCCAGCCTTGTGGAAATAGTGCGATGGGTTAAAAATGCCTGACCTCGCGCTTCACGGCGCGTCGGCGGCGATATAATGGGTCGTCGCGAGGGTCCAGAAATCGCGATAGAGCCCCTGATCAAGATCCGCCAGAAAAACCTGGATTTTTTGCAGCAGCGTTGTCAGCCGGTGATCCCCGATTCGGGCGGGGTGAAATTCCCTCATGTTGGGAAAAGATCTTATAAAAAGGCTGGTCTCCGATAAGGGAAGCCGCCTCACATTGGCCGCGTAATCCCTGAAAACTCCACTCGTGAACAGGTATTGCTCGACGTTGGAGGTATAGAAAACCGAGACCTTCGCGTTGTGTGCCCGCAAGTACTCACCAACGGAATTCAAAGCCTTCCCGCCGGCAAAATCCCCAACGATCGGAATAATGCAATTTCGCTCCTGCATGTCGCGCAAGAAGTCATAATCCCTTTTGCTGGCAAGAAAGTTGCCCAGACGGCCAGACAGGTCTTTTTCCAGGATCAAATCCCGGAGGGTTGGGAATCTGGACCAGGGGCTTCCGGGCCAGCCGGGACCGCCAAACCGGTAGCGTATTCCGGGCCCCTCCTCCTTGAATGCTGAGAAAATATATTTGAGTCCGGCACGGTCCGAATCCGACAAAGCGAATCGAAACGAATCCTCAATGGCCCGCTTTATGGCCTCAAGATTGGCCATAAAGATAGCCTCATCCTCCGGCCGGGATTCTAGAAACGCCAAAATGGATTCAATATCGGCATCAGGCGAGGGAATTCCCGCCGCACGGACATCCCGGCTGAAAAGGATGGCCAGGAAAGTGGTGCGGTCCTTCGCCATATGAAAAAGTGCCTTGTACATGAGGTGCTGGAGGACAGCCTGTCTCCGGATGTCCACAATGAACGCAATGCGGGGACGCAGCTTTGCGATATAAGTGAAATTTTGCTCCGGTCCCACCCCGATATAGGCGCCGCCGCCCGGTTCCAGGCGAAGCAATTTGTCGACGATGTGGAGGTAGGAGGTCTCATTGGAAATAAAATTGTCCGATCGGAAAAAACCGCCCTCCTCTGAAAAAGTGCTAATTATCCGCGAAAATTCAGCAGGGGGGATCCGGTCCCGCAGCTTTTTCTGCCCCATCGGAGCCGAAGGCTCGGCCGCCAGGATTAATAGAGCGGCGGCCGTGGAGAGAAAAACCGCAAAACGGCAGCCAGGGTGACGATGGGAAGACCGGCCGGGCAAAATGCTCTTCAATGCAGCTCCAAATGGATGTTCTCAAAACGGCTTGGTTTGAGGCGCACCTGAATTGCCATATTTCCGCATTCGAAGATCGATGCGGTCCATAACCAGGTACACGTTCGTGGACCTGAATCGATTCAATTGCCGGTACGGCGTCCGCTCCAGGTACCCGGGGAACCCTCGACAAACTGGACCTTTCCACGCATCGAGTTTCCCTCGACCGTCCCGCTATACGTGACCACAAAATCCTGGTCCTTGAATTTCAATGTCACCGAAAATTGAATTTCACTCCCCTTTAAAGTTCCTTTCAAGGCGGTATCCCCCATTCGTCCGCGATAGGTTCCACTCAGATTCTCTCCATCCTGGCGAAGGGTTATTACTGGGGTGAAGGTTCCCTGTGAGGTGGTTACCGAAAGGTCCCAGGTCCCGCTGACATCGGCAGGAATGGCAGCGTCGGGGTAAGTCATAAGACTTAAGAGAAACACAATCGTAAGGCACGGCACTTGATTAATCCTCCAATGGGATGCAATCCAGATTCAAAGGCTGCAGGTATATAGGATGCACTATTGGACTCCAGGTTTCGGGCGAAATTCAATTTCGATCCTCGAGGCTTTGTGTTGCAGGAGTTCGGCCTTGGAATTCCAGGCCGGCTTCATGAGGCTGCGCGAAAACAGCTTCTCCGCCTGGTCGCGATAATATGGCGAATCGGGCCGGTCGCTTTGGCCGATCGGCGGCTGGGTCCAGCTCTGTATCGGCCGGGTCAATGCCACCACCTGGGTTGAAGTCTGTCCTGCCCTTCCCCATCGGGTGTGATCGGCGCGGGGCGGTTCAAATGCAATGGCCCGGAGGGTGGCCATGCCCTCCTGAATCAGGCTGCCGCCCGAAACCGGCCAGGATTTGTCATCTCTTCCCACCCGAAATACTTTTCCATAGGGAACCTGAACTGAATCGTGTTCCGATCGCATGGTTTTGACGGCCGTTGAAAGTGCCGTCACGATCGCTTTTTGCTCCTCACCATCGGGAGCGGCAGCCGGCTTTTCCGGTTTTTGCAGCGCAACCATGAAATCATCCATCCCGCGCGAGAATGTTGCATAGCCTGGACCGAACGCCTTGGGCAGAGCTGTCCGCCAATAGAAATACATGAGAGCTCCCCGCGAATCGTAGTGCGAGTGCCCATCCCATCCGAGTATCTGGTCCATTCCGGCAAGGTAATCTTTGTCCTCCCTGTAAGGTTCCCCGAATTTTCCATGGGCCTGCTTCAGAACCTGCACCCATTTTTCGTAGCGGTAGCAATAATCATCCAGTGCGATTTCCATGGCGCGCTGCGGACTTACGCGCTTCTCAGAATGCAGCAGATCCACAGCCCGTGCGCCTCGCTGGCTGATTCGCCCCGCGGCTTCGTTGAACAGGTAGGGTTTGTACTTTTCAGGAGTAAGCGGAGAATCAACCATCATGACGTCGGGCGCAATGTTGCAGTTCTGCATGTACCCCTGAGGCGGGTTTTCCAGGGAGATGAGATCTTTCGAGGGATGGATTCCCTGCCATTCGGTCTTGCTGGTGGATCCGTCCACCGGGCGCGAGAAATCAAAACCTTCGGGGCGGATCGGGACCCGGCCCGTGCGCTGGTAATAAATGGTTCCCGCCGTATCTGCCACCATCACGTTCTGGGGCATAACCTGATTGAGTTCTAAGCCTTTGCGAAACTCAGCCACATCCCTGGCCATGTTGAACCGATAGAAGGCTTCGGGGAACTGCACTTCATCTGCATAGGCAAGCTTGGCGACAAAAGCCTCGTTTTTTCGCCGCGCAACTACTGGACCATTGTGTGAATCATAGACCGTCCATTGGCGCGGTTTGGCATCGCCTTTTGCCTGGATCGAAATGGATCTGGGGGTCAAGGACCTCCATCCATCGTCATATTTGTATTCCAGTGCATTGGACGGATTTATCTGAAGAACATAAATATCGGCGGTGTCAGGCCCGCCTGTAGTCATCGCCCAAGCGACATGACCATTGTGTCCAAGACCGATATAGGGAGATCCCGGCAAAGTAAAGCCCGATCCCTGGAGTTCCCCTGCCTGAATTCTGAATTCCCAAAAACGCTGCGCTCCCCACCAGGAGAGGTGCGGATCGATAATAAGCATGGGAGCCCCAACCGTAGTCCTGGAAGCCGCAATCACCATTTCATTGGAGGATCGCATGTCGGCCGCAAAGTTGGGAGTCACCCCTGCTTTTTGGAGTTCCGAAATCGCCTGTCCTGCCGGCCATCCCCACATGAACTGCCTCGAGTGCGCTACAACCATGTAGACATCAACGCGGCGATCGCCCCACCAGGGCGGTACATCCTGTTTATGAGCGGCAAAGTAGTCGTTGATACCTTGAACGAATGCGGCAATGTGCCTTTGAACCGCGGGATGGATCCTGCCGTAGTTCTTCTGGGCGATTTCATAATGCCGCCAGAGTCTCGCCTGAACATCCCCAAAAAGTTCCGAGGGACCGAAGGCAGCAGACATTTCGCCCATCGCGCGAAGGAAATTTTTAAGCAGCTCTTCGGGGCGATCCTCCGCCTGGAGGTAGCCCATCGCGTAGAGTCCGCCTTCTATAGAAGGTGCAAATATGTGCGGGACCCCGAATTCATCCCGGTAGATCACCACTTTTCCTTCATCGGGATCCATCGCTTTGGAGACTTGAATCCCCCGCGATTCCCCTATGGGGGTTAGAATGAACAAGAATAAGACAGCAGCAGCTTTCCATGCCATGGCGTACCTCAAAATCCCCTCCCGATGTTAGCTCGCGCCTGAGAAGCAGTCAGTTCTTCAAGCGGCAATCCCCTTTTGTCTCCGGCACCGCCCCTGACTGGAGGACAGAAGGGAGGATGCAGGAGGTTCTAATCATGCCTGCCAACCTCGGTGGAGAATATCGCGAATTGCATGAATTATGCTATCTTCATCCAACAAAACAAAGTGGGCGAAAATGATGCAAATCGGATTCATGGGCGGAACAGGGATTGAAGGCAAAGGTCTCGCGCTGCGTTTTGCCATGGCCGGCGTCCCGGTGATTCTCGGCTCGAGATCGGCCGAAAAGGCGCAAAATAAGGCATTGGAATACAATGAAATCGTGGGTAAGGCAGTCATCGAGGGCAGAACCAATGAACAGATGATCCAGCACTCGGAGATTGTCTTTCTTACCTTGCCCTTCACCGAAGTCGTGCCGGCAATCGAATCGATAAAGGGCGCTTTGCGGCCCGGAATGATCCTTGTCGACGTCACCGTTCCGGTGCGATTTACCGAAGGCAGAGTCGACTATCTGGAAAAGGAGGCAGGTTCCAATGCCGAGGAAATCGCTCGCGCGATCCCACTTGGAATCGACCTGGTGGGTGCCTTCAAGACCATACCGGCCCATGTTCTGGCTGATCTCACGATTCCCCTGGCCTGCGATGTTTTTGTCTGCGGAGAATCCAGCGCTGCCCGCCAAAAAGTCATGGAGGTTGCCCGCCTTATCCCCACCCTGCGGCCCATGGACGCAGGCCCTTTGCGCGCCGCGAGAACGTTGGAGCGCATGACGATTCTGGCCATCCAGTTGAACCGCAGGTATAAGTCCAAAGCCGCCCGATTCAGCATCGTGGGGATTTGATCATTCCAATGAAAATTGTCGCTTTGGCAGGTGGAGTCGGGGGGGCAAAGCTGATATCCGGGCTCGCAGCCGTGCTCTCACCCGGGGAGTTATCCGTCATTGTCAATACGGGTGACGATTTCGAGTGGCAAGGACTCTACATATGCCCTGACCTGGACACGATAACCTACACGCTGGCCGGTCTGGCAAATCCTGAGACCGGCTGGGGAATCCGGGGCGATACTTTTGAGTGCCTGGACCGGTTGGCAATTCTGGAGGAAGAAGGCTGGTTCAAGATAGGTGACAAAGACCTGGCTACCCATTTATTGCGCACCCGGATGATGAAAAGCGGCATGCGCCTGGGTGAGGTCACTCGCGAATTGTGCGCAAGGAATCACGTCGGCATCCAGCTCGTGCCTATGACCGAAGATCCGATGCCGACCCTGATCCACACGGACGATGGGATCCTCGATTTTCAGGACTATTTCGTCCGCCGTCGTTGCTTACCGGCAGTGAACGGATTTTCATTCCGCAATTCCGCCTGCGTATCGCCAACCCCGGGCCTAATCGATCTGATCCGGGAGGCTCATGCCATCATCGTCTGCCCGAGCAATCCGTTCATCAGCATAGGGCCAATTCTGGCGGTGCCTGGGATTCGCGAAGCCTTGATCGACTGCCGGGCGCCTGTTCTGGCGATATCCCCCATTATCGGTGGAATGGCTGTAAAAGGCCCCACCGCGAATATGCTTCGGCAAATGAAATTTCCCGTTTCGGCCGCCGCAGTCGCATCCCTCTACCGGGATTTCCTCGACATTTATGTGCTGGATGAAGCGGACCGCGCGGAAACAGCGGATGTGAGCAGCCTCAACATCCGATGTCGCATGACTCCGATTCTGATGAGCGATTCAACCTCCTGCAGGAGTCTGGCCCAGGCGGTTTTGGAGATGTTGCGATGACTGCAACCATCCTGGTGCCGGTCAAAGATCAGCTCAAAGCCAAATCGCGGATGAGCCCGGCTCTCTCCATGGCCCAGAGGGCCGATTTGGCATGGGCTATGTTCATGGACCTGAACCGTGCGCTCCAAACCATATCGGCCCCGGTCGTTCTCGTCACCGACTCGCCACGGGCCGAGGAATTTGCCCGAACGCTCGGCTGGAGGGTTCTGTTCGAATCGATTCAGATCTCCGAAAGCCGATCAGTCGACGAGGCATCCTCCCAGCTGGCATCCGAGGGCTGTCGATCGGTCTTGAGACTTCCCGCCGATCTGCCGCTGATCCAATCGCAGGACATCCTGGATCTTCTGAGCCGGGATTCAACCTTAAAGTCGGTTCGGTTGGTTCCATCCCGTGACCGGTTGGGCACGAATGCCATACTGAGAACCCCGCCCGATCTCTTCCCTTCGCGCTTTGGGCACAACAGCCTGGTGCTGCATATTCAGGAGGCCCTTCGCACGGGAGCGCGAATTGAAATTGTCGAAAATTCGCGCCTTGCATTGGACCTGGATGACGAGACCGATATAGCCGAATTTCTCTCCCGGCCTTCGGATACGGAGACATTCAGGCTTATGTCCGACTTGAACCATCTAATGAGGCGCTAAATCCGTGCCCTTCCGCTCCATCTCCATTACTCCCCTCGAAGGGATGCCTGAAATCCATAGAGGCGACCCTCTTTGCCGCCTTATCCTCGATGCCTTGGAGCGTTCTGGGATCCAGTCCGGCAAATGCGGGAAGTTTCCTTGCCCCGGTCTCGATCCGGGGACCATCTTTGTAATAGCACAAAAAATCGTCAGCAAATCGGAGGGAAGAACCTTGGAACTCTCGGAGATTGTTCCTTCTTCCCGAGCCCAATCCTGGGCACAGAAATACGGGCGCGATCCCCGAGTCGTGGAAATCGTTTTGCGGGAGGCAAAGCGAGTGGTCCGGATGGATCGGGGCGTCATGATCGTGGAGACCCATCACGGGTATATTTGCGCCAACGCCGGGGTCGATACCTCCAATGCACCGAAGGGCACGGCCATTCTGCTTCCGCTGAATCCTGACGAATCCGCTGAAAAACTCCGGGCAGATCTTGAGGCTGCGTTGGGTGTACAATTGGGTGTAATCATTTCGGACACGTTCGGGCGCCCGTGGCGTCAAGGCTTGTCTAACATAGCCCTCGGAGTCGCCGGCATTGCGCCACTGATGGACTACCGCGGGCAGCTGGACTCTTACGGCCGGCCCATGCAGGCCACGGTACTGGCGGTCGCCGATGAACTGGCAGCGGCCGCCGAACTCGTCATGGGAAAGACGCTTGGAATCCCTGCAGCCATGATCAAGGGATATCCGGCGGAGGTGCGAAAGGGTTCGGGTCGCGAACTGATCCGGCCTGCAAACGAAGATCTGTTCCGATAGGAGGTTCGATCATGCCGGTAAGCATCCCTGAAAACTACCAGGATCTGTTTCAACAGCCTTCCTTTGCCTGCCTTGCCACCCTAATGCCCGACGGAACTCCGCAGGTAACACCGGTTTGGTGCGATTTCGACGGCAGGCATGTCATCATCAACTCAGCTAAAGGCCGCGTGAAAGACCGGAACATGAGGCGGAATCCGAATGTTGCGCTTTCCATCCTTGACCCGAAAAATCCCTATCGTTATCTCGAAATCCGCGGAAATGTCGTGGAAATCACTGAAGATGGGGCTGAAGCCCATATTGACAAGATGGCGAAGAAATACCTGAACCTCGAGCAGTACCCCTATCGCCGTCCGGGAGAGGAACGCGTGATTTATAAAATAGAGCCGCAGCGCACAAGCTGCATGGGCTGACGTAAAAGCCTGTCAAGGAATAAGGGTCGCATTTTGCTGCGGCGCCGGGCAGCCCGGTGAACATGCTGGCGGGACTTTAAATCGAGAGACTGCTTAAAGTTTGGGTTGTCTTAGACGATAAGAAGCATAGCCCATTGGAATAGGATTATGAAGTCTCGCGCACCTAAGTTCTGGACGTTTGGTGGCGGCAAGGGAGGTGTAGGCAAAAGCTTTCTCACCTCGGCCATCGGCGTAGCTCTGGCCCGGAAGAACAAGTCCGTTATTGCGGTGGATGCCGATCTTGGATCGGCCAACCTGCATACGTATCTGGGCATTAAAAACCCGAACCATACTCTACTGGACCATCTCGAGAACGGGCTTGCAGCCGACGACGTGCTTCTGCCCACATTCCAGAGCGGCCTTCGGCTCATCAGTTGCGCCGGGGACATCCTGGGCATGGCCAATCCTCAATCCGAGCGGAAGGAAAAGATTATTCAGTTCATAGCCGGGCTGCAGGCTGACTATATCCTGGTGGACCTGGGCGCCGGCACCTCCTATACGGTGCTGGACTTTTTCAATATGTCGCACGAAGGCATCGTCATCGTGACACCCGATCCGGCTTCGATGCAAAGCGCTTACGCCTTTATTAAGAGCGCCATTTATCGACGCATTCAAATGGATTTTTCCTACAACGAAGCCGTCATGCAAGCCTTGCACCGCTGCCTTGAAAGCGATGTTTCGCAAAGACCTCGAACCATGATGGAGTTTTACGATCTCGTATGCACCACGGATCCCACGATTGCCGAAAGCGTCGCGAAGGTCGTCGAGCACTATGAACCCCTGCTGCTGATCAATCTGGCCGGTTCTGCACAGGATCAGCGGGTTGCTGAAATCATTCAGTCCGCTTCAAAAAAGTTCCTGAATGTAAACATCCGCCTCGGCGGCATGATTACCATGGACCCGATTATCCGTCGAGCCTGCCAGCGAATGGAGATTCTTGGATTCGATGATCCGCACAACCGGCCGGCGAAGGAAATCCAGAACGTGGTCAATTGCCTTTTGAATTGCTCCGATGAAGAAGCGGTCACACTGAACGAGGCCAGCCAGGTCCCCTCAACCCCGACGATGGGCCTTAATGACAACCTGGATTTTATGGGAAAACAGATCCACATCCAGACCGAGGATCTGGGGTTCAAAGGAAGGAGCATAAGCACGCAGGTCTTTTGCGAAGGAAGAGTCATTCTTTCCACCAAATCGGAATATCCGGCGTCGCTCAAAAACAGAAGCAATCCGGCTGAAGTGACGGAACTGATGCGCAAGCAGCATTTCAACGTGATCCGCGAACTGGAAAGCAAAAAGGCCAGGATCCTACACTCCACTTGATCTGCGATTGGTTCCCATGCCCGAACAGCGCGTCTCATCCAAGATCCTAATCGTCGACGACGACCCCGCCGTACGCTCTATCTTGATGCGTTCACTGGAGGAATACCCGGACAGGGTGGAGACTCACAGCCCTTTCGATGCGATCAACAAGATCAAGCATGACCGCTATTCGCTCGTCATCTCCGATGTCGTGATGCCGGGCATGCCCGGAACTGAATTGCTTCAGCTGCTAAGAAAAAACGATCCGGATGTCGCGGTCATCATGATCACCGGAATGCTCGACGTCGCAACGGCCGTGCAGTCGCTGCGATTGGGGGCATTCGACTTCATCACCAAGCCGTTCGACCTATCGGTCATTAAGCTGGCCGTTAAAAGAGCCCTGGAAAAACGCCAGCTTTTGATCGAAAACCGCTCCTACCAGGAAGAGCTTGAAAAGATGGTTAAGGAGCGGACAAGAGAACTCAACGGCGCGCTTAACGACGTGGAAGAAAGCTATAAAATTACACTTGAAGCGCTGGTCGCGGCCTTGGACGCAAGAGAGCACGAAACGCAGGCGCATTCGCACAGGGTCCGCGAGTATACTCTGACCCTTTCAAGGCTGGTAGGCATCACCGGGGAAGAGTTGATCCAAACCGGGCGTGGCGCGCTTCTGCACGATGTGGGCAAGATCGGGGTTCCGGATTCCATTCTTCTCAAACCCGGGCACCTTACTGCGGATGAATGGATTGAAATGAGAAAGCACCCGCGCATCGGCTTTGAGATCCTGGAAAGCATCCGCTTTCTTGCCCCCGCGGCGGAGATTGTGCTTGCGCACCAGGAAAGATGGGATGGAAGCGGTTATCCAAGCGGCTTGAAGGGAGACGAGATTCCTCTCGGAGCAAGGGTGTTCGCCGTCGCAGATGCCATGGATGCGATGACCAGCGACAGGCCTTACCGCAGGGCGCTGACGTTTGAATACGCCGTCCAGGAAATCCGTCGATGCGCAGGTACACAATTCGACCCTCAGGCGGTCGAGGCTTTCCTCAGCTATTCCTCCGATTCCTGGAAGGAAATCCACGACAGGGTCAATCTGGACCGCCAGGGTCAGGATTTCAACATGTTATGCCGGATCTAAAAATCACGCCGCTCAGCATGGCTGACCCGCGGGCGATGGCCATCCTCATGGACGGGGAGGTGGACGCCTGGATCTCCGAATTGGGCTGGGACTACTCGCCGGTTCGCAATATTCTCTCCTCATTCATCGCCCAAAACCTGCTGCCGGGATTTGCAGTGGTGAAAGACAAGTCGGCCCTGGGCTATGCCTACTTTCTTATGTATCAAACAAAGGGCGTCATCGGCACGGTTTATGCCCCCGCAGGTCCGCACCAAACGCAGGTTGCCGACGAACTGCTGGGCCGCGTGCTGCGCATCCTCAAGGAATCTCCCCGCATGAACCGGGTGGAAGCCCAGATCATGCCTTTTCACAATTTGAATCTCGAGGGCGGATTCACCCGGAACGGATTCAGGAGTTATGCCAGGTATTTCCTGGAGCTTGATCTTCTTCAATACTCCGTGCAGGAGTGCCGCACGGATTCTCATTCCATCGTTACCTGGAGCCCGGAGCTGCTGGCCGGGGCGGCCGAAGTTGCTTTCAACAGTTACCGCAGCGAGGCCGATGCATCCATCTGTGAGGATTACTGCAGCCTGGAAGGATGCAACTCCTATCTCAGGAGTCTCTGCGAAAACCCGGGATGCGGAAGCATTCTGCCCCAGGCATCCTTCGTAGGAATGAATCCTCCGGGAAGGCCATGCGGTTTCATCATAACTTCACGGATTTCGCCGTCGGGCGGGATGATTCCACAGATTGCCATTCACCCCGCCAGCCAGGGGCAGGGGTTGGGCAACGTTCTGATGCTCAGGGCGCTGGACTATCTAAAGAATGCGGGCTACTTGACCGTCGGGTTGACCGTCACCAAGAATAACCGCCGGGCGTTTGAGTGGTACCAGAGGCTGGGCTTCCGAATCCGCAAGGAGTTTTCCGCCTACGTTTGGACCCGGGAGTGATCAATGTGGTTCCGCCAAAGCATAGTACGGATCCATCACCAGAACGTCCACTCGGCGATTGCGGGCTCGACCATCTGGAGAGTCGTTGGCCGCCACCGGGTGAAATTCGGCGTAACCCGCCGCCGAAAGCCGATTCGGGCTCAAACCGAGATTCGTGACCGCATACGACACCACTGAAGTGGCCCTGGCGGTCGACAATTCCCAGTTTGACGGGAAACGAGCAGTTTTGATCGGAACGTTGTCGGTGTGGCCCTCGATGCGAATCTGGTTGTCCGTGCCCATCAGGCTCGTAACCAGGGCATCAAGCATTGCCCTGCCCTCCGGCTTGAGCTCATCCGACGCCGAGTCGAAAAGCCCCACCTCCCCCAAGGAGATAATTAATCCGCGGGCGTCCAGCCGCGTGCGCACCTTTCCCTTAACGATTTCCGGACCTAACAGCGTTTCGATTTCCCTTTTCAGTTCTCCAAGGGTCTTCTTGTCAGCCGTTCCACCGCCTCCACCAGCGTCCTTCAGCACGCTCGTGCCCTTGGTCTTAAAATTCGCTTTCATGTCCTGGAGGCTCTGCATCGCGGTTTCACGAAGGGTCAGTTCCTTGGGCACTCTGATTCTTTCAATCACATCATGAGGAGTGGTAGCACCGCCGTTGCCGTCTCCCAGGGCCAGCTTGGGACTCCCAGCTGGGAACATGGTGCTGTCAAACGAGGCGCGCATGGACATGACCATCTTGCCCATTTTCTTCGCATCGACCGTGGAAATGGCGTACAGGGTGGTAAAGAATGCGAAAAGCAGAGTAATAAAATCCGCATAGGACACGAGCCAGCGCTCGTGGTTCGCATGTTCAGGAGGCTTTTTCTTTCGTGCCAACGGTCAAACTCCCTGGATCTCCGGATAAAACTAGGCTGCTTTTCTCTGGCCGCTTGCTTCTTTGCCTGCAGCTTCCCCCTGCTCCTTGGCGCTCAGGAAGCTCTTGAGCTTGTCCTCGATCAGCCGGGGGTTTTCTCCCTCAAGGATTGAGATCACCCCGGTGAACATGATCTCTTTGATCACCATTTCCCTTTTGGCCTTCATTTTCAACTTTCCCGACATCGGCAGGAATAACAGGTTCGCAAGACCAACGCCATAAACCGTGGCCACGAAGGCCACCGCGATGCCGCCTCCGAGCTTGCTGGGATCGCTCAGATTCTCCATGACATGGATGAGACCGAGAACGGCGCCCAAAATTCCGATAGTGGGAGAATAACCGCCCGCAGCCTCCCAGAACTTGATCGGATGCTCGGCTTCGTCTTCCATGTTAGTTATTTCCATCTCCATGCTTTCGCGCAGGATTTTCGGTTCCACCCCATCCACAGCCATGGTCAAGGCTTTGCGCAGGAACGGATCCGAAGCTTTCTGCACTTCGGACTCGAGGCTGATAATCCCTTCTTTGCGCGCCTTGTTCGCGTAGCGGACAATTTCAGCGATGATAATCCTGTTGTCGATTTTGGGTTCCAAAAATACTTTGACGGCGGATTTGAAACTCGTTATGACGACATGAAGGGGAAACATGACGAGGCATGCGCCGAAGGTGCCGCCAAATACGATGATGGCTGCGGTAGGCTGAAGAATGGATTCGACCTTGCCGCCTTCCAGTGCCTGCCCACCAAGAATCGCGCCAAACGCCAGGACCAGGCCAATAATCGTTGCTAAATCCATCTCTTCTCCCCTACCGCACCGGATGGATGGTTTTTTCGGCCGATTCTACGGGCGGTTTCTTGTCGAGCTCGCGGTCGATAAGCCCCGCTACCATTCTCCGGAAACTCACGACTTTTTGGATGATCGCAGCCATGCTTTCCTGCACAACCACGCGATCATTGTTCGTGAGCGTGATCACCGTATCAGGAGTCTCTTCGATGTATTCGATCAGATCCGAATTCAATGCAATGGGACTGTTATTGATTTTGGTCAGTAATATCATGCTCTCCGCCTGACGGTAATAATCCTTGAGTCATATCGGCAGAGGAGGGACGCCGCGTTAGGCCTGAATCCAGGATTCCCGGCAGACAATCAGAACTTCGCCCGGAATAGGTTCGGAACAATTCTGAGATAATGCTCCAGAGGGACTACCCGGCCGCTGTCCGGGATGGCCTGAATCAACTCTTCCATGTACATGAAATCTTCCGGGGTATCGATGGTCAGCCGCAGTTCGGGCTGCCTCAAAGCGTCGGGAGGCGTCAAAAAAGCCAAACGGAAAAGCTCGGGATGTTCCTTGACGTACAGTGTCACATGCTCCCGGTGCCGGGTTTCCGTCGCTTCCTGGTCGGAGCGATTCAAGGCTTTCGCCGTAATAGCCTCTGTCGCCGCCCCATAGGGAAGTCCGCTTTCAATGCAGTACTCGAGGTCGCTTGATTGCAGGGCCCTGACAATCCGGTCGATTGAATCCACGTCGATCAGGGGATTATCGGCGGTTGCGCGAACCACGATATCCGGCCGATATCTCTCCGAGGCCATATGAAACCGCTTGAGCACATCCAACTCCGGTCCGCGGAATACGGCAGTCCCCAGCCTGCGAGCCTCGTCAACCACCTGACTGTCGGCTTCGAGGGTAGTGGTTAGCACTACGACCTCGTCCACGGTCTGGGCTGCTCGCAACCGTCGGATGGCATGTTCCAGAATGCTCCTGCCCTGGATTCGCAACAAAACCTTGCCAGGCAATCGGCTGCTGCCCATGCGTGCCTGCAAAAAGCCTAAAACTGCTCCCACGATTCCCCCGTTGCCCCCTCCCGGCGAACCGGGCGGAGAATGAAAATCAGACAACCACAGCCTTCTGCAAAGCCCCGCACACAAAATCGACCTGTTTTTCAGACATACCCGGATAAAGCGGCAACGTCAAGAGACGCTGTCCCAGCGATTCGGTGACGGGGAGAACCGAGGTGGAACTCCCCATTTCCCGGTAATAGGAAAACTGGTGCACGGGCGGATAATGAATGCTGGTTTGAATTCCCAAATCTCTCAAGTAAAGAATTAACTTTTCCCTGGAAATGCCTTCTCTTAATACAATTGTAAACAAGTGAAAAGCCGATTCAAGCGATGCGTCGGCAAAGGGGAGAATCCAGCGCGAATCGCCTCGAAGTCTCTCGCGGTACCAGAGCGTCCGTTCCTGACGGAGCATTTGAATGGAAGACAAAGACTTCAGCTGTATCCGGAGCAGCGAAGCCCGAAGATCGTCCATCCGGTAATTGAATCCCGGCAAAGTCACGTCATAGGAAATCTGCTCTTTATTGAAGCGCTCCCACGTAAGCGAATTCATCCCATGTGAGCGCAGCGCGCGCAGCTTCATGGCTATATCATCGCGCTGGGTCACAATCATGCCTCCTTCGGCACAAGTGATGTTCTTGTTGCCGAAGAAGCTGAAACAGCCGATATCCCCCAGTGTTCCGCATTTATGGGTTTCCCATGAAGCACCGGGCGCATGGGCCGCATCTTCTATAATCCAGAATCGGTGCCCGCGGGCCCATTCGAGGATCTCCCCCATGGCGCATGGATAGCCTCCGTAGTGCATGACACAAACGCCGCGGGTGGCTGGGGTCCTCGCTTTTTCCAGTGTTTCCGCCGATACCAGCGGATGATCATGCGCTTGCACATCGGCGAAGCGAGGAATCCCCCTCGCGTGAAGTATGGCATTGGCTGCCGCCACGAAGGTCAGCGACGGGGTGAGGACTTCATCGCCGGGCTCGGTACCGAGGGCAAGGAGCGCCAAGTGCAGCGCGGCTGTCCCATTGGCCACGGCGACAGCATGTCGAACTCCAAGATAGCTGGCAAACTCGGATTCGAGCGACCGGGTTTCCGGACCCATGGTCCACCACCCTCCCCTCAAGGTCGAGAGAAGAGCCTGGACCTCCGTATCTGAATAGAAGGGTTCCGAGAGCGGAATCCTCCACCTAGACGGAGTGGAGGAAAGTCCCGGTGGACCCGAATTCCTGCTGGGCAAGTTCATAATCCTCCCGGCGCCCAATGTCGAACCATTGCGCCTGGCTACGGTAGCCCACCACCTTTTCGCCTGCTCGCAAAAGCAGGCATACCAGCTCCGGGAAATCCAGGTATTGGCTTTTTACGATGTAATCCAATACTTTAGATTCATATACATAAATACCCATGCTTACGTCATAATTTATGGTTGGCTTTTCGTGGTACGCCGTGAGCCGACCGGCTGCGTCGGTTTCCAGGACTCCGAGATCAATCCGGACTTCCTTGCTTTGCATGGCAATGGTTAGTGCCGCACCGGCTGTTCGATGAAACTCGAGAAGATCCCGGTAATCGAGATTTGTAAGTATGTCGCCGTTCATGACGAGGAAAGTCCCGGTCAAGCCCGGAATCATGGCCAGGGGACCCGCGGTACCGAGCGGCACGGGTTCGCGGTAATATTGAAGATTCAAGCCCGGTAGATTTTTTTGGCCGTTTTGGAAATAAGCTTCGATCAGCTCTCCCAGGTGTCCGATTGAAAGAACGATATCTTTAAATCCGCATCCCAGGAGCTGATGGATGATGATTTCGAGAATTGGCTTATCCCCAATCGGCACCAGCGGCTTCGGAAAAATGGTGGTATAGGGAGCCAGCCTGGTTCCCTTTCCTCCTGCCAGAATCACTGCTCTATGTGAGATCATTTAGGATCGCAGCACCTTGCTATTCATCACCCGTTTATCGCTCGCAGTTGCTGCCGGCGACTGCTCCGGCAAGAAAATGGCGGCCTCGTAACACGACATGGTAAGACCGTCGGTAAACCGGCCTATGCGGGGGTGGACGGAGTGTCCCAGGCACATTTCAATCAGGAGGGACGGGAAATCGGCTCCGGCCGCGATGGTAAGCGGAATGCCCCCGGAAAAACGGGGATTAACTTCAAAAATGGTTGCCTGCTCGTCCTGCCACTTTACCTGGATATTCGCCGGCCCGCGAATATCCAAGGCTGTTGCGGCCTGGACTCCCAGTTCTATCAGTTTTGGGTTGCTCCAGGTTTTACCGCGATCGGAAACGCCCGACCTGATGACGAGCCGTTCCCTGGGAACCACACAGATAATCCTGCCCTCAAAATCGGCCAAAACATCGATCGTAAATTCTCTCCCGGGGAGGTAATCCTGAACCACAGAATCGGGCACGTAGTCGAGGAAGAAGCCCAGTTCCCTTTCTGTGGCAATGCGATAGGCGCCGACGCTCCCCCGGCCGCTTCGTGGCTTTAGAAACAAAGGGTACGACAAGCGGTCAAATTCGAGTTCCGAGGGAAGCCAGGTCCTGGCAAACGGAAGCCCTGCGGCCGCAAAAAACGAAGCCGACAGCTTTTTATCGTTGCAGATCACTCCGGTTTTTTCGCTGGATACGGCGACGCGGATTCCCTTGGCACGAAAAGCCGCGGAAGAGGCGCCAAAAATCGGCAGTTCATCATCGATGGTCGGGATAATGAGTCCTATTTTTTCCGCAACCGCGATGGATTCGATAATGGAGATATAGGCGGGATCATTGGTCAAAGGTACAAGATAATGCTTGTCGCTGAAATAGAGCCCCGGGCTCAGGCTGTTCATATCCGTCGTAACGACGCACCCGTGTACGTCATGATCTTTCAAGGCACGGGTGAAAGCCTGGATCAAGGGAACCCGCCTGCTCGCAGCCGTTATTAAAACATTCAATTCAGGCATAGGTTCCGCTCATTTTGTTGTTGCAGCACCAGTTCCATCCTACTTCTCGGTCCTAGCAGAACTGTAACAGCGATTGTCCCCATCTTGCAGGATCAAGTGATCCCACTGCAGCACCGTATCCCGCTGCAGGTCCAGCCGTGCCCGGGCTCCGATCAGGACCGACACCAATTTGGGTTCGATTCCGGTGCCGGGTCGCTTGAACTCGAGCATCCCGGCTTCTATGGGCTCGCCGGCCCGAACATCACGTGCAGTTACGATGCTTCGCCGGCTCAGGCGGAGGTTCTCCCGTTCCTCGGGAGACGGCATTTTGATGCCGTTGCCCAAGCCAGCTTCCACAAGCCGGATGCCGGCGACGAGGTTTTTCAATTCGCCGGGATCCATACTGACCTTATGATCGGGTCCTTCCATCTGCTTATCAAGCGTAAAATGCTTTTCGAGAATAGCGGCACCCAGAGCAACCGCGGCCAGGGGCAGGAGAATCCCCTCGCTGTGATCGGAGTAGCCGACGGGGACGCTGAAGTGGTTTCTCATCGTCTCGATCGCACGAAGGTTCAGCGAGGCGGGTGGAGCGGGATAACGTGAGACGCAGTGCAGCAATGCTGTGTTTCCAGCCCCGGAGTCCCCAAGCACCCAAAGCGCTTCACTCACTTCGGCGAGCGTCGACATCCCGGTGGAAAGAAGCACCGGCTTGTTTTTGGATGCGATTTTCCGAAGCAGCGGGAAATGGGTTATGTCGGCGGAAGCAACTTTGAAGGCCGGCACCCCCAGGATATCCAGAAAATCCACGCTTCCCTCGTCGAAGGGCGTAGAGAGGAAGATCACGTTGCGCCCTTGCGCATGGCTTTTAAGAGCGGCATGAGCCTCGACATCGAGTTCCATGCGGCGAAACATTTCGTAAGCGGTTTCTTCTCCCGGGCTCTGCTGCGCCAGCCTGCCCGGGCTCCTTGTCCAAAGGCTATCAGCTCGGAAGGTCTGAAATTTCACCGCATCCGCGCCTGCATCGGCCGCGGCGTCGATCAGTTTGTGGGCCAGAGCCGGGTTTCCGCCATGGTTGATGCCGATTTCGGCAACGACGAGAGCCGGGCAGCCTTCCCCGATCATCCTCCCGCCGATTGAAATTTGACTTTTTTTCATGAGAATGAAAGGCCCCCATTTCCCGCATGCCTGAAAAGGCCGATATGCAGCACGCTGTCAGGTTGAGGGCCGTTACCGTGCCGACCTGGGATTCGGCGGACATGCCCGATTCTGAATCGCCAGTCGGATCAGGCCTGCAACCCTTTCGGCTCCTCTGCCGTCTACAAGCGCCTGTCCCTTGGCTGCCAGAACTATCCGCATTTGCGGATCGATGTCAAGCAATGCCAGCGCAGCCGTTATTTTCTTTGGCCTGAGATCCGTTGCCAGCCCTAGATCAAGGCAGGCTCCGGCTTTTGATAGTGCTGAGATGGTCGCACGCTGATATCTGTCCAGAGCAACCGCCATCAGCGGAGTCCCTGCACAGAGCGCCTCATAAGCCGAAAGGCCTCCTGCCATTATTGCCAGGTCAGCCCGAGGCACCAGTCTTTCGGGAGTCTCACTGCTGGACGCCCAGCGAAACCGCAGGGGGCTCCAGTCTCGCTGCAGAATCTCGACCTGGCCCCAGTTCGTAAATCCGGGTATTCCGACGACTTCGATCCTCCGTTCCCAGGCCTGCAGCCCACGCAGGACTTTCTGGAACCAGACCTTTGTATCACCTCCGCCTAAGCCCACAATGATGCGGCCGATTCGTTCGGACTGGTGCCTGGGTTTCTGGTGCAGCAGGGCAAATCCAGGCTCAAGCACAAGATAGGATGGCCCGGGATAAAACGCCTCGCCATGACTATGAAAATCAGGGTGGACCGGTACGATGCTGCCGTCAATCACGATATCACTCGGAAGAGGATTTAATCCAAGATCATGAATGCTGACCACCGGGACCGACCGCTTTTTCGCCTCAGAAATTAAACGTATCAACCCCGCTTTTTCGCGGGTGTCGATGATTATCGCATGCGGCAAGGGCTGTTCATTCCAGACGCGAATCGGATGATAAGGCAAAGTTGGCCAACCCACGGCTTCGCATTGCGTCCGGCACCAAATCTCATCATCGTCGCAAAGGAAGACGGGAGCGACGCAATCTGCCAGAACGCGGCTCAATATCAAGGATCGCCTGAGGTGCCCGAATCCAATCTTTGGGCCTGCAGAGGTGCGAATCCAAAGCGGCGGTCGGCCCAGCCTGGAACGGCGGGCAGCCGTTGCGCCTCCCTCCCGCCGACTCCGGTCCATTCCCTTAGGAACAAGCGTCAATATTTTGGCTCCCGTTGCTTGCATTTGACGCGCCTATGACAAGGTTACGCGGAATTTCCGGCCAGGCTCCCCAACACTCCGAACAGTTCCTTCCAGGCGGGCATCAGGGGCCGGATCTCGTATTCAAGCAGATCAGCGATCAAAAGATTGTCCTGGCGCGCCTGGGAATCAACCAGCTGATTAAGAATCGTGGTGAACTTATCGAAGTAATCGCTGGCTTTTGATCCTTGAATCACGGTTTGGCTCAGGTCAAGCTGAAGCGCCGAGCTCAGCTTGCCTGCCAACAAATTGAGCCAATAGAATCCCTCCAAAAGCTGTTTGAGTTGCTCGAAGGCCTCCGGCCCCGGCAAAATTTGGAAACTCGAAGCAATTGTTGGAATTGCACTCTCGATCCGTACGATATAGGCCAGGGCTTCCTTGATCGAGTCGCAGGCGATCTGCGGCAGTGTTCCGGTAAAGATCTCGATTTTGTCGCTTCCCGAGATGTTCGAATTGACCGGCACCCCATTCCCTTCCGTGCCGCCTTCAAAAAGTGGCTGTCCGTCAATTTCCACGTGGCGAATGACCGCATCCGCTGGAATGATGTGGGTTTCCACATGCTTGATGAGCTCTTCCAGCCACTGGAATCCAACAGCCGGAGGCGGGATTTCCTTCTGGTCAACGTAGATTCTCGTCATAACAGCCCTTTCCTTGGGAATCTAATGGATGTGATTCCCCACAAGATAAAGCAATTCGCAGACCATTGCCTCATATTCCTCACTTCATGTATTCAAGGGGATACAGACAAATGAACGGTTTTACTGCCATTCGAGATAGGGCGCAGATCGCCGGTTCCATCTTGCATGCTGGAAATGGGGGCGGATTGAGCAACTTCGATTTCCTGACAGATTCAATATTCAAGATTTTTTTGACGGCGGCATTTTTTGCCCTAATGCTGTGATAGCTCCCGTCGATATGAAGGGCGTGAATTGCACGGAGCGTCAGAGGGAAGCAAGCCCCTGATAATCCGCGAGTTTCATGGAATCGGCAGCCGCCAGCGTCCCATCACGCAAAAAGGGCTACCACCTGTGATGTGAGGGGCAAGGATGCCCGCATATCGTCGCACACAGGTACAATCCGTCCCCTTCCCTAACGAATTCAAGGAGGAATTCAACCATGGGAGCCTTCAGTATCCTGAACAACATTGCAGCAATCAACGCGCAGAACAATCTTTCCGTAAACAATATGAACCTCGGACAGACCTTGATGCGCTTGTCTTCCGGCAAGCGCATCAATTCGGGCGCGGACGACGCGGCCGGGCTTCAGATCGCCGACAGCTTGCGTGCCAACGTCAAGGCCCTGGACCAGGCGGTTCGAAACGCCAATGACGGCATCGGCGTCGCCCAGATTGCAGATGGCGCTCTCAATGAGATGACGAATATCCTGATTCGCGCCATTACCCTGGCTGAGGAATCGGCTACCTCGACCATTGATTCCACCGGGCGCGTCTCACTGAACACCGAATACCTTGCAATTCAGGCGGAAATAGCGCGAATCGCGGCGCAGACCAACTTTAATGGAAAACAGATCTTCACTGCAAACGGCCTGAACGGATCGCTCAGCGTTTTCGTGGGTGACACCTCCGGGATCAGTTCCATATCGGTCACGGTAAACCTGATCACGACAAGCGGGAGTTTCGTCACGAACCTCGGAGGACAGAATCTCCAGACTGTCGATCTGACCACCCAGTCGGGAGCGGCTTCTGCATTGACCATCATTAACAATGCCCTGGCGGGAGTATCGGGCAATCGAGCTTCTCTCGGCGCTGGCATGAACCGGCTGCAAGCGGCAGTGACTGTTCTCCAGAACCAGGCGCAGAATACCCAGGCGGCAGAATCGACTATACGCGACGCCAATGTCGCCCAGGAAATCTCGAATTTAACCAAATTCCAGATCCTGGCTCAGTCGGGACTTGCAGCCTTGGCCCAGGCCAACTCGCAAAGCCAGCTGGTGCTGTCCTTGCTACAAGGGCGTTAACACTCCCCCATCGAAAAACCTGGAGCAAGCGGGTAGCAGCAAAGGCGGATCCTTCGGAAAGGGGGGGATCCGCCTCCCTCCTTGACCAGGAAAATCAAGCTTGACCCTGGCAGCGATGTGGCAGATTGCTGAAACCTTGGATCATTTTCCAGGAAGTTAATTAAAATACTCTGATAAAAAACCCCGTAAAACTGCTGTGATTTCGCAGAAGCAGTGAATTTTTTGCACCTACTGCCCTTTGATTAGGATTCCGTTTATGCAGTAAGAGCCATCCTTCAGATGGTTTCACAAACTGCGCAATCTTCTGTAAAGACAGGGCTTTCATGCTAATTAAACCCCGTCTTCCACAGGAATGACCCATGGCCCCAGGCCGCGCCGGCGTTTTTTCGGCACTGCAATCGCGCGAAACCCACGGTGCTCTCCCAGCAGAACCGTTTTCCCGCTTTTCTCATTTTCCCTCTAAACTCCTAGATCCCATCTGCCGATAGGTCTCGGCGAAAGCCATTAACTAGAGTGCACAGAGGGGTTCTTGGGGCGCCTTCATTTCCCCTGGACCCTGGACTTCCTCTGGCCAAACCGAGGAATTCGAATATTCGAATTCATGGAGGAATTCGCAAATGGGATCGTTCAGCATCCTGAATAACATCTCGGGTATTAATGCCCAGAACCAGCTCAACTCTAACAACATCAACCTCTCCAGGACTCTTTTGAGATTGTCGTCCGGCAAACGGATCAACTCCGGTGCCGATGACGCCGCGGGCCTTCAGATAGCTGATAGCTTGCGCGCCAACATCCGGGCCCTCGATCAGGCTGTTCGCAACGCCAATGACGGAATCAGTGTGTCTCAGATCGCCGATGGCGCACTGTCTGAAATGAGCAACATTCTCACCCGTGCCATAACCCTGGCGGAAGAGGCCGCGACCTCGACCATCGATTCAGCGGCCCGTGTTTCGCTGAATAACGAGTTCAACTCGATACAGGCTGAAATAGCGCGCATTGCCGGCCAGACCAACTTTAACGGCACCTATCTGTTCAGCAGCAATGCCACATCCGGTTTGAACGGATCGCTGAGCGTTTTCGTCGGCGACACCTCTGGCGCGAGCTCGATTTCGGTCACTATCAGCACCATTACGACATCCGGCTCAGGCGCCACCGCCACGGTTACAGATCTGGGCGGCCAGAATCTTGCGCAGGTCAATTTAACGACTCAGGCGGGGGCAGCGACAGCCTTGACCACCATTAAAAATGCCCTTGCAAAGGTAGCTGCAGGCCGTGCCAGCATCGGTTCGGGCATTAACCGGCTGCAGTCGGCGGTATCGGTCTTGCAGTCTCAGTCTCAAAATACCCAAGCTGCTGAATCGACGATCCGTGATGCGAATATGGCCGAGGAAGTGGCCAATTTGACAAAATACCAGATCCTGGCGCAATCGGGAGTCGCCGCCCTGACTCAGGCAAACGGCAACAGCCAGATTGTGCTTTCACTGATTAGGTAGGCCTTAAGAGCCCGGCAGAAGTTTTACTGTTGGGAAAGCGGATCCGCTCCGGGGCGGATCCGCTTTTTTTTAGGGGTGGCTTCAGCGAGGCCTGGCCTCCAGCAGCAGGTGCTTCTGGAATTGCACCTCCACGCGTCCGACCGGTCCGGAAACTACAGCCAGTTCCCTGTTATTCTCATAATCGGTGATGACGTAGGATTTTCCTTCGAGTCCCCGGAGTTCGACGCTGCCTCGATATTCGGGGGCAAAGAAGGAATAATACATGCTGCCGGATTTCCGGATGGCGTGAGCCTCGGGGCGGTCGAATCCGATATCGTACAATTCTCCCAGGTACTGGCCGCGCGAGAGCATTTTCTCCTTATAGAGGTTGATCCAGTTTCAGACCATCATACCCCCAATCCTTGATCATTTTGACGACCAGCTTGCGGTGATGTTCCAGCACAGCAGGGTCGGAAGGACAGAGATACCAGTCATTCCAGTAGGAGATTTTCCGCTTAGAACCGTCAGCGTTCAGGAGCAACTGCTCCGGATGGTTTTTCATCAACTCCGCATCGGGTTTAACCGCCAGCGGCGCCCACCAGATCTGGGCACGGAATCCCTTGCCGCGAATTCTGTCAACCAGGGCCTTCATGTCGGCATCCCCGTTGGGAAACTTAGCCTTCACCAGATCCCAGTCGCCATCCGCGGATTGCCAACCATCGTCCACCCCGACCCAGGAAAAGCCAAGCTTCTTGACTACAGGGAGGGCTCCGTCGACCTGAGCCGGCGTGAAGGTCTTCCCATAACCCCAGGCACACCAGATCGGCTCGAAGGCAGAATCGGGCGCCGGCGAAAATTGAATGCCGCGCTTCTGCATGATTTTGCTGTAGCTTTGCAGCGTCTGAAAGTAATCCCCCTGGTGCACGGCGACAAAGGTGCGGAAGGTTTCGAGGCTCTCGCCCGCTTTCAGAACCTTCCCGGCGCGAAAGGTTATGGCCAGTGAAGCCAGGCCTGAATCCGCAGTGGTGACCGGAAGAGAAACGAGTTTCGGAGTACACTCGACGTGGCCAACCGCAATCCCGGCGTCGCGGCGCCAGACATCGACCACGGGGGTGCCACCGCCGTAATCGGTCGAATTCATTCCCAGGTAGTTTTCCTGCTTGAATTTCGCAGTAAGCGGCAGAACCCAGTCAGGCCTTTTCTGATAGGAACCGCTCTGATAGGACCAGAATGGCTGGTTTCCCTGACCTTCGCCGGCGTCGACCGAATAGTGATGGCTGGTCCAGCTTGAAACTTGCAGGTCGGCGTTTCCCTTATTCGCATATTTCACGGTCATGAAAATGAAGCTCGGGAACTCATCATAGAGGGTAAGAAAGGAGGTTTTTTGAATGGAGCCCGACAATCCCTCCACGGTAACCTGCCTGCCGGTCCCCAGTTCATCGCGAACGGAGCGCTGGCGGCTGTCTTGAAGCGTAAAATCTCCGATTTCCTTACCGTCGACCGTAATCGTTTCTGAGGGAGCGAAGGAACCCATAACTGTGTCCTTGCCGCCGAAACGAGCCGTGACCCGGCTGTGCATGGAGGAATTGAATTCCAGCCGGATATTTTTTCCCTCGATGCCCGCCGTTGCGGGCGGTTTCGGCCGCGCGCCTGGGTATGAAAACAAAAGTCCGGAAAAAACAAAAGTCCCATGATTCGACAGCAAGTTGGTCCGCGATTCATGAACTACCCCCCATTGCAGACAGTCACTCGAAACTTGTGGTGGCCGCGTAGCGGCCGGCCATTCATACAGCCGCGCTGCATTCCTTTGATGCTACGACACGCCATATTCATCGCGACCCACCGGGACGCGCATACCTTTGCCGTAACCATGCTTCGCACGCACCTCTGAAAAATCGTCTTCGGCGGGGCAGAGCCGTTCAATGTTTCTGTTCTTGGGGATTCGGGTGGCTGCTGGAGCCCGGGAGGAAAATCCGGGCGCAGGCAGGAATTGCCTGCGCCCGAATGACTGGCTAAACGAGGTTAGAAGGCGATACGCAGCCCGAAACGGAATTTCCTCGGATCATCCGCTATTTGAGTGCTGAGGATCTTCCCGAAATTCCCGCTAGTAATGCTGCCGTTCGGATTGCCGAAATGCGGCGTGTTGCTTATATTGAATCCCTCGACTTGAATTCCATGTTGAATTTCTCCGACAGCTTGAACTTGCGGAAAAGGCTGAAATCCATGTTGACGGCACCGGGCCCACGCATGGCAATGCAGGCCGATGTTGCCGAAGCGCACCTCAGAGATATTGGCGAACGCGGTGGTATCAAAGAACGGCAGATCGCCGACTTGCCATAGTTTGGCGATCTGGGCTTGATCTGGTCCGGCGTCTGTGGTTGCGCGTTCATGTTCAGCGATGTGCCGGAAGCGCTCAAGGTAAACTGGCCGCCCGGTATGGAGGCGAATATCCCGTTGGTCTGCCATCCGCCTAGGATCATCTTCGACGGCACCATCCTGCGCCCACTTCTTGCCGGCACCGAACGGGAGTTCGTAGACAAAGGCCATCTGCAGATTATGGGGCCGGTTGAAATTCGCGGTGTTGCCGTTATTGCGATAAAGCTGATTGAGCGCATTGAAGGTGAACGGTGTCCAGTCGCCGTAACCGGCCTCGGCTATCGCGTGCGAGTAGGTGTAGGCGCCCTTTGAGGAACAGGCCGCCAGTGAATCGTCGGTTGATTGTCGCCTGCAGGGAATGGTAGTCGGCTTGCGGCGGCCATCCCATAACCTGGTGTTCGCGGTGCGGCCGAATTTGATGTAAAGAGGCCGGCCGTTGTTGCCTGCATCCGGGCATTTGGACTTGCGTTGAGTTGCTGAACGCGAAACCATGGATGGACTGCGATCCCACATACCCGACCGAACCGACGATTTCTCCGGGAAACTTCTGTTCGATAATGAGATTCCATGATTCGATGTATCCGCGCTTCAGCTGCTTGTTGGCCTCAGGTAGCCATCGTCCATCGATGACGGCAGGGGATACTCTGCCCTTGCTGATATCCGGGGCCGACGATCGTGGGAATACCGACATTCGGACCGAATGGCAGTTCGGGATTCCCGCCGACACATAATTGGGGTCTGTGGTAACCGGCTGGTAACCGTTGACGCCCCCGTAATTGGCGACAAGAGTCAGCGGATACCAATCCGCGCAATGCCTGGGCGCCCCAGGGGTGCGAATGGAAAGTGATGCCATAGCCGCCCCGGATGACCATATTATTGGTCATCTGGTAGGCGAATCCGATACGGGGAGCGAAGAGCTTCTTGCTGCAGCCCACGCCCATGTCCTGGGGCAGCCCGCCCTTTCCGCCGATCAGGACCTCATTCGTGGCGGTATCATAAGATTCGATCCCCATGCCCTGAGCACGCGTCCGGGTGGGGTAAATCTCCCAGCGCAATCCAAGGTTGAGGGTCAGCTTAGGGATTAACGCGCCAGCGGTCGCGGACATAAAAGCCCCAAGTGTTCTCGATGCTGGTCATCTTGATGTACTGCGGGCTTTTCCCCGAGGAGGAAGGTATGCCCAGCAGGAATGCCGCCTGGCTGTTCCAGCTGTTCTCGAAGGACGGAGTACCTGCCCGTAAATCCCACGGAGTCACGGATGGCCGTCGGGATTCAAAGCGGTAATGGCACTACCGAAGCCGAATCCGCCGCGTGGTCCATCTCCCAACTCCGGCTGCCAGTGGTTCATCAAGTGGTGCATCAGTCCATGCCGAAGCGGATGTCGTGATTGCCCTGGATCTTGTTGAAGTTGAGGTTCGTGGTATAGGGACTGGTCGTTGCGCTGCAAGCGGGTTCCAGCCTTCCGCATTGCCCATGCTGGTACATGTCGGAGACACTGAAAATCGGCGGAGCCGCCTTCAAGGTAGCTGGGTCCGTTGGTCCCCGTAATTCCCAGCCGTCCGAGTCCATAGTTCGTGTCGAAGTTGCCGGGATCCACGACCTGGCCGAAACGGGTCAAGCCGATGTTCATGTCAAACAGGAATCTGGGCGATAATTGTGTAAGTGGTACCAATGGTCGCCAATTGCACCTGGGTGTCGCCCGACCCGACGCCACCGCTGCAAAGGGACCGGACCCTGAGCCTCCTGCCCATAGGCCGGCTGAACAAGTGACCAGCGCCATCATGATGCTGTATTTAACCCAGAGCTGGTGCTTTTCATTCCGGTTCCAGTTAACCTTGGCATCGAAATTGTTGCGGTTCAGAGCCTGGGTGTCGGAATTGTAGTAGTTGTTGTTGTCGCCGGACAGGTTGGGTAGCGGAATCCAGCCTTCAAGCAACGTCGTCGTGGAGCTAGTTCAGACGATTTGCGGGGATGACGTTGATTTTTCCGCCGCTGGAAATAACGCTCCGGCCCGTACCGTTAAGGTTGCCGGTATACGGATCAAAGACCATGCCTCTCCGCAGCGGTGTTGTACCCCCTTCGGTGGTGGGAACCAGGATAGGATTGCCGCTTGGCATCCAGGATCTGCGCTCCCAGTTTGCGGCTGAAATCCCCTGTGCCGCATATCGGTCGGCAGGACGGAATAGTGCTCGCCGTATCCCAGCCGCTGGAATGTGCCTTCCCAGTCGGTGAAGAAAAACAGCTTGTTCTTCACGATGGGACCACCAATGCTATAGCCATCGATGTTCTGCTTGCTGCTTCGGCTTTGTTTTCCGTCCGATCCGGTTCTCATCCCACTTGAAGGCGCGCAGGGCGCTGTTGTCATGCATGCCGAAAAGGCTGCCGTGGAATTCGTTGGTGCCGGACTTCGTCGCTACAGTCACCGCAGCGCCGCCGGTAATCCCCTGCTCAGCATCGAAGTTATTGGTGGAGATGTTGACCGTCTCGATGCTCTCCACCGGCGCAACATAGACCGTGTGGTGAGGCATCGTGACCAGGATATTGGCCGCACCGTCCACTCGAGTATTATTGGCGCCGCGGTCCTGGCCGTTGACGTTGGTGGTCAGGGAACGCCCCGGCGTATCGATGACGGCATTTTGTAGCATAAGCCGGGGTGGTACCGGGAACAAGGTTAATGAGGGTCTGGTAGTTGCGGTAGTTGCCGAGTGGAATTTCTCCACCGCTTTCGCCTCGATATTCACGCTGACGTCCGCCTTGGACGTCTGTAGAACCGCAGCGCTGGCCTCCACAGTCACCGTATCGGTGACCTGCCCGACCTGCAGCGTGATATTGACCTGCTCGCGTCGTATTGATCTGAACGGAAATCCCTTTTTCGAGATAATTTCGGAATCCGGTCATTTTGACGCTAATGTCGTAGGTTCCCTCAAGCACGTTCAAGAATTGAGTAGTTACCGGCCTCATCGGACAGGGCTTCCCGTGTATCCCGGTCTGAGGATTGGTCAAAGTGAATGTAGCCCCGGGCACTACGGCGCCGGTCTGATCTTTCACGGTTCCGGATACGGAACCATATAGCACCTGGGCGTTCGCGGTTTCCACGAACATCGGTGCGATCAGAAACAGCATACCCACTGCGAAGAGCGCGAGCGGGAATCTTGCCTTTCGATGCATAACTGACCTCCATTTCACTATTGTGTCTACACTAACTGGCATGGATCTCCACCTGAGGAGCAGCGCAATCGGTGATTGGTAGGTTGGAAGCACAGACTGTGCACATCGTCCATACCCCTCGAAAAGAACTCACACTCGAGCGCAACGGAGGCGCATCTGGCCAGGACAGCGCGTCCGCCGATCCGGCGATCGATAAAATGGGAGTTCATAAGAAATAAAACGTTACCTGAGGGTTAATTGTCAAGCAGATTTGTCGCCTTTAAGGAAGCCAGGGTTGCCGGCCAGCGAGGCTTGTTTACCTCTCTTTAATCATGCAGATAGAGAAAATCCTGTGGCCATGGATCTTTTCCGTCGGAGTCATCCTTTTAAAACCCGGGTCCGGGTTCAAAATCTCGCCCATTTTTCGTGGAATCATTTTTCCGCTAAAGGCGCGCACCGACCATGCCGATAGAGATGCACGAAACCAAAAAAGTTAAAGCCGTTGAACAGGCTGAAAGCCAGGCGGAACGGATTTTCTGCCTCCCAGCCCAGGTCTGTTCCCCGGCTTCGAATGGATATCGAGACTACATTTCATGGAGGAAATGTCTCATGGGGTCTTTCAGCATACTCAACAACATTTCGGGCATCAACGCACAGAACCAACTTAACTCCAACAACATCATCCTTTCCAGAACCTTGCTGCGGCTTTCTTCCGGCAAACGGATCAATTCCGGCGCCGACGATGCCGCCGGCCTTCAGATAGCCGACAGCCTGCGAGCCAACATTCGCGCCCTCGATCAGGCCGTCCGCAACGCCAACGACGGCATCAGCGTCGCCCAGATCGCCGATGGCGCCCTGTCGGAAATGAGCAACATTCTCACCCGTGCCATAACCCTGTCCGAAGAGGCGGCGACCTCAACCGTCGACTCTGCGGCCCGCATCTCGCTGAACGCGGAGTTCGTTTCCATCCAGACGGAAATTGCCCGCATCGCAACCCAGACCAGTTTTAATGGCACCTACCTGTTCAGCAGCAATGCCACCACCGGATTGAATGGATCTTTGAGCATTTTCGTCGGCGATACGTCCGGTTCGAGCTCGATTTCAGTCACCGTTACTGCCATAACAACATCCGGCTCAGGTTCTACCGCAACGGTCACAAATCTGGGAGGCCAGAATCTCGCGACCATAAGCCTCACGACCCAGGCGGGAGCTGCCTCAGCCCTGATTACGATCAAAGACGCGCTGGCCGCCGTCTCCTCCAGTCGGGCCAACATCGGTTCGGGAATTAACCGCCTCCAGGCAGCCGTTTCCGTGCTGCAGTCCCAGTCGCAAAATACGCTGGCTGCGGAGTCCACAATCCGGGATGCCAACATCGCAGAGGAGATCGCCAACCTCACCAAACACCAGATCCTGGCACAATCCGGCATTTCGGCGCTCTCACAGGCGAACGCCAACAGCCAGATCGTGCTTTCACTGCTCCGATAATCATGCGGTTTGTTCCTTGAAGTTGCTGTACCCCATGAGCCCGGGCCCCCGATCGCGGGGGCCCGGTTGACAAAGCGGGTGGAGCGCGGCAAGGATTCCGGCAGCCCAGGACGCTAACGCCATGCTGCCAACCACAGCTTCAAACCAGGGCCCCGGATGAATTTCTCCCACATGGATTGTCGGCGAGAAACATCCCGGGGCCTTAAGTTTTTTGCGGCCCGGAAAAATCCCGCTATACTGGTCCGGGCAAAAAGAGCGCGATTTTTTGTGCTCGCCTGCATAACGATGGCGATGATTGATTCAGAAATAAGAGCAGAAGAGGCCGCTTTAGGCTAGCAGTGCAGCTGCCGGCGGAGCCAATCCATTGAATGACCATTTATCGGCAAACATCCGGCTGCTCGAAAAACGCCAGCCTGCACTTGCTTCGCTGATCCGTGCCAGCTTCCAGCCTGAGATCATCGAGATCTCCCCTTCCAGAAGATCCGGTCCAACCGCTTCCTATCGAATATCCCCGGATAGGATATTGTATTTACACAGCCGGTCGGACCCGCTCCAGGAAGCGAGGCAGGCCATCAGGAAAGGTGATATCGACGGAGCGGATTACTACATTCTCCTGGGATTCGGGCTCGGGTATAACCTTGACGCATTGCTGGAGATGCCGGATAGCCGCGAAAACCATTACTTCATTCTCGAGGCGGACCTGAAAATACTGGCAGCTGCTTTCAGCGCGCGCGATCTTTCCGCTCTTCTCTCCCTTCCCTATCTCCATTTTGCGTGGCCGCCGGCAGGTCCGGAGCTGGGAGAGCAGTGGAATCGTTTTTTTGATCCTGTGAAAGCTCAGAAGAGCGTATACATCAGTCACGGCCCTTCGCTGTCGCTTCAGCCGGAAGCCTACAAATCCGCGGTTGAAGTCATCCAGAGCCAGATCTTCCAGATTTTCACCGACATCAACACACTCGTCTCAAAATCCCGGACATTTCTGGATAATTTTGTCGAGAATCTCACAGCGGCCAGGCAGGCGCCGGGAATTGCAGCTTTTCGCAAGGCTTTTAGCCAGAAACCGGCAGTGCTGGTATCCGCGGGCCCTTCGCTTGATAAAAATATTCATGATTTGCGGGGGGCCGGCGAAGGAATAGTCCTGATTGCAGCCGATACCACCATCAAACCTCTCCTTAATGCCGGGGTGGAACCCCACTTCGTAATGACCGGCGACCCGACTATCGCCAACTACCGCCACCTGGAAGGCGCGCACCTGGAACATGCGCTGGTGATAGCCGAGGTCACGGCCCACCCTGGCGTATTCCGGGAATTCGCGGGCAGGATCGTGTCCTGCATTTACGAAAACTCATCCTTGCGCTCCCTTTCCAGGTTGCTCGGAAACAAGGGCACGCTTCGCGCCTGGGGATCCGTAGCCACCATGGCCCTGGATTTCGCTCTGACGCTCGGCTGCAACCCGATCATTTTCGTCGGGCAGGACCTGGCTCATACCGACGGTCGCCTCTACTGCTCGGGAGTGTACTTCGAAAAGGAGTGGTTCGCCGGTGTCACAACTCCTGAGGGCCGGATTCGCCGATGTGAGGAACTGCGCGCGCAGCGGAAGACCATTATGATGACGGATATATTCGGCGATCCGATTGAAACCACCGACAAGCTTGCCTCGTATTGGAACTGGATTTCCAAAGAGATCGCAGCCAGACCGGATATTCAATTTATAAACGCTACGGAGGGAGGCATTCTGCGGGATCACGTGACCCTATGCAGCTTGCGGGATGCGCTCTGGCGTCATAGCATCCCCGGGTTGAATCCGCGATCCGTTATCGACAGCATTTGGACCTCCGCCCAGAGAGATGTTCCCCTTCCGGAGAAAGGGACGCTTGAAAAACTGGTGCAGGAGTCCGAAACCCTGTCTGCATCTCTCGCAACGGGTCGTGAGATCTGCCTCGCCAGGCCATCTGAAGCAGATATGGACCTGATTCGAAAGCTTGAAGGAATCAAGGAATCGATCTATGAAGCACGTTTGCTTGCGCCGCTGATTGACTCTTTCAATCAGATGGGCAACCTCACTTTTTTGCGCAGTATCGCCGCCTGGAATAAGAAATCTCAAGTTGCGGCCGATCCGAATGGGCTCAAAAAAACCTATCTGGAATATTTTGAATCGGTGCTTTCATCTCTGCAGGTTCTCAGCGAGGCGCTGGGCAAAATTCGCGACATCGAAACGGCCGGTCGCAACACCCATTGCTAAACCGGATATATCTGCAATTATAGAACTTCTGCCCTTTTCCAGGGTGAATCCCCAAAAAACACCTGGCCACGAAAAAGGCCTGTTCTTTGCCGCTCGACATGCCGATATGACTTGTGATGGATTTGGGTAGCCCAAAGCGTGGGGAAATTCCAGTACTGCACAGCTCCGGCAGCAGGACGTCCCCTCCACATTTCCTGTTCCATTCTCCAGCCGCGCAGCTGGAAACAGCCTGGAATGATTTGAAGGTTTAGAGGAAAGAGCGCCATGAGTTCGATAAATCTCATAAACAGTCAAATCGACGTAGGGAGCATTGTAGACGGTCTCATCGGAATTGAAAGCGCTCCTGTAACCCGGATGCAGAACAAGGCATCCTCACTTCAGAACAAAATCAGCGCGTACCAGTCCATTAACACCAAACTATCCGCGCTGCTCAGCAAGGTTGACGCGGTGGTTTACAACGGCAGCACCGCTCCCCTATTGACGCCCGGTAGTTTTGTCGATCGCCTGGAAAGAAGCATTTTCCTGAACCGTACGGTGACCTCGTCCAACGAGCCCGTCATTACGGCCACGGCATCCCACGGCACCGCTTCGGGAACTTACGCGATCACGGTCAGCAATCTGGCTACCGCCCAAAGTGTGGCTGCGGACAATTTCGCAGATATCAATACAACAAGCGTCGGCACGGGAACCCTGGTTATTACCACCGGAAGTTCGGACCCTATAACCGTGACCGTCGATTCCTCCAACAACACCTTGGACGGCCTGCGAAAAGCCATCAATGCAGCCAGCGCCGGGGTTACCGCAACCATCATCAACGACGGCAGCGGCACTCCTTACCGCCTGCTTCTCACTTCGGATGCCACGGGAACTGAAAACGGCTTCACCCTCCAAAACAACCTGACGGGCGGGACAGCCTTGAACTTCACCCAAAAAATAGCGGCGGAAAATGCGGCTTTCGAAGTCAACGGGATTTCGATTACCAAGAGCTCGAACACGATTTCGGATGTAATCGACGGGATCAGCTTCACGCTTCATGACGAAAGCGCTTCGGCGGTCAAACTCACGGTCGGTAACGACGTGGATGCCATGGTCACAGCCCTGAAAGGCATCGCCACCTCTTACAATGAGCTGAATGCAGCCATATCCAGCCAGTACCGATACAATGCCGATACGGGGACGGCGGGGATTCTTTCTGGCGATTCCACCCTCCGCAGCATTCAATCGAAAGTCCAAGGGACTTTATCCCAATCCGTGTCCAACGCATACACCAGCTACAATGTCCTCTCGCAAGTCGGTTTCTCTTTCAACAATGACGGCACAATCACGGTCGACGAGTCGAAACTGCGCGCCGCCCTTAACAGCGACATTACCAAAGTGGCGGCGCTGTTTCTGGGCGAAGGAGCCATCAGCGACACCCGCGTCTCCTATGACGGCCAGTCCAGTGCTACTCAAGCGGGTTCCTACGCCATCGAGATTTCTTCACTCGCCTCTCAGGCGAAAGTTACCGGCGGCCAGGCGGTAACGGTTCTCAGCAGCGATGAAACGCTTACCATTACGGTCGGCGGGACTGCGGATCCTGTGACGGTGAACCTCAATGCAGGGGAAGACTTGTCGGCGGTGCTCGCCAAAATCAACGCCGCTTTGACGGCTGCCGGCGCAGGAGCCTCGGCGGTCAATAACGGCTCCGACCGGATTCAATTTGTCTCGACAGAATACGGCAGCACCCAAGCCATCACTGTTACCTCAAGCCTGGATCCAGCCGCAGGAACCAGCGGCTTCAGCACCACGACAGCCTCTGCTACGGGCACCGACATAGCCGGCACTATTGGCGGGACCGCGGCGACCGGCAGCGGATTGAAGCTGACGAGCACGGCCGGAGATGCCACCGGGCTCGTGCTGTTGATCAACCAAAGCTCGGTTGGAAGCTACGGAACCATAGCAGTATCCAACGACTACACCCAGGCAGACGGCAGCAGCCCCCTCGTGAATTTGCGCGGCGCGCTCAAATCCATTACGGATCCGCTCAGCGGCCCGATCCATCATGCTACGGACGGGCTTTCTTCCAGCATCAAGGATCTCAAAAACAGGATTATGGATTACCAGGAGCGCCTGGATATAAGGCGTGAGCTATTGACTAGGGAATATTCGGCTGCCGACACTGCTTTGCGGCAGATGCAAGTCACCCTAAGCTCACTCTCCGGCCAGATAGCCAAATTAGGATAAATCGTCGCTTTCGCAAGGAGAATTTGATGGTCGCAACCCATGCCTACGCCAACAAATACAAGGAAGTCGCCATAAAGACCGCCACTCCCCTTCAACTCGTGGTGATCCTTTATGATGGGGCGATCCAGGCCCTGACGGAGGCGCAGGAGCACATCAACCAGCGCGACATTGCGGGTCGAGCCCGATGCATCAACCGCTCCGTTGCCATAATCTCGGAGCTTCAGGCCTCCTTGAATTTCAACGTTGACGGCGGCATTGCCAGCTCACTGGACCGGCTGTACAACTACATGAAGCAGAGGATCTTTAAAGCAAACATCGATCAATCAGTCGAACCCTTGAGCGAAGTGACCATGCTGCTTGGGAATCTGCGTTCCGCCTGGAACACGCTCGCCACACAAACCCAGATGCCGGAGCCGATGACACAACAACCCGCATCGAGTCCCGCGATTTACCGCGGAAGTCCAGCCCCTTCCGAAGTATCCAGTTCTCTCAACATATCCGGGTAGCCGATGAAGATTTTCGACTCGGAACTACAATATCTTTCAGAGCTGTACAACCGCTTGGGAGAGGAACTGGCTCAACTCAAGAGCGTGCCGGGAAAAGCAAGTCCTGCCATGATCGCTGAAGTGGTTCTCAAACATCAGGAGCTGTTTTCCCGGATAGATCAGATGAACTCCAGGGTCTTCCAGATGGCTCAGGAATGGGAAAAGCTTCGTCCGTACATGGATTCAGCCTCAAGGAAAAAAACCCAGGAATTTGCCGGATCAGTCCGCAAACAGGCTGTCGAACTGACGAAGGCAATCGAAGAACAGGCCCGGATCCTGGAAAATCGGTTGGCAGAAATCCAAAAGGATCTTACCGAAGTGACGCAGGGGGCGCGCTATCTGGCAAGCGTGAAACCCGCGGCCACCAATTACCCCAAATTCATTGATTCCTTAGGTTGAGCGCGAAGCTAAGTACTCTTGTTTGTAAATACGATAACGTATGCGCCGAGCGCGGCGGCCCTGGATGCGCGAAGCGACGACGAAGGCGATGCCAGCCATCGTCGAGGAGGAGCGACAAAGCAGACAGGGCCGCCCCGCCGGCGCCCGAAGGGCTGGTGGGCTTCAAGAAGCCGATGGCAGTGGCGAGGACCAGGATAGGGTTTTTAGCTGATTGCGCGATCTTTGGAGCGCACCAGCAGACGTTATCGTATTTACGAACACGAGTACTAAGGGAAAGATTGGGCGAGTGACTGCCACTCGGCTTGAAAACGGCTTAGGGGGAATTCTTTCTCCAGCTTCCTCCTGGCTGCCAGCCCCATTTCGATCGCGGTTTCTCTGCTTCCCATTAACTCGGCGACCCTTTGACGAAGCTCGTTTTCATTCAGCCCGACCACTCCCTCCACGCCATTTTCAACGGGCGATGAAGGGTGTGGAAGCGTGGCGATGGGCATCCCGGTGGCCATGGCCTCGAGCATGGAGAGATTATAGCCGTCCTCGTACGGAAACCTGGCCGTGTGCAGGTATACGCGGTGAGCGCGATATTGCTCCTTCAGGTCCTCCCAATCGGAAGCCCTTCGGCTCCCGGGAAGGTTGCGGTTGTCACCGAGGATGAGTGTCTGAAATCCGCGGCACACTTCCTGATGAGTGCGCCAGCCGAGCATCTCGCCGCGTTCCCGGATATGGTTGCTGACTTGAAGGATCGCGGCGTGCTCGCCGCGATACCCTCCGTAAGGCGCCGGATCGATGGCGGTGCGAATTACGTTTCCCGGGAGGCCCCAATCCTTGCGTTTCAGCTCAGAGATATAAATAACCGTTGAGCCGCAGGAATCCAGCAGGACCTGAAGGTTTCTCAGATAAGCCGCCCGGTCGATGTTGGACCTGTCCTGAAGGATGCGCCCGCTGAGAGTCCCATGAATCAGAAACACCTTGGGGTGGGGTTTTTCCCTCACCTCCATCAGATCGTGTGCGTTGTGGGTAAGGATCCAGTCCCACTTCGCGCTCTTCAATGCTTCTTCAAGGGATGAATACAGAATTGCATTCGAAGGCAGAGGGCGAATTCTGGGATCCCAGGAGTGCAGCGTACCCGAGGGCTGGCGAGGCAGGATGATTCCGAACTGCCACGGCAAGACCGAGGCAATCAAATGAAGGTAGGGCTGATGGGAGTTGAATGTGAGAACTCGCAAAAAGGCCGATTAACCCATCAATTTTTTCAAAAGATCCGCCTTGGGGATCTGCGATTGCGAAGCGGCCAGGTTTTCCTTCCTGATCGTTTCAAAAACCTCATGACGATGAACCGAAATATGTCGGGGCGCTTGAATCCCGACCTTCACGTTTCCGTTGCCCACGTTCAGGATGGTAACCTCGATTTCATTTCCGATTACCAGGCTCTCACCTTTTTTCCGCGTAAAGACTAACATCCTTGCTGTCCTCGCGGGCTAACTCCGCCGCCCGCTGCGAATAGATCGTACGACCGCCAATATAGACATCCGGAGCGGGCAGGAATGGAGCCAACACCCTTCCAGCCCCGCTGCCGTTGCGCCTTCGATCAAGCACTGGCAGCTTCCGCTTTTTTCTCACTTCCGAATAGCGGATGCTTCACCGAATATACGCTATCATGCAGTATGACTTGTTTGCCACATCTCTTCACATCGTTTATTACGATCGGAGCCATTAGGTTTATTGTGGCTTTTGTCGGATCGCCCGGTATAGTCGCGACGGCATAAACCGCGATTTCCCCGGTCGCTGAGCCATGGATTTCCTCCATGTCCGAGGCTGAAAGTTCGAATTTGTACCCGGAATCCACGAGGAACGGATTCAGCACCAGGAGTGCGATGGGAGGATCATCCAGTGACTGCAAATACTGAAATGGCTTGAACTGATCCATCTCCAGGACGGTAAACCGGTGGATCTGCGGAAATCCCGGAAGGCCCTCTTTAAATGCAATGATTTTGTCTTCAGGCACTTCAAGATCGCCAAAATTGACGGTTTGAACGAGCATGGTTTGTGTCTCTGCTTTCATACTTCGACTCCCGGCAACCGGGATCGTTGGTTTAATAATATCCCCGAGCGCTCCGCGCCGGCTGCTGAAAACCACTATGGATTCGAACTCATTCCCTAAAACCCCGGATTCGATGGGAACAAAGGAATATCACCCGAGGTAATCGAAAAGATTCAGTCGATGGACCGTGTTCTTGGTGGTGAGTGTCGCCTGCAAGGAAGACTGGATCTGGTTCATCTGAACGATCGCTTTCGCCAGATCGGCATCCTCGACCTGTCCTTGGCGTTCTCTGACCTTCGTTTCCTGCAAGTCGTATCCGGACTTGAGATCCTGCAATCGGGTCATCTCCGTTCCCAGTTCTCCCCGGGTATAGTTGACAGCGGCCATGGTGGATGAAAACTGCATCAGCGCCGTCTGTATTGCGGTCAGGTCATTGTTGTCCAGCGCGGTCAATAGACCCGCAATCGTGCTGAACACTCCGGAAAACGCAGCGCTTCCGGGGACGCCAATCTTCACACCCAGCCCATCATTCACGGCTATCGTATTCACCTCACTGTCGCCATGATAGGTCGCCTGGTCTCCCGCAAGCGTGAAGGGCTTGGTTGAGACTTCTGAACCCGCAAAAATGTACCGGCCGCGTGCCTGCGTGTTTGCCAGAGACATGATCTGGTCCCGGAGCAGGCGAATCTGGCGCGCGACAATAGCCCGGCTGCTGTCATCCATGGATGACGATGCGGCTGAGCTGCCCTGGGTGAAAATGGTCGTGAGGATATCGGTCACCGAACTCAGGACTGTATCGGAAACACCGATGAAAAAGCTGCTGTTGTCGGAATTGGTGCGGTATTGATCGATCTGCGCGAGTGCGTCCCGGAGAGTCACCGCCTCAGCCGATCCTCCGGGGCTGTCCTTAAGGTACAGCAGCTTTTTGCCTGTCGACACCTGTTGGCTGGCGGTTTCCAGCGATTCGTTCAGGTTGTTCGCCGTCAGGAGAAAATTTCGATCGGCAATTCCGTATGTAATTCTCATGGTTAGACACCCATCATCTGCATGATAGTCTCAGCGAGCGAATCCCATACTTGGACCATTCTGGCGCTTGCCTCATATGCTTTCTGGAACCGGATGATATTGATGGCTTCTTCGTCCAGGTTCACTCCGGATACCGAATCTCGCTGATTTTGAAGCTGGAGGAGCAAGTTTTCCTGTGTTTTCAGATCTTCGTCCGAAGCTCTCAGATCAGAACCTATGGTGGAAATCAGATTCGAGTAATGCTGGCCCAGGGTCGACGAGCCTCCATTCATGATCTTGGCGTTGGCAATCGCTGCCAGGAGGTTGGCGTTGGAATTGCTGCCGACGCCGGAACCGGCGCCTGCCGCGGCAATCAGCTTCGGATCGGTGATGGCCACCGCGATCGCTCCGGCTGCGCCCGCGTTGGTGCCGCCGCTTCCTGGGGTGAACGGGACAAAAAAGTTGACGCCCGGATTGCCATTGAAGTCACTGCCCAGTGTGTGCTGAGCGTTGACCGCGTTAATCAGACCCGCAGCCAAATCGTCGAGTTGTCCCGCGTACCCGGCGATGGTCGTGTCCCTGGCTTTTAGAAGTCCCCCCAGCTGCCCCGACACAATGTTGGAGGTTATGTCCTTCCCGTCCAGCGTTATGTGGAGAAGATTGTCCGGCCCACTGGCCACAGTGCTCAGAGCGTTCGATTGATCCCCGATCACCAGCAGGGCTCCCTGCCGGGTCGTGATGGTAATGCTCCCTGATTCCGTCTCGTAGTAGGAGACATCCACGAGTTTGGAAAGCTCATCGAGCAGATTCTGCCTGGAATCGAGCAGGGACGACTCGTCGCCATTGGCCTCAGCCCGGGCCGCGGGAATCCGGCTGTTCAGGGCCGCGAGTTGCGAGGTCAGGTTGTTGATTTCGTCGACATCGTCGCCCACCGCGCGATCGATGGTCGTGCGGACTTTGGCGATCTGGCTGCTGAGCTGCTGAAATTCCTGCGCCAGTTCGTTCGCGCGGCTGAGGACCTGCTGGCGCAGGGTCGGATCCTCGGGGGAATTCGCCAGTGAACTGAGGCTGCCAAAGAAGTTCGTCAGGCTCGTTTGCAGCCCCTGTCCCTGGTTTTCATTGAAGAGGGCTTCGATTTGCTGCAGGGCTGCCGAAGTCCCTTCTTTTTCCCCCTGAACCTGAAGTTCTTCCACAATGCGATAATCAATGAACCGGTGACGAAAACTCTCAACCGAAACGCTCGGGGCGCCGTTTCCGAGAGTGCCATTGCTCAGCCCCAGGGTCGGCTCGATAAAGACCGTGCGCTGCCTGGTATAGCCGGCAGTTCCCGCGTTGGCGATATTGCGCTGAGTGATTTCCATGCCGAACTGCTGCGCGTAAAGCGCTCGCTCGGCAGTGGACAGGCCGCTAAAAATGGAGGTCATAACAGTCAGTCTCGCGGTAAATCCCTAAGGGAAAACCGTTACACGGGGCTCCGTCCTTGCGGAAACCCGGCGCTTTTGAAACTGCTCCTGCTAGGCCCGGTGAGAAATGGTGCTGTGGACTGCGGGAAAAGGCATAAACAATCCGCTCCCCTGATAGGAGCTGGTCGCATTGGAAATCATGTCCAGCAGCCCGCGGGAATACCTCGTGGAGCTTTCGATCAGTTTCCGGTTGCGTTGATTAACCGATTTCAACTGATCGATGAGGTTTTTAAACAGGCTGGTCTGGCAGCGGATCTCTTCAGCAATCGCCGGATCGGTGCCTTCGGCAAGTTTCAAAAGAGTAAACTCTCTGCATGGAATGCCGAGCTTCTGTGAAAGCCCCGAACACAGCCGGAGCATTTCCGCTTCAAGGATGCGGAGCTTGATGTTGAAGGTCTCCTCAACCTTGTTGCTTTCCAGGAGCTCTTCGGTACTCCCATGAACCAGGAGCGCCGTTTTGCGCCGCGCATGCTCGACAAGATCGCGGTAGATGACGATCTCATCCCGAATGATTCCCAGGAGGGCTGAAACCAGGTTATCCATCTTTCAGATCCTGAGGTCTATATGGTTTGAGGACATGGAGTTGACATTTTCATTCGGCCGGTCGGGCGGACTGTCCGCGGTTTTTTGATCCGCTCGAGCCCGCTCCGACTTTCCTTCGCGGTTTTTTCGCGGGTGATCGCGGCCCAATCGTTCTTCCCTACCCACCCTTTCCAGAATGGGATGCAGAATAGAATGAACCGATCCGAAATCGTCCGGCATAACTGCCTCCAACCGCACGAGGCTAGAATATTTGGTCGATCACGTTGCCAGCGATGATCTTGCCGGCAATCATCTCCGCTTTGACGTTGTAAGTGCCATCCTCGATAGCACCACGAACCTGCTCTACCTTTGCCTCCCTGATGTCCGGAGTCGATTGAAGAAGCTGGTTGATCTGCTGAATCTCCCGGCTCCGGTCCGACAGCTCGATCCGGTCCGATGGTGCCGTCGAGCCATCCTCACCGGCCTTCTGAGATTTCTGGGGCTGCGGTTGCGCAGTGTCCAGCCTCTGAATACCGGAGGTCATTCCAGACAAAGGATTGTTGCCTTTAATCTCCATAGTGTCCTCAAGAGATTACTCTTTTGTTGGTCAGTATATCGGCTTACCGGCCTGAACACTTTAGGAGATTATGGCCTCGGCTCACCCTTGCCTTCGACTGCTTAAAATCCCAGGGCTTGAGCTTCATAGCCCTGATCTCATTCTGCCAGGGCGGCCATGGGGTCAATCTGTTCGCCGCTCCGCAGCACTTCAAAGTGAAGGTGGGGCCCGGTAGAGTGTCCGGTATTCCCTACGGACCCCAAAACCTTTTCTGAGTCAACATTTTCGCCCTTCTTAACCTCAATCGAATTGAGGTGGGCATACCGGGTCTGCAACCCGTCAGGATGCTGCAAAATGACGGTGTTGCCGTACCCGGGCCGAAATCCCGCAAAAACAACATCGCCCGACAGCGCCGCACGAACCTCTGTGCCGGCCGGGGCAGCGATGTCTATTCCTTTATGAAACTTCAAATGATGATGAAAGGGATCTCTCCTCATGCCGAAGCGGGAGCTGATGACTGGCAGTTGGACCGGCATTTGAAAATCCGGAATACCTGGTTCAGTGGAATCCGGCAGCGAGCTTATGGGCTTCAGAGATTCCTTTTCGTCCAAAATGACAGCCCCGGGTGGAATCGTTTCTGACGGATTAGGCGCCAGCTGAGCCGGCTTTGCCGTCAACCTCTTCATCAAAATATCCGAAATTCCGAGGGTTCCTCGTTGAGCGATTCCCTTCGAGATCTCCTGGTCGAAAAGCTCGGTATAGACATCCTTTCCCAGCCCGCCCTCCATCAAACCCGAGTCCTCTATGGTTTCCCGCATCACCTTGAGCAGGTAAGACACGAACATCGCCTCGAATTCACCCGCCACTTTTTTGAGTTCACCGGCGCTTTTGGCTCCGCTGCTCATGCCGCGAAGCTTCGCGCCATCCGAAGCCTGAGTTATCAGGCTGGAAGGCGGCATCGCTAATTGCGGGGAAAGAATATCCTGCATTTCAGACTACCCTCAAATTACGACGAGTTCGGCCTGGAGCGCACCCTGGGCCTTGATGGCCTGCAGGATCGCTACGATGTCTCTAGGGCTGGCGCCGATGCTGTTGAGCGAACTCACCACCTCTTCGACGCTGGCACCTTCATGAAGCGTTGCGACCTTTCCCTTCTCCTCTTGTGCCGTGACATTGACCTGCGGTGTCTGCGTAGTCTGGCCCATGGAAAATGGATTCGGCTGCGACACATTGAACATCGTGCCGACCTGCAGGGAAAGGCTTCCATGAATGACAGAAACCTCGCTGATTTTTACTTCTTTACCCAAGATGATGGTCCCGGTCTTTTCATTGATGACCACACGCGCGGGATTGTCGATTTCCATCCTGGCGTTTTCCACGATCGACATGAATTCGACGATTCTCGCGGAGTAAGCTTCGGGAACTGAAACCGCGACGGTCCGGCCGTCCAGGGCGCTCGCCACCGGAAATCCCACCGATTCGTTGATGGCTCTGGCTGCCCGGCCGGCTGTGGTGAAATCCGAATTATGCAGCACCAGGTTCAGTTTCGACCTTCCGGTGAGCTCCACCAGTGCCGGCTTCTCCACGAGAGCGCCACCTGGAATCCGGCCGACGGTAGGATGGTTGGTCTGAACTTTGTTCCCACGTGTGCCGGCGCTGAAGCCGCCGAGCACCACCTGTCCCTGGGCCGCGGCGTAGACCTGATCATCGATGGCTTTCAGCGGAGTCATGATGAGAACACCGCCCTGGATATCCTGCGCGTCGCCGATCGAACTGACGGTGACGTCAATGCGGCTCCCCTGCCGTGCGAACGGAGGCAGCGTGGCGGTAACCGTCACAACGGCGATGTTCTTTACGCGCATCTGAGTAGGCGAAAGCGTGATTCCGCTCCGCTCGAGCATGTTCGCGAGCATCTGGGTAGTGAAAAAAGTCTGGCTGCGGTCGCCCGTCCCATTCAAACCGACCACCAGGCCGATGCCATTCAATTGGTTGTCACGGACTCCTTCAAATGAAGCAACATCCTTCACCCGGCTGGCAGAGAATCCGCCGTGCGGCTGGATGCAGGCTGCCACAAGAAACGCCATCAGGAAGCACCGGAACTTGAACATATCCCACTCAAATTAAAAAGGTAGAATTCCCATCAAAATCTTGTAGAGCCAGCCTGGGCTCAAAGTCTGGCTGACGACCCCTTTTCCCTGAACATTGAGTGTCATCTGCGCCAGTGCCGATGACTGGATGACATTCGACCTGCTGATATCTTCGGGCCGGGCGATCCCGGTTACGTGAAGACTCTGGTTTTCGTTATTGATGCGGATGTCTTTCACTGCATCCAAAACCAGGTATCCATTGGGAAGAACGTCGACGACGCGAGCCGATAAGTAGGTTGTCACGGAGGTGTCACGCGAGGTTGTGCCGCTTGCCTTGTATTTCCCGGAGGTGGATCCCGCGACGACATTCGGGAGTTCCTTGACCTTTTTTTCCAGGCCCGAGAAGGCGGTGACTCCGGCGGAGAGCGATGATTCCTTGGCGTTCGCGGCTGCCGCCGAGCTGCTGGCCGAAGTGCTTTCGGCCACCTGAATCGTGACAATGTCGTTCACGAACCGGGACTTGGGATCACGAAACAGATCCGACCGTCTCCCCTGGTTGCTCCAAAGCGATCCTTCGAAACGTTGATCCGCAGGCGAAGGAACTTTGGCCTCGGCGATGTAAGATTGGAGAGCCGTGGTCGAGGGCACGGGCACGTTCTTAGGCACGCAGCCGGTGACCGGCAATGCCAGCAGGATCATGAGCAGGACTGCGCGACGGTTTGTGGAAATCACTTTGGTTGAGATGGTATTCATTCGATTCTCGCCTCTCCCGGACCTGTAACATGGGCCAGAACGGATTTCGGGAAATCAACATTGCGCACGCGGATCAGGTCGCCCAGCCTGCCGTTTTGCTCCGCGCGGGCCTGCATTGCCAATGAGATCAGACCCCGATCCAGCTTCAGGCGAATCGTTTCGCCGTTCTTGACCAGATAGGGGTCCGAAATGGTCTCACGGGTGAGGGGATCACCGGGTGAGAGGGTGCGACGGGTTATCTTGCCAATGGCATCACGGGTGTTTCGAATCAGTTCGGCACGGGCGTCTTTCAGCTCGATCGGCTCTTCCTTGATATCGTCGGCGGACAGGATCGTGCCGAAAGGCAGCCGTCGGGCCGCCTGCACCGCCACCGTATGTATGACAACGTCTACCGAAATCCAGAAGGTGCGTGCCGGCGCGGCGTCGGCCAGCGCTTCGACCGAAAGCAGCAGCCCGCGGTAGGTCGAGGGCGGAGTTTTCTGGACAATTCGGAAAGTAATGTCGCCGGGAGGAAGTTCGGTTCCGTTAACATTTCCAATAGCTCGGATTTCTACTTCAGATTCCAAATAGGAGGAACGGCTGACGATATGACTCTTGACTGCCTGAACCAGGGCGGCAGAGTCGATGCCGATTTTCTCCGCGCCCATGCTGTTCGAAGGCATCCAAGCGACCACCAGGCAAAACCAGGCAAGTGCAAAGGCACTCAAGCTGCGAACACTCCCCTCACCCAACCTAGAGCGGGTACAATCACGAAGCGGGTACGGCAGATCCGGTTGGCCCTGGGATATTCCCACGGAGCCCTTCCGGGTTTTATGGAAAGGGGTGAGGAGGAAGCCGCCCATCCGGCCATACTCTCGAGGTAATGCCCGGACTGATGGCTGTCTTTTACTACTGAAAGGGTGAAGGGTGAGGAGAGAATTCGACGCTCGCCGCATTTCACACTCTAACGAACAACGTTATTGGCCTGGGTTAACATTTCATCCGCAGTGCGGATAACTTTGGAATTGGCCTCATAGGCCCGCTGGCTGACGATCATGTTGACCATTTCTTCGACGACGCTCACGTTGGACTGCTCGTTGTATCCCGACATCAGCGTTCCCAAACCATTCTCACCGGCGGTGCCGGTGATCGGCTGACCCGAAGAAAGAGTCTGCTGAAATAGGTTTTTCCCGATATTTTCCAGACCCGCCGGATTCTGGAACAAGGCAATCTCGATTTTGCCCACCTGCTGGGGTTCAGTCTGACCCGCCTGAATTACGGAGACCGTCCCGTCGGAGCCGATCGTGATGCCGACTTGATCTTGCGGAATGGTCACCTGTGGATCCAGCAGATCCCCTTCCGAGGTCACGAGCTGCCCGTCGCGATTGAGATGAAAACTTCCGTTGCGGGTGTAGGCAATTTGCCCGTTGGGCTGCCGGATTTGGAAAAAGCCACGCCCCTGTATGATGAGATCCAACGGATTCCCCGTGGATCCGAAGTCGCCCTGGGTAAAAATGATGTCGGTGGCAATCGCCTTCGTCCCGAGACCGACCTGCAATCCAACCGGGATGTCCGTGGTGGCGGTGTTCGCTGCTCCTGCCTGCCGGATGTTCTGGTAGAGAAGATCCTGAAACTGGGCTTTGCGCTGTTTGTAGCCGGCCGTGTTGATGTTCGCCAGATTGTGGGCAATGATGTCAATATTCAACTGCTGAGCTTCCATTCCACTGGCTGCGGTGTGTAGCGATCGAAGCATGGTTTCTCCTAACGTCCCAGCTTCTCGATGGCTTTCGCATCGAGATTGTTGGAAAGCAGACTGATGCTTTTTTGGATAGCTTCAAAACGGCGCATGATCCCGACCATCTCGACAACCGAGGCAACGGGATTGACATTGGATATCTCGAGGTAGCCCTGCTTGACCTGAGCGGTGCCGGCGATCGTTTTCACTCCAGAGGCGGGAACCGCCAGCAGGGAGTTGCCTTCGCGCTGAAGAAGGCCCGGTTTGTCGAAAGAAACGATCTTCAAACGACCAACCTTATTACCGTCCAGGAAGACATCGCCCTGTGCGGTGATATTCACTTTGCCGGACCCCAGCAAAATCGGACCGCCATCCCCCATGACACTCAACCCATCCGGCGTGGCGAGTTCGGAGCGGGAGTTGAGACTCAGGCTGCCGTTCCGGGTATAGCGCAATCCACTGGGCGTGTTAATGGTAAGAAAGCCATCGCCCGTCAATGCGATGTCCAGATCCCGGTCCGTCCCCTGCATCACCCCATCCACCATGTTCAAGGATGCACCCGCCTGGATGGGCGCGTCGACGCTGGACATGGGCTCATCGCGGTCATCGTCATCCAGCGCTTCAGACAGAATGCTGAAAAATGCCTTCTGCTCCTTGAAGCCGGCGGTGTTCAGATTGGCCATGTTGTTGGCCAGAACATCCAGCGCATCCATCTGCGCCTTCAAACCTGATGCCGCCGCCAGAATTCCGCCGCTCACGATGCCCATCTCCTTGAATGAGTTTGTCCGGATCTTTCTCCGGCTCCGCCATATTTACTTGCAAGAACCATGCCATCCGATTTGCGGGCTTTTATGCCCGTTTTTCGGCATTTGGAGCGTCCGCGCGGCAAAAAGTGTCAAAACTCCGTACCCTTGTGGCAATAATTTCCCACCCCGGTGGGCAACAATTACTAGAAGCCGGAAATCAGATGGCGACGGCCATGGCTTTGGAATAGATGGAGGCGCCCTCTTCGGCCAGGGCCTCGGGCTGCTGATATTTGAACACTCGATGGTGTGAGGTGCGATCGTAGTCGAGCCGGACCCAGAAGAAATCTTCTACCAGCTCCATCTGGATATTTTTCGCGCGCTGATCCGCGGCGGACGTGATGATGCTTCCAGCGAGATCCAGTAATTCGTGCACATTACAATAGGTGGGAAGGTTGGACAGATCGAGTTCTTCCGGCGGATAAATCTTTTCAATAAGCGCCTGAATGGCCGAAGAATCGCCCATGTAGGGCATGATGGCCGTTCCTACCATGCGCCGGATCGCCTGCTGCGAGCAATAATCCACGGGCCCGCTGAGCGCTACCCTGAGCGCGGACCGGTCGTCCACGAATCCAACCGGCACAAGATTGGAGCAGATGGCCACAGGGGCGGGGATCATTTGAATGGTGTCGAGCCGCGCATTGGCGTTGGCGAGCTGAATCATCGGGATGCCGTATTGTCGGGAGAGCGCGACGGTGATGTGATGTTCCTCGATAAATCCTAGCCGCTGAAGCCATTCTCCGAGTTTTCCCGAACCGTTCTGCCGCTGCAGACTGACGGCGGCTTCGAGCTGATCGTGGGTTATTAACGACAGTTCGAGCAGGATAGCTCCGATTCTTGACCGGGAAATGTGGCGGCCTTTTTCGCGCTGCAGTGCCCGCCAGCGATCTCTCAAATCCGATTCCACCTGCTCCAGTATGCAGTTCTCTCCGCAAAATTCCTGTTGGTTAAAGCGCGGAGGACGGCGCCGGTTTAAAAAAAATCTGAATTCGGATCGGACGCGAGAACAGCCTTTTCGACTGCAGCTTTTAGACATAGCTCCTCGGCTCTCCAGTCGTTCTGACCTGCCGTGAAGCGGAACCATCGGCATATTGCTTCAGATTCAGGATCAATTCCGCCTCGCCCTGCGGCAGGTTCAGCCGCCTGACAATGTCTTCCATCGCGACGCCGTTCCGGGCCAAAGAGAGCACCTGATGCCGGCGTTCCAACGGGAGACGGGGATTGCTGTTCGGAGCTGCCAGCTCAAGAATTCGCTCCTCAAGTCCGCTTACGTGCGCCTTGAGTTTCTGGCAGTCATCCCTCAGATTCTGCGCCGCCTGGCACATCGTCTCTGAATAGGAGAGCAATTCTCGTTCCAAAGTTTTGACACGGCCGCCCAGTTTTTTGTCAGTAAGGTAATAAGCCATCGCGCCGGCAAAAGCTGCAAGCAGAGTTGAAGCTAGAATCGTGTAATTCATGAAACATCTCCTCCATCCGATGCCGCTAAAACTTCAGCGAATCGGAAATTTTTTCGAGAGCTTTGGGAACTTCGAGGCTTATTTCCTCAATGGTCGAGGGCGACAGCTTGAGTATTTCGGTGGAGGGCTGGGCGTTCAGATCCAGATTCTTGTCTTTTTCAAATCCGATTTCCAACCGGGTCATCACGAGGTTTGCCAGGTTTACCACGCAAGCCAGGTGGCGGTGATTCTGCGCAGAAAGCGGGTTGTGATGGCAGCCGATTCCCTCGGAAAGTTGTGGAGGAAAGTTCCATTTCTCAGTCAGCAGGGCGCCGACATGAGCATGGGAGAATCCAATGGCTTCCATCTCCGCCTCGAAGAATCGGACAGCACCGCGATAAGCGTCGCTCACGATCTGTGTGTAGCGGTCTGTCAGATTCTTGAGCATGACGGGCTTCCCGATATCATGTATCAACCCGCACAGGAATGCCTCCTCGGGATGGGGATAGCGGGTCTTCTGTGCGATGATCCGGGAGCAGATCGCCGCTCCCCACGAATGATCGGAAAGAATCTTGGTTCCCAGATCATGTCCATGGACCATGCCAGTTTGGTACACGTGCTGGACTGAAGCAGCCATGATAATGGACCGGACGGTCTCCATCCCAAGGATCGCGATCGCATGAGATAGCGTTGAGATCTCGCGGCTCAGACAGTACATGGCCGAATTGACAATTCGGAGTATTTTCGCGGCAAGCGCCTGATCCTTGACAATGACCGACTGGAGATCACGCACAGAAACCATCGGATCCTGCATCATCTGCAGAGCCTTGATGGCCATGGCGGGGATGGGTGGAAGGTCGCCGGTTTTGGCGGCGAGCTTTTTCAGATTCTGGATCGGATCGATCCCCGGGGGCGTGGAATTTGAGGTTTGCATCATGGGAATGGCTTTCCTTTTAGCCGAGAGAGCGGATTCGTTCTGCCGTACTTTCCACCTCGAGAATGCGAATGCCGTAATTCCCTTCCACCATGACGACTTCGCCTCGGGCGATCGGCTTCTGGTTGACAACGAGCGTTACCGGATCGTTGACGGCCTTGTTGAGTTCTATCACCGATCCCACTCCCAGCTTCAAAACGTCCTTCAGCTGCATGGAAGTGTCGCCGAAGGAGACGATGATCGGCAGCTCTACGTCGAGTAGAAGGTCGATATTCCAATTGGACCGGGACTGGGACGAATTGGCATTTTCAGGCATTGCAGCACCCCATCATGGAATGAACTCTCTGGTAATCTCGAAGGCCATTTTCCCCCGCCGGGCTACGATGAAGCCCAGGAATTTCGGCACTCCGGCAACGCACAGCATCAGGGGATCCCCGATGCTTTTGTTCAACTGGATCACGTCTCCGGAAGCGATCTTGAGCAGGTCGTCCACTGTAAGCTGATTGTCACGCATTTCCCCGCTCACGGTCAAATCCGCGCTTCGCAACTGGTTCAAAATGCGGTCGGCTTCGCTTCCGGCCGCTTTGTGCCTTCGTGTGATCCATTGCTGATCGAAGCGATTCCGGATTACTTTGAGCATCCGTGAAGGGATGGAGATATTCATGAGCCCCGCGGTTTCGCCTACCTTGACTTCGAGGCCCACGGCAACCACTGTTTCGCCCGCCGACACAATCTGGAACATCTGCGGTTTGTTGCCCGTCCCATCCAAATAGAGATCGAATTCCATTATGGGCCGCCAGGCTTCGCGCAGGTCGCGCATCGCCAGTTTGATGACCCCTTCGATGATATTCATCTCAATCTCAGTCAAATTGCGCTGTTCGGCGGGCGCATTACCCGGGCCGCCGAGCAGCATATCGATCATCGGGAATACCAGCGAGGGGTTGAACTCGAGAACCACGTTGCTGTCCAGGGGGCGCATCGCCAGGCTGGAGATGAGAGTCGGATCGGAAATGCGCTTCAGGAATTCCGAATACGGCAGCTGATCCACCGAGAGCAGGCTGACGTCGACAAAAGCCCGTAAATACGCCGACAGGGACGCCGCGAAATTTCGGCCGAAATCGTCGTGCAGCTGATGCAGCGATCGCAGCTGGTCCTGGGATATGCGGTCCGCACGGTGGAAGTCGTAACTCGCTATCTTGCGCTGTACGACGGGCTTTTCGACTGCCTGCGGCTCGACCGGCAGTTCTTCCGAAGCCATGGCGGAAAACAGCGCGTTGATTTCATCCTGCGAGAGAATCTTGTTCATGGTTCGATCCCCGCCTAATCCTGGTCCTGCACTTTGCGCAGCTTGGTCCTCATTCTCAGCATCGCCTTGGTATGCAGCTGTGATACCCTGGACTCGTTGACCCCCAGCACCTTGCCGATTTCCTTCATGGTAAGCTCATCGTAATAATACAAAGAAACCACCAGGCGCTCCTTTTTGGGAAGTGCATCGATCGCGAACGATAGGATTTTTCGGATTTCCGACTTCTGGAACAGGTTGAACGGATCCATCTGCGGCGCATCGGGTATGTACTTGACGAGAGGCTCGCTGTTTTTGTCGTCCTCGTGCGAAGCGAGCTCATGAAAGCTCCCGAGGTTCAAGCCCTTGATCTGATCGATGAGTTCGTAAAACTCGTCGAGGGATATGTTCATGGCATCGCAGACTTCTTTGTCGGTCGCGGGCCGGCTGAGCCGCTGCTCGAGCTCCTTGTAGACACGCTCGAGGTCTTTGCTTTTCTTCCGCAGGGATCGAGGGGCCCAATCGAGGTTGCGCAGGCTGTCCAGGATCGCACCCTTGATGCGGAGCTCGGCATAGGTCTTGAACTTGACACCGCGGCCGGGATCGAACTTTTCGATGGCATCCAGCAGGCCGAGCACTCCGGCGCTCACCAGATCATTCAGCTCCACATGGGAGGGGAGCTTGGTTGAAATGCGTTGGGCGATATATTTGATCTGGGGGAGATGATCCAGAATAAGTTGTTCGCGTTCCGGCTGGGGTTCCACCACCGGTTCATAGGCTCTCGAGAAGCGTGCCGTGTCTAACATGGTCAACCTCGTACTGCGCAGGACGGATGGTCCTGCAGGCTATTCGATAGGCTGCTGAAGCCTGCGTCCCTTCGAGCGTGGAAGCAAGCCTCTTCCTGACGTGTTGCATTCGAGAAACTTCAATTCACCCAGTCATTCAATAGTCGTTCCCAGATCAGGCTGTCTGAAGGCTGTGATGTATCTGCCTGCAACGCCACCGCCCTGGCCAGGTCGCGGAAGCACTTGCTCGCGGGAGCGCCGGGAAACAAGTGGGTTACAAGCACCTGGTTCCTAACCGCCTGGAGGATGTGGGAGTCCCGTTCGATATGTCCCAGGTAGGCCACCTGGCAGTTGAGGAAACGGTTCACCACCGAATTGATCTGAGTATAGACTTCTCTGGCTTCGGTTTCGCTCTGGACGGAATTTATCAATACATGAATCACCTTCGATGAATCCTCAGCCAACAGGATTTTTATTACGGCGTAAGCATCGACGATGGCGGTGGGCTCAGGAGCACTCACGACTATGACCTCGTGAGCAGCCAGGAGAAAATGAATGACATTCTGTGATATCCCTGCCGCGGTATCGATGATCAGGTAATCGGCATCGCCGTCCAGATTGGCAAAATTCTCCACGAGGTGATTTCTCTGCTCCGTCGTCAATTCCGAAAGCCTCTGGAGACCGGAACTGGCCGGAATGATCCGGATCCCCTTGGGGCCTTGAACCATGATTTCGGTAAGCGTTTTGTTCCCGAACAGAACGTGGCCGAGATGAAATCGGGGCGTAAGGCCGAGGAGGACGTCGATGTTGGCCAATCCGAAGTCGGCATCCAGCACAATGACTTTCTTGCCGATTTCCGAAAGGCTCACCGCAAGGTTGGCCACAACATTCGTCTTCCCGACACCGCCCTTGCCGCTGGTTACGGCAAGGATCTTCGTGCGTGGGCTTTTGTCCTCTCCGGCGGCCGCGTTAGGCTGCACAACGGCATTTTTCGATCCCGATGGATCCGGGCCCTGGATCTTGTTCTTGGCCAGATTGGCCCGTGTGAAGTTTGTCGATTTCACCACAAATATCTCCCTGACAATACTATGTCGACAATTTGTTCCGGCGGAGCAACATGCAGGTCCTCCGGCACTCTCTGTCCGTCCGAGTAATAGGACATTGGTTTATGAGACCGGACCAGTTCGTTCAGAATCGGCCCCAATGTCCAGGTTTCATCGAGCTTGGTGAACAACAGGCAATCCGGCCTGCACACTCCAAAACGGTCCACGATGTCGCGCAGGTCGGACGGCTTCGTAGTTGCGCTTAAGACCAGGTGTTTCTCAATTTTTTCGGAACCCTGCAGATATTCAGCTATACCTTTCATGGCCCCGAGATCGCGCGGGCTGCGTCCGGCAGTGTCGATCAAGACGTAATCCCTCTGATTCTGCTCGTCCACCGCCTTGGGCAGGTCCTGCACCTGGCCGACGAACCGGAAGGGAATCCCCAGAAGCCCGGCATAGCTTTTCAACTGATCCACCGCTCCTATCCGGTACCCGTCCAGGGTCATTAAAATCACCTTTTTTCTTTGCCTGAGGGCCAACTGCGCCGCCAGCTTGACGATGGCTGTGGTTTTGCCGACCCCGGTCGGACCGACGAACGCCACCACTCTTTTCCGGGGGGTGCCATCGGGCGTAGAAGGGCTCATCACCAAACCGCCGGCTGCCTTCCCGGCGGCTCGTAACAGCTCGGCGCGCGATTTTTTGGGTGCCGGCAAAACCAGTTCCATGGCATCCGTCAGCAACTTGCGTGCCAGCCATTCATCGACACCACTGGAAACAAGATCCTGAAATATGGCCGTCGACATCTCGTCCGACGTGTCACCCGGGTTCTGGCCTTTTTTTAGATCAGCCGAATGGCCACACACGCCGAGTGGTGCTGTCGCAACGGAAGGCGCCGGCTTGATATTTGAAGCATAAGCGCTGACGTATTCCTGGCGGACGGCAGGTTTCGCGGCCATTGCCTGGCGGCTGAAGAAAACCGAGTCTTCGTTCTGCCGCCGCGCAGAAACGGGCGCTGCCCGGTAACTCGCTTCCTCATCGTCGGAATCGATCGCGGCGACCACTTCGAAACCGGAGGCTAACCCGCCAAGCCCGCTTCGATTGGGAATCTCCCTGGTGGAAAGCAACAGGGCGTCGTCTCCCAGCGTTTCCTTCACCTGCTGCAGCGCGTCGGTCATCGTCTTGGCGTAAAAGGTTTTTATTTTCATGCTAGCTCACCATCCCCACCGACACGACCCGAATATTCGGCGGAATTTCATTGTGGGAAAGGATCGCTACATTCGGGAGATATCTTTCCAGCAACTGCCGGGTATACATGCGGGTGGCCGGTGAACAAAGCACGACTGGACTGCCTGCGCTGCCTGCGGCTTCGAGTGAGCGCCGGAATCTTGACATGATGTCCTTCGCCATCTTCGGCTCCAGCGCCAGGTAAGATCCCTGCTCCGACTGCACGACCGCGTCCGTGATCGCCTTCTCGATTTCAGGAGCCACGGTGAACAGCGACAGGTCATGGCTTTCATTGAGATAGGGACGGCATATGGAGCGGCCCAGCGCCTGCCGGCAGTATTCCGTAAGCAGGCTGATGTTCTTGGTATAGGCCCCGTAATCGGCAAGTGTTTCGAAGATGGTCACGGCATCCCGGATACTTACCCGTTCTTTCAAAAGATTCTGCAACACCTTTTGAACTTCTCCGAGCGAGAGCACCTTGGGTACCAGTTCTTCCACGACCTTCGGGTGAGATTCATTGACGTTATCCAGCAGACCCTTCGTTTCCTGCCGCCCAAGGAGTTCATGCGCGTGGCTCTTGATGATCTCAGTAACGTGGGTGGCCAGCACCGTTGTGGGATCAACCACGGTATAGCCGGCCAGCTGCGCCCTCTCCCTTTCCTGCGTCCTGATCCAGCGTGCCTGCAGACCGAAAGCCGGTTCCAGCGTCGGCATGCCGGGGATTTCCTCCCTCGCCGTTCCGGGATTGATGGCAAGAAAATGATCCTGCATCAATTCGCCCCGTGCGATCTCAACTCCCTTGAGCAGGATGACGTATTCCCGGGGATTGAGCTGAAGATTGTCGGTGATGTGGACCGGCGGAACCACCAGCCCGATGTCGATCGCCAGCTGCCGGCGAATGGATTTGATGCGGTTCAGGAAATCCCCGCCTTGACCCGCGTCGATGTATCGGATCAGCCCATAGCCCACCTCAATCCCGAGCAGATCCACTTTCAAAAGACTTTCGATCTTTTCCTTGGGCTTGTCCGCTTCGGCCTGATCGGCTTTGGCGCGGTCAGCCGTGACTCTTTCCGAAGCCAGAGTCTTCCTGCGCTGGAAAGCCAGGAGCCCAGTGGCCGAGGAGAGGACAAAGAAGGGGACGAATGGAAGGCCCGGTATAAGACCGAAAAAAAGCAGAAATCCCGCGGCAATGGCCAGAGGTGTCGGGTTCTTCACCAGCTGAGTGGTGACCTCTTCGCCCATGTGGGCTTCAGACCCGGCCCTGGTTGTAATGATGCCGCCGGCCACCGAAATCAGCAGTGAGGGGATCGCAGTGACAAGACCGTCCCCAATGGTCAGGATGGTGAACCGCTGGGCAGCTGTCAGCAGATCCATGTCAAACTGGAGTACGCCGATCAGGAATCCGCCGATGATGTTGATGGTTAAAATGAGGATGCTCGCAACCGCGTCCCGGGCCGTAAATCGTATTGCACCGTCCATCGAACCATAAAACTCAGCTTCCTTTGAGATCTTTTCGCGCCGCGCACGCGCCGTCGCCTCATCAATCATTCCCGCATTCAGGTCGGCGTCAATACTCATCTGCTTCCCGGGCATGGCATCCAAGGTGAAACGAGCGGTGACCTCGGAAATGCGAACGGCGCCATGGTTGATGACCAGGAACTGAATCGCCATGAGAACGAGAAAGACCACGATTCCCACGAAATAGTTGCCGCCGACGACAAACTGACCGAAAGCCTGGATCACCTTGCCGGCAGCATCCACTCCCCCGGCTCCGTTAAGCAGGATAAGGCGCGTGGAGGCTATATTGAGGGACAACCGGAAAAGTGTGATGATGAGCAGCAGGGATGGGAATACTGAAAAATGGATCGGTTGCAGGATATACATCGACACCAGCAAAACCACGATGGAGGTCGTGAAATTCAAGCTGATCAGAAGATCCAGCAGAGGCGTGGGAAGCGGCAGCACCATGATAAGCACGATTCCCATGACACCCACAGGAATGATCATGTGACTCTTATCGATCTTGGGTAGCAGTGCTCTCTCTGCAGCGCTCATCTCTGGTTTGCCTCTCCAAAGCATGTTTCTGCTGTTCAAAAATCAAAAAATGCAATAACCATGCCATGCTGAACAATACGGGCGCCTATCTTGCGGTCTTGGGTCTATATGAAAAAAGCGTTGGGCTTGGAAGTCAGAATGAATCGATGCAATTTATTTATATTGCAAGACTTACCGTTTCCATGCATTCCGGGCCCGATAGACATAGGCAAGAATTTCAGCCACTGCACGGTAGAGCTCAGCCGGGATCGTATCGCCGATTTCGACCGTTTTATAAAGAGTTTGAGCCAGCGGCTTGTTTTCAACCAAGGGGACATTGTTGGATTGTGCCAACTCCTTAATCCTAAGTGCCAAAAAACCGACACCCTTGGCCACGACTCGGGGGGCATCCATGGACTCCATTTTGTAGGAAAGCGCGATGGCATAATGGGTTGGGTTGGTTATGACAACGTCAGCCTTGGGAACCTCAGCCATCATACGCTTACGTGACATTTCCCTCTGCAAACGCCTGATCCGGCCTTTGGTCGTCGGGTCCCCTTCCATCTCCTTGTGCTCGTCTTTGACTTCCTGTTTGGTCATCTTCAACTGCTCCAGGAAGCGATGTTTTTGAAAGGCAAAATCCAGCAGGGCGAGAAGGAATAGGAAGATGCTGACCCGGATGAATACCTTATAGGAAATGCTGGCAGTCCAGTACAGCAGCTGGCGCACATCCATCAATACAAGGCGCGGATAGAGATCACGGTGCTCGCTGACGATCCTGTAGGAAAAGTAGGAGACAATTCCCAGCATCAGAAGACTCTTGGCCAGCTCCATCAGCCCGTTTTTGGAAAAAAGCCGTGAGAGGCCATTCTTGGGATTCAACCTGCTGAAATTGAAGGCAAGAGCTTCCCAGCTGATCACCCAACCGGTTTGCCCATAATTCGCGGCCAGCGCACAAACCATCGCCGAGAGCATGATGGCGCCGACTACTGGTCCGATTCCCATCAGCGTTTGTCCCATCAAGCGGCCCAAAAAAGGGACGGTTATGTCCGGGGGTACATGGACGCTCAAAAGGGAGCGCATCTGATTCGAAATCGACGACATCAGATGGGGAGTGAGATAAAACACGGTCATCAGGCTGCCCAGCAAAACCGCTGCCGAAGAGATTTCCCTGCTGCGGGCAACATGCCCCTTCTCCCTTTCCTTTTGCAGCTTCCTGGTGGTTGGTTTTTCAGTCCTGTTGCTGTCCGCCATGCTTCACCTTCAGGCCATCGATCGGGTAACCGCCATCAGGACCTGGTACAGCTGTTCAAAGGATTTCCCGAGGAGGTGCGGCAGAAAATAGAATGAAATGCTGAGGCAGCCAAATCCCACCAGGATCTTGAGTGGCATGCCTACGATGAGGACTTGGATTTGAGGGGCTGCGCGCCCAATGATTCCGAGGACAATGTCGATAATAATGGTAACCGCAAGCACGGGTCCGGCAATCTGGACCCCTGAAACCAGAACCTGCGATGAAAGCCTTATGACCTGGTCCACGAGGGGCCCTTTAATGGTTAATCCATTCAAAGGCAAATAGTTAAAGCTTTCACTGACCGCGAGAAAAAAGAAATGGTGGCCGTTCATGAGGAAAAAAAACATGAGTCCAACGTAGTTTTGCAGCAAAGAAAAAACGGAAACCTCGACCTCGCTCTGCGGATCGATCAAATTGATGATCGAAAATCCCAGGTTAAACGATATGAGCTGCCCGGCGAGCTGCATTCCGGCAAAGAGGAAATTTGAGATCAAGCCTATCAGGACGCCGTACATGACCTGCGAAAGACTCAATACCAGAAAAGTTCCAAGGTTTATGTCGGCCGGAAGCGAGGAAGCGGGGACAACTGGAAAAAGCGCAAAGGAGCTGATCAGAGAAAGTGCTACTTTGGCTTGCGACGGGATGCTGCGGGAGCTGAAAAAAGGTGCAAAAACCATGATCCCCCCGACTCTTGTGAGGACCATGGAGAAACGCACTATGTCGGTAAGCGATATTTGGGTGGTTTCCATCACCGCGCGAAACGCTCAAGGTGGCCCAGCAACTGCCCCGTGTAGTGAATCATCATGCTCATGAGCCAGGGGAAAATGAGGAGAAAGACCATGAAAACCGCAACCACTCGAGGAACAAAGGAAAGAACCATGTCCTGAATCGAGGTCACTACCTGCGCTATGCTGACGAAAATTCCCACCACCAGAGAGACCAAAAGGAGGGGGCCGCTGAGCCAGAGCGTTATCATCAGTGCATCTTTGGCAAGCGTCAGGACCAGATCTTGACTCATCGAACCCTACCCCCGCCTAATAAAAGCTTTTGACGAGGGATCCGATCACCAGATTCCAACCGTCAACCATGACAAAAAGAAGTATTTTAAAGGGCGTGGAAACCACCACCGGCGGCAACTGCATCATCCCCATGGAAAGCAGAACTGCAGCTACCACCATGTCGATGACAAGGAATGGAATGAAAAGGACAAAACCTATCTGAAAGGCGGTTTTCAGCTCCGAGATCATGTAACTCGGGATCACGATTCTCATCGGCAGTTCTTCACGATTGCGCGGCCTGGGCAGCTTCGCAATGCTGAGGAAGAGGTTGAGGTCCTTCTCTCTCGTATAACGCAGCATGAAAGTGCGGAGCGGCTCGCTGGCTTTATCCAGGGCCTGGGTCTCGGAGAGTTGCCCTTTTAGCATGGGCTGCAAGGCTTCCTGATTGATGCGCTCGCCGACAGGCTGCATGATGAAATAAGTCAGGAACAGCGAAAGCCCCAGAAGCACCTGGTTGGGAGGCATGGTTTGGGTGCCAAGAGCCTGGCGGAGGAAATGGGAAACAATGACAATGCGGGTAAACGAGGTGACGGAAACCAGGATGGCCGGTACCAGGGAAAGTACCGTCATCAAAATAAAGATCTGCATCGGGACCGTAAGTCCGTCCTTGCTCTGACCGCCGCCAATGCGAAGCTCGACCCCGGAAAATCCCTTGTCAGGATTAGCCGCCTGCGCCATCGGGATCAAGCTGACGAAGATCAGTGCAAGTATCAGGCCCTTAAGCATTTTTGACCCGTCTCAATGTAAGTCATCTTTCAGGCTTTCGGCATCTCAAGCGATTCCCTCAGCTGCCGCATCTTCGCCCGGATGTCGGGAGGGATCGGCTTGCCGACGCCTCTGGCTGGCGGTGCTTTTTCTTTTTCGTAAATGCTTTTGAATGAGGCGGGAGCAGGCTTTGACTTGGTGAACTGGAAAGGCTGGCTCGACTCTGTCAATTCATCGCTCAGATAAGATCGTCCCGGCAAGGCCGCAAGCAGGGTTATTTGCTGTGAGGTATTGCCAACCATATATCTCTGTCCTTCGAACTCCACGACTGAAATACTCCGCCTCTCTCCCATTCCAAGGGTTTCCAGCAGCTTCAGCGAATTTTCAGCAATCGGCCGTGTGAAATATTGGGGAAAGAGCTTTTTACCGCCGAACAGTCCAGCCACAATCAGGCAGAGAACTAATCCGAGCCCGCCGGCAATCTTTAGAAGAGAAAAATCAGGCGACGGAGGCAGCGCTTCCGCATGATCCGAGGCAGCAGCGGCAGCAGTTTTCACAGCTCCACTGTCAACGGCGGTCTGCTGCGAGCCATCACCGTTCGAAGAAGGAGGTTGAGAAGGAGTTTGAGCGAAGCAGGAACCTGCGGTGAAAAGCAGAGCAATCAGAATCCATTGAAACATCTTGCACGCCATGCGAGCTCTTCCTTTCGTCTGCATAGAGGTTTAAATCTCTGGAAGCACATCAGTTATTCGAACTCCGGATTTGCCCTCGATTTCGAGGACTTCACCGCAGGCCACCAGTTTCCCGTTCGCGAAAACATCCACATTTTCACCGGCGGACTTCGGCAGATCTACAATGGAATCTTTGGTTAACTGCAATATCTCACGAACCTTCATGAAGCGCTGGCCGAGTTGGATCACCAAAGTCATGGGGACGTCGAGAAAATGCGCCACTTCATTCGCAACCTGCTGATAGGCAGTAGCTTCGGGAATTGGAAGATTGCTCTCGGTCATGAATCCTTCCTTTCATTCGCCCGGGCTTGGAAGCGGCACGCCATCGCATTTCCACCGGCAGGAGGAAGTTCAGAGTTGAACCACAAAATCAACGATGTAAACATCCAGGATCTCCTTCTTGGGCAGTAATGCGTTCACCTTCTCCTGAATTTCGTGCCGCAATTCCTTTTTCCCATCGGGAGAGAGGATTTGTTCGGATTTCTTGGCCGTCAGTATCGAAATAATCGTGTCCCGAGCCGCCGAAATGAAAACTTGATCGCCGTTTAATTCTTCACCGGATTTGACATCTGCCAGCCCAAGACGGAAGGTCGCTTTGACAAACCGCACCTCGGAATCGGCAAGATTGACCAGGAAGGGCTCCAGATTCAAAGTTGCTTTGGCCGCTTCCTTTCCCGCCTTTTTTTCTTTTTCTTTTTTGGCGGCATCGGCAGCCGCTTCCGGCTTTCCCGCCTTTAGATACTTCCATGCGGCAAAACTTCCCGCTCCAAGAACCCCCACTGCCACCAGCAGTATGATTATCAGGTTTAGCTTGGATTTCTTGCCGCCTGCTGCCGCTTTTCCATCCACTGCCTCTTCTGCCATACCCATTCCTCGATATAAGTAGGATCGGCGATGCTTTCAGAGCTACCAATGCAAGGGCCGTGCCAATGGCAAATCTGGGATGCGATGAATGTAATTATCTCCATGCCTGTTCATGGAGCGGAAAAAATCACTCCTATTATCCTAAAATCAATAACTTAACAATATCCGTGCTGGTTCGGTGCTCATGAAATCGTGAATGGGGACAATATAAATTCAGTGAATGAATAATTCTGAAGCCAACCCGGCAACGGCATATGACAATTCCTTGACAGCTTGGGGAGAAAAGCGGGCAGATTTAAGGCAGAGCATCGCAGGGAGGTGTAGTTTCTGCGTTTCCGGAGTTGGGTACGGCTCGTTGCCGATTGGCTTCTCAACCCTACCAGCCGGCCTGCAAATAATTCTGGAGGAGATCTTGCGGTTGTTTCCGGCTATTCAACCTCGCGGCAGGTTGTGTGCTCGAAGGGGATTACTTGAAGGCACGGCTGCTGTCCGGAATGAAACAGGCACGGTCCTTGCCGGTCCGTTTGGCCTGGTATAGTGCGCTGTCGGCAAGGACAATGACTTGATCGGCATCGAGCTTGTCGAACTTGGTGCACACCGCCATTCCGATGCTCACCGTGAAGCGATGCATGCCGTCGCCAACGATGAAGCAATGGGATCGAATCTGGGAACACAAATGCTCAGCAACCTTCATAGCGCCGATAGTATCTGTCTGCGGGAGAAGGACCGTGAACTCTTCCCCTCCGTAACGTGCGACAAAATCGGTAATGCGGAGGCTTCGTTTGAGAACCGCTCCCATCTGGCGCAAGATCTCATCTCCTGCCTGGTGCCCGAGCGAATCGTTGATGCGCTTGAAATCATCAATGTCCACCATCAGGCAGCTGAGGATTTCGCCGTATCGTTTCGTGCGGGCGATCTCCGACTTCAGCTGCTCGAAAAGCCGCCTCTTATTGAATAATCCTGTAAGATCATCTGTGTTCGCCAGCCGATGCAATTGCTGATTGAGCTGAGTAAGCCTGAGATCATGATCTCTGAGCCGTGCGTTCGCGGTGGCCAATTCCTGGCGCGTAATCACATTCTCAAGCGAAGAGGAGAGGTGCGCCGTCACCAGGATCGCCAGATGGTAGTCGAATTCATCAAAACGGCGCGGGCAGGGGGAAACCATTTCCAGCGCGCCGATGACACGTCCCATCACCAGAAAGGGCAGGATGATCAGGCTGCGTTGGTCACTGGCTGATTCATCGAAGCTCGGGTCGGATGGGTCCTCGGTGCTGCTGGTATCCTGAATCCAAAGAGGAAGGCCTGACTGAAGCACCGTCCCCACGATCCCATGGTTCAGGGGAAATGCCCCTTCATCGGAGAAAATGGAAGGTCCGGATAACCGGGAACGCCGATAAGAACTTCCGTCGACAATGCATAAGCGAATGGAATCGCCGGGCATCCATTTCTGGCAGGCCTGAGAAAGGATCTCCTGCAATTGCTCGATATCTTTTGCGGTGTTCATCGCCGCCGAAAGCTCGTTGACAGCAAGGAGCCTTCGATAAACACCGATGGCCCTCTCCTGAAGGGGAGCGGTATGTTGCAGCAGATCCAATAATCCCTGATTTCCAGATAGAACAGGGGGAATGGCTAATGCCATAATCGGCACCTATTGCGCTACTCTATCTCGCTTGCCGCAGGGGCCGGGCAGGGGGGAGAGAGTGCCCTGCTTTATGCTGCCCGGCCCTCGGCTTCAGAGGTTATCGTATCAGGTTGATCGATTCCTGATAAAGCTCATCGGTCGTGGTAATGATCCGCGAGTTCGCCTGGTAGCCACGCTGGGCTATGATGAGCTCAGTGAACTCACGCGCGATATCCACATTGGATGATTCCAGGGTTCCGCCCTGCACTGCTCCGCGTCCGCCGGTGCCAGGGGCCCCGATCGAAGGCTCACCAGAAATCAGAGAAGTCAAGAATGTCGCCCCTTTGATCTTCAAGAGGCCGTCAATGTTCGGGAAGCTGGCTAGAGCCAACTGGGCTAAAGGCTGCACCTGCCCGTTGTCGAAAACCCCGCTCACGACCCCATCGTTACCTATGGTGATATCTTTGAGAACACTCGATGTATAGCCATTCTGATTGGTGGTCGAAACAGCGGATTCAGAGCCGAAACCAGTGATCCGGCTTTGGCCATTGGTATTCAGCATTTCAAAGGTGATGGCAAGATTTGCGGCCCCGTTTGCCAGACCGCTGACCGCCAAAGTCGGGTTGGTGGCAGGGGCGGTAAGGTTGCCGGAATTATCGAAGGTCAGACTTCCTGACCCCACGGAAACCGGTGCAGCGTTAGCAGCACCGCCAGTATCAACTGCCGGAATGGTCGCCGACCAAGCCCAGCCGGTGTTGGAGCGCTTCGTATAAGTAATAGATACCGTATGGCTGGAGCCAAGGGAATCCACCACCTGGGCGCTGGTTGAAAACGTCTCGCCGATGGAGGCTCGGCTGTCCAGGTTTACGGTCATCCCCAGGGTCGTCGTAGCCTTGGGAGCGAGCGAAAGGCCTTTGGCTACGGAAATGTAGGAAAGGGGGCCGGTTTTTACGATCTGCCCATTGCTGGATCCATACCCCAGCACCTTGTATCCATCGATGTTGACCAGGTTGCCGTCCGAATCAACGCCAAAGTTGCCGGCCCGGCAGAAAGCCTGGCCGCCGTCGGTCTCGACCACGAAAAAGCCGTTCCCACTGATGGCGACATCGGTGGCGCGCCCCGTGTAATTCATGGTGCCTTGGGTGTTGACCTGAAGTATTCCCGGGACATAGGAACCATTTCCCTGCTGGATCGGATTCCCGTTGGTGCTGGTGCTGATGGTCCCGCCGAGCAGTTCGGCGAAGGTCGTTCGCCCAGACTTGAACGAAGTGGTGTTAACATTGGCGAGGTTATTGCCGATGACATTGATCGCCAAAGAATTGTTGTTCAGTCCCGAAAGTGCGGTTGAAAAAGACGTCAGCATGTTATCTCTCCCCTGCTAATTGAATGGATTACTGTTCATGAGTGGTCTTGAACCGCCTATACGGGGGTTCCAACCATTTTTTTGATGTTTTCGTTGATCGAGATGAGCTGTTCCAAGGATGAAAATGTGGCAAGCTGGGATACAAACTCTTCATTCTTCAGCGGGCTGAGCGGATCCTGGTTTTGAAGCTGCGCTACCAGGAGCTTGAGAAATTCATCTTTGCCGGTTACGGTCAAATTGTCGGTCTTGGTGCCGTTGGTCTCGGACGCCGCTAGCGATTGCATCGGAGAATAAATGGGATTCAGCTGGCTGATTGCAGACATTGTTCGTTCTCCTAGGTAATAGTAGTTCGCTGGAACGGACGGCCGGTCTCATCAACCTCACGGGTCGTGACCCATTCCGATGAAACATTTTCCGGAACTGTAAACGTCCAATCGGCTGTGACCAGCGCTTTCTGGCCGTATATCTTGGCAAATTCCTGGCGAAGAACGGAGTTGAACATCCATTCCCCGGGCTGGTGGGTATAAAAATAGGCGCGCATTCCCGACAGGGGCCCCCATGCCTTATTGTCGACGAAAGTATTGCCAGCAGCGGTTCTGGAGCTGCCGCTGTATTCGCCGAACGGAGTGACGATCCTGGTCCCCGACGAGCTCGTGCTGCCGCTGTTCGCCGTCCCCCGCTGGGTGCGGCTATCTGCCGGGGCGGCATCGCTATTCAGGGCTAAAGGAGTTGCGTGCAAAAACCGGGAAAGCGCGGAGTGGTTTACCTGCGAGGACACCGCTCTTTTTGAGTCCTCCGATAATGCGGAGGAAGCCGCAGCCAGGGTCTGAGTAAAGATTCCAGCGGCTGCTTTGTTGCTGGCCGATGCGCTCCTTTGAGCAATGGAGGCGCCGGAGTTTACGAAACTGTTGATGTTTTGAATGTCGGCTCTCACTGATTTGCTTTCTCCTGTGTTTTACTTTTGTGCTTTTGCTGCATCGGGCTTCAGGATCTTGCGACCCACTGCACAGACAAGTAATTGCAACCAGCGTGCCAATGTTGGCAAAAACCTTGTACTATAGTTATGATGTTTTTTTTCAATAGTTTACATCAATGCTTCGAAGTGTCAGGAGCGACGGCAGGCTTGCTTGAGAAGGCAGATTTTGCCTACTGGGCAAATCAGGCTATGGTGTGGAAGGTGCTGTTGGGTCCAACTGCCGGGCGCGTGCCCAGTTCCGCGGATTCTTGTTCAGCAGCGGCAGAGGCGGATCCGCTGAAAGATCCCGATGGCGATGAGGAGGATTGGCCGGAGTGACCGTGTTCCGAATGACCGGAAGTGTGCTGCTGGGAAAAAGTCATTCCTCGGCCCAGGGCATCATGGACCACGATCTCTATCCGCTCAACTTTGAAGCCCTGATCCTGGAGGCTTTGCTGCAACATGGAGAGGTTGTTTTCGAGGAGTGATTTTACAGCTCCGGATTCCGTTGAAATCCTCGCTGTGAGTCCCTCAATGCCGTTTTTCGCATGGATCTCGAGGTAACCGAGATAATCGGGCCGGATTTGAATGCGGATCAGCGAGTCGCCGGCATGGACCTGGGATCGAATCCGTCCCGAGAGCTCCGTCATAAACTCCTGGGTCCGATTGGGGACTGCCGCAGCAGCTTTCTGCGAATCAGGGACGGGTCCAGCGTTGAGGGCAGGTGCTATGGAAATTCCGTTCCGCGGTTCAACCTGGCGGAGAGAAGCCGCCGCTTTTTGCTCGAAATCGACCGTGCGGTTTACAGCATCGGAATCTTGAGCCTGCGACATGGGAACGAACTTCCCCGCAGCTGTCGGCGGGTTAACCGGCACAGCAGTGGCATCACCGGGCGTGAACAGCTGCATCGGACTATCCGAGCTTTTGGTGGACTGCGCTCGATTGGCTGATGATTCTATCCGGCCTGCCGAATCCCCGAGAGACGAATCGGGCACAGGCAAATCGGACTCCGCGACAGCTGATGCATCAAAAATCGAGGAAAACCGTTGAGGATACGCCGCTGCCCGCTCACTTGCCTCGGCAGGAGGATTGAGGCCAGGCTGATCGTTGGCCGTACCCGTCGCCATGCGCCCCTTTGTTCCATGGGCAAGCGGAATGGAATCGGCCTGATTGCCCGTCGCAACTCTTCCTTGGGTCAGGATGCTCCCCGTGTTAACTCCCGTAGCATCCGTGGGGCCTCGCTGAACTGAGATTTGCGGACTCGATTTTGACACCTGCAGTTTTTCGTCGGGGGCGTTTAGGTCGGAAGCGTTGCCCCCTCCTGAAGATTCGGTCGCCGAGTCGGCAGCCGCAAGAATTGTGGCTTTCCGGATCTCGGCAACGGGTCGGAGGTTGCTCGGGAGAGGGATCTCTGACTTCGAATCGTTCATAGAGGAACTGTTATTCAACCCAATCAGGGACGGCTCAGAAGACATGTTTCCTGTCGATGAAATTTCCCCCCGTGAGGCAGCCGATTGGCTGGCAGGAAATCTCGACGAGAACACAGAAGCTTCACGACCCGGCATGGAATCGACATTCTTCGACACGTTCGCAGTTCGCTGCAAAGGGAGGCTTGAGCCCTCCGCAGATGCGTGTCCGGCGGATCGGAGTGGCCGGAAAAAGCGAGTGAACTCCTCGGAATCATCCAAGGACTCTCGAAGGTTATATTCTTCGCTCGTTGCACGGCCGGAGCCGGCGACGGTTGAAGTTGGGACTGAAGCGCCAACCCCTCCTGCATTTCCAGCCTGCTTCATCGTGACAGTCGCTTCCGGATTGCTTTCCGGCTGATTTGTCCGAGAAGGATCGATGGATCCGCTGGATGCTTCAGGCATTCCGCTGTTATTCCGAACTCGTGAATCGATGCCTGCGGCACGAACGTTTCCGTCTGTTGCTACTGACTGGTTGGATAGGATCGTATGCTCAACGAGGCCTTTAAGATTCGGCCCCGGGGAGCGGATGCCCTCCGCTTGGTCGGAGACCGCTTGATTTGCGGCTATGAGGGATCTTCCGGCAGGTTCAGGGCTTTCTTTCGTCTCCTGCGATGGCGAGAGGATGGTGGCGATCTCCATGCCCTGGCGCGCGTCAGGGGCTTCCCTGAGGCCTGTTGTGGCGCCGAATAACTCATCAGCCGGTTTCGAGGCAAGGGGAGCCCTGCTGCCGGAGGGAACCTGCAGCACTTCACCTCCTGAATTAGGCTGCGAGGAACTCTGCAAACTCCCGGATGCATCGGCCGCCGGCGAATGACCGACCGTCCCGCTCATAGATTGGACCGGCGTTCCCGATGGTGGCCCAGCAACATTGAGGGAAGGGGTAAGTTTTTCGACAAATCCGGCGAAAGCAGAGAGATCCGCCGATGAGGCTGAAGAAGCTGCTTCCGTGAATGAGGTTCTTGCCCAACCGCCGAAATTGGCATGATACAGCGGCCGCCGATTCGGTATCTCGATTCCCTGAATCGGCTGCTGGGATCCGTAAACCTGCGACGTGGAATTTTCTCCCGACCCCGCAGTCTCCCGACCCGGCTTGGAAATTTCCTGCTGCTTCCCGGAGGCGGCGTTTCCACCATTGGATTCCGATTGGATCGATTCGCCTGGCAATGGCGCCGTCCATAGTGCATTGCGGATTTCCAATGAGCCCTGCGCGATTTGGATGCCGTTGAGCCATCCTGCGGCTGAAGCGGCCGGATCCTCCGAGTGCAGGAGACGTTCTGGAATCCATTGGATGGTCCTGGCTTTCGTCTTCTCCTTTTCCTGAGGCTTCCCGCAAGGATAGGCCGGATTCCATGCCACCGCGTTTGGGTTGAACAACCTCAGCTCCGATGGCTGCGCTACTTTCGTTCGGAAGATTTTCCTCACAGGAAGACTGCCCGTCCGTGCGCGGCCGTTGAACCGCACCCTCGAACCGCGCGTCACCTTGGCCCTCCTGAAGGGCGGGATTTTCGACAGATCCGTCCATGGCCTCCGAATCGATCTGGCTCATTATCGCGAGAAATCCCGAATCAGGAATCGCCTGATCGGCACAGGCAGTTTTCAGGCTGCCGGATTCGGTACCCTGCATCGGGGCGATCAACAATGGATTGACCTTCATAAGGCTCCTGTGGCTATTGCGGATCTCGCCGGCTTTGCGGGTATCGGATGACAACCAACTCATCCACGGCCTTCTGCTCTTCTTTCTCAGCGACGGAGACGTATTGCCTATGCTGCTTTGACTTGAGGGTATCGATGACCTTCATCTGCTTCGAAGCCTCAACGACCGCCGTCTTTTGGCGTTCCACGTCCTTTTCAAGCGCAGCGATTTTCTTTCGCGATTGTTCCTGTTCATGTTTGAGCCTGTTCAGGTAAACGCAGAACCACTCGATTTCAGCCTGATCGGCTCCGGCACCTCTCTGCTGCGCCAAACCCTCAAGGGTTTCGCGATGCCGGTCCTTCAGTTCCTGGAGAAGGCTGCTTTCCTTTTGCAGCAGGGACCGCAATCGCAGCAGTTCGTTCCGTTCCTTATCTTCGATGATTTTCTTGTGATTCAGCAGTGTCTCGAGGGGGAAGGAAAATCGCTTCATATCAGCAATCCCGGTTGAGCGATTCGACCGCAGCGAAAGCAGATTCAGCGGAGACCTTTTCGTCGCTCCGTTGAATCAGAAAATGGTTCACCGGATCGATCTTTCTCAAAGCCATGTCAATTTTCGGATTGCTGCCTTTGACATAGGCCCCGATATTCACCATATCTTCCGCTTTCTGATAGGTCGACAACCATTCTCGTATCCGACCTGCCTGAGCCATGTAGGAGGCTGGAAGGAGCTCCGGCATGAGACGACTGATACTCGCAAGAATATCTATGCAGGGGTAGTGGTTGCGCCAGGCGAGGTCCCGGCTGAGCACAATGTGACCATCCAGAAGCGAACGAACAGAATCGGCAATCGGATCATTCATGTCGTCGCCTTCGACCAGCACGGTATAAAACCCCGTGATGCTTCCTCCGGAGATGAAATTTCCGGCCCGTTCGAGCAGCCTTGGCAGCATGGCGAAAACCGACGGTGTATAGCCTTTGGAGGACGGGGGCTCTCCCGCGGCCAAACCGACCTCGCGCTGGGCCATGGCGAAGCGGGTCACGGAATCCATCACCAGCAGCACATCTTTGCCCTGGTCGCGAAAATATTCGGCGACGGAGGTGGCCACCTGGGCCGCCCTGATCCTGAGCAGCGGCGGCTGATCCGAGGTCGAGACGACGACTACGGAGCGTTTCAGTCCCTCTTCGCCCAGATCTTTTTCAATGAATCCTCGAACCTCACGGCCACGTTCGCCGACCAGGCTGATGACGTTGACATCGGCGGATGTGAAGCGTGCCATCATGCCAAGCAGGGTGCTTTTCCCCACGCCGCTGCCGCCGAAAATGCCTATCCGCTGCCCTTTTCCGCATGTCAGCAACCCGTCGATGGCGCGGATACCGGTACCCAAAGCTGACCGGATGCTTTGTCGCTCAAGCGGATTCGTGCTGGGCGGATTGAGCGGGTAATGTTCCATCGCCTGGATGGGTCCCAGGTTGTCGATCGGATTCCCCATCGCATCGATTACGCGTCCCAACAGAGCCGGGGACACGGGCACATTCGCCTGTTTCCGCCGGCACATAATCTTGTCGCCCAGCTTGACCCCATGCACCTTATGGAGCGGCATCGAGAGCACATAGCTGTCCCGGAAACCGATGACCTCGGCAGGGATTCCCTGGGCCCCTTCCCTGCCCACGATCTCGCACAATTCTCCCACCGAAACCGGCGGTCCCAGCGATTCAACCACGAGCCCGACCGCGCGCTTCACCGATCCGATCATTTTGACCGGGGTGCACCGGCGAAGTTTCTCAAAGTACGGATCGAGATTCAGGTTCTCATTGTCCATCGTCGCCTGCACCCTCGAAGAAACTGCGTTCGATCTCGCGGAATTCCTCTTCAATCCGGGCGTCGATGTCGCCGCATGAGGTCTCAATCAGGCATCCGCCGCGGTCGATCGATTTATCAGCCAGCAGCACAATATCCTGGCCTTCGTCCCCCCCGGCTGATAGCTCGGCCTTGTGCTCCAGCAGGTAGCTGTAGTCGAGAGGGTGAAGGTGCACGGTCACCGCCGACTTCTCGGCTACATGGCTGAGTGCGACTTTAACCAGGGTCTGGATGATTTCCTGGTCCAGGCGGACCTCCCGGTGCACAATTTTCCGTGCTACCGCGACGGCCAGCTTGACAACCTCACGCTCGACCTGGGCATAGAGCTGGGAGCGAAGCTTCCCGACCGCAAGAATCGCTTCGGAATAGCGCCGCATACTGGCGTCGATCTTTTTTTCGGCGATCGCGAGCCCCGCCTTTTCACCCTGATGAAATCCGCTCTCATAGGCGCTTTTTTCCAGGAGCGCAAGGTCAACGGCAGGCGGCTGCGGTTCGGGTTGAGACTGAAGCTGGAATTGGGCCGATTCCGTCGACGCGGCCGTGATCCTTTCCTGAACCCTCATCCACTCGGGCACATCGACCGGCACGTTGATCGGCGCCTCGGCGCGTGAGCTGAAAGATAACCGCTGCACAAGTGCTGCCTGGGGAGAACCCTGTTTGATAATTTTCATCGGCCTAGAAAGGAATGACCTGAACGCAGGCGTTTAAGTTACATATTCGTCGCCGCCACCGCCCTTCAGGCTGATGACGCCGTCTTCATCCAACTTCCGGACAATGCTGACGATCTGTTGCTGCGCCGCCTCCACGGCCTTGATCTTGACCGGGCCGAGGACATCCATATCCTCCTTGAGCATTTCGACGCCGCGTGAGGACATATTCCGGAAGAACTGGCTTTTGATCTCCTCGCTGCACCCTTTGAGTGCGACGGTGAGGTTCTTCTTGTCCACACGCTGGATAATCTCCCGCATGCCCGCGTCGTCGATCAGGAGGATATCGTCGAACACGAACATAAGGTTGCGGATGGTCAGGGCCAAAGCCGGGTTCTCGTTCTCGATCTTTTCGAGGATCGAAGCAGCGGCCTTGGTTTCCAGTCGATTGATCAATTCGGCCACCGCGCGGATGCCGCCGAAGGTTTCGCGGCTGAAATCGCCAAGCGATCTCAGCTTCTGCTCGAGTATGGTCGTGATCTTATTGATGATGTCGGGAGAAATCTGTTCCAGACTGGCCATGCGCATAATCACATCCGCGCGCTGCTGAGCCGGCAGCGAACTCAATAGCGCCGCAGCCTGGCCGGCGTTGAGGTGCGCCAGCACGAGGGCGATCGTCTGTGGCTGTTCGGCCTGAATGAATTTGGATAGCTGGGCCGGATCGGCTTTCTGCAGGCTGTCAAATCCTACGAGGGTGCTCTGCAGCGTTATGTTGAGGCGGTCCAGCAGCTTCTTCGATGCATCCTGGCCGAAGGCTTTTACCAGGAGCTTGCGCGCGAATTCGGCACCTCCGCGAGCCAGGAAATTCTGCGCTACCGTCAGCCGGTAGAAATCTTCGATGATCTCATCCGCCACTTCGTTTTCGATTTTGCCGAGGCGTGAAATTTCCTTGCTGACCTCCTGCACTTCGTCCTCCGCGAGGTGGCGGAAGATCGCGGCACTGGCCTCGTCCCCCAGAAGCACCATGAGAATGGCAGCCTTCTTGACCCCAAGAATCGGTTTTTCTCTTTCAGCCGTAGCCGTAGCCATTTATCGCTCCTGGATCCAGGACCTGATTAATTGGGAAATCAATTCTGGCTCTCTGACCGCTTTGTCGGACAGCCTCTTCCGCAACACAGCGTACTTCCGTTCATCCATATCCACTACGGTAGCCTCTTTGAGGAACTCCCGTTCGATCTGATCATCGAGCGCCTGCAAAGACGCTTCAAAATCCTGTTCGGGCACGGATTCCCGTGCGATGGTGGCAGCGGCAGAGTCCATGGCCGCTTCCTCTTCCGAATGCCCCCCCGCGCCGAGCGCCCTTGCTCCCATTTCACCCTCGGCGGCAGGCAGGGCAGCCGCGACAGGAGACGGCGCAATGACGGCGAGAGTCTGGAACACACGTTTTTTGATCGGACGGAAAAGCACGAGGTAAATCAGCAGGAACAAAAATAAGAATGAAATGTATTTGATCGCCGGCAGGAGTATCGGCTGGTAGCGGACGTACCAGGGGTCATTCGGGTCCACCTTGGGAGCACCCTGCAGAATGGCGCCGTACCAGGGAACCTGTGGCCCTTCTTCCCTGGTCTGGATGTCGGTGAAAAATGGAACGTTTTCCACCGTAACCGTGTCACCGCGATCCTTGTTGTATCCAATGGCACTTTGCACCAGCTGGCGCCACTTTTCCAGGTCCTCGGCGGGAATAGGCTGCGTTGAGCTGGTGAACTTGCCGTCGGCACCCTGCCTGAAGACCGTCTTGTTATCGAGGATCACCGCCACCGAGACCCGTCGCACCGTTCCTTTGGGCTGAACGGTGTGGCGAACCATTTTGCTCACCTCATAATTCGTGACCTCGCTCTGTCTGGATCTGTCGGATGATGCCGATTGGCCCTGAGCAGCCGGAGTCGCCGGCGTTGGGGCTGTTCCGGGCACCCCTGAAGCCATGCCGCTGCTCCCGATTCGCTCTTCTGTTTTCTGCTGGCTCGCAATCGCCTGAGGGGTGGGATTGAAGGTCTCTTCCGTCTGTTCGGTGGTGTTGAAATCCAGGTCGATAGAAGCGTTGGCGTGGACCTTTCCCTTCCCCAGCACCGGTTCCAGGATGGAAACCACTTTGGCCGTCATTTCCTTTTCCAGTTGAGCCCGGATTCCAGATTCCAGATCCGAGCGCCCATCCTCAGAGCTGCCGGCAGATTGGGCAAGCAGCCTGCCCTCGTCATCCACTACCGAAACGTTGTAGGGACGCAGTCCCGGCACTGCGCCGGCCACGACTCCCTTGATTCCGGATATGCTCCCTTTCGACAGTTCAATTCCCTTCTTCAGGCGCAGTACGACGCTGGCTTTGGCCTCTTCTTTTTTGTCCTCAAATACGGAGTCCTTGGGCATGACCAGGTGAACGCGGGCCTGGGAAATCTCATTCAGGCTCGAAATGGTGCGCGCCAACTCGCCTTCAAGAGCCCGCTGGAGATTCAACTGCTCCGTGAAATCGGTCATCCCGAACTGGCTTTTGTCGAAGATTTCGTACCCAACCTTGCCGCTGCGAGCGAGTCCTGACCCGGCGATCTCGAGTCTCATTTTGTCGACGTCGGTCGTTGATCCGGCCACCAGAATGGAATTGCCCTGTACCTGGTAATCCCGCTTTTCCTCTTTGAGCTTGGTTGCGATCGCTTGGGCATCCTCGGGATTCAAATCCCGGTAGAGGATCTGATAATCCACATGATTCATGAAATAAGTTACGATGGCGAGGCCGCAGAATACGACAGCCCCGAAAAATGCCACCGTCATACGCTGGCTTCTGCTGAGCCGGGCCCAGATTTCTTGCAGCTGTTTCAGGTATTGGGCGGTGCTTCCTGCCATTTTTAGCTCCGGACGGCCTGGCAACAAAGGCCGGAATCAGTCAACGATTGGCTTACACCTGCATGCGCATGATTTCCTGGTACGCCTGGACGAGTTTGTTGCGCACCTGCATCATCATTTGAAAGGAAACATCGGCTTTTTGAACCGCAATGAGGGTGGCGTGCAGATCCTGCGACTCCCCGGTCATGATCTTTTCGATTTCCTGGCTGGACTGTTTCTGGAGTTCATTGGTCGTGGAGATGGCGTCGCGCAGGATGGCTCCGAAATTGGCTCCTTCGGGCGCATCTGTCGGCCCTTTTGCCCGGGGAATTTCGGGCAGCTGCATGTTGGGGTTTAATCCGATAATCAGCTCTTTCATGTCCTTGGTCCTACTTGATTATTTCCAGCGTTTTGTTGAGCATGTCTTTGGCTGTCGTAACGACCTGGAGATTGGCTTCATAGGCGCGAGTCGTGGACATCACGTTCACCATCTCCTGCATCGGATTGATGTTGGGGAAAAGAACAAACCCATCCTTATCCGCATGAGGATGCCCGGGTTCGTACCGGCGTTCGGGCTCACTCTGATCCACGACCACTTTGCTGATGGCAACCCCCCGGACGGCACTTACCGCTTCGTCGAAAGCGGCGCCAAAATTCTGATGGGGCGCAGTTGCGGTAAGCTCCACATCTTTCCGCCGGTAAGGCTCTTTTCCAGCCGGCTGGGTCGTGTTGGCGTTCACCAGGTTACTCATGAGAATCTCGAGCCGCCGCCGCTGCACTGTCAATCCCGAGGCGCTGACCTCAATACCGGTCATGATTCCCATTACGAGCTCCTTTCATTAATTACATTGATCAGAGTCCTGAACTTCCCGCGCAGGAACTGCGCGACCATGGCGTATCCGAAAGAAGTTTCGCCGAGTTTCAGCAGCTCGCGATCCAGTTCCACATTATTCCGGTCTGCTCTTGTCGGCAGTCCTTGTACCTCAAAAACTTCTGGCTCCATCGGCGCGAATTGAAGGCTGCCCAGCGCCTGATGTTCCGGTCGCGAGGCTTTCATCGGGACCGCCTGGCCGGCCAGCAGTTCCTGCATGGTGGCGTTGAATGATATGTCCTTGGTTTTGTAGCCGGGAGTATCCACGTTCGCAAGGTTGGAAGCGATGATTTGCTGCCTCCTGGATAAACGGGTAAGGTAGCTCCCCATCGCCGTTATCATCGGATCTTCCATGAACTGCGTCTTCATATGAAGCTCTCCAAGAGGTCCCCGAGTGATCGAGAACCCCTGAAGGTAAGCAATCGCAATACCAGAACCCGAAATGCCCTGTTTACGGCCATTTTTTAACTATTGTGCGTTTTTTCAGCGGCCGGAAAATCCCTTTCCGTCCTATGGGTGTCAAATTGTCGCCCTGGACTGGGCAAATTTTGCCGGGCGATCCTGCAGTCCGAATTCATTCAATTTATTCCGGAGGGTGCGAAGACTTATCCCCAGAATTTTGGCGGCGCGGGTTCGGTTGCCCCCGGTTTTTTCAAGCGTGCGTGCGATCAATTGCCTTTCCATATCCCGCATGGTGGTAGCATCTCCCTGAAGGGCATGATCCACGGACTCTGTGGGTGCCGATTCCACGGGCGGAGCGATCGGAGAGAGAAGGAGGTCGTCCACGCTGATTTCGCCCCCGAGACAGAGTGCAACCGCCCTCTGAATGGAGTTTTCCAATTCGCGGACATTGCCCGGCCAATGATATGACATCAGCCTTTCAAGCGCGCTGTCGGAGCACCGGATCCCGTCCTTGCCGAATTCATTGGCATATCGCCGGCAGAACAGATCCGCCAGCAAGGGGATGTCTCCAGCCCGGTCCCGAAGCGGTGGAATGGTCAGCCGGATAACATTCAACCGGTAGTAAAGATCTTCGCGGAACGCTCCGCCCCTTACCTGCGAAAGCAGATCGCGGTTGGTGGTTGCGATGACACGGACATCAATCTTGATCGGTTGCTTGCCGCCGATGCGGTCGACCTCGCGTTCCTGAAGCACACGTAATAACTTCGCCTGCAGTATGGGCGCCATCTCTCCGATCTCGTCCAATAGCAGGGTTCCGTGGTGCGCAAGCTCGAATTTTCCTGGCTTGGACACACCGGCCCCCGTAAACGAGCCTTTTTCAAAACCGAACAGTTCGCTTTCAAGAAGGTTCTCCGGGAGGGCAGCGCAGTTGACCGCTACGAAAGGTGCGGAAGCTCGAGGGCTTTCCCTGTGGATCATACGTGCCAGCAATTCCTTGCCCGTCCCGCTCTCAGCCTCGACAAGAACCGTCGCAGGGCTGCCGGCAGCCTGAGCCGCCCGGCGAAGCATCTGCGAGAACACCGGATCCTGGGTCACGATTTCCCTGGCATTTCTGTCTTCCTTTCCCTGGGTGGTCCCGAGGGCTCTTCGGACCACGGCTTCCAAAGATTCGGAGGAGAAAGGCTTCAGCAGGTAATCGAAAGCCCCGTGGCGCATGGCATCCACGGCATTCTGGATGGTGCCGTATGCGGTCAGGAGCACAACCGGGGTATGGGGAGACAGGGTTCTGACTTTTTTGAGAAGATCAAGCCCGGTCACCTCCGGCATGCGCATATCCGTCAGCACCAGGGAGAAGCAGCGTTCCTTGAGGCGGCTGATGGCTTCCATCCCACTGCCAGCGGTGGTGATCCGGTATCCCTTCCGCTTCAGCGTTTCGAATACGGCGATCAACATTTGCGGTTCATCATCGACCACTAGGATTTCTTCTTGCATATCGCTTTCCTTAAGCGGCGCCCGACGCCAAACGTTTGTTCGGCAGGACGATGGTGAATGCGGTCCCGACGTTGACTTCGCTCTCCACGCTGATAAAACCTGAATGCCGGTCAACGATCTGATGGACAACCGACAGGCCGAGGCCGGTTCCGTTTTTGTTGGTCGTAAAAAACGGGTCGAAAACGCGCTGGAGGTTTTCCTTTGGAATCCCGATGCCGCTGTCCCGAACCTGGATTTCAAGCCCGCCGCATGGAGCACCCCCGGGAAGAGTGGAAACGATTCTGGTAGACAGCTGAAGGTTCCCGCGCGAGGGCATCGCCTGCATGGCATTTAGAATGAGGTTCAATATCATCTGTTTAAGCAGTTCGCGGTCCCCGTAGACTCTTGCGTTGCCAGCCTCCAAGTGACGATCCACGGCCACCTCGCGCTGCCGCATGATCGGTTCGGTGAAGCGCAGGATTTCAGAAATCACCTCATGTACATCGACTTCGGCAAAGGCAGGTGAGAAAGGATTCGCGAAATGCAGCATGTTCGAGACGATATTGTTCAGCGACCGGCTCCCAATCCGGATATTCTCAGCCCAGCGCCCCATATCGCTGTCTGTGGGCAATTCCTTCTCGAGCAGCGATGCAAAAAGCTCAATGCTTCCGAGCGGATTCCGGATTTCATGGGCCAATTCCACTGCCATTTCCCCCATGGCTGACAGCCGCTCGCCGCGTTTGCTCTGTTCCTGAAGCGCCTTCATTTCCGTGACGTCACGGATGATATGCAGGGTGCCGGAGGGCTGTCCTGCAGCATCCTCCAATACCGACCCGGAGGTGGCCAGGACTTTCATCTTGCCTGCGACAAAGACCGGAATCTCGGTTTCCTTTTTCTGGCCCTGGGGGCTGATAGAGGTCTGGAAATATTCGCGCAACGAATGATTTCGCAGCCGGCGGTTTCGGCCGCGGGAACTGGCCGATTTGCCTTGCGGCTGATCCAGCAGTCTGGCAGCCACCGGGTTGCAGAGGCTTACGGCTGCATTCTCGTCCAGAACCAGCACACCACAAGGAAGGTTTTCCAGGATGTTTTTCAGGAAGTTCTTCACTTCTTCTTTTTCGCGAAGGCTCTTCTCCAATTCCTGGTTTTTCGCCTCAAGCTCTTCCGTCAGGCGCCGGGCATGCTCCTGGAGCTGCTGGAAGGCAGACTCCAGCGAACTGGAGGCCTGTGTGAACATCTCGAAAGCCTCAAGCAGTAATCGAGTCTCCCCTGACTGGCCGGGCGGCACCAAAATGCCCGGCACCTGCAGGGAAGCTCCTTGACCGGTTAAAGCACTTATGTTCGTTGCCATTGAATGACTCCTGCACGCAGTGCCCGGATGGGAACCAGTGTTCGAGAGGCGGAATGAAGGGGTTGAAGTCATCCGCCTCTCGAACAGAGGTTCCCGGTCCAAGTCTTCGGTCTGGGTAAGGCAAAACCTGTGCCACCTTGGGGCAAATTCCGTAAAATTGGATTAAAGCCTTTGTCTTGTAGGTTTTATAACCATGGTGGGTTCATGTTTGTATGGCGTGCGAATGGCTGCAAGGAAGGTAAGGTCAAAATGTTGACAGCGAAAAATCCGAAGTGTTGACGTACAACGATTGAATAATTTTGCAGAAAGAAAATTGAGGGGAGCACCGCGGAGGAGCGCCTAGAGACGATCTACTAAACCTGACATGAGAACCCGTTTCTTGCTCTCAAGTTCCACCGCCGAGAGTCCCCCGGCCAGCTTTTGCCGCTCCATCTTGCCCATTTCCTCGGTCAATTCCGCCAGCGTCGCTTTCGCAGGAGGAGCAATCTGCGCGGATTCCACCGGGGTGGCACCGTTGCGATGCGGCAGCAATAGATCCAGTTTGCGGTGGATTTCGTCTACACCCTTGCGGATCTCTTCCTGTACTCGCAATACCTCCGATCGCTCACCCTGAAGACGGCTGACCTGCTCGAGAAGCTCCTGCAGGCGCAGGGACAGGCGGGCATTTTCTTTGGACAGCGAAATCCGTTCCGCCATGTTGCGGACCTTGATCCCGATTTCATCCAGCGAAAACGGTTTGGTTATATAGTCGTAGGCTCCCAGCCGTATGGCCTCGATCGCAGTCTCCAGCGAGGCGTATCCCGTGATAATGCTTACCAGGGTATCGCGCGAGCGCGCGAGCGCGGTTTTTAGGATGTCGAGGCCTGAGCCGCCTGGAAGTTTGAGGTCGGCCAAAACAATGTCAAAAGGCGGCGATTCCACTCTCAGGAGACGCTGCGAATCGGGCACATCCATGGCAGTCTTAATCTTTAGACCCATCCCGGATATATAATCCGAAAGGGTAGCCCTCATGTCCTCTTCGTCGTCTACTACCAGCACCCTCAAATCAGACTGAGTCATATGGGGTTCTCATTCGGCAATTTATAGGCGAACTTTAAAAAAATAACGATCCGGGAGTGCCTTTTTCTTGACACAAGACAAAAATGTGAGATATATCAGAGATATGAATAATAGGTTTTTTAGCCAAAGTAGTGACGCATGTGTCTGGAATTTGCCACAACCAGGCGCATGAAACGCTGACAAGACCTCAAGATTGGCCTTTGACTGACACGAATAGGGGAAGCGGGAGACATCATGCCTGAGTCAACCAAAGATAATGTCAAGATTCTGGTAGTAGATGACGAAGAATACATGAGGGAGATAGTTCGCCAGTCTCTGGAGGATCGAGGATTCCAGGTGGATGAGGCGGAGGATGGAAACGCCGCCCACCGTATGGTCCGGCAGTACCCTTATGACGTGATCATCACGGACCTGAGGATGCCTGGACTTGCGGGCGAGCAGCTTCTCCAGGAAACCCTATCCATATTCCCTGAAACCATTGTCATTATCATGACCGGCTTCGGAAACATCCAGACCGCCGTCGATGCCATCAGGATGGGGGCCTACGATTATCTGCCCAAGCCCTTCCAGCTCGACGAAATGATCCTGCGGGTCGAAAAGGCGCTCAAAGAGCGCGCCTTGAAGATTGAAAACTCCCAGCTCAGAGCCCAGTTGCAGGGCAAGTACAATGGATCCAACCTGGTGGGAAACAGCCAGCCGATGCAGCAGATCTACCGAATGATCGGTCTTGTCGCGGACAAAACCAGCACGGTTCTGATCACGGGCGAAACCGGCACCGGCAAGGAGCTGATTGCCAAGGCGATTCATTACACCGGAAGCCGCAAGAATAATCCGATGATTTCGGTCAATTGCGCCGCCATTCCCGGAAATCTGCTTGAGGATGAACTCTTTGGCCACGTCAAGGGAGCGTTTACCGGGGCTCATCAGCATCGCATCGGAAGGTTTGAGCAGGCGAATCACGGCACCCTGTTCCTGGATGAAATCGCGGACATGCCCATTGATCTCCAGGTAAAGCTGCTGCGCGTTCTCCAGGAAAGGGAATTTCAGAAAGTGGGAGGATCGTCAACGATCAAAGTTGACGTGCGTATCATTGCCGCCACGAATGGAGATCTGATCGAAAAGGTGCGTAAGGGGGAGTTCCGTGAAGATCTCTATTACCGGCTGAATGTGATACCGATTAGTATTCTGCCGCTCAGGCAGCGCCGGGAAGACATCCCTCTCCTTGTCGCTCACTTCCTCAAGAAATTTTGCGGCGAACAGCAGCTCCCCCTGAAACAGGTATCTCACGAAGCCATGAAAAGGCTGATTGCCTTCGAGTGGCCGGGCAACATCCGGCAGTTGGAAAATGCCATCGAGATGGCGGTCGCTCTCAGCGGGGAGAGTTCTATCCTTGCCATCCAGGACTTTCCTGCCGTGGTGACCAGCGCGGATGAAGAAATCAGGTTTGGCGAAATCGACATCCCGGATGAAGGGATTCATTTCAACACCCTGGTGTCTGAACTCGAGCGTAAACTGATCATCAAGAGCCTCCATGTCACCGGGGGCAACAAAAAGAAAGCCGCTTCCCTGCTTCATTTGAAGCGCACGACCTTCGTTGAAAAGCTGAAACGGATGGGGATGGAAAGCGACTCGGAATCCGAGGAAACGCTCCAGTAGGGCAGGCGACGGATTCGGAATTACGCGCGGATGCCGCCAAGCGCCCTGCGCCGTGCCCACGGTTTGGCTGCCATTCCCGAGGCAGCTTCCCTGCATTCCCGTTTGCAGCCCCGCCGGCCCTCCGCTAAAATGAGGCTTCATTTCTGCGGCAATCGGTTTCAATGTCAAAAACAGAAGGGCGCGGCAACCTGCCGCGCCGGTTGACCTGAAAATGCAGGACAGGCGCATCGCCTTGATGCCGCGTGCCGTTTAGCCGAGAACCGGGAGCAGCCATTGGCCAGCAAAAAAATGTGGGGGGGTCGTTTCACGGCATCAGAAAATCCGCATTTCGCGAGGTTCAACCGTTCGTTGGGATTCGACCGGGAGCTCCTGGCAGCTGATATTCGAGGCAGCCTTGCCTATGCGCGGGCATTGGAACGCGCAGGAATTTTTAGCGCATCCGAAAGGAAAAGGGTGGAAGCCGGCTTGCGTCAGGTTCTGTCTGAAAATGAAAAAAAACCGTCGCGCGCGGCCCGGAGTACCGCGGAGGACGTCCACTCCTACGTCGAAGAAGAGCTCGCCGGGCGCGTCGGGACCCTGGCCCGGAAGCTTCATACCGGGCGCAGCCGCAATGATCAGGTTGCTACAGACCTGCGTTTGTTTTTGATCGAAAAATCGGCCCGGAACGAACTGGAACTCGAGGCGCTTCTTGCTGCGATAGTCGCATTGGCTGATTCCTCAGGCTCGATCCTGATGCCGGGCTATACCCATCTTCAGCGGGCCCAGCCGGTTCTTTTCGGGCATTTTTTGTTGGCGTACGGTGAGATGTTGCTGAGGGACCGCTCCCGCCTTCGCGACAACGTCGCACGCATGCGCACTTGTCCCCTGGGAGCCGGCGCTCTGTCCGGAACGGTTTACAGCATCGATCGCGAGGAGTTGGCCAGGGACCTCGGCTTTTCAGCCGCGTCGGAAAACAGTATGGACGCGGTTTCGGACCGCGACTTCGTGGCGGACTATCTCTCGTTTGCCAGCATCTTGATGATGCATCTCAGCCGGCTGGCAGAGGACCTGATCCTCTACAGCTCCATGGAATTTGGCTTTATCCAGATGCACGACTCCGTCGCCTCGGGCAGCAGCCTGATGCCGCAGAAGAAAAATCCCGATGCCATGGAATTGATCCGGGGCAAATCGGGCAGGGTCTTCGGGCACCTGGTGGGGATCCTGACGGTTTTAAAAGGTCTTCCGCTGACCTATAACAAGGATTTGCAGGAGGATAAGGAAGGGCTTTTCGACGCGCTGACGACGGTCAGTGATTCGCTGATCATGGCTCGGGCTGTGATCGATTCGCTGGAAGTGAGGCCGGAGGCGATGCGTCGGGCGACGGTCGAGGGTTTCCTGAATGCCACCGAGCTCGCCGATTACCTGGTGGCCCGGGGAATACCGTTCCGCGACGCCCACCACCTGGTCGGAAAAATCGTGCTGCGCGCGCAGGAACTCAACCAGGTTCTGGAGGATTTGCCCCTGACGGTGTACCGGTCTTTTTCCCCTGCCTTCGAAGAAGACCTCTACCGCTGTCTTGAGCTTGAAAATGCCGTATCGAGGCGCAGGGAAAAAGGGGGAACGGCGCCTGCTGCATTCAAATCGGCTCTGAAAAGATTCAAGAAAAGGCTGCGTGACAAATAGCTTCACGGATATGCGGGGGCCCGGGCATGGCGCGCGGTCTGCAGAACTTCGGGTCGCCTGCCGCCCGGTCTAATCCTCGAGATAAGTATAGCTGTCCAGGGTCGCCTGGAAAGAATCGCAGAGACGCTCCCGCAGTTCCGAACTGATCTTCGATTGGATCTCGGCTGCGGCCGTCATTTGACTGAATGCTTCCGTCAATCCCTGGGCGTCATAGCCGGCCGAGGCCAGGACTTGGGAAAGTGATCCGCCGCGGAAGACCTTGTCGAGGTGCGGCCGCCCGGCATCATCCACAAGGATCTGGATTTCGTTCGCCGGCCCGAGCAGGTTGTGGTTCATCCCCAGCGATTCCTGATACGCACCCACCAGCGGGATCGCGAGGTAATACGGATCGGCGTTGACCGAGTGGAGTTCCAGGGACTGCTTCACGTCGCGCAGGTCGACAAACTTGTCGATCTGGCCGTCGGAGTCGCAGGTGATGTCACAAAGCGTCGCCCGCTCTGTCGGCTCTTCATTCAGCCTCGCGATGGGCAGGATCGGGAATAGCTGGTCCAGGGCCCATGCGTCGGGGGTGGACTGGAAGACCGAAAAATTGCAGATGTACTTGCTCGCCAGGATGTTTTCAAGATCGACAATTTCCTCCGGGCGCTCTTTCATCGATCGCGAAAAACGGATCGCCTTGCGGCAGATTTCCCAGAACAGCCACTCCCCGTGGGCGCGATTTTGCAGGTTCAGGTAGCCAAGATTGAACAAGGACTGCAGCTCTTCCCGATGCTGCAGGGCATCGTGGTAATACTCGCGGAAATTTTTCGGAGTTATTTCCTTGTGCAAATCCATCATCTCGCGCACGACTTCGGAATCGACGCGTGCAGGGTCGATCTCGGTTCCCCCCAACCCCGGATTCAATCTCCGGATCACGTTCACGATAAACATGGCATGGTGCGCGGTAACCGCCCGGCCGCTCTCGGTGACAATCACCGGACAGGGAACGTTTTCTGAGAGGCAGATTTCATTGATGGTATAGACGATGTCGTTGGCGAACTCCTGCACGCTGTAGTTCACGCTGCAGTCGGATGCTGTTCGGCTCCCATCGTAGTCCACCCCGAGGCCTCCACCCACGTTCAGATACTCCACCGGGTACCCCATTTTGTGGACTTTGGCGTAAACCCGCGCCGCCTCTTTGATGGCGCTCTTGATCCTCCGAATATCCGTGATTTGTGATCCGATGTGAAAGTGAAGCATTTTGACCTGCTTGGTCATCCCCTTATCGGTGGCCAGCCGCAGGCAGTCCAGCAGCTGAATGGTGTTGATGCCGAATTTGGAGGTTTCCCCACCGGACTCTTCCCACTTACCCGCCCCGCGTGAGAAAACGCGCACCCGGATGCCCAGCAATGGCTTCATTTCGAGACTATTGGCCATTTCTTCTATCTTATTAAGATCCGAGACCTCCTCCACGATGAGCACCGGATTCTTGCCGATTCGCGCCGACATGATCGCCCATTCCAGGTAGCGCCGGTCCTTGACGCCATTGCATGTCATCAACGCATTGGGATGCACCGGCAATGTAAGTGCTGCTGCCAGCTCCGCCTTGGTTCCGACTTCGATCCCATATTCATAACGGTGACCCGCGGCCATCAGGCGTTCGACCACGCTGCGCTTCTGATTGACCTTCATCGGGTAAACGCCCCGGTGGCGTGCACCATAGTTGTATTCGGCGATGGAGTTGCGGAAAGCCTCGTGGAATTCCTTGATTTGGGTATCCAGGATTTGCGGGAATCGGAGGAGAAAGGGAGGGGTGACCTTGCGCTGGAGGATTGTCTGAATCAGCGATTGAAGCTCAACCCCCATCAGGGGATTGCGGGTCGGGTGAACCGTCAGGTTACCTTGTTCGCTGACTCCGAAATATCCGGCACCCCAGTTTTGAACTCCGTAAATGCGGTTGGGAATCTCGCTCGGCGTCAGCCGAAGTGCCTGAGTCAGCTCTTTCATCAGGTCCTCCACCTCCCATTCAAGAATCGGGGTGGAAAATAACAGACCTGCCTGGTGAAATCAATAAAGGATGTTGTCATTGCAGCGATTCCACGCCGGAATGCAGCCGGATGGAAAGAATGGCGGGGTCGGGCGGCAGAAATACAGCTTTTCTATCAGTTCTTCACCCTTTCCATATACTTGCCCTCATTCGTATCGACCCGGATGATTTCCCCTTCGTTAACGAAAGGGGGGACCTGGATAACCAATCCCGTCTCGAGGGTGGCCGGCTTGTTGACGTTGCTCACCGTGGCACCCTTCAGACCCGGTTCGGTGGAAACAACTTTGAGTTCCACAGATGCGGGAAGCTCGATTCCTATGGGCCTGCCTTCGTAGAACTCAACCTGGATTTTGATGTTCGGCATGAGGTAGTGAACAGAATCCTCCAGCAGATCGATCGGAAGATGGATCTGTTCAAAGGACTCGGTGTTCATGAAGTAATAATCGGTTCCGTCCGAGTAGAGGTATTCCATCTCGTGGGTTTCGAGGTAGGCCTGTTCCACACGGTCCTCGGAACGGAACCGGTTCTCAATGATGGAGCCGCTCTTTACGGACTTGAGCTTGGTTTGAACCATGCCGCGCCAGTTTCCGGGCGTGATATGTTGGAAAGAAAACACACGGTACAATTCCCCGTTGTGCTTGATGGTCATTCCACGCTTCAGCTGAGTTGCGGCAATCAGAGCCATAAATCCTTTTTCCCGATTTCGTAGATATTCATTCAGAATCAAGGCCATCCCGGCCAGGCGAAATCGCCTTCCGGGCGGCCGGCAGCGCTTTGCTTCAGATCTCGAGGATCTCCGACTCTTTCTTTTTGAGCAGGGCATCCACCCTGGCGATATGCTCGTTGGTGAGGTCTTGGATCCTTTTCAGGCCGTCCTTCTCCTCGTCTTCCGAAATTTCTTTGTCTTTGGAAGCCTGCTTGATCTGGTCGTTGGCATCGTGCCGCACCTGCCGGATGGCAACCCGGTGCTGCTCGGCGATGTGCCCGACCGATTTTGCCAGCTGCTTCCTTCGCTCCTGGGTCAGTGGCGGAATCGGCAGGCGAACGACCTTTCCGTCATTGGTCGGATTCAGACCCAGATCGGAGGCGAGGATTGCTTTTTCGATGTTTGGAATCGTTGAGGGATCCCAGGGCTGAATCACGATCAGGGTTGGGTCGGGCGTCGAAAGCGAAGCCATCTGGTTGATAGGAGTCGGGGTTCCGTAATAGTTGGCCTGAATATGATCCAGGATGGTGACGGAGGCACGGCCGGTCCGGATCGAAGCCAGGTTTTGCTGCATATCGCTAATGCATTTTTCCATCCGTTTCTTTGCGGCATCCATTGTTTTGCGAATCATCCGGTTCTGTCTCCTAGTGGACGAGCACCGCCCGGTCCGGGATCCAAAGGATCCTAGGTATGGACCACGGTTCCGAGTGCGGCACCCGATACGGCAGCCATAATATTACCACGCCTAAGCAGGTTGAAAACAACGATGGGGAGCTTGTTCTCCATGCACAGGGCAATGGCGGTGGAGTCCATTACCCGTAGTCCCCTGTCGAGCACTTCGCGGTAGCTGATCCTGCTAAAAAGCTTAGCTTTCGGATTTTTGACCGGGTCGGAATCGTAAATGCCGTCCACCTTGGTGGCTTTCAGAATGACTTCGGCTCCAACCTCGATGGCGCGCAAAGCTGCGGCCGTATCGGTGGAAAAGTAAGGATTCCCGGTCCCGGCGGCGAAAATGACCACGCGACCCTTTTCCAGGTGACGTATGGCACGCCTACGGATGAATGGCTCGGCGACTTCCTTCATATCGATTGCCGACTGGACGCGCGTGAAAACCCCGCAGCTCTCCAGGGCGTTCTGAAGCGCAAGCGCGTTGATAACCGTCGCCAGCATCCCCATGTAGTCAGCGCTGACCCGGTCCATCCCTTTGGCGCTGATGGAAATTCCGCGGATCATGTTCCCGCCGCCAATCGTAGCGGCAACCTGAATGCCGGCGTTGTGGACCTCCCGGATTTCCTCGGCGATTCTTTGCGCCATCAGGGGATCCACTCCGAATCCCTGCGACCCCATCAAGGCTTCGCCGCTCAGCTTCAACAGCACGCGTTTGTACGAGTGGGTTTTTCCTTTTCGCTGCGCCATAAGGAACTCCCTGAGTGCGAAACCCCGCACATCAGCCGGATGGATCCATATCCGCCGGCCGTGCCGTAATCTTCTTTGACCTATTCGCCGACCTTGAAGCGGACAAACCGGCGGACCTGAATATTCTCTCCGATTTTCTGAATGCAGCTGGCAACCTGATCCCTGACCGTTACCGCAGGATCCTTCACGAAGGGCTGCTCGAGCAGGCAGGTTTCGGCATAAAACTTGGCCATGCGCCCTTCGACGATCTTATCCAGGACAGGCTCGGGTTTCCCCGTGGCGCGCGCCTGCGCCTTGTAAATCTCTTTCTCTTTGCTGAGGACATCCTCGGTCACGTCCTCTTTGCGCACAAACCGTGGATCGCTGGCCGCGATATGCATCGCGATATCTTTTACCAACGCCTGAAAATCGGAATTCCGGGCCACGAAGTCGGATTCACAATTCACCTCGACCAGGACGCCGATCTTCCCGTTATGGATGTAGGATCCTATGATGCCTTCCTTGGTTTCACGGCCGGATTTCTTCGCCGCGGAGGCAAGCCCCTTCTTCCGGAGAATCGTGGTGGCGGCTTCCATGTCGCCCTTGGCCTCGGTAAGTGCCGCCTTGCATTCCATCAGTCCGACCCCGGTCTTTTCCCGGAGTTCCTTAACCTGTTCAGCAGTAATGCTCATTAAAGCCTCCCGGCTGCCGGATGCGGCAGCCACACTGATATCATCTCGCGGTTCCGGGGAAAAGGCTTGATGCCGAACCTCCCAGGCCCCGCTTCCTCCACAGGATGAATAAAAATTAGGATTTCCCGCGGAAGGGCGGCTGGCTTCAGCCGCCCTTATGTCTCAATACTAGGACGGGGTTTCTTCCCCGGCAGGCTGGTCCGGCGCTGCGGGCTGCTCTGCGGCGGAAGGGGCAGGAACTTCAACGGCTGCTTCTCCTTCCGCTGCGGGTTCGGCCTGGATTTCCGCACCGGGCGCCGTTTCGGTGGCAGTCTCCGAATCCGGCTTCCTGGGTTTTGCCTTGCGCTGAAGAGCCTTGCGCATGGTTGTCTTGGGTTTGCCGTCGCCCGTGCCCTCGGCGCCGGTCGGGGCTGGCTCGCCGCCGGTTTCACCGGCTTCGGCAGCCTTCCGGGCCGCCGCCTCGGCTGCCGCCGCCGCAGCGCGTGCAGCAGCCTCACGAGCTGCAGCCGCCTGCTGTGCCTGTGCCTGCCGCTGCTTTTCCATCTGCTCGGCCAATTCCTTCTGCTGCGCCTCGTACATCGCTTTGCCATCGAGGTAGGCTTGAGCGACCGTGGAAGTGATCAAACGAATGGCACGAAGAGCGTCGTCGTTGCCCGGGATGATGAAATCAATGTCGTCCGGATCGCAATTCGTGTCGGCCACGCCAATGATCGGAATGTTCAATTTGCGGGCTTCATGAATGGCGATTGCCTCCTTGCGGGTGTCGATGACGAAAAGCGCGTCGGGCAGTGTCGCCATATCCTTGATACCGAAGAGGTTTTTTTCGAGCTGCTTGCGCTCTCGCTCGTAGCGGGCCACTTCCTTTTTCGAGAAAAGGTCATACTGTCCGCCAGCCTTCATGGTTTCAATATCGCGGAAGCGCTTCAGGCTTTTCTGAATGGTCACGAAGTTGGTCAGCAAGCCACCCAACCAGCGCTGATTTACATAATACATCCCGCTGCGGTTGGCCTCTTCCTGGATGACTTCCTGAGCCTGGCGTTTAGTGCCAAGAAACAAGATGGTTTTCCCGGAGGCGCCCAATTCGTACACGAATTGCAGAGCATTCCTGAAAAGTCTCAGACTCTTCTGAAGATCAATGATGTAAATGCCGTTACGTTCCCCGAAAATGTACTCTTTCATTTTCGGGTTCCAGCGCTTGGTCTGGTGGCCGAAGTGAACGCCGGCCTCCAGCAGCTGCTTCATGGTAATGGAAACCAAACCGACCTCCTCGCTTACCGTTTCGAGAACTGGAATCTCTTGCGGGCGCCCTTTTGACCGTACTTCTTTCTTTCCTTGATCCGTGAATCGCGCGTCAACAGACCCGCCCGCTTCAGGCGGGGGCGCAATTCGGAATTGAATTCAATGAGTGCTTTGGTAATACCCAGCCTGATCGCTCCGGCTTGCCCCGTCGTACCCCCGCCCCGCACGGTAGCCTGGACATCAAACTTGCCTAGGTTATCGGTGATGGTGAGCGGGTACCGGATGATGGTTCTCTGGGTTTCGTTGCAGAAATACTCCGACAAGTCGCGCTTGTTGACCGAGACCTGCCCGGTCCCTGGAATCAGGTGAACGCGCGCCGTCGAACTCTTCCTTTTCCCTGTTCCGTAATATCGATCCGTGGCCAAACTCGTACTCCTTCTTATTTTTAAGACAAAACCCTGCCGGGGATTGACCCGGTCCTATAGAGCCAGAACCTCAGGCTTTTGCGCCGCATGAGGATGCTGTGCGCCGCAGTAAACCTTCAGTTTTTTCCTCATGGCGCGGCCGAGTTTGGTTTTCGGCAGCATTCCGTAAACCGCAGCTTCGATAATCTTCTCCGGGTGCTTCGCCATCAAATCGCCAGCCGAAATGCTTCTCAGCCCGCCCGGATAGCCTGTGTGGTGATGGTACATCTTTTCGGAGAGCTTGTTCCCGGTCACCTTGACCTTCTCCGCATTGATGACCACGACATGATCCCCGGTAGAAAGGAATGGGGTGTAAATCGGCTTATCCTTGCCGGTGATAATTTTGGCCACGCGACTGGCCAGCCTTCCGAGGGTCTGCCCCTCCGCGTCCACCACGTGCCATTGAGTGCCGATATCTTCCTTGCTAGGTATATAACTCTTCATTATTCACCCCATTGCAGTCTGCGTAGCAAAACAAACTTTTAGGCTACCCAAGAAGGCTTCGCCTGTCAAGCTCATTCGCTGCAAATTTCAAATTTCCCGGCATCGGTGCGGGGTCGTAACTCTGCAGCAATCCGCCGTTCGCCGTCGGCCGGAGATGATCCGCGCCGGTTTTCTCTGCCGGAGTTTCATGGGTTCGCCCGATTCCCGGGCCAAGCCTTTCCGGCATTATTGCTTCCCTCGCGCCGGCAGAAATGGAATCCCATTCTGCGGCGGGGGAGCAGTGTAATAGCTGTCGAGGAAAAGAACTTTAAAAAAATGAATCAAAAAACAGGAATGTAATTATACCTATTGCACGATAAGAAACAATGGGGCATTTGAGCAGCGCGAAAACATGTGCGTATCCTGGACTGGACATTGTCCTTGACAAACGGCCAGGATCTTTGCTAAACGCTGATACTGAAACAGTTGGTCATCCCCCTCCGGGGTCTCTTTCAAAAGGAGATCGAGATCCTGGCTCAGACCTAACCATGGCACTCAACCTGTTTAGCCGTAACCGGCAAGTCGTCGGTCTGGATCTCGGATCGAGCAGCGTCAAAACAGTCGAACTGCGTCCAAAGCGCAAAGGCGGCTTTGAACTCCAGAGTCTCGGGACCGAAAACCTCCCGCCCGACTGTATTGTTGACGGGGTCATCATTTCGAAGGTGCCTGTAGCCGATGCCATCGGACGCATCTTCACGCAGCAGGGCATTACCAATAACCGCGTGGCAACGAGCATTTCAGGCCATTCGGTCATCGTGAAGAAAATCGCGCTCCCGGTGCAGAGCGATGAGGATCTCGCCGAATCGATCCGCTGGGAAGCCGAGCAGTACATCCCCTTTGACATCGCCGATGTCAACCTGGACTATCAGGTCCTCGGGGAAAATGCCAACACCGGCAACCTCGACGTGCTCCTCGTCGCCGTGAAACGCGAAAAGATCACCGATCAGACCAGCGTCATCTCCATGGCCGGCAAAAATCCGGTTATCGTGGATGTGGATGCCTTCGCGCTCCAGAACGCTTACGAGGTCAACTACGAACCCCTGCACCGATCCACGGTCGCGCTCCTCGATATAGGGGCGAGCGTAATGACCATCAACATCGTTTCCGGCAGCGATTTCCTGTTCACACGCGACGTCGGGGTCGGTGGACAGCAGTATACCGACTTCATTCAAAAAGAGTTCAACCTCGATTTCATTCAATCGCAGAAGCTTAAACATGGCGAGGCTGTGGAAGGACTCTCGCCTTTGGAAGCAAGGCAGGTGCTCGACTCGGTCACAGAAATCATCTGCCTGGAAATCCAGAAAACGTTCGATTTTTTCAAGTCGACCACGACTGTGGATCACATCGACAGGATGCTTGTCAGCGGCGGCGCGGCCCACACTCCAGGCCTTATTGAAATCCTGGGCCGCAAATTCGAGATCCCGGCGGAAAAGTTCGACTCATTCCGCAAAATCTCATTCGATCCCAAGCGCTTTTCCCCATCCCTGATCGAGGCCAGATCACCGGATCTCGCCATCGCCATGGGATTGGCGCTGCGGAATACGGAGGAGTAGGCAAACCATGATCAAGGTCAACCTCCTCCGCGAGCAAGGCGTCCACATCGAAAAAAGGAAGGTGTCGGTCCCGAGGGTATCCGGGATCGGCCTGGTCCTGCTGGCCATTTTCGTCCTCCTGGCCGCGGGATTGGGAGCCTGGTGGTACATCGTCAACCGGGATATCAACAACCTGACCGAATCCCGTGAAAAGCTGCGTGCCGAAAACCTCAGACTTCAGGGCTTGCGGAAGCAGATCCTTGAGTATGAAAAAATGAAAAAGCTCCGCGAGAGCCGGATCCAGGTCATTGAGAAATTGAAAAGCAACCAGACCGGACCGGTGGAACTCTTGAACCACCTGGTGCTAAGCATCCCGCAAAATGTCGATATCCGGCTCACCCATCTGGATCAGAAGGGCGACCGCATCGTGATCACAGGCTATGCCAAGCGCAGCGATATCATACCTGACCTCATGAACAACCTGGGCGGCGGCAAAATATTCAAAACGGTAGATCTGGAGTCGATTCAGGAGGAGAAAGAAGGAGCAAAATTCTCCCTGATCTGTATCAGTCCAGGCCGTACCGTGGCACAGTGAGACCGACATGGCGCTGAGAGACTTCAAGCTGGAAAACCTGCCGCGCTCGATTCTGTTCGCCATCTTCGGGGCGCTGGCGCTGGGCTTGGTTTTTGTCTTTTACAGCTTCTACATGAAAAGCATGATTGAGGAACGCGACGCCATTCAAGCCGAAGTGTCTCAGCTTGAAGTCGCGGTGGCACAGGGGACCGCCATTGCCAGCCAGCTGGATCGTTTCAAGAAAGAGCTGGAACAGCTGGATATAAAGCTTGCAGCCCTGCGCGAAATCCTCCCGAGCCAGAAGGAAACTCCTCAGGTTTTGCGATCCGTGCAGGAAATGGCCGCGACCAGCAATTTGAAAATCATGAAGTTCACCCCGCAACCGGTCATTCCGAGAGCGTTCTATTCCGACTGGCCGATCCACCTGGAAGTCCAGGGCTGTTACGAATCTCTTGGCACTTTTTTTGAAAAAGTCAGCAAGGCAACCCGAATCCTGAATGTGGAGAATATTACGATCCGCGGGATCGAGAACTCTCTGGACCGGGCGAACTCCCTGACCGCGGTCTGCGCCGTAACGACGTTTGTCTTCCGCGAAGAAATGGTCGCGGAAGCAGCGAAGCCGGAGCCAAAACGATGAGTAAGTCCAGTGCTTGCCGCGTTATCCTGTTAGCAGGCATCCTGTTGTGGACGCCGGCAATGCAGTTTGGCCAGAAAAAAGCAGCCCCAAAGGCTCCCCCTCCGGCCGCAAAAAAAGAAGCGCCGGCGGCGAAATCCGCCAAGGCAAAAGCGGCCAAGGCTAATCCTCCTTCAGGTGCCAAGGTAGAAGCGACATCGGCGCCCATGGGAGTCCATTTCGATATGGGTGATCGACGCGATCCCTTCTTCAATTATGCTCTGCTCGCGAAGCAGGCGAAGGAAAGCCCGGATGACGAAATGCCGCGGGGCGACCCTCCTCCGGGGATCGCCGGCATGTTGATGTCAAAGGTCAAGTTACTGGGGACCGCGACCGGGGAGGACAATATTACAGCGGTTTTCGAAGGGACCGACGGTCGAGCCTATTTTTTGCAGGAAAAAGATAAGTTGTTTGACGGCTATCTCAAAAAGATCGAAGCCGATTCCGTGATTTTGATCCGCGAGACCAGGCTCAGGTCGGGCAAGGTCATAACCCAGGAGGTAGTAAAGCGGCTCAGGACGCCATAGGGTTGCCGGTATGAAAATGAGAATCATCGATTGGGGTGGCATCGGAAAGCGCCGGGGATTTCATTGGAAGATCCTCGTCCTCTTGATCCTTCTGCTTTCATGCGAAGCCGTTACAGCTCAGATTTCAACCGCATTGTTTCGATCAATGCCGTTGTTCTTCCCGTCGGAGTTGCTACCGGCAGAGTCCGGAAATGATCCGGACGTGCCTGCAGTTTCCTACTTGACGGGAATTACCAAATCGAACGAAAGCGGGAGACTGGCGGTTCAGATCAGCGCCAATGGTCCGGTATCCTATACTGAAATGATGATCAAAAATCCGGCCCGCCTGGTTCTGGATGTGCAAAATGCCGAAAACCGCCTGAAATTCAAAGACCTTCCGCTGAATGATCCGGCAGTCAAACAGCTGCGTGTCGGACAATTCAGGACGACGCCGAAAAAAATAGTCCGCGTGGTTTTCGAATTAGACAGCCAATACGCCTCACATGAAATCCTCGCTGAAAACAATACCTTGAGGGTTATTTTCCCGACCGAATCGGCGGCAAACACGGCCCAAGCCGAACCCGCTCCCGCCGAAGCACCTGTGGCAGCTCCTGCCGAAGCGCCTGCCGAGGCCAAGCCGGCCCCCCAGTTGACAAAATCGGAACTTATCGCCAAGTACGCTCCAGGATCGGCTTCCGCTTCGCCCTCCGAAAATTCGCAGCTGCCGACCGCCCCGCCGCCGGCAGCAGCCAGCCCTGCACCCAAACCCTCCTCGCCCCAAATCATGATGTTCGCCAAGGCATCGGCGCCCCTGAAAACAGCAGCAGAAACCGCTGCCGGATCCGCCGGCCAGGCATCGGAAGGTCGTTTTTCGGGCTTCCCTCTGACCCTTGATTTGGTGGACATTCCCCTCGTGGATTTTTTCCGGCTCATGGCTGAAGAGGGCGGAATAAACATTGTCATGGATCCCGAAATCAAGGGCACGCTCTCCATCAAGGTCGTAAAAGTGCCCTGGGACCAGATCTTCGATGCTGCACTGGTCAACAACGGGCTCGACAAATCCATCGAAGGAAATCTGGTGCGAATCGCCCGGAAAACCACTCTGCAGGAAGAGGCCAGGCAGAAGGAGAACCTGAAAAAAGCAAATCTGCTGGCCGCGGATGTCGAAACCAGGATCAAGCGGTTGAACTATGCCAAGGCCAACACGATCCTTACGGCCGTGACTGATCTGAAAAGCATGCGTGGGACCATCATCATCGAGGAAAGGACAAACTCACTGATCCTGACCGACATCCCCCCCACGCTGGATAAAATCCTGGGTCTGGTCGAACAACTGGATATTGCGCAACCGCAGGTCGAAATCGAGGCCCGAATCGTATCGGGCACCCGCGACTTCGCGAGGGCCATCGGAGTTCAATTCGGCTTCGTGCAAGGCAACCTTGAACGCGTAACCATCGGCGGTCCCAACACCTTCGGCAGCATCGGGGGTACTCGCCCCACCGCCACCCCGATCAGCACCTATGCAGCAGGAAATCCCTCCACCGGGCGAGGCTCGGCGGTTGAAAAATCAACCACATCTGCAGGGATAAGCACAGGAACGTCTTCCCAGAATCAGGGGAACCTGAATGTCAACCTGCCGGCCTCAAAGGCCTTCGGCGGCATCGGGGTATCCGTGGGTAACATATTTGACACATTTTTGCTGGATGCTGCCATCACCGCCGGAGAACAGAAGGGCCTCGCCAAACTGATATCGCAGCCAAAGACCACGGCTCAGAACAACAGTCCGGCCGTCATCACCCAGGGATTGCGATTCCCGATCCAGATCATTGCCAATAACACGATCACGATTCAATTCCAGGATGCCGCCCTGACACTCACGGTAACCCCGCAGATCACGCTGGAGGGGAACGTGGTGCTCGATCTCCAGGTCACCAACAACACCGCTGACTTCTCCCAGCAGGTAAATGGTGTCCCGTCCATCAGAACCAGTGAATCGAAGACACGTGTCATGGTTACCGATGGGGCAACCACTGTGATCGGGGGCATCCTGATTGACAGCGAATCTACGAATGAAGACCGGGTGCCCGGTCTGGCCTCCCTGCCTTTCATCGGGAATGCCTTCCGCCGCACTTCGGTATCCCACAGCACTCAGGAAGTGCTTTTCTTCATTACCCCCAAGATCATCAAGTAGTGGAGATGATCTGAAAACTGTCGGCGGCGGGATGCTCTCTCGAGCATCCCGCCGCCTTCGTTTTTGCCCAGCCATTTTTTGACTTGGTGATTCAATGATGGTATTATCCCGCGCGTTCGCATACACCGCTGACCGGGCATGGCGGAAATCAGGTGGTTCGGCCCGGCATGTGTGCGCCTGAAAACAGAGGCTTCAGGGGAACGATCAGATCCTGATTACCTCTTTTTCATAGTTCAAGAGGTCCGACAGTCTCATTCTGGTTCTTTTCCCCCCGGCCAGGCGATCCGGCCGAAAATGAATGCGACATCGGTAACCGGCCATTCCGGCGCTGTTTTAATGCTGATTCGATAGGATGCCTTCATGAACATCAAGGAAGTCAAAGATCTCATCAACGAGATCCTTCAGAGCGATATCAGCGAATTCGAATTGGAACATACAGGCACCAAACTGAGACTCCGGCGCGGATTTACGCCGGAAGTGCACGCTCCGGCCCCGGCCACTGCTTATGTGAGCCATCCGGCTCCAGCTCCGATAGCAGCACCCAAGCCTGCCGGCCCTGCGCCATCCCCGCAGATAGCGGAAGAAGCGGATGAGAGCAACCTGCACATCATCACTTCACCCATCGTCGGAACCTTTTACCGGTCCCCTTCCCCGGGAGCCGAGCCATTTATCAAGATAGGCGATATGGTTGAAGAGGGGAATGTGCTATGCATCGTGGAAGCGATGAAGCTCATGAACGAGATTCCGTCAGATGCCGCGGGAGAGGTGATTAAGGTGTTCGTTGAAAACGCCCATCCCGTGGAATTTGGACAAAAATTGTTCGCCATCCGTCCCAGAAAATAGGATCGAACTCCCAGAATGTTTCGCAAAATACTGATTGCCAATCGCGGGGAAATCGCCCTGCGTATCATTTGTGCCTGTAAAGAGATGGGAATCCCCACGGTAGCTGTCTATTCTCAGGCTGACCAGAATTCCCTTCATGTTCGTTTTGCGGACGAAGCGATATGCATTGGCCCGCCGTCAAGCTCCGAAAGCTATCTCAATATTCCGGCCGTGATCAGCGCTGCAGAGATCACAAACGCTGACGCCATCCATCCGGGATACGGCTTCCTGGCCGAAAGCGCTTATTTTGCGGAAGTTTGTGAAGCCTGCGGGATTGCCTTCATCGGTCCGTCGGCGGAAAACATCCGGTTGATGGGAGACAAAGAACGGGCCCGGGCAGCCATGAAGGAAGCCGGTTTGCCCATAGTCCCGGGAACAGCACGAATCAGCGGCCCGGCCGCCGATTTCCTTCCCCAGGCTGTGGAGATTGGATTCCCGCTGATTGTGAAGGCCGCCAACGGCGGCGGTGGCAAGGGTATGCGGATCGTCAAGAGCGCTGCCGAGCTCACCGGAGCTCTTGAAGTTGCCCAAAATGAAGCGCTTTCGGCTTTCGGCTCACCGGACGTATATTTGGAGCGGTTCCTGCCCGTCGCGCGCCACATCGAGTTTCAAATAATGGCCGACAAGCACGGGAATGTCATCCACCTCGGGGAAAGGGAGTGCTCCATCCAGAGACGCTACCAGAAGCTCGTGGAGGAAGCACCATCGCCTTTTGTTACCGCCGAAATGCGGGAGAGAATCGGCGCCCTTGCAGTTCGGGCGGCTCAAAATGTCAATTACTCCAATGCCGGTACAATGGAGTTCATTTTTGACGAAAAGGGCAACTACTACTTCATGGAGATGAATACCCGGATCCAGGTGGAACATCCCGTGACTGAAATGATCACCGGAGTGGATCTGGTCAAAGAACAGATCCGGGTGGCCGCGGGTCAGAAGCTGGCTTACTCGCAGAAGGATATCGTTTTTCGCGGGAACGCCATCGAGTGCCGGATAAACGCCGAATGCCCTGATACCTATTTGCCGTTTCCCGGCAAAATAACCGCGTTTTATCCACCGAGCGGATTCGGCGTCCGCATTGACACCGCCGCCTATAACGATTACGTCATTACTCCCTATTACGATTCTCTCGTAGCGAAATTGATCTGTTTCGGGCGTGACCGTTCCGAGGCCATTAAACGCATGCAGCGAGCCCTTGACATGACCATCCTCGAGGGGATCAAATCCACGATATCGCTTCACCAGCGCATCCTGGCCGAGCCTGATTTTCAGGACGGACGCCTGACGACCCGGTTCCTGGAGCGGTGGTCAAGACGCTGAAGCTTCGCTCGGACATGAACAGCAAGCCGGATAATCCTGGGCCTGAAAGCAAACACCGCCCTCCAGCCATGACTCTACCCCCGGTCTATCCGATAACGGATAAGCGCCTCGCTGGAAAGAGCACCCATTACGCCATCGTCAGGGAGCTTGTGAGGGGCGGCGCGCTCATCATCCAGGCGCGAGATAAGGCCACGCCTCCAGCAGACCTGCTGGAGGATCTGAGGCGCTGCAGGGAATTCTGCCAGGAACGGAATGTCCTGTTTATCGTCAACGATCGCTGCGACCTTGCGCTCTGTTCCGGCGCAGCCGGGGTTCATCTCGGTCAGGATGACCTGCCGCCGTCCGCGGCACGTTCGCTCATGGGAACCGGCCGAATCATCGGATGGTCAGCCTGCAATCTGGCCCAGGTCCGCAGCGCAAATCGCCAGCCGGTCGATTACATAGGATTCGGCCCGGTTTTTCCCACCGCCACCAAAGAAAATGCGCCCCGGGCGAGCGGCCTGACACAGCTGAAAAAGGCCTGCCGCGAAGCACAAATGCCGATGGTTGCCATTGGTGGAATCGGCCTGGATCAGCTGCCGGCGGTACTCCGGGCGGGAGCCGCGAGTGCCGCCGTTATTTCTGCGTTGATGACCGCCAGGAGCATTGCCAGGGAAATGGAGATTTTTCTCAAGGCCGCCAGGGCGACAGGATGGAACGGGAGTTTTTAGGGTAAGCCTCGATGGCCAGATCCGGCCCGCAGCGGAAGCTTCTCCGGATAATAAAACGGATGGCATCGGAGATCCTAGGGCAGCCTTCCCCACTGACCGCCGGAACCGCACCTTTCCCGCCCAGAACCAACGGGGAGACTAAGAAGTAGAATTTGTCCACCAGCCCTTCGGCCAGGAAAGACCAGTGAACCTCGCTGCCTCCTTCCACCAGGAGGCCGAGAATCTTCCGTCGAGCCAACTCCTCCAGGACGTGATTCAAGTCCACACCGCAGCTGCGTCCTCGCGGAGCGATACAAATTTCGGCGCCGCGTGCCTGCAACGCTGCACGCCGCTCCTCCGAAACCTCGCCGCGGGTGAAAATCAAAACGGGGCTCCGGCTTACGTCGATAAACAAAGCTGCTTCCGGGGAGGTTCGCAGGCTTCCATCCAGGATCACCCTCATCAACGGCTTGTCTTTTTTCCGTCTTCCCCGGTATGTCAATTTCGGGTCATCGACCAGGACGGTGCCCGACCCTGTCAATATCGCATCCAATTCAAGACGCAGGGTCTGACCGAAAGCCTTTCCGGCTTTCGAAGTTATAAAATTATCCACGGGGTTCGGCGCCGCAATCCTCCCGTCGAGAGTCATTCCGACTTTGGCAACCACCAGGGGGCGTCCATAGCGGATGTGGCAGGCAAAAGGCTCGATCCATCTCAGGGCTGCATCCGCCAGAAGGCCCGAATCGACTTGAACGCCCGCTGCCCGAAGCCGTTCTATTCCCTTCCCTGAGACCAGCGGATTGGGATCGACACAGGGCACAACCACGCGACGGATGCCCGCCTGGATCAATTGATCGGCGCAAGGAGGGGTTCTTCCCAGATGAGAACAGGGCTCGAGGGAGATGTAGGCAGTGGCCCCACGCGCCTGGGACCCGGCGGAGCGAAGAGCTTTGACCTCCGCATGATCAAGCTCATCGTAGATATGAAACCCTTCTCCGCAGATAGATCCCTGGCTTACCAGGACGCACCCTACCGGGGGGTTGGGACTGCACCGCCCGACACTCCGCCGCGCCAGGCTCAGGGCGCGCGCCATGAAGCGCCTGTCTTCTGAAGTCCATGCCACCTGAACTCCGCCGTTCACACCGGCTCCGGCAGATGGATGCGCACCCGATGAACGCGCTTGCGATCCGCATCCAGAATGCGAAAATGAATTCCATCGAGGTCGAACTCTTCGCCCGGGGCCGGAACGCGGCCCAGGTGGCCGATGATGAGTCCAGCCACCGTCGAACCTTCCTGTTCCGTGAATCGTTTCCCGGCCAGTTCTTCGATGATATGAAGTTCCGTTCCGCCTCGAACCAGGTACCGGCGGCCGCCTTCGTCAACTGCCCCGCTGATGTTGGCTTGATCCTCATCCCTTATTTCCCCGACAATTTCCTCCAAGAGGTCCTCCATGGTTACAAGTCCGGATACTCCACCGAATTCATCGATCGCAATTGCGGCATTGTCCCCGCTCTCCTGAAGTTCCTTCAGCAGATCCGAAACGCGCTTCGTCTCGGGGACAAATACAGCCTTATGGATCAAACCTGAAATTGAGTCGGACTCCCTGCCGCGGGAATACTCTGCAAGGAGCGGCCGGATGTAAGCGATCCCGATAATGTGATCGATATCCCCGGAATAAATTGGAATGCGCGAATGCCGCGATTGCACCATGATGTCCTTGAGCTGGCCCAGATTGGCACTTTCGTCGCAAGCCACAATGCTGGTTCTCGGAGTCATGACCTCCCTCACCAGCGTATCACCAAACTCGACAACGGACTGGATCAGCTTGCTGTCCTCCTCCTCGATGATCCCCTCGTTTTCACCGATTTCAAGATAGGCCTGAATCTCCTCATCCATCGTCTCCTGGCTTTGCGGCGGAGAGTTGACCCCTTCGCGCTCCTGGATCCGCCGGAACAGGCTGAGAAGGCTGGACAGCGGGACCGCGAGCGAACGCAGCAGCCCGTAAACCGGAGCAAAGTTGTCGAGGAGGGCGATCAGTTTTCGTTCCGGCTCATGCTGGGTAAACAAGCGCGGCAGCAGTTGCCGGAAAAGAAATGATATGAGGAACATTATCCCGAAAGAGACCAGGACCCCCCAGGCCTGCCATTCCGCGATGCTCAGATGCGTGGTCAGGATCGCCATGATTATCAGAGAAAGCTGCGTTCCAAGGTGCAGGGGAATGATGATTTGGAGTTGCTCTTCAAGAACCAGCTGGAACAGGGGAGCAGGCGCCTCCTCCCGCCGTTCAAGCATCATCCGCAAGGTCAGGGGGCTGGCTTGGGTGAACGCGGCCTCCACGAGAGAAAAATAGAACAGCAGCCCGAGACAGATGCCGGTGATGGCAATTTCGAAATAAACCAGAGACACCATCTCACCTCATTCGGGAACCATGGATGCCGCGGCAACAATAGCGCGGCGCCTCAGCAGCCGCCGCTGCAGCCGCAGCATTTCACCCTTGTCGTTTTCATGGTCGTACCCCAGCAGATGAAGCAGCCCGTGAACCAGAAGCCTGCACACTTCCTCTTCAAGGCCGATCCCGAATTGTCTTGCATGGACCCGGGCAACCCCGGGGCAGATAACCACCTCACCCAGCAGGTCCCGCCCTTCTTCCGTCTCACCGGGATAGGCAAAACTCAGGACATCGGTGGCATAGGCTTTCTTCCGGAACTCCTCATTCAAGGCCTTCATCCTTCGCGGCCCGATGAAAGCGATAGATACGGCACAGGGTGAGGCCTGCAGTTCCCCCAGGATAATCGAACACAGCCGGGACACCGATCGGGTGTCAATCCTGGCCTGGCTTTGGCGGTTTCGAACTCGAATTCTGTATTCCGGAGCGGTCGGCATCACTGGAGGTTTCCTTGAAATCATAGCCTGGGTAGTCGATCCTTTGATGGCGAAGACTGGACAGCGTCTTAAGAAAGCTTTCCTTCACCATCCGGATCTCAGCGAGGGTGATATCGCATTCATCCAGCTGATCGTCGGCTACGATAACGTCCACAAGCCGGTCGATCAATCCCTGGATTTGCGCTGCAGTCGGTTCCTTCAGCGTTCTGGAAGCCGCTTCCACGGAATCCGCCATCATCATAATTGCGGCTTCCTTGGTCTGGGGTTTGGGGCCGGGATAACGAAAGTCGACTTCCGCAATTTCCTGCCCTTTCGGATCAGCGGCCTCCTTGGCTTTCTGGTAAAAGTAAGACATCACCCGAGTTCCGTGGTGCTGCGGGATCATATCGCGGATTTGCTCCGCGATTCCATGCTGGCGTGCCAGCTCAAGACCGTCTTTGATGTGACTGGATATCACCAGGCAACTCATGCTCGGCGACAGATTCTCATGTTTGTTCATCCCGAAAGCCTGGTTTTCGACAAAGTATTCCGGCTTAAACATCTTTCCCAGATCGTGATAATAAGCGCCCACCCTTGTCAGGAGCGGATTGGCGCCGATCGCTTCGGCGGCCGGCTCCGCCAGCGTCCCCACCATCAGGCTGTGATGATACGTGCCCGGCGCTTCCACGGAGAGGCGCTTCAAAAGGGGAGCGTTCAGATTCGAGAGTTCCAGCAACCTCAGGTCCGTGGTGATCTTGAAGATGGATTCGAGAGCGGGCAAAAGAAGGGATGCGATCGCCGATGTCAAAAGGCCCGAGGCAAATGCCAGGGCCGACTTGCCCATCAGGCCGGAATAGGAAATTGGATTCTGGCGTAGAAGGTCGATTCCCCAGAGGGTGAATGTACCGACAACCCCGATGGTGAGCCCGGCTTTCTGGATCGCCGCCCGGTCTTTGTACTGCTGCACGCTGAATATGCCGGCCAGGCTGCCCAGGAGAACATAGGACATCAGGTAAATGTCCTCGTAGAAGAGACCGATCAGAATCGCCGTAACAATCGAGGTGAGCAAGCCAAGGTTGATGTCGACCAGAAGGGTGATCAGGAGGCTTCCGAAGGCGAACGGTATGACATAGTCCAACAAATAGGGGTTGTCGAACGCGTCGATGGAGAGCCGGTCGCTGAGCACCTCGGCCAGCTCCGTGATCAGACGGGTGACCAGGAGGACGGTGGTCCAGATAATCAGGATGAGCTGAGCCCGGCTCCGGACTCTGAAATTCCTACCCTTGTGGTGCACGAGGTAACGCCACAAGGTGTAGATAAAAACCAGGGCGAAGAAGCAGAAACCCGCAAACTGGCGCAGCAGAGATTTGGGCCTTTGCAGGTTCCGAAGAGCCTCCAGCTGGGGGATTTTTTCGCGTGTGACCTCTTCGCCCCGCCGCAGAACTACCTTGCCTTGCTTCAACTGGATTTCGACTGGAGGGACTTGCGCCGCAGCCGCGTCACGCCGGGCGTTGGTTTCTCTTTCATCGAAAACCAGGGATGGAAACAGCTGGGAGGAGAGGAATTCCAGGATAGCCACCCGGGAGGTCGCGGGCAGGGCAGCAAATTCGAGCTGGTACTGCGCCAGAACCTCCCTGGCGGCAGAGAGCCCCCTGACCGTGAAGGTATCTCCCATCGGACTGGTGACGGATGTCGCATCGTCGAACACCACGATTCCGACCCGCTGGTGCTTTTGGAATTCTGAGCGATCGGTGTCGCGAATCACGCCTTCGCGGAGCAAAAGGTCGAGCAGTTTGACCAGTCGCCCCTCGAGGACGGTGGCGAATCGCTGTGAAAGGAGGATGGGAACGAGTTCGCTGCTGAATGCCTGGCTGACCCGCCTGAACTCGCGCTGGAACTCTTCCTGCTGCGCGGGCGAGAGCGGCCCTCGCGAAGGAAGATTCAGCCGAATCAGCAATTCGCGGGCCTCGGCGAAGGCACGGGCGATTTCGCTCTCGCGTGCAAGAATAAGCCGGGTGTTCAGGACATAAACCGCCGGAACGGTCGCCCGAGCAATGACTCGTTTCTGAGCCGTGGCTTCCGTATCTTCATAGGTAACGTCCTGAAGAGTGCGGATTTCTTTGGAGGCTATATCACCAGGTTTGTATTCCGGAATCGACTGAAATCGGAATCCGACGAGCAGGATGGCCACAATGACTGCCGCACTCATTCCCACAAGGCAATCAAGCCATCCCAGCCGGCAGCGGATATTGGCGCCCATCTTCCGGAGCCAGTTCCTGGCGGGTCCATCCCGGCGGCTCAGTCTCGATCCATTAGGCATCGGATAACCGTATTGAAGGAGGGTAGTATATCACACCACCCTTCCCGGTCTCTGTGGACTCTCCGAAAACATGGCACCCGAAGAAGCGAACCGCAAAGCCCCCCAAGACCTCGGAGAGATCAGGGGAGGCTCATGCATAATAAGCAGGAACTGCCCCGTCAGGACTTCAGTTTCTTGACCGCTTCGGTCAGGGCAGGAACCACCTGGAAAACATCCCCGACAATCCCGTAATCGGCGATTTTGAATATGGGGGCTTCCGGATCCTTGTTGATCGCCACGATGCACTTGGAGGAGGACATACCTGCAAGATGCTGGATGGCCCCGCTGATGCCGCAGGCGACATAGAGGGTGGGAGAAACGGTCTTGCCCGTCTGACCAACTTGATACTGGTGGTCGATCCAACCGGCATCCACGGCGGCACGGGAAGCACCCATCGCTCCCCCGAACGCATCGGCCAGCGCTTGGATCATAGGGAAATGCTCGGGCCCTTTGATCCCGCGGCCGCCCGAAACGATGATGTTCGCTTCGGTCAGCTCGATCTTCTGACCGCCGGATGTCAGGGTCCCGGTGGCTCGCACCTTCACCTGATCCGAACTGATCTCAGGGGTAAAAGGCTCCATCCGGACTGCCCGACCGGCGTCGGGGGGGAGGGCGGCAAAAACATTGGGCCGCAACGTAGCAAATCCAGGGGATTTCAACAACCGCACCCTGGACAATGCCTTCCCGGCGTATACAGGACGAAGGCATTCCAGTTGCCCGCCCGCAAAGCGAACCTCCGTGCAATCCTGAGCCAAACCCACTTTCAATTTAGCAGCTGCTCTCGGCACAAAATCCCGGCCCATGGCCGTCGCGGAGGCGAGCACGATTCCGGCTTGCACTTTTTGCGCCGCCTGGGCAAGCACCAACGCATAGCCGTCAGGGGTGTAAGATGCCAGCAAATCATGTTTGGCTACCAATACCGTATCGGCGCCCTGGGCCGCCAGCACCGAGGAGACCTCCTCTCCGATGCACAGGGCGATAACCTCGCCACCCCCGGCCGATGCCAATGTGCGGGCCGCACCCAGCGCTTCCAAAGACGGCTTTTTGATGCTGCCTTGCCTCACCTCAACAAATACCAGGACATTTTGACTCATAAATCCTCCACCTTCGTCGCCGGGTGCAAACGGGCGTGCGCCCGATTCCTGCGGCTGTAAATCACGCTCGTGTTAAATGATTTTCGCCTCATCGTGCAGCAGCCGCACCAACTCCGGCACGGCCTGGGCAACGTCGCCCGTGAGAATCTTTCCGGAGGCACGAGAGGGCGGCATGACGACTTCGACGACATCCAGGCCCGGCTGGAGTTCTTCGGCCGACAGCCCGAGACTCCCAAGTTCACGGATATCGACCGGCTTTTTTTTGGCCGCCATGATGCCTTTGAGCGAGGCGTAGCGCGGCGTATTCAGCCCCTTCTGGGCGGTTACCACTGCCGGCAGGCTTCCTTCGAGCACTTCACGGGCTCCCTCGATCTCGCGTTCGGCGCGGAATTTGCCACCGCCGATTTCAAGCTTCAAAACGGCCGACGCCTGCGGCAGATCCAGGATTTCCGCGACAATAGCGGGAACCTGCCCATTGTCGGAACCGATCGCATGCTTACCGAACAGAATCAGATCAGGATGCAATTCGCGGCAAACGCGCGCAAGCACCGTGCCCACCACCTTGGAATCGGCCCCTTCCAGGGCCTCGTCTTTCACCAGAATGGCGGAATCAGCACCCATAGCCAGGCAATTGCGCAGGCCCGTCACCGCCTTTTCACTTCCAGCCCCGACGATGACGACTTCCCCTCCCTGCTTTTCCTTGAGCTGCAGGGCTTCTTCCACGGCAAACTCGTCATAGGGGTTGACCACGAAAGCGGTATCGGAGGTGTCCACCCGCTTTCCATCCGGGGCGATTTTCACCTTGATTGCCGTGTCCGGCACGTATTTCACGCAAACGACTATTTTCATCACTCACTCCTTAGGATTGGCTTAGCCGCGAAACCGTAATGCACCGCGACCCGGCCCGCCGGCTGCTTGCAGCAAGCATCAGCCTGAACGGCCGGATGCGACTAGGGTTCGTATCTCTTGAAAAGCAGGCAGGCGTTGGTTCCGCCGAATCCGAAACTGTTGGATAGCGCGTACCTGATGACTGCCTTGCGCGCCTGATTGGGGACGTAATCCAGGTCGCATTCGGGATCGGGGAATTCCTGGTTTATGGTCGGGTGGATGATCTGATCCCGGAGGGTCAAAGCCACAACACCGGCTTCAACCGCACCGGCGGCTCCCAGCAGATGCCCGATCATGGATTTCGTGGAGCTAACGGCGAGTATGCCTGCCTGTTCGCCAAACACCTGGTGTATCGCCGCGGTCTCCGTGCGGTCGTTCGGAGGCGTGGAGGTTCCGTGGGCGTTGACATAATCGATTTCCGAAGCGGCGATGCCGGCATCTTTCAGCGTCAGGCGCATGGCGCGGGCAGCGCCATTGCCGTCAGGCGACGGTGCGGTTATGTGATACGAATCGCCGGATATCCCGTAGCCGACGATCTCGGCATAAATCGGGACTCCCCTGCCCCGGGCATGCTCCAACTCTTCCATGATCACGATTCCGGCTCCTTCGCCGAGGACGAACCCGTCCCGTTCACGGTCGAATGGGCGCGAAGCTCTGGCCGGATCGTCATTCCTCGTCGAAAGCGCTTTCAGAGCATCGAATCCGGCGACTGCAAGGGGAGTGATGGCCGATTCGCTCCCGCCGGCAATGATGATGTCGGCATCCCCTCTATCAATGATGCGATATGAATCCCCAACCGCATGGCTCCCGGTGGAACATGCCGTGCAAGGGGCGATATTGGGTCCCCGCGCATTGAACCGGATAGAAACGTTTCCAGCAGCCAGATTGATGATCGTGGATGGAATGAAAAATGGCGAGACCCGCTTCGGCCCCTGCTGCAGCAGCTTTTGGCTCTCACTCTCGATGGTTCCGAAACCGCCGATGCCGGATCCGATCACTACGCCGGCCCTTTCCGATTCTTCCCCTGTGAAGGCCCCCAGCCCGGCATCCTTCATGGCCATCTCGGAAGCAGCCACCGCGTAATGAATAAACGTATCCATCTTTTTGACTTCCTTGCGGTCCATATATCGCAAAGGGTCAAAATCGCGGATTTCCGCCGCTATTTTCGTGGGGTATTGAGTCGAGTCGAAACGGGTAATCGGACCTACCCCGGATTTGCCCTCCAGGAGATTCCGCCAGGTCTCCCCCGTGCCCACCCCGAGCGAGGTGACTAAACCCACTCCCGTAATGACTACGCGCCGTTTCACAGACTTCCCGGCTTAGCTGACGTGGGATTCGATATAATCGATCGCGTTCTTCACGGTGCGGATCTTTTCCGCATCCTCGTCCGGGATTTCAATCTGGAACGCCTCTTCGAAAGCCATCACCAGTTCAATAGTGTCGAGGGAATCCGCACCCAAATCATCCACAAAAGACGCTGTTTCCGTCACTTCCGCTTCGTTTACACCGAGCTGATCCACGATAATGGACTTCACCTTTTCCGCTAAGGAAGCCATGCCTTTATCTCCTTCTTGATTGATCGAAAACCGTAGCTTAGATTGCCGCTGAAAAATGTCACATTGTAGCACCCGGGAAAGCAGAAGCAAGCGCTTCCATTCCACGAATGCTGTCCACACTCAAGGCCTGCGCCTGAGGAGCGATTTTTTTGACGAGGCCGGCGAGAACTTTTCCCGGACCGATCTCAATAAACCGGTCGACGCCTCTGGCCGAAAGATACTGTATGCTCTCCACCCAGCGCACCGGTGAGCAGACCTGTCGCACAAGGCTGTCCCGCGCCGCCTCCCCGCTGGTCACCTCCGACGCGTCGACATTACTGACCAAAGGAACTTCCGGGTTCCGGAAATCCATGGCGTTCAGATCGGCCCGGAGCCGATCGCGGGCCGGGGCCATGAGTTCGCAATGGAACGGCGCGCTCACCGGCAGCGGGATCACCCTTTTGGCGCCCTTTTCCTTCAGCCGGGCGGATGCGCGCTGAACCGCATGAGCCTCGCCGGCGATAACGATCTGATCGGGGGAATTGAAGTTCGCGGGCGAAACGATGCCTTCCCCGGAAGCTTCCCGGCAGGCTTCGGAAACCGCCGCGGCATCGAGACCTATCACCGCCGCCATGGCACCCATGCCGGCCGGAACCGCTTCCTGCATGTATCGTCCACGCAACCGGACCACCCTGACAGCATCCTTAAGGGAAATGGCCCCGGAGCAAACCAGGGCGGAATATTCTCCCAGGCTGTGCCCGGCAACGTAATCCGGCCGCATGCGCCGCTCTTCAAGGATGCGGAGTACGGCAACACTTACGGTCAGAATTGCAGGCTGAGTGTTTTCTGTAAGCTTGAGGGCCTCTTCCGGGCCGTTGAAACAGAGATCGGAAAGCGCAGTCCCGAGGGCGTCATCGGCCTCGGCGAAAACATTCCGTGAACAGGTAAAGGCATCAAATACTTCTCTACCCATACCGGCATACTGCGATCCCTGCCCGGGAAATATGAACGCAACCTTGCCCATGATTCTCTACGGCGCCTCATCCATGATCGAGTAGCCGTCCAATTGGCTCAACTCCGCTTCCAGCTTGGCGTTGACCCGGTTTTCGGCGAATTCCTTGGCCACCCGTATGGCATTCTTGATCGCATTGCTGTTGGAACGTCCGTGGCAGATTATCGAAACTCCGCGCAGTCCGAGAAGCGGCGCGCCGCCGTATTCCGTGTAATCCAATCGTTTTTTCAACCGCCTGAAGGACGGCTGAGTGAGCATCGCACCCAGCTTCGCCTGGAGATTGCTGGTCAGCTCGTCGCGGAGGAGCTTAAGCACAGTTTCAATCAGCCCCTCGCTGGTCTTGAGAGCCACGTTGCCGGTAAAGCCGTCACAAACGATCACATCGGCGCGTCCGTTGTAGATGTCGCGGCCTTCGACATTACCGATAAAATTCAGCTTCACTTCCTTGAGCGCCCGATGAACTTCTTTCGTGAGGTCGGTCCCTTTCGATTCCTCTTCTCCAACCGACATGAGCCCGACGCGCGGCGACGCGACACCCACGATTATTTTGCTCAAGAGGTGTCCCATTACCGCAAACTGAACAAGCTGATTGGCTTTGCAGGAAACGTTGGCGCCGACATCAAGCAGCACCGCGTGGCCCGACAACGATGGCACGATCGCAGCCAGGGCCGGTCGATCCACTCCCGGAACAACTCCCATCACCATCTTGGAGATGGCCATGACAGCGCCCGTGTTCCCCGCGCTGACAAGGCCTTCCGCCGTTCCGTTCCGCACTAATTCGGCAGCCACGCGAAGGGAGGAATCCTTTTTTTTGCGCAGCGCAGTGGCAGGCTTCTCGTCCATAGCCACGGCCTGGCTCGCATGACGAATTTCGATCGGGAGGCCTTTTCCCCCTTTCTCCCGCAGGAGAGGGGTGAGCAGTTCCTCCTTACCTACCAGGACGACATGGACGCCATACTCCCTGGCAGCATCGATCGATCCCACAACCTCGCTGTGCGGGGAGTTGTCGCTCCCCATCCCGTCTACGGCTATCTTTAACATGCGATTTCGATCACCGTGAGGCACTCCGGATTACCGGCGCAGCGCAGGAGTCCACCCAGGAATTTCGAGAGGCCGCGTTCCGGGCGCCTTGCCGGCCCCATGCGCGCGATCCCTGGCAATTCCAGGACAGACGCTTAGATCTCTTCTTCGCCTGCGATGACCTGGCGGCCCTTATAATATCCGCACTTCGGACAGGCCTGATGCGGCGCCTTCGGTTCCAGACACTGCGGGCAGACTCCGGGCGTGACTGCCTGGAGGAAATCATGGGCACGCCGTTTGCCCCGGCGTGATTTGGAATGTCTCCGTTTTGGATTCGGCATGAGACTTTTCTCTCCCTCTGTATTCTTAAGACCTGATCAAAATCAAACAAGCCCTCCGATAATTGCCTGATTCGAGCCCCCGATTCCACCCAAGAAGGGGGTTTCCGCAATCATCATGGCTCAAGCTTTTTGCGAAACTCCAAAAGCGCCGCCAGACGCGAATCCGGCAATTGCTCGGAACAATTGCAGGTTCCTTCGTTGAGATTGGCGCCGCAATGCTGGCAAAGACCCTTACATTCTTCGCTGCAGATAAATTTCATCGGCAGAGAAAGCTCGATCTGCTCCAGCACCATCAAATCCACATCGAAACGGATGCCGTCGTAATGGCCGATCACCATGTCCGCGTATTTTAAGGAGATCTCCTCTTCCGGCTTCGTGTCTTTCGGGTTGGGAATGTAGTCCAGCTCGAAACGCGCGAAAATCGGTTGCGAACAATCCTTCAGGCAACGTGAACATTGATAGCGGAAAGCGGTGTCGACGCTTCCGCGGAGGTGCAACTCGAGCTCCCGGTGGACCAGAGTAAACTCGACGCGAACGGGTTCGCTGAGCGCAGCATCCGGGTGATCGAAGCCCAGCGCGTCGGCCGCGTACTCGTGCCGTACCTGAACCGGCTCAGGGCCTAAGTCTTCGATTTCGATAAACACGGACCGCTCCGATTAAAGCGGGTGCACGATACCGCGGCCAATGCCCGCTGTCAAGGATAAGACCAATAAAATACAATGATTTACGCCATTGATCGATGGGCCCGGACACGCTGCCAGGCTCCAGCTTCCACCCGGATTATTTGGGAACCTGGGCACTCTGACGGATGACATAGGGAGACTGGGTGCCCGGCGCTCCCTTGGCAGACTTGATCCCTTCCATCCGATCCAGCTCGGCGATCAGCATTCCCTGCAGCGCGCTTCGTCCGGCATCATCTTTCGCCTGGCGCAGCAGCTTGATGGCTTCATCCCTCTTCCCTTCGGCATCATATACTTTGGCCAGCGAGAGCTTGAGTTCCTCTTTGGGCAGTTCACACTGGGGATCCTGGATCATGCCGTTCAGCAGTTCAGCAGCGCCCTTCAGGTTTTTCGTATCCAGGTAATAGCTCGCCAGTACTTTCTTGGCGAGATAACTCAGGGTGCGGTCCTTTGTATTGTTGCGGACGGCTTCCAGCGACTGAACCGCTTCTTTATCCTGACCCAGCTGGAACTGGGAAAGCCCGAGGTAATATTTGGCCGTCACCGCCAGTTTTGACGAGCCATACTTGGAAATCAGACTCGAGAATTCCTTGCTCGCCGCCTGAAGCTTTGCGGCATCAGTACGGAAGAAGGGCGTCGGCCCCTTTCCGTAAGGATCATCCAGAGCACCTGGATCTATCCGCGCATGAAAAAAGTCGATCCCCCGTGTCAATTGTTGCTGGGCGACCATGTCCCGGGATTCGAGATACTGTATCCCGAAATAGATTCCGACAGCCAAAAGCCCCGCGCTTAAAATGCCCAGAGCGATGTTTTTGCCGTTGTTTCGGAGAAACTCAATGATGTGAATCAGGGCCTCGTGAACCGGGTCCTCGGCAAGAATCTCCTTACGCGTCAGCTTTGTAGTGCCCACAATCCTATCCTCTCTTCATGAAATCCTGAAAATAAGAGCGAAGAAAAATAGCATACATTAAGATCATAGGCAATCACCGATTCTTTTCATCCCGCGGCTTCATTTTTGGGATCCTTCCAGCACGATTCCCGCTCGCCTCGGCCGGCGAAACAGATTCGACCGAAAATCACAATCCGGCCCTGCGGGAACCTCGCCATGCTAGAATGCAGCGGCTCTGTTCCCGGCGGAGAATCATCGCTGCCGTCGCGGAATCAGGCGGCGCCGTGTGTTGGATGGCGCTGATTCCAGGCGAATTTCTCTGCGGCACCGGAGGATAGATGGTCAGGTCGGTTATTGCGGGCAGCGGAATGTATGTTCCGGCAGCATGTGTCACCAATGCCATGCTATCGCGCATCATGGACACCTCCGATGATTGGATTCGTGAAAGAAGCGGTGTCGAGACCCGCCATTTTGCCGATCCCGGGACCACAACCACCGACTTGGCCTATGAAGCGTCCCTCAAAGCCATCGAATCCGCCGCGATCGCCCGCGAGGAAATCGACCTGATCGTCTTCGCGACCATGACCCCGGATCATTATTTTCCAGGATGCGGGGGACTGCTGCAATCCCGGCTGGGGCTGAAAGGGATTGCAGCCTTCGACATCCGCCAGCAATGCGCCGGCTTCCTTTACGGGCTACGGCTGGCGGACGCACACATCCGATCGGGAATGGCCAGGACCGTTCTGGTCATCGGGGCCGAAAGCCACATCGGATTCATGCCCTGGACGGTTCAAAATTTTGAGTACGTTTTTGGACGGTCCGACATACCTCCGACTGCCCAGGAATATGAGTGGAATTCGCGCTTCCGCCACCTCACCGTCCTGTTCGGGGACGCCGGCGCAGCCGTCATCGTCAAGGCCTCGGAAAACGGCAACTCGGGCATCATCGACTCCCTTCTCCACACCGACGGGACCGACTATGACAAGCTCTTCGTGCCGGGCGTTGGGTTCAGGCACCGGCCCTACGTCGATTCTGCGCAGTTGAGCAAGGGAGAACACATACCGGTCATGGACGGGCGTTACGTGTTCAAATCTGCAACGACCCGGATGGCGGAAGTGGCGCGCAAAATTCTGGAAAGAAACAACTATTCGACAGACGATTTATCCTTGGTCCTGATGCATCAGGCGAACAAGCGCATCAATGAATATGTCCAGAAATCATTAGGACTTCCGGATCAAAAGGTAATCCATAACATTCACAAATACGGCAACACTACGGCGGCGACGATACCGCTGTTGTGGCAGGAGGCGGCGGCGGAAGGAAGGATCGCCCCGGGAGCCCTGGTTTTGATGGTGGCCTTTGGAGCCGGCATGAACTGGGGGGCTGTTCTCATCCGGGTATGATCCTGCGTTTTATTTGTCATTTCTCATTTGTCATTAACCATTGGTCATTGAAGCCAGCCAGTCTCAAGTCGTCAAATGGCAAATGACCAATGAAAAATGATCAATGACAAATTGCTTTTATGCAGAGATTTATGGTGCGCCTGGGGTGACTTGAACACCCGGCCAACAGTTTAGGAAACTGCTGCTCTATCCAACTGAGCTACAGGCGCACACTGTTTATTTGTCAATAACTTAGCGGAACCGTCATTCTCGGTCAAAATGGGGGCAGGTGTGGTAGATGGCGGGGAATTCCTGACAAGCAATTCCACCGCATCCTGCCGGTGAACTTTGGAAGTGTGCTGATACCTCACTACCATTTTTGGATCGCTCCAGCCGCCCAATTCCATCAGGGTCTTGGTAGATACCCCGGCCATGCCCAGCCGGCTGGCCCAGGTGTGCCGCAATGAGTGCGGCGTTATATCGTCGGACAATTTAGCATTTCGGCGCGCAGTTTCAAATGCCGTTCTGAAGTTTTTCAGCTTCCGCCAGGGTCCGCCCTTCCTCTTGCCCCGAGTCATAAACACCCAAGGGCCCGGAGTTGTGGACTTCAGGCGCCGCAGTACCTCCAGGGCCACAGAATTGAGCGGGATCTCCCGCATCTCGTGGTTTTTGGCAAAGGCGGCCTCCACTGTCAGGGTCCGATCCTTGAAGTTTATGCTTTCCCATTCCAGGGTTAGCCCTTCCCGCTTCACCCGGATTCCACAATTCAGACCGATAACGATAAGCGAACGCACCGGCTCACTGGCATGAGCCAGCAAACCATCCTCTTCCTCAAGACTCAGGATGCGATCCTTCCCTTTTGATTCTTTGATCTTTTCGAATTTTGACGCCGGATTCTCACCCTTGTATTTGGCATATTTTGCCATCCAATTGAATACCGCCCGCAGCCGTTCCACTTCCCGGTTGGCGCAAACCGGCGCATCGTCCTTTGCCCGCCTGCGCTTGTATCCCTCGACAGCAAAGGCTGTGATCTGAGACAACTTGAGGCTGCCGAATTCCGTCTTGAGATTGTCCAGCTGCTGCTTGTATGTCCGTTGGGTACTTTCGGCCTTGTTTGCCTCCACCCAATCGGAATACATCTTCACGGCATCACTAAAGTCGAAATCTTTTTTCGCCTCTCCGGCCCCGGCTATTCCCTTTACTATCTCACTTCGTTTTATTGTCGCAATATCAAGTGCCGCCGATCTTTTTATTTTCCTGCCGAGCGTGCGGATGTATCTCCGGCCATTGATGATGCAATCGAGTCGCCAGGTGTCACCCCGCTTGTAAACTCCATCGCCTTTTCTTGCCATGATTTCCCCCCTCAGAGGCCCTGGACGCGCCCGCCCAGGGCCTCGATTTGCCTATTGCTTCACTGGTAACGCGCCCGCGCCGTCGCGGAAATCGATCCAGCAGGGAACGAAATCCAATTTTCATCGGCGCTAATCGTGACAGTAAGCAGGTCGCCTCTGCTTAATCCACTATTGTAAACGGTAACGGCTGGATTTCGGGCCAGTATGGCCCCAGCGCAGCCGGCCACGGCCTCAGCCTCAACGGCGGCCAGGCTCGGCCGGGGGTCACCTTCTGGAACCGCCATAGTGGCGTACCTGGCGGCCTCGCTTGCCGCTGCTTGAATGATCTGCTTGTCCAGAACGCCGAGGCCAAGGTTTAACATGGTCAAAAAAAGAAGCGTGAAAAGCGGAAGCAGAAGCGCGGCCTCAACTATGGCCTGGCCGCCTTCGCCGCCTTGGAAAATATTCGATTTCATGGCGCCTCCTTATGCTGCGGAGGCGGTTATCATGCGCTCAATTTCTTCGAGCCGGTTCGCCAGTTCCTCAAGCCGGCTTTCCAGCAATTCTAAAACGCCAGAGATTATGTTGGAGAGACTGACTCGATTTTCGCGTTTTACGGACTCAACCAGCGCCGCGATTTCCCTAAGCGCGCCAAGTTGGTCAGCGAGGCTTCCAACGTTCACGCGGCAAAGAGCAATGGCGAATACTGTATCTTCGATTTTTGAGGTGGTTTCGGGGGTGGTTTTGTTTAAAATAGGAATAGCCATCAGGACCTCCTGTTAGGTTCTTTTGGTAGGCCCCGCAAGGCGCTTTCATCGCTTTGCGGGGCCGCTCCGTTTAATTGTTCCTTCATCCTGCACCCGTTGCCGCCCACATTTCAAGAAAAAAACAATGATTTCATTTTTGCCATCGTCTACGCGTAGACGCGTTTACAGGTTTACAAGTCAGCCGTTTACCCCCATTTGTCCGCCCTATGCCGCGCCAGAATCCGCTTTAAGGCATCCAGCGCGGCACTTTTTCAGCCCAGAATCAACGATCATGCTGCCAGCCATACTCTGGTATGCCTTTTCGATTCTGATCCGGTTTGCGCCTCTCTGGAGCGCAGCCGGAACATTAAAACCCCCCTTCCAGGGGGCAGGCCGCCCCGGCCGACGGCCTGCCGGCGTCCGAATCGGAAAGGGGAACGACTCGGACGCGAAAATTACGCGTGGAGTTTCACGACCACCCGGCGATTACGCTCCTTGTCGCGCAAAGTCGCCGCCCGGCGCTTCCGCTTCAGGAATCGCGGCACACTTGACGGGCAGTCGGAACAAACCGGGTGGTATGTCCCCAGGGGAAACCTTCCCTCGCGCAACGAAATCATGACGGGGAGTCCCTTCGCCGCTGGCAGCCGAGTCGGCCGGCACTCATCGCAGGTCCCCGGATCGGTCGGTCTGGTTGAATGGCGCGGTTTATTTTTCATACCGCCGCCCCTGTTTAACTTTCAATCGCAGCTCAGCAATTTCGCGTTCAAGCCGCAGGTGCTCACAAAGGATCGAGGCTTTGCAGCCCGGAAGCCCGCAGGGAAGGTGCATCTGCCCCCGCGCATAAAGCCCGGAGTCATCTGTGGCCTCCACAAGCTGCTTGCCGTGATAAAAGGCGTTTATGGGTTTGCACTCAGAATGGCATTTGTCCGGTTTCATGTGTGGCCTCCTATGCCAAATCCTGCCGCATTTTTGCCAGCTTCCGGCCAAGGCGATCCGCTTGAGATTCGCCCAAAACGAATGTTTCGCCGGACCCAGGTATTCGGATTGCCGTAGGCAATGGCGAGTTGTCAGGCTCATGCGGCTTCATATCGTTGGCGGTTTGCTCGCTAACAATTACGGTTTCCAGCGAATCGAATTCAAAACCTTCGAATGCCTTTTTGAATTCGGAAATCTTCTTTTCGATTTCCGCCAGCGGCCTGTATCTCATATCCCTAATCTGTTGAATCGCCGCGAAAATCTTTTGCTTGGCGTCGGCCAGGGCTGCGGAATTGTGGCTAATTTTGACGGACCGCTTTTCGTTCGAAATGTCAAAATACTTTTCGTCGCGATTGAACCGATAAAGGCGCACAAGCCCTTCCACGCGCTCCAGGCAATCCAAGTGGAATTGCCGAATGGTTTCCCCTGTCAGGCCTTCGATTTCCCGGCGCAGCCGGTCGCGCTCAGTCGCGAAACGAACTTTTACAGAATCGCGGTCGCACCTTTTGCGCTTCAAGGCGGCCTCAATTTCGAATGCCGAGGGAGACTGAGCATCCGCTGCGGCCCGGTACTTTAAAGCCAGGTCGATACATTCGGCGTCAAGCGCGTCGAATTCCTTCTGCATTGCGGGCATTTTCGCCATGTGCTTTGCCAGTTCCCCGGCAAGCCGCTCGCTCTCACGATTTTGTGAACCAAAAATGTCACTGATTTTCATAAAACTGCCTTTCTAGGCCACAGGCCCAGTTAATGCCGGGGGTCCGCCCGGCGCGGTGTTTACTGAGTACGGCCGGAGTGCTCCGGCCCGGTTGAATCCAAATTTCGCTCGGCCAGGTGCGCTTCAAATGCCGCGCGGCTCGAATCCGAAAGCAGCCATAGGTGATCCAACAGATAGCCTGTCTCGGCCATTTCGGAGTCTGGCATTTGCCGCCAGCGGATAGTGGCCGGGCCAAGTTGCATCCGGCGTTCGGCCGCCGTCAGTAGTTCCGGGTGCCGGCGAAAAAACGAAAACTGAGTTTCAAAAGTTTCATCCGGCGATCCGGCGATTCCGGGCGTGCCAAACCAATCGACACTTTCGGCCGGGCCTTCGCCGCGTGTCCGGCGCCGTGGTTCCGGCGCGTCAAACCTCCACCAAGCGGCCGGCCTGCAAAACAACTCGGGTTCGCGGGTGAACCACGCATCAAGAAGGGCCTCGAAGTATTCCCGCCAGGCGGCAAGCTCGGCTTCAGCGCTTGGAAAGGCTTCGCCTCGGCCGAAATAAGTGCCGAGCAGGAAGTATTCGACCTGATTTTTCCGCAATCCTGCTGACTGCATGACTCGGTTCGATCGTCTTTTTGTTGTTGCCATTAGAACTTTCCTCCAGGGGGTCGGCCGGGTGCCGGGTGGTTTGGAGTTGTATCCAAATTCAGGGCTCGGAAGCATCGAAGCATCGAGGCCGACGCATCCCTCTCAACCGCGCAGGCCGGGTGCGCCCGCTGCTGGCCGAAACGATCAAGCACGATGCTGCCTTCTTTTTGAATGATTTCGCGGGCCTCGATCATCCGGTCGCGGTGAGCGCAGCCGGCAGTCAGGTATTCAAGGCCGGACGCGTCCATAATCCCGAATTCGGCCTGCAAAGACTTCCACAGGGCCTTTCCGCTTTTCGAAAGCCCGGAAGGTGGTTTTTGAGCATTTTTCATGGAAATTTCCCTCATGATTTTCTTAATTTCACGAAAATAAAGGCGCGGCCCGGTTTGGAGGGGGGCGAGCCTTATGATTCGCCCCCCCCTACCCCACCCGGTCGCCCGATTCACCGAACCGTCCAAGTTCTTTCTCGATTTCGTCGATGATCGCCCCAATGCGGTTTAGCAGTTGCTCAACTTCAGCTTCCCTTTCCTTTGTCATCGGGCCGGGCGCCAATTCGCTGAGAACTTGAAAACATTCTTGGATGGCTTCCGCGTGATTCAGAACCTCACACGCGAGGCACAGATCCTTTGACTTCCGTTTGCGGCTAGGTTTCATGATTCTTACTCCTTTTTGCTTGGTGTTTGACGGGCACTGCCGAGCCGTAAGCATCAAGTAAGGCCTGCACCCTCGCCCGGAATTGCGCTGCCTTGTCGCGCCTCACGCGCACGCGCACGCGGCGTTTTGTTTGAAAGGATAAATTCCTGAAATGTTCAAGGTCCATTTGCTCACTCATTGCACAACCTCTGCCTTTAATTGATCGAATGTGATGGTCGGCTCGCAGTTGCACGGTTGCCCTTGAAATATTCCGCACCACGAGTCATGGGCAATGGTTGCCCGAGTCGCCGCATCAGGTGAGATCTGGCCATCGGCCAGGGCGGTCAAAATCTGTTCGATGTATGGCATTTCGCCCCCAATTTTCTATGACTCATTTCTATGACTCACCCCTATAGGGGGAATGAGTCGATGAGTCATAGAACTTCCATCGGGGAGAAATGCCCTTTAAAAGTGGCATTTTCTCCCCCTATTTGTGGTTGCTTTTTCTAAGGCTCAGTTTGCTTTGAGCGATAGAAACTATTGATTCGATGCGAATTGCTATATGGCTCATTTGTCCCTATTTTCTTGAATGATCCATAGACGAGTATCGTGTCCAGCGTCCTTCACCCTCTTCGAGCACCTTTTCAGCCTCAACTAAGGCTGTCAGGTGCCTTCGGACAGTCGCTTTGGACAAGTGTGTTGCCTTGACGATATCGCCGCAGGAAATGCGGCCCGTTGATTTTTCCACTGCTTCGAGGATGGATTGCTTGCTCGCTTCTCCCTTTTGAGTTGACCTTACCCCGAATAGTTCAAGGTCGCCGGCGAAGCTAAATTTCTCGGTTTCATGTGATCCCTGCGGGGCGACATTGACAAGCAATCCAATAGGCTTGTCCCATTCCTTCGATCTTCCAAATATTCGAAGCTGCCCGTCCTGGCGATCCATGAGCAGAAAAACGTCCGCATTCTGAATCTTCCCGCCCGAGCCTTTGACGTCGTTTATGTCAAGGTCTGCCCGTTTCTTGTGATTCTGGGTTTTGCGAAAATGATCGTTTACGATGATCGTTGCGCCGAGTTTGCGGGTGATCGTTAGCAGCCGGCGAATAACGACGCTCAGTTTTTCATCATCGAAACTGGAGATTCCCATGGTCGCCGCCTGGAAGGTGTCGAGCACGGCCAGGTCATAACCTCCTTCGAGGATCATCTTTTCGAGGAAGTCAAAAGAGTCGGGATCCGCGATTGATAAACCCGGAGAAACATAGACAACAAACCGGCCCCGCTCGATTGCTCCGGGCCTCATGTCCAGAAGTCGGGATTTGAATCTCCGGGCTGGATCTTCACAGGCGAGATAGAGAATCTTTTTAACCGGGGTGATCGGGAACTTATCAAAAAGCGATCCTCTTCGGAGCAGCTGGAGGCAGATCCAAAGCATGAACAGGGTTTTCCCGGTTTGAGATTCGGCCGCGAGCCAGCATAAATTGCCTTTCGCAAGGATCCCCTCAATTACTGGTTCCAATTCCGGGCAGGCCCAGGATTCAATATCGGCAACATCAAAAGCGCCCCAGTATTCCTTTGGTTCAAATGGTTGCTGAGGTTCCCATGGAGCAGACAAACCTTTGCCGTCCCTGCGGCCAGCGCCAAATTGGGCTATCAGGTCTGGATCCTCGCTCGGTGGAGGCGGTTGTTCCGGGCTCGGCTGGTAGCGCTGAAAGGCTCGCTCAACCTTTTCCCGCGCCACTTTTGGCGAAAAAGCCGGAGTGCAATTTGCCGCCGCTTCGAGAACAAGCTTCAGGGCAATATCGAATGGCACATCGGCATTACGAAGTTTACAGGCCAGCCGCCAGGTGGCGTCATCCCGCTTTCCCTCGGGAACGCCGGCCAGGACCGACGCCGTATCAAGTTTTTCTTTTTGGCCGGTTCCATTGGACCCGCTGAAAACCAGCTTCGCCCATGCCGGCGAAATCTCCGCCAGTGTGCGCGAGGAATCCGGCGACCACTGATATCGCTTTCCAGATTTGTGCAGACTGGGAACCGCTACGACGTAACTATCTGGCGTTTTAATGTCGAGCCCTTCTCCCAGGGTGCCGCGAAGTTTTCCCTCAGAAGGGATTTTGAGAAAATCATGGCTGCTTCCGTTGCCGCTCCCCGTCATACAGCGCCAGGTGATCAGATCGCCGTTCTGTTTTTTCAAGGCCTCAAGTTTTGCCGGCCCGCCCTTCCGGGCGTCGGCGTCCACCACAATCATGCCCTTAGGAATTCGGATTCCGATATTTGCATTCGGGTACTTCTTCCACCATCTGCGGACCCTCGCCGCGTCCATCGAGGCGTCGGTTGAACCATGAGGCACAAGTGATTCAATCGGATGCTTTCCGATGCTGTCGCAATCGGGATTGCCGCAAGTGCAAACGGATCCAAACGGCGGATAGACCGGCAATACTGCGAAACCTCGCCGGGCATAGGCCAGGGCGTGGCGAATCATGCGGGGAGATTCGAGAGGCCGGATTAACATGACCTGGCCTCCACATTCGCCCGAGCTTCCGCAGCGGTAACGCCGGGCAGCGATCCAAGAAAATCCGTCAGTTCGCTCTTGAGGCAGATAATCCGCCCGCCTAGGCGCCTGTAAGGCAGTTGGCCGCGCCGAATCAAGCCTCGAACTGTATGCGTCGAGCCCCCGAAAAACATTTCAGCGGTTTCAGGAATGCCTAGGGCCTCGCCCGCGATTCTTCGCGGACCCTTGCCCCAGCCGGATTTGCGTTTTGGAGGTTTTCGTTTGTTCACAGGTTCATTTCGCATTTTTAACTCCGCACCTTAACTTGTCGCCGTGACGCCCTTCAGGTCGCGCAGGTTGTCAAAAAACCGCCTCGCGGACATGGAGGATTCCTCCTCATTGATCCAGACCGTCACATCCGCTTGAAGCTTCGGAGATTCTGTGAAAACAAAAGTCGATCGGCCGCCGCCATTTCTTTCAATGGTGGTGATGCGATGTCCCCTGGATCGAAGAAACGCACTTAGACCTAAATCAGCGCTTCGGAAGCTCGCGCTCATGTCGCCCCCCTTGATATTTTTTGTGGAAGTCCTGATTGTTTGCGGTGAGTTCATTTTTAAAATTTTTCATCCCTCACTAATACGGTTCTTCACCCAAAACCCGCATTAAGCGACTCTTCTGATTGGACTTAGTGTGAGTCGGGCAAATTCATCGAATTCATCCCTCACTTCTACGGCAAAATGGTACGGCCTGCCTTGTAAGTCCTTTTTTTGCTGAGGCTTCAATAGCCCTCACCCGTCCCCAAGATATCCCAGGGCCGCGCGCGAGGAGTCGGTTTTCCAGTCTGTATTCCATGAGGTACCCCCTCACTTCTACGGCAAAATAACACGGGCTGTCTTGTAAGCCTTTTCTTTGCCACAACTTCAATAGCCTCCACCCGTGTCCGACCTATCCCAAGGCCGCGTGTGAGGAGTCGGGTTTGCGGTCTGTATTCCATTCAATGCCCCCTCACTTCTACGGTAAAAAACAACGGCCTATCCGATAAGCCTTTTCTTTGCCTATATTTGGATTGCGTTTACCCGTTGTCGAGTAATCCCGAGGCCGCGCGATTCCACCCGTGTCATTGACGTTTGCCCCCTATACATACGGGAAAAGCGTACTAGGCACCCGCAAAGTATTCCGTTTAGGCCGCTTGTGAGTTTATTTTGGTACGCGTGGCTCTCACAACTCCTCCCCTCATACGGCAAAATTACACGGCTCGCCGGGTAAGTTGCTGTTTTGCAGGTCTTTCAACGACCGCCACCCGTGTAATTGACGTTTACCCCCCTATATATAGTGGATAAACGCAGCGCGTGCTCTTAAGGTGTTGTATTCATGCGACTTACGCTTTTATTTTACTGCGAGCGGCTTTCACAACTCCTCCCCTCATACGGCAAACCATAAGCAAGTAGCAGTCAGCCCCTTTAATGCCAACTATTTGTAACTTATATTTCGCCTTTGTCTCGATCAGCGAAACGGCCGGCTCTTACACCCGAGTTCTGCGAAAATTTCAGGCAGCCGCCAGCCCGGAAAGCACCGGGAGTTCGGAAACATGACAAAGCAAGATCGGGGAAGGCGAGGGGTTAGGCGGGTGTGGTAGATGGCGGGGAATAACTTCGCAAATCGTCCAAAAACTACCGAAATCCGCAGCGTACCAAAAACACGAAAACCCGCGTCAATAGCGGGTTTCGTTGTGTTTTCAGGCGTTTAGGAAATTGCGTATTTTATATTTAGGAAACTGCTGCTCTATCCAACTGAGCTACAGGCGCACACTTTACCGCAAAAGCCCTTTAGCGGCGGAAGATTAACATAGGTTCCGCTTCACTGTCCACCTGCGAGAAAGGATGCGGATTTTCACGGATCTTCATAGATTTTGATCCACGAGGATCGCTGAAAACCTGTGTCCCAAAATTGAAGTTTTCTAGGGAGGGCCGATGGTGGTTGAGGATGCCGCAATGGACCTTTGACAAAGGCCGCTGAAACGGATCTTCGCACCCGGCCCGCTCCCCAGAAGATCAAGATTGATCCCTCCGGAGGCTTTCAACGACCTAACCCCGAAGGATTCTGCGGCATAAAAAAACCGTTCCATCCCATTCACCAGCAGCAGAATCCGGTCGTTTCGCCACTCCATGCCCAGACTTGAAACAGCCTCCTGGCCGGCAGCGTCGAAAATGAAGTTCTGGCTGCTCTTGGCATCGCGAATCAGCAACCCGACCTTGTTGGATTCGGTCGCCCAGATTCCAATGCCTGCAACTGCATGCTCGGCTCCCCCCGTTTCGGTGAAGGTCAGGGCTTGGTTGAGCGGCACTATCATGAAGCCATAGCCCGCTTTGTCGGGCGTCTCAACCTCCACATTCATGTTCAGTCGGAAATAGGTGGACCCGGGCAGGGAGTGCTCCGCAACCGCCACCTGATCTCCCTGGATGCCCGAAACCTGAAGCTTTCCGCCCGTGACTTGCCAGCTGGCATTGTTGGAGGAAACCTTCCATCCGCTGAGATCACCGCCGGCAAAATTATCGGAAAATAGATTGCAGGATTGACCCGCCGGAGGAAGGACCGGGAAGGGCCCTTTGACGGCCCGGATGCGGCCGTTGTTGGAATCTGCAATCAGCAAATTACCGGATGGGTCTAAGGCCAGGCCATCCGGCCCTTCGAATACCGCCGCGGCGGCAGGTCCGCCGTCTCCTTCATAGCCCTGGCGAAGGGAATACCAGTCGCCCGCCACCGTGGTCAGGATTCCAGTCACGGCATCAACTCTGACAACACTATGTTGTTCCGGGTCAACGATATAAACGTTACCGGTCGAATCCACCGCCAGGCTTCCAGGCTGAGCTAAGCTCACCTGGGTTGCGGGGCCGCCCACTAACGGCAGAGAGGACAAGTCGCCATTTCCCGCGATCGTGGTGATGATACCTTTGGAGTCCACCCGGCGCACGCGACCGTTGAGCTCGTCGGCTATGTAAATGTTGCCGGCACGATCCGTCGCCACCGCGGAGGGATAGGCCAATGAGGCTGCTGTCGCAGGTCCGCCATCCCCCGAGAATGCCCACTGGCCGTTTCCCGCCACAGTGGTGATCCGCCCGGTGGCATAGTCGATCTTTCGTACAATATTCAAATCGGGTTGCGTAATGTAAAGATTGTCTTGGCCATCCGTAGCCATTCCGTCTATAAAATCCAGTTTTGCGTCTGCCGCCTGTATGTCATCCGAACTCGATTGCCCCTTGCCGGCAATCGTAGTAATCCGTTTGGTGACAGCGTCTACCTTTCGGATGAGGAATTTTGCATTGTTGTAGTCGTTGTCGGCAATCAGGAGATTCCCGGCAGAATCGACAACCGCAGCCGACGGAGAGGACAGGGAAGCATCCGTTGCCAGAATATTTTCGTCAGAGCCCTCTCCTCCACCGGCAACCGTGGTTATGACACCTGTCGTGCCATCAACCCGGCGGATACGGCCTGCGTTCAAATCCGTGACGTAATAATTCCCTTCGGCGTCGGCGGAAATTCCATTGGGATAATGAAACGTGGAGCTCCAGGCTGCCTCGCCGTCACCCCACAGTTTGATATCACTGTTTCCTGCAATGGTGGATATCTGGCCGTCCACATCAATCAGGCGAACACGGAAGTCCTCAAAATCTCCGATAAAAATCTGTCCTGCCGAGTCCACCGCCAGACCCAGGGGTTTAGCGAAGTTTGCCTCAGTCGCAGGGCCGCCATCCCCACGGGATTCGCCTCCCTTTCCGGCAATGGTCGTGATGATTCCAGCAGGATCAATCTTGCGGATGCGCCGGCTTCCCGTACCGGGTTTAAACGGGTCCCCCGCGTCGGCAATATAAAGGTTGCCAGCTATATCGAAACTGATCTGGCCGGGACCACACAATGAAGCTTTCACTGCCGGGCCGCCATCGCCGCTGAATTTGCATTCCCCATTCCCGGCAATGGTCGTGATATTTCCTGCTGCATCCACCTTGCGGAGGCGGCTGTTTCCGTAATCGAAAAAATAGAGATTGCCGGACCGGTCCCCGGTCAGATCGGTTGGAAAGCTCAGAGCAGCACTTTTGGCGGATCCGCCATCACCGCTAAATCCCCTCCGCCCGGTTCCTGCGATGGTGGTGATAATCCCGGCAGTGTCCACCTTGCGAACGCGATGATCCGTGGTGAAAAAAATGTTCCCGGAATCATCCGCCCAGACTCCGTATGGTTGAATGTAGACTTTTATGGCAGGCACACCTTCACCATCCGACCATCCTCCGCCCGCAACGGTATGGATGATACCCGTCCGGGCCTCCACACGGCGTATGCGATTGTACTCCGCGATGAGCAGATTCCCGGCACGGTCCAGGGCAATGCCGGTGGGATAATCGAGCCGGGCTGCGGTTGCAGACTTGCCATCGCCATGGTCCCCGAACGGATTTAATGTAACAGGTCCCGTGGTGCCTGCCACCGCCGTTAAAACTCCGCTCGCGCGGTCCACTTTGAAAATGCGATTATTGGAATAGCTAGCGAAAAAAACGTTTCCCCGGCTGTCGAGGGCCAGCGAATACGGATCTCCGATGGAGGCGGAAATTGCCGAACTCCCTTCGCCGCTATAGGTGCTGCCGCCCGCAACGGTGGTGATGTATCCCGCGGGCAGATCGGCCAGCGATTTGGGCTGGACCGCCACCGGCTGCTGCGCGAGCCCACCCCGATTCTGCACCGACAGGGTCACCCGGCCGCTCGCCATGCTTGGAGCCGTGAAGGTAAGAGTTTCCGTATCCCGGATATTGAGCCCGTTGATGCTTTCCCTTCCGATGGTAACGACCGTATCCGGCGAGAAGTTACTCCCCTTGATGGTCACAAGCACGCCACCCTCAGCGGGAATATTTTTCGGAGATACGTTGGTGATGGTCGGCTGCCCGTAAAAAATCTCCTGTGCCGCGCCCAAATTGGTGCCAATCAGCAGGTATCCGAAGGGCCCGGCGGCCAGGCTGCGTGGGCTGACAAGGGACCCCGGCTGGACTGCCTGCACAACCTTTCCCGTCGAAGCCAGGATGACCCTCACCCGGTTGCTGTCCGGCTCGCTGACGAAGATATTCCCGGCCGCGTCAACCGCCACCCCGACCGGACCGTTGAATTGCGCGGCCAATTTTTCGGCACCACCCGTTCCGGCCGCAGCAGCGCCCGCTGCCACAGGGCCTATGGTGGTCACAACCCCATCGGCCGTCACCCTTCGAATCTGATTGTTGCCGGAATCCACGACAATCACGGATGCAGCGGGCGGCGGCTCCCCGGTGCATTCGCGCTGGAGTTGCCGAGCCAGAGACTCGAACTCAAGTGCAATTCCGGACGGTGAACTGAAACGCGCCTTGTCCCCCTGGCCGTCAGCATAGCCCGCCTTCCCCGCCGAGCCGGCAACGATCTCCACTTTGCCGGTTTGCAGGAAGATGCGGCGGATCGTGTGGCTGTCCGTGTCGCAAACCCACAGATACCCGCTCGTGTCCAGCGCCAGCCCCTGGGGATTGCTCCAGGGCAGGTCTGTCGTCAGCGTATCCACACGGCCCGGCTCCCCGCCAAACACCCGCCGGATCGCCTTGTTGCCCCCGTCACTCACATAAAGCACTTTGTTCAACTCATCCACGGCCAGGAAGGATGGATTGTGAAACAGCGATTGCAGCCGCACATCATTTTTCAGGCCGGCGCTCTGGCTGACCCCCGCATATCGCTCCGGCGTAGCGCCAACCGACTTTCCCAGCCAGACCGTCTGGTCGGTGACGCTGGCCGTGTAGATCCGGTTGGCTCGATCCTGAGCCACCCCGCCAACCGTCCCGGGGATCTGGTATCCCACAGCACCCGAGTTCACGCCCACAATGCAGATGGTCAGGACCTTCACCACACTTCCTGTCGAGATCAGGAGTGTCGAGAAGCCCGCCTGCTTCCCCGTGATCTTCCCCTGCGCGTCCACCGCCGCGATTTCCGGATTGGTCGATAGATAAACAAACCAGAAATCGTCCCTGGCCCTGCCCGTGCTGTCCAGCACCACCGGGTTCAGATAGATGGAGTTACCCACATTAACGGCGATCTCCGATCCCCCCGGGTCCTGCAGATCCGGGACAATCTCCTTCGCGGTCGCAACGTTCCCCGGTCGCAGTTGGCTGGCTGACCCCTGGTTCAATTGCACCGTGAACCTGGAGTTGGTGGTTCCCGCCAGCGGCACCGTCAGCGGCGAGCCGTTGCTCTGATAAAAGCTCAGATTCACCGTCGCGCTTTTTTCGATCTCCGTGCTGATGAGAATCAGGCGGGTTTCATACCCTGACCCGAATGCCACCTGGGGAAACACGATGGCCTTGTCGCCCGCCGGTCTCGTCAGATCGGCGACCGGCATCGTCGTCAGGATCAGGTCGCTCCGCTGGTTGTAGGTCAGCATCAGCGTGATCGGCACCACCGGCACCGGTGACTCGATTTCCAGGATCCCGGTAAAGCCCGCAGGTAAATCAGGATTCAATTCGTACGCGAATCTTGCCGTGTGGCCCCCGGCAGGAAGATTCAATTGGGTCGTGCCCAGCTGCCGCCCCAGGCGGTCCAGCCATTTCAACTGCACGGTCGCCGCCGGATTGCCCGGGCTGGCCAGCGCTATCCCCGTCTCCGTCCCCGACCGGTCGACAAATATGCGCGCCTTTGTCGTCGCCGGAATCGCTGCCACACCGGCCTCGGTCATCAGCTTCCCGTTGGGATGCATCTGAAAGATCAGCGTCCCCGAGGGAATCGCGTCCCCCTGGTCCAGGCTTATGACCGCATACCCCGCCTGCACCGCCCCGGCATCGCTCAACTCCAGGCGATAGGCACCCTGGGCTTCGATCGTGTAGGCGAACTCATTGCCGCCGGCGAGCTGAAAAGGCGCTCCATCGGAGCGGAACAGCCGGATTTTGCCCCTTCACCTGCTGGCTGCTCTTGCTGATCAGAATGATCTGTGTCCTGTAGTCCCCGCCCAGGGCAACCTGCGGAAAAGTAAGGGACTGCTTGCTTGCGGCAGCGTCGATATCCATCACCGGCAGGGTCGCGTAGAGCGGCTCGTTCCGCGCATTCCGGTTCTCCCGCAGCGTGATGGCCGCGAGGCGCTGGTCGGCATTCAGGGTCTCAAAGGTCAGGCTGCCGATTTTCAGGGTTTCAGGAATCCCCGAGATCAGCTCTTCCACAAACCGTGGAACATGCTCATAGGGTTTCAGGGTCTGAGTCGTGCTTCCGACTTCACGGCCCAGCGAATCCCTCAAAACCAGCTTCACCCCGACCGGCTGGTCCGACGGGTTCGCCAGTGCCAGGGCTGTCCGGGTTTCACCTGTCCGGTCGACGAAAATGCGCCCTGATCGGATCGGTTCGACGGCGCCCACGCCGGCCTGCCAGAGAATCACGCCCGCGGCATTGCTGTAGGTGAAGAGCGCCATACCCGCGGGGCGATTTAAACTCGCACCGGTGGACAATACCGCATAGCCCACCTGCAGCTGAGTTTGGGGAAAAACGGAGAGGATCGATCCGAGGAACGCGATAATGAATAGCGGACTGAAGCGCTGTATTCCCTTCACGGATCACCCTGCCAATCGTTATCGTCCTATCTTAGTACCGAGCTTAGCAAATGAGGCAGCATTTTTAGAGCGACACGGATTTCCACGGATTTGCACGGATTTTAATCCGTATAATCTGTGAGGATCCGCGTTCCCTAATACCTCACCCTATTCATGAAGTGGATTTCCGGTTATTGCACAACCGGTATAGTCACGTGCGACGGATGCTGCGACGAGCGATAGATCCGATGGGTCGCCAGACGAAAATCCTCCTGCCGGGCTTCGAAAATATTGGGCACAAAGGTCTGCGGATTCCGGTCGATCAGCGGAAACCACGTGCTCTGAACCTGAACCATCAGCCTGTGGCCCTTGAGGAAGTTGTAGTTTTGAGTATGAAGGCTGAACGAGTACTCCAGCACTGTTCCGGGTTCGAGCGCCGCCGGTTTTTCAAAGCTTTGCCGGTAACGGCCCCTGAAGACCTCGTTTGAAACCATCAGCTGGTAACCCGCCAGACTTCCAGTTTTCCGGATATTTTTCAGGATAAGCGTCGATCAATTTTACGATCCAATCGGCGTCGCCTCCGGTCGTGGAAGCGAAAAGGTGCGCCGTTATCTCGCCGGCGATGGCCAGATTTTCTTCCAGGGGAGCGCTGCTCCAGCTCAACACATCCGGCCGTCCGCCGACGAAACGCTGATCTTCAACCAGCCACGTCGACCAGTTGGATCCGCCCGGAAAGTAGGTTGCCTGGATCGGCCGCTGGCGGTAGGGCACGGGGTGTTCCGGATCCGACACGTAGCTGTCAAACAGCGAGTTGTCGGATGACGTCGGCGCGGCAAAACTCAAAGATCCTCCCGGCGCGAAATAAAGCTGTTTCGCTTTCGTGCTGCCTGCGGGCGGCCAGGCGTCCCATGGACGCCAGCGATTGCTCCCTGCCTCGAAGGTCGTGGCTTCGGGCAGCCCGAGTTTCCCCTTGTCCTTCAGAAAATGAGCAAACCAAGGGGCCTGGATCTGGTCGCGGAAATATTTTGCCGTCGAACTGTCGAATGGAATGGGTCCCAGCCGATCACCCGCCCCGCGGCTCCAGCCGCCATGATTCCAGGGCCCGACGACCAGGTAGTTCAGGTGCTGCGTGTCGTGTTTCTCGAGTTCGTCATAAATTCGCACCGGGCCGTAGAAATCCTCCTGGTCCCACCAGCCGGCCACGCTGAGCGTGGGAACCTTGACACCGCGAATGTGGGGAATGAGAGTCTGGCGCTTCCAGAATTCGTCGAAATCGGGATGAGACACAAAATCGTTCCAGGTCGGAATCTTTCCATGCAGGTAGCGCGCGTTGACATTGGCATAGCGGCCCCAGGGCCAGGTACCAGTCGAAGGTGTCGTAACGGTCAAAGCTGAACTGGGTGACATCCTTGCCGCTCTCCATCATGGCCGCGTACTCAAAGCCGTAGCTCAGCCGGAATGCGCCGTTATGGTGAAAATCATCGCCCAGCCACATATCCGCCGGCGAGGCTTGCGGGGAGATGGCTTTGAGTGCAGGATGGGGCTCCAGCGCTCCCATGATCGTGGTCCAGCCGTCATAGGAGACGCCCAGCATCCCGACGCGCCCGTTGTTGAGCGGGACATTTTTCAGCATCCACTCGATGGTGTCGTAGGTGTCGGTCCCTTCGTCCATGGCCGTGTTATCACCGGGCGCGCGCGCCGGGCGCTGCATGACAAAAGTCCCTTCAGACCCGTACTTGCCACGGATGTCCTGAAACGCGAAAATATAGCCATCCTCGGCGAGCGTTTTCAGATAGGTGACGAAATTGCCGCCGGAGCCTTCGATTCCATACGGAGTCCGTTTCATAAGGATCGGCAATGGGGAAGCCTGCCCGCGCGGTGAATAAATCTTGGTGTGCAGGTGCACGCCGTCCCGCATCGGGATCATCACATCCTTGACCTCGAATCGTCCGGCCGTCGGATCCTGCTGCAGGAGTGCCGACGCCGGCGCAAGAGCGACCAGGGCTGCCAGCAGAAAGAAACGCCTGGAAATGCCGGGATTCAGACTCATGGATATCCCTCCTGAAAGACTGCAATTTGCTATCGAACCACAAAATCCGCCAAGATCGCGAAGGTATTATTGATGAATCTTTGCGTATCACATCTGTAAATTCTTGTTTTTCAGGCAAGATTTATAGAATCGTGAAAACGGTGTTGAAAGCAACAAGTTCGCAGTTCGCAGTATCAGTTCGCAGTTCCTCATGCGACTGCGAACTGATACTGCGAACTGAGAACTCTCAGTCTAATTTGGTTGCGGCCGCAGGCTGCGTCACGGTCTTCGCAACTTCGTGGTTCAATCTGCTGAAGCCCGTACCGACCTGGACTATTGAGGCCTCACAGGACGCTCAGCCCGCTGGCCCGCGGAACTGGGGCCAGCTGTCGTCGGATTGAAAAAGAAGGCTCAACAGGAAAAGGATGCAGGAAATCATGAATCGGCCCAGGTTCGAGAAGTTGGCTGTTTCGTGAAGTCAACATTCCCCAGGGCAACATCTTCCGCGCTATTGATGGCGTCCATCGACTATGTTAGATTAGGCTAATCCAGAATCGAAATCGAATTACATAATTGCTCTCGGTTGAAGGCATAGCAGCGTCGCTGAATGCTCGCGCCAGGCTGGCAGAGGGTGAAGAAATGCCGAACAAGCCCAGCAAGTTCAGGCTCCCGGAAAAAGCGTCTGAATCTGCTAAAAATCCGCTGGAAATCACCTCGCGCTTCAAAAACATCCGCAGCTTTTTGAAAGGATATTTGAAGAGAATTCGGAGGCTGACGGGATGCGATGCCTGTGGAATCCGCATCAGGAGCCAGAAGGATGGTGCTCCCTGCCACGCATGGGATGAGCCCAGCCACTCGCAGACGCCCCGCGACGAATGTCTTCAGCCCGACCCGGAGTGTCTTTGCAGCAAATTGATTCGCATGAAATCGCAATCGCTGCCCGAAAAACCAGAGCTCCATCCATTGCTCGTCCAGCATGCTTCCCAGCTCAGAGGAAGGCGGCTGCAAAAGGAAATCCTCCAGAATCCCATCCTCAAAAGGCAGGGATCCGAATCGATCGCCATCCTTCCGATCCAGTCGAACGGCCGAATCCTGGGTTTCCTGTACGCCGGATGGAAGGAACCAGGCAAGATTTCCGCGCAAATCACGCGCTGGCTGGACACGGCGGCCCATCAGCTCGTCCCGCTGGCCGCCCGGATCGGCCATGAGGAATCGATTCGAAGGGATATGGATAAGCTGCGAGATCGCATTCGGCAAAGGCAGGCAGGAATTGGACGTACGCATCTGTCCCTGATGATCGAGCGAAGCAATCTCCGGGCGATGTTTGATGCCATGGCGGACGGCGTTTATATCGTCTCCGCGGACGGAAACCTCGAGTACATGAATCCCGCCATGATGAAGGTTTTTGGCGATCCAGGCACAAAGAAATGCTGGGAATTCTTCCAGGATCTTTCCAGCCCTTGCGGCTGGTGCAGGAATAAGGAAATCTTTGCGGGCAACTCGGTCCGCTGGAAGTGGAAATTCCCCAAAACCGGCAGGACCTATGAACTCTTCGACACTCCCATTCGCTCTGAAGCATGGCATTCAATCCAAACTCGTAATCCTGCATGACATAACCGCCCAGGAGCAAGCCTCCGAGGCGCTGTCGCTAAGCGAGAGCCGCTATCGCACCCTGGTCGAGACTATGGCGGAAGGACTCGCCACCACCGATGAAAACTATAGGCTCACCTATGTCAATCATCGGTTTTGCAGCATATTGGGCTACACCAGTGACGAGTTGATCGGGCGCCACGCCAGCGAGCTGATCGACATCAAGGACCATGAGTGGTTTGCCCGGCAGATTGCGGTGCTTCCCCGGGGTGAATGCCATCGCCAGGAAGTTTCCTGCGTCAAAAAGGATGGCACGCGCCTGCCGGCAATAATTGCGCCCATGCCCATTCTCGATGGGATGGGAAAATTCATAGGAAGTTTCGCGGTTCTGAGCGATTTGACCGAGCTCAAAGCCGCGGAAGAATCCTTGCGGAATTCGGAAGCCCAGCTGCGCAGCCTCTCTTTTGAGCTTCTAAAAGCCCATGAAAGCGAGCGTCGAAGGATCGCTCTGGACCTTCACGACGATCTGGGACAGGAACTCACAAGCGCCAAGCTCCAGATCGGGTTCATCCGCAGCCAGTTACCCCGGAAGGAAAAAGAGCTCCGGGGAGAATGCGCCTCCGCGATCAAACTCGTGGCTCAGGTACTGGAAAAGGTGCGAAAATTGTCGCATGATCTTAATCCGTTGATCGTGGACGACCTCGGCTTTTCGGCCGCCCTGCGATGGCTGGTGCACGATTTCGGCCGGCTGCGCAAGGTGAAGACTTCGCTGAAAGCCGCCCCGATCGATCACCTGTTGCCGAAAGAAGCTGCGATCATTCTTTACAGGATTTTCCAGGAGATTCTCACGAACATCGGAAAGCATGCACGGGCGGGCCAGGTGTCGATAACCATGCAGAGCCGGGATGGGAAGATCTCTTTCCTGGTTGCGGACGACGGGATAGGATTCAAAATGAATGGAAGTGATTCCGGCAAATTCAGCGGTCTCGGCCTCCTCACCATAAGGGAACGCGTGAACATGCTCGGAGGTTTTTTTGAGCTTTCGAGCCTGCCCGGGAAAGGTACCCGGCTTAAGTTTGAAATCCCGATCCGGGGTGTTTCCAAAGTATGAGTGAAACCTGCAGGATTATTCTCGCAGATGATCATGTCATGGTCCGTCGCGGACTGAAGCGGATCATTCAGGACCGGAGCGGATTGGATATCGTCGGAGAAGCCGGGGACGGCCTCGAGCTGCTCAGACTTTTGCAGAAAATCCAGGCCGATGTGATCTTGCTCGACCTGTCGATGCCAAACCTGCGCGGGATGGAAGCGATATCAGAGATCAAGCGCATGAGTCCCGAGGTGAAAATCCTGGTCCTCACCATGCATAAGGAATCGGCCTATGTTTACAAAGCACTGTCCGCCGGGGCCGACGGCTACCTGGTGAAGGACGACGCCGAGGAGGCGCTCTTTTCCGCAATATCCAATATCCAGGCCGGGAAAGTCTATATTTCACCTGCGATGGCCGGGACCTCCATCCTGGATTGGGCCAACACCCGTTCGGATGAAGCAGACCTGCAACAGGCTGAAAGGTTGACTTTGCGTGAGCGGGAGATCCTTAAGTTGGTGGCTGAAAATAAATCCAATAAGGAGATCAGCGAACTTCTCTCGATCAGCGTCCGCACCGTGGAGCGCCACAGGTTCAATATAATGACCAAGCTGCAAATCAAAGGCACCGCCGCTCTCGTCCGCTACGCCATGAAGCGCCAGTATTTATAGAACGCGTATGGGTAGAACTACGTACCCAAAATGAGTATTAATGTCAGTAGACTATTGATTTGTTGCCGATCAATATGGACTCGTAATGATCGGGGCAGATTGATGGATTCCTATAAAGTCGTCCTGGCGGACGACCACAAATTCCTGAGAAGCATAATCCGGAAGATACTGTCGACCCGGCAGGAATGCGAAGTGGTCGGCGAAGCCGGTGATGGTCTCTCCCTCCTGGATCTCCTGGAGCACTCCGATCCGCTTCCCGAAATGGTGATTCTGGATCTTTCGATGCCGGGAATGCCTGGGATTGATGCCGCACGCCGGATCCACAGCGATTTCCCTGACGTGAAGGTGCTCATCCTGACGGTGCACCGGGAGAGAGAATTTGTCCGCCAGGCGATCGACGCCGGCGCGGACGGATATCTATTGAAAGACGACGCCAACACGGAAATTTTCAAGGCCATTCGCGCCATCCGCCAGGGTGGGACCTATTATTCATCCCGCATCCCCTCCCCCGCTGCTTAATCTTTGAGCAAACAGCAAGAAGGAAAGTGTCGCAGCAGCTTTGCGGTTTATGAGTGGAAACCGCCAAAAACCGCCAAGGATCTGCGTATTTCTACGTAGGTAGATTGCGTATTCAACCGAATTGCGGCAGCACCCCCTGAACGGGTACAAATGGCATCGTCCCTAAACCATATAAAAATTCAGAGTGAAGGAGTGCTTTTGAAATCGGGATCGCAACGAAGGCTGGAGGCGTTCGGCGCGGAGTTTCCGGGTTTCATTCCCTGTACACCCACTTTGATCCTGCGGGTTGGGGTCAGGCCGCCTGCTTCACGGCTCTTCCGGAAATCGATGAATGGACTTGAGATTAGGAAAAGCCAGGTGGAGCGATTAGGAGGCATGGACTGAAGGGGGGATCGTTTCCCGGGAAATGAGCCCGGCAGGCCGGCCGCCCCGAAAAACCCGCGAGACAGGGACTTTTTTTAGCGACTTGTGAACGTCTAGTAAACCTACACAATTGAAGGAGAGACTACATGGTTAGTCGCAGATATAAAGTTTTAGTCCGGCTGCTATTGATTGCAGCCGCCATTTCCCTGGGATTGAGTCCAGGATTGGTCCAAGCACAGAAAAAGGACAAGGTCACCCGTGACCAGGTCTATGTCGAGAAATTCAAGAAAATCGCGCCGTCCGTGCAGAAAGCGGCGGCAAAGGCAGCCGCCAAGCGCGGTCTGAAGCCTGGAATCGCGGGTAAAGCAGGCTTAGGCACGCTCGCAGTCCAGACACCCGATCCAGGCGGAGTGCCGCACTATTTCGGTCCCTACGGCAACTGGGCGTTCAGCCCGCTCCCGAAAGGGCCCGTCGCAAGCGTGACCCTTGTGGACGGAGGAACCGGGTACTCCACGGCGCCTACCGTCACTATCGACGATGCATATCTACCGTCGTGCACGGCCATTCCTGCGCCTCCCCGCCGTGCTTCACCCCTGCCAGCGTTACCGCCGCTGCTCCGAGTGGCGTCATTACCGGTTTCACGATTACCGACGGAGGCGCCGGGTACATGGCTCCCGTCGTCACGATTACTGATGCCACGGGCACGGGCGCCCTCGCCGACGCAAACATCGGCGGCACGCTCACGGGCGGCATTCGCAAGTTCGTGGACGCGTCTGCCCAGTTTGGGCGCGAATCCCCAGACACGGACCCAAACAACAGACTCTCGGGCAGTACATCCCGGTTGCGACTGCCGAACCATGCACTTATAGCGGTCAAGCAGCGGACTGCTACACGATCGCCCTGGTTGAGTACCAGGAGAAGATGCACTCGGACCTGCCCGCGACCAAGCTCAGGGGCTATGTGCAACTGTCGACAACGGCAGTTCCTGGCACACAGGTCCCGCTGGTCAACCCAAACGGCACCCCAGTCCTGATGCCCGACGGCGTTACCCAAGCGCTTGGTGTGGACAAGCCACATTACCTCGGGCCCATCATCGTGGCCCAAGGTAAGGTAGCCGGGCTTGGGGCGCAGCGGGCGCCGCCGAAGCCGGTTCGCATCACGTTTTACAACCTGCTTCCTAATAGTGCCAGCGGCGGAAACCTCTTGCTGCCGGTGGACGAGACGCGTTCCCGGCGCCGGGCTAGGGCCCGCGCTGCCTGGCTCGGCAGGCGACAAGTACACCCAGAACCGGGCGACCATCCACCTCCACGGCAACAACACCGTGTGGATCAGCGACGGCAACACCCACCAGTGGATCTACGCCGGCTAGTGAAGTCACACCCTACCCGGCGGGCGTCAGCGCGCGGAACGTGCCGGACATGGGCCCGGCTTGCGACGCTAATCCTCAGGCTCCCGGCCTTCCCGGCGACAGTGCTGCGAAGAAGAGCAGTGGGTGCATGACCTTCTTCTACACCAACGCCCAGAGCGCCCGGCTGCAGTTCTACCACGACCACGCCCACGGCATCACGCGTCTCAACGTGTATGCGGGCGAGGCGGCCGGATACGTGGTCACCGACCCCGTCGAGAACGGACATGATCGCCGGCACCAACGCTACCGGCGTCAATCCCGGCCTGAAGGCAGTCCTTCCTGGTCTCGGTATCCCCCTGGTCATCCAGGACAAGACCTTTGTGGACGCCGCGACGATTTACGCCCAGGACCCGACGTGGGCCTGGGGATCGGGAGCGCCAGGGACCGCCGTCACGGGTGATTTCTGGTACCCCCATGTCTACATGACGGTCACCAATCCGTGGGATCCGACCGGAACGAACGCGTTCGGCCGCTGGTTCTACGGACCCTGGTTCAACCCACCCACCCCGACCTGCGTCAATGGCGGCCCGGTGGGATGCATCGAGGTCGGCCCCGTGCCGAATCCCTACCATCAGGCTGACTGCGACCTGGCTGTCCCTACCCGGCCCTGCTGCACTGCGCCCTGGGAACCGCCGCTCAATCCCGGCGTGCCGAATCCCTCCATCCCGGGCGAGAGCTTCCTTGACACGATGATCGTGAACGGGACAGCTTATCCAGTACTGAAGGTGGAACCAAAGGCGTACCGGTTCCGCATCCTGAGCGCCGGCAACGACCGGGCGCTGAACCTGCAGCTCTACGTGGCTGCGGACAAGACCGGCCGACGACGGCCGGCGACCGCATTGCGTTGCCACGCCTGCCCGCCTCTGCGACGGCACCGTCGCCGGTGGAGCAACTGCACCGAGGTCAAGATGGTCCCGGTCAGCGTCGCCCCGGCAAACCAGTACGCCGACACGCCGAGCGGCATTCCCGATCCTGCAACGAAAGGACCGGACTGGATCCAGATCGGAACCGAGGGTGGCTTCACGCCGGCGCCGGTCGTGATCCCGCAGCAGCCGATCGGATTCAACCTCGACCCGGCCTACTTCAATTTCGGCATCGTCAACCAGCACTCGCTGTTCCTCATGCCGGCGGAGCGCGCGGATGTCATCGTTGACTTCAGCGCCTACGCGGGCAAGACCCTGATCCTCTACAACGACTCCCCGGCGCCTGTCCCGGCCGGCGCTGCGCCGTACGACAACTACACCGGAGACGGGAACCTGATGGACAGCGGCGGCGCGCCCAACACCCAGCCGGGCTACGGGCCCAACACCCGGACAATCATGCAGATCCAGGTGGCGACCGGAACACGGCACCGACCCCGACGTACCTGAACCTTGAAGGCCGTCTTCGCGAAGGCAGCAGGAAAGCGCGGCGTCTTCGAGGTCAGCCAGGATGCCACCATCATCCCGCAGACGGCCTACAACTCCGCCTACAACCAGACGTTCCCGGCGGCTGCGTCCCAGTACATCCTCGGTATCGGGGACACGCAGAAGACCTTCCAGCCGCTCGGCTACGACAGCGTCGCCAACGCCTGGAACCTCCAGCCCGCCGTCACCATCCCCTTCGAGATGAAGGCGATGCACGACGAGATGGGCGGCGTCTACGATACAGGCTTCGGCCGGATGAGCGGCATGCTCGGGCTCACGAACCCGAATTCGGCTCTGGGATTCATCCTCCCGTTCCCGTTCTCGTCCCCGCCGACTGACATCGTCAAGGGCTCGCTCGAATCCACGAAGATCGGGCAGCTGGCCGACGGCACGCAGATCTGGAGAATCTTCCACAACGGCGTGGACACTCATCCCATCCACACGCACCTGTTCACTGCCCAGGTTATCAGCCGCGTCGGGCAGGACGGGCAGGTCGCGCCGGGAGCGTTCCCAGCCGGGCAGGCTGTTGACGCTCAGGACGTGGGCTGGAAGGACACCTTCAAGGTGAATCCGCTCGAGATCACCTTCCTCGCGCTGAGACCCACCGTTCCGACTCCGACCGAGCTTCCCTTCGAGCTGCCCAACAGCGTGAGGCTGATCGATCCGATGCTGCCCGCCGGTGCCACGCTTCCCCCGCCGGGACCGGCCGGATGGTTCGACCCGAACGGGAATCCGATCCCGGAGATCCTGAACCACACCGTCAACTTCGGCTGGGAGTACGTGTGGCACTGCCACATCCTGTCCCACGAAGAGATGGACTTCATGCACTCGCTGGTGTTCGCGGTTCCGCCGCTGGCACCGAGCGGCCTCACCGGTGCCTGGAACGGGAACGCCAACAGCCCGAGAGTCACGTTGAACTGGACTGACAATTCCTCCCAGGAGGCCGGGTTCACCGTCCAGCGGGCGTTGGACGCGAATTTCACCAATGGACTGACGACACTGACCACCGCGTCCCGGCCCTCGCCGGCACGGGTGCCACGGTGACGTATACGGACACCACCCCTGCGAGGAGTTCGACGTACTTCTACCGGGTGTTGGCCAAAGGCGAGGTGGTGGGCGATGTCACCATCGCAGGCTTCCCCACCAAGTCCGCCGACTCCGTATCCAATACGGCCGGGCCGATCAACACCTTCGCGACCGCGACTGCACCGGCAGCGCCGACCAACCTGACCGCCACCGCACAGGCGGGGCCGAAGGTGAGCCTGACGTGGCGGGACAACGCGAACAACGAATCCGGCTTCAAGGTCGAACGCTGTTCGATTGTAGCGCCCGCAACAACGTGTGCCAACTTCGCGCAGATCGCCGCGCCTGGACCGAATACCACCACGTACATCGATACCACGGTCACGGGCGGCAACAGCTACCTCTACCAGGTGGCGGCGTTCAACGCACAAGCGAGTTCAGCCTACGTGACGCTGGCAACCGCAGTCGTCATCCAGGCGATTCCGGCCGCTCCGACCAGCTTCACAGTCGCGGTTGTCCGGGCTAACGGCAACAACGACACGGCGACGCTCACCTGGACGTGTCCGCCGCCGATCCGACCGAACTTCACGATCCAGCGTGCCACTAACCTCGGATTCACGACGGGCCTGACGACCTTTACGCCTGCGGGCACCGCCAGGAGTCTGACTCAGACCGTGAATCGCAACACGGTCTACTACTACCGGATCCGTGCGAACAACAGCCAGGGCGGCTCGTCCGCCTGGACGAACGCGCTGCCGTTCCCGATTCTCACGCCGTAACCGGTGTCTGCCAGGGGAGGGAGCAATCCCTCCCCTTTCCTTTCCTTAGAAAACGAGGAGTTCGCATAACGAGGAACTAAATGAAAACGCCCGCAAAGATAATGATCGCAATCCTTCTTGCGGCGGGGATCTTCATTGCCGGGTACATGGCCAACCGGCACGCGGATCCCTCCGCTGCTTCCGCTTCCATAAAGCAGGTGCCTTCTTACACCTGCCCCATGCATCCCCAATACAGATCCGACCACACCGGCGACTGCCCCATCTGCGGCATGCGCCTGGAACCGGCGGCTGCCGGAGAGGCAGCAGCCCACGGCGATCCCGATGTTCACGATCACTCCGGCTTGGTGCAGATCAGCGCAAACAAGCAACAGTTGATGGGAGTCCGCACCGACGAGGTCAAACAGGATGCCGGCGCGCACGTGCTGCGAGTTCCGGGCCGCATTACAGTCGACGACCAGAGGCTGTACCGCATTGTCGCTGCAACCGACGGCTGGATCGTGGAGCTCGGGCAGAATACCGTCGGACGTTTCGTCAAGAAGAACGAGCAGCTTGCGTCCTATTACACGCGAGAACTCCTGTCCGCAGAGCGGTTGTTCCTGTTGAGCATCCCCGCAAACGAACCGATGCAGTCGAGAGATTTCAGCCAGGCGTCCATACGGACGGCGGGGAGCGCCAACCCGCAGTTCCCGATCGATTCCTTGCGCGGCCTCGGTATGAGCGAGATTCAGATCGAGGAGCTCCATAAGACCCGCACCTCCATGCCGCACGTGGACATTTACTCCCCAGTCGCAGGTTTTGTCGTGTCGCGGAATATCTCGCCGAATCAGCGGTTCGACAAGGGCACGGAGTTTTACCGCATCGCCGACATCAGCCATGTCTGGGTGATGACCGACTTGTTCGAGAAAGACCGCGCATTCCTGAAGCCGGGAACCACGGCGACCATTCGTGCCCAAGGCAGAGAATTTCAGGCTCGCCTGAGCGACGCATTGCCGCAACTCGATCCGCAGACGCGCACGCTGAAAACCCGTTTCGAACTCGACAATCCCGGCACCTTTCTCCTGCCCGACATGTTCGTCAATGTCGAGCTCAACGTGGACACGCCGGCAGCCATGACGGTACCCGCTGAGTCCGTGATCGATTCAGGACTCAGGAAAACGGTTTATGTCGAAAAGGCGAACGGCGTCTTCGAACCCCGGCTGGTGGAAACCGGATGGCGGATGGGCGATCGCATTCAGATCACCGGAGGCCTGAACCCGGGCGAACGGATCGTCGTCTCCAGCAACTTCCTGATCGATTCCGAAAGCCGCATGAAGCTCCCGGCGGCAGCACCCTGCCCTTGCGACGGAGAAACATGACCACCGCGAAAGACCTGGTCTGCGGCATGGATGTCGATCCGAACTCGCCGCACACCCTCAAGATCCAGCACGGCGGCAAGACCTATTACTTCTGCTCCGAGCTGTGCAGGAAAAGCTTCGAGGCCAATCCCGGGCAACACGTCCAAAAAGAGATGGCGGCTCAGGACGGCAAGGGGAAGCGGGACCCGGTTTGATTTCCCGCATCATCGACTTTTCGGCGCGCAACCGTCTCATCGTTCTCACCATCGTAGCCGTAGCCGCCATCTACGGCTGGTGGTCGATGCACAACGTCGCGCTGGACGCGATCCCGGATCTCAGCGACACGCAGGTCATCATCTATTCGCGCTGGGACCGCAGCCCTGACATCATCGAGGACCAGGTCACCTATCCGATCGTGGCCGCCATGCTCGGGGCGCCCAAGGTGAAGGCCGTCCGGGGATTCTCGGATTTCGGCTATTCCTTCGTCTACGTCATCTTCGAGGACGGCACCGACATTTACTGGGCGCGCACCCGCACCCTGGAATACCTTTCCAGCGTGCTGCAGACGCTGCCGCCCGGCGCCAAAACCGAACTCGGGCCGGATGCCACCGGCCTCGGCTGGATTTACCAGTATGTGCTGGAGGACAATTCCGGCAAGCAAAGCCTGGCCGACCTGCGCTCGCTCCAGGACTGGTACCTGCGCTACCACCTCAAATCCGTGCCCGGCGTGGCCGAGGTCGCGCCTATCGGCGGCTTCGGCAAGCAGTACCAGGTCAACGTCGATCCGAACCGCCTCCAGGCTTATGGCATTCCGATCAACAAAGTGGTCGAGGCGATCCGCGGCAGCAACAGCGAGACCGGCGGCCGCATGATCGAGATGGGCGGCGCCGAATACATGGTGCGCGGGCGCGGCTACGCGAAATCGATCGCCGACATTGAAAGCATCGTCCTCACCGCCAGCGAAAACGGCACGCCGATCCGCGTGAAAGACATCGGGCAGGTGTCGCTCGGGCCCGACATCCGGCGCGGCGTTTCCGACCTTGACGGCAGGGGCGAAGCGGTGTCGGGCATCATCGTCATGCGCCAGGGCGAAAACGCGCTCGACGTGATCGGCCGGGTGAAGGAGAAAATCCGGCAGGTCGAGCCGGGGCTTCCGGAAGGGGTGAAGATTGTCCCGGTCTACGACCGCTCCCAGCTCATCCGCAACTCCATCGACACGCTGAGCACCACCGTAATCGAGGTCATCATCACCGTGTGCCTGGTCGTGCTGCTGTTCCTGTGGCACATCCCGAGCGCGCTCATCCCGATGATCACGATCCCGATCGCGGTGCTGATTCTGTTCATCCCGTTCCGCGCCATGGGGGTGACGGCGAACATCATGTCGCTCGGCGGCATCGCCATCGCCATCGGCGCCATGGTCGACGCCGCCATCGTGGTCGTGGAACAGGCTCACAAGAAGCTGGAAGCGTGGGAGGCCGGCGGGCGCCGCGGCGACTACAAGGAAATCGTCATCGCGGCGGTGAAGGAGGTCGGAGGCACGAGCTTCTTCGCGCTGCTGGTGATCGCGGTTTCCTTCATCCCCGTGTTCGCGCTGGAAGCGCAGGAAGGGCGGCTGTTCAAGCCGCTGGCCTACACCAAGACCCTGGGCATGATCGTGGCGGCGTTTCTTGCCATCACGCTCGACCCCGCGTTGCGGCTCTCCTTCACCCACCTGCGAAATTTCAACCTGAGGCCGCGATGGCTCGCGCGGGTGACGAACGCCCTCTTCGTCGGGCAAATTCACTCTGAAGACCGCCACCCTGTCAGCCGGGTGCTCATCCGGCTCTACGAGCCGGCCTGCCGCTGGTCGCCTGCGCCACAAATGGGTGGTGATCGCCGGTTCGGCTGCGCTATTCCTGGCGACCATCCCGGTTTTCATGGCGCTCGGATCGGAGTTCATGCCCCCCCTGTACGAAGAGGCGCTCTTCTATATGCCCTCGACGATGCCGGGGATTTCGATCGGCGAGGCGCAGCGGGTGCTCCAGGTCACCGACCGGCTGATCAAGGCGTTCCCGGAGGTGGACCGCGTATTGGGCAAGGCCGGGCGGGCGGAGACCTCCACCGATCCGGCGCCGCTGTCGATGCTGGAGACGGTGATCACGCTGAAGCCGCGCTCGCAGTGGCGCACCGTGCCGACCTGGTATTCCTCCTGGGCGCCGGATTGGCTCAAACCGCTGTTCCGTCACTTCACGCCCGACACGATGTCGCCCGAACAGCTGGTCGATCAGATGAACGCCGCGGTGAAGCTCCCGGGCGTGTCCAACGCGTGGACGATGCCGATCAAGGCGCGCATCGACATGCTCAGCACGGGCATGCGCACCCCGGTCGGGCTCAAGATCCATGGCGACGATCTGGCGAAAATCCAGGAGATCGGCACGCAGGTCGAGGCGGTGCTCCCCTCGGTGAAAGGGACCCGCAGCGTCTTCGCCGAGCGGACGGCTGAAGGTTACTTCCTCGATTTCGAGTGGAACCGGGAAGCTCTGGCACGCTACGGCTTGTCGATCGACGATGCGCAGGCGGCCGTGCAGAACGCCATTGGGGGCGAAAACATCACCACCACGGTCCAAGGACGCGCGCGCTATCCGGTCAATGTGCGCTATATGCGCGATTTCCGGTCGGACCTGGAAGCCCTCGGGCGCGTCCTCGTTCCGGCGGGCGGATCCCGGCAGATTCCGCTCTCGGATCTTGCCACCATCACACCTACATCCGGGCCGGGCATGATCCGGGATGAGGGAGGATTGCTGACCGGCTATGTGTACGTGGACGTGGCGGACCGCGATCCGGGCGGCTATGTGCGCGAGGCGCAGGAAATCGTGCGCGACAAGGTGAAGCTGCCGGCGGGCTTCGCCATCACCTGGAGCGGGCAGTATGAATCGATGGAGCGCGTCAACAAGCGGCTGCTCGTTGTTCTCCCGGTGACGGCCTTCCTGATCCTGCTGCTGCTTTACATCAATACCAGGTCTGTGACCAGAACCATGATCGTGGTGCTGGCCGTGCCGTTCTCGGCCATCGGCGCGGTGTGGTTCCTGTACCTGCTCGGCTACAACATGAGCATCGGGGTGTGGGTCGGCCTGATCGCGCTGCTGGGAGTCGATGCGGAAACCGGCGTTTTCATGCTGCTGTACCTCGACCTCTCCTACGAACAGGCGAGGAAGGACGGGCGCCTGAACACGCTCGCCGAACTTCGCGAAGCGATCGTGCATGGCGCGGTCAAGCGCATCCGCCCGAAATTCATGACCGTGGCGACCGATTTCATCGGCCTGGTGCCGATCCTGTGGGCGACGGGCACCGGCTCGGATGTGATGAAGCGCATCGGCGCGCCGCTGATCGGCGGCGTGTTCACATCCTTCCTGCTCGAGTTGCTGGTCTATCCCGGCGATTTACGAAGTGTGGAAGTGGCATTTTGAACTGAAGGAGGGGAAAGCGGTGCTTGAGGCGAAGGCTGAGCTTGTCTGTCAGTAAGCGGCTGGAGCCAAGCCTTCGGCCATTCGAGGAACAAATGATAAATGACAAATGACGAATGACGCAATTACGAATTAAAACAACGAGTTGCAGATTCCCGGCCGAAACCGGGCGGGAATCTCAGGGGGACGGGGTGAGCGGTGCGATGGCAAACAGCAAACGCGGGATGCGGCGGGCGTCGTTCCCGGACATGACTGTTGCCGCTTCGGCCGCTTCCTTCGGCGCCAGTCGCGGCCAACGACTGGCGCACCCCCCTTTTACTCAGAGCGACAATAGTCAGTGCGCATTTATAGGTCCAACATGATTCCTAATCCCGCTAAGCGGGACGCACTCCAAAGCCGCTGCGCGGCCCAATGCATCGCGCCGGAGGCGCCTTGGAGTGCGGCGCCTCTGGCGCCGCTTTTCGTTGAGTAACCTTCAATCATGTGCAGAGACTTATGACGCTCCGTATGAATGACGAATTGAAAAATGACGACTGGGCAGCATTGGGTATTCGTCAATCGGCATTCGCAATTATTTTCAGAGGAGAATGAAGATGACTAAGTATGCAAACAGAGCAATGCTGGTGATGTTCCTGTTATTGTCCCTGGCGGTGACTTTCTCAGCCTGGTCTCAGGGCGTCGGTCAGGACGATGAACTGACAGCCAAACACCCCCGGGTCAAGCATGCAATTGAAGTTCAGGAAACCGTCACCCCGACGCTGATGTCGATTGAGGACGTAATTGGGACTGCCGTCGCGGAAGATGACGATGGCGAAATTGCCATGGTCATCTATGTCAACCTGGAAGGGAAACATCCTGCAAAAACGTTTAAGGATCTTCCGAAGGAAATCGGGGGAGTCAGGGCCACAGCGGTTATCACGGATCCGTTCCGTGCCATGGCGGGTAAACCGGTTGGAGGAGTCATCCCACACCGCGAAACAGAATACGCCAATCCAACTCGGTACTTCCGGCGGATGGAGTTACGACCTTGCTAACGGCTATTGCTGCGGCGGGACACTCGGTTCGCTTGTGCAGATAAACGGAGTGCAGTACATCCTGAGCAACTACCACGTTTTCGAATCCGATATCGTTTCGGGCGGGAACGGTCGGGTGGCTGCATCAGGGGATTCGATTATCCAGCCAGGCCTGATTGACGTCGCCTGCAATGCAAACAATGCTCAATCAGATCGCAAGTCTGGTGCGACGCAGTTCTTTGCCGGGCAGTAATGTCGATGCCTCGATCGCACAAGTCATCCCTGGAATGGTACGATCGGACGGCGCCATCCTTGAAATCGGGACGATATCAGCCCAGACAACATCAGCCCTATCAGACAACTGGTCAAAAAGAGTGGTCGTACGACCGGACTGACCCGAAGCAAGGTTAGCGGGCTTAATGCGACGATCTCGGTGCAATACGATAATGAATGTGCCGGAGGAGTTGCCTTCACAAAGACTTTCACCGGCCAGATTGTCATCACGAACTCGGGCAGCTCCTTTCTTAATTCCGGGGACTCCGGATCCCTGATGGTGGAGGATGTCACTAATAATCCAAGGGCGATAGGGTTGTTGTTCGCCGGCAGCAGCACAACCGCAATCGCCA
>CAWIVH010000020.1:0-655420 GCA_963839475.1 uncultured Acidobacteriota bacterium | reverse complement strand
GTTTTTAGCCAAGTATTGAGCCCATTGAATTTAAAGGACTTAGACCGGCACAGACCGGCACAGAGCGGCAAAAAAACGCAACAAATGCAACCCAGGCGCAACCAAACTACCCCCCCGGTGGGTAGCGGACCTGCCATACCGGGTTGCCTTTTAATGAGTCTCATTCCCTCCCGGCGCTTGCGGAATTTTTTCACTCCCCATTCCCGCATTGGTCCGAACAAAAGGCTTCACAATTGAAATGCGGATCAACCATGGCCAGTACCCCTGCATCCCAATATCCTGACCGGTCATTGCCGGTGCGTGATATCGATGGCGATGCCGGGGGGTATAACGGGATTGAACTGCAAAGCGCAGCTCGTGGGGTATGGTCACGCCGGTGGTAGCCGGGGTGGGCTGCGGACTCGCACTCCGATTATCTCCTGTCCCCGGCGTTTGCCCTGCTATAAAATTAAACGCTAATTCAATTACGTTCATATCTAGCAAAATATTAAGCGGAGCAGGAGACCATCATGGCAGAGCCGGAACCGACCAAAGAGGAGTTGTTAAAACGGATCGCGGAACTGGAACAGCAGGCTCAGGCCAGGAAACCGGCTGCACTGGAGTTTCGGGTCAGTGACAAGGGCGGCATAAGCGTTTACGGCCTCGGAAGGTTTCCAGTGACGCTATACTACGAACAATGGACGCGACTGTTGGCCCGCGCCGATGAACTGCGAGCCTTTATTGAGGAAAACAAAGGCAAGCTGAAGCTGAAACCCCGCGCTGGGGAGTGAGTCGGAATCCAAGCCACCCCTCGAAAGCAAAACCCGATTAGGTTGTCGGAGAAGCACCGGCGAAACAAATGGGTGGATCATTCTTGGAAAGCAGACCAGGGTAATTTATGGCAAGCGTCAAAGCATATCCACGTAAACTCACCGTTCAATCTCTACTGTACGAACGGACTTCTATCCCGAAAGGTAAAGCAACATGAATAACTTCAGAGAAGGCGGACGCTCATCCGGTGGCTCAAGATCACCACGAGAAATGCACAAGGCAAAGTGCAGTGTCTGCGGCAAGGAATGCGAAGTGCCATTCAAGCCGACAGAAGGAAGGCCGGTACAGTGCAAAGACTGCTACAAGCCAAAGCCACGATCCTAAACCGTTCCATCGCAAAGCTAATCAATCTGAAGACCGGCAGGATCGAGACCGCGCAGGAGTGGCTGGGGTACACTAGCACGGCGCACACAAGGGGCTACGTGGACCCCAAAACCGCACCGGATAATCTTCGTCCTCTAGAACGAGATGCCAGACGTAGGCGTAGTCGAGCCAGCCTTCTTGGCATAGGCAGTTCCTCCGCCCTTGAAGTTTTGCCAGACGCCGGGATATTTCAGGGAAGGCAAGAAATATATACGAAGCGAGGGGTATAACGGGCTGGAACGGAAAGCGTTGATCGTGGGGTATGGTCACACCGGTAGTAGCCGGGGTGGGTTGCGGAGTCGCACTCCGATTTTGGAAAGGGGGTTACCTTATCCCGAGGTCCACAAATGCAATTTTTTGCGCTGGGGTTCTGGATCCGCAAATCTCAATAAGGGAGTATTTCGGAATGCTCGCGCCCGCATAATTCTATTGGGGGTTATTTCAGAGAAAATGAGGTGGAACATTAGAATTCCATAACCCTCCTCAAGCGTACCGTGATACAGTCGTTCCTGCCACACTCCCCCTCTGTGGTACTTTGCTTTGATCATTCCCAGTCAGTTTGGCTCTGTGAAAGTGAAAAGCGCATTTCCGTCAGGAGTCACCTATGAAATCATCCCGCCTTGTTTTTGCACTCGCCTTTTTGTTGCTTCCGGTTCTCGCACTTGCAGATGATGTTGTCATCTCCAGTGCCACATTTGATTCAGCTACAAGTACCATCACGATAAGAGGAGCGAATTTCGCTACCAATCCGGTTGTTGCTTTCAGTGGGGTGCAGATTGCCCCTTCTAATGTGACCGCTTGCGACACCCTTGGTTCATGTTTGAGTGCCAAGCTTGCAACTGTTCCCGACCCCGGTAGTTATCAGATTAGGGTGACAAGAACCGATAGGAATGGCGCACCTAAAAGTGCCGATACCGCTACATTTGACATTACAATGGGTGCAGTTGGTCCACAGGGACCACAGGGTCCAATTGGCGATAAGGGACCAACCGGCGATAAGGGTGCTCCCGGAGATAAAGGTTTAATCGGTGATAAAGGTCCAGTTGGTGATAAGGGAGCAACTGGTGATAAGGGCGTAACAGGTGACAAGGGACCAGTCGGCGAAAAGGGGGCAACCGGAGATAAAGGTCAAACAGGGGATAAAGGAGCAACCGGCGATAAAGGTCAAGTCGGGGATAAGGGTCCCGTTGGAGACAAAGGACCACAAGGTCCTCCAGGTGGTGGATTGCAGGTATTTGATGCGAACAATGTTTTCGTTGGAAATGTAACGGGAACGAAGATCGGAGTAGGAGGTTTCTCTTATCCGATAATTTCGGCTACCGCAGGAGGGGAGACGTTCCTTCTCAAAATTGAAAAATACAATATAACAACCGCCGATGAGGGACTTCTCTATGTCTATTACGATAATTCAAATTGTACCGGGAGGACATTTTTCCATAACCTAAATTCTACTTCCTCTGAATACCGTTTGTTTCCGATTGTCTCAATCGGTCCTCCCGGTTTTACAGTTTATAAATTGGACGATCTGAGCCAGCCAGTCTCCTCCTTTCTTATCTCACAAAGCACCTATGACGCAGGTGGCGGACCTTCAAGTGATGTGTGCGGTGGCTGTTGTGGCGGAATCGAAAATAATCTCAAACCGGCAGTTCCGTTAACCAGACTGGATTTCACACCACCATTCAAAGTTGTGTTTGTACAGTAGCAGGAGCGCTAATGGCTGTTTTGGCTGGTTGGATGTGGTAAAGGAGGCAACTACATCATAATCAATGCTTGCCCCCCATTGTTCGCTCTGGCTTGAATATTGTTACCTTGGTTGCTTTAGTGTGGAGGCAAGGCAGCATCAATCTCAGCAGCAATCTGTCTATATGATTAAAGCATTGAGCGCAAAGTATTGGCATCTCCGTTTTTCCAACTGGAGGTAATTGATATGTCAGCCAGATTGACATCGTTCTATGGCTTCCTTTTCATTTTTCTCTTCGTTATTCCTACGCAAGCTCTGGCATTAGACGTTGGGGGCGTCCTTACCCAAAATACAACCTGGACGGTGGCAAACAGTCCTATCAACCTCAGCAAAAATCTGCTCGTTAGCCAAGGAATAACGCTGAAGATTGATCCGGGGGTGACGGTGAATTTCAATGGCTTCCTTCTTCAGGTTGATGGTTACCTTACTGCTCAAGGAACGGCCAGCATAAATGTGGTATTTCACGGAGGAGGAGGAGAACTCATTTATTTAAGCAATAGTGTTTCCTATGATCCTAACGTAGGCCAAGGTTTAAAATTTCAATACCTCGCATCCGATTTATTAAGTATTACAGCATTTGGAACCACTCTTGTCGAAAACTGCAAAATTCAGAGAAGTAGTATGCGGTTTTGCCGAGGCGAGTCGTTAGTGAAGGATAGCATATTTATTGGTGATGGTTCGGGTTACGCTATCGGCAAAAGTTGGGCTGGACCAGGCGGTCCCTCCTATGTGACCATTTCTGGAAATTATATCACTGGATATGACACTGGAATAAATATTGCGGGATTTGCTGAAGATATTATTGAGCATAATATCATCCAAAATAACTTAACTGGTGTTTATTGTTCTGCCCGGGGAATTGTTCGCTATAACAGTATTATTGATAATAACTACGGCTTGCGTGTTGGATATTATTCGGGGACTATAAATAATAACAATATATATGGAAATAGAACATATGATTTGTATGTCCAAGAGGGCGAAGGATATGTCGTAAATGCATTAAATAATTATTGGGGCATAATTGACTTAACACTTATATCCACTCATATATATGACTTCGATGACGATTTTCGATTGGCTAAAGTTACCTATGATCCGATTTTGTCTTCTTGGGAAACACGAGCACCAAATCCACTGCCCAAAATCAGGACGTTATCACCTTCCAATATAGAAGCAGGATCAACATCCTTTGCATTGAATGTAATCGGATCAGGATTCGTCGAGAGTTCTGTCGTCAACTGGAATGGTAATCCCAAAGTCACAGCATTCATTAGCCCCACACAGATAACGGCTTCAATTCCTGCGAGTGATATTACCGTCCATGGGACCGCCAACATTACCGTTTTCAATCCATACCCTGGCGGCGGCACATCCAATGTAGTAGAATTGATAGTTAATCCAATTGGCAGTCCGCTCCCCACCCTTATAAGCCTTTCCCCGACCAGCGCAGAAATGGGCGGTCCGCCGTTTACTCTCACGGTCAATGGTACGGGTTTCATATCTACATCGAAGGTTCGATGGAATGGCTCCGAGCGAAGCACCACCTACATTAGTTCCACTCAGCTAACTGCTTCGATTAGCGCTACGGATATCGCGTCGATAGGAACTGCAAGCATAACAGTGTCTAATCCCAGCCCTGGAGGCGGTACATCAAATTCCCTTGGCTTCGGGGTCACGGGTCCAAATCCAACCCTAACCAGCATTTCCCCTACCCAAGTTGAGGCTGGAAGCAATGCATTCAGCCTCACAGTCAATGGCACTAACTTCCTGAGTACGTCTATCGTGCGATGGAATAGTTCCGCACGAACCACGCACTACCTGAGCGCCACACAATTGACCGCGGACATTACGGCGAACGATGTATCGCTTGGTGGGGCGTTTCCGATCTTGGTCGTAAATCCCGACGGGCAGGTAACCAATTCCAAATCGCTACAGGTGATTAGCTGCTCCAATTCGATAACGCCGCAATCGGAATCCTTCAATGCGAGCGGCGGCATAGGAAGTGTAAATGTAGTCGGCGCTTATGACTGCGGTTGGAAGGCTTCGAGCCCGGTTGCGTGGATCACTATCCAATCTGGTAGCAGCGGTTGGGGAAATGGGGCCGTTTCCTATATCGTAGCCGCCAACACCGGAGGCCAGCGGCAGGCAACCCTTGCGATTGCCGGTAAGCCTTTTACCGTTACGCAATCCGATGCTAATTGCTCTTTTACACTTGATCCCACCGCCAAAAACTTCACCTCTACCGGTGGCTCAGGATCAGTTGCGATACAGGCAAGCGGCACCAATTGTCAATGGCAAGCCGCAAGCAGCACTGGTTGGATAACCATTACGGGAGGCTCCAGCGGGAGCGGGAATGGGACGGTTAACTACACCGTTGCCTCTAATACCAGCAGCCAGCGTCAAGGAACCATAACAATTGGGGGGCAGACCCATACGATAACGCAGGATGGTGCCACTGTCTGCACGGCCCAGCGGACACTCCCGACCTATTATGCGCCCGGACAAGCATTCCAGGTCACAATACAGGTGACGCCTCCCTCCACTGCCCAGACCCAGGCGATTGAGGATCAGCCGCCAACGGGGTGGACTGTTTCCGCAATCAGCACTGGCGGAAACTGGGACAACGTCAATAAAAAGGCGAAATGGGGTCCTTTCCTGGACAATCAGTCCCGCACGCTCCAGTACACGGTGACTCCGCCTGCCGGTACAACGGGAACCAAAAGCTTCACAGGATCGGTTGCCTTTGATATGACCGTTTCAGCAATTTGCGGAAGCATAAGCATTTCCATGGGGGATCTGCATCCCGCCGATTCGAATAGCGACTGGCGCTTGTCTGTCGAGGAGCTGACAGCATATGGCAGTTGCTGGAAGACAGGATGCACATGGGGAACCACGCCGACCAACATTCCGATCAACTACGTTACCAACGCGAGCCTGATCTGGAAAAATGGTGAAGCCTATCACTTCGACTCAACGAAGACGCCCCCCGCCTGTTGGATTCCGGGAGCGACTAACGGTCAAGGATCGGGATCCGACCTTGCAGCCTCACCCTTGAAAACGGGATCGCCTTTTCAAGCAGCTAGGACCGGACCTGCGGGGAGACAGCAGGCAAGGACTCCTGGTCAGGTTTCCAACATTGGAACTGGGATGCGTACCTCCCAAGCCAGTTCTGGATCGGCAGTATCAACTTTCTCACCCACAACCTATACGCCGGGAACCGGCATAGTAGTCAGTATAAGCGTTACTCCGGGTTCCTCTTCCCAGGTCTACGCGGTTGAGGATTTGCCACCAACTGGCTGGACGGTAACGGATATCAACAATAGCGGTTCTTGGGACGGCATCGCCAAGAAGGTGAAATTTGGGCCGTTCTTCGACAATACGGCCCGAACTCTTTCCTATACGGCAACGCCTCCAGCGGGCGAAGCAGGTGAGAAGACCTTTTCTGGGGTAGCCTCATTCGACGGATCGAACGTAATAATCGGCGGCACCAGGACCATAAACACCTGTTGTGCAAACACTGCCCTGGCAGTCGGCCTGGGACGGTTTGGAACCAACGGCGGATGGGTAACCACTCACGCCAATAAGGATGGGGGATATGCAATCCAGTCTTGGATTCATCTGCCCTGGGAGGCCTACAACGCGACTGGCGGAGGTATTCACCTTGCAATGGGGGATGTCGATGGTGACGGTCTGGATGAGTACGTGCTGGGTTTGGGTACAGGCGGGGGCGGATGGATAGCCGTCTTGGATGATAGTTCCCACCAAAACGCACTCCTGAAGCGGATTCAGATTGAATGGGGCACCTACAACACCGGAAACGGCGAGGTTTTCCCTGCGGTAGGAGACCTCGACGGGGACGGGAAGGCGGAAATCGTAGCCGGGTTAGGCACCGGAAGCCAGGGGTGGATTGAGATTTTTGGCAACGCTTCGACAGGATACCGACATTTGGAATGGCGGCAGGTCTCCTGGCCAAACTATAACGCTGCAAACGGAACGGTGCATCCAGCGATTGGCGATCTTGATGGGGATGGCAAGAGCGAATTCATCCTCGGGCTGGCAAACGGTAGCGGAGGTTGGATCGAGGTGCTTCAAAGTGCGGCAGGCAACTATGCTCACCAATCATGGATACAGGTGCATTGGCCCGCATACAATTCTGCAAACGGGACCACATGGCCATCGGCGGGGGACATCGATGGCGATGGTCGTGCGGAGATTGTTGCCGGGCTAGGCCAAGGGAGCCAGGGGTGGGTCGAATTCCTGGATGATCAGGTAGCTTCCCATGCGAGCCTGAAATGGTTCCGGATCCCATGGGATGCCTATAACACCGCAAACGGTGAAACCCATCCTGCGGTGGGCAACCTTGATTCTGACTCCCGGTCGGAGACTGTTTTCGGGCTTGGGCGATTTGCGGGCAATGGAGGCTGGCTGTTCACCCTGGATGACGCCATTTCCGGTTATGCATCCTTGGGATGGTTCCAAATACCATCGAACGCATTTTCTCAGGAGGGGGGAGAAACATTTCCTGCGATGCCGCCATTGAGGTAGAGCAGGCGGGACCGTGATAACTTGGAAATCCAGCCTTTCTTGGATTGGTTTTTTTTAGAAACCATTGCCTAAATTGGCATTTGTGGCCACCCTAAACTTTTGCACCCAATATCGATGGCATTGTTTGGCTCTCTGCTAACTCAAAACGGGGGAAAACCCATTTCCGACAGGTTCATGACAAAATCAGCCCAGAATCGGTAGCCAACTTCGAAACGACTTCTTATCGAATGGAAACCAAGCATGAAGAAGAAACAGTTCATTGTGTTTGCCAATCTATTCATTGCTTTGGTGGGGATCGCAATTTCTGCGAATGCCACAACGTACTATATCTCTGGCAAAGTGACTGGTAAGAGCGGCACCGGCATCCCTGGAATATCAGTTGGAGATGCCTTTTCTGGCACCATAGAATACAATCCATCCGGTTTTCAATATCAGGGCCGAAGCTGGCTAGTCCCCGCAAATACCTTGAAAATTACCATAGGTTCTTTTCAGTATGAGAATAGCAGTGGAGATATTACGCTCAATCAGGGTTTGACCACTCTTACCTGCCCCACAATTTATGATTATATGGTAGGTAATGCTTTAACTCTCGGGACGCTTGATAATTCGAACCTCAACGTCCAAATGGTCCTCATCGACAGAGATCAAATCCTGGTATCAAACCCAAAGGTCCTTCCTGATTATCTTCCGACAACTGGGTGGGAATACCATGGAATAAGGATATATTATACTGGCAACGCTAACAAAGATATGCTTTGCCTGGACATAGATAACTTCAATTCTAATCTCACTCCGACGATCACAACGATAACACCGTCGACTATTGTTGCCGGTGGAGGACCGTTTGTTTTGACGGTGAATGGCTCCAATTTCATCAGCAGTTCTACGCTTCAATGGAACGGCGCTTCTAAGCCAACAACCTACGTTAATTCATCACAGTTAACGGCACTCATTGCGGCTTCAGATATTGCCACATCAGGCACTGTTGTTGTTCAAGTCATAGTACCATCGCCCATAAGCACGGCATCAAATACCGTAACATTTTCAATAACACCAAAGCCGATCACATTTGCTCAGTTGGCTCTTGGTAATGGCTATGAGGCTAATTTATTCGTTACCAACAAATCCAATAGCAAGCAAAGCGCAATTATTCGCCCTTGCCAAACAACTGGGAGTGTATGGGCTGGCAAATGGAGTGTGAACGGTGTGGATCGGACTGGACTTGATCGAATAACAGTAGATATTCCCGCTAAGGGAACCGTTAAAATGATATTCCGTGGCGATTCCACTACTCGTGATGGATATTTGCAGATAATCCCTCCTGATTCGTCTGGGACGCTCTCGTTTGCCTATTATTACGCCTATTATTCGGAGGGATTATTAAAAAGCACAACTGGGTCTCCACCATCAAAGACCTGTACGAGATGCATTTTTGCTGTTGAAAATACTGTAACATCGAGCACCGGATTCGCTTGGGCACCTACACCGGAATTACCCTTATTGCCATTAAACCTTACGCTTATAGACGGAACTGGTGGCACTGTCCAGAAAAAACAAATTGTTTTCGCTGGGCATTTGGCAAGATTTGTCCATGAAATATTTGGTGTGCCATACAATTTTGTGGGCAGTGTCTTCATTGAGAGCGATAAGCCAATCTTTTTGGAAGTTCTCAGATTAGAGCAAATTTCTGGAGGATTCCTGCTAACCAGCACACCTCCAGATGAATTGACTCCATAGACCAAGGGGTCAGAAGCATACATATACGTAGGATTTCAGCAGATGAATCCAGGAATGGACACTGGGATTGATCTGTCGAAAGAATACGAAGCAGCGAAGGGACTCTTCGAGACGCGGAAATAGTTTCGATTCTCATCAATGATCCTGATGATGGCTCTGAGCCAAGTCGGTGGATCTGTTTTCCCAATGAATCTCCACCATCACCAGAGCCCGAGTCAAAACCGGAGCCAATTCCGACGCCAGGGCCGCGGTCCTTGGAGACCGAGCTGCGCCAGATTCTAGACGATCTCGGGCTGACCGGCCTGCGGTAATAGCCCGGCAAGAATAAAGACGAATAACCCGGTATCTCAATCAGGTAGACGTTGCCAAACGCCTGAAAAAACCGCAGTCATTTGTCTCCAAGTTTGAAACCGGAGAACGGCGGATTGATCCGGTCGAGCTGCGCCATCTTGCCGGGTTATACGGAAAGCCCACCAGTTATTTCATCGATTGAATAATCGAAGCCGCAAGCGGTTGCTGGATAAGGATGTGGATTGCGTTTGCGGTCTCTTCTGTAGTATAAAGAAAGTGCATCAGGAGTTCGGGTTCCCGTAAGCGAACCCGACAGCAGCCGGTCTTTTGGAGCAGACACGGTGCTTGTGAGTGGCAAGACCACTTGCGATGTGCAGAACGAGAGTTCTGAAACAAAATCTCCAGCGGAAAGTTAAAACCGCCTGATGCTTAGGCGGTTTTTCATTTTCGGCCTCCTGGTGCATGAACCTTAACGTGAAGGAGCATGCACATGAGCACTGAATCCCTCGCAACACCTGCTTTCGCCCCGATATTTCGAGGTTTCCCTTACATGACCACACAGATTGCTCCCGCGATGCACCATGTCATTCTTCTGCCGGGATTCTGGGAACCTGAAATCCTCGCCGACTTCGGCCAACGACAGGCTCAGGTCAACAAATTAGTGACCAGCGTTGTGTTCCATGACGATTTTTGTTTGTGGTTTCCCGGAGACGGCAGGGGATTCAAGTCAAATGAAATTCCGCAAGGCCGTTTTGTTTCCGAACAAATGGCCCCCGTTGAGCCGCTCCCCTCCACAAAGGAGCTTTCAGCCCGCCACATGGACCTGACCCGATTTGAAGAGGCTCAACGCCAGGGACCTTGGACAACGATTTTTGTCGGAGATATCAGCAAGGGAGGCTGGTTCCCGACACCAGAAGAGGAAAAACGGCTGGCTGGCACGCACGCGGACGGCATTCCGAAGGGGTTGCTGCCCTGCCTGCAATGTGGTGAGTGGCGAGGGGAATGCTTCGACACGATATTCCGGGAACTTGTGGTAAGGGTGCACTGCACCTGCGAGAACGATAGCCGTTGTGCTGGCTGCGGTGGATTGTTTCACCACTGGAAACTCAACGCCAACTACTTCGATCCGGTGGATCGAAAAATCTGGCACGTCCCCGGCTTTGCAGCCTTGGACCACCTCTGCCCTCCCGTTAAAGGCGCATGCCTCAGTCCCAGGATTCGACAGGCGGAATGACATGGTTGCTGGCATTTATCCACCCGCTCGATCCTATTGGATCATAGCCCGGCAATTCTTGGCAGGCGCATATCCTGCTGATTTCGAAGCGGCAAGTGGCCGTAAGCGGCTTCAAGAGTTCCTGCGTGCCGGGATCGATGCTTTTATCAGTCTTATGCTCCCCGGCGAACGTGGCATGCATGGAATCCCGGATTCCGATTATGAGCCGCCTCTGCGTGAACTTGCCGCTGCTGGAGAGTCGAATGTCACATTCAAACGGTTCCCGATCCGAGATGGGCATACCTGCTCGATATCGGAGCTTTCACGGATTCTTGACCAAATTGATACTTTTCTCCGGGCGGGACGGCGGATCTACCTGCATTGCTTCGCAGGACACGGACGCACCGGAATGATTGCAGGCTGTTGGCTGGTTCGTCATGGTATGACCGGCGAAGACGCCCTTCGGCGCATCGCAGAACTACGAAGTCATGATGAAGAATTAAGCAACTGGTCATCGCCCCAAACATGGCAGCAGTGCGAAATGGTTCGGAAATGGCATTTTCTCGAAAGGAGCAGTTCATGAATAACGAAAAGAATGACTCGCAGCCGGGCATTCAAAAGCCGAAAAAAACCTTGAAACAGTTGTGCGACGAAGCCGGGATGAAAGAAGCACCACCGGATGATCCAATATATAAGACAAAGTACGTGCTCTATTTGCGTGCGCCTTCACCGCAGCCTACCCAGCAGCCGCCGGAGAACTCGCGTCTCGAAGGTCCGCAGGATCAGTCCAATCCCAAATTGATAGATCGGAATTCGAAGGAACCCCAGGACCGGCTAATGTTTTTGGACATGCTGGCGGAGATGACACTGGCCTTCAACTCCCACCCGGCGGAAGTGGTGAGCCGGGTAAAGGCGGCGGCACAATTAGCCAAGCTCTCTGGGGTCCGTTGGGAGGACCTGTACGATATGGTGAAATCAAGCCAGGGGGAGCGGTACCCGGAGCCCCCGGATCTGGACCTCGTGGACCCGGAATCCTAGACAGGGCTCTCGCGGCGGTCATGTCATTGCGCTGGAACATAAACGTTATACCCATGCCCCAGCATGGACGGGCGTACAGCCGAGATTTTGGACGCTGAACGGCTTGCCAAATGATGTAATCCAAAGCACGTCCTGTGGCGATGAGATACAAAAGCCCCCGCATTGATAAGGAGCGACATCATGGCTGATTCCCAGTTCAGAGAATGGTTCAAGAATCTGCGGAAACCGAAAGGGCGACAAGGTGATTGGCAGCAGCCCCCCCTTGAGCTCCGAGTCCTGGACGATACGAATCGACGTTTTTTCCTGGTGTCGAAAAGCGATCTAAATTCCTGCCCTTCTGGAGAAGAGTCATGATCCAAAAATCTTCTGTGTTCAACGTCCTCTCGATTCTTTTTTTATCTTATGGCCTTGTTCAGGCTCAAACTGGCTCCCGAGACGCTGCAACCAGCAGGTCATTCCGGGTCTTGGTCGCAGCACATTCTAGCCAGAACAATCTTCGGTTTACGGCGTTGGGAATTGCCAGAGCCATTCGCCTGGAGGTCTTCAATCAGGCAGGGGATCGTGTATTCGATTCGGGTCAAAAGGATGGAAGCATCCTCGATTGGAGAATCGGAGAGGGGTCCGAGAGCATGTTACCCAATGGTCTGTATGGTTGCCTCATCACCGTGAGTGAGCTTGACGGCAAGCAGAACCAACGTCGAGGAGCATTCTGGATCGAGGGTAGAAGCGCACGCATGGAATCTGGACTTAGGATGCCTGCTGACTCCGCCAATGCCCAGGGACCTGAAGATGCGGTGACCCTGCTCCAAGAGGAGGGACTTCCTATCGTTCAGATGCTTCACGACGGGACAGTCGGAAGGATCGTTACGGGCAGGGGCGGGTTGAGCTTCAGCACAGGAAACCTGCTCGCCGATAGTGATGTAGAACTGATGCGGATAACTCCAGAGGGCAACGTGGGAATTGGGGTGGAGGAACCAGTGGCCAAGTTGGACGTCGCAGGGCTAATCCGGACCTCGGGAGGAATCCAATTTCCGGATGGTACAATTCTCAAGTCCGCGAGCGCAATCGGCAGGTTTCCTATTGCTTCATACTCCCGTGAAGAAGTGGGGTTAGGGGGTCAGAGCTCATATGCGGGAACAATGTCGAACACACGAACCAATGCCGCCGGTCCGAGAAGATCATCAATAACGGCAGATGGCGAAAAAAGCTTGGCCTCGGGTAGCGGGATCGGCCACCACAATGCCTCTGAAGGCTCTTTTAGCACATTTTATGGCTTAAATGCCGGAGCTAATAATGTCAGGGATGATAACGTGAATTCCTTTTTTGGAGGCAGCGCGGGCTATTCTAACACCACAGGAAACGGAAACAACTTTTTTGGCTTTAAGACCGGATTCGCCAACACCACTGGAATTAACAATGCCTTTTTCGGTTTACAGACTGGGTACTATAACACTACGGGCTCGTATAACTCCTTCTTCGGCGTGCAACCTGGATTATCTAATACAACGGGAAGCTGGAATTCCTTCTTCGGAATGCACGCTGGCCAGCACAACACTACAGGCAACTACAACTCTTTCTTTGGTATGTTATCCGGATTATCAAACACGGTAGAGCATAACAATATATTTATCGGTTTTTATTCTGACGGAATCGCCGGGATCACAAACGCCACTGCAATTGGCACCAAAGCCAAAGTCACACAGAGCAACAGCCTCGTTTTGGGTGGCATCAAAGGAATCAACGGTGCTACGGCCAGCACTAAGGTAGGAATTGGTACTACAGCTCCAACTTCACTTTTAACAGTAGCTGGTGATATAGAGATCAGCGGAGCGAGCGGATCATTTAAAATTGCAGGTGATAGGGTGCTGAGCGTCACCGAATCTAATAATACCTTTTTGGGCATAGGTGCTGGCCTAGCCAACACTACCGGCTCCTCCAACTCCTATGTAGGATCTAACGCGGGCGTCTCCAATACTACCGGCAGCGGCAACACCTTCGTTGGAGAAATTACCGGCTATTACAACACCACGGGCAGCTACAACTCATTCGTTGGACGGAATGCGGGCCATTCCAATACCACGGGCAGCTCTAATGCCTTCTTCGGTGTCAACACTGGTGTCTCCAACACAACGGGCAACTCCAACTCATTTGTCGGGGCTAACACTGGTGCCTATACCACGACAGGGATTGCCAACTCGCTCTTCGGCGCACTCGCAGGTTTCTCCAATACCACGGGCCATAGCAACTCTTTCGTCGGCTACAACGCTGGCTATTTCAATACCACGGGCTTCCGTAACTCCTTCGTTGGTGATAGCACCGGCCTTTCCAACACGGTGGAAGATAGCAATACCTTCATTGGTAGCCTTTCTGACGGCACCGCAGGCATCACCAACGCCACTGCAATCGGCTCCAAAGCCAAAGTGGCCCAGAGCAACAGCCTTGTGCTTGGCAGCATCAACGGGATTAACGGCGCGACAGCCGATACTAGGGTCGGAATAGGGACTACGGCTCCACAGGCAAGCCTGCATGTTCAAAACGGGGGCATTTATTTGAGCACTCCCAGTGAGGGGGTAACCCTGAAATCGCCAGATGGGAAGAAGTGCGCGAAGTTGTCTATCGACAATTCTGGTGCTTTGGTAACGACACTCCAGGCTTGTCCTGGGGCCACACCGCCCGCGAAAGCGACATTGATCTCTCCGACCGGAAACATCCAAGGAAATACACCAATCTACAAGTGGAATGCCGTTTCGAATTCAAGCTGGTATCAGCTATGGGTCAATGACAGTAGTAACTCAAGCGGTAAAATCAAGATTTGGTATACGGCAGAGCAGGTCGGGTGCTCGTCTGGGATCGGCACCTGCTCCATAACGCCCTCAACAGTTCTGGCCAGCGGTAACGCACAATGGTGGATCCAGACCTGGAATGAGTTCGGATATGGTGATTGGAGTGAGGCTATGTCCTTTTCTGTACCATAGTAGGAAGGGACAGCCCAGGCCTTAAATAAGAAAGCTCAGGAGCTTATCAACGGCAACGCGCCCCACGGAGGTGTAGCCCGGCTATCGCTTACGAACAACCTAACAGGAACCCATCCGGGCACATTGATGCAAGTTTGCCCACGGATGCCGGGGAGAAGGTAGTCCTGCCCCGGCAGTGTTCTTTGATGGCGCTGCCGCTGACTATGCTGCTGCCTACATCGACACCCCTTTCGTTAGAAGTACGGCACTGCGGAAAGCTCGGACTGCTCCTACTTTACCTTTCCGTGTCCCGTGATGGCAGGCGGGGCGGGGACAAGAGTTCTGTAGAACCTGTTGTACTCCCTGGATCCTGCCCCGCCGAAAACCGGAGACCAATAAAAAACGCCCCACCCCTGCGACAGAGTATGGGCAAGGGAGGGATCGAGAGCATATGCGAGGATTCCAAGCTTAATATCCGGTTTCCAATGCTCGTCCACAGCGGCATTGACGACTTTGATCGCGCTGCCGGGGACCTGATCCCGCCGCCACCGCTCCTTTTCCTGCAAGCCCGATGGCCATTGGGAACGCTCGCTCGGTTCCTGTTTCGCCCCGCCGTATTCCGTCATGGAGGGCGGCGGAAGGGCAATAGTTATATATAACCTGTTGTACAGGCCCGTCCCCCACTTGGTCGTCGCCCGACCATAACCGGAAACCAGCCAAAATCCGTCCCACATCGCCCCCAGGGCAGTGCCTGACCAAGGAGGGGACCGAGAGGTCACGATAGGAATTTACGGGGGGTGTCCGATCTCAGATGCTCGTTCCGGGCAGCAATAACGAGTTTGATCGCACTGCCGACGACACTGCGGGCCGACCAGCCAAACTGACAAGCCCGAAGGCACGAGACAAAACCCACCCTATACAACCTGCTGGGCAGCAAGCCATCCAGGTTTTAAAACCGGACAACGGTAATAGTCCGCCCCCCCCCTTGGTCCAGTGGTATTGACACGCTTTTGGTATCATCGATATAGAGGGTGTCCGACGGTCTGGCGCATCGTTCGCGTGGCAAAACCGGAAAATAGGCAAGATGACCCAGGACGGGAGGTAGTATGAGCAGACGAATCACTATACGCTTGGGCGAGGAGGATTTTGGCAGGCTCCAGAACCGGTGCCAGGAGACCGGCCTGGATATTAGCTTTGTGGTCAGGGATGCAGTTGGCCGGTATTTCTCGGATGCCAGTACCGCCGACGACCAGCAGCCAGCCAGCACCGCTCAATTCATGCCAGCCGAGGCATTCTCCCTCACTGGACCCTACAGGGCCTGGAGTGGAGATCTCAGGGCGCAAATGAGGAAACGACTCGTGGACATGCTCGCCCTGGCCCACACCACAGCGGATCAGTACCCACGGACCAAGGGCGTGCGCGAAGCCTATCTTGCCGTTCTTGATGCCTATTATCAGCTTGGTGGTGTCGGACGATGAATGACAATCGATTCTTTAGCGGCAATTCGATGATCCAGTCTATTCCAGGCGGGAATGGACACGACTGCTCCGCCATACCCCGTCCCCTAGTGGAAGAGGCCATCCAAATTACCTTGGCCGACTTGCGGCAATTGTGTGGCCGAAAAGAGCTGCTAAAGGCCGCAGAGGATGCCCGAGCCGTTAACTTCCAGATACTTGGTAATGACTTCTCGATCCACCTTCTGGCTGAACCGCACCGAGTTCCCAATCGACGATGGGGAGTGTCCGACAGGGAGGTGACCCGGCTTTGGCTTGTATGTGCGGGATGCCGCAGGAAAAAGAGAAAGCTGTTCACCTACCCTAAGTTCCCAGGATCGAGCATCCTGCTAATGGCCTTTTGCCGACAATGCCATACCCTCACCTACCAGAGCCAGAATTGCGGCGGCAATAAGTGGTGGCGGGAGATCGCTTTGCCGCTTAAGAGATTATTTAAGCGGCGGGAACGCCTCCTGGCCAGGAAACAGAGCGCGAAAACTCAGGCGGAGCTGGACTTCCTGGACCAATCGATTTTCCTCCTCCGCCATCACGCTGGAGCAAAAAACCGCACCCCCAAACGCACTGCCGGTACCGGCCCGGTCTCGCGCTTGAAACGCACCTACCGTGATCTGAGTCTCATCGGTCTTTAGCACCAGCTTCTCCCTGGGCAGCACCAAGCTGGAGTCACAAATGCCCTCCTTTCTGCCGAAGCTCACCGCAATATCCGCCCATTTTTCTCAGTGATTCCCCTATCCGAGCCGATTAGGGTGTACTGAGGATGGGTGAGGCTTATATGGCGAAATCATTTTTCTGGATTTGCTCAGACTCCAAAAATGGACGCGACATCAGGAATCTCCTGAAGGAGGGATACGCTTTCTATCTTCGGCTCCAGCGGTTGAGGGAGGCGGTTGATGCAATCGACAGGCCGTCCTTTAAAAACGCGAGCAAACTCCTGGACCAGTACACCGCCTTCATACATGAGATGAGCAGAGTTACAAATGACACCTACCGCGTCATGGTTGTGACCCACAAGTCGAGATCGAAGCCATTCCAATCCATTTCTCCTATTTTACAAAAGAAGCTGCTGATGCGTCTGGCCCTCAATTGCTTTCCAGACATCGAATGTTGGGCGAAGATCCGCATTAAACGCAGTGCTATCTCTCATTTTGAAGGGGCGGTGGCAGATTTTAACACCCTTTTGTCTGACCTTGAGCTACGAAACATCGATGTGAACAAGCTCTTTGGATCGCTACTCGGTCACCCAGCCTCTGCGTTATTCGCCGATCATGAATCCTGGCGCAAATTATACGATGACATGCGCTCCAAAGCTGTTACCCACAAAAAACGATATATCTCTCTGAAAAATGGATTGGGTGGCCTATTCCACGAATACCTCCAGGAGATGATCGAGGCAGACTGTGACATGGTTTGCCAATCCCTTGATATTGTTGTAAAGGGTGAGGCTCTAAAGGCACTGCTTGACGATAATCAGTGGATGGGAACGGCAGGAAGCATAGCGAGGGTTTGGACGCCAATCCTCAAGAGACTCGACCGGCAATTGCGCCCCCATTTCGACCCTCAAAGAAACTGGGAATATGCGGGAGGGAATATTTCGGAAAAAGGCAAAACCGTAACACCCCAGGAAGTCTACGAAATCATCAACAAGATCCTCTGTTTTCTCTATCCCGCAATCTGGCCATACAACCTGCAAACCACTCTCAGCATTAAATCTCGCTGTCAGCGATAACCCTACGGAAACGCACGCAACCCAGCTTTTCTAGAAAATCCCAACAGGGTTCTTTTGAGGAGAATATCTCTGATTTTTGGGAAGATCATTTTGCGCGGCTAGTGCGAGAACAACAGCCGCTTCAAGGCTAGCCAGGTTCGACATGGCGGTCAAGACAGTGATACCAGGGGGAAGTGATTTCTCAGAGAGGGTGCAGGCTTGAGCCAAGGACCGCCAAAGAAAATAGCACCATGGAACCGAGGTTACAGGATAGAGCCTTGGTTCCCCAAACGGACCAATACCGGGAGATGGAGATGGTAACGAGACAGCCCACACAACCTGACGAATTCAGAACATCGGACCTATACCTCGCCGCATTCCTTGTAGCGCAAGGACAGCCGCTGCTGCGGGTCGAGAGGGAGGGGGGCCGGGTCTATTTCATCTTCCCCAATGTGCAACGGACTCGGGAGCTGCAATCCCAGTTCTTCAATAACGGAATCGTAGGTGTCGGAGACTTTCGGCGAAGTTTACAGGATCTCAAGACCCTGATTTTTTCGACACAGTAGACGAGGGCAGTGGAGATGGATATGGAAAGCACCACATGTTTATCCAGGTTAGGTATCGCACAGAACCAGATGGAAAATGCCGCCCTGGAGTACGCCAAGCGCGGATGGTCGGTCATACCTATAAGACCTCAGAGCAAAACGCCGCTTCTCCCCACATGGAAAGAATACCAGCAGAGAATCGCTACCGAGGACGAGATCAAGGGGTGGTTCCGCACGCGGCCCGATGCCAACGTGGGCATAGTAACCGGGCGCATTTCTGGTTTTGTGGTGCTCGATGTTGATGGTGACGCGGGTCATGCATCGATGACCGGCAAGATGGTTCCCGTGAGCCCTCAGGCTACAACCGCAAAAGGCTACCATGTCTTCTTAAAGCATCCTGGTGGATCGGTGCCCAACAAAGTCGGACTTCTGCCCGGGATTGACATAAGAGGTGATGGCGGATATGTGGTCGCCGCACCGTCCATCCACGAGTCGGGGCATGTCTATTCGTGGGCTATTAGCCCGGAGGAAGAGCTGGCCGACCTCCCTGCATGGTTGCGGCAGGAGTTGAGCACCGGCACCCGCAAGGAAAAAGTCGATACTGCCAAAATCCTCGCCGGGGTGCCCGAAGGGCAACGGGACAATAATCTGTTTCGACTCGCATGTAAGTTCCGAGCCGCTGATCTTCCTTACGATACAGCCCGTGGCCTGATCGAGCAGGCTGCAAGGGAATGCGCCTCACCTTTTCCTCCGGAAGAGGCAAAAATCAAAGTCGATTCCGCCTATGGCCGGTATGAACCGGGAGGCGGATCGGTAATCACAAATCCCGATCTCATTGAGAAGTGGCTCAAAACCAACTCTCCTGACGGTATTCACCTCACAGAGACCGGCAACGCGAAGATTTTTGCGATGCAGCATGGGCAAAATGTCAGATTTTGCAAACAGATTGGATGGTTCGTCTGGGACGGGAAGCGTTGGGTACGCGATGACAATGGCGCAATTAGCGGCCTTGCCAAGCAGATGGTGCTTACCTGTTATTCCAGCTTGGCGGGTGTTGCCGACCAGGGATTCAGGGAGAAGGTCTTTAAACACCTCGTGAAAAGTGAATCTGCCAAGGGTATCGCAAACATGCTCACCCTGGCCGAGAGCGAGCTAGGCATTTCAATCGGCGTGGGCCAGCTCGACCAGGATCAATTCCTGTTCAACGTACTTAACGGAACGCTCAACCTGCGAACCGGAGAGCTTCAAGAACATCGGAGGGGCGACCATATCACACGATTGGCACCCGTAAACTTCGATCCGCAGGCTAATTGTCACCGGTTTGATAGGTTCCTAGGGGAGGTCTTTGAGAGTAATCAGAACCTGATCAGGTTCGTCCAGCAGTACTTCGGCTACAGCCTAACGGGCGGTACTACCGAGCAGTGCTTTGCAATCTTCTACGGGTGCGGTGCTAACGGCAAATCGACCCTGGTCAAGACCATCCAGCGGATACTTGGCGACTATGCCTCCCAGTGCGGGATCGAGACGTTCCTCACAAAACATAATGGCGGTATCCCCAATGATCTGGCACGGCTTCACTCGGCGCGAGCAGTTTTTGCGGCTGAAAGTGAAGACGGACAGCGGTTGGCTGAATCGCTAGTAAAGCAACTTACTGGTGGCGATCTGATCTTAGCCCGGTTTCTGCACCGTGAGTTCTTTGAATTCGAGCCTCGGTTCAAGTTGATCCTATCAACCAACCATAAGCCGACCATCAGGGGTACCGACCAAGCCATTTGGCGGAGAATCCGGCTTGTGCCGTTCAACGTGGCTTTTCCGCCTGAACGGCAAGACAGAGGACTGCTCGAAACCTTGTGGCAGGAACGCGAAGGTATCTTCGCCTGGATGGTACGGGGATTACAGGACTTGCAGGCGAATGGGCTCATCATCCCCGCCGAGGTTGCCGACGCAACCCAAGACTATCGTGAGGACCAGGATGTCATTGGCCAGTTCTTGGATGAATGTGTCTACGAAACAATGATCTCTGCTTTGCCCTGCAAGAAGTTGTACCGCATCTACGTTTGGTGGGCGAAGAAACAGGGTGAGTACGCTCATAACAACCGGAGATTCCAGGCTGCGATGACCGAGCGGGGGATCTCAAGGGATCGTACTGAAAAATTTCGGACCTATATCAACATCGCGGTGTATGGAGAAATTGAGGCTGAGTTTATGAAAGATTGCCATGAGACATAACAAAATCCACAGGGGGCAAAACGCCTGACGCTGACGCTGCTGACGCTGATTTACAGGTTTTTTCCTATGTACCTCTCTTATGGGAAAAAACTAAAAACAAGGTCAGTAGCGTCAGCAACGTCATGGAATTGGACACTTTTCAAAACCAAGCAGGAAGGACAAATGAGCGGACATTGGAATCGTGAAACTTTAGTCGTCATCAAATATGGTCTACCTGGGAACCACAATGCCAAGATTTCGGAGGCGATCCAGCGTAATCCGCTGATCCTCGGGGCTGATTTGATCGTCGCACACGACGATTGGTGTGACCTGCTGGCTGGCACGGGGCCGTGCAACTGCGATCCAGAGGTCAAGACTCGTGCAATGAAGCAATGAGAAAACCGGCATCCCCCTTCGGGCACCGGCGACTTAAGTGAGTTTCTGGCCACACTTGCGGTCAGATGTAGGACCACCGGAAACGTGTCCGCCATCGTGGCGGGTGCGCGAAGGTCTCGGTGGCATGAGTGAAAACATCGAAAAGTAAGAGGGAAATTAGATGATAACGAAATCTGAAATTGCTGGATTGAGAGAAAAAACATCTCGAAATCTGTTCCGCGTCGAGGGGCTCCAGAAAGTTCTGGGGCCTGCCATAGGCATTCTGATAGCGATTGATGAAATGCTGGAAGAATTTCAGAGCCTGAGCAACCTGCAACTGGAGATGCTGTGCGGCTTGTGTTCGGAGAAAGGCGAATGTGAGCCCACAACCGACCCGTCATGCACGATTCAATGATTGGCGAAAGCAGCGGACGCTCAGGGTGTCGGAACAGGATGCCCTGAGCCACGCTGGGGAGGTTGAACCGGGTGTGGTTTGGTGCAGCGGTTTTCTAAACACGCTGCACCGACCCGGCATTCTCAATGGTACATGACCTTCAGCAAAGTATGCCGGCGCATCCGGGCTAGAAGCTTGTAGCTATGATAATAAGGCGGCAAATTCCGGGTGTTTCGGGATGATCCATCGCAGGGTACCGGAAGATCCGGGGCATGGCGGCTATGTGCGATCATCCAGACGGGCAGGTAGCCCGGTAGGTCTGCCGGGCTGCTGGCCTGACTAGAGACCGGATCATTGGGATTATTTTAGGGATCAGGGGGCTGGGCCGACCGGCAATCATCAGTTTTATAAAGCGCGTTTCCGGGGCGCGGGTTGGCTCCGGGCAATATGAGGACATCGGTATCATGAGCGGCGGCGAGCATTACCAATCCGGTACGAATCCGGTAACCCAGGGGACAGTCAGTGTGGCTGAAGTCCTGCATTATATCGCCGAGGACCGGTTTATAACGCAGGAAGAGGCTTGCCGCTATCTGTCGCTATCCGAGAGGACCATAAGGACGCACCTGCCCGAGATCAGGCACTACCGGTTCGGAAAGAACAAGTTACTTTTTAAAAAGTCGGACCTCGACCGGTGGATGGATCGATTTCTAGAGACCAGCGCGGAACTGGATCTTGATCGAATGGCCGACGAAGTTCTGAAGGATGTCCTGGGTCCGAGAAATAATTAGTAGTCAGGGGGTCACCGCTGATAGCGAGATGACATAAACCGATAATTGTCTGAGATTTGCGATCAAACCTCAGGATCGGAACGAACCAACTTTGCGCCTAGGTTGCGCGGGGGTTGCAGATTTAGGCTGGATTTTGGTGGATATGGGGTCCTCGGAGGAGGATCGGTGTCGTCTATCTTGGTTGACAAAGTAGGATTCATAATGGTATGTATAATGCATGACTCGAAAAGGGCAGAGAATAATTCCCGAAGAAGACCGCAAAAAACATCAAGTTGCGGTCAGGCTTACGGATCAAGAATTACACTGCCTGGAGTCACTTTCACAGAAGAAGGGCCTGCCGATTTCCTACTTTATTCGGCAGGGCATAGGTATGGTAATCGAGAAGTACACCAACTAATCCGCTGGAAAGCGGGCCTGCCTGTTGTTACCAGCAACAAGCAGACCCTAACCAGCCTTCCTACAACGGAGGAAGGGATGGCTAAAGCCATTTTACCCGCATTGCGCCTGCATTTCACCCATCGAACACGCCGCCACGGCGAAGAAGGGCGGTGACCCATGGGTGTCAAAGTTCGAGAAAAGATTAAAGGGTCCGGTGATTGGTGGATTTTTATTAACCACCGCCGCGTTCGGAAGGCAAGGCACATCGGCTCCAAGAAGCTCGCCGAGAAGGCGAAGGCGATCATCGATGCACGCCTCAAGCTGGGGCAGTCGATAGAAGACGAAGCCCCTTCTGCCGGGGATGCACCCTCGATTCCCTCGTTGGACGCCTACTTCGAGCGGTTCAAAACAACCCTTGAGGGTTCAGTTCGGGAGTCCACCCGTGATTGCTATGAGGGCCGCTACAACAACGGCATCAAGCAGGAATTCGGTGGCCTGTGTCTCGACAAGATAACGCGGGAGCGGGTTGAGGAGTTCGCATCGTCCCTTGTCGGCAAGAAACTGGCCAAGGATACGATTAGGCTCACACTGGCCACCCTGCGGAAGATCCTAAACAAGGCGCAGCGGGCGGGGCTCATCACTGAGAATCCTGCGACAAGACTGGGAGAGTTTTTCAGGCAAGCGCCCACGCGGCACAAAGAGATTGAGCCGTTAACGGAGGCCGAGGTCATCAAGTTTCTTGAGGCTATCCGCCAGTATTCTCCGCAACATTTCGCCCTCTTCCTTTGCGCCATTCACACCGGACTGCGCTCGGGTGAGCTGGCTGGTCTTCAATGGGGCGATCTCGACGAGAACGGGAAGTTCCTGGTTGTACGGCGCGGGATTGTGCGGGGAAAAGTCAACCTCACAAAGTCAGGGAAAATCAGGAAGGTGGATGTTTCAGATGCACTTATGGCGGCACTTCTGGAATTGCGCCGTAACCGGAAAGAATCCCTCCTAGCCCAAGGGAAGAACGAACTCCCGGCTACGGCCTGGATCTTCGAGAATGAAGAGGGCGGCTTTCAGGACATGAAGAATCTCAAGAAGAGACATTTCCACAAGTGCCTTCAGAAGGCGGGACTGCGGCGAATCCGGTTCCACGAATGTCGCCACACGTTCGCGTCACTGCTCATCCAGAACGGGGAGTCGCTGACCTACGTCAAGGAACAGCTCGGACATTCCAGCATCAAGATCACCGTGGACGTTTACGGGCATCTGGTGCCGGGGGCCAATCGGCAGGCGGTGAATCGGTTGCCTTCGCTGGGCGGATCCCAAGCCCTGAAGCAGATTGAGAAGGTGCGATAGTTAGCTGTTGGCATGGGAAGATACCTTGCTAAAACCTGCTCTCTCGACCCCTCATCGTTGTTGATGGAAGTAATTCTCTTCAGGCGCAACTGACCACATCGGTATTCGTGTGAATGAGACCCTCAGCTCTCCGCCAGCCCGGCATTGTCAGTGCTAGATTTTCAGGTGGGGAGCTTGGCCATGCTTATTCAATTGGCGGTGCCTGCTGGGCGAAGACATCAACGATCAATTGATTGATCCAAAAACAGCTTCCATAATTGAGGCCCTCGGTACTTTGGGCTAATTCCACATCGCAGTTTTCTTGTTTAGCCAGGAATGACCAAAATTGTCCAGGACGGCGAGCAATATTGAACAGACGAAAAGATTCCATAGCGATATCTTTCAGTGTGGATTCTTGATTTTGTATTTGCATTCAGCATTTAAAGGAAGGTGTTGTCATTCTAATAGAGAAGACTGTGCCCGTCGACTGGGAATCTTTGTTCGCTGGAATCTACCTTGGGAAAACCGCTGCAAAATACAGCACCGACCAGCGCATATTTGACCGAGGACAACCCGCAGACGCCATGTATTTCATCCGAAAAGGCAGCGTGAAGCTCTCGGTTTTGGATCAACAATGTAAGGAAACTATCCTGGAAACAATTAGCGTGGGCGGGTTCTTCGGCGAAGGATGCCTCATAGATCAGCCGTTGCGATTGTCAACAGCCTCAGCGATCACGGATTGCAGCCTCATCCGGGTCGAGAAGTCTCTGATGATGCAGTTATTACACGAGAATCGTGAAATTTCGAAATTATTCATTGTCCATCTGATTTCGCGCACAATCCAATACAAAGCGAACCTCGTGGAACTGCTTTTGAGTGAACAGCCGCAGGCCCGATTCCTTTTGTTGCTCGCTCAGCTCGGTATGGACAGCCCGGCACAGATGTTAAACACGGTCGGGTCGGGAATAGGTTTTTACATGGATTAGTTCGGATGTTCGTAGACTGCAAAACGAATACAGCCACGTCCACCAGCTTGCAGCCAAGAACTTGATAGTTGTCCCGAAACGGCATCTGGGAAACTTGAGATTTGAACAGGGTATCGACCCCGAGCAGAACTCCCAAATCCAAGATTAGTTTCAGATTTTACATAACGCTCTCAACAGACATTCCCAGCAAAAATCCGCAACCCAGACGCAACCTGAGCCAACGATTGATTAGCCTGAAATCCGCGCTGATCTGTAAGTGATTGATTTATGAGGGTTTATTGGTGGAGCTGGCGAGGATCGAACTCGCGACCTCCTGACTGCCAGTCAGGCACTCTCCCAGCTGAGCTACAGCCCCACGGCGCATAACTCTACACGGGCATTCTATTCTAGTCAAGCCGCCTTGCTGAGAAACCTCTATCTACCCCACTGCAATTGCTTTCCAGGTCCCCCAAGGCGGGCCTGGATCCGACCTCCGCCTGCCGCCTTTCGTCAGTTTTGGTGCGGTTTCCGACCATGATAAAGTATCGATCATTTTGGGGAGGGATGAATGGCGAATAAAGAAAAGAAGGCTGCACTGTGGGCTGAAGCCAAGAGCAAATGCCGCCTATCCGATGAGGCCATCCAAATGGCAAAAGAACTGGGAATGGGGCCACGCAGCCTCATCAAAAATATTCCGGGGAAAAACCAGGCCTGGAAAGCCCCCGTCGAAGTTTGGATTCGCGATCTCTACCAGGATCGCAAAGAAAAGGCAGCGCGAAAAGCCCGGCGCAAAGCCGAGGAGCGGGAGGAGTTTTCCCTCGCCGATCTCGGAGTTGATATGGAAATCGAACGCCTGACAAATGAAGCTGCGTCGGCAGATGAAAATGCAGGCGAGGGCGAATGGTTTTCGGAGGACAGCAACGCGTCCGATGCCGATGAATACGCATGGGAACTCGAAGAAGACGATAATCCCCCATCGGCGAAAGACACTGGTGAAGAGGATGACTTGATGCGCCGGCGCCAGCAGGAGTTACGGCTGACCGCGGACTATGTCGCCCAAGCATTCCAAAAGCACCCCGAGGTTCTAAAGGTGGCTCTGATAGGCTCGGTAGCTCGCCCTTTGAAAAAGGAAGTTCCTCGATTCAGGAAATTTCGCCGGGCTGGCATTGCGATTTTGCATGAATGCAAGGATCTCGATCTTGCCGTTTGGCTGGATAGCCTGGATGGTCTGAATGAGCTCCGCAGGGGGCTGGCGCGATCCCTGATCGAACTGTTTTCGGACCGCAAGATCGGGGTGGCGCATCACCAGGTCGATGTGTTTATTTTGGAGCCCGGAACCGATCGCTATCGCGGGCGACTGTGCCGCTTCGGCTCGTGTCCCAAAGAGGGCAAAGCGGAATGTTATGTCTCGGGCTGCGGCGTCCGGCCCTTTCTCCGACAGCACGCCGACTTCCGTTTCGACCCGGCCTCAGTGTTTCCAAATCGGAGTAAGATTCTGTTTGATCGACAGAGCCCATCTGCCGGGGTGAAGCAGGCCGCCTCTCCGGTTACAGCGGACGATGACGACATCCCGTTCTGAAGCCTGATCCGACCACCAAACCGAACTAATGCTTTACTAAGCTATTCTATTAATATTGCCCGGCTGCTGATGCTGCGGTACATTCTTCTGTTCGTAAAATCAGTTGCTTTCCCGGTGATACATTATGTGGATAGTCCGGCTGGCGCTCCGGCGCCCTTATACCTTCGTCGTGATGGCGGTGCTGATCGCCTTATTGGGCGGCGTTGCCATTTACACCACCCCCACCGACATCTTCCCGGTGATCGACATCCCTGTGGTCAGCGTGATCTGGAGCTACAGCGGAATCTCGCCTGAAGAAATGGAGCAGCGCATCGCGACGGTGAGCGAGCGTGCTTACACGACAACGGTGAACGACATCGAGCACATGGAGTCTCAGTCGCTCACAGGTGTCAGCGTAGCCCGAATTTATTTCCAGCCCGACGCCAAAGTCGAACTGGCCGTCGCCCAGCTCAATTCCATCGCCGGCAGTCTCACTCGCATCATGCCGCCGGGGATTTTCCCACCCTCCATTCTCAAGTACAACGCGTCGAGCGTGCCCATATTGCAGCTCTCACTTGACAGCGAAACCATGACGGAAACCCAGCTTTTCGATTACGGGCTGAATTTCATCCGCACGCAGCTGGCCACCGTGCAGGGTGCTTCAGTACCTCTTCCGTATGGTGGGAAATCGCGTGCCATTATGGTTGACCTGAACCCGGATGCGCTCTTCGGCAAGGGTCTTTCGGCGACGGATGTCTCCAACGCTCTGAACCAGCAGAACCTGATTCTCCCCGCCGGCACCACGAAAATCGACCAGCGCGAATATCTCGTCCGCATGAACAGCAGCCCGGAAGTGGTTGATGTGCTCAACGACCTTCCGATCAAGCAGGTCAACGGCGCGATCGTCTACATGCGCGACGTCGCCCAGGTCCGCGATGGCTTCAATGTCCAGACCAATATCGTCCGAAAGAACGGGCGCCGGTCTGCTCTCCTGGCCATCCTGAAAACCGGAACCGCCTCCACGCTCGACATCGTCGACCGTGTCCGCACGACGCTGAAGCGGATTAAAACCACGCTGCCGCCGGAACTGAATGTCACCGAACTGTTCGACCAGTCGCTCTTCGTGCGTGCCGCTATCCAGGGAGTGGTTCAGGAAGCCTTAATCGCAGCCCTGCTGACGGGATTGATGATCATCCTCTTTCTGGGAAGCTGGCGGAGCACCCTCATTGTTTGCATTTCCATCCCGCTTTCGATCCTGACCTCGCTCATCGTGCTCAAGTTCCTTGGGCAGACGATCAATGTCATGACTCTCGGCGGGCTGTCGCTGGCCGTAGGAATCCTTGTCGACGATGCGACCGTTGCCATCGAGAACATTCATCGCTACATGGGCATGAAACATTCGCTGGTGCAGTCGATCCTGAAAGGCTCCCAGCAGATAGCCATCCCGGCCTTCGTCTCCACCTTGGCCATCTGCATCGTGTTCGTGCCCGTGGTCTTTCTCAAGGGGGCGGCAAAATACCTTTTTACGCCGCTAGCGATGGCGGTAGTCTTCGCGATGCTGATGTCGTACTTCCTTTCGCGGACTCTGGTCCCCACCATGGCCGATTTCCTGCTCAAGCCGGAAGTGGCGCTCTACCAGGCTGGCGAGGGGGGACATTCCGCCTCAGGGAGCGGCATCTTCTGGCATGTCCACGACTACTTCAACGTCGGCTTTCTTGCCCTCAAACGGATCTACCAGCGCGGGCTGGACTGGTGCCTGCATCACCGGCCCCTCACAGTAACGTTCTTTATCTGCTTTTTCGTCTTGTCCATGGGTTTGATAAATTACGTCGGAGAAGACTTCTTCCCCAACGTCGATTCGGGCCAGATGCGCCTGCATGTCCGAGCACCCTCAGGGACGCGCCTCGAGGCAACCGAGCGATTTTTCAGCGAGGTGGAGGCCAGCATCCGGCGCAAGATCCCTGAGAGCGACCTCAAGACCATCCTTGACAACATCGGGTTGCCGCTGGGGGGCATCAATCTGGCCTACAGCGATTCGGCCTCGATCGGCCCGGGCGACGGGGAAATCCTGATATCACTTCAGCCGGAACGACGCCGCCCCACCGAAGAGTATGTCAAGCTCCTCAGGAGGGAACTGGCGGCCGAGTTTCCGAATCTGACCTTTTACTTTCAACCGGCGAACATCACCAACCAGATCCTGAACTTCGGCTTGCCGGCGCCAATCGACGTCCAAGTCACCGGGCGCGACAAGCGCGCCGCGTACAAGGTGGCGCAGGAGGCTCAGCGCCGGGTGGCTTTGATCCCCGGGGCGGTCGATGTCCACCTCCATCAGGTGATGGAATACCCTGAACTCTCGATTACTGTCGATCGGGTGCGCGCAGCCCAGGCCGGCCTTACCCAGCGCGACGTGGCCAACAGCATGCTGATTTCGCTCAGCTCCAGCGGCCAGGTCGCCCCCAACTTCTGGCTCAACCCGCTCAACGGTGTCAGCTATTTCGTCAGCGTCCAAACGCCGCAGTACCGAATAGACTCCTTCGACGACCTGGCGCGCACGCCGATTTCGTCTCCATCCGCGCGGGCTCCTCAGCTTCTGAGCAACCTTGCAACTTTCAAGCGGGATACCACCATGGCCGTGGTGAATCATTATAACGTCCAGCCGGTTTTCGATGTTTTCGCCAATGTGGAAGGCCGCGATCTGGGATCGGTCGCCACCGAGGTGAGAAAAATCATCAAGGATATTGAAGGGAAGTTGCCGCGCGGCCTTTTCATCTCCACCAGGGGTCAGATGGAGACCATGGATTCTTCATTCACCGGTCTCGGGCTGGGGCTCCTGTTTGCCATCCTCCTGGTCTACCTCCTGATGGTGGTCAACTTCCAGTCGTGGCTTGATCCTTTCATCATCATGATGGCGCTGCCCGGAGCGCTCTCGGGGATCCTCTGGATTCTTTTCGTGACCCAAACCACCCTCAGCGTGCCGTCGCTGATGGGGGCGATCATGACAATCGGCGTCGCCACCGCCAACAGCATCCTGCTGGTGACCTTCGCCAACGAACAGCGGATCAAGGGGGACAGCGCCATCTCTGCGGCGATGGCAGCCGGAGTTACGCGAATCCGGCCGGTGCTGATGACCGCCTTGGCCATGATCATCGGGATGCTACCGATGTCGCTGGGTCTGGGGGAAGGAGGCGAGCAGAACGCCCCGCTCGCGCGTGCCGTGATCGGCGGTCTGATCCTGGCGACCTTGTGCACGCTTTATTTCGTGCCCGTGGTTTACAGCTATCTGCGGAAATCCCCTCCCAAGAATTATGAAGCTATGCTGGAACAGCAGGAACATGAAGTCTAACCCCGGGGTGCCATGCAATGAGCAGAGATGACAGCCAACACTCAAACCATGCCGTGACTGGTGAGCCGGGTCCGGTTCATCCGCGCCGGTTTTCCAGGGTCAAGCCGATCCTGGTCACCCTATTCCTGGTGCTGTTTTTCAGTGTGCTCGTATTCCTGGCGATACGCCCGCGCAAGGTGCGGGATCAGGAAGTGATGGAAGCGCTCGAGCGCACCCACAGCGTACCTGAAGTGCTGGTGACAAAAGTAACCGTTCTTCCCTCTAGGGGGGATCTCACGCTGCCGGGCACAATCCTTGCAATTTCCGAAGCCCCCATCTTTTCCCGGTCCGAGGGGTACCTGCAAAAGAGATTTGTCGACATCGGCGACCGCGTCAGTCAGGGGCAATTGCTCGCTTTGATCGAAGCGCCCGAAGTCGATAAGCAGGTCCAGCAGGCCCAGGCTGCCGTGGCCAGGGCCGAGGCTAGCCTCGCGCAGACCCAGGCCGCCCTGGAACAGTCGACCACGCAAATGAAACTCGCCGAAGTCACCGCTCAACGATGGAACACCCTGTTCGCCAAAAGGGTTGTTTCCAGGCAGGAGGTGGATGAGAAACAGGCCGCGTATGAGGCGCGGCGCGCGGACAATGCAGCCATGCAGGCAAACGTCAATGCTGCCCGGGAAACGGTATCGGCCAGCCAGGCCGATTTACGCCGCCTGAAGGATCTCAAAGGATTCCAGGAAATCACAGCCCCATTTTCCGGAGTGATTACGGCCAGGAACACCGATGTCGGAGCGCTGATCCGTGGTGGTGCCAGCGAGGGACGAGAGCTCTACCGCCTCGCCCGAATCGATACCGTTCGTATTATCGTTCAGGTACCTCAAACGAACCTGGCAATGATACACACGGGGGATCTTGCCTCTGTCAGTGTGCAGGAATTTCCGAACCGGCCCTTCAAGGGCAAGATCGTGCGGACTGCGAACGCGCTGGATCCAAATACAAGGACATTGCCGGCCGAGATTAACATCGCTAACCAAGATTTTATCCTGATGCCTGGTATGTATGCTCAGGTCAATCTGGCGAAGGTGGAGATGGCTCCGGCCGTGACCGTATCCGGCGATACCCTGATGATCCGTCCCGACGGCCCGCAGGTAGCGGTCATTTCAGAGGAAGGGAAGGTCCATTTCCAGAAGATCACCTTGGGAAGGGATTTCGGCCCGGAGGTTGAGGTTGCCTCAGGTCTGAACGGAGGCGAAATGGTCGTCATCAATCCGGGCGACGATGTTGTCGAAGGAGAGTTAGTGAAGCCGCGCCTGGCGAAAAAGCCGGGGGCAGCCGAACCCCGCCCGGCAAAATGACTGGAGATGCAGCTCGCGGCCGGAGACGACCTTATTCATGCATCGGGATTTTCCTATGAATCGGTTCTTTGTTTTTGTAATGCTATTCGTATTGGTCGCCAGGGCTCCGGCGCAGGAGTCCGGCAAAGGATTCTGGCAGAAACTGGGGGAGCCCTATCAGGCCCTCGATGTTCCTCCGAACAAGACGGTCGACACGGCGCGGTTGAAAGCACTCGTCCGTGACAGCAAGATCTTCCTTTCCCTGGACGACGCCATCGCCCTCTCGATCGAAAACAACCTGGATGTTGCCGTGCAACGCTATCTGCCACTTTTTGCGAGCTCCGATCTGCTCCGTGCCAGGTCGGGCGCAACGGTGCGTGGGCTGCAATTGACGGTGCGAGAAGCCCCGCCGGGAGTGGGTGGGCCCTCCAGCACGGTCCTCACCGGCGGAATCGACAACACCAACTCGCAATCCGAATTGAGCCTATCCCTGGGGCAACTTACCGGACTCGGAACCAGCGGATTTTCCAGCGGACCCAGAATTCCGGTTTTCGATCCCACGATCGCAGGACAGTTCGGCTGGATCCATCGCACGGCGCCGCAGACCAGCCAGACGACGTATGGCGTGCCTTATCTCACCACCGATACCACCACAGCGAACGCCGCGTTTCTCAAGGGCTTCGAAAGCGGCGCGCTGTTCAGCCTGGCCTATACCAACAGCCGCCAGAAGGTTAATTCCGGACGGCTGGACTACAATCCCTATATCGCGTCTTCGCTCGGATTCACGGTATCGCAGCCGCTGCTTCAGGGCTTCGGTTTCGCTACCAATAGGCGCTACATCCGCGTTGCAGCCAACAATCAGAAGATCGCAGACCTGGTTTTCCGGCAACAGCTGATCGCCACCGTGTCGGGTGTGATTCGGCTTTATTACGACCTCGTCAGCCTCAATCAGGATCTGGAGGTGAAACAGCAGACGCTCAAGCGCGCCGAAACCCTGCTTGAAAACAACCAGGCACAGGTGGACGTGGGCACGCTCGCCCCGATTGAAGTGGTGCGTGCCCAGGCCGAAGTCGCGCGCAGCCGCCAGGCCCTGACCAATTCCGAGAGCCTGGTTTTTCAGCAGGAAGTCATTTTGAAGAATTTCCTGAGCCGCCGCGGCACCGAAGACCCCGAAATCCAGTCCGCCAAAATTGTAGCCACAGATAAGATCCGCATTCCCGCCAAGGAGGAGGATCTCGCGCTCGATGCCTTGACCCGGATGGCGTTTGAAAACCGGCCCGATTTCAACCAGGCCAGGATGCAGCTTGAAAATGCTGAGATTGCATTGAAAGGATCGCGGAATGCTTTATTGCCCCAGCTCGACCTTGTGGGCACCATGCAGAACAATGCGCTTGCCGCGGATGTCAACGCGCTGCTTCCGCCCGGGCTGCCGCCGGGCACTTCCTATGCGCGCTCCCCTGATCCGCAGTTCCTGGGCGGCTACGGATCGACCCTGGCGCAGATTTTTCGGCGCAATTATCCCGATTATGGCATTTTCCTGCAGCTCAACATCCCGCTGAGCAACAAGCAGGCGCGCGCCGACCTGCAGCGCGACGAAGCCCAGAAAAACCAGGCCGAGACCCGGCTGGAGTTGCTGAAGCATGCGATTCGCACCGAGGTCGAAGCGGCGGTTATCGCGGTCCGTCGTGCCCGGGCGGCTTACGATGCGGCACACCAGACGCGCCTCCTGCAAGAGGAGACCCTGGAGGCCGAGCAGGAGAAGTACAGCGTCGGGGCTACGACCAGTTTTTTCATCATTCAATATCAGCGGGACCTGGCGCAAGCCCGGTCGGATGAGGTTTTGGCCGAAAGCCTGTACGCCAAGGCGATCAATAGCCTCGAAAGAGCGACTGGCCAGACCATCGCGCGCCACAATATCGATCTGGGAGAAGCCTACAACGGAGAAATCAGCCGTCCGCCCAATCCCTCTCTGCCAAAACCCTGATGGAATAGCGCAGCGATCTGCTTATCAAAAATCCTAACAGCGAAATCACCAAAAGCCGATTGCGCACTACAGCGGACGAAAAGGCTGCGACAGCTCTCAAAAAAGATTCTTATTCATGTGGGGCCGGGATTCATCCCGGATGGGTCCATCGACGAGAATCATTCTTTTCTCAAAGAAGACCTCGAAGATCGAGAAAGCATTTATTTTTGCAGGAAATAGCCCGCTTTGCTGGGGGAGGGTGACTCTGCTACAATCAGGGCCGCGCGGAGGTGAATCTGGCCTGGTGGCTGGCCTGGACTTCAAATCCAGTGGGATTCATCGGAAGATGGGTTCGGTGGGTTCGATTCCCATGCACCTCCGCCACCTTTGGTTTCAACGACTTAGCTCGCATCCAACCTTCGCTTCAATACACTCGGTAAAAGGTCAAAAAAGGCTCCATTGTCCTTGAATTGTCCTTATTCCGAAAAAATCGCTCGCGAACTTCCTCCGAAAATCTGACCGAAAACGCACGAATCGCGAATGCGGCGGATGGTCTCCCGGCGCCGCGACTATCGTGCCGAATCGGTAGCAATTGGGAGGTATCCGATGGCGGCAGCCGACATCACCCTCGAAAAAACGATGCCCAGCAGCCTCGATTCCGAGCGCGCCGTCCTGGGCGCGATCCTGCTCGACGAGCACTCCTTCTCGGCGGCAGCCGAGGTCCTGACGGACGCAGACTTCTATGACGAGAGGAACCGCCAGATCTATCGCGCCATGTCCTCCCTGCTCGAGGACGAGCGGCCGATCCGCGCGGTGCTGGTCCTCGAGGAGCTGCGGCGCAGGAACAAGGTAGAAGAAGCGGGTGGGCCGGCATACCTCGCCAGCCTTACGGACGGTCTGCCGCGAGGCATCGACATCAGGCATTACACCGCGAGCGTGAAGGAGATGTCCTGCCTGCGACAGGTAATCCGGAAATGCGAGGAGGCCGTCTCGCTGTGCTATGAGCGCCAGTTGAGGATCGACGAGATCCTGGACCGCCTGCAGGGGGAACTCATCGAGATCTCAGGCAAAAGCGCCCGCGGCGGATTCGTGCCGATGACGGAAATCTGCGACGAAGGCTACAAGGAGATCGTCGCCCGCTCGGAGAACCCCACCGGGATCCACGGGATCCCGAGCGGCCTGAAAGACCTCGACCGCGTCACGTCGGGGTTCCAGAAGACGGACCTCATATTCGTCGGCGGACGCCCGGGGATGGGAAAGACGTCGTTCTGCCTGAACGTGGCCGACCACGCCGCGATCGACCTTGGGAAGAACGTCGCGATCGTTTCGATGGAGATGTCGAAAATCCAGCTCTACATGCGCGAGGTTTGCGTCCGTGCCGACGTCGACAGCTACCGCATCAACTGCGGGCACCTGACGAAGGACGACTGGGCGAGGATCAACCGGGCCAACGGCGAGATGTACACCGACCGCATCTGGATGGACGACCGCGGCGGCCAGACCATTACCCAGATCTGCGCGAAGCTCAAGCGCCTGGACGACCGCATCAGGCGCTCGACCCGAGGCGAACAGGGCCTCGACCTCGTCGTCATCGACTACCTCCAGCTCGCCGTCGGGACCAGGAACCGCCGCAACGAAAACCGCGTCCAGGAAGTCTCGGAGATTTCCGCCGGGCTGAAGAACCTGGCCAAGACCCTGCGGGTCCCGATCATCGCGGCCAGCCAGCTTAGCCGCAAGTGCGAGGAGCGAGTCGACAAGCGGCCCATCCTCGCCGACCTCCGCGAATCGGGATCGATCGAGCAGGAAGCGGACGTCGTGATCTTCATCTACCGCGACGAGTTCTACAACCCGAGGTCCGCAGATGCCGGGACGGCGGAGATCATCGTCGCCAAGCACCGCAACGGGCCGACCGCCACTGTCAAGTCGGCATTCATTAAGCAGCACACCAAATTCACGGACCTCATGGACCCCGGCATGCCGGAAGCCAGGGCCTTCTCAGGGGGAACCAGGTGATGGCAAAGATGCCGGCATTCCAGTTTTACCCGGGCGACTGGATCCAGGACACCCGGGCGTTGACCCTTGCCGCAAAAGGGGCATGGATCGACATCCTTTGCGCGCTGTGGAGATCTCAGACCAGGGGGCCTCTCACATTGCCGCTCATGGGGTGGGCGCGACTGATTGGCAGCTCGGCAGACCAGGCCGCGGCCGTCATAAGCGAGCTCGTCGGGATGCGAATTTGCGAATCGAACCTGGACGAAAATCTCGACCGTAAGATTTTGTCAGGCGATAGTAAGGCAGAAGTAAGGATCGAATGCAGGAGGATGATGAGGGAGGATAAAGAACGGCAGATCAACGGTTTATACCAGAAGAGGCACAGGGAGAAAGACAGGAGTAAGGGGGAAGTAAGGGGAGAAGTAAGCTCCTATTCTTCATCTTCTACTTCTTCTTCAGCTTCATCCCCCCCTGAATCCCCCCCGGGGGGACTCGACTCGAGGAGCCTTTTCGAAATCTTCTGGGCAAGTTATCCGGAACACAGGCAAGCCGGGAAAGGCAGGGCCATGTCCGCGTGGGCGAAGCTGAAGCCGGACCGCTCATTGCTCGACACGATGCTCTTGGCGCTGGACCGCCAGAAGCCGAGCCACGACTGGGCCAAGGAGGGCGGGAGGTACGTTCCGGGGCCGGCGAAATGGCTGGAGGAACGCCAGTGGGAGCGCGCGCCCGTGGAGCCGCCGGGGCCGGCGTCATCGCCGGACGAGCCCGGCTCGGACCCGGTATGGGAGTGTGTCGTCGTGGACGGGCATCGATACGCCAGGCGGAAAGCCGGATGAGGAGGGACATGAAAGCAGGCGATCGCGTCATCTGGCTCCGATCCCCGGGCCGCTCAATCTTGAGCGGATGGCGGGTGCAGAAGATCCCAGGAGTGATCATGCGGGTCTGCCGGCAACGCATCAGGATCAGGGTGCAGCTGGCCGGGTGCGAAAGGCTCGTAATCGTCGATCCCGAAAATGTGCTGCAAGAAGAGGAGGAATATAAAGCGATCCCACCGTCTTATGGAGTGTAATAATCTCCAGATCTTCCAGCCGACAAGTGTTCTTAAATCACCTTGATGTGGATCACTTCCAGAAAGCCCGCATCTTGGGAGTTTGACTCAGGGCCAACTTCCCGGGATGGCCGACTCAGCCGCACACCTGCCGCGAATTCGAAAATAGGATTACTGCGAGAATCGCACTAAGATCGGATGTCCTCCAGGCTCGGCGTAATGCTTAACGAGCCGGAACCCGCAGCGCTGGCGGCCTGGGGCCGTGCCGCTGGCCCTCGACAAGCTCCCTCCACAACTCGGCGTCCACCGATTCCGCAACCTGCTCCAGCAGATCGGAGAGAGCCGTGATCCGCTTCAGACACTCGAGCCGATCCTGCTCGTGAGGTTCTGAAGCCGTGCCCCGCCCGGTCATCCGGTTGTACGACTCGGTCTCGCGCCAGAACTCGAGCATCGATCCGGCATGAGCCGGGTTCCGAAGGGCCGCGATGGCATGCGCAAGCTCATGCCCGAGAACAACCGCGTATCGCTCTTCCTTTCCCAGGTCCCTGAAAATGTTGAATCCCTCTCCAGCCCTGGAGGAGGCGCGCAGACGCGCGCGGTCGATGGAGCCCAGGTACAGCCGGATCACCCCGGAACGTATGCGACCGTCCGAGTCCATTGCCTCGATCCGGAATTCGCCTGCCCGGGAGCCAACCCGTGGATGCGTGTCGGCCAATTCGATGTACATCCGGCACCCGCCGGCTTCGACCTCCTGCCAGAGGCGGCGCAGCTTGGGGTGGAGCGCCCTTCCGAACAGATCTTCTTCAGAGACGATCCCGGCGATGGACTGCCACAACCGGAGCTGGCCCCTGGTCAGGCGATCGGTGATGAAACCCCTCCTGCCGACAACCTCAAGATCCTGCGCCGCCCTGCCGGCGTGAGCGCCATCGGTGCCCGGGAATGCCAGCGCATGCCATGTGAGGATGACCACAACAGCTTTCCAGGCTCCGTGAACCGTTCGGTTTCGCATCGCGCGCCTCCCCGGGGGCGACCCCCCTCACCCGGGGATTGCGCAAAGCGATGGCTCTGCGGGTAACAGAGAGCAAGAAAATCATCTGTGGCAGGCTTAGTGGTGCTTGTTGCCGCGGCAATGAGGACTGTGCTAGCATCGGCCTTATAGGAGGTCCCCGTGACGCCATCCTCGCAAGGAGAGGTTTCGCGGCTGCTTCAGAAGTGGCACGAGGGGGACGCCGCAGCCTATGACGAACTGATCCCTCTGGTCTACCCCGAACTGAAACGCATCGCGCGACGCCACATGGCGCGGGAACAACCCGGCCGCACCCTGCAGGCGACGGCACTCGCTAACGAGGCTTACCTCAGGCTCGTGGGCGCAGGAAACGCCGGATTTCAGAACAGAACCCACTTCTGCGCCGTCGCCTCGCACGTCATGCGCCGGATCCTGGTCGAATCGGCGCGCAGGCGCGGCTCGCGCAAGCGGGGCAGGAGTCTGTGCTTCGTGTCGCTGGACGAAGCTCACGGACTCCCGCCGACGACAGATTCCCAACTGGTTGCCCTGGATGACGCCCTCTCGATGCTGACCGACCTCGATCCGAGGAAGGCCAAGATTGTCGAATTGCGGCATTTTGGCGGCCTGAGCGTGGAGGAGACCGCCGAGGTCCTGCGAGTCTCGCCGGAGACGGTGAAGCGTGATTGGAAGCTTGCGAAGATCTGGCTGCTTCGGGAGTTGAACAGGAGTCCGCACAACAGAGTGGCGTCGTAGGCCCAATCTGAAGCCCGGAGGTCCGTTGGCATGTACAATGACCGCTGGCAGAAAGTCGAACAGCTCCTCAGCGGTGCACTGTCGCGTCCGGCCGATGAACGCGGCCTCTTCCTTGACGAGGCCTGCGGCGGGGATCCGGAGTTGCGCCGCGAAGTCGAATCCCTCCTCGCCTGGGAGGGCAGGGACGCTGAGTTCCTCGACAGGCCGGCGGCTGCGAACCAGCCGTCGCTCGTAGAGGATGCCGGGATCGGCGACCTCTCGGGCAAGTCCATCGCACACTACAAGGTCATCTCAAAGCTCGGCGAGGGGGGCATGGGCGTCGTCTACCGTGCCCGCGACACCCGGGTGGACCGTCACGTCGCCCTGAAACTTCTTCCCGACGAATTCGCGCAGGACGCCGCACGGCTCGCGCGCTTCGAGCGCGAGGCGAAGATCCTTGCGTCGCTGAATCATCCGAGCATCGCCACCCTTCACGGACTGGAGGAGTCGGATGGGAAGCGGTTCATCGTGATGGAGCTGGTCGAGGGGCAGACGCTTGCGCATCGGCTCCGGAAGGGACGGCTTCCCGTCGATGAAGCGTTGGACATCTGCCGGCAGATTGCCGAGGGCTTGGAGGCCGCGCACGAGAAGGGAGTCATACACCGCGACCTGAAACCCGGCAACGTAATGATCACTCGCGAGGGCAAGGTAAAGATCCTTGACTTCGGCCTCGCGCGAACCTCTAACGATCAGCCGCCCGACGTTGACCCAGCGCTCTCGCCGGCGATCACCGGCACCATGACCCGTCCGGGGGTCGTGCTGGGCACGGCGGCGTACATGAGTCCCGAGCAGGCCGTCGGCAAGCCGGTCGACAAACGCGCCGACATCTGGGCTTTCGGCTGCATATTCTTCGAGAGCCTGGCGGGGAGTAGAGCGTTCGAAGGTGAGAACGTGACGGAGACGCTTGCGGCGATCCTGAAAGGCGAGCCGGAGTGGAAGGCGCTCCCGCACGGTCTGCCGTGGAGGCTTGTCGACCTCGTGAAGCGATGTCTCGTCAAGAACCGTGACAGTCGCCTGCACGACATCGCCGACGCACGAATTGAACTCGAGGAATCCTTGCGCGGCGCCACCGAAGGGAACGCTCCCTCAAGGGAATCATCGGGACCGCGCCCCGTCTGGCGGAGGTTGATTCCCTGGGCTGTCGCAGGCACGATCGCGATAATCGCGGCGACCGCCCTCTGGCAACAGCGAGCAGTTTCGCCCGCAAGGCAGCCCAGCAGCCGGTTCGTCGTCTCGCTTCCCCCGGATCAGCGCTGGTCGGTCGGGTTGACGGCGCCCCAGGTCGCGTTGTCGCACGACGGTTCCAAGCTGGTCTATGGAGCTATGGCAGGAAGCCGGCGCTGCCTTTACCTGCGAAGGATCGACGAGTACGAAGCTCATCCGATTCCTGGAACTGAAGGAGCCGGATATCCCTTTTTCTCGCCCGATGGCACGTGGGTCGGTTACTTCGCAGGCGGTACACTCTGGAAGATTCTGCTGGCCGGAGGGAATCCTCAACCTGTCTGCCCTTTCCCTGGCGGAGACGGCGGGAGCTGGGGGACAAACGGTATCATCGTTTTCGGGGCCAGCCGTGGCCTTTGGCGAGTTCCGGCAGCCGGCGGCAGTGCCGAACCCGTTCAGGCAAAGCTCGATTTCAAGGAAGGGGGAAGCCACTGGTATCGGTACCCGCAGTTCCTCCCCGGCGGAAAGAGCATCCTGTTCACCGTAAAGCGCGGCGCCAGCAAGATGCACGTCGGCGTTCTTTCTCTCGAGACGGGGGAGGCAAGAATACTGATAGAGCGAGGCTGCAATGCACATTACACGGCAACGGGCCACCTGGTCTATGGGTGGCAGGGAGACATGCTGGCCGTGCCCTTCGACATTGAGGCTTTGCGGCTGACCGGCAGCCCAGTTCCGATTCTCCAGGGAGTCATCGGCGATACCAGGGGCTGGGCGAGTTTCTCCGTCTCCGAAAACGGCACGCTGGCCTACGCTCCCGGTGGATTGTCCGGTAAGATCTTGCCGGTCTGGGTAAATCGCAAGGGGGAGGAGGATCCGCTGTCATTCGACATTCGCCATTACCAAACCCCGCATCTCTCACGGGACGGCAAGATGTTCATCCGTAGGGGAGATGAAGCGGAAAGGACCTGGGTCCGCGACCTGGCGCGCGGCACCGACCAGCCATTGAGAAAACTGGGGGGCGAGGATGGGTGGGCCGTCAGCGATCCGACCGGCAAATACGTGGCATTTGCCGCCAGCCAGAACGGTTCGGCGCTGAACATCTTCAAGAAGTACCTGGACGGTAGCGAGCGGGAGGAACGGCTCACGGTAAGCGAATACCACCACTATCCCCAGTCCTTCTCACCGGACGGTAGTGTGCTTGCCTTCGTTGAAGAACGTTCGGGCGACACCGCAACCAGCCTGCGATTTGACATCTATCTGCTGTCGCTGGGTCGCGACCGCACGCCCAAGCCCCTCTTCGGCGCAGCGACAAAGTCCGGCGGGATCCATCCCGCGTTTTCGCCCGACGGTCGATGGATCGCCTATTGTTCGACCGAGAGTGGGCGAATGGAGGTCTACGTGGTTGCCTATCCGGGGGCGGGTGCCAGTTACCGGGTTTCAACCACAGGAGGCATAGGACCCCGATGGTCGCCTGACGGCCGGGAACTCTTCTATCGAAGGGGGGCGAATCTCATGACGGTGCCGTTCACGAGTCAATCCCCTTACCGGCTTCAGCAACCGTCGGTATTGTTCGAGAAATCCGGAATGATGGATGACTATGTGTGGAGCCAAAACTATGACATCTCACCCGACGGCCGGCGGTTTCTGATGCTGAAGCGGGTGATGCCCGAGTTCAAGCAGATCAATGTTGTCCTCAACTGGTTCGAGGAACTCAAGCGCCTCTGCCCCACCGGGAAGAAGTAGACGCGACCCACCACATTTCGCAGCCGATCAATCGCCGTGCATTCCACCAGGTAGCCGAATCCGAGGATTTATCCCTCGAAGTCGCGCTTTCGGAAACCTGCCATCTCGGAAAACCTTCCACATCGCCGTATCATGCCAACTGACTGATTGGTGAGCCCCGAATTCCCCACAAGCATTGCGGATTCAGCTGTCCAATGCCAAATCAGCCGATTATAATGGCCGCAACTTCGGCCTGCTTCAATTATCAGAAGACACATTGCTGGTGGGAGCTTTCTGCATGATTGGCAGTACCAGCTTGAACAATCTTAGCTCAGACAGATTCGGTGAAGGCGGGAGGCGGCACTATGGATCGTCCCCAGGCTGCGGATTACATCGACAGGCCTCGACTGAGGCCCGACTTGATGTATTCGACCAAAGTGTTGAACGGCCTTCCCAAAACAGATATCTGAAGGGTTTCTGGCTGCTCCAGGAACAGCAGAGGGGCTGAGAGCGATGGATCCAGGACGATGGGATGAGATCAAGCGAATCTACAGCTCGGCTCTCGAGTGCAAACCGGACGGGCGGAAAGCCTTTCTGATAGAAGCCTGCGCCGGAGACGACTCGCTGCGCCAGGAGGTTGAGGCTCTGCTGGCGCATCAGGCGAAAGCCGATGGTTTCATGAAGGCTCCCGCCATGCAGGTGGCCGCACAGGTCCTGGCTAAGGATGGGGGAGAAGCAGAGATTCAAAGCGTGGCCCATTACCGCATTGTGAAAAAGATCGGGGAAGGTGGAATGGGAGTTGTATACCGGGCGCAGGACATGCGTCTCAACCGCCATGTAGCTATCAAGGCGCTGCCGGATATTTTCGCCGCAGATCCGGAGCGGTTGGCTCGATTCGAACGCGAGGCGAAGGTCCTGGCATCGCTCAATCACACCAACATCGCCTCGGTTTACGGCTTGGAGGAGTGCGACGGCAGGCGCTTCCTGATTTTGGAGTTGGTCGAGGGAGGGACACTCGCCGATCGGTTGAATAAAGGCCGGATCCCGATCGATGAATCGCTCGAGATCTGTCGGCAGATCGCCGATGGACTCGAAGCCGCCCACGAGAAAGGGATTATCCATCGTGATCTGAAACCGGCGAATATTCAAATTACTCCGGATGGCAAAGTCAAAATCCTCGATTTCGGTCTTGCGCGGGCCTTCCAGGACCACCCACCCGAGATTGACCAAACGCACTCCCCGACGATTACAACGGCGACGACCCGCCCGGGTGTCGTTTTGGGTACAGCGGCTTATCTATCACCGGAACAGGCAAAGGGAAAAACTGTCGACAAGAAGTCCGACATCTGGGCTTTTGGCTGCATCCTCTATGAATGCCTTACCGGGACGCGAGCTTTCGAGGGCGAGACCATCGCCGAGACCATGGCGGCGATCCTCAACGGGAAGCCGGACTGGCAGGCGCTTCCAGCCCCTACGCCTTTAAAGGTCAAGGATCTGCTGCGTCGGTGCCTTCAGAAGGATCTCAGGGAACGACTGCACGACATTGCCGACGCCCGCATCGAAATCGGAGAGTCTGATGCCGGGGATGCCGTGGCCGCGGGGATCGTGCCTGTTCCCCGGCGATTCTCTTTCCTGTGGATGGCCTTGTGTACGGCTGTGGGGATTTTTGCCGGGATCCTGATCGAGAAAGTGCTGACTCGATATTTTCAGCCCCCTCTTCCAGCATCAATGGTCACGTCCATAATCAAGATCGAACCGGGGTTTTGGCTGGACAGTTATCGCAGGGCCCAGGAAATGGAGCGCCCGAGCCGAACTGCTATGGCCCTTTCCAGTGACGGCAGATTCGTCGTTTACAGCGCAAGTGAGGAGGGTCCCGGTTCATTGGCAAAGCCCCGGTTGTTCTTGCGAAGAATGGATCGATCGGAAGCTAAGCCTATCGCCGGAACAGAAGGGGGTGTCAATCCCTTCCTGTCGCCCGACAATCGGTGGGTTGGTTTCCGGGCCGATGGAAAGCTGAAGAAGATACCGATCGAGGGTGGCGTGGCCACTGCACTGTGCGACACCAGATTTATTTTCGGGGCGAATTGGGGTGGTGATAACAGCATTGTATTTGCCGAACGGGGAGACACCGGCATTTTAAGGATATCGGCTGACGGAGGTAAGCCTGAGATCTTGACCAAGCCTGACCCGAAGCGTGAGGAAAATAACCATCGTCTGCCATCGTGGCTTCCCAATGGGAAAGCTGTGCTTTTTACCGTAATGAGACACCGTTGGGATTCACAACCATGGACGGCCCTGGTGCGATTGGATACGCGAGAGTTGCGTGTGCTGCTACAGGACGCGGCAGATGCCCGGTACGTTCCAACAGGACACCTGGTGTTTCTGCGGCAGGGGACCCTCATGGGCGTGCGATTTGATCTCACGACCATGGAGGTCGTTGGCCAACCCTCCCCTCTCGTGGAAAACGTCATGCAGCTTTTCTCCAATTATGACCCCACCCATACTTGCGCTGGGCAGTTCAGCATCTCTGACACAGGATCGCTTATATATGCAGCAGGCGGCCTCCTTCCAGAGCGAAAGAACTCGCTTGTATGGGTGGATCAGCGGGGGACAGAGCAACTGGTCACGGACTTGCAATTCCCTTTTCATGCTCCGCGTCTTTCTCCTGACGGCAAAAGAATTGCCTACACAACTACCTCACGAGATTTCCCGGTCTGGGTGTACGACTTGAGTAGAGGAACGAACAGTCAGTTGACCGGTGAGGGAAAGGCCTCCTATCCGTTCTGGTCCCCTGACAGCAAACGGCTTGGTTTTGCATGGCACAAATCGCTGGTGGCAAACTTGTTTTGCCAACCCTACGATGGAAGTTCACCGATGGAGCGCCTTACAACAAGCAAATACAGTCAGAACGCCGGATCCTGGTCTTCGGATGGGAAAACGATCGCATTTGTGGACTCCCGCCCGGATACCGGTTTTGATATTGCCCTGCTGGATGTCCACACAGGGCGTGTAACGCCATTCGTGAATTCACAATTCTCCGAGAGATATCCGGAATTCTCCCCTGACGGCCGCTGGATAGCTTACTCATCCGATGAATCGAAGCGCGACGAGATCTACGTGCGGCCCTTTCCCGGCTCAAATATGAAATATCAGGTGTCGAGCGAAGGGGGACGCCAACCGTTGTGGGCAAGAAATGGTAAACAGCTTTTCTACCTGTGGCCAAACCAAGTGTGGGTTGTGGATGTTTACACAGACGGCGCTTTCACAACCAGCAAGCCTCGCCTGCTTTTTGAAAAAACCGGATTCGGATCCGATGCGTCCCCCATACGCGGCTATGACTTGTCCCTTGACGGGCAGCGATTTCTTATGGTCAAGGACGGACAAAGGAAACCAACGCCTGTCACAGAATTGATCCTCGTGCAGAACTGGTTCGAGGAACTCAAGCGCCTCTGCCCCGCCAAATGAAGTCGGTTGGCCATGATCCTTCTTCCAAGAAGCTCTGCCCGGACAGCGTACTGCAAAGCAATTGAGCCCATGCTCTTGCGATGTTGTCATCGAATCAATTAGCCCAAACTCGCTAGTGTCCGCCTGACGCAGAGGTCCCCGATACCCCTTGAGCTCCAAGAAATTGCCAATGAGCTAAGGGAGGAGGAGGTCAGAGCCAACATGGATCACCTAGCCACATGCAGGAGGAGTGGCGGTAGCAAGCCAAGGCGATTACCGACTGCCATCCGGAATGCCAATCGTGAAACCCGGCGATCGTGTAATCTGGCTCCGATCCCCGAGCCGCTCGATCCTGAGCGGGTGGCGGGTGCAGAAGATCCCCGGCGTGATCACTCGGGTCTGCCGGCACCGCATCAGGATCAGGGTGCAACTGGCCGGGAGCGAAAGATTCGTTATCGTTGATCCCGAGAATGTGCTGCGCGAAGAGGAGGAAGAAAAAGCGATCCCGCCGTCTGATGCAGTGCATTGATAATTTCCAAATCTTCCGGCCGACAAGTGCTCGTAAATCACCTTGATATGGATCGCTTCCAGAAAGCCCGTTTTTGGCCAACATCACTTCTATTTCCTGCATTTCGCTGGCTTTGTCACGATATACTGCACCCGAAAAGCATCTCAGAGAGGGACTAAGTCGAAGGAAATGGCGCTTGAAGACGTTGCGCGGCTGGCAATCGATGGGGATCGTGCTGCTCTTGAGGACCTAGTCAGAGCGCTTCAAGGCGACGTTTATGGTATGGCCCTGCGCATGCTGAGCAATCGGGAAGACGCGGAGGATGCGACTCAGGAAATCCTGGTCCGAATAGTGACTCGCCTTTCTCAGTTCAACTTCCGCAGTAAGCTCAAAACTTGGGCATTCCGTGTCGGCGTCAATTACATCTTGGATGTAAAAAAGAGTCCCGTGGAACGCATGCACCTGAGCTTTGAGCAGTTCGCGGAAGATCTGGCTGACGGTGTGAGTATGGAGGCACCCGAGGAAGCAGAGCGCTCGCTCCTAATTGAAGAGGTCAAGATCGGATGCACTTTTGGCATGCTTCAGTGCCTTGATCGGCCGCACCGGCTAGCCTACATACTCGGGGAAGTTTTGGACCTGCCGGGACCGGAGGCCGCCGAAGCTTTGGATATTTCTCCCGACCTATTCCGCAAACGCCTCCAGCATGCACGCACAGCAATCCTAACCTTTACCCGATGCTATTGTGGTCTAGTGTCGGATACGGCCGCATGTTCATGCAATCGGCAGCTGCCGGCGGCGTTACGATTCGGCAAAGTTCGGCTTGATTCCTGTGATTTTGCCGTAACGGCCTCATCATTTCAGCAGACGCGTGCGATCATCAGGCAGGTAGATAAAGCAAGATGGGCACTCGAAGTCCATCGTTCAACACAGCCACGAGCTTCTTCGGTCGACTTCGCACGTCGCCTGATTGAGTCGATTGATACTCCGCGAGACCTCAATTCACGCTCCTGAACTTCAAGATTCTTGCCGTCTACTTCGAAAATTTTGCCATCGACGTGCAAATTTCGTTCACACCGCAATATCGCCAATCGTCAAAAGAGAGTGTCAGGTTGAATTGAAAGGGATCAGATCATGAATAGACGACAAGCAATTAAGGCCGCTTTGAATGCAGCGGCGGCAGCTTCCCTGTTCCGGCCGGGACAGCTCCATGCGCAGGAGACAGGCACAAGGACCACGGCGGCCGAAGGAAATGCCATTTATCTGAATCCGGCCACGGGGGCAGATGCGAATTCTGGAGCCAAGGACGGTCCTCTCCGAAGCCTGGCAGAAGCTGCGCGGCGCGTGAACCGGAGCGACGGCGCTGGGGCCATGACAATCGTCCTCTCTGAAGGAATCTATGCCGTGGGTGAAACAACGCTGCTCAAGCCTGAGCGCAGATCATTCTCCAAGACAGAGAGATTGACCATCCGCGCCGCAGTGCTTCCAGATGACCCCGAATGGAATACGGGCTCCATGCCTACGCTCATCCACACCATGTCCATTCCGCCGACGTGGAACGGACGGCCTGATCCTCTGGGCGGAGCGGCGGACGGCATGATGATCGAAACCAGCCACGTTACGGTTCAGGGTTTGAAGATCCTTGGCTTGCCGGTGGTTGAAACCCCAAAGCCGGGGCTCATCCGACGCCTTTACGGAATTGGCCGACTTCGCAGGGATCTGGAGGATCTTGAAATCGCACAGTGCCTGTTTGCAGGCGATGAGGTGACCAACCCCAACCACGTGTCAATCATCGCAAACGGGAATGGGGTAAACGTGCATCACTGCATCTTTCGTGGAATGAAGATCTCCGTTGTCTACTGGACTGGCGGCAGCGGCGGCCACGCGATGAGGAACTGCATTTGCGACGGGGTTTACGGGAGCGGGGTCTGGACGGCTGGTATCAAGGACGACTTCAACTATAGCAACAACGTCGTCATCAACGGCAATTATGTCTGGACCTATCAAGGCGGGGGTTCGGCCCTGGCGGACGCCGGCGGCCGCGGTGACAGGCAGGCTGCTCCTCCACAGGCAAAGCAGCAGGAGCGTATACGCTATAAAGTCGTCGACAGTTTTTTCGCTAACAACCGGAGGCTCACCGGCTCCGGCACAGGAGCCAGGCTCGAATACCAGGATATCGATTCGTCGTTCCTAGAAATGGTCGGAACGAAGGTCACGGATCAGTCCGTCGTGCTGGAAAGGGACCAGACCAAGCGGAACTACCTTCATCCGGTCGCCGGATCGGAAGCTGCCAAAATCAGTGCCGGTCTTTTCTTGAAGCCGCAAGCGTGATCTGAAATTGCTAGAGTTGTAATATCGCACTTCCGGCCTTAAAGGTCCCGCGAAGTCGCCTTCTGGGAGATCGCACCGGATCCGTCTTTAGAACGGCTATGCCATTGATGTAAAGGAAAAGAAGCCCGTTTCGTGGGAGTTTGAACCTAATGGCATGTTTTAGGGATCGGAGAGCGCGTCGCAATATGCGCAGAATTGAAGAGGGAGTATGCGACGCGAGACTGTGCGGTTCGATCAGTAAGATGCGATTGAAGCCTAAGCTTTCAAATAGCTAGCCGCTCTCTCCAGGCATATCAGTTGACATGCTTGCAGGATGGACAACAGTGCGACGGAAGCCAATCCTTCCTTAGAACTTCCACTGAGCGGTCCTCCGCCTCAATTCGCATAGGCACGACTCGCTCGGCGATTGGCATGCATTGATCAGGGGGAATCCGCCCTAGAATGGCTTCACTTTTCTGCGGCCGGCGCGCAACTCTTCCGAGATCTCTGATTCGGTTGCGCGCGCCCGCATCTCCAGATCTCCCATGAATGACTCCAGTTTGATCCGGCGCTCACGCATCTCCATGTCTGAGAAATCATTGTTATACGTTTGCCCATGGAAGTCTGATTTCTTTGCATTAGTATTCACGGATCGCTCGCATAACTTCGTCAGATTTGGATTGGCCAATACCCATACTGCATGCGACAATTCATGTCCGAGAACTTCGGCATAGCGCTCGGTCTTGCTCAATCCCAGGAAGGGAATAAATCCAAGTTTCTTTTGAATTCTAGGGTCTACCTGCACGTGGTCAATCACAGATAGGAAAAGCCAGATGACCGCCGCAGGCTTTTTATTGCTGGAATCGGACTTTTCAGTATAAAACTCGCCGACAGCGGGATCGTAACGAAACGACGGCTTGCGAAACTCGATATAAAACGCATACCCGCTCTCCTCAGCCTTTTGCCAGAGCTCACGGAGTTTCGGATGTTTGAAGGTGCCCGATGCGTCTTTCGCAGAAACAATATCTCGGATGGATTGCCATGTGTGCAGTTGCTTTCCAGAGAGCCTGTCTGTGCGGATGAAAGATGAAATATCAGTTCCTGAGTTTGAAACAAGCGAAGCTTCATGCGGCTGATTCGTCGTTTGTGCCATAAGCCTATCCAGGGTGGAGACCAACATCAGTGCGGTTATCCATAAGACTGACCGGTTTGCCATGGGGCCCTTCCTTGGGCGGCCTTGTTTTTCCGCCCACGGCCCCTATTTGCGAAAACCACGGCGAGATACCCGCATGACATCCAGATTTATTTCCGGCCAGCACCCTTTGAAGACGAAGTTTCACCACTCCCAATCATGGGTTGAGGCAACCACCCATTGCCCTCATTGGGTGTATGATCACACCCACTTCCAAGTCGGCTTACCCGCAGGGGGCTCATGCATATGCGGTCTTCACAGGAAGTCACTCAACTTCTGCAAGCCTGGCGCCACGGCGACGAGGGGGCACTCAATCAGATCATCCCCATCGTTTACGATGAACTCCATCGCCTGGCCCACTACTACATGGTTCAGGAATGGGCGAACAAAACCCTCCAGACCACGGCGCTGGTGCACGAGGCCTACCTCAGGCTTATGAACGCGGGTCAGGTTGGCTACGAGTGCCGGGCTCACTTCCTCGCCGTCTGCGCCGGCCTGATGCGGCGCATCCTGGTCGAGTTTGCCCGGGCGCGCAGCAGCAAGAAGCGCGGAGGCAACGTGCGAAAGCTACCTCTCGATGAGGGGGCCGTGATATCGCCTCGTCCCGACCGGAACTTGATCGAACTGGATGAAGCCCTCAGCCGGCTTGCCGTGGTTGATCAGAGAAAGGCAAAGGTTGTGGAATTGCGCTTCTTCGGGGGCATGACCGAGGATGAAACTGCGGAGGCATTGGGGATTTCCTCCGATACTGTCTTGCGCGACTGGAAATCGGCGAAGCTCTGGTTGTGGTTGGAAATGCAGCGTGGTGGGACACGATGAATCCTGAGCGGTTGCAGAAGATCGAACGGATTCTTGAAGCAGCGCGCGCATGCGAACCGGACCAATGCAAATCCTTCCTGGAACAAGCGTGCGCCGGGGACGACTCGCTTCTCAGAGATGTCCAATTGGCGCTCGCACATGATGTGAGCTTACAGGGCTTCCTCGAAGCATCGGCGCGCGAAGTCGTCGCGAGAGAGTTGGCGGAGGAAAAGGCGCGAGAACCGCAACCGGACCTGACGGGCCGGACTCTCATGCATTACCGCATCACGGAGAAGATCGGCGAAGGCGGCATGGGCGTTGTTTACAAGGCCGAGGACACAAAGCTAAGGCGCCCGGTCGCGCTGAAGTTATTGCCCGAAGAGCTGTCCCGAGATCGCCGTGCTCTTGAGAGATTCGAGCGTGAGGCACAGGCTGCTTCGGCCCTTAATCACCCCAATATCTGCACCATCCACGATATTGACCAGCAGGATGGTCAGCACTTCATTGCCATGGAGTTCCTCGAAGGGAAGATACTCAAGCACCACATCCAGGGAAAGCCGCTCGACACGGACGAGATTCTCAATCTCGCAATCCAGATGGCCGACGGCCTTGAGGCGGCGCACGAGAAAGGGATTATTCATCGCGACATCAAACCGGCAAACATTTTCATCGCGAGGTCGGGGCAGGCCAAGATCCTCGATTTCGGGCTTGCAAAACTCATGCAAGAAAGGCCGGTCCTAGTCACATCCGCAGCTACCACCAAGACAGTCGAGGACTCATTGACCAGTCCCGGCACCGCCGTGGGGACTGTGCACTATATGTCACCCGAACAGGCGCTGGGGAAGGAGTTGGACGCCAGGACTGACCTCTTCTCGCTGGGTGTTGTCCTGTACGAAATGGCTACCGGAACCAAGCCCTTTGATGGGGATACATTCATCGGCACCTTCGATGCGATCCTCCACAAGGATCCAACCGCGTCCGTGCTGCTGAACCCCGATCTGCCTGAGGGACTGGAAAAGGTCATCAATAAGGCACTCGAGAAAGACCGTAAGCTGCGCTACCAGACGGCGGGCGACCTGCGCGCGGACCTTCAGCGCCTGAAAAACCAGATAGAGTCTGCCCGAGTGGCTGCAGCACTTTCATCCCCAACTGCGATTCCTGAAGCGCCAATGCGAGTGCGCCGGAAGCGCAGATGGCTCTTGCTCGCTGGAACGTTGGCCGTGGTTGCGATTGGCGCTTCAATCACGTGGTTGGCCACGCGCAGGACGACTCTGGCCCCGCCGGAAATGAAGCAACGACGGCTTACTGCAAATCCCGCCGAAAACTCTGTTAACCTGGGTGCGATTTCGCCGGATGGGAAGTACTTGGCCTACAGCGACCAAAGGGGAATGCACCTGAAGCTCATTCAAACCGGGGAAACACTCAACTTTCCTCAACCCCGTGGGTATGCTCCCGACCTCGACACGTGGTGGCCAAACGGATGGTTTCCCGACAGCACAAGGTTCGTTGCGGCATGCCACAGCCGCGGCGGATTCAGAAGCGCCTGGATCTTCTCAGTCGGGGGTGCGCCGCCGCGCAAGATCCGCGACGATGCCGTCCCGTTTTCTGTCTCGCCGGACGGCAACTGGATCGCTTATGGAACCGGTGCGGCCTTTCTTCGCAGCCGCGAAATCCGTCTGATGGGCTCACAGGGCGAGGAACCACGCCAACTTGTATCCGGCTCTGAAGACGAAGGATTCTTTTGGTCGGCCTGGTCGCCGGACAGCCGGAGAATCGCGTACGTGAAATACCGCCGTGAGGCCGGCAAACTCCGTTGTTGCATCGAGAGTCGAGACCTGGAAGGCAGCCAAGCGACTACCATTGTGTGCGATCCGCGCTTGTGCGATGCGAATGTCAAGTGCCTGTGGTTGCCGCGGGATCGCCTCGTCTACGACACGCTGGAGGCAGGACCGAATCCTGAATTGAGCACGCTGTGGGAAATCCGGTTGGTTCCGGGGTTCGGCAAACCAGCCGGTAACCCCCGGTTGATTGCTAACTGGCCTGGATTCAGGATGATCGGCATTAGCGCAACCGCGGACGGTAAACAGTTGGCCATAACCAGGCGCTCCTTCCAAGCCGATGTTTCCGTCGCTGAGCTGGCAGAAGCAGACCGTACGCTGAAAGACTTGCGCCGTTTGACGCTGGATGATTCCAACGACTACCCAGGGCAGTGGATGCCGGACAGTAAGGCTCTCCTATTTCAATCGGATCGCAACGGTACATGGGGCATCTATAGGCAAGTCCTCGATCAAGAAACAGCCGAGCCGATTGTCACTGGCCCCGGTTATGTCGAGAAACCGGTCTTGAGCCCGGATGGCTTCTGGATTCTGTACTTGTCCGGCATCAGGAACCGGCCATCGGCTGATTCTATTCCCAGGTCCGTCCATTGGAGCATAATGCGAGTCCCAGCCTTGGGTGGGCCGCCGCAAAAGGTGTTGGAGGGACAAGGGATTAGCGGCCTAAGCTGCGTGCAGTCTCCAGCATCTTTGTGTGTCTTCAGCGAAACAACTCCGGACGAACGGCAGGTCGTCTTCTCGGCATTCGACCCGGTCAAAGGAAGGGGGCCGGAGCTCGTCAGGGTGGGCCTTGGGGAATCGGGCTATAAATACCGTTACAGCTGGGATCTGTCCCGCGACGGAGCATACATAGCATTCTTCACCCAGACTCTAGAACAGGAAGGCCGCCTCCGGATCCTGCCGTTGACCAGCGGGGAGGTCTATGAGGTCAATGTCAAGGGCTGGGGCAGTCTCGCGAATCCGTTCTGGGCAGCGGACGGCAGGGGACTGTTTGTCAGCAACGGCGTTCAAGGTTTCCCGGGCCAGAGGCTTTTGTACATTGATCTGGAGGGACAGGCCAAGGTCCTCTGGCAAGATTCCCAGACTGCCTGGCAGTCATGGGGCATCCCTTCTCCGGACGGCCGCCGCCTGGCTCTCCTGACGTTCGCGGTGAGCAGCAACGTATGGCTGGTGGAGAACTTCTGAAAATACCAGGTACACTCTCCGTTTCTGGAATGCGCACCTATCTTATTCAGGGCAATCGACATAGGTAGGCGGTCGCCCGCTTTCCCTGTCACACCACCGTGCGTACGGGTCCGTACACGGCTATTCCCTTTCGGGACACCGTTTGAGCCTTCCCCGTTTTCACAGGTACTATGCTCGCTGCTGACTTCTGCCATGCGGTCAGGTCGAATCACGCCTCCCTCAGTCACGTTCTCGTGACACATGGCAGATCTCCCGACGTAAGAACGACTGCCTTCCGCGCACGACCGCCGGATTTACGTCTTACGCCTGTGATTGATATGGACTTCGCGATCATACGTGTGTATTCCGGGCATGTTGGCCACCTATTCCGGGGAAGTTGGCCACCCCCTCGGAGCGAAGCGACGCTGGAGTGTTAACATCTTGCCTTACCTGGCCAACTTCGTTCAATAAAACCAGAGATAGATCTCAAAAATATCATCTCTTTTCTGCTTTTTGCCGGAGGAACTCAGTCAACGCTTGACTAAGTTCCCCCAAGTGATGAGTTTTCCCGGCAGTTCAGTGAGCCGTTGTTTTTTCTACAGGATTTTCCTGATTCTGCGCTGCATGATTGGTTTCGGATATTCCCTCTGGTTTTTCGTGGCTATCTTTCCACAACTTCTCCATGCGCTCCATCCTGTGACGTAGATAACCCCAGTATTCCGGGTCGATGGCCTGTCCCTCCAGTTCTGCCAGGACCGACTCAAAATATCTGAGGCTGCCGATGGGGGTTCGAGTCTGGTTGTTGCGCCAGGAAACATACTTTCGGGTGCATCCCATCAGGACTGCCTGCTCGATTCGTTTAAGTGGGATCTCCCGGGCAAACCAATCTCGCGCCAGGATTTCGTCGGAAACCGAGAACGTCGTGTGCACACAGGCGCGATCCTGGAGGAGCTTTTTCACCGCAGCCACAAAGGAATCCGCAGCGTCGTCGGGCGCCGCCTCGGATATCCTCTGGTAGGGCCAGAACGCTTCCTTGATTTCCACGAAACCACACCCGTGTGGATTGCGAGTGAACTGTAAGCGGCAGACACCCTTGGCTTCCAGTTCTCGGAGATTATTCCGGATAGCGCCCTGGGATTTCTTCAAGTTCCGGGAAAGATCGGTCTGACTGCTTTCCAGGATCGCAGTGTCGCGCCGGGCATTTAAACAGATATGGATAAAAAGCTTGAAAGCGCCGTCAGAGAGAAGAATGAGCGCCCTTTCAACTTCGGCACCTGCGGCAAACCATCCTTTCGGATTCTTGAGGGTCAACGGAGACAGGGTCATGATTCCTCCTCCTTTGATCCTGATCGGGATGATTTTTTGGAGGAAGCATCCGGAGAGTCCCTTGGTCTCCGAGCCACCGGGCTCCTTATTCACAGGACGCATCGTCTCGCCCATCAACTCGATCTTGTGACTGTTCGAGAGAACCCGCTCCATGATGGCATCGGCGAGCGTAGGGCTGCCGACGAGGTCGTGCCAGGTTTTGACGGGATACTGGCTGGTCAGGATCGTCGAACGCACCTCGCACCGGTCTTCGAGAACCTCGAGGAAGTGGCGACGTTCCATGTCCGTCATGGGCGCCAGGCCCCAATCGTCGATGGCAACCACATCGGTCTTTGCCAGCTTCGACAACATCCGGTCGAAGCTGCCGTCTCCGTATGCCAAGCCGAGTTGACGGAAGAACTTCGATGCCGAGGCATAGCGGGCACTGAACCCGCTCCGGCAGGCCTTTTCGAGCAGAGCACAGCAGAGCCAGGTCTTGCCGATTCCGGCCGGGCCGGTGATCGTAATGTTGTGATGCTGACGCACCCAATCAGAGGAAGCCAAGCCTCGAAACATGGCCCGGTCCAGCTGTCGCGGATGGCGGTAGTTAACGTCCTCCATGGATGCGGGCTTCTTGAGCTTCGCCTGGCTTAACCTGACCGTCATGGCCCGGTTTTCCCGCCATTGCCATTGTGCGTCGATCAGCATGGCGAGACGCTCTTCAAAGCCGAGTGCTGCTGCATCGGGGTTATTGAGTTGTTCCTGGAGTGCCTGTGCCATGCCGTGGAATTTCAGGCTGTAGAGCTTTTCAAAGGTCTGTTCACGCAGCATTAGACCACCTCCTTGCTCTCGCGGTAATAATCGGCACCCCGGACATTGACGTGGACTTGAGCATGAATCGCCGGTACGGCGGCCGGTTCCAGATCCTGACGATCGAGTCCTTTCTTGAGGATCGACTTGATGCTTTGGTAGGAGCTGATATTCAACACCAGTGCACGCCGGCAGGCTGCTTCCAAGCGTTCATCTGTGAACCCCTTCGCGAGACGCAGAACACCCATGCAGGCACGGTAGCCAAGTTCCGGATACTTCCTGGTCTGCATAATCCGTTCGAGAATGGAGGCAGTAGACGGGCCGACGGCTTTGCCTTTATCTGTTAACCGGGACGAGGTCCATACAAGATCCTGATGTTTCTTCGGCCGATGTTCAGGCCGGGTTGTATGCCTACCTTCCATAAAACTGCGGGCATGTGTCGTGATCCGCTGTCCCTTGTGGAAAATCTCGACGATCGTCTCCGAAAAACGAGCCTCGACTTGTTCTCCTACGAGTTGGTAGGAGACACTGTAGTAGTGTCGTTCGATCTCGATGTGGTAATCGGGGTGAACCCGTGCCTTCTTCCATTCGGCGAAGGTGAAAGGTTCTGCTGGCAACGGCTTGAGCGCCGGCCTTTCCAGCTCTTCGAATAACTTGGCACGCGTCGTATCCAGTTTCCGGAACTTCCTCTGGTTGAGTTTGACAAGAAGCTCGCGAATCGCTTCATTCAGTTCGGCTAGGCTGAAGAAACTTCGATGCCTCAAGGCCGCCAGAATCCAGCGTTCGACCACCAGAACTCCATTCTCAACTTTCGCTTTGTCGCGTGGTTTTCTGACCCGGGCAGGGATGATCACCGTACCGTAATGATCGGCAAAATCCCGGTAGGTCGGATTCAGATCCGGTTCGTAATAGCAGGCATCCTGGACTCCCGCTTTCCAGTTGTCCGGGACGATGATCGTCGTAACACCGTTGAGGAACTCCAGCGCCCGGGTATGAGAACCGATCCAGGCGGGAAGGTCCCGTTTCCAGGTCGCCTCGGCATAGGTGTAATTGCTGGCGCCCAGCACGGCGACAAAAATGGATGCCTCCCGAAGCTCGCCTGTCTCACGATCAAGGACCGGAACCGTCGGGCCGGCATGGTCGACGAACAACCGCTCGCCGGCGCGGTGTTCCTGACGGAGAACAACATCGAGCTTCTGAGCCCAGCGGTTGTATAGCTCGCAGAAGCGGCTGTATTGATATCCGTTCGGGTTGTTCTCCTTGTACTCCTGCCAGAGGAGTTGCAGGGTGAGGTGCCTATGGCGCCGCAACTCCGCATGGATTGTTGGAAAGTCGGGCAGCTGTAACCGCCTTCGATCGGAGCATGGGACTACTGCCGGAAACAGCAGTTTCTCCAATGCTGCATCATCCAGGTCCGACGGCAGCGGCCAGCTCAAACCAGCCGCCTGGGCCCGGGTAATGTAGTTTGCGATGCTGCTGCGCGGGATAGAGCAACTTCGGGCGATAACTCGGTCCTTGAGACCGAGATTGAACTTTAAACGCAGGATTTCCTTAATCTTCCGCATGGACAACCTCCTTGCCGGCATTGATTCCCTCCTTAATTCGAGGAGGAAACATTACCAGCGGTTGTCCAGCGTCTCTTCACTCCCGGAAAAGGATTCCGGGATCTTGGCGGGTCATTCCAATCGAAGTTGGCCACTCATTCCGGCATTCCCGGAAAATGGCCAACATCGCGTCGGAATGGGTGGCCACCTTCAGCCCGGAACAGGTGGCCAACATCATTTGGAATAGACGGCCAACTTGCCCCGGAAAACGCATCATACGCTCGCTCGTCCGACGCTCGCGCCTCATATCCGGTTTTTGTTCATCGGCTCGCGCTTTTGCTCGGCGCTTCTTTCGAACACCGTTTTGTATGGGTGCTCTTGCGCTCCACTACCCTTCACCTCCATCAGGTTGGGGGAAGACGTTCACTTCCAAGCTGTCGCTCATGCTCGGCACACGTAAAGAATCCTCCGGCAGAGCCGGAGGTTTTCCGGTTGCTGGCCCCTCAAAGAGGCCTATGCGCAACCGATCAAATGCCGCTTAGGGCGTGCTGGGTGCTGCAAATCGACATTTCGTTGACTAGGAACACGCCCCTTTGGATCAAGGGCACCCGAATCGCCACGCCATAGTTTTCAACAAACGAGCGATCCCCCATACACCCACCCAGCATCAGAAACCTCCAAGCGCCCGATAAGTCGCATTCGCAGAACTAATCCTGTTGCCGGGAGGACACCCCCGACCCCACGCGGTCAGGAAACACAAGCCCGTATCTTGCCAAATGACCGGATTTCCAGCCCTCAAAACGCCGACAAGTGTTTCGGATTCAGCTATCCAGAGCCGAGGAGGTCGAATATAATGGCGGCGTATTCACGCCTTTCTGATTGCAGTGCGCACATTGCCAGTGGAGGGATTCTCCATGATTGGCACTACTGTCTTGCACAATCGCATCCTCAACAAATTCGGCGAAGGAAGAAGCAGGAGATATCTATCGCGCCCATGGCGCGGATCCCTTCTACCGGCCTCGATTAAAACACTACCTGATGTACTCGCCCGTGTCACCGAACAGTTTGCCCGAATCAAACGCCTTATGGGATTCTGGCTGCTCGTGATAATGCGGCGGAGATAACGGCGATGGATCCAGAACGGTGGGAGGAGATCAAGCGAATCTACAGCTCGGCTCTTGAGTGCGAACCGGACAACCTGGATAACTTCCTGAGAGAAGCCTGCGGCGGAGACGACTCGCTGCGCAGCGAAGTCGAGATCCTGCTGGCGCAGCAAAGGAAAGCCGTTGGTTTCATGAAAGTTCCAGCCATGGAGGTGGCCGCGCATATCCTGGCCAAGGAACATGAAAAAGCGGACATCGAAAACCTGGCAGGTCAGAATGTGGCTCATTACCGCATCTTGGAAAAGATCGGGGAAGGCGGCATGGGCGTGGTCTATCGCGCCCACGATGAACATCTCCTGCGCGACATCGCCATCAAGGTTCTACCGCCGGGTGCCCTGGGCGATGAATCCGCCCGGAAACGTTTCCGCCGGGAGGCGGTCGCGCTTTCCAAGCTGAGCCATCCGAACATCGAAATCGTCCATGACTTCGACACTCGGGACGGCATCGATTTCCTCGTGATGGAGTACATCCCCGGTATTACCCTCAGCAATAAACTTACCGAAGGGCCGCTCGCTCAGAAAGAGGTCATCGGGCTGGGGATGCAGATTGCGGCGGCGCTCGAAGAGGCACACGACCGGGGCGTCGTGCACAGGGACCTGAAACCCGCAAACATCATTTTGACGCCCAAGGGTCAGGTGAAGGTTCTCGATTTCGGCCTGGCGAAGTTGCTCCGTCCTGCGATCGAGACCGCCTCCATGGAGAGCCTCAGCGAGACGCAAGCAATAGCCGGGACGCTGCCCTACATGGCGCCGGAACAGTTGCGAGGGGAAGCTGTCGATGCCCGCACCGATATCCACGCGGCAGGCGCAGTGCTTTACGAGATGTGCAGCGGCCGGTGCCCATATCAAGAAGATACGGTTCCGAAGCTTACAGATGCGATTTTCCACAAGGCCCCTATGGCGCTGCGTGTGCTGAACACAGGGATTTCGCCCCGGCTGGAAGAGATCATTCTGAAGTGCCTGGAGAAGGAACCAGAGAACCGTTACCAGTCGGCGAAGGAACTGGCCACCGATCTGCAGCGATTGCAGACGGGCGGGCTGAGTGCAATAAACCCTGCGGCGAGGCTGGTCCGGTGGTCGTTCGCGAATCCGGTCGGACTGGGCCTGGGTATCCTGGCATCGGTCATTGTATTGCTGATTACCCTCAATCCCGGCAGGTTGCGCGAACGCTTGCTCGGTCGACTTGCCGCGCCCCGCATCGAAACGCTGGCGGTGCTGCCCGTGAAGAATTTCTCCGGCGATCCAGCCCAGGACTTCCTGGCGGAGGGTATGACCGAGGAATTGATCTCTGGTCTCGCACAGATCCATGCCATCAAAAAGGTTATCTCGCGCACCTCGGTCGCACAGTACAAGGATGTGAAGAAGTCCTTGCCACAGATCGCTAGGGATCTGGGTGTTGATGGGATAATCGAAGCCTCGGTGAAGCGCTCAGGAGGCCGGGTGCGGATGACGGCCCGGCTCATCGATGCACGCCAGGACCGGCAATTGTGGGCGGGCAACTACGAGCGCGATATGACCGACGTGCTGGTACTGGAGTCGGAGCTGGTGCGGGCGATCGTCAGCGAGATCGGACTCCAGGTAACGCCGCAGGATAGCGAACGGTTCAAGTCCGCCCGCCGTGTTGACACCGAGGTCTTCGACGTCACACTCAAGGGGAAGGCGGCGATCGAGTACGCGACCCGTGAGGAAGAAGTTCGTCAGGCGATTGAACTTTTCCAGAAGGCCATCGACCGCGATCCGACCTACGCCCCGGCCTGGGCGGGATTAGGTGAAGCCCTCTGGTACTTGGCCGCGATTGGCTTCGAGTTTGTCTCGCCGGGTGAAGTGCGCGAAAGGGCGATCGCAGCGGCCGAGAAGGCACTGGAGCTTGACGAAACCCTGCCGGACGCTCACAAAGCGCGCGCTATCATTGCCGCTGATGGGGAATGGGATCTCACAAAGGCGCTGCGGCACTATGAAAGAGCCCTGGAGCTGCGGCCAAGCTACGCACCGGCCCACAATTTGTATGGTCAGCTACTCGGGGGGAGTCCGTTTACCCGTTTTGATGAAGCGCGCCGGCATCTGGACCGGGCCCGGGAACTGGACCCGCTCTCGCCCTGGAACGACGCGGCCCTGCACGCATGGTGGACATACCAGGGATGGCCTGAGAAGACCCTCGAGAATGGCGAGCGGGCACGCCGGCGGAATCCGACGCTTTGGATCATCCCCTGGCAAATGGGATTCGCTCAACTCCTTCTCGGGCAGCCGGTCCGGGCCGTACCCGAGTTCAATGCAGCGCTCGGCCTGCTGCGCCCCGAGCGCACTGCGTCGGTTCTCGCTCCCCTTGGCCTGGCCTACGGGAAGGCGGGGCGCCGAGCTGATGCACTTGAGATTCTGTCCGAGATGGAACAGGCGTCGCAGAAACGCTACATCTCGCCGTTTTATCTTGCGGTGGTATATTCCGGACTTGGTCGAATGGATGAGGCTTACCGCCTTCTCGATCGAGCCCTCGAACAGCGGACTCCCTGGCTGGTTCTGTGTACTCCCTACGAGGCCAACTGTCTCGCGCTCCGGCGCGACCCACGCTGGAAGCCCTTCATCGACCGGATCCGGCGGCTCGTGCGGCTGCCTCCTGGCACCCCCGACCCGTATTCGTAACGCTGCGGAGGGACGCATAGCTCGGCCGTCCACGATTTGATAAAACAGGTAGCCGCCGAGAAGCCTAAGCCACTTAGACATGGAACGCGCAAACCGGAGACTGAGATCCTCACGCCGATGAAGACGCAATCGGGGAAGTTGCGATCAGGTCACCGCACCCGCCTCACATGTCCGCGAACGCCGTATCTTGGGATTTGGTCAGGATGAGCACTCGTCCGTATACGCCACTTTACACTCGCGATAGTTGTTTTGTGTTGAAGCCTCGGCTCAAGCGCTTGACTAATCAGTCGTTATGAGAAAGAAAGGATAAGATTAATGAAACAATCATTGCCGATGGATTTGTGTTTCCTTTGTTTCTAAAAGCCACTCCTCTGTTGGCTGACATCGACGGAAACTCCTGCGCTAATATCTGGCATCCCAATTTCAGCTCAAGTTCTTCGAATGAAGTGCGGACGCGGATGTTGCCAGCGGACGTAAGTCCTATGGCGATGCAGGTCCGTACCACGTGGGCAATCTGAAGCAGTGCTTTGCCTCAAAGACGACTGGGATTCAGAGATGCGGAAGCCGCTCCCGGGTCCAGGTCTGAATCAGTTCCGACAGTGGCCCAAAGATGCGAACCGCCCCCATAAAGAAGAGTTGGGGGTCGCGATCCTGGTGGGCTTTCTCCAGCCAGTCGATCACACTCCGTCGATCTCCGAGGCCGGAGTAAAGGCAGATGAGGCTTTTTGCCGGCACATATTCCCGCTCGAGTCTCGCCAGCAGCTCGTCAAGCAAAGTGGTTGCGGCCTCGAGGTGGCCCGCCCTGGCGAGCGCATGTCCCAGATATCCGATGGAAAGCGCATCCGAAGAAATCGCAGCGGCCTTTTCAAACGCCTGAATCGCCGAGTCAAGTCGTGAGTGCATCAGTTCCGACCACCCCAGGACGTACCAGGCCTGGAGAGCGTCCGGGAACAGATCCAAGGTGGTGCGCGCCTGCTGGCGGGCGCGCTCGTACTCCTCTATAAACAGGTGAATCCACGCCACGTCAGTGTTGACGTTTAGGGACAGCGGATCCAAATCCAAGGCGAGCTTCGCTTCCGCGGCAGCTTTGGTGCGATCTTCCGCGACTATTGCCAGAAACACGGCATAGTTCACGTGTGCTCCTTCATCGCTCGGATTCAACTCAATGGCGCGGAGGGTCTCCGCCTCACAGGTGGCCAGGTCCCAATCGTGCAGCCAATTGACCCATCCCAGAACCCAGTGAGCGACGCTCAAGGCATCATCCAGAGCAATGGCCTTCAGGGCCGCCTTCTTTGCCCGGGGATAGGCCTCCGGACCGGGCAGGTGTCCCCAAAAGCCCAGAAGAGAGTAACAAAGGGCCATTTGAGTATACGCCGGCCCGTGGGTGGGATCCTTTTCCAGCGCCAGGTGGAGATATTGCAGGCCTTTGTGAAACCCATCGTGAGAGTATTGGCCCAAGTAATGGCGAGCTTTGAGATAGGCTACGTGTGCTTCCAAGTCTACTGGACGCTGGCGAGAGAGCCGCCCAACCTCGGCCGTGCTCAAGGTCACTTGCGCCGCCTCAGCGATATCCCGCGCGACCTGCCCCTCCATAGTGAGAATGTCACCCATCCGGCACGAGTAAGCTTTGGACCAAAGGTGCTGCTCGGGCATGGTTTGCACGAGCTGGGCAGTAATGCGGATGCTGTCCCCATCCAGGAATACGCATCCCTCGACGACAAGGTCTGCATTTAAATCATAGGCGATTTCCCGAAGCGTTTTGCGCGTGCCCTTGAGATGGAGAACAGATTGGCGGGAAATTACGCGCAACGTGCTCACGTTTCCAAGTTCCGTGGTCAGCGCGTCGGCCACGGCGTCGCCGTAGAAATCCTGTTCTGGAGAATGGTTCAGATTCTCGAATGGCATTACTGCGAGCCTGGGCGGAACAATGAGGACCTGCTCAACCGGCGCGATGAAGCGATAGCCACGCTGATGCAGCGTTTCGATATACCTGGGGTTGTGGGCACCATCCCCAAGCGCATCTCTCAACCGGTTAACCGCGCTGTTCAGGCTGTTGTCAAAGTCGACGGAAACGCCGTCCGGCCAGAGCCGCTGCCGCAAATCCTGGCGCGTCACAAGCTCGTGAGGATTCTCCAGCAGTGACACGAGCACCTTGAAAGATTTGCCCTGGACTTGGATCCGCAGGCCGTTTTTGCGCAGCTCCCCCGCCGGCACATCGACCTCGTAGGGCCCGAAGGAAAACCGTTTGACCCGCGTTCTTGCCTGGCTCACAGTGGATCCACCATAGCGCCCACCGTAATCCGGAGTCAAGCCTCCTGAAATCCTCGTCTTGCGTCGTGAGAAACATTCAAGAAGAAAACAAGAATCACGGCCGGTGATTGTGTTGCAAGATCAGTCTCAGCTGGGAGCAGTTCCAAGCCTGGTTGAATCGAAACCGAACAACCCAATGATACCAAGGAGGCACCACATGAACATCGGCAACAAAAAGATTGTGCTGGCTTTGGCTGTGATAGCCATGTTTGCGGGGATCTCGCTGTACGCTTCATTTTACCGGGGCACCGAAAGATCCTACTCTCCCGAAGGAGCATGGCTTATGAATGGTGTGATAAATGAGCAGCCCTTTCTCTGGATGGATACCTACACTTCAAACTCAAGCAATCCCGCAGTCTCAGGAACCGTCCTTTGTACCCTCCCAGCAGGGAACAATCTGACGCAGTCTGGGCACGGGAACTGGATTCGAATCGGCAAGAACAAATTCGCGTTTACAGCCTGGAGATTCATGACCGGTGCTGACGGCAAGCCCGTCGGCAAGGCAAAGTTCTGGGGCACCGTTACATTAGACGCAGAGAATCAAATGTCGGGCACGATGAATGCTCAGTACTACTTCTTAAATGGCACACCAATTGGTAATCCGCTGAGTGGGACCTCAACCGGGACGCTGATCGAGGTCGAAGTTGAGGGGCAGTAATAGGATCTCGCAGTTGCGGGCGCCAATGGAATCATTTCTCAGCTTTAGGCTCGCCCAAGAATTGCCTGACATTTTGCTGCCGGTCTTTAGGACCCTCGGCATGTGGAACAAACAGCATTTGCCGAGGGTTTTCGACAGCGACCTGCCGGAGATTTTGTACTGCGAAGAGTGCATGAGGATTCCCGCGCGATCCATGCGCGCCAAGCGATCCGCGGGATCCTCGACTGCTACAACGTGCTATCGAGACCCCCTGCCTATATCTTTTGTGACGCCGGTTCCTTTTGATCAGGCATTCGCAGGGAGCTTCAGTGGCTCCCTCTGTCGGAGGTATACCCAAATCAAGGTTCTTAGCACTTTCCTCCTCAGGCTGGTATATAAATGATCCGGCACTGCGCAATGGTAGCGCAGGCAATAAAGAATCCTTAAACTGGCAATTCGCGCGCCGCAAACAGAACGACCTGTCGCTGCCGTCATTACTTGGACGGGGCTACGCTCGATAGCCGCATCCGTGGGACTTATCGGGACTTCGAGAGCTCGGCGACGGGTCAGCCCTCCTGATATAGCGATATGGGAAGTTGATCGATTACCCGTCACTCGGACGGTTAAACAGGCTTATCGGACAATTGGTCAAGGATGCCCTAAAACAAATGGCCACGGGCGATATATGGCAAACAGCAAAACCGTCACTCCCCCGAAGTCCTTAGGTCTGTATTGGAAGTGCTCCGGTTCACGTTTTGCGCACAAACCGAACGGTTCCTGCTGGAGCACTTCCGATACAGTCCTAAGGACTTATGGACAGCATTGTCAATCCAAACCGGGACTGCTGGGGGAGTGGGGGCCGCTGTTCAAGGTGGAACCTGAGCGTGCTCAACGGGCGAACGGACGAAGATCGGTTGATCCGAAGCCTAATCGGAACAAGCCGATTGCATTTCCTCAGCGGAAGTTTTCCACGAGCATCAGGTCGGAGCCGGATTGATCGGTTTGAGTGTACAGAATCGTCCGGCCGTCGGGAGAAGTTGCGATCGAATAGGAGACAGGTCGTTCTATCGTCTGAATCTTTCGGATCTTGCCGGTGGCGAATTCATAAAGGCAGATTTCGCTGCGCCCCTTCTCGTCTGCGGGTCTGAAGAAGTAGATTCCCTGTTCCCAGACTGTCCACTGACCGGCGCGATGGACGGAAGCGAGAACCATGGTCTCTTCGCCTCCCCCAACTGGCATTCTCCACACGCTGCATTGCTCCGGCCACCCCCTCTGGTAGTAGATGAACCTCCCGTCGGGCGACTCCTTGGGCACGTCGCGGTCTCCATCGGGGGTGATCGGAATTGCCTCTCCGCCCGTGGCTGGCATTTTCGCAATGCCGCGGGTTGAGGTGAAGTAGATCGATTTGCCGTCCCGAGACCACCATGGCCATTTGCCGGAAGCCGAGTCGGTCGTCAGTCGCCGGGCAGCTCCCCCATTCGCGTCGATTACCCAAACATGTCTTCCGCTGGTAAAGGCGATGCTCCGGCCATCTGGGGACCACCTCGGCCACATCGAGTGTCCAGTCGAAGTCAGTTTCGAAAGGTTCGATCCGTCCCGGTCGCACACCCAGATTTCGAATGGCCCCGAACGGTTCGAATTGAAGGCAATCCTCCTGCTGTCCGGTGAGAATGCCGGGAAGGAATCCGCCCGCGTCGACGGTGCAACAGCCATGGGAACGCCGGGAATCGAGTCCGTCAAGTCAATGCGCCAAATGTTGTTGTCCTCGTTCAGGATAGCGTACGCCAGACGGTTTCCCTTCCGGGAGACTTCGGGTGTGGAGGAAATCTCCGCGTCAAGTGCGATTCTGCGGGGAGTAGCGGAAGCCGATGCTCCCACCCGCCAGAAGCTGTGTCGGGACACAAACACCAGCTCATTGGAATCCGGCATCCAAGCCACGTTTGAAATGGGGGCTCGCTCTCGGCTATCCTCATCAGATTCCGGTACAATCCGCTCAGGTTCTCCGCGTGGCAGGTAGCCCCCCGCAAGGTGGACAAGAAACAAGCCATGGCTCGCGAATGCCAGCCTCCTCCCGTCCGGCGAAAAGACAGGAGGGCCATAGGGTTGACGTCGCACGAGCGTCGCCATACTCCGTCTTTCCCTTGTCTGGAGGTTAACCAGAAAGCCGGCGTTCTGGCGTTCCGTTTGATGACAGACTATCCATTTCGAATCTGGTGTCCAAGCGAGATACGGCTGCTCGTAACCCCGGTCCGTGAGCCAATTCATATCCGACAAAGCCTGTTCTTGTCCCCCCCGTTGCGGGATGACGATCAGCGCCACCCTGGTTGGGGCAACCTTGCGGAGGAAGGCGATGAACCGCCCGTCCGGCGACCACGCAGGACTGAAATCCCTCGCCGAATCAGTGGTCAAACGGAACGGCTCTTCCTCTACACCGATCTGCTTAATATAGATGTCGCAGTTCGACTCCCGTCTGTCCGGGCACCATTGGAAGGCCACCTGCCTGCCTTCGGGGTCGAAACTGGGCACGGACTCGTAACCTGGATAGCTGGTCAGGGGAACGGCAATCAGCGGGGCTTCCGGCTCAGGGCTGCGTTGGCGGCTGAGCCAGTACGAACCAAGCACGGCAAAGACAATGAGACCGGCGGCCAAGCCAGCGCCGATCACGAGTCGCACCCGAGTGACCGGGTTTCGCGCCGCTGGGGTTGCCTGAGGCGGTCCTGAATCCGGATCACGCCTGACCTCTTGCATGGTCAGGGCAGATGCTCCGATTTCCACAGGGGTCACGAAGCGGTAGCCTCGGCGCGGCAGAGTCTCGATGAACCGTGGGGTCGTCGCGGAGTCGCCAAGGCAGTCACGCAGCCGTTTTACGGCCGAGTTCACGCTGTGCTCAAACTCGACGACAGTGCCGTCTGGCCAAAGCCGATCGCGGATCTCCTCACGCGTGATTACGTCGCCGGGCCGCTCTACCAGCATGGCCAGGATTTCGAAGGACTGGTCCGGCAGATGCAGTCGTATGCCGCGCTTGCGCAATTCGCGTGAGCCGACGTCAACCTCAAAGACGGTGAACCTGACAGGAGCGCCCATGGCTTTCACCTTGCCGCCCAGTATACACTGGTCTGTTGTTCGGTTCTGCAACTCCTGTAAAATCAAGCGACTGCCTTGTGACATTCATTTGATAGGCACTGCATTGATCCTCTGAACCTCGCCAGGATACCGTTCCAGCCACTCAACGGTTGTTACAGTCGTGAACGAGGCGGGAATGATTTCCGCGGCAATCGCTCCAGATGGATTGCGGCAGTAACGACGGTTCTGTCGGGCTATTTCCATCTCGACGCTCGCCGTCGCCCTTCATGAGAGGAGATTGACATGAGAGTACAACGAGTGCTCGCAGTCGCAGTCGTGCTCTTGTTCTTGGTCGGCCTTGGATTCGGCCAGAGCAAGCGTCGAACCGAACCTATCCAGTTTACCTACGAGAGCATCGGCGAGAAGGTCTGTAGCTGTGGAGGTTTTGACGCATTGCTAGACTATGTTGTTCTGGTCCGCGGAATGCTGATCTACGACAAGGATGGAGTGGCAGTCCAATCGGTGGAAACGTGGAAAGTCCTTGGACAAGACACTTACTACAACTCTGAAAACCACGATCTGTTCTTGCTCGGCGGTCCGGGCGAAGTGAACCATAATCGCTGGGACTACAGGGATGGACTGTACACCAACTCGGGAATTCCTTTTAAGGTCAGGGTTCCCGGTTATGGCTCGATTTTCTACGAAACCGGGCGCATGGTGTTCAACATCTCTACTTGGGAAGTGTTGGTCAACGCCGGGCATAATGAATACATTGATGCTGATGTTGATGCGCTCTGCAGATTCCTGACACCGATCCCATAGGACGGGGTACGAGATTCTTATGGGCCGAAGGGCCGCTCTTCGGGGCGGCCCTTTACGCTGGTCAGCGTTTGTCGGTCTAAGCTACTGCTCTACTTCGAAAGTCTCGTTGTAGTCGTCGTAGTGCGCGATCATATTCGCTGAAGGAGAACCCCTCATATAGGGACGATCAACGGGAGCACCACTCGGATCAAGAAAGTCCACTAACGCCTGATCCTTACGCACTTTCTTGATACGCAGGCGATACCCTGACGCAGAAACCCAGGAGCCAACGAATTGTGCAATGCCGTGGCGTATCATAATCAAGAGACTGAGCGCGTTTGCCGAGCGAATCAAGGATAATTGACGCGAAGGCCAGCCTGCATGGTTGCCGAATGCAGGATTATGTCCGTGAACGGGACTTCGGGGGACTGATCGCTGAACCGTGGTAAGGTCACTCGGGGCCTCGCGCTTCGTGATGTAGCCTCGGGCGACCGCCGGACGCGTAGGGCGTCCTCGTGCATCGAGGAGACCAGCACCGGGATGTTGCGCGCGCACAGGTCCGAGACTAGTTCGAGGACGTCGTCCGTTCCGGGCGCGAGGTCCACCAGCGCCAGGTCGGGCCGCTCGGAGGAGGCGGAGGAGAACGCCTCCTCCTGCCCGGCGGCTTCACGGCACTCGCCGACGCCTTCTTCGGTGAGCACCAGCGCCAGTCGATGCCGTACCGCGGCGTGGTCGTCCACCAGGAGGATGCAGCGTGATTCACCTGCTCTCATCGAGGATTACCAAATATTCGTGGCGCCACGCTGTCTGATCCGAAATTCGTGGAAAGCGACAGCCTGAATTCAAGTTTCCGGAGGTGCACGTCGCTCCCTGCTGCTCCGGGTCGATTGCCCGGCGCATTCATCACCCGCTTCGGGGGCTTACCAGAACAGCATGTCCCTCATCGAGAGAATTCCACCGTGCAGGCCGACGTACAGCGTGCCGGTAGGCCCGATCGCCGGCCCAGGAACAAAGCTGTTGAATTGCGGCCCGGCGCCTGCCTGCTGCTCCCACACGATCGCCCCCGTCCGGAAGTCGACGGCAGTCCAATAATAAACTGCCAGGCCGTCCGGCTCGTAACCGGAGACGGTCTTGTCGTACTTCTGCGTGTAGAAATAGATCAGCCCAGTCTTTGTTGACATCTTCGGCCCGACCTGGGGCGCCGCGACTTGGTCATTTGTCCAGACAAGCGAGCAGCCCTTGCCATTCGGGTCGATATCGATGCGGGCGATTCCCGGCACGCTCGTCGAGCTCGTTGGCATTAGGGGATTGAAGATATTGCCATACTCGTTCGCAACGATCAGCGACCGGTCCAATCCGATGAGGGAGTCCTCGGTGGCCCCGGCTCCCGGCTGAAAGACAGCCACCTCGCACACGGGCGCCTGGTCAACCGGCTCAACCGCCTTGTGGTCGACTGCTGTAGGGTATACGACAATGTGCATCTGGTCGGCGTTATCGTTGATCGCGACGTATTTGCCGCCGCCGAGGATTGTCGGGCTGGTGCCCGAGCCGGCGCTGAGCTGGCCAGGCTTTGTGATGCCTATGTTCTGGTATTCAGACCGCCACACCACTCTCGGTGTACCGTCGGGTCCGGCTGTGAGCCGGTACATCGCCTTGGTCGTGACCACGTATGCGGCGTCGGCGGTGATGGCGAATGAATTGCTGATCTCCTCGCCGAGCGGCAGAGTCCCGAGGACAGTCTTTGTCGCCGGCTCGAACACGCCGATCAACCCTGAGTGGCGGGTAGCGAACCAAAGCCGCCCCTGCCAATCCGGCATCACCGATTGGATGTTGTCATCTGGACCCACCCACTGCGACAGGTCGTAGTCGTCGGGAGGCTCCTTGAACTGAGGCTTGTCCATCGGCCCGGTCTGCTCAAAGACCAACACATGGTCGGTTTGGGTAACTACCGCCCGGTCGTGGTCGTCGAGGTACATGTAGGCGTTGCCATAACCGGCCTGAGGGTTGGGCGCCACAATCAAGTGCCTGTACGCCAACACCTCCAGCGTGTAAGGATCAACTAGCACGAGGCTCGACTCTGTCGGACCCAGGCACGTCGAAACGATCCGGCCGCGGCTGTCAAACGTAAGAGTTCCGCACACAAAAAACGGGAAGGTGCTTTGGCGCGCCACTTGGAGCGTCGAGGAGAGCATTGCCGGCCAGCGGCCGAGCGGCCCCGCGATGTCGTAAACGTCGCTCATCCATGCATCGTTGTGGACGTTGCTGAATGCGTCGGCCGCCAAGAACGGGTTTTGTGGGACACCGGCCGGCGGAAGCGGATGCGCCTTCGCCGGCGCCCCAATGTAATAGGGCAGCGAGGTCGGGCCCTCCCACGGGATCTCCTGGGCCCCAGCAGCACCGGGCATAACCAGCACCACAATCACTGTCATAAACAAGGCCAAAAACATGGACGGTATTCGCACATGGCTCTTCATGGTTTCACCTCCCAGTGAAATACGTTATGCCCGCCTTTTCATCCTTTTGAGGACATCGATCCCTTCCCACGGCGCATCGCGACCTGTCTTGACCGCCGCTCGTTCACTCAGCACGTCGATGGCTCCGAGGAGCGCCCTGCCGCCGGTGGACCGCATGTAACTTTCCACACCGGCCGGTGCCTCCCAGTCGGACGAAAGAAAGAAAACCTCCTTGTCGAGGGAGATCCGGCAGTCACGGCAGCGTTTCTCGTTGCGGATGGTCGGAAGGAGCGCCTGAAGCGTCTGGTAAAGCTCCTGAAACTTCCCCGGTCTGGGTCTGATTTCGATCGTGAGTTCCATGGAGCTTCCCCTTTCCTATCCGGCCGGTATGTTCATGTGCCGGAACTCTTCGAGCGATTTACCATTCCGCTCTCGGCATCTTTCGGCAGGTTCGGGGATCTCATGGCAAGAAGCATTCCAGAATGGGAAAATCCGGCAGCTAGGCTGTAAGTACCTCAGGATGTTGATTTATTTCCGAATCGGGAGTCTTTTTCGAAAGGAAACGGGCGAAGAAAAATCTACGATATTTCGCGGTTCCGCGAAATATCGCGGGTGATCGCCGGAAGGAACTGGGTTCTCACGCGCGCTTGATTTCCAGCTTCTTGATCCGAGATCGGAGAGTGCTCGGATTGAGTCCAAGGATGGAGGCGGCGCCGCCTTCACCCTCGACTTTCCAGTCGGTTTTTTCGAGGACCTTGAGAATATGGTCCCGCTCCACTTCCGAAAGCGCGTTGAGCGCCCCGTCGCCGGAGCCCGCAGTTCCGCGCTCGAGCTTGTCCGCAAGCCGAAGCACCGGCCCTGGGCTGGTGATCACGGCTCTTTCGATCACGTGTTGCAGTTCCCTTACATTGCCGGGCCAGGAGTGGTCCTGAAGGGCTTTCATCATGCTCTTCGGAATGGATTCATAATTCCTGCCGAACTTCCGGCCATACTTGTCGATGAAGTGATGGACAAGCTGCGGGATGTCTTCGGCTCGAGTCCTCAAGGGCGGGATCGAAACGGGGAAGACGTTCAGCCGGTAAAAGAGGTCCTCTCTGAATCGCCGGTCTTTAACCTCGGTTGCGAGGTCCCGGTTTGTCGAGGCAATCACCCTCACGTCCACCTTGAGGGTCCGGGGGCTCCCGAGCCTTTCGAACTCCCCCTCCTCCAGTACCCTTAGGAGCTTTGACTGCAGTTCCAGGGGCAGTTCGCCGATTTCGTCCAGAAAGATCGTTCCGCCGTCGGCAACCTCGAAACGTCCGATCTGTTTCGCATCGGCTCCCGTGAAAGCCCCCTTTTCCCGCCCGAAGAGCTCACTCTCGATGAGGTTTCCCGGAAGAGCAGCGCAGTTCACCGTGATCATCGGTCTTTGCTTGCGGGCGCTCAATTCATGGATGGCATGAGCCACCAGCCCCTTGCCCGTGCCGGTCTCGCCGAGAATGAGAACCGTGGCGTCAGTGGCGGCAACCTGTCTGACCCTGAAAAGAACATATCGGAGCGCATCGCTATTGCCGACGATCTTCTCGAAACCCTGAACCGTCTTGATCTCCTCGCGGAGATAAGTGTTCTCCTTCTCCAGCTGGGACTTCAGCCTTTCGATCTCGTCCAGGTGTTCGCGCTGGGCCAGTTCAGCCTTGCTTCGCTCAATTGTATTGACGAAGAGTTCCCCCAGCAGGCGCAGCCGCGGGATGTATTCTTCCGGACAGGTTTGATCCTCCTTGGCTGAACTGATACCGAGGCTATACTCAGTGGACCTCAACGCCGCAATGGGAATATACAAGCCGGATCGGATACCATACTTCTCAACAGCCGGCTTATCGGTTGCAGCCTCTTCTGGCAGTTCCTCCAGTCGTGCAAATGAGAGGACCTCGCCCTTCTGTAGTTTTTCGGATATCCATGGGAAAAGTGATACGGGTACAGGCGTGTCTAAGGGATATGGCGAAATACTATTAACATCGGCATTGTGGGTAACAACGAAATGAGTTTTGCCTGGCAGGAGTCGCATCAAATTACATCGGTCGATCTGGAAGAATTCCAGGACCTCTTTCAGGGCGTTTCGGATTTCGTCATCGACTCGCTCTGGAGGAAGGGCGACCAGCCTGGCGGAGAGGTCGGCCAGCAGTTTTTCAAACTCGAGTCGCCTGTCGGGGGCGGCCTGCACGGGCGACCCTGCTTGATTGTTGCTATTCACTCAAGTCACCCTTGTCTGCTGGGTACCACCAGCGTGCAGGCGAGAAGCGACACTTGCCGATCACGGAGGAACCCCCACTGGCAAATAGCACACTGCAATCAGAACAATCCGAATTTGTCGCCATTATAATTAGCTGAGGCGGCCGTGGATAGCTGAATTTGCAAGACTTGTGCTGATTGTGAGTGGTCAAAAATCTGCCAACACCCCCGAAACGGGCTTGTACGACACAACCGCGACTCCGACGTTCCGCAGTCGTGAGTACCTCATGTTCCTCACACGCTGCTTTGCTCCCACAGGCCAAGGCCACCTCGGCTAAATACTGTAATAAATATTCTATGACCGCTAAATCTGGTTGACTGAGTTTTCAAAGCGCAATTACGCTTTTTCTACATCATGCGCTCGGTTTGACGATGGGATGCTGTTGCTGCAAACCCCGACGCGAGCAGGCTGGAGTTCCAAAATCAACCAGCTTCAGGCAGTTGAAGGTGGCTAGTTGTCAAGTAGAGTTCTCGCTCTCTGGGCAAGCAAACATCTCGTGAGCTTGATTCCCTGTAATAATCTTCGAAGAAGTTCGATTCTGACTTGACATACAAAACAGCCAGCAAATACCGTGCTTTTGTGGTGCCGCGGGAGTTGCACAGATCAATCGGTGCCGCGCAGGCAGCTGCGGATGAGGCCATCAATGGCCTGATTGTCCGGTTTGCACCGCATCACAGGACGGACTGAAGGTCGGATCAACCGACACAAAACAATCCCATGGCGGCCCGGAGCCACCAAAACCGGAAGCCGGGAGGCGCGATGGGCGAAGCCTTGCATGGCGGGCACGAGATGCTGAACCATCTCGGGAAAGTCATACGTGTGACGCGAAGAACCATCCGCGCCCTCGACATGCGCAACTACCTGCGGCGCGACCGCAGAAGCGGTCTGCTCCAGCTGCGCCCCGAGTACTATCCATTGTTCGGAGAACTGGAACGAAGCCATCGACCAAACGGGATATTCAGGGAATTGGGCCAGGACTGCTCGGGCCCAAACGTTCCCATCTGCCGTTGCAGGCAGTGTTCCGGCAAGGTCGCCGATTTGGATCACACGCGCCTCTCGGACGAGTACCGCCGGGTGAAGGCTGATGAAGTGATCAAGGCCGTGAAGGCAAAGAGGCGCAGGCGCTGAACTTGGCGAATCTGGACTGGAAAGCCGTTTACCATGAGGAGCGCCGGCGGCCGGGGTACGTGCTCGAGAACGGGAAGTCCGCGATTATGCGCATTGAAACCCCGGCAGGAAAACCCGCAGCAAGGCGGCCTGCTCCTCGAAAGCGCAAAGCCGCATGAGCCCGTTCGCTCCGCCGCGACCCTGCGGCCATCCCGGCTGCCCGACACTTGCTTATTCGAGCAAATGCGACCGCCACATAAAACAGGAGCGGCAGGAGTACGACAGACGGCGCGGGAGTCCGGCATCCAGGGGTTACACCTACGAATGGCGCAAGGCCTCCAGGGCGTACCTCGCGCGAAATCCGCTGTGCGTAGAGTGTTTGAAAAGGAACCGCGTGGTCGCCGCAATGGTGACCGACCACATCGTCCCGCACAAGGGAGATCCCGCCCTGTTCTGGGATCCCAGAAATTGGCAGGGAATGTGCAAAAGCTGCCATGATCGAAAAACAGCCCTGCAAGACGGAAGGTGGGGATGATGCGTGACTCCTGAAGGCGAGAGCAGATGGGGATTGAGATAAAGCTGGATGACAGGCTGCATTGCCCGATGGTGATCTGCGATTCATGCGGCCATCCGATAGCCAACTGCGAGCTGGGAAATGTCTGTTTCCCTGACGAGTCTTCGCTCGTCTTTGTGCACAAGGGCTCCTGCGACCGCTCGCAGCCCCGAGACCGCCAGTAACCCTGGATGGAGTTGAGGCACTTCATTGTTCATACTGGATCTGGCCTGTAGTGTGCAAGTTCCTATGAGGATGGATGGGGGCAGGGGGCGGTCAGAAACCTGGCAAACACAACACTTAGCCCGGGCGCGCGGTGCCTTTGTTGCACTGTCAAAATGAATAGGGGGGAGGGGTAGGAGTGGCAAAGCCCAGTAAAAATGCGGCTTCTGGGGCTGCTACGGAGGCCAAAACGGGCATTCTGGAGGCCTCCAGAACCCCTCCGGAAGGCTCCAAAATGCCTCCAAACGGCTCCGAAAACGGCGAAAACGGTCCAAAAAGCGATCTCCGGGTCGAATACCGGCCTCTCGATGCCCTGGTTCCGTTCGCGCGGAACGCTAGGACACATTCCGACGAACAGATCAGCCAGATCGCGGCCAGCATCAGGGAATTCGGCTTCACCAACCCCATCCTCCTCGACGGGGCCAACGGGATTATCGCCGGTCATGGCCGCCTAGCGGCGGCGCGGCTGCTCGAGCTGAAAACCGTTCCCTGCATCGAACTTGGCCACCTGTCGGAGGCCCAGAAACGCGCCTATATCATCGCGGACAACAAACTGGCCCTCAACGGCGGCTGGAACGAGGACCTTCTGCGGTTGGAACTGACCGATCTGAAGGCCCTGGGAGCCAACCTCGAACTCACGGGATTTGACCTCATGGAACTCGCCGACATAACGCTGGGGAAGGACGTCAATTTCAAGGAGTTCGACGAGACCGCCGCGGCCGATGTCGAAATCATAACTTGCCCGAAATGCGGACACTCCTTTCCAAAATAGAGAACCTGGAGCAAAGAAACGGCAGTCTGGCGATCCGGTACCGGCTCGTTTCCGATCTCACCCCTATGCCCGGCGCCACGGGCCTGACGTCGGGCAGGTTGCTCAGAAAAGAGGGCTAAGAGGCAAAAGGGTATCAAATTGAGGGAACAAGGCCCTCAACGATGGGACATGGTGCAATGTGCTTCCTACACTCGCTACGGCATTGGCACGGTGAATCCGGAGAGCTCCACATTGCAGACCACGCCGCCCGCCGGCGCAGCACCATTGAGACTGATGCCAACCAGTACGGCCTGGCCGCCGTCATGGTACCAACGCTGCGATTGTGTGCCGACGAGGGTGATTTTTCCCGCATAGTCGGGGGGCGTCTTGCTCAAGAGGATCGGGTAGCTGTGGAAAGCAAAAGAGCCCGTTCCAACTTTTTCGGCAGGGGACAGCCACACGCGTGCCGGCTCAACCGCCCCGGATGTGCTGCATTCGAAACTGACATATTCGATGACAAATCGCATGTCCGCGGGAACAGCCGATCCTACGGGATTGCCGAATGAGCCAACAAAGCCCTCCGGCACCGTCGCTGTCGACTTTCTCCGCATTGGAAAATAGGCGTGATCCCCGACGTTACTGACCGGGACTGGCAGGGCGCTGGTATTCTGCACCGTCATAGGCACGGGACTAGTCACTGGATTAACAACATTGACATCAGACGTTTTCTTGTCCTGGCCCGGGGCAATCGATGGCAGGCACATCACCAACAGCAATGGCACAAACCACAGGGTTCTCCGTTTCATGATTTCCTCGCGATCCCCTAAATGTTAGACGTCAATTCAGAGGCGGTAAGCTTGTCGGGAGGGGATTAGCTCGGCAAAGCCGCCCCGCGCAATCTCACAAGAGGTTTCTGTTTTGTTTCGAGTCTATGTCCGCTTGGGGACGGCGTCAACCACAAAGCGGTACCTGTAGGGCAGAACCGGCACGGATCCTTGGCGGTTCGTAAGGCAAACCGTGTCCCGGCTGTTGCGCACGCGGCTGCGAACGGACCCGTAGGTAACCAGGATACGCAAAAATGCCTAAGCTTGGCAAAAGGAATGCCCCCGTGGCCTCCCTGAAGCAAACAAATGGCAGTCTGGCGATCCAATACCGGCCTGTTTGCGATCTCATTCCCTGCGCCCGAAACACAAGGACCCACAGCGAGGAGCAGGTCGGCCAGATCACGGCCAGCATCAGGGAGTTCGGCTTCACCAACCCGATCCTCCTCGACGGGGCCAAGGGAATCATTGCCGGTCATGGCCGTCTGGCTGCGGCGCGGCTGCTCGGGCTGAAAACCGTTCCCTGTATCGAACTCGGCCACCTGTCGGAGGCCCAGAAGCGCGCTTATATCATCGCGGACAACAAGCTGGCGCTCAACGGCGGCTGGAACGAGGACCTTCTTCGGCTGGAGCTGACCGATCTGAAGGCCCTGGGAGCCAACCTCGAGCTCACCGGATTCGACCTGATGGAACTCGCTGACATCACGCTGGGGAAGGACATCGAATTCAAGGAATTCGATGAGACCGCCGCGGTCGATGTCGAGCTCACGACTTGCCCGAAATGCGGACATTCCTTTCCAAAATAGAGGACTATCCCGCCCATCTCGAGGCCTGCTGGCAGGAGCATCTGAAGCCCCGGGAGCCCGATGCGCCGACCGTGATCTCGCTTTTCGCCGGATGCGGCGGGTCGTCGCTCGGCTATTCCATGGCGGGCTTCAGGGAACTGCTGGCGGTCGAGTGGGACGAGCATGCCGTAGAAACCTTCAAGCTCAACTTCCCCGATGTCCCAGTCTGGCATGGCGACATCGCGAAGCTTTCCGTTGAGGAATGCCTCCAGCTGACCGGACTCCAGCCTGGCGAGCTCGACGTGCTCGACGGCTCCCCTCCCTGCCAGGGTTTCTCGACAGCCGGAAAACGCAAAATGGACGACGGCAGGAACCAGCTCTTTCGCGAGTACGTCCGCCTGCTGCAGGGCCTGAAACCAAAAGTATTCGTCATGGAGAACGTGAGCGGCATGGTCAAAGGCAAGATGAAACTGATCTTTGTCGAGATTCTGAAAGAGTTGAAGGCATCCGGGTACAGGGTTTCGGCTAGGCTGATGAACGCGATGTATTTCGGGGTGCCGCAGTCGCGCGAGAGGATGATCTTCATCGGTGTCAGGGAGGACCTTTGGGATTGTATCCAAGCCCAGTGACCCGGCAGGAAGCAGGCGGGGCTTTCTCGCCGGCTGTTCTGCGCCGCCGGAACAATTGCGGAAATTGCTGGAGGCGGGGGTAAATACTGGCCGTTCAAATGCTTGGATATTTTGACGGGTTCAATCCGAAAATGGCCTCAATATAGAGATTCTCAGCGCGCCAAGTCAATACCAAGGCACAATTTGCCCCGGGCAAATGTGGATGAGCACTATTGAACAGGGCAATGAGCAAGACAGAACTGACGAGCGGATTCCATGGCAGCTATTTTAAGCTCGCATAGTCCAGTTCTTAATTACCAATTAAAGGAAATCAGTTATGCCAATTGAAACAATACCCCCTGTTGATTGGGTAGCTCTGCTCTCGAGATTCTCCGGCGGAGAAACCGTTACAGAATACAGCGCCGGCCGGCGGGTTTTTGAACAAGGACAACCCGCGGATGCAATATTCTTTGTTCAAACCGGCACGGTGGAACTCTCCGTTATCTCCCCACAAGACACAGAGGCTATAGTTGCAACACTCGGAGACGGCGAGTTCCTTGGCGAGGGCTGTTTGTCAAATCAGCCTTTGCGGATGTCAACAGCCAGAACGGTCACAGATTGCAGTCTCATCCGGATCGAGAAGTCGCTGATGATGCGCATGCTTCACGAGAATCACGAGATCTCGGAATTGTTTTCCACGCATCTGCTTGCGCGCAATGTCCGGTACGAAGCGGATATCGTGGACCATCTCTTCAATTCCAGCGAAAAGCGTTTGGCTCGGATCCTCTTGTTGCTTGCTCATTTTGGGAAGGAAGGCAGATTCGAACCCGTGCTTCCCAGAGTCAGTCAGGGTAACCTGGCACAAGTACTCGGAACAACGCGGTCACAGGTAAATCATTTCATGAATAAGTTCAGGAAGCTGGGCTTCGTCGAGTACGGCGATCACGACGGGTTAACGGTTCACAGTGGACTGCTTAGGGCGGTTTTGCACGACGGATGGCATCCAAAAACCTAAAGGACGCCGCCCTATACCCGACCTCGAGTTTCCAGGTGCTGTAATCCCGGAAGAGGATGATCTTCATTGGGGTTCGAAAGCATCTGATCTAATGCCCTGCCGCCCCGCTGCGCAGACGTTGCCCATTCATGCGGGGGAATCGCTCGCCGGCTGCTCCACGCCTCCGGAGCAGCTGGCGGAGCTTCTCGATGCCGGGAGAAAGTACAAGGCCTATCGCCACTGGGATCGGATCAGGATCGGCAGATCGCAACAGGACATCACGGGGAACGGGTTCAACGCGATCAGATTTGATCCCAGGAAACCCGCTCACACCATAAGGCGCATGGACAGTAACCTGGGAATGGGAGGCGCGATGCACTGGGGGGCGCGCAGGAGGTTTTCGCTCCCGGAGTTCAAGCGGTTCAGTTCGTTTCCCGATGCCTTCACGTTCGCCGGAGATTTTCCAGAGGGGATCCGGCAGATCGGCAACTGTGTGCCGCCGCTCTTTATGCGCGCGATCGCAGGCCACATCCGGCGGGAGATCCTGGCGCCGGTTTCGTCGGAGAGCGCGGCATGAACTTGCACCCGGAGCCGAGACACCAGCCCATCCCGGTGCGTGGAGTCATTCCGCGGTCGCTCGGCACCAGGTCGCAGAGGATAAACCCATGGATCCCGGCCGACCAGCCTGCAGCGACGATCTGCAAAACCGATGCCGGCTATGAACTCAAGGAGGCTCAGATCGGACCGAACTGCCAGTCCTTCCGGGTCCTGACGGGCCAGGAGCCTCGGAAGCACTTCGGCCTGGTTCGCCTCGATCCCGAGAAACCCTTCCGACGATACAGAAGTCGCAGCCGGAGAGCAGCACAACAGGACTGATCCACCCGAGGTTATGTTCTGGAGCACATAAGCGAGGATGGACCAAAGAGGAGGACAAGGTGCCGACTGTGATGGTGTGAAATCCGATCAGCCTGTTCTTGCTGTCGAGCGTGAGGATGCAGAAATGCTCGCGGTCGGCGGCCGCGAATTCACCACAGAACTTTTCGAACACGCCGGAGGAGTTCGAAAATCGCGCGTAGCTTGAGAGTTCGATCTGGGATTTCCGCACCAGGGTGACTTTGTAACGAGGAACGATGTTTCTCACTTCCTGTCTCCCAATCAATATCAATGGTCCTAGATTGTCGGGAGTACTGGTCGATGCCCAGAACAAAACGAGAGAAAAACAATGCCTGGAAGAAAGCCCAAGCCGACCCAGTTGAAAGTCGTCCAGGGGACTTTCCGGAAGGATAGGAAACGCGGCGCGGAACCCCAGCCGAAAAAGGGCATGCCGCCGTGCCCGGACTTCCTGAAAGATTCCGCGCGGAGGGAGTACTTCCGAATTGGCCGCAAACTGGAGCGCATCGGGGTGCTGACGGAGGTGGACGACCTGGCGCTTATCTGCCTGGTCCAGTCGTGGATGGAATACCTCGAGTGCATCGAGAAGATCCGAGAGACCGGGATGCTGCTTAAGTCGCCCGGGGGGTTTCCCGTCTTCAATCCTTACACGACACTCGCCAACCAGGCGCTCAAGCGGGTGAAGGCGTTCCTTACCGAGTTCGGCATGACCCCTTCGTCGCGCACCCGGGTGATGGCCGGGAGTCCGCCCGACGATCCCGGCGACGAGTGGAAGGACCTCTGATCGCTGAAAAGGCGCGAAACTTCGTCGCGATCGCCCGGGCGTATGCCGGGGCGGTGGCGCCGGGCAGCCAGCTATACGAAACCCAGACCGGGACGCTCGGCTACCAGGTCATGCTCGAGTGCGCTGACGGCTCGACTTCGTTCGTCATCTGGCTGACGGAGAAAAACCGCGACCGCGCGCGGAGGTATTTCGAGGTACTGGGCGTCGATGCGGAAAAGCTTAAGGATCCCGGCTACATCGAGTACCAGCTTGGCCCAGACATCGAAGGCCGGGAGGTCTCTTTCGGGACCAAGGAAGAGGAGTACAACGGCAGGCACAGCGTGAAGGTGGTCTGGATCGGGAGGAAGTCCGAGCCGGATCTGTCGCGCAGCGCCGCGAGGTTCTTCAGCGGCTCCGCGGCAGCCGACAGCGTCACGGGCGAGCAGACGCCTTTCTAATTCCCGGGTGAAGAAGTGAGCAAGCTCGAGGACCTGCTCGAAAGGCACATCATGCTTACCGGCCTCCCGGTCCCGGCGAGGGAATACCGCTTCCATCCCCAGAGGAAGTGGCGGTTTGACTTCGCCTGGCCGCTCTACAAGGTGGCGGTGGAAGTCGACGGTGGGATCCACTGCCGGGGAAGGCACGTGAGGGGTGCGGGATTCGAGCGGGACGCGGAGAAGGGAAACGCGGCAGTGATGGCCGGGTGGCGGGTGCTTCACTTCACCCCGAAGCACATCCGCTCGAGCCAGGCCGTCCGCGAAATCGAGAGTCTGATGCGGAAGCCCCACTGAGGCACGAAATGAAGAGGCTGATTGAGTTCGAGGACATCCGCACGCCACAGCATGCCGGCGGCATCGTCCAGCTGAAGAAAGCGGCGCTCTGCGTGAACTGCGAGCACATCAGCGAAGCCCCGGGGGAACGGTGCCCGAGGTGCGGATCGCCGTCGCTACTCAGCCTCGCTCGGATCCTCAACAGGGAAGCGGTCGCATGATGCATTGAGACGTTTCGTTTCAGACTCGGAAGTGAATTATCAGGGGCAGCAGATTGTAGTGCGGGGATGGTTATGGGGGCCAAGGTCAGATCGGTTGCGGGTAAATGGTATGTCTTCGTTACCCATCGGGGAAGGCGGAAGGCAAGGCAGTTTGCGTCCAACGCCCGCGCCATCGATCTGGCGAAGAAAATCAACCAGGCTCTGCTTATGGCCGATGGCTACCCTGGAGGATTGGGTGCCATGCTTCGGGACACCGATACGTCTCCCATCGAACCGCATGCCTTACCGAGCCTGAATCGGACACTGGCCGGCATTGATAAGGGAATCAAGGAATACCCCCTTGGCTATCTTTCCCCCTGTGTTTATTTTCTCTGCCTCGACGATGAGGTTGTCTATGTGGGCCGGACCGTCAGCCTGGGGAAGAGGATTGCCACTCATAATGAAGACAAATCAAAACTGTTCGACCGGGTGTTCTACCTGCCGACGGCGGAGAACGACTTGGAATCAGAGGAGTCGAAATTCATCTCATCGCTGAAGCCCAAATTTAACCGAACAGGCATCCGGGAATCGGCAGCAAAATCGTCGCCCGGAATTCTTCATCGCGACTTGCCGGATGATATCGATGCCGCCCGCGAAAGCGACGGTGCCTCCCCCAACTCTATATTATTGGATGATTGAAAATGGCAGACGAAATGGCCCTTCCCGATCCTGCACTCGTACCCCTGGACCGCATCGCGGCTGTAATGACGCAGCTTGCCGCATTGCAGACTGCACTTGCGGCCAGGTTGATTACCGGTCACTCGGCAAGTCAGGATCCAGCCGCGATGTCACAGGAGCAGGAGGAACTCCTGACGCCCGACCAGGCCGCCCTCCTGCTGAGCGTAAGTGCGGATTGGATGTATCGGCATGCGGGAGACCTGCCGTTTACCCGACGTCTTTCCCGCAAGGCTTTGCGGTTCAGCAAAGCAGGACTTTTGAAATGGCGGGCTGGGCGGAGGCCCTAGACCCACGACATTATCCGGCGCGGATAAGGCGGTAAGACCGTGACAGAAAATGTTCGAGGTTTGGGCCGGGTCTTCCAGCGGACCTACAAGGATCCGAAAACCGGCGAGGAAAAGACACTTAAAACATGGTGGATCGAATTCCACCACAACGGCAAACAAATCCGGAAAGCTTCGGGCACCACGAAGCGCACCGAGGCGCTGAAGCTGCTGCGCAGGCAGTTGGATGCGTCCACCAGCGGCAACCTGGTTGTCGGACGCAGCGAGCGGCTCCGGCTTGAGGACCTGGCGGATATGGTGAGGCGGGATTACAGGATCAACCAGAGAAGATCGCTCGACCGCGCGGAGTGCGCCATAAAACGTTTGAAGGGATATTTCGGGAATCCCCGCGCCCTGGACCTAACCGACCACGAGTTGAACGCATATGTCGACGAGCGCCTTGAGGTCGACAAAATTTCGAATGCCTGTGTGCACTACGAGATCGCGGTGCTCAAAAGGATGTTTCGGCTCGCGGGGAAACCCCTCGGCGGTTACTGGCCCGAATTCCCGAAGATAAGGGTCAACAACGCGCGGAAAGGATTTTTCGAAGAGGCGGAATTCCGGCTGCTGCTCGATCACCTTCCCGTCAATTGGCGGGCGCCGATGGAGTTTGCCTATCTGACCGGCTGGCGGCTCAGAAGCGAAGTGCTGACCCTCCAATGGAAGCAGGTTGATTTCGCCGCAGGCGAGGTGAGGCTGGAACCCGGAACCACGAAGAACGAAGGGGGCCGGGTATTCCCGTTCCTGGTGCTTCCGGAACTCGAGGATCTTCTTAGACACCAGCGGGAGCACACCGACCACGTGCAGGTTGAAACCGGGAAGATCATCCCATGGGTCTTCCACCACAGGTACGGAAAGACGATTAGCGATTACCACGGATCTTGGAGGAAGGCCACCAAGGCGCTCGGGATGGCAGGGAAGATCCCTCACGATTTCCGCCGCACCGCGGTCCGCAATCTGGAGCGGGCAGGGGTGCCGAGGTCGGTCGCGATGAAGCTCGTTGGGCATAAAACCGAGAGCATCTATCGTCGATATGCGATTGTCGCGAAGCAGGATCTTGTCGATGGATTGAAGCGGCTGGCCGATTATAGAGCCGGGTTATCCAAGGGTCCCGCGGAACAAAAAGTGGTCCCGATCACCAGCGCGGGCCAACAATGAACGATTGTACTTTAACTGTGCTTGAACTATGTGGGGGAACTGCGAAAATAGCGATTACGGCGAAAATCAGCGATGCGGCTAATTTATTGCAAAACATATAAAATGTGGGGATTCGGGCATATGGATCCCCCCGAGGTGATGTCCTTCAAATCCAGTGGGATTCGCCGGAAGGCGGGTTCGGTGGGTTCGATTCCCATGCACCTCCGCCACAAAAGCTTACGGGTTTTTTCCCGCCTTCTCGTTTTGACCGGTTTTCAGCTGGATTTCCGTTACTGCTCACTTTTCGATCACTTTTTCAATTTGCTCGAATGCCACCGATGGGGCCGTCTCGATGACCTCCAGGTCGGACATGTCCGCGTACATCACCGTCATGGAACTCCCGCTTTCATGCCCCGGCAGTTTGCCGATCTGCTGAATGGTGAGCCCGACCTCTGGAGTGTGAGGGCAAAGCTGTGCCGCAGACTGTGGTGGGTGATGTAAGGGACGCCCGCCTGTTTTCAGGCGTCGGCAAGCACATGATGGATCTACCCCGTCCTTTTCCCGTTCCTACTGGCGAAAAGGGGTTCCGACGGGTCCGGAGCTCCACCCTTGCGGAACTCCTCCTCCAGAACCTCGACTGCGATCTTGTTGAGGCCGATAATTTGAGTCCTTCCAACCTTGAGCACGAGCCGGGTGGTTTTTTAGTCAGATCCACATCGCCGACATTGGCTTTGTGAATCTCCGAAAATCTCGCTACGGTCGTCCACAGTATGCACTACAACCTGCAGCGGCTTCCGCCCTCGGATGCGGGCGCAATCCGGAAGAGACTTGAGGAAGAAGGACAATAATCCCTGCAGTCATTTACATTTGCGCGCAGGAAACCAGATGGTGGGGAGCAACTATCTGAATTGCGATGCAACAACGCACCTGCATTCCTGTCAATTCTTGACGATAGTAACGTTTTGCGTTACTATGACGACGTGATCAGAACTTTCCGGTGCCTCGAAACGGAAGCCCTGGCGAAGGGGAATCCAATCAGACGGTTTGTCAATATCGCCGCTGTGGCCCGCCGAAAGCTTCGGCAATTGGAGATCGCCGGACGCCTGGACGACCTGCGAGTTCCCCCCGGAAACCATCTGGAAGCGCTCAAGGGGAACCGGGCAGTACAGTACAGCATCCGGATCAACAATCAGTTCCGCATTTGCTTTCGCTGGACCGATTCGGGCGTCGAGGATGTCGAGATCGTCGATTACCATTGAGGGAGAATTTTCCATGCGCAAATTAAAACCCATCGCTCCCGGCGAGCTTTTGATGGAGGAATTTCTGAAGCCGCTGGGGATCAGCCAGTATCGGCTGGCAAAGGAGATCGGTGTGCCCGCGCAGCGCATCGGCCAGATTGTCAAGGGCAGGCGTTCCGTTACGGCCGAAACGGATCTGCGCCTGTGCCGCTTTTTCGGACTTTCGAACGGGTATTGGCTGCGCGCTCAGGCGGCGCATGATACTGAAGTCGCAGAGCGCACTCTGGGTGCAAAAATCCAGAAGATCAAACCGTGGGCCGCTTGAATTTCCTCAAGCTGATCCTGCGCCATTTCCCCTTGAAAAATGGGGACGCAACCCTATTTTTGCGGCGCATGAGTAGTCATTCCTGGAGTGCCGCACCACGTTACTCAAAGAGGAAATCGACGGGATGATGTTTTTTTCGAAGATGCCGATCGGCAGCGCTATCTTCAGCTCTTGTTGGAATATTTTGTCAAGCACGGGCTGAAGATCCTCGCCTATTGCCTCATGACGAACCATGTTCACCTTGTATGCATACCGGAACGAGCCGACACACTCGCATCGGTCTTCCGACCCCTGGACATGCGCTACGCTCAGCACTTTAACTCGTCCCGGCTCATGAGCGGGCGGTTGTGGCAAGGAAGACCGTTTTCCTGCGCGCTCGATGACGAACACCTGTGCGCCGCCATACAGTATGCCGAACGGAATCCCATCAGGGCCCGGATGGTTTGCAGCGCAGAGCAATATCCCTGGAGCAGCGCCGCCGCTCACTGCGGACTGCGTACCGATGCCATGCTGTCACCCCTGCAGGGGATGGTTCCCGTCAGGACAGAGAACTGGTCAGCATGGTTGGCGGAGAAGGAGGACGCGAAATTGGTGGAGACGATCCGGCTTCGCACTCGTACTGGACGCCCGGCTGGCAACAGGGAGTTTATTAGGGCCATGGAATCTCTCGTTGGCCGGCGGCTGCAGCCGAGATCCGTCGGCCGTCCCAAGAAGGGAAAGGCAGGAACCTCATAATAGGATTGCGCCCCCATTTTCCCATGTCGCCGGACATCATCAACCGGGTGTTCATGTATAAACTGCACTCGCTTCGACCAGCCTTCTCTGCCCGCACCAAAAACAAAAGAGGTGCCCCGGGTGAAGGGGCACCCCGTCACACTCACGGACACGGCAGCACTAGAACGTGAACTTGAGAGCCAGCTGGATAGACCGCGCGTTGCTGGGGAAGTTCTGAGACCACTGCTCGAACTGCGCACTATTCGGCAGCAGGAACGTTCGGGTCGTGGTTTGCGTGGTCAAGCGAACGGAGTTGACATAACCCGACGTGTATTGCGGGTGATTGAAGGCATTGGCAAAATCAGCCCGGAACTCGAAGGCCTTGCCTTCAGTCACTTTGAATCTCTTGGCCAGCGAGAGATCGAAATTGTTAATTCCCGGCATTTGGAGCGTATTCCGGCCGCCGTTGGCAAAGGCGCCCGGCTGGGCTTTGATGTACATCGCATTTGGATTGGTGGCAAGATAAGCCACGGTCTGTCCCGCCGAATTCAGGAGAGGGGTTGCATCGCTGCCCAAACTGGAATTTCCCTGGGGATTGATCACCGTCCGGTCTCCCGCGGTGTCGCCGTTCATATTGGAATCGGTGCCGCTCTGGGCGGTGGCCAGCTCACCACTTTCCGCCGTGTATGTGCCCACAAAGCGCCAGTTCCCAACCAGGTTCTTGATGAACCAGCTCGAAGAACTGTTGTACCACGGCGTTTCCCAAATCCAGCTAAGGGTGAGCCGCTGCCGCCTGTCGAGGGCCGATGAAGCCTTTTCAGGCGTCTGATTCATGAACCCTTCAGGCCGGCGAGGCGTGAGATACGTCGAGAAGTGCGTGGCCGTGGAGTCATCGATGTTATGGCTCCAGGTATACGCAGCGATCGTCGAGAAGCCCTGGCTGAAGCGGCGGTTCAACTGCAGAGCCATCCCGTGGTAGGTCGAATTTCCTATCGGCGGCCAGGCCGTTATGTTGCTTGTGAAGCCGGCTGCCAGGAAGGCAGGATCAAATGGATTGATCGCCTTCAGATCCGACAGCGTCAAAGGAAGCGCATCGAGTTGAGACTGTGTCGGGGCGGTAAGGTAGGTCGGCAGGTTGCGAGTCGCCGTCACAGGGGTGTTGGTTTTGTTGATCTGCTCCTGCACCAGGAGGTGCACTCCGCGGGTTCCCATATAGCGCGCTTCAATGGTGTAATCCTTTTTGAAAACATGCGAGACCCCGAAGTTCCACTGCAGCGAGTAAGGCAGTTTTTGATCGTAAATGTAGCTGGACGTTGCCGCGCGGGCTTCCGCCGCGGTTAGGTTGGTTCCAGAGGGAAAGTCCCCCGGCTTTATCCCCCCGCTTGCCAGGAACGCACCGGCGTATTTGTTCGGATAGTTGTTGGCGTCAAAAGTGGAACTCAATTGGGGTGGATATGCAGTTGATCCGACGTTGTCAAAGATGACGTCGTAGCCCATCCCAAATCCCGCCCGGATTACGGTATTGCCGCTGGTTCCCGGCGAATAGGCGAATCCGACGCGTGGAGCGAAGTTCTTGTTCGCCACTTTGGGAGCATGGAAATCAATCAGGCCCGGCACACTGGCGATGGCGTTTAATTCCTGAAGACCCATGGTGAGAGGCACGGTCGTCCGCTCCCAGCGAAGACCGAAATACCCGGTCAGATTCCTCGTGACGCGCCAGGTATCTGTACCGTACAGATAAGTGGCCCACTGGTTGCCATAATAAGTTGTATCTCCCAGGTTGCGTTCGGCTAGATCGTCCGGAACCGTGTCGTGCAGATAGAGGTCCAGTGTCGACCAGTTGTAGTCGCCGCGCTGGCGCTGGATGAAATGCTGCGGCGAAATCGAATCTCTGACATCAACGCCGAACTTGAGTGTGTGCTTGCCCACCGACCAGTTCACGTTTTCTACGATCTGGTAGGTATTCTGGATCGCATACTGCGGCGCGTTGGGATCCGGTCCGATCTGAATCCCCAGGTCGTTGTCAATCTGGATGTTGGGAAACGAGTCGAGACCCGCGATCTGGTCGGGCGGGAGGACATAATACTGGCTGAAACGGTTGTACCCGATCCGGAATTCATTGGTTAATTTGGGTCCGAAGGTGTGGTTTTCGTTGATGGCAATGGTGTGGAATCGCTGGGGGAGAGTGGTCCAAAAAACCGGCAGGTTGGCGAGATTGTCCAGCGAATCGTACTTGTTGTAAATCCAGCGGCCGCGGATTTGGTCCTTTTCGGACATGTTGTAGTCGATGCTGCCAATGGCCGTGTAAAAGTTGCTGTAATTGGCTCCGCTGATGGGCAGAATGCCAATGGGAATGTTGACACCATTCACAGGCGTAGTGGAACCGCTCGCCACCGGCGCAGCTGCAACGTACTTTTTCAGGATGTCGTAGTTGGTTTTGGACAGATTTGTCATGCCGTCGAGCAAGGCATATCCGGCAGCCGTCGGGGCGTAAACCGTGGATGGCGTAAATGCCTGACCCAGCGGCGCATACTCAAAGTTGCCGAAGTAAAACAACTTGTTCTTGAGGATCGGTCCGCCGATGGTGGCCCCAAACCTGTTTTGGTCGAAGCGCTGGTTGGTGAGAAATCCCTGCCGCGCGAACTGCTGATCGACGGCGTTCAGATCCCGGTTCTGGAAATATTCATAGAGCGAACCGTGAACTGAGTTCGTCCCGCCTTTGACGACCGTGTTGAACTGGCCGCCGGTGGAATGTCCAAACTCGGCGCCATACTGGTTTTCAAGCAACGAAAACTGGTCGGTGGCGTCCGTCGGGAGATAAACGAGCGGACCGGTAACCGCCTTGTTGTTGTTGTCGATTCCCTCGATCATGAAATTGTTATTCATCGGCCGCTGTCCGCCGACGGAAGGGCCGGTACCCTGTCCGACACCGCCGTTGCTGGTCACACCGGCGCTCAGGAGCGACAGGTTCAAGGCCCCAAAAAGACCGTTCGAGTTTTCGATGATGGGCAAATCGACGATCCGTTGAGAATCATAGGTGCTCTGGACCTGAGCCGTTGTGGTGTCCAGCATCGCAGTGGTTGCGTCCACTTCCAGCGTTGTTGAAACCTGGCCCACCTGCAGGGTCAGGTTTGCCGTCGCAGTCCTGTTCAAATCCAGGACCACATTCCTCAAAGTCAGGGTCTGGAATCCGGAGATCGTGGCGGTAATTGTGTATTTTCCAACCGGAATGTTGTTGAAGTGGTACTGGCCATCATCACCGGATGTCGTGATGCTTTTAACGCCGGTCGCAGCGTTCTCGGCTTCAACGGTTGCACCGGGAATCACCGCACCGGAGGTATCCATGACCCTGCCCACCAGGTTGCTGCTGGTGGTCTGGGAAAATGCTGCGCCGGGTAATAGCGCGGCCAGCAAAAACAGCTTAATCGTCAGTGAAGTCCTCATTTGTTCCTCCCTGGCAAAGAATTCATGGGACTTGCGCCCCTCTTCCAAATCCACTGATCTGCAAAGCCATTGATTTTGATTGCCGGCTATATCGATTCTCGAATCTTGTTGGTCAGAATTCGATGGATTCAGAGGCCTCGGGTATCCAGTGCCGATTTGGCGTCGAAAGATGTCCCCGGCCTGATGGGTCTGCACCCGCGCGCCCTCACCTTCCCAGGATCCCCTGCCAGGGAATCGAGCCATTACCGATGAGTAGTGCGGTTTGCCTGTCGTCCGGGCGTGGTGCGTCCCCAAACCCGGAGGCTACTCTTTCTTCCGCCTCAAGATTCCTCCCCCTGCTCAATCACAAAACATTCGAGTGTGCGACCTGCACGTCCGGCCTCGATTGCCGACCTTCCTGATTTAGAAATAGTGAACATCCGGGAGGTGTCGATTCAATCCGCCTAAACACCCAATTTTGCTGTGGGTAATGCTAGCCAATGACGCATACGCACAATTACGTACGCCGTTCGCGACGCAGGGAGTGGCGATGGTGTGGATCATCTTCTCCATGTCAGGATAGACCCGGAGCTTTGGGTCCGGTTGAAACGTCGTGAAATGCTGGGGGATCCGCAGAAGACGGCTCACTCCTTCCAACGCAGAACCGGGCGGTCGCCGCGTCGGAAGCCGGGGCTTGGTGCAGGCTCTTACGGCTTGGAAGCGACAACGAGGTTCTCTGTCACTTGCACTGACTTTCCGGGCATGAGGTAAACCCGCTCTCCGGAAACTTGGAACGCTCTAGAGATTGAAACACGAAGGCGCGAAGACCGCAAAGATATATAAATAAAACCTTTGCGGACTTCATGACTTAGCGGTTTGATTGGTTTTGCTGTATTTGCCGCAGGTGGATGACTCCCGCCGCACGCTAGTCCAAGTTTCTATTCTCAATAAACCACGTGGGCGTGGCAGGCACTCTCCGGCAAACACTGAGAATCCGGGATGCACCCAGGACAAGAGATTGAGCATGAAGGTTTCCGAGAGGCGCTCGGCATCGTGCAGGCGCTGAAGGAGCGGAATTGGCAAGCTATTGGGGGAGTTCTTTATGCGGATAAAGTGCCTGAAAGTTGGGTCGATTGAACCATCTTTTTCACCCACAAATTTATGCCCAAAGGCTTATTTGATAAGTGCTGTACTGCAAATCGGCTAGAATCTCCTGACGATCAGAATCAGACATTAGACTTCGGTGCCTCATTCCATTGAAAACAAGAATCGCGCAATCGCCACCAATTCTCCTCCCAATGGTCGGCTGGCGACCGTTTACGTGGATATGTACTCCACGCCCGTTGACGCTGGATCTTGGCGTGTGATACAGAACCGGAAAATGATAGGCGCTAACTTAAGCCGCCAAGCCATCATAAACTTGGACTTGGACCTCTCAGGCTCCGACCTGATGCTGATCGAAAACTTCCGCTGATTTCTGATTACATTATCCAGACAGGCCTTTGAAGTCGAGGCTATGGCCGGCTCATCAACCATGGCGACGATACGATACCAGGATACGGGCGCCACATCCGGCAAGGGCTTCGGATGCCAAGAATTGGCTTGGCAAATTGTCTCCACCGATAATCCGATCCTATTTCTTCATGGCGAGGTCCTTCATCCTATCGGCAAAGGGGGGTATGGGACCCAGATCAGGGGAAGGAAGAAGTTGATACCAGTAAGCGGTTGCGCAGACGTCCTGCGGCGCCTCGAAGTTTTCCCACCTGCCGGGCGCCGGTTCGGCCGGAGCACTGCCGGGATCGAACACCTTGTGCGTGGAAACCAATTCCGGATAGTTGGCCGGATCCAAACGGCTTAATTGCCCGGTCATGCCGCCTGCCATCTGTTGCAGAACCACCCGAATTGAACTATGGAAATAGACCGGGTCCGGGATGTGATAACGGTAAAACCCCCACACGCCATGATCCTTTTCGCTCAGCAGGCAGCCCTGATAAAGGTGATCGAAGCGGCCCAAGCCCCATGCGGAACCCACAAGGTCTTCCGTGCCGGTGCCCACGAGCGTGGGAAATTCCTTGTCGCCGTCCAGAAATATCTTCAACTCACCTTCTCCAAACCAGAACGGCTCTCCATAGACGCCGGTTGAGCGGATGCCGACATTGCAGCCCAGGTAACGCCCGCGACCGCCAATCAAGGGCAGAACTTCGAAGTCCTTTTTGGGGGTCGTTGGATTCTCACGACTGAAGCGGGCGTGGAAATAAGCCAGATTGTCCGGCAGTTGGTCGCCGATGGTGCAATCAATGTCATAAAAAAACTCCCCGGCATCCACGGGCGACTGGTTCTCGATCACCACACGGGCCTGTCGTTTGAAAGGCATAGGAATAAAACAATTGAAGGAGCGCCCCTCCGGATTCGAGAAAAGACTCGATTCGAATCGCACCTGCCGGGCGAAAGGGGTGCCGAAGAAATCCTGAAGCGGAGCTTCCACGGAGGGACGGTCCTGACCATCCCAGTACATGCGAATCACCAATCCGCGCAATGATTCGGGAACGCCGCGCACTGTGCACCAGATGCGTCGGATGGTTCCCGGGCCCTCAATATTTGCCAGGGTTACCGTTTCTCCCGATCTGATCACGCGGGCAGGCGCGCCTTTGCGCCCCTGATTGGTTTTGCCACCATTTCCCTTCCCGCCAGTGCTGTTTTCAAACGAAATCCACCGGGTTTCCAAACCTTGGGGCAGATCATACAACTGTTGCGCCAGACAAGCCGGCAATACCATGAGTGCGACCAGGAAGCTGCAAAATGTGCGGTGCATGGATCCTCCTCAATGACAAAAATCGTGTGCTTGAATTTTAGGTCAGCTTATCAGGATTCGCCATGTTCAATCGACCTGTCAAAAAAGGGGACGTCCCCCTTTTTTCCAACGAATCGACCTCGCCCAACGTATAACTGAACAAACGCATTGGGGGAGCTATGAACTGGGGAGATATTCGCTATTCGCTGCGCATGATTCTAAAAACACCCGGGGCGTCAGCGATCGCGGTTCTCTCGCTCGCCCTCGGAATCGGCGCCAACACTGCCATCTTCTCGATCATCGACTCCCTGCTGCTCAGAAGACTCCCCGTGAAGTCGCCTCAGGATTTGTATCGGGTGATAGCAGGTAAGAATCGGGGGTCGTGGAATTATCCTGATTATGTGGCATTCCGCGATCACAATTCCAGTATCACATTGGCCGCCTGTACCGGGGGTACACGGAGAGTCGGCATGCAGTTGGGGGACGGGGACGCTGCCTCACCCCCGGAAATTGCGCACACCGCAGTAGTATCGGGCAATTACTTTGCCGTGCTCGGTATTGAGCCCAGGGTCGGCCGTGTCCTCAATCCCGAAGACGATCGGGTTCCGAGCGCGTCCCCCTACGTGGTCCTGAGCCACGACTATTGGCAGGCCCGCTTCGGCTCCGATCCTCGGATCGTGGGTCGGAAACTCAGGCTCAACGGGTACCCGTTCACCATCGTCGGTGTGTCGGGCGCCGGATTCCGTGGACTCGACGCTACGGGATCTCCGAATCTCTATATACCTATGCTCATGTTCGGCGAGATTTCCGGAGAACCTTTCACACGATGGAACAATCGGCATTGGTGGTGGCTCCAGGTGTTCGGTAGGATCAAGCCGGGTGCGAATATCCATCAGGGTGAATCAGAACTGTTTGCAGTTCTCCGGGACCAGGCGGAATCAGAAAAGCGTACGACACGGGATGCCAAGTTCGTGAGCGAGGCGGAACCGATCCGGCTGGAATCGTGTACCCGCGGATTCTCCTATGTACGGATGCGGCTGGAAAAACCGCTCATCGTCCTGATGTCCATAGTCGGGCTGGTGCTGCTGATCGCCTGTGCCAACGTCGCAAACCTGATGTTGGCGCGAGGCGCGGCGCGGCAGCGGGAGATGGCGGTGCGGATCGCGCTTGGTGCCACCCGCGGACGGCTCATGCGCCAACTGCTTATAGAGAGCATCCTGATCGCGATGCTCGGCGGCCTCGCAGGGCTGGCGCTTTCCCTTTGGGGAATCCAGGGACTGCTCACATTTGTTCCCCAGTCGGACGCATCGCAGGTAGCAGACAGGATAACGCCAGACCTTCGGCTCCTTGGCTTCACGACAGCAGTATCGTTGCTGACCGGCATGTTTTTCGGAATCGCGCCGGCTTTGCGGTCCACTCGCCCCGATCTTGTACCGGCCCTGAAAGACGACGTGCAGCGAGGTGAGGGCTCTTCGAAGCTCACATTGCGCAACACCCTGGTTGTCTCCCAGGTCGCGCTTTCGATTTTGCTTCTTATTGTGGCGGGGCTTTTTGTCCGCAGCCTCGCGAAGCTGCGCGATATCGACCTGGGATTCCGTCCCGAGAACACTCTGGTGATTTCGGTTGATCCAAGCCCGAACGGGTACAAGGGCCAAAGGTTGCGAGAGTTCTACGACCGGGTGCGCGCAGGGGCGGAGACACTTCCCGGTGTCCGCGCCGCGAGCCTGGCGGCAATCACCCCAATGAGCGGATCAGAATGGAACGGGGATTTCACGGTCGAAGGATACGAGCGACAACCCTTGGATGTGAAATATGTGGACATGAACGCGGTTTCAATGCGTTTCTTCGAGACGATGGGGATCCCGCTGGTGCTCGGCCGCGATTTTCGCGAGGGAGACAATCCGGTTTATTACCCTGGCCCGCCCACAGAACTCGTCCCCGGTATTGAACCGCCAGAGCCGCCGGGCCCCCGCTATATGATCATCAATGAGAGCATGGCCCGAATGTTCTTCAAGGGGCGCAATCCGATCGGTCTTCACGTTTCGCTCTCAGAGAAGTACGATCCCGCGCGAGCCTATGAGGTAATCGGCGTGGTGAAAGACTCGCGCCACCTCAATCTGCGCGACCCCCTGATCCCTATAGTATACGTCCCCACATGGCGCGCTGTCTGGTCTTCCCGGAGCGTATGCATCCGGACAACGCGCGAAGCTCCGCAAACCGTCGAAGCAGTGCGACTCCTTATCGCCCGAATCGATCCGTCGATTCCCGTCACAGATGCGACGACGATGCAACGGCAGATAGACGAGAACATTCTCGAAGACCGACTCATCGCGACACTCTCGGGATTCTTCGGAATGCTGGCATTGCTTCTCGCAGGCGTGGGGCTTTACGGAGTGATGTCCTATTCGGTGGCGCGCAGGACAAGAGAAATCGGCATCCGTGTTGCCCTGGGAGCGCGCCGGACAACGGTGCTGAAACTTATCTTGCTCGATGCGGCGTTGCTGGTCGGTGTCGGCGCGGCAATAGGAATTCCGACGGCACTGGCAGCCACCCGCTACATCAAATCTCTATTGTATGGAGTCGGTGCGCAGGACCCGGTCACTATCGCTGGTGGAACGCTTATCCTCGTCGCGGTTGCCGCCCTTGCCAGTTTTATCCCCGCGCAACGAGCCACGAAGGTCGATCCCATTGTCTCTCTCCGATGTGAGTGAAATCGGCGAAAGGCATGCCACCGATTGAAAATAGGGGACGCAACCCATTCTTCTTTTCGCAAGGCCTTGGTCTTTTCTTTCCTTGGCCGGCCGATGGATCTGGCCAGCAGCCGACGCCCCGATCTCGATTCCAGCGCCGACACAAACCTCTTGTCCCCTGCCGGGCGACCCGTCCGCGTGTGCAGCCGGATCGTCGCCAGCATCCCTTCATCTTCCTTCTCAGCCAGCCATGCCGACCAGTCTTCCGTCCTTACAGGCACTAATCCTTGTAGCGAACTCGACATCGGATCTTCCCGAAATCCGCAATGTGCCCCGGCGCTACTCCAGGGATATTGCTCCGCTTTGCAGACCATCCGTGCCCGCACTGGATTCCTCTCTACGTACCTCACTGCCGCTATCAGATGCTCATCGTCCAGAGCGCATGAAAACGGCTGCCCTTGCCACAATCTCCCCGTCATCCCTAGCTTGAAGTTGATATGCTGCTTGTAGCGCAGGTCCAACGGCCTGAATACCATGCCGAACATTGGTGCCTTCTCAGGTATACACACCCGATGAACGTGGTTCGTCATCAGGCAGTATGCCAGTATCTTCGGCCCATGCTGGGTGGAATACTCCAACAGTAATTGCAGATAGCGCTGCCGATCTGCACCTTCAAAAAATATGTCCTCACGTCGATTGCCTCGTTGCGTGACGTGATGCGCAATCCCGCGTATTACGGTTTTCGCGATTCTCGGCACTATGCCCTCTCAAGGACGAGCCCAGTGGCGATCAAGATATATTGGGTTGCGTCCCCATTTTTCAGGCACTGCTCTACCCGGCTCCCTGGCCTGAAGAAGTCACTTTTCTGGCTGGGTAATGCGCTGCCTACCCGGTGCCTTACGACCGGTTTTCCTGCGACCACCCCCCTTCTCATTCCCCATCCTCTTGCCTTCCCGGATTGAAATGCTTATGAGGATTGACGCTTGTCGTCTGGCAAGCCTATAGTCAAACCGTACCACGACAGCCTGGCTTCAGTTCAAGATCACGCAGCAGCGACATCTTGGTCAAGTGAGCGTTCCTCATTAGGTCCCCTACACTGGCATGGAAATAGGAAACAGCACCGAAACATATCAATTAGGAATTTCAAGGAGGAGATGATGAAAAAACGATCTTATCTCGCCTTAGTCCCGTTGCTGTTGGTGATATTGCCCAATGCACTGGTAGCGCAGGGTGGCTCGGCACCCGTGATCCTCGCTGTGGTGGTCAACTATCATGGCGATCCGTCGCAGATAGCCATCAGCGGACGGAACTTCAAACCCTCTGGCACCCCACCAACCGTTCTTTTCGGCGATGTGCCACTGACCTCTATACTCTCCGTCAGCGACACCTCGGTCGTTGCTTCGTTACCACCCAATCCGCCAACTGGTTCATACCTCCTCACAGTGACAAACTCGAAGAAAGTTTCTGGCACCGCTTACATCACCATCGGCGCGGCAGGACCGCCGGGTGCTGGATTTGACAAGCCCGTGAACCTCACCGTCGACTGTAATGCGGGAGGTAGCGTTGGGAATACGCTTGGGAACGCAGGGACCCGAGTGGCCAGAACCACGATCAATATCATTGGCTTCTGCAACGAGAACGTGAACATCGAGTGGAGCAACATCACCTTGCGTCGGGCTGACAACTCTCCCGACGGCGCCGGCTTCAACAATCTCAGTCTCAGTCTCGGGGCGCAAGGAATCCGAATCGAGAACCTGAGGATCGCACGCGGATTGACTGCTGCCGAAGGTGCGAGTTTTAGGGCCGAGAATCTTCGGATTGACCAACCAGATAGGATTAGCGTTGCCCTCAGCAGTTCCGCCAGCGGCCTCCTGATCAATCCCACAATCACCAATTGCGGCGATGTCGAGGTGCAGGCTGGTGCTTATCTTTATATAAACGGCGGGACACTGAGCGGGACTTCCAGTTGCACTGCTGGTGGAGTTTCGGTCTCCAACGGAGGCTCGATAGATATTATGGGAACGGTCATAAGAGGTTTCTCGGGACCGGGCCTCGGGGTTGGCCTCGGCGGGTCAGCCTATGCGGATGGCGCAATCATAGAAAATGGTTCTGGCCCCGGCATTTATGCGAAGGGTTCCGTCAGTTTGTTTAGCACAACCATTAGCGGGAACGCCGGTGGAGGAATCTGGGTCGATACCGGCGGCATCCTTGACACCCGCTCTGGCACAAAGATCCTCGAAAACGGGGAAGCCGGAATAGATGTCAGACCAGGCGGCATCGCCCATATCAACGACAGCGAGATAAGCCACAACGGAAGGGGCATCTTTGCAATCGCCGGGGCTCTGAATGTTCAAGGCTCTCACATCTCCTATAACAATGGGTGGGGCATCGCAGCGCGAAGCACCTCGACGCTCAGTATTTCGAATTCTTGGGTTGAAGGAAATCAGGGGGACGGGATCTGGTTGGAGGACCTTACCTTTATGGAAGCAGGCGGAGAGGCCATCCATATCAACAACAACAGAGGGGTGGCTCTCCACTGTCCCCCCGGACCCATCGGACAGCAGTACACGGATTACGCCCCGATCAACATGACTGGCAATTCAGGTGCCATCGTGGGATGCAACGCCGCGCCCAAATAGGCGATCTGATCACTTGGGCTATGGAATCTCTCGTTGGCCGGCGGCTGCATCCGAGATCCGTCGGCCGTCCCAAGAAGGGAAAGGCGGGAACTTCATAATAGAGTTGCGTCCCCATTTTTTCCCATTTTCCAAGATCCTTTTCTCCTCCAGTATCTATGCGGCTTTCAGTCGATTGTTTGCATGCTCAGCAACTTGCTAAAAAAGGGGCTTGGCGGGACTTCAAATCCGCAGGTCGCCCGTTCGAGTCGTGCCGGGTGCACCATTTCGTAACCGCTCTGAACGCGGGTCCCGTCAGTATCAACCACCGTACTACCCCCCGGATTGAGAGCGTCTTTACCCGTCTTTTGAGTTTTGGAAGAAAGACCAACTCTGGTCAAACATCAAGGGTGCAAGGATCGTTGCGTGCTCCTGAAGACTTGGGGCAGGGGCTGCGCTGGTTTTCTCGAATGTTATGGGAGGGTAGGTTGTAGTTTCCCACATCAGGACCTTTCGCCCGCGAACTGAAACTCTCTGAATCTAGACCGCCGATTCCAGCTGGGATTCCTACCAATGAAGGCCGCAAGGGACTGGCCTCCCCAGGGTTATAGGCGTTAACGGATTTGTTTGCGTCGGCGAAACAAGTTTTCTGCGCCAGAAGGCGCTTAAGCGGCTACGCGCGGTTTGATCTCTCTTTCGATCTTCGCGATTGACTGGCGGCGAATGATCTCAAGATCATAGTGAGCTTGCATATTGAGCCAGTACTCAGGTGAAAACCCAAAATAACGCGCCAAACGCAAAGAAGTGTCGGCAGTGATTCCGCGTTTGCCTCGAACAATCTGACTCAGTCGGTTGGCCGGAACCCGGAGTTCTTTCGCCAGCCGATTGATACTCAAGTTCAGCGGTTCCAGCAGATCCAACTTGAGGACCGTACCGGGGTGCACCGGGGGCCGCAGTTTCATCGCCTTCGTCATATCCTCCTCCTAATGATAATTGGTGATATCCACCTCGAATGCATCGCCGTCCCGCCAGACGAAGCAGATTCGATATTGATCGTTGACCCGGATGCTGTGCTGTCCTGCGCGGTCGCCTTTGAGGGCTTCCAGGCGATTACCGGCGAAAAGAGCAAGATCAGAGAGCAAATGAGAGGCGTGAATTTGAACGAGTTTTCGCTCAATAACAGAAGCAAGTCGATTGAATCGCTTGGAATACTGGCCTTGAAAAATCAGTTCCGCATCTCTGGATCGAAACGATCTAATCACGTGACGTATTATATTGACGTTGGACGTACTACGTCAAGAGCGAAAGAGATGCCGCACCTCCTTAGCACCCTGCATTTATGGCATTCCGGAAACACGGAGCATTCCTCGGCGACATGGCCCATCCTATCGATCCTATGAGCATTTCTATCGTTGAGGGCAAGAGGAAAGAGAGTGAGAAAGGGGGCGCAGGAGGAAACCCGGGCGGGAGACACGGGGCAGGCAGCGGCTTGCGGGGCAGAGAATCCGGTTTTTCCGCGGCAGAGAGCCCGGTAAAACGCTGCCTGCCCCGTGTGCCAGGGGAGCCGGACGCCAAGGAGCCTGGGCAGAGCTCGACTGGACGGCCTATGGGCCGGCGCCCGAATTGTCGATGCCAACCTACCGGAGAGTGTGGGGCTGGCGCAGGGGAGGAGCGCCGGTTTCGAAAGGATCTGCCGTCCTGCAGCGATGGCTCTGGCGATGGCCCAGGATGCGGTCGACGATGCGGGGAACCGTAATAGAGGAAAGGATGCGCATAGTGGCGCCGCAGGGCCTAGCAAGTCAAGGGGTGGGCTCGAAAATCTTGCGGATCAGACGAGCCCAGGTGCTGCGGGGCTGTCCGGAAACGTGGAACGCTCGAGAGATTGAAACACGAAGGCGCGAAGACCGCAAAGATATATAAATAAAGCCTTTGCAGCCTTTGTGATTTAGCGGTTTGATTGGTTTTGCTGTATTTGCCGCAGGTGGATGATTCCCGCCGTGCGCTAGTCCAAGTTTCTATTCTCAATAAACCACGCGGGCGTGGCAGGCACTCTCCGGCAAACACTGAGAATCCGGGATGCACCCAGGACAAGAGCTTGTGCATGAAGGTTTCCGAGAGGCGCCCGGCATCGTGCAGGCGCTGGAGGAAGAGGCGGCGGAAAACTTCCATGAAGGCGGCGGGATCGGGGGTGGAAAGCGGCCGGAACTTTCCTTCCCGGGTAAAGACGCCGTCGGAAACCAGGGCATGAACGTGCGGATGGAAGTTAGTGCCGTCGGCCCCGAAGGTCTGCAGGGAGATGAAGAAGCCGCCGCGATCGGAAAGCGCGATCCCCCGCCCGCCGAAAGCTTCTATCGTCTCCTGCAGGTTTTCAGCGATGTAATCGAGGGCCTCGGCCCAGGATGAACGCCGCCACTGTCCGCTGCCGCCGCGCACGTTCGGTGCTACAGTGCCTACCATTGAAATCTCTTCCCGCTGTTCGGCTCCGGTTTTCCGACGAGATTTTGCGGATGGGGGGGGTGACTAACCCGCGTCTCTCGTCCGGGCCGAAAGGGCCGTTATTAATTTTTTGCGGCTTGCCACGCATCACCGGACGCGTGATGATATCGCTCTCTTGAATAACTTGCCGCAAGATTATGAAGACCTTGGCAAAACCAGATTTTGCGAGGTCCTGCACTATTCATTTCCTGGATGCTTGCGAATTGGAATACTGCCAAAACTGACAGACAAGTCAGCCGCCGGACTATTCCGAGCAGTGAATCCCAAGCCATAACTAAAGGCAGTTATCTTGAATAATCGTCACTCACTCACCCCGCACTACCTGAATTGCTATTCATTTATTGCGGAGATGCTATCATTGGTTTCTCGGGTGTCCGCTCATGACCATAAAACTAGGAAAACCGGCGATACTCGTCCTGCTGGTGCTCTCTGGGCATGGCTCCGCCTTTTCGCCCCCCGGGGTGGAGGTGACGAAAACGGTTGAGATCAGCCGGCCCGGCTTCTCCAGCCTGATAAAAGACCTCTCTGAGCCTGAGGGTTATTTCGACACCGACAATTTCATATCCAACGAAAAGGGTTACCTGAAGGTTTTGCCGCTGTTTGCAAAGCTGGGAGCCGGGGGCGGAGTGTACCTGGGGGTGGGGCCCGATCAAAATTTTTCCTATATCGTTGAAATTCAGCCCGAATTGGCGATCATTGTCGATATTCGCCGGCAGAACCTCATGGAGCACCACTTTTTCAAGGCACTGTTCGAACTGAGCGCGAGCCGCGACATATTCCTACAAAGGCTCTTCGGACGGCGCCTACCCAACGCGGTCATAAGCCGGACACAGAGTAGCATCACTTCGCGGATGGATGACATCGAAGCAACTGAAATCGACCGGGAATTCACACGCACAACGCTTCGCGATGTCGGAAATCGTGTTAGGGAATGGAACCTGGATCTCCAGCCGGGCGATCTCGAGAAAATCGAATACTCCGCCAAGGCTTTTGTGGAAGGGGGGCCGGGGCTGCGGTTCAGGAGCTACAACCGTCCTTCCAGCAGCCGATATCCGACCTATCGGGCTCTCCTCCAGGAGACGGATTCCACTGGCAAGTTCGTCAACTACCTGGCGTCGGAGGAACGCTATCAAAGGATTCGTACGCTCCAGCTGCAAAACCGGATCATACCGGCGGTGGGCAACGTTGCCGGAAAAGCCGCTCTGCGGCGGATCGCGCAGGAGGTGCGGGCACGGAAACTGGAGGTTACTTGCTTCTATCTTTCCAATGTCGAGTTCTATTTGTTTGGAGATTCGACCTGGAAGGATTATATGTCGAACATGCAAAATCTTCCCTGGTCTGCCCGTGCCATCCTCATCCGTTCCGTCTCGAACAACTGGCGCCACCATCCCGCCAGCCTGCCGGGCTACTACATGACCACCATTCTGCAGCGCGCAACTGTTTTTCTGGAAAATGAAAAGGCTGGCCGTCACTCCAGCTATTGGGACCTCGTGACCACGGACTTCGTCGCCCCGTAAGAGCCGCGTGGGATGCCTCAGCAGAGCCTAATATTCTTGAGCACTACCACGACACTATTTTCACGCAGGGTGAAACGGGCCTCATCGCGGCGAACTGTACACTGCCGCGACGAGGCCGTGATAAAACCAGGTCAGTGCTTGCCGGGCGCCAGCGCGACGCCGCGGCGCTCGTAGGTGATATACGATTCGAGGGCGATCATCTTCGGGTCGTCCAGCGCGAGCGGCTTGCCCTCGAGAGGCTGCCGGATGCACCAGTTGATCATCTCGCGCAGGGTAATGACCCGGCCGAGCTGCTGTTGAAACTTCGGATAGGTCTCCGGGTGGGTGTTGGCGCCATTGGGATGGCACTGGGCACAGGCAACACCGTTGGTGCCGAGTTCGGGGCTCGTCCACAACTGCCGGCCCTTCTGAACTACCGTCATGTACTCCTTCTGCCATCGCTCCAGGTCTTTCTTGGTGAATTCGTCGGCGCGCGCCAGGAGACCGACCACGGTCCCACGAGGACCAGCGCCCCGATAGTCGCGGTCAGGATTTCTTGTCTTCATGGCTCGCTCCTTCAATAATGGGTCTGCGGCGGTATTCGCTTCGCCGGATTCTGGAAATCGCGGTCCTCCGGCTGGCCCGTCGCCGGATTGAAAGCCACGACCCGGTTGGTGTTGTTGTAGAGGTTGTACTCCATCGACACACGGCCGGTTTTCACGTCGATGAATTGCCACCCTGTGGCATCGCGCTCGAAAAAGGGATCGGCGCGATTCATCGGCACGGTGATCTTCGGGAAGGCGTGCTTGGCCTGGGCATAGCTCTGCGGGTACGGCCATGGCCACGCAGTAGCCATTACCGCGTGGTAAGTGATGTTGCTCGATCTGGTTGTACTGGATCTGGTGCACATGGCCGTAGATGACCGTGGCCTTCTGGAAGGGCTTCAACATCGCCTGGACTTCCTCGGCATCATCGGTCCAGAAGTTCCATCCTTTGTAGATCTTCTGGATCGGCGAATGCGAGAAGAGGACGACGGGCGTCGATTTGTCGACCTTCGCGAGGTCCTTGCTGGAGCCATTCCCGCTGTTTTGCCCCGACCATGAACGGCGAACCGTTGGGATTGTCGAGCCCGGCCATCTCGAGCATGCGCTGCTTGGCGGTCGGCCAACGCTTGAAGGTCCACTCATCCGTGGTCAGGATGCTGTTCAGGACCACGAAATGAACCCCTTTGTGATCGAAGCTGTGATAGTGCGGCCCGAACAGTTTGGACCAGTACTCGCCCAGGTCGAGATAGTAATCATGCTCGCCCATGACGTGATAGGTTTTGTACTTGAGGCGGGACAGCATCTCCGCCCCATGATCCAGCTCTTCCTTGGTTCCGAGTTGGGCCAGATCCCCGCCAAAGATGACGAAATCGGGCTTGGGGGTGAGCAGGTTGGTTTCCGCCACGGCGCGAATGAGGCCGCGGTCCCAGTTGCGGACAAACTCCGTGCCTTTGATATGCTGGATGTGGGAGTCGGAGATGTGAGCGAAGGTGAAGTTCTGTCCTGTCTGCACCGAAAGCCAGCTCCACGAGGCTCACGGGCAGGGCGCTGGCAGCTATGGCGGCGCTGCTCGTTCGAATGAAATCACGACGGCTTGAACGGCATCCGTTCATTGTGCACCTCCTTTGGCCGGCTTCAGCAAGCGGGCGTACTCGGGGCTGGTCAGCGCCTCCATGAACGCTTCCAGATCGTCCATCTCCGCGTCCGTGAGTTTGAGCGGGCGAATGCCGCCGCTCAGGAAGTCGTTGACCGGATCTCCCTCCTTCGTCACTCCGCCGTTGTTGTAGTGCACTATCACGTCATGCAGCGTCTTCAGGCTGCCGTCGTGCATGTAGGGTGCGGTCACGGCTATGTTGCGCAGTGTCGGCGTCTTGAAGGAGCCGATGTCGTCGAAGCGGCGGGTCACCGCGAGGCGGCCCAGCTCGGAGGTCCGCTTGTCGGTGAGGACCTTCACGTCCACTTCGGATTTTGTGGCCCGGGTTTCAGGAAACTCCGGCCAGCTCCGGCACGTCTTTCTGGATGGCGTTGATGCCGACGCCTACGTTGTGGAACCGGTTGTCGGTGAACAGGGCCTGCGTCTGCTCGATGACGTGGCAGGAGACACAGCGGCCCTGGTTCACGAAAAGGTCGAGGCCGCGCTTCTGAGCCGCTGTGAGCGCGTTTTCCTCGCCGCGGAAATAATAGCGGTCAAATGGCGAGTTCCCGGAGATCTGGGTGCGCTCGAAAGCGGCGATGGCCTGGGTGACCTCGGTCATCGTGATCGCTGCACCGCTCTTGCCGAAGACCTGTTTGAATGCCTGGACGTAGTCCGGATCCGATCGCACGATCGCCAGGATAGGATTGTGATCCTTAAGTCCCATTTCCACCGGGTTCACGAATGGGTGGAGCGCCTGGTCTTCGAGGCTCGGCGAACGGCCGTCCCAGAACAGCTTGTCGAAATATGCGGAATTGATCACCGTGGGAGCGTTTCGGGTTCCCGTCAGCTTGTTGATCCCTTCGGAAACCTGGAGTGGGCCATCCGTGAAAGCTTTTTCCGTCTCGTGGCACTTCGCGCAACTGACTTCGCCGGTCGAACTGAACCGCTTGTCGTTGAAGAGTTTCTTCCCAAGCGCAATCTTCTCCGGGGTCTGGGGATTGTGCGCGGGGACGATCAGCGGCGGAAGTCCCAGCGGCACCGGCTCCGGAGCGTTCTGCGCGCATCAGGTCTGCGGCACCGAGCAGCAAACCCACGGCCAGAAGCCAATCGAATCGTTTTCGCTTCATTTCTTGTCCTCCTTTTTGCGGCAACTGCGGCACAAGCCGCGCAGCTGCACACGGAAATCCTTCACCTCGAATCCGAAGCCCGAGGTGTCGGGTAACGAGAGTGCATCCAGCCCTGCGTCGGCGATGTCCACCGACGGCATCGCAGCGCAGGCAGACGAGGTGGTGGTGCAGCTCGATGCGCCCATCATAGCGGATCACGCCTCCCGGGTGGCAGGCCTTGGTGATCGACACCCATTTGCACCAGGCTTTCGAGCGTGCGGTAGACAGTCGCCCGGGAGATCCCGGCCCGACGCACGGCGGGGGAGGCATGGACTTCGTCAGCGGTGGGGTGGCAGTCGAGGTCGAGCACCGCTTGCAGGACGGTGCGGCGCTGGGTGGTGAGCGGCATTCTATTCTCACGGCAGCGCCGCTGTAATTCCTCCAGGCGGCGCTTCTTCGTCGATTCGCTCAGCGGGGGCGGGAGGCTCTTCATATTTTTATTATCCTCGTTGCGACTTTGTCTCAACTCCGAATCTCTGTCAAGCAATTTTTGGCGGCAGACCGGATCCGGGAATGAAACGTTCGTTCCCGAGTTTCAGTCATTGGAACCGGCAGATGCCCCCAAAGGAGATCCCGAGCTTCGTCAAAACCGAATGGCGTGGCTGAGGAAACACCTACTGAATTGCCTTTGGCGTCCCCTGCCTGCAGGGTCACCAGTCCGCTGGTTCCGGATGCCAGCTGGGAGTGCAAGGAGAACTGCTCATAAGCATTTCTATCGTTGAGGGCAAGAGCAAAGAGGGTGAGAAAGGGAGCGCAGGAGGAAAGCGGGGCGATGCCAACCTGCCGGAGAGTGTGGGGCTCGCGCAGAGGAGGAGCGCGGGATTCGAAAGGGTCTGTCGTCCTGATGCGATCGAGCTGGCGATGGCGTAGGATGCGGTCGACGATACGGGGATCCGAAATAAGGGAAAGGATGCGCATACGGGCGCCGCAGGCGGAGCAGGTCAGGGGGTGGGCTCGAAAATCTTGCGGATCAGACGAGCCCAGGTGCTGCGGGGCTGTCCGGGAACTTGGAACGCTCGAGAGATTGAAACACGAAGGCGCGAAGACCGCAAAGATATATAAATAAATCCTTTGCAGCCTTTGTGATTTAGCGGTTTGATTGGTTTTGCTGTATTTGCCGCAGGTAGTCCCCGCCCTGACGCTCAGGCCGCATCGACATTTACCTTCATTTTCAAACCCGCCTCATCAATGAGTTCTTGAAGGGACAGGCGTACAAAAACTGAAACAAATTCGATAGAGTCGTCTCGACGTACCCGGTAAATTGCCCGATAGGCTCTGCTCGAGCAGATGGATCGCTGCCCCAGACGCTTTCCATGCAGCGGCTCATCCTGGTAGCCGGGGATCTTTCGCGCTTCTTCGAGGCCGCGCTCTTCAACATCATCGACCCAGGCAGCGAGATTTTCGACGATGTGGCGCCGACACAAACCTCTTGTCCCCTGCCGGGCGACCCGTCCGCGTATGCAGCCGGATCGTCGCCAGCATCCCTTCATCTTCCTTGCTTGGTGGAATACTCCAACAGTAATTGCAGATAGCGCTGCCGATCTGCACCCTCAAAAAATATGTCCTCACGTCGATTGCCTCGTTGTGTGACGTGATGCGGAATCCCGGGTAGTACGGCTCTCGCGATTCTCGGCACCATGCCCTCTTAAGGACAGGCCCAGTGGCGACCAAGATATATTGGGTTGCGTCCCCATTTTCCCCATTTTTCCATCCTGAAAAACCGCCTCCTGCCACTGTGCCCGGCGTAAGCGGGTCAGTTTCAGGGTGCAGGCGTGTTCAAACTGGGCTTCTCCGAAAGGGTCGTGCTGGCGACATGCTCCAAGTTGACGAAGATGCCGCCGGGGCGTAAAAGGCCAAAGATCTCCTCAGAGGGGGCGTTCGAAGCCACCAGCGCTCAGAGGGAGGCGAATCTGCTCGATGTCCGGGTATCTTGACCCTACGCAAGCGGTAGAAGTTTCAGGCTGGCGGCGCATTTTAAATGCTGATAGTATCGACAGCGTTTCGCCAGGCAGCTCGATATTGTTGGTTTTTTTAGGCGTTCGGTCCCTGCCGTTTCGGCAGGAAGAGTGTCGTGAGACTTATCCGATGGCTGAAAGCCCGCAACAGCGTCATACTTCAACAACCTTCAGACGGCACAAACCTACTTTGGCTGCGGCTCGACCGCACTAGGAGGTAAGATGCGAAATCGTACGACTCTATTTTCAGTAGCCCTTCTTCTTCTTACATCTCCGTTGTGGGCCCAGGACCCGCGCGGCACGATTCTCGGGCGGGTGACCGACCAGAGCCTCGCCGTGATGCCGGGGGTCGAGATCCGTGCGACAAATACGGAGACCGGGGTTTCAGTCGCCGGGACGACGAACAGCAGTGGAAACTTCAACATCCCGTTCATTCTCGCGGCCAGGTACACGGTCACGGCCGAGTTGCCGGGATTCAAGAAATACATCCGCGAGGGGATTCAGGTCCGGGTTAGCGAAGCGGTCGAGCTCAATATCCAGATGGAAGTCGGAGGCATCAACGAGACCTTGTCCGTGACGGCCGAATCGCCGCTTCTCGACACATCGGGCTCGTCGCTGGGACAGGTGGTCGACGAGCGGCGGATCCTCGAACTGCCGCTGTTTGCCGGCAATCCGATCGAGCTGACCATGTTGGCGCCTGGGGTCGTCAACGCCACCGACATGCGCATACGCAAGGCTGCGTTCAACAACGCGCCGTCGCAGATGGCGACCGACGGAAACGGCCAGTACAACAACGAATTCCAGATCGACGGCGTGGCCAATAACTTCGCCAACGGCAACGGCACCTCGCGCGTCGCCTTCAGCCCGCCGCCGACCGCAATCAAGGAGTTCAAGATCCAAACGAATCCCTACGACGCGAGCGTCGGCCACACAATCGGCGCGGTGACGAACGTCTCGACCGTGAGCGGCACGAACCAGATCCACGGCGAGGTGCACTACTGGGCGCGCAACAGCGCCCTGGACGCGCCGACCTTCTTCCAAAACAAGAACAAAACCAAACCGGCCGTCTATCAGGACCATCGCTACGGCGCCTCCGCCGGCGGCCCGGTTTATATCCCGGGGATCTACAACGGCAAGAACAAGACTTTCTGGTACTATGCGTATGAAGCGAACAGGTGGGGCTCACCGCAGTCGGGCACCCTCACCGTTCCTACCGTGGCTGAACGCGGCGGCGATTTTTCCGAGCTGCTCAAGCTCGGGAGTTCGTATCAAATCTACGATCCGAAGACGACACGCGCCGAGGCAGGGGGCCGGTTCCGGCGCGATCCCTTCCAGGGCAATATCATCCCATCCAGCCGGCTCGATCCGGTCGGGCAGAAGCTGCTGGGATTTTACCCGCTGCCGAATCAGACGGGCACAAGCGACGGCCGCAACAACTACTTCTATAACCTGAAAGCGGGCGAGAATTACTTCGTGCATCTCGCGCGCATCGACCACGCATTCAGTGAAAACCACCGCATCTTCGCACGCGTGCACTACGACTGGTGGGAGGAGGACAAGGACCACTGGTTCGGCGATTACACCGCGATCGTCCTGAACCGGATCAACCGCGGCTTCGCGCTCGACGACGTCTATGTGCTCAACCCGAAGATGGTGCTGAACGTCCGCTATGGGATCACCAGCCAGGACTTTCCGGAGCGGCGCGTCACGCGCGGATACGACCTCGCGAGCCTCGGTTTCGTCCCATCGCTGGTGAGCCTGGTCGACAAGGAGCTGGCAACGATCCCGCGTGTCTCGGCCTCCGGTTTCGACCCGCTCGGCAGATGGGAGAGCGGCGACGGGGCCGACACGAGCCTGACGCACAGCGTCAGCGGCAACCTGACGCGCCTCCAGGGGAATCACAATCTGAAATTCGGCGCCGATATCCGCGTCTATCGCGGCAATCACAACCGTTTCCCCTATTCGACCGCGCCTGACCTGAGTTTCGCCAACACCTATACCCGTGGTCCGCTGGACAACTCCGCGGCGGCGACCATCGGGCAGGAAATGGCGGCCTTGGTCCTCGGTGTCCCCGGCGGATCGATGGAGCAGAGCGCAAGCTGGGCGATGCAGGAGCAGTACTACGGGATCTACCTCCACGACGACTTCAAGGTCAGCTCGAAGCTGACGCTCAACCTCGGGCTGCGCTACGAGCTGGAGACCCCATTGACGGAGCGCTTCGACCGTCTGGTCGCGGGCTTCGGCTACGGCCAGTCGAATCCGATCGAACCCCAGGCGAAGGCCAATTACGCCCTCAATCCGATCCCCGAGATCCCCCCCGACCAGTTCCGCGTCCAGGGCGGGCTGACGTACGTGTCGACCGGCGGGATCGGCCGGAGCCCGTACGACGGCGAGAAGAACAACCTCCAGCCGCGCATCGGGTTTGCCTATCAGCTCTTCCGCGACACGATCGTGCGCGGCGGATATGGCATATTCCACGACACCATCGGGGTCAACAGCAACACCGGCATCCAGACCGGCTTCTCCCAGTCGACGCCGATCCAGGCTTCGCTCGACAGCGGCCTCACCTATGTGGCAACCACCGCGAATCCCCTCCCGAGCGGGCTTAGAGCACCGCAGGGCGCCGCAGGTGGGCTGCGCACGAACCTCGGCCAGGGGCTCTTGTTCTATGATCGCAATCTCCTGCAACCGTATGCGCAGCGCTGGTCGCTCGGGATCCAGCAGATGCTGCCGGCTCAATTCATGATCGAGTCGACCTACGTCGGCAACCGCGGGACGCGGCTCGGTGTGACGCGTAACATCAATACCACGCCGGCCAAATACCTGAGCACGTCCCCGACGCGCGATCAGGCGACGATCAACTATCTCTCGCAGTCTTTCAAAAGCCCGTTCTATGGGATCGATCCGATCTATGGCGCGAATATATCGCGCGCCAACCTCCTGCGCCCCTACCCGGAGTTCGGCGACATCAATGTCGAGCAGCCGATCGGATACTCCTGGTACCACTCGATGCAGAACCGTGTCGAGCGTCGGTTCAGCCAGGGCTTCACATTCCAGCTCGCCTACACCTGGTCGAAGCTGATGGAGGCGACCGAGTTCCTGAACGCGAGCGATCCTATGCCCCACGAGGTGGTCGGCGGCTTCGACCGGACGCACCGGACCGCGGCCAGCGGTATCTGGGAGATCCCGGTCGGGCGCGGCCGCCGGTTCGGCGCGTCGCTTCCATCGATTGTCAACGGCGTTATCGGCGGCTGGCAACTCAGTGGCATCTACTCAACTCAGTCGGGAGCACCACTCGGTTTCGGCAACGCGATCTTCCTGGGAGACATCCAGACCATCGCGCTGCCGAAGGATCAGCGCACCGCCGAGCGCTGGTTCAATACCGACGCCGGCTTCAACAAGATCTCGGCCCAGCAACTGGCAAACAACATCCGCACCTTCCCGCTGCGATTCAATGGCATCCGCGGGGACAATCAGGTGCGGTGGGATTTCTCCATCATTAAGAACTTCAAGGTGCATGATCGTGCGCGCGTCGAGTTCCGGGCCGAAACCTACAACGCCTGGAACCAAACGAGCTTCAGCAACCCGAACACGACGCCGACAAGCTCCGCGTTCGGCACCATCACCGGTGTCGTCTCGCCTTCGGGGCGGAGCTGGCAGTTCGCGCTAAAGATTGTGTTCTGATTGCTTCCGATCTTCGCGGGCCGGCTTCCGATCGAGGGGGCCGGTCTGCACAGCATACTGCACAGCGGCTGCTCGATCTGAATGTCGGGATGCTGCGCGAGAAAGGCTTCCGCGCCCATCGCATGGAGCAGGGTGTCGTTGATTGGCGTGCTTGCGGATGGCGCATCGCAACAGGTAGGTCAAAATAGTCGTCCATGAGGTTCTAGGCTTCTACCCCTAAATACCGGCTGCCGTTTATTGCGATTGCACAATCGTTGAATGCGGCCAGCCGCATCTGAAAGAGGTGTTTGCATGATGATTTATCGTCGTATCGGCAGCGTAATCGTTGCCTGCGCGGCCCTTGTTTGTCTGGCAATGGTGGAGTAAACAAGGCATCGGCCTATCCGCCGGCAGTCGGCATTCTGGGCACGGCGAAAAACTGCCTGCAATGTCATGTAAACAACGGGCCATGGCAGGCTGAGTCCAATGTGATTATCGACATTCTGGACAAGGCCTCGGGAAAATCCCTCAAGCAGTCCGATGGTACGTTTCTGATCTCTGCCAGACGCGGGGAGCTCAAGACCGTGATCACGATCATCGGGGCGAAAGCGGAGCAAGGCAATCCCGCTCCCTACCGCAATGCCTGGCTATATGTCGATCCCGAACGTATCGCGGACACCGGGTCCCTGAATAAATTTGCGCCTGGTTGGTCGGTGAATCTACCAATGTCCTGCCGAGTTGTCGGCGACGCGGTTGAATTGTATCCCGGTGCTCATACTACCGCTCTGCCGATGACTTTGCGCGCGGGAGATGATGCTCCCGCCGAAAGCCGGATGCAACTTCAGGTGATGCTCACCAGGGGAGAGTCCGTGAAAGGCAAACCGGCGCTGGGCATGGAGGGCAACTACTTCCAGCGCGTCGTCAAGCTTACGATTCAGCCGTAAGAGATTCTCATGAAATTCGGGAGGGAAGTCCTCAGCAGCCGAATTGACTCTTCCAGTGATAGGCATGAATAACTTGTCCAACCAACATCTTCGATATGAGGTAAGGGGTGAGTATTCCTCTGTGGCCCTGCAACCCCGGGGAAAACATCCATTTCCTGTCGGGATGGAATTCGCACGGAGTCTTGGCTATCCGGTCGAGCTGCTTGCCAGTCTCCCACCGGTATGCGCGGATGCATTCGCAGGCGTGTCAAATGTCTCGATCTTTGCGGAAATTCCAGAGGGTTCCACGGTACTCGATCTGGGCTGCGGTGCAGGCTTGGATTCGCTAACCGCGGCACGGAGGGCGGGACCGCATGGAAAAGTGATCGGTGTGGATTTCAGCGAAGCGATGCTGGATCGCGCCCGCGAGGGTCAGGACGCCGCCGGCATCGGAAACGCGCTATTTTGCCGGGCGGATGCCGAACATTTGCCTCTACCCGACGACTCGATCGATGTTGCGCTGGTCAATGGCATTTTCAACCTGAATCCGGCGCGAGATATGATCTTTCGGGAGTTGTCGCGGATCGTGAGGGATTCCGGCGAGGTCTATGCGGCGGAATTGATCATTTCGCGGCCCCTGCCTGGGGAGGAGCAGAATCCAAGCAACTGGTTCGCTTGAATCGCCGGCGCAAAGGAGGGCGGTGCCTTCCTGGAGGAGTTCAGGACGGTTAGCTTCAGCGAGGTGAGCATCTTGAGAACCATGCGAAACGCCCGGACGAAGAATCCACTGGTTTTGGCTGCGGAAGTGCGCGCCCGGAAGTAATCGTCCAGGCCCATCTCGAATATCTTATTTCAGAGAACGAAGCGATTCCGCTGCTGAGGCGCCCACTGGGATCGAAATCCGAATTCACCAATCCCATCCTCCTCGACGAGGCCAACGGGATCATCGCCGGTCACATCCCCATGGCTGCGGCGCGGCTGCTCGGGCTGAAAATCGTTCCCTGCATCGAACTCGGCCACCTGTCGGAAGCCTGGAAATGCGCCTATATTATCGCGGATAATAAACTGGCCCTTAACGGCGGCTGGAACGAGGACCTTCTGCGGCTGAAACTGACAGATCTGAAGGCCCTGGGAGCGAACCTCGATCTCACCGCATTCGACCTGATGGAAGTTGCCGACGTCACCTTGGGGAAGGACATCAATTTCAAGGAGTTCGACGAGACGGCTGGCGACGACATTGAGCTCATGACCTGCCCGAAATGCGGAAACTCCTTTCCGAAATAGAGAACTATCCGGCCAACCTCGAGGCCTGCTGGCAGGAGCACCTGAAGCCCCGGGAGCCCGACCTCCCGACCGTGATCTCGCTTTTCGCCGTTTGCGGCGGATCGTCGCTGGTCTTCTCGATGGCCGGGTTCCGGGAACTGCTGGCCGTCGAGTGGGACGAGCACGCCGTGGAAACTTTCAAGATGAACTTCCTTGGTGTCCCGGTCTGGCATGGTGACATCGCAGGGCTTTCCATCGAGGAATACCTTCGAATCACGGGTCTTAAGCCCGGAGAACTCGATGTGCTGGTCGGCTCGCCGCCGCCGGCTTGAAGCGGCTCAATGTGAGTGTCGATACACTCGACCCCATCCGATACCAACGCATTTCAAGCAGGGATGGGCTCGCGCAGGTACTCGAGGGGATTTTCGCCGCAAAAGAATCAGGCCCGCGCCGGGGAGCCTCCCCATCACCGGGTATATCCCTCCCTTTCCGCTAAACCGCAGGCTGGGTTTCTTTGAACCAGTGGCGAGTCCGGTTGCAGAAGGAGCAGACAGACAGCATGACCGGCACCTCAATGAGAACGCCGACGACAGTTGCAAGAGCTGCGCCCGACCCGGGACCGAAGAGCGCGATAGCTGTGGCGACCGCCAGTTCGAAGAAGTTGCTCGCTCCGATCAGGGCGCCTGGCGCCGCAACCGAATAGGGCACTTTGAACAGGCGCATGAGTCCGTAGGCCAGGGAGGAATTGAAGTAAACCTGAATGAGAATCGGCACAGCGATCAGCAGGACATGCAGGTATTTCTGGGTAATGTTGTCGGCCTGGAATCCGAATATCAGCACCAGCGTTGCCAGGAGCGCCGACATGCTCACAGGAGCAAAGCGCGGCAGGAGTGTTTGCTCAAACCATTCGACGCCCTTTCTGCGGATAAACCAGTTTCGCAAAATAACGCCCACGGTCAGGGGAATCACAATAAAGATTGCGACAGCGTATAGAAGAACCCGGAACGGCACATCCAGTGATGACGCACCGCTGACGAGATAACGCACGATTGGGGCAAACAGGACCAGCATGATCAGGTCATTGACCGAAACTTGAACCAGTGTGTATGCCGGATCCCCGTCCGTCAGGTAGCTCCAGACGAACACCATTGCGGTGCAAGGTGCGGCGGCTAGGATAATACAGCCGGCGATATATTGGTCCGCCTCGGCCGGGGAAATCCACATCGAGAAGACAAAGCGAAAGAACACCCACGCAACGAATGCCATGGAGAAGGGTTTCACCAGCCAGTTCACAAATAGGGTCACGAGAAGCCCTCGCGGCCGTTTCCCGACATTCCGGATGGAGGCAAAGTCGACCTTCATCATCATTGGAATGATCATGAGCCAGATCAGTACGGCGATAGGGATATTGATCTGGCTCCCCTGTCCAAATTCCATTCGCCTCAGGGCGTCTATAGAATTGGGCATAAGCTTGCCTAGGATGACACCGACGACCATGCACGCACCGACCCACAGGCTCAGGTATCTCTCAAAAATATTGAGCCGCTTCTGGCTCACACCGGTTGTCTGACCCATAAATCATTGCTCCCTTAGCTATGTACGCAGGCGAGATTTGCCGCGATTCGCGGATTTAATAATTTCCCAGCTGCATGAAGACAGTAGGGCTGGCAGGAATGTTCCGATCAACCGCAACATCCCGATCCCGATTTCGGCCCGCAGCAGGGAGATCCGCCGGAGCCGACTTTGCCACCTTGAATGACTTTGAGTGGATTGTGTTTTTCCTCGATTTTGAGGGAACCGCAAAAGGGGCAGCGTTCGACCAATCCGTTTGAATGCTCCTCGGCTGTACCCCAGAGCTCAAATATGTTAAGGCAGCTTTTGCAGTTGAATTCGTAAGCTCGCATGGGACTTGCCTCCATACTTTTCGGTCCGAGTCAGGTGCTTTACACGCCAGCATCCCGCTGATGTTCGACTTTTACGATTGCGATTCCCTCCGCCTTTGACAATGTGACAAAGGGCTCTATACGAACGATGCTTTCGATTGGCCTCAGCTTGGCCCATAACAGGAAGGTCGAACTCAAAACCACCGAGATGCAGCCGGCCTCCTGGAAAATGACAGCTACGATAGGCGTCAAAAGACCCAACACGCCGAGAATCAGGCCAACAGCGTTATAGATGATGGATAAAAAGATGTTCTGTTTGATTCGCCACAGAACTTTACGGGACATCTGCACGAAATCTGCGACCCGGGTAAGGTCGTCGCTCATTAGAGTCACGTCTGCAGCTTCGATGGCGATGTCTGTTCCCGCAACCGCCATAACGATGCCGATATCGGCGAGCGCCAGCGCGGGAGCGTCGTTGATTCCGTCCCCCACCATGGCGACAATCCTTCCCTGGCTCTGCAGTTCTTTGACCACGCGCTGTTTGTCTTCAGGAAGCAGGCCTGCTCGAAAGTCGTCCACACTAATCTGTGCGGCGACAGCCTCTGCCACCCTGGGGTTGTCGCCCGTCAGCATGGTGATGTTTCGCACGCCGAGCGCTTTCAGGGCTGCTATCGCCAGTCTGGTCTCGGGCCGCACCTCGTCGGCGATCGCGACGAGCCCAATCGCTTCCTGATTGCAGGCTACGACGACCGCAGTCCGTCCCTTCCCGGCCTGCGCGGCGACCTCCGCCGCAAGGTGAGGCGAAACGGAGATGCCGACAGCCTCCAGAAGATCCATGCTGCCGACACGAATGCTTTTGCCGTCATGATTGGCGATGACCCCGAGGCCGACCTCGACCCGGAACTCGGCGGGATCGGGCACCTCCATTGCTTTTTCCTTCGCTCGTTCCAAGATGGATTTTGCCAGCGGGTGCTCGGAATATTTCTCCGCAATGGCCGCGATCCTGAGAACTTCATCCTCCGCGAAGCCCGCTTCCGCTGTCACGTCCATCACTTTGGGCTGTCCGAGCGTGAGGGTGCCGGTTTTATCCACCAGAAGGGTGTCTATCCTGCCCGCGAGTTCGAAGTAGATCCCGCCTTTGACGAGGACCGCCCGACGCGCCATGTTGGCTATGCCGGCAGTCACCGCACTCGGCGTCGCGATCGAAAAGGCGCAGGGGCATGCGACCAGGAGTATGGCAACTGCCACCTTGATGTTGCCGGAAGTGAGGAAGCCAATGACGGCCAGCACGAACACCGTGGGCAGGAACCAGGCTGTGAAACGGTCGGCCAGGGTCTGAATGGGCGCCTTGGTCTCCTGCGCTTCCTCGACGAGGTGCACGATCCGGGCAATCGTTGTATCAGCCCCGGTCTTAACCGTTAAAACATCAAGGCGGCCGGTCTTGTTAAGAGAGCCGGCAAACACCCCGCTCCCCTTGACTTTTTCGACCGGCATCGATTCGCCGGTGATTGGAGCCTGGTCGACGGTTGCTGCTCCCGAGACGACGGTGCCATCGACGGGGATGCGTTCGCCAGGCCTGATAACCACAATGTCGCCGTCCCGCAGCTCGGCGATCAAAATGGTCAGTTCAGCACCGTTGCGGCGCACAGTGGCGGTGGGCGGGGTAAGGTGCAGGAGATCACGAATTGCGCGACGGCTTTTGTCGAGGGTGTACGATTCGAGCGCACCGACGACAGACATTATCAGGATAATGACTGCAGCAGCCCGGAATTCCCCCGCTGCCACCGTTATTGCGAGCGCAACGGTCACAAAAACATTGGTTGTGATCCTCGCCCGAAGGGCATCCTTCAATCCCGAGATGAAGCGGGGAAGCCCGCCCAGGAGCATGGCGCCGAGTGCCAGGGCCGAGTTCACAAAGTCGGGCCCGATCTGCCAGTATGCGAGGGCCCAACTCGCCAGGATCAAGGCCAGGACCAGTCCGGGAACGAGCGAAAGCACCAGGATCTCCCGGCGCCGTTCGGCGCCATGGGCATCAGAACCAGACATTGCGGAGTCCTCTCCATTAGCCGCTACGGTTGCGGGCAATCCGGTTATTTCTTTGAATCATCCGGGGTGTCATTATCGCCCTTTTTCCTGGTCCGGTCTTCCTCCACATGACAACCGCAACCCGGCCCGCAACCCTCGCTGGTTTTCAGCATCGATTCCTTGAGAATTGCAAACAACCCCTTTTTTCGGGGTTCTGCCTTTTCTGTCTTTTCCATCACTTTGCTCCTTGATTTTGATCCTCACGATTTTTCCGGGCATTCACAAAACACAGCCGGCCTCTTTTAAGACGAGAGTTGATTCGTCATCCATTCGGGCAGCATTCTGTTGACCTTTGGCCGCGGTGCATCGCGGCCCTGTTGCGGTCACGCCAGGCGGAGAGTTTCTGAAGCAGTTCGGCGGCGGCGGGATGCCCGGCCATGTGCACTTGCAGATTTGCCAACTGCCCCTTCTCCAGGCCCGGATTCAGAGGGCGAAGCGCGTAATACACCCACAATCCATCGCGCCGGTCGGTGACCAGTCCCGCCCGATACAGGATCCTGAGATGCCGGGATGCTTTCGATTGGGTAATCTCCAGCACTTCCATGAAATCGCAGACGCAGAGTTCCCGGTGGTTAAACAGGAGCCAGAGCATTTTCAGTCTGGCTTCGTCAGCAAGCACTCCGAAGAATTCGGCTGTATCTTTCATGGTATTACCTCATCAGAGTACATTCTTATAACCGGATTAACGGTTATGATCAAGTGCAAACTGAAGCTGTTGGCGTCGGTGTGGGAATCATGGCCTTTTGATTACGAATTCTCATCGAATCGCATTCGATTGAGATTATACTTACATATTCGTGTAAATGCATGGAGGATTGAATGAACATTCGTAAGCTCGATATCATCCTGAAGGCAACGGCAGATCCAACCCGGCTGCGATTGCTCAATCTATTGCGGCTGGGAAATATCTGCGTCTGCGACCTTCAGGCTGTCCTGCAAATCTCCCAATCCAATGTCTCGCGGCACCTCGCGGTCCTGCGGCACGCCGGTCTCGTCATGGATTCGAGAAAGGGAGCCCGGATCGTCAATACCCTGCTGCCTCCTTCAACGCCCCAGGTAGAAGCTCTGCGTGATTTTCTGGACCGCTGTTGCCCGCTCGATCCCGTTATGCAGGCGGACATTGACAGGCTTCGCAAAGCTCTGGTGGAGGGGAAATGCCGGCTCGAACCCGATGATTGTGCCGGTTCCGGATTTGCAGGTTCCCAAGCGTACCTCGAAGGGAATCCGGCCTGATTTATGCGACGCGGTGCACAAGAAATGAGGGATCGATGCTCCAGGTAACCGTTGACAAGTTCACGTTCCGTATTCCAGAGAGCCTCCTTTTCAGTAGCGAGGGAGTCTGGGTGGAGGTGACAGGCACTCAGGGGAAAATGGGCCTTTCCGATTTCGCGCAGCAGGTGAACGGCGACGTTGCCTTTGCCAATGTCATGCCTTCCGGAACGGTTCTTGCTGCCGGCGATGAATTCGGGAGCATCGAAACAGTTAAGGTAAGCGTTGCGCTTTCCTCGCCGGTTGCGGGGGAGATCATCGAGATAAATACAGAGCTGGAGGATGCCCCGGAACTGATCAACCAGGATCCCTATGGCAAAGGATGGATCCTCAGGGTCGAATTTAACAATCCTGCGGAGGCGCTCTCCGCCCTCCTGGATGCCGAAAGTTATCGGGACCTGGTAAAAGTACAGGCGGAGTCGGAGTTGAAAAAATGAGCAAAGCCCTGATAGTCCCATGCAGCGGCATCGGTAAAACCTATGGGAGCGTTGCGCGTGAAAGCGCCTATATCCTTACGGAGGACATTAGGCCGGACTCGACGCGGTTGGTCCCCCTCTCACTTGTGGTGCTCGGCGACGATGAAATCCAGCAAACGCTCCGCGAATCGGAAACGGTGGCCATCGACGGCTGTAAGCTCGCCTGCGCGGCAAAAGTAGTGGCTGAATCCGGCGGCAAGGTTGCCCACGCTATCCAGGTGTTGGACGTGTACAGGCGGAACCGGCAATTGAAGCCCGCGGGGATAGCTGAGCTGAACGAAAATGGCCGGCAGCTTGCCGCCGCCCTGGCTGCGGAAGTTGCAGACTTGGTGGATAAAATGCCCGAGGGAGGGAAAAATGCCTGAGCTGCCCAAGCGCAAGGTAGGCCTCGTATCCTGTTCCGGCGAAGAATTGCCGGAGGGGACGATTACCCGGCTGGCGACGCTCAAAGTGCTGGAGAATCTGCGTCCGGATGAGACTGTCACCATCTGCTTGCCTTTGTTTCTTGCGGGCGGAGAGGGAGACCGTGCCTTTGCCCGTTACTACCCGACGATTTCCATAGACGGCTGCGAGAAGCGTTGTGCTGCTCAGGGAACGGAATACTACAGTTCCAAACCGGCTGCCTCGATCGTGGTAGGTGAACTCTGTTCTCCCGGCGAGAAGCAGTTCGGGACGGCGCGCCGCCTGAATAAGGCCGGCATGGATGCGGTCGATGAGGTTGCGGAGGAGATTGCCCGGCAGGTGGACAGGCTCCAGGGAATCCCTTGGGACAGGAAGACTGGGCAGCCCGGGGATCAAGCCCCGGCGGTCCAGGGAAGGCAGGCGGCCACGTGCTCCTGCGGGTCCGGGGTGCCGGTGAAAGTCCTGGAGATTGACGGACAAAAAGTCGAGGTCCTGGCTCTGCCGCTGATCCTTGACATGTACCGGCAGACGACGAAGCCGACAGACGAAACAACCGCTTCGGAAATGCTTGAAACGGTGCGCCTCTATAACCGGATCCCCGTTGGCGAAGAGGCCGCCTGGAAAGCGGCCCTGGGCCGGGAATATGCCTTGTTTCTCTCGGAGGGCCATTGATGTCCCGTACGGCGACGTATCACACGACGGTGCAATGGAAGGGGGAGCACTTGGGGCGCGTTCAGATGGGTAACGGACCTGAAATGGATTTCTCCGCCCCGCCCGATGCTCATGGCCACGCCGGGGTTCTCACACCCGAGGATGCATTCGTTGCGGCTGTTAACACCTGTGTGATGATGATGTTCATCTGGGCGACAGAGCGATTCAAGCTGGATCTTATTTCCTATGACTGCCGCGCCGAGGGCACCAAGCTGATCGAACTTGACCGAACCGAGATCTTTACTGAAGTGCAGCTGAGCCCCAAGATCGTGGTCCGCCGTGGAGACAATGACCCGAGTGCCGTCGAGAAGCGCGTCCAGCGTGCGCTCGAGAGCGCGGTGAAATATAGCCTTGTAGCGAACTCACTGAAATCGAGGGTAACAATGGAGCCGGAAATAATCATTTCGGCCTGAGCCTGATGAATTTGCAGTGGCCCAGGGTTGGCGTCAAATAGACATATCGGAGCTTGGGATCCAAAGGAGGAATCCATGATTTCAATCAAGGTATTAGGGCCTGGCTGCTCAAATTGCACAAAGGTCGCTGAGGTCGCGCAGAAAGCCGTTGAATCGCTCGGGGTGGAGGCAAACCTTACCAAGGTGACCGACTTCGAGGATATACGGAAGTACCAGATCCTCGCGACGCCAGGCCTTGTTATCAACGAGAAAGTGGTAAGCGCGGGCCGGATTCCGGGTCAGGCCGAGGTGATGGAATGGCTTGGAAATGTGGCGTTGACGTCCAAATGAAGTTTTTTCAAGAGGTGCAAGACGATGAGCGCGAAATCCATTTTGAAAGGGGGTTTGCTGGTTTTTGCCTTGGGAAGTTTGGTGATTCTGCTTGTCAAAGAAACCAGTCCATGGGCGCGCACCAGCGGCGCAGGTGCACAAGCCCCAACTGCTAAGGCGAACCCCGCAGGCGAGTCCAGAAAAGTCATCGCATACTACTTTCACACCAACTACCGCTGCCCCACCTGCCAGCGCATTGAAGCTTACTCGAGAGAGGCGATAAACTTCGGCTTTGACGCAGAATTAAAGGCGGGCCGCCTGGAACTTCGCGTCGTCAATTACGAACTCCCGGAAAACCAGCACTTCGCACAGGATTACAAACTCTTCACAAAATCTCTTGTGCTGGTCCGGATCCAGGATGGCCAGCAGGTTGGATGGACGAACCTGGAACGCATATGGGAATTGAATAGCGACTATGATGCCTTCATGCGCTACGTTCAGGGGGAAATCCGCAAATACCTGGAGAAGAGCTAGTGCCCGGCAATCTTTTTCCGGCAGCGGCCGCAATCTGGTTGGGAGTCTTGACCTCGATCAGCCCGTGCCCAATGGCCACGAATCTCGTGGCGATTTCGTTCATTAGCAGGGACGTGGGTTCGACTGCCAGGTTATTAGGGACCGGCCTGCTTTACACTCTGGGAAGGGCTTTCACCTATGCCATCCTCGGAGCGCTCCTTGTGAGCAGCATTTTGTCCATACATGGGGTGTCGCTGATTCTTCAGTATTGGATGAACCGCCTGCTTGGGCCCGTCCTGATCCTCGCGGGCATGTTCTTGCTTGATTTGATAAAGATCAATTTCACGACCTCGATTGCCGGCGATACTTTGCAGGACCGGGCTCGATCCTGGGGTTTGCCCGGTGCGGGTCTGCTGGGAATGATCTTTGCGCTCTCATTCTGTCCAGTTTCGGCCGCACTATTTTTTGGGAGTCTGATCCCGCTTTCGCTGAAGGCAGGTTCCCCGGTTGTCCTCCCAGTACTTTATGGAATCGGCACTGGATTGCCCGTTTCCATTTTTGCCGTTGCCATGGTTCTCGGCGCCCGGTCATTGAGCAAGGCGTTGAATCGCTTGGGCCAAATCGAAAGGTGGTCCAGGTACGCGACCGGGACTGTTTTCATCGTGGTCGGCATCTACTACGTCTGCGACCATATCTTGGACATCTTTTGAATTGCAGAAGCTGTTTCGAAACATGGGGATTCCTTGTGATGGTCGGAAATCATGAAAATGTTTGAGCTTTCCCCCGGCGCTTTGGTCCGCACAGTTGCCCACCATCAGTTTTTTTGACGATAGGAGGACTCTTATGAAATTCAATACGATAGGATTTATTGGCGGCGGAAGAGTAACCCGAATCATCTTAACGGCGCTCAACCGGGCCGGAAAAATGCCCGGAAAGGTGGTGGCCGGCGACAATAATGCCGAAGTTCTTGCCCGGCTGCAGAGAGAAGTCCCAGGGGTATCGATCGAACTTGCAGACAACACCAAGCCCGCAGCTTGCGACCTGGTCTTTATTGCCCTTCATCCACCGGCCATTGCCGAAGCTCTCGAAAAAGTGAAAACCTTCCTGAATCGGGAATCAGTTGTCGTTTCGCTGGCGCCAAAGCTCTCGATCGCTAAACTCTCCGGTCTTCTTGGCGGACACTCGAAGATCGTCAGGATGATCCCGAATGCTCCTTCCATCGTGAACAAAGGGTACAACCCGATGGTTGTTTCGAGTGAAATCCCCACGGCGGAAAAGGCCGCGCTGATGGATCTGTTCATAGCTCTCGGCGAGTGTCCCGAAGTACCTGAAGAAAGCCTTGAAGCTTATGCCATCGTCGCCGCCATGGGGCCCACTTATCTATGGTTTCAGTGGCAAACACTCCTCGAACTCGGAAAATCCTTTGGTCTCTCCGATTCTGCTGCGAGGGACGGCGTCGCGAAAATGGTGACTGGGGCGGTGGAAACCATGTTCGCCTCGTCGCTGACGGCCGAAGAAGTAATCGACCTCATTCCCGTAAAGCCGTTGGGGGAAGACGAGGAGACGATCAAGAACATGTATCGAACGAAGCTCAACGGTCTCTACGCTAAACTCAAAGGATGAAATCCGTCTATAATTAATTTTGCCGCGATAATATCCGCCGGTGTCGAAATCGATACCCTCTTTCAGAATTTTAGGCGGCTCAAAAAACTAAACCTTGATTCCCTGAGCATGGGTCACTTCCGGATTCGCCGCATCTTGGGTGCTCAATTCTGCGCGCACATCTTGCTGGCCGACTACTGGCCCAAATGAGCCAGAATATTGGCTCAATTTCTGTCAACAATGGATATTGCCAGTGATGGCGTAGCTCCTTCAACGAGTTTCATTAAGAGCCGACAGGCCCCAATACGCCCTCTTGTCACCCCAGAATGCACTGATTAATTACTTCCTGGGGGTAGAGGATATTTGTGAACCATTGATCTTCCACCAGATGAAATCATAGGCTTCAGATGCGAGCTGCTCTTTAAGAGAAAAAACGAAATTCCGGTCGCCACCATTTTCGTTTTCGGCACGATCCATGGAAGTAAGCCGCAGTTGGTAGGGCCCGGTAGTCCCGATCGAGGAGATGTCCCGGTAGCGCCAAATGCGTGAGTCTTTCGGCGTATCTGTTTTGTAGATGATATACTCCTCGGCAATCTCCAGCATTCCCTGCGTGCCGCCGAATCCCCGCAGGTGTTTCACCAGGATCGTGAATATTCGGGGCGATATCCGGCGGGATTATCGCCGAAACGACTGGTCGTTTAAGCTTTGCTTGAAGTTCGGTCCACAGCGCCGGAGTCATTTCGCCCTCGGTGATTTTGAAGCGATAGAACAGGTCTTTCCCGAATTTCCATTTACTATCCTGATATGCGAGAATGGTAAGTTCCTTGGGGCTGAGCAGGCCGAGCTGCTGGACGTCCTCATATTTCCAGGTCCGGGCGTCCCCCTTGTCCTTGGTCCGATACTCAATTCCTGTTTCGCTGAAGATCAATTCTCCCGTGCGGTCCCGGAGCAGACGATCGTGCCGGACGGGAAACCTCACTTCTTGTGCCTGGAGCGCGGAGCAAACGAGCAGCAGTCCGGCAAACCACAAACCCAAACTAGCTCTTTTCATAATGCACCTATATGAATATTCGTTGACAGGCTGCTCTTTCACCAATCTCGGTGCGGAACACTTATCCTAGCGATGCCGAGTTGAATGGGCGAGAGAGCAGTCTGTTAACGAATTTTTAGCTGGTGTGCCACGCTCTGCATGGCTTCCTCAAAACCGATAATCTTGCCGCCATGGGTTTTCCGCACTGTTTCCGCATCTTCGCGCCGGGCGAAGGCAAGCAGGCTCGGCATGCACCTATCGTAATCCATTTCCAGATAAGGACCTTCCTCGGACCGGAAACCAGTCGTCGAACAGCACTCCATGATGTCTGACCCTTCGAGATAAATCGCCTCAGTGGCCCGGATCGGCTTCCTGGACGTGAAATCAACCGCCTCGAGGGCCCGTCCCCCATTCTGGATCACTGCGCCCAACCCGCAACGCGGGCAACAGACCGCCTTCACCGAGCCGTCCGGCCGTGCGATCCGGAATGAAATCTCTGTATGGATGGCCCGTTTGCACACGTCACAAGTCGGTTTCCCGCCGGCAATTTTGCCCGCCCAGACAAAGTAACCGAGCAGGCCGACCGCGCAGATTACGACCAATCCGACGAACGTTCCGATCTTCCAGCGCCCCGATGAGGCGTCTTCCGCCATATTGACCTCCTTTAGGAACCGTAGGATTCCTTCCCCGCCTCAGTGTCCCGAGATCACCTGCGGCGGACCGAAGGTCTGATGTTTGACTTCGGCGCGCCATTTCCACAGGTAATAAATGCTGGGGTAAACCAGCAGTTCCAGCGCGAACGAAGTCGCGAGTCCGCCGACCATGGGTGCGGCCACGCGCTTCATCATGTCCGCCCCGATAGCGGCCGACCACATGATCGGCATTAATCCCATGAATGCGGCCATCACCGTCATCGCCTTCGGCCGGACCCGCTTCACCGCTCCGTGAATGATGGCCTCGATCAATTCGTCCTTGTTCCGCAGTTGTCCCTTGCGCTTGGCGTCTTCATACGATAGATCCAGGAACAACAGCATGAAAACGCCGGTTTCCGCATCCAGCCCCATCAGTGCGATCATTCCCACCCAGGCGGCTATGGAAATATTGTAGCCCAGCACATACATCAGCCACACCGCCCCGATCAGCGAGAACGGCACGGCGAGCATCACAATGGAGCTTTCATGGCCGACTTGGTGTTCATGTACAGGAGCGCGAAAATCAGCACCAGCGGTGACGGGAATGACGATCTTCAACCGCTCGCGCACGCGCAGCATGTTTTCGTACTGGCCGCTCCAGACCAGGGAATATCCTGTGGGAACCTGCAGCCCCTGACTGACGATCTCCTTGGCCTTTTCCACATAGCCGCCGATATCGCTGGAGGAAAGGTCCACGAACACGTAACCGGCGAGCATGCCGTTTTCATCGCGGAGCATCGATGGGCCGGTGACTTTTTTGATATCCGCGATCTGGGCGATCGGGATCTGCGCTCCGGAGGGGTCGGCACCAGCACCTCGCGCAACCGTTCGACGTTGTCGCGCAGTTCGCGCGGGTAACGGATATTGACGGGATAACGCGCGCGCCCCTCAACGGTGGTGGTGATGTTCTCGCCTCCGATCGCCGACATGACGATGTTCTGCGCATCCGCTACCGTCAGACCATATCGGGCCAGTTGATCCCGTTTCAGGTCGAAATCGAGGAAATAGCCGCCGGCCACCCGTTCGGCAAATACGGAGCGCGTGCCCGGCACATTCCTCAGCAGTGTTTCGAGCCGGGCGCCGATCTTTTCAATTTCGCGGAGGTCCGGCCCGAGGACCTTGATGCCGATCGGAGTGCGCACGCCGGTGGACAGCATGTCGATGCGCGCCTTGATCGGCATGGTCCAGGCATTGGTCACGCCGGGGATGCGCACCTTCTGATCGAGTTCGGCGATCAATTCATCCCAGGAGATATGCTCCGGCGCGATCCGGCTCAGGATGTGCTTCTTCAACCAGTCGGCGCCCAGTCGGAATACCATTGCTTTTTGAAGCGCCATTCGGACGGAGGCTTGAGCATGACGGTCGTTTCCATCATGGAAAACGGCGCCGGATCGGTGGAGGTCTCCGCCCGTCCCGCTTTGCCGAAGACCCTTTCCACCTCGGGGAATGCTCGGATCATCTGGTCCTGATGCTGCAGGATCGTCTGGGCTTCCGAGACGGATATGCCGGGTAACGTGGTGGGCATGTAAAGAATGGTGCCTTCGTTCAACGGCGGCATGAACTCGCTGCCGAGCCGCAAATACACCGGCACGGTGGTCGCGACCAGGATCAAGGCGATGGCGATGGTGGTCTTCGGGTGCTTCAGCACCAGGCGCGCGGGAGGCTCATAAATCCTGAACAGCAGGCGGCTGATCGGGTGTTTCTCCTCTTTGTAATATTTGCCAACCGACCACCTGATTGACGATCCAGGCCAGCGAAGCGCGGCCGGAACTTAAAATAATCCATCCGGGCAAAAATCATGCGCATCGCCGGATCCAGCGTGACCGCCAGGATAGCGGCAATGGCCATGGCGAAATTCTTGGTGAATGCCAGCGGGCGGAAAAGGCGGCCCTCCTGATCCACCAGTGTGAAGACGGGCAGAAAGGCGACCGCGATCACCAGCAGCGAAAAAAATACCGACGGCCCGACCTCCTTGAGCGCCTGCAGCCGGATCGCGTGAAAATCTCCCTGGCGGCCGCCTTCAATCCAGAGTTCCAGCTTCTTGTAGGCATTCTCGACCTCGACAATGGCGCCATCCACCAGCACGCCGATGGAGATGGCGATGCCGGCCAGCGACATGATGTTCGAGTTCATTCCCATCAAGTGCATGGGGATAAAGGACAACAGCACCGACACCGGAATGGTGACGATCGGGATGATGGCCGACGGGATGTGCCAGAGGAAGATCAGGATCACAAAGCTGACGATGATCATTTCGAGGATCAGCTCTTCCTTGAGATTGTTGATGGAGCCCTCGATCAGTTCCGAGCGGTCATAGGTGGTGACGACTTTGACGCCCTTGGGCAGGGAAGGCTGGAGTTCCTGGAGCCGTTCTTTGACCCGGCGGATGACCTTGTCGGCGTTCTCGCTGTGCCGCATCACCACGATGCCGCCCACCGTATCGCCCTTTCCGTCCAGGTCGGCGACGCCGCGCCGCATTTCGGGGCCGCGCTCGACCCTGGCGATGTCGCGCAGGAGGACCGGGGTGCCGCGATCGTTGGTTTTGACGACGATCTGCTCGATATCCTGCGTGGTCTTTGATGTAGCCGTGGCCGCGGACCATGTACTCCGCGCCGGAGAATTCGATCAGCCTCGCGCCCACTTCGACGTTGGAATTGCGCACCGCTTCCGACACCATCATGAGCGGTATGTTGTAGGCGGCCAGCTTTTCCCGGTCCACGGTAATCTGGTACTGGTTCTGGAATCCGCCGATCGTGGCGATTTCCGCCACTCCCGGAATTGCCTGCAGCGCATAGCGCAGGTTCCAATCCTGGAAGGATCGCAGATCCGCCAGCGTATGCGTGCCGCTCTCGTCCACCAGGGCATATTGAAAAACCCATCCCACGCCGGTGGCGTCCGGGCCGATCTCCGTCTTGACTCCGGGGGCAGTGAAGGAAGCACTTTGCTCAGGTATTCGAGCACACGGCTCCTGGCCCAATAAATGTCGGTCCCGTCCTCGAAAACTGATGTATACATAGGAGAAGCCGAAATCGGAAAAGCCGCGAATCGCTTTGACCTTCGGCGCGCCGAGCAGCGCCGTGGTGATAGGATAGGTGACCTGATCCTCGATGATGTCGGGAGAGCGATCCCATTTGGAGTACACGATGACCTGCGTGTCCGAAAGATCGGGGATGGCATCCACGGGCTGGTTGTACAGCGTCCAGACGCCGAAAGCCACGACCGCCGCGGTAAAGAGAAGAACGATGTATTTTTGGCGGGCGGAAAACTCGATGAGCTTCTCAATCATACGATTCCTTCATGAACGTATCGGCAGCATGCGAATGAATTATTTTCCCGCTCCCGAAATCGCGGCCTTCAGTTTGGACTCGGAATCGAGCAGGAAATTGGCCCCGGTCACGACGTCTTCTCCCGCCTCCACACCCTTCCTGATCTCGTAGAAACCGCGCACCTTGACCCCGGTCTTCACTTCGCGCGGCTCAAACAGTCCGTCTCCTTTGGCGATGAACACCATCTCCCGCTCCCCGGTTCCCATCACCGCACTGTCGGGAACGGCGACTCCATGGCCCAGTTGCCCGCCAAAGACGACTTCCGCATACATGTCCGGCTTCAACGATCCGGAAGGATTTTCGAGCTCGATGCGAACCTTTACTGTCCGGCTCTTCTCATCCACATTGGGATTGATGAAGCTGACTCGTCCCTTGAAGACCCGGCCCGGATCGTAGCTCAGCGAGATCGTGGCGGGGTCCCCGATCTTCACAAACGGCACTTGATTTCATAAAGGTCCGCCATCACCCATACGCTGGACAAATCCGTGATCTCGTAGAGAGTGTCCGCAGGCATCACCCTGTTGCCCTGAACGGCGGTCTTGGCGCTAACGATCCCGCTTGACCGGCGAATAAACCATCAAAGCCCGGATCGGCTCGCGGGTTTTCTCAATGCGAGCGATCTGGTCCGGGCTTATGTCCCAAAGCGCGAGACGCTGCCGGGCGGCTTCCACCAGATCAATTCCCGGCAGCCGCACCGTGGTCCCGGATTTTTCCCATTGATCGCGCGCCTGCAAGGCCAGGATGTATTCCTTTTGTGTCGCCACCATGTCCGGGGCATAGAACGAAAACAACGGCTGACCCTTGCTTACCTTCTGGCCGACATAATTGACGAAGATCTGCTCAATGTACCCCTCAAACTTGGTATGAATGTGACTGATGCGGGTTTCATCCGCCGTGATCCTCCCCACGGTCCGGATACTCTGATCCAGGCTCATGATCCGGGCTTTCTCCGTGGTGACCCCCATCATCTGCAGCCGCTCCGCCGTGATCTTTACCGGGGCGTAGCCGGGCATACTCTGGCCGGTCGCGGCCGGGGATTCCTCCTCATAGACGGGGACTAGGTCCATGCCGTCGGGAGCCTTGCCCGGCTTGTCATAGCGGGTGCCGGGATTCATGGCGTCGGTCCAGTAGAGGATTTTTCGTTCTTATTTGGCAGGCGCGGCGGGGCTTCCGTGACCGGCATGCTCTTCTTTGACTGGCATCTCAGGATGCGCTGCGCGCTCCATCGGGACCAGCTTCATGCCGCAAATGGGGCAGTCGCCCGGCTTGTCGGAAACATAATCGGGATGCATCGGGCAATGGTATTTCTGCACTATTGGGGGCGTCGCAGTCCCCTGAGTGGCGTTTCGCTGGGTGATAATCCAGTATCCGCCGCTTGCCAGAACACCGGCCAAGATAAATCCAATAAGGAAATTTCTCATCGCCGCACCTCGTTTTGGGGCAATCCCTGATTCGGGGCCGAGCCTCCGGGAATGCCCGTCAATTCTTCCAGGCCCGACAGGGCTTTCAGATATTCCGCCCGCTGTTCGAAGTAATTCATTTGATATTCCCGGATCGTGTTGAAATTCGAAAGCACCGTCAGGAAGTCGACGCTGCCGCCCTCATAGCTGGCCAGCGAAGATTGGAGCGCGAGTTCCGATTGCGGCACCACCTGCTGAGAATATAGATTCATGAGCTTCAAAGCGGCCTCAGCAGCCACATAGCGGTCCCGCACACGGAAGAGCAGCCATTGCTGCTCGTTGCGATATGTCCGTTGCGCTTCCGCTAAATTGGCTCCGGCTTCCTCTAACCCGTAGCGCTGCTTCTTCCCGAAATAAAGCGGGATATTCAGTTGAACCTTGAATTCCCACATCGGCTTCATGGCACCCTGGTTGTAATACCCTGATCATGATATCGAAATCGGGGTAGTATGCTTTCTGGGCGGATTGCACCTTCAGTTGCCGGCCGTCGATGACGGCTCGCTGTCCCTGCAGCACGGGGGACGCGTCCAGGGCGCGGGCGCGCAAGGATTCAAAGGCTCCAATGGCGGCAAGGTTGGAACCGATTCCGGACGGCCCAGATCCGCCTCCGGCGGGCGATTGATCAGGGCGTTGATTTCGGCATGAATGCTGCGCTTCTTCTGCTCAAGGGCAATCAGCCGGTTTTCGAGGATTGAGATTTCGATGCCGGCCTTGATAATGTCCTGTTGCATGGCCTTCCCCGCGGAGTACCGGGCTTCGGTCACCTTGGCCATTTGCTGGAGCGATTCCTGGTTCCGGTGGATCAGATCGACGGCCTCATAAATAAAGAGCAGGTCGTAATACTTTCCCTTCAGTTGAGCGATGAGTCTAAGTTCTGTGGCGCGAATTGCTTTTGCTTCTCTATCCGCTTCCTTTTGCGCAATGCCCCCCTTCAATGCCCGTTTCCCGGGAAAGGGAATTTCCTGCGCGATCTGAAAGCCGATGTTGCTGGTAGCTTCCGAGCCCAACCCGGCCCCGGGATACGGCCAGCCATTGCTGATCCAGCCCGCGGTGATGCGAGGATCGGGCAATGCGCTTTCCTGAGCGGGACGGGTCAGGGCGGCTTCATAACGTTTCCGGGCTGCCTGCAATTCGGGATTGGATTTGAGCAGTTCTTCCACCAACAACTCGAGCCGCACCGATCCCTCTTTCGGCTGAACCTCCGCAAGGAAAAGATTCGGCTCCTGCGGCCCTGCAGGGAGAGCCTCGGACGGACGAGCCCAAGGGATCATGGTAAAAAACAACAAGACGGTGAATCGCGGCACTCTGGGAGGACTCATAATACCAACTCCAGCCTTTTGAAAAGCGAGAACGGTCGTCGGTTCGATCCGCACTGGATCGGACTTTGTTTAAATCCAAAAACGCGGTTTAGTTACACAATTGCGGGGCCATAAAAACCACGATAACAAATAAACCAGGGACGAGATCCGTCTCTATTTAATCAATCATTCTCTAATCCATACACCCAATCTGACGGCAAAGCCAATTATCATTTAAATCGAATGCCTGTATGGACCTTGCCCTTTTTATGGCAGATGCAGGACCGTCCAAATAAAGTCACAACCACGCAGTCAGATTGACCGAAGATGCATGATGGGAATGGAGCCATTCGATAACGGCCATCTTGCCTGGATTGTTGAACATTCCTACTAGGCGTTGAATATTCCACAACTCCTCGGCTCGGGTGGGATCTACGATAGGGTCAGTTTCGGCTTTGGGTGCCGCCGATATCCGACATCAGGCAGGCAGAAAACTATCGGCATCCAAGAAGGAAAATCCAAAACAAGACAGCTGCTTTTTCGGGATTTTGCAGGGGACGATAAATATCGGAGAGCGCGCGGCTATGGAATCAGACAGTATTCGAAACTGTGGTGATGGCAGAGGGTCTCGCAGAGGCTAGGAAGATACTCGCCCGCCGCGGGGGGCGGCGAGCACCTTCATTTTTGCCGAAATAATATTACATCATTTTGATCCGGCCGTAATGTGCCATGGGAATCGAAGTCAAGATTCCCTGGCTGATGAGCAAGCCCATGGTGACGACACCTTCATCGGCTGTACTGATCTCCAGGAATCCCTTGAAGTCGGCGGGCAGGACCTTGGAGAAGATTTCATGGATGAACTTTGCTGTTTGGGTGCCCGCGTCGAGCGCCAGGGAACTCGAACCCAAGACGTTCCCGCTGATGTCCTTAAGATTCAGAGCAACCGTCACCGCTTTTGCACTCGTGTTGACAACAGCCACACCGGTGTAAAGGTCGTCTTTTGACTGGGCACTGATGATCGATGTGCCGAATTTACCCATCTCGTACATGCTGGGTGCCACATCGACACGGGACGCTGGTTGTTCCGCACCGCTGTAGGTGTAAAATACATCGGCCATTATCCGCATCCCGCGGGTCATCGTCTGTCCGTCCATCATGCCCCATCCCGCGCCGCTTGCAGGCTCATCGACATCGATCAGCGGCTCAAATCTGGCTGGAAGCAAAATGTGACAGTGAATCCGGCAGCGAGGATAACGACAGATCAGCTCGAGATTGATCCCGAATGAATGATCGATATCCGTGGCCTCATTTCAGGGTAAATATCAGAAAATATTGATACGGCAGGAACTTATATTCGGTTTGCATCAGAAATCCGGCTGATAGCATCTGCTTGATCAAATCCTCGCGGGCGATCTTCATCGCGAGCGGCGGGCCGACCGGCAAATCCCTCTTCTGAAAATCGATCATGATCACCTGGCCACCAGGCTTGAGCATTTTCTTCATCAAAGACAAATACTGGGCCTGGTTTTGGATGTGGTGCCAGGTTTCACAGATGAAAAACCGGTCGATCGAATTTTCCACGAGCAGGGGATCGTCTGCGGCAGCAAGGACCGTCGTCAAATTCCTCACTCTCATTTCCCGTATGCGCCGATTCATGTGAAGGATCATGTCGGGATTAACATCAACAGCGAATACCCGGCCCTTTTCACCAACATGCTGCGCCAAACGAAAGGCAAAGTATCCCGACCCGGCACCGATGTCCGCAATCGTTTCACCATCCTTCAGCCCGAGCGACATCAAAACCTCGTGCGGTTTCTGATAGGCATCTCGCGCCGGATCGTCCAGCATCGCTATGTAGGCCTTTGAGTCCTGATGTAATCGGTGCATCTCCTCCATGGTCTTTGGCGGAGTCTGAGCAGCGGCGGATACCTGCCAAACAAGTAAGGCTGCGAGGAAGATTTGTGTTTTCACTGGTTTCGTCCCCTTTCCGGTAAGAGTAGCATATCCGTCCCGAGCCAACGATTGTGCGGGTGGCACCTTGGCTTCTCCGGACGGAATCCGAGAGAAATCGCAATCACTGGAATCCTGACGGCAAGCTCGATCCCCGGCGCAGTACATAATCCCACGGTATCAAGCTGAGCATGGACTTGAAATCTGATTGGAGACAAGTTGATGGCACCCATTCAAAACCAGCGAAAGCACGGCTTGGAAACACAAATGCTTCGATGCGAAGTCCCTGACGCCAATTCTACTGTAGCGATTCAGCCAGGCGAGGACCGCCCTTTTCCAATCGGGAGAGAATTCGCATTAAGTTTGGGTTACCACGAAGAAATGCTCGAGGCTCTTCCTTCGTCATGCATGGATGAATTTGCGGGCGTATCGAGCCTGTCGATATTCGCCGGGATTCCGAAAGGTTCAATCGTTTTCGATCTTGGTTGCGGGGCAGAACTGGATTCGTCGATAGCGGGGACTTTAACGGGACCTGCCGGAAGTGTGATCGACGTCGACAACAGCAAAGCGATGATGGATCGCGCTCGCATGGGTCAAAAAACTTCGAGCCGCGGGGACGTGCAATTCTGCCGTCAGGACGCGGAGCATTTGCCGCTGCCGGATGATTCCGAGGCCGTCGCGATGGTCCGATGGCATTTTCGGCCTTTATCCCGCGCGTCAGACAATATTTACTGGGCTTTCGCGGGTAGTAAAGAAGTCCGGAACGGTCCACGCCGTCTGCATCTGAGTGGCGGTTGTGCGGATTTAACTCACTTTTATATCTCAAGAGCAAAGACAGCGATGTGTTCCTGGTTTGATCTGTTTGGAATCCAATTTCGATGGTGTCAACAATAAAGCAGCCAAATCCAAACATGTGAAAAAACGTATATGGTCCTGCATCAAGACCTTCATATCTGGTGGGATTCACCAGAAGGTGGGTTCGGTGGGTTCGATTCCCATGCACTTCCGACACCTTCTCATGGGTATCAATCCCTCTGAGATCGATGGATACAAAAAAGATCCTGTTTCGGTGCGGTAGTTTAAGGCTATCAAGGATGAAGCGAATACCCGCAATTGTCCTGGAGTCGGACTATAGATCAGTCCAGCCGGACCACAAATGCGGCGCCGTTTATATCGGGATTTTCGGATGTCAGGCGCTCGGAGAGGGAAGCGGCGGCCGTAATGCTTGCCTCCTTTCCGACAACGACACGCCAGAGGGTTTGTTTGCCCACTTGCGGGATAATACGAGCTGCTCCATAGCGATTTTCCATCTTAAGCCGATATCGATCGGCATTGGTGCGGATACGGAAGGCGCCTGACTGTACTCCGAAAAATCCTTCGCCGACAGGCGGTTCTGCGACAGCCAGTTCAAGCCTCACCCGCGCTAGGCCGGAGTTCACCATTCCTAGAATCCGCGCAGCCGCATAAGAGACATCCATAAGCCTTTCCCGGACAAACGGTCCGCGATCGGTGATTTCGACATCGACCGATTTTCCATTCCGCAAGTTCTTTACGCGCACCATCGTTCCAAACGGAAGGGTGCGATGGGCGGCGGTCATCCTTTCCATGTCGTAAACCTCACCGCTGGCTGAGGTCCGGCCGTGGTAAGGGTAGCCGTACCAGCTCGCGAGGCCGATCTCCGCCTTTGAGGGAGCAGCCTGTTCTGCAGGCAAACCTCCCTCCCCGGCCCCCGCCACAGCGGTCAGGATGGTCAAAAGCGCGATGATGGAGAGTCCGTAGCGGCTCGCCTTCAATCCTATATCCTCGAATATTGATTTGCTTCACGGCCAGAACAGGCCCGATGCATGGTACACAACAAAATGCTCCCATAGCCAGGGTCAAAGAGGCAAGCACAATCTCCCCCTCAAAGGCTCGACTGTCTGAGGACACCCATTGAATTCGTTGGAAGTATCCGAAGACACCCATTGAATTCGTTGGATTGTTGGATTTACGGACATCCACTCAAGCGGGTTCTCAAGCATCCCATAAATCATAGACAAAGTTATGGACATCCATACGGTGAGATCAAGGACACCCATACTTTATTCATAGCTGGCAGTCTCGACCCACCGTTTTCTTCTTAGTGGGTGTCCCAAATCAGGCCCCGTGCAGATTTTTCGCATTCCGTCATCTTTTTTTTGGCTCATTCGCCAGGTTCGCCATTAGGTATATCAGAACCCTATCTGAGAGGTGAATCATGGCTATGCCCCGCAGCACCTATGTCCGGGAAGGAGAAGAAGGTGTATATCACTGCTTCAGCCGTTGCGTCCGCCGCGCTTTCCTGTGCGGTTTCGACCCCGTGACGCAACAGGACTTTTCCCACCGTAAAGTGTGGCTGGTAGAGAGGTTACGGTATCTCGCCGCGATCTTTGCCATCGAAGTCTGCGCCTTCGCCATCCTCCTCAATCATTATCACTCGATTTTGCGCACACGTCCCGATATTGTCGCCCTCTGGCCGGATGATGAAGTAGCCCGCCGCTGGTTGTTACTCTCTCCCCGACATCGCGACATCAACGGTGCTCCGATTCCGCCGACGGAGGAGGAAATCCGCGCCCTGGCAGCCTGTCCCAACCGCATTGCCGAGCTGCGCCGTCGTCTGTGCAGCCTGAGCTGGTTCATGGGCCAGCTGAACGAATTCATCGCGCGCAAGGCCAACAAAGAGGATGGGGTCAAGGGGCGATTCTGGGAAGGTCGGTTCAAATCCCAGGTGCTGCTCGATGAAGCGGCCATTGCGGCATGCATGGTGTACGTGGATCTCAATCCGATCCGGGCCGGACTGGCGCAAACTCCCGAGGATAGCGACTTTACCAGCATTCAGGAGCGGATCCGTACCTGGCAGAAGGAGACGATGGCCTTCGCTCTAAACGATGCAGCGGCACAAGATCTGGAGTCTATGCCTGTCGGCAAAGGCACATCGATGGAGGCAGGTATTTCCGGAAATGCAGATCCCAGCAGTCTTGCGACTGCGACGGATTCCTCCGAGGATACTGGTCTTTCCGCCCGCTGGCTTTGTCCCATTCAATCAGGTTCCGGGGGGCGAGGGATTCTGCAGATGACGGCAGGAGAGTATTTCGATCTGGTGGACAGGTCGGGACGCGTAATCAGGTCGGACAAGCGGGGGGTTATGGATGCGGATCTGGCTCCGATTCTGTATCGGATTGGAGCCAATCCGGAAGCCTGGATAGACACGGTTACCCGCTTCGGATCCAGGTTTCGTCTCGCTGCCGGGTTGCTCGCCAATCTGCGTCATTTTGCCGATCAGCTCGGCAGGTGTTGGTTGCAGGGCACGGCGGCGGCCCGAGTCGCATTCGTGTAATCGCACCCGCAAAACGGCCGGACATTCCATGAGCCTCAGTCGCCGCCTGACAAATCGCGCGCGGTGGCGGAAGCCTCTGCTCATCTGCGCCTAAGCCCATCCGCATCAACCGCTTCCGGTATCATTTGTCGCACAACCGCTGCCCACCTGCCCCTGCCAACCTGACCGTCGGGTAGTCGCTTCGTATAACTATTGCTACTCGATACCTCAAATCCGAACAGCCGATTCCCCTGCGCCAGGTCTTTGGGAAACGGAAAAACACAACCACAGCATTACTATAAGGTATGGCCGGCGGGTGAACTGGGAATGTCCCCGTCAAGGAGTGACTTGATGGATATCCACGATTTGTCCACAATCTGTTCCCTCCTTGGATCTCCGATTGATGGGTGTCCATAAATCTACCCACGAATTCATGGGTGTCCACGAATTGAGGAATTGACGAATTGGGAAACGAGGCGCAAGCCCTCGATCGACTGGGATGCCTGAGTGGGATAGCTTCACTCTCCCTAATCAAGGAATCTGGGTGTCCCCATTAACTCAAGGAATCTGGGTGTCCCCATTAACATAGGCTACCATCAGGGTTCCTTTGGGGATGGCGGTTTCCGCACCGTGAACAAGCAAGAAAGGAGCGGAAATACCCGGAAGGGCTGCATTCAATATCCCGACTCCTACCATCGCTCCTACCATATCCGAGGTCCGGCTTCCACCGGCTGCTTCCCTAGTGGCCTTCAAAAGCAGAGTTCCTCCGGCGACGGTCCGTGCTCCGGAAATTTCAATGCCGATTCTGGCGCCGCGCCCCATCCGACGCTTGGGAACCACTTCCGCGACTTTACCCCATGCGGCACCATTTTTTGGAATGACTACCCTCTCCCCGGCTTTGACCTCCTCCACCACATCGAGATCGATGATATCTCCCACGCGAGCATCGACGGTGCTTAGAGTTTGCCGCAGTCGAACGACTACCGGTGTGCCGTCCGGCAGTAGAGCTGAGCCTGACTTCTCGCCTTGGAGACTGGATGTATTGGCCGAGCTTGAAATGAGCTCAAAGGCTTCCGGAGCGGACAACCCTCCAAGATTGGCCACCGCCTTGATCATGAAGGAAATTACCTGAGCGAAATAGATCGTCCTGGTTTCAAAAGACAGGTTTTTATTCCTCATTCTGAACACGAAGCTGTTTTCCAGGAATTCCTGGACTACGCCTTTTATTCTTTCCCCGTTTTCCAGGCGGAGTTCTACCAGGCTTCCGTGCGGGACCTGAAAGAGTCCCTTCATGGCACCCAGTTGCGACAAGTCCTTGCTTCCGCTGTCCACCCGTATCGATTTCAGCTGGTGCAACGGGATCTGCCGGCCATCCACACCCCGGTCGTGCATGATCTGAAGGGCAACTCCCTGGTCTGACAATTCCACGAGCCGAGCACGATAGGTTCCGCCATCGGATTGTTTGACCTGCACGAGACTCTGGAGCGGCATTTTCATGACCTGTTCCCGGAGCTCTTCTGTCCTGGCCGGCTCAGCTGCAGCGGGCTTATCTACCTTCGCCTGAGAGAAGGCAGGGTCTCGGACAAACAGACCCCCAGTTGATAAAACCACTGCCAGCATCGTGGCTGTCCGCATAATCCGCATGATAATTCCCTCCCGTTAACAGGAATCCTGCATGGATCGAGGCAGCAATACACTGACCGGCGACAAACCGTGTAAGCATCCATAGGATCGCTTTTGAAGATATCTCATCTATTCAACGCTTTGGCGTCGTCGGTCCCTGCGCCAAAGACGTTTGGCAAATGTCGCTGAAGCCTATCTTTGCAGTTGTTCCGGCAGCCAGAAGATCCAGGGAATATGTATCGGGGGGATTCATAGATCCGGCTCCAAATCTCGCCGCGGGATATTCCAGCCGCTTGGTCCCATTCAACAGCAGTGAAATTCCTTGGCTGCTCCACTCCATCCCCAGGCTGGTGATATTTTCGGTGATCGGGGCGAGATCGAAGGGAACAAGCAGGTTCATCTGATAATCATAGAGGATCAAACCGAATTCTGATTTCCCAGTCACCCAGCCCCCAATTCCGTCTACCGGATATTGGTTGCCGGACTTATCTGTAAAGGTCAACGGGTCCCATAGCTCAACCATGAAGCCAAAGCCATCACCAATATTGTCGGGCTGTACCCTCATGCTTAGGTTGAAATAGGCTGAAGATTGTAGATCGTGTGCCGCCAGAGTCACTTCGCCCGGTTGTACAGCGGAAACCTGAAGCTTTCCGTTCGAGAGTTTCCAGGTCGCATTATCATAAGGGAAATACCATTCGCTCAAATCGCCGCTCGCAAAGCTGTCTTTGAACAGGTCACAGGAGATAGGCGGCGGTGGAATGAAAGGGATGGGTCCCTTGACCGCCCGGATGCGCGCGTTTTCGCGATCAGATATCAGCAAATTCCCATACAGATCAAATGCCAGCCCACAGGCCGTACTCAATGCGGCGCCGATGGCCGGACCTCCGTCGCCTTCAAAGCCGGATTGGCGGCTAGCCCAATCACCAGCAACTGTGGTCAGGATTCCTGTGGGTGCATCCATTCGGACAACACGATAATCCCCGTCGCCAACATAGAGATTGCCTGTAGAATCCAGCGCGAGACTCACAGGTTGATTGAGGCTCATCTGGGTTGCGGGCCCGCCGGAGAGTAGTGGATAAGACCAACGCTCGCCATTTCCTGCCACTGTAGTGATTATCCCCTTAGAATCCACTTGGCGAACTCGGTTGTTATTCATGTCGGCAAGAAAAATATTGCCGGAAGGGGATACTGCCAGGGCGACGGGATTGTCCAGTGAAGCCATTGTTGCAGGACCACCATCTCCTGAAAAGCCCGCCTGCCCGCTTCCCGCGACGGTCGCGATCAAACCGGTGGCATGGTCGATTTTTCTTATTTTGTTTTGGGATGGCAGCGAGAGGAACAAATTGTCTTTTCCATCGATGGCGATTCCATCTATCCAATCAAGTCTTGCAGTCGCGGCAGGTACGTTTTCTGCGGTTGAATCCCCCCTTCCGGCGATTGTTGTGATTACTTTTGTGGCCGCGTCTACCTTGCGAATCAGGGGTCCTTCTGCGAAAAGGAGATTTCCTGCAGAATCTGTTACAACGGCTGATGGTATGGTTAAGAGTGAAGCAAGCGCAGGACTATTCTCGGTAGTAAGTAATCCGCCGCCGGCCACCGTCGTAATGATGCCTGTCTTGCCGTCGATCCCGCGAATTCGGCTGCCAAAATAATCTGCAATGTACAGATTCCCACCCTTATCTGAAAAAATTCCATAAGGTGCAACAAGAGCGGCAGTCCAAGCAACTTCCCCGTCACCCCACTGCTTCAGCTTTCCATTGCCCGCAATTGTGGAGATCTTGCCATCAGTATCCACCAAACGAATGCGGTAGTTTGCCCAGTCTCCGATGAGAACCTGTCCTGCCGAGTCAACTGCCAGACCTTGAGGGAGGAGGAAGGTTGCGTCGATCGCCAGACCACCATCCCCGGAAAATCCCGCTCCTTTTCCGGCGAGGGTCCTAATAATGCCGGCGGCATTCACCTTGCGAATTCGGGCATTTCCGGCATCGGCGATGTAAAGGTTGCCTGCTTCATCAAAGCTGATCTGGCCGGGTGTGCAAACGGAGGCACTCACAGCCTGGCTGCCGTCGCCGCTGAATCCGCATACTCCATTTCCGGCAATTGTTGTGATAATCCCCGCTCTATCCACCTTTCTAACGCGGTTGTTTGCTTTGTCCGCAATATAAAGATTGCCGGAGCGGTCAGTCACGACATTAGACGGGGAGTTTAAAGCGGCGGATTTTGCGGGGCCCCCGTCGCCACTGAATCCCTGGAGGCCGTTGCCTGCCACAGTGGTGATAATGCCGGCGCTGTCCACTTTGCGAACGCGGTTATCAAGACCATCTGCGATAAACAGGTTTCCTGCGGGGTCAACCCAGATCCCATCGGGAAATATCATCGCAGAAGTAGCCAAACCTCCGTCGCCGCTATTCAATCCTCCACCCGCAACCTTTGAAATTATGCCGGTCTCTGCGTTGACACAACGGACGAGGTCAGCTTCCGCAATGAAAAGGTTGCCGACCTGATCCACGGCAATGCTCGATGGGTGGTATAGCGAAATAGCCGTTGCGAGTTTACCGTCACCACGATCTCCTACTACATCTCTTGGCACGCCCGTGCCGGCCACCGAAGTCAATACTCCGGTCCTACGGTCGACTTTTAAAACACGATTGTTCAGAAAAGTTGCTAAGTAGACGTTGCCATGGGAATCAAGCGCCAGCGAAACCGGGTCTCCAATCGAGGCTAAGGTAGCTATGTTGCCTTCTCCTCCGAAAGTACTTCCGCCCGCAATGGTAGTGATTGAACCTGCGGGCAGATCGGCAAGCCATACCGGCTGGACCACCAGGGGTTGCTGAGTTAATCCCCCACGGTTTTCCACCGATAGTGTCTGGAGGCCACTTGGTAAACTTTTTGCCGTGAAAGCAATCGTTTCCGTGTCGCGGATCTCTACTCCGCTCAAAGTCCTATTGCCTAGAGATACACTGGTCTCCTGGGCGAAGTTCTTTCCCTTGATGGTTACCTTGACACCCCCCTTTGCGGGAACTGTTCCAGGTGAAATGCTGGTGATTACAGGCTGACCATATATGATCTCCTGCGCCGTACCCAGATTGGTACCAACCAAAATGCGCCCATATTGTGAGGCAGCTAGAGTGCGTGGGCTCACGATGGTTCCAGATTGAACTGCCTGCACGACCTTTCCAGTCGATGCCAGAACGATCTTTACCCTGTTGCTGTCCGGCTCGCTTACGAAGATATTTCCTGCCGCGTCCATGGCCACGCCTACCGGGCTGCTGAATTGTGCGGCATATCTGCCTTCGTAGACTCCTGCCGCAGCCGAGGTCGTGCCTGTTCCCAAAGACCCTATAGTGGTTACCACCCCCGCTGCATTCACCCGTCGAATCCGATTGTTGCCGGAATCGACAACAATCACAGAGGCCGTAGGTGGTGGAGCCCCCGATTTCTCCCGCTCGAGCTGCAACTCAATCGGTTCCGTTTCCACCGCAATTCCAACCGGCGAGTTGAAGCGCGCCTGGTCGCCTGTCCCGTCCGCATACCCTGCTTTGCCCACCGACCCGGCGACAATATCCACCCTTCCGTCCTTCAGGAAGATTCGCCGGATGGTGTGACTGTCGGTATCGCAAACCCAAAGGTATCCGTTGGTGTCGAGTGCTAATCCCTGAGGATTGGTCCACGTCTTATCCGTCGCCAGTGTATCTACCTTGCCGGGAACGCCGCCGATTATGCGCCGGATCACCTTGTTGCCCGCATCACTGACGTAAAGCACCTTGTTCAACTCGTCTACAGCCAGGAAAGTGGGGTTGCGGAAAAGAGACTGCAGTCGCACATCATTTTTTAATCCGGCGTTCTGGCTGACCCCGGCATAAAGTTCCGGGGCTGAGGTGACAGATTTTCCCAGCCAGACCGTCTGGTCCGTAACACTCGCGGTATAGACCCGGTAGGCCCTGTCCTGCGTCACCCCGCCAATGGTTCCGGGAATGATGTAACCCGTTATGCCTGAGCTTACGCCGACCACGCAAATCGTCAGGACCTTGACGCTGCTCCTGCTTGAAATCGCGAGTGTCGAAAAACCTGCCTGCCTTCCGGAGAGCTTTCCCTGGGTGTCCACAAAAGCGATTTCAGGATTGGTAGGCACATAAGTGAATCGGAAATCGTCCCTGATTTTGCCGCTGCTGTCCAAGACCACCGGATTCAGGTATATCGAACTGCCGGCGTTGACGGCAATCTCGGATCCTCCAGGGTCCAGCAGATCGGGAATGATTTCCTTTAGGGTCGCGACATTTCCCGGGCGCAGCTGATTGGCCGCTCCCTGCGGCAGCGGCACCGTAAATCTGGAACTGGTGGTTCCGGCGAGGGGCACCGTCAGGGGTGAGCCATTGCTTTGATAGAAGCTCAGATCCAGCGGAATGTCCTTGTCGATTTCCGTGTTAATAAGAATTAGCCGGGTTTCATAGCCTGCTCCGAAAGCTATCTGCGGAAACACGACGGTTTTATCTCCGGTCGGGCGGGTAAGGTCGGCGACCGGCATGGTGGTCAGGATCAGGTCGTCCCGCTGATTATTGGTGAGCATCAAGGTGACCGGCACGACCGGCACCGAAGAATTGATTTCCAGGATCCCGGTAAAACCCGAAGGCAGGCCAGGGAACAATTCATAGGCAAATTTCGCTGCGTGGCCGCCGGCGGGGAGGTTGACGGCAGTTGTTCCCAGCGGTCGGCCGAGGCGGTCCAGCCATTTCAGCGTGACGGCTGTCGCCGGATTGCCGGGGCTGGCCAGCGCCAGGCCCGTCTCAGTTGCAGCTCGGTCGACAAAGATGCGGGCTTTGGTAGTGGCCGGGATCGCGGCGACGCCGGCTTCGGTCATCAGTTTGCCGTCGCGCAGCATCTGGAATATCAGGGTGCCCGAGGGAATCGCGTCGCCCTGATCGAGGCTGATGGTTGCATAGCCGGCCTGCACCGGGCCGCTGTCGCTCAGTTCGAGCCGATAGGCGCCATGAGCCTCAATCTGATACGCGATTTCCGATCCCGTAGATAGCTGAAACGGCGTGCCGTCGGAGCGGAAGAGGCGGATCTTGCCCCGCACCTGCTGGCTGCTTTTGCTGATCAGAATGATCTGTGTCTTATATGCTCCTCCGATGGCAACCTGGGGAAACGTGAGGGACTGCTTGCTGACGGAGGCATCCATGTCCGCCACGGGCAGGGTCGCGTAGAGCGGCTCATTGCGGGAATTCCGGTTTTCTCTCAGGGTTATGGCAGCGAGACGCTGATCGGCGCCGGTGGTTTCAAAGGTGAGGCTGCCGATGTTCAGGCTTTGGGGGATGCCTGAAATCAGTTCCTCCACGAAGCGCGGAACATGCTCATAAGGTTTCAATGTCTGAGTCACATTCGCGACCTCGTGGCCCTGCGAATCCCTCAAGACGAGCTTCACGCCGACCTGCTGATTCGAAGGGTTGGCCAGCGCCAGGGCGGTTCGCGTCCCGCCGGTGCGGTCGACGAAGATGCGACCCGATCGAATAGGCTCGACGGCTCCGACACCGGCCTGCCACAGGATCACGCCATCAGCCGAGCTATAGGTAAACAGAGCCATGCCCGCGGGACGGTTCGAGGCCGGATTCATCGATAGAACGGCGTAGCCCACCTGGAGCTGGCTCTGGGGGAATAGGAGAAAAGCCGACGATAGCAGCGAGATGAGGAGAATCGGAAGGAAGCGATGAATCCCCTTCATAAATCCCTCCGCAATTCAAGGCAGTGAGAACTTTTACCTGGTCCAGCGGAGAAAACAGGAATCGGCGGAGGATGCCCGAAAGGCAGCGTGCGGATGTCTTGGCCGGGACTTCGGGGTCTATTCCGACCAGAACGAGCAGGTGTCTCGGAGCAGTTACTCGCAACCGGTTCGGTCCATCAGGAGGATTATATCACCCCTCGATGAAAATGGTTTTATGGACCTGGAAGAAAGCCCATGCCCTGCGGAAAATTCGACGGTCAGAAAATCGGACTGCGCATGAATTTCATCGCAGATTACTGGACCCGCGTCGCTTCCGTCCTGCGAATAGCCATCATCGTTAAATCGTCGCGCTTGGGAGTGCTGCCACGGTATGCCCGGATTTCACCGATGCAATGTGCGATCAACTTCTCAATCGGAAGATCGCAATATATTCGGATTGATTGATGCAACCGTTCGGCACCGTACTGGATTCCTTCTTCGTTCTCGGTCTCTGAAATCCCGTCGGTATAAAGCACGAGGGTGTCGCCCGGTGAAAGCTGAACCCTGCTGCTGCCGAATGCCTGATCGCAGAACATACCCACGGGAAGGCCGGCCCCTTCGACGGTCCGGGCCGATCCACCTTGAACCAAAAGAGGGGGAAGGTGCCCGGCATTGCAGATCTCCATCTCGCCCCGTTTCGTGGCCCGGCCGCACACCAGGGTGGCAAAATGAGTGGGTAGGGTGCTTTCGCAAAAGACCCGGCTTGCGCGCTGCATCACCGTGTCGAGGGGCAGGCCAAGCGGAAGCAACGTGCGAAACATGGCATGCAGGTGTGACATCAGCAGAGATGCAGCCACACCTTTCCCCGACACATCTCCCAGCATGAAATAAACGCTTTCGTCATCGCCGCTGATCAGGTCACAATAATCACCGCTGACCACTCCAGCGGCTTCGTAGTGAAAAGAAACCTTCCAACCCTGGTTTTGAAAGTCACGTCGAGGGAGCAGTCCGGCCTGGATCTGGGCAGCCAGGTCTAAATCCCGCTGAAGGTCGGCTTGTTGAGCTGCGGTGAGGTGATCCAGGCAGAACTCCACCAGGGGATCGGCGATCAACCGGTCCGCTTCAATCGGCTCATGGCAGGTCTTGCATAATCCAAACGAACCCTGGTCCATCCGCTCAAGGGCGGCGTCGACCTCGCGAAGAAGGCCATGCAATTGGGCCGATTCTCCACCCTGCATTAATGCATTCCCGAGTCTCTGCCGGCGATCTCTCAGCTGTTCCCGAAGAAGATTGTCCATGTGTGCAGCCATGGGATGACCCTCCCCTCATTCATCAAAGATACACCCTTTTTTCGGGCCGGCAAGCGCGCGCCGCGCCATTCCAGCGATTGCCAGCGGCAAATGACGGACCCAATTTGGGGCCCATTGTTCGGGCTTCAATACGAACGTGAGCCTTGCCAAAGAAATTTCAGCTGCCTTTAATTTGAACGCGGCAATAACAAAAAGTCCTGCTGGAGTATAGAATTGCTGATCACAAAGGAAGCATGAAGCGGATATGCTCCGATTTGAAAAATTCCTTTGTTCCGGCCAAATGAAATGAAGGAACAGATATGAATCGAATGACGGCAATTTGTCCTATTTTGCTTGTATTCGCCATGGTACTGCTGATCGCGTGTGCCTTGCTGGTACCGGACCTCGCCGCAGGCCCGGCGGAGCCGTGCTGCTTTGCCAACGATCGTTACGAAGGGACCTGTAAGGTGATCCCAGGCGAGGGCGAAACCTGCCAGAGCATCCTGGCCTACCTCAACAACCCGATGAGTTCGGGTAAGACATACTGCGGCGGCACCTCCGTGCGTGGGGGCTGGGTTCAGGTAGACTGCAAGTCGGGAAAATCTATACCCCGGCAAGGAGAATCAAAGCCCGAAACCGGCAGCCCGAAACCTGCGCCGCCACATGAAACTGCAGCTGAGAAGATCCGCTCCGCCGCCTGAAAAGGCGGCCAAAATGAGGCTACTTTGGAATCCTATGTGCCGGGGCCGCGCACCATGCGATCCGCTCATGCTCGAAGAACCTCGGTCAGCCTGGGTCAATCATATCGGAGTGCCACGAGAGGGTCCAAGAGCGCCGCTCGCCGGGCCGGTATGTAACAGGCGATGAATGCGACCAGCCCAAGCAAAACCGGTACGGCCACGAATGTTATCAGGTCATTCGACGGGACACCAAAAAGCTGGCTGCGTATCATCCGTGTCAGCCACATCGCTGCTCCCAACCCGAGAACCGTGCCGATCGCAATCAGTTTTGCGCCATGTCCGAGGATCAGCCGCAAAACGTCGTTTTGATGAGCCCCGAGCGCCATGCGGATGCCGATTTCGCGGCTTCGTTGAGAAACGAGAAACGAAAGGACACTGTAAAGTCCCACCGCAGCCAGCAGGACCGCGAGGGATGCGAACACGCCGAGTAAGAGAGTCTGGAGACTGGTGTCTAGCATCGAGTCGGAGATGACATCCTTCATTGTGCGGGGCCTGATTATGGCAAGGCTCGGGTCGAGTCCGCCGACGATCTTGCGTATCGATTCAATCGCTCTCGGTGGAGGAGCGCTTGTCCGTACCGCGAGGTTCCCATTCAAGGGATTAGCGAGCGCTGCCGTTAGAGGTAAGTAAGCCTGCGGGAGATTATTCTGGCGAATCCCACGGACTTTTACGTCGGCGACTACCCCTATGACAGTCACAGGCAAGCCGCCGCCCCTTTTGAATACTTTTCCAATCGGATCCTGATTCGGCCATACGATGGATGCCATCGAGTGGTTTATTACCGCAACCCATGAAAGCTCCGCCGGCGGGACTTCCGGCGGATTAGATGAGGCGAAAACTTCCTGAAGTTTGAGCCTTACCTCTGCTGTTCTGTCAACCTCGTGCGCCGTGAAATTCCGGCCCTGCAGAAAGGGGATCCCGAAGGTCCGGAAATAGTCCGGTGTCGCATAGTTCCACTCGAAAAGCTGATTTTTGATGGCGTCGTCGTCTCGTCCGGGAACGGTGATGTAACCGTTGCTGCCTCCTTCCAAAGGAATCACGGTCGAGACAGATGCCGCCATCACCCCATGCGAGGACTGGATCTGGTTGAGGAGCCGGTCGAAGAACTCACGGCGGGCGGCGAGTGTGCCGTATTTCTTCCCGGGGAGGTTGACGCTCATTGTGAGGACATTTTGGGGATCTATCCCGATTTCCGCATTACGCATATTGGCAAAGCTCCTCAACAGCAGACCCGCCCCTGCAAGCAGTACAATCGAAACAGCTATTTCACCCACAACGAGCGCATCCCGCAATAAACGGCGCCGGCCGGCGGGGCTCAGCACTGAATGTCCGCTCGATTTGAGCTCCTTGCTCAGGCTTTGCCCAGAAGCTTGAAGGGCCGGTGCAATGCCGAATAGCAATCCTACGAGGATACTGAGACCGATCGTGAATAGCAGGACAGGAGTGTCGATTCTCACTGGATTCAAGCGCGGGATCGGAAGGGCCTTCGCCGACTGAAGGAGGTTTGCACACCAGAAAGCTGCTCCGAGACCGAAAGCAGCGCCTGTCAATGAGAGCACGACACTCTCAGTCAAAAACTGGCGGATCATGTGCCAGCGGCTCGCCCCCAGCGCCAGGCGCATGGCAATCTCCCGCTGGCGGCCGGTGGCACGAGCCAGCATGAGATTTGCCACATTGGCGCATGCCACGAGCAACACAAGGGCGACAACCCCAAGCATGATCACGAGCTGCTCGCGCGAGGAACTGGTTATCTGATCCTTCATCCCAAAGACAGCAGCGCCAACCCTATCATTCGAGTTGGGGAATTGCTGTTCGAGCCGTTTGGCAATGATTGCCAGATCCGCCTGCGCCTGGCTCAGACTCACTCCGGCCTTCAGGCGCCCCATGGCACGATAACTATGCGATCCGCGGCTTCCGAGGCTCTTCTCAGACATGGGCAATGGTGTCCAGATTTCCGTGCTCGGGGGGTAGTTAAACCATTGGGGCATCACACCGATAATCGTATAGGTTACCGAATTCAGTGATATCGATTTTCCCATGATGGCGGCATCGCCGCCCAGATTCCTCTGCCAGAACCCGTAACTCAGGATCGCCACGGTATCCTTACCATCCAAATCTTCGCCCGCCGCAAAAGTCCGACCCATCAATGGCTGAACTCCGAGCACCTGGAAGAAGTTGGCTTGCGTTCTGACGAAAGCTGCAGACTGAGGCTCGCCCGCGCCGCTGACGTTGTATCTCCCAGTAAAAGTGAAGAGCGACATCGCTTCGAGCGTGCGGTTTTGTGACTGCCAGTCAAGGTAATCCGGTCCGGCAAAGGGATAAGATCCCGGTGCGGCTTCAGTCTCATAAAGCAGAACCAGACGATCCGGGTCCCGGAAGGGAAGCGGCTGTAGCAGGACAGAGTTTATGGCAGAGAATATGGCCGTATTCGCCCCAATGCCCAAAGCAAGCGTCATGATCGCGATAGCTGAAAATCCAGGGGAGTTCAGCAGCGTCCGGATGGAGTGCCTAAAGTCCCGGATAAGACTTTCCATGTCATGACCTCCCCTGGTAACGCGATCCCGCCCCAAGAATGAGCTTCATCCCTTTAGGCAGCAGCCGAAGATAGGAAATATTTGATGCCCATTCTTTGAGACAATGTCGCGACTCATGCCGGTATTCACAAAGATCGCCCGCATGGCGACGGGATTCCGTCACTCGGACTTTGGGTCTCGGTTGTAGGTGATCCTGACTGCAAAAAGGTTTCACCCGTTTTCGACACGCTTTTTATGAAACTGGGACGAACGAAATCAATTTTGGCACCAGGGAACTATTTTCAGGATTGTTCCGTATTCCATGTATCCGCTGGAGGTGTGCAATGAAGCGAAGCCACAGAGTTCTGGTCGCGGGAGCAATGCTGCTTCTGTTTGCTGCCTTTCTCACAGGGCAATCCGGAACAACCCCTGCAGCCGTTGCCGGGAAGATCGATGGGTTGGTGCAAAAGTTCGTTGAGCTGGGCCAGTTCAACGGCTCCGTTCTGGTCGCCCAGGGGGACGGTGTCATCTTCAAGAAGGGGTACGGAATGGCCAACTTTGAATGGAGCATTCCGAATGCTCCCGACACCAGATTCCGTTTGGGTTCGATCACAAAGCAATTCACCTCCATGCTGATCATGCAACTCGTGGAACAAGGCAAGTTGTCGCTCGATGACAAGCTCGTTGAGCGGATTCCTTATTACCGCAGGGAAACCGGCGGCAAGGTAACCATCCATCATCTCCTCAACCATACCTCGGGTATCCCCAGCTATACCGGCATCCCCGATTTTTTTCGCGATCACAGCCGGCAGGCGCTGCCACTGCGGGAGTTGGTGACGAAGTACTGTAGTGGAGATCTGGAATTTGAGCCGGGCAGCAAATTCGCCTACAACAACTCAGGATATGTGATTCTCGGGGCGGTTATCGAACAGGTTACGGGCAAGACTTACGAACAGGTTCTTCAGGAGCGCATCCTCGAACCGCTCGGCATGAAGGGAACCGGCTATGACCACAGTGAACAGCTGATCACCAAACGGGCAGCCGGATATGAAAACAGTCTCGATGGAATGCGAAACGCCGCATTCCTCGACATGTCATTGCCGCACGCGGCGGGCGCCCTTTACTCGACGGTCGAGGATCTCTACCTGTGGGACCGAGCGCTCTATGGGACGCAACTTTTGTCCGAAGATGGCAAAAAGAAACTGTTCACCCCCGGCCTTGGGAATTATGCCTACGGCTGGATTGTTCGGAAAGCGGCCATAGGCCCCGAAAAGAAGGAGCGTCTGCTTATCGAGCACGGGGGTGGTATCAACGGATTCAGCACGTTGATTTCACGCGTCCCAGAGGAGCGCGCATTGATCGTGCTTTTCAACAATACGGGGGGCGCCCCGCTTAACCGCATATCCGAGGGCATCGGCGATCTCCTATCCGGCCGCGAGCCACAGCTGCCGAAACGGTCGATCGCTCGCTTGCTCCAGACAACCATCCAGGAAAAAAGCGTGGACGCAGCCATTACCCAATATCGCGACTTAAAGGCAAAGAATGCACAGGACTACCAATTCAGCGAGGGAGAGCTCAATCTGCTTGGCTACAACCTGCTGCGCAATGGGCGAACGGATGATGCCATCGCCATCTTCAAGCTGAACGTTGAGTCATTTCCTGAATCAGCGAATCCCTACGACAGCCTCGGCGAAGCTTACGCGGCTAAGGGGGAAAAAGAACTCGCCATCAAAAACTATGCGCGTTCTATCCAGATCAACCCCGCCAATGTCGATGGGATCAAAAAACTCCAGGAGCTTGCCGGTAAATAGGCCAGTCTCCACCCTGGGGCAATCTGGGCCCGTCAATTCACATTGTGGGGCGCGGGTTATCTCCTGCCCTCGCTCTTTTGCATTGGCGGTTTTCGGCACGACCTGTGGAACAAAGTTCGCTTATCGTGCTAAAGTTATGATCATGTACCGTTCCAGGAAACATCGGATCATCGCAGGGATTTGCGGAGGGATCGCTGAGCGATATGACATGTCGCCCACGGTTGTGCGCTTGCTTGCGCTGCTCTCGTGCATACTCCCCGGACCGCAGTTTGTAATCTATATTATTCTGTGGTTAGTTATCCCCAACGCGCCCGAGCGCATGTCCTGAACTCGACAGCAGCCTGGAGGTTCACTCCCATCCTGATGCCGCGGACCGGCGTTTTCATTTCTTTCGACGTTAATACTCAACACTATGAATCATGGCACATCTGCCGGTCCCGATTCGATTCCCAAAGCATCGCTCTGGCGCCGCAATCCAAGCCGCTATCACGACTGTGGTAAATGGTTCACCCATGGCTGGCTGCGATGCGGCTCCGCTTTCAGAGCCTGATGCTGGATCATTTTATCGGCAAAAAAACGAGTTCAATCTGTCGAGGATCTTGATCGACGGCTTTTCCCGTGGATTTTGGGAATAAGGTGGATACATCGCATTCTCCGTGTCATCATTAGGGCAATTACCTTTTAAGGAGGAATTGAATGCCAAAGGGAGTGATTCAGAAGAAGGAAGCTAAAAAGAAACCCACCAAGACTATCAAGGAAAAGCGCGCTGCCAAGGCGGCCAAGAAAAAAGGTTAGATCTACCGGCGCTTGACGAATGACGAACGACGAATTATGACTGACGAACCAGCTTTCGTCACTCGTCGTTCGTCATTTCTTTTCGAGCTTTTTCAATGCCTCGGCTCCACCTGAGTTTTTGGGATTCAGTTCGAGGGATTTCCGATAATTTTTAATGGCCTCCTCCGTCTCACCGCCTAGCGCGAGCCCTTCACCCAGGCTATCGTAGACATTCCACGAAGCAGGATAAAACTCTACATTCAACCTGAAGATCACCAGCGCCTCTTTGAGCTTGTTTTGCCGAAGTAGCTCATATCCCAGTTCGTTGAGAGCGCTTTCTCCGATGGCACGATCGGCAGGATCGGATTTCCTGATCGCACGGTATCGCTCGACTGCCTCGTCCGTAGGAACCCGAAATCAATATTTCATAGGGGATCTTTCGATTTGGATCCATCCTGGATGCCTTCGTTGTTCCCGTCCTGTCAGCAATCCTGATGGAATCGGCGGCAGGCAGGTCCCCTGCGATAAAAGTCACTCGGGCGCCGTCTTGCAGGCTGATGAGGTCTGTTTGCGAAATCGGGACGAGTTCGATGCGGGTCAGGCGCGTCACATCAGCCAGAATCCGACCGCCAAGCTCACTGACCGTCACCGCACGATCGGAGCCGAGCAGATAACGGCCGGTCATACGCCGGAGCTTTTCCTCCGGAAGAACGACCGGTTCGTAGGGAGAGGGAAGGTAATTCTCCCACCCATACTCCGATGCGATGGAGCGCATAATCTCAGGAATGATCCCGAAGGCATTGGCATTAGTCATCACGACCGCGCCATATCCGGTCTTCATATGGGCAATGAGAGAACAGCTGAAGCCCTCATTTCCACCGTCATGCTGGAAGTAAACGGCATTCCCCATTTTCTGAATGCCCCACCCGAGCCCATATCCCCCGCCGACATAGGGTGTCATCATTTTCTCTTCAAATTCTTTTTTCAGGATCTTGTTCGATTTTCCCTGGACCGAAAGCTGATGCTCGATCGCGAATTTCGCCAGGTCCGTCGGGGTAGTCCAAAGTCCGGCTGCTGCCAATTCAGGATAAATATGCCACTTGCCATCGACTGGCTTGTCTTCCGGCCGGTGCCCGGTTGCTGCCTTGCTCTTCCACTTCATCGGGCAACGGCTGATTGAAGGTGCTGTGGCTCATGTTCAGCGGGCCGATGATAGTTTCATTCAAGATCGTGGCGTACGGTTTCTTCTCAAGTTCCATCAGAAGAAGCTGGAGGATCGTGGTCCCGCCTCCTGAGTACCGATATCGCCTGCCTGGGTCCGTGTCCACGACGATGGGCGCTGTATTTGCGGGCGGCTCGCCTTTTAGGATCTGTTGAACCGTCGGTATGGATGCGTTCCATTTGTACCCCGGGAATCCGCTCACAGTAGTCCCTCCTGTGTGACTCAGGAGATTGGCAATCGTGACTTTCTTCTGCTCGGTGAACTTGTTCTCGGGGAGTTTCCAGGATTGAAGGTACGTGTTCACATTCTCCTCGAGGGAGAGTCTCCCCTCCTGCACGTACTTCATGATCACCGTGGCATTGAGGGTCTTGCTGATGGAAGCCGCCTGGAACATGGTTTCTGTCGAGACTGGTTCTCTGGATATTGCATCTTTCACGCCGTACGCTCTTGCCCACTCAACCGTATGATTGTTGATGACTGCAATGCTGACCCCGGGAACCCTGTAATGTTTCATCCTCTCTTGCAGGGTCCAGCCGGCTTGTCCTTTCAGAAGCACGGGCGGAAGCAGGCCCTCTTCGACGCGCCGGATACGCGGCTCGATTGGTTGTTGCGCAAGCGATGCTGTCAGAACAAGGACAAAAGAGAAAATTGTCAGAAAGATTTTTGGCATGGCGAGCTCCGGGTATGGGATGAAGCGACCGGCAGAGTTAAGTTTAGCACAGACCCGAATGGATCCCATCCCATCGAATGCCCGATTTGCCCACGCTCCGCCTCCAGGGATGCGCGGCCTCCAGCAGCTCGAGAATGCATCTGATGCTTGATTGAGGTGCGGTCATCACTTGCAGTCACCAGGTTCCATCAAACTGAATTAGGCACATTCGCGCTGTCGCGTGCGTCCTTGCGGGCAAGGCGGGTTTCTTTCCATGCAATGATGGCAACGATAAGAATCCCGATGGCCAATCCCCAGCCAAGGCCATTTGTAAGCCCGAGGCCGATGCCCAATTCCACGGGATTAAAATTCGCGGGATCGCGCAGGGGCAATAACTGACGGAAGAAACTTGGCGCGACCCGCCCCAGGAAGGCTCCAATAAAGGTCCCGGAAATACCGAAACCAATAGCCGTGCCCACAACAGTCGCCAATGCTTTGGTGAGATTCATTTTCCCTCCCATAATGCTTTGCGCCTTCCTGATTCACGCAATATCCACTACGATCAGGGTGAGATCGTCTTCTTGCCCCCTTCCAACTTTCCTCCCTGACCATGCCGCAATGGTTTGCAGCAGCAAATCTGCAAAGCGGTCCCCTGCGAGGTGGCTATGATTCCTTACGAACTCTTTGAAGGTTTGCTCTCCAAAGAACTCTCCGGAATGGTTTGTGGCATCGAGAATTCCATCCGTATACAAGATAATCCGATCCCCGGGGATGAGCCGGAAGGGAACGTTTGCATAGTACTCATTTGGGCGGAAGCCGAGTGGCAGCCCGTTTTCATGAATTTCGAGGATGGTTCCGTCCGCCCCTCGCCATAACAGCATCGGCGGATGGGCGGCGCCGGCATAAAGCCCGCTTCCATTCCTAAGATCGAGCAGGAGGTAGCCAGCCGTCACCAACTGGCCAGTCTCCTGCCTGCAAAGAATGTGATTCAACCCGGATACAACAGCGCCCGGATCGGACCCGAAGGTGCCCTGCGATGATAGTGCAACCTTTAACATCGAGGCAATGAGTGCGGCCGGCACTCCATGTCCGGCGACATCAGCGATCAGTATGCCTAGGCACCTATCGTCCACCGTGATGAAGTCATAGTAATCCCCTGCGACCGATGCCATCGGGACATATCTGACCGTCAGCCTGCAACCTCCGAGGTCCGGCAACGTTCGCGGCAGAATGGATGCTTGAATTTGCCACGCCGCCTCCATTTCGTGCTGGAGACCGGCCAGCCTCTGCTCATTTAGGATAAAACGGTGCACGGTGATGTAGCCCAGGAGCATCACAAACAGAAAGAACCCCAGGGCCTCAAAATGCAAGGACCAGGGAACCAATCGCAGCTTCACCAGGTGTTCGTTTATGACGAAGAGGATAAAGACGAAGAGGGCAATCTGGATCTTCCGGCTCTCCTCGAACATCGGGGGCTGATAATTGAAAAATCTGCCCAGCAGCAGTACAAAAGTCAGGCACAGGAGAAAAAAATAAACGGGATCGGCAAAGCTGCCGGGCTCTTGACGAATGCTATCTGCCGCGATGGCTGCCAACGCATAGAGCACCTGAACCCAAACCAGTCCTCGCAAGGAAGACTTCCATCCGCTGCCATAAAGCTCTTCCAGGAAAAGCGCGAAAGGGATCAGGATAAGATAGGTGATAAAGGGAATCAGGTATCGCCAAAAGATCTCCGGCAGACCGATGAGCAGATGAACCGTATCAAGGTTTGCCAGATCGCGCACTCCATAAAGCAAGGCAATCAGCCCGAACCAGAGCAGCAGTCCGGCTCTTGGTTTTCGACGAACGCAATACACCAGGATCGCGGACAGGCCGGCAACTGAGATTATCGTACCCAGAAGGAGTGCGCCGGCTTCGCCAAGAAGCAGCATCTGAACTTGTTCCTGAATATGGCTCCGAGCAATACTTTCTGAGACCTGAGCCTGATTCAGGATTTTCATGTCCACGACTTTGGTTTCCAGAATAAATGCCATTAACCTGAGATCAAAGGCGGCCAGAGCACGAACGGGCGCTCTATTCCGGCAGTGGAGAATTCCCGCACTTTCGGTTCGGCTCCTTCAATAACGCCTGAGGATGCTGCCATCCATGCAGGCTATCGATAGTATATTATTATTTGCCGTGCATTGCTGATCGGAGATCCGCCATGGAACAGCCCCTATTATCTGATGCCAATCAGTTTCCGTCGGAAGATGTCATTTTTTCCCACCTCGGAAAGGCGAAGGCGCTTTGGCTCTCACTTTTCGAGCATATCCATACCAAGCACCCCGATTTTACGGAAGAATGGAGGTATTACCGGGACGGGAAAAGCTGGCTGCTCAAGGTGACTCAAAAGAAGAAAACCATTTTCTGGCTCTCGATTATTCAGGGGGGATTCAGGACAACTTTTTATTTCACCGACAAAGCGCAAGAGGCGCTAATGTCGAGCGGCATTTCCGATGAGCTCAAGGAGAAATTCAGAAACGGGAAATATTACAACAAAATAAGGGGTTTGACTGTCATCCATACCCATAAGAAAAATACCGAAGAGGCCAAAATATTGATCGGGATAAAGATCCGCATGAAATGATCCCCGAAACTGCGGGACCTTACGGCTCTCCCCGGCTCCAAACCGCTTACTGAATGCGGATATCACCTGAACTTGTGCTTACCTCAATCAAGGCGCCCCCGCCGCGCACTTTGCCTCGAATCTCCTTTTTGCTGATTTTTCCCATGACAGTTACAGGATGGTTCAGATCGATGCTTCCAGAGCTTGTGTGGGCCGCAAGGTCGAAGGCGGCGCTCGAACCAAAGCGCAGTGTTACGCTGCCGGAAGAAGTGCCGATCTTCCATTCCCCTTTGGGCTCGCCATCAGCCGAGATGCTGCCGCTCCCGGTGTGAGCATGAAGCGAGCCGCGCACGCCGGTCAGCGCCAGGGTTCCCGAACCGGAGCTGATTTCGGCGTCTCCCGGGGCCGAAAGGCTTGCCTTAATGTCCCCGCTTCCAGTTTCGCCTTTAAACGAACCTCCAATATCATTGGCTCGTATGGCGCCGCTGCCGCTGGATGCGATTACGCTACCGGCAACGGAGCTGATTTCAATATCACCCGAGCCGGTTTTGGCGCGCACTTGATCGGCCGCTTTGGAAACGCTGATGAGGCCGGAACCGGTAGAGGCTTCGATGGGACCGCGTACGCCATTCACCGACATGTTGCCTGAACCGGTACGCGAATTGAGGCGAGTTTCGGCGGGGATTTCCAATTCATAACTGATGGATACGTTTTGTTCATAAGACCGATCCTCGATGCGCCCGATTCGGATCACATTTCCGGATTGGACGATAGGAGGATTGGCCTGCAGGTAACGCACTTTTTCTTCCCCGGTTTTGCCTCCCTGGTCGCGGGCCTGGATTTGCCCCTTTATCCAAACAGACCCGGATTTACCTTGCACCACGCGAATGTCGCCCGATCCGGTGCTGACCTCCAGGTCGACTGTTCCGCTGACCGTCAGCGTTTTTTCGAAGGTTCCGCGGGCCACTCCCCCGAAGGCGGCGGAAACTGTGCTCACAATAACTAACGACAGCAGCATTCCGGAAAATCGTGGTTTCTTGCTCAAGGCTGTCCCTCCCTATAGATGGTGTCGCAGGCAGACCAACTCCGCTTGTTGTTACGAATTCCGGCCGGACGAAGTTCAAAATTTAACAGGCCTGTTTCTTCTGCATTGTTCGTTGCAGCCCATAGGGATACAGAGGTCGATTTAGCCTGGCACCTTCAAGGCGGGATCAGCGGACACCACCGCCCCGGCTCCTTCAGGACTGAATCCGATCGGCTATTTGCGCTTGTTAAATTGGCTCCGGGCGATGAACAGGAGGTCGCTGTTTTTGGCCGGGTTTCTTCCCAGCATGCCCGTGATCGCCGCCTGACGCACCCGGCCATCCGAGTATCTGAGCGTAATCGTGAAATCTTTTACGTCATAGTTTCCAGAACCTGCGGGCATGTGAGGTGTAAGGAAAACGGCGAACATCCCGTCATCGACAAACCGGCCGTCGCGTGAAAAATGGAAAATCGGTCGCTGTCCCTGGGGAAGTTGATCCAGGGCCGGATCGTTTGGATTCATATAAGAGGTCCAGGCGCCTTCCAGGCGGAGACCATCGACGCCGGCGCAGTGATGGAATGTGTCTGAATCTACCAAAAGGACTCCGGGGTTATCCTGTCCATCCTCAAAGCTAGCCTTCGCTTCCTGGCTCAACGCACCCTCCCAAAGACCGCAAATCCCCATCGATGCCGTTCGATATCTTGTATGCCTCCAAAATGCCTTTGTCGTATATTGGGCTCCATTCAGGAGGTTGCAGGATGAGGTGTTCTGTATTCCATGGGGTTCTTTTTCTTGCTTTGTCTTTGTTGCCGGCGGTCTTCGCTATCCAGGACGTGGAGCTGCAGGATCCGGATCATTTCAAGTGGGCTCTGCCCGATCCATTCCCCTCGCCGCAGGAGTGGGAGGAGCGCGCATCGCAGCTTCGGCAGAAAATCCTTTTATCGGCAGGACTCTGGCCGGAGCGGGAACGCACCCCGCTCCAGGCTCGGGTTTTCGATGTGAAGGAAGGGCAGGGATTCAAAGTCGCCAAGGCTCACTTCGAGAGCTATCCCGGATTCCTCGCCACCGGGAATCTGTATTTTCCGACGATTGGAAAGCCTCCTTACCCGGCGATCCTCACATCGCACGGGCACTGGCAATACGGGCGGCTCCAGAACAGTGAAACGGGATCGATCCCCGGACGCAGCATCGATTTCGCACGGCAGGGGTATGTTGTCTTTTCGATCGATATGGTCGGGTACAATGATTCTTTCCAGCTGCCACATGACGGCGCCAAAAGCCGGGCGCAGCTCGTCGCTGATTCGCCGCTGCCCTATGAGCCGCGAACCTTTCGGGCGGACTGGTTTTTCCCAGAGGCCGAGCTATATGGCTTCAATCTCGGGGGAATGCAGCTCTGGAACGACATCCGCGCCCTTGATTTCCTTGCCTCGCTTCCGGAAGTGGATCCAAGCCGCATTGGTGTTACAGGGGCTTCCGGGGGAGCGACCCAGACCATCCTCCTGATGGCCGCGGATAAGCGCGTCAGTGTGGCTGCACCCGTCAACATCATCGGAGCCGCGAAACACCCTGGATGCGGCTGCGAGAATCCGCCCGGCCTGTGGGTTGGCACCTCCACGATCGAGGTTGCGGCCACGTTCGCACCCCGTCCGCTCCTGCTGGTGTCGGCTACCGAAGATCCCTGGACGAACTCGACTCCCACCCGCGAGTTTCCCATGCTTTCCAGGTATTACTCCCTTCATGGGGCACAGGATAAACTCGAAAACGTGCACATTAAAGCGCAGCATAATTACAATGCGCAGAGCCGGGCCGCCGTATATGCCTTTTTCCGGAAGCACCTCAATCCTCCGGGGCCCGCAATCACAGATCCGCCCCCTGTTGCTCCTGAACTGAAATCGCTTGGAGACCTGAGAGTCTTTCCTGAAGGGATTCTTCCCAAATCGGCAAAATCAGGGAGGGAGATCGCGGCTGATTGGGGCAAGACATCAAGGGATGCGCTGGAAAAAGCGTTTCCTGCCGCTGCCTCGGCTTTGCCTGGTTTCAGGAATTCCTACAGCCATGCGCTGCGGTTAGTCCTGGGTGTCGAAAAGGTAGCGCCCGAGAGCCTCAACCGGGAGCCCGCAGCCTCCCCTTCCTCGGGATCCCGGAGTACAAAACGTGAGCGCATTCAACGGAAGAAAGATTCGATGGTTCTTGAATCCATGCGGCTTGACGGCAAGGCTGCGGGAGCCGTCTTGATTACGGCGCCTGCCATTTATGGTCCGCTGTCGGTGAATGGCAACCCGAATCCCGCGCTGCCTTGGCTGCGTGCGCTGCTGGAGAAGGGCAATGTGATCTTTCGTGTTAGCGGATTCGTGGACGGCGCGGTCCGGATACCCGACCGTTCCTGGGGGGCAATGTCCTGGCCGGGTTCTTACAACCGGTCCAACGAACTGCTGGGCATTCAGGAAGTGATGACCGCCATCGCCGCCATCAGGCAGGAGTTGCCCGGCTTGCCACTCACTGTTATCGGGCTGGAGCGAACCGGCCTCCTGGCCGCCTTTGCGATTGCCGTTCAGGGGGGCGCCGACCGCGCCGTGATCGATTTGAACGGGGAAGACCCGGGATTCGACCCGACATTATCGCGGCTGGTCCCGGTGAGCGCTATACGGCGTGTGGGCGACCTGAAAACGGCAGCGCTTTTAATGGACGCGCGGCTGGACTTCATCAACCCGGGGCAGGGATTTGAAGGGAATTGGTACGCGGCCCATGCGGCGCGTCTCGGATTGCCGATAACCGTGCATGGTGCGGTTTCGCCGACAGACCCGGGTTTCCTGGGTGGCCTTGTGGATTAATGAGGCCAGCGTTCACCGGGCGGCCCGTTGGTTGTCAAAAGATTCAGGGCTGATGGGCGTGCGGACGCCACATCTGCTCGATTTCCTCCAGGGTGCGGCCTTTGGTTTCCGGCACCATTTTTACCACGAACAGAAAGGATGCTGCGCTGACGCAGGCATACATCCAAAATGTTATGGCGGGGCCGACAGACGCGCTGTCATTGAGCATGGGGAAGGTCTGGGCGACGATGTAGCAGCAGACCCAGACCGTGAATGCCGCGACGGACATCGCTCTACCCCGGACCTTATTGGGGAAGATTTCCGAGCACAGCAGCCAGCCTATGGGCCCCAGTGCCATAGCGAAGGCGGCGATGAACAGGATCACGCACAGAAGCAGGGCAATCCCGTTCTGGCTGCTGTAAAACATCCATCCCACCAGCGCAAGGGCGATGGACTGCACCGCCGTGCCGATCATGAGAAGCATCCTCCGGCCGGCTTTGTCGACGAACCCCAGGGCCACAAAGGTAAATCCGACGTTGATGAGTCCGACCCAGGCTGAGGATGTGAAGGCCGCGTTCTTGCTGCCTCCCGCGGCCTCAAAGATCTTGGTCGAATAATACATGATGGCGTTGATGCCGCAGAATTGGGAGGAGGCCATCAGCACGACAGCTATTATCAGCGGCCGGCGGAAATCGCCGGTCAGCAGTTCGGCGAATCGGCCTTCCTCATGACGGTTGGCTTCCCGGATGGCCGCAAGTTCGGAGGTGGCGTGTTCCGGTCCGCCCACCCGTTCCAGGATCTGTCTTGCTTCGGCCTCCCGCCCCTTTTGTGCCAGCCAGCGGGGACTCTCAGGCACGGCGAACAACAGCGCCAGGAAGCCGATCGCGGGGAGGACTTCCATGCCCATCATCCACCGCCATCCGTATGCGGTGTTCCAGGCCTCGTCCCCGAATCCCTGGATGATTTTATTGGCAAACAGGGTGAGGAATATGCCCGTCACAATACCCAGCTGGAAAAGGGTTCCCAACCGCCCGCGCCACTTTTCGGGGGCGATCTCGGCGATGTAGACAGGGCATATCATGGAGGAGGCCCCGATGCCCAGGCCGCTGATGAAACGGGCGGACAGGAATTGTTCAAACGTCCTGGGAATCGCGGAGAAGAAGCCGGAAACGGCATAAAGCAGCGCGCACAAGAAAAGAAGTTTCTTGCGGCCAAAACGGTCACTCAGGAATCCAGCGAACATCGCCCCCGGAATGCAGCCGAGGATGGCGCTGGCGCCCGCGATCCCTTCCTGGGTCGAATCCAGGGCCATGTGCGCTTTGAGGTAGGAATTGGCGCCGTTGATCACGGCGGTGTCATATCCGAAGAGGAAGCCGCCTATGGCGGCTACGCTCGTGGCAAAAGCCACGAACAGCAGAGATGTATTGTCGGATGCTTTCATCAAAGACGCCCCATGAAAAAGAAAGAACGCGGATCCTCGCGGGGGAATCCGCGTTCTTATGCTGGTACAGGCTTGCCCGGGACTGGACTCGCCGGCGCCTGAATCAGGATTTGGCGCCGAGGAATGCGTTCCCGAATTTTGCCCAGGTGGCGTCATCCAAGTCTTCCAACTGGCCCTCCACCAGTTGCGCCACCTCAGGGGGTAATTCCGAACTGCTGCTTGCGGCCAGCAGTTCGCGGATGCGGTCGATTTCCTTCTGGTACCAAATTGCCGCTTTTTCGCTGATCTTGAGCGATTCCAGTTCCGCGGCGAGATGATCCGGCTTGACGGAGCAGATCCATCCTTTGTCATAGGGGTGGTTGCCCAGCCATCCCAGGTTCTGAGGCAGCTCAAGGTTCACCGCATGTATTTTGCCGCTCACCGGCGACAGGAATGAAGCTGTCCTCTCGCCCTGACGGATTGAAAACAAGGGTTCACCTTTCTTCACCGAAGCTCCCTTCGGCGGAAAATCCACGCCATCGATGCGGCCAATCATCTTGCGGGCAAAATCGTCGAGGCCGATCCTAACCAATCCTGGCACTGTAACGCTGGCCCAGACGTGGTTTTCGGAAACGAACACGCCGCCGGGCAGAATGAATTCTCGCTCATGCGGCCGTTCCATCGTAGCGATGTGCAAGGTCGGCTTCAGTTGTTTCCCCTGGCGATCCTTTCTCCGGATCAGGCACTTCTTGGTGAACTCGATCAGCTCATCCTCGGTGAAGGGCTTCTGAACGTAATCCATAGCGCCGAACTTCATGGCGTCAACCGCCGATTCGATGGTGGCAAATCCGGTGATGACGATGACGTCGGTTTCGGGACTGAAATGCTTCACCCCTTTAACGACATCGAGGCCGTCCATTTCCGGCATCTTAAGATCGGTGAAAACAAAATCGTACCGGTTCTTCTGCACCAGGCCCAATGCTTCGCGGCCGCTCTGCACGGTTTCGATGGTATAGCCTGCAACCACCAGTATCTTTCGAAAGCTGTCGAGTATAACCGCTTCATCGTCCACTGCCAGGATTCGGGCGAGCGGATTTGGCACCTCCACGCGCTTCAGCGATTTGGCCTCGTTCGTAAAATCAAGATTCAGGCCGATATCCAGGGCCTCCATGCGCTCTTTGCGCGCCTTGGCCTCGCGGATTTTTGCAGAAGCGATTCGAACGGCGATGTCGACGACAAGGAAGGCGACGATCATCGACACGACAAAAATGGCAACCATTTATCCTCCTCATGACGGCTAAATACAGCGATATAAAAGAGCTCTATGCGCCCTGGTCCGCGTTTTCCGCGGCTAGATTCAATGATTCACTCTCAAGGTTCTCGGGTATGATTTTCACTAGCCAGTTCTTGCCGGCGGCATGGTCCTCGGAGGATTCGCAGAGATCCTGGTTCTCCGGGTTTGTTTCAATCACCCGACCGCTCAGCGCTGCCCAAACCGTATGCCTGAGTTCGTCCCGGGTCAGAACCTGCGCAAGCTGGCTGCCCTGGCGAATCTCATAATTGACCGGAGGCAGCTCGACACTTTCAACCGGACCGACCATGCGCAGGAAAAGGTCGGTGACGCCGAGGGAGGCCGATCCGTCCGGATTGGCTATCGCCCATGAATTGGAACCCAGCACGTATCTTCCCGCCGGCCTTTTGCCGACGGAGGCGGATTTGGCCTCCGTGCGCAGCTGGATGTATCGGAAAGCGCGCCGGGCCGTGCTCAACAGTTCCTCATAGGCAAAGGGTTTCGGCAGGTAATCAAAGGCTCCGTTTTTCAGAAAGGTGATGGCGGTATCCAGCGTCGAGTACCCGGTCATCATGACTACAACCATTGGGGGGTAATCACGCTTGATCCGCTCCAGCAGATCCAGCCCGGAGATCCCGGGCAGCATCAGGTCCAGGAAAGCGATATCGGGAGTATCTTCCTGCAGGAGCGGAAGCGCTTTTTCCCCATCGGCGGCGGTGCGGACCTCGAATCCCTCGACTCGGAGAATTTTCCTGGCCGCGTCGATGATCACGCTTTCGTCATCCACCACGAGGATTTTGGGCTTCTCTGTCATAGACGGTCCAGTGTCACCTTTGGCCTGGCAAAGTGATCTTCGGCTGAATCGTGAACATTCTCTTATGGCTGCCCTTTGCCGAGGTCAACCGGCAAAAGAATCGTGAACGTCGTGCCTTTTCCTTCTTCACTCCTGGCGCTGATGCGCCCATCGTGCTTTTCGATAATACCCCAGACCATCGCCAATCCGAGTCCATTTCCTTTCTGTCCCTTGGTGGTGAAAAACGGCTCGAAAATCTTGGACAGGTTCTGGGAAGGGATTCCGCACCCGTTGTCGCTGACGTCGATCCGGACATACTCTCTGCTCTGGGGCAGTCCGCTGGCCTGCCTGATTTCCGGGGTGGCGATGGCAGTCGTCACCACGATTTTGCCCCCTTTCTCGCCCATGGCGTCGTCGGCATTCATGAACAGGTTCACAAGTACCTGCTGAATCTGGCTGCTGTCGGCACTGACGGCGGGCAGATCGGGAGAGAGCTTCTGCTCGAGTTCGATCCTGTGGAGTGAGAACTGGTTATGGAGGATGCGAACGGCCCGGTTTACGATCTCATTTACATCCCTCGGGCGTTTTTCCGGCGTGGATTGACGGGCAAAGTCCAATAACCCCTTGACAATCTCACGACACCGCTTGGTTTCGCGTACAATGACCTCGAGATCCTCTTTGGCTTCAGGATTGTTTGCGGTTCGCTTCAGAAGATAGCTGCTGTAGGTCAGGACGCCGGTCAAAGGATTGTTGATTTCGTGGGCGACGCCCGCTGCCAGCCTCCCGACCGAGGCCAGCTTGTCTGACTGGTGCAACTGGCGCTGAGCTTCGGAGAGCTGCCGCGTCATGGCGTTGAAGGATCCCGCCAGGTCGCCGATTTCATCGCGTTTCTTCAGCGAAATACTGTAATTCAGATTGCCCGAGGCAACATGGCGGGTGGCGGCGGCGATTTGGCTGACGGGTATCAGCACGATCACGTCGACCAGCAGGTATATAATCAGGCTCAATACCGCGATGGCGATGAGCGCGGTCACCAGCACCCTCATCTGGCTGGCATACATGCCCTGGTCGACATCCGCGAGGGACATCGTGATATCCAGCACTCCAAGAACCTTCTGCTCCTTGGTGTGAGCGTGGCAATCGCTCTGCCAGCAGCTCGGCTCGTTGTAAATAGGATTGATGATCCCCAGCGTCCTCCCTGCGGCTGATCCCGGGAAAACCCGGGTGGTCTGTGAAATCGGCAGTTTCTCGAGGGCCCTGTCAGCTGCATGGCAGGCATAGCAGGCTTCTGCGCGCTTGTCGACCATCTTCCCGTTGTCGGAAGGATCGGTGGAGTAGATGATTTTGCCTTCCTTGTTGAAGATGCGTACTTTTTCAATTCCGTTCTGAGTACCGATGGTGCTCAGGACCCGGTACATTGATTCCCGCTGATTCAAGAGCATGTCGTACTTCGTGCTGCTCTTGACGGTTTCGCTGAGCTGGTGAGCGCTCCTTTCGAGCTCCGCAATCAGCATGTGCTGCTGCGCATTGAGCACCAGATAGGCAATGAGACCGATGACGACCACGGTCACGGCGACTACGGCGGTAATGATTTTATAACTTACTTTGAATCGCATAAGATAATGGATCATGCAGGAGACCGGAAGCTTTCTCTGTCCGGCCGGCTCCAGCCCTGGAATCCGGTGCGGGTTCCCCCTGCCAGGGGATCGCCGGCAGGGGCGCAGAATAGCACCGGTGAATTAAAAAATCACTCGCGAATGTGGCGTTCCCCCGCCCGCCCCGGAGCCTGGAATTCGGCGCCGTATACCTTCCGAACGATCTGGAAGTATTTGTCGGCTCCCAGGGTGTCGGCGATCTCCTGCAGTCGAAAGGTGCCCTCGGTCAGCGCATGGACCGCTCCCGGCCGGCTGGAACGCAGCGCGTTGGTCAATAACTTGATGAGACGCGATTGGCTCTCCCGGTAATAAACCTCCGCCGCCGCGGCGTTCATGAAGCGCTCTCGCTGCATCGAGCCCGCTCCAACCACCAGCTCGTAGAGCCAGCCATCCTCGAAAGGCTTGAGGTTCAGCAGATGAGGATAGGAGCTCAGCAGCGGATTCACTAAATGGACCATCCCTTCGCACGGTGCTTCGACCGGCAGCGTTCCATTATCAAGAACGATCCAGAGGCAGGTCTGGCCTTTATGAACCTGCTGGCCGGGAGAAGGGCAGACGATGGCCTTAGGAGTGAGCAGTGCCCAGCTCAGACCCGGTTCCAACCCGATCCGCAGATGATCAGGGCCGGTGGCATGAACCCAACAGTGATTGCGCGCGTAGATGTGGTCTGCCCGCAAAGGCTCCGGCGCCTGCGGTTGGGGAATACGCTCGGTATGTCCGGCTCTCGAAGCCGGCGAATTCAAGGCATCCTTGCGCATCGCCCCGTCCAGAGGACAATGATCGCAGTCAAAATTGAGATCGCAGAGGTGGTACGTGAGGATCCCGGCGGTCATCCAGACGCATTTCAAGTCATCCGCCGGACCGAAGCGGTGTCCCATGGACGATTCCATTTTCATTTCTCCCCGAAGCAATCCGGTTGATCGCGGTTATGAAGCCATGCTCAGATCTTCTTGATGGCTCCCGGGAAGTGGTTTGGCCTCGGGCACAGGGTGTCCGGACCCATGCTCGAAAATGTTGAGATATTTTGCGGCAAATGAAAACGCGACAAAACCGCCGGTCACGATGGCAATTGTTACGGACAGTTCCATCCAGGACGGGAAGTAGCGCCGGCCGGCATACGATTCAAATCCGGTAATGGTGATGTTCATCCGATTCAGGATGAAGCCCAGGACAATCATGACCGCGCCCGAAAAGAGACCCGCCGGGCTTCTTCGCACCCGCATCGAAGACAGCAGTATCATCGGCGCTATGACGCCGACGATCATTTCGATCCAGTAGAAGTAGGTTTCGTTCCGATTCACGAAAAGCAGTCCCAGTTGATGCCGGTTGTAAAGGTCCATGAATTTCAGCATCAGATACACACCCAGCATGACAACCGAGATGCGAGCGACATCGCTCAAAAGGTGCATTTCCAGCCCTCGATTGAACGCCCTCGCGCTAAGGAAAGACTCGAAGATCACCATGGCGCAGCCGACCGCAATCGCCGAAACCCAGAAAAACACCGGCAGCAGCGGCGAGTACCAGAGAGCATAAAGCTTGTAGGGAACGATCAGGTAAAGGGAACCCAGCGAGGATTGGTGGAGAGTCGACAGCAGGACACCCAGGATGATGACAGGAATGGTGATCTTCCTGAGGATGGCGATGGTTCGGGTCATCTTGAACCTTTCCAGGACCACGGGGGCGAACTCGAGCGCCAGCACCGTGGTGTAAAGCATGACGCACCAGGCCACTTCGAACATCACGGAACGGGGATTCCACATGATGATCGCATGCCAGATCTGAAGCGGCCTGCCCAGATCAAACATCAGGCCGACAATGACCAGCAGGTAGCCCAGGAAAGCCGTCAGGATGGTCGGCCGGATGATAGGCTCGAACTTCTTGATGTTGAAAATGTAAACAATGGCCGCAAGCGTGAATCCGCCGGCAGCCAGGCCTACCCCGCACAGGACGTCAAAGCCAATCCAGAGCCCCCACGGGAATTGATCGGAAAGGTGCGTGGAAGCGCCAAGCCCGCGATAAAAGCGGATGATGGTGGAGAAGGCGCCGGTAAGGATCAGGATCGCCGCAATCAGTTTCCAGAAAGAAAGCTTGGACAATAGAGAGTTCATCGTATCACCAGAAGAAAATCAGGATTAATGCCTGGATGCGTTGGAGGGTTTGCCTTCCGCGCGGGCGACTTCATCCCGCCGCGATGTGATCCAGTAAATGCCGCTTAGGAAGACGCCACCCACGGTAACAATAGTCGGAATCTTGGAAAGTACGTTCCAGGTCAGATCCGGCAGCGGCTCCGGAGTGATTTCCGTTTTAAAGCCAAGCTGTTCAAAAGGCACCGACGTCAGATAAAGAATGGAGGTGCCCCCGGCTTCCAACTCTCCGTAGATCCTGTGGACGTATTTGTTCGGCTCCGCATTGATGCGGGAGTAGGCTTCTTTGAGAAGTTCGGCTCGATCGCCGAATTTGGTGGCGCCGGTCGGGCATATCTCGGCGCAGGCTGTCTGTTTTCCGACTTGAATGCGCTCAGCACAAAAACGGCATTTCTGAACCCGCGGAAAGTTGCTGGACCATTCATACCTCGGCACCTGGAAGGGACAAGCCTGCATGCAATAGCGGCAGCCAATGCACTTCGACTCATCATATAGAACCGGACCATCCGCTGTTTTGGTAAAGGCGCCGACGGGGCAGACGGATACGCATGTGGGCGATTCGCAATGCTGGCACATGCGCCGGACATACACCTCCCCGTGAGTTTCAAGCGCGGTATAAGCAGTTGCCGAAAGGACTTCTTCCTTGCCTTCAGGGAGCTTGTTCTGGGTCTTGCAGGCATCCTGGCAGCCGTTGCAGCCAACGCACATCGTAATATCTATTAATAGCGCTTTACGCGGAATCATGCTTTTTTCCTTTGAAATATGATCAGCTTCTCGATTTCGCCTCGACGAAAATGCGCATCGTCTCCTGGATCAAAAACTTTAAAAAAGGCCGGGCGGCATTCTCCCGCCGCTCCTTACATATGAAATATCCGTGCCAGGAATGCGGATTTGGATATTTATATTTAATGCCGGTTATCTCATTGAAATTAAATAAGTTGTGGTACTATGTCCTAAGTTGTTTAATATCGCCCCAAGGTCCTGATGTTGAATAATTCATCACACCTCCAAGAAAATCCAGCAAAACTCCTGTATGTTATTGAAACACCTCGATTTGATGATCTGTTGAATTGTTCAACACGTATTGTTGAAAATTGCATCAAAAGGGAATGCCGATGGTTTGTTGTGGGAGAATGCCCGCGATTTCCTCACTATCCCCGTAACCGGATTCACATGGATGGTGAGGATGGCTGATTCTCGTGGCACGGACCTGGCTTTGGTCCTGGAACTTGGACCAGGACTCAGGTGTAAATCTGGTGCTCTACCCTGCCTTGAGAATTTGCTCGTGTGAAGATTTCCAGGCTGAAAATTAGATTCGAGCCCAGGACCAGTCCTGCTGAAAGCTGGGTAGAATAATGCTTCTCAGGGGGTTTTTTCGGGACGGGGGAGGACGCGCTCGGTTTTTTCCTGGGTTTCAACCGTGAACAGCCTGTAATCGGAGTACCGGTGACGGTTGCGGAAGTTTTTGCCGTTCCACCGGATTGTAACCAGCACTTCCCGCGGGAGCCAAAGTGGTAGTGAAGTGGAATTGAATCGGACCTCGTTGTATGAAATCTCGGTGGTAGTCTGCATCAGTCCGAGCTCAAAAAAAGGTTCAAGCAGGTCGGTTCTCAGCCGCACGATTTGAAAGGTCTCGGGATCGATCCAGGCAATGCCCTGATGCCGAAGTGTTACCGACGTTCCCTTCATGTTGAAAACAGTCGTGTATTCGAGCGCATCCGGGTTTTGGGCAAAAGCAATGACGTGGGCGTAGGGTGGCTGGGATTCCCGGCCGAGGTAACGGTAGCGGGACGCCTTTTGAAGCGGGGTCGAAAAATGCATACATGCCATTGCGAAGCCGGCGGTCACAAAAGAATCGCCTGTCAGCCTTTTCATCTTGACCGGGTTCCCTTTCCGATCGGTCCGGCTTTCTTCCCAGAAAGGCGACGAAGGATTCGAATCGACCGTGAGGAGATACTCTACTTCCTGCTCTGTTCGGGCCGAAGTTCGCCCCAACTCGTCGAGCCTTTCCTGCCGGATTTCTTCTTTGGAGGCGGTATTGGGGAGGTTTGCCAGGAATTCTTCCACTTTTTTCCCGGTTTCCTTTAGCAATGCGGGGAGCGCTTCCTGGTTTTCCTGGATTTCGATTCCCAACAGTTCTATAGGAAACCTGCGAAGAAGATCTTCGGTGGGGAGATCGATGACGGTCGGGTTCGCGTTTCCCTGCTTCTTCCGCTTGTCCACCAACTCCCGGGATTGTTCGCTGGAGATCGTCTCCACTTTCCGGGGAGCATTTCCTGCCGGCGGCTGCCCTGCTACCTGCGGTTTTTCCTGCGGCCATTCCGGGCTTCGGGGAAAACATGGTGCAGCCCAAATCGACAAAACAGCGCAGAGGCTGCCAAGGCATGCATTTCGAAGCGCGCTGCTGCGATGAGGGCGGCTCCACTCTTGTGCTGATTCCAATCCGGCTTTCATTAGCTACCCCCAGACTTCCGGCCGGCATTATGTATGAAACCCGGCGGGGGAGCAAACAAAGTCTCGTTGCCGGTGATCGGGCTGAGCGGGAAATTTTTCCAAATTCCTATTTTCGTGGCAACACGCAACCATTCTTTTCGCAGTTGTGGGTTACGGCATCCTGAAAGCCGCGGTCGACCAGACGGGCTATCCGATCGGCGGCAAAATTAAGCAGGCCCAGGACGCCACCCATGTCTTCCTGTGGATGGTATTTATGCACGGTGATCTGTTGTTTGCCGGCGATCTGCTCCCTTTTTTTGCGCGGCAGGAAATCCTCCAGCTTCGGTGTCTCCAGTTCCTGACCCAAGTCGTTGATCTTTTCTGTGTGTTCTGGTCGGAGCAACCGGGTGGGTAGATATTCAGAAAGACTCAAGCCGGCATTGATGCTTTCGATTTCAGCGATGTTTTTTTCGACCTGGGTTGAGAAAAGCAGGGATACCAGGCGGTTCATGGTATCCATGGTGTTCATGATCGGGCGTCCGTTCTCGCGCACCGGCATCTGCTCGGGGCTGGGGTCCAGGTAAATCACATGAACGACTTCGGCTCCCGCATGAATCGCGGGGCTGAGCGGTGTGTTCATCAGCAGGCCGCCGTCGACAAAAAGGGTGTCATTCATCTCCACCGGGGGAAAAGCGCCCGGGATGGCGGTAGATGCCAGGATGGCCTTATGACCGGATCTATCGTCCAGCGGTTTTAGCCCCTTGAACTTTTCCTGCGCCCGGGGATTGCCGGAATCCGCCAGGTGGCCGAAGAGCTGTACCTTGCCGGCTTCCCAATCGGTCGCCGCTATGATGAGGGACCGGTCTTTATTCCGGCGCAGTTTCTGAAGGTCGATCGTGTCACGGACGAGCGATTCGAGCGGTTCGACGCAGATGAAGGTGCTGAAATCGACCAGCTCTACCAGCCTGCGGGAAACGTTTTCCCTGGACCGGAAGAAATGAAGGGTCCGGCTATACCAGTCCTGCGCGAAGAAGGCGCTGTCGCTCAGGAGATTCGAAGGAATGCTCAACGGCTCGGCGAGCAGTACGTTCAAATCCGTCAGTTCGGCGAGGTTGGCCCGGAACCTGTAAGCCCCGTTGGTGGCCCTGGTGGAGGTTTTCGCTATCCTGGTTTCCCAGATTTTTTCAAGCTCGGAAACCGCTTCGACACCATTCAAATCGGGTCGGGACATCAGGTAAGCCGCGTTATAGGAGCCGACCGATGTTCCCGTGTAGATGCCTGCCTCAATCCCCTTATGGTTCGACGCCGGCGAGTGTCCGCCGAACAATGCCTTCAGAACGCCGATTTCATAGGCACCATTGGCACCACCCCCCGAAAGTACTACTGCGTGTTTACTATCAACCATGCCTGCCTCCGAGACTTTCGCCGGGGGTACGCTCCGGCAGAGTTTCACCCGACCCGGGGACACTTTTGCCCCGAGGGATTTCTGGAAAAAACCAGCAAAGGTTTTGCTCCCGAGTTTTGTGCGAGCAGTCTAACAGAGGTAGGGAACAGTTCCAAGACTCCAGCCTGTCTTGACGGGCTTTAGAAAGGAGATGCCTGAAAAGGCATTAGAGCATTTTTCGCGGCGGGCCGGCGGCCTATGATTTTCGTGAATCGAGTTCGTCCCAAAGGGTGTAGGCTTCCAGCAGCCGCTTCTGCAGGTCCTCGACGCGGTTCAAAGCCTGCCGGATGGCGTCCGGGGATTCGAGGTAAAAGTCGGGGGCGGCGATGGCCGCGGAGACTTTTTCCAATTCGGCTTCCATATCTGCAATGAGGCCGGGCAACCGGTCGAACTCCCGCTGCTCGTTATAGGAAAGCTTCTTCCTGGCTGCCGGCTGATTACTCGGCGCCGGTGCGGCAGGAGGCTCCACATCGGCACGGCGGGCAGGCTGAGACCCGGGCGCCCTCTGCTCGGGGCGCTGCCGCAGCCAATCTTCATAGCCGCCCACGTATTCCTGAATCCTGCCTGATCCCTCGAACACCAGCGTGCTGGTAACGACGTTGTCCAGGAATACGCGGTCGTGGCTTACGAGCAGCAGCGTACCGGGAAAATCGGCGAGCTGATCTTCCAGCAGTTCGAGGGTTTCGAGATCGAGATCGTTGGTCGGCTCGTCGAGCATCAGGACGTTGGCGGGCTGGGTCAGGAGAATAGCCAGCATGAGGCGGTTTCTTTCGCCGCCGGAAAGGGCTTTCACCGGTGAGAGGGCCTGTTCCGGCTGGAAGAGGAAATCCTTCAGATAGCCATGCACGTGTCGAGGGCGGCCGTTGACGGTGACAACTTCCGCTCCCTGGCCAATGGTATCGAAGACCGTTTTTTCCGGGTCCAGCTGGACCCTCTGCTGGTCGAAATAGGCCACGAGGACATTGGCCCCGCGCCGCACCTCACCCGTATCGGGTGGCAGTTCCTGCAGCATGAGGCGGAGCAGGGTGGTTTTGCCGGCGCCGTTCGGGCCAATGAGCCCGATCCTGTCCCCGCGCAGGATTCGGGCCGAGAAATCCTGCACCACGGGCCGCCCGTTGTATGCCTTGCTGATGTTCTTTGCCTCGAAAACAAGCTTGCCTGAAGGATCGGCCGCGTCCAGCTGGAAACGCGCCGTGCCGGTTTGTTCACGCCGGGCAGCCCTTTCCTCTCTCATCGCCATAAGGGCACGAACGCGCCCCTCGTTGCGCGTCCGTCTGGCTTTGACTCCCTGCCTAAGCCAAGCTTCTTCTTCTGCCAGCTTGTCGTCGAATTTTGCCTGGCTGAGGGATTCATTGGCCAGCGAATCCTCCTTGCGTCGCAGGAATGTGGCGTAATCTACCGGCCAGGAAGTGATACGGCCGCGGTCGATCTCCACAATCCGTGTCGCCAGCCGCTGCAGGAAGGCGCGGTCATGGGTGACGAAAACCACGGCTCCCGGGTATTCGGCGACAAAGCCTTCAAGCCAGGTGATGGTTTCGATGTCAAGGTGATTCGTCGGTTCGTCCAGCAGCAGCAGGTCCGGCTGTGCTACGAGTGCGCGTGCCAGGAGGACCCGCCGCCGCCAGCCGCCGGAAAGGGTGTCCAGGATCGCGTCGGCGGGCAGTCCCAGTCTGGATAGTACCTGCTCTACCCGCTGTTCGACTCGCCAGCCATCCTTTTCTTCGAGCTCGTGCTGCAACAACCCGAGTCGCGCGAGTGAAGCTTCAGTTCCCTGGTCCGCGACTTCGCGGGCGGCGTGATGGTAGGACTTCACCAGGTCCGCGAGGTCACTCAAACCCTCGGCCACGATGTCGAAGACCGGCCGGTCGGCCGATAGGGTCACATCCTGGTCGAGGCAGGCATGCCGCGTGCCCGGCTGCCGGGAAACAGTCCCGCTGTCTGGAAGGAGTTCCCCGTTCAGAATGCGCAAAAGGGTTGATTTCCCGGAGCCGTTTCTGCCGATGACCGAGACGCGCTCCCCTTTGTCCACCTGCAGGAAGGCATTCTCGAGCAGCGGCCGATGGCCGTAGGAGATTGAGACCCGATCCAGCGTAATCAGCGGCATAGTCCCAAAGGTATCATCAATGAGTTTTTCCCGGTCCCTGGGGCGTTGCCTGAGGGAATTGAGCGTCAATTCCATAGCGTCGAAGCTTTGAGTGAAGGCCCATCCGCGAGATTCCCAGGATCCGGGCCGCGACTGTACGATTGCCGCCCGTGAGCTCCAGAATCCGGCGGATGTGATCCGCTTCCAGCTCGGCGATGGTCTTGCGTTCGGCTGCAGGTACCGTCAGGGCATGTGATTTTGTTACTGCATCCAGCAGGTAGCGTGGGAGCGACCGCCGGGTGAGGCTTCTCCCCAATTCGATTACAGCCGATTCTGCAATTATGTTTTCAAGCTCGCGGATGTTGCCCGGATATTCGTAATTCTCCAGGACATCGAGAACCTCCTGCTCGATGAATGTGATCGACTTGGCATTCAGGCGGCAATGCTTTTCCAGGAAGAAATGAGCCAGCAGCTCCACATCGCCTTCGCGTTCTCTCAGGGGAGGCAGGTACACCGAGCAGATATTCAACCGGTAGTAGAGGTCTTTCCGGAAATGCCCCTTTTCCATTTCCTCGGCCAGATCTTTGTTGGTGGAGGCGAGTATACGCACGTCCGCATCGAGCCGCTCGGTAGATCCAAGTCGGAAATACTCTCCCTCCTGCAGAACTCTCAATAACTTTGACTGCACGGGAGGCTCGAGTTCGCCGATTTCATCCAGAAACAGGGTTCCCCCGTTCGCTTCCTCGAAAAATCCAGCTTTCCTGCGGATCGCCCCGGTGAAGGCTCCTTTTTCATGGCCGAAAAACTCCGAGGAAAAAAGCTCCGAAGCGAAAGTTCCGGCATTCACTGCAACAAAGGCTTTGCCTTTTCTCCGGCTGATCTGGTGAATGGCCCGCGCCACGAGTTCCTTCCCAGTTCCGCTCTCTCCCCAGATCAACACGTTGTTTTCGCTCGCGGCTATCTGGTCGACTCGCTGCAGTACCCGCAGAAAGGATCTGTTCTGGGTCACGATTGCCTGAAATGCCTCCTTATGGGGCAGCGTTGAGAGGCTGATTCGCTCGCGCAACCTGGATATCTCGCCGCGCAGATTCGAGCGTTCGAGCGCCCTCTCGAGCGTCAGGAGGAGGCGGCTTTCGTCGACCGGCTTGCACAGGTAATCGTAAGCGCCCATCTTCATCGCCTCGACCGCGAGCGGAACATCCTCCACCCCGGTGATGACGATGACCTCCATTCCCGGATGATTCTGCTTTACATGCTTCAGCACATCTCGGCCGTGCACCAGCGGCATGTCCATGTCGAGCAAGAGGGCATCGAAGTAACCCGCATCGATGATTGGGATGGCTTGCGTACTGTCGCTCACCACCTGAACTTCATATTTCTGGTTTTGGGCCAGCATCACCAGGAAGTAATTGAGGACAGCCTCTTCATCATCGACGATCAGGATCCGGCTCATGTCTGGCTCCTCAGCGCCTGGAAAGAATAGCGGAAAGTTGTCCCTTTGCCCGGTGTCGTATCAACATCGATCGATCCCCCGTGATCCTTGATGATTCCATACGCAATCGAAAGACCCAGGCCGGTTCCGCCGCTTCTTTGTTTGGTCGAGAAAAACGGATCGAACAACCGGCTTCTGGTTTCTGCCGTCATTCCGGGCCCGTTGTCCTCGATTGAGACGAACAAATCCGTCGGGCCCTCGCCGAATCCTGTAGATACGACGATGCGGCCGCCCGGTTGTTCACCCAGCGCTTCCGCGGCATTAATGAGGTTGACCACCATGACTTGTTCGATCTTGGTTGCATTGCCCCGGATTTTCGGAAGTTCCGGATTCAGATGGGTTTCGACGACCAGGTGGCGGATCTTGTTGTTCACGAGGCGCAGGCTTTCGCGAATGACTTCATTCAGATCCACTGTTTCGTCGAGCCGGCCTTCATCGGCACGGGCGAATTTCTTGAGATCTTTCACGATATCGGCGATCCGGATTGTACCCTGCGTCATGTCCTTCAAAAGCGTTGGGATGTGCTTTTTAAAAAACGGGTAGGGAAGGCGCGCGATCTTCAGTTCCGGATTCGATTCGGCGTGACGGTCCAGAACCGGTAAAATGGCATCCATCGCCTCCGTCAGGATTCGCATGTTTCCTTGGATGAATTGCACCGGGTTGTTGATTTCGTGAGCGATTCCAGCGCTCAACTGGCCGAGGGAGGCCAGCTTTTCGGATTGAACCAACTGCGCCTGCTTGTCCCGCAGGTCCCGGTTTGCCTCTTCGAGCGCCAGGGATTTCTTTTTCAGCATGCCCTGCGCTTGGATCAATTCCAGTTCACGGTCGCGCAGGCTTTGAACGATGGACGACAGCATATAGATCGTGCTGATCAAGGTTAGGAAAAGGGTACCGCTGACCGCCAGGGCGAACCAGAGATTGTGATGCTTGGGCGCCAGGTACAGGCCGCTCAAGGTGTAGTGAGGCAGAATCCCGGAATACTCGAGCATCACCACGGCAAGGAAAAGGATGTAAGCGAGCATCCCGTGGGCCCAAACCTGGTTCCGACTCAGCATCAGGCTGCCGATGATGACGTGGAGGAGGTAGAGGAAGATGAACGGGTTTTCCACTCCCCCGGACAAATGGATCACGGCAGAGAGGGAGGCATAGTCCGCCGATATTTGGAAATTGGCCTCTAATTGAGTCGTCCTGTCATCCGGTATCGTCCCATGCGGCGTGCGGCGATGATAAACAAGCAGGGCAAGGTTGTAGACAGCGATGAATCCCCCGACGGCAAGGATTTTCAGATAGGGAAGATCGGCCTGGTAGCGGGAGGCAACGATAACCGTCAGAATGAGTCCCGCGAGGAAAACCCAGCGAATCCTGATGAACCATCCGAGTCTGACAAAAAGCTGTTCTTCGACGAATAACCGGTCCATTTATCTCCAGACCTCAACAGGTGTATCCTGAAGACCGGGCGCCTTAGTACTCGTGTTCGTAAATACGATAACGTCTGCTGGTGGGCTCCAAAGATCGCGCAATCAGCCAAAAACCTCATCCTGGTCCTCGCCACTGCCAGCGGCTTCTTGAAGCCCACCAGCCCTTCGGGCGCCGGCGGGGCGGCCCTGTCTGCTTTGTCGCTCCTCCTCGACGATGGCTGGCATCGCCTTCGTCGTCGCTTCGCGCATCCAGGGCCGCCGCGCTCGGCGCATACGTTATCGTATTTACGAACAAGAGTACTTAGTCCGGGCCATACTTTGCAGCGGATCGCTCTCTTCCCCGTGATCCGCCGGACAGGCAACTCCAACATACCATAAAAACAGGGGCGCCATTCCTTTTCATCCATGGGGCGGCCATTTGCGTTGGTGGAGGAAGGAGAAGGGGAGGGGGGTGCCAGAGTCGTGTCAGCGGGCTATTCCCAACGCGGCGAATTTCTTGTTCACGACATCATCAAGGGTCGCATAGGGAAAGACATCGGCAACCCACGGGGAGGTGCCGACACGGACTGGTTCCAGGGCCCTCAGCCGTCCATTCCGGGGTAGAGACATGCCATCCTCCCGGAGTCGTTCAAATTGGGCTGCGCGCATTTTCAGAGAAACCGCGAATTGCGCGCGAAGTTGCCCCGGGTCCGCGGTCCGGACCGGGCTCCCGAGCGCCTCGGCAAGGCGCGCGAGCACTTCTCCCGTGGATAGTCCGGACGGCGGAGCGGAGGCCTGCCGCACGAATCCGAGTCTGCCATCGCAACTGATGACTGTGCCTTCGGATTCGGCCAGGGTTGCGGCAGGCAGAACTGCATCGGCATTTCTGCCCGATTCGGTCAGGAAGTGATCGATAACTACGAGAGCTTCCAGTCTCTCAAAATCACGGCGCGCACGGGGACTTGCCAGCGGGTTCTCACCAATCAGGACGGCGCTACGCAACCGATCCGGATGAAGCGGCCTGGATATGCCGGTCTGGCGCGCTCCCTCGCTATTGGAATCAGCCCGCAGCAGGAGCAGACCTTCACCCTCCCGACCCATGTGCCCGCTTAAAGCCAGGCATTGTGCCAGCGCAACCAGGTCTCCGGATGCTCTTTCGACGGTGTCATCGATATCATAGACTGCCACGGTTTTTTTGCCGCCGGCAAGCTCTCGGATACAGGCATCCAATTTGGAGGCAGCGACGCCGGAGGTAACGGCTGCATCTTCCAGCGAAATCCCCGAGAGAGAGGATTCGAGCTTCTCCCATTCTCGCTTGTCTTCGCAAAGAATCGTTTGTTTCCCTTCGGAGGTGAAGTGTTTCAGAATGGCTGCATAGATCCATCCTGCGGTGCCCCGGCGGGCGTCCAGCCACAGATCCCCGGACCGCAGAAGATCGATGCGGCTCGAGTGGAGCGCGATCACCCTGGCTCCCCGGTTTGCCGCCTGACGAACAGCCATGGCCGCCACCGGGTAGCTGGCGGTTGGATCTGCCCCTGCGAGGATTATCGTTTCCGCGCGGCTCAAATCTTGGATCGAGCAGGTCGATGCCGTCCGACCCAGAATCGCATCGAGATCGTGCCTTGGGCCGCCGCGGTAATGCTCGCCGATACTGCCGACATGGCTGGTGCCCAATCCCCTTTCCGCAAGATGTCGCACCAGGACCATTTCCTCCAGCGTTATCCGCGCGGCAGTCATCACCGCGACGGCTTCGCTGCCGTGCTTCTCAACCTGCTTTCGGAGGATTCCGGCCGCGAATGCGATGGCTTCGTCCCAATCAGTTTCGACCAGGCGGCCGGCTTTTTTAATCAATGGCCGCTTAAGCCGGTCCGGGCCATGGATCAAGCTGGTTCCGAACCTTCCTTTGCGGCAAAGCTCGCTTCCCTCACGGCGGGAGTGCACGGCGGTAGCCCAAAGGTGCTCCTTGGCCGCAAAGTGTATTTCCATCTCGCATCCGACGGAGCAAAAGGTGCAGACCGAGCCGGTCGTGGTGGTTTTCCAGGGTCCCTGACCTCGCCAGGGGAGCACTCGCTCGAGCGACCCGGTCGGACAGGATTCGGTGCAAGAGCCGCAACCGATGCAGGCACTTTCACCCAGCGGCTTGCCGCATGCCGGCTTCACCAAAGTCCCGAATCCGCGCCCCACGAATCCGAAAACCGAAAGCCCGACCAGTTCGGAGCAGGTCCGAACGCAGCGGCCGCAAAGAATGCATTTGTTGGGATCATGCCGGATCAATGGATGGCTTGTATCGGGTCGATGTTTGCGTGCGGAGCCTGAAAAGTCCCTAAGATCTACGCCGTATTCGGAGGCAAGGCGCTTCAGCTCGCAACTATAGACCGATTTGCAGCCGCACTGCAGGCATCGGGATGCCTCTGCCCGGGTTTGCTTCTCATTTAATCCCAGTTCGACAGGCTGGAAATCCCGGATCCGTTCTGCCGCGGCTCTTTCCGGCATGACGGAGCGCGGTTCAGGCTCAATGCCGTCCAAAGCAGAATCGGACAGAGAACCATATTTTTCTTTTCGGCTCAGAAAAACGGTATCCGGCGGTTTGGGCCTGCCGGTGCGGATGCAATGATCTATGGCTTCAGCGGCCTTGCGGCCGTGAGCGATGGCATCGACAATTGCGGAAGGGCCGGCAACGACATCGCCTCCGGCAAAGATTCTTCCGGCTGACGTCGCCATGGTCGACGGATCGGCGCGCAGGGTGGACCAGGGAGTGATATCGGGACGGAGAGCGGTCGGCTCTTCCTGCAGCATGGCGAGATCCGTGTCCTGGCCGATGGCTGTGTAAAGATAGTCGCAGCGATAATCAAATTCAGAACCGGGAAGCGGCACCGGCTTTCTGCGGCCGCTCGGATCAGGCTCACCCAGGACCATCCTTTGGCAGCGAACCGCCGTCAGTAGGCCGTTTTGAGACAAGACTTCGAGGGGAGCCGTGAGAAACTGCAGCTTCACTCCTTCCTTTTCGGCGGCATCAATTTCTTCCGGGTGGGCCGGCATCTCCCTCCGGGTTCTGCGGTATAGGATCACCACCTCCTCCGCTCCGCAGCGCAAGGCGCTGCGGGCTGCATCGATGGCCGAATTCCCTCCGCCAATCACGGCGACGCGCCCCCCAAGCTTTGGCGCCCCATCAAGCTCAATATCGCGCAGGAAGTCCAGTGCTGATCTCAATCTCTGGACGCCATTCTCCCCCGGCACTCCGATCCTCTTGCCTCGCGGTGCACCTGTGGCCAGAAACACCATTGCGAAGCCCTCTCTTTCCAGAAGGCTCGCGAGGGTGAAATCGCGACCGAGAGATTTGCCGACCTCCACTTCGATCCCGCCGCTGAGGATCTGCTGAATCTCCGCATCCAATTCCTGGCGCGGAAGGCGGTATTCCGGGATGCCGTAGCGCAGCATCCCGCCCAGTTTAGGCAAGGATTCATATATCCTGACCCTGTGCCCTTTGGCGGCGAGGAAGGATGCGCACGTCAAACCTGCCGGCCCTCCCCCAATGACCGCCACGCTTTTCCCGCTGGGATCAGGCGGATTTTCTTTCTTTGCCCGGAATGAAGCGTTTTCAGCGGCAAATCGCTTGACGAAATTGATTCCCACTGGTTCGTCCACCCGGGACCGGACGCATCGAACTTCGCATTTGCGCACGCAGACGCGCCCGCACACCACGGGCAATGGGTTTTTCTCCCGGACGAGCTCGAGCGCCTCCGCATAGAGGCCAAGCTGGGCGAAACCGAGATAGCCCTGCACGTCCACTCCTGCGGGGCAAGCCTGGCTTGCCGGGCAAACGCAATCGGCATAATGGTCGGAGAGCAGGAGTTCCAGGGCGGTCTTGCGCGCCCGGAAAATCCTTTCGCTGTGGGTTGTGATCTCCATGCCATCTCTAACTTTGGTGACGCATGCGGGAACCAGGCGCGGCGCTCCTCGGATCTCGACTACGCAGAGAAAGCAGGATCCATAGGGTTCAAGCCTCGGGTCATGGCAAAGGGTTGGGATGCTGTCGAGGTCCTGCTCCCGTACGGTTTCGAGGACAGTCTGGCCGGGGCGTGCATAGACTTTGCATCCGTTTACGATGATCGGGACCGGCAGCGTTTTCGGATTCAGCATCTCGGGCCAGGCCATAGTTTATCTTTTTCCGATGGCATCCTGGTTGCAGACGGTTAGGCACTTTCCGCAACGGTTGCATTTTGCGGCGTCGATGCGGTGCGGTTTCTTCTTTTCGCCGGATATCGCCCCTGCGGCGCAGGGCGGGAGACAGAGTCCGCATCCCGTGCACGCTTCCTCCCTAACAAAAAACTCGACCAGGGCCAGGCACGCTCCTGCCGGGCACTTTCTTTCGCGAATGTGAGCTTCATACTCATCTTTGAAATAGCGAAGGGTTGTCAGTACGGGATTCGGAGCGGTTTGACCCAGGCCGCAGAGCGAATTGGATTTAATCCATTCCCCGAGCTCGGCGAGCCTTGCGACATCTTCCTCACGCCCTTTGCCGGCGCAGATTCGTTCGAGGATCTCGAGCATCCGCTTGGTGCCAATCCTGCAGAACGTGCATTTGCCGCACGATTCACTTTGGGTAAAGGCCAAAAAAAAACGGGCCACGTCCACCATGCAGGTCGACTGGTCCATCACGACCATTCCGCCCGAGCCCATGATGGCGCCGGTCGCATTGAGCTGCTCATAATCGACAGGAGTCTGACCCAGAGATGAGGGGATGCATCCGCCCGAGGGCCCGCCCATCTGCACCGCCTTGAAGGGACTCCCGGTGAGTGTGCCTCCTCCAATCCCATAGATGACATCATCGATGGTCATCCCCATAGGCACCTCGACCAGGCCTCCGCGTTTCACCCTGCCGGCCAGGGCAAAGACCTTGGTTCCCTTGGATCCGGCGGTCCCCAGCGATTGGAATGCCTGCGCCCCGTGGAGCAGGATCCAAGGGACATTGGCCAGGGTTTCTACGTTGTTGATGCAGGTGGGGTGCCCCCAGAGGCCGGATTCAACGGGGAATGGCGGGCGCACGCGCGGCATCCCTCTCCGTCCTTCAATCGAAGCGATCAGCGCCGTTTCCTCGCCACAGACAAAAGCGCCGGCTCCTTCCTTTAGGCGAACTTGAAAATCGAATCCTGAACCGAGAATATTGCGGCCCAAGAATCCGCGGGTGTTGGCCTGCTCGATGGCAAGGCGAAGCCGCTTTACCGCCTCCGGGTATTCTGCACGGACATAGATATAGCCGTCATGGGCGCCGATAGCGTAGGCCGCGATGACCATACCCTCGAGTATCGAATGGGGGTCGCCCTCCAAAACGCTGCGGTCCATAAAAGCGCCCGGATCACCTTCATCGCCATTGCATATTACATACTTGTGCTCATCCTGCGACGCGGCGGCCAACCGCCATTTGGTGCCGGTGGGGAAGCCGGCGCCCCCGCGCCCGCGCAAACCCGAATCGGCAATCGTATCGACGACGTCTTCGGGGGAAAGTTTCAACAGCGCCAATTCCAACGCTTTGTATCCCTCGCGCTCCAGGTATTCCTCAAGGCTGGCAGGGTCGATGATTCCGCAATTGCGCAATACGATACGCTGCTGCCGGTCAATCGATTCCGATGGGTTCAGGGCCCATTCTTCGACGATCCGCTGCTGCCGGATATGCTGAGAGACGATCCGTTCTGCCATCTCCGGCGACACATTGCGATAGAAGGTGCTGTGCCCGCAGCCGTTCCGGATCTCGACGAGCACTTCGCCATAACACATCCCGATGCACCCGGTCTTCTTCAGGCGAACCTCATCGGAGGATGAACCCAATAGTTCGGCAAATCGCTGGTAAACCTTCAGCCCTCCCGCAGCCAGACCGCACGATCCCAATCCGACCAGAATTTGCTTCATGATTCCCTCAGCCTACCGAGCGGTCAAGACCGATGCGCCGCGAGGCACCTGTTGAGAGGCTGCCGAAGGAACCTTCGCCGCCTCCCGACGGATTTTCCGGAACAGGCTGCGGACCTTTTGCGGGGTCACACGGCCGAAGGTTTGGTCGTCGATCATCATGACCGGGGCCAGGCTGCAACACCCGAGGCAGGCGACAACCGTAAAGGTGAACAGACCATCTTCGGTGGTTTCTTCAGGCGGAATTCCAAGCTCGTCCGACACTGCCTGCGCAATGGTCTCCGCCCCAACCACATGGCAGGCCGTTCCCTTGCAGAGGCGGACAAGGTGCAGTCCCGGAGGCTTCAGACGAAACTGGCGATAGAAGGTTATGACGCCGTAGATTTCTGACGCCGGAATGCCCGTCGCGCCGGCAATATCCTCGATGGCTGAAGAAGGTATGTAGCCGAAACTGTCCTGCGCGGTTTGCAGGAGAGGAATCAGCATTCCCGGCTCACCGCGATGACGCCAAAGCATCTGTCCGAAAGCCGCCCTGCGAATCGGGGCGGAATCAGGCATCGCTTCCTTCATCGAAGTTCCTCCCGGCCTATCCTATTTCGTGGAGAAGTTCAGCGTGTTCAACTGTTTGATTCGCAGCAAACCCGGCATTAGCCTGATTTCGTTGCGGATGGTGGCAGTGATCATCTGCATCGAAACACCCTGGAGCAGGAGGATGACCTGCTTTCCCCCGTCTGCTACGTCGCAATGGACCACGTTATCCGTAAAGTAAAGTTTCATATAGAGGTTGGGAAGCCGGAACGGGTCCACATCGAGGAAAAGATAGGAGGTGAACATGCGTACGTTGCGCTGGTCCGACTCGCTGTCAGCCGGATGCGACATGGCCCGGCCCTTTTCATAATCATGAATGAATTCTTCGAATTCCCTTGAGATTTGTGGCTTTTCGCAATAATGAATCTCCCATGTTTCGACATCACCTGCAGATTGGAGGGAGTTCCTCACAAGGCGGTCAATACCGGCGCGATCGGGGGCCTGCACGAGCAGAATCAAGTCCCAATCCCCCAACACCGGGTCGCAATAACAGACACCCTCTGCGAAATTCAAACGGGAATAAAGCGCCGACAAATCCGCTTCTCCGGGAGCTTTTACCAGCACGAACGCACTTGTCAGAATGGAGGCTTCTTTTCCGGCTTTCAAATCCGGTTTCTCTTCTTCCTTGACTCCAATCCGCTCAAGCTCTGCAACCAGGGCTTCCATATCGAAGGGCTTGTCGAGGTAGGCGCTGCCCTCGCGGCATTGAACTGTATTGATAGTGTCCTCGTTCCCGTAGCCGGTGATTACGACAACCGGCAATTCAGGATACGCGGCTTTAATTACAGAGAGGATTTTCAGACCATCGATATCGGGAAGTCTGACATCCAGGATGATGCAGCCGAAAGGATGGTGAATTGTTTTGGCAAATTTGATTTTGGTCAGTGCGGGGAGCCCTTCCTCGCATTCCTCGACTTCGTAGCCGTGCTGTGTGAGCCCGACCATAACCTGACGGCGCAAGGATGCTTCATCATCCACGATCAAAACTCTCGGATGGGTAGTCATTTCATGCCTCTCGGGGAAAACAAGCGTTTGCATTTAAGCGGAACCCTCATCGGTCCGCCTGTTTGTTTACCCGCAATTTATTGGCCTATTGGAAAAAAAGAGGCAAATGTAATCCATGCAATATTTAGTGCCTTAATTGGATTTTTTCGAACTGGGGAGCAACTGTAATGTTTATGAGCAGGGCTTGTGCAATTTATTGATTATGCTTGAGATAGCCTACTGCTAAATTTCTTTACAGTTGCAGGGACTACCTTTTATTGCTTCCTGACAGAACCGCCAGGCGAACAAATCTCCGGCGCGGCGAACCCGTGCGGCTACTCGTGGTGCAGGTTTGTTTCTTCTTATCTGAGGCCTCGCTGCTTAAAAGCGTGACAATAGCATAAGGATAGGCGTGGCCATCAGCCCGGCTACAAAAGTCACTACAAAACCGACCAGTAACAAGACAATTGCCTTGCCGGTATCGCAACCGGCCACCCCTCGGATTGCGGCCACTGAGGTTACCAGGCGCCAAAGTCCGGCGAGAATCGCCAGCGGCGCGATGATTCCCAGGATGCCGATCGCCTGGGCGTATGCCAACGGGCGGAACAATTGCCCGAAAGAGAGATGGACGGCCGCCACTGACTTTGCGGCCCTGGCTACTGCAGCCACTGCCAGGAGGAATGAAGCTATCTGGATCACCGTCATTACAAGGAAAAGCAGAGGGGAGCGGCCGTAGAAGCTCAGGGTGGAGAAGATACTGCCGATAGTTCCAGCGATCACGGTGACCCCGATGGCGATGGCAGCCCCAGTCGTATCGCTTTCATCGGCGGCGGCTTCGCGGTACACCGTTGGATCGAGCATCGTCGCTCTTATGGATCTCTGAATTACCTTAGCCAGGATTCCCTGTCCCGCGGATTGGCTGGCGGATCGAGCAAAGGAAGATGCCCCGGCAGCCAGCTTAGCCTGGAATTCCCAAGGAGTGGGTTCCGGGGGCAAACTTGATGCGCCGGCATTCGACGAAGGTGGAGGAGGTATATACACGGGTCGGGATGGTGGTGGGACGTTGGGAAGGGGCGGAAGCGCCGCTGTTCCTGGCGGCGGAGGAGTTGGCGGAACGGGCGGCGTCGGATGCTCCGGCGTATAGTTATTATGGCCTGCCGGCACCGGTGGCGGAGGAGGAGCCGCCTCCCGTGGTGAAGCGGGAGCCGATGCCTGTTCGTGGGGACGGCCACAGACCCCGCAAAACCGGGATCCCGGCTGAATCTGGGCTCCGCATGTAGCGCAATTTGACGGAGCAGCCACCGAAGGTTGTTCTACCGGAAAAGGTCGGCCGCAGCTGCCGCAGAATTTCGCGTTCTCCGGCAACTGGGCTCCGCAAGCTGAACAGGAGATAGCCATGATGGGTCCTCGCATTGTGTCGGTTATTTTTGAGCGGCTGATAGTGCCAGTCCGCGGTGCGAGCCGACACAGGCATCATGCCGCCTGGCGTGCGGCGCTTGCTTCAGGGAATCCACGCCATCCGTCATTATCACGCCGCAAAATTCCACTGAGAGTGTGGGTCAGAACTTTTCCTGCGCTAGTTTATATCCTGCCGGCACTTCGAAGGTCGATGCGGGAATGGCACCCTTCTGGATCGAGGTTGCCTCCGTGGTAGTGGTCATCGTTCGCCCCATCATCTTCATAGTCATGACATATTTGACGGGCCACCCGTTGATCTGTTTGAAGGCATCGAACATTTTGCGCATATCGAACATCGGATTGGCCGGAATGCGGAGTTTCATCGAATCGAAGTAGGTCGCAGGCACCTTGAGGTCCGGAGCCGCCCAGATCTCCATATCCATGGGCCCCGTTACCAGGTATTTTTCGGTGGCATATCCGGCAATAGTTTCACCCGCTCCCTGTTTTGTTACCGACAGCGGACCCGAACCGCCGCCCATCATTTTTTTCATGGCTGCCATGGTTTCCGGATCCGCGTTCATCCCTGCGACCGCCTGGTCCATCATCGCCTGCATCTGCTGAAACGTCATTTCGGTGTACGTTTTTTTCTTGTTGTCGATCGAGATCAGTTTCTCCTGATCGTACCGGATGATGCTGTCCATCCCGGTTGACGAAACGCTTTTGCTTGCGTTACCTGAGAAATAATGGGTTGTGGTGCTGGTCAGTCCTCCGGCATTGGATGTCATCGTCATGGTCAGTCCCTGGCTCAGGATTCCAGAAAGCTGCGCCATCGAAACCGGAAGGCAGAATGTCAGGCACAAGACAGCGATCGCCACGCCGACAGCCGGTGCCGCTGCGGGTTGTGAGTTCTTTCTCATGGATTTATCCTCAAAACGTCGAAGGTTAATAACTTGATGGACGCAATAAGACCGGGAGTGGCTCGAATTTCCCCACGAATGTACCAAAAAATCGCCGGATGTGGATCTGAAATTCGCGCCAGTCCTTGTTTTGTGCGATTAATCGAGGACGCCGATTGTCAGTCCGGAAGCCGCTCCGGCTTGTCGATAAATCCTCTGGGTCGCTTTTTGAAAATCAGCCTCGCGGGCCTCATGGATTCTCATGAATTTTTGGGGATTCCGGTCGACGAGAGGAAACCAGGTGCTCTGGATCTGGATCATAATGCGGTGTCCTCTCCTGAAGGCATGGCATACGTCAGGCATCTCAAACTCGATTTGCTCCACTTTTCCGGGGCTGAAGGGCACCGGCTTATCATAGGCTTTGCGGAACTTTCCCCGGAAAGGTTCTCCGCGCACGAGCATCTGATATCCACCCATTTTGATATTCTCGGGATTGGGTTGGGGATCGGGCACGTCCCCGGGAAATACGTCGATCAGCTTTACAATAAAATCGGAGTCGGTTCCGGTGGTGGAAACAAATAGATTCGCTTTGAGCGGACCCGCAACCCTGACATCCGATTCCAGAGGTTCGGTTGCATAAACCAACACATCAGGCCTGGAAGATGCGAACCGCTGGTCATCGGTCATGTAGTTGTACGACATGTTGCCGGTAATATAAGGGGTGAAGGGCACCGGCTTCATCGGATCGCTGATGTACTCGTCAAATGATGCCTCCTTGGCATCCGGCGCTTCCCACGAGAGCCTTCCACTTTTCTGAAGATATAGAGTTCTCGGCCGGGCCAGTTTCGGGGGCCACTCGTCCATGCGGTGCCACTCATTGCGGCCGGTTTCGAAAATGTAGGCTTCGGGCAGCTTGGCGACATTTCCATCTCCCTTGAGATGAAACTGGAAAAAAGGATATTCGATCTCGTCCTGGAAAAATTTGGATGTGTTCGAACCGAAGCTGATGTTGCCCAGCCGACTGGCCATCGGATCGCGCCCACCCGCCATGGCTCCACGGCCCCTCGACGAGAATGTTGTAAGCCCCGGGATTTTGCTTTTCGGCTGCCTTGTACAGGTTCAGCGGACCGAAAACATCCTCGGCGTCGAACCAACCCCCGACGGTCATCATGGCTGGCTTCAGGTTTTTGACATACGGGCGGGGATCTCTCGACTTCCAGAAGTCGTTGAAGGTATCGTTTTCCAGCAGTTCCTTCCAGAACTCGATCTTTCCATGAAAGAGCTTTTCATCGTAATTTGCCAGCGGTCCCATGGCCAGGTGGAATTCGTAACCGTCGGGAGTACCCATGTCGTACGGCCGCGGGCCCTGCTGGCCCTGCACAGGGGCCTGCCCGAAGAGCGAAAAGAACCCGAAGGCATGCGCCAAAAAGAGTGCACCGTTATGGCGAAAATCATCCCCGATGAACCAATTGATGACCGGCGCCTGAGGCGAGACCGCCTTCAGGGCCGGGTGGGAGTCGATCGCCCCTAGAGCGGCATAAAAGCCCGGGTAAGAGATTCCCCACATGCCTGCACGGCCGTTGTTATTCGGTATGTTTTTGACCAGCCAGTCGACTGTGTCGTAGGTATCGGAGGAATCGTCGACGTTGCCGGGGCCCTTTTTCGCCGTCTGGATGGGCCTCACGTTCAGGTACGAGCCTTCGCTGCGAACGCGGCCTCGAACATCCTGGTAGACAAATATGTAACCGTCGCGCATAAATTTCTCGCTCGGCGGACCGAGTTGGGTCCTATAGTTATCCGGGCCGTAGGGGGCTACGGAATAGGGAGTCCGCAGCAGCAGGATGGGCCATGGCCGGTCGCGCTCCTTGGGTGTATAGACGGATGTAAAAAGCCTGACCCCGTCTCGCATCGGGACAAGAAATTCGTATTTGGTATAGTGGGCTCGGATGTAGGCGGCGACATCCTGGGTGGAATCCGCCGAGCCCGAAGCTGCGGGGCCCGAAGCGAAAGTGCATAGCCCAAAAACAAACAAAGCCAGAAAAACTCTTGAACGGGTCATAACTGAATTTCAACTCCCGGCATGAAAATGGATCTGTCTGTAACTTTGGGGAAAGTTTCCTCTTGGATTCCCTGAAATGCAAGCCGTACCTGCGATATGGCTGCCAATTTGCCTATAATCGCTGAACTCCGGCCATACCTTATTGCTTGTCTTAGCCGGGATACCGCTGGTAAATATGTTTTTCAGGGATCCCTATCGAAGCTAGTATCCTTTGGCAAATATGGATGAAAAGCAGCTGCAAAGCCTGCTGGCAAACGCGGCAGACCACCAGAAGAGCGGCGGGTACGACAGGGCCATTCAGCTCTATGACGAGGCTCTCTCGATCGACCCCTGCTGCTGTGATGCCCTCCATCTCAAAGGATTGTCGCTTTTCCAATCCGGCCGTGCGCAGGAGGCGGTTCTGCTGATCAGCAAAGCCATCGAATCCAACCCCCGGGTGCCTTTGTTTCACTTTCATCTGGCGAAAGCGGAGGCTGCCTCAGGCGACATCGATGGGGCATGCCGATCCTACTCCAGGGCGATCGAGCTCAAACCCGATTACGCCGAAGCGTATTACGACCTGGGACAGACCTTTGCGCGCCGCGGCTCACTCGATGCGGCGGAAAAATGCTTCAAAGCCGTGATCCACATCAACCGTAGTTTTGTCGATGCCTGGATCAACCTGGGCAATATTGAAAAAACACGAGGGAGGGCGGCCGAGGCGCGCGCCTATTTCCGCCAGGCCCTGGCGGTCGAGCCGGACTGTTATGCAGCGGCCAACAATCTCGGCAACCTGTGCCTGCGGGAGGGCCGCTTGGACGAAGCGGCGAGCTGGTACCGCCGATCCCTTGAGGCCCGGCCGGGAGCGGTGGAACCGGCAGGGAATCTTGGCAGTGTACTCATGCGTTTAGGGCGATTCGAGGAAGCACTTGAGCAGCTCGACGCCGCGCTATCTCTGCAGCCGGAGCATCCAGGAATCCACTTCAACAAGGCGTGGCTTCTGCTGCTAACGGAGAGGTTCGAACCGGGGTGGTTGGAATATGAATGGAGACTAAAAACGGACGGCGGTACGACCGCAGTGCGCACATGGTTGGATGTTTCCTCCGGCAAGCTGGCCTGGCATGGGGAAGGCATTGCCGGTAGAACCATCCTCGTCCATTGCGAACAGGGGTTGGGGGATACGATTCAGTTCTCCCGTTATTTGCCCAAGCTGAAAGAGAACGGCGCCAAAGTCATATTCGTTTGCCAGAAAGAGCTGATGAGCCTGCTGGTCCGTGGAGGCATTGCCGATCTGATCATCGGAGAACCTGAGGGCGGCAAAGTGGAATGTTCCTTCGATTGCCACGCAGCGCTGCTCAGCCTGCCTCGCCTTTTCGGCACGGGACTGTCCAACATTCCTTCCCGTACACCCTATTTGCATCCCGGACAGGAAAGGCTTGCCAAATGGAAGTCCAGGATCCGCGGATCCAGAACCAAGATCGGGTTGGTCTGGGCCGGCAGGCCCGCCAATGCCGAAGATTGGCGTCGCTCCTGCGCTCTCGGAGATTATGGCCCGCTGGCTCAGCTCGACGATGTGGATTTCTACAGCCTGCAAAAGGGCCCTTCGGCCGCTCAATCCGCGAGTCCGCCCGGGGATTTGAAGCTCATAGATATCGGGCCTGAGCTGGACGATTTCGAGGATACCGCTGCAGCGATCCTCCAGCTGGATCTTGTCATTGCAGTCGATACTGCCGTGGCGCATCTTGCCGGGGCTCTGGCCAAACCAGTATGGACCGTGCTGCCTCACTTTCCTGAGTGGCGCTGGTTGAATAATCGGAAGGATTCGCCCTGGTACCCTACCATGCACCTTTATCGCCAGCCTTCCCCGGGAGACTGGCGCCGGGTAATGGAAAGAATCACGCTGGATTTGAGGGAGTTTCAGTCAACGCGGCGGCTGCGGTGACGGGTTATTCACATCAAAATTCTGCCCGGCATTCCCTGTCGCGGCATTTCTACAGGAGACGCCTCAGGATGAAATATTCCAGTTGCTTGCGAAATACCGCCCTGCTCATGGGAGGCCTGGTCTTCTTCTCCCTTCATTCTCCTGCCCAGGGGAAAAAGAATGTCAGCGCGCTGAAAACCCGCGCGGAGCGGACCGGCTACCAGGAAACAAGCAGGTACGACGATGTGATGCAGTTCATGCGTGAGCTCGCCACCGCATCCCCACGCATCCGGCTCAGTACCTTCGGCTACAGCTTCGAAGGGCGTGCGCTGCCGCTGGCTGTGGTGGGAAACATCAAGGATGTTTCACCTGCAGCGGTGCTAGCCAGCGGTAAAACCCGCGTGTATATCCAGGCCAACATCCATGCCGGGGAAGTGGAAGGAAAAGAGGCGATGCAGGAACTGCTTCGAGCCGTGGCTTCCGGTGAGCACACGGCTTGGCTCGATACCATGATCCTCCTGGTGGCTCCAATCTACAATGCGGATGGGAACGAACGCATTAACCTAACCAATCGTCCCGCACAAAATGGCCCCATTGGGGGGATGGGACAGCGAGCCAATGCACAGAATCTGGATTTGAACCGCGACCACATGAAACTCGAATCGCCTGAGGCCCGTTCGCTCGCCCAGCTGTTGTCACGCTATGATCCTCATGTGTCGATCGACCTGCATACTACGAACGGCACCCGGCACGCCTATCAATTGACCTATGAACCCCCGATGAATCCCAATGTGGATGAGGGAATCATTCATTTTTTGCGGAGAGATCTGCTGCCGGCGGTGACCCGTTCGATCAAGGAACATGACGGTCTGGACTTTTTCTATTACGGGAACCTTCCCTGGAGAGGCTCCAGCGATGAACGAGGCTGGTATGCCTCGGACCATCTTGCACGCTACAATCATAGCTACATAGGCCTGCGGAACCGTCTTGCGATTCTCAGCGAAGCATTTGCCTACCTTACTTTTGAAGACCGAATCAGGGTGACGCGGCGCTTTGTGGAAGAGATTCTGGATTATGTCCAGAGAAATGGCGACGCAATCCGCAAGGTTACAGCTGAGGCGGACCGTGTTTCGATAGTCGGTCAATCCCTGGCCCTGCGCGCAAAATACCGGAAGTCGCCCGATCCGGTACAGGTCCTCATGGGTGACGTGACGGAAGAAAGAAATCCCTTCACCGGTGCCGTCATGCTGCGGCGGGCCGACGTCAGCAAGCCTGAGACCATGCCCTTCTTCGGAACCTTTGAAGCGACCGATACCGAGCGCGCGCCCCGTTATTACCTGGTGCCGGGGTTAATCCGGAAAGTGGCAGAGCGCCTTGAGGCGCACGGCATCCGTTCCCTCAAGCTCGAGAAGCCATTCACAGCCAAAGTGGAGCAGTTCAAAATCCAGTCGTCGACCGCCGCCGCGCGCCAGTACCAGGGGCATCAGGAACGGACTTTGACTGGATCGTGGCTGGAGACGGAGTTGGAAGTCAAGGGAGATTATCTTGCCGTCCCCGTCTCGCAACCCCTGGGCCGCCTGGTCTTCCTGCTGCTGGAGCCCAGATCGGAAGACGGTCTGGCAACCTGGAATTTGATGGACGACGTTCTGGAGAAGAAGGAGTTTTACCCTATTTTGCGTATGTTCAGTGAAATCCCGCGCTAAAAGAAAGAGGTGGTCCTGATCCCGGCACCCTCCGTCGGCGAATATTCATCTTTTCCTCAGGATCCTGATCAATTCGGGCAGTTGGTCAAACCTTTCCAAGCGCGCCCCTGTGGCGCCGCCTCCGGGGTGCGTTTCCACAAAGGGCAGTGCCGGCTCCAGGCCGAACCGGCGATAGAACGCCTTTTGTATGAATTCTTTCACTTTTTCGACCGACACTCTGGCGGTATCGATATGCACCTGGAAGAAGTCCCCCTGTCCTGCGGCGTTGACTCGAACGGCCAGGTTTTGTGCCCCGAAAGCCCTTTTCAACATCGCCTCCGCCAGGTCGATCAGTGCAAGCCCGCGGAAGAAATTGGATCCTTCCATCAGATGCAGGCCCGGCGGATCAGGAACAGACAGGGACGCGTCGTCCAGGCCGCGGTCGTAGTCGAATGGGGCGGCCCCTGTTTCCTCGAGCCACCGATTAAGCCTCGCGGGGCCGGCGCAGCCGGCTTCCCAGGGGAGTTCTGCCATCATTTCTTCATGGGCTGGCAGGAGGTGTGGATCGATTTCAAAGCACCGGTCTCCTCTCTGCGACCGTGTGACCCACTCGATCCACTCGTCGGTATGGTGAATCAGGTAAAAGTTCTTGGCGACTTCACCGAACAGATACGCCACCATAGCTCGGAGGGGCACTCCGGTTTCACGAGCCAGTTTTCCATTCGACAGCTTTCGCACCAATACGGGATCGCGCCACCCGGCGAAAAGCGATTGGATGGTGGCATCGGTTTTTTCATCAGCGGCCTTTGTCGGGATCTTTTCAAGCTCGGCCAGCCGGCTGCTGAACCACTCCCTGGTGCTGGAAATTTTTGTCAGCAAATCCTCTTTACTGATCAGGAGGGGGAGCTCGAGTAGCAGCTGATAGACGGAGCGGAGAAGCCCGGGACTTAAGGTTCCGGTTTCGATTAACTCCCGTTCCAGTGGTTTGAAGAAGTCCTTTTCGAGGGGAAGCTGAACCAGGAAGGCGGCCAATTCCGCTGCTTTCCCGGTAATTTTCCGCATTTCGGCTGTGGTCTGGCCACCCGGGATTGGAGCTGCCGAATAGCTTCCTGCCGACCACTGCCAGGCGGCGCGGTCTCTGTCGACCGTATAGGGGAAAATCACTCGAAACCGCGAAGCCGGAACCGGGAAGGTTCCGAGTATCCGGTAACTGTCGCGCGGATTCGATGAAATGAGCGTACCTTGTCCTGCAATCCCTTTTTGCTCTGTTGCCTGGTCCAAGGACCCGGCCCTGACACCGGTGCCGTATTCCGCCTGACACGAGAGATGAACGAGCATGTCGCTGGAGATGCCGAGATCGAAAAGTGCGTTGAGCGCGTTCTTGGTGGCGACAGTGACGGCTGAAGAGCTGGAGAATCCCCCCCTCGGGATATTGCCGGTGGCGATGATGCGGAGCCCGCGAAAATGGTCGCGCCCCAGCACCGCCTGGATCCTCGTTCCCATTTCACCCGTCCGCACCGTTCGGAGAGAAGCGATGGCGTTGCCTATCAGGGAAAAGGGCCGCCTCATGCTGGTACTCACCCAGAGGGATGGCGGCGGCAGGGGTTTCCCCAGCTCACGACGCCGGTTGATTTCATCGTCGGTGAAATACCCCAGGGAGAGCAGGAGATTTTCCGCCAATTGCGTTCCGAAACTCTCGTAGCTGTACCAGTCGATGATTTCCTCGCCCGGATACATGGAAGCATCATCGGAGGCTATGGAGTCCAGTTTTTCTCGGAATTCTTCGTTGGTAGGATATAGATGAATACGGCGGTCATCGGATTCCTGCACCGCAATCACGACCTGTTCCCTGCCGGCTTCGTTTTTGGCGCCGATAGGGGTTTGCCACGCCGGTCCGTAAAACCTGCCCATATCAGGGTGCATAAAAGCTATGCGAAAGCGGCCCCCGGAAACGCCCAAGGCGACCGGCTTGTCAGCCGCGAAGCCCAGGTGAGCGCCTTCGGCTGCCTTCCACAGCTCCTCGAACTGAGCAGCGATCGATTCCACCTGGCCGGCGGGACGCCCCTTGCGGAAAGCCTGCGCTGCCGCCGCCACCGTGGAGCCGGGTGGATTTTCGGGGATCGCGCTGGATCGCACCGCCTCCTCGAGGGATGGAAGATCGGAGGGGCGCGTAAGATCGGCGCATAACAAACGATATTCAAAATCTTCCGGCGAGATGCTGATGGTGCGGATCAGGCCGCCGGAACCTCTGACGTGTCCAATCAGATCGGTGAGATAAAACTGTCCCTGCGCATTGTTGCTGGAAATGTCATGGGCATGCCGTCGGAGCCTGCTGGCTCGAATTGCATACAGGGGACAATTGCCCTCGGTGAGGCCATTCAGCGTGCTTCGCAGTTTCACGTCCGGCGTAGCATCGATATCCTGCTGTTCAATGATCCCCAGCACCATTCCCTCGGCGTCGCGCAGGATCCGCCCTTTGCCGTGGTTGTTCGGGATGGAATAGCGGGCGGTCAAAAAGGTCAGATCCGCTTCGCGCGGGGCGGCAAAATGCCTCTCAATCAACGATCTCAGAATTCCCGGGGTTACGATGCGGTCGCCCATGCCGATCAGCAGGAGCGCATCGACCTCGTCCAGCAGGGACAGGCTCAGGGCCTCGTAGGCTGCGAATGCGGTTCCTCCCACCGGATTTTCCGAGCGGATGAAAATCAGGTCGTCGCCCAGCGCCCGCATGATCTCATCTTGCCGATACCCGACGACACACAGCGCCATCGAGCCGAAAACGGATTTGAAGGCCTGGATGGTGTGCCGCGCGAGGGGAAGGCCACAGACCGGCTGGATGCATTTGGGATTTTCGCCAAATCGCGTTCCACGGCCGGCTGCAAGCAGGACAAGGACTGGCTGGGTGGCATCCAAAGGCAGGTGGCCGGTCACAGCTTCAGGGTTGAGGACCTTTTCTGCGCGTGTGGATGCAGCGTCGCGGAGGATCCGATGATCGGCACGCAGTTGCACGTCCATCGCAGTATCAGCTCCAATCAATCCCGAAAACCGTCACACCTGGCGGGTGAACGGATTCTGGCACTGCGTGGTTTCGTCCGTTTCTTCCTGGATGCTGGGCAGGCTCGAGACATCGAGCTTGTCGACGAATTCGTCAAAATGGAACATGGAATCGTTTTTGCAGTCCGTGCAGTAGTACGTGGCCTCAGGTCCGAGCCACATATCCTTGAGGTAGAATGCCGCATAGCAGCCGGAACAACGATGGATGCGCTGCCCAAGCTTTTGTTTCGCCTTATCGCGATCCATTTCTTCTGACCTCCTTCGGGTTAGGCGCTGACTGATCCGATATCGAAAGATGCTCGGGGAAAGCGCTTAGCTCAAGACTTGTGCCCGCAGGCTTGAGACCCTGCAGCGGCAGTTACTGACCTGCTTCGGGGCTTGAGTGTTTGAAAATCTGACCCCATCCTGCTGCCGAAGTGATACTATATATGACAACAAAGCCGGATTCCAGGAGGTCGCGATGGACGCAAAGCAATCCGGTCACCCGTACAATGCCGCCCGCATCATTGAGCGACAGATGCTCCTGCACGATACCCTTGATAAGGCGAGCCAAATCCGGCCGGCGCCGGACCCCAGCCTGAACTACCGCTTCATCACTATCTCAAGAGACAGAGGCAGCCTGGGAGATACGATCGCTCAAGATCTTGGGCAGCGGATTGGTTGGCCCGTCTATGATAAGGAGCTCGTGGAATATATTGCGAACAACAGCCATGTGCGCCAGCATTTCGTCCAACAGCTGGATGAGCGTGCACAGGATCTTGTTCACGAAACCGTTCAAAGACTGCTGCGGATGGCCGAGGGAGGATCTTTCGGTGTCACCGAGTACCGGGAATCACTCCTCAAGACCCTTACTTGCCTCGCAACGCGGGGCTCCGTAATCCTCGTGGGCCGGGGTGCCAATTTTGTCCTGCGAAGCGAAAAAGGCGGACTTCATATCCGGATCGTCGGCTCCCAGGAGGTTCGCTCCAGTCGCCTGTCTCTTCGATGGAATCTCACCTCGGAGGAAGCGCTGGGACGAATGCTGGAAAACGACGTCGAGCGCCGGAATTTTATCCGTCATTATTTCAAAAGAAACATTGATGACCCAACCGCTTACGACCTGGTCTTCAACACCGACCACGTGCCACCCAGCCGGGTGGTGGAGTCGATTATTAGCCTGATGACCCTGCCTGGAGCCCGGTCTCCAGACCGGTCGATCATGCCGGAAGCCGGCGCCACCACTGCTGCCGGATTACAGACCAAGGGCCCTGGACCCTGATGCGTCCCAATGAGGGGAAATCTCCCGCATTTTGATACGGAAGAAGTGCGTCTCGACCGACCAAACCGTAATCGATCTAAACACAAAGGACCCCAAGCTGAATTTATGGTAGATTTTTGTTTCTTTGAACAAAAACCGAAGGAGCCTTTGATTGACGCCCGATCAACACGTGACCATCAGCCTCGGTTCCGGGGTGATACTCGGGCTGCTGTTAAAATCATGGGTGGCGGGCATATCCTGCTGTCTGATCGGCGTGTTCATCGACGTGGATCACCTGTTCGAACTATGGCTGAATCGGGGATTCACTTTGGATCCACGTAAGCTTTTTGATTTCTGCTACTACGGAACTTCCAAAAAGTTTTACGACATTTTGCACGGTTACGAGTATATCCCGTTTTATGCCTGGATATCGACCCTTCCCGGATGTCGGCAGTTGGGATGGGGACTGACAACGGGCTATGTTCTACACCTATTGGGGGATCAGTTTTATAATGCCCACCTTCATCGGTGGACCTATTTCCTGACTTACCGGGCATTCCATCGATTCCGATTTGAAAAAATGGTTCTTTACAACCCATTCCTGGAAAAGCTTCCGCATTCGGAGTCGGATCCGTGATGTTTGGGGAGCGGGTTCCTTCCCGGCCGGACTCAGGCTGTTTTTATGTTGGTCGCGGAACGGACTGGTGACGGTCCCGGTCAAAAGTTCCAAAAAGCAAATCCTGCCTCCTAAATCAAAGCGGCCACAATGAGAGTCGATTCCGGTTTTCTGCGCGTACCACATTCCAGGAGTATGGGTCATTTTAAATGTTGATATGATTTCACTTAGGTCTTAGCTGAAGTGTGCTGGCAAATCTCATTCTCTGGACCAACAGTCCATTCCAAGCAGGTGGCCTCGGAATCGACGGATAAATCGCTGCCCCATCGCGCTCGGTGACAATTCTCTAATCACTCATTGCCGCTATGACGATAGAGGTGGGGTGCTGATTTTGTGGATATGTGTGCTGCCGAAGCTGGGACTTTGAATGCCGGCAGCGATTCCCGGGCCGATTTGCATACGGATGAATCGGCACGGGATACGTGCCCGGCATTGTGACAACTATGCCCCCAATCTTTCAATCGCTCCGCTGCATCGCGGTGACCTTCTCCTCGGACGCCATTATTGCATCTTTATCCTCCGGAGCGGAGCAGTGGACGGGCTACACGTCGAGGGAACTGGTGGGCCGGCCGGTCACCTACCTCATGGCTGATAAGTCGGCGTATGAATTCCAGGAGATTCTCAAGGCGGCAGCGGATTGGGGAACCTGGGAAGGGGAGCTGATAATCGTCAACCGGAGTGGAGTTCAGCTCACTACCGAAGGTGTAATCAGCACCTTATCGGGTTACAGCCACCTGGGATTCCTGATGGTGGTGTCGATGGGTGCGCAGGTAGCACCCAGGGAAACCGGCCTCGATGTGCTGTCGGAAGTGGGGCAGAAGCTGCGAATGATATCCCACGATATGAACAATCCCCTGGCTGTGACCATGGGTTTTTTGCAGCTTGCCCTGCTGAACGACCAATGCACGGGCAAGATCAGGTCTGATATGGAGAAGTTGCATTCAGAGCTGGGACGCCTGGTATCGTCGGTCGAGCGGCTGCACCAATATGCTCGTTCGCTTCAGGACGCTTCATCGGAAACCGCAATCAAATCACTGGCCGGCTGACTTCGCAGCGGAACATCCTCCACCCCGAAAAAAAACGGGCGCAGCGGATACGGTGATCACCCGCTGCGCCCTTATTCTTCCTGTCGGCCTACCCTTCAGCGCACCATCGACACTTCGTCGAGAGCCTTGGGATTGATCCGTATCTTTCCGGCCTTTTCAAGGTCATCCTGAACCCTTCGGACATATTCCTGGAAGTAGGAGTCACGCAGGTTTGAAAGCAGGCGTTCTCGAAGATCCGACTTTTGTTTGACGAAAGCCGCCTCATCAAAAGGAGTGCGCGATTTTACCTGAAGGATCGCTGCTCGTGCTCCCCCTTCCAGAAGGATCGGCTCGCTGGTTGCACCTACATTCAATTCAAAGGCGGCCAGGTTGAATTCGGGGGAATTGGCGACATCGGCGTCCGGGGTGCCATCCCTTTTGAATGAGGCGCTCGTTTTGGCAGTCAGACCCGCCTTCTTGGCTGCCTTTTCCAGATCCCCTGCCTGAGCCACAGAATTCGCGATTTGCTGCAGATCGCTCTTCAGTAATTCGAGCGATTTATCTTCCAGGTAATCCTTTTCCACTTTTGCTTTGGATTCCACGAAGTCGGGAGGTTTGGGCAGCCTGGCTTCAATCAGCTTGGGTATGGCCATCCCCAAGGGGTGGTCCTGCGCCCCGCCGATCGACCCCACCTCTTTGAGACGGAACGTTTCATCCAGCAGGGCCTGCGAAATACCGTTCGCCATCGGGTCCAATTCCTTGGTCAGCCATCCGGTTTCCTGGACTTCTGCAGGGGCATTGAGTTGCTTTGCGACCACCTTCAGATCCTTTTCCTTCTCGATAAGCTTGGTGGCCTCCAATGCTTTTCTCTTGATGAGATCACTTACCTTGTTCAACTGGATGGCGCGTTCCAGCGATTTTCGGCTGATTTCGAGCGTAGGGGTCACTCGGCGGAGCACTTTGATGATGTGGAATCCGTACTGCGTTCGAACCAGGTCGGATATTTCCCCCGGCTTCAGGTTGAAGGCAGCGTCATCAAATTCTTTAACCATCTTTCCGCGCTGGAAAAGGCCAAGATTGCCGCCGTTTGCTTTGGACCCGGGGTCGTCCGAGTATTTTTTGGCCAATTCAGCGAAATCTTCTCCGGCTTTGGCGCGCTTGAGGATATCTTCGGCTTTGGTCTTGACCTCCGCCTCCTGGGCCGGATCTTTCACGGACAGCAGTATATGGCTGGCGTCAACCGAATCTTCCTTCGACTGTTTGGCCCATTCCTCCTCGATTTCCTTCTGGGAAACCTGGATGGTGTCGGCCATAGCCGCCATGGAAAGCAGCAGGTATTGGATTCGCCGTTGTTCGCCGACTTTGTACCGGTCCTTGTGCGATTCGAAATAGGCGCGAAGGTCCGCCTCGACCGGTTTGACTTTCTTTTTTACGTCCTCCCGTTTCATCGTCACGAAGCTGACTTGAGCCTCGATGTTGTCGCGAACGTACTGGTCGCGCAACTCGCGTTCCGTGACATTCAGGGAATCCGTAACGATGTTCCTGAGCTTGCTTGAAAGGAGCATGTTGTGCATCCCTTCTTCAAACTGGGTTACGCTCAGGTTGTTGGATCCCAGCATGGCCTTGTAGCGTTCCACGCCGATGAATACGCCGCGATCCTGGAAGTTCGGATTGTTTTCGACGGCCTCGCGGACTTCCTGGGGCGACACGTTCAGGCCGAGCTTCTTGGCAGAGTAATTGATGACCCGGACGCTGATGAGGGCGTCCAATGCCTGACGGCCTATTCCCAGTTGTTTGAGTATTTCCGGGTCCAATTTGTTGCGGCCGCCCTGGCTGAAGTTGTCGAGCATCCGCTTATAAGTGTCGTTCAGGTCTTTGATGGGAATATCATCGCCATCCACGGAGGCTGCGTAGGAGTCCGGCCCGCTGACACCCATATTCTGCCCGGGTACGAAAAACAGCAACATGCCCATCGAGAGGGCGAAAATCACTAACCAGAGCACAAATTTGAGCCGCTTTTTGCGGCGCATTATATCCAACATGCGTTCTATTGGCCTCCGTTCAAATGGGAATAAACCCCTGATTATAACATAAGAGCAAAGAGTACGCCGTTCAAAAGATCAGAATCTTGCTCAACTGTATTTATGTTTTGAGCGCGGATTCGCTATAATCAGATGTTTTATCTCATCAACAGCATAAACAAGCACGTGTAGGAGCCCATGAACTTTAGATCCGTATTCGGTTTTTTCTCCAGCGATTTGGCGATCGACCTGGGGACTGCAAACACTCTAGTTTACGCCAAGGGACGCGGGATCGTGGTGAATGAACCGTCGATCGTGGCGCTGGACCGCAACAATAAAAAAGTACTGGCGGTCGGACACGAGGCCAAGGAGATGCTCGGAAGGACCCCCGCCGACATCGTCGCCGTAAAACCGATGAAAGACGGTGTCATCGCGGACTTTGATGTGACGGAGGTGATGCTCAAGTATTTCATCAAACAGGCGCACAGCCGGAATCACCTGCTGAGTCCCCGTATTGTCATAGGCATTCCCTCGGAGATCACCCAGGTGGAAAAGCGGGCCGTGCAGGAATCGGCATTGCGCGCGAAGGCAAGTGAGGTTTTTCTTGTGGAACAGGCAATGGTGGCCGCGATCGGCGCCGGAATGCCCATAACCGAAGCCTGCGGCAACATGATCGTGGACATTGGCGGCGGCACCTCGGATATTGCGGTGATCTCCCTTTCCGGGATCGTCTACAGCCGGTCAGTGCGAGTTGCCGGAAATGAAATGGACGAGGCCATCATCCAGTATATCAAGAGGAAGCATAACCTCCTCATTGGCGAAAGGACTGCCGAAACCATCAAAATTCAACTTGGTTCCGCCGCTTCCCTGGAAAAACCCCTGACCATGGAAATCAAAGGACGAAACCTGATTGAAGGAGTCCCCAAGACCATTACCGTCACCGATGATGAGGTGCGAGAAGCGTTGAGCGACAGCATAGGCATAATAATCAACGCCATCAAGGTGGCGCTGGAGCGGACTCCGCCGGAGCTTTCGGCCGATATTATGGACCGCGGCATCGTATTGACCGGCGGCGGAGCGCTGCTGAAGAGGCTGGATAAACGGCTGACAGACGAAACCGGTCTGCCGGTATTCATTGCGGAAAACCCTCTGACTTCGGTTGTGCTGGGCACCAGCAAGATGCTCACGGATTTCAAATTGCTCCGGAGGATTTGTGTCCATTGAGTTGGCGCCCAAAGCGAAGGAGGGAAGGGCGATCATCATCCTGATCCCCCTGCTGCTCCTTCATTTGACGCTGATTTCCCTTCAGATCGAAGAGCCCAAGGGAACCATCCTGCTCAAGCGATGGATCCTGGTCGCCAGCACCCCCTTTATTGATATTTCCTCGACCATCTCCAGGGCGGTGCTTCATGGATGGCGCAATTATGTCTGGCTGCGCGGAGCTCGCGATGAGAACGAAAGGCTTCAGGAGACCGTCCGGCAGCTTTCACTGCGCGAACGCGCCCTGCATGAATCGGAGCTGGAAAACCGGCGGCTGCAGCAGCTCCTGGAGTTCAGGGATAGTCATTCTTTCGCTACTCTTGGAGCGCATGTCGTAGGCCGGGTGCCGGGATTCCTGTCCAACGTAACCTACGTCGATCGGGGCACGGAAAGCGGAATCGTCGTCGATCAGCCTGTCGTTTCGGATATCGGGATTGTGGGGCGCATTGTGCTGGTTGCGCGCAATCATTCGCAGGTTCAACTGATGACCAATCCCGACGCCTCCGTCGGTGTTATGGTGGAACGGACACGTACGCCCGGAGTCTTAAGGGGGACTGGAAACCCGTTGCTCGAACTGGACTACATAAGCAATACCGAGCAAGTCAATGCCGGGGATGTCGTGGTGACTTCCGGCCTGGATGGAGTTTTCCCCAAGGGGTTGCTGGTGGGGAGAGTGGTCGATTCCAGGAAAGGCAAATCCGTTTTCCGGCTGATACAGGTTGAACCATTTGTCGACCTGCTCCGGATCGAAAATGTTCTGATTTTAAAGAGCTCTCCTCGCGGGCAAGAGTGAAGCCCGAATCTCAATTCCTTAAAGCCTCACAACAATTTAAAGCCGCTGGACGAAAATTGTAATAGAATATTACCCCCATCTTTCGTAAACCGATGGGGTGGAACAGGGATCATGAAGTATCTATTTTTGGCATTGTCATCCTTCCTCGCCATCGTGGCGCAGATGATTGCAGGGAATAATTTTTTCCTTTTCAATTTCCTTGATCTCTCGCTGATTCTGATCGCCTATTGGGCGATTTATCGCAATCGCACGCAGGCTCTATTTGTCGGATCGCTCACGGGACTGATGCTCGATGCCGTCCTGGGCTGGCCGTTGGGTTTCAACGGCTTTGGCAAAACCCTTTCTGCATTTATGATCGGGCAGGTTTCCAAGCATTTCATCGTCGAGGCCTCGTGGATACGTTTTGCCCTCATCGCCAGTGCTTCCACCTTGAGCTCTCTCAGCATTTATCTTCTCTTTTTTCTATTGCAGCGCTCCTCGAGCAGCATTTTCCTCGGCGCTTCGGCCATGCAAGCCCTGATCACGGGAGCTGCAGGCACTCTGGTTTTCGCTCTGCTTGACACCTACGTCCAGACGCACACCAATAAGGCCAGCTAAACTGTGACGCTCCAGCCCGAATCCAACAAGCAGTTGATCCAGCAGCGTCTGGGAAGGCTTTATGTGCCCATCGTACTCGTGTTTCTCATCCTGGCGGCGAGGCTTTGGCAGCTTCAGATCATTCGCGGCTCGGAATTGGCTCTGAAGGCAGAGCAGAACCGAGTGCGCACCATTCCGCTCGTTGCCCCTCGCGGTGCGATCCTGGACAGGAATAGCAATGTGCTTGTGGAGAACCGCCCTTCCTTCAACATCCTTCTCTACCGGGAGTCGATGAAAGATCTGGCGGCCACAACTGCGTTCGTGGTGGACAAACTGGGGGTTAAGAACGAGGACCTTCAAATCCGATTCCGTCGCAATAAGGCAACCGGGCTCTATCGGCCTATCGTGATCAAGGAAGATGTGGGTATCGACGATATCTCGATGGTGGAGGCCCATAGACGCGACCACCCCGAAATTCAGCTCGGTCCAGAACCCCGCCGCCTGTATCGTTACGGCAAGATCGCCGCCCATGTTCTGGGGTATGTCAGTGAAGTGTCGGAGGAAGAACTCTCCGCCAGCGCGATGCACGGGGTGCGTACCGGCGACCTCGTGGGAAAATACGGAGTCGAACGCTTCTACAATCAGGATCTCATGGGCCAGGACGGAAGTAAGCAAGTGCTGGTCGACAGTCTGGGCAGGGAGGTGGGCTTACTCGAGGAAATCGATTCGACGGTCGGGGGAGAGTTGGTGCTTACCCTGGATCTCGACCTTCAAATGGTTGCCGAAGCTCATCTCGACGGGAAAGTCGGTGTGGTTCTGGCCATGGATCCGCGCAGCGGCGAAATTCTCGCTATGGCCAGCTCGCCATCCTTCGACCCGAACACCTTTGCCACGCGCATCTCCGCTGAGGATTGGAGTGAGCTTGTCAACGACAGCAACCGGCCGCTTCAAAATCGCGCCATCCAGAACTCCTACTCTCCGGGTTCCATCTTCAAGCTGATTATGGCGGAAGCCGGCCTTGCCGAGGGGATGGTGCAGGAAGACACGCGCGTCTATTGCACCGGCTCCACGGTCTATTACGACCGGGTGTTCCACTGCGCATCCAAAGGCGGGCACGGGTTCATGAACTTGGAAGGGGCGATTACCCATTCCTGCAATATCTTCTTTTATGAACTGGGACGGAAGCTGGGGATATCCAAGATCTCCCAGCATGCCCGCTCCCTGGGCCTCGGCGAAAAAACCGGAATCGATCTGCCCGGCGAACGCCCCGGAGTCATGCCATCTCCAGAATGGAAAATGCAAACACGTGGAACGAAATGGTTTGCAGGCGAGACCATTTCGGTTTCCATCGGGCAGGGGGCCGTGAGCCTGACGCCCCTCCAGGTGTTGCGGGCGGTGAGCGGCATTGCGGCAGGCGGCAAAATCCAGACACCACATGTCATCCTACGCTCCGATCGATCCTCCGGCCAGCCGGCGCAATGGCCGACTCAGCAGCTGCCCATAGACCAGGGCAGTTTGCAGCGGGTGCGGGAGGGGATGTGGGGGAGCGTCAACGGCGGGGGTACCGGCCACAACGCGGGCTTGCCCGGCCTGGATATCTGCGGCAAGACCGGCACCGTTCAGGTGATCGGCAACGAAAAGAAGAAAGAGATGCAGGGCGACCTTTCCGAACTGGAGGATCATTCCTGGTTTGCCGGCTTTGCAGGCCGGGACAACCCCGAAATCGCGGTCGTAGTCTTTATCGAACATGGCGGCAAAGGAGGGATCGCAGCCGCGCCTATCGCGCGTGAGATCTTCCGGACCTATTATGACAAAAAGACCCGCTCGCCGGAGGTAACCCAACTCATCACCAAGGCCGGGGTACCCGTACGATGAAGATCAACAGACGGCATCTGCTCAGCTTCGATTGGCTTTGGTTTCTGGGAATCCTGGCTCTGGCCGGAATCGGCATTTTAGCGATCTGGAGCACGACGGAAGGCACAAGCCTGAACAGCTATTTTGGCCGCCAGGTTCTTTATGTGGGGCTTGGAATTCTCGCATTCCTTGTATTGATTTATTTTGATTACCACCTCTTTGCCGATTTTATCAGCATTATTTATCCATCGGCTCTTGGGGTGCTGATCCTGGTCCTGATCGCGGGGAAAAGCATCCACAACAACAAATCCTGGCTCAACGTGGGCGGCATGGCTTTTCAGCCGTCCGAGCTGGTCAAAATCGTAGTGATCATCGCGCTCGCGAAATACTATTCCGAATCGGAACGGGAGCACCTCGAACTGGGAGAACTCGGGATCGGGGCGTTGATTGTCGGAATACCCATGCTGCTGGTCATGATGCAGGGAGACCTGGGAACGGCGATTACCTTCGTTCCGATTTATGCTTCGCTCACCTTTCTGTCCGGATTGAAGAAAAAGCACCTGCTTGTGATACTGCTGGGGGTAGCTATGGCAGCGCCTCTCGGCTGGCTTATGCTGAAGGACTATCAGAAGGGAAGAATTGAAACCATTTTCAACCCTGCGTTGGACTCCAAACGGCTGGGATATCACACGATCCAGTCTGAAATTGCCATAGGGTCGGGCCGTTTTAACGGGAAAGGATTCAAGCAGGGCTCCCAGGGCCAACTCGGGTTTTTGCCCGCCAGACATACGGACTTTGTCTTCGCCGTCTGGTCGGAGGAGCGCGGATTCCTGGGCAGCATGTTTCTGCTTTTGCTGTTTTTCTTCGTTTGTCTTCGCCTGCTTAAAACGGCCAGGGATACCAAAGATAAGGTTGGAGCCCTTTTCGTTACAGGAGTCCTGTCACTGTTCCTGTTCCACATAATCATCAATGTTGGCATGGTGGTGGGGTTGCTACCCATTATTGGCATTCCCCTCCCGCTGGTCAGTGCAGGGGGATCCTCAATGATTGCCTATTTCGCGGCCATGAGCCTCTGCATGAATATCAAAATGCGCCGCTACGTCAACTGAGCTGGCGCCTGCAAACCAAACGAGCGATAAGATTTGCTTTTCCCGGGCTCTGCTCCTATGATAAACGGTAGAGAACCGCTGAGATCCCAGTTATAGGGATTTCGCAATCCATCCGGGCGGCAAGTCCGGTCCCGGCTGAATCGCACACCGGCATGGTAGGGCGCATGACAGAACCCTGCCAGTCGAGAGCGGTAAAAGCGCGTCGATTGCGCCAAAATCTGATCTGTCGATCTGAGGCAAGTTTAGGATTATTAACAGCTACTGAAGGCTACGGAGTACCCAAAAGCGAGAGTAGCGGATAAATCGAGCGGGTTTTTTCCCGAGTTTATAAAAGATCCTGGCAATACCGGTCGGCACCGGGCAAAGAGGCTCCGGGCCGGCGAATGAAACCGGGATACATTTCAAGAGCCACCGCTGCGGAATCAGGCACAAATAGAAGCCGGGTCATTTTCCATACTGCGGCACAAAAGCAGCCAGGCACGTCGGAAGTCAGGATCTTCTTTGTACTTAGGGAGGTCGGTGTCAAGGGAATCAGCGCTTGAGGGCAGATTGATGCTGCTTGAGCGGCGGCGCGCTCCTGCGCAAGCCGCACTCTGATTTTCAGGAAAGCCGGAGTCGGCTTCCGATCTTTTCGCCCGCGATTTTCCCGCCCGCATCATTTCGCATCATCTCGCTTCCTGCCTTCTTCCATGACTGGAGTTCAGGGAATGATAAAAGAGATGATCGTGACCAGCACAGCGCTGGAGACGAAAGTGGCGATACTGGAAGACGACCAGTTGGCGGAACTCTACATCGAGCGCCAGAGAAGCCGTGGGATTCTGGGAAACATCTATAAAGGCCGGGTGACCAAGGTGCTCCCCGGGATGCAGTCGGCCTTTGTAAATGTCGGTCTCGAAAAGGATGCCTTTCTTTATGTATCGGATTTCATTGAGGACAATGAAGAATACGATAAAGTGTTGACGCAGGCAGAGGAGGATGTCGACAATGTTCTGGCTGCAGAGCCCGAGCCGGCCCCTCCGCCGGAGCGCCCGCAGCGCCGCGATCGGCGACCCGAGCGGCCTCGCTGGCGGGATCGGAGGGAAAGGGGGGAGGCAGCCCAGACCAGGCCCGTTCCGCACCGCACCGAAGAAATGGCCCCCCTGCCGGAACCGTGGATGCTTAACGCGGAGACGGAGCACCAACTGACGAACGGCGACGGCTCCTCGCTGCCGCCGGAAGCCAGCATGATACTTCCCCCCCTCGAATTGCCCCCGTTCGTTCCAGAACCGGAATCCGCCGTGGCGCCGGAGACCGGGGCTGCGGTCGAGGCGACGGTCCAAGCTGCGGAATCGCCGGCGGAGCAGGAAGAGCCTACCCGGCCATCCAAAGCGGAGGAACCCCTTCCACTCGACCGCGCATCCATCAGGGATGACGGGGAAGTATCGGAATTTTCCTCCGAAGAAGAGGGACAGAGAACGGGTTTCAACGCCCGGCGACGAGGTGCCGGGGCGCGCCGCAAGAGATTCACTGCGGCCCGCCATACCCGGCATACTGAGAGGCAGTCGATCGACGACATGCTGCATGAGGGGCAGGAAATCCTGGTTCAGGTAGCAAAAGAGCCGATCGGGAAGAAAGGGGCGCGAGTCACCAGTCACATCGCGCTGCCTGGGCGCTACTTGGTTTTTATGCCTACGGTCGACCACGTCGGCGTGTCCCGCAAAATCGGATCGGAAGCAGAACGGATCCGGCTGAAGGATGTCATTTTAAAACACCGCAACGATTTTCCCGGGGGCGTCATTGTTCGGACGGCAGCCGAAGAGCATAGTGAGGAGGATATCGTCAACGATCTCCGTTTCCTGGTGAAAATCTGGGACGACATCCGCTCGCGCGCCGAAAAGATCTCCGCACCCTCCCTGATCCACTCCGAGCTCAACCTGGTGCAGCGCCTCCTGCGGGACCAGTTTTCCTTCGAGTTTGCTGCCATCCGGGTTGACGATGAATTGGAATACCAGAGAGTGGTCGAGTTCGTAGACAAGATATTCCCGAATCTTGTGCACCGGGTTCGCCTGTACACGAAGGATAACCACATTTTCGACGAGTACGGCATTACCCAGGAAATCGACAAGCTGCTGCAGCCCAAAATCTGGCTCAAGAGCGGCGGTTATATTGTCATCAATCAGACTGAGGCTCTGGTCAGTATTGACATCAATACGGGAAAATTCGTGGGCAAAGGTAATAGCCTGGAGGAAACGATCACCCGCACCAATCTGGAAGCGGTGAAGGAAATTGTCAAACAAATCCGTCTCAGGGATCTCGGAGGGATTATTGTCATCGATTTCATCGACATGGACGAACGCAAGAACAGGAAAAAGGTGATGGAGGCTTTGTCGCAGGAAATCTCGCGGGACAAGGCGCCAAACAAGATCCTGGAGTTCAATGAATTCGGTTTGGTGGCGATCACCCGCAAGAGAGTGAAACAGTCGCTGGAGCGGACCTTGTGCCAGCCTTGCGTCTACTGCAACGGCTCAGGCCTGGTCAAGTCGGTGGCGACGACCTGCTACAGCATTTACCACGAAATCGAAAAGATGAGGCTAGCCGCGGACGCGCGGGGTGAAGTGATGATCCGTGTGCACCCTGAAGTGGCGCGCGCGCTCCGCGAAAGTGAATCGGCCGTTGTGGAGGAGATCCGGCACCTGCTCAAGCGTGAGGTTGTGATCAAGTCGGATCACAGCCTGCACATCGAGCATTTCAATATTGTGACTTAGCGGCTGGCAGATAGGCGCGGCAATCTTGCCGGCACCCGCGCAGAGTGTGGTTTTCCGGGAAAGCTCTCAGCGGTTCATTTTGAGGCGGGTGGATCTGCCGCCCGCTCCTGTGCTTTGGCCTCATCCCAGAGAGCGTCCATTTCGGCCAGCGTCGCGTGGCGTAGCTCGCGTCCCTGGCTTTTGATTTTGGACTCGAGATAGCGGAATCGGCGGCCGAACTTGCGGTTGCTTCTCCTCAGGGCTGTTTCCGGGTCGATTCCGAGTGCGCGCGCCACATTGACCGCCACGAAGAGGAGGTCGCCCACCTCGTCGGCTACTTTGCCCGCGTCTCCCGACTCCCTGGCCTCGAGTATTTCGGAACACTCTTCCTTCATCTTTTCTAAGATATCTGCCAATTGCGGCCAATCGAATCCGACCCGGGAGGCTTTGGCCGTCATCTGGAACGCTTCGTGGAGCGCAGGCAGCTTCGACGGGATGCCGTCCAACAGCGACTTTTCAGTGTCGGGCAAAGAAGTGGAGGCAACTCCTTTTTCCGCGGCTTTGATATCTTCCCAATTTTTCAGAACATCCTCAGAGGTTTTCAAATCTGCCCCCCCGAAGACGTGGGGGTGGCGACGCACCATTTTTTCGTGCAGGCGATCGATGATGTCAGCCAGACGGAATTCCCGGTTTTCGCTGGCAATCTGAGCATGGAAGACCACCTGGAACAACAGGTCTCCCAATTCCTCCCTGAGTTCCTCGGGACTGGCGCCGTCCAGGGCATCCAGGACTTCATAAGCCTCCTCGATCAGCATGGGTTTCAGACTCTCGCGGGTTTGCTCCTTGTCCCATGGGCATCCGCCTTCCCCCCGCAGCCGTTCCACGAGGTCCACGAGTTTTTGAATATCGGCCTTGGTTTCCATCCCGCCCTTTCCTTTCCAAGCTCGAATGAGTGCCTGGAAAGTATAACAGATGCGTTTTGCCTCCCCCCGTAGACTCGCGAAACCGATGTTCAATTTCCTGGACTCTGCTGTAATTTGGCCCGCTCAACGGTTTGAGCAGCGAAGACCGGAAAGAAGAATAAACATTGCCCTTCGAGGCGGGCTTTGCGGCTCGATCCCATCCGCTGCTTTAAATGAAAGGATCGCGCAGTTTGGCTTGAGTCGCATGCTCGGGGGGTGGTAGCATTTTGTGCTCTTCAATGCAAAATTCCCGAAACAAGGTTGGACTATGACCAAAGAACAGGAATCTGAAGGTTTCAAGGTTACAGACAAAAGGATGTTCCGCGAAGAAAGCGAGGCGAAACCGGCGGAAGCGGCCGCTGAGGCTGCCAATGAACGCGTTCCGGGCCAGGAAGATAATGTGGCGCGCGAGCGGGCCGATGAAATCCCACCGGGAACCGGCGCTAAGATCGATTTCCCCTCCTACGTGCTCTCCTATTATACGCAAGGACTCGTGCTTCTCGGCGAAGTACCGAATCCCTATACCAACAAAAAAGAAGAGGATATGGAAGCGGCGCGTCACACCATCGACATCCTCTCGATGCTGGAGGAGAAGACCAAAGGGAACCTCGGCCGCGAAGAGGCGCAATTGCTGGAAAGTGTGCTTTACGAGTTGCGTATCAAATTCATGGCCAAGACCAACCGGATCCAGCTCTAGAGAGGGTCATGAAAGCGGTTTACAGCGCGGATGAGAGCCACGGCTGTCCCCGGCCGATCGCAACTATCGGCAATTTCGACGGGGTACACCTGGGCCACCAGCAGCTCATGCATGATCTTGTGCAGCGCGCCCGGGAGACCGGCGGGACTCCCACCGTAGTCACCTTTCATCCGCATCCGTTGCAGGTCCTTGCTGCCGAAAATGCGCCGCGGCAGATCCAAACACTGGACCAGAAGTTGAAAATCCTCGCCGGCCTCGGCATTGAGCTGGCGGTGGTGATCCCGTTTGATCTCGCGCTGGCACGAATGAGTGCGCGGCAGTTTGCTTTGCAGATACTGTGGGATAAGTTGCGCCTGGCGGAGATCTATGTCGGGCCGAATTTCGCGTTTGGGAACCGGCGCGAAGGCAGCTTTAACCTTCTCCGGGATCTGGGTGAAGAGCGCGGTTGTTTTGTTGGCAGAATCCATCAGGTCCAGTTCCGGGGCAGCCGTGTTTCGAGCACGGCGGTACGCCAGGCCCTGGTTTCAGGCCAAGTCGGATTGGCCCGCCGCCTTCTGGGGAGGCCGTACGAAATCTCGGGCGAAATCGTGCACGGGAGCGCCACCGGCGCTGTGCTCAAGGTCCCCACTGCGAATATCCGTGCGCTGAATGAACTGATACCCAGGCGGGGAGTTTATGTAACCTCGCTGAATATCGAGGGCGAAAAGTATCAGAGCGTGACCAATATCGGGGTTCGGCCGACCATCACCGGAGACAGCGGCGAAGTGCCGGTTACGGTTGAAGCCCACATTCTCGATTTCAGCCGGGATGTGTATGGCCGGCAGGCAACCCTGGAAATGCTGCTTCGCTTGCGGGATGAGAAGCGGTTTGCCGACCGGGCTGAATTGGTCGCACAGATCCGGCGGGACATTGCACGGGCACGTCGCTATTTTACCTGGCAGGAAAAGGTTCGACGTGATCCTTCCCGCTGAGCGCATTTTCAAATGCTGCGGGAAGTTGCGGACCGTTCGGCCTCAGCTCCTTTTCTTTTCGACCGGGCGGCAATTCGGATTCCTGTCCTGCCATTTTCATTCAAGGAGTGGTCATCGTGTCAGTTACCCGAAGTGACGTCATGAAAATTGCGGAGCTGGCCAAGCTTCATTTCGCAGAAGATGAACTCGAAGCATTCACCGGCCAGTTCCTTCGAATCCTGGAATATATCGAAAAACTGAAGGAAGTGAACATCGAAGGCGTGTCGCCCACGAGCCACGTTTCTCTGACCCCCGGATTTGAAAAGCATCTTTTCCGTCCGGACGAGGTCAAGACATCCCTTGGGTCTGCCACTGCAGTCGCAAATGCGCCCGATGCCAGGGACGGGCAGTTCCGAGTTCCCAAAGTCCTGTAGAGCTGGCGGTCGTGCCGGGGCGGAAATCGGGGCTTTCTTTCCTTTAGATCGCGGTGAGGTTGAGCCTCATAATATTTCACGAATACGTGCAAACCCATGGAGTCCGGCCGTGAACCTTAAGAGTGCGTTGGAAATTCGGGATGCCGTCAGGGCAGGGAAAACCTCGGCGGTTGAGGTCGCCAAAGCCGTGCTGGCACGCATAGAATCGGCGGACCCGACCTTAAAAGCTTTCATTACCGTGGATCCTGTCCTTGTGCTCCGTCGTGCCGGGGAGGTAGATCGGCGGATGGAGGGCGGAAGCCGCGATCTGGCACTGGCTGGCGTTCCTGTCGCGATAAAAGACAACATCTGCACCGCGAATCTTCGCACCACCTGCGGTTCGAAAATCCTGTCCAATTACATCCCCCCATACAACGCCACGGCGGTTGAACGCCTGGAAAAGGCCGGTGCCGTCGTGGTCGGCAAAGCCAACTGCGACGAATTTGCCATGGGTTCCTCTACGGAGAACTCAGCTTTTCAAGTTTCGCGAAATCCCTACGACCTGGAGCGTGTGCCCGGCGGCAGCAGCGGAGGAAGTGCCGTGGCGGTTGCCGCTGGGATGGCCACCCTGGCCCTGGGCTCGGAAACGGGAGGCTCGGTCCGGCAGCCGGCTTCATTCTGCAGTGTGGTCGGATTGAAGCCGACTTACGGCCGGATTTCGCGTTACGGCCTGATCGCATTCGCGTCGTCGCTCGACAATATCGGCCCCATAGCCAATGATCCGCGCGACATGGCTGTACTGTTATCGGTCATCGCCGGCCGGGATGAACACGATGCAACATCGGCTCCGGTTGAGGTCCCTGATTTCCCGTCTGAAATCCTGCGGCCGGTCCGGGGAATGCGACTGGGGGTTCCCAAAGAGTATTTTGGTCCCGGCCTGGATAGCGCGGTCAAGGAGATCATGGAGCAGTCCCTGTCCCGCCTTTCTTCGTTGGGATGCGAAATCGAGGAGGTTTCGCTGCCGCACACCGACTACGCCATTGCCGATTACTACATCATTGCGCCGGCGGAAGCCAGCTCCAACCTCGCCCGTTTTGACGGCGTCCGGTATGGGTACCGCCACCCTGAGGTGAAGGAATTGGCCGACATGTACAAGCTCAGCCGCAGCGCGGGATTCGGCGAGGAAGTCAAACGGCGCATCATGATCGGCACCTATGCGCTTTCCTCAGGGTATTATGATGCCTATTACGGCAGGGCCATGAAGGTGCGGACCCTTATCAAACAGGATTATGAGAAAGCCTTCAGCCGTGTGGATGCTCTACTGACGCCCGTCAGCCCAACACCCGCGTTTAAAATCGGCGAAAAAACCGATGATCCTCTGGCGATGTATCTTTCAGATATTTACACCGTGACCGCAAACCTCGCGGGGATTCCCGCAATTTCCGTCCCGTGCGGATTCACCCCTCAGGGGCTGCCGGTCGGCCTTCAGATACTGGCGAATCAGTTCCAGGAGTCGACCATTCTCCAGCTAGCCGAAGCTTACTCTGCGGCATTTCCCGTCGAAGCTCCTCCTCTGTGCATTTGAGGCAGCGGAGGATCCGTCCATAATTCCAGTAAGGTAAACCAGCGCTCTGGCGGTGAAGCGCGAAAAGGGTCTGCCGTTCCGGCATAGGTTTAATCCGCAGCATCAACTCATCCCACGGGCAAATCAAATTACGGCCGTGTAGCGGCCTCGTTGAATATTAACGGGCCTATCAAGGCCCGGATTGAAGAACTAATGAACCTCCGTCGCATAGCGACGGCTGAATCTCAGCCATTGCTACACGGCGGAATCCTGCTCGATGTCCTATCCCGGTTTATATGGCTGGATCAAATTCTTCTTGGCCGCTACGCAGCCCACTCATTAAGATTCGAAAAATCCTGGGCCACTGCCATGGGCTTTCCACGCCCTGGCTGGGCTTTTCAAGCGCTTGCCTCCAGATGGAAGGCCTCCTCAGGCCACCCTCTGGGGCTGGCATGTGAATTGAGCATCCTCAAAAAAGTATTGGCTCTGCCAGGTTGTATTTCATTAGATGAGGTATGAGACGGCAAATTATTGCTTTGGTACTTCTCAGCCTGAACCCGATATTCGGGGCCCAGTCTCTCGGCGAACTCGCGCGCAGGGAGGCCGAGCGGCGGAAAGCTCTTGATCTGCAGGGGATTGAAACGCGGGAGATTTCTCCCGATCAGGTGCGGAAATCCGGCTCAGGAAACCTCACCACGTCGCGCCTGCCTCCGCAACGTCAGCCCACACCCGCGCGCGAGGCCGGCTCACAGCGGCCGCTTCCGGTTTCTACCTTCCGGAATTCTCTGAGGAAGCTCGATGGGGATATCCGGCTTTGCGAAGATCGGCTGGCGAGGTTGCGAGATCGTATCGATGCGGACAAAAAAACGTCTCCCCGGCTGAACGCTCGTGGATCGGATGCCTCAGCTGCCGCCCGTGAGCGCAGGGTGTCGGAGTTCCGCGATCTCGAGTTGAAACTGAAGCGGCTGCAACAGGATCGAAGGGAGCGCTACGACGCCGGTTTGAAGGCCGGGTATCTTCCGGGTGAGCTCGATGGGCACGCCACCATGCCCTGAATTTGCCCGGGCAGGTTTTTCACCGGATTTTTGCGGTGGGATGCAATGGCAAGGGGAGATCCGACTGGGGATGAGGCCGGTCCGGGGAGCCTATTCCGGCGAGGAGTTCTTCTCCTGGAGGAGCCGGCGGTAGGCCTCACGTCGTGAAATTCCCCGCTGGCGCGCCACGGCGCGAAGCGCTTCTTTTTCGGGGACTCCCGTGCGGCTTGCTTCATTCTCCACGTGCTGCCGTATTGACGCAGGGAAGGAATCGGGCTGCTGCTTAGCTTCTCCTTTCCCGACTACGATGGTGATTTCACCCGGAATGGAAGGCCTCTCCAGCAGTCTGGCGTGGATCTCTGCGAGATTCCCGTGAATGAATTCCTCGTGGATTTTGGTCAGTTCACGAGCCAGGCATGCAGGCCGAGGGCCGAGGATATCGATCATATCCGACAGCGACGCAAGGATCCGGTGCGGCGCCTCGTACAGCACAAGTGTGGACTCCAGGGTGGAAAGCTCATGAAGACGTCGGCGGCGCTGGCTGCTTTTTGAAGGAAGGAAGCCGCCAAAGCAGAAACTGTCGGCAGGAAATCCGGAGGCTGACAATGCGGCAATAACCGCCGAGGGACCCGGGACGGGAACCACCGGAATGCCTGAACGGATGCACTCGGAAACCAGGGTGAACCCGGGATCGGATACCAGGGGAGTGCCGGCGTCGGATACGAGGGCTATGGACCGGCCGCTATGAAGGATCTCCAGCAACTGGGGCGTTCGGGAGGCTTCATTGTGCTCGTGGTAGCTTTCCTTTGGAACCGCGATCCCGTAATGGTTCAGGAGCCTGGCGGTATGGCGGGTGTCTTCACACGCGATCAGGTCGGCCTGCTTGAGCAGCCTCAGAGCCCTCAGGGTTAAATCCTCCAGATTCCCGATGGGGGTGGCGACGAGGTAAAGTGTGCCCGGTGTCATCATCAGCCCCTCAATTCCAAGCGGTGATCTTCCGCGGGTTTTTTACCGACGTCACCCGGATCCCCGGCGGCTGAAGCCGGTGCCGAGAAGAGCATGGGATTAGCCGAAGCGATTCCGTTTCAGCTTTAAGAGTTCATTGCCTGCAGCATTTCACGCACCGCTCTTTCCATCCCCACGAGGACGGCCCGAGCAATGATGTTGTGGCCTATATTGAGCTCTTCGATCTCGCGGATCTGCGTTATCAGGCTTACGTTCCTGTAGGTGAGGCCGTGGCCCGCAAGGACACGGAGTCCCTTGCTCATGGCGCGCAGGGCGGCATTTCGCACTATGTCGGTTTCCTTCCGAATGGCGGGCGAGTGGATGTCGATACCCTTGGGACAGGCTTCTGCAAAGGCACGAGTATTCAGCTCGATGAGGGGAGAGCCCAACGCCGCCGCGGCATCAACCTGGCGGGATTCAGGATCGATGAACAGGCTTACCTGGATTCCGCCTTTTCTCAGCCTGCGTATAGCACCAGCGATCGATGGCTGGTTTTGGGTGGCATCCAGTCCACCCTCGGTGGTGACTTCACCCGGCTTTTCAGGCACCAGGGTGACTTGGTCCGGTTTGTACTTGAGAGCGATACGGACCATTTCATCGGTGGCGGCCATCTCGATGTTGAGGCGGGTGGTGATCGTCTCCCGCAAGCGGCGCACGTCGCTATCTTGAATATGGCGGCGGTCGCCTCGCAGGTGTATCGTGATTCCGTCGGCGCCTGCCAGTTCCGCCATCAGGGCGGCAGCCACAGGGTCCGGTTCGATGGCTTGGCGCGCTTGCCGGATAGTGGCGATGTGATCGATGTTGACTCCAAGCTTGGTCATGGATGCACCTCCTGTCTAATGTTCAAAGGCTATGGCCTCATCTTCAAGAGATAATCTTCGAGCCTCCGAATGCGTGCGAGAACCCGCCTTCGCCCCAGCGTGATCATCACTTCGAACAATCCCGGAGCCACGCCTTGGCCCGTCAGTCCCACGCGCAGGGCGTTGATCAATATTCCTGCCTTGAGGCCCGCGGCTGATGCCGCGCTGCGAAGTAGTCGCTCGGTCGATTCGAGGCTAAAGTCGGCATCTGCTTCATAGTCCTTCCTCAGGCGCTCAAGAACCGGGGACAATCCGGGTTGGCGCAGGAATTTTTCGACAGCTGCGGGATCGTAGTCAAACTGGTCGGTGAAGAAGGCTTTGAATGTGGTGGCGAGGTCCGCCGGTTTCCGGAGTCTGGGACGGAGCAGTTCGATGGCAGCGGCCAATTCTTCCCGACTCAATTCAGGCTCCGATTGCCGCCAAACCGAGCGGGAGAATAAGCTTTCCGAAGCCAGGTCTGCCAGAGAATCAGTCGGGAGTTTCTGCAGGTATTGGGTGTTGAACCAGTCCAGCTTGTCCAAGCCGAAAACTGCATTGGCCTTTCCGACGCCGTCCAGGCTGAAAAGCGCTATCAGCTCGTCCTTCGTCAGTATTTCCCTATCTCCGCCCGGCGCCCATCCCAGAAGCGCCAGGAAGTTGAAGAACGCTTCCGGGAGGAAGCCCATGTCAGCGTAGGCGGTCACGGATGTGGCGCCGTGGCGTTTCGAGAGGCGCTGTTTGTCCGGCCCCAGAATCAGCGGCAGATGGGCGAACTCGGGCAGGTCCCTGCCGGCTGCCCGGTAAAGGAGGATCTGTTTAGGCGTGTTGGAGATGTGGTCGGCTCCGCGAATGACGTGCGTGATGGCCATATCAACATCGTCGACGACGACGCCGAGATGATAGGTCGGGATTCCATCGGATCGCAGCAGCACAAAATCCTCGATCTGGTTGTTGTCCACTTCAATGGGGCCAAACACGCAGTCTGTGAAACTGGTTTTGCCGGGAGGCACCCTAAACCGTGTTGCGAAGGGATTGCCAGCAGCTGCCCTTGCTTCGGATTCACCACGCGTCAGGGAGAGACAACGCCGGTCATAGATGGCGATCGCTGTCCCTTCGGCGGACGGCGAATTCCTCCGGGTCGCCAGATCATCGGGGGTGCAGAAGCAGCGGTAGGCGTGGCCGGTATCGAGCAGGGATTGCGCCATCGCCGTGTAGCGCTCCAGACGTCTGGATTGAAAATAGGGGCCCTCGTCCCATTCGAGACCGAGCCACCGCATGCCGTTCAGGATCCCTTCGACCATTTCATCCGAGGAGCGGCTGAAATCGGTGTCCTCGATGCGCAGGACGAAAGTGCCGCCAAAATGGCGGGCGAAGAGCCAGTTGAACAGGGCGGTTCTTGCGCCTCCGACATGAAGGTAGCCGGTCGGGCTGGGCGCAAATCGGACTCGGACTGGGCTAGGCATGACGGCAACGAGCCTCTGAAAAGACAAAGATTACCATCGAAGTTCCGCGAATACTTAATGTTCTTTGAATTCGAGATCCAGACCTGTAAAATGCTGTGCTGTTCCTTCGGGAACTCAGCGGTCCACAAAGCGCGGAGAGGTGCTGGAGTGGCCGAACAGGGCTGCCTGCTAAGCAGTTACACTGGCAAAACCGGTGTCGGGGGTTCGAATCCCCCCCTCTCCGCCACGCCTTTTATCCGCAATAACTTCGCGAAAAGCAAACTATAGATAATGCCGAAAAAGGGACCTGGGCGTCATCGCCTCAACCTCACAAAAAGCATCCTTATTCCCGAAGGCTCACGCTTCTGCGTGCCGTTCTCTCCGCCCATGGCTGCGTCAAACCTGACTGGGTCGTAGTCGCCGGCAAAGAAGAGCGTCACGCCGAGGGCGCCTATTGCCTCGAGTGGTGCGAAGACGGCCGGCGCATCCGCCGCTCCGTGGGTCGCGACGCCTCCACGGCGGCTGCCCGCCGCCACCAGCAGGAGCAGATCCTTGCCAGCAAGGCCGCCGGAATCAAGATCGTCGAGCAGGATAAAAGCGAGGGGCCTATGCTCGCCGATGCCGTGGAATCCTATCTCGACGAGATCCGCAAAACCAAAAAGCCCAAAACCTATGCGGCCTACAAAAAAGCACTCAGCTATTTCCTGGAATCCTGCCCCAAACCGCGTCTGGCCCATGTCGACCGCAGCGATCTGCTCGAGTTCAGCGCCTACCTGCGCGATCAGAAAAAGCTCGAGCCCCGGACCGTCTACAACAAGTTCGAAAGCATCATGTCGTTTCTCAAGACCAACGGCATCCGCAGCCTCGTCGGCAAGAACGACTGGCCCCGCTTCGTCGAAGACGAGCCGGAGATCTACGAGCGCGAGGAGCTCGCGAAGTTCTTCGCCGCCTGCACCGGGGAAGAAAAGCTCTGGTACGAGTTCTTCCTGATGACGGGCCTGCGCGAGCAGGAAGTCATGTACTGCACCTGATCCGAGGTGAATCTGTCGCGAGGCGTGGTGATGGTGCGGTACAAGCCGGAGTTCGGCTTCTCTCCCAAGGCCTACAAGGGCCGCGAGGTGCCGATTCCGGACCGGCTGGTAAAAGCGCTGAAGAAGCTGAAGCCGCAGGTCGACACCTCGGTATGCCCGCTGCTGTTTCCGACTGCTGGAGGCCGTCCCAAGCTCGATTTCCCGGATGACTGCAAGGCGGTGGCGCGACGCGCCGGATTGCCGCAGGAGAACTTCTGGCTACACAAGTTCCGGGCCACGTTTGCGACCTGGGCCGTGTGGAGCGGCGTTGACCTTCGGACTGTGCAGCAGTGGATGGGGCACACGGATCTCGAGAGCACGCTGTGCTATATCAAGCCGAACCGCGGCGCCGCCGTCCGCGAGAAGGTGAACTCGATCTTCGAGGAATAAGGCCGTCGCGATGAGCAGGCACCGAATGATCGGCGATATCTCTCTCGCGGCGCAGCCGCGCCCCCTGTGGTTCGTGTGGCAGCTTGGCACGACATGCCATGGTTAGCCCTTATGATGATGATTTATTTATATTTTCTTTTATATGTTTCTTTATTGATGGTCTGGTGTGCCAGGGTTCCGGATTTTCCGGAACCCGGCATTTCACGACGGAAACCTATCCGCACAGCAGCATCGCGGGATCGGACTCTTCCGGTTCCGTCTCCGCATCGGGCTCGTGCAGAATCACCTCGTAGATTGTGCCTCTGATCCTTCCAGCCAGATCATAACCGAGCCTCTTCACCAGTCCCCATCTTTCGAGGTAAGTGATTGTCCTCTGTACCTTTCGGATCGACATCAGAACCGATTCGGCGAGCCTTGGAAGACCCACCAGGCACGTCGTGCGGTGGAAACCATGCGAGAGCAGAAAGAGCTGGTAATACACCACCCGCGTGTAGGGATCGAGCGTCGGAAACTGCTTGAAGTTGAGGGTGTTCGGCACCTTCAAAAAGCCGTTCACCCCTGCATGGCATGTTGCCCCGGTCTGACGGACAGCCGCGGCACGGTTCCCGGGCACCTCGGCGCCTGGTGCCATGCTCCCCCGCATCCCATACAAGCCTTCCAGCGGAGGAGCCGGGCGTCCGCCCGACCTTCGCCATTTTGAGGACCGTGATGGGGCTGGCGGCCAGGAGGCTGGCCACCTTGCCGGCCTTCATCACCCGTTTTACCCGCTCTATTTTTTCTCGGCAGCAGACGGGTGTTGTCAGGCTCGCTGAGAGCGGCTGAACAACACGCGCGTGCATTGATTATTCCCGAGTTTTTCGACTTATGATCATTCGGCCACGTTCCTCTTTAGCCCGAATATCCAAGCTTGTGGCTTACCGCTCTCTGGTAGCCTGTAATTTCAATTCCCCCGGTGGGCTGGATGCGCACAATGGCACAGGTGCTGTCGGCCGGCTCGCTCCCCTCGATTTCTGCCGCGAGAGTGTAGTAGTGGATGCCATTGATCCGCTGGCAGCCTCCTTCGTGGGCATGCCCCTGCAGAACAAGAGCAACTTTCCCGGACTCTTCGATGACGTGCCTCACAGCCACCCGGTTCGCAATACTAAGCTCCGCTCCACCCTCGTCTAGCCGTTGATGGACCGCAATTATGACCGGCGCAGTAGCGGACTTCAGGTCCGATTGAAGCCAAGTTATCTGGCTGATAGGGATATTCGAGTCTCTCCAGTCGTAATTTCCTTTGCTGTACGGAGTCTGGTCAGACCTGAAATTGGCATCCAATATGGTGAAATGGCATCCTCCGTGGTCGAATGAATACCACGTGAGTGCGGCGTTGACTCCGGTATTGGTCACCACCCTTTGAAACTGGTCTTTCGATATGCTGTCCAGATCATGGTTGCCAAGCACATGGTATCTGGGCCCCTGGAATGCTGCGAAAACCTGCTCAATGGTTTGGAGGAACTGCAGCGTCGTTTCTTCGGCGGGCTTAACATCCTGGTCCTTAAAATCGCCCAGTTCCATCAGAAAATCCACTTTCTGGGCATTCATCAGCTCCACGCACGCGCGGAGCTTCGAAGTAGCCATGCGGTAGAAACGGGTTCCGGCCGGCTCACGGTTGGCATAATGGACGTCGGTGACAATGCCAAAACCCACTGCAGACTCGGCAGGTCCGGCCGTAAAATAGAAGCCGGCTGAAGCCTGCAAAAACATGCGCCTGCCGATTCGCCACGGTTCGCTGATCCCGGTCTTTCCCACAACTCCCTCCTTTCCTGATCCCATATTGATCGCTCAGGATTTCCATTACCCTGCTTTATACATGAAATGGAAAGAAGCCACAAAAGCCGAATCCGCGCTGGAGCTGGTTTATTTGCCCTCCCTACAACCTCGAAGAAAAAGTGGCCGTCCTGAAGAAGCGCCGGGTCCACAAGATCCCGGTCTCAACGATCTGCCACAATATCAGTTACAGCCCACGGCGCACCGGGATATTGCAGCGTTGACCGGCGGAAAAAGGGCTGCTGCAAAAAATGCCGCTTGAGAGATCGATTTAAGAAAAGGGCGGGTAATGCCCTTCCTTAGCCGCAGCCTTGGATTCAAAAAAGGGCCTTTTTTGGCTCCAACGGGCCTTTTCTTGTGGTCGAATCAGGTCGAGGCCTTCCGGGTCTGGGCATGCGGAAGCATGCCCCGACCTGATTCCAAGCGAAGGGCAGGGACTAGAAGAAAAGCTTTAGCCCCAACTGAATTTCACGAGCCGCTCTGGCTTGGGAAACGCGTCCGAAATCCGCATCCCCCACCATGGAGGATGGATTGAAAAACTGGGCGTGGTTCCAGGCATTAAAGGCTTCCACCCGGAATTGGAGCCGCATGACCTCACGGAGCCTGAAGTTCTTTTCAATCCCGAGATCCCAGTTGTTGACACCCGGTCCTGTCAGGATAAATGCCCCGGAATTCCCAAAATTGCCTGCAGGCGGAGTGGCGAAGCAACCCGAATCCAGCCAATATAGCCCGTTGGAACGCAGGTTCGTATTGGCCATGCCCGCTCTCCCGTCGCAGACGCGGTTGGCGCGGAAATTGGTTAAAACAGCGGCGGTGTTGTTGGGCGCATTGACGGTAAAAGGATTTCCCTTTGAAAAAACCGCAATGGCGTTCACGGTCCAGCCCTTCACAAACTGATTCAGGAATGGGGATGCCCCTCCCAGGAATTTCTTGCCGGAGCCCAGGGGCAGTTCATACACGGTGTTCACAACCAGTTTCTGCGGGATATTAAATCCCGCCATGCCTTTGTCGCAATCGCGGCAGGAAGCCATCTGGTTGAGCGGGGAATTGGCTCCTCCCTGCATGGTGTTGGAGAGTGCTTTCGACCACGTGTAATTGGTCAGGAAGGCAAATCCGTTGGTAAATTGGCGCTGAAATTTGGCTGTAAGCGCGTTATAGCTGCCGAATCCGGCATTGGCGGCGAAAAAGACATAGGAATACTGTTTAAACGGGATGGCCGATGAACTGCACAGGAGCGATCCCGGGATGGAGCAGTCGTTGGAGTTCCATCGTATGGGAAGCTTCTGTGATAGTGAACCGATATAGGCAAGCTCTATCAGGTTGCTCTTCCCGAGGGATCGTTGGATGCTGAAGGTCCATTGCTGCGAATAGGTAGAACGTCGTCCCTGATCGAGCGCAAACACGGTCCCGGTCAGGTTATTGGCGAATTCCTCCGTAATGGGGACCTGCTTGATCGGGGGAAATACATTCTGGCCCAGAACATAAGTGGGCTGCGGATTGTTGGGGCTGTTGGCGATAGACTGCACGATCGATACCCCGGGGGCTGTAATGGAAAAAAGCTGATAAAGAGCCCGCTGGGGAGAATAATAGACTCCCGCCCCGGCACGGAGAACCAGCTGTTTATCGAACGAGGGCTGCCATGCCAGGCCCGCGCGCGGCGCCCAGTTATTCCAATCCGTTTCGTAGACCCGCGTATCCATTTGTCCGAGCGTCGCAAAAATCACTTTTCCAGTCTGGAAATTGAACGCATGAGGGTATTCCTTGTCATTGCCGGACGGGTTGGGAGGCGTTGCCATGTACCAGGACAGCCCAAGGTTGAGTGTGAGGCCGGGACGCAACCGCCAGGTGTCCTGGAAAAACGGCTCCCATTCGGTCCATCGGTAATGAGTGCGAGGCATGGAAGTAACCGTGCCGCTGACGGGCATGCCGAGCAGAAAATCGGCAAATGAGCTGCCCGTTCCGGCAACGGGAGTCAGTTGACCGCCGGTTCCCGGAGCCATTTGGGCAGTGAAGATATTTGAAAAGACCATGGAACCGCGAGAATTGAAATTCGCGCTTTCCTGGACCGTCCGGACATAGCGCATGCCCAGACCGAAACGGAACTCGTGCTCATGGTGGAGGTAATTGAGGGAATCATACATCTGGTAGGTGTTGTCGATATTGCCGATCAGCCCCTGGCTGCGCCCAAACGAGCCGAAGCCGTTCAGCGTAACTCCCGGGGGGCCCGTCGTGTCGGCAGTACCGGTAAAGCCCAGCTGCTGCTGCAGTCCGTCCTGCCGTTCTCCTGTGTAAAACATATACGGCCGAGTCCATCCAATACGGAACTCGTTTACGGTGTGGGGATCGACAACCGATGCCAATTGCACCATGGCCATCTGGGAGTGCAGCAGGTAGGAATAGCCTGAAACCGGAAATAGACCGCCGTTGACGATCGGGGAATTCTCGCGGATATACTCGGTAAAAAGGGTGTGACGCCCCAGGTTGACATCTACGCGCACACCGAATTGGTCCATATTTTCGGTCTTTATTGGCTGCCCGAATACATTTGCGGGGCGGGTATTGTAATCCGATCCCGGCTGATAGTACGCGAGCAGCTTTTTCGACATGGAGTTGATCCGGGACGAGGGAATAATGTTGCCGGCAAAAGCCTGTCTCCGCCCCGTGGATGCGTCGAAAGTCGCGGGATCGTAAATCGTCGCCGGGAGTTTGGAAAAATCGCCGTCGAACATTGCCTGAGTGGGCGCAAAAGCCGACATCGGATCAGACCGGACCTGGCGCAAAGCCTCGTAGTATCCAAAAACGAACAACTTATCCTTCTTGATTGGGCCGCCCAGCGAACCTCCGAACTGGTTCCGGCGGAAGGGCCCCGGTTGTGATTGCTTTTCAAAAAAATTCCGGGCGTCGAAGCTGTTATTGCGGACAAATTCGAAAGCTTCGCCATGCCACGTATTGGATCCGGATTTTGTAGCCACATTGACTACGCCCTGGGCGGTCCCGACCGATGGCAGGAAAAACCCCTGGACGACTTTGAACTGGTCGATTGCAGAAATAGAAACGTTGACGGCAGCTTGCCCAAGCCGGCTGCCCGCGATGGCGATCCCATTGACGGTGAACGCTACCATGTCCTGCTCGGTCCCGGCGATCGAAATATCCCTGTCGGCATGGCCGGTTTGCACAGATAGGAAGTTTGAGGTTGATGTGCCACCGTTTTGTGCCGCACCTGATAGATACCCCAGTTGCAGAAAGTTTCGGCCATTCAGTGGAAGCTCCTGCACTGCCACACTCTCTATGAGAGTTCCAACCTCGTTTGAATTCGGCTCGAGCAGGGGAGCCGACCCGTTGGCTTCAATGGTAATGCTTTCACTGGCCGATCCCACTTCCATTACCGCATTTTCCGTTGTGTGCAATCCCACGGTCACCCGGAAGTTCGAAATAATGTATGGCTTGAATCCCGGCCTCACAATTTCCAGCGTGTAGGATCCCGCTGATACCGAGGGGAAGAGGTAGATCCCATGTTCGTTGGTATGGGTGTTGAGATTTGCACCTGTGGCGAGATTGGTTAACGTCACCTGGCAATCCTGCATTATCGCACCCGATGGATCCCGGACCTCACCATCCACGACAGACGTGTTGGATTGAGCCCAGGACGATATGGAAAATCCCAGCAACAGAAGCAAAAACACGGTGATTCGAACATATGGTGGCGCGGACCTGTCAGTCGATTCCATTCCTGTTCCTTTATTGGTGTGTGTGGAGTTTGAGAGCTACTCATAAACTTAAAGAGCAAAATGCATGCCAAAAATGAAGATTTATGCGATTTCCTTGATGTACAATTTTCACCGGAGTTTGCGGACATCGAGGTAAACCGGGCGAGCGAAGGAGAGTCGCAAAGTGAGACTCAACGCAGATAATCAGAGTCGCAATTTGCGGTTTTATGGACCGCGGGGTCGCCTTGTCGATGCCCGGTGATAAGCTGCTGCCGGCTATTTGGCGGGAAGTTCTATGAATAAGAAATCCCCGGAAAGCAGAACGCCCTGGATCATCGGTTTGATTTTCCTGCTGCTCTCAGGATTCATTGGGGCGCTGGGATTCCGTCTGTATCTGAACGAAAAGCTGGAAATCAGGAACAAGATTCAAAGTGATCTCTCGGCAATCGCGGACCTTAAGGCCAACCTTATTACGGTTTGGCGGAAAGAACGCCTGGCCGACGCGATGGTGATTCACAGCAATCAGTCCGCGGCCCGGGAGGTCATCGATTACCTGGAGAGGCCGGAGGATCATCTTCTTGCCGACCGCCTGCGAACCTGGATGAATGCCATAGCGGAGCACAATGGTTACGCGAGCGTATTGCTCTTCGATAAAGCTCAGAAACTCCGGATGGGAACCCGGGATGAAGATCAGAGCGAAAGCCCGGATCGCGAATGCTTCCGGGAGGCAATGTACTCGCGGAAGGTGGTCATTTCCGATTTGTACCGCAAAAGCGACCGTGAAAAAATCCTGATCGATCTCTGCATTCCCATTGGCAACGCCAGGAATCTGGAAACCGCAGGCGTCATTGTCTTAAGAATCGACCCGTACAGAATTCTGTATCCCACCGTCCAATCCTGGCCGACTCCCAGCCCGTCTGCAGAAACCCTGATTGTCAGGAATGAACAGGATAGGGTGGTCTTTCTCAATGAGCTGCGCCACAGGAAAAATAGTGCATTATCCTTTTCGCTGCCGCTTAATACGCCTCAACTGCCTGCTGCGCGGGTTGTTCAGGGGAAATTCGGCGTCACCGAAGGTGTTGATTACAGGGGCGTGCCGGTTCTTGCGGCGCTGCGCCCCATTCCTGAAACCACCTGGTACATGGTTTCGAAAGTAGATTCTGCGGAGGTGTACACTCCGATCCGTGAGAGGGCCTGGGTGATCACCATCGTGGCGACCCTCCTGATCGTGGTTGCCGGTATAGGCGTTGGCCTTTGGTGGAGGCACGAGGCAAGCCTGTCTTACCGCCGGGAACTCGAGACGGAAAGGGAGCGGCAGGAGGAGCGGGCGCAATTGCTTGAACGTGAACGCGATGCCCGCAAGGAAGCTGAAGCTGCGAACCGCATGAAAGACGAATTCCTCGCCACGGTCTCGCATGAACTGCGCACGCCGTTGATCCCGATTCTGGGTTGGGCGTACGAACTGCGAAATGACGATCTCGACGAGGCAACACGAGCAGAAGCCTACGAAGCCATCGAAAGAAATGCGCGGCTGCAGTCCAATCTCGTTGAAGATCTTCTGGACGTCTCCCGGATCATCACCGGAAAGCTGCATCTGGACATAGATCCTCTGGACCTCCCGGCCATAATGGATGCCGCTATGGAAGCAGTCCGCCCGGCTGCGGACGCGAAAAACATCCGGATCAGCCTAAATTCGAGCGCGATCCAGGGAGTCGTCCATGGCGACGGAAACCGGCTTCAGCAAGTTGCCTGGAATCTGCTTTCCAACGCAGTGAAGTTTACGCCGCAGGGAGGAGAGATCTCGGTAAGCTTGAGACAATTGGGAGGGCGTGTGGAAATAACTGTTGCCGATAACGGCAGGGGTATCAGTCCGGAATTCCTGCCCTTTGTCTTCGACCGGTTCCGACAGGGGGAAATGAGCGCGCAGAGACAGGGCGGATTGGGACTCGGGTTGTCCATAGTCCGTCACCTGGTCGAACTTCACGGAGGCAGCGTCACGGCGAGCAGCCCGGGTGTGGGGAAAGGCTCCCAATTCACGGTTGCTTTGCCGGTGGTTAACGCACATGAAGTTGCGACCTTTTAGAGAATACAGGGATCCCCGGGTTCAATGCCCGGCAGGGCGAGCCGCCGGGCATTGAACCCGGGTCTGATCGGATTGAGTTTCACAATATATAATTCAGAGGGGGATACTGCGGCGCGCTGCTGTATGACCCTGCCTGGCTATGCGGCAGGTCCGTTTGCCGTTTTGGATAAAAGCATTTCCGGAGAAAGAGACTCTTGGAAGCATCGATTGTATCCGCCAGCAAAAAGAACATCATTTTAAATGTGGACGATACCAGGGACTCCCTGCGCATCAAGACCGTTATTTTGCAGCGGGCCGGATTCGAGGTGATTGAGTCCGCTTCGGGTCTCGAAACCCTGAAACTGGCGGCTATTCACCACCCCGACGTAGTCCTGCTCGACGTCAACCTCCCCGACATGAGCGGGTATGATGTTTGCCGCGCGTTAAAATCGGATCCTTCGACGGCTTCCACGCTCGTGGTTCATATATCCGCATGTTTTACCAAAGGCTCGGACCGAACCCGGGGATTGGATGGAGGGGCCGACGGGTACCTGACCTCGCCCGTCGAACCGCCGTTGCTGGTGGCGACCATCAAATCTCTCCTGCGGGTCCGTGAAGCCGAAAGCGCGCGCAATCCCGTCTGCCGGTATTGGCAGGCCACATTCGATGCGGTTTCGGATGGCATCGCCCTGTTGGATAAAGAGGGACGAATTATCAAGTGCAATGCAACGTTCGAATCCCTCTTGAAGAGAGCTGCCGGCGAACTGGTCGGACGGACATTTCGGCAAATCCAATCCGGCAGCCTCACCGATGAGGCGGACGACATTCCTTTTGTCATTCCGGATTGCCGAACGCGCCAATCGACGGAAAAAAACTGCTTCGGAAAATGCCTGCTCATAACGTGCGATCCCATCTTGGATTCTCAAGGGTGCTCTGTGGGAACCGTGTGCATTTTCGCGGATGCCCCAGAACCTCCCGGCCCCATGAAACAGGAAAGAACGGTTCGAAAATCCGTTCCTGAATATGTTCCTTTGGACAATCCCTCCCTTGACCGCGGCCTGCCGATGTACGAGATGGGTGAGTTGGCCAGCAAGAGCGAAGTGATGCAGGCGACCCTGAGACTGTTGCCACAGATAGCAGCGAGCAATAGCACCGTGCTTATCCAGGGAGAAACTGGCACCGGAAAGGAAGTGCTTGCCAAAACGATTCACGGACTGAGTCCGAGGGCGGCCAAGCCGTTGATTATCATCAATAGCGCAGCTCTGCCGGACAATCTATTGGAGTCGGAACTGTTCGGATATTACGCCGGCGCCTTCACCGGTGCTGCCAGAAACAAACCGGGACAGTTTACTTTGGCAGGTGACGGCACCATTTTCCTCGATGAAATCGGCGATCTGAGTTCGACCCTGCAGGTCAAACTGCTGCGTGTCCTGCAGGAGAGGACCTATATCCCGCTGGGCGGGATCCAGCCCGAAAGGACGAATGCCAGGTTTATCGTCGCCACCCATCGCCGGCTTTCCGAGCTGGTAAGAGATGGACAATTCCGTGCCGACCTCTATTACCGCTTGAACGTAATTGCACTCGAACTTCCGGCGTTGAGACAGCGCAAGGAAGATCTGCCGTTATTGATTACGAGGATCCTTCAGAAATTCAACCTCGAATACGGAAAGAAGATCACCGGCGTCAGCGATGAAGTAATGACCGTTCTTCAGGCATACGAGTTTCCGGGAAACATTCGCGAGCTGGCGAATATCCTAGAACGTGCCCACATCTTGTGTACGACGAACCATATTGAGATGGACCACATGCCAGGAACCCTGACCGGCGCGTCATCGGGAACAGATTCGCCGGATCCCGGGACACCGGACCTCCGGAGTGTTGAAATCCGCACGGTGATAGAAGGCCTAAAACGAAATCGGTACAACCGCCTCGCGACTGCCCGCGAACTCGGGATCCACAAGAGCACGTTATTCCGCAAATTGAAAGAATGGGGAATCATACTCCCGGAGCAAGACGGCCGATCCAGAAAGAAGTGATTTTGGCAACATTCAAAGCGAACCTCGCTTTACCGCTCGGCTACCAGAGTTGTTCTTTGAGGCGGGCGTCATTTCGCAACGGCCTCCGGGGGACTTGGGTTTCAATGCCCGCAATGCATATTCGCCGTAAGCCGTGACAAAAACTACCCGTGCGCACGGCCCGATTCTCTCCAGGAGTTCGAATCCCGATTGCGCGGGCATCTGAATGCCCAGGAAAATGACGTCGGTGTCCAGGCGCTCGACGGCCCGCCCGAGCCGATGAATCCACGTTATTCGCCTCTCCCGCCACTTCGGAATGGGGTCGGACCACGGGAAGTTACACTGATGCCAGGAGATAATGTCGAGATGGACCTTCAGGATCGGTCTTGCGTTCGTTTTTTTCCCTGTTTTTCCGTTCTTGTAGCATAAGACAAGGCCGGCAGGTTTGGGTTGCGAGCGCCTGTAAGGCTCCCCTTCCTTCTCGCGTTTATGAGATAAGAAATCGGTGATGAAATTCGCTCATCGAAGCCGCACAGGGAGACCGGCGACCTTGATGACTGGGATGCAACCCATTTTTGTCCAAAACTGTTCAGGTAAGGATAAGCTCAGTCGTAGTGGGTCCATATGCGGATGATTTTCACGATCTGCGAGTTATCCAGGACTTGATAAACGAGCCGATAAGGTCGGACGTTTGCCTGCCTTTGAATGACTGCCAAATTATGGTTTTGCACTACCAGCCGCTTGAAGCCGCCTAATTTGGGAATCCGCCGGATCTGCGCCGGACACGCCCTCCTGCCAAATGTAAGGTTTTTCCTGCCAGTGAGCATTGAAAAAGGCAGGGGGGTGATACCAGTGATACTGTTTTTAGGGGTAATTTAACCGATAAGGGCAAGAATAGAAAAATTAGAAAGTCGTATATAAAATCTATAATTAATTATTAATCAGTATTTTGCAGTTATTTTGTTGAACGGGTAAGATTTATCGGTTTTGCCGATTATTGAATCCCCCCCTCTCCGCTACCTCTATTACCCCTTCATGATGGGCTTCAGCCAATCCCAACCGCAAAGATCAACACTTAGAGGCGGTCAATCGGACCTATCCCCATAGCAGGGTACATCATCTTTTCATCCCGCTTTTCTGCGCATTCACTGTGGCGAGTGCGGGAAAGACCGGGTCGTGCCCTCTTCTTGCAAGCGGCGTGGATTTTGCAGTTCCTGCGGCGGGCGTAGGATGTCGGACACCGCCGCCCATCTGGTGGACCGAGTTGTCCCCGAGATTCCGATCCGGCAATGGGTGCCCTCGCTCCCCTTCGCTCTGCGCTGTCGCCGGGCTTACGATGCGCGCCTGGTCAGGGATGTTCTGCACATTAGACAATCCCGTTCGTGGTTGGTTTCAATCCCGTCCATCGACCGTGGACGGGTCTGAAGCAGATATAACACCCCTCATCAGAAGCCGGGTCCGATCGGAGCTTCCGAGGACTATGTCGTTTATTTGGCCTATCCGCAAAATCGTCAGGGGCCGGGTGCCGCAGGCGGAATCCATCACCTGATCCGAACAGGTGCGGCAGGCATTATTAACGACCCGCTCCGAACGCGCGTGGAACCCCTCCTTTTTGCATTGAACAGAAATCTCAAAAAAGGGAATATTGCCTGGATAAAATCACCAAATCCTGGGGAACTCAAAAAATTAAGAAGAGGGTACTATGAGAAGAATATTTGCCGTGGCGATGCTGGCCTTTATCGCTGCTCTGGGCGGTCCACCGGGACTGCTCGCGCAAGACGCGAGCAAGACACCGGAACAACTCATCAAAGAGGCGAAGGCGCAAATCCAGGAGGTATCGGTAGAAGAAGCCAAAAAGATGGCGGACAACAAGGAAAAGGTCATTTTCCTGGACATTCGCGATAAGGAGGAATACAACCTTTCGCATTTGCCCGGTGCGATCCACATGTCACGGGGCACCCTTGACTTTCATGTTCAGGAGATCATCCCCGACAAGGACGCAAAAGTCGTGGTTATATGAATGTCTGACAGAAGGTCGCCGTTGGCGACCCGATCGCTCAATGTGCTGGGTTACAAGAACGCCGTTAACCTGAAAGGCGGAATCAAGGCCTGGCAGGCAGCCGGATACGGTATCGAAAAATAACATTCGGAGTTCCCCAAGATTCTGGTCCGGATCCATATCGATTCCCGCATCCCTGACATGATCCTGAAACACAAGCATTACAAAGAACCCTCCGTCTTCACTGCGGAAAACCTTTTGCGGGAGGCCAGGCGACAGAAAGGACTCTCTCCTTCGATAGTTCCGCCCATTTGTCTACTCGATCCCGACGGCGACCTGGGAACGCAGCTGCTCGACATCGGCAGGGCCGAAGTCTCGCCCGATTGGGCCTGCTACCACACCGAGCTGTTGACCTTTGAAGAGAGGGGCATCCAATTCGGCCTGGTCCGATGCGCGGTAGGGGCTTCCTTTGCCGTATTGGTGGCGGAGGAACTATTCGCGTCGGGATGCCAACTGCTCATCAGCGTCACTTCGGCGGGGCAGGTAACATCCGATTTTGGCTCGCCGCCATATTTCATTCTTATCGAGGAGGCGTGGCGCGACGAGGGCACGAGTTATCACTATCTGCCTCCATCCGAGCGTTCGGCGATTCGGCCCGAATTGCTCGGAATTCTTGAGAATGCTTACGCCGACTCATCGATCCGGGTAAAAACCGGAACGGTTTGGACGACGGATGCGCCGTTCCGAGAAACGGCCGCGGCGATCCGATTTTTCAAGGAGCAAGGAGTGGCGGCTGTCGAAATGGAGGCCGCGGCGCTTTACAGCTTTTCCGAGGCCAGGTCCAAACCGGTGGTATGCCTGGCTCACGTCACCAATCAGATGGCGGTTATCGAAGGGGACTTCGAGAAGGGCCGCGATAATGGCAGCCATGACGCTTTGGAAGTGATTGGGCTGACGGCTCGCGCCTGGGTTGCTTCATGGCAGAAATAACAGACTGCGCGCCGCTTCCACCTTTAGCTTAAGAAAACAGGGGTTGAACCGAAGGATCTCGAATAGCGTCAGGTACCACCCGAATAGCGGGTGGCTTGATGAAGGCCCCTTGAAGGGGCCAGGGGCACAGGTGTCGCAGTACCGGAACGCGTGGCAGACGAGTATGACTTTTATTGAGCAGCGAGCCAATCCCGTTGCTTCCCGTAGACGTGTGTAAAAAATCAGATTCGACGGGATCAATTCGGATAGGGCTCGGACCTGGCGAAACATATTCCCCCCAAGAAATAGCGCCAGTAGGGCTACCAAAAATTGGCCTTACATTCAATTTTGCCCCCTCTTTTTTCAATCTAAGCAGTGCGGCGCTGGCCAACGGTTTCTGGCAACAAGCATGGTCGCCATTATACCCGCCGCTCATGCCTATGGGGATCGGGGACTGACGACGTGTAGTCGCCGGCAAAGAAGAGCGTCACGTCGAGGGCGCCTATTGCCCTGAGTGGTGCGAAGACGGCCGGCGCATCCGCCGCTCCGTGGGCCGCGACGCCTCCGTCTGCGAAGAGGCCAACGTCTGAAGGATGAGGGCGCTTATCTTTCCGTGCAAAACACCTAAAAACTTAACCACAAAGGCCGCCAAGACCACAAAAACCAACGTTGATCTTCCTTCGTGCCCCTTGTGTATCACATCTGTAAATTTTTGTTTTTCAGGCGAGATTTATTGAATCGTGAAAATGGTGGTGAAAGCAAAAAGTTCGCAGTTCTCAGCATCAGTTCGCAGTTCCTCATGTGACTGCCAACTGATACTGAAAACTGAGAACTGAGAACTCTCGGTTTAATTTGGTTGCGGCCAAAGGCTGCGTCACGGCATTTGGGGATTAATCCCGAATTTTTATTTCACCATGAGAAGCATCCGCGGCGCCACTCGGCCACGGCGCCCGCCGCACTGTTCCGGATCAGCGGTGAGCCTACTCGAACACATCAGAATCGAATGGTACGATGAACTCGGTCGTTATTTCGATGGCCGGAGCAAAGAACTCTGCATTAGGACCGTTTGCGAAGTATTCAAGCCATGCGCTGGAATCAACCACGTTCATACGCGGTCTCCCTCGCGTGGGACTCGAGTGTCAATGCCTTTGAGGAATCCTCGCATGCGCTTGTTCGGCCTGTCAGCTCCAGATTCCCATCAGCCCGTTCGTCGAGGATCATGCGAGATCTGGGAGCCAATCCGGATAGCGCATTCAGAATCCTCGTAAGGTTTTCCAATGTCAGGGGTCCGCAGATATCGAGATCCCGGGTGGCCAAATTCGAGCTGTGAAGGACACCAGCCACGCCGCCGACTATTACAAATTCGACTTTAAAGGCATCAAGCCTCTTCAGCAGACCCCGGATCGAAGCCATAGTGCTCGATTCCGTCCCTTTTCACCGCCAGGATCAAACCGAGGGCCTGGTCGTGCCTCTTCAGCCGCTCGAGAGGAGTCAGCACAAGAGCTTCATCTATCTGCGCAAGTTCGAAGCCGTATTCGGCAGCAGCGCGGCTCGCACTTCCCGCAGGCAATTCCTCAATCCAATCTTGGCGCGTTTTCATGCTCTTCATCATCATCGAAATCCGATGATCATACGAGCGTGATAGCCCAAGACGATAGCCGTCTGAAATTTTTTCCTGGCCTTCAATAAAGACCGGAAATGTGGATGTAGCTGCAAATCCGTAATCGAATATAATGATCCATGAAGCAGGCAGCTTTATGGACAAAATCTACTTCTCCTACGCCGATATTCACGAGACCGTCAGGAAACTCTCGGAGAGAATCCGGACCAGTGGATTTGAGCCCCACGTCATGGTCGCGATCGGCACAGGCGGATTTATACCGGCCCGCATCCTCAAAACCTATCTCCGCAAACCGATCCTCACCGTCGGTCTCGTCTATTATGGAGACGACAGCCAACCTACCGAAGGACCGAAAATCATCCAATGGATCGACGAGGTGGAGAAGAGGCTCACCGGTAAGAAAATCCTGCTGGTCGATGAGGTGGACGACAGCCGCGTGACCCTGGGCTACTGCATCCGCGAACTGTTGCGGCATAACCCGGAGGAGATCGGCGTCGCGGTGCTCCACAACAAGCAAAAAGTGAAAACCGGATCGATACCCGCCGAAGTAAAACTTTACCTGGCCGGCGCCGAGGTTGAGGACCGGTGGATCTGCTATCCCTGGGACGCTATCGACATCCGCCAGCACGAAGGCATTGCGAAGGATATCAGGCGGCAAGAATGAAAAGGCAGGTTGTGCTCGGGCGCCTGGACGGTCAAACGGAAGAAATATTGACCGCCGGAAAAGTACCCATCGTCCCACCGCCTCCTGCAGAAAAACAAAGAAGTCACAGATAAAGTGCCTGTTAGCTCAAGCTGCATTGCGCGCAGATTATGCGAAAAATGGGCGCGATTCGATCTCGCTACTTGTGTGCGTCGCGGAGCGGCTCGGCATGGGAAGGTAGGGACCTGCAGGTAGAGCCGGCGGATCGAGCCCTGAAAGTGCCGCAGAACGTCTCTGTATGCATCCGTTTCCGTAGCGCCCTCAGGGCTCCCACCTCGAACGGCCTTCGATTACGGGTTCACTATCGCTCGTCCGTAGCTACGCTCTGACGTCCCTGACGGGGGGCCTGCGATGATTCTTTTGCCGATGTGGCTCTTCGCTCGGGGCTGCCAGCTCGGTGCCGCTGTGCTGATCAACTCTACCCATGCAGTTATTTGGCCTTGGGCGGATACTCCTTCAGGATCTTCTTTACGGCTTTCGTCAAGTTCTTCTGCTGCTTGTCCGGTTTTGCTTTGACGTCGATTTGCTTGCTTCCGACAGCACGGAATACCGTAGTCTTGGCGGCAACATCGTAGAAATCGAGCTGAAGCGACCCGATATAGAGGGTGCTGCTCGTAGCCGTGCTCATGCTCGAACCCCCGCCGCCGTAACCGCGATAGGGACCCCAACCGCCGCCATAACCATAGCCCGAACTGAAGGTGTTCACCTGCTTCTCGGTACTGATGGCAAACTGATAGCCGACGTAGAGACTCGCATTGTCGCTGTCAGTCTTCGTGAGGCCCTTGAGGGCGAGTTCCGAGTCGATGGTGGCACGGAACTGTCTGTCGAGCAACTCGTCCTTATCGCTGCCTTTGATCTCCACCCATTTGTAGGACTTGTATCTCGAAAAGTCTGCGGTCTTGTCATAGTTGTATCGGACATCCTGCGCTATAGCGGAAACGGCTAGCATGAAAAATACCGTTACAAAGCATCGAAAGATTCGCATTGTGTTTTCTCCTTGTCCACGGAAGGCTAAGCAGACAGGCTGTCGGCGCACCGCCTTCCCGTTGTTTTTCAGTCCTGCAGCCATATTACCACTGGTTGTGTCGTTTGCATTATAGCGACAGGCCAGGGAAAGTCGCGCATGTTGCGCACCTAAACCTTGGTATAGTCCACGGCTTGACGGTGGTGATACATTCATTCACCCTGGGCAGTTAGCGACTGGTCCCGGAGCTGAACCGGACGGTAATGCACACAAGATCCAAGTGCGAATCGGGTAGCTGCGGGCTATCCCTTGACACCGAGATCCCAGAGACAAGGATGCAGCCTACTTTGACTATCCCCTGAAAAGTCCCGCACTAAAGTTCAATAGACAGGAGGGCGCGGTTCTGCTAAGAAAATTTCAGGAAATATCATCCGTGAATGGAGGGGTGCGATGAGGAAGTGCATCTTTGAACAATCCGGCTCTCCTGTGGTAGCGGTTCAGTTATTGATTGCCGTGACGCTTGCTTGTGCCCCGCCGGTCTGGTCCCAGGAATCCGGGACACCCCGGGAGGCTGAATCTGATTCGAAAATCTCGAAGATCGTGGATAAAGTGTTCGACTATCTGAGCGTTGCCAATCAGGGGAAAGTGCGGGAGTTCCATCCGCTGACTCAAGAAGAACGGAATTCCATGTTCGCAGGATCCCTAATCAACCCGATTTGGTATCTCAAGGCGGGGGCATCCGCCGGTTCGAACCAATGGACTGACACCCCTAAAGAATGGGAACAGGGGGCCTCCGGTTACGGCAAGCGTTTCGGGGACATCATGGGGCAGTACGCAATCCGAAAGACCGTGACGTTCGGGTTCGAGAGTCTGTTGCACGAGGACAACCGATACTTCAATTCGGGGAAGGAGGGTTTCTGGCCGCGCGCAGGTTACGCTTTATCGAGCGGTTTTTTGGCGCGTCACGACAACGGGAAGCGATATCCGTCCGCGTCTCTGCTGATCGGAATCGCTAGCGGGGCTTATCTCTCAAGGTTCTGGCAGCCGCCAAGCTCTAACTCGGTCGCCGACGCGGCCACCAGCTTCGGAATCAGCTTGGGCTGGAACATAGGTATGGGGGTAGTCAAGGAATACCTGCCGGATATGCTCCGGCCGCTCACGAAAGGGAAGGCAAAAAAACAGAACATCCCATAATGGACGCCGGTTGATGTCTTATCCGCCGATCGGGAAATCCTGTATTGCTGAGCGCGTCGCATCGGCTGAAAATGAATGTGCAAGGCGGGCTTCCGAATTTACCGTCGCGTGTCTGAAGCGGAAATTGCGGAGACACGGTCGACGTCAAGCAATCGATACACCAGCCCTGGGATCGCGCTTTTGGGTTCGCGCAAAAATAAGATGGCATTTTGGCGCGATCCCCGGACCGGCGTTCTGATAGGGTGGTCATTCCATGAAACAAATTCTTTGTGCTGTTCTTTTTGTATTTGCCGGTCTTCCAACTGTGGCCCCAGGCAATGCCGCAAAGCCAAATGTGGTTTTCATCCTCTGCGATGACCTCGGCTATGGCGATGTGCGCTCCCTGAATCCGAATAGCAAGATCGCAACTCCCAACATGGACAAATTGGCCGACGGTGGCATGGCCTTTACCGAGGCCCATTCCAGCTCGGCTGTCTGCTCCCCGACCCGCTATGGGATCATGACCGGCCGGTACAACTGGCGGTCCAGGCTGCAGGCGGGTGTGTTGGGCGGCTTGAGCCCGCGGCTGATCGAACCGGGCCGGATGACCGTGGCGCATATGATGCGGCAAAACGGATACCACACCGCATGCATCGGCAAATGGCATCTGGGGATGGATTGGGTGAAACTGCCGGGCAAAGAAGTTGCCGAACTCGATATCGAAACCAGCGACCAGGTGCACAACGTGGATTATTCCAAGCCGATTGCCAACGGCGCAAACAGCGTGGGCTTTGATTATTATTTTGGCATCAGCGCCTCGCTTGACATGGTTCCCTACACCTTTATTGAAAATGATCATGCAGCCGTTTTGCCTACTCAGGATAAGGATTTCCCGATGATGCTGGGCAAGGATAAGAACAAAACCCGCCGTGGCCCAACGGCCCCAGGGTTCGAGGCTGAGTATGTCTTGCCTACCCTTATCCGCAAGGCTGTAGAGTACATCGGACAGCGATCCGCTGACGCCAGAGCCGGCAAGCCGTTCTTCCTTTATTTGCCGCTGTCGTCGCCGCATACCCCCATCGTCCCGACAAAAGAATGGCAGGGCAAAAGCGGGATCAATCCCTACGCCGACTTTGTCATGGAGACCGACCATGGGGTTGGCGAGGTCATCAAGGCGCTCGAAAGCAACGGATTGGCCGACAATACGCTTCTCGTGTTTACCAGCGACAACGGCTGTTCACCCCAGGCTGATTACCCTGTATTGCTGGCGAAAGGGCACAACCCCAGTTACGTCTTTCGCGGAACAAAATCGGACGTTTGGGACGGCGGGCACCACATCCCATTCATTGCCAGGTGGCCCGGAAAGATCAAAGCTGGAACAAGCAGCAACCAAATCATATGCCTGCTGGACCTAATGGCGACCTGCGCGGACATCCTGAAGGTCAGGTTGCCGGACAACGCAGGTGAAGACAGTGTGAGCATACTGCCGGCTTTGCTGGGCCGGGCGAAGGGGCCGTTGCGCGAGGCTATCGTGCATCATTCCATCAATGGGCGCTTTTCCATCCGCCAGGGCAACTGGAAACTGGAACTGTGTCCCGGCTCGGGAGGTTGGAGCACCCCGCTCGACCCTGTGGCGGCTGCGAATGGCCTGCCTTCCATTCAGCTCTATAACATGAGCAGGGACATCAGTGAGCAGGTCAACCTGCAGGCGCAGCATCCTGAAATTGTGTCACAGCTGACCAAACTTCTGGAAAAATATGTCGCCGACGGGCGCAGCACCCCTGGGAAACCCCAGCGCAATACGGTGATCCCCGATATCTGGAAGAAAAACAGGGATAGACAATCGAGTCGGGTGGAATAGAATCGTTCAATAGACAGATGAATCGGCGATCGGATTCCTAAGCGTTAGTGGAGAATCAGCCTATGAAGCAGCTTAAAGGTTTGACCATTGTGGGATTGTTAGCCCGCATTTCTCACCCATAAGCTCGGATAGGCGCTGCAGACGGCCGAAAATGAATTAATAAATTCATCCACTGAAAAAGCCTCTCACAACTGCATTTTCTGATGATTTGCTCGAAGGCGGAAATATCGAGATATTATTGAAATTGAAAATCTCCCTGCGCCGCAAGCATCCCTCGTTGTAAAGCCGCCCCCTTGTCGTGATTTGCCCGATCAGGATGATGGAGCAGGTGAACGGGAACTGTCCGAGACGGCCACCGGTTTACAATCTGACCAGTGCGATCCGTGGAGTCGTCATTTACAGCGAGGATCTCGGATCGATAGGGTTGAGCAGCAAGATATTCAACTGCGGCACGGAGGGTTGCCGGCAGTCGTAGTTCTTCGTTGAATTCGGGAATGACCGAGAGCCGTAAGTTGGACTGGTTTGGCATGAATTGACTCCGCAGGCGATGCTGACAGGTCGTGTAGGAAGTACTTCCGAACTTCCCATTAAACGCTCCTCTGCATTATGCGAACCTTGGCTTTATCGCCCCATTTATGCTTGATGCATGGGCGCCGGTTGATGTCTTATTCGTCGATAGGCGAAATCCTGGACTCGTGTCCTGTGACTGGTTCCATTGGTCGGCCATGACCGCGAAGCGCTGGTGTCGGCGGCCCGGGCCGCTCAAAATACCGGGGCGGTGCATCTCAATCTCAACATGGGGTGTCCAGCATATTCATCGGAAGTTTTCGATGAGCATGAGATCGGCGCCCGTATCCAGCCATTTTGTATAAAGCATCGTTTTTCGATCCGGAGAGACGCAAAAGCCATACCGCACCAACCCCTCTATAATTGTTAACTGTTGACTGACGCCCGTCGCCAGATTGAAGTAATAGAGCGGGGTGGCATTTTTTACCGTAGGTCCCATGTAATAGATGCCGTCTTCAAAAACCGCAAATTCCCGACTATACCCGATTTTTACCAGCAATTGCTTTTCCGGCCCCCCGCTCAAATCCCTGGCAAATAGCGGCGATGACTGGCCCCTTCATGTAATAAAGAGTTTTTCCGTCGATGGACTCATGGGATTTATATCCGCCATTCTCAGTCACCTTTTCCGTTGGTCCGCCCGCGGAAGGGATGCGCCATATTTCTGTGCGGCCGGTGCGATCGGAATGGAAATAGATCCATTTTCCGTCCCTGGACCAGTTTGGGAGCCCATTCTCGGAAGGATCCGCGGTGAGCCGGCGGGGCTGTCCGCCGGTGGCTTCGATGATATAAATATCCGAGTAACCCTCCTGATTCTGGGAGTCAAAAACGATCCAGCGTCCATCGGGCGACCATTGAGGGGAGGCCGCGTTCCGTCCCACATTCCTTGTCAGCCGCATCGGATTCGATCCGTCCGCATTTACCGTCCAGATATCGCCTCTGTCTCCCGATCGCCAGGAGCTGAACGCAATTCTGCTGCCATCAGGTGAGTACTGAGGATTGGAATCACTCGCGGTGGATGCAATAAAGGAAGCAGGCGGGCTTCCCGGCTGGTAACGCCAGATATTGCGGCTGAGGCGCGCACCTGAGGTACGCGAGCCGATTGGCAGTTCCGGATACTGCGGGATAGTTGGCATAAACGCCCGCCAATTCCAGCCGCTCAGGCTCGCTTTTCCCTCCCGGATCGACCCTCCAGAGATGGTAACGCATTCCCCAGTCCATGGATCCGCCATAGACCAGAGAGTCGGCTGCCCATGATATGCCAGCTATATCCAACCCTTGCCTGGTGACCTGGCGTGGAAGCTGGACTGTTTTGTAATCAGCATCCAGTTCCTGCAAGTAAATGTCGCAGACGAATCTGCGGGCGCAGTGGGAGTATGCCAGCCATTTCCCATCCGGACGAAAACGCCATTTGACCATCAGACTCCGGTGCATGAGTGGTCGTCATCCGGCGCGGTTCGCCGCCAGCCATGGGCAGCAGGAAAATCCCGGGTGCATTGCTGCCGCTTCCGTCCCCGGTGGAAAGCCGCGATACAGCCAGCCACTTTCCGTCCGGCGACCATGCGATCGGACTCCAGGTCGGAAAATTCAGGAACTTTTGCTCCCCGGTGCCCAGCGGGGTTATGAAATAAATGGCCTCGTTGCCGGGGCTGGTTCTTCTCAAAAAGGCAATCCGTTTGCCGTCTGGAGACCAGGCCGGGAACACCATCCGGCGCCGGATTGGTGGTGAGCCGCGAAGCCTCGGCTTCTCCCACCAGCTTCACATAAATATCAAAATTGTCGTTGTTTTCTCCGCCCCAGTAGAAGGCCACCTGGCTTCCATCGGGAGAGAAAGAAGGGGCTCCGGTATATCCTTGATTAGCAGTAAGCTGAACGAGTTTGGGGGCCGGCGTTCCGCGTTCACGATATCGCCAGGCCAGCCAGCCTCCGGCAGCCAGCAGCGGAATCACTACCAGCAGGCTCAGCCAGAGACGGGACCTTGCGCCGTTTCGCTCCTTCGCCGCAAGCGGCCGGGAAGCGGATTCTTCCTGCAATTCGCGAAGTGTCACTAACAGGTCGGGCATCGCCTGCCAGCGGCGCTCCGGGTCCTTTTGCAGGCAGCGCCCGATGAACTTTTCGAGATCGGGAGAGACGTTTTCCAGGACCTCATTCAACGGTTTCGGCGGATCTTTGAGGACGGCCGCGAGGGTGGACGCGATGGAATCCCCCGCGAAAGCCCGCCGGCCGGAGACCATCTCGTAAAGGACGCAGCCAAAAGAAAAGATGTCCGATCGCGCATCCACACGCCTGCCCTCCGCCTGCTCGGGGGACATATAAGCCGCCGTTCCCAATACCACGCCGGTTTCGGTCGCGGTCTTCCCCGTGTCGGCGGAGGAACCTTCCCCTGCTTCTGTGACTCTTGCCAGGCCGAAATCGACGATTTTCACCTGACCCGATTCCGTCACCAGGATGTTTCCGGGTTTGAGGTCGCGATGTACGATGCCGGCGGCATGGGCGGCTGCCAGCCCTGCGGCAATCTGCCCGGCGATTTTGAGCGCCTCACCGGGCCGCATCCCTTTGCGCGGAATCACCTCCCCCAGGGTTTTGCCCGCAACATGTTCCATGATGATGAAGGTGGCGCCGTCCTGCCGCACGATGTCATGAATCGTCAGGATATTGGCATGGTTGAGCGCCGCCAGCGCTTTTGCCTCGCGCTCGAAACGAACCATCCGGCCGGGGTCGGCGATGAAATCATCGGGCAGGGCTTTGACGGCTACATTTCGATTGAGGCGCGTATCCAGCGCCCGATAGACGATCCCCATCCGCCCTGGCCGATCTTTTCGATAATCTGGTAGCTTCCGACGCTCCGGCCAATCATTGGTTTTCCCCCTGCCTTGTCCCGGCCCGCGGCCATCACCTGTGCGGCAACCTCCATGGCGGGAGCCCTCATGAATGCTGCGGCTCCCTCCTGGGCGAGCAGCGCCTCGACCTCGCCGCGCAGCGAGTCGTCTCCCCCGCAGGCCCGCGTTAAATAGTCTTCTCGCCTGACGGGATCGTGTTCCAGCGCCTCGTTGAAGATCCGCTTGACCCGCTGCCAGCGGTTTTCGCTGCCCGGATCGGCCGAATAGTCTTTCGTCATGGTTCTTTCAGGCAAAGTTCCGATTTAAATTTAGATACCCCTCAAGAAACGCACACCTCTTTCCATTGGGTTGACGAGAGGGGTAGCCGCGTCATTCCTGAAATCGGCAGCTGGAATTTCTGATAACTGCGGCTTATGTCAGCCTTCTGATTTCCATTAGACCGTTAATTTTGTTGCTATGTGGCGATTTTAACTCAGGATGGGATATAAAATCGGGAATTTATGCGAACCTTGGCTTTGTCGCCCCATTTATGCTTGATGCATGGGCGCCGGTTGATATCTTATTCGCCGATAGCGAAATCCTGTACTGCTGCCATAGCGTGTCCAGACTGTGCCCGCGCTTCCGGTGTACTGCTCGAGCCAGGCGGAGTGTGAGTCCGCTCCGAGCAAGGCAAGATGCTGCCGCGCGTTTCGGATTTGGCCGCCAAATTGGGGCATCACCTCGATAACGCTGACCGGGCACGCCACCAGGCCGTCTCCCCCGAAGCTTCTCCAGAAGCAATGCCAAGCGCAGTCCAAATTCCGGGTCATTCAGGGCGACGTCAAGCAGGATACAGGAGTCCACCACCCATGCCATCAGGCACCATCCCCATCGCGCAGCTGCCCCATAACATGGAAGAGAATTGTGGTAAACGGTCAATAAAAACCCGGGAGTGGGTCCAAGGCGCGGCTCCCAAGATTGCATGGGTGTCCACGAGCTGGATAGTCAAGGGGACCGCTCCAATTCGGTGAGCCCGAGAGCCCCTTGTCCGTCCTGGTAGCTGAGTAGTTTCATCGGTTATGTTAATCATGGTACTATGATACTATTACCGTATGAAACGGCCTTCAGGGAGGTTTGTCATTAGAATGCCTAAGGCTCTGCATGGCCGGCTCAGGGAAGAAGCCATGAGAACCGGTCAATCGCTGAACCAGCTATGCGTCGCTAAGCTGAGCACGGGAGGGGAGTCGCTTGCCGGCCCGACCGCAGTAACCGCGTATGCCGGCATACTCCCCAGCGACTTTCTGGATGAGGTCGTTCGGCGCTGGCTCGGAGAACTTTCCGGCTTAATCCTCTTCGGATCGTCTGCCCGTGGCGATGCCACTGAGGACTCCGACACCGATCTATTGCTGGTCATGAGGCCTGGGATGAAAATCGAGCGCGGTCTCTATAGGCTCTGGGATGAGTTCCGCTTGGAGGATTCAGGAGTTGAAGACACCGGCAAAATCTCGCCGCACTTTGTGCTTCTGCCTGAGAGCGTCCGGGCAGCCGGCGGTTTGTGGTATGAGGCGGCGCTGGACGGTATCGTCCTATGGGAAATCGATTCTCAGGTCTCGCGCTTTCTGGGTTCCGTGCGCGAGGCCATGGGACAGGGGAAGATCCGGCGGCGGATGCTTCATGGCAGCCCCTACTGGATCAAGGAAGACCAGGAGAGCGATGCATAATCGTACGTTGGCGGCAGATTACTTGGCGCGCGCGACTCACAGGCTTGCCGCGCTGGATGTCCTATTCGACCGGGAGAGTTGGGCGGATGTCGTGAGGGAGTCACAGGAAGTTGTCGAACTGGCGCTGAAATGCCTGCTTCGCTTCTCCTCGATAGAGGTGCCGCGGATTCATGATGTCAGCCAGATTCTATTGTCGGAAAGCAGCAGACTTCCGCAAGCGGTCCGGCCGCACATTGAAGACCTGGCGGCGGTTTCGCATTCCTTGAGGCGCGACCGGGAATTGGCATTTTATGGAAGCGAAGACCTGACCCCTTCGGACTTCTACCAGAAGCCAGATGCGGTGCTGGCGCGCGCCGGGGCGCGACGTGTCGTGGAGGCCGTGACAGCAGCCTTTAGGCCTTGATGATCTGCGGCGCTGCGGTATCATCTGCGGAGGATATGAATTGCGGCCTCCCGCCGGTTGAACTGGCTGATCTGGGAAGCCTTCGCTCACAATCCCAGGCTCAGGCCATCGCGCTGGCTACCGTTCATTAGCTTTCCAAAGTGAAGAGTGCCCTGGCTCCAAGGACGAGGAGGCTTTCGCTTTAGTACACACCGACTACCTGACACTACCAGACATCGGCGAATCCGTACAGCAGAGCATGTTCAGGGTAGCGCAGGCACTGAGCTGGAAAGTCAATCATGGCATAATGTGAGCACTGATCCATGCGTTCTTCAGCTGGTTTTACGTCCTCTATCATCAGCTGAACCATGGTCGCCTTCTTCCATGATTTTTCCGGTGCCGCTGAAGGCTGCCATGCCTGCATTCCCGGGCGGCATGGGAAACATCGGGTGATAATCTCCGACCATAAACACATCGCCCATATCAAAAGCCCATACCTTATTGAAGTCCTTATTGCGCCCGGACTGGTCCACATTCAGGCAGGAGCTGTTCTTTTGGGGTGAAGACAGCCGGATCATGGTGGCTTGGTACAAGTCAACACGGGACGCTTTTACGGCCGGCACGGCCTGCAGTGGTTGGAATGCCCGGCCCACCTTGTCCCGCCCGCTCAAAACAGCATCCGCGGTGCCAGTGTTAATGGACCTCTTCCCAATACGCGCATCTTCGGCGGATCGGAGGCCAAGTACATCTCGCGGCAGGCTGGTTCCTGATGTCGCGGAATCCGTTGCGGGACGCGCGACTATGGAGGCAAATTCATTCCAGGACCCGCTTGTCCGTCCCATCGGCCGATATCGCCGAACTGATAGGCCGGACAAGCGACAGTCCTGGAGATTACACTGTCAACCAGGAAAAGCTCAGTTGCCGTCGGCTTTCAGATTGGGACCGCAGACGGAACCCTCATAAACCAAATTGAAGGATCCCGCACCGGGACCGCCGAAGAGGTTATGAACCTGTCCTTCGAGCGTGATCGTGCCGGTAGCTCCGGCGTACCTGCCCGATCCACCAGTAACCGTCAGGATTTCGTTTTCCGTGAATTCGCCCGGAGGTTTGCCTGGAACAGGAGTGAGTGTCACAACTCCGTTACCGAACAACATATCGCCCCGGTTCGTTACGAAGACATCGAAACAGGTCGCATTGAGCTCGATGAATGGTGCAGGTGGTTCCTTTAAGCCGGTAACGATCGACGTGCCGGCGCCGTTCAGCACGCCCACCAGAAAGGAGTGATCCACCGCGATCTCAAGCCGTCGAATGTGCTGGTGATGGAACAGGAGGGCTCACCGCTGCCAAAAGTGATCGACTTCGGCATCGCCAAGGCTACGGACCAGTGGGCCGTGGAAAACACTCTTCTGACGCAATTCGGCCAGATGGTGGGCACACCGGAATACGCCAGCCCCGAGCAGGCTGAAGTGATAACGGGAGATGTCGATGAGAGGTCGGATGTTTTTTCTCTCGGGATTCTCTTGCACGAGTTGCTGACCGGCACTGTTCCGTTCGATACAGCCCGACTGCGGCAGGCGGGTCTGGCTGAGATGCTCCGGATCCTCCGTGAAGAGGAAGCTCCGCCGCTGGTGCAGAAGCTGGCCGCAATGGGAGCGGCAGTAGCCGGCATCGCAACGCATCGGCAGACCGACCCGGCGTCCCTGCGTCGTCTCGTGGATGGCGACCTGTCATGGATCACGATGAAGGCTCTGGAAAAGGCGCGGGAACGCCGGTATGTATCGGTGGCCGAGCTTGCCGCCGACATACAAAGGCATTTGGAAGACCGCCCCGTGCTGGCTTCGCCGCCGGGCAGGTTGCACCAAACCTGCAAGTTTCTTCACCGACACAGGCCGGGCGCTCTCGGCACAACAATTGGGCTCGCAGCGATCCTGCTGAGCGGGGTGACGGTCTGGTCACTCCTGCGCCGTGACTCTGCGCCAATCCGGCAGTTAACAAACAAAGACACGATCGTTCTGGCGGATTTCGCCAACGCCACCAACGACCCCATCTTCGACGGTTCTCTGCGCCAGATCCTGGCGGCGCAGTTGGGGAATTCACCCAACCTGGCTCTGCGATCCGATGCGCGCGTGAGCCAGACGCTTCGTCTGATGGGCCGTCCTGCGGATGCGATGCTCACCCCGGATGTCGCGGCCGAAATCTGCGAGCGGACGGCAAGCGCAGCGGTCGTGGAGGGTACGATCACAAGGCCCGGAAACGAGTTCCTGTTAGGGTTGCGCGCAAAGAATTGCCGAACCAGAGAAATTCTGGATGAAGAGCAGGCGTCAGCAGCGAGAAAGGAGGATGTCGTCAGGACACTGGGCCAAATGGCGAATCTGTTCCAGACGCGGGCCGGCCGGTCGCTGCCGAAGGTTGAAAAGGAGCCAAGTCTGACGGCTGAGGTCACCACGCCTTCACTGGAGGCCTGGAAGTCCTACAGCGCCGCAATGAAGGCGACCCAAAAGAAGGCATTGTCAGCGGAAACCGTCTCATTGCTGAGGCGGGCCATCGAGATGGACCCGAAATTTGCCATGGCTTACGCCTACCTCGGCCGAGTATATGATGGCCTCGGCGAAGCCGAAACCGGGGCGCGGAATATTGCCAAGGCTTATGAACTGCGGGATCGGGTCAGCGATATGGAAAACTATTTCATTACGTTCAACTACCACCGGCAGGTAACAAGAAACCTCGAAATGGCCAGGCAAACCCTGGAATCGTGGACACAAAAGTATCCCAGGGATTTGCAGGCTCACGGACTTTCCTCGGGCTTCACCGCGCAGGGTTCGGGTCGCTACGACAAAGCCGTGGAGGCCGGTCAAAAGGCGATCGAACTCGATCCGGATTTCTCCATCGGATACATAAATGTGGCTTTTGCCGACCTCTACCAGAATCACCTGTCAGAAGCCCAGGCAGTGCTTCGGAAGGCATCGGAACGCAGGATCGAGGTCGTTGAGTTCTCGCTATGCCGGTGCTTTATCGCTTTTGTCGGGAGCGACAAGGCGGCAATGGAAAAGGAAGTGACCCAACGCAAGGCAAAGCTGGAAGCCCAGGGATGGTTCGAGCATCAGGAAGCCATGACCTTGGCGTATCAAGGGCGCCTGAAAGACGCGGCCCGGCTATCGGACAGTGCTGTTCGCCTGGCTTACCAGGCAGGTTTGCGCGAGCGGCCCGCCCAGTTTGAAGGCGCTCGTGCGGTGTGGAGCGCCCTGTTCGGGCTTCGGGAGGAAGGGCAAAGACACGCCGCGGCAGCGCTGTCGCTTCACCGAAGCCGGGACGCCGACTATGGCCCCGCCTTTGCCCTGGCGCTCCTGCGGGACTCCGCGCGAGCGCGCAAGATCTCGGCGGAACTCGAAAAGCGCTACCCGGAGGATACGTCTGTCCAATTCAATTACCTGCCTGCGCTACGCGCACTCGACGCTCTCAACCGGGATGAGCTGGCAAAAGCGCTCGAACTGACGCAAGCCGCCGCTCCGTATGACCTCGCGGTTCCAGGCACGGCATTCTTCTCCGGCTCCTTCTTCGGAGCACTATATCCAGTCTACGTGCGGGGTCTCGCACATTCCCGAATGGGGCACCACCGCGAAGCAGCGGCTGAATTTCAAAAGATTCTGGATCATCCGGGAATCGTGCTGAACGATCCGATCGGGCCAATGGCGCGACTCCAACTCGCCAGAGCGTTGTCCGCTTCCGGGGATCGTGCGAAATCAGCGGCCGTCTTTAAGGATCTCCTCGCTCTCTGGAGGGATGCCGATCCCGATATTCCAGTGGTCCAAGAGGCTCGGGCCGAGTACGTGAGATGACTGCGGGTCCCGTGATACAAACCCACCACTTTCTTTGCAGGATTATTTGTCGTGCGGATTTTCACGGACGAACGCGAATGGACCGCGCAGATCCCTGCGAATCGGCGTCCGGAAATTTGGCTGCGGCCGGAGGCTGCGCTGTGTAACTTTGCTCTCCGGATTCCTTATTCGGTTCTGCAGAACGCTTCTGGACATAAAGCCATGACGAAGGACCAAACGATGCACCCTCTGGCGGGACCATCCCGATTTCCGACCACCCACTGGACCCTTGTCCTCGCCGCAGGCGATCGCCAGCGGAAGGAATCTCGGACCGCCTTGGTTTCGCTCTGCGAGAGCTATTGGTATCCGCTATACGCCTTTATCCGGCGCCGAGGATATCCACCCGACCAGGCGCAGGATCTCGCACAGGAATTTTTCGTCCGGCTGTTGGAGGGACGTTATCTCGATCGCGCCGATCCGGAAAAGGGCCGGTTCCGGGCCTTTATACTGACTTCCCTGAAGTTCTTCCTCGCCGACGATGCCGATCGCAATCGCGCACACAAGCGTGGCGGGGGAGCGATTCTGCCCCTTGAGATATCATACGGTGAAGAGCGGTATGAACGGGAGCCTTTGCACGATGAGACACCGGAGCGGATCTTCGAGCGGCGCTGGGCGCTTTCCCTGATGAGCCGAGTCGTGGAGAAACTGCGGGAAGAGTTCGCGCATCACGGCCGCGCGGAGCAGTTTGAGCGGTTAAAGGTGTTTCTTCTCGGACAGTCCGACGCACCGTGCTCCGCGCTGGCTCTGGAAATGAACATCTCAGAGGGAGCGCTCAAGGTTGCCATTCACAGGTTTCGCAAGCGGTATCGGGACCTCTTTCGCCAGGAAATCGCAGACACCGTCGCCGATCCCGCGGATGTGGAGTCCGAACTCCGGTATGTGGCGGCTGTGTTCTCGAGGAAGTAGCGGCCGGCTTCCGATCGATGCAGTTAGAATTTGCCTGGGATCGGAGGGCGCTTCTGGTAGTGCGCCACTTCGGGAGGCGTCATCGTTGGAGCAGAATGGCTTCGCAAGCTCCGAGGACGCGAATGCCGTCAGGCCATAAGTTTGATCTCGCGCACTTCAACCTTGCCCGCGCGCACATCAAAGAAAGGTTTGCCTCCACGCAGGCCTACGGTTCGGTAGCCCGTTGCTGTCGACCGGAAACAGCTGAAATCGCCCTGCAGCTTCGGGCTCAAACAGAGGGCCTATTCGATCGCGTCGCAACCATCGAGCTGGGCGGCAAGCTCATCCACGGGGAGTGACAACAGGTCGTCCTCGGTGAGCACCAGGTTGGGCCGGCCGGCAAGGTGGTCGGGCATGCGGCTGGCCGAGCGGACGATGGCTTGCACCTCCGCCCCGGAATCGAGAAGCTGGCGAACGAGACTTGAACCCGTCCGGCCACTACCGCAACCCTCACGACTCGTTCGGGTAGTGGAAGACCTCGTCCACGGGCACGCCGAAGACCTGCGCGATCCGAAAGGCGGTCTCAAGCGACGGTGAATACCGCCCCTGCTCGATGGCGATGATCGTCTGGCGAGTCATGCCCACCCGGTCGGCAAGCTCCGCCTGGGTCATCTCGTTTGTCGCAAATCGCAAAGACCGGATGCTGTTCGTGATCTTCGTCGGCTTGACCATGGCTAGAATCCCCGGCGATACGAGACGATCTTTACGACCGAGGACACTACTGCCGCGACCACGAATGTGAGGTAGAGCGCGTTGGCGATCCAGAAGTACTCGGTCTCCAGCATCGTGAGGGCGAGGACGCCAACCACTCCGACCGACGTCACGTAGTAGCCAAACAGCTCGCCTCTGCGGCCGATCTCCACGTCTCGCTCGTCCTTGAGGTCGATCTTGTCCGCGTCCCCACCGGAGATCTCGGCGGCGATCGCCGAGCCTATGGCGGCAAGAATGATGCCGATGATCATCAGCAGTACCGACACGCCGATCGCGATGAACATCGGGCGCTGGTACGCAATGTCCGACGCGGAAGTCGTCTGCAGTTGCGGAAGCACTGTTGCGAAGTAGGCGACGGGCACGATCACTGCGACCAGTGCGCAGACCCACTGTGTCTTCTCTTCGAATGACATCGTTGCCTCCTGATGTCAGGTTTGTTTGACATCGGGCAGTGTAAAGCGCATCAGACATGAAGTCAAGTATGTTTTACATCTCGGTGCGAGTAGCTGGCGAGGATGATGAATGATGGGCCGTCTGCGTCCCGGCGTAAGCATGGGCCAGGCGCAGACAGCGCTGGCTCCGCGTTTCCTCACGACGATGCAGATTCCGATCCTGGCCGGGCGTGAGATTGACGACCGCGACCAACCGGGCTCCACGCCGGTTGCAGTGATCAGCGAGAAGTTGGCGCGGACTTACTTCGTGAACGAGAATCCGCTCGGCCGGCGCATCACGTTTGTGGACGACAGGCGCGATCTCGAAATCGCCGGCGTGTCGGGTAACGAGCGGTACGGTAGCCTGAAAGAGGGGAGTCCAATGAAAGTGTTCGTAGCGGCCAGCCAGTTCCCTCCGGACCGGGTGACCTACGCTCTGCGCACCGCGGGTGATCCGCTGGCGTATGTCAGGAGTGGGCAGGAGATCGTGCGGGAGGCGGATTCCCGCATACCCGTCACAAACGTGGTCACTCAGGCTGCGGAAATCGATCGGACGATCAGCCGGGAACTCACGTTCGCGAAACTATGCACGGGTTTCGCGGTTCTCGCTCTCCTGATGGCGTGCGTGGGGCTCTACGGGACGATGTCCTACACCGTCGCGCGGCAGGTCGGCGAGACTGGAATCCGTATGGCTCTGGGCGCGCCACGCGGCGCCGTGGTATGGATGGTTCTGCGCCGCGTTCTACTCCTGGTGGCGGTGGGACTCGCGATCGGCGTGCCTGCCGCGTTGATCGCGTCCCGGCTTGTCAAATCGTTTCTGTTCGCGACCCAGCCCAATGATCCGGGAACCCTGGTGCTGGCCGGTGTCGTCCTCCTGAGTGCCGCGATTCTCGCTGGCTATGCGCCGGCATGGAAGGGGTTGTGCGTGACGCTGCAGGCTCGTCCAGCCGACAACGGCACCTAAACCAGTTGCCCTTTCTGAAGGCCTGCGGTCCGTTTCTGAAAAAGCAACCCCTGTTGCCGGAAGGACTTGATCGTGCCGCGGAGCGAGCCGGTACGGGTGAAGGTTTGAAAAAGCAGGCGCACTGTCTCCTGGACCTGCTGGTCGGGATCCAGCGCCACGCATCCCGCAGGATCGCGAATCAAGCCGAAGTGCTGCCCGCCAGGCGAGCCTGCCAGCATGTGGCTGCGCAGTTCTTCATAGGCTGCAGCCGCGTTGCCGTTTACAGGAGCATCGACGCTGATCAAGGACGTTTTTTTTCCTGGCCGGCGAGCGCACGTTCAACACTGCGCACATGAACCTTGCGGCCGAAGCGCTTCAGGATCTGATGCGCCCGATCCCGCGATCGCCATGACGGATCTTCCGACCTCAGTTCGCACGCATTTCAATAAAGTCGAGCGACTGCCCGAACAACGGGTGAAAGGGATGAGTGACTCGGACGGGCGAGGTCAAATCTCCGGCGCGACATGCAGTTGGTCTATTGATCGAAAACCCTTTTCATCAATTCAGCCCACGTATAATTCCGTCGCCGGCCGCGGTGTAGTTTTTTTGCAGCTCTCGGCCTGGCCAAGCTGTTTTCCGCCACAACAGCCGGATTCCTTCTCCTTCGGCCCCGGAATGAACGAAAGGGTCTCCATGGGCAAGATTAAGCTTGGAAATCACCCCATGATCATGGTGGAATTCATAATCATCCAGAATTTGGTGGCTGATATTTTCCCGCGAGAGGTGAACGCCATGAACTTGCAGGATCATCCGACCGTAAAGAAATACAACGAGAAGAAGGCTGCAGCCCTAACTCACAAGGCGTCCGAACCGCTCGACAGCGCCTGGGTAAGGCAGGTGGTTCTTGAAGCTGGCGCTGACGACACTGGGATCGCTTCCATCGACAGCCCCGCCATTGCCGAGTATCGGTCGAAATTCCTCACCATTTTCCCGGAAGCAAAAACCTGCATCAGCGTCGTCTGCCGGATGAATCCGGAAAATATCCGGAGCCCTTACCGTCAGCAATATGAAATGGAATACCACCACATGTATGCCGAGGTGGATCATGTGGCGCGGCGTGCGACCGCGAAATTCGCCGAGAGCGGGATCCGGGCGATGGACTGCTGCAGTTCCTACCCGATGAATATGGAAAACTTTCCCAACCTGGAGATGTGGTACATCCACCACAAACCGATTGCTGTCGCTGCCGGCCTCGGCCGGATGGGGGTGCATCACCTCGTGGTGCACGAACGCTTCGGCAGCATGATTTCCCTGAGTTCAATCCTGCTCGACCGGGAAGTAACGGAGTATGCCCGTCCCCTGAATTACGATCCTTGCTGCAAGTGTATGTTGTGCGTCACCGTTTGCCCCGTCGGAGCCATCAACGCCGACGGTCACATTAATTCGATGGCATGCTACGCCCACAGCTACAGGGACAAATACGGCGGGTTCGTGGATTGGGTGGAAAACATCATTCAAAGTCGGAACCCCGCCGCCTACAGGAAGAAGCACAGCGATGCCGAGACAGTGCTCATGTGGCAGAGCCTGTCGGTCGGCACCAGCTACAAATGCTCAAACTGCATGGCGGTCTGCCCCGGGGGAGAAGAAAACATCGGTCCGTACGCCGAAGACCAAAAACTGTATCGAGAGTCGGTGGCCAAAAAACTGCAGGAAAAGAAAGGCACGGTATACGTCGTCAAAGGCTCGGACGCAGAGGCCCACGTGCTGAAAAAGTTCCCGCACAAAAAGATCAGCTATGTCCACGCCTGCGCCAGGCCCACCTCGGCGGCGAGGTTCTTCGAGAACCTTCCGCTCGTTTTCCAGAGGGAGCAGTCGAAAGGTCTCGACGCGGTCTACCACGTCATCTTCACCGGAACCGAAACCTGTCAGGGGACCATCATGATTCGGGACAGGAAGATCACGGTTCGTGACGGCCTGGAAGGCAAAGCCGACATGAGGATTACGGCCGATACGGACACATGGCTCAAGGTGCTGCGGAACGAGAAAAGCTTCACAATGGCTCTCTTGACCCGCAAAATTAAGGTAAAGGGCCCGAAAAAACTTCTGGACGGGTTCGCGCGCTGTTTCCCGGCCTGAAGATTTTACGGAGAAGCCGATGATGTGCGGCCGGTGCCTGCCGCATCACCCGCATTGGCGCCGGCCCGATCTCAGACGCCCGACCGTCCCGCCTGGAGACGATCGCGCAGTCCCTGGACACCGATTCGCTCGCGCCAGCAATGAACTGCCGCTGTAAGGAACCTGGGTGCGAATCTGAGCGGGCTGTTCACTTTCGCGCCGCACCAGGCTAGTTCGACGGCCGTCCCGTCCTGTACCGGGCGTGCGATGTATTCCGCCGGTCCCTCGAAGTCTCCGCTGATGCTGGCGTGAATGCAGACTCCCCCATCCGGCAAAGACTCGGTGCGCTCAAATCTCACCAGGAAGCAGGGCTGCACCTGGAAAAGATCCAGAAACCGTATCGGGTGGAAATAAAATTCCTTTCTTCCATTACCCAGGTCTTTCATCGGTCCCGCGTGTGCCTTTTTCCACCAGGACCAGTCGTTCTGCAAGAGATGGACGGCTTCGGAAACCGGTGCGCGAGCGACTGAACTGGTCCGAGAATAGATCCTGCCGTCTTTGATGTAACTCTCGCGCTTCAGTCCAGCCGGGACCCGCATCATTTCGAAGCCCATTACTCCCATTACCAGAATGAAAACGGCAAAAACGGCCATCCAGATGTTCATAGTCACTCCCTTATGTCACAGTCGAAGCTTTGGCTCAATTTATACTCTTCGCTGCCGTCAGCGGATGCCGCAAATTCATATTGAGTGAAAATTGGGGACGTCCCGCACGTCTGCCGAATTTTGAGCAATAAAGCCATAAGTACCAGGAAATCATCGAATCGTGGTTCAAAGCCTTCTTCATCGCATCACTCAACGAGACAATCGTCGCACGTGCTCCTGAATTCTGACAATCGGAAAGTTTTTGTTCGAATGTTTCAAGAACCATATTAATTCCAATAGGGTAAACCGCGCCTCTGGCGGTGAGACACGAAAGAGCTCTGCTGTTCCGGCGGGAACTGGAAATGGATAGGCTCTCCTCCTGGGAAGGCCCCGAGGGGCGAAGGAGAGCCAAATGCACGACTGGGAGAGCATGTCCCACGTTCGGTGGGAATGCAAGTTATGTGGTATTCATACCAAGGTACCGTCACAAGGTGTTCCATGGAAAGGTGCGAAATCGGATCGGTCCAATCCTGTGCGATTTGTGTCGGCAAAAGGGATTGGAGTTGATCGAAGGGAAAGCGGTGGCAGACCACATTCACATGTGTGTGAGTGTGCCGCCGAAATACAGCATAGCGGTGATGATCAGATTTCTGAAAGGGAAGAGTGCGATCCGGATTCATCAGGAGTTGCTGGGTCATGAAAAGAACTTCACGGGTCCGCCATTGCACGCACCGTGGCGACCGGCTGGACCGGATTGATCTGCAGCACCTCTTTCTGGATGGTAACGGCGCTGGATCCGACCGCTTAATCGTATAGGATCGGGCCAAAAGTCCGGAGTTTTAGGCAAGCATTGCTCATCCTTGTTCCGTATATTTAAAGGTGATGCCGGCACTGAAGGCTCCGTTAGAATAGATCCGGGACTATGCCCGATTCTTCGGGAGCGCGCCAACCAAGGAGATGGTGAGGTTGATGGAACAGGGACCTACCGCACTCGAGGTTTCCCCATAAAGAGGACCATATGCGGATTCTTATGCGAAAATCGGTGAAAAGATCAGTGGCGACACGACTCGTCTCTGACCGGCTCACGCGGAGCGAGCTTATGCGCATCCAATGCAGCCTGCTAATTCTCTTGCTATCCGGCATGGCATCACTGCCGCTGATCTCTCAGGACTGGCCGATGTGGGGCGGGACTGCGCAACGTAATATGATTTCAGCGATGAAGAACCTCCCGGAATTCTGGGATGTAAAAAACGGGAAAAATATCAAATGGAAGGTGCAGATAGGCGGAACATCGAACGGAAATCCGGTGGTGGCCGACGGGAAGATCTTCCTCGGCACCAATAATGAAAATCCGAGGAACCCTGAAATCACTGGCGACAAGGGCGTGCTCATGTGCTTCCGGGAGTCTGACGGCAAATTTCTCTGGCAGTCGATATCTGACAAGCTGGATTCGGGATGGGAAAATGACTGGCCCGAGCAGGGTGTTTGTTCGTCGCCAGCCGTGGAAGGGAAGCGGCTCTATTATGTAAGCAACCGCGGGGAACTGATCTGTCTGGATACCGAAGGATTCATGGACGGCAAAAATGACGGTCCTTTCCAGGATGAGGTACGCAAGGGTCCGACCGATGCCGACATCATTTGGAAGCTTGATATGATGAAGGAATTGGGCGTCTTCCAGCACAATATGGCCAGTTCTTCTCCCGTGATAGGGGAGGACCTGGTTTTTCTCGGGACCTCCAATGGTCGTGACGGCAATGATGAGAAGATCCCGGCCCCAAACGCTCCCAGCTTTATCGCCGTCGACAAAAAAAACGGGAAGGTCGTGTGGCAAGACAATTCCCCGGGCGAGGGCATCCTCCACGGACAATGGTTCTCGGCGGCTCTTGGCCTGGTTGGCGGGATTCAGCAGGCTGTTTTCCCGGGCGGCGATGGATGGATTTACGGCTTCAACGCCAGGACCGGTGAAAAACTCTGGCGATTCGACATGAATCCCAAGGATGCCGTATTTCCCAAAACCCGAAATTACGGCATTGCTACTCCCGTTTTTAGCGGGGGCAAAGTGTTTATAAGCGTGGGGCAGGACCCCGATGCCGGCAACGGTGCGGGACATCTCTATTGCATCGATCCCTCGCGTCGGGGCGATATTACCGAATCAGGCCGGGTCTGGCAGTACGACAAAATCAGCCGCTCCCTCTCGACAGCGGCTGTTGCCGATGGACTCGTTTATATCGCCGATCTTAAAGGACTTCTTCACTGCGTGGATGCAGGAACCGGAAAGCCGATTTGGACTTTTGACATGACCGCCCCGGTTTGGGGTTCCCCTCTGGTAGCCGACGGCAAGGTTTACTTGGGCGACCAGGACGGGGATGTCGCCGTCCTCAAGGCCGGCAAGGAGATGAATAAGATCGTCGAGATCGAAATGGGGAATTCAGTTTACAGCACGCCGGTTCCAGCCAACGGTGTGCTATATATCATGACGCGTTCGGAGCTCTACGCCATTGCCGGCGGTGGCGGATCCGGAAAGTGACAAAGATTGGTGCCTGGAAGGTTTTAGTTTCAGGCAAAGCATCGGAATAGGTCGGCATTATTCTGGTTAAATAGAACAGGAGCCCTGCAATGAAAGCGAAGGTAAAACTCATAACGGTAATCTTGTCACTATCGGCAGCCTGCGCCCTTGCCGCGGATTGGCCGGGATATCTGGGCCCCAAAAGAGACGGCACATCCGCGGAAAAAGGTCTGCTGCGAAGCTGGCCGAAGGAAGGCCCCAAAGTGCTCTGGACGGCCCCTGTCAACGTTGGGTATGGAGGACCGGCGGTCAGCGGCGGCAAGGTCTATCTGCTCGATAGAGACGACAAGGTCGGGGACAACCTGAGATGTCTCGACCTTTCCAACGGCAAGGACCTCTGGAACTTCGCCTATGATGCCTCGGGCAGATTTGATCATCCCGGTTCCCGATCCACCCCGACGGTGGACGGCAACCTTGTCTACGCTTGCGGACCATTGGGAGACCTGTATTGCATCAGCCTCAGCACGCACAAGCCGGTCTGGAACAAAAATATCTGGAAGGACTTCGGCGGGGCACAGCTGCCAAGATGGGCGATCAGTCAAAACCCGCTGATTTATGGAAATCTCCTGATCGTGGCGCCGCAGACATCCCAGTCGAGTGTAGTCGCCTATGACAAACTGACTGGTGATCTCAAATGGCAATCCCCTGCGCTGTCAGGCGGTGCCGGATATGTCAGCCCATCCCTCGTCAAAATTGGCGGGAACGACCACCTGGTCATGATCATGTCCGGCAGAGGATTCGGCCGCACTGCCAGCGGCGGCAGTGTCAATGGCATCGACCCGCTTAGCGGAAAGGTTTTATGGACGTACGGCAACTGGCAATGCGGGATTCCGGTCCCGCATGCGGTGGATGCCGGTGAGGGACGCGTGCTAATCACGGGCGGATACAGCGCAGGCGCCGCCCTGATCAAGGTGCAAAAGAAGGAAGACGGCAGCTATGGAGTCACGGAGCTGTTTAAGAACGTCAATTTCGGCGCTCACACTCAGCCGCCGATTCTGTATAAAGACCATTTTTACGCCCAGTACACGATCAACGAACGAAGCGACGGACTGGTATGCATGAGCATGGACGGTCAAATCCGGTGGAAGACGGGTGACGAACCGCCGTTCAACAAGGGCGGTTCAGTCCTCGCCGACGGCCTGTTGCTGAGCGTTGACGGCAACAAAATGCTCTATCTTATCGACCCAGACCCTTCCGGTTTCAAGCCGCTGGCCAGCGCCGAACTTCTCGAGCCGGGTGAAAACTGGGCTCCCATAGCACTTGTGGACGGCAAGCTGCTCATCCGCGACCAGAAGAATCTGAAGTGCGTCGCGGTAGCGCCGCAAGGGCGATAAACACTTACCTGATAAACGGATTATTTCGGGATTAAAAGGCAAAAGAAGAATTATGCAAAAGCGCAAATTGGGGAATAGCGGCCTGGAAGTCTCGGCTCTCGGATTCGGCTGTATGGGGATGAGCTTCGGTTACGGTCCAGCAAAAGACAAGCAGGAGATGATCCCGGTTCTACGGGCGGCCGTGGAGCTTGGCGTCACATTCTTCGATACCGCCGAGGTGTACGGACCGTTCATAAACGAAGAACTTGTGGGTGAAGCCCTCGCCCCCTTCCGTGGTCAGGTTGTGATCGCCACCAAGTTTGGATTCAAACTGGATCCAAACACAGGCAAACAGGCCGGGCTGGACAGCCGGCCCGAGCATATCAAGGAGGTTGCCGAAGCATCACTCAGGAGACTTAAGGTCGATGCCATCGATCTGTTCTATCAGCATCGCGTTGATCCGGAAGTGCCGATCGAAGAAGTAGCGGGGGCAGTAAAAGACCTGATTCAAGATGGCAAGGTCAGGCACTTCGGCCTTTCCGAAGCAGGCGTACAAACGATACGCCGCGCGCATGCAGTCCAGCCGGTCACCGCTCTTCAAAGCGAATACTCCCTTTGGACGAGAAGTCCCGAGAAGGAAGTGATTCCTGCAATAGAGGAACTTGGGATCGGCTTCGTTCCCTATAGCCCACTGGGTAAAGGCTTCCTTACAGGAAAGATGGACGAAAACACAGAGCTCGACAGCACCGATTTCCGCAACATTCTGCCCCGATTCACGCCGGAGGCTATGAAAGCCAATCGGGTGCTTGTGGATTTGCTCGGCAGCATTGCGGAACGGAAGAAGGCTACACCGGCTCAGATCGCGCTTGCCTGGCTGCTTGCCCAGAAACCGTGGATGGTCCCCATTCCAGGCACCACGAAACTGGCGCGCCTGGAGGAAAACATCGGAGCAGCTACTCTCGAACTCAGCCGGGACGATCTTCGGGCTGTCGATATCGCCGCTTCGAATATCACGATACAGGGCGCTCGATATCCCGAGCACATCGAGAAAATGACGGGCCGGTAGGCGACCGCCGCCGGAGCGGGTCTGCGATGGAAAATCATGAGGAATCCATGAAAAGACGATTGTTCATCGGCGGCGCGTTGGCCGGACTGCCGATCACCGGAACCTCTGCGTCACCTCAGAAAGTGAAAGCGGGGGATATTCCAACAACGTCGTTTGGTAAGGCCGGTATCAAGGTCAGCGTCAATGCCCAAGGCGGAGGCCGGCTGGATCTCCAACCAGACATCCCGACGGCGGCGGCTTACGTCCGGAAGAGAGCCATTATCGGATCGGGCGTCTATACCGGGCCCACACTGGAGTACTGGAAAAAGAAAGCCTGAAATCCTGTGGCAGCTTTGATCATGACTCGCCATGCCGACTCGTGCGCAAGGTCGGGATGCGCCCTGCCGAATTCGGCTGGTCTGTAAGGGGTTTCCCTTTGGGTCCGGCTGGAAACAAACTGGAAAGAGGAATCCGATCGCATCATTGGGATCATGTCCCCATTTTCGATCATTACCCGCTTATCACAGCCGCATCCGATAGTTTAGACGGGTCAGCAGTGCGGAGCAGCCCAGCATTAGAGCCGTAAACATCAGAGACTTTGCGACACCCGGAAGCCCGTGTTCAAAATACGCTGCGGTGTAGTGAAATCCGGCGACTGCATAAAAGACATCCGGCAACAGGTATGTGAGCAGAGTGTTCGCTCCCGCCGGTTTGACAAATCCCGCCCACTGGGAGTGACCCTCCACATCCACAATCCAGTATAAAAGCAGGAACAGCAAGGTAGTGATCCCGGAGCAGTAAAGACACCACGTCGGTGTGGCGCGGATTTTCGAGATGCCATAGGGGGTCAGAAACCACCCGGCAATAAACATGATGACTACGAAAGCCGTTCCCCCTATTGCTTTTTCCCTGAAACTCCTGGGCCGTTCGCTATCCAGGAAAATCCCCGCGCAGACGATTCCAGCCATGACGATGGACGCCAGCGCTCCTGATCCAAATGGCCAGACGTAGATGGGAAGCCTGCGGAGGAATTGCAGCCACCCCATTTTGATGAACAGGTTCATACAGCACAGGACTGCCAGCCATGCTGCGGGAGCCCAGCGCACTTTTCTAAACGGAATGTACAGGATGCAGACAGCCAGATACGTCCAGCCGATCAGCCCCAGAATTTCCCAATAGGAAAAATCCAGCCATGCGGTACTCCCAGTCGCCGTTTTGCGCCTGAATAGAACCAGCATCAGGGCAATGAGTAAAAAGCCTGACCATCTCATACCATGTTTTAGCCTGGGATGGTTTTGGGTCCATGGGTAAACACCCCAGAGAAGAAAGGCCCCGAGAAAGGAGGCAAGGCTCCAGATCTCTTTGCTGAGACCGGTTAGCTGGGGATCCAGCTTGGATATGTTGGCCAGGATAATACCGAGAAGCGCCAAGCTCAACGAACGCGCAACAATATGCGTCCACAAAGCGGGTGAATAATCACCCTGTCGAACCCGTCGTGATATGGCGAGTGGGAGAGACAGCCCGACCGCAAAAAGAAAACCCGGAAATACCCAATCGACATAGGTCATTCCGTTGACCTTGGCCGGGAGATGGTAGGTCCACCATGGCAAACCCTCGACCCCGGCCAGGTCATTGACGAAAATCATCACAAGCATGGTCAGGCCCCTGAGAATATCGACCGAAGCGATTCGGTGATCCTCACGCTCAGGGGTTCGAGGCAGATTCATAAAGTCCTCTATGAGAAAGGATTTTCCATCGAATCTCGATCATGCCACCTGTCCCCCGTTCGGGTCTCCAGAAAAAACGGCACGCGGCATTATTTGGCGGACGTCTGCCCCTGCCGGTTGACCTGTCTGATTTTATCCGTCCACGGTTAATCGACTTTAATTCATGAGGGATTTCATGTTTAATCTCGCAGGCGGTGACGAAAATAGAATTCGAGGAAAGCGGCCGGCGCCATTTCCGGAGGCCGGGAATGAAGATGGACACGGGACTAACAAGAATGTCGGATGTAAAAGAAGTACGGATCTGGAAAAATGCAAGATCATGGGCAGATACTCATGGGGGGCGAGTCTCTTCATGAACTATCTGGACGAGTTGGAAAGCAAAAGCATTTATGTCATCCGTGAGGCTTACAGGCAGTTTCACGATATCGCTCTTTTGTGGTCGATAGGCAAGGACTCCACGACCTTGCTCTGGCTGGCTCGCAAGGCCTTCTTCGATCAAATCCCCTTTCCGGTTCTTCACATTGATACTGGGTATAAGTTCAAAGAAATTTATGAATTCCGGGACAGCACGGCTCGGGAATGGGGCCTGAATCTGCATCTCGCCCGGAATGAGGCTGCCCTGAAATCTGGCATGAATCCATCCTTTGGAAAACTAAATTGCTGCAACGCTCTCAAGACCGATGCTCTCAAAATGGCCATCGAACGTTACCGGTTCAAAGCCCTGCTCCTGGGAATCCGCAGGGATGAGCACGGAATCCGGGCAAAAGAGCGCTATTTCTCGCCGCGCGATCCCCAATTCAAGTGGGATTACATGAACCAGCCGCCCGAGCTTTGGGATCAGTACAAATCGAAACAAGCCGTCGACGATCATGTCCGGGTCCACCCCCTTCTCCACTGGACCGAACTGGATATCTGGGAATATGTAAAAAAGGAGAGGATCCCGATAGTCGATCTGTACTTTGCCAGGGAAGGGAAGCGCTTTCGTTCGATTGGATGCGAGTGCTGTTGCGCCCCGGTAGATTCCAATGCCGACAATCTGGAAAAGATCGTGGATGAGCTGAAGACCACCACCACGGCAGAGCGGGCAGGACGGGCCCAGGACAAAGAATCCGCCTACATCATGCAGAAACTTCGAAGTCTGGGATACATGTGATCAGCCTTATGCAGGAACATTTGAGATTCGTCATTGTCGGCCACGTTGACCACGGAAAGTCCACCCTGGTAGGGCGCCTTCTCTTCGATACCGAAAGCCTCCCCGAGGAGAAAATCGCCGAAGTGCGGCGTTCCAGTGAAGAATTGGGCCGACCCTTGGAATTCGGTTTTGTCATGGATCATCTCGAAGAGGAGCGATCACGCGGGATAACCATCGACACCGCCCAAACCTACTTTGCGACCGGGAAAAGGCGATACGTAATTATCGACGCGCCGGGCCACAAAGAGTTTATGCGGAACATGATCACCGGGGCGTCTCAGGCTGAAGCTGCCATCCTGATTGTCGATGCTGCGGAAGGAGTGCGGGAACAAACCCGGCGGCATGCATATGTCCTGAAAATGCTCGGTTTGGAACAGGTGATAGCCGTTATTAACAAAATGGACATCATCGGGTTTTCCCAAAGTCGGTTCGATACGTTAAGACAAGAGCTGTTATCGATCCTGTCTTCCATCGGCTTGACACCGGTCTGGACCATTCCTATTTCAGCCCGGCAAGGGGACAACGTTGCTTTTGCCTCAAGCCACATGTCCTGGTATGAAGGCCCCACTGTTCTCGAAGGTCTGGATGGCCTGCGCCCCAGTGAAGAATATATCGATCGTCCCCTCCGCTTTCCGATCCAGGATGTCTATGAAATAAAGCAGAAAATCATCCTGGTGGGACGGATTGAATCGGGGAGGCTCCGCCGGGGAGAAGCGGTCGTTTTCCATCCGTCGGGTGAGAAGTCGACCGTCCATTCAATCGAAATGCTTTGGCAGGAACGGGAGGCTGCAGAAGCCGGGGAAAGCACGGGCATAACGCTGGAAGACCCTGTGTCCGCTGTTCGCGGCGCGGTGGTGTGCGCGGAAGATCAAAGGCCGGCGGTGACCCAAGCCATCCGGGGGAATATTTTCTGGATGTCCAATCGGCCGTTCCGATCCGGAGAAAGGCTTCGGTTGCGCCTCGCTACCCAGGAAATCCCAGTGGATCTCAAAATCGAGAGAAAGATCGATGCCTCCACACTTGAACCAATAGAAGAATCCCCGGATATGATCCTCGAAGCTGAGGTAGCGGAGGTTCGTATTAGCGCCGCACAGAATTTCGTCGCGGAGCAGTTCAGTTTTATCCCCGAACTCGGCAGGTTTGTCCTGTCCCGGGACCTCGACATTGTGGCCGGCGGAATCGTCACGGAATCGTTGCCTCGCTAAGTAGGCTCACCTCTCGTCGAATGCCATGGTGAAACCTTCCTTTTCGGTTCCTGCCAGGTTTAGGGCATCTGCCATGACAGGCAATAAATGAGCTTCGGTTTCTTCATGGTCCGGTTTAGGATTTCCGCATGACTTATTCCTCGCTCAACAAGAAACGAGCCTGCGTTATTGGCCTGGATGGAGTTCCGATCGGCCTGCTTCGCCGGCTTGCCGCGGACGGCATCATGCCCGCGGTGAATCGACTGATGGAGGAAGGATTTCTGTATGCCATGAAAGCCAGCTTGCCGGAGGTGTCCTCGGTAAGCTGGACGAGTTTCATGGCCGGCGCGAATCCCGGGGAGCATGGCATTTTCGGCTTCACCGATTTTTTTGAGCGATCCTACCGTATTCGTTTTCCCAACTTCCTGGATCTGAAAGTCCCAACCCTCTGGGACCGGCTTGGTGCCAGGGGATTCAAAAGCATCGTCATTAACCAGCCTTCCACGTATCCAGCCAGAAAAATCGACGGGGCGCTCGTTTCCGGCTTTGTGGCGATCGAACTTGCCAAAGCGGTCTATCCATTGTCCAATCTAGCAGCCCTGGAGCGGATGAATTATCGGATCGACATCGATACAGAAAGGGCTCGGCGAGATCCCGCTTTTTTCTGGAAGGAACTTTTTTCCAACCTGGAGGCTGGAGAAAAGGCGCTCGAATATTTTTGGAATCAGAACTGGGACTTTTTCGAGTTCGTGGTGACGGGGACCGACCGTCTGCACCATTATTTCTGGAACGCCCTGGACGATCCCGGCCATCCCGGACACGCAAGATTCCTGGACTACTATCGTAAAGTGGATGGCCTGATCGATCGAATCGTCGGAAAATACAGGCAATTAACCGGCGACCTCAGGGGGCTTTATTTACTTTCTGATCATGGCTTCACCGGAATCGAACAGGAAGTTTACCTGAATACATGGCTGGAAAAATCCGGGTACCTGAAGTTCGATCCATCGGTGCCACAACGATTGGCGGATCTGGCGCCCGGCACTCGGGCTTTTGCCCTCGATCCGAACCGGATTTACCTGAATCTCAAAGGCCGCTTTCCACGCGGAACCGTGGAGAAGCAGGAAAAGAATGCTTTGAAAGCCGAGATATCTGCCGCCTTGAAAAACCTCGATTTCGAGGGGAGGAGTGTGGTCAGGGAAGTTTTCGATGCGGATGAGATTTATTCAGGCCCATGCGCCTTCAGGGGGCCTGATCTGATAGTGCTCGCTCAAAACGGTTTCGACATGAAAGGCTCGCTGGGCAGCCATGAGATATTTGGCCGCACAGACCTCCAGGGCATGCATACCTGGGACGATGCTTTTCTCTGGATGGCGAAGCCCTGTCCCGCCGATCTATCGATCTCCAACGTTGCCGGCTTTATCCTGGGAGATTTCGCATGAGCAGAGAAGGGCTCCGGACTCCGATTCGGGCTATTCCAGGAGCGGCGGGCCTGATGCTTCTGGCTGCTGTTCCCCTTCACGCCTATGTCGGCCCGGGTGCGGGATTCGCGTTCCTATCTTCATTCCTCGTACTGGCGGGAGCCATTCTGCTTGCGCTCTTTTCCCTGCTCGCCTGGCCATTCCGCATGATTTACTGGGCCATCCGCGGGAAGAGGAGCGGCAGCAAACGGTCCATCGACCGCCTCGTCATCGTGGGACTGGATGGACTGGATCCGGTCCTTGCTGAAAAGTATATGAACGAAGGCAAAATGCCGAACCTCGCGCGGATGAGGGCAATGGGAGGCTTCACGCGCCTGAAAACCACGACTCCATCGATATCCCCGGTCGCCTGGTCCTCCTTCATGACCGGTACCCAGCCGTCCAAACACAACATATACGATTTTCTCAGCCGTGACCCCAGAAACTACCTGCCCTTGCTGTCTTCAGCCCGGATCGATCGTCCCCGGAAAGTACTTCCGTTCGGTAAGTACCGAGTGCCCCTCTCAAAACCGCAGATCACCGGGCTGCGCAAGAGTGTGCCTTTCTGGAAGATCCTCGGCGACCACGGGATTTTCAGTACCATTTTGCGCGTCCCGATTACATTCCCGCCGGAAAGGTTCAGGGGACATATTCTCTCCGGGATGTGCACTCCGGACCTGAAGGGAAGTCAGGGTACGTTTTCCTTCTACTCATCCCGGCCCGAAGCAGGGCAGTCGTTGGAAGGTGGTTGCACCATTCCTGTCGAAATCATCAACGGACGCATCAAAAGCCATGTATCGGGTCCTGAGAACACTCTGCTCAAGAAGTCGTCCGAGATGCGAATCCCTCTCGAGATTACCATCCTCGGGGAACAGGAGAGTGCCCGTCTTGATGTGAATGATCAGAAGTTTCTCCTGAAAAAAGGTGAGATCTCGCCTTGGATCCGGCTGACGTTCAGGCCCGGATTAGGAGTAAAAATATGCTGCATCTGCCGGTTTCTGATTTCATCCATCACCCCGCATTTCGAGATGTATCTCACTCCCCTAAATATGGACCCCGAGAAACCGGCTTTGCCCATATCTCATCCCTTTTATTATTCCATTTATCTTTCTAAATTGCTGGGCAGGTTCGTCACTCTCGGGCTGGCAAACGATACCTGGGCTCTCAACGAAGGTGTCATTTCCGAGCGCGCCTTTCTCGATCTTGCCTATGCCTACCACGATGAATGGGAGCGGATTTTTTTTAACGCCTTATCCAAAACCAGGGTGGGTGTCGTTGCCTGTGTGTTCGAGACTACGGACAGCATTCAGCACATGTTCTTTCGCTATCTGGACCCTGGTCATCCGGCCTTAAAAGCGGGCAACTGTACCATGGGGGCTAACGTCATCGAGGATCTCTATGCCCGCATGGATGGAATGATCGGCCGGACCCAGGCGAAACTCGACAGTAATAGTGTTCTATTGGTCATGTCGGACCACGGCTTCAAATCATTCCGCAGAGGGGTGAATCTGAACGCGTGGCTGATGAATAACGGCTACCTGGTTCTGAAGGATGGCGCTACGGAAAGCGGCAACTGGCTCTGTAATGCCGACTGGACACGAACCAGAGCCTATGCCCTCGGACTGGGAGGGATTTATCTCAATCTGAAAGGGCGTGAGGCCCACGGCATTGTAACCGGAGGGGTGGAGGCCAGGGCGTTGAAAAAGGAGATCGCCGAAAAACTGTCTCGACTGGAAGACAGTGAGATCGGGACCCGGGCGATCCGCAACGTGTTCGACAGGGACGATATATTCAACGGGCCATACAAGGACAACGCCCCCGACCTGGTAATCGGATACAGTGAAGGCTTCCGGGCATCCTGGGATTCAGTGAAGGGGAAGGCCGCCGGCGAGGTATTTGGCGATAACCGGAAAGCCTGGAGCGGAGACCACTGCATCGATCCCGAGACGGTGCCAGGCGTCCTTTTCAGCAGCCGGAAGCTGACCAAGGATTCTCCCGCAATCTGGGACATCGCCCCGACCGCACTCAGCCTCTTCGGCATTCCGGTGCCAGGTTACATGGATGGGCGCGTGCTGATTGAGAATGGCACAGAGCAGTCCGGACGGGGGAACGGCGGATGAAACTCCCGATAACGCGACGTGATCTGCTGACGAGAGCAGCGGCAGCAGGGGCAGTGGCACTGACTCATGGAAACTGCAATTCCATAGTCCGGAATCTGTCACATCGCCGGGTGCCAAGGAAGGTGATAGTGCTCGGCTTTGACGGGATGGACCCCAAAATTCTCGACCTGCTCATCAGCCTGGGTAAGATGCCGGCCTTTCGAAGGCTGAAAGAAAGCGGGGATTACCAGCGTCTCAATACGAGCCTTCCGCCCCAGAGCCCGGTTGCTTGGTCCAATTTCATCACAGGAATGGATCCTGGAGGCCATGGCATTTTCGATTTCATTCATCGGAATCCGGCGGACTACACGCCGTACCTTTCGACTTCGCGCGTTGTTGCAGGCGACAAAAAAATCACCATCGGCGATTATGTTTTGCCGGTTTCGGCCGGGAAAACCGAGTTATTAAGAAAGGGAAGGGCGTTCTGGCAGATTCTGGAGGATTACGATATCCCCGCGACCATCATGCAAATCCCGTCCAATTTTCCTCCCGCTGCAAGTACGCAAAGGACGCTTGCGGGGATGGGAACGCCGGATATCCTTGGGACTTACGGAATGTTCAGCTTTTATACGACGACGGCCTGGGAGGCACAATCGGACCAGGGCGGCGGCAGCACCATTCCGGTAAGGCTGGAAAATCATGTGGCTGAAATGGAGTTGACGGGACCCGGCAACAGTTTCAGGAAAAACTCTCCACCTGCAACCGTCCGATTCAAGGCCTATGTGGATCCCGAGAATCCGGTCATCAAGGTGGCCCTTCAGGAGAGCGAATTCCTTCTCAGGGAGGGGGAATGGAGCGATTGGAAACGCATTCATTTCCGTCTCGTGCCAACGCAATCTGTTTATGGCATCTGCCGCTTTTATCTGAAACAGGCACATCCGGAATTCATGCTCTATGTCTCGCCAATCAATATTGATCCTTCGTTTCCTGCGCTCCCGATCTCAACACCTGATGGTTTTTCCAGGGAACTCGCCGACGCCATCGGGCCCTTCTCGACCAAAGGGCTTCCGGCGGACACCAAGGCACTGGATCAAGGGGTGTTGAACGAGGGTGAGTTTCTCGCGCAGGACGAGTCCATCCTGGCGGAAAGCAGGAAGCTCTTCCATTATGAGTTGGAGCGATTCGACTCCGGCCTCTGGTTCCACTACTTCTCCAGCACAGATCAGCGGCAGCACATGTTCATGCCCGACTGGGACCCGGCGCGCCCGCCCGACCACCTTATCTTTTCCAGTGATCACGGGCGGATCATCGAACGGGTGTATCAAGAGATGGACGATGTGCTGGCTTCTGCTTTGGCCAAAGCGGACCGCGAGACGCTTTTGATCGTGATGTCGGACCACGGCTTCATGCCCTTCCGCCGCGCTTTGAACCTGAACACATGGCTTTTGCAGAACGGGTATTTGCGCGTGTCGGACTCGACTTTGCAGGACCAGGCGGAATATCACTCCAATACCGACTGGAGCCGCACCAGGGCTTACGCGCTCGGACTGAATGCTCTTTACATCAACGAAAAAGGGCGGGAAGGGATGGGGATCGTCCCGGCGGGTTCGGAGAAGGAGGCGTTGATCGACGAACTGGCGCGCAGGCTGGAGGAAATCATTGATTTCTCCACTGGTGAAAAAGTAATTACCCGGGCCTATAAAGCCCGGCAGGTATACCACGGGAATGAAGTGACGCATGCGCCCGACATCATCATTGGATACAATAAAGGTTATCGCGCTTCATGGGCCACTCCCCTTGGAAAGATTCCACGGAATGTCATGGAAAATAACGATGAAAAATGGGGTGCGGATCACTGCATGGATCCTCAGTTTCTGCCTGGGATTCTGCTCACCAACAGGAAGATCAGGCTGGCAAATCCGACGCTCTGTGACCTGACGGCAACCCTTCTCAAGGAATTCGACATCCCGGTTCCGCCTGAAATGGTGGGCAGAAATATCCTTTGACTTAAAGAAAGGAGCGCGATGAGTACCGTGAAAATCAAACTGGATAAAGACTTGATCGATAGAGCCGCGAAGTTTGCAGCGGCAGCTGGTTATTCCTCCACCGAAGAGTTCGTGGCTCACTGCGTGGAGAAGGTGCTCGATAAAGCTCTCTCGGAGGATTCGGCCGAAGAAATCGAAAAGAAACTCAAGGGGCTAGGATACATCTCCTGACTGAGCCACTACCGGCTGACGCCACCCGGGAACGTGGTCGTGGGCCTGGACCTGGACGAAAAAACAGAGACAATATCAGGGATAAAATGCCCTTATTGCTAAAACACGCGCGATTTCCTTTGACTACGACCAGGTCCAGGTCTACGTCCACGTCCACGTGCATTGTCAAGAAGGTGGAAGCTGAGCGCATAAAGGCGGTGGGCTTGGAGCTGGCAAACTTAGCTATAGTACCAGTGACCAGATCGATGAAAAAAACACCATGATCGAATTATTGAACTCTGCGGAAGGGCGGTTTTTTGAGGTTCTGTTTTTTCCGTTCCGGAATCTGGATCGCTGGTTTGGGATGGCGGCCGTTTCGCTGCTGACCTCCGTGCTGGTGCTGCTGGTCTACCGCTGGAGTTCGAACCAGGAGGGCATCCGGAGCGCAAAGAACCGGACTGTAGCTCATCTTCTGGAACTTGCTCTATTTCGAAACAGCCTGCCGGTGATGTTCAGGGCGCAGCGGGAAATCCTTGCATCCAACCTCAATTACCTGCGCTATTCTCTTTTTCCGCTGATGATCCTGGCTGCACCGCTGCTGGTCATGATTTTTCAGCTTGAGTTATGGTTCGGCTACAGGCCCTTGAAAGTGGGGGAATCGGCCATCGTTCGAGTGCTGCTCAAAGAAAATGCTTCCCTTCACACCCTGAGCCTGCCCCAGGATCACGGCGCCGCGATTGCGGTGGAGACGCCGCCGTTGCGAATCGAGAAAAGCCGCGAGGTGGATTGGAGGATTCGGGCGATCAAACCGGGAGCCTGGAACATCCATATTCTGGCAGGAGACGCTGCTACTTCAAAGCAGGTGTTGGTCGGGGAGGCGCTGCTTGCCAAAGTAAGTCCGGCGAGGGTTTCGACTCGATGGCTGGATTTGCTGTCAAGCCCTGGAGAACCACCCCTGCCTGACTCCTCACCCATCCATCGGATCGAGATTCAGTACCCCCAGGCGGCATTTTTCGGCGGGCGGATTCACTGGCTCTTCGTTTATTTCTTTCTTACGCTGCTTTTTGCCTATGGCCTTAAAGCTCCCCTCAAAATCTCCCTCTGATCAGGGCTGAATTCGAATCTTTCCCATGCCGTACCAGCCAGATGGTTTCTTCCCTTCGATGGCAAGATTCACGCGAGGCAGTTGCGTCACAGCATCGATCAGGGCGATCTCCAGCTCGTAATCCCCTGCCGGGATGTTCGCCGGAACCGCTATCCGGCCGTCAAAAAGGTTGTCGCCCGGCAGCCACGTGTTGACATCCGCCCCTGTGACAAACACCTGCGTGTTTTTTTCATTCACTAATCGCAATGCAAGATCGTATTTCCGATAGCAGGGGGCAACACCCTTGTTTTCCCACCAGGACGTGATTTCAAAAATACCGGGCGACTGGATGGTTGAAGGATAGGTGAACTTGCGAAGCACGAACCGGTAGCCCATTTTCTTGAGCCACCGGGTGACCTGCGGCCACCATTCTGGTGGTACCGCGGAAGATTTGGCGTTAAAAGACGAAATGTGCCATTTCAAGGACTGGTCAATGATGTAATCCGGATCCCAGCCCTTGTCTTTCCAATGCTGCATCACCCAGCAGACCTCGAAGGAAACCGGCGCTTTTTGCCAGGCATCTTTCACTCCGTAGCGAATGATCGCCTCAGGATACATGTCATACATATGGCACCAGGTCGGGCTGAATCCGCCCATATCGCCCAGGCAATCCACCCTCCATCCAACCGCTCTGCGGGAAAGCGCATACTTGTTTGTCTTTTCGTCGGTCAGAAGCATGAGGAGCGAGGTCTTCCGGAAAGAGTCCACATAGCAGTCGATCAGGGCCTCGCGTGTGGACTGACTGAGAAGATGAGAGCTGTCCCCCTCCCCCCAGGCGCCGACAATCGCCAAGTCGACACCTTCGAGGTCCGGATGAGAGTCATAGCGTTTTCCCAGTTCCCGGATCATGCCCCCGAAATGACGGACGTAGCGCGGGTCTTCCGGATCGGTGCGCCATTTCTTTACAGTCAGTTTACCTCCTTCATCCCCGAGCATATTTCGATACCAGTCCGGGACATCGTTTGTGGCCTCCGTACCGTATGGAGCTATGCGAAGCTGCAGGCTCTGCTGACGCGAACGGGCGGTTTTCAAAGCGGTATCGATCAATTGCCAGTTGTACTTCCCCATCTCAGGCTCGATGAATTTCCAATAAATCCGGAAATAGGCAATCGAGGTCAATGGATGATCCTTCATCTCCAGCGAGCCTTTGAATTCCTGGTATTCGATCGGATACCCTTCCGTCCACTTCGTGCCCTCATTCAGCGCGTCGCCGTTGAACCTCTGAAAAGTCATAAATCCCATCCCGGGATTGATGAGTACGTCGTCGCTTTCACGTGGCCGGACAGTAACGATATCCTGTCCCTGCGCGCACAGAGCAGCAAATAGAATCAGACAAACCAAAGCGATCGAGCGATATCGCATGGCACCTCCAGGGTATCCGGATGATCATGAATATTACTGAAGGATTTCGGCCAACCGGCTATCACCGGCCGATATCGGGAGCCCCGGGGCCGAAATTCCACTCTCTGAAATCAATGCCGCATGGTATCACTTCACGTGTAATTATTTGCAATTTTGAATCCTGAGGAATCAGCAGGAAATCGGTTCCCCGGCGAGGACGGAATTGCAGGCCGGGGTGCGGCAGAATGCGCGTTAAGATTTACCTGCTGATACGTGATTCGCATCTTTTTGTCGGGCTTTTCCTGAGTCCCTTCGTTCTCGTTTTTGCTTTCAGTGTGATTATATTGAATCATCCGGGAATTCCCCTGGGTGATCCTGTCGATTCCGGGACAATAACGATCCGGATAAATGTGCCAGCCGGTATCGAAACACTCGAGACTGCAGAACGCGTCGGTCGGGCTCGAGAAATCCTGCAACAAACCGGCATCTCCGGCGAAATCGGTTTCATCGGTTATTCGGCTGAGGACCGAATGCTGACCATTCCGGTTGCCAGGCCCGGGTATGAAGCCCGCATAGACGTTTCCCTGGAGTCAGGCACAGCCACCGTAAAGCAGCGTAAAACGGGAATCTGGGAAGCACTCATCTTTCTTCACAAAATGCCGGGACCTCACCTGGCCAATATCCGGCGCAACTGGGTGGTGACCCGCGTATGGGGATGGCTGTCGGACTTTAGCGCCTGGCTGATTCTCTTCCTGTCGGCCAGCGGGATTTATCTCTGGGTGACATTGAAGTCGGAGCGAAAAGTAGGCCTCATCCTGATGATAGGCGGTGTTCTTTGTCTCGGAGGGGCGCTCTATGCCATCGTCGGCTGAAGGCCTGAACCGGAAACTTCACACTTACCTCGGCCTCTTCTTCCTTTTCTTCATCTGGCTATTTAGCCTCTCGGGGGTGGTATTGAACCATCCCAAATGGCGCATCTCGAGCTTCTGGGGTGACCGAAAGGAGACCTCATTCGAAGCGCCGGTTGTTTTACCGATGGCGCAGGATGATCTCACCTCGGCGAAAATCATCATGGAGCAATTACGCATTCGTGGAGAAATCTCGAATTTGAGCCGCCATGGCGATTCAAAAGTCATGACCTTTCAGGTCGTCAAGCCCGGGGATATTTACCAGGTCAAAACGGATTTTGTGAGTCTTCGCGCCCAGGTAAAGCATATCCAGGTAAACGGGTGGGGAATATTGAGCATGCTTCACTCTTTTACGGGTGTACGCAGAAGCGATCCGTCGCAGCATCGGAACTGGTGGGCGACCCGGATCTGGAGATTCTTGATGGACGCTCTGTCCATCAGCCTGGTAATCATGGTCCTGACAGGCATCTACATGTGGTATTGCCGGGGCCATGGGCGGGTTCTCGGATCTGTGTTGCTTATCAGCGGAATTCTGGTTGTTGCGGCGATCCTTGCAGCTTAAAACGACCTTGCAGAGGGAGGTTCCGATCAGCTCCCCAGGCCGTCAAAGTGGATGATCCCGAAAGAAGCCGGCTGGTGAAAAGTTGGAATCGGTTCGGGTAGCGGGCTCCAGTTCATGAATCGACGCTGGCTATCGTCGCCCGGGCCGTCGGCCCGGTAAAAATTCAATCTCCATTCGGTTCCCGGGACGAGTCTCGGGACTCCCATGGACGCGACCGGAAGACGCATTTCGCAAGTCCAAATGCGGCTGTCCTCATCCAGGGTTGTGGCATGTTGAAAGCCGGAAATCCAGCCGGCATCGTGAAACGGGGTCTTGAGAAGATCAATCTCAAGATCGATCCAGAGATTGTTGGGCGCGACCTCATATTCGAAATAGTGGTGAAAACGGTCCGGCTGGGGATTGATGAAGACCTCGACCACATCCCGGTTCCATAGTTCCCACTTTTTTTCAGCTGCTGATTCCCCTTCATAACAGTTCAGTGTAATGTAGCTGCACCTGTATGCGAAGTAAACCGAATCGGGAGTCCAGACGCTGGCTACCCTCGTCGTGATGCCATCAATTTTATTGCTCCCCGCCGGGCGCTGGTCCAGGCACACGGTTTCTGCCGCCTGCCAGAAGCTCTTGGTCCATTTGCCATCAGGGACGAAATCGCCGGGTATCGATCGGGAATGAATTGTTCGGTTCCCTGCGTATTGATTTTCCGCCGATAGGGACCGCCCGTTGGAAAACGCTGGTGTCGACATAATAGCGACCCGATCTCAAATTACATCAGGCTGGTTGCGTTTGAAGGTTTCTAAATCTTGGTTCGGTTCGAAACCTCTACCTTCGATTTGCAGAATGAGCCGTTTTGCGACGAACCTTGTCTTATGCCACAAGAATTCAAGCATTTATCGAAAACCTCGACGAGCTTTGATCTGCACGCAAATTTCTTGACAAGGATGGTATTTGAATATAGAAGAAGCCACTGTATCAGGTTGGTTTCTTTATTACAGCAACAAACAATAATTCTTATAAAAAAAGGATCAGAATTTAAGCGAATTAATCCAAAACTGGAGCTGCAGATGCCAACCAAGGCCCCTCATTTCTTTCTGCACAGATTTCCCACGGGTAACGTTCGTATCACCCGATGGATCCACAGCCGCTGCTTGGCTGGACTCCTGGCCGTGCTTCTTTTGGCGAACATTTGCGCCGCTGTCGAGCTCGTTGCGCTCCCAGAGTTCTTGAGGCCTGATCCCTTCGGGAGCGTGGTGGCGGCCGACAGGAAATCGGTATCGGATGGGCAACTTTTCAGTACCGTACAAAATCCGCTGACGATCGCTGGGGCCAGGGGAGGGTATGTATCCTTCCAGGTGGTTGTGAAGATGCCCGAGGGCGGGGACTATGTTCTCGACCTGAAACTGCAGGATGCAAACGGCAAGCTACAGCTCGATCTTTTCAGGGAGTGGTATCATTGGAACCAGTCCACCAAGACCTATTTCCCCGACGCACTGGTCCCGGCCAACCTGCCCTACGCATCAAGACTCCCTCATTCCGATAACCGAATCGACAATCAAAGTGCCCAGGCTTATTGGGTGGATATCTGGATTCCGGCCGATGCCGTCCCCGGACTCTACCAATGCCGGGCGTCTCTGCAGGCGGGAAAGAGGAAACTGACACTCCCGGTCAGCATTAGAGTTGTAGATGCTCAGATTCCGGTGGAAGATGCGATCTTTGTGGACCATAACTCCTATGGGAGCTCCTTTCTCGCCGACCAGTATTCGAATGCCGCGGTCCCCAGCGATGAATCTTTCCGGCTGACGCATCTCTATCACCGACTCTTTTATGAACATCGGGGTGTGTATCATCAACTCGGCTACGGGCACGGCGGCAAAGTCATTTCGGAGTTCGCGCCGCAACTGGCCGGATCCGGTCGTGGCAAACACATCGAGAGTTGGGAACTTTATGACCGGCACTACGGCCCGCTGCTGGATGGAAGCGCATTTGCCGGATCAAGACGCGGTGCCCGCCCCATCCCGTTTGTTTATCTGCCGATCAACCCGGAGTGGCCCGCGTCTTTTCTGGGGTGGGGGGAGCCCGGCTATGAAGTCGAATTCACCAATGTGGTTTCACAAATGGAGCTGCATTTCCGTGAAAAGGGCTGGACCCGGACTCGCTTCGAAATGTTCTTCAATCACAAGAAAAGATATAAGGCGTTCCCCTGGGATGGTGATGAGGCACGCTTTCCTGAAGATGACCGGTATTTGGTGGAATACGGCCGGCTTTTGAAAAAAGCGCTGCCTTCCAGTTCACCGGTGCAGTTCGTTTTCCGGACGGATGCGAGCTGGTCCATGGAGAGCCAGTTCGATACTCTTGCCGGGATCATCAATTTCTGGGTCTGCAGCGGCGGAATGTTTAGCTGGTACCCTGATGCCGCCGCCAAGCTCAAGTCCAGGGGCGACATACTCTGGATTTATGGCGGCCCTCCTGCCGTGAATGCCGTCTCTGCGGCCATCACGGATGGGCCGGTGAGGGCTTGGATCTACGGCACCGACGGTTGGGTCCACTGGCAGACCGTCGATCCCGGGCCCGACCCGTGGTTTAGAGCTGGGGGCCTGGATACCGTGTTGGCTTATTCGGGTGATCGCTTCGGCATCAAAGGACCTATCCCGAGCCTGAGGTTGAAACTTCAGCGGAATTGCGTCCAGGATATTGCACTGTTGGAAAGTATGAAAGGGCGAAGGCAGTTAGAGTGGCTGAAGGCGGAAGTGACCCGGCGATACAATGGGACAAAGCCGCAGGATTGGTGGAACCCCCGCCCGCCCCTGTTGGACAAGAATCCCTATACCTGGGCTGAAGAAGCCGCTGCGGAACCGGGGAGGGTAATTGTCAGCCCGGAGAAATTGAGTGCCCGGGCCTGGAATAACGTTCACCTTTTCCTCATGGATTTGGTTGCGGAGGCAAAATGAATATGGGCAAAGGATTCCTTGCCTGCTTGCTGATGTTCCCGGCCTTAGTGCCATTCGCCGGAGGGCAGGACACCGCCGTGCGGACTCGAGAGGATGTGATCCGGGAATTGGACGAAGTCGGCCGGATCGCAAGCGTTCTCATGGATGGCGACGTTTGCCGGAGGATCCTTACCCCGCGCGCGCTCGAGCGCATTTTCCTCGTCGATCCCAAAGACCCCTGGGTAGCGGGTGACAATTTTGATGTGAATCATGAGAACTTCATTGCAACAAAGAAAATCCTGATCCGCCTTTCCAGGCTGGTGTCATACCCCTGCGATGTAAATCTATGGATGCCCTTCCCCGACACGCCGGGCAAGGTCCAGATCCTGATCCGGAATGCGAACGAGTGGAGCCAGTTCTGGACCTGGGGGCAGCTGACTCAGGATATGCCTTTGGAAATGAAGCGGGTGCTGGAGAGCGGACAACGCGAAAAAGTGACACGCCGTCCCCAGATGATATCTGTTCTGGCGCCGGTTTATGACAGCCTGGGCGAGATTGTCGGGCTCGTAGAGGTAATTGCCGCGGAGCCGGGCTCCAAGCTGCCTCAGGTTCATGCAAAACTGAGACGGGGGAATAGTATCGGCGCTTCGGGTAATCCCGGACACGTTGCTCCGGCGAGGTGAAACATGTGGCCTATTTTGTGTCTCATCGGGATGTTGGCCTGGCAGGCCGCGGCTTTGCCGAGCAGGCCGTTTCTGGATCTGACACACCCATCCAAGGTTTTTGGCGAGTCCAGAAACTACCGCATCCTGCTTCCCACTGATTATTCCATCGCAGGTAAGCGTTACCCGGTCATCTACTTTTTTCACGGTCACAGCGACCGGTACACGTTGGAAAGCTATGATGGCGGCAAAGACTTTATTCCCAAGATGGCGGATTACGTCGCCAGGCATGACGTCATCGTGGTCCTGGTGGATGGGTATGTGGCTGAAGATTACACCGGGTTTTATGGGGGAACGCCATGGGATGTCATGCGCGGTGGGGGAAACCATGATTTCGGCCCTTACTTGGAGGAATTGATCGAGCATATCGACAAAACTTATCGAACCCTGTCCGATCGGCGGCACCGCGCAACCTCCGGACTCAGCATGGGCGGCTTCATGAGCTTTTATATTTCGGCCCGGTATCCGCACCTGATCGGCAGCGCCTCGGCCTTTAATCCCGGGCACGAGTTTTTTGCCGGCGATCCCGGGCGCCGGCAGCTCTGGCGGCTCAAAGACCATGCTCCCAGCCATACCCACACCATGGTCCGTTTGATCCGCGCCAGCGGCGATTACATAAGCCAGTATCATGAAGAGGCCCGCGCAGCCTACGCCAGCTCCGAATCGGTGGACTTCGAATTTCGCCAGGATGAATACCATCGCCACTGGATCACCTCAATCGCGGAGACTTTCGATTTTCACTCCCGAGCCTTCGCAAATTCGGCGCTCGACAATATTCCCGTTTCTTTCAATCATGCCAACGCCTATCGCCGCTTTTCCGTTTGGGGATATGATGTCCAGGTCGATGGTGCCGGAAGCGCCATGGTATCCCTGACGGATGTCCGGCAGGGAGGGCTGCGTATTACCGCCCGGCAATGGGAGCCTGATGGGCCGCCGCCGGAGAATCTCCGTATCACCGTGAAAACCGCGCCGCGCTATAAACCGGCTGCAGTTTACACTCTGTCGGATCACTCCTTCGCCGCAAATAAAACCAGCCGGCGTGAAGTTACCTCCGCTAGCGATGGCACTTTGACCTTTACGGTGGATGGCTCCGGGCACCAGGTAAGCTTTGCCGGTCCGGGAACCGGATCTGAGCCTCCTATCCTGCTGCCGGTAACCGCGGGCGATAAGTTGCGTCTTCCTCCGAACTCTGAAATTCCGCTTCCTTTGCGCATTTACAATCCTCGCAAAGAAGCAATGGACAATGTGCGCGTCCGCCTGAGCAGCGAATACCCGACGGTCCAGCTGCTTGCTCAGGAATTCGAGATACCTTCCATCGATCCCGGCGGATTCGTCGACGTTTCCAATCAATTTCATGCGCGCTTCACTTCGGGCGGAGGTTACTTCGAGCCGACGCGGCTCCGGCTGGAACTGACCTACGACGGCTGGCACGGTGTGTCGGAAAACCTGGATGTTCTCGTAGTTCCGGAGATCATCCCCACAGTTGAAGAAATGGTAATCCTGGACGGCAGGACTGTGGACCTCAAGGTTTTTCGTCAGAGCGGGAACCAGGGGGGCGGAAAATCGATCGACCGCAAAGTGACCGAGGGCAAAGGGAATGGCAATGGAATTCTGGAACCGGGCGAGGAGGCGACGATCTGGGTGAAGATGCGCCAGGGGATGGATCCCTTCGACAAGGGAAACTGGTATCGCTGCAAGATATATTCCGACTCGCCCTGGCTTGTGGAAATCTCCGATCTGCAGGAGGCAAAGCAGCGGGAATGGACCAGCAGCATGGAACGGACGAGCGTGGTTCGTCTTGCGCCGCAAACGCCGCGGGGCTCCAAGATTCCGCTCCTCCTTGGATAATGAGTCGTGGAGTTTCCGTTTTACCCCCGATGTCCGCTATGGCGTGGAGAAGCTTTACCAGGCCTTTCAGTTGCACACAAAGCACCTGCACCGGTATATGCTGGCAGTGCCTTGATCTTCGCTTTTGGTTCAATGAAAACGGGGAGCATGATTATGGAACTGAGCCGTCGTGAACTTCTGGCCGGGGCGTTGGCCGTGCCATTGGCGGGAAGGAATGTTGCGGAAACCGTTCCACAAGTGGCGTTCGGCAAGTCCAAAATCTCCCGCCTTATCGTGGGCGGGAATCCGGTCAGCGGCAATTCCCATGTTTCCGGTCAGCTCAGCCGCGAGATGATCGACTTTTTCACGGCTGCGAGGGTGAAAAGTCTGCTCCGGGATTGTGAAAGTGCCGGTATCAATACATGGCAGTCTCGAGGTGATCGTCACATTACGCGGCTTCTGCACGAGTACAGATCGGAAGGGGGGACGATCCAATGGATCGCACAGACTGCCTCCGAGTTCGCCGACATCCCGCGCAACATCGGGACCATCGCGGACATGAAGCCGGTCGGGATTTATCACCACGGCAGCCAGACCGACAAATTCTGGCAGGCCGGAAAAATCGAACAGGCCCGGGACCTGCTCAAAGCCATCCGTCAGACCGGCGTGCAGGTCGGTCTCGGGACTCACATCCCCGAGGTCATTGACTATGTCGAGTCGAAAGGCTGGGACCTGGATTTCTATATGACCTGCATTTACAACCTCAGCCGGACGCCGGAAGAGGCTGAGAAGGTGGCGGGGCGATTGGTGAATGGCGAACTTTTCTGGGACCCCGACCGCGAGAAAATGCTTTTGCGGGTGCGCCAGACTTCAAGGCAATGCCTGATTTTCAAAGTGTATGGTGCCTCGAGGCACTGCGACACTCCTGAAAAGATGCTTGCCGCGCTCAAACTCGCAGCAGGGTATGCAAAACCTGAGGACTGTTTTGTAATCGGCATGTATCCGAAGCAAAAGGAGCAGGTCAGGGAAAACTGCCGGCTGGTTGCGGAAGCGCTGGGGTAGCGACCAGTAAAGGTCTGTATTTTGCGGAATGTCCGCAAACCAATTCGAACCGCAAAGATCACCAAGACACGAAGGAATTGGGTTTATTTTTCTTCGCGTCTTTGCGGTTCGATCCGTCGAGCGTTCCAATTGAGGATGCGGAGCGCGTTGGCGCGGTAAAGCTTATCCAGAAAATCCGGCGGTAATTCCAGCCCATAATAGCGCCACCAGACCCGGCCCGGAATGAATTCATCCGCTGTCTCCAGCAGTCTCCACCAGCCGGTATAGACGACTTTTTCCCTGCCCATGTCGGTGCCGAACAAGATCCTGTCACCGTATTTCAGGAGAAATTTTGCGGCGGCCCTGGGCTGCCGCCCCAACTCGTAGTCGCGGGCGGAGATATCAAGATTCAGGTTTGGATATCGATCCATTACCTTCGACAGCTCTGCGAGATCGTTTCCCTGGTTGCTTAAGTGACAGGTGATGACCTTGGTCTTGGGATGACGTTCGAGCATCCGATCCCGCATGCCCAGTAGTTCTTCGTACGACGGCACATCTTTGCCGTAAAGGTTGAAGGTCTGGAAGTCTGAAGTCCTTTCCTGATGCGGCCCCAAAGGTTGCCAACAGGATGGGTGATCGGCAATATGCAGGTTTATCGGAAGACCGAGATCGGCGCATTTCGCCCAAAATGCGTCGAGGCGGCTGTCGTCCGGGTGCAGTCTTTGAGCCCTGGGCAGGGGCGATTTGCCGGAACCGCCTATTCCCCAGCCTTTGTCGGACAATTCGCCGACTCCACGGGCGCCCTTTTCATAGCACCGTACAAGTTCCCGGACTGCTCGCGCAGTGAAATCCGTGGCTGCCATTCCACTGGTGTCGATGCCACAGAACAGTTGGAACCGGCCGGGGTAGGGTCTCAGGTAAAGCTCCACCAGACGGTCAAATTCCGGACCGGTAGCGTCGGTCAATACGATGGTTCTCTCCACGCCAGTTTCGTCCATGGTGCGCACCCAATCAGAAACCTCCTGTGGGGTGTTGGCATAAACATGGGCATGAACATCGATCGCAGGAAACCTCGCTTTGGGAACTTGTGTTTCGGGCACTTTGAGCGAGGAATCCGGCGCATAGTCTTTCAGCAGGATGGCATCCATCGGACCGGGCACGACTGTGACTCCGAATTTCTCCACCCTTTGAGGCGCCGGTTTTTCCGAGGCCGGTGGCTTGCTGCAGGCGGAGAAAAATGCGGCAGTTGCTATCAGAACAATGACAACCAGCAATCGGGGAAAATGCATGCGCATAGGGACCTCAATCCTCAACAATCAATATTCGGAGCCGAACCAACGTTTGAACACTTCCGGCGCCTCCGGGAGATGCCGCCTCATGACCTCGATCTTGCGTCGCAGGAGATCCGGGAAATTTTCCCCAAAGGCCCAATTGGTTTCCTCCGGCAGCAGGACCATTCCCATCTCGCCGCCTTCCTCGACCAATAATAGCAGCTCCCGGGTGTTTTGGATTTCATCCTCCACGACGCGATTGAAAAGGGTCAAGTCGGCGTCCACCTCCTGCATCAGCCCCGCTTCGATTTCTTTGGCGGAATATTTGTCCAGCAGCCGTTGCCCTTCGTAGAGGTGAGCGCCGGTCGAATAAACGTGTCCCAGGAATCGAAGCTGGCGCTCGTGGGAAGCAAGGTACGGATACCTGCGGGCTGCATCGGGGTTTTCATGCAGAAATTTTTGCAGGATGATAGATCCACCCTGAAATGCACGCATCGCCCTGGTGGAGCGTTCGTGATTAGTTTTGTACCATTCCTGTCCCGGCAAACCGCCTTCCCCGCGGAACAGGTGAGCCTGGCCGAACCTCAAATATCCGCCGAAGGTATATCTCAGCCACCATTCCGTTTCTTCCGCATTGAGCGCGGACGCTTCAGGTACGAGAGGGCGCACCAGGGTGCGCCGGGAAACATATTCCGTCCCCAGGGCAAAACCGACCTGGCGTCCATTATTCATGATCGCATCGTGAATGTTCTTCCAGATAGTAAAAAGTACCGGAGCTCCATCCTTTCCTGCCAGATCCGCAGCGACCATGCGAACCAGTTCATCAGCGGATTGATCGCCTTCGATCAGGAACCGCCGATAAACTTCCTGCATTCCAGACCGGTCCTTCACCGGCGGGGAGACTATTCCGCCTAGCGTATTGAGGGCATCGAGTCGATACTCTCTCGCTCTGATCAAGCGGTCTGCCAGCAGGTACGGTACGGGAAACTCGGATGTCGGCGCGCCGTCGAATCCGAAAAAGTGCTGCTGGAAATAGAGTCGGCGGCGTCCTGTCTCCCCCTGGCGGTCGAAAATATGACGGTCAATTTCGAGCGGATCACGAAAGGTCAAACTCCAGGAAGTCCAGTTGCCCGCTGTGAACTCAATATCCTTTGGAACCAGTGAGAAGAACTGATCCACCTCCGGTCGGCTCATTTTGTGCGGCTGAACCACAATCGGAACCTCCAGCCCCCCGTCACGCAACCCGTCCTTAATGGCGCCGAAAAACCTCTGCATCCGCTCTCCCGCGGGAATATTCCGGCAAAAATCCGGCCCATTGCGACCAGGGTAGAGCCCGTTGCCCCAGCACATTCCGGCACCGCTGTCCTGGGGGATGATGTGCAATTCGCGGAGAGCTGGGATCTCCCGGGCAAGTTTTCCGGCCAAGGAGCGATAGTGCTCCAGGACATCCGGCCGATCAATACAAAGTGAGTATCGTGGTGTCATGCTGCGCAGCGGGTGATCGACGCGTGGGCCCCGAAGATCAGGCCGGCGATGGAAAAACTCCTCGGGCACGTAACGCGGTTCGTAACCCATGAAGATAGGTTTCAGACCGAATGATTCCACCAGATGGACTACCTGTTTAAGGTCTGCCAGGTTCCGTTCCAGGTACTCTTTTGGAAAGACACCTTCGAAAAGAGGAGACGAGACAAACTGGTCCAATGAGGGGCCCCAGTAGGTGTACCACGGATAAGGGTCGTGCGGATTCCCCTGCTGGATGAGGTTCATGCCGATAAACCGGTTGCACTCCATGCCGGTATAGCCCAGCCGAACGGCTTCGCGCACGTGGCGTTCAAGATTGAAGCCGATAGCTCCCTTGTTCTGGCCGGTGAGCAGGCTGTCCCACAGGAGGTATCTGTCCCGGAAGGGGAATTTGACATTCTTCTCGAACCCGGTTGGCAACGCCGGTCGCTCCGCCAGCATATCTTCCAGAAGCAGGACCCCCTGATAGGCGGATCTGGCACTGGATCCTTCAATGAATATCCGGCTCGCGGCGTTTTCCGCTCGGATCCTGAATCCATCATCCTTGAGCAGGCTGTTCACCCGGAGAATGAATCCCTTTTCAGGAAAACCCGAGCCGACATTGAGATCCATCGAATGCTGGTGTTTCAGAAATCCCCGAAGATCATTCGCTGCCCGAACCAGAGCGCTCTCCGGTGAAGCGGGCAGGCAGATCAGCCAATCCGGGCGGATGAAGAGGTTTCCGGCGTCTCCGGAATTGCCGAGATGATGGTCCCATGGCGTCGCCGTCGAATTGATAAGCGCTGTGAAAATCAGGAATACTTTCCACATTTCGAGATGCCTTTCTCAGCGATCAGAGCAGCTGCCGGTTTCCTCGTATGCAGCGAGGATGTTTCTGGCAGGAGTATCGACCTGCACGTTGTGAGTCGGGCTCAGAATGAAACCGCCGCCCCGCCCAAGTGTGCCGATCAACCCCCGCACGTTTTCGCGAACGCTCTCCGGTGTGCCGAACGGCAGAACCGTCTGCACATCAACCCCGCCGTGGAAGCAGAGGCGGCTGCCGAAATTCTGTTTGATTTCCGCCGGATCCATGCCGTCGGCGCTGAACTGGAGTACATCCAGGACATCGACCCCGATTTCTATCAGGTCCGGTATGAACTGCCGCACCGCTCCGCACGAATGGAACATGACCCTGGATCCGAGTTCGTGCACGCGCCGGTTGAACTTCTCGTGGTGCGGCGCCAGCAGCTGCCTCCAGAGCTTCTGCGAAATCAGGGGGCCGTGCTGGTGGGCGACATCGTCACTGGTCCAGATCAGGTCTGCCCGAGGGCCCAAGGCCTGCATTACATTTTCAAGCTTGCCGAGCAGGCATCGGGTTATTTTTTCAAAGAGAAAGAAGGCCAGGTCCGGACGCTCGATCATATCCACGAGGAGCGCCTCCATGCCGCGCAGATACCATGCGATCTCAAAGATTCCACCCGGATCACCGAATTCCTCGAGCGCGATGGCATATGAATTTTCGCGATCCATTTCCCGGATCCGGTCCCGGAGTGCAGCGGCATCCCACCAGCTCGCCTGAGGCCAGGGAAATCGCTCCAGCTCTCGGATTTCCTTCAGGTGGGCAAGGGGATGCTCGATAATTTCATCGTACTGTCCGCCTTGATGGGCGATCCGCCGGCGGCGCACCCCCCACTCATCCGTCCGGCTGCCGTCGGGGTGATTCCGCAAGGGTGGGCCGACGTACGGCTGCCGGGGGTGACGCAGATCCACGCCCAGCCGGAGGCGGATATGCTCGGCTTCGAATACGCCGAGCGCATTTTTCAACCGCGCCCAGCCCTCCGGAGTCGCCAGGAAGTCCACCGGGACGCGGTCTGTTTCCTGATGTGAAAGTGCCAGCAATACCCGCTCTCGCGGCGTGATATCGCTCATCAGAAATCAAGCAACAAAGGGGGCTGTGCGGTCATTTCTCAGCGGCTTTCTTGCCACTACCCTGCTGGCAGTATCTCTTGTCCAATCGACATGCCTCCGCCCGCTCCTTGCGCGACATTTCCGGCTGATTCGTTTTGAGGTAGGCAACACTCAGGTTGGAGTGAGCTTCGGCGTCGTTCGGATTTAATTGGACCACCTTCTGAAAGTGCGAGAGGGCCTCTTTCACATTTCCCCTGGAGGCCAGGATGAATCCTGCTTTGGCGTGAGCATCCTCATTCTCCGGATCCAGATTCAACACCTGCTGGAAGAAAAACAACGCCTTCTCGGCATCACCTTTGGCCTGAAACAGAAAGCCCAAATAAAGGTGAGCCGCGGCAAACTTCGGATCTTGATCAAGCACTTTTTTGAGGCCGGTTTCTGCCGCAGCCCAGTTCTTCTGCCGGTAATCACAGGCAGAAATATGAAACTGGGCATCCAGATTATGCGGCTGTTGCCTGAGGATTTCCTGGAAGGCCTTTTTGGCCGGGTCATACTGCCCCAATTCGAAATGACAGCGGCCGAGCATAGACCACGCTACTCTCATTTCCCGTTCGACCTGAAGCAGCTTCTCCAGGACCGGTATGGCTTTGCGATATTGTCCCGCTGCAACGTATTGGCTGCCGGCCGATATCCATTGGAACGCTGCGAGCTTGTCTTTGGGATCGGCTCTTCCTGAAAAGGATCCTGCAATCGAGTTGCTGGATGTGGATGCCCCGACATACCCCAGGGATCTCAGTGCGTCCAGCTGCTTTCGGCTCATATTCAACTGTGATTTTTGGGCAGCATTTGGGTCGCTATAGGAAGACTCCAGCTTGCCAAGATCGGACTTAAGGTCATTGGCCAGTGCAGTCTGCTGCGCGATCTGATTGTTCTGTTCTCCCGGATCCAATTGAAGATTGTAAAGCTCGGATTGCGGGGCCCGAATGAATTTGTAATCTTCGCGTCGGAGCCCGACCAAAGGGCTCCAACCAAACTGAGCGGGATAATAAGTCTCCGCGTATGCCAAACCAGTGCCCTTGCGCCGCTGTCCACGCATGAGTCCCGATAGGTTTTGTCCCTGCAATTCAGTTGGACCCCGAACTGCCAGCAGCTGCAGGACAGTTGGAACTATGTCCACGAGGCTGACCTGCTCGGTTACAACTCTGCCTGAAAGTCCTTTCTCAACTGGCTTGATGATGAGCGGAACAAGGAGCGTGGTATCGTAAATAAAAAATCCATGGGTCCATTCCTGATGTTCGCCAAAGCTTTCACCATGATCGCTTGTCAGAACTACGATCGTGTTTTCAAAGAGACTCTTCTGTTTTAGAAACTCCAGCAGTTTGCCCACTTCATGATCGACATAGGCAATCTCACCGTCGTATGGGCTGTCCCCATACTGTTCTTTGAATGTTCCCGGAGGATCGTAAGGATCATGCGGATCGTACAGATGTACGAACATGAAAAAAGGCGAGCGTGAGCTGGAGTGAGAACGCAGCCAGTTGGTTGCGTGCGCGATCACCTCACTCGCGGGGCGTTCGACGCTGTTCAGGTTGATGACCGGGCCGGAGCGCGAGGGGTTGGAGATTTTGTCGTCATAATAATCGAACCCCTGGTTCAGGCCGAAAGTCGAGTTCAGCACGTAGGCGCCAACAACAGCCGCAGTCTGATAGCCTTGGGCCTTGAGAATTTCTGCGAGGGTTGTCTTGGAATCGGAGAGCCTGAATCCGACATTATCCCGGACTCCGTGGAAAGAGGGGTATGTGCCCGTCAAAATCGTGCAGTGCGAGGGAAGAGTCAATGGAACTTGAGATACCGCAGTCCTAAACCGTACCGACTCCGCTGCCAAATTGTCGATTTTGGGTGTCCGGATTTTCTTATTTCCATAGCATCCCAATCGGTCAGCCCGAAGAGTATCGATTGAGATCAGTAGAAGGTTGGGGCGGATGTTGGTCTGCGCCGGCACCAGGGCGGCGAAGCATAGCCATTCCGCTAAAAAAAGGGCCAGCCGGACGTTTCCTGAAGTCCGCAATATCATTACCCCACTTCCTGACGGTGGCGAGAATCGGGACAAAATACCGGACGGTTCGAAATTACCATAACGACGTCGGTGCAGGGGATAAAAACAAGATCCCGGCAAAGTCGAGAAGCGTTCGGCGAAATTGGGGACAGGCACCATATTTCGCCCTGCAACTCACCGCTTGCGCATGACTTTGTCGGGACCATGGATAAAAAAAGCCGCGCCGGATTTGTGCCCGGCGCGGCTGATCTGGTGCGATGGGGGCTGTCTAGAATTCCAGGCGCGCTCCGAACTGGAAGAGCCGCGGTGAACTGGCCATGGAGGTAATGGCCCCGCTGGTGGCGTTAGGCTATCCCCAGCTGGGGTGATTGAACAGGTTGAAAACATCAACCACCAGCCGCAAATTCACCCTCTCGACAATGCGCGTGTTTTTGAAAATGGACATGTCAAACCCTCTGAATCCGGGACCGACGATGGTGTTCCGCCCCGGACGCTTGGAGGTGTAGTAGTCGACGGGTTTCCCATTGGCATCTACCGCGGGGACAAACGCGGTGGTGTCGAAATACTTGGCCACAGTCTGCTTCTCCTTCGGGAGATTCGGATCTTTTACCTGCCACCTGGTTGTATTCCGGGTCCCGTAAGACATGAACAGCCCGGAACGCATAGTTGCATTTGCGGCCGCCTGCCACCCTCCGATGAGTGCCGACACGAACCTATTGGTGCCGGCGCCCCAGCGCTGGTTGGGACCGAAGGGCAAATCGTAGAGGAAGTTTACAGTGACCTGATGCAGCGGGTAGGAGCTGGATGTTGCATACTCCAGGCTCGATTCTGTCATCGAGGCTGGCAATCCCGCTCTGGCGATCCCCGAGGATAGTCGTGGCGACTGCCGCCAGTTGCGAATTCGGTTGAAGCGAGAGTTCGGTTCCATGCGTAGAAGGCCTGGAATGTCATCCCGCGCGTCATGCTGCGCCGGACTTCCGCCTGGAACTGATGGCTATTGGAATAACCATAACCTTCGAACCTGCCCACATCGCCATAGATCGGATTGACTCTGCGATTTTGGGTGGAAACGCCAGGCATTGTGGATGCCGGAGCGGCCGTATTGATCGGTTCAACCATCTGCAGGTTGGTGCCTTTTGTCCCGACGTAACTCAGCCGCAAGCCAATCGTAGTAGTGAGCTGACGTTCCACCGTAAGGTTCCAGCTCTGGGCCATAGAGTCCTGCGATGTCGGGAGCGAAAGGAGCGCATCGTGATAGGAATACCGATGCTCGCAAGCTTCGAGTCATCAAAGGCAAGATGGCCGCCGCCGAGAACATAGGGAGGTATGCCCATGCGTAAATTCCTTCTGTCCGACACCTGAATAGTCATACGATTGAGGGTACTCCAACATCAGGCGTTTGAAGTCGAATGGTGGGTTGCCTCTGCTGCGTGACTGCAGCCCAATCAGCGGGAAGGTCCAATAGCTGATCCCGTAGCCGCCTCGAATGACTGTCCTGTCCCCCTGGAATCCAATGCATAAGCAAAACCGATGCGGGGGGCGATATCGTTTCCATCCCGCGCCAGGAGCCCTGAGGGAAATCCAACCTCGCTGGCGGTCTTAAAGATTACGCCGGCATCCTTGAAAGCCTTTATGGCTGCCGCATTCACTTGATAAGCCTGTTCGATCGGACCTGCTGGTCACCATCGCCTTGCTGACAGGATCGTAACTGGCGATCTGGTCGTTTTTGTCCTTATAGCGCGTGTAATACTCGTATCGCACGCCCAGGCTCAGCGTCAGCCTATCTCGTGGCCTTCCAGTCATCATGGAAATAGAATGCGAAGTCCTTTTGGCGATGATAATAGAAGCCCTTGTTGGTCCGCAGTTCGCCGGCCAGAGGATAGCCTAGAAGGAAACTAGCGAAGCCGGAACCGGTATTGGGCGCAAAAACACCCGAGGGATCCGCAGCCAAGGCCGTCCAGTCGGCCGGGAATTCGTAACAACCACGCGGCTGTCCGATTTCATCCGAATTGACTGCCATGGTGCGGATCTGGCCCCCGATTTTCAGGGCATGTTTTCCGCGGGTGATAGACAAGTTATCTGCGAAATGTCCAAAAAGTTTGCGGCGCTGTCTGGGGGTTGTCATCGTCATAATAGAAGTTGCCGAACTCCGAGTTGAGCGCACAGGTATAGGGATAGAGACAAGGCCAGCCGGAATCTCCAGTGGCATTCTGGAGTCCCAGGAGCGTAGTAATCGGCGGATCCTTGATCGTGGGGCCGCGGCGGCTGGTCGGGCGAGTGCCTCCAACGCGAAACTCATTCACCATCGTCGGGCTGAAAATGTGCGTATCGGCGAGTGTCACCTGCCAAGTCTGAGCCGTGACTTTGTTAAAATAAATCTCCTCGGAAACGCCATTCCCCCTGGGATTATCTCTTTTCTCATCGGTGAATGTGAAGCTCCCGCTGACATTATCGGTGCTGCCAATTTTCTGGTCGATCTTGGTGGTGTACTTGTTCCGCTCGGTGCCGGCAGAGAGATGGGTTTCCAGGTTCTGATCGATCGGCGCGCCGGCGATATTGGGAAGCGGATAACGGCTGAGGGCCTGCTTGGCCATATTTGAGATTCGGCTGGCCGGTATCTTATTGCCGGGAAACTGAGTGCGGATGTAGGTTCCGGTCGCCGGATCCAGGCGTGTTGTCAGAGGATCATAGATCTTGAATATGCCGGTTTCACCGAAGGGGACATAATTGGAAAAATCGCCATCGCGTATGGATTGGGTCGGCGATCCCATGTGGTATGTATTCTCTTGAGGCTGTCGCAGACCTTCATAGGTAAAGAAGAAGAAGGTCTTGTCTTTCCCGCTGTAGAGCCATGGGAGGTAGACCGGCCCACCCACAGAAGCACCGAATTCCCTTCGCTGGAGCGGTGGCTGATCATTCCTGGAGAAGGGGTCCCGGGCAAAAAAGGCGTTGCTGCGGTACGTTTCAAAAGCCGACCCGTGCAGCACGTTGCTGCCGGATTTGGTTATATAACTTACTGTCGCCGGCTTGCTGTATTGGGCTGAGGAATTCAAGGTTTCAATCCGGAACTCCTGGATCCCTTCCATGGCGGGATTGACTCGGCTCATATCGCCGGTGTATCTGTCTTCCATGCTGATCCCGTCCCCGAGGAACATCACGCTGCCTGCCTGGAGGCCGTTTATCTGGGTTCCACCTGTTCGGCTGACCCCTGGGGTGAGTGTAAATAAACTGGTGATTTCGCGGCCATTCAAGGGCAATGTCTTGATACGTTCCGATTCCTTGGTGTCGGAAATCGTGGCGCCAGTGGATTCGATCACGGGTGTGACCGCCTGCACCTCAACTGTAATCTGGGACGTTGCCGGCTCCAGACCAATGTTGACTGTCGCCTCCTGGCCTACCCTCAAAACCAGTTTCCCTTCATATTTCTTGAAGCCGGAGCGCTCGACAGTCATTATATAATTCCCCGCCGGCAAGCTGGGGAAGGCATATAATCCGCTCTCCGTCGAGACTGTGGTCCGAGTCTGGTTGGTCTCTTGATTCACCAGCGTGATTTCCTGACCGGGGATGACGGCGGCCGAGCTGTCCTGAATCGATCCTTTAATACCACCAAAGGAAGTCTGCCCCATCATCGAAGATGGAAGAATAAGTAGAGAACAAAACACAATCAATCCTGCCTGCACCCAGATCACCTTTTTCATAAATCCCCCAAAATACGGATGCGGAAGCGCAAAATTGGCTGGACTTTCAAAATCGAAGAATCAGGCTCCAGCGCTTGGAAAGCGAGGCTAGCAAAAGAGTCAGTTGCTTGTCAACGGAAATTAACCGTCCGCGAAAAGGCTTCTCGGTGACTTGGCTTAGACTAATACTGGTACTGGTTGATTGATTCTCACCTAGCCGATCGAGGCGATATTCGGAAAGTCGAAGGATCGTGCCAACACCAGCGCAATGGCGCCTACCAGGCTGGGGCGTTGCTCGAGAGTGGTTGGGATCAGCGTCAGGTGGTCGACGTAGTACCGGGGAATTCTCAGCGACAATTCTCGGATCATATACGGGTAGACAATTTCCCAGGCCCGGGTAATCTGGCCGCCGAGCACGATTATCTCCGGGTTAAGAGAATAGATTACCGGCATGAGTCCACGGCCGATATAGGTCGCCTTTTCCTGGAGTGATTCCAGGGCCTCCGGCTCACCCTGAAGCGCCCTTGTCACAATATCATTGAAATCCGTCCCCAAAACCTGCCCGCCGCTGGGCTCCCGCCGTGAACGGCACAGAGCCTCATATCGTTGAACAGTCGCGGGGTCGGATGCGTAGGCCTCCAGGCAGCCGCGTGCGCCACAGCTGCAGGAAGGCCCGTCAGGATTCAGGGGAATGTGGCCGAATTCTCCAGCCCCGTTCATCGCACCGTGATAGAACTGCCCGCGAATAATGATCCCTGATCCGATCCCCTCGGCGATATCCAGAAACACCAGGTTGCGCGGCGGCCGGGCATGTTTGCCAAACCAGGTTTCCGCCAGCGCCCCGAGCCACGCGCCGTTTTCGAAATACATGGGAAAATCCATGTCGAGCAATTCACGCAGAATCGAGCCGACTGGTACATCGTCACCCCAACCCAATCCTTCACCGGCAATGACGCGCCCGTCCGTCGGGTCCACGAGTCCCACCAGGGAAACGCCGATCCCTGCAATAGACCCAGTCGGGCAAAACAGGAGCAATTCCTTGATTATTTTGGCTATTGCGGAGATCGCCTCGCGCGGATCCGGGTTTTTGGGCACATCAATGGAACGTCGGATGCAGCCCCTGAAATCGCTCAAGGCGACGGTATATCCGCTATGCCGGATATCGACGCCGATGGCACAGGCTTTGTTGGGATTAATGTGGAGAAAACGTTTCTTGCGTCCGCCCTGTGGCGAGGCTTCACCCACCCCCTCTTCATAAACGAGATTGTCGGCAACCAGACGGGAAACGATTTTCGAAATCGTGCTTCCTTCAAGTCCAATCAGTTCCGCGATCTCGATCCTGGATATCGGCTGCTTTTCTCTGATGACATTCAGCACCATGACTTCATTCATATCCCGCAGGACGCGGTGATTCGCCGGTGCCAGATTTCGAATATCCATTTTTCGCATAATTTTGTGCCCTTTCTCCGCCCAGGTAAGAGTTGGAGACAGGTTGCCTGCGATCGGAATCTAACCCCCTTTCCTGGACCTGTCAAGCTTGATTGAGAGTCCCTGCCGCGTCTTGTATGTTTATTGAGAATAGAAATGGGGGCCTTGTGCGGACGGGCATCACAACATCTTTCCGAACGGGGACCTGGACTTGGACCTGGACGTAGACCTGGACCTGGACGTAGACGAAAAAACACAGACAAGATCAGCGATAAAAAGCCCTTATAACCAAAACATGCGCGATTTCTTTTGTCCACGACCAGGTCCAGGTCTATGTCGACGTCCACGTGCATTTTCAAAAAAGTCAAAGCTGACCGCTTGATGGCGTTGGGCTTGAACCCGGCGGACCGAGCTAAATAAATCTTATGGGACGGGAGGTTCGCCCTAGAATACCGGCCATGAGAATTGGGCCCCTCCGAACGGAAGTCCCATGAGCTCCCCTGTAAATGCTTGACGGATATTCCAGCTCCATGATTAATTGCGGGCTGAAATCAACATACCCCAGGGAGGTGCCATGCCATACTTCAGCAGGCTAACTGCCCGTGTAGTCCTCATTGCCCTGCTCTCCGCTGTAATAATAGTTTCGGCCGAAATGCCGCGCCCGGCGGCCACTGAACTTTTCCTTCGCGGCTATTCCGTTATTCCCACCCCGCAGAAGGTTCAGCTGAAAGTCGGGGACGTGGAATTCAGCAGCACATGGACCTACAGCAGCTCTCTGCCGCCTTCCGATCGTTCGGTGCTCAGCCTGATCCGGGACCTCAGGGAACTCCATTCGATCGCGCTCGAAGCGGGCCGGGCCGAGGGGGACCGCGTTGTCCGGCTGTCGGTCCGGCCTGGAGCCGTCGAAGGTCTGGCAGACGGCGCCATTGCCGCACAAGCCTACAGGCTTGATATAGCGCCAGCGAGGGTTGAAATCACCGGCGGCGGCGATGCCGGCCTGTTCTACGGAGTACAGACTTTCCTGCAGCTTCTCAAGCAGGGACCCGGCGGGAAGAGAATATTGCCCGTTGGCGTCATTGAAGACTGGCCCTCCGTCCAGCTCCGGTTTCTTCACTGGGACACCAAACATCATCAGGACAGAATCGAGACTCTCAAGCGATACCTCGACTGGTCAGCTCGTTTCAAAATCAACATGATCGGATTCGAACTCGAGGACAAATTTGAATATCCCTCTCATCCGGTCATCGGTGCGCCGGGGGCCTTTACCGTCGAAGCAGCTGCAGGAAATCGTCGATTATGGATTGGAGCGCTACATCCAGGTGGTTCCCCAGATCCAATCGCCCGCCCATCTGGCTTATGTGCTCAAACACCCGGAGTTTGCGGACCTGAGGTCCGACGGCAATAATTATCAGGCCTGCCTCTGCGACGAGCGCACCTATCAACTGCTTTTCTCGATGTATCGAAGATGTCATGAATGCTACCCGGGGCGTGGACTACTTCCATGTCTCCACCGACGAGGTTTATTTCGCCGGGATTTGCGCCAAGTGTTCCAGGCCTTATAATCCTGAAAACCGCAGCCTTGCCTGGGTGGAATTTGCCAACCGCGCACACGGATTTCTCACGCAGCGCGGCCGCAAGATGCTGGCCTGGGTTGAATATCCTGTTTTGCCGCAGCATATTCGTCTCTTGCCGACAGATCTCATCAATGGCGTCATGCCGGATGGATCGGCCCAGCTCCAGGCCGAAAAAGAGCGGGGCATGAGGGACTTGATTTATACTTCCATGCAGGGTGACGAACTCCTCTTTCCCGCGAATCTGGCATTCGAAAATGAGAATGCGATTGCGCCGGGGCGGCTGGAGGATACCTTCAAAGCCTTCCAAGGCAAGGAAGGGGCAAATCCCATTGGAGTTTATGGCGCAGCCTGGGACGATTCCGGCCTCCATGGAGAAACTTTCTGGCTGGGATGGTCGGTCGTTGCACAATACGGATGGAAGCCGGCCACTCCCGCAGTGAAGCAGCACGTGGCGGAATTCATGACCGTTTTTTATGGTCCCGGTGTAAACGGAATGACCGAGGTTTATCGCTCGCTCCAGGATCAAGCGCGCTTTTTTGATCGGTCTTGGGATAAGGTGGTTTCGCGTGTCCGGGGAAAAGCCTACGGGGATTCCGAGGGGAAAGGCATCGGGGGAACGCGATACGATCGAACCCTGCCCGCACCCGGGCTTCCCGCCGGGCCAATCCTGGATTTCAAGCGCGCCTGGACCGGCCGGTATCTCAGGCTGGTGGAGAGAGCCAAGGTAATGGCACTTGAAAATGACCTCCTTCAGCATCGAATCCAGGAGAACATGGGGAAAGCCGAACGGAACCGGTACAACCTGGAAGTATTTCTTTCCCTGGCCGAATTCGTAGCACATTACGAGCGCCTGCTCCTTGGACTGAAGAGCATCGAAGATACACTTGATTTGGCCCGCGCCTCAGAAGCCAAAGGGAATGCGAAAAACGCCCTGCAACAACTACTGTCGGCTTCAGCGCAGGCGCGCAAGATCCTCCGCGATCGGACCGCCACTTTTGAATATCTGAAAAATATCTGGGAAAAAAGTCGATATCCAAAAGGACAGGAGGTGGGCGGACGAAAGTTTTATCATGTTATGGATGATACCAAGGATCACTGGGCCGATCGCCGGCCTGATCTTACCTACATGCTGGCCCCGGAAGAGAGTATCGGGTTGGAAAAATGGGATCAGCAGATGAGTGCTTTAATAAAAGAATATGCCAGGGGGCACAATCTCCGGATCCCGGACCTGCCTGAGTGAAAGCCCGGACCATCAAGAATTTCAGTCCGGATCGGGGGATGATATCCAGATAGAAAGGCGGTTCAGTTAAGGCGCAGGTTTGACCCATGCAGTGTTCTCCATTCGCAGCCTTCCAGTCAAAACCTGCATTTTCTTTGACATTTGTTCTCTTCGGACTAGAATGGTTATTTTCCGACATCAACTAACCATTATTCCTTCATTGCAGGTTGGTATGAAGAGCCAAACTGAAGCCGAGAACCTGGAGCGGATCAACCAATGTTTGTCGGATTTGGCCGGTTCGTATCGTGATCGCCTGATACAGAACATATCGGAATTAATCCGAATTCCATCGGAGAACACTCCGCCCGTAGGTGCGGAGGGGGAATGTCAGAAGCACCTTTGCCGTCGGCTGGCAAAACTGGGACTCCATGCCGAACTTTATGAACCCTCAGGGGTAGCAGGTCTGGAAAGCCATCCGGTGTATATGGCAGGGCGGGATTATGCCAACCGGCCTAATCTGATTGCATCCTGGCCAGGGACCGGAGGGGGCCGTTCACTTCTCCTCTCCGGGCATATCGACACGGTACCACGAGGAAGTGAGCCCTGGCAGCGCGATCCTTTTGGGGCCCAGATTGAGGGCAATCGGCTCTACGGCCTGGGTTCGAACGACATGAAGGGAGGAATCGGCGCCTCCCTCCTGGCACTGGAAATGCTCCGTGAACTCAGGGTCAGCCTCAGGGGCGATTTGAAGATGGAGACGATTGTCGATGAGGAATTTGGCGGTGTAAACGGAACCCTCGCTGCCCGTCTGCGCGGGCACAATGCCGATGCAGCGATTATTTGCGAACCTAGCCACGGTGTGATCTGCCCCGCCCAAACCGGCGGACGCACGGCGCACATCACGCTGCGCAGTGCCAGCAGCGGCATCCTTTATGAGACGAAACCCCAGGCACGCTCCCTGGATCAGCTTTATTTTCTGCTCGGGAAAGTGGAAGAGTTCGCGAAGCAACGCCGGTCTACTGCGCCACCTCATCCCCTATATTCCGCCAGCGCCGATCCGGTGCCGGTCTGGATTACGAAGATTCACTACGGCGGCTGGGGTCCCCAGGAGCCCGTTACCCTTCCGACTCGTTGCCGAGTCGAGATGTACTGGCAATTAATGCCTGGAGAGAAACAGCAGGATGTCGAGCGTGAGTTTTTCCAGTGGCTTGACAATATGATTTCGGAGCGACCCGACCTTTTCAGCGTCCGGCCCGAAGTCGAGTTTCCCATCCGGTGGCTGCCTGGTTCTGCGATTGAAAACGGCAGCGATCTTGTCCGGGAGCTATCCGATACTTTCGCCCAGGTCACCGGTCGTGCAGCCGATATCCAGGGAATCGGCGGCCCCTGCGACATGTTCGTTTTTCACCAGCACTTTCTGACCCCCGCGGTCCTCTTTGGTCCCAAGGGGGGAAACACCCATGCCCCGGATGAATGGGTGGACCTGGACTCGGCCCTGCTTACCGCGGAGGTTCTTGCTCGCTTCATCTGCCGCTGGTGCGGTGTGGACTGGGATCGCACCTCTTCATGATCCATCGGTTATTGACGATGCGGCTTCACATCATACCCGTTGTTTGCATAAGCATTGTTCTTTCCTGTGCGGTCTTCCACATTATGGGGGAAAACGGATCGGAAACCTCATTGCCGCGGATTTCGTCGCTGCATCCCAGGATTTATGTGCGCCCCGACAATGCCAGGATCGGAGCCGGCTTGACGGTTTCGCAGTTCCGGGCGAGGGCCAGCAATCCCCTCTACAGCGCCTGGCGGCGCTCCGTTCCGGGTGAAAGCCTGGGCAGTGCGGTTGAGCGTGCAGCACGCTACCTGGAAACCGGATCCGCCGATGATCTCGATGCCGCACGGCGATATCTCCTGGGACATACTTTTTCGCAGCGCGAGCACGACGTCGGAGGTCTGCTGGCCGGCGCTGAGATGGCCATGGCCTACGACTGGATTTTTGAGGGGCTCGCAGCGGCGGAACGTACTGCCATCCTGTCCAATATCGTGGCCACAGCCGATTCGAGCTACAATTTTTTGCTTCACGGCGAGCCGGATGTGAATCACAACTACACCTACATGGCCCTCCGGACCATCGCGGTGTGCGGCCTGGTGCTGAAGGGCGAGGAGGAGAGGTTTGACCGGCGGGCCGGGGATTACCTTGAGCTCGCCCGGAGGTGGCTGGAGGGGCCCGGCAAAGTGCTGGAAACCTGGAAAGCGCGCCAAGGCGCTTGGGCCGAGGGAAGTCACTACACGTTCCATGAGACTGTCCGGACTCTCATCATGACGATGCACGCGTACAGGACAGCTTCGGATGTCGATTACCTGGCCCTCGCAGAGCGGAGGTACGGAAATTTTGTCGCGGGAACCGGCCGGTTCCTGATCGCGTGCACCCGTCCCGACGTGACCCTCGAGAGAATCGGCGACGTGCTGCCAAGCCGCGCCCTGGCAGCCATTACCGTGCCGCTCACTGTGGAGATGATCGCAGCCGGGGTTGGCGACCCAGAAGAGCGGGGACGATTGCATTCGTTTGCCCAAGAACTCCTGCAGTCATACGGTGAAAAGGCCCTTCATCCGTCTTTCGACTGGGGCATGCGGATTTTCTTCGACTCCCCGGCCCCCACCACTCCCTCCTTCAAAACCCTTCCCCGGGCACAAAGGCTCGGTGCGGGAACCGATGAACACATTGTCTTCCGCAACGGGTGGGGACGGGACAGCACCCAAATCACCATCCTCGCCGGCAATCACTACACCGATCATCAGCATTTCGACAAAGGGCATTTTCTGATCTACCACCGCGGCGGATTGGCAATTGACGCCGGGACCTATGATGATATGTACGTCCCGAATGGCCATCAGAACAACTTTTCGACGCGCACGCTGGCGCACAATTGTCTTCTGGTTTTCGATCCAGCGGAATCCCTTCCGAAGGGTTACGCCAACGACGGCGGGCAATCGGTGCTCAGAGGGTTTCAACACCACGGCGATTGGTTCAGCTACCTCGAGCACCGCGAGAGGGAGAGATTAGGCGCCTCCAAGGTTATCGCCTATGAAGCGAATGAGGCGGCCGGATTCAATTATCTCAAATGCGACCTCACTGCTGCGTATGGCAGCAAGGTCGAGAGTTACGATCGTCAGTTCGTCTACCTGCCCTCATCCGACCTGCTTGTGGTTTTCGACCGCGTGCGCTCCACCCGACCTGAGTTTAGGAAATCCTGGTTGCTGCATTTCCAGGAGTCTCCTGAAGTCGATGGAATCACCCCGAAACCCGGCATTACAAGCTTTGATGGGGCCGGAATCATCCGGATTGCAGTCCGGGGACAACTCGACCTCGGCAATCAGACAACTGTGTACGACGGAGCGATGTCCATTCATCCTCTGTTGCCCGAAAAGCGGAAAGTCACGGTCATCGGCGGCCAGGGCTATGAGTATTTCAACAATTTCGATAAGACGAATACCCCCCCGAAAGTACGCAACCGCGATAGCGCGCCGCGGGAGTCGGGGGCCTGGCGAATGGAACTGTCGCCCATAAATCATGCGGCTGAGGATCTGTTTCTGAACGCGATAATAATCGCCGATCCTCCGGACAACAAAGGCGCCGAGCCCCGCCTTTTGACCGATGATGTCCGGCGATTTGCGGGGGTGTGGTTTACCACCCAGCCTCTGAATCGTGTCGTCGTTTTTGCGAATAGCCCCGTCCTGTCCTCGCCACTGCGGTATGAAATCGATTCGTCGGCCTCGGCGCGGCATATTCTGGTCGGACTGGCGGTGAATCAGAAAGTCAGCATCCGGATTGACGGGGGCGAAATCTCAGCCGGCGGAACTGGAGCACAGGGGGCCCTAAGCTTTGAGGACCACCGGACCGGCAGGCGCCTGATCGAAGTCGCGGCTGACTTTTGAATGAAGCGTTTTGGCGCGCATGGAGATAGAAATGTACAAGGCAATGCTGGGAATACTGCTGCTGTTAGGGACCAGATGTGGCAATGCCCAAATCCTCGAAGTGGATAATGCAACCGTCACGCGAACCGGCGCGCTCAAAGCCGTTCTGAAATTGATAACACCGGTTCGCGGCGAAGGGAGCCTGAGCCTGAAATGGACCGACAGTTACGGCCGGCTGGTGGCAACCGAAAACAGGACCGTCCGCGTGGAAGGGGAGACCCTGCCGATTTCACTGCCGCTGAAACGGGCAGTGGCGCTGCAGAATTTTCTCCAGGTGGATTTGACCGTCGGGAAAGAAAAGATTACCTCCAACAGAGCCGAGTTCATCGTCACCCCGTCGGAGTCTTGGGACGATTACCAGGTGATCATGTACTACCCGTACCGGCCCGGGCAGCAGCCGGCCTTGCGCGACCTCGGTGTCACCGCGGGTCAGATTCAGAATGTCGCCAGCCGGACCCCCGACGGCGCCGGCATCTGGTGGAAAAACGACTTCCGGTTCTATTGCGATCAGATGGCTTACGATTTTTATGCACCCTACCACACCCCTGAGCTCAAAGACAAAGAGCAGCGCATGAAGGAAGCCAAAACTCTTTATAAGGCCGACCGAAGCCGGAAAACCGCCTTTTATAGGCAGCCCTGTTTCCACGATCATAATGCCGAGGCCAAGGCTATGGCCCGCATTCGTGAAGTCGTTTCGGCTCAGCGGCGATTCCGTCCCTTCTTCTATTCCACAGACGAAACCGGTGTCGCCAACCTGGTCGAGGCCTGGGACTTCTGTTTTTGTCCTTTAACCCTTGCGGCCATGCGCAACTGGCTGGTTGGACAGTACGGCTCTCTCGACGAAATCAACCGCGCGTGGGGAACCAGGTTTGCCAGCCTCGATGAAGTGACCCCACTCTCGACCGACGAAATGATGAAACGCGGCGACGATAATCTATCTTCCTGGGCCGACCATCGGACGTTCATGAATGTCACATTCGCCGCCGCGGGTAAAAAGGCGAGCGACACGGTCCGGTCCGTTGATTCCGAGGGCATTGCAGGATTTGTCGGAGGCCAAATGCCGGCGGGTTTCGGAGGTTATGACTATTGGCTGCTGTCCCAGGCTCTGGATGTGATGGAACCCTACAATATCGGAAACAATCGCGAAATCTGGCGTTCCTTTGCCCCCGGCAAGCCCGCCCTGACCACGGGATTCGGCGCCGACGACAATGAGGTTTGGCGTCTTTGGTACCAGGCCCTTCACGGCGACCTGGGGGTGATTATCTACGATGAGGAAAACCGATACCTCGATGCCGCGGGAAAACCGACCGCCCTGGGTCAAAAGGTGGCGCCGACATATCGGGAACTCACCGGGGGAATCACGAAACAGCTTCATCAGATGGAGCGGATCGACGACCCGATCGCGATCCATTACTCCCACCCGTCGATCACCGCGCACTGGATGATCGAGCACAAGCCCCTGGGTGAGTCCTGGGTCGACAAAAGATCGTCCAACGAGCGCAAAGAATCGGATTTTCTGCGCCTGCGCCAGTCTGCAATTCACCTGCTGGAGGATAATCTGCAGCAGTATTACTTTGTCTCTTATGCGCAGCTCGAGAACGGTGCGTTCGACAAAAAAGATGCCAAAGTGATGTTCCTGCCACAGTCGATCGCCATGTCCAAAGCCGAGTGTGATGCGCTTCGGCGTTTTGTCGAACGAGGCGGCACCCTGATCGCGGATTGCCGGACGGCATTGATGGACAGTCATTCCCGGCTGCTGCCGAAAGGTCAGCTCGACGATCTCTTCGGGATCAAGCGCAGCGACATGAAATTTGCGCCCGGACGGCCCGGATTGAAATCCAGCCCGAAGGATCGTCCCTTTCCCACTGTGCCCGACCTCGAACGAGTAGCCGCCGCGGAGCCTGGAATCAAGGTTCTCGGCGATGCAAAAGCTTACTACCATGATTCCGCCGGAACGCCAGCGGTAATAGTCCGGAATCACAAAAGAGGACGCACGATTTATTTGAATGCGGTCATTACGGACTATCACCGGTGGCGCCTGGTTCCGCCGGAAGGCGAAAGCCTGCGCCTGTTTGTCGCCGCCATCCTTCGCCAGGCGGGGGTCCGCCGCCAATACGAGATCACAAGAACGGACGGCGGCCCGGCGGTCGGAGTGGAAATACATCCCTGGCGCAAAGGAGGTATGAACCTCCTGGGGATTCATCGAAACTACGGTTTGAACGTGACCGAAATCGGCCCTCCACAGTATCAGAAGCAGGATGCGCTGGAGAAACCGCTGGAGCTTCGAATCGATTTCGGCAAAAAGGTTTGGTTCTACGACGCCCGGCTTGGCAGATTGATTGGCAACCAGCGGCAATACATTTTTTCTTTGGACAAAATCCAGCCGACGATTCTTGCGATACTCCAGGAACCCGCGAAGGAAATAACCATCGCCGGTCCGGAAGCGGCCGCGGCTGGGGACCTGCTGGAATTGAAGACGGCGCTGACCTTGAACCATCCCGATGATCGACACACTTTTCGCGTCCAGCTGGTGGATCCTTCCGGAAAGGAGCTTCGCATGCTGACCCGGAACCTGGCGGCTCCGGGCGGGCAGGCAACCTGGGAACTCCCGCTGGCGGCCGATCTCACGCCCGGGCGATATACGCTCTTGGCGCGCGATATCGTTACCGGAACCAGGGCGGAAAGGCCCCTGATAGTCCGATGAAAATGCGGTACGAGGGCGGCACAGCTTGTATCGCCCTTCAGGGCTCGGCCTCAATCCTATCCCGAACCCCAGGGTTGCAGAACCCGCTTTCGCGTGCTTTTCCACCTCCCGCTGCGCGGGATCTGCCACGTGGCTTTCCTATACCGCGCTTTCAGCGCTCCGATAGATTTACTTATTGTCCGAAGGGGGGCAATAGAGGATCACCGCGCGATTGGTGATTTTCACGGCCGGTGGAATTTCAACTTTATACGATCGGGGTTGCCGGGCATCCTGGATCCGTTCGATGTGCTCCTTTTCCTCTCCATCTCCACTCCAGCGGTGAGTGATTTCTAGGCGGCCTGGAGAATTCGGGCGAGGGGAAATAATGGCCATTCGCAAACTATCCATTCCCATCCCTTTTAAGCGGTATCGGACATAAACTTTTCGTGTGCCGGCCGGGAGTGTGCGCATCTGGCGATCTACCTCCGGCCAGCGAAGGGATTGCTCCACCGGAAGGCGGTCTTTCCACCTGGGTGTCGGGTCGTATTCCCAGAGCGGGCGGAACCCCCCTGTCGGCGATACGGACCATGATAATGACGCTTCCCTTGCGGCGGTGCCCTTGGCATCAGGTTTTGCCAGGCTGGTCTTCCGGACTTCCGCCGTGAATTTGTCCGGGGCCAATCCTTCCTTCAGGTCCAAAAATCTTGCACCCGCATCAAATCCGCTTAGAACCCCGCCATCCGGAGATGAAAGCTCATAGATCACCTCGCCGGTTTTTCCGGTGTCCGGCCAGATAATTCCCTGGCCGTCTTCGGCGACATATCGGAGTGAACCGTTTTGAATGGATTCTGAAGGGAACCTGTCCGCCTGAACCGGAATATTAGTGCGCAAATAGGGGTGTCCTGGCTGGTAGGTTATATCATTCTGTCCGGGGGAGAGGGCCGGCAGCGTGCGCGGATTGACCTGAAAGTGGCTGGAAATCCGGACGTCCTTGATTTGAATTCCATCCTCGGCTCCTGGTCCGTTCAATGAAAGCCGAATCAGGTAACTGTATTTCCCGCTGACACTGCTCGCTGTCCCGTGAGCGCCGCGAGCTATTTCCCGGGGCCGGCATTCCCATTTCCCGTGGCAGGGTCCTTCGATACTCGCCATTTTCTCCCAATTCCGGCCACCATCGACGGAAATTTCGGCTGCTACGCTTTGCTTCCGCTCCTCCAGCTTTGCCTCCAGGGTGAGAACGGCATCGATGAGCACGTAGACACTATTCATTTCAAATGTAGCCCGGGCAGCCAGCTTCGGATTCTCCCGCCCCAAGTATTCTCTTCTTTGTTTGAAGTCGGGGAGCCGAAGGTTCGTATTCGTGTCTTTGTTAGTCCCGGCATGGTAAGAATCGTTCTCCGACAGCACCGGCGCGTACTCGAGCCGGCCGGTGGCCCAGAGACGGTCATCCTTTTGACTCCTCGGCCCGTCCTTGGTCCAAATATTAAATTGTGGGAACTCCCGCGGGAATTCCTCCCAGGATTTGCCGTCGTATTTGAAGGGCAGATAGCACAGGTCCTCTTTTTCCGGCTGGAAAAAGCGGGTCAGCCGCTCGCCCGGACGCAAAACGAAGTCCATGCTTTGTGCCTGGGGGTAGCGAGTGAAAGCATAAAGCCAATTGTCCTTCGTCGATGTGAAGGCGGACACAAGATCGCCAATGGCGCCTTCGCGCAGATCGGCGGGATACCAGGGATAGTCGACCTTGGCTGTATCGACCTCGGTGGGGGATTTCAATTTTGCGAGCAGGATACTCCCATCGCGCGCGATTTGAGAAACCGAGGCCACCGGTGAATTCCGTGGATCGCCCGGAGCCACGGTCGTATACCCCAACATATCCGAATCGTAATGGTGATAGGCGCCGTCGTAAAAAACCTCGGTTACGGTATGGCCGGTAAGAAACCAGACCCGCGCGTCTTCAAATCCGCCCGCCTTATAGACCGACTCCAGCAATGGTGCGACCTGATAGCAGAGGCCGAAGCCGTAACTGTTGAGCAGCTTGAGAGGGTCGAGCACCTCGCCCTGAGGCTCCTCGTAAGCCCACCCCGCTATGTGGTACCAGAATCCCGGAGGGACAAATCGTCCGTCGGTCAGGAAAAAGCGCCAAATTGCATCCGCTTTCTGCCTGGGAGTGACTGCGGCGGCTTGCACATAGATTCCCTGTACAAACGCAGGAAGACTGCTCGAGTCAATCTGGCCTTTAACCAACACTCGGGGAGAGAAAACCTGGGCAACCGCCGGCCAAGCGCTGAACGCGGCAGCCAGAACGACGATACGCCATCTCAATTTAGTCATGAAAGGATCAATCTCCCGCTACGATTTCTTCCGGCTTTACCTAAAACTTCAAATCCGCCAGGGTTCGTTTGAAGCCTCTCGTCAGCATGAAAAGGTAGCAAAGTCCTATCCCCATCCATGCGGCTCCCAGCCACAAAGCAAATCTTGAAAGGTTGACCCATATCCCGAGGCAGACTGCGAAAGCCAGGAAGGGCAAGATCAAATTCAAAATCACAAACCTGCCTTGCCGCTGACGGTTCCGGCAAAAGAACAGGCGCCAGACACAGAGATTAACCGCCATGAAACCGATCAGGGCTCCGAAATTCACCAGTTCGGCAGCTTCAGTGTATTGGAGCGCAAGCGCCCCGGCCAGATGAATTCCGCCCATCAGGAGAACGCTGTAAACCGGCGTGCCAAGTTTCGGATGCACATACCCGAAGATCCGCACAGGCAGCAGTCGGTCCCTCCCCATGCCGTAGAGCAGCCTGGAGGCACTGGCCTGTCCGGTGATGGCGCTGGCTATCCCGCCGACCAGAAGCACGAAGGATATTCCATAAAACAGCGCCTGCCCGCCGATCAACTTCCCGATATCCATGAAGGCAGTCTCGACAGGAGAAAAGGTGCGAAAGTCCGGCCAGACCATCTGTCCCAGATAGCTTTGAAGGACAAACAACCCTCCCGCAATAAAACAGACGAGTACAGTAGCGCGCCAGATATCCCGCTGCGGGTTTCTGGCATCCTCCGACAGAGTGGATATCCCGTCAAATCCGAGGAAAGAGAGGGCTGCCAGAGACGTGGCGCTCATCACCGCTGTAACCGAAAATGTATCAGGATTGTAGAAGGGCTTGAGCGAAAGAAGGGCTCCCGATCCCTGGATCAGAGCCCGCATGGCCATTATGACGAACCAGATCAGTGATCCCACCATTATTGCGTTGAGAAAACTGTTTGCCCGCGCGGTCACCCGGATCCCTCGCAGGTTGATAAGGGTTATGCCAAGGGTGGCGATGAGCGCCCAGATGAAATAGGGGATTTGTGGGACGAGCTTGTTCGCGGTCAGGCCCACATAAATGACACTCAGCAGCGGGATCAATATGTAATCCAGGATCATTCCCCAACCGGCAAAAAAACCTGCATTGGCATGCAGTGCCTTGGAAGCGTAGGCATAGGTGGAGCCGGCCTCCGGATACGATGCGGCCATCCGCCCGTAGCTGATGGCGGTCAGGCTCATCGCCAGCATGGCGATAATGTAAACCAGCGGCAGGTGCCCCTGGGATTTAACCGTCGCGTTGCCGAACATGGAGTACGGAGCCGTAGGGCCCACAAACGCAAGCCCGAACAGCACCAAGTCCCACAAAGTGAGGATACGTTTGAACCCGCCGGGACTGTTCTCGGTCACATTGTTCCTTTCGATTTTCCTGATTTTCACAGGGGCATTCGATGAAGCCGCACCCCGGACAGGCCCTCACCTCGTCCCGGCGGGGAACACCATGATCTGGCTCAACGCTTCCTCTTCACCCATCACGATGAAACGTCCATCCTCGGAGGCCGCGATGGTGCCGATCTGGAACCCCCTCCAGAAAATCCCCTGTTCAATCCCCTGTGCAATCATGGTGAACCTGGGATTGCCAAGGTCGGTGAATCCGCTGCCATTCGGATCATAGCTAAAAAGGTGCGAATATCCCGGCGCTCCGCCGCTGATCCCATACAGCCTGCCGTCGGCGCCGAAGGTCATTCCCTTGAGCCGCGGCATCATGGTCGGTTTCCCAAGATTGGCTACCTTTCCGCTATCCGGATCCAGCCTGAAAAGTTGACCGTCGCCCGCGTTCCCCCCGTAAAGCATCCCGTCGGGACCGAGCGCCCAGGAATCCACCCGCCCAAGTGGCCGCCTTCCCCAGACCTCAGGGACGAGATCCGGCAGGATTTCCACGGCGCTCTTCTCGGGATCGAATCGAAACAGCTGACTCACCGGCAGGCTGCCGTATACGCGGCCCATTTTGTCCAGAATCAATCTGCGGCTGAGGAAATCGCTGGGCTTAATCGCATAACCCTGCAGAAACCTGAGCGTCTGCGGCGAGGGAGCCGTTTCGGGAAAAATTCGGGTATGGTTCTGCGCCAGGTCATGGATAAAAAATTTCCCGGACGGGTGGCTGATTCCATACAGGGCGGATCGCCGGGCGTCGGAAACAACCGCAAAAATCCCTTCCCTTTCGATGGGTGTCCCGAGGTCCTTCACCTCGAGCGAATCCCCGTCAGCCTGGACTTGAATCAGATGCCCCGAGGCTCCCGGCCCATCAGGCATGGTCCCGCCGTAAAGGATTCCACGGCGGCCCCGGCCGAATCCGCTGCAGATGGCCCGCTGACCGGGAATGACCGCCGCCAAGTCGACCAGCTTTTCGAGCCGGCGGCGAGACAGAGATACCGCAAAGACGAACGGGCTCAAACCGGCGTCTGCCGTAGTTCCTCCGACTGCCCAATCCCCGATCACCTCCAGAGACGTGATGGCATTCCGGTGGATAGGCATCCGGAGTTCACGCCAGTTCTCCAGGGAAACCTCCACGGCAAAACTTCCCGGAGGCGTGAAGAATGTGTATTCCGCCTGAACCCGCCACGCTCCGGCCAGGAAGATCAGAAGCAGCATTCCATGGGCTCGTTTCATTGAAGTGGCTTCTCCGGGTTGAAGATGATCAGGAACGGGCGGCTGGAGCCGGATTCTCCCTTCAGTGCGGCCTTGGGATCCTCCCGGCGGCCGGCATAATAAAGGTTGCCGTTGCCGTCCCTGACATCGGACCCCGTGACTTCGCCGATCACGGACAGAGGGAAGGTAAGTGCGGTGCGCTTTTCCCTGCTGCGAGGCTCAAATTCCATCAGCAGAATGTTCTTGCCCTGCCCTGCGTACATGCCATGTCCGCCGAGGAAATAATAGAGCTTCCCGTTGGCGCCAAGGGCGAGATTGGGGCAGTAATATTTCCATGGCGGCCCGGAGGCGCCGTCGAAAATCCCGCCCAGGTCATCGACGCGGCCGATACCTTCGCGACTGGGATGAAAGGCCAACATCTTTGCGCCATAGGTGATCAGGTAGATCACTCCGGTTGGCTGATCCACGGCATAGGCCGTAATTCCGGTTACAATGTATTCGCCCGGGGTGCCTGGAAAAGCGGGGAGGCTTTCGCCGGCGAAAAGCAGCTGGTCTGAAGTCTTCTCGTATTTGACCAGTCTCTGGCGCCAATCCACATAATAGACGTTCCCCCACCAGTCGCTGAAAATCACGCGTGGGACATGATCGCTGCCAAGCCTGCCCAGGTCGCGCAACCGATTAGTCTCGGGATCGTATGTGAGCAAATGCACCTGGGGATAGGAAATGGCATAGATCCGGCCATTGGCCCGGTCGACTGTAAGATCCTTGAGGCTTTCATACTGCAGCCCGATTCCGAGATTCGTCAGTTTTCCGGCTGCAGGATCCCATTTCAGGAAGTAGCCCCCTCCATAACCGTGCGGGTGCTCCATAAGGTACTCTTCGCGGCTCTCCCCTCCGTCCGTTGTGAAATACATGGAGCCGCCGGGGCCCTCCACGATCTGGGAGTGAATCTTCCCCTGCCACTGGTACTCGCGCAGATTCGCCAGTTCCGGGATAAATCCGCACAGGCGCATTCTGGCCGAGACGACGTCGTATTCAAATAGGCCCACCCGGTCCGCATGGTTGGTGACCCCGATGAATACCTTCTTGTGCGTCGCGCTAAGGCCGATGGAACCCCAGGTGGAATGAGCTTCCGGAAATCCAGGATAGTCCACAAAACGGAGGTTTTTTTCCGAAATTGCACCGGGCACGGCGCCCAGACTCGCCAGGATCAAAACCGAAAGCATAATTCGAAGATAGATGCGGGGTCGCATGCATGCCCCTCGTTTTCCTTTGGAAATCATGAAATTCGTCTGCTGCGTAAAAGCTGAACTGGTAACCTCACACAGGCTGCCCCATGGAGTCAATACGATATCTTGAATGACATCTTGTGGATGACAAGCAGATGGTTTTGCCTTATAAGTGCACAGCATTCGGAGTGGAGGACCGCCGTGATTTTGATTTTGCTCGCCTTGTTGATGATTACACCTTGCGCAGCTGCAGAGCAGGTTCGGTTCGCACAAGGCAAAATCGATGTTCCCACCTATACCTATGAACGAAGTGAAAACGTGGCGCCGCTTTTCAAATCCCTCGAAAATGTGGGCTATTACCCTTATACGAGTTTGGATTGGAATTCGCGCGTTCCAAAACCGGTTCCAATTTCCTATGAATCACTGGTTCTCGAAAACGAATATTTGCGCGTCGAATTCCTTCCGGAGCTGGGCGGTCGTATCTACTCGGCCTATGACAAGGTCAACAATCGGCATATCTTTTATCATCCGACCGTGATCAAACCTGGCCGGTACAATCCTCGCGGCGCATGGCCGGTGGGCAACCTGGAGCTCTACGGACCCTACGACGTTCATATGATCACTTGGCCCGGGGAACCGTGGTCCTGGACCGTCGAACGTGATTCAGGCGGCAGCGCGACCCTTGTGCTGTCGCATGTAGATCATTTCTTCAGAGACAAGATTTCGTTGGCTGTCACTCTGCATCCCGGGCGCGCCTTTCTTGAAACAACCATCCGGCTCCATAATAAAAATCTGCTGCCCAACCGCTATCTTATCTGGACGAATGCCGGCGTGGCTGCCACGGAGGGTAGCCGTTTCGTTTATCCGATGACCCGGACCATCGGGCACGACAGTTCGGCTCTGAGTGCCTGGCCGATGATCGGCGGCGTCGACATGACATGGAATAAAAACAATGTGAACATGCTTGGGGTTTTTGGCCTGGACATATTCGACGACTTCATGTCGATCTATGATTACAAGACCGATTACGGGACCATTTGCTACACCAATCGCCTGCTCGCGCGGGGGATGAAGACCTGGACGTTCGGTTCAGGACTGACTGCCTGGCGGCAGGCCGCCCAGTATACGGATAACGACGGGATTTACATGGAGATGCAGAGCGGCCGATTTATCTGGGACGGCAATTACGAAATCATCGAGCCGGGAAAAACAGATGGTTGGACCGAGTACTGGTTTGGCACCGGCAAACTTGGTGGTTTGACGACGGCAACCCGTGATGTGGCGGTGTTTCTGGATATCCCCGATAAGCTCCCGGGAGATGCCCGGCTGAGCGTCACGGCCACCGGAGCCTTTCCAAATTCGAATCTCGAACTGTTCGCTGGCGAACAAAAGATCTGGTCGATTCGAAAGGATCTGGGTATCGGGTCGGTCTTCCAGGGCTCGATTCCTCTGGCATCCACGAGCAGCGAAAAAGTTTTGAATCTGCGGATTCAATCCTCCGAAGGTCAATCTCTTCTTGATCATAAGATCTATCCGGGCGGGGCGCACCCGAACGCAGAGTATGCCGAGGATTCGATTCCCAAAAAATACGGCCTTCTGGAATCACTTCAGGTCGAAGAGCTGTATCAGAAGGGCCTGGCACACGAAAAGTTCGGACAGGCCGCTGACGCGGAAGAGGCTTATCGCGCAGCGCTGGTGAAGGATCCCCTGTTCTCCCCGGTTAACCTCAGGCTCGGTCTTCTGTCCATGGATCGGTTTGACTATCCGGGGGCGGTTCCGTATTTCGAAAAGGTCCTGCGGCGAGATCCGACGAATGGCGACGCCCACTATTGTCTTGGGATCATTCATGCGGAATCCAACGAACGGCTGGAGGCAGAGCGTCATTATTATAGGCTCCTTCCGTCTGCCGGAAAGTATGAGAGACGCGATTACATGCTGGCGCTGCTGGATCTCAGCGATGGGCACCTGTTGGAAGCCGCGAAGAAGCTTTCCAGGGCGGCTGCCGCCAATCCAATGGACCTGTCTGTGCGTCAGGCTTTGACCTACACGATGCGCAAAACCGAGAACGGCGACGGAGCGCGCCGCGAGCTTCAGGCCATATTGAATCTGGATCCTACGAACGCTTTTGCCAGAAGCGAACAAGTAACTGCCGGGATGACACCCGGCAAAGCCAGTCCGGCGGAAGATGCTCTCCAGCGGTTGGATGCCTCCTGTGCCAATCATGCCCAGGGATATCTCGAACTGGCCACCGAGTATTTCCGCTTGTTTGCATGGGATGAGGCAGCGAGGGTGCTGGATCGTGGCATCGCAATGGGCAGATCCCGGGGGGGAGAGCCATATCCGCTCCTGCTTTACTACCGATCCTACGTAGCCGGGCAGAGAGCCGAAAGCAAGATGGAGCAGCAAATCCTGGCAGAGGCTCGAAAGCAGGACATGAAACTCGATTTATTCCCATTCCGGTATGAAGATATAAAGGTTTTACGGCACGCGCTAAATGTCGACCCGATGAACGCCAATGCAGCCGTTCTATTGGGCGACCTGCTCTACAGCCGAGGGCGTTACGAAGAAGCGATGGCATCCTGGCGAAAAGCACTGCAGGCTGATAAGAGTCACTTTTTTGGGCTCAGGGATCTGGCCTTGGCGTTGCTTGCCGTCGAGCAGCGCAAAGAAGGGCTCGAGCTGCTGACTCGTGCTTCTGTGGCCAGACCGGAACACCTGGCAACCACAATGCTGCTGACCAACATTTACGCGCGGCTCGGGAACGCCGACGCGGCGCGCCAGGCACTTCAGCGCGCGCTGGACAAAGATCCCAAACGCGATGTCCTGTATGAGAAGCTTGCCTCCGTTGAATCCCAGCTGGGCAATCCCCGACGTGCCCTGGAATTACTGAGCGGACATACATTCGACGCTACCCATCAATCCTACTCGCTTCTCCATCTTTACCGGGGGGTGCAGTTGTTGTTGGCCTTGGATTCCTACAAAAACAACAATCGGGAGGAGGCCATGGCGCACCTGCGGGATGCGGCCCAGCCGCCGGCCAACCTTGGAATAGACAGTTTTGCCACCGTCAAGAGCTCGCGCCTGCTGGTGTTCGAGGCTTTGCTCCAGCGGGCAATGGGAAACCCAGACGGCGCACAGGCCGCCTGGAAGGCTGCGGCCGAAACGCGGGATGATGACTATGAAGTCGAAGGGCTGTTCCGTGCAATTGCCCTGAAAAAGTCCGGGCGCACCCGGGAAGCCGAGGATTGGCTAAAAGCTTTCCCTGCCGTGAATGCGCAGCGCAAAACGGACAATTCAATCGACCTGCGAATCCAGGCCCATTGTCTGGCCGGCATTTACGCGGCATTTACCGGGGACGGCGCGACGGCGGCGGAGAATTTCCGCCGTTCCTTAGAAATAGATCAGTCCTACCTTTACGCACGTCAGGCTCTGGCATGGCTGGATGCCGGTCTGCTCAAGGGATTGCAGGAATGATCCCAGGATGAGAACTGTGGGGATTTATCCATGAATAGCAGGGAAAGAGTATTTGCGCTCCTGGAGGGGCGGCCCTTCGATCGCCCCCCGGTAATGCCGATTACCATGATGTTTGCCTCCCGCCAGATCGGGACGAAGTATGGCCGCTATGCTCTGGATCACAAAGTCCTAGTTGAAGCGCAGGTCGCAACAGCGGAACAATTCGGTTTTGATCATGTATCGGCCATTACGGAGACCAGGGAAGCCCCGGATTGCGGGGCGTCGATCCGGCTTTTTGAGGATCAGCCCTATGCCATTGAGGAGGATAATGCCCGCTTGTCCGAAAAGGCGGCTCTGAGGGAAATCGCATGTCCGGACCCGTTTCAGGCCGAACACATGCGGGATCGAATCGAGGCCATTGCACAGCTGAAGGATCAGGTCGGCCGTGAGAAAATCATCGAGGGATGGGTGGAGGGTCCGTGCGGCGCATCGGCCGACTTGCGCGGTATCAATACCTTGATGCTGGATTTTTATGATGATCCGGCCTTCATCCTGAGACTATTCGAATTTGTCCTGCATCTGGGTATCAATTTCGGCCGGGCTCAGATCCAGGCTGGAGCGGACCTCATCGGTATCGGCGATCCGGCGGCTTCGTTGGTTGGTCCCAGGATTTACGAGGAGTTCATCTGGCCTTTTCAAAAGAAGCTGGTAGATGGACTTCACGCGGCGGGGGCGCGCGTCAGGCTACACATCTGTGGTGACACAAGCCGCATCTTGGAAGGTATGGCCGCGCTGGAGTGCGAGATCGTTGACATTGACTCCAGAGTCCCGATGTCCACCGCGCGGGCGAAAATGGGGCCCAGCCAGGTCCTGCTGGGCGGAATCGATCCGGTGCGAATTCTGCAGAATAGCGCGCCTTCTGACGTTCGCGCCGCGGTCGCCGATTGTCATCAACGTGCGGGACCGAGATTTATAATCGGGGCCGGATGCGAAGTTCCGCCCGACACCCCGAGGGATAATTTGCTGGCGCTTGTCCAATATTCCACCACGCTTTAGGCTTGCCGGCTTTCAGTAGTAAGGGCTAGGTGGACGCGATCCCATCCTTTGCCTTTCATTGACAGGTCAAATCAAGGGCTTAAGGTGCTGGCACGAATGCGTATCTGCATTATTTTCTTTTCGCCGGCATGGGAGGACGGTCTAAGAGACGCTGAAGATCACCTCATATTGCTGGGGAACAAGGATCTCAGTTCCAAGGTCAAGGATCCGTTCGACCCGGAACTTATGCAAATGGCTCGCCTCGATTGTGATTGGAACGGCGAATGCCTCCGCGCCTTTGCTGCAATCCAGAATAAGGAACTCGAACTCTTTCCGGCCTTGATCGCAGATACGGAGGGATTGCTCGAGTTTATTAAAGCAGGGTCGTTTGGAGATGCCGTCCCTTGGCTTATCCTTATCAATCGGAGTCCCGCACTCGCGGAATCCGTCATCGGCAATTTGCTCGAAATGTTTCGGCGTCAGGGGGTGAGATTCTCTACTGGGCATTTGACGAGACCAACCGGGTCATTCCGTGCTTTGCCCAAGCCGTCGCTCCTCATGTTTCGATTCTGCTTCATGACGAACTTCCACTGGCCGAGGAGGTGGAGCAGGCCCTGTCCTTGAATTGCCGGCGCATCCGCACCAACTGGACAGCCAATATCACACCAGCTGGACACCCAATATTACACTAGCTGGACACCCAATATTATTCCGTACGGCAATCCATTTTGCGAGGCTGTCGGCGAGCACATCGTCTTTCTGGGATCAAAACCTGGAGTGACCTCTCAGAGAGATCAGCAATTCCGGGAATCCCGGGCTCTCAGTGATCATTTCAAGGATCGCTTTATTGCGGTCACCGATCATTCAGTCCCAGTACATGAACGCGGCCTGTTTTCCGCGTTCAAAGTTCACCTCTGCCCCGAGGCGCGCAGATTCACTACCTTTCGGTTTTCCGGAGCTCTGGGGGCAGGAATCGTCGATAGGAATCAGAAATCCTGGACATCCATTAATCAGATGTCAGATCCTGGACATCCAAAAAATCTCTTCCGGCGAGGGGCGGTTCCTCTTTCCCAGGCAACAATGCCTGAGGTATTCGCTTTATTATAGCTTTCCATTTTTCCTGAGCTGTGGGTGCAGGACAACAGGGGTTGTAGGAAGAAGGATGACGAAAGCGGTTTATTCGGAGGGGCTTATGCGCGGATTCGCAGAGAATCTCGCTTCCGCGCGCGAACCTTCGGCGGGTGCTTGAATATCACTGGATCTCAGACCATCTTGCAGGTGCTGCTACACAAACGCGACTCGGGCCGCTGCCGTGCCCTGCAACCAACACCTGCCGAGCTGATCGGCAAAATGACGCAGATTGGCGAGCAACCCGGCAGCGAGACGAAACCGCGAACCGAAGCGGGTGACCGTGTCTATCCAGGCTTCCGGATTGGCTCCAATCCGAAGCAGAATGGGAGCCAGATCCGCATCCATAACTCCCCGCTTGTCCGACCTGATTACGCGTCCCGACCTGTCCACCAGATCGAAATACTCTCCTGCCGTCATCTGCAGAATCCCTCGCCCCCCGGAACCTGATTGAATGGGACAAAGCCAGCGGGCGGAAAGACCAGTATCCTCGGAGGAATCCGTCGCAGTCGCAAGACTGCTGGGTTCTGCATTTCCGGAAATACCTGCCTCTATCGATGTTCCTTCGCCGACAGGCATAGACTCCAGATCTTGTGCCGCTGCATCGTTTAGAGCGAAGGCCATCGTCTCCTTCTGCCACGCACGAATCCGCTCCTGAATGCTGGTAAAGTCGCTATCCTCGGGAGTTTGCGCCAGTCCGGCCCGGATCGGATTGAGGTCCACGTACACCATGCATGCCGCAATGGCCGCTTCATCGAGCAGTACCTGGGATTTGAACCGACCTTCCCAGAATCGCCCCTTGACCCCATCCTCTTTGTTGGCCTTGCGCGCGATGAATTCGTTCAGCTGGCCCATGAACCAGCTCAGGCTGCACAGACGACGGCGCAGCTGGGCAATGCGGCTGGGACAGGCTGCCAGGGCGCGGATTTCCTCCTCCGTCGGCGGAATCGGGGCACCGTTGATGTCGCGATGTCGGGGGGAGAGTAACAACCAGCGGCGGGCTACTTCATCATCCGGCCAGAGGGCGACAATATCGGGACGTGTGCGCAAAATCGAGTGATAATGATTGAGGAGGATGGCGAAGGCGCAGACTTCGATGGCAAAGATCGCGGCGAGATACCGTAACCTCTCTACCAGCCACACTTTACGGTGGGAAAAGTCCTGTTGCGTCACGGGGTCGAAACCGCACAGGAAAGCGCGGCGGACGCAACGGCTGAAGCAGTGATATACACCTTCTTCTCCTTCCCGGACATAGGTGCTGCGGGGCATAGCCATGACTCACCTCTCAGATAGGGTTCTGATATACCTAATGGCGAACCTGGCGAATGAGCCAAGAAAAAGATGACGGAATGCGAAAAATCTGCAGGGGGACTGGCAGCCGATATTCAATAAAAAGATTATAGCTGGGCAAAGTGGCAGTTATGAACAAAACGTGTTGGCGACCAAGGATAATAGATGATGGGTGTCCACCAAGTCCCACGAGGTGAAGGTGGCTGTCCACCAGATCAGGAGCTTTTCTGGTGGAACTTTCCTGTTCATTGCTTTTGCACAGGGATAGAATTCATCGCGGGTAGATTTGTGAGGTAATTTCCAGAGGTCAATCCATGTCTCAAGATGAAAATCGCGTAGTTTGGTCCTCTGACTCGGGTGACTTGCACAAGAAAGAGCGGATCATTCCACAAGTCAAGTCCTTGCCGGCAAATCAGCAACTTGCCTACCTTCATCGTGACTCTAAAGGTCGCGGTGGGAAAGGTGTAACGCTCATCAAAAACCTGGTTCTCTCTGAGGATGATATGTCCACTCTTGCGAAGCAGATCAAACAAGCCTGCGGCGCTGGTGGAACAGTCAAGGGCGGAATGATCGAAATCCAAGGTAAAGACCGGGGGCGCATCGCGGAGATATTGGGCAAACTTGGTTATCGTGTCAAGATTGCAGGAGGATAGCGTTCGTGCTCCACGATGTCTTGAATCTACAGGTTGAACGAAAGCCCATCTTACTAGAATGGAACTATCCTCCCGGTGATCTGTCCGACCTGATTACCCTCTTTTCCCCCTCGATTTGCCGGCGAGAAATGCCTCGAAGTCTTATTTGTTTAGGAGGATTCCGATGGCTGTCCAAAATCCTGTTTTTGGCTGTCCAGATTTCCAATTTCACTATGGTTGGCGAAGCAAACTTAAGAGGTTATTTTGATCATCGGTCCAAAGCTGCGGTGGTCGGTCCAGCCCGGTCCAAGGCCTAGCCGCCCCTCGGACTTCGTCCGATTCCAGGAATCGCCGATTTGCTGTCAGGAGCACCCACTCGGACGTGTCCATGCCCAGTGTCGGATTGCGCTTTGAGAATATGAATATCGCCCTGGAATTCGGATAGGCACCAACAAGTCCGCGGGCTACCGGGGTGAGGTCGAAGTATTTGCAGCTGATGTGCAGGGCCAGTACGCCGTCTGATTTCAGGTGCGCGAGATAAATCTCCATGCATTCTCGGGTCAGAAGGTGGACGGGAACCGCATCCCCATTAAAGGCATCGATTGCAAGCACGTCGAGCTGCTGAAATTTTCCCTGCTGTTTTTCATGCTCCATGGAGATTCGCGCATCTCCTCGGACGAACTCCACCCTCGCTGGGCTGTCCCTGATAAAAGTGAAATGTTGCCGGGCGAGCCGTTCCACCTCGGGATTGATCTCATAGAAGCGGATAGTGTCGCCCCGCTGACCATAACTTGCGAGCGTCCCCACCCCCAGCCCGACAACACCGATCCTGATCCCCTGTGAACCGGATGGTGATTGCAGGCGCGATGGGTGATAGCGCAGTGCCAGGCCAATCCCGCTAGTCGGGCCATAGTACGAGGTGGGCCAGTTGTGCCGAAATGGCGTCTGGTATTGGAAACCATGTTGAATCCGTCCATGCATCAGGATCACACGATGAAAACGTGGATCCCCTTTGTTTTCCTCAAAAACCCGGAGCACCCCGAAGAAGTTCCGACTCATTTCAATATTTCCGGTCGATGCCAGCTGAACATAATTACCCAGCGCTCCGGCCAGCACCAGGAAGGACAGACACAGCACTATCCCCGCTGCGATTCGCCTGCCCTGAGATGGCCGACCTTCCCGGTCAACAAAAAGGGCTAAGATAAATAGCGCTGCCGTCGCTAACATCCCCAGCGGATACTCCCAGTAGCCCTTGAATATTGAAGGTGCCAGTAATGTCACAAAGACCCCACCCAGAGCGCCGCCTGCTGCAATCATTCCATAAAACGCAGTAAGGTATCTGGTATCCGGCTTAATGCGCACCAGTTCACCATGGCAGACCATGCAGGCAGCGAACAGGGTCAGGGAAAAAGAAGTTATCTGGGTGATAATGCCGGCAAAGACCGTCCTGGAAAGTACCGAACACGACCATGCCAGGGCTGCCGCAAATAGAATCCCGAACCAGAGGCGGGAATAAGTTCGCGTGCTATAAAAACAGAGAATATAGGAAACCAGATAAAGTCCCAGCGGCAGCATCCAAAGGAAGGGGATTACGGCCACATCCAGGCAAAGCTGGTTGGTCGTGGCCAGAAGCATGACGGAACTGCAGGCTGGCAACGCCCACCAGAGAAGGCACTGGACCCTTCGAGGTTTGCCTTGAGCAGAAAGCAATGAAGGTATCGGATCCGGCTCCCGGTCAACGATTTCTCCGCTTTCCGGTCCGAGCAGAATGCTGAGCGCACATCCGCCGCAAAGGATCGCAAAAGCGCCATAGCTCCATGCCCAGAGCGTAGCTTGGCGGCCGAGAGGCAGAGCAGATTCGATCAGCAACGGGTAAAAAACTATGGCCAGGAGCGATCCCAGGTTGGACAGCGAATAAAGACGATAGGGTAGGATGCCCGGACGATTCCGGGCGAACCAGACCTGCAACAGAGGGCTGGCCGATGCGAGCATGAGGTAGGGGGCGCCGACGCACACCGTGAGCAGCCCCAAAATTCGAATCAAAGGGTGGGTGTCCACGACTGTCAAAGGGTGGGTGTCCACGACTGGCTTCCACATCGGGGAGGGGAGGATGGGCAGCGCTGCCAGCGAAACTGCCAGTAGTACCAGGTGCACCAGGGCCTGCTTCCTCAAGGGTAACCGGGTAGCTAGCACGTGTGAGTAGCAATATCCGGCAAGCAGAAGGGATTGAAAAAACAGGAGGCAGACGGCCCAAACGGCAGGAACCCCGCCAAACCAGGGCAAAATCGATTTGCCGAGCAAGGGCTGCACGAGAAAGAGCAGGAATGCACTCAAAAACAGCGTGGCGCCGTAAAAAAACACCCGCGACTCTCCTTAGAGATGGCACAAGGCATGCCTTTTACTCCATTGCAGCGTTTGAATCAACTGTCGGGGATGCAGGTGTTTGTCTGACCGGGCGTCGAGCGCCATGGTCCCTCTTCTTTTCACAACCATCAACAGCTAAATGCCAGGATCTCCAAAACCGGCAAATCTGAACCAGTATTTATTCTCTGCATCGGCTGAACCATACCAGTCGTGCCCCAGTTCCATGTTGCCCTGGAAGCCCAGGGACGAACTCAAGACATCTGATATCAATCTTTTTTCGGAAGTCGCTCCAAAGCGCGCCCAACTTGGAGCTCCTCTGAATAATCCCCGTCTGCAGCCATATATGTTTCTTGAACTATTTGAGCGCGCCTTTCGTTTAACCGAATATTGCATGGAGGTCGTATGCCCGCAATGCCTTCTGACTCGTCCTCGAGGGTAACCGCAGTCAGCAGACCAATGGTAAAGGCCCTGTTTGTATCGAGTTGTCTGCTCGCAGTGGTTTCCTGGTATACCACTCAGCAGGGAATGGCGCTTTATCTTTCGCCCTGGTTTGCGTTGCTGGCCTCCCTGGGAATCCAATCAGCCCTGGTCCTGGTTGCCTGGCTAATCGGCTTTACCAAAACGAAACGCGCGCTGCTGGTCGCGGTTTATGCGGCGACCGCCATAGTTTCCATCGCTTTTTCGTATGGCAGCCTGTACACCTGGTTTTCAGCTCGAGAACGACCGGCAACGATTGAACGAAGGCTATACGATGCGTTGAACAGTGCCACGGGCAAGGCGCAGGAATTGCTGGCTGCGGCTTCCAGCGAAGGCCAAAAACACGTTCTGGCTCTCGAAGAAATGACAGCCGCTGAGAAATCGCACGGCTATATTTCAAGAGCCCAGGATGCTGATCCCTACCTTGCGAAGGTGCGCGAAGCCGTGGCAAGAGAGGCTCAGTCCTATGATTCCAGCTACAAAGAAGGAGCCGGAACCGGCCTGCGTTACACCGCATTTGATCGATATGCCAAGCTGGCGAAACAGTCGGTAGTCCGAATCCAGGAATCGCAGCAAGCGCTTGCAGAGTTCAGGAATAACCTGAAGCCGCTCGACTCAACCGAAAACCAGCTGAGAAACTTTCGCCAGGTTTACGATTCCATCCCATGGAATGAGGTAAAAGAATCATCTCATTCAGAAAAATTCGAAGTCCCGAAGGTGCCATCCTACGCCGATTTCGTAGATCACTCCGCAACCGGCCAGGAGGACTTGCTGATCGCCTTTGCCGATTTATTCAGCGCCCCCACCAGCCGTCACCTGTTCGCGTTCTCCCTCGCTGCTTTCATCGATATCATCGTCTTCCTCCTGGCTTATGCCTCCGGCCCTTACTTTTTTGGAGCCCCTGAAGATCGCTGGTTCGCCGCTGGTGCGTCCCTCGACTCTTGCGATAACCAGGTGTTCATGCGAGGTTTTTTGCGCAAATTCGGAGCCAGCCAACAGGGGATGGCCCGCGTCGATGCCGGCGGCCTGAGTCCGGGTGAACAGCAACTCTGCCTGTTACTGGTCGCAAAGGGACTCGCTGCTCAAGTGCGCGAAGAGGGGAAAACCTTCTACCTGCTGGATCAACAGATTCATGAACACATGGTAGAATCGATGGCCAACCGCGGGCTGTCGCTCCGGGCGCAATCCCCGAGCGCGGCTGTTTAGGCGGCGGGCCCGGATGTGTTCCTGCAAAACCGGAGCCTGTACACCTATCATTCCATTAAATCGAACAAGTTTAGGGGCACTCCCCGCTTGCTCAAGGAACGGACTCCTCGCTTGAGGATTTTGCCACTTTTTCGGCGTTTCTCGCGGATGAATTCGAAACAGACCGGTGAAAATTGCTGCATCTGGTGAACATACCCCTTGGTAAAGAACCTGGAATTGCCTGCAATGGCCTGCAACATCAGTGAAAAGCAGTTATTCCGAATCAAGTCCCGGAGAGGTACGGCCACAGGGCTTGTATAACAGCCGGCCAGTTCCAGTATCTGATCCATAAAATGATAAAGCCGGGAAACCGGCAGGTCGATCGGAACCGTTCCCACAGACCCCGAAAATATTGTCCGGTTCCCTGCCTCAAGATCATCGGACAGGTCCTGAAGATCATCCAATAGCTGAAGGAGGAAACCGAAACCGAAGCAAAACTTCGCCTGCCTGTAACTGAGGCGGCCGGAAACCAGGTAGCCATCAGCTAATACCGAAGATCCGCCTTTTTCCGCACTGATATCCAATATTGTGGCTGGATCGAGTACACACCCATGCTGAGCCAGGCTTCGGCCTTGTCCTCGATGAATTGCGAGCAGACTCTCGAACACTTCCGGGTATTCATGTCTCGAGTAATCTGCTTCGATCATCCCAATAAGGCGATAAACATCCCGCTCCAGCTTGTCTCCGCCCAGAATTAGGCATCCTGACAATCGGAGTCCCAGCTTTCGGTTGAATTCATATTTGCGCGCCCGATCAAGTTCGGCACGGTCGAGATAGTTGTCGGTATAAGGGTAAAGCATGCTGTAAGCGAAAATCGAAGGGGTAAGGTTCGGCCGTCCGCCCGCCAACAATTGAATGCAGTTCATGATCCAGACATTACGCAAAGCCTGGCCCGCCGAAGAAATTTCGATGGACGGATCGAAAGCCTTAGCCTGTCTCAAAAATCCCCGTGTTACCTCGATATAATTTTCAGAGGTAATAATCTGAAAGTGATCCGATGGAAAACCCAATTGCCCGGTAATCACCTGACGGGTGTGCTCCAGAATACTCCGACGCCAATCTGTCCGCTCAAGGGGACTCTCAGGGCAGCTTTTGAATTGCTCCTCGAGATACCCGATCAGCTGATCGGCGGTGCGTTCGTTCTGCCTTTGCGAATGGGGAGAGTAGATCCGGCTGAGTCTAGGGACATCGGTGGTGCAACCTTCCCATATATCGAGAAAGCTCCGCTTCAAACAGCTGATTTGCGACTGGAAATCGATGCCTGACGGATCGGCGGCCTGGGTCAGGCAGGGAAGAGCGCTGTTGGTTCTCATGAGCACCTCTATGCCTGAACGTACAACCGGCTCGACACAAAATTCGTGCATTCTTTGACGATTATCGAATGCTTTATCCGCAGCAATCCTCTCCTGGTCGAAGATTCGTTTCCAGATCCTTCCGTTGACGCTTCCATTTTGCCGGTTGCAGAAGATTTCAATCGAAAGCACAAGAACTGGTTTTGCGCTGTCAGGCCCACGTACTAGAATCGGTCCATGGGAACTGAATTCAACAGACGCCAATTCATGAAGGTCGGCGGCACTGTTCTTGCAGCGGGCGTCGTCCCGGCCGCAGGACAAGAACGGCCAATAAACTCGTTTCAGGGCCGGTTCCGTTTCGGGCTGAACACGGGGAGCCTGCGCGGATACAAACTCGGACTGGTCGAGCAGATCGAGGTTGCGGCCAAGGCAGGGTATAACGGCATAGAGCCGTGGCTGGCAGATATTGACAAATATGCCGAAGGCGGCGGCTCTCTCAAGGACGTTCGGCGACGCTGCCGGGATCTCGGGCTGGAGGTTTACGGTGCCATCGGCTTCGCCCAGTGGATCGTGGATGACGCTACCGTGCGGGCCAAAGGCCTGGAGCAGCTAAAACGCGACATGACGCGAGTCTCCGAAATCGGCGGGTTCCGAATCGCCGCACCACCGGCCGGGGCAAGAGACCCGGGATTGATACTTGATACCCTGCGGATGGCTGAACGGTATCGTGTCATTCTCGATATTGGTCGTGACATGGGTGTAGTCCCGCAGCTCGAGATCTGGGGCAGTTCTGCGAATCTCAACCATCTGGCCGACGCATTGGCCGTAGCGGCGCGGTCGGGCCACCCGGATGCCTGTGTGCTGGCGGATGTTTATCACTTATACAAAGGCGGTACACCTGCAGCGATGCTGCACCTTCTTGCCAAGGAAGCCGCTCATGTATTTCACATGAACGATTACCCGGCGGTTCCCGATCGTGCGACGATCACGGATGCCCATAGGATATGGCCAGGCGATGGTATCGCGCCGATGAAAGAAATCTTTGAGCACCTCACGGCGAATGATTGCCGCTTGATGCTTTCACTCGAGCTATTCAATGTTGAGTACTGGAAGCTTCCTGTGGCCGAAATGGCCAGTGTCGGCCTGGCCAAAATGAAGGCCGCCTCCACTTTAGGGGTCGGACCACGATAAAATATTGGGGTCAAAGGTAAAAGTGCTGATCTGACTGGTTCGCAACCCGGGTTAGGGCCCGTTTTTGGATTTGAATTCGAACTGCAACAGAGATACGCCCTGACGCGGCAGAATGAGCGATAGAGTGGTTTTGCCCTCCATTATTTCAACCGGGATATTGTTTGCCAGCCGGGCAAGCCGGCCCGCCTGTTCAAGGCGATTGTACTGCTCTCGTGTCGGAGCCAAGGGCGAGCCCAGGCGTTTCCACTCAGCATAGGAATTACTGTGGTTTTCGTCGATCCGGTAATGGACGAGCCCTGCGCTTCCTGAATTTTGAGGCAGCCCGTTCAGCTCCAGCTCGATCGCGGCATCTGCCCCGGACAGATCGTCGTCATGGTAATACCAGAGCAACACACTTAGCACCGAGCCGTCCAAGCTTGCCAACGCGCCTATGTCCGGCTTGTCCCGCACACCGTTTTTCAGAATGGCATCCAGTCCAATGGCTTCTGAACTCTTCGCCTGAATTCTTTGCCCTGACATTTTCCCGAACATTCGAAAAACGTTCAGGACCGGCAGGTCTATGCCATTGGTCGCCAGTGCCCTGAACCCGGCAAAATAGGGCTGATCTTCGAATTCAAAAGCCCACGTGAGAGCGCCCTCGAGACGAATGCCGTGTTTCTCGGCCAGGTCGAGTTTCCGTGCGAAACTGACGGCGGTGTAGCTCGAATACATGGTCCCATTGCGGTAGGCGAGCTGGGGGCCCTGGCACGCGGCGCACCCCTCGGGATCCGACTCGCCGATGATGACAGGTTTGTTCCTAAGCTCCGGAAACGAAGCGATCCTGGCGAAGCCAGCATCGATGGTCTTCAGCTGGGCAGCGATTCCCATTTGAACGTGGTTTTCGACAAAGCGGGGCTGGCCTTTGGCATGAAAAGAGATGAAGTCGAGCGGGGTTCCGGTTTTCCCATTAGCATGGTTGGAACCGCGCAGGCAGTGTTCCAGGAAATCCTGCATGAACCGACCGCCGTCACCGGCAACATCCGGGCCGCCAACCCGTGCCGTCGGGAGCACGCTGCGTACCGCATCGATGGCATAGTCGTGCAGTTTGAAGAATTCATCCTGCGTGCCGCTCCAGTATCCGATATTGGGTTCATTCCAGACTTCCCAGTACCAGCGGTTTAGTTCCTCGGACCCGTATTTCGCAAGGCAATGTTTTACCCATTCCGAGACCAGGCGAGCCCATTTTGAATAGTCTTTCGGCGGATAGGTCCATCCCGTGTATACCTCGCTATAAGGCAGCCCGGGCCTCCATTCGTGTTGGTACGGATCCGGTTTCAGCGAAAGCGCCTGAGGCATAAAACCGATCTGGGCATAGGGACGAATGCCATTCCGCAGGTAGGAGTCGAAAATGCGGTCGAGGACGCTCCAGCTGTAAACGGGACGCCCTTCGGGGTCTTCCGTATATGCATTGGTGCTTCCCCACTTCAGTGCAGCAGTTCCATCGCCGGTGTTCAGTAGATTATGTGTGCGGAAATAAACCTGCTGTGGTCCGAGGAGGCCAAGTTCCGCTAGGAGCCTGCGCCCATCTTTCATGGTCGCATAGTTGGGTTCGTCAGCACCAAAGAACCTGTAAATTGGACGCAGCACCCCTTGGATCCTTGAAGCATCTACACGGATAGTTGCGGGGATATTGCCCGGGGGCGCAGTCTGTGCCATGGCCGCGGAGTGGAGAGCTATGCCTGCCAGGATGAGTGAACAAAGCGACCACCGGGTACGAGTCATGAAATCAGCTCCTTTGGTGGATGCGAATGGGTTTCCCGTTCCACAGCTGCCTTCTGGGGCGGAATCCCACAGCGATCCAGGTGCAGGCCTTCCGGCAAATTCATCAAGGAAAATCGCACATCAACCGCTGGCTGCAAAGGATTCTATCACTCCAGGATTGTATCGCCTCGGCGAAACGGCTCAGGCAGTTTTGCCATCGCCCTTGCGTGCTTTGCAGCGTGAATTTCCAGCGCACGATCCCGATTGCCAGCCTTTGTGCTAGATTAGCATTACTGTCGGGAGCGACCTATGGACATCCTAAGGAATCACTTGAATTGGCCGGAAATCGTCACCAACGGACTGATCATTGTCAATCTCATGATAGCCCTTCTATTAGGACTTTTGGTGGGCTACGAGCGAGCCTATCACGGACGCGCGGCGGGGATGCGGACCTATGGCATGGTCTGCATGGCCTCAGCCGCACTGGTACTTTTCGCCGGGTATCCCGAATTTTGGTTTGGAGGGCATTTCAAGGGAGGTGGAGCTATTGATCCCACCCGTATCGTCCAGGGCATCATCACAGGCATCGGATTTCTCGGCGCGGGTGTGATCATGAAGGACGGCATCAGCATCAGCGGCCTTACCACGGCGGCTTCGATATGGGCTTCATCGGCAATCGGGGTCCTGGTGGGACTGGGTTTCTACATTTCCGCGATAGCCCTCACCGCCTTTTCCTCCGCGCTGATGCTGTGGGGCGGAAAGCTGGAAGGACGGCTCCCCTCGCATCCCGCTATAGCCATCATTTTGCGCTTTGCCCCGGGTTATCAGAAGCCCGACGAAACGATCATGCGCCGCCAAGCCTTTGAACGTGGCTACGTCGTTGCCGACGGCTCTTTTTCTGTGCACTACGAAGAAGCGCAACTGGAGTGGCACTTCGTTGCCATTGCCATCAAAGGCAACAGAAGCGCCCGCATCACCGATCTGGGGGAAGAATTGTCCAAGTTGGGAGGCGTGGTCAAATTCCATATCTCGCACGCGAGAAACTGAATCTGCGGCGTCCCTTGAGGGGCATATTCAGGTTCAGCGGCCGTTCCCAACGGAGCCCACATTGGGATTTCTGCATGGATCGGATCGGCAGCGACGTCCCTTTATTGATTTAAGGTTCCGAAGGAACCTGCTGTTATTTCAACAGCATGACTTCATAGATCTGCAGCACGCCCGTATAGGATTTGATCAACAGCCGAACCACCTGTGCTTCGACCGGTTTGAAGTTTATCTCGGCCCTGGTTCCAATCGTTGTACCTCGATGAAAGGTTTGCCAGCTGCCTCCTTTTTGGGCCTGCAGTTCATAGGCTTTGACGTTTTGCCCACTTTCAAAGAGGATTGCTTTTGAAATCGTCAGCGGCTTTCCCAGATCGATTTCCACCCAAGGAGTCCTGTCGTCATCCGCCGGTTGCCAGAAACTTCCGGACCAGTCCCCGTTGTTGATGGCTTTCAGATCAACCCATTGATGATTGATCCATTGCGCTTTCTGATTGGAAGATCCTCTGACACTCTTCATGTAAGAAATGGATTGAGGAGTTACGTCCACCGGGTCGATGCTGTTTAAATTTCCGGCATATTCAATCTCGACGATGGTGTTGAGTGGCTGAAGCTGTTTTCCATCAAATTCGATAATATATACATTCCCACTTTTGTTGCATGCCACCCGGCCGCCTCCTGCGAGAGACACACGCTTTATTTCCGGACCGATATCCGGGATGGTCAGTTTAGGCGAGTCTCCAGACCATTTTAGAACATGAAGGAATGCCCTGTTCTCTTTCCTGGTGCTGACTCCCCAGTCCGCCGGCTTGAAGGGTCCTCCCCGGGTGCCATAGATCGAGTACCCATACCTGGCCAGCCATTTCCCCATTTCCCTCAGGCGTTGAGCTTGAAGCGGCTCGATCGTCCCATCCGGTTTGGGCCCGACGTTGAATAGCAGATTCCCATCTCCGCCAGCCGAGCGGATCAGGTTGTGGAGGCATTGCTCGAGCGATTTTACATCGTCGTCCGGCTTCCACGCCCATTGCCGGGCAATGGTCATGCACGTTTCCCACGGCCTGTCGGTCTGAAAATTGCCCACCCGTTGCTCGGGAGTGTCGAAGTCTCCCTTTGCCCCGGTACGGTTATTTACCAGGATATCGGGCTGCAGCTTCCGAATGGCATCAATGACGCCCTGGCCGCGCGCCGCATCGAATTGCTGTGGAACGTCATACCACATGACGAGAAGCGGTCCATATTTCCTTATAATCTCGAGTGACTGATTTTTGAGATATTCCGTATACCGGTCTATATTGGAAGACTCTCTCTTGACGGTCCCTCCAGGGCTGGTAAGGGGAAAATCAGGATGGTGCCAGTCGCAGGTCGAATGGTAAAAGCCAAGGGCCATCCCCTCCTTCCTGCATGCCTCGGCCAGTTCCTTCATCACGTCCCGGTGAAACGGAGTGTGCATTATGCTGTAATCCGTGTATTGAGTATCCCACATGCAGAATCCGTCGTGATGTTTCGAGGTAAAAACGATGTATTTCATTCCAGATTCTTTAGCCAGCTTGACCCATTCCAGCGCATCGAATTTAACCGGGTTGAACTGCTTGTACAGGCTGTCATATTCTTCGATGGGCCATTCTCTCCCCCTCGACCAGCCAATTTCTGTTCCCTTGAGACTCACCGGACCCCAGTGGATAAACATGCCGAACCGCGCATCCTTCCACCATTCCAGCCTGGCTTCCTTCGAAACAAAGGTCTGTCCAAAGGATCCTGCCGTCAGTAAAACCAATATCACTGCCGCTATTATCATTCTCATAACAACGGTCACTCCCGAGGCTTTGTTCGTTTCAGGGACCCATTGAGTTTCTACGCCCATGATATCCTGCCTTTCCCCAAACAGGGCCGCAAAATTTTCGAAGCAAAAATCATCGGCCAAACAGGATTTTGCCAATTTGCTGCAAAACGGCTCATGGGTTGCCCCGTTCGTGCTCACCCTGGTTCATTTCATACGGGATCTGCCTGCCGGGCGGTCCGATCGACCCATGCGCTGGCGAATTTCGCCTTTGGCATCCGCAATAAATCCTATATCCTGATTTTTGCAAAGTAAGCTGATTTGCGGCTTTTGGCCCTTCTTCCAATACTTATAGATTGCGGGTCCGCGGATCTCCTGGGAATTTTCCATCCCGCCCGAGTCCCGGCGCCGGCAGAGAGCGAGTGAAGCATGGAGAATTTCCTGAGGACGGCGCTTCACAACCGGACCTTTTTCCATTCTGTAGAACTGGTACTTGGAAGAGACCACACCGTCCCCGAGGCAGAGAGTTTCGTCCGCGACGCTGCCCTTGAGCCGAACGGCATTCGGATCATCAGCCTGACTGATTTGCCCGGCGGTCACCCGGCATTGCCCCCTGAAGCGTTCATCCCTTTTGTCAACGAGCATGGTCTCACCCCGGTGGCGCATCTGACGGGAAAAGACGGAAACCGAAGCTTCGTCGAAGGCCGGCTGCACGCGCTCGCCCGCCTCCAGGCCGAAAATATCCTCGCCTTGACCGGAGATGCTCAGAAGGAGGCGTTTCAGGGAAAGGGTAAGCCCGTCTACGATCTGGATTCCGTCCTCATCCTGCGCCTTATTGAGGAGATGTGCGCCGGGATCCAGTACGAGGTGGGGATTCGCCGGGCTCGCAGCGCCCCATTCGATTTTCTGGCTGGCGCCGTTGTCAATCCTTTCAAGTGCGGTGAATCCGATCAGATGATGCAATATTACAAGCTGGAGCTGAAAATTGCTGCCGGCGCGCGATTCATCATCACGCAGATTGGTTTTAACCTCCGCAAGCTTAATGAGCTGAAGCAGTATCTGGACCGGGAGGGACTCGGCCACTTCCCGGTGGTTGCCGATATTTATGTGCCGACCGCTTCGATTGCACGCTTAATGGCCGAAGGGGAAATTGCAGGCTGCGTGGTGAGCGACGATCTCCTCCGGCGCCTTAACCTGGAGAAGAAGCCGGAACGAATGGAGCGCGCCGCACTTATGATTGCCGCGGTGAGAGACCTCGGCTTCGCCGGCGCCCATCTTGGCGGATTCGGCCTCACCCACAGGGACTTTCTGGCTATGATCGAACGGTCTCTGGAAATTGGCTCCGATTGGAAGCATCGGATGGAGGACCTGATATTCGATTGTCCCGGCGAATTTTACCTTTTTCCCCGAGGCGCCGACGGCTTGAGCGACGGCAATGCGGAATACCAGTGCGGCCAGACCAGAGCCCGGAAGCATGCGAAATTCCGGTTCGCCGACCTCGTCCACCGCTATGGGATAAAACCCGATTCCGTGGGAGCCCGATTTTTATCCTCGAGGTTGCATCCTTGCGGGGACGAGTCGGAATATGCTGCCTGGCGGCGTAGATTCTGGTGCCGGTTTCTGGGGGTTTCCACCCTTTTCAGGAAAGCGATCCTCGGCTGCGTGGATTGCGGGGATTGCATCCAGGAGCATCTGGCATTCGCAGGCTGCACCATGCGTTGGTGCTATAAGGGCCTGCGCAACGGTCCCTGCGGCGGCTCCCGGCAGGACGGCACCTGCGAAGCGGAACCTCGCCGCCGATGCATCTGGAATGATGTGTACTTGAATTCAGCAGCCTCAAATCAAGATCCGAGGAGATTCGGGCGAACGCTGATTCCGCCGCGTGATTGGGGGCTCGATCACACGAATGCATTGGCCAATCGTCTCGCAGGCCTGGATAACCTGAATCGTCGGATCGAGCTGAAGCACCCGGATCGCGATAAAGACATTTGAGATGCAGACTCGTATCGACTGGATAATGGAAAGGAGTACACCGTGCTCATTATCGGCGAACGTATCAACGCCACCCGGAAACGAATCCATGAAGCGGTTCTGCGGGGCGATGCCGACCTGATACGCACAGAGGCGCTCAAGCAAGTGGCCGCCGGAGCCGACGTGCTCGACATCAATGGTGGAATTGCCGGCCGCGAAGTTGAACTCCTCTCTTGGCTGGTGGAGGTAGTTCAGGCAGTCACGGATGTCCCGCTATGTCTGGATAGTGCCGACCCTGTGGCTCTGGCAGCGGCCATCCCTCTTTGCCGTCGCAGGCCGATCATCAACTCGATTACGGACGATGAGGCCCGCCTGGCTGCTGTGTTGCCTCTGGTCAAAAAGCACAACGCCCGAATCGTCGCGCTGTGCATGGCGGGCGACGCTACTCCGGTCGGTGTGGACGACCGCGTAGCAACAGCAGCGCGCCTGGTCGAGCGGCTGCGCGGGGAGGGCATTCCGGATGATGACATCTATGTTGATCCCTGCGTGTTTCCCATCAGCACCGGGACGGAACATGGGCCGGCAATGCTGGAATCAGTTGCCAGGATTCGCGCCCTTTTCCCGAACGTTCACATCAGCGCCGGGGTGAGCAATGTGAGCTTTGGCCTGCCGATCCGTAGGCTTTTTAACGAGACGTTCCTGATCCTGCTCCTGGGACGCGGACTGGACGCGGGAATCATCGATCCCTGCGATGAAGGAACAGTGGCCAGAATCATGGCAGCGGAGGCGCTGATCGGCCGGGACGAACACTGCGGCAGGTACCTGAAATACTACCGGAGCGGAAAACTCGATTTTATGAAACCGGCGGCAACCACGTGAGGCTTGTGGCGCGCGGCGTTGCGCTCACGGAAGCGCTGGCGCGATTGGGCGCAGAAGGGACGGCCGCCGAAAACCTGAACCTCAGGCATGCATAGATGCGATATCGATCTGGAGCGACAGGATGACCTATGAATCCAGATACCGAGAATTTTGCCGGAAGCTCTTTAACGCAGCCCTGGAGGTGTCACTATGGAGGATCAGGCCAGCGTTGTTGAGATCACACCCGCCCGGCTGGGGGAACTCCCATGCTGCGGCATCAAAAACATCAAGCATGAAGGGCATCGATGCAAAACCGCGTGGATGACGGAGCATTTCAATGCCGGTCTGCATGCCAGGGTCCTTTTGACTGGGGATAACCGGCAGTGCGGATATATCGAATACCTGCCTGGAGAACTGGCATGGCGTGCGGTCAGCGCCGCGGGGTACATGTTCATTCATTGCATTTGGACGTTTTATAAAAAGTACCAGCACAAGGGACATGCAATCCGCCTGGTTCAGGAATGTATGGAAGATGCCAGGAAAGCAAAAATGCAGGGAGTGGCCGTGGTTGCGCGCAGGAAACCGTGGCTGGCCTCGAGCGATCTCTTTCTCAAATGCGGTTTCGAAGTGGTCGATGCAGCGCCGCCCGATTATGAGCTGCTCGTGAGCAAGTTGAGGAAGAACGCACCCTCCCCAGCATTTTTGCGGCCCACGGCCGAAAGCATGGAAAACTACGCCGAGGGCCTGACCATCATCCACGCGAACCAGTGCCCGCACGGAGTAAAGTTCGCACGAGAAATCGGTGAGATCGCAGAGAAGGAATTCGGACTCCACCCCAGGCACGTGACTCTCAACTCCGCCCGCGACGCGCAGATTGCCCCCACCCCCTATGCGGTGTTCAACATCATCTACAATGGCACAATCCTGTCCGATCATCAAATCAGCAAAACCAGATTCCGGAACATCATGAAGAAGATGAACAAAGCCGTGTCAGGCTGAAATGGCCTCGATTCCCGGGACCGGCCGGCAGGCGCGCAGCCTGGAATTCGAATCAGGGGAAACCTGGCCTGATACCTTTGAATGTTCAATCTGCAGTCGCAATTTCCGCAATGACCCGGAGAGAAGTAAGATGCTTCCAGGGAACAGAGGTACACTATTATGACAGCGACTGATATTTTCCGTCGAGTCGCGCAGAAAGGCAGTCGCAAGGAAGAGATGGCCGAAGAAGCTGCTGGAAATCCTGCCATGCTTTCGGCTCTCGTGACAGGATTAAATCACCAGACAGCAGCCATCAAATTCGGCTGTGCCAAAATTCTTCGCTTTGTCAGCGAAAAATACCCAGCCGTGCTTTATCCGCGAATAGAGGTTTTTATCCGCCTACTGCAATGCAGTAACACATTTATCCGTTGCGATGCGGCGCGTATCATTGCCAATTTGTGCGCAGTGGATACGGAAAATCGTTTCGAGTCGATTTTCGAGAAGTTTTTCGCTCCGATCACCGGCACAGCCCTCATCCCTGCGGCAAATGTCATAGGCTGCGCTTCATCGATTGCCCTCGCTAAACCTGTTTTGAGCGGACCTATTGTGTGCGAGCTGCTAAAGGCAGAAAAGGCAAAATACACTACGCCAGAATGCCACAATATCGTCCTCGGCCACACTATCCAATCTTTCGATAGGTTCTTCGATCAAATTGAGGATAAGGCAGCCATTGCCAGGTTTGTCCGCAAACAGCTCCGGAACTCGCGACCCGCTACTCGGAAAAAGGCCGAGGTTTTTGTGCGCAAGCATGGTCTTTAGCAAATCTCAAAATGCAAAAGGGTGTCAACCCAAAATCTCTTCGGTTCAAAGTACGATGAGATGGCTGAGTATCGTATAAATCGAATTGGGGTAATTCTGGCCGGACACTATTTAATGATCACGGCCCTGAAGTTGCAGCTTCAAATACCATGACAAGGGTAGGGCGCCCAGAAAAGCCACCGGCACAATCCAGTAAGCAATCCCCTGCCGGATTCCGGTAAATGCGTCGGGCAAAAAAGTGGAGCCTATGCCGGCCAGGATCTCGAGACACCAGCAGGTAATGAGCAAGATACCCGCGGACATCATGTAACGCGCGAATCCGCGCGTAAGCTCGGTCACCTTGACCCCGTTTCTGCGGACCACATACCCAAGGATGCCACCCAGCCGCACCTCGTATTTCACATCCTGGCCTTCCTCGGTCACAACGAACACATGCGACGTCACAAAGCGGAAACTGTATGCCTGTGCGGCTAATGGGGAGGCCTCGCAGGTCTGAGAATTTCCGTGATGCAAGGCCTTCCTCGGATATAATCCTTCGCGATTCATGCGCCGAGCAAAGGAATCGACACGGGTTGTGAAGGTAACTCTCAATGCAGAGAAGAAAGCACGGGTACCGGTTGAAGGGCTGCATCATGCTGTGATGAAGGGAGGCTGGTTGAAAAGAATATCGGCAGTGGCCGTAATTGTTGTGGTGTCGCTGTTCTGCCTGGGGCTTTTGCCGGCTCAGCACAAACAAACGTCCTCGTCGCACTATTTTCCGGAGAAAGGTAAATGGGACAGGAAGTCTCCGGCGGAGCTGGGATTTGACCCGGCGAAACTGGTTGCAGCTATTCAATTTTCGATAGCCAATCAGAATCCGAATACCAGGAACCTGGCTGAGGACATTCTAAACACATTTCGCAATGAGGCTCCCTACAACAAGCTGATAGGTCCGGCGCAGGAACGGACCGGGGTCAACGGCATCATCATTCGCCATGGTTACGTAGCCGCGGAATGGGGTGACACGAACCGGGCGGACATGACTTTTAGCGTCACCAAGACTTTTCTGTCGACGGTGGTTGGTCTCGCGTACTGTGACGAGCTTATCCGGGATTTGAAGGCGCCGGCTGAAAATAGTATGCCGGCAGGTGTGGACCTCTTTGCCTCTGAACACAACCGTAAAATCACATGGGAGCATCTGCTCCGTCAAACCAGCGATTGGTCTGGAATCCTTTGGGATAAGCCTGACTGGGCCGATCGTCCCCCGGCGGGACAAAAGCCCGATCAGTGGGCCAACCGCGAGATGCACGAGCCCGGCTCGTTTTATAAATACAACGATACCCGGGTTAACGTGCTCGCGCTTGCGGCATTGCATGTTTGGAAGCGCCCGCTTCCCGAGGTGCTCCGGGAAAGAGTCATGGATCCGATTGGTGCCTCCGACACATGGCATTGGGAAGCCTATGATAACGCCTGGGTCACCATCGATGGCCGTCGCATGAAATCGGTCACGGGCGGAGGCCATTTTGGCGGAGGCATGTTCATCAGTTCCTGGGACCTCGCGCGGTTTGGGTATCTCTTCTTGAACGGCGGGAAATGGGGCGGCCGGAATATCGTTCCCGAAAGCTGGATTGAGTTGGCAAAATCACCCGGGCCTGCCAATACGGGGTATGGCTACATGAATTGGTTCCTCAATACGCTCAACCCGGTCGTCAATGGTCGTTCGGGGCGGCAAATGTACAGCGCTGCTCCCGCTTCAGCGATTGCATTCCTAGGCAATGGTGAGAATGTGATTTACATCGACTCGGAGCATGATATTGTCGCAGTCGTCCGTTGGATCAGAAACGCCAATGGATTCATAACCAGCGTAATCGCGGCGATCGAGGATTAGCGCCAGGCCATTACTACTTCCTGGCAGCCGCAGTTATGAGGCTGGGTTGATCAAAGGTTTGAAAACATGAAAAATCGAATGCTGTTCGCCGTGGTCATGCTGGTGGTTCCGGGAATGATGTCGTGCGGATCGAAAGGTCCGATTTACGACCTTGTGATCGTCAACGGACAGGTGATCGACGGCTCGGGCTCAGCCGGAGTCGAAGCGGATGTTGCCATAACCGGAGATACCATCGTAAAGATCGGGCGGATAACGGAGGGAGACCGCGCGCGAGCGCGCAGGGCAATCGACGCTCGGGGGCTCACCGTGACGCCCGGGTTCATTGATATCCACACCCATTCCGATTTTCCGCTGCTGGCTGACGGTACCGCTCAGAGCGCGGTGCGCCAGGGGGTCACCACTGATATCCTCGGAGAATCCGATTCAGCCGGTCCGATTCAGGGGAGGGCGGCAAAATCGGCGCCTTACGGAATCGAGGTCGACTGGCGGACGCTGGGCGAATATTTCAAGCGCCTCGAGAGTCGCGGCCTTTCCATCAACGTCGGGTCCTTCGTAGGGGCGACGCAGGTGCGCCGCTGTATCATTGGCGACGAAAGCCGCGAACCCACGGCGGCGGAAATGGCCGAGATGAAGCATCTCGTTCAAGAAGCCATGCAGGACGGTGCTTTTGGCCTCTCGTGCGCCCTCTTGGTGCCGCCGAATACTTACCACACGACGCAGCAGCTTGGCGAACTCGCGTCGGTAGTGAAGCCGTTTGGCGGGATCTTCCTCATCCATATCCGGACCGAGGGGGAGGGAATCGATACGGCGGTGAAGGAAGCGCTGGAGGTAGGGGAAAGGGCACAGGTGCCCGTTGAAGTGCTGCATCTTAAGATCGCCGATCGCCGCCTTTGGGGAAAAATGAAGGAGGTCTGCGACCTCATCGAAAACGCGCGCAGCCGGGGGATCCGAGCGGCGGCAAACCAGTACCCGTACGTTGCGGGGCAGAACAACCTGGTCGCGCTCGTCCCGCCCTGGGCTATGGAAGGGGGGCGCGACAGCATGCTGCGCCGGCTTAAGGATCCTGCCAACCGCCGCCGCATCGAGAACGACCTCTATGCCGGCATCCCGGGGTGGTACAACCATTATCTCGCAATGACCGGCTGGGAAGGCTGCCTGGTTGCCTCCGTTAAAAGTGCCGGGAATAAGCCCTTTGAAGGGAAATCGGTAGCAGACATTGCTAAAATGACCGGCAAAAAGCCGGCCGATGTCGTCTTTGATCTGCTCGTGGACGAGGAGGGATCGGTGCCCGCTGTCTACTTCCTCATGAGCGAAGACGATGTGCGCTATGCCATGAAAGTGCCGTGGGTTTCGATCGGGTCTGACGGCTCCGCCGTTCGCCCGGACGGACCGCTGGGCGCCGGCAAACCGCACCCTCGCTGGTACGGGACGTTCCCGCGGGTCCTGGGAAAGTATGTCCGGGAGGACCATGTCCTCACCCTCGAGGAGGCGGTGCGCAAGATGACCTCGCTAAATGCCGAAAAGCTCGGGATCGGCGACCGAGGGCTTTTACGGGAAGGCAAGAAAGCGGACGTCACCATCTTCGATGCTGCCCGCATCATCGATCGCGCCACATTCGAAAATCCCCACCAATACCCGATAGGGATCGAGTATGTCCTCGTCAACGGTGTCCTGGTTCTGGAAAAAGGAGAGCACGCCGGATCCAAGCCCGGGAAGATTTTAAGAAAAGGCAGCCCGTCTTCCTGAGGTTCCCGAACACACTGCGCGGTTCCAAAGACCAACGGACACTATTTTCAATGAACGGCCTGAATCAGGAAGGCGGAGGTCCTGTGAGCAAGTCCACGTTACCGAGCGCTACGGTTGCAGGGCCAGGGCTCACCCGCGCCCTCGGCCTGGTTGACTGCGTCCTTCTCGTGGTCGGTGCGATTATCGGATCGGGCATTTTCCTCACTCCCAGCACGATCGCCCGTCTCACGGGGAGCGTAACTGGTCTGCTTTTTGTCTGGGTGCTGGGCGGCGTGCTCACTTTCTGTGGTGCGTTGGCGTTTGCGGAGTTAGGAAGCGCGTACCCACAGGCCGGCGGCATTTACGTTTTCCTCCGTGAGGCGTACGGGCCGCTCACCGCTTTTCTTTACGGTTGGTGTTTGTTTTTCGTGATTGTGGCGGGATCCATCGCCACTCTCGCCTCCGCTTTCGCTATTTACCTTACCTATCTTCTGCCGGTAAGTCCGCTCGGGGCAAAGCTCGTTTCCGTCACCCTGATCGCCGCGCTGTCATTCGCCAATTGCCTGGGGGTCCGGGCGGGTGCGCGAGTTCAGAACCTGCTCACCGTCATCAAAATAGGATCTTTGATTTCTATAGCCCTGGTGTTGTTCCTCTCGGGCCGCGGATCGGTCGAGCACGTGCATGGCGGGGAGGGAACCGGCATATCCTGGAGTTCCCTTGGGATCGCTATGATCGCTGTGCTTTGGGCGTATGATGGCTGGCACCTCCTGACCTATGCTGCGGGCGAGGTGCGAAACCCGAAGCGCAACCTGACGGTCGGGCTGCTCGTCGGAACCCTCATGGTGATGGCCCTATACATTACGGTGAATCTTGCCTACCTGTATATTTTGCCCTTGGCCTCAATTGCGTCGTCATCCCGGGTTGCGAGCGATGCATTGGAAGCTGCTATCGGACCACTGGGGGGAACCGTCGTGGCCGTCGCGATCCTGATTTCCATCACGGGAGCCATCAACAGCAATGTTCTCGGGGGGCCGAGGGTCTTCTTTGCCATGGCGCAGGAAGGACTTTTCTTCAGGCGCGTTGCCTATATCCACCCGAGATACCATGTTCCCACCGTCTCTATAGTGCTGAATGGCCTCTGGGCCGTGTTCCTGACGATGATCGGGAGTTTCGAACGTCTCTTCAGCTACGTGATATTCGTGGCGTGGATATTTTATGCGCTTGGCGCCGCAGCGGTAATCGTGCTGCGTCGGACCCAACCGGAGGTCCCGCGACCTTATAAGGTGTGGGGTTACCCCTGGGTACCCGTGGTGTTCTGCATCATCGCCGCTGCAATCGTAACCAATACCCTCGTGAACGATTTCAAGAACTCGTTCTGGGGCCTGCTCGTGGTCTCAACCGGCCTGCCTGCATACTTTTTCTGGACGCGAAAATGAGTGGGGGTACTTAGGTTTCCATACAGTGGCCAATGCAAAAGCCGGGCATGGGTACCGATTGCCATGCCTGCCGGTATTGCTCCCTTGACCTTTCCTGAGCGCAGGCGTAGCGTTTAACCATTCGACTTTCATTCTCGTGGTGCAGGTAACGTTGACCCAGGATTTCCATCAGGGGCCTTCCATGTTTGTCCATTCCCCGCCGAAGGGCCGGACGTGCCGTCCCTGCGATTTTGCGGGAGTCTTGGCCTCACTGCGCCCGAGACAATTCCAACTTTCAGCAAAGAGGATCCTCCCATGATCTACGAATCCCCGAATCGACCCGGCAGCAAAGTCAACTTCAAGTCCCGGTATGAAAACTACATCGGGGGCCAATGGATTGCCCCTGTGAAGGGCATGTATTTCGAGAATCCGAGCCCGGTAAACGGCAAGAATTTTTGCGAGGTCCCCCGGTCTACCGCCGAGGACATCGAAAAGGCGCTCGACGCTGCACACGCTGCCGCCCCGGCCTGGGGGCGGACCTCCGGCGCGGAACGCGCCAATATCCTGAACCGGATCGCCGACCGGATAGAGGCGAACCTGGAAATGCTCGCCGTGGCCGAAACCTGGGATAACGGCAAACCGGTGCGTGAAACGCTGGTAGCCGACTTGCCTCTGGCCATCGATCATTTCCGGTACTTTGCCGGTTGCATCCGCGCCCAGGAAGGTTCGATTTCCGAAATCGATCACGACACCGTCGCCTATCACTTTCACGAACCCCTCGGTGTTGTCGGCCAGATTATTCCCTGGAATTTCCCTATTTTGATGGCAGCCTGGAAACTGGCGCCCGCTTTGGCCGCCGGGAATGCTGTTGTTCTTAAGCCGGCTGAGCAGACACCGGTTGGAATCCTCCTGGTCCTGGAGTTGATTGGAGACCTGCTCCCTCCCGGCGTCCTGAATGTCGTGAACGGCTTCGGGATCGAAGCCGGCAAACCCCTGGCCAGCAACCGCCGGGTCGCAAAAGTTGCCTTTACGGGCGAGACCACGACTGGGCGGCTGATCATGCAGTATGCATCCGAAAACATTATTCCCGTGACCCTCGAGCTCGGCGGCAAATCGCCCAATGTGTTTTTCGCCGACGTTTTGGCTCGTCAGGATGACTTTGCGGACAAAGCCCTTGAGGGCTTTGCCATGTTTGCACTCAACCAGGGGGAAGTTTGTACCTGCCCGTCCCGCGCCTTGATCGAAAAGTCCATTTATGACAGATTTATAGAGTTGGCGGTTGAGCGCACCCAGCGCATCAAACAAGGGAACCCGCTGGATACGTCCACGATGATCGGCGCCCAGGCTTCCGTCGATCAACTGGAGAAGATCCTTTCCTATATCGATATCGGCAAAAAAGAAGGGGCGAAACTGCTGCTCGGTGGCGAACCCTGCGCCATGGAAGGGGATCTCAAGGATGGCTATTACGTCAAGCCGACCATCTTTGCTGGAAACAACCGGATGCGCATCTTTCAGGAGGAGATCTTCGGGCCGGTCATTTCTGTTACCTCATTTCAGGATTTCGATGACGCCTTGCGCATCGCCAATGACACACTTTATGGCCTTGGTGCAGGTGTCTGGTCCCGGGACGGGAACACCGCCTACCGGATGGGTCGCGGCATAAAAGCAGGGCGTGTATGGACGAACTGTTACCATCTCTACCCCGCGCACGCGGCCTTCGGCGGCTACAAGCAATCCGGCATCGGCCGGGAGACGCACAAAATGATGCTGGACCATTATCAGCAGACGAAAAATCTTCTTGTCAGCTACAGCCCGAAAGCTTTGGGATTCTTCTGATGCCAGCTGAAAGAGTCACTTTGACCTCTGCTGCTGCGGACCTGATCCGCAGGCTCAGGCAGATTCACGGCAATCTGATGTTCCACCAATCGGGGGGCTGCTGCGACGGCAGTTCCCCGATGTGTTACCCCCTGGGAGAGTTCAAGGTGGGGCAGGAGGACGTTTTGCTTGGTGTGATCGAAGGCTGCCCGTTTTACATGAGTGGGTCCCAGTTCGAATACTGGAAACACACTCATTTGACGATCGATGTGGTCAGGGGGCGGGGAAGCGGCTTCTCGGCAGAGGCTCCCGAGGGGGTTCGCTTCCTCACCCGCTCCCGGCTTTTTACCGACGAAGAGTGCACAGAACTCGAAGCTGCAGGTCCTCCCCCCAAAGGGCCGCAACAACTGGACTGAGGACGGATGCAGGTTTTTCTTACTCATGCACCTCGAATTCCATTCATGAAGAAACGTCTCGCGCTTTTGCTATTGTTTGCTGCCGCCGTTCTTGTCCACCAGGGCCGGCCTGCGCCTTCCGAAACGAGTGCGTTCCCAGCTAAGCCCGGCGACAGGATAGTCCTCCAAAACGATTTCGGCCGCATCACGATCCGGGGATCATCGGCAGTGCAGGTCTCAGTCGCAACGCGCGCCAATCTGGCGTCAGGCAGTGCCGACCACGTGCTCGTTTCCGCAGTTAAGACGGGCGATGAGATCTCCATCCACTCCTCCTTCCGGAGTGCTCCCGGTGAATCCGTCGATATCGAAGTGGAAGTCCCCAGGTTCATCAACGTGGTGGTATTCGGGGAAAATCCCGAGGTGGATATCCGGGATATCGATGGCTACGTGCGGATCAACAGTCGCACGGGGCGGATCACCGCGAAGGACCTTACCTCCTCGGCTTCACTCACATCAGAACGGGGCGATATCCAATACCTTCTCCATCAACAGCCCACCGGCGACACCCGGATAGAGACTATTCACGGACAGGCCGGTTGCATGCTCTCCGCGAATGTGAACCTGAGGATCTGGGCCCGCGCTGGCGGAATGTTGTCTGGACGGGATATCGAGCAACCAAGGGCGGGTGTGTTTGAGAAACAGATAGGATCGGGCGGCCCTCTTTTATACGTTTCGAGCCTGCGAGGTCCCGTTAAAATCGACGTGGATCCGCCGACGGCAACTCGTGCAATCCAGTCCAAGGCGCTATTTCCGGGGGATCCGGGCCTGCAACAAAGTCAGGAATTGGCGGAGAGCGCCACGTTCAAAGTATCCGTGGATTGGGTTCTCCTGAACGTGTCGGTGCGCGACAGGGTTTCCAATCGGAGCCTTCCCGACCTTACGCAGGAGGACTTTCTCGTCTACGAGGATGGCGTGCTGCAAAATGTGGAGCATTTCGAAACGACGGAGGTCCCGTTCAACCTTCTGCTCCTGCTCGATGTGAGCAGCAGCACTCAAAGTCACCTGAACTTCATCAAGGCTGCCTCGATCGATTTCACGCGCAGGATCAAGGAAATCGACCGTGTCGCAATCGCCATTTTTAATAGCAAGGTGCAACTTATTCAGGGTTTTACCGGAGACCGCGACCAGGTGTCCCGCGCCATAGAAAATATCCGTTCGGGCGGCGGCACTCACTTTTACGATGCCCTCCAGGCCTGTGGCGAGGAGTACATGCACGACGTCGAGGGGCGTAAAGCCATCGTTGTGTTCACAGACGGCGTCGACAACCTGCTGGATACGGGTGAAGGATCCAGGATCACCTTCGAACAACTCTACAAGAATATTCAGGAACTCGATCCGATCATTTACCCGATCTTTTTGAATTCCGGCGGCGATTCGGGGATCGGGAACAACGGAGCCGGAGGATCCATGAAGCGGTCGCGGAAGAACCCTGGAGCCGATGCCGTCAGGGCCATATACGATCAGGCAAAAGCGCAGTTGCAGACAATCGCCGACCAGACGGGCGGGAGGATGTATTCGCCTCATATGATCCAGGATCTTCCGGGTGTCTATTCGGAGATAGCGGAAGATTTGCGGGTTCAGTATCGAATCGGGTACAGGCCAGCTAATGATGCCGGCGCGGGAAGCTGGCATGCTGTTCGGGTGAAAATCAAGAACAAGCCGGATGCAGTCGCGCGCACCCGGAGGGGATACTACGCCCGCCCAAGCGTTCAACCCTCGAACCATCCCGTCCCTCCCGCCTCCAAGTAATCTCGCCTCCAGCGATTTTCTTCTTTACACACGAGGGGGTATCGCCCCAATCTCACCCGAGACGCAGCATGCGTGCAGACGCACGATCATTGTCCGGCAACTTGATTTGGGTAGACGTATGACCAGACCATTCAAGCGACGAGAGATCTTAAAGACAGGTTCGGCAGCCATCGTAGGATTGGCGATCGAGGAAACCGCCTCAGGACGAACAGCGCCCGGGGAAAAGCCGATCGTGCGCGTGGGCGTGATTGGCACCGGAAACCGGGGGAAGAGTCTGCTGGCAACCATGTTGCACATCAAGGGGCTGGAATTTCCTGCACTTTGCGATATCGATCCGGTAAACCTTGCCGCTGCTCAGGACCTGTTGGCGCAGGCCGGCCGGCCCAAAGCCGAGGCCTACATCAAAGGGGAGGCAGCCTACCTCGAGCTGGTGGCTCGTGACGATCTGGATGCGGTGATCATCGCCACTCCATGGAAATGGCATGCTCCCATGGCTGTTGCAGCCATGCGTGCGGGAAAATATGCCGGCGTTGAGGTCCCGGCAGCTCAAACGATCGAGGAATGCTGGCAGTTGGTGCGCACCCATGAAGAGACCGGGGTGCCGTGCATGATGCTTGAAAACTGGAGTTTTCGCCGCGACAACCTCGCCGTTCTCAATCTGATCCGCGCTGGCCTGCTTGGAGAAATCGTGCATTGTCATTGTGCGCATTCGCACGATTGCATCGATCACTGGTTTTTCGACAAGCAGGGGAACATGCGCTGGGGAGCCGATTACCTGATCCGTTACAATCGGGATCAATATCCAACCCACAGCCTCGGCCCTGTTCTGAGCTGGCTGGATATCAATTGTGGGGATAACTTCGCCACCCTTACATCAACGGCTTCGAGTTCGCGCTCCATCAACCGATACTTTGCGCGCAAGTTCGGAGCAGACCACCCCAATGCGAAAAGGGAGTACAGTCAAGGCGACATTGTCACTTCGGTTGTTCGCACCCACGGAGGAAAGACGATCGTCATCAACTACGATATGCAGCTTCCCCGGCCCTATGACAACCGTTGGATGGTACAGGGAACAATGGGCCTTTATGACGAAGACCGGAGTGTGGTTTACATCACCGAAAAGAGCCCGAAATACCACGAATGGGAGCCGTTTGCGCCCTATCAGGAGCGGTATGAACACCAGTGGTGGAGGGAAATGAACGCCGCGAAAGAAACCGCAGGTCACGGCGGAACCGATTACCTCGAGCTGGATAGATTCATGAAAGCAGTCCGCGCTCGAGGCCAGACTCCGATCGATGTCTACGATTCAGCCGTGATGAGTTCGGTGGTTGCACTCTCCCAAAAATCGATTGCCGGGAACAGTATCACCGTCGAATGCCCGGATTTTACCAGAGGGGCTTGGAAGCATCGCAAACCTAGGTTCGCCATCCAGGCATAAATAAAAGGGCAGCTGCTGCAGCGGCTTTGTGCGGGTCAGCCTCCCGGGTCTATCAACGTCCATGAGCGAAGATCATGAGGTGAATTCAGGAGGTTTCCCCGCAGCCTGTGGGCCGGGCATTCCCGCGGTCCCCTGGCAGATCGTCATGTTTGGAGCGCTGGCCGGGGGTATGGGTTGGGGCATCCGGGGGCAATATGGCCACGAGACTGGGGCGATGATTGCGGGACTGCTGGTTGGACTTGTGCTGCTGCTTCTCTTGAGACCTTTGGCCTCCCCCCTCCCGGCGGCTCGCGCGGTGGCGTTGTGTGCCGCCGCAATCGGGTTTGGCGGAGCCATGACCTATGGCCAAACCATTGGCTTGACGCAAAACCCGGAACTAATCGGCAATTGGGCGGCGCTTGGTTGGGGAATGCTGGGATTGGGCATCAAAGGCGCACTTTGGATAGGATTTGCCGGTGTTTTCCTGGGAATGGGGCTCGGCGGCGTGCGCTATCGTCCCGGCGAAATGGCCCTGTTGCTGGGCGGATTATTGCTCTTGATGTTGCTTGGGATGGAGCTGCTGAATCTGCCGTTTGATCCCGCCAACCGCATTGTGCCTCGGTTTTACTTCTCTTCCGACTGGTCCTGGTATCCATCGGCCGGCCACGAACTGAAACCGCGCCGTGAATACTGGGGCGGCTTTCTGTTCGCCCTTGCCGGCCTCGTGATTTACGCGGGCTGGTTCCGAAGGGATCGGCTGGCCCGGAACATGGCATTTTGGGGCTGTCTGGGCGGTCTGGGATTTCCAGCCGGCCAATGTCTGCAAGCCTGGCATGCGTGGAACCGCGGTTTGTTCCAAGCTGGGAGGCTGGCTCAATGGGATCGGGTCATCAACTGGTGGAATTTCATGGAAACCACCTTCGGACTGGTCATGGGTGCCTCCCTGGGGCTTGGCTTATGGTTGAACCGGCGGCAGATTGCCGTGATGAAAGAACCAGGAGAAGTTGTGTTTTCACCGGCATTCGAGTTCGGATTGCTGGCTGTACATGTGCCGCTCCTTTTCTTGTGGGAGTTTTCTTCCATCGGGTTCCTGGATGCGATAGGTGACCTGGGAATTCCCCGGAGCTTGATACCCATCGTCGGTATCATTGGCGGGCGTTACTGGCCCTACTGGGTGGCGCTTCCGGTCGTTGCGCTGCCGATCCTGGGAAAAACTTCAGCCGCCATGGGCTTCCCGCCCACCCATTCCTTATCCGGCTCGCTTCTTTTCACAGCGCTTCCATTTGGATTGCTGATGCTTGTTGCCTTCAGGTTTGCCGGGCCAGTTTCAGCCCGACCGGCGTGCCGTGCGCGGGATTATCTCAGTCCGGTGCTCTTGGCGGTTACCTGGCTCTACTTCGGCTTGAATTATGCCTTTTTTAAATTTCCCTGGCCCTGGACAGCATGGACCGCACGAACGCCTAACGCGATCATCTACACGATCTGCGCCTTCGCGCTGACCTGGGCTGCGCTGAAACATCGTCGTTCGTGAACAGGATTGATGGTCATTTGTCGGAATCCATTGAGGTGAGTACTATGCGAATGAATCGGCGACAAATCATGGCGGGTATGATTGGGGCGGGATCCATGAGCCACGCTCAGGTGTCGCGTAAAAAGCAGGGAACCAAACCAAGTTCGACGGTGCCGCCCGATGTGCAGGAACTGGATCGGGCGGCTGCCGCCCCGGTTCTGAAGCTGGATGGGCTGAAGTCGCCGGTTATCATCGATTCCATCAGGCTTCTGAAAAGGGAGAAGGACTATCTGGTTCATGTGCGCTCAAAAGACGGCGCCGAAGGAATTTCCTTCACCAATCCGCCGCGCGCGGAATACCTGGATCACATTCTGCAGCAACTGGTCATTCCGTTCTTTGTCGGAAAGGATGCGCGCGATCTTGAAAACCTTTTGAGCGGACTCTACCGGTGGAACAGCAACTACAAGATGTATGGTCTTGCCTTCTGGTGTCCGCAGGCCTGGGTCGAGTTTGCCATTCTCGACATGTTGGGGCGTGCGACCAATAAACCCATGGGGGCATTGTTGGGGGGCGTGTTGCGGAAGGAAATTCCGATTTATATTGCCAGCGGCCGGCGGGATACCACCCCGGAACAGGAGGTCGATTACCTGCGTCAGTTACTGGCCAAGTCGGGTGCGAAGGCGCTGAAATTCCGCCTGGGGGGAAGGATGAGCGCCGACGAGGATGCCATGCCGGGGCGAACCGAATCACTTATTCCGTTGGTGCGAAAGGCCTTCGGAGACCAGATGGATATTCTTGCCGATGCCAACAGCTCCTATAGTCCTGCTGAGGCGATCAAGGTGGGGCGGATGCTGGAGGAAATCAAAGCGCTGCACTATGAAGAGCCCTGTGAGTTCGACCATTTCGATGACATGAAAACGGTTGCGGATGCCCTCACAATTCCCGTTGCTTGCGGTGAGCAGGAGTTCAGCCACTGGCGTTTCCGCTGGATGATTGCAAATCGCGGCGCTGACATTGTTCAGCCTGATCTTCACTATTATGGCGGAATGATCCGATCCATGAGAGTAGCGCGAATGGCGCAAGTGGCCCGGATGCCGGTGGCACTTCACATATCCGGGGGGTTCGGCTTTATTTATATGCTCCACTTTGCTTCTTGCATTCCGAATCCGGCCCCTTACCAGGAATACAAGCTTGGAACGGAGGAATACGGCCGCTGGTTTGATCCGGCCGTGCGGGTGACTGCAGGCAAGATGAGCGTGCCGCTTGGTCCCGGTGTCGGGATCAAGGATATCGCATCCCTCTTAAAGGGGGCGAAGGAGGTCTAACCGGCAGTCCAGGACGATCTGAGACCTGAAGTCGCCAAGGAGACACGGGTGCAACATCTTTTTTTCAGTGAAGTTTTTTGGAATGGGGACGCTGCCGCGCAGTCCGCCTCCAATCTGCCTTAGAAGTAGCAATTAGCCGGATCAGTTGTCAGAGAACAAAGCACCCATTCTCCCCAGCAAAATCATTGATCACAAGCCGCGTGGTTCAGGTGGGATGCCTGCTGGCGTTCATCTCAGCTGCTGACTGTTTTCTTTGCGCCGCGCAGCAGGCGCATGACTTGAAGATCACGACACGACTCGTGCAGGTCACAGTGGTGGCGCAGGATCGCAAAGGCCAGCCGGTCTCCGACCTCTCCGGGTGTCGGTTAAGCGCCCGGGCGTGCAGCTCAGGTACCGTCGCGGCTACTATGCTTTTGCGGATGAACGAATCAGCGACAGTCAGAGATCCAAAGTGCTTGCGTCCGCGGCGGCCGCCCCTATCGAGGCGACGGGCGTTGGCTTCGCCGCAGAGCTCGGGTTAGCGCCTTCAGCCGGCGGCCTGCGGCCGGTTGCCCTCGACATCGATACCGCCTCGGTGACATTGAAGCAGGTGCAGGGAAAATGGACGGGCGGCATAGAGGTGCTTTTTGTTCAGTTCGAAGGCGGGGGAAAACTCCTGACGAGCGGCGGGCGTTCCGTCCCCCTCAGCTTGACCGACGATGATCGCGAGCAATGGCAGCGCCACGGCTTCGTGCTCAACGCACCCCTGCAGGTCAGGGATGGCTGCGAGCAGTTGAAGATCGTCATCCGGGACCTTACCACGGGGGCGATCGGAACCGTCAAAGTCCCGATGCGCCGGGCTCCATGATCTCGGGCCGGGCAGTGAAGTAGAGGAACAATTTTCAGTAATACTCCGTAGTATTTTGCATGACGATAAACCTGAGGTTTGCCTTCCGTGCACTTTTCAAAGCACCGCTGATAACCCTTACCGCTATCGTGTCGTTGTCGCTGGGTATCGGCGCCAACGCGGCGATCTTCTCAATTTTCAACCAGATCCTTCTTCGCGCGCTCCCCGTGTACCAACCCGAACAGCTTATCAACCTGGAGGCGCCCGGTCCTAAACCGGGGAGCCAGAGCTGCAACCAGGCGGGTGACTGCGATTCGGTATTCAGCTATCCGATGTTCCGGGATCTGCAGAGGGTGCAAACAGCGCTCGGTGGAATCGCAGCGCACCGCCGGTTTAATGCAAATCTGGCGTACCAGGGGCAAACGGAGAACGGTGACGGAATGGCGGTTTCCGGCAGTTATTTCCCCGTGCTGGGCATACGCGCCACTCTGGGACGCCTGCTTGGTGAGGAGGATGATCGTACCGTTGGAGACGGCCGGGTCGCCGTCCTGAGTCATGCTTACTGGATGACAAGATTCGCCGCGGATCCCGGTATTCTCAACCGCACTCTCATAGTCAATGGTCAGGCCATGTCGATTGTCGGAGTTGCACCCGCGGGATTCGATGGAACTACCCTTGGAACGGAGCCCCAGGTTTTTGTCCCGGTCACCATGTATGGATACATGCAGCCCGGGTGGAAGAATTTCGACAACCGCAGGGCCTACTGGATCTACCTTTTTGCCCGCTTGAAGCCCGGTACCTCCCTGGAACAGGCATATGCCTCGTTGAACACGCAGTATCAGGCGATCATCAATGATGTCGAAGTGCCGCTGCAGAAAGGGATGAGTGAACAGACATTGTCCCGGTTCCGAACCAAACCACTGCTCCTCAAGCCTGGGGCGCGCGGACAGAGCAATGTTTCCGGCAATGCCAGGAAACCCATCATTCTGCTTTTATGTGTTACAGGATTCGTTTTGGTCATCGCGTGCGCGAACGTGGCCAATCTGCTCCTGGCGCGAGGTGCTGCTCGGGCGTCAGAGATGGCGGTGCGGCTTTCAATCGGGGCCGGGCGAAGGCATCTGGTCGCCCAGTTGCTTGCCGAATCGTGCCTGCTTGCGGGATTGGCTGGATGCATAAGCCTCCTGATCGCCCGCTGGACCCTGGGTTTAATCGTTTCCCTTATGCCGGCTGAGGCCGCCGCGACCATAAAGATGGATCTGGACCTCAATGTGCTGCTTTTCTCCGCCGCCCTGACGCTAGGAACAGGCTTCTTATTCGGGCTATTCCCCGCGCTGCACAGTACGCGTCCTGACCTGATTTCAGCAATCAAAGGAGCAGCGGGCCAGCCCTCCGGGGCGCGAACCGCGTCGCGATTCCGCGCGTCGCTCGCCACTGCTCAGATCGCTTTGTCCTTGGCATTGCTCACAGGGGCCGGCCTGTTCATGAAAAGCCTGTTCAATGTGAGCCGGGTCCAGCTCGGTCTCAGGGTCGAGAATGTGGTCACCTTCAGTATTGCACCCATGCTCAACGGTTATTCCCCCGATCGTTCGCGCGCGCTTTTCGAACGGTTGGAGGACGACCTCGCCGCTCAGCCTGGGGTAAAGAGCGTCGCTGGTTCAATCGTGCCGTTGCTGGGAGGCTCCAGTTGGGGAAGTGACCTTTCGGTGGAGGGATATGCGGCAGGTCCCGACACTGATATGAACTCACGCTACAACGAGATCAGCCCAGGATACTTTGCCACGCTTGGCATTCCATTGATCAGTGGGCGCGAATTCAGGCGCTCGGATGCGGCGGGCGCGCCCAAGGTAGCCATCGTCAACGATGCCTTTGCCAAAAAATTCAATCTTGGCAGGGAGGCGGTGAGCAGACACATAGGAAGAGACAGGGGTAAACCGCCTGACATCGAAATCGTCGGCCTGGTGCCTGATACGAAATACAGTGAGGTTAAGGACGCGGTCCCTCCCCAATTCTTCACTCCCTACCGTCAGGATGAGCGCCTTGGGTTCCTCAGCTTCTATGTGGCGACCTCGGGTAAGCCGGAGTTGCTGATGCAGGACCTTCCGAAAGTAGTATCACGATTAGACCCGAATCTTCCCGTGCAGGACCTGCGCACCATGCAACAGCAGGTGAGAGAAAATGTCTTTCTCGACCGCATGATCAGTGTTCTCTCGGCGGCCTTCGCCTGCCTGGCCACACTGCTGGCGGCAGTAGGGCTTTATGGGACGCTCTCATATACCGTTCTCCAGCGCACGCGTGAAATCGGACTCCGGATGGCCCTCGGCGCTGATCCGGGCCGTGTTCGCCGCATGGTGCTCATGCAGGTCGGGTGGATGACTCTTTTCGGCGGAGCCATCGGCCTGGTGGCCGCGTTCCTGCTCGGGCGGCTCGCCGAATCGCAGCTGTTCGAAATGAATGGATCCGATCCCTTTGTGTTTTGTGCCGCTGCAATAGTATTGACAATGGTTGCGCTAGCGGCCGGAGCCATCCCGGCTGTGCGTGCCTCGCGCATCGATCCCATGACGGCTCTGAGATACGAATGATCAGCCGTTTTGTACAGGGGGATTGCCGGTGTCCCGGATTGCAGGCCGACAACCACAATTTCAGTCGCGGTCGCTACTCGTACCGCAGGGCGTCGATAGGACTAAGTTGCGATGCCTGTATCGCGGGATAGGAGCCGAACAGAACCCCGACTGCGGTGGAAACCCCGAAAGCCAGTGCGATCGACCAGGTCGTAATGATGGTCGACCAGCCGGCGTAGTATACGACGAGCCGAGCGATCCCGAAGCCGGTCCCCACGCCGATTATCCCTCCGACCGCGCTGATCGTGACTGCCTCGATCAGGAACTGCAGCCGGATATCCCTGCGGCGGGCACCCATGGCGCGCCGGATTCCAATTTCGCGCGTACGTTCCAGGACATTCGCCAGCATGATATTCATGATCCCGATTCCGCCGACGAGCAGGGAAATGCCGGCAATGCAGCCCATCACAATGTTGAAGATCCTCTGGGTCTGCCGGTTCTGCTGGAAGAGCTTTTCCGGGATGACCAGGCTGAAATCAGGCTCGCCCTTGTGAAGTTTGTCGAGCAGCTGTGAAACCACAAGCGCCGTCGACTGAATCCGCTTTTCATCGGCGACTTCGAGAATGATTTCGTCCAGTTCGCTTTCCAGGGGTTTCAACTCGAGCTTTTTCAATGCAGTGGCCAGCGGAACGTAGATATCATTGTTGGTGTTCTGCAGCTTGACACCCTCGAACTCGTTCTGGCCGATGGCCTGCTCCGCAATGACACCCACGATGCTGAACCAGACGTTATTGACTTTCAGGGACTTGCCCAAGGCGTTGTCAAAGCCGAACAGACCCTGTTTCGCTTTGGCTCCCAGCACGCAAACCTGCCCGTAAGTCACTTCGTCGCGGCGGTCGAAGAGGACGCCATCCAATAGCTGGTAGGTGCCCATCGAAAAATACTCCGCGCTGACGGCCACGACTCTCGATTCGACTTTGTGGCCGCCGGAATAGACCTGGTAAGTTTTGATTTTTTTATTGCCTGCCCCGCGGACAGCGTCAGGCGTGACCTGGAGCAGCGAATCGAGATCCCTGAGGGAAAGGCCTAGCGATTTTTCTCTTACCCTCCGCAAATCCTCTGCCTGATACTCTTTTCCCTGAACGATGATGTTGCGCAAGCCCATCTGCCGGATAACGCGAAGCGCCTGGTCTTCGGCTCCTGCACCGATGGACAGCATCGAAATTACCGCGCCGACGCCGAAAATGATTCCCAGCATGGTGAGAAATGCACGAAGCTTCCGCTTGGTCAAATTATCCAGGGACTGGAGAATGCTTTCGCGGAGGTTCATAGGGAACGGGTGAGCTCCTTCAATGTGATCCGGTCTCTTTGGGCGGATTCAACAGCACACGCTCTCCGTCCCGGACCCCTGAACGCAAGACCACACGCGCGTTGTCCCCGGAGCCGATCTCGACCTCCCGTTTTTCGGGAGCCGCCGGATGATCGATCCAGACAAAGAACTTCCGATTTTCCTCGACCAGCGCGCTGCGCGGCACCGTAAGTGCGTTTTCCAGCTCGTCCACGGTTATTGAGGCGCGAACCAATTTGCCCGGCCGGAGGACTTCATTGCCGTGCGCCTCCATCTTGAGCAGGACCTCGAAGTATTTTACGGGCGATTCTTTGTCCAGGGGTCGGGCGAGGGTCTCGATTCTCTCTACCGATGCCGCAAATCGCTCGTCCGGGTTGGAGTCTACGGTCAAGTGCCCTATCTGGCCGATCTTCAAGTTGCCGGCGTCGGATTCGAGGATGTAAACCTTCGCCTTCATATCTGAAATGTCAGGAATGGTCAGGATGGTGTCGCCAGGCCACCGCATATCTCCGACATTCGTTCCTTGGGATTTATCCCACTCGTCCTTCACATGGAGCACGAGCCCGTTGTGGGGCGCGAGGATTTTAAGGGAGCCGAGACTCTGCTCCAGCATGCCCTGCTTGGTTTCGTGCTGCTTTTGATCGATCACCAGTATTTTTTGTGACGTCTGGTTGATTTTTTCCTTCGACTCCACTTTGCCACCCAGTTCCTGCACCTTCGTGCTGGAGAGTCCGATATTCAGCTCACCTTCGATGATTTCATTCCTCGTGAAGATCGTCCGGTCGCGCGGGGCTTGTGTCTTCGCCTTCTCCAGCTCCATTCCCGCGACCTCCCGGTCGATGGAGATTCCTCCGGTATCAGCGCTCCCGCGCAAAACGGTTACCTCGAGCTGGCGCAGCGTGGCCTCCAGGTTATTCTTTGTTTCCCGTGCCTGCTGGATCAGGTCGGAAGCGTCAAATTCGACAAGAGTGTCGCCTTTTCTTACCATGCTGCCGTTTTTGACGATCCAGAAGACTTTCAGCCCTCCGGTTCGCACCTGGGGAACGGAAATCGAGGTCGATGAAGCGGTCTGAAGTTCGCCAAAAGCCGGGATTTCGATCCTGAACGGCGTAGTTTTGATGGTATAGAGTATCGGTCCCGCGTCACTGGCCGGGAGGAGCCTGATCCAGTCCGGCAGCTTCCTGTGGCTGGCGGTCCAGATCCCGAAGACGGCTCCCAAAATGAGCAGTGATGAAACCACAATCTGCTTCTTCATAGGCACCTGGAAGTTTTAGGTTCTGACCGCATTGTCGGCTGCGAAACGAAACCTGGTGAGTTTCTCATTTCACGATACCCGCGTTCCGGTGTCTTTTCTCATAAGATCTATAAGGCAACACTTTCGCCCTCGCTCAGGCCTTCGAGGACCTCGATCGATTCGTCATTGCGCCGCCCCACTCGGATCGGGCGTTGCTCGACCGCGCCCGACGGGCTTACCACCTGCACGAAGACGCGGCCCGATCTTTCGCGAATGGCTTTGACCGGGACCTGGACGACATTAGGGATGCGCTGCACCTCGATGGAAGCCGTTGCGGTCATTCCCGGAAGTAGCTTTTGACCGGGCATCTGAAAATCCACAACGGCATCCACCACCTTGGTAGGAATGTCGTGGCGCTTTTCGTGCAGGACCGTGCCGACGGATTTGACCATGCCGTTGAGCTGGATTCCGGGGAAGGCATCGATGCGCACGGTTGCCTTCTGGCCCGGGCTCACGCCGCCGGCGTCCGCCTCCTCGACCATGGCATCAAGCTGCAGAGTCGAAAGGTCGGGGATCTGCATGATGATTTCCTCGCGCCAGGCCGATTGGCCCACGGCTTTTTTCTCGCCGTTGTAGCTTCGCTTGAATATGACCACTCCCGCGATCGGGGCTTTGACGACAAGGGCTTTTTTCTGCTCTTCGAGCCGGCTGACGCGCAGGCGTGCTTTTTCGAGAGTGTTTTCGAGAGCTGCGAGCTCCGCCCTGGCCATGCCCATTGTGGAAGTCAGCTTTTCCGAAACGCGGGCTGCTTCGATGTCGGCCTGCTCCAGCTCTATTTGTGCCTTCCTGTAATCCTGCAGGGATACCAGGCTCGCTTCCACTTCCGCCTTGTGTCGTGCCTTTTCCAGGTTTACTTTCGTTTCTTCGACACGTATTCGAAGGTCGCGGAGCAGGACGTCGTATTCGAGCTTGCGTTTGTTCATCTCCTCCCGGGTCTTTTCCATCTCGGCCTTCCGCTCGCTGAGACGACGTTCCACTTCCTGCCCGTCAAATTCGATCAGCATGTCACCCGGATTGACGTGGATTCCTTCCTGAACCAGGCGCGCGATTTTGAAATCCCACATCCCTTCGACGGCCGGCGGGCTGATGTCTTCGGCGCGCTGAGCGACCAGCGATCCGTTGGCGGTGACTTCGAGTTTCAGGTCGCCGCGCCGGACCATAGCCTGCGCTGTTACGCGGCTTGTGCCTGCACTGTTTTTGTTCTCTTCCCGGAGGGCAATCGCCAGAACCGCGGTGGCCAGCAGGCCAAAAAGCAGCAACGACAAGATTCGTGCATGTCCCCGAAGCGGGCTCACAACTGCACCTCCGTCCCTTCGGCGATACCGTCCACGAGACAGGCAACGGCATTACGAGCACGCACGGTGACAGTCCGTTTCAGGCCGCCGGCCAGTAGCACGTAATATTTTCCGTTTTCCTCCTTTACCGCCTTACGCGGGAGCACCAGCCCCTCGCGCTCATCCAGGATGATTTCGGCCCGCACCGACATGCCGGGCCGCATCATCCTGGAATCAGTCCGGTCCAGTTGCACCGTGGCCAGGAATGCCCTCACCTTGGATTTCCGGGCGATCCTCTCCGCCAATTCCGGCACATGCTGCACTTTGCCGGTGAACTCGCGATCCGGAAACGAATCAGCCACCATCCTCACGGTCTGCCCGGGAAGCACCATGCCGCCGTCAACCTCACTCACGGAGATGCGCGCCTCCATCTCACTCAGGTCCGGGAGGATCAGCAGATTCCAGCCCCAGAAAACCTGGTCTCCCACCTGGACCTTGCGGGGCGCGTCACCGGTCCATTGCGATGGCGGAAAGATGTCGTAGAGCACCGTGCCTGGCCGATCGGCGTGAATTTCGAGGGCTGTATGTCGGACTTGATCTGGCTGACTTTCAGCGCGGTCTGATCGCGCCTGAGCTTTAGCAGCGCCAGTTCTTCAGCCTGGGCTTTTCGAGCCGTGTCGAGGCTGCTGCGGGTTTTTTCGTACTCCTTTTTCGCTTTTTCAAAAGCGAACTGGTTGTCCTGCCAGTCGCGCAACGAAATCAATTCCCGCGCGACTTCGGCCTTCATCTTGCTTTTTTCAAGCTGGAGCTTATTCTGACTCAGCTGAATCTCGAGGTCCTTGGTCTGGACGTCCAATTCCGCCTCTTTCCGGGCCAGATCGTTTTCCGCTTTTTCAAGGTTAAGCTCTTCGGTGGTCAGATTGTTAACCAGAATGGAATTGTCGATCTGCACCAGGAGGTCGCCGGGTTTCACAGTCGATCCTTCGGGGGCCAGGGCTTTGATGGCAAAGGGTCCCTGGCCGCGGAGCGGCGGTGCGGAGATGTTCATGTTCCGCACTCCGGCGAGTTCACCTGAGACGAGGAGGGATTGGACAAACCTTTCTTTATGAACCCGTACGGATCCCGCGCCCGCGCGGGCATCGGACGGGGCGGTCCGGCTCGGGGGCCAGACGGCAAGGGTCAGGCCGACGGCTGCCAGGGAGGAAATCAATGCGATGACGGAGGCCCGGCGAATGTTCACGACTGCACACTCCCGCCTCGAGGGCGCTCCTGTGATTATAGTCTCCTTCTCCGGCCGAAATAATGCCTTAATGCGGTTCTCGGACGGCGCATCGGGCGCTGTGATCTCGCGCCCGGGCGGCGCCTGTCATTGCTGGAGTTCAGGTATTTCCCGGGCTCCGGCGAAAGGGTGAGTTTTCAGGTGCACTCTCCGGAAACTTGGCACGCTCCACGGATTGAACCGCGAAGATGGGATGATTCCGGCCGTATGCAAGTCCAAGTTTCTGTTCTCAATAAACCACGCAGGCGTGGCAGGGACTCTCCGGAAACTTTGCACGCTCGACGGATTGAACCGAAAAGACCGCGAAAAAAAATAAACGTAATCCTTCGGTGTCTTGGTGTGCGGTTCCCCTTTTGCCAGGCTCCTTTCCGTGCTGGGACTCTGAGGACATATTCCGGGATTGCGCTCTTTGGCGCCGAGGAATGCGCAAACAACTGCATTCGAGCTCAGACTGCTGCGATCCCTTCATGGTAGGGGGTAATATGGAAGTGGTCTGAAAGGGATCCATTCGATTGACAGGTTGGAAATACAGGCCTAGGATCACGGCAGAAGTCAGAGAGGTTCCTATGATCCCTGGATTGACGAAACGCATCCTGATCGGCTTGATCCTTGTCACTTTTTATGGGTGGCGCCGGTTTTGCGCAACGCCCCGAGGCGGATCTCATCCTATTCAACGGAAAGATTATTACGGTCGATTCATCCTTTCGCATTGTATCTGCCCTTGCAGTCCAAGGAGATCGTGTCCTCGCGGTCGGAACGGATGACGAGGCAGCCAGATGGGGCGGCCCCCAAACCCGGCGGATAGATTTGAACGGCAAAACCGTTCTACCGGGCTTGACGGACTCCCATGTGCATGCTGAAGCGGCGGCGATGTACGAATTCGACCACCCCGTCCCTTATATGGAATCCATCGCGGATGTGCTTGCTCACATCCAATCGCGGGCGGAGGTGCTTCCTGAGGGCCAATGGATCAGCATCTCCCAGGTGTTTATCACACGGCTTCGGGAGCAACGATACCCTACACGCGAGGAGATGGACCGCGTCGCCCCGAAGCACCCGGTGGCGTTCCGAACCGGACCGGACGCCTCTTTGAATTCTCTCGCGCTGAAACTCTGCGGCATTGATCGGAATTTTAAGATTACCGACGGCCAGGCCGGCCGCGTCGAGCATGACCCGAAGACGGGGGAACCGACCGGAATCCTGCGCAACTGCGCGCGCTTTATCCGCTATAAGCCCAGTGAGAAGGCAGCTGCTGAATCCGATCGCCGGGAGCGCCTGAAGCGTTTGCTTGCCGACTACAATTCAGTGGGGATCACAAGCATTGTAGAGGCCAATACCTCCGACAATTCGGTGGAGCTTTTTAAATTGATGAAGGAGCGTGGTGAGTTGACGTGCCGCACATTTATGGCTCTTGCCATCGATGCGCAGATGCCGATTGACAAGATAGAGGCCCGGATTGAGTCTGCGGCCAGGAACCCGCTTCATGCCTATAACAACATGCTTTGGCTACGGGGTGCGAAATCGTTCCTGGACGGCGGGATGCTCACCGGGAGTGCCTACATGCTCCAGCCGTGGGGCGTCAGCAAGGTTTATGCCATAGACGACCCCCAATACCGCGGGATGCTGTTTATCGAGCCCGACAAGCTTTATCGCATCATGAAGGCTGCGCTTTCCCATGACCTCCAATTTGCCGCCCATACCGTAGGAGACGGTGCAGTCCACTCCTTTATCGAGGCTGCTGAAAGGGTGAACTCAGACTTCCCGGTGCGCGACAAGCGGCCCAACATCTCCCACTCCAACTTCATGAACATGGAGGCGATCGAAAAAATGTCGAGGCTGGGGGTGGTGGCGAACATGCAGCCGGCATGGTTGTTCCTGGATGGCGCGACTCTCCTGAAACAATTCGGCGCCGACCGGCTGGCATACTTCCAGCCCTATCGCACCATCTTCGATCGAGGTGTCAAGGTGGGGGGTGGATCGGACCACATGCAGAAAATAGGCAGCATGCAATCGATCAACCCTTACAATCCGTTTCTCGGGATATGGGCTATCGTTGCGCGACAACCACGCTGGATGGATGGGTCTCTGCACCCGGAGCAGAAGATCAGCCGGGAAGAGGCCATACGATTTTACACCATCAACAACGCCTTTCTGACGTTCGAGGAGAAGGAAAAAGGCTCTCTCGAAAAGGGAAAGCTGGCTGACTTCATCCTATTGAACAAGGACATATTGACCTGCGGCCTTGACGAGATTCGCTCGATTGAGGTGCTGGAAACCTATCTGGGTGGAAAACGGATCTTCAAGAGGCCGTGAGACGATGGACCTGGCCAGTGGGTGCTGCCAGGACTCCTTGAGGGATCATCCCAATTCGGGGCCGGCAATGCTGCAGATCCACGGAACTTTTCCTGGGTATCGGTTTGGCCCGTGAAACATCCGGGTCAATTCCCTTTGGAACTGATATCCGGCGCGTTGGACTATTCCCGCGGCCTCCGAGTTTCCTGCGCTTATATCAACAAATATCGGTCTCCTGTCCAGCCGTCCAATCACTTCCGTAAAGAGCTGTTCCGCCGCACCACTCCCAGGGATTGCCTCCCACGGGCCGATATAATGCGCCCGTGAGCCCGCGCGTCCCATGATAAAGCCGGCCATTCTCGATCCCGAGCGTGCCAGCGCCGCGTAGTTGGCACCTTCCCGCCAGAGACTGGTCAAGAGCCCGCTTCTATTCACGCCGAACACCTCGCTGTCCCACTGGCAGATTTCGGCGAGTTCGGCATCACCAACCGGGAATGTTTTTCGGCCGCGTCCGCCGACAGGAGCACCTTCCCACCGTTCGATACGGTACTCGTCGCGGAAGCCGAGTTGTAAGTAGAGGGGGTGACCCATGGGAGTTGCATCGAGTTTGAGCGTCTCGATACGGTGTTCCGCAAGCGAATCCATGGCCCGGCGCAGGAGTCGGGTGCCAATCCCCCGGCCACGAGATGCCGGATCCACAAGGAGCATGCCGATCCACCCCAAGCGCTTTTCATAAGACAACGTTGTTACGGTGCCAAGCACTCGATCACCTTCGCTGGCTACAAAACAGCCGTCAGGCGAGAGGGTGAGAAACCTCCGCCAGTCCTGTTCGGTCTGGTTCCATCCCGCCTGTTCTCGCAGCCGCATCCCGGCGGGAATGTCGTTCACGGTCATTGGTCGGATCAATTCGGGCGCTGCATCTGCAGGCATGTATTGGGCCCTCCTTCGTTTCCCTGGATGCTGCCGGAGCCAGGTTCTGGCATTGCCGGGGTGCGCTCGGAAGCTATTGGGGCTCGTTTAGCTTTTTATCGAACCAATCGGACATGATTTTGACTTCTTCCGGGATGGTGAGCCATGGATGGCCGCCGCCGGGTTTGATGATGAGTTCGGCGGTGCCGCCGGCGGCATGGATCGCATCGACGAGCATCTTGGATTGCTGCAACGGCACCATCTTGTCGGCGTCGCCATGGATCACCAGAAACGGAGGCATGGGTGCCTTGGCGTGCAGGGCGGGCGATAGTTCACGCGCACGAGCGGCGATCTCTTCGGGCGTGCGGGGGGTACGGTCACCGAAAAATAATTCCTGGAACTGGGCGGTTGGCACCGGAGCGCCGTTCCAATCCAGAAAATTTGTGGGCGGGAAGAACACGCCCACGGCTTTTACGGTTGTGTCGACTTTGCGCAGGGGATCCTTGGCATTCGAATCCGCGGCCTCGGGCGTGAGAGCAGCCAGCGACGCCAAATGCGCGCCTGCTGAGGCGCCGGTCAACCCGAGCCGGTCAGGATTAATGCCGAATTCGGAGGCGTGCGTCTTCACATAGCGAATGGCGGTTCTCACGTTAGCCACCATCTCAAGGCCGGTGTATTTGGAACGGGACCCCGGGCGGATGGCGAAGACTGTATATCCCTTTCCGCAGTAGATGTTGTACATCTGCGCCCGCTCGTGATCGCGGATCTTGCCCCGGTCTGAACTCCATGCGCCGCTGGCAACATCCACCATCCCCAGTCCGTTGCGCTTGCCCGTTGGCGTAAACAAGTCCATGAGCAGCCCTGTGCCGTGTATTTCGGCATAGACCAAATCCTGCTTCTGGACATACGGCTTGGGCGTTTCGACTTTTCCGGCATCCTGTGCCGCCGACGCAGCGGCTGCCACGAGAGCGAATCCCAGCAGAGCCATTATTTTCCGATTCAAAGCGTGCTCCCTCTAAGGCTTTTGAGGCCGTTGCGGTTCCGGCCTGAATTGGCACCAGTATCGAATCCGGCTGCCTTGGAGTCCGTGCTTTATTTTCTCTCAACCGCGGGCCTTGGCAGAGGACTCGCGAAAAACCCTATCGCATTTTCAAGGACCGGTCAATTCTGTCTGAAAAACTCCTCGCTCCTGCCCATAACTTGTGGTCTACAAAAGAGGTGTTGGATGAAATCCGGTAAGAATATCGCTTGCGCTGCGAATCCCTGTGTCAGACGATACAAGCCAGAAAGGATTATAGCCATGCGCTTTTCTCTGACTGCCACTATCACGCTCTTGTTCATCCTGGCGGGAGGCTTGTTGATTCCAGCGACTGCCCAGGCTCCCTCCGGTTTCTCCTCCATTCCCAGGGTCGATGTCCATGCCCATGTCGGTTCTTTGGAAAAAATGCCGGCCTATATTGCCATCAAAAAAGCATTGCAGGAAAAATACCGGGAGGAGTTGGCCCTCTGGATCAACGTGCGATCCCCGCTTGGGCCCCGCGGAGAGGGGTTGCCTTATCTCAAGGAGGTGGAAGAAAAATACCAGGGGCGGTTCTTGACCTGTTTGACCAATCACGACATCTCCAAAGGCTTGAAGTTCTCTCCGGAGGAAGTGGGCGAATGGATGGACCGCGGAGTCGTAGGGTATAAAATTTGGGTAGGCGTTACTCCCGCCATCAATCACCCTGCAAATGATCCCACGTTGTCCAAAATGGAGCAGATCGGGATGCCTGGGGCCTCTATTCATATTTCGCAGCCCTATCCCACCCGTTGGGTCATGGATCCCGTAAAATTCTGGCAGGCTCAAAACGCATGGAAATCAGTTCTGGACAGGCACCCGCGCCTGGTGGTCGTCAACGCTCATATGCTGGATTTTTTCAATTCCGACGAGCAGCTGGATTACTTGGGTTACATGCTCGAAACCTACCCCAACCTCAACGTCGACCTGGCGGCGCGGTTTCAGCAGTTTCATCGAATGACCCACGACAAGCTGCGCACTTTTATCATCAAATATTCCGACAGGATCCTGTTCGGAACCGACATAGGAGAGGTGAAAGAGGAAAATGCCGGCGATTTCGCAGACCGATACCACAAATGCTTCCAGTTGCTGGAGACGGATAACATGGTCAAGGGAGAATTTTTTGGACGCACGGAAATGAAGGGATTATCTCTCCCGAGGGAAGTTCTGGAAAAGATCTATTATCGGAATGCGATACGAATTTACCCCCGCGTGAAACAGACGATGATCAAGTTAGGGTATCAGGTAGAAGCAGTGACCGAGGCCGACCGCAAATAGTTCGTCAAAGTGAGCCGGGCGACCTTATTGCTGCGGATTCGCCTGAGGCTATGCTCGAGCGCTGATCCTGCATTTTTCTATAGAATCAGCTGCTGCCGGCAAACCGGCTCGAGGGCAAGGAAAAGAGATGAAATCCTTGGGGCAGGACCGCTATATCGTGAAATCGCTGGTACACGCTTCGAAAGTGTTGGCGAGTTTCCAAAAGCAGGGCGAGAGCTTAAGACTCCGGGATGTCGTTACCCGGACCGGATTCACGAAGGGCATGTGCTTCCGTCTGCTGCACACGCTCCACCAGTGCGGTTTTATCGAGAAAGTCGACGAAAACAGCTACCGGCTGTTGATTGAACTGCACAGGCCGCGGAAGCACCGCATCGGCTATGCGGATCAGGGCCAGGCGGATGCTTCATTCCACCGGGAAGTGCGGGCCGGGCTCGTGCATGCTGCCGAGGTTCTCGGAATCGAGTTGATTGTCCTGGACAACAGGTATAATCCCAAGGTCGCTCTCAGAAACGCCGACAATCTGGTGAAAGCGCAAGTCGACCTGGTCATCGAGTTCCAGGCCGATGAGTTGGTCGCTCCGGCGATCGCCGCAAAATACCTGGAGGCGGGCATCCCTTTCATCGCGATCGACATTCCCCATCCCGGAGCGACCTATTTCGGCGCCAATAATTACGAGGCGGGCTTGATCGCCGGGCATCACCTCGGCAGGTGGGCGCGGAAACACTGGGAAAGCATGGCGGACGAAATCCTGATGATCGAGCTGGCGCGGGCCGGGTCGGTGCCCCAGGCTCGGATCCGAGGCATGCTTACAGGCATTCACGAGACCATCCGCGCCCTCTCCGGCCTATCACCTCACGCCATCGATGGGGACGGGCAGTTCCAGACTTCATTGGAGGGCGTTCGTCGGTATCTGCGTGAATCGAGAGCCAAACGCGTCCTTGTGGGGGCAGCCACGGACTCTAGCGCCCTGGGCGCCCTGCGCGCCTTCGAGGAGGCCGGCCGAACCCGTGACTGTGTCATCGTCGGGCAGAACGGGGAGCCCGATGTGCGCATCGAGCTTCGCAATCCTGACACCCGATTGATCGGAACCGTGGCCTACTTCCCCGAAAAGTACGGGGAAGCCGTCATCGAATTGGCGCTCAGCATCCTGGCTCAGAAAGCGGTTCCTCCTGCCCTATTTGTCAAGCATCAATTGCTCACCCCGGAAAATGTGGATCATTTCTATCCCAATGACCGTTTGCTGCTGGAACACCGGTAGACCGCCCATACATCCCTGACAATTTCCTTTGTTCGTCAGAGATGCAGCGCCGGGCAGTCAGCGGCTAACGCCTGATGGCGGGCCTCCGAGGAGGCCGGCCGCGTGCACCAATGTGTGGCGGTTTTTATCAAACACCAGCTCCTCACGTCCGAAAACGTGGACTGCCTATATCCACACAACAGCCTGCTCGGCTTGACCGCATCCTCTTCCCTCTTGGCTCCTGTCCTCCGCCATTCTTGAAATTTCAAATCTGCTCGATGAGTACCGCCTTCGGCCCGCCCTGACCGGTGTGAGGGGTCGAAAAGAAGGGACCCATATTCTCACTTTGTGGTCGGAGGAGTTTCGCATTCCAAAATTGAGTTTCCGCAATCCATAATTCTTCACAAGATCGGTCTTGGGATGTATTCAGTCAAACGCATTATTTATCAATAGTTTAGTGGTATGCCAGGCGAGTGGTGGCGTTTTGCAGAACGAAACATTATCAGAAATGTAAAATTCACTTCGGTTTTTGCAGTAATCTCCATAGGATCTCAGAATGCGGCGTACCCCTGTGGCGACGGTCGCTTGAATGCTTGTGCAGTGGCTTGCGCTTTTATTCCCGGCTCTCAGACCGCTCCCTGTCCGCGAGCCAAGCTTGTCACAAACAAGTCGAAAGGAGCCATGTTTCTGGGTGAAGGGCCCGGTGACACGACTTAGGCGGGGAATCAGCCCGATGCAACGGTAGACTCCTCAAACCGGATTTTGAAGCTGGAGTGGCTAAAAGACGGTTTCAGAGGGCATCGGAGATTCGGAGTAACACCGTTTTCATTCGATATGGAGGAGAAATAATGCGATTCAGAATATGCAGGACCCTTCTCATCCTGCTGGCATGCGCGGTGCTTGCGGCAACGTGGCAGCAGGGTCTTTTTGCGCAAGAAGCCCGCGGAACCATAATGGGGCGGGTATTGGATGCCGCCAAGGCAGTAATCCCTGCGGCGACGGTAAGAGTTACCAATGTGGATCAAGGAATTACCACTACGGTTCAAACCAATGATGTCGGGGCTTATTCAGCTCCTTTTTTGAACCCGGGCGTATACCAAATCACCGTGGAATTCTCTGGCTTCAAAAAGTACATAAGGGACGGTGTGCAACTGCGGGTCAACGACAAGTTGCTGTTGGACATCGAATTGGAGGTCGGTGCGCAGGAACAGACCGTCACGGTTTCGGCCGAGACACCGCTATTGAATAACAGTTCAGCCACGCTGGGCCAGGTTGTCGATGGGCGCCGCGTTTCCGACCTTCCCCTCCCGCACGGGAATCCGTTCTTGTTGATAGGCGTCACTGCCGGTGCCTCCTGGAGTCATACGGCCGGAACCTTGAATCGTCCCTTTGAGCCGACGCACATTGTAGGTTATGCGATCAATGGATCGCGCGCCAACCGTATGGACGTCATGATCGATGGGACGCCCAGCACAGCTACTGCCAATGCGAATGAGGTGATCGCGTCTTACGTTCCCCCAACCGATGCCATCCAGGAGTTCAAAGTTCAAACCACCGGTTTCGATGCCAGTTATGGACAAACCGAAGGTGGCGTCACTAACATCGTGCTGAAATCCGGGAGCAACGCGTTTCATGGTACTGGTTTTTGGGCCAACCAGCCGGCCAGCATGGCGTCCAACGAATGGCTGTCCAATAAATCATCATCGCCACGCGCGGACTGGACCTATAACCGCTGGGGCGGTTCGTTCGGCGGACCGGTTTACATCCCGAAACTGTACAATGGAAAAGGCAAGACATTTTTCTTCTGGGCTTATGAGGCCATTCATGAAGCCCGTCCGCGCAACAATTGCGGTTCCCTCTGTACGGTTCCCACTCAAGCCGAAAAGGGCGGGGATTTCTCCAAGCTGCTTTCGGCGGGCGGATCCTCTTATCAGATCTACAATCCCTTCACACGCAAATTGGTCAATGGCGTGTATGTCAACGACCCCTTCCCGGGCAACATTATCCCTCCGAGTCTGATAAATCCGATTGCCAAAAAGATTCTCGACAACTATTACCCTGCAAAGCCGTATACCTCGGGCGATGCACTGGGTCTGGGCAATCAGGTTGAGCCCAACATACCGGAAACGATTAGTTACTACACCCATACGTTTAAAGTCGACCATAACATTGGCAACAGACAGCGGCTGTCGGGTACAGGCCGGTTCTACAAACGTATCAGCGATTACAATAACTATTTGCACAGCGCCGCCACGGGTGAGTGGTTCCAATTCCTTTCGAGAGCGGGCAGCATCGACTATGTCAACACATTGAATGCCTCGACGGTACTTAATGCTAAATATGGCTACAACCGATTTATCCGGACCTCCGATGGAAATCCCGAGTCGTACGGCATGGATCTAACCAGTCTGGGATTCCCTTCACGCATGAACAGCTATACTCCAGAGTCCATCCGCCGTTTCCCGGGCATTAATTTCGCCAGCGCGGCTTATATCGGCACCCGGCATGACAACTTCATCCGGCCGATCGATACGCACGCTTTTACGGGCAATCTCACCAAGATAAAAGGAACCCATTCGATAAGGAGTGGTGTGGAGTTCCGCGCTTACCGGGAAAATCAGACGGATTGGATCAATGACCAGACCGCCCGTTTCGACTTCAGCACCAATTGGACGAAAGCCAGCAGTACCGCCTCGGGTGCGCCCAATGGTTTGGGCCAGTCCATGGCAGCCTTCCTTTTGGGGTTGCCGGATTCGTCCAGTTATATGAATCGACAAGACAGTTATGCCGAACAATCGACGTCGTGGGGCGTTTACGTCCAGGACGATTGGCGCGTGAACAACCGGCTGACCCTGAACATCGGGTTGCGATGGGAGTATGAAGGGGCCTTGACGGAACGGTACAACCGGAGCGTTCGCGGCTTTGATTTAGGCTACACGCAGCCCATCGAATCTGCCGCCGTGGCTAATTATGCTGTCGTTTACAATGCCTCCGCGGGAACTGCCAACGCGCTGCCGATCGCGCCGGCCGACTTCAAAGTGCGCGGTGGCCTTAATTTTGCCGGTGTGAGCCCAAATCCGCGCGGTTTGTATGAGACTCCCAAGAAGAATTTCCTGCCCCAAATCGGCATGGCTTTCAAGCTGACCGATAAAACAGTTTTGCGCGCGGGTTACGGTATTAATTACGGTTTCCTGGGGCAAAGGAGAGGTGACGTTATTCAGTCCGGGTATAATGTCAATACCAACCTGATTCCCACCTTAGACAATGGACTTACCTGGTATGAAACTCTCTCCGATCCTTACAAGACCGGCCCGGTCGCGCCCTATGGAAATACCCAGGGGCCGCAAACTTTCGTAGGGCAGGCCGTCACTTACTTTTACGAACAGCCCAAGCAGGTTTATAACCAGCGCTGGTCTCTGAACATCCAGCGCGAATTGTTTGGCGGCTGGTTTATGGATGTCGGCTATGTCGGAAGTCGCGGAACTCACATCGAAATCAACCGCAACCTCAATGCAACTCCCAATGTGTATCTGAGCACGAGTCCGACACGGGACGTCAACAAGATCACCTATCTCACCGGCTCCGTCGCCAATCCGTTTTATGGTCTGATGCCGGCCACAACCACGATCGGCGGGAGCAAGACCATCACGCGCGAAAGACTGATGCGTCCATACCCTGAATTCGATACGGTGAACACTACCACCTATCAGGGCTATTCCTGGTACCATTCGTTGCAGGCTTCTTTCCAAAAGCGTTTTTCCAAGGGCTACACCCTTCTGGCGAGCTATACCTGGTCGAAGTTCATGCAGGCCACGGAATATCTGAACGCCGGCGATCCAATGCCGACCGAAACCATTTCGGATATGGACACTCCCCATCGCTTGTCTATGACGGGCATCCTGGAACTGCCCTTCGGAAGGGGCCGCCGCTTCAGTTCCTCGAACGGCGTATTGGACCGGATTATCGGCGGATGGCAGATCAACGCCAACTACCAGACTCAAAGCGCCCGCCCGATGAGTGCCTGGGGGAACATCATCTATTACGGGAATTGGAAGGATATCAACCTCGGCAAGAATGCGACGCCTGACAAGTGGTTTAACAATGTCATCTACAATCCTAAGAAGGCCGACGGCACTCTGGTGTGGCCCACTTTGCCCGAATCCAATGTCGGATTTGAGAAACGTACCTCAAACGACGCCGGCGGACAGCTCGCCTCGAATGTGCGGACCTTCCCCTTGCGTTTCAGCTACCTGCGCACGGACCTCGTAAATAACGTGGACTTCTCCATCCTCAAGAACACCACGATCAAGGAAGGAATTAAGATCCAATATCGTTGTGAGTTTTTGAACGCCTTTAACCATCCCAATTTCTCACAGCCTGATTTGGGTCCTACCAGCAGCAACTTCGGAAAGATTACCGGCGCTGCTTTCAATTATTCCCGTCGCATCCAGATGGATATCAAGCTCCTCTTCTGATGTGACCCTTTCGGCCCTTCCTCATGAGAAGAGCCCCCAGGATCTAGGAATTCAGAGGGACAACCGGGCTTCTCCCCGGTTGTCCCTCTGAATATGGTGCCGAAGTCCTATTGGCGTTTCCGGTTGGCGCGAACCAGGTAAATTACGCTCGGCGCATCCAGGTTAGCGTGAAATTCATATTCTGATCATCTCCTCCCGAGGATTTGTGCGCACCCGGGCGTTTGAGCCCGGGTGCGATGGATCAGCGAAACTTTCGAAACCGACCTGAAATTCTCATGGCGCAGGGCGCGCATACGCTTGTGTGCGCCTCCAGCTGATTGACCCACATGCGTCCCCCTATCTTTGCGCCAGATCTCTATGCTATGTTGGCTATCATGGCCATCCAATGTGGCTGGATCAAGCAGCTTGCATCAAGATCCCTTTCCCAATCAGTAATCGCTCGCGATTTCAAAACCAACTCTTCATTCGTTAGTCTTGGAAGTGGTGTTTCTTCTTATCTCCAAGGAGGAAGCCATGAAAAAATGCCATTTGTTATTGTTGAACAAGGCCGCATATTGGCTTCTTTTCAGCTTTATCCTGGGATTTAGCGGCGCCCTTTTCCCCCAAGAATTCTCTCTTCCGGTCAATGTTTCCCGAATGCCGGATCAGATTGATACCTTACCTTCGATTGCGGTGGACAAAGACAATCATGTCCATATCGCATGGAACGGTTTTTATGCCAAAGCCGGTGCTCCCGACGGCGTGGCCAGCGATATATTTTATTCGACCAATATTTCAGGGCCGTTTTCAGCCCCGGTCAGGATCCCGGTGGCTGAAAACTGGTATTCCAGGGACCCCGATATCGCCGTAGACTCCAACGGTTGCGCACACATCGTTTTCCGCAGGAGTCCGAATCAGTCGTCTATTACTTCCGCCGATGATCTCTTTTACGTCTCCAACACCGGCGGCAGTTTCTGCGCTCCGCAGCGTTTGGCTCGGCCCCTTTCATGCTCAGCCGGTCACCCCGTTCGATCCCCGCATCCATTGCGACAGCCGGAATCGCATTCACATAACGTTTATCGACAGAGGTTCTCGAATTATCGTAATGAACAACGTGAGCGGGAGCTGGAGTCAGCCTACCGCTGTTTATGATGGCTTTGTCACGGACTTTAACACCTTTCTCGACAAGGGTGATCACCTTCATATCGTTTTCGATGGAACGCGGGATATCCTGGTATCCAGACGGACTTATTATATGAATGACATTTCCGGCGCGTTCTCCATCCCAGTTGCCGTCTCGTTACCCGAGCACAAGGATCCTGTGGGCAGCAAAATCGCAGTGGATAGCCACGGAAATGCCCACATTGTCTATGATGCTCCCTGGTTGGCGGCCTTGAAACCGGAATTGCACTATGTGAACAATGTTTCCGGAAGGTTCGGAACCCCGGTTCCCATCGGGGACCCTGACGGCCTGAATTACCCCGTGCATTTCCACAATCTAGCCATTGACCGATCCGATGTTATTCACCTCGCCTACAAGACTCTGCCCGGGCAGGATGGAATTTTGTTTTATGGTACCAATGCGAGCGGCGCCTTCGTGTTCAATTCCTCGTGTTATTCCATGAGCAATTATTGGTTCAAGGGCGTACGCTTTTTTGCCCTGGGCCCGGATGCCACTCCTCACTTTGCCTTTTTCGATTGGGTAGGGAATCTCTATGAGTCTGATACAGAAATATATTATCTGACTCTTCGAAACCCGCCGGCTGTTACCACGGAATCAGCCGACGGCATTACCCAGACATTGGCCTTGCTCCATGCCACAGTCAATCCCCGAGGTCAATCCACGTCAGCTTATTTCAATTACGGGAAAACCACCAGCTATGGTAGTAAGACAAATGAAATGGTGATAGGCGCCCAGACCAGCGGGCAGCTTTTCTCCCAGCAGCTATCGAACCTGGTTTGCGGGCAGACCTATCATTTTCAGGCCGTCGCCCGCAACGCCGACGGCACAACGCCTGGCGCGGATCGGCAGTTCACTACGAGCAACTGCACTGCAATCCCAGCTGAGATGACAGCTCCGACACCGGGATCCACCTTGACTGCGGCGACCGTGACATTCGGGTGGAATGCAGGAATAGGAGTCTCTGAATACTGGCTCAACGTAGGGAGGACGATAGGAGTCTGGGACATATTCAACAGCACCGACTCGGAGCATGCATTATCGAAAACAGTTACAGGGCTTCCCACCGATGGGAGCAGGATTTTTGCCCGGCTATGGTCCAAAATTGGTGCGGATTGGCTGTTTAATGACTACACTTATGTTTCCTGTACCAATTGCGGATCAGGAGTTCCGGGGAGTGCGACACTCCTGTCTCCCGCTGGTTCTGTGTCGACCCAGACGCCGACTTATGTTTGGAATGCTGTATCAAACGCCACCTGGTATTACCTCTGGGTCAACGACAGCGCCTCGGCGCCAAAACATGCTGTCTGGTACACATCGGTGCAAGCAGGTTGCGCTGCCGGGACAGGGACCTGTTCGGTGACCCCCGCAGCCCCGCTGGCAGCCGGATCGGCGCAATGGTGGATTCAAACATGGAACGAGTATGGCTACGGGCCGTGGAGCCAGGGGAAGATTTTCTCAGTCGGAGCGGGAGATTTGCCCGGAGTCGCCACATTGATTTCACCCTCCGGGACAATCCATTCCACCCAACCGGCTTACACCTGGAATGCCGTCCCGACCGCCACCTGGTATTACCTCTGGATTAACGACAGCGGCGCTGCACCCAGAGTCGCTGTCTGGTTTACTGCCGCAGAGGTGAGCTGTCCTTCGGGCAACGGGACTTGTTCAGTAATTCCGAATGTCCCCATAGCCACCGGGGCAGCGAAGTGGTGGATTCAGGCATGGAATCCCAACGGCTATGGACCGTGGAGCGCAGGGATGGATTTCCTGGTGAGTGGTCCCTAGCCCACTCTGTCTGTGCTCTGGATTAAGCTCCGAATGTAGCCGTAGCAAAAGGCAAAGGCCTGCAGGTTATCTTTGTCCGATTCGTGTCGAGGGACGTGATCCGGCATGACCATACCCTCGTACCCCACCTCGCGGTAAGCTCGCAGCGCTGAGAGCATATCCACATCTCCCTCATCCGGATAAGTCTCCTGGAAATTGTTGCGCCCGCCGCGGATGTTCCGGAAATGGACGTTGAATATTTTCTTCCGCTCGCCGAAATACCGGATCACGTCGAAGATCTCGCGCCCGGGATGCTCCAGCATTTCGCAAACAGTGCCCTGGCAGAAATTCAGGCCGTGATAAGGACTTTCCTGGATGGATATGAACTTTTTGAGCCCGTCCACTGTGCCGAGGACGCAATCGACCCCCTCAAAGCCCGGAGGGACGCTGGGATCGTGCGGGTGGCATGCCATTCGGATTTTGTATTCGGAAGCGACTGGGATCACTCGATCCAGGAAATAAGTGATTCGCTCCCAATATTGGTCTGCGGAAACTCTCCCGGCTCCGGTCAGCCGCCCGGCACGCTCCCCGGCCTCGGAGAGCCTCCAGGTACTGAGGTTTGCCCCGCCCCTTCCCACGGTGGTTTTGGTGCGCGGCACGCCCAATAGGTTGAGGTTGTATTTGATGCCCGGAATGCCGGCCCGGGCGCAGGTCCGGATGATCGACTGTACGTCCTCGATATCGCGATCACGCTCCGGGCTGCGGCCCAGCATGATGGCCGGGCGGCTGGATTTATCGATGTGTGTCGATTCCAGGAAAGGGAGGGGAATCAGATCCAGCGTGATCCCGTGTTTCTCCACTCGATCACGCAACTTCAGGAGTTGATCGATCTCCCATATCCCACTCCCGGGAGTTGCCGCCGGCGAGCCGCAGACCGCTTCGACGCCATGCCGGCGCATGAATTCGAGCCGGTCGTCGGTAAGGGGGCCGCTCTGGCAGCCGAGTTTCACTCGAATCGGTTTGTCAGATGCGGCAGCTGCGTGTCGGGCACAGCTGAGCCCTATTGTCCCAACAGCCGCCGGAAGGGCAGCCGATTTCACGAAATCTCTTCTGAGCATTGTTACCCTCGAAAGCTCTAGTCTTCAAAACTCGGTTTCCACAATTCGATGAGACCGATGCCGATAGTACACCTGCCGCGAAGAGTACAGGTTGCCATTTGTTCCGGGAAAGTCGCCGTGGGCCATCCAGGCAAAAAATGCGGAGAAGTGGACGTGGCTGAAAATCGATCTTATGTTTTCATTTCAAGTCTCAGAGGAGCCCTGCATGAAATCGAAAGCAATCAGAATCTCCAGGTTGCGGGAGGAAGATGACAGTCCGGTGTCCAGTCCGGCTTCATCGTACGATAATGGACAGCTTCTCGATGCCTACTCCCAGGCGGTGACAGGCGCCGCGGCCAAAGTCAGCCCTTCGGTAGTCAATCTCGAGGTGCGTCATTCTCTCCGCCGCGGCGGGGAAGCGGGTGGCAGCGGTTCAGGGTTCGTTTTTACCCCCGACGGATTCATCCTGACCAACAGTCATGTAATCCATAACGCCTCGAGAATCGGGGTGGTCCTGACCGATGGCGGCCGATTCGAGGCGGAATTGGTGGGGGATGACCCCGACACTGATCTTGCCGTCGTCCGGATATCGGCGCCGTCGCTGGTCCCCGTCTCCCTCGGCGACTCCCAGTCTATCCGAGTCGGCCAGTTGGTGATAGCAATCGGAAATCCTTACGGCTTTCAATGCACCGTTACATCAGGAGTGATCAGCGCGCTCGGACGGTCGCTGCGTTCAACCTCAGGGCGCCTGATCGACAGCGTGATCCAGACTGATGCAGCCTTGAATCCCGGAAATTCAGGCGGGCCGCTTGTCACCTCTCGCGGCGATGTGATCGGTGTGAACTCGGCGGTGATCCTTCCCGCGCAGGGCATATGCTTCGCGATCTCGGTCAATACCGCAAAGTTTGTCGCCAGCCGGCTCATCAGGGACGGAAGGATAGGCCGAGGATATCTTGGGATTGCAGGCCAGAATGTGCCATTGCCGCGCCGGATCAGCCGGTGGCATCAACTGCCGGAGCAGAGTGGGGTGATGATTTTGTCGATCGAAGCGAACAGCCCTGCCCGGCGCGCGGGATTGATGCCGAGGGACATCATCGTGGGCTACGATGGCGAGCCGATCCGCGACATCGACGATCTCCACCGGCTCCTGACCGAAAACAAGGTGGGAGTCGGCGCTCCCTTGACCTTCCTGCGCGGGGCTGAGAAGCTTGTGGTCACCATCGTCGCTGAGGATTCCGGGAAATGATCGCTGATGTGGCGAATTAACAGCCGCAGGCCTTTAGAATCAAGACGCCGAATGAAGAAACGGGAACGCAGGCGGGCACTATTACGTTCCCGCGCTACGGCTCATTCCAGCGTTCGCATTCCCTTGACCGTCGCCGGCTCCATGACATGCAGGTCGAAAACAAGAATCTCATTCCGGCCTTTTTTCAGCCATGGACCGGGGCAGTAGAGTCTCTTCTGCGGACCGATTTCCCAGTACCTCCCGAGGTTGTGGCCGTTGACCCATACGATCCCCTTTTTGTAGCCGGTCATGTCGAAAAAGGTGTCGGCAACTTCAGAGAGTTCAAAAGTCCCCTTGAAAAACAGACCTGGACGCGAGGCCGTTGCGCCGGCCGGTTGGAGGCTGGAAATGTAGGATCCATCCAGAGGGAGTTTGAACACCTCCCAGTTCATCAAGGTCATGCGATTGAGCGTGACTCGTTCCGTGATTCCTTTGCGGTCGATAATAGCGGGCCCGAAATTGATCCGGCCCATCGCCTCGACCAGTATGTCCAGGACCGGATTCTTGTCTTTTCCCCGGGGGATTTCCGCTGAGCTTTCTCCTTCTCGACGGTCGAGCTTGCCGGCAAAAACACCGTCCACGAAAACCAGAGCATAATCGTGCAGCTCCTTGATGTTGAGCTTTCCGCTTTTGTGACCGGAAAGCCTGGTGCGATAGAGAATCAGGCCCTGATTCTGCCCGAATGCTTCCATGGGCTGCGGCTGAACGGAGGTCTCGGCCGGTGGCAAGTTTTCCCACAGGGATGCCGATCGACTCATGGCGATTGGCGGGATATCCATTGCAGGGATGGGCTGAGGTATTGCAGGCGGCGCACCTTTAAACTCTGAAATCAGGTCCCGGATCATCTGGTATTTGCTTGCGGCTCGTCCCTGCTCATCGATCGGGGCATCATAGTCGTAACTTGTGATGTCGGGTTCATAGCCTTTCCCCCCGTCATTGGCGCCCGCGGTGAATTCGAAATTAGTGCCTCCGTGTGCGACATAAAGATTCAAGGATCTGCCAGTCGCCAAAAGAAAACGAATTTCGCGCAGGAGCGCCGCCGGATCCGGACGGGCCCACTTTTCGCCCCAGTGTGTAAGCCATCCCGGATAGGTTTCGCTGCTGAAAGCAGGCACGTCGGGGTTGCGTGTTTTGGCTTCGCTAAAGGCCTTTTCGCTGTCGCCGGGATCCAGGCCGATGGCTGCACCATCGATATTGCCGGCCTCGAGCATATGCGGTGTGGCCCCATCGGCGGTATAGAAGGGACCGTCAATGCCGTTTGTGATCCAGGTTTTTCTAAGTTCCTCCAGGTATTGCCGGTCGTTACCATAGCTGCCGTATTCGTTTTCAATCTGGACCATCAGAATGGGGCCGCCGTTTTTCACCATCAGCGGTTTAGCCAATGTTGCCAGGCGGGTCATGTACCTACCGGCAGCTGCCATGTATCGCGGATCCATGCAGCGGACCTTGATATCCGGGAGCTTTAGCAGGTAAGGGGGCAATCCTCCAAAATCCCATTCGGCACAGACATAGGGCCCGGGCCGGAGCAGCACCCACATCCCCTCCTCCTGGGCAATTTTTATGAATCGGGAGATGTTGCGATTGCCGCTTTCAAAATCGAACTTGCCCGGTTCTGCCTCATGGTAATTCCAGAAAATGTAAGCCGCGATAGTGTTGCATCCCAGCGCCCGGACCATTTGAATTCGGTGTCTCCAGTACTCGACCGGTATCCGCGCTGGATGCAGCTCCCCGCTTAAGATCTGGAAGGGTTTTCCATCGAGCAGGAAATCGTTTCCCGACAGGGCGAATGTGTGCCGGGCGGCTTGGGGCTCTCCAGGCAGGATGGCGGTTGTGACCAGAAACATTCCTATGAAGAGCGCGCGGATGGAATTCATAGTTGCCTCCAGGATGGCTCAAACCTTTGCAGGACCTTGCCCCTCGGTCCCGATCATACATCCAGACCCACCGAGCGCATCAGCTCCAGAGCATTACTTTTCTGGACAACGCCGGGGCGCAGGGTGTAGTCGAAAGCGATGCGCCCGCCTTCAATGTGATCCTCAAAGTGCACATTCGCGATCAGGGGCGCGAGGCTTTTTTCGATCTCCGCCAGCGCCAGGTCGTGCGTCGTCATCAGCCCGACAGCGCCACGCTGCACCAAAGTTCTGATGACCGCCTCCGCTCCTATGCGCCGGTCATGCGAATTCGTCCCCTGTAGAAGTTCATCCAGCAGGAAAAGGACCGGGGTTCCCCCCTTCGTCATTTCCACGATCGTCCGGATTCTCGTTATTTCCGAGTAAAATCGAGAGCTCCCCTCCTGCAGCGAATCCGAGATCCTGATCGAGGCGGCAACGGCCAAAGGCGACAGGCGCAGCCGGCGTGCTCGCACCGGCCCGCCCGCCAGGGCGAGAACCGCATTGGCGCCCACCGTCCGCAGCAATGTGCTCTTCCCGGACATATTGGAACCGCTGACGAGCAATACCTGGGGTTGGGCTCCCAGAACGATGCCGTTGCGAATGGCGCGGCCCTCCTGCAGCAAAGGATGAGCGATTTCGTCGGCCTCGAAGACAGCGCCGGTCTCGCAGATTTCCGGAAACGGATCATCGGGATGCTCATAGGCGTACCCCGACAGGGCACAGAGAGCCTCGAATTCGCCGAGGGCGCGGAGCCAGCGGGGCAGCGATCCGCCGGAGCGATTTCGCCAGCTCTCGACCGCCAGGGCGAATTGTGTTCCCCAGAGGAGGAGGGCAGCCAGTGGGGCGAAAATGACATTCCGCCTGGAATCGAGCAGTGTCATCAGGCGGCTGAGAGCCAAAATCTGCCGCGAGGGTGGGTTGTCTTCGGCTTCCAGTCCCAGGCGCAGTTCCTGCAATAGATGGGCTCGAAAATGCTCCTTCTCCAGCCGGCGCATCACCTGCGACAACATCAGGAGGTTTCGCAGCGGCATTTCCGCTGCGAAAATAATATGGCGCACGCGATGCCTCAACCATAGTACCAGGAGCCCTTCCGCTGTGGCTGCGATGCTGAACCAGATCCGTTCGTCCCGGAATATCCACCAGAGTAAGGAAGAGATGCCAAGGAAAGCCAGAACCGCCGCGACGATCCGGACTGCGCCGGGCGGGCCCATGGACTGCCCGGAGCCCCAGGTCGAAAGTGCCTCCGAATCGATCGCCGACCCGATGTCGGCCCCGAGGATGGCGAGGTCCTCGCGGAGTTGAATCTGCGGTTTTAATTCGGCGACCGCTTCCTGCCTCCGGAGAATCTCGTGCGGGGTTGCGGGCGACTTCAACCAGCCGGCGAGCGTATCTATGCCATACCCGGTTCCTGCCGTACAGATCAGCTCAAAAATCGAGCCGGTTCCGAACAGATCCAGGTCGTCGGCATACGGGTGATGCGGATCGCGGTAACTTTCACCCTTTTCCCCCGATCCCATCCAGCGGCCATCGATCCGGGCCATTCCCCTCTCATAATAAGCGATTGCCCGTGCGAGGCTTTGGCGATTCCGCCGTACCTTGTCATGATAAAGGACCAAACCGGTAAACACGCCTGCCGGGAGCATCAGCCACCAGGGGGAGAGAAGTGCGGATTTGAACGCCAACCAGGCAATCACAGCCGCAAGTGCGGCCGTGGCCAGCCTCAGGGTTCCCATCCACTGATCTTGCTGGCCTCGCCGCGCCGCCGCGCTACGCCTAGCCTCGAGTCTGCTGGAATATTCTATCTTCGGCGCCCCGGGATCGTAAGAATGGTTCATATGCGAAATCTACCACGAAAAAGAGAATTCATAGACAAATGGAGAAGAAGGGTAACGCGCCCGTCGGCAGCGCCTCAATGTTGACCAGAAGGATGAAATTCCTGATCTGAGTTATACTCGTCAAGGAATTCTGATCTATCCCGAAGGGCGATTGCGAGAGTTCATCATGAGCTCAGCCGATGGGTCCAATTTCAGCCGTTTCTCTTTCAACCCTCAGCGTCATTTGCCGCGTTTTCCCGCCATTCAGCCTGGCATGGCCTCACGGGCGGAGCTTTGCTTTGAGGTCCGGAGATCTACTCGGAGGTGGATGCAATGAAGGTGACAAAATACCTTGGATTCGCATTAATTCTCTGTTTTGTTTTTTGCCCGGATCGAATAGCCTACTCCCAAAGCTGTTCTTTCGCCGGCTCTGTGACCACTTCCGGGCTTCAGCCCATCTCAGATGTTGAAATCTCAGGCTGCGCTTCGGATTCGCTCGGCAATTGCACCGCCCGTCCTCAATTACTCGCCACTACCGACGCAGGCGGATCTTGGCGCTGGATATACAGCAACACCTGCAGAATACCAGCCGGAGGGATAACCCTGGCTTTCTGGGCGAGCAAGACCTGCTTTGCCCTTTCTCCGACCAGGATAATCCGAACTATCACAGCGACTGGTCCAAATACCGGAATTGATTTTGCAGGCTCCCAGAGCGGTTTCTATACCATCTCCGGAAACACCGGGGTTCCTGGGGCCACACTGAACGGACTGCCTGGCAATCCGGTCAGTGACGCTTCGGGGAACTATACGGCGACAGTTACATGCGGTTGGTCCGGGACAGTCACTCCTGCGAAGGGGTGCTATTCATTCAATCCGGCGTCGAGTATATATACCAATGTAGCTGCAAACCAGGTCACTAATTACGCGGCGATCCTTAATGGGCCTTACACCATTTCCGGAAACGTCGGAGCAGCTGGAGTCACACTGAACGGACTGCCTGGCAATCCGGTCAGTGACGCTTCGGGGAACTATACGGCGACAATTACATGCGGTTGGTCCGGGACAGTCACTCCTGCGAAGGGGTGCTATTCATTCAATCCGGCGTCGAGTGCATATACCAATGTAGCTGCAAGCCAGGTCACTAATTACGCTGCGATCTTTAATGGGCCTTATACCATTTCCGGATATATAAAAACTTCCGGAGGGGCGGCAATCCCAGGAGTTACAATGAACGGCCTCCCTGGCGCGCCAATCACGAATGCCTCCGGCTATTACAGCACAGTGGTCAGCTGCGGCTTTTCTGGAACAGCCACTCCCAGCCTCCAAGGCTACATTTTCAGTCCAGCCTCTATCAGCTATAGCAACGTGATATCTGACCAAACCAGCCAGAATTACACAGGGATTACAGGGGCTCTGACGATTTCAGGCTATGTCAGAACTGCTGGAGGGGCGGCCATCGAAGGAGTTACGATGTCCGGCCTGCCGGGCAGTCCCGCGACCAATGCTTTAGGTTTCTACAGTGCTTCGGTGTCCAATCCATTCACGGGCACCGTAACGCCAACACTAGGTTGTTTTTCATTCACCCCTGCCTCCATAACCTATTCGGGGATTTCCGCTAACCAGGCGAATCAGAACTATACCGGCTTCCCGCTTGCCTACGCAATTTCTGGATATGTCAGAACCGCCGCGGGCGCGGCTATTGCTGGGGTCGCGATGAACGGCCTCCCCGGCCCGCCGACGACCGACGCATCGGGTTATTATTCCTCCGCGGTCAGTTGTGGGTTTACTGGAACGGCAACTCCGTCCTTAAGCGGTTATTCCTTCCTCCCGGCATCCACAAGCTATTCCAATGTTTCTGCAAATCAAACCAACCAGAATTACACAGGAACCACGGGGGCACTGACAATTTCAGGCTATGTCAGAACCGTGGGCGGGGCAGCCATCGCAGGTGTTACGATGTCGGGCCTGCCGGGCAGTCCTGCGACCAATGCTTCAGGGTTCTACAGTGCCTCGGTATCCAATCCATTCACGGGCACCGTAACGCCAATATTGGGCTGTTTTTCCTTCAGCCCTGCGTCCTTAACCTATTCCGGGATTTCCACTAACCAGACGAATCAGAACTATGCCGGCGTCCCACTTGCTTACACAATTTCCGGCTATGTCAGAACCGCCGCGGGCGCGGCGATTGCGGGGGTCGCGATGAACGGCCTCCCAGGCCCGCCAACCACGGATTCCTCAGGCTATTACAGCGCAGCAGTCCCTTGCGGTTGGTCCGGAACAGTCACCCCAACTAAGTCAAGCTATTCCTTTTCACCAATATCTGCCACTTTTGCCAATCTCAGCGCAGGGATCACCGCCGATTTCACGGGCACCGCGACAATGTCTGTCAGCGATGATTTGGTCATCAGCCTGGGCCAAGGCGGTGGAGGTTGGATTGAAGCACGTGGCCTCGAAAACACCGGTTTTGCCCATAAAGCCTGGGCTCAGGTTTCCTGGTCAGCTTACAACACAAGCAACGGAGAAACCCATGTGGCTGATGGCGACCTTGACAACGATGGGAGGAAAGAACTCGCTGTCGGACTGGGATCCGGCAGTGCCGGCTGGCTTGAGATTCTCGATGACGCATCTGCCGGATACGCTCACAAGGCTTGGATTCAGATAGACTGGCCCGAATACAACAGCGCCAACGGGCTGACCTACCCTGCTATCGGCGATGTCGATGGTGATGGAAAGAACGAAATTGTTGTCGGGCTTGGGGTGGGGGGTGAAGGCTGGCTGGCCGTTTTCGGTAATGCGAACGCGGCCTATGCACTCCAGCAATGGATTCGGTTGGAGTGGACCAGTTACAACGAATCCAACGGATCTGCCATTCCCGCCGTGGGTGATGTCGATGGCGACGGAAAAAATGAAATCGTCGCCGGACTCGGAAATGGAGGCCAGGGATACCTCGCCATCATCGGGTACACCGGCGAATATGCGCACAAAAGCTGGTTGCAGGTGCCTTGGGTCTCCTACAACACCGCAAACGGTGCTACATTTCCGGCAATCGGCGACATTGACGGCAATGGAAAAAGCGAAATCATTGTCGGCCTCGGGGAAGGTGGAGGCGGTTGGATGGCTAGCTTTGAGAATGGACAGCTCGGATATCTCCTCCGGCAATGGATACGGACATCATGGATAAGTTACTACCAGATTGGCGAAACCCATCCGGCCTGCATCGACGTGAATAGCGACGGAATCGAAGAGGTGATCATCGGGCTTGGACGGGACAGTCAGGGATGGCTGGAGATCCTCGGAAATGCGACTATGGGATTTCATACCATTTCCTGGATCCAGTTGCCTTGGAACGAATACAACCAGGCGAATGGCTCAACCACTCCCGTACCCTGAACCAGAGAGGTCTTTCTGAAGTCCCGCGACAGGAAATGCAGGATTTCCAGAGTGACGGCTCTTCGCGGGGCTATGGAAAGACTTCTCTGCTTTAAGGGCAGGGGTACCAAGCTTTTGAAATTTAGCGGATATTCTCAATTTTTGCACGATCAGCGATTCTTCCGCGGATTTATTTAGATGTATAGAAATCAATCATCGCCGCCAGCGCTTGACGGCACGCAGCGCAGAACTGAATCTTCGGGCTGGCAATCATGATGCAGTTCATTTGCGACCGGTAAAGGCCTTTGGTCGAATAGCCGGCGCCTTCAAATACCCCTACTTTGTCGGCCAGATCGGCATATTTATTGCGAACTTCCTCGATCCTGGCCTGCAAGCCTTTGTCTGCTTCTGTTGCTTTGTTCTGGAGCGATTTGAGCTTTGCCTCATCGGCACCTTTTTCCTTGGCCTCGGCCATTTCTTTCGCTGCGGCTTTCCTCGCGGCGAGGCGCTCGGCTTGCAAGGCATCGATGGCATCCTTGCCATGCTCGGTGGGAATGCCGATTCCCGGTGTCAGGAGTTTTTTCCACTTCACGTTTGCCGGATCGAGGAGAGCGGTAATGTTGGGTTCGAGCGGTTCCACCCCTTTGGGGTAAAAGTCGTTATAGGCGACCTCGCTGGCATAGTATTCGTCCGCCAGCCCGCCGAAGGAATGGCCCAGTTCGTGGAGAAACACTTCAGGGCTGCGGGCGTTGTCCACAGTGGTGACGCAATAAGAGAAAGCAATGGATCCGCCGCCATAACGGGGACTGTCAACCAGGACCACCGGTGTGTCATAGGGGACTTGAGCCGCGATTTCATGAAGACGATGATTCTGCTCGATGAGCATATACCGATCCAGATCAAAAGCATTGAAACCGGCATCCAGAGTGGTCTTCCGGTAAGTCCGCTGGCGCGGTTCATCCATGGCCTTCTCCGGCGAGGGACGGTGCACGGCGCGAATGCTGATCCGCCCCCGGGCGCTCTTGTAGGGCTCAGTATCGAAAAGCGCTTGGGTCATCCGGTCGACGTCGGATTTGAATTTTTCGCGGGCTGTCGCGGTGTATCCTTCAGCGATGAAGACAATATCGAGGCTGACGCGCGGATCCCCTGCCACCACCGGTTCATAGATCCAGTCGCCCGCGGATGAGGATTCGCGGATGATGTGATAGTCGCCGGGATCTATCGCCTGTGTGAATAGGGGGTGAAGCAGGTTTTTCTTGTCACGGGATTCCACCACGAAGAGCACGGGCCGCTTCGGCTCGGGGATTCGAACGCTATGCTGGAAAACCCGCTGGACACCGTTCAGGGCCGGAGAGGTGGTCTTGTATTCCGCGAACATGGTGTCGAATCCGTGCGCGTAGAGCAATTCATTGGTGGCCACATCTATCACTTTCAACAGGTATCGGCCAACATTGAGCGGGGAGGTAAAACGATTCCTGCTCCCCGGCCAGATGGGTTCTTCACATATCGAATCGATGGTCAGCGTTTCTGTCTTCGCATCGCCGGTTTGATAGAGGTTGATGCGCCAGGCTTTTTCCGTGAAATGAGCGGAGTAGTCGGCAAGTATCTGGGCAGGAAGTTGGATGGCGTTGCCTGCAATACCAGCCAGGAGCAAGGCAAAGGCTACTTTCGGCAGGCTCATGGTCAGAAGGCCTCAAAGAGAGAAAATCCTAAGCTCTCGCCGGGATATTGTCCAACGAAAATTGGTTCATCGCCGGTCTCTGCGAGGACCTCCAGATTTCCAGATTTGACAGCCCGGCCGTGGCATTCCTTCTCTACTAAGTACTCGTGTTCGTAAATACGATAACGTTATCGTATTTACGAACACAAGTACTAAGCTTAGCGTTTTATAATAATTCGCTTGCAATAAATGCCGGTTTGGTTGGAAATAGAATCGTGCCGATCGAGGATTTGGCTTGGATCATGTCTTTTGAAGCTGCATGTTTTCAGGGAGATATCGCGATATCATATTAAATATTGTCCATTCTCTCAGAAATCATGTCCTTAAGCCTTTAAAATCTTAGGAATTATGGACCTGTTGCAGATGAAGGGTATGCAGCTTTATTTGCCGCTCTAAGGTTGTATCCGCCATGGGTCGAGTATTTGTGACCATTTGGCTGGATTGTCGATCGACTTCAAATTTCGGGTGATTCATTTCGAGGATGACTTCCATGCAAAACCGATTTTGCGCAACTGCTCTCTTCATGTCTGTTTTTTTTGTCAGGATTGCCGCCGCTCAAAATGTCTACTACCTGCCCCAAGTAGCAAATGGGGATTCTGGCTCCGGCATTTACAGGACCACTTTTGTGTTGTTCAACAACACGAACAATCCCGTCGGCGCCGATCTGGATTTGACAGACAATGATGGTAATGCCATGCCCATGACATTTACCGGTTATGGGACCGGCAGCAATTTCAGCTTCGACCTGCCCGCGGGAGCTAGCAAGCTGCTTCAGACGGACGGCTTGGGACGGGTTGTGGTGGGCGCCGCTACCGTTACCTCGAGCGCCAGCATCGGAGTCTCGGCCATTTTTTCGATCTACGATGCCAAAGGCAACTACCAGACGGAAACCGGGGTCGGCAGCTCTGAGCCGCAAAAAACCTTTGTGCTTCCAGTGGATACGACCGGCTTTTTTAATACCGGCCTCGCACTCTATAATCCGGACGGTGAAGACGCGACGATTACCTTGACTTTGCGCGATACAAACGGCCAGACGGTCGGTGCGCCGGTCCCGCTGCTGCCGAAGCTCGGAAGCGAAAAACATATCGCCAGGTTCGTTTCGGAGTTCTTCCCGACCTTAGGGTCTTTCCAGGGAACGCTTCTCGTACAATCTTCCACTCCGATTGCGGCGATGGTGCTGAGGCAGTATTACAATCCATCACCGTTGACGCTTTCGTTCACCTCGCTTCCGGTGGTTCCCACGTCGTTGACGAAAACGTCCTTCAACCTCGCGCAGGTGGCCGATGGAGGCGGCTACAAGACATCTCTCCTGATATTCAACATCTCTTCCAGCCCCGCAAATGTCAGCGTGGAACTAACCAAGACTGGCGGCGGTCCCCTCAGCGTCAACATACCGGGTCGGGGGAACGGCAGCAACTTTACGATCACCAATCTTGCGCCCGGCGGTTCTGTTTTCCTGCAGACAGACGGGGCCCCTTCATCGACAGCCACGGGCGCAGCAAAGATTACCTCCAACGTGCCTGTCGGCGCCTCCGGGGTGTTTACAGTTCTCAGCGGCGGTGTCTTTCAGACCGAAACCGGCGTTACCGACTCGGCTCTGATGACATCGTTCACGCTACCCGTTGACATCACGGGCAATTTCGACACGGGGGTGGCTTTCTTCTGTCCGACCGGCACCGCCAATTTGACCTTTAGGCGGTTCGATATCACCGGTACGCAGGTGGGGACTGATCAGACGAAGACGATTACGAGTCAACTTGCGATTTTTGTCAGCGAGATATTCAACGTCAGAGGAGTCAGGGGTTCGGTTGCGGTCACCTCGGACACCCCGGTGGCCGCCATGACCCTCCGGATGAACAACCCACCGCTCTCGTTTACCACCTTGCCGGTTGTTTCAGGAGCGAAGGGCGGGGATTCGACGGGATCCACCGCGGCACTTCTCAGCAAGACCGAGACGGGGGTGACGGCGACCAGCGACATAACGCTCAATGAGGTGCTCCCCTCCGGTTTCCGGTTGACAGGAACAATCAGCGGACCGGGCACAGGAGTGGCTGTATTGGCCACATCCGGACAGAGCACCTATCCCGGAACGGTCAACCCACAGGGAAGGTATATCGTCGTCCTCCCAGCAGGAACCTACAGCCTCTCGGTTTCCTTTACTCCCACCGGGGTTCCTGCCACCCAGAACGTGTATGTCACTTCCGTGGTTTCTGGTACGGTCCAGGTTTCCGCCGATACGACGCGCGATATAGTCCTGCCGGCCGTCCCACTGTATACGATTTCGGGTGTTGTGAACGGGCTCATCAACCTTGGGACGCCAAGCGGCCTGGGGATTGAGTTCGTCACGGCGGACCGCAGCATAGACGCCTCGTATAGCTTGTCATTAAACGGCAATTATACGGGTGTCATTCCGGCCGGCAACTATACAGCAGGGATTACGGCATCCATTTCGGGTATTACAAGCACCGGGCTATCATCCCAATCTCTCGGATTATTCAATCTCGGTACGGCGTCGGTCAACGCAAATACGACCCTTCCGGCTTTCACGGTTCCGGCGACTGCCAAGCTCAGCGGCACGGTCCGTGGCACCACCGTTCCCGCCATCGGGGTAAGTGTCAGGGCAGCCGTGCCCAACGGATCGGTTGGCAGCGTTTCTCAAGTCGATTTGATCTCATCGCAATATCAGGCGGTGCTGCCGAAAAGTCTTACCTACGGCGTCAACGTATCGATGGCGCTGCTACAGGGGACGAACATTCTGGGCTTTATAACCTTTCCTGTTTCGCCTAACACCCTTACTTTGAACGGGGATACAAGCGGTTACGATTTCACGGTGCCAACGTTGCCGGGCCGATTCACGATTTCTGGCCGGGTCACGGACAGCGGCGGGAAGCCTGTCAACGGGGCCTCGGTTTCGGCGTTCTCTCAGTCGATCACAGGGGCACCCAGCGTCCAGTTCGGGAATTCAGCTCAAACCGATGCTTCGGGAAATTACAGCTTAAGCGTGCTCAGCGGCACCAATTACTCTCTTATTTACGCTCCACCGTTGCCGGCACAATAAGGTAAGGCTTTGCGAGGCTGGGATTGCACCCCCTTTTTTTGACATTTCGCATCGGACGCAAACCGACGGAATAGGTGTAAATCCCAGCCTCACAATCTCTTATAGGGTTTCCAAGATCCAATATTTTTCTCCTTTGCCATTCCCGAAAGATGGCCCGTAAAAATCATTTCCCAACGAGTCCCGGAATTCTGCACACCCGCAAAGATGGAAATTGAACCCCTGCCGAGACAAGGGTTCAGGGAGCCGATCCATCGTCAATACCCGGATCGTACAAATCGACGATCCCTGGATTCCTTAGTATCACCGCTCCATCAAGCTATTCTTCTCGGCGTATTTCTAGGACCCGTGACAGCAGATTAAGGCCTACTCAAAAAAGTGTAAAGAATTCCGACAAATAACTCAAACTAAAGCAGATTCGGCACCCATGTGCCACGCCATAACCCCTACCACAGTGCTATTGTTCACAATAACGATAGGGTGTTAGCCTCCCGTAATAGCCTGGCAGTAATAGCGGCTTCGTGTGCTTGCAAATGATATCGGACGAGGGTTGTTTTTCGGACCCGGCTCACAGGTTGTGCGGAAATACAAGAATTGGTGATTTTAGACACTTACAACCTGCCGCTGAAGGACGAATATTTCTTTGAAGTTGCAGAAACCGGTTGCCTGAATGTTTGAGCCTTTCGAATTAGGCGGGCTGATCAAAGTTTTTGGGGATTTCATTCCCAGGATCGATGGACCAGATATGAGATACCAAAATGCTTCAACAGCTGTTGTGCGCATTCCGGGTGAAGGCACCCCATTGGATTCCATCATCAAGACTCCATCAATCATTTCCTGCTTCTTCGCGATGCTGATAATCCTAACCGCCGTTTCCGCGTTTCCGAATGCGGCTTTCGCGGGCGAAGTAAAGCTTGCGTGGGATGCCAGTACCGATGCGAGTGTCACCGGGTACAAGATTTATTATGGAACCGCCACGAGACAGTATGGTGCACCGATCAATGCCGGGCTGCAAACCAGTTATACCGTTACGGGACTGGCGGCAGGAACCTACTACTTTGCTGTAACCGCCTACAACGCCAGCGGGCAGGAGAGCGGCTACTCCAACGAGGTTGTATACACCGTTACATCGAATGCAACCACCCCGACTGTTACGATTACTTCGCCCACGTCGTCGGGGACCTTCACCAGCAGTTCTGCGACCTTGAGCATCGGCGGCACAGCGTCCGACAATGTCGGAGTTACCCAGGTTACCTGGACCAGCAGCGGTGGCGGCAGCGGAACTGCAACCGGGACGACAGCGTGGTCTGTGTCGGGAATTCCATTGAGCAGCGGCAGCAATACCATAACTGTTACGGCCCAAAATACTTCAGGTCTGACCAGCAGCGCTGCTATTGTTGTTACCTTTTCCCCAACTACGGACCCGACGGCGCCTACTGTCACGATTGCATCTCCCACTTCGGCGTCGACCTACACTTCCACCTCGGCGTCCCTGAGCCTGAGCGGCACAGCGTCCGACAATGTCGGAGTTACGCAAGTGACCTGGACCAACAGCGGTGGCGGCAGCGGGACGGCCACAGGGACGAGCGCATGGTCCATTTCCGGGATTACGTTGGCCAGTGGTTCGAATACCATCACGGTTACGGCCAAGGACGCCGCGGGACTCACGGGGAGTGACACTCTGGTTGTCACCTACTCCTCGGACACGACGGCGCCGACCATCACCATAACGTCTCCTACCTCAGCGACGACCTACACTTCCACCTCGGCGTCCCTGAGCCTGAGCGGCACAGCGTCCGACAATGTCGGAGTTACGCAAGTGACCTGGACCAACAGCGGTGGCGGCAGCGGGACGGCTACCGGGACGAGCTCATGGTCCGTTTCCGGGATCACGCTTGCGAATGGAACAAATACCATTACGGTTACGGCGAAGGACGCCGCGGGCAATACCGGCAGGGCCTCCCTGACCGTCAACTACGACATCAAACCGCCCGTGATTAGTTCGATTACCAGCTCTTCCATAAAAAATACGGCGGCGACGATCGGGTGGACTACAGACGAGGCTTCCGATACCCAGGTGGAATATGGGACGTCGACTTCGTATGGATCGGCAAGCGCCTTGAACGCCTCCCTCACACAGTCGCATATTCAGTCGCTCAGCGGCCTGACAGCGAATACGACCTACCATTTCCGGGTAAAATCAAAGGATTCCTCGGGCAACCTGGCAACTTCGGCTGACAATACATTTAAGACCACCAACACTCCTGACATCACGACGGGGCTTGTTGCAGCGTATGGTTTCGACGAGGGAGCAGGCACAACAGCCGCTGATGCTTCCGGCAACTCGCGAACTGCCACCCTGAAAAACTGCAACTGGACCACGAGCGGGAAATATGGACGCGCGCTTTCCTTCAATGGGAACAATAGCTTCCTCAACGCGTCAAGTAATGGTTTGCCCAACACGGATACGCCCAAAACCATCGCTTATTGGGCTTACACGACGGCCAAAATTACTTCGACACAATCCGCCGTCACTATCGCCAACAGCACTCAACAGGCCTCCATTCAACCTGGCTACAAAGATTCTCAAGCAGGAGTGAGGCAATATGGGAACCTGTGGCTGGTGGCAGGCGTTCAGCCAAGCACGAAAGCCTGGCATCACTATGCGTACACTTACGATGGTCAGACGCACGTTCTGTATATTGACGGAAAGCAAGTGAGTACATCAACAATATTACCCATAGCTGCCTCTCCGACGGCATTTGAGATTGGGAGGGGAGTCGGCGGCACGGAATATTTCAAGGGAATCATAGATGAAGTGGTCGTTTACAGCCGCGCGCTCAGCCTGACCGAGATCCAGGCTTTGATGACTGTCCCGACAAGCGCCCGGTAATTTTTCATGAGGACGTCAAACGATCCTTGGGAATCTGACTCATAAGATTCGTGAAAGATCGAATCCAGCAGGAATGAGGGCACCATGTCGACACAACTCAGGAACATGAGAAAAAATGTCAGGGCAAACCTCAATGTGCAGGTTTTACTGACGGGCACCGATCGCGAGGGATTGCCTTTTAGCATTTCCGGCAAAAGTATGGACTTCAGCCGGAAAGGCATGGGCGTTTTGCTGGACCGGGATGTCGCAGGCCCGGGAACGGTCCTCACGGTAGCCAGCGATAACAGGTTCCTATCCAGCGCCACGGTTCAATGGGTCCGCCGTGACGAAGAGACCGGGCTCTACAAGATGGGGTTGCGCCTGATTGAGCCCAAGGCGAGTTTCCTCTTCAAAATTGCCGCTTCTCTGCTCCTGTTCTGGGCGTTTATGCAGCAGGTTTCCTGGGCGAGTCCGGGCGAATTCGTCCGGGGCGCACCCAGGCCGTCATCCGGCGTCAGGATAGAACAGACTGTCGCCTCCTCGACAGGGGGGGCGGGGGTGTCCACCAAAGAAGTCGAACAGCTTCTGGGCTATTCCGACTCACAATCCCAAGACCAAAAACTCGAAGATGATGAACAAGACGGAGATACCTGGCTGCGCGCGGCTATCCAAACCGCATCAGAAAAAAACACTACTGCCGGGCGTGCAGCCCTCAATATCCGGATGAGCAAAGATAGTTACGCGGCGGGCGAAACGATTGCCGCCAGTGAATACCGTCTTTCCAACCCGTCACAGCACAGCCGGAGCGTCGAAATCAAAACCTGGCTCGCGGCTCCGGGACTTCCTCCAATATCCGTTGGGAATGTGGGTGCGGATGGGCTTTATGTTCTTCCGCCGGGAGTGAGCGAGGAATATGGACCAGTTCAGCTCATGTCGGTTGCCGATGACTTGCCCGCGGGGAAATATGAATTCAGCGCTCGAATGCTGGATCCGGTTACAGGCGATGTGCTTGAAGAAAAGATCAAACCTTTCGCTTTGTCCACCTCTATTGGAAAGCCCTTGGCGAAATCTGCCGCCGAAGCGCCAATGCTCGACATCAATCTGCAATTTCCCCAGTACAATTACACATATGGCGACACGGTCTCGCTGGCTCAATTCAGAATTGCCAACCCCACAGCCGCAATCGCGACCCTGGAGCTCAAGGTTTGGCTGGAAGTCCCGGGGAAAGGCCCGATATCGGTGTTCACCATGGGCGCCGATGGATCACTCATCCTGACTCCCGGCTCCGATTTGAACCTTGAGCCGCTCAAGGCTTTCAAGGTTACCGATGATCTGCCTGCCGGTACCTACCAATTAAAGTGCCGGGCAATGGACCCGGCAACCGGTCAGACGTTTTTTGAAAATGCCAGTTCTTTTGAGATTCGATGAGGGCCAGGCATTCGCGGCATGGATTTCGATCTCGGCCGATAGACCCATTTTCTGAAAACTAAAAGTTTGTTTCAGCCTCAAATCCTGGCATCCGCACGGGGCGATATTCTTCGCAAATGCCGATCCTGCGCCGGACCTTCCCAGCACTTTCACACCGCGATCCTTGCACCCTTGTTTATCCATACGGCAACGTTGCCCGAGAGGCGCGCGGGTACTCCATCCATTCATCGTCGTCGATGATGTTCTGACCACGATATCCTCCTCGCTCCTTAGCTTCAACTTACAGGCTGCTTTGCAAACGTGGCCGCATTTATGGAGCGTCCAATCTATCGTTCCCGAGAATAGGTGCCTGGCACCGCAATGCGAGATCCTGAACGGTCGAAGGCATGGCCCTTTTCGTTTTGCCGGCCGCATTGCCAGAACAGTGATTTGCATGCCAACATTTCGATTCCAGCTGCGGTTATCGTGGTAGATTAGCAGTTCGGCAGAATATCCTCCCACCTCGATGCGGGGGAAGGGGATTCGATAGCCTGCATTCCATGATGCGGTATCCCGAGGGGGTTTATGCGCAAGCTGCCTCGTCTGTTATGGTTCGTGCTTCTCATTTTGAGCCTTGGTGGCGGCTCGATTCTCCGGGCTGGGCAGGCGGAGGAGTGGTCGCGCTTCCGCGGACCGAACGGGACAGGAATATCCTCCTCCATTAATTTGCCCATCGAGTTCGGACCAGAACGCAATCTCATCTGGAAGACCAACGTCCCGCCGGGCCACTCCTCTCCGGTAGTTACGGGTACGCGCGTTTTCCTCACTGCCCACACGAATGAAAAAGACAAATACAGGCTGCTCGTTTTCTGCCTCGATCGCGCCTCGGGCAAGCTGCTTTGGCAGCGCGAAGTTCCCCGCGCCCGACCGGGGCGGTTGCAGAATGTCAACGGCCCTTCTTCTCCGAGTCCGGTGACTGATGGCTCGAACGTCTATGTTTTTTTTCAGGAATTCGGGCTTGCGGCTTTCGATGCCGTCGGGAAGCAGCTTTGGAGCCTGCCGCTGGGCCCTTTCAATGTGTTCTACGGATTCGGGGCATCACCGATTCTCGCAAACGGAATGCTCATTCTGCCGGTCGATCAGGATCTGGGCTCCTATCTCCTGGCTGTGGAAGCGAAAACGGGAAAAGTGAGATGGAAGACGGAACGCCCCGATGTATTTTCGGGATACTCGACGCCGATGTTATATCAGCCGCCAAAGGGGCCGCTCCAGATCCTCGTTCCAGAATCCTACCAGTTGTCGGCTTATTCCTCGGAGGACGGCAAGCGTGTCTGGTGGGTACGAGGCCTGGCCTGCGAGATGAAATCCGTGCCCAGCTATGATAGGGATTATCTCTACATCAATGGATGGGGTTGGCCCCTTAACCAACCCGGCAAGCAAGTCGTTACCATTCCGTTCAGCGAGGGATTGAAAAGATATGACAAGGATGGCGATGGATTCATTTCGGCTGGGGAAATCTCCGGTGAAGAACCCCTGGACCGGGTGCTCTCGCCTAAGTACGGCTTTGAGGCTTTCGACCTGAATCGCGACGGCAGGCTCGACGAACGGGAATGGGAAGGATTCCGGCTGCAGATGGCATCGGAAAATGGCTTACTGGCCATCAAGCTGGGAGGGGAAGGGGACATGACGGCAACCGCGGTGCGCTGGCGCTACCAGCGACCCGTGCCGCAGGTTCCGTCTACGCTGCTTTATCGGGGCGTACTGTTCATGGTTAACGACGGCGGCATTTTCACTTCGTTTGATCCGGCAACCGGCAATGTCATCAAACAGGGAAGATTGCAGGGGGCCATAGACAAGTATTTTGCCTCCCTTGTCGGGGCCGGCGATAGGGTATGGGCGTTCAGCCAGGATGGTACTACATCGGTTGTGGCAGCCAAGGGCGACTGGGAGGTGCTTTCCGTCAACAAGCTGGATGATGAGGTGTTTGCGACGCCGGCGATCGCCGGGGACAGGATTTTCATCCGCACCCGGAACCAGCTTTATTGTTTCGGAAAATAAGCCGTGCAGTCAGGCTGCCGGCACCGAACTCAATCTGTCGGAGGTTGAAGCATGGCTGGAAAAGTAGCAATGATCGGCGCAGGCAGCGTCGTATTCTGTAAAACCCTTATGAGCGACATCCTTGCGACGGGCCCGCTATCGGACTGGGAATTTGCACTCATGAGCCCCTCCGAATCGAAGCTTCGCCGCATGGAAGCGTTCGGGCGCAGGATGATCCGAGAGAATGGCCTGAGCGCAAATGTTTGGGCGACCACAGACCGGCGCGAGGCCATCCGGGGAGCCGATTTCGTGATTGTCATGATCCAGGTCGGGGGGCTTGAAGCCTTTGGATTCGACTATGAAATCCCTCTGAAATACGGGGTCGATCAATGTATCGCCGATTCGTTGGGACCCGGGGGGATCTTCCGCGGCCTGCGCACCATCCCCGTTCTGCTGGAGATTGCGCGGGATATGCGGGAAGCGGCCAAGCCGGGAGCCATCATGCTGCAATACGCGAATCCAATGGCGGCGAACTGCCTTGCCCTTGGGCGCGCCGGAAGTGTGACGTTCGTGGGGCTCTGTCACGGCGTCCAGACGACCTTGGACCTCATCGCCGGATTTTGCGGAGTCCCCAAGCTTGAGATTGCCTATTTGTGCGGCGGAATCAATCACATGGACTGGTTTTTAAAGCTCGAACACAGAGGCCGTGACCTGTACCCGCAGCTGCGTGAGCTTTTTGAAAAGCCGGAATACTACAAAAATGAAAAGGTACGGGGAGAGGTTTTCAGGCATTTCGGATATTTCATGACTGAAAGCACGGGGCACTTGAGCGAATATGTGCCCTGGTTTCGGAAAAACGAAAAGGCATTGAGGATGTATTGCGACGAGCCGAGTTTTGGAGGCGAAAGCGGCGCATATTACAAATATGTCCATGCTTTGGCCGGAAAGTATGCCAGGCATGATCCGCTGGAGTATGAAAGCGCTAAAATCGAAGGACGCAGCGTGGAGTATTGCTCCTACATTATGGAAGCCGTAGCGACCGGCAGGCCGTTTCGATTCATGGGAAATGTGAGCAACGAAGGGTACATCACGAATCTGCCGGAAGGGTGTTGCGTCGAAGTACCGACCTTTGCCGATTCATCGGGGCTGCACCCGGTTCGCATCGGGCAACTTCCTCCTCAATGCGCCGCACTCTGCCTGTCCAACATCAGCGTGCAGGAATTGGCCGCACTTGCGGCTATCCAAAGCGATCCCGAGGCCGTTGTCCATGCCGCTGCCATGGATCCGCTTGCGTCCGCCGTTTGCACCCTCTCGGAGATCCGGGAAATGTGCCGGGAAATGCTCGAGGCGGAACGCCCATGGCTCCCGGGTTTTGAAGGCAAGGAAATCCGGTCTGCCCCGACCATTCATATCCCGCCTGACTGCAAGCCTGTGGAGGTGCCTCTGGATCCCGCTCTGGCCATCAACAAGCGATTTGCCACATTAATGGAGCAGCGCACCGAATAATTCGCAAGCGGCCCCCATTGCGCCGCCATTAGTCAAGGGAGTGGGTATGTTTGCGAGCTTTATCGATCGGCGTTCTTCCCTTGCCGGGATAACACGCCCGGTCCCATGGATAATCGAGCATCTGACCAATCCGCAGGAGTATGAAAAGGCCCGTCGGCATATAGAATCCGTGAGTTTCGAAATTGGTTTAAGTTTCTCAGCGGGCGGGGCGGGTGACCGCAAGGTTCTCTACCTCAGGGGATCTTTGCCATCTGTGATCGGACAAAGGAATTGGGCTCAATCGCCAGGGATCGTTCGAAAGCCTCCCGGGCCTCCGCGAACCGCCCCAGCGCCAAATAAATGGTGCCCACGTTGGTGTGAGCCGGCGCAAAGTCGGGATTGATAGCCGCGGCCTGGCCGAAATGCAAAAGCGCTTCGGCGATATTCCCCGACCCGGATTTCATGGCGAGCAGCCCCAGCGTGAATTCATTCCGGAAAGATGTTGGATTTTCAGCCGCATTGGCGACGATCTCGTTTTGAAATAGCGCGAGCTTCCTGGGATCGCGTACCAGATCATCCAGATACGTGGATAGTTGAAGAGGCTGGATCAACTTTATCTCGCGGCCAAGCACAGCGTCATTTTTGCCATTGCGGCGGATGTAAATCGTTATCCAGTCATCGTAATAAACCAGCGCCCATTCCGACCTCGGGAACGCCAGGCTGTCCAGACTGTCCTCTGCTTTGATGGGCGGACTTTCAGGGTACGAAAGGACGGCATAATCAATTCCATATTTCCCAACCAGGTTGTGCCAATTCCGGCGCGAATCGAATGCATGCACATATTCGTGAAGGACGCCGGGTCCAAGGTAAACATCCTCACGGCCGTCGATGAACACTTTCCGGTCCGGGCCCAGCCTCCAAATGAGATAGCCTCCGTTGCCGTAACTGTTAAACATGTTCCCCTGGATCCCGGTGTCGCGAATAAACCGGATCGCTTTCTCATCAAACAATCCCGAGTGGATTCCGATCCCGAACTGGTAATAGGAGGTCCGGCTCTCCATTTGCGCCACCCGCCCCAGCAGGAGCATGGCTGACGCCACAAAACACCAGTTTCGGATTTTGCGGATACAAGGCAGCTCGAGAAGAAGACATGCAAGCGATGGTGCAAGGAGAAATAAAAACAGCGGACGGAACCGGAAAAAAACGACGGTCAGGACAAGCAGAAAGGGGAACAGAAACCACTCGTAAAGTCGGGCCCGTTTCGGATTCAGGGTGAGGGTCAGCGCCAGGATGACCGCGAACAGAATGAAAATCACAATCGATAGGTCGACTCCGCCCAGGATCATTCGGGCCAGGGACTGGAATTCCTTGTTATCCAGGGGGCTTTCGGTACGAAGCAGGCCATAAAATAGCGCTTTATGCCCATGTGGATTCAGGAATGAAACCAGCAGAACTCCGGAAAAAGCCGCCAGGTGTGGGAAAAGACGTCCTGCCTCGATGTTCGACAGCCGGCCCGATGCCTGCTTCAAGGTCCAGATGCGATCGAACAGCAGCGTTCCTGCCAGAACCCATCCGAGCAGAGCCGTGCCGCCGTGCAGATTAACCCACAGAAGTTGAAGCGCGGGAAGTGCTGCCAGGGCAGCAGGCCTGGAATTGGACTTTTCATAAAACAGGAGAAATGCAAGTGCCAGTGCAAGTGAGAACAGTTCCGGTCTTTCGAAAAGACGCATCCTGGAAGCCGCATAGGCAGCCGCCAGCAACAGGACTGCGATGCCCGGCCGGACGCGGCGGATTTTCGCAAGGCCCGCCCCAAGTCCCATCAGGAGGGTGACCAGGAGTGCTTTACCCAGGATGATTCCGGCCTCACCCCCGAGGCGATACGTGCCGAATGCGATCAGGCCAAACAACCATTCGTGAGAAATCCATGGTTTCCCCGCCGCCGTGTAGGAAAAGACATCCTGGTGGGGAATGGCTCGATTTTGAATGATCCACTCGCCGGTCTTCAGGTGCCACCAAAGATCCAGGGTGCGGATATGGCAGATAGAGATGATGAAAGTGAAGAGGAGCAAGGGAATGACATAGATCCAGAATGGCGATTCCTGGGCCGAGGGCGGATCCGCCATAAAGACGCCGGACAGACTCAACCGGATCTTCTTCCCGTTGCCGGGCATGGATTTTGAAGACTGATATTTGCGCCGGTCACTCCCGGGCATAGATTTGCTGGTTTTAGAAGCCTTCACGTCCGTAAATGTCCGGTATGCGAATGTTTTCGCCAGGCGGGTGCAGGTCGGGCAGTCAAGGTCCTTTCCCCGGCAATTTGCGTGAATAATATCTGGCAATGCAGTTTGCGCATAGGGAGGTTATAACACGAGTTCCGCAGGATCAGTTCGTAGACGTCTTCTTTGGCAAGCTGCTCCAGCAGCTCCTGTTGTCTTCGGTGTGCCCTTCAATCAGGACCCGGTTGGGCATTTTACCGAGCTCCTTGGCCAGCAAAATCAACACATCCTGGCCGCTGTTGCTCGGCAGCGGCTGCCCGCGTTTGAAGAATATCCCGCTTTCGGTTTCCAGCAGCTCCATGCACAGTCCCTCGCCGGAAACGGTCATGTTGACCTGATCCTGAATCTGATTCATTTCCGGCATGCTCTTCATTGCCTGCTCGATCTGGTCTTTCAAGTTCGAGAGATTCTCTCTGATGAATGATTTGGTACGGCCCAAGCATCCCTTTCGGGCTCCATGCCCCCGGCAATGTCACTCGCGGTTTCATCAAACCTGCCACCATTTCCTTGACTGGATAAACCTTCGCAAGCTGGTTATGATCACTTCATGAGACGTTGGACTCGACCTGCCCCGGCATTCGTCGCTCTTCGTGGGATGACGGCTCTTCTGCTCCTGTCCCTCCTTGAGGCGGCGCAATTGCGGGAAATCGTATCGCGGCAGTACGATAAAGCCTCCGGCGCCTTCAGCTATTCAGTTCAATTTCGGGATTGCCGCCTGCAAGACGGCTCCATAGCGATCCTCAGCGAAGGGGATGGAAGATGGGTATTCAGATACTCCACGCATTTGCGGACAATTACATATACCTGCTGCTAAATCGCGCTGCCTCCGATGCCGCAGTTGTGGACCCGGGAGATGCGAAACCGGTATTGGATTTTCTCCATCGCGAAGCACTCAGACTATCGGCAATTTTGATAACCCATCACCACTCCGACCATACCGGAGGCATCCGTTTGTTGACCCAGCGCTTTCCGGGCGTGCCGGTCTACGGCGGAGCCGGAGACCATGGCCGGATTACCGGGCAGAATCATTTTCTGAGGGAAGGGGATGAAGTCTGTCTCGCGGGGCGGAGTGGGAAAATATTAGATGTTCCGGGTCATACGCGAGCCCATATTGCATATTTTTTTCCATCAGCGGATGGAGAGGGCGACCTTTTCTCCGGCGATACGGTTTTTGGCGGCACGATCGGGAATCTGTTCGAGGGGACACCCGAGGTGATGTTCGAATCTATTCAAAAGGTCCGGCGGCTCCCGCTTCGTACCCGCATCTGGTGCTCTCATGAGTACACCCTGCAGTATGTGCGCGAAGCTGTCGGCCTGGATCCGGGCAATGAAAGGGCGGCCGGGCGCCTAAAGTCTCTCCTGGCCGCGGTCGGCAGGCCCACAGTTCCGTTGACCCTCGGTGAAGAATGCGCTACCAATCCGTTTTTCCGTTGGGATGATCCTGTGCTGGCGGCCAGGTTCCACACCGCCCCAGGCCTGGCCACCTTCCGCCATCTCTGCGAGATTACCTGAAATGTGACCCATTCACTCGGACGAAATTACCATAGGCGACCTTGCCTTGCCGGCATTTTTTGTGCCGTGTAAACTTCCCTCGCCGGTTTTCCTTCTACCTTTCGCTGGACCGCGACACCGAGCAGTCTCAGACCGGCTTTCCTGAGCATCGAGCATATCTCGGTGCGGGAGTATGCCCTTTCCTGGACCTCGATCTTCCGCTTCCTGTAGTGCTTTCCCTCCCTGATGAACCAGAGCTGCTGGAACGTCACGATCCGCTTGTTGCGGTTATATTGATTGTTTGCCATGACGTAATCGGGAGGGATTTCATACAGTTTTTCACGGGCATCCAACCATTCGAACATGTGCCCGGTGTTCAGGTCGAATTGGAATATGGCGCCTTCTTTCATGAGGCGCGCTATATTTTCAAACGCGCGCGCCATGTCTGCGGAAACCAAAATGTGATTCAGCGCGTCGAAATGGCAAGTCACCACATCTGCATGCAATTCGAGATTCATGCGGCAAACATCCTGCCGGATCCAGCGAACTCGATTCGACCTGGCCCGGGCGCGGCGCAGCATGGCAAGCGAACGGTCGATGCCGATGACTTGCCATCCGGGTTGCCTCGTCCAGGGGATTGTGCTGCTTCCAGTGCCGCAGCAGAGATCCACGAGGACCTTGACGGTCAGTCCGGCTTGATCTATCGATCGAAGCAGGGATTCCTGCCACTCCCGGTAAAAAGCAACGATGGAATCGTCCATCAGATATCGGTCGTAGATATCGGCCAGTTTCAGATAGGGATCTTTGGGATGAGCCATGGCGGACGCTCCCGTTCAAAGGCAAGGTTCTTCATTCGGATACAGATGTACGCGCAGAGCCGGCGGAGGATCCTCGGACAAAAAACGCGTCATCCGATTTGGGATCCGGATCTCAGCCTTGTTCCATCATTTCGGGATGCCAAAGTCATATCCTACATTGGGCTCTCCGAAAACGATCAAATACTCTCCGGGCTTCAGGCTCATCTCCGGCTTTATCGAGAAGAGCTGATCTCCGACCACCGTGGCTAGTACCCGGCGGATGGAGGACGGCAGGAATCCGCCCCGGTTATCGGATGAAACGTTGGCTGAAGAGAATTTGACTTCCCGCCGGTCGTTTTTTTTGGTCAGTATTACAATGAGAGCGTCTTTCGGTTTCGCAATGCCGCGAATGAAAAACTGCGGTTTCCTGTTTTCGATCTGGAAAGGCGAAGCTGCCCCGTCGAAAACAGCGGTGGTATTCAGATAACTGTAACCATCCGTTTCCAGGAATCGCTCCAGGCCGTGAGTTTTGGCGTCATAGGTGGTGGCCTTCAATAGCTTGACCCATTCCCCCGACTCCGACTTGAAATAAATCCCCGTGCCGGCAGGAGGTTCTTCTGCCTCTTCGAGGGGAATTCCGGTTTGCGCTTCTAACAGAAGTGCTGAGAAGAGTGCGAGAACCGAGATCAGGCGTATTCCCAAATTTGACATTTGCGGCATCCTTCATTCTTAGATGACCTTTCTATATTACAAGCGGAAGCTTCTTACATCCAAGCATCGATGAAACTATCTGTGCTCGGCGTCATCTAGAAGTACAGAGTGCCTAAAAGAGTCTGGGAGGATATATGAGAGCATCAACTAGAATTCTTGTGATGGTTGCGGTGGCCGCTTTTGTGCTTCCGGCTGCGGCTTTTTCCCGTGACCCGGATCATTACTCCCGCGAGAGGCAATCAGCGTATCATGATGGTTATGAAACCGGCTTCAGGGAAGGGTTGCGGCATGGCGAATTCGATTTCAGGAACCGCTTGAAATACAACTTTCGCGGACGGGAGTCAGAACGCTGGGGCCGGGGGGCGGATTGGGGATTCCGCTTTCAGGGCGAGTATAAGAGGGGATACCGGGACGGCTATCGCAGGGGTTATCGCGAGGGATATCGCCCGCATGCAAATCCCTTTGGGCCGTATCCGCAGCGCAGATACTAACCTTTTTAATCCCATTGAACCCTTTGGTGCCGGGGAATAAAATGTTCTATTCGGAAAAATGGCTGCGCGGCCCTGTGACCCACCCTGGATCCGGGCCGCATCCCACAGCAAGGGCAAATCCCGACAGGATTGAGCGACCGGCCAATGACAAGGAAATCGAAGAGTGCGCCCGAATGGACCCCGGATGCCTGGCAAATCAAACCGGCAGCCCAACAGCCCAACTATCCCGATGCCGCGGTTCTCGAACGAGCTTTGACTCAACTTTCCCATTTGCCGCCGCTGGTGACCAGCTGGGAGATTGAGAACCTCAGGAAACAGCTGGCCGAAGCTGCGAGCGGTCATCGTTTCATGCTCCAGGGCGGCGATTGCTCTGAAAGCCTGGAAGATTGCGAGTCAGGGAGCATCGCCCGGAAGCTCAAGATCCTTCTTCAAATGAGCCTGGTACTGGTGCACGGCTTGCGCAAGCCCGTGATTCGCGTTGGGCGTTTTGCCGGTCAATATGCCAAACCGCGCTCTGCCGATATCGAAACGCGCAAGGGAATTTCGCTCCCCAGCTATAGGGGGGACATGATCAACCGGCAGGGATTCACTCTCGAAGAGCGAACGCCGGATCCCGAATTGCTGCTGCGCACCTACGAGCGTTCCGCCCTGACCATCAATTTTATCCGCGCACTCGTGGACGGAGGTTTTGCCGACCTGCACCATCCCGAGTATTGGGATCTGGACTTCGTGTCCAAGTCGCCGCGTGCCGCAGAATATACAAAGCGCGTGGAAGCCATCGGCGAATCGCTGCGTTTCATGGAAACGCTCACGGGGAACACGATCGCGGCCATCAACCGGGTTGATTTCTTTACCAGCCATGAGGGTCTCCATCTTCCCTACGAACAGGCTCAAACCCGACGGGTGCCGCGCAGGCCGGGATATTACAACCTCGCAACGCATTTTCCCTGGATTGGCGAGAGAACCCGCTCGCTGGATGGCGCGCACGTGGAATATTTCCGCGGCATCGCCAATCCGATCGGCGTGAAAATCAGCGCGTCCATTTCTCCGCGTGAGGTTGTGGCGCTGATCGAGCGCCTGAATCCGGAGAATGAACCTGGGCGACTGACCCTGATCCACCGCATGGGTGCGGCTCAAGTCGACCAAGCGCTTCCCCCTCTGGTAAAGGCCGTCAAGCGCCGTGGTTTGCATGTGCTATGGTGCTGTGATCCCATGCACGGAAATACTGAGACGACCTCGCGCGGCATCAAAACGCGGCGATTCGAAAAGATCCTCACGGAGCTGGAACACTCCTTTTTCATCTTGAGAGACAACAAGGTTACACTGGGCGGAGTCCATTTCGAACTGACGGGCGAAAATGTCACCGAATGCGTCGGCGGAGCCAGCGGCATCCGGGAATCGGATTTGCATCTGGACTACCGCACCCAGGTCGACCCGCGCCTGAATTATGAGCAGGCAATGGAAATGGCGTTTCTTCTGGCCCAGCTTATGAGCGGGGAGCGCTGAAGTCTGATGGGCTTTCCGACACCGGCTCTACGAAGCGCTGCAGGCAGGCGACGGCTTCATCCGCATTATCCACCCTATGCAGTAAATCCAGGTCGTGTTCCGAGACCACCAGGTGTCCGGCGATGGATTCGAGTAAGGGCCGCCAGAATGAGCCCAGCAAAATCATCGGTTTTGCCCCGGCAGTTCTGGTCTGGATCATGTTCCATATCAGGCACATTTCGGTGAGGGTGCCCATTCCCCCGCGCACTGCAATAAAGCCGCTCGGCTTTGTAGCCAGCACCTCAAGGCGTTCGAAAAAGTCGCGGGTCCGGATTTCCCGCGTAAGGAAAGGATTGGGGAGCAGGCTGCCGAAAATCTCCATAGTCACCCCGATGGCTTCCCCTCCGGCTTCTATGGCGCCTCGTGAAACGGCTTCCATGACCCCGGAGTAGCCCCCGCTGATTACGCTGAAATTCGCTTCAGCCAGGAGTACTCCGAGTCTGAGTGCCTCTCCATATTCTGCATCTCCCGGCTTGGGGTGCCTTCCGCCGAAAACCGCAATCGATTTCCGTCCTTCCGTTGCGCCATTCATCTGCCTGTACCTCCCAGCGGGCGAATTATACGGTGATCTGAAGTGAATACCCATCCCTAAAGCCCCGGCGTCGTTGTACCGATGAAATCAGAGCAGGGAAATCTGCCCGCAGAAACGCCAAAGGAGCACGAGAGGCATGAAATCCGAAAACGGCAGAACCAGCAGCGCTTTGAATTGCCCCAATTGCGGGGCCGCGGCCGCACCCGACAGTGTCAAATGCGAATACTGCCGTTCCACTTTGGTGGCCGGCACTTGCGGTTCCTGCTTTGGCACCGTGTTTGTCGGATTGAAACACTGCCCATGGTGCGGCGCGGCCGCTCCTGCCTCACTGCCGGATGAGCCGGCATGTTTGCGATGTCCCCGTTGCTGCGTGGACCTGCTTCGGACGAATGCCGGGCCGGCCGTGCTCCATGAGTGCCGTCAGTGCGGCGGAATCTGGGTGGATCAGACGGAGTTCCGGGAGATCTGCACGCTCCAGGAGGAGCAGGAAGCGGTTCTGTTGTTTTCGACTGAAAAACCGCCTGCCGGAGGTTCTGCAGGTTCCCCGGCGGGGAGAGTCTATGTTCCCTGTGCTGCCTGCGGCAAACTCATGAATCGCTCCAATTTTGCCGGGTGCTCCGGCGTGATCCTCGACTGGTGCCGGGATCACGGCACATGGTTTGACCCCAATGAACTCCGTAAAGTTGTGACGTTCATCCGCAACGGTGGCTTGCGCAAATCGCGCGAGCGCGAGAAGGTAAAGCTGCAGGAGGAAAAAGCACGGCTGCGCCAGCGTCAACTGGAGCAGAAAATGATGGAGCAACGCTTCGGCGAAGATATCTCCGTCGGCGATCTGCGGATGAGCGATTCAGACGTTATCCTTCGCATCCTCTCAGGTTTTTGGAATAGCCGTTCCGACTAATCCCAGGAAGTCGTGATATTGCCCCGCGACCGTGTCCCGAGAAAATAATAAGATAAAACCTCACAATCATCTGAAAAGTACTATACTTCTCCATTTTTGGATTACTATGGCCATGCTAGGAGTTTCTCGATGACCGCTGCAGAAAGGCCGGCCGCCACCACGAAGGTGGTCGTCGCCACAACCGTTGCGCTGTCGTTCATATCATTCTGGCGGGCGGCGTCGATCGTGCTGTGCGACCTTGCCTCTTCCGCCTATTATGCAGGCGGCCTCGCGGAGTCCTTCGTCGGCAAATCCGCACCCTGGTTCATTCTGGGCGTCATGCTGTTTTCGATCGCTGTGCGATCGGTGTACGTGGAAAGTTGCAGCATGTTCGTTCGGGGCGGCGTCTACCGCGTGGTTCACGAAGCGCTGGGCGGCACGCTGGCCAAATTTTCGGTTTCGGCTCTGATGTTTGACTATGTTCTGACCGGACCGATCAGCGGCGTCAGCGCCGGTCTCTATCTCGCGGGTCTTATCAATGAAAGCGCCGTTTGGTTCAATTACCCGGCTTTCCGGGTCAATCCACCCTATTTCGCCGCGTTTTTTACCGTGCTGGCCACTCTTTATTTTTGGCGCAAGAATATCATCGGCATGCACGAGTCGAGTCAGAAGGCACTGCGGATAATGCAGCTGACCTCGGTCATGGTCGTGACCCTGATCATCTGGTGTTTGATCACCATCATTCAGCGCGGTTATAGCCCGGTGCCTTTCCCGACGCTGCAGACGATACGCCTGAGTGACGAAGCCGTGGGCTGGCTGAAAGACTCTTTTGCCACCAAATTGACCTTCATCGTAATGCTGATCGGGTTGGGACACTCCATCCTGGCGATGAGCGGGGAGGAGAGCCTGGCGCAGGTGAATCGCGAAATCGCTTCCCCGAAACTCAAAAACCTGAAGCGGGCGGCGGTCGTCATTTTTGTCTACAGCATCATGTTCACGTCGCTGGTTTCCTTCTTCGCTGTGATGCTGATACCCGATAACGAACGGGTGTCGCATTACCTCGATAACCTGATCGGCGGACTGGCCATGAATGTGGTTGGCCCCCTCCCATTGCGACTTCTGTTCCATGCTTTCGTAGTTGTCGTGGGGACCATCATTCTGTCCGGCGCGGTGAATACAGCTATTGTCGGGTCCAACGGCGTTCTCAATCGGGTGGCGGAAGACGGTGTGATGCCTGAGTGGTTCCGCAACCCGCACAAAAAATATGGTACGACCTCCAGGATCATAACGATGATCGTGGGGCTGCAGATTGCGACGGTGATTCTGACGCGAGGAGATATTAAATTGCTCGGCGACGCCTATGCTTTCGGCGTGGTGTGGAGCTTTGCCATGCAAGGGCTGGCGGTCCTGGTGCTGCGGTTTAAACAACCTGATGTCCAGGAGTGGAAGGTCCCACTCAATTTCCGCTTCAAAGGAACGGAAATCCCACTCGGCCTGGGTGTGATTACCTCGATTCTCTTCATGCTGGCAGTAACCAACCTGTTCACTAAGAAGATCGCCACGATCTGGGGATTTGGCTTCACTGCATGCATCTATATAATTTTTGTCTTGAGCGAGCATTACAACAGGAGGATCGGCGGGAAAAGAACGGACCTCGAGAAATTTCGCCTGGTAACGCAGGATATCCTGTCCTCCGATTCCATCAATGCCCGCCCCGGCAATGTGCTTGTGCCAATCCGGAACCCGTATCAGCTGGGGCACCTGAAAAAGACGCTGGAGCGAATCGACACCAGGAAGATCGACATAGTCGGGCTGACGGTCAAGCGGATATCCGGATACGGATCGGGCGGGTATGAGTTGGATACGGATCAAATTTTCTCGGAAAAGATCTCCAAACTTTTCAGCAATGTAGTCACGATCGCGGAAAAGGCCGGTAAGCACGTCGAGTTGCTTCTTGTGCCGGGCCGGGATTACAACAAGGCCATCATCGGCGTCGCCAAACAGCTCCGATCGGCGCACGTTGTTATGGGACTTTCGGCGAAAATGACCCCGTCCGAGCAGGCTAAGGCTTTTGGGGATGCCTGGGAGAAACTCCCACCCCCACGGCCTCAGTTGACTCTTGAAATCCTCGATGAGGAGGCGAATCAGCAGATGTATTTCAACCTGGGACCCCATCCGCCCAGGCTGTGGCCCGAGGACATCGACATGTTGCATCAGCTCTGGCTGGAGCTGTCGGAGAAGGGGATCGGGCACAAGCTCCACCACCGGGATGTGGTTCGGGTGGCATTGCGGCGTCTCGAATCCGATCTCCATTCTGCAAAAACAACGGAAGTCCTGAAGGAGATTGAACGGGAAGCATCGGGAGAGCATCGACCAAAGCCCGATACCTCTCCCGAGCCCAGCGCTCACGATGAGGCGCAACTTCCAACCACTCTCTCCTGACCGCTCCCATTTTATGCGGGCCTGCGGCATTTCCGCTTGACTTGCGGGCAATCCGCGACTTAGGCTGATGGTCGGCATGTGATTAAATGCGTTTCGCGATGCGATTTATTAAGGAAAGATCATGAAAACCATACATGCGGCAGATGCGGAATCTTACCGGCGGATGACCTCTGAGGAGTTGAGCTCGCACTTCCTGATCGCCGATCTATTCCGGCCAGGTCAGGCCGAATTTTATTATACCAATGTCGACCGGGCTGTAGTCGGCGGCCTGGTGCCGCTCGCAGACCCCCTGGTGCTGACGGGCGGCCGGGAAATGGCGTGCAATTTCTTTTGTGAACGCCGGGAAGCCGGGATCATAAATCTGGGCGCTGAGGGAACCGTCGAAGTAGATGGCACGGTTTTCCAGGTAGGTTCCCGCGAGTGTTTATACATCGGGCGAGGCAGCAGGGACATTCGGTTTTCCAGCAAGGCGGCGGACTCGCCTGCTCAATTCTATCTTGTTTCCTATCCCGCTCACGCTGATTACCCGACCTCTTTTGCCAGTCTGGAGCAGGCCAACCGCCTCGACCTTGGCGTACCGGAGAGTGCGAATCGACGGTCCATCTACCAGTACATCCGTCCGGGCCGCATCGCCAGCTGCCAGCTGGTGATGGGATTTACGGAGCTCCTCGGCGGCAGTGTCTGGAACACTTTCCCTCCGCACACCCATGACCGCCGTACGGAAGTCTATTGCTATTTCGATATCCCCCGGTCGGGCTGCGTTTTCCATATCCTCGGAACGCCTGCAGAAACCCGGCATGTTGTAGTGAGGGAAAAGCAGGCGGTACTGGCGCCGCCCTGGTCGGTGCATTCAGGGGTGGGATCGGGAAGCTATCGCTTCGTCTGGGCCATGGGTGGAGAGAACCAGGCATTCGAAGACATGGATCAGGTGGACACCGGCAGTTTGCGCTAGAAAGGGCCAATGCCAATGGGCGGAATTCTGGAGCAATTCAAACTCGACGGCAAAGTCGCCTTGGTTACGGGTGCATCTCGCGGCCTGGGGCAGGGTATGGCCCTGGCACTGGCGGAGGCAGGCGCCGATGTGGCCGCTGTGGACATCATCGGTTGCGAGGAAACCCGGGCCATGATCCACACCCTTGGCCGGAGGTGTGAAATTCAGCAGGCAGACCTGTCCCAGCCGGGAACCCCCGACGCCGTCGTCGCCGATGCTATCGCGAGCCTGGGGCGATTGGACATCCTGGTCAACAATGCCGGCATCATTCGGCGGGCGGCTTTTCTCGAATTCAGCGAAAGAGACTGGGACGAAGTCATGGATCTCAACATCAAGGTGGTCTTTCTCCTCAGCCAGTCTGCCGCGCGCCACATGGCGGCCCGCGGTGGGGGTGGACGGATCATCAATGTCGCCTCCATGCTCTCCTTTCAGGGCGGGATTCGTGTTCCTTCCTACACATCATCTAAGAGCGCCGTAATGGGTCTGACTCGTTTGATTGCCTGTGAATTGGGGCCGCTCGGGATCCGGTGCAACGCCATCGCACCGGGCTATATGGCCACCGAGAACACCAAGCCTCTGCGCGAAGATCCGGAGCGCAGCAAAGCTATCCTCGACCGCATTCCGCTCGGCAGGTGGGGAACGCCGGAAGATTTAAAAGGAATCGTGGTGTTTCTTGCTTCCGAGGCTTCGTCGTACATGAACGGCTACACGGTCGCAATCGATGGCGGCTGGCTCGCCCGCTGATAGGCCTTATTTGCGGTTGGCTGCACTTCAAATAGAACCGTGACGCAGCCTTTGGCCGCAACCAGATTAGACTGAGAGTTCTCAGTTCTCAGTTTTCAGTATCAGTTCGCAGTCGCATGAGGAACTGCGAACTGATACTGAAAACTGCGAACTTGTTGCTTTCTCCACCGTTTTCACGATTCAATAAATCCTGCCTGAAAAAAAGAATTTGCAGATGTGATACACGAAAACCACAAATAATTGATTTTTTGAGTCTTGGTGTTCTTCGTGGTTAAACCAAACGATGTAACTCTACTCTCCGAATTGGCGGTTCGTCCATTTTGATCGTTTTCGGACGAACAAAGTCGTATAAGCATGGGGAGTCTATTCAATGAAGGAGGGCCTCCATGAGAGCCAATTCTCTCTCCAGAAGCCGTTTCCTGGCAGCTTCGGCCGCTGCCGTAACCCCGGTTTATGCTGGAGAATCATCGCCAAAGCCCGCTACCCGGGCTCCCGTGGCTTCGCTTGCCGGCAAGCCCACTGTTCTGGGCGGACCTCCTGCCTGCTCGCGCCCCTATCCTTCATGGCCACTGCCGGCGAAACCTCACTCCGGTTGTGCGCGAAGGACCTGCTACATTTTTATGGCCCGATATGATCCCGCTCCCTTCTCCGGACTGACCCGGCAGCCATTCCCGCGAGCCGCGAGAAGTGAAGGCATCTCCCAGATTCATAAATTCTCGTCGGAAATAGCAAAATCTTCGTAAATACCAGGGGGTATCTATGCCAAGACTGATCCTTTCTATATTCGTGTTGTGTCTGTCCTCCGCGTCAGCCGCCGTTTCCTCCGCACCGTGGATTTTGCGCAGCCCAACTTTAAGCAAAACCCAGATCGTGTTCCAGTTCGCGGGTGATCTTTGGAGCGTCCCGCGCGAGGGAGGCGAAGCCAGGAGACTTACAACCGGGCCGGGAATAGAATCCAATCCCAAGTTTTCTCCCGACGGCAGCCAAGTTGCCTTTACGGGCGAATACGACGGGAACATAGATGTGTACGTCGTTCCAGCCGCGGGCGGCGTTCCCAAGCGGTTGACATGGCATCCGGGAGCGGACCTGGTGCAGGGCTGGACGCCTGACGGGAAAAAGATCCTTTTTGCTTCGAGCCGGACTTCATACTCGCGCTACTCGAAATTGTTCACAGTATCTCCAGAAGGCAGCCTCGAGGAGGAACTGCCGCTGCCCATGGGATTTGAGGGGGCGTTCTCAGCCGATGGCAGCCAGATAGCCTATGTGCCTGTTGGCAGGGCATTCAATGCATGGAAGCGATACCGGGGCGGCAAGACTACTTCCATATGGATTGCCTCCATCTCCAACGGCCGGATCGAGAAGATTCCCCGTTCGAATTCGAACGATTTCAACCCTCTCTGGGCCGACGGACGAGTCTGGTTCCTCTCCGACCGGAACGGGCCGGTTACGCTTTTTAGCTATGATCCCAAGTCGAAAAAGATAACTCAGGCGGTGGCCAATACGGGGCTGGATCTCAAAGCCGCCTCTTCAGGCCCCGATGCGATTGTTTATGAACAGTTCGGCGCCATTTACATTCTGGATTACAGGTCCGGAAAACCGAAACCGATTTCCATATCGGTTGCCGGGGATTTCCCGGAATTGCGGGAAAAGCTGGTCCGCGTGGGGCAGAATCTCGGCAGTGCCACCCTGTCGCCGAATGCTGCCCGGGCCGCATTTGAAGCCAGGGGGGAGGTCATTACCGTTCCGGCCGAAAAAGGGGATTGGCGAAATCTCACAAAATCACCCGCAGTGAATGAAAGGGATCCAGCCTGGTCTCCTGATGGTAAGTCGATCGCCTATTTTTCAGACGAGTCCGGCGAGTACATGCTCCACATCAAGGGTCAATCAGGTTCCGGCGAACCGCAAAAGATCTCCCTGGGAGAAAAACCGGGATTTTACTTTTCACCGGCCTGGTCCCCCGATTCCAAGAAAATTGCCTATACCGATTCGCACCAGGCTCTGTGGTATATCGACCTCAGCGACAAAAAACCGATCAGAGTGGACAAGGATCCTTATTGGGGAGTCGGCCTGATCAGCCCGGCCTGGTCTCCTGATTCCGCGTGGTTGGCTTATTCCAGGCGCCTTCCCAACTATTTGAGTGCCATCTTCGTTTACTCGCTTGCTGAGGCCAAGGCGACCCGCGTGACCGACGGGATGAGCGATGCGCGGCACCCGGTCTTCGACAGAGGAGGCAAATACCTGTTCTTCACGGCGTCCACGGATGTCGGCGCCTCTCTCCAGCCCGACATTCATTCCGTTTCTCATCCCAGTTCACGCAGCATTTATCTCGCGGTTCTCGACAAAACGCTGCCATCGCCATTTGCCCCGGAGAGCGACGAGGAAAAGCCCGCGGACGAGAAGAAAGCCGATGAAGTGAAGAAAGAGGAGGGAGATCCCAAGAAGGATGCCTCAAAGGCCGAGGCATCCAAACCGGACGCCTCAAAAACAGAGGCGGCAACGAAGGTTGCGCCAGTCAAAATCGATTTTGAAAACCTTCTGCAGCGCGTACTGGCAATCCCAATGCCGGCGCGCACCTATACCGATTTGCAGGCCGGGAAAGCCGGCATTGTTTTTGCTGTGGAGTCGCCCGCCTTCGGTCCTGGGGCCCAGCCTTCTCCGGGCCGCACAGTTCATCGCTTCGATCTCAAGACCCGGAAATCCGATGTGGCGATTTCAGGAGTCGGGTATTTTGAAGCGGCGCAGAACGGCGAGAAGATCCTCTACAGCCAGGGTGGGAAATGGTACATCGCGCCGCTCCGTCCGATGGCCGCCGGCGGGTCCACTCCTCCGGCGCCCCCAGCCCCAGGTCCCGGCGGTCCCACAGCTCTCAACACCGATTCGATTGAAGTTCGCGTGAACCCGCGCGAGGAGTGGAAGCAGATGTACCACGAAACCTGGCGACTTGAGCGGGACTTCTTTTACGATCCGAATTTTCATGGTCTCGATCTGAAAGCTGCAGAATCCAGGTACGAATCCTACCTGGCGAATCTGGCATCAAGGAGCGATCTAAATTATCTCTTTGAGGAGATGCTGGGCGAGATGACCGTGGGGCATCTTGGTGTCGGCGGTGGTGAGCTGCCGGAGGTCAAGCGGGTACAAACCGGATTGCTCGGCTGTGATTACAGAGTTGAAAACGGCCGCTACCTTTTCTCCCGCGTGTTTAACGGCGAAAACTGGAATCCCGATCAGCGCGCTCCGCTGACTCAGCCCGGCGTGAATGTCGCTGCCGGAGAATATCTTCTGGCCGTGAACGGGCGCGATTTAAGGGCCAGCGACAATGTGTACTCCTTTTTTGAAGCCACGGCGGGCAAAAGCGTTCTCTTGAAGGTGGGGCCCAATCCGGATGGGACCGGCGCGCGCGAGGTAACGGTCGTCCCTGTTTCTTCCGAAGCTCAACTGCGTCACCTCGCCTGGATCGAAGATAACCGGCGCTATGTCGATCAAGCGACCGGAGGGAGAGTGGCCTATGTGTATATGCCTGATACCTCCCTGGGCGGCTATACCAATTTCAACCGCTACTTTTACGCGCAGGTAGGCAAGGAGGCTGTTATTGTCGACGAACGCTTCAACGCAGGTGGAGCGCTGGCAACCGACATCATCGAGCTGCTCTCCCGAAAGCTGTTAAGCATGGTGGCTTCACGCGACGGCGATCCCGAGCAGCAGCCCCAGGGAGCCATTTTCGGCCCAAAAGTCATGCTGATAAACGAATTTGCCGGCTCCGGCGGCGACGCCATGCCCTGGTATTTCAAGCGGGCCGGGGTAGGAAAGCTGGTTGGAAAGCGGACCTGGGGCGGACTGGTGGGAAGAGCCTATGCGCCCCCGCTGATGGACGGCGGCTATGTTACGTCGCCCAGTTCCGCCGTATTCAATCCGGCTACAGGTGAGTGGGAGGTGGAAAACATCGGTGTTGCCCCCGATGTCGAGGTGGATCAGGACCCGGAATTGGTGCGTCAGGGCAAGGATCCACAGTTAGATAAGGCTCTGGAGCTGATTCAAGCCGAATTGGAGAAAAATCCGCTGCCCAAACCCAAGATTCCAGCATATCCCAATTACCAAAAGAAAAAATAGCCTCTGCAAGGCAGTATTCGTTCTGAAACACAAAGACCGCGGAGACTTCGAAAAATCACTTCGAGTCCTCGCGGTCTTTGCTTTTTGGGTATTTGCCGGTCGGGGTTAAATACGGAACCAACCCCGGCCGGGCAACCTGTCCCTAAAAATACAGCTTAAGGGCTACCTGCATCGTTCGCGGATCGCGCACAGTTCCGATCTGGCCGAAAGCGGTGCTCGTCACATTCAGGCTGGTGAACCCGCGGTAGTTCGTGTGATTGAGAATGTTAAAGGCTTCCCAGCGGAACTGCATCTTCATGCTCTCGGTGAGCTTCAGATTCTTGGACATCGTGAAATCGATACGGGTCGTCGACGGCCCGCCGATGATCCCGCGTCCCGCAGTGCCCGGTTTGTTAGGCAGCCCTGTCGAACCGGTGCCCGTACTGGGGGGATTAGTCTGGAAGCAGGCGGTGTTGAAATACTGTGCTACGGTGTGCGGTGCGTTTTCATTGGGATCGCACAACAGGTTGGGGCGGGCGGTTGGGCCGGCATTGATTAATCCGAGGCCCGCGTAGTCCAGGCTCGAGGTCGCCGGGCTGAAGGGCAGCCCCGTATTGTAGGTGATAATCCCGGAGGATTGCCATCCGCCGAGCGTTTTGCCAACGAAACCCCGCTGCTCGCGCATGAAGGGTAATTCGTAAACGAAATTAGCCACCAGCACATGCCTGCGATCCAGCGTGGCACGCTGATATTCGCTGCGCAGGTCGTAGGTGTCCTGGGGGAAACCTGAGCGGTCGTTGGGGCTGTTGGTCAGGTTTTTCCCATAGGTGTAGGCCAGGTTCACCTGGGAAGAACCGGAGAACCGCTTTTGAGCCGATACCTGCAGACTGTGATAGTTCGAGTCATACCGTGGCTGTATCATAGCGATTCCGCGATATCCGCGGTAGGGCCGCAACTGGTCCAGGATCAGTTGATCGGTGAACGTGGTGGTCCCAACTACATTCGGGTTTCCAGTCACCGAGGTAAGGTTGCGGAAGGCGTAACCGGCAGGCTGGCAGGTAACTGCTGTAAATGGGGCAGCTTGACCAAAATAGTTATTTCCCGGCGCGCATACGGAGCCCAGGGCATATCCGGGAGGCAGGTCATTTAATTCCGTCACACCGATGAGATGCGTCCCTTTGGATCCGTAGTATCCGACCGTGAAATAGGTGTTTTTTGAAATTTCACGCTGGATATTTAAGGACCAGTGCTGCATGTAAGGTGTGTTCCAGTCGGATTGGATGGCTCTCAGGCCCTGCGGTGTTGCAGAAACTGAAATGGAAGCTGCGGGATTGTCCATCCGGGTATTTGTGCCGGTTACCGTTTCCTGGTACGGCGGATTCAGCCCGATGTGTTGCAGGAAGGTGCCGTTCAGAACTTGCTCATGAAAGAGTCCGTAGCCGGTCCGGATAACCGTCTTGCCATTGCCGGAGGGATCCCAGGCAACACCGAAGCGGGGAGCAAAATCGCCCTTGCCGGAATCGATCACGTATTTTCCCCAAGGAGATTTGGAGGGAGTGCAATTATAGATCGCGGGACCTGTTGTGAAGTTCTGATCATTGGCGATGATGCCGCCGCAGAAATTCCCTGAGCCGGTGACGCGGGCGCCCGCTCCTGTCACCAGGGGCGCATTGGCCGCACTGAAGAGAGAAGGCACGAAATTGGTTAACCGGCCGTTCTTGTCATAGGCCGAGGGGAAATAGGAATAGCGCACGCCGTAGTAGAGGGTTAGGTTCCTCCTCATGCGAAATTCATCCTGGGCATAAATCTCGAGGGTTTTCTGACGCAGATCCGCCGTGTAGTCATAATGCGCCTGGCTGAAGGTCTGCACGTTTCCGACCATGAAGTTGGCCCAGCGCTGCAGGTTGGCTGCGACGGTGGAGGTCAGTGCATTCGGCAGAACCGTGCCGCCGGGCAGTGTGTAGTTCTGCGGGAAAGTCTGACCTGCAGGAAGTGTTGTGGCAAACGCGCTGTAGATTCCTTCGTTATTCCCCGCCAGGGCGTTTTCATTCTTGCGATAGATCGAATAAACCCCGCCGACCTTGATCGTATGGTTTCCCATAATGCCGGTCCAACTTCCGCCAAAGTTGTGCTTGTAAGAGAAGTTGTCATAGGGGCCGTAGCTGGTCAGGCCGGTAAAGCCGTTTCCGGTCAGGGTCGGATTTCGATCGCGCGTATTTTCAAACGGCAGGGTGACCGGGATCGTTGTGTTTTCCAAAGCGAGCGTGCCAACGTTCTTGCTCAGGATGGCCCCATAACCGTAGGTGTAGCGTCCTTCAAAGATGTTTTTCGGGCTCGCGATGTAAGTGACGCTGGCTGTATGCGTCTGGCCCGGGGAATTGGTCTCGGTGGTCGAAACTCCCGGCAATCCCGATCCGCTCGAAAACAGGGCATTCCCATCCAAGGTCGGAATGGAGTCATGCTGATAACGGTAGTAAGTCGACAGCTTGGTTGAAAAAGTCTTGTCGATCTTAATCACTTCCTGACGAAAATCCGCGACATTCGCCAGGCCGGTCAAAAGGGCGAACGGATTGCTGACCGTGGGATTATTCGGCAACGGAAGCTTGTTGTAGATCCCGGTCAGATAACCATTGGATGTGGGATTGATCAGACTTGCCGGGATTGGCGTTCCTGCCGGCAGGATATAGTTGCCGGTACAGGAGGTTTCACCCAGCGCCGGTCGGTTGATGCACACCGGGATCGGAAAAACACCGGTGCGCAGCGCAGAATCCGGGACCGAAGTAGTGCTTGCGGACGAAAACCGGCGGTCGCGCCGATATTCCTGCGAGAAAAAGAAGAAGAAATCTTTGCCCTTTTCGCCCATGAGTTTCTGCAGCGGGATGGGCCCTCCGAGAGTCCAGCCGAAGTTGTTGTAGCGGAAAGGGGCGCGTTTCGCTTCGCCGTCAGAGTTCCGCCCGTAGGCCGGGTTGGCGCTGCTGTTGATCAGAAAGTTGTTGGCGTTGAGAACCTCGTTCCGGAGGAATTCAAAAGCGCTTCCGTGAAATCTGTGGGTGCCAGACCGGGTGACAATATTCACTTGTCCGCCGCCGCTACGGCCCGACTCGGCGGGATAAAGACTGGTCAGCACTTTGAACTCGCCGATCGAATCTACGCTGGGATAGGCCTGGATAGTGATATTCGATCCGCGGTCGGTAATATCCGCGCCGTCTACCGTGAAGGTGTTCTGGCTGCTCCGGGCGCCATTGACCGATATATTGATGGTGTTGGCCTGCCCCTCGGGATTTGTAGTGCCTACGTAAACCTGGTCAGCCAGGTCATTCGTTACTCCCGGCGCAAGGGCGACCAACTGGACCCAGTTCCGGTTGTTGAGCGACAATTCGCGCGCCTGTTCGCCGGTTATTAGGGAAGAGGACAGCGGCGTCGAAGTTTCTATCGGATTGGCCGACGCTTCCACCGTGACAGTATCCGTGATGTTTCCGACTTCAAGAGCCAGGTCTACCGATCGCCGCTGGTTCAGGTCCAGTTTGAGGCCGAGAGCAACCTGTTTTTTAAATCCCTGCGCCTCGGCCTCGATGTCATAGATTCCCACCTGCAGCAGAGGTACGGAAAACTGTCCTTCAGCTCCGGTCACAACTGTCCGAACGACAATTTTCTTTTCGGCGTCACTGATGGTTACCTTGGCGCCCGGGATCGGCGCTCCACTGGGATCACGCACGGTGCCCAGGATACTCCCGGTCGTCTCCTGTCCGAACAAGGTGCCTGTGCCGCACAGCACCAGGATCGCGAGAGCCAAAACCGCGACTGCCTTCAAGGTTTTCATAAATTTGCTCCTTCACTTTGAAATGAGGGCTGACGGCGCCATTATCCGTGATTAATTCAAGAAAGACCGATTCCAAAATCCAATTTCGGCCGTCATGCCTGTTTTTAAATTCCAGTTTTTATTCTAGACGTCTGCTTCGAATCCTGGAATAGAGAAATGACTGGCACGCGCCGCGGTTGTGGAGTGGCGGTCATGTACCAATCAGAGCCGAAATGTTCTTGCTCTCGCTGTAGAGATGGTTAAAACTGAGGGTTTGTTAATTTCATCAGGAGATGAAGCCATGAAACTCAAATGCCTGATTTTGGTCCTTTCCGCTCTAATCCTGTCTGCCCCAGCGGCCCCGGCAGAAGAAGGGATGTGGATGCCGCAGCAAATTCCGCAGTTGGCCTCGCGTTTGAAAACCCTCGGTTTTACCGGCGATCCCAATGCCTTTGCCGATCTGACGGGCCAGCCGATGGGGGCGGTCGTGTCTCTTGGCGGCTGTTCTGCGTCCTTTGTATCCCCGGACGGCCTGATTGTCACGAATCATCATTGCGTGACCGGAGGGTTGCAGTTCAATTCCACGCCGCAGCGCAACCTGCTCAAGGACGGATATCTGGCAAAGTCCCGTGAGGAGGAACTGAGCAATGGCCCGGGCTCGCGAGTTTTCGTGACCACTTCCGTCCTTGAAGTTACGGCCGAGATAACCGGCAAAATCGATCCCAAGGCTTCGGACCGCGAACGATATGACATTATCGACCGTAGGGTCAAAGAGCGCATCGCAGCGTGCGAAAAGGACGGGTCGCGGTGCAACGTGGCTTCTTTTTTTGAGGGATTGAAATATTACGAAATCAAGCAGCTGGAGATCAAAGATGTTCGGCTGGTCTATGCGCCGGCTGAAGGCATCGGGGTGTTTGGCGGAGAAACCGACAATTGGCGTTGGCCTCGTCATACTGGCGACTGGAGTTTCCTGCGCGCCTACGTCGGCAAGGACGGCAAGCCAGCCGCCTTCTCCAAGGATAACGTGCCCTACACTCCCAAGCATTTCCTGAAGGTCTCCCCCGCCGGCGCTAAAGCTGGGGACCTGGTATTTGTGGTCGGCTATCCCGGGCGCACCGTCCGCCACCAGACCTATTCCGAAATCAAGGAAATTACCGAGTGGACCTATCCCCGCGCGATACGCCTGGCTGAGGAGCAGCTCGCCTTGATCGAAAAGCTCACGAAGGATAACAAAGCGCTGGCGCTCAAATTAGCCGGCAGGATTCAGGGGCTGAACAACGGTCTCACCAACCAGAAAGGCATGCTTGAAGGAATGACCAAAGGAGGGGCGCTGGCTCAGAAGGAGAAGGCTGAAAGCGAACTGATGGCCTGGATCGGTGCCGATCCCGCGAGGCAGAAGAAATACGGCGACATCATGCCGGCGCTGAAGGCGCTTCAGGCAGAAGGCGAGAAATCCCGCGAGATGAACGCGGTGCTCAATACTGTAACCGGGAGTTCGACCTATTTGGCTTCAGCCCAGACCATGATCCGTCTGGCAAATCAGAAAGCATTGAAGGATGTGGAGCGCGACCCCGGATTCCAGGAGAGGGATTGGAGCCGAATCAAAGAAGGACAAGAACGATCGCAACGCTCGCTGGATGCGACTGCAGACCGGGCGTTTCTCAAATGGGCCCTGTTGATGGCGGCTGCGTTGCCATCCGAACAGCGGATCGCACCCCTGGACAAAATGGCCGGCCTCGCTCCCAATCAGAGCAAGGCTGATGCGGAGAAGGCGATTGAGGCGTATCTCGACCTCCTCTACAAAGGCACCAAAATGGCCGAGCTGGATTTCCGTCTCGGCTTGATGAACAAAAATTCCGCTGAAATCGAGGCGACCGGCGATCCTTTCATCAAGCTCGGGCTGGCGCTCCAGCCGCTGGTCGATGCCAATCGGGAGACTGCGAAAAACCGGGCCGGCGCCTACGCCCGCATCCGTCCCAGGTATATGGAGGCACTGCTGGCGAAAGCCGGAGGATTGGTTGCGCCGGACGCCAACAGTACTTTACGGGTCACCTATGGCCAGATCAAAGGCGTGGATGCCAAGGACGGTCTATTCTACAAGCCCCATACATCCCTCACCGGAATAATTGAAAAACAAACCGGCAGTGGCGATTTCGACGCTCCCAAGGTGCAGCTGGATGCCATTAAAGCCGTTCAGGCAGGCAAAACCCCTTACTATGACTCCGGGCTGAAAAGCGTGCCGGTGAATTTCCTTTCGACCGTGGACACCACCGGCGGCAACTCCGGTTCCCCAACCCTGAACGGAAAGGGCGAACTGGTCGGTTTGCTCTTCGATGGCACCTATGAATCCGTCGCGTCCAACCTGGTGTTTGACAGCATCAAGACCCGGTCGATTCACGTCGACAGCCGTTATATGCTGTGGAATATGGCGGAGGTAGATGGCGCTGGCAACCTTCTGAAGGAAATGGGGATTACCAAATAAAGAAAACGTAATCCGATTCAAGCTTGAGAAGGGGCCCGGTCCGCGAGGATCAGGGCCCTTTTCTCAGCGGCAGGGCGAAGCTCCGGCGCTGCGCGACCTGGCAGTAATCCTGTCGAGTGAATTGGAATGGGGCTCTTAGCCCGGCGGGCGCGAAGGATTCCGCTGTAAGTCGATCTTTTTCATACGCTCGAGCTCATCGGTCAGACGGCGAACAGTTTCGTTGAGCTCCTTGATCTTTTCATCTCTTTCCCGAACACGGGATTCCCGATCCTTGATCCTGCCGTCCTTGCTCTTTCCGCCATCGGCGAGCTTGCGTATCCGCTCATCCCGTTCGCTAAGGGCCGCATCCTTTTCCTCAATAATTCTGGCTTTCTCTTGATAGTCGATTTGAAGCCTATCGATGCTGGCTTGAAGGGAAAGAATGAATGAGGCCAAATGGAAATACCGGCTCTGGGGATACTGGGTTGCTACAATCCGGAATTGATTTTGCGCTTTTTTGAAATCCTGCTCATTTTTTCCCGCCAAGGCGAAACAGAGCCCCAGCTTAAATGTCGCAATGTCTCGGTCCGTTGCGTTCGGGTTCTGACTCAGATAGCTTTCGAGCGCAACGACCGCCTCACTATATCTTCCTGACTCAAGATGACTTTCCCCGACTTCGAGCAGATTCGGCATAGGGATAACGACGGCGGGCGGCATAGCTGGTTTTGCCGCAACTTTCGACCTGCAGGCTGGGAAGGGCACCGTACTTAACAATAAGATCATGAAGAACAAAATATGGCGAGACAAACCTTTTACAGGTTTCTTCCATGGAACACGAAATGCGCTTGGCCGCACCTGTACCTGGAATAGAGCAGTGATTTTTCTCATGGTTGTTGTTGGTGAGGATTATAGCAATTGCCACACTCCAATGGGAGGGTCAGATTAAGCATGAGCCGCAAAAAATAATAGACTAACAGAGCTGTCATATGGAATATGATATCTCCCAGTGAGGAACTTAATAACTATGACTCAGAGACTTAGTCCCGATTGTGCAATTGTTCACCGGACTTTCTTAGAGGATTCTCAGATTAGAAGGACTTATGGCAGATGGCAGGAAGATTCATACCAGGAAGCTTGAGGGATTTGAGCATTCTTTGACCATCACGGATTTGTTCGGGGCCATGAATGCAGTTTGCGTGCTTAAAATTGAGGGTTCGCTCGATCGGGACCGGCTGGCCGCCTCACTGGGCAAACTCCAGCTCAGGCACCGTCTCCTGCGCGCCCGGATAGCTCCGGGCAAAGGAGGATTTGCCTTTGTTTTTGATGATGCGCCACCTATTCCGCTTGATTGCAGGGAGAAGGAGTCCGCCGAAAGTTGGATCGATGTGGCACAGCATGAGCTCGACAACCGCCTCGACATTGCGTCTGGCCCCCTGATGCGTTGCCATTATTTGATGAACCGGGCGCCGGAGATTGCCGGCGGTGAAATTATAGTGACCATTCAGCATGCCATCCTGGATGCCGTTTCAGCGTTGCCATTGTTGTATGAAATTCTCTCGGGCTGTGCCTTGCAGCCCGCTGCTGCCTCCGGGTCTCTTCCGGACGAAGGGATCTATCCGGCAAACGCGCTTTTTCCCGCGCATCTGCAGGGAATAGGATTTGGCTGGCGACTGGCCCGGTTTATGGGCCGTCAACTGGCTGGGGAGGTGTCTTTTCGATGGAAATCGAGAGGTGGGCGGAAACCTGGGATCCAGGCTTCGGGTTGCCATAGAATCCTGCCTTTGCGGCTGCCAAAACCGCTTACGGCAGCCCTGATACGATGCACGCGGCAAAAACGCATAACACTCAATGCCATTTTGAGCTCGGCGTTATTGATGGCCGTCAAACGGATTCTCTATCCAGGTGATTCTGTTCCGTTGCGGAATCTTACATTTGCCGACCTGCGTCCTTATCTGAGCAGAGCCATTCCGGAATCGACCCTCGGATGTTACATGGGGATGTGCCGCTTCGACCTCATGATTCAGGATGGGGCGGATTTCTGGAAGCTGGCGGAAAAAATTCAATCCTGCATCTATCGTTCCAACCAACGGGGAGAACGCTTCCTCGCCAACGCCCTGAGTCCCGGAATGATGAGAATGCTGATCAAGACGAAATCGATGCGCATGGCAACCACAGCCTTGAGCTATGCCGGCCCGGTCCCGGATTGGAATGGTGAATCATCTTTTCGGCTGACAGGCCTGCACGCTTTCACTTCAAACATTACGCTGGGGCCGGAATTCAGCGCACTGGTGCGCCTCTTTCAGGGCGAGCTTTGGTGGGATGCCTTCTATCTGGACTCGGACATGCCGTCTGAAGTCGCGCGGCAGATTGAAGGAGAAATCGTCACCCTTCTGAAATCCGCCGCGGGATTGGACTGACCATCGCGTGAATTCGAAAGAAACCGCCGGGTCGAAGCGGGAGGATACCATCAGAATGACTGTGCATACCGAGGACATCATGAGGATCATCGGCCTTGTTCTGGGCCGCAAAAACATTTCAGCACTCGACCGGTTGATGGAAGACCTGGGGGCTGAATCGGCGGACATTCTTAACATCGTTGTAGCCGTAGAGGACAAATACGGCATTTCGATCGATGAAGGCAAGGTACCTTCATTGCGCACGGGAAATGACCTGTACCGCCTGGTCCGAGGCCTGGTGGAATGAATGCCTTTTTGCCGCCGAGGGGATAGGGCATGACGGTGACGGATGCTCGCACGCTGATCGAACTACTGGAACTCCGTGCTTTGGAGACCCCCGACCGGATTGCCTTTACCTGGGATAATCGCGCGGCCACCTTTAAAATCCTTTGGGAAGAAATCAGACGATTTGCCACCCATCTCATCCAGCGCCAGGTAAAGCCGGGGGATCGAGTCGTTCTCGCTCTGCCGAACGGACCTGAGTTCTTTCCTGCTTTTTATGGGACGCAACTGGCGGGTGCTCTCCCTGTACCTCTCTTTCCCGGTTCAGGAGCGGAGCGCCTGGCGGGAATGGCGAAGATGTGCGAAGCCAGAATCATGATACTGCCTTCGACAGATGTTGTGGCAAAACGCGCAGAATTGGCCTCTTTGAAAGCGGCAGGGGGGATTGTCACCTTGTCGGTTTCGGAATCCGCCGGCACGAATTATCATTCCTCTTTTCCGGCTGCAAATCCCGATGATATTGCTTTCATCCAATATACATCCGGCAGTACGGGGTTGCCCAAAGGAGTGATGCTCTCGCATCGCAGCCTTCTGCGAAATATTTCACAGTTGATCGAAGGTATGCAGATCACCCCCGCGGATATATTCGTCAGCTGGCTTCCGGTGTATCACGATATGGGGTTGATCCTCAAAACCATGGTCCCTTTTTACCTGGCGGCGGATCTCCACCTTTTGCCCACAACACTTTCGAATATCGGCCTCTGGCTTGATGCTATCCAGCGCACCCGGGCGACGCTGGTTGCCGCGCCCGATTTTGCCTACCGGTGGTGCCTGCGATTTGTCAGGAATCCCGCATCCTTTGACCTTTCCAGCCTGCGCGTGGCTCTCAATGCTGCCGAGCCGGTTCGCCTCAGGACTATTATGGAGTTTGAGCGGGCTTTCGGGCTGCGCCATGTCATGATTCCCGGTTATGGCTTGGCCGAGGCTACGGTGGGGGTTTGCACGTGGATTCCGGGGCAACCCATCCTGTGCGATGACCGGGGCATTGTCTCCGTGGGAAAGCCGTTCACGGGAATCCATATCCAAATCGTGGAGCATGAGGTCCCTGTCCGGCCAGGCGAAATCGGTGAAATCATGATCCAAAGCCCGGCGCGGACCGCAGGGTATTTTGCCAGCGAGGAAGAGACGCGAGCCCTCTTTTGGAACGGCGATTATATCCGCACAGGCGACCTCGGCTATCTCGATCGCGAGGGCCATCTTTTTGTCACCGGCCGGGCCAAGAACATCATCAAACATGGCGGAGAAACCATCTTCCCGCAAGAGGTGGAGCAGATCGTGGATGGTGTATCCGAAATTCGACGTTCAGCGGCGGTCGGGGTAGACCGCGGGGGTGTTGAGGGTGAACAGTTGTACTTGTTTGCAGAGCTGCGAAAAGCGGGAATGCAGGACGAAGGGGAATTTGAAGCCATCAACCTGTCCATCGTGAATTCGATTTTTCAGCAAATCGGGATCAGGCCGGGGAGGGTCTACTTTTTGAGGCCACGCTCCATTCCCTTGACCCACAATGGAAAGATCCAATACTCCCTGCTGCGTGAAATTTATGCCGATGGCCGCATGCGCGCGGCTGGCGACATACTTTTCCCGGCATATTGATCCCGTCATCCCGAGGCCACGGCCAATCCCATGATCCATGATCCGACTCCCCCCTGGATTTCCTGGAGCCGGAAGATGGTTACATTCCGGTTCATTTCGTCCGATGACTGCCGCCGCCCGCTGTCTCCCGAAGGCTTCGTTGCTCGGATGTCGGAAATCCAGCGGCGGGCTGCCGCAAGTTCGAACCTGCATGAAAAGACCGTTGCACTCTGGCGAATGGAAAACATTTCCGCTGCGTTTCTGAGGAACTCTCTGCCGGATTACAATTTGAACAGCCCTGGCTTCCCGAAGGAGATACAAGCGATTTCCCATTGCGGCATCGGCATCAGTGCGGTGGAAATGTCCGCTTTTGACGCGGTGCATGTTTCGCGGCTGATCGATTCTTTCTCCCATCCGGCGTATCGCCTCTTCGCCTATGAGAACATCGGAGCCATGTTGGGACTTTATGAGCCTGATGCTTTCAGCTTCATGGCGGGCGGTCTGGCGCGTGCCGGAATCCTTCCAATGGTTTCGCTTCGTTCCCCCAAGCCCTCCGACTACCTGTCTGCATTCCCGGAGGAAACCCGTCACCTGATATCCCACGGCTACGGCAGGATGATGTATTTCAAGGAGACCACCCTTGCCGGCGCTATTGCACGCATCCGGACTCACCCGGAATTCGATTTTGGCGCCGGCCTGATGGGAATGGCGTTCGGCTCTTCCATGGTGAACAGCAGGGATATTCAGGGGCTGTGGCGCGTCGCCGAAAAAATCCCTGATGCTTTCGTACAACGGAATTTCGTCAACGGCCTGGTTTTTGCACTGCAGTTCTGGGAGTGGATGGCTCCTGCCACTCTGGCCACGCTGTCCCCGCATTCGGAATTTGCCCTGCGCATGGTTGAACGTGCCCGGGAGGGAGTAAAGGCCGGCCACGCTTGTGGCGCCCTTCAGGCCTTTAAGGTGGCGGATGCAGCATAACGGCCTGCCTTGCCTCCCCCGCACCCGGCTGGACCGCGTCTATCGGGCCACTCCGCCGAACTGCAGTACCGCTAGAGACAGGACGAGTAGAAGCAAAATGATGTGGGATGGGAACAAAGAATGCGCCACCCGGGTCCGGCTGCTCACCGATTCATTTCCTTGGGCAAGTCGCGTCGCCGCAGGTATTACCCTGGTCATTCCCAGCAGCATCGCCGCGGCCATGATGCCCATTGAAGGGTAGCTTATCCGTGCGGGCACCAGGTCGTAGACAATCTCCCAGATGATACTGATCATGGTCGTCATCATGACAAAAATAAGAAGCCAGGGATTTTGCGTAATTCTCCCGTAATAGCCCGTGATAGTTTCGAGCACTTCCGCTGGCAAATCGGCCTTGGCTTTCCTGTAGGGCAAAGCCATCGCGTCAAAAAACAGGTCCATATAGAGGACCGCAATCATGAATCCGATGCCGGTGAAAATGGGGATCATTACAATCATGGAGTTCCTCTGGATTTTTTGGAATGGCCTCTGCGTTACCCTTCTGCCAATCCCGTCATGGCAGCTCTGATATTCCAGAGCCGTTCAGCTGCGACTCGGTCGTAGGATTCCTTGAACGACCGCTCGGCCCTGCATTTAACGAAGTATTTTCCGGTTATCCTCTCAACTTCGGGTGAAGATGCCGGGTAGATGCTGGTTTGGGCGCCCTGTTCGTTTGTGAAAGCAAAACAGTTCACCAGGGGTTCGATGAGTGGGAAGAAACCGCTCATGTTGGCGCCGAAGCATGCCTGAATCGGGAAAAAGCCCAGCCATGCGCGGTCCTGGCAACAACCGATATCTCCTCGAGCGTCAATCCCCAGCTCTTTCTCCCGGCCGATCCAGAACGGCGTACCCGAAGCCGGGTGGAAGTGGGTGTCTATGACGTGACGCACCCATGCGTCGAGGTTTTCAGATTTTGCCACTTGCGGCATATGCTGAAAGTTTCTTTCCATGACGGTACGGCATTGCCGATTCGGATATCCGAGGATTATGGAATGCTTTTTGGGGGCGGGGCATGACTCGCCTGCTTTGACAGCCTGGCCACCAGATCAGGCAATGACTGGTAATGAAACACTTCGTCGACACAGTTGTACTTCCTCAGGACGGGGTGGATCCGATGAACCGCCATCTCACATGGTTCTTTTACATCGCGCGTCCAGAGGCGGCACAATGTTCCGTTGCGCGGATCCGGTTGATGTTCAATGAAGGATTTGATGTAAGGATCGTCCGGCGAAGTGTCGCAGCGCATCACCATAGATGATGTCATGCCGTTGATGAAGAGGTCACGGTCAGGATAGTTTTCCCCCTGGTGAAGGAGAACGGTTTCCATGATTTCGGGATGTCTCATGTTGACGATTGTAGTCGGCCAGGCGACGCCGGCGCGCAAGTTCTGGCGCGCCATTTCATGCGGTGCGATGATTCGTGACATTTCGATCCCGCGCCAGGGACAACGGAAGCCGGGGACGAAGTTTCTCGGGTGGAAGTAGAGTGCCCGTCCTGCGCCGCGCCACATGAAGGTGGCCACAACGGGTTCAATTTCAGCAAGTTCCCGGTCCAAAGCCCGCGCCATTTCGGGATTGTGCAGGATGAGGGACACGAGCCCAAGGGATTCGAAAGCGCATCCCGTGTAGCCGGGTCGTGAATTGTCGCGGCACAGTTGAATGAACTTCTCGAGGGCATGCCTGAGCTCCGCCCGCGTACTTCCTGCGGACAGACCCTTGAGGCAGCTTCTGGCAAAAGCCAGGCCGATCCCTGCATGCAGCATGGTCATGCTTCCATCCGGAAGGGATTTGGTTGCCGGATTTGTGAGGAGGCCGGTCAGCGGCAGGTTTTTCGCCCTCGCAGCTTCCACATGATAGAGGCCCAATCCCTCGACAGACCAGACGGAAGCGAAAAGACCCATGGCATAGCATTTATCCACCAATCCCGGCAATTCCCGGAACGGATCAAAAGATCCGAGCGGAGGGAAGCCCTGTTCCAGATTGTTCACCATGCTCATGATCCATGATTTGTTTCTTGCCTCCAGAAGGGCTATGGCAGAATGCCGGCCCGGTATGAAGAGGCTGATAAACCAGGAAATGTAAGGCAATACGTATTTAACCAGCCAAGCAGCAAACGGGTTCATTGTATTTTCCCTCAGTTCGGTGCCATTAGCGGCACCTTCCGGAGTGCCTTCAGGTTGCTCGTCCGAATAGGGCGGAGTCCATCCCAAATGTCTAAATTCACCGTCGCGAGCCACGAAACCCGCGATCCCTCAGCGGTTGGCGGAGTTGCTGTCCGCCAGGGCAATCTGTTCCAGCAGGTTCAAGCCGACCAACATTACGGCAACGAAGTTTGTCGGTCTGGAGGCCTTGTATTCACATTGGAGGTGGCGCCGCCGTCGATAAGAATGCTGACGAATGGGCGCGCCGGTGATGTTGAAATCTGAACCGTGGCAATGTGTATTCCCTGGCCTGCATCTTCGCTCCACGAACCGAATCCGGCAAATGTGATGGTGTCGCAGTCCCCGGCGGTAGCCGACGAATTGCGTGAATTGATGAAATCGATAAAGCTGAGACTCACGAGGCGGAACGTGCCGCCGCGGGTGATATTTGTATATTCGAAATGCGGCTTCCCGGCACTGCCGGGAATGTCGTACTGGTATGAAAAATCATCCCCGTTCGACGCTGTTACCTGAAATGAGCCGCCTGCCTTGTTGATTTCAGGCGATTCGGGCGCATGAATTCCCTGGAAACGGAGGAACGGATCCAGCGCGGAATTCGGACCGATGGGGATGGTGGTTTCAAGATCCGAGCGCGGGAAGAAAAATCCCTCCGGGAATGGAATGTGCAGATCTCCGTAATAGCGGAAAAGGGTTTGACCGTGCATTCCCCTCTCAAAGGAAGCCGGGCCGCGGAATGTAAATGTGCTGGTGGGAGTCCTTGGTTCCAGTCGAACCATCGCGAGCAGCCAGCTGGTTGTAATCATTCCCCGGCGCAGGAAGTGACCGATGAACTTGCCGGTTTTGAGGTCGACCGCCCCGACCGCCAGGTCAAGCGGATCGTCCAGGAATGAGATTTGATCCATCGCGTAGATCTGGTTGCGGAAGCGAAGGAATTCGTCGTGGCCCAGCAAGCCGTCGGGAATTCTCTTCCGGAAAGCCTGTGCGAAGGGGGACTGCGGGAGAACTGTCATCAGCCCCCCGGGGGGCAGGCTTGATATCGACACTGAAACCGAGTCTCCGAATCGTTCTCCGAATTGCACCTGGTATCTTCCCATCAGGGCTGATCGCCCGGTCGCGCGGCTTCCGAGTTCCGGCGAATTCAGCGAAAAATCATCCCCGAAATAGTTGCTATAGGATGACGCTTCAAATACCCGGATCGTGTTGGCCGGCAGATCCGGTACCTCAGCTCCTTCATCGGAGCGGTCCGGCGGCATAGTGCTCAAACGAATGTGAGGATGAAGCGCGGTCCCATCGCAGGGAATGCTGGCGAAACTGAATGTCGGGCTGAAGAATGGCAGCGGAAAGCGCGCCGGCACCCCGAGAATGCTGAGCGGAATAAAAGTTGTTCCATAAAACTCGAAATCCAACAGCCCGTCCTCACGTGGTTCGAATCGTGCCCAGGCGGAGCCGTACTGGCCAGGAAATTGGATCGGTTCCTTCGGCAGACTGGGATTTACCTGCGCCAGCGCGAAAATGGCGCTGTTCATGAAGAAGAGCCGGTATTGCAGATTGGTTACTTCGCCGGTTGCCAGATTGAGATCGCCGGAGGAGACGCGCTCCGGTGGATCCATAAGTTTATTCATGATTCCCGGAAGCTTGAAGAACTGAGGTGCCGACAACATCCCATCCTCGCCAACCAATCCGTCTCCGTGGGTGACCTCGAAATGAGTGATACTGTTTACCGGGGGTGAGAACTTGATTCGAATGAAGCCGCTGAGATGGCTGTCCAGGAGCGCCAATCCGCCAAAAAGCAGATTTCCACTCAGTCCGTAAAAAATCTCCTCCGGATCCGATGTGTGGACGGCACGCAGGGCATCGCCATAGTAGCTCGCCTCTTTGCTCAGCGGCAGGATTTGTTCCAGACCCGGCGGGAGAATCAAGGGCAGCCTTGCCTTGCCGGCTTTCCCGGCCCTTGCCTCCTTCTCTCCACAAGCGAGATCCGGCGGATTGTATGTCGATGGCATCGGGCCCGCGCTGGCAGGTTGCGAGAGATCTGCGGGAGTAAAATCCGGGCCTTCCGCAGCACTGTACTTGGCGACGGGATCGCTCTCCATTATCTTTTCGACATCTACCTGTTTAAAAGCTGTTCCGAAGCTGGCATTCAGAAGGTCAAGAATCCCATTGGCGATGAGAGCCTGCCCTGTTCTGCCGGGGTAGTAGCCGTTGAGCGAGTAAAAGCCGCCCAAGAAATCGGCTGAAAGAACCCTTGATCCCAGCGATATCCCGGTTTTCCTAATGGTCCGGAGCAATCCGTGCAAGTTGTAGACAAGTGCATCAGATTCGGATGCGATGGCTGCGATTTCCTGATTCAGTGCATCCACCCGGATTCGGATTTCCTCCGCCGATTTGCCGGGGAGGATGGACCTTGCCGGCAGCGGCTTAATGCTTTTGCAGAAGAGCTGGCATCCCATCTCGGTAAGGCCTTCCACTGCGACTCTATCCTCGCCTTGCAGTCCGTAAGCAGCGGCAAGCATCGGCGCCGGCACTTTCAATACCCGTGCGGCAGCTGCGAGCGGCGAAAAATGCGCCGTATCTCCCGGGTCCGGAATGCTCGTTGCGATCACTTCACAATTCAGGGCGCGCAATGCCGTCACCATCAGGAAGTATTGGGATCGAAACTGGGCTGGATCCGGCAGCATTGCAGGATCGCCGGCTACCGCGGCTTCGAGCGCTTCGGCAAATCCAAGCGCGATCACAGCGAATGTTGGCCGGCGGCTCAACGCGTATTCGAGCTGAGTAGGCCCAGGGGCGGCTTCGCCGGAAAGGAACCCCTCCATTCCCAGGATCAGATTCATGGAGGTTTGAAGCGCATCTTTTTTGCGGATGAGTGGCTGAGCCGGCCTGCGGGCGATGGCATCTGAAAGCCGCAGACCCGGAATCGATAGATTCGAATTTGGCCCGGCTGGCGGGAATTGCCTGAGGACGGTGGTCTGATGATCCATCGGAAGTCGCACGGGTAAACGGGCGAATCCCGGAGCATCCCCGATGCCCGGCGACTGAATCAAGGGCTGGGTGAATTTCGCCCCAATCTGTCCGGCGATCAACATTGGGAAACTGTAGGATTGGTCGACTTCCATCAGGCTGAAATTAGCCATACCGGATGCGAGGCCTTCGCCCAGGGTCACAAAAACTGAGGTGTCGAGTTTTCTCATGATTGCTCCACTGCCTGATTCCAAATATGAGCCTTGATAGGTCAGCCTATGTCCGTCGAAGGAGGTCCAATTTCACCGATATAGGAGCATCCCTGGTTTTTTGCTTTCAGGATTTCATCGACCACGCGCTGCGCAATCTGCTCAAAACCCAGGGGATGGGTTGCGAGCACGAGATTGGCCATCGCAAGCGTGGAAGTCCTGACGTCCCCGCCTCCATCAGGCAGCCAGTCGTCGTCCAGGATGACTCCGTCAGGCTGGCGATGAATTCGAAATTTGAAATGTCCGCCAAAAAACCTGCTTTTCAGGATCACGTGAATACAGGCCAGATCGGGGTTGCCGGTGGCTATTTCCGACATTTCCCACTCGACCAACCCGAGCGTGGCCACCATGAAAGACGCGATGGCCTGGCCGATCCGGATCCCTGCTTTCCCGAATTTCCCGCCGAGAATCTCTTCAAATTTCCTTGTAAAGGGGTTGATTTTGAAGTGCCGCGTCATTCTCTTGCGGCTGTAGGTTTCCATCTTCATGTCCATGAAGCTGGTAAAATTCCCGAAGAAGATTCCTGTTCGGACATCCTCGAGTGCGATGCCACTCAACTTGTATCGGGTTTTGAAAAGAAGCTGCTTGCGCGCAAAAGGATTGGCGATCGGTATTCCCGGGCGGACATTGAAGGGAATTCCGCGCTGCTTGATTTCCCGCGTTTCACTCCCGACCTTCTCGATCCGGGAACGCACCTCTGGGGAGATCATGACCATAGACTTGCGGCCTTTCTATCGAAGAGTCACTTAACCTTCTGAAATCCCGCCAAGGAGCCCTTGGGATAGAAGCTGAGCGCACCCCTTCACGAAAGAAAGGCCTCGGGCGCCCGGCCCAATTCTCACGGTTCGAGGCGTTTCGGGCATTTCTTACTAGAACCTCAATCTCATCTCTCCGACAATCGTGCGCTTGAGCAGATCGCCGAAGATGTGATTCTGTACCATTTCGTTGGCCAGGTTGTTGACCTTGAGAAGCAGCATGCACTTCCCGCCCGCGAAACGGACCCCGACCGTGGTGTTGACTACAGTGAAAGCGGGGGTCCAGCCGGCGTAGGTGATATCGAGGACATCGCGCCAATAGGCTTCGCTCGTATATCCGAGGGAAACGCTGCCAAGGTATCTTTTGTAGTCGAATCCCAAGCCGGTATTGAACCGATGCGTCGGCGGCAGATTGATTTTGGCGATATCGAAATCCTGGGGAACCGGCTTATCCTGCCACGAATAGTTGCCGAAGGCGTTGATGTACCGGTTGATTCGTGCGTCCACGCTGGTTTCAATGCCCTGATTGTGCACCGTGCCCAGGTTCTCATAGGAAATGACGGAAGGGAGTCCCAGGCCGGGGCCGAAGGCATTTTGGGCAATGAGCAGATCAAGGACCACCGGCGGGAGCGGCCAGTTGGGGGGCGGATTGGCCGAGGTATACGATCCGGTCTGGGTCAGGATCATGTCGCGCTTGCTGTCGGTGAAATAATAGGTGGCGCCCAAATTGACGCGGCCCCTGGCCAGGATGGCCGAATAGCCTGCCTCGTAGGAGTCGAGGGTCTGTTCCTTGAGATCCAAATTGCCGCGACCATTGACCGGGAAATAATAATAGTTACCGGCCAGCGCCGGATTCAAAAGGCCGAGGTCCAGCCTGTTTACGATCGTGGTTTCGAGGTAGTTGTGAAACATGGAAGGGGCGCGGTAAGCCCGGCTGTAGGATACCCTCAGGGTTTGCGAGGGAAGCGGCTTGATCAGGAATGCGGTGCGGGGAGAAACCACGGGGTAATCGAGGTTGTCGAATCCGTCGACCCGGGTCCCCACGATCCAGCGGAAATGCTCCGAAATCATGAATTCATCCTGGATGTAGCCCCCTCCTTCATCCCGTTTTTTGCCTCCCGGAGCCATTGTCAGGTCGAACCAATTGTGGCGGTAATTGCCTCCATAGCTGAGTAAGTGGCGCGACTTGACGGAATGCGAATTGCCGAATTCAATGTCCCAGGTCTTGTTGTTGAAGTATAGATTCAGGGGATCTCCCAGTGGGCCGACTGCCAGCAGACTCCAGGCATTCGCCTCCCACAGGTTGACAAAGCTTTTTATCGAAAGGGCATTGCGAAGGTAGTCGACCTTTCCATAGGTGATCCGGGCACCGTCCTCCAGCCGGAAGGGGCCCAGCCCGGTGTGAAAAGTGCCACCCGTTGTTGCCCAGCCGCCAGCCATGGAAAGGTGTTGCATTCCATCCGGAAAATCGTAATCGACTCTGCCATCCACCTTGGGCTGCTTGGTTCCATAGTTTTTATACGGCGGATAGGGGGTATGGAAATCATTCGGTATGGTGCCGGCCGGCCGTGCGAAAGCATCGCTGGTGTAGTAACCTCCCGTGATTTTATACGACCAGAGATCGTTGATCACCTGGGCGTGCGATGCGTTCACATAGAAGAGCGCGCCTGTGTCGGAATCGGCGACACCATCGGAACGGTCGAAGCTCCCGCCACCGATCGTGAAGGTGGTGCCCGCCATTTCACGCGGCGATTTGGTGCGGATGTTGACCACTCCATTGAGTGCGTTCGCGCCCCAGACCGCGGAGGCGGGCCCGCGCACCACCTCGATCTGTTTGACGTCGTTGAGGCCGGTCGGATTCATATCCCAGGCAACGTATCCGAAATAATCCTGGTTTATTGTCCGGCCGTCGATCATGACAAGCTGGCTGGCGGCGGGAATTGTGGTTGCCGCCCTGGGTGTGATGTTGAAATCGCGCGCGGACACCTGCATCACGTTCATTCCCGGAATAGCACGCAATAAGTCACCGAAATTCTGGGTTGGCATATCGCGGATAGTCCGTTCATCAATCACGCTCAGCGTGGCCGGAGCGTTGATCGGGAACTCTTCGATTTTCGATGCGGTTACAACCACCGTTTCGCTGAGGCCGATTTCGAGCGAAACATTCATGATCGCACTCTGATCTGGATCTACTGATTTTTTTTCAGTGGCCGAGATGAATCCCGGAGCCATGATTGTGACAGAGTAGGAACCGGGCGGGACATTGTTGAGAGTCCAGTTTCCATCCTCTCCCGTAATCGACCGCAATTCGGTACCACTGGCGGCGTTGCGGGCTAAGATGCCTGCGCCCGGTATAACCTGTCCCTGCGCATCCTTAACGGTCCCGCTCAGTTTTCCCGCCTTTCCCGATTGAGCCAGGAGTGACGATGTGGCGAGCACTGACAATACCAGAACGATTCCCAATATCTGCTTTCTCATGACTGCCCCCGTTTCAGATCGGTTGGTGGCTCCGGAGATCTCGAATTCGTTCAGGAGCTTATAGATTATTGTTACAGCAATAAAATATATGACATCACCAGAGGCTTATAGCACAAATTCATAATAACTAAGCATATATATTATGTCATTCGGACTTCTTCCTGCGATCGGACAAACACGACAATCTTTAAATTCTGGAAATTCTGGACAGCCAATTCCGCAGCAAAATTGGACAGCCGAATTTGCCGGAAGAGGCGATGCCCCCCCCAGAAACATTAACGATTCATAAAGCCAATGCAGTGCCGGCGGTGCGATCAGGATTTTGTCCGAGGAGGGAATTTATTCAGAAATAATGCCTGTTGTTTTGCAGTACTTTAAGGACAGAATGAGGCGCTGGATTCAAGCGGCAAATGAACAAGGGGAGGTGATGCTCGATTGTCCCCTGGTTTCGTAGCGGATTTTATGGACAAGGAGTGCGATACTTCTCATTCTGCTTATACCGGCTATGGTAGCGGTGCGCACGACCGGATGGTCGGTTAACTCGGCTGTCATCGAGCCGCCGGCAGTCAGGAATGATCCTGTGAGGGTGGACGTTCGCGTGCTGGATAAAAAGGGCGGTACGATCGTCAATCTCAACAGGGTGGTCTTTCACTTGTTTGAGGATGGAAAAGAGATCGCGGATCGGCCGAACATCAGGATTGGACAAGGGGAGGAGAACGAATGAATAGCGAAGAATCGGAGAGGGCCGAGCTTTTTGAGTGCGGCTTTTTTGAAGCTCTCGATCGGCGACAGTTCCTGAAACTGTTCGGGTCAGGGATTTTCATTTTTTTCTCCTGGGATGATGTCGAGGGCGAACCCCAGGCTGCTCGCGGCTATCCGTCCGAATATAACGTCTACCTAAGGATTGGAGAAGACGGGCGCGTTACCGGGTACACGGGCAAGATCGAAATGGGACAGGGGATCAACATATCCCTCGCCCAGATGCTTGCCGAGGAGCTCGAAGTACCGGTGCAGCAGGTTTCCATGGTGATGGGCGATACGGCCCTATGCCCGTGGGATGGGGGAACCAATGGATCACGCAGCACAAAATACTTTGGTCCCGCGATCCGGCAGGCAGGAGCAGAGGCACGGGAAGTCCTGCTTCAGCTCGGGGCGGAAAACCTCGGTCTTCAACCTTCCCAGGTAGCCGTGAAGGATGGCCAGGTGTTCGAGAAATCCAATCCCGGTCGCCGTGTTTCTTATGGCACCCTTGCGGCGGGGAAAACCATTGCCCGGCATCTTGAGATCAAGCCGGCTTTGAAAAGCCCTGCGTCCTTTTCCGTCTGCGGCAAATCGATTCCCAGGCCTGACGGCGAACTGAAAGTGAGGGGAAAAGCTCAATATGCTGGAGACCTGCGCCTGCCGGGGATGCTTTATGCCAGGGTATTGCGGCCGCCATCCCATGGTGCGAAGGTTATCAGCCTGGATGTGAGTGCTGCCAAGGCCATGGACAAGGTTCGAGTGATCCAGGAAGATGATTTGGTAGCAGTTCTGCATCCAGCCCCCGACATGGCGGAAAAGGCGCTCGGCCTGATCCAGGCAAAATTTGATGTGCCGGAATCTCAGCTGGATGAGGCGAACATTCATCGCCACCTGGAGAAGATCGCTTCGGGGGGCGAAGTTGCCGGTCAGAAGGGCAGCCTTGAAGTGGGGAAATCGCAGGCTGCGAGCAGCTTCGAGCAGACCTATTTTACTCCTTATGTGGCCCACTCTCCGATGGAGACCCACACTGCCCTGGCGAAGGTGGAGGGAGATGAAGCTACGGCCTGGATCGGCACCCAACGGCCCTTTGGCGCCCAGGAGGAACTGGCCAAAATTCTCCGTCTTCCTCCGGCCAAGGTTCGGGTCATCACCCCGCTCGTCGGAGGTGGCTTCGGCGGGAAGAGCATGATTCGGCAGGCCATCGAGGCTGCCCGGCTTTCCCGGATTGCAGCCTGCCCGGTTCAGGTGGCATGGACCCGTGAGGAGGAATTTTTCTACGATACTTTCATGCCGGCGGCTTACGTCCAGATAAAATCGGGCCTGAATGCCGCCAACGAAATCGTTTTCTGGGACTACAAGGTGAACTATGCCGGGGAGCGATGTTCGCAGACCTTCTATGATATTCCCCATCATCAAACCGCGGTTGGGGGCGGGCGGATGCCTGGGGGTGGGAGCGCTCACCCGCTTGGAACCGGGGCCTGGCGGGGCCCGGGAAGCAACACCAACGTTTTTGCCCGCGAGTCGCACATGGACATCATGGCGGCGAAGGCTGGAATCGATCCGCTTGAATTCCGAATGCGGCACTTAAAAAATGCTCGTATGACCAAAGTTCTTCAAGCCGCAGCAGACAAATTCGGCTGGAAGGCGGCGAAGGCCCCGAGTGGACGCGGACAAGGTGTTGCCTGCCTCGATTATCTTGGCACCTACGTCGCCGGGATGGCCGAGGTGAAGGTCGACAAATCGAATGGACATATTCGCGTCCTTCGAGTGGTGCTCGCCCAGGACATGGGTCCGATCATCAATCCGGAAGGTGCCAGGAAGCAGATAGAGGGCTGCATTTCCATGGGGCTGGGATATGTTTTAAGTGAAGAAATCCGGTTTCGCGGCGGGGCATTGAAAGACAGGAACTTCGACACCTATGCGATTCCGCGCTTCTCCTGGATCCCCAAAATCGAAACGGTCCTTGTGGATAACCCCGACATCGAGCCGCAGGGTTGCGGGGAACCCGCAATCACCTGCATGGGCGGCCTGATCGCCAACGCGTTGTTCGATGCCGCAGGCGTCCGGATCTGCCGCCTCCCACTCTCGCCGGAGCGTGTCAAGCAAGCTATGGCATAATAGCGTCAAATCGTTTCTCATCTGTCGACGCGAAATGCCGATGTATATGTTGCCCTTTAATGTTAGAGTACTGCCGCTGCATCAGGTTGCTGGAGGATGGGATAAAGTTGAGCGATCCAATGGGTGGAGACTATTCCGCGAAGGATAGCGCGGCCAATGCCAAGAAGATCCTTGTGGTGGATGATGAAGAATCCATCCGCAACCTGTTCCAGGTGATCTTGAAATCCGCCGGCTATGAGGTGTTACTCGCCTCCGACGGAAAAGAGGCCGTGAATCTGGCCGGCGCCAATAGGCCCGATCTCGTCATTACCGACCTGGTGATGCCGGAAAAGGAAGGCATCGAGACCATACGCAACCTGCACGCGATTTATCCAAGTCTCAGTATAATTGCGATGTCGGGAGCTTTCGATGGCGCCTTCCTGAAAATGGCCAAAATGATAGGTGCCCAGGAGACGCTCCATAAACCGATATCCCCGAAGGAGCTTCTAGCCACCATCCGTCGATTGGTCGGCTAGGGGCTACCCGGGCTCCGTTGACACGCTCCAACATAAAGTGCGACTTTCACCAAGTGACCAGAATGGTTCCCGTCCTCCGCACAATCCACTGATGGGATGGGCGGGACAAGAGAGAGAGCCGGGCCGCACCTCATCGGCGGGCTTTGAAATCCGTCGCAATCCCCCGAAATCGGCTATTATTATGGGTAACATTTCAATACTGGCTGGCGAGTGCCATAGGGAAAATCATATGAAGAAGACGATTCCAATGATGGTTGTGGTCCTGGCTCTGATATCGGCAATGGCTCCGTCGCTGCGCGCGGAGGTCAAAACAGAAGAAAAGAGCCAGTTCAAGATGGAAGGCTTGATGGGCAAATTTGCCGGGATGTTCGCGGGCAAGGTGGCGAAGGAAGGCGCCATCAACACCGTGGCCGTCAAAGGCGCGCGCAAAATGACCATGAGCGAATACGGCGGTGAGATCGTCGACCTGGAGGAGCAGAAGGTCTACCAGCTCGATGCCCGGAAAAAAAGCTATGAGGTGATCACTTTCGCGGAAATCCGCCGGCGCATGCTGGAACAGCAGGAAAAGGCGAAGAATGCGGTCAAAGAAGAAACCAAGACCGAACCTCAGGATAAGCAGTACGAAGTCGATTTCTCGCTCCAGGAAAGCGGGCAGACCAGATCGATCAACAGCTATGAATGCCGCGAGGTGATTATGACCATTACCACGCATGAAAAAGGCAAGACCATCGAACAGTCCGGGGGAATGGTCATGACTTCCCACATCTGGCTCGCACCCCTGATCCCGGCTATGCGTGAGATCGCCGAGTTTGACATGAAGTATTTTAAGGCGCTGCAGCTGCCTTTTGGCCCGGGTGCTTCTGCAGAGGCCCTGGCGACAGCCTTTGCCCTATACCCTGGAATGAAAGATATGATCGGCAAAATGCAGGCGGAAAACGTCAATATGAACGGAACCCCCATTCTGACCGACACCCTGATCGAATCCGTCCTTAATCCCGATCAGGCTGCCAAGGAGCAGCAGACCCAGAAACAGGAGTCACCCAGCATAACTTCCATCAGCGGTATCGGTGGAATGCTGGGACGGAAAATGACCAAGAAAAAGGAAGAGCCGCCCGCACAAGCTCAGGGGGCGAAGAACCGGGCTACCGTGATGCGGATGAATCACGAGCTGCTCAAAGTGGCCACATCTCTTTCGGATCAAGATGTGGCGATCCCGGTTGGCTTTAAAGAAAAGAAATAGACAGCCGCAAAGCCCTCCATTTCCCATTCCCCAAAGCCACGGCTTCGCCGCGCCGGCGGGTTTCGTGTTTCAATTGCAGTTGACATAATAATGTTCTTGGAATAAAGTAAGTAAACACTCTCATAATAGAAGGAAAAATTCAATCCAATGGCGCCATGCCGGCAGAACCGTGATTCTTGCCAGGAAGGAAGCCCATGCCCGAAATTCAAAACAAGCAGGAAGCGCAGCGGCACGTGGACAGAATCCACGCCTTTCGACAGCAGCTCGCAGATCTCATTCGCCAGGGAATCCTGGAACTTACACCCGAGCAAAGCGCGCGGGTCGAAACTCATCTCAACGGCGAACTCTCGGAATTGGCTTCGCGCTTTGATGTCGATACCAGCGAAGCCCAGAAGCGGATTTCTCTCGGGATGCGGATAATCTCCACCCTGGGAGGGATGGCCTTCTGTGCAGCCCTGGTGCTTTTTTTCTATCGCTATTGGGGTTTCCTCGGGACCCCGGCCCAGGTTTCAGTCCTGATTCTGGCGCCCCTCCTGGGATTGGCGGCGCTGCATATCATTTCGCGGTACGACAGAACCTCCTACTACACCGCAGTGGCGGCCCTGGTGGTGATGGCCGCGTTCATCATGAACGTCAACATGCTCGGGCTTATCTTTGCGATGGTTCCATCCCAAGGCTGTCTTCTGGCCTGGGGCGCCTTTGCCCTGATTCTCGCTTATGTTTATCGCGTACGGCTAATCCTCGCGGCCGGCCTGGGCTTGATGATTGCATTCGCGGCGGCTTGCATCACGGCCGCTCAGGGAGGATTTTGGCTTTATATGTTCGAGCGCCCCGAGAACTTCATTCCGGCCGGGCTGGTGATTGCGGCAGCGCCGCTGGCATTCCGGCATCGCCGGGCGGTCGAGTTTCCGGCGATCTATCACCTGGTTGGCCTCCTGTTTATTTTTCTCCCGGTTGAGATTTTGATTCATATGGGGAAGGGCCTCCCCGGCCCGCATGCCGGAGTGCTGTCGGCTCTTTTTCGCATCGCAGGTTTTCTTGGAACCATGACCGCGATCTGGCTTGGCATCCGCAGTTCTTCGTCTGCGCTGGTGAACATGAGCAGCGCCTTTTTCACTTTGTACCTGTTCGATCAGCTTTTTGCCTGGTGGTGGGACTGGATGCCCAAATATCTCTTTTTCCTTCTCGTCGGGGCGATAGCACTCGCGCTATTGCATTTCTTTCAGAGAATGCGGTTCAAGATGCGGGAGAAAACCCTATGAAACGGACCGGCTTGATATCTTGCATTGCCGCTGTATTGCTTACCAACGGGATGGCACTCCTGCACGCCGTCCGAGCCAGGTCTGGCGTGCAGACAAGGGCGATCACACTCACGGAGCGAGAGCTCCCGCCAGAATGGATGGAAATTGACGATTCCGGCGTGGCGCTGAAGCTTGCGTGGAAATATCGCACGCCCGCAGAGCCATCTCAAAAATGGGGCATCCGAAATCCCCTGGATAAGAACTCGCTTGAGAACCTGGGTTTCAGCATTCCTTCGCCCGGCGACTGGTGGGCGATGAGGCGGCCGCTTTCTGCACTTCGCTATGCGGTTTTTGAACTGGACTCGACTGCTGAGTCAGTCCATGAAAACCCCGAACCGGTATCAGACGGACGGCCCCAGCCTGGTCCGGGGTACGCAGGCAGAACTGCCGCGGCATCCAGCCACTCCCGGTTGACATTCCTGGAAGCATCCAATGACCTGCAGCTTCTCTGGGGTAAATACGCTGATCAGGAGAAGTATTTGATCTCCCGAGTGGCGATAACCCGCAATCCGGTTGCTATGGGAGTGGATTCGCGCCTCAAGCCGGAAATCATGGAGTGGCGGGGCAGAATTTCTGAGGTTTTCCCCTCCATGATAGTGGTGCCGTCGCCCTTTTCGAGAGAGCTGAAGGTCAAGCTCTCATCGACTTCAAAGCCCACTCCATACAGGGTTGCGTTGAAATACGGCCGCGATCTCGAACCATGGGTCACGGGGGTCCAATAGTCGAATCAATGGCTGTCGGCTATAGATCCCTTGCGTTGATGTTTGGGCTGCTTCATCAGCAGAATCAGGGGCAAAATCAACAGGAACAGTGCTCCGAGAAGTCGGAAAACATGGATGAACGAGAGCATTGCGGCTTCTCGGTAAACCAAGCCGGAAGCAACGGCATAAGCGCGTTTAGCAGCGCCTTGCGCATCATATCCCTGGGCCGCAAAGCCGGATTTCAGTTTTCCCAGCAGCAGGGTGGCGTTGGGATTGAAAGGATGGACATGGGTCCCGAGGAGGTTGGTATTCATCTGCTGGCGCCGTGCCAAAATCGTCGTTGAAACCGCAATTCCGAGGCTGCCGCCGATATTGCGCATCAAATTGAACATGCTCGTGGCGTTGCCGATTTCCTCCCTGGGAATCGGGTCCATGGTAACCGTGGTCAGGGGAATGAAGAGCATGCTCAAAGCAATTCCCTGCACGAACTGAGGAAGATAGATATCCCAGTAGCCGGCATTCAGATTGATCGATGCCAGCCAGAAGAGGGTCAAGGCGCTGCCGGTGAATCCGGCGACCAGGAGCTTTCTCGGATCGGTTTTGGTGATGATCATTCCGATAATGGGAATGGCGAGGAAGGAGCCGATACCCCTGGGGGCGAGGGCTATACCGGCCTGCAGAGCGGGATAGCCGAGCAGCGTCTGCAGAAATATCGGGAGCAGGACGAGGCTGCCGTAAAGAACGAACCCGAGCATGGTCATCAGGAAAACGCCGGCGCTATAGGTGCGCTCCCGGAAAACCCTAAGATGGACCACCGGGTCGTCCGTCATCATTTCGCGGATCAGGAAGGCGATCAGCGCAATGACGGACATGACCGCCAGTATGGTCATAAAATGAGATTCAAACCAATCGTCTTCCTGCCCTTTATCCAGCAGGATCTGCAGAGCGCCAATCCCGACGGCGAGCAGACCGATGCCCCAATAATCAATGCGGTCGGAAGTCCGGCGAAGGTAAGGCGGGTCAAAAATGAAGAGCTGGGTCATGATAATCGATACGACCCCAATCGGAATATTGATGTAAAAAACCCATCGCCAGCTGTAGCTGTCTGTCAGCCAGCCTCCCAGGACGGGCCCGAGGATCGGAGCAACGACAATCCCGAGGCTCCACACTCCCATCGCCTTGCCGCGCTCGTGTGCGGGGAAGGCTTCCAGCAGCACGGCTTGCGACAGCGGTTGCAGAGCGCCGCCGCTCATTCCCTGCAAAACTCGGCAGGCGATCAGGAAAGGGAGGTTCGGCGCCAGGCCGCACAGGAAGGAAGTAGCGGTGAACCCGGTGGTGGCGACCATCAAAAGGCGTTTGCGGCCGAAATGCCTGGCGAGCCAACCGGTCAATGGCAGGATGATGGCATTGGCGACAAGGTAAGAGGTCAGCGCCCAGGTAGACTCGTCGATCGATGCAGAGAGGCTGCCTGAGATGTGTGGCAGCGAAACATTTACGACCGTGGTGTCGAGCACCTCCATGAAGGTCGCAAACATGACCGAAATCGCAATGATCCACCGATTCACTTGGGGATGCATTGCCCCCCCGATGGCTGCGATCGGCATGGTTGGAGACTTCGATTCGTTCAAGCACCCTCCACGGCTGGAATCCGGTCCTGACTCCCGCTATCTGATCAGGACGGTTGGCACGACGGACATTCCCGGACGCAGCAGACGCTCCGGGTCCTGGCCCTCATCAAACCGTATTTTCACGGGAATCCGCTGTACCACCTTCACGTAGTTTCCCGTGGAGTTTTCCGGGGGCAGGAGGCTGAAGCGAGCCCCGGTTGCGGCGGCAATACTCTCCACACGCCCCTTGTAGACTCGTGAGCCGTAGGCATCCACCCTGATTTCCACCCGCTTTCCCGGTCGGAGGTTCCTGACCTGGCTTTCCTTGAAATTCGCGCGGACCCAGATGTCATCCAGCGCCACAAGCGCTAAGAGTGGCTGGCCGGCCTGAATGATCTGGCCCGGCTCGACGTTTTTCGCGCTGACGACGCCATCGACGGGGGCGTAGATCGATGTGTACTCAAGATTCAACTTCGCCTGCTCCAGGGCAGCACGCGCCACTGCAGCTTTGGCTGCTGCCGCGGCTGCACGGCTGCGGCTTATCGCCGTTCGCTGAGGTGCGGTGTTGGCCGAATCCAGCGCGGCTTTGGCTTCGGGGATGTTCTGTCGCAGCTGGGTGAGCCTCGCCTCAGACGCTTCGAGCTGCTTTTGTGCGGATTCCACAGCGGCGATGGCCGAGTCTTTGGCCGCTTGGCAGACCTCGACGGCTGTCACGGCAATGTCGTATTGCTGCCTGGGGATCTCATCTTTGGCCATCAGCGGTTTCAAGCGCTCCAGGTCCTGCGTTGCACGCGCCAAATTAGGTTCAGCCTCGCGCACCCTGACTTTTGCCAGGGCCAGGCCGGCCCTTGCCGTTTCAACATCTTTCTCCGCGACGGTCACGCCACCATGGGCTCGAACGAGGGCTGCTTGAGCTGCGTCAACCTGGCTGGCCGTCACTGTGAGAGTGACCGGGATTTCGTTGCCTGCTGCTTTGGCTGCTGCCTCGGCCTCATCGAGGTCCGCGCGCGCTTTGTCGAGGGCGACCTGATAATCCCTCGGATCGATCTGCAGAAGCAGGTCGCCCTTTTTCACGACCACGTCGTCGCTGATATGGACCTTCAGCACCGTGCCACCTACCCGCGCGGATACCGGGTTGATGTGCCCGTCTATCTGAGCGTCATCGGTTTCCTCCCTCACGGAATAATATCCATAGGCCCAATAAAGCGCCGTCAAGGTGACCATTGCCATGAATGCCGCGATCCACAAGCCTCGCCGGCTTCGCCGGATTTCGCGCCCACCGGGGTTCGATTCGGACGATGGTACTCCGGCTCCAGCGGGATTCATTTTTGTTTCACCAGGTTCGGATGGTTTGTTATCCGACATTATTTCCCCCGGAAAAGCTTCAAATAGATTTCTTCGCCCGTTCCCATGGCACGGGCCAAAGTGGCTTTGGCGAGATTGAATTCGTAAAGGCTGGATATGTAGTTCTCGTCCGAGCCGGCCAGCGATTCCTGCGCCTGCACTACTTCGACGGTGTTGGCAACGCCGGCGGCGAAGCGATCTCTGACCTGGATGATCTCTTCTTGGGCCAGGGCCTTGGTGCTTTCAGCAGTCTTCACCCGTTCCCCGGCGGCCTTCAGATTCATGAAGGCGGTTTGAATTTCATAATAAATGCGGGCGCGCATATCCTCGGCCTCATCCCTCCGCTGCCGTAGCCTCGCTTCCGCTTCGAGCAGTTTCCCTTTGGTCCTGCCCCGGTCGAATACCGGGATTCTAAGGCTTGCCGCGACCGAAAAGGTTCCGTGCGATTTAGCGGGCTCGGATCCGATATCGCCGTAATCCGCATCGAAATCCAGCGAGGGCCAGCGTTCTCGCTGGACGGCTTCTTTTTCAAGTTCGGCGGCCCGGACCGCATCCAGCATGCTGAGGTAGTCTCCCCGGCTTCGGTAAGCGGTTTCCAAGGCTGAGTCGGGAGTGGCGCCGGAAAGGGGTATGAAGGGCATTCGGTCGGACAGGACAAATCTCTGCCCTGTCGGCAGGCCGATAGTGCGGGCGAGCACCAGTTTCAGCTTCTCCAGATCATTCTCGACCACGATGAGCCTCTGTTGGTGGGTTTGAAGCTGAACGAGAGCGCGGAGTTCGTCGATTCCTGCGGCCAGGCCCGCTTTTTTCCGGTCCTGCGCGAGCTCGTGGAGCGACTTCGCGGTCTGAACCTGGGCGCGCACCGATTCGATGCGCGATTGGGCCGCCACCGTTTGGAGGTACAGGTTGCCGCACACCAGCACCACCAGGTCCCTGGTGTCCTTGTAGGAGTGCTCCGCGGCTTTGATTTTCTCGTCCTCAGCCTTCAGCCGGCTATGGGCTGTAAAATCAAGTACCGGCTGGTTGAGATAGACGCGGGCGTCGAAAACGTTGAACGGGCCTACAATCGGGTTGAGGCCATAGAATCCCGTGAATCCGACCGCTGCCAGGTTGACCTGTTTGCGGGCTTCCGAAATCCCCGCTGTGATGCTGGGAAGCAGGTCGCTCAAGGCTGTCAGGCGTGATCCCTGGGCTGCCATGATGCTGTTTTTCCCCAGCAGAAGCCCCAGGTTATACTTGAGTCCCCGCTGGATGACATCCTCGATCGAAAGATGCAGTTCTTCGGCCGAGGCTTGGCCCGAGGGAACTCCGCCGTAGAGCGCGTCCGACCCGAAGATCACCCCGGTTCCTGACCGGCCGGCTCCGGCAGGCGCTCCGCTTGGAGTCGAGCCCAGGATAGGGGATTGCGCCATGAGAGCGGCGCAGTTCAAAGGAAGAAAGGCCAGGAGCAGAGCCAAGGGAAATATAGGTTTCATTTTCCGGCCAATCCTTTCCATGTCAAATCGAACATGAATTCGACATCGTGAGCGGGATCATGCGCCACCCATCCCAGCAGCCTCCGGTAAATGACGCTCCGGGTCAGGTGCAATATTGCAAAGGCCGCGTCATCCACATCCATTTTGCGGATCGCACGCGCCCGGATGCCTTCCTGAAGGGCAGCGGCCAGCAGATCGAGTTGACGGTCATGGTAATCCTTGAAATCCTTATGCGTATAGGTCGGATGAAGGGCCGCCTGGGCGAATTCCGAGTGGTAGATGCGGAAAAAATCGCTATGTTTTTCGAAGTAGCTCATTTTGGCGCTCATGAAAGCCCGGATTTTGGCTTCGGTGCTCCCGGCTTGATGAACCCTGCTTTCCAATTCCGTACACATGGATTCCAGACCGGATTTCAATGCCTCCCAGTAGAGTTCCCGTTTGGAAGGGTAATAGAGATAGACCGTTCCTTTGGCAACTCCCGCGGCATGCGCGATTTCATCCACCGAGGCCTGCTCGAAGCCCTTCTCGGCGAAAACCCGACGCGCGGCTTCGAGGATCTCGGCGTGCCTGAATTCCTGGAGTATTTCCTGTTTGGTTTTTCCGTTCAGTGGCATTTTTTAACCGATTGGTCATTCAAATGACTATATGGTCATAATGTCATAATCAACTTGCGACTTCAAGACCGGGCCTGAGATCCAGCCCACGACTGATGGTATTCCACGAAAGAAGCGGTTCGGCTTTTTATGTTTCTTTGCGGTCCTGGAGGGCTGGCTGTTCAACTCCATGGGGTGCCGGCTCCCGACTGGCTCCATCTTCCTGTCCTATTCGGGTGATGCGAGTCAGCGAGAGGCCCTCCCTGTAAAGCATGACGAGGCCGGCCAGCATCATGGGACCCATGGAAACCAGATAAGTGCCGTTGCTGATTCCCGCAGCCTGGGATTTGGGATCAGTCAGGGAAAGGTACGAGGAAAAAAAATTCAGAAGGGTCAGGTTCATAAAAAACTGGAAGCCGCCCACGCCGCCGGGGGTAGGGATGGAAACCCCCACAACGGTCAACGCCATGACCAGCAGGGAGCCGGCCAGTGGGAAATCGGGCAAGTAGCTGCGAATCAGGAACCAGATCTGCAAAGTGATGCTGAGCCAGATGGCGACAGACAGGGCAACAACCTTCAGCATGATGTTGCGGCTCTGGAGCACGCGGAACCCTTCAAGGAAATGGAGAGCGTATTTTCGGATGCCCACGGGGATCCAATCACCCCAGTTTTTTCGTTTGAGCAGAAGCAGCATGAGGGCGAAGCCTGCCAATAGGGCCAATCCGCCTTTGATCGAATAACTTCGCACGCTCAACATGATTTCGCGGCCGTGCTCGGTGTTCGGTGCGTAACGGTGGCCGAAGAAGATCAGGTAAAACCCGAAGATCGCCAGGACGGTGACCATGTCCATGATTCTTTCCAGCATGGACGCTGCAATAACGGTAGCCGTTGCGATCCGCTCTTTTTTGGCCAGGACGGCAGAAGCTGCCACCTCACCTGATCGCGGCGGAATCACATTCACGACATATTTGACGAGGGTGAGGGAAAAGAGATTTTTAAAGGGAATATCGGGTTTTGCCGGAATAAGGATGGCCCCCCACCTCGCCGCCCGGAACAGGATGTGCATCAGGACAAAAAACAGACCCCCTGCAAGCATCAGGGGGCGGCCCTGGAACATAACGCGCCACGCCTGGCCCCAATCCGGCACCTGGACATAGATGATCCATCCGATCAGAACCGTCAGCACGACGCTAATGATCAGCTGCACCAGTCTTTTCATGCCCCTCCCCAAGTGTTCAATTCCAGTGAGGATACTGGATGGCCATCGAATATGCTACATTGGATTGTGCCGGACAGGCCGCGTCCTGCCTGCAGCTGCGGGAAGTAACTTTGGAGGTTTAACGGTTTAGCATGCGAATTTTCAAGGCATCCCTTCTCCTGTCGGCCATCGCCGTATTTCACGGGATCGTGTTTCCACAAATCCGGATTTTCGGCGGGTCAGGGAAGGGCAAAAAGAAGGTGAGCCAGGAAGAGTATGTTGCCGATATCCTCAACACCAGGCGTTTGAAGGATACGGAGTTCAGCGACCGGAAATGGTCCGCGCTCGCAGTAGCCGCGATTGCGCATCTGAACCGCCCCAAAACAACCATTGGATCGGGATCGGCCGCAGACCTTCATCTGGACGATGCAAGGGTTTCGGAAGTTCATGCCGAAGTGCTTCGGGAGGAAGTTGCCGGCAGCAAACCTGTTTTCAGGCTGCACGTTGTGGAAGGCAAGGTCTGGTACGATACGGATCCGCTTGAAGAAATGAAGGATGGGGTGCTGGAATCCGGCAGCCGCTTCCGGGTCGGGCGCTATGTCGTGTATTGGAGTAACCTGGGAACTTTTGGCCCGGTAGTGAGGGCTCTTGACTTCACTTCACCCGCCTACACGCACTTTGGGGGACTCAGCTATTTCCCCCCCGATCCCTCCTACAAGGTTCAAGCGGTCGTAAAACCCTACCCCAAAATGATACGCGTTATGGTTGCGGATACTCATGGATGGCAGAGGCCGGCCTGGCGGTATGGCGAAGCCTCCTTTACTCTCATGAAACAGAAAATGAGCCTGATTCTTCTGCTCTTCACCCCGGAACCGAAGCCGGAGGACACTTTTTTCATCGCTTTTACGGATCAAACTCGCGGGAAAGAGACTTACCCGGCCGCGCGCTACCTGGAGCCTCACTTTGTGGCCTCAGGTCCGATCACGCTCGATTTCAATCTGGCATCCAATCCCTTGTGCGCCTACAACCAGGGGTTTGCCTGCCCTTTGCCGCCTCGGGAAAACCGGTTGCTGGTGCCGATCCAGGCCGGGGAAAAGATTTATCCTCATGCCGTCGGCGAACCGCACAGGTGACCGCATTCTGGAGTGGCTCGAAGACCGCAAATATGAATTTGGCCCTATCAAAGCCCGGCTGCACTTGCCTTACCTCTCCTTGCTATGATTTTATGAAGGGGATGATACTAACTGTCGAAGAGGGGACGCTATGATCGATCAGAATGCACCCGGTAATTCGGCACCGTACGATATGGAATTGCGCTACCTTCGAGAGACAATTACTTCAATGCGTGAGGAGATGGAGCGGCTGCAATTCGACAGAGACCGTGCTGTCCAGGAAGCGGTTTCTGCCGGGCATAGCGAATTGAGCCATATGCGTGAAACCATCATCGCCATGCGGGACGAGCTCGAGCGGTTGCGCTTCGAAGAGCAAAACAGGATCCAGCAGGCTGTTTCGGACGCCAACGACGAAATACAGCAGCTTAAAGCGACCATCCGCTCGCTGAGGGACGAATTGGAACAGCAGCGGGAGGTGCACCTGGAGGATGCACAGAAGCTTCTTCGCAATTCCCAGGACGAAGTCAGGCAGCTTCACGAAATGATCCGCGCGCTGAGGGAGAAACTGGAAAGGGCCGATGGCTAGCAAAAAATCGTCCAAGGCGCATCTCCCGGCGGAGAGCCGCCGGGCCGCCGCCGATATGCAGAAACAGATTCACCAGATGGAACTCCTTCTGGGGATTTCCCGCCAGGTGGCCGCCATTGAGACTCTCGATGAGCTGCTCGCCGCCATTGTTGAAATCAGCGCTCGAGAAACCGGCTCGGAACGCGGCACTCTGTTCCTGAATGACGACCAGACGGGTGAGCTGTACTCCCGCATCGCGCAAGGCTCCCGTACCAGGGAAATCCGGATTTTGAATGACAGCGGCATTGCCGGGCATGTGTTCCGGAGCGGGCAGGGGGTTATCATACACGATGCCTATTCCGACTCCCGCTTCAACCGTGCGGTGGATCTGGAAACCGGCTTTCTTACCCACAGCATTCTCTGTGCTCCGATTCGGACAGTCAAAGGCGAAATCATCGGGGTCCTCCAAATGCTCAACAAAAAAAGCGGAGCCTTTGTCGAGGAAGACCTGCGACTGCTCGAAGCCATGTGCACGCAAACCGCCATCACTCTGCGCAGCACCCAGTTCGTGGAAAAAATGAAAGTCTCCCGCGAGCGGGAAATGAAGTTCATGGACGTCGTTTCCGAAATCACGTCCGAAATCGACCTGAGTTCCATGCTGGCGAAGGTCATGAACGAGGCCACGCGAATGCTGCAGGCGGAGCGCGGCACAATTTTCCTTCACGATGACAAAACCAACGAGCTTTTTTCCCGAGTTGCCATGGGAGACAAGGTCGGTGAAATTCGGATGCCCGACCACATGGGGATTGCGGGTGCCGTGTACACGTCCGGCCAAACCATCAACATCCCCTATGCCTACGCGGACCTCCGTTTCAATCCGGCGTTCGATAAGCGAACCGGCTTTTTCACCCGATCCATCCTGTGTATTCCGATCATCAACAAGGACGAAAAGGTCATTGGGGTGACGCAAGTTTTAAACCGGCGAGGCGGCGCATTCACAAAGGAGGATGAGAGCCGGTTGAAGGCGTTCACGGCCCAGCTGGCTATCAGCCTGGAAAACGCCAAACTGTTCGACGATGTCCAGAACATGAAAAATTACAACGAGAGCATGCTCGAATCGATGTCGAACGGCGTGGTCACTCTCAACGAGGAGGGGCGCGTAGTTACCTGCAACGATGCCGGCCTGCGCATCCTGCGGGTCTCACCCGGGCAGATCCAGGGAAAAACCGCCCAGGAGTTTTTCACGGACAACAACCAATGGATCGCGGAAAAGATCAAGGCTGTGGGGCAAACCCTGAAATCCGACATCGTGATGGATGCCACGCTGTCGGTAGGAGGGGATGTGGTCTCCGCCAATCTGACACTGCTCCCATTGATGTCCGGTGAGAAGGGGGGAGAAAAAGAAAAGAAACGGCTTGGCACAATGATCATGATTGAAGACATCAGTTCCGAAAAACGGATGAAATCAACCATGTCTCGTTACATGGATCCGGGCCTTGCCGATCAGCTGCTTGCAGGCGGGGAGGAGGTCCTGGGCGGCAAAAGCGTGACTGCCACCGTCCTGTTCTCGGATATCCGTGACTTCACCTCCGTCACGGAAGAAATCGGGGCTCACCAGACCGTCAAGCTCCTGAATGATTATTTCACCATTATGGTGGAATGCATTCAGAAGCAGGGGGGCATGCTCGATAAATTCATCGGCGATGCCATCATGGCGGTTTTCGGCCTCCCCGTGCCGCACGATGATGATGAGGATCGGGCCGTGCGCGCTGCCATCGGCATGATGTCGGAGCTCCGGCGCTGGAATGCCGGCCGCGTCGCAGGCGGGCTGAAACCCCTCGATATGGGAATCGGTCTGAACACCGACAGTGTGGTTTCGGGGAACATAGGATCCCCCAAGCGGATGGACTACACCATCATCGGGGATGGCGTGAACCTGGCGTCGCGCCTGGAAGGGGCCTGCAAACAATATTCGTGCAGGATCCTGATCAGCCAGAATACCTATCGGAAGCTTCGCGGGACCTACCGGATGCGCGAAGTCGACTGGGTTGTAGTCAAAGGGAAAACTGAGCCGATAGCTATTTACGAGGTGCTTGATTATCACACTGAAGAAACCTTCCCCAACATCGCCGATGTCGTGAGCTCATTCAGAACCGGGCTTGCCCACTATCGCAAAGGAAACTGGGAAAAGGCGATCGACGCATTCAGAGCCGCCCTGGAACTCCACCCCGGCGACCCGCTTTCTCGGAAATATATAGAGCGCTGCACCTACCTCCGTGATAATCCCCCGTCCGCTCCCTGGGATGGAATCTGGGTGATGAAAAGCAAGTAGGCATTGCAGCCCTCCGGCAATGCAGCGCGCATCTGAGGCAGCGCTCGCGTCCTTCAATCCATTGCATTCCGCTTTCTCCCGCGCTATTGTTAAGCATCGGGTAAAACTGCAAATCCAGGAAAAACAATTGAGGGGGGTAGCATGGCGAAGTTTCTGTTGCACGCGTCGTATACGGCCGAAGGCACGAAGGGATTGATTGCCGAGGGTGGAACCAGGCGCCGTGATGCCGCGGTGAAAGCGATTAAAGCTGCAGGCGGCAAAGTGGAGGCCTTTTATTTCGCCTTCGGGACGGCCGATGCGATTGTCCTTATCGACCTGCCGGATAATGTGAGCGTGGCCGCAGCTTCGCTGGCCATTAACGCCAGCGGAGTGGTCACCGCCAATACCACAGTTCTTCTCACAGCTGCTGAGATGGATGAAGCCACCAAAAAAGCCGTTCCCTATCGCGCTCCCGGCCAGTAAAAGTCTGATTTAAGTATTTCGTTTTCCAAGCATTTCATCCAAATAGGCGAAGCCTGCCCGTTCCCCGAGGGGCGATTCCCTCTGGTGAATTGTCGATATTTTGCCAATTCAAAAAAGAGATATATTGCCAATAACCAGGTTCCATCCCTGGATGCAGTTCCGGCAACTCTGGCTCAGAAGTGCCGCGATGACCGGCATGAATGCTCGCCGGATCTTCAAGCGAAGATGATGTTTCTTTCAAAATCTGCCGGGCTTGTTGCCGCCGCCCTGGCCGTCGCCAAATCAATGATGTCCTTCTTGAAAAGCGACATCAGGTGCTGGTCGAAAGTCTGCATGCCGTAGGAATCTCCGCCCGAGGCCATGAAATCCATGATGTTTCCTGTTTTTTCAGGATTCTCAATACAATCCTTGATGGCGAGAGTGTTCCGCAACACTTCCAGAACGGCAATACGGCCCGTGCCGTCCTTTTTCCTCAGCAGTCTTTGGGAAATAGCTGCCTTTAAGGCATCTGCGAGTCTCATCCGTATCGTCTGCTGTTCACCCAAATCGAATGCGCTGATGATGCGCTGGATGGTCTTGGAGGCATCCATGGTGTGAAGTGTCGATAGGACCAGATGTCCCGTTTCAGCTGCCTTCAGCGCCGTTTCGATAGTGATGGTATCCCTCATTTCCCCGACGAGGATGACGTCAGGATCCTGTCTGAGGGCGCCCCGAAGGGCTATGGCGAAACTCTCGGTGTCCGACCCCACCTCCCTCTGGATAATCGAGGATTTGATCTCCCTGTGGAGGAACTCGATCGGATCCTCGATGGTGATTATTTTGCAGGGCTTGGTCTGGTTTATCAGGTTTATCATGGCTGCCAGCGTGGTCGACTTTCCTGCGCCGGTAATACCCGTAACCAGGATGAGTCCTCTCTCCTCCATCGCGATGTCTTTGATCACTTCCGGGAGCTCCAGCTCCTCGATCGACGGGATGAGAAACGAGACAATCCGCAGCACAACTGAAAAAGATCCCCTCTGGCGGCAGATGTTGACCCTGAAACGGGAAACGCCCGGCAGGGAGTAGGAACAGTCGAAGTCATGCATGGTGGCGATAGCGCCATCGACCGATTCGGGGGTATAGCTGCTGGTCTTCAGCAGAATGTGTCGGACGATGGCTTCGATCTCGCCGGCCTCAAGCGGTTTGGTTTTGAGCGATGTAATATGGCCGTCGAGCCTGTACTTCCATGGAGAGCCGACGCTCAGATGGATATCCGAGGCTTTGACCTGCACAGCTCGAGCCAGTACTTTTTGAAAGAACTCTATCAGGGACTCCATCGTTCACCTCACTTCCGGCTATCCTATTGTATGCTGGGTGCCGGCTCGTGTCACAAATGTCATGATGCCGTTAGGGCTATTTAATAGTATCCTGCAGGTGCCCTTCAGCGCCTTCGAGAATTTTTGGGATGATGCCGGAGCTGCTTTCATGATGATGCTAGCCCGCCGCGATTTCCTTCGATCCGCCCTGGCCGTGCCGGCCGCGATCGCTGCCAATGCCGCTGCCCGGCGATGGTCCCTGGGGATCAATACCTACTGCCTGCGTTTCTGGCGGATGAACGACCGTCAGCTTTTCGACTGGGTCATCCAGCATAGGCTGGATGCGATCTTTCTCCAGGATTCGCTGGACCCCGGCGTTATGGATCCCGCGCACTGGAAGGAAGTTCGTGCCTGGGCGAAGGAGGCGCAGCTCCGGATCGAGACGGGCGGCAGTGCCCTGCTGCCCAGAAGCCGCGAGGGGATTCCGAACTCGATCGAACTACTTAAAAAGAATATTGCCCGAGCCCGTGCCATGGGGGCCCCGATGGTCCGAACCCTCATCGCCAGCGACCGCTATTCGATGCCCGATGGTCCGCTGGAGGGACATTTGGAAACGGTGGCGCAGATTCTCAAGGCGGCGCGATCGGAGGCGATGGATGCGAACATCAAGATTGGCGTTGAGAACCACAAGGATGTGCAAGCGTGGCGGACGCGGCAGGTCATTGAGGCAGCCGGCAAGGAGTTCGTTGGATCGTATCTCGATACAGGGAATCCGGTCTTTGTCGCCGAGGATCCGATGACCACCGTCGAAGAGCTGGGGCCATATGCGGTTACTTTTCACCTGCGCGATTCCGTCGTTTATGAGCACCCTGACGGCATCGCCGTTCAATGGGTGCCGCTCGGCGAGGGTACGGTAGATTTCAAGGCGCTGATCGCGCGCGCGGCAGAACTGATTCCAAAGGATGTTTTTGTATACTGCAAGCCGATCACAGCCCGTCCACCGGTCGTTTTGCCGGTTTTTGGTGAAGAATTTTGGACCCGGTGGTTTCCCCAGGCGCGCTCCCGCGATTTCGCCCGATTCCTGGCGCTGGCCAAGCGGGGCCGGCCGTGGAACAAGCCGCACCTCATGGCCGACCTGCCTGAGGTTCGCGACCGCTACATGGATTCGCTGAAGGTGCAGCAGATGGCCCACATGGAACAGAGCCTCGAATATTGCCGCAAGGAGCTGGACCTCGGCGTAAAGTGGCGTACCTGACAGAGCTTTGGGCCAATTACACAGGCCTATCCTCCTATTCACTTGTTTCGGAGGAAAGAATCCCCTATCCTGCGGCACATCCCATGAGCACCAAGCCAGTTACTCGCATTTCAAGATCTGCCGGGCCCGGGTCGGAGTACCCCCTGGGTGCTACGCCCTACCGTGATGGGATCAATTTCGCCCTCTTTTCGCGCAATGCCGCTGAAGTTTACCTGCTGCTGTTCGAGGATCCTGATGGCGATCCAACCGATATCATCCGGCTTGAAAACAGGAGCCGCTTTATATGGCACACCTTCGTCTTCGGGATCGGCCCCGGACAACATTATGCCTATCGCATCAACGGTCCATCCGATCCGTCGCGTGGACTCCGATTCAACGAATGCAAAGCCCTGATTGATCCTTATGCCAAGGCCCTCGATCGCAAGGCCGTCAACCTGGACAATCTCCTGTTGGCCTACGATCCCTCGTCGCCGGACAAGGACCTATCGCGCGATATGAGAGACAACTGCAGTGTTGTCCCCAAATCGATCGTGATCGAGGATCGATTTGATTGGGAAGGGATTGGCCGCCCCAATTTGCCGCTCGAGAAACTGATCATTTATGAAGCTCATGTTAAGGGCTTTACGGCACATCCTTCATCCAGGGTGAACAATCCCGGAACCTATCTCGGATTCATCGAAAAGATCCCTTACCTCCGGAAACTCGGCATCAATGCGGTGGAACTGCTTCCGATTCAGGAGTCCTACACAGAGGACTTTCTGCGCGAGAAGGGTTTGTCCAACTACTGGGGATACAACACCCTTGGTTTTTTTGCGCCGGAGTCTTCCTATGGGTCGCTCACCCGGCCAGGTTGCCAGGTAGACGAATTCAAAACCATGGTCCGTGAACTGCATCGGGTCGGAATTGAGGTTATCCTGGATGTCGTTTATAACCATACGGCAGAAGGGAACGAAATGGGGCCGACCCTATCATTTCGAGGTATCGACAACCCCACTTACTACTGCCTGACAGGTTCTGGAAGAGAACCCGGCCGCTATTACATGAACTGGACCGGCTGCGGCAACAGTCTGAATCTGGGAAATCCCCATGTTATTCGAATGGTCATGGATTCGTTGCGCTACTGGGTGGAGACGATGCAGGTCGATGGCTTTCGCTTTGACCTGGCTTCGGTTCTGGGCCGGGAAGATGGGATGTTCCGCACCTCCGCATCTTTCTTTGATGTGGTCTCTCAGGATCCGGTTTTAAGCCGTGTAAAGCTGATTGCCGAGCCGTGGGACCTGGGAACCTACCAGGTCGGGAATTTCCCGGTGGACTGGTCGGAATGGAATGGCCGCTTCCGCGACGTGGTGCGCAAATTCGGCGTCGGCGTTCCGGGCCAGGTGCGCGAGTTGGCGTCCCGCCTGACGGGCTCCTCGGATCTCTATGGCGATGACGGAAGATCTGCGTATAACAGCATCAACTTCGTGACGTGCCACGACGGCTTTACTCTCAATGACCTCGTCTCGTACAACGGGAAACACAACGAAGCAAACCTCGAGGGGAACCGGGACGGCACCGACGACAACAATTCCTGGAATTGTGGCGAAGAAGGGAGCACATCCAATCCTTCCGTGCTTCAGCTGCGAAAACAGGTTGCGCAGAATCACCTGTGCGCGCTGCTATTCGCAGCCGGCACGCCGATGTTTTTAGGCGGCGACGAGTTCCTCAGGACACAGTTCGGGAACAACAATGCTTATTGCCAGGACAACCCCATCTCATGGTTCGACTGGAGCGATGCCGAAAAAAATAGCTGGGCGGTGGAGTTTGTGAGGCAGGCCATTGCGCTTACCCGCTGCTGCACGATCCTGCAGAGAAGAAAGTTTTTCAGCGGATGCGATCTCGATCGCGATGATGTCCCCGACATAACCTGGTTCGGGGTCAATCTCGACCGCCCCCGCTGGGATGATCCCGAGCTGCGCACTCTCTGCTACATGCTGGATGGCAGCGAGGAACCGTCCGACCTGGGGGAATACCGGATCTTCCTGATATTCAATGGTGATTCCTGTTTGCAGACTGTTCAGATCCCGCCATTGCCGGAGGGCCTGCTATGGCGTCGGGTCATGGATACGAGTCTGCCCGCAGGGGAGGAGTTCTGCGAACCGGGACATGAGATTCCACTGGATCCCCCGGGCTACTACCTCGCCAATCCTCGAAGCACGGTCGTGTTGTTGGCGAACTGAACAGAGTCATCCATAGACGCGGGTCGCTATGAACTATCACCTGATCGATATCGTCATCATCCTGCTTTATCTCCTGATTTCCATCGCAGTCGGATGGTGGGTTTCAAATCGGGCATCCAGGGATATCCAGGCCTATTTTCTCGGAGGCAACACTCTTCCCTGGTATTTTCTCGGCGTATCCAATGCTTCGGGTATGTTCGATATTGCGGGAACGATGTGGCTTGTGATGCTGGCTTTCATTTACGGGATGAAAAGCGTATGGCTTCCGTGGGCGTGGCCCGTATTCAACCAGATCTTTCTGATGATGTACCTTTCCGTCTGGCTGAGGCGTTCCAACGTCATGACCGGCGCAGAATGGATCAAGACCCGGTTCGGGGAGGGGAAAGGCGCAAAGCTTGCCCACATCGTCGTCGTGGTTTTCGCCCTCGTCAGCGTAATCGGGTTCCTGGCCTACGGATTCAAAGGTATAGGGAAATTTGCCGACAACTTCCTTCCCTGGAAGCTGAACGCGGATCCAAATACCAATTCGAATCTTTACGCCCTTTGCCTCATGGGAATCACGACCTTTTACGTCGTCAAAGGAGGGATGTTCAGTGTCGTCATCACTGAGGTCATCCAATTTCTGATTCTGAGCGTGGCCTCGGTGGTGATCGGTATTATCGCCATGGGAAAGGTCTCGGCGGAGAAGGTCGCCGCCAACGTCCCTTCCGGTTGGGGCGATATCTTCTTCGGCTCCCGTCTGGTCGACCTCAATTGGAACGGGATCATTGATTCGGTGCACGTGCAGATACAAAACGGCGGGTATTTTTATTTCAGCGCCTTCTTCATGATGATGACGTTCAAAGGAGTGCTGGTCAGCATGGCGGGCCCCGCCCCTAATTACGACATGCAACGGATTCTGGCGACGAGGAGCCCCAAGGATGCCGCCAAAATGAGCGGTTTCGTCAATGTCGTTCTCTATTTCCCGCGCTATCTCATGATCATGGGCTTGACCGTGTTGTCGATCGTCTATTTCAGGACTGAGATCGTGGCGATGGGAGACAAGATCGATTTTGAGAAGATCCTGCCCTATGCACTTGCCCGGTTTGTCCCGGTCGGAATCCTGGGTTTGCTGATCGCAGGGCTGCTGTCCGCCTTTATGTCCAATTTTGCCGCGACGGTCAATGCGGCGCCAGCTTACATCGTCAACGACATCTACAAGCGTTTCATCAACCCGAATGACAGCCCCAGGAAGTATGTCAGGATCAGTTACATCGCCTCTTTCGCTGTGGTAGCCATCGGGATTTCGTTCGGATTTGTGGTCCAGAGCATCGATTCGGTGGTGCAGTGGATTACTGCGGCCCTCTGGGGCGGATATGTTGCGGCCAATGTCCTGAAATGGTACTGGTGGCGATTTAACGGATACGGTTATTTCTGGGGCATGGTCGCGGGCATTGGGGGCGCGCTTGTCATTCCCCTGCTTCCATTTGCGCAGTCGAAAGTGGTAGAGGGTGCCCTTTTCATGCCTCACGCCCTGAGTTCATTCCCTTATATCCTGGCAGTTTCGCTGGTGGGCTGCGTGCTGGGAAGCCTTCTGACCGAGCCTGAAGATGATGATCTCCTGATGCGCTTTTACACTCGCGTTCGCCCCTGGGGATTCTGGGGCCCGATCCGGGCCAGGGTGCTCGCTGAAAACCCCAATTTCCCCCGACGCACGGAATTCCGGAAGGACTGTATCAACGTGCTCATCGGAGTGGTATGGCAGACTGCCATCGTGGCGCTCCCGATGTATATCGTCCTCCAGGCCAAATGGAACATAATGGTTGCTGTTGGGGTGATTCTGATCACCACCCTTATCCTAAAGAAGACCTGGTGGGATAAGCTGCAGGATTAAAATTGCTCTTTCCCTGCATTCTTTGCGGTTCTGGCGGGTTTCCGCAAAATTGGCACGCTCGAAAGATTGAACCGCGAAGCCCGCGAAGAAAACAGACTTTATCGTTCGAGGTCTTGGTGGACTCCGCAGATCGCCTTGATTTGCGGCCAGTCCGCAAAACCGTCTCGTCCGATTTTCCCGAGCCGGAATTACTCACTTCAGCGAGCCACGAGAAAAGGCGGGGCACAGCGCCGGAAGTTCGGCAATTGTGCCCGTTATTTATGCGCGGAATGCGATTTTATAGACATCCTCATAGTGCGCGGCAAAATGAGCTTTCAACCCCGCCTTCAGATAGTCGGGCAGGTCTTCGAAGTCCCGTCGGTTCCCTTCGGGAAAGATGAGCTGTTTGATCCCCACCCGGCGCGCTGCGATCACCTTTTCTTTGACGCCTCCGATGGGAAGCACCTGGCCGGTAAGGGTAAGCTCTCCGGTCATGGCAAGTTTTTTGATCACGGGTTTTTGCAGAACCATGGAGATCAGGGCCGAGGCCATGGTGACCCCTGCCGAAGGGCCGTCTTTTGGCGTTGCGCCGGCCGGCACATGCAGATGGACAAAATGACGGTCAAAGTAATCCTCTCCGGCGCCATAATGCCTCAGGTGGGCCATCACGTAGGAGTACGCGATATCGGAGCTTTCCAGCATGACATTACCGAGTTGTCCGGTTTGCTTGAACCCCTTGGCTTTCGATGGTACCGCGGTTGCCTCGATCTGCAAGGTGGCACCTCCCATGCTTGTCCATGCGAGTCCGGTTACGACGCCCGGGGCGGATCCAAACATTTCATCCGGGCTGAAAACCGGTTTTCCAAGCAGGGTGTCGAGATCCTTGCGTGCGATCGTAAGCCTTTTTTGGGGGTCGGCGACAATTTCGGTGACCGATTTCCGCATGATTTTCTTAATCAGGTTTTCCAGGTTGCGCACCCCGGCCTCGCGGGCATAGCTGTCGATCAGGCTTCGGAGAGCCGGTTTTCTAATGGCTACCTGCCCTTTTTTGAGACCATGGTTGGATAGGGATTTCGGGATCAAATACCGCCGTGCAATTTCTTCTTTTTCCTCGAGGATATAGCCGGAAAGACGGATCACCTCCATCCTGTCGAGCAGCGGGCGTGGGATGGTGTCTAACTGGTTCGCGGTTGCGACGAAAAGGACATTCGAAAGGTCGAAGGGCACGTCGAGATAATGATCCCTGAAACCGCTGTTCTGTTCCGGGTCCAGAACTTCGAGCAGGGCAGAGGCCGGATCCCCTTGAAACGACATGCCGATTTTGTCGATTTCGTCCAGCATGATCACGGGATTGGCCGTGCCCACGGTTTTCATGGCTTGTATGAATTTGCCCGGCATTGCGCCGATGTAAGTTCGCCGGTGTCCTTTGATTTCAGCCTCATCGCGCATCCCGCCGAGCGAAAATCGGAAGAAGTTCCGGCCCAAGGATTCGGCGATGCTTTTGCCTATCGATGTTTTTCCGACCCCCGGCGGGCCGACCAGGCACAATATGGAGCCGGCAATGTTCCCCTTCAGGTTGCCGACGGCGATGAATTCCAGAATGCGTTCCTTGACGTCCTTTAATCCATAGTGGTCCCTGTCGAGCACTTCCCGAGCGCGTTGGATATCGAAAGAATCCTTGCTGTATTTCCCCCAGGGCAGGATGGTAAGCCACTCGAGATAGGTCCGGCTCACGTTATATTCCGGAGAATTGGCTTCCAGCAGCTGAAACTTCTCCATTTCATCCTCGACCGCCTTCTGGGCCTCCGGATTCAGCTTGCGCTCTTTGAGCCGCTCCTGGAACTTCTCGATCTCACTGGTCTTGCCTTCTTTTTCAAGACCCAGCTCTTTCTTGATCGCCTTCAATTGCTCTTTGAGGAAAAACTCCCTCTGCTGACCGGATATTTTTTCCTGGATCTGCCGGGTGATTTCTCCTTGGAGCTTCGCGACCTCCACCTCTTTCTTGAGAAGCATCAGCACTCGGTCGATCCGATGCCGGATGTCGAAGATCTCGAGCACTTCCTGAAGTTCCTGTCCGTCTGCAGTGGTAAGGTTGGCGGCAAAATCGGTGAGGCGTCCAGGATCATCCATGGTGGATCGGCTGAGAAACATCTTTATCGCTTCAGCCTGCAGCGGATTGTGCTTGACGAGCTCCTTCAGAGTGGAAATGAGTGCCATAGAGTAGGCTTTGAGCTCGGTATTCATCGAGAATTCGGTGGCGTTGTAATACTTTACCGAAGCGATCCATCCTTTGCCGGTATCGCTGATGTCGGTGATGGTGAAGCGTTGGAGACAGTTCACGAGGATATGGGTTGTTTCGCTGTCTGTCTGCACGGCACGCAGAATTTTCGCCGCCACGCCGACGCGATGCAAATTGTCCAGTGAATCATCCTTGTGCAGGTCTCTTACCAACACCAGTCCGAGTGTTTCGTTGGCGGATTGGAGGGAGTGCTCGAGCAGCGGAATCTTTTCCGCTTTGATCTCCAGAGGCACAGGGATCCCGGGGAAAAACGGCCGTGGCCGAATGGGGAGAATGGGGATCCGCTCCGGAAGCACCTCTGAAGCAAGAACCAGGCTTGGCTTTTCCCCTTCTTCGGGCAGATTTTGAATTTCGGACTCCTGTCCGGTTGCCTGTTTTTGATCTTTTTCGATTCCCATGCGAAAGCGCCTCCAGAATTTCGGGGGGGCGTGGCTTGGCTTCGGCCCTACCCGCTGCCGGCCGTTCCCCCGAACCTCCTATTGTAACGAATTTCCCTTCAGGTTGAAGAGGCAGGATTAGCAGTGCTGCTGCACCTCATAGGTCCTGCTTGCCTTTGAGCGATCGTTCCTATACAAGTACCGTTCTGATCCGACCCGCTTTTTAAAAGGGATGGCACGGAATGCCCAGTCATTTGCCAGGCGCGCGCCGCACGGTTTTGTTCTTTGCTTTCACGCTGGCAATAGTCACGTATCTGGACCGTGTCTGCATCTCGGCGGCTGCCCCCTTCATCATGCAGGATCTCGGGCTTTCAGTCGTAAAAATGAGCCTGGTATTCAGTGCCTTTACCCTCGCTTATTCCCTATTCGAGATCCCGACCGGCTGGATGGGGGATGTCTGGGGCCCGCGCAAAGTACTGACCCGCATTGTCCTGTGGTGGTCGGGATTCACCATGCTGACGGCCTCGGCATGGAACTTACGGTCCTTGCTGATGATCCGTTTCTTGTTTGGAGCCGGGGAGGCTGGCGCTTTCCCCAACATGTCTCGCGCCTTTTCTCTCTGGTTTCCCCTGGTAGAGCGGGGCAAGGCCAACGGCATTCTATTCCTCGGTTCGAGGCTGGGTGGTGCCCTGGCTCCAACCCTGGCCCTGTTCCTCATCCATCGGTGGGGATGGCGCACCAGTTTCATCCTCTTTGGAGCCATGGGTGTTTTCTGGGCGGTTGGTTGGTACCTCTGGTACCGAGACAATCCTGCGGATCACCGCCGGGTATCGAAAGAGGAACTGGTCTGGATAAAGCAGGATCACCGGGATTATTCGAAGACTCCCACAGGATTTCACGGCCGAGTGATTCCCTGGCGGCGAATCGCAAGTAACCGCAACCTGTACAAGATTTGCACCATGTATTTTGCCTTTGGTTACGGTTTGTATTTCGGCCTGACCTGGCTGCCCACCTACCTGATCAAAGTTCTCGGCTTTTCTACGCTTACCGGAGGTTTTTTTGCCGGCTTGCCTTTCCTGCTGGCTGGGGCGGCGGACCTCGGCGGAGGTTGGATCACAGATCGCCTTGCCCGTTCGGCGAATCTGAAGATAGCCCGCTGCTGGCTTGGCTTTGCTTCCTTTGCCGCATCGGCGACTCTGTTTTTTGCATCCACTCAGATGCCAGGGCGCATGGGAAAAGCACTCCTCATTGCTTTTGCGATTGGCTCCGCCGATCTGGCCATCAGCGCAAGTTGGGCGGTCTGCCTTGATATTGGCAAATCGTATGCGGGGATCGTTACCGGTTTTATGAATACGTTCGGCAATCTGGGCGGATTCCTGGGACCCCTGGTAGTCGGGTTTGCCGTCGACCGCTGGCAGTCCTGGTCGATACCGTTCTATATCGCCTCGGGAGTCTATGCTGTTGGAGCCGCCGCCTGGCTTACGGTCGATCCTTACGACCGGATCGACGTGGAATGATAGGGATCGTATCCGCGCTGCCCCACGTGGACCATTCGGAGAGATTTTGGTCTATGCCGGTAATTAATGAACGGAATGCTTTCCGCCAGTCGGCGGATGGGAGATGCCTCCCTCGTCCTCTTCCGCTTCGATACGTTGATCGATATCCCAATGCTGCGGATTGTACTGGCTCACGCGGAACACATCGACGCAAGCCCTGGCATTTCCATACCAGCTGTGCACGATTTCCAGCTGAATTCGGCCTCTCAGGTGGTCCCCATAGCTTTTTTCGATGCCGAGCTCCTGATACTCGGCGATTTTGGAGTCCAGATCGACTTCATCCGACAGCAACACCGTAATCGAGAGGTTTTCTGGATCGGTTTCCGAAACGATGATTCGCCCCAGCGGATCACATTCCCCTTGGAGAAATAGATCATAGGTTTCATGCCCTTTGCCCCGAGAAATCCTGTGCAGTCGAAAGAATGTTTCCATCTGGTGATCCAGACGGTGCAGGTCCTCCCCGTGCTTTTCACAATATTCGCCGGGCTGGGCTTCCTTTGGATTGCACACCACACACGGTAACTCGGGTTTTTTGGCTGCCATTGCTGCTCCTCCCCCAGAAAAACCCACATTTTTCCATGGCTGGGGAACATTGTCCATGCAAGCTTGACTTCCCGCCCCTGATCAGCGAATATTTTTCTTTGATTCTTGCGTACTTCCGTGCCCCTATTCGGATCTTCCATCGATTGAGCCCAAAGTTACGCGGATGGGATCAGATAGTCTGAGCCCATCGTTCATAACATTCAGGAGATATCAACCCCATGAGCCGCCGAGTTTCCATTGTCTTCCTTTTCTGCGCTTTGGCTTCAATCGCCGCTTTTGCCGCCCAACAGCCGTCAACTCCACCGTCAACTCCAGCAGCAAAAGCCGCCGTTGCGCCGGCGGAAAGCCCGGCGGTGGCAAAAGTTTTGGGGGAGACCATCACCGAAAAAGAGGTGCTCGATGCCATTGATCGCATCGCCCGGCAGCAGCCGATGATGGGGGACCAGATGAAGCAAAAAAACAGCATGTATTTTAAAGAGGCACTGGATACTCTGATCGGCCTGGTGCTTTTGAAGAACGAGGCGAAGGGAAAGAACATCACGGTTCCGAAGGCGAAGATCGATGAAGCCTGGGAGACGCTCAAAAAGCGGTTCCCCGGAGAGGAGCAGTTCAAACAGGCGCTGGTTTCCCAGGGATTCACCGAGGCCGATGTCCGTAAGCAGATCGAAGACAACCTCATGATGCAGCAAGTGATGGAATTGGCGCTGACCAACCTGCCCGCCCCGACCGACAAGGAAATTGAAACATTCTATAACAACAATCCCCAGTATTTTGAGACGCCCGAACAGGTGCATGCCGCTCATATCCTGATCAAGGTCGACGCTTCCGCCACTGAAGAGAAAAAGGCCGAGGCTAAAAAGAACCTTGAATCGCTGCGCGCCGACATCGTGGCAAAAAAGATCACCTTTGCTGAAGCCGCAAAACGCTCCGACGACAAATCCAACGCCGAAAAGGGTGGGGATCTCGGCTTTTTCGCCCGGGGACAGATGGTGAAACCCTTCGAAGATGTTGCATTTTCCGGTCAGCCCGGCAGCATTTCGGAACTGGTAGTAACCCAGTTCGGATTTCATGTCATTCAAGTGATCGAAAAGAAACCGGCCGGAAAAATGCCCCTCGCCGATGCACGCAAGAATATCCAGAGCTTCCTGGAACGGAGCATCAAGCAGACCGCTGCTCAAAAGCATATCGACAGCCTGAGGGAACAGGCCAAGGTTGAACAGGTCATGTCGGAGGCGGAATGGAACAAGCGTAATTCTGCCAAATAATCTCTGGATTCCGGCGACAGGGCATCAGCGACGGGGAGGCAGTTATGGATCGCAGGCAGTTTTTGAGTTCGGCAGCTTCTGCCGGTGCCGGCCTGGGTGTGGGGCCCCTTCTTGGGGTGGGAACAGCCGGCTGGCGAGGAGCGAATGACCGAGTCCGGGTGGGGATCGTAGGCATCCGGGGTATGGGGCAAACCCACATTCAGGAATTCTCCCAACTGCCCAACGTCGAAGTGGCGGCGCTTTGCGATGTGGATGAAAATCTATTCCCCGAAATCATAAAGAAGCGATTTGTCGATGCGGGAAAGAATAAGCCCAAAACCTATTTTGACCTGAGGGCTTTATACGACGACAAGGAAATCGACGCGGTTTCCGTAGTGACTCCAAATCATTGGCACGCCCTGGCGGGAATATGGGCCATGATGGCCGGCAAACATGTCACTGTCGAGAAGCCGGTTTGCCATAACTTTTTCGAAGGCCAGAAGCTGGTTGAGGCCGCAGCCAAACACAAAGTGATTGTCCAGCATGGCATGGAACAGCGCAGCAACAGGTGCGCGCGGACTGCTGTGGAGTTCATCCGCAGCGGCGGCCTCGGCGAAATCTACATGGCCAAGGGGCTGTGCTTCAAATGGCGCGACACGATCGGCCATTTCGAGGACGAGCAGGTTCCTTCCGGAGTCCACTACGACCTTTGGCTTGGCCCGGCGCCTTCCAGGCCTTTCAACAAGAACCGGTTCCATTACAATTGGCACTGGAACTGGGATTACGGCAATGGGGACATCGGCAACCAGGGGGTCCACGAACTGGATGTGGCCCGCTGGGGCTTGGGGGTTACGCTGCCTACGAAAATTACGGCGGTAGGCGGGCACTTCCTGTTCAAGGATGATCAGCAGACTCCGAACATGCTCATGGCCATCTTCGAATTTGACGGCCCGGAGGCCGGAGGCTCAGGGAAGAAGATCCTTCAGTTTGAAGTGCGGGGGTGGATGACCAACCGCGAAGGCGGCCTGGGAGAAGGGAAGAGCGCGGGCGGCGGCGGTTACATGACGAGTGATGAAAATACGATCGGAAATCTTTTTTACGGTTCGAAAGGGTACATGGTGAAGGACGTCAAGACCTGGAAAACCTTCCTTGGCAAGGAACGGGCGCCGGGTCCGTCAGGCAGCGGCGAAGATAATCATTACTCGCGGTTCGTCGAGGCCATCCGCGCGAACGATCAGACCCTCTGCAACGGCGACATCATCGAAGGGCATTATTCGGCCGGCCTTATGCACCTGGCCAATATTTCTTATCGGCTCGGCCGCCCGCTCAAGTTTGATCCCATCCGCATGAAATTCGTCGGCGACGAAGAGGCTGATGGGTTGTTGAGAAGGAGATACCGGCCACCTTTTGAGGTGCCCGATACAATCTGACGACTGTGCAGGGAATCGGCTCTGCCTGCCTGTCGTTGAAAGGCAGGATCCATGAATGGTAAGACTTACCTCCGCAGTTTTCTCAAGAAGGCCGGCCGCGTCTGTATCATTGCCTGGATCGCAGGTTCTTTGCTGGTTTTTGCGCGGTCGGGTTCCATGAAAGGCGCGATGCCCAGCGCCAAAATCCCCCTGATTCTGGACACCGATATCGGCGATGATATTGATGACACCTGGGCGCTGACGTTGTTGCTCAAATCGCCGGAAATCGATCTGAAGCTGGTGGCCACCGATTATGGCAACACCGAATATCGTGCCAAAATAGCTGCCAAATTGCTCCAGGTCGCAGGGCGGACTGACATCCCCGTCGGGATAGGCATTAAAAGCGGCGATAAAATCGGCGGTCAGGGGGAGTGGGTCAAGGATTACGATCTCTCCAAATATCCGGGCAAAGTGTATAAGGACGGCGTTCAGGCCCTGATTGATACTATTTTGGCCTCTCCCGAAACAATAACCCTGCTGTGTATCGGCCCTGCACCCAACATCAAAGCTGCACTGGAGCGGGCGCCGGCCATTGCGGGGAGGGCCCGATTCGTGGGAATGTACGGCAGCGTCCGCCGCGGCTACGATGGAAAAAAGCAACCCGAGGTTGAGTGGAACGTGAAATGCGACGTGACATCTTTCCGCCGCGTCCTGCAAGCTCCCTGGGAAATAACAATCACTCCGCTTGATACCTGCGGGCAAGTCCGGCTTACCGGCCAAAAATACGCGGCAATCCTGCAGTCAAAAGATCCTCTCCTTAAGGCTCTGATTGAGAACTATCGTTTCTGGCTGGGCAATCAGGCTCAGAAAGCCACGAAGGAAAGTTCGATCCTTTTTGATACCGCGGCCGTGTACCTGGCTTTGCCGCATGACCTCATGGTGATGGAGAGTCTTGGGATAAGGGTAGCCGACGATGGCATGATGCAGATTGACGCCAAGGCAAGGAAAATCAACTGCGCGACGGACTGGAAAGATTTGTCGGCATACGAGGACTTCCTTGTCCGCCGCTATACTCAGCCGAAGTAGCTAAATTTCGCAGCAAAAATCAAGGCCGGAACCATGCAGCTTCTCAAACGCAGCCTCCTGTATTTTGCCTTTGTTTTCGGAGCGGGTTTTATCCTGGGGACGATCAGGGTGTTGTTCGTCGTGCCCCGGGTGGGCAACCGCATCGCCGAGCTGGCTGAAATGCCCGTCATGCTGGTGGTCATGATTTTGGCTTCGTGGTGTATTCTGCGAAGCTGGAATCCGCCCCCGGCGAGGGCCGACCGTTTGACCTTGGGAGGCATTGCTCTTGCGCTCATGCTCGTGGCGGAATTTACCCTTGTGCTATCATTGAGAGGATTATCCATCAGCGAATACCTGGAGACTCGGGACCCCGTATCCGGATCTGTTTATCTGGCAATGCTTGGCGTTTATGCAACTCTGCCGCTGTTGATGGGCGCGAAGATGCCGGGACGGCGTGCCAGCTGAATGTAGGAAAACCTGTCGGGGAGAAACGATGCTCCTTGAGTGGTCGGGAGCCCATTTCGTCTGCCTCCGGCGGAAAATACTCAAGCGGTTTGCCGACGCAATTGTGGGATCACCCAAACATGGAGGGGGAATCAGATGACGGCTCTATCGGCGCTTTGGCTGCCAATTCTGCTTTCAGCTGTAGTTGTATTTGTCGTAAGTTCGCTAATCCACATGGTGCTGCCTTGGCACAAAGGGGATTATCCCAGGATCCCGAACGAGGATAAGGTCCTGTCGGCGCTTCGACCACTGAAAATCCCCCCGGGTGACTACATGGTGCCCAGGCCCAAAGACCATCGCGAATTGCGCACACCCGAATTCGTCGAAAAGATGAACCGGGGGCCCGTTCTCGCCATGACGGTAATGCCGAATGGACAGGTCAACATGGGGAAGAACCTCGCCCTGTGGTTTGTCTACGCGGCTTTCGTCAGCTATTTTTCAGCCTATATCGGCGGCCGCGCCCTGCCTCCCGGCTCCTCCTACCTGAGAGTGTTTCAAATGGTCGGAGCCAGTGCTTTTATGGGCTATTCGATGGCACTACTGCAGATGTCCATCTGGTACAGCAGGGGTTGGGGCCTGACGTTCAAATCGATGGCGGACGGGTTGATCTACTCTTTGTTCACCGCCGGTGTTTTCGGTTGGCTCTGGCCGAGATAGTCCTTGCCGACCTCTTCAGCTGTTTTCTGCTCAGTCTCTGCCCTATTTGCGTAGTTCGGCGAGCGCAGAAAGTCGGGTTCGGGAAAACCGGATTATACGGGCCTGCGAGCCGGCCGCGAACGATTGGAGCCTCGGAGCGCACAAACGCCCCACAGGATTTCGTATAAGTTTCTTTGCGGTCCTCACGGTCCAATCCGGCGGCGTTTTTTATTCCTGCACCAGCAGCAGTGTTGTTGGATCGAGGGCTACATGGCTGGCGCTGATATCCGGATTGTTGTGGTCTTTCAGCAGGCGCAAATGAACCGCCTTGTCTCCCTGTTCCATGGACAGGATGACATCTACGGCCTGATCGAGATGGGCCAGCGGTTCGGGTATTCCGCGATCGTTGAATTTGGAGTGACGGTGGGTGACTGCTGACATCCAGAGTTCGCCATCGATTTCGCGGGCTATTTCCCGGAGTTCAGCCATGGTTTCAGTGGTGGCTTTCTCGAATTTGAATCCCTCGATGATCAGCGTCGAGGGCCTGAAATCCATATAGGTTTTCAGGAACTCCAAGGCATCACGCAATTTGGCGATGGAGAAACTGTTGCCCAGGTATGTGTGGATGTTGCGGTTTCTTTCTATCTCCAGCCGCTCGGCCCCTATGTTCTCCAGGCCGGAAGTCCTGGCCAGATCCATAAAGATTTCGTCGTAATAATCCCGGATTTTTTCGACAGGTTCGTCGATTGCGACGTGAAGTACTTTACGCCCCCGCATAAGATCGTCCAACGCAACGCCGACCAGGAAAGCGCTTTTTCCCAGTCCATGCCGGGCGACCACCACACCTATGTTCCCGCGGCCGAGGCCGCCGTGAATCGACTGCTCCAGCAGCCGAAGCGGGCTGCGCTCATTAAGTTCTTTGCTATGCATGGCGTGTCTCCCGGTCCTTTACTCTTCGTCTTTATCCAGCCCTGTGCCGAATTTTTTGATCAGCTCTTTGGATACTTCCGATGGCACCGGCACATAACGATTGAATTCCATCGTAAACTCGGCTTTGCCCTGGCTCGCCGATCTCAGGTCCGTGGAATAGCCAAACATTTCCGATAACGGAACGTCGGCGTCGACCCGGGCGAAACCTTCCGATTCGGTTGTCCCCACGATAATTCCGCGACGCTGCATGATGGTTCGGACAAAAGCGCCCTGGAATTCAATGGGTCCTTCCACCGAGACTTTCATCAAAGGCTCGAGTATCTGCGGCTTGGCTCTGTGATACACCTCCCGGAAGGCGCCTCGAGCCGCGGCCTGGAAGGCTGCGTCGGACGAGTCAACCGAATGGGATGCACCGTCATTGATCACCACCCTCAATCCTGTCACCGGGAAGCCGATCATCCGGCCCTTTTTCAACATCGAACGGAGCCCTTTCTCAACGGAAGGGATGAATTCCCTCGGGATGGCTCCGCCCACGATGTCGTCCACAAACTCGAAGTCTCCGCTTTCCAGCGGTTCAATATAACCGGCGACGCGTCCGTATTGTCCGGATCCTCCGGTCTGTTTTTTGTGAGTGTAATTGAATTCCGCCCTCTGGCTGATGGCCTCCCGGTAGGCGACCTGGGGCGCCCCGGTTTCCACCTCCGCAGCGTACTCGCGCTTCATACGCTCGACATAGACGTCGAGGTGAAGTTCCCCCATTCCCGAGATGATGGTCTCGCCGGATTCTTCGTCGACGCGTGTTTTAAAGGTGGGATCTTCCTTTGTAAAACGGTTAAGGGCTTTGGACATGTTGGCCGCCATTTTACGGTCTTTGGGTTTGACCGTGAGATGGATAACGGGGTCCGGCACATGCATCGACGTCATGGCCACATTGATTTTGTCTGAGGTGAAGGTGTCACCCGAGGCGCAGTCGATACCGAAGAGAGCAACGATGTCACCCGCGTTCGACTCGACGATATCCTCCATTTCGTTGGAGTGCATCCGCACGAGCCTCCCAACCCGGACATCCTTTCCCGTCCTGCGGTTCACGATCGTATCGCCTTTTTTCATGCTGCCCTGGTAGATGCGAATGTAGGTCAGCTGGCCGAATCGGGTTTCCTCGAGTTTGAAGGCGAGGGCCACCAGCGGGTCGCTCGCGTCTGCGGTAAGCGTTATCTTGGCTTCTTCCTGGGTAAGGTCGAGCGCCTCGTTTTTGACTTCCGTGGGATCCGGCAGGTATCGGGTAACGGCGTCCAGCAGCGGCTGCACGGCCTTGTTCTTGTAGGCCGAACCAAGGAATACAGGTGCGAGCTTCAGATCGATCGTACCTTTGCGCACGGCAGGATATATCATTTCCGGAGTCGCCCGGTCTTCGAGCACCGCTTCCAGCAGTTCGTCGGAAAACATGGAAGCGGCTTCCAGCATTTCCTGACGTTTTTCACGCGCTTGCTCTTCCAATGCGGCCGGTATCGGCTCCGTCCGCCGGATCTCGCCGTTGGAGCCGTCGAAGTAATGCGCCTGCATGGTGACGAGGTCCACCACTCCTTCAAACTGGGCTTCCAGCCCGATCGGGATCTGCATCATGACGGCGTTGAGCTTGAGCTTGTCGCGCAATTGCTCGGTCACGCGGAATGGATTCGCTCCTGAACGGTCCAGTTTGTTGATGAATGCGACACGAGGCACATTGTAGCGGCGCATCTGGCGGTCCACTGTCAGGGACTGGGACTGCACGCCTGCGACGCCGCAGAGAACGAGAATCGCTCCATCGAGCACGCGCAGAGACCGCTCCACCTCTATGGTGAAGTCGACGTGACCCGGAGTATCGATAATGTTGACAAAGTGACCGGCCCATTCGCAATAGGTGGCGGCAGAAGCAATGGTTATTCCACGCTCCCGTTCGAGGTCCATGGAGTCCATGGTCGCCCCCACGCCGTCCTTGCCCTTGACATCGTGCATTACGCGGATCCTCTGGGTGTAATAGAGGATGCGCTCGGTCAATGTTGTTTTGCCGGAATCGATGTGGGCGCTGATTCCGATGTTCCGTACGCGTTTCAGGTCCCTGATCAAAGCCCTAACCTCTTTCTTGAAGTCGAAAATGAGCTATGAATAGTACCAAATGTGTCAATAGCATGACGGAAATCGCCCATCGCCATCCGAGATGTGTGAAGTTGGGCGATCGGCATGGTGCCTGTGCGACTATTGCCGTATTCTTCCCGGCGTCGATACTGAGACAAATTTGGCTTCGAATGGCGCGAATTCCAGTTCCGGATTCTGCGGCTGCGTAGGCTCCTCCAGGGCGTTGACTTCCCGCACTTGCGATCCCTTCATGGCGGCCGAAATCCTGGCGCGCGATCTTTTACCCTCGATTTCCCTCAACAAAAGAATGACATTGCTTCCGTTCCGGCCGGTACGGGCTGCGATAAGCTGGATGCCGGGAGAATCGATCTGCAGCGAAGACATGAATGGTTTCCGACTCGCTGAAGCACCCGGCGGCAGCACTCGCCCGATCAGCGGGATTCGAGTATCCCAGCCAAATTTCGAGGCGGAGAGGTTATTGGAGTTCTTTTCAGACGTCAGAGCGTAGCTCCAGCGGAACTCACCGTCCTGAGAGGCTCTGAAGTTTGTGAACCAGTAGTTATTCATGACCCACGAGAATACGTGGGGCTTTTCGATTTTCGTTACCGGCTGCCATTTTCCCAGGTTTATCTCGCCCAGCTGAACCAGCGGAACATCATTACTGGTAAGCACGATCTGCCCCGATGGATTGCGCAGCGCCAGGAAGCTCTGAATGGTTTGCCAATCCGAGGCGGATCCCGGCAACTGTCCTTCCCCGGGCGTTACGATTCCGCCCTGCCCCTCGTAGAACACCCTGCCTTGCGGGCTATTGAAAGGGAATGCAACGTAGATGGATTCCGGGGCTGTCACCGCCGCCTTTCGCATATAGTAGTGCAGTTCCAGCCTTTTCTCCGTCTCGAACAGCCGGATTTCCATCTTGAATCCTGCGGGTTCCACGCAACCGTCGGCCTCAGCCTTAACGAGCAGGCTTTGCCAGAGGGGGCCTGCCTTCGGGGCTCCGATTTCCACCTTTCGAAGCGTCGACCTCTTGAATGGATGATTCTTCGGGAAAACGGATCGATCGAAATCCCGCCGGTCAACGGCCATTTCATAGATAAACTGGCCGAGTTGCCAGGGCGCAGACGCGTCGGCAAGTTCCTGTCCGCTCTCTTTATCTTTCAGACTCGCGATGGCGCCGGTTTTGGGATTCACTTCGAGGCGGTAATATCGGTTTTCGAGCACACTTGTGCCGGCAGAACCTTCTGGTGGCTTCTGCAGTCCTTCGGATGAAGCTGTTATCCTGAAAACCTTGTAGCCCATCGCGGGGATGTCGTGGACCCAGAAAGCCCAGTAAGAACCTTCAGCCCTGGAATTCAGGGCCTGATATTTAATCTCCTCTGCGGTTGCGGGATCGATAATCCTGGCATTGCCGTTCCTTGGGAGAATCTCCTGGTCGATAAAAGCGGTCACCATGCCGGACCGGGTTCTCCCGAGCGTATTAAACACGGCGAATACGGGAACGTCCGACCGGGGGATAAGATCCTGCAGCAGGCCCAGAGCCTCCTCCCGCATCAATCCCGCATTTTTGACGGCGTCCCAGGCATAGGCCGATTTTTCACCCCATTGAATCATGCTGTTTTCGGCCAGAGGATCGCTGATGCTTTCGGAAGCCCCGAATGTGTGCTCATCGTAAAAGAGCAACGACTCATGTACCGCAGCCGATCTCGACGCTGACATCGGATTCGGTGGCTGACCAAGCAGCGCCGACATCGCCATCAAGCCATCGTTTACCTGCATGGCCGCGTGAGTTTGCCTCGAAGCTGCAGTTTCTCGCGCTGCGGAACCGAAACCGTCCGTCCACCAGTCGGGCCATGCCTGCCGATGAACCGGGAGGGCCTGGGCATGGTTTTTCTCCACAAATTCCAGGAACTCGCGCGCCGTGGCTATTCTCAAGCGCGGCGTGATATAGGATTCATTCCATGTTTTTACGAGGTCGCAGACCTTGCGTGCCGGCGGGGAGTTGTCTGTGTAGTAACCGGAGAACTGCGCGGCAATCCGGTCCCAGGGATATCCCGCGCCTACCAGATTGTTCAGGTATCTTCCCAGCCCCGGTACGATAGCCTCTGCCTGCCCTTGCTGGATCTGCCAGAAATTCCCGGTCATGTAATGATCCGGGCGAAAGGCGAGTAGACGCTTGCCGCTTGGGGATTCCCACCAGAACGCCGTCGGTCGAGAGAAAGGCAATATGGATCGCGTTTTGTTGATGCCCATAGTCAGGTATCGGATCCCGATGCCGCTGAAATAATCGGGGAGACACCAGGCGGCACCATTGACGTCATTCTGCATGGCCGAGCGGACATTGTCCCCGAATACGGAGCGGATTTCAGCCAGCGGCTGAAGAGATGCTGCCAGGGATCCTTCATCGGCTATTTCGGACATGTTCAGGAACATGCCCGTCAGTTCAATCCGCCCTTCCTTAACCCTTCTTTTCAACCTCTCGATCTGTTCGGGTGGCCGTTTGCGCAAATATTCCCGCACGGCCCAAGAAATCTCGCATGTCCAGCGAAACCTGGCTTCTTCAGGATAGGAATCTGTCAGGTCGCAAAAATCGAGGGCGTAGTCAATGTAGCGAAGATGTTCGGGCAGGATTTCCGTTTGTGGCCGGGTGTAGCCGATATCAGTGTGGGAATGCTGAACCAGGTAAACGGTCCAGCGCTTGGGCGGAGAGAGTGTAATGGGCTCCATTTCTTTTTTCTGGCCGTTCCATTCGATGGATCCATTGACCGTTAAAGACGACGTTGCCACAGGCACACCGATAGTGAAAGTCTTTATTCCTTTGTCAATTTCAGCTGCCCGATGCTCTATCGGACGGGGCCACTCCGGTGATGTAAGGCGAAGCGTTGCCTCTTTCATACCGTCCGAGTTGATTTCTGCGAGTATCATCTGGCGTTCACCGGCAGGTGTTCGCGCCACAATCGGTGTGGATTCTAACTTTGCCGAAATCAGTTTTTCCTGGCTTTGAAGCGGTCCCGGCAGCAAAAGGAGAAGTATCTGCAGATACTTTTGCATAACAGCCTCTCGATTCAGTCTTGTGGACAGGCTTGAATAATCAGCTACTAGGATTCGAGTTGTGTGCAGGACTCCCGATCCTGCCTCCAACTGAAGATACTCACAGGCCTTATGCCTCGCAACATAAAAACCGCGACATGTCATTCTCCCCAGTTACCGAATGGGCCGCCATCCTTTATAATTCGGACATTTCCAGGGGAGACTTCCAACATGCAAAACGTGGCTGAGTTGCAGAACCTGCTCAAATGGAAAAACCGATCTATCGACTTGATGCGTGAAATAGATCGCATTCGGGACAACGTTGAGGATGAGGAGGAGTTGGCTGCGGCGGGCTTGGGTAGGCTGGTCGAGTCGGCTGACGTTGATCTCGGGCTTATTTTTCAACGAGACGATGAGACCGGAGAATTGCAGCTTCGGGCGACGGTGGACCGGGCACAGGCAGGGAACGATGCGGTCATGTCGCGCGCTTGTGAGCTTGCTTCGCGAGCATTATCACTGGCTTCCGGAAAGTCGGTCGAAGACGAAAGCACCCAGCCTGACGGGAGCGTCACGCACTACCTGGCTCTTCCTCTCCGAGTCGGCCGCGCAGGCCTTGGCGCCCTGATTCTGGCCACTCTGGGGAAGAAGTTCGTTCCCGAGGCGAAGGAGCTGATAGATAACGCTGTCAGCCAGATTGATTCGGCCATGCAGCTGGGGCACGTCATGCGGGAATTACGCCGGGAAAAGAAAGAGCTGGAAACCATCTTCCGGATCGACCGCATTCGCGATACTCACGAGAACCTGCAGGATATGCTCGACGCCATCTTGCCCGAAATCTGCAGGACCATTGATGCGCAGACCGGGTTCATCATGCTGTTCGACCAGGCAGGAAGAGAACTTGAGTTGCGCGCCGCAACGCACCAGGACATCCTTGCCTACGGCAATCCGCAAAGCCCAATTCACGCGGTCACTCGCGAGGCGATTGAAACCGCACGACTGATAAACCGGACCTATCCGTCGGGCCCCATCCGTTCGATTCTTGGCCAGCCCCTGATCCTGCGCGACAAGCTGATCGGCGTGCTCGGTGTCGTCAATCGCCGCGGGCGGAATGCCTTCACCCGGATGGACATCCACCTGATCCACGCCATCGCCAGCCAGATCGACACCGCGATTTTTGAGGGGCTTCAGGCGCAAAAACTCCGGAATGCTTTCGGGCAGTGCGTCGGGCCGGAGGTCATGAAGAGACTGCTTGCCGCCGGCGATACCGACCTCCTGACCGGCGACCGGATCCCTATCAGCACTCTTTTTTCGGACATCCGTGGATTCACCCATATGTCCGAGTGTATTGAGCCCGAACTGGGGCAGGTGATCCTCAACGACCACCTTTCCACCCTGACGGATCTCGTCCTGGCTCACGAAGGGACGCTGGACAAATATATCGGGGATTCCGTGATGTGTTTTTTCAATGCTCCCGAGCGCCAGGCCGATCACGCGCTGCGCGCCGTCAGGCTTGCGCTGGAAATGCAGGCTGCCCACCAGGAGGTTATTGAACGCTGGCGCAGCCAGTGGCTGGTTCCGCCCATTGGGATCGGCGTGAGCACTGGCGATACGATCGTCGGTAATTTCGGCTCCGTCAAAAGGCTCGAATACACCGTGCTCGGGAATGATGTAAACCTCGCGGCCCGTCTTTGCGGCGCAGCCGCCGGCGGGCAGATCCTGATCAGCCAAAGCACTTATGAGCTCGTGAAGGACCTGGTCCGCGTTGAGGAATTGGCTCCGAAACACCTGAAAGGGATTGAACTGGACCAGCGCTGCTGGAATGTGACGGGAATGGCATGAGCCGGCATCTACTGGATCCAGACTCGAGCGACTTTGGCATGTTGAGTGGATCGGTCTTCAATATACAGAAATATACTGTCCATGACGGACCGGGAATACGAACCACCATATTCCTCAAGGGTTGCCCCCTGGATTGTCTCTGGTGCCACAACCCGGAAGGGAAGGCGGCTCAGTCGGAGATCGGATTCGTGGAAGGTCGGTGCGTCGCTTGCGGGTCGTGTTTCGAAGCGTGCCCCTTTGGTGCTGAGCCAGGACAGCGAAAAAGTCTGCCGGCGGCAAATCCGCTCTGCATCGCCTGCGGTGCGTGCGTGGAGGCTTGCCCGGCAGGCGCAAGACAGGTGTTCGGACGGCAGATGACGGTCGCTGAGGTCATGAAAGAAATCATCAACGACAGGGTATTTTACGAGGAGTCCGGCGGTGGAGTTACTTTTTCGGGAGGCGAGCCCCTGTCCCAACATTTGTTCCTGGAGGCTCTTCTCAAGGGCTGCCGGACTGAAGAAATAACGACGGCGGTCGATACCTGCGGCCACACACGTTGGGAGTACATGGAGTCCATAGCCCGACTCACGCACTTGTTCCTGTATGATGTAAAGCTGATAGATGAGGACCTCCATCGGCAGGTTACCGGAGTCTCGAATACCCTTATCCTGGATAATCTGATGAAACTGGGCAAGATCCATTCCAACATATGGCTCCGGGTGCCTATTATCCCCGGTGTCAACGACATCGCTGGACGATTGGAGGAAATTGCGGATTTTGCCGCTTCGGTACCCGGCATTCGCCAGGTGAACCTCCTGGCGTACCATGCTATGGGACGAAATAAATCGGAGCGGCTCGGGAAACCTGCCGTCGGCATGGAAGCCGCGCAGCCAAGCTTGGAAAAGATGGAAGCATGTGCCGCAAAATTCCGTGCTCGCGGACTAGTGACAATTACCGGAGGGTAAAAATGACCGATCGAACCGCTCGCCTACGCCGCAAAAGCCTGGATGCGGCTCCCGGCTTGTCTGCTGAGCGTGCCGTTTTATTGACCGGATTTTACCGGGCTAACGAAGGCCGGAATTCCATCCCGGTGACCCGGGCCGAGGCTTTTCTTCATCTGTGCCGCAACAAGAGCATCCATATCGGCGAGGAGGAGTTGATCGTTGGGGAGCGAGGACCGGCACCGAAGGCCGTGCCCACTTTCCCGGAATTGACGTGTCACAGCCTCGAGGACCTGAAAATACTCAACTCCCGCCCCAAGACATCCTATTCCGTGGGGCCGGAGTGCCTCGAAAGTTACGAAGAAACCGTGATCCCTTATTGGCGCGGGCGCAGCATGCGTGACCGCATGTTCCTGGAATTGCCGCAGGATTGGAAGGAGGCCTACGAAGCCGGCATCTTTACTGAATTCATGGAGCAGCGGGCTCCCGGACACACCGTTCTGGACGATAAGATCTATCGCAAAGGGATGCAGGATTTCAAAGCCGAGATAACCTCAGCCATATCTTCTCTTGATTTCCTCGGCGATCAGGAAGCCTGGTCCAGGCGGGAGCAACTCAAAGCCATGGCGATTGCCTGCGATGCGCTTATCATCTTTGCAGAGCGGCACGCAGATCTGGCCCTCGCGATGGCCGAACGGGAAGCCGATCCCGGGAGACGGGAAGAACTCATCCGGGTTGCACAAGTGTGCCGCAGGGTGCCGTCCCATGCCCCGCGCGATTTCCATGAGGCGCTGCAATATTACTGGTTCTGCCATCTCGGAGTAATTACCGAATTAAACGGCTGGGATGCGTTCAATCCCGGCCACCTGGATCAGCATTTGTGGCCGTTTTACCGGAAAGGGCTTGCGGAAGGGAGCTTGACGCGGGAAAGTGCCAGGGAACTGCTCGAATGCCTGTTCATCAAGTTTAATAATCACCCTTCGCCGCCCAAGGTTGGAGTGACTGCCGCTGAAAGCGGGACCTATACCGATTTTGCCAATATCAACATCGGCGGACTGCTTATCGATGGATCGGATGGTGCCAATGAGTTGTCGCATCTTCTGCTGGAGATCGTTGACGAGATGCACCTGCTCCAGCCCAGCACCAACGTTCAGGTTTCCCGGAAGACTCCGGATTCACTCCTCAAACATGCTCTGCGGGTGATACGGAACGGATATGGTTTCCCCTCGCTCTTCAACGCCGACAGCGTGGTCGAGGAGCAGATCCGCCAGGGCAAAACGCTGGAGGATGCCCGCGCAGGCGGCTGCAGCGGTTGCGTCGAGGTCGGCGCTTTCGGCAAGGAGGCTTATATACTGACGGGCTATTTCAATCTCCCGAAAGTATTGGAAATTACTCTCCATGATGGTTTCGATCCGCGCACGGGAAAGCAGATCGGACTCCGAACCGGCCCGCCCGATAGCTTTCAGAGCTTTGATGAGCTCTTCTCCGCCTTCCGCCGCCAGCTGCGCCATTTCATTGAAATCAAAGTGCGGGGTAATCAGCTGATCGAACAGGTTTATGCTCGAAGCATGCCGGCTCCGTTTTTATCGGTCCTCATCGACGACTGCATCTCCAAAGGTAAGGACTACAACGAAGGGGGGGCCCGCTACAACAATACCTTTATTCAAATGGTGGGATTGGGCAGTCTTACGGACGAACTATCCTCGATCAAAGACCTGGTATTCGATTCCTGTGCCCTGAGTCTTGTGCGGCTGGTGGAAGTGCTGGATTCCGATTTCGCAGAGGAGGAGGTTTTGCGGCAGCGATGTGTCAACCGCATGCATAAATACGGCAATGATGACGAATATGCCGACAACATCATGGTGAGGATCTTCGATGCCTGCTTCGAAGAAGTGGATGGGCGGCCGAACTCCAAGGGAGGCCAATACCGGGTCGAAATGCTGCCTACGACCTGCCACGTCTATTTCGGTTCTGTTACCGGAGCCACTGCCGAGGGGCGGAAGGCTGGGCTGCCGCTGTCGGAAGGCATTTCACCGGTTCAGGGAGCCGATCGCCGGGGGCCAACCGCGGTCCTTAAGTCTGCGGCAAAAATGGACCATGTGAAGACGGGAGGAACCCTGCTCAACCTAAAATTCTCTCCCGAATTAATGTCGACCGAAACCGGGATCGACAAAGTGGCCCACCTGGTAAGAAGTTATTTCAAAATGGATGGCCACCACGTCCAGTTTAACGTCGTAACGGCGGAGACCCTGCGCGCGGCCCAGTCGGATCCCGGAGGTCATCGCGATCTGATCGTCCGCGTGGCAGGGTACAGCGATTATTTTTGCGACCTCTCGAAAGAGCTCCAGGAAGAAATCATCGCCCGTACCGAGCACACATCAACCTGAGTCCCCCATTTCAGGAATGAGGCAGCTTGCTCGCAGGGACGCGGATGTTTGCGGTGGCATGCGGGACTTTGAAGAAAAACCCGCATGAAATCGCACATCCGCGACCGGCAGAGCAGATCGCCGATTTGACAGGTTACGGCGCTACGATTTTGGCTTGGGAGCCGGGGCCCCCTTGAGGCGAATCGTTTTGATTAACACCGGCATGACCGGAACATTCTGATATTGCCCCTTCGTCCCGGTTGGGGTTTCGGCAATCTTGTCGACCACTTCCATTCCGGAAGTTACCTTGCCGAAAACCGCGTAGCCGAAAGCATCCGGGGACTCACCGCGATGGTCCAATGCCGGCTTGTCGGCGACACAGATGAAGAATTGAGATGTGGCGCTGTCCACCACGGCGGTTCTTGCCATTGAGATGGCACCTCGAAGGTTTTTCAACCCGTTACCCGCCTCGTTTGGAATGGGAGGCCGGGGAGTCGGTTTTTTGGTCATGTCGGGTGCAAATCCGCCGCCCTGGATCATGAAGCCCGGTATTACACGATGGAAGGTCAGCCCCCGATAGAAGTCCTCTTTGACGTAGGAGAGGAAATTCGCAACCGTTTTAGGTGCTTTTTCAGGATTTAGCTCGACGGTAATGGTCCCCAGGCTTGTTTCAATCAATACGACCGGGGGAGATGAAGTCTGCGCCAGCACGAAGCCGGCGAGGATAGCCAAGGCAAAAGCTGCGGCCAGGATTAACGCGTAATTTTTAAATCGGTTTCTTTTGAGTTCCATAAGCCTCCCATGGATTCACGGTCCCGCTTCAAACAAGCGGTATGATGCAACCCGTCGCCGGATCGGTTCAACTTAAAAAAACGGTCCCCCAAAACCATCCGCTCTCGATAAGATACTGGATGACCGACCCAATCTGGAATGGGGCCATTCTTCCTGCTCCCCTTATTGCCTGATTCCGTCAGGAACTTGAGGCGGGTCGAGATTTCTCCCTTCCGATGATAAGCCAGATGCAGAGGAGCCCCGCCAGCAAGACCAATGGTGCGAGCATAAATGCCGGCCGATAGGAGCCGGTCCAGGCAATCAAGAATCCGGTGACGAGCGGCGCCAGAATTCCAGCCATGTTTCCCGCAAAATTATAGACCCCGGTCCAGATCCCGACCTCGTCCGGAGGTGCACAGGTCTGCAATATAACCAGAAGGTTTGCCGTTGCCAGGCCCACCAGGGAGCCTCCAATGATAAGTACGACGGCCGTTCCCGAATCCGAAACCCTCGAGGCGGGAATCAAGAAGAGCCCCGTGCTGAAAGCAACCGCGATAATTCCCTTGCGTGCTTTGAGCTCGTTCCATCCCATCCGGCTCAGCCGGTCCCCGATCCACCCGCCCAGGGGCTGGCTGATGCCGAAAACGAAGTAGGGGATCGAGGCATAGAGACCCGCCTTCAGGATCGTCAAGTTCCTCACGTTCACCAGGTAGTCTGGCAGCCAGGTGAGGAGGAGGTACCAATAATAGTCGAAACAGAAAAACCCCAGGCAGAGCCCCAGCAGATTATGGTCGAATGTGAGGATCTTCTTAGGCGGAGCCGAGAGATCCGGCACTTGGGGAGAATTGGCCGATTCCTTGGTTGTGGAAGTCTTTGAGGGGAATACCAGAAGCCAGGGGATCAGCCAGAGCAGCGCCGAAAAGCCGACAATGAAGAACATGCGGCGCCAGCCGTAATGCACGAGCAGCCAGGGAATCAGGATGCCATCCAAGACCAGGCCTGTCCGGGTTCCCATGTCAAAAAGTCCCGACGGCAGGCCCCGGTTCCTGGCGGAGAAGAGCAAGCTGACTATCTTGGTGCCGCCAGGGAGGTAAATCGATTCCCCTATTCCAAGAAGGATCCTGAACAGGACGAGAGCGGTGATCCCTCCCGCAAATCCGGTCAATCCCTGGGCGATTGACCAGAGCGTGAATGCGCCGGCGTATAGCCAGCGGAGGTTGATTCTATCGGACAGGTATCCGATTGGTATCTGCATCAATGCGTAGGACCAGAAAAAAGCGGATAAGAGCAGTCCCTTTGCCATCGGGCCGAGAGAGAGTTCCTTCGAGATCATGGGCAGGGCGAAGGAGACTGTGGCCCGATCGACGTAATTGATCATCGAAGCTGTAAACAGCAACCCGACGATGGTCCAGCGATGGCGATTGGACAGTGGCAAGGCAACGAAATCGCCCGATCCACCTTCAGAGCTATGGGTGCTGGCATGGTTCATGATTTGAGATCCGATCCTAAAGAAATGGCCAGGAGCGCGCAGGATATCACAGCAGTGCACAGGCTGCAGGCTACTTTTTCTTATTTGCCGCAGCTTTCAAGTTGGCCTTGGTGGTCTTTATGTTTCCGGCAAATGACGGGAATTGATGAAAAAGGTAGCCGGGCCGCAAGTGCCTGGAGTAAAGTAATCCTTCGCTTTTTCCGGCAAAGGAGAAATGACATGCCTGATCTATCTTTGTTACACGATGCTGTCCTGAAAGGTGATGCAAAAACAGCCGCCGCAGTTACACGAGAGGCCCTCGCTGCCGGGACTGATCCGGTGGATCTGGTCACAAAGTACATGATCCCGGCAATGGATGAGGTCGGGAATAAATTCGAATGCCAGGATTACTTCGTTCCTGAACTTCTTTTGTCCGCCCGGGCCATGAAAAGCGCTCTCGAGATCATCCGGCCGCTCCTGGCTGAAAAAGGAACAGAACCTAAGGGGCGCGTGGTTATAGGCACAGTCAAGGGCGACCTCCATGACATCGGGAAAAACCTGGTATCCTCGATGCTCGAAGGCGCCGGGTTTGAGGTTTTTGACCTGGGCACCGATGTTTCGCCGGCGAAGTTCGTGGCGGAAGCCCAGGCAAAAAATGCCAACCTGGTTGCACTTTCGGCGCTTCTGACGACGACCATGCCTGCCATGAAAACCACTATCGAGGAATTTCAAAAAACCGGTGCACGCGAAAAGGTCAAAATTTTGATTGGAGGTGCCCCGGTAACTCAGCAGTTTGCCGAGCAAATCGGTGCGGACGGGTATAGCGACAACGCCAATGGCGCCGTGGCTCTGGCTCGAAGACTTGTCGGCGCCTGAGTTTTCCTGGTCCAGCGACGATTTCCGAAATGCTCCTGAAGCTGATCAGCTGCGAAATCTTCTTTCGTGAAATGTGCGCGGCAACGGCTCTCTCACCGCACGCGCTGGATGTGGAATTCCTGCCCAAAGGCTTGCACGATATCGGTGCGTCCGGAATGCTTTCACGCCTCCAGACCGCCGTGGACGGTGTCGACCCGGACAAATATTCGACGATCCTTCTGGGATACGGGCTCTGCAACAACGGCATTGCCGGCCTGACCGCCCGTTCACTGCCCGTGGTAGTGCCGAGGGCGCATGACTGCATCGCGCTTTTTTTCGGCAGCAAGGAAAAATACCTGGCCTATTTTGACAGTCATCCCGGTGTTTATTTCAAAACGACGGGATGGATTGAGCGCGGAGAGGCAGCGGGGGAATTGAGACAAATATCCATTCCGCGACGCATGGGGATGGATCAAAGCTATGAGACTCTGGTGGCCCGCTACGGCGAGGATAACGCCCGCTACCTTTGGAATGAGCTTTGCGATATGTCCAAGAACTATCGCCAGTTAACCTTCATCGAAATGGGGGTAGAGCCGGATTCGTCATTTGAACGGCAGACGCGCGAGGAGGCCGCCAGGCGCGGTTGGGCGTTTGAGAAGTTTCGCGGTGATCTTTCCTTGATCCAGCGACTCGTAAACGGCGACTGGAACGACAGGGAGTTTCTTGTGCTCCAGCCCGGCGAACGGATAGTAGCCCGCTATGATGAGGGGATCATTGCCAAGGAAAAATTCGAAGCGTGATTTTTCAGTTTGATATCTGAAGGGACTTTCCCGACCGCCAATACCGGCCCGAGCGCAGAGACTCCTGCCGTCCGGACTTCGGATGCCGGCAACCGGTCCTTATCGTCTCCATCCCGGACGCCTCGTATATGTCAGACAAAATCAAGATCCGGTTGCATCCGCTGGGCAAGTCGATCGAGGTCAGGCCCGGCCTACCCTTGCGCGATGCCCTGTTTGAGTATGGCGTCGAATTTCCCTGCGGCGGCCACGGTCGCTGCAAGGCCTGCCGCGTCCGTGTGATAGAGGGGCGTATAGAAGCTGATGCCGAGCAGGCGGCCATCCTCGGCCCGAAAGAAATCGGTCAGGGCTGGAGGCTTGCCTGCCGCTGCCGTGCGGATTCGGACTTGACCCTGGAGATCAGCCAGTGGGATGCATCGATTCTCTCCGATGAATCCAGGTTCGAGTTTACCCCGGCTGAGGGATATGGGATTGCTGTCGATCTGGGCACAACCACCGTGGTGGCCCAGTTGGTCGAGTTGTCGACAGCCCGCGTCCTGGGGGTGCAGTCTTCTCTGAATCCGCAGGCGGCGCACGGTTCAGACATCATGAGCCGCATCCACCTGGCAATTTCTCCCCAGGGCCTGGCGTCGATGCGCGAGGCTGCGCGCTCCGGTGTGGGCCGGCTCATCGAAGGGCTGCTCGCATCACTCCCGGGCGAGAGCCAAAAAATCAGCAAGGTGGTGATTGTGGGGAATACCGCGATGCATCACTTTTTCTGCGGGATCGACCCTTCTCCCCTGGCGCATTACCCATTCGAATTTGCCCAAGGCGGACTGCGCTCATTTGAATGCGCCGAGCTCGGCTGGCGAATTCCTGGCAGCCCTCAAGTTTTTTTCCTGCCTTGCATCGGCGGATTTGTCGGCAGCGACATCCTGGCCGGAGTTGTGGCAAGCGGTCTCGACCAGAGCGCATCTTTGTCCGGCCTTGTGGATCTCGGTACCAATGGAGAAGTCGTCTTTGGCAATCGTAACTGTCTGTATTGCGCTTCCACGGCTGCAGGTCCGGCTTTTGAGGGGGCACGCATCAGGGCCGGAATGCGGGCAGCGACAGGGGCGATTTCGAGCGTCCGCGTCGAAGACGGCAAAGTAAGCTGCACCGTGATCGGGGGTGGCACTCCACGAGGGATTTGCGGAAGCGGCCTTGTGGATGCGGTTTCTGTTGGATTGGGGCTCGAGATCCTTTCTCCCGGCGGCCGGCTTCTCGGAGGGCGAGGGGATTGGATGCTGGATCCGCCGGTTTCGCTTTGCCAAAATGACATCCGGGAATTGCAGCTGGCCAAAGGAGCGATCGCCGCCGCCATCAGGTTGTTGCTGGACCGGTGCAACTCCGCCGTGGACAGCGTCACCCGCCTGAATCTTGCCGGTGCTTTCGGCAATTACATCGACTTGGAAAGCGCCCGCAGAATAGGCTTGCTGGAGTTTCAACCCGGGCAGATTTTCCCGGCGGGGAACACGGCTTTGCACGGAGCAAAGATAGCTTTATTTGACGATATGGGCGAAAATAGCCGCATGCGGCGCGTTTTGGACAAGATGGTTCATGTGCCCCTGGCGGCCGATCCTCGCTTCGAGGAGATCTATGTCGAATCCATGGCATTTCCCTAATATCCTGAATTCATAAATCACCGGCATTCGGTGAGAAAGGTATTTTTATGAAACTCGAATTCGCACCCAGACGGGCTACCTATCAGGAAATCGGTGATCCCTCCGGTTCGCCGGACTGGCCATTGTCGCCAGAAGAGGTCGCGTATTACGAAGAATTGGACCTGATTTACCGGTCTCTCTGCGCCATGATGTTCAATTATGTTCCCGGTTCCGGGCATCCCGGCGGGTCGATCTCATCGGGACGCTTTGTTTCGGGGCTGCTGTTTGACACTCTCGACTACGATTTTTCCGATCCCGATCGCGAAGACAGCGACGTGATTTCCTATGCCGCTGGTCACAAAGCCATGGGCCTTTACGCTTTCTGGGCTTTGCGGGACGAAATTATTCGCATTGGCGCGCCGGAGTTGATGCCGCCAGACTTGCGACATCGCCTTCGCCTTGAGGATCTATTGGGATTCCGCCGAAATCCGGCAACGCGCACCCCGCTTTTCACCAGGTTTGGAGTAAAGGCGCTCGATGGCCATCCCACTCCGGCCACACCTTTTATCCGGCTTTCCACGGGAGCTTCCGGTGTCGGAATCGCAAGTTCCATCGGGCTGGCTCTGGGAGCAAGGGATTATTACGGACCGAATGCCCCGCGGGTTCACATGGTGGAAGGCGAAGGCGGTCTCACACCGGGTCGAGTGGCTGAGGCTTTGGCGGCCGCAGGTACAGCCTCCCTGGGCAATGTCTTCCTCCACCTGGATTGGAATCAGGCCTCGATTGATTCCAATCGGGTTTGCCGGGAGGGAACCAGCCCTGGCGATTACGTGCAGTGGAATCCGATGGAGTTTTTCTACCTGCATGACTGGAATGTTATTTATGTGCGGGAAGGACGGAATTTCCAGCATATCCTGAAGGCTCAACGCATGGCCCTGGCCATCGACAATGGCCAGCCGACCGCGGTCATTTATCGCACCGTGAAAGGCTGGGGGTACGGCATAGAAGGGCGTGCATCGCACGGTGCCGGGCATAAGCTCTGCTCCGACGGTTTCTGTCAGGCGGTTTCGGAATTGACCAGCAAAGAGGACGCACTGCTGCCTGGCTGCGAGTCCGGCAATCAGCGCTGCGCCATGAAAGCGGATGGCAGCGCCATCATCGAAGAATGCTTCTGGGAAGCATTGTCGGTAATCCGCAAAGCGCTCGAAAACAACCCCGCGGTGGTGAACTGCCTCGCCGGGAAACTGAAGGATTCAAAATTGAGACTCGGCGGCAAAGGACGTAAGCCTCGCGAAGGAGCGCCGCAGATTGATTCGGCTTACAGGATTGCAGCTTCCTCCTGGGCCGCTGTGCCGGGCGAACTGCAGCTGAAACCCGGAGCTTCGACCACTCTGCGGGGAGAGCTAGGCCGCGTGATGCAATTCTATAACAAGGCAACCGGGGGCGCATTGTTCGCGGCGGCTGCCGATCTGCTCGGCTCCACCAGTCTCAATACGGTGGGGGCCGGATTTGGGGAGGGTTTTTGGAATGCAGGGATGAACTCCAGTTCCCGGCTTCTATCCACAGGGGGAATCTGTGAGGATGCCATGAGCGGGATTCTCAGCGGAATATCCACTTTCGGGCATCATATCGGAATTGGCTCCTCCTATGGCGCATTTCTGGCTCCGCTGGGGCACATCGCCGCACGACTTCACGCTATTGGCGGGGAAGCCAGGCACGCCATTGCGCCGGACCCATACCGGCCCATGATATTGGTTTGCGCCCACGCGGGTCTGAAAACAGGGGAAGACGGGCCCACGCACGCCGATCCGCAGCCTTTACAGCTCCTGCAGGAAAATTTCCCGCGAGGGACCTGCATCACCCTGACCCCATGGGATCCACAGGAGATCTGGCCACTGTTTTCCGCGGCGCTGGCCAAGCGGCCGGCAATCCTGGCCCCCTATGTCACTCGCCCCACGGAAAAAATCCTGGACCGGGCTGCTCTCGGGCTTGCGCCTGCCGAGGATGCCGCCACGGGGCTCTACCTGCTCCGGAAGCCTAAAGGCAGGGGCACGGGGACCGTCGTGCTTCAGGAAAGCGCTGTAACCTACGCCTTCTTGGAGGCTGCTCTTCCGCGGCTCGAGAAGGAAGGCCTGGATCCCTGGGTGTACTATGTTTCCAGCGCCGAGCTTTTCGATCTTCTTCCTCAGGAAGAGCAGGATCGGATTTTCCCGGAAGAAAGAGCCCTGGAAGCCATAGGCATCACCGGATTTACCCTGTCCACTCTGTACCGGTGGATCCGCTCGAATCGCGGGCGGGCAGCGAGTATGCATCCCTTTCAAAAGGGGAAATTCCTCGGCAGCGGTCAGGGCTATATGGTCCTGGCGGAAGCCGGGCTCGACGGTGTGAGCCAATTCGAGGCTCTCCGGGTCTATTTTCGAGGCTGATTTGATTCTGCCTCACGAGGTAGTAACATGCATTCCAAAACAAAGATTTTCGCAACCTGCGATATCGGTGCGGAAGCGCTGGACCGTTTGAAGCAGAGAGGCTGGGACCTCGAAGTCTATTCGCAGGTTGAGGCGCCTTCCAAGGCATTTGTTCTGGAAAAACTATCTTCCGGAATCGACGTCCTGATAACAACTCTGCGGGACATTATCGATGAGGAGACCCTTTCCGTCGGGGCCGCATCAGGACTCAAAATGGTGGCGCAAATGGCCGTGGGATTCGACAATATCGACCGGGCCGCGGCGAACAAATACAAAATCCCTTTCAGCAATACAGCGGAAGTGCTGACCGACGCGACGGCCGAGTTCGCTTTTTTCATTATGGGATGCGTCGCGCGCAAGACCTGGCCTGCCGAGCAGATGCTTCGGGCAGGCGAGTGGACCACCTGGCACCCCTACCTTCCCTGGCTGGGGGATGAAGTGTCGGGAAGGACCCTGGCTGTCATTGGCATGGGCCGCATCGGCAAAAGCATGATCAACAAGGCCGTGGGTTTTGACATGGACATTCTTTGCCACGACCCCACCTATGAGGATCACAGCTTTACCGCGGCTATTCGCTGGTTTATGGAAGTGCGCCATCGGGAACGGCTCTCTCCGAGGCTTCAGAAGATAGAACATGTTTCTCTCGAAGACGCCCTGAAACGGGCCGATTACGTGTCGCTGCATGTGCCGCTGGTGTACCCGGGCGATTCGGTCAATTCGACCTATCATCTCATGGATGAGCGGCGCCTGCGCCTGATGAAGCCGACGGCCTACCTGATCAATACTTCCCGCGGCCCGGTGGTCGATGAAGAAGCGCTGGTTAGAGCGTTGGACGAAGGGTGGTTGGCAGGAGCGGCGCTGGATGTGTTCGAAAACGAACCCCTGCCGGCCGACAGCCCATTGCGCGATCAGCGGCTCAGCCAGAAGCTGAGGCTGTTTCCTCATTTCGCTTCGGCTGCACGATCCACGCGGCTTTCGCCCGATCCGGCCGTCGGGATGGCGGGAAGGACGGTGCAGGCAGTGATCGACCTGCTGGAAGGCCGTTATGGCGGCGATCCGCGGCAAATGCCTTACATCGTCAACAAAGAGGCCTTTTAGGCGGCTTTTTTCAGAACATACACCGGGTAGCTCTTTCGATGCAGCCAGGAGTAATATTCTTTATGCCTTAGTATGCTGTATTCTTCCTGCGGTTCCATCGCTATTACATATTCCGGCCGGTCATACCACCAGTAATAGATCCTGGAAATGTTCCCCCGTTTCCGGAACGTATCGTAGTTGTGCCACCCGTTGAATTCGAAGCCGCCGGAAATGGTCAGGGGGTCTACTCCCGTGGCCAGCAGCTCCCTCCCCAGGTCCCAGCGAGCGCGATTCCATGCCAGGTAATCGTGAGTACCCGCCACGCAGAAAATTGCATAACAAACCAGAACTGCAGCGGCCAGAGCAAAACAAAGCTTTCGGAGAGCCGGATACCCGACCACCCGCTCCCGCGGCTCGGCTTGTCCCGCCCGATAAAGGTCTGATGCTTCTGCGCCGGCACCTGCAATAAGGAGCAGAAGCGGGAGTTCGGCGGTCAGGATGTGACGGTCAAAAAGCCCCCCTTCCTGCACGTGGCTGAAAACGATTTCAAAGAGAGCGACCGTCACCAAAATGACGACTGCCGCAAAAACCATCGTGCGGCGTGCGGGCCTGCTTTTGTTCCGTAGCATCGGCGGCAGTGCAAGTGAAATATAGATTCCGAGCGCCACTACTCCCAAAGCCGTCAGGCAAGTCACGATCAACCAGAACAGCGGATAGTTCGGCGTTGGAGTGCGGCCATAGTAGGTTGGATCCAGGGTAAAGGGACCCAGACCTGTGTCATACAGAACATTTAGTAGATAGGGCATGCGAGAGTGATAGGCGCGGCCGGGAAGGTAGGGCACCCTTGAAAATCTGGAGTCAAACCACCACAGCCCCCATGCCGAAAATGATCCCCAGACCGTGCCCCAAAAACATGCCATTCCGGGTTTGGAGCGGCACATCCGAATCAGTGCTGGAAGAAGGTAAATGCAAACTGGCAGGAGAAAAAAAGACAGGTAAAAAAGAAGCCCGACAAGATTTCCGATGATTTGCGTTGAAGTCATGGATTTGAGGAGTTCAAATTTCCGCTGCGCTGCAGGAGTGGTCCCGCCCAGCTGCACGGACCAGAGCTTATATCCCAGAATGAGGACACCCGCGGAGGCTGCGAGCCACAGGGATCGCGATATCCTCGCTTGGATATTGGGGCTTTTGAGGGCAAAAAATAGAGCGAGTACCAGCGGCGCCAGGAATAGAATCGAGGTCTGCCTGATGCAGAAGGCATAGCCGAGAAAGATTCCGCATGAGATGATCTGCCAGGGTTTTTGTCCGTCCAGATAAAGCATCCCAAACCATAGTCCCGTGCCAACGAAAAACAGAAATGGTATCTCGGTCATGTAGCTGTAAGAGAGGCAAAAGCCCACAGGATTGAACATCCATGCCAGAACAAGCATCCAGGCCTGCCCGTCCCGAAGCCCGAGCCGCCGCATCAATGCCCAGAGGATACAAGCTAAGGCGCATGCCAGAACGAGGGACGAGAGCCGAAGCGTGATAAAACTCCTCCCTGCCAGCCGGACCAGAATACCGCCATAAAAAGCCTGACCCACAAGCGTCGGAGCCGACCATTCATCGACCTGCATCTTTCCCGTTTGCCCGAACTGGAAAGCCGTCCGGGTATAACTCCAATCGTCATTCAACGGGAATTCTCCCCGCGGATCGACGAGCAGGGCGCATCCGATGTGCAGGGCGATGATGATCAGAATCGGCCCGGCTTGGCAGGAGATTCTGTTTGTCATCATACCCAAACTTTCCTCAGCCTCTCTGGAAATCTAGCTCGCTCGACGGATTGAACCGCGAGGACCACAAAGATTTATGAACTGGCCGGCGTCTCCCATCGCCGGAAAAGACGGTGGGGCAGATCGAGCAGGTCCAGGACCTTGCCTACGGAATGGTCGATAATGTCGTCGATGGTTTTGGGCCGATGATAGAATGCGGGGACGGGCGGCACAATGATGGCCCCGATTTCCGCGGCCAGGACCATGTTCCTGAGATGTCCCAGATGCAGCGGGGTTTCCCGAGTCATGAGGATCAGCCGCCGCTGTTCCTTGAGGTGGACATCAGCGGCGCGGCTGATGAGCTGGCCCGTGGCCGAATGAGCGATCTCGCTGAGGGTGCGCATGCTACACGGAACAATCGCCATCCCGTCAGTCTGGAACGACCCGCTAGATATGGATGCGGCCATGTCATGGTTGTCGTGGACCACATGGGCCAGCCGGAGAACATTATCTACATGCCTGTCGGTTTCCAGCGCGATCGTTCGTACTGCCGTGTCGCTCAGGACGAGGTGGATTTCCAGATCGTCCATTTCACGCAGAACTTCAAGCAGCCTTATTCCATAAATCGGACTGCTGGACCCGGATATGCCTACAACGATCCTGCGTGGTTTTCCAGATTTTCCAGACATTCCTTCCCCCCGTGATATCCCCAAGGATATATCAGGGGTGAGGGGTTGTCTTGCGGATTAACGCGCGATCTTCCTCTCCTACTTCGTCGGCCTCTCCTGGCTGAGATTCTTATCCTTGGGGATGCTCAGATAGCCTCCCGCCTTCTCTTTCTGAACCCAGTTGATCACGACTTCGTAGCGCAGGTGGTTGCGACCCACGAGAAATTGAACCGGTTCGTTGACGGTGCGGTCCTTCTTTTCCAGTTTATTGTCGTCAACCACTATCTGGAGGTTGTATTTCCCTTTCTTCGGATCCGTTTTGGTGAGAATCAAACGGATATCTTCAACCTTGACCATCTGGTTCTTTTTCGGGATTTCGAACTCGGTATAGTCACGCTCGCCTTTTTTCCTCAGAACGTCAATCTCGCCTGAATTTTTGGCCACCGCCGCGGTGAGGGTTTCACGCACATCGATCAATTGGCGCTGGGTACCCTCGAGGTCGCGTTTAGTGTTGGCGAGGTCGGTTTTGACTGCGCCGACTTCTGTTTTCACACCTCCGACCTCGGAATTGACCTGCCCGATTCTGGCCTCGGCTTCCGATTTTACCGCCTGGACCTGTGCATTTACCTGCGAGACGTCCGCTTTGGAAGATATCGCCTGGCTCAGCTCGGATTTGGTTTTCTGGACTTCAACCTGGGCTTGTTGAGTCTGCTGGCTGGTTTTTTTCAGCTCGGCTTTCGTGGTCCCGACTTGCTGCTGGGTTTCCTGGATGTCTCCCGCCAGATTGGTTAACTTGGCTTCACCTACCTTGGACTTATTTTCCAGGGCCTGGATCTGGCCTGCCAGTTTCAAGACCTCAGCCTGCGTCTGGTGCTGGAACTGGTACCCGTCGTAAATAAGGTATGCCACCCCGGCGATTGCGATAAAAAGCAGTACAGTTTTCGCTCCGTCAGGTATCAGGCCAGGCGGCGGGGGCGGTGGAACTGGTTTTGGGGCTTTGATAAAAGTTTCCATAGACGGTTCCGTCATACTTCCTCCTGAATAGGCTCGTTACCTGGGGGCATTCAACTCCGCCTCCCTCTGAAGACGTGGCCTGTTGCCCGTATATGATAGGGGACGGGCGCGGAAGTTTCAAAAAAACCTTTATCTCATGGTGCCCTGGGGAGGAGAGTTTTGTGGACATTGACAGGAGCCGAAGGTATCCTGCTGACCTTTGACCGACATAATCCGTGGGGCGGAAACAGCAAAATGGAACTGGGGAAAGAACAGGAACAGGTTCGGGGCATTGGGCTTAAATCCGCTACCGCCTTGGTGATAGCCAATATTATTGGCGCCGGCATTTTCACATCTACCGGTTTTCAGGCCGGGGCGCTCGGCCATCCCGGCTATATTTTCCTGCTCTGGATTGTCGGAGGGATTCTCGCCATCTGCGGAGCCCTTTGCTATGCCGAACTCGGAGCGTCGATGCCCAGGGCGGGCGGCGAGTATGTCTATTTGCGGGAGACCTATGGTGCCGCCATGGGATTCATGAGCGCCTTTGTCTCTCTATTTGCCGGGTTCGCAGCACCTATTGCCTCGGCGCTTAAAAGCCTTGTCCGGTATATCACCTTTTTCTTCCCCTCCCTTGCCTCCGATCCGACGGCTTTCGGGTTCATTCACGTCAATGACTGGATCGCAATTGGCCTTGCCTGGATCCTGGTCGCGATTCATCTCCGGGGGATGAAAGGCGGAATACGATTCAACGATTGGATCACCGTCACGAAACTCGCAGGTATCCTGCTCATCGTGTTTGGTGCGTTGATCGTGGGCAAAGGCAACCTTTCGAATCTGACAAAAGTGACGAGCACCTATGAGTCACTTTCCTTAGCCGATAAGCTCGGTGCCTTCGCTAATTCGTTGATTTTCGTAATGTTCTGCTATTCAGGATGGAATGCGTCAGCCTATGTAGCCGGAGAAATAAGAGACCCGAAGAAAAACCTGCCTCGATCGTTGCTCCTGGGTACCGGTTGCGTAGTGATTTTGTATTTGGCTTTGAATGTAGTTTACTTTTACGGGGCCGATGCTCAAACGCTCGCCAACAAGGTGGAGGTGGGGATCATCGCATCGCGCAACCTGTTTGGCGATTCAGGAACTGCCCTGGTTACACTGGTGCTTTCGGTGTCGCTTCTGGCATCCGCCTCCGCCATGACCGTGGCTGGTCCACGAGTGTATTATGCGCTCGGGCGCGATTTCCCGCTTTTCCACATTTTTGCGCGGACCGGCTCATCGACCGGCGCTCCTGTCAGTTCTCTTTTGTTGCAGGGCCTGGTTACATCGTTCATGATTCTCTCAGGGCGCGTTGATCAGATACAGCAATATATCGGCTTCACCTTGACGCTGTTTTCGAGTATCGCTATTTCCTGCGTTATGGTTCTGCGGGTCCGGCGTCCCCATATGCCGCGCCCCTTCCTGGCATGGGGCTATCCAGTGACTCCGCTTCTTTTCCTATCCATTTCGATCTGGACTTTAATTTGGAATTTCAGGGGACGCCCGCTCGAGTCGATGCTTGCCCTGGCGACCGTCCTTGTGGGCGGGGCGCTATTCTATGCCTTCGTATCCCGCAGTACAAAAACGAGGGTGCCTGTCCCTTGAACCCCTGAGTTCCCTAATGACCGCTTCATAATTGCCGGTCCCCCCTCTGGAACTGGGGCGGGTGATCAATTATAGTTCAGGGATGCAGGGGCGCAGCATTATCTTAGCGGGTGGAAAATTGGGACGTTCTCTGAACATTCTGTTGATCAGACCGAAATCCGTGTACACGGATGTCGTTGCCGGCATTCCCATTGGTATTACTCTTCTTGCTGCCGTCGCCGAAAACAAGGGCCACAAGGTCAGGATTCTTGATATTGGTCTGGAAGAGGATCCGGCAAAAGTACTGCAGGAAGCTCTGGCCTCCGTCCCCTATGACATCGCCGGGATCAGTTGCATGTCGGTAGAATTCCTTGGCGGAGTCGAAACAGCCGAGTCGATCCGCCGGCTGTCGCCTGCCACGCATATCATATTCGGCGGTCAACACCCCACGATCATGCCTGAGCAGGTCATGAAAAAGGACTGCATCGATTCCATCTGCATCGGGGAAGGAGAGGATATCTGGGCCGAGTTTCTTGATCGGGTTAGCACTGATTCGGCGTTGGACGGAGTCAAGGGACTGTGGTTTCGCCGCAGTGGCGAGTTAATAAGGAACGCGCCCTGCAATAGCTATGTCGACGTCGATACCGTGCCGATGCCGGCCTACCATTTGCTTGATATTGAAAAATATTTCGACATCGATTTTGTCCGATTTCCAACCGTAGATCGTAGGGCTATCCAGATATTCACGAGCCGGGGCTGCCCTTATCGTTGCATATACTGCCATGATTTGTTCGGCAAGAAATTCAGAGGAAGAAAACCCGAGCTGGTCTGGGAGGAGATCAAATTTCTCCACGATACATATGGAATCCGGGAATTCATGGTTGAGGACGATATCTTCAACATGGACCTGGAGCGGGCCAAAAAGATCTGCGACCTGGTGATCGCCAGCGGCTTAAAGCTTGGGTTCCAATTCGGCAACGGCGTGAGACTCGAGCGGTTCGACGAAGAATTGATGCAGAAGATGGCCCTTGCCGGAACTCATCATATGGCAATCGCCGTGGAATCTGCCAACGACAGGATCCAAAAGCTGATAAAGAAGCACCTCAAGCTTCAGCGATTTAACGAGGTTCTGGGTTGGGCCAGGAAATACAAAATCGAAACGCTGGGCTTTTTCATGTTGGGATTTCCTGGTGAGACCATCGCCGAGATCAATCAGACCATCCGTTTTGCCTGCGACTCGCAGTTCGATGAGGCCCTGTTTTCCATTGCTACCCCCTATGCGGGTACCGAACTGAATGATATCGTGCGCTCCACCAATTCGTTCGAGGGCGGAGACGATGTGCATGATGAATGGGAGGGGGTAGTCAAAGTCAAATCGGAAGATTGGGATTACGGAAAACTGAAGCAATTGCAGAGGAAAGCCTATTTTCTGTTTTTTTTGAGCCGCTTCCGGTTTGTCAAGGTCGTGCTGAAAATGAAGTCACCCCGGATGTTCCGCCGCTATTGGGCTGCATTCACACGCAATTTCATGCCCTTCTTCGAAGCGCAGCGTTCCCGCATCAACTGAAACCGCATCCATCTTGAAGGATGAGGTGCAAGTCAATATAAACATTGACATTTTTAAAATACCAGTTTTAGTATAGCCCCTAATGTATAAGTTTGTGCTACCGGATCATCGGGTGACGGCCGCCAGAAAAGAGGGCGGCTTTTTCATTTGAAGGGTCGCGGAATCAACACGGCACAATGAAATGAATTAGCACCAATCGAAGGAGCAGGATTCCCATGGAAAAAGAAATTGGGAAAGTAAAATGGTTCAACAACGCTAAGGGCTATGGATTTATCGAGAGGGCCTCCGGCGGAGACGTATTCGTACATCATACAGCAATTCAAATGAGTGGTTTTCGAACTCTGGCCGAAGGCGAGGCGGTGAGCTTTACCGTGACCCGCGGACCCAAGGGACTTCAGGCCGAAAATGTGACCCGGCCTGAGTAACTGCGGTTGATACGCCCCTCCCGTATGATTGCGGGAGGGGCTTTTCTTTTAAAGGGGGGATTCTATAAAACCTGATGCTGCGATCGACACGGAGCGATGATTATAAACCTCGAAACCCTCAAGGTTATACGTACGATAATCCGAGCGCAGGTTTATCCGCTACTTATTCTCTTTTGAGGCCGAATTACTTTAGTGTCTGCTGTAAATATCGGCACATCGAGTATCCCAGAAACACGTTAAATGGAAATTTCCCCGAGGTGTAATGCCCGCAGTGAAGCGCCAAAGTTTTGTGCGGTAGCCCCAATTTGCGGTAATCCTCCAATACCTCCAGCGACAGATGAGGCAGGAAGGAGTGATCGTATTTTCCGTGGATCAAAAGCGAGCGTTTGTCGCTTCCTGCCAATTTTTCAAGGTATGCCTTCGGACTTATCGGCAGCCAGATTCGCCGCAAGTCCTCCAAGGTGATTTGCCCTTCAAGTCCTGCCCTCACGTGGCGGGTTGAAATCCCCGTCCAGACCACATCTGCAAAATATGGGGAAATATGGTTCTGGACGCTTACGGCCAGCCGGTCATCATGCGCCATCGTAATATTAGCCACGCACGATCCGATACTGGTACCCAGTATCGCAAGGCGGGTATATCCCTGCTGCTCCATCCAGTCCAGTGCGGCTCTGCAGTCTATGACTGCCTGACGCATTGCCTGCAGCGTTCGGCCGACATTCGGGGAAAGCATGTATTCTGCTCGGACGAGGCCTTCCGGCATCCGGAAGTCATGATAGGGAAGGCTCAGGCGCAAGGCTGAAAGGCCAAAATAATTCAGCATCCGGCAGAGGGAGATATGCCCGCGGACATCGGCATTCCATTGCGGAAGCACCAGGACCGCTCGTCCTCCTGAATCGACTGGGAAAAACCGTCCATGAACCGTGTTGTTTTGAGGGTATGGGGTGAAGACTGGTGATGTAAAGGTGAGATGGGTGCCGTTTACTTTATAATCACTCACCGGGGAATAGGAATGATAGGCATCGCTGTTATTCAAGACCTTGCGAGAGAACTCCAGCAAATAGGCTTTGGGATCGGGATGGTGGTTTCTCCCCTCGAGGAAATCGACCCCCCAATCGAATGGACGTATTTTGCGATTGGTATCCCGTTTTGAGAGAGAATACTCCCATTGTTTGAACAAGGCCGACAACAACATCCTTCCTGCCTCCGGTACTCGAAATCTGTTAATGTATCAAAGCTTCCCAGGTTTGTTGAAGAGCAATAATGGCTGCCTTTCCCGGTTGGAGACTCAGCATGGAGCTTGACCGACGATTACTTCAACTTGTGCCTCATTATTACAAACTGCGCCTTCCCGATAGGAAGTCGCCGGGCCCGATTCCCATTCTGGTGGCGTTGCACGGTTATGCCGGTGACATGGAATCCATGATGAGGGTTGCATACGATATCGCCGGCGAAGACATGATTATCGCTTCCATTCAAGGACCTCACCAGTTTTTCTACCCTACGGTCGAGATCGGCGATTCGCAAAAGGTCGCATTCGGCTGGCAGACCCCCTATAAGTCAGAAGATTCCGTCGCCCGTCATCATCATCTGATACAGCGGATCGTACGGGAGGCAGTCGGCAGCTATGATGGGGATCCTTCGCGCGTCTTCCTTGTCGGTTTTTCTCAGGCCTGTGCCATGAATTATCGTCTGGTCTTCACACGGCCCGGATTGGTACGCGGCGTCATCGGAGTTTGCGGCGGCCTTCCCAAAGACATTTCCGATCCTAAGTATAAACGGGTGCCATCAGCTGTATTACATGTTGCCGCATCGCGGGATCAGTTTTACCCCATTGAGCAAACCAGAACATTCGAAAATGCCCTGGGGCGCCTGTCCAAGGACGTCAGCTATCATGAATACGAAGCGCCCCACGCCTTTCCCCGTCGCTCCATCCCTTTCATCCACAAATGGATCCAGGAGCGATTGTAGGGCAATTCGTATACTCGCGCTGCGTCTGGGTTTAAGTACCAATCGCATTTGCTGGCAGGCCATTCCGGACGCAGCCTTCAGGTCTATCGGGTTAGCCCTCTCCTTTTCCTATGAGAACCAGAGCGAGGGGGAAGTCGATCTCCGCCCCACCGGCTGCCTGTCCTTTCGTCTTTAATTGAAGGGCCCAATGACCGTCGCCGGCATCGACGAACGTTCCGGCGGCTGAAGAAACGGGAGCGGTGAGATACAGGGGGGCCGGATGAGGGGCTTTCGCTGCCTTTCTGCTCAACCCTACCAGCGCTTCGTATTCAAGGATCACATTCGGGTCTTTATCGGATTCAGCGGGCACCAGGAGCACGTATTCCTGGGTGGGGGATACACCCATATGGTTGCCGTCGGCAGGCATAGTCTGGTATCTCATGGTGTAAACCCCTGGTTTGATGCCCTGGCCCTTAAAATCTCCGGCATTGGAGGCATAACTGATAACCCCGATAAATTCTCCAGGCGTCAAGGCTGAATTTTCGGCCTTGGTGCTGCCGGCTTTCAAGGCGAGTACCTTTCTCAGCCAGACTTCACAGATCGGGCCCTTATCCCCTGTCAGCGTGATTCCTTCGGTCTGCAGTGCCGATTTGACTTCGTAGGAAACTGCGGTTGCGCCGCAGCTTCCGGTTTTGTCTACTTTATAGGCCGGTGATGCGCCTGCCGCATGCAAAAGGATCAGGAACAACGACAGAGTCAGCCCGCTGCGAAACATAATGCCTCCTGAAAAGGTCCTCTTTAATGAGTCGAAATCGCCGCGCCGGCATCAAAGGCAAACGTGCCTACGAAGGCGCTGCGCTTATTATATATCTTCCACTGTGATCCGAGCCCGTCTCCGGTAAATTCATTGGCCAGCGCAACAGCAGGCATTGCATGGGAAAGCGTGGTCAGTGGCGGGTAATAGGTTTCTTCGTTTCCGCAATAATGGTCTTTGTCACTCAAAGAACGGGTTCGGATGGTGGCGAGGTCCCCGGCTTTCAAATACACATTTCCATGATCGCGACCACTGCCCGCTTGCATCAGGATCGGCGCCCGAACCACCTTCGTCACATTTTCCAGGAGCTGCCCACCGAATGCTCGTGTCATGGCTGCCAGGGCCACCGCCTGTTCTTCATTGGCGCGGTCATCGATAATCAGGATCGAGACGGCCGGGAAAGGATTATGATAAGGGTCGCCGAGTGTCGTGCTCGCTCGCGTTACGGCAACGACGCTCAAACCGTCAAGATCAATTCCTTCCCAAGCCCCTTTGCGCACGTGCCAGGCCATAGTCGCCTCATTGCCGGTCAACCCGACTTCGCCGTTGGCGAAACACGGTCCCGTATATACATCTGCGCTTCGGGACTCGACATACTCTCCATCTATTTTTTGAGCAAAAGCTGACGGAGCCGCCAGCAGAAGACAAAATGCTCCCAAGGTACCAATCAGATTCCTCATTTTCCCTTTCCCCCTTTTCATTCCCGAACGGCTTGTGGCAGGGCGCCGCGCCGTCGAGATACACCCGCATTAATGTTACATGATGGGTCAAATGGATGGTACTGGGATTCCGGACTGGGATCTTGCGTGACACTGCTCAGGGTGTTCGGGGCGAAAAGGCCGTGGAGCGGAGGATAGTCTCGACTCCGCCCCACGGCCGCCATCAATTTCCGGTTTGCCCGGGCCCCGGCGTCAGGTCAGAGGATCATAGCAGGAGCGGCTCGGAGCGCATTCCTTCGGCGAAGCAACGCCGCCATCCGGTCCCAGGCAGACAAGGCTTTGTCCGCACCAGTAAATTTGGTCGTTGGTCGGAGGCACGGATGGGTCACTTTCGGCATCGATAAACATGGCTTTCCAGCGGAGAAGCCGGCAGGGTTCATGCTCGAGGTTGCTGAATGGCTTATTCATGACTACACCTTCCCTTCCACTGCGCCAAGGAGCGCTCGCTTGACGGCAACCTTCGCCAATTGAATTTTGTAGGCATTCTGGCTCAATGGTTTGGCTCCAGCAACGGCCAGAGCGCCGGCCTGCTCGGCTGTTTTGACGCTGATCGACTTACCCACGAGGTACTTTTCAGCATCCAACGCGGGCCAGGGGGTTGGCGCTACATGTCCCAGGACCACTCGTGCAGCCGAAATAGATGTGCCATTCATCTTGAGAGCAACAGAAGCGGTTGCGAGAGGCCAATCGAGGGACTCATGCTGACGCACCTCATAGGTGTTATTTCGAACGCCGGCTGCCGGAGGCAGCAGGATCTCGAGTACCACCTCGTTGGGTTTGAGGACATTTTCGCGTTCGCCGGCTGTTTTGGGCGTTTGGAAAAACTTGTCAGCCAGAATCTCACGCGCGCCTTTGGCACCCCAGACGCGGATTTTCGCCCCCAGAGCTATCAAGCCCGGCGCCAGGCTGGAAGGATTCACGAAATAGGCAGGCCCTGAATTACCAAGGATTGCATGGTATTTATTCTCACCTTCGGTCACCAGAGATTTGCCCGAAGCATCTTGCGCCAGCAAGCCGTGCCCGCCACGGTAATACCAGCAGCGGGGGCGTTGGCAGAGATCTCCTCCGACAGTCCCCATGTTGCGGATCTGAGGACTGGTAATTCCCTGGGCTGCCTTCAGCAGCGCCGGGAACTCCTTGGCCACAGTTTCGTTTTCAATCAACTCCTGGATCGTGACCAAGGCGCCGATCCGCAATCCCGCGGCCTCAGCACGGATTCCTTCAAGCTCCTTGATCCCTTTGATGTTGACTATGCGTTTGGGCTCGGCAATGTGGTCCTTCAGCAGGCTGATCAGGTCCGTGCCGCCCGCGAGAATCTCCCGCTCGCCCCAATTGGATCCCAGAAGGGCGACCGCCTGTTCTTTTGTTGATGGGCTGGTGTATTCGAATTCGCGCATTAGCTGAGCCCTCCTTTCTTTGCGATGGCTTCGAGAACCCGATCGGGTGTCAGCGGAAGGGTCCCGACTCTTATGCCGATGGCGTTAGCTACGGCATTTGAAATCGCCGCCCCCGGTGAAACCACCGGCGGCTCGCCCAGGCCAATCACTCCGCGATCATCTTGTGCCTTCCCGGTGACCATGTGAACCGTGAGGTTGCCGATGTCGGCGATCCCAGCCAGCTTGTAGAATTCCATATTCGGATTCAACATGCGGCCGGTATTAGCGTCCATGATTTTCTCCTCGAACAGGGAGTAAGTGATCCCCATGATCAAGGCGCCGTATACCTGGCTTTCCGCGGTCTTGAGATTAATGATCAGGCCGACATCCTGGACCGCCACCATCCGATCGAGCTTGACCACACCGGTTTCGATATCGACTGAGACCTCAGCCATTTGAACGCCCGCGACTCCAGAATTCGACAGCGGATCCTTGCCAGTAGCTTTGCCCATAACGCTGATCGGGCTAACCCCCAGTTTGGCGCAGGCCTGCTTCCACGTGAGACTCTTAGAAGGTGTTCCTTTAACCTGGATTTTTCCACCGACGGCCTCCAAGTTGGAGGGATCGGTTTCGAGCGAAGGCGCCACTGCTTTGAAAAGCAGTTCCAATGCGTCTACGGAAGCCCGGCGGGTTGAAGCGCTGACTCCGCCGATGGTGGTGCTTCCACCGGATGCCCCTGAAGGAGGGTAGCGGTTATCTCCGAGATTCAGGTTGATGGCGGAGATCGGGAGCCCAAGAGTTTCGGCGGCGACCATGGGGATGGTGGTTCGGGTCCCCGTGCCGAGATCCTGCGATCCAATTTCAATGGAAACCGAGCCGTCCGGGTTGATGGTCAGCCGGCATTCGCTGGCGTGTCCCCTGCCGCCCCAGGTGTGAATGCTAAGCCCCAATCCTTTTTTGATGGTGCCCGGAGTGAGTTTTTCGCGGGGATGCCATTTCTTCTTCCAACCGATCAGATCGGCAGCCTTCAACAACTCTTCTTTGTAAAGATCCGCACGCTCGCCCGTCATCGCGATGTTTTTGATGAACAGATCGAGGGGATCCATCTTGAGAGCGGCCGCGAGGTCTTCCAGGGCGCACATTGTGACGTAGCATGCCTGGGGATGATTCGGCGCGCGCCAGGCGCGTGACGGACCGATATTGGTAGCCACGGCGATATGACTCGTCTTGGAGGGGATTTTCCAAACATAAGGGATCGGTGGTGCTCCGCCCCCCGTCAAACCTCCAGTACCCCAGGATGTCGATTCCCAAGCCGTCAGGGTGCCGTCCTTTTTGGCCCCCACTTTTACTTTGGCATAGGTGGACGGCCGGGCCCCGGCCACCATGAGTTCCGAGTCCCGCTCCAACATCATTTTGACGGGCTTCCCGGCAACCTTGGCCAGAGCTGCGCCTTCCACATCCCATCGGCTGGCATCGAATTTGCTGCCGAATCCGCCCCCGATATGGTCCTGGCGCACATGGATATTAGCCGCAGGGATTTTCAGGGGTGCCGCGAATCCCTGCCCGACCGTAGAGACTGCCTGGGTCGAAATCCAGGCATTGAGCTTGTCCTCGGCTTCCCATTCGGTTACAGAGCCATGACTTTCGAGGCAGCAGTGCGTGATAACCGGAACCCCATAGGAGCCCTCTACGACAACTTCCGCCTCCTGGAAACCCTTGACCGGGTCGCCGTCAGTTTTCTCCTGGGCCTGGCTGGCGTTTTCGCCGGCTTTGGACAAGTCTTCTTCCTTCACCAGGTGGGGCAGCACTTCGTATTCAATCTTCACGGCCCGGGCGGCATCTTCTGCGAGGTGTTCTTCAGTGGCCGCAATCGCTACAATCTCATCGCCCGCCCATTTGATCTCTTTGCCCGGGCCCTGAACGATCCTCACCGCCTTGACACCCGGCATTTTTTCCGCCGAACTTGTATCGATGGAGACGATTTTGGCATGGGCATGCGGGCTGCGGACGATTTTCCCAAAGAGCATTCCGGGGCGCTTGACGTCGTAGGTGTATTTTGCCTTGCCGGTAACTTTCACGGGACCATCGAGTCGGGATACGCGTTTCCCGAGAATAGTCCGTTTGGATGCCTCGGGCCAATTGTAATCAGCCATTTTTCGGCCCTCCTTTCATTGCTTTGGAAGCGCTCATGACAGCCTGTCGGATGCCGGCATAGGTTCCGCACCGGCAGAGGTTGCCGCCCAGCCCTTCTTTGATGTCGGCCATAGTCGGGTCGGGGTGCTTGTCCAGGAATGCCTTGCAGGAAACTACGAAACCGGGAGTGCAGAATCCGCACTGCTGGGCATCATTCTGAATGAAGGCCTCCTGAATCGGATGGAGCTTGCCTCCCTGCGAAAGACCCTCGACCGTGAGGATCTCTTTCCCTTGGGCTTCGATCGCCAGCAGGGAACAGGCATAAATGGTTTTCCCGTCTGCTATCACCGTGCAGGCGCCGCAGGTACCGCGGTCGCAAACCTTCTTTGCGCCCGTGTAATCAAGGAAATCACGAAGAGCCTCGAGAAGGGTGATGCGCGGTTCTACGCTAATATTGTGAGACTTGCCGTTTATTTTCAGAGTAATGGGCACCTTGCCGGGGCCGGATATTTTTACATCCGCGGCTGGTCCGGCAGGGGCCGGCAAACCCATTTCGGTTATGGCCGGCGCCGATATTGCCAGACCGGCGCCCCTTGTAAGAAAGTCGCGGCGTGACAGGCCGTCTGCAGTCCCGTCCGCCTTGTCGCGGAATTTGCCCATTGGATCCCTCCGAACTAATTTATAGCGGCCCATAGTGGTTCTGGCCGTAATGTAGCCCGATGCAAGTGAAGCTGGATGGATTCAAATATTTCCATAACTGCGCTTAACCTTCAAGCGGCAGCTGCAAGTTGGCTTCGTTTTTTGCGGCAAGCGCATCACCGCAGGTTGTTTTTTAGTACGGGTCTGCGGTGGATGGGCCGGGGATCGTAGTAATATCCCTTGCGATAAACCAGCTTGTTTGCCGGCGGCAGGTATTCCAGGGCAATTCGATGAAAAGAATTGGGGGGCAAAGGACGATTAGAGACATAGGTCAGGTAGAGCTGGTTTTTGAGCTCCCTTGCCACCTCGTCGTAAACTCCCTTGATCTCGTTGTACTCGGAGGGAAAGTAGCAGCGCCCACCGGTTTTTTCCGCCAGGTCGACCATTTCAGATTCACGCTTTTCGAAGAATTCCTGGATGTAATTGGCATCTCCGAACATTTTTTTGTAGATGTCCGCAAGCATGACAACGCGCCTTTCGCGCTGAGCCGCCTGCCTCACCATGAGGGTTTTGGAAACCACATAGAGGGTCGCCTGGGATTGCACGACAGCGAGGGCGGCATCCTGAAAACTCAGCGAGCTCTGGTTGTTAAGGCAGTCCGTTATCAGGATGATGGCTTTTCGGCCCTCAATGTTGGCCAGTTGTTCCCTTGCGGCCGCGAACATGCTGTCGTAGAGGGCGGTTCGGAGCTCGGGTTTGAACTTCCGGATGGCTTTTCTGACCAGGCGCATGTCTGAGGTCCAGTCCTGTACCAGCTTGACCTGATCCCCGAATGTAATGACCGACACCTTGTCTTCGCGCGAAAGGGCGTCGACAAATGACTCGGCGGCCTCTTTTTCCTGCTTCAACTCCTTTTCGACTGTTGCGCTGGCATCCAGCAGGAGCACCACCGAAACGGGGTTTAGGTCAATGCCAAAACTCCGGATGGCTTGCTCGTGGCCATCTTCATAGAGCCGGAAATCACTCTGCTTCAGATTTGGGAGACTTTTTCCGTACTGATCTAAAACAGTTACAGGGACCTTAACCAGGTTGACGGAAACAGAGAAAGTCGGAGGTTCCGGCAGCGGCGCCTGCTGCGGCTCGGCCAGGAGGGTTTGAGCCGCGATCAGGAGAGCCAGGATCATTCTTGCCATTGGTTTAAATATAGCAAGTTGTGGCTGTGAATCAAATCGGACGCTTTCTGCTTCTTTCCCTTCTGCGCTGTCATCTTGCCGGGTCAACGGCCGGGTTTCAACCACTGGTTGAGCCATCCGAGAACGGTTTCGTGCCACAGAATGCTGTTTGCGGGTTTGATCACCCAATGGTTTTCATCCGGGAAATAGAGCATCTTGGATGGGATGCCTTTGCGTTGGAGCAAGGTAAAAGTCGAAATCCCCTGGGTGTCGACCACGCGGTAATCCTTTCCTCCGTGGATCACCAGCATGGGGGTTTTCCACTTGTCGACATAATTCAGCGGACTGTCCTTGGTATATCCGGCGGGATTGGCATAGGCCGGGCCTCCATGCTCCCATTCAGGGAACCAGAGTTCTTCGGTATCGTAGTAGGCCATATGTTCGTCAAGATTGCCGTCGTGGCAAACCAGGGTCTTAAAACGGTCGGTATGTCCGGCGATCCAATTGATCATATAGCCGCCATAGGAAGCCCCCAAGGCTCCCACACGGTCCTTATCCAGGAACGGGTAGTTCTGAAGGGCAAAATCCAGCCCTTTCATCAGATCTTCGTACGGCGCGCCACCCCAGTCCCCGTTTACGGCATCGGTAAAAGCCTGGCCGTATCCGGTTGAAGCGTGGAAATCGACCATGACAACGCCGTACCCCGCTCCCGCGTAAGCCTGAGGATTCCACCGGTAGTGGAAATCGTTGCCAAAAGAACCTTGCGGGCCTCCGTGAATCAAGAAAGCCACCGGGTATTTTTTTGCAGGATCGAAGTCGACCGGATAAACGATATAGCCATAAACCTTGTCTCCCTTGGCCCCAGTGAAGGTGAACGGTTCCGGTTTGCCGAACTTCGCAGCGGCGACGCGGGCATCATTTACATGCGTGACCCTCCGCAGGTCCTTGCCGTCGGACCCAACGGTATAAATCTCAGTCGGGCCGAGAAGCGAGTGCAGGCCGAAGAGCAACCTGTTTGCCGGGAGTGGCTGAGGCGCGGCAGCCGTGCCCTGCCCGACGATGATGCGGGTTTTGCCGGATGCCAGATCAACCCCGAAAATCGCATGCTGTCCCAGGTGCTCGGAAGTGCAGATGAGTTCCTTTCCATCGGCCGACCAGGCAAGTTCCCCGGCCGATCGATCTCCCCGTGGCGTGTCGTCCGCCCTGAGCACGATTTTGCGTTCCGATCCCGCCTGCCAATCGCGCACCACGATGTCGAAGCGGTCAGCCTCATATCCCGCACGGCTCATCGCCAGATAAATCAGGCTCCGCCCGTCCGGCGAGAACATTGGTTGCGTATCCCATGCCGGATTCGAGGTGATTTTCTTCGGGGCAGCACTTCCATCCGCGGGCACCTGGAAAAGATCGAAGTTCGTGGACCAGGCTTCCTCACGCCCCATATCCTTGGCTGCGAATACGATGGTTTTACTGTCAGGGGAAATCGTGTACTCTTCGACTCCTCCGAAGGGCCGACTGGGGCAATCCGCTGCCATGGCCGGCATAAGATCGCGGGCCTGGCCCCCGGGCAGCGGTTGGACGAAGAGATGATTCCTGGTCCCGTCTTCCCATGTATCCCAATGCCTGATGAACAGTCGGTCGAAGATCATTCCCGTTGCTTTGGATTTGGCTTTTTCATCGAGGGTGCGCTGGGTTTCCGCAGGGGATTTGCCTGGGAAAACCTGCATTGCCAGCACCAGGTATTTGCCGTCAGGCGATATCTTGAAAGCGCCGACACCCAGGGGCAGTTTCGTGACCGGTTCGGCTTCACCCAGGTCCATGGGAATCCGCCACACCTGGGGGGATCCGGATCTGGTTGACATGAAAAAGATGCTTTTGCCATCCGGGCTCCATCGCGGCTGGAAATCGCCTGCCGGATGAGTCGTGAGCTGCCTGAGCTTCGATCCATCGGTCGAGCTCAAGTAGATATCGGTACGGCGCCGGTTGCCATCGAGATCGGTGGCACTCAGGGTGAATACCACCTGCCTGCCATCAGGTGATACTTGCCAGTCTGAGATCCGGTCCATTGCCAGCATGTCGTGTACCGAAAAAGGGTGTGGGTCTGCTGCAACGGCAGCAGGGACCATGGCCAGGCAAAACAGCAGATTTGTCAGTGATCGGCGCACATTTTCCTCCACCCGGAAATGGGATAAGCCCTGACTCCGGTTGATGCAAGATTTGCTCATATTTGCCGGGAATTTGCAACAGCTCATAACCACATCTGGAATAACCTAAATGGTGAGGACCTTCTAGTGTTGCAGGGCAGGCTCCGGTGCCCGTACTTCAAGAAGCCTGCAAGGTTGGCGTCCCCATTTTGACTCCTTCGGTGTATGATCGGCATCGGCCAGTTACTGGAATCCGCACCGCTATCATCGAGCAGAGTGAAATCCGGTGATCCGCCGTTAAATCTACAGGAGGGAATCGCATGAAGCCCATTTCTCGCAGGAAGTTTTTCTCAGAGAGCGCGCGGGGGGTCGCCGCTGCTGGCTGTTTCGGATTTGCCGCGGCGAATTTGAACGCCAATCCTCTCGGCATGCCGATCGGGTTTCAAAGCTGGTCGGTCCAGCAGCTGATTCAAAAAGACTTCGACGGCACCATGAAGAAGATGGCGGCATTCGGCTTTCAATCCATGGAGCTTTGTTCGCCGCCGAGTTACCGCATGTCCGGTTTTGGAGGGCTTCTGGGAATGAAAGGAGCAGAACTCCGGCAGAGAATCAACGACTCCGGGCTGATCTGCGAAAGCTGCCATTATCAATGGGGTGAGCTCAAAACCAGCCTGGAAGAACGGATCACTTATGCCAAAGAGCTCGGCCTGAAACAAATGATCCTTTCCACCTTCGGCCTTAATGCGGCGAAGGCCACCATGGATGATTGGAAAAAGAACGCCGATGAATTGAACAAGGTGGGCGAAAAGGCTTCGTCCGCCGGCATACAATTGGGATTTCACAACCATGACTGGGAGTTCGGCAAGATCGACGGCGTTCTGATTTACGACGAACTGCTGAAGATATTGGATCCCAAACTGGTGAAGCTCCAGTTCCAGGTAGCCGTCATCAGCCTGGGCTATGAAGCCGACAAATACTTCACGCAGTATCCGGGAAGATTCATATCCCTCCATCTTGTGGACTGGGCTCCTGCGGAGAAAAAGCAGGTGGCGGTCGGAGAAGGCTCCATCGACATGAAAAAACTCTTTGCGGCCGCCAAAACCGGTGGCATTCAGAATTATTTCCTGGAGATGCCGCTCGAATTGATGACACCCGGGGTGCCTTATTTGAAAAACATGAGTTAATCTAATTTTAAGTCTCCCCTATCCGGCACTTTGAAGCCGGGACGGGGACTTTTCACGAGGATAATTTTCATGATGGAAAACACGAACCGAAGACAGTTCCTGCAGTTGGCCGGTATCGGCGCAGCCGCCTGCGCGGTTGGTCCGAACATTCGCGAATCCGTTGCGGCCCCAGCCAAGGTCGGATTCGAACTCGGGATGGCATCTTATACATTCCGTGAATTCCCATTGGACAAAACGCTCGAGATGACGAAGCGTCTCGGATTGAAACGAATCTGTTTCAAGGATTTCCATCTCAAAATGGAATCCACCAACGAGCAGATTGCGGAGACTGTTGCGAAAACGAAAGCTGCCGGACTCGATCTCTATTCCTTGGGCGTGATTTATATGCGGAAAGACACCGAGGTCGACCGGGCCTTTGAGTATGCGAAAGCAGCCGGAGTCAAAATGATCATCGGTGTCCCTGCCTATGAGTTGCTTGAATACACCGAAAAGAAGGTCAAGCAATACGATATCCGCGTTGCGATCCACAATCACGGGCCGGACAATCCGCTTTACCCGACTCCGCAAGATGCTTACGAACACATCGTCAAGCTCGATAAGCGCATCGGCCTCTGCATGGATGCCGGCCATACCCAGCGTTCCGGGGTTGATCCTTCAGAATCAGCGCAGAAATATGCCGACCGCCTCTACGATGTGCATATCAAAGACACTTCCGACTCCTCGAAGAAGGGCGCCACCGTCGAAATCGGACGCGGCGTGATCGACATTCCCAAGCTGCTTCGTACCTTTGTGAAGATTAACTACAGCGGCACGCTGGCGCTGGAATATGAAAAGGACAGCAAAGACCCTCTGCCCGGCGCGGCCGAATCGATCGGTTACCTGCGCGGAGCCATTGCTGCCCTTTGATCCCCGGATCTTCAGCAAACAGGGTTCCAATGATTGAGGACCGGGATAACCAACTCCGGTCCTCGAGTTACATCCGATCCCATCAGGTGGGAATGTGGACACATTGAAAGGCAAAACGGCCCTTGTAACCGGAGCCAGCCGGGGCCTGGGGAAGGCCATCGCGCTGGCGATGGCCGGAGCTGGTGCGAAGATCGCGTTGGTGGCGCGGGACGAAGCGCTCTTGAATCAAGCGGTTCAGCAAATCGAGGGGGCAGGTTCGGAAGCAGCCCTTTTTCTGGCCGATGTCTCGGATGAGGCTCAGGTTGCCGGCGTTGAGCGCGCTGTGTCAGAGCGGTTCGGCCGGATCCAAATCCTGGTCAACAACGCCGGCATGAACCTCCGCAAGCCGGTAACCGACTTCACGCTGGAGGAATGGAACCGCGTGCAGGCCACCAACGTGACCAGCGCATTCCTTATGTGCCGTTCATTCATCCCACACATGAGAGGGCAGGGCTACGGCCGGATCATCAACATGACGTCCATTATGAGCCATGTCTCTCTTCCGGGCCGGGCGGCCTATTCTTCCAGCAAAGCGGCTCTGCTGGGCTTCACCAAGGCGCTTGCGCTCGAACTTGCTCCGGAAGCCATTACCGTAAACGGAATCAGCCCCGGCCCCTGCGCAACGGAAATCAACAAGGCGCTGCTGGAGAGTGAGGAACTTACCCGCTTTTTCCTCTCGCGCATCCCGCTGGGGCGCTGGGGCGGCGTAGATGAAGTTGCTCAGCTGGCGGTCTATCTTTGCTCGGAGGCCGCAGGGTTTATCACCGGCGCCGATATCGTAATCGACGGCGGATGGACCGCCCAGTAGCTGGCGAAGCCGCTCTTCAGGCCTTCGCGGCCTCTTCTGAAACTTGGCACACTAAACGGATTGAACCGCGAAGCCTCGAAGAAAATCTAACGAAATCCTTCGGAGTCTTTGCGAGCTTTGCGGTTAAAGAACTTCTCAAATTACCTATTGCCTGCGACCTTTTAACTGCGGCTGGACTGTCGGGCCGAACCATGCGTTGTATTCAGAATCGAACAGCAACTCATCCCCCTGGAAGCGGAAAACGAGATTGACATAGAAGGGTGTGTCATAGAGGCACAGCTTTACCTTGTAGGTATCGTCCGAAGTCCAGGCACCGCTCGCCGCCGAAAGGTGTTCGGACACCGGCATCGAACGCGAGTCCAAACCATTCGTAAAAGTTGTTTTTCCTTTGGCCCAGGCGCCATTGCCACAGGCGATGCGGCTTTCGCCTGTCGCGGTTTTGATGATAAGGGTCGTGGATCCGGCACCAAACTCCAGTGCTGCAGATTCAATGCCCCGGTTGTTTTCCGGGAACAGATAACGCTTGCCCGAGACCGAGGCTGCAAGAGGCGATGTCGCTTTCCCCTGAGCCGGTTTGACGATGAGCCCCGCCATTTTTTGGCGAAGCTTATCATGAGCCGTTTTATTGGCCGGCAGGGGTCCGGCTTTCATCGCCGGGAGCAGCTTCTCCCAGACCATGTCCAGGACCGCCTGCATGTTGCGGACGCCGCTGGTTATGGCAATAACAGCATCCTGTTCCGGCATGACAATGCAATATTGGCCGAAGGCGCCGTCGCCTCGATAGGCCCCATTGCGGCAACGCCAGAATTGAAATCCGTATCCCTGGTCCCAGTCGCTGGCCGGGTTGCTGCCATTGGAGGTCTGGCGGGCTGTGGCCGTTTCTACCCAGGTTGCCGGCAACAGCTGCCTGCCCTGCCATTTCCCCTTCTGGAGGTAAAGCTGCCCAAACCGGGCAATGTCCTCGGTGCGCACGCTGAGTCCGTAGCCTCCCAAGGAAATTCCCTGGGGGCTTTTGTCCCAGGTTGGATTTTCGATCCCCAGCGGATCGAACAGCTTGGGCCGCAGATATTCCAGGAGGGTCATTCCCGTCACCTGCTGCATGATCGCCGAGAGCATATAGGTGGCGGGCGTGTTGTACAGGAAATGTGTCCCCGGCTTGAATGGAACCGGGTGCGCCAGGAATGCTTTGGTCCATACGTCTTTCGGCCCGAACTGCACCTCGGCTTGATGTCCGGCCGACATGCGCAGTAGGTCATGAACCCGCATCGATTTCAGGTTCTCACTCGGTTTGTCCGGGGCATCCTGAGGAAAGAACTTCAGCACCTCGTCATGGAGCGAAAGCTTTCCGTCCGCGATTGCCAATCCTACGGCGGTGGAGGTAAAGCTCTTGCTCAATGAGAACAGCACGTGGCGGGCCTCGGGCTCGTAAGGAGTCCACCAGCCCTCGGCGACAACCTGGCCGTGCCTCAGCAGCATGAAGCTGTTCATAGTGTCGATTTTCTGGTCTGCATCTTCAATGAACGAAAGGATGGCCGCGGAGGAAATGCCCTGCTTTTCCGGCGTGTTCCGGGGAAGAGTGCCGGCGGGTTTGTCGGCTGCGATGCCAACGGCTACCACAAAAAGGATCAACGAAACAAACAGCAGTTTCTTCATGGCAAATTCCATCCTAGGTGGACTCAAAATACCTTGCCAGTTCCCAATCGGTAACGGATTTTTCGCACTGCCTGACTTCCCACTCGCGAGTGATCGCATAATGTTCGACAAATTCGTCTCCAAACCATTTTCGGGCCGTGGCGCTTCTCTTGAATAAGGCGGTTGCGTCCGCCAGGTTTCGCGGCAGTGGTGGCGCATCCTCAGCCGAATAAGCGTTGGTTACCTGAGGCGGCAACTTCATCTTCTGTTCGATCCCCTCCATTCCGGCAGCGAGGGAAGCCGCCATCGCAAGGTAGGGATTGATGTCGGCCCCGGTCAGTCTCAGCTCGATCCGGGTTGACTTTGCGCTTCCCGGAATGGTTCGTATGGCGGTCGTGCGATTATCTTCACCCCATGTGGCGTTTACTGGTGCCCATGTTCCCGGGACAGTGCGCTTGTAGGAATTGATGTTGGGGCAGAACACTGCCATCAGTTCAGCGAGGTGGTGCAGCACTCCCGCGGTGTACTGCTCCATAACCTGTGAACACTTTCCTTCGCCGCCATAAAAGAGGTTGGTCTTCTGGTCCTTGTCCCAGAGGCTTTGATGAATATGGCCGCTGGATCCCGGCAGGTCGTGGTTCCACTTCGCCATGAAGGTCGGGACTACGCCGTGCCGGGAAGCAATTTCCTTGACCGCAGTTTTAAACAGGGCAGCCTTGTCGGCGGCGGCCATACCGGCATCCACGGCTACTGCAGCTTCATAAACTCCGGGGCCAGTTTCCGTGTGGAAACCTTCCAGTTGAATATCGAATTGGGCAAGCTGGTCGATCAGCTGAAGCGTCAAAGGCATATTCTGGGAGGCACGCAGTACGCTATAGCCAAACATTCCGGGACTTAGTGGATCGAGGTTCCGGAAGCCTTTCTCCCGGAGGCTGGAAGCGGTTTCGCGGAAGAACCAGAATTCGTATTCCGCGGAGAGGCAGGCACTGTAGCCGGCCTCTTCAAGCCGCCTCAGTACACGGCGGAACAGCTGCCTCGGAGCCGGCGGCAGGGGTTCTCCCTTTTTGTCGAAAAGGTCGACAAGAAAGAGCGCGGTTCCATCCTCCCACGGTATGAAGCGCAGGGTCGACAGGTCGATGCGCCCTTGTGCGTCGGGATAGCCGGTATGCCAGCCGGTGATTTTGGCCTCGTCGTACAGAACATCGCCAATGTCCCAGCCGAATATGACATCGCAAAACCCCATGCCAGATGCGGCGGCCGAGACGAATTTTTCCAGGCTGATGTATTTCCCGCGCAGGATCCCGTCGATGTCGGTGACCCCCACCTTAATCCGGCTGATTTTTCTTTCTTCGAGTTTTTGAAGAATCGTTTTTAAATCCATATCGGTCCCATGCCTTTGCGTCTGAAGTTTCTGAGTATACAAGGATTGAGTAAGAGACGGGACTGTTCATGCGGGGTAAATGTTGCGCGCTGTGCAAACTATCGGTTTGAAGGGGGAGGAAGGAGCAGGCAGGCGCAAAAACCTTTTCCGCGCCTGCCCGCATTTCTGAAGTTAGAATTCGATGCGCAAAGCCATCTGGCCGACGCGGTTGCCGCCGCTGTCGCCGCCACGCGCGGTGGTGATCTTGCCGAAGTTTATGCTGGTGATGTTGGTGCCGGGATCAGACAGGTTCGGATGGTTGGGCAGGTTCGTAAAAGTCGACTCAAATTTCAAGCTTATCCTCTCTGTCAGCCTGAAATCCTTGCCGAACCCCATGGACAGATTGACCGACCCCGGACCTACCATCGATCCGACAGCCGCATTACCGAAACGAGCGATGGGAGTGACTGCGCAGTTGTACTGGTCCGACGCTCCCGGCGTACGGCCCGGGCAGACAAAGGCTGCGCGGTTAAACCATACATCGGCGGTCGGATTACTCACCGCCGGGTTGCCGACAACATCCGGCCGCTGCGTTCCGCGAACGGGTCCGTTTGTGCCCGAGGGGTCACCGCCGCTCATGGTTGGGGTTATGTAAGGACCGGTTTGCCACAGGAAGATGCCGCTGACGCGCCAGCCTCCGACGATGGCATTGAGCACCGGGTTCATATTGGCCCCGTAGGATCGCCCGATCCCGAAGGGCAGATTGTAAACGGCTGTTGACAGCCAACGGTGCCGGCGGGTTGCATAGACATTGCCGCGGTCAGCGCGGCGGTTAAGAGAGTTAGTGACACGTCCGCCGCCGGTCTCGCCGGAGAATCCGGTGGGGGCCGGTCCAGCTGCGTCGCTCAGGTTTTTGGCCCAGGTCCAGGAGCTGTTGAAGGAAAGACCCGCGCTGAACCTGTGGGTTAACTCCGTCTGCAATGCGGTGTAAATGGCATTGGCTCCCGTGTCACGGGTGTAGATGCGTCCCCAATAGGGGAAGGGACGGTCGGTCAACGGGCGCTGTGCGTATGGCGTCGTCGAGCTTTTCGGCTGGTTCAAATCCGGTGCCCAGGGCAGCTGGACAGAGCGCAGGCCGATGTGGGAAACCCGGAGGCCGGTATGCCAGCCCAGGTCTCGTCTCGATGCTCAGGTTCCACTGAAGTGAATAGGGGTCTTTGAAATTCGGATCATTGGCGGTACCGAAATAGGCCTGACCATAGGGTACCGATGTAACCCCACTGGCGTTAGTGGATATTTGCGGCAATTGGAAACTCGGAACTCCATTCGAAATGTTGTTGGCGAATTCACGGACATCGGAACTGCTGATCCCCGTGAGCGAATAGAAAACGGCGCCCAGGATAGTCATGGTGTAGCGCCCCACTCCGCCCCGAATTACGGTCTTATTGTCGTTAAACGGGCGGAATGCGAATCCGAATCGAGGGTTGAAGTTTCTTTTTTGCGAAAAACGGAGGGTGTCCGGCCAGCCGGCCTGGTTGGCCTGGAGGAAGGGTGTGCAGGGGATGCCATTCCAGGATGGACCGGGGCAAGCATTGATCGACTGGAGGAAGCCTGGCGCCGTAATATCAATGGCCTGCTGCGTAGAAGGGATGATCACACGCCCGGTGACGGGAACCGTCCGGTCGAAATTGGTAATGTCGGAGCCCTGATCAATGAAAGGCGGATGGTATTCCCAGCGCAGGCCGTACTCGAGCGTGAGCCTAGAATTCACCTTGTAGCTGTCCTGTGCAAAGAATGCGTAATGCCAGGCAACGCCGTCGTTGTCCTGTTTCACCGATGCGTAGGAGGATGCATAGGGGAGGCCCATCAGGAAATCCGCAAAATCTGCGCCGGAATAGCGGCCGTCAAAATTGAAGTTTCCATAGTTGTCGCTCCCGGTGAACCCTAATGCGGTCTGGGCCCGTAGACGTCTCACGTCCCCGCCGAACTTCATCGTGTGGCGGCCAATGGTCCATGTCAGGTTGTCGCTTCCCTGGTAGCTGTGAGAGAATGTGAATCCCGCTTTCCCATCTCCTATACTGGTTGTGCCCTGGGAAAAACCAAAGGTAGCCATGCCGTTGAATGTGAGGGGCGGTTGGCCTATCAGCCCGAACTCCTTGTTTATGGCTATGCCGTCGTAACCATAGACGGATGCGGTGTCGCTGATGCTCATGCCGAATCTACCCTCGTTGAGGATGTGCGATGACAGAGCGTAGTTGTGTGAAACAACCATGGTCCGGCTGTTGTTGTAGTTTGTGGTTGGCGGCAGGAGCAGCGAGCGGGGGGAGGTAGAATCCTGGTTCTTCCAGCTGAGGCGGCCGAAGATCGACTGTTTGCTGGTAAGGTTGTGATCGAGCCGGATGTCATACTGCCAGGAGGTGGTCGGCGCTCCAGCGCTGGTTCTGTAATTCGAATTTGCCTGGACGTCCGTCGAGCCGAAGTTGGGTAGCGGGTAATATTTTAGCACGGCGTTCGCAGTCGAGATAATCATGGAAGTCGGGATCTTGTTGCCGGCAAATGCCACACCGGTGAACGGATCTTTGATAGTCACCTTCTGCTTGCTGAAGTCGCCGCTTCTCATCAGAGAGGTCGGCACCGTGGCCTGGATGCTGGTTCCCGTCTTGTACTGCATATCCTCGAAGGTGAAGAAGAAAAAGGTCCGGTTCTTGAAGACCGGGCCGCCCAGGCTTCCGCCGAAGGTATTGGCCACCTTCTGCGGCTTGGTTGTGGCTCCGAAGGCGGTTGCGTCCAGTGCCCGGTTCTGAAGGTAGTCGAAGGCGCTCCCATGCCACGCGTTGGTGCCGGCACGGGAAGTCGTGGTGATATCCCCGACCTGCCCGAATTCGGCATTGTTGCCGACTCCCTGGACTTTCATTTCCGAAATTCCCTCCGCTGACGGAAAGAGGTCGCGCAGCGGGCTGTTCCCGGCGACGCTGATCGTTGAAATGCCGTCCAGCGAGATCTCGGTCTGCGACGGCAAAGCCCCCTGAACGGAATAGCCGAAGCTGTTGTCGCCCTGCACACCAGCCTGGTAAGACAAGATGCGGTAGGGAGTGGTGTTGCCGGCGCCCCTGTAATTCGCCGGGAGTTCCAGCACTTCCTGAGACCCGAAGGATGCTGAAATGGTGCCGGTATCGGTCGTTACCACCGCTTGGTTGGCCGAAACGCTTACGGTATCGGAGATCTGGCCTACCTGCAGCGCCGCATTCACGCGCAGGACTTGCCGCGCGGCCAACTGTAGGTCCACGGCTTTAAAAGTCTTGAATCCGGCGTTTTCAGCGGTGATGGAATACACACCGGCTTTAAGGTTCTGCGCTTCAAAATTTCCCTGCGCATCCGTTACTAATTCACGAGTCGTGTTTTCACCCTGGTTGGTGATCACGATTTTGGCTCCGGGAATTACGGCGCCGCTTTCGTCTGTGACTGATCCGAGGATAGTTCCGAAAGTGGACTGCCCGTAGATCAAGGCTGGAAGCAGAAGACATAGCAGCGCGATTTTCCATAGTTTTGGCATAGATACCCTCGCTATTCGTAGGTTGGCCTGCGATTCCACGATCGATTTTGCCACAGGGAATTTGCCCCCCTGACGCGCAGTGATCTTGGTGGAACTCTAGTTCTTTGGCTGAAAGTTTACCCTAGTGATGAGGTTGAAATATCACTCCGCCAATCAGGATGTCAAGATTAAAAGGGGGTTACGATGGCATGCTCTTTCCAAAACGCGGGCTGTACCTTACCGTTTGACAGTTTCTGCACAGGTCAATACCGCTAAGATCCACAAACCTGGACCTGGACCTGGTCCTGGACGTGGACCTGGACCAGGATTAGCTTTTGTTGGTAACAAAGATCCAAGATTACGTCCAGGTCCAGGACCAAGTCCAGTAGGTCCAGGTCCAGGTTTGTGGGGTGGAGCTGGAATTTCCTACCCGCCCGTTTTGGTTCGGATATGAAAACTCTTCGGACGGGTCAGGTATAAAAATCCCAGGTGCGACAACGTGCAGCCGTGGCCGCTATCTTTTATTCCCACCCACGCCAGTTCCGGATCGAGGTAGTCGCAACGGTTGACATATACCGTCCCCGCCGCCGTGAGGTGCGCCAGCCTCTCTCCGCGCGCCGCATCCTCGGTCCAGATGGATGCCGTGAGGCCGTAGGGGCTGTCGTTCATCAGCCGCACCGCTTCCTCCTCGCTGTCGACCGGCATGATGCCGATGACCGGCCCGAAGCTTTCCTCCATCATGACGCTCATGCTGTGATTCACATCGACCAGGACGGTCGGCTGGAAATAGTATCCCGGCCCGGACAGCCGCTTGCCGCCTGTCAGGATTTTCGCGCCTTTGTCGACAGCGTCTTTAACCTGGAATTCCATGAAGTCCAGGGCCTTTTTCTGTGCCAGGGGACCCACGCTGGTGGCCGGATCCTCGGGATGACCCACCCTGTATTTCTCTACTTCAGCGACGTAGGCATCGACAAACCGGGAGTAGATCGATCGCATCACATAAACGCGCTCCACGGCGCAACAACTTTGCCCGGCGTTGTAGAAAGCGCCGTCCACGCAGTTTTCCATGGCGAACTTGAAGTTGGCATCCTCGCAGACAAAGGCGGGATCCTTGCCGCCCAGTTCAAGCCCCATATCGAGCAGCTGTTTGGATGCTTCCTTGTAGACTTCTCTTCCACCTTCGACGGAACCCGTGAAAGAGATGAAATCGACGGCACGGGTATCAATCAACCCGCGGATGACGTCATGGCTCACATGAATCGAGGCGACGAGGTCTTTCGGCAAATCGGTTTTGCGGAATGCGTCCACAAAGGCATCGCCGCAAAGCGGGGTCAACCGGGCGTGCTTGATGAGCACTCCATTGCCGGCCAGAAGACCGGGAACAATGACGTTCACCGCGATCAGGAGCGGATAGTTCCAGGCAGGGATGTCGAGCACGATGCCGTGCGGCTCGTGCCGGATAAACCTCCGGAAACCCTCTTTGGCGGGGAGCATATCGTCCTGCATGGCGGCCGGAGCGAGTCGCGCCATGGTTTCAGCACGGTCGAGCATGGTATTCACTTCGTTGCGCGACTGCTGGAGCGGCTTTCCCATCTGGCGAGTCAAATCCAACGCCACCTCTTCCTTCATGGAACGGAAGGCATCGATAAACTGGCGGATGATCGCGGCCCTTTCCGGGACGGGGACGTCGCGCCACAACCGCTGCGCGATTCGCATCCTGGACAGGATGGCATCGACTTCCTCCTTCGGCGTTCGGGTAATGGTGCGGAAGACCTGCTCGGTAGCGGGATTGATAACATTCCAATTCGATGTTTCGCTCATAGTCATTCCCTATAGGTTAGGTTGGATTGCGGAAGACTCCCTCACTCCAGTGTTTCTTATTCAGGCACATCCCGGCGGATTCGGGATGAATTCCAGGCTTGTCCAAATCAGCAAATCTCATAGCGCATGAATTTGGATTCGATCCCCATCGAGACCTCAGGCCCTCAGGGCCTCGTCTTTTTATGGTGGCTATTAGCTGAAAACAAGGGTCACCGACGACCTATTTTGGGCAAGCCCGAGATTCAATCCCGGCCCCACATGATCATATCCCCTCGGGCTCCCATAATTATCTCCCGAACTCACATGAATCAAATGTGCGATGCGGCTGTCCCTGCTACCAGCTCTGTTCGTACATCATCCGCAGGTCACTCTGGGTGCACGAGCGGATATTGGTTTTGTGGCAGGAGTCCTCGAAAGCCTTTTCCGAGAGCGGCCCGAGGCTCTCTTTGGGCACTCCGTGATTGCGCAACCCGCGGACAAGGCCGAGGCGGTCCACCATGGCTTCAACCTCTTCGACCGATTTGGCCGCTGCTTCCTTCTCCGACATCTGCTGGATAGGAACTCCGAAGAGGCCGGCAAGGCGCGCATAATGGCTGGAGGCGATCTCGAGGTTGAAGCGCATTACGGCCGGCAGGCAGAGAGCATTTGCCAGCCCGTGATTCAAACCGTATGCTGTAGAGAGCGGGTGAGCTAAGGAATGTGTTGCTCCCAGGTCTTTCTGGAAAGCGATGGCTCCCATGGTTGCGGCCACCTGCATGTTACCCCTTGCCTCTATATCCTTGCCGTCCTGCGTCGCGCGCTCCAGGTAGCGAATGACCAGTTCGAGACCATGGATGGCGATGGCGTCGCAGATGGGGTGGAATACAGGGCAAGTCAGCGACTCAAGGCAGTGAGTGAATGCATCCATGCCGGTTGCGGCAGTCAGGAAAGGCGGCAATCCCACGGTGAGGTCCGGATCCAGGATGGCCCGTTTGGGCAATAGCCAGGGGCTGAAAATGATGATCTTTCGGTTCAGCTTGTGAGAGGTGATGACAGATGAGCGCCCGACTTCACTCCCGGTTCCCGAAGTGGTAGGAATGGCTATGATCGCATCGTAAGGCCCGACCATCTTTTCTGTGCCGCCGGCCTGCCACTCGAGTTCGGTCAAGTCGCCTTTGTGCCGGGCTGCAACCACGACTGCCTTAGCTACGTCCAGGGCGCTGCCGCCCCCGAGCCCGATGACGCCGTTGCAGCCATCATTCCGGTACAGCGCCGCCGATTCGAGCACGTCGTCCTCGACCGGATTGCCGTGAACCCGGTCGTAAACCACGCCAGGGATTCCCGCATTTTCCAGCACGGATTTGACCGTTGCCAGAACAGGTGTGGCGGCAACTCCCGGATCGGTGACAATCAGGGCTTTATGAATTCCGTTCTCCTGCAGGCACTGGGGTAGCCGTTGGATAGCGCCGCAGCCGAACAGGATCTTGGTAGGAAAATTGAAGGTGCTGAGTTCTTCAAACATAGGGAATTAACCTCCAGCCGCATGGGGCAGAACCAGCTTGTTGATCCAATTACGAAACTCCGCCTGGCGGATCCCGTCTGAGAGAACATCGTCGTCGATGTCGAGCTGCCAGCGCAGGTCTTTGCGTGTCGGATTCGAGTGGAGCGTTTCGAGCTTGGCGACATATCCAGCCAGTTCGTCGTGGTCCCTGAAAAAACCTTCAGGCACTAGCTTGGGTTCCCTGGCCGTGATGAGGCGGGCAACCTCGTGAAGATCGTACTCGGGATGGTACTGGGTTGCCCAAAAAGATCCTTTTTTATGCTTTACTTCAATGGCCTGGACGCGGGTGAAATCGTTCGAGGCGAGGAGCACGGCTCCCGGGGGGAGTTGAGTCACTTCGTCCAGGTGGCTGATATAGCCACTATAGACCGGAGGCTTGCCTTCCATGAAAGGGTGGCCGGCACCTTCGGTCGTCAGATGAATTTTGCGCGCCAGCCCCATTTCACGCCCTCTCGGGTTGGCTTTGACTTCGCCGCCGGCAGCGGCTGCCGCCATTTGCAGTCCCCAGCATGTGCCGAAACCTGGCGTTCCGTCCTCGTAGGCCTGTTTGGCATATTCGATTTGGCGGGTCACGCGGATATCGTTGTGGTGGTATATCGTCAAATTGCAGCCGGTCCAGAGTATACCCTGGTAGTGCGAGGGCCCCAAACCATCCGGCGGCGCCGCATGGTCGCTGGGAAACCAGACGCTGTATTCGGCATTGGGCAGGTATTTTTTCAGCATTTCCGCGTAGAGCAGCCAGGCGTGTTTCATCCCGACGCCGTCGAATTCGTCCCGGCTCAGCTTCGGATAGCCGTCAATAATCAGGAAGCGCAAGGGGGAGGGCATGGTCTTGTTTCAATCTTTCGTGTCGAGAGAGTCAATGATTGCCGGGAGCTGATCATAGCTCCGGCACAGAGCGTCAGCGCGGGTGTTCTGGCTGCCGCGATCGATGGCGGCGGTGATCAGAACCGCTCGGGCGCCAAGAGCTTGAGGGCCGGCGACGTCGTTATGTTCCCGGTCGCCAATGTGAACAATCTCTTCCAGCCGGCACTTCCCTAGAGCCGCCGCCCGGTGGAATACCTCGGGATCAGGTTTGGAGCAGCCGGCTTCATCGGAAAAAACGAAGCCCGAGAAGAAATCCAGCAGGCCGTAGCCCGCGAGGAGTTCGCGCAGAGCCCGGCCCGGCGAGAAAATGGCATCCGATACGACTACCAGGGTGTATTTTGCCGCCAGTTGGCGCAAGGCCTCTGCGACTCCCGGCACCAGGTCGGGGCGCACAGTAAGCTCCATGTCTTCGTGGAGCTTTACCAATTCTTTAAGCTCGCCGGCCGGCAATCCACGCTTCAAGCCGGCCAGGATAACGCTGAGCCGGGCTTCGACGGGCCATGTGCGATGCTGATGGTGCCATACTTCCCGGAAGGCGGCATCTGCAGTGTCGTAGGCGCAATCCACCAAATCGCGGGCAATGGGAGCATGCCGCGATAGGAATTGATGGACCAGGTTGCGCCGTTCAATCGGTTTGGGAGCCAGGCCCAGGTGTTTTCGTTTCGGCTCGTCCGAATCGTCCATGAAAACTGTATCCCATAGGTCGAACGATACAACCCGGATTTGAGGCATCTTATCTCCTTGAATAGGTCAAAATAAGGAAGACGAGCGATATTCTATATTTCCCGGGAGAGGCGACTCAATTCCAAAATTCAAAGGTTAGTTTTACCGGCCCTCGCTCTCATCCAGAGGAAAGCTGTTACTGCGGTGCCGGCAGCGGCCATGAAAACCAGCATGACAAGGATGGACTGGATCTGGCGGCCCGAGACTTTATACATCCAGCCGATGATCTCTTCCTGGAAGATCGGGCCGATGGAGCCCATACCGTTGATGATTCCCGCGGCGGCCAGAGCTCCCTTTTTGGATCCGACGTCGATGGCTCCGACACCTGACAAGAGGGAATCAGGGCCGAACAGCATGAAGCCCGCCAATCCCATCGAGAGGGTGAAAAAAAAGACGCTCTTGGCTCCCAAGGTCGCCATCAGGACAAACGACAGGGTCATCATGGCCAGCATGGCAAAAGACACAAAAGCCCGGCGGCCGTGGAAAAGCTTGTCTGAGGCGAAACCTGAAATGATGACTCCCATGAAACCGCAAAGCTCGAAGATCGTCGAAAGATAGCCCGCCTTATCTCCGGCCAGCCCGAAGTTCTGCCTCAGGAAAAAAGGAGCCCAGCTCCACAAAGCATAGCGCAGGAACTTGATGGAGAAATAGATCACCCCCATCGTGACGACGCTGATGATTACATCCTTGCTCCACCCGAGCCCCGCATCATGACTTTTCGGGGATGTCTGCTCGCCGGAACCCATGGCGGTACCGGTGGATTTTCCCTCTTCACCATCCTCCTCGAGTGGTGCCAGGCCCACGTTTTCCGGCCGGTTCGGATGAAGGAACACCACCACGGCCCAGATCGCCAGAAGCATGAGCGACGACCCGAAATAGGACCAGCGCCAGCCGGCGCGCCCAAGGAGGTAAGCCGCGAATGCCGTCGATGCCAGCGATCCCACCTGGTAGCAGGTAGCCCAGACCCCGAGAACGCTGCCCCGTTGCTCCCGCTGAAACCAGAATGCCAGGCTTCCGATGCAGCCGGGCCATCCGGTGCCCTGCGCCAGGCCATTGACAGCCAGAAAAAGCATAATGGTCCAGAAGCCGTTGGACATTCCGAAGATTAAATTGCAGGCCACAGATATGCCGATGCCGGCGACAAGAAGCATTTTCGGGCCCAGCTTCCTGCCGAAGAACGCGCTCGAGAACTGCCCAACGGCATACGCTGCAAGGTAAGCCGTCCCAAGGTGAGCGAGTTGGATCGTCGAAAATCCCAGCGCGCCGGCCATGTCTGCTTTGACCACATAGAATGGCTTGCGGCAGAAATAGTAGCCCGCGTAAGCCAGCCAGGTCGCGATGAATATCTTCACCTGCCACGGCCGGTAGGCACTGAGTATCTCTGCGGATTTACCTCCGGTTGGAGGCGCACTGCCCACTACCAGTTTTGCCATCGGGCATCCTTTGGGGCTCTGTGTCGGTTTCGCGTCCGAAAAATCCAGGCGAAGATCCGCTTGGCAAAGAGACTATGGAATGACGGCATCCAGGTCAACTGCAATCTTGGCTCCCCTGGAGGGCTCTCTCTCGATACTTGACACGCTTGACGGATTAAACCGCGAAGCCCGCGAAGAAAAACAAACGTAATCCTTCGGAGTCTTGGTGTGCTTTGCGGTTCGATTTGGATTTTGATTGCTACGTATTCAGGTTCGCGCTAAAACCTGTAACTGTCTAGCGATTCTCGTAATGTCTCATGGCCAGAAAACTGGAGATTTAGATGAGTCGATATCGCCTGCTTAGCTGCCTTTTGTTTGCCGGGCTCTGGGGCTGCCCTTCGGAACAACGGCAAAACCTGGTCGTGCTTGAACCACCGGGGGCCGACTCGGTTCCGAATATTGGGGAAAAAGGCGCCATCCTGGTGAACGGGAGGCGAGTGGAGCCCGCGGGAAGGTTCGTCAAAACGCAGTCCTACAATTGGGGAATGGCGATCAGCCGGGACGAGTCCCGCGCCCTTCTGATTGGAAACGACTCCATGACCCTGGTAAGCCTGGGAGAAAACCTCGAAGCCAGGCGCATTCCTCCCTTCGGTTTCAGGCCGGACAAAAAGTACCAGCAGAAATATGGTGAGGGGGGATATATGGGCTGCGCCATTTCGCCTGATGGCAACACTGCATATTATGGCAACGCCAACCAGGGGCAGATCAAGATCTATGACCTCGCTGCCAATGAGCTCAGCGGAACTATTGATATCAATGACGGCAAATATCGGGATAGCTTTCTCGGCGATTTCGTGTTCAGTTCCGACGGCAAAAGGCTTTATGCCGTCGACCAGCACAATTACCGGATGGTCACGGTCGACCTGGCGAAAAAGCGAGTGCTTCAATCGATTCGCGTCGGCAGGAATCCTTTTGGGATTCGCCTTTCCCGCGATGAACGATTCGCCTGGGTCTCCAATGTCGGGATGTTCGAATATCCGCTTCTCCCTGGTGTCACGCCGGAGACCCGCCGCACCGCGGGACTGGATTTCCCAGCCTACGGTATCCCCTCTAAAGAAGCCGAGGAAGGCGTAAAAGTGGGTGACACCTTCATACCCGGCCTCGGCAGCCCGAATCATCCCGATGCGATGTCGGTATTTAAGGTCAAACTGGCTTCGGGCAAAGTGGTGCGGAAAATCAAGACCGGCTATCTGGTCGGCGTCGAAAGGGACGAGATCAGAACCGTGGGAGGCGCTTCGCCCGGAGCCCTGGTGGTCGGCGACAGATACATCTATGTTGCCAACGCCACCAACGACACGATTTCCATTATCGACTCGGAAAACGACACCGTGGTGGCCCAGATTGAACTGAAGCTGCCTCAAATGGAAAAACAGCGTGGGATTCTGCCCTTCGGGCTATGCCTCAGCCCGGATGAGTCGCGACTCTATGTGGCCTGTTCGGCACTCAACGCCGTTGCCGTGATTGACCTGAAGCAGCGTCAGGTTGCGGGCTATATCCCGGCCGGGTGGTTCTGCTCCATGGTGCGTATTTCCAAGGATGGAGGACGCCTGTTTATTTCCAGCGCGAAAGGTCTCGGATCGGGCCCTAACGGCGGGACCGGTTTCGCCGACCCGGCTCGCGGAACGCATCCCGCCGACATTATGATGGGGCTCTTCCAGGAAGTTCCCGTCCCGGATGAGAACCGGCTTGCGGCTTATACGGAGCAGGTGATCCGCAATACTTTTTTGGTCAAGACCATTGAAGATGATGGGAAAAATCCCGTGCCACCTGCATCAGGCTTGCGCAAGAGCCCGATCCGGCACATCGTTTTCATCGTCAAAGAGAACCGTACGTTCGACCAGATTTTCGGTCAGCGCAAGGGCGTGAACGGGGATCCCGCCAACGCCGATCTCGGGATGAAAAGGACAATCAGCAACAAGGATAAAACCCTTACCTTTGAGGATATCGACATCACGCCAAACCACCAGGCGCTCGCCGATCAATTCGCAATTTCAGACAATTTCTTCTGCGATTCGGATCAGTCGAATACGGGTCACCGCTGGGTCGTTGGCGTCTATCCTAATGAATGGGTGGAAATCAATGCCCGGGCCCATATCGAAGAGCGCATTTTCAGTTCGGCACCCGGCCGCCGGTATGTCGCGGGCTCCAGCGCGGCGATCTTCCCGGAGGATTATACGGAAGCCGGGGCGCTCTGGGAGCACCTGCACCGCCATGGTGTGACTTTTTTTAACTTCGGTTTCGGAACCGAAATGCCGGCGGCTTTCGAAGAACAGGTTTTCAAATACACCGGAATTCACATGAACGTCAGCTTTCCGCTGCCCAAGCCTCTTTTCGATCGCACCTCACGCAAGTTTGCCACCTACAACATGGCCATCCCGGACCAGTTCCGGGTGGACATGTTCGAGGAAGAGCTCAAAGAGAAATGGTTGAGCGGCAAGGAGCCGTTCCCGAGCCTGATCACCATGGTGCTTCCGAATGATCACAGCACCAAAGAGCATCCTGAAGATGGGTACCCGTTCCGCGAGTCGTACGTAGGCGACAACGACCTCGCCTTGGGGCGCGTGATCCAGACCCTTTCCCGTTTGCCCTACTGGAAAGATATGCTGGTGATAGTCACCGAAGATGATCCCCAAAGCGGCAAGGATCATGTCGATGCCCACAGGTCGATACTCATGATGATTGGGCCGCATGTAAAAAGGGGTTATGTTTCACACACCCTGGCCAGCTTCGGTTCCATTATCAAACTGATTTTCACCGTGCTCGATCTGCCCTATCTCAACCAGTTCGATGCCGCGGCTTCCATGCCGAGAGATTTCTTCACCGATAAACCGGATTACACACCCTACAAAATCAGGCAGGTCGACAAACGATTGTTTGATCCGGACATCGCGTTCAAACCCTTCGACCGGCGGTTCAATTGGAAGGGAATCCTCGAATCGGAGGGTATGGACAAATTAGAGGAAATGCGGGGCTATTTCGATAAGAAGTGACCGGATTGAGATCAGCGTCGCTCCTGCCCAAGCCTTGCCTCCTCCGGGAAGTTGCAGTCCGGGGCTGTCAGATTCCAGTGGAACGGCTTGAAGAATGATGGCTCAATTTGAGGCCGGGCACACGCTCGTAGTGCTTTCGATTGCGTGTGATCAGGATGGCATCCTTCTCTACTGCAATGCCGGCGATCAGGGAATCCGCCATCCCTATGGTCCTGCCGGCGCGATCGAGATCCCTGCGTATTTCACCGGCCCGGCGCGCGCACGAGACATCCAATGGGAGGATGGTGAGCGCTGCCAAAAGGGATTCCACTGCGGTCTGCTGATGCGTGGTATCCGAACCGGCCCACAATTCGAAGGCGGTAATTGCGGTTGTGTGGAGGCGTCTTGTGCCGATTTCGATGGCGATCCTTTCGGCCTGGCCCGTCCCTCGAAGGAAATCGATGAGAACATCCGTATCTGCTATGAACATCGCCAGGTTTTCCTTATCAAACGAATCCGATCTTCAAGTCCGTCGGCGGTGGAGTTGTCGAGGCACCCTTGCAGATTCAGTGCGGCCGCAATCGCTTGGTCCCTGCCTCCCTGCCGGCGCAGGTATTCATCCACGGCCTCCTGGATAATAACGGAAAATCCCTTCATCCTTCGCTTGGCTGCGAGCCGCACGAGTTCGGATCTCTGATCATCGGTCAATTCAATGGTTGTGCGCATAAGATGCATGTTAATGCACATGCATGTGCATGTCAAGAAAACCCGAAAATGAGGAAAGAGTGGAATGGCCATCTATCAGGTTTCAGAGATGGCTGCCATCTTCATGATTTGTTTCAGGCCTTTCAGAAAGGAGGTCGACGGCTCTTCATTATTTGACGAAATCCATGGTTTCCTCATCCGACACCTGCAGCGAACTACCATGGATTCGGATCGGTCAGGGCGCGGACCAGCGTGGCTCGGGACTCGTTGCCGCCGCTGAGGTAGAGGACCACATTTTTCCCCTGTATCTGGTCCCGGCATTGGATCGCCGCAGCCAGCGGGGCGGCACCGGCTCCTTCCGCCAGGGTCCGGACCTTCTCCAGGTAATGAATCATGGCCTGGCGCATTTCCTCCTCCTCCACCAGGACAAACTCCTTCAGGTATTTCCAGAGGATCGACTGAGTCATCTCGAAGGGGATTCGCGTCTGTACCCCCTCGGCGAATGTCGCGGAGCTCCCGGTGCTGACCAGCTTGTGCTGGCGCCACGATTCGTAGGCCGAACAGGCTTTCGCCGCCTGGACGCCTATTACACGGAGTGAAGGTTTTAAATAGTGGGCGACCAAAGCTGCGCCGGAACAGCTGCTTCCGCCGCCAACGGCACAAAATAGAAAATCCGCCGAAGGGAGTTCTTCCATGACTTCCAGCGCGATGGTTGCCACCCCGGCGACAAGCAGCGGTTCGTTGGCCGGGTGGATGTATCGCATCCCTCTCTCGGCCGCGACCTGCTCCACCTTTTCGCGGATGTCATCGAAATCGCGCCCGTGCATGATGATTTCGGCGCCCCAGGATTTCATGGCCGCCAACTTCGAAGGGTTGCAGTTTTCCGGCACTCCAATCACCGCGTGGATCCCGAACAGGTGCGCCGCGTAGGCGATGGACTGTCCATGGTTACCCGAGGAAGCGGTGATAACACCGCGCCGCCTTTCTTCGCCGGAGAGCGAGGCCAGCAGGTTGACGCCGCCACGGACCTTGAATGCGCCGATCGGCTGGTGGTTCTCGTGCTTGACCCAGACCTTGGCGCCGACGAGGTCCGAAAGCAAGGGATAGTAATGGAGCGCAGTAGGCTTCAGATAGGGTGCAATCCTCTTGCGCGCCTCATAAATCAGGGGCATCCACTCAAATTCGTTCATACCTGCCTCAATGGTATCCGGCGCGGGGTTAGCCGGCCTCACAGGAAGGAAAAAAGTCAAATCGAACCGCAAAGGCTTCGTGGTCTTGCAGGCCTTTGCGGTTCGAAATTTTCGCAGCTTGATCCCTCATTCGCCGCGGGGGCCGCCGCGGCCCGCGCCCGGCTTGGGCATCGGCTTGCGCGGCAGCAGCTGGTCGCGCATCGCCGTGTGGTAAACCATGGATGCCATGATTACGGCCGACTGCATCAGGTCGCCGCGCTGTGCCCGCTCATAGACATCCATATTCGAATGATGGGTGCGGGTGGTGTACTCGATTTCATCCTGGATGAATTGAAATCCCGGCAACCCCACGCCGTCGAACGACTGATGATCCGTTCCCCCGGTATTGCGAATGGTCACGGTGGTCGCACCCATGTCCTTGAAGGGCGCAAGCCACGCCTCAAAAATGGGGCGTACCTCTTCGTTCCCCTGCAGGTAGATGCCGCGGATCTTTCCCGTACCGTTGTCGTAATTCCAATAGCCCGAAAGCTTGGCGTGTTCAGGCTTGATGGTTGGCGGCGTCCGCATGCTGTTCATCATCCAGGTTCGATACTCATCGCTGGCCCGGTCGATGTTGGCCGGAGGAGCTGGCCGCTCGGCGAAGTGTTCATTTACGTAGGCTCGCGATCCCAGCAATCCTGATTCTTCGCCACCCCACAGCGCGATCCGCACCGTCCGACGCGGCTTGAGGCCGGAAGCCTGGATAATCCGCATGGCTTCCATGGCTATGGCGCAGCCCGAGGAATTGTCCGTTGCCCCCGTTCCGGCATGCCAGGTGTCGAAATGGCCCCCCAGCATTACGATCTCATCTTTTTTATCCGTTCCTGGAATCTCGGCGATCACATTCAAATCTTTCAAATCGCCCGGGATAAATTCGGCCTGCACTTCCATCTCAAGCCGGACTTTGATTTTTTTGTCGAGGATGCGGCACATCCGGTTGTAGTGCTCGACCGCTACGACAACCTGGGTCGGAACGGCCGGCGCATCTTTGGATCGGTCTCCGCCGCTGCCCACAAATAGCGTCCCGCCGTCCCCACGGCTCGGCTCGAGGACCGCAGCCACCCCCTCCGCCACGTACATATCCATTATTTTCCGCTGCAACTGGCGGTTGGGCATCTGGCCGCGGGCCCTTGCGAATTGACCGAAGGGATTCATCCCAGGTTCGGGGGCCTTAGCCAGGTCCTCGAGCTCCTTGTCGCTGAAACGGGTGCCGAGCGGTTTGAACTGCGCCTCGATGTCCCTGGGCGGTTGGCTCAGGACAAACATACCCTTGAGCTTGCCCTTGTATTTGTCGAGGTCCGCCTCCGAGCTGATTTCGACACGGGTGGCTTCTCCGTTGATTACTCCATTGGTCCCCGGAACCCAGGCCTTCGGGTAAGCGATGAGCGGGGAATAGGCCGGCTCGATCATGTGCGCCTGGAATTTCTTCAGGTTCCAGCTGCGTCCGAAGTCGTAGCTCTCCGTGTGGATATTCGCCAGCCCCCATTCTTTGAGCTTTCCCTGCACCCATTCGGCAGCCGTGCGCAAGGCGGGCGATCCCGCCAGCCTTGGGGAGTAAACGTCGGTAAGATAGCTTTCGATATCCATCACTTGCGACCGGTTCAATCCCTCGTCCTTGATTTTATAAATTGCCGCAAGGTCCGCTCTATCTTCCGCCAGCGCAAAGGCTGCGACCAAGAGCAGCAGGGCTATAGTTGTTGCGATCCTTCTTTTTCCCATCGGGTTGTCTCCTGAAATGTTGCGGTCAAGCATCCGGTCTGCAAAAATAGCCGGTCACGGTTCGGACGCTGTTGGCCCGCGTATGCGCGAAGAAAACAAATCACTGGTAAATACGTCTCAAGGACCCCGCTTGTGTCCCACAAAAAACGAGCTATTTATCCCTGGATTTTCGCGGATAAACCAATGCGGCCAAATCTAAACCTGTGCCGGGACCAAAGCAAATGAATCTTTATGGATCCGCGGTGAACTTTTTGACAGGCATACGCGTATCATAGGGGCAGGGCGGAGTGATCAGGTCAAAGTGGAACGGCCCGGCGGCGAAAAATCCGAGAAGAGGAGCTAAACATATGAAACACCGGGGTTTTGTGGTTACGTCTACCATTATTCTCTTTCTGGTCGCCGGGGTCATCGGCGGCTTGGCAATCTATTCAACGGTAGCGGTAAAGGCGCAAGTCGCCAACCTCCCCGAAGCGGTGGCCTACATCCCGCAGGATGTGCAGGCGGTGTTCGGAATGAATGTGCAAAAATTTATCGGCTCTGCCATCTACCAAAACTGGGAACAGCAGCACCAGCAGGAATTCGCCACCGACCTGGCCGAATTTACCTCCAAAACCGGCTTGGATCCCCGTAAGGACATTGACTATATAGTCGCCGCCGGTCAGGCGGGAGCTGAAAAGAATGGCAAGGGAATTATAATTGCTGGGGCCCGAGGAACCTTCAACTCGGCGGCCATTACCGCTTTTATCAGCACGAAAGTGACCCCCATCCCCTTTACGGAATCGGATGTGACCGTGCTCATGATCCCGGAAAAGGACGGCAGCAAGCTTGAGAAGGGAATCGCGTTTTTGGGAGAAAAGGAACTGGCCCTGGGCGACCTTGAATCACTCAAGAAGATGCTGGACACCAAAAAGAACAAGGGGCCCAATGTCATGTCGAACGCCACCCTGGGGCCGCTCCTCAGCAACGTGGGGTCCGGTGACATGTTCTGGTTCGCGGGAGACCCGGCCAATGTAATCGCCAAGGCTCCGGCCAATACCCCGCTTGGCGGCAACCTCGCAGCCATCAAAAATGTATTCGGCACCTTGAATCTCGACACTGCGGTTCAGGGGCAGATCACCATAACTGCCAGTACCGAAGCTGCGGCAAAACAGTTGGCTGATGTGGCTCAGGGATTAAGGGCACTGGGCCAGCTTGCGGGTGACCAGAATCCTGAACTCATGCAACTTCTTCAGGGTATTACCATCGGGCAAAGTCAGTTCCAGGTCCAACTGAAAATCAATTTCCCCTTTGAAGTGCTTGACAAGCTGAAAAACGCCAAACCTGCAGCTGCGCTGAAGAAAATCGCTTAATCGCGTCCCTCCTGGATTTGACTTTGCGGGTGGTACGGCATCGAAGCCGTACCACCCGCTTTTCGTTTTCAGGGGCACCATCCTGCATTTTGACCCTGACGAATTTCCGCGGCCTTCTGCGCTCTCTGCGCCTTTGCTTTGCTATTCTGAAAGCCACGGGCTGCTTGACCATGCAAAGGGCTGGTGCTATAAGGGTCCATCCGGCTTTCATGAGAATCCTTTCTACCGGCCGGGCTTGAGTTTTAGTGCCTACACCGGGCGGTCAAAGATTTTGGTTGCAGGATGGAGAGGCGCCGAATAGCGCCATCGATAGAGATTCCCTTATTGCCTTGGCAATAATCGACAGCATAAGCAATATAAACCAAAGGATCGGAGAGTATTTGTCATGCGAAAAAAAATCACGGTAGTGGGTGCGGGAAATGTCGGAGCTACACTGGCTCAGCGACTCGTTGACCAGGAGCTGGGCGATGTGGTCCTTATCGATATCCTCGAAGGAGTTCCTCAGGGCAAGGCGCTGGATATGTTCGAGTCGACGCCAATCGGCGGGGCCGACTGCTGCGTAATAGGCACGAACGACTACAAGGATACGGCGAATTCCGATATCGTGGTCATCACCGCGGGGGTGGCGCGCAAACCGGGCATGAGCCGCGACGATTTACTGAACATCAATATGAAGATCGTCGGCGACTGCACCAAGAGTGCGGTCGCGCACTCGCCCCATTGCATCATCATGGTGGTGAGCAATCCGCTCGATGCCATGTGCCACGTGGCTTTGCATAACAGCGGATTTCCCAAGGAGCGGGTCTTCGGCATGGCCGGCATCCTTGACACGGCTCGGTTCCGTTCCTTCATCGCCATGGAATTGAATGTTTCGGTGGAATGCATCAATGCCTTCGTTCTCGGCGGCCACGGCGACACCATGGTTCCCCTTCCCCGGTTTTCGACGGTGTCGGGAATCCCGATCACCGAGCTGATGACTCAGGAGCAGGTCGATCGTCTGGTAAAACGCACCCGCAATGGCGGCATCGAGATCGTAAATTACCTGAAGACAGGCAGCGCTTACTACGCCCCCTCGGCAGCCACGGCTGAGATGGTTGAATCGGTGCTGAAGGACAAAAAGAAGATCGTCCCCTGCGCCGCTTACCTCGATGGTGAGTACGGGATCAAGGGGCTCTATATGGGGGTTCCGGTAAAGCTCGGATCGAAAGGGATCGAACAGATCGTCGAGATCAAGCTGACGGCCGAAGAAAAGGCGGAGCTGGAAAAATCCGCCGGGGCCGTGAAGCAGCTGGTCGACATCATGAAACTCTAATTCCACCATCCGACAGAGAGGGCGGGGAAGTTCCCGCCCTCCACCCCCGATTCCCATGCCCCAGCCACCCGCTCCTGCTCTCGATCGCAAGCTTGGAATCCTCAATGCCACAACCGTCAACATGTCCAACATGGTCGGGATCGGTCCATTTATTACCATCCCGATCCTTTTGGGCGCATTGGGGGGCCCGCAGTCCTACATTGCCTGGCTTGTAGGCGCTTTGATCGCCTTGGCCGACGGCCTGGTCGTCTCCGAACTGGGAGCGGCTCTTCCCGCCGCGGGCGGGAGCTATGTTTTCCTGCGCGACGCCTTCGATCCACGGAAAGCCGGGCGCTGCATGGCCTTTCTTTTCGTCTGGCAGCTGCTGTTTTCCGGACCGCTCGAGATCGCCAGCGGGAACATCGGGTTGGTTCAGTACGTCAAGGTATTCTTGCCGCAGCTCACCGACCTTCAAATGAAATTTCTGGCAGCCGGGATAGGGATTTTCGTTATATTTGCCCTCTACCGGAAAATCGCCGACATCGCGCGGATCATGATGGGACTATGGGTGATCATGATCGCTACCACCCTGTTGGTGGTCCTAACCGGGATCATTTATTTCAAGCCCTCGCTCGCCTGGGATTTTCCCCCGAATGCCTTCAATTTCAATTTTGAGTATTTGAAGGGGCTCGGCAAGGGATCTGCAACCGTTCTGTACCTTTTCCTTGGCTACGACCAGATCTGCTACCTGGGAGGCGAAGTCAAGGACCCGGGGCGAACGATCCCGCGCGCCGTGGTTTACTCCGTGCTGGCGGTGGCGGCCATCGAGATAGCGATGTCGATCGGATTCATCGGCGTCATCCCTTGGCGGGAGGCGATGACTTCGCAATCAATCGGCTCCCTGTTCATGGAGCGCACCTATGGCGCATGGGCGGGACAGCTTCTGGCGCTACTGATCATTGTTACGGCATTCGCCTCGATTTTCGCGCTTCTGTTGGGATATTCCCGTGTCCCCTATGCCGCCGCCCAGGACGGTGTCTTCTTCCGCTGGCTCGGCGAACTCCACCCGGAAAAGGCTTTCCCGCACCGGTCGTTGATTCTGGTGGGAAGCGCGGCAGTTTGCGCCAGCTTCTTCAGCCTGGAGCAGGTAATTCTGGCCCTGATGGCGGCGCGGATACTCATTCAGTTTCTGGCCCGAACGATTGGCGTAATCGTCCTGCGCCGGAAAAACTCCGGCCAGGTGCGGCCCTTCAGCATGTGGGGATATCCGCTACCGGCGATATTGTCTCTGACGGGATATATCTATATTTTCCTGACGCTCGGCCTGAATTACATCCTTTTCGGCATTCTCACCATCGCTGCGGGAGTGGTGGTTTATCTCGCAGCGTCCTGGAAGCAGGGTCACTGGCCATTTCAAAACCCTTCGGAATAGCGGCGGGCCATCGGCGTTCGCTGAGTTCATGAGCCATTTTGCCGCTGGTGTCGCAGGTCAAAATGCCTTAAAATCCTCCAAAGCCTGAGATGCATGGCGTTCCCCATCGGGTGGGGAAAGGGTGGAAAACAGCTCGCAAAAGGAGACGGTATGCAAGATACAAGAGTACGCAGAAGCTTATTGAAAAGCCTGACAGGGGCAGCTTTCTTGGCATTCTTGGCGGTTTCACTGAGTGCCGGCACTGTTTTGGCACAGGGCAACTCGGATAACTCAAGGAACAACATTCTCTTCACCCAGCAGGATCAGGTAAAAGAGTTCAGTCTGGAAACCCTCAAAGGGTATCAAGTAGGAACCGCGACCGGAAAGATTTCAGGCACGACTTCGGTTGTATTTGCGTTTGCGTTTCCGCAAGTCTCAGCGGGTCAGCCAAATCTCGCTTTCACCAACCATGTAACGATCACTGATATTGATGGTGATCAGATTTTTTTCCTCAACGAAGGGACCGGCTTCTTCAATCCTCCGCCCTCATCAGAAACGTTTTTTGGGAGCGGGGGACCACTCACTGGTACGTATAAAGTCACGAGTGGAACAGGCAAATATGCCTCTTGGCGCATTGGCACAACCTATAGATATCGCGCAGTCGCGACAAATCCAGCCTGGGGCTATTTGGGTATCGTACCTGGAGGGGCTCTTGGCACGGTCTATGTGGAAGTCTATTCGAACCCATTGAAAAAGACCGATTAATCTGCCTGAACCACAAAGACCGCTAAAGCTCTAAGAATTTTATTTATAATACTTTGCAGTCTTAGTGGTCTTTGTGGTTCGTTTTTAAATCGCGCCGGATCGCTTTGAATCCCGCTATTTCTTCTTCCGTGTATCCCAGGCCGCTCAGAATTTGCTGCGTATGCTGCGACAGCTTCGGCGGAGGTGAGCTCAATTCCCCGGGCGTTTTGTCGAATTTGGCGGTCAGGTTAAAAAGCCGCAGATCTCCCAGCTCATCATCATGTACCGTCTGAAGACTGTTCCTGTGGCCGGTCTGCGGAGCATTCAACGCAGCCTCCAGTGAAAGGATCTCGCCGGAAGGCACGCCTCGGGCATTCAGTGCTTCCACCCAATAGGCTGTTGAATTGCCTTTCAGCTTCTCCTCCAGGATTGGGGTGAGCAGTTTGCGGTTTTTCTTGCGGGTGTCCCTTTCCTGGAATCGCGGGTCGGACTTCAATTCAGGGAGCCCCAAAATCTCTGTTACCGCCTCCCACTGGTCCTGCTGGTTGGCGGCGATGTTGATATAACCGTCACCGGTCACAAAAGTTCCGGAAGGGGCTGCCGTAAAATTATCGTTGCCCATCAGCTGCGGCTGCTGGCCGCCGATGAGCAGGTTTGCGGCGACCCATCCCATCAAAGGCATGATCGAGTCGAGCAGGGCGACGTCGATGAACTGGCCCTGGCCGGTCCGCTCCCGGTGGTATAGGGCCGCCATGATGGCGAATGCCGCATTCAAGCCCCCGACCGTGTCGCAGACCGGAAAGCCGCACCGGAGCGGGTTGAGACGCTCATCTCCATTGACAGCCATGACGCCGCTCAATCCCTGGATGATCTGGTCGTATGCCGGTTTGAAAGCATCGGGACCCGTTTGCCCGAATCCCGAGATCGCGCAATAGACAAGCCTGGGATTCATCTCCGAGAGCTTCGCGTACGAGAAACCCAGGCGCTCCATGACTCCCGGGCGGAAATTTTCCACCAAAACGTCAGCCGCGCGAACCAGCCGGCTGAAAATCTCCTGGGCTTTTTCGATTTTAAGATTCAGTGTCAGCGATTTCTTATTGGCATTCTGAGCCAGGTAACTGGTTCCCATCAGCTTTTTGTTGAGCTCCGGCACGCACCCCAGCTTGCGCGCCAGATCGCCGCCGTTAGGGTTTTCTATCTTAATGACCTCAGCGCCCAGCAAAGCCAGGTGGACGGTGGCGAATGGACCGGCCAGCACATTGGTCATATCCAGCACACGAATCCCGGACATTAACTTCATAGGGCTAATCTCCTCGGATGGAACCATGTCGAATGGGGCCAAAGCCCGATCAGGCCTGCGGAGCTTTAGAAATCGGTCCGGTCCGGTGGATGACTCCTGGAAGAGGCCGGTTGAAGAAGCGCTCAGCATCCTGAGCCAGGCTGATAATCCTATCCACATGAATATCGCACCTTTGATTCATCCGCTGCAGAAGATGGACCAGGTCTTCCGTACAAAGGTTCCCCGCGGCCAGGGCGGTGAAGGGACATCCCCCCATTCCCGCGAATGCAGCCTCGAAATAGCGGACGCCGTTCTTCAAGGCGGCGCAGGCGTTGGCCATGGCAAGGCCGTAGGTATCATGGAAATGGCAGGCATATTGAGCCGATGGATCCATTTCCCGCAGGGTGCTGAACAGCCTTTCGACCTGATCGGGATGAGCGTGGCCAGCTGTGTCCGCCAGGCTAATGGTGCGCAGATCGGCGTCCAGGAATCGCTTCACAATCTCCAGAACCTTCTCCTCCGAAATGGGCCCTTCGTACCCGCAGCCGAAAGCGGACTGAACCGAAACCTGAACCGCTTTGCCGGCCTCGACGGCTTTGCGGGCAGCCGCGATGATGCGACGAACCGCTTCCTCCGTCTCCATCCCTGTGTTTTTGCGGCTGTGGGTATTGCTGGCGGACGCGCCCATGCAGAACATTTCCACGCCGCACGCCATCCCGCGCTCCAAACCTTTTTCGTTCAATACAAGACCGGATAGAACCACGGAAGCCGGTTTTTTCCCACCGAGGGTAAAATAAGAAAATAGCCTGTCGGTATCCGCCATCTGGGGAACCTTCTCGGGGTGAACGAAAGATCCCAGCTGGACGATATCGACGCCGGAGGAGAGGAGTTTCTCCGCCCAGGCGATCTTTCTGGTCGGTTGGGACTGTTTCCATTTCGACCTGGAGACCGTCCCGCAGCCCCACTTCATGAATGACGATATCCTGGCTGATCATGCGATCTGTTCCTCCATGTGGGTCCGGGCTTCAGGCCCGGGCGCGCAGCTTGGGAGGACGAATCCAAAACAATTGGATGCATTCGTAATCGCTCACCCTATTGAATGAGCTGCCCGGCGGAGAATGTTGTCCGGGCTGACGCCCGGACCGATGCCGTCAGGCGGCCGGGCGGTTCCGCTGCGGCCCGCCGTTTTCACTGCGGCGCTAGGAGATCATTTTTGCCCGCATCAATTCACGGTTGAGCCGGGCGATATGCGAAACGGAAATCTGCTTTGGACACTCCGCCTCGCAGGCGTATGTGTTGGTGCAGGATCCAAAGCCTTCGGCATCCATTTGCGCAACCATACGCAGAACGCGGTCGGTCCTCTCGGGGTGCCCTTGCGGCAGCAGGGCGAGCTGCGACACCTTGGCGCTCACGAAGAGCATGGCCGAGGCGTTTTTGCAGGCTGCCACACAGGCGCCGCAGCCGATGCAGGCGGCGGCTTCAAACGCTTCGTCGGCGACCGGCTTGGGGATGAGAACCGTATTGCCGTCGCAGGTTCCGCCGGTCTTTGTTGAGATGTACCCGCCGGCCTGCATGATGCGTTCAAAGGCCGACCGGTCGACGACCAGGTCTTTGATCACAGGAAACGGACCCGCACGCCATGGCTCGATCACGATGGTATCGCCGTCCTTGAAGCTACGCATGTGCAGCTGGCAGGTGCAAACCCCCCGCAGCGGGCCGTGCGCCCGCCCGTTGATATAGAGGCTGCAGGAACCGCAAATCCCTTCGCGGCAATCATGATCGAAAGCCACAGTATCCTCACCTTTTTCGGCCAGCTGCAGGTTCAGGAGGTCCAGCATTTCGAGGAAAGACATGTCCGGGCTTACACCTGAAAGAGGGTACGTAACCAGTTCGCCCTGGCTCTGCCGGTTCTTCTGCCGCCAAATTTTCAAAGTCAGATTCATATTGCCGGGCTCCTTACTTGTAGCTTCTCTGCGAAGGTTTGCAGTATTCGAAGGTCAGCGGTTCCTTGTGGAGGGCCGCCGGTTCGCCAACCCCTTTGAATTCCCAGGCCGCGACATAGGAAAAATCCGCGTCGTTGCGCTTGGCCTCATTCTCTTCCGTCTGGTATTCCTCCCGGAAATGTCCGCCGCACGATTCCTCGCGATGCAGCGCATCCAGCACCATGAGTTCGGAGAGCTCCAGGAAATCAGCCAGCCGGTGGGCTTTCTCAATTTCCTGGTTGAAATCGCGGTCGGTTCCCGGAATGATCACGTTGCGCCAGAATTCCTCGCGGAGCGATGGGATCAGCGTCAGCGCCTTCTTGAGGCCGTTGGCGTTTCTGCCCATTCCGCAGTATTCCCACATGATCTTGCCCAGTTCCTTGTGGATCTCGTCCACGGGTCGCTTCCCTTTGGCGGCCATCAGCCTGCCTGTGATATCCACGATTCCCTTTTCCGCGTCCTTGAATGCACTGTGGCTGGTATCGACGGCCTTGAATTTGGTGCCGGCCAGGTAATCGCCGATGGTGTAGGGGATGATGAAATAGCCGTCGGCCAAACCCTGCATCAGGGCGCTGGCGCCAAGCCGGTTGGCCCCGTGGTCGGAGAAATTGGCTTCCCCGAGCACGTAAAGACCCGGGACTGTGCTCATCAGGTTGTAGTCGACCCACAGGCCTCCCATGGTGTAATGAACCGCCGGGTAGATCCGCATGGGCTGTTCGTAGGCGTTCTCGCCCGTAATCTGCTGGTACATGTCGAATAGGTTGCCGTACTTTTCGTCGACCCAGCCCCGGCCGTTCCTTTTGATGGCGTCGACGAAATCGAGGTAGACCGCCAGGCCGGTCGATCCGACGCCGAAGCCTTTGTCGCACATTTCTTTTGCCCGGCGTGAGGCGACGTCACGCGGCACCAGGTTGCCGAATGAAGGATAAAGGCGTTCGAGGTAGTAATCGCGCTCGCTCTCCGGGATGTCGTTGGGATTCCTCTTGTCGCCCTTTTGCTTCGGAACCCAGATCCTGCCGTCATTGCGCAGGCTTTCGCTCATCAGGGTCAGTTTCGACTGGTGGCCGCTGGCGACCGGAATGCACGTGGGATGAATCTGCGTGAAACACGGGTTGCCGAAAAGAGCCCCCCGCTTGTGGGCCCGCCAGATGGCGGTCCCGTTGCACATCTTGGCATTGGTCGAAAGGAAGAAGACGTTGCCGTAGCCCCCGGTGGCCAGGATTACGGCATCGGCGGCAAACGATTCAATCTCGCCGGTTACCAGGTCGCGGGCTACGATGCCGCGCGCCTGCCCGTCAATAACGACCAGGTCGAGCATTTCACGGCGATCGTAAAATTTGATGGCCCCTTCGCTGATTTGGCGCGAAAGGGCGGAGTAAGCCCCGAGCAGCAGCTGCTGGCCGGTCTGGCCTCGGGCGTAAAAGGTTCGAGAGACCTGGGCGCCGCCGAAGGAGCGGTTGTCCAGGTATCCCGCATAGTCGCGCGCGAACGGCACGCCCTGGGCCACGCACTGATCGATGATGCTTCCGCTGACCTGTGCGAGTCTGTATACGTTGGCTTCCCGGGCGCGATAGTCGCCCCCCTTGACCGTATCGTAGAACAGGCGGTAGATGCTGTCGCCGTCATTGGCGTAATTTTTCGGAGCGTTGATTCCGCCCTGGGCCGCGATGCTGTGGGCACGCCGAGGGGATTCATGGTAGCTGAGGGCAGTGACCCGGTAACCCAGTTCGGCAAGTGAAGCAGCGGCGGATGCCCCGGCCAGACCAGTGCCGACCACAAGGATATGATACTTGCGCTTATTTGCCGGGTTTACCAACTTCACGTTAAAACGGTGGTTATCCCACTTTTTCTCCAGGGGACCGTCAGGAACCTTTGAATTCAGAGTCATGGCTATTTGCCCCCCTTGAACAGGAAATAAAGCGGCATAGTCGCGAAGCCTATCGGAACAATCAACCAGAAGAGAATGGCCACCAGGTCAATCCACTTCCGCAGCTTCGGCCGCACGCCGAAGGTTTGAAAGGCAGCCTGGAAACCATGGCGCAGGTGGTATGCCAGAAGGGCCAATGCGATCAGGTAAAAACCGTCATACACCGGGCTGCTGAATGCCGCGACGACGAGGTCATACATCGATGGTTTAAGGCCGCCGGCAAAACGGACCGGCACCAGAAACGATCTCAGGTGAACCACCAGGAAAATGAATACTATGCTCCCCGTCACAAAGGTCAAACGCGATTCCAGCGCGCTGTTTTCAGCTGGCCGGTTCATTTTATAGCGGTTGGGACGCGCCATCCGGTTCGTGATCCAGAGCTTGACTGCGAAAATCATGTGGATGAGGAAACCGGCGGCGAGCACAATTTCCATCGTGCGAATCGCCGGGTTCGTGGACATGAATTCCGAGTAGGTGTCGAAGGCTTTGCCATGGTCGTTTCGGAACAAAAGCGTGTTTCCCGAAAGATGCACAAGCAGGAAGGAGCAAAGGAACAGTCCGGTCACTCCAACAAACAGCTTTTGCCCGACGGAAGATTGAAACACCGGGATGCTTCTGGCTTTCCGTCCGGATATCAGAGGGGGCGCCGTATTTTCTCTTGGCATAGGAATTATCTCAAAGGGTTGTTCTGGGTGGCCTTACCGGCAGTGCCGTCACGGCCTTCGCGGGGCACCATTCGCCTGAATCGCCAACAACGCGCCCATTTTGGCTGAGAGGGGAATGCGGGTCAACTATGTTTTATGGTCTGCGCCTCCCCGGCGACCATTTCTTTTGACACCTGCGCAACCCTCGCATTAGAGTGACCGATCGATGTTTTCCGCTATCAAGGACCGACGGCAACCTGGGAGGATAAGGCCATGAATGTTTCAGGCAGCTGGCGCCGGGCCGGGGGCGCACTTCTGTGGGGCGGGATCAGCCTTGCGGGAGCCGGCGCCCTTGGCGCCATAGCCCTGTATCGCAACGAACCGATCAATGCCATGTGGCTGATCGTGGCAGCCGTTTGCGTGTACCTTGTGGGGTATCGATTTTACAGCCGTTTTATCGCCCTGAGAGTGATGGAGCTGGACGATCGCCGGGCTACGCCTGCCGAACGTCTGGACGACGGGCGTGATTTTGTGCCCACCAATAAATGGGTCGTGCTCGGACATCACTTTGCCGCCATTGCCGGGCCCGGACCGCTTGTAGGGCCGACTCTCGCCGCGCAGCTCGGCTATTTGCCGGGAACTCTCTGGATCATAATCGGCGCCGTGCTCGGCGGTTGCGTCCAGGACTTCGTCATTCTTTTTGCCTCCATCCGACGTAATGGAAAATCTCTGGGGCAGATTGCCAAAGAAGAAGTGGGGCCGGTCGCAGGATTCACCGCTTTGTTCGCAATCATCTCCATACTGGTCATTTTGCTGGCGGTCATCGCGCTGGTTGTCACCAATGCGCTCAAATCCAGCCCCTGGGGGACTTTTACCCTGGCCATGACGATTCCCATAGCCATGCTGATGGGTATCTATCTCCGGTTCCTTCGCCCGGGAAAAGTGCTGGAAACATCGCTGATGGGATTCGCCCTCGTCATGGCTGCCGTCATCGGAGGGCAGTATATAGCGACGAGTCCGACCTGGGCGTCGATGTTCACCTATGACGCCAGGGCTCTGGCTCTCATGATCATCGCGTACGGCTTTGCCGCCTCGGTACTGCCGGTGTGGCTTCTGCTTGCTCCTCGCGATTACCTCAGCACCTTCGTCAAGCTCGGGGTCATTTTCCTGCTGGCGCTTGGCATCCTCGCCGTCCGCCCCACCATGGCGATGCCGGCCATCTCCCGTTTCATCGACGGGAGCGGTCCGGTTTTTGCGGGCAAGATCTTTCCCTTCGCATTCATTACGATTGCCTGCAGCGCGGTATCGGGCTTCCACTCGCTCATATCTTCAGGCACGACTCCGAAGTTAATCATGCGTGAGAGCCAAGCCCGGCTGATCGGCTATGGATCGATGCTGATGGAATCCTTTGTCGGTGTCATGGCCATGATCGCGGCTTGCGTCCTCCAGCCCGGCATTTATTTTGCCATCAACAGCCCGGCGGGAATCGTCGGTTCCGATCCCGCCGCGGCCACGGCAATGATTTCTTCCTGGGGCTATCCGGTGACGGCGGCAGACATGCAGCAGCTGGCTTCGACCGTCGGGGAGAGCAGCATGTTCGCACGCACCGGAGGGGCGCCATCCCTGGCGGTCGGAATCGCGCACATATTTTCAGGAACCCTCGGCGGTCAAAAGCTGATGGCCATCTGGTACCACTTCGCCATCATGTTCGAGGCGCTCTTCATCCTGACCGTGCTCGATGCGGGGAGCCGCGTGGGCCGATTCATGCTCCAGGACCTGCTCGGGCACATCTGGAAGCCCCTGGGCCGCACCAGTTGGTACCCGGGAGTTTTTCTCACTGGGTTTTTGATAGTCGCCGGGTGGGGTTATTTCCTCTACCAGGGGGTCATGGACCCTCTCGGCGGCATCAACAGCCTGTGGCCCCTGTTCGGCATCGCCAATCAATTGCTAGCCGCGGTTGCGTTGTGTGTTGCCACCACGATCTTAATCAAGATGAACAAGGCCAGGTACGCATGGGTGACCCTTCTTCCGATGCTCTGGCTTGTACTGGCGACCCAGACCGCCAGCTATCAGAAAATGTTCCATCCCAATCCGAGAATCGGCTTCCTGGCAGAAGCCGGCCGTTTGAGCAGCGCCATTGAGGCGGGAAAAGTTCCGGCCGAAAAGCTGGCAGCCACACAACGACTTATTTTCAACAACCGCCTGGATGCAGCTGTCACAGGACTTTTCGCTGTCCTGGTCCTTGTCATCCTTGTCGACTCGGCCCGGGAATGGATGGCCATCCTGTGTCGGCGTAAAAAGGCAGTGCTTCACGAAGCGGAATATGTCGTAGCGGCGCTGCCGGCAGAGTAACCTTGAAACAATCGCCGGTGCGGTGGGAGAAAAAATGCGCGCACTCAACAGACTTTGGCTCAGACTCCGGGAAATGACAGGCGAAGCCGATTACGCCCGATATTGCGATCATGTGCGCCGCCGGCATCCCGAAAGGCCTCTGCCTTCGGCGAAGGAATTCTATCTTGCACGGATGCAGGAGAAATACTCTCGCCCAAGCCGCTGCTGCTGATGACAAAGCGGGGATAGGTGCTGATTTTCCGGCAAGTCCTCCGGGAATCTGGAGTGAGCCGCGAGAAAATTCGACACCTATCCTCGCTTTTTCATAAATCTCATCCGGACTTGATTGACCGGCATTGAATGGTTAATACTAACCAGCTTCCGAAGGTAAGAAATAGTTGTTCAATTCCTAAAAGCAAGGAGTAATGCCGTGGCGAATTTGAGTGGAAAAGCCGTAATAGCGCAGGGCGGTGGGCCCACCGCCGTCATCAACCAGAGCCTTGTTGGAGCGGTTTTACAGGCCAGGAGATACTCCTGCATCGACCGGATTTACGGGGCGCAGCATGGCGTGCGCGGCATAGTCGAGGAGAATTTCCTGGACCTGACGCTGGCGTCAAGCAACAATCTGGACCTGGTTGCCCAGACCCCCTCCTCAGGATTGCTGTCCACTCGTGACAAGCCGGATGCGGAGTATTGCCGCAAGATCTTCGATGTATTGAAAGCACATGATGTCCGCTATTTCTACTACATCGGCGGAAACGATTCGGCCGACACCTGCCGCATCGTGAACGAGAATGCCCGCGCCGCTGGCTCCGAACTCCGCGTCGTTCACATCCCTAAAACTATCGACAACGACCTGCTGGTGACGGACCACTGCCCCGGATTCGGGTCCGCGGGCCGGTACGTCGCACTGGCCTTTGCCGGGGTCAATCTGGATAACCTCAGCCTTCCGGGCGTCTACATCGGGGTAGTGATGGGACGCAACGCCGGATTCCTCACGGCTACGAGCATCCTGGCGAAAAAATACCCGGACGACGGCCCTCACCTGGTGTACGTTCCGGAGATGGCGACGGACGTCGACAAATTCATAGCGGACGTGGACCGGGTCTACAAGAAATACGGTCGCTGCATCATCGCCGTCTCCGAAGGGATCACCAATGCCCAGGGCGAGCCCGTGATCACCACCCTCACGAAGAACATGGAGAAAGATGCGCACGGCAATATCCAGCTTTCCGGCACCGGGGCCCTCGGCGATGCGCTGGGCGACCTGGTGAAAAACCGCCTCAAAATCAAGCGCGTGCGCTGCGATACCTTCGGATACCTGCAGAGGAGCTTCCTGGGCTGTGTATCGGAGTCCGACGCCAAGGAAGCCCGTGAGGTCGGCGAGAAAGCGGTTCAATTCTCCGCATTGGAAGGCGGGAGCGGCAGCGTCGCCATCCGTCGCATCGGCGACTACGCGGTCGATTATTTCCTGACGCCTCTGGAAACCGTAGCCCGGCACACCAAAAAGATGCCGGCCGAGTTCATCGATTTGGAAAATTCAACCATTACCGATGCGTTCAAAGCCTATGCGCGTCCGCTAGTCGGGGAACTGCCGGCGTGCGAGAGGATTTCGGCCCCCCGGGTCGCGAAGATCCTGAACAAATAAGGGTGCATAAGAAACGCAAAGCACGTCGAACCGCTGAGCCCTTGCCGTGCCTGCACGGCAAGGGCTTCGCCGTTCCGATTTCATTCGACGGGAATGTAGCTGCGCCTCGCGTTAATGAGCAACTGGGGCTGCTTCGGAACCCTTACCCGGATGCTGCGGGATTTATCCTTCGCTTTGTCCGATTCGGTGACAAAAGAGAGTGCGTAGTAGTTTTTCAGGGAATACGCAATCGCCCTGCTGACACGGGTGACATCTTCCGTTTCGGCTGAGAACTGCCTTCCGCCCGATTCCTTCATCATTTGCCTCCGGCTGATCTCGTCTCCCCCCAGGGAAACCATGGCTGCGGCTTTGTTGTCGAATCCCAAAGTCAGCAGTGTACAACCTGAATTCTGCACATGATCCACGGTCCCGGGGCCGAGCCCACGAAACCGGTTGGAAATCAACAACAGGGCTTTTCTGCCATAGGTGTTTTTTAGCAGTTTTTCCAGCGTCATGTCGATGGCCAGACCCGTAAGCGGCGTCGGCCTGAACATCTCCCTCAAACCTCCGCCTTTGGCTTTAGATGGCACCGAAATGTTCTCAAGGGCGTCAATAACCGGGGCCCGGTCACTGGTGAATCCCTGCTCCAGGTATGCGTCTCTGGCATCGAAAGTGAACAGGCATATTTCATCTTCGCGTCCCAGGAGGTGAATGACCTGAAAGATGAATTGTTTGGCTGTATTAATTTTGACAAGCGTTATGGCGCTTGTATCCAGCACAATTCCCAGGCTCACCGGCCTGTCCTGAAGGCGTGAAAAATTGGTGATGGCGACTTTGCGGCCGTCTTCCTCGATTTCAAAATCCTCACGGGTCAGATCCGAAACCGGGTTGCCGGCCCGATCGAGGACCTCTGCATCGATCGAAACCACATTTACCCGAACGTTGAACTGAGGTGATCCGCCTTTTTCCTGAGCTGTCGACCGCCACGAAACTGAGAATGCCAACAGGAGAATGATCGACACCCGATGTGGAACATCGCCGCAGACGCGTATCATCAGGATAATCTACCACGTCCGGAGTGCCATGCGCCGGTGAGGCTGTCAAAGAGAGCCAGGTTCCCGCCTCAGGCTTATTCTGATAACATCTGTTCGATGAATAGCCCGCAGCAATGCCAAATCCCGGAATTGATCGCCCCTGCAGGCGATTGGGATTGCGTCCGGGCAGCGGTGGAAAACGGCGCCGACGCCATCTATTTCGGCCTGGATCGCCACAACGCCCGCATGCGCGCGGCAAACTTTACCCTGGCCGAATTGCCCGAACTGATGGCTTTCCTGCATTTGCGCGGCCTGCGCGGGTACGTGACATTCAACACCCTGATTTTTGCGGATGAAATCGAGGACGCCGGGACGTGGCTGAGGGCCATGATTGAATCAGGCGCAGACGCTGCCATTGTGCAGGACATAGGCGTGTGCCGCCTGATCCGTTGTATTTCGCCTGATTTTCCGATTCATGCATCCACGCAGATGACCATCACAAGCGCAGCCGGGGTGCGTTTAGCCAAGGAATTGGGATGCAGCCTCGTTGTTCTGGCCCGGGAATGCTCGGTGCGGGATATTGAACGGATCCGCGACTCTTTTCCGGAATCCGATTCCTGCCTGCCGCTGGAAATATTCGTCCATGGGGCACTTTGCGTCGCTTATTCGGGGCAATGCCTTACGAGCGAATCGCTGGGCGGGCGCTCCGCGAACCGGGGAGTCTGTGCCCAGGCCTGCCGCATGCCCTACGACCTTGTTGCGGATGGTGAATCGGTCCCGTTGGGGGACCGCCGCTATTTGCTGAGTCCCCGTGATCTCGCAGCCTTGGATCTATTGCCCGATCTGGCGAGAGCCGGCGCCGCTTCTTTGAAAATCGAGGGCCGGCTGAAGTCTCCTGAATATGTCGCCAATATCACCGGAATTTACCGCCGGGCATTGGATCAGCTCGCTGCTGAATCCGGCTGCCGAATGCCCTTTGCTCCTTCCTTGCGAAGCGCACAGCAAGCCGCATCTTCAGTCCCGATGGAAAATGCGACAGCTGGGAAGGAAACCCTTTATCAAATGGAGATGGCCTTTTCCCGCGGTCTTTACACCGGCTGGCTGGGGGGAACCAATAATCAGGAGCTCGTCCATGGGCGTTTCGGGAAGAAACGAGGCGTTTTCCTCGGAGAAGTCCGAAAAGTTTTGGATGACGCCGTTCTTGTCGACCTGCAGGCTCCGCTCAAGCCGGGCGACGGGATCTGCTTTGATGCGGGACGGCCAGACGAGGATGAGCAGGGAGGCCGTGTTTACGGCCTCCGGCCACAAGTTCGCCTGACCCGCGTGGAATTCGGGCGCGGCGATATCGATTTTCATTCCGTCCACGAAGGTGACAAAATCTGGAAGACCGATGACCCTGAATTGAACCGGCACCTGCGGCAGACATTCTCCGGCGATCAGCCCCGCTTCCGCAGACCGGTAACAATGGAAGTGTGTGGCGAGGCGGGCGATCCCTTGAAACTGGAAGTCCGGCTCAAGGGTCACTCCACCATAAAAGTGGAATCCCATATCCCATTGGTTGTTGCCGAGAAACAGCCGCTGACTCCGGAAAAGCTTCGGGAACAGTTTGGACGCCTGGGCGGTACGCCTTTTTACCTTGGCGACCTAACCTGCAATCTGGCCGGACCTTGCATCCTGCCTTTGAGTGAGCTTAATCGCATGCGCAGGGAAGCAATGGAGCTGCTTTCGACTCAGGTTTCACGGCCCCCGGGCTGGAAACTTTACGATCCCCGGCCCTTCCACGAGCTGTTGCCGCCGGTGAGCTTTGATCGGCCGCCGGCCCGTGAAGCGGAACTCATAGTTCTCGTCCGGAGCCTGGATCAATTGGAAGCGGCCTTGAAGGTGAACGTCCGAACCGTTTATTGTGAACTTGAAGATCCCAAGAAATATCGTGAGGCGGTTGCCCTATTCCGGTCATTTAAATCGGAAGCCCATGAGGATCGGGCTGATGAAGCGAATCTGCCGGGCCTTTGGATTGCGCCCCCGCGTGTTTTCAAGCCGGGCGAGGATTGGATCCACAAAATCATGCGCGCAGCCGGAGCGGACGGAATCCTGGTGCGAAATTACGACAATCTGGAGCACTTCCAGGATCTGCCCTGCATTGGAGACTATTCCCTGAATGTTGCTAACGCCTTCAGTGCGGATTTTCTTCTGCGGCGGTTCGGCCTGAAGCGCCTGACCGCATCCTACGACCTGAACGTCGACCAGCTCGAGGGATTGCTTCGCACTTCCAACCCCTCATTTTTTGAATTGACCATCCACCAACACATGCCGATGTTCCACATGGAGCACTGCATCTTTTGCGCCTTCCTGTCGGATGGAACAGACTACACCAACTGCGGCCGGCCCTGTGACACCCGCCAGGTGAAATTGCGCGATCGCGCCGGCGCGGAACATCCGGTGAAGGCTGATGTCGGCTGCAGGAATACCGTGTTCAATGCGCTGGCTCAAACCGGCGCTGAGTCTATCCTTCATTTTGCGGATCTCGGGATCCGGCATTTCCGGATCGAGTTCCTTGAAGAAAAGCCAGAAACGGTCTCGGAAACCATCGGGCGGTACCGCCAACTGCTTCGGCGCGAGATTGAGGGAAACAGGCTCTGGCGCGACCTGAAGTTAATCAACCAGATCGGCGTTACTCGCGGCACGCTGCAGAATTGACACCTTAGGGTCATTTCGGAGTGACAACCCCCGACCGGGAAATGCTGCGGACACCCGCAGCTTCGTAAACGACGGTCAAAAAGTCCGTTTCCAGGCTGGCGCCGGCCTGAAGTTTCAAAAGCCTTCCCCCGGTTTCCCTCGCCCCGGGCAGGCTGCTGAAAGGCTCCACTCCTAAAACATAGGCGCGGCCGAACCAGGGATATTCTTGCGAGTATCCCAACTCGTGCCAGAGCCAGACGTAGCTGAAGACAGCAGGGTCGAAGGCAAATCCGATTCCCAGGTTTTCCCGCGGCTGGGTCAGCGCAACCCAGCCTTCACGCAAGCCGTGCAGGTATTTCATAACTTCGCGATGCGATTTTTCCGGGCACAAGCGGCTGTGATCGCAGCCACGATTGTCAACCGGCCAGGGATGCATCTCTGATTCCAGCTGGATGCTTTCCGCCGGAGCATCCAAGATACAGTCCTCGTCCAGAAATGGCGGCCCGAACGCAGGATGATGTCCCCACATGAAATCCAGCTCCTTGCGCCCCTCGTTAACCACCTTTTCGTGAAACCGCAGGATTGGCTCACAAGCATGAAGGCTGACAATTCGCTCGAGATAGAATGGCAGACGCCGGGTTCGCACCGAGAACCTGACACTCACTTTTTCCGGGGAGTCGGCCAGGATCTTATGGTCCCAGGGCAAGCCCCACACTTCACCGTGAAATCCCAGCTCGCAGCCGGAGTGATAAACAGGGGAACTGGCATGTGGAAACAGTTCCTGCCAGCCCCCCAGGTAATGGTCGAAAAATGGCCGGTTGGTATGGGAGGTGGGAACGAAATCGCTTATTTTCCGGTTGGCGAGTGGAGATCGCCACAGAAAATCCACATCCATGGGTTTGTAGAGGAGCTCAATCAGATCGCTCCCGCGTCCCGAAAGAATGGTGCAACGGAGGAGTTCGTTTTCGAGGATTACAGTGGGCAAATTATCAAGGCTGAACCGGTCGGTGACACGGGCTCCGTAATGCCGCATGGTTCATCTCCCAAGGTTGAATTCGATCTCGCGGATATCGCCGAATGATTCGATCATGTACTTCTTTATTTTGGCGATCAATTTTTTTTCAGCCACACGTACCGCTTCACGCGAAATGCCGTAAATGTCTGCGATTTCCTGCAGTGTGTCCGGCTGGTCGGCGATCAGACGGCGGTTGAGAATGATCTGCTCTCGCTCCGAAAGTGTCCGGGCAAACTCGGCGAATTTCTGCTCCAGCATGGAGCGGAATTCTCCCTGGGCGATTTTGTCGTCGACGCTTTGTTCCATGACCTGAAGTGTGTCCTCGAAACGCAGGTTCCCGTCGCCGTTTCCGATCGGCGCGTCCAGCGAGACATCGCTTCCGCTCATGGCCAATTCGACATCAAGAATGTCCTTCTCCTCCACACCCATGCTCGCCGCCAGCAACTGCGTCGTCGGGACGATCCCTTTGGCCTCCAGTTCCTTCTTTTCCCGGTTGAGATTCATCAGGATCTTCCTGCGGGTATTGGTCGTGCCAACCTTGACCAGCCTGGAATTGTCGAGCAGAAATTTGAGGAGGTAAGCCTTGATCCACCATGCCGCATAGGTGGGAAGGCGAGTCCCGCGGTCCGGGTCAAAGCGTTTCACCGCCTGGATCAGCCCCAGATTGCCTTCCTGGATCAAATCGAGAATGTTCTGGTAGACCTTGTGATAGATCATGGCGATCTTCACCACCAGACGGAGGTTGGAGGTAACAAGCCGGTATGCGGCTTCGTGATCGCCGGTGTCCCGGTAGGAAACCGCAAGGCGATGCTCTTCATCGCGGCTCAGAACTGCAAATCGGCTGATTTCGAGCAGATATCGCCGCAGGGGATCGTATTTGGTGAGCCCGATCTCCTCCCGCGGGATTACGTCCTCCAGCCCGACAGCTTCCGGTTCCACCTCGAGCGCCAATTCAGATTCATCGGACAGCCCGTCCTCCGGAACCAATGCTTCCGATTCTCGGAGTTCTTCTTCTCCGGATGGGATGATATCGTCGCCGCTCTGATTGTCGCTCACCTTCAACACCCGTTTAAAAGTTGACCGAGGAACAATTATACGGGATTAACGCAGTCGATAGAAAGGGGGCTCCAACGCCTTGCCTTCCGTTGACCGCGCGTGTTTTGTAGGATTCAGCGCTCGTCACCCAGGAATTTTGATGGCTTTTTGTATCTGAAAAGCTCTTCCAGCCGGGCTTCGCGCACCAAAACCGGGTAGATCTTCTCCAAGGCTGCCCGGCAGGGCGCCTGGATGTCTCTCTCCCAGAGTTTCGCAAGTAGAGGATTGGATGCATCGGGTTCATGCCGGACAAAGGTCTGGATGTTCGGATCGTCCGGGCTGGTATCAAAGCGCATCAGCAGGGAGGAGATCACTCCATCCACGAAATAGTCCCGGTCCGGATGGTTTTCGCCCTGGTGGAGCAGCACGGATTCCATGATTTGAGGATGACGCATATTGACGACGGTGGTGGCCCATGCGATTCCGGCTCGCAGGTTGGAGTAGGCGGTTGCATGAGGCGCAATCGCTTTGCACATGGCGATGCCCCTCCAGGGCGATTTCAGACCCGGGATAAAATTTTTCGGATGGAAGTAAAGGGCACGGCCGGCGCCCCGCCACATGAATTCCGCGACCGCAGGTTTGATCGTCTGCAGGAGGCGATCCATCACACGGGCCATTTCGGGGGAATGAAGAATGAGGGCCACCAGGCCGAGGGATTCGTAGGCCGCTCCGGCATATCCTTTCCTTGAAGATCCGTCACATAGCTGGATGAATTTCTCAAGCGCAGCCCGCAGCGCCGGGGGATTGGAATCCGGATTCAATCCTTCCAGCGAACGCTTCGCGAAGCTGAGCCCGATACCGGCGTGGAGCATTGTCATGCTTTTTCGGGGTAGATCATCCAGCGACGGATCTGTCAGCAGCTTTTCGAGAGGCAGGCTTCGCTCCCTGGACCTTTCCGCGTGGAAATTTCCCAGGCCTTCAACGGCCCAGAGGGCGGGGAACAACCCCATGTCATAACAGTCCTGCACAAGCTCCTGCAAGGATTTGTCCGGACCAGGCGCGGACAATTCCCGCTCGACTTGACTCACAAGGCTCATGATCCATGCCTTGTTCCTGGCTTCCTGCAATGCCAGACGGTTTTTTCGCCCGGGGATAAAGAGACTGACAAGCCATGCCATCCAGGGAAGGACATGTTTCACTATCCATACGACTCTGGGGTCCATAGTCTGTGCCTCGCTGCAGTGCGATGTTTTCTGTGACAGGCGGCCTTCGATCGCAGGCGCGCCCGCAAATAAGTTCCTGGAATAGGGATATTATTAGGACCGGTATCGTTGAATGAAAGGGGTAATTGGGATAAATTTAAAAAGCAGGCGGCAGAGTGGAATCATGCGCCTGTGGACAGTGCCCAACCACCACCTCCGGCCTATGCCGGATTGGAAAACGAGGAAATCCAGTTTGCCTTCGGCCTCAGATCTGCTCCGCAAGATAGATTTTTTCAATTCACTCGATGAAAAGAACCTCCATCGGATTGCCCTTTTGTGTGAAGAGCGCCATTTCGCCGACGGTGACTATCTTGCGAAGCAAGGTGAACCGGGGCTGGGATTATTTTTCCTCCTGGACGGGAGGGCGATCGTTGAATTGGATCGCGATGGGATTAGGTCTCAAGTCGCTGAGCTGTTACCGGAGCAATATTTCGGCGAACTGGCCATCATCGACGAAATGCCGCGGCCCGCTTCGGTTCTTTGCAGCGGGGCGACCCGCTGCCTCGTTCTGCCCCGCGCGAGCTTCATCAAGTTGATGAACCGGGTTCCGTCCATTTCCATGCATGTGGCCAAGATACTTTCCATGAGGGTGAGAGCTGCCAACGACAGGCTAGCGGAGGTGCAGTCCACGACTCGGGAAACTCCTTTATCCGGTCCGGAAACATCCAGGCATGAGGCCGGAGAAGCGGGGCCGGAAATCCGCGAAGGAGAGCCTCTCGATTCCGCCAGTGAGCGATCGGGGTTTGGTCCCAAAAACCAGGTCCGGGATATGCTGCTGAAGGGATTTGATTCCCTTTATACCATGAAGGCGCTCACCCGGTTCACCGCTGCTGTCATCGGCTGCCCTGTCGATATCCGGCAGGACAGCGATGGAGCCGAGCCGTGCATCGAGGAAATCAACGGGGTCAAAGTGGCTCTATTTCCCGCTGACGAGGGCCAGGCTCTGGCTATTGATGCTTACGGCTCGGGCTATTACAGCGCGGTTATCCTGAGGCCCTCACCCGGCCTGTGCCATCCCCGGATCGAAACTTTCCATGGCAGTATTCGGGAAGGAGATCGGCTGCGCCTCCATGTGCCGCCAGGCGGAGAGGCCTGGCTGGAGTCAGTGATTCGCAAAGTCCCCGAGGATCGGAAAGAATAACGGGCGAAGTCCTCCAAAGCCTTCGCGGTTCGGCTTACCTGGGGACGGCTGGCGGAAGAACGCCACGCAGGAAAAGGTCGGTCATGCTGCCGACAAGCCGTTCATCATCGATGTTTTCCACGGCTTTTCCGCCAAAGACTTCGATCAGCAGCAGAGACATGATCAACGAAGTCAGGTATTCCGCGGCAGCGGTGTCAACATCGAGATCGGCACGCAATTCTCCCCTGACCTTGCGCTCTTCAAGAAACTCCACAAACAGCTTGCGGCCACGCAGGATGAATGTCCGGTAAAATACCTCGGCAAATTCCTGGCTTCTCAAGGCCTCCGACAGCATAGCGCGCAGCACGCCGAGGTGATTTCGAAACACCTCCATGATGATGCGGCCCAGGCCGGTAAGCTCATCACGCAGGGTTTCGCCCGGGAAACGCAATTCAGGCACGGCCGCCGAGCCGGCTATGAGCTCGAGTTGACGTTCCAGGATAGCTTCCAGCAATTTTTCGGTGCCTCCGAAATGCAGGAAGATGCGGGGGGCCGCGATGGCACACTTTTCGGCGACTTTTTCGACGATCGTGGCGCTGAACCCACCTTTGGAGATAACGGAAAGAGCCGCGTCCAAAACGGTTCGCTGCTGTTCGCTGTTCAGAACTCCATCTTTTTCTTCCGGTTTTTTCATGGTTCCTCTCAACCCCGGGTCGAAGGTCCAAGAACCCACCGCTAACGCCGGGCCTGGACCCCCCGTTTCATTTTATCGATTAGGATTCATGTTTCAATATTTCCCGCGGATCGACATTCTCCTGAACGTCGGGACGTCCTGAAAGAACCAGCTTTGCGACCCGCTGTGCCGACACGATAACCGGAGTGATCCCGCCCCCTGGTTTTGTCCAGTGTCCTACAAGATACAGGTTTTCGATCGGCGTGGTATTGGAAGGCCTGGAATCGCCCAGTTGGTCCGGCGCCATCTCCCATCCAAGCATGGCGCCCTGATAATTCATGGTATAGCGGTAGGAAGTATTGGCGGTGGCGCTGAGTTTCATGACCACGTGATTATCGAAGTCGGGAATCAGCCTCCGAAGTTCGGTGAAAATCTGCTCCTCGATTTCGATCTTGTGCGCCTGCCAGTCGGTCACCTCGTCGTAGGGAACGGGGCTCATTTTCTGGACAATCAGGATATCGTGGCCCGGAGGGGCCATCTTCGGCTCGTACTGCGTCGGGAAGAACAGCTTGAAGAACGAGCGTTCCATGTCATCCGGATTCCAGGAAAACCAATGATAGCCGTCGACCTCTTCGATCGTGTGTTTGTTCATTTCCTTTAAGGCTACATGCACCAGGAAACAGGCGTGCGTGGCTCGCAGCTTGCGGGCGTTATCGATCACTTCGCTTCCGCAATGCTCCTCTCCGACCATTTGCGTGAAAGTATGGATTACGTCCGAGTTGGAGATCACAACGGGCGCCCGAAATTCGAACGGCTGCGGGCGCGAACGTGAGACGGTCTCGCCCGTTACTCCAACGGCGCGCCCGTCCTCGATCAGAACCTTTTTCACGTCGCCGTAGAGCATCACGTCTCCGCCGCGCTGCTTGAGCAGGTCTCCGAGATCATCGGCAAAAACCTGCGATCCTCCCACGGGGTAGTAGTTGCCCAGGAAGTAGGAAAGGCGCAGCATGGAGTCGAACAGGAAGGAAGTACGGCGCGGCAGGGAGCCCCAGTGAGAAGCGTCCGCCATCAGCAAGGCTCTTAGCCGGTAATCGGAGAAGTATTCTTCAAGCTTCTGCTGCAGGGTGAAAGGCTCGAACTTCGCGGCTTTTTCGTTGGAGACATCCTTGAAGTAATGCAGCAGGCCGTAAAGATACGCCTCCCGGACCTCAGCGAAGAAATGATCGATCTGCTCAACCTGGTGAGGAAACTTCTGTTTGAGCCTTTCGAGATAGATTGAAAAATCGGCCGGGACTTCGAAAACATCTCCATTCGGAAAATGGAATTTGTCGACGGGATCCATTTTAACCCACTTCGTGGGATTGCCCAGCTTCTCCAGAATCTTTCCGGTGAGGGTCGTCGGGTTGCCCAGCAAGGGGTAGAAATGGGTGGCGGAGTCGAAAATGAACTGTTTCCGGCGGAAGGTGCTGCAGTAACCTCCGAGCACGTAGTGCCGTTCGATGAGAAGGACTTTCATGCCGGCCTGCGCCAGGAGGTTCGAGCAGATCAAGCCTCCGATGCCACCGCCGATCATGATTGCATCATATTCCGCTTTATATTCTCGTCCGAAGAGTTTCATGTTCTATCCTGATATCTCGCAGTCCCCGTGGCATTACCCTCTCTGCGGCCACGGCTATTTGGGGCGGTTGCGCCCATATTGTTCATGGGCAGCGGCGAACTCTCCGCTCGCGATCGCTGCACCCATGGATATCTCCCCGCCGAGAAGCGCGGCGGCTACGATTTCTGCCAGCTTTTTGGAGTGGCCGGAACCGCTGCATCCCACCATCTCGAGACACTCGCGCTGGGTTCCCAAAGCGGTGCCTCCGCCTACTGTGGCAATCGACAGCGCAGGAAGGGTCAAGCTGACGTAAATTCCGCCGTCACCCAATTCAAAATTGGTCACCCCGCACGATGAATTAACGACATTGGCCACATCCTGGCCCAGCGCGATAAACATGGCGGTGAGACCGTTCGCGAACTGGGCGTTATAGCCGATGGCGTTGGCCATCAAATGACCTACAAGCGTGGAATGCCAAATGTCGTAAAGCTGGCGGGGCGTACAATGGAGATAGGCTTTGGTTATCGGCGCCGGAAGAAAGGCGCCGGCGGTGACCGACTTTCCTTTGCCGCGAGTCAGCAGGAATCCGGATGGCCTTTTTTCAGAGCACATGCCACTGAACTGAAAATAACCGCGGCAGGTAAAATTCTCAGCCATCCAGCGGCAGGCTTTGTCTGTGGCCTTCACAATCATGTTCATGCCCTGGGCGTCACCCGTGTCGAAGCCGAAGTTGACGATGACCTGGCGGGCGATCTGATAGCAATGAATGTTGCGCAGCTTGCCGTGCCGGGTTGTCGATTCGGCCAGTTTTTGGATCTCTTTGTAATTCTTATGCACCCAGGGTACGAATGCCGCCGCCTCAGCGATGGTTTCGAAGAAAAAGGATGGGCTGATCTGGTTTTCATCCGCAATTAGGGCGGTTTCGACACCGCCTGAGCGGGTCAACGCGACCATGCCGCGTTCATACGAACGTACCAGCGCCCCTTCGGTGGTTGCGAGGGGCACATAATAGGTCCCATTGGCGAACTGGCCGCGAACATGAACCGGCCCCGCGATTCCAATCGGTATCTGCGCGACTCCCACCGGATTTTCGATGTTGCCCCGCATCTCCTCCGAGTCGATGGAGAATGTGCCGACGTGCCGCAGCATGGCACCCGTCCGTTCCTCAATCCAGGTTCGTCTTTTGGCAACCCGGTCGGCTTCATATCCCTGGTCTTTAAGCCGCGGCACAAGGTCGGAGATCCCCCCTGATTTTTCACGAGTGCTAGGTTTCATCGAATTTTCCTTAATTTGAGATTGGTGTATGAATAATAATTACCCCTTTTGCCGGGTGCAATCCGGATTTTCGAAATCCGGACTGACCGGGTCCAAAGCCTCCCGCTCGAATCCGGGACTTATCCACTGTGCTACAATCTGGCGCCGTGAGGAGGAAAAACATTTCTAGCGCGAACGATCCAATCCAGATCTGGAAAGGCTGGCTCCGGAAAATGGTCACCATCCGGGCTGTGTCTGCTGCCGATTTCACCCATCCTCTTTCCCAGGAGCAATACCTGGACAAGATGTCGGAAATTCAGCGCCGGGCGGCTGGCAGCACTGACATGGCGGTAAAAACCTCCTCCTTCTGGAAAATGGAAAATCTCTCCAATGCTTTCCTCAAACAAGCCCGGCCCGGACAGTCCCTGAACGATCCCCGGATGCCGGTTCCGATCCGGCCCATTTCTCACTGCGGGATGGGTATAGCCGCCATCGAACTGGCCAACTTCGATGTCGAGCGCCTCGCTGAAATCATCGAGTCTTTTTCCAATCCCGCCTATCGCCTGTTTGCCTACGAGGGGTCGGGAGCCATGCTCGCGCTGTATGAACCGGACTATTTTGGGTTCATGTCTCAAATCTGCGGACGGCTGGGCATCCTCCCGTTAGCGCCCCTTCGCCGCCCGGAGGCTGCCGAATTCCTGCGGCCGTTCGACCCCGTGATCCGCAGGCTGATCGCCTACGGCTACGGCCGGATGCTTTATTTCAAGAATCACAATATCGGCGCTGCCATCCGTAAAGCGCGAGGCGCGTCACCGCTTTCGTTCGAAGCCTGTGTCCAGGGGATCGCTTTTGCCTATTCCATGGTCAACAACAGCGATCTTCACCGGGTGTTCAGGGCCGGGCAGTCGCTTCAGGGAACTGACCTTTGCCGGCCCTTCGCCGAGGGACTTGTTTATGCGCTTGAATTCTGGGAATGGATGGCTCCAGGTTTCCTCGATTGGTATAAGACCAGAAGCCCCTGGGAGGACCGCCTGTTCGCCGCGGCCAGGATCGGCATCGATGTGAGCCGTTCCGCTGGAGTGCTGGAAGCCTTTGCTGTTGAGCCCTCCTCGACGGCGAATTTTGCTTGAAAGAAAGCCACAACCGGCTATGTGCGTTTCAGTACCAGGGCCGCGTTATTTCCGTCACAGCCAAAACAGTCCACCAGCAGATAGTCCCCGTGAACCGGCTGCGGAGAGGCGGACAACCCCAGCCCGCAGTCGGAAGCTTCAAATCCGGCCGTCGGCGGCAGCAATCCCCGGCGTATCGCAATGCCGCCGGTGATGGCTAGAAGCGCGCCTGAAACTCCCAGGCATTCGCCGAAGGCGGCTTTGGGCGCGCACACCGGCAAGTCTGCCAGTTTTTCCCCGAACACTGCGCGAAGGGCATTGGCTTCCATCGCGTCCCCGGTTCTGCTGCCGTTGGCGCTGGCGATGACCCCGCCGATCGCTTCCGGCCCGATTCCGGCTGAACGCAGCGCTTCGCTGATCGCCGCGGTTGCTCCGTGGGCGCGGACGTTGTAGGCATCCATGCTCATGGCGTCATGCGCCGATCCGAACCCGGCGAGCTCCAGCAGCGGCTGGACACCGCGCCGCTCGGCTGCCTCGGCGGCTTCCAGCATCCATACTGCCGACGCCTCTCCTACGACAGAACCGTCACGGTCTGATCCGAAAGGCTGAATGAGGCCGCGAGGCGACGTGAAACCGGCTTTGCGGAAGCTCAGGTAGGATTCCTCGCAGAGCTCCTCAACTCCGCCGGCCAGAAGGGCCTTCGCCCTCCCGAAACGGAGGAACTCCATGGCGTAATGCATGGCATACAGGCCCGACACAATTCCGGCGGAAATCGTGGAGTTCACGCCGCGCAGTTTGTGCTTGATCGCGGCCTGCCCGGCCGGTGAATTGATGACGGTGTTGGGAAATTCCATCGGGTTGACCAGATTCGGCCCGTCACACAGACCGCTCCAGTCAAAGGATGTGATGGAGTGTACGCTGCCGAACATCGTCCCGCACACCAGCCCGAGGTCCGGGTCTCCTTCGGGGGATTTGGCCTGAGAAAGCCCCGAAGCCTCCAGCGCCATATGTGAGGAAACGCAGATCATCCTTGCGCTCCGGTCGAGCACCCGCAGGCCCTTCTGACCAAGCCACTGCTGAGGTGTGAAGTTGCGGATTTCAGCTGCCAGCCCCTGGGGATCGCTTTCGGGAAACAGGGTTTTGACGCCCACTCCGGTTTTGCCTTCGTACAGTGCTGCGGCGAATTCCTCGGGTCCCGCCCCCAAGGAACAAATCACGCCGGTGCCTGTCGCCACGATTCTCATGCTCAATTCTCACACCTCGCAATGCATAAAGACGCGTTGTTGCCCCCGAACGCGTAGGCGTTGTTGAGAACAATCCGCGGTTCGATCCTGCGGGCCTGATTCGGGACGTAGTCCAGGTCGCAGTCCGGATCCTGCACTTCGTAATTGATGGTCGGCGGGACGACTCCCGTGTGAACCGCCAAGGCGCAAGCGACCGCTTCGATGGCGCTCGCCGCTCCCATGCAGTGCCCCAGCATCGATTTGATGGAACTCATCGGAACCTTGTCGGCACGCGGGCCGAAGAGGCGGCGAACCGCCAGGGATTCCACCCGGTCATTGGTCGGGGTTCCCGTCCCGTGAGCACTGATATAGTCGATATGGTCTATGGTCACGCCGCTTTCCCGCATCGCATTAGCCATAGCCCTCATAGCCCCGTCGCCTTGCGGATGTGCCGCCGTCATGTGGTAAGAATCGCAGCTGACACCGTAACCGAGGACCTCGGCGTAGATGTGCGCACCCCTGGCTCGCGCCGCTTCCAGCGGTTCCAGCACCAGCACCGCGGCGCCTTCGCCTGGCACCATGCCCTGCCTATTTTTGTCGAATGGCTGAACTCGCTCGGGGGCAATCGCACCTAAACGCGAGAAGCCCATATAGGTGATCCGTGAGAACGGATCTGCTCCGCCGGCCAGCATCAGGTCAGTGCGCCCGGTCCGGATCATGTCGAATCCGTATCCGATCGCATAATTGCCTGCGGCACACGCCGTCGGGATCATCAGGCAGGGACCGTGAACATCAAACTCAACCGCGACATTTCCCGGGATGACGTGGCAGGGATACTTGGGGGCCAAATCCTTCGGCATGGCTTCGAGTCCCTGATGTTTCCGGACATCGTTGTATTGCTCTACAATTTGCGGCTCTCCTGAGGTCGTCCCCATGGAAACACCGACCCTGTTACGGCTGTAATCCGAAAGGCGGATGCCCGCATCTTCCACAGCCATGCCGGCAGCCGCGATCGCGAGCTGCGATCCCCGACCCATCGATTCAGGAGGACGTCGCTTGATAAACTTGCCCGGCTCGAAATCCAGGACCTCCCCACCCTTGTGAACAGGAAAAGCCGAAGTGTCAAACGATGTTACCGGACGTACTCCCGACTCGCCGGCTATCAGCGCATTCCAGAAAACTTCCTTTCCTGTCCCGATCGGCGTCAGCAGCCCGACCCCCGTGATGACCACTCGTCGCATATTGCTCTCTACTGGGCGACCTTGCCCGAGATGTGTTTCATGACTGTTGCAACCGAATCATTCACGTTCTTGATCTGATTGAATTCCGATTCGGGAATATCAATTTTGTAGCGCTTGTCCAGATTGACCATAACTTCAATGGCCATCAGGGAATCAACACCCAGATCGTCGACAAAAAGGGCGGTGTCCGTAATTTCGCCGGGATCGCGTTCGGTCAATTCCGCTATAAGTCTTTTTACTTCAGCTCTTACCAATTCTTCAGTTACGGGTTCGCTCGTCATTTTCTCTCCTTCGTTGAGACCCAGTGATTTATCCGGTCAACCTGGGCAAATTATAATGCCAGTTTATGCAAACGCGCAGATACTCCACTCCCCTCCGATATCCGCCCCAAAATCCCGGAAGCGGCAGAAACCGCATCGAAGTGCCCAATATTTATTTTGTTTTGGGTGAGCCGGTCACCCTTGAAGCCAGAAATTCTGGAAATTCTAGCGAATGATGCCAATGAAAACAAATCCTACCAAAATTAAAATGAAATAAAAGCGGTTGTTTGATTTTTGCCCGATTTTTCCGACCTGCACCCGGGACCGGCTGTTTTGGCAACCAGACACGACTCATATATTTTTAGCATGAGGGAAGCTCAAACCAAAGACTCTTTTTTATAGCCGGGGTCTGTCTTGGAGGAAAAAATAAATTCGTCCCTTTGATTCTGGATCATAATCCTTATGAAATCCTTATTTTATTATGAATTCGGGCATCATATTGAACATATCTGCAAAAGTGTAGGGTAACTCGCAAACATCTCGCTCTTGAATTTTATGTCAAGTTCCATTTAAATCTCTCCACTGCTTCTCGGGTTTATTGGATAATCAACAGCAAAAAAAGAGTTAGGGTATTTCTTGCCACAACTCTAGGGGATGCGTGCGATGGATAGGGCTGTATTGGATATGGCTCCGCTGCTGGAGCGGGTGTTTCTTTTCGAGCCGGTTGAAGATTCCTACAAGATAGAATCGATATCCGGCAAACTTCCTTCCTGGCTCCGGGGAACTTACTACATAAACGGCCCCTCCAGGTTCCTGCGGGGGGATTTCCGCTATACCCACTGGCTGGATGGCGATGGACAGGTTTGTGCGCTCCGGTTCGGGAGGGACGAAATCCATTTCACCAACCGGCTGGTTCGCACGCTCAAGTGGACGGACGAGGAGGCTGCGGGGGCCCCTTTGTACAGGGCTTTCGGGACTCATTTCCAGGGGGACCGGCTGCGGCGCGGGCTGATGCTCGAGCCGCCGGTCAATGTCAGCGCCTATCCATTTGCCGGTACGCTGCTGGCTTTTGGAGAGCAGTCGCTGCCGATAGAACTGGACCCGGTCACGCTCCAAACCCGTGCGGAATATGATTTCGGCGGAAGGCTGACCACCGTCACTCCGTTCTCCGCACACCCGAAATTCGACCCGGACACCGGGAACATGCTCAATTTCGGAATTTCGTTCTCCGCCACGCAGCCGATGCTGAATCTTTATGAATTCGATCGCGGCGGCGCATTGCTGCGCCGCCGGAGACAGCCACTGCGTTTCCAGCACTCGAATCACGATTTCGCCATCACATCAAAATACGCAGTTTTTTACCTCAGTCCGTTGCTGATGAATTTCCAGCGATTCTGGGCGGAAAATCTTTCCGTGATGGAATCCTTGAGCTGGGAACCGGAAAAAGGATCCAGAATTCTGGTCATGCCCCGCGAATCCGGCTCACGTGAAGCTTTTGAGGTCGAGGTGGCACCGCTTTATTGCCTGCATCTTATCAACAGTTACGAGGGCAAGGATGGTCTGCTTACCGTTGATGTGCTGGAGCTGGAAGCTCCTGCCTATCCCGAATATCAGCCCGTGCCCGATATGTTCCCGACCGTGACTCCTTGCCGTCCAACGCGCTATGTAATCGATCTAGCCACAAGAAAACTGGTCGAGCGGATTGTCATGGATTATGACAGATCCCCTGATTTTCCAACGCCGGACCGCCGCCTTGTCGGCAAGAATTACAGTGATTTCTGGATGCTTGGAATTTCGGCTGCGGGAAAGCCCGGCCGGAAATTTTTCGACCAGTTGGCCCACGGCAGCTGGGAAGCGGGAGGGGTAAAGGACATTTATCAGACCCGGCCGGGAGAGTACCTGGGCGGTGAACCTTTGCATGTTGCCAACCCTTCAAATCCCGATGAGGCCATCATCATCAACGAATGGATCGATGCGAATAATGATCGTGCGGAAGTCGTGGTATTCGATGCCAAACATGTGGCTGACGGCCCCATCGCAAGGTTGGGATTGAAACATAAAATTCACCCGGGATTCCACACCAGCTTTCAGGCGGCGCTGTAGCATTCGTGTTTGTAAATACGATAACCTGTGTGCCGAATGCGGCGGCGAAGACCAGGACAGGAATTTTGGCTGAAGGCGCGATCTTTGGAGCCCACCCGCAGACGTTACTGTAATTACGAACACGAGTACTTAGTGCACATGAGCCCGGGATGATTTAAGCCCAGTAATCAAACCCTGCCGGCTTCAGGAGATATTGAATGTATGGACGACCAGCGAGCCTTTATGAAGTCAGCCGCTGAATTTCAGTCAAATTAAAGACAGATGGGAGGAAGGCAGATGAGTAACCCACAGCCGGATGCGGCCATACAACGGATCGGGGGCGTTGCCCCTGAGATCGAGCTACGCGGTATCGACGGGAAAGTACACCGCCTGACAGCGTATCTCGAGGGCAAAAAAGGAGCTGTCGTGGTTTTCTGGTCGGAAACCTGCTCTCACTGCGTCCATTACGATCCCTACCTCAACGGTTTTTCCGCAGCGCATCCCGAACTCGGTTTTTTTGCTGTGGCGTCCAGGGTAGGAGAAAGCTTCGAGCAGATCCGTTCCACGGCGGCCGAGCGGAACCTGAAGTTCCCGATCCTGCATGACCCGGGTGCCGCGGTCGCCAAGATCTGGGCCGTTCAGCAGACGCCGAGAGTGTTTCTTCTCGATCCGGGTCGAATCCTTATGTACCGCGGCGCGATCGACAACTTCAAGTATCCCGAGGATCCTGAATTCCAGTCTCACCTCGAGCCCGCCATCGCTTCATTCCTGGCAGGCAAGCCGATCGAACGCACGGAAACGGCCAGCTTCGGGTGTGCCGTTCAATCGGTTTACTACATCCTGCCTACGCCAATGGCATAACCAGATAACTGTCACCCAAAGGATTCCATTCGATGGCCACTCTTTTCGACTCGATCATGAAACTCTCCACGCGCGCGGCTGAAAGTAGCGTGTTAATGCTGGATTCTGCTCTCAAAGCCGCCCAGTCCACCGTCAGTCGGCTCGCCGGTCAGGAACCGTCGAAAGCCTCGGTTGATCCGCCATTCAATGGACCGGTCAATGTCGATGATGCAACTTCCGATCTCATCAATCGTCTCATGCGCATCGCCTGGGCAACCCCAATGAAACCTGAGTTCCTGCCCGGAGCCTTAAAGGAAGTGGTATTTTCATTGCGCCAGAGTTTCGGCGGACTCGACACCAAGGATCCCAGGGCATTGCTGGCCCTGCCCCTCCAGATCCCTCTTTCCTTTGCCACCTTGCTGACTCAGCAGAGCCTGCGTGGGCTCTATACGGCCAATGTAGTCGGTCCCTCGAAGTTTGTAGATTTTGCTTCCTACATGTCCGCCTCATTTACGGACATTCATGTTTTTGTCAGCCTCCAATACCACAAGCAGGCACGCCAATTTCGCGATATTCTCGAAAAGTATCCCAACGACGCGGATACCCGCCTGAAGCTAGGCCAGACCTATATCAAGATGGGTCTCTACGACCAGGCCATACGCGAACTTGCACTCGCTGCCCAAGACGCCGATTTAAAGGCTGTTGCCCTGCACGAGAGTACGGTTGCGTGCTACAGGGCGGGAAAATATGCGCAGGCAGTGCGAGACGGGGTTGCGGCGCTGAGTGACAGCCCCGACAGGCTGGGGACGCGATGGTGGGTTTGGATCTCCGCCCAAAAGCTGGGCGGCTATCCTTCTGACGTGCCGCAAAGCGCCCGCATGGAGCTCAAGGTGGGCCGGCATCCGTCCAAGGTGGAATTCGAAGACGTTGCATCCAAAATCGGCCTGGACAAGACCAGCGCCGGGCGGGGAACGGCGATCTTTGACATCGATGGCGATGGCTACCTCGATATGGTGATATCGTCGGCTCACGGCGGGTGCAGCGTTTATCACAACAATGGTGACGGCACTTTCACCGATGTCACCGTGGGCTCGGGTTTGGACAAATGCGTCAATACCTTCGCCCTGGCCGTCGGAGACTACAACAATGACGGGCTCGACGACCTTTACATCACCCGGCTCGGTTTCTATATGGGTGAGTCGGTCCTCATGCGAAACAATGGCGACGGTACTTTCACCGATGTGACGAAGGAGACCGGCGTCGGCTGCTGGGCTCCGACGTTCACAGCACAGTGGGTAGATTATGACTGCGACGGCAACCTCGATCTCTTCCTGGCCAACAACCTGGGAGGCCTGTTCGACCGCAAAGTCCAGAACCGGCTCTTCCACAACAATGGTGATGGCACGTTTACAGAGGTGTCCGAGAAGGCCGGCCTGGTGTCGATTCACCCCACGATTGGCAGTGCCTGGGGAGATTATAATAACGACGGCTATCCCGATGTATTCCTCAGCTGCGGCCTCGGGCGCGGGCAATTGTTCCGCAACAACGGCGATGGGACTTTCACCGACGTCAGCAGCGACGCCGGGATCGACGACATTCGATTCGGATCCGTGGCTTTTTGGGTCGACTATGACAACGACGGCTGGCTTGATCTCGTCCAGTATGTATGGTCCCCGGAAGAGGACGTTATTTCCACCTACATGAATGGGGTCGGACCTGAAGAGGGGCGCCCGATGCGCATCTATCACAATAACCGTAACGGTACCTTCACCCTCAAGAACCGTGAGATCGGCATAAACGGCTGCTTCGGAACCATGAGCGGAAACGCAGGCGATTTCAACAACGATGGACGAATCGATTTTCTGTTGGGGAACGGGGATCCCCACATGGACAGGACCGAGCCGCCGATGATCTTGGAGGATGACGGAACCGGTCATTTCAACAACGTCACCTTTGCCGCAGGCCTGCCGTACACGGGCAAAGGGCACGGCTCCAACATCGCGGATCTGGCCGGTGATGGAAGAATGTGCCTGATCGTGGCTTCGGGCGGCGCCTACCCTGCCGACCTGCTGACCACCTCCGTGTTTCGCCCCAAAACGCTCCCCGGAAATTACCTGAATGTCCGGCTGATCGGAACGAAAAGCAACCGCAATGCCGTGGGCGCAAGAGTTAAACTGGTCGCGGGTGGACGTGAGCAGCATCGACTGGTTTCAGGGGGCAGCGGCTTCGGCTACCTCCCCTACGAGCAGCACTTTGGCCTGGGCGATTTGCAGGCGGTCGATTCCATCGAAATCGTATGGCCCAGCGGCTTGAAACAGCGTGTAGAATCGCTTCCTTTCAATGACACGATCCGCATTGAAGAGGGCCGCAGCGGGTGGGAGAGGGTCTATAAGAATAAGTAAAATGGCCGGAAAAAGGATGGCATGGGGGATGCCGGCAATATCAGGGGCTGCCGATGCCATCCTGTTCAGCTGCCAGCGGCAGATCGAACACCGAGCGGTCGTGCAGCTTCCAGCTGATCAGGTAGGAAATACCGCCCACGATAATTCCGGGCAGCAGTATAGTGTGATAGCAGCCGCTCATATCAGCCACCAGCAGAAGCCCGCTCCAATAGCCTTTTACAATTGAACCGAACATGGCGACCATGCCTAGGAGCACAAAAACTTCGGGCTCAGGGGCAGCTGCCGGGTACAGGTAGTGGAAACCGAATCCGAAGGCCCCGCCAAACATCGCGCCCATAAACAGGGTGGGGGCAAACAATCCGCCCACCGCACCCGAGCCGAAGGTGATCGAAGTTGCCAGCATTTTCAGGAATAACAGGATCACGAACAGCTGGAACGTGATCTCGCCCCGCAGGCCCCGCTCGATCACAGTGTAGCCGGCCGACATGACCTGAGGATAAAAAATGCCGATGCACCCAACCAGAAGGCCGCCCAGGCCCACGCGCAGACTCAAGGGCAGTCTCGTCTTGGGGAACCAGGTTCTCAGAATCGAGAGGGTCCGGATAAAAAGATGACCGGCAGGGGCTGCCGCGAGCCCCATAAGAGGGGCTATCAGGAGCAGCGCCTGGAGCGGAACCGCTTGAGGTGCGTAAGACAGGCCGAACGGCCATTCGCGGCCTAGAATCGCGGTCCGGGTCAAATAAGCAGAAACGGCGGCGATCCCGATCATGGGAAGATCGCGGTCAAAGCGGGCACCGAAGGTTTCCATGGTGAGCAGAATGCCGCCCGCCGGCGAGCGGAACGCCCCTGCAATGCCGGCGGCAGCGCCGGCCCGCACCATGGTCCGGAGAGAGTCAACTCCTTGGCCGAAACGCTGCCCGACCTGGCTCCCCACAAGGGCTCCCATCTGCACCATGGGCCCTTCCGGCCCGACGGATCCTCCGAACGCCAACACCAATCCGCTCAAAAAGATGTTGAGGAGACGCTCCATCGGGATAACGGCTTTATGGCTATCCAGCGATTCTGACACTTCCCGTACGCCCCCCAGTCTCCCATGGGGATATCGCTGCAATACCATTCCCACCAGGAAGAGTCCCAGCGCCGGGACCAGTACCACGAGCGGCAGCCGCATGGGCGCGGCATTGGCGTCGATCCAACTAAAAAGAAGATCCGCGAGACGGTCGGAAATAAAATGAAAAGCCGTGGCGCCCAGCCCCGCCAGGACACCGATCAGCATTCCCGCTCCGTATTGAAATTTCCCTTGGGATGTCTCAGTCATTTTCGGAATGTCCTATGGTGCCATACCCGGACGTCGTCCTCCATGCCTTTTCCCCAGATTCTCCTTCCTCCCTGGAAATTCTGGCGGCTCGAAAAAGTGGCTGTCTGAATCCCAGGATAATGAAAACAGCTCTTGGACACGGCGTCGCGGTACAATAAAATTGCATGTTTAAAACAACAACCCCAAAGAATAAGAGGAGGTAACATGCCGTACGAAGGGAAAGACTACTCTCGACTGCTGGGCACCGAAGGTTTCAGCGACCAGTTGCTGAATACACATTTCACCCTTTACAAAGGGTATGTCACCAACACCAACACGCTCACCGAGCAGTTGATGGCTCTGCACAAGGATGGCAAAAGCCGCACACCGGTATTCGCGGAGCTCAAGCGGCGGTTCGGATGGGAATTCAACGGGATGCGCCTCCATGAATATTATTTTGGCAACATGGCCAAGGGCGGTGCCGCTCTTGATCCGGCAGGCAAACTCCAGGCGAAGATTGTGGAGGATTTCGGTTCCTTCAAAAACTGGGAAGACGATTTCAAGTCGACCGGTGTGATGCGCGGGATCGGCTGGGTCACACTCTATTACGATATTTACGGCGGTCGCCTCTTCAATTCCTGGATCGACGAGCATGCCAATGGCCACCTTTCCGGTGCCGCTCCCGTGCTTATCATGGATGTATTCGAGCATGCCTTCATTACCGATTACGGGCTGAAGCGGCCGGATTATATTGAAGCCTTCTTCAAAGCCATCGATTGGTCGGCCGCTGCCAAGCGATTCGATGCGGCCGCAGCCGGCAAGACGGAATTGATCTGATCAGATTTCGCGCGCTCTTCCACGGCCCAGTCTGGGCGGGGAAGGCCGCTTTTTCATTGGTCGGCTCGATCCAAAAACACAGTCACCCGCCCGGGAGGCAAATGCGCCACGGGCGGGCTCTATCTTGTCGAAGTAACAATACTGACATTCAGAGGTGATACCGTTGGCCATCGCCAGTTCCAATGCCGGGTTCTTGATGAAACACCTGGAACGCGCGGGGTTGCGCGGCCCCAACATGAAGCCGTGGTACTACTACATCGGCCTGTTTTATCTCGTATGGCTCATCCTGGTTGCGGGATTGGGGTATTGGCAGAATGCCTTGAGTCACTGGTACATGGCCGTGGTGATGACTTTCGGGTCTGTTGTTGCCGGCTCTACTCCGATGGGCGGCGGCACGGTTTCCTTCCCGGTTCTTGTGTTGCTGTTTCACAAGAGTCCAAATCTCGGCAGGAACTTCGCCATGGCGATACAGGCCCTGGGCATGACCTCGGCCATGATCTTCATTGTCTGCCGCAGGGTGCCGGTCCTGAAAACCATGCTGGCCTGGGGTACAGTCGGCGCGGCAGCCGGGTTGGTCGCAGGAACCTACGTTATAGCTCCCCATTTATCCAGCAGCGTGGTCAAGCTCCTCTTTGCCAGCGTATGGGTGAATTTTGGCATCCTCACCCTGGTCAAGAACCGGGAAGTTTGCAGCCTCAACCGCGCCCCGGACCTTCGAGGCGCAAGGGATGCCCTGGTAGCCCTGAGCGTGGGGGTACTCGGCGGGATCGTCAATTCGATCATTGGCGTCGGAATTGAAATGGTGCTTTATTCCGTCCTTGTGCTGCGCTACCGGTGCGACCTGAAAATCGCGGTGCCGACTTCGGTTTCCATGGGCGCACTGACATCCATTTTGGCCATAGCCCTCCATGCCTCGATCGGCGATATCGGAATGGAGGTGTTCTATAACTGGCTGGCAGCTGCCCCGATTGTGGTGCTGGGAGCCCCCCTTGGGACCTACCTGGTAAGCATCATCCCGCGCATCCGCACGCTTTACTTTGTTTCCATGCTTTGCGTTTTCCAGTTTATCTGGACGGTAAGCCAGGTCGTGCCGGGGATAGGGGAATGGATCTTCGTGGCCGCCAGCATTTTCGCGGCCAATCTGGTCTTCCACCTCCTGTACAGATTGGGAAAAGCCAAAATGGAATCACAGAACTGCTAGCCGCGAATTGCGTAAAGCAAATTGAGTAATAAGGCTTCTCATTCAATCCGCAATCCGCTATCCGCAATTCATTCGGCCCTGGTGCTCCCTACGCCGAACTTCCAGGCGGTTTTGTAGCGGGCCCCTTCCGCAAAAGCAGTATCCACGTACTCTTCGAATTCAATTTTGCGGTCGAGAACCCCGGTTTCGATCATCAGATCTCGAACCAGATCAAAGTCCGGTTTGCGCGGTGACAGCTGTGCATAGACCACTCGGTCGATCGGATTGAGCAGCGCCCAGCGCAGGAGAGCCGGATTCTGGCGGTAATAGTAGCGGCCCACGAAATCCGCTGCGTACTCCCGATTCGGCTTTCCCTGCTCGAGCCACAGACCCGAGCGAGCTACGCCGTCGACCAGGACCTGAACAGCTTCGGGACGTTTATCGATCATATCCTGGCGCACGACCAGAACGCAGGACATGTAATCCGGCCAGTATTCCCTTGCATGAAAAAGAACGCGGCCGAATCCGCCCATCTCTGCCTGGGAGGGAAACGGTTCCCCCATGGAAAAGGCATCGATTGCGTTGGCCGCGAGCGCACCAGCCACATCGGGCGGTGCCATTTCAACCATCTTTACTTCGCTGGGCTTCATGTCAAACTTTTTCAGTACGCGGAAAACGATCAACCTCTCGTCAGAGAAACGGCTCGGAATCGCGATGGTTTTTCCGCGGAGATCCGGGAAAGTCTTCACCGGGCCGTCTTTACGCACCACGAACGCACTGCCGTAGCGATGGCCCAGGTACACAATTTTAACGGGAACGCCCTGCGCCCGCAGGGCTATCGCCATCGGTGCGACCATAAATGCCGCCTGGATCTTGTTGGAGATCAAGGCTTCCTTGATTTCCGGGAAACCCTGGAACATTCTCGGGATGAAAATGTTCCCGGCTTCCGAATAGGCGGATATATAGTCCGTCACCGGGCAGGCGAGGTGTCAGGTCACCGGGATATAGGCAACATACATCCTGCGCTGATTTTCAGGAAGCCGGTCATTCAGTAAAACCGACCAATTGAAATTCAGCCAGAGATGGAGCGCCGTAATCCCTAAAACCCATACGCCGACGCCCAAGATCAATTTCCTGGAGTCGCTCAAACTTCCTCCTGCAATTTCATTTCTTTTGCCATCCCGGCCGGATTCCTCTTTCCGGCCAAAATCGGATTCATCGGATTCCCAGGGCTTCAATCAGCCCGGAATCCCCAGCGAACCGCCTTCATGGATTCGGTCCGCCGCACGAGGATATCGAGGATCAAGCCGATGACCCCGATCAGAAGCATGCCGGCAACCACGAGGTCATAACGCTTCCCGGCATTTCTAGAATCAATGATAAGGTACCCGAGCCCCGAGTTTACCGCGATCATTTCAGCGGCGACCACGACCAGCCAGGCTATCCCCAGGGCGATTCTGAGACCGGTCAGGACTTGAGGCAATATGGCGGGGAACACAACGCGCAGGAACAGCGCGACGGGGGAGAGGCCAAAATTCCTCCCCGCCAGAAGGAACATCGGCGGGACGCTTCTGACGCTGTTCATCGTTGCAACTACGATCGGGAAAAATGCTGCCAGGAAAATCAGAAAAATGGGTGCGAGTTCGCTGACGCCAAACCACACAATCGCAATCGGCATCCAGGCCAGCGGACTGATAGGCCGCAACATCTGGATGACCGGGTTCAGCGAGGCGGCCGGCTTGGGATACCACCCCAGGATCATGCCCGCCGGAATGCCGATCAGGACTGCAAGAGAGTAACCGGTTCCGACCCGTAGGAGAGAATCGCGGGTGTACGCCAGCAGCAGCCCCTTTCGAAAAAGCTCCAATAGCGCATGCCAGACTTGAAGAGGCAGCGGGAATATGTTGGTATGAGCGAGCTTGACCCCCACGTGCCAGACCGCGAGGATCAACACGCTCAGCAGCGCCGGGAGAATGATGCTTTCTTTGTCTTTTGCCAGCTGCATGTTTGGTTAGCCTCTTATACCTTGTGCGCCAGGCCGATCTGCTCAAATATGTGATCGCGCAGCTCGAGGTATCTCCGGTCGCTGATGTCGCGCGGGTGCTCTATGTCGATTTCCACGATCTCGCGAATGGTCGCCGGGCGTGCCGACATCACCACCACGCGATCTGCCAACTGGACGGACTCTTCGATGTCGTGGGTGACGAAAAGAATGGTTTTCCTTTCTGCCTCCCATATGCGCAGCAGCTCGCCGCGCATGATCAGCCTCGTAATGGAATCCAGCGCGCCAAAGGGCTCGTCCAGGAAGAGAATGTCAGGATTAACCGCCAGCGCTCGTGCCACCTCCAGCCTCTGCTTCATTCCGCCGGAGAGTTCCTGGGGGTAGGATTGCTCAAATCCTTTCAGCCCGACCAACTGTACGTAATGGGCTATGCGCTGTTCCTTTTCGCCCTTGGGCAGATCAAACAGCCCGAAGCCGATATTCCCTTCGACAGTCAGCCAGGGGAACACGCCGCGCTCCTGAAAAACAAAAATGCGGCGGGGATCAGGCCCGGTTACCTTTTCACCTTCAATCGTGACCTCGCCGCTGCTTGGTGCTAGGAAACCCGCGACGATATTCAGCAGAGTGGATTTCCCGCATCCTGAGGGGCCAAGCAGGCAGACGAATTCACCCTGCTTGATGTCCAACGAAACGTTTTCCAGCACCGATACATCCTTGCCATCCATGCTGAAGATCTTGTTGACGTCACGAATGCTGACTTTTGTCTGGACCGCCTTTTCGGCGGTCAATGGCTCCAATGTCTGCATTTCTTATGCTCTCCCATATCCCCAACGAAGTGCCTTAAGCTTTTCCAGCCTTCTCATTCCAAGATCGAGCACCAGACCGGTAATCCCGATCAAGACCATCCCTGCAATTACCAGGTCATATCGATTCCCTGCATTGCGCGCATCGATGATCAGGAATCCCAATCCGGAATTGACCGCAATCATTTCGGCGGCGACCACGACCAGCCAGGCAATTCCCAGGGTGATCCTCAAGCCGACAATCAGCTGCGGCATAACAGCAGGGTAGATCACCCGCATCACAATCTGCCTTTGCGACAATCCGAAGTTGCGGCCCGCGTTCAGATGGACCGCGCTGATGTTGCGGACGGCATTCATCGCCGTTACGGTCATGGGCAGGAATGATGCCAGGAATATCAGGAATACCGCAGCCAGATCACCCACGCCGAACCAGAGAATCGAAATCGGTATCCAGGCAAGAGGCGATATCGGCCGGAATACCTGCAGTAACGGATTGAACGCTTTTTCGCCCCGTTTATGCCATCCCAGCAGCAGGCCGAACGGGATCGCCAAAAACGCTGCCGAAAGATAGCCCCAAGTTACCCGGAAAAGCGAGGCAACCTCATACTTGATTAAAAGTCCTTTTTGCATGAGTTCTGCAATGCCTTTGACAACCGCCCACGGGCCGGGAAGGATCGTGGAGTGACCCGATGCAACCACGGCCTCCCAAAGCACGATTAATAGAAATATTGAACTGACCGGCAGCAGCTTTTCCTTGATTTTCACGGTACCCTTTGTTTTATGCAGTCCCACCCGAGCCAAACCACACGCCGTCATGGCATTTCGATTATTATTGGCTTTCGTTCAGGATTTTAGACCCGCTAATGCGACGGCAATGATAGCTTAAGTCACCACAAAAATTGAAAGAATTCTTGTGTTAAGGGACAGGCTTTAAACCGCCTCGCCTGATAAATAGAACTTACCCCCGATTGCCATCTTTCGCGCTTTCATTCCTCTTGCACGATTCGGGCCAACATTGTCATAAACACTCGATATTCATTTAAATCATTTGTTTTTTAGAGTTTATAAGTCACATTCAGCTTTCCAATTCCACGAGGTTCTTTTTGTTTGGCATATTTAATATGATGATGTTCGAAGATTATTATGAAAATATATTTCAAATAAACCCTATATTGAGTTGACAAATGTGCATTTCCTCCATTAGTCTTTCAGTAAGCCGATCTCTTATTTCTTATGATTCCGAAAAATATGACTCTTTCAGTCACAATTGGGTGAAAGGTATCAGAGTCCGGGCATAAAGGTTATGAGCGTTCTCGTTTTAGCGCTCGTCGTCATCAATGCGGTTGCGATTTGGAGTATCGTTTCGTCTAGAAAGAGCGCTGAGCAGATAGCCATTCAGGATCTTGCTCTACAGACCACGGCCCACGCCCGCTCCTTGGAGGCGGTCTTATCCTCGAGAAGGGGTGATTTGATCTTCCTATCCCAGTCTCCCCCGATTGCCAATGCTCTGATGCTGGCCACAAGCCAGGATCCTGTGAATCAGAGATGGAGTCGTCTGGACATAGAAGGAAGCCTCCTTTTGTTCCTGGCTGCCCATTCCGAAGTAATCCGCATGGTGATTCGGGATGCGCAAGATCGGCCCATTCTGGCGGCGGGCCAGCGGGATGGCGCGCCGGCGCTGCTTCCCGCGAATGAATTTCCGCAACCGGCGCATACTGGACCCGGGTTGCTGGTAGGCAGTTGGCCGATTCGGAGTGCCGATTCCCGGCCCGGGAAGTTAGAGACGGTCCTGTCTGTGGCGCGCCTGCTCGAAACCGCAGTTCCGGGCCTGGGGCCTCAATTTTCACTGGTCCAGAGGGAGCATATCGATGCCGGTGTCCCGGATAGCCGAGGGGATGAGCCGGTGCTGGCTGCGATTCCGGTGCATGACGACGGATGGCCGGAGCCCGTTCGGTGGATCATGGCCTGCCGGGAAAGCCCCAGTCATCTCCTGGGTTCTTTGACCGAGCTTGCAGGGCGCTATCGTACCACTGTGGTCCTGAACCTTGGGATTATGGCCCTTGCCATTGTGCTGGGCGTCGTGGGATTCGGACAGCTCCGGAAAGCCATGGGTCTGGAAGCTGAGAAAAAACAGCAGGAGCGGATGCAGGAGCTGGAACGCCAGGTGCTCCACAATGAAAGGCTGGCAAGCGTGGGACAGCTGGCGGCGGGAATGGCTCATGAAATCAATAATCCCCTGGAAGGTATGGCCAACTATCTCAGCCTTCTGGAAGAGGACCTGAGGGCAAGCAGGTACGAGGACTCTGTGCACCTGGTCTGCAGAATCAGGGAAGGGCTGGAACGGGTGGCTGGGGTTACACGACAGGTTCTCACGTTTGCGGATCCCGGAGCGTCCCCGCTAATACCCATCGATTTGAATTCGGTTCTGAATGACACGGTTCGCTTCGTCCGCTCCAATCCTGCATTCCGACAGACTCATGTGATGATCAACGCCTCCAGGGAGGAGCTCCGAATCCTAGGAAACAGGGTTACCTTAGGACAGCTTTTTCTCAATTTGCTGATGAATGCCTGCCAGGTGCAGCCTGAAGGCGGGCAGATAGAAGTTGCCTCCATTAAAGAAGGAAATCGAGCCATCATTATTGTTGCCGACTGTGGGCCAGGAATTCCGGATCACGTACTGCCCAAAATATTCGAGCCATTTTATTCAACCCGGGGCTCCACCGGTCTCGGACTTTCTGTTTGTTATGGGATTGTCGAGGAACACGGGGGGCGCATCGTAGCGCACAACCGTCTCGGGGGCGGCGCGATTTTCCAGGTTGAATTCCCACTATTTGCAGGTGCGGAAGCACGGGAGGCAGTCGGATCGATATGAAAAAGCGTGGAAACATCTTAATTGTCGATGACGAAGCCTATGTCAGGGATTCGCTCGCGACGGTTTTAACCCGGGCCGGATTTACAGTTGAAACGGCGGATAGCGTTCAGTCGGCACTCACTCCGGGCCGGCTGGGCGGGTTGGATGCTGTAATTACGGATCTGCGCATGCCGGGTCAGGATGGGCTGAAACTGCTCCGAGAGGTTGCCCAGGCGGAGCCGGGGCTTCCCGTGATCGTGCTCACGGGGCATGGTTCGGTCCCCTCTGCGGTGGAATGCATGAAGGCCGGGGCCAGCGACTACCTGACCAAACCTGTCCGGCCTGAGGTGATTGAACTGATCCTGGACCGTTTGCTCAGCCAAAGTACCATGCGAAGGGAACTGGAGTATTTGCGTTCCAGAGGCAATCCAGGCCCGGCGCCGAGACGGCCGATTGGAATAAGTCCTGGCTGGCGTCGTGTGGAGGAACTTGTTCAGCTGGCCGCGCCGACGGATACCGCAGTATTGCTCCTGGGTGAGTCCGGCACGGGTAAGGAGGAAGCGGCCCAACTGCTCCATTACCAGAGCGCAAGAGCCCGGGCGCCCTTCGTGCGAGTGAACTGCGCCGCTGTTTCGCTCGACCTTTTTGAAAGCGAGTTTTTCGGGCACCGGCGCGGCTCGTTCACCGGCGCCGACTCAGACCGGGAAGGCCGATTCCGCGTGGCACACCGCGGAACCCTTTTCATGGACGAAATCAGCTCCATGCCGGAAGCGGCTCAGGCAAAGGTCCTTCGTGTGCTGCAGAACGGTGCCTTTGAGAGGGTGGGTGATAGCCACCCGACGGTCGTCGATGTCCGCATTGTTGCCGCCAGCAATACGGATCTGGATGCAGAAGTCGAGGCGGGGCGTTTCCGCAGGGATCTCTATTATCGGATCAATGTAATGACCATAAAGATCCCGCCATTGCGCGAGCGAGTGGAAGATATCCAGCTTCTGGCCCAGGCGTTTCTGGAAGAATTCAGCGAACGATTCCGGAAGCCGCTTCGTTCGATTCATCCCGATACTCTGAACATCCTCCAATCCTATCGCTGGCCCGGTAATGTCAGAGAATTGCGCAACGTCATGGAAAGAGCGTCCCTGCTGGAGCGCTCGGATCAGATCATGCCCCAGAGCCTCCCTTTTCAGTCGCTGGATACCGCGGACTCTGAGTCCTTAAAAGAACTCAATCTTCGCAAGGTATTGGCAGCCGAGGAGAGGCGCACGCTGATCCAAGCCTTGCACCAGTCAGGTGGAATTCGCCGGGAGGCCGCCCGGCTGTTGGGAATTGACGCCCGGAATCTGGTCTATTTCCTGAAAAAACATGGATTGGAGAAGCGGATCGAGGAATGAAATCCGAGTATCTGCCTGCTTTGCTGCTGCTTGTGTGTGCCGGCTGCGGCAGGACGGCTAACCACACGACGGATGATCGGCCGCCCGGCGCCCTGCACGAAAAAGCGGGAAACGCCATCTCAGGCAAGACCGCCGGTCCGGATGCAGGCCAGGAGCTGTTTTCCGATATCACAGAAGCAGCCGGGATCCGGTTCCGTCATTTCAACGGGGCCTCGGCCAACCGATACCTTCCAGAAACCATGGGTTCTGGAGCGGCTTTTTTCGATTATGACGGCGATGGCCGCCCGGACCTTTACCTGGTCAACGGGGCTCCTTTGACCGGAGATCGTTCCAAAGCGCGCCCCGGCGCCCTCTACCGCAACCTGGACGGAACCCATTTTCAAGATGTAACTTCGGCAGCAGGCCTGGGGGAGCCGCTTTACGGCATGGGAGCCGCGGTCGGCGACATGGATAACGACGGCCATATCGATCTGTTTGTTTCTGCGGTGAACGGGGACCGTCTCTACCGGAATCGGGGTGACGGCACCTTCGAGGATTGGACCCGGAAAGCCGGGCTTACGGAAAATGGATTCAGTTCGAGCGCGGCATTTGTCGACTATGACCGTGACGGGTATCTCGATCTTTTCGTGGGAAGATATGTGGAATGGTCGCCCCGGACCGATATCCCGTGCTCGCCAGACGGCTCAAGCCGTTCTTATTGCACCCCTGAAAAGTATCGCGGGCAAACGAACCGGCTCTACCGCAATCTCGGCGGCGGCCGATTTATCGATATGACCCGCACGTCCGGCATCTATAGCCCCGAAGGCAAAACCCTGGGGGTTGCGGTTTTTGATCACAACGGCGACGGTTGGCCGGACATTGCGGTGGCGAACGATACGGTTCGGAATATGCTCTACCTTAACAACGGTGACGGCACGTTCAAGGAAATTGGAGTGGAGACCGGGATGGCCTTCAGCGAATCGGGCGCGGTTCGCGGCGGCATGGGAATCGATACCGGCGATGTCGACGGCGACGGCAGGAGCGACATCGTCATCGGCAATTTTGCACAGGAAATGTCGGCGCTCTACAAAAGCTCGGAACGGGGCTTTTATGTCGACGATGCTGCGCCGGCCGGGATCGGCATGGGAACCTTGATGTTCCTCAAATTCGGGACCCTTCTGCTCGACTTGGACAACGACGGCTGGCTGGATGTGGTTTTTGCCAACGGTCACATCGAACCGAACATTGCGGAACTCCGTCGCGGGCAATCATATGCACAGATTCCCCAGTTCTTCAGGAATGAGGGGAAGGGGCATTTCAGGCTCCTGACCGGTGCCAAGGGGAGCATCTTCGAAAAACAAATGGTCGGCCGCGGACTGGCTGCCGCGGATATCGACGGTGACGGCGACCTCGATCTCGTTTTTACTCAGAACGGCGGAAATACCGTGCTGATGCGTAACAACTCCAGGATAGATGCCTGGATACGGCTCAGGCTTGTAGGGAAAAAAAGCAATCGCACGGGATACGGCGCCAAAGTGAAGGTGGTCGCCGGCAGCTACTCTTGGACCCGCTGTCTGAATTCCGGCCGCTCCTACCTTTCGGCCTGCGAGCCCGTGCTCACCATCGGCCTCGGTCACGTTACACGAATAGACACCCTGGAGATTGCATGGCCCTCCGGCAAGACCCAGCAGATCATCAATCCGCCGCTGCGGCAGTTGCTCACCGTTGAAGAGAATCCCGGTCTATAATGTCGGCATGATGGAACCGCAAAGAGCTCAGAGACCACAAAGAAAAGCTGACCACCGTTCCTTTCCCGGCCCGCCGGGGGCAAGACCGCCAACGCCGTTTGCTTTCCTGATGGTGCTGGTCTTAATATCCGCACCCTGGCTGGCGGCGCAATCGGGAACGCAGGGAAACACCGGACGTAACCAGGCCCGGACATCATCCCTTCCCGATCCGGTCGAGGCCGAATCAAAAACCGTCGAGCGTCTTTCAACCCTCGGCGTGGCAGTAGAACGGGACGCCGCGGGCAGAGCCTACAGCATCGAGGCGAATCACGGCGAGATGAGCGACGAGGTTCTCCGGATCCTCCCTTCGTTTGAAAGAATGGAATGGCTGGAGGTCAGCGGGGGAAAAGTCACACCGGCTGGATTGGCCCATCTGAAAGGCTGCCGGTCATTGAAGCGCCTTTACCTTCACGATCTCAGCCTCACCGATGAAGCCCTGTCGTTTCTCGCCGATCTTACCAGCCTGGAGTCGCTTTCCTTGCAGCGAACCAACCTGAACGGGGATTTTTTGCGCTACCTTTCACCGGCAGGCCCCCTGAGCGTTTTGAACCTGAGCGGCAACCGGATTGTCGAGAAAAACCTTTCCCTTGTAGCGCGATTTAGGGGACTAGAGGTGCTAGCCCTGGAAAGGACCGGAGTAACCGGCACGGGCCTCGCGCTTCTGAAGCAGATGCCGAAATTGAATGTACTGAACATTTCCCATTGCCCGGTTTCGGACCGGGACCTCGAATTATTCGTTTCCATGCCCAACCTGCGAATTGTGCACGCACACGGATGCAGCTTCGAAGACACGGCGATGGAGAGCATAAAAGACCGACTGCCGATGTTGGCCATTTTCACGCAGTAGCTTGGAGAAGTTATGACGTATCTGGCCGCGCTATGTTTATCCATCGCCTTGTTCATGACCCCGCCGGCGCTCCACTCGCCGGCCGGATTCCCGGGGCAGGAACCCGAGCGCACTCCGGATGTGGTTTATGTGGGCACCCCCTACGATGTGGTTCTCAAGATGCTGAGGCTTGCGCAGGTGAAAAAGACCGATGTCGTCTTTGACCTAGGTTGTGGAGACGGCCGAATGGTGGTTATGGCAGCAAGAAAATACGGTTGCCGCGGCTTCGGGTTCGACATCGATCCGGAACGCGTGAGCGCCGCCCGCACCAACGCCCAACGCAATGGCGTTGCACGCCTCGTCGCCATTGCCCAGGAGGACCTGTTCCAACTCGATTTCAGCGGAGCCGATATCCTCTCTCTATATCTCCTGCCCGATATCAACCAGAAACTTCTGCCGCAATTTGAGAGGCTTCATCCCGGCGCCAGGCTGGTTTTTCATGATTACGGGCTGGAAGGGATTGACGCGGATGAAACCATCCGGATGATTTCCAATGAGGATAACGCCAATCACACGCTTTACCTGTACACCACCCCTCTGAAGCACAAGCAGCAATGACAAGGTCAGAAGCGCTCCGGTTTCACGGGATCAGGAGAGCGAAGACTGATTCCACGGCAAAAAAAGCCCCGGATTTTCCTGTTTTCCAGAAAATCCGGGGCTTGTAAAACTACCACGGGCTATTTCGATGTTGCCCAACCGACTTAAAATCGAGGGTTATTTCCCAGGGCCGGTCTGGCTGATGATCCCTTTGCTCTCATCGATCTTGAGAAACTGGTTGACCGCGACGTTGGTAAACTTCTGTTTTGAGCCACTCGGCCATTCGACTTCCAGGGACGCGATGGTCGGATCCTTGCCCAGACCGAAGGTCAGTGCCAGGTCGCTCGCGGAACAGTAGCTCGAACCGCTCCTGACGCAGCTCCACTGTTTTCCGGAGGCGCTTTCCACCCGGACGGTTGCGCCGATGCCGCTACGGTTCGACTTGGAACCGACCGTGCGAACACAGATCCAGTTGTTCTGGTTGCCCCCTTCATTCCGGAACAGGTAAGCCGGACCATGATTGGTGGTTAGCAGAATGTCCAGGTCCCCGTCCTTGTCGATATCACCGTAGGCCGCGCCGCGGGCCACGACAGCACGATTGAACTCGGGACCCATCCCCTGGGTGACATTTTCAAAGCGCTTCTTTCCCAGGTTGTGGAACAGGAGTGGCGGCTGTTTGTATTGAATTTTTGGCTGCACCTTCCCGATCTCTTCTTCGATGTGGCCGTTGGCGGTGAATATGTCGGGATACCCGTCGAGGTCGAAATCGAAAAAGAAGACCCCGAACGAAAGCGTGAGCAAGCTGGCGCGACCGATGGCAGAGCTGGGAGCCTCATCCACGAACAAGCCCGTGCCCTCATTGTGATAGAGGCCGATCATCTGGTTGGAGAAATTCCCGACCAGTAAATGCGGCCTGCCCGACCGGTCGAAATCGGCGGTGTCACAGCCCATGGCTCCGCGCGCAACTCCGTCTTCGCCGAAGGCGACACCGGCCGACATTCCAACCTCGGAGAACGTTCCGTTTTTATTGTTGTGGTAAAGCTTGTTCGGCTGGGTATCGTTGGCGATGAAGATATCCGGCCAACCGTCCATATCGTAATCAAACACGGTGATGCCCAGAGATTTGCTCGTCGGATCGCCGAGCCCGGTTTTTTGGGTGGCATCCTCAAATCGACCGTCGCCAAGGCCGCGATAAAGCTTGGATGTCGTCCCCTTGTAAGACTCCGGGGTGCAGTAGGACTTGGTGGCGCCGTCGAGCGAGCACCAGAGATCGCCTTTTACGGTCCACTGTACGTAATTGGCGACAACGAGGTCGAGTTTTCCGTCCTTGTCGTAATCCAGCCAGGCGGCGCTGGTGGCAAAGTTGGCATTCTGAATTCCTGATGATTTGGTGACATCCCGGAATTTGCCGCCGCCCTCATTGTGGAACAGATGATCCCCTTCGAGAGCGGTGATGAAAAGGTCATCACGGCCGTCGTTGTCGTAGTCGCCGACCGCAACCCCCATCCCGTACATTTCCACATCCAGGCCGCTGCCGGCGGTGATGTTGGTGAAGGTTCCGTTTTTGTTGTTCCGGTACAAGGCGGACAAGGATTTGCGGGGTCCCGGGGTCCAATCCTTGCTGTTGATCAGCACCGCATCGAGCCATCCGTCGCCGTCGGCATCAAACAGGGCGCATCCTGCTCCCAGCGTTTCAGGCAGGTATTTTTTGCCTGCCCGCCCGCTGTTGTGGTTGAATTTCAGTCCCGAAGTTGCTGTCACGTCGGTAAATCGAACTTGAACCGTCGGTGCGGCGGTTGCGCCAACCGCCGCAAGTATCAAGGCACACGCTGTCCACAGTTTCACTTGGATCCTCCGGATACTGAGATTGATTTAGCCGCGGTCTTGCCTTCGTTGTGGGCGATCCCTTTCGCCGGGGCTGCTTTTTCAACAGGAACCGTCAACCCGACACTGTCGTGGTCGTGGATCGGCTGGCGTTCGTTATTGTCCTCCGGGCTCACCAGCCGCCGTTTGGCCGTGATGGCTTGTGAAGACTCTTCCGCTTTGAAGCGCTGGAACAGTTTCTGCTCGCGGGCGGCCTTCTCGGAATCGCCGAGGCCTCGGTAGCACAGCATGGCTGTGTAGTGCATCTGCAAGTCCTCAGGGTCCACCAGGGCCACTTTTTCAAGCGTCTTGATGGCTTCGGCATACTCGCGTTTGAGGAACAGCATGCGGGCAAGCTGGTTCAAATTGACCCGGTCACGCGGATATTTGCTTTCGACTATTCTCAAGGAGGCGATGGCAGCATCGTAGTCCCCATCCGCCTTTTCGGCCATGGCCCGGAAGAAATAGATCCGGCCCAAATTGGGATTCACTTCCAGGGCCTTCTGGAGATAGGGTTTGGCCGCGTCAGTTTCCCCTTCCTGGATCAGGGCACGGGCGACGTTGAGCCAGCCGTCGGCGTATCCAGGTTCGGCTTCAGTCACTTTCTTGAAGGCGTATTCCGCGCCCTTCAAATCGCCCTGGAGCAGCATGCCGATGCCCCAGTCGTTCCAGCGCTCACGATCTTCCTTCCGGACCACGGGATTCCAGTCGGTCGAATCTCCCAACGGAACCTTGGTCTGTGCCTGGGCCAGAGTGGTAATGGGCAGTACGGGGATCTCGTTCTTGATCTTTCCCGAAACGTTGGCCGGAATGTTGGCCGGATCGAAGGAGTACTCGCGGCTGTCGTGGCCGGCGGCAATCAACGAAGGATCCTGCCCCGGTTTCGGCTTGCCGGCGTAGGCAAACTGCGTGTAGTAGTAGGGGAACTTGCGGTGATTCAGTTTGGCGGTCAGGGTAAGCGGGCCCTTCGCTTCTTTGGGGATCTTGATCCGGTAGTGGATCACATCCGCAGCACCCGGCGGGATCATGCGGGCATACATCACGCTGCGGGCCTGCCAGGCATTTCGCTTGTTGATCGGGTTGCCGTCGCCATCAAGCATGAAGGATTTGTAGAAATGGGCTCCGGCTTCCACCGGTCCCTTGCCGTCCTCGGTGACTTGGCCGCTCCAGAAGAACGTCTTTCCATCGGCATCCTGTCCCAGGAGCTCAACCCAGACATCGAATCCGTCCACGGTTCCACCCGGGAAGAAGTGGCCGATCTTCCTCGTCCGGACGACGACGTCCACTCTGGCGGTTGTGCCGGGAACAAGTTTGGTGCCAGCCCGGTCGATCGGGGCGGCGATTTTGCCCACCTCGCGGATGAACGTTGGTCCGGATGCGTCCCCTTCCTCTCCCACTGCCATGGTCGAGGAAAGTTGAGGGCCCTCGCCCGCGCGCCGGATCATTTTGGTCGAACTCTCTTTTTCATCGACCGGAGACACGGCAAAGATGTCCACGGAGATAAAACCGGATTTCAGGAACTGCTGAACGACATCGAGCTGAGTCTTGTCGCGGTTCACGGTCGGGATGGCCGTATTGGCAGCCGGGAAACGGTGCGAATGGATTTTGCCATTGCGATTTCCCGGGTCCTTCGAGTCAACCAGGGGCATATGGCAATCAGCGCAGGTGGACGTGGTGGCCGGATAGTAGAAAGACCTGGCTCCCTGGCCCGACACGCCGCTCGCCTGCCAGTTGTCGTAATCGTTGGCGCCACGCAGCCAGCGCCAATCGTTGACCGGCTTATCGAGGTGAACTTTGTGGCAGGAGGCACAGTATTCGGCAGAGTTCGGGCTCTTCATAAAGGGTTTCATGAAGGTCCGGCGGTGCGGTTCGGGATTGAGGTTGGTGAGGAAATTGTCGAAGGCCTTGATGTATTTGTTCTTGCTGCTCGCTATTTCATGCAGCGGGGGATATTCGATGATGAAATCGTTGTTGCCCATGGAGCTGCCCACGTGGGTGATCGAGTGGCAGGATGTGCAGGCAAGCCCGTTTTGAGCCTCAGGCGTGTCGATCTGCTCCCGGATCGGTTTGTCGAACCGGCCGTTGAAGAACACGGCATGGTCGTGGCACCCGGCACACCACTTGCTGGGCTGGGTTCCTACCGTATCCTGCATGTGCTCGAGAGTGCTGCGATAGAACTGATTGTTCAAGGAGGCGAAGTGATGGGCTGAGCTGTCAAACTGCTCGTAAATATCTTTGTGGCATTCGCCGCAGCGTTTCGAATCCATGAAAAAGTTGGCAGGTATGATCCCGTTTACATTGGTGTTTGCCGAGGCCGGATAGAAGGGAGATTTCGGCCCCCCCCCTTCTTCCTCCATGGAGAGCGGTGGAGTGAGAGGGTTCACCACCCGGTCATTCGGATCCGGATTCATTTTCCGGTAGGCTGTGGTAGCTGCGGGAAATGCCACCAGAAAGAGCAAGGAAAAAAGATAGGCGTTTTTGAATGTCCGCCACCCGCCGCCATAGCTGGCTGCCTGTTTCAAGGTGAAGGGTATCAGCGCCGCCAGTCCCAGGAACGCGGTGCCGATGTGCGCCAACAGGATCCATCGATTCGGCAGGTGGTTGCCCGCCCAGACGAGGTAAAGGGCCAACAGTGTCGATACCAAAAGGCAGGCAACGGCAAACCCGGCCCCGCGCCGCAGAACCTCGTATCGTTTGAACAGGATCAGGGTCGCGATCACAATGGAGAGACCCAGTCCGAGGTGGAACATCACGTTTGTCATGTAAAAAATCGTGGGAAAGGCGAATGCCCATATGTAAGCGGTATTCACCAGCAGCACCACCAGGAAAAACCCTACCCATTTTCCGAGCTTGCTATTCATCATTGTGCTTATCACCCTATTTTTGTGCCAGCGGCCGAATCAGTTTCAGCGCCGGCCTTGTGTTGTAATGTGCCCGATACATTCGGTGGAACTCATCCTCCGGATAACTCTCCGTTGCAGAATAGGGATAGCCCGACATCGCATGGAAAGGGAGAGGCTCCACTGTTTGAGAAAATGCCGTGTTGGGGTCCGCATCTTTGGCCCAGCCGTCGACGAGCAGGAGGTAATCACGGCTCCAGCCCTTTGGCAGCTCGGGAAAGCGGGAAGAGGAGAAATGGAGTGTCAGCTCATCGCCTGAGCCCATAATGACCATCCGGTCGTCAGCCGATTCCAGCAGTGGCTGCACGTTTCCGTAATGTGTATAAAGCCCTTGAGTCGGATTCCACATGGAAAGGGGCATTTTTTGAGAATAGTTGAAAGATTCGGGCTGCGTGCGTTCAGGATGAATGGTCGGCAAGGAAAATCCCCGGAAATGAAGATCGGCATAGTCCGGTGCCATGGGGGTGATCTTCACCCGTGGCGGAGCCGGATCTTCACTGATAAAAATATCATCCCAGTAAAGACAGAGATTGGTAACGATTCGAACTTCACGCGACGACGAGAGGAATTTATTGGTCAAATCCACCGCAATGGTTTTGGGCTTGCCCGCCGGGATCCCCATGTCTTCGATTACAGTTTTCCACTGGCCGGCCGTGTCCTTCACCTGCAGGTAGGGAAGCACCAGGCCGCCGCTTTTTTCCTGGGCCGCTGAGAGAAAGGTGCTGCCGTCGGCCCAGTCGACCCAGCCGTTGAGGATGAGCACGGCTCGGTTGTCCGGCGCCGCTTTGCCGAAGTCGAGTTCCAGGCTGTGCATCTCGGCGGTCCCGGACAGGGTGCGCTTGAACCCGTCCGCGTATTTGCGGTCCCGGGCCAGGATCCCTTCCAGCACGTCTCGCCCGGTGCCGTCCTTCGCCAGGATCGGATATTTCCTGGCGTGGACACCGAATAACCGGAATTCCGGGAAAGGCGGCGATTTGAATTTGTCGTTGGAGAAGATTTCAATCTCACTCGGGTGGTCCACCGCCATCAGGTGAATCTGATCCAAATAGGATACTTCGCGCAGTTCTTCGGTGATCCGGATCTCGTACTTGCCGTCTGCCGGCGTAATAGCTCTGGCCGGGATCTGGACATACTCGTCGTGATCCAGCGGGAAATGTTGCCCGTCTCCCGACGAGGCTCCCAGGGGGGCCACGCCCAGGACATCAGTAATGAACTCGAATTCCTTCCCGTTCCAGGTGAAAATCATCGGGCAGGAGCCGGAAAGGCGCTGGGCTTCCTTGTACAGCTCGGCTTTGTCCGCCGCCTGCTTTGGCTGGTTCTGGATCAGTCCGTTGGGCCACGTGATGCGAACTGTATCAACCTCCGCCAGCGTATTCACGCCAAAGTGGAGCGGAATCCCCGAATAGACCTGCTTTTGGTACCAGGGGCCGGCCTTGACTTCGACCTGCGCGCCCGGCGAGAGTCGCGCATTTTTCACCCCCAGGAGGGAAATGCGCAGCCAGTGATTTTTGCTCTCCGTCTCGTTGAGCGAAAGGTGCAGGCTGCCATCGGGATCCATGCGGGCGATATCCGCGCGGCCATCCTGGTTGAAATCGGCCGACACGAGGGCGATAGCCCCCGCGCCTAGCCGCGAGGTGGGTGCGAAACTGCCTTTCCCGCTATTCCGGTAAACGCCCCCGCCGGCGATGATGTCCGGGACAGCGCGGTTTTCCAGATCGGCGAAGACTATCGGACTTCCCGTCGAAGGTGGGCCGGACTCCACTTTGAGCTTCCCGTTGTCATTCCGGGCAAGCAGGATCTTGCCGGAATAGGAAACTGCAATATCAAGCCACCCGTCATTGTTGAAATCATAGGACGTTACTGCCTGGGCCCCGCCCGGGAGTCCCTCGATCGGCGCCCCTTCGAATTTGCCGGCAAGCTTGTCGCGATACAGAACGGCAGGCCGGTCCTTATAAATGATGACCAGATCCTTTCCCGGTGTATCGGCAATAAGGTTCACAACAGCCCCATCCGTTGCCTGGCCGGGAACAAAAGGGAATTCCGAAGTCTGATCCGAGAATCCAGCGCTGCCGTTGTTGCGGAAAAGCGAGCATTTTTCTCCCAGGAGGATCAAGTCTTCGTCGCCGTCGTGATCGTAATCGATCCATACCGCCTTGGAGTATCTAGCCGCTGGCAGATTAACCGCTGCTTTTTGAAAGGAATCCTTTCGATTTTCGAAAAGCGCGGGACCGGCATCCGAGATAATGCAGAGGTCCGGCAGACCATCATTGTTATAGTCTCCCGCGGAAATGGCTACGAAGCCGTTCAGGCCGGATAATCCTGAGGCTTCGATCGGCGTCGTGCCGGTGCGGAATACTTGAGCCGCCCCCGCTGACCAGACAAGAAGGTCCGGCTTGCCGTCGCCATCGGCGTCCAGCGCGATGAGACCTGCATTCTTTGCCTCGAACTTTCCGGCGAGCGATTGATCCTTGAACCTTACTTGCGCCGGCGGATTTTCATCAGCCCTGGGCTCGGTTGTGTCGTAAATTTCCGCAAAAAAGCTCCATTCCAGATCTTCGGGCACTGCCGCACCGGCCTGTCGCTTCTTGATTGCCTGAAATGCCGCCAGCTCGCGGTTGGAGTCGTCGGCTCGATTCCCGCTTTTGTACATGTTGTAGAGCTGGAAATGCGGTCCGGCCAGGTTTGGATCCAACCGAGCGGAGATTTCGAAGTGTTGTAGGGCAAGATCAGCCTTGCCTGTCAGCTTGTACAGGACCCCGAGGTTGTATTGTGAAACCGCATCGTCGGGTACCAGCTTGACCATTTGCTCGAATTGCACGATTGCTTTCTCATAGTCCGAATCGCGTTTGTATGCAATTCCAAGGTTGAACCATGTATGAGGGATCGTCGGATCCTGCTTTTGCGCTTTCTTGAGTTCTTCTATCCCCTCAGCGGTTTTCGCGGCCCGGATCAAAGCCAGACCATAATTCACCCGCTCACGCGCTGATTCGGGCGCAAGATCGAGCGCTTTCTTGAATTCATCGACGGCCTGGATTTGCGTGGTCGGGTTCTCATAGAAGGCTTTTCCCAGGTTTCGATAATGCCAAATCTGGTCCGCGGCAGAGTCGGGCGAATAGCCGAAACCAAAGGATAGGATCAGACTGACTACTAGCAATAATGATGCCACTGTCGCAACAGTTATTCTCATTGTTGTATGTGTCTTTCCGGCTATACCCGGGTCGAGCGACTCCCGGGCCACCATTGGATTGTGGAAAGTTTTCTTGCGATGAAAAGATACTTCCTCGCCTGCGCTTTTTTCAACCGGAGATTGTGATTGCAACTCAAGTTTGACGGTAATGCAATAGTCATGCCATAGAGAAGCTTGATTTCATTAAAATGTTATATTATTCATTATCAACTACTTGCGTGAATTCATGCTTCGAGGAAGCGGGGTGGGTTTCTCCAAAAAATCGCAAATATTATGATACTCGGGCATGATTTTATGGGGAAGTGGGTTTGGCACCTGATTTTATTGATCAGATTTCGATTGTAACGACGCATGAATATTATGAGTGAATTTCTTGAGCAAAATTTATATGATTACAGAAAATTAAGAAAAACGAGCCAAACGACCCCCCGGCAGCATGGCCTTTATTTAGAGCTAATGTCTGCCACGGTCTTGACAGGGTTGAGCACAATCGCTATCTTAAGGTGCTCCCATGCGGTCAAACCTTCTGGAAAAGAGGGCCGCGCAGAAGAGCAGCTCGCCCTGTCGCGAATGGATCGGTCTCACGGGTAGATCCGGTTCACGGTTCAAATACAAACACCGCCTCAAAGAGGAATATATGCCCAGGCGCAATCGGCGTTTACTGGTTACAGCTACAGTTATCTTGGTCATTGGCTTGGTTTCTTGGTTCACCATGCGTTATATGGAAAACCAGGGAATTACGTTTTTCAATCAGGGGAAGGAAATCGTCGATACCCTGGGAGAATTGGCCAAAGTCGTCCAGGCGCAGAACGCGTCGGGCATCGAGCGTTTTTACAGCCCATCATTCAAAGGGCAACGGCTGGGTTTGAACAAGCTCAATCCTGCGGAATCGAAAGACGGCGTCCGGCGCCTCAATTTCGTCTCGGATGGGGAAACTCCGGATCGTGCTGCGGCAGTGGCGGAATGGAAAACCTATCTCGATTCGTTCGAGTCGATTGAGGAAGTGGGAATCCATGTTCACAGGTTGCTGGAATGGGGTTCGTCGCCGGTCCGCAAGGCGAGTGTCCGCTTTGAGCTCATCGGCAAACCAAAAGGCGCGGCCCTGGCCGGGATCGACCGTGCTTACTTTCTCATGGCCTTCGATGCGAATCCGGACGGCCTGAAAATCCGCGAGGCCTCTTTAATTCCTGATCTCGAGTCCGACCGGATCATAGGTGACAAGCCCCAATTTGTTGATGTAGCCAGGGAAGCCGGCGTCGATTTTAAGAACCAGTATTACCCCAGGTTCATCACCGATAACCTCAAGTTCAAAATGATCCGTTACGGGCCCGGCGGGATTACGGCGGTGGATTATGACAACGACGGGTTTTATGACCTATTCATCCCGGACGGGGTGGAAAGCAAGCTGTTCCGCAACAACGGGGACGGAATCTTTGCCGATGTCACTGCACAAGCGGGGCTTGCAGGCCTGGACGGTGTCAGCGTGGCTGTGTTCGCCGACTATGACAACGACGGGTATAAAGACGTGTTCGTCAGCCGCACCTTCCGGCACAACCAGCTCTTCCACAACAACGGGAACGGCACCTTTACGGATGTTACGGACAAGTCAAAGCTTGACGAGGACTGCTGCACCACGGTTGCCTCGTGGGGAGACTATGACAACGACGGTCTCCTCGATCTGTATGTCGGACGCTATATGGATCCACGCAGGGGGATCCCGACGACGTTTTATGCCCGGAACGGCGAGCCGAACTCTCTCTATCACAACGACGGCAATGGGACTTTCACCAATGTCACCAAAACCGCTAAAGTTGGCGAAATCGGTCTTTGCCTTGGAACGGTCTGGGGCGACTACGACAACGACGGATACCTCGACCTTTACGTGGTGAACGATTTCGGCCGCAAAACGCTCTACCACAACGAACGCAACGGGACTTTTACCGATGTTACGGTTAAAGCCGGTACGCTGGCCTATGGAGCCGGGATGAGCGCCGCATTTGGGGATTACGACAACGACGGATTGCTGGACATTTATGTAGCGAACATCCGTTCGGAACACGCCTGGTATGCGGAATGGCCAACGGTGGCCCGATACATGATCAATAGCTGGAAACAGGGGGTCTGGACTACCGATATGCCTCTTTATTTCGAGGTATTCAAACAGTCGGGATTCGGTTTTGTGGGGGTTTTCCAGCAAATGGCGGCAGGCAACAACCTGTTGCACAACAAAGGCGACGGGACCTTTGAAGACATCACCGTGAAATCGAACGCCAATCCCCTGGGATGGTTCTGGGGATCGAATTTCGCCGATTTCGATAACGACGGCTGGCAGGACATTTACTCTGTCAACGGCTGGGTCTACAACAACCGCGGCACGGAGATCGAGCTCGAATTCCTGAACAGCGTCGTCAGCCAGCAGGATTTGTACAAAACCGGCATCCTTTTCGACCCCGCGCATTTTGGTACCACCTCCTGGCACGGCTGGGAGCGCAACCGCCACCTGCGCAGCAACGGCGACGGCACTTTCTTCGAGATCGGGCGTGCCGCGGGCACGGACCTCCTGCTGAACAGCCGCGGCGTTGCCGTGGCCGATTTCTGGAACAGGGGACGCCTCGACATCGCGGTATCGGCCAATGGCGACAAGCATGCCCTGCTGAAGAATGACATCGACATGAAGCGCAACTGGCTGGCTGTCGAACTGACCGGCACCAAGTCCAATAAGGATGCTGTCGGAGCCAGGGTATTCGTCAAGATCGGCGGAAATCAGCAGATGAGGGAGGTCGTTCTCGGCGACGGCTATGGCTCCCAGAGCTCGCTGCGGCAATATTTCGGGCTCGGCGATGCGCAGTCGGCCGACGAGGTCACCATCAAATGGCCGAAGTCGGGCATCGAGCAGAAATTCAAGAATGTGGCCGGCAACCGGATTGTGGCTGTTACCGAAGGTAAGGACGAGTTGGTCGAGAAACAGTACAAAAAACCGGAGGTGCCCAAATGAGAACCTCCGGTTTGAAGCTCCGTCCGGCTCTTGTCGCGATCTGCTTACTGGCGCTGCTGGCCTGCATGACCGCCGCGGTCGGCCAGATGCGTGAGCGCTGGTTCGACGACATTACGGAGAAGGCGGGGGTCAACAAGAAACACAGCAACCGCGTGTTTAAAAACCAGTACGCCAACATTATGGCTGGGTATACTGCCCTGGGGGCCTCCGTCGCAGTTGCCGACTATGATGGCGACGGATTCGACGACCTTTTCGTCACCGATTCCAAGGAGGGGGGCAAGAATCACCTCTATCACAACAACGGCGACCTGACGTTTACCGATGTCGCCGAGGCCGCCGGTGTGGCGGACGGGAACGAGGGCGATAACGCGACCGCCGACAGCATGTTTTTCGACTACGACAATGACAGCCGGCCCGATCTCCTGGTCGTGAAGTTCGGCCACAACCAGCTCTTTCATAACCTGGGCGGCGGCAAATTCAAGGATGTGACCAAGGAATCGGGCATCGACATGTACGCGAATGCCATCACATCCATTGCATTCGACTATGACAAGGACGGTTATGTCGATCTTTTCGTAGGCAACTATTTTTCGCCGATCAACATTTTCAATCCGCACTCCCCCAGATTTTTCCCTGAGAGTTTTGAGGCTGCGAACAACGGAGGCGGAATTACGGTCTGGCATAACAACCGCAACGGCACATTCACCGATGTCACCAGCAAGCTGGGGATCAATGTGAGCGGTTGGACGCTCGATCTCGGTCACGCCGATGCCACCAACAACGGCCGCGACGACCTGTACGCCGCTTGTGATTTCGGAACCGACCGGTATTTCGTCAACAACGGCGACGGAACCTTTGCCGACAAAACCGAGGCCGCTATCGGCATCGACAGCAAGAAAGGGATGAATGTCGACTGGGGTGATTTTGACGGCGACGGGCTTCTGGATATCTACGTCACCAACATCACCGATGATTACATGCGCGAAGGTAACTTTCTCTGGCATAACAACGGAAACCACACCTTCACCGATGTCTCTCGCGAAACCGGGACCTTCAATACGGGCTGGGGGTGGGGTGCCAAGTTTTTCGACTATGACAACGACTCATGGCTCGACCTCTACGTAGTCAATGGCTGGGTTTCGGCCGGGGACCAGAGCTACGTCCCGGATATTTTCGAAATGGTGACCAAGCCGGGTGTCGATTTTGCCGATGCCCGCAACTGGCCTGCCATGGGGAACAAGAGCCTCAGCGGCTACCAGAAGAAGCGGCTGTTCCACAATGAACGCGGCCAGGTCTTTAAGGACGAGGCGCCCCGGCACGGGGTCGATTCCGTGCGCGACGGCCGCGGCGTGGGCCTGATCGACATCGATAACGACGGCCGGATGGATATGTTCATCGCCAACGCCAACGGTGAGCCTTATCTCTATCACAACACCATGCCGGTGGGCCCCGCAGGGCCGCACTGGGTGGAATTCGTGCTCGAGGGGACCAAATCCAACCGCTTTGCAGTCGGGGCCCAGCTTCGCCTTAAAACCGGCGACAAAAACCAGCTGCGTTTCGTCAATGGCGGGAATGGTTTCGCCGGCCAGAGCACGTTCCGGATCCATTACGGGCTGGCGTCCCAGGATTCCATCGACAACCTCGAGGTCCGCTGGCCTTCCGGAACGAGGCAAACTTTCGAAAAGCTTGCTGTCGACCGGATCTACAAGATCGTTGAAGGAAACCCAAAACCTGCTCCCTTTACTTCAAAGGCAAACCGGAAATGAAAAAACTGCTTACTTTCGCCGTTCTGCTTCTCACACTGTCCACCGCATGGGCCGACGCGGAGGCGCGTTACCTAGCTGCTGCCAAGGCCGTTGCATCCAAAGATTATGCCACGGCTCTGACCGAGTTCGAGGCGGCGCTGACCGAAGAGCCCGACAGCATGAAGTACGGCAGCGAATACCGGATGGCCGTGATCCAGTCCAAGGAACACGATCGCTGCATTAAATTTTTCGAGAAGCTTGTGGCGGATCACCCCAAGTCATCGAACGCTTACCTCAATTTCGGATTTGCCTACGTGGACAAGATCCCGGTGTCCGGCACGATCACCCAGGTGATTATGGCCAACACGGCGCTCGCCAATTTCACTAAGTCCATTGAACTCAGCCCGAGCTGGATAGGCCTCTACACCCGCGGCAACAGCTACCTGTTCTGGCCGAAGATCTTCAACCGGACCCACCTGGGAGTTGCGGACCTCGAGCAGGCGATGAAGATGCAGAAGGCAGACCAGAAGCGCCCCTATCATGTCCGCGCCTACATCTCCCTGGGGGACGCTTACTGGAAGATGGACGATCTCGCCAAGGCCAAGGCGACCTGGCAAGAGGGGATTTCCCTGTTCCCGGACAGCGCACAGCTCAAGGCGCGATTGGGAAGGGAAGGGGACGCATTGAAGGAGTACATCGAAGACCAGCTCGATCCCAACAAGCGTGTCGACACTAACCTGAATGAATTCTGGATGGCCAAATAATGCGCACTGCAAAAATTACGCTCGCTCTGCTATTGCTTCCTCTCTTCCTTGGCGCCGCCGGAACTGGTTCCGGCATCCGCTTTCAGGAGATTGGGGAAAAAGCCAAAATCCGGTTTACACACCACACCCGCGTTTTCAGCGGAAAGGCGGCCGACACGCTACGCATGTTCACCTCCGGAGGATCTGCAGCGGCGGTCGGGGACTACGACAACGATGGTTTCGATGATATCTTCCTGACCGATTCAGACAATGGGAAACCGAACCATCTCTTCCACAACAACGGCGACCTCACCTTTACGGAAGTGACCGAGAAGGCGGGCGTGGCCAAAGGGAACGATCCCACGTCCATCTGCGCCGATGCCCTCTGGTTCGACTATGATAATGACGGATGGGTGGACCTGCTGGTAGCCCGATTCGGAATCCCGATACTCTACCACAACGAGCACAACGGCACCTTCAAGGACGTCAGCGACGGATCCGGCCTGAACAAATTCGGCAACACGATCGCCGCCGTCGCCTTCGACTATGACAACGACGGCAGCCTTGATCTGATGTTCGGCAACTATTTCAAGCCTACGAACCTGCTCGAGTACAAAACCCCCAACGTTCTCCCCAACGATCTGGACAACGCCATCAACGGCGGCGGCGTTACTCTGTGGAAAGGGGACGGCAAGGGACACTTTATTGAAACGACCGACAAGGCCGGATTCACCCAGCACACAGGCTGGACTCTCGATATCGGCCACGGGGATTTCAATAACGATGGGCTGCAGGATATTTACCTCGCCTGTGATTATGGGACCGACCGGCTCTACTTTAACAACGGAGACGGGACTTTTCGTGAGGTCACCGAAAAGGCGATCGGCTACGACACCAAAAAAGGGATGAATGTGGATGTTGCCGACTACGACAATGACGGCTGGATGGACATCTACGTTACCAACATCTACGACGAATATATGAAAGAGTGCGCCATGCTTTGGCATAACAACGGGGACGGCACTTTCACGGACCTGTCGAAGGAAACCGGCACCTGCATCACACTTTGGGGATGGGCAGCGAAGTTCGGTGACTTCGACAACGACGGCTGGCAGGACCTCTTCGTCGTCAATGGCTTGCGCTCAGCCGGCAAGGACAACTACATACCGGTTCTGGTCAACTTGATCACCACTCCCAACGTTAATTTCACCGACGTGAACGTCTGGCCCAGCATCGGGGGAATGACCTGGAGCGGTTACCAGAAAAAGAAGTTCTTCCGCAACATGGGCGATCAGACGTTCAAGGAAATAGCGGGCGAAGCCGGGGTGGACAACGACATGGATGGCCGCGGCATCGGCATGGGAGATTTCGATGATGACGGCAAACTCGACTTTTATCAGAGCAATGGCGATCAACCCGGGCTTTTCTACCACAACGTAATGGAAAAGCCGGGCAACTGGGTCGAACTGAAGCTGGTCGGCGCCAAATCGAATCGCGATGCCATTGGCTCGCGCGTCAAGATAAAGGCCGGCAGCATCCATCTCATGAGGGAAGTGAATGGCGGGAACGGCTACTCGAGCCAGAGCACAACCCGCCTGCATTTTGGATTGGGAGCGGCTGAGAAGATCGACCCGGTAGAAATCCGCTGGCCCAGCGGCAAGGTCGAAACGGTTGCCGTGCCCGTGAATAAAATCACGCGGATTCAGGAAGGAAAAGGGATCGTCAAATAGCACGACACTGGCACGATGAAATGCCCAAAGGGCGCCTGTGGGATTATTCTTCCCCGGCGCCCTTTTCCATTTCCGGCTCAGACCATCTCGGTCTTGTGCTTCATGCCAAAGGTCATTTCTCCCTTGGCCACGATCTGGCCATCCACCGTAGCGACGCCCTTGACCATGCCGCCCGTCGAATAGGCTTTGGTGATTTCGATTGCCATTCGCAATTGATCGCCGGGCACGACGGTCTTTAGAAAGCGAGCGTTGGCTGCGCCGAAGAAAAACAGCATGTTGGGATCATCCATGCTGCTCGGATCTCCTTCGTAGCTTTTGCGGAAAAGCAGGATTGCAGTTTGAGCCATCCCTTCCAGAATAAGAGCGCCGGGAAAGACCGCCATGGTCGGAAAATGGCCCAGGAAATGGATCTCGTTGGCCGAAATGTTCTTGATGCCCACGGCACTTTTTCCTTTTACCAGATCAACGACCCGGTCCACCATGATGAACGGGAATTTTTGCGGCAGCAGCTGCCTGATCTCTTCGTATCTGACTTCCACGATGTTATCCCCCAAAAGGATTCCAGTATATATTCCAATTCAGGATTCAGACATGGAATATAATCTCACCGCTATGAACACACCCGAACGTTACTACGCCGCCTGTTGTCAGACCGATTTCCCAAGCCCATCCGGACGCGATGAAATCACCTCTCGTGTCGATCGGATGCTGGCGATGATAGACTCCGCAGTACTCGGCTACGAGCCCTTTTTTCCCGTCCGTCTGGTCGTATTTCCTGAGTTTGCCCATACGCCGCCGGTATACGACGGCGTGCCGGAACTGCTGGACCGGCTCGCTGTCGAAATTCCCAACGAACACACCCATCGCTACCACCTGCGGGCCAGGCATCACGGCATATACATCCAGACAGGGACTTTTCTTGAAAAGGACCAGGCCTACCCTGGCGCCGTTTTCAATACGACCTGCCTGATCGGTCCGGACGGCATACTGCTGAAATATCGAAAAACTCATCCGTGGATCCCGTGGGAAGTCCACGCCAGTCCCCACGATTTCCGGGATTATCGCGAGGATCCCTTCCCGGTCGTCGATACGGAATTGGGAAAACTGGGAGCGGCCATTTGTTACGACTGGCTGTTTCCCGAGGCGATCCGGCAGCTTGCATTGAAGGGCGCTGAAGTTCTGGTCCGGGTGTCGGCCTACATGGATCCCTGGGGTGCCGCGTCACCCATGGATTGGTGGACGGTGGTCAATCGCTGCCGGGCGATCGAGAACACATCTTTTGTTGTGGCAGCCAACCAGGGGGCGTCCCTGGCCCACTATCCGCCATTCAGCTGGCCGGGCGGAAGCATGATTGTCGACTACGACGGGCGCATCCTGGCTCAGGCGGAATCAGGGCCGGGAGAAAGGATTGTCGTAGCTCCGATCGATATCGCGGCACTCAGGGCAGAACGGGAGCGGCGAAGCGGCCACAGCATGTGCAGCCATCTCAGAACAGAACTGTATGGCGCCTATGCGCATCCCGTGTATCCGCGGGCGGAACGGCGCCCCCACAGCATCGCGGAAAACCGGCGGCTCACAGAAATCGCCAAGTCGAAAATTCCAATATAAGCGCCGAAACGACCGAAACTTCGGCAACTCGGGATTTGAATCATTTGCCGCCGGCGCCTATAATGTCCGCCATGACTGACGAATTCGACCGCAAATTCATTCCCCAAATGTTCCAGGACGCTTTTACTCTTTCGGTGGGAGCTTCTATCAAAGGGCTGGAACTGATGAAGCACCCGCAGGACACCCTTGTGCGCATGGTGGACGAAGCCAAGGCGCTTGTCACTTTACCGGACGATTCCGGAGACAGTCTGCCGGACAAAGCCAAAGCTATGGCGACTGTATGGCTCGAACGAGGATCTCAATGGATGGAGGAGGTCCGTACGACCGGTGAATCCATCACCGGAGACGGCGTCGAAAAAGAATAGCCTCTGTTTTGAACCGCGAAGTCCTCAAAGAAAATTAATAGCCCCCTTGGAGGTCTTAGAGGCCCTTGTGGTTCGATTTATTTCGTTTCCATCTGATGGACCCCGTCCCAGTCGTCGGCGGGCGGGGAGGCAAGGAATTCTTTGCACCGTTCGACATAGATTTTCCCCACAGGATCTTCGGGGAAGTAGATCTGGTGCCGGGAGAAGAGCTCATGGGCATTCTCCCACTGCCGATGGTGGTAGGCCTCCAGCGCCGGATTGTAGGATTCGATCATTTCGGACCAACGCTGGAATTCCACGGCTTCCTTGTTATCAGCCCGGTCCAGCAATTGGTAGATGCGAACCGGTTTGAGCTTGCCCACGACGCGGATGCTGTCCACTTCCCGCAACAGGAAGTGTCCCCGCACTTTTTCTTCCGTCATCTCGGAAATCATGATGTCGGTGTGGTAGGGCTTGTTGACCCCTTCCAGACGGGATGCCAGGTTCACCGCATCTCCGATCACGGTATATTCGAATCTTTCCTTGGATCCCAGATTTCCCGCGATCATTTTCCCCGTGTTCAGGCCAATTCGAACTTTGATCGGGTCGAGTGAAAGCATGGCTCGGTTCATTTCGAGGGAGGCCTGGCAAGCCTGGATGGCATGTTTGGGATTATCCAGCGGTACTCCCCAGATAGCCATGACGGCGTCACCGATGAATTTGTTGACCATCCCCCCTTCTTTCATGACGACCCCTGCCAGCAGCTCAAAATACTGATTCAGCATCTGGGTCAATTCCTGCGGGGTGATTTTTTCCGAGATCTTGGAAAACCCGGCAATATCGGTGAACAGCACGGTAGCTTCAACCTCCCGGCCGCCAAGTCCGAGGTTTTCGGGATTCTTCATCAATTCGCCCAGCACTTCAGCCGAGACATAGTGTTTGAACGCCTTCGATATCTGAGCCCGTTCCTTGAGCGCGGATCGGTACTGTAGAATGGTGTTCCCCGAATAGATCAGGATGATAAGCACGGTAGGGCGAACCGACGGCAGCCAATAATTGTGGGTGGCAAAAAGGTAATAGACTCCAGCGCTCGCGATGAGCATCGTGCCCAGGGTCGCAAGACCGGCGGGAACCGGTTTGAGCGCGAGGCAATAAAGCGTAGCAAGCCCGGCGAACATCAGCAGGAGACACCAGACCACGGTCGTGGAACCGGGTCGGATGAAGGATCCAGTGATCAAAGTGTTCAGCACATTGGCATGGATCTCGACTCCCGGCATCAGGATCCCCTCGGTGTCAACCGGCGTGGGGAAGCGGTCTGTTACCATCCGGCCCGAACGGTTGTCGGCTGCGAGGTCCGCTCCCACGAATACGATCCTGTCCTTGAGAAATCCTGGGGGAAGAGTTCCTTCGAGGGCCTGGTAAAAGGACCGTTTGGGAATGGTCCCAGTCGGGCCGGTATAGTTGATCAGAAAAGATGGCTGTTCCTCCGGGGGATCACCGGGCACCCTGGAATTACCCAAAAATACCTTTGGACCTTCGATGCGGGGTTTTTCGCCTGTGAGCTGAAAATAGGCTTCCGTCGCCAGGGTTGTATCTCCCTTGACCGTCCAATAGGCCCGCCGGATTTTATAATCGGGATCGCGCGGCGTCGTTACGAAGGCCCCCCTGGCTCCCGCCTCTACAAACGCAGGCAGCGGTTCGATGACCTGCTGAAGTGAGAACTGGGGGTCCGCAGTATCGGACACATCTTTTCCCAGGATCACCTTTCCTCCTGCTTTGGTAAAGTTGGCAATGGCTTCGGCCATGGCCTGATCTTCCTCCGGCGTTCGTGCGGCGTCGAAAAGAACGTCGAATACCACCATCTTTGCACCGGCTTCCTGCAGTTTTTGGATGAGAAAGGCGTGGGCGTTGCGGGGCCACGGGGCCGGCCCGATCTCCTGCAGTGAACTTTCGTCAATGGAAATAACCGCCAGCCTGGGATCCGGCTTCAGGTTCTGGCGTATCGAGAAGACCCAGTCGAACGTCGCAAATTCCAACTGTCCAAACCATGGCATCAATTCCATCAGAACCGCGAGGAGCATCGCCCCGATGAAGATGATTATCGGAGCCAGGTACCGTCCTCTTTTTGACGCTTTGCCGGATTCTGCCATGTGACTCTCCTTCCCGTGATCGAACTTCAGAACTGTCGTTTGCCTGCCCCGTGACTATAAGTTGAAACGGATGGATCCGGTGATCTGGCGGCGCGGTACACGCGGGTCAATCGCAAGAGGATCTACCAGCAGCGTGAACCTGTGATCGAAGATATTGATGATCTGGAATGAGATCAGGCCTCTCTTGCGCGGCAGTTCGTAGGCCGCACTAAAATCCGTGGTGGCGAAATTGGAGTGAACCCTCGAGGAAGCGGCATACCCGGTCTGCCGGATCCAATTTTCTCCCAGGCTTACCCAGTAACGGCGGGGTGAGATATAAAAGAGCTTCGCCGATGTGTAGTGCTCATGCCGGATCCCGCTTACATCTTCGGCTCGATTCATTGCATAGGCCGGCACCAGGCTCCACTTGTCGCCCAGAATCTGGTTCCATACCAGATCGGCCCCGTGAAAATGGCTAAGTACTGTGGCCGGGACGTAGCCCTCATCTGTTGCCTTAAGGGTAGGTGTGTCGCGATCACGGTAGAAAGCGCTCCCGCGGAAAAAGGAACTGCGGCCGAATCTCTGGTCCCACCCGAAATTGTAGCTCCTGTTCTGAGCCAGGACAGGGTCATTCTGACCGATGACGAATCCGTGAATATTAGTGGGCAGCAACCGGTCGCGCGTGTTGGTCTGCAGGGATCGGATGTAGGCGAACCGGAGAGTCGTGGAATCGAAGGGCGTGTAAAAAAAGCCGGCTTGGGGATTCCACTTCGAAACCGAGTGGACAGGATCCTCCGGCGAATTGAGATAACTGTTATCGTTGGCCCAGTCATAGCGCATCGCCCCGGTCAAAATAAACTTGCGGTGCATCGTGTAGTCCGTGTGCACGTAAGCGCTCTTATATCTGACATCCTGGGCTTCAATGGTCTCCCCGATATTTTGGTCAAAAACGGGGAGACAGCACGGCTCCGTGCGCCTATTGCGAACCCTGCCTTCAAAAAAATCCAGGCCATAGCGGAACATCAGCGGTCCGATTTTATACAAATGAGCAAGCTGCAGGTTCAAATCGGGCCTTCGGGTTTCTGAACGGAGTCCAAACAGGTAATACTCGCCGAAGCGGCGGTAGAAGAAATACGGATCGTCCGCAATATTTTCGAATTTTTCCCCCGAAAAATAGGCAATCATATCGGATCCGGGCCTTACCTGGAGATGGTAGCCAATTTCTGCCCGGTGCCTCCTGTCGAAGGTCCTCAAATCCGGATTGTTCGTATAACCGATCGTGCCCGGTGCGATGTCGCCGGCGCGTTGCTGGCCGTGGCTGTAAAGCACCAGCATATCGCTATGAGGTGTCACGGCAAACTTGAACTGTGCAATCCCGTCGAAGCTCTGGCGGTCATCGTTTTCCGGCCGATAGCCGTCGGTCTTATTGAAAGTCCCCTGTACGCCGTAGGCGAAGCGGCTCGATCCGCCACTGGCGACGATGGACGCTCCGACCTGGTTGAAGCTGCCGAATTGCCCGGAGAGAGACCAGTCCAGGCGAGGCATTTCGAAGAGCGTGGTGTAATCGTTGAACGAGTTGAAAGAGTTGGCGTTGACAGGCAGAAGGAGCCGGGCAAGCAGAAGCTCGCTTCCTGCCGCCTGTGTCCGGCCCCGGAGATTGAGGAATGTTTGCCCGAGGAATATGTGAGTCGAGCTGTTCACCGGATCGGCGAGCTGCGATTTTAGCGCCTCATAATTACCCCATTCGGAGAGATAGAGGCGATTGTAGGCCGTGGCCAAATTCACATTCCTCGTTGCCAGGTCTTCGTCGAGAAGGAACCGGCTGCGATAGACGGCACGGTTGTTGTTCAACTCAATGGACCTTGTCAATTCTCTTACCGCGTTGCCTGGCCGGCTGAGATCGTTAAGGAAGATCCCGGCGTAAAGATGCGGCGTGGGATCCTTAGGATCCAGCGAGGTTGCGATGCCAAGCGCTTCGAAAGCCATGTCAAAACGGCGCAGGTCGTAAAACGCCTTCCCAAGGTAGCTCTGGTAGATGGCAAGCTGTGGTTCGAGGGTTGAAGCGATCAACATCGACTGGGTTGCCTCAGCCGTCCGGCCTTTCCGCATGGATGCAATTCCCAGCCCCAGGTGAGGTTCACCCCGGGTTCCATCCTGGGCAATCGATTTGTCAAAATAGATCCGGGCTTCGTCCGTTTTGGCCTGGGCGAGCAAAACAAAACCAAGCAGGGAATTCAAAGCCGCTTCCTCGCCGTTGCGCGCCAGCCCCTCACGGGTAACCTTCTCGGCTTGTCCGCTTTCTCCCATAGAAAACAGAAGCTTTGCCACCTGCACTTGGGCTGTAACGAACCCGGGATCGAGTTCGAGCGCCTTGCGGGCCGATTGCAGCGCTTCTCCTATCTGGAAGAAACTCTGCTGGCAAAGACTCAGATTCAGGTAAGCACTGGGCGATTGCGGTCTGCTCTGGACAGCCCTCTGAGCGGCATTCAAGGCCTCAGATTTTTCATTTTGGGCCAGGAGCACATTGGACAAAAGTCCCTGCCCCAATGAGTAGTTCGGGTCTCCGGCCGGGATAGTCTGGAGAATTTTCTGTGCCTCCTCGCCATTGCCATAGAGCAATTCCGAAAAGGCTCTTTGCGTAGCTGCCTGTGTCGATTTTGCAGGATCGATGGAGTGAATGGTATTAAAGAAGGACTCGGCATCTCCGGCCTGGTACTGGGCCATAGCCAGCGCCGTTGCAGCACGATCGGATTTCGCGGCTATGCTCCGGAGCATTTCCAGCGCTTCTTTTGTCCGGCGGTTTTCGAGGTAAATCCATGCCAGATCCGTCAGGGCATCAAGATTTTGTGGATCAGCGGCGATCAGCGATTTGAGGGTTTCCTCGGCTTCATTCTTATTCCCCAGGTCGTGCTGGGCGCGGGCGAGCCGGAGGAGATTGTCGACATCTCCCGGGGCTGCGGTCCGGCCTGCAATGGCCGCTGCCAGGGTCGCCTTGAGCTGCTCCGGATTCTGGTTCAGGAAGGGGTAGTCGGCCGGGCTGATGGCTCCCGGATAATAAAGCACCCACTGCACGGCATCACGCGGTCGCAGAATGACACTCTTGGTGGGGGCCTGGCCAATGCGGCATCTTGCCTGCTCGCCTGAAGAAACGGTGATCGATCCCTGATCGTTGCGGAATTCCACGACCCCGTCGAGCATAGTGAGGACCGATTCGCCGTCGGCGGCGACTTTGATGTCAAACTCCGTCCCTCGGATGGCTGCCGTCACGGCCGGGGTGTTGATCCTGACATCGGCTGGCTTCAGCTTGGAGCGAAGCCAGGCCTGTCCCCCGGTCAGACCGAGAAGGGTTTGCGAGCCCTGGGCGAGATTGGACTGCGCCACCCGGGTCAAAAGGGTGCTGGTTTGGCGAACCGAGCGGAGCTCCAGTGTCGTATTTGCATTCAGCTTCATCTGGGTTTCATCCGCCAGTAGCACAACTGCCCGGCTCAGCGCGAGGGTCCGGATGGTATCGCCGCCTTCCAGAGCCTGCTGATTTATGGCGGGCACCCACGGCACGGCTCCGGTTTTTTTGACTTCCGCCCTTCCTTGAAGACTTATGACTTTGCCGGCGGTTTCTGCCCTAGCCGAGCCGGCCAGCAGCGTCAGGGTCCAAAGACAGAAAAAGATTTTGATTTTCAAGTAAGGTATATCCCTTCCCCGGGGTTTTGAGCCGTTTCTTTCACGAAATTCAGCTGGAGCGCAGTTGCGAACCCCGAAGGGATTTCACAGCATAGCCCATGGCGTGAACCTGAGGCAGCCAGTTGCGAATCGATGAGCCTGACATCGAGAGCCTGAAACCGGGTTCGCAAGGCTTCGATGTCGCCCTTTGGGGATTCGATGAATCAGCCCCGCAAATCCCAGACATGCGCATTGGTCTGCAACAGGCCCTCCAGGCTTAATTATACGATTGAGCGAGTTCTCGACAGATACTATTTAGTTTTTTATAGCCTGATCAAAGCTCGAATTCAAGGATCGTGCGCGCTCGTTTGCCGCTTCGTATACGAGGCTGGCGATTTGAATATCCTGGACTGCCACTCCGGTTAAGTCTGCCACCGTGATCTGGCTTTCGGCGGTTCTTCCTCGGGCCCGCCCGGATACTACGCAGCCCAGTTCGACGAGATCCGCTTCGTTCAGGAGGCCGCCTTGAATCGCATGCGAGATTTCGCCGCGCAAAAGGCATTGGGAAATGCTATCCGCGACCACGAGGTCGGCCCGGGCGAGAATCCAGGGATCGAGTTCCTGCTTCGCGGCCGTATCGGATCCCATCGCGGTAATGTGAGTTCCCGGCCTGATCCACTCTGCCTGAAGCAAAGGCACGCCTGCCGATGTCGTAGTTATGATCAGGTTGCAGGTTTCGCAGACCTCTCGGGCATTCAGGGTTACCGCTACCGCGAACCCCTCCGCTTCCATATCGCTTCGGTACAGGCTCAGCTTGTTTTCATTCCGTCCAAAAACGCAGACTTCGCGGCAAACGGTGACGGTCTTTAGATATTGAAGTTGCATCCGCGCCTGCACTCCCGTTCCCAGGATCCCAATCCGCCGAACCGGCGCGGGGGCCAGGTACCGGGCCACGACTGCACCCGCCACTGCTGTCCGCAGGTCGGTCAGATACCCTTCGTCCAGGAGGATGCATTCCGGGGCCCCGGTGCGGGAGTCGAACAACAGCATCATGCCGTTTCCGGCGGGAAGTCCTTTTGCGGGATTGCCGGCAAATCCGGATGCGATTTTGATCACAAACCATGGATCTCCCGAGATGTATCCATATTTGATGTGAATTTCGCCCGCAGGATCGTCGAAAAGCAGCTCTCCTACGGGTGGGATGATAGCCCTGCCTTCTGAATAAGCCTGGAATCCCCGCTCTATAGCCCGGGACAGGTCGCGGCCCTGGACAGCCGTCTTGATTTCCTCCAACTGAAGGATTTTCATGGTTTCCTCGCTCATGGAAAGGGACGGTCCGTTGCCGGGTATACGACCGCAGCATCGTGGGCATGATTCAGGCTTTCAATCGGCCTGCCTGCCAAAGGTACAGCTGCAGCAACAGGATCGCCGCCAGCCGCAAACGGATTTCTTTGCCGATCCGAAGCATGGCTCTTATTATCGTACCTCAGTTCTCAGCAAGCTTGGAAACGCAACTCTTACTTGCCGGTCGCCTGAGTTGTTATGAGAAAACAGTGCCGATGCGGCATTCGCGTCGCATGCGGAAGCGGAAAGGATGCTGGATGCACTCATTGGAAGCCTCAAGGCCAAGAGCAGCAGCAATCCCTCTGTCCTACTTACGATTGGGCAACCAGGCCATTTTCAGACAAAAGATGCACCAGACCGCCAGTGCTGCGTGCAATGCCGATACCGGCAGCATACCTATGCCGGTCATGCCCACGCCATAGCGCAACGATACCAACAGGATGAAAATGCCAAGATTGTAGACCAGCATAGCGGCGACAATGCCGAGGCAGGCGCGACCATGCGTGTCACGGCTGCCGAACCAACAGGCCAGCCCCAGCGAAACGAGCGCTACGCCTGAAACGCGGGCCACGGCTAAGCCTGCGGCCGTATCAAGAGTGCTTCCAAGCAGAATCCGAGAAAGCAATGCCGGTGTCGCCAGCAATAAAATGCCGGTTGCGAGCTCGGCGATTGCACTAATTCCAAGGAGATTTTTCATGGTCGCCTCTTCAATAATATCTCAATGCCTCCGTTAGTTGCCGCCTCGTTAACCACCTCGCCATCGTACCTTAGAAGAGGCCATCTCCGCTGTTAGGGCTCATGACAGGCTCCATTCAGTAATTTCCGGGTCAGAAGTAAAGGTTGACGACGGTTCCCGCTGCATTCACTGTCCTGTTGGGACTCGTGGCGGTGTCGTGCTGGTGCGCAAAGTATCCTTCAATTTCGAAATGCCTCGCGATTTGAAAAGTCGAACCGAAGATCAGTTCCGTCCGGCTTACCTTGTCGAACCTGCTGTCGTAATAGATCTCTCCGCGGGTGTAAGGACCGAACCTGAAGCGGCCGATTGAGAACTCCTTCTCAACTGTCAGTCTGTTGCGGTAACGCCAGGAATATTCCCCGCCAACAGACCTGAAATCCATCCGACTCCGGTCCGTATTCGCCTTCCGTGCCCTTGCGGTTCTCCTTGACTGTCGTCGCCAGGAAGTAGAAGCGCATCTGATTTGTCAGCTTTACAAAAGTGCTGAGCTCGGGCCAAACCTGATTGCTCTGCGACCGTGCGGGAATCCCGAACGACAGGATCAAAATCGCGGTCCATACTGGCCTGTGGCGGATATGTCTCATTAGGGTTACCTCCTGTCCTGGCCGGTTCCTGCCGCGGAGGTTGTTCGGGACTCGCGAACCCTGACTCCATAGGGGTGGTCGTTCCAGACCTATGCTCAGAAACGATAGAGCAAAGTTGCCGAGTAGAATCCAAATCCGCCGGCAACGAATGTCTTCTCAAGAAAAATGCCCGCAACAAAACGAGTGATTGCGCCCTGGACCGTCACATGTCTCGTGACCTGCCAGACGCCGACAGCACCCGGATTGGTTCCCACGTATTTTCCCTGGCCGGCGGCGGCATGCAAAAGAAGACTCAGGTCCGGCGCATACACTCCATCGACCGTCGACGTACGCCAGTAGCTGGGCGCCTCGAAACTGAGAAAAATGTTCTTTCTCAGAATTAATGTCACGGCAGGATCGCAGTCGGTCAGGTTCGTCGCCCCCAGGAATCCCACCAGCCCGGAATAACTGTTTCCTGGGAACAGGGGATTGAAGGACTGAAGCCTCGGGTCGCTTGGGTTGCGATCCCCCGATGCGATATCGCTCCGGAACCAGATCCTCGGCTTAAACCGGGCATTGAGGAAACGGTAGCCGGTCTCGGTCGAAAATGCCCACGCCCGGACAGCTGATCCCTTGAACGACCCCCACTGCAGGATCATGTCGTAGTTCAGGTCGAGCCGTGTTCCTGTCCCGGTCCATTTCACCCCCAGGGTATGCCGCAAATCCCGCCCCTTACCCTGTTCGTATCCGGCATTGGCGCGATCGACACCCAGATAATAGAAACTCAGTTCCCCTTTCTGAAACCTTGGAGACTTCCTCCTGGCGGCAACACCCCAGAATGTCTGTTCATGATCCGGCCTATCGTCGAATGCGCTCGGGTTAACGGAAACCAGCCTCGCAAACGTCCCGGAATCGCGCCACGAATCATCGCGAAAGTAAAGAAGGACCCCGTCGAAGCTTCGCTTGACGTTCAGGCCGGGGCTGGCTGAGATCAGGCGGCTGCTTCCGATCGACAGCTCCTGCCGCCCGGCTTTCACCCCGAAAACACTTTTCCCGTTGAGCGGCTGTCGCCACTCGAGAAATGCCTGGTGGTAGTCGGCGATGTTCTGGTCCGTCGGCCGGGGAGATCGCAACTGTCCGTTGATGATGCCGCTCTGGAATTCGGTGAACAGCCGGAACCGGGGTCCCAGGTGCAGATCGGCCCCGACAAGGTAGCGCTGGAGCAAATAGTTGTCCCGCGTCGCGGGAGCCGCGCCGTCGCCTCGAAGATGAAATCCCTCCGCCCGGTAGCGGATTTCGCTGCTCAGCGTCAGATAACGGCCCTACCGGCCGAGCGGGATGTACTTCAGCGGATCCCAGAAATCATCCCTCCTGGAGCGCTCGCTGAGGAAACTCCAGTCCTCATCGGCAGGATTGGGAAGATAGCCCCGCACGGCCGGTTGCTGGGCGCTGAGGTTCCCGGCCAGGCAAATGAATACAATCAGTCGAGCAGCGAAAAGGACCGGCGCGGAATCCCGTTTTCCCCTTCCCGGGCGCCGTTTTATCGCCATGGCGGGATCCTGATTCTCCCCTCCATCGTGCTCACAGAAGCTGGAAGCAGGTTCCACCGACTCTTTGCCTCGCTACGATCCTTGAATCAGCCTCGGCGCGTCCTGGGGGCGAGGTTTCGATCACTCCGGGCCCAAACGAGCACACCGCCCCGCCCGCTGTCGGTTGGTCCAGACCGCATGCTCACTGCGCGAGCTTCTGAAAGTTTTTGGTGGTGATGGCAACGACGATCTTTTTGGCTGCCACATCCAACTTCTTGCTTGCCGCGTAATTCGTGCCGTCGGGAAGAGCCTGGAAATCGACCGCGAGGGCCACCTGGTCTTTATCTGCATCATCCAGGTAAGTATTCACTTTCACTTGCCGGATCGCCTTGGCTGCTGTATCGAGCGTGAAGGAAACGAGATCGCCGCTCTTCACAAAGTTTTTGAACTGGAGCAGCATCCCGCCAGGCTGAGGGCTGAAAGAAGCGTTCCCGCCGGCCACATCTGCCTTGATCAGCTCGGCCTGAGGAGGGACGTACCGCTGGATAAGCGACACGACGCGTTCCATGTAATCCTTCATCTCGTCGGTCTTCTTCTCCACAACCTTCTTTTTCAAGCCTCGCGCTTGCTTCTTTTCCGGCGGGGCGCTCAGAGGAGTTTTCTGCACCTTTCCATCCGGCCCGTAGCGGCAGGACTCGATTTTCGTACTCTTCACCTCCCCCTTCATGCTCAGCTGGGTGTCTTCGATCCATGTGTATTGGTGCAGAGCTTTCTGGTTCGCAGCCGTGGCCTGCTTGAAAGCCGCCACTTTCTCCTGAATGGCTTGCTTCTGGTCCTGAGCATTGGCAGACTGCAGGAGAACCAAGGACATTGCAGATGCCAAACATAGACAGGCAATAATCATCCGCTTCATAAGCCTAACCCCCTTCGATAGCTCACCCCCTCCGGTAAGCCTGGAGGGTGAATGCTGCACATGTCGATGACACAGGATAAAGGCGATCACTTCGCCGCTTCGATCTTCCTGGCGGCTTCCGCGCCGGCCTTAGCCGCTGCGGCTTTCTCTCCCTCGCCCATCGGTTTCACTTCGAGAATGATCTTGAGGATCTTCCCGGTGAACGCGTTTTCGTAAGCTTTGTAGTCCTCGGTTACCGGAGTCGCATCGTCCACACCTACGTCTGCGGTCTCGTCGCCGGAGAAGATCATCGGCTGCGTACGCTCGATCCGTCCCTCGGCGGCCTTCTTGTCGTTCACGAAAACCGTGGCAACGCCGCCTTTGCCCAAACCGCCGCCGTCATAGGCGAATTCGAGCCGGATCGTCGCCTTGCCCGCAGGAACAGCCTGGGTCCCGGCGATATTGAATCGCTCAAGGCCCATGTAGTTGTAGGAGTAAACCGGTTTCCCGCCCTTCAGGTACAGGCTCCATCCTCCGAATCGTCCGCCCTGGGAGAGGATTACGCCATTGGCGCCGCCCTGCGGGATTTCAACTTCGGCATTGATGGTCAGAGAACGGTTCTTTATGTTGAGGAACACATTCTCGGACATGCCGATCATGCCGGGGTAGAGCGTGAGCGAAGTGCGGTTGCCCATGAGATCCGGGCGCCCGGCCAGCTTCGAGTTCGCACGCTCGATGGTGCGGTCGTCAATGGGAAGCACGCGGTGTGCTACCGCCTCTTTCATGAAAAGGTCCTGCAGCTCCTTCAGCTTCGCCGGATTCTGTGCAGCCAGGTCATTGGCCAGGCTGAAGTCGGTGCGCGTGTCGTAGAGCTCCCACTTGTCTTCGAGGAGCGCCGCGCGGGGCTTCGCCTCCCACGGGACCCTGTGGATGGTTCCCGCGAACCATCCGTCGGCGTAGATGGCCCGGTTGCCGAATATCTCGAAATACTGGGTCTTGTGACGGCTGTCGGCCTTGGGTTCGTCGAAGGTGTAAACCATGCTCACCCCCTCGATCGGCGCCTGGGGCGTACCATTGACGATCCTGGGTTCGGGCAGGCCCGCCGCTTCCAGAACGGTCGGAGCGATGTCGATGACATGGTGGAACTGCGAGCGAACTTCGCCTTTCGCCGAGATCCGTTTCGGCCATTGCACGACCATTCCATTCCGGGTGCCGCCGAAGTTCGAGGCCACCTGCTTCGTCCAGGCGAACGGAGTGTCGCCCGCGACCGCCCAGCCCGCGGCCATGTGAGCATACGACATCGGCCCGCCCAGGTCGTCGTAGTGCTTCAGGATGTCCGCGACTTTTTCCTGAACGCCGTTGAAATAAGTCATCTCGTTGAACACACCGTTCATGCCGCCTTCGGCGCTCGTTCCGTTGTCGCCGACGATGTAGAACACGAGCGTATTGTCGAGTTGACCGATCTCTTGTATGGCGTTGACCAACCGGCCAATCTCGGCGTCCGCGTACTCGCCGAAGCCTGCGAAGATTTCCATCTGTCTGGTGAAGAGCTTCTTTTCGTCCGCCGAAAGCTTGTCCCAGTCCTTGATCGCCTCGGGTTTAGGTGCGAGTTTTGTACCCGGCGGCACAACACCAAGCTTGATCTGGCGGGCAAGAACCTCTTCCCGCATGACATCCCACCCCTGGTCAAACTTCCCTTTATACTTGGCGATCCACTCCTTCGGCACATGGTGCGGCGCGTGAGTAGCGCCTGGCGCGAAGTACATGAAAAACGGCTTGTCCGGCGTGAGCGACTTCTGGAACCTCATCCAGCCGATCGCCTTGTTCGTCATGTCGGTCATGAAGTGATAGTTCGGGTCCTTGGGGACCTCCACCGGATTCATCCCGTGGTAGAGGAACGGCGCCCACTGATTAGTTTCCCCACCCATGAATCCGTAGAACTCGTCGAATCCGGCGCGGGTAGGCCAGCGATTGGTCGGCCCGGAGGGGCTGATCTCCCACGGCGCGGTCTCGTGGTTCTTGCCGAACATGGCGGTGCTGTAGCCGTTCAGACGCATCATCTCCGCAAGAGGCGCCACCCTGTCCGGTCTCTGCCCCGAGTTGCCCGGGAATGCGGTGGCCGTTTCGGTGACCGAGCCCATGTTGTTCATGTGGTGGTTGCGGCCGGTGAGGAGCGCCAACCGCGTCGGCGCGCAGAGTGCCGTCGTGTGGAACTGGTTGTAGCGCAGCCCGCCACTGGCGAGACGGTCGACCGTGGGCATGTTGATTGGCCCGCCGAACGCGCTCGACATGCCGAACCCCATGTCGTCGATGAGCACGATCAGGACATTCGGCGCGCCGGCGGGCGGCTTCACTTCGAAGCGCGGCGGGGGCGTGGCCTTCCGTGCGTCGAGCTCGGTTTCATGCGGATAGTCTGGCTCCGCCAGCGGCAGCACCGTGCGATCCGGTCCTGTCTGTGTTATGCGATCCGGTTCAGTTGGCGCTTTGGCGCAACCCGCCATGAACACAATGGAAATCAGGCATAAGACAAACGCAGTACACTTGTTCATTATCGGGCTCCTCTTTGGATTGGCGCATTCTCTTCCTCGCGGGAACTCTTCGATCCCGCGTCACTCGACCATTACTGGACCTGTTTCCATGTCGGGTCGGGGTCGAACGCGGAGATGCCGGCAGCTACCTTTTCGGTATCGGCGCCGAGGTCTTTCTGGAATACAACTCCGTCCTGGTCGACCATGAAAGTCATGATGCCGCTGTTTCCGTACTCCGCGGGAACAGCGATAAGGGCGAAACCACCGCGCATTTCCCCCTGCTTCATGTAGTCGCGCGCACCGCCCCCGGCATTATTCCCCTGCGAGGTGAGGATACGAAAATAATAGCCGTAGAAAGGAACGGGCTTATCTCCGGGACTTTGGTAGCCTAAGGCTGCCGCTTTGGCAATCAGGTCTCCCAGCGGGCTCGGTTCTGCGGGAGCCTCTATCGGCCAGTAGAGCCCATCCTGCTTACCGGGCGCACTGGCGAACTTTTGCGCGTAAGCGCCGGCTTTCTTGCCATCGTGCGCTTTCCCGGCGTATTCCTGCTGCGCGGCGACATAGGCCCTGCAGGCTTCAAGCGTGTTCAATTCATTGCGGCCAATACGACGATACAACACTTCATTCGCCCCGGCCGCCGCGTCAAACCGCCAGGATGACCCGTCTTTGATCACAGGAATCGGGAACGGCCATTCCTCGTTCCCGATCAGGAGGACCCGCTTTCCGTTCTCTTCCGAAAGCTGGGCGCGTTGATCATAGGCCACAACGAACGTCTGGACGGCATTCCGATCCATCACCGGATCACCCGACGAGAGGATCGCCTCTCCCTCCGGGCCGAAAATCGCAGACAACTCGGCCTTGTTTCCCGCTCGTGCGGCGTCGACCAGGGCGACCACTGCATCCTCCGGCGTGGAAAACATCTTCTGCCCCGTCTGCTCTGGGCTGCCACCACAAGCAATCATCGTTGCCAACAGCAAAGCTGCAAAGTATCTCATTTCGCCGCTCCTTATTGCCTCGATTACTTCTTGGATCTTCCGCCGCTCCTCGTGCTTGCCGACCTTCCACTTGAACTGGCGCTCCGCTGGCCGCGTTCGCTGGCCTGCTTCTCTGCGCCTCCATTCTGGTAGCCAGAGAACGCACTCGATTTGGTTCCTGAGCGTTCCGAGGCAGTTGCGGCGTTCGCGTTAGGCTGATTGTATCCTCGCGTGGAAGCAGTGGGGGCGGCTCCGGTCGACGGACGCGCAGCTGGGGACGCCGCGGGCTGTCCCGCAGACCGGGCGGCATTGGCACTGGATGTGGATGTAGGGCGCGCGGTGTTGGTGTTCGCCGGACGGTTCACGTTGTTGACGTTGTTCGAACGGTCGACATTTACATTGATGTTGTTAACCGTGGGCGCGTTCACAGTCGTCCTCGGCGCATAGACCCCGCCGCGTGCCACCGGAACCGGACGTGTGTAAGCATAACGCCCCCCAGGAGGCACGTGCCATCCCCCGCCGGCCACGATCACGGTGGACGAGTGCCAGGAACAGCCCCACGCCCCGTAGTGGTAGTGATTGTCGGCTACTGCAGCGCCTACGAGGATTCCGAGACCAAAGCCGATGAGTCCAGCAGCGGCCGTACTGCTGCTGCTGGTTTGTTGAGGAGGTGGAGGCGGCGCCTGGACGTATACGGTCTGCGTGTTGTACACCGGCACGTAGACGACCTGGGGATTCGTCGGTTGAATGATGATGACCTGCGTGCCCTCCTTTTTCTCGGTCGTAACCGTCTGCTGCTCATTTGTCTTCAGGTTGCCGGCTGCCTGCGCCTGAGCGCGAAGGCGTTGCACCGCTGCGAGCACATTCTTCTGGTCACTTAGGAACGCCTTGCCGACTTCGGTTGTCCACTCCATGTTCTTCCCCATGAGGACGAGAACATCAGGGAAGAGGGCCAGGGCCACGAAACTGGCGTCGAAACCCTGCTTGGTGGCCGCGTCCTGCAACTGGGAGCCTTGCAGGCCCTTATTCTGCTCCAGCCATTTGTTGACCTCGGTCACCTGCTGCGGACTGGTCGCGCACGCCAGCACCTGCGCCAGCAGTGCGTCAGGATAGAGCGCAATCGGCGCCAACAGCTTATCGAGACCCTGCTGTGCGGAGTTCGGGGCGGTGGTCTGCGGCAGCGGCGGCACCGCTTGCGCAATCGGTGCGAACAGCAGACACACCGTCAATATCGCTGCTATATATCGGTTTGGGTTCATGCCTGTTTCCTCCATCAGTTCCGTGGGAATCCCGTTCGGCGCAGAGCCCCATGCGAAACGGAACGATTCAGGATCGCGATGGGGCTCTCTTGTTTCCGAGGGTTCGAGCTTATGAATCGGCTCTGAATTCCTTACTTCTTCACCGGCGGCGGATAATTCTTCAGAAGTTTCTCGGCCGCCTTGGCCAGGTTTTTCTGCTGCTTGTCCGGCTTGGCTTTCTGATCGATGGTCTTGCTCGCCGCTCCGCGCCAGATGATTTTCTCGGCCTTTGCGTCGTAAACATCCAGGGCAATCTGCCCGATCAAAATGGTTGAGGTCGAGCCGGTAGTCGTGCTCATTCCTCCTCCGCCGTACCACCCTGCCCGGCCCCAGCCGGCTGTCCCGGTAGTGTAAGAGTTGTACTGTTTTTCCTGTGTGATCGCGAGCTGGTAGCCAATATTGAGGTCCGGCGTTCCATCGGTGGGAGTCAGGCCTTTCGCTGCGAGCTGGGCATTGAATGCGGACTTGATCTGGCCGTCCAGCATGCTGTCGACCTGTTCCGCGCCCTTGATGACCACCCATTTATAGGTTTTATAGGCACCAAAATTTGTCCCCGGAACAAAGTTGTAGCGAACATCCTGTGCCACCGCGCCGGTCGCGGCCAGCAGAAGCAACAGGGTTGAGAAAATGCCGACCTTTTTCATAGCGTATCTCCTCGATTCAATTTGGGTTCAACCGCATTCACTGATTCGACAATCCTAAAAATGAAAAGCTGCCCCCATCACAAAAGCCTGGGTAATGACATCGTATTTGAACCGCTGGTTTCCGTCCCCGGTTGTATAGTCAGCGCCCAGGACGCGATAGCCGAGACCGAAAGTGGCGCGTTTGCCTACATCCATGCCGACAACCGGAAACAGGTGCCAGGCGAATTTTGACCCGGCGCCGAATCCTCCGATATCCCCTTCCATCGTGAAATGCCATTTGCCGCCGAGGTTCTGTCTGATCTTCAGGCCAACAATGGGATCAACCCACTGTTTCGTTTCCTTGAAAGTGCCGAGGAGTATCGGCCCCTTGAAGTCGAGCTTGGCCTGCAGAACATTCCAGCGCGCCCCGAAGACAACGTCCACATTCTTGTTCACCTGGCGCAGTCCGGTGAACGTGTAGGCACCCTGGTTCATGTCGACGTTCGTGGCAGGCTTATCTACAGTAGCGCCCAACGCCATGTAAATTGCATCGGCCCCTACTGCCCATCGGCCCTTGCGTGCCTCGAAGTACCCCATGACGCCGAACTGGAGATTCTCGAAAATATCGCCCGGCGCGACATCCACCTTGACTTCATGACCCCGGATCGCGGTCGTGCCGTTCATCCAAGGGAGCATGAAGTAGGGCGCGAGCGTATGCTCCCATTTATCGGGGCCCGTTCCCGACTGTTGCGACTGCGCAGAAGCCGGGGGTGCAAGGAATGCCAGAATTACTAAAGCGCCAAAATAAACGGCCGGGAGTAACCGGCATTTCCTGGTTCGATAAAGGATGGTATCCACTGCTTTTCGACCTCCTTCGGCTGGCGCAAAGCGGGCGGTATTCAACGTCTCTGGAGAGGATGGAGCGAGTCCACCCCTGAACGCAGCTGCCGTATCAGTTCCATATCCTGAGTGTCAGAAACCCGGTGAAACCGGATCTCCGGTGCCGTACTCGAAAGCTCGGCGGCCTTGAGAAGCCGAAGATACATACCGGAGCGTACATATTCATGGAATGCAGCTTCGCTTTCCCACTGCTCAGAAAACAAAATGGAGCCACCCGAGCCAACCTCGGAGTAGATGTCGCAAGACAGACAACCTGGCTGTGCCGCGACAGGTCCCTGGATCGATTTCAAGATTTCGATCACTTCAGGACGCTGCTTCGCCCGTGGCGCAATTTTGAAAATTGAGATAATCACGGGGAACTCTAAAGCAAGACCCTGGCCAGACACCTTCCTGGCGTTCGGTAAATTCCCTATTTCCTTTTGTGGTAAGGGGAAAGAAAGAATCGAGGAAGAACGACTAAGAGATCACAGTTTTCAAAAAAGGACGGGATGCCACCTTTCAGTCGGAATACCGTCCATTTCATTCGTGAAGGACACTAACCCCAAATCCGTCTTCTTTCTGCCTGCGGCTCGGGATGCCCAGTTTCTCCATGCGGGTGTAGAGTGTCGCGGGATTTAGCCCGAGTACGGTGGCCGCGCCTCTCGGACCTTTGATGCGCCAAGAGGTTCTCTCGAGTATCTTCAAAATATACTCGCGCTCTATTTCCGCAAGGCTCTGCGCAGGCACATCGGTTCCCACCAAGGCATTGTCCAACATCGGCACGATTAGCTTTTGACCGGTGGTGAGAATGGCACCGTGCTCGATTATGTTTCGTAGCTGGCGCACGTTACCCGGCCAGGGATGGCGCAGGAGCGCATCCATCGTCTTTCGCGGCACCTGAGTGATCTTCTTTCCCATTCGGGAGCAGAATTCATCGAGGAAGGTCCAGACGAGCAATGGAATATCCTCGGCCCGCTCACGCAGAGCCGGCACGCGGATGGGAAAGACATTCAGCCGGTAGTAGAGGTCCTCCCGGAAACGTCCCTTTCTCACATCTTCCGCAAGGTCGTGATTTGTGGCCGCAATCATACGGACGTTGACCCTGATAGTTCTGGGACTCCCAAGCCGCTCGAATTGCCCTTCCTGTAGAACGTTCAATAGCTTCGACTGTACTTCGAGCGGCAACTCGCCGATCTCATCCAGGAAGAGAGTAGAACCGTCCGCCACTTCGAATCGTCCGACCTGGCGCGTCAATGCCCCTGTGAAGGCGCCCTTTTCGCGGCCGAACAATTCGCTTTCCACCAGGCCGGACGGCAGGGCGGCGCAGTTGACCTTGACCATCAAATGGCCTTTGCGGGGCCCGAGCCGGTGAATGGTCCGGGCAATGACTTCTTTGCCGGTGCCCGTTTCACCGCAGATAAGCACCGAGGAATCCGTTGCCGCGACCTGATCCACCTGGTGCAGCACCTTCTTCATGGCTGAACTAAGCGCGATGATCTGGCCGTGGTCCAGTGTCTGTTTGATCTCGGCTTTGAGGTAATCGCTTTCCGCCCGCAACCGGTCATTCAACCGTTCGATCTCGGCATAAGACTGCCGCAGCGCCTCCTCGGCTTTTTTAGTCTCAGTGATATCGATTGTGACTCCCATCAGACGCTTCGGTTCGCCGGTTGAACTGAAATCCGTTCGCCCGCGGGAATCGACCCATCGTACGCAGCAGTCCCCTCTCAAAATCCGGTATCGGATGCTTACCAATTCGCATTGATGTCTGGATTGTTCGATGGTTTGTTGAACGAGTTGCAGATCCTCGGGGAGGACAGAGGCTTCGAAACGCTCCAGGGTGATGACATCTTCCGGGCCATAACCGAAGATCGTCCGACACCTGTCTGTGACCCAGAAAGCGCGCGCGTTCCAATCAAGTACCCAGAGTCCTGCCTCGGCGGAATCGGCCGCCAGGCTCAGGCGCGCTTCGTTCTCGCGCAGGACCTCATCCGAGCGCCTTCTGCCAAGAACATTGGCAAAAACCTTTGCGACCAACTGAAGCCGATCAATTATCTCCGCCGGCCAGCGGCATTCCTCCAGAGTGCTGTTGAATGTGACAAGCCCAAAGGGCGGCCCTGTGCCCATCCAGAGCGGCAAATGCAAAAGGCTTTTGATTCCGTAGTATTCAAGGGACTCCCGGTCCCGGGCTGCGTCTGCGGGCAACTCTGCCATGGATGAAAAGACGACCACTTTCCCCGCCAGCAACCGGGGCAGTAGCCAGGGAAAATACTCTGAGGCATTCATCGGGTCTGGCACCGGCGGACCTTCAAAGCGCCGATGAAGATGAGTGAGGGTGAACAAACCTCGGTGTTCGGGCAACCACTGCCAGATCGCCGATACGTCAAGTCCCAGCAAATCGCATATCCGGCCCTGAGCGTTTAGGATTTCCCGGTCCACGTCTCCGGGAGCGAGATCGGTGAATCGCGATGAGATGTCGGCTAGCAGCGTCTCGAAGCGCAAGCGCGTCTCGAGGTCCTCAAGCGCTCTGACATTAGGCGGAGTCATCATGTTCCTCTGGAGCTCTCAGCTGGCGCTTGATTTTATCACAGGAAACTGGAAATTTCGCTGACTCAGGCTATCGCGTTCAGAAGTTCAATTTTCGATGTTGTTCCGATCCCTCTCGCGAAGTATCATTCTATTTTCCTTGAAGCGATCCGGAAATCCATGGAGCCTGTGGAGCATTGGTTCCGGACGCAGCCTGCCACTATACAAAAACGAATAATCGAATCCGGCAAGAACATTGCCGATGGGAAGTAAGCCGATGGAAGAAAAGGGCGGTCGTACAGCGCTTGTCACCGGCGGGAGCCGTGGAATCGGGCAAGCCATAGTTGAAGAATTAGCGCGAACCGGCTGGAAAGTCGGATTTACGTACAATTCCAATGCCGAAGCGGCGGAGCGGATCGTGTCATCCCTGCAATCGGAGGGTTGCATGGTTGCCGCGCACCGGGCTAATGTAAGGGATTTTCAGCGCGCCGCCGAGGTGGTCCGGCAAATCGAGGAGTTCCTCGGACCACTATCGCTGCTGGTCAATAATGCCGGCATCAAGAAAGATTCTGCGCTGCTTCGCATGGATCCGGCCAAATGGCAGGAAGTCATAGATACCAATCTGGGCGGAACGTTCAACTATGCGCGCAATGTCGTCATGGGAATGGCGAAGCGCGGCCGGGGGGTTATTATCAACATTGTCAGCGTCAGTGGGATCGTAGGGCTTGCAGGGCAGACCAACTATTCCGCTTCCAAGGCCGGAGTCATCGGTTTTACGAGAGCGCTTGCCAAGGAAGTTGCACGATTTGGGATCCGGGTCAATGCAGTCGCGCCGGGATTCATCGAGACCGACATGATCACCGATATTCCAGAGGCGGCTCGCAAGACTATGTTCGCGCAGATTCCGATGGGCTCTCCCGGCTCCCCGGTTCAGATTGCGCGGGTTGTTTCCTTCCTGGCGAGCGACGGGGCAAGTTACATCACGGGTCAGGTCCTTCCTGTCGATGGAGGGATGGTTTGAACCGGCTGCGATCATAAAGGGAAGGCCAGGCATGACCCAAAGAGAACAACTTGAGAAGTCGTTGGAAAGACTCCGCGCGGAGCGTGCGGTTTTCCAGGGCAAAATTGCGCGTCTTTCCCAGGCCCAGCTGGATTTCAAGTCAGCCCCGCACTCCTGGTCCATTGGACAGATAGCCCACCATGTGGGGCTGGGGGAAGGGGTGTGGCAAGGTTATCTGCGCGGCATCCTCCGTGACGGGCTCCGCGACAATGGCATCACCCGGAGAGTAAGCCTTCAGGAAGTTCCTTTCAGTTCAAGGGTTATACCGGATTTCATTCTCAAGTCACCTTTCGTTATCACACCCCTGTCCTTATTCATGAATTTCCTGCCGCGGCCGATGCAATCGATGCTCTTTGCGGTGCCGCTCTTCAAAATGAACGCCGGGCCCCGCATGCAGCCAAAGTCAGGGCAATCCCGCAGCCATGTCATTGCGTTTCTCGAAAACACACGAAAGATCACACTGGATCTTGTGGCACCACACGCGGACAGGGATCTCAGCCGCTTTCGAATCATACATCCGCTGGTAGGCGACCAGGATGTCTACGGAGTGCTGGAATTGCTTGCAAGCCACGAGCAGCGGCATTCTCTGCAGATCGACTCGATTCAAAAAGCACCCGGCTTCCCGGGTCCGGAGGTCTAGCTCGAAGCCCTATGAATCCGATCTCAATTGGTATTGCAGGATACGCGGGGCCCCTGGCGTCGGCAGTCCGCGACGCTCTGAGTGAGAGGGGCCATCTTGTCCGGATGTTCGGCTTTTCGGCTCTTGAAGATGCCGCCGGCGTGAATGGGGTCCACCGGGTGATCTATTTTCCATTCCCGCCAGAACCGAACCGGAAAAATCACGACCGCCTGCCGGAGCATTTGGAGGCTTTTAAGAAATTCCTGTCGGCGGCATCAGGATCCGGGGTGGAGCGGGTTGTCCTGCGCAGCCACGCCATCGCTTACGGCACCAACATGAAGAACCCCGGTCTCCTGGATGAGGGCCGGGTATCATTGCTTCCCAAAAACTCTCTCGAAAGGAGGTGGCTCGAAGCAGAGCAGATCCTGTTCGCCGGAAAAAACGCGGTCTCGAATGCCCCCTATACGAGTTGTGCTATGCGCCTGACTTCGGTCCTCGACGCGGGTGAAGGCGACTTGATCTCCCGTATGCTGCGCAAGCGAATCGCGTCTGCCATGGCTGGTTATGACCCTCAACTGCAGCTTCTGTCGCTCTCCGATGCTGCGGAATGCCTCGCCTGCGCCGTTCTCAGCGACGCTTCCGGCATCATCAACGGCGCTCCCGCGGGAACCGTTCCGGTAAAGGCGGCCCTGAAAGCCGCAGTCCCGGTTCGGCTGCCGGTAAACGGCGTGATGCAAAAACCCGTCCGGAACCTTTTTTGGAAGGCGGGGATTGCCGTTCACCCCGGCGAATCGATGGATAGAATCAAGTACAACTGGACGGTATCCGGCGAACGAGCCAGGGCCGATCTTGGATTTACCCCGCAGCTGAGCAGTGCCCAGGCCCTTCGGCAATACCTTGAATCCACAGGGCGAGGCAAGCCGGAACGGATCAAAGACGAGTATGATGAATTCGGCCTGGATCCGGATTACCTGGCACGGATGGACTGGTGGTTCAATTTCCTCACCCGCGTGTTCTGGCGTGTGGAAATCGAGGGAATGGACAACATCCCGACTGCCGGATCGGCGCTCCTGACCGCCAATCACAGGGGATTCATGCCGTTTGACGGTGTCGTTCACCGCCATTCCATTTGGAAGGCGAGAGGCCGGCACATTCGCATCCTGGTGATCCCTTCCTTGTTTAAATTCCCTTTTCTTTCGGATTTCCTGGTCAAGCAGGGAGGTGTTGTTGCCAGCCAGGTAAACACTCAGAAGTTGTTTTCGCGCGGGAGCCTGGTCGGTGTATTCCCGGAAGGGATCGAGGGCGCCTTCAGGATGTACAAAGGCGCCTACCAACTCGGCGACATGCACAGGAACCTGTTTGCCCGCATGGCGATCGCGAACGGCGTTCCCATCATACCGTCTGCCACAATCGGACACGTGGAGATCTTTCCGATCCTCGCCAAGGTGAAAAGCTCATTTGTGGTGCGCCATACCGGGTGGCCCTTCCTGCCCATCACTCCCACTTTTCCGCTGCTGCCAGCTCCCCTGCCTTCCAAGTGGCACATCCGGTACCTGGATCCGATTCCCGTGGACGGGTATTCACGGTCCGACGCCTCGAATCCAAAGGCAGTTCAGGAACTGGCCGGCCAGGTTTGCCGGGTGATGCAGAGCCATATTGACGACATGCTGAGCCGTCGAAAGCATATCTTCTTCGGCAGCATTTTCAGGAAGCCCGGGGGCGACTCCACGCAAAATCGGGCGGGAGCGCCTTCCAAGTGAGCTCACGCTTCAGCTACCTGCAGCGCGCTGCATGGATCTTCTGGATCTGTTTAAAGACAATCCTGAGCCTGGCACTGGAAAAGTTGCTGAAACGCCAGCGTGTGGCGGGGCCGGACCGGCTGCGGATAATGCTTGAGGAGATGAGCGGAAGCTTTCTAAAGTTCGGGCAGATTTTATCCCTGCAGGTGGATGCTCTTCCGAGAGAATATTGCGATGCATTGCTCAATCTTCTCGACCGGGTGCCGCCTTTCCCCGGCGAGCAGGTGCGGGAAATCTTTCTGCAGGATCTGGGCAAGGCACCCGAGGAAATCTTCCTCGAATTCAATTACACCCCCATTGCCGCCGCTTCGATCGGGCAGGTTCATACCGCGACTTTAAAGGATTCCACCCGCCTTGCCGTCAAAGTGCAACGGCCGGGGATCGAGGAGATATTCCGCCGGGATGCGGTTCTGCTGCAGATTTTTGTGCGCTTTGTTTTCCTCTTCAGGATCAAGAGCCTTTATTTCATGAGGGATCCAGTCCGCGAATTTAACGATTGGCTCCTGGATGAGCTCGATTACCGGCGGGAGGCCAGCTACGCGGAGATTCTTGGGAGGAACGCTAAAGAAACACCCAACGAAACCGTCCCCCGGATTCACTGGGATCTGACCACTTCACGAATCCTGGTAATGGATTTCCTTGCCGGGTACAGCGTCATGCAATACCTGCGGCTCAGGGAATCCGGGGATTCCGTCCGGCTGGCAGAATTGGACGAGTTGGATTTTAACCCGTCCACATTTGTTTCCAATGTCATCAACAATTTCTTGAGCGACGCCTACCGTTTCGGCGTATTCCATGCCGATCTTCATCCGGCAAACCTTCTAATACTCAAAGACAATGTGGTCGGGTATGTCGATTTCGGGATCGTTGGCAGCATGACCCCGGAAGCCCGCCGCAAGCAGATCCAGCTCAACCTGGCCTACGTGCGCGGCAAAACGGATGAGATTTATGATGCATTTCTAAATGTCTGCTCTTTTTCCAAAGGTGCCGATCTGCCGGGATTCAGGCGCGAACTCGAGCGGAGGAGCCGCCTCTGGTATCGCGAGCCGGCTATCGGGGGAGTGCCGCATTTCAGCCGCAGCCTCACCGTGGCCATGATTGACCTGCTTTCGCTTTGCCGGAACTACGGGGTCCTGGTGGACCGCGAAATCATCAAATACATCCGGTCCCTCTTTCTGGTGGACGGTTTGGTCTCGCGCATTGCCCCCGGGCTGGATCTGGCACCGCAGATCCGGAAGGTTTGCGAAGATTTCCTGGCTCGGGAGGCGCAGCGCAAGATGATGTCGCGCGAGGCACTCCTGACCATGCTGGCCGACCTTTCCGGCTGGCTTATGGCGGGGCCGGCCAGAATGCTGCATGCCCTGGAGATACTGGAACGGCGGCAGGTCCGGATCCAGACCAGGCCCGTCCGCAAGCGTGAAGGCCAGGAAGGTTTGCGGTCGCGTGCTGTTTTCGTCATGGGGGTCTGGCTCGGCGTGGGAATTCTCACCTTAGTGACGGGGCAGAAGCTGTTTATAGGACGGTCTTTTCTTGGAATTGTTTTGGTCTCTTTCTGGGGTGTCTGGACGGTATGGCTGGTAGACTTATTAAGACGGCTGGCTCGGGAATAGGAGGATCCATGCAGAAACTTGTCGTTTCCATTGTGCGGCTTTCCACGGCAGTGACTCTTTACAGCCTGGAACAGCTGCAGTCATCGATGAATTTCAGTCAGAGTTCGGAGGAGCTCAATCAGGCCATGGAAAAATTCCAGGGGACCTTGGATTCGCTTTCCGACATCCTGGCTGGGAAGCTCGGCAATCAAAAAAAGGAGACTCTCCAGTCGATTACGGACATGACCGAGGATGTCGTGAGCCGGTCTGCAGATGGCATGAGCATCATGGATCCACGGGAGATGCTGCGGACCACGACCGATATGCTTCAGAAGTCATCCGATGCGATGGCGGATTGGGTCGGCAAAGTGACATCGACGGAGAGCGAAGAGCCCAAGCGTGCGGCGGACGTATTGTAGGACTCCCTCTTTGACGAGTTCCGCGGGGCCATGGTATCTTAGTCTCCTCGGAAGTCGGGTGTAGCAGATCTGTTCTAGAAATTGGGAATAACGAAGGAGAGTATCAATGCAAAGTCTGATAGTCTCGATGATGCGGTTTTCCGCAGCTCTAACCCTTTTCGGCATGGAACAGCTCCAGAATTCGTTGAACGTGGTGGAGGGTGAGGAAGAGCTCTCCAAGACGATGGAGCGTTTCGAAAAGGCGCTGGATTCATTAACGGATGCGCTGGTTCATCGCATAGACGACAAGAAGAAAGACACGTTGAAATCCGTCACAAAAATGTCCGAAGACATGGTAAGCCGGACCGTGGACAGTATGACGATCGTGAACCCCAGCGAAGTGCTCCGGGCGACGAACGATCTCATCCAGAAAACTACCGACGCGACGGCCCAGTGGGTTTCCAAGGCAGCCTCCGCGGTGGAAAGTGCGACGGAGAGCATGAAATCAAACGAGCCTGTCAATGCCTGATTGATGGCATCCTCCGCATCGGAAGAGGCTCGAGATCTTTGACCCGCCCGCCGGAGCCTTGAGGCGGTCCCGGGGCTGTTGGTGCAAATAAAGGTATTCCGATGTCGGTCTGGGAAAAATACGGGCTTGGTCCGTTGAAGCTATTCGGCGGGGACAAGCGTGATCCGAAAATATCCCCCTTGCCGCGATCCACGCGATTTCGAATGGCGCTGGAAGAGGCTGGGGGGATATGGCTGCTTTTCGGTAGCTTTCTGGCCGGCCGCTCAGACCTTCTCCCAAGTCCTCATTTATTCGAGCTGACCAAGATCCGGCCCTCCGGCAAGAGCGCGTTGCAGCCCTTGCTTCAGAGCCAGGCGGGAAGCCGCATCGATAGTGTGCGGCTGCAGCGGTTGGCTCCGGTGGCTGAAATATTTCTGGCGCGTTTCCAATCGTCCACGGTGGTTGTGGAGGTCTATCCATCGGAAATCAGGGTTGCCGATCCGAAAGAGTGGAAACGATTTATACGCGAGGCTCAGATTCTCGATGCAGGGACCGAATCGAGGGCTGTGCAGCCCGTCGTGCTGGAACAGTTCCTGGAGTGGCTTCATCTGTCGGCGGACATAGAGCGGCGGCGGACCGTGCTCGCTAACCTTACAGAGGTTCCCTCCAGTTCCATCGGCAGGTATCCGCGTCTGGTCCCGGATCTCCAGACGGGGAATTGCCTGGCCTATGAATATCTCGGCGATGCAGTGGTCGCGGCGCCTGGATCATCGGGACCCTATCCCGATTCGCGACTGCTCCCCAGTATCGTGGAAGCCCTGCTCGAACAGTCCCTTCTCCTGTCCTTGGTAGATGCCGAATGCAAATTCGAGGCTTTCGCTGCCGCGGGAGAAAATACCGTCATAGCGCCCCTGCTGCCTGTTCTGATGCCGATCCCGCTGGAGTGGCACTACGAACTTCTGCAATACATCGCTTCAACGGTGGCCGGCCAGAGCCCGAGGGCTATTCAGATGCTGGCCCGAATCGCCTCGAATCACGACCCGTATGCGTCCGAGCAGCGCCTGATGCGGGAGCTTTCCGGACTTCAGCCCGAGTTGAAGATCAATATTTCCACGCCGGAATCGGTGACCGCACTGGAGAACTTCTGGCGGGCTTTGAGCCACACTCGCATGCAGCCACCGCTTTTCCTCCATTTGTTCCATCGGCAGTGGACGCTGGTCGGCCAGGCCAACGGCCAACAAGCCCCTGACACAGATCTTATCGCCGAGGCTCTCTGGCCGGTCATGGGAAGGATTCTGCGCTTCCGCGCCTCGGAGCTCATGTCGCTCGAGAAAGGGCGCGAGTGGATCTTCAACTCTGGCCTCATGATGCTGACCGCGGCCCGCCAGGCGGGCATACTACTGGAACAGGCGCGGGACAACGATGTCGCGATATCCCTGGAAAATCAGGATGACGAGCCCAGTGAAGCGGGCGGGAATCGAAGAATCCTTTCCTTCATGCGCGCCAGCCTTGCGCTGGCGGTATTCCTTGTTTCGATAATCACGGCCATCAACGCTTCCAACAAAGAGGTTCAGCTGATTGCAGGGACGCTTTCAGCAGTCTCGGCGTTGGTCCTGGCGGTCTTTGCGGCCAGGATCGAATAGGCAGCTCTTATGGGTGAGTCGAAAGATCGAAAACCTCTGGCGGTTTTTTGCGGCAAAGGCGGCGTGGGAAAGACAACCCTCAGCCTCTCGCTCGGTCTATGGCAGGCGTCCCGGGGAATGAAGACCGTTGTCGTGACTTCGCATCCGCTGGCCGAATTGGCCGTCGGGGTCAGCCTGGCGGGTTTGAAGGAGAAGAGCTCCCTGGGGGCTGAAAACCTTTTTGTAATCCACATCGACCCGCGGGAGATCCTCGCCAACAAAATCCGGCAGCAGATTCCATCCGATTTCCTTGCCCGGAGGATTCTGTCGCATCACCTCTACAAGAATCTGGTGGAGGTCGCCCCCGGGCTCAAAGAGATAGCGTTTCTGGCCCGCCTCAAACAGCTGGCCGAGGGTCCTGATGCCGCCGGGCTGGAGGGATACGAATCCCTGATATGGGATGCTCCCGCGACCGGGCATTTTCTCCAGACCCTCAGGGTTTCCCGAAATTTTGAAAACTACCTCTCAGGTCCCTTCTCGGTCATTGGAGCCGATCTCCGGCGTTTTTTTTCTGAACCTGCCCGCCTCCGACTCCTTCCCGTCACGACCCTCGAGGAGATGGCGGTGGAGGAAACGATCGAGCTTTGTACGGAGCTGAAATCTCAACTCGACATGCCGCCTTCTTCCATAGTGTGCAACCTGGCTTCTCCGCTGATGGGCATGACCGAGGATGGTTTCGAGCAGGTTTGTGAATCGCTAGTATTAGCCGGTGGCAGTAGCGATGCCGTCGAATTTGTGCTCGACCGGCACCGGAATGAGGTTGCGCTGAAAAAAACGCTCCAATCTGCCGTCACCGCCAGAATTCACGCCATTCCGCGCGAATCGAAATGGGGGAGCGATGTCGAACTGCTCCTGCTCCTCGGGGCCCGGCTTGCCGAGTGCCTGGAGATGGACGGTTTATGAGCATACAGGTTTTTATCGGAACGGGCGGGGTGGGGAAAACATCGGTGGCTGCGGCCAGCGCGCTCGCGGCAGCTGATTCCGGAAACAAAACCCTGGTATTGACCATTGACCCCGCCCTTAGGTTGCGCACGGCTTTGGGGCTCGATCCTGGTGGAATTCAGCAAAAAGTGCCGCTCGAAAGCGGCGCAGCCGGGGAACTCTGGGCCGGCCTGATGAGCATCCGCGCCACTCTGGACCGCGCCGTTCAACTGTATGGTGAGCCGAAGCAGGTACCAACGATACTGGGTCATCCGGTGTACCGGATGCTGATCGATTCGCTCGCCGGCATGCAGGAGTTGCTCGCCATCGAGCGCATCGATCAGGCGCTATCCGAAGGGTTCGATTCCCTTTTCATCGACACGGCGCCGTCGCGACATGCCTTTGAATTCCTGGATAAACCTGAATTTTTTGCCCAGCTCGTTTCGTTTCCTTTAGTCCAAATGGTGGGCCGGACCTACCGCTGGTGGGAGAATTCGGCTTTCTCCCGGTTAAGCCGGAAGTCCATGGAGCTATATACCCGCGTGGAAGAAATACTCGGCAGCAATATGGTTCGGCAGGTCCTGGATTTCTATTCGGTTTTTCGAACCATTGCCGACGGATACGCAGCCCGGGCGCGTCGCACCCACGCACTCCTCCAGGATCCCGGAGTCACTCAATTCACCATTGTCACGACGCCGTTTAAAGCCCGTCGCGACGCCGACTACTTCCTGAGCGAGCTGCAAAAGCGGCGTTTTTCGATTGCCAGGCTGATTGTCAATCGCATATGGCCCGATTTTCAGTTTACGTTGCCGAAGGAGGGGCACCCCGCTGCGCCGGAGCTTTTCGACTGGTACAACCAGGTCAGCCTTTCCCATCAGCAGCTCTGCCGGCAGGTGTCCTTGGACTATGCTGGAAAGATTCCCTCGGTGATCGGGCTTCCGGAATTGAAGAAAGATGTGGATGGACTTCCGGCTTTACGTGTTATCGCTGCGAACCTGTCAGCGGCCCAAGGATCATCATCGATGTAGAGCTCCTGATGATTTTTGTGGTTCAATTCCAGGTTTTGGGTGTTGACGCCGGCTTACCCAGCCAGTAGATATTAGGAACACCAACACAGAGAAAATCCCGGATTTCAGGCTTGCGGGATAAAATTTCAATTCGGGAAAACAGGGATCGGGAAGAACATGCAAATCGGAAAAAAATACGACGTCGTGATCATCGGTGCGGGACTGGCAGGTCTGAGCCTCTGCCGCCATCTGCTGCTCCAGGGGTTCGATAAGAGCATCCTTCTGCTGGATAACCGGGCGGATTTGCCCGGCAGCAAGCAGAAGTACGGTGAATCGCTGGTGCAAGTGGGCGGTTATTATTTCACCAGAGTACTTGACCTGGAAGAGCATCTGCTGCGGGAACACTACGCGAAATACAATCTGCGCTTCCACTGGAAATCACCCGGCCGCGATAACCGCGACCTGGATGATTACGGACGCTCCTTCATCGGAAAAATCTCCAATGTGGCAACCTACCACCTCAATCGGAACAAAATCGAGGCTCATTTGTTGGACCTGTTTCGGCAAAATCCGAACGTGACCCTCTGCGCGCCGGTAACAGCCCTGAATCCGGAGTTGTCGGAAACCGGAGCCCACACCATCCGTTTCGGGTTGAACGGAGAGCCGATGGAGATTCAGGCAGGATGGGTGGTGGACACCACCGGCCGCACCCAGATGATCAAAAGAAAACTCAACCTGAAAATGGAATCTCCCATCGCGCATGGCTCTTCATGGTGCTGGGTTGAAGGCTTGGTGAATGTCGAAAAGCTTACGACCGCTCCGCCCGCCGAAATCAGGATGAAGCGCGATATGCAGAAGCAAGGATTGCTTCCGATCTGGCTGGCAACCAACCACTTTTGCGGGGAGGGTTTCTGGTTTTGGGTCATTCCCCTCAAAGGGCTTACCAGTCTCGGTGTGGTGTATGACAAAGCCGTATTTCCCGAGGATCGGGTTACGACCCCCGAAAAACTGATCGAATGGGTGTGTGAAGAATTCCCGCTTTTCCGCCAGGATCTGCCCGGGAGGAAGATCCTGGACAGTGCAAGACTGGCTTCCTATTCCTATGATTCGAAACAGACCCTGAGCGCATCACGCTGGGCGATGAGTGGAATGTCCGGTCGCTTCTCCGACCCGCTCTACAGCCCGGGTTCCGATTTGATCGCGTATTACAACACTTTTATCGTCGATGCGATTCTCGAAGAGGATGCCGCGAAGCTGCAGAGAAAAGCCGAGCTCTACGAAGCCCTGATGAAAGTGGTCTACGATGCCTATGTCCCGAGCTATTCCATAAGCTACGACACTCTCGGCGATCAGGAGATCTTTACCTTCAAGTATGCCTGGGAACTCGCCATTTATTTCAGCTTTTACGCCTTCCCTTTTATCAATGACCTGTTCACCCACGAACATTTTGTGCGAACCTTCTTCCGCAAGTTCGCGCAATTAGGGCCGATCAACCGGAACCTGCAAAGGTTTCTGAGCGACTATTATCAGTGGAAAAAGCGCCATCCGGCTGTTCACGATCCGGTGGCCAAGGATTTCACCGATCTGACTCCCCTGAAAAAAGCTGAGATGACCTACTACAAAATCGCATCAGCCGAACAGGCTGAGGAACTCCTGGACAACCACCTGCAGAACATGAAGGATTTCGCACGCTACATCTATGCTTATATTGCTTCCGTCGTTGTGGGGGACAAGAAGTTGCTGATGAACCGCGAATTTGTATCGGGGATCAAGTTAGGCTCTTTTGCTTTTGATGCCGAGGCGATACAGCGGTCCTGGGAAAAGGCCATGTCCAGCCCTGAACTCTACGAATGGAACCTGGATCCGGAGGCTATGGAGGCATTCCGCACAACCGCCGTGACGGAAACGGCACAGAGCCACTGATGCGTCCATGGCGGATGCCGGATTTTCCATCCTGCCTGCATCCGCGCCGGTTTGAATTTTTCAATAAATGGAATCCCTTTCGCTTATGGCCGTTGAGGCTATAATGGGGGTTTGGAATTTCTATGAAGATCCGACTGCTGCCGAGCAATATCGCTGAACCCCATCGCCTCCAGCCTCTCACCACCTTCCTGGTCAATGACGAAATAGCCATCGATGGCGGAAGCCTGGGTTATGCCCTGGGATTGGCGCAGCAGAGGGTCGTCCGCGATGTGATTGTGACCCATGCGCACAGTGATCACGTGGCTACATTGCCCATTTTCATCGCTGAGGTCTTCCCGTTTTTGCAGAGCCCGGTTGTCATCCACTCCACTCGAGAAACCATAACCAGCCTCAAAGAACACATTTTTAACAACCGGATCTGGCCTGATTTCGCGAAGATCGAATTGTTGAACCGGATGGGGCCTTCCCTGGTCTATGCTGAGTTCGAGCCTCTCAAGGCGACCGCCGTCGCAGGGATTCGAGTCACTCCCGTTTGGGTCAACCATACGGTGCCTACCACCGGCATAATCCTCGAAGATGACAACGCCGCCGTGATTTTCACGGCCGATACCTATTATACGGACGAAATCTGGCGGATCGCCAATAAAACACACAATCTGAAGGCCATTTTCGTGGATGTCTCCTATCCCAATTCCATGGAAAAGCTCGCTTCGGATTCCAGACATTTGACCCCTCAAGCTTTGGCCCTGGAGTTGAAAAAGCTGGATTCTATCGTTCCTGTTTTCCCCGTTCACCTTAAACCGCAATTCCGGCAGGAAGTGACAAGCCAATTGGCCGATCTCCATATGGAGAATATTCAGGTTGGTGAGATCGGCCGGGATTACATCTTTTAGCCGTAAGTGATCTCAATCCTTAAAAAGGGCTGCCTTAATTGAGAAGCGCCAATTTGTGCGGATGAGCGAGGTCTGTTCACGCGGATCCGCCTTCGAAGTCGCCCGATAAGCCCCGCCAAGCCGGCTCGAAATCGTTGCGGTTGCCTTTATATGCCAATGGGCCTTATGATCCTCCGACTAAGAAATCTGGTCTTGGAGGACGCTCATGTTCAGGATCCTAGCTCACCCGGGAATAGCCGATAGAATCACTCTCAAAAAAACCGCGATGGAATCGTGGAGCCAGCCCAAATCGGGTTTGGTCCTCCTGTTTGTCCTAGCCATGACACTAAACGGTATGGCTCAGGATCTGGTTTTTGAGCGCCTCTGGCCCCAATTGCCGCAGGGTTGGTATTTCAACCAGCCCAATGCAATCGCAGTTGATAGTCAGGGAAAGGTCTATGTTTTAGAAAGCCAATTGAACCGGATTCAGGTGTTTGATTCGGCTGGCATATTTTTACGCAAATGGGGATCCTATGGGAGCGGCGATGGCCAGCTGAACAATCCCCAGGGTATTTCCGTCGACGCTTCGGGCAATGTCTTTGTTGTGGATAGAGGCAACTATCGCGTCCAGGTTTTCAATTCCTCCGGTACCTTTTTACGCAAATGGGGATCCTATGGCAACGGTGACGGCCAGTTTAGAAGTCCTGCGGGAATAGCCATCGATTCTCTGAGCAATGTTTATATAGTGGATCAGGGCAACTACCGGATCCAAGTGTTCAATGCTTCCGGTACTTTCTTGCGCAGGTGGGGTTCATCCGGCACCGGTGACGGCCAATTTTCCTCTCCTGTCGGCATAGCCATCGATTCTCTGAGCAATATTTTTATAGCGGATCAGGGCAACTACCGGATCCAAGTGTTCAATGCTTCCGGTACTTTCTTGCGCAAATGGGGTTCGCAGGGCAGCTCAAACGGTCAATTTTATAATCCCAGCGGTTTAGCCGTCAGCACATCCGGCAATGTCTATGTCCTCGATTCATCCTATGGCAGCACTGTACAGGTGTTTAATTCCACAGGAGTATTCCTGAACAAATGGGAGGTGAAGGCAAACGGGGAGACATCTTATAGCCAATCTTCGGGGATTGCCCTTGATGCAGCCGGAAGAGTGTTTTTAACCGGTATCTCTGATGATCGAATCCTGGTTTTCAGTTCCGCGGGCACATTTTTGGAAAGATGGAGCTCCTGGGGAATCAACGACGGCCAGTTTCATAAACCGATGGGTGTTTCCGTGGATGCGTCCGGCAGAATCCTTGTGGCGGATCAGAGCAATAATCGGGTCCAGGTATTCAATTCCTCCGGCACCTTCTTAATTAAATGGGGTTCATACGGCAACGGTGATGGCCAGCTTTCCAGCCCCAATGGCGTTGCCATCGACTCATTGGGCGATGTTTATGTTTCAGATCAGGGCAACAACCGCATTCAGGTGTTCAGTTCCTCCGGAACGTATCTGCGCCGATGGGGCTCCGGGGGCAGCGGTGATGGCCAGTTTTCCAGCCCGAATGGACTAGCCATTGATGCATCCGGCAATGTGTATGTATCGGATCGTTACAACTACCGCATCCAGGTGTTCAATTCCTCTGGATCTTATTTGCGCCAATGGGGTTCCTCGGGCAGCGGTGATGGACTATTTTTCTCTCCTTCCGGCATAGCCATCGATGCATCCGGAAACGTGTATGTAGTTGATCAATCTAACGAGCGCATACAGGTTTTTAATTCCTCCGGCACCTTTTTGCGTAAATGGGGCTCCTATGGCAGTGGTGATGGCCAATTTAAAAATCCCGCGGGCATCACCATCGATTCGTCGGGCAATGTTCATGTAGTGGACCAGGGCAATAATCGCATCCAGGTATTTAACTCTTCGGGCACATTTTTGCGCAAATGGGGTTCGTTGGGCAGCGATCCGGGGGCGTTTTCCAAACCAAGCGGTATCGCTACCGATCTATCGGGCAACGTGTATATTGCGGAAGAGAGCAACAATCGTATGCAAAAATTCGTCAGGGCCGGCGGTGTCCCCGGCGCCGCCAGCCTCCTATCCCCGAATGGAAGTATCTCCACATTTACTCCATCCTACTCCTGGAATGCCCTACCGACCGCGAACTGGTATCTGCTTTGGGTTAACGATGCCTCTTTCTATGGCAAGATTCAGCTGTGGTACAGCGCTGAGCAGGCAGGCTGTGCTATGGGAACCGGAGTATGCAAGGTCACTCCCGCTATTTCCCTCGCTCCTGGATCCGGTCAATGGTGGATCCAGACCTGGAACGGCGTGGGCTATGGGGCATGGAGCAGTCCGCTGTCCTTCATCGCTGCTGCTGGAACTCCCGGAAAGGCTGTGCTGCTATCTCCTTCCGGCGCCATAGCGACTGCAGCTCCATTATTCAGTTGGAAAGCAGTCCCAGGCGCAACCTGGTATGGACTTTGGGTCGACGATGCTGTTACCACTCCCAAGATTCAGCAATGGTACACCGCCGATCAGGCAGGTTGCAGTTCCGGTTCTGGAGCATGTTCCGTAGGTTCTCCGGTCACGCTGGCAACGGGTATCGCCCAGTGGTGGGTTCAGACATACAACGACACGGGCTATGGTCCGTGGAGCGCTGGAATGAGTTTCACGGTTGTGGGAAAAACGCAGGGGAAGGCGGTTTTGATATCTCCCTCGGGGGCCATTTCAAATCCATCTCCCTCTTACAGTTGGAATCCCGCACCCGGATCAACCTGGTACTACCTCTGGGTGAGTGACAGCAGTTCGTCGTCCAGGATTCAACAGTGGTACACAGCAGCGCAGGCAGGGTGTTCCGCGGGAACTGGCACGTGTACGGTTACCCCTGCAATCAGCCTGGCCCCGGGAGCCTGCCAGTGGTGGATTCAGCCATGGAGCGAGACTGCCGGTAGCGGTCCCTGGAGCGACGGCATGGCCTTCACGCTTACAACCGCCGGCAGACCCTAGGGATTCTGTAAGTTTGATCAGAATTCGCTTGTAAGTGTCGCGCAACCCAAGGATTATGCCGGCTAATATCGGAACAATGGGATTGACGCTATGTGGTTATTTTGGTAGCTTTGTAAAGATATCATCAAAAGCTCAAAATTCGAGCGCTCAACAAATATCATTCATTGAGCCGAAGAAAGATTATCATGCTGGTTTCCGGGGAGTCGAAAATCCTGTGTTTGAATCCCGGCAACCGTCTGTTCGTTTCGGTAGTTATTATCGTCGCCATTACCATCCTCGACCGCGTTTTGCGGTTCGGATGATGGCAAAGCGAAGCACGAAATCGCGCCGTCACCCGGACCGGGCTGACGGCTTTTTTTTTCTCAAATGATTGTTCGGGATATTCGGAGAAAACCAAAATGGCCAAAGTGACGAAACAAGCCGCAACTGCCAAGCGTCCGCCGGGCACGCGCACGTTGTCTTTCCTGGTGGAAAACAAGTTCGGCGTTCTGGCCCGGATATCCGGGCTTTTCAGTGCCCGCGGCTATAATATCGAGAGCCTGACGGTTGCGAGAACATCCGACCCGGCTTTTTCCCGCATCACCATGGTCGCCCGCTGTGAATCGGATCTCGCGCGGCAGATACTCATGCAGGTGAACAAGCTGATTCACGTGGTGGAAGCGGAGGACCTTACTGAGGAAAACACCGTCGAGCGCGAACTGGTCCTTGTACGCGTGCGTGCCCCGGAGGGGAAGCGGACGACCCTGTTGACGGAGGCCGAGATTTTCAGGGCCAGGGTCGTGACCGCGACGCCGGACAATTACGTTTTTGAAGTGACCGGTGACACCGGCAAGGTAGAGGCTTTTCTGGACGTAGTCCGGTCCTACGGCATCGATGACATGGTCCGGACGGGCAAGGTAGCCCTGCACCGGAACTCGCCGGATACCGAAGAACGCCAGGCGGATGCTTCTTAGAAAGTGAGATCCAAGTCTCTCGATCCGGAATTCCAGGACGTGAGCGGTTTGGGCGCTCCGTGCTGCGCCGGACGGCAATTATCAACAGCACCGCATGGTTCCGGAAAGGAACCGAGAGGTCATGATATTTTCACGGAAACCATCGCACCGTTATAGGAGAGAAGAAGAATGAAAGCGCAGGCAGACCGGAATCCACACCCGTTAGCAGGCCGCCGCATGTCGGGCGGGGAAATGATCATTCAAGTGCTGGCGGACGAAGGCGTCGACACTATATTTGGCTACAGCGGCGGGGCCATCCTGCCCACCTACGACGCCATATTCCGCTATAACGCGGCATTGGAAGGATCTTCCGGGAAAGAGCCGATTCGCCTTGTTGTTCCAGCCAACGAGCAAGGCGCCGGATTCATGGCAGCGGGCTATGCCAGGGCGAGCGGCCGGGTTGGCGTGTTCCTGGTGACGTCCGGCCCCGGGTCTACCAACTGCGTCACTCCTATCCGGGACTGCATGGCTGATTCGATCCCCGTGGTGCTAATTTGCGGCCAGGTGCCCAGGGCAGCGATCGGTAGTGATGCCTTCCAGGAAGCTCCCGTTTTCAACGTAATGAGCCCTTGTTCCAAGCATGTGTTCCTGGTTGAAGATCCGGAAGAGCTCGAGGCCACCGTGCGCTCGGCTTTTGAAATAGCCCGCAGCGGCCGTCCCGGCCCGGTCGTGATCGACGTTCCCAAGGACGTCCAGAACTGGGAAGGTGTATTCCGCGGGGAAGGTCAGCTTCACTTCCGTGGCTATGAAAACCGGCTCAAACTTCTGGAGTCCTCAAAGGTTTCTGACGAGAAATGCAGCGCTTTTTACGAACTCCTGAAGAAGAGCGAGCGGCCGCTGATTTATGCCGGCGGTGGAATCATCAGCGGCGATGCGGCGGGCGCCCTGAAATCATTCGCCGAGGCCCTTCATATTCCCGTGGCCACCACACTCATGGGGATGGGCGGTTTCGACACGACCCACGAGCTCTCGCTCCGTATGCTCGGGATGCATGGGACGGCTTTTGCCAACTACGCCGTGGAGGATTGCGACTTTTTGATAGCCATTGGTTCCAGGTTTGACGACCGGGTGGCAGGCAAGGTCAAGGAATTCGCGCCGAAAGCCCGCGCCATCGCTCACATTGACATCGACGCAGCTGAGATCGGCAAGGTCAAACAGGTTACCTGGGCACATGTAGGGTGCGCCAGGACCGCACTGGCCAATCTGCTGGATCATAAAAAAGGCTGGAAGAAGGATTTCTCGGCGTGGCATACGCATGTCCAGAATCTCAAAAAACGTCACGCTCTCAATTACGATCGCGAGAGCGGGCTGATCCAGCCTTATTACGTCATCGAATGCCTGAACGAAATCACTCGAGGGGAAGCCATCGTCACCACGGGCGTTGGCCAGCACCAGATGTGGGCGGCCCAGTACTTCGATTTCAAGCGGCCGCGCACTTTCGTGACCTCGGGCTCGATGGGGACGATGGGCTTCGGCCTGCCGGCGGCGATCGGTGCACAAATAGCCAATCCCGGACGCTTGGTCATCGATGTTGATGGCGACGGCAGCCTGCGCATGAACCTGGGCGAGCTTGAGACCGTTACGACCTATGACCTGCCGGTCAAAATCCTGCTTCTGAACAACCTCGGCGACGGTATGGTGCGCCAATGGCAGAAAATGTATTTCGGCAACCGCTTTTCCGGCACGGACAAGTCGCTGCATTCGAAGGATTTTGTTCGTGCGGCCGAAGCCGACGGCTTCCGCTTCGCGGTTCGCTTGAACGAGAAATCGCAGGTCCGCGAGGTCTTGAGGGATTTTGTCGATTTTCCGGGACCCGCATTCCTCGAAGTGATGATCGATCAGGACGCCTGCGTCTACCCGATGGTCGGACCGGGTATGGGGTACAAGGAAATGCTCACCGGTGATTTCATCAAGAACCGGCCTGCGGCGGTTCACCACCCCGATCCCGATGTGGATATGACCAAAGTTCCCGATCTTTTCTAAACCACGAAGACCTCCAAAACCGCAAGGATGAATGGACAAAATCCTTAGCGGTTTTGGCGATCTTTGTGGTTTGAATTGGTTTGAGTTCCTTAACTCGGGATTCGGTTTTCCGCTAGACCCCACTTCCGTCCGTCCGCGGCGATGATTTCCTTCAACTGTCGCTTGGTCTCTTCCGGCAAGGGGGTCTCCGAAGGCTTGGATAATATCGAGTCCACAACAGCTTTAGCCCTCTCCAGGATGCCTTGGTTCTTCGCCGCGGATTCGGATGGTTCCCGGTCAATCACCTTTCCAGGAAACCAGACCTCCTTCCGCAGCCATCGAGTCGTTACGGGAGACACCAGGAAGTGATCCCCATCTTCGATCCGCCCGAATAGGTCCTCCGCCATGCGTTCTTCGCGCGGTTGGATTCCAGCCAGGAATCGCCTCGCCATGGCACAGGCCTGGTCGTCGATCACCAGCTTTTCCAGGCTCTGGCAGTTTTCAAACTCGAGCATGCCCGCTCCCGAGACGACATTGATTCCGCTCAATGCCGCCATAGCCGCGCCGATGCCCGATTCCATTCCGGCCTGGGCATCCAGACATTTGGAATCGCTCAGTGCCAGGTAGCCGTGGGTTGGCAAGCCCAGGAACCGGCCGATCTGGGAGTAGGCACAGCAGAGCATCATTGATTCCGGCGCGCCGAGCGCGATGGTTCCGTAGCGCATGTCAAAGGCGGCGGGGGAGCCGCCATAAATCAGTGGGCTTCCAGAACCGGCGATCTGGTGAATGGCAAGGCCGCTCAGGTTTTCCGCAGTATGCTGAACGAGGGCTCCGGTAAGGGTGCAGGGCGCAGTTGCGCCGAGCAGAGGCACTGATATCAGTTCGGCGGGGATGCCGGACCGGGCGCAATCAAGCAGGCTTTGCGTGGTAAGCCGGCTCCATTTCAAGGGCTGTGAAGCGCATGCGTCGAAAATGGCGAGCGGTTTCTGGCGTAGCGGCTCAGAACCGCCGGCTACTGCGACCAGCATTTCGTGCATAACGTGGAATCCGTCGGTCGTGAAGGTCCCGGTGACCACAGGTTTCCGGCTGTTCAAAAGGCACAGATAGAGCCTGTAACGATCGGCTATTTCCCCAGGCACATCCGATGGAACCAGTCCGGTGCTTTGGGCGTCCATATTCGGCAGGGCATCGGTCAGACGGGATAGCGCTATGAGGTCGGATGTCACCGCCGGCCGCGCTGCCCCGGCAGCCGGATCCAGTATTTTCAGAGCTGCGGAACCGGGATCGAAATGAACATTACAGCCGCTCAAGTTCATCGCCGGGTGTCCATTCCGATCGTAAACAACCACGCTTGCGGAAACCCCGCGAACGCAGCGCCAGATCAATTCCTCCGGCAACCTTGCCCTCTGGGAAGCCCGATCGATGGCAGCTCCGGCATCCCCCAACAGTTCGAGGGCTTCCCTGTGCTCGACGAAGATCCCCACCTTGCCCAGCACCTCGATGGCTTCCGCCAGAATCCTCTCCACAAGCGCTTTGTCGAGGAATTCCACGAATGGGCGCAGGGCGGGAGCCTGTGCTGTGTCGGACTTTCCGCTGGCTTCCATGGATTTCAGACCTCCGACGCCTGAATGGTTCGAACCGAATGGTTGTCTTTTTTGCGAGCCACGAGTATCAAAGTCCTACCGAGGAGCAGGGTGGGTGAGGTCATGATCCCTCGAATTTCCCGGTTAGCTGCCCGCTGCTGCGGATCGGTTTCTTTACGCATCGTCCGGCGGCTGTGATACAGGATGAAAGGCAACAGGAAGTAAAGTCCTACCGCACTTCTCCGGATCAGGTCGGTTTCGATCCGGGTGATTTCAAATCCCTGGGTATGAAGCATGTAGCGCAACTGGTAATAAGTCACGGGATTGATGTGATCGAAGACCGGCACGAGGCTGAACTCGTTGATCGGGCGAGGCACAAGAGAATAGAAGCCCGACAGCAGGTATTTCATGCGCGACCCGAGATTCAGGATGTTTGGGGTGGAGAGCACCAATTGTCCGCCGGTCCGCAGCACACGGTGACATTCCCGTATGAACTGGAACTGATCCTGCAGGTGCTCGATGCCCTCGATGCAGCTGATGATGTCATAGCTTGCGCTTTCGACCGGAAAGGGCCGGTTCATGTCGATTCCGATGCAGGGGATCGGATCGACCTTGAAAAACTTGGGGTCGATATCTCCCGCCGTAACCCTGTATCCCAGCTTGTGGAGTTGCCAGGCGAGCGCGCCTTCTCCAGCCGGGATCTCCAGCAGATCACCACGATTGGGAAAGGACGCGAATATCTTCAGGACTTTGCGGTGAGTCTTTTCGTGTGCAATGATCTGCAGTTTTTCATAGGCCTGTTCCTTCAGGTCGTGCGAAATTCCCGGCGGGTTATTATTCATAGCGACTCCAGAGCAGGCGACTAGATATCAGAGGCACCGGGGCCTGTCAATCGGCAATGCATCCGCAGGCTTCGCGTCCAGATTAACCTTGAATGCCTCGATCCGGTCATTATAGGGTGGGACCGAGGAGGAACTTCCCGATGTTCAGGATTGACTACTCGCTCAAACCCGAAGATCTGACGGCAAAGATTCAAAGGCTTTGGGAAATTTCCGCCCCTAAAATCCTGTCAATAGAGGAAGGCCAGTCCTATTATTCGGGCGCCCCTGTATTCACAGTTCGTGGCCGTTATACCTCTCGTGGGTGGACGGAGTGGACGCAGGGATTCCAGTACGGCTCCGCTATCCTCCAGTATGATGCAACCGGTGATCCGGAGTTCCTGGAGATCGGCCGGAAAAATACCGTATCCCGCATGGCCCCCCACATAACCCACGGCGGAGTGCACGATCACGGTTTCAACAACGTGAGCACGTATGGGAACCTGCTCCGACTGATGGGCGAATCGCGCATAGAGGATAATCCATGGGAGCGGCGCTTCTATGAATTGGCCCTGAAATGCTCGGCTTCAGTGCAGGCGCGGCGCTGGACTCGCACGGCCGAAGGCAGAGGATTCATCTATTCTTTCAACGGTCCGCATTCCCTCTTTGTGGACACCCTTCGCACCTTGCGAACCCTGGCCCTCGGCTTCAGGCTGGGGCATGTTCTCCTGGAGGAAAACGACCGCAGGATATGTTTGCTGGAGCGCTTGGTTCATCATGCCCATACCACAGCGGATTATTCCGTCTTTTACGGTGAACACCGGGATTCCTATGATTACCGCGGGCGCGTGGCTCACGAATGCATCTTCAATTTGAATGACGGGAAGTACCGCTGCCCGAATTCTCAGCAGGGCTATTCGCCGTTTTCGACCTGGACGCGCGGACTTGCATGGGCGATGTGCGGGTTTGCCGAGCTGATGGAATTTCTGGACTGCCTGACCGATGAAGACCTTGCCTGGTGCGGCGGCCTGCAGGATGTTTCGGGATTCATGAGCCGCGCCGCCTTTGCCGTAAGTGAGTTTTATCTTGAAAACACCCCTGTCGACGGTATTCCTTACTGGGACACAGGCGCTCCGGGTCTGACCCGGGCCGACCTGGACCTTCCCGCCGATCCATTCAATGACCGCGAACCGGTTGACAGTTCGGCTGCCGCGATAGCAGCCCAGGGATTGATGCGGCTGGGAAAGCATCTCATGGCCCGAGGTGACAACGAGCCGGGATCCCGTTTCTGGCAGGCCGGTCTTTCGCTCATGAATAGGCTTCTGGATGAGCCCTATCTGGGCACTTCGGCCGATCACCAGGGCTTGCTTCTGCACGCCGTTTATCACCGGCCGAACGGGTGGGACCATGTTCCGGAAGGGCGCGCTATTCCATGCGGCGAGTCCTGCATGTGGGGGGACTATCACCTGCGAGAAGCCGCGCTCTATTTACAGAGGATTATTCAGGGCGCGCCCTACCTGACCTTTTTTGCCGGCATTCCAGTTTCCAATGCAGGGGATCTCGAAAATGAATAGAACGGCGCTAGTGACCGGAGGAAGCCGAGGAATAGGATTTGGAATTGCACTTTGCCTCGCTGCGGAAAAGTACGACCTGGCGATTTGCGGCTTGCGCGAAGAAGGATCGACGGCAGCATCCTTGGAGAGGCTCCGTTCCGCCGGCGGGCGCGTTGAGTATTTCCAGTCTGACCTGGGGCGACCGGACGCAGGCCGGGAACTTATAAGTCAGATCCGGCGTCGCTTCGAGCGGCTGGACCTGCTTGTCAATAATGCCGGAATGGCTCCTCCGCAGAGGCGGGATCTGCTCGAAGCGACTGAGGAAAGCTTCGAACTCGTGTTGCGGGTCAACCTTCAGGGGCCCTATTTTCTCATCCAGGCGGCTTCTCTCTGGATGATAGAGCAGCGCAAACAATCGCCTGAATTCACCGGCTGCGTCATCAATATTACCTCGATCTCGGCAACCGTCGCATCCATTAATCGAGGAGAGTACTGCATTTCAAAGGCGGGCATGGCCATGGCGTCTTCTCTCTGGGCTGTTCGGCTTGCCGAATTCGGCATACGGGTGTTCGAAGTGCGGCCTGGAGTCATCCGGACAGACATGACCGCCGGCGTGACGGAAAAATACGACAGGCTCATCGAAGGAGGGATTCTGCTTCAGCCGCGTTGGGGGAACCCGGAGGATGTTGGCAAGGCTGTAGCCATGCTCGCTCGAGGCGACCTGCCATACTCGACCGGGCAGGTGATTATGGTCGACGGCGGGTTCTCCGTGGCTCGGCTCTGAGAGGGGCCTGGCTGCTCAATGCCGGCTGCTTGTCTTTCCCGCCGCAGTCTATCTCTTCACTTTGGAGGAGGCGCATTTTGAAATGGCCATTTCCATTGCACGCCGATCCTTTTTTGTGCTTGGAGTCGTTGCCCTGCCGCATCCTGGATACCCACTACAACCCGATTACTCCCTGTGTCAAAATCTGGTTTTCCGAGTTGTCTCCGAGGAACAATCCGAATGAACAAGAGTGGCCAGGTTTTAAATTCTCGCAGGAAATGGATTCTTGTTGCTTTTTCCGCTCTCTGTTCCTGGATGGCGGTTTCGATCGCCCAGGGGCCGTCTTATCCGCGAGGAGGTGCAATCGAACACAATAACATCGGCGTCGGCTACATGAATCAATACGCCTTCAAGGAGGCCGCTGGCGAATTCCGAAAGGCTGTGGCCGTTGACGCCGCGTTCAACCTGGCGCGCGTAAACCTCGGGATCGCGCTTTTTTACGACCAGGACCTGGAGGCTTCCCTGGTCACACTGCTCGCTGCGGCGAAGCGCGAAGAAACCAATCCTTATGTGAATTACATGCTCGGGCTGATTTACAAGAACAAGGGCGAAAGTGACCTGGCGGTGCTCAGCTTTACGAAAGTGCTTCAAGCGGATGAAACCTGTGCCGCAAATCATTACAACCTGGGACTTCTCCATTCGCGCCAACGCAAAGACAAGGTGGCGGAGGCAGAGCTCCGGCGCGCTCTTGAACTGGATCCCAACCATACGAGCGCGATGTACAACCTCGGCGGATTGCTGATCAAGACCGGACGCACGGAAGAGGGGAATCGCTTGCTGGATCGGTTCCGTGCCCTTTCCCAGATTGGAGGCGCAAGTTCCGGAATGGGATCTGGCAGCCAATATGGAGAGATGGGCGAATATGCGATGGCGATGAACTATCGTGCCCCGGTTCCGGTCAAGGAGATTTCCGCAGCCCCGGCGGGCACAGTTTCCCCGTTCCGCAAACTTACGCAAGACACCGCTCTTGCTGCCGCACTAATAACAGTTCCCCCTCAGTCGACCGGTTTCCCCGCAACTTTTAATGCGTCGCAATGGAGCTCCACTTTCCTCAGCCAGGAACTGCTCCCGCGCCTCGGTGGCGGGATTGCCCTTGCGGACATGAACAAGGACGGCCAGGTCGACGCTGTTGTCACGCGCTACAATCCGTCGATCCGCACCTGGCAGACCCTCCTGTTTTTGAATGACGGAAAGGCAAAATTTACCGACATAACCGAGACCTCCGGAGTTCGGAATTCTGGTTCCCAGGTGAGTGCCGCCCTCGGTGATTTTGACAACGACGGGCTGCCTGACCTCTATTTATCCGGGCTGAACGGGAACAGGCTATATCACAATTTGGGCCAGGGTCGATTTGAGGATATCACCGCAAAGGCGGGAGTCGAAGATTCCGGACTGGCAGTATCCGCGACTTTCTTGGATTACGATCATGACGGCGATCTGGATCTTTATGTTTGCCACTTCGCAGATACCGCAACCGTCCCTCCGGGGAACCGGTTGATTTTTCCGGATTCCTTCTCCGGATCGCCCAATCGCATTTATCGAAACAACGGCAACGGGAGCTTCACAGACTGCACTTCCAGTCTGAAGATCGGGGGAGGGAAACATCACTCGCTCGGAATGATAGCCAGTGATTTCGACAACGACCGCGATGTGGATCTGCTGGTACTTAACTACGATTCTCCCCCGCAGCTATTCACCAATCTGCGGGGAGACAGGTTTGGGGATATTAGCGGCCAGGCGCTTGCCGGGGTTGAAGGAGGATTTCTTTCCGCCGTGGTGGCGGATCTCAATCGCGACGGTTTCATGGATATTTTTCTCCTGGCTTCTACCGGCCACCCGAACCTGGTCCTGATGAATGACGGCAAGGGAATGTTCCGGCCCGATTCCCGATCGCCCGAAATTCTCCGCGCACTCGGGGACTACAACCGCTATGGTGCAGGGTTGCTGGATTACGACAATGACGGCGACATGGACTTCTACATGCTGGGGAAAGGCGCGGGGGGCCAGGGAACGCTTTTTCACATTACCGCAGACGGCCGGTTCATCTTCGCCGGCCGATTGCCGGAGTCCGGCGGCACAGGATGTGCGGTCGCCGATTTCAACAGCGACGGCAAGGTCGACCTCCTTTACCTCGATCCCTCCGGATCTCCTTGCCTTCTTCTGAATGAACAGAAAGCCGATGGTCACTGGATTGCCGTTCAGCTGGAAGGGTTGTCCAGCAACCGGCAGGGATTCGGCGCCAAAGTGGAGATCCGTTCCGGATCGGATTACCAGAAATATGAAGTGAGCGGCCATAGCGGGTATTTATCCCAGGATAGTCCCACGGTGTGGTTTGAATTGGGCACAGCTGCCAAGGCCGACACGATCACAGTTCGTTGGCCAAGCGGGATCCTGCAGAGCGAACTGAATGTTGCGGTCGATCGGGTGGTCAAGATCAAGGAACTGGATCGGAAAGGCACCTCCTGCCCGCTGCTTTACACTTGGAACGGGTCTAAATTCGAGTTTGTCACGGATTTTCTCGGCGGCTGCGCTATCGGCTACCTTGAAGCGCCCGGCCGCTACAGCATCCCGGACACCGATGAATACGTCCGGATAGAGGGGAACAAGCTGGTCGCCCGGGAAGGGAAGTACCTGCTCAATCTGAACAATCAGCTGGAAGAAGTCATCATGTTCGACCAGGCGAGGCTCCTGGTCGTAGACCACCCTTCCGAGTGTGAAATTTATCCCGACGAGCGACTCATGCCGGAGCCGCCTTTTCCCGGCGAGAAAGTCTTTACCGTGCGTAGCGCCCGCCCACCGCTATCCGCCGTCGATCAGGACGGCCGCGACCAGCTGCAGGCTGTTTCCAGGCTCGACAGAATTTACGCCGAGGGATTCCGGAATCTCATGTTCAAAGGATATGCTGACACTCATTCCATCGTCCTCGATTTGGGACCCTTGAGGGAAGGGTCCAAAACCCTGCTTCTTATGGATGCCTGGATCGATTACGCCGACTCCACCGCCAACCTGGCTGCTGCCCAGTCGGGATTGTTACTGGTTCCGCCTTATCTCCAGGTAAAAGACAAATCCGGCACATGGCAGACTGCGATTCCTTCCATGGGATTTCCGGCCGGACTCCCCAAAACCATGACGGTCGATTTGACCGGCAAGTTCCTATCGGCTGACCATCATATCCGCGTCGTGACCAATATGAGGATCTATTGGGACCGGATCAGAGTTGACGATTCGGAGCCCGAGGCCTATAAAATTACACGCCTGGAGCCTGCGTCGGCCGATCTCCATTTCCGTGGATATCCCGCCTGGTATTCGCCTGATGGCAGATTGCCCAGGATCTACGACCACAGCCGGATTCAGCCCGCGGAGCAATGGAAAGCCCATTCGGGAGGATACACACGGTTTGGCGATGTGCGGGAGCTGCTCCTGGCGAAAGACGACAAGTATGTGATCACGCGCCATGGCGATGAAATTTCGCTCGCATTCGATGCCGGCAAGGCGCCCACCCCACCCGCGGGCTGGGTTCGAGACTTCCTGCTTTATGCCGATGGTTTTGGAAAGGATATGGACCTGAATTCCCTGGTCCCTGACACTGTCGGGCCGCTGCCGTTTCATGCGATGTCAAGGTTCCCGTATGCGGAAAATGAAAGGTATCCCGAAGACGAGGAACACAGGAGATATCAGCTGGAATACAATACCCGTCATTATCCGGCCGGGATCGAGATTTTGGCTCTGCGCGGCGGATTGCCGCGCCAAAAGTGAAAGTGTTGCGCCACAGCCTCATTCCGTGGGAGAAAGGATTCCTATGAGCCTGGAAAAAGTCTATTTGGCCGTCGATCTGGGCGCCGAGAGCGGCAGAGTAGTCGCCGGCCGCTTCAACGGCGAGCGAATCGCCCTCGAGGAAATTCATCGCTTTCCGAACCTTCCCGTCAAGCTGCGCGGGTCGCTGCATTGGGATGTTCTCGGGATTTTCGCCGAAATAAAAAAAGGCTTGGCACTGGCGGCAAGGGCATTTGGAACTTCCCTCGTCAGCATGGGAGTCGATACCTGGGGTGTGGATTATGGGATGCTCGACGCCCACGGTGACCTCGTGGGAAATCCATACCACTACCGCGATTCGCGCACCGATGGAATGATGGAGGAAGCCTACAGGCGCGTTCCCAAAAAGGAAATATACCGCCAGACCGGCATCCAGTTCATGTTCTTCAACACGATTTTCCAGATTCTCTCGGAAGTTGTACGGGAAGCACCGGGTCTCGGAATTGCAGACCGCCTGCTCTTCACACCCGATCTTTTCCACTACTGGCTGACGGGTGCCAAGGTGAACGAAAGGACCATTGCCAGCACCAGCCAGCTCTATGACCCGACGGATGCGCAGTGGGCGGTTTCTCTCGCGGAGGACATGGGCATCCCCTCGCGCCTCTTCGGCGAAATTGTTTCTCCCGGAACGCGACTCGGAAGCGTGCTTCCTGAAATATCTCTCGAAACGGGGACTGGTCCGCTCGAGGTAATTGCGCCGGGGTGCCATGACACAGCCTCTGCCGTTGCAGCCGTACCGGCTACGGGTGAGTCCCACGCCTACCTTAGCTCCGGCACATGGTCCCTGATGGGGATCGAAAGCCCCGTGCCGATTATTACAGACCGTAGCTTTGACTACGGATTCACAAACGAGATCGGTGTTTGCGACACAGTAAGAGTCCTAAAGAACATCAGCGGGCTCTGGCTTGTCCAGGAATCCCGGCGCACATGGGCGGCCCGGGGAGAGGATCTGGGCTATGAAGAGCTGACTCTAATGGCGGGAGATGCGCCTCCCTTTGCGGCTATGATCGATCCCGATTGCCCCGTGTTCGCGAGCCCGGGAGACATGCCCGCACGCATCGAAGATTTCTGCCGCCGGACAGGGCAGCGAGCCCCCTCCGGCAAGGGTTCGCTGGTAAGGACCATATTGGAATGCCTCGCATTCCGTTACCGGTCGGTCCTACAGATGCTTGAGGAGCTGTCGAGGCGCCGCCTGGAACCTCTTCACATCGTGGGTGGAGGCAGCAGGAACCGCCTGCTCAATCAGTTCGCCGCCAACGTTTTGAACCGGACTGTCATCGCCGGCCCGGTGGAGGCAACTTCAGCCGGAAACATAGTGATGCAGCTGATTGGCAAGGATGAATTGAAATCCCTCTCCGAAGGGCGTGAACTGATCCGCCGATCCTTCGACATGCAGGTTTTTTCTCCATCCAATCCAGGCGAATGGGAAGATGCTTACGGGCGATATCGGGAGATCGAAGGCAAATAGCAGGCGTCCGCAACCCGGGGCATGATTCGCAACGCTGCAAAACGCAGTCCCGACCAGATCCCAAGGGCTGAAAGCCTACTCCCTCGCAGCCAGTTCTGAGAAATCATGTGAATTGCCTGGCATTGTTCTGCAACTTCCTAATCCGTTGATTTCGGGCCGTTTTTTCCCCCGCGGTCAAGAGGGCTCCTTATTCGAGCCTGCCGGCGCTCCACAATAGGGCGTTGCGGACCAATTTCCGGAAAGCCGGGTGCCGCATGGTTTCCTCCTCGTGCCCCAGCTGGATGTAGATGACCCGCGCTTTAGGATGCGGTCCGATATACACCACTGGACGGTCGTTGAGCGGTTCCTCAGTCTCCATCAGTACGGTAATCTTGTCGGAGAACCACATTTTCCGATAGACCTCGTCATGGGCTACGATCGGGCCGATTCCCCTCGTCACCGGATGCCCGCCTATCCCCTTGGCTGGCTTTGAAACGAAAGTCACTCCCTCCTTGTACTCCGATTTTTCGTGGGAACCCTGTGCCTGCGTGAAGTACTTGCCTCCGATCACTTCTTCGTACCACCACGGCCAATTCGTATAGTCGACAATCGCATGATGGGTGGACACGATGCCCTTGCCGCTTTCGACAAAGGCGCGCAGATTTTCCTGTTCCCTCGCGCCCAATTGTTCACTGCTGTCGTGCAGTAAAACGACGTCGTATTTGTCTCTCAGGTCCGTTTTAAACGCTTCCGCCTGCGAGACGGCGTGCTTCCAGACGATACCTTCCATCCCGTCAAATACCGAATACAAGCCGACGGGGTAACCATGGCCTCCGGTGACCACCAGCACCCTGACCGGGCTGGCGCCGGCTCTCACCGGCGGGTGCGGCAGTGTCACCTTTTCGGTTGCGGCCCATTCGCAGCCGCGCGCGAAAGCTTCCCTGAATCCATCCGCGTTCATGGATGAGGTGTCGTGTCCCAGCATTAAATGTAGAGCACGCCCTTTCCCGAACGGAACCGTCCAGAGCATGGGTTCATCTTTGCCTGTGCCCCCCATTTTGGGGTCGCTGAAGGCGCTCGCGAGCACCTTTGCCGCAGGGGTCAAGTCCAGCTTGTGATACAGCTCGTCGCTGATCAAAAAGGTCTCCGGCAAGCCCCGGCTTATCGGGTGGTCCCTGTCGGTCCACTTTACCGGGAACGCATGACGCACGGCGTGCCCGATATTCTGGATCTTCCAGGATGAGCCGATCAAATCCGGAAAAGCCTTCCAGCCGGAATCGACACCGTCGGGGTAGGACCAGCGGCTCTTTTTATACTCCATCCCGTAGAACGTTCCATAAGCGGTCGCATGCAGTGCGACCAGTCCTTTGCCGCCGCGAACAAAATTCTCGATGGCCGCTTCTGTAACTTCTCCCCATCGCGGGCCCGAGTAATTGATGACCAACACGTCGTAGGGCGCAAATACGTCTTTTCCAAGTCCGCGGACCTCCTCAGCCACTTTCACATCAAATCGCTCCGTCTGGTCCAGAATGTTCCGCAGGAAAGGAGTGGTGCTGCGCCAGTCGTGAAATGGGTAATCGCTTTCCCCGGTGAGAATCAGAACTCGTACCTTCTGTGTTTCCGCGGCGAAACCGGCTTCTCCAGCCAGCAGAATCAGCACGATTATCGCCAGCCTGGCCAGCATTCCGGGCTTCAGCCTGGAAAATTTCCGGTTCAATATGCAGCTTCTCATGATCCCTCCCCCAGAACTTTGTGGAACATTCAAACATCCTGCGACCGCTGTGTAAACCGTGAAATTTGCCCTGAATTTTGTTAGATTCCTGATAGGTTCATTCTCAGCAGGAACCTCTGGAGGAATCATCGATGAGCCCTGACCATAAAATCCCGCCTGGTGTGCGATCCACGCGCCGTGATTTTCTTGCTGCAGCCGCAGCCAATACCGCCTCCATCCCGCTAGGCTCCGCTTTCCTGGCACGATCGGCACATCCGGCGGGCAGCGAGACACTCAAGATCGGCCTGATTGGCTGCGGGGGCCGCGGCACCGGTGCCGCGATCAATGCCATGACGGCAGATAAAGGAAGCAAACTCTTCGCCATGGCCGACCTGATTATGGACCGGGTCAAAAAATGCCGGGAGTCGATCCTGCAGCGCAGGCCGGAACAAGTCGATGTGAGCGACGGTCGCTGCTTTTCGGGCTTCGAGGGCTATAAGGCCGTCATTGAATCCGCGGATGTCCTATTGATTGCGAATGCCGCCAAATTCCATCCCCTCCACGCCATGGCGGCCATTCAAGCCGGTAAACAGGTTTTCGTCGAGAAGCCGCATGCCATTGATCCTTCGGGACTGAAAATGATGCAGGCCGCTTGTGATCTGGCCCGTAAAAAGAATCTCTGCATCGTCTCCGGGCTTCATAGCCGCCACCATCCAGGGTACCGGGAGACGGTAAAGCGTATCCATGACGGAGCTATCGGGGAAATCATCGCGCTGGAAGAAAACTTTTTGCGGGCACCCTATGTCCTTTACGAGCGCCAGCCAGGCATGACCGAGGTCGAATACCAGGGAAGCAACCAGTATCATTTCCACTGGCTGTCGGGTGACGATGTTCCGCAATCCCTGATCCATAACCTGGACCGTGCGAGCTGGGTGCTCAAGGGCCAACTTCCCATACGGGCGCACGGGATGGGCGGCCGATCTACACTGCGCCAGGAAGTTCACGGGAATGTTTTCGACCATGACGCCATCGTTTACGAATACCCGAACGGAGTCAGGCTTTACGCCTTCTGCCGGACTATCCCCGGCTGTTTCAACGATAGTTCGAGCATCCTTTTGGGAAGCAAGGGACGCTGCAATCTGACCAGAATGAGGATCGAGGGGGAGACTCGGTGGGCTTATGAAGGCGAGAATTTGGATCCCTACCTGATTGAACATCAGGAATTGTTCCGGGCTCTGAGGGGCGGCCGGACGATCAACAACTCCGATTACATGATCCCCAGCACTTTGATGGGCATTATGGGACAAATTACCTGTTACACCGGAAAAGAAGTCACCTGGGAACAGGTTGCGGCGTCCGACTTTTATTTTGCCCCGCGGCCTGAGGATTGCCGGATCGACATGACACCTCCAACACGGCTGAATTCGGAGGGCTTTTACCCTGTGGCCTATACGCCCGGAGAATCCACAATTCTTTGAAAGATCTGGATAAGTGAATGGCTTCATTACCGTCCGGTGAAACGTCTGTGATTGCCCCGTCCACAAGGATCATGAGGTTGATCCTTTGGTGTGCCTCCATTCTCATGGTGAGCTATGGGGCTTGGCACTGGTTCGACTTGCCGGTACCGGCAAGTGCTCCTGAAGCGGGGACCAAGGCATCTGCGCCCCAGATTCATGCGTTCTATTTCGATGGGATGATCTCAAAAGGCAAGTCTGACTGGCTTCGCAGCGGGCGCCTTAGCCAGATTCCCGCTTTTGCACCGGCGGGCGGTACGGAAACATCCGCCGATTCGCTGGACACCGCAGAGGCGCTCTCGCTTCTCTGCCGTCACAGCGAGGCGATAAGCCTGCTTAAACGGTGCCTGGATTTGAAACGGGATGATCCCGGAATCCTCGACCGGCTGGGCCTGGCCTACCAGTGGGCCGGCGAATATGAGCTGGCCGCGGAGTCCTACAGAAAAGCGCTGGAGCTGGATCCGCGATTGGAGGCGGCCGCCTTTCATTTGGGAAATGGTTTTTTTCAAATGGGACGCTACCGGGAAGCTTTGCACGAGTTTGATCGATGCATTCGCCTTGCTTCCTCTCCTCGTGACAAGGGGCGTGCTTTCGGCGCACTCGCCTGGACGCTGTGGAATATGGGCGATCGTGCGAAAGCTGAAGAGGCCGCCGCCATGGAGGCCCGCGCTCCCAGTGAGATCAACGCCGCATTCAACCTCGCCCTGGCCGCCGGTCAGGCGGATCGGGCTGCGCAATTGGCCGAGCTTGCCGGCGACAGGTCGACAGCAGCAGGCGAGCCGTCGCTTGACAGGTCGTATTATTACCGGATTGGCCGGTTATCACTCCGGAACAGAAGGCACGAGGAAGGGATCCGGCAGTTGCGCCTCGCTCTCGATCAACTTCCCCTGATCCGCAGCCTCGAGCCGATGGAAGACTGTCTGGCAGATGCTTATTATGAGATCGGATGGTGGGACCAGGCTGTCGATGAGTACCGGCGGGTGCTTGGGATGAATCCGAACTATCCCAGGGCGCACTATCGCCTCGCGCTGACACTTCAAGCCCGTGGTGAAAAATCAGCGGCTCGTGAGGAATTCAAGCGGTTTCTTGAACTGTGGCGCGAGGCTGATCCCGATGCCCCCCTCTTGTTGAGCGCGAAGCGCCGGCTTCAGATGCTGGGAGCCTGATTTCGCCATACCAGTTCGGTTTGCATGCAGAAATTCATCAAGGGAGTCACCTCGCCGAAGACCGCCAGGATGGCCTCTACCAGATCCAGGCCCGACATCTCACGGACTTCGTCTTCCGGCAGAGGATAATAGACCTGGAGCCCAGCCCATCTATCTGCAGGAGCGGATTTCAAAGCGCGTGCCAGCTTGCTGATTTCCGGCGCTTTGCCCGAGAGGTGCATGCTGGTTTCGGTATCCCAGCTGCCCGCATGCACATGAAATCCTTCGCGGCCAACAAGCCGTTTCAGCTCCGTGGCTACGGGTGTCGAATTCCGCAGTTGTCGGATGAGGCGGTTCCAGTCCCAGTCATCCTTCAATTCGCAAGCGGGAAAGTCAGCCGGTGCCTTGATAAAGCCCCGTTCCACCTGCATCCCGCAGCAGAATTCCCGATCCTCGGTGTCGACTGAAAGAAATAGCTTGGAGCAGCCGAAGCTGACCGCAGAGGAAAGCGGCTTTGCCGCGCGGTTCGAGCGGGGAAGGTAGCCGATCCATTGCCAGAAAACGCCTCTTCCCCACCGCTCGGTAACAAACGATTCCTGGTATCGGTATTCGAGAGCCAGCTTGAGAATCCTGGTGATGCGTTCATTGTCTTCGAGGTTGCCCACCCGGATGCCGCGATCAAAATCCAGGAATTCGGAACGGAAACCAATGGCTGCCGGCGGAACCGGCAACGCGAAGCGATGTGGTCTTGGCATAGTGTCGATAGACTACCACGACAGCCCGACCCGCTGAATGGTCTGCTTTGGAAAACTAGTCGGCGGCCTCTTCATGTATCACATCTGTAAATTTTTGTTTTTCAGGCAAGATTTATTGAATCGTGAAAACGGTGGTGAAAGCAACAAGTTCGCAGTTCTCAGTATCAGTTCGCAGTTCCTCATGCGACTGCGAACTGATACTGAGAACTGCGAACTCTCAGTCTAATTTGGTTGCGGCCGCAGGCTGCGTCACGACCTTGGCGCCTTTCAGGACGATCGATTAATCGCTCTCTCTATCGCGGCAAGTTGGTATAAGGTATCCGTCTAACCAGGATGGAAATACCATGCAAAACCAAGATGCTTCCGCAACGGCAAAGCCCAACCGGCTTGTTTCCCTCGATTTCTTTCGTGGATTCACCATGTTCTTCCTGGTGGGAGAAGCCACACGGCTTTATGCCCACCTGAACAGCCCGGCATTAGAAGGCACGCTTCTTGGAGCTATAGGGCTCCAGTTCGAACATCACCCCTGGAATGGCTTGCGTTTTTGGGATCTCATCCAGCCCTTCTTTATGTTCATCGTCGGCGTGGCTATGCCTGTGTCTTTCGGGCTGAGGTGGAGCCGGGGCGACAGCTGGGCATCCACCTTGCGCCATGCCCTGCGCCGTTCTGCGCTGCTCTTCCTGTTTGGGTGGGGGCTCTACTGCATCGGTCCGGGAAAGATAACCTTCGAATTATGGAATGTCCTGACGCAGCTTTCTGTCACCTACCTTGTAGCATTCCTGATGATGCGGAAATCCGCACCGACCCAGATTGCGTTCACCTTTTTCCTGCTTGCACTCACGGAGGCACTGTATCGCTTCTGGCCGGTTGCTGGTTTCAACCAGCCTTTCACTCCTGACCAGAATTTCGGCTCCTGGATGGATTACCTGCTGATGGGCAAACTTTCGAAGGGGCACTGGGTCGCCATCAATGCCCTTCCCACGACGGCGCACACTATGTGGGGAGTGCTCGCCGGTCAACTATTGACGAGCAGTCGCGATTCCAAGGAGAAAATAAAATTTCTGGCCATTGCCGGATTGATAGGGCTGGTTGTTGGCTACGGGCTCAATCCCTGGACCCCGATCATCAAGCGGATCTGCACCAGTTCCTTCGTGATTGCTTCCGGCGGCTGGTGCCTGATCGTCCTTGCCTTGTGCTACTGGCTGATCGACGTACAAGGCTTCAGGAAATGGACTGCATTTTTCAATATCGTCGGCATGAACTCGCTATTCATCTACCTCTTCACTCATATGGGAGGAGGGGACTTTTTCAGCAAAATCGCCCGCCCGTTCTGCTTTGCAGTGATGGGCTGGACAGGCGAGTTGGGTGCAAAGATCTTTACGAGCCTCGTTGTTTGGGGGATGCTCTGGGGGTTGTGCAACTGGCTTTACAAACGTCGGATCTTTTTCAAGATGTAGCGGGCTTTCGCACCGCAATTGCCGGGGATCTGCCAGGGAGGTAACAGGTTGAACAACAAATGCCCGAGGTACCTGGAGTGGGCGCGCGAAATCCAGGCGCTCGCCCAGACCGGATTTCATTTTTCCGAAAATGAATACCAGCGTGAGCGCAACCGGCGCCTCCAGGAAATAGCCGCGGAAATCATCAGCGAGCATGCCGCGGTGAATCCGGTCCCGATCGCCCGAGCCTTTCATTCGCAGCTGGGATATGCCACACCCAAAGTAGACGTGCGCGCGGCCGTATTTCAGGAGGGCAAAATCCTGCTGGTGAGGGAAACCTCCGACGGCGGTTGGACCATGCCCGGGGGCTGGGCCGATGTGGGAGATGTGCCTTCGGAAGCGGCGGAGCGCGAGGCGAAGGAAGAATCAGGCTTTGAAGTCAAAGCGCGCCGCCTTGTCGGAGTTTATGACGCCAATCGCACGGGGCCCATCGAAATCTTCCATGCGTTCAAGATCGTCTTCTTGTGCGATTTGATAGGCGGAAGGGCAGAGACCAGCGCTGAAACTTCAGAGGTGGGATTCTTCGGGGAAGCCGGGGTGCCGTTTCCGCTTTCAGGTGAGCGAACTCATCCCCGGCATATTGATGACGCATTTCGCTGTCTGGAAAGTGAGGTATGGCCCGCCGTATTTGACTAGATCCAGGCTGATCATTCTTCCTCCTGGAGGAGATTCTCCCCGGGGATTGTATCCTTTGTAATTAAAAGTCCGCACTGAGGATTGGATTATGCGCCGGATCACCTTCTGCACTGTCTTTGCCATGATTCTCCTACAATGGGCATTGCCCCACACCTCTATCGCCGAACAAGCGGGGGTGCCAATATCGGATTTCGCGGGCCTGCGCCGGGCTTTTGCCAGCCCGCCGGATGATTCCCGCATCATGATGCGTTGGTGGTGGTTTGGTCCCGCCATCAGCAATGCCCAGCTGGAAAAAGAACTGATGCTAATGAAAGAGGGGGGCATCGGCGGATTCGAGGTTCAACCGGTTTATCCCCTGACGCCCGACGACACCACCTCCGGAATCGTGAATCGCCGGTACCTCGATGACGGTTTTTTATCCTCCCTTCGGTTTGTCGCCGAAAAGGCAAGGAGCCTGGGCCTCCGGATGGACCTCACGCTGGGCTCAGGCTGGCCCTACGGCGGCCCGGACATTCCTATTACCCGGGCGGCAGGAAAACTGCGCTGCGAACGCATCCGTCCGAGCCCCGGGGCGCGACGGATTCCCCTGCCGTTCCTCTCAGCCGGAGAGCGCCTGATTGCGGTATTTGAGGCGAAGATGCAAAGCGGCAAACTGGATGCCGGCGGCATCCGGGAATTGACCCAGATCAGTGATAACATTCTCAACCTTCCGGAGGGCGCGTCGGGCGATAAGGAAATCCTGAGTTTTATTGCCAGCCGGACCGGCATGATGGTCAAGCGGCCATCGGTAGGTGCTGAAGGGTTCGTATTGGATCACTACGACCGCGGCGCGCTGGACATTTTTCTCAATGGTCTGGCGGACAGACTCATGCGGCCGCTGGCCGGTATCCCTCCCTATTCCGTTTTTTGCGACAGCCTTGAAGTATTCGGATCCGATTGGACCGGTGATTTCCTGGATGAATTCCGGAAACGGCGAGGCTACGAGCTGAAACCTTACCTTCCGGCTCTGGTGGAAGATGTTGGAGAAAACACCGCCTCGATCCGGTACGATTGGGGCCGAACCCTCACCGAACTTGCCGAGGAGCGGTTCATCGCCCCTCTGCAAGCCTGGGCTACCGGACGACACACCCGGCTCCGTATGCAATGCTACGGCATGCCGCCGGTGACGCTCGCCAGCAACGCGCTGGTGGACTTGCCCGAAGGGGAAGGACCCCAGTGGAAGATCGTGAGTGCATCACGGTGGGCTTCCTCCGCGAGTCATCTGTTCAACCGGCCCGTCACTTCCTCCGAAACCTGGACCTGGCTGCACTCGCCTGTATTCCGCGCTACTCCTTTAGATATGAAAGCCGAAGCCGACCTGCATTTCCTGCAAGGGATCAACCAGTTGATCGGGCACGGTTGGCCCTACACCCCGGACGAAGTCGAATATCCCGGCTGGCGCTTTTATGCCGCAGCGGTGTTCAACGAAAAGAATCCATGGTGGCTGGTCATGCCCGATCTGTCGCTATATATGCAACGGGTCAGTTTCATGCTGCGGCAGGGAACACCGTGCAACGATGTCGCTCTCTACCTGCCGGTTTCCGATGCCTGGGCAGGATTTTCCGCCGGAAAGGTGCATATGATCGATGCCCTCCGGGAAAAGATTGGGCCGGCAGTGATAGCCGAGGTCCTGGAAAACGGATACAACCTCGACTTTGTAGACGATGGATCGATAGCAAAACTGGCCAGGATCGCCGGCCGTGAATTACTGATGGGAGCCAACCGATACAAAATTATTATCCTGCCCGGGGTGGAGCGCATTCCCCTGCAAACCTACTTGAAGCTCGAAGAGTTCGTGCGTGGCGGCGGCATTCTGGTGGCAACCCGCCGATTTCCCGGAACGACTCCGGGATTGAAGTCTGCCGATAAAGATAACCGCCAGGTCGCGGAGATTTCGACGCGTCTTTTCGAGACCGATCCCGCCCGGGCTCTTTTCGTCCGCGAGGAAAAAAGCAGGTTGGGAGCAGTTCTGAAACAAAGGCTGAAACCCGATGTCGATTTTTCTTCCGCGGCGGCGGATATCGGGTTTATACACCGGCGGGCCGACTCGGCTGAAATCTACTTCGTCGCCAATACCTCGAACCGACCCCAGCGAACTAGGGCGTCCTTCCGCCAGATCGGAAAGGATGTAGAGGTTTGGAACCCGAGGAATGGAGCGGTGACGGTGCCATCCATTTCGGATCGAGGCGACAACGTTATCGGTATCGATGTTGATCTCGAACCCTACGGTTCACGTATTTTTGTTTTCGCTCCCGGTCTGCAAAAAGCGCAGCCGCCCCCGAATCCAAAGTCCCCTCCCGCACCCATCGATCTCAGCTCAGGTTGGAATGTCACATTCGGCAAGACTGCCAAACCGGTCCTGATGCAACGGCCGGAGTCCTGGACCAATCTCGAGGATTACCGTTTCTATTCGGGTCAGGCGACCTACGAAAAAACGGTGGACCTGCCGCAGGATTTCATTTCCGGCGGATGGCCCTTGGTGCTGGATTTTGGCGAAGGCAGCCCGCTACTGCCGGCTCCTTTGAGGAACGGCATGCAGGCATGGCTGGACGCTCCCGTGAGGGAGGCTGCCGTGGTATTCGTGAATGAGCAGCGGGCCGGGTCGGTCTGGTGCCCGCCTTATTCCATTGAAATAACGAAATTCCTTAAATCCGGGGATAATAGGATCCGGATTATCGTGGGGAACCTGGCAGTCAACCATATGGCCGGCCGGCCTCTGCCGGACTACCGCCTGCTGAACCTGCGCTACGGGACCCGGTTTGAGCCGCAGGATATGGACAAAATCCAGGCTCTGCCGTCCGGCCTGCTTGGACCGATCCGAATCTTATCGAAATCAACGCAGTGAATCGGGGGGCAGCATTCGACCGATCGTGTGATGCAGCCCGGCTGCGATTCCACTGCTATTCCCACCGTGCCGGTGAGAGAAGCATCGGGCTACTTGTCGGCTGCGGTAAATGACTTGACGATCATCAATGTTATTTCCTGATCCGGAGTGCTTCGCCTGTGCGGCGTCCCTCTCGGGATGAATGCGATGTCGCCCTTGGCTAATTTTATCTCTTTGCCTCCGGTGATTCCCGTACCCCGCCATTCACCGGGTTGTGCCTGGGTTGGGGAATCCAGTTTTCCGCCGATCAGAAGCGTGGCCGTGCCCTCGAGGATGATGAAAACATCGTCGGTTCCTTCGTGAACTTCCGCCGCATTGCTGGACACATTTTTCTCATGTTGGATGAACACTCGCGTGCCGATCTTTTCTCCTTTGACCAGGTCCTGGGTCTTATTTTCCGATTTCAGGGCAGCGACTGCCTCTGCGATCGATTGGCCGGTCAAGATTTGGAAGGGCTGCGCAGCGGCCCGTGGGGCGCCGCCGGTTCCCTGCGCAAAGACGGGTACTGTCGCCAGCAAAACCAATGTCGAAATCGCAATGAAGTATTTCATAAGGGTTGCACCTTTTATCCTTCCGGGTGGGATTTTCTGTCGCCCTTTCCTGCTCTGCAATTCCTAAACCCGGGCAGACGCCCGGGGCTATTCGCCTCCGGCCCTATGGGCCTTCCAATATTCACGTGCATTCACTCACGCCGCTTCGGATAATTCGTCGTACCAGATCTTACCAGCATCTCCGTCATAATCTTCCTGCGGATTCATTTGGCAGCGGTACTGATCTCGATCGGGGAGAGCAGGCCTTGTGCGAATGCGTCAACATAACCTTTCCACGCGTCAAAATCGGCACACTGGCCTGACTTGTCCCAGCAGAATCCGGTCCAATAGGAAATTCGGTTCGGATCGCTAATGCTGGCGAGGATGAGTGCATTTAGCTTATCCTCGGCCTGGCCCTGAAGGATTTTCGGATCCACGACAATGGCCAGTCCCTGATTGCCGGCATTTTTTTCGACCTTTTCCCATTTGGCGAGCCAGCCGTGTTCTTGATTGAACTCCTTGACCTCTCCTGCAACTTTCTTCAGGCCGATCGCGCTTGCCATCGACGCTGCGCTGGCCTGGACGGTGTATGTACTGGTGAAGTGATCCAGATTCTGGCCGGCGTCGAGGCTGATCCGTTTCACCTCGGAGACCTTGATGCTGCTGACGTCGAAAGGTTCGTAGGTCAGTTCGAAAAGCACGCGAATCGGCCCATTTGCCAGGACGCGCGATTGAACAAAATTCTTCGAGGTCCAGAGCTTGCCTTCCACCCAGAGGCCGTTTCCGCCACAGCCCCGGCTCGGCCCCGCTGAGTAAAAGTCAGCGCCGGTTCCGGTATCGCTGTGGTAGTTGTCGACCATATACCAATCGTTGATCACAGGCAGAGGTGTACGCTTGGACCAGATATCCACCGTACTGCTGGTCAAAGGCTCGCGCACCCAGGTTTCCAATGCCTTACCATACATCCTGTGGGCTATCCGGTCATTTTCCCAGGCAAAGTCATCGAATCTTTCCCGGGCGAACCTGCCATAGGCTTTGAAATCTTCCTTTTTATATATCCACTTTGATCCCACGGTTACGTTGAAGGTCTTTTTCTCGCCCGGTCCGAAATCCGATTGGAAGATCACGATGTCCGGCGAATAATCGCCGTCGGTGTCCACGGCCTGACAAAGCAGGTCTTTGCTTTGAGCATCCCGGACGTGAATCTTGCTCAGATCTTTTTCTCCCAAGGACGACAGTTCTCTGGACTGCAATTCGATCGTTACACTCCGCCGCGCGATCGGCAGATGATTGATAGCGTTGATCTGCAATTCGGCGGCCTGCAAAACCGGTGATGCCGGCTCTAGAAATAACGCGGCGAGAGCAAAGATTTGAATCATGCCTGTCATGTATTATTTCCTCGTCGATTAGGGATTAAGATTCAATTAAGCTACCTGAGCGGCCTGAGGCCTGCAACCAAAAACCTTGGTCCCCGGATTCATGCAACGAGGTCAGCGCACCAAGGCCAGGCCGACGTCGATGAACTGGCCGCCGCGAATCTGATGACAATGAATCGCGATGATATTCTCGCCGGCCACGAGGGAGGCCCTGGCCGCAGCGGAGATAGGCAAAGGCTCGTATTGGCGATTGTTGCCGGGATAGGATCCGGCCAGGATTCCGTTGATATAGATCTCCGCGTCGTCATCGTGGAAAAGCAGCAGGTTTAAAAGGTCGCTCTGATCCGCACCGATCTCCCCGATCTTAAATTGTCTTCGCAGCCAGATGTCGGGGCTCTTCCACTCAGTCCGGACTGTTGCACCCGGTGCCGTTGTTGCGCCGAATCCGGCCGGTCCTTCCTGCCAGCCGGAGGCGTTATATTCCGGCTTCATCCAATCTCCCGCAGGCTCCGTGGTAGCATAACGCCACAAAACCGCTGCACTTTCGGATGTTGGAACCAGGGGCGTAATAACCGGCGGCGGTGGAATGGCTGCCCAGCCTTTGGCTTCTGTCCGGTCGCGGTGGGCCCATTTTTGCCACAGGCCGCCTTCATAAAGCGCGCGCAGGAATACTCCCCCGACCACCGATCTCGCCTGAAAACCGGATTGCTTGGCGGTTTGGGTCCAGTACCAATCGGTCATTGGGACGCGGTCCGGGGTTTCATTCAGGAACTTCAGGACCGGAGCAAGAAGCGCATCAAAATCTTCCCGCGAACCGGTCAGGGTCGCTGTCCACGAAATCCAGTCCAGCTTGGTGTAGGGCTTCCGATTGTCGAGAGCCAGGCCGTAGGGATCCTGCACTTTCCTGTAGTAAGCCATTTCCTTCTTCAAGACTTCCGGCGGAAAGAGCCCGAGCCCAAGGATCCGGTCCCAAACCAGGTTGTATTTCTGGCTCCAGGTTCCGGGTTTGTCGAAGGCAAGGCGGTAATGGTCGCCGTCATCGGCCTCTTTGATCCAGCGCGCTGCAAACTCCCGCGCCATTTCCCGGTTTTTGGCGGCAGCTGCTGCATCCCCTTTCATTTCACAAAGCAGGGCAAATGCCCCGAGCGCCGTTATTGCTTTGGCGGAAAGGTTGACGTTATGCGCCAGGTGCCCGGCGAAATCATCCGTGCAGAGCTGATTCTCAGGATCGAATCCCTTGGTTTTCAGGTAGTCGGCCCACTTTTCCAGCAGAGGCCAATATCGCAGCATAAAATCAACCTTCCCCTCGGACTTCGCCAGCGCGGCGAGGAGCAGGAGCATGTTCCCGGTTTCTTCCACCGGCATCTGGTTAGTTTCGGTTCGTTCACCGCCGCCGTAAACCTGTCCGTTGGCAAGAGGGTAGGTGCCGAGGTCGTGTGGAGCAAACGGGAATTTCCAGCGCGGTGATGCAGCGTAGTCCAGAACCGGCACCAGCATAGCCTTTGTCAGGGAGGGGCTTGTCAGAAGGAAGAGCGGCGCCATGGGGTAGATGACGTCGACCGTGGCGATGCAGCCGTTGCTGAAGTTTTCCTTCGGGAACAGCAGCGGTTGGCCGTTGGCGTCCGCCGCAAGCTTGTTGGCGGCCATGGCCTGGCGGTAAGCCAGCGATCCCAGGGTGGCATAGGTTTCGCCACCCAGCCGTTCCAGATCCGACATCAACTCCTGGTCGAAGGCCCGGCACTTTTCCTGAAGGCCTGAGTAATCTGATGCTGCGCTCCTCAGCAGGTCGGCGGCTTCGGCGCCGTTGCGGCGCCAGTAGGGGCGAAGGTTTTTCCTGAAATATTGAATGCTGTACTGATCATCGTACGCCAGCATCAACCATTTCCGCACCGGAGAAGTGCCCACCTTACCGAGCTTGAATATTGAAGCCGCAACCGGCCAATCCTGGTTTGCCGGCCTGGGCATTTTGGGGGCCGGAGATTCCGGAAGCCTTCCCTTGGTTGTGAAGCTTGCCAGGCATTGTTCTTTCGCGGCGATCGCGGATTGATGGCTGTTGCTCTGCGGAGACGCCATGTAGAGGTAACCCCAATCGATCCTGAGGTCATCCCCCTTGCGGGCGAGCACCGGCTGGTCTTTGGACCCCATGCGAAGCACGTCCAGCGAGTCCGAAGGTTCTTTGGACCAGACAACTTCCTGGGTGGGCGTATTGACAACCAGTTCCGCGGTATGAGCGAAGAAAAGCTCTATTTCATGGGCCCCGCTGGTTGATCGGACATCCCATGTGAGATAAGTGACCGGCCGTGACAGCAGGTCGAGGTCCATTGGAAGTGAGGCGGTCATGAAAGTAAGGGCGACATTCGTCCCTTCACCGGAAAACTCATAGAGGGTTCTTGTGGGCAAAACACGCACCGCTGTTTGGGGCATGGCGGGAACTGTGGAGGGTTCATTTCCGAGCAGCCTGAATGTTTTGCCATCGATTCGGGCCAGGCCGATAAGCCCCTGAGGCTTGCCTGTCCAATGCCTGGTTGAATCGTCGTTCAGCCGATCCGCTGCAGACCAGACGCTGAAATAAGGATCGCATGCAATGAGAGGAACGGCAGGCGGCCTGAAAGGTGCGCGTACCTGTTCTCGAACCGCCCAGGCTGCCGGGCAGATTAGGGCGATGAGTATTAGGATCGATATTCCAGATTTTCTGTTTTGCATGAATCAACCCCGAAATATGTTGATTTATGAAATTGTGACCGCCCTAGCAGCTCTTTTTTTGAAGCAGCCGGAATCCGGGCATTAGTCCTTCCAGGCATGGACCACCATCAGATCGGTCTCCGTAAGTAGCGGGCGGTCATCGAATCCACCGGTTATCTTCCAGCGCGAGAATCCGGCAGACCGCAGCAGCAGTTCCATCTCCGGCTTGAAAGTCCAGCGCATCGTGGTTTCCGAACGATGCGATGCTGAGATGTGCCCCTCGGCATCCAGTTCCTGGATTTCGATCTGAGAGTACTGGATCTGTTCGACACGGTTGTATCTCCTAGTGTCGTAGATCCTGACGGGCAGACCCGTTTCAGGGTGCGCGACTTCAGCCTCCAGAACAGGCGATCCTTCTTCACCCGCTATAATCGCCAACCCCGGATAAAATATATTGAAGACCAGGATCCCATCCTTGGCGAGATGTTCCCGGCAGGTTCTGAGTGTCCGCAACTGATCCTCCGTGGTCATTGCGTGCACAAAGCCGTTGAAAGCGATGAAAATCAGAGCATACCGCCGGGGGAGGCTGAAATTCCGCATGTCTCCCTGATGAAGATTCGGATTGAGTCGAAGGAGGCTGGATTTGCGCCGCAGAGATTGAAGCATGGATGGATAAAGATCGAGTCCGTCGATATCCACCCCGGCTTTCATGCACGGAATCAGAATCCGTCCCGTGCCGCATGCAACCTCCAGGACTGGCCCTTTGGCTTCCTGCGCTATTCTGATGTAATACTCCCGGTCGAAATCAAAGCTGCCAAAAACGATGTCGTAGAGTGCGCCGTCCTCAAATGGGGACGGCGCAGCGCCTTCCGGTTGCGGTTTTTTGTTTGAGTTGCTCATTTCCTGCTCCCGGTCTCGAGATCCGGCTCCCGGTTGATTTCCGAACGCAGGAGCTGTACCCCGATATAGCCAAGCCTACATCATTATTTAGGAATCGGAGCACTTTGTCTCAATTTTATGGACGAAGCTGATTTTTTTGCAGGGCGCAGATGTCTGCGGATGAAAGCCGAACGCCGACAAGGATTCCGCGATTGTCGGCGAATATCAGCGTCCCCCAGAATCCTTCGGCATTTTTGTGAAACGAGACAATAGTGCAGGGAGGCTACTGGATCTGGTAGCGAAATCGCGTCCGCAAGGTCCTGCATGCCCTGAAGAGCAGTCCTTTCACGGTTCCGAGACTTCGCCCTTCCATCCGGGCGATTTCATCAAGACTAAACCCGTGGAAATGCCGCAGGATAAAAAGCCGTCTTTGCAGGCTGGGTAATTTGCGGGCACAGCGGCGCAACTGTCCGGCCAGTTCTTTTCCCGCCAGGATCTGATAAGGCCCGGCCCGATGCGAAATGAAAAGACGCTCGGTGGCACCATCCGCAGAATCGAAGGCCGTTTCCACTCGAAGCCGCCGATTCCGGGCTCGCCAATGATCAATGGCATGGTTGGATGCCAGCCGGTAGAGCCAGGTTGAGAGCCTCGATTTGGCCGGATCGAAATCCGATATGGACCGGTACACCTTCAGGAATATCTCCTGGGTGATTTCCTGGGCATCCTCGGCATTGCGGATGATCCGCCGTGCCGTGCGAAGCACCGGCTGCCGGTAGCGCAGGTACAATTGACGAAACGCCTCATCTTCCCCGATGACGCACCTCCGAACCAGGTCTTCATCGGGAATCGCTTCGATCGTCGCCAGGGAACTCATGCTCATTTCTCCGCTCAATCTCCAAATTGCTGTTCCCGTTGAAAGTACAAACAAATTCGGGCCTTATTCGGGTGAAATTGGCTTCAATAGTTTTACACGAGCTTTACACTGCATTTTCCCAATGCCTGTTAGAGTGGATGGTATAAGAGGAGACATATCTTGAAATTATTGCTTACATCAGTGTTCGGGCCCTTTGCGGTGGACGACGCCTATGGCTGCAAAGAGAACAAAATGGAGCTCTTCCACAACCAGGTAACCCGAGAGCAGGGGGTTTTTTCCTACCGGTTCAATCACCACAGTTTCGGTCTGTACATGATGGCTGAAAATGTCGAAATGCCGACAACCGTGCTGGATTTTCCTTCGTTGAGTGATTTCCGCAGGGAACTTCGCAAGGGCTACGACTATGTCGGTATCAGCTTCATCGTCCCCACCATGCCGAAAGCGCGAAAGATGGCTGAAATAGTGCGTGAAGAATCGCCGGACACCAAGATCATCCTGGGGGGGCATGGTGTAAGCATCGACGGGATCGATAAAATGATCCCGCATGACTTTATCTGCCGGGGCGAAGGTGTGGCCTTCCTGAGGCGTCTTTTTGGGGAAGAAGTGGATCGGCCGATCCGGCACCCGATGCTTCACAGTTCTTTCAACCGCCGGTTGATGGGGGTGCCGTTGCCGCAGACATCGGGCGTGCTGCTACCCGGGGTCGGATGTATGAACCGATGCCGGTTTTGCTGCACTTCCCACTTTTTCGGAGAATACAAGGCATTCATGCAAACCGGGCGTGAGATCTTTTCGGTTTGCCGTGATCTGGAAGAGCGCCTTGGCATAACCGATTTTGGGGTGCTGGATGAAAACTTCCTGAAACAGCGGGATCGGGCTCTCGAACTGCTGGAGTGTATCGAACAGGAAAGGAAGCTATATACTTTCGGTGTATTCAGTTCGGCAGAGACACTGAGAGCCCTCGGGGATCTGGATATCCTGGTCCGTTTGGGAATCCAGTTTGTCTGGATCGGGGTAGAATCGAAGAAGGATGCCTACGAAAAAAACGACGGCGCCGATTTCAAAGTCTTGATCGCCGAACTGAGGAAAAGAGGAATCAGTGTAATGGCTTCTGCCATCCTGTTCCTTGAGCATCATGACCAGAACACCATATGGGACGACGTGGACTACGCCATTGGACTGAATCCGGACTACCTCCAGTTCATGCAGCTGGGTCCGATGCCGGGAACTGCTCTGTACGATTCTTATCTGCGCAAGGGCAAGATACTTACCGATGTTCCTTACCAGGAAAAGCACGGCCAGGATCAGATTTGGTTCGAACACCCTAATTTCACGCGTCCTGAATCCCGCGAATTCCTCCTGTCAGCCTTCCGGCGCGATTATGCGACTAACGGCGCCTCCATGCTGCGGGCCATGGAAACAACGCTTTCGGGGTATAAATACGCTCTGAAACATCCCGATCCGCGAGTCCGCCGGAGAGCGGACAGTTTTGTGCTGGTAAATCAGCTCCGCCTTTTCCTGCCGGCAGCGAAGCTGCTGGCTGCGAATTCCTCCACATCTGCCTTGGTAGCAAAGCTTGAGCAGGATTACCGGGAGACGTTCGGCCGCCTACCGCTTGTCGATGCGATGAAGTCCGCGGTGATTACCGCCATGGCTGTTTGGGAATGGGCCAGGATCCGGTTTGTCTCCGATGTGCGCCACCCGGGCAAAAACCTGGTGCGCTATCGTTGGCCGCAGATCTCGAAAGCGCTGCCGGATTTGGGAGAGCCCGTACTCGCACCGGAAGCATAAACCAACTCGCAGGCGGTTTTTTGACCACCCTTGGTTCCATGATCAGCCGGTGGTGCGCGCGGGACATAGATTCTCCATTCCAGGTCCCGGCATGCCCCCACTCACCTGTGTTCCCTTGAACATGCGCGCACATGGCCTGTCCGGTTTGTGCCCGACCTGTGGCAGAATAGAACCAGGGAGGCAGGCTCATGGGATGGAGATTAAGGCTCCTCATCCTATCCGCTGCGGCGGCGCTGAGTGTGAATTCTTTTGGGTCTGGGAGTCAAACGGCTCCCCGGCCCGTGCCGGCGGCGGTGAAACAGATCGATCGCATCCTGGTCCAATCTGAAGATCCCCGTGCGCTCTATGACCTTTTCACAGATACCCTTGAACTTCCGGTTGCTTGGCCCGTAACCCAGGTTGGCAGTTCTCTCAGCGCGGGTGTTGGCTTTGGGAATGTCATGCTCGAGATCTTCGGCCCGGGCACCGCCGACTCCAAACAGGGCACGCCCAAGGCCCGCTTCAGCGGGCTGGCGCTGGAGCCCTCTCCCTTGAAATCCTGCCTGGCCGAATTGAAAGCACGCAATATCCTGTATGAGGCGAACCAAGGAACTCAGGAAGGACAAGCCGCTGATCAAAGCTCATCCTCAACCACGATCACCCTTCCACAGTTTTCGAATCCCGACCTTCTGGTTTTTCTCTGCGAGTATAACCCGGCATTTTTGAATATCTATGTCCGGCGCAACCAGCTTGCGGGGCAGCTGGCCTTAAGTAAGGGAGGGCCCCTCGGAATACAGGCTTTGAGGGAGGTCGTGATTGGCAGCCCTCACTCCGAGGGCGAAGTCATTTTGTGGAAAAAACTCCTCAAGCCCACGGAGCCGAAGGCTTCGGGGATTTGGAATCTGGGCGATGGGCCCTCCATTCGCATCACGCCAGGGGAGTCATCGGATAGGATCCTGCGCGTTGTTCTTCAGGTTGAATCACTTTCCAAGGCAAAGGAATTTCTCACCTCCAAAAAGCTCCTAGCTCCAGTTTCAACGGGTGTTTTAAGTTTCAATCCGTCGAAAATCCAGGGATTGCGTATTTATGTCTCCGACCAGCCTCGCTGAATTACCGGGTTGTTTCCGTCACGTTTATGCTCAAAGGCAGCGCTCCCGATAGCCAATGCCGTCACGACTCTGCTTCCGATAATCGTCATCATTTCAGGTAGAGCATTCAGGTTGGGGATTTCCTGATGATGGGACCAATCCCCAATAACCTTCGGAAATCAAAATACAACTCAACACAAGGGTCTTCCGCCTCGGGGTGCCGAAGAGCCAAATTCCGTTACAAAACGTCAAGAGCCGGCAGTCCATTTATGGGACGGCCTCATTCACAAAAGGTTGTGCTGCGGCGGGTCGGGTCCGATCGGATCTCCCAGGAAGAGTTGGTCAACCCATTGAACAAGGAGAGAAGGTTGAACATTCTGGCTCAACCTCACCAGGCTATCCTTCATGGCGCCGCCAAACAAATCCGCCCCAAGTCCATGAAGGTGGCCACAACCTTTCTTGGCCTGGTCCCGATCATGTGGGCGGTTGGGACCGGCTCGACGTGATGAAACGCATAGCCGCTCCCATGATGGGCGGCATCTTTACTTTATTTCTTCGCGGTACTTATTTCATCAGCACGCGGGCATCAGAATCATAAGACGGTGTGGATTTGCCGGAGAACACCAGAGCGAAGTGAACCAGATTTATCCTGCGCCCTTCCTTATCGATATAGTAATCGTGCCAGCGCGTGAGGAATTCCGGGATAGGGATGAAAGCATAATGCCCCAAAGTCGAAGGGTCCATAAAGTGAAGGTTCTTCCGGTCGAAACCTATCACAATCGCGTAGTGCCCGTCTTCCCATCCTTCCCCATAAGTTTCCGGCCGGTCGCCCCAGGCCTGCAAAGCTACCATCACGGGATGGCCTTCGGACACATAACGGCGCAGATCGTCGATCCCGAGGTTTTCCATGGATTCGACCGTTAGGCCGCGGGATCGGGCGAGGCGGATGATTTCCTGGGGGCTGGTTCCCTGGTCGGGATCGGATTTCAGCTCTTTAGCCAGATTGTCCTCGCGCCACTCGTCCCCGTAATAGTAGAGAATGGACTGTAGGGCGGCGGCTCCGCATGTATAGGGTGTCGACTGCCGCACCATCGGCAGACGGTTCAAGTGCGAGCCCGCGACGGGCAGGTAGAGCAGGACTGCCGCTAACGCACACAGCAGGACAGTTGCGGCAGCTGCGATCGCCAACCTGCGACGATCGGGGGATGGAGGTGCGTCGTTTACGAAAAGAGCATTGTCAGGGTGAGGCATAGGCATGGATCCTACCGGTAGAATTTTGACCGGCCCTCTTCCGAGCCTTGTGAGCTCTTGGCAGCAGTCTCGGGAACTGGCTTTGGCTCAGTGTCATGGATTTTCTCATTCTCTCTTGCCTGAGCCGTGTTTCGGTTGAACGGTATTCCACAATGATTGGAGCGATTGAATCACCTTGGCATGGACGCGCTTCCTTTCGCTGAGCCGCGCATTCATGGAACTCGTTTCAAGTACCAGGATGCTCTGCCCCGACGGCCCCTTGACCGACTTTCCGTTCAAAATCACGGTGGAAGCGCCCAGCAGCTCGTCGATCGATCCGTCTTTTACATCGGATACGATACCGGCTGTGACGGTTTCATCGAAACGGGTAGTGCCCTGCATCAGGATTGGAAACCGATTCTCCTGGAAGATCTTGACCACGGCGCGGGCTGCGGGATCATGGGCGCCGTATTTCCCCTGGCTGTAAATATATCCCTCTCGCAGCAGGTTATCCTCATGCATGTCCACCACGAGGAGAGGGGGGTAGTCGCGCGACAATTCCAGGACCTTGGCCGTAAGCAGCTCCGCCTGGCGGCAGGCAGCCGCAGCGCTGCGCGGTTGCCCTTTTTCGTTGGGCAGGAGGTGATCGCTGTCGCCCACACTCGCGCCCGGGGCTGTCTTGGAATAGGTCGCAGCATCCGGATACCGCCAGTTGCGTTGATATCCTGCCGGGTTGAGCAAAGGGAATACCACAAGAGGAACTCCCCTCCGTTCCAGACCGAGGAGTTGATCCAGGTTTTCGGCCAGAGCATTGGGTCCTGCCGGCTCTTCGCCGTGGATGCCCGTCAGCAGCCAGAGTGCGGGTCCCTTGCGCCGCGTTCTCAGACAGGTAGATGGGATTATGACCCGTTCGCCACCGGCCAAAGACAGCTCCTCCTGAAAAACGGCCTCGAAGATCCATCCCGGCTGCTGCCTCAATGTGGACTGCGCGCGATATAGATCGATGATGGATACCCGCCCGTCGACGGCAAAGGTGGCCAATTTCTTCCGGAGAGTGTCGAGGTTCGCATCGCTTTGCTCGATTAGATTCATAATATTCTCGACGGCTGGCGTTTGGCCTGAGCGTATCATCGTGAATGCAAACAACAGCATGGCCATTGTAATTCGTGTCACTGAAATGAGGCCTCCAGCGGATGGATAAAGGTTATATCATCACCAGGGTTCTTGGGTGGTCTTTAACTGAGCCATGATGGCACGAAGTTTCTCTGCGTCGGGTGGATTCGGCGCCGAATTGCAGTAAATTTCGTACTCTTTCTCCGCAGCTTGGGTTGCTCCTCGCTTTTCCGGGTTTGTTTTAAATGGGTGCAATGGTTTGTTTAGGACAGGGGACCTCCACGGTTGTCGAATATTCGGTGCCCGTGATATGGTGCTTCGATGAGGAATGCGACGCCGGTGCAGCCGAATGCAGATCGCAAATGGGGGCGCCGCGCCTTTCTGTGCGGTGGCACGGCAGTGCTGGCAAGCATGCGGGTCCGGTCGCAGAGCCGGACCGGGGTTACGTACGCATATGTCGGAAGCTTTACAACAACCCAGCGATACGCTCGCGGTGAGGGCATCCATGTGTATCGCATCGACCCGGATTCGGGGGCATGGACGCATGTCCAACTAGTCGGGAATCTGATAAATCCCTCCTTCCTGGTTATGAGCAAGGACCAGCGCTTCCTTTATTCTGCGCACGGGGATGAAACGCAGGCGACTTGTTTTTCCGTGAATCGCGAAAGCGGAAAACTGGCTTTATTGAATCGTGCCGAAACCGGCGGCCGGAACGGGGTTCACCTTGCGATCGATCCTGCCGGCCGTTTCCTGATTGTGGCCAACTATTCGTCGGGCAACGTTTCCGTGCTGCCGGTCCGCTCTGACGGATCGCTCAGCGATGCCTCACACGTGGTTGCGCTGCCGGGACAGCCGGGCCCCAATCGTGTGGAGCAGTCCAGTTCCCACCCTCATCAGGTTATCTTCGATCCCTCCGGACGTTTTGTCATTGTGCCCGACAAGGGGCTGGACCGGGTCTTCGTCTTCCGCTTCGATCCGAACTCGGGTCAGTTGAGCCCGACGGCGCAGGGTTCGGGCGCCGCGCGTTCCGGTGCCGGACCCCGCCATGCATGCTTTCATCCGACCCTGCCGGTGCTGTGGGTGCTCAACGAGATTAACAGCAGCGTCGCCAGCTACTACTGGGATGCGGAGCGCGGCCATTTGCGTCCGGCTCAGATCCTGCCTTCTTTGCCATCGGACTACACGGGTGAAAACACAGCCGCAGCGATCGCGACCTCGTCCGGCGGCCGCTTCGTCTATTGCTCCAATCGCGGCCACGACAGCATTGCGATCTTTTCCGCAGATCCGGACTCGGGTCTCTTGAGTTCCCTCGGCTGGGAGTCAAGCATGGGAAGAACGCCCCGTTTCATTGGTTTCGAATCGGCGCGGCGGTTACTCTTTGCCGCCAATGAACAATCCGACACCATTATGACCTGGCGGGCGGATTCGGCGACCGGGCGCTTGATGCGGATCGGGCAGGCATTACGCACCCCCAGCCCGGTGACCATCGCTTTTGCTCAGTGGGGAGGGTAGTGCCCGTGGATCGGGATGGACAGAGGGGTGAGTTATGGATTGCCGCGTATTCTAGTAACGCGCCCAATTTGGCGGGGGCTAGCATAAGCGAGTCCTTTCCACATATTGGCATGTCGCTATATTATGCGGAATTCCATCGCTCGGACACGGTGTTATAGTGTGCGCGATTTCGGAGGCTCGAGAGAAGATGAAAGTTGTCGCGTTCAATGGGAGTGCCCGCAAGAATGGAAATACCGCGATCCTGTTGGAGTGTGTCCTGGATGAGCTGAAACTGGAGGGAATAGAGACGGAGATGATTCAGCTGGCCGGAAAAGAAATTCACGGCTGCCTGGCCTGCCGCCAGTGCTTTGCTCAGAAAAACGGCCGGTGCTCCCAGGAGAGTGATGAGGGCAATGGCTTGATCGACAAAATGGTTGAAGCGGACGGCATACTTCTCGGTTCCCCCACCTATGTGGCTGATGTCTCCCCTGAGATCAAGGCTTTGATCGACCGGGCGTGCATGGTCTCCCGCGCCAATGGCGGGATCCTTCGCCGGAAGGTCGGGGCTGCGATTGTGGCGGTGCGCAGGGCGGGCGCCATCCACGCTTTCGATGCCCTCAACCACTTTTTTCTGTTGAGCGAGATGATTATTCCCGGATCGAGTTATTGGAATATTGGGATCGGCAGGGAAATAGGCGAAGTCCGCAATGATGCCGAGGGGATCGAGACCATGCAGGTTCTGGGCCGCAACATGGCCTGGCTCTTAAAGAGGATCCAGCCGCAATCGAGATAGGGGCACGGGCTCGGGAGTTCCGGGGAAAGGGAGTGTATTCCCGGCTGGGCTCGGAGTGATTATCGAAGATTGGGGCTTCCGGCTCCTGCTTGACCAAACGATCCAGCACCATTATGCTAGCGCATGTCCCTGTTGCGCGATGCTGAAACCCCATCCGGCGACCTATGATCAACAGTCAGGCAGAATTGAAGAAGTACGTTGCCACGGGGCTGTTGCTGGTCCTTGGGCTTTTCCTGCTTTATTTTCTTCGCGTTTTTTTCCTGGCCATGTTTGGGGCCTATGTTTTCTCGTTTATGTTCGCCCCGGTGTACATTTGGCTCAAGAAGAAGCTGGGCCGGGATAAACTTGCGGCATTTGTCACGATATCCCTGATATTGGTGGTGGCGCTAGTTCCTCTCCTGGTTATCAGCTACAAAGCGTTCAACCAGGCCATGGCGCTGCAGGACAGGTTCGACGCCCAGGAATTCTCGAACCTGTTCACGAGACTGAGTCCCGGCATGAGAGCCAAGGTCAGCCTGGTGATCGAGCGCGCCGGAAACGACTTTTCGTCCGCACTTACCGCAATCATTCCATCCGTTTTCGCTGCCGCATCGCATCTGGCGATTTCGTTGTTTATGATGTTTTTCGTGATGTACTACATCTTCCTGAACATCCATTATGTCTTCATTCGCTCCGCCGAGTTCCTGCCCTTCAGCCAATCGAACGCCATCTGGCTTGTTCGTCAGTTCGAGCATATCAGCAAGGCTATTCTGCTTGGCCAGATTTTCGTTTCCGGCCTTCAGGGTTTTTTGGGGGGCTTGGGATTCCTCTTTTTTGGCCTGGACGATGCGGCTCTCTGGGGAGTAGTCATGGCCGTTATGTCCTTAGTGCCCATTGTGGGCACGTCCCTGGTATGGCTGCCGGCCTCGCTTTATCTTTTGGCGCACGACAATTATTATGCCGGATTCGGACTCCTGCTTTGGGGCCTCATTGTCGTAAGTCACATTGATAATTTTGTTCGTCCCAGGATGGGGAAGAAGCTGGGCAACATCAATCCGATCGTAATGCTGGTGGGTGCATTTGCCGGCCTGGAGTTTTTCGGCCTTGTGGGGGTTGTGGTGGGACCCTTCCTGCTCGCCTTTTTTTTGCTGCTTTTGCAGGTCTATCGCCAGGAATATCTCGGGCATCCGGGTGCCCTGATTCGGGCGCAGGTGTTAGTAAAACCGGAGGGGGAATAGGCAATTCCGTTCGCCGTCATGTGATCTCCCGCCGTTTTCAGGATTGAGACCCTAATCCCAGACCTGCCAGAAAACGTTTATTCGCGGCATCCCCAAGAAGATCAGGATTGACCGGCAGCCAGTGGAATGTTTTGCCGCTCATTTGATGGTATCTTTCTTCAACGAATGGAATCGCCATGCCAAGCTGCTTGATGATTACCGATGGACTGGGAAACGTGAAGAAGGTCGAGCTGGAAAAGCCGTTATACACGCTCGGCCGCCAGGCAGACAACGATATCCAATTGCTCGGGGCTTCGGTTTCCCGCCGGCACGCTGAAATTGTGCTCGAAGGAAACGAATACTTCCTGGTCGATTGCGAGAGCAAGGGCGGATGCTTTGTCAATGCTGATAAGGTTGTGCGTCACAGGCTCCGGCATGGCGATCGGATCCAATTGGGTACCAACCGGGAACACGAAATCCAGTTCCTCGACAGACGGATCCGGGGTGAGGCCGATTCCGCCCCTCAGCCCTCCAATCCAGCCTCGTCCCCGGTCTCCAACGCGCGTGCGGAACTCCAGAACCTGGCCCGTTTCCTCGAGGTCAACCAGGCCCTAAAAATCTCGCTGCCGATCGACGAAGTGCTCCGGCTCATCGTCGATGCCGCGATCGAGATCACACATGCGGAACGGGGCGCCCTGATGCTTCGGGAGGATGGAGGACAGCTCGAATTCCGCGTCGCCCGTGACCACGAACGCAGGACGCTGACTATCGCTGAATTCCCGGTGAGCCGCACGGTTCTCGACCGGGTCTATCGCGAGTGTCGGAGCCTGATTCTCGCCGGCTCCGGCGATGACGCTCCCGTGGGTTCGGAGAGCGTCATTCGGCTCGACCTCCGCACCATCGTCTGTATTCCTCTGATTCGTTTCCAGATGCTGGAGCGGAGCGAGGCAACTGGCATGCACATGCGGGAAAGCGTCGGCGTACTTTATGTCGACAGCCGGCACGCTGTTGGCACCCTTACCCGAACCTCGGTTACGTTGCTCGAGTCGCTGGCCTTTGAAGCTTCGAAGGCTCTTGAGAGTATCCGCCTCATCCAACAGGAGGAGGAAAAACAAAGAATCGAACAGGAGTTGGCGACGGCGCGGGGCGTGCAGGACGCTCTTCTGTCGACGTCCCAAATTGAATCGGAATACGCCGAGATCTCGGCCAACAGCATCCCGTGCCGCTTCGTGGGAGGGGATTTTTTCGACATGTTCCCGATGGACAGGGACCGCATGGCGTTTGTGCTCGGGGATGTGTCAGGCAAAGGGATCCCCGCGGCGCTCCTGGCCGCTATGGCTCAGGGAGTCCTGAATGCGCTCATCCGCTCGGGGAAGTCGTTGGCGGCGGTTGCCGACAACCTCAACCAGCTTCTCCTTTCCAAGTCATTTTCGGGGAGATTCATCACGCTCTTCTGCGGCACGCTCGACCATGAAGGGAAATTGGTTTTCGTAAACGCAGGGCACAATCCGCCGATGTTGTTGCACAGAACCGGCGAGCTGGAACTTCTCTTATCCGATTCGATGGTGGTTGGCGCATGGGCGCCCGCCATTTACGCGGACATCGAGACTAAGCTGCTTCCCGGAGATGTTCTGATCGCCTACACCGACGGCGTAACGGAAGCCAGGGCCCCCTCCGGCGAAATGTTCGGCAACGAGCGCCTGGAGCGCTGCATTCGTTCCGCGGCGGATCTGGATGCCGCGGAAATCCGGCAGCGGCTTCTTGCGGAGGTCGCATGTTTTACCCAGGAGGCTCCGCAGCGTGACGATATCACCGTGGTCGTTATCAAAATGAAGGGCTGAGTTACTGCGCATCGGCGTGTTGCTTTCCTCCCCATGGGGCAAAGGAAATCGGCAGAGTTGCAGTCGGCTGACCCGATAACGTCCCTGGTTCCTGCAAATGGCCTTTGTTGCCATCTTTGGCGCCGGAGGGCAAAATTGGGGTTGCGGATTTCGGGGAAGGCCTGTAAATTATTGCAGCCAAAGGATGCGCCCGTAGCTCAGTTGGATAGAGCGTTTGACTACGAATCAAAAGGTCGCACGTTCGAGTCGTGCCGGGCGCACCATTAATCCGCAGATTTCAAAGCAGATACAGAAGCAGGTTATTCGGTGACTTCATCCTTTTGCCCCGACTGTGCTTGTAACTGTGCTTGTGAATGCACATCCAATCGACGAGCAGCGCTGAAGAGATCTCCTTCACTCACGATATTTTAGCGGTCGAAGACCGACCGCGTTTTTTTGCCCGGTCAATTTCATGGCAACAGCCTCGGGCAAGCCCGTGCGCACGAGATTCCGCACAGCTGTCCGTCGCAAGTCGTGGACAAACCTGCCGGGGATCCCCGCTTTTTTGCACGCTGTCTTCCAGGAGCGGGAGAAGTATCGAATCTTCTTCCCCTTCGATTTCTTCCCGCTCCGGTGAAACACCCACGGGCAAATGATTCCCTGCTTCTTCGGCGCGTTGCCCCCCGCTTTCTGTGATTCCAGTACAGCCCTCCACTCCTCGGTAAGGGGAAACTTCCTCGCCTCGTCGTTCTTCGTAACCGCTGGCTCCAGACAAACAAAACCCGCCTCGAAATCAACTTGCGGCCATTGAAGAT
>CAWIVH010000019.1:0-325325 GCA_963839475.1 uncultured Acidobacteriota bacterium | reverse complement strand
AGTTAGAAGAAAATAACCAATATAGAGGAGGGACCCATGGGTGAGCGCAGCATGGGCCGGATTTTCCAACCCATGTATCGGGATAGAGAGGGGAAGTGGAAGAAATCTGCGATCTGGTGGATTGCCTATTTTCACAATTGCCGGGAAGAGAGGGAGTCCTCCGGTTCAAGGAAAAAGAGCGATGCGCGCAACCTGCTCAGAGACAGACTGGCTGGATCAACCGCGGGCACATTGATCACAGGACAGGCACAAAAGCTTCGCTTTGATGATCTGACGGAAAAGCTTTACCAGGACTACCGGAACAACGGCAGACGATCGATAGACCGTGTCAAAAGTGCAGTCCACCACCTCTCACAGGATTTCGGAGAATGCCGGGCAGGCGAGATCACCGACGAAGCTATAGAACGCTACATCAATAAAAGGCTCGATAAATGCGGCGCGGCCAAAGCCAGCGTCAATTACGAACTGGCCGTGCTGAAACGGATGTTCACATTGTCGAGAAAATCTTTGCCGGTCCGGCCTCATTTTCCCCGGCTGCATCTGAACAATGTGCGGACCGGCTTTTTCGAAGAATCCGAATTCCAGGCATTTCTGGCAAACATGGATGAAGATCTGCAGCCGGTCATGGAACTTGCTTACATAACGGGTTGGAGAATCAAGAGCGAGATCCTTCCCCTACGCTGGGGGGTGAATGTCGATCTGCAGGCAGGAGAAATCCGGCTCGAGCCGGGAACGACCAAGAATAACGAAGGCAGAGTATTTCCTATATCGGTTCTGCCCCGGTTGGCGGAGGTGCTTATCCGGCAGAAGCGCCGTACGGAGGCCATGGAAAGATCCACGAGGCGAATCATCCCGTGGGTGTTTCACCGTCAGGGAAATAGAATCAAACAATTCCGCGGCGCGTGGGACAAGGCGTTCAGGGAAGCCGGAATAGCGCGCAAGATCCCGCATGACTTTCGACGCACGGCAGTACGGAACCTGGAACGCGCGGGAGTTCCTCGATCGGTGGCGATGAGACTGGTCGGTCACAAAACGGAAAGCATGTACCGGAGATACGCAATCGTGGCCAGGCAGGATTTGCTGGACGGGCTGAAGCGGCTTGCCGACTACCGCACTCAGTTTGAAGCGAAAGCAGCCGAATGCCGGGTCGTGGATATTGCAGAGGCAAAGAAATGAATTGCTGCGGACTTGTTCCATAGGAATGAGATTGCGCTCTCATGCCGAACTCTATAAAGGATGTTTCATTTGCGGGGTGCCCAAACTTCTCTGCACTTGACGTATTGAGTTCTTGCGGGGGATTTTGTTACACCGAACACCACGAGGAGTCAAATTGGGAGAGAATCACAAGGAACTTGACATATAGTGTATCTAAAGGTGACTATATCCCCTATAGAGACACGGAGTGCAAAGTGCGGACTGCTGAGTTCTTCGCGACATGGCCAGTTTTCTCCCTCGATGAGGCCGAGCACAATCTGGCCCCCCCTGGTGGCCGTCGGGGGACGATTGAAAGGCTCAAGCATCACCTTACTACGGGAAGACTGAAACTCGTGTCCAGAGGTGTATATGCAGTAGTGCCGGCAAAAACGACCGAAGAACATTTCTATCCGGACGCCTTCCTGGTTGCCGCAGCTCTGCGGCCTTCCGGGGTCTTTTCCCATCACAGTGCACTGGAACTCCTGGGAGCGGCGCAGTCGATGTGGAATCAATACACACTTTATACCGATCGACGCCGCAGACCGTTGGAGTTGATGGGGGTATCAATCAGATTTCTGGAACATCCCGGTCCTTTCCAGTTCGAGGCTAAGCGCAGCTTTGGAACCCGAAAAATCGAACGTCTTGGGCGTTTGCTGCAGGTGACCGGGCCTGAGAGAACGCTTGTGGAAGGATTCAGGCGGCCGGCCCTAGTCGGGGGGCTTGAAGAACTTGTGCGCTCTGCCGCTGGATTTCCGGTTCTTGAGCTGGGTCTGCTAGAAGAGATATTGAGTCACTACGATATCGCCAACCTATGGGCGGCAACCGGCTGGTTTCTGGAGCATCATCAGCGCGGGTTTCATGTGCCTGACGGGCTGCTGGGAGCATTAGCAAAACGCCGTCCGCATTCTCCCCAGTATCTTGAACGGAACAGCCGCGGAGGCACCCTGGTTCGCAAGTGGAATTTGATACTGCCCAACTCCCTCCTGCAGAACGGAGAGGCCGATGAACCCTAGCTTGGAGTATCTGGAGCGTTGTTCAGCGGAAACCGGATACAAGGTTGCGGCATTGGAGAAGGTTGTGCGGCTCGGAACCATAGCCGCTGACATTGCCCGCCATCCATTTCTTGGCGAGGCTCTGGCCCTGAAGGGTGGAACGGCGCTCAACCTGTGTTTTGGTCCGCCAGGACGGTTATCGGTTGACCTTGATTACAACTACATCGCTCATGTCGATCGAGAGAAAATGCTGGCCGATCGGCCTCGAGTGGAAGAGGCTATTGCTGAACTTGCGAGACGCCACGGATACAGCGTCCAGCGGTCAGCCGACTCATTCGCGGGCAGAAAGATATTTCTGCGATATCGATCTGTGTTGGGGCCGGAAGACAGGATCGAGGTTGATCTGAACTTCTTGTTCCGACTACCGGTAACAGAAACCGAGAGATGCTCAATCTGGCAGCCAGGTGAGTTAGACCAGCCCAAGGTTCGCGTCGTCGGCCAGATCGAACTTCTTGCCGGCAAGCTGCTTGCGCTTTTGGACCGCGGCGCAGTCCGAGACATATGGGATGTCGCTCAATTCTCGAAAGCCGCAATCCTTACCCTGGCCTCCCCCCGTTTCCGAAGTCGTTTTATTGCCCTTTCGGCCATTCTTGAACATCCTCTCATGACCTACCAGCGGGCTCGATTTCGGAATCTTCTTACGGAGCGGGACATCCGGGAGCAACTCCTTCCGATGCTCTCAACGGCTGTTGCTGTTCGCTCCGATGAATTCATCCAAAGGGCCTGGTCGAGAATGGAACCATTCCTTTCCCTGAACCCCAACGAAGAAGGATACGTTGCAGCGATTCATCGAGCCGAACTCAGGCTCGATCTGCTTTTCCCGGATGACGCCCATGAGGTCGCTTATCTTTTCCGTCATCCTGCGATCCTCTGGAAGCTCGAGAATGTGCGCGCCTATCGCTCACGGAAGAGCCGGAAAATGAATCCAGATTTGGCACAAACAGATGCGATTGAATGATGAGAATTGAACACTGTCAGCATTGGAATTTCGATTCGGTTTTACAGATGAACAAGCTGTTTATGCGGCAATCGCAGCGAGACAAAATCAGCGATTCAATGGGGAAGCGCCGTAGAGTTTACCGGCGGAAGGGTGTATATTTTGTTTGCTCCGATGAACTCAAAAGAATAGCTGGAAACTCCAAAATTGTGAAGATAGCGGAGGTCTCTGTTCGACTTACCGGAAACTTACCGGATTGTGGTAATTTTAGCTGTGAAAATAGCTTAAGTGGAGTGAAATAAGGAAACGCTAAACCCTTGATTTCAGGTAATTTTGGAAATAGCCTGAATCGGGCGGGGTGTTGGGAGGAACTTAAAATCCTGAGTCCCGACAGGGACGTGTGGGTTCGATTCCCATCCCCGGCACCAGATTCTAAAGGACTTAGTGTTTTATCAATTTTTCCCCTAATCCTGAAAAATTCCCACTTTACCCAACTTTACCCGAGTTTGCCAAAATTGCCCGACGCTACCTTCGGCGTTGCAGCCCGGTTTTTTTAGCTTCTCCTCCAGAGCGGCAAGTTTCGCAATCCCAGGAAGGAGCTTCGCCCCCTGTGCAGGCGAGAGAGGGTCCTCACCTTCGTTCGCAGTTACAATCGCCTTCACTCCACTCCGGGGCACCCATCCCCGTCTCTCCCTTCAATTCTGCTATTCCCACCTTGGATTTTCTCCCTACCCTCTACACCAAATTAGCATGGGGTAGGTGTCTCATCATTGTTGACACAGAGGGTTCCCCTCCAGGCACTGATGCGCGTATGCCTCGAGGCAACTTTGTATTACGGTAAACACTGAAGTTTCGGTCATAATTCCATGCCTGAACTCAGAGTAGACTGTGGGCATTTACGTGAAAAAGTCTCGAGCGGCCACTGCAGGATGGAACACTCGGGGTGAAAATGCCGTCGTCGAGAATCACTCGGAAGATGGGTCGGCCCAAAATGAATGGTATCTCCATCCGGCTGTTGTGCTTTCGAATAGAACTGCTGAAATTTCTAAACCCATCGACCTCTCAGAGGATGTTTTGAATTCTCTTTAGTCGTTCAAGATGTCCTTTGCATCCTCTAAACCTCTGTGAAATTCCGACGCGATATCACAATTTGGCCCTATAATCCTTGTGATTCCTGAGATCCCATGCCTGCGCCAAATCTCAGCACAACCACCAGCCCATTCTCAGGAACAGAAAAACGATTCGCTGACTTGCGGCGATTCTGTACCAGCAATTCATCGTCAAACAGCAAAAGTATGCAGTTGGTGGAGTTTTTAATGAATCATCCGACGAATTATTTCCGCGTATTCCTGCTGCTTTTCATTGTTCCTCTAACCATACTTTCAAATCTAAGCGGCCAACCTCAGAATTCACCTTGGCCAATGCATGGTCAAAATCCCCAGTATACCTGGAGAAGTCCTTACCCTGGACCGTCAAATCCAATAAAACGCTGGGATTTTCTTACGGGTGGTCGAGTTCTTTCCTCTCCAGAGATTGGCAAAGATGGCACTATTAATGTCGGTTCGATTGATGGCAAGGTGTATGCCATTATCGATGCGCAAGCGCCTCTCACTCCTCCTGGCAAGGCCACGCTAATATCGCCGTCAGGGACAATCACTAACCAGACACCCTCGTATGTGTGGAATGCGGTTCCTACCGCAACCTGGTATCAGCTATGGGTCGACGACACAACCACATCCCCCAGGATCCAACGATGGTTCACGGCGCTTGAAGCAGGTTGCGCACCAGGAACCGATACCTGTTCAGTAACACCGACGACCACCGTCACGGGAGCATGTAATTGGTGGATACAGGCATGGAATGAGGCTGGCAACGGATCCTGGAGCGATCCTCTGTCGTTTTCCGTTGCCTCTGGCACCCCTCCCGGCAAAGCACCCCTCGTCTCACCGCAGGGAGCCATCGCCACAGCAATGCCGACGTACATCTGGAACGCAGTATCCGGATCAACCTGGTACTACCTCTGGGTCAACGATTCAACCGGTGTCAGGCTTCAAGCCTGGTATTCCGCCGCCCAGGCGGGATGTGCCTCCGGCACCGGTAATTGCTCCGTTAAGCCATCCACGGCCTTGGAATCCGGTCAAGCCCAGTGGTGGATAGAAACTTGGAACCCGTATGGCTATGGCCCCTGGAGCGACGGAATGCAGTTTACGGTGTCCATTGGCGGACTTCCAGGAAAGGCCACTCTGGTATCGCCTGCAGGATCCGTTGGGACATCGAATCCGACGTACACTTGGAACGCTGTTGCTACGGCGACCTGGTACTACCTCTGGGTCAATGATTCTTCCGGGAACAAGATTCAGTCCTGGTTCACAGCCGCACAGGCAGGATGCGCCGCCGGAACCGGAACATGTTCCGTAAGACCATCCGTGTCCTTGTCATCGGGTGCCGCCCAATGGTGGATTCAAACCTGGAACAGCAATGGTTACGGTCCCTGGAGCGACGGCATGTCATTTGAAGTGGCTGCGCCTACAGGTTGGCAAGCGGTCGGCCAAATCGGCGGACCGACACAGGCCGTGGCTGTGCAAGGAAAATATGCGTATGTGGGTGTTGGCTTGCGACTTGTCATCTTGGACATATCCGATCCCGCCGTGCCCATGGAGGTGGGAGCCACCGCACCCTTCCCGCATTTCGTAGAGGATATCGCCGTAAGCGGAACGCTTGCCTTTGTGGCCGCGGGCGGCGGCGGGATGCGCATTGTTGATGTTTCCGATCCCAGGCGTCCATACGAAGTAGGGGCGTGGGAATCGCCTGGATACGCCGAGGGAATCACCGTTGCCGGCAACTACGCCTATCTTGCGAACGGAGCCTACGGTCTTCGGATCATTGATATATCGAATCCTGTCCAGCCGAACGAGGTCGGTTCCGCCTTTTCATCGAATTACGCCTTCAAGGTAGCCCTGTCAGGACACTGGGCGTATGTGGCGGGCGCCGGCGCCGGCCTGCTCATTGCGGACATATTAAATCCGTCGGAGCCAATCGAAGTCGCCACCCTGGGGACGCCTGGATATGCGTTCGGCGTGACGGCAGCCGGAAGCGTGGTATACCTAGCTGACGGATGGGAAGGCCTCCGGATTATCAATGTTGCGGATCCCCAGCATCCCTCCCTTTTGGGATTCTACCGTACCCCCGGGTGGGCTTTCGGAGTAGTCCTCTCAGGACAATTAGCTTATATAGCCGACTCTTTCGAGGGACTGCAAATCCTCAATGTATCCAACCCGCAGCATCCTGTCACGGTAGGCCAATATAAGACCTCAGTTGGGCACGCAGGTGCTGCCGCAATCTCGGCGAATACGGCCTTCGTCGCGGATCGCGACCGGGGATTGAGAATTCTGGATATCACCAACCCATCCGCACCGGCGCAGATTGGGTTTTATGGGCCAATGGGTTACGCGGATGATGTCGCTCTTTCCGGTCAGTACGCATACATTGCCGCCGCCACGTATGGGCTGCGTATCATCAATATTTCCGATCCAACGAGACCGCTTGAGGTCGGTGCGTATGATTTTAAATCTTATGCTGTAAGTGTCGCGGCTTCCGGCAACTACGCATTTGTGGCCACCATGCCCCCCAGAGATTCCGGCGTCGCTTGTGGCTTGCATGTTCTGGATGTCAGCGACCCTACTCAACCCAGGCAGGTTGGTTTCTATGATGCTGCGGCTCCAAATCTGGGACCTTACCGCGACATGGTACTTGTCGGGAACATCGCGTACCTGGCGAATGAGATGGGGCTGGAATTGATAGACGTTTCGGATAAGTCACGGCCGAGACAAGCAGGTTTCATAACTCTGAGTGGCAGCGCTGGATATGCAACAGATGGGGTTTCAGTAACGGGAAGCCTTGCATACGTTGCTCAAGCGGCTGAAGGGGTTCGAATCGTCGATGTGTCTAAGCCAGCCCAGCCTACGCTGATATCTACGTGCATGACGGACTATGCCGAAGCAGTAGCTGCTGCCGGTGATCGGGCTTATGTCGCAGACAGCAACTCAGGGCTTACGGTATTGGATACGACAAATCCTTATTCTCCCATCATAATTGGACACTTCAAAACACCTGCCTCCGCCATGGGAGTGAGTTTTGACGGAAACAATGTTTATGTAGCTGTTGCCAGCCAGGGCATGGTGCAGCTCGACGTATCCAACCCAAGCAACCCTATCTTGGCAGATGGACAAGACACGGCGGGTTTTTCTCGGCAGTTGATCGTTCGTGATAAATGGGCGTTTGTAGCAGATGGCTATGGCGGATTGATTATCCTCGAAAAAAAGATCGGGACTCCAAGGACGTCTGCCGCGAGGTCCCAGACTATCCGTCCCCGGCCCTATACTTCCATGCCTTCACAGCAAGAGGTCAAACTCTCTCAAGGCAAAGCTGCTCCTCGAAATCTAATCAACCTAATTCGCACGCACACGGACCTGAAAATACCCGAGGCTTCATTTCAAGTAAGCCCTTCTTCTGCTCATGTCGCTCATCAGGACGATGCGAGGTTCCTGTCTGGAAACCGCTGTGTGGTCTCAAGTACCCAAAACGCCGGCACAGGCACATTGCGTGGCTGCCTCGAGAGTGCGCGAGGCGGTGACACAATTGTATTCGATCCATCTGTCTTTCCTCCTTCGAACCCGGCACGCATCGGAGTAATAAATCCTTTGCCCACAATGAACCAAGGAAGCGTAACAATCGATGCCTCGAACGCAGGAGTGATCCTGGATGGCATGGCTTCTCCTCAGGGTACCAACGGCCTGATTGTCACTTCAAATAATAATGTCATCAAGGGCTTGCAGGTCATTCGATTCCCGCTGGCAGCGATTCGAATTCAAAATGCCAGCAACAATATCATCGGTGGAAATCGTACATCAGGCGCCGGCCCGATGGGCGAGGGCAATCTGCTTAGCGGGAATGGAACTACAGGCATTGAGGTTCACGATGGGGCAAATAACGTAATTGTCGGTAATTTCGTAGGCACCGAGATTACCGGCGATGTGGCATTTGGAAACGGTTCCTTTGGCATTCTTCTGGGTAACGGTGCCCGTCATAACAGGATTGGCAGCACTTCCGCTTCGGAGCGAAACCTTGTCAGTGGTAATGGAGGCATGGGCATCGGCCTCCTGGGTGATTCGGTAGAAGAAAACCTAGTGATAGGGAACTTCGTCGGCACCGATGTTTCCGGTGCCAAGGCTCTCGGAAATGCCAGCATAGGGATATTTCTGCACGGAGGCGCTTCGAACAACCAAATTGGCGGCTTGAATCCCCGGGAAGGCAACCTCGTCAGCGGCAAGAATAACACCGGCATAAGCATGATGGAGCGAAGCCACGGCAACAGCGTACTGGGAAATCTTGTGGGAACCGACGTATCCGGCCAATACCCGCTCGGCAACCTTGGACATGGCATCTCGATGGAGCTCGGTGCCTACAATAATCTGATACAAGGAAATCTATCGAGCGGCAACCTTAGGTCTGGCGTATGCATCTCGGACCGCGGCAGCAACTACAATACTGTTATTGGCAACCTTCTTGGCACAAATGCAACAGGAACAGCGGCTATTGGGAATGGTATGCCGGGCGGTGTCCATATGGCCATGGGAGCAATGTTTAATCGCGTCGGGGGAAAAACTGTCTCTGAACGAAACGTTCTGAGCGGAAACACCGGAAGTGGGATTTACACAGGAGAAAGAGGCCGAGGCATGGGAGCCATTGTTCTCGGTAATTTCATAGGAACTGACATTTCAGGAGAGAGAGCTATCGGAAATACTGGCTTTGGTGTGATTCTGGGGGATAGCATCCATAATTTTATCGGCGGCCCGGGAAACGGCGAGGGAAATCTGATAAGTGGAAATCCGGTGTATGGCATATATCTGGGAGGTACTGAATTCAACTACATAGCAGGTAATACTATTGGAGCGAGCGGTCGCAGCATGCCATCCCTGGGCAATGGGAAGGCCGGCGTCGGAATCTCCGACTATTCTCAGCGCAACATCGTTGGACCCGGCAACGTTATTGGATTTAACGGCGAGTTCGGTGTCTTTAATGATGGAGCTGAAAATCCCATCCGCCAAAATCGGATATTTGAGAATGGAATTAAGGGCATTTGGAATCGAACCCATAACATAGTTGCCAGGCCATTAATCCAGGAGCTGACGCTGGTCTCAGTCGCCGGGGAGGCGTGCCCAAGGTGCACGGTTGATATCTTCTCTGACTCCCGGGATGAAGGTGAGATCTACGAGGGCACAACAACCGGAGATGCTTCAGGGCGATTTGTTTTTAGCAAAGCGAGTGCCTTCGCCGGGCCCAACATCATATCGACAGCTACGGATAGGCGGGGCAACACATCGGAGTTTTCCGCACCCCGGAGCGTCTTTCTCAACGCGTTTGCCGATTCGGCTGCAGAGCACGGATCTAGAGTTTTCAAGGCAAGTGCAACAGTGAATCCACCCGGTCCATCGCCAAAAGCCCGGTGGAATGGAGATCCACGACCGCCCTTAACAAGGCAAATCGACCCAAATCCCATGATGCAGTTACGGCAACGGTCACCATCCCCGCTGCTTTCAACAGACTTGCCCGCATACCATGCACCGCCAGCGGAATTGAAGCGGCGGCAACTCCAGAACCGCCAACGACGCGCGAGCTGGCGTCGATTGAGCGATGACGGGAAATCCTGGCTGTACGACCGGCAGGGCACGAACGTCAAGATGCACACCGACATCAAGTGGACATGGAAGAACCATGAGCGTAGCAGCCACGTTCGTTGTCTCCAGCACCAAGCACCGAAGTTTCCTGCCACTGCCAGTTACCATATCTGTTGGTGAAATATCATAATCGGATGGGTGCAGAATCTTGGCAAATGGATTGGGGAATATGAAAACCTTTATTAGTTGCCTCATTTTTGTTTCTGTGCTTTGCCTGCCTCCACGGGCGAGCATAGCCCACACGTCTCATATTTCAGGTCAACATGCGCGTGCCATGGCTGAGGCAGATCAGATCGCCATGACTCCCTTAACCCAATGGGGCGGTGCCTGTAAGGCCGTGGCTGTACGAGACGGCAAGGCCTACTTGGGAGTTGGTCCGCGTCTAACAGTTCTGGACGTCGACGCTTTGCCTTCGCCAAGAGTTTTGGGCCAAACGGGAATACTGCCGGGTGTCGTGGAAAGTATCGCTATTTCTGGCCAGTATGCCTTTCTGGCTGTCGGCAAGGGGGGATTGATTGTAGTGGACATTGCAGATCCAGCCCGACCAATGACTGTGGGATCATTGAATTCCTATTACGCGCTAAGTATATCGATAGCTGGAGGTATGGCATATTTAGCCGATGGTGCTGGTGGGGTAGTCATAATCGATGTGTCTCGGCCGGTCACGCCAACCAAACTGGGTTCCTATAAAACCTCCTTTTTGTTCGCTGCCGATATAAAAGTAGTTGGAGGTTATGCGTATGTCGCTATCAGTACCGGCGGGCTCCTGATTTTGAACGTCGCAAATCCTGTGAATCCCGTTCGAGTAGCAGAGTGCACTATTGCAGGCGATGCCCGTGGCCTGGCAATCGCAGGCGCGTACGTATTGGTGGCAGATGTGGCTGCGGGACTCAGAATCATTGATATTGCGAATATCTCTTCTCCCAGGCTTTTGGGTCTGTGCCGCACTCTCGGTTATGCTTCCAAGGTAGTGGCAAGGGGCAATCTGGCGTATGTAGCCGATCAACATGGTGGAGTCCAGATCATAGATATTGGAAATCCTGACCAACCATTTCGGATTGGCGGGAACCTGATCCGCGGTTACGCATGGAACCTGGCTCTGTCCGACACTTTTGCTTATGTGGCCTACCATTTTGCAGGACTTCAGATTCTGGACATCAGCGCGCCGCATAATCCGGTTCAAGCGGGACAATTTCAGGGCGCCGTCGGAGACGGGAGCAGTGTAACAATCGTCGGCGGCAAAGGATACGTTTCCGACGGGAGCGCTGGATTGCAAATTGTTAACCTCCTGGATCCTCTTTCCCCCAGGCGCCTCGGCAGCTACGAGCCAGAGGGCTGCGCAGTAGCTTCCCACGCGGTAATCCGGGACCGATATGCCTACGTAGCCTTTGGAACTGGCGGCCTAATGGTTTTGGATGTCAGCAACCCCGCCCGACCCGTTCGGGTCGGGGGATATTCCACCAATGTTTTTGCTCAGTCCGTAGCCGTCGCGGAGCAATATGCCTATGTGGCAACCATCGAGGCCGGCCCAGGATACCAAAATGGTCTGACAATCTTTGATGTTGCCGATGCTGCGGATGTGAAACGCCTCGGCAGCATTACTGTTAACGACTATGTTTTTGCGGTGACAGTTCAAAGCAATAGGGCCTATCTTGCCATGAAGGGAGGTGGCATGGTTGTTGTCGACGTGGCCAATCCCTCCGCACCTTCGATACTGGGTAGGTATGCTTCCAGTACGTGGGCCTCCAGGTCGGTCATCGTAAATGGCAACTACGCCTATCTGGCCAGCATGGAGGCGGGACTGGAGATCCTGGATGTTTCCGATCCAGGAAACCCTGTTCTCGTAGGCCACTGCCTCTCTTTTGCTATAGATGTTTTTCTTTTGGGCCACTATGCGATCGTAGCCGAAGCGGAATTAAGTGGCATTAGCCTATGGGATGTTGCGGACCCCAGTCATCCGGTGCGGGTTGCGAATGCGGCCACCTCCGGACGGGCCAACGGAGTAGCGGGCATCGGGAATCATATCTATGTCGCAGATGGGGAAGGCGGTTTGGTGGTGTTTGAGCTTTCTGGAGTTGTGGCAGGACAACGGCACGATCTTATCGGGTCGTGGAAAGACCAGGGGATATTTGTTCGTAACTCAGATGACGGAACCTGGAGTCGCGTGTCCTCTGCCGCAACACAGGTTGCCGCAGGCGACTTGGACGGAGACGGTAAGGATGACCTCCTGGGAATCTGGACTGGAAGTGGCACATGGGTCAAGTATTCCACCACCGGTCAATGGGTTCTTCTCGCAACACCGGCGAGATGGGTCTCAACCGGAGACACGAACGGCGATGGCAAGGTAGATGTCGTAGGGATCTGGGATGAATTGGTCTGGGTCCGGGATTCCGCAACTGGAAGCTGGTCGCAAATCTCGACGGGTGCAACGCAGGCAGCTCTGGGTGATCTGGATGGCGATGGTAAATCCGATTTGATTTGGGTGCGCCCTGACGCCGGAACTTGGGTGAGATACACCTCGACGGGTGCCTGGTCGCAGATTGGCTCCGCTGCCGATTTCGTCACCACAGGAGATTTGAACGGCGATGGGCTGCAGGATGTTATTGGAATCTGGAGCACAGGTGTCTGGTTTCGGGATTCCGCAACTGGGCAATGGTCGCTGATTTCGTTCGGTGCTGCCAAGATTGCTGCCGGCGACTTGGACGGAGACGGTAAGGATGATCTCCTAGGAGTCTGGACTGGAAGTGGCACATGGGTCAAGTATTCGACATCTGATAGTTGGGAAAATATCGCTACCCCAGCCGATTGGATTGCCGTCGGAAGACTGCGGTGATCCGGCGGCAGAGTTTTCTACCAAATCAACTTCTAGGATCTTCAATGGAATCATGCCGTTGAGTCAAAAAAGTCGCGCCGTTCTTGCGGCGATGCAAGCCGAGCCGAGCTCATCGTTCCTCTTGATTTTACATGGGCGTATTTGTTGGCGATCAGTTTCCGATACCAGCCCAAAATCGTATCGGGTTTGGCCGAGACCGCAATATACTCCATTGACTTGCGGCCCAGCGCCGTGCTTCCGTGCTCCCCGACATGGTGAAGGCTGACGGCAACCTGACAATTCGCTGTCTTACCAGGCGTCCCGGAATACTGCCTCTCGATCCCCACGGAATGCTCGCCTTTTTTCGGGAAACCAGTGTCGCCAACCACCCACACGGGATCCGGCTCCAACGCCGCAGTCAAGTGTGGAAGTATGCTCCAGCTCATCAGCCTGATCGAAAAGATCGCCGCCATTTTTTATAATGATCCACAACCGAATCATTTGTTTTGGCATCGATTGGGAGTCAGGACTAGGAAGGAGAAGCAATCTTGCTGGTAAATACAAACCCAGTTGCGCGAGTGCTCTTTGTTTTGTGCTGTATCGTCGTTTTCTTCCTTCTGTCGGGATTACTCGGTACCGCCGCCGAGTGGAAGATGGTCTGGCATGATGAGTTCAACCAGGACGGGAAGCCCGACCCCAGGAACTGGGATTATGAGCGCGGATTTGTACGCAACGACGAGCTGCAATGGTATCAACCCGAAAATGCAGTCTGTAAAGACGGGATGCTGATCATCGAGGCGCGGCGCGAGAAGAAAGCCAATCCCGGCTACATGCCGGGCGGCAAGGGTTTCCAAGGGCGCCAGTCGATTGAAGTCACCTCCGCATGCCTCATCACCAAAGGGAAGCACGAATTTACTTATGGCAAAGTCGAGATGCAGGCGCGCATCGACATCCGTTCCGGCAGCTGGCCCGCTTTCTGGTCGCTCGGCGCGTCCATAGACCATGTCGGCTGGCCGGAGTGTGGAGAAATCGATATCATGGAGTACAACAGGGGAATGATCCTGGCAAATGTGTGCCATGGCCTTCATGGTCGGCAGAAGTGGCTTACAACCAAGAAGCCTCTCACAGAACTGGGCGATGAGGCGTGGACGAAAGAGTTCCATATCTGGACAATGGAGTGGGACGAGAATCGCGTCGACCTGCTCCTCGACGGGAGGCTATCCGCCCACTTCGAGTCGGCAGGAGACGACGAGGCGGGAAAAGACAACGCTTTTCGCAAGCCCCACTATCTCCTTCTCAACCAGGCAATCGGCGGCGCCAACGGCGGCAACCCGTCGAAGCTTGAGTACCCGGTTCGCCTCGAGGTCAACTGGGTGCGCGTTTTCCAGCGACCCTAGTGTCAGTCGGTGGCTATCAAAACTCATTCCAGATCATAACAAAACCTGGAATCGCTTGGGCTTGAGCCACGAATTAGCAATTCGCCATGGACAGGTCAAGAAACCTCAGAGAACGTCCTTCACTTTCACGGGGTAATTGGGGCTTTCGGTGCGTGACCTGCGTGTCTGCCGCGGTAACACCGGATCAAGCTTGGATAGAACTCCTTTACAAGATTGACACCCGCCACCTGGCCGTACCAGATGAGGTAGTTGATCCCCACGTTGTTCCATCCCTGCCAGCTCGGAGGCGACCAGGCGAGCTGAATGCCAGAATACCCGGCGCTGCCCAGGAACATGGATGTCGAGAATCGCTTGCGACCCTCATCGTTCCGCGATACATACGGAGACGCGATCACGTGCCCCATTCGACCGAAGAACCCTTTCGAACTCGACCGGAAATACCGGTTGTCGTCGCGAAACAGGGCGGACGAGCCGTACATGATTGTGTTGCCCACTAGCGTGCTGCCGTAACTACTCGCCACACGAACGCCGTACGGACCCCATCCCTGTCCCCACTCCGTCGGGCTGTCGATCGCCTGGCTGATTGCCGCTCCCGATACCGCCCCTAGTGCCGCAATCGGTGAGAATGTCATCGACGCATAGTGATCCCATCTCTGCTTCTGCGTGATCTTGCCCCAAGGCTCGAGCTCCGGTTTGGGCAGTACCCTCAGGTAGGCTGGCAAATCCAGCGTTTGGGCTACCGGGTCGGAAGGTACCGCACTCTGGCCCGAACAGATCGACGAGGCCAAGTGAACCGCGGCAAGAAAACACAGAGACAAAGAATGAGTCATACACACCTCTGAAGGTTAACATTGATGATACCATGCAGTGCTCATGTCCTTGTGTCGCCATAAATTCGTGGGGCAAGATCACGCAGTTAGTGCGGTCTGCAGGATGGTATCCCTACCAATAATTCCGTCCACACTAAAAATTGTGGTTATGATCCGCGATGACTGGGTGGCAGCTCCGTCACTGATAGTGATGGATCAGAACTATCATGTGCTTTCTATTACCCGCAGAGTTCCGATTTGCAGCATTTTCGTGCGAGTGTCCATGTGAGAAAAGCTGTCCGAATGGACGACGCGATACATGACACCTGCGTTCATTCGTACCTGAGCGCCACCGTGGGATCAATCCTGGCGGCACGACGGGCCGGGATGCCGCAAGCCAGTAAACCCACGGCTGCCAAAAGCAACGATACACCGGCATACGTCAGCGGATCGGTGGGTCGGACTTCATATAGAAGGCTTATCAGGAAGCGCGCTAGTCCGAAGGCGCCAGCCAAGCCGATCATCACTCCGATTAGAAGGAGAGTCATTCTTCTCCCGACAACCAACTTCAAAACATCACTCCGCGTCGCGCCTAAAGCCATGCAGATGCCGATTTCATGGGTTCGCCGGGCAACGGAATACGAAATGACCCCATAAATACCCACCGTTGCCAGTATCAACGCTACCGCAGCAAAGATACCGAGCAGCAGCAAATAGAAACGCCGCTCTTTCTGCGTGTCGGAAATAAATTGCTTCATGGTTGTAAAGCTCTCTATAGGCTGATCCTTATCCACCGCCCACACGGCGCTGCGAACTGCCGCGGCCAAGCGCATGGGGTCAGAAGTCGTGCGTATTACAAAACACACGTGCCCACGAAACCAAATCTGCCAGTCCACATAGGTTCGGTCTTGTTGAGTTTCTCAGCTACCTCTGAAGCCGCTCAGGAACCGAAAGCCCGGCGGCATGACACCAATGACTGAATAGTACTTCGCGTCGAGTGTGAGCGTATGCCGGTTGAGCTCCAAATCGCCGCTTAGATGCCTCTCCCAGTTGGCCTGCTCTTGCTGCAAATACTTACGCCCGGCCGGAGTCAAAGAATGCAAACGTGACATTTTGCCGCGGAAAAAATGTGTCGCGGAGGAAAAGATCTCCCTTTCGAGGAGTCCTCGCAATCATCCAACATCTTCTCCAGTCGCCAATCGCCAATCGCCAGTTGGCACCCATTACCGCTCTTCGCTCGACCTTCACAATACGATCGTTCCGACAGGTCTTGATGGCCTGCCCGTGCAAACACGCCGGCCCAAAGACACGGCGTATAACTTTCCCATCAATGGCGAATCCGTTATTGAAGCGGCGACAGGACTCGGCAGCTTTTGGCATCCAGCGATGAATGGTATCCCAGGCGATTCGCTTTACCCAGGCACACATGTCCGCCACGGGCGTTACTTGTCAAGTTGGTGTCCGCCTTGCCGGCGCCTTCCATGGGGCAATCGCAAATGGGTGGAGGCTTGAACCGGCGAATCGGCAACCCGCGCCGATGAGTCTGTCTAGTCGAAGGTCCTTGAGATCCGCTTCGCACGGTCCAATTCCACATGGGATCCGGGTCCCGTTCCAAGCATCATAAAGGCAATCTCCAGTGCCGACTCGTCACCCGCGATGACCCCCACGTATGAGTGCGGTCCGTCGATGACTCCCCCAAATTCATTGACTTTCATCGAAAGGCTGATCGGAATGCTGCAATCGGCCTTGGGATCGCTGAACCGCGAGTCGACGAACTCCACCTTCAGCTGTATTCCGCCCGCGTTGACCAATCCCCATCCGGTCACGTCTCCATGGTGGTTGACGGTGAAAGCGCCCACAATCGAGACGGGGGCGTATCCCTTTGGTAGCGCCGGGTTGATCACCGACAGGTCCTGCCACGCCGTTGCAGTAAAGGTGTAAGTGCCCTGCAGGGCCCAAAGGCTCCAATGGCTGCAATCCTGCGCCTGGAGAGCCGGCGCGAGCAACAACATGCCAGCCGCCAGAATACTCATGGAAAGTAAGTGTTTCATCGAACTGCTCCTTTCTGTTTGGTTTTGGAGGGCCCCCAACTTCGTCCTCCCTTGATGGGTTCACAGTAGGCGGCAACCGATCTTTTGGCCATAAACGGCGGCTGGAAATTGGCTGGATTTTCCTTTGCGTTCAAAGTCTTAATACGATTGAGCTTGCAGGGTTGAGGGATTTATAATCCCGGTAATATGCCAGCGATTTCTGATCGGGTTACTTTCGGGCCGTTCGAGCTTGACCTGGAGAATGGCAAGTTACGCAAGTCAGGCAGGGTCCTGAAGCTTCGGCCACAGCCCATGCGCGTTCTGTGCCTCCTGGTGAGTCAGGCAGGCAAACCGGTCAGCCGCGAGGAGATCCGTCATCTCTTATGGGGCGAGTCGACCTTCGTGGATTTTGAGGTAGGGGTGGACTATTGCGTGAATCGTATCCGCTCCGTCCTGGGCGACAAAGCGCAGGCTCCCCGTTATGTCGAGACGCTTTCCCGCCGGGGCTACCGCTTCATCGCGCCGGTCAAGCGCGAGAGGTCGTTCGCAGAGCCCACGTTGGCTGTGTTGCCTTTTGCGAATTTGAATGGCGATCCTGCCAAAGATTATTTCGCCGACGGTGTCACCGATGCGCTCATCAATGAGATCGCCCGCATCCCGGCGGTGCGGGTGATATCACGCCAATCCGTGCTTCATCTGAAAGGGAGCAGCCGGAAGCTGGAAGAGATCGCCCGCGACCTCGGCGTGGATGGCGTTGTGGAAGGAGCCGCGTTGCATGAGGGCAATCGCGCTCGCCTGACGGCGCAGTTGATCCTTATGGAGCCCGAGCGCCACCTATGGGCCCAGAGCTATGACTGCGACATGTCCGCCGTGTTGGCCACACAGCGCGAGGCGGCGCGGGCGATTGCAGGATGTGTCGCCACGGCGTTGAGACCCGCCAGTGCAGCGATTCCGCCTCCGCTTGCAGCGCGGCCGGTGACACCGGAGATAACTGAGGCCTATTTGAAAGCCCGCTTTGAGCTCGACAAAATGAACGCGGAAGGGATCGGGAAAGCGCTCCAGTACTTCCGGGAAATGACCCTCAAAGCACCTGATTTCGCGCTCGGGCTCGCCTGTTATTCCGCCTGTCTGTTTATGCTGGGTTATTGGGGACACGCTCCAGTACGCGAGGTCTACCCCAGCGCGAAGCAGTTGGCCTTGCAGGCTGTTGCCATCGACGACTAGACTCGGCACGGCCCATCTGGTCCTTGCCTGGATGAACTTGCTTCTCGATTGGGACTTGGAAGCTGCCATGCGGGAGGTTCGGCGCGCCATTGAACTGAGCCCAAGTGACACGGACGCGCACAACTTTTATTCCACGATGCTGTGCTTTGTCGGCAACAACTCTGAGGCGATCAGAGAGGTTCAATACGCGTTGAAGCTCAATCCGACATCGCTCATCTCAAACCAATATGCCGCCTGGATGTATTCCCATATGGGCCAGCACGCGCAGGCAGAGGCGCAGGCCAAGCACACCATCGAATTATTCCCGGATGCCCTTCAGCCTCATTTCGTGCTCGGGTGGTCTGCATGGTATCAGGGCCGGGCTGAGGAGGCGGTTGCCGCGTTGGAGAAGGCTCTCAGCCTTTCGCGCGAAGCCTTATCATTCTCCTACCTGGGGCATGTTTATGGCCGGCTCGGCAGGACAGACGAAGCCAGGCGCCTTTTCCGGGAACTCGAGCAACTCCGCGCGCAAGGTCATGCTCCACCGATCGCCTTCGCGGTAATTCACGCGGGACTTGGCGATATTGACGCGGCGTTCAATTGGCTGGAAACAGCTTACCGGCTGCGGGATGGCTATCTGTTCTGGCTCCCTGGGGCTTCCGGGCTCGATCCGCTTCACTCGGATCCACGCTTTGCCGATCTCGTCCATCGTGTGGGGACCGTTCCGCCAAAGCGGGCATTGGAGTAGTGGAATTGAGAGAATCCTCGATCCGCCGGGGTGCGATGGAATCCGGTGCGAAAAGTGAGGCCCGTTGATTTCGCCACCCCCCAAGCCGCCGTCGGCAAATGCAGGGCCGTGTCGGCGTGGGAAGCTGAGGATAAAGTGATCCCACAGTCCAATGGACTGCTGGATAATTTTCAAATATCTGATTGCGGTGCGCAAAATGCCGATGGATCCGGAGCGGTGGCAGCGTATCAAGCAGCTTTATAACTCAGCTCTCGAGATTGAACTGGACCGGCGCGAAGCGTTCCTCGAGGAGGCCTGCGCCGGCGATGGGCCCATTCGGAAGGATATAGACCGTCTGCTCTCGCGACAGGCAGAAGGGGAAGATGTTATGGGAAAGCCAGCCCTTGAGTTTGCTGCCAGGGCATTGGCGGAGGATAGTTCGACCTTGCAGGCATTCACTCTGGCCGGCCGCATGATTTCACACTACGAAATAGTGGGAAAACTCGGAGAGGGCGGTATGGGTGTCGTCTACAAAGCTCACGACACGCGTCTCAACCGTGATGTGGCGATCAAATCACTACCCGATGTTTTCGCTGCGGATGCCAGCCGATGGTCCCGGTTCGAGCGCGAAGCAAAAATCCTGGCCACGCTCAATCACCTGAACATTGCCTCCATTCATGCTCTGGAAGAGTCAGATGGAAAACGTTTCCTGGTTCTCGAGTTGGTCGAAGGAAAAACGCTTGCCGAGCGGTTGAAAGAGGGAAGAATCCCGCTGGATGAGACGCTAGATATCTGCCGTCAGATTGCTGCCGGCCTCGATGCCGCACATGAGAAAGGAATCATCCATCGCGACCTGAAACCGGCCAACATCAGGCTCACTCCGGAGGGGATGGTTAAGATACTGGACTTCGGACTAGCGAAGATTCTCGAAAACCGCATGGCGGGGGACCATGGACCCGGGACTTGCGTGATGCGGGCACCGACCGATTCCAATACGGAGACCGGAGTTATTTTGGGGACGGCGGCCTACATGAGTCCCGAGCAGGCCAAGGGAAAGCCGGTGGACAGGCGTGCGGACGTGTGGGCTTTTGGATGCATCCTCTATGAGTGTCTCACGGGAACACGCGCTTTTCCGGGTGAAACAGTAACTGAAACATTGGCTGCGGTGATCAAAGAAGAACCTGCCTGGGATGCATTGCCGCAGGGCACGCCTGATGGATTGAGGGGAGTTTTGAAGCGCTGCCTCAGTAAGGATCCCGAACACCGATTGCGCGACATCGCGGATGTCCGCATTGAAATAGAGGAGTCCAAAAGCCAGGTTCTCGAAATGGAACCTCGCGCCAAGGTGTATAATCGGTGGATTGTTGCCGCCGGAATGGCGGTGCTGACCGCAGTTCTTTTCATGACAGGCTGGTTCTTTTTGTACCACTTGCGTCCAACGAAAGACATTCCATTGAGTCTGGTTCCCCTTGTCACGTATCCGGGCCTCCTGGAATATCCTACTTTTTCACCCGATGGGAATGAGATTGCATTCAGCTGGAACGGGGAGAAGCGGGACAACACGGATATATATCGCAAACAGATAGGTCCGGGACAACCGCAGCGCCTGACATTCAATCCTGCGCTTGACATCCGCCCTTCCTGGTCTTCCGATGGCAGCCACATCGCGTTTCTTCGTCCCTTGGGAACGGGCAAGTGGGGGGTATTCGTCATCCCCGCCTCCGGGGGCCCGGAAAAGAAAATAGCCGATATTATTCCGAATGCCGGCGACATGGGCAGGGCATGTTTCGGCCTGGCATGGTCTCCGGACAGTCGATGGTTGGTTGCTACGGACGAGAACCAACCAGGACAGCGATATTTATCGGTTGCAGCTTCCGGGCAAGGATGGCCGCAGCACCCCTCCAGAGAAACTCATCTTTTCCAAGCGGCCCGATTATGCTCCCGATTATGCTCCGAACGGTCAGGCGATCGCCTTTGTGTCGACCCGCTCGGGCAGCGAAGAAATCTGGGCCTGCAATGCCGATGGGTCGAATCAACATCCGTTGACTTCGATGAATGGGCCTCAAACCTGCAATCCGCGCTGGTCGCCGGATGGCAAAACAATCGTATTTGACTCGCGCAAGGAGGGATCAGGGGATCTCTACCTCATCAATTCCGACGGTAGCGCGCAGCGGCGATTGACATCGGATGCTGGTTATGATGGCCAGGCAAGCTGGTCGCGAGACGGCAGCTGGGTCTACTTCTCAAAAAGCATAAAAGGCCGGGGATGGACGATCTGGAAGGTCCCGGCCGGAGGCGGGGATGAGATCGAGGTTCACCCGGGGCCACTAAGCTATGAGTGCAACTTTGTCGTTCTCGAGGAGGGGATCTATCTTACAAAACTAGACGGTTTCCTGGAGTTTTTGGATTTCGCAAGCGGAAAACGCAGGACGGTGGCTTGGCTGGACGACATCCTGACTTTTGGATTTTCGATTTCACCCGACCATCGCTGGATTCTCTACAAAAAGATGCAGCCGCCCACCGGTGACATCATGCTCGTCGAAAACTTCCGCTGATTCCTGTGAAGCCCCTGCATACATCGCTTGGGAATGGGATTCACATCGACGGCCTGAATCGTTGACTTGCCTGAAGCTCACGCCAGATCTCAGCCTCGGCGATTTCCGCGGGTTTCTCAGCCTCTCTCGTCAAGCGCATCATGCTGGCGTTCAGATCATCCGCTTGCTTGCTCCTGTTGTGGTGGGCAAGAAGAAAAGCAGCCCTTACCTTGTGCGCCTCCACCTGCAGGCGCAAGTAATCAGGATCATTAAACACCGCAACGATATGTGCGAGCTCATGGCCGAGAGCCTCCGCATATCGCACCTTTCCATGAAGTCCCTGGAAGGGTATGAATCCGTCCGAACGACCGGCTGCGGCAAAATGGGTGGAGGCGCGATCGATGGTTGAGAGGAACAGTCGAAGGACCAGGACGTGTTGCTTGCCCTCAGGATCCAGTTTCTCAATGATGAATTCACCTGCAGAGTAGGCAGTCCAATGCCCTCCGGTTACTAGTTCGATGAAAATCAGATGGCCGCTCTGTTCCGCTGATCGCCACAGCTCATAGAGTGTAGGATGCAATGGCCGGCCCGAGCGGTCGACCGCGGAAGCAATATTCTGGATCGATTGCCAGATTCGAAGCTGTTTGGGCGATAGGCGATCGGTGCGGATGCCGGAGGGCTGGATTGCGTTGGTGGTTGATCCATTCGAAGTCTCCAGCGGGCCTGCCTTCGCAACGGCATCCATATTCATCGCCATGAAGGTTGTCAGGACTGCTGCTGCACTCAAAATCGATCCGTTCGCCATGGGGCCTCTCTTCTTGCGGCTTGCCGTTGCCGCGTTCGGCCCCTAATGCGAAGACTCGCGTGAAAAGCGGAAATGCCCCTGGAATATTTTTGGCGGTCACCCATTAAAATCAGCAGAAGTACAGAGAACTTGGAACCAGGGAGTGTTCGTACCGAATATCTGAACTATGAACGACCAGTTTGGGATCCGGTGTATAATCGCCGACAAATTGGAAAAGGCCGCTCCATCGATAAGGGGTTCTATGACAGGACGCCCATCACGTGAAGTGACTTTGCTGCTTCAGGATTGGTGTCGTGGAGACCGGGCCGCTTTGGATAAGTTAATACCTCTGGTTTACGATCAACTGCACCGTCTGGCGCATATATACCTGGTGCGCGAACGGGCCGGACACACTCTTCAAACCAGCGCATTGGTAAACGAAGCCTATCTGAGACTCATCGATACGAACGGTGTTGAGTGGCGGGACCGCGCTCATTTTTTTGCGATCAGTGCCAATGTAATGCGCCGGATCCTCGTGGAATTTGCGCGCTCGCGCAGCTCTCGAAAAAGGGGGGGCGACGCAGTAAAAGTAAACCTTGATGAGGCTATGGTTCCCTCACCGGGGAAAGATGCGGTCCTGATCGCCCTGGACGATGCCCTGAAGGAACTCGAGAAGATCGATCCCCGCGAGGCGAAGGTCGTGGAGTTGCGTTTTTTTGGCGGGCTGAGTGAAAAGGAGACGGCGGAAGTTCTGGGGATTACCGACAGAACGGTTAGGCATGATTGGAATCATGCGAAGGCCTGGCTGGCAGATGAATTGAAACGTGGAGCGCAGGAATGAAACCGGAGCGCTGGCAGCTGGTGAAGCAGCTTTACAACTCGGCTCTCGAGTTGGAACCTGACCGGCGCGAAGTGTTCCTCGAGGAGGCCTGCGGCGGCGACGTGTCTCTGCGGAAGCAAATCAACCGTCTGCTCTCACGGCAAGGAGAAGGGGAAAACCTCTTGGCAACACCGGCCCATGAGGTCGTAGCAATAGAAATGGCTAAGGACCAGAAAGATGCGCCGCAGCCGGACTTGACCGGTCAAACTCTGCTGCACTATCGGATCGAGGATAGGATCGGTGAAGGGGGATGGTATTGTCTACAAAGCCCGTGACCTTCATTTGGACCGCGCGGTCGCCATCAAGGTGCTTCCGCCACACGCGGTGAATGACCCCGAGCGCAAGCGGCGCTTCGTCCAGGAAGCCAAAGCCGCTTCAGCCCTGAACCATCCCAATATCGTCACGGTCCATGACATCACTTCGGACAGGGGCTGCGATTTCATGGTGATGGAATATCTCGCCGGCAACACCCTGGACCGGCTCATCGGACCAAAAGGACTCCCACCCGACGAGGCGCTGAAATATGCTGCACAGATTGCCAGCGCGCTCGCAGCGGCGCATGCGGCGGGCATCGTGCACCGGGACCTGAAGCCGGCCAACATCATGGTCGTGGAAAACGGCCTCGTCAAAATGGGGATCGTCTATGGTGCGAAGGACACGCGTCTCGATCGCCATGTGGCCATTAAGTCGCTGCCCGACATCTTCGCCGAAGATCCCAGCCGGATGGCGCGCTTCGAGCGCGAAGCAAAGATACTGGCCACGCTCAATCACCCGAACATCGCCTCCATTCACGGCCTTGAAGAGTCCGATGGTAAACGCTTCCTGGTTCTGGAACTGGTCGAGGGAAAGACGCTGGCCGAACGGCTGAAAAAGGGGAGGATCCCGCTGGATGAGACGCTCGAAATCTGCCATCAGATTGCCGTCGGGCTAGAAGCGGCGCATGAAAAAGGCATCATCCACCGCGACCTGAAGCCATCGAACATCAAGCTCACTCCGGAGGGAAAGGTCAAGATCCTGGACTTCGGGCTGGCCAAGGCTTTCCACCCAGGGCCTGGAGCCGAAGATTTATCCCAACCTCATGCAGACGCGGATTCGATGACGGCTACAGGAGTCATCCTGGGGACGGCAGCCTACATGAGCCCGGAACAGGCCAAGGGAAAGCCTGTTAACAGGCGGACCGACATCTGGGGCTTTGGCTGCCTTCTGTACGAGTGCCTGGCAGGGCGCAAGGTATTTCACGGAGAAACTGTAACCGAAACCGTTGCAGCTATCCTGAAAACTGAACCTGACTGGAGTGTGTTACCGGCCAAGATCCCGCCGAGGATCGTCGACTTGATCCGAAGATGCCTGCGGAAAGATGCCGGAGAGCGACTCCGCGACATTGGAGATGCCAGCATCGAAATCAGGGAGGCGCTGAAGGAACCGTTGGAAGCCGTTCAACCGACTGCGGCAGGATTGCATCACAAGCCGGCGCAAATCGGACTGGTTCTGGTGGTGGTTCTGCTGCTCGGCGCTGTGGGAGGGAGCTTGCTATGGCGCTCCCTCGCTTCGAATGCAGAGATTCGATTTCCGGTCATGAGGACCAGCATCTCCCTCAGCGGATGGGGCCTCGATCTGATCAGGAGGGGACTCGCGATCTCACCCGACGGCGCGAACATCGTTTTCTCGGCTCGCCGTGCCGACCATTCCATGCTCTACATCCGCACCGCGGGCGAGTGGGAGCCTCGGCCACTTAAGGGAACGGAACGCGCTATGGCCTCCTTTTTCTCTCCGGATGGGGAATGGATCGCCTTCTCAACCGAAAAGGGACTGCAAAGAATTCCAGTCCGCGGCGGTCCGCCTCAGCTGATCTGTAAACTGCGCGCAGATAATGGTGGAAGCTGGGGTGCGGACGGTCGCATCATCTTCGGGAAGCTTGATGGTACCCTCGCCGTGATCACTGCCGATGGTGGAACCCCGCAGTCGGTAACCCGCTTGTCCGGCGAGATGGGCAGCATCCGGCACATGTGGCCGGCTATGCTCCCGGGTGGCAATGCCGCGGTAGTTACAGTCTGGCGCGAAGGGCACGCGAGCATCGCCGCGGTCTCCGTCAAGACCGGAGAGATTCGACCTCTGGTCGAGACAGGAAGCCGCGCTCGCTATATTCAAACCGGGCATTTGATCTACGAGTCGGAAGGACACCTTGTCGCCGTTCCTTTCGACCCGGAGCGGCTCGAAACGCGCGGGGCTTCCCGCGTGGTGATCGATGACGTCGGAGTGGACCACCTGGGCAATGCGGCCTATGACATATCTACTGCCGGTACTCTTGTCTATACGCCGGCGTCCGCGTCATTGTCGAGGCTCGTATGGAAAGATCGAAGTGGGAACACTACTCCGCTGAAGTTGCGTCCGCGGAACTACTCCATGCCGGTGCTTTCTCCCGACGGCCACCGCTTTATCGATACCATTCAAGACGGTCCCGCGCGCAACCTGTGGATTGGAAACGTCGAGGGCGAGCCGCTGACCCGCCTCACTTTCGGCAACGACGACTGGTTCAGCCTGTTTACTCCCGACAGTAGGCGGGTTCTGTTCACCGGCGGCAAGAATGGAAGATACAACCTGTACTTAATGCCGGTCGGCAGTGGGAAGACAGAGCGGATCACTGACTCCGTCCATCCTCAGAAGGCGACCTCCTGGAGACCGGATGGCAAGCTTCTCCTGTACAATGAGGGTACGGCGCGTGGTGAGATGGACATCATGCAAATGGAGCCAGGCCGGCCGGAAACTGCACGTCCCCTTGTAAGCACTCCCTTCAACGAGATACAGGGGATGTTTTCGCCGGATGGGCGCTGGGTTGCCTACACATCCAATGAATCGGGCGCCTACGAGGTTTACTTACAGGCCTATCCCGCCTCCGGGACCAAAACTCAGGTTTCTATTGACGGCGGCTGGGGACCCGCCTGGAACCCGAAAGGGGGCGAGTTGTTCTATCAGGCCCCGACGGCGGTGATGGCCGTTCGGCTTATCCATGGGGTCCCCGCCGGATCTCCCGCTCCGCTGTTTGCGCACACCAGCCGCGAGTGGTTCAACGTGGACTGGGACGTCGCGCCCGATGGTCAGCGATTTCTCGTTGCTGAGCGCAGTCCAAATACTCAGATCAACATCGTCTCGAACTGGTTCGAGGAACTCAATCGCCTCTGCCCCACCAGGTAAGCGCGGTTGATCACGACCCGACTTCCATTTGGTAATTCGCCCTGAACAGATGCAAAAAAAGGCAACATCCGGAATCGGTGAGTCCCTGTCAACCCCGGGAAACAAGGCTTTCGGGAGCTGGGGCGGGAGCCGACATTTTAACCGCCCTGGGTATCGGATGAGTTTTTCTAACTCGCCGGAGTTGCGCAGCGTCGAAGACTTGTTGCAGGGAATGAATTGCCATTAAGGTTTTTCCGCCATTCCGTGAGTCGTCAGACACTCAATCGGTGCCTGATAGGAGGCACTCTGTCTTCTTACTTTTTTTCGGGGTACAGCGTGACCTGAACGTAACGTTCCGTGTTGAAGTACGTCAGGGCGGCTTCCCGAATCACGTCTTTCGTGATGAGGTCGAGGGCCGCAGGAATGCGCAGCACTTCCGCCGGGTTCTCCCCGAGACTGTACTGCTCTGCGAGTTGGGACAGCCACCAGCCGTTCTGCCGGCTGCTGGTTTCGTAATCGCGCGACTCTGCCTTCCGAACCTCCTTGACCTCCTCTTCGTCCGGGCCGTCGGTCTGCAGCCTGCGGATCTCCTCAAAGATGGCCCGGCTCAGCTCGTCGATGCGTTTCGGGTCCGCTCCGAGTTCGATGCTCACCCGGAACTCCTCCCGCGGAATCTTGCTCACGGATGGCTGCACGCCAACGCTGTAGGTCCCGCTCAGCTTCTCCCGCAGCAGCTTCCGCAGCCGGGTTTCGAGCACCTGGCTTGCGGCCCTGATGGCTTTCCGGTTTGCCAGGGTATAGCTGAAGGGTCCTGAGAACATTACCGCTGTCAGGCTTTTGGACTCCACGCCCATCTCCACGGTGCGTTTCACGACTCCTTCAGGCGGCGGTACCCGCCAGTCTTTCCAGGTTTCCGTGCGGTGCAGGGAAGGCAGGCTGGCCAGGTATCGGCAAACCAGGGGCTTGATTGCTTCCAGGTCCAGGTTCCCGACGAAGACAAACGTGAAGTCGCTTGCATCGGCGAATCGGTCACGGTAGAAGGCGAAGGATTGTTCGAGATCCATTTGGGGGATATCGTCGACCGTCATCGGCTTGAACCGGGGCTGGTCCCGCTGCATCGTCGTCCGCAGGGTGTCGGAAAAGACGACCTCCGGACTCTTCGTCCGATTCTCCAGGAATGCCTTGAGCTGCGCCTTCATGACCTCGAAAACACCGGGGTCGGGACGTGGCGCCGTAAACGTGAGGTAGATCATCTGAAACAGGGTCTCCGCGTCCCGGGGAGACGCGCTCCCGGCAAGCCCCTCGTCAAGCTCACCGATTGTGGGCTTGACAAAGACGGCCTTCCCGGCCAGCTTCTTCTCGAGGTCGAGGGCGCTGAATGCGCCAAGCCCGCCGGATGATACGACCTGGTCGGCCGTGTTAGCCGGGATGAGGTTTTCGTCCGTGGCAAGGGAGATCCCTCCCGGGCTCGTGGCCCGCATGAGGATCTCATCCTCCTTGAAATCCGTGGGCTTGAGGACTACCCGCGCGCCGTTCGAGAGCGTCCACTCCGTGACGCCGATCTCGGGTCGTGTGCTGGTCGAGACGATGCTGCCGGGCTCCGGCGCCTCGGGAAGTAGGGGCTTGTCGGTTGTCGTGTCCTTGAAGGCGGCCAGTTCCTCTGATTTGATGCTCTTCAGGGCCGAGGCGAGTTCTACACCGGTCGGGACCGGAACTCCCTCCTTTTCGGGAGCGTTGACCACCACGACTCGATTCGGCCCGGTCATCCACTCCTTGGCCAGCCGGTTAATTTCTTCGAGTGAGATCTCCGGCATGAAAATTTTGTGCGCCCCGTACTCCCAGGCAATTCCAGGGGTTGGCTCTCCCTCGAGGAAGCTGCGGGTGAACTCCTCGGCCAAATCGCCGGATTCTTCGGTCGCGCGCTCCGTAAAGGCCCGTTCGAAGGCCCGGAGCATCTCGCTCTTCTGGCGTTTGAGTTCTGTTTCGGTGAAACCGAAGCGCGCAATCCGCTCTCCTTCGGAGTACAGAGCTACCAATCCCCGCGAGATGCCTCCCTCGGGAACAAGCGCCGACAGCACGTAGACTTCCGTCGACTCGACCAGACGGCCCTTCCTCGAATCGGCTCCGAGGAACGGTGCGCCGGGCTTCTGGGCGATTTCGGCGAACCGGGCGTTGAGCATTGCATTGAATAGCCTTTCGACCAGCATCCGTCGGTAGGATGCGACTTTGCCCTGATTGGGAACAGGCAGCTTGTGGTAGACGGCAACGGAGCTGTTCGTCTCCTCCCTGTCCGTTGCGACGGCAAAGAGCAGGTCGTTATGGCCAGGAACGGGATATGTCGGCCGGGCCGGCGCTCCTTTTGCCCGTCGGATGCCCGCAAAGTGTTTCCTGATCAGGTTCAAGATCCGGGTTCGGTCGAAATCCCCCACAGCAATAACGGCCATCAAATCGGGGCGGTACCAGGCGCGGTAGAAACGCTTCAGGGCTTCCACATCGGCTGTCTCGATGGTTTCCTTCGTTCCGATGGGCATCCGCTCGGCGTAGCGGGATTCCCGGAAAAGGATGGGGAATTGCTTGGCCCGCATCCGTTCGGCGGCACCTTGGCCGAGCCTCCACTCCTCGATGACGATCCCCCGTTCCTTGTCGACAGCCGCCGGGTCAAAGGTCAGCCTGTGGGCCCAATCCTCCAGGATGAGGAATGATTTTTCCAGGATTTCCTCGGAATCCATCGGAATCCTAAGCATGTAGACCGTCTGGTCGAAACCGGTGAACGCATTGAGGTCGGGTCCGAACCTCATGCCGATCGATTCCATGAAATCAACCAGGGCCTGCCGGGGGAAATGCTCGGAGCCATTGAAGGCGAGGTGCTCGACCAGATGGGCCAGTCCCCGTTGGTCCTTGTCCTCGAGCACCGACCCGGCGTGGACGACCAGCCGGAGATCGGCCCGGTTCATCGGCTCGCGGTTTTCCCGAATCCAGTAACGAAGTCCATTCTCGAGTTGGCCAGTCGTGATCCTGGAGTCGACAGGGAGCTTTCGGCCGAGCGCAAACTCGGCTGCCTGCGGTGGGCCTTCCCGTTGGCCGCGGCCCAAGGTGGGGCCGGCCAGGAGCAATGCAAGGGTGGCAAATACAACGAAGGTCGGCGGTCTGAGGTGGTTTTTCATCGTTCACATCATATCGCGATCCGTCTCTCGGTGTGGCAGCCTTTCCGAGTTAATCCCCGGCGGCCAGCGTAAGACCCGCGCCGAGCAGCGCAATCTACATGCTGAAATTGGGCTGCGATCGCGATCGCAAAAGGATGGGCTGCCCCCTCGATGCGTTGGTTTAACCGATCGATCAGGCTTGCCAGATACGACATGCGATCCCGCAACAAGCACAACCCCCGTTTAAGAATTGCATTCCCAACGAAAAAAGCATAGAAAATCGTCTTCAAGTGGCCGCCGGCCGGCACGCCGACAAGCTCTAACTAAAGAAGATTGACATGGCCCCCCCGGATTCAAGGAGCACATCATGACCAAGCCGATCAACGCTCTTGACGGCCGTGCACTGGAAATGCACTACAACATGAGGTATCTCTGGACCATCTCTGCGATCGCAGCCATGGGTGGCTTGTTGTTCGGCTACGACTGGGTCGTCATCGGCGGGGCCAAACCATTTTTCGAAAAGCACTTTGACCTCTCCAGCGAACAGCTCTCCGGTTGGGCGAACAGTTGCGCACTGCTGGGGTGCCTGTTGGGATCGCTGATCTCCGGCGGGATGAGCGACAAATTTGGCCGCAAGAAACTCCTGCTGGTCGCGGCGCTCCTGTTCGCGGCCTCTTCGATCCTCACCGGTTGGGCGCCGACGTTTACCTGGTTTATCTCTTGGCGTATCTGCGGCGGTGTGGCGATCGGCATGGCGTCCAATCTCTCCCCCATGTACATCGCTGAGATCGCCCCTGCGCACATTCGGGGGAGGCTTGTGGCATTGAATCAATTGACCAACGTAATTGGGCTGCTGGGGGCGCAGATCGTCAATTGGTTGATCGCCGAAAAGATGCCGGACGGTGCCACCGCAGAGATGATTCGTTTGTCCTGGAATGGGCAGTATGCCTGGCGATGGATGTTCACGGCAGTGGCGCTGCCATCGGCGGTTTTCTTCCTGGGCTCGCTGTTCGTACCCGAAAGCCCACGCTGGCTGGTGAAGAACGGAAACGTTGAACGAGCTCGACTGATTCTTGCTCGAATCGGCGGCGACGCGCACGCCCGGGCCGAGGTGCGTGACATTCAAAACACGATTGCTCAGGAAGAGGTCCAGCACGTGCGGTTCCGGGATTTGCTGGAACCCAACATGATCAAGATCCTGACTGTAGGCGTTACGCTGGCCGTATTGCAGCAGTGGAGCGGAATCAATGTAATTTTCAACTACGCCGAGGAGATTTTCCAGAAAGCCGGCTACGGCGTCAGTTCCATCCTGTTCAACATCGTCATAACCGGGATTGTGATGCTCCTGTTCACTTTCATTGCCATCCAGATGGTGGACCGCTTCGGCCGGCGGGGCATTATGCTGGTAGGATGTGCTGGAATCGGCATCTTCCACACGCTGATCGGGCTCGGGTACCAGTTTCAGTTCAAAGGATTGATCGTAGTCATTCCCGTGCTGGCGACGATTGCGTGCTATGCATTCTCCCTCGCGCCGGTAACTTGGGTGTTGATATCCGAGATTTTCCCCAACCGCATTCGCGGCGCCGCAATATCAGTGGCAGTCTCAGCCCTGTGGATTGCCTGCTTTATCCTGACCTACACCTTCCCGCTCCTGAATTCGAAGCTTGGCGCTGCCGGGACATTCTGGCTCTATGCGGGCATCTGCTTTCTCGGATTCGTGTTCATCCGGGAACGCGTGCCTGAAACCAAAGGAAAGACACTGGAGCAAATCGAACATGAGTTGGTGGACTAGGAACCCTGGTCCGTTAGACAGAATGATTGCGAGAATATCATGACCTCAAGAGAACGAGTTCTTTCGGCGTTGAATCATCGGCAGCCCGGTCGGGTGCCGGTGGATTTAGGCGGGCATCGGTCATCCGGCATCATGGCGATTGCATATGCCAAGTTGAAAGACTATCTCGGGATTCATTCCGGCAACATCTATGTCTATGATTTTGTGCAGCAACTGGCAATCGTCGAACCCCTTGTGCTTGACACGCTCGGCATAGATGTCGTGGAAATGGGCCGTGGTTTCATGCTGAAAGATGAAGAGTGGCAGGATTGGGTCCTGCCTGACGGAACGCCATGCAAAATTCCCGGTTACATCCAGGTCGAAAAACGAGGCGATGATTGGTACTTGTTGTCCAATAGCGGCAGGGCTCTGAGCGTCCAGAAGAAGGGATGTCTTTACTTTGAGCAGATCTATTTCCCGTTGCTGGAAAGAGGAATCCAGGATGACGATTTTGCGGATTTAAAAGAGATTCTTGTCGAGCATACCTGGGCTATCCCTTCTCCCGGCGGCCATTTGGCTTTGGACGACCGCGGATTGAAACAGCTGGAAGAGGGGGCCAAAAACCTGCGGCAGTCGACCGATCGCGCCATTATCGGTTTGTTCGGCGGCAATTTATTCGAAGTCCCACAATGGCTCTACCGGGCAGATAATTATTTTATGTACCTGGCATTGTATCCGGAAGCCGTGATTCGCTTGTCGGAAAGATTAACTGAGATCTATCTGGAAAATCTGCAGAATTGGCTTGGTGCGTGCGGCGCTCATATCGATGTGATTCTATTTGGAGATGATTTCGGCGGGCAAAAGAATCTGCTTATTTCACCGGACATGTATCGAGAATATTACAAGCCTTACCATAAAAAAATGTGGCAGCGAGTGAAAGAGCTGGCGGATGTCAAGATCAATCTTCATAGCTGCGGAGCGATCGAACCCATTATAGACGACTTTATCGAAGCAGGACTTGATGCCATTAATCCCCTGCAATTCATCAGCCGGGGAATGGACACGAAATTGCTGAAATCAAAATACGGCGAACGCCTTTGCCTCTGGGGGGGCGGTTGCGATACGCAGAATATCTTGCCGCGGGGTTCGAGAGAAGAAATCATGAACCATGTGCGGAAACAAGTAGGCATCCTCAAGCCTGGTGGCGGATTTGTTTTTCAACAGGTGCACAACATCATGGCGGACGTTCCGGCCTCCAACATAGTCGCCATGTTTGAATCGATTAATCCGGCATGATCCGCGAAAACTCCGAACCAACCACAAGCGCCTGAGACGCGCCGCGCAGTGGCACTGGTTTCCCATCGCGGCTCATCATCTCCCCCATCTCATGGAGCTGCTGCTCCCACACTGTGATTCCGGGCATTTTCAGGCAATGGGTTGGTCCTTTCGCGTCTGAATGCGGGGCGATTGGATTGCGATTCTTTGTGCGATAGTTGAATCTCATCGATGGGGACTGACCACCTGAATGAAAGAAACGCTGAAACCACCAGGAGGCAGGTGGCTCGTCTGTCGTACTCGGTGTCAAATGCCGGCCGATGGTGTGGGCCTTGGGGTTTGCCGCCCAGCGGATCAGGGCCGGCTATTTTGGGGGTTGGAAAGTGGTGTTGAATTGCCTGAGATATTCTTCAAGGGCGGCAATCCGATCTCCTTCCTCCACTCGTTTACTTTGGATTCATCTTCGAGCGGATAGAGCTCCTCGGCTTTGGTCTGCTCGTTGTACTTGGTGTGGGTTCCGAATCGCTGGGGCTTGTTCTCGTTGACAAGGCTCCGATCGTAGATCAGGGCGTACCTTTCCCACGGAAGCTCCTTCTCTTGACAGATCCCCTTGATGGTGGTCAGGTATTTCTTTTGTAAACCCTTATGGGAATGCATCGCGACCAAATAGGCGGCCATGGCTGCTTCTCTTCCCACGCTGCCCACTCTCGGCCAACCCTTACTGGCGATCAGGCGATCGAGTTCCTGTTCGTTCCTTTCCTGGACCATGAACTTGAATTTCCACAAAGCCTCCACGACGGAGGATTTCATGCCGATCTTTCTGCCGGCTATGCCTATTTCTGTGAAAAAGGCCTGGTCCCAGGCCCGCAGCCTCCACAAGGCTTTGGCGTATTCGACGTCCTTAAATGGCTGGCTGAGCTTCGCGTTTAATGTGGCGATGAGCTTGTCCTCGAATTCCCCCCAGCGCTTGTCTTCCCTGGCCGTCAGCAGGTCCGGATTGGTCAGCGCATCAATCGAGGGATTCATGTCAACTGCCATGATCAAGTACTTGAAACAACTGTCGAGCTGCTTGTTGATGGAAAGAGCAAGGGCCAGATTGTAGATGTTCCTTTGATCGGTCGGGTTCTTGAGATAAACCTTCTCGAATTCCGCTATGGCTCCCGGGATGTCTCCCTGCTCCCTCAGGCTCTCGCCAGGTGTTGTTGCGGTTGGTGGAGGCGGAGCTTGCGGAAAAGCGACCTCACACGCGATCAGCAGACCGATGCACAGGGACGGTATGAGCCTGGTTGCAGCGTTGGATGGATTCATGCGAATGGCTCCTCCTGTCGTGTGAGTTCGATTGTCCAGTCTGTGTCGCGTGCTGCCGGAAGCTCATTATGCCCCGCTGACAACTTGTACGAACTGTGCAAGCAGGCGGTTCCCTGAAAGTTATGTTTTCTGAGAGTTTCCTGGAGGTGTTTGTCCGGGCGGTGGCTTAGCCCAACTGTGCCATGTGTAATCATCGCGGGTAACCCGTCGTCCTACGATCGCCGCGCGCACAAAAATTTCTGCGAAACGCGCAAGCTGTATGTCGACGGGCGTCCTTTCATCCCCCCGAATCCGGCCTGCGCCATTTCCCACAGGAAGTGGAGATAGAAAAACGAGACTGACACGACGTTGCAGGTGACGTATGCCTGGCCGGTGCCTATGTCGATGACGTCACCGACGAGCGGTGAACTCCAATGCGTGGTACGCCCCTTGAGTGCGTGCCTTCCATACCCGTGGGTGCCAAACGCCATACTGGCGGCGAGGACCGACAGGGAGAAAAGCCAACTACACGGCGAAGGGCCTAAAACCGCCGCTACGGTTTTCGGGCGATCGCGCGCACCAGGCTTGAGCCGGGTCCTCCCCAATCGCCCGTTCCTTCGGACTCTTCATAGGATTCCATTGCATAGGTGCTGAGAATGCTCCGCAGCTGGCCGGGCTTGAGTGCCCTTAGGCCGTCCGGCCGCGGCTGCTCCGGGATATCCAGGAAATGTTCGAAGACGATTCTGCCGTTCTTGCGCAGACCCTTGTCGAGTCTTGCGACGAACGCCGGATCGGACATAGGCGCCCACGCAAAAGTGAGCACGATCAGGTCCCATTTCCCAGCGCCGAAATCAAAGGTTTCGTAGGAAGCCTTGATGGTGGTGATTGACACGCCTGCATTCTTTGCGTTCGACTCCGCCGCCGCAAGTGCGCCGCCGGAAATATCAAATCCGGTAACTTTCCAGCCCCTCTGCGCCAGATAGATGGCGTTACGGCCCTGGCCCATGCCCGCATCGAGCGCGGTTCCCGGACTCAAGTCTTCGACGGCGTTGCACAGAAAGGCACTAGGGGAGGTTGGGACATCCTGGGCTGGGTCTCCCGTTAGCTTCCTGGTGAACGCCCGGTCGTAATAGATCTCGACAGCTTCAGGGCGGCTGAAGAACAGGCTCTTTATTATTTCAACCTGACGCTCAATTTCCGCGGCGGGGACTCCTTCCTGCCGCAGGTTGAAAAAGTAGCCTCGAGCGGGATTTGCATCAGGCGGCGAGGTCTTGAACCACGCCATGAACCCACGCCAAACCTCCTCCGGACTTGCCTGGGTTTGCACGGTAGTATCGGCGAGGGCGGCAATGCCGATACCTAAAAACAAGCCGAATAGCAGTACATGCCGCAGTTTTTTCATCGAAGTCGTACCTCCATTTTTAAAGAACGGTTGTGCACTCTTTTAGACGCAGGGCTTGCGTGCCGCGTCGATACCAAAGAAGTAGGAAAAGCCGATGTTTCCACTTTTGCGGAAGGCAAAGGAGAACCGGAGTGATACGACACGCCGGCGGCGCCAAATGAACACGAAAACCTTGTGTTGTGTGTATTTTCGGGAAGAAATCTGTTAGAACTGGATCGTGCGCGCGGTTCCTTTTCTGTTTTTATTCATCATTGTAGGGCTCGGTAGTATTTCCGTCGTAAAATCGCACAGTTTGCAGCGTCGATACAGGCAGGTTTTCCTGCCGGCTTACACTCTCTATCTCGCTTGCTGGGGCATGCTGGCACCGCTTGCGGTCGTTCAGTTCATAATCGCGCCTCCTCTTGTTTCGGCCAAATCATGGCTTCTCCTTGCCCTGGCCGTGAATCCGCTCGTCCACCTGATTGTGGCTATCAGCCTGTATTTCTTTTCTTCTTTGATGGCCCAGCTCGCTGGTTGCAAGCTGCCAAGACTCTTTAATGTTCTCTACGTGGCCGTCTGGGGAGGCAGCGCCGTGATCATCGCGATCGTGGCGGCGCAGCCGCCAGCGGAACTTTCAAGCTATCCGCCAGTTCTTTCGGTGTTGCAGTACCTGCTCAGATCGCTGACTTTCTGGGGTTGGGGGCTTTACCTGTTGCTCCATCTGAGGAAGGTCGACGATCTTCTCGAGCGGAGGTACCTGCGCTTTTGGGTCATCTTGTTGCTGGCCGGTTATGGCCAACCACAAGTACCTGGAAGACCGCTAAGAACAACAGATCGCATGCCCTTGCAGTCTTGGAGGTATTTGTGGTTCAGAGAGATGCTGCCATTTGTGTTCGCTTTGCCGGGCAGGCCAGAGCCACGACTTCCGGGCGTCGTTGATTACCGATCCGCCGGCCTCGCGAAACTTCGCAACATCGGCAAGCCATGGCTCGACGCCGCTGTATCCCGATCTGGCGGCTACTTCGATCTGCTCAGGTAACCCGAACAGGCATCCGCGCAGCGTTCCCTTGTTCAGGCCTGACGCCGCGGCGCGGCATCACTTGTAGAAGCTCGCTTCAATCCGATCGGGCACGAATGACGGCGAGGGGTTGAAGGTCTTGATGTCGCCCGGCTTCCAGTTCTTTGCCGAAGCGGTCAAGGCGGACGTCGTCCAGGTGAAGGCCGTCGGCCGTCCCTTGAAGTCCGCGATGGCGGTCCCTGCGATGATCTTCACCGGGTCGGAGGTCAGCGCGAGATCCTTCCCCGTCCATTCCTGCAATTCCTCCTCATACACCCGCCATTCCGTCTGGCCCGAATCCTGGTATGTGAAATCGACGTGCCGGAACTGGCGGTAGTGATAGGCAGCCAGGCTCTTCCCATCCGGCGCCAGGGTCCCCTCGATGACCAGGTCCCACGCCCTAGGCGGCTTGAAGCCGTCGAGGGGATCGTACCACTTCATCTCCAAAACAAACGAGAGGCCCTTCCAGTACGCCCCGGACAGGCCAAAAATGGGGCCCTCGAACGAGTTGCCGCTGTAGATGTGGTTCGTTGTTCTGGTGAGCTTGGCGATGGCCAGGGCGAGATTGAGTGGCACTTCGACGTCCTTTACAAGCTCGGTGTCGTCCTTGAAGACCAATACGACCTTCAGACCGACCACCCGAGGGCCTCCGACTCCGAGATCACCGGCCCTGAACTCCGTCTTGAAGTAGCCGTCCTCGAAGACGCGGGGCGGCGGGAGGTCCAGGCGATTCTTGTCCGCACTCTCGACCGTGATGTCGCGGATCCTGTAGCCGGGCTTGTCGTCCCCGGGCCAGACCAGTTTGCCTTCGACGATGACGATGTCATTCTCGTTGTAGGCCTGGCCGGCCACCGGCTTCGTCAGCTCGATGGTCGGGCAGTCGCAGATCTTGTTCTTGAAGTCGATGGCATCGAAGGTGGCATGCGCGGTCGTCGCCGCGTTCCCCGCGTTGTCGAAGTAGGCTTCGTGGTCGATATCCCCGACAGGGTACTTCGCCGGGTTCGGGAAGATCATCCCGCCGCCGAGCATGCTCATGATGGGTACCGCGCCGTCGGAGTCGCCCCGCACGGCGCCCTCGTAGGCTTCCTTCGGGAAAACCGTGAGCCAGCGGTTGAGGGTGGAGCCCTTGCCGATATCCGACGACAGGGCGCTCAGCTTGTCCCAGTCCTCCTTGGTTTCCCCCGTGAAGTCGGTGAGACCCTTGCTGGTAAGGCCGTAGAGAAAGGTGTACTTTTCCGCGTATTTCTCCGCCCGGTTCAGGTTGACGAGATTGCTGTTGAACAGGTTCGGGGAGCGGTTGAGATCGTAGGCCGGATCCCCCGAGGTGTTGCGGAAAAGGCTGCTCAGGTTCAGCGCCGGTCCGCCGTCGCCGGGGACTACCCAACGCAGGTCGAGCACACCCGGGGTGATGAGCACTCCATTTTCAAAGATCTTGCGGAGCTCGCGCCGGACAAAGTACTTCAGCCAGGTCGTGGCCCCGTAGTGATCGTCCGTCAGGGCCATGCGAAGAGTGTAGAGAGGGCTGCCGAGGTGGGGCGACCCCCAGGTGACGAGGCGGCGAAGATCTTCCGAGAGCTTGCTGTCGAAGTTCTGCGCGGCCGCGCGCGAGACGAGGCCGCCCATCGAGTGGGCGACGACGAACAGGTTGAACTTCATGTTGTTGGAGAGCTGCGGGCCCAGCTCTTGGGCCAGCGCGTCGGCAAGGGCACTGTCGAGATCGCCGAAGATGGCGCGGTAGCTGGGATAAACGAATTCGAAGAACACGGTTGCGCAGGCGCGGCTCTGCTGCGACGAGAGGTAGGCCGTGTAAAACGGAGTCCAGACGTCGCGTTTATAGTTGTAAAGCCAGGGGGTAGGAGCCTCGGTCGGTTCATTGCCCCCTTTCTCTGTCTCGTTGTGGCCGTGCACGAGGACAAAGATGTTCTGTACCGGTTTCTTCCGCTCGATCTCCTGCTGCGTCTGGCCGAGGTCGGTCATCGGCTTTCTCTTCAGGGTTGCCGACGCATCCGGGACCATCCGAATCAGGAGAGGGGAGCGGCCGTAGTTGAGGGACGCCTGGACCGTTGCGATGGAGTACTGGATCTGGGCCGGGATACTGGCCCGCTGCTCCTGTCCGCTCTCGGGGGCCGAGGCGGGTCCGTCGTAGATATCATCTGGGAACCACGGATCCTTGAAGCGAAGGTTGCCGCCGGCGTCGCGAGTCGCAGGCAGGTAACTCTTGGTCCCGCTGGATCCAGCGCGCAAGATCTGGACGCTGCCGGTTCCGATCGATCCGACTTCCCTGGCAGGAATCGTGAACGTGGGAATGTATTGCTCCCAGTCGAAGGACGCGCTTGGGTCGTGATTGATGGAAGTGACCTGCACAACGCGCATCGAGCCGGCCGTGGCGATCTGCGCTGACCCGGTCGCCAGGGTGTTGTTCTGCTTCTGCAGGGAGAGGGAGATGGAGGTGGTGCCGGAGAGCCATGGCATGCTGACCGTGGTGCCGTCACTCAGTGTCGCGGACTTCGCGGAAGCAGAGAGCGTCGCGCTCTTGCTCTCGGCCGTGGTCGATGCCGTTACGACCGGCTGGGGGGAGTACTTGTCGATCGCCGCATTCAGCGGGGCGACAGGAAGACTTGTGAGAGACGGTCCGCGGGTGCGGAGCGTCAGGGCGTTGAGTCTCTTGCCGCTCTCCCCCTCGATTTCGAACCATCCTTCGTAGTTGCGGCGGAGGACCTCGAAGACCTCGCCGAAATAGCCGGAAAGAAATACGGCCGTGTGAGTTTTGGCGGCCATTGCGAGGGTCTTTTCCGACAGCACCGTCCCCGGGCCGCCGCTCGACTCATGGCGGACGAGCCGCAGAGTGACCGTCTGTGCCGTGTCGGCGAGGTTGTTGACGGCGAAGGCTGTGTCGATGTCCCCCCGGACCTGGCCGAAGATCGAGGCCTTGGTGGTGGGAGGGGAATCGGGGACGCCGACTTGGGAGACAAACGTTCCCCTGGCGGCATCGGTGCTGGTGAACATGGCGCCGCCCGCGAGCGGGATGTCGCTCTTGACCGTGGCCCAGCCGGTGGCCGCGGGGCTAGAGCTGCCGTCGCTGACGAGTTCGACGGCGCCGCCGGCGGGGACATTGACGGTGAAGGAAGATTTCCGGCTTCCGCCGATGGTCAGCGACAGCGCACTCCCCTTGTCACTGACAAGGTCGAGCGTCGACGTGGCATTCCGGCTGGAGTTGTTCAGAAGGACGAAGCTCGTCTTGTAGCGCAGGGTACCGAACTGCCCGTCGGCGATGCGCGAGAAGAGGAGTTCACCCGCCTTGCTCGTATCCGACACAAGCGGAACGGAGGGGAGGGAGGTGAGGTTCACCCCGCGTGAACGAAGTGTGGTGACCGAGATGTCGAGGTCGGGGCTCCGGACGAGAAGGACGCCGTTGAAGGCGGTCCCGGCGATGGACGGGAAGGTCTGGTTGACGAACTCCGCTCTCTGCCCGCGAGGGCTGAGCGGCACGCCCGATCTGGAGGAGATGAGCCGGCCGCCGAGATCCCGAAGCTCATAAGTCAAGGATGCCGGTGTCGTGGCACTCGGGTTGCAAATGGCGTAACCCGTGAACTCGTCCGCCGTGGAACTGACATGGAGCAGGAGGCTGCGCGCGCGGGCGGAGTCTCCGACGCCGACCTCTGTCTGGAATTTGCCGGCCGCGTCGTAGACGACGAAGCTTCCGGAGCCGGACAAGGGAACGTTCGAGATAACCTCCACCCAGCCGACGACGGCATCGCCGCGCCCGTCGGTTTCAATCCTGCAGGAGGCACCCGGAGCAAGGGTGACGGCGAACGAGGCCGACTGGCCGCGGTTCGTCGAGACGCTCATGGTCCCGCCGTCCTGGCGAAAAAAATAGACGGTACCGCGCGCCGATGCAGCGGAGTTGTTGATCAGGAAGATGTTGGTCTGATATTTCACGCCCCCGAGCAGTCCATTGACCACCTGTGGGAACGTAAGCGAGTAGCCGGCGCTGGCGGATTGAACCGACGGAGTGCCGGACTGAGCCTGGGAACCGGGACTGCAAGCGCCCGGGAAGCCGGGAGACGATACACAGAGTGACAGAATGAGAGCGACAGCACCTGCAGGTGCAAAGAACAAACGACGGGACACAGAACCTCCCTTGAAATAGAATTCTCATGCAGGCATGACGGTGGACGATTGGAGATCGGTCTCATCGGATCCGCACGCCCTACCTTGGGACTTATCGGCGCTTTGTATCTAACGGTTTACAAAACGGGCCCTCAGACGCTAGGCCCCCCTATGCTCTCGGATCGTGGCCACCCAGCTCGAGATTGACATCCCATTCGGCAACCGTCCTGTTCGAAATCGCTGATAAGGGAAATAGACGCCGTCTTTTTAGACGGGAGCCTTTTCCGCCGGCATCCACAGAATCTGATATCGTGTTCTATGTTAACTGTGCTCGTTTGACCTGGCCATTTACGCCGTGCATGGCCACTCGAATATATCTCTGCCGGGAGAGAGCAAAGGTGATGGGCAGGCTTCCGCCGAAAGCCGCTCTTACTCGAAGGGATGATCCTGGTTGCTTGGGAAATTAGCTTCGTCCTCCAATGCAGATGCGAATTACTCTTATATTATGAGCCGCGATCTCCATCCGAATCGTAATATCCGCCGCCTTCCCCCGCAGGCGGATTCAGCTGCCATCGTTATTTCCCAGCCGGGAGCCGGCCGTGGTTTGAACTGTCCTTGGCCGGTTCGTGCCGGCAAGATCGTCTCAGCGGTGGAGATCGTGATGATGAGAGAATAGGCGCGTAGTTCCGGCGACGTGACATTGCGGACTTCTTCAACGGTGGCCGAGTGGCTCCATAGAATGGTCAATAGGACGCGCCACCTGTCGCCAGGCCTCCTCGCCGTCAACTACGGATGGGAACCAGAGCGCGCAGGCGCTCATCGCGAAGGTAGAGCCCCAGCCAGGCAAGGACCGCCACGGCAACGGGCATGAAAAAGGCTTCGCCGACGCGGACGTGGGTTGCTGTGGCACCCCCGAGGTAAGCCGTCAGGAGGATTGCTCCGAATACGGATGTCCGCGGTATGGCGTAAATGAGCGCGCAAGCGATCTCGACGATGCATATGGGGATCAATGCTTGATCGGGATAGCCGTACTTCGTGAACCCCTGCTTCACCGCCTCGGGTTTGAGAATGCCGAATGCGGCGCCGAAAACCATCATGAGCACAGGAAGCGCGCTGAGAATGCGTCCCGCCCAGACGGCGGTCTTGGATGTCGATGCTGGTTGCGGTGTGGCTGCTGTTGCGGTTGCCATTCTCGCTCCTACGAAGACCTGAAAGTCCCTGCCTTGACGACCAGGGTATCGCTACGCCGAGCCTTTCCGGAATTATCTCAAAAATGGACCCGGATTTCGCGAATATTCTCGGATCCGATTTCGTGTTGCTAACCTCCCGCCAAAATGATCTGCTGAACTGTAAGTCTCTGGATGACAACCATCCGGCCGCCGCAAAAAGGACACAGCCAGGTCGATTGCTTTTCGACCGGGGTTTGTATCCGATGAGGGTGGCCCTGGTTGTGAGTGGAGTAACTTGGACACCCATCATAGGACACGTCCTGGACCCCTGGAATCCTGGGGAATCCTGGACACCCATCAGATGGCATATTGCCGGACTCATCGTTTTCTTCTTAGTGGGTGTCCCTAATTAGGCCCCCTGCAGATTTTTCGCATTCCTTCATCTTTTTTTGGCTCATTCGCCAGGTTCGCCATTAGGTATATCAGAACCCTATCTGAGAGGTGAATCATGGCTATGCCCCGCAGCACCTATGTCCGGGAAGGAGAAGAAGGTGTATATCACTGCTTCAGCCGTTGCGTCCGCCGCGCTTTCCTGTGCGGTTTCGACCCCGTGACGCAACAGGACTTTTCCCACCGTAAAGTGTGGCTGGTAGAGAGGTTACGGTATCTCGCCGCGATCTTTGCCATCGAAGTCTGCGCCTTCGCCATCCTCCTCAATCATTATCACTCGATTTTGCGCACACGTCCTGATATTGTCGCCCTCTGGCCGGATGATGAAGTAGCCCGCCGCTGGTTGTTACTCTCCCCCCGACATCGCGACATCAACGGTGCCCCGATTCCACCGACGGAGGAGGAAATCCGCGCCCTGACAGCCTGTCCCAACCGCATTGCCGAGCTGCGCCGTCGTCTGTGCAGCCTGAGCTGGTTCATGGGCCAGCTGAACGAATTCATCGCGCGCAAGGCCAACAAAGAGGATGGGGTCAAGGGGCGATTCTGGGAAGGTCGGTTCAAATCCCAGGTGCTGCTCGATGAAGCGGCCATTGCGGCATGCATGGTGTACGTGGACCTCAATCCGATCCGGGCCGGACTGGCGCAAACTCCCGAGGATAGCGACTTTACCAGCATTCAGGAGCGGATCCGTGCCTGGCAGAAGGAGACGATGGCCTTCGCTCTAAACGATGCAGCGGCACAAGATCTGGAGTCTATGCCTGTCGGCAAAGGAACATCGATGGAGGCAGGTAATTCCGGAAATGCAGATCCCAGCAGTCTTGCCACTGCGACGGATTCCTCCGAGGATACCAGTCTTTCCGCCCGCTGGCTTTGTCCCATTCAATCAGGTCCCGGGGGGCGAGGGATTCTGCAGATGACGGCAGGAGAGTATTTCGATCTGGTGGACAGGTCGGGACGCGTAATCAGGTCGGACAAGCGGGGAGTTATGGATGCGGATCTGGCTCCGATTCTGCTTCGGATTGGAGCCAATCCGGAAGCCTGGATAGACACGGTCACCCGCTTCGGTTCGCGGTTTCGTCTCGCTGCCGGGTTGCTCGCCAATCTGCGTCATTTTGCCGATCAACTCGGCAGGTGTTGGTTGCAGGGCACGGCGGCGGCCCGAGTTGCGTTTGTGTAGCAGCACCTGCAAGATGGTCTGAGATCTAGTGATATTCAAGCACCCGCCGAAGGTTCGCGCGCGGAAGCGAAATTCTCTGCGATTCTGTGCCTCAGCACCTCCGAATCAGCCTATTTCAGAACTTTTTGCTCCCCCACCCACTGATCTGCCGATCGCCTGCCTGATCTGAAGAGTCGCTTCATTAGAGTATTACCTCCCTGTGCCTCCAATCCAGGTCAAATCCAGGCCATCCGCTTATAGCAGATTTCAGAAAAAGAGAAAAACTCCTGATGCTGGAAATGTCCCTGGCACAACCAGCAGGCTGGGAAAGATCCGCCCCTGAAGAAGTATATTGATGGATGTCCATGATTTCATTTAATGGGTGTCCGTGATTTCGAGCAAACTGATTTTACTTTTCGGCGATCATTGGATTCCTGTTACGATGGGGGCCATGCAAGCCAATCGCAGAGAGTTCATGAAATCTTTGGGGATGGCCGCGGGCACCGTTGGGCATAAACATCGAGGCGCTTTCCCGGCTCCTCCGGGACGGGAGATGCGGGTCGGGATGTGCGACTGGAACTTGGGCAAGCCGTGCGACCCGGAATTCACTTCTCTTGCTCGCGAGGCAGGACTGCGGGGAATTCAGGTTTCCGTTGGGACGGCGCCGGACCGAATTCCTCTGCGCGAAAAATCAGTTCGACAAAAATACCTGGAACTGGGCCGCGAACACGGTATTGCCTTCCACTCGGTTGCGGCTGGTTCGATTCTCAACGAAATCCCGCTCAAATCGGAGCCCCAATCCGCAGTCTTCGTAATCGATGCGCTTGAAGCGGCGGCTGCTTTGGGAGCCAAGAATATTCTGATTGCATTCTTCGGAAACGGCGACCTGCGCCTTCAGGATTCCATGGGCGACCTTCGCAATCTCCGAAAAGAAGGTTTTGCCAGTTACGAGCTTGATGCGCGCGGGGTGACCCGGACGATTGAAGTGCTGCGTCAGATCGTACCGCGGGCCGCGGACTTGGGAGTGGCGCTGGGGATCGAGAACACCCTCACTGCTGAGCAAAACGCCGAAATCATCGACCGGATCGGATCGCCCATGGTACAGGTCTACTACGACATCGGCAATTCCACGCACTATGGCTACGATATCCCCACCGAATTACGCTATCTGGGCGCCGGGCGGATCTGCGAGATCCACGTGAAGGATTGGAAGACGCCGCTGCTCGGTGCCATTGAAGGGGAAGTGAAATTCGATGCGGCCGCGGCCGCCTGCCGTTCTATCGGATATGACAAGTGGTACGTGCTCGAAAGCAGCGGTCGAAAAGGCCGCTTCCTCGAGGACACACGCACGAACATTGACTATGTCCGGCAGTCCTTTCTTTCTTAGGGTTCCTGCGAAGAAATTGCCGTTTGGCGAAAACGCCTGCCGGCTGATCAACAGTCTCCATTTTGCTTCCAGGGTGCCGCTCCATAACCGAGAAGGGCTTTAATGACAATACGAGCCTCTGGAATTCTGTCGTGGACTCTGGCCATTTCCAGTTTTGTTTTCCTATCAAGTGCGTCGCCCGACAATTTTCGCCTGGTGAACCCGGTCATGCCGGGTGCGGATCCATTCGCTTTTGTTTCGAAAGGCATTATCTGGATCTATCCCACATGGAGTCCCGGCAGCGGCAGGATGTTTTACGCATTTTCGTCCTCAGACCTTCTTTCGTGGCAGCGCCACGGACCTGTTCTCGAATTCGCCAACATTCGGTGGATTGAAGCCGACGGCGAAAAAATGCATTATGCCTGGGCCCCCTGTATTGTTGAACGTAATGAAAAGTTTTATTTCTATTACTCTGTTGGGCCACAAGGCAAAACCCCCTCACGGCTCGGAGTCGCAATCGGAAATTCACCGGCGGGAATTTTCGTCGATTCGGGTCAGCCCCTACTCATTGGCGGCGGCGGCTTTGAGGCCATTGATCCCATGGTTTTCGAAGATCCGCGATCCGGCCACTTGTTTTTATATGCGGGCGGCAGCGCCGGCGCCACGCTCCGGATGTTCGCGTTGCGGGATGACATGGTCAACCTGGAAAAGCCGATGCCCGTGGATACCCCACCTCAATTCACCGAAGGCGTTTTCATTCATTATCATGGCGGCAAGTACCATCTCACTTATAGCCATGGTTCCTACCGGCATGCATCCTATTCAGTCCACTACGCAACAGGGGATTCTCCCACGGGACCTTGGACCTATCGCGGTCCTTTGCTGCTCAGCGATAGCCTCCATAAGGGCCCAGGCCACCACTCTTTTATCCAAAGCCCCTTGAATGGCGAATGGCTGATCTTTTATCACCGCTGGGACGGTCAGAGTGGAGACGGCCCCTACCATGGATCACGGCAAATTTGCATCGACCGAGTGAGTTACGATGCCAACGGGCTGCTCCGTCCAATCTCTATGACCGATGGTCGGACGATAACACCCGTCCGTCCAGGTGCGGTCATCAATCGCCCTCGATAGTTCAACTGTTTGTGTCTGCCACATTATTCAATTCCCAGCTATATGGCTGCGACGTGAATTGGGGTGTCCTTTATTAACTCCGCCATTCGGTGTCCAATTCCACGAAGAGTCCCGACCTGGCTTAACGGGCCGATCATGAATGAAATCGTTTTGTCCCATTCGGCGGCCCGATAGACTTTTGTCACGGTTCGATAATCTTTAGGAGTAATCAGGCAAATAACGAATAATTTGTCTGTCGGCGAGTGCTGATTCGAACTCCTCCGGCTTGCCAGTGGCCGGTCGGCAAATTCTCTGAACGGACAGATCGCCTGAGAGAAATTGCTGGGCCTATTCGGAATACGATAGATGCAAACCGGCTGTGTTTGCGCGTGTGCCGCATATCTCTGAAAAGGAACAGAATATGAGCCCGAAATCGGTTTGTTATGTCGTCGCTTTGGTGTTTTCTTTAATAGTATTGCCGGCGGGCCCTTCGCCGGCGAAGGCCGACCAGGCCACACCACTCAGCGCCCTGGCCAAGATGCCGATCAAAGAGGTGACCATTTTCAAGGACGGCCATGCATTCGTTTTGCATGAAGGCAGGATGCCAACCGATGCCGCCGGAAACGTGGTGATGGATTACCTTCCGACACCTGTACTGGGTACCTTCTGGGCGCATTCTGCGGAAAAAGGCGCCCGGCTCTCCGCCGTGGTGGCCAGCCCCCACAAGGTCAGGATCCAACGGACAGCCCTAAGCGTTCGCGAACTGATCGAGGGCAACATTGGGGCGCAGGTGATGATTACCGAAGTGTTGACCGGCCGTGAGACTCCCTCGGTCGCCTATCCCGCAATCATTGTTGATGTACCTGAACGGAGCGGGGAAGAGCTGGATAAAACCGATCCGCCGAACTCGGGCGGGAAGCTGCCCCAAAAAGGGACCGTAGTGCTTCTGAAGACCGAGGCCGGGACCAGGGTAGTGGCTATCGATCGAATTCTGGACGTGACCTTCGTCGCTGCGCCGAAGCGCGAGTCCTCAAGCGAGGAGTTCCGGAACCTGCTCACCCTCAAACTCAATTGGGAGAATAGGCGTGCCGCGCCCGAGGCCGCCGTAGGGATGAGCTATCTGCAGAAGGGATTGCGCTGGATTCCCAACTATAAGGTGACCCTGGATGGCATGGGTAATGCGGTGATCCAGCTTGAAGCAACGCTGATCAATGAATTGGCGGACATGGAAGATGTGACCGCGCAGCTGGTAGTCGGGGTGCCGACCTTTGGTTTCAAGGAAATGGTCGATCCCATCTCGCTACAGCAGACCCTGGCCCGGCTTTCGCCCTACTTTGATCCCAATTCGGTATCTGCTGCACGGCTGTCGAATGCCATCATGACCCAGATGGCGGCGCCGGCGACTGCGGAGGGCCGAGAAGATTCCACCCGGGCACCTGCCACGGATCTCGGGCCGGAAATAGCCTCTTCACAGAAGAATGAGGACCTGTTTGTCTACACCGTCAGGCACATCACACTCAAAAAAGGACAGCGAATGGTCCTGCCGGTGCACGAGACTGCCATGAAGTATAAGGATATTTTCACGGTGGAAATTCCCTTCGCGCTGCCGGCTGAAATCCGGCGTGAGGAAATGCGGATCAACGACGAGCAGCAACGCGAACTGGCCAGGCTTTTGCGCGAGCCGAAGATCATGCATAAGATCCGCCTGAGTAACAAAACAGAATTCCCTCTTACCACTGCGCCGGCATTGATCCTCCACGGCAGCCGGGTGTTGGCACAAGGGCTCATTTCCTATACCCCTATCGGGGCCGAATACGACCTGCCGGTGACCCAGGCAGTCGAAATTAATCTGAAGAAAACCGACAAGGAACTCAAGCGAGTGCCGAATGCTGAAACATGGCAGGGCCGACAATACGGTCGCATCGACCTTTCCGGGACGCTTGCCGTGACCAACCGGCGCGATCAATCGACGGATATGGAGATCGTACGCTATGTGCTCGGTAATGTGATCGAAGCCGGAAGCGGCGGCAAATTCGAGATGGTGAATGTCCTTGAGGAACGTTCTCTGGGTGACATGCCGGTGCCGGGATGGTTGTGGTACTCCTGGCCCGACTGGTGGTTTCATTTCAATGGCGTCGGCAAGATCAGCTGGAAGCTGACACTCGGGGCAGGCAAGACCGCCGACCTGGCCTACGCCTGGAACTATTTCTGGCGTTAATGAAGATCATCATCATCTCGCGACAACCGGCAAACCTATCGCTCGGCATTTTCCCGCCCGGTAATTGAGCAGCCAGCTCACGGGAGTACCTTCAAATCGGATTGGTGGCTGTCCATAATTTCACCCAACGCAGTGGATGAGGTTGTTTCATGGCTGTCCACAATTCTTAAATGGATGTCCACAATACCCATCCATCGTGCCACGGTTTCGCTGATTCATGGCTGTCCACAGTTACAGTTCCAAAGTGCCCTGATTTGTGGGTGTCCACAGTTCCTCTACTGAATCCGGCGGATGAATCGGATTTGTGGGTGTCCACAGTTCTACAGTTCAGCTGTCCACAAATCCACAGTTACCCCAAATTATGGGTGTCCACAGTTGCCACCAATTTGTGGGTGTCCATAGTTGCCACAAAGTCTATTCATGTGGATTTGGATTGGATAAGCCATAAATAATATGCCTTAATAGATTTTGACCATTGCCAAATTCATATTAAATATGCTTCCTGACGGGATGGCCCAACGGTTGAGTTCGTCCGCGAATCAAATAAATCCTTTTATTTCAATATCTTAAACAATCTCCCAATGAAACTGCGGTAGCTGGCACATTTTTTGCACCCTCATGTTTATTCAACTCGGGTGGTTTGCAAAATTCTGGGTTTTTCCAGCCTGTTGGTATTTGTGAATCGGTATGAAGTGCCCGGCCTGATACAGGGCATCGCTATAACCACGTAACGGAGATGTACATTCCATGAAATCCTTGCTTTCGTCGGCTGTTCTGGCTGCTTTCCTTGGCTTCCCAGGATTACTCGCGGCGCAATCCGCAACTTCCAAGCTGTTTGGAACGGTCTACGATCCGCAGAAACTGCTTCTGCCCGGAGTCGCCGTCCAGGTACGCGAAACCCGAACCGGTTTTACGCGAGGCACTGTTTCGAATAACGATGGCTACTACGAATTCCAGGGATTGCAGCCTGGCGATTACGAGGTCACCTGGGAATTGTCCAGCTTTACCTCGGGCAAAGCCCTGGTGAAGCTGGAAATCAACCAGCAGGCCAAGCTTGACCTTGAGATGAAGGTAGGAACCCTGGAAACCACCATCACAGTGGATACATCCCCTACGCTGGTCAACAGCACCGACGCCACAATCGGCACAGTCATTGACCAGGACAAGGTGCAATCGCTGCCCCTCAACGGGCGGCATTTCCTTGAATTGTCGCTGCTTACTCCGGGGGCCCGAACATCCCACGGCGCCCAGATGGGTAATATGAATCCCCTGTACTGGCGCCCCGGGCAGAATTCCGCCATCAGTGTCGGTGGCGGGCGGGCGGATCAGAACGTTTTTCTATTGGATGGGACGATCAACACAGATCCGGCATTCAACACCTATGTCATCAGCCTTTCTCCGGATGTGGTACGTGAATTCCAGACACAGGCTGGTACCTACTCCGCTGAGTTTGGGTCGCAGGGAACGGGCGTCATCAACGTGGTAACCAAGACCGGCACGAACTCGTTTCATGGCAGCCTTTATGAATACCTCCGCAACAGTGCGCTGGATGCACGCGACTTCACCAGTCCCTCCAAATTGCCGCATTTTTCACAAAACCAGTACGGCGGGACAATCGGCGGGCCGCTGCGAAAGGATAAGACTTTTTTCTTTCTGCATTTCGAGGGTTTCCGGAGTGTGCAGGGACAATCTATGATCGAGTCGGTTCCAATGGAGGAACCGCGTGACGGTGATTTCACCGGGATGAATCCCATCTATGACCCGGCCACCACCCGCAACAATCCGTCTTACGATCCGTCCAAGCCCACGAGCCCCAGCAACCCGAAGGTGATACGCGACCAGTTCCCCAACAACATCATTCCTCAAAGCCGGATCAACCCGACCACTCAGCAGGTGCTAAAGGAATTCGTCCCTCTGCCGAACAGCGACCAGGGAATGTCCGGTATGGGCTCGATGGGAGGCGGAGGCAGTTTCAATAATTTGCAGGACAACCGCGTCCAGCGCATCAACAACGATCAATTCACCACTCGCATCGACCGGAATATGGGGAGCCAGAACATTTACGGACGTTACAGCCTGAGCGCCGAGCGCGGCTTTACCCCTGAGAACCTGCCCGGTTTCGGATCTTACCACGACAACCGGGTTCAGAACCTGACCCTGACCCACAACTGGGTGCTTTCGCCGTCCCTGGTGAACAGCTTCCGCTTCGGCCTGCAGAGAATGAACCTGGAACGGGTCGGACAAAAGGGAACCGAAGGCCGCGATCTGATCAAGGAACTCGGCATTAAAGGCGTCGGCTGGGGAGGAGAAAAAGCCTACGGACTGCCGCAGTTTGTGGTGCAGGGGTATGATCCCTTCGGTGACCAGCTCCTGGCCACCCCCTCCGAGTACCACGATACGGTATACCAGTTCGGGGACAATGTGGCAAAGACAACCCGGTCGCATTCCTTGAAGGTGGGGGCGGAAATCCGCCGATTCCGCTGGAACATGCTCGGGTTTTTCCAGAACCGCGGATTCTACTCGTTCTCCCCCGGCTTCACGACCCGCACCGCCACGAATGACGGCACCGGAGACGCCCTGGCGAGTTACCTGCTGGGGCTCCCTGTCGTCAAAACCCGGCAGGCCGGCTATCCCAGCATGCACATGCGGAATACGACCTTCGGCACCTATATTCAGGATGACTGGAGAATCCGGAAAAACCTCACGATCAACCTCGGCGCCCGCTATGAACTTGTCACCAATCCCAACGAAGCCACCAAACCGCTCAACAATCTTGATTTTATCGGCGGCCAGCCCTATGTGTATTTCGCAGGCGAAGGCGGATATTCCGCCGGGGCACAATACACCGATAAAAACAACATCGCGCCACGCGTCGGTTTCGCCTATTCCCCATGGAATGGGCGATTCGTGGTCCGTGCGGGCTATGGAGTATTTTACGGCCAGGGAGACATGAATTCCTGGTGCAACCTGGTTCACAATGTCCCGGTCGTATTTCCCGAAACGCAGCAGAGCGACAATTTCACTCCGGCCATAAACACCCTGGATTTTGATCCCGCCGTTCTCGGCAAGACCGTAGTGAGTTTCACGGGCGTGGACCCGCGAGGAAAATCCGCCTACACCCAGCAGTACAGTTTGACCTTGGAAGGCCAGGTCACCAAAAACGACCTGATTCAGGCGGGATATTCAGGTTCCGTTTCGAAAAAGCTCCAGCGAGCACACCTCTTGAATAATGCGTTGCCAGGCCCCGGTGCCGTCGGCCCGCGGCGTCCTTTCCACACCGCCTCCTTTGTTCCCGGTTCAACGCTCGATTCGGACTTCATCATTTTCCCCGTTCAGAGCACAACTTTCCCGATCTCCGCCGTCAACATCATAGAAAATACGGCGAATTCCACCTATGACAGCGGCTGGGTGCTGTACAAACACCAGTTCAGCCACTCCATCTCCATTTTGAGCAACTACACCTACTCCCGTCTCCTGACCGATGCGCCGGCTTTCCGCTCACCCGCCAATGAGCCCGAGCTGCCGCAAAACAACAATGACCTGCGTACCGAATGGGGGCTTGGCGGGTGTCATCTCAAGCATCGATTCGTTCTCAGCGCGCAATATCTGGTGCCTCTGAAAGCGGGCTCGGAATGGCTGGGCACCAGGTTCCTGAGTGCCATTTTGGGTGACTGGAATATCGCAACCATTTATCAGGCGCAAAGCGGGTTCCCGTTTACCATCTCCGTTTTCGGCGATACCGCCAACGCCGGCACCATTTTGAACACGAACCCGATCCGCGCCAACCAGAATCCAAATGTGCCTATCTACCTGTCCGCCGACCAGCAATCCGGTGATCGCTGGTTCAATACCGCTGCCTTCGCCACCCCTGCGGCCTTCACCTTCGGCAACGTGGGGCGCAATACGGTGATCGGGCCGGGGCAGAACTCCGTGGATTTGGCCCTCATCCGTGAATTCCAGATTCACGAATCGCACGGCATCCAGTTTCGAGCGGAGTTTTTCAATGCCCTGAACCATACCAATTTCGGAACGCCGAACCGGTACGTCAATACTGCTCAGTTTGGCAGCGTAACCATGGCCGCAACGCCGGCCCGCCAAATCCAGTTTGCGCTTCGGTACAAGTTCTGATCCCTCTCGCAGACAGGCATGCCTGCTGAGGCATAGGAGATTTGAAGTATCTTATATTTGAAGTGAGGAGCTATCGGTTATGCCAGGTCCTGATCCTATGGGTGATTTTTCCGGAGGCCGCATGAGATTCCATTTCCAGAAGCTGGTCATTTGCGCCGCCGTCATGGCCGTCGCTTTTATCCTGTCCAGCCTCAGCGGTTCTCAAGCAGCCTCTTCCGCGCAAAAAAACGACGCCCAGTACGTGAAAAACGGGCGCGCCCTTTTTGTCCAGTACTGCGTTTCCTGCCACGGCAGCTCAGGAACAGGCGACGGGCCGGCAGCGCCGGCGCTGAAGCTCCCGCCGACTGATCTAACGAATCTGTCCCAGAAGTACAACGGGTTCCCGTTCGATAAAATCTCGAACTGGATTGACGGGGAAAAAGCCAGCAGCGCTCATGGTTCCAGGGAGATGCCGGTCTGGGGAAAACGGTTCCGGGACGCCAATCGCGGAGAGTCGTATGGATTCGGCGACGTTTATTCCCTCACCAAATATCTGCAATCCATACAGAAGAAATAGTTCCCTAAAAAGGCCGCATACGAGCGGACAATATTTCCACCGGATGCGCACGCCCCGAAGTTGAGGCCCTGATGCAGCGCGGCTCACCGGCCCGTTCGAGGTTGCCGCCTATTTCCAGCCTTCTCCGCTCAGTGACTTGAGGAATTCGACCAGGTCTTCCTTCTCCTGTTCGCGGAGACCGAGCGGCTTGTACCGGCGGTCCAGGTTGCGGTTGGGAATGCCTCCCCGGTCGTAAAAGTCGACCACATCGCGCAGCGTCTGCAGGCTGCCGTCATGCATGTAAGGTGCTGTGTTGGCGACCTCACGAAGCGTTGGCACCTTGAACGCCCCCCAGTCCATCGGGCGCTTGAGCATGCTGTAACGTCCCAAATCAGGCGTCGGGTTGTTCGTGCCCACGCCGGTATTCGCAAAACTCCCGTCCGTAAAATTGGGGCCAAAGTGACATTGATCGCACAAAGCCTTTTTAAACACTTTCTCACCGCGCCTGGCGCTCATGCTCAGAGCCGTTTTGTCGCCGGCTTGATACCGATCGTAGGGTGAGTTGCCCGAGAGAATGGTGCGCTCATAGGTCGAAATCGACTGCGCAATCCGCTCGAAGTTGATGGCCGGATCACCGAATGCAGCGCGAAACAAATCGGCATACTCCGGGACTCCTCGGAGAGTGTTCACACAGGCTTCGATTGTATTTCCCATCTCAATGGGATTGATGATCGGTCCCCCAACCTGTTCCTCCAGCGAGGCGGCGCGCCCATCCCAGAACTGCTCCCTGCCGTAGGCCCGGTTGATGATCGTGGGCGTATTTCTGGTTCCGACCTGCCCCCGGATGCCCACGGCAACCGGCCTTCTTTCGGTGAACGCATATTGCGGATCGTGGCATGTGGCGCAAGAAATCGATCCATCGAGGCTGAGTCGCGGATCGAAAAAGAGCCTGCGCCCCAGTTCTGCCTTTTCCGGCGAGTAGGGATTTTCTGACGGCCAGATGCGTGGCGGCAGGCCGGCCGGAACCTTTCCCTCATCTTTTCGGTTTTGAGCGACGGATCCTGACCATGCCGCAAGCCAGACCGTCGTCATCAGAAAAATTCCGAATATGGGTCGTTTGATTCTGCCGGCGAATCTCATAATGGGTTTTTTGATCAACTCGTCACTATCTCGAAACTCATTCAATCTTACTCGATCGGGTGGCCCGAACAGATGAAAGAATACATCTTAGCCAAGTGCCTCTCGTTCCTGTCACCCAAATTCCGAAAGTTGACGGGGAAGGCCGGATGCGGGTAAGGTAGAGGCCTCATAAAAACTGGAATAAACAGGCACGCGTTTCGGCTGCGCCTTGTCCGCTGCAATCGTCGATAGGCTCGAAAATCGCCATGATCTGTCCCAGATGCGGAGCAGACAATTCTCCCGAATCCAAGGCATGCGCCCAATGCGCGCTGAACTTCCTTGACGCGGATGCCACCGTCATTCGGTCCACACCCCTTCCCGACCGCGAAACGCTTCCGGCGGTGACGCCGGCCGCTTCCACAGGTAGTCCCGACGCCGAAGCAACCGTCGTGCGGTCAACCCCGGTCCCTGACCGCGAAACGCTTCCGGCGGCGACGCCCGCTCCTTCCACAGGAGGCTCCCAGCCGGCCTCGCTCCCTGAAGGCTGGGAGATCGGAAGCCGCTATCGTGTCATCCGTCGCCTCGGCGAAGGCGGGATGGGGGCCGTTTACCTGGTTCGCGACAACGCGCTGGACCGTGATATCGCCTTGAAGCTCATCCGCCCGTCTCTGGCCAGCAATACGCAGCTGCTGGAGCGATTTAAGCGGGAGATCCAGCTTTCCAGCGAGATCACCCACCCCAATGTGCTGCGAGTCTACGACCTGGGAGAATCAGACAGCATCCGCTTTCTTACGATGCAGTTCGTGCGCGGCGAGGATCTCTCGGGAATCATCGTGCGCGAGCGGAAGATGCCGCTGGAGCGGCTGGTCCGGATCTTCCGTCAGATCTGCCTGGGGCTCGCGGCCGCACATGACGCCGGAGTGCTGCACCGGGACCTCAAGCCCCAGAACATCATGGTGGGCGAGGACGACCATGTCTACGTCATGGACTTCGGCATCGCCAAAGCCATCGACCAGACCGGCATGACCCAGACCGGCGCCATGATGGGAACCCCGTCCTACATGTCGCCCGAGCAGGTCAAAGGTCAAACCCTGGATATCCGCTCCGATATTTATTCCCTCGGGGTGATCCTGTACGAGATGGTGACGGGACGCCGGCCCTTTGATGGCGGATCGGTCTACGAGGTGATGGTGCGCAGGATCAACGCCCCGCCGCCTCCCGCCCGGGATATCAACCCGGATCTTCCCGACTACCTGCGCCGCATCCTGGACCGCTGCCTCGAAGTCGACCGTGACCTGCGCTATCCCAACCTCCACGAGCTTCTTAGGGATCTGGACGAGAACCGCGTCCGCACCACCCTGGGCTACCGGGTGCGCCGCAGCCGGATTTTGAAACCCGTCCTGGCGGGTCTCGCGGCGATCCTGCTGCTGTCGGGGGGAATCTACCTGGTCCGGAACAGCCTTCTGCCGGGCGTGCGAACAGGACAGGCGCCGCCGGCAGCTCAGGCGGTGGCTGTTCTGGGGATCGTGCCCTTTGACAACCGGACCGGCGACGCATCGCTGGACTGGTATGGCGAGGGGATCGCCCGATTGATCTCCGACAACCTCGCCCAATCCAAACATCTCAACGTCGTATCGGCTACCAGGATGCAGCTGCTGCGCAAAAGCAGCGCGGATTCAGCGGCGCTTACGAAGACCGCGGCTGACGGCGGCATCGGCTACCTGGTGACCGGCGAAATCCTTCCCGGGGGCGGCGGCTTTACCTTGAGCGCGCGTTTGAGTGAAACCAAAGAGGGTCGCGACCTGGCGTCGCGGCGCGTCGATGGCCTGGCAAAGGATGCCCTGATCCGGGCCACGGACCAGGTTGCGCTTGCGGTCAAAAAGGGGCTGAATGTTCCAACCAGCGAGGGGGTCGATGCCTACAGCGCAGATTTTGCCTCGCGCAACCCGGCGGCTTATGAAGCCTATGTCGCCGGATTGAAGGCATTCGTCGACTACAAGTATCCCGAGGCGGAGAAGGCGTTTGTCCAGGCCTTGAAGACTGCGCCGGACTATACCATGGCTCGCTACCGGCTGGCCCACGTCTATGTATCGACCGGGAGGCAGGAGGAAGCGCTGAAGAATATCCGGCAGGCGATCGCGGAGTGCTCACGGCTGCCTGATCGCGAACAAAGGTATATTCGCGCTGCCGAGGTTAATTTTCAGCGCCGCTATGAAGATGCCATCAAGGCCTACCGCGACCTCATCGCAGCCTACCCCTACGAGCTGGAAGCCCGGCACCTGCTGGCCTTCGCCTTGATGGACAACGGGCAGGCCAAGGAAGCCATCGAGCCGCTCCAGTTCATGGCTCAGATGGAGCCCGAAACGCACAGCACCTGGAGCATGCTGGGCATGGCTTACCTGGAGAGCCGCAACCTGAACGAAGCCGTCACCGCCTTCCGGCGCTACGTGGAACTGGAGCCGGAAAGCGCCAACGCGCATCACACGCTGGCGGACGCCTATCGCGCCCAGGGGGAATTCGACCTGGCGGCGGAGGAGTACAACAAGGCGATCGCGGCGGATCCCGCGTTTTACTTCTCCCAGGTCAGCCTGGGGGTGCTCGATGTCCTGCGCGGCCGCCTTGATGAGGCCGAGAAGCGCCTCGAAGCCGTGCTCGCGAACACGAAAGCGGAGGCCCGGCATCGAATCGATGCCGCTCTTGAACTGGCGTCGCTGCGCCGCGCCCAGGGTCGCTTCCGCGACTCGCTGCGGCCGCTGGAGTTGATGCAGAAAGAGCTCGAGAAGGAGCAGATCCGGGCGGCGCTGGCGCTCTCCGTGCGGGGCCTCTCTCTGATGGAAAGCGGCGATTTACCGGGAGCGGCACGCATGATGGAACAGTCGGTCGCTAAATCCCCGGGAGTGCCGACCCGGTATCTTTATGCCCGGGGCTTGCTGGAGCTCCGGCAGGGAAATGCCGAGGCCGTGCGCAAGACGGCAGCGGCGATATTGCAGACCGCTCAGGCGGCCGGCACTACGAACCCGCGGGTGGAAAAAGCGGCGGCGTATCTGAAAGGGATGGCTTTGCTCGCGGAGGGGAAGGCAGATGCGGCGATTGCGGAGCTGTCGCGCGCGGTCAGCCTGGATGGGCAGGAGTTTTCGATTTATCGCCTGGGGCTGGCGCGTGCGTACCTGGCGGCGAAGCGGCTGCCGGAGGCACTGGCAGCAGCGCGGCAATCCGCCGGGCCGCTCGACCCGGTCGAGCCCAAGCTTGAACTCGAGCTCGACCGGGTCCGCGCCCTTCTGGTTCAGGCGGAAGCCCAACTCGCCCTGAAGCGAAACTCCGAAGCCGGCGCCTCAGCGCAATACTTCCTGGATGCCTGGCGCAAGGCTGACCCGGGAGCTTCCGATCTTCAGACCGCAGAGCGGATTCTTCGATCCAAACAGTAACCCTTCTGCGACAATGCTCTGCATAATAAGGACTGACCTTAGGGCAGACGTGTCATCCCGCCGGCTCCTCCCGGACCGATAGTAAATCCTGAATATTCCATTGCTATCAAGTTTCGTCGTTATTGGATATATCTCCAGATTCTCGTAATAGACCTTATAAGGGAACCTTCACCTCCGCAGCCAGCAACGTATACTTCTTTCCGTCCTGGTCCGGCAGGACTGCATCCTTTGCGGTAATAATCCCATCATGATCCCTATCTGTCAGGGTTTTAAGAGGTGGTACATGATTAATACAATCGATAAATTCAGGAGGTGGCTCGGGATTTAGAACTTGATCCGGCATGTTCATCGCATTCACGACAAAGATCCTGAAGTTAGATGTCATGCTGCTAAGCTGCGCCGTGATATTGGCATGATAAGCATTAGCGCAACCTCCTGTTGTATCCTGAATAGGGCCCCCATTGATGCGATATAGGACTGCCTCAGTATTTGAATGCTCAGGGTCAGCAGAGTTACATGAAGTCTGATCCGATCACGTTGAGGTCAATTTCTACTTTTGCCGTCACCAAGCGAATAGGGGCTGCAATAGTTGCTGTGACTATTGGATATCCTTTGCCATCCCTGAATTCATAGCCGATCGAACTAAGATTTGAGGCTAGATTAAAGCCCGTTCGGTTAATGGTATCCAGCGAGCCATCATGTATTAGTATTGGTTCCCGATGCCCGTGTCGGACAGTACTACAAGTCCAGGGAGGCGCGTGGAGTAACCGGTGGTTCCCACATCGCTTGGAATTCCAGATCCCGGCTTAAACTCCAAGAAGGTTTCGTTGATATCGGCGCTATGCCAATAGCAATCCATGGTCGGTAAGCAGATCGCCGGCGAGGTAACGGTGGTATCCGGATTGGTGTACATATAGTACCCAGGAATCATTGAAAGTAGAAAATGTCCGGTAGCAGGAACATAATCCGGATCTGCAAGAATCATGAACCAATTATTGACAGATAATTTTTCGGGATTCCTATCGTCAAAATTGCCCATAGTCGGAAACTGCGATGCCGAAGTCCTAGCTGCGATTCCCAGCGGTTCCTGAAGGGCCTTCAGCGCAATAGTGATCGTCCAGCCGCTTGTAGGGACTATCTGGGGATGATTATCTGTCTCGCCCGGATGCGTACCCAAAACCTCTATCCCCAAGGGGTAAACCGGATCCTTTGCGCCGGCCGCCCCTCCCAGGGACAATACCACCACCAGCACCAAGCTAAAGGCTGCAAGAATACGTTTCATGAATACCTCCGAATGGAAGATGTTACTTCTCGTGAACCGGAAATTGGAAATTAGTCAGGGACTAAAGTTCGCGAAATTTCTCTCGCCGCCGACCTCCAGCCGGGGCGGAAATCTTTATTGCATAATTCGCAAACGGTACGGCGCATGACCCAGGGCGCTCGACATTACGGGTTTTAACCTAACAAATAATAGGCATTAGGTATAATAATAATCTAACCGGCCATCCTGCCTGCCCTTAATGTCCATCGCAATTCCCTCGTTGACAAAATGCGCAAACATCGAGATCCCCTACTGCAAGCAAGTAGCGAGCCATTCATTAGAATATCTTTATATTATAGATACATAAAGAGATATTCGATTTTTTGGTGTCGAAGTTCCTCGCAGGATCGTAAGAGGACTTGACGCCAGGAGCCGCCGAATTTGATTAAACGCTTCCGTCACAATGGGTTACAGCCTGGAATCTTTCCGTAAACCATACCGACAATCGCGATCAAGAATGCAAAGGTATTGTTTTTTTGATCCTTGTGACCTTCGCGCTTTCGCGGTTCAATCCTTTAAGAGCATCAAATTTCCGAAGAGCAAAAGATGGAACGGGAGAGGCTTCGATTTCGACTCCGTCAATTTTGCTGGAGAATTTTTTGCAATATCAGTAGATTAGGTTCTTCAGTATTCGTATCCGATCAGCGCATCTAATGTATCGCAGAGCGCGCAGAGATATCCGCATCTACGCTCAGGTAATGCGGCTTGGCTTGACGCGCATGCCCTGCGCGAAAAATCCCTAATTTTCTCTTTTGAGGCTTCGATGCAACCTGATTTTGAAAACCTCTGCAATGCGCTCAGCATGACGGAGATCATCCGCCTCCAGACCATGCTGTCGGCGGCGCTGATACGGCGTTTCGAACAGCGCATCGCCCTGGCGTTTTCCGACGTCGTCGGATCCACACCCTACTTTGCGCGCTTCGGCAACGAAGCGGGAAGACAGCTGCAGCAGCGGCATCTCGACCTGCTGAATCACTGCATCCAGGGGCATGAGGGCAGGATCATCGACACGGCGGGCGACGGTGCTTTCCTCTGTTTCCCGACCGTCGACAAAGCCGCCGGCGCCATGATCGAGCTCCTCCAGCTGATCTCGGCGGAAAACAGCACCCGCGCCCGGGAACACCAGCTCGCGGTACGGATCGGCATTCACTTCGGCCCGGTCCTGACGGACGGGATCCAGGTTACAGGCGATGCCGCAAATTTCTGCGCGCGCATCACGTCGACCTCAGCCTCGGGGGAGATACGGCTGAGCAAGGCCGCATTCCTTGCTTTTACGGATCTGCATTTCCGGCTCAAATGCCGCATGCTGATGCCGGTCTCGGTAAAAGGCTTCGAGCATCCGGTCGATCTTGCAACCCTGGAATGGCGGGACCAGAAAATCTTCCCGATCCTGGTGCGCCTCGATACGGGGGAAGAGCAGAGACTCCCCGAACAGGACATCATCACCTTCGGACGGCTGAAGGAAAAAGACGGCTTGCCCGCCAACGACATCGTGCTCCAATGCAAGGACGAGCAGCAAACCCTTCAGATCAGCCGCTGGCACTTCGAACTCCGGCGCGGCACAAACGGTTTCATGCTCCGGGCCGTTTCCAGTGCTCCGCTCACGGTCAACGATCGCACCCTGATTAAAGGCGAGGAAGTACCCCTCCGCCCGGGAGACATCGTGCGCGTAGGAAATGTGCTGGGGCTCGAATTCCTCGCAGCCGAGCGCCAGGAGGGATCCAGCGCGACCGTCATGCCCGCCGGCATTTGATTGAACCGCGAAGGCCGCCAAGATTAATCAATAATACCTTCGCGGTCTTGGAGAACTTTGCGGTTCGTTTGGCATTGCGGCCCGTGCGGTCCGGAAACAAAGAGGCACGTCTATGGAAAATGAAATTTTCGGCTCCGTCTATGAACGAAACGCGGTGATTTTTGAGCAGGGCCAGCCCGGACATGAAATGTACATCATCCAGTCCGGGGCCATCGAGGTATCGCGGCGGGCAGGTGATAAGGAGGAAGTGCTGGCGATCCTGGGGAAAGGCGACTTTTTCGGCGAAATGGCCATTATCCGCGATGAACCCAGGTCGGCAACCTGCAGGGCCATTCAACGTTCGCGCCTCCTGGCCATCACCAAAGAAAACCTGATCGAAAGGGGGCGAAAAGATCCTTCCATTTTTCTTCATTTTATAAGAGCCCTGATCGTCAGGATCAAAGCGGTTGAAAAAGCCGCCGAGGCCGCTCGCCGGAGCTCTGCCGATGAATCCATGGACGATTCCGCTCCTCAGCCCGAAGACCCACAGCCTGTCCCCGCCACCGGTAACAGGCGACCCGGCATCAGTTTCCGCCATTGCAGCTAATGAACCCGAGGGCAAAACGGAGTCCTCGGAGTGGGATCGCGGCCAGCCTCGTATCCTTCCAGCCGGGAGAGGTCATTTTCAACGAGGGGGATCCGGGCGATGAAATGTACATCCTCCTGAAAGGGGACGTGCGCATATTTCAGGGCGCAGGGGAAGACAGGCGCGAGATCCGCATCCTGCAGCCCGGTGGATTTTTCGGAGAAATGGCGATCCTTTCCGATTCGCCGAGAAGCGCCGCCGCCGTTGCCGGGTCGGAGACGCTGCTGGCGCGAATCAAGAAATCCGAATTGCACGATCTCATAAATGCCAGACCGGAAATCGCCCTGCACATTACCAGGACGCTCATCGCGATGCTCAAAGAGCAGCAGGCCATCCTGGCGAGCCCCGCGAATCATTCTGAAGCTGCTCAGCTGATGTCATGGCGCCCTGTGTTGAGAAAGGAGAAGATCAAGATATCGCTGGTGTCATTGTCCACCTGTGCCGGGTGCTCCGCTGTGCTCCTCGACGACCAGTTGCTCGAGAAACTCTTCCAATACACCAAAATTGTCTACTGCCCCATGCTCATGGACAACGCGCACCTTTCGGAAGCCGATGTTGCCATCGTCGATGGGCTTGTCAGGCTGCGGGATGATGTTCAGGTCCTGGAAGAGGCGCGTGCCAAGAGCCGCTATTTGGTGGCCTGGGGAACCTGTGCGGCGTATGGTGGCATCCCAGGGGAAGCCAATCGGTTTGAGCCCGAGGAACTGATTGCGGAAACTTACGGCAATACGGTCGATGCATTCTCGTATTATCTGTCAGGCCAGGCCGGCGTAGACCGCGACGCCACCTACCAGAAGCACGGAAAGGTGGCGCTCCTGAGACAGGCCCACCGAATCTCCACTTTTGCCAAGGTCGATTACTTTCTCCCCGGATGTCCAGCGAATCCTGAATTGCTTTTGCAGCTGATCACGGAACTCATGACGGAGCAGGCAGGCAAAGGCAAGGCCATCGTCTGCGCCGAGTGCACGAGAAAAGCGTCCAAGGATGTGGCGGGTTCTTTCCACATGTCGCCGATTGCCGGTGCGGACCCGGGCAAATGCCTTACCTCCTTGGGTGCAGCCTGCATGGGCTTTGTGACGAAGGGCGGATGCGGCGCTCCCTGCCCCATTAACGGGATGCCCTGCTGGGGATGTCGAGGCCCGTCCATGCCCGTGGTGAAGAAAATCGCTGCCGGAGACTACTATGAAGAAGTTTTCTCCAAAGGATTGAGCCTGCGATGCAAGGTTGAGGAGGCGCCAACCCGGGAACGGGTCCGGGTGCTCAAGCGGCAGGGCCATGCGCTGTTTGATTTTGATCACGAGGCTTCCGCGAGCGCCACGAGGTACCGGTAAATGGGCAAGATCATCACACTGAATAAAGCCACGCGCATCGAGGGGAACGCGGACATCCACCTGGAAGTGGATCATGGCCGCGTGAAGACCGCCCATTTTTCAGTCATGGACTTTCGCGGGTTTGAAAAAATAGTTCAGGGCAGGCAGGCGGATTGTGCGCCTCAAATCGTCTCCCGGATCTGCGGCCTGTGTTGCACCGCTCATCAGGTTGCCGGATTCAGCGCGGTGGAAAACGCCGTGGGGATAAAGGTCCCGGAAGACGTGACCAAGCTGCGGGAAATAGCCCTGCTGGGAGAGACCATTGCAAGCCATTCTCTGAGCTATTTCTTCCTGACCCTTCCGGATCAGCTCGGCGTTACCAACGGGATATTCGATATGATGCAAAGCCACCCCGAGGTGGCGGCCAAGGCTTTCGCCTGGCGCAAGGCCGGCAACCGCATTCTCGAGGTGCTCTGCAAACGGGCCGTCCATCCGGTTGCCATGGGTGTCGGGAGTTATCTGACCATTCCAACGGCAACCGACCTGGACGAGATTCGCAACATCGCATTGAAGATAAAGACAGAGGCCTTGCAGGAGCTCGTCATTTTTGAAGGACGTTCAAGGCAACCCCACCTCATTGGATTCCCGAAGGCGCATCCGACGAATTTCCTGACTTTCGATGAAACCGGGGAGGAGAGGGCTTTCAGGACCTTCGACAACAGGGGGCAGCAGACCTGCAGCTTCACCGCCGACAGTTTTGAGGACAACATGTCCGAAATGCGAGTGGATTGGTCATTCGCAAAGCTTCCCTATCTGTCTTCCCTCGGGTTTCCCGCCGGCATCGTTCTTGTCGGGCCGCTTTCCCGGCTTTTCAGGAAGCACGGTGTGCTTGACGACCCTGATCTCAAGGGATACGAGATCACCCATCGCTTGCGAGATACCGAGTCTCTTTCGATTGACGACTTTGACATCTGCCGGCTTCTCGAGATCTTCTGTTCGGCAAAAACCATCCTGAAGCTGCTGGAGGAAATTGATCTTTCACGTCCCATGAAGACCGAGGTGGATCTCAGCGTAAGCGGCAAAGGGATCGGCGTTGTGGAGGCTCCCCGCGGAATCCTGCTGCACAGCTATACAATCAACCGGGGGATGGTGGAATCGATCAAACTGTTTGTCGCAACCCAGTTCAACAATGCTTATATCAATCTGGCCATACGCGACCTTGCGGATGATTTCCTCGATGGCGACGAGATTTCAGCCGCGGGCCACGAGATGATCGCCCGTTGCGTGAGGCTCTTCGATCCCTGCCTGACCTGCGCGACCCATTGACCCGGTTTGGGGGGCGGCTGCAAGCGGATCTTATTTCTTGAGCGGTCCTCCGATCCCTTGGGTTATGGACTCGACTGCAGTATTCAGGGAGCCCATCTTGCTCTAACCGGGGTGGATGGGTGTCCACTCACCATAAAGTGTCATGGCCCTTTCGCAACACCGGCAATCAGCCCCTCCGTCTCGGCTGCATCTATTCATTTCAAGCTGCATACTTCACGTGCATCCCCGGCCTCATCGCGGGGGCCCGATTGCCATAGAAACCGGTTTCCAATGGGTGCAATTCTAGCCTGTCACCATTTACTGGAGTAAACTGAGGGGCGAGAACGGTCCGGCCATGAAAAAGTGGGCTGTGGTTGCTATTTTGTCGCTGTTTTTAGGAGTTCTTTTTCCATGGAGTCCGGTCCCATCCCCGGGATCGGGCCATCCCGGTGCCGACATTGCCAGCTCGGCTCAATCGGCCCCGGCAGCCGCGTCGGGCACGGCACTGATTTTCCCCCAGATCGCCAACGGCTCGAGCGGAGGAATCGCTTACCGCTCCAGCGTCCTCCTCATCAATCACACGGAACGATCGGCCGCAGGGTTGCTCCAGATTTATGGCAACACAGGCATTCCGCTGCCATTGGGCACCAGCCTCGGAAGGGCGGACAGTTTCAGTTTCGCCCTGGGGGCCGGGCAGGCGTTGCGCTTCGAAACCGATGGCACAGGCCCCTTGAAGACAGGCTGGGTCAAGGTGGTTGCGGATGCCGAGTTGAGCGGTTTTGCCACCTTCACTGTTACCGACGACAAAGGAATTTTCCAATCCGAGGTGGGGATAGGGAATTCGCCGCCGGCCTACCGGCTCATGATCCTGGCGGAAAACACCCGGGGCAACAGCTCCGCCTTCGCCCTGTGCAATCCGGATCCGGGCAGAAACGCCAATCTCCTGTTCGAGCTCAGGTCGTTGAACGGGAGCCTGGTAGCATCGAAAACGGAGGTCCTCTCGGCCCTCGCACAGAAGGCGGAGTATGTGACGGAAACCTTTGGCCAGGCTGACCTGCGGGATTTCAGCGGCGTACTGGTCCTATCTTCCGATCTCCCCATTTCCCTGGTCGCCCTTCGCTCCCGGGGCGCCAACTACACCTCCCTGCCGAGCGTGCCGCCCCCTGCGTCCGGTCAGACTGCCCGCGATCTTGTTTTCCCCCGGATTGGTGACGGGCCGCTGGGCGACGTGCGCCTGCAGACTGCATTCTGGATCTTCAACAACTCCGAAGAGAGCCAGGCAGCCACATTGGAACTCTTTACCAACGACGGCACCCCCATGGCCGTGACCATCGGGCCAACGACCGCAAGCCGATTTACGGTGACCATTCCCGCCCTCGGTGCCGCGGAACTGATCACCGGGGGGAGATCCAATCCGGGAACTATCGGATGGGCCAAAATCACGTCCGACAGGCCGCTGGGAAGCGGCGCAGGCCTCACCATCCGTGAAAAGAACAACGGCAGTTTTGTATCTGAGATCGGAGTCCCCGGTCTCTCGACAGAGGCGAAGAGCCTCTTTTACGTGCGGGAGAAGGGGGAGATACTCACCGGCCTCGCGTTGAGTAACGCTTCGGCAGACAACCGGGTCGTTCGCCTTCGTCTGTACTTCGACTCCTCGGGTCAGGAAGGATCGGGAACGGGGAAGGTTTCGATTCGTGAACAGGATCCGGTCGCAGAGAGGGTTCTGCACCTCTCCGCATTTACCGGCCTGGGGCAGTTTATTTATGAACTCTTTCCCCAGGTGCCGGGAATTGCTGCCCGCGACTTCGTCGGCAGACTTGAAATAACGAGCTGGGACGCCAGGTTCGGGGAGGATATCCCCGCTCCGGTAGCTGGCCTGTCCCTCCTCTGTCGCGGATCAAAATATACCTCTCTGCCCATAGCCCCCTATCGGCCGGATGCCAGGCCCCTCTCTGCATTCGACCCTAAAGTGGACGACCTGATCGGCCGAATGACGCTGGATGAAAAGATTGGACAAATGACCCAGGCCGAGCGCGGCTCGCTCCGCGAAGGCGATATCCAAAACTATTTCATCGGATCTGTCCTGAGCGGCGGCGGTTCCGGACCGGCATCCAACCAGGTCGACGCCTGGGCGGACATGTATGACGATTTTCAGTCCCAGGCGTTAAAAACCAGGCTGAAGATCCCGATCCTCTATGGAATCGATGCGGTGCATGGCCACAATAACGTCCGCGGCGCGGTGATTTTTCCCCACAACATCGGCCTGGGCGCTTCACGCAATCCCGCCCTTGCGGAGATTGCCGGGCGAATCACCGCAAGCGAAGTGAGGGCGACGGGCATGAACTGGACCTTCTCTCCGGTCGTAGCCGTGCCGCGCGATGAACGTTGGGGCCGCACCTACGAGGGATTTGGAGAAGACCCGGATCTCGTTCAGGCAATGGGGCGGGCCGCTGTTCTCGGCTATCAAAGGTCTAGTCTGGCCGACCCGTCGGGCATTGTGGCTTGCGCCAAGCATTATCTCGGCGACGGGGGCACCCGTTGGGGCACCGGCAACCCGATAGACCAGGGGGATACTCAGATGGATGAAGCGACACTGAGGCGCGTCCACCTCCCCGGGTATCGGGCGGCCGTCCAGGCCGGAGTCGGGACCATCATGGTTTCCTTCAGCAGCTGGAACGGGCAAAAAATGACGGGCAACCGATACCTCCTTACCGATGTGCTCAAAGGCGAGCTGGGCTTCGAGGGTTTCCTGATATCGGATTGGGCCGCCATCGACCAACTCCCCGGCGGGAGCTATCGCGCCCAGGTAAAAGCTGCCATCAACGCGGGGATTGACATGGGGATGGTGCCGGAGCGGCACCAGGAATTTTTCGTCACCCTCAAAAGCCTCGTGCTGGCCGGCGAGATCCCGGTGTCGCGCGTCGACGACGCCGTCCGGAGAATCCTCCGGGTGAAATTTGCCGCGGGGCTTTTCGACCGGTCGCCCTTCAGTGATCACAGCTACCGGACCCGCCTGGGTTCGGCGGAACACCGGGAAGCGGCTCGCGAGGCGGTACGCCAGTCCCTGGTGCTGCTGAAGAACCGGGACGGCCTCCTGCCTCTTTCCAAGAACCTGCGCCGGGTAATGGTGTCGGGGCTGAGCGCGGACGACATCGGGCGCCAGTGCGGAGGGTGGACTATTTCCTGGCAGGGCAGTGCGGGGAACATCACCACCGGTACCACGATTCTGCAAGCTATCCGGCAGTCGGTCGCGGTCTCCACCCAAGTGGTTCACTCCCCCGATGGAACCAATGCCGCAGGAGCCGATGTCGCCATCGCCATCATCGGGGAACCACCCTATGCCGAAGGCCCGGGCGATAGTTGCCACGCTGAGCCTTTCCGCGCAGGATACCGCCGTCATCGACAATATCAGGCAAAGCGGAATTCCGCTGGTGGTTATTCTGGTTTCGGGTCGGCCTCTGATCCTCGGTTCCGCCCTTGACAAAGCGGATGCCCTTATCGCTGCCTGGCTTCCGGGAACCGAAGGCCAGGGCGTAACTGATGTTCTATTCGGCGATTACAGCCCCGCTGGAAAGCTCCCCTGCAGCTGGCCCAGAAGTCTGTCGCAGGTTCCCATCAATGTCGGGGATCCGGATTATGATCCCCTTTTCCCCTACGGTTTCGGTCTGAAATATTGATTTCAATGATTGAATGTCGACAAGGGTTCATTGCCTGCAGTTGACACTCCATGAATAAATAATCGATAGCCGTGTAATCTGAATGGTGATGTAATTCGGAGCAGGCTGGATTTTTGCTGGAGGTATCGATTATGAATCCTTTCGGCAAAAGCTCTGGGTTGTGGGGCAGGTTGACAGAAGGGATGGCGCTTCGCGATCTCTGGAGGCAGCTGACGTCGGAAGCGCGGACCAGCTATGGGGTGTACTCCCGAAAGATGGATTCGGAAGCATTCCGGCGGCTGCCGCGATGGAAGCAGATCGCGAAAATCGCGGCTGCACTTTTCTGGGAATTATCGGCAGCACGCCGCATCTGCCTGGTTTTTGGTCTGCTGTTGATTTTGGCCGGGAGGCAGCAGGAGCAGGGAGCGATAATCGTCGGGTCGATACTTGTGCTCATAGTCCTGGGTCTCGAGCTCGCGGATCGCATCACCATGAAGCGGGATCTTGAGATTGCGAGGGAGATACAGGCATGGCTGGTGCCGAAAGCAGCGCCGCCCATCCCCGGCATCGACATCGCTTTCGTGACCCGGCCTGCGAATACGGTATCGGGAGACTACTACGATGTATTCCTCCGGCCGGGACCGGCAGGAGGCCCGCAGGAGGAGCGGCTTACGCTTGTCGTGGCAGACGTCGCAGGCAAAAGCGTCCCCGCCGCGCTGTTGATGGCCACCTTCCAAGCCAGTCTCCGCACACTCGCCGCAAGCCCCATTCCACTCGTCGAACTGGTTTACAGCGTGAACCGATACACCTGTGAGAACAGCCTCGGCGGGTTGCGCTTCACGACCGCATTCCTGGCGGAGCTGGACACGACCTCCGGTATTTTGCATTACATCAATGCCGGACATAACTATCCCATGCTTATGCGCGGCAACGGCGCGATAGAACGCCTGGAAACAGGAGGCCCGCCGCTGGGAATCGACAAAAATTTCCAGTACGACGCCGGAGAATCCATTATAAGCGCCGGCGACCGCCTCATCATTTTTACCGATGGCGTCGTTGAGGCTCAGAACAATAGCGGGGAAGAGTACGGCGAGCTGCGGCTCCTCAGCCTCCTGGGCTCGGCCCCGGACATAAGCAGCGCGGATTTGCTGACGCGGATCCTGACCTCCGTGGATGCCTTTGTCGGCCGCGAACCGCGATACGATGATACCACTTGCGTCATACTCCGGCGGCCTCGCCGGTAAAGCGGGGCCGGGGATGAGAGATCCTTGATACGATATTGAATCGACCGGCAGGGTGTTCGGATCTGCCGGATGAGCCGCCAGGCTCGAAGACCCGAATCATGCGGCGGAGTGCCGGCAATCATCTCGTCCGGGATAAAATCCGGCTCCGCATGAACGGACCCGGGTTCAAACTGCTGAATTCAATCAACGAAACTTGCGCGTTGCATCGCTTTTGCGATGCTCATCATGATAGGTGGCAGGGGTGTGATCGTGCATGGTTCCCTGCTGATGCATCCGGTTGTGGACAGCCCGGTGCGCACTGGTGAGCACCAGCCGCATCCGCTTATAGGCTTCAGTCTCCGCGCGTGTGGCGAGAGTGTCGAGATAGGCCAGGGCTCCCTCGATCTGCTCCAGCACGGTGAGTGCGTCAGCGGCGGCATAGAACTGAGTGCCTTCCACTTCAACCATCACCGGGGACGAATGAGCTGCGATGATTTCGGGCTTGTCGTAGTAGTGGCCCCGCACCAACAGAGCCATCCAGGAGCTCCGGTCCACGTGGACGGTCCATTGCCCGCTGTCTTCCCGGGAATGGATGGAACGGCTCTCCCGGATCTCGCCATTGATGACCAGCTCCACTTTGCTCATTGGAACAGTAACGCTCGCGACCCTCCAGTCGACCGCCACGCGGCCTCCACTTCGCTGCATCCTGATCCTCGAGCCTGCGGGCTTTCCCTCCACGGAAAATTCCATGAGAGGGCCATAGGTCACGAAAGTATCGCCGGTGCGCACCGCTTTCTTCCATGCCTCATAGTCGAGAAGGGTTCCGGCCGGCAGCTTCGCGTACGTGCGGACCGCACCCACAGCCGTAGTTGCAGCCATCTTGTCGGTCCCGCCTACCGCGGCGACAAAGTAGCCGCAGTTCAGGTATCGGTACCAATCCGAGAGGGAATAGGGATCGATCCCGCCGTACAAGTCGGACCACGAAGTCATTTCGACACCGTCGATTTCGCCCAGCACAATCGCGGCGGCGTGTTCGGCTCGGGGGCGGGGAAAGTGAGGCACCACGACGATGCCGCCCTGTTTGCGGCACTGGCGGGCCCATTCGGTCAGAAGGATCTCCACCGGGTCACCGAGGGCCGATTCATCCGGCCCGCCCGTCGTCATCGGGGCGATGATCGATCCGTTGTAGCCCAGGAGCGATATGTGTCCCAGCACGTGCTGCCGGTTTTCAGTGCCCACGCGCACCAGGTATTCGCCGTCTCCGCCCGACTCGCGCGTTCCGTAGGTCGTGCGGCCGTCGAAATCGCCGATATTGGTCATAAGCTCGCCCCACTGGCTGGCGAGGAGGTTCACCACATTGACGCCTTCACCAGCTCCCTCCAGAAGTGCGGAACCCGGGGAGAGAAAGTGGACGTGTGTATCGGCAGTCACCCAGCCGTGTTCGCGCCAGGGAAGAACACGCTCAATGGTGAAAACAAGCTCTGTACTCCCTGAATCGATGTTCACGATCCGGCGAATAGGGGCGATTTCGAAGCCCTTGCTGATCTCCACGAAAACCCGGCCCGGCGGAAGATCGATCTCCGTCTCCCCGGGGATGTAGGTACAGTAATGCGAATCGGAATTGACGTAGTCGACGCTCCAGTCTTCATACCACAGGGGGTTGGGAATGCGATGCCGGTCGACCGGAGCCAGGTACTCGCCGGCTTCTCCATGAACATGGAGTTTCACCGAGACGGGCTTGCCGCTCGATTTGTCGATCACACGCAGCCGGACGCGACGGCTGGCAGCATTCACTTCAATAATTGGTCCGCCTGGCGATTTCCCTGCTTGAGCTGCCGGGATGGTGGAACCGTCGGGCAAGTGAAAGCGGGCATCTTCATGGGCCGTGTATTCAATCAGAAGTTCCTTGCCCGATCGCTCCGGAGACTTGTTGTTGTAGGTCTCTTCCCAGGTTCGATCGGGATAGGAAACCTTCCGCTGGATGGAGATAATCTGGCCCAGGTCCAGTTGGAGGTGTTTCGACAGCCCTTTATCGGTGAGCGCCGGATCAAAAACCGATCCCTCCGGCAGTCTGAGAACGGCTTTTTGCCTGGCTCCCCAGCGCAGGGGAATCGACGAAGTTCGACCCGCGCTGATCGCCGATAGTATCAACGCGCCCGCCGCGGGCTCGATGCGCATACCCGCGAGTTTTTTGTCCCGGTGCGGATTTTCCCAGGCCCAGAGCCAGTTGACCCAGCGTTGCGAATCGGGCTGCCCCAGTCGGAACTGCGTCGGCCCCCACGTTAATCCCGGGCGCGGCTGCTCCGAGAGGGTGCGCATAGCATAGGGCTTTTGATGGGCGACGGCTTCGAAGCAGTTGATGCCCCATGGCCGCCACATCATGCCGATCTGATGCTGTCGCATGATCGGCACCTTTTCTTCGGTGCCGTCCGTATATTGGAAAATGTAATCTGCAACATGCTGGCGCAGCAGGCCTTGACCCCGTGTCGAGGCAATCAGCCCGTGTTCGTTGATTTCAGGGTGCACCATGTCTGTCGTGTGCACGACAACCAGCCAGGAGGTTTCCAGCTCCGGCCATTTGAATTCGAAAGGCTCGCGCCTCACCAGGGCGATTCTGCCGATTTGGAATGGGATACCCCAGAAGACGCAATCGCCCCATGGAACGTAAGGGAGGCTCGTGCGCAGACGTTCCGACAGGTCGGTTTTTGCGAGATCGGCGATGGTGCAGTTGCCTGCGATCGGAATCGGCGTGAAAAGCGGCGAAGGGGGGCCGTCGACGATCCCGGTGGCTGACGGACTGTTGCTGCTCATTTCGTTCATAGGGTTCCCCGTTCTGGAGCATGGAACAGCTGCGGGCAGTCTCTCGCCCGGAACCACGGCAGACGCACTTAGGCTGCCCAGGAAAAGACGCCGTGATACCCGCAAAGATTTTTTGTGCATCGCCTCTTGCAGCCTCCGTGTTTCAGGCCTTGAAATCAGGCCGGGTGAAAGACGGCAATTCCGCTTTTCCTATTGGATCCAGAATATCACCACCAGGGATTAGGATCACCGGGGATCTCTCATGTCAAAATCACCGCTCTGACCATCAGCGGCAACATGAATGGTGATCTCGGCGCCGGCTGCGTGCATGTGCCCTGATTTTAAATTGGTGCCAGGTTCATGTGAATCTAAGTTCCAGAGCAGGGAAACAGCAGAAGATCCCAATAAAGGGATCTCAGGGCATTTGAACCAGGCACTCTCATTACGAGAGCTTCTTTACGGACCAGCCTTTGCGATAGGTGCGGCGTACGAGGTGGTTCGCTTCCTTCACGTTGGTAAATTTCAGCTTCCTGGCGTTCCATTCGAGCGTTGTCTGGGGGAAATGGGTTGCGACTCCTCCCAGGAGCACGGCTTCAGTGAGGGGCCCGGAGTAGGAAAAGCCGGCTGCCGCTCTTCCGTTGCCGCGGCACGCTTCCACCCACTGCAGCCAGTGATTTTCGCCGGTCACCTCGGGAAATTGGAAGTCCTTGAACTGAGCCTTGGGGTGAAGTCTGGGCTTGGAGATATGGGGAATCACCATCACGCCTTTTGTTCCGACCAGGATGGAACCCTGATCCGGCAGCGGGTCTTCCTCGAGCAAGGCCCGCACGTCTTCGCCGGGGCGTCGGTCCCCGTCGTACCAGGTGACTTGCACAGTCTTGCCGTCGGTGAATTTCGTGCCTGGGAAGATATAATGGATGAGGGCGTCGGTAGCCCAGTTCCACTGATTTGGACTGGCGCCTTCGCTGCGCACCGAGACCGGCGCGGTGAGGTCGAGCGCCTTGAATACCGGGTCGTAGATGTGACAGCCCATATCGCCGAAAGTGCCGCAGCCGAAGTCGAGGCGCTTTCGCCAGTTGCCCGGATGATAATAGTGGTCGCCGATGAACGGCCGCGTGGCACAGACGCCGAGCCAGAGATCCCAATTGAAGCCATCGGGGACTGGATCTGTTCGGTTTGGCAGCGGCTCGGTATCACCCCATTTTTTGTTGCTCCAGGTGTGGACCTCCTTGATCTTCCCGATGACGCCGTCCTGGACCAGCTTCACCGCAAGCCGGTATTCGACCGACGAGTGAATCTGGATGCCCATCTGGGTGACCAGCTTCTTCCGGGCCGCCATCTCGGTCAGCCGGCGGACCTCGAAGAGGTCGTGCGCGAGCGGTTTTTGGCCATAGACATGCTTCCCAAGCTGCATCGCGCTCATCGCGATAGCGGCGTGCATGTGGTCGGGAGTGGAGACATTCGCCGAATCGAAGTTCTTATGTTCCCTGTCCAGCAACTCGCGCCAGTCCTGATAGACCTTGATGTCGGGAAACCGATTCTTGATAGCCGCGGTCCGATTGAGATCCACATCCGCAACGGCGACCAGTTTGACGAATTGGCTCGAGGTGATCGCACCAAGGTCAGCCGCTGCCATTCCGCCGGTGCCGAAGCTGACGTGCCGCAGCATGCTGTTCGGAGAAGCGGCCATCAGTCCGCGTGTAACAAAGGGAGCCGCGACGCCGGCGGCGGTGACGGTCTTGAGGAAAGTGCGCCGCGTGGAGACTGGAGGTTGGTTCATATCGACCGCCTCGATGCTCGGTTCAACCAGGATCGAATTTATGGATGTTCCGATGCGACTTCGGATCGCCCCGGGGAATGTTCGGACCCGGGGCGATCCGGCGAGATTGTGCAATCCGGCTTTTAGAATTGGCCCCACAGGTATTGGTTCGTCACCTCGTGGTGGAACTGGATCTCGCTTCGCTTTACGCGGGCGCCAAGCGCCTTGGCGCATCGTTCCGCGGAGGCGAGCTTCAGTTCGGCATACTTTTCGTGCACCTGCGCGCCGAGCAGCTCCTGAGCGAACTTGCTGTCCTTGAACAGATTGATCGCATCGTAGATGTTGTCGGGCAGGTAGCGGATTTCCTGCTGCTTGCCGTTGCTTACTTTGAGAGCCGGTCCCTCGAGTCCGGTCCTGAATAGGGAGTAGATCGCCATGTAGGGATTGGCGTCGGGCGCGATGGATCGCACCTCGATGCGGGCCGTCCGCTCGTTGCCGATCGGAATGCGGATCATCGAGCCGCGATCGGAGGGCGAAACCTTGATCTGGTTTGGAGCCTCGAAATGCGGGTCCAGCCGGCGATAGGAGTTCACACTCGAATTCAATATCAGGCAGAGGTCGTTTGCGTTCGCCAGGATGCGGTCGAGAAACTTCCAGGCAAAGTCGGACAGTCCGTCCTGCCCTTTATTGTCGTAGAAAATGTTCTTGCCAGCCTTGGCGATCGACATGTTGGTATGGCAGCCGTTGCCGTTGACGTTTGCGACCGGTTTGGGCAGGAAGGAGGCGGTCAGGTCCATCTGCGCCGCAACCTGGCGGGCAATCAGCTTGTACAGCTGAACCTGGTCGGCGGCCACGGTTGCTTCGGCGTAGGTGTAGTTCATTTCGAACTGTGACGGAGCGACCTCGGGGTGGTCCTTCTCGTTCCCGAAGCCAAGTGCGCGCTGCACCTCGGCGGAAGCGTCGATGAACCTGCGCAGCGTGTCTCCCGGCAGCGAGTGGTAGTATCCGCCGGTGGAAACATACTCAAACTGGCCGGTCTCGAAGTAGCGCCTTTCCGCATCGCGTCCTTTGAAAATGAAACCCTCGATTTCGTTGGCGACGAGAGCCACCATGTCGTTTTTGCGCAGGTCGGCTGCGAAAGCCTTGAGGCGCGCGCGCAGGTCCGCCATATACGGGGTGCCGTCCTGATCGCAGACGTCACCGAAAACCAGCACTTTCCCGGGACCGAATACATCGGCCGGAAGGTGGTAAAAAGCCGGCCAGTCGATCGTCAGGCGGAGATCCGATTCGGCCTGGCGCGAGAAGCCTCGGATCGAGGAGCCGTCGAAAGTCAGGTTGTCGGCCGATTTCAAAAGGAATTTCTTGTCGTAGTCCAGCATATGGAAACGGCCTTCCAGATCTGTAAAGCAGACCGTTACCGCCTTGATGCGTTTCTCGTCGGTGAGATACCTGGTGCGGGCCTCGCGGATCTTGCCGGGATCCTCGCCGGCAACGCGTTCGGCCTTGGCCGCAAGGTTCATTTCTTCGAGCTGTTCGTACGGGATCTCCAGAAAGTGGCGAAGCGGTGTATCCATTTCTCTCCTTTTTCGGGAAAAACTTCCGGGCGCCGGAGGGTCCCCTACCCTTGCCGGCACTTCGGTCGGGTTGTGAAGCTGTAATGATGAATGGTTTCGTGCAAAAAACAAGTCACAGGCGCAGAGATTATGCTGCAATAAAGCCTCTTTGGCCAGAACTGCATGAAATAAATAGCGGTAAACTAAGGAAGGAGCGGGAGTGGGAAGTGGGGTAATTCCAGCCTGACACCTTTGATGCAAAGATCAGGTCCGGGACAGAATCCCGGACCTGAATGATGCAGATTTGTGGCACAGGAGCTGATCTGGACAAGCATTTCTTGCTTGTTCGTCTCAAATTGCGGCAGCCACCTGCACTGACCTGATCGCGGTCAACGAACCATCTATCTGGAGGCCATAATGAATACATCGGGCTGCGCGGCGTTTTGCGCGGCGGCACGAGCGGTACCCACAAAATCCTTCTCGAGCTGAGATACCGGAAGCCGGCGCGAATCCTGATCGATCCCATTCGTCACTTGCGAAAGGAAATATTGATCGGCGTAACGATGGAAAACAAGCCCTGCGTTCCCAGCATTATGCGTGGATTTCCCCGGGTAGGTGACGACGAAACTCGACCGCCCGTCCTGGTTGTTGCGAATGAGCAGACAGCCCTGCATCGGGGATTCGGAAATCGTGTAGCTGCCCTCATGGAATGAGGCGTTGCCAGCCCTGAATGCAAAAGGAACCGTTACACGAAAACTGGCGGTGGTGGCTGAACCTGCGAATCCGACCGACAAAACGACTAGAAGGCATGCCGCCAAAACACTCGAGACAATCCTGATTCTCATATTCCCTGCTTTCTCTCTAATGGACTGACAGGGGGCTAATCACTTCTGCCAACCAGAAGGTTCCCCGTTTCGCAGATAACAGGATCATGATGCCCCTGGCGGTGCGTTCTTGCCGACGCTGTCAGTTCGGGGCATTGGAATCCAGACATCCACGGCAATAGTCAGAATGCGCTCAATCGATAACCCTGTCAAGCTATTATGAAATATAATGTCAAATTTATAATATACGTAAACTATTGATATAGATGATGATGAAATGCTCATACAGAAATGCTCACTCCGCTTGACCTGTGCGGATGAGATGGATTCTTGAGCCGAATTCTCACTCACTTTCGGCTTCGGGGTCCAGAAAGCCGGATCTGAATCAGGCTTCCAGCAAAGGCTCGAGTTCGCTCAATTGTGCAGCCAGCTCCGCTGCCGTCGGCCGCTCTACGGGCGATTTGGCCAGTGTTCTGAGTATCAGGTTGTCGAGTCGCGCCGGAATCTCAGGAAAGTATTGTCGCAAGGAGGGCGGCTGCGCCTGGAGATGCATGATGGCCAACGCATAAAAATCCTCGCGCTCCGAGCGGAAGGGTGGGAAGCCGCTAAGCATGCGGTAACATATGGTGCCAAGGCTGTACACATCCGCCCGGCCGTCGTAAGGCTTGTTTTCAAATCGTTCCGGCGCCATGTAGGCCGGGGTGCCCAGCACATTTCCGGTCCTGGTGGTGTTATCGAAGGTCTGGTCGGATTCTGTTCCAAGCATCTTCGAAATGCCGAAATCGAGCAGCTTGACCACCTCTCCCTTAGGGGTGGAGTGAAGGTAAATGTTCTCAGGCTTGATATCCCGGTGAACGATGTCAGCCTCGTGAATGGCGGCCAGCGCAAGGCACGCGGGGATGATAATCCGGACGGTGCGTCGGGGAGAAAGGACCTGCTTCTCAAGCATTTCTTGTCCCAGAGTCCTCCCATGTAAAAGTTCCATGACCAGGTAGGCGATTCCGTTGGAAGAAATTCCGTTGTCCAGGATTTCGACGGCATTGGGGTGTTTGACCCGGCTGGCCGAGATTCCCTCACGGCGAAACCGCTCCAATGCATCCGGAGTATCGTTACCGGCGACAGGTCGGAAAACCTTGACAGCTACGGGCAGGTCCAATCCCAGGTGGGTGCCACGGTAAACGGCGCCAAATCCTCCGGTGCCGATCATTTCCCCCAAAAGGTATTTTTCATCCAGGGTGGACCCCGGCAACGATTCGGCCAAAGCCGAAAAGACCAGCGCAGTCCGCCTATGCGCTTGAACCAGTTCGTTATTTTTCCGAATCAGCTCCTCGTTTTGCCGGGCCAGATCCTTCTGCAGTCGCGAGATCTTCAGCTGGTTTTCCACTCGTGCGATGACTTCATCGGCCTGGAAGGGCTTGGTCACATAATCCACCCCTCCAGTCCTGAAGGCCTGGACTTTTCCGAGCGCGTCATCCAGGGCGCTGATGAAGATTACCGGTATTCCGCTCAATTCCCGGCTGGATTTCATTTGTTGGAGGACTTCGAATCCGTTCAGCCCAGGCATCATGATGTCGAGCAGGATCAGATCGTAAGTTCGGCCGGACAGGATATCCAAGGCTTCGTGACCGCTGGCTGCCGTCGAGACCCTATGCCCCCGGCGCTCCAGATAGCGCGAGAGAATGTCGCGATTGATTTCGTTATCATCGACCACCAGGAGTGAGCCCCGTTCCATTTCGGTAACGGTCGATTGTTCGAGTCGCGAGGAATGCGGGGGGGTGAAAATGCTCTGGATCATGGTGGATGCCGCTGCCACCTGAGGCGTTGATCCATCCGCCCAGGTCTCGATTCCGGCAAAGTGGATAATGTCATCGATCAGGGCCAGCAGTTTCAATCCGGCAGCCCGGATGTGCTGTAGGTCGGCCGCGCATTCTCTCAGTCCCGCCGATTCGGCCTCATCGATGAGCATCTCGCTATAGCCGATAACGGCATCGAGCGGCGTGCGCAACTGGTGCCGGATCAAATCGCCCGCAGCCTCGAGATTGATCATGCCGGCTTCGATTTTCGCCGGGTCAAGGATGGTGTTAACGATGGCAATAAGTTGCGTTCCGGCTTCATGAACCTTCTCGAGATCCGACCTGACTGTGCCCCAGCCATCGCCGCCCGCATCTTCGAGCAACATTTCGCTGTAGCCGAGTATCGCATTGAGCGGCGTGCGGAGTTCATGGCGCATATGGGCCAGCAGGGCGCGCCGGACGCGCGCTCCCTCGGCCCCCGGATTGCTTTTTTCAGGCTCTTTATTCATGAACTAGATGCCTTATGGAGCAGGGTCTCAATCTTTCCCAGCAGGCGCGGGAGATCGACCGGCTTGGTGTCATAGTCGTCACAGCCCGCTTCGATCGCTTTCGTTCGATCTGACGACATGGCATGGGCCGTCAGTGCGATGATTGGAATCGATCGGGTTTCGGGGGATGATTTCAGCCGGCGGGTAGCCTCCCACCCGTCGAGGATGGGCAGGCTCATGTCCATCAGGATTATATCAGGGGTTTCCGAGTAGCCCAGATCCAGGCCGGACTGTCCGTCGACGGCAATAACGACACTGTATCCCTTTTTCATCAGCCGGCGCGACAGCATGTCGCGATTCATCTCATTGTCCTCGACCAGCAGTATTTTCGCCATGTACTCCCTCCTCCTCCTAAATCCGATCCATTGCGCACCCGGCCAACAGGTGGCGCACTTCGGCTAGCAGCTCCTCGGGATTGCCGGGGCGTTTTTGAAGAAATTGGCGCACGAAACCATTCAGACGTAGACGGTCTTCCCGGGTTACATCCTTGGCGGTTATGACCACAATGGGGATCGGCTGAAACTCCGGTCTGTGCCTCAATTGTTCGACAAATTCAAACCCGTCCATCTCCGGCATCATCAAATCGAGCAGTATTACATCCGTTTTTTCGCGAGACAGGAATTCAAGCGCGGCACGGCCGTGGACGGCCTCTGCGACATGGAATCCCTCTTTTTCGAGGGCACGGCGCAAGGTCTTGCGTATCGACGGATCATCTTCCACCAACAGCACTGTGGTGCCCGAGTGCCGGCGATACTTGCCCAGGATCGGGATCAGGCGAACCGGATCGATGGGTTTGGTGACATATTCCGATGCACCAAGGGTCAAACATAGGTTCTTCTTGTCGTCGGCGATCGTCAGCATCACCACCGGTATGACGGACAGTTCCGGATCCGACTTGAGCTCCGCGAGCACGGTCCACCCGTCGACGCGCGGCATCATGACATCGAGAGTAATCAAGTCGGGATGCAGCTCCCGTGCAAGGCGCAGTCCCTCTTCCCCGTCCGCCGCACAGGCGATTCGATAGCCTTCCTTCCCGAGAAAGCGCTGCATCAAGTCGCGCGCGCTGGGATCATCATCGATCACGAGCAGAAGCGGCGCGCCCTCGGCGGCGGGCCAAAGCTTGACTTCAGCCTCATGATCGGAATTGGTTTTCCTTAATTCTGCCTGCGCCGGTATCGCGACGATAAAGGTTGTCCCATGGCCCACCTCGCTCGAAACCGAAACACTTCCCCCCATCATTTCGCAAAACCTTTTAGTGATGCTTAATCCAAGCCCCGTGCCGCCGAACTGTCGGGTCGTGGAGGAGTCGGCTTGTGTGAATGGCTGAAAGAGCCTTTCCAATTGCTCGTTCGTCATTCCTATTCCCGAATCCCGGACCTGAAATTCAATCATGTCGCCCGTGGCAAGCTTCAGGCGTTTGACGTCCAGAGAAATGGTCCCGTTCCGGGTAAACTTGCCGGCATTGCTTAGGAGGTTGAAGAGCGATTGCCGGACCTTGATCAGATCGGCATTCATGACTCCTGCATCGGAAGCACAATGAACACTCAGGCTGTTCGAGTTCTTCTCAACCAAAGGCTTGATGGTGGCCGTCACTTCCTGGACCAGGGACCGGACTTCGAATGATTCCAGGTAAAGATCCATCTTGCCGGCCTCGATTTTCGATATGTCGAGAATGTCATTGATGAGTGAGAGGAGATGGTGGCCGGCCCCGTTGATTTTCCTCAGATCCGAAAGAAATCCCTCCTGATTGAGATCCTGGGCCTCTTCCAGGAGCATTTCGCTGTAGCCGATTATGGCATTCATAGGCGTTCGCAATTCGTGGCTCATATTCGCCAGGAAACTGCTTTTGGCCTTGTTGGCATTGTCCGCGGCATCGCGCGCGAGCCGGAGTTCCTCGTGGCGCTGCTCGAGCTGATGATTGGCGCTGGTCAATTGAGCGTGGGCCGTGCGCAGGCCTTCGCTCATCCGGTTGAAGGCGCGGGCAAGATCGCCGAGCTCATCTTTGCTGTTGATGACGATGGTTCTGGAATAGTCGCCGCCGCCGATCAGCGCGGCTCCTTCGTGAAGCTGGCGCAGCCCTCTCGACAAATGTCGCGATAGGAAAAATGCGACGAGAACAGCTACCAGGGCAGACAACACAAAAATCACGATGGTGATCTTCGTTGTGAGGTGGGCCACATTATAAAAATTGTTGCTGGCGGATTCGACGAGACCCAACTCCTCGCGCTGGAGTTGCGGCAAAATCTCCAGCATGACCTTCCGGCTGAGCGGTTCCGCGTGCAAGACCAGCTCCGCGATGGCGGCCGACGGCCGCACGCTCATGCCCCGATAAAAGTTGATCCAGGAGTTGCTGAGTGCCGAGAAAACCTTGGCAAGGGATTCAATGGCCTGCCGCGACTGCGGCTGGGATAAAGACAGAAGTCTGTCAATATTGCCTTGGATGTGGTTCAGCCGTGCTTCGAATGCCTGCGTGTCGCCGCTCTGACCCGGTTCGGTCAACTGGCTCAGCTGATTTACCAGGTTCTGAATATCATTCAAATCACCGCGGATGGATGAAATCAGCAACTGCCGTGAACTGGCTTGTCTCAGATCCTCAACGGTTATCTGCCTTCTCTGACTGCTCCAGAAAAAGACCACCAGATTCAGTCCGCACAACACCAGAACCACAAAAATGGAAAGGGTCAGTCGCCTGCGGATGGTCATGTCTTCCCCCGTTTAATGCAGTGGATAGCCCTTTTCGCCCGGCAGATGACCGTCGATTTTCAACACCTTGAGCCCCTTGGGGACCTGGGAGGCATCAACGAAAGCGACGGCTCCGGGAATAGCCCCGACCAGCTCGGAAGCCGCCTCGGTCGAATAGACAATTTTGGGCCCGCTTTGGGCTTCGGCACGAAACACCTTCTCCATCCAATAGCGCCGGAAATCGGCTTCCGTCATGCGGTATACGGTTTTGAGGATAACCTCGCGTTCCCGGGTTGCGGGGGCTCTGATCAATAGCGTGACCCGCAATCCGGGCGTCCAAAACTGGCGCTCGCCAAGCAGCAGCTTGCGGATTTCGACCAGGCTCAAATCATCCGCCGGCACGTCCGGCCGGACGATCACTGCTACGTCAGCCCCCTTCGTTTCACCGGAAAGGAATATCGGGCCACAGAGCATGAGGAGTATCAGGAGGACTCCCGTGCGACGGATCAGGTACATGGATTTTGACTCCTGGTGCTTTCGAACCTGTCTGAGTCCTTCTTCGCGGAAAAACATCGAACCATCACTATTCAAGAATGCGCCGCTGGCCGCGCCGGCAGGGGCGTTGCGAAGCCCGGATGCTGCGGCGGTGGCGGCTGACATTAAAACGCGAACGAAAGTTGTGTGATGATGCTGTTAAACCCGCTACCGTTGCGTCCGTCGGTGCGGTCGTATTGGATCTTGAACGCGGCAAAATCACCGAGGTCCAATCGCATGCCGATCGAGGGGCCATAGCGGAGCCTGACATCGGAGTTGATCGGATCGCGATCCGGGACATTCATGTACTGGTACCGGAAGTAGGGCCGGAAAAGGCCAAATTTGCGTGAAACCTGTGAGTAGAATGCCGGAGTATTTGTCGTGCCCACTTCCGAGTGGGTGTCGTTTCGAACCAGTACCGCTTCATTAAGCCACTCCCAAACCGGGCCCTGATAGATCGCGTGCACCGCCATAAGGGTCTGGCCGATTTTCGGCATTCCATAAGGGGTCAGATTGTCGCGATAATAAGAAAAACCGGCCTGGAATCCCGGCATCGAATCCGGCCGCGCCAGGAGCGCCAGATTGAAGGCCTTGCCATTGTTTTCATCATGGACGTTTTGAACCGGTTCAGCCAGCGGGGATCGCGAGGCGCGCCCATTGCCGATTTCGGCAATATAGCGCAATCCCAGGCTTCCCGATGGAACCCGGCCGTTGACCGAAACCCCCACATTGTGAACCGGCAGAATTCCTCCCTTGTCTTCAAATTCGAACAGGAAGGGACGCCCCACCGCGGTCTGCATCCATGTGCTGTGATGATAGGCCGTGTTGTACCAGCCAATGGCGGTGTGGTAACGGCCGAAGCTGGCATTGAGATAATCGCTTGCCGAATACTGCAGCTGGAGCCGTTCGAGTTCGTACCCGAACGCGTTGCGGTCGTCGGCTTCGACCACGGCCTCCGCCAGCACGCTCATCCGCTCCGAAATTTTCGATGTGATGAACAGATTGAACTGCCCCAAGGCAAAGGCGCTTTTGTCGCCTTTCAAATCGCTCGCGTGATAGGAAACATCGGAAAAGCCTCGGAATTGCATACGAGGAGCACCGGGGGCGGACGCATCGGGCATGTCCATCACCGGCGACGCGCCTGGCATAGGGGCTGGCGCCATGGAAGCCTGCGGCGGAACGGCGGCAGGCTTCGGTGCGGCTTCGGGTTCCTGCAATCCGCGCGACGTCTGCCGCGCCTTCAGTTCTCTCACTTCTGTTTCGAGTTGCTGTACCCGCTCAAGGAGTTGACGGATGATCGCTCGATCAGAGTCTGGCGGCGGTTCCTGGGCTGCGCCTGACCGAATTAGAGGAAGAAAAGGGAAAAGGGTCCAAACCAGTAAAAGCCTTTTCATCGAGCCCACCCTTCGTTTGGATTGATTCAAAACGGCCGGCTGGTCCATCAGGCAGGTTGATGTCCACGCGGCCCTAGCAACTCCTTGACAAACGCTGTCACAAACGACAACTTCGGGCAAAAAGCCCTGCCGTAGCGGGTGCCTATAACCTGGATTCAGAGCCGATCTGTTTTCAAAGGCGGTATTTAACCCGAGCAAATCTTCCTAGGCCATTCTACTCCGGCATTGAATAAATTACTATCTAATAGTGAAATCAAATTTCAAGATAGTGTATCATAAGGGGTAGCGCCTCTCATGCGTGAGTTTGAGACATCACAGATTCCGGCATATTCGAATCGGATAATTCATGGATGCCTGGCCTGGTAACTCAATCAGGATCCGGCCGTCATGGCTGGATGGCTTTAGACTTGTATGCGATATACCCATGCAGATTTCCCTGATGGTCCGGTTGGGGATCCGGGAATAGCGGCGGAAATTTGGAATGGAAAACCGCCAAGGATAACAGATATCGCTGAACCATCGGGCACAACTCAACCAATCAATAGCAGGAAAAATGGCCAGACTTGTTGTTACTTCGGATAAGCAGCAGGCGCAAGGTATAGAAATAGGCGATCACCTCACGATCGGACGTTCAGCCACCAACAAACTGGTCCTGGACGATCAAAAAGCATCGCGCAATCACGCCGAAATAAGGCACCTGGGCCGCGAGCGGTATCGTCTCAGCGATATCGGAAGCGCAAACGGGACATGGCTAAACGGCCGGCGCATGACGGCTCCGCGGGATCTTCAGAACGGAGATGAGATCCAGATAGGCGGTGTGAAAATGCGGTTTGAACTCATCTCGGCCGAAGCGACAAATCCGTACATCACCACCAGTTCAGGCACCAAACTGGAAGTTCGGAATGAGATGGTGATCGTCCTGGTAGCGGACGTCCGCAACTACACTTCCATGAGTGAGGCGCTGCCGAGCCAGGAATTTTCACCCTTGATCCATGAATGGTTCCGCCAGGCAACAGCACTCATCGATGAGAATGGCGGGACGGTCGACAAATTCATCGGCGACGCGGTCATGGCATACTGGATTGCCGCCGACAAATCCGATCCCGCGCCGGAGGTCAACCGTGCTTTGGCAGCGGCGCGAGCCTTGATCCTGAGATCACGGACCTTCTCGATTACTTGTACGGAAAAATTTCCCGGACACACCTTTAACATTGGCATCGGAGTGAACATGGGCGTGGCCACGGTTTGCAATGTCGGCACAGCCGAGCATCAGTCCTTTACGGCTGTTGGAGACAGCGTCAACGTGGCTTTCCGCCTCGAACCGCTTTCCAAAACCATGGGCTATTCCGTCATCTTGAATCGCGAAATGGCCAAATGGGCCTCCGGCGGATTTCAATTCCACGACCTGGGTGAAACGCTGGTCAAGGGCCGGTCCCACCCTGTTCCCATCGCCGGATTGGAAATAGACAGCCAGGCGTGACAGAGCGATGAAGGTACGAGCTGAATGGCATGCAACCGGTCCATCCGGGCTTGTCGCCGGCAGTCTTTGAATCACGAAGGGAAGGGGAGGCGGCCCTTCGGCTTGGGCGGATATTTTACGGTCAGGTTTTTTGCGGTCCGGAGTACCGCGTCGTGAGTGGAGTGCGGCAGGATGTTTTGGCTGAAATTATCAAAATCCGTTGCAAGCTCCTCCAAAACGAAAGCCGGCAAAGAATGCCGGGCCACCGGAAAGAGGATTTCATCCTCTCGTTTCATGTGCAATTGTATCCGCAGGATATAGCCCAGGGCATGGCCGCGGACCAGCGATTGCTCCTGCGAGGTTAGGGTCCCGGAACCTTCACCGATGGCTATCAAGGCGCTCAGGTGATCGCGGCCTTCCCCTTGTTCCGACAGCATGGCCGATACCGGCCCGCCCTGCCTGGAAAAGCCATAGGCATTCATGCGTGGAAACAGGTAATTTTCTTCCTTGCCGTGGTGGCAGGTATCGACGAAGTAAGAAAAAAAGCCCGCGAAATCCCGGACTGTTGCCCGATCGCGGTCGGGTTCCTCTCCCAGGCGATCGGTAAATGTTTCCAATGCAGAAAGCAGTTGGTCGATCACTCGGTGTTCTTCAATCAAGGTATCCATGGCATCTGCCATCTGTTCGGCTCCTGCATATTGCCGGCCATCCTTCGCGCCCCCCAATGCCGCATCGGCGCGCTTCGGCAGCCAGCGTTAAAAGCTATATTCAATCCCGATCAGCGGGCTGACTTTGTCGTGAAGTCCGGCTTTATTGAGCCTAAACAGCAGGTTGAAATTAACGAGCAACTTTCCCGCAGCATTCAATTTCAATCCCGCCGACCCGCTGTTTACGCTGAATGAGCCCGTTCTGGATTGAAAATCAGGATAGGTCTTGCCGTCGGATCCGACGAAACTACTTTGTCCCAGCCGGGGAGAATCGAGGACTCTCTGGCCCAGGAAGTCGAACACCAGCGTCAGCTTGGAGTTGATCCCGGCGTCGACCCCGGCGGCGCAGGTCAGGGAGTTCGGCAGAGAAACCTTTTGCGCCTGGAGGTCGCCGGCGAGCAGGCTTTTCCCGTTCCACTGGTATCCCAAGTTAAGGTGCGGCGATATTCGCTTATAGAGATACGACATAGACATACTCGGCTTGACTCCAAAGGCTCCCGATCCCAGCAGGTCCATCTCATCTCCTGTGGGCGCCCGCATATCCAATGCGAAGGCGATTCCCATATTTTCACGACGAACGGCGCGCCCTTTCACCCTGACGATGATGTCCCCTAAGCCGCTTGCACTTCCGGAAGAAAAGTACCCCTTGTGAATGCCATATCCTCCCGGAACCCCCGGATCGGTGAAATAGTGAATCTTGGGATCGGTTGTGCCAATGCGGACAATCGTGGCATTGGAGGACATGCTCAGACTTGTGCGCACCAGCGGAACTGCCAGCGACAGATCGATCCTGTCGGTAAGGCCGTAACTGAGATACGCGATGACTTCGTTGATCGAGACATCGAGCGAATTGTCAGCGGTTACCAGATCTGTGCGACCCCCTCCAAGCACATAGTCTTCGTGGCGGTAGGTCGTCGCAAAATTGGTCAGACTCATCCCCTCGAGGGAATTGAAATTGAAATGCTGGTAATTGAGTCCGAATGAGAACTTGTTCTTGCCAATGGTTTCGGCCCGTTCGGAAAGAATAGGGCCAAAACTCTGGGTCGATCGTTTCAGAAGCCCCGTGGACGTATCCAGTGTGTAGGTAAAACCGGCGGCAGGCGATGGCAGCGGCAGGGTGGTAAGCTGTCCGGCTAATGCGGTGTTGAATTCCCGGAATTGCTGCTGAAAATCGTCATTGAAATGGGCGTTGTGCGGAAGCCCGTCCACGGCCAGGACCTGGCTGTCCACCACAAGCCCGTTCGGCCCATAGATATTACCGATGAGCAGCGCCAGCTTTTCCTTTTTCTGCGCAAACGCAGCGGGTGATCCCGCCCAGGCAAACAACAGAAGCACAATCGAAAAATATCTGACCATGGTCATCCCTTTTCTCCGCCATATCCGGTTTCGCGATTTTCCGAAGGCTCATCGAACCGCCTCAAATCCCGCTTTCTCGATGAACCAATCCTGCCCTTTCCTGGTCAGATCGAAAGTCGCTTTTTGATTCCACTTTCGGTTTGAACCATCATCTGTATTTTGCTCATAGCGCAGATAAACGGTCAGGGTCGCCGATTCCCCTTGTAGCCGCTCTATTTTGGATTTTTGCAGTTGGATGCGAAGAGATCGGGTATAGGCCCATTGATTTTTATAGGCCGACTCCTGCTGGTTGGTCAGGGTCGGCCAGATTTTCTTTAGCAGGCTGAGGTTTTTGCCCTCCATAGCTTCTTTGTATTGTTCAGGCACGTTGTTTATGGCTTTCTGGGCGCTCTCGACGGAATCACTTGCCGCGGGGATGCCGGATGGTGCGCCGGCAGAGGCTGGCTTGGAAGCCTCAGGGGGTTTAACAGCCTCTTTTCGCGCGGATTCAAGTGTCAGGGTTCTCGCCTGCCGCATGGCGCTGGCAGCCGATTCATAGTCATGGGCTGCGCCGTCAAAGTCCCCGTTATTGATCTTGATTTTGGCGGCATTGGCCGTTTTTTCAGCTTCTCCGAACCGATCCGGCACCGCATCCTTTGCCCCTGACTGCAAGGTCAATTCGCGCTCCCGGTCATAATTCTGGCGCGCCGCTTCGCTCCGGGCGCGCAGTTGCGCCAGCGCGCGCTCCGCCTCGTTTTTTTTCGCCATTTCAGCGCGAACAGTGCTTTCGGCCCGCGCCTCCGTCTCGGCCCGGGCATAGAGTTCCCCGGCCTCGCTTGCCCTGGCGGCAGCTTCCTCGTACTTGCCTTCTGAAAACGACCGGATAGCATCGGCATTGACCGCCGTTGCCGCCGTGAATGTCTGGGGCGCAAAATCAGGGCTTCTGGAATTCTCCGCTCTGGACCTCTCCTCTTTAAGGCTCGAAATCGCTTTCGCGGCGTCATTGCGCAGGATTTCATTGACCTGGGAAGCAAGCCTCAACGCTTCCTTATCCGCCGGCGCGGCAGCGAGCACCTCCCTCAAGGCCGCGCCTGCTCTATTGTAGTCGCCCTTGGCAAGCAGCGATTTTGCGCTGTGTTTGCCGGCTTCTATCGGATCGCTGCCGATGCGAGCTTTCTCCTGAACCGCCGGCATATCGGCTTTCACTCCCGTATTCTGCGGCGGCGAGGCAACCTCCGGCACGGGGGCCGGGGTAGACTTTGCCTGGACCGGTTCCTTGGGTTTGACAATCTGGGGATCGCTCTGGAGCTGGGCTGCCGGTTCGGATTGCCCGGTGCGCAAGCACCCAGATAAAAGCCGTTAATACCAAGCAAACCACGACTGCGGCAGCGACATTTCGAACTCGATTTGGCGGATGCTTGGGAATCGCCAGATTATCCGGCGCAGTTGGAATGTCGAGTTCGGTTTTGTCCTCCCGCCGGCTGGCTGTCGCGCCGACGGACGATTGCCGGACCGCTCCGGCGCTTCCCCGCCTAGGAAACGTCTTTGAATTTCCCCGCCTGCCGGAACTGATCTCCGTCTGGGCCTCTCTCGAAACGGATGATAACGGTCCCCCGCTTGGGCTGCCCTGGTCGGCTGATTGCGGGCGTGATTCTGCGACCGGCATTCTCGACCCATGCAGTATTGCCGGCGACCATTGCGGTGTCACCGGTACTCAAACCCGTCACCCGATCGAGATCCCGCCGCATTTCATCCAGAGTGGAATAGCGGTCTTCCGGCTTTTTCGCCAAGGCCCTGAAGACTATCGCGCAGATTTCCGGGGGGATCTCGGAATTGAAATTCTCAATGGGCTCAGGATCGTTCTGGAGGATTTTGAAAATGGTGGAGGTGAAGGAATCGCCCTGGAAGGCCTTTCGGAGCGTGAGCAGTTCATAAAAAAGAACCCCCACAGAGAAGATATCGGTCCGGTGGTCGAGATCTTCTCCGCGCACCTGTTCGGGAGACATGTAGTTTGGCGAGCCGAGAGCCTGGCCGGTATTGGTCAGGTCCGACTGCATGGTCCGGGCCAGGCCAAAATCGAGAATTTTTACCTGGCCCGATTTCGTGAGAAAGATGTTGGCTGGCTTGATGTCTCTATGGATGACCTTATTTTCGTGTGCATGAGAAAGCCCCTCGCAGATCTCCCTGACAATCCGCAGCTTCTCTTCCAGGGTGATGCTACCTGTGCGCATCAGTGACCGGAGGTCTTCGCCTTCGAGATACTCCATCGCCAGGTAGGCAGTCCCGCGTTCCTCACCCAGGTCGAAAATAGTCACAATGTTTTTGTGGCTGAGTTGTCCTGCGGAGCGGCCTTCACGAAAAAACCGCGCTCTGAGCTCAGGCTCGTCGGTGAGGTTCGAGACGATCATCTTCACCGCGACCACGCGCTCGATGAGGGGATCCAGCGCTTTATACACCACCCCCATACCACCCTGGCCCAGCTTCTCCAGAATCAGGTACTTCCCGATTTTCTCCATCGACCAGTCCTTGTTCCACCGGAATTGGGATGAAGAAACTTTGGCTGAAGAAATTCTTTTCGAAATTGCTTCGAAACCCGAGTTTTCTGAATTTTCTTCCAGCTGACCTACACCGTCCCGACCGATTGATTTCAATTCAAGCACAGACATAGTGCATCTTCAAGTCCCACGATGGGTATCGACTGACAAGAAGGTCGATGGATCGCACTTGCAGGCTCCGCTGTTTTGGCTGTGCCCGTGCGATTATGTCGCTGATGAAGGAATATTTCTTGTGCAACTGCGAGGCTCTCTGGAAACTTGGAACGCTCGAGAGATTGAAACACGAAGGCGCGAAGACCGCAAAGATATATAAATAAAACCTTTGCGGCCTTTGTGGTTTGGCGGTCTGATTGATTTTGCTGTATTTGCCGCAGGTGGATGACTCCCGCCGTGCGCTAGTCCAAGTTTCTATTCTCAAAAAGCCGCGTAGCTGCGGCAGGAACTCTCCGGCAGGTTGCTGAAATAGGTATTGCTGTTCCCGATAAACAGGACGCGAAGGGAGGGAAGTTATTCACGGGAATCGAGCTTGAGAGATTATGCTTAAACGATAATGGCAAAAACAAACCCGCAGAACCGTCGACTCATGATGCGCATCACCTGTGTCTCTCTTGGATGGTATTATATTGAGTAAATCCGGTAGATGCTTCAATGAGAAATTCCTCATCGGAGATGATGCAAGGCAAACCGGGATTCCTGATCTGCGATCCCATATAACGTTTGCCTGGTCCGTTTGCGAGCGAAGCACGCCGGCTCACGATTTAGGAGAGAAACATGCTCGGTTCAGTCGTCAGGTTCGTTCGTTTGCCAATGTTGTTGCTGGTAATCTGGGCTGTGGCCCGTTTCAGTCTCGGAATAGCCGGAGTTCCCTACGCGCCGCGCGGGAACGCAATGTTTTCCGTTCTCGGAATGACCATCATCAGCTGTCTCTACTATGGCGCACTCTCAAAGCGCGTCGGGGGCTTTGACTGGAAGGGCACTTTGCTCATCGGCATTACTATCGGGCTTTTCGGTCAGATTCTGATCTTTCTTGCCACCCTGATCAGCTACTTAGGCGACTTGAAGACCTATTACATTCATTGGGATTCTCTCAATATCCCGGAGGGAACGACGCTGCCGTTTGGCAAAGCAATGATGACGCGCCTCCAGGGCTTGATCTTCGGAACCATTCTTACGCCGGTCATCAGCGTTTTCGTGGGGCGCGCGCTTTCAGGCTTGGCTCCATCCCCGGAAAACCGGACGTCCTGATCAGGTCAGGATGTGACTCACGGCTGCCGGGGGTAGAACATTGAACCTTTCTTTGGCGCCTCGCTCCTCCGGCACTTCCGGGAATAATATTCGAGGAGCGCGGCCGGAGGCCGGCGGCATGGCCCAACGGATTGCCATCAGGACTTCGGGAGCAGGGCAAGCAGGTCCAGTATCTCTGCACACACTACTCCCGATTTTGAATGATACAGTTCATCACCACTAGTGTTTTCGGCAGCCTCTTTATTTATCACTCAGATCGGATGACAGGTTTTTCCGGCCAGCAAAAGTCTGGGTCAGAGTCGCTGCCAGGCCGTCGATCGCGCTGCCACCCCCTGCTACGAGAATATCGGGCATAATCTTGACATTCTTTTCGGCCAGCACCGTGGCGACGTTCACGAGCAGCGTGCCGGAGGAACCAATGGCCTCGTTTTGAGCTTTGAAGCCGTCCGCCCTAGCTACTCCCTGGGCTCGGATCACGTCAGCCTGGGCAAGCCCCGTCTGCTTGGTAAACTCGGCTTCGCCGCGAGCTTCCTGCGCCCGGGCGTCGGCATTGTTCTTCTTGATTAATACGCTGACCTCCGAGGCCGCAAGGCTCTTTTGCATGTCGGCTTTTCCCGTGGCCGCTTCGGTCTCGATGCGTTGATCCTGTGCGGTTTTCTGCTTTTTAAAAGTCTCCACTTCCTGGTTGGCAATTTCTCTCTGGGTCAAAACCTGAACCAGCGCTTCAGGGAGAATGACATCTTGTATGTAGACACCTTTGGTTTCCACTTCATACAAGGAAAGCTGTTTCGAAATGTGCGCCAATGCCTCTTGCTGCACGGTCTGACGGGTCTCTATGAATTTCACGGCCGGCATGCCGCCCAATTTGTCCCTGAAAAGATTGCCCACCGCTGCCTGCAGCACCTCGTTGACCAGATTCAGCATGCTGCCGACCATGGAAATGACGCGCGGCGCTTTCGTATCGGGAACGTGAATTAGGACCTGGAGGTCTATCGCAAACACGAAACCTTCTCGGCTTTTGGCCACAATCGGTTCAAGTCTCTCGTCAAGCCTGTGTGCGCCAGTGATTCCCTTGGACCAATCCAGCTTGAGGATAGCCGTGGGAACAATTTCAGCCTGGTAGATCCGGGGGTTGATTGGATACTTGCCGGTCCTCAACGGCTCTTCCCAGATGCCGCGATGTCCGGGTCTGACCAGGCTGCCGAATTTGAACTCGGCGCCGGACGTGTCCTCCGTCGGCAGGCCGACATACGATTTGATGACCGCTACCTGTCCCTGCTCTACAACGAGCATCGGCACTTGTTCCACCTTCATCAGGAAAGGGTTCAGGTTGTAAGCGCCATAGAGCAGTGGATCGTGCTGCAACCCGATCTTGCCGCCTTTGTCCAGGAAGGTCTGGAAATCCTGGTAGCTGTTATGTTGATCATTCTTGCTGCCCAGGATCGTTTCAATAAGTTTGGAGTTGGAGATCGGGACTGCTGTCGCTTCGCCACCCTTGGATTCAAATTCAATGGCCTTGATATCTTCGAATCCTCCGAGACGGCTGGCAATGTCGCCGGCGGGAAGCGAATCGCCTTCCAGGGTGGTGACCACGCCTACCATATCGATGACCCGCCCGCCTTCGGTGGCTTTTGGCTCAATCCTCGTCACATCCAGGTGTTCCTCACGCAACTGACCCCATGCCTGATACGTGAGCGCGTCGCCCTTGACGCTGCGGCGAAGTTCTTCCGAGATCAGGATACCGTAGACCTGAGGCTTGGTGATCACCAGGAAAGCTACGGGATGTATGGGCGCCAGAGTGCCCGGAGGAAGCACGGGACGCTGCACTCCTTTTTGACCCCTTATTATTGGGCCGCCGTCCCTTGCCTCGACACCGTTTACGAATGTCTGTAAATCGGTGAAGGTTCCAAAGCTTGGAGTATAAATTGCGGACTTGGCTCCAATGGGCAGTGGATCCCCGATCTGCGCTATGACAACTCCGATCTGTCCGGCCGGCACCTGCACCCATGGGTGTTTGGTCACGGCATACTGCAGATAAAACTTGAAGCGGAGGCCGGGCATCAGCAGTTGTGCCTGATAACCGGCTTCGCCGTTGAATGCAACGGGATTGTCGTCCGGCAGCCTTTTCCCGAACCGCTTCCGCACCAGACCGACCTGCGTCGGCCCGATCGAGTAGATGGATTTCAAAAAGATGCCTGCCAGGAACAAAACTGCTGCCACCGCTGTGGAAGTCAGCAGAAGGCCGACGAATTTGTCGATCATTTGGACTCCTCCTCATGGCAGCGATTTCATTGGACCATTTTTTCCGATGATTTCGGGCCATTTGGGAATATACATTCAGACTCTTCAATAATTCGGGTCGTTTTTTCATCTTAAAGAGGTAATAATTCCTGGAAATTTCGAATTCTGGCGGCGTCCGACCTCAGGTGGAGCGGTGGTGGAATTGGGGTGGTTCCAACCTGATTCCTTTTCAGCCGGTAATATCGGAGCTTATGCAATCGGTTCTTCAATTTGTTCTCCATCATGGCTACGCGGTGCTGGTCGGCATCGTGTTCGCGGAACAGGTCGGCATTCCCATCCCGGCGGCTCCCTACCTCCTTGCTGTCGGTGCTCTGGCGGCCCACGGGAAAGTTTCATTCAGACTCGCCCTTGTTGCGGGAGTGGGAGCTTCCGTGATGGCGGATCTCATCTGGTATGAGCTGGGCCGGCAAAAAGGAAGCTCCATGCTGCGCTTTCTGTGCCGGATTTCGTTGGAACCCGATTCTTGTGTTCGCCGGACTGAAAATCTATTCGAGCGGCATGGGGTCTGGTCTCTGATCTATGCCAAATTCGTGCCCGGACTGGGGACTGTTGCGCCTCCCCTGGCGGGGATGCTCCGGGTTTCCCTCCTGCGCTTCATCGCCATGGATGCGATCGGATCGTTGCTCTGGATCGGGGCATTCGCCGGCCTGGGATTTTTGTTCAGCGAACAGCTGGAGGTCGTCGCCAGGCACGCATTTCGTCTCGGTGCCGGGATGACCGTTCTGCTGCTTGGCTCGATCGCGTTCTGGTTGGCTTTCAAACTCCTCCAGCGCAGGCGATTTCTGGCGCACTTGCGCACCGCACGTATCACACCGGAGGAACTGAAACAGAGACTGGAAGCGGGCGAAAGCCTCAACATCATCGATCTGCGCCACGACCTGATATCGGAAGCCGACAGTGTGAAATTGCCGGGTGCGCTGCACATCACGCCGGCGGAACTCGAGCGCCGGATTCACGAGATTCCCGGAGATCGCGAGCTCATCCTCTACTGCACTTGACCCAATGAGGCGACCAGCGCTCGTGTAGCGCTGATGCTGCGCCGGCTAGGAAAAGCCGATGTCCGGCCGCTCGCGGGCGGTCTCGACGCCTGGCGCGATCTCGGGTATCCTCTGGATCCGCTCTAGTCCCTTTGCGTCGCGGCGCGTTTTCGCCTGCAGGATCTCACGGCACGCCGGCTTTCCGTGATGAGGAACGATATAAATTCGAATCATTTCAGGCTACGGCACCGTGAAGATCATGCCATCGCTCCAGGGCCCATAGCCGATCTCATTCCAGGTCTGGATCCACCATTGACCGGAGCCCCGGGATAGCGCTTGAGCGGGATTTGCCGAACAGGTCCCGGTCCCTGATGCACACCCGGCCTGGCTTGCCGTGAACCATTGTTTGATTTTCCCGCTGGCAGCCGAATCATTGACCCAGAGGTAATACCAGGTTGAACCGGCAACTGCGCTCCACGTGTAGACCGGCTTTGTTGTTGTGGTCGTCCCCGTTGGCGAAATCAGTGCTGCTTTGCCGGGCAAAGCCGTGCCGCCCGCAACAAACGCCATGCCATTGCTCCAGGGGCCATAACCGGATTCATTCCAGGTCTGGATCCACCATTGCGCCGATCCCGATGCCACCTGAATTGCAGGCGTGACGGCACACGTGCCGGCTCCCGATCCACAGCCGGCGTCGGCAGCTTTGTACCATGCCTGGACTTTGGGTGAAGCAGTACTGTCATCGACCCACAGCTGGTACCAGGTTGCCGAGGACACTGCACTCCAGGTGTAGGTTGGAGCAGCCGTTGAGATGGTTCCCGATGGAGACAGGAGCGTTGCCTTGCCGGGAATGCCTCCCGGCTCCACGGTGAAATTCAATCCATTGCTCCAGGGTCCATAGCCAGCTTCATTCCAGGTTTGGACCCACCACTGCGCATTGCCTCTGGCTAACGCGGTGGCTGGCGCTACCGAACAGGTGCCGGTTCCCGAGGCGCAGCCTGCCTGGTTTGCTGTAAACCACTGTTTGATTTTTTCGCTGCTGGACGAGTCGCCGACCCAGAGGTAATACCAGGTTGAATCCGCCACTGCGTTCCAGGTGTAGGCCGGGGATGAAATATTGATGGTTCCGGACGGAGATACTGGAACTGCCTTGCCTGGCGGGCCGACGGCGGCGTTAATCGTCAGGGAGTATTGCTGGCTTCCGGCGCACTGTCCTGAGCCTGCGGCCATTACGGTAAAGCTGTAGGTTCCAGTTGCAGCGGGGGTGCCGGACAGAATTCCCGCGGCTGTTAGATTCAATCCGGCTGGAATCATCCCGGAGGTAATGGAATAAGTGTAAGGTGCGGTTCCGCCCGTGGCGGAGATGGTTTGGCTGTAAGAGCTCCCTGCTATCCCGGCCGGCAAACTCGCTGGTGTGACCGTCAGGGTGGGGCATGAATACCCAGCGCCCCAAATCCAATGTCCCTCCTCCCCAAACAGCACCACATGCGCTCGGGTAGTGTCGTAGGCCATGGCGTGTTGACTCTGCAATCTTGGGCTCTGTGCGGGATTCGCCTTGGCCCAGTTATTACCATCCCACGCCCAGGTATCATTCAGTTCGCCCACATCCTGGATATAGCCTCCGAACAGAAGCAGCTGCCCCTTTACCCCATAATTGGCCATTGCGTGAATGCATCTGGCTGAGGGGCTCTGCAACGGATACCTTTGCGTCCAGTTGCTGCCGTTCCACACCCAGGTGTCGTTTAGCATGGTTCCGTACCAGCCGCTGCCTATTCCGCCTCCGCCAAACAGAACCATCTGCGTCCGAGTCGCATCATAGGCCAACGTGTGATAGCAGCGGGCCGGCGGACTCTGCGACGGATTCTTTTGCGTCCAGTTGGTGCCATCCCACACCCAGGTGTCATTGAGGCGATTCGAGGACGAATCCATCCCTCCAAAAAGCACGACCTGTCCCCGCGCAGCATCATAGGCCATGGCGTGATAGGAGCGGGCCGGCGGTTTCTGCAGCGGATATCTTTGCGTCCAGTTGGTGCCATCCCACACCCAGGTTTCATTCAAGCGATTCGAGGATGATTCTATTCCCCCAAACAACACTATCTGCGCCCGCTCCGCGTCGTAGGCCATCGCATGACCATATCGAGGCCGCGGGCTCTGTGAGGGATATTTTTGGATCCACTTGCCACCATCCCACGCCCAGGTGTCATTCAAATTGACGTTGATGCCCTCCACCCACCATTTCGACCCCCCAAACATCACCACCTGCGCTCGGGCTGCGTCGCCGGCAAGAGCGGGATAGCTCCTCAAATGGGGTACGCGATTCTCCTCCGTCCAGGTGCCTCCATCCCATATCCATGTGTCGCCCAGATTTCCCGACGGCTCCTGGCCTCCAAAAAGCACCACCTGCGCCCGCGCTGCATCGTAGGTTAAGCCATGGACACTTCGTGCCGGCGGGGTCTGCCACGGATACCTTTGCGCCCAATTGCTGCCATCCCACACCCACGTGTCGTCCAAAAAACTCCCCGAAGAATTCCATCCTCCAAACAACAAAACCTGGCCTCTTGCGGCATCGTAGGCCATGGCATGACCGTACCGAGGCGGAGGGCTCAGGGTCGGATTCTTTTTCGTCCAGCTGTTCCCATCCCACACCCATGTGTCATTGAAAGACTGCCATGATTGATTATTAAAAGCGCCTCCGCCAAACAGCACTACCTGTGATCGTGCCGCATCATAGGCCATTGCGGAAGAGTGTCGCGCCTGCGGGCTCTGCGACGGGTTCCGTTGCGACCAGTCACTGCCATCCCATACCCACGTGTCACCGAAGGCGTTACATTCATTGCAGGCATGGCCCCCAAACAATACGACCTTCCCCCGCGCCTGATCATAGGTCATGGAATGATCGAATCGGACTGACGGGCTCTTGGATGGGCTCTTTTGATTCCATGCGCTGCCATCCCAGATCCAGGTGTCTTTCAGGGCTTCCCACGATAGCGAATCCAGCCCGCCAAAAAGCACGGATTGTCCACGGGCCGCATCATGGATGAGCCTGCTATGGCCCCGGGCGGGGGGGCTTTGCGAAGGATTCTTCCTGGTCCAAGTGCTGCCGTAATGCACCCAGGTATCGCTGCCCGAAGTATCACCGTCGCCACCAAACACCACGACCTGCGACCGCCCCGCATCATAGTCCATGGCATGAGAGAATCGTGCCCCGGGGAACATTTGCGTCCAGGTTTGCCCGTCGCTGCTCTCGGACGAAGATGGCCTCGCGCTCGCGGCCGCTGGACCAGCCTGGGTCTTTCTCGGATCGATTTGTGCCAGGGGTTGCGGTCTTGGAGCGACCCTGTGATCGGCCGGGATATTTTCCTGGGGGCGCCCATAGGAACGCTGCAATCCGGGTTTTTCCTCTTCTTGAACCTGAATGCCCGCGTCCAGCCCCACAAATGTTTCTGTACTCTTTTGGTTTTTGCCTGCGGCCGGCGAATAGGGGAGAAGACTTCCAATTCCGATGCTGAGAACTGCAGCCAATACAGTATGGTTAATCGCCATATATCTCCTCCCGACACTCTATCGGATTGAGGCTGCGGCGGGTGAAGCCTTTTTTTGTCCGATTAATAATCGCTTTGCATAATTATCCAGCCTAGCACTTTGAGGGGGATCGCAAAATATGAAACTGGGAAACTCGTTTTTTTCTGCAACATGAATTCCGACGCTGCAAGTGGCCGCTGAAGAATTGAATTCCGCATTGAGTCGTCCATGCCGGTACAGGGAAGCGAGGCTCGCGGCAACAACGAACGGATTTCCATCCATGACTTCGGGAAATTCGTAGAATTCATGGACCGAAGTTTGTTCGAAGCAGCCGCTGCCCATTGGAGTCACCGGTGCGTTCGCATTTCCTGACATTTCCACAGACCGCAAATAGCAGATTTTGGACTAAAATCACCCTGGTTGCCACGACCGGCGGTCCGATCGCAGACCGGGACGAGGCGGCAAATCAGCGAAGCTCTTTCAACCTTGGAAGGATACTATGCGGAATCCCATTCGGCGCATGATCGCGATCTTTTTTGGTCAGCTCATCCTTATCTCATCCATGGCTCTGGCGCAGGACAGGACCGGAGCTATCCAGGTGAGAGTTCGTCCGGATCGCGAGGGATGGACCTATACTCCCGGAGAACCCGTGACATTCAACATAACCGTTATACGGGATGGCTTTCCGGTTCAGGGCGCCCAGGTCAAGTACCGGGTCGGGCCGGAGATGATGGCGCCCGTCATCGACAGCAGCTCCGCTCTACCAGCTGCGGGGCTTCAGATCCCGGCAGGCACCCTGAAGGAACCGGGATTCCTGCGCTGTGTCGCGACGGTGGATATGGACGGCAAAACCTATCGCGGATTGGCCACCGCCGGATTTGCCCCCCAGAAGATCCAGCCCACTGCCGAAAATCCAGCCGATTTCGATGATTTTTGGAGCGCCGGCAAGGCCGATCTTGCCAAAATCCCTCTGGATGCCAAGCTGACCCTGCTGCCCGAATACGGCACTGCGAACGTCGATTGCTATCACGTCAACATTCAGAACATCGCCACCGGCGCGGGCGTCAGCCGTCTCTACGGAGTTCTTTGTGAGCCGAAAGCCGAGGGTAAATTCCCGGCCTTACTGAATGTTCCGGGCGCCGGCGTGCGGCCTTACCGGGGTGTCGTCGATATGGCCGAAAAAGGCATTATTACCCTCCAAATCGGAATACATGGCATTCCGGTGAACCTGGAGCCTTCGCTGTACGACTCCCTCCGGGTAGGGGCTCTCGAAAACTATCCAACCTTTGGCTTGGACAACCGGGACCGGTATTATTACCGCCGCGTTTACCTAGGCTGTGTGCGCGCCAATGATTTCCTGGTCGGCCGAGCCAAATGGGATGGCCGGAATCTGATGGTTACAGGCGGAAGTCAGGGCGGGGCCTTATCCATTGTTACGGCGGCACTTGATCCCCGCGTCACGGGACTGGCTGCCTACTACCCCGCGCTATCCGATGTGACAGGTTATCTGCAGGGACGTGCTGGAGGATGGCCGCACATGTTCCGTTCGGAAAAGGATCCGACCCTTCGCATGAAGGAAAAGGTCGAGACGTCGCGCTACTATGATGTGGTCAATTTTGCTCGCCGTTTGCGTGTCCCGGGCCTTTACACCTGGGGATACAACGACGAGACCTGTCCCCCGACCTCGATGTTCTCGGCCTACAACGTAATCCAGAGCCCCAAGAAACTCCTGCTTGCCCTGGAGACGGGCCACAACAACGTTCCCGAACAGGTGGATCGCGTAAACCGTTGGATCGAACTTTTTCTGAAAAGCGGAGAGCCTCCGAAGTAAGGATCAGCGCGCGGCTGTTCGGAACTGATTCAAGGCTGCTTGCAGTTCTCCCACACCAACTCAGCCCGGCATGCCTCCGTCCCGTCGGTATGGCGCCGGATCGAATGCGCGATCCGGAACTCGCCCAGATCTTGTGAACTCAGTGCCACTGCGTCATCTCCGCCCACTTCGGCCAGGAAATTGAGCGTTGTGCTGCGAAGCCGGTGGGTGCGATGGAAATCGACCGGGTAGCTATCGAGGATCCAGCGTGCGTACGTGGTGTTGTTGACGTGGAGATTCAGGTCAAGGTCGCTGTACCTCACATTGAAAATGCTCGTGGGGGACGATTCCGCGACCGGCGGCAGCTTGTTGGCATCCGCGCCAACGGCCCGATGAGCCGGAAATGTCCGCATGGATCCGAGGAGCGGCTCGATGCGCTGCGGCCGCCGCGATTTCAGATCGAGAACCAGCCAGCTGCTTGTGGCAGCCAGCAGCTTGCGCCCCTCGTTGTCCAGCACTTCGAAATCGCGCAAGGCCAGGAGTGACACCCATCCGCACGGCCAGGTTCGCAGCACTACGGATTGCCCCCATTCCGGATAAGCGTCAGCGACCACCATCATGCGCGCGAGCACCCAGATCTGATTCTGCGAGCGAAGGCGCGAATATCCCCATCCCAGGTGCTCGGCGTGATTCCAGGCGGCTTCCTGGAAATACTGCAGCAGGTTTTCCAGCGTGAGTCTCCGGCTGACATCGACATCGTATGAATGGACTTCCACGTGTTCCTCCCAGAAGCCGTCGTGGTCGCCCTTCATCATGCCTGACATAATCAACTCCTTCGGAGATTCATAGTTTCCAGGGAGCGCGGTATTCGTATTGCAGAGATCGATTCAGCTTCTCGTTATTTGTCACCCGCTCCATCACAGGATCCCACTCGATGCGTGATCGTGCCGCCAATGCCAGATTCGCGAGGTGGGCGAAGCTGGTCGAACGATGGCCGGTCTCCAGGTCGCAGCTGCATTTTTCACGCGACTTCACGCAATCGAGGAAGTTGCGGATATGCTGGTGTGTCAGGTCACCATCGGTCGCCGCGATTTCCTCCGCCTCAACCTTGCCGGCCGGCTTTTGAAATTGCCCTCTGCCCGATGGCAGGATCTTATAGCCACGCGCCTCAGCTCCCGGATAGAGGTTGCCCAGGGTTCCGCAGAACTCGATCTCGCCGCTTGCGAGCGGCCTGCTGTTGCAGGCTTCGTGCAGCCCGAACATCATCAGGCGCCCCGAAGCAAACTCGAAGATAACTTCCATGGTGTCGGGGATGGTGCGGTCGTCATCCACCAGGTATTTGCCGCCATGGGCGGTGATCGCGACCGGCGCTTCCTCACCCAAAACCCAGCGCATCGCATCGCAGTAGTGGACCCCCCAGTTGCCCATTTGGGATGAGTAATCCTGCCACCACCTGAATTTGTAGGGCGCAATACTGTGCCGGAATGGCCGGGCCGCGCGAGGTCCGAGCCACATGTCCCAATCCAGCCCCTTGGGGGGGGCTGAATCGGGGTATTTTCCGATGCCGTTCGGGACCATATTGCTGGTCCGGTAGGCGCGCGCGAGGCTCACGGACCCGATCCTACCCTCCTGGATGATGCCGTGAATTTGCCCGTAGAGCTTGGAAGAGCGGCGGTGGAGACCCACCTGCACCACGCGCCCCGTGCGCTTCTGAGTCTGAACCATTTTGCGCCCCTCAGGGATCGTGATGGTCAGCGGCTTTTCCACATAAACATCCTTGCCGGCTTCAAGTGCGGCAATGGTCTGGATGGCGTGCCAGTGATCGGGTGTCGCAATTACGACAGCATCGATACCCTTTTCTTCCAGCAGACGCCGGAAATCATTGTGACGGGTCACAGGCGGATCGAACTTTTCCCCCATCCGCGGGGTGTAGTTTTCGAGGGTTCTCAGGGTTTCCGCATCAACCCGCGACCGGTCACGCGTAAGGTAGGGTTCATAAACATCGCACAGGGCAGCAACCTGGCAGTCGGGCTGGGCCATGAAGCCCTGCAGCAGCTGTGATCCCCGATTGCCGACCCCGATAAAGCCAACCCTTATCCTGTCATTGGCTCCCATGGCCGGCTGAACCGATGGGGCGCCGAGCGCTTCAGCGGCTAGAGACGTCCCTGCGGCGGCTGCCGCAGAAGTTTTCAGAAAATTGCGTCGGGTCCATTCCTTATCGCTCTGTTCCATAGCGGGCTCCTTGACTGTCCGCAAGCATAACCGGGGAGAATATAGGCTGACAACAGCAATTGATGACACGGATAGGGGAGCGAATAAGATCTGCGTTTTAAATGAACATCATCCCATCGAGCGATCCGTGCGCTCCATTCATCGATTCGAATTTGAAGTCCTATTCCACATCACCTTGGCATAGTGTAAACTTTATTCACATTGCGGGTTGGGGCTCCCCCAAGTTGAGATTTACAGTCCAGTTTCAATAAGGCCAATCAAAATTCGAGGCTGATTAATGTATTTCAAACAGTTTTACCTGGGATGTTTGGCGCACGCATCTTATTTGATCGGTTCGAATGGAGAAGCGGCGGTTGTCGACCCCCAGCGTGATGTGGATCAGTATATTCAAGAAGCCGACGCGCAGAACTTGAAGATCAAATACGTCATCGAAACACATTTGCATGCGGATTTCGTCAGCGGTCACCGAGAGCTTGCGGAACGGACGGGAGCTCGGGTAGCTTTTGGCCGGCGCGCGGGCGCGGCTTTTCCCCACATCCCCCTGAAAGACGGCGACCGGCTTCAGGTAGGTCAAATCAGGCTGGACATATTGGAAACCCCGGGTCACACGCCCGAGAGCATTTGCATTGTCGTCTGTGGCGAGCCGGAACCTTATCTGCCCCAGAAGGTGCTGACAGGCGATACGCTCTTCATCGGAGATATCGGGCGGCCTGACCTGGCGGGATCGAAGGGTTTTGCCCCCGAACAAATGGCCGCGATGCTCTATGACAGCCTGCATGATAAACTGCTTCGCCTTGCCGACGACGTCGAAGTCTATCCGGCACATGGTGCGGGCTCTCTGTGCGGGCGCAATATGTCGAACGAGACCTGGTCGACCCTCGGCCAGCAGCGGCGCTTCAATTACGCGCTCCAGCCCATGGATCGAGATGCTTTTGTCAGAATGATGACAACGGACCTGCCTGAAGTTCCGGCGTATTTTAGCCGGGATGCCGAGCTGAATCGCGCCGGGGCGCCGGCTCTCGATCATCTGCCCAAGCCGGCTGTGCTTCAGCCCGCCGAAGTTCATGTGCTTGCGGAAGAAGGTTCGTTGGTGCTCGACGTCAGGCCGGCAGCGGTTTTCGGAAATAGCCACATTCACGGTGCCCTGAATATCGCACTTGGCGGGCAATTTGCTTCCTGGGCCGGGGCGTTGATACCCCTCGGGACCCCCATAATCCTTATCACTGATGAGCGGGGCGAGGTGGATGAGGCCGTCACGCGGCTCGCCCGCGTCGGCATCGATACGGTGAAAGGATTTCTGGAATGTGGAATGTCGGGTTGGGAGCGGGCTGGGCTGCCCGCGGCATCCATTGTCCAGATGCCGGTCGAGGATCTCAAGAACCTCATCGAGGAGGGAAGGTCATTTCAGCTGATTGATGTCCGCCACCCCAGCGAGTATAGCCTCGCGCATGCGCCGGGGGCAGTGAATGCCCCATTGACCCGTCTGGAAAAAGAGCTGGGAATATATAATTCCGGGCGGCCCACGGCTGTCATCTGCAGAAGCGGGTATCGTTCAAGTGCGGCGACAAGCATACTGGAGCGCCATGGCTTCGGGCAGATCTTCAACGTGGCTGGAGGAACTGCCGCCTGGGTTGAAGCTGGTTACAGAACTGAGGGAGCCGCCTAGCCCGGCGAAGGAGCCCGCGGGAATTCCTGCCGGGGTCATTGCCGGGCCGTACGGTATGATGCGGCTGGCGCCAAATCGAAGAATCAGGACCCAACACCCGCTTTCATGGCGATCTCCGAGAGCAGGGGAAGCGCCCGATCGAAGTCGAAGTCGGCAATGGCATCACGCAGGAAATCGAGCTGTGACTTGTCGACCACACCACCCAAGGCTTTCTGCACGTCCATGAAGGTGTCCGCTGCGTCCCCGTCGTTGGCTTCGATTAGCGCCCGAAGCCGCGCCACAGCCGACGAAGCCGCCCCCGGATCGAAGGCTTCCTGGACTCTGGCAGCCATTTCCGCAGATTCGGTCCCGGCAAGCCCTTGCTGAATGGCCCGAACGATGTTGCCGAGTGTTGTTCCGAACCCCTCGATCAGTGCGGCTCCGACCGTTCCTTCCTCACGGATAGCTTTTTCAATTTTTTCGGCTGCCGACTGGACCGGTCTGATCCCCAGATTTCCGGCCACACCCTTCACAGTATGGGCTATGCGGCCGGCCAGGATATAGTCGCCGCCCCGGATGGCGGCGGCGATCCTACCGCCAGCATCCATCTCCCTGCTGACGAACTGCTCGAGCAGACCCCTGTAAAGGCGTCTGTTCCCCGCCACGCGCTTCAGTCCATCTTCAAAATCAATTCCCTCGATCTCGGGCAGTTTTATCTCTACCTCCGGAGCTGGTTTGGCAGCCGCCGCGATTCCGTCCTGCTTCCTTGGTTTCGTCCAGCGTCTCAAGGCCGCGATCAACGCATCAGGGTCGATCGGTTTCGTAACATGGTCATTCATGCCGGCTTCGAGACAGCGCTGCCGCTCCTCCACCAGAGCATGTGCCGTCATCGCAATGATCGGCAGGTTTTTGAATTGCGGATCCGCCCGGAGGAGTTTTGTGGCCGTATAGCCGTCCATCTCCGGCATTTGCAGGTCCATGAGCACGACGTCGAAACCATGGGTCCCGGCGGTTTCCTTCAGGATCCTGACGGCTTCGCCCCCGTGATTGGCGATGGTTACAACGGCTCCGGCACTTTCCAGCAGTTCCGTGGCGACCTGCTGGTTCATCTCATTGTCTTCCACGAGCAGAATCCGCACACCAGCCACATCCTGAGCGCGCGACTCTTCTTTTGAAGATGGGATTGTGCCCGAATCTGCCGGAGCTGCGCCGAATAGATCCATCAGGGTGTCGTAAAGCGTTGAGGCGCCGACCGGTTTCAACAGGTAGCCGTCGACGCCGATTTTCTCCGCTTCCGCCCGGACCTCCTCGCGTCCAAAAGCCGTGACCATCACGATGCGCGGGACCTTCCTGAGCCGGCCCCCGAGTTTGATGATCCGGCTCGCTTCCAGGCCGTCCATTCCGGGCATATGCCAATCCATCAGGACCAGGGCATAAGGATCCTTTGCTTCCGCAGCCAGCAGTTCCTTGATGGCATCTTCCCCGGATGAAACAGGCTCGGCCCGCAAGGCGAATCCGCGCAAAGCATCGCTGAGGATTTCGCGGGCTTGGGGATTGTCGTCTACCACGAGCACGCGGATCCCAGCCAGGTCCGGGACGAAGCGCTTACGTTCCATCGCGGTCGACCCGATGCCGAACCAGGCTGTAAAAAAGAAGGTGCTGCCAACACCGGGTGAGCTTTCCACCCAAATGCTGCCGCCCATCATTTCGACCAGGCGCTTGCTGATCGAAAGGCCGAGGCCGGTGCCTCCGAATTTCCGCGTCGTCGAGGTGTCGGCCTGGGTGAATGCCTGGAACAAACGTGCCGCCTGCTCCGGCGTCATGCCAATGCCGGTATCCCGGATCGAGAACCTCAGTTTGATGCGGGATGCAGCATTTTCCTCGATGGCTGCCGATACGACCACCTCCCCACGCTCCGTGAACTTCACGGCGTTGTTGACCAGGTTGATCAGGATCTGCCCGAGGCGCAGAGGATCTCCCACCAGGTTCGGCGGTATATCTTTTTGAGTGGCAATCAGGAACTCCAGATTTTTTTCATGCGCCTTTTGCGCCACGACGGTGGAGAGATTATCGAGGACATCCTCGAAACGGAAGTCGGCCTCTTCGATGTCCAGTTTGCCCGCCTCGATCTTGGAGAAGTCGAGAATGTCGTTGATGATGCCGAGAAGCGCCCCTGCGGCGATCCTGACCTTGGAGAGATAGTCGCGCTGCTTGGGAGTCATATTGGTCTTCAACGCGAGGTGCGTCATCCCGATGATGGCGTTCATTGGGGTGCGGATCTCGTGGCTCATGTTAGCCAGGAACATCGACTTCGCAGCGGTGGCTTCTTCCGCTTTCTCCTTCGCGATGTGCAGCTCTTCCTCGGTTTGTTTGCGTTGGATCCCCAGGCTGATCCGGTCGGCCACCAGTCTCAGTGCCTGGAAATCCTCATGCGACATCGGATGGCGCCCAAAGGCGACAATTACGCCGACCAGTCGGCCCTGCACAACCAGCGGGTATCCGGCGAATGAGGCGATTCCTTGACCCCGCACCCATTCCATATCAAAACCTTGTCCGCTATCGATCGAGTTTGTTTCCAGGGGCTCGAGGGATGCGGCAATGCGGCCCAGCTTCCTTTCTCCGATCTTGATTTTTGCGTGCGATCCGTCGAGATGCGTGTAAAGTCCGGCGCTGGCGCACAAAACCAGGGAGTCCGTACCAGGTTCGAGCATCCAGATGCGCGAGAAAACCGAGTTCACACCCTGGATGATTGCCTTGGCGCACAACTGCATTATTCCCGGAAAGTCCTGCGACTGGACGAGCGCGGATCCGACTTCGGAGTGCATGGCGTCATAGCGGGCCCGCCTGTTCGCCGCTTCGTTCTGCACTTCGAGCTGCCGCGCCTGTTCCTGCGTCTGTACAAGCATTTCCTGGGTAGCGATGTTGTGCGACAGGACCTCGAGGCTCATGGCCACAACGGGCAGCAGTTCGTCTATAAGCGCCTGTTCACTGTCGTTGAACGCACGGAAGGATGCGAATTCCATCACCGCCAGCAGTATCGTCCCTCGATTTAATCGGCCACGCGGTTGCTTGTGCGGGCGCCGCTTCGCCCAGTCCCGAGGAAATGCGGAGGTAGTCCGGAGGTAGATCCCCAAGCACGGTGGATGAACGGTCGCGCGCGCACTGGCCGGCCAGCCCTTCGCCCACCCGCAGCCGGTCCGCTGCGGCGGCGCTTTCAGCAAGCCCGTATCCGGCGACGCGCAGGAGCTGCTCCTGTTCCTGTTCGAAGAGGTAGAATCCCGCGACGCCCCCGCCAAGTACCGGGACCAATCCCGAAAGAAGCTGTTTCCCGAACTCTGCGTGCGAGGTTGCACCCTGCAGCATGCCGGTAAGCCTGGCAATGTTGGCCTTGACCCATCGCTGCTCCGCCATGGTCGCGGCGCCCGCCTTCAGGACTTCTATGGAGCGGGCGAGCCCGCCAATCTCATTGGTGGCCCGCGTGAAGGGGACCGGTTGTGCGTAATTGCCTTGCGCGATGGTCTCAACCGATGATTGAAGAGCCCGGATCGGCACCACGATCCTGCCGAACATGATGTATCCCAGAACGCCGGATATCGCCATGGCAAGTGCGATGGCGATCAGCAGGTTGCGCCGGGATTCCCTGATGGCGAGGAGAGTCGTCGCGCCTTCCTGTTTTGCGAGATGCTCATTGTACTCGATCCACTCCCGCAACACATTCGTTGCCCGCAATCCCAGATCCGATATGGTTCCTGTGAAAATCAGTGTAAGAGCTTCCGGCCGCCTTCCTGCCGTTGAGAGCGCGATGAGTTTCTGAGCCTCGGCGGACCACCGGCGATTCAAATCCTGGAACTGGGTGCACATGCGCCGATCCTCATCGCTGGAGATCAGGGTTTCGGAATAGAGCTTGATCAGGCGATTCAATTCCTCCTGGTTTTTGCCAAGTGCCGCTTCAGCACGATCCCGCTCTGCCTTTTCCTCCGCGAGCAGATAATTGCGAATGCTGACGCGCGAGTCTTCGTAGCAGCGCATGACATTCCCGAGCGTCGCGACGCTCGCAACCTGCAGATCCACCACAAACCGGCTATGCTTCTCGACTCCGGCCATTTGGTTTATGACGAAGTATCCGAGGCCGGCAAGTGCAAGAAGGGGGATGGCAAGCAATAAAATCAAACCTCTGGCAATGGTCATATCCACTCCGGGCTTAATCTGGAGCGCCAAAGGCGCGTCAGAAAACAGCCCCGGGCTCGAGCCCGGGGAATCGATAGGGAAGAGGATGAGCCCCAAAGGGGCGACATTTTGAACCCCGCAACCGGCGCTGAGATTCCAGGTTTCCGTCAGCAGGTCCCCAATGATTTTCCATCAGCTTTGAAATGGACCGCCAGCAGCGTAACGTCATCATCGGGATCCTGGCCGGAAGCGCGGCCGCTCCACAGCGACATCCGGTCCAGCAGGAGGTCGGCGAAGGCGGCAGCCGTGGAATCGGGGTGACACTCCATAAACTCTTGAAGACGGTCCACTCCGAATTCCTCTTCGGATTCTCCTCTCATTTCGGTAATTCCGTCCGTGTACATCGCAATCCAATCCCCTTCCTTGAAAGGAGTTTCGACCGAGGAGTAGGTGGCGTGGGGGAAATATCCCAGGAAAAGGCCGTTTTCGACGATACGTTGAGCTTTTCCTGACGAACATTCTCGCAGGAGTAGCGGGGGGTGCCCGGCGCCCGCGTAGCAGAGCGTGCGTTTTTCAGTGTCGATCAGCGCATAAGCAGCTGTCACATAGTGGCCCTGAAACTTCCCGCACAGAGCCTGGTTCAGGCCGGACAGCACTCGTGCCGGGTCGCTTGCGTGCGCCGATTGGGCGGCGAAGGCAATCTTCAGCATGGACGCGATGAGAGCGGCCGGCATTCCATGCCCCGATACGTCCGCCACCAGGATTCCGATTCGTTTCTCGTCGATGGCGATGAAGTCGTAGAAGTCGCCCGCCACCGAACTCATCGGTTCATATCGGGCGGCAATATCCAGGCCCGGGATCGCGGGAATTTCGCGGGGAAGAATCGATGACTGAATCTGCCGCGCGGTCTCGAGTTCGGCCCGAATGGCTTGCAGCTGCCGCGAGAGTTGTTCGCGCGCTTCGCGAAGGGCGAGGTGCGTCTGGACTCTGGCCGCAACCACGGCGGGCGAGAAGGGTTTGTGGATGTAGTCCACGGCCCCGACTTCGAATCCCCGGGTTTCATCGGTGGTTTCGGTCTGGCCCGTGAGGAAGATTACGGGGATGTCCCGCGTGGCCGGGTCGGCTTTCAGCCGGGTGCAGACCTCATAACCGTCTATTCCCGGCATGACCACATCGAGCAGGATTAGATCCGGGCACGGCTCGGCTACAGCGAGCTCCAATGCCTTGGCCCCGTTCGTCGCGATACGGACTTTATAAGTGTTGTGGAGTATTTCATTCACGACCCTGATGTTGGCCGGAGCATCGTCCACGACCAGCACGACTTTTTTATCTGTGTCTGTCATTCGATTGTTTTTCCTTACGTCGTCCCAGGTGCCATCCATCCGTTCCTGGATCAGTCGCTGTATGATGCCGGACGGATCGCGCCGGTAGCAGAATTCCTTGCAGATCTTCCTCCGGCATGGAGGTTTCGAGATACTGTCAAATTTGACAGCATAGCAAAAAAGGGCCCCCGGAAATACTTGCGCCTGAAATTCGATCCTAAAGTAACATGATTGAGGACGCCCTCCGGCACGATTGCAGGGATTTGCGTCCCTGAAATCAGACCGGGCTATCGGGGAATCGTAGAATCCGCCCGCTTCTTTCGATAGAATGGCGTTGCGATGAGGGAGAGTGCCCCGCATTTCTCATCGGCTCTTCACCACAGAGGGCTATCCGGACATATCGTGTGCATCGGGCAAGTGATTGCGAAACAGGAGCCTGTATGAGCGGCAGCGCTGACGATCGAAGGGTTTCAGCACGGGCTGCCGGTCTCCGTACCCGGCTCATGATTCTTCTTGTTTTCGCGCTCATCCCCGGATTCGGGCTGATGTTTTACCATGCCAACCAGGACCGCCTCCGCAAGCTGGATGAACTTCAGGCCGATGCCCGGCGGACCAGCGAACTTTGCGCCGCCAATGTTGCGCAGGTGGTGGAAGGCGCTCGGCAAACCTTGATTTCACTCGCCTATTCTGATCCGGTTCGCGCCGGCAATGGTCCGGCTGCGAGTGCTCTGTTTGCCGATGTTCTGCGACAATCCCAAGCATACAGGAACATCGCCCAAACTCATTCCGACGGGCTGAATGTTGCCAGCGCATTGCCGCTGCCGGGGCCTGTGAACAGCGGTTCCCAGCCTTGGTTCAGGCATTTGCAGGAGAACCGGGGCTTCGCCATCGGTGACTACCAGGTTGGCAAAATCACCGGGATGCCTGGCATCAACATGGGAATCCCGTTGCCGGACCAGCCGGAAAATCAGCCGCTGGCCGCCATTAATGTATCACTCAAGCTCGAGACCCTGCAGGCATGCATTTCGAAGCCTGATCTGCCGCCGGCTGCGGTGTTGAACATCATTGACCGGAACGGGATTGTTCTGGCTCGTAATCCTCCCTCGGAGACATTAATCGGAAAATCGTCCAAAGCCTATCCGGCATACCAAGTCGCTGAGGACAATGAGCGCGGCTTCCGGGAGGCTCGCGGCCTGGACGGAGTCAGCCGGCTGTACCATTTTGCTGAGGTGCCGAATAGCGAGGGGAGTCTTTTTGTAGGCGTTGGGGTTTCGAAGGAATTTCTTGCCGCCGAAAGCCGTCATGACCTTCTAAAGAACGCGCTGTGGCTGGTGCTTTTTTTCACAGGAACGATGCTTTGTTCATCCTTTGCGGCCGAGCGCTGGGTGCTCGGACCGGTGCGAATGCTGGGTGAGATCTCCCGCCGGGTCGCGGAAGGTGATTTTGAAGCTCGAACCCTTCTGGACAAAGGATCCTGGGAATTGCAGCAGCTGGCTCGTACCTTCGACAGCATGACTGCCAGCCTCCGCGAAAATCTAGGGAGGTTGAGGGACAGTGAGCAGAAATTCCGCGCGATTACCACCTCCGCCAGCGATGGCATTATCATGCTGGACAACGACGGCCGGATTTCCTTCTGGAATGAAGCTGCCGAAAAGTTGATGGGCTATTCGGCGGCTGAAGCGCTTGGTATGGATCTGCATCGCTGTCTGGCTCCCCGGCGCTATCACGAGGATTTCAGCAAGGCGTTTCCGAGGTTTCAGGTCTCCGGGGAAGGGAATGTTTTGGGACGGACGCAGGAACTGGTTGCCATACGCAAGGATGGCATTGAAATTTCCGTGGAGCTTGCGATCTCTTCTGTTTACCTGGACGGCCGGTGGAATGCAGTGGGGATACTCCGTGACGTCACCGAGCGCAAGCGCGCCGAATCCGAACTTCAACATCATCGCGAGCACCTGGAAGATCTGGTTCGGGAGAGAACCGCCGAGCTGGAACTTGCCAATCAGGAATTGGATCGTTTTTTTAACGTAACCATGGACCTGCTTTGCATTGCGAATACCGATGGTTCGTTCGTGCGCCTGAATCAAGCCTGGACCAGAGTTCTGGGCTACACCCTCGATGAACTCTTGGCCAAGCGGTTCATCGACTTTGTGCACCCCGAGGATGTGGAATCCACCCTTCAGGCGACGTCCCGCCTGGCTTTTCAGCAGGAAGTGCTGGATTTCACCAATCGTTATCGCTGTCGCGATGGATCCTACCGCTGGATCGAATGGCGTTCCGTGCCTTCAGGCTCCCTGATTTATGCCGCAGCAAGGGATATTACCGAGCGCAAGGAAGTCGAGGACCGCATAGCCGGCCTTACCCGGCTGAAGGAACAACTGGTCGGCGGCACGCGTCTGGCCAACAAGCTGAAACTGATCTGCGACGAAGTAGTAAAGATCTTCGATGCGGACTTTGCCCGGATCTGGGTGACCCGCGCGGGTGATCTGTGCCGGCAGGGGTGCATTCATGGGCTCATCGACGAAGGCCCGGATGCCTGTCGCGACCGTACCCAATGCCTGCACCTCGTGGCCAGCTCCGGGCGCTATACTCACCTTGATGGTAACCATTGCCGCGTTCCTCTGGGCACCTACAAAGTTGGACGAATAGCAGCCGGAGTTGAGGCCAGGTTTGTGACCAATGACGTTGTCCATGATCCTGCCATAGCCAATGCGGAGTGGGCACGGGAGTTGGGCCTGGTTTCCTTCGCAGGATTTCGACTGCTTTCCGAGCAGGGGCAGCCCATGGGAGTGCTGGCGCTTTTCAGTCGCCATGCCATTGCTGGTCACGAGCCGAATTTGCTGGCCGATCTCGCCAATACGACCTCCCAGGTGCTCCTGGAAGGGCTGGCGAAAGAGGCTCTGCTCGAAAGTGACGCGACGGCTCGGACGCTCCTCAACGCGATCCCGGAATCGGCTTACCTGATGGATGAAGGGTACATCGTGCTCGCTGCCAATGATACAGTCGCGTCCCGGTTTGGAACCGTTCCCGAACAAATGATCGGGCGGAATGTATTCGATTTTGTTTCGCCGGAGGTCGCATCGAATCGCGCACCCTATCTTGAGCGGGCGCTGCGGACCGGCGAGCTGGTGCATTTCGAGGATGAGCGGCATGGACGGATCATCGACAACTACATTGCTCCGGTCCGGGATCCGAACGGGTATGTCCACCGGCTGGCCGCTGTGGGTGTCGATATCACGGTACATCGGCAAGCCCAGTCGGAACTGAAAAAGCTGCTAGCCGAAGTAGAACGATCCAACCGCGAATTGGAGCAATTTGCCTATGTGGCTTCTCATGATCTGCAGGAGCCGTTGCGGCTGGTTTCCGCCTACACGCAGCTGCTGCTCCAGCGTTACCGGGACAGGCTTGATGAAGGAGCTGAGCCGCTGGTCAGGTATATAGCCGAAGGCGTGGATCGGATGCAGCGGCTCATTCATGATCTGCTGCTTTATTCACGGATAAGCTCTCAACCCATGGCCTATTCGGCGATTGATTCCGAGAATGTGCTGGCGGAAACCCTGCATCAGCTTGACCTTACTATCCGGGAAAGCGAGGCTCAAATCAGTCACGATCCCCTCCCCGAGGTTTTGAGTGACCGGACCCAACTCATGCAGTTGTTTCAGAACCTGATCGGCAACGCCATCAAGTTCCGCCGCGGAGAGGAGCTTCCCCGCATCCACATCAGCGCCCGGATCAGCGGGCAGGGAGATGAATGGCTTTTTTCTGTCAGTGATAATGGGATCGGCATTGAGCCGCAGTTCCACGAGCGGATCTTCGTCATCTTTCAGCGCCTTCAGAGCCGGACCAGGTACTCCGGAACCGGCATTGGTCTGGCGATCTGCAAGCGCATCGTCGAACGTCACGGCGGTAGAATCTGGGTCGTGTCAGAAAAAGGAAAAGGAACAACATTTTTCTTCACGCTCCCGTCGAGACCGGGCCTAAGCTGAGAATAGGTGCCCCGGTCCGCGAAAGGCGGACCTCATGAAGAGAAAGTCGATCAGAGTCCTGTTGATTGATGATGAACCGGCTCATGCCTGGCTGGTGCGAGACCAATTGAACTCCGCCGCCGGATCGGCCGTCGAGCTCATTCACGTGGAATCCCTGGCCGAGGGAATACAAAAGCTCGCCGATGGGGGGTTCGACGCGGTCCTGCTCGATCTATCGCTGCCGGACAGCTATGGGGCGGATACCTTCCCCTCGGTGCGCGCTCGTTTTCCCCGTGTGCCTATCGTGGTTTTGACAAGCCTCGAGGACCAGGAGTACGGTGACCATCTCATAAACGCCGGCGCGCAGGATTATCTGGTCAAAGGCCAGATTGATAGCCGGAGTCTCTATCGTACGGTCCGTCATGCTGTTGAACGCCAACAGCTCATCCTCGAACTCCAGGAAGCCCTTGCTGAAGTCAAAACGCTCAGCGGATTACTGCCCATCTGCTCGGCCTGCAAAAAGATCAGGGACGACAGTGGGTACTGGACCCAGATCGAGCAATATATAGAAAAGCGCTCTGATGCTCAGTTCACCCACGGGATATGTCCCGATTGCGTCGGGCGGTTGTATGGCGAACTTTACGAAAACAAGCCTCCAACCACATGAGGAAATGGTGGGAAATGAACGCGGGCCAGATTCTGCCTTCGTGACCTCCGAGCTGGTCAAGGCTTCCTGTATACAGCCCAGTACCATCCGGAGAGGCCCGCGTACGGAAAGATGCGAATCAACCGGTAATGCAGGCCGGAGGGCGGCGATATTTCCGGATCGAACCGGGGTGCCATATCCAGGCTATGCAGGATAAGCCATTCGGGCGCGTCTTCAGCGCGCGCCAGGTCCGTGTGAAATACGATCCGCTTCTGCAGGGTTCTCTCATAGTAGCTCACGATCATGCCGTTGCGGAAAGGGTGATCACTCCCCACGTGGATCTCGGGATGCGAAGTTTCCCCCTGCATCCACACGAGCGCGTCACGGTATTGCCCGCGACCCACCTTGATCAGCCGGGCGATATGCATGCCGTTGAAAATCATCACGCCGGCCAGCAGCGCGATCGATGCCAGGCGTCCGGTCCGTCCCCACGACCAAATCCAGGCAAAACCCTGGCCCAGCATCAGGCAGAGAAATGCCGCGCTGATGATGAAGTAGCGCGGGTAGACTTCCTGTCTTTGCATCCCCAGAAACAGACCGCCGGGAGAGAGTAACAGGATCCAGAGGTAGAGAAACCAGCGACGGTCCCCGGCCCTCACCAGGATCGCCAGGCACCCTACAGCTGCCGCCGAGACACAGAGCGCAGCCGTGGCTGCTGATTTCCCATTCCAGGCGCCTCCGGCAAACAGCGAAAGAGTTTGCAGCACGACTTCGGCGGGCGAATAAACGGGCCCCCCTGAGTTCACCATTTGTCGAAGGTTCACGACATAGAGCCATGCCATGAATAGAGAAGGAACTGCAAAGCAGACGATGCCGTTCCGCAACCATGGAACGGCCGGGATCAGCTTTGGTTTTGCCGGGGCGGACCTCGCCGTTCCCGGTTTTTCATCACCGGACTTGAGGCTGAGGGCAAGATTATAAAACCACCAGGCAATGAAGGATGCATAAGCGTAGACAAACATCGGCTGTGACAATACCCCGCAGATCGATGCCGAGGCAAAAATCAATTCCATCCCAAGAGCCGGCTTTTCGAAGGAACGCTCCATGGCCCAGAAGGCAAGCAGGGCGAAAAAAACAGCCAGACCGTATCCGCGCGCTTCGGACGAGTAATGTGTCAGCAGGTAGGAACCGGCCATGAGGGCCATACTGAAGACCGCCGCCTCGGGTCCACGGCGCCGCGAAATCAGCCCCACCAAAAGGATACTCGCGGATCCGGCAAGCACGCTTGGGAGCCGGTATGCCCAGCCGGCTGCGTCAGGTCCGATCCAATAAATTGCCGCGGTGTTCAGGAAATGGTTGTTTTCATCGAATATTTTCAACAGCACGTCCGGGAGTGATTTCAATTCGGCGGCTGTCATCCAACTCCATATCTCGTCAAGCCAGAGGTCGTTGCCGGCCGCCGCGAGGCGAATGGCAAAGCCGAGCGCAACCAGCACGACGGTCACCAGCCAGTCGCGCCGCAAGCGCAAAGGCAGATCCGATTCAATCGGATTATTCTTGCGGGATGTTGTTTGACTCATTCCGCTCTTGCCTCCTCCGGGTATACGCGTCAATCAAAAGGGAACCATTCCAGGCTTGGAAACCGCGGCACCGGCGCCCGAAGAGCTGGTGGGCTTCAAGAAGCCGATGGCGGTGGCGAAGACCAGGACAGGAATTTTGGCTGACGGTGCGATCGTTGGAGCCCACCAGCGGATGTTATCGTAATTACGAATGCGAGTACCTAGTTTGACGCGCGTGCCATTCCCAGGGGAATGCATTTCCCGCGAGACGCGATGTCCATGATGTGGCTTCGGGGGGGCCGTGCTCATGAGGACTTGTGCGGCATCCCGATAAGCTTTTCTATGCATCGGCGGCAGATCCCTATAGGATTAGATACTGTAAAGCGAACGCAGGCTGCAATGCACCTGGAAACCAACGACGGCAACAGGTCGATCCCGGGCGGCGGATGTCATTGAAACCCTTTAGGAGATTCATGACCATGCGCTCTTGGTCCATGGACGAAGGAGCCCCCGGACGGAGTCCCGGTTCCCCGCGGCTGCTTCTCATCATCTTCGCAGTAACCCTGATCGTCCCGAATGCCGCTGCCCTGACCGATGATCCGGAACCTCCGCCTGACTTAAAGCAGGCTACGCCGGCGAGTTCTACGAGCCTCAAGCAGTTCCCGCAGAACCTGGGCAGAAATTTCCTTTCGCTGTGGAACCGGAAAAACATTGCCCCCCTGTTGATTGGCGGTGCAGCCACTGGAATCGTGGCTCCATTCGACCAGGAAATCCGGGAGCATGTGAGCCTCGACGGCGGGTCCTCGACTGCTGGAAAAGTCGGCGGCGTTTTGGGAGGGGCAGCAGTGGTCGTCCCCGCCGTCACCGGGCTTCTGATTGCAGGCACCAAGTCCAAGAACGACCGGTTCCATTCCTTCACCTATTCGCTGGCCCAGGCTGCGGTCCTGAATGAAGTGTTGGTTCAGAGCTTGAAGTATGCCGTAGGGCGCACCCGGCCCGATGGCAGCGACGACCGCTCGTTCCCGTCGGGACACGCTGCAACCTCGTTCATGATCGCAACGGTGACGCAACGCTACTACGGCACGAAGGCGGGACTCATCGGATATTCGGCTGCAACATTTATTGCGCTTTCGCGGGTCCGGGAGGACAAGCATTGGGCCAGCGACCTGACAGCCGGTGCGACGATTGGCTATATTGTGGGCAGCAGCGTTTCCCGCCGGACGGGAATATCGCTGCGGGTTGGGAAGATTTCGATTGTGCCTGTTTTCGGTTGGGGTGGCCGGACGGTTGGCATTAGCTTCATCACCGAAAAAAGCTGACCACTCTCAGCTATAAATAAAGCAATAATCAGGGATTGGCAGAGCAGCCCGGTGAGCATATAATACCACGCTTCACTTTCGTATCGGGCCCAAGGGTCAGGGACGATTCGCACAACCCGATGCGTTGGAAGATCTTACGCGGCGAGCAGACCGGAGGCTTTTCACGGTGCCAAGACTTCTCATCATACAAGCGACAGGCTATCGCTACCGGGGTCTGCGCGTGCCCTATAAACTTCGCAAAAGGAAGCTTGTAGGCGCCGTAATACCTTATCTTGCCGCCCTCGCGCCTAAAGAATGGCAGATCACGCTCATCGACGACGCCACCGAAGAGATTGATTTCAATGCCAAAGTGGATGTGGTCGCGATCACTATACGCACCGTGACATCCTTCCGGGGATATGAGATCGCAGATACTTTCAGGGAAAAGGGAATCCCGGTCCTCATCGGAGGCCCTCACACTACTTTTCATGCCGAAGAGGTTGCGCAGCATGCGGACGCGGTATGCATCGGCGAAGCCGAAGGGGTTTTCCCGAAGATGCTCGAGGATGCCGCATCCGGAAGGCTGCAGAAGTTTTACCGTGCCGACCGGGTCGCCAGCCTCGAAGGGATGCCGGCCCCGAGATGGGATCTTCTCAACCCGAAGAAATATGTCTTTTACCGGCCTTTCGTCATACAACAATCGCGCGGTTGCCCCTATGTCTGCGATTTCTGCGCCGAGCGGAGATTGAATGGGGATTACGGGTACCGGTACCGGCCTACGGCGGAGGTCGTCGAAGATATAAAACGGTGCGGCAGCAAACACATTTTCTTTGCCGCCAGCCAGTTTGCCGGCGACACCGAGCGCGCGATGGATTTGATGGAAGCTCTCATCCCCCTCAAGATCCGCTGGTCCACGCTGTTTTCCGCTCATTACTGCCTGGACGAGAAGTTCATGGATCTTGCCCAACGTTCAGGATTGCTTCACGTGAATACCGGCATTGAGAGCATCAATCAGCATACCCTGAAAACGATGCGCAAGGGATTCAACAAGGCCTCGGAATATTCCCAGGTTCTCCACAACCTCACCAGGCGGGACATCAGCTATTCCCTCAACTTCGTTTTCGGCTCCGATGCCGATGATGAAACTGTTTTCGATGCCACCCTGAGCCTATTAGATGAGTACAAGGCCGAAACCGCCTATTTCAATATTTTGGTGCCTCTGCGGGGGACGCGATTGCACCAGCAATACACCGAAGAAGGCCGGCTGATCGACGAGGAAAACATGGAACGGTGGCCGGGACTCTCCTGTCATTTCAAGCCATTGCGCTTTACCCCGGAGGAACTGGTGCGCCGGATCATGAAAATCCGGAGCGATTTCTATTCGACGTCATCGGCAATCCGGCGGTTGCCCCTGCCTTACAAACAGTCTCATTTTGCGGCCTGGAATTTGCATTTTCTTCAGCGCAAGGTGGTTTCAAACATCGACTCGATGCGGGATTTTACCGAGTTTTAGGTCCTGATCGATTCGAACCGCCAAATCGCCAGGGCCTCGAAGGAATTTATAATATTCATTCGCGATTAATCCGCTTGCCTGATCTTGGTTTTTGAGTTTACCCTAGGCCTGCTTTTGCTGCGGCCCGCTTCCAGGGACCTGTCAATTCTTACAGCCGACATTCGAATCTGAATTGTCATAGACTAGGTATCTGGAAAGCTATACCGGAGTTTCAAGGCGCCTTGGTCACTTGCGGATCAAGCCAGCCAGGGAGCTGTCCACAAGTCAATATCGCGGGGCCATTGTAATAATCGAAGTTTGACGATATTTCGTCCCCCGATTGCAGATTGCGCAGCGCGGCATTTATACGGTCAAAACCGGGAGTCATCACGGCCTTGATACAACTCACGCGTAAATCCAATCGGGTTCTCGCCCGCGGCAAAGGGCTTCTCTGTATTATAGTTATGCTGCTTGCTGCCGCCTATCCTTCAACCTGCCATGCATCGGATGATCCTCCGCCGCGCAAAGACGATGATCCCGCGCCGGCTCCGGCACCCGAACAAAAAGACGAAGGCGGAATCCGGTGGGCGCCTCTGATGGGAAACACTCTGACATTCCTTACCTTTTCCCACGCTTTTCGCTGGAGCAAGGAAGAATACACCCGTGAAGCCACACTCCATGGGCCCTATTTTAAGGGGGTGGGATCTGCCATTGGAAACCTGCACGGCTGGGCGGATGGGGACGAGTTTTTGTGCAATTATGTGGGCCACTCGATGGAGGGTGCAGTTTCCGGATACATCTTCGCGCACAACGATACCAAATACCGCGAGGTGGAGTTCGGCAAGAACCGCGCGTACTGGCGGGGAAAGACGCGCGCTTTTGTCTACTCGGCAGTTTACAGTGCTGCCTTCGAAATCGGTCCTTACAGTGAGGCGACTGTCGGCAAGATCCAGGCCTACTATCCTCAGCAGGGTTTTGTCGACTATGCGGTCAGCCCGGTCATCGGTATGGCCTGGACCCTCGCAGAGGATGCCCTGGATAAATACGTGGTTAAGCCCTTCGAGCGCAAGGTGCACAATCCCCCCCTCCGCGCCCTTGTGCGCGGGTGGGCGAATCCTTCGCGGAGCTTTGCCAATGTGATGATGTTCAAGCTTCCCTGGCACAGGGACAGCCGCCCCGGAATCACGACTTACGATACTGTCGTCAGCGATAAATCCCTGGCCCGCATTAAGGCTATCGATCTGCCCCTGGATGCTGCCGATACTTACGGGCGGAAGCGCGCCATTTTTGCTTTCGATATTCCTGTTGAGGTCACGCATTTTGGCAAATTGTCCTGCGCCGGAGGCGGGGCCGTGGCACAAATCCCGCTGTCCGACTCCTGGGATGCCGTCTTCAATCTCAGCGGCTGCAAGCTTCTCGGTCTTCCGCAGGACTACAGCGGCGATTCGTTGACCTACATGTTGGGAGCCCGGTGGTCGCCCAAGAATGCGAGTCGCGTGGTCCCGCATGTCCGCATGATGGTTGGGGGGCACAAGATCTACGAAGAGAGGATTTTCCCCGATCTCGAGAAGGAACTGATGGAGAAGGGTGCCAAAGGGACTTATTACCGTCACATTGCCCTCGATTTCACCCAGACCTGGCATGAGAACGGACTGGCGCTTTCCATCGGTGCGGGAGTCGATATCGGAATCAACCGGGCGCTTGGCTTCCGCCTTGCCAGTGTCGATTACATGCACTCGTGGCTAAGCAGACTGAACGGCGCGGATTTTCACGAAGGGATCCGGGTCTCGACGGGTCTGATTGTCAACATGGGAAGCTGGTAAGGAGCTAAAGCCGCAGGCTCCGATGTTTCACTGGCTGGAAACATCCAAATACTTGATCCGGAGCCGTGTTCGAATCTCGGACCTCTGATATCGAGAGCGCCAGGCCGAATGCATACCCTGGCATGCGATGGTCTCAGGCAACAGCTCCCTCCCAGCACATCCAGGTACTTGCCAATGAATGGCCGCCGTCCGGCACACTTCTGCGTCATGCCGCGCGCAGTCCACCCTGAGCGCCGGAACCGCTGTTGGCTGCAACCATCTCCAGCCCTTTCGCGTTTCTATAGGAAGGCACAATTTCCCGTGCCGGAACCTTCACTCCCCCATTGGCTGCCAAACGTTGTGCTTGTATTCGCCGGCCTGGTCAGGCTGCGCGGCCTCAAAAAATCACTTTACGGAATAGTATAAAATCATCAATATTCCGGTGGAGATTTGGCCGGGACTTCAAATTGGATCATTGATGTGTCTGGCTTCAACTGCTACATTACCAAGGAGTACTGGGGTAGCTGGCCGGTGAATTATCGAAAATCTCGTGGAAGTTGAACATCGTGACTGCAAGAGATGAACTCAAATACGAGGCAGCGGCAAGAGCCGATAGGCCATCGATTCGGATCCCTCAATGATTGAACTGGAGCAATCGCTGGGCAAACTCGAACTGGAACTTCAGCGCCATGAGCCGGCAAAACCCGGGGGAGTAACTCAATCCCCACGAGCGGAACGAGCACACCCGGGCCCGCTTCTTGAATCGGAATGCCGCGAACAGGTGCCGGATATTGATTTCGAGATGATGCTGTCGGATCTGTCCGCGCGTTTCGTGAATGTGCCTTCCGAACTGTTGGACCGTGAGATCGAAGACGCCCAGCGCCGCGTCTGCGAGTGTCTCGGGCTGGATTGGAGCGCACTATGGCAGTGGTCTCCGGAGCATCCGCGCACGCTCAAAATGACCCACCTCTACAGGCCCCTGGGGGGCTCCCCGGTTCCCGAAAACATGGCCGCGGACGAATATTTTCCTTGGATTCAACGGCAGGTCCTGGCCGGCAAAACTGTCTCTATATCATCGATGGCAGCGCTTCCGGAGGAAGCAGCCCGCGATAAGGAAGTCTTCGCTTACCTCGGTGTCAAGACCACGCTGACTCTTCCCATTTCGACGGGCGGGGATTCACCGTTCGGTGCGATATCCTTCAATGATATGCAACGGGAATGTGAGTGGCCGGAAGCGCTTGTAAAGCGGCTACACCTGGTTGCACAGATATTTTCGAATGCACTGGCCCGGCGGCGTTCGGATCAACTGTTGCGCGAGAGCGAAGCCCGGTTGGCTTCGGCCATCGACATCGCCGCCCTGGGATTCTACCAACTTGGCAGCGGCTTGCGAGCGCAGTTCCTCGACGACCGCTGCCGCGCTTTGGTTGGCATCCCCCAGGGCGAGGAAGAGCGGATACGGGAATACTGGCTGAAGCACATCCACCCGGACGACCGCTCTCAGGTGCTCCATGTATCCAAGGGAATTCTTGAAGGCAAACTGGACAAATTTGCCCTCGAATATCGATATCTGCATCCCACGGAAGGCATGAAGTGGTATCGCCACCTGTCGCGGGTTCTGGATCGCAATGGAGCAGGGCAGGCGGCAAATATTGTAGGCGTATTGCAGGACATCAGCGAGCGCAAGCATGCAGAGGAGGAGCTAAACCGGCTTCACCAGCTCCTCTGGCACGCAGATCGGGTCGCGCAGACCGCGGCGGTCACGACCTCTCTGATGCACGAACTAAACCAACCGTTGGCCGCAATCCTGAGCAACGCTCAGGCTGGCTTGCGATTCTTCAGCGGCCCGGATCCTGATCTCGAGGAAATCATCGAAATCCTGACCGACATCGTCCTCGACGACAAACGTGCTGCTTCAGTCGTCAGCGGCCTGCGCGACCTGCTGCTGCGCCGGGAAACGCGGCGCGAAAAAACTAGCCTGGCAGAAACGATTCAATGGGTAGTGAAGCTGCTGTCCAGCGATTTTGTCAGCAAACAAATTCAACTGGGCCTGCACTTGGAGCCCGATTTCCATGTACTGGCCGACAAAGTCCAGCTCCAGCAGGTAATCCTGAACCTGGTGTTGAACGCCGTCGAGGCGATGCAAGGCCAGCTTGCCGGGCAAAAGCGAATGGAGGTGGCTCTCGCAAGCGCCGACGCCCGTGAAGTGCTGGTGTCGATCGGGGATTCAGGTCCCGGCATTCCCGAGGATCGGCGGGGTAAAATGTTCGAGGCCTTTGCTTCAACCAAGGAGAATGGACTCGGGATCGGCCTGGTAATTTCACGCTCCATCATCGAATCCCACAACGGCCGCCTCTGGTACGTGAACAACCCGGACCGCGGTGTCACCTTCTATATCGCGCTCCCTGCCATCGTCGAAAGCGAAGCGTGCCTACCGTCAGGAAAATAGCCGTATTTTGATAGAAAGGTCCGGGATACATCCCGGACCCACATGCACTCTATCTGTATGACACTGCAGAATTGGACCGGGCCGGGGCGGCCTCAAATCACTCGAGGCTATTTGGGTGCCTGAACATCGATCAAAACCGCCTCGGTCCAGGTGATGTCTACCCGGTCCCCCACTTTCACCTTTTCCAGGGCCTTCTTGTCCTGCACCTTGCGGCTGTAATTCCAGTTATTCGGCCCCACGAAGGTTATCGAAGGAATTTTGAGGTCAATTTCTTTGATCGTGGCCGTGATGGTTCGCTGGCTGGCCAGTGTCCCTGCGGGCTTCGCTCCGGCGACGGGAGTGGCTGCAGCCGTGGCGGTGTCGACCGCGGCTTCGCCGGGCTGTTTCAGGCGAACATTTACCATATCGTAGTATCGCAACGAGATCTTGTCGCCGACCTTGACTGCCTGGAATCGCTCCGTGCCCTCGGGCACGTCGATGGTCTGGTACTTGCCTTTGCTGTCCTTGATCGTCAATACACGCTTGGCGTGATCGATCGCTTCAACGGTCCCCTTGACGGTGGTCATTTCACCCATGAGCGTTTTGCTCTGTGCTCCCGCCAACGAAGCCAGCGACAACAGCATCAATGCACCTAAAAGAGAAGCGATAGTTTTCAAAGCGTCCATCCTTTTCTAGAGTTATTGGTCTTCCGCCCCGGCAACGGATTGATGCTGCCGGGAGCAACGTAACAACTTTGAGATCTGCCAAAGAGTTCGTACCACGACTGCGTGGTTTTTTGAAATCGGAATCTTGCGAAGATTGCTGATGGGCTTTACAAGGTGCTGCAGAATTCTCCCATGAGCAGGTTTTTTGGCCCTTTTCAACCCTCCGGATCGCGACCGGTCACTTTTCTTTGCGGGCGTTCACCACCTTGATGTACTGATTGCCATAGCTTTCGATTTCCACCTGATCCTTTTTCTTGTCGAACCGGATCTTGGCGGCGGCCATTACTTGTCCCGAACCTTCACCTTTTTCGTCGAAGGTGATCCGCATAACGCCAAATGGATAGTCCGTGGACCGGCCGCTGTGATAGAGCTCGATGAAGGGCATAACCCGAGCGGTTACGATCGTGATAATCGTTTTCCCGCCTTCCAGGCGTTTCCGTGCAATCGCAATCGGGTTCCCTACCCGTCCCGCGGGTGAAAGTTGCCCTGAGTCCAGTTTTTCCAGGGCCTTTCGCAGCGCATCCTGGCCGCCCTCTTTCAGCAGTTCGGCATATTTGAGGACCTCGGCGTCGTTCATGTATTCCTTGATATGGAGGCTGAACATCATGCTCTTGCCCCCAACCGATCCGCCGGTTCCCACTGCGACTGCAGAATAATTTTCGGCCTGCTTTTTCGCATCCTGCCCGAATGCAGCCGGAAGGAGCATTGCTAACCCCAAAACGAGGCATATCATTCTTCCAGTAGATGGATTCACACTCGACTCCTTTCCTTGTGGCCTCAGTTTTAGTGTCGCGATTCCACCGCTGAAGCCAAAGCTTACTTCTGTTTCTTTACTTTCTACTTCCCCTTCTGGTTTGCGGGGAGGCTCTTCATGGCTTTTTTGACGACACCGTTGACTTCCGATTCGATGTTTTTCATCGCCCGGCCCGGATTTTTGTATTCCTTGTATGTTTGTGCCTGCCATACGACCGTATTGGTTTTACTGTCGGTAACAACAAGGCTTCCGCGTGAAGTGAGTGTCATCCATACATCAGTTCCTGGTGCGTATCCGTATTGAGGATTCTGTACCTCGCCGCTGTAGGTATAGAGATAGCCTGCCTTGCCTCCCATATTCACGCCGTTCACGCCTATTGTAGATATCTCGATGAAGAAATCAGGATTGGCGGAATCCTCCTGGTAGCCTTTTTGCGCGAGCTCGCGGTTTCCCGCATTTTTTATCATCTGCTCGACCCGCTGAACTTCATCCGGCGTCATGGAATTGCCGATGCTTAATTTCCGCCAGGCATATTTCCTGTATTTGGAAAAGTCCTGTTTCTCATTCACCTTGGATTGAACCTCCTGGGCGCAGAGAGAGCCAGCGCTCAGGATCAACAACGACAGGATGAACAGCGCAGCAGTCCAAATTCTAAATTGGATTTTCAATTTATTTCTCCAGGTTGTAATGCCGGGCAGCCGGCGCGGCTGTCCTGTACCTCGAGATTCGATAGCCAAATGTACCGAATCTCTGGACGGCTTCTGCAGCAACCTGCATCGCCGTCATTTACTTCCGATAAATACAACAGCCCGCCGCACAAAGGTGCACGGCGGGCTGTATTAATTGAAACCAGGCTTAGGAGCGGCGAAGCTTCCTCAACCCGAAGGAGGCGCCGGAGAACAGCAATCCCAGCAGGCCGATCAAGGGAACGGCGCTGCCGGTCTTGGGCAGCTTCTTGGGGGCAGGTTCCGCAGCCGGAGCCGGAGCCGGAGCCGGCTCTGGCGCCGCTGCTACCGGAGCAGGCGCCGGTTTCTCGGGCGCTGAGATGATGATCGGTACATCCGGCGGTGGCGGTGGCGGAGGAGGCGCCGTACCGGTGACCCTCTTGCTCTCGGAAACCTCGACCACAGGCGCTTCGACGATACGGGTGGCCTGGATCTTCATCCCGGGCTTGAGGGCAAACGCATCCTTTTTCTCGCCGTCGATCGTGAACTTGGTCCCCTTGGGAATCTGGTACCGTTCGACCGTGCCATCCTCAAAGCGGACGGTGGCATAATTGGGCGGCATGACGTTGACTACCGTGCCTTCTCCGGACCGGACAGTCTTGACTGTCTTTGGCGTGGTTGTAGTGGTGATGGCCCTTTCAAGCTTCATCCCCACCTTGAGGTCCTTCAGGGTGAGCGTCTTGCCATCAACCACCGCTGTCGCTCCATCGGGAACGGTTACGTGGCGAACCTCTCCGCTTTCCATCTTGACCATGACTTGATTGCCGGAGACATAGACTACTTCACCGCGTTCAACCGTCGTCTTGCTGGAAGCCGCCTGTTTTGATACAGACGTTTCTGTTTTCACCTGGGCCATCATGACTGCTGCACAGACGAGGCATAGAAAGACCGTCGCGAGCAGCCTGCTGGCAGTTTTTCGAACAGAACTCATTTTAAACCTCCTGGTTATTTGGTTTCTAATCTTCGATGCTAACCTAATAAATCAGGCCGCGCCTGATGGTATCGGTTTGAGCGTTATTGATACTACTTCTTTGATCCGGATCAGGACGTGCCCCGATACAGGCCATCCGACGGATTTATTCTTGCGTCTAACACCAAGCTCCGTATTCAGCGGCCTAGTATACACTTCCCGCTTTCAAATCAAAAACTGTAAATACTTACAGGTGGGGGTTCCCGGGCCGGCTGAGGAGGGAGCAGCGTAAATCTCTGCAATTTCAACATTTAATGCTCCAAAGGCGGCTGCCTGCAACATGACAACTATTTTGCGCTTTTCTGCCCCTTGGATCCGCCGGTTTCGGATTTGGATCGATCGCCCGCAGAAGCACCCTGCTCCGCTATTGAGGCTTTGACGATGTAGCGCTGCGGGGCATCCCCGATAAAATAAAATGGATAGCAGGTGATAAGGGTGAGCGAGGGACGTTCCCCAGGTTGCAGCACGCTGATGTCGTCCGGGGCGACGATATCAATGGATTCGACGTCATACGCTGTTTTCCTCCCTGGGGTCACCAGCTCGATCCTGTCTCCGACATGGATGTCCTTCAAACAGCGGAAGAAACCATCCCGGTGGCCGGCAATGCCGGTATTGCCCGGCTGCCCGAATTTCGAGGTGCCGAGGACCCTGCCGACGCCGCGGTTAAGAATCAGCTCATCGGTTCCATCAAAAACTGGGACCGTGAGCTGGAGTGACGGTATCCTCAGAACCGCACCCGGCACATTGAATTTAAGGCCCAGGCTCTGGCGGTAAGCCGCAATGCGCTTGTCCGACCACAGGCTGAAGTCCACCTTTTCCCGCACTGGAGGACCATCCGGGGTCACCGCTCGTTCAGCCTCGGTGCCGGCCCAATCGAATTCGCGGAGAGCGGCCTGGCTCGATGCGGCGTTGAAAATCCGGATGGCTCCATAGATCGCCAGCAGAGTCAGGCCGACAACCAGCAGTGCAGTTTCCAGGTATCGCAGAGCCTTTTTTGTTGTTGCATTCACCACAGATTATGCCCCTGCATTAGTGCTTTTCTCTTCCATAATCTCCCGGCAAACCATCATCCCCGCGGCCGGTTTCGCCGGAAGCCGTGAGCATTCCCCGGGCGCGTCTGTGAAACGAATTAAGATAAAACCAGTTTGATTTTCAGTGTACTGTCAATAGTAACAGCTGAGCGCATCTGGGAATTCCATTATCATGACCCAAACAAATATTATATAACAGGGCCGAGCCCGGCCGGAGGCTATTTCCACACCACGATGCGCGGCGGACGGGCTGTGCTGCTGGAATCCGGGCGGCCGCCCGGGGAATGAATCGAGCCACTCTGGCACTTGGGACGCTGGCTTGCTGATACGCGAGGGATACTGGGATGAAATCAAAGTGGCTGAGATGGATCGTGCAGTTCCTGGTTGGCCTGGTTCTGGTCGGGATATGTGGCTGGAGCATGCTGGCCATCTATTATTCCAATCTGCCCGCGGCAGCGCGGGCGGCCGCTGCTGCGCTATTTGGAATCGGTGCGCTGATGGCGCTGGTTTTCGTCCGCCCTCTGCGGCGGGGTGTCCTGGTTGTCGTTGCCGGATTTGCACTGGTGGTTGCCTGGTGGCAGACTATTCCGCCTTCGAACGCGCGCGACTGGCAACCGGACGTCCGGGTGCTTCCCTATGCAACCATGGACGGTTCCAAGGTTACGATTCACAATCTCCGGAACTGCGATTACCGGACCGAGACCGACTACGACGTGCGCCTGGATACAAGAACGTATGATCTCAATGATTTGAGCACAACTGACCTGTACATCGTCTATTGGGGATCGCCGCTTATTTGCCACACCATGCTCAGCTTCGGCTTCAAAAAGGACGATTATATCTGCATCTCGATCGAGACCCGAAAAGAAGTCGGCGAGGATTATTCCGCTCTCAGGGGCTTCTTCCGGCAATACGAGCTGACCTACATCGTGGCCGATGAGCGGGATGTGGTCCGCCTGCGTACGAATTATCGCCGCGATGAAGAGGCCTACCTTTACCGCTTGGCTGCCAAGCCCGAAGTGGTGCGCGAAGTCTTCCTGGATTACCTGAAATCGGTAAATTCGCTGCATGGAACGCCGGAGTGGTACAACGCGCTCACCAGCAACTGCACCAGCAACATCCGGGGGCACACCAAGCCGTATGCGCCGAATTCCAGATGGAATTGGAGGATCCTTGTCAACGGCTTGATCGATGAAATGATCTATAACAATGGAGCACTGGACCGCAGCCTGCCGTTTGCCGAGCTCAAAGCCCGCAGCCACATCAATGCCCGTGCAAAGGCGGCGGACAAGGATCCGCAGTTCTCTGTTCGCATTCGTGAAGGTTTGCCCGGCATGGGCAGGTGAAAACCATGCAAATTGTAGCCATCTAACCTAATTCATGTGGAGTCCGGGCTGAACAGGCTGTCTCAAAACCTGAAAACGATGCATTATGGAGCGGACTTTCAGCCCTTTCTGTTGATCTGGTTTGAACCCAAGGGTTTTGCCCCATAAGCGCTAACTTGATCCCAGGGCACGGGCCGCGTAGCGACCCCATGACTTTAGCCGGGCCTTTTAAGGCCCGGATTAAAGCGCTTGGTTCGAGGCCTGATTCTATTTCGTTATAGTCACAGCGGCTTCCAGGCGGAACTCCAGGCGGGATTCAGCCGGGACCTTGAGGTGCTGCTGGCCGCTGGCCGAGATTGCCAGGCCTGCCGCTCCTCCGGCGGCCGCACCAATCGCCGCGCCTTTACCGCCACCTGCGATACCGCCGATGATGGCGCCCAATCCGGCACCGCCCACGGCTTTCTTCGTGGTGCTTTTCCCTTCCGATCCGCCTTTGACTTCCTGAAAGGTGGTTGTCACCGCGTACGGTTTGCCATTGATGACGATGTTGTTGATTTTGAGCTGAATCAGGTCACTACCCTTCATCTTTCCCGATTGCTGTACCTTGGCGACTTGCAGAGTCACCTCTGCGCCGCGGGGGGCGACCACGCTGCCGCCGACCATGATCGGGTCGTCTATGGCACCCCTGAATTTCATTCCCGCTTGAGAAGAGTCCACATCAATAGCATCGATCGTCCGCACCCGGATCAACGACCCCTGAGGAATTGTAACGGACGGACGTGGCGCTGCAGGTGCCGCAGCCGCAGCCGGAGCTTTTGCCGCAGCCGAGGTCGTGGCTGCGCTGAAGCTGATTCCCGCAATATCTGTGATGGGAATGTGCTGAGTTTGCCCGTCCGCGGTCATGAAATCGACCTGGCGGGAATTCGCGCCGAGGAAGGTCCCATCCAGCTTTTTGCCGTTACGCAATGCCAGCGAGTCTGCCTGAGCCACGCCGACCCACAGGAGCAACGCCGCACCAATCAGGCGAATTGCAGAACGCATCATATCGAGTCTCCTTCCTTTATTTCATGACCGGCAGCCCGGAGGCTACCTGAAGGTCAATGAGCATGATGATCTGATTCATGACCTGCATGAATCGGGCCGCTGTCTTCGCCGAGAGCTCCTTCTTGATGCGCTCGTAATATTTCAGCTTGAGATTGTGCCGGTCCTGTTCGAGCTTGAACGCACCTTGCGCCAGCTGGTCAGCGACCCCGTCGGTCATTTCGTCGTAGTTTTCCGCGTACTTCTTGATCAGCGCCACTTTCTCGTCGCCGATTTTTGCGAATTCGAATTCGAATTCACGATAGATCGGCCAGAATTTTGCGGATTCGTCATCGCTGAACTGCATGACCTCAGCGATGACAGCCGTGGCCTCGGCTTTTACATCCGCTCGCAGCAACTCGATGTAGGCCCGGATATTCAAATCCTGATCCGAAGGCTGAGCGGTCTGCGCCTGCGGAGTTTTTGGTTTCGGTGCGGCCGGTTTTGCTCCGGTCTGTGCGAAGGCTTGGCCGCCTGCCAGGAGCAAAGCGGCCAACATCCAGATGATTACTCCTCGGTTGAGGTGCTTCATAGGCATTCTCCGATTTTTTGCTTGGAATCTGTGCGATCGTTCACAAACATGGATAGTAGACGCCGGGACGCCGGGCCTGAACTGTCAAAAATGACAGCCGTCGAAATTCTCTCATTTGAGGCGGGGAGGGACAAGCCCACCCGGAAAATTTCCGGAAACCCAAGCGATCGGTTTCGGGAGGCACTAGCTGGAGATTCCCTCACCCGATCGCCCGGATTCTTCGAATTCCGATCGGAAGCGCCGACAGTCTTACTGGATGATGGGGATCTGAGTCCCGAGCTGGAGGTCCATCAAAGACCCGATCGTGGCTTCCGCCTGGAGGAAACGCGCTGCCACCTTCGCCCCCATTTTAGCCTTGTATTCGGCATAGTATTTCTTTCGCAGAGCGGTGCGCTGTCCTTCGATATCGAGCATTTTGGTAGCCAGTTCATCCGCCACCGCGTCCGTCATTTTTTCAAAATTCTCCGCATACTTTTTGATGTTGGCGATCCGCTGGTCCCAAAGGGCGCTCATGCCCTTCTGGTAACCGTCATAAATGGTCCAGAACTGCGCCTTCTGGGCCGCTTCCAGTCCCATGGCCTGGTCCACGAGGGACTGCTTCTCCGTGCGGAGGTCTTTTCTCATCAGGTCGATATAAGCCTGGGTGCTCTTGTTATCGGCCGGGGCCTGTGCCCAGGCAAGCGCGGCAATCAGCCAAACAGCGGTCAATGCAACCAAAACGATTCTGCAAGATTTCATGATTCTCCTTTTTCCTTCCGTTGAAAATTGAACGTGAGCCGGCGGGCGACCCACGCGCGTGTCCGCCCCGCGAACTCGCCACACGACCACGGCGTCGGCGCAAAATTCTTCGGCAGCCCACTGATCTTGCCTGTTTGCGCGCTCGGCGTTAACTGGCAGTTCTTACAGTGCGGGAAACCTGTCACTGATCCCCCCGGCGGCCCGGATGCAACCGACGCGCTTGAAATAATACCGAAAAACCTTAATCATACCTTTTTTTTAATGAGTGTCGCCGGATTTTAAGTCGCCGTCAGCGGATTGATATCGGGCTGACGAAAACCCCGAGGCGGATCATGCCGGCCCCGGGTTACGAAGACGGCAGGTGCAAATGGATGGAGTTGTTTACGTAATCGACGACGATCCTTCTGTTCGGAGGAGCCTGCGCCGATTGCTGGAAGCCACCGGACACACCGTCCTGGTATTTGCCTCGGCACAGGAGTTTCTCCGGCAAAAACCTGCCGACAAACCCTCCTGCCTCATCCTCGATGTTACCATGCCCGGACTGAGCGGCCTGGAACTCCAGGATATCCTGTCCGGAAATTCCAATTCTCTTCCCATCATTTTTATCAGCGGCCAGTCTGATATTCCAACGAGCGTTCGCGCCATGAAGTCAGGAGCCCTGGATTTCCTGACCAAGCCGTTCGACAAGGATGTAATACTGGAAGCCGTCGGGCAGGCACTGAACAAATCCCGACGCGAACATGCGGCCCAGGCCGAAATCTCCGGGATCAGAAGCCGGATCGCTTTGCTGACCCGGCGCGAGGCCGAGGTTCTCTCCCTTGTCGTGACCGGCCTGATGAACCGACAGATCGCAGCCGAACTCGGCATCAGCGAAAAGACCGTCAAGGTCCATCGCGGGCGCCTCATGAACAAGCTGGAGACCTGGTCTGTCGCCGATCTGGTGCGGCTGGTGGAAAAGGCTGGAATGCGGCTCCCGCAGCATGGAGGCCGGATGTGAGTTCGAGGAAGCAGTATGGGACGAAGGTCCCATTGCGTTGTGTGCCCGGTCATCCTAATTTCATCGTTGAATGGAAAACCCACGCCCTTACATTGCAGTCGTCGACGACGATCCTTCGGTTCGAAAATCGCTCCTGCGCTTGCTCCGCACGATTGATATGGATTCCTCGGCATTTTCATGCGGCGAAGACGTGATCCAATCGCTGTCGCAGCGGCAACCTGATTGTCTCCTCCTGGATATCAACATGCCCGGGATGGATGGCCTGCAGGTCAGGGACAGACTTTATAGCCTGGGTTTCGCCATTCCCGTCGTGTTTCTGACTGCCCTGGACGACGGAGCGACGCGGCAGCGCGCCTTGGCAGGCGGCGCCGCGGCTTTTCTCCAGAAGCCGATGAATGACAAGGAACTGGAGGCGGCCATCGCCAGTGCCACCGGTAGCCATGATCCCGGGCGGGGAGGCGAGATCCTTCAATCTGAATCCATTCGCGTTCCTTTCGAGGAAGCGCGCATTCGATCATCAAAGCCGTCTTTCCGGATAGAGGAAAACGACGGACTGCTGACGCAACTGGTCCACGAAATCGGCAGGCTGGTTGATGAACGGGAAGAGCTCAAGAAAGAAAAACGGATAATGGAGTCGGCCCTCGATTTAATGGGAACTCGCCTGGTCGACTCCATCGAGCAGGAACGCAGCCGGATTGCACGGGAACTGCACGACGACCTGTGCCAGAGGATGGCCCTTGTGGCCATCGGGCTGGAGCAGTTGGCTCAAACCAAGGGCCTGCCGCAGCATGAAATCAGCCGCCGGATTCGCCTGTTGTGGAAAGACATTGCTTCCATTTGCTCCGATACCGGCCGCTTGTCGCGCGAGCTCCACTCGGCCAAGCTGGAACAGCTTGGGTTGATCCCGGCGGTAAGAAGCCTGTGCGCCGACGTGTCGCAGAGAAACGGCATCGCCGTTGATTTTTCCCTGAAAGGCACCCCCGAACTGGTTTCAAAAGAAGGCTCGGTTTGCCTTTTCCGAATTGCCCAGGAGGCGCTGGGAAATGCCGCCAAGCACGGCCACCCCAGCGTTGTCCGTGTCGAGCTCAGTTGGGGTGCGGAAGGCGTCACGCTTTGCATTTCAGACGATGGCGTGGGATTTGATCCCGTGTCGGTGGAAGAGAAGGGAAGGCTCGGCCTGGTAAGCATGCGCGAGCGGGCGCGTATTATCGGGGGAGAGATATCGATCATGTCTCGGCCTTCAGGCGGGACCCATATTAAGGTCCGGCTCCCTCTGAACATGCTAATCTGTTCGTGAATCAGGTTTACCGAGCCGTCCATGAACCGGGAACAGGAGGATCTTTTAATGGGAATGCACAAGCTGGTAAAAAAGGTAAGTGAGTTTTCAGATCCCTACCGCATTACCGATGGCAGCAAATTTCGGCTTGCGAAGATGGACCCGGCGGATACCGGCAGCCTGAAGGCCAAAGACAAGAACCGCGCTGAGGAGGCACTCCAGACAGGCATCCACACGCTGGCGGAACTCCAGGATATGCTCTATGCTCAGGACCGGTGGGCGATTCTTCTGATATTCCAGGCCATGGATGCCGCCGGGAAGGATGGCGTCATCAAACATGTGATGTCGGGGGTCAATCCTCAGGGGTGTCAGGTCGCATCTTTCAAAGCGCCGACCGCCGAAGACCTCGATCATGACTACCTCTGGCGATGTCAGAAACACCTGCCGGAAAGGGGTCGGATCGGAATTTTCAACCGTTCCTATTACGAGGAAGTGCTTGTGGTTCGGGTCCATCCCGAATTCCTTCAAAAGCAGAAAATCCCCTCAAGTCTGATCGGTAAAAAAATCTGGGACCACAGGTACGAAGACATCTGCAACTTCGAGCGCTACCTCAGCCGCAACGGGATCCTGATCCGGAAGTTCTTCCTCAACGTTTCGCGCCGGGAACAAAAGCGCCGCTTCCTCGAGAGGTTGGAGAGGCCAGTCAAGAACTGGAAGTTTTCTTCAGCTGATATCCAGGAACGGGCTTACTGGGACGACTATATGAAAGCTTACGAGGAAATGATCCGCGCCACGGCCACGGACTACGCGCCCTGGTATGTCGTGCCTGCCGACAACAAGTGGTTCACGCGGGTCGCCGTCGCGGCGGCGATCATAGAGGCCCTGGGATCGCTGGACCTCAAATATCCGGAGGTCGGAAAGGATAAGCTTGCTGAGCTGGCAGCTGCGAAAAAAGTCCTGGAGCGGGAGAAATAGGATGCGCTACAACAGATTTCGACATTCGGCGGAGGAGAACTGCACACCGGCCAGTCCTGCTTTTGCTCCGGTCTTGTTGAGGGGCAACCGGATGGCAAAGATTCTGGCGGGATTCTTTCTTGCCCTGGCTCCGCTCTTAGCTCCGTCGGCAGCCGCCGCGGAGTTCCGGGCCGGCATAGCCGTCAGAAAGGTTACACCGGATCCACTGTTGCCCGTGACGGGAGGCGTCGGGGGCGCCAATCCGGTAACCCGGAAGATCGGCGAACTGACTGTTCGGGCGCTGGCACTGGAAAACGGCGGCAATAAGGTTGTCGTAGTCGGCGCGGACTTTCTGGGTTTCCCTTCAGTCCTCTGTGCCCGGGTGCGAGCCCTTGTCAAGACTGTGCCGGCGCAAAACATCCTCATCGGATCCACACACACTCACTCTGCCCCGGACATGTACGGTTTCCCGGGCAAGGACGGCAAGACCAGCGCTGACTTCAAGTACATCGACTGGGTGTGCAAGCAGATGGCGGAAGCCATCGAAGAAGCGGTGGCCAGGCTGGAGCCCGCCGTTTTGAAATCGGGGGTGGACGAAGCCAAAGGGAAGATTTCCTACAACTACTATGCCCCCGCACTGTACGACCCGCGAATGAACGTTCTTCAGTTCGTCTCAGCTCAAAAAGCGGGGCAGACGATTGCCACTCTGGTCAACTATGCTTCGCACCCCGAAGTGATTGGACCGGACCAGGGGATCCTGTCCCCCGACTTCTGCGGCCCCCTCTACGACCGGATCGCGGAAAAAGGGGGAGGAACGGCCCTTTTTATGAACAGCGCCCAGGGGGGCATGGTGACAGCAGATATCCGCGATCCCGGTCGTCCCGGGAAGGATATCCAGACATGGGACGAGTGCGTCCGCATCGGGCAGTTGATGGCTGACGAGGCGCTCCGGATCGCTTCTGCGGTTCCCACCCAGCCGAACCCCGGCCTGGCTTGCTTCGCCACCACGGTCAATCTTCCGGTAGAATCCCCGCTGATGAAGAAGATCCTGGCTATGTCGCCCCTGGGTTTCAAGACGACACCCGAAAGCTCTGTCCCGGCGCAGGTCAATGTTATCAACCTCGGGACGGCTCAGATCCTTACCATTCCGGGAGAAGCGCTGCCCAACATCGGTTACTATCTCAAGCGGAAAATGCGCGGTGAGCAGAACCTGCTGTTTGGCCTGACCAATGACGCCCTGGGCTATATGCTCTCGAAATACGACTTCAACAGCTTCAGACGGTACGAGTATATTTCACGCACTTCCCTGGGCGAAAACACCGCGGAAATCTACATCGACCAGGCCCTGAAGTTCCTCTATGCCTGCCCGGCAATTTCGAAATAAAGCGTGCTCCGCGGAAACCTTGCACGCCCGATGGATTTAACCGCGAAGGCCCCGAAGACCGCTAAAATTTATAAACAAAACCTTCGCGATCATGGAGGTCTTAGTGGTTCGATCGGTTTTGCCATCTTTGCCACAATTGAATGATTCCTTCCGAGCTGGCAGATGATTGCGAAAGGAGATTCGAGCTGTTTGAATCTCAACCCAATTGAGAGACTCGGTCGGTGGGTCTATGCTATTCTGTTTAGATATTAATAGCGCCTATTCATGGCAGCGGAAAACGATAGCCAGCCCCAGAGGCTCATAGGTTTTTGTAGATCAATGCGACAAAAAACTCAATTGCGAGGCGCTAATCCGCAGGACCGTTGCCGGTATCGCTGGAATAAGGAAACCCCTTGAAGGCCAAGCGGATTTGGTGGACAGGAGCCGTGTTTGTCGCCGTCCTCATCCTTGCGATGGGACTGCTTCACACTTCGCTTGTCCGCCGGATCTTTTTAAACCGCCTCACCTCCAGCCTCAAGAATTCTCAAGGGTTGGTTCTCGAAGCCTCCGGCCTCCAATATAATCTTTTCTCGCTATGGTTCTCCCTTGAAGGAGTATCTCTGCGCGACACCGCTGCGGCCGGACTGCCCCCTATCCTCACGGCCGGGCGGATCCAGATGCGCCTCCGCTACAGCGACTTATTTCGCCGGCCCTTCGAGGGACATTGGCTTGGAATTGAGAAGCCTGACCTGCAGGTCGTGATCCGCGGTGATGGAAGCAGCAACCTGCCCCGCATTCTGGAGCAAAACACCGGTAGCTCCAGCTTTCGTTTGCCATTGAATGCGCTCGATGTCAGCGACCTTTCCTTTTCGGTGAACGATGAGCGGGACGATTTTGTCCTGGAACTCCCTTCCGCAAGCCTCCTTGGCAGGACTGCCGACCCCAAGACCGGTCTTGAACTTCGTTCCACTTTGTCCAAAGCAGGAAACATCCGGTGGAGAGGCAGGCAATTGCCTGTCGAGCAAATGGGCCTGGAGATTGTTTTACTAAACGACCATGTCATGCTCCGGTCCCTTAGGCTGCTGGCGGCGGGTTCAGAGGTGACTGCGCGCGGGACGCTGCGGGACCCTTCGTCGCCTAGACTTGAAGCCACTGCGCAAACGGATTTCCAGAGTGCGCCCCTTGCCTCGTGGCTCGGTCTCAGCGTGCCGGTTGAAGGGCGCCTTGGGGCACAACTGAGTTTCTCAGGCAACCTGAAACAGCCAGTCGTCGAAGTTGGGCTGCGCGCCGATCCATTCGAGATATCCGGCATCAAGATGAAGTTCCTTGCCGGAAATGGACGCTTTGATCCGTCAACCGGGATCCTTGAGTTGAAAGGCTTGTCGTCGGAAGTCTACTCGGGGCGGGTCGAATTAGGCGGGAAGCTTGCATTGACCGGGAAAGGCCAGAGCAGCCTGATTTGCGAGGCGAAAGGATTGAACCTGCGCCAGATTTCCTCGGCGCCGGCCATCCGTGCCCTGCCCCCGGGCAGTCTTTCAGCATCGGTCACGGCCGGTTTTACAGGGCTCCAGTGGGGCGATTCCCGAGTGAGTGCCCGCACTGCCGTCACCTTCAGCCCGGGCCGCGGATCGCGGGAGGCCTCCACGATCACAGGTGCCGTGGATGCCCGATTCCGAGGACAGCAGGCTGATGTCACGATAAACTCGATATCGGGCGAAGGAGCCAGCCTGCGTGGCTCGCTTTCTTATGGAATCAGGGACCAATCCATAAAAGGGGAACTGAGCGGGAAAATCGACAAACTGTCCCGGGTCGTTCAACGAATCGAAGCGACCTTGAACAAACCGGCCGGTTCACTTCTGCCTTTCCCTCTGGATGGCAGTGCTGAGTGGAGTGCCAGCCTATCCGGCACTTTGTCGCAGCCGGTCGCGAAGGTCCAAGTTGATGCCTCCGATCTCTCTTCGGGTTCCGTGTCGAACGCTGCCATCCACTTGGAAGGCGCCTATGCTGCAGATCGTCTCGTGATCGAACGGTCCCGACTGCAATGGCGTGGGCAGGCCGGATCCGTCGAAGGCGAAATCGGATTTGGATCCGGCTCTGCTCCCATCCATCTCGAAGCTTTGTTGGATGGAGTAGCGGTCGAAGAAATTCTCAAGGGTCTGGCATTAAATCCCGTGGTTTCCGGTTCTGCAAACGCCCGGATTTTGGCCGAAGGTACGGTTCAGGACCCGCGGGCGCGAATTCAATTCGACGTCCAGGGAATAGAGGCCTATGGCGAAAAACTGGGCATCCTGACTGGCGAAGCGGATCTGAAAGAGGGGATTCTGTCTCTTAGCCGGCTTGAGCTTGACAAGCCCCAGGAAGGGGGCAACGGGAGGTTGGAAGCCAGTGGATCACTGCAACTGAATTCGCGCGAGTGCGCGTTCAGCGTTAAAGGTACCAACTTGAGTTTCCAGAACCTGCTCCTGCCGGGAGATGTGTCTGTCACCGGGGCAATTCAACTGAGTGCCGGAGGATCAGGGAGCCTGGATAATTTGGCCGTCCAGGCGAAGGCTGAGGGGAAAGATCTGCGCGTGTCCGGAACGGACTTCAGCCAGTTGCAGGCTGATCTGAATCTGGCGAATCATAAGGCTGATTTGAAGATAACGGACCCGGGACGCGGGATCACGGCCAATGCCGAAATCGACCTGACGGAATCTTACCCGATTCGCGTTGAAATCAAGGCGCCTCAATACTCGCAGATTTTCGAGAACGCCGGAAAGAAGGCAGCCGAGCTCAGCACCGCTGCCATCATACACGGAGAAGGCTCGCTCAAGCCGTTGGAGGTTTCGAGCGCATCCGCACAATTAAGCGAATTCCGGATTGACCTCGGCGAGGAAAAAATCCGCAGTGAAAAGCCGATCGAGATCGGCTTCGCAGACGGCCGCTTCCGCTTGCTGCCGGTGACACTCGCCTCCGGCAAAATCCGGCTGCAACTCGGCGGGGACCTGCCCATAGAAATTGCTGACGGTTCCGAGGGCATCTCCCTGAAGGGCGACATCGAGCTGGATGTCTTGTCGGCCCTTTTTCCGACGGCCCCAAAAATGGAAACCCGGGGGAAGGTAACGCTGAACGGGGAAATCCGCGGCAATTGGAAGGACCTCAGGCCCAGCGCGACGGCGGTCCTTGCCGGCGGTTACCTGCACAGCGATGCTTTCCCCGGGTCGGTGGAAGATCTTCGTGCCGAAGTCAGGTTGAGCGATGGGCGGATTACAATCGGCCAGCTTTACGCAAAAATAGGAGACGGAACGATTCAGGCGGGCGCCGATTTCCCCATGGATTTCCTGGTGGAATTGCCTGGGACCAACGCTGCTCCGGTACCTCCGGCGCATTTCTCTGTCCAGGCAGACAGGATCCCTTGGTCCTCCTTGATTGCGCTATCCGAAGGTGTCGCCGGCCAGTTCAGCGGAAAGTTGACCGGGGAGGCGAGCGCCCTCGCCGCGGACAAGGTCACCGCAGAGCTGAAGGTGACTGAAAGTTCTTTGCGCCGCGATCCTTTTGTCCTTCAGGCCGAGCCCGCCAATATTTCAATAAGGAATGGGCTGATCCACATCGAACCGTGGCATTGGACAACAACTCGTGGCGAAATTTTGGTGAGTGGAACCGCCGGACTGACGGGCGACTTGCCGTTGGAACTGCACCTCACGGGAAATGTGGATGCCAGCGTCGCTTCGCTTCTATCCCCCGCTGCCATTGGCGCCGGCTCCCTGCGTGTGGATCTGAGATCGATAGGCACCGTAAGCGATCCGGTACTTTCCGGCGTGATAGAGATGGACAAGGGAAGTATCGGGTTGAAACAACCCCGACTGCTTATCGAGGATCTCGATCTCAAGGTGGGGATTGACAGCAATAACATCCAGATCGAGCAGATGTCCGGCGTGTTGAATGGAAGCCGCGTGCAGGGAAGTGGACGTGCTTCAGTCCACAAAGGGAAGCTGGAAGATGTTGGAGTCGATCTCGCAGGCAACGACGTTTTTTTCGAATTCCCCAAGGGAATGAAGAGCGCGTCGAATGTTAAGCTCGAAGTTCGCTCCAAAGACCACTCGATCCTGATCGGTGGCAACATCGAAATCCGGGAAGGATCCTATCGTGAGCCGATAGATCTATCAGGGGCGGGGAGCGTTACCTCCGAAGCAGCGGGGTTGACGGAATCGAGTGGCAAACTGGAAATACTCGGATCGCCCATCCGCCTTGACATCAAGGTCCGAACCCGGCAGCCGGTCGAGATCGACAACAACCTCGCCCGGCTCTCGGCGTCCGCCGATGTTCGGTTGGTCGGCGACGTGGGAACTCCGGGATTGCTGGGTGCCATGACGCTGGAACGCGCGGGCAAGATCTTTTTCGGCGGGAGATCTTATTACATCGAGAGAGGCATAGTGACGTTTTCCAACGAGGCCCGGGTGGATCCGGTTTTTGATCTGCTCGCGACGACCCAGGTGAACGAATATATGATAGCTCTCCGGCTGTCGGGAACCGGAAGCGAGGTGTCTTCCACCTTTACTTCCGATCCGCCCCTATCCCAGACCGATGTGATTTCTGTTTTGCTCACGGGCAAGCCCATATCGGAGTCTGGTGGCAGCAGGGTAGACGCGGCACAGGCTGAAAAAATGTCGCTCTTGAGCAGTGCCATCAACGCCGACTTGAGCGCGCGGGCGCGGCGTTCCTTCGGCATCAGCCAGGTCATGATCCAGCCCAGCCTGGTTTCCGGCGAATCCGATCCCGGGGCCCGGCTCACTGTGGGGCAGGACCTGAGCCAGTCGCTCAGGCTCGTGTATTCCACGAACCTGGTTGACAGCACCGACCAGGTCTGGTGGGCGGAGTATGACGTCCGGCGCAATTTCAAAACCCGGGGGGTCAAGCAGAGCGATAACACCTACCGGGGCGATTTTCAGCATGATATCCGGTTCGGCGGAGGACAAGACTCCAACGCGCTGCCCACGAAGGTAAAGGCAAAACTCACGGTCGGAAGAGTGGATTATATCGGAAATCCAGCGTTCAGCTCCAAGGAGTTGGCGGCGCAATTCAAAGTCTCACCTGGAAGCAAATTCGACTTCGTCAAATCCCGTAAAGGCATTGAGCGGCTCCAGAAGTTTTACTACAAGCGAGATTACCTTGCGGCACGGATTCAAATGGACCGGGAAGATAAAGACAATCAAGTCAACCTCCACCTGCGGATCGAGTCGGGCAAAAAAGTGAGGATAGAATACGCCGGCGCCGAGGTTTCCAAGTCCGTTCGCAAGAAGGTGCAAAACACCTGGCAAGAGGGGGTTTCGGACAGGCAGCGGTCCCAGGATGCGGAGGAAATGCTGCGCGCACACTTTGCCAAACGCGGCTTTTTGCAGGCTGAGGTAGCCGGCAAGGTTTCCGAGGTTCCTCCCGATGAATTGAAGGTGGTCTTTGAGGTGAAGCCGGGATTCCGCTGCGAAAAGGTGGAAACGGTTTTTATAGGCGCCACGCATGAGAATACCGATGCTATAGCCTCCCGGGTGCGTCAAATCAAACTGAAGGGTGATACTTACGTCAGGCCGTCCAAGGTGATGGACGATGTAACCGCCTTCTACCGGCAGAAGGGATACCTGCAGACGAAGGTCGACTTCCCGCGCCTCGAATTGGATGAGGCCCGCAAATTCGGGAAAATTATTTTCTCGATTAGTGAAGGGCCCCAGGTTCGTGTTTCAAAGATAGGCTTCGAAGGGAACGAAGCCCTCTCTTCTGCGACGCTGAAAGGGAAGCTGCCTCTGAAAGAAGGCGCCGTACTCGAACCCGAATTGCTAAAAAAATCCAAAGCCGCAGTCGCAGAACTCTATGGGCGGAATGGTTACCGCAAACCGGCCATACAGCAATCCGTCAAGCTCGATGAAAAACAGGGACAGGCCGAGGTCTCCTTCACGATCAGCGAGGGAATCAAGAGCGTCATTCAATCCCTGAAAGTGGAGGGTGAGAATCGGGTCAGCGAAAAGTACATCCGGGAGCAACTACGCATCGCCGAGGGCGAGCCCCTCAACGTTCCGGAGACCAATCAATCCATTCGCAACCTCTACTACACCGGGGCCTTTTCGCAGGTGGACATCAGTTCGGAGCCTCAGAAGGGCACCGCCACGGAAAATAAGGAAACCGAGAAGGTAGATGTGGTCGTAAAAGTGCAGGAAGTTACGCCCTACAAGTTCCTCTATGGCGCGTATTACGATACGGGGCGTGGGCCTGGAGTCCTCGCCCAGTTGGAAAACAAGAATTCTCTCGGGAATGCCCGTATTGTAGGCCTGCGCGGGCGCTACGATCGCGATTTGCAGGAGGCCCGCCTGTATTTTAGCCAGCCTCTGTACCGGCGGCACCCGTTTCCCACCACCGCGACATTGTATTACCGGAACGAGAAAGACTATTACGAGGGCCTGAGCGCCGAAAGATACGGCTTAACGATCCAGCAGGAAAGAACCATCAAGAAACATTTCGTTCTTTCCTATGGCTACAGGCTCGAAAACGTCCGTTCCTGGTACCCCGATCAGCATGCACCCGACCCACCGCAAGCGATTGTGGCACCTTTTACAGTGTCCGTAACCAGAAACACCCGAGATGATTTTCTTGATCCGACCCGCGGCTCGTTCACATCCGTTGCCATGGAGTATTCGCCCGGCCTTTTCAGTTCAAGCTACGGCTACGTGAGAAACTTTACCCAGTATTTTAAATATTTTCCGCTCTTCAAGCCGGGATATGCTCCCTTCCAGGAGGATGCCAAGCGTCCGCGCACCATTTATGCCACCGGCGTCCGCCTCGGATTGATGAAGGGTTTCAGGGACAATTTCGTAATCCCGACCGAGCGATTCTACGCCGGCGGAGGCACCTCCGTCCGCGGATTCGGGCAGGACGAACTGGGGCCGCACGATGCGTACGGGGATCCTCTGGGAGGAAACGCCATGATCGTGCTCAACAACGAACTGCGCTTTCCATTTGTGTCGATCCTCGACGGCGTGGGATTTGTGGATATAGGCAATGTCTTCCCGGAGGTGAGTGATTTCAGGTTTTCGGAACTGCGGAAAACGGCAGGATTCGGAATACGCCTGCGCACGCCTTCACTGATGCTGCGCTTCGATTACGGCATCAAGCTTGACCGGAAGCCTGGTGAAAGCTTCGGCGCCTTCTTCTTCAGCATTGGCCAGGCGTATTGACACATCAAGACATGATGATCAAAGTGCTCGATAATGCCGACTCAGCTGCCTGCGCAGCTGCCTCGATCATTGCCGCGGAGGCCAAGTCGGCGGTGGCTGTGCGAGGCCGCTTCATCCTGGCCGTCAGCGGCGGCAAAACCCCGGCGAAAATGCTGCGCGCCCTGGCGCGCGAGCAAGTCCCTTGGAAAGGCGTGCACGTAGTGCAGGTGGACGAGAGGGTGGCTCCCGAAGGACATCCCGATCGAAACCTGACCCAATTGCGTGAAAGCCTGCTCGAGAATGCCCCCTTGCCTCCCGAGCGGGTCTATGCCATGCAGGTGGGTGGAGAGAACCTTGAGTCGGCGGCAGCCCGGTACGCCTGCACTCTCCGGGAGATCGCCGGGTCACCCGCGGTGATCGACCTTGTCCATCTGGGACTCGGATCCGACGGGCATACCGCTTCTCTTGTACCCGGGGACCCGGCGCTTGGCGTCTACGACAACGATACTGCAGTGACGGGGGTCTATCAGGGCAGGCCTCGTATGACCCTGACCTATCCCATCATCAATCGCGCCCGCCGGATCCTGTGGCTGGTGACAGGAAGCGAGAAGGGGTCGATGCTCCTGCGCCTGCACGGCGGGGACACGACGATTCCAGCCGGTCAGGTGGCGCGAGATAATGCGCTCGTGATTGCCGATCGCGCTGCTGCAGCAGCGTTGGAGTAAGTTCGAGGAGCCAGAAAAACCTTCTCAAAAAAGACCCAGAGTTAATAAAACTGATACCCAATGCCAGGGATTGTCAGCTGACCTCGAAGAGATGGTAGCCCCAGGGTGGCATGTCGAGATACAGTCCGCGTGCCAGGATCTCGCTCCCGACCCGATCATAACGGGCAGATCCAAGCAAGTCTCTGAATTGAACCTGGCGCCCTTCCATATCGGGGAAGGGGATCCTCACATAACATTGGCTTTGATTGGGCGCATAGTTAACGGCTGCCAGCAGCCGCTTGCCGGCCGGACCTTGCCATGCAAACGCAATAAAGCAATCCCAGGTCCAGTTGCCGTCCCAGGCGGGCAAACATTCGAGCAGCTGCCATTGGCCTTCGCGGAGGGCCGGCTGTCCGAGAGCCGCAAGCAGGCGCGCGTAAAACGATCGCAACTCTTCATTCACCGGTTCGATTGGGGCGCGGACCAGGTGAGGCGAGATTCGCTTCATCCTGCCCTCGAGCTGGCCTTGATGAAAGAAACGCAAGCCGGGCGAAAGGAACGTAATCACCGCCGCCGCTTTGTGAATCTCCTCGGGGAATGTCGCCGCCGCTCGCGGCTCGTCGTGGTTCTCCAGGAACCGGGCCAGCTTGTCCTGATAATCGAGGCCGGCGTGAAAATGCTCGCGCACCGGCCGGGCGTGGCCTTCGCGGAGCCGGTCATAAAGCCGCTTGTCGTACGCATAATCGAATCCCTGTTGCTGCAGGGTCCATTCCAGGTCCCAATAAACCTCGGCCATGAAGCAGAAGTCTGGAGCCCGTTCTCGGATTCGCCGCGTGGCCCGCGGCCAGAATGAATGGGGGCGGCGTCCCCAAGTGCGCTCGAAAACATCCGGCAGCACCAGCATGGCCATGTCGCAGCGGACGCCGTCACATTGGCCGGCGATCTTCAGCAGTTCCCCGATCATCGCCTCCTGGGTGGATGGATCGCTGTAGTCGAGCTGAAGCGTGTCCGGCCAGCCCGGAAAATAGGGGTCGCGTCCATGGGCAAGAATCAATTCGCCGTTCCAGCGGTGGACCCGCGTGTAGTTCCGGGGTTCCCGCTCCATGTCAGATTGAGTTCCCGCGATGTAGCGCTCAGGATTGGTTTCCACCCAGGGATGGTCCATGCCGGTGTGATTCGGCACAAAGTCGAGCATCAATTTCAGACCCCGTCGCTGCAGACGACCGCGGAGGCGCCCCAGGGCGGCATCCCCTCCCAGGGCCGAGTGCACCGTGTAGCCGGTAATGGCGAACCCGGATCCGGCGATGTCTTCTTCCCGCAGGTCCGGCAGGGTTTCCTCGAACTCTCTTCTCCATTCGGGATTGGCGCGCGAGACCCGCTGCCCCGCCGGGCCTGTCTGCCAGACACTCAACAGCCAAACCCAGTCGCATCCCCGGGGCATCACGCGGTCCAGTTCGGCATCGGTAATATCGTCCAAGGTTGCCGGCCGGCTGAGCTTATGGGAGATTTCCGTCAGCCAGACCCGTGTATTGATCTGGAAGAGTGAAGGGTAAAGAGATTTTGTCATGATGTTTACCTCACGGACTTCGCTGCCATTGCGGCCTTTGTGTTTTGAATCGATTTGCAGGCTTCAGCTTAACATAGGATTCGGGCACAGGTCTGATCGCATTCCCACCGCATTATACTAAGGTCTTATATTCGCTCCAGGATCGCAAATGTATTATGATACAGAACGTCGATGGATGCCGTGCTTGCGAAGATGAATTTGAGAATGATCCCGGAAGCGGAGCCTAGCCGGAAAATTGTGAACGATTCTGCTGGGCCATCGACCCACGCCAGACGGACGGGGATGTTGTCTTTTTTGGAAGCATCCATTCGGAAAAGGAAACAACTGCTATGAATCCGAAATCTTTACCCATGAAGTTTACCTGTCAAAGTTTGATGGCCATCCTATGTGTCGCAATCCTGTTGCCGGGCGATACGATGGCTTTCTTTCGGCAGGCGCCCAGCGCGCAGGCTCAGGCAACTCCGCCCGCAGGGGAAGCAGCCAAGATTCCGCCTGAGCAGCTTGATTCCCTGGTCGCGCCGATCGCACTTTATCCCGATCCGTTGCTGGCTCAGGTGCTGGCGGCATCCACGTATCCTTTGGAAATCATTCAGCTTCAGCAATGGCTCACTAAAAATCCAAATCTGAAAGACAAGGCTCTCGCCGACGCCGTGTCCAAACAGCCATGGGACCCAAGCGTCCAGGGATTGGTTGTGGTCCCTGACGTCGTGAAACGCCTGGCGGATGACATTCAGTGGACCACCGACCTGGGAAATGCCTTCCTCGCGCAGCAGGCCGATGTCATGGATGCCGTGCAGCGCATGCGCAAAAAGGCCCAGGACAAGGGTACCTTGAAGACCACGGAGCAGCAAAAAGTGGAAACAAAGGTCGTTGAAACCAAAACGGTGATTGTGGTCGAGCAGGCGAACCCGCAGGTGGTCTATGTCCCGACCTACAATCCGACGGTTGTGTACGGACCGCCGCCCTATCCCTATCCGCCCGTTTATTATCCGCCTCCGCCCCCTCCGGGAGCCTACGTGGCAACGGCGGCCGTTGCGTTCGGAGTTGGGATGATGGTCGGTGCTGCATGGCATGGTGGATGGGGCTATGGCTGCGGCTGGGGCCACAACGACGTCAATATTAACGTGAACAACAATTTTAACCGCAACACCAATATCAGCAACAGCGGCAACACCGTCGCCAGGGGTGGTAACAACACCTTCCAGCATAATCCTCAGCACCGGGGCGGCGCCCCCTACCCGAACAACGCAACCGCCAACAAATTTGGCGGGGCTGGTGGTGCAGGCCGCGCTGGTGGCGCTGGCGGTGTCGGCGGAGTCGGTGGCGCTGGCCGGGCCGGTGGTGCTGGCGGGGTCGGTGGAGCCGGTGGCGCAGGCCGCGCTGGTGGTGCTGGCGGAGTCGGTGGAGCCGGAGGAGTTGGAGGAGCCGGTGGAGTTGGTGGCGCCGGTGGCAACCGCGGCGGTGGCGCCGGTGGTGCGAGCGTCAGCAACCGCTCAGCGGGCGGCGGCGGAAGTGAGAAAATCGGCAGCCGGGATATGTCCGGCGGCGGTGGCAGAGGGGGCGCCAGCCCTTCGGCACTCGGCGGCGGTTCCGGCGGTTTCAGCGGAAGCAGCGCCAAAGCGAGCAGCTCTCGCGGTTCTTCGAGCATGAGTTCCCGTGGTGGTGGCGGTGGCGGAGGTAGCCGTGGTGGCGGTGGTGGCCGGCGTTAGAGAGAGAGGAAGCGAAAATGAAACCAAAAACCGAGATAAGAGCTATGACTTCACGTCCCAATATTTCAAAAATCCTCTTTACGGCGGCGGTCACAGTGTTTGCCTGGCAGCTCTTGCTTACGCCAGACGGAATCGCGCAGTCTGCGACCGCAAAAGCCACGTCCGCATCAATCCCACCGCAAAAGTTTGCGAAACCGTCTGACGCTGCTGATGGATTGATCAACGCGTTGGAGAAGTTCGACACGGTTGCCCTCGAAAAGATCTTCGGATCCGAGGGCAAGGATATCGTGTTTACCGGGGAGGCCGCCCGGGATAAGGAGCTGTCCGCCAATTTTGTCAAGCAGGCTCGGGAGAAGAAGAGCGTCGTCATCGACCCGAAAAATAAAAAGCGGGCGATTCTCTCCATCGGCCAAGATGACTTTCCATTTGCTATACCCATCGTCAAAAAGGGAGACGCATGGTCCTTTGATGCTGCTGCGGGGCGGCAGGAGCTGCTTTATCGCCGGATCGGATCCAATGAGCTGGATGCGATCGCGATCTGCCACGGTTTCGTGGAAGCCGAGCGTGAATACGCTCTGCAAAAGCGCGACGGATCCAATGTCAACCAGTACGCCCAGCGCATTATCAGCACCCCCGGCAAACAGGACGGCCTGGCATGGAAGAATCCGGATGGGACATGGGGCGGTCCGGTCGGTGAACGCATCGCACAGGTCCTGGAGCAAGGCTACACTAAGGGTGAACCCTACCATGGTTATTTCTTCAAGGTCCTGAAGGGCCAGGGACCCGCGGCAAGGCTCGGCGAAATGGACTTCCTGGTGAAGGGCGCGATGATCGGCGGCTTCGCGCTGGTGGCGGCGCCCGCAGAATACGCTGTCACGGGCGTGAAGACTTTTATCGTCAGCCATGACGGGATCGTGTACGAGCAGGATCTGGGCCCCAAGACGCTGGAACTTTTCAAAACGATGGAGCGGTACAATCCGGATAAGGGCTGGCGCCCGGTAGCGGAGAATTAGGCCTCAGCGACGAGTCCGCTTCGCCTATTGGCCGGGAACGCGATGAAAAAGCTTTGGATACAGCTGCCCTTGCTGCTGGCTATGGGCAGCTCCGCCCTTCTGGCCGGGGACCTCAAGCGATTTGAATTGCAGCCCTTCGGGGGATTTTCTGCCAGCGGCAGCATCCCGTTGACAGGCGACGACGGCGTTGATCATGGATCCATCCATGTAAGCAGCACCTACAACCTCGGCGCAACGTTCGCCGTCAATCTCAATCCACTGGATGCCGTGGAGGCATCCTGGCAGCGGCAGCTTACCGACGGCCGGCTGCCGACCGCCATTGTCGTGCCGCAAGCCTCCGGGAGTTCGACCGATTTCGATCTCCGGATCGGCCAATACCATTGCAACTTTCTCCATCATTATCTGAGCGCCGATCCCAAAGCGATGCCGTATGTCATGGCCGGTCTCGGAGCGACGACCTATCGGGCCAGTCGAGCCGGCTGGAGCGGTTCGAGGTCGTATTTCTCCTTCTCCGTGGGCGGAGGTGTGAAATACTTCTTCACCAGGAATCTCGGCATTCGGGGTGAAGCCCGCTGGAGCCCGACTTTGATTTCGGCTTCGGACAGCAGTTTCTGGTGCAGTGTCGGCGGCGCCGGCGCGACCTGCGTGGTTCATCTGAAAACATCTTTGCAGCACCAGATGGACGTAACGGGAGGCGTTATCTTCCGCTTCTGAGTGCCATGATTCATCGCTGAATTATCCCGTTTTCTGGACGCGGATTCAGCGTGAAGAATCCGCGATAATTTGCGTGAATCCGTGTCCCGCGAGAAAGTGTTGCCGGTATCCGAATGCCCGGGTCTACCTGTTTCTCCACTGGTAGTTGAATCCAATGCTGACCTGCCAGTTATTCATCAGGCCGTCCGGCCGAAAACCGGCATTGGCCCCGCCCGGGCCCGCTTTGGCTGTCTCTGGTAATCCGTATCCCGGGACTCCGGAAATGCTGTCGCTGAACTGGAACTGTATCCCCGCCTGCTTCATCACGAGGTACTTTATTCCCCCACCCCAGTTCATCGTCATTTTCCACGGATCATTCAAATGAACGCCCTGGACCGCGGCTGCGTCCTTGGACGAACCCTTGACGGCAAAGAGGGCAACGCCCGGACCTGCGAACACGTAAGGTCGGAGTTGTTTCTGCCGTTCCATCGGGTAATAGATCAGGTTATAGGCAAAACGGTGTACAGACTGCCCGAAGCTGAGCGATGGGATAGAATCGGCAAGGTTCGTGAAGGTCATCGGCTGGTTGGCAAAAGAATACTCGAAAGCCCCGCCATATCGCTGCCCGCGATTATTCGTGATGCTGGCGCCCATCAGGTACCCGGAGGCATATTTAAGCTCGACATTTCGAGAGGTACTGGTGCTCGAGCCCTCGACTGGTGTGGCATAGGTTCCGGATCCGAGGAAGCTTCCCCCGTAGAAGAAGGATGCTTCCCATTCTTGATGTTCGGGTTTGCTTTGGCCCTGCGCTCGGGCTGGGGTGGAAAGCATCAGGAAGCTGCTCATACAAACGAATGCCAGTAGCAGTGCGCCCGACAGGCTCGATTGCTGACACATGCGACTATTGGGTGAAGGGAGCGGGCGCATTATCAAAATTTTTGGCATGATGTTCATAATTCCTCGGAATCCCGGTGCGGCAATGCCGTACCGGTGGGAGTATCGAGTAGAAAATGCGGCCGGGAAGAGCTGAGTCCGGAAGGGGCGGCTCTTTTGATCCAGGCTGTTCCTGCTAATAATATCGAATCTGGCATGGATGGCAAGATGGGTTCGGCAGCATCCGGATATTAACGGCCGAAATCCTTGCGGCAGCGCCTGCCATTTAATAGGATTACTGTCCCGATGCCTCGCGCTGATTTCCGGCGCCGGGGTGTTGCCTGGATCTTACATGGGGATTCGTCAATGAATAATAGGATTGTCTGTTGCCTGGCGAGGTGCAGTTCCATTGCGCTTTTAGCGCTCTGCCTTGGAGTATCCATGGGTTCCGCAGGGCCATTTCCCTTCGAGCCGGCAGGCGGGCAATCTGCTCAAAGTGCCGGATCCTCGCAGGCCAATGCTCCGGATTCCTGGCCTCGGGTGGTTAAAAGCGGTGACACTACCTTTTCTGTTCACCAGCCCCAGTTCGAGAAATGGGACGGGAACGCGGTGGAAGCCTATTCTGCCATTGAAGTGAAAAAATCGGGCAGCGACAAAGCGGTTTTCGGAGTGGCGATGGCGACGGCGAAAACGGAAATCGACAAGGTGAACCGCACCGTTGAATTCAGGGACCTTGAATTGAAAAATGTGTCTTTTCCAGCCGCCAAGGATGATGAAGGACTTTATCTGCGGATTCTTCAAAACAGCGTGATGCCGCGGGTGCGCCGGATTTCTCTCGACCGCTTCGAGGCTGCGATTGCCGTCATGGAGGCCGAAGCCAAGATTGAATCACTCCCGGTGAAAAACGATCCGCCTAAAATCATCCTCTCTAAAGAAGCTGCCATCCTGGTGTACATCGACGGTCAGCCCGTATATCGGCCAGGAAAAGGAACGAAACTCGAGCGTGTCATCAATACCCGGCCGCTGGTTCTGCGAGAACCCGGCGGAAAGCACTACCTTCGCCTTTTTGATGGCTGGATGGAAGCCGCCGCCATCACCGGACTGTGGGCTGTATGCCAAAAGCCCATCGATGATCTCCAGGCTGCAATGAAGGATGCAGTCGCCAGCGGCCAGGTCGACCTGCTCGATGGCAAAGGGGACCCCGAAAGCAATCGCCCCAAACCGTCCCTGTCTAAGGGCCCCGTCCCAGTCATTCATATTGCAACCGCTCCCACCGAGTTGATCGTTACAGAGGGGGAGCCCAAGTTCGTGCCTATCGAGGGGACCGCGCTGACTTATGCCGAGAACACCACCGGCCATATCTTCCGGCATAGCGGAGAAAACCAGTACTACCTTTTGATTTCAGGGCGCTGGTTCCGGTCGGCCAGTTTAAACGGTCCCTGGGAATTTGCCCCCTATGGAAAGCTGCCGCAGGACTTCGCCAGCATTCCCGACGACAGCCCAAAAGAAAATGTCAAAGCATCGGTCCCCGGCACCGTCCAGGCGAAGGAAGCTGTCATCGCCAACACTATCCCTCAGATGGCAACCGTCAGCCGGAAGAAGGCCGCGCTGAATCCGCCCCGTTTCGATGGCGAGCCGAAGTTCAAGTCGATAGCGGATACTTCCTTGCAGTACGTGATCAATACCTCAACCCCTATCATCCGGGTGGATGAGAAAACCTTTTATGCCGTCGAGAACGGAGTCTGGTTCAAAGCGACTTCTGTCCAGGGACCATGGGAAGTGACCGATCTGGTCCCGGCGGTGATTTACACGATTCCGCCGAGTGCTCCCCTGCATTATGTGACTTATGTGAGGATCTATGGCTCCAATGCCGAGACGGTGACTTTTGGCTATACATCGGGCTACCACGGCGCTGTGATAGCGCAGGATGCGGCTCCGGTGGTGGTATACGGCACCGGCTATGTATACGAACCATGGATCGATTCCACCTGGGTCGGTCCTCCGGTGACTTATGGATTTGGCTCCAGCATGGCGTATACTCCATGGTCCAGTTGGTCTTTCAGCTACGGTTTCGGCTGGTCCTGGGGTTATCCCCCCTATCCGATGGGCTGGGGCTGGGGGCCTTACCCCTGGTGGGGGCCTGTGGGTTGGGGTTATTACTATCCTTATCCCTATTACGCACCGATCTACGGCGGCGTAGCCTGGGGACCCAACGGCGCCATGGCCTGGGGCCCGGGCGGTTGGGCCGGAACAACGGGAAATGTCTACCAGCGCTGGGGCTCGACTCAGGCTGTCACGCGCACATCCGGCGGCTACAATGCCTACACGGGTAACCGCTGGGCGAACCAAGTGGGAATGTCCTACAACTCCAAAACCGGTAACATCGCTGCGGGTCAGCGTGCAGGCGTGGCCAACGTTTACACGGGCAATTACGCCTATGGAGCACGAGGTTCCGTTACCAACTCTCAAACGGGGAATACCGTCAGCGGCGGAAAAATCAACTACGGCAATGCCAACACCGGCCAGAGCGGCAGTGCAGGGTATATCAAAGGGGAAAACGGAGGCGCCATCCGGGTAGGGGATAGCATTTATGCCGGCAAGGATGGGACGGTGTACCGGAAGGGATCCAACGGTTGGGAATCGAACAGCGGCAGTGGATGGAACTCAGTGGACTCCAGCCGGGCGAACACCAATCGGGCCTCCGGGCAGCAAATGCAGAATCGGCAGTCCTCCTCTTCAGGGCAGATGTCCACCAGCTCCCTCGACCGGCAGAGCGCAGCTCGTGCCACGGGGCAGACAAGAACGCAGGGGTACAGCTCCGGAGCTTACCGTTCAGGAGGAGGGGGCGCCCGGATGGGAGGCGGCGGCCGCCGGTGATGCGGCTGAACCGGGCTTACTGGAAAGCAACTAACAAAAGATCGAACCGCCAAGCGCGCAAAGACCGCGAAGCCTTTCTTCACGGTCTTGGCAGGCTGGGAATTTCTTTTTTCACTTCATTGAATAATACAGGATTCAAGAGGGCTCTGATATAACTTCTACTTCTTTGCCGGAGTCGCTCCCTTCCTTGCCGCGTCCCGTGCGTCCCGCTGTTCGCTCAACATTTTATATGCCAGGTAGTATTTATAGATGTTGGAGACGTACTGGACGGTCTCCCGGCCGATAACCTCCGCGGTGACCATTTCTACGTTGTTAAACCATTTGTTGGGGTCGAGGCCCCGCTTGGCAGCCCGTTCCCGCATCTGCCTGATCCGGGCCGGGCCGGCGTTGTAGGAAGCAAAGGTAAACAGGCCCTTGTTGAGCTTATCCATGGGTTCATTCGCGTAATATTTGTCCATCATGAACCGGATGTATTTCACCCCGGCGTGGATGTTGGGTTCCAATTGGTTGATGTCCCCAACATTCATATCTTTGCCGGTATCCGGCATGACCTGCATTACGCCAATGGCTCCAACCGGGCTTTTCTTATCGGGGTCAAGCGTGGACTCCTGGTAGCCCTGGGCGCCCATGAGCAGGTAATCAAGGCCGTATTTGTCGCTGTATTTGCGCATGTATTGAACGACTTTTTGGAATTTGGCAACCTCCCCCTGTGCCGCCACTTCCTTGGCGTACTTGGCATCTTTCAAATATTTCTGGAGCAAGATATTCCGTTGCGCAGAGCCCTCAGGATAGCGCGCAACGAAGGTATTCAGCTTGGCCAGAATTTGAGGGCTGTTTTTGCGGACCATTAAACCAATCTGTCCTTCCGATTTTACCGCCAGCTCCTTGTGCAGGACGATTTTGGGAAAGACCTGCTTCCAGAATTCGGCGAGATAATCCGGGGCGATAGTGATGGGGGCAATCCCGGCATTTACCATTTCCAGAATATCTTCCGGAGCGAGTACTTCAGGCGCCGGCTGAATCTTTACCGGAGGCTTACCCGCCTTGGCCAGCATGGCATTGAATTCATCGACTCCCTGCTTGGAGACCTCCGACTGCTGCAGATAAACCTCTTTTCCCCCGAGATCCTGGATGGATGCCAGCGGAGGCGCCCCCGGTCCGGTGACGACGATTTCCGAGACATGGGACCTTGTGGGATTTGAAAAATCCACCTGGTCCTTGCGCCATCCCGTGATCAGTTTGCCGGCCGCTACTATATCCCCCCGGCCTTCCAGCAGCGCCGGGATAAGGTCATCGTTGGCCACCGGGACAAATACAACATTTACCCGGATATTTTTGGTCTTGAGCTCTTTGTTCAGATCCTCCTCAAAAACTCGGAGCGATTCATAGATCAAGCCGCGCTGAGTGCCGCGGTCAATGAAGAAGCTTGTCTTCGAAAAAGTTGTCAGGACCCGGATCATCCTCCGCTGGATCATGCCATCCAGGTCGCCGGTCCACTTCTGGGAGACGATTTTCGCAACAGCTTCGCTCTGCTGGGTGGATGGAGTGCCGCTGCTTTCCGGCGCCTTCGATCCCTGGTCCGGTTTCGGCGCCTGAGCGGTCACGGGCGCCTTCTTTGCCGGTGGAGCCGATTGGGGAGACTGCCCGGAGTGCCCTGTCACGAGCAGAAAGACAAATACAGAGAAAAACGCAAGGATTGTTTTGTTGATCCTGGAATTTGTCATCTCAGTTTTCCCTGAAGCATACCCGGAGCTGGCATGGGGCCGTTTCTTTTTCATTCTGTTTATGGCTGCGGTCTTTGCGGAGATATAAAAACTCAAACGTTATTCTCACTGCGCAAGCGCCGAAAAGTCAAGAATGTTGTGTTCAAATGCAGGACTCGCAGGAGCTTGTTTTGGAGAGAAAAAACAGGATCCAGGTCGAGGACCAGGTCCACGTCCAGGACCAGGACCAGGTCTGTGATGGCGCCATGGCGTTTGTTGGCGCTGTGGTGCTCTAAAGATACTTGACCAGCAGAACCTCGTTTCCCTTTTCACTGTAGAGGAGCTCGTCGACAAGCTTTTTGGTGATGAGGACACCGAAGCCTCCCGGACGGAGTTTCATCTCCTCGCGGACGGCAAAATGGCGGATCGGGTCGTCGGGAGGATTCGAGAGAGCGGCGTGGGGCAGTTCATTGCGCGAGAATCCCTCTCCGGGGTCCTTGACTCGGCAGCCCACCATGCGGCGTGTGCGGACATACGAGATTTCGACGTACTGGTTGGGGTCAAAATGTCCGCCGTGTTCGATAGCGTTCAGAAGCATCTCGCGGAATGCCATCCCCACATCCGCTTTTTCGCGCTCCGGCAGATCCGACATTTCCTTGAGAAACTGGAGCAGCCGGTCTGCCGTTTTCAACTCACATCGGGCAACGAGGCGGATCCAGCCGGCAGTTGCTGATACCAGCTCAATCCCGTCATCCCAGCAGGGGCCCTCCGTGGCGTTTCGCACCATCTCGGCCAGGGATTCGAGAGAAAACGGCTTGGAAAAATAGCTGAAGGCGCCCTCGCGCATGCTTGCAATGACATCAACTGGTGTGCCTGCGTCGGTGAGAATGATCATCCGGGTGTGCGGGCGTACGCGCCTTATCTTACGCAGCAGTTCAACGTCCTCACCCCCGGAGGTTTTCTCGCCGGTGAGGATCAGGTCGAAGGGACGGTGCTTAATAAGCTCGAGCACCAATTGGTTGTCAGGAACATTCAGTAAGCTCCAACCCATGGGGGTCAGGATTTCTGACAGCATGGCGCCGACGGCAGGATCTGGGTCGACGACCAGGGCGGTTTTTGGTAAGCCAGCCGGGTTATTGAAGGGGAGGTTTGTATCCATTTTCCTATCCATTTCCTGGGCATTCTGCACGCCGCCTGAGAGCGAATGGCTGGTGTCGGAATTCGCACACAGCTAATGCCATTTTGCAGTACGACCCGGTAGATCAGTCACCGGAATGATTGGAATGGCTTATGGTCAATTTTTCTCTATATCGAGTTACAAAAATCCGATTCACGGTCGCGAAGAAGATGCTTGTGGATAATCCGCACATGAGAATGCCTATCAATCCCTCGATCGGGGCAAGCGTGCGCCACTCCTTCGGCAATACCAGGTCCCCATACCCGACTGTCGTATAAGTTACTCCGGAAAAGTACATCGCCGACTCTGCATCAGGGAGGCAGCCCGACCACAGATAGAAAAATCCCCAGACTGCTATTTCCATCGCGTGAATCACGATCATCAGCCACGTCAAACGGACCAGCAGCCAAATGACGGGTCCTATACGGACCGGCGGCTCCCGATCGAGCGGAATCAAGGTCCTCAGCGCTAGCGCGGCCCCCGCGACATGCACGAGCACGGTAGCTGCCACCAGGAACGCTTCGATGATCACTCTGGATATCATAATTCAGATTTCTATCGGGAGCTGACCCAGGCTTGGGCGACACCAAGCTGGGAAGGCTGAAACAGTTTTATTTCCACGGGTCTCAGTCCCTTGCCAAGGAAGACCGACACAAGGTCTTCCCACTTTTTTTCGCCGACGACGGCGATTTTCTCGATCTGCTCATCGTACTTCATCTGGAAAGAAACATCACCCCAATCGCCTTTGTTGTCCCATCCCTGGAAGCCCTCGGCGATGAGCAGGATCCGGGCCTTGAAGCCGCTCTTAATGATCCGGATTACCTCTTTCTGCGCAGTCTCGACCTCAGTTTTTTTCACCATGCCGCTCACCTTGGCAGTGATCAAGCCGCCGACCTGCTCGATTATTTCGATTGCCATATGCTATTTTCTCCTCGTAGATCTTTTCAATAATGGCCTAAATAGACTGTTGTCCGCCACAAAGCCACTGTAAAAACTGCCAGTGCCGGGCGGCAGGAATGTCTAAAGTAATCGGGACAACCATGAACCCTGACGTTTTTGAGATTCTGGCCGCGGTCATTTTTGCCTTGGCCGTCGCACACACTTTCATGGTCAAATCCATTTTGCATATTGCCCACAAATACCCCCCGGGGTCGATCGGTTTCAACCTCTTTCACCTTTTCGGTGAAGTTGAAATCGTGTTTGGACTTTGGGCCGGAATCCTGGTCTCGGCTCTGGCATTGGCGAAGGGAACGCCGGCGGTGATCTCCTACTTCGAGAGCGTCAATTTCAACGAACCCGTCTTTGTTTTTGTCATCATGTCGGTGGCTGCCACACGGCCGGTGCTTTATTTTGCCAATGCTTTTATCGAAACCGCTTCAAAAGTCATACCGCTGAACCGGGAACTGGCTTTTCTTCTGACCTGCCTGATTCTGGGGCCGCTTCTGGGCAGCTTGATTACTGAACCCGCGGCGATGACGGTTACGGCGCTCATGCTCCGCGACCGTTTTTTCCAAAAGGACGTATCGGACCGATTTAAATATCTTACACTCGGCGTGCTTTTGGTCAATGTGTCGATTGGGGGGGTCCTCACCGCTTTCGCCGCTCCGCCGGTCCTGATGGTGGCCGCCACCTGGCAGTGGGGGAACCGGTTCATGATGATGAACTTCGGTTGGAAGGCCATTACAGCGGTCGTTTTGAATTCGGCACTATTGGTGGCCTTTCTCCATAAAGAGATTCGTGCCTTCCCACCCGATGGCGGCCAGGCTGCACGCGGGAGCATTCCCCCGTGGATCTGCGTGACACATCTTGTATTCTTGGCGTTGATCGTCATCACAATGCATCATCTTGCCGTCTTCCTGTGGATTTTTCTTTTCTTTCTGGGCTTTACCACCGTGACACAGCAACACCAGGACGAGTTGAACCTCAAAGGCAGCCTGCTGGTTGCCTTCTTTTTGGCCGGCCTGGTGGTGCTGGGCACCCCTCAGAAGTGGTGGCTGCAACCTCTCATACAGGGCATGAACGCCTTGCCGCTTTTCCTCGGGACCACCCTCCTGACCGCATTTACCGATAATGCCGCTATTACGTATTTGGGATCGAGACTGACGGGAATTACCGAAAGCTTCAAGTACGCCCTTGTGGCCGGCGCCGTCGCGGGAGGAGGTTTGACGGTTATCGCCAACGCCCCGAATCCAGCGGCCTTTTCCATTCTGCAGGGGAATTTCGGCGGGGAAGGGATCAGCCCGATAAGACTATTCAAATCAGCGATCATTCCCACCGTTATTGCCATGCTGGCCCTATGGATGCTGTGAACGCCGGCCGGCGGATTGGCTTGTTCTGGCACCTGTAAGAATTGCGAGGTCAAATTCCAGAAGAGTTGCTATAAGGTTTTACATAGAGCGGCATAAATGAATGCGCACGAAAATAGGAAGGCCCGAAGGGCCTACTCTCCGGCTGAGGAAAACAATCAGGGGGCAAAATGAAGCTCAATCGCAAGCAATACGAGAAGGAAATGGAAAAGCTCCAGGTGGAGCTCTGCAATCTGCAGGAGTGGATCAAGTACAAGGGCTTGAGGATCATCGTCGTTTTCGAAGGACGCGACGCCGCCGGGAAAGGCGGCACCATTCGAGCGCTCACGGAGAGGGTGAGCCCGCGCGTGTTCCGGGTCGTGGCACTGCCCGCTCCCTCCGAGCGCGAGAAGAGCCAGATGTACCTGCAGCGCTATATGCAGCATTTTCCCGCGGCCGGCGAAATGGTGATTTTCGACCGAAGCTGGTACAACCGGGCGGGTGTGGAATACGTCATGGGTTTCTGCACGAAAGATCAGCACAAGCGATTCCTTCAGCTCTGCCCCAAGATTGAGCGATATACGGTAGAAGGCGGGATCATTCTCATCAAAATCTGGCTGGAGGTCGGCCAGAAGGAGCAGCAGCGCCGGTTCGAGGCCCGCATATCCGACCCGAAGCGCCAGTGGAAGCTCAGTCCGATGGATCTGGAATCGTATCGCCGCTGGTACGATTATTCGCGTGCGAGAGATATGATGCTCGAGGCCACCGACACCGATGAATGCCCCTGGTATATCGTCCATTCCGACGACAAGAAGAAAGCTCGGCTCAACACTATTTCCCACATCCTGAGCTTGATTCCCCACAAAAAGGCTCCCAAGCAGAATGTGGAGCTGGGAAAACGGTCCGACAAGGGTCGCTACGATGACTCCAAAGGGCTCAAAGGCAGGCGAATGGTGCCTGAGAAGTTCTGACCGGCTCTGCAGGCCGATAGCAGTTCGCACAGAGGCCACGAAGCGCCGCAACCTCTGTGCCATGGCTTTGGTTCAATCAGGTTTCGCTTCGCACTCAGGGTCCACCCCCGTGGAAATGGCTATGGGGAACAAGCCCGATTCAGGACAGAATGGGAGATGACTCCATGTCAAATGATCGCACCGGCGGTTCTCGACCGTTCATGCCGGAATGGATCGGGGAATATAAAAAAGAATGGCTGCGGCCGGACATCCTCGCGGGTTTGACCGCCGCGGCTGTGGTAATTCCCAAGGCGATGGCTTACGCAACCATTGCCGGCCTGCCGGTGCAGGTTGGGCTCTACACGACGTTCCTGCCGATGGTGATCTATGCGATTTTGGGGACCTCCCGGCCGCTGAGCGTGAGCACCACCACCACGCTTGCCATTCTGGCGGCGACGGCTCTCGGAGCGGTGGCCCCGGGCGGCGAACCGGCAGCCCTCTTGACAGCTTCAGCGACGTTGACGCTGCTGGTAGGAGCTCTACTGGTTTTAGCCTCCTTTCTGCGCCTGGGCTTCGTGGCCAACTTTATTTCGGAGCCGGTGCTGGTCGGATTCAAGGCGGGGATCGGGCTGGTCATCGTGGTGGACATGGTGCCAAAGCTGATGGGCGTTCATTTCGCTAAGGGATCGTTCTTCCATAACATTCTGGGTACCGTACAGTCCATCCCGCATACCTCTATGGCGACTCTGGCAGTCGGGGCAGCCATGCTGGTGATTCTGATCTCGATGGAACATTTTATGCCGCGTGCTCCGGCGCCGCTCGTTGCGGTGGCCGGAGGCATTGCCGCTACGAGCCTGCTCGGCCTTCAGGCTTACGGGGTGAGGACGGTCGGCCAGGTTCCGACCGGGATGCCGTCACTCACGCTGCCGGACCTCTCACTGATTCTCGACCTCTGGCCGGCAGCGGCGGGGATTGCGCTCATGAGCTTCACGGAGACCATCGCTGCCGGACGCGCATTCGTCCAAAGCGGCGAACCTGTGCCGCGGGCAAACCGTGAGCTGCTGGCGACGGGTCTTGCGAATGCGGGCGGCGCGTTGCTGGGGGCGATGCCGGGCGGCGGTGGAACCACCCAGACGGCAGTGAACCGCCTGGCTGGAGCGCGTACCCAGCTGGCAGAACTTGTCACGGCCGCAGGCGCATTGATAACCATGCTATTTCTGGCACCCTTCATCGGATTGATGCCGGAAGCCACCCTGGCTGCAGTCGTGATTGTTTATTCCATCGGATTAATCAAGCCGTCGGAATTTCGGACCATCCTCAAGGTGCGGAGGACAGAATTCGTCTGGGCCCTGATAGCGGTAGCCGGGGTGGTGTTGCTTGGAACCTTGAAGGGGATACTTGTGGCCATCATTGTATCGCTATTGGCGCTGGGCCACCAGGTTTCCAATCCACCGGTCTATTTGTTGGGCCGCAAGCCGGGCACCAACGTCTTCCGACCCCGTTCCGAGGAACATCCCGAGGACGAGACATTCCCTGGCCTTCTCCTGATCCGGCCGGAGGGTCGTATCTTTTTCGCGAATGCCGAGCGCTTGGGCATTAAAATGAGGCACCTTTATGCCGGGCTGGAGTTCAGAGTAGCAGTCCTCGACCTGAGTGCTGTATTCGATATCGAGTATACGGCGCTCAAAATGTTGACCGAGGCCGACCTCAGGCTCCGTAATCGCGGCATCGAAATGTGGCTGGTTGGTCTCAACCAGGGAGTGCTGGCTATGATTCAGCGGTCGCCCTTGGGCGAAGCCCTTGCCAGGGATCACCGAATGTTCTTCAATCTGGAGGAGGCTGTCGCCAAATTTGAGGCTGGGAGCCAGGCAGTTGCCGGCACATAAAGGCGCTTTTATTTTTGCTCTCGTTTCAATGAATCCATGGGGTCCGGGCTGAATCCCGGACCCGCAGGATTACATGCTGAATGCCAATGGCAGCTTGGTTTTTTTCCAGTCTTCACTTATGAGAAAGCCCATTAGAAAGATCTGCTTCTTGTTCTTCTTCATTGCCTCCGGAATCCCCGCCCGGGCGCAAAGTAATCAAGTTTGGCCCGAGGTAAGCACCTTTGTGAAGCTGAATGACAAGATGCGCTTCTACTTCCTGGCCACAACCGTCAAAGAGAGCAAAGAGACTTCGGAGGGGGAGTACGGTCCGAATTTTGATTTCTACCTCAAGCCGTTGAGGAAGATGAACAAATGGGGTGGATTTCGTCTGGACGAATCCAAGAATCGATTGGTGGCGGTACGGCTCGGGTATCGTCTCATCCATCCCTATACAGGCGACGGTTCCAATGAGCATCGGGGAGTAGTGGAGGTTACACCGCGCTATCCCTTAGCGCTCGGAGTGCTCGTCTCGGATAGAAGCCGCATGGATTTGCGGTCCATTGAGGGAACCTTCTCCTGGCGTTACCGCAACCGGCTGACAGTCGAAAAGGAGTTCACCATCGGCCGGGTGAAGGCCAATCCTTATGCCCGCGCCGAACTCTATTACGACAGCAGGCATCACAAAGTGAGCCGGACGGCGCTGATAGGCGGATCAGCCTTTCCAATCACCAAACATATCGAGTTTGAAAGTTATCTTGAGCACCAGAACGACACCGGCGGGAGTTCGAACCGGACCGTGAACGGCTTTGGAATCGTGGTTAATCTCTATTATTGATGGGAAAATGGATCCCCGCACAGATATTCGATACCGAAGACAATCCCTGGCTTGATTACTCGCACCTTTCCTATAAAATCCACTCTTTCACTTCGTCGAAGGAGACGGCATGTCAATGAATAACAAAACCAAAAAATGCCCGGGTCACACAATGCTCACGCTGAGTCTTGGTCTGCTTTTGTTGGCAGCTGCTGTCCCTAGTCTTAATGCCCAGAGCAAGGACGAATTTGACTCCTATAAATTCCGGCTCGAGGGCTACTGGGTCTATTCGAAACCTTCCGGAGATGTGCAGGGATCCTCCGGAACCGGCACGATCGATCTGAAGAATACCTTGGGCCTCGGTGATGGCTATTCAACCTTTTCCGGCAAAATGGACTGGAGATTTACGCGCAAGAACCACCTCTACTTTGTCGGAATCCCCTTCAACCGGTCCAATGAAAATACCCTTGTGCGCACTATCGTTTTCGAAGGCAAAACCTTCGAAGCCGGGCTCAAGACTCAAAGCACTCTGGAGGTCCCTATGTACGGTTTGGGCTACCAGTACGACATCATCCGGCGTAAGCGCGGGCATCTTGGAATTGCAGTGCAGGCCAACATATTCGATACCTATGCCTCCATCAATGCGGCCGCCCAGGTTACCGGTGACGGCGTAGCTCACGCGGCCAGATCAGCCACTTCCTCGTTGACGGCGCTGATTCCCGTCGCCGGACCGGAATTCCGCTTGTACCTGGCCAATTCGCCGCGCCTGTTCATTGATGGGAATATCAATGGGATGTATTTCTTCGGCTATGGAAACTTCGTATCGGCGACAGGGGCCCTGGGTTTCACCGTCAACAAGCACATCAATCTGAAAGCCGGTTACCAGATGGGAAGCCGACTTGTAATAAAGAACGATAACACCGCGGACCGGATTGGCCTCAGGTTGACCCAGAAAGGTCCTATGGCAGGAGTTCAAATCTCTTTTTGAAGAATGGATGGGCCCCGATTCCCGCCCAATAGAGGCCCTGGCTGAAGCGAATCGATCAGCCAGGGCCCGCAAAATCCCGCAACATCCCTGCCAGGTTTCACCAGACACGCAGGTTCGACACGAAACGCCGCCCGCCCGGCTTGGGCTTCTTCCGGTTCCCGCAGCTATCCCGGAAGAACCGCGATCAGGGAAAGCGCAATAAGTATGGCCGCAACCACGGTCACCATTCCCGGCAGCATAAAACTATGGTTCAGCAGGTACTTCCCGATTTTGGTGGTGCCCGTCTGGTCAAAGGAGACGGCGGCGAGCAGCGTTCCGTACGTAGGGAGGAAGAAGACGCTGTTGGCCGCCGGATAGAGCGCGATCAGCATCATGGGCTGCAGTCCCAACGCAAGGCCTACGGGCACGAGTATAGCGACCGTTGCGGCGGCGCTGAAAAGCATCATCGAAAGGGCAAACAATCCTGCGGCAAACGCCCAGGGATATTGCCGGATCAAGTCCGATATTCCGCTGACGATGAAGCTGCGGTTGCCTTCGAAGAAGGAAGAGCCCAGCCAGGAGACGCCGACAATCGAAATCACCGCGGCGATCCCGCTGCGCATGATGGTGCCTTTCAGCGCTGTTTCGGGATTGGCCTTGAAAAAGATCATCGTGAATCCGGCAATGGCCAGCATGACGATCATGATGGCCATCCCCATGCTGATCTGATCGGTATCAACTGCGCCATTCTCTACTACCTGATAGACCGGCCGCAGATTCGGGAACATGCCGATCAGGACAACCAGCGCAATGCCGGCGAGGAACATCAGAGTCGAGCCCCGGGCTTGGAACAGTTGGCCTGGCTTTAGGGCGGGCATTGGTTCGGGTGGTTTTACGGCGCCGCTGGCGAGCCGTTTCTGATATTCCGGATCTTCGCTCAATTTCCTTCCCCGCCACGCGACCGAGAGCGCGCCGATTAGAACGGCGATGAAGGTCGAGGGGACGACGATGGCGAGCATGCGCGGCAGCGACACCTGGCTTGCCGTGAAGAGTCCGATCATGGCCACGGTCGCCGCCGAAATCGGCGAGGCCAGGACTCCCTGAAAGCCCGCAATCACGCTTATCGACAGCGGCCGCTCAGGCCGGATGTCGGCTTTGCGCGAGACCTCGGCGATAACCGGCAGGAGCGCGTAGATGACGTGGGTCGTGCCGGATGCGAATACCAGGAGATAGGTCGCGACCGGGGCAATGAAGGTGATGTGCCCGGGGTGCTTGCGCATGATCTTTTCAGCGAGGCTGACGAGGTAATCGAGCCCTCCGGCGGCCTGCATCGTCGCCAGCGCGGTAATGACGGCGATGATCATGCCGATGACGGTTCCGGGAGGGCCGCCCGGCGGCAGCCGGAAGAGGAATACAAACAGGACGAGGCCGATGCCCGCGACCGTGCCGAGGGCAATTCCCCCCAGCCGCGCGCCGATCAGGATGCAGGCGAGCAGAATGCCGAGTTCAAGCCAAACCATGATGTTGCCCTCCTATTCTCCAGAAATCGGTCAGATCAGTAAACTGAACCGCAAAGGGCACAAAGGCCGCAAAGAAACCACGTTCAATGGCTTCGAGGCCTTCGCGCCCTTCGTGTTGATCCGGGCACTATCAGTAAGTTTGAAACAACTTCTGGATTTCAGTCGTGCTGCGCGGTTTGAGCAGCGACAGCATCAGAAGGATTCTCGACTTCTGCGGATTCAGCTCATCGGAGGCGACAAAACCCATCTGATCATCGTTCACCTCCACATTCCGCCCGACCGTTCCCGTGGCCACTCGGGTGCTTCTCACCACGACGACGCCCTTCTTGGCGACGCGCTGCGCTGCTTCAAGTGAAACTTTGTTCATGTTGCCGTTGCCGACCCCCGCTATGACGATCCCTTTGGCGCCGTTGGCGGCGGAGGCATCGATCAGGTCCGGAGCCATGTCGGCGTAAGCATAGAGAATGTCAACCCGTGGCAGCTTGGTGACATTGGTTATGTCGAATTCACTCCCGGTCGTGTGCTTCCATATGGGGGTGCTGTAATAGTCATTCTTGCCGTAATTGGCGACTCCAACCAGGCCGCGCAAGGGCGACATAAAGGTCTGGATCGCCGTCGTGCTCGTTTTGGTAAGCGAGTGAGCGGCATGAATCCAATCATTCATCATAACCAGGACGCCGCGCCCTTTGGCGGCAGGATCTCCCGCGACGCCGACGGCGTTGTAGAGGTTTAACGGCCCGTCGGCGCTAACGGCCGTAGAGGGCCGCATGGAGCCGACCAGCACGACCGGTTTATCGCTCTTGACCGTGAGGTTCAGGAAAAAAGCGGTTTCTTCCATGGTGTCGGTGCCATGGGTAACCACGATGCCGTCGACGTCACCTTTCATAAGCAGTTGATTGCAGCGCTTGGCGACAGCGAGCATGATGTCCATGCTCATGTCCTGTGATCCGACGTTGGAAATCTGCTCTCCCTTGATGCTGGCAAGATCGCGAATGCCTGGAACCGCGGCGATCATCGCGTCGATGGTCACGGCTCCGGACGTGTAGGCGGCTTGCGTGCCGGAGGCCGCTGCTCCGGCGATCGTGCCGCCGGTGGCCAGGATGACGACGTTAGGCAGCTTTTTCTGCTGAGCGGCTGAAATCTGCCCGCAGAAAATTATCAACAGTGCACAAGACCAGTATTCGGGTTTCTGATTTCAGTTTCATAGGATGGCCTCTTTTCACAAAATCGTTACAGCTTTTTCAGGTACTTGGTTTTGTCCAGCCCGGTCAATTTCACCGGATCGAGCAGGTCCTTGATCTGCTGTTCGGTCAGGATGCGCTTTTCCCGGATGATTTCGAGAATACCTTTGTTGGTCTTGTAGGCTTCCGCAGCCAGTTCCGTTGCCTTTTCGTAACCCAGAACCGGATTCAGCGCCGTAACGATCCCGACCGTTGTTTCCATGTAGTGCTGCAGGGTTTTTTCATTCACCGTGATGCCGTCGATACACTTGGTCCTGAATGTGAAGGAAGTGCGAAAAATCAGATTTTGGGATTCAATGGTCGCCAGCCCGGCGAGCGGCTCGTAGGCATTGAGCTGCAGTTGTCCGTGGCTCGCGGCCATGGTAACGGAGTAATCATTCCCCATCACCCTGAATGCGACGATGTTCATCACTTCGGGTAGGACCGGGTTGACTTTTCCCGGCATGATGGAGGATCCCGGCTGCAGCGGCGGCAGGTTGATTTCATACAGTCCCGCCCGCGGGCCGGAGGTAAGCAGGATCAGGTCGCTGGAGATCTTCGAAAGTTTGATTGCCAGGCTCCGCAGGGCGGCCGAATAAACGACATACCCTTGCTGATCCCAGGTGGCCGCGAGCATGTCCTTGGCCGGCACGATCGGCTTGCCGGTCAATTTGGCCAGATGGGCAGCGCACTTCTCCGGATAACCCTTGGGTACGTTGATCCCGGTCCCGATGGCGGTGGCCCCCATGTTGACTTCATAGAGGTATTTCTCGGCATCTTGCAGCAGCTGGATTTCACTTTCCAGCGAGGCGGCGAAGGCATGGAACTCCTGGCCCACGGTCATCGGCACGGCATCCTGCATTTCCGTCCGGCCCATCTTCACGATTTCCAGGAACGCATCCCCTTTCAGCCGGAAGGAAGCCACAAGATTCTTCATTTCCGCAATCAACCGGTCGTTCCGCAGCAGCAGCGCGACTTTGATCGCGGTGGGGTAGGAATCGTTGGTGGACTGAGACATGTTCAAATGATCATGAGGATCGACGTACTGGTATTCACCTTTTTTGTGTCCCGTGAGTTCCAGCGCGACGTTGGCCAGCACCTCGTTGGCGTTCATATTTGTCGACGTGCCCGCCCCTCCCTGGTACCAGTCGACCAGAAACTGGTCGTGATACTTGCCGTCTCGCACCGCCTGGCAGGCTTTTTCTATCGCCTGCAGGGTCTCGGGCTTCATGGCGCCGACTTCCGCGTTGGCTCTGGCCGCCGCCAGTTTGACGATCGCCCAGGATTCGACGAACCCGGCATAGTGATTGATCAGGATGCCCGAAATCTGAAAGTTCTCGAGCGCCCTTGCCGTCTGCACACCGTAATACGCGGCGGCCGGGATTTCTTTTTCGCCGAGTAGATCCTTTTCAATTCTGGCCTTTTCCTGACCACCCGCCACCGATGTGAGTATCAGGCAGGTCAATATTGCGAAGGTGATCACAATTCTTTTCATGGTGCCTCCAGTAAATTCCTCATTTACCGCTGTCCCCCACGGTCAAAACGCAAAGCCTTTCGACCAGTCATATTTGAAAGAGAACTGCATGCGGTAGTCGTTGACGTTGAAGCCGTCCTTATTGTTGATGCGCCTTCCATACTGGAACTCACCCCCGACCATGACTTTTTTGACCGGATAGAAAAGCAGGTTGGCAACCGCATAATGGCCCTGGCGGAATGCATCCGCTGTCTGGCCGGTGGAATTGTGGATGTCCAGCATGGAGTAGCCGAGTGAAGAAGTGAAACGCTCACTCCAAGTGTGGTCGAGGAACGCCACGGCGCCCAGGAGAGGCAAGGGTTCGCCCTCGACGGGCTTGGCTTTGTTCCCAAAGTTGTTTCTGATGCCGATATCGGTCGGTGCGTCATTCATGTAGTTCTGGATGCCCTCGCCATAGACCAGCGAGAACTTGCCGATGTTGTTTTTGCTGAAATTAAGGTTCGAGGAAAAATTGAATCCATATCCAACGGCGCTTCCGCTCAGGTTAGGCGCGATGTTGTCGACGTCTTCCCAACCGATCTTTCGGACAATGCCCGCAATCTGGAGGTAACCCCATTTCCTGCCCATGCGGGCCTGCCCCGAAAGATCCGGCCAATTGAAGCGGGGCTTGACACCCTGCAGTTCGATGCGGTTTGCATAGATGCCCTGGTCGGCACTGGCGCCCGGCCGCTCGAGGGCGATCGTGATCCTGCTGTCGCCTTTGAGGGGCATCCAGCGAACCTGCACGTTTCGGAAAAAGACCATCCCGGTCGGCCCCCAATACTCGACCGTGTTCGGGAAGACATCGATGTCCATGAAGGGGCTCCAGGTCTGGCCGGCGCCGAATTGGCCCAATTCGCCGTAGGCGTGGCGCAGGCGGAATGTTGTCTGGCCGGCATCGACTCCCGTTCCGAACAATTCAAATTCAAACTGCGTTTTGAGGTCCCCGTATTTCGTCGGGGTGGATGATTTCACGCCGAAGCGGCTTTGCCGTACGCCGGCGTACACATTTCCATTTGGAGCAAACTCACCTTTGTAGGAAGGCAGCTTAGTGGGGCGGACGACGTCATACCAGTCCGGATTGGTGGTTTTGAAGTCGTATCCCATGTCGAGCATGGCGAAACCGTATATGTCGAGCGACGTGCCCCCTGCCTTCTGAGCCGCTTCGGGTGGTTTGGGGGCAGGTGAGGCCGCCACAACCGGCGTCGATGGCGGTTGCCGGCGTCGGCCGCGGTTTTCTGTACCCTTTGCGCCTCGCTCAACTGACCCTTCAGTTCCCGAATTTCCTGTTCCAGCTGCTCGAGCCTCTTCTGTATTTTCTCGATATCCGGCTTCTTTGCTTCCTGAGACTGTGGCAAAGCCGGCCTGGCCCAGACCAGAGAGAGGAGGATGAGCAAAAATAGAACGTGCGCGCTTCCCATACTTGGGATTCGACCAACCGGTCTGATCATTTCCCGCTGCTTTGTTCGCCTCCGGCAGATTCCTGCCAGTTTGGTTTTCAGATTCATCGTATGATCTCCTTGCGATCCTTGCGGGTTGTCGACGCTGGTGACAACACTTATCGCTGACGCCTGTTTTAAGCCGATGGATCGGCGGAGGCAACTAGGGAAAACCCTAGTTGCCGCTGTACCTTGCGAGGTCTACAAAGGTAGGACGCCGGTTCTGTGGGCGGAGGCAACTTTCATAGCTAAGGAGAAGTGCGATGGAAAGGTCATTCAACGTCATCAAGAATGCAGAAGAAAGCTGTGGCACCTGCAATACAAAGGTCTGCGGGGCATGTTCATCCGCACCGCCCAAGACTGAGAGCTCTAGCGCTTTCAGCCGGAGGGATCTGGGGCGCGCGGCGTTCGCGGCGGCGACAGCTTCGGTATTCGCAGGCTGCTCCGGGCCCCCGCAGCAGACGGCTGATAAAGCCGCTGCCCCCGCTGCCCCCGCGGTTCCGGCAGCGCCCGGATTGTCTCAGGATCTTAACGTGGTCCAGAAGTCCAAAGGGCCGATCATGACGGTGCTCGAAGAGTTCTACAAGATGGGGCCGGGACCATCGAGTTCCCACACCATGGGCCCGATGCGGATCACCTACGATTTCTTCCAGCGCGTTTCCAAGCTTCCCGAGGATCAGCTCAAGAAGGCCACTGCGCTCAAGGTCCACCTCTTCGGCAGCCTCAGCGCGACGGGGAAAGGCCACGGAACCGACCGGGCATCACTTGCCGGCCTGCTCGGCAAGGCCCCGGCCACCTGCCCTCCGCAGTTTCTGGACGGGCTGGCGGCCAATCCGGAGGAAGTGCACAAAGTTACCATTGGGCCCGCCACCCTCAACCTGACACTGAAGGACATCGTTTTCGATGCCACCAAAGGCGAATTCCACCATCCCAACACGATGACGGCCAAGCTGCTCGCCGGCAATGAAACGCTTTTCGAGCTGGAATATTACTCGGTCGGCGGGGGCTTCATTGAATGGAAGGGATACAAGCCTCCCGACAAGGGCCAGCCCAAGTATCCCTTTGCTCACGCCAAGGAACTGAAGAAATATATCCTCGACGACAAAATCCCCCTGGCCAAGCTTTTGCTGGAAAATGAAATGGCCATCTCAGGGAAAAGCGAAAAACAGATCTGGGAGTTCCTTGACCAGGTGGCCGAGGTCATGATCCGCGGCGTCGATACCGGGCTCAAAGTGGAAAGCGTCCTCCCCGGCCCCATCCAGTTGCACAGCAAAGCTGCCGCCATTTATAAAAACCTGAAGACCTCGGCGAAAGGAGAAGCCGGGCAGGCCATCACCAAGGTGGCGGCCTACGGGTTTGCCATGGGAGAAGAAAACGCCCGCGGCCACATCATCGTGACCGCCCCAACCGCCGGTTCCGCGGGAATCCTGCCGGCGGTCCTCAAGTCGCTGCGGGATCTCAATATGCCGGTCGAGAAGATCCGGGAAGGTTTCCTGGCCGGCGCGGCGATCGGATACCTCTGCAAGCACAATGCCACTCTGTCGGGCGCCGAAGGCGGCTGCCAGGCGGAGGTCGGCGTCGGCTCTTCCATGGCTGCCGCGATGATAGCCCAGGCTCTGGGAGCCAAGCCCAAAGTGGTTTCGAATGCAGCCGAATCTGCCCTGGAGCACCATCTCGGCATGACTTGCGACCCGGTCGGCGGCTACGTTCAAGTGCCCTGCATTGAGCGTTGCGCCTACGGTGCAGTCAAGGCATGGACCGCTTATTGCATCGCCAGTGAAGAGATTCCGGAGGAGCGCCGCGTGGATCTCGACACCACCATCGCGGCCATGGCCATGACCGCCAAGGATATGAACGCCAAATACAAGGAGACGTCCGAAGCCGGCTTAGCGGCTCTCGTACTTTGTTAGAATCGGAGCCCGAACCAACCCGACAGGACGTGTCCAACTCATGAGCAAAAGCACGAAGACGGCCGTTGTCGCGTGGCTACTGGCAGCCGTGTATTACTTCTATCAATATACGCTCCGCTCGGCGCCGGCTGTCATGATGCCCCAGTTGTCCGAGGCGTTCGGGCTCAACGCGCTCGGTGTGGCTTCGATGGTAGGACTTTTCTACTATGGATATTCGCCTTTCAGTCTTATCGCCGGCGCAGCCATCGACCGCCTGGGACCCAAGAAGGTCATTCCCATCGGCGCGGCCGCGGTTGGCATCGGCGCGCTGCTTTTTGCCATGGGCCATCAGGGGGCGGCGAGCGCGGGCAGGTTCCTGCAGGGTGCGGGCGGTGTCTTCGCCCTGGTAGGGGCCGTCAGCATCGCCAGCAGGAGTTTCCCGGCCTCTCTCGCCGCCACTTTGATTGGCGCGACCCAGATGTTCGGCATGGCCGGCGGATCGGCGGGCCAATCGATCGTCGGCCCGCATGATTGCCGGCGGACTGGCCTGGAACCATTTCTGGTTCGGCATGGGCATCTGCCGGGCTGCTGATCAGTATCCTCCTTTTTGTTTTTCTCCCGCAGCAGGAGCAGGCGACCCAAAGCGGTTGGCTGAAAAGTGCTGCCGGGGCACTGGGCTCCGTTTTCAGGAATCCGCAGTCCATCCTGTGCGGCATGATCGCGGGGCTGCTTTTCATTCCAACTACCATCTTCGACATGATCTGGGGCGTGCGTTTCCTGCAGGAGGCGCACGGCTTTGATTATGCCTCCGCCGTGCTGCGCTCGTCGATGGTGCCGCTCGGCTGGATTATCGGTTGCCCGCTGCTCGGTCTGGTGTCGGACCGGATCGGGCGGCGGAAGCCAGTAATCATCGGGGGGGCGGCAGTTCTTCTGGCCTGCCTGGCCTGGGTGCTCCATGGCCGTGCGGATGTCTTCCCTCCCTATGTTCTCGGACTGATTGCCGGAGTGGCGTCAGGCGCGGCGATGCTGCCTTATACGGTGATCAAGGAAGCAAACCGGCCCGAGTTCAGCGGCACAGCCACGGGAGTTGTGAATTTCCTGAATTTCACCTTCAGCGCTCTGTTGGGCCCGGCTTTCGGCTGGGTCCTCCAGAAGGTTTCCGGCGGGGCCAAGGAAATGACCCTGGAGCATTACCAGCAGGGATTTGAGCCGCTTCTCTACGGCGTGGGGCTGGCAATCGTGCTCTGTATTTTTCTCAAAGAAACAGGATCGGCGGCACGTTCAGCGAAATAGCCTCTGGCTGGTTATGGTTTGCCGCCTGGAGTCGAGTTTGAGGACCCCGGAGGGGTCAGAGCGAATAGCAGGTCGAAGATCCCGTGAAACGGGTGGGCAAGCCGCGAAGCGGCACCGCCCCCAGTTGGGTTTGGGGGAGATCAAAGCCCCGGCAGGGGCGACAGATTATCTGCCGCCCTTCCAGGGCTTTTTTCGACTGCATCCCAACCCCGGGCTGCGCCCCGTTCAGCGGGGCTTGCCCGGGGCTATTTGCTGACGGCCCGCTGGGCCTGGTATCTTGATGGAGGATTTGGCCCCAACAGAGGGGTTACCGGCATCCTGATTTGGATAGGCCCGGGATGAATTCCGAATCTCCCTCACGCCGCGCCGTGAGAGCGCGCCATAGTTCGGGGAGCCATGGACGGTGGCGCGCCAGGCGCATGAGCCAATGCGAGGTATTCGACACAAGCATGCGTGGTTAAGAAAGAGGCAACGATGAGCGACGCACCCATTGAGACGGTTTCAGGCAAAGCCATGGATCCCTGGCGGGAATTCCAGACCGGTCTGTGGAACAAGGAGATCAACGTTCGCGATTTCATCCAGCAGAATTACACGCCCTACGAGGGCGACGAATCCTTCCTTGCGCCCGCCACGGATCGCACCCGCGGAATCTGGGATCGTTTGAACGAACTTTTTGTGGAAGAGCGCAGGAAGGGAGTGCTCGATATCTCCCAGATCCCGAGTTCCATCACCGCGCACGGCCCCGGTTACATCGATCGGGAGAATGAAATCATCGTGGGCCTCCAAACCGAGGCGCCCTTGAAGCGCGCCATAATGCCCAACGGCGGATTCCGGATGGTTGCCAGCGCGGTCAAAGCCTATGGCTATGAGCTGGATCCCCATGTGGTGGAGACATTCACCAAGTATCGGAAGACCCACAACGAAGCGGTGTTCGATGCTTACACCGCGGACGTTCGGCGGTGCCGGAGCTCCCACATTCTCACCGGGCTGCCCGACGCTTACGGACGCGGCCGCATCATCGGCGACTACAGGCGCATCGCGCTTTACGGGGTATCACGGCTCATTGAGCGGAAGCAGGAAGAGAAGCTCAGCCTCGATGCTGCCATGTCGACGGAAGATGTAATCCGCGACCGGGAGGAACTCAGCGAGCAGATCCGGGCTCTTAAAGAATTAAAGCAGATGGCCTCCCAATACGGGTTCGACATCTCCCGGCCGGCGGGCAACGCCAGGGAGGCTGTCCAGTGGCTCTATTTCGGCTACCTCGCCGCGGTGAAAGAGCAGAACGGCGCCGCCATGTCCCTGGGCCGGACGTCGACTTTCCTGGACATCTATTTCGAACGGGAGCTGGCAGATGGCACCCTCACCGAAACGCAGGCTCAGGAGATCATCGATGATTTTGTGATCAAGTTGCGCATCGTCCGATTCCTGCGCACACCGGAGTATGATGAGCTCTTCGCGGGTGATCCCACCTGGGTGACCGAGTCGATCGGCGGCATGGGAGACGATGGCCGGCCGCTGGTATCGAAGACGAGCTTCCGGTTTCTTCAGACTCTCTACAACCTTGGTCCGGCCCCGGAGCCGAATCTGACGGTCTGGTATTCCCCGCGCCTGCCCGAGGGCTTCAAGCGTTTTGCCGCCAAGGTTTCGATCGATACGAGTTCCCTGCAATTCGAAAGCGACGAGATCATGCGCCGCGCCTGGGGCGACGACGGGGCCATCGCCTGCTGTGTGTCCCCGATGCTGGTGGGCAAACAGATGCAATTCTTCGGTGCGCGCGCCAACCTTGCCAAGTGCCTTCTTTACTCCATCAATGGCGGACGGGATGAAATTAGCGGCGATCAGGTGGCTCCGCCCTTGGGCGCGGTCCAGGGCGATTACCTCGATTTCGACGATGTGATGGCGAGGTACGAAAAGATGATGGATTGGCTGGCCGGCGTCTACGTCAATGCCATGAACATCATTCATTACATGCACGACAAGTACGCCTATGAACGCATCGAGATGGCCCTGCACGACTATGCCCCGCTGCGCACTATGGCCTTCGGCATCGCCGGCCTCTCGGTGGTGGCGGACAGCCTTTCAGCGATCCGATACGCAAAAGTAAAGGTGGTCCGGGATGAATCCGGGCTGATTACGGACTATCAGACCGAGGGCGATTATCCCCAGTTCGGCAATAATGACAATCGGGTGGATCACCTCGCCAGTTGGGTGGTCAGCACATTCATGAACAAGCTGCGGAAGTATCCAACCTATCGGAATGCTCTCCACACGCAATCGGTCCTGACCATCACTTCAAACGTGGTCTATGGGAAAAATACCGGCAACACTCCCGACGGCCGAAGGCGCGGGGAGCCGTTCGCTCCCGGGCGCCAATCCAATGCACGGACGCGAAAAGCAGGGGCTCCACGCGTCGGCGGCGTCCGTCGCGAAGATCCCTTACCGGGATGCCGCGGATGGAATTTCCTTAACCGTGACTCTGGTGCCGCAGGGCCTGGGAAGAGCCGGGGAAGATCGGATTGATAATCTGACGGGAATGTTCGACGCTTTCTTCGGCAGCACCGGCTTCCACATGAACATCAATGTATTGAATCGCGATACTCTTCTTGAAGCCATGGACCATCCGGAGAAGTACCCGCACCTGACCATCCGGGTGTCGGGCTACGCCGTAAACTTCGTTCGCTTGACCCGGGAACAACAAATGGATGTCATAAATCGTACCTTCCACGGAAGTGTCTAGCATGGATGATAGCCCGAAGTTACACCAGGTTTCGCTGGAGGCGAAAAGCCCTTTCGAGCTCCGTGTGGATCTGGGGCGGCATGTGCCGGAAACGGATGTTCGCGCTGCCCTTGCCAGCGGCGAAATGGGCTTTCTCCATTCGTTCACTACCGGTTCTGCGGTCGATGGTCCAGGAATACGGGTGGTCGCGTGGCTGACGGGCTGCCAGTTCCGCTGCCTGTACTGCCACAATCCCGACACCTGGAACATGATGAACGGAGTCCCGGTCACCCTGGAAAGAGCCAAAACGCAGCTCGCAAAGTACCGTCATGGACTCAAGATCATGAGGGGCGGGCTTACAGTGAGCGGTGGCGAACCACTGATGCAGCATCGATTCGTACTCAGACTGCTCGACGCCGCGCAAACCATGGGAATCCATACAGCTTTGGACACCAACGGCTACCTGGGCGGACGCCTGAGCGATGAGGATCTGGAAAAAGCCGACTTGGTCTTGTTGGACATAAAGGCATGGGATAGCGAGCGGCACACGCGGCTTACAGGCATGGAATTGGAACCGGTCCTGGATTTCGCAAGGCGCCTGGCGGCCCGCAAACGGCCCGTATGGCTGCGCTACGTGCTCGTGCCCGGGTGGACGGACCATCCGGATGACATCGCCCGGCTTGCCGGTTTTGTTGCCGGCCTCGGCAATGTGGATCGGGTCGACGTGCTGCCGCTGCATCAGATGGGATCATTCAAGTGGAAGCAGCTCGGCATCGAATATAAGCTTGATGTTGTTGAGCCCCCTGCCAAGGAGATCGTTGAGAGCACCTGCGCCGCATTCAGGGAGGCAGGTCTCAAGGTTTTCTGAATCCGGATCTTCATCCACGAATCCGAGTATGAGAAGCCAATCAAATTTGCATCCCCCAACACATTTTTCTTTATGACCGCTTGTGCCAACGAGCACGAATTGAGTTGAAGCAGTTTGCTGTATACTTGCATGTCCCATCAGGACGGGTCCGCTGACCCGGCGGGAGGGTTTAATGGCGCTGAACCTCTTTGTTTTTCTGGCTCTGGCTGAAACCGGTGCTTCGCAACCGGAGCTATCAGGCGCGGCGGTCACAAGACCCATCCTTGGTTTTGTCGCGCTGCTGGCACTGGCTTACCTGGCGGGCAGGCCACAGCTGGCGGAATTTGAGAAAAAGCTGGCCCTGAATCCGCTGGTCACGACAGGCCTTGTCTTCGTTCTGCTCGGGATGCTGGCCGCCAGCGGGCACGTCGGTGTTCTCACCGATTCAGTCATCAAGGCAATCGGCCCGATTGTGCCGCTTGGTCTCGGCTGGCTCGGCTTCCGGGTCGGGCTTAATTACGAACGCAGGCTTCTAAGCGATCCTCCCAGTGCTACGAGCCTCATGGCCGCCGCCCTGGTGCCTGTGGTCCTCATGATGGGCGGGACCGCATTATTGATCCTTATCGAGAATCCGAAAGCTATCTCCGATCCGACCATATTGCGGGATGTTCTCCTCATCGGGACTGCCGGCGCCATGACCTCATTGGCGTATGCGCCTCTCATGCTCAAAGACGCGCAGGCAGCGGCCCGGCTGGGAGATTTTGTAAAGCTCGAGCAGGTTGTCGGAACCGCCATGCTCATGCTTATTGCGGTCTATTTCCATCCGCAAGGGCCGGTGGTGGCCTGGCAGCTGCCTCCCATTGGCTGGCTGTTGGTGACGGTGGGAACCGGATCCCTCATGGGTGCCCTGGCCTACGCGCTGTTCCACAAGTCCCCGCCGGGCCCGCCTTTCATAGTCCTCCTGCTGGGTTTCGTGGCCATGGCTGCCGGCATGGCGAGTTACCTCCGTCTCGCGGTGATTCCCGTATGCGCCCTGGCAGGCGCGCTGGTGAGCGAGCTGCCGGGTGAGTGGAAAGAACAGGTGCGCTCGGTCCTGGTTCACATGGAGCGTCCGGTCTTTTTCGTCCTGCTTGTGGTGGCCGGCGCCCTCTGGCGACCGCTTGAATGGCAGGGCTGGGCCTTGATGGTGATATTGGTGGTTTCGCGCATTGCAGGCAAAGCGCTGGCCGCGTGGGTTATTGGCAGGTGGGAGCCGCACATTCTCCGCGCGGAGGAGAGGGAAGGGCTGGTTTTGGCGCCGATCGGCACGTTTGCCATCGCTTTCGTCATCACCGCGCGGGATTTGTATCCCGGGTCCCGGGTCCCGTGGATGCTTACCGCCGCCATCGGGGGCGCCATCGTCAATGAAATCATCCTGCAGGCGCGAAGGCGAAGCCTGCGCTCCATGGAGTAACGCCATGCGGGTCCTACTGATCGTCGTACTCGGAGCATTGATAGAGGCAACACGGTCGTTTGCGCCTGCCCAAGGGCTCGGATCGGGGCCTGGAGCCGTCCTCCTCGGAGGCGGATTCCTCATGCTCTCGGCCTATCTAATGGGTACGCTGTTCAAGGACATTGGCCTCCCCAAGCTGACCGGCTATCTCATAACCGGCGTCATCGCCGGCCCGTCGGTTCTCCAGCTGGTATCCAACTCCATGCTCGCCGACCTTCGCATCTTCAACGGTCTGGCGACCGCTCTCATCGCCCTGACTGCCGGTTCGGAGCTGGAGTTCAAGACGGTCAAACCCCTGCTCCGCACCATACGCTGGGTTGCTCTTACCGGACTTCTCGGGACTATCGTCCTCCTCGCCGTCGCCATTTGGCTTGCACGCGACCTGCTGCCATTCATGCAGGGTCTCACGCCTTTCCAGATGGCGGCCCTGGGCATGACCCTGGCCATCACTCTTGCAGCCCAGTCGCCGGCCGTAGTGGTTGCTTTGAGGAAGGAAGTTGAGGCTGACGGCCCGCTGTCGACCACCGTGCTGGCGCTGGTCGTGGTCGCAGAAATCACCGTCGTGCTGCTCTTCGCCCTCTCCTCTTCGGTTGCCCAAGCGGCCTTCGGGGCCGGAGGCAGCTGGACCCAGACGGCCACAAGGCTGGCCTGGGCCATCCCGGGATCCATGATCGCGGGGCTGCTGGTCGGCGTCCTGATTTCGGCCGTCATGCGCGTGGTGAAGAACGAGGGTGCGCTATTCATCGTGACGATCGGCTTTTTGATCGCCGAGGTCGGCGAGCGAATCGGTTTTGACATCCTGCTGGTTGCGCTTGCCGCCGGGCTGTATGTTCGTAATGCGACCAATCTGGGACACCGCCTCCATGAAGATGTGGAGGCCGGATCGCTTCCGGTTTTTGTGACTTTTTTTTCCGTGGCAGGCGCTGGGCTTCACCTGTCGGCGCTTTTTTCTTTGATTGTGCCCGTGATAGTGATGTGTGCTATCCGGGCGGGAGGGTATCTGGCGGGCTCATGGCTGGGAGCCCGCATTGCCGGAGCGCCGGATGTAGTGCGTAAGTACGCTGGCTTCGGCATGCTCCCGCAGGCCGGCCTGGCGCTCTCACTCGCCCTCCTCTTCGTGCGGGAGTTTCCTCAATTCGGCGATGCCGCCGCGGCGCTCGTTTTCGGCGTAGTCAGCATGAACGAACTGATCTGCCCGGTCCTTTATCGGGTCGCTTTGATTCGCAGCGGCGAGGCAGGAAGAGCTGCTGCCCGCGATGAGGCGGTTCTGGCTGCGCCTCTTTCGGCTGGATGACGCAAAGTCGGGCTGGAATGCCGGTCCGGGTGTTATCCGGCAACGGATTGGGAAATGTAGGAGTGGCCGCTGAACGCCGCCTCGACAGCGGGGATCAGATCGGTAACCATGCGATGCTTCACGACATATCCCGCCGGCCCTTCTGCCATGGAAGCTTCGACAAATTCTGCCTCGGAGTGAATCGTCAGAAAAACAATCCTGGCCCTGGATCCCGCCTTGCGCAAGTGATGGACGGCATCGATGCCGTTCAGGATCGGCATGCTTATGTCGGTGACGATAACGTCAGGATCCAGCTGCGCGGCCTGTGAAACCAGTTCCTTCCCGTTAGCGGCAACTCCCACGACATCAAAGGACAATTGCAGGAGAGCCGCAGTTCTCTTGAGAAACAGAGGATTGTCATCGGCTAACAGTATACGCATGAGGATCAGTCGTGCCGGTAGTGACTACCTTCGGAGGCATCGCACCCTGCAACTCACATAGAGCGATGCGGGTGTGCCTGGCGATTTCGATGGTAGGCATTCGTTGCGGCTTTCGCTACTGGGGAAATCCCTAGCCGGCTTTCAGATCTCTGTTTATCCGTGTTCATCCGTGTCCGGACACAAACGCCGCCGCATTGAATCAGGCAGTGCTAGCGTGGTTTGGCGCTGTAGGGATTTCCGCCAAGCGCGTTCGAGATGTCGGCAATGGCTCGCTGCGCGCGGACACTGTTGCCGGCGTCATCGAGAGGTGGCGAGATGACCGCGATCCCGAACTTGCCGGGGGATACGGCGATGATGCCGCCGCCTACTCCGCTCTTGCCGGGGAGGCCGGTGTGGTACAGCCATTTGCCCGAATCGTCATACAGGCCCGCGATGGCCATCACCGCCAGGGCCTTCGAAACGTGCTCCGGCTTCATGAGCTGCTTGCCCGTCACCGGGTTCTTGCCGGCGTTGGCGAGCGTTCCCGCCATCGTCGCCAGATCCTTCGCGTTTACGTTCACCGAACACTGCTTGGTGTAGATGTCAGTCGCCCGCATTGGGTCCGACTTGATGTACTTGTAGGCGTACATCAGGTAGCTGATGGCCTGGTTGCGCTGGTTTGTATCGCTCTCCGACTTGAAAACTTCCTCGTTTACCGAGAGCGGCCGTCCGGCAAATGCGGAATAGAAAGCAGGAGGCCGTCCCAGATCTCGGCGCGGCTCGTGCCCTTGAGCATGCTGGTGGCCGTGATGGCGCCCGGGTTGACGAGCGGATTGAGTTCGGGGCCGCCCAGCGCCTTTTGGGCAAACTCCACCGCCACGATCGAGTTGAAGCGCATTCCGGTAGGATCCACGCCGATCGTCTTCTCGATGGCGTCCGGGCCTTGCTCCTCGATGACCTTGGCCATCGTGAATACCTTGGAGATCGACTGGATGGAGACCTCGGACTTGGTATCGCCGATGGTATAGACCTTCCCCGCGGCGGTCACGAGGGCGATTCCGAAGATCTTCGAGTCGACCTTGGCCAAAGCCGGGATGTAATCGGCGTTCTTGCCTTCCCGAAGGTCTTTGTACTTCTCGTACGCCGCTTGCAGCGCAGCGTTGGCCTCCGCTTCGGAGAATCCAGCCATGGCCGGAGAAGCCTGGGGCGCCGCCACGGCCCCGACGGTCAGTGTCAGACCCAGGAGAGCCGAGCCAATGAGAGAAAGGATGCGTCGAGTCATGGTTATTCTCCTATCGAAGTTTCGAAGCTGTATTCTGTCGAAAATGGATGCGGAACTCATCGCAGCTCCTGCTGTCCCTGGTTCCAGTCTACTTGAGATTCGCCTTCTCCCAGGCCCGCACCTGGCGGCGGGCTCGGTCAAAGACACGTTCGTAGTTACCCTTCCGGACCTTCTCGTTCGCCTCGGGGCTGAGCCGGGCGAAAAGAGGTGAGTATATGTCGTATGTCTTCAGGTACTTCGCCTGATCGGTCGGGCCGACTTCGTCCGTTCCGAACAGGAAGCGGCCGGCAAAACGGTTGATAAGTTCGGCCGCCGCCTGGACCGTCTCCGGGGTTTCTACCAGGTACTTCGCGGCCTCGTCCCACGAGATGTCGAAGTACACGTGGCTGAGTGCGGGATTTTCCAGGGCCCGCGTCACCATGCTCAGCTGGTCCTTCACGGGGCGGACGACGCGCCCCAGGCCCACGTGTGCCCAGATAATGGTGGTTTTCGGGTGCCGCAGGAAGAGGTCCCTCAGCTGGAGGATCTGATACGGCTCCTGGTTCGGCCTGGGGAAAGGCACGTCAGCATCACTGTGCAACAGCACGACGAGCCCCGCCTCACCGGCGAAGTCGAAGAGCCTGTCGAGGGCGGGATTCTTGAGGCTGGCCGTTTCGCCTGGAATCTTGGCCGATACAAACTCCTTGTGGATCGTGAACTCGCCGATCCCCGAGAAAACCCCCGGGAAGGTCGTCAGAACCCGGCGGACGTGGTTCACTGCATACATGTCGGCGGGATTGAAGCCGGTGATCATCGGGTCGAGACGCTGCTGCTCCCCCCGGGACAGTGACTTGTACGCCATGGCGATGTAGGCGTCCGTAAATGAATAGTAGTACAGCGGCGCGTCTGTCTGCAGGTAGTATGTCGGGGCGTAATCGCCGGTGTTTGCGTAGGACCACATCTGCTGCAGGGGAAGGCCGAACAGCACCGCCCGCCCGACCGTCGCGCCCATGACCTTCAAAAAGTCCCGGATGTCCGGGCCCTCCTGGACATAGTTCGTCAGGTGGACGTGGGCGTCGTGGACCAGATAGTCGGTTGAAGAGCCGGCCGGTATCTGCGCCGCCAGGGGGCTGAATCCGGCCATTGCGAGGGCCAGAGCGCCTGTCAGCATCGCAAGAAACCTTGGGCTTTTCCTGCGGATCATGGGCACCTCCTTATACACATCATCTGCACGCTGCAATCAGAACGATGTGCATCTGCAGCGATTATAGCCAGAAATAACGACGACCTATTTATGAACCAGTGCATTGACTTCAGAGCCGACTGATATGAGGCCGAGTTTGAGCGCAAACAAGACAAGTTCCGCGTTGTTCTTGAGATTGAATGATTCCATGATGTGGTGCTTGTGGAATTCAATGGTCTTTTCGCTCAAGCCCAGCCGCCAGGCGATCTCCTTTATCGGGCGGCCCTCCGCACACATCTGCGCCACCTCCCGTTGCCGCGGCGTCAACTCCTTGGAGTACTGCCGTGCCCGGGCTTTAGCCTCGACCCAGTCTTCGGACCTGAGCTTGGGAGTCAGATAGGATTTGTCGCGCAGCACTTCGTCGATCGCCTGAAACAGTTCCTGCTTGCCGCTGTGTTTAAGCACGAATGCCGCCACGCCCAGCTCGAGGGCGGCGGCAGCCAGGTTGGGATCGTCCTGCATGGTCAAAAAGACGAACTTTATATCCGGGTTGTTTTTTCTGACTCTCCGGGCCGCATCCAGGCCGTTCAGGAACGGCATCGCCACATCCACGATAATGACATCCGGTCTAAGCCTGTCGGCTTCGGCGACCATGGTGTGCCCGTCGGCTGCGACCCCGAGCACGGTGTACCTTTCTTCGAGCAGGACACGAAGGGCATCGGCGAATATTTCATGGTCGTCCGCGATCAGGAAGCGCGGGCGTGAGCTGTCGTCGTACTTTTTCCCCATCACTCGTTCCTCAACCTCCGCGCCTCGGCGCGTTACCACGATTTCGCCTCCGGTTCCGCCGTTTCCGAGCGCGCTCTCCGGCTGGATCGGGACCCACGCATCGATCCTGGTGCCGCTCCTGGGTTCCGAATGGATTTCGAATCGCCCGCCCTGCAGCCGCGCCCGTCTCGCTCATGCTCCTGATTCCAAGACCATCTTTGTTCGGAAGCTCTTTCAGTTTGAATCCTGCTCCCTGATCGCAGACTGATAAATGGATCGAATCGCCGTCCATCTCCAGACGCACCTGGGCATTGGGAGCGCCACCATGCTTCTTCGAATTCCGAAGCCCCTCCTGCACGATGCGAAACAGGCACAGTGCCGCCTCGTGAGACACAGCGTGCGGAATGTTTTCGTGGGTGAAGTCAATCTGCATGCCCTGCTGCGCCGCGAATTCCCGGCAAAAGGCGCTCACCCCCGGGATGAGCCCGAGGCTCTCGAGCGTCGAGGGATGCAGACGGCGGGACAGGGTATGCAGGTCGGCTCCGATCTCGCTCACGGAGTTGAGCATTTCGTGCATCTGCTTCTTTGCATCCTGCGGCGCTCGTGTGATCATTTCGGCTGCGGTTTCCAGATCGATGGCGAGAATCGCCAGCCTCTGGCTGAAGTCATCGTGAAGCTCCGAGGCAAGCCGCCTGCGTTCTGACTCCTGGGCGTTTATGAGCATGCCGCTGAGCTGGGACTGGGCTTCTTTTGCCAGCCTGAGTTCCTTCTGCTTGATTAGAAGGTAGCCTGTCATAGCCGCCAGAGCAACGATTGTCATCAGTCCCGAAAGCAGACCAAACCTGTACCGCTCCCACAATGTCGGCTCACGATACAGAACGCTGCTGCCGGCTGGAAGATCGCTTTCTTTAAGACCCCATTTCTGCAGTTTCCGCCAATCGAACAGGTAAATGTTGGGACCCGCAACAATCGGAATATCCTGAGGTTTTTTCCCGCCCAGGAGTTGTTCGAGAATGCCGGCGGCAATTTTGGCCTGCTCGGCGAAACTCATGACATATCCGCCCACTATGCCATTTCCCATATAGGTATCGGACATGCCGAAAACCGGAGCGTTAGAGGCTTCGGTAACCAACGGAAGTGCGTTGGTCGCGTTGACAAATCGGGTCCCGGCCCCGTCCTGGAAGAAGGACGTGTACAGAACGATGGTGTTGTCAGGCAGGCGGCCCAGGCGCTCGAGCAGATCGTTCATCGTTAGGTCTGTCAGGTAGGTGATTGCATACCTTGCCTCGTAGGATCTAACGTTGTTTCTCGTGAGAGTCTCAATGGCCCGGTCAAAATCAGAGGCCCCTCCTACGACCATGATGTTTCTTGTTTCGGGGAACAGTCGCAGAGCTGCCTCTACTGTTTTTTCGGGTTCCAGCTTCAGCCACGAACCCGTAAAACGCGGATCGAGCTTGGGCCGTCCAGCCACATCCTCGATGCTTCCGCAAAATAGGATGGGAACTTCGGGAAAGAGCTCCGCTGACGAAGCCGATAAAAACCTGATCGGCTCCGGGCCTATCGCCACGATGGCGTCGAGCTTGAGGCTCCTGTATTTGAGGGTGAGCCGGCCCAGGATTTCGCGACGCATGGTCTCATCCGTGAATGCCACTGAGTCGAGACTCTCGGAATAAAACTCGACCTGGTAATACGGATTTCTTGACAGCCGCGACTGTATCTCCTCGGTTACTACGGCGTAGATGCGGTGGGACAGGCCGACCTGGTTGATGATGAGAACGTTTTTCCTGCTTGGGTAATTCGCTGCTGCGCTGCATGAAACAAACAGGAACGATGCAGCTAGAAACAGCATTTGCGTCAAGCCGTCACGATTCAACTGCAATTTCAGAAGCCCCCATCTTCAGGCGTGCAAGCTTCAACTCGCCCGCTTCGATCTCGTCTTCCGGGTGAACGGCTGCCGGCGCAGGTTGGCCTGCGTCAGATAAAAGAAAATGCCGAAAGTGCGTCCCGGCACTTACTGGACCCAGCCGCCTCCCAAGGCTTTGTACACATAGATGACGGAATTCAGCTCGCCCAGGTATGATTGAGCGTAGCTCAGCTCCGCATCCAGCGCCTGACGCTCGGTATCGAGCACTTCCAGGTAGCTCGAAACTCCGCCGCGATAGCGCATGTATGCCAGGCGCATCTGGTCTCGAAGAGTCGTAACGAAGTACTCGCGCTGCGACCGGTATTCTTTGGCCTTCTGATAGCCGATCAGTGAATCTGCCGCGTCCCGGAAGGCATTCTGGACACTCTTCTGATAGGTCAGAATTGCCACCTCGCGCTGAGCCTGGGAAGCTTTGTAGTTGGCCCAGAGTGCTCCAGCATTGAATAGGGGTTGCGTCAAGCCGGCACCGAAGCCATAGACCCCACCTGAAGTGTTGAACAGGTCGGCGATCTTGAAATTCTGGTAGCCGCCTGATCCCGTCAGGCTTATGCTCGGAAACATCAGGGATTTTGCCACTCCCACGCGGGCATTGGCAGCTACCAGCAGCTGTTCGGCCTGCTTCAAATCAGGGCGGCGCTCCAACAGGGATGAGGGCAGGCCGGCAGGCACTTCCGGAGCAAGCTTCTGCTCTGCCAGGACCTTGCTTCGTTCCACCGGACCGGGATTGCGGCCCAGCAGGGTGCTGAGATAATTCTCGGTCTGTTCGCGCCGACGTTCCACATCGGCGATCGTGGCCGCCGCATTCGCCACAAGACTGGCGGACTGGTCAACCTCCAACTGGCTTGCTATCCCGCCTTGGGTGCGGGCTTCCACCAGCCGAAGGGCATCCTTGCGAGCTGCCAGAGACTGCTTCGCTACAGCCAATTCCTGGTCCAATTCCAGCAGTTGGAAGTAGCTGCTCGCAACACCGGTCACCAGGCTCTGGATGACGGCCTGCTGGACCGCCTCCTGGGCAAGATACTCGGCCCGGGCCGCTTCGGTGGAGCGGCGGATCTTGCCCCAGATGTCCAACTCCCAGAACACCCGGCCGCCGCCAAACAGCGTGGTAACATTCCGGTTGGCGCCCATCTGCTGGTCGGGACTATGCTGTCGGTCCGCACTTCCCGTGACCTCGACGGCAGGGTACAGCGCGGATTTTTCGACGGTGACGAAGGCTTGGGCGGCAAGGACACGCTGTGCCGCGATCCGGAGGTCGTAGTTGTCCTTCAGTGCGATCCGGATCAACTCCTGCAGCTTTTCGTCGCGGAAAAGGTCAAACCACTTTACATCTCCCAAGGTCAGCGCCGGGGCCGTCGCCGGTGGTGCCGGCAGGGCGGCATCGGAGCGATGGCTGGCCGGCACAGGATATTCCGGCCGGGAATACTTGGGCCCGACCGCGCAGCCTGCGACAAGCAGCAACAAGCACAGCGAGATGAACAATGACCGATAGGGTTTCCAGTTCATACCAGTATTTCCTCCGTCAGGTGCTGTCCAACCGTTACTGCCAGCACTTGCCGATAATTTCTTCAGTCACTCCAACCGTTCGCTTCTTGAAGAACGAGGATGTCCCCATTTTTCAGTGCGCGGTATCAGGACGTGGTTCCATGTCTGCCGCTGTCTTGGGCTGCTTCTTGCGGCCCAGTCCCTCGACGAATGTAAAGTTGCCGGGAATGATGAAAACGCCCAGGCCTGTGGCAACAAGCATGCCCCAGAATACGGCGGTCCCCATGACATTCTGGGCGCCTGCTCCTGCCCCGCTGGCCTTCATCAGCGGCACGACACCCAGGATGAAGGCGAACGCCGTCATCAGAATCGGCCGGAAGCGCAGTCGGGCTGATTCGAGTGCCGACTCCTCCAGCGAGGAGCCCTGTTCATGCTTGGCCTTGGCAAACTCCACGATCAGGATGGCGTTTTTGGCCGCCAGACCGATCAACATGACCAATCCGACCTGCACGTAGACGTTGTTGTCAAACTTCATCAGCCAGACGCCCAGGAAAGCGCCCAGCGCCACCAGGGGCGAGCCCAGAAGCACGGCCCAGGGCAATCGCCAACTCTCATACATCGCAGCCAGCAGCAGGAATACGCAAACAATCGCCATGACAAAAGTCGGCCCTGCGGGCGGGGCGATCTTTTCCTGGTAGGACATCGAGGAGTAGGCGAAGCTCATTTCCTTGGGCATGGTCTCTTTGAAGACCTCCTCGAGAGCAGCCAGCGCCTGGCCGGAAGTATAGCCACGCGCCGGCGATCCCTGGATTTCGACGGAACGGAGCAGGTTGAACCGGGTTGTCAACTCGGTGCCGGCTATGTCCTTGATAGTTAAAAGCGTGGCGAGCGGGATCATTTGGTCGGTGGTTTTTGAGCGGACATAAATTTTGCCGATGTCCTCGGCTTTCAGCCGGGCCATGGCATCCGCCTGTACGTAGACCCGGTACAGCCGTCCGAAGCGGTTGAAGTCGTTGACGTAGGTCCCTCCCATAGCGGCCGACATCGCCTGGAAGACTTCGTTGACCGGCACACCCAAGGTACGCGCCTTTTCGCGGTCCAGGTCGACCTTGACCTGGGGGTATTTGGGGTCGAAGGATGTGAAAATGGTCCCCAATTCCGGCCGTTTCCTTCCCGCTGCCAGGAACTTTTGCGTTTCCTGGCCGAGCTCCTCGACGCTCATGGAGCCGCTCCGGTCCTGGAGCAAGAAGTTGAATCCCGAGGCGGCGCCGAATCCGCTCAGAGTGGGGATATTGAACGGGAAGATGATAGCCTCCGGGATGGGGGCGAACTGCCGCTGCAGCACAGCCATGATGCCCTTCACATGCAGCGCCTCCCCTTTGCGCTCTTCCCACGGCTTCAGGCGCGCAAATACCGTGCCATAGTTCGGCTGGTAGGTGTTGGTAACCACGCCGTATCCGCCAATGGTCTGGTAGGATTCGATTCCGTCGATCTTCGCCAGGATCTGCTCTACCCTCTTCAAGACTTCGCTGGTGCGCTCGACCGAGGCGCCCGGTGGGAGCTGGACGTTCACGCCAAAGATACCCTGATCCTCGTCGGGAATGAACCCGGCCGGAATGGCCTTGGCGAAGAGGACGGCACCGACGGCTACGCCGGCGACGATGACGATCGTGATGATTCCATGCCGCACGAGAAGCCGGGCCGTGTTCACGTATCCCTTGGTGGAAACGTCAAAAACCTTATTAAATCCGCGGAAGAAAACTCCCAGTGGCCCGCGCATGGGGCGCGGTTTCTTGAGAAGCATGGCGCAAAGCGCCGGCGTCAACGACAGGGCGTTGAACGCCGAGAGCAGCACCGAGATGGCGATGGTCAGCGCGAACTGTTTGTACATGCTGCCGACCAGGCCGCCGAGCAGCGCGACGGGTACGAACACCGCCGACAGGATGAGGGCGATTCCGATGACGGGAGCGGAGACCTCTTCCATGGCCTTGATGGTTGCTGCCTTGGGGTCCAGTCCGTGCTCGAGGTGATGGATGACGGCCTCGACCACGACAATGGCGTCGTCGACCACGATTCCGATAGCCAGAACCAGGCCGAACATCGAGAGTGTGTTGACGGAAAAGCCCAGCACGGGGAACATGATGAATGTTCCGATCAGCGACACCGGGATTGTGATCATGGGGATAATCGTCGCCCGGATATTCTGCAGGAAGATGAAGACCACCAGGGTCACGAGGATGAGAGCCTCGACGAAGGTCTTCAGAATTTCGTGAATCGAAGCCTCCACCGCCGGCGTCGTGTCGTAGACGATTTTGTAGTCCATGTCGGGCGGAAAGAGCTCTTTGGCCTCCTTCATGGTTTCGTAAATCGCCTCGGCGGCCTTGAGCTGGTTGGCACCGGGCAGAAGGTAGACAGCCATGGCGCCGCTGGGCTTGCCGTTCAGCCGGCCGAACGAGTTGTAATCCTGAGAGCCGAGCTCGGCACGTCCGACGTCTCTTATCCGGACGACTTCACCTGCTGCGCTCTGTCTCACGATGATGTTCTCGAACTCTTCGCTGGTAACGAGGCGGCCGGGAGCGCTGACGGTCTGGGTAAAGAGCTGATCCTTCGGCGTAGGCGCCCCGCCCACCTTGCCGGCAGGCGCCTGGAGGTTTTGTTCTTTGATAGCCGAAATGACGTCCGACGGGGTGAGGCCGAGCTTGGCCAGCTTGTCGGGCTGGAGCCAGATCCGCATGCCGTAATCGGTTCCGCCGAAAAGGTCCACCTGGGCGATGCCGGGAATCCGCAGCAGGCGGTCGCGTAAATTGATGCCGCAGTAATTGATGAGGAAGTTGGCGTCGTATGCGTCTTTGGGAGAGAAGACGGAGACAAGCATGAGGATGCTAGGGCTCTGTTTTTTGACGGTAACCCCCTGCTGAACAACTTCCTGGGGTAGTCGCGCCTGCGCCGACGAAACCCGGTTCTGGGTGAGGACGTTCGCCATGTCCTGGTCGGTTCCCACTTCGAAGTTTACGTCCAGCAGCATACGGCCGTCGCTGGTGTTCGACGATTTCATGTAAATGAGGCGGTCGACGCCGTTGACTTCCTGCTCGATGGGCGTGGCCACGGACTGCTCGACAGCTACGGCGGAGGCGCCGGGGTAGGTGGCAGTTACGCGGATATTTGGCGGGGCAAGGAAAGGGTACTGTTCGATCGAAAGACCGCGCAGGATCACAACCCCGAGCCCGACGATGAGGATGGAGATGACGATTGCTACGATGGGTCGCCGGATAAAGAAGTTTGCCATATGGGTCCTTTCCTGTCAGTTCCCCGCAGCGGGCGATTTCTCGGTGGGATTCACGGCCATCCCGGGCCGCACCTTCTGCATCCCCTCTATGATGACGCGTTCACTCGGCTTGACCCCATCCTTGACGATGAACATATCCTGGTATCGGTCTCCCAGAGATACCGTGCGGATGGCGACCTTGTTGTCGCTGCCCACGACGTAGACCGTCTTGGCGCTTTGCTCTTCCATCACCGCCCGTTGCGGAATAAGAACCGCATTCTCGACGGTGTCGATGGCGCCGCGGACTCTCCCGAACTGTCCCGGACGGATCAAATGCTCCGGATTGGGGAACTCGGCGATGAGAGTCAAGGTTCCGGTCTTCTGGTCGACGGCCCGCTCCGCGATGGTAACCCTCCCTTTGTGGGCGAACATCGACCCGTCCGCAAGTATCAATTCGATGGGGAGCGGATTCCTTGCCGCCGCACCCATCCTCTTGGCCACCGTGAGATACTCGGTTTCGCTCAGGGAGAAGGAGACTCGAAGGGGATCCAGGGCCGAAATAGTCGCGAGCAAAGTCGGTTCGCCACGGCCGACCAGGTTTCCCACGGAAACCAGCCGCTGGCCGATCAAACCGCTCAGAGGAGCCGAAATCGTGCAATAGCTCAGGTTGAGTTCCGCATTCTTGACCGCGGCCTCGCCAGACGATACGGCGGCTGTGGCCTGGTCAATGGTGACCTTCTGGTTTAGAACTACGTTTTCATAAGTCGCCTGGCTGGCATCAAGATTCGACTTGGCCACTTCCTGGGCAACCAGGGCATTGTCGAGGTCCTGTTGAGGAACCGCCTTTTCTTTTGCCAGGGGTGTGAGGCGAGTCACATCCAGATCGGCTTTCCGTAATTGGGCTTTTGCCTGATCGACTTTTGCCTTGGCGGTGTCAACAGTTACCTTGTCCCGTGCAAATTCCAGGTCCGCCTTGGCTTTGGCGAGCTGCGCCTTGGCAGTCTGGAGATCGGCCTCGTACTTGCGCTTGTCGAGAGTGAACAATAACTGACCTTGCTTTACCGGGCGGCCTTCATCGAAGTGAATCCCCTCCAGGAAAGCCTCAACCCGGGCCCGCACCTCAACCGTATCTTTCGCCGCAGTCTGGGCCGCAAATTCGGTGATGATCGGCACGGTTTTCTGAATAACACTGGTAACCACCACCGGGACTGGAGCAGCGGCAGGGGCGGTTTTGGTCTCTTGCGCCTTCTGCTCCGTTTTTTCGCCGCCGCAACCCGCCAGGACCAGCGAAGTGATGATCAGGAAGCCTGCTAATAGGGCCGGGCGCCAGGCCGGCCTGGCCGACGGAGCAAGGTGGTTGCTCGAAACAGCAAGAGCGTTGTTGATTTTCATGCTACCTCCAGGTGGTGAGTGGAAAGCTCGTCTTTTGCGGAGTTCCCTGGGTTCGTCTCCGGCGGGACGCTGCGAGGCCGCGCCAGGGGATCGGGGCACTTCTCACGACAAAGAATGACAGTCAAACTTGAATAGCAGGATTTGTCAAGGAATCTCGATTTCATTTTGATGTAATTGTTCAATACGGCTTTAAGGACTTATCTGCAATTAAGGACACTTCAACACCAGTTGAAAGGGCAATTATAAAAGGTCACAAACAGGGCGGATAACTGTCAATAATGACAGTCCCGCATCCCGTCATCGAAGCCGCTTGAGCACGACGGCGGTCAAGTCGTCTTGCTGGGCGACCCCCCCTGTGAATTGCTTCACCGTTTCATGGAGGCTGGAAATGACTTCGGCGGCATCGAGGTCCCGGGCTTTCCTTATCGCTTCTTTTAAACGGTCGAATCCGAAATCCTCATCCCCCGCGTTGGTCCATTCGAAAAAGCCGTCCGTGACCAGGACGAGCATATCTCCGGCAGCAAGCGTGATTTCCTGGCACGGACCGTAAGCCATGGCGCGGAAAACCCCAAACGGCACGCCGTGCGCGTCAAAACTCTCCACTCTGTCCTCGGCAGCGCGATAGAACAGCAATGGGGCATGTCCCGCGGAAAGCAGCTCGAGCCGGGCTGTTTGAGGATCGAGGGCTGCGGTCACGAAGGTAACAAGTTTTCCCGGTGGCAGGTCGGCGCAGAGCAGCCGGTTGATCCAGGTCATGATCACTTCCAGGCTGGATTCCTGTGCCGTACTCGCCCGGACATACGCATGGCAGGCGGCGGCCATCAGCGCTGAAGCTATCCCGTGCCCGGCCACGTCGGCGAGGGTGAGAGCTGTCCTTCCGTCAGCCAGTTTCAGCCAGCTATAGTAATCTCCCCCGGTCTGGTCGGCGGGCTTGTTCCAACCTGCGACGTCGTAACCATCAATCTCAGGTGTTTCTTTGGGAAGCAGACCTTGCTGTATGTGGCGCGCGGTTTCCAACTCCCCGGTTATCCGCTCCACCGTACGTGCTTCTCGAAGCGCCGTGTAAACGTGCTGCCGGATCTGGCGCGCCACTTCGCCGGCGACGATGCCTGCCGCGAGAATCATGAAGGTGTTGCCTACATAAAACTCGATGGGTTGAATCGCCTGCCGGATTTCCGGTGTCGGATATTTGAGGAAAACGCCGGCAACAACGGCGGCATAGCCGGCTGCTGAAAAGACTCCCGTGAGCCGCGCCAGCATGGGACTCAACCTCAGGGTCGAGAGAATGACGAACAGGAAATACGCCAGCACGACCGGGGCGACCAGCGCCATGTAGGGTCCGGCCATTCCGGTCGCGATGAGAAGGATGATGCCCAGGGTGGGAAAAAGCGACTCCACGAAGACGTTGAGCACCTGGGTGGCGGTTCCCAGATCCGCCTCTTCACGCATGGCGCGCTTTATTTGTCGGAGCAGGAACATTTCATAGCCGCCTATGGCTGCAAACATGGCCGTCATAGGCAAAAGGTGCTCCTGGCCCTGTTCTCCCTGGAAAATCATTCTGCGGATAATGGTGACGACAAAAATCAAACCCAGGACGAGGAGGATTCCGATGATGCGTATTCGATCGCTGTGCAAATGCGCCCGACGGAGCGCCTGGGTGTCCATGCCGTTTTCTGCCATTGTCACCTCGTCTCCTTTCAACGCTGCACCAGACTGTCTATCAAAACTCCGAAGATCGCAAATTGTATTATAGGTACCCGGGGGGTGCTAGTCCTGTCGCCGAACCTCAGGGCCATTGACGAAGGCGCAATTCCGGGTTAGATTCTTACTTGTAAGAGTAGGAATGATGCGGAGGTGGGTATGCGCATTACCAGTAAAGGCCAGGTAACCATCCCTCTGGCGGTTCGACAGGCAACAGGTTTGTTGCCCAACTGCCAGGTGGAATTCGAGATCAAAGGCGACAAAGCAATCCTGCGCAAGGCAGCCCGGCAGCCTCTCCGGGGCGAACGCATAGTCCAGCGTTTGCGCGGCCGAGGCAGCATCAAAATGAGCACCGATGAGATTATGTCGCTCACACGGGGTGAACCATGACCGGGGTTCTGATTGACAGCAATATTCTGCTTGACGTCATAACCGAGGACTCGAAGTGGTTCGATTGGTCGTCCAGGGCTCTCGTGCAATGCGGCGATGCTTCTATGTTGGTTATCAATCCTGTGATCTATTCCGAAGTATCCATTTGCTTCAAGACGATTGAGGAGTTGGAGGACGCCTTGCCAAAGGAAATGTTCGCACGACGGGACGTTCCCAGCGAAGCGGCGTATCTGGCGGGTAAATGCTTCGTGAAGTATTGTCGCGCGGGCGGAAGGAAGACCGCACCCTTACCTGATTTTTTTATTGGCGCTCATGCAGCCGTTGAGGGGCTGGATTTGCTGACGCGCGATGCATCTCGATATCGAACCTATTTTCCAACCGTGAGAATTATCGCCCCTGGTGCGGAGTTGTACCGGCAGATTTCAGTTCCAACTCTAAAAGCTCGAGATCCCCTTGACAAATTCCGTCCATGGCTTGCATGAGCGCGTCCAGTACTCGATTGGATCCGGCCGTATCCGAGTTGGATTCAGGCCCATTTCCCACTGTAAGATTTGACAGGTGGAATGGAGCATGTCAATAAGATAGGATTCAAACCATTGTCATCCGTGACGAATGATCCTAAGGTTCGCGAGGGAAGATGAAAGCCAAGTTGATCCTGTTGCTCCTAGGCGCCCTGTTTATGAGCTCGGGCTCAACCTGGACGGTTGCCTTCGCCGCCGCCGATCAGCCGGGCACCGCGTCTTCCGCCAGCGTATCGGCCGATCAGGAAAATGCCGCGCAAACCGCCGCCGCAAACCCGAACGCCCCGAAAGCGGAAGAACACGGACTATCGCAAAAGGCTGAGGAAATTGCCCGCCCCTTCGGTTTTCCCATCACCAATTCCATGCTTGTCAGCTGGATCGTGGCCGCGGGCCTGATCCTGTTTGCCCGGATGGCGACGAGAAACATGAATCAGGTTCCCAAGGGGGCGCAGAACCTCTTGGAATGGTTGGTTGAGGGCCTTTATGGTTTCTTGGAAGGCATCATCGGCTCTCACCTTATCAAGCGGACATTCTGGTTTTTTGCCACGATTTTCATCTTCATTCTTACGGCCAACTGGGTGGGCCTCATTCCCGGGGTTGGCACTATTGGATGGGGTCATGCGACAGAGCATGGCTTCAAAATAGACCAGCCGCTTTTCCGAGGCGCCAACGCCGACCTCAACCTGACGCTGGCGATGGCCCTGGTGTTTTTCGCCCTCTGGTTTTTCTGGGCTCTCCGGGAGGTCGGCCCGCTGGGAGTCGTCAAGGAACTCTTTGCGCCCAAAGGCGGGACCGAAGGCTTTCTGAAGCTGATCATGGTGATCGTGTTCTTCGCGGCAGGCTGCATAGAGATTATCTCGATCCTGTTTCGGCCCGTCTCTCTGAGCTTTCGACTCTACGGCAATATCTTCGCGGGTGAAAATATGCTGGAAGCCATGGCTACCATGGTTCCCAGTCTCGGTTGGCTGCTGCCGATTCCTTTTTACTTCCTGGAACTCCTGGTGGGTTTGGTACAGGCGATGGTGTTTATGTTGTTGACCGCTGTCTTCACACTGTTGATCTGTCAGCATGAACAAGAAGGATCTGCGGCCGCACATGATTGATTGACTATATTGGGCGGCTCAAGCGTTTTAAACCGCGGGAGCCGGCCGCAAAGAAAGGTAGATCTTATGATCGGGAATCTTCACGTTGGTATGGCGGCGCTGGGCGCGGCTATTGCAGTGGGCATAATCGGATATGGAGCTTCAGCCGCGGTGGGCCGTAATCCCGGCGCCTCCACCAAGATCCTGGTCCAGTCGATCCTGTCCATTGCCTTCGCCGAAGCGATCGTGTTTTACGCTCTGTTCCTGGCGAAGTAGGGCGAAACCGCTGGGTGTTGAGCTGGAATCGGCCCGATGCCCGCATTGAACGAGTCCGCGAAAATGAATACAGTCCTATTACTGGCACAGGCAGGCGGTGAAGGGCAAATCGAACAGGTTGCCAGGGCCTTCGGCGTAGACTGGACTCACCTGGTAGCGCAGATTATCAGCTTCTGCATTGTTTGCTTTATCCTTTATCGCTTCGCTTATCAACCTGTCCTCAAGATGCTCGAGGTGCGGCGGCAGCAAATCGCCCAGGGCCTCGAGAATGCCGCGCAGATCAAGGCGGAGCTGGCCAAGACCGAAGCCCAGCGTCAGGAAGTCATGGCGCAGGCGGATGCGCAGGCGACGAGGTTCATCGAAGAGGCCCGAGTCGCGGCCTTGCGCCTCCAGGAGCAGGAAACTCAAAAGGCGATTGCCGCCGCGGAGCAGATCCTGGCCAATGCCCGTGAAGCGGCGGCCCAGGATTATGCGCGCATGCTCGGAGAGCTCAAGCGCGAAGTGGGAAAGCTGGTCGTGCAAACCACCGCGGCCGTGGCAGGGAAGATCCTGACGCCGGAAGACCAGAGGCGCCTGGCTGAGGAAACCGCCAGGCAATTGACGGCTTAATCCAACACGCAGATGGACCCGGATGAAAACTGCCAAACGCATCAAACGCGAAGCCAAGAAATTGTACCAACTGTGCCTCATCCATGGATTGCTGGATGAGGGGCGCGTGCGTCAGGTAGTGGCAAAAATTATCGAGGCCAGGCGCCGCAGCTCCATGGCCCTGTTGTCCCACTTTCAATACCTGGTGAAACTCGATGCCGGCCGGCACAAGGCCCAAATCGCAACTGCGGTCCCGCTGCCCGAAGATCTGCAAACCAGCATCCGTGCGGATCTGGCGCGCGTTTACGGTCCCGGAATTAGTGCTTCCTTTGCCCACGAGCCCGAGCTGATCGGGGGAATGCGAATCAAAGTGGGAAGCGACGTCTACGACGGAAGCGTGCGGGCCGCATTGGCCGCACTGGAGAAAAGCTTTTGAATTATCTGTGCCAACGGGGATAAAACCTGAGCCCCTGTCGCAAAGAAGAATGCGGCCCCGCCGGCATGAAAAATGAGGTGAAAGAAATATGGCGGACCTACTGCACGAAATTGAGGCCCAGATCGCCGGAGCCAAAGCGGCCAGAGCCAAGCAGAATGTAGGCATCATTCGCGAGCTGGGTGACGGTGTTGCCAAGATTGAAGGCCTCGACGACGCGATGCTCAACGAGATGATAGATCTTGGCCAGGGCATCACGGGTTTGGCGTTGAACCTCGATGAAACAGAAGTCGGGGTCATCATCCTCGGCGACTACACCAAGCTCCGTGAAGGGGATGAGGCGCGCACCACCGGCAAGCTGCTGCAGGTGCCTGTCGGCATGGGACTCCTGGGACGTGTCGTAAATACACTTGGGGAACCGGTGGACGGCAAAGGGCCGGTCAAGAGCGACGTCGCCTACCCGGTCGAGAAGCTCGCTCCCGGCATTATCCGGCGCAATCCCATTCGCCAGCCGGTTCAGACCGGGATCATGCCCATCGACGCCATGATTCCGATTGGACGCGGCCAGCGCGAACTGATTATCGGCGACCGTTCCACCGGCAAGACGACCATCTGCATCGACACGATCCTCAGCCAGGCGCGCCTTAACAAAGCGGCCGAGGAGTCGGGAGATAAGGATTACCGCCCGCTCTATTGCATTTACGTGGCTATCGGGCAGAAGCAATCCAACATCGCGCGTATCATCGGCGTCCTCGAGAAGGCCGGGGCGATGCCCTACACCATCATCGTCGCTTCCCCCGCCGGGGACTCGGCCACGAATCAATATCTGGCGCCCTTTGCCGGGGCGGCCATGGGTGAATGGTTCATGGATAACGGCAAGGACGCTCTCATCATCTACGACGATCTGTCCAAGCACGCGGTTGCCTACCGGCAGGTGGCGCTGATTTTAAAACGGCCGTCCGGGCGTGAGGCTTATCCCGGCGATGTGTTTTATCTTCACAGCCGGCTGCTTGAGCGCGCGGCGCGCGTGGGGGAAAAGTACGGCAACGGCTCACTCACCGCCCTGCCGATTATCGAAACGCAGGCCGGCGACGTTTCCGCGTACATCCCGACCAACGTAATCTCGATCACCGACGGACAAATCTACCTGGAAACGGACCTTTTCTACCAAGGAGTGCGCCCGGCCATTTCGGTAGGTCTCTCGGTCTCCCGCGTCGGTTCGGCGGCGCAGATCAAAGCCATGAAGCAGGTCGCCGGGCAGCTCAAAGGGGATCTCGCCCAGTTCCGGGAACTGGCGGCGTTCGCTCAGTTCGGATCCGAACTGGACCCTAAAACCCAGGCGCAGATCGATCGCGGCAAACGCATCATGGAAATTTTCAAGCAGGGGCAATACAACCCGATCCCGGTCGAGGTCCAGGTTTCGGTGATCTGGGCGCTGCAAAAGGGATATGCGGATGATGTTGCGGTGGAGCGGATCAAGGAATTCCAGGGCAAGCTTACGGAGTTCATGACCACACGCAAGGTCGACCTGCTGCGGAAAATCGTCAAGGAAAAGGCTCTCAGCGACGCCTTGAATGCTGAGCTCAAAGCCGCGGTTGAACAGTTCAAAGAGACCTGGAAATGAATGTGAGGTCGCCCATGCCGCTGCCTGTCCCGGCCGCTAGTTTCCCCGGTCGGGATTGGGGCTTTCGGTTCCGCGGATTTCCCGCAGGGTTGGGGACCTTGGGGTTTTAAATATGGCAAGCACACGCGACATACGCCGGCGGATCCGGTCGATCGGCAGCACGGCGCAGATCACCAAAGCAATGCAGATGGTGGCGGCGTCTAAGATGCGCAAGGCGCAGCTGACCGCTCTCGCCAGCCGCCCCTTCGTGCGCCTGCTGTACCGCATGCAGCGCGCGGCGACGACCCTCGCGGGCGATTTCAGCCACCCGCTGCTTGAGATTCGCGAAGTCCGCAAGCGGGCGGTCGTCCTGATCGGAGCGGACAAGGGTTTATGCGGGGCGCTCAATACCAACCTCTTCCGCATGGCCGCCCAGTTCGATCCCAAAACCACGGTTTTTATCGCGGCCGGGAAAAAGGCTGCCCAATTCGCCGCGCGCTCCAAGCGGGAACTGGTGGCCGAGTTCACCTACGCGGACACACCGACTTTTCCCGAGGCCAGGGCGATCGCTTCGCTGGCCAGCGATCTTTTCCTAAAAGGGGAAGTGGACGAGGTTCTGGTGGTTGCGACTCATTTTGTAAACACCCTGATCCAGGTTCCCGTTTGCCTTACCTATCTTCCGGTGGGCGAACTCAAAGTCAAAGGCTTCGAGGTCCCCGGGGTGGAGTTCCAGGCGGAAGCCGCAGGCGATTCACCCGAAATCCTGTTCGAGCCCAATGCGGAGGAGGTGCTGAGTTACCTGCTCTCGGGTTATATCAATATCTATCTCTATCAGGTCCTGCTGAATGCAAAAGCCAGCGAGCAAAGTGCCCGCATGGTGTCGATGAAGAACGCGACAGAAAATGCTGAAGGCCTGATCAGGGACCTGACACTCGAATACAACAAGATTCGCCAGAACGGTATCACACAGGAACTGCTGGAAATCGCCGGCGGACAGGCCGGCTGAGCCAGAATCAGCCCTGTAATAGACACTTGAAAACAGGTAGGTATATGAACAAAGGGAAAATTGTTCAGGTCGTGGGTCCGGTGGTGGACGTCGAATTTCCGCAAGAGCTCCCGGCGATCTACAACGCGCTGACCGTGGAATACAAAGTTGAAGGCCAACCGGTCAAGCTGACGCTCGAAGTTCAGCAGCACCTCGGTGACAACTGGGTGCGGACCATCTCCATGTCCGGCACCGAAGGCCTCAAGCGCGGTTATGAGGTTACCGACAGTGGCGGGCCCATATCGATGCCCGTTGGCGAGGGAGTGATGGGACGGGTGTTCGATGTGACCGGGAATCCCGTGGATGAGCGCGGGCCGGTCAAGGCGGACAAATACTATCCGATCCACCGCATGCCGCCGCCGCTCGTGGACCAATCGACCTCCCCGCAGGTGCTCCCAACTGGTATTAAGGTCATCGATTTGATCTGCCCTTTCCTGAAAGGCGGGAAGGTGGGCGCGTTCGGGGGCGCCGGTGTCGGCAAGACCGTCGTGATCATGGAGCTGATCAACAATATCGCCAAACTCCACGGGGGCGTATCGGTGTTTGCCGGCGTGGGCGAGCGTACCCGTGAAGGGAACGACCTCTACCAGGAGATGTCCGAAGCCGGCGTCATCAACCAAAAAGACCTGGGTTCGTCCAAGATCGCGCTGGTATACGGACAAATGAACGAGCCGCCGGGGGCCCGCCTTCGCGTGGCTTTGTCCGGCCTCGCCATCACCGAATACTTCCGCGACGAGAAGAACCAGGATGTATTGCTCTTCATCGACAATATTTTCCGTTTTTCCCAGGCCGGTTCCGAGGTTTCGGCGCTGCTCGGCCGCACCGCCAGCGCCGTCGGCTATCAGCCGACCCTGGCGGCCGAAATGGGCGCGCTTCAGGAGAGGATCACCTCCACCAAGAAGGGCTCGATCACTTCTTTCCAGGCTGTCTACGTGCCGGCGGACGATTTGACGGATCCTGCGCCGGCGACAACTTTCGCGCATCTGGATGCAACCATCGTTCTGGAGCGTGCCATTGCCGAGCTGGGCATCTACCCTGCCGTGGATCCTTTGGCCTCGACATCCCGCGCACTCGCTCCCGATGTGGTGGGCCAGGAGCACTACGATGTCGCGCGCGGGGTCCAGAAGACCCTCCAGCGCCTCAAGGACCTGCAGGATATTATTGCGATTCTAGGCATGGACGAACTTTCACCCGTCGACAAATTGACGGTATTCCGTGCGCGCAAGATCCAGCGCTTCCTGAGCCAGCCTTTCAGCGTCGCGCAGGTCTTTACGGGCCGCGAGGGCAAGCAGGTTCCCGTGGCTGAGACGGTCCGAGGGTTCAAAGAAATCTTGGAAGGTAAGCACGACGACGTGCCGGAAGGCAACTTCTACATGAAGGGTTCCATTGACGAGGTCCAACAAGGTTAAACAGAGAAAGCAGAATCCAGAGAGCCGTAATACTCAAAGGATTCAGACCCTATAGAGCCGATCATGGCCGAAACTTTGAAATTGGAAATTATCACGCCGGAGAAGGTTGTCTTCTCTGAAGACGTGGAAATGGTCACACTCCCCGGGATCGAAGGCGAAATGGGGATACTTCCTCATCACGTCCGGCTGATGACCCAGATGGTACCGGGGGAGATGACAGTGCGCCGAGGCGGTCAGGACACCTTCCTGGCGGTGGGCGGGGGGATGATCGAAGTCACCGGCAAGCGTGTGTCCATCCTGACGGACATGGCCATTGAAGCCTCGAGCATCGACGAAGCCAAAGCCGAAGAGGCGCGCGAACGGGCCGCACGCCGCCTGCGCGAGAAGATCGACGCCGAAGAAGTAGCCTCTGTCAATGCCTCTCTTGCCCGCTCCCTGGCGCAATTGAAAGTCAAGCGGCGCCGCCGCGTCTGAAATGGACTTGCTTCCCTCGCCGATTTTAGGGGTCAAGGGGTCAAGGGGAAAAGGGGTCAAGGGGAAAAGGGAATTCATTTCGAACCCTTAAAGCCAAGATGGATCTGAAACCCTAATCCCTCGACCCCTCGACCCCTGATGCACTACAGATCCAACGTGTCAGCGGATCAAGCGCCGGGTGTGGCGCGCGATCATCAGCTCCTCGTTGGTCGGAATCACCCATACTGGAACGCGGCTGCCTGCCGTGCTGATGCGCGGCCCGGCGGCCTCATTGGCGGCCGGATCGAGCTCGATCCCGAGCCAGGCGGCATCGCGGCAAACGCGCTCGCGGATAGGTGCTGCGTGTTCGCCGATGCCGCCGGTGAACACCAGCGCATCGAGGCCGCCGAGCGCCGCTGCGAGCGAACCAAGTTCGCGTCCTATGCGATATACGAAGAGGTCGATGGCTTGCCTGGCGCGCGGATCCGAACTTTCCAGCAGTTCGCTCTCATGTCACTCGAAATCCCTGAGACGCCGAGTAGCCCTGACTGCTGATAGATGAGCTTCTCGATCGCGCGCGCGTCCATTTTCAGTTCATCCATCAGGTAAAGCATTACACCCGGATCCATCGATCCGCAGCGCGTGCCCATCGGCAGCCCTTCAACGGCGGTAAATCCCATGGTGGTAGCAACGCTGGCGCCGGCTTTGATGGCGCACATGCTGGCGCCGTTGCCGAGATGTGCTGACCACCACACTTGCCGGAAGCCGCCCTGGCATCGAAATGCGGCAAAGCAGAGGCGATATATTCGTAAGACAAGCCGTGAAAACCGTAACGCCGCACGCCGCATTCCGTGATGGAGGCAGGCAGTGCGAATGCCTGGGCAAGTTCCGGCTGCGCGCGATGGAAAGCGGTATCGAAGCAGGCGACCTGCGGCAATTCGCGGCCTACGTTCGGCGACGACCCGGATCGGCGCCAGGTTATGCGGTTGGTGCAGCGGCGCAAGCGGAATGTACTTCTCCAGGCTGGTCAGCGCTTCTGTGTTGACCAGAGTCGGTTCCGAAAACCGCATCCCGCCGTGCACGACGCGGTGGCCGACAGCGATCAGGCGATAGTGTTCACGCTGTTCCCGCAGAAACCCGATCAGGTGGTCCATGGCGCCGTCGTGACCGAGGCGAGTGCCCTCCACCCAATTGCGCGCGCTGATCCCCTTGCCTGCCGCATCCTTAGCGGTAAATTTGGGCGCGGTGTAGAGCCCCTCGATCTGCCCGCGAAGCACGAGTTCGAGCGCGAGCTCCTTCCTGCGCGAGGAACAACGAGAATTTGATGCTTGATGACCCGGCGTTAAGTACGAGAATTGTATCTTTCATTGCCTCACCCGGCCTTTTTCATTCCGGCGGCGCGACGGGCGGCTGCCACCAGCGCCGCCACAGCGCACGAGGCCAGGCGCGCAACCAGCGAGTCGGCACGGCTTGTCAATATGATCGGCACACGCGCTCCCAGCACGATCCCGGCGGCGTCAGCCCCGGCCAGGAACGAGAGGCTCTTCGCCAGCATGTTGCCTGCCTCGAGGTCCGGCACCACCAGCACGTTGGCGCGTCCGGCCACCAGCGAGTCGATTTTTTTGATTTTGGCGGCTTCCGGGCTGATGGCGTTGTCGAGTGCCAGCGGGCCGTCTAGAATCGCGCCGGTGATCTGCCTGCGGTCGGCCATTTTGCACAGCGCAGCCGCTTCCAGCGTGGACGGCACGTCGGGATTGACCGTCTCCATAGCCGAAAGGATTGCGACCCGCACATCGTCGGAACCGAGATCGTGGGCAAGGTCGATTGCGTTCTGTACGATGTCGATTTTGTCCTTGAGGGAGGGAGCGATGTTGACGGCGGCGTCGGTGATGATGAGCGCATCGGGGTGACCCGGAACATCCATGATAAAACAGTGGCTGATGCGCCTGGCCGTGCGGAGGCCCGTGTCCCGTTTCACCACCGCACCCATCAACTCATCAGTGTGCAGGCTGCCCTTCATCAGCGCCTCGGCACGCCCTCCACGAACTTCGGCTACCGCTTTTTCCGCCGATTCTTGGCTGAATGCAGCCTCTACGATGGGATAGCCGGAGATATCGAGTCCGGCCTTCGCCGCGACCTCCCGAATGCGGGCCGATGGCCCGACCAGAATCGGCGCAATCAGGCCAGCTCGGGCAGCGTCTACCGCTGCCTGCAGTGAGCTCTCGTCGCAGGGATGAGCTACGGCCGTTGATGTTGGCTGAAGCGTTTTGCAGCGTTCGATCAGCCGCTGATACTTTTCGTGCTTGTTTTCCATAGCGAAGATCTCTCCTGAAACTGGACTCATCCGACGGAATGAGCGTCCTTAATTTTAAACTGCGAAGCCCGTACAAAGGGTTCTAAGCAGCACCCTTGCTTTTCCTTATGACTCTGTTCTGGCAGCCTCGCATGGAGGTTACATTGGATTTTTCGGGTCCAAAACTGTCAGAATTGCCAGTTTGTAGCGAGAATCATCCCGCTTTAACATTCATGCTTCAGGAGTTTCCATGTCTACACTGCCGGTTGCTCCACGGAAAATCGAAGCTAACGGTCTATCCTATTGGATGGAGCAGGTGCTCGTGGAGTCCGAACGCGCCGGCCAGACACACGCCGCGGACCCGATTCACGATCTTCGCGTAGCGCTTCGCCGCTGCAGGTCACTAGCCGCCGGATATATAGCCATCGACCCCGACAAAGACTGGACGGCCATGTCCCGGGCTGCGCGGCGCCTTTTCCGCCGGCTGGGCGAAATGCGTGATGCCCAGGTGATGGAGGAATGGGTGCGCAGGCTCGGGGTGCCGGAAGATCCGGTTACATCAGCCCTGCTCGCTCACCTTCAAAGGATAAAACCTGAACTCGAAAGCAGTGTGACCAAGGCCCTCGAGGATTTCGATCGCCAGAAGTGGAATCGCTGGGCCCGCAGGCTGCGGAGTCGCACCCGGCGGATCCCGGTCGGAGGTGCAGTATTTCAATTGAGCGCCCTGGGAGCCTGGGAAGATGCCTATTCCCTGCACAGGACGGCGTTGCGAAACCGAAGTGACCGGGCATGGCACCGCCTCAGGATCGGCCTGAAGAAGTTCCGCTACCTGGTGGAGAATTTTCTTCCACTTCAACATGAGGAGTGGATAGGCGATCTCAAGGAGATGCAGGACAGCCTGGGGGAACTGCACGACCTGACGGTTCTCTATAGATCCTGGCGGTGCGAATCCGGGCCTTTACCGGACACGCAGAGCCGGGAACGCTGGCGACGTATATTAAACGAAGAGAAAGCCGCCCGATTGAAAAGATATCGGGACAAAATGATGGGGGAAGCGCCGTTGTGGCATACCTGGCGCGAGGGTTTGCCGGGCCAGGGCCGCCTGCAATCCATGGGGCTTGCCGTGCTGCAAAAATGGGCATCGCTGCAAGGCGTAAATCTAATTGAGGTGCGCGCCGTGCGGCGCTTGTCGCTGCAGATTTTTGACGGTCTCCATCCTGCGCGCCGATCGGATCCGCTATGCAGGAAAAGGCGAGTCGCCCTGCATGCCGCTGCCATCCTTCGCGGGCTCCGCGGATCCGGCAAGGGCGAGGAGGATGCCTATGGCACGCCCGGCGGTTGGCTCGATCGATTGCCGCCGCTGCCGGGTTTTCCCCTCGAACTGCTCCGGGTGGCTGCAGCGGCTGCCCGGATTTCCCGGGCCAAAGTGCGAAACCTGAACAAGGTTGCGCTGGCCGAAACCCGTGATGAGGAGGTCAGCGATCCGGTGGAACTTGCTGGCATCATGCGCCTCGCAGCCGCGCTTGCGGAAAATTCAGATCCGCCGATCCTGAGCCTCACTGCCGTACGAACCGAAAACTGCATTATGATTCAGGTCCGGGACTATCCGGAGTTTGGCGCCCTGGCTGAAAAAACGGCGCGTGCGCGATATCTGCTCGAATATAGCTGCCGGCAGCCGGTTCTCATTCGAAGTCTGACTGTTGCTGGGCCTGAATCCGAGCCGTCGCCCAAAGGAAATTAGACGCGCGTGTGGCAAGATCGCGAATCCCCGCATGGCATGCTGAAGGAGACGAGACCCATGAATCAGCGCTTTTCGAATGACCTCACCCGCAATACCTTGGCCGTACTCTTCATCGGCATCCTTATTACCTCGTGTTTTTGGATTCTGCGTCCGTTTTTAACTGCGATGATTTGGGCGTCGATGATCGTCATAGCCACATGGCCTCTGCTTCTGGGATTGCAGGAGCGCCTGGGGAAACGGCGAGGGCCGGCTGTGGCGATCATGACTGTACTTTTGCTGATGGTCCTGATTTTGCCGATCGCTATCGCCATCGCCGCATTAGTCGCCAAGAGCGGCGATATTCTTGCCTGGGCGAAATCGGCTCCTTCGATTACCCTTCCACCTCCGCCCGACTGGGTCGACAAAATCCCGTTTGCCGGGCCGAAGATTTCGGAGCAGTGGGCGCAAACGGCGGCCGCCGGGCCCGGCGAGCTGGCTGCCACGCTGAAACCTTATGCAACCAAGATTGCAGGTTGGATGGTGGCTGAAGTCGGCAGCCTGGGGGCGATGTTGGTTCAATTCTTCATGACCGTGATCTTCTGTGCGGTTCTTTATTCCACTGGTGAGCGGGCAGCCGAAGGAGTTCTTAGCTTTGCCAGGCGCCTTGCCGGCGCCCATGGCGAAAGCGTCACCATTCTTGCTTCCAAGGCGATCCGCGGGGTGGCAATGGGAGTGGTCGTCACCGCCCTGTCCCAATCACTGCTCGGCGGCATCGGCCTGGCGGTGACAGGTGTGCCGGCTGCGGCCATTCTCACAGCGGTGATGTTTCTCTTGTGCATCGCCCAGGTTGGGCCGATACCGGTGATGTTGACTGGCGTTGTCTGGCTCTTCTGGAAGGACCACAATATCGCGGGCAGTGTCCTGATAGTCTTTACCATAGTGGTCGGCACCATCGACAATTTCCTGCGGCCAGTTCTGATCAAAAAGGGCGCCGACCTCCCGCTCCTGCTGATATTCGTCGGAGTCATCGGCGGTCTGCTCAGCCTCGGCATCATCGGCCTTTTTATCGGGCCGGTGGTGCTGGCTGTCTGCAAGACTCTGCTCAATGCGTGGATCGATTCCGAACGGCCGGATTCATCGACGACAGATGCTCCCGCCATAGGCCGATAGCGTTGAGAGAGACCGGGGTATGATGTTCCGGCGGTATTTTAGCTGGGACGACCGGGGCACTGCGAGGATCATTTCTCCAGTTTCTCATCGCCCAGGCGCGCGATCGTATCGGGATCATGATCGGGGAAGGGCAGGCGGTTCTCTTTTCTCCAGGATTCGACGGCAGCCAAGGCGGCCTTTGTTTTCTCAGGATCGAGGCCCGGATCCTTGCGCAGGTAGGTTGTCTGCGAGGGGAAGGCGAACCCTGTGCCCGATTCCTCGACGATGTCCATAATTCTCAAAAGCAGTTCCTCCTGGATCGCAAGGAACTTCGGGTAATCCGCTGTCAGGATATAGGCAAAAATCTCCACGTCCAAAGAATGCTGCGCCAGGCTGATGAATCGAACCCGGAGCGTTTCGTTCTCCACTTGAGCGTGCCGGTACAACATCTCCCGGATACGGGCGATCACGTAACGAAGCTGATCCGCTGAAGTTTCGTAGCGCAGCGAGATCAGGGGCCGCATCAGGATTTTCTCCCGGCTGGTGAAGTTCTCCAGGTTGGCCATGGCAACGGATCCATTCGGGATCGAAACCACGGTCCGTCCCGCGGTACGTATGCGGGTTGCTCTGACTCCGATGTCTTCCACGGTGCCGAGTTGATCCCCGATTTGCAGAAATCACCGACCCGGATGCTGCCGTCGCTCAGAACCGCAACGCCGCCGAAGAGATTTTCCAGTGTTTTCTGGGCTCCCAAGACCGAGAGCGATGCCTCCTATCCCGATGCCCGCGATGCGGAATTTACCTGGAATCCGAAGCTCTTCAGAACAATGAGAAAAGAATCAGGAATATCAAGGCTTTCCATACCCTCCGCCCAAGTCCCAGCATCGACTGCGCCGATGCCCGCCGCTCCACCGGCAGCCGGACTCTCGATGCGGGCCAGAGCATCTCGTCGGTGATGTTGCTGAGCACCCAATAGATGGCGATTACGAACAGTATCCGAACGCCGCGCTCATAATATTGGACGAAGAGCAGCGGCAGCGCTGAGCGGACCAGGATGTAATGAATAACGGTTACTAAGGGCCAGGGCGAGCGGGGTTCCGGTGAGCGGTGTGCGCGCCCAATCTGCCGCTCTCAAGCACGCCTCAAAACCCGTCTGACCAGGAATATCGAGAATCGCGCGAGCAGCCAGGAAATCGGCACGGCCAGAAGGAAGATCAGCCAGCTCCAAAACCGTTAGGGAAAAAACCTCGGTCCGGCTCATCCAATGAGGCAAGCTATTTTGCAGGGCTGTGAAAGGGCTGCTGCGATAAAAGTCGGGTATCTGGCGGACGGTCTCCGCAGAAACAAGCCAGATCTTCGTTTCTTTGGTATCTGTTAGACGAATCAGCCTGATATCGAGTTCATTTCCGCCCATGATGCGAGCTTTGCCGATGGACTCGAGATCCGGCCGCAGGCCGTCATCCAATATTCCCTCGGGCTCGCGGCTGATCATGTCCAGGCTGCCGTAATAATCGTGATTCAGAACCGCTTCCAATTCCTCGAGGGTCTCCTGGCTAAACGGCACTGATTTACCGTGAGGCATCTGGACGTATTTCGCCGCCAGTTCGTAGTTCTTCTGGCCTGCGGCTTTTAGAAAGCCTGTGACGGTGCCATAGGGAGTATCGCGTTTCAGGGGATCGTTGGGTGTGGCCGGCGCCGCAGCCTGAGGCGGTTGTGGGGTCGCCGTTTTCTGTCCCCAGGAAACGGCAGGCATCAGGAGGAGGGAGAATACAAGAAGAAAGGCTTTCGTTGACTTATCGTTTCGATCTTGTCTCATTAGACTTCCCTCCATTCGGTTCGGAGCAGCCTCTCGGGAGACTTTTCCCCCTGCTTTCCCGCATAGAATTTGAACCGCAGAGTCACCAAGACACCGGAGGATTACGTTTATTTTTCTTTGCGTTCTTCGCGGTTCAATCCGTCGAGCGTGCCAGTTTCCGGTTTCAAAAACCGCACGCCGCCGGTCTCAAGCTCGTAAATGGCACCCGCGATTTTCATAAGTCCGCTCATCAAGCCTCTTTTACCTTCAGGGGTCTCGCTGAGCTTGTGAATCGTCCATCGGACATTGGCCTCGACTGCCTGTGCGAGGCAGGCTTCAGGAGGGAGCTGGGGGTCGAAGTCAGGAAGCCCGGGCAGGATGCTGTCCACCAGGATCTGAATCCGCGAGCGATGCTGGACGCCGTGAAATTTGGTTTCCAGAGCTGCGCTGACCGCACCGCACCCCTCATGGCCCAATACCAGGAAGAGAGGCGTAGCCAAATGGGCGCCGGCATATTGAAAACTGCCCATAAGTTCCGCTGCCGCCGTGTTGCCGGCGACGCGGACAACGAAAAGTCCTCCCAGGCCGGCATCGAATATCAACTCCGGCGGAACTCGAGAATCACTGCAGCCCAATATGGTCGCAAACGGTTTTTGCCCTTGGGCGAGATCAGCGAGATGTTCTTTCAGAATCGTTGGATAATTTATCTTGCCCTTATGGAACCGTTCGTTCCCTTCGATAAGGCGCTGGATGGCTTCAGCGGCAGTAAGGTGAGGGATAGGCAATTCGTCCTCATGCATCGGCGATCACTTTTTCCCGGTATTGTTGATGTCGACGGCAATTCCTCGGGGGAGGGGCCTCTCAGGAAACCTCTCCGGCGGAATGGCCAGGCCGCTTGCATCCCGGTGGGCAAATATGCTGGGAGTCATGATTTCGATTCCGGCCGCGTTGAACGCATCCAGGACATTGCTTCGCAACTCCGAGCCGGTTCTCCACAGCCTGTCCGCCCGGTCGGTTTTGTTAGTCCAGGCCATCAGATCGTAATTCACCGCATAATTCCCCAGTTCGGACTTGAATACGATAGGTGCCGGGTCCGCCAGAATGTTCTCCGTCCGCCTCGCGGCATCGATCAGCAGCGCCTCAACCGTGCGCCAGTCGGCGTCGTAGCCGATTCCGGCGGTCACCGTTAATGCTACACCCTCCGTAGCCGCGCGGGCGCTGTAATCGGTCACCGTGCTCGTTAAAACACTGCCGTTGGGAATGGTGACTTCCTCGTTCCGAGCCGTGCGAATCCTGGTGCTAAGTGTCGTTTTCTCCAGCACGATTCCGACGACGTCCCCGATCTTCACCATGTCGCCCACACGGAAGGCGCGCGTATAGGTCAAAACGAACCCGGAGACTATATTGTTGATGGCCCCGGAAGAGCCGAATGTTACCAGTGCGCCTACGAAGACCGAAAATCCCTTGAAGAACTCCGAGTTGGAACCCGGCAGGTAGGGGTAGCTCACCATCAGCAGGAACAGATACAGCAGAGTGCGGCACAGTTTGTAGGTGGGCTCGGCCCACTCGGGAAGGAATCCGCTGATGGTCAGTGATCCGTCCCCCAATGAGTCGAAGACGTACTTCAGGAGTTTGCTCAGGATCCAACCCATGAAGATGATCAGGATCAGGTAGCCGAGGTTGGGGAGGTAGTTGACAATGGCTTGGAGAATATCCCTTGCCGGATTCCCCATGTAGTTATCGATCGTCTGGACAAAAACCTGAGTTTTGGGAAAATAGCGCAGAACCGTGGGGATAAATACCAGAAGCAGAAAGACCAGGGCGGTCGTCCGGAAAGCGTGGTTCAACAATGAGAATCCCCGCCGCATGTGCCGGCGAAGACTGGTCGGCGGATAGGTGACCTGCCGCTGAGCCCACCACGTCAGCCGTTTCTCTATGGCCCAGTAAATGATTCCAGTCCCCTGGATCGCCAGGATAAGGATTACGGTGGAAAGCAGGGTGTCATAAATGCCGACCAGGGCGGGACCGGTCCAGCCCGGTTCCAGAAATGTGGCGACTTTTTCCAGCGACTTGCTGAGATTTGTGAACAAGGCCTCGACAATCCGGCGCGCCAGGGCCAGGAGAAGGGCAGTGCCCAGACTGATGCCGAGGTACCAGTATTTTTTGCGGCCGAGCTGCAGGCTTTTCCGGCCTGTGAACACCACAATGGCCCGGCGGACGGCCAGGAACAGCGTTGCGAAGACAATCAGGGCCAGCAGGCCTCGCGTCAGAATCCACAAGGTAGAAGAGATGCTGCTGGAAACGCTGAGGGTTTGAGTCATAGATGCCCTTCCTCCTCAATCCGGCATCGACTTCCGCTGCGACTTCATGCCTTGGCGGCCGCCGCAACCGGAAGGAGCGCCGCTCGAACCGGCTTTAATACTGTGCGGAGGCCGGCTTCCCTGTCAACATGAGAACGAAAGGGAGGGGAAGAAATCCGAATCCATGGAGGTACGGGATCACAGATCCCGGGCAAGCTGTTTTGCGCTTCCTTCGCCGTCATCCGTAAGGCATCCGGGCGGCACAATTTCAGGTGATTTCCTTCGCGGGCGCTGTTAGCATGCTCTCCCGGGGAGGCCTGTCTGCCATCCCTGTCCGGATGAAGCAGATCTCGATCGGGCGATGCCTGCTTGAGCGGACCGGTTCCCGGACGACCACAAGCCACGGAGATAATCATGAACGTCACATCTCTAGGAGACCCGCGGTTTGCATCACCGATCAGCCGCACCGTAGGCGATGATCTGCGTATGCCCGAGCAAATCGTGCGGGATCCGCAGCTGCCTGCGGCTGAGGAACTGCTCTTCGAACTGGCGGGGCCCCGGGCAAAGTTGTTTTTTGATCCAGCACAGACGCGGGCCGGCATCGTGACGTGCGGCGGCCTGTGCCCGGGCTTGAACAATATCATCCGTTCGCTCTTTCTCGAGCTGCACCACACGTACGGCGTAAAGGAAGTGCTGGGCTTCCGCGGCGGCTACCAGGGCCTTGATCCTGCGCGTGGCGAGGAACCGGTCGTGTTGACGCCGGCGCTCGTAGACAGAATCCATCAGCAGGGAGGCACCGTTTTGGGCACGTCGCGTGGCCCCGTAGACATGGGGATAGCCGCGGACAACCTCGTCCGCCTCGGCGTGGATATTCTCTTTACCATCGGCGGCGATGGCACGCAGCGCGGCGCCAACGCCCTCTTCCAGGAATCGAAGAAGCGCGGTCACACTTTGTCCGTTGTCGGCATTCCCAAAACGGTGGACAACGATGTCCCCTTCGTGACGCGAACTTTTGGGTACCTCACCGCGGTCCAGGAGGCAGCCGCTGTCCTGCACCGGGCCCACTCCGAGGCGCGCAGCGTCAAGAACGGCATCTCACTGGTCCGGCTGATGGGGCGCCATGCCGGCTTTATCGCCGCCGGCGCTACCGTTGCCAGCCAGGATGTGAACTTCACCCTGGTGCCGGAGGTGCCTTTTGCGCTGGACGGCCCCCGCGGATTTCTTGCCGCCCTCAAAAAGCGGATTCTTGAACGCTCCCACGCCGTGGTCGTGGTGGCCGAAGGCGCGGGGCAGGATCTGCTGGAGAACGCCGCGGTCGATCGCGACGCCTCGGGAAACGTGAAACTCCAGGATATCGGCTTATTCCTGCGCGAGCGGATCGATGCGTATTTCAAGTCGGAGAAGGTTCCGGTGGTGATGCGCTACTTCGATCCGAATTACCTTGTTCGCAGCAGCCCGGCCAATTCCGAAGACTCGATCCTCTGCGACTTATTCGCCCGCTATGCGGTTCACGCGGCGATGGCGGGGAAGACCGGCCTCCTGATCGGGTACCTGCACGACAGGTTCATTCATGTGCCCATCGAACTGCTCAGCGGCCGCAAGAAATTTCTGGATCCGGACGGTTTTGCATGGAATGCCGTGCTGGCCGCGACCGGACAGCCCTCAAAATTCGAATGACCTTGCGCAGCTTCTGAAACCCGAGAGATTCAATGGCCTCGAAGCGTGGATTGATGGAAATAACTTCCCCGTGCGCCCGGGATTGACTGAGGATTTTTATGAAACTGTCCGCGAACAAAACCAAAATCGTCGCAACCATCGGGCCGGCGTCCGATTCCCCGGAAATGCTGGAACGCCTGATCCGCGCCGGGCTGAACGTGGCGCGGCTCAACTTCTCACACGGCGACTTCAGCGGGCACGCCGACCGGATCGCGCGCATCCGCGACGCCGAACGCGCGACCGGGCGGAGCGTGGCGATCATGGCCGATCTGCCGGGCCCCAAAATGCGCGTCGGCCGGATCGAACCGGAGCCTATTCTGTTGCGTCCCGGCGATGCTTTCACTCTGACAAGCGATGAAATCATCGGCGGTCAAGAGCGCGTTTCGATGAGCTTCGAGCAACTTCCCAGAGTAGTGAAACCCGGCGACCGACTCTTCCTCAACGACGGACTTGTGCAGCTTGTCGTCCAGGGCGTGTCCGGGAACGACGTTCAGTGCATGGTCGCCGTCGGCGGTGAGTTGAGGTCCAGGAAGGGGCTCAACCTGCCGGGGATAAACCTGGGGATGAGCGCCTTTACGGAACACGACCGCGCCTGTCTGGAATTCGCGCTGAACCATGGCGTAGACGCAGTGAGCCAGTCGTTCGTGGAAACCGAGGACGACATTAAGGCAGTTCGTGCAGCCGCAAAAGACCTGGGCAAGCGCCCCTTCGTCATCGCCAAGATCGAACGCTCGGATGCGTTGAAGCATCTCGACGAGATCCTGAAGTCCGCGGACGGAATCATGGTGGCCCGCGGGGATCTCGGGGTGGAAGTGCCGATCGAGGAAATGGCTGTCCTACAAAAGCAGCTCATAGCGAAGGCGAGCCTTGCGGGGAAACCGGTCATCACCGCGACGCAGATGCTGGAATCCATGACGAACAGCCGGCTGCCCACACGCGCCGAGTCCACGGATGTGGCCAACGCCATTCTTGACGGCACCGACTGCATCATGCTCTCGGGCGAATCGGCCATGGGTAAGTTTCCTGAAGAATCCGTGGCAATGCTCGCCAAAATAGCTGCCTTTACGGAAGGGCGGCGTTCCATACAGTCTAACCCGCTCGCGACGGGATCGGGCCTGCGGCCCACAACCGCTGCAGAAGCCATTGCGTCGGTGGTCGAACATGCCCTGGAGACCGTGCCTTGCGCGGCGGTGTTTGTTCCCACCCTAAGCGGCACTACAGCGCGGATGATCTCCCGGTACAAACCGCAGGCGTGGGTCATCGCGGTCAGCCACGACACGGCAGTCTGCCAGGGATTGGCCTTTTCCTATGGCGTACATTCTGAATGTTGCGTTGAAGACCCGGAGAACTGGCGCAACTTTGCGGATCGCTGGGTTCGCGAACATGAACTGCAGGGCATCACGGCTATGCTAGTGGCCGGCCCCTCGGAGCGCAATCCGGACGCCAACTACCGCGTCGAGTTCTTGCGCCTGGGACAGAGGCCCTGAAAATTCAGTGGGAAACAGCTGTCCGGCGCGTGAACTTTTGCGTGCCGTGAGCAGGCCCAGGCGACTTCACTGCCTGATGGTGACGGAAAAAAGCCTGGCGGCGCCGCACATGTGAGGTAGGGACAAATGTCCGATGAAACAGTCCGATCCTCCAGACGCGTTCTGGATCCTATAGACCGCATCACCGAGGTTCTGTTCGGGCTGATCATGGTGCTTACCTTCACCGGCTCGCTCAGCGTCGCCGAGGCTGGGCGCGACGACATTCGCACGATGCTCATCGGCGCGCTGGGATGCAATCTCGCATGGGGCATTATTGACGGGGCATTCTACCTTCTGGGCTCCCTGGCCGAAAAGCGCAGAAACCTCCTCACCTTGCGCTCTGTTCGCGATGACTCCGATCCTAAGAAGGCGGAGCAAATCCTGGCAGCTTCGCTGCCGCCAACGGTCGTTCGCATCCTTCAGCCGGAAGAACTCGAGAGCCTGCGCCGGCGCTTGAAAGCGCTGCCCGAGCCGCCGCCGCATGCGCGCCTGGGGAAGGATGATTGGATGGGCGCGGCCGGCGTTTTTCTAATAGTTTTTCTTTCCACACTCCCGGTTGTTATCCCGTTCGTTTTCATGAAAAACGCGGCGCCGGCTATGCGGGTCTCCAACGCGATCGCCGTCCTCATGCTGTTCCTGACAGGCTATTCCTTCGGGCGCCTTATCGGGCGACGCCCTTGGGCGATGGGGATTTCCATGATTGTTTTCGGATTCATCCTAGTGGGTCTTACTATGGTGTTGGGGGGCTGAACTTGCTACAGACGCCGATCGGGACGAATTCATTGAGGTGGATGGCTTGCCTGATTGCGGCAGTTCTGCTTTTGTCCAAGTGCGCTGTTTGTCAGGAAGCCGAGGAGAAAAAACAGGCGCCGCCGCAGGCCGAGGAGAAGAAGTGGTCATTTGAGGCGTCGGCTTATGCCTATCTGTTGCCTGGCGACCGGCATTATGTGCAGCCTTCTTTTAAGGCTGACCGCGGTCGATTGCACCTTGAAGCACGATACAACTACGAAGCCCTCCGCACCGGCTCCCTGTGGGCAGGCTATAACTTCGGCGTTGGCGAGAAGCTGGCCTTTGAATTCACCCCGATGGTTGGCGGCATTTTCGGCGACACCAACGGAATCGCGCCCGGTTTCCGGACGTCTCTGAGCTGGCGAAAGCTCGAATTCTACAGCGAGAGCGAGTATGTGATTGATACGGGTGATCGCACGTCAAACTTCTTTTACACCTGGTCGGAACTGACGCTGGCTCCCGTGGAGTGGTTCAGGTTCGGTCTTGTCGGCCAGCGGACGCGCGCGTATCAGACCGATCTCGACATTCAGCGGGGTCCACTTTTGGGCTTCACCTTCAAACGGATTGACCTGGGGGCCTATTTCTTCAATATTGACCGGGACCACCCGACCACCGTTTTTTCCCTGACGGTGAGTTTCTAGGGGACTGTCAAAATTGACAGTTCCATTTCCGTCCAACGGAGACTATATTGATCTCTCTACCCTAACTATGCGCGGGCGGTCGTGGGCTTGACCTTGGCCGACGATGCGGGTTAGGATGTTCGCCTGCTATTAAGCGGAACTCATGTACCCGGATTCGATGCACTGCTTCTTGCCCGGCACCTGGGTGCCGGCGGCTTAAAGGCTCGGTGCCGAGGTTTGTGGATGGACCCTAGGTATTTACTCCGTTCTTGCATTACTCAATTCAATCGATAAGGAGAAGAGCGTTATGAAGAGAATTCTATGTATGGTTCCGGTGCTGCTCTTGCTGGCAGGAATGGCCGCGGCGCAGGATGTCCGGATGAACTACGATAAGTCTGCCGACTTCAGCAAGTACAAGACCTACAAATGGGTAGAAATCAAGACGAGCGACAAGGATCAAATGGTCGATTCTCAGATAAAAGCGGCTATTGACACAGCGCTTGCCTCGAAAGGGCTCACGAAGACCGATGGCGACAAGGCGGACCTCTTTGTCGGCTATCAGATCGCAATCTCCACCGAAAAACAGGTAAACTCCTTCAGCAGCGATTATGGATACGGCGGCGGCTGGGGACCTTATCGCGGTTACGGCGGCATGGGTTCCTCCACGAGTACTTCGACCTCCAGCACACTCTACATTGGCGCGCTGCAGATCGATTTTTATGATGTGGGCACCAAGAAAACCGTGTTCCGGACCGTTGGCACCAAGACACTCGATACCAAGGCCAAACCGGACAAGCGTCAGAAGAATCTGGCTAAGGCCCTTCAGAAGATGTTGAAGGAATACCCGCCAGACGCGAAGAAGGGTTAAGCACTGGAGAGCCTCTTCCTGCGGTGACAAGCCGCTCGGATTTGAACGGCCGGACTATCAGGAAGATCACGAAGGTCGTTGCGAAAGCTCTGTGCTTTTACGGGTCGGGATGGCAGCTTCAAGAGCTGTCATCCCGACCGTTTCTTTTTGGGTGCATTCCATCTCTGCAATGTTTCCCCCTCTCAATTCTCGAGCATGTATGCTTCAAAAGAATCTACGATGTTATGTTTCCCATGGAAAGGATCTCGAATCATGAAAAGCCCAAGACCCAGGAACGTGGTTGCAGGAGGCACAGCCGCCTCATTAACCCTGCTTTTGATCCTGATGTCCATCCAGATGGCCCCGGCCCAGGATAAGCGGCAAAAGGCGTGGGATGTCCTTCAGGCCGGCATCCAGGAAAAGAGCGCCGGTGATCGTGCCACGGCGATCAACGCCCTTGGGCTCCTGCGCAACGATCCCAAAGCCGCAGAATATGCGGAAAAGGCATTGGAGGACAAAGATCCCGGCGTGCGCATTGCCGCGATGACCGCCCTGGGGCAGATGGGCAGCAAAAAGTCGATTGCGAAAATGAAGGAAATCGCGAAAAACGAGACGGAAAGCGGCGTAATTCTCGCCGGCGCCCACGCGGCCATCCTTCTGGGAGACAACAGTGGGTACGAGGTCTATTACGCTATTCTGACCGGGGAGCGCAAGAGCGGGGACTCTCTGATGGAAGCGCAGGCGAAAATGTTAAAAGATCCGAAGAAGATGGCGCAGTTCGGCTTTGCGGCAGGTGTAGGATTCATCCCGTATGCGAGTGCGGGGCTGGGTGTGGTAAAGGCGGTCAGCAAAGATGATGCTTCTCCCGTGCGGGCGGCGGCGGCGAGAAACCTTGCTAAAGACACCGATCCGCGAAGCGGCAAGGCTCTTGCCCAGGCGGTTTCCGACAAGAGCGAGATCGTTCGGGCGGCGGTCCTGGACGCGATCGCCCAGCGCAACGACGCCTCGTTCGCAAGCGCCGTCGAACCGGCACTCGCGGACCCAAAGCCTGCGGTGCGTTACACGGCTGCTGCTGCCTTCTTACGGCTTACCGCGAAGTAAGACCGCGAAGACCGCAAATATTTATAAACAATATCTTTGCGGTCTTGGAGGTCTTAGCGGTTCGATTTACACTGAGATCAGAACAATTTCCCGAAGGCGAAGTAGATCTGGCCCTTGCCTCCCTTGCCCACCGCGCCCAATATCGAGACCGCTCCCATTTTGGTGTCCATGATGAACCCGGCGGTTCCCTGGTACTGAACCACGGGCGACTTGAAGTCCTGGTAGGCTCCGCCGGCGTCAAACCAGGTGATACCGTAGATCTTTCTTCCCAATAACGGTGACAACTGGCCGATTTGGTGCATATATCCCAGGCTGGACAGGAAGTAGTGGTTGCCCCGGAACTCCTGGTAATCGTAGGCGCCCAGCCGGAACGGTCCGCCGAGGGTGAACTGCAGCTCGGGAGGCGCATTTTTGTTGAATGTGGTTCCCAACTGCTGGCTGATCAATACCGAACCCTTTTCGCTCAGAGGTTTGAAGTAGATCGCCGTGAACTCGCCCTGAGGGAAAGGATCCTCTGACAGCGGAGCGTAGGTGTACCAGCGCCCTTCCGCCGTTACCCGCAGACCCTTCGACGGTATGATCGCACTGTTCGTCCTGTCAAAGGCATAACGCATCCGTGCCATGGCTCATTTGGCCGCTCACCGAGGTAAGAGGCGGGGTGCCCGTGTGAACATCGGCATTGAAGCGGCCGAACTCGTAACCGGTTCTGAATTCACTGCGCCGGGTCATGAAGACCATGTCCATGCTGCCGGCCGCCTTGTTGACCTGGTAATCGGCGGCCCTGGACCCTGCCGGGGAGAAGAAACTCTCCAAGCCGCGGGCAAAATAGACCCGGGGTGCCACATAAAACCCCTTTCCCCCCAGGGGATACAGGTATTCGCTCGCCAGCAGCGCCCGATAGCCGATCCTCACGTCATTCCGCCACTCGGATCCGTATTTGCCGACATCCATGATCGTCAGCCGGCCCCCAAGGCTGAAGTGCACGTCGTCGATATCGGAGCCGTCCATGGTAAGCGAGAAATTCAAGGTCGGCGGGGCATAGGTTTTTTTCTTGACATCGATCAACAGGACATTTTTTTTAGGGTCGCTTTTGGAGGGGGTGAGCCTGTAATCAAGATTTTCGTATTTGCCATCCCCCGTGTACTTGGTGAGGGCGTCCTCGAGTTCCTGGGTATCCATCTGCTTTCCCGCGAAACTCTCCCAGGTTCTTTTTCATGATTTGCTGTACCTTTTCATCGACGCCGGTGATCTGGATTTCGTCGGGAACGGGGATCCCGGTCAGCATTCTGGACTTCTGGGCCTTCTGGTGTTCCTGCCAGGTTGTCTCATCCATGGAAAACTTCTCGAGGATGGCGGCTTTCGATGCGGCTCCCTGATAGCCAAGATCGATCACTTTGTCGATGTTGGAGAAGTCCAGAGTCGTTTGGCTCCCAAGTTCCGGTGCGATGATTACGTCCGCAAGCCTCAAATTGCGCCTGTCGTTTTCGATCGTCATGATGAGGTTGGACTGCCCCAGGATCCCCGTCAGGCTTTGTATGTCTTTCATGTCCCCAATCGGAGTTCCGATATCCACTGCAATTACGACGTCCGGCTTCATTTCACGCATCGCATCGGTGGGGATGTTATTCAGGAGAAAGCCGTCCACCAGTATTTTCCCATCCCTTTCGACCGGCGGAAAAACGCCGGGGATGGACATGGTGGCTCGCATGGCGGAACCCAGCGAGCCATCTTTCATGGTCACCGGCTTGCCGGCCAGGAAGTCGGTTGCCATGCAGCGAAAAGGAATCGGCAGGTCGTCAAAACTGGCGATGGATGAATAGGGCAAAGTGAGACGGTCGAACATCAGTCCGATGTAGTGTCCTGTGCTGAGGCCTGTCGGGAGGCTTATGCCTTTCTTGGCTCCCATTTCCAGCTCGATCTGATAAACTCTGCGGTCTTCTCTGCGCCGGTAATTCAAGTCTTCGTAATCAGGCACGCTGGCAAAAGCCTCACCCCATTGGATGGTTTTGACGAACGAAGCCATTTCCTCCGGGGTTTTTCCCATGGCGTACATCCCGCCGACGAGGCCTCCCATGCTCGTCCCGGCAAGGTAGTCCACCGGGATGCGGTGTTCTTCCAGCCATTTCAGAACGCCGATATGGGCCAGACCGCGTGCTCCGCCTCCGCTCAGAACCAGGCCGATTTTCAATTTTTTTGGGGAGTTCGGGGCTGAGCCGCCTGTTTGTGCTGTTACGCCTGAACCGGCCAGAAATAAGACACAAAGCCCAAGAACCAGCTTTTTCGAGAGGGATGAAACCATGATGCGTATTCTCCTGTGACCTCAATAGATGCCTAACACCTCAATCTGCGTACCCATAATTATCCGATTGGAACGCAGCGGGTACTGTCAATACTGACAGTTTTGCATTTCCGGCCGCGCGTTTATCTTGGCTCGTCCGCTATGTGTCTCGCTGCGAGGCCGGTCGGTTGCAGCCGGGCCCCGGTTGCGATTCTCGGCTTGATTCGCCCGAGGCAGGAATGAGCCTTTTTCTTAAAACATGCCGAAGATATCCCTTTTGGGCACAACGAACCAGCAGATTTTGCCTTTATCTGCGCCGATTCGGGCTATTTTTGTTGCCGGCAGTGCTGGTAATCCATGCCTCGAATGCGCCTATCTTCGGCAGTATTTCCTCCACTTACCTCGGGTCGGGGATTGTGGGCGGCCACATGCACGATCTGGGGGTGGATGGCAGGGCTGCGGCCGGGTTGGCGCTGGGCATCATAAAAGGCGAAAAACCGGATGAAATTCAGGTTGCTTTTGTAAATGCCAGCATTTATCTGTTCGACTGGCGCGAGCTGCAGCGCTGGGGCATGAAGGAGATGCTTCTTCCTGCCGACAGCACTCCTATCCATAAAGAGCTGTCGATCTGGCAGCTTTATCGTTGGCACATAGTCGTCATCCTTTTCGTGTTGCTGCTTGAAGCGTTACTGATCGTAATCCTGCTGCGACAGCGAAGCGCTTTGCAGCGGCTGCATTCCAGCCTGCGGGAGAGTGAAGAAAGATTCCGGCTCATGGCGGATTCCGCGCCTGCGATGATCTGGATGTCCGGGCCGGACATGGGGTTCACATACTGCAGCAGTTCCTGGCTCGAATTTACCGGCCGATGCCTTGAGGATGAGCTCGGGAGCGGGTGGACCACAAGCATTCATCCGGAAGATGTCGAGGGATTCCTGGCAAGCTACCGGGAAGCTTTCGGTGACCGACGGAATTTTTTCATAGAGCATCGCTTGCGGCGAGCGGACGGCGATTATCGCTGGGTTCTGAACAGCGGCGCGGCCCGTTTTGAAGGGGACGGGAGCTTTGTCGGATATATCGGCTCATGTACCGACGTCACCGAGTGGAAGGAGGCGAGGCAGACGCTTTCGGCTCTGAGTGGCAAACTTATCAATGCCCAGGAAGCGGAACGAAGCCGGATCGCGAGGGAGCTCCACGATGATTTGAGTCAAAGGCTTGCTCTCCTGTCAACGGACATCGAGCTCCTCGCGCAGCAGGCTGAGATATCGGCCCCTGGGTTTGAAAGAGGGCTGAGGGAGTCTGTGATGCAGACTCGGGAGATCTTGAGCGAAATTCATCGCCTTGCCTACGAGCTCCATCCCTCCAAACTTGACCGGCTGGGCCTGGTTTCGGCTTCGATGAGCCTTTGCCGGGAGATCAACGAACAGGCTGGTCTTCAAGTGGATTTCGAATTCAAAAACATCCCAGAATCGCTCCCACGCGATATCGCTCTTTGCCTTTACCGGGTGCTCCAGGAATCCTTGCGCAATGTGGTCAAGCACAGTGGAGTCCACAGCGTCCAGGTTGGGCTAAACGGCGGCCCGGCTGAAATCGCGTTGACCATCCTGGACAAAGGTGTGGGTTTCGATCCCGGTACCTTGAAAAAAAAAGGCGGCCTGGGATTAATAAGCATGCGAGAGCGGCTGCAGCTTTTAGGTGGACGGATCACGATCGACTCCCAGCCCCTGCGAGGTACGAGGATTCATGTATCGGTTCCCCTCGGCGCAGTCGCGCCACGAACTCAACCCCCGGGCAAGGATGAAAACGGTCGCTAAGTACTCTTGTTCGTAAATACGATAACGTATGCGCCGAGCGCGGCGGCCCTGGATGCGCGAAGCGACGACGAAGGCGATGCCAGCCATCGTCGAGGAGGAGCGACAAAGCAGACAGGGCCGCCGCGCCGGCGCCCGAAGGGCTGGTGGGCTTCAAGAAGCCGATGGCAATGGCGAGGACCAGGATAGGGTTTTTAGCTGATTGCGCGATCTTTGGAGCCCACCAGCAGACGTTATCGTATTTACGAACAAGAGTAGTAAGGCCCCACATGGAACGCGCCCCCCCTGATACTTTTGACAGTATACTGCTGTAATAAGTCTGACTAAGATCCTGCTTATTGAACCAACCTCTGGAGGTTGGATGAGGAAAAGTGGATTCATAATGGATTCAGGGTATAAGGATCCCGTAGGTGACCTAGATGCTGCCGCGTGTCTTGCTTGCTGACGACCATCCAGCAGTCCTGAACAGGGTGGCCAGCCTCCTTGAATCGACCTGTGAAATTGTCGGGAAGGTAGTGGACGGAAGAGCCTTGCTCGAAGCCTCAACCAACCTTCATCCTGAAATTCTTGTGGTCGACATCTCCATGCCTGTCATGAGCGGGATCGAGGTGGCACAGCAACTAAAGAAGTCAGGAGACAAGGCCAAGATTGTTTTTCTGACCGTTCACGAGGATCCCGACTTTGTCCAGGCTGCCATGGCTGCGGGAGCCTGTGGTTACGTCATCAAGTCCCGTCTGGCAACTGATCTTCTTAGCGCAATCCGGGCAGCTCTATTAGGTCAATGTTTCATATCTCCTCCGCTCTCCCCAAAGGATTCAGCTCCTGTAGCCTGACCGATCGACTGGCAGGAGCAGGAAGCCGCATTTCATCTTCCCCGTTGGAGAAGGTCATGGCTGAAATCATTCTACGGAACAACCCGTGCTCGTTGACCGTGCAAACACCCCCCAAAAGTGGTATTTTTTATGTTTTATAGAATTGCCGTAGGATGGGCCGGTGGGAGATAAAGCCCGCCCCGGGCGACGGTTTCCAAATCGCAGGAAATCGATGGAGAGTGGATGGGTCGAGCACGCGTTCTGCTGGCGGATGATCATAAGCTTCTGGCTGAAGCATGCCGGAGTCTACTGGAACCCCATTTCGAGGTTGTAGGGGTTGTCACGGATGGGCGCGCCCTCCTGCAATCCGTGCCGCAGCTCAAGCCCGATGTGGTGGTTCTCGACATAGGCATGCCGCTTCTGAATGGATTGGAAGCCGGCAGGCAGCTCAAGCAGGCGCACCGGGAAATCAAATTGATCTATCTGACGGAGCACGAGGAGGCTGATTTTGCCGCCGAAGCCATCCGTGAGGGTGCCTCAGGTTACCTGCTCAAGACATCGGCAGCTTCCGAGCTGGTCAAAGCGATTCAGAAAGCGCTCAAAGGTCAGGTCCACGTGACCCCCTCTGTAACGCGTGGAATGGAAGAGTTGTTTATCCGGGGGCCGGAAAGCAAACAAGCTTCGAAAGAACTGACTCCGCGCCAGCGGGAAGTGCTGCAGTTGCTGGCGGAAGGCCGCCCCATGAAGGAGGTGGCCCACATCCTCGATGTGAGTTCGAGAACGGTCGCCTTCCATAAATACCGCATGATGGAGCAATTGGGGCTGAAGAGCTCGGCCGAACTGATTCAGTTCGCCGTCACACACCACATTATCGTTTCCAATCGTTGATACCGCCTCCGGTAGAACTTACGCCGTTGGCGCGGGCTTCCGCCATCGGCCTGATAGGAAAGGAAAAAATGAAACTGAGCATTCGTATCCTTGTCGCAATTCTGCTAGTCCTTACACTGGCATGGGCCAAATCAACCAAGTACGTTTCAGTCTTCCTAAGCCCCAATGCCGGGCCCAAGGAGTTGTCCGGCAAAAGAGTGGCCGCATTCGTGGTTCTTCCCGAGCCAACAATGCGGGAAGGCCGGGAGGAAACGCTGGCAAGCGAGCTGCGCCAGCGCGGTCTCGACTGCATTGCCGGATACATGGTTTTGCCAGGGCCATTGGTGAAAGACCAAGCCAAAGCAAAAGAGTTTCTAAAGAAAGCCAATATCAGCGGTGCGGTCCTGATCAGGCTTGTGAGCGATCAGGAGATAACAACCTATTCACCCGGGACGGTGTGGTACAACCAGCCCTACTATCCAAGTTTTTGGGGTTATTGGAACTACGGGTGGTCGGCGGTCTATACTCCGGGATATGAGTACACTGACAGGGTGATTACGCTGGAAACCCTTATCTACTCGATCGAAAAAGACCAACTGCTCTGGGCTGGGAGGAGTGAATCCACGAACCCCAAGGATATCCAGAAGTTCGTAAAAGAACTCGTGGACGCGGCAGGCAAGGAAATGCGCAAAGCCGGACTGGTTCCGAAATAGCACAAAATGGCCGGGGCCGGAGTGTCAGGGCGCGATCGGATGCGCCTCAACAATTCCGGCCCCGTTTAAGCAACCTTGATATGGGTGCCCGCAGGACTCATCCTCCAGGCGTTTTTTGGTGATCCTAGGCTTTCAAAATGCTTTCCCATTCCTTCCGGTACGGACGGCGAAGGTACTGGGCGGCTTCCGGCGCATTAGTTACCTTCAGATTTTTGTAATCCCATTCGAGCTTTTTGCCAACCCGATAGGACACGTTGCCGAGGTGATTGGCTTCTGTGACCCAGCCGGAAACCTGGAAGTTGGATCCCGGTGCCGGTCCGAGGCCTTTGCAGGCCAGGATCCACTCGTTGTAGTGGCCGGGCGAGCGGGGGAGAGTTTCTGGAGGCATTTTGAAATCTTTGAATTTTTCCTCAGGGAGCAGCTTCAACTCCTTGCCGGTGGACAACATGCCCTTGTCGCCGATGAACAACTGCGCGCGGTCGGTCTGAGGAATGATTCCGTCAAGCCACTGCTTGGGCTTGGCCTCGCCCTGGTACCAGACAAGCTTGACTGGCGGTTGCGAACCGCGGGCCGGGTACTCATAGGTCACCGTCATTGTGGCCGGTGCCAGTTCCGGGTGGGCTTTGCCCATAGGTGATACGGCCTCGATCGTCAGGGGCTGAGTGAGTTCCAGCGTCTGGTACGCGATGTCATTGTCGTGACCGCCGAGGTCGCTCATCGTGCCGTTGCCGAAATCCCACCACCGGTACCAGCGGGGTCCCGGGAAGTAGGTTGCATGGTACGGCCGCACGGGTGCCGGGCCAAGCCAGATGTCCCAGGCGAGATTCGGCGGAATCGGCATTTCCTCCTTGAAACGCTCCGTGATCTGGATCCCGTTATAGAATCCGTGGGGTTGGTCGAATTTCTGGGCCGATTCGGCGCTCTGCAATCCCCAGGCACGGCCCGCCCATACGTGTACTTCGCGCACAGGCCCGATCACGCCGGTCATGAGGATTTCCTTGATCTGACGGCGGACTGGAGATGCGTGCCCCTGATTTCCCGTCTGCGTTGCCAGCTTCGGATATTTCGCGGCTGTCTCGCGGATGAATCTTGCCTCCCAGACATCGTGGGTGAGGGGCTTTTCACAGTAAACGTGTTTGCCATGCGTCAGTGCCAGGTAGGTGGCGAGGGTGTGGGTGTGCTCGGCGACGCTGACCATGACGGCGTCAAAGTCATTCGGATTGTCGAAGACTTTGCGGAAATCGGTGTATTTCTTGGCGTTCGGATACTTCAGAGCCGCAGCATCAACGGCCGTCTGGTTTATATCACACAGGACCGTGATGTTCTCGGCCGGGATACCCTTCGGCGCTGCTCCTGCGGGAGGAGGGGTTCCGCCGCGACCACTGCCGGGGCCGTCGCCGTTCATGTTCGCAAGGGCGCGACCGCCGCAGGCGATCATCGCGATGTTCAGCTTGTTATTGAGGTTCTGACCCCGCAAAAATGCCGGCGCGCCCGTCATTACTCCCCCTGCGGCCAAAGCGCTGCCGACGAATTCGCGCCTTGTCCATGTACTGGAGGTCTTTCTCTTCATAGTTTACTCCCGTGGTTTGCAGGCAGGAGGAACAGCTGATGCGGTCCCTTCCCGCCTGGGCCTTCTGCCTGACTTCCTAACCATGACTGCTTTTTGGTCTCCCGCGATTGATTCCGGAATCCACGCTGGATCCGGAGAGGCCATCTTACTCCAGGATGGGTCAAAGCCGTGCAATCTTCTACAGCAATTGCACATTTCTGCGCTGAGGCATCCTTCCCGGGCCAACATCCATTAACAGTCTCCGACCGGCGGCAACAGGAATTGATGATGAAGAACTTGCCGGCCCGCTAAAGTTTCACAACCTGATGTTTCCTGACCCAATCGGGGTCAAAATCAGCGCCGAATCCCGGGCCCGTCGGCACTTTTATTTTCCCTTTGGCTACCTTGAGGGGAGATGTCTTGCACTCGAAGCGGACATGGGTCTTCAGCCCCTTGAATTCGTGATGTTCGCCGGCGTTGGGCACGGCGGATACGAAGTGGATGTTGTAGAGAAACCCCAGCCCACCCCCGGACATGTGCGGTACCACTGATTTTCCGAAAGCATGGGCCATGCGAGCCACCTTCATCGACCGGATCATGCCGCCGAAATAATAGTTGTCCGGCTGAACGATTTCGAGACCGTCGTGTGCAAGAAGCCAGCGGAAGCCGTAGAAGCCGTAGTCCTGTTCCCCATTGGCGATTGGAAGCGTGAGGGCGTCGGCAACCTGTTTGATCTCCTCAATATGGTCAAACATCACCGGTTCTTCAAAATACCGGTACTTGTATTCCTCCAGCAGCTTTCCGACCCGTATGGCTTCGGCCACGGAGTAGAAGCTGTTGGAGTCCGCATACAGGGCCATTTTGTCGCCAAAGGTTTTGCGCACGAGCGGGATCATCTTTTCAGTCCTTTCCGGAGGACCCACGGCGTTCATGTCCTTAGTCATGAACATGAGTCCGCCGACCTTGATTTTGAGTGCCTCGACATCATATTCCGCAACGGCGCCTTTGATCAGTTCGATCGATTCCTCTACCGGTTTTTCGCGCCATTCGGTTGCGCAGTAAACGCCGACTTCAGGATTGTGGATATCCCCGATCAGTCGTCCCACGGATCTGGCCGCGATGCGCCCGAGCATGTCCAGGATGGCGAACTCGATGGTTGCGAGCGGCAGCCCGAGAGATATGCCGTTGTAGCGGAAGTTGAAGCCGAAGATATAAACCTTCTCCAGAATCAGATCCAGCTCGCGGGCATCCTTTCCGATAAAGAACGGCTGGAGATTTTCCAGGAAGATCGGGAATAGTGTTCGCATTCCACTATGGCCCACGGAAATGCCTTCCGCCCCGTCCTTCGATCGCACCCTGCACAGGAAGCTGTTATCCCACTTCAGCAGTTCGAGAGACTCGATAATGACAGGGGAAGTAAACAGCTCCTTCTTCAAAACAGGCTGTTTCAGGATTTCATCCAGCCTGGCGTAGCGGTCCTTCGGCGTGGCGGCGGCCTGTTCTGCTGAGCTTGCGGTTGCGACGCCGGCGTTGTGAGCGATCGACGGCAGAGAAGTAAAGCTTGCTCCGGCGGCACATGCGATAAACTTGCGGCGATTGGTTTTCATTGGTAGCCCTCCTCATGTTCGGCCCCTGCTTTTTTAACACACATTCAGAAAAGCCGCCCTTTTTTCCTCGTTCGGGCTAATGTAAGGTCAGGGTCAGGCCGGGAAATTAATACCGAATCGGGGTTTCGGTCTCCCGGCAGTTCCAGGTATCTTCATCTGCCGGCCGGCCCCAATCCGAGAGGAAGATATGTTTGAATTGGGCGTGGAATGCGTGCAGCTCGGGGCGAAGGCGGCCGACAAATCCGATGCTATCCGTCAGGCCGGCGGGCTGCTGGTGCAGAACGGCTATATCCGTGCCGGCTACATCGACAGCATGTTAAGCCGGGAAAAAGTCGCCAATACTTGCCTGGGAAACGGCATCGCCATTCCACATGGTCTCCCCAAAGACCGCCACCTGATCCTGCGCACAGGTATCTCCGTCATCCAGTTTCCCGAGGGTGTGAAATGGAATCCGGGTGAGGTGGTGTATCTCGTTTTTGGGATTGCCGCATGTTCCGATGAACACCTCGAGATCCTCGCCAGCCTGACAGAAATCTTGGACGACAAAGAGTCAGTTGCCTGGCTGAGGGCGGCGCGGGATCCGCTGGATATAGTAAACCGCCTGACAAGTTCCCGGGAACGCAAACAGCCGGGCGAAATCGTTGTGAAGGATGAGGCCTTTGAATTTGCCGCCTGTGCCGATCTCGTGCTTCAAAGCGGGTCGGGTCTGCATGCACGACCCGCCACTTCATTCGTTGGAACCGCTTCGCGGTTTCAATCCGAAGTCTGCGTCAGCTATGAAGAGAAGGAGGCCAATGGTAAGAGCCTCGTGTCTCTGCTGCAACTGGGTGCTCCGGGCGGTGCACAGATCAGGATCATGGCGCGGGGAGAAGATGCGGAGACTGCCGTTGAAGAGCTCAAAAGAGTTCTGGCGGCCGCGCTGGAGGAGGAAGGCCAGCCAGAAGTGGCTGTGACGGGACCGGCCCTCAGAATCCGCGCCCGATTGATTCGGGGCATCGCTGCATCTCCGGGAAAGGCGATCGGCCCGATGCACCATTATCGAAAAGAAAAGATCGTGGTTTCGGCCACGGCACAGGATCCCGCCCGGGAAGAACAAAGACTGCACGAAGCGATCGCAACGACGCGCATCTATCTGAGCGATCTTCATGATGAAGTCAGAAATCGAAGCGGGGCCTCCAGGGCCGCGATTTTCCGGGCTCATGCTGAGTTTCTAAGCGATCCTGACCTCATCCATCAAACGATGGAAATTATTCATGCCGGACATAGCGCCGGGTGGGCCTGGCGCTGCTCCGTGGGAGAGCGCTCCGATGCCATCGCCTCGCTGGACAATCCGCTTTTGAAAGAGCGGGCCGTCGACCTTTTGGATGTGGGCCGACAGGTGCTTCGCCTGCTGGCTGATACCATCGAAGAAGAGCCTGCGATGCCCGGCGAGCCAGTGATTTTAGCTGCCGAGGACCTCACGCCCTCGGATACGGCGAAGCTTGACCCGCTGAAAGTGCTGGGGATATGCACCACCGGGGGAGGCCCGACCTCGCATACTGCGATACTTGCCCGTTCTCTCGGCATCCCGGCCATTGCCGGCTGTGAGCCAGGCCTGATGAACCTGCCCGAGGGGGTCCTATGCATCCTCGATGGGGATTCCGGCGGCCTCTATTCTGATCCCGGTCCCGAAGACCTGGCTGAGGCTGGTGAAGCGATTGACGCTTGGCGGTCCCGGCGCGAATCCGAACGGATGGCCTGCTATCAGCCCGCATTCACAACCGATGGACATCGCATTGAAGTGGCTGCCAGCGTTGGCAGCGTGGATGAAGCCGCCCAGGCGGTTGAGGCCGGAGCCGAAGGAATTGGGCTGCTGCGTACAGAGTTTCTATATCTCAATCGGGCGGAACCGCCGACCGAGGAGGCGCAGGTAGAATCCTTCGAGGGCATGATCCGCGCCCTCAACGGGCTGCCGCTCATCATCCGGACCTTGGACGCCGGTGGCGACAAAGGATTGCCTTATCTTTTCCTCCCTCCCGAGGAAAACCCCTTCCTTGGCCTTCGTGGCATCCGTCTCTGCCTGGCCCACCCCGAGCTGTTCAGGCCCCAGCTGCGCGCGATCTTCAGGGCCTCCCGAACAGGCCCCGTTAAAATCATGTTCCCAATGATAGCTGCCGTGGAGGAGTTTATCGAGGCGCGCAAAATGGCCGAGGAGGCGCGTATCGAGCTCGGTGCGATGCCGGTGGAAATCGGCATAATGGTTGAAGTCCCCTCAGCGGTTTTAATGGCCCGTGAACTGGCTCCGCTTGTTGATTTCTTCTCACTGGGGACCAACGATCTGACGCAATACGTCCTCGCCATGGATCGGGGACATCCCGCACTGGCGCGTCAGGCCGACGCCTTGCACCCCGCGGTTTTGAGAATGATCGAACTCACCGTCCGCGCGGCAGGCGAAGCCGGGAAATGGGTGGGAGTCTGCGGCGCCATTGCCGGCGATCCGATCGGCTCCGCTCTCCTCATAGGATTGGGAGTGACGGAATTGAGCGTCGGCATTCCCGCCCTCGCGGCCGTGAAAGCCGGCATTCGCAGCCTATCGCTTTGCCATGCGAGGGAACTCGCCGGCAAAGCGCTGGCCTGCCGGACCGCAGCGGAAGTCCGGTCACTGTCGTCTGCATTTCTCCGCGAGCTTCGAAACTCTTGCGATTCGACCATTGGATTGCGCCCTGCAAGGGAGATGGAGTGATGGCAAAAATAGTCGCAGTCACGGCGTGCTCCACCGGCTCCGCCCACGCCTTGATGGCCGCGGAAGCGTTGAAGAAAACTTCCGCTGTCCTGGAGCACGAAATCCGAGTGGAAACCCGCGTCGTTCCGGCCCGGGGAAATTTCCTGACAACCGCAGATATCGCCGCAGCCGATGTCGTGATCATTGCAGCCGATGTCCCGTTGGACTGCAGCCGTTTCGCGGATAAGACCATCTTTACTGCCTCCCCCGCCCAGGCGATCCTAAGTACAAAGAACGTAATCGATGCGGCTCTGGCTCTTTGTGGTGCTGTGACGCCCCCCAGGGATGGATTTCCTGTGGAGGCGGCATCGAAGGGTGAAGCTGTTTCTTCACGGAAAAAAAAGATAGCAGCCGTCACCTCGTGCCCCACCGGCATCGCACACACCTTTATGGCAGCCGCGGCGCTCAAAAAGGCGGCCAGTGCGCGCGGGCATGAAATCAGAATTGAGACGCAGGGCTCGGTGGGTTCGAAGACTCCGTTGAGCGCCGAGGAGATAGCGCTGGCGGACGTTGTCATCATCGGCGCGGACACTCACGTGGACAAGTCTCGCTTCGCGGGCAAAACGATCTATGAAACTTCGGTTGGAAGAGCTCTGAAGGAAGCCGGAAGCGTTATCGATGAAGCGCTGGCTCTCAAGCCGGCGGCCGCTGCCGGCTACATTCAGGAAGTCCAACAGGCCAAGGCCGGGCGGGAGGAAAAACGACAGGGACCCTACAAACACCTGCTCACAGGGGTTTCCTACATGCTTCCCATTGTGGTCGCAGGCGGATTGACGATTGCGCTGTCTTTTGTTTTCGGCATTGAGGCTTTCAAACAAGAAGGCACCGTAGCGGCTGCACTCATGAAAGTTGGAGGCAGCGCCGCATTCGGACTGATGGTGCCGGTGTTGGCGGGTTTCATAGCGTTGTCGATAGCCGATCGTCCGGGCCTTGCCCCGGGCTTGATTGGCGGCATGCTTGCGGCGCAGCTCCAGGCCGGTTTTTTGGGCGGCATCGTTGCCGGATTCCTGGCCGGGTATGTGGTGCTGGGGATGCGCCGGTACATTAAGCTGCCGGCAAATCTCGAGGGGCTCCAGCCCGTTCTGATCCTGCCCCTGCTCTCAACCCTCGTGGTCGGTTTACTGATGATCTATGTCGTGGGTGCACCGGCGAAGTTTCTCATGGAAGGCCTGACACACTTTCTGCAGAGTGCGGGCTCCGCCCATGCCGCGGTTCTTGGACTGATCCTGGGCGGGATGATGGCTGTCGATATGGGTGGGCCCGTCAACAAGGCTGCCTACACATTTGCGGTGGGATTGCTGGGAAGCCAGACTTTCATGCCCATGGCTGCGGTAATGGCCGCAGGTATGACTCCCCCATTGGGGGTGGCGCTTGCGACGATTCTTGCCAGGAACCGCTTTTCGCTGGAAGAGCGCGAAGCCGGGAAGGCGGCCATGGTACTCGGCATCTCCTTCATAACCGAAGGCGTGATACCCTTCGCAGCGAAAGACCCCTTTCGGGTTATTCCGGCCTGCATTGCCGGGTCGGCAATCACAGGGGCGCTGTCGATGATGTTTGGCTGCACCTTGCGGGCGCCCCACGGGGGGATCTTTGTTCTGGCGATCCCGAACGCGGTCGGGAATCTATTGTATTATGTCGCCTCCATTGCCGGCGGCACTCTGATGACCGCCGTGCTGCTCGTGCAGCTAAAAAGCCTTTCGGGGACTGATGATGCTAAGCCCTATCTCGCCCAACTGAGAAGCTGGTGCTCGAAATCGAAATAGATACGTTTCAGTCCAAGGGACCCAACGCTCAATATCGAATCCCATGAATCGGGCTTAGGATTACTTATGGCCATTGCTTTGAGCTCCTTCCATTCGTTGGATCCGATACTGAGGGTTCTCAATGAAACCTCTCCGGACCGGGACCCACCGCCGAGATGACGAGTTGTCATAAGCGAACCTTCATTTTTAGGCAGCCATATGACCGGACCTCCTCTGAAAACGTAATGGTTGGCAGCCCCCGTGTCCACAAGCATTCGGATTGTTTGGCCGCGCACTTGGGCCCTGATCACGACAACCATGGCTTCAGACTCGAATGCTATCGATTCGGAGGGCATGTCGTCAGGATTGAACACCAGCTTCCTTTGCTCGTAGTCGATTTTAAAATTGTGATTACGTAGAATGTTTAATCCGAGGATCATATCCACGCCATCGTCTGGAATGTCAGCCACTATGCAGGAGAACGAGGCGGATATGGGACCTACCCTCAAGTCTCTAACCACTGCGAGGGGTGCCCTCTCGACTTTTCCCAGAACTCCATATTCAAGCGTTCGAGACAGGAATTCCAACCGCAACCGTTTTGCCGCTTTTTTATCCATGACAGTCCAACTGGCACCGGTATCGACCAGCATCGCGAGCTTGTGATCACCGGCGACCGTTCCCTGAATGACAACTCTGTTCCCCTGGATTAATTGAAAAGGAAGCTCCTGGGCCTGCGCGACAGGAGCGGCGATCAGAATCAAGGCGGAAACCGCTGTGAATTTCAGGCTTTTCATGGCGTGGCCTCCCGTGTGTTTCTTGAGCGCCGTTCACTTGGGAACGGCTCTAACCCGGGAAGCGGAGAAAACGAGCCGGAACTGACACGCCATCAAAAAAAGGGGGATCAAGAGATAGGAATCAATTTCGTCAGAACAAAACGATTGGATTGAGATAAAGGCTGGCAAAACCCGTCAGGCACTTCAGCAATACGAAAGATGAAGCCGAATGGCTTGATTTCTCGAATCCAACCCTTCCAGGGATATCTAATCTTGTCGCTTTAAATCATTTGGGCTGATATACTTGAGCACAATCCGCCGGCATTCTGGGCTGTCTTGGAGGATGGTCCATGGTAACTGCTTCCTCCCATCCTGGGGATCTCACCCGGTTGTTGCAGGCATGGAGTGACGGAGACTCCGCTGCGCTGGAACGATTGGTGCCGGTTGTATACGGGGAACTCCGCCGCATCGCGCAGCGCTGCATGTCCAATGAAAATCCCGGTCAGACCTTGCAGGCCACGGCCCTGGCGCATGAAGCCTATCTGAAGCTGGTGGATTACCGCCATGTTACATGGCAAAACCGTGCTCATTTCTTTGCCGTCGCGGCGCGCCAGATGCGGCACATCTTGATTGACATCGCCCGGTCGAAGCATCAGATCAAGCGCGGTGGTTCGCCCAAGCGTCTGTCGCTGGAAGAAGCGCCGGAACTGAAGGATCAGAAGAGCTGGGAGTTGCTGGCGCTTGACGATGCGCTCAGCGATTTGGAGAAGTTTGACGCCAGGAAGGCCAGGATTGTCGAGATGCGTTACTTCGGCGGATTGAGCGTGGAGGAGACGGCGGCGGTTTTGAATGTTTCGGAACGGACGGTCCTCCGGGAGTGGGAAACCGCCCGCGTTTGGCTTTACCGTTATTTGCAGCGAGGCAGCCCTGGGGAAGAAGGGGACCATGCACCCGGATCGCTGGAAGAGGATTGAAGCCATCTATCAGGCCGCTCTGGAGCAGCAGGAGAAAGAACGGCCGGATTTCTTGCGGCGTGCCTGTGAAGGGGATGAAGAGCTGTATCGCGAGATCGGGGAGATGCTGGCGGCGGGAAATGAAATCGGCAGCTTCCTGATCCAGCCAGCGGTGGTGAAAATGGGTTTAGCCCCGCATCAGGAACCAGACCAAGCCATGCCGAAAGCACCGGAAATCGATCTCATTGGCCGGGTCCTGCTCCACTTTCGCATTCTCGAGAAAATCGGGGAAGGCGGCATGGGAGTCGTCTACAAGGCCGAAGATACCAGGCTCAAGCGAGCGGTTGCATTGAAGTTCCTGCCCGGGCAGTTGTCCAGGAGCCGGCTTGCGCTCGAGCGATTCGAACGCGAGGCCCAGGCTGCTTCCGTCCTGAATCATCCCAACATCTGCACCATTTTCGCAATCGATGAGCATGAAGGCCAGCATTTCATAGCGATGGAATATCTTGAAGGTGAGACGCTGAAGCACCGCATCTCCGGCAGGCCGCTCCCTATTGATGAGACTCTTGATCTGGCAATCCAAATCGCTCATGGCCTCGACGCGGCGCACTCCAAGGGGATCATCCATCGCGACATCAAGCCGGCGAACATTTTCATCACAAAGTCGGGTCAGGCCAAGGTTCTCGATTTCGGGCTGGCCAAGCTTATCCAGGAAGGAGCCGCTCAAGACCTTGGTGCAGAGGCTATAGGGACCGCCGTGGGATCGCTGACCAGCCCCGGCACCGCCATGGGAACCGTGGCCTACATGTCTCCGGAGCAGGCCCTCGGTAAGGAGCTCGACAGCCGGACGGATCTGTTCTCCCTTGGTGTCGTTCTGTACGAAATGGCCACGGGCGTGCTGCCGTTTCGGGGAGCAACCTCGGCGGCGACCTTCAATGCGATTCTAAATTCAGCACCCACGTCACCCGTCCGTATCAATCCTGACTTGCCTGCGGAACTGGAGCGGATCATCAATACGGCCCTGGAGAAAGAGAGGGATCTTCGCTGTCAGAGTGCCGCCGAGTTGCTTGCCGATCTCAAGCGCCTGAAGCGCGATTCCGAATCGGGCAGATCAGCCGCAAGCGCCATTAAAAAAGAGGAGGCGGGCTCAGGCCGTCGACGGAGTATGCGCCGGATCTTGCCCGTTGCCGGAGCGGTGCTTGTCATGGTCGCCGCAGCTCTTTTCTGGCTGGGTGAGTCTCGCCGGGATAGCAATGAACCTCTCCCACCGCCCAGGACCGTCCCATTCACCAGCCTCCCCGGACGAGAAATGCACCCGGCATTCTCGCCCGACGGACGCCAGCTCGCCTTTGTTTGGACCGGAGAAACCGACGACAATCCGGATATATATGTCAAGCTTGTGGGCGAAGGTCACCAACCGTTACGGCTCACCTCGGATCCTGCCGGCGATTTGTATCCTGCATGGTCACCCGACGGCCAGCGCATAGCTTTCATTCGAGTTTCACAGGGCCGCGCTTTCGTCTGTTTGATATCAGCACATGGGGGAAAGGAGCGCAGGTTAGCTGAAGTGCACTATTCATTCGGGGGATTATCCTGGTCTCCCGACGGCAGGTTTTTAGCGACGACATCGCGCAACTCGGCGAAAGAACCAGTGGCAGTTATTCTGTTGGTAGAGGCAACCGGGGAAATACATCCTTTGACTTCACCGCCCGCTGGATCCGTGGGCGATGATTACCCCATTTTTTCTCCAACCGGAGGAAGCGTCGCTTTTGTCCGCATCCCAATCTATGGTTCGACCGAGGGCAGGATTTATATTCAAAGCATCGGAAGGGAAGGTGGTCCAGTCGGGGATGCGAGACCTGTCTCTTTTGAGAGAAAGGATATCAGGGGCATTAATGCGCTGGATTGGTCCCAGGATGGCACCAGCCTTATTTTTTCTTCCAATCGAGATGCGATTCAGAGGCTATGGCGGATTGCGGTTCCGGGCTTATCGGGACAGAAGGGCAGTATCATAGATGCGACACCCCTGAACATTGGAGGCGATGATGCCTGGACATTATCCGTCGCGCGCGTGGGTAATCGGATAGCCTGGGAAAAACGGCAAAATTCAGATGTCGATCTTTGGAAAGTTGAGCGTGATTATCAAAGTTCGAAAATAGGACCCCCAGCCAGGTTTGTTCACTCCACTCAAACGGAAAGCAGTCCCCAATTTTCTCCGGATGGAAAGAGAATTGCCTTCATTTCGGATCGCTCGGGCAACAGCGAAGTATGGACCTGCGGCAGCGAAGGCGAAGGTCTCTTTCAAGTAACCACTTTCGCCGGTCGCGGCGATGTGGGCACAGCGCGCTGGTCGCCGGACGGCCGCGAGATAGCGTTTGATTCCACCAGGGAAGGCCAGCGGGATATCTACGTGGTCAATTCCGAAGGGGGCGATGCGCGACGGATCACCAAGGAGGAATCCACGGATTCGCGCCCCAGTTGGTCCTGGAATGGAAGATGGATCTACTTCGCGTCCAACCGCACTGGGGACTGGCAGGTATGGAAAGTGCCCCCATCGGGTGGCGCCGCGGTGCAGGTCACAAGTCAAGGCGGACGCGAGGCCTTCGAGTCCCACGACGGAAAATATATCTACTATGCGAAGTGGAACGTAGTGGGCATCTGGAAAATGCCGACCGATGGAGGGGAAGAGACCCAAGTGCTGGATAAGGGCAGAAACGCATTTTGGGCCCTTGCAAGGGATGGTTTATTCTTCATCGATTTTAACCCTGCTCCGCGGCGAATCCAGTTTTTCAGTTTCGTCAATGGCCGGTTCAGCCTGGTCGTCGAAATTCCCAAAGGTAACTACTTTTTTCTTGGTCGCCCCTCAATCGCCGCATCCCCGGACGGGCGTTGGGTTCTCTATTCCACATACACGAGACAGGAGAGTGACATAATGCTCGCGGAGAATTTCCGATGATCACTTCCGGGACCGACTACGGCAAGCCACTTTCATGAGAAGAGATGCTTTATTTTGAGGCTCATTGAATCCGGCTTGCCGCCTATATTGTCCTCATTTTTTCATTCCAAGGGGATGAGAGATATCCAATCACAATGATTGGAATGGTGACGGGCTGTCGTTCGCCCTTTCGGCTTTTCACAATTCCCCTCAAGCGGGATATACTCACGCAAGCCTTATTTGTTGGGTATGGAGTCCGCCCTATTTTTAATGGAGTCGATTATGCGGGTGATCGCTCGTTTCCTTTTGGAAGTTCTTTTGATTCTGATGTTCATTCCTGCGCATTCCGGCCTGGTTGCCCAGCAGAAAAAGTCTGCCGCGGAAAGACTCGGCCTGGCGCCTGATGCCAAACTTCTGATCATTCACGCCGATGACCTGGCCCTTGCGCATTCGGTCGACGCAGCCAGCTTTAGCGCCCTGGAGTCCAAATCGATCTCCTGCGGGAGCATCATGGTCCCATGCCCATGGCTGGCGGAAGTCGGCACTTACTGCAAATCCCATCCCGAAGTTGACCTGGGGATCCACCTGACGCTTACGAGCGAGTGGAAGGATTATCGCTGGCCTCCCCTATCTGCTGCCAAGGATGTGCCCGGCCTGGTCGATCCGGCCGGCTACCTCTGGGCCGCAGTGCTGCCGGTCGTCAAGAACGCCAAGCCCGCCGAGATCGAGCAGGAGATCCGAGCCCAGATCGAACGTGCAATGAAGGCCGGCGTCCGGCCGACTCATATCGATTCGCACATGGGGACTCTCTTTAATCCAGCTTTTTTCCCCGCCTATGTGAAGGTAGCCCGGGAGTACGGCCTCCCGTTTTTTGCAGTGCGGATGCCGGGTGCGCCGGCGGAAATGCAGTCCCTGTTGAAGGACGGCGACATCGTGCCTGATGCCGTATTGATGGCCAACGAGCGGGTATCTCCAGAAAAATGGCTGGATTTCTACAGCGGCCTAGTGAAAGACCTCAAGCCCGGGCTCAGCGAGATCATCGTCCATCTCGCCAGGGACGACGCCGAGATGCAGGCGATCGCCGCCGACCACCCCGCCTTCGGCAGCGCCTGGCGCCAGCGCGATTTCGACGTGATGACCAGTCCCGCATTCAAACAGGTGCTCAAGGACAACAATGTTGTTGTGATCGGCTGGAAGGAGATCCAGAAAGTCTGGCCGAAGGAAAATACGAAATAGCTTCTGTCGCAAAACTCACTAATCCCTGGACCTCGACCTCGACTTGGATGTGGACCTGGACCTGGAAACAAAGAAACCGGCAGGCATGATGCTATATGCTGAATTTGCAGAAGCCTGTTTTGGGGGAAATGATTCACATCCCGGTCCAGTCAAGTCCCGGTCCAGGTCCAGGTCCAGGTCTAATGATCATGGAGTTACCCTACAGCAACGAAATGGCTTTCAGCGGGGCGGGTTGCCAGTATGCAGCTGGCTGAATAAATATTCGCATTGACCCTCTTTTCAGCGCCCGGTTTCGCGGTATCCTTACAGGCTGTATGGCGGAATGTTCAGGAAACAAGAGGCAGTCTCTGCCGTTTGTGGACCGTGTACTTTTTTCAGGATGAATTCAATGAAGACCAAGATTCTCAGCCATCCGGTCCCATCATCGGGGGCCCCTAAAACCGATCCTCTTTCGCGGCCGATTTCTTTGCGGGCCCTTTCCACGCCGGAGCCTCTGGTGCGACTGTTTGCGCGCCGGGTTCAGCAGGAGGGTGCGCTCGATTTGACCCAGGGCGACTATAAAAATGCGGATTTCGCCCCTCATCCGGAAGTTGTGCGTGCCGCACAGAGAATCACCCGGAATACCGTGCACAGTTACGGGCCTGCCATTGGAAGGATGGATGTCAGGAGCGAGGTAGCGGAATTTTTCAACCGGGACGGTCTTCTCGACTACCCTTCGACGGATGTGCGTTTCCTGCCGGACGAGGTGATTTTCACTCCTGGGACGCGTTCCGGCCTGGCCATGGTCCTGGAGGTGCTCGGAGCCGACGGCTCGGGCGTCGTCGTCCCCCGGCCGAGCTGGGAATACGACTGGTTTGTCGATCGTGCCGGAAAAAGGGTGGTGGAGTTGCCGACGACGGCTCCCCAGTTTCTTCCGGATCCTGAAGAACTGGACAGGATTCTGGCTAAGGGCGGTATTTCCAGTGTCATCATCAACAACCCCCATAATCCGACCGGCCGGGTTTATCCGCGTTCCCTGGTCGAGGAACTGATAAGGGTTGCCGTGAGCCACCGGTGCTTCGTGTTGTACGATTCCGTGTATCAGCGGCTGGATTATGTGGGTTCGTTTGTCAATCCGGCCTTCGCCACTCCCGAATGGCGCGACTGGGTCGTCACCTTGTCCGGCCTTTCCAAAATGGACATGTTCGGGGCATCGACTGGCGCTCGCGCCTGCTGGATGGTGATCTCCGACCAGATCCGGAGCGGCGACGTCCGGGCGAGGGAAGTACTCGGCAATTTATCGGCCTGGCTGGTTGCGACTCCGTCAACGCTTGCCCAGGATTGGGCGCTGGCAGCTCTTCAGAGCCCGTTGGCCGCTCTACGGCGGCCTTCGCCCTACATGAGGGAACGGCGCGACTTCATGGCTCAGGCTGCGGATGAACTCGCCCCGTTGGGCGTCGAGCGAACCGATTTTGGCGGGACGTTCTACGCGCCCCTGGCGTTTCCGGGACTGATTGGCGAGCCCTTCGATCGACTCCGCAACGGTGTCCGGGAACGAGCGGTGGTGAAAGATTCGGTCGATACCTTCGAGTTCCTGCTCTCTGGTGCCGTGGGCGGTATCCCTTTTGCCGCCTTTGCGGGCTCCCAATCGGCCCGCTACGGAACCTGGCAGCGGTTATCGTATGGATCGAAGGATGTGAAGGAGTTGGCGGTCTTCATGGACCGGATTCAGGCTCGCCTGTCGCACCAGGGCCGCCTGGGCGCGAGCGCCCATCTGGCAAGGGAAGATGCCGGGACCCCGGTCGGTGAAACGGTTTGGGAGAGCACTTGCACCCGCGACGGATATCCTGCCCTGGATGGTCTTTCACTGGGCGACTTTGCAGAAGCCCGGCGGCATTTCCTGGAAAATCCGCGCCACGAGGATCTTCGTCTCACCGGCACCAAACATCCGGATTCGACCGCACATCGGGCCGAGCAGCTTTCGCGTGCAGTGCGGTCCGTGCCCGAAAACGCGCCGGACCGGGCCCAGAAGGCTCTCACCTACCTGGAGTGGAATCCCCTTGTGGAGGCTCGTCAGGAATTCGAAGAAACGATCACCGATCTCTCGGGTCCCTGCAACGAGGTCCTGCTGGACTTCGAAGGGCGGCAAATCAGTCCCGACTGGCTCGAAGTCCCGGAGAAAGTGGTGCTCGCCCTTATGCGGCGGGGAATCATCCCCGGCGAGGACCGGCATCTGCTCTTCCGGGTGCCGAATCCGTTCATAGAGCAGGATGAGGAGAAAGTATCCAAAATCCTGGCTGCGGTGGCGCGGGCCAATTTCCTTTTCCTGCTCGCGTGCAGGAGGCTCGATATCGATCCCCAGCAGAATGCCATCTATGAGATGACCATTCCCCAGGTAAACTCGCTGGCTGAATTGGGTGCCGTAGTTAAAATCGGCACACTTTATCTGCAAGCGATCGAAGGATTGTTTTCCGGGCCGCCCGAGCGGATCGATGCATTCCTCTCAAGCCGCATACCCGAATCCGAGCGTGAGGAATTGAAAGCCCGCGTTGCTCGCGTCCGCCTCGTGCCGCTTTGTGAGAATGTCGGGGCGTTGGCGCATCTTCCAGATCTTCTGGAAGGCTTTTACCAGGCACTCGAACGTGGGCGGGTGGCGGATGGCCTTCCAACCCCCGCCAACTTCACGACCCGATTCGATGGCACCGGGACGCTGGTCCGGGTGTTCGTTGCGATGTCCGACACCGCAGAGCAGAGCGGCAAAGTCGCCACCGACCTTGCCTACACCCTTGCCGTGGCCGGGCGGGACGAAGCTGAGCGCCGCCTGGCCGAACGGGCCCGCCGGATAGGGGAACCCGCCCCGAAATTGACGTACCTGATTGGGGCGGGCAGAGCCGGATTCCGCGGCGGATTTGATCCGGACCACCCCGGGGTTGTTTCCCAATTCTGCCGCGCCGATGGCGTGACCATGCAGGGTATTCGCGCTGATGCGCCGGAAGAAGCGGTGCGCCTCGCCAATGCGTTCCGCGCGGTCATGGCGTCCAAGCCGCAGCCGCCTGCTGTGGGGCCTTCGGAAAGGGAAGCGCTGCTGAAGCTGCTGGAAACGGGAGTCAAAACCCATACCGAAACCCTGCTCCGGATCGCGCCGCTCATGGCTCCCTTCGGCGGTTTGGTCCCGCAAACCCGCGTGCGGATCCGTGCCACAGGTTCGGTCAACTATGGCCGGTCCATCCCCGATTACCCCGAGGAATGGGGCGGAGGGCGCGAGCTTCCCGATATCCGCGACCTGCGTGACGCCTGGCCGGAAGGCGTGACCCTTCCTCGAGCCATTGTCTATAACCTGGCATGCACGACCCTCGGGCTGCCGGCGGTGACGAGCGATCTCGCCGCCCTCGATCGCCGTGCGGCGATCCTGTTGGAGCGTCATGTTCCGGGTTACCGTGAAATCATTGCCAGCGAACTCCCTTGTTTTGTGAAGGAATCGGTGGCTCTCATATTCGGCAGAAAGCTGGCCGAATCCACGGCCAAGCGATGCCTGCGCGCCGCCGCGGCGCTCTGGGTCGACGTCAGGGTTCGCGAAGAGCTGGTCGAACAGACCTGCCTTTTCGCGATGCTCTACCTGCGCTTTATGGCGGAAGAATCCGAGAGTTGGGACGAAACCAAGGAGCACGAAAGCCTCACCACGCGCGAAGAGGAATTGATCCGTGAGACTTCGAACGGCGCGTTCGGCGCTCTTTGCGCCGAGCGCCCCGGTAATCGTTGGCACGTGCTGCAAACCCTGGTCGATGCCGAGGATGCTTCACGGCTTCTGCTGGCGCGCGAGCTCACCATCGAAGAGAAAAGGGAATTTGTCGATCTCAGAATTGAAGGGTGGCTGAGGACGATTCCGGACACCTTATCTCGCGGGCTTCGAAAGGAGTGGTCTCGGCTCAGGGAATTCGGCAAGGCCGAGCTCACCCTCGATGCCATCGAAAGACTCATTGCCCTGGAAAAACTGCGCGGCAGCCGCGGCGCCTGAGCCGAAACTCGAACCGCAAAGCCCCGAAGACCGCGAAGAAATCAGAGCCGATATTTTCTGCTCGCTTGTTCCTTCTTTCCGGTTGTATAAACAGCAGGTGGAATCAAAACCTTACAATCCTTCCGCAAATCCATTTCTTCGAGGCATAAAGATCATGTTGGCTATTTTGTATCGGAGTTCCAGCCGCTGCTCAGCGTTTTTATTCTTTTCAACTTTCCTCCTGCTCTCCGCCGTTCCGGTGCAGGCTCAGGCCGTAGGTGATGTGCTGCCGTCCTGGTCTCCGGGGACCATGGAGATTCACCAGATAAGCACCGGCCGGGGGAATGCCGCCCTTTTGATCCTTCCTGACGGCACCACCATGATGGTGGACGTCGGAGCGCAGGCCGGGACGAGCGTACGTTGGGTGACTCCCAGGCCTGACGATTCCCGGACACCGGGCGAATGGGTGGTCCGTTATGTTCGCCAGATGCTCCGCCATGATGCCTCACCAAAAATGGACTACGTGCTCCTGACTCACTTCCATTCCGACCATATGGGACAGGTCAACGACAGCATGAAAACTTCGAAATCCGGACAGTACAAACTCTCCGGAGTTACCGAATTAGCCGAGCAGATTCCGGTGGCGAAAATCCTGGATCGCGGCTACCCGGACTATAATTTTCCCGCCCCGCTCGAAGATTCCATGGTGAAAAACTATAAAGTGTTCATCAAATGGCAGGCTGAAAATAAAGGAGCCCGAGTCGAACGGTTCCAGCCGGGCCGTAATGATCAGATCATTCTTCAGCGCAATCCCAGGCAATATCCGAACTTCGAAGTGCGGAACCTGATGGCCAACGGCGAGGTCTGGACCGGTAACGGCACTGCCACGCGGCAGGGATTCCCCGATCTCAAAAACGTGCCGAAGGAAGACTGGCCGAGCGAGAACATGTGCAGCGCCGGCATCCGACTCAGCTTCGGCAAGTTCGATTTCTACACGGGGGGCGACATTCCGGGGATTCCATTTGAAGGGTTCCCGATGTGGCATGATGTGGAGACGCCCGTTGCCCAATCGACCGGGCCGGTCGAGGTGGCGATGATGAACCACCATGGCTACATTGACTCTCAGAATACCTATTTCGTCGGCGCCTTGCGCCCCAGGGTCTGGATATTCAACGTGTGGGATTCAGCCCACCCGACCGCACGGGTGTACTCGAGGCTGCAATCCACCAGGGTTTATCCCGGGCCGCGCGACATCTTTGCCACACATATGCACGAGTCCAACCGCAATGTCGTGGTAGGGCTGGACAAGCTTGCCAGCGACCACGGGCATATTGTAATACGGGTCGCCCCGGGCGGAGCTTCCTTTCGGATTTTCATTCTGGATGATTCCGCGGAGACGTATAAAATTACGGCGGTGCACGGTCCTTACGAATCTCGCTAAACGAGGGGTGACACCCGACTATGCCATGGAGGTGGTGGACGTGCTCGAAACACTCAGAAGCACACTTCTTTCGAACCTCGACCAACTGAACCGCCGGGAGCTTTTCCGGCGCTGGTCTCTGATGGCGGTTCCCGCGTTTTTCGGTGGTAAAGCCGCGGCAGCCAGGCCTGCCGCCGCTGAGCTTCGGCCCGGCCCGGAAATCTATCAATCGATCGGGGTGCGGCCGCTGATCAACGCCCGCGGAACTTTTACTATCATCAGCGGCTCCCGGATGCTGCCCGAGGTCCGCGCTGCCATGGATGCCGCCGCCCAGTACCATGTCCATCTGGACGAGTTGACGGACGCGATCGGGGCACGGCTGGCTGAATTGACGAAAGCGGAATGGGGGATGGTGTCGTCCGGCTGCGCCGCGGCTTTAACACATGCAACGGCTGCCTGCCTGGCCGGCGGAAATCCGGATCTTCATGTGCGCATCCCGAACCTGGCCGGCTTCCCCAAGGATGAGGTGATCATCCCCAGGCACTCGCGCAACGTCTACGATGCCGCGGTGCGCGCCACCGGTGCGCGCGTGATCGAAGTGGAGACCGTTGCCGACCTCGAATCCGCCCTCGGCCCAAGGACTGCGATGATCTACATCCTGGCCGGCCCTGCGGCCGACAATAGCCCGCTCAATACCAAAGTCATCGCCCAGGTCGCGAAGCCCAAAGGCGTTCCCATCCTCGTGGATGCCGCTGCCGAGATCCTGACCATCCCCAATGTGCACCTGGAAAACGGCGCCACCCTGGTCGGTTATAGCGGCGGAAAATGCCTGCGTGGGCCCCAGAGCGCCGGTATATTGCTCGGGCGCAAAGACCTGGTCCGGGCGGCCTGGGTGCACAGCGCTCCGCATCATGGTTTTGCCCGCGCCCTGAAGGTTGGGAAAGAGGAAGCCATGGGAATGTTGATGGCCGTCGAAATATGGGTGAAACGGGACCATGAGGCGGAATGGAAACGATGGGTATCCTGGCTCGATCACATCTCCAAAAAGGTGTCTACGATACCGGGTGTCTCAACCTCAGTCGATCAGCCCGTCGGCCTTTCCAACCGGACGCCATCTCTGGTGATACGTTGGGACCGGACAAAGCTGGGTGTCAGCGGCAGAACCATTGCCAAAAGTCTCTTCGACAGCGATCCGCGCATCGCGACCCCGGGAGGGCGCGGCAATCCCTCCAGCAACGAGACCGGGATTTCCATCACTCCCTACATGCTTTCAGCCGGCGAGGAAGTCATCGTCGCCGACCGGCTCCACAGCCTGCTCTCCAATCCTCCCAAGGAAACCCAGGCTCCGGCGCAGGCTCCGTCCACGGATATCTCCGGAAGGTGGGATGTGAAAATTGATTATGCCGCCGCCAGTTCCAATCATTTTCTGCACTTGAAACAGAACGGAAGCCGGGTCGAAGGCACTCACCAGGGAGATTTCGTGTCCCGCGATCTTGCGGGCACCATCGATGGCGATTCGGTCCGTTTGACCAGCAATTACACAGAGCGCCATGGCGATGCGCTGACGTTCAACTTTACCGGGAAGGTTTCGGGCAATCAGATTTCCGGCGACCTGGATATGGGAGAATACCTGCAGGCCCGATGGACCGCCAAGAAACACGAATTCCGAAAGGATTGACCCTATGCCGACTTTTTCCACGATTGCAGCCAGCCTGCTCTTTGTTGTGGCCCTTGCCGAAAACGCTTCCGCCCAGAAATATGATCTCCTGCTGAGGGGCGGTCACGTGATTGATCCGAGGAACCGGATCAGCGCAGTGCGTGACGTGGCCCTGGTGAACGGAAGAGTCGCCGCCGTCGCTGCCGGCATCGATCCGGCGGATGCTTTCAAGACGGTGGATGTGACCGGTCTCTATATTACGCCCGGGATCATTGATATCCACACCCATGTTTACGCCGGAACCGGCGAGCGCGGTTCTTATGCGGGCGACAACAGCGTGTACCCGGACGGATTCACCTTCCGGGTCGGAGTGACCACGGTCGTCGATGTGGGAGGGGCAGGCTGGCGTAATTTCGAAGACTTCAAGGCGCGCGTCATTGACCGGTCGAAGACCAGGGTCCTGGCGATGATCAACATCGTCGGCAAAGGGATGCGCGGCGATCCGATCGAGCAGGACCTGGCGGATATGGAAGTCCAGCCCACCGCCGAGATGGCTCAGCGTTATAAGGGATTGATCGTGGGAGTCAAAACCGCCCACTTCGCCGGGCCGGAATGGGCCCCGGTCGAAAGGGCCGTCGAAGCGGGAAAGATTGCCGGCATTCCCATAATGGTCGATTTTGGCGCGAATCGGCCGGAACGCCCGATGAGCGAGCTGGTAACCCGAAAACTTCGCCCGGGAGATATTTATACACACTGTTACTCGGGACTGCGCAATGAGCAGACCGAGGATGGCAAGGTGAATCCGGCGATCTGGGAAGCCCGGAAGCGCGGGGTTATTTTTGACGTCGGCCACGGCGGTGGAAGCTTCACCTGGCGCGTGGCAGTTCCGGCAATCCAAGAGAAATTCCTGCCCGATTCGATTTCCACCGATCTACACATCGGCAGCATGAATTCGGGAATGAAGGACATGCTCAACGTTATGGATAAATTTCTGGCGATGGGGCTCTCCCTGGATGAGGTGATTCTTCGCTCCACCTGGAATCCCGCGCGGGAGATCCAAAAGGAAGAACTGGGACACCTCTCGGTAGGAGCCACGGCAGACATTTCGGTTTTGCGGCTGGAAAAAGGTAATTTTGGATTCACTGACATGTACGGCGCCAGGCTCAAAGGGCAGCAGAAGCTGATCTGCGAACTGACACTGAAGGACGGAAAAGTGGTGTACGACCTGAATGGGATAACCCGCCCTGATTGGGATACGCTGCCGCGCGGGTACAAACAGACCGGTGATGCCCGCTGGGACGGCATTTCGGCGGCACCCAGGGTCAAGAAATAAACGCGCTCAGGCGGGCCGCAGCGATAAGGCCCGGAGGTGATCCATGACAAATCTGTTTTCTACGTGGAGCAGGCGTAGTTTCTTTACGGGCGCCGGTTTGCTAACATCGACAATTGTGGCTAAAGGTGATCTTTTTGCAGGGAGCGGCAAAGCCGCTGGATTGCACAATTCGGTCTACAGCCGCCTGGGCATCCGGCCGCTGATCAACGCTGCCGGGACCTATACGGCACTCAGTGCCTGCACCATGCCCCGTGAGGTGGTGGCGGCCATGGAAGAAGCCTCCCATGCGCACATCGCACTCGGGGAACTCCATGAGGCCGTTGGCAAGCGAATCGCCGCCTTGACCGGAGCCGAAGCGGCACTGGTAACATCCGGAGCAGCTGCCGCTTTGTTGCTGGCCACGGCTGCCTGTGTAGCCGGAAAGGATCCGGAAAAGATCAGGCGGCTCCCGGACACCGCGGGAATGAAAAACGAGGTCATTCTCCAGAAGTCCCATCGGGTGGGATACGACCACGCTATTCGTGCTGCCGGCACCAGGCTGATCGAGGTCGAGACCCGCGAGCAGCTCGAACAGGCGATTGGCGACAAAACCGTCATGATGTTCTTCTTGAATTTCGCCGACCCGAAAGCCCAGGTCAAGCGGAAGGAATTCGTCGAAATTGCACAGAAGCGCGGGATTCCGACTTTGATCGATGCTGCTGCCGATGTGCCGCCGCCGGAAAGGCTGAAGGAATATGTGCAAATGGGATTCGATCTCGTCGCTTTCAGCGGCGGCAAGGGACTGAGGGGCCCGCAATGTTCCGGCTTGCTCCTCGGAAGGAAAAACCTTGTCGAGGCCGCCTACCTTAACGGGTCGCCTCATGCCGACAGCGTCGGGCGCGGCTGCAAGGTGGGGAAGGAAGAGATCGTCGGCATCTGGACAGCTGTCGAGTCGTATTTCAAGCGAGACCACAAAGCGGAGTGGCGGGAGTGGGAGGCCAGGATCGCGGAGATTGCGAAATCCCTGCAGGGGATGAAAGGCATTAAGATGGAGACTTTTGTTCCTGAGATTGCGAACGAAAGCCCCCATCTGCGGGTTTCATGGGAGGAGAGCAAGCCGTCCCTGACCAACCAGAACGTTGCGAAACAGTTGCGCGACGGCGAACCTCGCATCGAGATCCGTCCCTCGCCGGGAGATAAGCCGTTTCTCGAAATTGCCGTGTGGATGCTGCAGCCGGGCGAGCAACGAATTGTCGCCCGCCGGGTGCGCGAGGTCCTGCTGAAGAATCTAGCCTGACAAACTGTGTCGAACCTTCGATAAACCGTTAAGACCCCGATGCGATCGGCGGAATTTTATTCCCGAAGGAACGCTTCGAGGATCTTAGCGGTTCGGATCCCTTATCGGACGGCGCTTGTGGTGCGCGCTGCAATGAATGAAGCGCGCACTCGGACAGCGTTCTTTTCAATCCCGGTGTTCGGCATCAAACAGGTACGGACGCCCGGCCCCTTCGAGAAATACTCTTTGTAGATCTCATTGAAGGGGGCGTAGTCGTTGATATCCCGCAGGTAAACGTGGCCCGACACGATATCCTCCAGCTTTAATCCCGCTGCCGAGAGGATGTCGATGTGTCCCTCGGCCATGCGGCGCACCTGCTTCTGCAGATCTGAATCCACCGATCCGGTGGCCGGATCCATGCCGTAGAGCCCCGAGATGTAAAGGGTATCTCCCGCCCAGACTGCGGGGCTGGCTGACATGGCCCTTTCGTCGTACCCGTATTTCATGGAGGGGGGACGAACCGCCTTCCGGCCGGCCAGGTCCGCGGTTGCGGTGCATGTGATCTCCACGTGGGAGTCGCCGGGAATCCAGTCGACGAAAACGGTCGCACGCGCCGGTTCGTTGCCATAATCGAAGAATTCGCTGTAAACCTTGTTCACCGCCGCGTAATTCTCATACTTATCTATAAAAACATTGCTGAACACCACGTGGCGGAAATCGAGACCCGCGGCTTTGAGCGTCGACTCCACATTCCGCAGCGTCTGCCGAACCTGCTCCTCAAAGGTTGCCGGATGGCTTCCATCGGGGAGCTGATCGCCCTTTCCTGAGACATAGAGCGTGGTTCCTGCCATTATTCCCGGGCTGTAAGGACGCCCGCCCGGCGGTGTGCCGATCTGCTTGATTTCCGATTTATCGGAATAAGCGACCGCCGTGATCTCCACTCGCGAGTCGCCAGGCACATTGGGAACGCCAAGGGTGGTGCGGGCAGGAGGTCTCTGAGGAAAATACTCGCCGTAGATTTCATTGAATTTGGCATAGTTTTGCGGATCCTCGAGGTAACATTGAGCCGCCACGACGTGGCTCAGGTCAAGTCCGCCTACCTTCAGAGTTTTCTCTACTTCAGCCAGGCAGTTTCGCACCTTATTGGCGAATTCCTCGTTCGGCTTATAATCCCCTTTGCCGGCGATGTAGACGGTTTTTCCTACTGCCACTCCGGGTGCAAAAAGCCCGGAAGGCCTGGATCCATCACTGGTGAGAAACTTCTTCACCGGGGGTTGCTGTGACGATATCTGGCCGCAGATCAGGCCGATAAGAGCGATGAATATCAGAGTTCGCCGCATGAAGTGCATTTGGATCTCCTTACAATTAGAACTTGCGAATTTTCTCCGTTCCCTTTCCTCAGGGGCTGTCTTACAATCATAGGTAATTGTCGCACCGATCAGAGCTCAAATATCAGAAAATTATCACGTTCGGATGCGGTTGCGAGTATTTGCGGAGACCGTCTGCCTGCGGGCTTCCCGAGGCAGCATCTTTAGCCTGGAGATCGAAAGTGAATCGAAGAAACTTCCTGAAGAGCGTGGCCGGCTGCGGCGTTGCGTCGATTGCCACCCCTGCTGTTTCCATATTCGCCCGCGAAGCGATGGGGCTTTCCTATTTCAGATTGCATCCTTTCATTGAAGCTCATCCCGAGGCGGTATTTATCCGTAAGACTCGTGTCCCCGCCAAGGGCGATTCGGAGGCGAAAAGACAGGAGACGCTGGCTCTCGCCCAGCGCATTTTCACGGCTTCAGCCGGGCCCGGCAATCCCCTCACCGGCAAATTCGCCATCAAGCCGAACCTGACCTCGGCCAAGGGCTCAGGCCTCACGCACGCGATCGTCACCGACCCCTATGTCGTAGAGGGATTCGTTGAGGGGTTGAAGAAAGCGACCGTACCCGCTGAGAACATCTATCTGCGGGAGGGATTATCGGTGAAGCAGCCTGGAACCGGCTTCATCGAGTTGGCCGGACGCCACCAGGTCCACTATGAGGATGACGATTCGAGAACCCCGACCACGAAGGAATGCCCGGAGGGCGTGGTCTTCCGGCGGACCAAATACCTCGGTCCCTTCAATTATCCCGACAGCTACTTGATTAACATCGCGAAGATGAAGACTCATTCCATGGGACTGACCCTCTGCACCAAGAACCTTCAGGGCACCAATGCCCCCCCGTACATCCGGTTCTGCGGTGGGATCCAGCAAGTGATCGCGAATGATTTCCAGCCCGATGCGCAAAAGCATGTCGAGGATATTTTTGAAAAACATCTGCGCGGTGGCCTCCCGCGCTGGAACACGGAAAAGGGACTATGGATGGAAATGTGGATTCAGCGGACACTGGATCACTATTCACTCATCCGGCCGAGCATCGGTTTGAATGTCATTGAAGGGATTTATTCCCAGAACGGCGATGGCTTCGACGGGGGACCGGGCGCCGATGGACTCCCCGAAATCTTCATGACCAACATGCTTGTTTTCGGGAAAGATGCATTCCGGGTCGATATTATCGGCCATTGGTTGGGGGGGCACGAGCCGGGCAACTTCGGGCTGTTTCACATCGCGCGGGAACGTGGGATCTCTACGGCCCTGAACCCCCGGAATATTCCGGTTTACCTATGGGAAGACGACGGGCCGAAGCTTTCGCCGCTGGAAAGTCTGACTCGGACCCCTCTCCAGACTCCCTACCTGCAAATAGCAGGCGAGCCTCGTTTTCATATGTGCAATGAACCCTTTGCCTATGCTCCGGAACCCGTTTCTCCTGCCATCGCGGGTGGCCCCCGGCCCGGTTTTGAGGTGTTAGGACAAAGCCGGTCGGGTTCGGGCGATTCCTCGTTAATCTTCGAATATCGTGTGCCGGCCGATGGGGTCGCGTCCCTGGAGGTTTTTAACGCCTTTGGTGACCGAGTTGCGGTCCTGGCCAGGGACAGGATCGGGCGCGGTGCACACATGGCGGCATGGGACACCCGGCGGGTGCCTTCGGGCATTTATTTCTGCAGGCTGCGTGCCTCCGGCATCGAGCAAGTCCGGCCTCTGACCGTCGCCGGGTGATCGGCAGACCGTCTCGGCTTAGCGGAGAAATTTCCAAATCCGGCAGCAGACTCATTCAGGAGATTTCCATGACCAAATCGGCCTATGTCTCCCGAGGGAGGTCAAGTTGCGCCGCGTTGCTGCTTGCCTTCCTGGCAGTAATAATCTCGACGTCAATCTCCTTCCCTGCACGGCTTGCTGAACCCACCACGGAAAGCTGCACCAGCATCCTGGTCGGTCGTCTGGCATCGGTCGATGGGTCGACCATGACGTCTCATTCCTGCGACAGCAATACCGACAGGACCTGGATGAACATCGTTCAGCACCGGAAGCACCAGAAGGGGACAGAGACGGCAGTCTGGCTCGAGCCCAAAGAATCGAAAGGCCCCGATGACCCTGACCGGGTGGAGGCAGGGAAAATTCCCCAGGTAGGCGAGACCTACAAGTACCTGAACGCTGCCTATCCCATCATGAATGAGCATCAGCTTGCGATCGGCGAGACTACGACCGGCGGCAAAGGCGAACTGCGCAGCGAGGCCGGCCTGATCGACGCACCGGAGTTGTACCGATTTATTCTCGAACGCGCTAAAACCGCCCGTGAAGCCATCGCGGTGGCCGACAGCCTTACTAAAAAGCACGGCTATAACGACTGGGGAGAATGTTTTACCTTCGCAGATCCCAGGGAGGTCTGGCACTTCGAGATTCTCGGGCCGGGAAAAGGGAAGGTGGGGGCGGTCTGGGCGGCAGTGCGGATTCCCGACGACGAGGTCGGGGTATCAGCCAATGCGCATCGTATCAGGCAGATCAACCTGTCGGACAGGGAACACTTCCTGGCTTCTGAAAACGTCCTGTCCCTGGCACAGGAAAAAGGATGGTGGGATCCGAAGAGCGGCCAGCCTTTTGAGTTCTGCTACGCCTATGCTGACCGGACCAGCCTCTACTGCCGCCGGCGCGAATGGCGGGTATTGAGCCTGTTGGCTCCGTCGCTCAAACTGGATCCCAATGCCGAGAATTTTCCTCTTTCGGTAAAGCCCGAAAAAAAGCTATCGGTCCAGGACCTGCTTTCCATTTTCAGGGACACCTACGAGGGTACACCCTTCGACATGACACGATCCCTGATGGTGGTGGATGAAAAGGGCTCGGCGACCAAAAGTCCGGTCGCAAATCCTTTTATGAGCAGCGATTTGTTGAAATTGCTCCACATCCAGCGCGAGCGCATGGTGGCCTCCCCGACCGCCACCTATCTACAGATCACGCAATCGCGGTCATGGCTGCCCGATCCGATTGGAGGTTTGGTCTGGCTCGGGTACGACAATCCGGCGACGACTCCTCATATCCCTTTTTATATCGGGATCAGCCGGATGCCAGATTCCTTCATGGTGGACGGGCGCGCGAAATTCCGTCGCGACTGCGCTTGGTGGGCCTTCCGCATGGCTACCAAGCTGGCCTATATCCGCTACCAGGGCATGAAAGAAGATGCCAGGAAAGTCTGGCAGCCGATCGAGGATAATGCCTTTGCGAAGCAGAAGGAAACGGAGGAAGAAGCTCTACGCCTGTTCAAAACAGACCCGGCAAAGGCCGAAGAGTATCTTACCCGCTATTGCATCGATATTGCCAACCGGGCAGTCGATTCTTATTGGAAACTCATTGACGACTTCTGGTCCCGATACAATAACCTGTTCTGATTCATTGATCCGAACAGGCAATCGAACCGCTAAGACCTCCATGACCGCAAAGGTATTGTTTATAAATTGTTATGGTCTTCGCGGTTCAATCTCTCGAACATTTCAAGCTTCTAGAGCGTCACTGAAGAGGATGAATCGCCGGTTGCGCCGTGATATTCATATGGGCGTCAGGAGGGCTAACGTGAACATCGTTCAGAAAATACCGATATTGCTTTTATTGCTGATGCCTCGATCTTCTCCGGCTGCCGAAAAGCGCGCCTTTCAGCTTGAGGATCTTTACCGAGTCCAGGCGGTATCCGGACTCAAATTGTCGCCGGACGGCCGGTCCGCTGCGTTCGTGCTATTGAAATCCGACCTCGGGCGAAACAGACGGTCCGGTCACATCTGGCGCATGGATACCGACGGAAAAAACCTGCGGCAATTGACTGCCGGTGAAAAAGGCGAAAGCAGCCCCGCGTTTTCCCCGGACGGCAAGTGGATTGCTTTTGTCAGTTCCCGCGACGGCGATTCAAATCTGTACCTTCTGCCGGTTGCGGGGGGCGAAGCAAAGCAACTCACCCATATCTCAACCGGAATCGCCGATCCGGTTTGGTCCCCCGACAGTAAATTCATTGCTTTTGCCACCGACGTTTACCCCGAGTGCGGTGCGGATGATGGCTGCAATAAGAAGATTTCCGAACGATGGACGAAAGGCCCACTGAAAGCCCATATCGCCGACGCGTTGCTCTATCGGCACTGGACTTCATGGAAAGACGGCACCAGGACCCATATCTTCCTTGTCTCCGCAGATGACGGCAAGGTCCGGGATCTGACACCCGGGGATGCAGATGCGCCCCCTTTCCAAATCGGAGGGCCGGTGCAATACGATTTTTCACCCGACGGATCGAGCCTGGTCTATGTTTTCAATCCCGACAAGGTTCCCGCCACCTCAACCAATAACGACCTCCTGCTGCTGTCTTTGCAGGAGCCGGCTTTGAAGCCGAAGAACATTACTTCCTCGAACCCGGCCTTCGACGCCAGCCCCAAATATTCCCCTGACGGCAAATATATCGCCTACCGGATGCAAAAACAGCCCGGGTATGAAGCCGATCTTTTCCGGCTGGCGATCTATGATGTCGGGAACGGGACTTCAAAGGTCCTGACAGAAACGTTCCGCAATTGGGTGGGTGATTTCGAATGGTCGAAGGATTCCCGATCGATCTACTTTGCCGGACAATCCGAAGGCCAGACCCCGATTTACAGGATCGACCTTGGAACAGCGGGCATCACTCCGCTACTCACAGACAAAACCGTCGATCAGTTCGCCATCTTGCCGGATGGAAGCGGGATTGTATACATCCGGCGTTCCACCGGAGAGCCGGCGGAAATCTATCGTGCCAACTTCATCGAGGGAAAAGCTGGCAATCCCTCCCGTCTCAGCCGTTTCAATGAGGAGCTGGAAAAAGAAGTCGACATCCGGCCTGCCGAATCCATTTGGGTGGAGGGAGCCGGCGGCGCCAGGACCCAGGTTTTTATCGTCAAGCCCCATGGATTTGATCCAAGCCGGAAATATCCTCTGATTCTGAATGTGCACGGCGGACCGCAGATGCAGTGGACCGACAGTTTCCGCGGCGACTGGCAGGTATATCCTGGTGCCGGATATGTCGTTGCTTTTCCCAATCCTCACGGTTCGACAGGCTATGGACAGGATTTCACGGCGCAAATTTCGGGCGATTGGGGAGGCCTGGTTTACGACGATTTGATGAAGGTCACGGATGCGCTCGAAAAGCTACCCTACGTCGATCCGGCCAGAATCGGTGCGATGGGCTGGTCCTATGGCGGATACATGATGAACTGGTTTGAGGGGCACACCAACCGGTTCAAGGCCATCGCATCGATGATGGGGGTCTACAATCTTACCGCCATGCACGGAGCCACTGAGGAACTCTGGTTCCCTGAATGGGAGCTGAAAGGAACCCCCTGGGATTCCGAGCTCTACGAAAAATGGTCTCCGAACAGATTCGTTAAAAATTTCAAGACTCCTTGCCTGGTGATTACCGGGGAAAGAGATTACCGTGTTCCCTACACACAGTCTCTGGAACTTTTCACGGATCTGCAGAGGATGGGTGTTCCTTCAAGACTGATTGTCTTCAGCAACGCAGGACATTGGCCAAGCTGGTATGAAATGGCGCTCTATTACACGGCGCATCTCGAGTGGTTTCAGAAATATCTCGGGGGCGGGGCACCACCCTGGTCCTCGGATGACTTCCTGCGCAACGGCGTGTTTGATCGCGATACCGGCCGCCGCATCGATGGCAAATGACAAAAGCAGCAACCCGCACGATTTTCCGGCTCCCATTTCACCGTTTTGACCGGTTCGCACGGGAAATCGTGCGGGTCGCTGCTCATTTTGCTGTTATCTATGGCGGACAAAGGTACCGGCTCGAAGCTCCTCTAAGGCCTGCCGCAGCTGCTCCTCGGTGTTCATGACAATCGGACCATGCCAGGCTACCGGTTCCCGGAGGGGCATTCCCGAGACGAGCAGGAACCGCACGCCTTCGGGGCCGGCCTGAACGGCCACTTCATCTCCGCGATCGAACAGGACCAGCGACCGGTTCCGCGCCGGGCTCCCGGAACGATTCATGGTTCCGGTTCCTTGGGGAGGTTCGGAATGCGGGTCCGGATCGGCAAAATCTCCCGATCCCGCGAACACGTAGGCAAAGGCATTTCGGAATGACTCCACCGCCAGGCGTTTTGCCTTGCCCGGCGGCACCGAAACATCGAGGTAGGCCGGGTTTGCTGCGACGCCTTCCACGGGCCCCCTGCAGTCCCGGAACTGCCCGCAGATCACCCGGATCGTAGCTCCATCTTCGTCCACTACTTCGGGTATGTCGGATGCTGCAATGTCCTGGTAGCGCGGAGTGGTCAACTTCAGAGAAGCCGGCAAGTTGGCCCAAAGCTGAAACCCGTGCATCCGGCCTTCGGCATCCCCCTGAGGCATTTCCTGGTGCATGATCCCGCTGCCCGCCGTCATCCATTGAACGTCGCCGGCGCCGAGGGTGCCGTGATTGCCGAGGCTGTCACGATGCTCGACGGTGCCGGCGAGCACATAGGTGATAGTCTCGATTCCCCGGTGCGGGTGCCAGGGGAAGCCGGCAGCATAATCCGAAGGGACGTCGTTGCGGAAATCATCCAAAAGCAGGAATGGGTCGAAATCGGTAGTCTTCCCGAAGCCAAATGCCCGCCTCAGCCGCACACCGGCACCTTCGACCGTGGGTTGCGATTCGGTAATTTGCCTCACTGCTCGGATCGTCATCTCGTCCCCCTGGGAAAATTAAGTGCTACTGACAAAGCAGCCGTAGCGTCACCCGATCAGCTTTTCGAGGTAGGCTTTAGAACGACGGAGATCTTCCGCCTGCTTCGCGCCCGATATTTCTCTTTCGATGGTCATCGCATCTTTGTATCCAAGCTGCTTGAGGCGATCGATCAACCGGGGGAAATCGACCTTTCCCTTGCCGATCGGAACTTCCTGCCCCAGGCTTCTGGGATCGGTCGGGAAGAGCCCGTCTTTCGCATGGATAGCCCGAACCAGTTTGCCGATCACATCCAGGGCATCCAGCGGATTTCCCTTGCCGTAGAGTATTAAATTGGCGGTGTCGAGACAGACAAACTGATTGTCCAGCCCCACCTCGGTGATGGTTCGCAAAAGCGTGACCGGTGACTCCTGACCCGTTTCGTATAGAAAAATCTGCCCGTTCCCCTTGCAGTGTTGGACCACTTCGCGAAGCGCCTCGACGGTCTCCTTAAATAGCGGGTCATTCGGGTTTTCTGGAATGAATCCGGCATGTGAGTGCAGCGCGTCAACGCCGCAAAGCTTGGCAAAATCAGAGGCTTTCTTCAGGGAGTCGACGCGAACCCGGCGTGTGGTCGCAGGAACCAGGCCGATGGTGAGCGGGCCCTGGTAAAAATCCCAAACATGCTTGCCTGGCCCCAATGAACTTATGGCGGTGATCTCTATGCTTTTCTCAGCCGCGGCGTCTTTTAACTTCTGAGCCATTTCGGGGCTGAAATCCTGGGCTGAAACCTGGCAAGTCGGAAATCCCAGCTCATGAACCTTCGAGATTGCGGCTGCCGGATCCTTCTGCATACCGACGAAAACACCCAGACGCATGGGTTTGGGTGCATTCGCCGCACGACTGCCAATGGCCGTCGCATGAAGGGCGGCTGCTGTAGAAACCAAAAGGAATTCCCGACGATTGGGTTTATCCATCTTTTACCTCCCTGGTTGCAGAACAGAAAATGATGCTCCTGATTCTGGAAAAATAGAGGCAACTCGACCGAAATTCAATCGAATTCGGGTCCAGCGCAGATGGATCCGATTCGCCTCTCTGCCTGCCACTTGATTTCCTGCGTACAACGGTACTGGATCATACCCGCATAATCTCGACCTCCACATCCACAACCATATTATCAAATATATCTATTTACAATATATTATGGATTATATGAAAATAGATTTCATTTGCATATAGAAGTCCCTGAGCCTATTATTGGGGTGGCACAAATTGCGGCGCGGTCTGGAGTCACGCAGCCTATCACAATCGATGCGAGTCCCGTGCGTATGGCGGTGCTTATTGGCGGCTCGTATTCACCCAACAGGAGAACAACAATGGTTTCACTCGGCCCGTTTGCGGCTCTGCTTGCTTTACTTGTTGCTGCTATTGCAGTTACTCTACCGTTGATCGGCGCAGCAGAGCCAAAGCACTGTGGTTCCGGGTGCGAATGTCAACCTCCTCTCCGATACCGGCTGGCCGGCGGGGACCCCTTCCTTCAAAGGCAGAATGAAACCGCAGCGGCTGCTTCCTCGCGTAACCCCTTGCACCTCATGGCAGTCGCCAACGACTATCGCTCCGTAGATATCCCAGAGTCCTGGGCGCTGAAGAAAACGGGTGACGCCTGGATAGGCATATATACCTCGTTAAATGGGGGGAAATCATGGACGAGCACGCTTCTTCCCGGTTGTCCCTACAATATTCCACAGTGTGACGGCGCGCCTGCCATCAAAGGGCTGCAGGCAGCGGCCGACCCAATCGTACGGGCCGGAGTAAACGGCTTGTTTTTTGTTAGCGGAATTGTCTTCAGCCGGGGAACCAACGCTCCGAGTGTGGTCTTTGTCGCGACCTACATTGATAACAACGACAAGGAAAACGGCAACCCGATCAAGTTTGTCAGCCTGAAGACGGTGGATACGGGAACATCAGGCCAGTTCCTCGACAAGCCCGGCTTGGGGGTTGATATCCCCAGAGCCGGAGCCAAGACGGTCACCATTCAGCAGGATTCAGGCGGCGGTTCATTCACGGTGGGAACTGTGTATTTCGCCTACAGCCGTTTTGTGGGCAGCGATGTCAACAATCCGCATTCGCAGGTAATGCTTACGCGATCCCTGGACGGTGGGCAGACCTGGACCGCGCCGCAAAAGCTGAGTGAAAGCTATGCGATAAATCAGGCCACAACAGTGGCAATTGACCCCAACAACGGGGCGGTTTATGTGGTCTGGCGCATGATACAGAATGCTTCGGCCAACCAGCCAAATGCGATGCTTTTGGCGAAGTCGACGGACGGAGGGAAGACCTTCACAAAAGCCGCGACCATCGCAACCATCACCCCCTTCGATCAGGATGACGATTACTTCACTTTTCGAACGAGAGCTTTCCCTGCCGCGGTTGTGGACGGCAAAGGCACCCTCCACGTGGCCTGGTCCCAAAACGGGACAGGACCTGGTGGAGATGCCCGCATCATCGTGACTTCAACTGCGGACACCAAAACGTGGTCCACTCGAACTGCCGTCGATAATCACAGCGGTCGCGGGCATCAATTTATGCCGGCTTTGGCTTATGCCGGCGGCAGGCTCATGATGAGCTGGTATGACATGCGGGATGATCACACCTACGGGACCTATACGGAATTGCCGGGAGGGCGGCTTTCAGAAACGAGGGTAGCGACTTACGATTCCTGCCCGGCCGGAACCACCGGCTGTGATTCTAAAAGTCAGGTTTTTGCCTCCACGATCTCGGATTCAGGATTGCATAGACGGCACACGGCTGATGTCCGGGTGTCACAGGCGGCGGAACCGGTCCTCGGATCCTCTCCTGCCTTCGAGCTTTCCGCCAAGGTATCCCGCTACACCATCGGCAGGAGGACCAAAGACGGCCCGATTGAACAGCTGCAGTTCAATCCCGTTAATTTCCCCATGTTCAAGCGGGGAACCCTGCCGTTCCTGGGAGATTATATTGACATCGCTCCTGCGGTGCAGTTCGTTAAGAACAGCAGCGGCGTGTGGGTCTATAACACCAGCCAGGCGCCCCTATTCTACGCCGTCTGGACGGACAACCGCGACGTGCGGCCTCCACTCGACGGCAACTGGGCCAACTACAAGGTTCCGGGATCTGCATTCGCCTACAACTACACCGCCAACAGCCTTTTTGACCCAACGCAACCTCAGCCCACGTGTGCCGCCAATACGGCCGATCCCGGCCAAACCGGCATGCGCAACCAGAATGTTTATGCGGCTGCCATCGCGCAGGGTATTGTGGTTGGAAGCTTGGGAAACACCAAGCCATCCAATATCCAGCGAGGTTACGTCGTTTTCGTCCAGAACAATACTGACGCCCTTCAAACCGTCAACATGACAGCCACGGCTGCTTCGGGGAGTAAAATCCCTCGTTCCTGGCTGACCAGACAGGACAAAATACTCTTTCTGCGAACATACCTGCCCGGTCCACGATTGCGCGTACACTCTGGGTGGCGGCGGGAACATCCTTCACCAACTTTACATTCACGGCTCAAACCACAGGCACGCCCGCCCTCACTGGTTCGGCGGTCATTGGTCCCGATTCAACCAACCCGACGTTGCTGAACCCTGATCAGCTGCCCGGCTATCTCAATCTCCCAGACCGTTCAGACCCTCGAGGTTTACAATGCGGATATCAGCGATGCCTTTATCAACACCCGCACCCTCAAAAATGCCGACATCGTGAATGCGGACATCGTCAACGCCGATATCGTGAACGCGGACATTGTCAATGCCGACATTGTCAACGCGGACATCGTCAACGCCGATATCGTCAACGCCGACATCGTGAACGCGGACATTGTCAATGCCGACATTGTCAACGCGGACATCGTCAACGCCGACATCGTGAATGCCGACATCGTCAACAGCTCGATCACGGATGCCACGTGGACCGTGACAAATGTCGGGAACACAGCCACAGCCTACCATCTCAAGCTATTGTCTAAGTATGCGCAGCTTCCCACCGGCGCCAAACTCCAATTGATAATTCACAAGGTAGCCACATCGCCGGTCGCCCTGCCCAACGATTGCAGTCTCAAAACCGGGGTGCAGAACGTGCTGGCAGCAAGTATTCCCATTCCCCGTGATCGGCATTGACCCGAGCGCGCTGACGGTCAAGGGAGCGGATGCTGTCGACGGCAGCGCCACGAATGCCACCCTTGCTCTGGCGCCCCGAGAAATGGGCAAGGTCACGCTCCGGATGGTCGGAGTGGATGGACCGACCGCGCGGAGCTATTTCCAGTCTCTCAAAGTCAGTCTGGGCAACCAGAAAGCCAACCGCCCCCTGGCTTTGATCATCACCACGCTCGCTCTTGCAGAGGGCATCTACAACACGCCCTACACCCAAGCCTTGGCTACGGTTGGAGGATCGGGCAGCCCCGTATGGAGCGTGGTTTCCGGCAGTCTGCCGCCTGGTGTAGCGATACAGGGTAGCGCGCTGACGGGTACGCCAACGACGGCAGGCGACTTCATATTTACATTAAGGGCCGATGACGCAGGCAATTCCGCCCAGGTGCCGCCCATCCCGGCTGAGCATGATGTCCAGGTGGTGACTCTGCACATCAACAAGGCAGCTCAAACCATAAGCGGGGTATTTGATGGTTTGCCCGCGTCGATGGCTTACGGATCCCGTTTCACAATGAGCAAACGCAACCACCAGCGCGGGCCTGCCGATCTCGCTCAGTTCCAGCAGTCCGGCATGCACCGTATCGAATCTCACAATCACGGCTGCCGCGCCGGGCACCTGCATCATCACGGCGTCGCAAGGAGGGAACACGAACTACGCTGCCGTATCTGTCAACTCGCCCACCGTTACCGTCGTCAGGGCAAACCAGAAGATTTCGTTTTCAGCCCGGTGCCGCAATCTTCGGTTCCTCTTTCCAGATCAGTGGCAGTGCCACCTCGACTCTTCCGGTCACTTTCGCCGGTTCGGAAGGCTGTTCGGTTACAGGCAATACGGTGACGGTTACCGGCAATGCCAATACGCAGTGCGCAGTTACAGCTTCGCAGGCCGGCGACACCAACTGGAATCCCGCTCCGAATGTGACGCTTTCGGTGACCATAGACCCTGCGAGCGCAACTCTGACGCTTTCAAATCCGGTCGTGACCTATAACGCGGCGCCACAGGCGGCGCAGTTCAATACTTCACCCGCCGGTCTTTCCTTTTCGGTGGCTTACCCGGCTACGGGCACGGCACCTGTGTTCCCGGGCACTTACTCGGTGACCGCAACATATCACGAATCCGAACTATGTGGGCAGTGCTACAGCCAGTTCACCATCCAGAAGGCGAACACCGCCACGACCGTCATTTCCATTCAACCCAACCCGATGTTTATCGGACAGCCTGCGGTTGTGAGTTTTTCGGTCGCACCAGTTGCACCCGGGGCGGGCTCTCCCACGGGGTCAGTCACGGTAACTGCATCCAGCGGGTCCGGATCTTGCACTGCGGCAGTATCTGCGGGAAGCTGCAGCTTATCTTCATCAGCCGCGGGGGCGATCACACTGACGGCAACCTATTCAGGGGATGGGAATTTCATCGGGAGTTCGGGGACCGCAGCCCTGGTTGTCTCTCCGCCCTTCAATTTCACAGGATTTCATGGGGCCGCTGACCGCAGCAGGAACTTATCAATCGCCGAGCAACGCCGGCGCCGATCAATCAGGGACAAGCCGTTCCGATCAAGTGGCAGCTGAAAGACGCCTCGGGCAATTTCATCACCAATCAGCTGGCAAGCTCCATATTAACAGCCGAGCCCAATGCTACCTGTTCGCTGGTCCCGGGCAATGCCTCCCAGGCAATTCCGCTGTCGCCGAGCGCTACGGGCTCAACGGTTCTGCGGTATGACACCAACAACAACCAGTACGTGTTCAATTGGGATACAACCTACCAGCCGAAGGGAAGCTGCTACAACCTTGTCTTGAAGCTCGCCGATGGTTCGGTGAAATCCACGCTGATCAAGCTTCAGTAGTGAAGAAATGGTCTGGATCAACGCCCGGCGAGCAATCGCCGGGCGTCTGTGATCATGGAATCGGAATCGGTGGCGCGTTGTTTTATTGCCAGGAATGATTTGTAGGAATCCGCAGCCTCGGTGCTTTTCATCCCGTCGTGCACTTTCCCCAGGTAGTAGAAGAGCGGTGGAAAGAACCGGCAGCTTGGGACTTCGTCCAGGAAAATTGCCGTCGCCTCTCCCCGGCGTTTAAGGCACAGTTCCAGTTCAGTATGGGCTTCCGGGAACTGACCGAGTTCCATGTAGGCCAGGCCCAGGAAAAACCTGCCGATCCAGGTATCCACCAGCTTCTGCGCATCCAGGAAGCGCCTGGCAGCCTCACCGGCGTTCCCCTTTTTCAGAAGGATCTCGCCCTCGATGATGCCGCCATAAGCGCGCGGCTCGGGCAATAGCTGCCCTCCCAGAGATGCGGCTATGGCTGCGGCTTTTGCCTCCTGCCCGGCTTCCACGTAAAAATGCGCCGTTTGATAAGCGATGGTTTCCGACTTATCGAGACTGAGCACCTTTTCCGCATCGGCCAGGGATTGCGGCAGCTTTCCCGACAGACGCCGGGCTGTAGCCAGGGCTGCCAGCTTGGAGGAGGTCAGGGTGCCTGATTTTGCAGCCGTTTCAGCATTGATTCGCTTCTCCAGGATTTCCACAGCGTCCTTGCTCCGCCCTTCGTACATCGCCAAATCTGCCAGGCCGATAGCGGCAAAAGATGCCCCCAGATCGCTGATCTGTTCCAGCTTTTTGTATTGCTCGACCGCCTGGTCCGGGTGGCCCATCGAGAGTTCCGACAGGGCTGTGACCACGTGGGCCTTCAGGAATCCGGGATTCGACTCCAGCACCGATTTTGCTTCCTTTATTGCCGTTTCGAAATCGCCGGCGTACAAGGCGTAGATTGCCACGTTGTTATGCTGGATGAGGTTTTTGGGATAAATCTCCACGGCCTTCCGTCCGTATTCGAGCGCCTTGGTCAGGTTTCGGCGCAAAGAATAGGCGTAAGCGAGGTTGGAAAACCCCGCAGAATCGGCCGGGTATTTTTGGACCATCTCGGTCAGCTGTTCGATGGCTTTCTCCGGATTGCGAACGGACAGGTAGTAGCCCCCCAGGGTGCGATACTTTTCGCGCTCCGACATCCGGTCGATCCGGGCCATGGCATCTTTGTAATATTTTTCCGAATCCTGCCGCCGGCCCAGGTTGGCGTTGACCGCGGCCAATCCGGCAAAGGCTCTTCCCATGTTTTGATCCAACTCGACAGCTTTCTTGTAGCTGGCCGCCGCCTGTTCGGTTTTTCCGGCCCACTGAAATTCCTGCGCCTGGGCATACTCATGGGCCGCTTCCAGGCTGCCTGCGCTGTAGGTTTCGATGGAGGCTGTCTGCGCCGATTCCGGCGTCGAATCACCCAGGGACTTCCGCACGGGTACGGCCAGCTTCGCGACCAATGAAAGCACCTCGACCTTGTTCTTCGCGCTGTCCTCCCTGGCAACGATTACTTTGCCGTTGGCGGCGTCCACTGCTTTCACCGCCACGCTGTAGGCATCTCCCTTACGTCCTATGGAACCCGATACGACCACGTTGACCCCTTCGCGCACCGCTACCAGGCGTGCCAGGGTTTCATCCATGCGATCGCTGCCGGGGCGCAATTGGGCCGCGATCTTTCGCGCATCCCCGCGGCGGTAAGAGGAGATGAACGACGCACCTTCAAGCGCGAGGGAAAGGCTTGACTCCAGTGTTCCATCGAAGATGGCATCGGATGTCCCATTCTCAAAATCCGCGATCAGAAGCGTGACCACCTTATTGGATGGAACCTCGCTTTTGTTCCTGGATTGCAGCAAAAAAAATCCCAGGACGGCAATGATCAAAACTCCCGCCCCCGCCACAATCCATTGCAAAAGCCCTCGCTTCTTTATTGGTTCGGGTTTAGCGATTTCCGGTGGCGGCAGGGCAGGGCTCTTCCCGGTTTCCAGGTCATGGAGGATCTCCGACGCCTTCTGATAGCGCTGTTCCCGGTCCACACAAAGGCATTTAACCACGACGCCGCTGAGCGATGGTGGGATGGATTGATCTACCTCCATCGGGGGAATGGCACGTTCCTGAATCCTTTTGAGCAGGGTTCCCATCGCCGTATCGGCCTTGTAAGGCGATCGGCCTGTGATCAACTCATAGAAGATGATTCCCAGCGTAAAGAGATCGGACCGCGTGTCGATCGGCTCCGCCTTGGCCTGCTCAGGGGACATGTATTCCGGGGTGCCCAGCAGGGTGCCTGTTTGCGTGGCGGAAGGTGCTTCGAGCGAGCGCGCGATGCCGAAATCCATCACGAAGACCTTCCCCTGCGCGTCGAGCATGATGTTTTGAGGTTTCAGGTCGCGGTGGATCACTCCCTCGGAATGCGCGGCATCCAATGCCTGGCAGATCTGCTGGATGATCGGAATAGCTTCGCCGGGCGCCAGTTTCCCACGGGCGGTGAGGATCTGCCGAAGGTCCTGTCCTTCGACGTACTCCATGGTGATGAACTTGATTCCCTCTGCCTGCCCGAGGTCGAAAATCCGGATGACGTTTTTGTGGGTGATTTTGCGGGCCAGGATCAGTTCCTGCTTGAATCGCATCAGGACTTCGGGATCCTCGGCCAGTTCCGGGCGGATCACTTTCAGGGCCACGAGCCTGTCGAGTTCCAGGTCCCTGGCTTTGAACACGGCACCCATACCGCCTTTGCCCAGCATCTGGATTATTTCATAGCGGCCGGCGAGAATCGATCCAGGTTGCAGCGTCCTGTAGATTACGGCAGGATCGGCGGACTGAGGCACAGACCAGCCCGTGGCGACACCCACCGTTTTCATCCGCGGCATGGAAGTTTCCGGCGCAGATTCTTCAGGCGGCTTTGGCTCCGGCGCGGGAAAGCTATATCCGCCTCGGGCAACACCGACCGTTTCATCGCCGCTCGGAGCAAGCGAGAAGCCGCACTTCTGACACCCTGCAGCTCCTTCGTGGTTGAGCGAGCTGCATGCCGGACACGTAACCAAGATCACCTCAAAAATAGTGAATGTTGCCTAACACTGTATTTGCTAAAGTGGGCGAAATCAAGTCGATCAGGACCGATGCCTGTTCCTCGATGTTCTGCTAGAATGAATCCCGGAGCCAGTCTCGCCTGAGAGCGATATGCGACAACAACGCCTGATTTTCATCTTCCTGATACTTGCCGCAATCCTGCAGACTTTGCACTTTTATCCTTTGATGCCGGAGAGAATGGCATCCCATTTCGATGCCTCCGGAAAGCCAAACGGCTGGACCCACCCGAAGGGATTCGTAGCCATCTATGCTTTGGTGGTGGTTTTATTATGGGTTATCTTCATCCTTACGCCGAGGCTTCTCTTCCTGTTGCCGGATTCCATGATCAACCTGCCGAACAAAAAATATTGGTTGGCTCCAGAACGGCGGATGCAAACGGCGGCGACCATCGAGGAGTTTTTGGGCACCGTGGGAAACGCGACCGCAGCCCTGCTGATATGCATTTTCCAGATGGCCTTCTCGGCGAACCTGGAAAAGGATGCGGCCCTGCCTTCTTCAGCCTGGCTCCTGATGGTTGCCTATATGATTTTCATGATGGGCTGGACGATTCGTTTTGTTCGCACTTTCAGCAAGCGGCCCCCGGCCGACCTATAAAAATAAATATTGAGCGCCCCGCCGATTCGCGTTCAGCGGCTCGATTTCCTCATGGGCTCTAAGAGAGGTTGCAGCGATGACAGAAAAACGCTTGTTGTTGGCGTCACTGGTCCTGGTTTTTGCGTCGGTGGCAGTTCAGGCTGCGCCGGTCCGACTGGCGAGAACACCGGATTATCACTCAGGGAAGGTAGCGTTCAGTTACCTGGGCGATATCTGGGTGGTGAATTAAGACGGTACGAATCCACGGCGGTTGACCGATCATATCGCCCGCGACGTCAATCCGAGGTTCTCCCCCGATGGTCGCTGGATCGCCTATTCTTCCGCGCGCTTCGGCAACTATGATGTTTTCGTCATGCCCGCGGCAGGGGGAGCGCCGCGCCGGCTTACCTTCCATACGGCTGACGAAGAAGTTATGGGATGGTCGCCGGACTCCAAAAATTTGGTATTCCGCGCATCGCGCGGGAACGGAGTCTTTCCCTCGGTGGCAACGCTATTTCAAGTCCCGGCCGAAGGCGGGCCCGAGATCGCACTGCCGGTTGATTGGGGATGGTGGGGAAGTTATTCCTCCGACGGCAAACAATTCGTCTTCAACCGCCACCCTCCCGTCTGGTCGCGAAAACACTACCGGGGGAGTTATTCGGCCGATATCTGGATTGCCGATCTGACGGCAAAAACGAGCCGTCAGATTCTGGGCGGAGAAAACTACCACCGCATGTGGCCGATGTGGGGGCCGAAGGACGAGATTTTCTTCGCGGGCGATCCGCTGCCCAACGAAAAAAACCTGAAGCCCGGAAGCCCGGAGGTCAGGAAAAGTGTCCGGAATATCTACCGGATTCCTGCCAAAGGCGGAACGCCGGTTCAGGTGACAAAGCATACTGACGGGAACCTCAATTTCCCGTCGATTTCAAGCGACGGTAAAGTGATCGTCTACGAGGCGAATTTCGGCCTCTGGAAGCTGGATGTGGCATCCGGGAAAACCGTCGAAGTCAAAATCGACATCGCTACCGACGAGAAGGAAAACCAGGTGGAGATCGCCACAATCTCCAATGAGGCCGACAGCTTCGACCTCTCCCCATCAGGCAAGCGGGCGGTGATTTCCTCGCGCAACCAGCTCTTTACCATCGCCACAGATCGCGGGGACATAACGGTGATAGCCAATGACAAGGGGGCATCGCGTAACGAGTCCCCGCAGTGGTCGCCCGACGGGAAAAGCATCGCATTCCTCTCCGATCGCTCCGGCCGGCAGGAAGTCTACCTCGTCGACCAGGATGGGAAGAACCCCCGGAAGATCAGCGACCTGGATTCCGACAAGGGACAGGTGGTCTGGTCGCCCGATTCGAAGGCACTGGCTTTCGCCTCTACCGACAAGAAGATCTATTACTACTGCTCTGGCGGATGGCAAGACGGCGGTGATCACTTCCGAGCACCCTTTCGGCTCCGCGTTCCCCCGCATTTTCCCCGGACGGGAAATGGATCACCTTCGTCCGTCAGGACGCAACCCTGCGGAGCCATGTCTATATTGTTCCCGTCACCGGAGGCGAGGAACGCCATATCAGCGAGGATTCGCTGGCTTTCAGCGAGGGCAGCGCGGTGTGGACTGCCGACGGCAAGTTCATCGTCTATACCACTTCGTCAGGTACGGGCGGCGGAATTGCTTCCACCGGCGGCCGTTCGCAGATGCAGATGCAGCTGATGGCGCTTCCGCTGCGGGCCCAGGAAAAAGATCCCGCTGAACAAGGATATCGATAACGAAGCCCAGGCACTGGCGGCTGAAGCAGCGGCCCGGCCGGCGGGCGGCCAGGGGACGCGCGGCGGCACTCCCGGCGGGGCGCCGCGCCGGCCGCCGTGGAAGTCAGGATCGACTGGGACGGCCTTTCCCGGCGCGCGCGCCGGCTTGAAGTTCCAGGTGATGTCATCGGCGGCCTCACCGCAGCGCCCACCGGGAGCGTCATTGCGTTCACGTCATCCTCCGGTTTCGGAGGTTCCGGCGGCACGGAGGGAGCTGCGGAACCGGCTGTCGGCATATATACGATCAACGTGGCGGACGGGAGTTCGGCCGTGCGAGTCCCCTCGGCTCCCCCGAGCGTGACGGCGTCCGGCCGCGGCCCGGGCACGCCGCGCGGTGGTGGATTTGGCGGAGCTCGGTGGTGGCATGGTGTTCAGCCGCGACGGCCGCACTTTATACTTTCGCTCCGCCAGAGGCATCTATGCGGCCCCAGTTGCCGCGGGCAGTTCATCCCCCGCGGCATCCGATTCTTCTCCGGCTCGAGGTGCCATGAGCCGGGGGAGCGGTGCCGCTTCCCCGAGCCGCGGCCGCAGCGGCTACAGCAACTCCCACGGCCAGACAGGTGACTTTCACGATCAATACCGAGATTGATAAGAAAGCGCTTCGCCGGGAGGTATTTGAAGAAGGCTGGCGGGTCATGAAAAACCGTTTCTATGACCCGAATATGCACGGAGCCGATTGGAATGCGGCACGCACCTTGTATGGCTCCCTGCTCGACAGCCTGACTGACCAGGAAGAGCTGCACAATGTAATGATGATGATGATAGGTGAATTGAATGCCTCCCATACCGGCGTGAGCGGCGGCGCCGGCGGGGAGCGGTCTCAGGTTCAGACCCGGTATCCCGGCTTCGAATTGGAGTCCGATTCCTCCGGATTCTTCAGGGTAGGATTTATATATAAGGGTGGTCCCGCCGATCGGGAATTCCTCAAAATCCGCAAGGGGGACTTCATCCTGTCGATCGATGATCAGGAATTGAAAGCCACCGATAACTACTGGAAATTCCTCACGCTCGCCCCAGGGCGCAAGTTCCATTTCCTCCTGAACGACAAGCCGGTAAAAGAAGGCGCCTGGGAAGTGACGGTTGAGCCAATGAGCAACTCTGCTTTCGCCGATGCCCAATACAACCGGTGGGTCGAGGATCGGCGCGCCATGGTCGCGAAACTGAGTAACGGGGAGATCGGTTACCTGCATATCCGTGCGATGGACGCGCCATCGCTGCGCAGGTTTACCCTCGATCTGGCGATGAACCGGACCAAGAAAGCCATGATCATCGATCAGCGCTTCAACGGCGGTGGCGGCATCGACCAGGAGTTGCTGGGCATCCTTCTTGGTCAGAAGTACCAATACACCCGCGGGCGCGATGCGGGAATGGATGTTCCGAGGCCGCTGGAAACATTCTACGGACCGATGGTGGTAATGCAGAACGAACGGTCGGCTTCGGATGCCGAAATGTTTCCGCAGGGATTTAAGGATTTGAAGCTAGGTAAGGTGGTAGGCGTTCCGACTTATGGAGCGGTCATCGGCACTGGCTCCTATACCCTGGCCGATGGTTCGGCTATTCGAACCCCCGGGTCCGGGGTCTGGACCGCCCGCGGTGAAAACATGGAAAATTTCGGTGTAAAGCCGGATGTCTATGTCGACAACACTCCTGACGACTTTGCCAGGGGCCGGGATGCCCAGATCGAGAAAGCCAGTCGAACTGCTTAAAGCCGATATCGCTGCCGGGAAGAAGAAGGGAATTCAATGATTTAGTTTGGCGGGAGGGCGTTGGGATTTCCCGGGCGGAATGGTTTCCTAACTCACGGGAGTCTCGACCCCTCCCACAGTCATTGGCCCTAGTTTAGGCGCCCGGGCTCGCAATGAAAATGGCCTGCCGGTGCCATGGATGGAGACCAAGGTGCCATCGCGCCGGCGGCAGTCGTGATAGTGGAACTCGAGAACTGCGTGTTTTTTTCGGGTAGCCAGGAAAAGAGAGGGGATGGAATGCGGAACTGCGAAACATCCTGAAGCGGAGTGAGTCTGTTATTCCGCGACCGCCCTAACCGATGCGATTGCCCGGGCAAACAAAATGTATTACAATATTTCCAACGATCAAGATATCGTAGGAGGATGCGTGATGGCTCGTTCGGTTGTCTCAACCAAATACCAAATAGTGATCCCTAAGGAGGTCCGAGCACAGGTTCAACTTCGAACCGGGCAGACCGTTCAGGTCATCGCCAAGAACGGGGTGATTACCCTGGTGCCGGAAAGAGATCTATCCGCCTTGCGCGGATTCCTCAGGGGAATGGAGACAAAGAACATCCGTGAGAAAAAGGATCGCACATGAAACTGGTGGACTCCTCCGGATGGCTGGAGTTCTTCATCGGTGGGCCTCTAGCCGGAGCCTATGCCGATCATCTGACGGACCTCTCGCAGATCATCACGCCGACGATCGTGCTGTATGAAGTCTATAGAAAGATTAAGCGAGAACGCTCCGAGGAGGACGCTTTGATCGCCGCCGCCCAGATCCACAGAACCCGCCTGATCCCGCTCGACGAAATGATCGCTCTTACAGCTGCCGACATAGGCATAGAACATGGCCTTGCCATGGCTGATGCGATCGTTTTCGCCACAGCACGGACGCAAAAAGCAGAGCTGATCACGAGTGATGCTGACTTTAAATTACTTCCCGGAGTAACTTATCTGCGCAAACCGTCGCGCCGTTAGGAATTTGAGGGACAGGCAACCGGAACATCACTCCATGCCCGCTGCAGGCATTTTGAAAGGAAACCGGGAGCAGACGAATGAATCAAGTTCGATGGGGAATCATTGGATGCGGGGATGTGACCGAAGTCAAAAGCGGTCCTGCCCTCCAGAAGGCTGAGCGATCCTCTCTTTCAGCTGTAATGCGCCGCGACCGCGTCAGGGCGCGGGATTTTGCGGAACGACACGGGGTTCGACGCTTCTATGATCGCGCTGTAGATCTCATCGAAGATCCTGAGGTCGATGCGGTTTACGTTGCCACACCACCTTCGTCGCATTTGGAGCTTGCGTTGGAAGTGGCCTCCGCCGGCAAGCCCTGCCTGGTGGAGAAGCCTATGGCCCGGAATTACCGGGAATGCCTGCTCATGCTTGACGCTTTTAGGACCCGCGGGGTGCCGCTGTTCGTAGCTTATTATCGCAGGGCGCTGCCTCGCTTCCTGAAAGTCCGGGAGCTTTTGGAGAGTGGAGCCATCGGGCGCCTCACTTCGGTGCATATTGTGCATTGCGATCGGCTGGCAAAAGGAGAAGCGGTTCGGGGATGGCGCTTCAATCCCGAAATCGCCGGCGCGGGACTTTTCCTCGACCTGGCATCCCACGGCCTGGATCTGTTGGATTTTTTCGCTGGCCCCATTCGCTCCGCCTCGGGCTTTGCCATCAACACGGGCAAAAGCTATAGCGCTGAAGATGTCACCGCCGCATGCTTCGAATTCACCTCTGGAGTGGCCGGCACGGGGATCTGGAATTTCAACGCCGACAACCCTGCCAACGGCATTTTTCTTACCGGCTCCGAAGGCATGATTCATACCCCCGTTTTTACGGACGGTGATGTATTTATGCGGATTGGCGGCCGTGATGAGGTTTTCCCCTTTCGCAATCCTCCACATATTCACCAGCCCTTCATCCAAACTGTCGTGAATCAGCTCCTTGGCCTCGGTGTTTGCGATTCCACGGGAGATAGCGGAGCCCGGACCTCCCGGATCATGGATCTTTGTCTGGAAAGCTACTACGGAAGCCGGTAGTCAGCCGGGAAAAAGCTCGCTTGATAGGATCTCGCAGGATTACAGCCCGCTCTTGATTTTATCCATAATGCGTTGCGGGTACCCCTGAGCCCGCTTGGTGGCCTTCGGATCTAACAGCGGGAATTCCCTGATCTGGGCATGAACCGATTCGGCTCTTTTTCCAAGTCCATCGATGATATTGAGGGCGTACAGCGATATATAGGCTCCATTCCGGTTTGCAGGAACCAGGTCGACTAGAACCGGCAGCGCCTTTGCGAGATCTTCATCTGGGCCATACCGGGCGAGCGCCTCGGCAGCAACTGCCCGCACATAAGGGCTGCCGTCGTTCAGCGACCGGACCAGCACGGGATAGGCACTTTTTGCGGCATCGGCCCCGCGCACGAGGATCCCGCAAAGCGCCCAATAACGCACAGCGCTGTCGGGGTCGGCCATGGCTTCTTTAAGCACGGGAGATTCTTTCGGCTGGTAAGACGACGCGAGTTCAGCTATTGCCAGGATCTTTTCGAAAGGATAGGTTCGCTCGTCATGTCCGGCTTCATAAGGTGTGGAACCTTGCGACCGGCTGTGAATCTCCCCTTCCGGGAGGAAACCGATATCCCGGATCTTGAGGAGGTGGTCCCGGTTTGCCTGCCGCAGGCGCAGCAGAATTTCCTGGTGCGCCGGCGAATCGACCAGGTTGTTGATCTCGTCCCGGTCCTGATTCAGGTCGTACAACTCCTCGGTAGGTTTTGTTTCCCAGAAGCGTTTCTGGGCGGCGTTGAGCTTGCCTTCGTCATACAGTTTTTTCCAGACTCGCGTAGTCGGAGTCTGAAACATGTAGTCGAGGTACTGGCCGTAAATCCGATGAGGCATGAAGTTCCGGATGTAAACATAGCGGCCGTCGGTGACGCTGCGCATGAGGTCGATGCGTTCATCCATCCGGCCGCGAAATCCGAAATTGAGGCGGCGGGCGGGAGTGATGTGCTCGCCGAGAAAAGCCTGGCCCTGCATGTGTTCCGGCGGCCGGATGCCGGCCAGGCTCAGAACTGTCGGACCGAGATCCACAAAAGCAACCATACGGTCGGTTGCGCTGCCCGGCCTATATTCCGCGGGTGCCAGATGACGGTATTTTTCCGGGATATGGACAATGATGGGGACGCGCAGCCCTGAATCATACGGAAATCTTTTGCTGCGCGGCATTCCCGATCCGTGATCGCCGTAAAAGAAGACAATAGTCTCTCCGGTCAGCCCATCATCCTCAAGTTGCTTGAGGATCTCGGCGATCTGCTGGTCCATGGTGGTGATATTGTCGTAATACTGGGTCCAGTCATGCCGCACCTCAGGCGTATCGGGGTGGTAAGCGGGAATTCGCACGGCGGACGGATCGTGCACGAGAGTGTGCGGCCGTTTCCGGATCTGGCTTTCGTGAGTGACTTCAAAATTAAAAACTGAAAAGAACGGCTGCCCCGGTTTTCTCTTTCGCCAATGGGCGTTCTTGCTCGATTCGTCCCAGACCGTTCCGGTATGTTCGAGGTTGTAGTCCTCTTTGGAGTTGTTCGAAGTGTAATAGCCTGCCTCACGTAGGTAGCACGGAAACATCTTCATGTCCGTTGGAAGCCGGGTCATGCTTCGCATGTGCTCCGATCCTGTGCAGGTTGGGTATAAGCCCGAAATGATCGAAGTTCGCGCCGGGGCGCAAACTGGGGCGTTCGACCAGGCATTGCGGTAGCGGATACTCCGGGCTGCGAGTCGGTCGAGGTTGGGAGTGGTGGCGTAGGAATCGCCGTAAGCTCCCAGTTGCTGTCCGGTATCCTCGCATGTGAGCCAGAGTATATTCGGCCGGGATTTCAACGGCGCAAGGCTCCATGCCGCCGCTCCCATGGAACTCAGCTGTAAAAAAGATCGTCGATCAATCATCGGAGGACCTTCATTCGGGGTCTTTGTGGCTGCGTGTTCTGTGTCGTTAGTCCTTCAGATACTTCCGGAAGAAATCGGATGTCCGCTGCCATGCAAGCTTCGCTGCCGCTTCGTCATAACGGGGAGTTGTGTCGTTGTGGAAGCCGTGATTCGCTCCCTCGTAAAAGTGCACCGTGTAGCTCACGCCCGCGGCTTTCAAAGCTTCCTCATACGCCGCCCATCCGGCATTCACCCGGGTGTCCAAACTCGCATAGTGAAGCAACAGCGGTGTTTTGATTTTGGCAGCATCGGCAGCAGCGGGCTGGCCGCCGTAAAAAGGAACAGCCGCAGCCAAGTCCGAACCCAGGCGCACCGCCAGCGAATTAGCCACGCCGCCCCCGAAACAAAAACCGACGACTCCGATTTTGCCACTGCAATCCGGCCTGGCTTTCAGCCATTTTGCAGCGGCAACAAAATCCTCGGCCATCTTCTGCCGGTCGACCTTGCGAAAGAGCTCGGCGCCTTTTTCGTCATCTCCCGGGTAACCTCCCACGCTGGTCAATCCATCGGGGGCGAAAGCAATGTAACCTTCTGTTCCCAGCCGGCGCGCTACGTCTTCGATATACGGATTGAGCCCCCGGTTTTCATGCACGACCATCACTCCAGGTGTCTTCCCGGTGGAATTTGCGGGCCGCACCAGGTAACCCCGGATGTTTCCATTCCCTTCCGGCGAAGGCACCGATGCGTACTCGGCCTTGATTCTGCTATCGTCTTTGGCGACCTGCTGTGCCCAGGCATAATTGGGCCGCAGGCTTTCCCAGAGCCCTACAGCGGTGACTCCGCCGATGGCGAATTTTGCCGCCCCATCCAGGAAATCCCGGCGGCCGATATCGCCGTGCACATAGTGGTCGAATAGATCCAGCAACTCCTGCGGGAAATCGGTCGCTTTTTTCCGTTCCATGAAATCTCCTCCGTTTTGCATGAATGGTACCAGATGCCATCATTTATTACAGTTGGGAACACTGAACATTCCTTTCTCCACCACGCGCCAGCAATTGAAATCCTGGACGTATCTCAAGGAACCCGCTTTGTGGCAGAATGGTATCGACTGAAGATATCCGCGCGCGCTGCGACGGATTCCCTTGAACGCAGATTCCAGTGCCGGAGGTGGCTCATGATGGATCGGCGGGATTTCCTGCAGTTGTCTGCTTCCAGTTGTGCCTGGCTCGCCGGAGCCGGCATTCCCGGCTTCGCCCAAGGCCGGCGTCCCAATGTCATCCTGATTTATGCCGACGATCTCGGGTATGGAGATGTCAGCTGCAATGGCGCTGAGAAAGTCCGAACGCCGAATGTGGACAGGATGGCTTCGCACGGGCTGCGCTTCGTCAACGCGCACGCTCCCTCGGCTACCTGCACCCCATCAAGGTACGCTATGCTGACCGGAGAATACGCCTGGCGGAAGAAGGGAACCGGGGTTCTTCCGGGCAATGCAAGACTTATCATTCAGCCGGGGCGGACCACCCTGCCATCCATGCTCAAAAAGGCGGGCTACATGACAGGAGCGGTGGGGAAGTGGCACCTTGGCCTCGGGGATGGGAATCTCGATTGGAACAAGGAAATCAAGCCGGGTCCTCTCGACATCGGCTTCGATTACTGTTTTCTGTTGCCGGCGACCGGCGATCGCGTGCCCTGCGTCTATGTGGAGAACCGGCACGTGGTGGGAGCGGACCCGAACGATCCGATCGAAGTCAGCTATGAAAAACAAATTGGAGATGAGCCGACGGGCAGGGATCACCCGGAACTTCTGAAGATGCACCCGAGCCACGGACACGACCAGACCATTGTGAACGGCGTCAGCCGGATCGGCTACATGAAGGGCGGGAAAGCTGCGCGATGGGTCGATGAAGATATCGCGGACGTCATCACAGGCAAGGCCGTGGCATTCATTGAAAAACATCGTGAACATCCATTCTTCCTCTATTTTGCCACACACGATATTCACGTTCCCCGCATGCCCCATCCCCGTTTCGCCGGGAAAAGCGGGCTCGGACCGCGAGGGGATGCCATCCTGGAGTTCGACTGGAGTGTAGGGGAGATTCTCAAAGCCTTGGAACGATTCAAGCTTACAGGAAATACACTCATGATTCTGACGAGCGACAATGGGCCTGTGGTCGACGACGGCTATAAAGACCAGGCAGTGGAATTGCTGGATGGGCACAAGCCCGCGGGACCGCTGCGCGGCGGCAAATACAGCGCTTTTGATGCCGGAACCCGCGTGCCCTTTATTGTCCATTGGCCGGGCTCGGTGAAACCGGGCTCCTCGGATGCCCTGGTCGGGCAAATCGATTTATTATCTTCCTGCGCGTCGTTGACGGAACAGAAGTTGGAGGCGGACGATGCCCCTGATAGCTTCGATGTGCTCCCGGCATTCCTCGGCAAATCCAAATCGGGGCGCGACTATATCGTCGAGCACGCCGGCACCCTGGGGTTGATCCGGGGCTCCTGGAAATATATTGAGCCTTCCAAGGGCGCAGCTTTCAACAAATCAACCAATACGGAACTGGGGAACGATCCTCAGCCGCAGCTTTACGATCTGGCTGTTGATATTGGAGAAAAGCAGAATCTGGCGGCGCAGCACCCGGAGAAGGTTGCCGAACTGTCGGAATTGCTCGAGAAGATCCGTGCACAGGGCCGCTCCAGACCGAGGTGAGATTTCATAATCCCGTCTTCAAGGCCTCCCCAGCAGGTAAGCACCGCTGATGTCATCCTGCGGGATAGGTTCGATTTGGTCGGATGGGGGGCCTTCGTGCAGGCTTTCCTGATGCGTTCGCTCGCGACCTCGAATACATCGGTAAGGTAGCTCCTGCATTTTTGTATTTCCCAGCCGTTATTTCAACCAGGAAATCGCCGTTTCCGACCAGTTTTTGCTCAGGATCTTGTACTGACCCCCGACATAAAGCACGATCTCTGCTCTGTTTGGAGAACCGGCCGCGGAACCGGGCGGCACAGCAAGACATAACTCGTCCTTCTTTCTCCAGACTGGAAGGGTCACGATGTCCGCCGGGCCATCTTTCTCAACCACCGGAATTACGGCTCCGGATTCGAGGTCCGCGATGCTAACTCTTCCTTTTGAGCCCGGGATGACCACACGTTTTTCGTCCGGGCTTAGCTCAAAGAAGTCGGCACGGTCCGGTAATGCCTGTCCGGCCGGTCCCGGGAGAAGGCTTTTGACGTTCGCAGGAGTGTTGCCCTGGAGTCTGAATAGATTCAAACGGCCGGGAAAATCAGCCGAATTGGCCGGCAACGAGATTTCGCGGGCTGCAAAGATGGCAGTCCCGTCTCGCAGACAACGCACCCTCAGGCTTTTTTCGAAAAGCACTCTGGCGAGATCGACAGCGGCCGGAAGTTCTTTGAGAACGGCGCCGGACCGGTCGCGCACGGTCTGCTTCACGACCGTTCCCACAGAGTTTCCCTTGGAATCCCCTGCAGGATCCTCTTTACCTTTAATGTAAATCAACTCTCTGTTATCAGCCGTCCAATCCGGATATTCGGATATGCCGGCAGCAATCTTTACGGAACTGCTTCCTTTGGCCAGTGCCATGACGCTCAGCTCCCGGTCATCGGAATCGTAGAAGCCGTGCGTGCGCTTGGTCACCACGGCAACCATTGCACCGTCCGGGGAGAGCCGCAGTTCACGTATCTCTTCCAGAGCTGTAATCAACGGCGGACCATTCGTCGGCGTTTCTTCGGTTAATGAAATAATGTTTAGGCTGTATACATCGACCTCGAATTCCGCCAGTTCCTTCCACTCCTTTTCCGAAAGCTTCTGTTTGATTCGATTGTCGCTGCTGCTTCTCAAATAAAGCAAGGCTGCGCCCCATTGCTCCCCGGTCAGCGCCGATTCATTTGAGGGCTTGAAATCATCGACTTTCCCCTCAAAGGCCAGAAAATCCTCCGAAGCCTTGCGGGCTGCGGCGACGACTTCGTTTTCATGCAAGCCCTCCGGGGCAGATCGCAGCAAAACCTCCCAGGAACTGACCTTTTGTTCCTTTACGGCCAGGAGACTTTTAGAGTCGGCCAGCCAGCACATCCGGACCACCTTTTCCGCCAGTGGTCGGGATAGCGCACCTTGTTCATCTATGGAATATAGGGTTCCGTTTGAAATCACCGCTGCCCGGGCTCCGTCGGGAGACCATTGCACCAGTTTTTCAGGCCCGCACGAAACAGAAGAAAGAATGAGGAGCAACAACCCAATCAATTTTGACCAAATCGGAATTCTTAGACCCATGGTCCACCTCCGCCCCGGACGCAGAAAGGTTTCGTCGCCACTTTCGGCTTGATCTCCGTTTGTTCTGAGAAGCTCCTTGAACTGCTTGATGACTTCCGAGGAGCGGTTTTCCTCTTCAATAAAGATACCGATATTGACGTTAACTTGCCCCCAAAAAAGAGATTTTGGGGCGTTTGAAGGTTGTTTTTTGTTCTTATTTGCGGGATAAATGGGCCCGTACAATAAGGAAATGTTAACAAAGCATGGAATGGTATTTGAATCGCCCCGGGATTTCAGCCTTTAATCCGGCTGGCTTAAGAGAGACGAAATCCCGATCCTCCGGAGGTTTGACGATTTCCGATGTTAATGCCAGTCCGCCGACCAAAACCAGCTAGTGGCACCCGCCGCCTGCCGCTGCAATTGCATTTGTTTAACTTTCCGATCGTGTGTTGCGTGTGTTCTCGCCTTCGCTCCGCGTCGGGTAAGTGGACACGGCGCATTGCCCTTCAGGAAGATTATCCAACGACCGACTTTTCGCACGGAATCTGCCCACCCTGTTTCAAGAAGACCTACCCTGCGGCTTTCGAAAGTAGGCGGGCGGCTGCGAGGTCCGGCCGCGATTCATAATCAGCCATTTCCGCCGCGGCTCTGAGACCCGTGAGAGATTTACGCTTGCAGCAAGGACCTGCGGCCATTAGACTCGCTTTTTTTCGGGAGCTTTCCATGGAAAACCTATCACGCAGAGCTTTTATTGGTTCCATCCTGGCTACGCCGCTGCTGTTCGGCGATGAAGAATGGATTCCATTGTTCGATGGCAAATCGCTCAACGGGTGGAAAGCGAGCGAAAATCCCGGCACCTGGTCCGTGCAGGATTCCTGCCTTGAATGCAGTGGACCACGTTCTCACCTGTTTTATGCGGGACCGCTGCGCCATGCAGAATTCAAAAACTTTGAGCTCAAGGCGGAGGTCATGACCTGGCCAGGAGCCAACAGCGGGATTTTTTTCCAGACAAAATTCCAGCAAACGGGATTTCCGGAGCAGGGATTTGAAGTACAGGTGTGCAATAGCTGCCAGGGTGAGGGGTCCTATCGCGAAAGGAAAAAGACGGGATCTCTCTACGGAGTTCGCAATGTCTATAAGGCCTTCGCAAAAGACGGAGAGTGGTTTCAGCTTTACATCGCCGTCCGCGGGAAAAACGTACAAGTGCGGCTGAATGACATGCTGATAGTGGATTATGTTGAACCCGATCCGCCGGTTTCCGTCGGTAAGGCCCACACTCACATTCTTGGAAGCGGAACTTTCGCCCTGCAAGGGCACGATCCCGGATCCCGCGTGCGCTACCGGAATGTTCTGGTGCGGCCCTTGCCCGATAACCTGGTTTCTCCAAATCCGGACAAGCCCGTGGCGGATGCCGTTTATACCCGGCTGCTCGAACTGTCCGACAGGAATTACCCGGTGGTGGACTACCACGTTCATCTTAAAGGAGGGCTGACGATCGAAGATGCGCTGCGCGAATCGCGCCGCAAAGGGATACAGTATGGCATCGCCGTCAATTGCGGAGTGGGCTTCCCCATTACCGATGATTCCGGCATCACCGAGTTTTTAAAATCGATGGCCGGCCAGCCCGTGTTCCTCGCAATGCAGGCGGAAGGCCGCGAATGGGTCAAGATGTTCTCCAAAGAGGCCATCGCCCGTTTTGATTACGTATTTACAGACGCCATGACCTTCACCGACGATCGCGGAAAACGGATGCGCCTCTGGATGAAAGATGAGGTGGGGGAGATCGGCGACAGGCAGAAATTCATGGACGTCATCGTGGATCGCATCCTGGGTGTGCTGAATCGAGAGCCGATTGATATCTACGTGAATCCGACCTTCCTTCCCGAGGCCATGGCCGCTGAATACGATGCTTTGTGGACATCCGAGCGAATGGAGAAAGTGATTGACGCGGCGCGGAAAAACGACGTGGCGGTCGAAATCAACGACCGCTATCGGATTCCCAGTGCCAAGTTTATCAAAGCTGCAAAACAAGCCGGGATCAAATTTTCTTTCGGGACCAACAACCCCGCTGCGACCCTTGGACGCCTGGAATATTGCGTGAAGATGGTCGAGGAATGCCGCCTGGGCTGGCAGGATATCTTTGTCCCACGGATAGAAGGAGAAAAGGCCATTCAGCGGCGCAGCCTCTAGCGGTCATCACACGGCTAAACTACGCAAACCGCGCAGCCCCGGCCGGCTTCAGCGGCCCTCCAACCGGCGCGCCAGGCCCACATATCCGGTCCCTTTGGGAAATGGGAATTTCAGAGTCCCCGACTCGGCAGCCAAATGTGTTTTTGCGACAGACTCCGCCTGGACAAACGGCACGGGAATATGATGCCGCACTCCGTGAAACCGCCCTCGGAGGATTACTTCCTCAGGTGTTCCAGCCCTTGGGTAGACATCGATGCTTGAGGGACCCTCCAGATGATGCGAATAGATCACCGTCAGGCGGATCCCCTTCGGTTGAGCCAATTCCTCCTGCGGCAGGATATGTATGCGGACCCGGGTGATGTGCCTCGAAATCGGTTTGAGCTCCATGTCCGAGGAATGGTCGGAGTTGCGTTTAAAGCTGATCAACTTTCCATAATCCCACCAGTCCCAGGCCTGTTGGAGCTGGGTAACTACCTCAGCGGGCTTACTGCGGATCCGCGCGATCGTTTCACAGAAGATCAAATCGTTTTCAATCCGATAACGCTGTTCAAATCGCATATCCTTATGGAATTGAATCCAGCTTCCAGATTCATCGAAAATCTTTTCGTTGATTTTAGTTGGCCCCATGTGGTGTCCCCCGATTCTCTAGTAATAACCCAGAGTGAGCCTCCCGGCAAGCAGTAAACTGATCTATTTCGTCCCCGTGGAGCCGGGCTTCAGCTGGCTGGCCTCATCGTCGGAGTTTTTGCCACGGCTGATCTGGTACACTTGTAGTGTCGCGCTGCCAGGGCTCACAGGCGCACTGCGAGTCCAGGATTGTGAAGTTTATGGCAACGAAAGGTCGGGGAGAATTGACCGAGGTTTTGGTGGGGATCCGCCGCAAACGATCGTCCGGGTATATCTGGCGCCGCATTGCGGTGCCGGCTGTTTTATGTTTCTTGGCCCTGACGATCCAGCTGCGAACCGGCACATCGATTCCGTCGGGAGCGCCTGTCGAGTCGATCGGCATCGACTATCCCCCGGATGGCGCCATCTTCCCGCCCGAGATAGCTCCTCCGAGATTTGTCTGGTATGACCCCTCGTCGGCCGTCAGCTGGACCGTCGAAGTGACCTTTGCCGACGGAACACCCGGGCGGAAATCTGAGAGTTCCGGTGACAAGCTGCAGATTGGCCCGATCGATCCTGCCTGCATTGCGCAAACCAACGAGCCGCCTCAATTGAGCTCGCGGGAATCCCTGTCGCGGACCTGGAGCCCTTCAGCCGAACTCTGGCGCAGTATCAAGCAGCATTCAACCACGGCGGCCGCGAAGGTGACGGTCCACGGTTTCCTGGATCCGGGTAGAAAGATGCCCGTTTCCCGCGGGCAAGTATCTTTGATGACATCGAGCGACGCCGTCGGTGCGCCGATTTTTTATCGCGACGTTCCGCTGATGCCCACGGAGACCGAGAAGGGGGATATCAAGCCTCTGGCGCCGTATGCCGTCCGGCTCATCCGCTGGCGCTTGAAGGATATCTCCGAAAACGGCAGCCGCATCCTGCTCGAAAACCTGCCCATGTGTGCGAATTGCCACTCTTTCTCCGCCGACGGGAAAACGCTGGGCATGGATCTCGATGGACTGCAAGGCAATAGAGGGTTATATGCTCTTGCTCCGGTGCGGCCCGAGACAGAGATCCGTGACGAGGATGTCATTCAATGGAGCACTGCCCGCGGCCGCCTGAAGGGGAATCTCCGGATTGGGTTCATGTCGCAGGTGTCGCCCGATGGCCGATATGTCGTGACCACCATCAACGATGTTGATGCCATGGGACTGCCGGGGGAGAAGTCGAATCCTCCCAGCAACTATTATGTCGCCAACTTCAAGGATTATCGGTTCCTGCAAGTGTTTTTCGCGACTCGTGGAATCCTGGCATGGTATAGCCGCAACACAGGGATTCTGCAGCCGCTGCCGGGGGCGGCGGATCCCGGGTTCGTGCAGACTGGGGCGGTCTGGAGCCCTGACGGCCAATACCTGGTTTTCGCTCGTGCACGAGCGATCGATCCCAATCCAACGGGAGCGCCCGAAGCTAAGGCGGCAAACGATCCGAATGAGCGGCAGATTCAGTACGATCTCTTCCGGATACCGTTCCTGGGCGGAAAAGGCGGAATGCCGGAGCCGATTGCCGGAGCGTCGCACAATGGATTCAGCAACTCCTTTCCGAAGATTTCACCCGACGGCCGCTGGATTGTGTTCGTGAAGTGCCGGAACGGCCTCCTGATGCGCCCGGACAGCGAATTGTATATCGTACCATCGACCGGCGGTGCGGCTCGCCGGATGAGGTGCAATCTCAAGCCGATGAATTCCTGGCACAGTTTTTCCCCCAATGGCCGATGGCTGGTATTTTCCTCCAAAGCCGGGTCTCCCTATACCCGCATGTATCTGACTCACATTGATCAGGAGGGGAACGACAGCCCGGCCATTCTGATCGAGAATGTGACCGAGGCCAATCGCGCAGTGAACATCCCCGAGTTCGTCAATATCGGGACTGGAGGATTTGAGCGGATTGCAGGGCCTGTCATCGAGTTTTATCGCCTGGCGGATGAAGCGGCCTATTATCGCAGGGTGGGGCAATACGAGAGGGCAGTCGACCTCTGGAAGCAGGCTCTGGCGGTACGGCCAGCCGACGATTACGCTCACCAGAGCCTCGGAACATTGCTGCTTGCGTTGGGCCGTGCGACGGAAGCGGCCGAACATCTCAACCGCAAAGCCCCCGAAGGCCGCAAAAAGTAAATCCCTTTTGCGGCCTTCCAGAACTTTACGGTGGCCGACGGTTATTTTTCCAGTTTCGCCAATTCCGCGCTATGCGTCTTGATTTTCTTGATGGCTTCGGCGATGTGCTCCATATAGCTTCGCTTGGCCAGGAGCAGGTTTTGTGTCACCGCCACCGTGGTTTCGCAAACTTCCCGGTTTCCCTTCAGTTCCTTGAAGCTGTCCCGGTAATCCCGCAGCCGCTTTTCACTGAAGAGGCGTTTAAAGCCGCGGGATTCGATGGTTTCGTCCAGCAGGCCGTCGAAGTACTGTTCCTGGTAACCTGAGCTGCAGGGAATCCCCTCGGCGCTGAGCGCCTTGACAAACCGGTCGCGCGGCAATCCGCTAAACTGGCGGGCATCGTACCGGAAGGGGTACAGATGCCAGACCGCACGACTGTTCACCGGCAGCCGTACCGTTTGGATTCCTGGAATCTGACGGAGCATTCCGCCCAGGTAGTCCGCATTTTCCCGCCGGAGCGCGGTTTCCTGGACCAGCTTATCCAATTGCTGTGAGAGCATCACAGCCTGAACCTGCTGCATCCGGTAGTTGCTTCCGCGGGTGAAGTACGGTTTGGATCCCTTGAATGTTCCAGTTCCCCGTCCGCAATTATGGAAAGCACTGCAGCGATCGAGCAGTGGATCGCTGTCACCGGTGATGGCGCCGCCTTCGCCCGAAGGGAGGTGTTTCGAGTTCTGGAAACTGAAGCATCCCAGGTCGCCGAGCACGCCGCATTTGCGTCCCTTATATTCGGCCAGCCATGCCTGACAGGCGTCTTCAATTACCTTCAGGTTGCGTTTGCGTGCAGTTGCGACGATCGGATCCATGTCGCAAGGCATGCCGTAAATATGCACCGGCATTATGGCCCGTGTCCGGTCGGTGACCCGGCTTTCGATGGACGCGGGATCCATGGTGAGGGTTTCCGGATGCGTGTCGGCAAAAACCGGCAATGCCTTGTTTACGAGGATGGCGTTGTACGTGGCTATGAAAGTGAAGGGCGAGACGATTACTTCATCTCCGGCATCGATATCGAGAACCTGAAGGCTGACCATCAGGGCCGTGGTGCCGCTGGCAGTGGCCAGACAGCGACGAGCGCCTATTAATTTGGCATAAGCTGCTTCAAAATCCGCGACATGGCCCCCATCGCCCCTGTACCATTTTCCGCTTCGAAGGACATCAAGGACCGATCCCTCCCACGATTGCCTCCATTCCGGCCAGCCCGGCCAGCCCTCCTTGTGAGCCGGGGTGCCGCCCAGCAGGGCCGGTTTGTCGTTGATTTCGCCGGAGACCGATGTGCGCGCGCGCACTGGACGATTCAGCGAACAAAAAACGCCTGCACTGATGCCCATCGCCCGCTCGATAAACTGGCGACGGCTGTTTCTTTTATTCATGAATTCCTCCGCTTTTCGATCCTGGAATGCCTTTATATCAGCGTGCCGCGAGCCGGATGCCGGTTTTAATGTATGCGGCGACACGGTATTTATCCTGGCTCGCTTCCCTGCGTCACATCCTCAGCGCAAAGGGATAATGGCATGTTACGACCATTTTGATTTAGGCGCGTGCATTTTTATGATCCATTCCTCCCCGCGGGAGGTAGGGCCAGGCGGCGGCGCCATTCCGATCTTCAAGAAGCCGCTTCATTCCCAAACGACCATGAGGTAGATTGGGAGGCGTTCACTTCGGGGCTGGGAGTGCTAATCTCGAATGCCTCCATTCATGCGGACGGGCCTCGATCTTGAAGTCCGGTGTCCGGTTTTCCCTCGGGGGTGTCATGAAAGTTTCAAGCGGGAAGCGGCGCATTTCGCGGCGTCAATTTGTGCAAACAGGTGCAGCAGTCGCTGCGGCTCCAATTTACATCCCGTCCCGGCTGCTGGGAACCAACTCCCCGAGCAACCGGACAACTGTCGGGTTTATCGGGGTTGGGGACCATGGCCGATCCTGGAACCTCAAATACTACCTGGATCTTCCCGAATCCCAGGTTGTGACCGTTTGTGATGTCGACAGTGAACGCATGAAAAAAGCCAAGGATATGGTCGACGAGAAATACGGCAACCAGGACTGCACGATGACCAAAGATTTTCGCGAGGTGCTCGCGCGGAAAGACATCGACGCCGTGATGATCTCCACCCCCGACCATTGGCATACCTTGATCAGCGTGATGGCGTTACGCGCCGGCAAGGACGTTCAGTGCGAGAAGCCGACACTCTCGATCGGAGAGGGCAAGGTACTTATTGAAACGGTGCGCAAGCATGGGAGAGTTTTCCAGACCAGCACCGAGGACAGGGCGGTGCCGGTGTATCATCGAATGGCAGAGTTGGTGCGCAACGGCAGGATAGGGAAGCTGCAGAAGATCGAAGTGATTTTGCCTAAACAGCCCACGAAACCCGGCGATCCGACCCCGCAGCCGGTGCCGCCGGAACTGGATTATGAAATGTGGTTGGGGCCGGCCCCTTACGCTCCTTACACTCGCGACCGGGTCCACTTCAATTTCCGGTGGATTTCGGATTACTCGGGCGGAATCATCTGTGACTGGGGAACACATCTTTTCGACACGGCCCAGTGGGCCAACGATACGGAGCACAGCGGCCCAATTGAAATCTCCGGATCGGGGACCTATTGGAGTGAGGGACTTTACAATACCGTCAAGGACTACGACATAACCTATCGGTATGCCAACGACGTGGTCATGAGCTGCACCCCCGGCAATCCCAGCATCAAATTCATCGGCTCGGACGGGTGGGTTGGCAATACGGGCTGGCGCGGGCCGCTGGAAGCCAGTTCACAGGAAATTCTCAACTCGGTGATCGGCCCGAGCGAGATTCATCTTTATACGAATCCGAAAGGGGAACACCACGATTTCCTCCAATGTGTGAAAAGCCGGAAAAATCCCTATTTCCCGGTTGAAATCGGCCATAGGGTAGCGACAGTCTGCCATCTCGGAAACATTGCCATCAAGCTTGGCCGAAAACTCCGTTGGGATCCGGAGGAGGAGCGTTTCGTTGACGATGCAGAAGCCAATGCGATGCGTTCGCGGAAGATGCGCAGTCCGTGGACCCTTGATTAGTTGGGTCGGATCTGATTCCTGAACCTCTGCCTCAAATCCATGAAATAGGCCGAATACCGCCCTGTCCTGAAGTCGGGGAAGGTCCAGGGGAGAGAACACCACTCCCCTTTTTCAAAATGCATCGTTACCTCGCCAAAAATCCCATGTGCCAGATAGAGGCGATGATAGAAATTTTTGGTTGAGGCGAGAACAATTTTGGATTCCTCAAGGTAACCAGGATCGATATTCACCGGGCGGCCCACCTGGGATTGTCCAGAGGCTAGCCGTTCTTCCAATCTATTCGTCCAGAGCTTGACTGCTGCGATTCGATCCGGACTCACCAGTGTGCGGAATGACAAAAAATAACGTGAAAGGGAGGGCCCCATTTCATCCTCGTAGTATCGCGTAGAATCAAACAAGAAAGGGCCTCCTCTGCTGTCGACGGGTCCGAATTCACGCTCGAGGGCGAGGGCGGCATCTTCGAAAAGGTGCGGGAATCCGGTTAAAATGCCGGCAAACAATTTCACATCCTGAACAGATCGAATCATTCCCATCGAATCATCTCCGCGCGTATTTGCGACGGCCCGGAAAAGAGCATCTCATCCATCCCGGTAGCGTATCGGGTCACAAAGGCCGGCTTCGCGAAATCCTTCCCGGCGCAGTGTGCACGCATCGCAGTTTCCGCATGCCCTGCCGTCGGGATCTGGATCATAGCAGCTGTGGGTCAACGAAAAATCTACACCCGCATCGAGGCCGGCCTTAATGATCTGAGCCTTGCCCATGTGAAGCAGGGGGGCGTGTATCTTATACCTGGCCCTGCCTTCCGCGCCCTCCCGGGTTGCCACGGCGGCCAGGTTTTCAAAAGCCCGCAGAAATGCGGGCCGGCAGTCGGGGTATCCTGAATAATCGATCGCGTTCACGCCGATGAAGATATCTTCAGCACCAAGAGCCTCGCACCATCCCAGGGCCAGGGAGAGAAAGATGGTGTTCCTGGCGGGCACGTAGGTGATGGGGATTTCGGAGGCCATTGTTTCCGGCTCTCGCCCTTTGGGAACTTCCAGGTCATCGGTCAAAGCCGATCCGCCGAAGCTGCGCAGGTCCACCCGCGCCACAACATGCCGTGCCACCTGCATGCGGTTCACGACAGCTTTTGCGGCTGCCAGTTCCTGCCTGTGCCGCTGGCCATAGTCGAAGCTGAGCGCGTAGACTTCGAATCCCTGTTTAAGCGCGAGCGCCAGCACGGTTGTCGAGTCCAGTCCGCCGCTCACCAGCACTACCGCTTTTCGGGCCATCTCATTCCCTGTGTCTCATTTGCCGCCATTTGCTAGAATTACTGATTCTTGAGGAAAGAATGCTGCAAATCAAGGGCTTGGGCAAAGGATTTCGGGGTGACTGGCTGTTTCGCTCCCTCGAGTTTCAAATCAACGAACGCGACCGTATCGGCCTGGTGGGCGATAACGGGACGGGCAAATCCACGCTGATGAGGATTTTATCCGGTTCCGTGGCGACGGATGAGGGCGAAGTCATCGGCGCCCGTGATCTTACATTCGGCTACCTCCCACAAGACGGCCTTTTCGCCGAAGGCCGCACCCTCTACGAGGAGGCGAGTTCGGTTTTTGTTTCGCTCCAGGACCTGGAGAGGGAGTGCCGGCGGTTGGAGCATGAACTGGCGGATATGCAGCATTCGGGTCCGGAGTACGAAAAAAACCTCGAACGCTATTCTTCTATAAGCCAGCAGTTCCGGCTTCTGGGCGGATACAGCATCGAGGCCAGGGTCGGGTCTGTGCTCCACGGCCTGGGATTTGTTCAGAGCGACTGGAGCAGGCGCTGTGAAGAATTCAGCGGCGGATGGCAGATGCGCATTGCCCTCGCCAAATTGCTGCTTCAGCAGCCCAGCCTCCTCCTCCTGGACGAGCCGACGAACCACCTGGATCTCGAAGCGCGAAACTGGCTCGAATCGTATCTGCAGGAATATCCCCATGCCCTGGTGCTGGTTTCGCATGACCGTTTTTTCCTGGATGCTACCATCGACCGGGTCCTGGAGATCCGCAACCGCTCGGTTCACTTCTACAGAGGCAATTACGGTGAATTCGTGAAGCAGCGAGAGGAGCGGATGGCTCAGCTGGTTGCAGAATATGAAGCCCAGCAGAAGGAAATTGCGCGAATCAAGGCTTTCGCCGATAAGTTCCGCTACAAGGCAACTAAAGCGGCGCAGGTTCAGAGCCGGCTCAAGGACCTGGAGCGCATGACGCTGGTGGAGATTCCCCCCGAGTCGAAACCTATACACTTTCGTTTTCCGGAAGGGCCCAGGTCGGGGCGGAACGTAATCGAACTGAATGGGGTCACGGCCGGCTACGGGGAAAAACCGGTTTTCAAGGATGTTCATCTGCTCCTTGAAAAAGGGGAAAGAATTGCTCTGGTCGGCCCCAATGGCGCCGGCAAGTCGACCATGATGAAAATTCTCGCCGGAAAACTGCCGCTGCTTTCAGGTGAGAGGAAAGAAGGACATAACGTTCTGGTTTCTTATTTTTCGCAGGATCAGGATGACCTGCTGGCTTCGGAAAAAACCGTGTGGGACGAGGTCTATTCCGTCGCACCCAGTTATATCGTGCCCAACCTCCGTACCCTGTTGGGGTGCTTCCTATTCTCCGGCGATTCGGTGGAGAAGCGGGTTTCGGTTCTGAGCGGAGGCGAGCGCAGCCGGCTTGTTCTCTGCAAATTGCTGCTTTCCCCGGCCAATTGCCTGCTCCTTGATGAACCTACCAACCACCTGGACATCCGTTCCAAGGATGTGTTGATGGAGTCATTGCAGGAATATGGCGGAACCGTAGTTTTTGTCAGCCACGACCGATACTTCCTGGATGGCCTTGCCACCAAGGTGCTCGAAGTGGGCAACGGCACCGTAACCGTCTATCTCGGCAACTACGAGGACTACCTGGCTCGTAAGCAGGCGGAGGTGGAATCTTCCGCCATGGTTCAGGATAGCGCCTCAAAGTCGGAAAATGCCCTCCAGCCGGGCGCGGTTGGGGACACGACGGATACCGACGCGGGCCGGGTCCGGAAGAAAAAAGTAAATCCCTACCGGATCCAGGCAGTCGCCGACAAAATCAGCGTGGTCGAGTCTGAAATCCAGGTGCACGAAACGCGCATCGCCGTGCTGGGGCAGATGCTGGCTTCTGAGGACCTGTACAAAGACTACACCCTTTTCCGCTCCACGATGGACGAGCACGAACGTCTGCAGCATGAGCTGGCCGAGTTGATGGAACGCTGGGAAAAGTTACAAACCGAACTGGCCGAACTCCAGTCGTAAAAGCGGCCGGGCGCCTCCTTCCATGATCGCGGCAACATTCCTGTTGGGGCACAGGCGTCCGCGAGGGACCCAGCACGCCAAAGAAGACTCCGCGTCCGGGAGAGATGCTGCCCTATTACGGATTTTGAACTCTAGGGTGTTGGAGTCGTGTGGAACCGTTGAGTCTTATCCCACACGTGTTCGCGCTTTACCACAAAATCATCGTAGGCGCCTTTGAGCACCACCGGGATCCACATTTGGCAGTAGGTGAAATAAGAGATTGCGATCAGAAGAATGTTGAGCGGGGAATCCTCTTTTTCGCGCGAAAGCGCGATTACCAGCTCCAGGATAAAGAGGAGGAAAGCGAAAATCCATACCTCACTATAAGGCCCCGGCACCGGAATGCGGATCAGCCCTGTGATCGAGGCCGCGAATAGAAGGTCGGAAAGCAGGATGGCTGTGAAAAAAATGTAGTACACCGCCATGGAATAGAAAAGCTCGATGCCTACAACGCGCGGCTTTATCTTGAATACTTGCGCAAAGTATTTTTCCAGGACGTAGTTGTTGCCCCGTGCCCAGCGCACCCGCTGCTTGAACCAAACCCGGAGCGTTTCCGGTTCCTGTTCCCAGGTAACGGCGTAGGGGATGAATTTGATCAGGTATCCGGCCTGGTAAATCCGGATCGACATTTCGGCATCTTCAGTCAGCGCCTGCTCATCCCAACCGCCCAGATCCACGAGCAATGATTTTCGTATCAGGTAATTGGTGCCTGGCAAGGTGGACATCCGCAGGAGCTTCCAGCGGCCCGATTGCACAATCCACTGGAATGCCAGCGATTCCAGGTTGATGAAGCGCGTCAGCAGGTTTTTCTTCTTATTGATGCACCGGAATTTGCCGATCACCGCGCCGAGATTTTCATCCGCCTGGAGCTGTCGGGCCAGGTGGAGAACGGAATCAGGCTCCGGAACGTTGTCCGCGTCAAATATCCCCACGACATCGAAGCGGCATTCCGGCAGGCAGCGGTTCAACGCCGCCGATTTGCCCCGGGCTGCGAACTCTTTGGGTACGTTGTACAGTCGGACGCGGGCATCCCGCCGGGCGATAGCTTCGACCTTTTCAGCAGTGTCGTCCGTACTGCCGTCGTTAATGACCAGGATTTCAAGTTTGTCGGCAGGGTAATGGAGTTTGAGGAGCGCCTCGAGCGTGCCCTCGATCACTATTCCTTCATTGTGTGCCGGGATCATGAGAGAGACCGCCGGCAAATCCGGACTCTCCGTTTCAAGGCTCCGGCGTTTCCTTTCAGCGTGAAAACCGTACAGGTATCCAAGCAGGAAGAGAATGAACTGATAGCCGAGCATGAACCAGATGACGATTACGCTGAAAACGAAAAAATAGTCGACGATCAGATGATTGAACATTCGACGCCTTGAAAACAGAAAATGGATTTGAGGACAAGCCGGCTCAATGAGCCTTGCCATGGACCGCTCGCGCGACGGCACGACGGACCAAAATGGCCATGTATATCAAAAGCATCAACCCGCACGCCACAGACCCGAAAATCACAATGAGGGTCGAGCCATACAAGCTGGCGGTATCCAGGATTACCGTCGCGGTGCTGTCGGCGATCACTTCTATCTTATGCCGCCCCCGGGGGAGCCGAATGCTCCAGTGACCGGAATAAGGCACGGGGGCATCGGAAACGGCCTGGCCATCAATATGAATTTCGAACGGGCGGCGGTTGAAAAGAGCCATGGCTCTCATTTGGGAGCCATAGGAAAAGCTGATGCCGCGTTCGGTCGGTTCCAGGGTGTCCAAATTTCCGGTGAATCGAAGCAGCCGAAGATCCAGCGCCGAGGTGTCGAAAAAGCTGAACTTTTTCTCCGCGGCGGTAATAAAATGCCTGCCGCCCGGGATGAAGACCTCATTGTCGCCCCATCCGGGCCAGAGTTTGTCGTCGACCCTGAAATTCTGCCAGAGACCCGGCGCGTCGAGCAGGATAGATCGGTCAGAATCCGTAACCCATCCGCCGGCCTTGAGTTCAACGCGAGCATTGTTGGCCAACACCTTGGACAGCATTTGCAGATCTTCCGTGGTCAAAGTCCCTTCACTGTAAATGGCGGCCCGACCGGTCGGAGCCAGCGCTGCGTGGAGCGTCTGGACCAACTCGATTCCGGCGAGAGTAGGTGTGGGCACCTGAGTGTTTTCTATATCTCTGTCGGGCACCACGTTGATGTCGAACATGAGCCGCTTCGGATCCTTGACCAATTTCAGGTAGGTCTGGCCGAACTTTTTATACCTTTCCGGACTATCCGCCCAGAATCGCGCAGGGTCTTCCACCTGAAGGGTGAACGGGTATTCATCCATCAGGGCGACGAGGCGCCTGGAATCGATCCCCAGGTTCCGGGTGAGTTCTTTGGCGTTCAGGCTGTCGAGCATGGTAACGATGATTTCCATATCTCTCTCGCGTGCCAGGGGAAGCAGGCGATCCAAAATCGCGCGGTGCCATTCGACCACTCGCTGAACCCGGAATTCATCGAATTTCATCATTGCGGACGGATTTTGTTTCCAATAATGCTCGGAATTCGGTTTGAAGAGCAGTTCGGGATCGAAGCCAGCCAGTGCCTTGAATGCAGTGCGGGTCGATGATCCCATGGGAATATACTGATCAGGCTGATCCGGACCGCCCTCTGTGTCAAAGTTAAGCTCGGCAATGTTCACTCCATCCCACGGATATCTCTTCAACAGATCTTCCGCGAAGCTGAACGCCGCCTCCCGGCACTCCGGAATATCAAGGTCCATGTGGTGCCGCCACCCGATTAGTCCGTCCTTTCCTGTGGCAGTCTTGGCCCGCCACTCGGGGTGGTCATCCCAGAACTTCACACTTACATGCGGAAGCTCAAACCAGGCATACACCAGGATCCCGTTTTTGTGGCAGACGTCGATCATGTGTTCGTAGTTGAAGGACCAGTTGGACGTAAAGGTGAAGGCACCCACATATACAGCGCGAACACCCATCCGACGCCAGCTCTCGGCCCGGCGGTCGATGTCGGCTCCACCCCGTTTGGACATTCCCGGATCGTAATACAGCTCGATCTGAGCTCGCTGAGCCGGAAGCTTGACGCCGAATCCTTCGAGAACGTAATTGACGAAATAAGGATATCGAGTGAATCCGAGCGGAGTGTTCGGATCGAGCCTGGCGGCGAGATAGAGGTATGTCCCCCGTCCCAGCCTGGAAACAAATGCCATCGGCATTTCGCTGGTACTATCGATCGCATAGACCAGCAGCTTCTCCCTTACGTTGAAACGGGTCACCTCCGCAGGCGGATTCCATTTATGCTCGGAGGTTTTGTATTCCTGGTTCGAGTAGAGCATCTCCTCGACATTGCGGATTTTCAGGATCCGCTTTTCAGGCAGGATGCCCAACGCCTCGCTGAGCGGACTTGCCCCGTCCACCACCAGCCTCCCCCCTTCACGCACAAAGCCGGTAACCGCAGATGTCTGGCCCGGCTTCAGCTTCAAGGCAGCGGCGCGGGGGACGACAAGGATGACCTCGGGATCCATGGAAGGCCGGGAGAAATCCTTGAGGTTTTGCTTCGATACTCTAAAACCGTAAGCTGTCAGGGTGGAATAATAGCTTTGCTGGTTATTCCAATCTCCTTTTATGAAAGAGTCGTCCCACAGGATTATTGCCTGCGGCTGCCCCTGAAATTGACCCTCCGGCTTCCTGGTTGCGAATTTCTTCCGGGTCCAGTCTTTGAACTCTTCCCAAAGGGTCGGCGGCGGCGGTTCCTTAAAAGCCAGGATTTCAGGCACGCCCTCCATAACAAGAATGGAATCTTCGGGGACAAGTCCGGGGTCTTTGAATACCAGTTTGAGCGGTTTGTCGGAATAGGATTCTGCAGTTATTTTGCCGGTATTGCTCAAGAGAAAACGGTGAAGGTAGTGTCCCGATAGCGGCAGGTTTACCCGGTCGGAAAAGGTCTGGATCAACCGTTCGTCCATTTGCACTTTGATGTCATAGTCTCTGATTGAGACAAAGTGGTAACCCAGTCCCTGAATTCCATCCAGCAACTTATGGAGAACCTCGTCGGGCATGAAGGGGTGGAAAAAGAAAGATGCGATGCCATCCCGCACGACCTGAAGCCGTTCGCAACTCTTCAGCATCGGATCGGGATTCGGATCCTCCAGGGGGATGTACCCGAGGCATTCGGGGATGATAAAGCGGTTGAATCGGTCCACGCTTGGATACGGAAACAAATGCCCCGATTCCATGCGGTTGATGGATCCGACGCGTTCATAGGCCGAGCTGAAGAAGCGTTGGATTGCCTGGTAGTCGGCCATTGAGCCCATATAGTGCGGTGTTTCCCAGGTCAGAGGATAGATCCCGTTTTTAAAGCACTCCTCGAGACCCATCCGGATCTTCTGTTCCACCATGGCCGGCGAATCCCCTTGCACCGGTTTATCGGCGACATCGTCCCAGAATTCGTAATCGTCTCCGGATTTCCCACGGTATTGATGGGTCACCCCGTGCATCACGATGCTGCCGCCTCGCGATACCATATAGCGTATGGTTCTCACGAATTCCGGCCGGTCGGATAGGTAGATCTCCTCTTTTTCGGCCGGATTTTTGTAGATCGGCACCAGTGCCACCTGGAAGGGGATTTTGCGCTCATACAGATAATCCGCCATCGCGCGCAGATGGTCGGTGTCCTCCTCCACGGACACATCTTCAATTCTCAGGAGGGCTTTCTTTTCCTGCTGGTGCGGTATCCGGAAGAAGTCATGCAGAACATCACAAAAGGCAAGGTAGCGATCCCCCTCCATGGTATACGCGAACGGCGAGTCGGCCATGTACCACAGGTTTTCCGACCGCACGAGATAGGGCAGGGAGTTCCCATTCGGTTTCTCGGCGGTTGCGATGATTTGAACCCGTGTACTGTTGAGCACTTCGATCGGAAATAAGGTCGATTCGGTGATTGGGAGAACCCCCTCTTTGTACCGTACGGTGGCAAAACCGTCGACCTTGTTGGGCCGACTGAGCTTGAAGCCGGCCTTCGCGGCAAACTTTTCGTCAGCCATCAGCTCCTGCAGATGCCCTTCGATCCAGAACACCGGGACCTGCGTATTTCGGATATCCTGCAGAAAATGCTGGGGGTAGTTGAAATTGCGGTCGTCCACTCCCAGTACAAATGCAAACCGATGATGATTAACCTCGCCCGCCTTGTATTCGCGCAGCGGGATAACCACTCCTTTCAGGCCGAAATGTCCGAGCAGATCCTGGATGTTATATCCGTTGACTTCACCCGGAGGCATGGGTCCGGGCTTGCTGTCGTGGATGATCAGGACTTCGGGCGGAGGCGGCGCCGGATTGGCGGCCCTGATATTCCAACGAGCTGACGCCACAATCAGGACGATGGAAACCCAAAGCATGCGTTTCGGTTTCAGCGAGGATATCTGCGGCATACGTACCTCAACAATGGAAAGGCTCCGGACCGGTGCCTCTTCCCGCTTCATGTTCGAGAGCCTGCATGATCCGCTCGCAGGCCTTTCCGTCGCCGTACGGATTGACCGATTCCGACATCTGGCGATAAGCCTCTTTGCTTTCCAGGAGATGCCCTGCTTCATGAACGATTTGTTCGGTTTCCGTCCCCACAAGCTTCACGGTTCCCGCCCGCACCCCTTCAGGCCTTTCCGTCGCGTCGCGCAGCACCAGCACCGGTTTGCCCAGCGCAGGTGCTTCTTCCTGAATTCCTCCCGAGTCGGTCAGAATCAAATAGGATGCCTTCATGAAGTGAACAGTTTCAAAATAATCGATCGGATCGAGCAGCACCACCCGGTCCTGGGATTCCAACCGCGGCATGACGATATCGCGGACCGCGGGGCTGAGATGCACAGGAAAAACAACAAGGAGGTCAGGGAACCGTTCCACCAGCTCGAGCAGCGCGGCGCAGATTTGTTCCTGGGGTTTGCCCTGGTTTTCCCGCCGGTGCGATGTGACCATGACCATGCGCCGGTTTTCTTTCGCCGCCCGCTCCAAAACCGGGTGCGAGCAGGTCTTGCCCCAGCTCAGCACATCCCTCAAAGCATCGATCACCGTGTTGCCCGTGATCCAGATGGATCCTGGGTCGATCCCCTCGGAGAGCAGGTTGCGCCCGGATTCCTCCGTCGGCGGGAAATGGAGGTCGGCCAGGACGGTCGTGAGGTGCCGGTTGATCTCTTCAGGGAAGGGATAAAATTTCTGCCGGGTTCTCAGGCCAGCTTCCACATGCGCCACTTTGATCTTGTGATAAAAAGCCGCGAGCGCACCTACGAAAGTTGTAGAAGTGTCTCCCTGAACCACGACGTAATCGGGCCGAGTTCGGCTCAGAATGGAATCGAGGCCGGTCATGGCATTCGCCGTTATTTGCGCCAGGGTCTGGCGCGGCTGAATAATGTCCAGATCGAAGTCAGGCCGGATGGAAAACAGTTCAAGTACCTGGTCGAGCATCTCGCGGTGTTGCGCCGTGACAATGGTGACCGGCTTAAAGCGGGCGGGATTTTCCGCCAGGCGCCGGATCAAAGGAGCCAGTTTGATGGCCTCGGGCCTGGTGCCGAAAATAACAGCGATCTTAAGAGGAGGATGCTTGTCGGTCAAAAATTCACCTCGAACAGATTGGTTTTATGCCGTCAGGCAAGGATCTGATATTTGGAAAAACAGCACCCAATGATACCATCACGGTGCCCATCACGTGCAAAAAGGAGGTTATCAAAAATGCTCTCATCTCAAGAACTGGAAGCCCTGTCGAAAATCTCATCGCCGACAATTTCAAACGCCATCGAGATGTTTGACATCCGCCCGCGCAACGAGGGATTCCTGGGACCAGAAATCCGCTGTCTGTTCCCCGGGCTCGGGCGAATGGTCGGCTACGCTTCGACTGCGACCATCTCTGCCGATCTTCCGGCCAAGGGGAAACGCATTTTCACACGCCGGGAATATTGGGAAACAACTCAAACCGTTCCCGGTCCCAGGATTGCTGTGATCCAGGACCTGGACAATCCTCCGGGCTATGGTTCCTTCTGGGGCGAGGTTAATTCAAACATCCACCGCAGCCTGGGTTTCATCGGAACCGTGACAAACGGCAGCGCGCGTGATTTGGACGAGATGGAGGCCATCGGATTCTTTGCCTTTGCTTCCACTCCATCGGTTTCCCACTCGAACGTTCACCTCGTCGATTGCGGCGGTCCGGTCCGGGTAGGCGGAACGGTTGTTTGTCCCGGGGACCTGCTGCACGGTGATCGTCATGGTGTCGTGATCATCCCGGCGGAAATCGCCGCGGAAACCGCTCTTGCGGCCGTCGAAGTGGATGAAGTGGAAAGAGAGCTCATCAATTACTGTAAATCGAAGGATTTCAACCTCGAAGGTTTAGTCCAAGCCCAGGCCCGGTTGGAGGTGCGATTCCAGGAAATCATTCGCCGCCGCAAGAGTCGCTGAACCGAAACCGATCCCTGGTTCATCTCATTATTGACTCAGCGATTTGCGGAATTTCTCCGGATACCTCGCTGGGATGGATCGAAATAGTCCGGATATTACATCCGTAATTCTTCGCCGAAGCCGTGTTGTGTGATACCATATAAAAAGTACCGCCTTGAATGTAAGTCTCTCGAATTCTCCGGCAGGATTCTTCATTTGTTTTCGCACATTTAATGGAGTCGATCTGCTGGACATTGAGGGTGGGATCGCGGTATAGGATCACCCTCCGACGGAGGGTGTCTCAGCCCTAATTTTACCGAGGAAAATCAATGGAAAGGAAATATCGTCAGTCAGGCTATCAGGAGGAGGAGCGCGAAAAACGCCCTAAACCGCCTCCGCGAGGGCCGCATCCAAAGTCGGCATCCAGCAGGGTGGAGACGCGGTTTCAGCAGATCACACGCTGCAACAACTGCGCTGCTGAAATACAGGTTGTCGAGCAAGTGCAGGTAACGGACAAATGCAGAAATTGTGGGACGGATCTGCACACTTGCCGCAATTGCCTGAATTTCGATCCTGCCGCACGCAACGAATGCATCCGGCCGGTCGAGATCCGGGTAACCAATAAGAGCGCCAACAATATCTGCATCGAGTTTCAACCTAAGGTGTTGGTCGAAAAACAGGGAAGCGGAGCGGCTCCGGCAACCACCAGGACCGTCAACAGCCATCGGCAGGCGTTCCTGGATCTCTTCAAAAAGTAACAATCCCACGAGCGCGTTAATTTCCATCGAAAACGAGTCTGGCCGTGCCCTGCCCGTGATAGAACCGGACTATCCGGGGATATCTTCAGTTTGACGGCAACAACCTCCTCGATCATGCGTAATACTCTATTGGGCGCTCCTCCAGCGCCTGAAAAGAGGACTGGAAATCAACCATTTCCAGAAGCTGCTTTGGTCGAGGAGTTTGAGATGTGTCATCTACCTGCACGCGGAGAGGCACGGGCCTTGAAGTTTGTGCTTCTCATCCCTGCTGCGGCGGCAACCATTTTCTTTGCATCGTTCTCTGCGGCCCAATCCCAGCAGCTTGGATCGATCGCCGGCAAAGTGCTGGATGCCAAAGGAGCGCCCTTGCCCGCAGCGACGGTTCGGCTTTTTAGCAAAGATCCTGGACCTCCGCTCGAAGCCACCACACCGTTGGACGGAGCTTTTTCTTTCCCGGATCTGCCTGGAGGGGCCTACCGGCTGGAAGTGGAGTTTCGCGGGTTCGAAAAACTCGTTCGGGAGGATGTTAATCCGGACTCGGAGGCGTCCCGCAACTTGTCGTTGGTGTTGCTTCGATCCCGTCCGGCTGCGCCTGCAGCAAAACCTGCCGCGCCGACAGGTGCCAACCGGCCAGCACAGGGCAATCAGGCGTTTCGCGAGGTGGACTTGAGCGGCGAGACTGAGACCGACATCACCCAGAATGCCGCGCTGCCTGGGAGCTCCGAAACGGGTAATGCTCCGGGCCGGAGCCCGAGCGGCGAAGGTTCCGATGTGCTTGTGATTTCGGGCGGAGGAAGCGCCAGCATCGATGCCGGCGACATGAACAATCCTGAATTCCGTGACCGCATGCGCGAGATGGCGGACCGCATGGGTTTCGGAGGCGCTTTCTTTCCCGGCCAAGGAGGCGGAGAAGGCGGATTCGGTCAGTTCGGGGGAGGCGGGCCCAGCTTCGGCGGCATGCGCGAGGGACGTCCCGGCATGGGAGGGGGCGGTCCGGGAGGGGGGCCCGGAGGCGGAGGCCCAGGCGGCTTCGGCGGAGGCCCAGGGGGATTCGGCGGCGGCCCGCGTGGAATGGCGATGCGCCAATCCAAATTCAACGGAAACATCAATGAGCGCTATCGCAACTCGGCGCTGAACGCCCGCGGCTATTCGCTCACCGGGCAGGAAGTCTCGCAGGCTCTGCAAATCCAGAATAATTTCGATATTTCCGTCGGGGGCCCCTTGCCTTGGGGTAATAGTTCCTCTTCCAATAGCCGAACTCAGGGGGGCAGAAGAGGCGGCGCCAATCAACCCGGCATGTGGTTTGTCTCCTATTCAGGCAGCCGGAATAGGAATCCGTACGATATTTTGACCACGGTGCCCACCCCCCTGGAACGTACCGGAGATTTTTCTCAGACGCTGTACCGCCAGGGGGCTCTTACCGGACACTCTATCCTGATTGTGGATCCTCTAACGCAAAAGCCTTTTGCCTCATCCGTCATACCCGCTTCACGGATCGATTCGGCTTCAGCCGGTCTATTGAGTTATATCCCTCTGCCCAATTTGCCAGGGTCCATTCAGAATTACACCATGCAGCGTGGACTGGTGAACACAACCGATGCGTTCTCCGTGCGCATCAATACGCGCATTTCCTCGAAGCACAACATATTCGGAAATTACTCGTACAGCAGTGGTGACGGGGTTTCCAGCCAGATCTATCCGGGCCTCGATAGCGACCGGACCAACCGGTCCCAAAATCTTGGGTTGGGAGGGATGTACCGTTTCAATCCCAGGATGATCATGAATTATCGCGTGAGCTTCAATCGGGTGAGAAACCTGACCTCGAATGCTTTTGCCTTCAGCAATGATGTCGCCGGACAACTGGGGATCACCGGCGTTTCCACGGATCCGGTCAACTACGGCATCCCTACCATCAACTTTACGAACTACGGGGATTTGCAGCTGGGCAATCCTTCGCTTAGCCGGAACCAAACGCTCGGCATCGGCGGCGGCTTGAATCACATTGGGAAGAAACACACCCTGACCGGCGGAGCCAGTATCAACTGGCTACAGCGCGACAGCCAGGTCGATCCCAATGCTCGAGGACTTTTCGATTTTACGGGATACGCGACAAGCCTGTTTGATGCCCAAGGGCGCCCCATTGCCGGGTCCGGCTATGATTTTGCCGACTTTCTTCTGGGATTCCCCTACCAGACTTCACGCCGATACGGCAGCAGCAAAAACTACCTGCGCAATAACGACTTCAACGCTTTTTTCCAGGATAACTGGAGGGTGAGATCCAACCTGACCGTCAATATGGGGATTCGCTATGAGTACATCCAGCCATTGCACGAAAAATATGACCATATGGTCAGCCTGGATGTGGCTCCGGGATTTTCGGCGGTGGCGCAGGTTTTCCCAAGCGGTACAGGCCCCTACCAGGGGCAGTTCCCCAGGGCTCTGGTGAGAGGCGACAAGAACAACTTCGGTCCGCGAGTCGGATTGGCCTGGAAGCGGAAGGCTTCCTCGAAATGGGTCGCGCGGGCCGGTTACGGAATGTTTTATAACCCCTCCGTCTACCCCGCGATTGCAGGCCAGTTGATCGGCCAGCCTCCATTTGCCGTCACACAATTTCTTGTCACATCGTCGGACTCCACTTTGACCCTGCAGCATGGATTTCCGGTTAATCCCGACGTCACAATCCAGAATACCTATGCGATCGATCCCAGCTACCGGTTGGGATACATCCAACAGTGGAACCTGAGCCTTCAGTCAACTTTCCGAAAAATTTACATCGTAGAGGCTTCTTACAACGGTTCGAAAGGAACCCGGCTCGATATCCTACGGGCTCCAAACCGGTCGCAGAGCGGTTCGGGGAGTCCGGATACCGGAAGCGGTCTCGAGATCAGCAATGCCAGTTACTTTATCTATCAGGAATCCGGTGCAAACTCGGTGTTGCACAGCGGGAGGATCCGGGTCAACCGCCGTTTCTCCCACGGGTTCCAACTCGAGGGCTCCTATGTTCTTTCCAAGAGCCTCGATAACGCATCCACTATCGGAGGCGGAGCACGTCTGGTGGTGCAGGATGACCGGAATATTTTCGCGGAACGGGGACTCAGCAGTTTCGATCAACGGCATGTTTTCCGGACCAGCTTCAGCCTCGACATCCCGGTTGGGGAACGGCGACGTTTTCTGGCCGGTGCCAGTCCGACCGTGCAGAAATTCATCTCGGGCTGGAATATGAATGGCGACTACTCGATCAACAGCGGACAGCCGCTGAACCCAAGAATACTGGGCAATGTAAGCAACAATAGCGGCACCGGTTCTCTCTCGTCAGAGCGCCCCGATGCAACCGGCGCCGACGTCAGCCTCCCCATGGGGGAACGGTCGACCTCGCAGTATTTCAACAAGGCAGCGTTTGCCATCCCCGCGCCCGGAACTTTCGGCAACGCCGCGCGAAACAGCATTCCCGGTCCGGGTTCGAATGTATTGAATCTCAACCTGCAGAAAACTGTGCGCCTGGATGACAAGAACCGGCGTCTGTCCATCAACTGGCAGGTGTCGAATGTGCTGAACCATCCGAATTGGGGAGGTGTTGGCACAGTCGTGAATTCCCTGACCTATGGCCGCGTGACCAGTGTCCGCGGGATGCGTTCGATGCAGTTCAACCTCAGAATCAGTTTTTAGCCGCCGGTCAGGCCCTGTTTTGGATTCAGCCCGGAGGCAGATGTCGAGATGAATGTGGGATCGCTTAATTGGAGATTGCGCAGAAAGCCTGGGTGTGCCAAAACCGGTCACTGGAACGATTCCAATTCGCCAGAGCACCCTTGTAGGGGAGCGGTCTTTTCCGTTCCCGGGCTTCCTTTCTTTCGTGGAAGACTCCGGCTGGCATGCACCCTGCTTCTCGGCGTGGCCACAGCCGTGACCTGGGCCGGTCCGCAGGGCGCTCAACCGCCGGTACCACCTGCGACACCGTCTCAAAAGCCTGTTTTCAGGGTGAACTCAAATCTGGTGCAGGTCGATGTGACGGTTCGGGACAAAAAAGGGAACATCGTCCGGGATCTCAGGAAGGAAGATTTCGTAGTTTATGAAGACGGCACTCCCCAGGAGATTGTTACCTATTCCTTTGAGAGTATCCCGGGAGCCGCGACGGAGTCCGTCGCACAGGCTGAGTCCACAAACCCCGCCACAATTCCGGGCCCGAAAGCTATAGCGGTCAACCTCGCATTGACGCCTAAAAGCGAAGTCAAACCGGAGGATTTCAAGGACAAGCGGCTGATCATCCTGTTTTTCGACCTCTCCTCACTGCAAACTGAGGAGTTGATCCGTTCGATCACTACGGCCCAGGACTATGTCGCCAAGAAAAGCACGCCGCATGATCTGATCGCCATCACCACTTACAGCAGCACAGTGCAGTTGGTACAGGATCTGACCAACGACCGTGCTGTCCTGCTGGCTGCCCTGAAGAAGCTGAATCCGACCGAAGCGGGGGACGCTCCGCAGGAAAACCTGGACGAATCCGACCCTTCCGATGACACCTATGTCCCGGACGATGTTCAGTTCAACATCTTCAATACGGATCGCCGCCTGTCCGCCCTATCGATGATCGCGAAAGGGTACAAAGATTTCCCGGAGCGCAAATCCTTGATCCTCTTCTCCAGCGGCATGAACACAACGGGGGTCGAAAACCAGTCTCAGATCCGTTTTACGGTGGATACAGCCAACCAATCGAACATGTCGATTTATACGGTCGACAGCCGGGGCCTCACTGCTCTTCCTCCTGGCGGTGACGCGTCGCGCGGCAGCCCGGGCGGACGCGCCCTTTTCACCGGAAGCGCCATGCGCGGCCAGAGTGACAATCTCTCCTCTTCGCAGGAGACACTCTCGACCCTTGCGGAAGATACCGGTGGAACCGCATTCCTGGATACCAATGACCTGTCTCCCATTTTTGTCAAGGTTGTCAGCGACACCCAGGCCTATTACGTCCTGGGATACTATTCGACTAACAGCAAGGAAGACGGGAAGTTCCGCAAGATTCGAGTGGAGGTCCGGCGTCCCGATCTGAAACTGCAGCATCGCCCGGGCTATTTTGCATCCAAACAGTTCCTCAAGCTCACCCAGGACGAGCGTGACCGGCAGCTGGAAGAAGCCCTCGCCGTCGACCGCCCCTTCTCGGATCTGCCGATAATATTGGAGGCCGACTATTTCAGGAAGGATGGGAGCACCAGCCTGGTTCCGGTTTCCATGCAGATCTCCGGGGATGCGGTCCAGTTCGATGAAAAGAAAGACCAACGCGAAGCGGCTTTCGAATTTCTGGCGCAGGTAGTGGATCCCAAGGGGCGCGTCGCGGGCATAGCGCGGGATACCGTGCGGGTAAAGCTCCCGGCGCAGACCGCCGAAAAAATCAAAGCGGGGCAGATCCTTTATACGACTGGGTTTGAACTCAAGCCGGGGGACTACAAACTCAAATTCCTGGTTCGTGATAACCGGACCGGACGGCTCGGGAGTTTTGAGCGGTCCCTCTCGGTGCCTCAATTGGACAACAAAACACTTCAAACCAGCTCCATTGTTCTCGGAAGCAGACTGGTAAACAGCCAGGAAGATTCGACGGGCGTAGAGCATCGTGGATTCAGGCCGCGCTGGCAAATGCCCGATCAGGGCCGCGACCCTCTGGCCATCGGGAGCAAGCGCATCGTCCCCAGCATCGGAAACGTTTTCCTGAGCCGCCAGAGCGTTTATGTGTATTTCCAGGCCTATGGGGTGGCTGAGGATCCCCGGAGCAAAAAGCCTCAGGTCGAAACATCCGTCATGCTGTTGCAGGGAAACACCAAGGTGCGGGAGTCCGATCCGCAGCGCGTGGAAGAGTGGGGGCCTGACGGAAAAGGATCTGCGATGATTGCCTTGGCCGTGCCGCTGCGTGGCTTGAAACGGGGGACCTATACTCTGCAAATCCATTTACGCGATGATGTCAGCGACACCAATTTGTTCCGCCGCGTGCCTCTGGTCATCGAATAAACTTCTTGATGGGATCTCTTCAAAAACCAGGGCCTCGAAGATGATGGACGTCATCTTCGAGGCTTGGGTCATCCTGCTGGTTTTTGGCAAACCGACCTATTGGATGCCGCCCCTGGGCGGACGACGCATCATCATGCCATCGCCTTGCAGCTGACGATTGCGCATCATCCGGCCGCCAGGGCCTCGGCCGGCGATAGGAGCTGGTCCGGTCATCAGATTCAGTCCGATTGCCTGACGAATGGCCGGTTCAAGTTTGGCTGCGTCTTCAAGCCCTTTCAGCTGGGTCAGCTGTGAAGCGCTCAAAACCGCGCGCGCTGTATTGCTGAGATTTGCATCGCTTTCCTTTACCTGTTTCCTGAGCGCTTCGATGTCCAGAACCAGCTGCCCGACTGTCGCGGCCGAGGCGCCTCCGGCTTTCAAGGTGTCACGCAAAGTCGCCTCTTTGGTAGCAATCTGGGTCAGCACGGACCGGTTCCCTGCGATCCGGTCCGACTGGATCTGGATCAGCTGCTGCACCTGGGTATCCGTCAGTCCAAGGACGGCCTTCAGTTCCGTAACCGGTGGCGTTCCGCCGGGTATGGCTCCGGCCCGCGGCATCTGGGCCATCAAGGAGCCCGAGAGTGCCAATACGATCAAGGTCATGGGTAGATACTTCATTGTCTTCTCCTTTGGTTAGTGGGTTGATTTAATAGCTAATCCTTTTCGGGCGGCGGACCCCCCCGGATTCCGGCAGGCTGTCGGCCACGGTTGCCTCGCTGAAATCCCGGGTTCTCCGGCCTTGGTTGACGCTTTTGAAGCTCGAGCCATTGTTCGGGCGTAAGGACGAGGCGGAGTCTCAGGCTCATCTGGGCAACAGCCCTCATCAACTCTCCGCGCGTGGCAACCACTTTTTCTATCGCCTCGCTGGTTTTCTTAACGTCCACCTGGGCTGCATTCATCTGCTCCCGCAGATCGCCCTCGGCCAGCTGCACGGCGGTCCTGAGCTGGATCATCAGGCCGCGCCTTTCTTGCAGGATGGCGTTGATCTGCTTGTTTTGCTCTTCGGATAAGCCGAGATCGTTCCTGAGCGGGCCCTCCCACCAGGGGAACATCCCCGGCATCTGGGCCCGGGCCAGAGGAACCGCCAGCAGCAGTATCAATACGCGCAAAGTATTCATGGATTCACCTCGAATAGTGATTGGAGCGGCTCGACTGCTGTCGGTGTCGTACTCGAGACCATGGTGAAAACTTCGCGGTAGAGTTCGGCATCGGAAGGCGATTCCACCGTTCCGGATTTGCGAACGGGGCGAAGAACAGTGATGATGACCAGTACCAGCAGCGCTGTTGCCAGCGGTGATAGAATATGCAACCTGAAGTTTCTCCTGCCTGCGGCAAGGCGTTTACGGATGGCGTGCCTTTGCTGCGCAAGATCCCCGTAGGGGATGATCGGCCGGCCGGAAAGGTACGCCTCCCTCCGCCCGGCATATTCGTCCCATTTCCGCTTGCACAGCGCGCATTTTTCCAAATGCCCGTCCTCCAGCCCGATCCCGTAGATCCGTTCCACGAACTGCTCTTCAGTCCAATGATGGTTTTCCATACAGATCTCTCAATTCTTTGCGCAGCTTCCGGAGGGCGCGAGACATATGAGCTTTCACGGTTCCCTGGTCCAGCCCCAGGATTTCGCCGATTTCTTCAAGGCTTCGGTTCTCATCGTGGCGCAACACAAACACCGATCTTTGCCTGGCTGACAGGCGATCCAGAGCGGCTGAAATCCGGCGGGCGATGTCGTAAGAATGAACGACACTTTCCGGCCCGGGCCTTGGCGACGGGAGGAGATACAGGATGGCTTGCTCGTCTTCATGCGCCAATCTGCGCTTCCAGAATAGCCAGCGCCTCGAGCGCAGAATATCCAGACAGGTATTTACCGCAATGCGGGTGAGCCACTTCCCCGGGGATGCGATTTCTTTAGCGGCAATGTGCTGAAGGGCTTGATGGGCTTTAAGGAATGCGTCCTGTGTGGCTGAATCGGCCTCTTCCCGGTTGCGCAGCAGCCGCAGGCAGAGCAGGAATATGCGCTGCTGCTCCTCCGCCATCCAGGCTTCGAATTCTGAAGGGCTGGCTTTTCCTCTGGAATTCATCCCATTCAGCTCGGATGCCGGCCACCCTCCAATTTCCGAAAACCTGGCGGTCGTTCCGGCTTCGGCTGACATCCTGATCTCTCCCCCTCACCTATAATGACGGGGAAATTCGTTTCAGGATTACACCGCATCAGTGCATTTCCACCGCGCAGGCACCGATGGCCGGCCGATAGAAATTGAACTGCACGTTGGGATGCAGCGCCAGGAGTGACATGGGCACGGAGGAATCCGGGATTTGCTTCCCAATCATGAGGGTGGTCAGTCGCATTCCGAACGGGTTGTCGTGTGTGCCGGCGTGCCAGATCGAGACCTTTTCGGCTTTCCAGGTTTGCAGCGGGCCCACCGAAACCGCCTGGGTGGGGACCAGATCCAGTTGTCCTCCTCCCGAGGTTCGGGCGTTCTGCATTATAGTAACCGGATGAAGGTCGACGACGCGGGTGGTCAGTTTCAGATACTCCGCCGGTTTCGGCGGTTCGGATTTGTATTTTCCGCGACGGGGAAGCGGGTCATTGAAAGCCCAGTGCTTGATGTCCCCTTGTCCTCCCTGCATAACAGCACAGCGGACACCCTCCCAGCTCTGGATGTAGGCGCGAGCGTCGGCTTTGGGAAAATGAAGGTTGGATTCAGGCATCGCCAGCTCCTTGCGGATGCGTTTGAAGCACATCTCGCGGTCGGCCCGGGCAAATGAAAGGGGGTGGTTTTCAGCGACTTCCCGCCCATCCACAACCCACTCGTCCATTCCCCAGAAGTGGGCATCCTTGAGCTTCAGATCGAAAGCGTTAACCATCCGGGCTACCAGAGGAAGCTGTTCGGTAGGGCCGATCGGCCCGCATATTCCGACAGGATTGTCCGGTTCGGCCCGCCGCCATGCATCGATGTATTCCAGCGCCTCGGCGAGGTAGAACTCCTCCAGGGTGTCATAAAAAACGACCCTGAATCCCTCCCGGGCCAGGCCCTGCATCTGCTTCGGTGTCAAGCTTCGCGGCATCGCGCAGAATGGCCGGATCGAGCGTTGTGTAATCCCACCAGTCAGGAGCGATCTTGCTGAGTTTACGTGTCATAACCTGCCTCTACTGAATGGATGACTCCAGGTCTACCGGCCGATCATCCTAGATTATTTTTTAATTCGCAATCCGCAATTTGCAGTCAGCAATTGTTTCATTTTTGATTTTGGCTCAAATAGTCCACTACTAGGTTCGCCATTGCCCTGATTCCGACTTTGAGCCCGCCCTCGTCTGCGAAAAATCTCGGAGAGTGATTGGGTGCGGCATTCTTGGGATCGATGGTTTGCGGCGTAACCCCGAGGAAGAAAAACATTCCCGGAACCTGCTTTTCATAAAGCGAGAAATCCTCGGCCGTAGTCGATGGCAGCACTTCATGGGCATTGCCCCTGCCCACGCGCTTGAGCGTGGGGATCATGCTTTCCGTGAGCTTTGGGTCGTTGAAGGTGACCGGATTTCCTCCGATAATTTCGACACCCGCTTCGGCTCCGGAACTCCTGGCGATGTTTTCGGCGGTCCGGCGGATCCGTTCGTGTATTCCCTTCTGCACCTGCGGGTCGAATACGCGAATCGTGCCTTCCATATCCACTTTGTCCGGGATGATGTTGCTCCGGACGCCCCCTTGCAGATTCCCGATGGTGATGATGGCGGGGGATCGGGTCAAGTCGGTCTGGCGGCTGATGATGTTCTGGAGGCCGAGAATGACTTCGGCGGCCGCCACGATCGGGTCTACGCCGGCCCAGGGCAGGGCCCCGTGGGTTTGCCGGCCACGGATTTGTATCCTCAAGGTATCGGAGCTGGCCATGATCCCGCCCGCGCGATATCCGATTTGACCCACGGGGTAGGGGAAAACGTGCAGGCCGAAAATCGCGTCAACTTTGGGATTGTCGAGCGCTCCCTCCTTAATCATAAGGCCAGCACCCCCTTCCTCGCCGGACGGGGCGCCCTCCTCCGCAGGCTGAAAAATAAACCTCACGGTGCCGGGCAATTCCTGCCGTATGCCTGCTAAAACCTCAGCCGCGGCCATCAGGATGGAGATGTGGTTGTCATGGCCGCAGGCGTGCATTACGCCCACTTCCCGCTCGTTATAGGTCGAGCGCACTTTGGAGGCAAAAGGAAGATCCACTTCTTCGACGACCGGCAGCGCGTCCATATCGGCGCGCAGTGCTACGACCGGCCCTGGCTTGCCACCGCGCAAAGTGCCCACCACGCCTGTATGCGCGACCCCCGTGCGCACTTCCATTCCTAGGCTTGTCAAATGGTCCGCGACGATTTTTGCCGTGCGGACTTCACGGTTGGACAGTTCGGGATGCTGATGGAAATCGCGGCGCCAGGCGACAGCCTTGGGTTCGACCCTTTCGATTGCCTGATCCATGGCCGAATACAAAGGCGCCGCCGCCGGGTTTTGTGCCCGCGAAAATACGGCAAACCCGCCGCAAAGAACAAAAACCAGGGCTAGCTTGGCCCCGGTCAGGGAACCGGCATTCAGATCGAGCATCCTGTTTTTTCCTTTATAGGGTTTCGTTATCGATGAGCTCTAAAATGCGATCCGGCGCGGTCCGGACCCGGTAGTCATCAGCCAAATGCACCCAGCGAATGATTCCCGCTTTATCCGTCAGGATCATGGTGGGTAAGGCTATGTCTTTGCCGCCGGGATTGGGCTGGTGATGCCGGATATTGAACAGATCCAGTACCTTGCCATCCGGATCGGATAGAAAGGTATACCCGGCTCCCAGTTTCCGGCGCAGCCGTCGCGAGTTTTCAGGGCTGTCCACGCTGATGGCGTAGATCTCCACTCCACGCTTCTTAAACTCCCCGAAGTAGGCCTGGAGCTGTCCCAGCTCGGCGCGGCAGAACGGTCACCAATCCCCGCGATAAAAAATATAGAGGACGGCCGTTTTGCCTTTGAGGTCATCGCTGGCAAAGGGCCGCTCATCCTGATCGGCGAGCGTGATCGAGGGGAATGCCTGGCCCGCCCGGAACGGTATGATCCGGTCCGGCAGGCGTGAATAATGAAGGGTCCAGGCCAGGATAAATATCAGGAGAAAACCATTCATAAAGGCCAGGGCGAAGCGCCAGAAACTCTTTTTCTGCCTCGCAGCCCAGAAAGCCAGAAGAGTCCCCAAGAGCATCAGGGCATAGGTTTCAATCGGGTAACGACGATAAACTCCGAGCCAGAGGAATACAAAATAGATTTGGATGCCGGCCAGGCTCATTAAAAATGAGAGAAACAAATACATTTTGTGTCCGGGTGATCGATAGACTAAATCTGAGATTTTTCAGATTATGCCATCTCGTCTCCGCCTTGTCGACTGCATCGGTGATAAGGATAGGTTGAGCCGCGTATTAATAAGCGCCAAGATCATGAAGGTCGCATACAACTGATCTTAAGTATTTGTGCCATCGTGGGCTTTGCGGTTCCAATAAGAATCGCCGCGTTCCCTGAGCTCGTCCAGGACGCGCTGGAGATCCTGCTGGGCGGCTTCGATGGCCTCTTCCGAGGCATCAGCCTCGACCGATATCGGGGGAGCGATGAACACGGCCGCCCTGGCAAAGGGCTTCGGCACCTCGAATAAGTCCCAACTGCGGAATACCCACTTTTTGTCCACAGAAATGTTAAAGGGGAGGATCGCATGCCCCGTTTTCCATGCGAGGTAAGTTGCCCCCGGTTTGGCTACGTATCGCGGTCCCCGCGGTCCGTCGATGGTGAATGCCACATCGTTGTTCCGGCGCAAAACCCGGATCATCTCCACCAGAGCACGGCGGCTGCCGCGCGTGCTTGATCCCCTGGCCGCTCCGTAGCCGAAGCGCTGGATCACACGAGCGATATATTCGCCGTCCCTGTTCTGGCTGGTCATCACCACAATTCCTCGATTCCGCCAGTAATAGGTGGCCGTGAAAATTCTACCGTGCCAGAAGACATAAATAATGCGCCGGCCGGTGACCAGGATTTGATCGTGGTAATCCCTGCCCTCAACCTCCCATCTCAGCGTCATGCAAGTCAGCCGTATCGCCCAGTAGCCCACGGACGAAATCACCGCTATCCGGAGCCTTTCCATGAACGACAGCTTTGCAGCCTGTGATTCCTGGGGTTCAGCCTGATTCTCGGCCGTGCTTTGCACTACTTTCATGCCATTTCCGCAAAAAGTTATGGATGTTGAATTATTAACACAAATCAGGGGCTGAAAAGCGGCTCGATTTGCTATCGGCCGCAATAATTCCCCGGGAACAGGGAAATGAGAACCTCATTTTTGCGCGATATCGGAGGAGAGTTCATGCTTGCTGAACGATTTCACGCTGGAAGGGAAGGACTCCCCGAAGATTTGGAACAAGCTATTTCAAAGTTGGCGCGGGCCTGGCCTGGGCGAGCTCGAATCCGTTCGATTCCAGAAGTGTGTTCATCGCTCGCTGGAGAGCGATTATCGATTTCTTGTAGGCAATCAGGGCCTGGAGTTCTGTCCCCTGCGCAGCCGAGTATTCGTTCTGACGCTGCAGCACCAGAAAAGTCTGGCTGGCTCCGCTCTGAAGACGGCGTTCTTCTCCCCAAAGCTGCTTTTTCGCCAGTTCAAGGGAAACTTTGGCGGTGTCAATTTGCTTCCGGCTGGTTTCCATTTTCTGGTAGGCGTTCCGGACCTCGACACGAATCTGCTGTTCGGTGTTCTTCCGCCGCATTAGCTGCTGCCGGGAATCGATCTTTACCTGGGCGAGCTGGGAGTCCACGTTTTTGTTGCCCAGCGGTATTTGAAGGTTGAAGCCGACCATCCAGTTGGTGAATCCCCCGGTGAAGAGCAGCTTGTAGGCGTGCCCCATTCCGCCGACCAATTCCGGTGCGATGGTGATTTGCGAAGTTCCGGTCAAGGGATCAATGATTAACGACTGCGGTCCGGCAACGGCGCTTGTGCCGAAAGAAGCCGTCAGATCCACCTGCCATTTCCGGTAGCTTTCACCCATCCGCTGGTAAATGTCGTTGCCCCTGAGGTTGAGGTCGATCTGCTGGAGTTCCATCCGGTTCTTCAGCGCGGTTTCCGTGGCGTCTTCCAGATCTATCGTGAATTCCTGATAATCCGGAGCATCCGCCGGCACAATGAATTTGCCCCAGATTTCCGATCTCCGATCGTTGGAAATGGCGGCTCGCCCGATGTTTTCCGCGATCATGATCAGCTCTTCCACGGTGGTGAGATCCACCTCGCGCTGTGCAACCGTCGCACGGGCCTCAGTCACGGCCAAAGAAGTCCCGGTGCCGATTTCCATCCGTCTCTGGTTGTCGCGCAGCGTCACCTGGGCGAGCCGCATGGATTCTCGCTTGATCTCGTAATCGCGCATGGCACCGACCAGATCCCAGTATTGACCGAGTATCTGGGCGATGGTGTCGACCACCTTTTGCCTGGACTGGCTGTCGCTGATTTTCAGGTTCACGTCAGCCAGCAGGATGTTGCCGCGGTTTTGATCGATCCGGAACCCGCGCAAGAGGGGCTGCACGAAGGTCACGGTTGTCGCCGCATTATATTGTGGATTGAAAATAAAAAAGGATTGGTTCGAATCGCTCTTATTGGAGTTGAAGACGGCGGTGAGGTTCCCGCCGGTTTTGATGTTTTGTTTGAATTGGAAATTCCAGTAGCCGACGTCAAACTTGTTGTACTTTCCCTGCAGGGATATCGTGGACAGGTTCGTATTCGCTGCTTTCTGGGAGAACAGCCCTACATTGGCGCTGAGCGTCGGATCGTAGGCGCCATGAGCCTTGACGATTTCCTGTTTTTTCAACTCTTCGTTCAAATCAGAGATGGCCAGATCCAGATTGTATTGAATGGCCAGTTTTGCAATATCCCTCAAGTTCAGGCGGAGCACTGTTCCGTCTTTTTCAGCCTTCTCCATCGGGCTTTCCGGCAAGGGCGGCAGCGGGGGCAACGGTCCCAGTTTCGGCACCAGGGATTGATTTTCGTTCGATTGAGCGGCGGCGTCGGAGGCGATCATCCCCAATATCGAAAAGATCACGACGGCAGCTAGGATCAAACGGGACCTGCGATGCATGCTTCCTCCTGAATCAAAGCACTGACAGCCCTCCTGCCAGTCTCCTGATACGGCACAGCCGCTGGAAGGTTGACAGGAATTGCGATTCCAGTCAAATAAACGGAAAAGCGGGGGATTTGGTTCATTCAAATTCAGAAAGACGCGCCCTGGATTCTGCTTCTGCCTGCGCAGTACTTTTGGTGTATTATCCGCCCTTTAGTCCTGGTCTGGGGCGATCGCCAATCGAGGGGTGAGACTTCGGTTCCGCCTGATCGCGGGAACGGGGGATTGAACCCGCTCGGCAGGGTCGGCTGATTTCCAGCAAAAAGCCGGAGAATGGATGAAAATGCGCAATAAAACTATTTGGACCTGCCTGGTACTGCTTTTCCTGGCCATCGACCGGGGGCCTTTGCCGGCACAACCGCAAGAGGATGAGACACTCCAGAAGATTATCGAAGCCGGGACACGTGATAACCGTGTCATGACCTGGAATGACTACGCCAGCAACCGGTTTGGCGGCCGCGAAACGGGATCCAATGCCTATAATGATGCGACCGCCTGGGCGGTTTGGCAGTTCCGGCAATGGGGGCTCGAGGCTGAGCTGGAAGAGGCCGGCGAAGTTCCGGTCGGGTTTAACCGTGGACCATGGTCCGGCAAGATGACCAAACCTGCCGAGAAATCCCTCTTTTTCAGCACTCCCAGCTTTACTGCCGGTACCAAAGGCGTTCAGCGCGGGCCGGTGGTAGTTCTAAAGTCTGATCCTTTCTCCATCCCGGGGCGGAATGCAACCCCAGAAAATATTGAAAAGAAACGAGCTGCCGTCTCCCAGGCGCTTGAAGAATTGCAGTCCAGAAAGAGCAGCTTTAATGGGGCGTGGGTACTCATTGCCGGCGAGAGCACGGGCTTTGCTCGAGACGGCCGACGAGGCACCCCGGAGTACTCGGATGCGCAACTGATTCCGCCACTAACTAAGGCTCTCGTTGACGCCGGCGCGCTGGGTACTATTCAAATGTCCAAGGAAGAGCCATTCCGCATCCTGGACGGCTATGTGGAATCATGGGACAAACTTCCGGTTCTGCCAGATATCAAGCTGGTCGAGAGGCAATATAACGAGATCAAATCCATGGTCGAAAAAGGGGAGCCGGTTGAGCTGGAATTCGACATTCGCAACTGGTTCAAGATGGGTCCGGTGAAGTATCACAATGTCGTGGCTACACTCAGGGGATCCACCCACCCCGACGAGTATGTGATCATGGGCGGCCATTTCGACTGTTTCAGCGGGGCGACGGGAGCGGTGGACGACGGATCAGGGTTTGCTCCGGGAATGGAGGCGATCCGTATGATCCAGGCCGTGGGAGCCAAGCCCAAGCGCTCCATCGTTTTCATGCTGTTTGCCGCCGAGGAAAGCGGTCTGGTAGGGTCTCTGGCCTGGTTAAAGAAGCATCCCGAAGCCCACGCCAAGATTGTGGCTATGATCAATCGCGACGGCAGTCCGAGTGCGATTACCGGGGCCGCAGTGCCGGAAACCTGGTATTCCGATTTCCAGAAGATAACCGCGCCCCTCGTTACGCTGAATCCCAAATGGCCGTTCAAGCTCGAGCGAACCATGCCCCGGGCGCACGCGACCAGCCCGGGTGGATCCGACCACTCGTCCTTCGAGATGTCAAGCGTGCCTACTCTCAGTTTCAGAACCCAGACGAACTACTCGTATATGCATGCCTGGCACACGCTTTACGATACCTACAATGAGCTTGTGCCTTATACCGAGCATCAGCAGCACTCGGCGCTGGCCACGGCGGTCGTGGTCTACGGGATCGCGAATCTGGACCGGCCGTTGTCCACGCAGGGGATTTATCTCTCAGACGGCCTTTTCGCCGATATTGCCTTCGGACCGGCCGAGCAGCCCTTTCATGTAATGGCGGAGCTCGATTATGTTCATGCTCCCTTGCCGACCGCCCATTTTGTTCGAATCGTGGAAGGGAACAAGCCTCCGGAGGCCGGACGCGCGGGCGGCCCCGGGACGGGTGGATTCGGCGGGCCGGGACGAGGCGGGTCCCGGCCGGAAGCTCCGCCGATTGGTTCCCTCGACCTCGGCGACCGCCTCCTCAGCGGACTCATTGAATCGGAGACTCAGAAGTCCGTTCGGATTGAACAGCTGCCGTTAACGGAAAATCCGGTGCTCCGTCACGATGCCGCAGGTATCCTCGGGGTTTCGGGACCGAACGGGTTTTACATCACCCTTAGTCCGGATCCGGCCCCCCAGGGCAGCCGCACTCCTATAGGAAAGTTGATTGCAGGGATGGATCAACTGAAGGAAGCCAAAAAGGGCGATTCTATTCGCAGCATCAGGATCACTCGCGTGGGCCAGGCCGCCCGTGATTTCAAGACGGACGATGAAGCATTCAAGAGATTGCTGGATGCGGCCGCACCGAAAAAGTAACTTGCGAGCTCACCATCGAGGCACAGAGAACGCCAGGCTTTCTGTGCCTCGCCTTTTTTACCTCCGGCTCAGGATTTCCCGCTCGTAATTTTTTACCTCGGCAAGCCATCCCATACCTGCCGGGACGCCCTGCAACTCGCAGTAGTAATCCCACACGGCGCCGAAGGGCATGGTTTTCAACTCTTCCATCAGGGCGAGGCGGCTGGTGTAGTCCCGTTCGAGCTCCAGTTCGCGCAGGCGCTCGGCCGGCTCGAGCAGGGCCAGCAGCAGGGCTTTGATCATGTTGCGTGTGCCGATGACCCAGGCCGCGATGCGGTTGATGCTGGCGTCGAAAAAATCAAGTCCAATATGGGTGCGCGGGAGGTAGTCGCCGCGGACAAGTTCGAGGGCTATGGATTGAAGGTCGTCGTTGAATACGACCACGTGGTCGCTGTCCCATCGCACGCCTCGGCTGACATGAAGCAGGATTTCGCGGACGAAGGGGAAGACCGACGAAATCTTGTCGGCGATGGTTTCGGTCGGGTGATAATGCCCTGAATCAAGCGTGTAGAGCGTTCCATGCCTGACAGCATATCCCAGGTAAAACTCGTGGGAACCAACGGTGTAGCTCTCGCAGCCGATGCCGAACAGCTTCCCCTCCACCGCGTCCCGAAGCCAGCGATACTGCATCCTTTCTTTCAGCATAGCGTCCAACGAGTGCTCGAGCCGTTCGCGCGGCCCTTTCCGGTCGGCCGGGGTGTCCTTGAATCCATCGGGGATCCAGTGGTTGATGATGCAGGGAGTTGAGAGCGACTTTCCCATGACGGCGCCGATCTTGCGGCAGGCGATGCCGTGATTGATCCAGAACTTCCGCACCGCTTTATCCGGATGCGAGAGGGTGAAGCCGTCGGCCGCCAGCGGGTGGGAGAAAAAGGTCGGGTTGAAATCCAGACCGATGCCAAGCGCTCTGGCCCATTGAATCCATCCCTCGAAATGTCCGGGCTCGATTTCGTCCCGATCTACTTTCCGGCCCGCGAATTCGCCATAGAAGGCGTGCAGGTTGAACCGGTGTTTTCCCGGGATCAGCGAAAACGCCTTCTCCGCATCCTGGCGCAATTCCGAGGGAGTTGCGGCTTTCCCGGGATAGTTCCCGGTCGCGGCGATTCCGCCCGTAAGTCCCGTACCGAGGTTTTCAAATCCACCGACGTCATCCCCCTGCCAGCATTGCAGCGAGATTTCAATGGCCGCCAGCCGCTGAAGGGCGGCTTCGGTGCTGATCCCGAGTTCTGCGTACCGGCTTTTCGCCAGCTTGTAGGCTGATTCAATTCGGTTCCTGAGCATAGGCTGTTCTCTCGCGATCTTCGTATGTTCTCCGCTAATTCAGATGCTTCGCCCGGAATCGTTCAGACGGTTTTCACTTCCGGGTGAGCCCATGGCTTGCGATAAGGCCGCCGCAGCAGCCGGTTGGCTTCTTCGTCGCCAGAAACCGTCCCTTTCTGCGGGTCCCATGCGATCGTCCGCCCCAATTGGACAGAAATATTTGCCAGGATGCAACAAGCCGAGGAAATGTAACCCTCTTCAATGTCGGCGACGGGGCGGCCGCGCGATGCCATATTGGCCAGCAGGTCTTTCATATGACCCCTGATGGCAGGGGCGCAATGTTTTTCAAGACGCGGCTCGGTTTTATCTTCGGGGTACTGTTCCAACTCATAGGTGACATCCTTGTGGACCGGCTTTTCTCCTTTGGCCAGGGGAATGAAGTCGTAACCCATGACTCCCGCCTTGAGAGTCGCCTTATCGCCGTACAGTGTGGCGCCCCATGTATATCCGGGATCGGGCGCAGAGCCGAAACGCCGGTGCTGCCAGACGACCGTGAGGTTGTCGAATTCGAACATGGCGGTTTGGGAATCGTTGATGTTCGAACTCCCGCCTTTAAACACGCGGATGCCTCCGAACGAGGAAATCTTTTTCGGCCAGCCAAGCCCCATGAACCAGCGCACCATATCGAACATGTGGATACCCATGTCGCCGAGTGTGCCGTTGCCGTATTCCATGAATGCGCGCCAATTGCGATAAGCCTCCGGGCTGTAGGGCAGCTTGGGTGCGGGGCCCACCCAGAAGTCCCAGTCAAGGTTTTCAGGCACCGCTGCGGGTTGAGTCACCAGGGGCCGGCCCATGCCGTAGGAGTAAATTTCGACGTGGCCGATGGTTCCCAGCTTTCCCTCGCGAACGAGATCGCGGGCTTCAATGAGGTGCGGCGTGCTGCGGCGCTGGGTCCCGATTTGAACCACGCGCCGGTATTTCCTCGCAGCCGCGAGCATCGCCTGTCCTTCAACCACGTCCACGCATATCGGCTTTTGCAGGTAAACGTCGGCCCCGCTTTTCACGGCCTCAACCAGCGGCAACGCGTGCCAGTGATCCGGGGTGGCGATTTCCACCATGTCCAGGTCTTTCTCTTTCAGCATGGTGCGGTAATCGTTGTAGATGCGCGGTTTTTTCTTCGAAGCCTGCTTCTGAGACACCAGTTCGGCGCATTCCTCCAAGGTTTTTTTGTCGACATCGCAAAGGGAGACGACCTCGACCGGGGCCACCTGCAGGAGTCGGAAGAGATCGGATTTGCCATACCAGCCACAGCCGATGAGGCCTACGCGAACGGGTTTCTGATCAGCAAAGCAAGGCGCGTAACGGCTTGCAGCCGACCAGGCGAAGCCTGCGAATCCGCTCTGAAGAAATCGTCGACGATCCATAATTCCCTCCGCATTTCTCTTCATTTTTGGTGTCGAACGGAGCCCGAGTATAGCACAGGATCCAGGGCTTGGATGGTTGCCGGCAAAAATGGGGCGCCGCACTTTGTTCATCAGCAGGCGCGGCGCCGTGAAAGCGAGCTGCAGGATGGGATAGATGGGGGAATCTCTATTTTTTCGCAGGCTTGATCGATGGCTGAAGAGCGCGCCGGGGATTTTCGCTCAGCAGTTCGGCCGTGAGCTGTTCGTCAACGCCTCGATCGTGCAGGGCCGGCAGAAAATCCTCGAAAAGCGAAGTGTAGCCGCGATAATTCCCTCCTCCGGCTTCCCCAACGTGATACCAGCCGGCATCCATCGAAACCAGGACCTGCCGGCCAAAGCGCTTTTCGACTATCATGAAAACAAGCTCTGCATGGCGTTTCGCCGTCGCGGGCGATATCCCATCGAATTCGAGCCAGGCCCCACGCCCAGCCACCTGCAAATGGATTTCCGCCTGTTTTTCGTTTTGAGCATGCACCCAGATGAAAGCGGAAGCTGAGACGCCTTCTTTTTCAAGGATATCCAGTTGCTCGATCGCGGCAATTCCATCACCCGTGTGGGAGGCAATCGAGAGGCCCGTCCGCCGATGAGTCATGGCAGCGGCACGCGCCAGCTTTCGTCCGATCTCCGATAAAGGCCCCCGGTCGACTCCGATTTTGATCAACCCCGGTCTGATCCCGGAGCCGGCGATGCCTTGATGGAACTCGGAAGTCCAGCGGCGGGCCAGGTCCTCGGCACTTTCCGTAAAGGCATGGGAGGGAATGTACTTGTTTCCGCCGGCGGCGTAATAGCCGGTATTGGTGATGATGTGAAGACCGCTTGCCTTGGACAGGCGTCGCAGCAAAACCGGGTCCCGCCCAATGTAGGCCGGCGTGCATTCCACCAGCGATCGGCAGCCCCGCTTGCGCACGCTTAATAGATGTGGGAGCGCCGTATTGAAGGCTTCATCCGGGGAGTAGCGGCCCTGCTCGATTTTGTCGGCGCCGATGAAATCGACGAGGACGTGCTCGTGCATCAGGGTGAGACCGAGTTCCTTCGGCTGGATTTCACCGAGCACTGTCTGGATCGCCGGGGAATCTGCTCGTGACTCCACCCCGAGGATGGCCGCCCCGGCAACAAATTCCAGGAACTTTCTTCTTCCGAACTCGGGGATGGTCGGCGGCAAAGGCGTTCGGTTGCTCGAGAGGGATCGAAACATTTTATTCCCCTTGGATTTTAGGCCCATGTTCAAACGGCGCCTGTTGATGTTGACGAGCCTCATTCTACGCAAAAAAGAATTATCGCGTCTACACCAGGTTGCGGAGGAATCTTGAATCGAGGGACGGGCACAGTTTCATGGTTCTTTCACTTAAAGTAGTTGAGACAAAAGTGATTTGGATGCGATCATCCGACCGGAGGTTTTTATGAATTTGGGCAAAAGCGACTGCTGTGGCCGGCACGGCTCAAAATTCGTTATGATTGGATTCTCAGGGATATTGTTCCATTTTCTGTTGTACCAGAGTCATCCTTCCGCGGCGTTGCACGCCCAGGAAGCCGTTCGTACGATAGATCCTCAGGTGCGGGGCGATTTCGGCGGGATACCGCAAAAATTCGAATCCTACGATGTGGTCCTTGGACCTGACAAAGACGAAGCAGACTGGTGGGCAGGAGCCCCTTCAGTCGTCCGGGACGGTGAGGGGGTGTTTTGGCTCGCGTGCCGAATGAGGACTGCAGAAGGGCCCCGCGGCAGGCGTGGCTATGAAATCCGCATCCTGCGCAGTCCGGACGGCCGCAGCTTTCAGAAGGCTCACTCGATTTTGCGCACCGATGTGCCTATACCCGGTTTTGAGCGGCCATCCATTCTGCGTGATCCGGTGACCGGAAATTTCAAGCTTTATGCGTGCGGCCCGTGGAAAGAAGGGCCGTGGGCGATTCTCAAATTCGACGACGTGGACCATCCGGAAAAATTTGCGGCATCCTCGGTGCATCCGGTGATTCAGGTTTCACCCGCAAAAGAGCCGGCCGAGGTGCGGGTCGACGGGTACAAGGATCCGGTCGTCCTTTTTGCCGAAGGGAAGTATCACTGTTTTGTAATCGGGCAGTTCCGCAGCTCGGAGCGGCTGTTCCACTTCATAAGTCCGGACGGTGAAAAATGGGAATCGCCGGCCCATCCGAACGAATCGTTGATGAGCCTGTCGGGATGGCACGATTTCTTTATCCGCCCGGCCAGCGTTCTCCCCCTCGGGCCCGGATACCTGTTTATCTATGAGGGATCTTCAGTGACCTGGAAGGATCCTGTGTACCAGATTGCCACGGGTCTTGGCTTCACTTTCGACCTGCAACACATAACGGATCTAACCCCGAATTCGCCGCTTGTCATCAGCACAACGCCCAGCCCGAGTTTTCGCACCTGGCGCTATTCTCATTGGATGCATGTGGGGAATGAAGTCTGGGTTTATGCAGAGGTCGAAAAGCCGAATGGCGCCCACGAAGTCCGGCTGTTCCGCTTGAAGCGGTAACCTGGGACCTTCAGCGGTCTGACGCGGACACCGGCTCCTGAAAGGTGAGACGATCCCAAAACGAATATCGTGCAAACACGTGGAACGAGAATTGGCTTGATTAGCGAATCATTGGGTTTCGATCTGCAACCGGCACCCTCTTATTACTTTTAGGGGGAATCTCGCAGGGCGAAAAGACAGTCTTGAGGTTATCTTTGATTCAGGCGTCGATCGCAGGTGAATAAACCGCGAGGATGTTTTCGGGCGGGACGTCCGGCTGGAAGAGGTGAGCCGGCGCCAGTATATAACCGCCGCGTTCTCCAAGGGTTTCGCAATAGCGTTTTGTTTCGGCGGCTATCTGTTCGGGTGTTCCCTTGGGTAGCAGTTCCTGCATGTCAATCCCGCCATGGAATGATATCTGACCTCCGAATCTTGCATTCAGGATTTCCGGCATCATTTCGGGGCATGTTGGCTGAATGGGGTCCAGAAGGTCCACGCCAAGCCCGATCAATACCGGGATGAAGCGGTGAATGGCGCCGCAACTGTGAAAAAGCACTTTGCCCCCTAAACCATGGATAAGGTCGATCATTTCTTTCAGGTAGGGAGCGACAAATTCCCGGAACATGGGCAGGGAAATCAGCGGTCCGCGCTGGCTGCCGAGGTCGCTGACAAGGAGATAAAGGTCAATTCGGCCCCCTGTAATTTCTGCCGCCCGGGTGTAATCTTCGCGATAAAAATCTGTGAATTTGCGGCAAAGGTAATGCACCCAATCGGGCCGTTCGGCCATATCCATGAACATCCCTTCCCATCCCCGCACGAGTGCCGGACGTTGCCAGACATCGGCAAACCCATAAAGCAGCGCATGCTCGGGGTGGCTCCGGCACTGGTCTGAAAGCTTCGACCGGTCAATGCAGTCGGGTGACGGCCAGGGAAACAATTCAATATCCTCGAAGGTATCGGCGGACCAGAGCGCGCCCTTGATATCTTCCCTGATCGGGCCCCAGGATGTCTTCCGGTAGATGAATCGCTCTCCCCAGAAATTCTGGTACACGCCGTTGCCGGCGGTGAGATCGGGCGGGGCAACCGCTTCCAGGCGCCGGAAATCCACTCGCAGCTCGCCCAGCAACCGCTCAGAATCATCGTGTCCCAGGTATTCCAGGAGCCGCCTCAATGTCGGCGGTTCAGCCCAAAAGTCCACCGGAATCCGGTCCGGCTTTTCGTGACGCAATGCTGCCAGGACCCTTTCACGCGGGATCATTGAATTCATCTTTTCTCAGCACTTTCCTTGGCGGCGATGGATTCTCAGGGAAGTGCTTCCATTCCCATCGCTGCCCACTCCTCTTTGGATGGGCCGTAGGCACCCGGGACGGCAATACCGGCCTGTCGCATCAGCACAGTCATTTGGCCGCGATGATGGGCCTGATGCTTCACCATGGCGAGAAGAGCATACCCGCGTGTCCAGGTCATGCCGTACATTGGAACTTCTTCGAGCAGGTTTTCGTCCTTCCAATTCTTTTTGAGGGAAGCCATCATTTCCGCGGCTTGTTTCTCATAGGCATTCTTGATGGTGGCGGCTTCCGTCGGCGGCTGGTTGCCAGAGTCGCCTGGTATTTCCAGCGGGAGACCCGCTTCCGCCGCCATCCCGAGGGACACTACGAGATGCCAGGCGAGAAATCCCAATGACCTGCCCTCCGGGGATACCTTCTGCTTCAATGATTCGTCGGTCAAATTAGCGAGCATCTTGACCGTGCTTTCGCCTTCGTGTGCCCAGTCTGCCTCGAAATCCTCGATTTTCCTGTACATCTCCTCTTCCTCCTTACCGGGCTTTGGATCGCCCAAGAACCAGCTCCAGTCGGGATGCATTCATGTCAACCGGCCCGGTTTTTCCAATGGGAGTTTAACCCGAGTTCCCTCCGTTCCGCCCAAATTTCATTCGACTCCGAATGCCGAATTTGCGGGAAAATATTACACTGAGGAATCATGAGCGGGAATAAATCATCCATCGGACAAGTATAGTGATGTGGGACCAAATCACCTTCACCGGGAAGCGGTGCGGGAGTCAGGAGCCGCGGATTCACATGTCAGAAGAATCGAAAAAAGGCTGCGGGTGTTGTGGAGGAGGCATTTTCGGCAGCATAGGCGCCGTTCTGGCGGCGCTGCTGAGCTGGAAGGTCAATCACAGCATAATGTGGGCGCTCATCCACGCGTTCTTCAGCTGGTTTTACGTCATCTATCATTGGCTGATTTATGGACGCATTCTTCCATAGGCGCCGAGTGCGGTATGATCAGCGATGATTGAAGGCTGAAAGTGTGCTACAAAGGTTCCGACCTGAATACAATCCCTGGAGGTGAGTATGAGCGAAAGCCGTGGTTCGGAACCCCTGAGCCCCAAAACATCCCGACGCCAGTTCCTCACGGCGGCTGCCGCCGGCGCAACCCTCGCCGGCGCCCCGGCATTTCTCCGCGGCAGGGATTTGAACAATAAGCTGAACATCGCAATCATCGGGGCAGGAGGCCGAGGGGCCGAAAACACCCGGAACGTGTCCACGGAAAATATCGTAGCGGTCTGCGACGTGTTTGAACCGAACCTCGACAAAGCAGCGCGGAATTTTCCGAGTGCCAGGAAATATAACGACTACCGCCGCGTTTTCGATCACGCTAAGGAGTTCGATGCGGTCGTCGTCAGCACCTGCGAACACACGCATGCGTTTTCCACGCTTGCCGCCCTCAAGCTCAAGAAGCACGTCTACTGCGAAAAGCCGCTCACTCACAACATCTGGGAAGCCAGACTCATCCGTATGGAAGCTCAGAAAGCAAAGGTTGTCACCCAGATGGGGATTCAGATCCATTCCGGCGAAAACTATCGCCGGGTCGTGGAACTGATCCAGACCGGCGCCGTCGGTCCTGTCCGCGAAGTCCATGTTTGGGTGTCGCGCGCCTGGGGTTTGCAGAAAAACGAAGAGGAAGCTAAGAAGAACAAGGATATCGTTTTTGTCCAGGAGAGGCCGAAAGAAGCTTCGCCCATCCCCGCCGGCTTGAATTGGGACCTCTGGCTGGGACCGGCTCCCGAGCGTCCGTTCAATGAGGTCTATTTCCCGGGGCCGAAGTGGTATCGCTGGTGGGATTTCGGCAACGGGACTATGTCGGATCTCGGCAGCCACTGGAATGATCTGCCCTTCTGGGCTCTCAAACTGAAGGTGCCGCTTGCCATTGAAGCCTCGGGGCCGCTGCCTCACCCGGAGATCGCTCCCGCCTCCATGCAGGCTACCTATGAATATGGTCCCAGGGGAGATATGCCCGCGGTAAAGATGACCTGGTATCAGGGTGACAACAGGCCGCCCGCGATTGCGGAAGGCAAAATCCCTTCCTGGCCCAATGGAGCGCTGTTTATTGGTGAAAAGGGGATGTTGCTGTCGGATTATGGCAAGCACGTGCTCCTGCCCGAGAAGGATTTTGCCGGCTTTAAAAAACCCGACCCTTTCATCCCGTCATCCAAAGGGCAGCAGAAGGAATGGGTCGAGGCCTGCAAGACCGGGGGGCCGACAACCTGCGATTTCGAATACTCGGGCTGGCTTACGGAAGCCAATCACCTGGGCAACGTCGCATTCCGGGTCGGCAAAAGGATTGAATGGGATCCGGAGAAACTCCGCTGCCCGAATGCCCCCGAAGCGGACCGTTTCATCAAGCGCGAGTACCGCAAAGGCTGGAAGCTAGTATAGGGTTTGCCCGAAAATTAATTCATGGTAGCAAATGGTTTCACTACATAGGGGACGCCGGCCCCTGCGGAATTGCACCAGCGTCCGAACCTAATATTATCGAAGGACGCCGCCGATCGAGCCGAGTTACCTTTTTTAAAGTGGCATTTCGTTTTGGCGCGAGTACATTCCTCCCGAGCCATAAGCCCGCGTCTTTGGATTCCCCATTATTTGAGAAAGAATTTTTCCAGGACCATCGTCCAAGGTACCCGTCAATAGTATGGTTTTGTCATCAGGTTTTGGCCTGCTACGGCGATGAGGTAAATTGGAATTCGCTAACCCGGCTCCGAATTTCCGTGTTAAAGTCTTCACTGCCACACTCCCCTCTGTGGCCCGGCGGTTTCTTCATTCAGTATTGATGGTCAGGTATTGAACTAATAGGAGCCAGCTGAAACCAATATCAATCGCTGATTGGATAGTCGAACATCCTTCTTGCGGAGGAGATTGTTATGTCAAAGAAGACAGCATCTTTCTGCGGCCTCCTTTTTATTTATCTTTTTGTTATTTCGTTGCCGGCCGAGGCATCGTTGGAAGTGGGCGGGGTGATTACCCAAAACACAAACTGGACAATGACCGACAGCCCTGTAAATCTCGCCCAGGACCTGCTAGTCAGCCGGGGAGTGACGCTAAAAATAGAGCCAGGCGTCATAGTGAATTATAATTATCGTCTCCTGCAGGTAGACGGTGTCCTGGCAGCCCAAGGGCTTTCTGATAATCCAATCATTTTCAATGGACCGGGACAACTCTTATATAATGTTACGAGTCCTTCATATAATCCCGCCGCTGATCAGGGAGCGAAACTGTCATTTGTGGACGTCAGAACCTTTTTGTCGGTCTCGACTTACTTTGTGTCCATTCGTGTTACGCGATGCAATTTTACCGATGCTGCCAACATTGTTCTTGATCATGGCAGTTCTTATGTTGATTACAATTCATTTCGTGGCGACAATGCCTCTGCTGCAATCACGATAAAAAGTCAATCGGATTACTATGGTCGGCATACGATCTCTCACAACTCAATCATAGGTTACCTGGAAGGGATTTACGTTGAGGCTGGAGTTCAGAATCTGATTGTTGAATATAACACCATCCAAACCAGTTACACTGGTATTTACTGCGATCAAGGCAGCAGCCCTACCATCTGGTATAACTCCATAGTTGGAAGCAAGGAAAATGCGATTTGGGTAAATAATGGTGCACCTATCGTTAATTACAACAATTTATATGGTAGTCGTTATTATGATTTTCGCGTTTCGGGGAAAGGCGGCGTCGCGATAAATGCAAAGAGCAACTGGTGGGGGACTGCCGACAGAAATGTGATTGCCGATCATATTTATGATTATGAGGACGATGCTCAATTGGATAGGGTCATTTTCGATCCCGTTCTGGGATCGCGGGAGGGATATGCGCCGGATCCCATACCCATTATTGACAGTATGGATCCCATCGGGCTGTGCGCAGGCTCATCGGATTTCACATTGACAATCAACGGATCGGGCTTTGCGTTGAATTCCATTGTTTCCTGGAACGGTACGGCCAAAACGACAACCTTCATTAATCCCACTCAGCTGACAGCCTTGATACCGGCAAGCGATATTGCGGTGGCTGGAACGGCAAACGTCACCGTGGTAAATCCGGTTCCCGGCGGAGGCACCTCGAACATAGTGGGTTTCAAGATCAGATTGGGCAAAAATCCTGACCTCACTCTGAGCAGCCTCCAACCCAGCACGGCCACCTCCGGGGAGGCCGGTTTTATTCTGACAGCGGTGGGTAAAGGGTTCAGCGAGGTCACAAGGATTCGTTGGAATGGATCGGACCGGATAACTACCTTCATCAGCGAAACGCAATTGACGGCAACAATTGATGCGGCTGACATATTGAGACCCGGGACGGCTTCCATATCGGTATTTGACCCTTCTTTTTGTGTAGGGTCCTCCAACTCTCTCAGCTTCAATATTACGGTTGGGCCTCCGACGCTTATCTCAATTTCGCCGACGCATGCGGAGGCTGGAGGCGATGCTTTCACTTTGACTGCCATCGGTGCGAATTTTGTCGAGTCATCCATAATCCATTGGGATGGTTCCTCTCGCCCTACACACTATGTTAGTGAGAATCGGCTCACAGCTGATATTTCGGCGAATGACATCGCCATTGGGGGTATCAAAACAGTCGCAGTTCTTAATCCAGTCGGCCAATTCAGCAACACTAAGGCAGTACATGTAACGGTATGCTCTTATTCGATTGCGCCCCAAGTTGTGGGATTTGATGCTGGTGGAGGATCTGGAAGTGTGAGCGTGGACGCCCCTTCGGATTGCGGCTGGAAGGCGTCAACTACAGCTTCCTGGATCTCTATTCAGTCAGGCGTGACGGGATGGGGAGACGGCATCGTGTCCTATCGCGTCGCGCTTAATACTGGTGTGCGACGACAAGCAACATTGGCGGTTGCCGGTCGGGTGCTTACTATCACGCAGGAGGCTTTAAGTTGTTCCTATAGATTGAATCCTGTTTCAAGGAATTTTGGCGAAGCCGGCGGAGCAGGTTCAATTTCCATCTTGGACTGTGAAAGCAGCTGCCCATGGCAAGCCGACAGTGATGCCACATGGATCACGATAACCGGAAGCTCTGCCGGAAGCGGCAACGGAATGGTTAGCTACGTGGTCGCGCGCAATACCGGGAGCCAGCGCCAGGGAGCAATTACAATAGGCGGGCAGCTTCACACCGTCGTGCAGGCTGGAGCTACTTGCATAGCCCAGCGAATACTTCCGACCTATTACGCTGCAGGCCAAAGCTTCCAGGTTACCATAAAGGTGACGCCACCCTCGAGCTCACAGATATATGCGATCGAGGAATATCCGCCGGACGGGTGGCCTGTTTCTGCAATCAGCCACGGTGGGAGCTGGGACAGCGTTAATAAGAAGGTAAAGTGGGGCCCCTTTCTGGACCTCCAGCCCCGCAATCTTCAATACACGGTAACTCCGCCTGCTGGTGCCACCGGGACGAATACTTTCGCCGGATTGGTCGCCTTTGATATGAACGTTTTAACGATCTGCGGCAGTACAAAACTTCCAATCGGTAACCCGCACCCTGCCGATGTGAATGGCGATTGGCGTTTGTCGGTGGACGAGATAACAGCCTATGGCAGTTGCTGGAAAACAGGTTGCACATGGGGAGTTGCTCGCAGCGACATTCCCATTGACTACCTGACCAATGCAAGCCTGATATGGAAGAATGGCGAGTCCTATCATTTCGACCCTGCGATAGCGCCGCCAGGCTGTTGGGTGTCAGGCATTGCCAGCGGACAACCCGCAGTCGCTGAAATCACGGCGCTGTCCTCGAAAAAAGGAACACCCGGCGCCGGCGCCATAACTGGACTGCCAGATAGGCGGGCGCCGGTACCTGGTGGCCATATTTCGATTATTGGAACGGGGATGCGCATCTCGCAGTCGGGGTTCGGTACGGCAATTTCTTCGTTTTCACCAGCGGCCTATACACCCGGGAATGGTGTTTTGGTCAACATTGTCGTCACCCCTGGCTCTGCAACCCAAGTCTACGCTGTAGAGGATTCACCGCCGGTTGGTTGGGTATTGACGAATATCAATAACAGCGGTTCCTACGACGGCAACGCAAAAAAAGTTAAGTGGGGACCATTCTTCGACAATACAGTTCGGACGCTCGCCTACATAGCGACGCCGCCGGATAGAGAAATAGGTGCCAAGACTTTTACTGGAGTAGCCTCATTCGACGGCAAGAGTGTCGCTATCGGCGGCAGGAGGGCCATAGATAACTGTTGCGCCAGCGTTGCGCTGGCTGTGGGCCTGGGGCAGTTCGGAACCACCGGCGGTTGGATTTCGACCCATGCTTCCAAGGAAGGAGATTTCGCGACGCAGTCCTGGATACGTCTCCCCTGGTCGGCATACAACGCGAAAGGTGGAGGAATCCATGTGGCGACTGGGGATGTTGATGGCGACCTCCTCGACGAGCTGGTGCTGGGGCTGGGTGCCGGCAGCGGCGGTTGGATCGCGATAATGGACGATAATTTGCATGCCAACGCTCTTTTGAAATGGATACGAATTGAATGGAGCGACTACGACGCGAGCAACGGTGAGGTTTACCCGGCTGTGGGGGATCTCAATGGAGACGGAGCGGCGGAAATTGTTGCGGGATTGGGAACGGGGGGAAAGGGCTGGATCGAGATCTTCGGCAATGCCTCGACCGGATACCGGCATTTAGAATGGCGGCAGGTGTCCTGGGCCGACTACAACTCACGTGATGGATCCGTACATCCGGCGGTTGGGGACCTTGATGGAGATGGAGCGAGCGAGATTATCTTGGGATTGGCAACTGGAGGTGGCGGTCGCATCGAGGTACTTCAAAGTGCGGCAGGCAATTACGCCCACCTGTCCTGGTTGCAGGTGGATTGGCCTGATTACAATTCATCGAACGGGACGAGTTGGCCAGCCGTTGGCGATCTTGATGGTGACGGTCGCGCCGAGGTCATTATCGGGCTTGGTCAGGGAAGCAGCGGCTGGGTCGAAATCTTGGATGATCAGGTCGCGGCCTACGCCACCCTCAAATGGGTTCAGATCCCCTGGGACGCCTATAATGCCGCCAACGGTGAAACCCACCCTGCTGCAGGGAATCTAGACACGGATTCTCGAGCCGAGATCGTATTCGGGCTCGGACGTTTCAACGGCAACGGAGGTTGGCTGTGTGCGCTGGATGACATCATTGCCAATTATGCTTTCTTAGGATGGTTCCGGGTTCCATCGATCCCATTTGCGACGGACGGAGGAGAAACGTTTCCGTCTTTGTTAAGTTTGCACTAGATTCGATTTTTGAGGCCCCTGAATGAGGCTCTGCCTCATCTGATCAGCCATACGCATGAAATGACTTATTTCGGTCGACCCCATGCCGTCGAATTGGGGAATTTCTAGCTTGACACCTTAACGGCGCCACGGAGACGTCCGCACGTCATTTCCTGCATCCGCCGGACGGTGCTTGCTCCCTGTTGCGGCCTCCGAGTCTCCCACCAACTTGCACCCTGCGATGCCCCTTTTCCCCTTCTTTTCCCCTGCTCTCCCGGATAGAAATATTTGCGACGAGGAGCCTGTGCCTATGGCACAAAAAGGATCAGGGGATCGGGCCTCGGATTACGCGGATCCGGTTGTTCGCGCCATCCGCGATGAAAACGTTGCCCTGGTTATCCACCGCGACTGCATTCGGACTAACGTCCAGATCGGCCGCGATCAACGGGAGAGCCGGCATGAGCCGGCGGCTTCCAAAACCACGGATGAGGCCCCAGCGCACTTTTTCACCATGGGATCGATAATCTTGCAGGACCTCGTTCAGCTCCCGGACCGCAATTCGACAGGCCAGGTGAAACGCCCGAGGGACGGGAAGCCCATCAGCATTTCGTAAAAAACCGCCCCCATGGCGAGGATATCCGCTTTGAGGTCTACACTTCGCGTATTCATGCGCTGTTCGGGAGCGAGGTAAGCCATGGTGCCCATGACCTCGTTGGATCGCGTGAGGTCGGTGAGTTCGGAACCGAGGGACTTGGCCATGCCAAAATCGTAAACATAGGCACGGCCGGCGCAGTCCAACAGGATGTTGCCGGGCTTGAGGTCGCGGTGAATCACACCCTCCCGGTGGGAATAGTACATGGCCTCGCAAATATTCGTCAGGATCGCCAGAGATTGATCCAGGGACAGCCTGCGCCCATGAATCAAGCATGAATTGGGCGATAAAGAATACGGTTTATCCTTCCTATTCCTTGTCAAATCAATACCGTCTCTCATAAAATTTCGTCTAAGCCAAACTGCAATTCACTAGTCTGAAAATGGAAATGACAAAGACTGCGAGCGGAGCGTGTCCATGTTTCTGATAATTGCATGGTTTTCGTGGAACGGTCTTTTCGGATTTTCTGGCCAGGGCCCCGGCGCCGGTCTGCCAGATGTGCCGAAGGTAATGGTGGACCAGCGCGTCGAAACCCTGGGGGGTTGGGGGGGGGGGAAAAAAAAACCGATCCAGAATTCTTTAGAAAGTCCACCTACGCTATCTAAAAACCGCCAACAGGCTGGAGAATTATTCGGACAGCCTTGAGCAGGACAGGAGCACGGGCTTCTTATGGACCGACGATCTGGCCGACACGCTGGCCGGGCCCCCTGCGATTCCCTTCCTTGCCGCCGAAGATCGCGTTGTTGATTTCTTTAACGCCTGGGGAAAGGACGCCGCTGCAAGAATAGCGGAAAAGCAGGCCCGGATCGCAGCGGAGGAAGCGGAGCGCCTGGCGGTAGGCCCCCAAATCAGGACGCTTGTGCCGGCCGATTCGGACGAACGCGTTCCACTCACACTTGCGGCGCTGGAGATCCATTTCGACCGGCCCATGTCACCGGCGATCGCCATTTATGGGACTCCTCCGGAAATAGCCGGACGCCCCGCCTGGAGCGAGGACGGGACAATCTTGAAAATCCCGGTAAAACTGACCGCGGGACAGCGCTACAGCCTCGTATTGGGCAGCAAGGACTCGAGTACTTTCGTCTCGAAGCAAGGTGAAAAGCTGGTGCCGAGGAAGTGGTCCTTCCGCGCCCGCGAATAGTATCAGCAGCCTTTATGAAGATCTGAAGCATAGTTTGGCCATGCCGAAGTTTGCGCCGGCACTGGCCCGCGAGTTTGCCGACGACAACATCCGGGGCAATGCGATTGCGCCGGGGAATATCCGGGCACAGTTACACGCTGTCATGACGCCGGAGCAGAAGAAGCTTGAGAGCCAGCGGATAGCCGTGTGAATGCCGCCATTCTTCGGCGCTGCGAAGAACTGTTGCCACGAGTACGTTGTATCGGTCCATCAGGCGTACCGCGATGTTCAGAACCTCTGATCGTATCTCGGGAGTGCGCCTATCCAGGATGACCATGATGTCGTAATCCGAATCCTGGTGCGCATCTCCTCGAGCACGCGACCGAAAAAGCCGAATTTCCTCAACCCTTGATCCGAGCTTTGCTCTCAGCTGATCTGCGTACCCCCGGGCCGCCCTCGTCCATTCTCGACTCTTTCTATCCTGCATTACGTTATAACAGAGGAGGCTCGCAACGTACTTCAGGATGTTTGCGGCATGGACCGGCCAGAGGCGGCAATCTGGTTCCCCAGGAATTCCTGAGGGTTTCCGCCGACCGGCCGATCAGGGGTGTCGAATTTGCTCACCGTGGTTTGTCTCCGAAAAAGAGCTGACAATCGATCGTTTCCCACAAGCCCGTTTCTGAGGCGCATTGTAGTTTCGGTGGTCCCCTCACTCTCGCAAGTGCTGCGAATTCAGCTACCTATGCTATTCTTATTTTTTTCTGCAACAGGGGGGAAGTTGATATACTGCATCAAGTCAGAGGCTAAAGGGATTTCATTGGCGGGTCGCGACTGAGACCCTCAACGAGAAGATCCCGCCTATTTTGCTTATCGGCATGCGAATGGCGAATTATTCCGCACAAGATTCGCTAACGAACAGAGAAAGCTCCATGAAACGGGCAATCGCGCGAATGATGGTGCCCACAAACAAGGTAACTATACAGTTGCGCCGCCAAAAGAAATCCTCTGCTCGTGGTTGTTGAGTGCAGGCATTCCGGTAACCATTTGCCGAACACTGAGACACGTGCGGGCTTAATGAAGTCGAAATGATCCAGGTGCGCTTTTGGACGGAAGGTGTAGACAATTGTCCAGAGGGCTTCCACCATCAGTTACCGTAAGTATATGAACACCGATCCGAACGCGGAAATGCCAAAGGACACCAATCCAGCCGAGTCCCTGACTAAAGTGCTGGAGCAAAGCGAGCACGTCAAGGACTTGGTGGACGAATGCGCCGAGGAACTTTCCTCGGTCAATGTGACTCTCAAGCAGGAGCTCGTGGATCGGGACTCGCTGCCCGGGGTTGAAAACGCCCTCGAAAAAAACGAGGCCGTTGAAGACAAGGTGCAAAAAGCGTCCGAAGAGCTGTCGGTCGTGAATCAGGGATTAGAGGATGAGATCAGGGAGCGGCAATTGGCCGCGTCTGCAGAAGAGGAAGAGGCGGCTCGCCATGTCGCCTTCTACGATCCTTTGACTGGCCTGCCGAACCGGGCGTTATTCCATGATCGATTGGAACATGGATTGGAACAGGCAAAACGACATGGTCGGGCTTTGGCAGTGATGTTCTTGGATCTGGATGATTTCAAAAACATTAACGATTCGTATGGACACGACCTAGGCGACCGCGTCTTGCAGACGATTGCGGGGCGGCTCAAGCAAAATATTCGCGGCGGCGACACAATCAGCCGCTATGGCGGCGACGAATTCTTGTACCTGCTAATGGAGTTTCGAAACGAACAAGATATCATGCTGGTCTCGGAAAAGATTATCACGGCGATTCATGCGCCATATGACGTCAGTGTCGGTGACCTCAGCATCAGCCTAAGTATCAACGCAAGCATTGGAATCTCGATCTTCCCGCAAGACGGTACCACCGCGGATACGTTGATCAAAAGTGCGGATAAGGCGATGTATCGGGCTAAACGGGATAAGCTCAGGTATTCATTTGCACGGTAATTCCACTTCGTCGCGCCCCTCGGTCGCCGGGGTGCTCACCGGCAGAGAAAGTCCGATCGACGCACCCGTTCCGCAAGCCGCACCAGGCGATTTCCTATGCCGGGTTGGTCGGTGAAGATATCGCGACCGGTGAAGTGAGCCTTGCACTCAACACGGTGTTGTTCTCGATGAACTACCGGAATCCAAGTGTCAGGGCCCCCGCTCGTCTGCCCCCGGGTCCTTAGGTCACCTGAGATCGTTATTGTCCCGAAGTCCGCGTAGCACGATTTCGGCACACGCATTCGACGCTCGGACGCGAGCTGGATTCTCTGGCGGACATCATCTCTTTTGGCGTCGCTCCGGCGGCCATCGGTTTCACCGCCGGCATAAGCGGAGGTTGGGACTGGATTGCGCTGATTTACTTTGTCTCGTGTGGAGTAAGCCGATTGGCGCGATACAACGTGACGGCCGAGAGCCTCTCGGCGGGCAGGGACAAGGTTGCCTACTTCGAAGGTGCACCCATTCCCAGCAGCGTGCTGCTGATTGGTGTGCTGGCACTCGCAGCCTGGCGGGGTCGGATTGGCGAGAATCTTTACTGGGGCGCGTGAACATTCGGGCCATGGGATCTGCACCCGTTGGCCTTGCTGTTCATCTTGTCCGGAACCTTGATGATCAGCAAAACGTTGCGTATTCCAAAGCTTTAGCGGGCGTATGGCCTTTGGATTAACAGGGGGTCTCTCAATAGTTTAACCGGAGCATTTGGCCCGCCCTTAATTGGTGATGCTCGCCAACTAATGTAGAGACCTGGTCAGATAGATACATTCTCCGTGGACTAGTCCGCGCGAAGTCACGCGGTCGTATCCGCTGACTCACCTTCCACAAGGTAGTCAAAAAACTACAACTGACCACGACCATGCGCGCGGAACAGTTACCCACCATGCGCCGGCCAAGTGGACGCAAAACGGGCTATCCGGAGGAGTGAGATGCCTCTCATTTGTCCAAAAGTCG
>CAWIVH010000018.1:0-940781 GCA_963839475.1 uncultured Acidobacteriota bacterium | reverse complement strand
TTCAATAACCATCTTTGCGGTACGTCGGATTCCCGTCATCGTCTCCCCCATCTTCCGTCGACCAGATCGCCTCGCTCGTGTCGATCTGGGCATAGGCATCGCCGTACGGAGTGTTGGGGTCTCCGTCATCGTATTTCGGGGGTTTCTGGTTGAGCTGCTGCGCTCCCGGGTAGGGTTGGAAGGTGTAGTCGCTGACGACCGCCCTTTCCACGCGGATCCCATCCGGGAATACCCGCAACACCATGAAGTCGGTGGACCAAGTAATATGAGGTTTCCCGTCCCTGGCAACGATCCCGTCCGTATCCCAAATGACGTCCGGGACGTGACCCTGCACGCTATCCAGGGCCCCTTTATGCGCCCCGTCATTGAAGCCCAGGATTGCGTCATCGGACACGGTGAAATGAGTGGCGACCGCCAGGCGCGGCTTGGGTTCTATCTGGCTGAGGAGATACCCGTAGGCGCCCTGGGGAGTGTGGGAGCTGTCTTGGACGGTCATGGCAGAACTCAAGGCCGAATTCCATACCCTCGGATCAACCTGACTGGGATCCGTGATGCGCATGCTCTTCATGGTCAGCACGTCGGCCGGAAGGATCATTTCGTGAATGAACACATCCACGCCATTTCCGTCGTTGCTAGCCTGCCTGATGGTGTGTTTCTCGGGCTTGGTGTCGCTTGTGTAAACCATGGAAAGCCCATTCCACTCAAGCTTATAACCCAGGGAACCCTTTCTTGTATGGATCACCGGAAAGTGGGTGATGGTCACTCCCGTTTTGGCATTGTGGTAGGCAACATTATCTCCCGGAGTTTTCCCATACTTCGTCCAGTCCAACTCGATGGGAATGAGAGCGTAGCCGTCGGTGGGATCGTCGTCGGAAACGGGACCCCGTTTATCGGGTATCACCCAACCTTCGCTCTTTGGGGCGTCGTATCCTTCATAGCTCGTGGTCTGAAAACTGAAACTTTCGGTAGCCCAGCGAAGAGCGTCCCGGATGCCTTCGCAGAAAGCCCGGGTCCCGTCGTTGTAGAGCCGGCGCGGAGGCCTCGGACTTTTGACGCCAGAAGGTCCCGGCCCCCAGACGTACAGGGGAGACTTGCGGTCGCCTGAAGGCCCGATCCAGTAGACGTGGCCTACATCGTTGACATGATCGCCGTGCAGATGGTTTATGAAGATCTTATCCATTCTCGAGAATGGAATCCTCATTGCGGCATAGTTGGTGCTGACCCCGGCACCGCAATCGAACACGAACGAGTCGGTCGCACGGCCATAGACATAGGGGTACTTGGGGTCTTTTGTTCCCTCAATCCAGGGGCCGACCTCAACAAAAATGCTCATCTCCGCCTGTGCCCTCCGCGGCGTCGGAAAACCGGAGCCCATGAATGTGATGCGCATTTCATTATCCAGGAGCGGCGTTTCCGGCTGGAATACCGGCAACTTCTGGAAATAGGTGTAGCGCTGCGCCGGGTCGTCCGGAACATCCGCCGCGAGTGCCGCACGCTTTGCGCCGCCCCCCAGGGCCAGGCCGCCTATGGTCAATCCGGAGAGCCTCAGGTATCTCGACGTGAAATTCCTGCTTTGGAGCGGTGTTTGGTAGTCATGATCATGGCCTCATCTTCAATGTGTTATCCATCGGGATTTCAGAGCCACAATTCCTGCTCCCAACCGATGGTGCTATTCAGTCGGGTTGAGCGACGGACTGCTCGGTCACGCGCGATATGCATGACAAGATCGAGCAGCGAGTTTCAGCTACCCGCCGGAGCCTGCTTCGAGGGGAATGCGGAGCAAAGCCATCCTATGACCTTCCTGGCTCTACCTCAAGCAAAATCCGTTCATCGGCTTCGTGCTCATGTCCAAAAGGGAAGACGGTGGTAATTCCGTATCATGCCGCCCCGGAGAGCATACCGGGCGCGGCCGGGGAATCGCTCGCCGGCTGCTCCACGCCTCCGGAGCAGCTGGCAGCGCTTCTCGATGCCGGGAGGAAGTATAAGGCCTATCGATATTGGGATCGGATCAGGATCGGCAGATCGCAACAGGACATCACGGGGAATGGATTCAATGCCATTAGATTTGATCCCCGGAAACCCGCTCACACCATAAGGCGCATGGACAGTAATCTGGGAATGGGAGGCGCGATGCACTGGGGGGCGCGCAGGAGGTTCTCCCTTCCCGAGTTCAAGCGGTTCAGCTCGTTTCCCGACGGCTTCACGTTCGCCGGAAAATTTACCGAAGGGATCCGGCAGATCGGCAACTGTGTGCCGCCGCTCTTTATGCGCGCGATCGCAGGCCACATCCGGTTCTTGGCGCGTCCGCCTGTTCGGCGGGGGGGATGCGGCAGCATGGAAGTCACATGTACGGTAACGCCAACTTAACCGGCCAATCTCTGCCCATTTTTAGGGCGTGCGGAGTTTGCTCGTTAGAGTGATTATCTTCGTAAGGCGATTGGATAGCCGGTCGAGGCGATTGCGTGCAGTGCCGAACGGCAATGTGCGCCGGAACATCTCAAGTGCATGTTGCGATGCCTGCAATGAATCGATGATTCCATCGAGGCCGGCTCGAATGTGTATAGAAGGTGTTTTCGGCTGGAGGGAGTAAATGCCGGGGCTTTAAACGACGCCTGTTGAAATTCCCGCTGGATATCCGTCAACAACACTTGGATATATAGCAATGTCATCTCCGGAGAAGTGTGGCCCAGCAGTTTCATGACAACGGCAAAGCTAACGCCGGCGCGAAGCATCTCTGTGGCGAAGGTATGGCGCATCTGGTGAGGCACTATACGTGTTGAAAGGCCCAGAGAGTGACAGACATGGTGAAGGTATCGACGGAGTTGCACAACCAGGCCATTCTTGGTGGTGCGCCTGGCCAGGAGGCGGCCATCCTGAGGTCGCGGATCGAGGGAGCGATAAAAGCGTAAGCGGTGAATAACGGCCACTGCCAATGAATCCACCGGGACCATGCGTTCTTTTTGGAGTTTGCCGAGCGGCACGAGAATGGCCCGCTGATCTGGACCAGTTGAGCGCAGGCAGTCGAAAGATAAATCGGCACATTCGCCGATGCGCATGCCGGTATAACGGATCAACAAAAACGCATTCGCTTCCACATCGTTGCGCTTGACGAACTCCTGCTGCAGAAGCTGATCCTGCTCGATCGTGAGCGGGCGTGCAAGTCGTTGCGGGCTGTCGCGGGATGTCCTCACGACGAATCAGACGGGCTAGATGAGGAAGCTGTTCGGTCCACGCGAGTTCGTCGAGCACGGGGCGCAGGATGATGAGGCGGAGGATATAGGTGGAGGTGGCAAGTGGAGGCGTCTGGGACCGCAAACAAGACATCCAGCCGAGCAGGTGGGGATCCCGTTGCAGTTGCTCGAGAGAGGTCACTTCGGGATGAGTGGTGCCGAGATATCGGAGGAAGTTCCGTATGACGGTGCCCTGGTATTGACGTCGGCTTTCCGGACCGAGCGCAGTGCAGATGGAATCAATGGCACGGTCAAAGACGGGAGCCAGCGGATGTTGTAGGCGTGAGGACGCCCGGTGCGCTTCATGACGAGAGCCTCGGAATCGGCCGAACCAGCTGCGCCACTGCGCGCGTATACTGCTGGTAAACGTCTTGCGGCGTGACTTTGCACATACCGCAGTGTAGTCTCGGATATCGGCATGGCCCATCAACTGCATGAGTGCAGGCAGGCTGACCCCGGCGCGCACCATGTCACGAAGCGAACGTGTGCCGGAACCGATGCGGATTGGCAATCTTAATGCCGGTACTCTTGCGATGGTGGCGGAACAAGGATCGTATTCCCGGCAGAGTCATGCGCTTTCCGCGGGCTGGCCCCTTCAGCGAGACGAATAGCGCGGCAGTGCCGACTTTGGGCCGTTCCAGCAGCCGATAATGATCGAGGAGTTGCACGGTTTCCGGCGCCAGTGGCAGCAAGCGCTGTTTGTTGCCTTTGCCGCGCACGCGCAGCTGTGCCTCGGAGAGCAGCACGTCGTCCTCATTCAACCCCAGCACTTCGGCCGAGCGCAGTCCTTGCAGAAGCATGATTCCCACGATGGCCAAGTCCCGAGCCGTGCGGAAACTGGACCAGAAGCGCGCGACCTCGTCCACCGAGAGCGGCACGATCTGACGCTTGGGCACTCTCACTCGCAACCGGCTCAGGGCGACGCCGCCGGCCCAGACCCAGCGGTCCACGCCGCACATAACATCGCTGAAAACCCTGAGCCATCTGCATGGGGGCGTCGGGGAACTCGTTACGCAGGGCGCGATCAGCGACGCCGATGCGGAAATTGATGGTGGTACTGGCAACGCGAGGTTCGTGCTTGCTCTGGAACTTGAGATACTCCAGGAGCGTCGATTCGCTCACGTCCCTTTCGACGACCTCCGCCGTGTGGTGGATACTCTCCCACCAGCGAATAAAGTGCAGCAGGCTGTAAGCGAAGGCGCGCAAAGTCGTGTCCGCCAAGCGGCGGACATACTCACGATCGAGGTATCGATTGACCCAGCCAACCTCGCGACCGGATTCGTGCTCGACCACACGAATCGGGCTTTGGGCGGAGTTGGACTTCTGCGACTGAATCACATGGAATCTCATGCCGACCTCGAGTACCAGTTTCGTAATACAGCCATGCAACACTTGGTAGCGTCACAACGTTTCAGGCAAAGCCATTCTTCGGCACAGCGTGGAAGGTCCAGTACCTGGTAGACTCCGTCTTTGAATGCGATCAGATCTCGCGCCACGAGTTCACTACGGGCACCGGTGAGTTCATGCTCGTGACGAATTTCGAGGAGTTCCCCCAGACGTTCGTCGGAATAAAAGCTCACACCATCCCGATTGGAAACAGCGACCAATACCAAGTAGAGAAGCTTTTCCAAGCGGGTTAATCCCTGATCAAAACCTTTCCGAAAAAACCGATGGTCAATCCAGCTGAAAGAACCGCTGATGGTTCGGATTCGATCTGGCACTGGGGCTTGAGGTCGTTTGTTTATCATGCGAGTTTCACGGCGTAAATGGCGAACTGCTGTCCCGACCCCTTGAACCGAGGGTCACCGGCTCGTGCCGTCTCCTTGCGGTCAAACTAACGAAACGGCCCGAGGGACGCAATATGTCGGGACTATATCAATGCAATCTCATTGCCGGCTGGGGTGGCGTTCCGACCAACGCCTCTCGCGCTCCAAAACGCGTTCCAGAGACCGGCGACATGCGTAGGAACAGAAGCGCTGCAGCGGCGACCGCCGGCTGCGTTGGATTTCCTCGTATCACCCCGGGCGATCGCAGGAGCACGAAAAAAAATTTTCTTGTGATGACCCTCGCGCCGGTCAGAACATCAGACTTCTGTTTGTCTTTTTCCCTCTGCCGCACCCTGTATCTGCGGCTCTGAGCACGACGGACCTGCTTCCCATGGGCGGTTTGCCGATATTGCTGCCGCGCTTTCCAATGCCTCCAATGCGCAGCCTCGTTGCGGCAATGCTCGCTGCAATAACGCGCCAGCCGATGCTCCGGCCGGAAAACACGGCCGCAGCCCTTGAGCAGGCACATGCGTTTTCGTGGTCGGCGAACACGCTTCTTTCGGTGCGGAGTTGTTCCTATAGCTTGATTTTCGCGACGAGTTGACGGATGTTCACATGGGCCCATGGGAGCTGATCCCTCCCAGAAGGCTCAAGCCTCGAAGGGGACCTATTTCCCCTTCGGGGCGCTAATGAGCACGACTCTGTTTTTTCTCTTCCTGTGAAATCTAGATCGGAAACAGAGACTTCAAAAATTACGCTTACTTGGTGAAGCAAAGCAGGTATCCCCTGTTCGCCTTCTTCCCAGGATTGGCTTTGAAAGCTCGGCAACGAAGAAAAAGATGAGAAGAATATGGGAAAAGCTATTTATTTTTTTGCGGGACTGAGGAATTACAGGAAAGAACTACAGATCTCTTAAGATTGGCCGGTTTATTTCTACTATACGCTCCGGTGAGCGGCAGCAGTGATTTTCCCGACCTCCCAGAAGGAGACCTTGGGAGAGTTATGAATCCTCCGGGGCGCTCTCTCTGAGCTAATGCTGAGCGGCTGTGCCGTCCTACTGGGGAAGGTTCATCTTGCGCAACAGCGCCTGGAAGCGCGGGTCGGCGCGCAGGCCGTCGTACCACCCCGCGCCGAGATAGACCATGTTGGGGTCGCGTACCTCGTACCCCTTTTCCAGCCAGTCGAGGGCACGGGCCTTATCCCCAGCTTCGATATAGAGCCAGGCGACATCCGAAGGCGATGCGTAGGTAGTCCTGGAAAGCGCGGCCAGCGTATCGGCCGCGCGTCTCATCGCCTCCCTGTAACCACCATGCGGTTAGCCATCGTCGCACGCCTGCGCCACCCGCTGGCCCTGGTACAACTCTCGGGCGCTCTCGACCGCTTCCCTCTCCTTCCCCAGCCGTGCGGACGTCAGCCAGACACCCTGGATCGACACCGGCTCGCCCGGCTGCATACGAAGCCCCTCGCGGAACGCCGCGAGGGCCTCCTCGTACCGCCGCAGAAAGACCAGGTCCACGCCGTAGAAGACGCGGGGTATGACATTGAACGGGTCCGCCTTCAGCGCGGCCTCGATCTGGGTCATCGCGTCGTTGCGACGCCCAACGAGCATGAGGTAGTGAGAGTAGTTCGCGCGCGCAATCGCGTCGCCGGGATCCAGTTCGATCGCGCGCGACCACTCGCGCCCGGCTGCGGGGAAGTCCCAGTCCGTATAGGTCAGCAGCGTGGCCAGCGCGAAGTGGGCCATGGCGCTCGTGTCGTCCAGCTCCAGGGCCCTACGGGCTTCGGATTTGGCCTTCGGGCCAGCCTCGCTCGGAGCGGCGAAGCCCATTTGCTGGCGAGCAGTCCAGACCATCGCGAGACCGGCAGCTGCAGGAGCGAAGCGCGGGTCCTTCTCCTGCGCCAGGTTGAAGTAGTGTTCCGCCGTGTCGAGGTCGGGGCGCGTGATCCTGGTCCAGTACTGAGTTCCTTTGAGGTACGCGTCGTACGCCTCCGGGTTGACGGCGCGCGCGCCGGCCAGCCTCGCCTGCTCGGCCGGCAGGAGCTTGAAAGCCAGGGTTCCGGCTACTTTCTGTGAGACCTCGCTCTGAATGGCCAGCACGCTCGACGCGTCCCGGTGGAAGGAGTCGGACCAGATCTGAGACTGGCCCCGGACTTTGATCAGTTCGGCCGTGATCCGAACCCGAGGGCCTTCTCGTTGGGCGCTCCCCTCGAGCACGTAGTCCACATTAAGCTCGCGGCCGATCTGGTCGATGGGCGTATTCGTCTTCTTGTAGCGCATCACCGAAGCACGGGCGATGACGCTGAGCGTTTCGGGATGCAGGCGGCCGAGCTGGGCGATCATCTCCTGCGTCATGCCATCGCTGAAGTACTCTTGCTCGGGGTCGCCGGTCAGGTTGGCGAAGGGCAGGACCGCCAGCCGGACGACGCGCGCCGAGATTCCCATTCTCCCTGCCAGCCTGCTCCGCAGTCCACCCACGTCCAGCCCCACGAGGATGCCCGTCAGCAGGACAAGCCCCGGCAGCGCAGCCGCTATCATCGGCCAGTGACCGTGGGTGAGCCGGTAGCGCAACCCAACCCACGGCGACACACTGCCGCTCAGTATGGCGCTCAACGCCTCCCGCAGCTCGCCTGCCCGCTGATATCGCTTCCCGGGATCCTTCTCCAGGCAACGCCCGATCAAGGCGGCCATTTCCGCCGGAACCTGGGAAGGCAGCGGGCGTGGTGCCTTGCTCATGATGGCCGCGGTCAGATCGGCTCCACTCTGCCCCTGAAACGGCCGTGTGCCCGACACCATCTCGTAAAGCGTCACTCCCAGTGCCCAGATGTCGCTGCGGCCGTCCGCCTCCTGGCCGCGCAGCTGTTCCGGCGACATGTAGGCCAGCGTCCCCACCGTGCTCCCGTCCGAGGTCAGAGCCGTGACCGTTTCCGCCGCGGTCTCGATTCCTCCCGATGGAACCAGCTGCTTCGCCAATCCGAAGTCCATCACCTTCGCGTGGCCCGTCCGCGTCAGCATGATATTCGCGGGCTTGATATCCCGATGGACGATACCCTTGCAGTGTGCGGCTTCAAGCGCTTCGGCGACCTCGATTGCGACCGGCAGCGCCTCTTCGGGTGACAACGAACCCTTCTCAAGCCTATCCTTGACCGACTGGCCGTCGACGTACTCCATGACGATGAAGCCCTGGCCGTCGGATTCGGCGACTTCGTTGATGTGGCATATGAAGGGATGATCCAGCGCCGCTGCCGAATGGGCTTCGCGCAGGAACCGCTTGCGTGCGGTCGCGTCCTGCTGCATTTCAGGGGGAGGAATTTCAGGGCGACCTTGCGCTGAAGCGACGTGTCGTCAGCCAGAAACACCTCGCCCATCCCTCCCTGGCCGATTTTTTCGATGATCCGGTAATGTGAGACGGTCTTACCGATCACGGAGGCTGTCTCCATCAGCGACGCGCACAGTGCAATTTGAGGCACTCAGAGACGGCGCCATTATAATCGGCTGGTGCGGCCCCGGATAGTTGAATCTGCATGATTTCCCGTGATTCCAATTACTTCCGGAGCCGTTAATGCCACCACCAAAGAAGCCCGCGGCGGCTGTTGCTGCACAATCACAAGAGTTTTACCGGATACGATCGCAATCGTACGAAAAGATCTGTGCTTTGATCTTGGCCGGCCTGTTTTCGAGCCCTCCGGCACGGTCTGCCAGCTGCGGCTTCCTGCTGCCAGAACGCTTCTCGACTTCCCGGTTGAGCTGCGAGACGGCGATAACGGGAATGTCCAGTTCCTTGACGAGGTTCTTCAGCCCGCGGCTGATCTCCGTTACCGCCTGCGTCCGGTTCTCGTAGCGGCGGGACCCGGAGACGAGAAGCAGATAATCGACGACCAGAAGATCTATGCCGTGCTCCAGCGCAAGCCGCTGCGCCTTCGCTCGCACCTGGAGCATGGTCAGGTTCGCCGAGTCGTCGATGTGGATTGGAGCGGATGAGAGGCTCGCGGTCTTCTGGCTGATCTTTGCCCAAGCGTCCCGGCTGAGGTATCCGCTCTGGATCCTGTTCGCCTCCACGTCGGACCAGGATGAGATCATCCGCTTCATGATCTCGGGCTTCGACATTTCCAGGCTGAAGATCCCGCCCGGTCGCCGGCCATTGATTGCGGCATGTCAGGCGATGTTGAGGCAGAAGGACGTTTTGCCGAGACCCGGCCTGGCGGCGACCACGACGAGGTTCTGGTTTTGGAGTCCGCCCGTCATCCGAAATTTCGATGTTGCCCCTTTTCTGGTATCTCATGCCCATTTCCCGAAGATCAAGCGATGTTTCGGGAAGATGGTAGGCCCCCTTGCATAGCGTGATGCAAGGCGGGGAAGTGCGTGGACATGCAGGGAAAGTTGTTCCTCGGATGCGTGGAAAATGCTCGGCGGTGGATTACCGTTTCATACGACGCCCGCGTATTTCAGGAGGACCAGATTCGATTCAGAGCAGAATTGCATTGAACGGGGTACTTAAGGTGGACAACTCTGCCGCAAACGGAAGATGTCCGCGATCGCGACTTCTTGGGCAGAAGATGGATAGGAAGGATGAGCTGCCTTATCCTGCCAGGCTTCTGATTCGGCCGCCGTCGCTCCCGTGCGTGCCTTCCCGCGGCTTCTGATAAGGCAGGCATTATGTCAACTTGCCGGCACAATCGGGAGTTCAGGCTGAAACAATGTTGCCGGACAGAAATTATCAAACACGTTTCCCTACTGCAGAACCGCGAAGGCTCGAAGACCGCAAAGATATATAAACAATATCTTTGGCCTCCTCAGCAAGATCTGTGGGTCCATTCCGGCTCAGGTAGTGAGAGAAAGTCTGCCAACCCCTATTTCACACCGCAGAGCGTGCCGCTCAGGCTGAAGTGAAACGAAGAATTGTTAGCCGACGATGGGCCCGGCGGAAGGGGAAAGAAATTGATTCCGATACCGGTGGCCAAAATTGTGCCGGACGCCGCTGCATACTGGCCGGTACCCCCAGTCACGGTGAGCGTCAGCACGTCCCGTACGTTCGGGGTGCCTGGAATAGGTGTGAAGACGGCTTCTCCGGAGGCGGTCAACTGGTCTTCCTCGCTGACCACAAACACGTGGCGTGTGGTCGCGGCCAAAGTGCCGGGAGTCGGTCCGGGCCCCACAGAGGTGAGAATGGCTGTGCCGATCGCGTTGATCGTGCCCTGGGAGTTAAGGACCACTCGGCCTAGCGGGTCATTCGGCGAACCAAACGGGGTAATCACGAACTCGGAAAATTTTCCGTTCACTTTTTGGCACTCCGGCCCCTCGGCCAAAGCGGATGCACAAAGCACCAGAACCAAACCGGCCACGCTGACGAGCAGTCTGAAAATCTTCATTAGGTACCTCCTCGATGTTTTGATTTTTGGGATCGCCCGAGCGATCAGATAGAATCTGCCCAACCGGTAAGGGAGCGATCTCCCTTCTTGTTTGATATGGGCAAGGCTACAGTCAAGACTGTGCGATCACCGCAGCTGTTTCCCGAGCTTTCCAGTGATGGACTCTTGTGTTTTTGAATTATACATTAAATTTCATCTTGTGCAACTGCTCCGGATTATCGAAGGCATGGATGGAGAAATTTGCCTGCCGAAAATCCCATGCGCTGGAAGGGAGTCTCTAGCCAACCGGCTGGAACAGAGGCTTTTCAACGTTCATCTACAGCGCTGAAATCAGGGTTCGCTGTCCGCAGTGCAACATCATGAACTTCGCGGCATCGGAGTCAACGGAGGGAATCCAACACGCGTGGCGACCGCCAACGGCAACGGTTTCTTTCCTACTGGGTGCCCAAGCAACTGACGTTCATCGGGACCGCCGGGAAAAGTAGGGATACCCACTTTTAGCTGAATCCCCGGAATTGGCGAGGGTCCGTGTTCAGCGCACGGACCGTTGCTGCTCCATGGAACCTCAGGGCAGGACTATTCCCCACGAGCCTGCGACTCGCTCGACTGTTTACACCGGGGCAACCGGTTTCGCGGAAATCTGACTCTCGGGTGCGTGGAAAAGGTGTAGCGGCCCCGGCTGCCCACCAAAAGTTACCAACTCTTAGCCCAAAAATGGGAGGCAAACAGGAGGCGACTGCGGAGCAAAAATGCTCCTCAGAAACGCGGACTTCCCACCCTATCCATGAGAACCGAGCTATTGCCCTGATCGACGGTTCCGGTGATATTAGCCAACATTCGGGGCCAGTCCATTCCAAGCCTCTCTTTCTTCCATCAGGGATTGAAGTGGGATTCTAAATCTGATCAGTGGTCAGAAAAAAGAAATTGGAAGGGATAACGACACGGCGATAAATTATGAGCTACCGATAACTTTGTGTTTTTTGACCACACGGGGACCAAAACCGCTCACATGGTAGTGCGGCACCTGGCGAAGGGGAACCGCTACGTGATTCGCGTGACAGGGGATTCCATGGAGCCCCGGATCCAGGACGGTGACCTTGTCCTGGTCGATTACCCAAAAGAGACTCGCACTGGAAACATCGTGATTGCCATGATCAACGGCGCTGCCGTGATCAAGAAGTTCTTGCGCCAGAAAGGCCAGGTGATCCTGCGATCCATGAATCCGAAGTATGCCGACATTATTGTTACCGAATCGGATCAATTCACGATCGCCGACGTTGCCCTTAAAGTCGTGGAAAGCGACCTCTGACCCGCACCCAACCGACATCGTAGCGTCTTCGGGCTCTGCTGCAGCCTGGCGTCGTTATTCGCGGATTAGTATACATATTTAAGTATACATAATTCTGAATGATTGCTATCCTTAGGTGAGGCGCATTGTGAGTTCTGAGAAACGTGAGACGGAGATAGCAGAGGTTGTGTGGGAAGGGGATGCACTCGAGGTGATTCGCTGCTTCCCCGCCGGCGTTCGACAGGATTTGGGCGCGGAGTTGAGGAGGCTGCAGACAGGATGCCGGCCGCTGAACAGCCGCCCGATGGCCTCGATTGGTGCCCGAGTTTATGAGTTGAAAGAACAGGACGAGCGAGCCTGGTACCGGGTGATGTACCTGGCAAAGATCGGGAACCGGATTCACATACTCCACTGTTTCGAGAAAAAATCGGCCAGGACCGGCAAGAGTGATTTAGCGGTTGCCAAGGCGAGGTTAAAACGAGTCCTGGCCAGACTTCGGAGCGAAAATGAAAGCTAGAGCAAGAGAAAACAAAGCGAGCCACATTTCCAAAGGAAACGTCATCGATGATCTCGGGTTTTCGCCGGAAGAGGCCGCGGCAATCAAGCTCAAAGCGTGCCTTCATGCGGAGATTCTGCGGGTTGTGGAGAAGCGAAAGCTCAAATCCCGAGAGCTAGAAAAGATTTTGGATCAACCTCAGCCCCGGATCAGCGAGCTGCTGAACGGGAAAATTTCGAAGATGAGTGCGGAAAAACTGGCGGGGTATCTTTCTCGGTTGGGAGTTGAGATTAAGATCTCGGCCCGCAAAGCAGCATGATCCGCTCCCGGCCACGCCATCTGGTTGCGTAGGAACTCAAACAAATCGCCGCGTCTTCCATTGCTATCTGAATATCTGCGATAACCCGTGATCCGCGAAAATAGGGTTTGACCGCAAAATTCAGCAGCTGGGCATTTGGGGTGTTACCGATCATCTGAAAACGTATTTATTTGAACATTGCCCGGTTAGTGGCATTTTAGGTCTCGCCTCTTGCTCTCGAGTAATTGAACCTTGTTGCGGAGATACTCCAGATAGCCGTCCGGGAGCGGATGGTCGATAATCTCCTGAATTACCGGCAAGAAGTAAGCCAGGGATCGAATGGGAAGGAGTTGCGGCATATCGGGCGGCCTGCCCAGTCTTCGTAAGGAGGCCAGCAGCAAGGCCGATTCAATGACGACCAAGCTGATCCCGCGGGCATGCAAATCTGCTGCACTTTTCCTGTCTTGAGGACCCGCTCTGGACGGAGTGTCCGGAAGTTCCAGGTATTGTTTCACAACGGCAGCGCGATATTCGTGGATACTTGCTTCGGGGTTATCGTGGATCATTTCTTTTTCCTCCGAGCAGCCGCTTCCAGTTCGCTCTCACGCAGGCGATAACTTTCGCCTTCGATCTTCGTCACCTCCGCGTGATGAGTAAGCCGGTCCACGAGTGTGACAATGCAAGATGCGTTGGGAAAGACCTCGTTCCATTCTTTAAATCCTCGATTCGTTGTCACAATTACTGAGCGGCGTTCGTAGCGGCGATTGATGACCTCATATAAAAGGTCTGCGGCATTGTCGTCGTAGGACAGGTAGCCAACTTCATCCACGCAGACCAGTCCGGCATTTCCGTATGTGCGCAGTTTCCTTCTGCGGGCCGTGGAAGACTCGCATTGCAGGTCTTCTATCAAGGCTGAAGCGGAACGGAACAGCACCGAATGTCCGGCCAGGACCGCTGTATGACAGATGTTTTTTGCGATCATTGATTTTCCCAGGCCATTCTGTCCGATCATGACCAGGTTGCGGGCTTCCTTGATGAAGTCTAGCGTGAGGGCGCGTTCAACGACATCGCGTTCGATTTTCTTGGGCCAGTTCCAGTCGAAATCGGCCATGGGTTTGAACTTCTTGATTCCGGACAGACCCAGGCGACGTTCCAGGCTTCGACGTGAACGATCGTCTGCCTCCATCTGCGACAACTGCTCGAGCAGCATGTGCGGTGACCATCGTCCCGTTGTGGCACGGGCAATAAAGTCATCGACGTTTTGCGAGATGGCCCGCAATCCGATCTTGTCGAGTTGCGAGTTCAGGTTATTGGTCGGTGTCATTGTCTTTGGCAAGCTCATCGTAAGTCTCCAGGTTATGGGGTGTGACGGATAGGTTTTCGAGTTCCGGGCGGCGGGACAGATCGATCGGGGAGGGAGTTCTCTGTCGGTTGGAGCGGCGGCGTTGGTTGAGGATAAAGGTCACCGAGGAGGCGCGCGGTGTTTTGCGCTCGATAGCTTCGCAAATGGCGGCGCGCAGATCTTTGGCTCCGTATAGATCGAGCAGGTTCAGCAGTTGAGCGGTCTGACTGCCGGCAGACTCGCCGCGGGTGAAAGCCGCATTGAGCAAGGCTTCACTTTCCGGAACAGCCTGTGCGAGCCGACCGCCGCGGGTGGAACCCAAAGCCTTGCGTTTTTGTTTCAGTAACTCTTCCTGGTGTGCTGGATCGAGCACCTGCTGGCGGCGGTCATAGGAGCGTCGGTGGCGGGTAATCTCCTGATCGCCCTCGAGGATGCGAACCGTGGATTCCGAAGCGGCAAGCATGAGCTGATGGCCGACGGCTGCCGGAGGGATCGAGTAGTCGTTGAGATCAAAGCGGACATAGATGATTTTTTCGGACCGCACGGGGATGAGCAGATCGGTGTCGAACGGGTGCACGGGCAGCGGCAGCAGGCAGGGCTTTTCCTCTTCGAATGCTTCCGCTACCGTCCGGCGATCATCACCCGGCCAAGGGCGGCTGTGGGCCTCCCGGTCACGCCAGACGAGTGCCTGGCGGTTGAGTTCCTCCAGAGTAGCAAACGGGCGGGCGGCGAAGAAGGATTCGCGTATATACCTGATGACTCTCTCGACCCGCCCTTTTTGATTCCCGGCGCGAACCTGGCAGGGACGTGCCGCGAAATGGTAATGGGCGGACAGCTCCAGGAGTCTGGGATTAAAATGGATGGCATCACCCTGACGTTCCAATACGACACTGCGGAGATTGTCATAGAGCAGGATTCGGGGGAGGCCGTTCCAATCGTCAAAAGCATTTATATGGCCGCGCAGAAAGCTCTCCATGATTTGATCGAAGAAGAACTCGAGATAGAGACCCCGTGAATAGGAAAGTGTTATCACGAAACAGGAAAGCCGGCGCCGGGCGCGACCGACGGGTACTTCTCCAAAGTGAGCCCAATCCACTTGGCCTTGTTCGCCGGGAAAAGTGCACAGACGAAGAAAAGCTTCTTTATGAGTAGGGCGCAAACCCCTGACTGCCCGCCGCAACTGGACCATACTGCCGTTGTAGCCGCGATCCCGGATCATCTGGAAAATACGGGTGGCCCGGAGACGCGGATGTTTCTCCAATGTTTCTTTTATGAACTCGACGTAGGGAGCCGTCAGACAGGGCTGCAGTCTATTGGTGTTGTTGAATCGTTCGGTTTCAACGGCAAGGCTGACCGTATCAGGATGCAGTTGGAGTTCGCGAGCGATGGTGCCGATCTTCCAATGCTCGGCATAAAACAGGTGGCGGATCCGTGCGCGGGTTTCCTGGTCGATCATGTTTTCCTCGGACGTAAAGTTGAAAAGGATCCACAAACCGGCCGTAACGACCGCAGATGACGCAGCAGGGCACTCCGGGTTCATGAACTTTGGCTGAGAGCAAGGATTCGCCACCATTTTCGGGGGCGATCGGCGGATAATCACCGCCGGGAGGATATTGCCAGCGGAATGTTCGTCGGGGGAACCTTGATCCATAACGGAAACTGCAGACAGCCGTTGCCGATAGGCTTGCTGACGGTCCCGTTGATCCAGTCTCCCTTCGGTAGACTTTCGATGGCGCAGGTTTGCAGCTCGACGTTGTTCTCGGAGGGCCTTGGCGCGGCAATGATCGCTGCAGTATTGCTGGCCCCGGTCGCAGGGGAGGCAAATATAGAAAATGGCACCGCAAGCACGGGCGCGGCAAACCCTCTGGCGGAAAAGAACTTCGACCGACGTATCCATGCTCGCCCGGAGGCAGGACTGGACAAAGACCGCCGATCATGGCAGTTTATGGCCATTGTTTGGTGCAACCTCAAAACTATGAGAGTTGCTGGCATTGGGCCTCGGCTGCGGATACAGTCGGGGCCTCTCCATCTCAGCCTTTAAAACAAGACTACACGAAAAGGATGATGTATGCCGCGCCTGCGGCGCGGATGATGTTGAGGGTATTTATTCCGGGGTGTGTTCAGAAAAGTACGGATTCAGAAGATCGCTGACATTTGGGGCAGATATCCGTTGATTGCTTCTGACTCTGAAGAGCTCAAAACAAATAGCGATGAGTCTAATGGTGCCACTGGTTCCGACACTTGGTCAGTACGCTGCTTGAATCGACTACGGGCAGAAGTAGTATATCGACAATTATGCCGCCAATCGATAATCGTGATGCAGGCCACTCGGCACAGGAATCGCCACCAGTTCGCCATTCACCGGTTTCGGCCCAGCGAGCTTCGGATCCGGATCCGGTATCCCGTTCAATGCTTGATTCATTCGATCGTGATTGTACCAATTGATGAATTCTTTGAGCATGCACCGAAGGTGACCTTCATTCCAAATCAGCATCCGGTCGAGGCATTCCCGGCGAAGTGTCCCGATGAATGCCAAATTTCACCTCCAGCTCCAAGGCAATGCGATCCTCGCCATACTCAGGATGATCCGAGGAGATCCTCCGGATGAATGCGATGTGTTCCTTGGCTATTGTCGGCCTGCCCGACTTCCCCTGTGATTTCTTTCGCCAGAACTCCCGGAATTTCCGATTCCTCCATCGAATCACGGTCTCGGGTTTCACTAAGATCAGCTCGGAGGCCCAGTCATTCCAGATTCTTGACGGCAGCGACCAGATCAGGCGATCCCTGTTTCGGAGCGTTGGTTTCCTGGATTTGCGCTTGCACACAGCGAGCTGGTGACGGAGTACAAGGATCCGTATTCCTGCCCCCCGATTGAAGAAGGAGAAAACGATCAGATGGATAGATCATCATAAACCTCGAAGAATCAGCGGCTCGGTGTGGTACAGGAGAAGCTCGGGAAGGATACAAAGGTATCTTCCCTGAACCGTGCCACAATCGAAGGTTATCAGGCAGACCGTCTCTCATCCCTCTCTTGGAGGAGAACCCCTATCAAGCCCGCTACGGTCAACCGGGAGATGGCAGCATTGAAGCATATGCTCACCAAAGGCGGTGCAGTGGGGGATCATTGAACACAGTCCGGCAAGCGGTGTGAAGTTGAGTAGGGAGAACAATCGACGGTTGCGCTACCTTACCCCTGAAGAATGCACTGCTTTATTGCAGGCTTGCATCAGCCAGACGATGCGGCAGATCATCATCATTGCCCTGAACACGGGTATGAGGCGTGGTGAACTGCTCAACCTAAAGTGGCAGAACATCAACTATAGGGATCGGTATATCGAGATTACAGAGCAAAAGAAGGGGCAGTTCTCAGGTATTCCGATGAATGATGCGGTATTGGAAACCCTGCGATCAATCCCCCGTATGGTTGGATCGGATTATGTCTTTCCCGGCAGGGTGCAGGGGAAACCATACCACGATCTTTTCAGACATTTTGAACGGGCTGTTAAGGCTGCGAAGCTGGAGGATGTAAACTTCCATACCCTCCGACACACCGCAGCTTCCCACATGGTTATGGCAGGAGTACCGATACCAGCGGTGCAGGAGATAATGCGACATAAGACAATCAGCATGACATTACGTTATGCCCACTTGTCACCCGAATCGAAAAGATCGGCAGTTAACGCACTGCAAATAGCACTGGCTGGAAACGTCGAAAAAGAGGTTAAAACCGCTTAAATACCCCCACTGTACCCCCAAAGGATATTAGGGCTTATTTCTCTAATGTTTATGCCAACTGTAAGGGATTGGAAATCAAGGAGATGCGTGGTGCCGGGGGGCGGAATTGAACCGTCGACACACGGATTTTCAGTCCGTTGCTCTACCGACTGAGCTACCCCGGCACTGTCGGATCGAGGCGTCTGGAAACGCCAAAGCGCCAAGTTTATACCACCTCGATCAGCGCCCTGTCTAGGCAAAACTCAATTCCGCTTGAGCCTCGGATACGCTTCGGCTAGCAGCGGCGGGACCGCCGGCGGCTGCACATCCAACTCCTCCAGGATATCCACCGCGTTTACCAGCGCCTGGCCACGGAAATGATTGTTCGTGATGGCGTACGTTTCCGTGGCCTCCTGCTTCACTGTTTTCAGCAGCGCGGCGATCTCGCCGATCTCCATTTTGGAATACAGGTAGTCGTACCGGGCGTCGCGGCCGGCTCCCTCCTTGAACCAGTTTTCGTAATTGCGCCCGTGCAGGCGCAGATACCCCACCGGCGAAGTGACATGAGCCCCTGGTCTCAGCGAATCGCCTATGACCGGCTGGTCCACATTGCAGAACCCCACACCGGATTCACGCAGGAAATTGTAAAAAGATGCCTCGTCCCACGATCCATGTCTCACCTCGACCACAAGTGGAAAATGCTTCAGCCGGAGGAGCAGGCTTTGCAGGTACGCCAGATTTTCATCTGTGTGCCTGAAGCTCCAGGGGAATTGAAGAAGAACGGCGCCCATTCGGCCTGCTTCGGCCAGCGGCGCAAGGGATGCTCGCACCCGCTCGCAATCCTGATCCAAAGAGACGCTCCGCTCTGCCGCCAGGGGAATGAGTGAGCCTCTGCCAGGCTTTGGCGGTGAAGCGGAACCGGGGATTGTTCCCTATCCTGCGCACCCACTGGGCTGCGTCCGCGGGTTTCGGGGGCGCGTAAAATGAGCTGTTGATTTCAACCGTGTCGAAGTAATCCGCGAGAAATGCGAGAGGATCGAATCCCTTTCCGGGTTTGGGCGGATATACCGGCCCTTCCCAATCCTTGTAGTTCCACCCGGCGGGGCCCACTCGAATAGACGGGTCGCGCTCAGGGCCCTGAAAGAGGTTTCTCTGGGAAGGTGTCGCCATACTTGAGCCGTATCAAGAATCACTGGTCCGGGGCTGCGTCAATCCCTATGACTGTACCCTGAGGCTTAAAGCATCGCACGGCCCCTCAGCTGAACACGACGCCCACCAACATCCCAGGGGTAGCGTTGAGCGTCGCGGCGGCTGATCCGTTGCGTGTGACGATCTCCAGGTATCCGCTCGATCCCGGCACAACGAAGACCTCCCCCGGTTTTCCTTCGCTGAAAGTTTTCCGGAAGGCGGTTATTTCTTTCTGGCCGATCCTCATCTTGGATGTCCGCGTTCCGGGGGCGCTGTATTCCGGCAGATCTTCGGGCCTGAGATTGGTGACCAGGTTGCCGAAGCTGTCGATCATGAGGATCGACGCCTGGATCAGGGCATCGCGCACACGTGTGAGTTCGGGCAGCTTGAGACGGACGGGATTCTTAAGTTCGGGACCGAAATTTGTTGAAGGCGTGTTCCGGCTGAGCCAGCCCGCCGAGGGGGCGAATACATCTCTTCCGTGGAAGGTCGAGGACACCGGTTTTCTGAAATAATGATCCGCCGTAATTTCCCGCGCCGTCCAGCTTTCCTCTCCGCGGTATACGTATTCAAAAATGCCGTTGTCGGGCCCAATGAAGAATTGGGCTGCCGCCTCGAGCAGCAGGGCTTTGCGCGCGGTTCCCACGCCTGGATCAACCACCGCGAGGTGAATGGTACCGGCCGGATAACAGGAATAGACCTGTCCGAGCGCGAACGCTGCTGAAAAGATATCCTGGGCTGGAATCTTGTGGCTGATGTCGACGAAGAGCAGGTCGGGATTCAGCCCGAGCATCACGCCCTTCATGGCTGCGACATAATGGTCTTTCAATCCGAAATCAGTGAGCAGTGTGATTATCCGGGTGGAATTGGGCATAGGATACCTCGGCTAAACCTTTATTCTATCACGCCCCGACCCGGTCCCCCTCCACTTGACTTGCCTCATACCCTCGGCTATGGTTGGATTTATTGATGGATTTTATTGGGTTTCGGCTGGGATAACCGATGAAGCAGCGCATCTACCTGGATAACAGCGCCACCACGAGGATCGACGAGCAGGTGCTCGAAGCCATGCTGCCCTGCCTGACGAGTACATTCGGCAACCCCAGTTCGATTCATACCTTCGGCCAAACGGCGCGCACTGCCATAGAAAATGCCCGAAAAGACGTCGCCGCTTTCCTCGCCGCCGATACAAAGGAAATAGTATTTACTGCAGGCGGCACTGAATCGGACAACTCGGCGCTTTGGGGCGTATTCCGCAGCGGCTATAAAAAGGGCAACCATGTCATAACGAGCCGGATTGAACATCCGGCTGTCCTTTCAACCTGCAAAGCTTTGCAGTCTGTCGGAGCCGAGGTCACACAGATTCCGGTAGATTCATCGGGGATCGTGGATCCTTGCGCCGTGGCTGCCGCCATCCATGACCGTACGATACTCATCTCGATCATGCATGCGAACAACGAAACCGGCGCCATTCAGCCGGTTCGTGAAATTGCGGCTATAGCCCGGGAGCGCGGCATCCTGATGCACACCGATGCTGTTCAGTCCGTCGGGAAGATTCCGGTCGATGTCGGCGAGCTGGGGGTGGATCTGCTCTCGGTTTCAGGGCACAAGTTTCATGCGCCAAAGGGCGTCGGCGTACTGTTCATCCGCAAAGGGGTCAAGATCGTTCCTTACATGATCGGCGGATCCCAGGAACGTAAGCGGAGGGCGGGAACGGAAAATGTGGCCGGCATTGTGGCTCTGGCCGCGGCGGCGCGCCTGGCCGGCGCGAGGCTGCCGGAAATGGCCACGCGGGTTGCCGCGCTGAGAGATAAGCTGGAAACAGGCGTCCGGGAAGCCGTCCCGGGGATGCGGGTGAACGGAGGCGCACCCCGATTGCCCAACGTTTCCAACATGTCTTTCGAAGGGCTTGAAGGGGAGGCGGCCGTGATTGCCCTTGATCTCGAGGGGGTTGCGGCATCCACCGGCTCGGCCTGCTCCTCCGGTTCGCTGGAGCCGTCGCATGTGCTGATGGCGATGGGGCTCCGGCCCGAAGTGGTCCAAGGGTCTCTTCGCTTCAGCTTGAGCTGCCACACAACGGCCGATGAGATCGATGCGGCACTCGAGGTGCTTGTGAGGGTGCTGCAGCGTCTTCGCCGGCTTTCACGCTCTGCCATTGAATGAAGGGTGAGGCGGGTCCAACATGCCGGATTTTAGTATAGGAGGCTTCACGATCCACGAGCAGATCAGGGACGGCGTTGTGATCCTGTCACTGGATCGGGATTTGAAAGGGCCGGGAGAAGCGGCCTTGAAGGAACGGCTGGACGAATTGGTGCGCCAGGGGCACCTGGATATCCTGATCGACATGAAAGCGATGCTTTTTGTCGACTCCAGCGAACTGGGCCGCCTGATAAGGTCTCATCTGTCGGTGCGGCAGGCCGGCGGCAGGGTCCGTCTCTGCCGGCTGCTTCCGCGCGTTGCCGGCCTGATGAAGATGACGAAGCTCGACACCGTGTTCGAGATCTATGAATCGGAGGAAGAGGCGCTGGCGGAGATTCAGCGGTGCCGTCAGCAGCAGTCCAACGCAGTCAGCTGAATCCAGTCAGGTCGCATTTATGCGCAAGATATCTTTAGCGATTTTGGTGATGGCTGCCATCTCTTGGCTCCGGCTCTCCACCTCGGCAGCTCCGGCGGCAGAGAAAGCGGAACTGGCGGTGGGAACGCGTCCTGTGGCTGTGGCCGTGAATCCGGTCACAAACCAGGCGTTTGTGTTGAATCGAGGAAGCCAGGATCTGATGGTCATCGACCTGGCAAAGCGGGAGGTGATCAGCAAATACATTGTGGGAGGCATTCCGGAGGGTTTAGCCGTCAACCCGAAGACTAACGCGGTGGTGGTGGCCAGTCTCAGTGGCGAAGTAACCGTGGTGGATCACGCCCGCGGGCAGATTGCCGGTGTCGTCCCTTCGGGCAAGGGATCTTCCCGTGTTGCTGTAGATACGGAGAAGAACCAGGCCTGGGTTACGAATTTTAACAGCCGTAATGTCGTGGCCATCGATATCAGCGGGAGGCGGATCGCGGCCACGGTCAACCTAGCGGGGGACAGGTCGCAGAATGTCGGACCGCTCGGAATTGCGATCGCCGAGAACAAGCGGCGCGCGGCCGTGGCTTGTCAGTACGACATGCAGGTTATAGTTTTCAACCTCGACTCGCATGAAATAGAACGAAAGCTCCTGCTGGGATTCTATGTGAGCGAAATGGCCGCGAACCCGCTTACGGGAATGGTTGCCGCGGTGAATCCGTCGGGAAACGGGATCCTGGTGATATATGACTCGGCGATCAATGAAGTGATTTCGACTCTTCCCATGGGGACCGGTCCGCTGTCGGTTGCGGTTTACGCCAAAAGGAATGTCGCCGTTGTTGCTGAATACAGCAGCGGGGCTGTGACCCTTGTGGATATGGATGCGGGAAAGCCGATCAAATCGGCCCAGGTGGCCAAGGGGCCGGTGTCAGTCGCGATAAACGAGACGACTGGGATTGCGATAGTTGCCTGCAAGCTTGCGGATAAGGTGTCGTTTTTGAATCTCAACGAGCTTCTTGGCGAGCCCAAGAGCAACTGAGGAAACGGTTTGGCCGTCCGCGGATTCAATCTCCAGAGGATTAAACCCAATGGCGCCTTCTAATCCATCCGGATGCTGTACCCGACCGCAAAACCGGGAGCGCATGCCCAACGAAAGGCCGCGGAGCCTGGTTGGAACCGGGTCATTGAAGGGGCGGTTTTCTTGACGGTAATAGCCAAAAATGGTACAAGCTAGGTTCCTCGAGGGGGCCAACGTAGCTCAGCTGGTAGAGCAACTGATTCGTAATCAGTAGGTCGCCGGTTCGATTCCGGCCGTTGGCTCCATGAAAACAAAAGACTTACAGCTCCTCGAAATTTCATACCTCAACTCCTCCCGACACTTTCTGCGGATTTTCTGCGGATCCCGAATCCAGCGCGTGCCTTGCCGAGCGCTTCGTTCCGGGGATCCAATGCGAGTAAACCCGTAAGGTAATCTCCGGGCTCTTGTGCCCGAGCTGCGCAGAAACGTAGGCAAGCGGCTCGCCGGCCAGTAGCATCGCACTCGCGTAGGTATGCCTCAGGTCATGCGGGGTTCGCTCCCGCACTTTCGCCGCCCGCAGCGCAGGTAGCCAGCAGCGCCGTCGGAAATTTGAGTACTGAAAAGGCTCCCCCGTCTGCCCGCTGAAAACCCATTCCGGGATTTGAGTTTTCCCCTTAGCAAACCATACCTCGCGGCGCCTCCGGAGAAGTGATTGCAGAGCCTGGATGAGCTCGGGCGACAAGTCCAGCGTCCGCTCTGATGATTTCGTTTTCGTGCGCTGAACCTGGCGATGAATGGGGATGTTTCTCCGGATCAAAGCAATACCCTTATCGAGGTCGAGATCCTTCCACTGAAAGCCGATGGCCTCCCCGATGCGCACTCCGGTGCGCGCCATCATCAGCACGAATTCAAAATAGACCGGATACTTGTCTGCAATCTTGGCCTCCAGCTTATGCAATTCCTCGAGCGTAAATGGATCCACCTTTTCCTTGCGCCGGGACGCTCCGCCAATGAATTTGCCGAGACCCGCAACGGGGCTGCGATCAATCACCCCCTCCCTGAAAGCCTCTCCAAAGATGAGCCTCATGGTTGCGATATCCAAGCGCACCGTATCGCGGCGATATTTCTTAGCTTGTTCCAGTACATAAGTTTTCAACTGGGGGTACCGGATTTCATCGAGCAGCATGTCGCCGAAATGGGGAATGAGATGCTTCTCGGCATGATAGCGATAGCAGGTCTGCGTCGACAAACTGAGCGATTGCTTTTCAAGTTCCTCAATCCACCGCGATGCGAATTTCCGGAACAGGGGCTTTGGACTTTCCTTAGGTTTAATCGCCGATTGCTTGCGGGAGAGGATGGCGAACGCATCCGTGCCGTAGATTTCTAGGGCTGTACTGAGCTTCTCGGCAACGTCCTTCGCCTTTTCTTCCTTTAAGAATCCCTTGGACTTCCGCTTCCCCTTGTATTCAACCAGCACTCGCCAAAGGCCGCGGAAGAACTTCACCTTGACGCCCATTAGCTGGCCAGCTCCTTCAGTAACATCATTACGTCTTCGTCGCCTTTTACCGCGTTCGCCCTGGATTCCAGCCAATGGTCGACATCCGACCACTTCACCAGAATCTTTCCGCGAGGAGACAACCGGGTGTGTTTGATCTCGTTCAGGTGAGCCCTCAGGGTCGTCACGCTGATCGATGTCTTCTCCGCGCATTTTTTCAAATCGATGTAGCCGTCCATCATGCCGCCGCCTTCCTGTTCAGTATTGAAGCCAAGTTCAACACGCTGCCCGAACCGCAAACCCGGCAGTTTTGATCGGTTTCCGTGATGCAGCTGCAGTCAACGCAAATGACCGCCTTCGCCAGACGCACAATTCCGCCGGCATGCCCCTGTTCCCGGTCTTCTTCGAATTGCTCTGTCTTTTTCATTTCGGATCCCTTTCGCGGCCGGGAACCCAGCAGGGCTCAGCCGATTCTTCTCATCAGAAATTCGATCGCCTGGACGGCCTCTCCTGATTTGACATGACGAGGCGTGAAGTTGAGAACCCGCCATCCCGATAGAACCGCGGCATTTCGCTTTTCGGCATCACGCTCGAAACCGGAGCCTCGAACATGCCGCCCGCGGCAATAAATGCCGCCATCAATTTCCACAGCGATTCTGTAGCGCGGCCAGGCGAAGTCGAAGCGCCACCGGCGCTTCGGGTGGAATCGATATTCCCGCACCGGCGCCGGCAATCCTGAGAGCTGGATATGCTGCCCGAGTAGCACTTCAAGATCGCTCATACATGGCTCTATAGGCGTCAGAAGGCAAGTTCTTCGCTGGGATTATCATTATTAGTGTCAGCGGCGCCGAAAAAGCGCGCCGCGCTCCTGGAAAGATCGGGATCCGAGCGTTTGCCGATCCAGACCACCTTGACGTTGTGCTTGCCGTTGTATTCCTCTTCCTTGGTTCCGAAAGAGACTTCGCGGCCTTCGATGTCGAGACCGAGCTGGTATTCGATGTAGCCGGAATCTTTCAGCTTTTCCGGATCGACTCCGAGCACCTCGAAATATCTCCGGGCGCGCTCACGGTTCTTCTGCGTCAGCCAAATCACGAACGATGTTGGTCCGTCGGCGCATTCGAGCATGACCTGGTAGCCGAGAGTCCCGGTCTGCGTTTCATACAGCTGGGATCCGGGCGCCACAACTCCGTTGTATTTGGTTTCGGCCTTGATACTCATGCGACCTCCAGAAGCTCGGCCTTGCGGCTGTCCTTGATCGCCTGCAGCTGCGTGAAGAACTCGTCACCGAGCCGCGTCTTTTTGCCGCTCGTAAGGCTCCAGCCAGTCTGCAGCTGTGCGATCGTCTTGGCCCCGACCAATGCTGCGCGAATTTGGTCGAAGAGTTCCTTGCGCTCGCGTTCGGCCTTTTCTTTCTCGGCTTCCTGTGCGCTGATGTCGATCTCGGCCGCTTCCTCCGGAGTGCCGAGTTTGCCTTGCTCACCGCCGCAGAGGTATCGGACCACCGGAGAGATGGTCTCGTACGTGGGCCAGAGGAATTCCTTGCCGGTCAGGATTCCGGAGCGGTCCTTTTCGAAGAAGACCTTGATGATGTATCCGCCCTTTTCATCACGCTCCGGGCACATGCGTCCGAGAACATGGGGCTCGTGTGGAGTTTCACCTTCGGCCTTCAGCTTCGTCCCGGTGACGCGCATTTCGCCGTCTTCGTCCTGCTCCATGACCACACCTTCGCGGCCGCAGAGGATCGCGTGAAAAGAACCGTCGAGGAAGAGGGACATCAGGCGCTTGTAAGGCTTCTTGATCTGCTGCCAGGCCTGAATTGGGATGCCGCCGTTCGGCAGCATCTTGCCGTTGTAGGCGGCGCGCGCCGCTTCCCAGAGATGCGTGATGCTGTCAATCACGAGGACCCCGTGAGTTTTCGGATCGATGCTCTCCACGGCCTCGAGCGTCTCCATCAGGCTCCGCGTGATCAGCCGGTCGAAGTCGAATGCCTTCGGATGGACGGTCCGTTCCGGGATGTCGATCGAATAGAATTCTGAGCCGCGCTCGGTATCAACAAAGGCGACGCGTTTGCCTTCGCGTGCCGCGAGCCCTTCGGCCCAGAGTAAAGAAGTGAGCGTCTTGCCGCTCCCGGTTTTGCCATAGAGCGCGACCTTGAAATAGGCCTGCTCCGATTTTGCTTTTTGAAACTTACCCATGATTCCTCTCTTTCCTCCGTTGTCTAAGGAAGCGAGTTGTTTTTGGTTCGTGTTCTGCGCGGGCGGTTCGATGACAGCCCGATTTGGTTTGCCATCCATTCCGGAAGAAACGTTGACCACCTGGAAGCCGGGGTGGAACTCGTCGTAATGGACCATGTATGGCGTGTACACCGGCCCCGGGCAGAGCGGGCACCAGAAGATCGGTGAACGGTCTTCCTTGCGAGCCCCCCTTCTGCTGCCGGCGCCGTTTTTTCCATGGACTTCTCCGCTCATGCCGCCCTGCCAGTTTTGAAAAGCAGGTTTTTTAACGGAATCCCGGTCAGAGTCTCGATCTTGCGCGCGAGTTCGGGGCTTGGCCGGCGGCGCCCGCTCCGAAGCATGCTCATGTATGATTCCGAAATGCCGAGTTTTGCCGCTAACTGCTTGGGGCTCATGTGTTTGTGCATCAGGAATTCGTTGATTGTTTTGTGTATCATGATCAAAAGACTATCTACCATATGTGCAGACTGTCAATCACTATTCCCAAAATATCGTATATTCTCCTTGACATCAATGAGTTATAGTTTACAATTTGTGAACTATGGGAAAAATACAGGAAGGACTAAAGGCGATCATCGAAGATCGCAAGGAAATGAAGGGCCTCACCCAGAAAGCGCTGGCGCGCATGATGGGCGCCAAACCCGCAATGGTCTCGGCGTTATTGAACGGCGAGCGCCGGCTGAACGAGGACTGGATCGAGAAATTCTGCGCCGCGCTTGAAATCACCCTGGGGGATTTGGAAGCGCCCACTCCGAGAATTCCGGAGCCCAAGGTCCTTCGGGAGTATTCCGAGAAGCTCAAGCGGCTCTATGAGATTTCCCCGGTGCCCGCATTTCGAAACATCAGCCGGGCCATCGACGACTGGCTCGAAGCGATGGAACCTGTGAGGACCGTACCTTATCTGCCCGTGCAAGCCGATTTCTCGAAACCGGGGCAAGTTGACGAGGCGATCGCATACCTGGATTCTGACAGACCGCAGCCGGTCGCAATGATTCACGTCCGTCATTATGACGCCGTCCCAGCCGGCGATCCGCGCGAGATGAATCCGGAAGGCCAGATGTGGATCGACATTGTTCACTCGAAAGGCAAGGATTCCTGGTACACGCTCCGCGTCGTGGGCGACAGTATGTCACCCGACTATCAGGACGGGGACATCGTGTTGATGGATTACGCACTGGAGCCCCACGACGGCGACATTGTCGCCGCATTGGTGGACGGCCACGAAAACACGCTAAAGATTTACTCTCGCCAGGGAGACGAAATCACCCTCACGCCGATCGAAACCAAACATCACTCTCCCCGTAAATTTCACGCGAGCCGGATCGCAATCCAGGGTGTCCTGGTCGAAATCGTCCGCCGCAGCGCCCGCCGCAAACGATAGGGACCAGCACTGGGGCCGATTCACGCTCAAAGATAATAAAGAAACCTTTACTTTTGTTGTGCGCTAGTAAAGCATCGTTTCCTAACGAATCGACATCAAGTTCGGTGTAGGAGTTATCATTCAGGCACGTGATGTCCGAGCCCTCGTTCGGCGCTCCCTTTACTTCAGCTGTGCTTCTTCCTATATCCGATCCCGCCGAGGCCCTCCTCGAATCCCTTGCCTGTGCACTCTTTTCGGTAGGATTTTGTGAAAGGTCTTGGTAATGCGACACCAAGGCCCACCTGCTGGAGGATTTCTTCAAGGGAGATACCTTGTTCGCTCCGATTCAAATTGCCCAGGATCCGGTAGACGATTTTGTCCGCTGAGCAAATGAGATACTGCTCTGCAGAATTGATTAGATGGGCGAGGGACTCGGTTTCACCATCATCGAGTTTTTCAAAATAGCTGGGATCGAAGGAGGCCCTGAATTCCGATAACTGAGATGGCGTCAATTCAAATTCCGTCACTCGGTTTTCGGCCAGGTCCTGGCTGAGGTCGATTGTATGGGATGTCCCCTCCTCCGTCGCGAAAAACGCCGCTTCCTGAACAACTGTAGCCGCAAGCCAGACATCGCATCGTTCAATCAATCTCGCCCATAGTCCAAGTTTGAAGACCTGGATCACAACGTTGGCATCAAGCAGGAGCAACTTGAATTTCTTCATCGTCCGTTGCCTCTTGCTCAACGTATTTCATGACTTGTTGCCGGCTGATGCCAATGTACTCTGCACAGCGCCCAACTGAGATTTCTCCTCTGCGCAGAGCTTTAATGGCCAGCGCTTGGAATCGAGCGGGCCGGCTAGGTACTGGGGCTTGCGAACGGTCTTCAAACATCGGTGCCCGCGTTTTGGCCCGCGCAATATATTCCCGCGTCTTTTCAGCCTCAGCGCTTGAACGTCCGTAAAGGAAATGCAGATGCCACAACAACGACTCGATGGATACGTCGAATTCTCTGGCAACGTCGTACAGATCCTCGAACCGAACCTTTCCCTCCTTCATCCGAGCATTGACGGCCGTGCGGACCGGTTCGGCCGGCATTAGGAGATGACGTGCAAAACACGTTGCGAGGCTCTCTTCGCGTGCCGTAGGCTCCGCAGGTCGATCATCTGAGTGGCCGCTCTCGCGAAAGAGCCGCCATGTTAGCAGATGAAATAATTCATGTGCGAGGTCGTGATTGCGCCTCCATCGGCAATTGTGGGAATTCAGGAGGATGGCGGGTCCAAAGGTCTCGCTGAACGTCGAAGCCGCAGTCCCCGTCGGCTCAAACTCGAGGTGAAAGATTTTCACGCCGCACATTTCCTCAAGGGCGTTCAGAAGAGCGTGCGCCGGGCGATCACCGAGCTGCAATTCGCGCCTGAATGATTTTGCGAGTTCTTCAGCATGGGGATAGCCAAAGCGATCTTTTTCGACATCTACATCCGCCACAGGCAGTCGAACGGGGCTTTTATCCTTCGCCCAGATTTCCAGATTATGGTATTGCTCGCAGAGTCGAAGGAATTCTATTTCGATCTTGCCTGCGCCACCAGCCGGCTGCTCACGCCAGAGCACAATCTCAATGGGGATTGGTCCTTCTGACATGAAAAACGACACTGAGCGGCCGCAGGCGCGAGCCAGGGACCGCAACTGACTGAGGCTTGGCTCCCTCTTGCCGTTCTCAAACTCGGAGAGCGAGGATTCTCCTATGCCCGTCCGCTCCCGAATCTGGGCCCCCGTCAATCGCGCTCGTTCCCGGGCGTAGTGAAGTCTTTCGCCAATGTTCATGGCTTGCCTCTCCTTCATGCCGCTTATTCTATAATACAGAAGTATTCTAAACACTCTATCGTATTTTTCAATTTATTCTTTCTAGTTTGGACAATATTCACCGTTGGCGACCCTCGCTCACGATTTTCAGCACTTCATCCAGATCCTGAAGCGCCTCGAAATTTGCTTGACTTTGGCTATTCAACCGAAATAGGCTTTAGTCTCGCCGGCAAACCAGCCGGCTAATAAGACCATAAAAAACATGCACAAAGATCCCATTTCACCACCTGTCTCTTTTTCGAATGCGGACCAGGAGGCCTGGACCGCACTTGGCTTCAAGTTCGGCGAAAAGGGTGCCCACACGAGCCGGACCATCATGTTTGAGGAGCTATCCAGTTTGCTGCAGCACTGCCGCTCGACGGCAACTCGCGACGATTACGTCTCGGCGATTACGATAGATAACTGCCTTGGAAAGCACACACTCTCCACTCGGCAACTCACAATGCAGCGGCTCTCCGAACTGTATGCGCTGGACCCTGCAGTTCCACTTTTCAGGTGTCATCGCATTTTCTGGGATGCGGACGAAAAGGCACATGCGCAACTTGCCATGCTGACGGCGCTCGCGCGCGATCCGTTGCTACGTGCCACAGCTCCCATTGTTCTAGCCACGCCGGAAGGTGAGAACTTGGCCCGCCAACGTTTTACCGAAGCGCTCAGGCAGGCCGTCGAAGACCGATTGAACGACAGTATCCTCGATAAGGTCGTGCGCAACACGGGATCATCGTGGACCCAGTCCGGGCACTTCATCGGCAGAAGCCATAAAATTAGAACGCGGATCTCCCCAACACCGGCCTCGACTGCATACGCCATGTTGCTCGGCTATATGATGGGAGTACGTGGTACCTCTCTTTTTGAAACCCTATTTGCCCGGGTGCTCGACCGAGATGCCAACGACCTCACATTCATTGCGATGGATGCGAAGCGACTGGGACTTCTGGATATCAAGACCGGCGGCGGCATGATGATCGTTTCGTTCGATGCCATCCTCACGGAACAGGAAAAGAGGCTCATCCATGGCGCGCATTGAGGAACTGGTTGCCAAATATAAGAATCACATTGCGGCGCCCTGGCAGAGAAACCTGGCCGGCGCGCAGAAAACAATCTTCGTCGTGTATCCGAAAACGGATGAAAGGCGCCTGAGGGCCCGTCTCGAACTTTTCGAGATCGCAACGAAGGAGACAGGACACGGCTGGCTACTGTTCGATTTCACGACCATCTTCGCCACATGGATGGCCTCGACCGATTATCGCGAGGAGTACTTCCGCGCGCCGGCTGATCTGGCCCTCAAATTGGAAACGGAATTTCTGCAGTATGCCGCCAGCCACTTGCGGGAGGCTTTGACCGATCCGAAAGCCGACGAGGACAGCATTGTGGCTGCATACGGCGTGGCCAGCCTCTACGGTTTCGCCCGCGCATCGCTGGTCCTAAAAGAGGTGGAGCACGACATTCGAGGACGGCTGGTTTTGTTTTTCCCAGGCGAATATGAGAACCGGAACTACCGCCTGCTTGATGCCCGCGATGGATGGAATTACCTTGCAGTCCCAATCACTCTGCATTCGGGAGGAGAACTGTGATCCTCAATAAAGACCTTTTTCAGCGCGATCCTACTAAATCAAAGCTTCTCAACGATGGCGTTGCTGCCCTGAAAGACGCGTCCACGCCTCAGGAGATTGAGACCCTGCGCTATGAGCTTTCGCATTTCGTCTGCGAAGGCCAATACAAGGATGGCATCATCCGCATCCTGGAATCGTACATCGCTAACATCAATTCTGCGTCGCAACCGGCAGGGTGGATCAGCGGCTTCTTCGGAAGCGGAAAATCCCATGAGGAAAAGATGCTTCGACACCTGTGGGTGGATACCAAGTTTCCTGACACGGGCGAGACGGCGCGCGGGTTGGTGCATCTTCCGACCGAGGTGAAGGAGCTGCTCAAAGAACTTGATACTCTGGGGAAGCGATTCGGCGGTTTGCATGCGGCTGCTGGTGCTCTCCCAGCCGGCGGTGGGCTGAATGTGCGGTTGGCCGTGCTCGGGATCGTGTTTCGGTCAAAGGGTCTCCCGGAATCGCTGCCCCAGGCTCAGTTCTGTCTTTGGTTGAAGAGAGCCGGCCTGCTTGACAAGGTGCGGAAATCAGTCGAGGCTGCGGGCAAAGACTTCTTGAAAGAGCTGAACGACCTGTACGTCAGTCCGCTGATTGCAAAGGCCGTCCTGGCTGCCGATCCCTCCTTTGCCAAAGATGAAGCACAGGCCCGGAAAGCAATTCGCGACCAGTTTCCCCGACGCGACACATTGTCAGATGCTGAATTTATCGGATTGCTGCGGGAAGTCCTGGAAGAGAGCGGCAAGTTACCCTGCACGATTATCGTGCTCGACGAGATCCAGCTCTATATCGGCGATAGCCCCCAGCGATCATTGGACGTTCAGATGGTTGCCGAGGCCATCTGCAAGCAGCTCAACAGCCGGGTGCTGCTGGTCGGTGCCGGGCAGACCGCGCTCGCAGGATCCGATCCCCTGCTTCAACGGCTACGGGACCGATTTACGATCCCCGTGGAGCTCTCCGACTCGGATGTTGAGACTGTCACTCGGCGCGTGGTGCTTGCCAAAAAAGCCGACAAACGGAAGGTCATCGAGGACACGCTGGACACCAATGCCGGCGAAGTTGACCGGCAGCTGGCCTCAACGAAGATTGGTCCGCGCGATGAAGACAGAAAGGTCCGTGTTGATGATTATCCTCTGCTGCCAGTGCGGAGGCGCTTCTGGGAACGCGTACTTCGCTCCATTGATGTCCAGGGCACTGCAGCCCAGCTCCGGACGCAGCTGCGCATAGTGCATGACGCGGTGCGATCGCTCGCGGAAAAGCCCGTTGGCACAGTGCTCGCCGCTGACAGCATTTTCGATCAGCTGCAGCCGATTTTGCTCCAGGCTGGCTTTCTTCCCCGCGAGATAGATGAAATCATCCGAAATCTTCGCGACGGCAGCAAAGATGGTGAACTGTCCAGTCGTCTGTGCGGACTGATTTTCCTGATCCGCAAACTCCCACGCGAAAAGGTGGCGGACATCGGGGTGCGCGCCACGCCTGACATGTTGGCTGACCTGCTCGTAGAGGATCTCGAAAAGGACGGGGCACGACTCCGTCGCGACATCCCCGGCCTCCTAGACAAGCTCGTTATTGAAGGCAAGCTCATCAAGATAGACGATGAGTACAGTCTTCAGACCCGTGAGAGCAGTGAATGGGAAAACGAATTCCGCCGGCGTTTTACTCAGCTGAATAGCGATTTAACAGGAGTCAACTCCAAACGCACCGCGCTGATCAATTCCGAATGCACCAAAGCGCTGAACAGCATCCGACTGGTGCATGGATCAAGCAAGACCAGCCGCAGTCTAAAAATCCATCTCGGCAGCGACGCGCCAACTACGGATGGGACCGAGGTCCCCGTCTGGATTCGCGATGGCTGGGGAGATAGCGAGAGCGCCGTGCTTGCAGACGCCCGCAAGGCCGGTGCCGATAGCCCTATGGTGTTTGCGCACATCCAGAAAGCAAGTGCGGACGATTTGAAAAAGGCCATCATCGAATATGAAGCTGCAAAGCAAACTCTCGATTTTAAGGGCGTGCCAACAACCAACGAAGGCAACGAGGCGCGATCGGCGATGAACACCCGGATGCTGACCGCCGAAAGCAATCGGGATCGGATTGTCGGTGAGCTGATCTCCGCAGGGAAAGTTTTCAAAGGGGGCGGCAGCGAGGTTTTCCACGTGCACCTGGTTGAGAAGGTAAAGTCCGCGGCAAACGACTCTCTGGATCGACTCTTTCCGAATTTCAAGGAAGCCGACGACAGCAGATGGAACAGTGTGATCAACCGCGCCAAAAACAAAGATGGCAACGCCCTTCAGGCGGTCGATTACAAGGACAACCCGGAGAAACACCCGGTGTGTGCCGCCATTCTCACAGCAATCGGCGCAGGCAAAAAAGGCAAGGATATCCGTGACCAGTTCGAAGCTGCGCCATACGGCTGGCCCCGGGATGCAATTGACGGAGCGTTGATCACTTTACATACGGTCGGGCATGTTCGTGCCGTACACAAAGGCATGGTATTGGTATCCGGCCAATTGGACCAGGCGAAGGTTCCAGTCATTGATTTCCGGACCGAGACAACTGCTATCGATGTAAAAAGCAAGATCAAGCTGCGAAAGCTCTACCAGGAAGCAGGCCTGAACTGCAAGCCGGATGAGGAAACGGTAGTTGCCGAACAGTTCGTTGACTATTTGACAGATCTTGCGGCGAAAGCCGGAGGGGAACCTCCCCTGCCGGAAGCTCCCAAGACGACAATACTGGATCCGATTCGTGGACTTGCTGGGAACGAGATGCTGGCTGCGATTCTGAAAGAGTATGACGAACTGAAGAAACGGATTGGAGCATGGAAAGATCAAGGCAAACTTGTAGATAGGCGGATGCCGGAATGGAAAACTCTCAGGCAGCTTCTGGATCATGCGCACTCAATTCCGGAGGCAGCGGAGTTGCAGTCTGAAGCCGATGCAGTGAAGGATGAGCGTCTGCTACTCGAGGGGAGCGATCCGATCCCTCCGATTCGCGAGAAAGTGGTCAAGCTGCTGCGGGCCGCACTGAAAAAAGCTCACGCAGCCACGAAAGGGAGTTTTGATCGCGAGATGGAATCGCTCGAAAAGGACCCAAATTGGCAGGCGCTCAAGAAGACTGAACGAGGGCGCCTGCTAAACGAAGCCGGGATTTCCCCGGTTGGGGAGCTCTCGATCGGTGATGATGGTTCCCTCATCGCAGCTCTCTCTGAAGTGTCACTCCCGGTATGGGCAGCAATGGCGGACGCCTTGCCCGAGCGATTCAGGAATGCAACGCTGGCTGCAGCGAAGCTCTTTGAGCCGAAAACCCAAAGTGTGAAGCTCAAGAGCGGCACTCTAAAGACGCCTGAAGAGGTAAGAACCTGGCTGGAGCAAACGGAGAAGGATTTATTGGAAAAGGTAACGAAAGGGCCAATCGTAATCAGTTAAGGAAAGGTAGGACATGCCCACGCTCGCGACTGATCTGCGCACACTACTCGAAAAGGTGATAATCAAAGCCAGGGATATTTCTGAAATCGCGGCAAAGGCGGCCCTCGAGGCTCTGGCAGTGCAGTACCATGAAGCTTACCGACACATGACGCCAGAGCAGCGCGAGCTGCGAAACCAGCTGCGTGCTCGGGCTCGACAGGCCGGCGATCTGCAGGATATTAAAGGCCAGCTTTCCATCAATCATGTTATTCACGAGTGCGCCTACGAGCAATGGCATCGGATGCTATTCGCCCGGTTCCTTTCGGAAAACAACCTCCTGATCGAACCGGAGAGTGGAGTAGCCATCAGCCTCGAAGAGTGCAAGGAACTGGCCAAGACTGAAAAGATCGACCTTTGGACGCTTGCGGGACAGTACGCACAGAAGATGTTGCCAGAAGTGTTCCGGGCGGACGATCCTTTGCTCAAAGTGGGCTTGGCGCGCGAGGATCAGCTCAAACTGGAGCTTCTGCTGGACAGCCTGCCGGCCAATGTGTTTGCGGCCAGCGATAGCCTCGGCTGGTGCTATCAGTTCTGGCAGACGAAGCGGAAGGATGAGGTCAATGCGTCCGGCAAGAAGATCGGGGCGGATGAACTACCCGCTGTGACGCAGTTGTTCACCGAAGATTACATGGTTGACTTCTTGCTCGACAACACGCTTGGCGCATGGTGGGCTGGCAAGCTACTGCTGGCAAACCCGATGTTAGCTGGGTCGGCAAATACTGAGATGGAACTCCGGCAGGCCATTGCATTGAGGGGGGCTCCATGGGCCTATCTGCGATTCGTCAAGGGTAAGGACGGGAATTGGCTGCCAGCGGCAGGAGCATTTGAAGGCTGGCCGAAGGCTGCGAAAGAACTGAAGTGCCTCGACCCTTGCATGGGCAGCGGCCATTTCATCGTGGCCATGTTCGAGCGACTTGTTGCGATACGTATGTCCAATGAAAAGTTGAGCGAAGCGGCAGCAGTCGAAGCGGTGATTCGCGAAAACCTCTTCGGTTTGGAAATTGACCCCCGCTGCACACAGATCGCTGCATTCAACCTTGCGCTGGCGGCATGGCGGCGGATCGGGTACCGCTTGTTGCCAATTATGCACTTGGCTTGCTCCGGATCAGGCATCACGGCGAGACGAGAGGAGTGGACTGAGCTCACCCCAGGTAAGAGCCATCATCGCTTTCAGATGGGAGCACTTTACGATCTATTTCAGAAGGCGCCGTTCTTGGGAAGCCTGATTAGCCCGAGTCGTGACAAAGCAGTGACCTTCGGCATATCGTTGCGAGAATTGCGGCCGCTGCTGGATGCCGTGATTGAGCGGGAGAAGTCGGATGAAGTTCACGAACTCGCCGTAAAGGCACAGGGCATAGCGAAAGCTGCTGAGATCCTTACAACCCAGTTCACGCTCGTGACTACCAACGTGCCCTATCTCAAGAGTCGCAAGCAGGCTGAGCATCTAAAGGCCTATTGCGAAACGTTCTACCCTAAGTCCAAAGCTGATATTGCAACCGTTTTCGTCGAACGGCTTCTCGAACATTGTGCCCCCTTTGGGACGATTGCGTTGGTAACACCTCAGCATTGGAGGTTCTTAGGTTCATATAAAAACCTCAGAGTCCATCTCCTTAACACCAGAAAGCTCCACTTGTTGGGAGCACTTGGGCCCGGTGCTTTCGAGACAATTAGCGGGGAGGTGGTTAGCGTAATGCTAATCGCGCTATCTGCAACAACCCCTGAACACTGCCACTCCTTGGCCACTATCGATGCGACTGGCGAGCAGACACCTTCCGCAAAGGCGAAGGTGCTTCTTGAGGTTACTCCGATTTTGGCAGATCAGAAAAGTCTTCTCGAGAGCCCCGATGCACGCCTTACCTTCGGCGCCAACGAAAGTGGTGAACTCTTATTGCAGTACGCAACTTGTCTGGCAGGCATCCAAAACGGAGACTCGCCGAAATTTCAGCGAAAGTTTTGGGAGGTGTCTGCATTCGGCGAATTTTGGCATTTCGAGCAAGGTACAGTTGAACAGACCACACTGTTTGGAGGACGAGAACTCATAATTTTTTATGATCGTGAGGAGGGTCACCTCCGCGAAGATGCCTACATTCGGCGAACAAAGCTCCATGATTCGGATCAAAGGGGAAACCAAGCGTGGGGAAAGCCTGGCATTGTGGTGAGCCAAATGGGGGAATTGCCGGTGACGCTGTATTCAGGGGATCTATATGACCAAAGCTGCGCCGTGATTCTTCCGCAGACACGAAATATGACGCCTGCGATCTGGGCCTTCTGTAGTTCTGAGGAATTTCTCGAATCTGTCCGCGAAATCGACCAATCGATAAAGGTTACGCCCAATACGTTGGTCAAGATCCCCTTCCAAACCACATATTGGCAGAAAGTGGCAGCGGAAAACTATCCTAACGGCCTGCCGAGGCCACACTCAGATGATTTAACTCAATGGCTGTTTGACGGGCATGCAAGAGCATCAGAACATCCGATGCATGTCGCCGCGGCGCGCTTGCTGGGTTACAAGTGGCCGAGACAGTCAGGCTCGAGTTTTCTGGATTGCCCTTCGCTTGATCCGGATGGGCTGGAGAAGCTAGAAGATGAAAACGGCATTGTATGCATCCCATCAGTACGGGGCGAAGAACCAGCGGCAGATCGACTGCGCATGATGCTGGCGGCTGCCTATGGCAAAGACTGGAAGCATACAACCGAAACTGAGTTGCTCCGTGCCGCCGGGTCCGAATGCTCCGATCTCGATGAATGGCTGCGGAACGACTTCTTCGCGCAGCACTGTGAGATTTTTCATCAACGGCCGTTCATTTGGCACATCTGGGATGGGCGCAAACGAGACGGATTTCATGTGCTTATAAATTACCACAAGCTGGCTGAGGCTAATGGAAGAGGAAGGCGGACTTTGGAGAGCCTTACTCACAGCTACCTCAACGACTGGATCCTGCGGCAGAAAGACGGGGTAAAGCGCGGAACGGAAGGCGCGGAAGATCGGCTCGCTGCTGCCCTTGAGCTGAAGAAGCGGTTGGAGGCAATTCTCGAAGGGGAGCCGCCGTACGACATCTTTGTGCGTTGGAAATCATTAGCCCAGCAGGCAATCGGCTGGGAACCTGATATCAATGATGGCGTGCGAATGAATATCCGACCGTTCATGGTATCGGATCTTCCAGGCGGCAAAAGGGGTGCCGGCATCCTGCGGTTCAAACCAAACATCAAATGGGAAAAGGACCGGGGAGAAGAAACACAGCGTCCAAAGGCTGACTATTCTTGGTTTTGGAATGGGAACGAGTTTATCGGCGATCGCATTAATGACGTCCATCTGAGTAATGAAGAAAAACGGAAAGCTCGGGAGAAGAAATGACACCGACAACCGAGTTACCCTCAACACTTCTGGAAGCGCTCAAACAGTCGCTCGTCAACGCCGCAGGCTACAACTCGGGTGATTCCGTCGCGCCTGCTGCAGTTTTGTGGGCGGATGCCGAGGGAGAGTGGTTGCCGATCCTGCCGAAATTGAAAGAGCTTATGCCGCAGCTTCTCACACTCGGGGATTATGATCCCGCCCAGAAAACGGGGCCGGCGATCTGGATGCGCTGCGTAATTGAGGGCACCCTCCCGGACAAAAAACTGCCGGAGAAGGCAGTACCCATTATCTATCTTCCAAGAGTAAGCCGGCAAGTGCTGCGCTCGCCAGAAGAATGTGTTGAGGAACTCCAGCCTCTGGTGGAATTGCAGTATCGGGGCTCGGCATGGACGCAAGCCAACGGCAAGGACTGGACAGTTGACGCATTTCTGGTCTCTGAGAATGGTGGGCTCGGCCTGGACGTTTCTCGTGATCACAAGACGCGCCGGGCGATGCTGGGCGCATTGGAGCCGTTGGCCACGACGCCCATCGCCTTGCTTCGAGGACATAAGCTGGAGGCAGAGGACTTTGACAAGTTAATGGTGGGTGATACCGTCCGCGATCTGCTCTCCTGGATAAGCGATCCAGCCGGATGCAAAGAAGAATGGGAGGCAGCGCGGTGGGCTGCTTTTAGATCGCGGTGTCGCGAGGAATATGCCTTTGACCCCGAGTCGGATGGAGAAATCGTTGCTGCTGAAAAACTAGGGTCCAGGCATGGGCCATGGGCAAAGGTGTGGCAACGTTTTGCCGAATCTCCAACGTTGTATCCCGGACTACCTGGGATCTTGCGGCGCGCGAAACCATCGACACTGCTCTTTGACCGCGAACCCTGGCCGGACGAGAACGAGAAGGACGAGACAAGCTTGCGTGCAGCACTTCGTGCCCTTAAGCACTTGAAGCCGGCGGATGCCCGGGAGACGTTGAAGAAGCTTGACGAGATGCACGGCATCCGTCGGCAGTGGGTATGGGCCCGAATGGGACTCAGTCCTGTGGCAAAGGCTCTCGAGCATTTGAAAATGCTTGCCGAAAACACTATGACAGCGATGGCCGGCAGCACTCCCGATGCCATGGCTGACGCGTACTCAAAAGCCGCATTTCGAGCCGACGACTGCGTCCTGCGATCCCTGGAGACCGTAAGGTCAGTCGAAGACCATGAAGCGATAAGAGAGGCCATTCGGACGATCTACCTTCCGTGGCTAGATAATTCCGCACGCAGTTTCCAAGCCGTTGTCGAAAAGCAACCGCTGCCAGACTCGCGCTCTATTGAGGATCGGATAATCAGTGCTGAACCGAAGGGGTGCATCCTGTTTGTCGATGGCCTCCGCTACGACATCGCCCAGCGGCTTGTAGCTCGGACGCACGTTCGGCATCTCACAATCAGCGAGGGATACCGATGGACTGCCCTGCCTTCCGTCACAGCGACGGCGAAACCAGCGGTGGCCCCAGTTGCGAAGTCCATCCGGGGTGCCCAGGCCGGAGATGACTTCGTTCCTGTCATAGCAGATTCGCAGAAACCTGCTACGACGAATCGATTGCATGAGACCCTGGCCAGAGAGGGATACCAAGTTCTGCATGGATTGGATGCCGGCCATCCTTCAGGTGAGAACACGCGGGCCTGGTCCGAATTCGGCGAGTTCGATGCGCTCGGCCACAAACTCCAGGCAAAGCTGGCATCGCACGTCGATGAGCAGCTTGATTTGCTACTTGATCGGATCGTTCACCTGCTCGACGCCGGCTGGAGCACTGTTCGGGTTGTCACGGACCATGGATGGCTGCTTGTACCGGGTGGACTACCGTCGACTCCGCTTCCCAAGTACCTCGCGGAATGCCGCTGGTCCCGATGCGCCGTTATTAAGGAAGGTGCCGCTGCTGATGTCCCCAAGGCCGGGTGGTTCTGGGATCGCACGCAAACTGTCGCCTTCGCCCCAGGCGCCTATTGCTTCATTGCCGGCTCCGAATACGCGCATGGCGGCATGAGCGTGCAGGAATGCGTGGTTCCGGACCTTACTTTCTCCAGCCCTGCCGGCGGAAAGAAGTTGCAGGTGACAATTGAGAATGTGCAATGGCTGGGACTTCGATGCCGTGTAACCGTGAAACCCCCGGCGCCCAATATATCAGCTGTCCTTCGAACTAAACCAAACGACAAGTCCACTAATTTGTGCGCTCCAAAGAACTTCGACCAGGAAGGACGGGTCGGTCTGCTTGTCGAGGATGAAGGCCTGGCCGGAACCAGCGCCTGCCTCGTGGTCTGCGACGCGTCAAATACGGTCTTGTGCAAACAAGCAACTATCATAGGCGGTGAATCATGACGCTTGCCATGGACAATCTCGATCGGCTTGGAGCTTCTGCATTTGAGGGTTACCTCGTGCGGAAAGACCTCGTGCGCAAGTACAGTAAGCAATATCCGGTACCCACCTATGTGGTGGAATTCCTCCTTGGCCGCTATTGCGCGACCACAGATGACCGGGAGATCGAAGAAGGCCTCCAGATCGTGGAGCGACAGCTAAAGGATCGTACCGTTCGTACCGGTGAGGAAGAACTCTTCAAGGCTCGGGCACGGGAGAAGGGAGCGGTCAAGCTGATTGACCTGTTGAAGGCCCGGCTGGACGCCAAAAATGATTGTTTCCTGGCAGAGTTGCCGAGCCTTGGCATCCGTGACGTCCGGATTGAGGACAAGCTGGTACACGATAACGAGCGGATGCTCACGGATGGATTCTATGCGGAAGTTACACTGACCTACGACGCAGCCATAGCGCAAGAGCAGAACGGGCGTCCTTTCGCCATCGAGAGCCTGCGTCCGATTCAGCTCTCGAAGCCGGACGTCCTTGAGACACTGGAAAAAGGCCGGCGGCAGTTTACGTTACAAGATTGGGTCGACTTCCTGATCCGTTCAATCGGCCTCGAACCGTCCGCGCTGTCCGATCGCTCCAAATGGGTGACTGTCGCTCGCATGGTGCCCTTCGTTGAACGCAACTACAACATGGTGGAACTCGGGCCGCGCGGAACTGGAAAGAGTCATCTATTTCAACAGATATCACCCTATTCGCATCTGGTATCAGGCGGCAAAGCTACCGTTGCGAAAATGTTCGTCAACAACGCCAATGGACAGCGGGGGCTGGTGTGTCATTACGATGTCGTCTGTTTTGATGAAGTCGCCGGCATCTCCTTCGACCAGAAAGATGGCGTAAACATCATGAAGGGCTACATGGCGGCCGGCGAGTTTTCCCGCGGCAAGGAGAGTATTCGGGCCTTCGGCAGCCTTGTAATGGTCGGCAACTTCGAAGTGGACGTGGATCAACAACAACGCATCGGGCACCTGCTAAGCCCGCTGCCGCCGGAGATGCGCAACGACACGGCGTTCATGGATCGCCTTCACAGCTACGTACCCGGCTGGGAATTCCCGAAGGTCAGCTCCCGCGAGCACCTCACATCGCATTTCGGTCTTGTCAGCGACTTCCTGGCCGAGTGCTGGAACAAACTTCGAATGGGTTCCCGCCTTTCGAGCATCCAAAGCCGGGTGAACTGGGGCGGAGCATTGAGCGGCCGGGATATCGAAGCGGTAAACAAAAGCATCAGCGGCCTGATCAAGCTGCTCTACCCTGATCCAACAATGTCCATCCCGGAAACTGAGCTTGAGACCGTGGTTCGTCTGGCGTTAGAGTGCCGCCGTCGTGTCAAGGAGCAGCAAAAGCGCGTCCTTCGTACGGAATTCCGGAATACGCACTTCAGCTACCACCTGGGCGTTGAAGGGGTGGAGCAATTTGTTTCCACCCCGGAGCTGCATAGCGATGAAAGGATTGACAGTGATCCTTTGCCGCCCGGCCAGGTCTGGACAATTAGCCCCGGTGGCCAAGGCGCTGCGCCAGCACTTTATCGCATCGAGGCAAACATGGGCCTCGGAAGTGGCGTGAAAATCCTCAACGTACCTGTCCCTCCGTCATTTCGGGAGAGCGTCCGCTATGGAGAACAAAACCTCTATACTCGTGCGAAAGAGCTAGTTGGCGACCGGGACCCACGTGCCCATGAATTTTCAGTCCAGCTCCGAGCAATGGATGCCGACACCAGTGGTCATGGCCTCGGGCTGGCAATGCTTGTCTCCCTGTGCAGTTCTTTGATCGAGCGGAGTGTGAAAGGCGGACTTATCATCGTGGGTGCCCTCAACCTCGGCGGATCCATAGAAATGATTCCCAACCCAGTGGCAGTCGCCGAACTGGCCGTTGAAAAAGGGGCCATCACGCTTCTCATGCCAATCGCCTCCCGCCGCCAGCTTTTTGAACTACCAGACGAGCTTGCTACGAAGATAAGTATTGAGTTCTATGCAGATTCGCGGGATGCCTTTCTAAAATGTCTGACGGAATAGTTGTGGTACCAACTTCTGCGTGCATTTATCCCGGCCCGCATGGGGAGAGGATGTCACCTGAGCATTATTTGCCAGCGGCATTGGGCAAATTCAGTGGTTGCGAACCCCTCCGCGATAAGCTTTGTGATAAATGTAACAGCCATATCGGTAGAACCGCGGAGGAGCAGTTCCTGCGTGCTGGTCCCATTGCCCTCTTCCGACAAATCTGTGGCATAACCAGTCGCGAGGGAAATCTTCCACCTTCCCCATATTACAGAGGGTCAGGCGGCGCTCCTCCGATCTACTCAGTAGGTCGATATCCTGGTCGCGATTACGACATCCTTTGGGAAACCGGCTGGGGGACTCAGGACGTTTATCCACTTCGGCAGATTGTTTTTGAACACCCCATCATCGGCCGCCGAGCTATTCCCGTTTTGGATCGCATGCTAAAAGATCCGGTTGCGCTTGCAGATTATCTGAAAAAGGAAGGAATACCAAACGCAAAGCCCATTGAGGTATTTGCGACACTAGAGGAAATACCCGCAATCGAAGAACTCCTTAAAGCCCTCAACTATGGCGGCAAAGCCGAGTGGATTACGACAAATATTCCACAAGGAACCAGCATAGAAATTGCGACGACGGTCACCGTGAGTACGCCCTATTTTCGTGCCATTGCCAAGGTCGTCTTTCATTATGCTCTTGCGATGTTTCCAGACCTCACTGGTAACGAAACTGAGTTTGCACCCATCAAAGAATTCATTTGGCAAGGCCAGGACTTACGCCAGGCTCGAGTAATCGTTACAGAATTGCACCATCAGGTGTTTTCAAATTTTCAGCGAATGAGGCCGTCGACCTGGATGCACATCCTTGCAGTTGAGCGCTCCTATAGTGGAATTATCGGCTACGCCCAATTTTTTGCAGGTCCGAGATGTCTCCCTTACCCGTACAAAGTAATGATCGGCCGCAGTCCCGACCGCATTGTGGGTCGCGTGGAGAGAAGAGCACACCAATTCGTGATTTCTGAACCGGAGGGCATCATGGAAGACCTGAATCCGGCCAACTATGTAATTCCGGTGCCCCTCAGTTGAAATGGGTGACACATTGAGCGGCGTCATCAAAGGTTCTGGGGTAACACCTTCCGAGAGGTACTTGGCTCATTTAGCCGAAAAGACCTTTCTTAATCTATGGTCCTATCCAAATGTTTTCATTGACAAAAAACAAAACGGCCGGGGTGTTGGTAAAGAGCTATGTGACCTTTTGGTCGTATGCGGCCGTAACATCTTTGTTTTTAGCGACAAGCATGTAGGCTGGCCTGATGGGGATTTGCATGTTGCCTGGCATCGTTGGTTCAAACGTGCGATCAAGAAATCAGTTGACCAGATTAGGGGCGCAGAACGATGGATCCAACAGTTCCCTGACAGGATTTTTTCAGATCCAGAATGTACCTGCCGACTGCCGTTGCAGTTGCCGCAACCTGAGGATATGGAACTCCATGGTATCGTCGTCGCCAATGGCGCGGTGACGCCGTGCCAGGAGTACTTTGGAGGGGGACTCGGGACGCTATTGATCAGACCTGCGCTACGAGACGAAGACCATATTAATCCCGGTGCAGCTGAATATTTGCCATTTACCGTCGGCGATGTGGACACCCGGGGATCGTACGTTCACGTTGTGAACGAGGTTACACTCGACATTGCCATGAAAAAGCTCGATACGGTCACGGATCTCGCGCAGTACCTATCAAAGAAGGCCTTGTTCGTCCGATCTGGCAGATTACTGCAAGCAGAGGGCGAAGAAGATCTTATTGCGTATTTTATGACTCACATGGATGGGGATGAACACGGTTTTCCCCACCCAAATGGTAGGTCCTGGTCGGCGGGGGACCATGTGACAATCGCAGGCACATTCGGAAATCTGATCAACAACCGGCAATATGACGCTAAACAACAAGCTGACAAAGTCTCTTACGTATGGGATCGCTTGGTTGAAGCTTTTACCACGCCGATGATGGATGGCACAACGATTGTGCCAGAAGGCCGTCAGTTTGAGCTATCGACATATGAAGTGGCGGTGAGACATATGGCGCTTGAAAGCAGATTCCGGAGGAGAGTTCTCGGCACTGCGATTCTCGAAGCCATGGAACAAGGGCGACAGACTGATCGTTTTGTGAGAATATTGGTCGCACCTGAGATGTCTCCGCAACGTGACGCCGGCTATTTCTTTATGACATTGAGGTGCCCCTATCATCTCCATTTCCGAAACTCCGAGGAGGGCTATCAGCGATATCGCCTTGGTCGACGGAACATGTTAGAGGCATACGCGTACGCCATAATGAAACAATATCCTTATCTCGAGCGCATCATCGGAATTGGAGTCGAGCCACCGCCCTCCCGTGAAGGTCCAACGGGATCGTCAGAAGACCTTGTTATGCTGGAAAAAGTTACGTGGACGCCGGAACTTGAAAAGAAGCTTGAGGAACGATGTAAGCTTTATAACATCCTGCAAAAGCCACCTCGAGAGCAACGGCCCAGCGGAAATGAGTGGCCTGTCGTCTGATCGGTTAACAAGAGGTGGCGTCTATTGATGCCCGTTACCTGCCTGTTGCAGGGATTGTCGGCGCTACAGGCCGGCAGCGGTATCACACCGAGCCTTGGCTTAATCCATCAGGCATGAATCTCACGTTCTAAATACTGCATCGCGTTCTGCTTGAAATCGTCGAGGTTTGTGAACTGCTTGTCGCAGGCGCTGGTAAGGCGGGTTACGTCCTTCCGGCCCAACTTATTGAAGTCCTCGTGAACCACGATGCTTTTATACCGCAACTGCGCTTTCTGGAATTCCAGGCAACTTATGGTTGTTAGCCGGGCCTTTGCGGCGTCTTTTACACTAAACAGATACAGGGGTACACCGTTAGGCTTGAATTCCCAATCCACCTCAAGATCATCCCGTTCAGGAATGGGGTAGACTGTCGATCGCGGACCATAGCGAGACAGGTTTTCCGTTATAAAATCGGCCAACATCTCCTCGAAAAGGCTTATAAGCACTTCTCTCTTGAACAGGCGCATGTTTGAGACTTTGGAAACCGCCTGGGCGAACTGGAGAATAGCTGAATATAGCGACTCAATTGGAGCATCCAGGAATAAGGCGCCGTTTTCTTCCTGCACGCAGTTCTCCGCCAGAATCCGATGGAAAATGCGTTCCTTGTTGGGTGTATCGATCTCGAAGGAATAAGAAGTCCGCATGATCGTCATTCCATGATCACTTATGCGGATCGTCTTCGCTCCATTTACCTGGAAATCACGAGGTACGTCGAGAAAGATATCCATCATATCCCCGTCCTCATGGAACAGCGGCGCAAAAAGTTGTTGGACGCCAGAGCGCTTTTCATGAAGAGCTATGTGGGCGCTGAACTGCTGATTGAGGATGTCGAGGATGTTCATAGCTGCGTCTCCTCACCGGGGAATAAATGACGCTGAATGAGGCCTGGGAAGAATTTCTCTTGCTCATTCATGTTGATTCGGCGGCAGAAAGCACGAACTGCTTCAGCAAAAGAGGCATATTCCACTGTCTGTTCGATGGACCGCGCCTCCTTAACTCCTGCCTTGAGATCTTCCGCCAGGATCCGATGGACGTGGTAGACGGCATGGTGAGGATGCGTTCTGGTACCGCCGTGCTGGCCATTGTACCGAATGAGAACAAACTCGCCCGGATCTTCACGCGGAACATAAACGAGGCCGATCGAGAAGTTCTCCTGGAACTCCTCGTTCTGACGCATGAAGACACGGAAATTATGTTTTCCGTCCCCGGACTTGAGTGCCATTTCGTTCCGCTTCATTTTGCCCTCAAGCTTCATCTCTCGGCGTGGAGGATCGACGACGGCCTTCGGACAGGCGATCAGGTCGGCAAGTTCTTGTTCGGCAATGGATAGCATACTGCCTATTATGCCGAGGCATGCAGCTGAAATCCAAGTGGATTGTTCCAGCAGTTGACCATGGAGCAAGTTAAGGGCGACAGCATAATTTATTCGGATAACTGCTTCATGCAGCTTTGGTTGCGCCGAACGCCTTCTGCCACAGGTTGGTGGCCTTCAGGGCGCGGAGAATTCCCTCCGCGGCCTGGTTTAAGGCCGGCTACGAATTCCGCCTCGTCAACGATGTCCTTACCGAGCGCCATCTCGCCGACGCCGATCGCGTTCTTCAGGAAATCCATGATGGCCGCCTTTTTGGTCTCTCCGGTCCCGCGGCTGAAAAGTGCATGCAAGCCAAACGGCTGAACCACGTTGCGTCTTTCAGGGCGCCGCCGATGCGCTTTGACTAAAAGAACTTGAAGTTTAAGGCACAACCGTCACCTGCAAGGTCACAGTGACCTTCAGGTTGGCGGGAGCGCCGGCTGGAGGCGGTGTGCTGACCACGTTCGACGGCCCGCTCTCGGCCCAGACGTTGCTGGCGGTAACCCGGAAGAAATAGATCCCCGGGGACAGCCCGGTCACCGTCGCGGTGGTCGCGGTCACATCCTGCACCTTGGTCCACGGGCCAGCTGCGGCCGGGGCCCGGTAAACAGTATACTTCGTGACCTGGTCAGTGGCCGGGTTTGCGTCCCAAGCAAGCGTGACTGTTCCTGTGCCGGTCTGGGCCATGAGAGAGCAGGCCAGGAGAAGGAAAAGAGCCGCGAGAATCAGTCGTTTCATATTCACCTCACGCTGCCTTGGTTGGGCCGAAGGTTTTCTGCCATAGATTCGTTGCCTTCAGCGCTCGGAGCACGCCTTCTGCGGCTTGATCGAGGCCGGCAACGAATTCGGCTTCGTCGACGATGTCGCGCCCAAGGGCCAGTTCCCCGACGCCGATCGCATTCCTCAGGAAATCCATGATCGCCGCTTTCTTGGCATCTCCGGTCCCCGAGCCGAAAACAGCCTGCAGCCCGAACATCTGAAATACGGCGTCCTTCATGGCGCCGCTGATTCGCTTCAACAGATTTGTCATTTTGTCACCTCAGAAAAATGCCCGCGCGAGGGCGGACAGGATTTGAGACAAAAGAACTGCTTTCCTGTAGCGAGAACTGGTCGCGGCGATCCGCTCGACATCGGCGGCGATCCGCGGCATCTGTTTAGACGCCTCCTCGAGGTTCGCCGCCACGCTGTCGGTGTGGTCTGCAATTTGGGTTGTTTCCGCCAGGATGGATTTGATGGCGGGGTCTGACAGGATTGAATGAATGTCGTTTCCCGCCTGAACGATCTGGGTGGTCGCCGCCTCGGCCGAGTTTTTTGTGGCCGCGATGGCATCGGTCGCGCCCGTAAGCACGCGCTTCGATTCCGGCAGTAGCTCCGCGTTTACTGACTTGTCCGTTGCCTGAATTGCCCTGTCGAGCGACGCCGTAGCATTCGAGAGGTTGTCGAGGACATCCATTGCACGGGGAATTACCTCGCGGTTGATGAGCCTACCGGTGCCGTTGAATACCGCGAAGGCCTGGATGCCGGCATCGAGGGCTTTCTGGTTGCGCGGATCCATAAGCTGTTGCGTCTGGTGCTGCGCGTATTCCGAGACGGCGGCCGCCGTTTTTCTCAGTTCCTGGGCCACGCCCCTGATTTCAGTAGCCGCGTCTGTCGCGGATTGCGAGACTCTTCCGATCTCTCTGAATGCCAGCCCCGCCCCGACCAGGGCGAAAATGGCGGCGATCAGGCAAAGACATTTCAGACAATCAACAAAGGTTCTCATTTCCGTGGATCCTGTGTGTCGGTGCCGTTCCCATTGCCGTTCCTTCTCAGAACCGCGCCCGTAATCAGAGCGATCAGGGCGCCGGCGAACAGATTCACGAGATCAAATAATTTCGGCTCACGCACCCAGGCCCACAGAAGGAGCACAAAGACGATCAGAAGCCCGAGCATCGTTTTGTCGTTGCGCATCCAATCGTGCCAATCCACGATGTCATTCCTTCAGTTTCAGGTATTGCTCGGCGAATCGCAGGACCGAGGCGGCGTAGTCGCCATGCGCCGTAAGGCTGTCGACATCGCGGCCCTGCTTGAGCTCTTTCAGCACGCGTCCCTCGCCGGCGTTGTAGGCGGCGATCGATGCCCTTTCGAGCTCGTCGTTCGTGAGCTGGAAGCCGAGCGTTTTCGCCGCGAGAAATGCCCGCTTGCGGCCAAGCACCCAGGCGCCCATTTCGATGTTCTTTGCAGGGTCCTTCCAATCAGGTCCAGCGCAGAATTCCGGGAAGGAGCGGTCGTCGATCTGACATAAGCCGTGGCCGTGGCATCGGCCCTGCTTGTCGCGGTCTCCGCGACCAGCCGGCCCCGGCTGATCCAGCAAAGGGGACAGGCCGCCCTGCGTCTCGCGCATGAGGATCCCGGCGAGGACTTCGGACCGGTGGCGGTGCTTCAAGGCAGCGTCGGCGATCATCCCGCCATAGGTCTCCCTGATGAACCGCAGGATCTCAGTTTCGCTCATGGATCTTCTCGGTCAGGGCATCGATTCGCTCTTCGAGGCGGTCAATCTTGCGCTCGATCCTCTCCAGACGTTCGTGCTCGTCGAGCTTCCTGCGGTCCTCGAGGATGCAGACTGCATGGGGCTGGCTGCTCGTGACGTGGCCGTCGCGCCATCCCTCGAGGGAATCGACCCGGGTCTTGAGGTCACCGGTCATGTGCCTGATTCGGTCGAGCAGAACAATCCCCGATACAAGAAGGATCGCAATCTCGACCAGGGCGCCTGCCGCCCCTTCCAGAAACAGTTTCGCCATCGGCATCACTTCCCGTGTCAATCATTAATAAGAAGCATGAACTCGGGCATCAGGACCCGGCCACGGGACTCAATCACGTTTGTTGCGAGAGAGGGCGGGCGTGAATGTTCACCCCCGCCCTATACCAAGCCGCAGGTCAAAGCTTTTCCCCGGGCTCATTACATGGCCCCGGCAGATCGCGTCAGGTGCACCCTTGAGCTTTCCACCGGCGGCGCAGGTCCAGGAGTCGGGACTCGAGGGCGGACACTTCGGACCCGGGCAAAGCGTTCCGGCCCGACAGCCTGGCTTTCACCGCGGCCAAGGCCGCGGCTATTTCAGCGCAGGTCATGGATGCTGCCCTTTCCGCCACCGTCAGCAACCCTGGGCAATCATCTGGTTCTGGATGCTCGCGATCTCGGCGTCGCAGGCAGCCAGATCGCATGTCGCCTGCTGGTACTGCCCGCCGAAGCATTCGGCATTGTTCTGGGCGTTGTTCTGGTCCGCCTGCGCGTTTGCGAGCTGGGTTTCGATCCCGACCAGTTCTGTGTTTCCCGTTTCCTCGTCCGCATAGTAAGCAGGCGGCTGCGTGTAGTTTACGGCGGCGCTGTCCCGGAGATTCCGGACACAGGCGCTCTGCATTGCATTCATGTTGGTGATCACGTTCGACAGCATCTGGTACATCTGCTGCCAGTAAGCGAGCTGCTGGGCGGTATATTGCTGACTAAGAAGCCTCCCGGGCCTCACCGTCTGCTGTTGATAATCAAGGTCCGCCTGAAGTTCCGCACACGATTTGCTCATGTTGTTCCTTTCATTGTCTGGGTGGATTAAGCGCGGGGTCGAGCGCCGGCTTGTCCGGAGCCCGATCGCCCGTGAAAACTGTTGGAATGATGCCTATGGTTATGTGGATGGCGCCGTGCCCCCGGTCCTTTGAGTCATTCACGATCAGTCGCAAAGGAGCAGGATGAATTCCGGCATGAATCCCTGGTTCTGGTAGACGGGATTGGGAGCCAACGACCAGTCCCGCATGAAGATCCCGGTCAGCTCCGAGACGAAGCTGCCGCTGAATGCCTTCGCAGTCCCGCCGGGGGCGAGGCCGATCCCCTGCCTGAGCTCCACCTTCCGGGCATCCCGGAAGAGCCAGGGGTCGGAGCGGATAAACTCAAAGAGGCCCCTGGAGGCATAGGCCCCGTTTACTTCGACTGCAGCGGCCGATATGAACTCCCGCTTGTGCGCGCGATCGGGATTCGGCGCGGTGTCGATTGTCTGCTTTGCCTCGATTCTCTTCCCTTGGACCGCCGAGAAGACCATGGATTCGAAGTACTCGCCGCCCGAGACAAACACCTATCCGCACCTCACGAAAAGCCGACACTGGCCGACCGAAGGGTATATGGCCAGGAACTTTCCCGTGACGCCGTCGTCGATGGGGACATCCACTATGGAACCGGGAGAGATGCCATTAGGTCCGAAGAGGTGGTTATAGAGACGGCCAGCGTAGTATGCCTGGATCGACCCGTTCACCGGCTGGAAGATAGCCGCCCCGGTCGTCATCGACCACATGGCGACCGCTATGCCGCGAGTCGTCCAGTTATGCCACATCGTTTCCGTCAGCGCGTAGGATGATCCTCCCCAGGCGAATGCGTGGCTCGCCGAGCTGTAGCTCTGGACCGCATCCCCAGTCGTCCGGTAGGCGAACCCGTAATAGTACTTGTCATAGACGGTCTGGGTTTCCGGGCTGACATCGAAGATCCCGCCGTTTGCCCACTCCCAGATGCCATTGGCTTTGAGGGAGCAGATCCAGAAGTAGTGAGGCCCGAGCAGTATGATCACGTCGTCGCCTGCTGCATCGATCTGGATCCTGCCGGCGTAGACCGTGACCGCCGTGGATGTCCTCATGCGGCATTCGAGATTCGTCGCCGATATCCTCGTCAGGAGGAGGTCGAACCAGCGGCCGTCGGCATCGACAGGCGACTTGAAGAGTCCCGCCGAGGGTTCCGACCACGACATCCCGGCCGAATCGGCCCGGAACCTTGTGATCACGTCGGCCATGTCGGTGACGGCAGGCATCCTGGTGTAGTGGAAGCTCTCGTTGAGAAAAGCTGGGACTGCCATGGGTCAAGCCTTCCTGAAGAAGAGGTTCACGCCGAAGGTTCCGGTCCGCGAGCAGGTCTTCTTGAAAGTAGCGTTCACCCCGTCGTCGATCGGGATCGTCACCTCGGAGCCTGCCGCGAGGCTGTTCGGACCCTGAACGGTCTGCGGCATCCTGCCCGCCCAGGCCCAGACGGCCGCGCCGGGCGCATAGTGGAAGCACTCCTCGGGAACGAAAAGATGAGTGCCGGAGTAGGTCCGGCCGTTCGAGAAGCTCGCGTTGCTCGAGTACATCTCAGCCGAGCAGAGATACTCGCCGCTCTGGTAGCTGCTCCCGTTCCATCCGTAAGCCGTGGAGAAGGTGCTGGTCTGGGTTGTGCCGGTGCTGTTCCTGTAGGTGTGGGCAAACCAGGCGTAGCCGTCGATGCCGTCGATCTCGGGGCTGATGTTTGCCTTCCAAGCCATGCCGAACTCCGGCGTCGTCGCCCGGACGGTTTCGACATAGCAGCAGTCGGGGCCGGTAAAGTAGCGGACCATGCAGCCGCCGGCGTCTATATCGAAGGTGCCGTTGACGATCTGCTGCGCCCACTTGTCGGTCACGACGAATGCGATGCGGGTAGCGGACTGGCGCGTTAGGGCGATCACGATAAAGCGGCCGTAACTGTCGACGGGGCTCTTGAAGCTTCCCGCGACGGGCTCGGTCCAGCCGTTTGTGGCGTTGACGAGTTCGGCGCGCATGTCGGAGATGATGGTATTGACGTCCGTGACCCCGGCGGTTTCAAGGTAGCGGAAGTTACCGGCAAGGAATGCTGGAACAGACATATGGTCTCCCTACGAGATCCTGCAGGCGAGGCGAAAGCCGTAGGCCGTGCCCGGCGCCAGCACCTTGAACCAGCGCCGCTCGTTCGTGTCGACGGGCACCTTGAACTCCGACCCGATCGAGGCGTCCCCGGGGCACTGCAGATGCTGGTACATCCTTCCGGCGACATGGCCCCAGCCCGCGCCTGACGGAGCGCCCGTCGGGACGGCATAAACGGTCGCCGCCATGAACATCCCGCCGCCCCCCGGACTATAAAGCGGCTGCATGGAAGTGAGTCCGGCTGAACCAGTCGCAGAGAGCGGAATCCTGGGCTGCCTCGAATAAGCAGCATCGTCCAGGGCGTAGAGGCACATCGGCTGGTGTGGGTTCTGGAGCGCGTCGGCCGCCGTTCGCGAGCCGTCGCCGTAGGCCCAGTGGGTGTGGATGTTCTGTGCTTCGGGGCTCAGGTCGAGGATGCCCCCTTTCAGCCACTCAGGGGAGTTCGGACTCCCCCGGACCGCCTCGATGTGGAAGTAGAACTCCCCGGCATATATTCTTACGACGCTCCCCGAATCGATCTGCATCCGGACGGTACAGACCGTGGCGCCGCCGCTGTCCCTGACGCGGCATTCGAGGTTTGTTGCCGATATTCTCGTCAGGAGGACATCGATCCACCGGCCGACTGAATCCACAGGAGTCTTGAAAAGGGCCGTCGAGGGTTCAGTCCATGCCGGTGTCATCGCGGTCACCTGGGCCCGGAAAGCCGTGATGATGGAGGAGACATCGGTGATCGGGGTCATCTCCTGGTAACTGAACGCGCAGTTGAGGTGGGCCGGAATAGCCATGGGTCAGGCCTTTCTGACAAGCATCTTGAGATTCGTGATCACGGAGCGGCCGCATTCCTTGAAAACCCCGGTTTCGCCGGCATCCCCGATAGGGACTGTGACCTCGGCGCCGGCAACGAGCGAATCGGGCCCGAGGATGCACTGCGGGAGGCGCCCCACCCAGCGGCACTTGTCGAAGACTTTGGTCACAAGCCTCAGGGGGTAATACACATTGGCGCCTGAGACCGAAAGTCCCGGCTTTGCTGAGAAGGTGAGCGGATTCCCGACCGTGTAGGCCATCACTCGGAACGTGTTGACTGCCGCCGATCCGTCCCACATCGCCCACTCGTCCATGTATTGGTGATCGGCTCCGCCGTCCGATGCCCTCCGGTGCCCGCAGGCTGCCAGCGAATAAAGCGGCAGCAGTATGTTCGCGGGCGATAGGTCGAGCAATGCCGCTCCCCCGAACTCCGGGGTGCCGCTCCTGACAGCCGTGATATAGGCGTGCCTGGGGCCGGTGAAGATCCGGACATTGCAGCCGCCGGCATCGATGTCAATCTCCCTGGCTGCAATGGTGTTGCCGAACTGGTCCATCGCCGTGATCCCGAGCCTCGTCGTTGAGAGGACGCTCAGCTGAAGCTGGAACCACCGCTCCATCGAGTCCTGGGCCGTCTTGAAGAGGTAGGTGGAAACCCGGGTCCAGGTGCCGTTGTCGACAGACTCGGTCTTGAACGAATTGACGATGTTCGCGACATCCGACACGTTCTGCATCTCGAGATACCGGAAATCCGAACTGAAGATCGGGAAGACGGCCATTTCAGTACCCCCTCACGAATGACACGACGTCGAACTGGTCCGCGGCTTCGCAGTAGATGCTTCCCATGTAATCCCTCGCTCCCGGCGTCAGTGTCAGCGAAGCCGAGGCCACGTCCGTCCCGAGGTGGAACTTCGAGTCGAGCGACAGCGCCCAGCCGCCGGCGGAGTCCTGTGTCGTGACCAGGCACACGACGGAGCCGTTTTTCGCGTTGATAGGCTTCGCGAGCGAGTGGTTTTTCGTCATCAGGAGATAGAAGATCCGGCCGAGGCTGCAGTCGATGACGACTGGGTCCGTATCCGGATCGAGGATCGTGCCTCCGGTGCCCGCGTCCGGGGCCGCAGGGTCGAACCAGGTGTCGTCATCGGAGCGCGAGTAGAAGTTTTCGAATATCGCCCGCGCCTCGACGTTTTCGATCTTCACCCGGCTCGGGTAAGTGACCGGTTTGGTCTCGAAGAGTTCGGTTTTGTCGTCGTAGGGGGTCGTATCAAACCAGAACTCCTCGGCCCACCAGCCCCGGTTCGGCTCCTCGCCGAAGTATCCGTCCGTGTACTTCCAGAGCCAGGGGGGCTTCACGATCTTGAGGCGTATGTCCTGGTGGATGCCCTCCTCGTCGGGATCGAATGCCGGCCTGAAGCCCCCCATCCCGGTGATCTTGTCCCCGGATTGGTTTGAAGGTGTGATCGCCCCCCACTGGCAGTGGTGGACATTGAACCTCGGCACCCCGTTGTGCGTGTCCTCGAAACCCATGAGCGGCTCGTGCCACATCGACTCCGAGACTTCGCGGTAGTCGTCGAGCAGGATGGAGGATCCGGACTTCACGAAGGCCGATTCGAGGTTCAGGTTGCTTTCGACTTTCCCGACAAGGCCGAATGAAAACGTCTCGATCGGCTCGCCGCCCCGGACGTCCATCAGGATCATCATGTCGGGATTGGCCGAAAGATCCGGAAACGCTCCGCTCAGGCGGGTGAACTCTCCCCTGCCTTTGTCATAGGCGTGGGACTCGGACGATCCGTCGTAATAGACAGTCGCTTCGTCCGTGTTCGCGTCGAATTCGTGGCGCTTGTCGAAGGTTTTGTCGTGAAGCTGAACTCCCCAGGCAATGATCTTGTTGCCGTTTTCCTTCGGTCGCGTGGCCGAGATGATCAGGGTGTAGGGGTTCGGGCCGGCCTTGATCGTCCCGGTCCAGTCGGCGGGAGGGCCGTTGTCGGTCTTGTTGATGTCGTCGGTGTCGACGTAGTGCTCGACATACCGCGGGACGTCGTTTCCGTCACCCCAGACGCTCCAGCCCGCCCCGTTCTTGAAGCGGAAGGAAAAGTACCAGCGTCCCCGGAGCATCCCCTTGATCTGGACATTCCTGCCCGAGTAGCTTGCCTGCAGTCCCGTCAGGACCAGCTGGTCCGTGCCGTTATGGGCAAGCGTCCCGCCTTCCGAAACTGTCCGGAGGTCCGCATAGTCCGGCCGCTCGCCTTCCGTGAAGAGTTTCGCGCGGAACTCCGCCTCCGATATGTCGGCGTTCCACTTCCAGGCCGTCGCCCCGAACGTGACCCGGAGGCCCGACCCCGCGGCGGTTTCGAAGATGTCGTCGGGGACATGAGGCTCGCCTCCTCCCGTCGGCTCGGGGATCGTCTTGGGGTCATAAGGCTCTCCCGACGCCGGCCAGTGGTGCGATTTGACTGCCGAGCACAGGAGGCTCACGGTGTGGAGCCTGTCCCTCCCGACGGTGTGGCGCATCCACTCGACGAAGAAACCATCGTTGATGTAAAGCCCCGTCTCCTCCCCGGCCAGGATCGTGATGCGGTCGCTCAGGTCGCGCCTTTGTGCTTCGAGCAGATGGTCGGCATCGTAGTTCGCCTTCAGGTCGAAGGAGACGACCGGAAGCGGGTCCTTGCAGAGGGCAAGCAGGTGCTCGCAGCGGTCTTTTGCCTCCCTGATCGAGGTCAGGAACTTTCCGGGGATCGGGTAGGGAAGATACCCAAACTGCGCCTGGCTCTCTGTATCCTCGGCCGAAACCTTCAGCGGGTCGCTCTCGACGACGGCAAAGCCATGATACTGAAGCAGTGTGATGAATGCTTCCTGGCTCCCGGTGTTTTCAATCTCGAGTTTGATCTCGGTGTCGAGCTTCGTTGCAGTTATGTCGACAAACTCCGTCAGATCCGAACCGCCGCCGTCCGCCTGGCTGTTTGCCTGGTAGTCGATCGTGGTCCACTCCTTGACCGCGACATGACTGGTCGAAGCGCCGGGCGTGGGGTAGACGCCCCTGATTGAAAGAGCTGCTCCCGCCGCCAACGAGGGCGGCTCACCCGAGAGCGTCCACAGGACCATCTCCTCCGACTGGTCGAAGGTCCGGACTTCGGCGTCGATGCGGTTATAGATCCCATTGAGGGCGTCCTCCTGGCGAAGGCTCCAGAGATTCAGGTCCGTACCGTAGCCTGCCTGCGAAACGGTGTGGGGCGAGTTAAGCCGATGGGCGCGGTCCTCGAAGGCGATCTTTCCGTCTTTGGTTTCACAAAGGCGGCCCGTTTCGGTCTCCTCGAGGTCGCGGAGGGCCTGAAGCGCCGTTGTCTGACCCGCAATCCACCATCGCGACATCGTGCTCTGGCCGGCGTCGATCCTGCGGTCACCGGCAGGCCATCCGACCTGGTCGAGGATTTCATTGATCGCGGCGCCCGTTTTGATGTCCGTGTGCATGGGAACGGATACAAGGGTCTGCAGGCTCGGGTGGGCGAGCGGCCCCAGGGCGACGAGTTCGGCTGTCGAGACCGTGACCCTTTCCCCGGGAGTCGGGATCAGCGAGTCGAGGAACCCCTGCCACTGGATTTCTTCGTTGCCCGCGCCGATTTTCATCGTGATCCGGACCCGCCGGTGCGGGAGTATCAGCCCGCAGAGCGGGCTCGAGGCGTTGTAGCTCGAAAAGCGCGAGTCGGAGTTGTCGAGAAGGATCCGGCAGCTCCCGGCCTTGGCCCGCCCTGCAAGAGGAGAGGCGCTGTCTGCTCCGCGCTCCCAGGAGGCTTGCAGGACGAATGCCGAGATGTCCTCGCTCGAGTCGGAGAAATCCCCGTCGCCGTTCCAGTCGACGTAATAGTGATAGATAGCGGTCAGCACTTGGCTAATGCGGAGAATTGACTATTCTTCTGGTGGAGCATCAAATTCGACTCAAGAGGCCGCTTCCCACATGCCCGTTTTCGAGGAGTTGAGCAGAGTTACTTGCCCTGATGAGCGTGCACAGACGATGACTGCTTCACACGTCACTCGCATGACGGTTGGAACGTATGCACGCAGGGACGCGGCATGTGGACGCCGGGAGCGCGAAGCCAAAGATATCAAGTAGCGAGGACCAGAATAGCAGCGGTGTACTGGTTCAATACGAGCACGGCACTCGAACGTCTATGCGCGTACCCGCTCCCAGACTCGATTCGATCTGGAATCGCCCGGATACCGCCCGCACCCGCTCACGCATGTTGGCGAGTCCGGCTGCTGCTGTGATCCGAGGCTCGGCTGTCTCGAAGCCACGTCCATTGTCGGTGATGGTCATCAGCAACCCGCCCTCGGTCATTTTGACGGTGACGTTCGCATTGCTGGCATCGCTGTGCTTGATTGCGTTCTGCAGCGCTTCCTGGAGGACACGGTACAGACATAGGCTCACGGCGCGCGGAATATGCCCAGAAACCTCGTGCACCTCGCAGTCGATCGCTATTTTGGATGTTTTTGTCAAGTTTCTGCACAACAACTGGATTGCCGTCTTGAGACCCAACTGCTCCAGCCACAGAGGCGCGAGGTCGTGTGACATGCGACGCACATCGGCTGCCAGGCGCTCCACCTCATCGATGAGGTCGCGGATACCTCCGAGCTGTGCAGCGTCCGGGTGAGACCGATTGAACTGGTCGAGGTTTATCGACAGCAGCGCGAGCGTCTGGCAGATCCCGTCGTGAAGTTCACGTGCGATGCGCGAGCGTTCCTCCTCTTGGGCCGCGATCAGCCGCCGGCTCAAGTTGCGCAGCGCCTCCTCTGCCAGCTTCTGCTCTGTCACATCCTGGAGAATGCCGATCACAACGGTCGCACGACCCTCGGCGTCGCGCTCAGCCGCCTCGGCTGCGTGCCGAATCCATACGATGTCGTTGTTGTTCCTAACATAACGGTATTCAACGACGGCACGGGAAGCGCTTCCTGATTCGAAAGTCCGCGACACTTCGGCAACGTGCGGAAGATCCTCAGGATGCAGGTGCTCGATCCAGTATTCGTGGGTCCGATACTCCTGATCCTGGGGAATGCCGAGGAGGGCGCGCGCGCCTCCGTCTAGGAAGGTCGAACGGTTGTCCGAGGGCCCCACCTGACGGTAAAGGCCGATTGCTGCAACTTCGATGGCTGACGTTAGCCATGACTCGCTGTGGCGGAGATCCTGTTCTGCGCGCTTTCGATCTGTGATATCACGTATTATCGCCCACATGCCTGACGGGGCGCCACCAGAGTCCCGGATGAGGATGGTTCTCAGTTCCACGGGGAAGATGGTCCCGTCTTTTCGCTGATACTCCTTTTCGTAGACGTCCGAATGCCCCCGGGCCAGCACCTGCCGTTCGATGATGTCCGCCTCAATGACATGCCATTTGGCGGGAGTGATCTGTTGGTACGAAAGGGCGAGCAACTCCTCCGACTCATAGCCGAGCATCTGCCAGTAGGCATCGTTGAACTCGAGGATGCGGCCGGCCATGTCCACGTGTACGAAAGCGTCGATTAGTGTCTCATGGAGGCGGCGATACTTCTCCTCGGACCGCCTCAATTCCTCATCTGCGGCGACATGAGCGAGAGCCGCCGCCAAGTAGCCACGCGGCCGCTCATTTTCCTGTTCAACCGATTCGTGGCTGTCTTCGACTGGGGTCATGACAACTCACGGCGAAAGCGAAGCTGCATCAATGGATTCAAGTGTCCACGCCCTCCTTTGCATCCGTTTTAAGACTAAATAACTATAAACCATTTAAAATACAGCGGAAGAGTGGATCTAGAGCTTGAGTCACATTCCCAGGAAGTCGCGTTCTCGCAACTAATCCTGACGTACCCTGGCAGATTCATTTATCCTCGCAAGAGCCGGTTGTCGCAAAATCCTAATTTCCCTATACTAAAGGCGGTATCCTCCGAGGACGTATGAAAAACTTACGATGGCTCGCACCGGACTCGGTTTGAGCTTACTATGAATATCAAGATACGTCGGTTTGTAACGCCATTTGCAGATCGCGGCCCGCACGGGCTCTCTTAGCAGCTCTGGACAGCGAAGGAAGCGGATCGAGTACACGGCCCCATCTTCGTTAATAGTCAGGACGATGACAATCTCCCCAGCGCCTTTCGATCCAGGCGGGTAGACAGGCTTCCCGGAAGATAGGAGCTTTGATTTCTGGATGTTGGAGCCCACGCTGATGGGGTCGCTCAGGGGTGCGCAGTTGCGTCGCAAACTGACACCTGGGTCCGATCATCCGGATTCTGGAAATTCATCAATTCCTGGGGCTTTGCTGGGTCCTGGCCCCGAGCGGGAATTGACGAGGCCAGCAGCAGAAGTGAGAGGAACGCATGAAAGCATTTCATATTGCCTCCTCGGTGGAACTGCCCTTATTAGAGGGCCGTTGCCGCAGGGTTGTTCCATGAATTCCACGTACTTCTTATTAATCGCATTCTAACATTTACATCCCGCAAAGTCGCAATGTGGGACATAGTTCCGTTCCTTGGAAGTTTGAATCTAAGGTACTTGGCTATCGCTCAATTACAATGCCAAGAGCCGCTCTGACGTTCTTCTGCGCCTTAACTCTTACATTTTCAGGGATGGCTATGTGCTTCCAGAGGTCTGGGTTGTCACCGAGACTCAGAGTCATCTGAACGGTCTCGTCTGGTTTCAAAGCCAGGAAGATATCACTGGGAACATGAAGCCTGATGTTGTATGGGATGGGCATGCCTTTGAAGGTTTTAGCAATCCCTTTTTCGAGATCGATCAGGAGATCATGATCCTTGGTGTGTGCCTTGGCATATAGATCTAATAAAGTGCTTGCTCCCTCGGCGTCCACTTTGAAATAAAAGTTTTCATTACCGTTCACCCATGAGGAATAAACCCGAGTCCGCTGTCGAGCCAGGTCCACGATCCCTCGGGGCCATTCAGGTTGATCTGCCGCCGGCTGGCTCGGATGATCGGGGCCAATCTGCTCTTCACCCAAATAGTAGGCATGTGCGCCTGCCACGACTGAAAGGGTGATTAAAAAGATCATGCTCAGCGAAGTCTTCATGGCCCATCCTCAGATGTGTCGATTGGCACTCCAACGTAAACAAGGAAACAGGATCTGTTAAAGGAGCAACATCGAATTAAGTATGCGCCAAAATCGGTGATTGGATTTGAATTAATCACATTGGCAGTATCCGCATGCAGGTTTGGGAGGATTAGTGCCGCAAAGTCGCGATATGGGAGATCATGGCGCGATTTCTGCCAAGAATTGCACGTTAGCTGATCAAGTCTGTGCTGGCCGCCGCAGCCAGGCTCAACTCCTCACGAGAGCGATCCCCGCCCCTTTTCGGCATTTGAGGGCGGGCCGGCAAAATCAATTCGCGGTGTGGATCAGGGTTTATTTCCGACTGGCAAACGCGTCACGTGACTGCGCGCGCAGGGGTGGTGAATCTGCCATCCCTTTACGCCGGCAGCAGGTATCTGACTTCTCGATGCTACGATGAATCGAGCATCAGCGGAAGTTGTCAATCAGCATGAGGTTAGATTCGGAGCGGTCTCTTTGTGTCCAGATCATCCAACTACCATCGCGGGTTACGGAAAAACCACATATTCCCAGAATTAACTTTTCTATCGTGCCTATTTGAGACAATTTCTGTATTTGAAAATCGAAAAACCTCACCGGCACGGGTTCCTTCGGCCCGACGCCGATAAAATCGACAAAATAAATGCCCCGATCCGCTACTGCCCAATAACCTAAATTGACGGCCGACAACATTGGGATGGCAGCTTCCTTCCCCCCTTCAACGGGTACACTATAGAGGCCTGGTGTGGCTGCTGATTCCTTGGAATAGAACAATGTTTGGCCGTCCGGCGATTCGAATGCCTCAGTACCGCCATCCCGCGTGACTTGCTGGACATTTTCACCGGTGGCCGATAGTTTCCAGATCTGGAATGTTCCCGAACGATTGGTTCCGAAATATATCCAGTCGCCATTTCGTGACCAGCTGGGTCTTATATCCCGCCAATCGCCCGTGGTCAGAGGGCGTGGTGCGCCGCCATCCGCATCGATAATGAATATTTTCGCGTCGTCTGGGCCCTCGCTGTCAAAGGCGATCCGTCGGCCGTCCGGTGACCAGCGCGGCGAACCCGCTTGCCGGGCACCATTGAAGGAAGTCAATGCCACTGGATTCGACCCGTCGCTGTTGCAGACCATGATCTCGATGAAACCAGATCTGTTGGAGCGAAAGGCGATCCTGTCCCCATTCGGAGAATACTGGGGGTCCCATTCTATATTTTTGGAAGCGATAATCCGTTCAGGAACACTGGCGATAGTTCCATTACCGGTAATCTGCGTGCGCCATATGTTATCGTTGGAATACCCCCGCGTGTAAACGAGCCGGCTGGGTGTGCTCCTGGAGATCGTAGAGCTGCCCCCATCATCTGTACCAGGAATCCGTTGTGGCTCCGCGCCAGGAGAAACGGCTATCCTCCAAAGACTGGCACGCCCGCTGCGATTGGACGAGAAGACAATTTCACTGCTATCCGTCGTCCAGGCCAGGCTTAATACAAAGCGGTTGTCATTGGTTAGACCCCAGGCCTCCCCGCCCGGCTTGCCGTTCACGAGGGGCAAAACGTAAATGTCGTTAACAAAACCAACAGATCCCGAAAACCGCGTGAAAGCCATGCTTCTTCCATTGGGGGAAAACACCGGCTGTATGTCTCCCAATCTACCCGGTTGCGATGAATTCAGCGGACCTTCCTTTTCTCCCGTTTCGACCGACACGAAGTAGAGCATCCAGGGCTTCGAGACCGACTCCTTCAGATTTATTGCCAGGAATTTCCCATCTGGAGTCCATGAATGTGCCGGCCCACGGCATAGTTTTCTTTCGACCCCCCCTTCAGGTGAGATCAGATAGGTGAACCCTCCGCGCGAAAAAGAAATCCAGCTGCCATCCGGAGACCACTTCGGTAGGGAATCAGGAGCAGGATCCGAGGTGAGCCTGCGCGCAGGCCCTGGCCCCAAAGGTTTTATGTAGATATCGTAGTTGTCCTCTTTTTCGCCGTTCCAACTGAAGGCCACGCGGCTACCATCGGGCGAAAAACTCGGCTGCTGTTGAACACCTGGGTAGCTTGTCAACGGAACGACGCTGAAGGATGGTGCCTTCCTTGATGACTGGCGGTAAACAATGAACATTGTGCCCAGGGCCAGAATCAGCAGAATGGCGGCGGAGGTCCATATTGCAATACAGCGTCCCGCTCGCTGCGGGCGCGCTTCTGGTTTGTCCGGCTTGCCTGATTCGCACGCATCCTTAAGGTCCTCAAGGGCTACCTTGACGTCATCCATGTGCTGAAAACGCCGCGCAGAATCCTTGCGCAGGCAGTGCTTGATGATCTTTTCGAAATCCTGGGGACTAGCTGCATTCAGCGAAGGGGGATCACTTTTTATAATTTCCGAGATAATCGAAGCCGTATTATCTCCCGGGAACGCCCGTTGCCCGGTTGCCATCTCGTAGAGAACCGCACCGAAAGAAAAGATGTCCGACCGCGCATCGACGAGTTTCCCTTGCGCCTGCTCCGGCGACATATAAGCCGCCGTCCCCATGACCCGCCCTTCTTCTGTAGACATCGCCGCTGAAGAAGAATCAATCCCTTCACCGTTCGGCGGCTGTGTCAGCTTCGCCAGCCCGAAGTCCAGCACTTTTACATGGCCGCTTTCCGTCACCAGGATATTGGCCGGCTTCAAATCCCTATGGATAATCCCGGCCGAATGCGCTGTCGCAAGGGCATCAGCAATCTGAATCGCGCATTTCAATGTATCGGGGAACTTCATCCCTTTGCGCCCGATCTTCTGATCGAGCGTCTTGCCGGCGACAAGCTCCATGGCAATGAAGTCGATGCCGCCTTCGGATGTGACGTCGTAGATCGTAACGATGTTCGGATGATTGAGGGCTGAAGCAGCGCGCGCTTCCTGAACAAACCGCTTTTTGCGCTCGGGATCGATCATCAATTCCGGTGGAAGCACCTTAATGGCGATGTCCCGTTTCAGGTGCTCATCCCGGGCACGGTAGACCACACCCATGCCGCCCTCGCCTATCTTCGCGATGATGCGGTAGTGCTGCAATGTGCGGCCGACAAGGTCCGGGCGAAGCTCAGCTTCTTTTTCCTCGGCAAGTGCCCTGGCGGCCGCATCAAGGGCAGGCGAATCGAAGACGCCTGCCGCTTCCGATTGCAGTGCGAGCAACGATTCGACTTCTTTCAGGATGGAATCATCGCCGGCGCAGGCTTCCTTGAGATATGCCTCCCGCCGGTCGGGCTCAAGCTCCAGAGCTGAGTGACAGACATGCCTGATCTGCTTCCACCGTTCCGGATCCATCGCTCTCAGCTCCGTCGCTCGCCAGGTATCACAGCCACACCTTCGCCGGTTTCAAGTCGCTCAATATGTTTTCACATGAAATCTGCAGCAGCTCGGCCGCATCCTCACTCGTAGAGATTTCGGGGTATTCGGCACAATTACGAAATTCCCATTTGGACTTGTGAATCTCAATCCTTGCAAACGCATTTGCCTTCCTGTTTCAGAATTCTTATTCGGGAATTCGATTTCCCCAAACGCCCTCAGCGGAAGTTGTCGATCAGCATGAGGTTGTATTCTTCGCGATCCGTTAGTTTCCAGACGATCCAACGGCCATCACGCGTTGTGGAAAGGATAGTCTCCGAAAGTGGCCTCATCCTCTCAATTATCTCGAGTTGAGAAACCCGGTGTGTCTTGAAATCATAAAACCTTAGAGGAACCGGCCCCGGCGGTGCAGTAACAGGGGAATTCCCAAAATCGACGAAATAGATCCCGTTGTCTGCGATCGACCAGTGGCCTGTCCGGACCAAGGCCAATTCCGGCAGCGCAGCTTCCTTGCCTGCTTCTGTCGGCATGCTCCAGATGCCTGGTAGTGTGCTCCATCCTTTGGTATAAAACAGCTGCTTGCCATCCAACGATTCGAAACATTCGAATCCTCCATCTTGTGTAACCTGGCGGGGATTGCTACCCGAAGCGGACACCTTCCAGATTTGATTGGTTCCAGATCGGTTTGAGCCGAAGTAAATCCACTGGCCGTCCTTTGACCAGCAGGGCCTGATGTCTGACCAGTCGCCCTCGGTCACTTTGTGAGGCTCCCCGCCTTCCGCATTGACGATGAAGATATTGACGCCGTTGGGGCCCTGGCTGTCGAAAGCAATCCGTTGACCGTCCGGTGACCATCGCGGGGCGCCCGCGTGCCGGCTGCCCCTGAATGAGGTCAGCTGTACAGGTTCCGAGCCGTCGCTCCTGCAAACCCAAATCTCATCAAAGCCGGATCGATCCGAGCGAAGTACGATCCTGCTCCCCTCCGGAGAGAACTGAGGATCCCATTCCTGCCCGTGTGACGCTAACAGACGCTCGGGAGCGCCGACGCTGTTACCCTTCTCCGCTATCCGCTTGCGCCATATGCTCGTGCCGACATAGGAGCGAGAGTATACGAGACGACCGGGCGTTCCCCGTGCGACAGTTGCCGAGACAGCATCGTCGGTGCCCGGCACGCGTCGCGGTTCTGCGCCGGGCGAAACAGCGACCCTCCATAGACTCCGGCGTCCACCACGATTTGAGGAGAAAACAATTTCACTTCCATCCAGAGTCCATGCCCTCGCTCCAATCACCCGGCGATCGTCGTTGGTGAGACGCCAGGCTTCTCCTGCCGGCTTGCCGTTTGCGATCGGCTGGATGTAGATGTCGGCCGCAAATTCTCCCCCTCGTCCATGGATTCGCGCAAAAGCAAAGCTTTTCCCATCTGGGGATATTTCCGCCCAAATATCTCCCAAAGACTGTGATGGCGGCGAGGTCACCGGACCCGACTCTTCTCCCGCCTCGGCCGAGACCAAGTAGATCAAGGTTGGAGTTTCGCTTGACTCCCGGCGTTGGATCGCCAGAAACCTGCTGTCGGGAGACCAGGAAGAAGCAACACCCCTGCATAGCCTGCGCTCTTTCCCTCCCTCGGGGGGGATCAGGTAGACGAATCCGCCGCGAGAGAATGCGATCCAATTGCCATCCGGGGACCACCTCGGGCTTCTCTCCGCGCCGGGATCGAAGGTCAGCCGCCGGGGAGGACCTGAACCCACAGGTTTAATATAAATGTCAAAATTATCCTCCTTCGGACCATCCCAGTGGAACGCCACACGGCTGCCATCCGGCGAGAAACTGGGGTGGCCTTGAGTTCCTGGATAGTTGGTCAAAGTGACAATGTCAGCCGGTGGTGCCTCTCTCGAGATGCGATGCAAATAGAGGAACGCCGATCCTGCTCCCAGGAACAGCAGGACCGCTGCGGTCGCCCATGTGGCAATTCGGCGGCGCACCGATCGCGGCTGTGGTTCTGTCTTGCTCGGTTCGCCCGAGCCGGACTCCTCCTTCAGGTCCTCCAGAGCGAGCCAAACGTCGTCCATGTGCTTAACGCGGCGCGCTGGGTCCTTGCGCAAGCAACGCGCGATGATGATCTCGAGGTCGTGGGGAATACCCGCGTTCAGTGGGAGGGGTTCGCTTTTGAGGATCTCCGAGATTATCGACGCGCTGCTTTCCCCCTGGAACGCCCGCCGTCCCGTCACCATTTCATATAGCACCGAGCCGAACGAAAAGATGTCCGAGCGAGCGTCCACCGGCTTGCCTTCGGCCTGTTCCGGCGACATGTAAGCGGCCGTCCCCACGATCTGGCCTTCTTCCGTCGACATCGCAGCTGAAGAGGAATCTGCCCTTTCGCCATTCAGCGGCTGCGTCAGCTTCGCCAGCCCGAAGTCCAGCACCTTTACATGGCCGCTCTCTGTCACCAGGATATTGGCCGGCTTCAGGTCCCGGTGGACGATCCCGGCTGCATGCGCCGCGGCAAGCGCATCGGCTATCTGGACTGCAAATTTCAATGCTTCGTCAAGCTTGATCCCCTTGCGCCCGATCTTCTGATCGAGTGTCTTGCCGGCGACCAGTTCCATGGCAATGAAGTCGATGCCGCCTTCGGATGTGACGTCGTAGATCGTTACGATGTTCGGATGATTGAGGGCTGAAGCGGCGCGCGCTTCCTGAACAAAACGTTTCTTGCGCTCGGGATCGGTCATCAATTCCGGAGGAAGCACCTTGATGGCGATGTCCCGTTTCAGGTGCTCATCCCGGGCACGGTAGACCACGCCCATGCCCCCTTCGCCTATTTTCTCGACGATGCGGTAGTGCCGCAGCGTCTGTCCGACAAGATCCTGTCTCATCTCTGCGCGCCCATCATCAGCTAGAGCCCGCGCGGCGGCATCGAGCGCCGGTGCATCGAACAGTCCGCCCGATTCCTGAGCCAGCAGCGACCTGACTTCGCGCATTAGCGATTGGTCGCCGGCGCACATTTCCTCCAGAAGTTCTTCGCGCCGGCTGGGTTTCAGATCCAGCAGCGATTGGCAAATTTCCTTCACGCGCTGCCAGCGCTCAGGTGTCATTTTCCACCCTATTCGCTATCGGAAATTCTCAACCATCATGAGGTTCGATTCATAGCGGTCCTGCCGGGTCCAGACAAACCTCCTGCCGTCGCGCGTCACCGCGAATCTGACATCCAAATTAGGCGGCACCTTGTCAGCCTCGCTAACCTTGGAAATCCGTTGCGTCGCGAAATCATACTTCTTGAGCGGCACGGGGCCGCCCGGACCTGCTGACAAGATGTCGAGGAAGTAGATTCCCCCTTCTGCTACTCCCCAGAGTCCGCTCTGGACTCCGGGTAGCGCTGAGATTGGCCTCTCGACTCCGCCGTCAATGGGAACACTCCAAAGTCCCGCAGTATTCCATCCTTTGACGTAGAAGATCGACTTTCCATCCGGCGATTCGAATGCCTCCATTCCCCCTCCGCGTGTAATCTGCACCGCTGCTCCTCCCGCGCAGGGGACTTTCCATATCTGATTTAGCCCGGTCTGGTTTGACCCGAAGTAAACCCAACGATCATCACGTGAGAAAGAAGGCCGGATACATATCGACATGGCAGAAGTAAGTTGAAGGGGTATGCCTCCACTGCTTTTCGTTGCGAAGATCGCGTAATTGCCTGCGCTTAGCCCGTCGAAAACAATCTGCGGTGAATCGTTCGACCAACGGGGGCTACCAGGTCTGACGGATCCCCTGAACGAAGTAAGTTGCAGGACATCCGTACCATCGGCACGGCAGGAATAAATTTCATCGTTGCCAGTTCGATTGGATTTGAACGCGATCCTGCTGCCATCCGGCGAGAACTGCGGATCCATCTCGGTTGCAACCGATTCCGCGATTGGGGTGGGCTGACTGAAGTGGGACTCCGGCTCCGCGAGCCACCGACACCAAATACTGTACTCCCTGATAAAGCGCTGAAAGACGAGCCGTCCAGGCACGTCTTTTGCAAATGCACAACTGGCGGCATCTTCGGTGCCGGATATTCTCTGAGCGCGCGCACCGGCTAAATTGGCGATGCGCCATAGGGCGATCCTGCCGCCGCGATTTGAAACAAAGATAAGTTCTCTGCCATCTGGCGTCCATTTGAAAAGTTCGCCGATATCCTGGGCGTCATAGGTGAGTCGTACGGGCGTCGGAGCCGATGAGTTCGACCCTAATGGGATCGTGAATAAATCAGCGCTACTGAGTTCGGGAGTTGGCGATCGCCTAAAAGCTAGTATGTTCCCATCAGGCGAAATCGCAGGAAATGTGTCTCCACTGCTGCCTGGAGGGGGGGACGTTGGCAGGGTAATCAGTTCCGCAGACTCGATCGACACCAAGTAAATCAGGTTCGGGTCCCCATCGGATTTCCGCCCCCAGCAGGCCAGGAACCTGGCGTCCGGCGTCCAGGAACTGGGTTTTCCCGGGGCGAGTTTGCGCTCCCGTCCTCCTTCTGGCGAAATAAGATAGGTGAAGCCGGCTCGGGCAAATGCAATCCAATTCCCATCGGGAGACCAGACCGGATAGAGATCCGGCGCCGGATCTGTCGTTAACCTTCGAGGAGGTTCACCTGCCACCATTCTGATGTAGATGTCGAAGTTATCCTGCTTCTCACCGTCCCAGGAAAAGGCAACGCGACTTCCATCGGGAGACAGGCTCGGCATCCTCTGCCGTCCGGAGTATGTCGTCAGCGGAATAACTTTAAGCGTTGGTGTTTCACTGCCCCTTCGCTTCACCCAGAGCACCGCCGCGATTGTCACGAGTGCCAGTATCGCAATTGGTGCGTTGAACATCAAAAGCCGGCTGCGCATCGGCCGATGGAGTCCCCGTCCACCGTCCGACGAGCCCGAATCCCGTTCCGCCCTCAAGTCCTCCAGGGCAATCTTGATGTCGTCCATGTGCTGAAAGCGCCGCCCGGGATCCTTTCGCAGGCAGTGCGAGATGATCTTCGCGAAATCCTGGGGAATAGCTGCATTCAGCGAAGGGGGATCACTTTTTAAAATTTCCGAGATAATCGAAGCGGTATTATCCCCTGGGAATGCCCGTCTTCCGGATGACATCTCGTAGAGGACCGCACCGAAAGAAAAGATGTCCGATCGCGCATCGACGGATTTTCCCTGCGCCTGTTCGGGTGACATGTACGCAGCCGTGCCCATGATCCGGCCTTCTTCCGTCGACATCGCGACTGAAGAAGAATCGATCCCTTCGCCGTTCAGCGGCTGTGTCAGCTTCGCCAACCCGAAGTCCAGCACCTTCACGTGACCGCTCTCCGCCACCAGGATATTCGCCGGTTTCAGATCCCGGTGGACGATCCCGGCCGCGTGCGCCGTCGCGAGCGCATCGGCGATTTGAATCGCGCATTTCAGGGCATCGTCGAGTCTCATGCCCTTGCGCCCGATCTTCTGATCGAGTGCCTTGCCGGCGACCAGTTCCATGGCAATGAAGTCGATGCCACCTTCTGATGTGACGTCGTGGATCGTGACGATATTGGGATGATGGAGGGCCGAGGCGGCCCGCGCCTCCTGAACAAATCGCTTCTTCCGTTCCGGATCGGTCATCAACTCTGGCGGAAGTACCTTGATAGCAACGTCCCGCTTCAGGTGCTCATCCCGGGCACGGTAGACCACACCCATGCCGCCCTCGCCTATCTTCGCGATGATGCGGTAGTGCTGCAATGTGCGGCCGACAAGGTCCGGGCGAAGCTCAGCTTCTTTTTCCTCGGCAAGTGCCCTGGCGGCCGCATCAAGGGCAGGCGAATCGAAGACGCCTGCCGCTTCCGATTGCAGTGCGAGCAACGATTCGACTTCTTTCAGGATGGAATCATCGCCTGCGCAGGCTTCCTTGAGATATGCCTTCCGCCGGTCGGGCTCAATCTCCAGAGCTGAGTGACAAACCTGCCTGATCTGCTTCCAGCGTTCCGGATCCATCGCCTTTATCCCTGCTCCTGTTGCTTGAGCTGCCGGAATTCCGCATGGTGGTCGATGTCACCAATCTGTTCGGTTTCACAGTCGAGTACATCAGGTAAGGTCTTTGCCGAGGCCGGTCGGAGGTTTCCGCACCATAGGCGCGACAGATATCTCTTGCCTCTGTCATCACCAATTTTGTCGAGGATCCGATCGTGCGAGACGGTACTGCCAATCATGGAGATTACCTCCACTGGCAATGTGCGACCTGTAATCAGAAAGGCGTGAATTCGGTCTGATTATAATCGACTTGTTTCTACCCGGGGTAGCCGAATCCGCAACACCTTCAGTCTGCTGATCGTTAGAGGCCAACCCATTGTCGTTGATACGCAATGGTCATTGCCCCGCGGCGCGAATTCCGGACCACCGCTTCCGCCACACGTCTTTCGAAATCGTCCCAGCCGTATATCGTCGCGCCCGCCATGTGGATGTGGACCTCATTCCCCGTCGAATTGCCGGCGCCTGAATCGGTATTGTCTGCAGGTGCCGGGATATCGGTGCCGACTGCATCCGATCCGGTGGAAGATGCATCGCCAGTGTTCGAATCGGAAGAAAGCTCAGCGAGGATCTTGTTGAGGACGTCGACGACCTCGGTCTTTGCGGCATCGAGGGCCGCGGCGATGTTGCTCCCGACGACCGCGAACTGGTCCTCCACGGCCTTCATGAGCGATGTGATCCGTTCGGCGGTTTCCTGCTCGACCTTCGTAAGCGCGTCGAGCACGCTGCTGCGCTCCGCGCGGTAGGCTGCATCCAATGCCGATTTGGTGGAAGAAAGCAGCTGGTCCGTGACCGTGTTGAACCCCTGCCCGTACCTGTCGACAGCGGTCTGGCCTGCCGTCCCACCGTACTGGAGAAGCGCCTGCTCCAGCACTCCGCCTTTCGCCAGTTTTCCCGTCTTCTGGAAATCCTGGACTGCCTTGTCCCAGCCCGTTTCGAGCTTCATGATCCCAGAGATGTTTTTCATTTTCTCGGGATCGATCCCGGCAGATTTCAGGGCGTCGACCACAGACTGGTCCATCTGGCCTGCCATGATCTTCTGGGCTACAGTCTGGTCGGGAAGGAAGCTTCCGAGTTCCTGGCGGAGGGATGCGATCAGGCTGAGCGAATCCTTGAGTCCGGGGATCGCAGCCGCGGCATCGAGTGCGCCGAGATCGCCGCCGAACTGGGTGAAGAGGGCTCGTAGTTCCGGCAGGATCTCGCCCGTGTCGCGGAAACGCTGCGCCATGGTCTGGAAATCGCTGTTGACCTTGCTGAGGTCCGCGAGCTTCTTGAACTTGTCGATGTCGCCCCCGAGTTCTTTGATCTTCGCCGAAAACTCTTCCGTGATCTCGCCGGTCTCGAGGAACTTCTGGTACATGTCTTTCACGGGAACGATGGATCCCGAGACGGCGTCCCGAAGAGCGGTGAGGGAATCGGTCAGGAGCTCGGTCGCGGTCTTTACGTGCTTGGTTGCGTCCTCGACACCCATCAGTTTTGTCTGCCAGTCGGGCATCGCCTGCTGGAGAGCTTTCGAGACGCCAAAGGCCTCCCTGAACTCCTTGTTCAGATCCGACCACTCGCCGGTCGCCTGGCCGGTTTCAAAAGCCTCGCGGAAATTGAAGGTCCCCCAGGAGGTCTTGACCGCCTCCAGCGACTTGAGGAAGTCATCCATCTTCCCCTGCGCCTGTGCAAGAGGAGCCGCAACCTGGGTGAGGAAGAGCGGCGAGGACTCGATGTCCTTACGGATAGGGTAGAACTGCGACTCCGAAAGCCCGAGGGACTGGGTCACCCACCCCTGCAGGTCCTGCTGCCCGATCTGGATCCCCCCGAAGTCGCGCGCCACTTCCGGGGCCCCGGCCTGCCAGGCGTTCTTCCCCTGGATCGCCTTGATGATCATCGGTATCCCGAGAGCCGCGGCAAGGGGAACCGCGATGATGGGGTTGAGCATGGCCTGAAGCAGCATCCCCGGGTTTGTGAGCAGCCCGCCGAGAGCCGATCCGATTCCTGCGGCGCCCATCCCCGGGATCAACCCGGCAGTCACGGCTCCGGCAGCCCCGAGGATCCCCAAGCCCGCTGTCCCGGCGATCCGCCCGAAGAGGTTCCCGGATCCCACTCCCGCGATCCCGCCGGCAAGGAGCCCAGCGGGGCCCAGCATCCCGAGAAGGCTGCCGAAACCGAAGGTCCCGCCGGCAACGGCCCCACCTTGTCCGATCTTCGAAAGCGCCTGGATCTGGGCCGTGGTCAGAGGTCCGCCGGTTATCCCTAGCCCTTGGAATAGCTGAGTCACTCCGGATGATCCCCCAAGGCCGCCCGAGGCCCCGAATACGGGGATCACGCCCTGGAGGAGGCGCGAAGCAAGACCCTGGCCGCCCATGTTCGGGGTAAAAAGCGTGGCGACCAGGTTCTGAAAGAGAACGCGCAGCCTGGAAAGAAACACGCCTTCGATCCAGTCCATGAGCGACTGGAAGGCTCCTTTTCCCCTGGAGGAGATCGCATCGAAGACCTTGCCCGCCCCCTCCCTGACCGAGTCGATCATTTTCAGGTATTCTTGGCGGTGCACTTTCAGGACCTCGGCGCCCTCGAGCTTGCCCAGGGTTTCGAGCTCGGTGTTCAATCGCTCCGTCAGGCCTTCGATGTCCTTCATGGCCTGGCTGCGCAGGGGGTCCGAAGGGTCGAGCTTATTGATCTGGCTCGTGAGATCGGCCCGCAGTTGGGTATATTTGACGCGCGTCTCCTCGGCCTTGATCGCAAACTGCAGGTGGATCTTTTCCATCTCGAGCCGGCTGCGCTCGGCTTCGTTCATCGGCACGAGCGTCCCCGCGATCCGCTCCTCCAGGCGCAGCTCCTCGAGTTTCGAGTTCGTCGTGTCTTTAGCAAGCGACGCCTCGACCTCGCGGAAGGTCCTCAGCCTTTCGAGCGTCTCGGTTTCGAGTTTCTTCAGTCCTTGCTCGATCTCGCTTTTCCCGGGGACGAGAGCGGCGTGGCCCTTCCTGTCGATTTCTTCCTGGGTCTTCTTCGCTTCGTCGAGGCTTTTCTGCCAGCGGTCCACCACTTTCGGGAGCTCCTCGTAGGCTTTCAGGAGGTTCTTGAGGCCCGCGATCTCGGGCGCAAGCGCCTCGGCCCGCCTGACGTCGTTGACCTGGGCGGCGTCGGCGAACTCCTTCTCCTTTTCCGCGATCCTTATCACCAGATCGAGGTTTTCCTTGTTGCCCGCGGCTATCGCCTTCGCGACCGCCAGCCTTTTCTCCGCCGACTTGAGCGCGTCCTCCTCGGGCGTGACGATCTGGAAATTGCCGTAGCCCGTGAAATCCAGTTTTCCTTTCAGTTTTTCCATCTGCTGCCTGGCGAGGTCCTCGGGCGACATTTCGGGCTCGGCCTCATGCGCCCACTTCGTGGCCCAGTCCATTGCCGAGGCAAAATATCCGATCGCCGCCACCTTCACCGAAGTCCACGCGCGCTCGAGGTGCTCGAGCACGGTGTGGAGCCGCAGGAGCTTGCCTTGCGTGTCCTCGCCATAGGTGTTTCCGGCCTGTTTCACCTCCTCGATCTGCTCCGATAGCTTCTTGTTGCTCGAGGTCAGGACGATCCCGAGCTCCGCCTGGCGGCGGTTGAAGGCGGCGTTCTGGTACTCGGCGCGCTTCATGGGGTCCTCGATCGCAAGGAGACGCCCCTGCAGGTCGTCAAGTAGCGGGAGCACCCCCTTCGATATATCCGCGGCCGCCTCGCCCGATGAAAGCCGCAGGGCGTTTAGCACTTTGACGAAGTCCGCCTTTTCCCCGGTCGCAAGCTGGCGGTTCAGCTGCCCGATAATGCGAGCGAGGTTTTCGTTTTCAAGGCCCGCCTCTTTGCCGAGCTGATTGAGCGCCTGCATCTCGTCGACGGCAAGCCCCGTGACAATCGCCTGGTTCCTGAGCTGGATGGCGGTCGAGGACAAGGACTCCGAAAGGTGGAAGAGCGCAGCTCCCGCCCCGATGATGCCGGCGGCAAGCCCCCCGATCCCGACCGCTGCCGGGCCCATTGTCTCGAGAAGAGATCCGAGGCCCTGCTTCGCCGCCTCCAACGGATTGTGGGCTATGTGGGTGAGCGACTCGCCGAGCTTTTCGAGCACGTTCCGGGTTTCGCCGGTGCCCCGGGCCATGTCTGCGTACTTGCGTACCAGGGCGTCGATGGGCTGACCGTGCTGGGAGGCCTGGGCGGTCGCGTTTTTGATCTTTTCGCCCATGACGGTGAGTATGTCACCGGTCGATCGGCCCGCTGCTTCGAGCAGCCTGATCTGCTCCGAAAGCGCCTTCGTCGGGTTGAGCGCGGCGTCGAAAGCGGCGATCGTGGCCTGGCCGGCCCGGGTGGCCTTGAGCCCGGCCTGCTCGAGAGAGACCATCGCCTGCTTGAGCGATTCTTGCAGGCGGCTGGTGTCCGCGGAGATTTCGAAAAATAATCGCCCTATGGCCATCAGGTCCCTGTGGCTTTATCGATGACTGCGCGAAATGCTTCGGCGCCGGCTTCGAATGCCTGCGATTCGACCGCCTTCGCGATATTGCCGAACCACGGGTTCGGCGCGACGCGCCTCCCCCCGGAGATCCCCTTCTGGCTGTGCGTGGTTCCCGAGGCCTGCCTGGCTCTCCTGGCCCGCCCCGTCGCAAACCATCCCTTTTCGAGGAAGAAGCCGTAAAAGCCCTTCTTCTTTTGGGGCCCGACGAGGAGCCGCCTGCGGGATGATCCCGTCAGGGCCTTGCGGTCCACGCTTTCGTAGACGATTACCGAACTGGCGAGCTGCCCCGTTTTCCTGGGAGCGGCAGCTTCGACGGCTTTCCTTATGACTTCGGCCGCGGCGTTCTCGGCTGCAAGGACCGCCTCCTCGGCGATGGTTTTCCCGAGCCTGTCGGTGTTGCGCCTGAGCTCTTCGAACCCCTTGATCTCTATCCCTGCCATCTACCGCCTTGCCTTCTGGAACTCCCCGATGAGCCTCATGGTCTGCATCTGCTTTTCCCAGGAGCTCGAAGAAGCGCCGCCGCCGGCATCGAGTCTGAAATGGGCCAGCCACTCCACGAATTCACGGTAGGAAAGCGTCTGCTCGAGCTCGGCCACGGTGCGGCCAAGAGTCTCGGCTAGTCGGAATCGGGCCCGCCGCTCGGGGCGCTCTGCAAGTTTTTTTCCAGTTCATTGCGGGACTCCTCGGTCAGGCCCGATAGCTTCAGGATCGCATCTTGCAGGCGCAGGAACGCGCTCGCGGACTTCGTCATCAGGGCCTCGAGGTCCCTAGCGTCGAACAGCGGCAGTCCCTCTGAATCGGAAACCGCCCACTGGACCAGGCGCAGCGTGATGTTTTTCATGCGGTCGACGACCGCGGCTTTTTCGAACTTCGTCCCGAGGTCGGCGAGCTTCGCCTGCTCTGCGAGCGTCACAGGGCGGATGAAGACCGAGCCGCCCCACTCGGGGACTTCGATCTCCTCGAGTTTCGGCGTGATGGCGAGGATCTGCTCTTTGGTCAGCTGGCTCATTGTCTAGCTCCAGGTCACGGGTCCTGTAACCCGCAAGGTTACATTCAGTTCAAGGGGTCCGGCTATCGGGGCGCCGGGCTGGACGTTCGCGACATAGGCGGCAAAAGAAGCCTTCGTCGCGCCGGAATCGGGAAACTCAAGCTGGAAGTTCCGCAGGGTCCCGTCGTCGTAGTCCTTGAGGAGACCGCTGGTCGAAAAGCCCTGGGTCTCGTCGTCGGGCAGGAAGTTGCACTTGAAGGTGACGTCGCCCGAGTTCTTGAAAGTGGGCTTGTACTCGCGGTAGCCGCCCGAGGACTGCTGGTGCGTGAACTCGGCGAACTCGCGCGTGAGCCCCGGGCCCGTGATGTCTTTCACTTCGGCGATGGCCGTGAACACCTCGGGACTGGCGCCGTCGCCGATCTTCAATATGGTTCCAAGTCCGATAACTCCGTCGGTCATGGTCGTTTCCTTTCAATCGTTGATGAAAAACAGGTGAATTAAACTTGCCGGTAATGGATGGTGAATCGCATCGATATGCAGAAGGCCTCGGTGTCGGGATCCCTGGTCCGGCCGGCACCGTCGAAGAAAGCGCCCAGCACCGGGATATCCTTGAAGCTTCCCCGGAATCCGTCGAGCGCCGCCCGCATCTGCCTCATCGTTTCCGCTGTTTCCCATACGGTTTCTGCCCAGACGTCGAAGCGGTAGACGGCCTGGCGCAAGGACGTCGGCCCCTGCTGCGTGTGCATCGAGCGGTCGTCTTCGAGCGAGTAGGCGACGGCCGGCAGAGGCTCGTCCTCCGGGAAGTAGTCGGGGTGGATCCGGGTCCCGACGATGGCCGCGAGTCCCGCATGGGACGTCAGGTGATCGAAGAGCCCTTCGTCGAGGGTGGCCGTCACAAGCTCTCCCGGCACATGAGCACGAGTTCCCGGTTTCGCTCCCCGAGGTTGATCACCGATTCGATCTCGAAAACCCTCGTGCCGAAAAGGATCCGCATCCGGTGATCGAGTCCCGAGATAAAGCGCATCCTGATCTTGTGGCTGATGTCAGCCTGTTCCCGAGCGGCGGCGAAATACTCTTTCCCGAGAAGCGGATCGATCGAGGCCCAGGAGGTGGCAAAGGTTCGCCAGCTCACGGCAATGGATCCGTCCGCCGTCTGCGTTTCCACCGGCGCCTCGATCGTGATCTGGTGACGCAATAAGCCTGCGCGCATCATTCGACGCCGAGCGCGCGGTACGGCCAGAGTAGCCGCTCCGAGACCGCCATCATATTGACCGCCTGCCCGACGACAAGGTCCTCGCGGTTTTCGTAGAGGTTCGCGATCTCGATCAGGATCCCGTGCCTGATCGCCTGCGGAACATCTTCCGCCGCGTCCCCGTACCCGGCGACAAAGCGCATGACGACCGCATTGATCGAGCTTCTCGTGATGGGCCAGAACTGGTTCCACGCGAGCGCCAAGCGGCCGATCTCGTTCGAGGATGAATCGACCACGTATCCCTCTGCAGGGAATGTCCGGAGGACGCCGGCCGGGTCCGTGTACTTGACCGACTCCACGGATTGAAGCGGCGGGCGGGGGACATCGATCGAGCGCGCATTCGCCGGGAAGCGGTCGAGAGTGAGTTCGAAGATTTGCGAGTTCAGCGCCCTGCGAAGGAAAAGCTCGACCCGTTCCCGGGCCGCAACAATAAGAGCCGAGACGTAACCGTCTTCCGCACCCGAATCCAGGCGCAGGTGGGCCTTTGCCTCGGCGAGCGTGACAGGCTCGACTTCAGGCGGCGATACGAGTTTCAGCCCCATTAAGCGCTCCCGGGTTTCCTGTTTCCCTCCGGTTCGGCAGGCTCGGCCATGCCTTCGCCGATGAGGAAAGCTTCGATCTCGGCGGGAAGTTCGACATCGATCCCGGCCGGAAGCTCGAGGTAGATCATCGGCTTGATGGGAAGCACCCCGCGCCCCTGCTGGATACCCACGGGCACAACGATCCTTATCACCGCGAGGTTAGGGGGTTTTCCGGGGCCGTGCCGGAGTTCTCGTTGCCCTGCCGCCCGGATCGATTGTGGCGGTTTCGACACCGGCTGTTTCAGGCGGACGCTCCAGGCGTTCGGCATAACCGGCCGAGATCAGGGCTTCGGCTTCCTCCGCCGGGGGATCGATGATCGATCCGGGCTGGAAGACGCCTTGCGGCCCGGCCATAAGAGTCTTCAGTCGGACTCTCATGGCTATGCCGCCGCCGGAATGAGCAGGAAAACGTAGGTCTTCGTCGACAGGTTTGCCGCCGAGACCTGCTGGATCTGGTCGGCGACGGTTACGGCCGCCTCGAAATCCGTAACTGGAAGCTTCACTTCGAGCGCCCCGCCCGCCGTGGGAGCGCCGAAATACCGCGACCACGCGGTCGCCGACTGCCGTGCCGGTGAGTGTGACCGCTCCGGCGCCGTTCTTCCCGGCGGCAGCCAGGCACTTGATCCCGGCAATGCCGATCTTCGGCAGCGTGACAGCGCCTGCCGCGAGTTTCGCGGTCGTGACCGCGTTATCTGCGATCGCATTGGTGCCCGGCGTCAGGGTTCCGGCTGAAACATCAATCGTCCCGCCGGCTTCGACCGTGATCTTCCCGCCAATTGCCACGACAAGCTCGTCGCCGCCCTGCTTCGTGTAGACCTTCGTCTGATAGGTGCTGTCTGTCATCTCAAAAATCCTCCATTGGTTTCAGGCAGAGGCCGGGACGGAGAAAGCCCGGCCCTTGCCTTCGTGCGAAGAGGCGCTATGCCGCCTCGGGAGAGATCAGGAGCTTCGCCGCCTTGACAGTGGAGTCGTCCGTGACCGGCTGGACGCGCGCGCCGTACTGCAGGGCGATCACGCCGTCGATCACGGCATTCGCCGTCCCGCGCGTCACCACTGCCCTGACGTAGCGCTTCTGGGGGCGGAACAGGTCCGTCACCAGGCACTTGTTCCCGTCCGTGTCGGCCAGGGCCGTGTGGGGGCTGCCGGCAAGATCGGCCATGTCCGACCCGTCGGCGAGGTCGCCCTGCTGCACTTTCAGGCTCGTGACCTGGGTGGCCGTGAGCGCCCCGAAGAGCGCCACGAACTGGACGCCCTCGAAACCGCTCATGTCGATCACGGAACCGTTCTGATTTGTGGTGCCCGCGGCCACGGAATTGAGCGCGCGGGTCACCTTGACGCCTTTGCTGAGATTCATATCTGTCTCCTTGTCTATTGGTTGGGGGCCGGCTTGATCCTTCACCGGCCCCGGTCATTCCGCGATTTGTTAAGCGAGTTTCACCCGGACGAATGCTTCGGACAGAACGGGCTGCGCGTCGCATTCCATGCGGCCGATGTAGCCGATCTGGTTCGACTCGGCATACAGTTCCTTGAGCACCTGGATCGAGAACTCCATCGAGTCCGCGATCCAGTAGAACGAGAAGTCCCCGAGGATGCCGGCGTACTTCCCGGTCGTGAAGGTGTTGGGAGCGTACTCGGAAATGAAGAACTGCAGCCCCAGGATCGTGTCGGGCTTGTCCGCCACGAGCCCTGGCTGCCAGAGGTACTGCCCGTCGCCGTCCTTGAGCTTGCGGATCGCGCTGACGCCGTCGCGGTGGAAGATCCATCGCGCGGTCCTCTGGTACTGCCCCTTGAGGGCATACTTCGCGCTGATCAGCCCGTCGGCGCCGATCGAGGTCGTCGTATTGCCGGTCGAGACGTCGCGGTCCGTGTCGATCCCGTTCGGGCTCGCCGTGAAGACGCCGAGCGGCTGCCCGGAGCCCGAACCCAGGAGGAAAGCCTTCTCCTGCGTGATCCCGAACTTGTAGGCCAGCTGGTCGCGGACGATCTGGTCCACGGGGAGCACGGCGTTATTGAGCAGGAAGGTCGAGACGAGGATGCGCTTGGCGGCGGGGTGCGGATGGAGTTCGCGCCTGGCGAAGCTCATAGCCGTGTCCGCCGACCCGGTCTTGAGCTCGACGGTCCATTCGGCGTCGTCCGGCCGCGCCTGGAGGACCGGCACGCCGAGGCTCGTGGCCTTCTGGACCGGGATCACGGTCGAGAACTGGCGGATGAAGACCTGGTCCCGCAGGGCTTCGATCAGCTGGTTGACGAACTGCTCCGGGGCGACGAGATAGCCGCCGCCGACCTGGGAATCGGCCTGAAGCGCGCGGTGCTCGGCGGGGCGGTAGCCGCGGCCAAGCATGTCGGTGAACTGGGAGCGGTATTCCTCCGAAGCCCGGGGATTGCCGGCCTTCTTTTCGACATGATCGGGCCCCGGCATCCTGGCAGGCTCTTTATCGAAAGACTCGCGCTCGCGGTCGAGCGCGGCTTGCCGCTCCTCGCGCTCGATCTCGACCCGGAGTTTTTCCTGGTCCGATTCCATGCGCGCGTACTGTTCCTGTTCCTCGGCGGAGAGCTCGCGCTTTTCTGCGTCGGCGCGGTCGGTCAGCGCCCGCATGTCCTTGATGATCACGCCCCGCTGGCGGCGGAGCTCGTTACAGTCCTTCATGGGATTGTCTCCTTAGATTGAGTTTTCCAGCTCCAGTATCCGGAGCCGGCGTTTGAGTTGGTTGAGCTTCCGCCCCTGCGGGCAGTCCTCGGGCAAAGCCTTCGCTTCGCCGGTATGATTGGGGTACGCGATCAGGAACCTCAGGACTCGCCCATATTCCTTGAGGATCGCAAGATCGGGTGTCTCCGAATGAATGCCTTCAACACTCAGCGCCGCACGGAGGGCGACATCCGTGTCCGGGTATGCCGGGTAGGTCACCGCGGAAACGTCGAAGATCTCGTCGAAAGAGAGGATGGTCCTGTGCCTCGTGCCGTCGACGTCGTCCCAGCGGTCCTCGCCCACACGGAAGGCGAAGCTCATCTGGCTGATGTCGCCGCGGTCGATCGAGACGAGCAGGTCGCTCCGCCCATCTGGCCTGCAGGTGGGTCGATCTCGACGGCGAGACCCCTTTCATCTTCCTGCACCCGCAGCGTCCCGCTCTTTGTCCTCCCGAGGACGTAGTTCGGATCGTGGTTCAGGAGCGCCCTGATGTCCGACCTCCCGATCGCATCCCTGAAAGCGCCGGGCTCGATCCTTTCGCGAAATCCCCAGAGGTCTTCGGACAGCGAATCGAAGACCGCCGCATGACCGGTGATCTGCTTTGAGCTTCCGCCTTCCGGATTCAACAGACGAAGCTCGCAATCGCCGGTGAATCGCCGTTCCCTGTTTCTCTTCATCGATGCCCCCGCCAATTAAAAAAGGCCGCAATCGCGGCCCTTGGGTGATCCAGGTTGAAATGCGAAGCGCCTATTCGGCCGCTTCGTCCGTTACCGGCGGCTCGCCGACGGGCGCAGGAGACGCCGTCCCCGCCGGGATCATGTTGAGCGGGATCAGGTAGACGTCGCCCTGCTCCGGAGGCAGAGGGTTCATGTTCTCGAGCCGCCTGATGTCGTTCGCCGACAGCCACCCGTTGTTTCGCCCGATCGCGTAGGAGTCGTAGCGCGACTTCAGGTCCCCGCGCATCAGGCCGTCGATCAGGAACTCGACGAAGTAGGTGTCGCGGTCCTCGGGAGGGATGAGGTCGCGCGTGAGCGCCTGCTCCCAGCGCACGAGCCACGGACGGATCGTGTCGCGGATGAACTCGAGCGACTGGTGCTCTATGTTCGAAAACGTCGCGCGCTCGAGGTCGGCCAGCATGTGGGGCGGCACCCGGAAGATACGCGCGATCTCCGTGATCTGAAACTTGCGGCTTACGATGAACTCGGCGTCCTTCGGGGCGATCCCTATCGCCTGCCACTTCATCCCCTGCTCGAGGATCGCGGTCTTTCCGGCGTTTCCCACCGCCGCCGTAGTTCTGCTGCCAGAGGGTCCGGAACCGCGAGAGCGCCTCGTCGCTCATGGCCTGCGGCGTCTCGAGTACGCCGTTGATGTTCGCGCCGTTGCCGAAAAGGCGCCCGGAGTATTCTTCGTAGGCGAGGCCGAGGCCTATCGCTTCGCGGAAGAGCTCTATGGGGTTGAGCCCCGTCACCCCGTCGGAGGAAAGCGCGCGGATGTGCATGATCTCGCCCCGCCGCTGGCTGAGGTAGTAGGGGCTGCCCGAGTCCGGGTTTACCTTGCAGAGGAGCTCTCCGTTCCTTGCGCGCTCAACCTCGACGCGATCGGGGTGAAGCGGCACGAGGCGCGCGGGCTGTCCCATCCTGCGGTCGATCTGGGCGTATGCGTTGCCCCGAAGGGCGAGGTGCCCCTGGAGCATCTCCCGGAACTCGACCGACGTCTGCTCCTCGTTCGGCTGGTCGTGGAGCAGGCGGTAGAGGAAATAATCCGTCGCCCGCTCCTTGCCGTCGTTTTCCATCCTGCGATAGACGATCAGCGGCAGGGTGGCGACGGTCTCGGCAAGGATCCGCACTGCTGCATAAACGGCGGTGAACCTCATTGCCGTGTCCGCCGTGACGCGGATGCCCGTTGCCGTCATCGGCCCGCCGAATGCGGCCATGAGCCAGGGGTCGGGGTTCGAGAGGTCCGATCTTGTTTCGAAGAGCCAGTCCCTTATCCGGCGGCGCAGGCTCATACGAATACCGGCCCCCGTCGTTCATAGATGGATTCGGGTTTACCACCACCTACCATGGCCCGACCGAGTGCCATAATGCCTGCTACTATCCCATCAATCTTGTCGGCGCTTTTGGCTTTATCGGGCTTTTGATTGCCGGCTGGGTCCTGTTTCGCGGCCACATTGCCTGCCATCCAGCGCAAAACGGGATTGCCTCCATGACGGAACTTCCGTCCTAAGATTATCTTGTGGAGTTCTTTGGTCGGCGAACTCATCGACTGGTAGCCCTGTCCAAAGGGCACCATGGTGGCGCCGTCATTCATCAGCTGAGTTACGAGCTGGCTCGCATTCCAGCGATCGTAGGCAATCTCCTGGATGCGGTAGGTTTGCGCCAGGTGCTTAATTCTTTCCCTGATATGGTCGTAATCGCAGACATTCCCTGGAGTGGACTCGATGAACCCCATTTTCTTCCAGGCGTCGTATTGAATCCTCTCTTTCACGCTGCGCTTTTGTATGGTTTCTTCCGGAACCCAGAAGAAGGGAAGCCAGGAGTAGCAACCATCCTTGTCAGCAAAGCAAAGCACAAAAGCAGTGATATCTGTTGTGCTTGCGAGATCCAGCCCTGCCCAGCAAAGGCTGCCCTTCAATTCGAGCGGCTCCACTGGCTCTGCACATCCATCCCATGCGTCCATATCCAGGAAACGGTCAGCTTGTTCTGTCCACTGGTTCAAATGCAGCCGTCGAAACGTGTTCTGATACGCCGGTGATTCCTTGGCGCGGTTGCATTCATCTTGGAGGTACTGAATCTTGACTGACTCTCCGAGCCCAGGGTTCGCTCGAGCCCAGACCTTCGGATCAGTCCAGTCTTCATCCTGATCCGCTGCGTAAATGATGGACAGGTAGGTATCGTCTTGGATCGCTCCAGTCAAAAGCCGGGTGGCGTACTCGTGTTCCTCCCAGCAAATTGAGGTTTTGTCATAGCCGGACGTAGTGAACATTACGAACAATGGCTGCCTGCGTGATCCGGTGCTAGTCTTGAGCACGTCGTAGAGCTCGCGGTTTGGCTGCGCATGCAACTCATCGAAAAGAACTCCGTGCGAGTTCTTGCCGTGCTTGGTGGGCGCGTCGGCGCTCAAGACATGGTAAGCACTGCCGGTCTTTCCTACGACGATGGAGCGGCGAAACACCTCGCATCGTGAGCGCAGCTCCGGATCTTGCTCGACCATTTGCTTGGCAACGTCAAAGATGATGGCAGCCTGCTCTCGGTCAGCGGCCGCGGAGTAGATCTCCGCCCCCGGTTCTCCGTCACTGAAAAGGAGATAGAGCGCGATGCCGGCGCCCAGGGTGCTCTTGCCGTTCTTCCGCGGTACCTCGACATACACTTTGCGATATTTCCGGGTCCCGTCAGGACGCTTCCAACCAAAGATCGGCCGGATGATGTCGCGCTTCTGCCACTCTGAAAGCGCGAAGCGTTGCCCGGCCCACTCGCCCTTGGCATGCCGCAGGAATCTCTCGAAGAACTCGCAGGCCTTATCTGCCGCGGCTTCATCAAACCAGAAGCCATTATGCGAAGAATCGCGCGGCGTCATTTTCCTCTTCGTTCTTCCAGGCAATGTGGATTCTCGTCCTCGAGCTTGGAGTCATGCCAAATTCAGTCAGGAACTTCCGCATCTGATCGAGCGCCGAGTTGATGATGCTCAGATAAGGGTTCAGGATCGGGTACCCGCTGGGCGCCTTGACCAGGAGCCCCTTCTCATGAAGCTTGCTAACGGCCTCGGACCATCGTCCGTAGGCTTCGCAATAGGCCGCAATGGCTGCACGATCTACCCTGGTGACCAACCCGACAGCGCCCAATTCCTTCGTGATTCGCTTCCATTCGCGCCGGGATTCGCCCTGAATATGCTTCGGGCAACTCGGAATCTCGGGCTTTGGATCGGGTTCCTGGCGATTGACGCGATCGGATCGCTGGGTTCCCTGCAAAAGCTTCAGTTTGGTGGGTTTGGGCCGCCTCCCAGCCATATTTAGGCGCTTTTCTTAGGCTGTGTAGCCTCACGTGCCGCTCTCTCGCCTTCAGGGCAACGACTGGCGGAGATCTCCTGAAACTTGCGCCCGTCGCCCTCCAGTACCGCCTGTTTGCCGGTGAATTTCTCCCATCGCTCGACCGCTACGTCAACATAGGCCGGATCAATTTCCATTCCGAAGCAGACTCGACTGGTTCCCTCGGCTGCAATGATTGTGGTTCCGGACCCAAGGAATGGGTCGTACACTGCCTGGCCCGGATTCGTGTGATTGGCAATGGGCCGGGACATGCACTCGACGGGCTTCTGCGTGCCATGCTTAGTCTTGGTTTCCTCGGTCTTGGCGCCGATCTGCCACAAGGTTGTCTGGGTGCGGTCCCCATTCCAGTGCCCGGTCTTGCCCTTCCTGACCGCGTACCAGCAGGGTTCGTGCTGCCAGTGGTAATGGCCGCGGCTGATTGCGAATTTCGGCTTGGCCCAGATAATCTGGCAGCGGATCTCGAAGCCACATCGCTCAATGGATGCCTGCACTTCGCTGGCATGCCGGCCAGCATGCCAGATGTAGGCGATGTCGCCTGGAAATAGCGAGTAGGCGTCGCCCCAGTCAATGCGATCGTCGTTTTTGACGGCTCCCGTCCGCTTCGTCTTGCTGAGGCCGGCCGAGTTCCGCCATTTCGGGTCGTAGTCGACACCGTACGGCGGGTCGGTGACCATAAGGATCGGCTCGACCCCGTTGAATAGGAGCTGAACCTGGTCGACAAAGGTCGAATCGCCGCACATCAGCCGATGTTTGCCAAGAATCCAGAGGTCCCCGGCCACTGTTGCCGGATAACTCGGCAGTTCGGGAACGGAATCCGGATCCGTTAACCCCTCGATCTGCGCCGGCTCCAGGATCCGCGCCAGCTCTTCCTCTCCAAATCCTGTAAGTTCCAGGTCAAAGTCGAGGGATTTCAAATCCTCCATCTCAAAACGGAGCAACTCTGTGTCCCATTCCGCCCAGGCGACCGACTTGTTGGCCATCAATCGGAACGCTTTCACCTGCGCCGGCGTCCATTCGTCGCAGAGAATCACAGGAACCGTTTCGATTTTGAGCTTCTGGGCGGCCTTGAGTCGCAGGTGGCCGTCGACAATCGTGCCGTCCGAGAGGGCCAGGATGGGCACCTTGAACCCAAACTCCCGAATCGACGCCGCCATCTGATCCACAACAGCGTCATTTTTTCGGGGATTCCGCGCATAAGGAATCAGATCCCCTACGGCACGCTCAACAATCTCTGCCATATACTCTCTTCGTCTGTTGTTTCTGGCTAGCTGTGATACACAAAAACTCAATGCCAATGTGAGTTATGAAGGAGGAATGATGCCCAACGTCCTGCGCATGAAAGGCAGGCTTTGTCGAACATGCGTACCCCAGAGGCTAGCCTTCAAAGTCCGTCCGCTCGATGCATTTGTTGCGCGGCAGTCCGCCGCGCAGCGGCAATCTGTTCGTGGACTTTTGTTCGGTAGTTTTCTTTCGAGATGTAGTGGCTGTAATGGGTGAGCCGAACCAGCAACGAGAAGTCGTCGCAATTGAGGTTCTGCTCAAGGAGTGAGTACGCAGCCCATCCAAACGCCAGAATGACCGGCCTGGGATAGCCGAGATCGAGCAGTTCCGAGCGCAGCGCTTCGATATGATCCGTGACGACTTGGGGATTTGCCCGCAGGTGATTGAGGAGTTGTCCGGAGACGGGCTCGACGTGCTTCTTGACCACGTCTGTCATGTACGCGCCCCAGTAGCTGGTGCCCCTGAACGCGTATCGGATCTTGAAGTCGTTCGCGACCGAGGCCGGGTCATGGAAGTTGCGAAACGGGATGTCCGGGAAACCACGGGAAAGGTTGAGCCCGACCATCACGACACCAGGATCCAGAGTCTGCAGGAGGCTGGGGTTGGTACGCAAGTCAAGGACTTCGACGTCGCCCATGTTCGATTTCGGCGTCGGGCCCTGAGGAGCCCAGACTGCCCAGCTCGCGCACCAACCATACTTCCGCTTGATCAGTTCGAAGCGCTTCGCATCAATCATGCTTGGTGCCTGCCCAAATTAGATTATACAGAACATGCAAAATAATTCGCTGCGTGAAGAGTGGTGGTGGACCGAGGAATAACAATTGCTTGGATACTCGTTAAGATTTGAGCGGGCTCAACGATCTCAGTCACCTACCCCCCCTGGTTCAATTTGGCAACGCGCGCGCAAGCCCGCGCGCCCGGTCCCGGGCAGGAGAGTCCAGAGATTTGGACCCCCTTCCCCCATTGCCTACACAGGATTGGCGGGGTCTTTCCCGAGCTCGGTCAGCCGGTCGACTTCAGGCTGCAACACAGCTGCGATCTCCTCGGGAGTCGCTGTCCCCGCATTGATCTTGTCGATGAGCGTCTGAATCCTGATGGCGATGGCGTTGGTCGCCGCATCGATCTTTGCGGCAAAATCTTTTACCTGATCAAGTACCTCGGACATATCTTCTAACCTTTCAATGATTTGATTTTGGTAACGGAGAATCCTGGCCTGCCGGCGCAGGACTCTTTCCAAGACGATGGAAATGAATCGCATTTATCCCCACCTACCGTCAGTCGTGGCGGTCTTTCGGTTGTGGCAACGCCTGCAAAGCGCCTGCCAGTTCGACTCGTTCCAAAAGAGATTGGGATCGCCCTTGTGAGGAACGATGTGGTCCACGACCGTTGCCGCCGTGAGCCGTCCAACTCGGTCACACTCTGCACAAAGCGGATGAATGGTGAGATAGTGTTTCCTTGCGGCGCGCCACCGGGTGTCATAGCCCCGGTGTGAGGCCGATCCGCGCCCCTGATCGATCTCTTTCCGTTCCTCGATGCGATGTTTCTCACAGCGCCGGTGAGCAGAATCAACGAGCTTCGGGCAGCCTGGAAATCCGCACGGATGCTTCGGCGCGAACGGACTCATGCGGTCTTTCTCTTCTTACGTTCGAGTGAGATCCGCCGGGGCCAGGTGTCCTTCCGGATTTTGACGATGGATTTTCCGTTTTCAATCACGTATCCCGGGCGCCTTCGCTCCTCTCGGTAGACGTCCTTCCAATCGGAGGTCAACCGCGCCTGCCTCGCCTCTTGGCTTTGATTGCGCGCAGCACTTCGTCCACGCTTTTGCGCCGAAACTCATCAGACAGGCGCGTATGATCAAGGTCAGCTTCAATATGGTGAGTGCGCTCAATGGCCGGATTGGCCAGGCCCGAACAATCTCGCCCAAGGGCCTTGAGGAATGCGCTTGCATATCCGCTGTCCTTGGAACATGCGCGCTGGTAGCCAGGATCGAACGCTCGATAACGCCGATCAGCCCTAAAGTCGGGCCCGTCCCACAGTGCCATCATTCCAAACACGCGACCGCGGATGCGCATCTTGCCTGTCGGGCGGTCTCTTTCCAATAGATGGAGTTTTTTGAGTCGGGTGAAAACCCATTGGGGGAGATCGATCTCGACGCCGGATGGGTTGAGAACCTTCCCGTCAAAATCGTCAGACAAAGCTTCGCCAATCTGCAGATGGTTGTTTTTGGAGCTCCAGCCCGCTCACTTCGAGTTCGCGCAGGTACAGATTGCGGGGATTCAGATCTGCCCACAGGGCGCGGCGGTCGTCGTTTCTGTGAACCACCTCAGCACCTAAAAGACAGCGTATTTGCTGGCCGTTACAAAAGTCAAGCGTGACATGCGAAATATACTCGTAGGTGATCTTATCCTGCGGACAGCGTGGGTATGACGACATTTTGGTATCTTTGCCGTTCAATTTTGACCTAAAATCCACCTCTCCTTATGGATCATTTTTCAGAATTCTAATAATGAGGCTCACCATGGCGCTGGCACGCAAATCTGAAAGAACCAAAATCTATGAGGCTACCAATAAGTGGAAATTTGAATGCTTAGAGCAAGATAAATCGCTCTTCGGCGCAGCTTTTCCGGTCTGGAATATTGAAACCCTAAAAATCCTCTATAACCGCGTTATAGTTGATGAAGACTTGTCATCCGATTCATTTTTGGTGAAGTTGAAACGCCAGATTGGCGCTGCCCCACCGCAAGTGATCCAATTGATGGCTGAGACGCTCTTTATCCACTTCTTGCCAGCTATGTCCGAATCGATTAGGGGGGAGACCAAAAGAGAGATTATCTCAAAAGTATTAGCTTGGTCGCCCTCCACAACTAGAATTCCGGCGGACCTCGCAACTGTTCTCGATTTGGGTTTCTGCAACCCCGGTGTTGCCTACAATACGATGCGTCCAAATCATCTCGGATTCATCATGAATTTTGCCATGGCCTTAAAAGATTCAGATCTTCCAAAAAGATCACAGCTATTGAAAGATCCCTGGCGTTTTAAGGAATTTATTCTCGAACTGCCCATCAATAGTGCATTTGTACAAAGAGATTCGCTACTTCATTTATTCTTTCCGGACTTTTTCGAAGACATCGTTTCCAGGGACGCGAAAAAGAGAATTACAAAAGAGCTCGCGTCCCTAGTCGATGATCCAACCGATGATGTAGATCGAGCCCTTTTCCAGATCCGTCGCAAATTAAGTGTAGAACACGGTAGCGAATTCACCTTTTATGATCCCCAAATTCTAGCAATGTGGCAGCCAGATGCGAGTCCTTGGGGTCGTTTCATCGCTTGGGCCGAACGTTTTTACAGCTGGGAGAAATTTCCCTCTCAGGAGCGAGACTATAAAATTGAAATTGGTCATCGAGTTGCTAGCGTTGCTGATTGCATTCGATCGGGTTCAGATGATTGGAAGAAGCTGCTGAAGAAGGTATTTTCTCCTCCAAACAATCTTGTCCACTATCTGACGGTGCAACGTTTCTTGGAATGGGCAGAGCAGGACCGAAATGCGAAGTCGTCACTCGCGGCTTTATGGTATGGCGATGATGCTGTAGATAAGCGAATCCAATCCTTTCTTGTCCAGCTGCCAAAGGTCCCTAACCTGCACGGACCAAGCCAGCGCTTATCGATACTATCCGTCCTTCTCATGGGATTGGATGCGACATCCTATCCTATCTACCGCTCGACCCCTTACAAGGCAGGATATCGATTGACCGGTGAGGACTTACCGTCGTCCGAGTCAGATCATTTTGCCGTTTATAAGCACGCTTTGAACTTCCTGGACAAGTTCGTCAGAGAAGCATCCACGCGCGGGCTCGAACTGAAGGATCGACTGGACGCTCAAAATCTGCTCTGGATGGTCACACAGGGGACTCAGTACGAGGAGCTGCTTGGCAAAGATGGGCAGGCCGCATTATTGAAATATAGAGAAGGAAAGGTCGAACCAGATAAAGAAGACGATCCAGGAGAGACCGAAATCCCACCACCCGAGGTTGAACCGAACGTTCCTGACATGGCTTCACTGGCCAAAGAGTTGATGCTCGATCAGTCTTTCCTGGACAATATCGGGCAACTTCTAGAAAAAAAAGGCCAGCTCATATTTTTCGGCCCACCGGGGACTGGCAAGACGTTTGTGGCAAAAAGGTTGGCGGAATTCTACGCCCGTAGTAAGGAAAATGTCAGAATCGTTCAGTTTCACCCCTCATACTCTTACGAGGATTTCGTCGAAGGTTATCGTCCAAGAAAGGTCGGAGGACAGGCTGGTTTTGATCTAGTGCCAGGACCGTTAAAAAGGATTGCGATTGCAGCTGCCCAAGCACAGAGCACCAAGCACATCCTCATTATCGACGAAATCAACCGCGCGAATTTGGCAAGGGTCTTCGGCGAGCTCTATTTCCTATTGGAGTATCGAAACGAAAGCATCTCCCTTCAGTATTCAGAGGACGAATTTTCTTTTCCAGAAAACCTTTGGATCATCGGCACAATGAACACCGCCGACCGATCGATTGCCCTGGTGGACAATGCCCTTCGCCGCCGCTTTTATTTTGTGCCCTTTTACCCGGATGAGCCGCCAATCAAAGGTCTGCTCAGTAGATGGCTAGGTGAATTCAAGCCGGATATGCTCTGGGTGGCTGACCTTCTTGATGAGGCTAATGCCCTTATGGGGGACAGGCACTTCGCAATCGGCCCAAGCCATTTTATGAGTAAGGACCTTTCAGACGAATGGGTCACGAGGATCTGGCACCACTCCATTATGCCCTACCTCGCTGAACACTATTTCGGCAACGAAAATCGACTAGGTGAATTCAGTCTGGAGCGACTGCACGAACGAGTCGAAGCGAGGAACGCGTCAAATGTTGCCGCAGTTTCACAAGCGCAGCAGTGAGGGAATTGTGGAACGCATTTACCTAAGAGAATTTGAAAAGAAATCCGGCGTCCGGCTCAGAAACTCCGAACGCGATTTATTGCGACTTCTCGCACCCTCTGTAACCATAGAACCCAGCATCGGCTTAGAAGACGCCTACGACCTTACTCCGGGAAGCTGGGTGGGCTCCATCAATCTCGGATCGATTTCCATAATCATTTCTCCGAAAGTCCCTGTTTCCCGTGTTTTATTCCTAATCCTTTACTCAATAGAAAAGATCGGCTGGCGTGACGAAGATTTTGAATTTGCGGAGGAACGCGATTTAACAGAGGTGCTTGCCTTTGCATTTGCACATCGTCTTAAACTTCTAGTAAGTCGCGGGTTGTATCGCGGCTATCGAAGCGAACAGGCTGCACTTCCAATGGTACGTGGCCGCATTTTGTTCGCACAGCAAGTTCGTAACCGTTATGGAGCTTTCTTGCCGGTCGAACTGTCTTTCGAGGAGCACACCGCAGACGTCGAGGAAAATCGGATTCTCAGGGCTGCAATCCACGCGCTCGGACGGGGCAGTATAAAGTCAGCTGAAGCCAACACTATCCTTCAGCGCTTGGATCACGATTTTGACGGCGTCACGAACGTCAGCTATCCAGCCAGTTCCATCCCCACAATCATCTATTCCAGGCTCAATGAACACTATCGACCGGCCGTCGAACTCGCCCGTCGGATACTTGGCAATAGATCAATTTCTCTTCAGCACGGTACGCAGAGCGGATCAGCTTTTCTGGTAGACATGAACCGCGTCTTTGAGGATTTCCTATATCTCGCTCTCAAGAATGCGATGGCTCTTACTTCATTGGACCTGGTCCAAGGATGCAGTGGGCACAAACTAAAGCTCGATGAAGAGGGTAAATACCCGTTGCTGCCTGATATTTCCTGTTGGGCAGGTGATTGCTGTCGTTTTGTCGCCGATGTCAAATACAAGGACAGCGACTTGAAGGAGGCGCCGAATGCAGACGTCTATCAGATGCTCGCCTACTGCACTGCCACCCAACTACCGGCTGGCCTTCTCATTTATGCGGGTTCACGGAAAAACGACTTCGTAACAGTCAGAAATTGCGGGCGCAGGATTATTATCACCTCGATTGACCTGAAGGCACCGCCATCCGGAATCTTAGGCCAGGTCAATGAAATTGCCGGTCGTATGAGAGAGTTCTTCGAAATCAGGATCTGACAATGGCCTCGACCAGCGCGACAAATGGCAGGATCACTTCTCCCTTACGATCTTGGTATAGCTCTTCGATCGCCGATTTCCTTCTTCAAATCCCAGCGAATGTTCTCGGGCAGCTTACAACCAATTGTGACTTTTCAGTTGATCCAAACCAGCGAGATGCCTGGCTCACTGAGATTGAGATCCTCCGCGCCGAACTGAAGGGCGTTGACGGAAATTTGTTCCTCGAATTCAATATTCCGCGAATGGGGCGGCGAGTCGATGCGATCCTAACAGTTGGCCCGATCGTATTCGTGCTTGAGTTCAAGATAGGGGAAGCGCTTTTTGATCGCTCTGCCATTGAGCAAGTTTGGGACTATGCTTTGGACCTCAAGAACTTTCACGAAGCCAGTCACAACGTTTCCGTCGTCCCAATTCTTGTAGTTACGGAGGCAAAAGAATCTCCACCCATTGTGTTCCATGCAGACCCAGACAGCGTATACCGGCCAATCCCAATCCTGGCCAAGGGCCTGCGCAAGGTTCTAGATTCTGCCCTGGAAATTGTCACTGGCTCACCCCTCGATGCTGGACAGTGGGCTGGCGCGCCCTATCATCCGACGCCAACCATCGTAGAAGCAGCACGAGCTCTTTACGCTCAACACTCCGTTGAAGCGATCGCTCGTTTCGATGCCGGAGCGCAGAATTTGCATATAACGTCCGGACGAATCGAGGAGCTTGCGGACGAAGCCAGAGCAAGACAGCGTAAGTCGATTTGCTTTGTAACAGGTGTGCCAGGCGCGGGTAAGACCTTGGTTGGTTTGAATCTTGCCACGCGTAGACATGAGGGCGCCGACTCTACCCACGCCGTTTTTCTCTCGGGCAACGGCCCACTCGTTGCTGTCCTTCGAGAAGCGCTGACTCGCGACGAATATTTCCGTCGGAAGAACCTGGGTGAAGACGTTCGCAAAAACAGGATCGGGGAAAGTGTTAAAGCATTCATCCAGAACGTGCATCACTTCCGTGACGACGGCTTGATTGACTCCAATCCGCCGCATGAGCACGTGGTTATTTTTGACGAGGCACAAAGGGCATGGAATCTAAAACAGACCGCCAGTTTCATGCTTCGCAGGAAGCGACGCCCCGGATTCTCCCAATCAGAACCGGAGTTTCTCGTCTCTTACATGGACAGGCATAAAGACTGGGCCGTGGTTGTCTGCCTCGTCGGTGGTGGACAAGAGATTAATACAGGCGAAGCCGGAATCGAGGAATGGCTCAACGCCATCAACAAGCATTTTCCCAAATGGCGCATGTTTATTTCATCCAGGCTCACAGATACTGAATATGCCGCCGGCAGGGCCCTCGAAATGGTTCGCGATCGGCCTTTCACTCATTTTGATGATTCCCTGCATCTCGCTGTTTCCATGCGGTCCTTCCGGGCGGAGCATGTTTCGTCCTTCGTGAAAGCTCTCCTTGATTGCGAGAGGCATCAAGCTCAGGAATCTCTCAGCCAAATAATGGCACGTTATCCCATTGCCCTCACGCGTAACCTGGAGTCTGCGAAACAATGGATCCGGAACCATGCAAGGGGAACTGAACGTTTTGGCCTCGTCGCGTCTTCGAAAGCCATGAGACTGAAGCCTCACGCTATTGATATCCGAGTTTCCGTGGATCCTGTGCATTATTTTTCTGAACGATTCAGAAGACACCCGGTCCAGTTTCTATCTCGAAGATGCAGCCACGGAGTTTCAGGTGCAGGGATTGGAGCTTGACTGGGTTTGTGTAACCTGGGATGCGGATTTTCGATTCAACGGATCAGGATGGAATTTCCACGATTTCCGCGGTGATCGATGGCTCAACATCGCAAATGCCGACAATCGCATTTATCTCCGCAACGCCTACAGAGTGCTCCTCACTCGTGCACGTCAGGGAATGGTCATCTTTGTGCCACCCGGGGACCCGAGTGATCCGACTCGTTCCCCGGCTTTCTATGATCAGACATTTAATTACTTGCTAGATTTGGGAATCCCAGCGATCGGATGAATTGATAGCCCACTCTCTTTCCGCGAACTCCAAAGTCGTTGTTTTATAAGCCTTTGTGCTTGGAGTTTGATAGATTGTATGTCACGAATACTGCCTACAAAACGTGACACACCCGAGACTTTTGCGGAGATAGTTTCATCAAATTTTCGCAGATGCGGAGTTAAGTTGTTCCGAGCATGAGTGAAAAAACGAACGCGGAAAACTACATCCCTCTTGGTAAATGTATTTACCGGCATTTGTACCGCATACACTCCCGCAATCTGAAACTGGGAGTATTCGACGGCAAAACTGGATTCATCGGCATCCGGCTAAAGTTCGGCTTCAAATACCTCTTCACAGAGTATCACTGGGACCAGGGTCCGCCATACGGCACGGTTCAGCCCCAGGAAGATCTCGGCCCGATCCCCGATGATATCGAAATTTACGATTTGTCGATTCGAAACAATAAACGGCAAGGATTCCTCCGTCCATAACGACAAGATGTTTGAGTACCTAGAACAAAGGGAGGATGAAGATTCTGGACCAACACCGGTTTCTCCATACTAACCAAGGCTTGTTTGATTAAGCGAGTTTGATGTTAAGAACTCAGCGGAGAAAACACATAGATTTCCCCAGGTAACAAAATATGCGAATTCGAATTTTAAGTGATTTGCACGTCGACCTCGGGACTGTGAAGTTGCCACATGTCGAAACAGACGTTACGGTCTTAGCCGGCGACATCTGCCCATGCAAGTCTGCTCTCAAATGGATTCGAACAAATCTTCCTGAACAGCCAATCGTTTACGTGCTTGGCAATCATGAGTTTTATGGCGGCGCCGTACCTAAACTTATTGATGATTTTCGCCGAATGAGCGCAGGAACGAATATACATGTCATGGAAAACGATAGCCTTTGCATTGGCGACGTTCGGTTCCTGGGCTGCACTCTCTGGACGGACTTCTCTTTACTGGGCGATCCTACTTTGGCTGGACGAGAAGCAGCCAGAGTAATGAACGATTATCGTCGTATCCGTGTCAGTCCAGGGTTCCGCCGGCTAAAGGGCAAAGATACAGTGGGGTTTCATGCTCGCTCGATCCGGTGGCTTCGCGATCAACTGGATTCGGCTGAAGGTAAGCCAACCATCGTTGTGACGCATCATGCACCAAGCTCGAGGTCATTGGATCCGGCAGAATCGGAGGAACTCATCAGCGCTGCATATGCCTCAAATCTCGATACATTTGTAGGCGCAAGTCATGCCAAGCTTTGGATCCACGGTCATATTCACCGCCCTGTCAGCTATCGGACTGGCGAAACGCTCGTTGTCTCCAATCCGCGCGGCTACCCTGCTGGACCGATCGCTCCCACGTTCAATCCAGCTTTGGTTCTTGAAGTGTAGTGGGGGCAGACTGAAAAATTCGCGTACCCCCATCGCGGCTATTTATGCTTGATACTGTCATTTAGTGACAGTATGATGCAGATATGCAGAGCTTGACGGAAACCGTTCTAGAGAAATCAGATACTGGCGCCTTTACCCTATTGGAGCTTTCGCAGTGGGTTGGCGGAACCGTAAACCGTCAATTCGCCCTTCTCAAGCGGGCCCTGAAGGCGGGTGAGGTGATCCGGATCCACCGGGGGCTTTACTGCCTTGCCCCCAAGTACCTTCGACGAAAGCCCAACCCGCTGGTCTTCGCCCAGCAGATCCATGGTCCCAGCTACATCAGCCTGGAGACCGCATTGTCGCATCACGGCTGGATCCCCGAAGCGGTGTACGCGATTACGAGCGCCTCCATGGATCGCGCCCGTGAGTTTGAGACGCCTCTCGGACATTTTAGTTTCACGCGGATTCCGCAGAAAGTCTTTTACACGGAAGTCACTCGCATCGAAAAGCAGGACGGGAATGAACCGGGTCTTCATAATGCCGAGAGCTTCCTGATGGCCTCGCCGCTGAAAGCGTTGGCTGACTACGTCTATGCGCACAGACTTGATTGGGCCTCCGCGAGACCGGTGATCGAAAGTCTGCGAGTGGATGAAAGCTCGCTGGCGAGCATCAATTTGGAGACCGTCGAACGTCTGATCGATAACTACTCTTCGCGTCGTGTGCTGCGATTTCTGAAAGGCTTGCGAAAGGACCCGCATAGATGAGCGTAAAGATGATCCAAGACCGTCTGAACGGATATAATTGCCGTTCAAGCCTGGATGAAGAGCAAGCCCTGCGCGAAATCACACAGGAGATCCTGCTGGCAGCACTGGGGCGAACGGATTTTTTCCATCAGGCCGGGTTTCAGGGCGGCACCTGTCTCCGAATTTTCCACGGATTGAATCGTTTCTCTGAAGACCTTGATTTTGCCCTGCAGGAACGGGATTCGTCCTTCAACCTGCAGCCTTACCTCGACGTTGCGAAAAAAGAACTGACCGCCTACGGATTCGAGCTCCAAATGGATGACCGTTCCAGGGTCGGAAAGACAGTGCGCAAAGCATTCGTAAAAGATGATTCGCTCGGCAATCTGCTCCAACTAAATTTCAGGCCGGCATCCGGTCCGATGCGCAAAATGAAAATCAAGCTTGAGGTAGACACGCATCCGCCGGAAGGCGCGATTTACGAAACCAAGTATCTGGATTATCCCTTCCCTTCAGCCGTCTGCCTGTTTGATCTGCCAAGCCTCTACGCAGGCAAGCTTCACGCACTGCTATGCCGGGAATATCTGAAGGGGCGCGATTGGTACGACTTCGTCTGGTATACGGCACGCCGGACTCCGGCAAATTACCCATTGCTATCCTCGGCTCTAAATCAAATAGGACCTTGGACGGGAAGGAACGTTCAGGCGGATAGGGCGTGGGGTCTCGAGCAACTGCAAGAACGGATCAAAGCCATCGACTGGAAGCAAGCCCGTGAAGATGTTCGCAGGTTCGTAAAATCCAATGAATTGCCGTCATTGGATCTTTGGAGCGCGGAATTTTTTCTTGCCCAGGCTGCCAAGCTTGCCTAAACACTATGTAATGTCACGGGACAAAACCCTTAACGTCCATAGTGTTAAGGCACCTAACGTTTGAAACGTTAGCAGCTGTATATACTCTCAGCCATGAGCTTAGTTCCTATTTCAAGCAAGTTGAAAGCGAGATAGATGACTTCATAAAAATGGTCCAAAATCCGTGAATGTAATGGTTGTGTAATGGTTTTGCACAAAACTGGATCATTTACGGAGCCCCGTCTCATCCCTTGCGGCATCGAAATCGACAATCTTTTTGCGTTCTGTCGGAAGCCGAGCCACATACGCCTGGGTTTTTCGCACCGCCTCCACTAAATCCTGATCGTCAGTTATGTTGTATCGTTCGAATACCGATTCGGTCTTGTGCCCTGAAATCAACATGGCGACTCTCCGCGGAACTCCAGCCCGGATCATGTTTCGGACCGCAGTTCTGCGAAAATCATGGAAAAGGGCATCTGGTTTGTCGGCCTCTTTACAGGCAGCCTTCCAGGTTTTCCTGAACTCCGTGATGGGCACTCCCCTTTTGGGCAGACCCCGGCCTTTTTTTCTGAAAAAAACAAACGGAGAGAGCACAGTTTCCCCGCTCGCCCCTCTATATCGTCTTGCCTGCCAGCGGCGCAGGATTATTTCCCAGAGTTCTCCCATCAATGGAACCGTTCGTTGCTCCCCGTTCTTTGAAAACTAACCTCGAAGGCGAAGTTGTCGATCCTCCATGTTTAGCCCTCGCCAGCGCAGGGAAGAAATCTCACCTTTGCGCCATCCCGTGTAGAAACCCCAGCAGGCAAAATCCTGTGAGTCTTCTGGCAGGTGGCGAACGATCGCTTCAAACTCGGATCTCTCGTAAAACCCCTCTCGCACGCGTTCATCGAGCTTTGGAATCGAGGGACCTTGGCCAATTACTTTCGCTTTAAGGCTATAGGCCTGCCGAAGGTACTCTAACTCGCGATTGACGGGCGCATTCGAAACTGGGCGCACACGTTTCCGTTTCGACAGCCCGAGCTCCATCAGCGATTTCGGCTTCCTTTTCAGCCCTTTAAGACGCAAAAGAATATATTCGCGAATATTCTCATCGGTAACAGCAATCGCTGACATTGGTCCGAGAGCTGCCTTGATAGGCTTCAGCTTCGAAAGTGCCTGGGCAGAGAGCTTACCCCTGACCTCCAGATCTTTTTTAAACAGATCAGGTACTGATTCTCGACGAAGGACACCTGAAACGATTGTTGAAGGAATTCATCGAGGAGTATTACCAAAGCGCGCGTCCACATCAAGGATTTGACGAAGATACACCTATTCCAGGATCTGCCTTCAGTGGGATTTATCGAGTGGACACTAGGACACTGTTCATTTGTATAGTTCCCTCGCTTTTCGAATGCGATCAAAATTTAGGCTATTGGGGAATCGCTTCAATGTCCCTCTGCTCCGCGGCGTCCTTATGGCTCAGCAGGCGGGTGCTAGCGGTCAGAGGCGGCGGAATTTAGGAGTTTGCTGTTTTTGTGCCTTTTCCGATTTTGATTAACTTCAATGAATCCTCGGCGAATTCCGCCGAACGAAGGGAACTATAGATGACGACACTTCAAGGGAAAAACCTGATTATTACCGGCGCCGCTGGCGGAATCGGAAGCGCGATCTGCCGCCGGATCGCCGCCGATGGTGCCTCCATTTGCGCAACCGACATGACCCAGGAAGGTTTGGATCGCATGGCGAAATCGGTGGGAATCGGCTCCGATCGTCTCGTTACCATTCCGGCCGACATTACCAAGCGGGAGGATGTCCGGAAAGTCGTGGAACTGGCTGCCGGCAAGTTTGGCTCGATCCACGGCATCGCGAACGTCGCGATGGCAAGCACCAACAAGCCGATTGTCGAGGTCACCGACGCCGACATGGAACTGGCCCTGAACACCGGCATCTGGGCGACGTTTTATTTCATGCAGGAATGCTATCCGTATCTTAAAGCCACTCGCGGATCGATCGTGAACTTCGGATCCAGCGCGGCGATCAAGGGCCAGCCCAAAAACGGATCCTACGCCGCATCTAAGGAGGCTATCCGGGGCCTGAGCCGTACCGCCGTGAACGAGTGGGGCCCTGACGGAATCCGCATCAACATAGTCCTCCCGTTTGCCGTAACGCCGGCCATGGAGCAGTGGGCGAAGGATTTCCCGGACCTTTACAGGCATGCGGAGCAGTCGGTTCCGCTGCAGAGGATTGGAGATCCGCAGGGCGATATCGCTCCCGTGGTGGCCTGGCTGTTGAGCGATGACTCTCAGTACGTAACCGGACAGACGATCGCGGTCGACGGCGGCAACGTCTGCCTCCCGTAGGCGCCCAAAATACGGAATTGCTCTATGACTTCCATGCTTGACGCGAAACGTCGTTACGCCGCCGTATTGCGGCGGGTTGCAGCAGTGCTGCTGCTCCTGGCAGGCCTTGTGCCGTATGCGGCGGCGCAAAACTCGGGCGGGCCGGTGAATGCGGCCGCACTTCATTCCTATGAAGTCGCAGAGGTTGTCGTCGAACTCGAGGGTGCGCCGGCGGATGAGACCGCGCGCGCCCGCCTCGAGTCGGACGTCCGAAAGGCGTTTCGGGTCTTTCCGGGCAGCAGGGTCAGCGAACTTGAGCTCACCCTGGCGGTCCAGCGCGTTATCCGGACAGGACTGTTCGAAAAGTTCGATTACCGGTTCGAGTTTTCCGAAGGGGCCGTGAGCCAGGATGCTGTCCGTCTCGTGCTGCGCGCCGTGGTCGGCGCCGGGGGCCGCGCCATGGGCGAAACCACGGGCATCCTGAAATCGGGTTCCGCGGGTGATTTCCCCATCCTGTACAAGAGCCCGCGGACCCTCGTGAAACTCAATACGACCGCCGTCGGGCATTTTGCCAGCCATTGGAACTCGTGGCTCGGAAACGGTCAGACCCTTGGGGCCGGATTCCCGCTGGCCGAGGACATTGCTGCGACTTCCATTGCCCCTTCAATTGAAGGATCGCTCGCCCTGGGTGCTGCCGTCGCGACCCAGATCGTAAAGGGCGCGAACCCGACCTATGCCTATGTAAACGCCAACTACTTGAGCGTGGGCACCGCCGGGCAGGATATCTACTCCTCGCGGTCGCGCTTTTCTACCAGCCTCGAGCAGATCTACGGCGGCGTAGTTGGCGGAGGATATAATAGGGCCGGGAGCCGCTGGGGTTATCACGTCTCCTACGGGAGGCAGACGCCCTGTCCTGGAACCGGGTTTTTCTTCTGCGGCATAAGCGGCAACGGGGGAAACCGGGGAGGCTTCAACAGCTGGGCTAGAACTGCGGGCCGGCAGATGGGGTTGGCCCAGTTCCGGTGGAACGACCTCCTCGTTGATAATTATTACATTCAATCCAATGAAGTCCCTCCCGTAATCTATTCGAATTCCCGGATGTACGTTCTGAACGTGCAGAAATCACGCGGATATGGATTCGCGGCTGGCGGCACCTACGTGCGGGTCCTGAGCTCCACCTTTCCTTACGTCCTTCCGGATTTCAATCTGAAGGGACGCGCTGGGTTGAATGCGTACAATGGCCGTGTTGCTTATACGCCACCGCCGGAAAAACCGGGACCGATCATGAATGCCGAAGGCGGGTTGGAAACGAACAGCCGTTTCCCCATGAGATCCTATGCTTTCGGCCTGGAGGGTGGATGGTCCTTCGCCACCACGAAATGGTCCCCTTGGCTGGGCTACAAATACTCGCGGTATTCGGGGGACGATGCTGCCACAACCCGCTACGAGCGTTGGGACCCTCTTTATGGAGGAAAAGATTTCGAGACCTGGATGCCGGGAATGCTTATGAAAAACATCCAGTTCAACTCGAACATGCACACCAGCCGATTCCAGCTTAGGCTCACTCCGGCGCGGGGTTATAGATACGTTGCGTTGTTGACTAATTTCCGGGCGCTGGAGTCCATCAACTATCCCTACTCGATCAGCTTTTTCGCCAGGAAGCCTCTTGGTAACGAATTCGTTTCTTACCTGGAGCGAATGATCGGCTCCGCCTGGTATATGCGATTGTCTTTTGGGTCCTACTGGCCCGGCGCGGGGGTGAAGGCCGCTCTTCCTTCGCCGGTCGCGGCGCCATGGGTGACTTTCCAAGCGCAGATAAGATATGCGCGATAGGGTGATCCTCCCTAATCCCCTGCTTTCGATCGAGGGTATTTTTCAGCATTCTCACGAAGCCGGAGGAGCGCGGCTTCAACAGCGGATTTCGTTTTGGATACGACGATGGGACGAAGCATTCTGCCCTTAAAACCCGTCAGCCCATCCTGTCTGGACCCTTTCAAATTCAGCAGATAAAATCCGCTCCCTGAAGCGGTTTTCCCGACATCGAACACGCAAAACCAAAGATCCAAAGCGGTCTGAAAATAATGGCTGGAGTAAAGCTGCTTGTCGGCAATAATCCAGGAACTGGCCGGTTTTGACTTCGGTTTATACACCAGCACGTGGTTCATCCGAAAAGTCGGCTTCAGCCCGAATTTCACATTTTCCCAATAATAGAACTCATAAATTTCGGATTTCGGCTTGGAACGCGGATATTCGAGCAGATATTGATACAGCTCCGGTTCGACTCTGGGCAGGGCGTCGGCGCGGCTCAGAATTGTTTTGTACGCCGCCTCAACCTGAGTCGGGCGTTCGTGATCATGGTAATAGCCCAATTCGCGATTACCGCCCGTCCGGTAAGCCTGCAAGGCCTCGAGCACCATTTTTCTTGCCAGCACCGTTGCTTTCTGCTCGGCGTCGGGGGCCTTCCAGTCGATGTTTTTCCGAAATGTGGCCATCGCATTTACCGGAAGCTGCACCTCGCATTCACCCGGGACGCAGTCTTTTAATTCAGCGATATCTTCCCGATCAAATGTGAGACCGTCCAGGTCGGCCAGGGTAGGATTCTGCTTGAATAAACCTGCCGATAAATAGGACGTCCCATTCACGCGCCTGGATATCTCCGTATAAGATTTTACGAATGCTTCGGGCGCCGCTTTAATAAATACTGCGCCATATATGATGATTTCAGCCTTGTCCGCAGTGGGATGTTCGCGCACCACTGCCTGCCCTTTTTCGAGCAGACCTTTTTCTTCCCGGCTGAAGCCAAGCTTTTCCCAGAATTGTTTCTCCCCTGCCGTCTGGGCAGCGGAGGGAGGGGAACTCAGCAGAAATACAATGAACACTGGAAAAACTGTCAGGCGGAGAATGCAAATAATGGATTTTGTCTCAAAAAAGGCTATTGATAAACGGTTCATTAGTTGATCCTCTGCAGGCCAAAAAGCCCAGATGGGTGATTCAGTCCCGCCCTCAGCTTCACCTAATCGCTTTCGGCTTCCCCTTTTCTTTTCGATGCCAATGGAACGAAATCCAGGAAGGATAAGGCAAGTCCCGCGGGGACGGCCGAAAAATGGGTAGATTCCCATCGGTCGTCCCAAACGGGACTTTCTCAGGAGTTCCGAAATTACGGTGCCTTCACTACTTCGTAGTCAACATACTCGCCGTTCGCGATCTCGCGATAGAAAGTGCCGTTGTACTCGAGCAGGCTGCCCCTGCGTGCGGCGCCATCCGGAATAACATTCACCACAGCTCCCAGCGGCGGGGCAATAGTTACGTAGCCGTTGGTGGCCCGCTGGTAGAAAAAGCCCTGGGAATAAAAATATTCCTGGTTGCCCACCATGACCGGCATGCTGTATTCGCCTGGCAAAACGGGCACGACCGCCCCGTAAGGGGCCGGCACCACGGTGTAGCCGCCGCCGGACTGGATGTAGTAATTCCCGTTGGCAAAAAAGTAGGTCTTCTGGTTGACGACAATGGTCGTGTGATTCTGGGGAAGGCTCCGCAGAACCGTGCCCAGGACCGCCATGGCACCAAAGAAAATGGCCCGATTCCGGCGTTCCCGGCGGATTTCGCGGCGGATTTCCTGCCGGATCTCGTGCCGGATCACGGGTCCGGCGCCCGGCCTTAGAGGAGGTCTAACCGCAGGAGGACGAGGCGCCACGGGCCGATATCTTATCGATCCGCCGACGCGGATCGGATCGGCTGCCTGGACAAATATGCCGCCGGCCAGGAAGAATGCCAGAAATGCCTGAAAGGATCTTTTTATCATGCTTATTTTCCTTTCTCGCGGAAGGCCGCTTTGACAGCATCCTGGGGCGCATTGGTTTTCAATGAGCCGCCGTCAACAGGGGTTTTAGTCTCCCAGCGCTGGAAAGTCGCACTGTACTGGGGCTTCCCGGGAAGATTCTTGTAGTTGACCAGGTACTTTCGGATGGCAGACTCCTGCCCGGCGTCGATCCAGAGCTGAAGGTCGACATCATCCATGAGTGCCAATATATGGTGGCATTCCGAACCGCCGATCTCCGCTTTGCCGACATAAATCACGGACCGCATTTCTGAGATCGAATAGGCTTTCGATCCCAGGATTATGTCTGCCAGAGGAATAACGATGTCCAATTTTTCCGCGGCAAAGGCAATCGCATCTTCGTTGGTACCCGAAACGGGAACGCTGGCCAAAATGTTGCGGTTTTTGTAGTAGAGCGCGAATTCCTTGCCGTTAAACGCATAGTCGCGCAGGCCGCTCGCTCCCTTTACCATGACCCGGAAACCTGTCGGCTTCTGAACCCGCATTTCCATTGTGTAGGATTTCTGTACCTTTGTCTCACCGGCATACACCTCATCGGTTTCGACGTCTACCTTGACCGAGAACTGATTTGCCTTCTCCAGCCAGTCTCCCACGGCTTTCAACGCCTGAACCGCCTCTTCGTCCATGTCCGGCTTTTCAGCCTGGGCGGCTTCTGCGGCCTTGGCTTTTTGGCCGGGATTTCCTGCTTTGGCTTCCGCAGTCGCACCCGCAACCGCCAGCGTCAGCAGGAGAGCCCAAAGCCAACTTTTCGGTTTCATCTGCACCTCCTGATTCTTGAATGGATTGAAATCTGTGATGCGATCCGATAGTGCCTGCGCAGAAATGAACTTCGAATCCCGGCAGACGAAATCAGCGGAATCGATACCGCTCTCGCTAAAAAAATCGCAGATTCGAGAAAACGATTGAACTAGTTATAGTGATAGTCGGGATAGCGTCCGCGGCAATTTCAATAGCGGGAAAATAGCAAGTGTTTCCGGACGGCGTACTGGACCAGCTCCGCATTATTCTTGGCGCCCAGGGTCTTCATGATCCGATATTTGTGATATGCGACGGTGCACCTCTTGAGTTTGAGGTCATCCGCCACTTCTTTCATGGTCCTGCCTTCCGCCAGCAGTTGAAGCACCTCCCGCTGGCGCCCGGTAAGGTCGGAACTCTTTGAGGGGGAAGTTTTGACATTGATAAAAAAGCTGACCTTGTCGCGGGTAATGAGCGGCGAAATATAAAAATGGCCCTTCAGGACATCCCTGAGAGCCGTCGGCAGTTCCGAAATTGTAGCCGTTTTGGGAAGATACCCTGAGGCGCCGCGTCGGAAAGACTCGGCGGCGATATCGATATCCAGGTTCATGCTCAGGTAGAGGATCTTGATCTTCTTTATGGTGCTCTTGATCCGCTGTCCGGCCTCAAGCCCGTTCAGCAGGGGCATGGCGATATCGACGATGACCGCATCGGGCAGGAGCCGCTGGGCCTCTTCTATCAATTCACGGCCGTTTTCGACAATTCCGACCACTTCAAACTCCGGCTCCAGCACATTCCGTGCCGCCTCAGCCACGAACTTGTGGTCATCTGCAATGAGTATTCTGGGACGTTTGCCAGGCTGCATCATCTCTTCTCCCGCCCTAAAAGATAGTCAGGTCTGTTAGCCGGCTTCCTTGAACGCATTTATACTTTGACGCCCTTTGAAGCAGTCGTCAATATATCCTGCCAATACCGAAGAACCACCGCCGGTGGCCGCGGTCCCCTAAGCTGCCGCCGATGTATAACGGGCCAACCAGTGTCTGAAGGACGAGGACGCCAGTGGCGCTTCCAGCCATTCCGTGATCTCCCAACGCTCCAAGCACTCTTCCAGCCTGGATAAGCCCGGTCACAAAAACGCGGTCTCCCAGCAACGGGGGAAGCTTCATGATGTCCTGCTGGAGCCCCAGAGTTCCGAGGTAGAAGCTGTGCCCTATCAGCTCATTCGCTCCATAGGCGCCCAGACGGAAAGGCCCCCCCAATGTAAAACCCCGGAGCCCAGTGTGCTTTTCTCCGAAAGAAGTTCCTCCAGCTGCGCCATAGATGATGGAACGACTGGGATTCAGCGGTGCCGCGGCCGATATCCCGGCAAACGCCTGGTAAAATCCCGGTGTGTTTGAAAAGGCGGGGTAATAGTTCACTGTGCCTCGGATCCTGCTCCCGCTATGGGGGCCTACCTCGCGATCATGGCCCAGGTAATCGAAGGCAATGGTCGCGGCATCGCTCCTGATTCCAAAATCCGGGAAAACAGCGGATCCGGTTCTTAGCCGCCCCGAAAAGCGGCCTGTGGCATATCCTGCCCGGATTTCAGCCTTTTGTCCAAGAAGAATCCCTGCATCGCCGCCGACCAAATATTCACGCAATCTGTATTCGGCGACCTTGGATTCACTGCCATAGACATTAAAGCTACCTGTTTCAGCCTGGGCTCGAGGCGCGAGAAAATAGCGGTGGGCCGGTCCAAAAGGACGGAAGTATTCCATAGCAATCGCGTATCGGGATCCGAACGATAGGTCTGTACGCAGTTCCGAGCCGTGGGATCCTAAATCCATAAAAGTCAGTCGCCCGTTGAAGACGAAACCGACATCGCTTTGATCCCGTCCGTCGACCTCGATCGCCGGCTGAAAAAACGGTGGGCCATAATCCTTCTCCCTCGCCTTCAACTCCAGTCCTGCTGCCCCATCCTTTCGGATCAGCTGATAGGATAGACTCTCGTAGCGTCCGCCGCCGGCGATCTCGGTCAGCCGACTTTCCAACTCTCCTGTATTCAGAGGCTTGTCGAGCACAACTTTTTCAACGGACGCCTGTATGGATTGGGCTTCTTCCGGCTGCGCACCGGAGATTGTGATGAAATCGATCTTCGACGGACTGGAAAGGCGGCGGAGCTTCCGGCCGTTCTGAATTACGCGCCACGAATCCTCGGATACGGATAGACGCGACAGCACCCCGGATTTCATTGCCGCGGCCGCATGCCCCTTGTCGGCGATCTCCATTCCCTTGGGGAAATCCATCCCGGAATAATCCTGGAGATCGACGGTGATTACGATATCCGCCAGCTGAAGGCTGCGCAGTTCATTGCTGCTGATGATAATCCCGATCGTCCTTCCCATCACTCCAACGACGTTCCGGATACTCTTGGGGTCCGGGGGCTTCGTGGCTAAATGCACTCCTATTACGATTTCTGCTCCAAGCTTCCTGGCGACATCGGCGGGGATGTTGTTGAGAATTCCGCCATCGGCAAAGTAGCGATCCCCCTGCCGGGCAGGCACAAAAATTCCGGGCAGCGACATAGTGGCGCGCAGAGCATCGGCCAGCGACCCATGGTCAAAAACAACTTCTTTGCCGCTTATCATGTCGACTGCGACACAGCGGAATGGTGTCGGCAGTGTGTCGAAACTATTCAGGGCGGTGTAGGGCAGGGTCAGACGGCTGAGGAGCAGATCAATGTTATGCCCGCCATTCAATCCGCCGGGCAGCTGAAGCCCATCTTTCAGCCCCATGGATAACCGGTTCGGGTATTGCAGCCTGTCTTGCTTCCGCCGGTAGGAAAGCTGCTGAAAAGGGAGTTCTCCGGCCAGCGTGGCGTCCCAATCGACCTGCCGGATGACGTCGCGCAGTTCGCCGGTTCCCATACCGCTGGCATAGAGCCCCCCGACCAGGCCCCCCATGCTTGTTCCCGCGATATAGTCTACCGGGACACGGTTGGCTTCAAGCCATTCCAGCACGCCGATATGGGCAAAACCGAGCGCGCTTCCCCCTTCCAGTGCCAGTCCAATTTTCGGCCGTCCGACACTTTGGGTTTGAGCGGCAGCCGACCCGGAGGCCAGCAGTCCGATAAATGCCAAAAACGAAAATATCCGTGCCATTTTTAAGTTCAAACTCCCCAAGACCGCGAAAACTTCGCAAATTATGTAACACAGCGGGAGGGACCCGTACACCTATACCATTTGCTAGTGCCCTGTTCCGCCAGACTGCGAATCTGCTGCAAAAAAACCACGAAAAAACCTTGATCATTTTATTTTTAAATGATTTATAGCCAATGGATTTAAATGGCTATTTGGTCCCCGGATCACTATACTTTCGGCAAAAGATTCGGGTTTTTCCAATAAAACAGGAATGAGGTCATTTTGTGGCTTATACAATGAACAATCGGCAGGATGGTCCTCTGCTGGTTGTTGAGATCCGGGACGCGGTTCGCGAAGAAAACCTCAGCATAGCCATCCAGTTGAAGAACCTGATCCAGGAGACAATGCCTCGAGGGGTTGTCATTGATTTTCGGGTCAATATCCAGCGCACGGATGCCACCGAGCTTTATGACCGTTTTTACAACCAAAAAAAACACGCCAACCTGCCCCGCGGGATCCCTTTCGCCCTGGTGTTGCCGGAGGATTTCGAATCGCTGGGACCTTTCTACGAAGATATCGCCGCTAACATCGGTCATTCCGCCCGCTGTTTCCGGCAGCTCGAGCCGGCCTGTGCATGGCTGCGGGAACAGATTGAGATCGAGCGCCAGTAGCGGGAAATCTGAACCAACATGCACAATCATTTTCAAATCCCGTCAGGCAGCCGGGCGGTTTCCTAAAAATCGTTGATCCATCTCGAAGAAGGCTGCACAATCATGCTTTGTTTAAACCTCTGGCAGGCTGAGCATGAAGCGCCCAAAACCGAATACGAAAACGAAAAACTCTCCATCCGGGAGAGGGCGGGAATCGAGCCTGGAAGAAATAGTCCTGGAAAGCGAGGCTCGACTCCGGATGGCTTTGCAGGCCGGCCGCATGTTCGCTTTCAGCTGGAACATGGATACGGATTTCATCACCCGATCCATCAACTGCTTGGAAATCCTCGGCATTTCCCGGGAGAAGATCATCGAGTCGGGACAATCCTTTTACGCCGGCATTCAGCCGGAAAATCATGCGCAGTTGCAGGACCTGCGCAATTCCCTGAGGCCGGACTGCAATTCATTTCAACGGGGCTATAAATTTACCCGGCCGGATGGCAGGAACATCTGGATAGAGGAAAGCGGGCGAGGCCAATTCGACAGCGAGGGCGTCCTTGTTCGCATCCTTGGCATCGCCGCCGATGTGACTCACCGCCACGAGATGGAAATGATCCGCCGCGAATCCGCCGCGCGGCTGGTTCAATGGCAGGAACAGGACCGAGCCCGCATCGCCCGCGAACTACACGATGATTTCGGCCAGCGCCTGGCGATACTGTCCGTCACTCTTGATACCCTCCGGCTTCAGGATCCTGCACATCTCTCAGTGGCAAAATCCAAACTCGATCAGGCATGGCACATGGTTCACGAACTGGCGGTGGATCTTCAGCGGGTGACGTACGACCTGCATTCCGGGAAGGTCCACCACCTTGGATTGTCGGCAGCCCTGCACAGCCTGTGCCGCGATTTTTCGGAGCAGAACCCGATCGCCCTTACTTTTGCCGGACCGCCGGGAAGATTGCCCCTGAAAGAACAGACCGAACTGATCCTGTACCGGATTTCCCAGGAGGCGCTGCGCAACATCGCCAGGCACAGCGAAGCGCGTTCGGCCACGGTAACTCTGACTGATGAACCGGAGATTGTCAGGCTGGTGATCTTTGATGACGGTAAGGGGCTGGATCCCGGCCAGGCAGAGAAATCCAAAGGATTGGGGCTGATCAGCATTCGGGAAAGAGTCAGCATGCTCGGCGGCAAAATGGAGGTTCGATCTTCTCCGGGACGGGGAATGACCCTCGAGGTTATTGTCCCGGTTGAGAGCGCTCCATTCAACCTGCCGGAGAATGGCAGGGTCGCCATTTAAGCAAACCCGGTCTTGTCCAAATCAAGGAATTGGACCTTCGCTTTCATGTGCATCCGGGCTTCAGGCCTATGCGACCGACATAATCCTCACGGGAGGGAGGTGGAGTCAGATCCATCGGGCCTTTTCCGTCTGGTAGCGTATTTCAACCCTTCCGTCAGGATCATGTCGGTCGCATAGGCCTGCGCATGATCGAGGGACATTCGCCGAAAAGCGGCGCCGGGGCGCCGCAAAGCCGCTGCGCGGCACCTTTGCTGCACCGGAGGTGCTTTGGACTGCGGCGGCAGAACGCCGCTTTGGGAATAGCCTTTGGATCAACGGATGTACAACGAATGGCTTCGCTGCGTATAATCAAATCGAAGATATCAGTACCAGGAAGTTTTCCCCACTATCCTCAGTAATAATCAATGACAGGGAAGCAAGCACGGGCTGGCGGCGACCGGCCTCCCCGGCTTCAGCCGCCAGCTCCGGAAGTTTTCCGCCTGCACTATTCAAATGCCTAGTATTACCGGTGCAGTCTTATGGCTAGTATTGCCTATCATGCGGTTCCAGCATTTGCGGCAAAGAGTCCTTAAATAACCCATACATCATCAGATAGGTGATTGAAGTATGACCGGATGGAGTAAAGAGCTATCTTTCGCGAAAGTGCGAAGGCTCAGAATGCTGTCAGGGCTCAGTAGAGCCTGTCTCGCGACGGGATTTGTGTTGGCTGGATTGATATTTGCCGCGGGACAGGAGCGAAAAACTCCTTCGGCCGCGCCTGCGAGGCCCCCCGTTAAGCATGAAACCCAGGCTCATGTGCAGCATCCGCCTGCCGCTTCGCTTCCCCCTGACAGTATAAATCTTGGGGGGAAGGACGTTTCTCTGACCGAAATCGTCCCCCGTGCCGAGGAATCCCTGAGCCTCATTGAGGCAATCCGTCTTAAAACCCAGGCGCCGGAACTCGCGATCCTGGGTAAGTCGGTACAGGCATTGGGGGATAAGATCGAGGAGGCCCGCAGCCGGACGGCCCTGATGGTCCGGGACACCAGATCCACACAGCTCCTGATGGAGACGCGAACCAGCTGGCTGCGGGATCTGGCGCAGTGGGAAACTCTAAACGGCTCGGTCGAAAGGCTGGTTCAAGGCTTTGCCGAGAACCAGCAGCAGCTTCGCCAGATCGAGGAATCCTGGACTTTGTCTGGCAAATCGCCTGAAGAACTCGGATTACCTGAGGGCGTGGCGCAGCGGATCGAAAAAGTGCAGGTATCAGCCAGTTCCGTTTCTGCCGCGGTGCGGTCCCTGCAGGAATCATTCGTGGATCTGCAGGTCAAGATCGTGGAGCGGCGGAAACAGATCGATGAGTCTCTCCAAATGATTGATTCCGCCAGGGAGGATCTGCGCGGGCGCATCCTGGTCATCGATGCCCCTCCGATCTGGTCCGTATTTCAGACCGCCAATTACTCGTCCCTCCGCGGCCAGGCCCAGAATGCGGTGTCGACCCTGCGTTCCCGCCTGGCGGACTTTTATTTCACCTTCAGAAATAATCTGCTGATCTATCTTCTATTCGTAATAATCGCGATTGCGCTTGTAATGAGACTTCGGCCGTATGCCGGCATAGCGCCGAATTCGAATCCCGGCAACCTCGAGCCGGACTTGCTCCTATCTCCAGCTGCTCTGGCGATTTTTCTGTCGCTTTCGATATTCGCCGTGTTTTTCCCCAAGGTTTCACCCGAAATCCTAAGGATTTCTCAGCTTCTCATGGTTTTTCCGCTGGCGCGGCTCTCAAGACATGTCTTTGAAGGAGCATTCCAGCGCTCGATCATTGGACTCTGCGGCCTCTATGTCCTGGATGTCCTCAGCAGCCAAGTGGCGGCAGGAACATTGTTAAGAAGACTTATAGTTACCCTCCTCACACTGATCACGCTGTCGACCATGGCGTGGCTTCTTCGCCGCGGCGGGATGATCGGCCGGATTATCCAGGAACAGGACTGGACGACCGTGATGTTCATGTCGCGGATCGGAATGGTGTTGCTCGGGGCCTCGCTGCTTTCAGACACGTTCGGGAGTACTCAGCTCGCAGACATACTGACGACCGGTACTGTCCGGACAGTCTATTCCGGGGTGACAGTTTTTCTGATGTATCTGAGTGTTGCTAGTGTTCTTTCGGCCGCTACATCGACCCATTTTGCGCAGAAATCTCACCTGATAAATCTGCGCCGCACCTCGATCCTCCGAAGCTTTCGCAAGGTGCTCGCCTTGATTGCATGGACTTTGTGGATTGTCTCGGCACTGCTGGCCTACCAGATTTCCGAAGAAGCATTCGCGGGGATGAAATCGGTCTTGAATCACAGCTGGAGCATTGGGGCGCTGACCATTAGCCTGAAGGATGTGGTGCTATTCGCCCTCGTCCTGGCCGTCAGCAGCCTGGTTGCGAGGATGATCCGCACGCTGCTCCAGGAGGAATTGCTCCCCAGGACGGGAATATCTCAGGGCGTTGCGCAATCCGCTTCGCGCCTGGTCCATTACACTCTCACGATCCTTGGTTTGTTCCTGGCGATGGGCGCGGCAGGAATCGACCTGGGCCGAATGACGCTATTGACTGGCGCGTTCGGCGTAGGTCTCGGCTTTGGGCTTCAGAATCTGGTCAGCAATTTCGTTTCAGGCATCATCTTGTCGATCGAGAGGCCGATGCAGGTGGGGGATATGGTCGAAGTCGGGAACCTCCTGGGCAAGGTGACCTCCATCGGATTCAGATCCAGCAATATCCGCACCGAAGACGGGGCTGAAGTCATAGTTCCCAATTCGGATCTGATAACCAGGTCTTTTGTCAATTGGTCGCTCACGGACCGGCTGCGGCGCGGCGAGATCCAGGTGAGCCTGCTGAGGCAGCATCATCCCGAAGAAGTAATGGCAGCCCTGCAAAGGGTAGCAGAGAACCACCCTGATGTGGTGGCATCCCCACCCCTGAATATCCTTTTTGAAGGAGTTGCCAGGGGCAGGATGTTGTTTCTGGTTCGCTTCTGGACTGTGATCGGACGCGTTTCCAAAGTCAAGAGCGACCTCCATTTATCGGCTATGGATGCTTTGGATAAGCTTGGAGACCGCAGGCCCGATGGCGCTGGTGTGGATTGTGGGCAGAATGACTGAGTTCCCGGCCGTGCTGAATAGGATCCTTTGAATCAATCCTGATGTCGGCTTTTTTCCATCAGAAATGCAGCACTGCATGTGTGCTGGTACATCCCCCGGTTCAAAAACTCCCGCTTAGCCCTCATGGTGATGTCGCTCTGGAACTTGGCTTCCATCCTGTGGTCGTAAACATAGGCTTTGACCTTGACCTGGAGGAACGGCGCTTTAGTGAAACGGTCCACCAGCAGCACAACAATGGGTTTGGTTAGCAAAAGATACGGAGAACTGTAAGCAGATTCATAACAGATTTCGGAAGCGATTTCGGGGTCCGCATCGTGGGGCAGAAACAGCTCCGTGACGACCTGGCAATCGGGCTGGCCGGAGTTGGCGTTCCAGGCCTTGGCGCTCAACAGTTCGCTGTTGGGAATAGTCACCCGGGTGTCGTCGGGAGTGGTCAGCTTTGTGCTGCGGAGCCCGATATGGTCGATCTCCCCGTAGGCTTCCCCGATTTTTACCCGGTCGCCCAACTGGTAGGGGCGGTCCGCCAGGATCACCAATCCGCCGATCAGGCTTTTGATCAAATCCTGGGCGCCCAACCCGATGGCCAGCCCGATGGATGTGACGGCTGCCAGCAGGGCGTTGGGGGACGGGGAGAAAACAGCCAGGGCAAGGTAGATCCCGATCGTCCAAAGAACAAAGCGCAGTACCGGGGGCAGAATGCTGATGGACAGGCGCGCCCGCACATTCCTCTGAGCGAAGGAAAGCACGAGCATTTTGCTGAAGCGCACTGCCAGCCATGTGAGGAACAGGGTAAAAGCCGCCAGGAGCATCTTTCCCGCCGAAATCCCCGAGAAAAAGTCATGCGGCGTCTCAATAACAATTGGCAGAAAGAGCGGCGAGGACAGATGAAATGTTTCCATAACAGCGTCGGATAATATGCCGTTCATACCCTGTCTCCCATCCCTCACCAGCTGATGAGGTTTCTCTTGTAAAGCGTCTCGCGGACAACGCGGCTGGCCTCCGGCCTTATCCTGAAGCCATCACGGCCCGGGTCCAGTTCAAGGATCTCCCTCGAATGCAGGGAATCCACTATCGTGCGGCTGTCACACGGTCTTTTCTGGAAGATGCGGGAATGCTCGTCTACGGTCAGGCTTCCGTGCTGCAGACCCGCGGCCAGGGTGAAAATTTCGTCCTGCGACAATCCTTCGATGACGTGAGACAGGTCCGCCTCATCCATTGATTTCATATACATGGTGCCGGCATGGGCACAATCGATGTGCCCGAGCCACAGCTCAAAGGCAGCCCGAAAGGCCCCTCCCGATTCTTTTGCCAGCCGGGCAAAGAAATATTCCGCGGGGCTGGATTTTTCCAGCGCATGCTGGGAAGGTTTTCTGGATTTTCTTCCGTTGACCGGAACGGGGGGGAACTGCAGCCTGAGCCCGGAAAGATTGTGTCGCAGCATGATTGCATTGCGAAGATTATCCGGTGTTGCGGTTCCGGCATTGATTCTGTGAGAAAAAGTCCGGCCGAGCGATACGCTGGCGTCAAGGAACTGGAATGCGACATCATTGACTGCAATCACCCACAGGGTCCGGGTGCAGGTGCCGGCTATGATTCTCTGAAGCTCGCGGATAGCGCCGTAACCCCCGATCTTTCTCAAGTAACACCGTTCGAGCTCCTCGATTACGATCAAGCGGCGGCGATCCAGAAGAGTACGCTCAAGACCGTCGCCGTCGTCACAGTCGAGCAGCGAGGCCAAAAAACCGCGCATCTCGGATTTCGACGTGATTCTCCGGCCGAACTCGCCCCGAACGGTTTCAAGGCCGCTCAGCGCCTGCTTCAGCACGCAATTGATAAGGCTGGTCTTTCCGCTGCCGCGCGGACCGGCCAGCAGAACGGCGGCGGGGCGATTGGCCAGCCATAAATCCCGGACTTCTTCAATCGCCGCCATTTCCTGCTCGCGTCCAACCAGGAATCGCGCGTCCTGGATCGGCTCGAAGCGAAAGAGGTAGCGGTAGATTTCCGGGAGCTCTTTCGAACTCAGATCGATGGTGATCTCGGCCGGCAGATAAGGGCGTGTGATGACCTCGAGCGCCCCAGCAGTCGGCTTTTCTTTCCAGCCAATGGAAATCAGGAACTGGTTGCCGCGTTTTTTAAGCGTTTGGCCGGCCACATCGGCCGATGAGCGCAGCGATTCTCCGGCCGCCGCCAGAAGAAAATTCCATGTGCGTCGAATTCCATACTGCGCGAGGTAGGCTGCAGTGCTCATGCGCCGCTGGCCTAGAATCAGCCGGTTTTCGTTAAAGACCCTTGCGAGCGCCGAGGCCAGTTCCGGTGACGGGATTTCCCGGACATGCAGCCGCTCGCGCTGGAACTGCAGGATCATCCGTGCATTCCTGGCCGCTTCGCAGGCGGCCTCGAGGCTCAGGTTTGCCGATTCGACGCTTTCTCGGGAAAACGCCACGACTTCGCGCGCCCTCTCAATTTCCTGGAACAGCCGCGCATGGCGCTCGGCCGCCCTTTCGAACAGCCTGCGCAACTGTTCCCTGCCGACGCGGGCATAGGTGGATTGAAACATTTTCCGGGGCTGAAGGTTTCGCGTTGCCTGGTGGCTTCCGGATGCCGGCCGCGGCACAATCTCGCAGCTTTCGGGCAGCTCCTCCAGCAGGATCCTGGCGGCACCCTCAAATTCAGCCAGCCGGTTTGCCGCCGGGACGATGTCCGTTTTCGGAACCGGGAAATCGTCATTTATCAATGCCGGCGCAGGCCGGTTCAGGCGTTCTATGGCCCAATCCATATCGGCAAGGAGGCCATGAAGCTCTTCTTCCAGACTATGGATCGTCCGGGCGGCCAGGTTCAGAATCTCCCGCTCGAATTTTTCCAGGGAGTAGTCGAGCTGCTCTTCCGCGTCAAGCGTTCTTAAAACCGCAGACCAGCGCGAAAGGTGGGCAGCAACCCCAAACTCCGCCTTATCGGCCTCGCGGCGCCGCAGCGCAAGGTTCCATAGAGTTCGCCGGGCAATTCGCGCAGGGGCCCCGGCGCTCCAGGAGTGCCTTTCGCCAAGGGAACTTTCCGCCTCGAGGATTATTGTGCGCAGCTTGGCGTCCAGCCTTTCGATGCGCTTGCCCCTGCAGAGGTCTCCCGAACCGTCTTCCGCAACGGCTGTATCCAGGCTGCTCCGCACGATTTCCCACGGCGCCCGCATAATGCGCGCGGTTTTCAAGGCCAGGGTGAAAAACTTCCTGTCCAGTCTTTCGCGGCGCTCCAGAGCCTGGTGGACGGCGGCCATTGCGGCCTCACGCACCCGGACGGAACTCGGCTCTTTTCTGAACATCAAGAGCCATGCGGCGAACCGGCTGCCGGGCAAGTCACCGAAAGCTTTGGCGATTTCGTATCTTGGAACACCGCCAGATTCGGGGAAATAGGCCAGAGCGTCTTGGAGTCCGCGTCTGTAGTCTTCAAGGGCCCGGAAGACCCTGTGCATCTCCCCCCTGCTCCGCCGCTTTGCGGCAACCGGATAAAGCAGGGTGTCCGCGGCCCCATTGCGCTGAGCCGCATACTCCGCGCAGGCAGGGCGGGCTGAGATCCGGGAGACGGGCCCCCTCAGTTCTCCCGACTGCGTATCCAGAAGGTTCTGCAGTTCATCCCGGCATGCCGACAATTCCGCCGCAAGTTGAATTTCGTTGGATTCGAAACAGGCCTGGAATTTAGACCACTGGGTTCGAAAATCCGCCGGGTTCGTTGATACCGGATGGGAGTTATTATTCTCCACGACGATTCTCCAGTTCTGCTCTGCTCCAAAATTCGAATCTGGGAGTAATTACTTTTGCGGGCGCCGCCCTGCTCCCTTTGCCATATCCGCAATCGCAATCTTGACCTCGAGCTTGGGCTGGGCCTTGCAGGCCTGGTTCAGCTTTTTCACGAAGTTTTCCACTCCCGGGGAAGTCAATTCAAAATCATCGCCCGGATTGCTCAGGCCGGTCCAATAGCCATGCAGCCAGACTGCGAAAACATCGAACTGCGTCTCTTCCATGTCTTGAATTTTCAGGTACTGTTCGCACGTGAAGCGGTTCAGCTTCAGAGTGTGCGACTGTGCTCCGGTCGGGCTCTGAGTTGTGCCATCCTGGGCCAGGCTATCTGTGGAAAGGCTTATCACCAAAAGCCCAGCAAAAACGCTGAAAACAATCGCCTTTTTCATCTTTTACCTCGTTCTTCTGGAGCTGTGATTCTCATAATTTCAGGCGCTGCCGGTACTGCCGCGGGCTTGGGTTCATTCAGGGGCAAATCCACCGAAATGGGATTGTGGTCCGATATCCGCTGGGGCAGCGAATAATTCAGTTCTGACATTGTGCGGGGAAAATGAGGCGCCATGCGGAACGGGCCGTTGAGGTCCCTGGGTTCCTTCAGCGACGATTTAACGAATATCCAATCCAGTTTGAACCGGCCCTTCGGTCCAATGTTGCGTTCAAATTGGAAAGTGGGGTGGAATCCTTTGCCCCCGCGGGAATTGGAGTCGGCAAGTGTGCCCGACTTGCCGTCAAAGGTCGCCGATTCCGTGCCCCGGAAATCGATGGCAGTACCGTCATTGAACCGGAATTCCTCCATCTTCTTGAACATCTCCTGCTCCCGGTTCGGGGCGATAAAAGGAATTCCCGGGGCAGTCGGATCGTTTTGAAACTGCACCGACCGGAAGCCCATGGCGAAAACATCGAATGCCAGGCCAAAGCCGGTGCCGTATTTTATCGCCTTCTTCGCCCATTCTTCAGGCCGGCCCAGCTTATCGACAGCCGATTTGACGATCGAGCGCGGCAGGCCGTGGGAGAGAGTGGTATTCATGTCACCTGCAATCACGATTGGACCGGAGGCATCGCGAATCTCTTCCAGAACCTCCAGCATTTGCAGCCTGCGACTCTTGGGATCCGCGCGGTTTTCCAGATGCGTGGCTACGATCGTCACCTCTCCTCCGGGCGCATCTGGGACGTCCAGGCTGACAATCATCTGGCTCCTGCCGCCGCGCCGGACCTCACGACCCATTTTTTCCCCGAGGAACCGGGAGGCGAATCTTTTCCCTTTCTCCACGACCGGTATCGAGAGCTCAGCCGCAAACCAGTCGTAGGGCTGATGCTGAAACTGCCTGAGGACGGCGGAGCGAATGGGATACCTGGACAACACCGCGGTGCCATGCATGGATTTGAGTTTCTGCGGGTCCACCTTAATGGCGTTTAGGAGATCTTCGCGCTCCTTAGCGTCGGCTGCCTCTTCGAACTTTTCGGATCCGATGACCATGGGATCGACTTCCAGGAACTCGAGCCCGTATGCCCAGTTCATCCGTAGCGCTTCTGCCAGTTCGCGGATGACTATCCGATAATCGGTCCGCTTCATCCCCCAATCCACTTCATTAAGGACCAGGATATCGGCTTTCTGCAGCGAGGAAATTTCCCTGTCGAGCTGCTCGAAGTCGATTTCGCGTTTGGATGGGGCTTCGCCGACATCGGAGGACAGTTTAGTTTTCTGCGACTGTACACGCTGCAGGAAAGCCTCTTTGTCCGAGGCCGCCAGCTTGATTTCCTCAAGATGCAGGCCGCGCTCGATATTCCAGAACACCACCCGGACGATCGGTCCAAGATTCTCCGCCTCGGGCCGGTGAGGCTTGGTCCCCGCATAAAAAGCCCTGTTGTTTATAAATGGCGTGCTGAGCAGCTTCTTCAGTTTGGCTTCGGCGCTTCCCGCCGGGGTGTGGTTGGGGCTCAGCGACAGGATCTCTTCATAAGTCAGGAGCTCGGGCCCGGACTCCCGAATGTAGGCGTCTTGAGTACGGGCTTGAGCCGGGATAACAATGAAGCAGATCCCGCAAAATCCCAATAGAGCTTTCAGGGTGGTGGTCACGCGGTCTTCCTCGGGAATACTTTCTGTCTGGCAAATGCCGGAGTGCACACAGCTTCCCAATGATGCAGGGATCGGCATTCGGGCACTACTATACAAACTGATAGTGGCGGGCCTGGCTGGGGCGATGCTATTCAAAGCATCCATTGCGAGGAGCTACCTTCATGCAACAAATCTTTCGCGGTGCTTTTTGGTTTGGGCTCTATCTTTTCCTGGTTTTGTTTCCCTTGCTGATCGGCAGCATTTTCCGGCCGATGAGCCGTCCGGGATCCTTTCTATTGAATTTCTCGGCCGGTCTGGCGTACCTCGGGTATGCCATCATGGTCATGGAATTGGGCCTGATTGCCCGCGCCAAACGGGCGGCGATGGCATTCGGACTGGATGCACTGCAGCAATTCCATAAGGAAATCGCATTTGCCGCGCTTCTGATGGTGTTGGCTCACCCGGTTCTGCTCGTGATCGTGGGCTACCCATGGAGGATAATCCTGCCGGTCCAGAGCGTGCCCTGGAGCGTCTACCTGGGTACCCTCGCCTTCTGTGCCGTGCTTCTCCTGATTGCTCTTTCGATTTTCCGAAAGCGTCTCAAAATCCCTTACGAGGTTTGGCAATTTACCCATGGTGTACTGTATATCGCGGTGATCGTGATGGCGGCGTTTCACATAGTCGCGGTGGGGCGTTTCGCCCAGTCCCTGCCCATGCGCCTGCTCTGGTGCCTCTACATCCTGCTCCTGATCGGATTCCTGCTCTATTATCGCCTGGTCAAACCCATGATGCTCTGGAATAAACCATGGCGCGTGGTTGAAAACCGGGTCGAACTCGGAAACGCCAGGACCATTCGACTGGCCCCAATCGGCCACAAAGGATTCGGATTCGAAGCAGGGCAATTCGCCTGGCTGAACACCGGTTCTTCGCCGTTCAGTTTCGAGCAGCATCCAATTTCCTTCTCCTCCAACGGGGACGTGGCTGCGGAGACCGGCGAAATTGCATTCACCGTGAAGGCTCTCGGCGACTGGTCCTCCGGTGTTGTTCCTACGATTGAACCCGGGCGGAAGATGTGGATAGACGGTCCTTACGGGGTTTTTACTTTGGATCGCGAACAGGGGCCGGGCTACGTCTTCCTTGCCGGCGGAGTCGGAATTACACCTTTGCGCTCCATTACCGACACAATGGCGGAACGGGGCGACGTGCGGCCGGTAATTCTGTTTTACGGCGCGGCTACGTTGGAAGACATCACCTATCGAGATGAGCTGCTGGATCTGCAGTCAAAAATGAACCTGAAGGTGGTATACGTGCTGGAGCGACCTCACAAGGGGTGGGAGGGGGAGACCGGCCGGATTTCAGCCGGCATGCTGCGGAAATACCTGCCGCCGAAACAGTTCAAGAGATGGCAGTACTTCATTTGCGGCCCCACCCCGATGATGGACGCGATGGAAAGGATATTGCCCGAACTGAACGTCCCATTTGAAAACATTCACACTGAACGATTTGACATGGTTTAAGGAGGCGGTCATGAACCATAGGGTAATATCAGCAATGGTCAGTATCGTGGCTGGTTTTTTGATTATCGCCGGGTGCCTGTTTGCCCTTACAGTGCAGGTGGCAGACCGGCCGGCCGCAGCTTCTGCGGAAAATCCGCAGAAACCGTTCCTGCCCGCAATTTCACACTCCATCGAAGAAGGCATGTCCAATTGTGTGGAATGTCATAATCCCTCCGATGGCAGCTTGTCCCCGAGCCATCGCACCTACTCGGTCAGTACCTGCATGACATGCCACAAGGTGAAAGCATCCGCCGGGAAATAGACCACAGGCGAGAGTTCTAGCGGTCACGTCCTGATTTCCATGTGACACTTTTCAGGTGGATTCTGATGTTTAGTTTTTGCCCTTAGAATAAACACAAACCCCAGAGGGGTGGCACAGAAGAGCCCGAGGAGTAAACCCTGGGCTCGTCTTTTACACCTATTCGGCGTTTGACCGTGTTATCGAATCTCCAACAAGGAATCTTGAATGTCCTGCCCTCCATTTGCCTTCTTCACAAGTGTCAATCCATTTCAGGACAAAACAGTCAGGATGTCCTTTAGGAACAGGAGCAGCGAATGACCCCTCAAGTAGATCTGCCTCTATCAATTTTGTTTGTTCTTCTGTTTTCCATGGCAGGGCCCATTAAGTTAATTCCGCTCTTTGCGGCCCTTACAGGGGCGGCCGATGCGCCATCGCGCCGGAAACTGGCGATAAGCTCCGGCCTGTATGCCATATTGGGGCTTGCGGTCGCCGTCCTGGCCGGCCATGCCATGATGAGTTCCTGGCGCGTTTCAAGAGAGGCGCTCGGCGGAGGCGCGGGTTTGGTGTTGCTGTTGGTTTCACTTCAACCCATGATTTCGATGGGACCGATGGCGACTCCATCATCAACCCAGCGAGGCCTTCCTTCACCGGTCGCGTTTGCATTTCCGACAATTGTCCCCCCGTACGCATTCGGTGTCGTAATCCTTTTCAGCGCTTATTTCATAGACTTCCGCGCCCAAATGGCGATCATCGGGCTCTCTGCGGGGGTTATGGCGGTCAATGTTCTGGCGATGTTGTTTGCGCTTCCGTTATCCCGTCTGATGGGAGAGGCATTTCTGCGGATTCTGGGTGCTGTGTTCAGTATTCTTCAGCTCTCGCTCGGAATCGAAATGATATATTGGTCCGTCAAAGTGAAATTACTGACACTTTGAATCCTGGAAATTTATTGTCACACTAGCTGCAGCGAAAGTCAGATTCCTGATACTTTCTTATTCACCCGTACGGCGCTCGTCCTGCGGCACCTGAAAACCAGCAGGAAGGCGTCGACATCTGTTCCGTGGACGAACTAATACCCGCGTTCATAAATCAACTACAAATAGATCCGCCCTATCGAAGAACTCAAGGCAACCGGCGAAATCCTTTGAAAGTGCGTTGATCTGCTGCTCTATCCGAAGAGCAACCTTAGCGCTGCTCGTCACCATGCCCTCCCTTCTGACCTTACCATCCGATCCGGATCAGGTGTGTGTCCGAACCGCATCCGAGGTCAACTCTACACAGAAACGATTCGTTGGTTAAGATCTCGGAAGAAATCTTGGGACCAAATTGTCTGTGTCCCGGGATCTTTCACGAGCGAACAGAACGAGGGATTTGCGGAGATAGCCAACATATTCACCGCAATTTATGCGTAGAAAATATTGCTCTTTGCGGCGAATAGTATTACAATCACCGCAGGAGGTGCGGAGATTGTACATCCATGAACTGCAAGACTGGCCACAGTTCCGGTGGGATCGGGAACGCCTTGCTGATCCTCTGGCCGATGTTCGTCACAAGCAAGGCCGGCTAACCGGCCATATGGAGGCCCTGGGCTTCAAACTTCGTCAAGAGGCTGTTCTGCAAACACTTACGGCCGACATAATCAAGAGCAGCGAGATTGAAGGTGAGTTGCTTGACAGGGAACAAGTCCGGTCCTCCATTGCGCGTCGTCTCGGCGTGGATATCGGCGCTCTCAAGCCGGCCGATCGCCACGTGGAGGGCATCGTCGAAATGATGCTCGATGCCACCCGGCGCTACGATCAGCCTCTGGATAACGAAAGGCTGTTTGCCTGGCATGCTGCTTTGTTTCCAACCATGCGCAGCGGCATGAGGAAAATCAGTGTAGGGGCTTGGCGCGATGATATCGCGGGCCCAATGCAAGTCGTTTCCGGCCCGATTGGCAAGGAACACATCCATTTCGAAGCAGTCCCGGCAGCACGGCTCGACGAGGAAATGTCGGCTTTCTTTGATTGGTTTAACAGAAAGCCGGACATTGACGAGGTCTTGAAGGCCGGTCTCGCGCACCTCTGGTTTGTCACAATCCACCCGTTCGATGACGGAAATGGCCGCATTGCGCGCGCGATTGCGGACATGACTCTCGCGCGCTCTGAAAAAAGCCCGCAGCGTTTCTACAGCATGTCGGAGCAGATCAGGCAGGAACGCAACGCGTATTACGCCATACTTGAACAAACGCAGAAAGGCACGATGGATGTCACTCCATGGATGCTTTGGTTCCTCAGCTGTTTGGACCGAGCCATTGATGGCGCTCAGACCACCCTAGCGGCAGTTCTGGCCAAGGCTAGATTCTGGGAGGGAATACGGGGCATTTCTCTGAACGAACGTCAGAATCTCATCATGAACCGTTTACTCGAAGGCTTCGAAGGAAAACTGACGACTTCTAAGTATGCCAAACTCGCCAAGTGTTCCCAGGACACAGCTCTGCGTGACATCCTGTCGCTCGTAGAGCATGGAATCTTAGTGCGTAATCCTGGGGGTGGCCGGAGCACGAGTTATGCCCTCGCAAGCCATTAAACTCCTTGCTTTCATCTTGTGCCAGATGCCAACTGGATTACTGACAAAAAGCTGAAGATTTCTGCTGGATGATGCTGGAACCATAAACGAGGAAGATTACATTCCCCTTGATAAATGTATCCAGGGGCATTTGTACCGAATACACGCCCGCAATCTAAAACTGGGAGTATTCGACGGCAAAACCGGATTCATTGGCATCCGATTAAAGTTCGGCTTCAGATACCTGTTCACAGAGTATCGCCATGGGCCCGTAGTATGTTTGCGACTGCCGTATCCGACATCACGCATCCAAAATTCGCAGCTGCACCCTGGATTCGTTTGTAAGTGAGACCAAGGCGATGAAACAGGACATCGAAGACCTCCTTGAAAAATTACGGGATGAACTCGGATTGGCCTTAGGTAGCAATCTAGACCAGGTCGTTCTCTATGGTTCTCGAGCACGAGGAGATGAACAGGCGGATTCAGATCTGGACGTATTGGTCGTGCTGCAAGAATCGGGCCAAAGTGTGCGAGATACAATCCACCGAGTTGCATACAAACTAATGTGGGATTGCGAATTCCGGCTGTTGATTTCTCTGAACATCATCGATCGTGAACACTATCAACTTTTGCTGGAAGCAGGTTCCAGCTACCTGGGGAACATCTTACGCGAGGGCATACCGCTGTGGCCGATAAGCGAGACGAAGGCAAATATTGGCCAGCGCGTGCGCAGAATGCCTTGAGCGCTTCTCTTGTCTCCAAGATGTTTGTTTGAAAATTCCTATTCATTCAGCGCACTCTTGATTTTGACAATTAAGCAAATTATCGGGATCCACGTTTACTGTCTTTTCTCGAGCACCCAACATTACTTTGATTTTTACCCGACGGGGACATACTCGGACGATGATTGCAGGTATTTGAGCTACTCTCCAGCCGGTTAGGAATGACCGCCCTGGAGAGCGGAGCCAGATTACGCGATCGCCCGGTTGCATGTCGTGCCTCATCATCAAACCTCAACGACCCTGCACATGTCGTCCAGGCGGCGGACGATGGCCGGGTGCATGCGTTCGTGTTCAACGAGGTCACGCATCGAGTAGTTCCCAGTCACAGTAAGGCCGTGTTTCTGGCGATAGAGGCTGTCGACCAGGTCGAAGAGGACCTCGGTTTTGAAGTCGGTCAGCTTGAGCTTGTCGATGTCGTCCCAGAACAGGTGGTAAGGGGTTCGCCTGGATGCTGCCGCAATTACTGGCGAAACGAAATCCTCGTCGAATTCGGCGCGGCGTAGTTCCTCGACCAATTCCCGGGTCGTGCGCACGTGGCAACGAACCTGACCGGCGGTCACCAATTCCCGGTACTGGGCGTAGAGCAAGTGAGTCTTTCCGTTGCCATACGCGCCGGTCAGATAAAAGCTGCCGCCGGAATCCTTGCGCATTTGGGACAGGGCCCTCTGCTGCTTGGGATCGCGCGGTTTGAAGGACTCGAAAGAACTGTCCCGGAAGCGTTCTGGGATCAGCGCCAGTGCACGCCTCCGCGCTTTTTCCACCACGCATTCGCACTGCCGCATGCCGGCACAGCCCGGCAGATCGACCCGGCGCCAACCACTGTCCATGCAATGCCGGCATTCAGGCACGGGCTCATTGCCGCGGTCGATAGATGGGATCGCCGCGGCTCGTTCTCCGATTTGAAGTTCCACCGGGTTCGCAGCCAAAATCCGAGCTACTGATTGCATGGTTCTCTCCGTTTCCGTTGCTGGGCGCCGCCGCAGGGCCATCGTATTTCCCCTCGAGGACGGCGTAGATGTTCACTTGATTCGCAACGAACCAGTCGAAGCTCGCCCGCCAGCCGCGCGAGCCCTCCCCGCGAAGGAAGGGTGTTTGCTGAGCTTTTTTGACTGCCGCTGTGAAATCTGCGAGGTATTGTTCAAGGCATCCGTCGCGGACGGCCTGGTCAATCCTTGACCGGCACTTTCTCAGTCTTTCAGCTGTCAGTGCCTTCACCTCGGGCAGCGATTGGTTTTGTTGCTCGTATATTTCGAGAAGAATTTTCGGGGACACGGGCGCGTCTCGCGCAGCGGGACCGTGTGTGTCTTTTTCTACTTCATTTACTCCTTCTTTTATTCCTTCTTTAATAGTGTTCCGCTGGGCGTTACGGTCGGTGTTTCGCCTGTTGTTTCCCGCGGGGTTGTAAGTGTTATAGTTGCAAACAATAAAGCGTTCCGCTTCCTGTACCGCTAACTGTTCCGGTTGGTGTTTCAGCCTGGAAATCATCTGATTTTCCTCGAGCAGGCGAAGGAAACGGAAGACCGCGGTTGAGCTCCAGCTCCAGAGGTCGGCGAGGCGGCGGACGCTTACCCGGAACTCGCCGCGACGGAGCCCTGTGCCAGAATCGTCAACGCCGGCCGCCAGGACGTTCGTCAGGTAGAGCCAGGCCTCGAGCCGAGAGAATTTCTTTCCCTTCTCCTGGAGGATCGGGTTCGTCCAGGTTTTTCGCCAGAGGAATGTGTAGCCTCGGTTCATGGGTCCTTCTCTCATTCAGCCATCGGACAAATTAGTGGTGTCATCCGGCAGCAATCACCCGAAGGTGATCGGCGCCTTCGTTAAAACTCAGTAAGTGCGAACCTGGATATGAACCGTCCTGTTTGCTGACAGGGATAGGCAGCAGGGAAGTGGCATCGGTATCGGAACAGCGAAATTTGCGGCGGGATTGGCCCATCGAAATCAGCCAAAATGTGCCTGAATTTTTCTGCGGATTTTCTGCGGATTTCGATATTTGGCCGCAGAAATAGGACCGAATTATCCCGCAAAAATGGCTTAAATTCTTTGGATGGAATAGTTAGAAGGAATTCGTAATCAGTAGGTCGCCGGTTCGATTCCGGCCGTTGGCTCCATTTAGAATCAATGACTTACGGTTTTCACCTATCTCAAAAACCCGCTTGGTGGCAGTGTTTGGTGGCAGTTTTGCCATTTTTCGGCCATTTTTATGCCTGTCCTGCTGCTAGAGATTGGCTCTCAGAAACCTCTGGCTTTTCCCCGTCCAGACGGTCCACGAATCGCTGCCGGGTATCTGGTATGAACTTCCCGTAAAACCTTAACGTGGTGGCCGCGCTTGTATGCCCCAACTGGGCCTGAACGTAGGTGATGGGTGCGCCAGCCTTCAAGAGAATCGAAGAAAAGGTATGCCGCAGGCAGTAGGGCGGGATCTCAGGTGCCTTCGCCTTGATTCTCATTCGATGGAAGGCATCCACGGCATTGTTCCAATCTATGTGGGTTCCCGTCGAAGTGGGGAATAGTAACTCCGGCATCGGTTCCCCCTTCTTGAAAGCCCTCTCTCGAAGAGAAGCAATGTGGATTCTCAGGGTGGCGGTCAGATCTGCCGACAGATCCACCGACCTTGGCCGTCCTGTCTTTGTATATGGCCGGACCCTGCCAGAGGTGAAAACCTTCTCCACCCGGACAATCTGTTTTTGCAGGTCAACATCATGCGGCGCGAGTGCGATTGCCTCGGAAGGCCGCAGCCCGGTCTTTGCCTGGAACACAAAGAACACACCAAACTGCCGTTCGATCAGATCGCCCATTTCATTCCGTGCCAGGGCAACGTCGATGAATGCCTTCAATTGGTTTTCATCCATGACACGGATCGACTCCTCGCATTCGGCCCGGTTTTTCTTGTCGGCAGTCTTTCCTTTCCGGCCGGAGAAGGCCAGCGCGGGATTCGATCTGATGAGTTCATCGGAAACGGCATCGGTCATCAGGGATGATAGGGAAGCGCGGATCAGCCTGACGGTCGCCTTCGAATAGCCGTCCTGGCGCTTCGACAGGATCAGAGCCTTAACATCCCTCAGCCTGATATTCCTCAGCTTGAGGCTTCCAAAAGTTTTGCCGCCTTCCAATTTGAACGGCTCGACATGGGCTTTGAGAAGCTGCTTATAGGATTCAATTGTTCTCGGCTCGATGTTCTCGGTGATGCTCTCAAGCCAGTAATCGGCATATGCAGAAAGGGTAATATCCCGTCCGAAGGCTGAAGGCCCGTCAGGTTCTGCCTTCGCTTCCTCAATGAGACCGTTTACCTTTTCGGTCAATTCCTCACGGGACGATGCGGATGCCCGGCGTCTTTCGGTTCCTACCCAGTAGGTTGCTTCCCAGGTCCCCGGTCGATCCTTTCTCGCACGAAGGCTTCCCATCTTCACAGTTGCCATGATTCACCTCTCGGATTCCTGCGTCTTTTTGGCTTGGCTGTTCTGATTGGCAAGCAGGCGAATCAGCTTCGCCAGCGATTCCCGGATCGCCACTTCGCCCCTCTCCTGTCGCGCTATCGTGTTTGGCGTGAGGCTTACGAGGGCCGCGAATTCGACTTGTGTAAGACCCATTTGCTTTCGGATTTGTCTGAGTTCTTCGCCTGTCATGGGTATTACTATACACAGTGTATAGATAAGAGTCAATAACCTTTTCTCTATGGTTCTCAATCCATGCCGGAATGGCGCTGGGATCCACCCGGACATACTTGCCGACTCTGACGGCTGGGAAGCGTTTTTGCCGGATAAGATCGGAAACATATGCAGGCGTCAGCCCCACAATTTCAGCCGCTTCCTCTACATTGATGAGTGGTGCCTGCCGGTCTGATTCTGCCTTTTCACGATGGGCCAGCTGAAGGTAGAGCCGCGCCTTTAGGCTTTCCAGATTGCCCAGGATCTCGGGGATATCGTTTGGCTCGATCCTACCGGGCAGGCCGGGATCGGCCAGAAGCTCAGTTAGCGGATTCGGTAATTTCATCGCCTAATGCTCCAGGTTGATCCAAACTTGCCTGATCCATACCCAACCCGCTTTATTTACTGACCTCGCAGCTGGCGCCTGCCGCTATTTGTTGTATCCGGCGGCGTCGTTTCTTCGCCTGCTTATCCTTCTTTCCCTCAATTGCCAGGTCTAGAAACAAATCCATTTGGGCGGGATTCCATTGTCTTCTTTTGCGGGTGTCCATCATCGTTCCTCCAATCGACTCAAGCCGGTTGGTCGAACCTTGAATTATCGTGACCAGTGGATTCCGCCCCTTCTTTCTCACCACCGAAACCAGCCCAGCCGCTTCCAGGGCGGCCAGGCCACGATAAGCAGCATGTCGCTTAACTCCCAGCTGGGACAACTTGGAGGTCGACAGGCTTATTCCGTTTGTCTTCCTGATCCCGACCCAGAACCAGGCTGCGAGGGAAATGTGCAGAGCCTTACCAGGCAGGTAGGCAGCCCTGACAAGCCAGTCCCATGGGATAGGTCCCCGAAGGAATGGTGCATTCGCCTTTGAGCGTCGGGGGCGCAGCCGGATCGATGGCAGATCGGATGCCTGTTCCCGCTTGTACCGATCCAGATTAATAATTGGATTATTCATTCCTTTTCTTATCTCTTTGTTTCTATCTCTTTAAATATCTATGTACCTATACGGGTGTCGCAGGGCGATACAGGTACCTGTGCGCCAGCGCACATGTGCTCTCCATTAAATGAATCGCCTAGCCGATTCAAAAGGTGGCATACTTTGGACCACATGGCTTTGCCACGCTCATCCTCATAATGGTTGGGGTGACTAAATACCTTGGCCTCAGTCCTGAGCTCAAACCCGGCCAGGACAACTCGACTAGCTTTCGCCATCAGGTCCTGAGTGTCCGCCATTGCTTTTTCGATCTGGTTTGTTGGTGCTTCGATAAGTATTGCGTCATGTACTGGAGCACACACCCGAATTCCGGCTTCCGTGGCCAGGCAACAAGCAAGCCTCAGCATTTCGGCCCCGTTTGCTTGCATGGGAAAATTCCGTAGGGAACGAGGATTTACATCGCCACCGGTGCGGATCCGCCAGCCGAATACCGTACAGAGGTAGCCGTGCAGCATGGCAAAGTTGATGGACGCATCGGACCATTCCCAGAAGCGCCGATACACCTCCCGGTGGAAAGCAAGAAGCTGTCTCGCAAATGCCGGGGACTTTTGGATCCGCCTCGCCAGTGAGTCAGCTTCCATGCCGTACTGAGTACCAAGAATGGTTGCCTTGGCCAGATCCCGCGCAGGTCCATGGGTGGCTTTTGTGCCATGTTCGGGTATCAAATTGATCTGCTTCCCGAATGTCAGGTAAGGATCGCCGGACTGATATGCCCCTGTCATAGCAGGATCCCCGGACAAGGCGGCGGCTATCCCAAATTCTTGCTGCTCCCAGTCAACATAAGCTATCGAGAATCCTGGCTCGGGTTGAATAAGACTCCGCAGCCAGACTGCTGGTCCAAATATAAGTCTGGTGTTGCTGGGCTGATTTCGGCCGGTGCGTGCGCTGAAAGGTGAAAGTAGGCATCTATTTCGGCCATCGGGTCCGACTGCGAGTGCCGATAGCCGCATTTGCGATAGGCTTGCTCGGAGTTCACGGAGAGGATTTATCTGAGGATAGACGCGGCTCATTTCTCGGAAGGTATCTTCGTCCAGCTGCAGCCTGCCGCTATCATCCTGCGGCCAAGCCAGACGGTGGGTGATCAGGTACCTCTTGAAAAGGTCCGCCTTGAATGTGCGCCCGATGAAAATGTGATAGTCGGCATCAATCGCAAGGATCAGGGCATCTTGGATTGCCTCCCAGCTGTCACGGATTGCTTCAAAGGTCCGAACGTCTATCGGAATGCCGGCCGTTTCTATGCGGGCTACAGCTTTCATATAGCGACCCCGGAGCAACGCTCGTGGTACGTCTAGATTGCCTTCCATTCTCAGCAGGAGCCTCTCCAGGGCAAAAACGTCGGACTCGCAGTAGTCGAGTAAAGCCTGCCGTTCCGCTAGGGTATACGGGCCGCCGCGAATAGCCAGATCTCGCATTTCGGCCTTTTCAACCGCGGTGATTGTGTCCAGGCCAAAATAGGTAAGGGCGCCGATTAGCCCATTGCCACAGGTCACTGGCGCCCCGTTGGTCAAATTTCGGAATTCGACAAACAAGTCAATTACGTTATCAGGCAAGGGCCAGCCAAGTGCCAGGTGGCAGCCCATCTCGGCTGAGGCGTAATAGGCCACAAATAGACTCTCGGGACCTGTCGAGTATGGCGGAACGGACATTGCCTGCAACTCTTCTTCCCAGAACCTCAGCCGCTTCCCAGATCGAAACTCATGCGCCACCAAGCAACGGACCTCAGGCAACCCACCTGATGGCGCACTGAATTCAAAGTCGACCAGCCATATGCTGCTAAAGTCGGAAAGGTAGGCCGGCATCCTAGCTCTCCCCGCGCAGTTGGCGAATTACTGGATGATCAGCGGAATTCACGAAATGATTCTGAAAAGCAATCCTGATCAAATCCTGAAATGTTGAATCCGGCCATGTGGGATCAGGCAATGCGGCTGTTGCTTGAAAGACTTCATATGCCCCCAGTCCCATTTTAGGTACAACGCGGATCCAGCCCCGCATAGCAAGTTGGGCAGCCTGAAGCGCGGATTGATGCCAGGGGTTGGATCGGCCATCCGATCCTGGCATCACCACCGGCCAAAGAAAAACCACATCCTGTCTGTTAACGGTTGTGAACAAGCAAACCGGCTTAAGTTCATCGAAGAAATCGGGCCAGAGGGAACGGTCCACAAGGTAAGTCTCCCGGTCATCCTTCATTTCATAAATGGCAGTCTCCAGGCGGAAATCAGGATCAGGGTTGACCCTTACAAATTCCTGCCTGGAAGGTTTACGCACCGGAACGGTCAGGAGTGCTTTCCTGACGCCGACCTGTATATCAAAATCCTGACCAAGCCGGAGCTCCGCTAGGTCGGGTAGCCCCGCCCCCAGTCCGCCCGATCCATTTGTCCCCGGCGATAATTGCGCCGCGCCAAAAATGTCCAAGCTTATCTGTGCAGCTGGACCTCCTGATGCTGTGGCTATGGTCCGCTCACAAATATCTTTAGTAGTATCCGAATCTTGGTTTGACTGCGGCTCAACGTTTCCCACTGTGATTTCAGATTTGCTTTCGTCGCTCATAGAATCCCCTTACTTCAAATTCAATTCGTTTCAGCTGGATAATTGGACTGCAATTGCTGGGAGTCCCAGCAGAGAACTGGCACATCCCATCATTCTCGATGCCAATGCGGTAAATTTGACTGCACCGGATCTCACTACGATCGGCCTTTGAGTAAGGTATATGGCCGTAATTGTTATGGGTATGATCCATCCCAATTTATCCTTTCCCAATGTGATAGAAATCCGGCCCGGCTTCCGACACTTTGGCTTTCATTTTTCTGTTAATGCTTATCCATGCGGCTTTTCGATGCAGTAGCCTGTCCACCTCTCGATCATTGCCGAGTTTTTCTGCGATGAGAATTTTGAGGGTGAGTTGTTCGCCGTAGGGGGGCGGTCGAAAGGAGACTGTGATATAATCTAGATCGTTCCCGCATGGTTTTTGAGGCTCGTCCGGCGGCTCACCGGCGGGCCTTTCTAAATTCCGCATGGTTCAACCTCCTATTGATGACTGTTGCATAAAGCTCGAATATCGGAAACCCTCCACGCTGTGATGCGATCGCTCAACTTGACTGGTTGAGGGTATTTTCCAGTGCGGACCCCATTCCACCAAGTAGAGCGGCCCACTGGATAAACCATAAGCACTGTTGGCAATCGGACGAATCCAACATCAGGTAAATGTGGCTGATCATTCTTGGACATTTTTATCCTCCAATACAAAAGCTAGCATCTTCGTTGTTTGGGGTAAACTGGTTGGAGTTCGCGCTACTTCGCAGTAGTTCGCGTTATTTCGTTTTTTCTGGTGAAAGGTAATTTAGAAGAGATTCAACTCTGATTTTCCTGTTCAACCCGCCTCCAATAACGAATAAAGCTCCGCGTTTTATCAAATATTGCCTTTGTCTCGACGATATGCCTAAGTAACTCTCGGCGGTCTTGAGAGCCACCGCACTCTTTAGTTCGCCGGCTGAATTTTGGAGTAATGTAATGTCTCCCTTCTGCGCCTTTTTCTGGTCGGCAAGCGATGCGTTATTTGGTGTGCTAGCTTTTGTGCCAGGCTCAGAGTTGCGTTCATTCTCCCGCTGCAACTCGTGGATTTTCTGTTGAAGCCACTCGTTTTCATCCTTCAATGCTTTGTCGGCTTCTTCCTTGGTGGTTGGAATACTTATTGGACCAATAACTTCTCCATCGGAAAAGTTTTTGGAGGTAGTGGCGTTCGGAAGGTGGGGGGTTGAAACAATAACCGGAGACGAATTCTTTGTGGCTCTTTTCAGGGACATATCCACCTCCCGCAGTGGTCCCGGCGGGGAAGTGCGGCAGTCGGTCGGGAAACCGCTTTTCAGGCTGCAGACCCTAGCCGTACCTGTCTCTATATCGAATTTTAGGATAATCTAATCACCGGCGCTTTCAAGCTTATTTCTGGATTTGTGAGAATTTGTGCGGCACTTATCTAGGATTGTTTGCTGATAGGTCTTCAGCAAGCAATCGCTCAAACTCTTCAAGGTCGAATGGAACCCTATTTATGTCTTTATTAAAAAACCGTTCCACAATCGTCACAGCGTCATGTAATTCTGGTCGCAGCAAAGAGATTGTGGCTTTTGGAGTACACTGCCTTTCGCGCCAACGCCTGGTGCGCATTCTCCCGTGGTCCTGCTTCAAAATCCGTTTTCGCAGAGCTGGGATAGAAAGAAGATTTCCATCCAGATTCACTACACGGTAGATTATCAGCCAGTCTATTATTACCTTGAGGCGGCAGGGGCGAAGATGGAGGTATCGCGATATTTTCCGCACCTCTACCCTTTCATTCGGATATTGGGTAGCCACCCGCAATATTTGGACGTATCGCCGCAGGAGCCACGCAGGAAGTCTTTCCACCCTTGGATCTGAAATTACTCCGCAAAAGCAATCCGCAATACATCCCATAAGAGGCATTTTATAACGTTTTTATCTAGAAGGAATATGGAACTGCCGAAACATACAGGATTCTCATCCCTCTGCATCCCTACGGGCGAGGCAGGTTGTTCCCTCTGCTGCCTCTCCCTCATACTTGCCGTTCTTGCAGGGAAAACTGTTCTTCTCCCGATTCTGTTGACACACCCTCTGGTGGAACCATGATCCACCCTTTTCAGTGTGTCAACAGAATCGGGGGAAGAACACTATGTAGTTTTTTGTCTTCTGCGTGATAGCCTCACCAAATGTCTGATAAGGGGCAGTCATCATGTCAGCTTGTCGGCGCAAACGAGAGTTTGGGCGGAATCGATGCGGAAAATTCGCACACGGTTTCCTGCTGGATCCCCGCGTTTGGGGGTAGAATGAAATCATACTGGGATGCGTTGCGAAACCGCCTAAACACAAATAGGGACCATCGGGGGTGTTGCCATGATTCGTACGTTCAGGTGGATGCGGCTGCAGTCCCTGTGCATCCTCACCGGCCTCGGCTCATTCCTCTTCCCGCAGTCCGAAGTTCAGGTCGGTTACGCAGTGCTCTTGGCGGATGCGGGCACTCACATCCCCGTAGCCGCTGCCCTCTTTTCCGTCACGAATTCCTCGGGAATCCTGGTCAGCCAGGCAGGAGTAGGAGCCGTTGAGCCGTTTTCCTCGGGCCGCATCTTCGTCGATCAGGCAAAGACGGAAACCGGCATAGCGCTGGTCAACCCGTCGTCCCAGACCGCCTCCATTTCACTTGTCCTGCGTGACCCCTCCGGAACGGAAGTCTCCCGCAAGACCATCTCCCTCGATGCGGGAAAGCACCTTCCCCGGTTCGTCTCCCAGATCTTCACGAGCCTCCCGGCCGGATTCAGCGGCAGCCTGACATTCGACAGCACCCAGAAACTTGCCGCTATAACACTGAGGGAGTCGGTAAACGCACAGAACGAGTTGTTCTACACGACGCTGCCGGTAATCGATCTATCGAAGGCTTCGGTCATCGATCCCATCGCCTTTCCCCAGATTGCCGCCGGCGATGGCTATACGACCCAACTCATCCTTATGAACTGCACGGCACAAACCCAGCGTGGACAGATCTCGCTCCTGGGAGATGACGGCAGTCCTCTGGTCCTGACGGTCGCAGGCAGCTCAAACAGCCGCTTTGCCTATGAGGTTGCCCCGAACGGCACGTACCGGATTGAACTGGACTCTCCGGCGGGACTTCGTGGCGGCTATGCGCTGGTGACACCGGATGCGGGCTACACATCTCCCACCGGGAGCGCCGTGTTCCGCTACAGCCGTAACGGCAGCCTGGTAACGGAAGCCGGGGTCAGTTCAACGCCTGCGACAACCTCGGCCCGGATCTACGTCGACAATGCCGACTCGTACACCGGGGTGGCCATCGCAAACCGGGAGGACCAGGCCGCGACGGTGACGTTCAGCCTGGTCGACAAGACGGGGGTCCTGCAGGATTCGGTAACCCGGCAACTGAAGCGGAATGGCCACCTGGCGGTATTTGCGCACGAACTGTTTCCCGGGGCCGGCAACCTGTTCACGGGACTGATCCAGATCGACAGCACCACCCCCATGGCGGCGGTGACTCTGAAACTGACGATCAACCAGAGGCAGGATTTGATCTATACGACGCTTCCGGTGGCGGATCTGAATCGAGTTCCCGCCGCGAGCCAGATGATCTTTCCCCAGATAGCGATCGGAGGGGGTTTTTCGACGCGGTTGATCTTTATCAGTACCGACAAAACGAAGAAAGCGACCGGGAAACTGAGTTTTTACAGATCGGATTCAGGTCCGTTGGTGCTGCCGCTGGGTAACCGGACGGCGAACGAGTTTACCTATGAGGTCGCGCAGGATGGCGGCGTGCAATTTTTTCCGGGGAACGCTGCGAAGTTGGCCAGCATCGCGCTGCTGAATGGGGAGACAAATCAGATCACCGGGGAGATTGCGGTCAACGTGGGGAAAACGGTCAAGGCGAGCCTGCTGGCATTGGATGAGACCGGGAGACCGAGAGACGATTTTGTCTTCAGCTACAAAAGCCTCGATCAAACAGTCGCGACCATTGATGCAGGCGGAATTATCACCGGGAAGGAAGCCGGTTTTTCCACCCTGACGATTTCGGCAGGAGAAGTATTAGCGACCGGCACGATTACCGTGGTCTCCGTCAGATCGGGCGCGACAGGTTATGAAATCAAGGGAGTCGCGCAGGATCTTGCGCGGCGGCTGTACCTGGCGGCGACGAAGAGTCATATGATTCTGCTGGCCCAGGATTTGGGACAGGCGGCGGAGGTGTATGCGGGGACGAAGGAAGTGCCCGGCTTGAAAAACGATGAGCGGCTGAAATCGCAGTTCCGCAATCCTGCTTTTCTCGCCTTTGACCAGGCGAGGGGGACGTTGTATGTCAGCGACGGCGCGAACCATGTGATCCGGAGGGTGCAACCGGGGCCGGAAGGCAAGGTAGATACGCTGGCGGGGACGGGCGCGGCAGGCGGTAACGATGGTGCGGTAAGTGCGGCAACATTCAACAATCCGCAAGGAATCACGCTCGACAACCGGGGGAACCTATGGGTAGTTGATACGGGCAATCACACGATCCGAAGAATCAATTTAACGGCAGGGACGGTGGAAACTATTGCGGGGAGTCTGGGGAGTGCGGGATGGGTAGACGGGACGGGTAAGGCGGCGAAGTTCAATTCTCCAGCCGGGATTGCACTGGAGACGGAACCACTGGCGCAGCAACTGGAACGGGAGAGGAAGGGGGATCCTCCGCCGCCGGTAAGCATGATCATTGCGGATACGGGAAACGGGTTGATCCGGCGGGTGAGGGAAAGCGGCGCGGTGGAGACGATACGCACCAATGCGCAGGGAGTTTCTTCAGGAGCAGAGATATCATCCGGATCTGATTGGAAGGGAATGGAGCAGGCGAGCACCCGGTTCAAGTCCCCGACGGGTGTAACGGTTGATCCCTTCGGAAACATCTACATCTCAGAACCGGGCTCGAGCCGGATTCAAACCATTCTGCAGAGCGGCGAGGTTGTCTCTGCGGCAGGTGCAAAAACATTTGCAGCCCCGACAGGAATAGTGACGACCCAAAGCGGAAAAGTGCTTGTCGCCGACAGCACCAGCTTCGCGCGGGAACTCGGTTACGGAGAACCACAAATCACGAGCGTTACGCCGGAAAAGATCAGCCTAAGGGGCGGAGAAACCGTCACTATAACCGGCAAAAACTTCGGGCCGGGAACCCTGATCATCATTGCCGGACAGATTATCAACACAGTCCAATCCCGCAACTCGAATGCCCTGGTGTTCACCGCCCCTGCCCTGGCTAGCGGCCAAACAACCCTCACCGTTCAGAATCGGGCGGGACTGGCGCAGAAGTCATTCGTGATCGGCACGATTTCCCTGGATCAACTGCCCGTCGGGCACATTACCACCGTGGCCGGCGGAAGCACTTATTCCGGTGACGGCTATGTGGCCTCCATGGCCACTCTTTTGCACCCCCTCTTTATTGCGATCGACTCGCAGGGCAACCTCTATATTTCTGATTATGAGGACAACCGGATTCGAAAAGTATCTGCAATCACCGGAATCATCACATCGATAGCGGGTACTGGTGATGCGGGATATTGGGGCGACAATGGGCCGGCAGCGGCGGCCAGGCTCAACTGTCCCAATGGGGTAGCCGTGGACACCGAGGGGAACCTCCTGGTTGCTGATTCCGCCAATGCAAGGATCCGAAAAATAGCTGCGAACACGGGGATCATTACGACGATTGCCGGAACTGGGAGTCACGGATTTTCAGGTGACAACGGACCGGCAACGGCAGCAAAGCTATCCAGTCCTTCCGGAGTTGCCGTGGATTATGCGAATAATATATTTATTAATGACCTTAGCAACGGTCGGATTCGGAAGGTGGACGCCACCAAGGGAATTATCACGACTGTAGCCGGAACCGGAGAAAACGGATATTCAGGGGATGGCGGGCCGGCCACGGCAGCGCGGCTTCTTTATCCTCAAGGAATTGCCCTGGATTCGATAGGAAATCTGCTTATCTCAGACCAGGGCAATTATCGGATTCGAAAGGTGACAGCGGCTTCAGGGATCATAACGACCGTTGCTGGAAATGGGTTATGGGGATTTTCGGGTGATAATGGGCCTGCCACCGCGGCAAGAGTTAACACCACCGCTGGAATTGCGGTGGACTCCTCCGACAATATTCTTATTGCCGACACAAGTAACCAAAGGATCCGAAAAGTGACCGCACTCACGGGGATTATTACAACTGTAGCCGGGACGGGAGAGAAAGGATACTCGGGTGACGGCATCCCGGCTATATCGGCAAAGCTCAACTTCCCATCGGGAGTTGCCGCGGATTCTGCCGGGAATCTTCTTCTTGTCGACGCGGCCAATAATCGGGTCCGAAAGGTAGCTGCCGCTTCCGGCATCATCACGACCATCGCGGGAAACGGCATTTCGGGATATTTGGGCGATAATGGACCGGCGACAGCGGCGAGATTCAAGAGTCCGTACGCAGTCGCTCTGGCTTCATCCGGGAATCTATATATATCAGATAGCGGGCATTCACGAATTCGAATGGTGGCTGCAAATTCGGGGACTATTACCACGGTGGCTGGAACCGGCGTACAGGGATATTCAGGAGACAACGGGCCCGCAACAGCAGCCAGCCTTAATTCCCCAAGCGGAGTTGCTGTAAATTACGATGGAAACATATTTATTGCTGATATGTACAACCACCGAATTCGAAAAGTATCCGTTGCCACCGGGATTATAGAGACGGTCGCAGGAACAGGTGCGAGTGGATACTCGGGCGATAATGGGTTGGCCACGGCTGCGAAAATCAGCATGCCTTCAGCAATCGCTGTAGACTCGGCGGGCAATCTTCTGATTGCGGACTATAACAACAACCGAATTCGAAAGGTGTCTGCGAATGCCGGGATAATTGAGACGCTCGCGGGAAACGGCGGCGCGGGATACTCGGGGGATAACGGGCCGGCGAAGGATGCAAAGCTCTGTTGGCCTCATGGAATCGCGGTTGATTCTGCCGGAAACCTTTTCATCGCCGACACGAGCAACCGTCGTGTTCGAAAAGTGTCCGCCGCGACCGGGATCATCACAACAGTCGCCGGAACCGGTGACGAAGGATATTCGGGTGACAACGGCCCGGCTGCGACAGCCATGCTGGGATCGCCCAAGGGTATTGCTGTGGACTCAGCCGGTAATCTCTTCATTTCAGATGGCCCCAGCCGAATTCGAAAGGTATCCGCCGCTAGCGGGATCATCACAACTATCGCCGGAACCGGAGATATGGGATACTCAGGTGACACCCAGTCAGCATTGGCAGCCAGACTTCGTTCGCCGGGAGGAATTGTCGTGAGTACCCAAGGCAATATTTACTTCGCCGATACCGGCAATTCCAGAATCAGGGCCATCCGCGGTCCCATACCATGAAATTCCAGGCCCGCTCTCCAATGATCATAGAGATATATAGGCAAAACGGAGAGTGGACTGCCTTCCAATTAATCCCGTACTGTGAAAATATTCAGCCGAGTTGCAAATGACTGAGATGACAACTCTTGTCCAGGCCCGCGAGGATCTTTCCCGGCATGGGCTGGGCCTCCTCGGAGCGGTACTCATCGTCGCCGCTTATCAGGACTATGTGTTTGCCCCGGCCGGGACCGTCTTTTCCCTGGTACGCGACTCTGTCCGGGCCGGCTGAGGGCCACACCATCGAAAGTTGGATTAACAACGCGAGGACTGCCAGGACTTTCAGGGCTTTCATGGCCACCTTCTAATCCGGGGGGACAGATCCCTTGATCCCAAAATTCGTCGCGACGTCCATTTTCCAGCTTCGGCACGCGCGCCTTACTTCATGCCCGCAGGGTGAGCGGCGTCGCCCTGCGGGACTTTCTTTTTCTGCGTTCTCTATGCCTCTGCAGCTACATTATTGTTGGCATAGCCTTGGGGTTGGATCGATGTTGTTCTCTCCATGGCTCGCGAAAGGAGACGGCAATGGGCAAAACCAAACGCAGATATCCACGAAGGGAATTCATCGGACTCACCCTGACTGCCACCCTTGCACCCTTTTCTCTCAATATGACCCAAACACAAATAGCGACATCTTCTTCCGCAGGAACATCGCCGGTAACCATGTACGATCTCGATCGGGCCTGGCCCAGGAAGTCGGAAACGCTCGGTACATGGGCGGGAAATCCCGCCATCATGGTCGACGCAAAACAGCAGGTCTGGGTATCCAATCGAGCGTTTCCCGCCATGATGACCTTCGATACCCAGGGGAATTTCATCCGGGCATGGGACAGTCCGAAGCTCTTTTCGGAAAAGGGGCCCGCGCTTTTCCAGAACCGGGAGAAGGGGCGGATAGTCCGAACAAGTCGGATTTTTAGGGCCGGGTCCCGGCTCCGAGGTGGGGTTCAGCTTCTGATATTGCATGTATCATGTCAGCTTGCCGGCACACACGAGAGTCTGTGCGGAATCGATGCGGAATATTCGCACACGTTTCCTGCTGGTTATCTGCAGGCCGGGTTCGAGGGATCGAGACAGTCTGCGATGGCTTTGATCAAATTGCCATCGTCCCCACTCAGCTCCCAGAACATGACCCCCTTGAGCCCATTGGCGTAGATGTAGCGCATCTTCTCTTGAACTGCCATGGGAGAGTCGAAGGTCCAGAAAACACTTCCGTCGTAAAACCAACTCGCGTGTGCACTGGTATCCCAGTTTGCCGGGTAGCCTTTGGTCTTGAGTACTTTGTAGTCGTCGATGCCCCGCTCCCATGTCCCGCGGGGGAGGCTCCCTGCGCTTTGGTAGAGGCCGTAGTTATTGCCGGCCGGTACTCGTGCCCAGCCGTGTCCGTAGAAGGGGAGACCGATGACGAGCTTAGTCCGTGAGGCTCCGGCTGATATGTAATCATATACAACCCCATCGACCGATAGTTGTGGGTTGGATGGGTCATCCTCGTTTGTATATAGGTTGGCGTGGTGATTGGTTGGTCCGTTTGGCTCCCATGCTCCGTGGAAGTCATAAGTCATCAGGTTCATCCAATCCACGGAGGGTAAAATCCCGGAGACGTTGATCTTCTCGCGCATGCCTGTTGAGGCCGGCATGGCCGCGGTAAGCAGTAGGCCGCTTCTGGTGTTATTCAGCTGGGTCCGAAACTCATTCATGAGTGCTGTGAAGTTTTCTCCGTCTTCATTTCTCCAGTTGCAGGTTGCGCCGCAGGCGCCCGGGTACTCCCAGTCGATGTCTACGCCGTCAAATACACCCGGATCCGTCACCCCAGCGGCGAATTGCCCCTTGATGAACATGTCCACGCACGATGTCACGAATTTATTCCTGTTTTCGGGGAGCGCCGCAGTGGAAAACTTGTCAGAGTCACTCCATCCCCCGATGGAAATCAGGACCCGGATCTGCGGATTGCGGACCTTCAGCTTCTTGAGCTGGTTAAAATTCCCCTTCAGCGGCTGGGTCACCGTGTCCCCGATTCCATCCACGCTCTCGCTCGAGTCGAATCTCTTGCCCCAGTCTGCGAAGGTGTCCAGGCTGGTGCAGGTGAGGTTGTCCGAGATGCCGGCAAAGGCGTAGTTAATGGCGGTCAGAGTGTTCGCCGCTCCTGTGGCGACGACATCCTTCACATAATAATCACGCCCGTAAATTCCCCACTGGATGAAATAGCCGACCACTTCCTGGTCGGGCTGCGGGGTGGGCGTAGGCGGGAGCGTGGCGACGAAGACCGCGGTAACTGTTTTGTCGGCTGTCATCCGGACAGTCGTTGGGTTGGCGCTTCCGGAGGCGTCGCCTTCCCAGTGGTCGAAACGCCAGTTAATTGTGGGATTTGCCTGTACGGTGATAATGCAATTCCGCTTGCAGCTCGACGCAGGCGGGGTCACGCTGCCGCATGTGGCGCTGGAGTCTCCGCTGCAGGTCACGGATGTAGTAAGGGTGGCGGCAGAACAGACCGGAGGGCAGGCGAGTAAAATCAGTATCTCGAGAATGCCTATCGCAAGCAATCCTTCCAGTGCACCAGGCTTTGACCCTTCCTTTCTCACAGCGGTCCCTCCTTCTTATCAAGTGCTTTGTCTGATTTCTCTTTTGAAGCCCAACGGTAGGATTAACTGAGTATTGCGAAACGGCCATGATGACCACGGAGTGTGCCTCCACGGGCAATTCGCTCAAGTATGCTGGCCATGTGAAGATGCGGTCATTATATAACAAACTGATGGAGTTCGGCGGGTGTCAATGGCGAATCGCTAATTTGTGACACAAACCCAGACAATTCCAGGGGTTGTTAAAATCACGACTGCCGTATTTTTTCAAAGGATTTTGATTGGGGATTGCATCAGCCGCCTGGGGAAAGCCCCAATCAGGATCCAACCCTCCGAGGCAAGTTCTGAGAGTGCAAATTCCTTATTCTCCCAGAAGCGTGCCTGGTCGGAATCGTTCTCCGTAACCAAGTGCCACACTCCAAAGGCGTGATCCAGCCATGCGATTTGCTTCATCGTCGGGTCCTCGGCCTTTAATGTTTTGCACCTGAGGGATTTATTTCAGAAAAATGGAATTAATTTTGTGCGGAGCCTGGAGTCCAACGCCGGGCAACTATCGGAGCATTTCAAATAGCGGGTGACGGGGGATTGCTTCGAGCCCTTGGCGTGGCGGGATTCCAAATATTGCTGCCGAGGCCTGGTCGGCGCTTATGAAAGTATTACGCTATTCCTCTAACCTCAATAATTCCAAGGACAAGCCGACAACCGGAAAGCCGATTAACGCTCCCGCCTGCATTTTCTTAACAGCACTAAGATCTCCTTTTTTGAGGAGCGCCATGCATTTTCTTTGGCTTTCGCATCATTCATGTTTGCTGACTCAGATCTATCTATGCCACAGCGCAATAGAGCAATCCCCAGACATACTTATTACCCCGCTGACCTTATTGCCACGTCAAAAGGAAGAACTCTAGTTCCGACTAGATTGGGAAACTGCGTTAAAAAGACTGATTAACGCGATCTGCTTATGCTAGGATCGCAAATTGTGAACAATCGATACTTTCTGCGGAGACTTAGTTACGAATGGTTATGTCGGTGGATGTTCTCCAGCCTATATCTCCCTGCCTATAATTCGGGGTCTTCTATGATCATACCTGCGAAATGCTACTCTTCACATGGATATCGGGTATTTTCGAGAAAACTATTGTCAATAATCTGCCATATTTTGTTTGTTGCCAACACTATTGCTCCCATGCTAAGAGCTTCAAACGAAATTGCGGGCCAGTCCGATCAAGAATCCATTCAACCGCAATGGGAATTAATTGAAACTCTATCAGATGTCTCGCGCCTTAACCGTTATAGCATGGCGATCGCACACGATTCGCAACGCAATGTGGTAGTCCTGTTTGGCGGCCGCACTGGCGCTGGAATGACGCTTTCTGACACCTGGGAATTTGATGACGCTAGTTGGCGAAGGATCGAGACACAACATTCTCCTTCCGAACGGTTTTGGCACGCCCTTGCCTTTGATGAGCATCGCCAACGAATTGTGCTATTTGGGGGTATGACTGACGAACGGAAGTATGCAGATACCTGGGAGTACGATGGACGCGACTGGAAAGCCATCACCACCATCCATAATCCGCCTGAAGGAAGTAATCCCTTAATGACCTATGACTTTTGTCGCCAAAAGATTGTTCTCGTGGACAATTTTGGGGGAACGTGGGAATACGACGGTACTGATTGGCAACAAATCATGACCGCACAATCTCCTCCACAGCGCTATCTTGGTGCCCTAACCTATGATTCACAACAATGTAAGGCTATTCTGTTTGGTGGAGCACCATCAAATTCCTCAAATGGCCTATCTGACATTTGGCAATATGATGGTACCGTATGGACCCAACAAATTACCTCAACTTCGCCTCCAGGCCGATGGGGACACGCCATCGCATACGATAGATACCGCAATCGGACGGTTCTGTTCGGAGGATACGGGCCCTCATACCCAAATGGCAGTGCTCTGGCGGATACTTGGGAGTATGATGGAAATTCCTGGATCCAAATGTTTTCGCAGAATTCTCCTCCAGCACTCCAACAACTAGCGATGACCTATGATCAAACAAATAAAAAGATTGTCCTGTTCACTGGCCATACTACTGAAACGTGGCAGTTTGCGTTACCTTCTCGATCTGACCTGAAAATCGAAATCCACCCCAATGCGCTATATTTCAACAATGGTAAAACTAAAGACTTTTTACAGATTCAGATTACCGATAATAGTGGAAATGTCCTAAATCCTGAAGGCCATACGATCCGCTTTCTGAATTATCGTCCAGACCTTGTCTCGGTATCAGACAATGGCATAGTAACCTGCAATAAATCATTTGGAAGTGGGATAATAAGAGCAAAAGTGGATGGGATTATTAGTAGCAACTATACCGCCGTTCATACGGGAACGTTTCAACTATTACCGCCAATCTTGCTGCTACCAAGCTCATCAAGTGCCACAGTGACTCCAAGTATTTTATTTTCGGATAAAAGCCCCGTTTCATTAACAAATTCTATACCGACATTTCAAAGTAGTTTATTATCAGTCAGCACCGTAGATATCAACGGACTGGTAAAAGCAGTGCGTCCGCCAGTAACATTTAGTGAGACACCATACATTGTTGCGTCTTTGGGCGATATCCAGGCCAATAATGCAACCGTCGTCCGTATCACCAGCCAGGACTTGGGGTTTTCATTAGTACCTCTGAGAGGCGAGCAGGTGGGCTTTTACCTGCCAAATAAACCATTAAGTGGAACTAATTATTTATCCCTTTTTTCGGACTGGGAAGTGGTGCGCGTGACCGATCTAGCTTATCGTACCATGGCGGAAGTCGTGGGCCTTCGCCCCTTTAAGGGCGATACGCTGTTTTTGGTTAACGATCCAGGTCACGGGAATGATGGAACTGTGCCATGTGGAATCTCAGGAAATCCTATTCGACTTGGCACAGATGTAGACACTGGGAACAGTTGTATGGTTGTAGCGGGTAGAGATGCGAGTCCGCAATTATGGGTTATTTTGCATGAAATGAGCCATGATTTTATGGGGGAAAATCCTCGATTCGGCAAGTTTGTGGGCGGTGGAGATTCGAATGGCCAATTCTCATATTCGGAAGGCCTCGCATCCAACTTAGGTACACAATCATACCTAACGCTTCAGGCCAGGAAATCCGAATGGAATGTTCCGCAAAAGGTATTGGATAATTTGTCTTCTATATATCACGTAAGTACAACACCGGACTTGGATGTCTATATCGCTAACGGAAAGAGATATGCCCAGTTAAATCCATCGGTGGTATACGATCTAATGCTCGTGGGCTATCAGGTGGGTGGCGCTAAAACATTTGAGCGTTTCTATAATCTTTTCAAGCCTGTTTACTCAAAATTGCCGCTTGCTCCGACCTCTACCGATGAGCAAGCTACATATTTTGCCGCTGCTCTTAGCGCTGCGGCGGGGACCGATTTAAAAGTTCGATTCAAACAAGAATGGGGATTTCCAATCATTGATTCATATTACGACGCAGTTTTCTCTGTATTGAAAACTGCTTTGGTTGCTTCGAATTATACGTTACCTGGCAAGGCGAATCTTGTTTCTCCCAGTGGAACGATCCAAGCGTCTTTTCCAACCTTTTCTTGGAATGCCGTTCCTTCCTCTACGCTTTACTATCTCTGGGTTGACGATTCCACTAGACAAGGCAAGATTAAGAAATGGTACACACTCGATCAGGCCGGTTGTGCTTCTGGCATAGGTATTTGCTCTGTCACCCCCTCGGAGTCGCTCGCGGCAGGTCAAGCTCAATGGATGATTCAAACATGGAACGAGGGAGGGTGCGGTCCCTGGAGCAATATTTTGACATTTTCGGTATCTGAAAGAACCTTCCCCGGGAAAGCCATACTGATTTCCCCTTCTGGTTCAATTTCCGTTTTAACGCCAAGATACACCTGGAATGCCCTTCCAACAGCCACCTGGTATCAACTTTGGATAAATGACTCAAATTCCTCTCCAAAACTTCAACAGTGGTTTACCGCAGCTCAGGCAGGATGCGGTACGGGTACGGGAATATGTTCGGTTACCCCGTCCAGAACTCTAGTATCGGGTGATTACCAATGGTGGGTTCAAACATGGAATAGTGCCGGTTACGGTCCGTGGAGTAGTCCACTGTCCTTCACTGTGATTATCCCATTACCCGGCAAAGCAACGCTCGTATCGCCTTCGGGGGCTGTCTCGACCAGAACTCCGACTTTTAATTGGAATGCGGTTTCATCCGCAACCTGGTATCAATTGTGGGTCAACGACAGTAGGTCCGCCGCCAAAATAAAATCATGGTACACGGCAACACAAGCAGGTTGTGGCTCTGGAACAGGAACCTGCTCTGTTACCCCCACCACCGCTCTAGCCTCTGGTTCTGCTCAATGGTGGATCCAAACATGGAATGATTCGGGGTTTGGCCCATGGAGTGATGCAATGAATTTTGCGGTTGTAACAGGTGGCGCTCCAGGCAAAACTACGCTTGTGTCACCCACGGGAACCATAGCAACAACAACTCCGACTTATACCTGGAACTCCGTCTCAAATTCAACTTGGTATTGCCTTTGGGTGAGTGATAATGCTAGCAACTCGGCCCCAAAGATACAGGCTTGGTATACAGCAGCACAGGCAGGCTGTGCGAATGGAAGTGGCGTATGTTCAATTAATCCAAGCACAACACTGAATCAAGGCTCTGCGCAATGGTGGATTCAGACCTGGAATGAATATGGCTATGGGCCTTGGAGTGATCCTTTGGGATTTGTTATTCCATAGAATTAGTCAGGATTCCAATAAGGAAAGCTGTATTTCAATCTCTGTTTAAACGGCAATTGACGCCACAGAGATTAATAATCACGGCGCTCCGGCAATAATCTGAAGTCAACTGATAACTGAGCGTTCTCCCATTGAAGCTCGATTGCGTGTGCCTCTATCTCAATGGCGGCAGACAGGGAAACGTCTCTCCACCATCCTGCACAAATGGGTGCTTCCGCAATCAATTGTTGTTGAGCCGATTGTAACCCAATCATGTGGTATGGTTTAAGGCCTGTTGTTGAGGTCACCAGATCTACCGACCAACAGGTCCTATAGCCATGAAACGTCTCTGCTGTCCGAATGCGAAGTGTTCTCTTCAAGCCAAAGCCGCTTCGGAAATGATCATTCGTTGAGGTTTCTACTCTACTCGTTGGGGAAGACGTCAGCGGTTCCTTTGCAAAGGCTGCGGCCGGACTTTCTGCAGGAATCGGGGTACAGTCTATCACCGCCTCCAGCATCGCCGGGCTACCTTTGACGAGGTCGCTGCTCTCAGCGTCGAAGGTTTGAATAAGTCCGCAATCGCTCGAGTAAAGGGCCTCGGCTGGAATACTGTCGATCGCTGGCTCGAAAAGGCCGCCGCTTCTTGTCGGCGATTCAGCGATCGAAACATAACCGGATTTGCCGTTACAGAACTCCAGGCCGACGAGATCAGAACCATCGTCGGCGGCAAGCAACAGCCTATTTGGATTTTCGCCGCGATCGAAGTCCGGTCTCGGCTTTGGCCTTCGACCGTCGTCGGGAGACGAAGCTACCGGAACACACTCGCCCTATTCCGAGAGGTCTCCGGCCGAATGCATTTCGCATGTATTCCTCTGATTGCCACGGACGGATTCGAGTTCTATAAAAAGGTAATCCGTCGTATCTTCGGCCCAGCGTGTCTCTATGGCCAGGTCATCAAGACACGCAGGAATGACCGTGTTATCAATGTCGAGAGAAGAGCGGTGATCGGCACAGCGTGGCGATTGGAAGAGGCGTTGCGCAACTCCGAGGACTCATCGAAACTGAACACATCGTTCATCGAACGGCTGAATCTCACGATCCGACAGGGCTCGGCATACCTTGGCCGGCGAACGATTTGTCACGCGCGGTGGACGGCGCGTCTCGAGGATCACCTTGAGTTACTTCGCTGCTATTACAACTTCATCAGGCCGCACAGGGCATTGAAATTCGGATGTGAGGTCAGGACTCCAGCAATGCAGGCTGGGTTAGTATCCAAACGACTCAGCTTCAGGGAGGTATTCGCAGCTGAGGCAAAAAGTATTCTTTTTGTCGTCGTGTTCAACGACATAACGTTAAATGCCAGCAGAGTCAGAGAGCAAAGGCTGGCAGCATAACCACAGTAGATGAGGGAAGCACCTCGTTTATGTCGCGATAAAAGAGGAATACCTGTCTATCGGTAGAAAGGCATTTACCAATCATTTCGAGCGTCGACATCAAAGAAAAACCGGTGCTTCTTTGCAGCCGGAAAGCACCGGCAATGTAGAAACCCGACTTGAGTTTGTACCTTGCCACCTTCGCTTCATCTGCCGCGTATGCGATAGACAAACTTCTGCACGTGATCGACGCGAAGGCGCGACAGGCCTCGCCGGCCGAGAGCATCTATCTCTTTGACACCCTCAGCGGCGGAACCGGTGCCATGGTCGACACGGTTGCGGTTTTGACCTCGTTAATATTCCTGGCCAGTTGGTGGGGGCTGGTCAGCTAAATCCAGGGCAAACGAGTTCCTTTTGCTTGAATGGCAAGATGCGCTCTTTGAAAGTCACGCACAGGCAGGGGGTTTGACAATCCAATCGATAACCATGAGATGGTCGAGGCATGGGACTATCCATATATCGAAGCCCGTATTATTATGCTAGACACCGAGGGTTGCGGTGATACTCAAAACCATATTGTGGGTCGTTGTCGGTTTCTTTCCCCTCTCGGAGATTGCGCTGGCGATCTTCAAACGGGCAGACTCGCGCTCCGTTCAAAGCGAAGACCGTGGTTCGCTGCGGCTCCTATGGCTTGCTATCGCGCTCGGCATTAGCTGCGCCATCGCTTCCCAGCGGGTCCCGTCAACCGGGATTCAGCTGCCCATCGGCATAACGCGCGCCTGCGCCTTCGTTTTTCTCCTCTCAGGGCTCACGATTCGCTGGGCCTCGATCCTGACTCTCGGTCGTCACTTCACCGTCGATGTCGCAATCTGTCAGGACCACGCATTGGTTCAGCATGGTCTTTACCGTCTGGTTCGGCACCCCTCTTATTCGGGGCTTCTACTGGCCTTCTTCGGCCTGGGTCTGGTCTACGACAGCTGGCTCAGCCTGCTCGGCCTCATGGTGCCGATCACCCTGGCGATCTTCAACCGGATCGCGAAAGAGGAGCGAGCACTTCTGCGGGCACTGGGTCCACCCTATGCAGCTTACTGCGCGCGCACAAAGCGCCTTTTCCCTGGTCTGGTTTAGCAGAAGGCCACGCGCTGCCAAATGGAAGAGTAGCCTGCCCTGTTGTTGCCCAATTCCATGCAGATCGGGGTCGGACCAGAATAAATCGATGATTTATATAGGGGATAAGGCTATTTGCGGTACTTCGGGAGGCGCCTGCAGGCGATTTTTGACGTCATTTTCAGTTGAATTCGGACGGCGCAAACGCCGACTGCTTGTGAGTCAAAAATGGCCGCGAAAATCGGCCGCAAGCGATTCTGCCGCAGTTCTAAATTCCATTTACCGCTTAAGCGTCAGCCATTTATCCAGGTCCGGCCCCATTTTTCGATATCAGACTCAGCGCCTTACCACGGTGACCGTTACCCTCGACGGGTACTCCCGCGAGTGGTGAACGGTGTTGTGAGCTACAATTCCTTTTGCCTCGTCGTAATTGTTCTCGCCGGTGTTCAGGTTGCGGTCGAAGCGCGGAAAGTTGCTGCTCGAGACCTCGATGCGGAGCCGGTGTCCGGCCGGGAAATAGTTGCTTGTCGTCAATGGCTGCAGCTTGACCTCGTATATTTTTCCGGGCTCCATCCACACTGGCAGCCTGTCGTAGCCGTCGCGATAGCGCATGCGCTGGATCGATTCGTCGAGGTTATATGCGCGGCCGTCGGGATATACATCGATCACCTTGACGGTGAAGTCCGTATCCCTGGCATCCGACGAGACGTATAGCGCCGGCTCGATCGGTCCGCTGATTTCGGTCCCGCTCTTGAAGGGTTCCGAGGTGTAAACCAGAATGTCGGCCCGCTTTTCCATCCTGCGCTGGTCGAAGGACCCGGCCGTGATGGCGTTGCCGGTGCAGCATACGTTGCCGCCATAGGACAAAACGGGATTGTCCGGATCGTAGCTGAAGGTGTCGGGGTGGTCGACTGTCGACTGTGAGGATGTGAGCATCCCGTCGTCGTCGATGGAGTTTGCCTTGCCGCCGCTCGACAGGAAAAATGTCATCGGCTGCGCTCCCGCGGGCGGCCATGAATCTGAAGTCTGCCACTTGTTCATCCCCATCGTGAAGTAGGTGACCTTGGGAAGCCGGTCGATGATTTCGCTCTTTCCGTTTTTGAGAAAGCGATCGAAGAACCCGTACACTATATCGTTGTAGTTCAGCCTCGCGTCACCCATGCTGCGTTCGCCGACAATGGTGTCTTCTGATGCCCGAGTGTATCCGCAGTGAGTCACCGGTGCGATTACCGCCCACTGCTGGTCTGCAATTTCAGGTCTGGCCGTCTTTCTTACATGATTGTACGCAGCGAGGTTGGGACCCACCGATACGTCATACCACGACATGAACCAAAGACCAGGAAGGTTTATGGGCATGTTGTCATGCCATAGTCCGCCGCGATACCACGCCGGATCGTTCGGGCTTCGCCGGACCATGGTTCCTCCGGTATCAACCGGCATCGGATCGGCGAATATCCCGTGGGGACCCTCCACGGCTTCGAGGATGTCCTGCACAGGTAAATGCCATAGTGCTTTCGACCAGTCCACAGGGGGCAGTTGCTGTGCCAGATCGAAAAATCTGGAGGCCCGGATCAGCTGCTCCCGGGTTGTGTCCCGGGGGAACATCGGACGCACCTGGTTCTGCTCTCCATAAAGCCAGGTGATGAAGAGCATTTGAACGGCGCCCCCGCGGTACCAATTCCCCTGTTCAAAGTAGGGGCCCACGCGCCCGACGCCCGCTCCGAATCCCTGCACGTTCATGGCTGCATAAGCCGGGTTGCCGCGCGAAGCCACCCCCAGCTGGTATTCCGCCGTCGAGGAGCACCCCGTGGTCCCGACCTTCCCGTTGGACCATGGCCTGGAGGATATCCACGAAAGGGTGTCCTCCCCATCCGTAAGCGGCGGTCCGAGGATGTCGTAATTTCCCTCGGAGAAGAAATGCCCGCGTTCATTCTGAAGCACGTAGGCGTAACCGCGCTTCACTGCCGCGACGACGGAGGTCATATCGGCCGGCACCCCGTTATTCACATCCCAGTAGTTAAAGTTGTAGGGAGTACGCACCCATATAGTCGGCACTTTTTGAGAACCTTCCTTGGGGCGATAGATGTCGGCTGCAAGCCGCACTTTGTCGCGCATCGGGATCATCACCTTGCGTTCGATAACGGCAATGGATTCCAGCTCTTTCTCCGCTTCCCATCGCCGGGCGGACTGTTCGGGGGACAGCCCGGCGCCGCGCTGCGCCACAAGTGTCGTGCCCGCGGCGACTGTGGCCGCGACAGCTGCAAAAAGAACAAGATGACGAATTGTTCGATGCATAGATGCTCCGTTGTTGGAACCCGGATCAGGAAGCCCGCCCTTGCGTTTCCGGAAAAACATCCCGGATTTTCGTTTGGGGAATCATACACCAGTGTATATGTGCTTCCGCCATCCAGAGTTATGCCTCGAAGGGACCACCCATCAGTCTGCAATCCGTCCCTGAGAGCGTCGCCTGCCGGCGTTTTGCATTTTCATTCCTATGCCTTCCCTCCTAGGAGGCCAGTGCCGCCAGCATCATGGCGCGGGTGAAGCCGATGTTGAATGCGTACCCCGCGTAACCGCCGCCGCCGGGGTACTGCGGCTTGAAATTCGGCCGTTCCCGGTCGTAATCGAGTCCGCGGGGATGTTCGGGATAGATCAGGAGCGAGTAATTGTGTTTCAACAGTTCTTTCATCACCCCGAACATGTCGACTATTCCCTCGTCGAGGAATACCTCGGTATAGCGCTCGTAGGGCTTGGCCACCGTGACATTGCGAAAGTGCACATGATTGATACGGTCCCGCGATCCGAAATAGCGGCAGACCTGCACCGGGTCCTGCCCCATTTCGCGCGTGACTCCGCAATCATACGTGATGCCGTTGGACGGGCTGTCGATGATCCCGATCAGCTTCTTCCACCCCTCCACGGTCCCCATGATCTGGCCGGAACCGCGGCTCAGAGGCGCGGGCGGATCATTGGGGTGAAGGGCCAGGCGCACGCCGGCTTTCTCGGCTTCCGGCACGACAGCCTTCAGGAAATAGGTGATGTTTGTCCACATCTCCGCAAGGGTGTGAGCGCCCTCTTCCGGGAGTGCGGGCAGATCTTTCATCCGGTCGTAGTCAAACCCCGTCCAGCCTGCCCCGGCCCGCCCGATTTCCTCAAAATATCCCTCCATCGCACGGTGCGCGTACCAGTTGTATTCCACGACAGGCAAACCCACCTTGCCGGCAGCCCGGATTGACTGGATCACCTTTTCTATGTCCTCGTCCCGGCCTGGCCGGGCATAGATCGCGTTGTTGAAGCCGCCTATCATGAGGTTGCCCAGCGTCAGACCGTTGGCCTGGAGCCGGTCCTTGATTTCCCGAAGGCGGCTTTCATCCCAGGGGATTCGACCCAATCCTGAGATCACATGGTTTACCCCCAGCTGCTTGATGCGCCTTGCCGTTGCCTCCTCCGCGGCGGTTCCACCTGAGCTGTCGCCCGCGCCCATACAGATATTGGGCAGCTTTTTTCCCGCCCCCAGCGCTGATTCAGCAGCGGCGCTACCCATCGGGGCCGCCATCGCCACGAGCCCGGCAGCCTTCATTATTTCCCGTCGAGTCAGGTTTTGTTCCATGGTGCATCCTCCCTGCCATCATCCTATGTCAATCGCATTGGGGTCGGACCAGAATAAATTAGTGGTCTAGTTAGGGATAGGGCTATTTAAGGCGCTTCGGGATGCGGCTACAAGCGATTTTTGACGGCATTTTCGATCGAATTCGGCCCGCGCAAAGGTGACTACTTAAAAACCAAAAATGTGCCCGAAAATCGGCCGCAACCCATTCCGCCGCCCTTCTAAACTGCGTCATCTGGAGATGATGCAGACATTTATCGTGGTCCGATCCCAATTTTCCGCAGGTACCTGATACAGTAGCCACTTTCCGGAGACGAATGCCCATGATCAGAAAATTTATCCCCGCGTTCGTGCTGCTGCTGATGATGTCCTGCTCGAAGAGCCCCCAGACGCAGGGGCGCTCTGTTTCGAATCCGCCCGATGCGGAGAGACTGTTCCGCAGTGTGGCCGATGCGATGCCCGAGTACGCCGAATTCCTTACAGTCGATGAGCTGTAGCAGGGACTTGAGACCCTCAGGGCGAAATACCCGGATCAGATCCGCCTGCGCACATTGGGCACATCGACGGCTGGAACCCCCATCACCGAATGTCAGATCGGTCAGGGGCGCCGGCACGCTCTGCTTTTCGGCTTCCCGCACCCCAACGAACCGATAGGCAGCATGATGCTGCATTACCTCACCGGGGAACTTGCGAAGAACGATGCGCTGCGGAACCATTTTGATTTCACCTGGCACTTCATCCTTTGCGCCGAGCCGGACAAAGCGAAGCTCAACGAGGGCTGGTTCAAGGGAACAAACAGCCTCACGAAATACGCGCGCCATTTCTACCGGCCGCCGGGATATCAACAGGTCGAATGGACGTTCCCGGTCACGTACAAGAAATACGCCTTTACGACGCCCACGCCGGAGGCCCGGGCCCTGATGACAATCATCGATCAGTACCCCATCGACTTCTCCTTCGGCCTCCACAATTCGGGATTCGGCGGCGTCTTCTACTACTGGTCGCAGGACATCCCCAGCCTGTACCCGGCACTTTATGCCCACATTGCCCGACTGGGGCTTCCCCTGCATCTTGGCGAACCCGAGGTGCCCTGGGGGAAGAAGTTCGACGACAAGGCGATGTTCCGGATGATCTATTTCACCGACCAGTATGACTACCTTGAGCAATACTCTCCCACATCGCCGGAAAAGCTGCTCAACTCCGGGGCATCGAGCGACGACTATGTGCGCGAGCGCTGGAAGTCCGTGACTGTCAATTGCGAACTGCCCTGTTTCTACGATCCGAAGATCGAAGACGCGAGCCCAAGCGAAATGACGCGCAAAGACATCACCCTGCGGAGCATGGCGGAACAGAGGACACGCATAGCGGACCTGAGGAATCGCTTCAATCGCACGCATCCATCCCTGACCGTAAAATCCCCATTCGTAGACGCCATCGTAGAAATGCTGCGGACTGCGGACGCCTCCATCGCCGCCGAGGAGAAAATTGCCCGAACGGACAAGGAGTACCTGCGGCTGGCCACCGTCGCCGAAAAATGGGATGCGCTGAGCCTTAGGAAATTCTATTCGCTTCTGACCTCCGGCCAGTTCGTCCGCCTCCTCGAAACGGAGAAAGCGAAGACCGGCGCCGGATTCCCCGCGGACCTCCAGCGTGAACTGGATGATGCCCTGTCTGATTTTGATCGCCGGGCAGCGGAACTCGAGGGAGAACTCCACTATTCCGTTGTGCCCATCAAAAATCTGGCCACGATACAGCTGCTCACGGCGCTTTATACGATGGACTACATCCAGCTCCACCGATAAGGTCCGGCGATTCGGATCGGGGTCTGACCAGGATCATTTGCCGACAGCCAGCGGGGTTCCGGTTTCGCTATAGTATCTGAGCGTCGCATTCGATGCACCGCCGGGGCTGAGCAAAATCAGCTGCGTTACATAACCTCCTCCATCAACAATTTGCGGGAATACAATCGGCGCAGGCGCGCTCCGTGTCGCATCGGCAATCGGGAAGGTCGTCAGAAGGAAATCGTTGCGCTCGTTGTTCAGCGAGCGCAGCGTGAGGGCGGCAAAAGGCGTCGCCGAACTGATGTCCAGCACGCCGGTAAACTCAGGCGGCAGCCCTGCAATGAATTGATCGGCGAACTTGGCGCTGTGTCCGTTACCGGCCAGCAGGAGCGGGCCCTGATTTGTTCCAATTCCGGTGGCGCCATCAGCCTGATATGCACTTATGGTGATACTGGCCGTTGCGCCGGAGGGATTCCCGATGGCAAGGCCGGTGTTATGACCTCCCGACAGATCCACGTACACGCGCGCATGAGTCGTGACGGCCGCAGCCGAAATCCCGGACTCGGTTACCAGGACGCTTTCAGGATTATAGCCGAATATCCCTGCCCCTACAGGCGTCCGGGTGCCTGGATCAGCTGTCAGCTGCACCCATCCCGCCCTGGTGTCGGCCGGGGACCCGTCTGTCTGGAATCGATAGGCGCCGCCCGGCGGAATGGCATACCTGAATGATGAATCGGCTGTGCCCCCGACCCGATTGACGACCAGTGGAGTGCCCTCGTCGTCCAGGATCTGAAACGTTCCCGTCTCAGTACCGTTGGACGTGTTGAGCAGGACCAGAGCTGTGGTATAGCCGCCGCCATCGGCAAATTGCGGAAAGTACGCAGGACCGTTATCGGGAAGCGCCGCAAGGTCTGCTGTCGGAGTGGTTGTGAAGAGCGCCTCGTTCCTTTGGTTGGTAGTCATGCGCAGTGCCAGGACTGAAATAAGCTGGTCACTGGAGATTTCCAGGGATGCGAACTGCGTGCTGGTCTGGAAATCCGCCGGCAGGACGAAGTCCTGCGCCACAGCCTTCAGCTGATCGATGAACTTGGCAAAGTGGGCTCCGGCAGCGAGAGTCCCGTGGCCGGTCGAGCGCGTCGTGCCTGCCATATCGCGTAACGTGAAAGTGAGATTGGCAGAGGCAGAGCCGCGATTGACAACCGCGATCCCGGTATTGATATCGATGGCACCAGCACTGGTGCGTGCCGGGATAGCGGCGACCGAAGAGCGATAATCGATGAAGATCCGTGCCGCGGTTGTGGGGGGGGATACCGGGACCCCCGCTTCGTTGACAACCGTCCCATTTTGTCGATAGCTGAAGGCGGCTATGCCGTAAGGGACAGCGCCGGAAGTCAGCGTGACGTCAGCATAGCCTGCCTGGGCTGGTCCGCTGCCGCCAACAGTGAAGACGCTCGCTGCGCCTCCGCTGCCGACAGTAACACCCACCGCAGAATTTAAACCGGAGAAGTTGGCTGTCACGCCGTGCGCCGCCGACATGATCACCGGCTGCGGATTTGCCGTCCCTGTCAGGTCTCCGCTCCAGCCTGAAAAAAAGTAGCCATTGTATGGTGCCGCCGTTAGCTGAACCGTGGTACCGCTTGCGTAGTAACCATCGGTTGAAGACGGATTCGCACTGACAAACCCTCCGGATGGAGGCGAGGCCGCCGTCGTCAGCAAATACTGGGTCGCAAAGCTGGCAGTGTAGGTTGTTGCGCTTGTCGGAACCGTAATGGTGTGACTGATCCCTCCTCCGTCGCTCCAATTCGCAAATACGTACCTTGTCCCCCCTGCTCCCTGCGGTGTAACCGCGGCTATTGTGTGACTGCTGCCCGCGTTCCAGGAGAAAATCTGCGGTGCTGTAAAGGAAGCACCGTCAACGGTGATGTTTTTGCCCGTCGGATTTGTGGCCACAGCAACAGCCACAGTGCCGGCGCTGATCGTGAACGTCACCGGGTTTGATGTGCCACCTCCCGGCGGCGGGCTCACAGCCGTTACACTTGCCGTTCCTGGTGCTGCGATATCACCGGCAGGAATCGTGGCTGTAAGCCGCGTGCTGCTGACGAAGTTCGTGCTCCGATTTGACCCGTTCCATTGAATAACAGACGTACTGACGAAGTTGGTCCCATTTGCCGTCAGCGTGAGGGCTGCTCCTCCGGCGATCACGGATGTCGGACTCAGGCTCGTGATGGTCGGAACCGGATTGCCATTCGGATGGAGGATGTTGGTCGGGTCGCTGGCAACGGTTTGGCCCGCGCTGCCGCCGGCGACGCCGACCTGGTTGGTTACCTGCGCTGGCGCATCCGCGGCCACGTTGATCGTCACCGTTATGGCAGGGAAGCTCGAGCCGGGGTTCAGCGCATCGTTCCGCGTACAGGAATTGCCGGTGCAGCTCCAGCCCGTGCCGGACATCGAGACCAGCGTCAGGTCGGTTGGAAGAACGTCTTTCACAATAACCGTTCCCAGGGTGGCCTGGCTTCCGGCGTTGCTCACGACAACCGAGTAAGCGGCACCGCTTTGTCCCGCGGTGAAGTCGCCGCTGTGTGTCGCGGCAACGCCGAAGGCGGTGCGGACGTTGTTCAGCATGGGCGTGACCGACAGTGGTTGACTGCCTCCGATGATCAGGTCCGGTTTACCGTCCGCGCTGAGGTCGGCGGACGCCACGGCGAAGGAGTTGGCGGCGGAGGTGAAATGGACCTGTGCCGAGAAGGTTCCGTCGCCATTGCCCTGCAGGTAGGTCATGTCTGTAGCGCCGCAGCAGTGACTTACCATCAGGTCCGCCTTGCCGTCACCATTGAAGTCCCCGATCACAACGCCGGAGGGGCCGTAGAGGGTGGAGACCGTAACCGGCGCCTGGAAAGTCCCATCGCCGTTGCCGAAGAGGGTTGCGAGTGTGTAGCTTACGTTCGCGTTCTCGGCGCCCACGACCAGGTCGGGCTTGCCGTCGCCATTGAGGTCGCCGATCGCGACCACGGAAGGGTACGCGCCGACGGTTAGCGCTGCAGGCGTCTGGAATCCTCCGCGACCGTCGTTGATGAACACATAGACGGCGCCTGCGGGCCGCGGGCTGGCGCCGGGGTCCCCGCCATTGTCCGCTACGACCAGGTCCGGTTTTTTATCCCCGCTCAGGTCGGCGACCGCGACGGCTTTGGGCCACTTGCCGGCGGAATAGGTGCGGGACAGTTGGAAGGCGCCGTGGCCGTCACCATTGAAGACCGTGAGGCTGCCCGGCGTGAAGGGATATTGAATCGCTTCATTCGCAACGGCGAGGTCCACGGTGCCGTCGCCGTTGAGGTCGGCTGCCGCGATGGCACCCGGGATCGAGCCGTTCGAAGAGAAGGTCCTCGAAAGTTGAAGGCCGGCGGCCGAGTTGAGCAGCACGGCCACCTGGCCGGCAGCCGACTCCGTGACTGCCAGGTCGAGCTTCCCGTCGCCGTTGAAATCGCCTGCGGCGCCGCCGACCGGCAGGGTCTGAGTTCCAGTCGCCAGCGCGTTGATGATTACGGGCGCCTGGAACCTGCCATGGCCGTCGCCGGGGAAAAGATACAGGTTGCCGCCAAATTTGTCGTTCACGATGGCGTCAATCTTTCCGTCCCCGCTGAAATCGCCGGTCGACAGGAAGGTGCCGACTCCCGCCTGCGAGCCGGGAACGGCCGTCGAGACGGCGCCCTGGAACGTGCCGTCCCCGTTGCCCGGCAGGAAATCGATCTTGGAGTTGTTCACTCCCGGGCCGAAGACGCGGGCGTCGCCGGTGCCCTGGATGATGTCCAGATTGCCGTCGCTGTTGTAGTCCGTGATGATGAGGCTTTGCGGCTCGTAGCTGACAACGTAGGACTGGCCGGCCTGGAATGTGCCTTTGCCATTGCCGAGGAAAACAGAAACGGTCTGGGCGCGCGTGTTCGCAACGGCCAGATCCATATTGCCGTCTTTGTTGAAATCGCCCGCAGCGACGTATTGCGGCGCCGCCCCGGTCACAAGGGAAGAGCCACCCGCAAATGTGCCGTTGCCGGCGCCAAGCAGGATGGTCGTGGTGTTGTCATTTGCGGTCACAGCGAGATCCGGATTACCGTCGTTGCTGAAGTCCGCAATGGTGACGGAAAGCGGCTGGCTGCCGACAGTAAAGCTGCCGCCCGCGGTAAAGGTGCCGGTGCCCGTGCCGAGGAGAATGTATACCTTTCCGGGTGACGAGCCGTTGTCCGCTGCCGCCAGGTCGAGCTTGCCGTCATGATTCAAGTCCAGCGCGGCGAGCGAAATCGGCGAGGAGCCGGCGGCATAGCTCACAGGCCCGGCGAAGGTGCCATCGCCATTGCTCAGCAGGATCGCGATCCCGTTTTTGTAAGCCACGGCCAGATCTGTTTTGCCGTCGCCATTGAAATCAGCGGCAATGACGCCCGCGGGGTTGCTCCCGACCGTAAAGGACCTGGAAGTGCCGTATGCCAGCTGAGAGGTGGCGAAGACCACAGTAACCTGGCTCGAGTAGTTGGGAAGATAGGCCCCGCCAACCGTGCCATCGCCCTTGAAATCGCCGAGCGCCGCGAGTTGGGAAGCCAGTCCTACGTTCGCAGGCGCCGCAGGGCTGGCCAGGAAGGCCTTGGTTCCCTGGGCCAGAATCGCGGCCAGGGCGCTGGCTGGGCCGATGACTCCGTACGGCGAATAGCTGGAAATCAGGACCTCGGTGTACTTCAAGTCGGGAAGCAGATGCACATTCACCTTGGTCTTGGCAGTGTCGGCAGCGGATTGGGACTCGGTGCTCCGGACCGGCACATGGCCCCTCATGAAAACCGGCGGGTAGTTGTCTTTATCCTTTTCATCATCATCAGGACACCCGGAGCAATGCGTAAGCATCAATGCGGTGACCGCAATAAGTACTGACAGGAGAGTGCGTTTCATAGGCACGCCCTTTGCATCGATTAGTGTGAATGAAGGCCACGAGGTGTACGGCAGGGAGATGCACTTTGGACTCACAATATCTGGTCGGGTGCATAACTCATAGGATATAGCGTTTGAAATCCCATCACAAGTGTCCTCAGTACTCCTGACCGCAAATACGCTGACGTCAGCGTATTTGCGGTCAGGAGACTCGCCTGCCGGGGACTGGCGACGGCAATCGTTAAAAGCGTGACGCAGCCTTCGGCCGCAACCAAAGTCTCTGCATGGGTGACTGCATGGATGGTGCCATTATGCGGCTGCTGTTAGCTTTTAGCCGCTGACTGGCTACATCGGCATCCGTTGCTTGTTTTAAAGAAAATGACGCTCCATGTCGTATCCTTCATGATGTGTCTGCGAAAACCCATCAGGAGGAACGACATGGAGCGCTTTCTGAAACGGCACGAGGGCCGAATCAAGGGTATTATATCAGGATTTGACCGCATCCTATTTCGTGGCACATTACGTTCCATCAACTACAGCAAAGGCATGGAGATCTGGCTGTCCAGCCGGGGTGTTCTGATGAAGAACTTTGCGCCCTATGCCCAGCAGCTTTCCGAACAGCTCAAAGAACATGCCAGGAACATGGCGATGAAACTGGATCGGCCTTTTATCTACCTGGAATCATCCAATCAGTGCAAAGAAGAAGTGGCACGTAACGTCATGAAAGAACGAGGCATTGAAAAAGGCCTGATCTGCGTTCTGTCATGTGTCGAATCATGTCGCGCCTATAGGGTACGCAAGAACAGGAAGGAAAAGAGCATCGGCATGCAGTTAGGCGAACGGAAGTGCCTGCATCTTTACTTTTACTTCATGGATCCCGATTTCGGTTTCATGCATGTGCGGGTTCAAACCTGGATGCCCTTCAATCTTCAGGTCTGCATCAATGGATGGAGCTTCCTTGAACGGCAGTTGCTCCGGACCGGCATCGGCTACGAAAAGCGCGATAACTGTTTTGCGCACATCGACGACCTGACCAAGGCCCAGGAGATCATGGACCGACTGGTTGAGCGCAAATGGGTCGGCTGGCTTCAATCTCTGGCTCGGCGGATCAATCCTTTAATCCATCCGAAAACGAACTTGAGCCTCCGGAATTACTACTGGACCGTCATGGAAGGCGAATTCGCTACCGATGTTCTCTTCAAGAAAGGTGCCGGCTTGAAAGAGATCTATCCGGCCCTGATCCGCCATGCGATCACTAACTTCAACAGTCAGGACATCCTTCAATTCCTCGGTCGACGTAGCAACATCAAGTTCAACGGTGAGATCAAGTCTGAATTGAAACGCCGCGAGGACGGAGTCCGGGTCAAACACTGGGTTGAAGAAAACTGGATCAAGATGTACGACAAGCAAGGAAGCGTCTTGAGGGTTGAGACCACCATCAACAATCCCCGGCGCTTCAAGGTTTATCGGAGAGCCGTCCGTAAAGGCCAAAAAGTGATGGCATGGCTCCCGATGCGAAAAGGAGTTGTCGACATCCGCAGGCGCGTCGAACTGTCGCGTGCCGCCAATGAGCGCTATTTAGATGCGCTTTCTGTCGTAGGCGAAACACAGCCTTCGTATAAAGTGCTCGACCCGGTCAGTAAACGCATTGTTCGGGACGGCCAACCCTATCGCTCCATCCATCCCATAAGCCCGAAAGATTCCAAATTGCTGGCATCAATAATGCACGGTGAATTCCTGATTCAGGGTTTTCGCAATGCAGATCTGCGGGCGAAAATTGAGCCCGGAGCAGAAAAGGACTCGGCAGCACGATGTAAGGCCGCCGCTCGGATTACCCGAAAACTGCGATTGCTTCGCGCACACAGCTTGATTAGAAAGGTTCCAAGAACCCATTACCATAGATTAACGGAGAAGGGGCAACTGGTTGCCTCGACTTCGCTGACTTTTAGAGAAAAAGATATTGCGGTATTAAAAGCAGCCTAAAATCTTTTCAGAAAACGATGAATTTACACATTTGAGACACAAAGGTTTTATTTATATATCTTTGAGGTCTTCGCGCCTTCGTGTTTCAATCTTTCGAGCGCTCCAAGTTTCCGGAGAGTGCCTGCCACCCCTGCGTGGTTTATTGAGGATAGAAACTTGGACTAGCGTACGGTGGGAGTCATCCACCTGCGGCAAATACAGCAAAACAAATCAAACCGCTAAGTCACGAAGGCCGCAAAGGTTTTATTTATATATCTTTGAGGTCGTCGCGCCTTCGTGTTTCAATCTTTCAAGCGCTCCAAGTTTCCGGAGAGATATCGTAGGTGCGACGGCCCAGCAGCAGATCGAGCCTTTCGCCATACGCGGCGAGCATTGCGTCCCGGCCAGCGGGGGTTCGATAGGGCGCGGTCCAGTCGCTGCAGGGGAAATCGCCGTCATCGGCGGAGTGCTGGATCACGCCGTCCAGCGAGATGTGTTCGATGATTTTGAGCTTTCTCATTCGAGTCTCCGTGTTCCAGCTAGTGCCGCAGAATCTTCTCCATTGCTTTTCCTTTTGCGAGCTCATCAATCAGCTTGTCTAAATAGCGTATCTTTTGCATCAGCGGATCTTTAATTTCTTCCACGCGAACACCGCACACTACGCCTTTGATAAACGAACTATTTGGATGAAAGGCTGGTGCCTGAGCAAAAAAGGTTTCAAGATCGTTCCCTTGTTTGATTTGCTGCTGTAATTCCGCGTGGTTATAGCCAGTCAACCAGCAGATGATTTGGTCCACTTCTTCTTTCGTACGATTCTTACGTTCCGCTTTTTGAACATAGAGCGGATATACCCCTGCAAATCTTGTCGCGAAAATGCGGTGTTTAGGCATCGTCATTCCTCCAGTGTGCCGAAACCCGATACGCATGCTGTTTTAAGAGCGCTAACGCTAAATTGAGCTGGTCCACCTAAGCCGAATTGCAGCCTGCCTTTTATGAAACACCGTGTAGTCGTTCTAATTAAGTGCCTGGTCCAAGGAATGTTATCACGTTTCGGATTGCCGGCCCGCCTCGGCATCACGCCGTTCGAAATCGTCCCTGTCAAGGGTGATAAAACGCTAATTTGCCGTCAGCGAAAAATTTAGACGGAAGCGAGAAGATTGGATACTCTTGGACTGAGCATTAAAGTGATCAGGAGGCGCCATGTTCAGGGAAATGCGCCGGAAAAAGCAACTACTGTCCGAATCCGAATCGATCAAGATACTGCAATCGCACACCTCGGGTATTCTGGCCGTGAGCGGCGACAACGACTATCCGTATACGGTGCCTCTCAGCTATGCCTACAAGGACAAAAAACTGTTCTTCCATATCGCCCTGTCGGGGCACAAACTGGATGGAATCGCCAGGAACGACAAAGTCACATTCTGCGTGATCGACAAAGATGAAGTCATCCAGCGAACCTTCACCACCCATTTTCGTAGCGTCGTCGTTTTCGGCCGTGCGCGCATCCTGATGGACGATGGCGAAAAACAGGCGGCGCTCGAATGCCTTGTCGAAAAGTACTCTCCCGACTTTGTGCGGGAAGGACAGGAGGAGATCAATCGCGACTGGGACAGGGTTTGCCTCGTGGAAGTCAGGATCGAACACATGACAGGTAAAGAAGCTATCGAACTGGTAAAAAAGAGAGCCGAGGCTGCAGACTTATGATGAGGAGCACGAGTGTCCGCCCTTTGGCAGAAGCGGGCATTTCTAAATGCAATTGAAAACCATGGAAGCAGCCCGGCGGTAGGGCGCCACAGTGCTTTCCCTTGATGACGACCCGCCGCCGAAGCAGAACCAACTTTCGTCCAAACGTGCAAACACATCCCGCAACTGGCGCTAGCGCAATTCGTATGTGGGTCCGTTGGGTCTTCACCCGCAATGTGTTTCATTGAATGTCTGCAGATGCAGTCGCGCAACGGCAGCAACATCGTCGGTTCTCGCATCGCGAATGTGAAATCTGGAATCCATCATAAATTTCGCTTGGGATGCGCTTCATCCAGATAGACCTTCAGGCGATCCTTGATGAAGTAAGTCCATCCCCCAAGGCAGCTTTCCCTGCGGAACTCTGGGATATCCTCGGGAAAGCTCTCCAGCACCAAGGTAGTAACCCTCAACCGAGAGGACTTTTCGTCCGCTGTCACTTCGAAAGTGACGAATGAATCACCCGGGATCCCTGTGTATTTCCAGTTGCAGACAATTCTGCGCCCGGGATCGACTTCCGTGATTTTCCACAGATGCTCGAAGCTCCTGCCTCCGGATTCCACGGCAAACCGCGTCTCAAACCCGACTTCGGCCTTGAAATCCGGAATGTCTTCGAAAAACCATTTCCGCATCTCATGGATGTTTGTGATGGCTTTCCACAGTACCGACGCCGGGTGACTAAAGCCCTGCACGACGACTATCGGGGCATCCTCTTTTTTCATGGCTTCACCAATCCCCCCCCGGGGGAAGTACCCGAATGCACTATCAAGGAATGTTACCACGCATCAGGCCGGCCGCATTTCGAAGGGCTGGATGCTGCTATGATTGTAGCCTTGGATTGCCAGCCCGCCGCAGCGTGGCTCAACCCCTCGGGAGAGCGATCTCCGCCCCTTTCGGCATTTGAGGGCGGGCCGGCAAAGTCAATGCTTTCCCCAAAACCCAGCCCATATCCCACTTCACGCAATGGTCATTGCCCCGCGGCGTTGGTTCCGGTACACAGCCTCCGCGACCGCCAGCCTTTTCTCCGCCGACTTGAGCGCGTACTCTTCGGGCGTGGCGAACTGGAAATTGCCGAAGCCCGTAAAATCGAGCTTGCCTTGCGTATCCTCGCCGTAAGTATTTCCGGCCTGCTTCACTTCTTCGATCTGCTCCGACAGCTTCTTGTTGCTCGAAGTCAGGACGATCCCGTCAGGGCCTTGCGGTCCACGCTTTCGTAGACGATCACCGAAGCGGCGAGCTGCCCCGTTTTCCTGGGCGCCGCTGCTTCAACGGCTTTCCTTATGACTTCAGCCGCGGCGTTTTCGGCTGCAAGGACCGCCTCCTCGGCGATGGTTTTCCCGAGCCTGTCGGTGTTGCGCCTGAGCTCTTCAAAGCCTCTGATCTCGATCCCGGCCATTTGCTTTCTCGCTCTATGGAGCTATGTCGCCGCCATATCGAATGTAAAGCCGCCGGGGACCCGTATGTCCGGCATTTCCATTCAGCGCCCCGATCTGCAACAATTGATTACCATGGAAGTGCAAATCACAGCGGGTGGAGCGAGTGTTCGCCGGGGTATCCGGCTGCAGTATTTCACCATTGTCTATAACAGCCTCGAAGGTCTCATCTCGCTCGCTGCCGGGCTATTGGCCGGGTCCGTTTCGCTGATCGGCTTCGGCTTCGACAGTCTTATCGAAGTGACGTCCGGAGCCGCCGTGCTGTGGCGCCTTCGCCAGGATCACCACCTCGCACACCGCGAAAATGCGGAACAGAGGACGCTGCGGATGGTCGGATGGTGTTTTATAGCGTTGGCGGCCTACATCCTCTATGATTCCGGATCCACCCTGCTGCGGCATGAGCCGCCGGAACGAAGCATACCGGGCATTATCATCGCCGCTGTTTCCCTCGTCGTGATGCCGCTTCTGGCAGCGGCGAAGAGGCGCGTCGCGGCCGAGCTCGGGAGCGCGGCGATGAAAGCGGATTCCCGTCAGACCGATTTCTGCACCTATCTCTCCGCGGTCCTGCTTTGCGGCCTCGGACTGAACGCCCTGTTCGGCTGGTGGTGGGCAGACCCGGCCGCGGCTTTAGCCATGACCCCGATCATAGCGAACGAAGGGATCCAGAGCCTCAAGGGGAAAAAGTGCTGCGATACGTGCGGCTGAGGCTGCGTCCTGCGAATCCCAGCGCATTCCTGTCATCGGATTCACACATGTTTAGCTCGCTGCAGTTCAGAAACGAGCCTCATGGACTGCATCATTTTCTGCCAGTGGGGCGTCGAGCGTGAAGTCTATGAGGTATTAAAGAAGGTAGTGACCCAGCCTGGTCATTACATCTGTAACCCGGCCTTGACGGCAGAGGGGCGCTTTCCCGACAGCGAACCGGTCTTTACAATCGTCAACAGCGGCTTCACCCACGGCGCCGCCGGCGCTGCCTTGCTGAAGGACTTGGGCCTAACCCTGCTGACGGCATTGATCTCCACAGGGATGCTGGCCATGGCTTCGCCCCGCGTCCTGGCCAGTTACGCCGGAAAGAGTTTGTTCTTCGTCCTGATCGGTATGCTATTCGGCCTGCTCACCGGTATACGCAGCGATTATCCGCCACCAGACGCCTTGCTCAAGGCTCTCTACGAAATCATGTTCTGGACGGCGACCGGTCTGGTGGTGGCCTGGCGACTCCGCCCCTCTCCAACGCCCCCGGCTGAAACACGCCGCCCGGACCGGCCATCAATGTCTTGAATCGTACTTTCATGGTTCTTTTTGCACCTTGCCAGCCACCCCCATGTAGTATATTTTGTTATATATCTGGAGATTTATATGGGCAGACCATTGATGATTCAGGAAGAGGACAATCGCCGGATCGAAACCCTCAAGAGAAAGTTGGGCATTCGGAGCAAGGTTGATGTCCTCAGGGCCGGAATCGACCTGCTCGAAAAGGAAGCCGAACGCAGGGAACGAATCAGGCGCTGGAAAAAGGCCGCCGCTCTGGTAGCTACGACCAGTCGTGAAGTGAACGCCGAATTTCAATCACACTCCAGAATGAAGAGGATCTGAACTTGCTCCCGCGCCGCTGGCATCTCTATCTCGTCGACCTGGAACCGCGAATCGGGACAAAGCCATGCAAGCAGCGTCCCTGCCTTGCCATCCAGCCATCCGAATTCAGTGAAGCGGGACTGGGAAGTACTGTCGTCCTTCCGCTTACGACCAAAGTTTTGAAAGAAGATGCCTTCCCTTTGCGGGTGCGGATTCCGAGGGGAACCTGCGGTCTTGAGCGCGACAGCGATGTGCTCGTGGACCAGATGCTTGCCTGGGATAATTCATTGTTCCGCAAGGAACTTGGGCTGTTGCCCGACGGCCTTATCGAGCAGGTGACCGCGGCCCTCAAGGACTTCCTCGATATTTGACCGGCTGCCCGCAGCCCCGATCGGCTGCGCCGTCCCCTCGTCTGGCGAAACCAAAAGCTTCGAAGACTTGACGGTCGAGTCGTTCACCACCGGATGAAATACGCCTTCCGGCCCCGTTCTTCCCGGCCGCAGCCAGGCACTTAATCCCGGCTATGCCGATCTCCGGCAGGGTCACGGCGCCATCGGCGATTGCACTGGTGCCCGGCGTCAGGGTTCCGGCTGAAACGTCAATCGCCCCGCCCGCCTCGACCGTGACCTTCCCGCCATGACCCTGCCGAAGATCGGCATTGCCACGACAAGCTCGTCGCCGCTCTGCTTCGTGTAGACCGTTGTTGAGTATGAATTGTCAGTCACTTCGAAAATCCTCCATGGGTTCCGGCGAGAGCCGGGACGGAGAGAGGCCGGTCCTTACGTTCGTGCGAAGAGACTATACCTCCTCGGGAGAGATCAGGAGTTTCGCCGCTTTCGCCGTGGCGTCGCCCGTGACCGGCTGGACGCGCGCTCCGTACTGCAAGGCGATCACGCTGTCGATCACGGAACTGTTCTGATTTGTGGTGCCCGTGGCCACGGAATTGAGCGCGCGGGTCACCTTGACGTTTTTGCTGAGATTCATATCTGTCTCCTTGTTGTAGTGAGAGGCCGGCTCTCTTTGCCGGCCCCGGTCATTCCTTGATTTGTTCAGCGAGTTTCACTCGCACGAATGCTTCGGACAGAACGGGCTGCGCGTCGCACTCCATGCGGCCGATGTAGCCGATCTGGTTCGACTCGGCATACAATTCTTTCAGCACCTGAATCGAGAACTCCATGCGCTGATCAGCCCTTGATAATCCCGGGGCTAATGAACAGAGCCTCGGTACCAGCGTTGCAAGCGGCTCGAAGGAGGATGCCGCTCGCATGCTCGAGTTCTGACCGTCCTTGCTTCCTTGTTAAATTCCACCCAAAATAGCTCCTGAATCATGCCGGCTGTTATTTCCAGGCGGTGCGGTCGCATTGGATCTCTGCATCTACCCGAGAGGGGGGTATTCGGATATGGCAAATGAATTTCTTCGTCTCGAACTCTTGCGCATGGATGATGACGATCAAGCCGTGCGTGCCGAGCTGGCGGGGGACGGTTTGCTATTCGAAGGGTATCATCCACGCATGGCAATGGTTCATGACACGAACGCGGCCCGCCTTGAAGCAATCATCGATGAGCATGGATGGCCGACTGTTGCGCTAGTAGGCGCAGACGGCGCCAAAGCCGCTCGGCGTATCGCCCAACATTCCATAAACCACCCCGAATTCATGCGCCGTTGCCGCGAAATGATTGATATCGCCAGCGATCAAGGTGCGATTCCTCGAGAATATTTTGCCTATATCGATGACCGCATTAGGGTCTACGAGGGTTTGCCGCAACTATATGGCACCCAATGGCGTGATGGGCTGAACGGCCTTGAGCCGTACCCACTCGACGACCAGGCGGCGGTGGATGCGCGGAGGCAAGCGCTTGGATTGCCCAGCCACGATCAGATGCGCCCGAAGAAGCCCAAACGGACTTCGGCGGAAGTGATCGAGCGGAAAAGCGCGCTAGAGCTGGAATGGCGGCGACGCCTGGGCTGGATCAAGTAGCGAGCCACCTAATCTGAAGCCTCTGAATTCTGCCATAGTGAACAGATAAAATCCGATGTGGGTTCGGACGCCTTATCAGAACTGAATGTTCGCAGTTGAAAACTTATTTGTTGTGCAATCGCCCGTATTAAAAGTGGCGGGACGCAGTTACCCACCCTCGACCATTTCTTGGTGAAACTTCCATCGATTCTGAACGGTGGCGGAAACGAAGATAGCAGCTTGATCTCGCTGATCGTCAGATGCCTGACCTCGTAGGGGTGGATCAGGCCCGTTGTGCTCCTCTCCGGCTGTGACTTCTGCATCGTCGGGCAGCGTTTGTCCGGATCCAGTCGTATCAGACCGAAGTGCCTTTTGGGTTCCTGGCCCGTCAGAACCCGGAAAGACCGACAATTCGGCCCGATCCCCAAATTCAACCGGCCAACGAAGGGGGTCATGACTTCAATGGGCTATGCCAGGCAATTGCGGGAATATCCGATCTTTAAGATGGTGCAAATCTGTAATCCCTCTCCTGCCGGGAAAAATTACGCTCCAGTCCATAGTCCATGGTCAACCTTCAACAAGGGCACGTCCAGACAGTCCAGGACCGCGCTGATTGTCGCAGTGAACCATCCCTGCTCAGGACCAAGTGATGTACAATAGGTCCGATTCGGTTTTGTTCCGCCACGTTGGATGGTTGTTTGCCGGAGGATGTCCATGAAAAAGGCCAAGCGCATTTTGGTTGGACTGAAAACTCTCGAACAGGCGGTCATGCTCGTCGATGTCGCCTGCCGCCTCGGAGCCCACAACGCCTCCCTGATGCTGCTGCACGTGATCGAACTACCTGAACCGACGCCGCTCAGCGCCGATGTTCCCGATCTGGATGTAATGGCCGCGAAGATACTCCGGGCCGGCGAACGCATCGGAAAACGCAGCGGGATGAAGATCAGCTCACGCGTGCTTCGAGCGCATAGCGCCGGGGGAGCATTGCTGGACGAGATGCGGGAAAAGAAGGCCGATCTCTGCGTCATCGGCTACCACCGCGACCGTACCATCGGCGAGCTGTTGCTGGGTACTACGGCCCAGCATCTGGCGAAACACGCGCCATGTCACCTGGCCTGCATCATCCCCCCGCATGAATAACCGGAATCGCAGGAACGCAAGCTTCGAGAATTTCCGGTCTGCAAACGGTATGATGCGCCAGTCGTAGATATATCCTCGGGCAGCCGGATTCCTTCCCCGCTGGTCATATTATTAGCTGCTCCTGTTTCTGGTGGCTCGCGCTTCTCGGTGAACTTGCTTTCCAGTTTGAACCCCACGGGGAAGGACGACATCAGCTTGATCTCGCTTATCGTCAGATGTCTGACCTCGTAGGGGTGAATCAGGCCCGTTGTGCTGCTCTCCGGCTGTGACTTCTGTATCGTCGGACAGGGTTTGTCCAGATCCAGTCTTATCAAACCGAAGTGCCTTTTGGGTTCCTGGCCGATCAGAACCCGGTAAGACTGACAATTCGGTCCGATCTGAGCCTCCTTGAGTTCATAGCCCGCATCGGTTTTGCAGATCGTCGCCGCGGACTGGTCGGCCGGGATCCAGGGGTTTATCCTCTGGGACCTGGTGCCGAGCGATCGCGGAATGACGTCAACCACCGGGATGGGCTGGTGGCTCGGCTCCGGGTGCAAGTTCATGCCGCGCGTTCCGATGAAACCAGCGTCAGGATCTTCCGCCGGATGTGGCCTGCGATCGCACGCATAAAGAGCGGCGGCACACAGTTGCCGATCTGGCGGATGCCCTCTTCGAAGGCCCCGGCAAATGCAAAGTCGTCGGGGAAGGATCCAAAGTACTTAAACTCCGGAAGCGAGAACCGCCTTTTTTCTGACCAGTGCATCGCCCCGCCCATTCCCAGATTGCTGTCCACGCGCCTTATGGTATGAGCCGGCTTCCGGGGATCAAATCTGATGGCATTGAATCCATTCCCCGTGATGTCCTGTTGCGATCTGCCGATCCTGATCCGATGCCAGTATCGATAGGCTTTATATTTTCCCCCTGCCTCCAGCAGTTTCTGCATTTGTTCCGGCGGTGTGGAACAACCGGCGAGAGAGTCACCGCATGTGACCGGCAGGGTAACCGGGCTCGGATGCAATCCCAAAGGTCCTCCATGACGCTGAGGATCATCCTCTCGCGGGAATGCGGTACCCAAATATTCCACAGATACGTTGGCTTGAAGCGCCAGATCGGAGATAAAAAATCGTCCTATTTATCTTCCATTGTGGCGGCCATTCAGTCGAGCAAAACCATTCGGATCAGTTTACCGTAAATCATCAGCCCGTCGTATCGCTGTGGTCGGTAAGCCCAGCTGCCCGCACTAATTCAGCAAATGACTCATCCGCGCGTGGGTTATGCCGAGCTTATGTGCCAGTCTAGCCTGACTGACTCCAGAAAGCTCAGGTTCGTATCTGCTATCTTCACCAAACTGAGCGGGCGACAAGAGTAATCGAGCCAGCGGCTTTTCGCTCAGATTGAAAAGCCGGTCCACGAGGCTCGCTTTGTATTGGAGGTTGCGCGAAAGCATAAAGGCGATGAATAATTCTGAAATCTCATGATTCTCGTGAAGCACCTGAATCATCAGCGACTTTTCGATCCGGATGAGACTGCAATCTGTGATCGTTGAGGCTGTCGACATTCGCGATGGCTGATCCGCTAAACATCCTTCGCCGAAGAACTCGCCGGTGCTCACTGTTGCGAGGATAGTTTCCTTGCATTGTTGAGCCAAGACCGAGAGCTTCACTCTGCCATTTCGAACGAAGAATAGGGAATCTGCGGGTTGTCCTCGGTCAAATATGCGCTGGCCGGCACTGTATTCGGCAACCGTCTTCCCGCGGGACAGTCCAGCGAGCAGCCATTCCCAATCGACAGGGCTGCCTTTATCTATGGGCATAACGTACTTCCTTTTAATTCTGAATGCAAAATCAAGTATCCGGGCGGAAAATTACCGCCGTTTGATCCCTGGATCTGTTCAGTATTGCTCACTGCCAGGTCCAATTTTGATCATCCCGGCTAATCATGAAACCTCCGTCATGGGATTAACCAAGAGTACCGAGGGCTTTATTAAGGAAGCGGTTTTTAGATTAACCACCCCCACAGTGTCCCAGTATTTGGAGGACCCCCTTTTTCTCCCACCCTGAAAAGCGCGGCCAATTGATCCGGAGGGGCAGTGCGGGCATCCAGCGGCGGGCCGCAGGGGACCGGCTGGGCCGCGGGATCCGGATGTGTTAAGCGCACAGGTCCTCCCTGACACCGATGAAGATCATCCTCTCGCGCGACTGCGGCACCCCGAAATACATCGCGTTCATCAGGCGGGCCGAAACCTGGTACCCCGATGCTTTCAGCTCCCTCAGGATCTCGACGAAAATCAGCTTCATCTTGCCCTTCGGTCTCAGGGCTCGCAGAAGGCGGACATATTCGCGGAAAAACTGGTTCCTGCCGTCGTCTATCTTGCGTTTTCCGGCAGTCGAGAAGCCCTGGCATGGCGGCGAGCCGTCCAGAACATCGAGTTCTCCCGACTTCAGGCCCGTGATTTGAAGGCATTCCTCGACTGAAAGCTTCGCGATATCGCCATGCCAGACCGGAACCTCCGGGAAATTGAGTTTGAAGGTCTCCACGGCGTGGTCGTCCCATTCGACGGCAAGCAACTCCCGGAACCCGGCCATACTGTAGCCGAGCGAGGACCCCCCGCAACCGGCAAAAAGCGAGATCGCGGTCGGCGCATCGGGCTCCCGGGGCTTCAGATGCTCCTGCCAGCAAGCCTCGAGATGGGCGGGGTAGTCCTCTATTTTGGAAAGGAGTGTCCGCATTTTGTGGCCGTTTTTAGATGGATTTCACCCGGTGCTCGTTCATCGTCCGCAGGTTCCTCAGGAGGGATCACAGGAGCCGTGGGCCCCAAGAAACACTTTCACGGGAAACGCCGCCGCCGCAACATTAATGGATACTTATTTTCCCATTGACAATCATTCGTTAACAGTCATAAGGTCGCATCATTGCAAGAAAAAAGACTCTGGTTCAAGTTCACCTACGATCGGCGTTTTGTTCAACGTACGGGGTTCCTCCTAGATTCCTTGCTCAAGGGCAGAAATGATTTAGGGTGGCTCTGCTGGGCGCTCCCTCACTCAGATCTTTCGCCACTCTTTTGAACTCCAAGACAGGACAACACTCTGAAATCGCATGTGAGTGTGCGACAGGTAGTCAACCAATTGCATCTGATCGGAGGACACCATGAAAAGGCAAACGCTATTTTTGAGCTTCCTCGTTTGTTGCTTACTTGCCCCAACCCTGATTCTCGCCAAGGACGCGCCTTGGACGCCTCTCAAGGGCAAGAGCCAGATCCGCGTTATCGATGTCCAATGGGCCAACCCGGCACAGCCGTTCTCGAATGCAACGAGCCTTTTCGACGGACGCTGCACCGTGCCGTCGAACTACATCATCACCTTCTCGATGGTCGGGGAGGTCACCCACCTCGGCCGTATCACCGGCATAGCCGAGCACTGCACGCAACTGAACTTCGGGGCGAATAATTCCCCGTGCCGACTTACAGCGACGGCGAATTCACCGAGACGGCAGCCAATGGTGACAAGCTCTGGGGCACCTACACCGACGGGACGTCCGGTGGCCCCGACGCAAATGGTCTGCTCTGGTTCCACGACATTCTCACTATTACGGGAGGCACTGGCCGATTCCTGGAGGCGAAGGGCGGCGGCGAGGAATTTGGCACTTTCAACGACTTCATCGCGCTGCTTGGCGGTGCGCCAGCGCAGATGTGGATGGAGGGCACCATCTCATATAAGCTTCTGATCGCCGCTGAAGCTAGTTGTCATAAATAAGGGGGGCGCGTTTGCGTGATGCTGTATCCGGCGAGCCGCCCCCCAGGACGACACATATGCGTACCTTTATATCATGAAAATTAGGTCGTAGCCGCGCAGGCCAAACTCCGAACATTTCGGATTCCATTATCCTAAAGGCGTGTCCGCATTTCGGCAAGTCGTGCGCCCGACATCGGCCGCGGCGGTCTCGTCGAACTCCTTGAAATTGACGTCCTTCCCCAGCGTGATGTCAGCGAGTTCCATCAGGTCGAATCCAGTGGGCTCGAGGCTGGCCCCCAGGGCCTTCAGATCGGTCAGTTTCAGCCGCAGAAGGTCCTCGTTCCAGCCGCCGTTGAGGGCCAGTTTATTGTCCGCGATGATATAGGCGGTTTCCAGGCTTCCGACAGGTGGCCGAGTTCGATGCAGGAACGGTTTTCAACTCGATCAGCCGCTCCGCCGCCAGACGGCCATGACCGGCGATGATCCCGTTGGCCCCGTCGAGGATGGGGTTTGTGAAGCCGAATTCCCTGATGCTGGCTGCAATCTGGCTGATCTGCTCCTCGCTGTGGTTCCTTCAGTTCCGGGCACAGGGAATGAGATCGCAAACAGGCCGGTATCGCACCGCCCGACTGCTACTTGTTTGCTCCGGGGAGGCCACGGGGGCATTCCTTTTGCCGGGCTTGGGCATTTTTTACGCATTTGCCTGTGGGTCCGTTCGCGGCTGTGTGCGCGATAGCCGGGAAACGGTTTACCTTAGGAACCGCCAAGGATCCGCGCTGGTTCTGCCCTACAGGTACCGCTTTGTGGTTGACGCCGTCCCCAAGCGGACATAGACTCGAAACAAAACAGAAACCTCTTGTGAGATTGCGCGGGGCGGCTTTGCCGAGCTAATCCCCTCCCGACAAACTTACCGCCTCTGAATTAACGTCTAACATTTAGGGGATCGCGAGGAAATCATGAAACGGAGAACCCTGTGGTTTGTGCCATTGCTGTTGGTGATGTGCCTGCCATCGATTGCCCCGGGCCAGGACAAGAAAACGTCTGATGTCAATGTTGTTAATCCAGCGACTAATCCCGTGCCCGTGACGGTGCAGAATACGAGCGCCCTGCCCGTCCCGGTCAGTAACGTCGGGGATCACGCTTATTTTCCAATGCGGAGAAGTCGACAGCGACGGTGCCGGAAGGTTTTGTTGGCTCATTCGGCATGGCCGTAGGATCGGCTGTTCCCGCGGACATGCGATTTGTCATCGAATATGTCAGTTTTGAATGCGGCACATCCGGGGCGATTGAGCCGGCACGCTTGGCTGTCCCTGCCGAAAAAGTCGGAACGGGCTCTTTTGCTTTCCACAACTACCCGATCCTCTTGAGCAAGACGCCCCCCGATTATGCGGGGAAAATCAGCCTCGTTGGCATACAATCGCAGCGCTGGTACCATGACGGCGGCCAAGCCGTACTGGTTGGCATCAGTCTCAATGGTGCTGCGCCGGCGGGCGGCGTGGTCTGCAATGTGGAGCTCTCCGGATTCACCGTGCCGATGCCGTAGCGAGTGTAGGAAGCACATCGCACCATGTCCCATCGTTGAGGGCCTTGTTCCCTCAATTTGATACCCTTTTGCCTCTTAGCCCTCTTTTCTGAGCAACCTGCCCGGCGTCAGGCCCGCGGCGCCGGGCATAGGGGTGAGATCGGAAACGAGCCGGTACCGGATCGCCAGACTGCCGTTTCTTGGCTCCAGGTTCTCTATTTTGGAAAGGAATGTCCGAACTTTGGGCATTCATCATTTCGACATCGTTAGCCGCGGATTCGTCGTATCCTTGAATTCGACGTCCTTCCCAAGCGTGATGTCGGCGAGTTCCATCAGGTCGAACCCGGTGAGTTTGAGGTTGGCCTCCAGGGCCTTCAGATCGGTCAGTTCCAGCCGCAGAAGGTCCTCGTTCCAGCCGCCGTTGAGCGCCAGTTTGTTGTCCGCAATGATATAAGCGCGCTTCTGGGCCTCCGACAGGTGGCCGAGTTCGATGCAAGGAACGGTTTTCAGTTCGAGCAGCGTTGCCGCCGCCAGACGGCCGTGACCGGGGATGATCCCATTGGCCCCGTCGAGGAGGATGGGGTTGGTGAATCCGAATTCCCTGATGCTGGCCGCAATCTGGCTGATCTGCTCGTTGGACTTTGTCCGCGCGTTCCGGGCGAACGGAATCAGGGCATCGAGCGGCCAATATTGACCCGGAGGCCGCTTTTTGGACCGTTTTCGGAGCCGTCTGGAGCCATTTTGGAGCCTTCCGGAGGGGTTTTGGAGGCCTCCAGCCCGCTTGCATCGGGTTGGTGCAGGAATTGGCGGAAGGTTTCTCTCCGCTGCAAATTCAAGGTATTTGCTCGCTACAAAAAATGTCAACCCCTTTTTCATTTTTGCCAAGGCACGAAGAAATTACCTGATGGGAATCGCACAGTGGATCGCTTTTGGGAAAGGATTATATAAATATACTTCGGCGAGCAAGGGATAAGAGGGATTGGCTGCCATTCGCACTGTTTCCCTCACGGGCAGCCTTGCTTTCTCCTCTTTCCAGTTTCTGATGACAGGCAGTATGCAAACTACGCACACTTTATCGAGCGATTTTCTGCGACGATCATTATCCTATCATAGGTTTTCGGGGAAGAAGATAAGACCGGCGGGTGAGCTCCGGCCTTTCAGCGCAGTTTGGCGTTTGTTTTCTTAACTTGGGAACTCCTGTTCATCCCTTAAGGCTGGCGCGCGAACTTTTCGGGGAGTGCTCGCCACATAAAAGCCACAAAGATCAGAAAGACTATCTGGGAAATACCCCAGGTGGCCACTCCCAGCCGTTCATTCGCAAAACTCCCCTGGGCCAGGATCTGCACTGAAAGTAGCGGAAACAATCCCAGTGCCAAACCGGCCAGGGCTGTAATCCAATAAAACCAGAAAAAAATGCCGGGTATGCCTCTCACTATACGAACACCTGCCGATGAGCGCGTCTGGTGCCTTTACATTTCTTGATCTGCCTGAGCAGATTTCGGAGTTGACCCGATCGATCGAGTGATCCGAGCCTAATGTTCCCACCCCAGCTGAGTGAAATATGAATTATGAGGGCTAATAGACGGATTGCCTTGAACATTATGATATTCTAATTATCCAGTTTACATCTGAAAAACTACAGAACCCCAACAAATAACTCGGTGTCCATCTCGAGTTGTATCGTTCCGTTCGATTGATGCTCTTGAAATATCCTCTGAAGAGCCAACTTCATCGGATCATGATTCGGATGTCCCGGCATGGGAGAGTAAGAGGCTGAGAGCAGATTCCCATAAAAACCATCAAAATCATAAATCTGCGGATTCGGGAAGCGCCATTTGCGATAAGAACGAAAAAACTCACCCAGGTGAACCTCGGCAACGCGCCGATGATCGACCTTCAAGTAATCGATCGCGTAATCGTGAAGCAGCTGTTCGTATTCCCGTTGAAGGGGGCTGAAATCTGGCCTGCGCGTATTCCACAGAAGTGCGGCGGAGGCGTTAGGTTTGAGAATTCGCCGACACTCCTGCCGTGTATCCACGCGGTTGAACCAGTGGAATGCCTGGCCGGCTACAACCAGATCGACGGATCCATCGGGGAGCGAGGTTTTCTCAGCCTTGCCGTTGACGCTTACAAAATTTGGTAGACCGGCGAAACTTCGTTCTGCATGCGACCTCATTTCTTCATTGGGTTCGATACAGTAGACACGGTTCCCGCGCCTCAGGAATTTTCTTGCCAGGATCCCAGTGCCGGACCCAAGGTCCGCGACAACAAAGCTGGAATCATAGCCCGTCTGCTCCTGAAGCACCTCCAGGATGGCATCCGGGTAACTGGGCCGATGACGATCGTAGTGATCGGCCCGGTCATTGAACCGCTGTATGGTTGCTTCGGCCGGTCTTGCTTCCATCTTCGACCTCCAAACCTGCCAGCGCCGCCAGACCAGTGGCAGCCAAATATTGGCTGCGGCTGGGCACATGGTTCTGATAGGTGATGAAACTGTAAGGGGCCAGGGATGCTGATATCCATAATGCAAACCCTGCAGCCCATCGATAATCGAACCTCCAGCGCGTCGGGTAAAGGCAAAGCAGGACAAGGGAAAGCCATGGGAAGGCCATGCGATGGGCGCTGTTGAGAGTAATCAGGAAACCGGCAGGCCTGAAAGCATAAAGCCCGGAGTTGAGATACATGTTGGAACGGAGCTGAGCAACGAACAGGACGACGAAACCGGCGGCGGGAACAAGCAGCCAGAAATGTTGGCGTCGTAATTCCAGCTTGCCGGAACGGATCCAGTCGCACAAGGGGATCAGAACCAGGAGAACCGGGCTGGATTCCTTGGAGATCGAAGCCAGACAATAGAATGCAATGCACCCTGCAAACCGGCCTCTGACCCAGAGAAGCAGGGCGGCAAGGATGAAGCCGGTCACGAGACCATCGCCCATGGCAGAGATCCACATGACCGCTTCCTGCGGGTTTTGCATGGAAGCAAACAGGATGATTCCCGTGATCGCCAAGGACCGCCGGCCCGTGAGATCCAGCAGAAGCCGCCCCAGTATCCAGATGTTCGCCAGGTGAAGCATCAGGTTGAAACCGTAGTAAAACCCGGGTCGATACCCGAACAATTTGAGCAAAACGGCAAAGGCGGCGTAGGTCGTCAGGCGTATGCCTTCGACGGGAAGAGATAAATGGTGCAGGTCGAAAGCCGATTCCCGCAATCGGCCCAGAATTACAATGTCGTCGGAAATAAATCCGTTGTTGAAGGCGGGGGCGTAGGCAACAATAGCGAGAAAAAATGCAATTCCGGTCCAATATAACGGGATTCCGGCCTGTGGCGGGTGCGAAACATCAGGAGATCGGCGACCTGAAAAACTCATGCCTCAATTCTCCACAAAAAGTGGTGGCGGGCAACTTTTTCGCCATTTACGTGGTTCAGTCTGAAATCGAGCAGCGGCAGATTTGGATAAGAGTGTCCTTGTGACCCTGTTGTTATGCCGCTGGAATCGCCAAAATGATTTTGAACATTCGGAACAATGACAATATCAGGCGCCACGGGGTAATGACGGTGGTGTTTTCTGAAGATCGGAGCCGGATTTTGCTCCTGCGGAGGGAGATCTTTATTCTTTGGGACCTTCCAGGCGGAAAAATTGAGGTTGGAGAGGATGCTGCGTCCGCGGCGGCAAGAGAGTGCTACGAGGAAACCGGTTATCAGATCGAAGTCGAGTCTCTCATCGGCCGTTATCAACACCAGTCAGCATACGGACCGGGCGACCAGTTGACCCTGGCATTTAGAGGCCAAGTCAAGGGGGGATCGCCCAGAGCCCTGGGGCTCGAGACTACCGGACTGCGCTGGTGCGATCCATCCCTTTTTCCCTATGGTTTTCAGCCGTTGCACCGTCAAATTGTGGCCGATGCCATCGACGCGTCGGCGGGGCCCTTTGAACGGGAGATTCGATTTCCCGCCTGGAAACTGGGGCCGGCCCGCGTTGCGTTCATGTTGCTTCGCCCCCTTCGCGAGTGGATAAAGACGCTGGCGTTGACAAAAGTTCGCAAGTGAAACTCTTCGACTCGGATTTTGACGTGATGGTTACGGTTCTTGACCCGGCATCTTCCCGACATAGGCCTGAAGCTCCGAGATGTTCTTACCCCGTTCGGAAAAGTGACTGAGCAGGTTAGACTGCAGCAATGGATCGCCGGCGGCCCCTGTTACTGCGTTGCGATAATGTTCCGAATGGGCATCCAGTTTGGGCCATGTTGTCACCAGCGCTGCTGCGAATTCCATTTGATGATCTGCCGCCCGCAATTCCAGGGCGTGCCGTATCATCGGGTAGCCGTCCAACCCGCTGACGGCCGCGGCAGCGGGTTCCATACCCCGAGACGTGCCGGCCTGTTTCAATGTTTCGATGAGGTATCCGTAGTCAAACCACGTATATGCCGCATACGCATCACGATTTTTGTCCGCGGCACGTTCCTTAAATTGTCTTACCAGCGCGCCGCAGATCGATGCATCCCGCGCCGAGTAGATTGCGGCACGTCGGATCGTCTCCATGCGTACAATCACCGGAGTGCTGTCCTCGAGCAGGCTGATCGTGTCGCCCACAAGGTTTTTGAGTTGATAATCGGTGCGCGGTGTATCCCATCCGGGTTTTTGACTATCCCAAGGAAGCGATTTCGCTCCGCCGATCGCGAATGGATGGCAGATAAGCGGAGGACCGGCGATAAGAGCCGGAACGGTTGCGGCCAACACTATCAGTGTTGCCAATACGTGTAAACCTTCTGATGCAGTTCTTTTCATACTAGCACCCTCCCGAGCGTTCGGCCCGACTTATTCATCGATTCACAAAGCGCGGCCGGAATAACAGAGTCCGACCCGGCATTGGCCGCCGTGGCTTTTCTTCATTCAGCGCACCCCGTTGTCGGTGTTGACGGCGTTCTCTGGGTTCAGCTTTCCGGCTTTGGTCTGCATCATGAATAAAACGGGCCATGTTTAGTTAGAGAGACGCGTGGGCGGACCATTTGTTAACCCGCTTTCCCTCTGAATTCGGATGGGGATGGAAATGCGGCCCGAGGGACCTGGCAAAGAAACCGATGTTTGGAAGTTCGAATCAGGAAATACGTCACCGATGATGGTGGTGAAAATTTCGCCAGTTGAAAAATCCATAGACTATCGGGAAACCTGCCAGGATTGTTCCCATTGACGCCACCAGCTGGCATCACCAAGGCCGAGATCATTCCACCAGAGATCCAGCATTTTCCGGTCGCCCTTCAATATTCCGGCCATTGACACATCCGGGGGAGGGGGGCTCAGTGCCGCCAGACGTTGATAAACTCGGGCACGTTCTGTTCCGTCGCCCCTGGCAAGCAGGTGCCACAACGTCAAGCTGTCTTCCTTGCGCGCTCCGGAAATGAGGGTAGTCAATGCATATTCGCGGGCTGGACCGGGCGTGGGATCGAAGTCGACCACTTCCAATGCCGCGCGGAACGATGGCGAGGAATCTTCCTGGTATGGAGTTCCCGGTCCGGATCCCGGCCGAGTCAGGCACTCGGCACCGGCGGGGACAAACGATTCACGCCCTTGAATCTCGAATGCAACCCAACCAGAGTCGACATGAAGCAGCCCGGCACCGACATCGTCAACCTGCAAGGTATAGGAACAGCCTAGATCAACAGCCTGAGCCGATGGTGTGTCCACACGGAAACTCCGTGGCGGCGCCAGGATCGTTGCCTGCAGTGTCCCGCGTTCAAGCGTTATCCGATGTTCCGGCAATTGTGCCTGGATCAAGGTCACTCGGGAGTTGGGACCGATGTCTACCTTCCCGATGCTTCCCACCTGGATTCGGGCCCTCGAAAAGGCGTCGGTTTCTAACTTCTGTCCGACTTCAAGACGGCCGGTCGACACCAAGTGGGTGCCTTCGACTTCGGGTGAACCGGCCAGACGAAGAACATCGTATCCCTCGCGTTCAACACATATCCAGACACCCACCAGGATCAACACCGCCAACGACGCAAGCTCGAGGATGGGTATCCGCCAGAGCCAGAAGGCAACTGTAAACAGGCGGTTCCGGAGTTCGCGCGAGCCTGAATCCTGTTCCATTTCGGGGAATGAAGGAATGGGTTGGTCGTAGCGAAGCCCGGACAATAGTCTTTCCAGCCGCAGCACTTCAGGATCCGGTTTGCCCGAACGATCCCAAAGATAGTCGGATTTCATTGACCACCTTCCTTTGCCAGAAGTTCGCGCAGACGTTTCATCCCCCGGTGGAGGTTGACACGAACCGACGCGGGTCTTAGTCCGGTACGAGCGGCAATTTCCTCGCCGGTCATACCCTCGACAAGACGGAGGAGCAAGGGTTCCCGGTAAGGCTCAGGAAGATCCTGGATCGTGGAGATCACGGCGAATGCTTCGGGAGCGCAATCATTTCCAGCGGCAAGGTTCCGAGGCAGTTCTGAGGCACTCACCTTGCGTCGATGATAATCATTTGCACGGTTGCGCGCGATCGTGGCGAGCCAACCGGGAAATGCCGTCGGTTTTCGCAGGGAATGAAGTTGACGAAGCGCGGAAAGAAATACTTCCTGCACCAGATCTTCCGCGTCACAGTACTGCACGCGGGCAAGCAGTACCCCATGAACCATCGGCGAAAACAATCGATAGAGTATCCCGAATGCGCTGCGATCGCCGCCGCGCGCGGAATCCACCAACGCCGTGCAATCGACTCGATTGGCCGCCGCCAAATTGTCCGCCTTCTGACATCGAGCGCCGATGGCGCCAAGATCAACCATGGATTTCATCGCTCGTCTCTGACACACCCGATGAGTAGCGCGAAAACTTCGGTCAATTTCAAAAGACGCATTTAACGCGCTATGTGTTAACAAAAGATTATCGAAAAAATAGAGGCGAGGCGTGAAAAAATGAAGGCGACCGCGGCTTTTCAATAATCTGTCAAGATTACCGGGATATCCATTCGGTGCTTACGGTCGAATTGGGTGCATCAAAAGAACCTGGTGGCTTATAAAGTCCCGAGGTACTCCTGCTGATAAGTCGAATAAAGCCACTTTTTCAAACAGGAGCATCCCTCCATGCGTTCTCCCCTTCGTCTGATAAGGGGCAATATGCAAAATACGCGCACTTTACCGAGCGATTTTCTGCGACGATCATTATCCTATGATAGGTTTTCGGGGAAGAAGGTAAGACTGGCGGGTGAGCTTCGGCCTTTCAGCGCAGTTTGGCGTTTGTTTTCTTAACTTGGGAACTCCTGTTCATCCCTTAAGGCTGGGCAAATAGGAGGGGCTCTGGTGGGCAGGCCGAGGCACTCCAAGATCCCCCGGATCGCATCGGGCGAATGGATTGCTGCAAGTATCCTCATTCGGCCTTGGCACCGAGGACATTCCATCACGTCCACTTTCCACACACGTTTCATGAGCTCAGCCCAACTATAGTTTCGTGAATTGAAACAGCGCTGCTTAGATGTCTCGATGCGAGCAGGCTGTTTTCCGGCGTTGCATCCGTCATGCCGTGCGTGTTCTGTCTCAGGCGCGAACGGAACGATCGCAGATCTCCAGCGAGCAGTGGGGGAAAGCAGCCCATGATACCTTACGAGATCAAACATGGGCGGAGGAACTGGGGCCGCGAGCTTTGCCACAAACTCCAACGGCTCAAACACGACATGCGTCGCGCCGTTGCGCCAGCGATGTCTGAGACGGTACAGGAGCCGGCCGTCGGCCAAGACTGACAAATGCTCGGTGGCCACGGCCCGACGAGCCGCATAGCGGCAGCGGTTTTCCAATTGGCGGCGGGCTTTGGCCGGAATGCAGACGTTGGCATGCAGACTGGAACCAGAAACGGCGGCGCACCTTGGGACGGATCGAACAGTGACGCCTCCATCTTCGGTTTCAGCTCCAAATGCCAAAAGGAAATTTCCCGCGCGCGAACCAACGGAGATGCGCCCCTGCACCGATGCAGTATACAGTTCAGCAAGCAATGGCTGATCGCGCAGCAGAGAATCCGCCTCGTCAGGATCCGCGTCGGCCCCCAGCCCACGCCGTTCCAACAGCCGGGCGATCCGGCGAGCAATGGAAGCCGTCACGCGTGCTACTTCGCCATTGCAGGGCGGAGGCAATCTCTTAAATCGAATCTTCTGCTGATCGTCCTGATAGTAGATCCCATCCAATACGGAGTTTGATATTACTTGGCGGTTTATTGAGTTCCTGTGATATGGTGATACCACAATGTAGTAATTCCTACTCAAACAGTTTCTTAATCAAGAATTTGGTCTGATAACCGCCGCGTTCAAGTGTGCGGTTGTACCTCTAGAAGCGAGGTTGAGGTTTCACAGGCCTGTCCAGGGTCCGCTTTCTGGTTCGAGATGGCAAGCCTTGTCAAGTGAGCTCCTATTAACTGCAAACCGCGAAGAAGAAAATAGCATGTTCAACATGAAACACTGGTTTGTCCCAGCGGCGTTAATCTTCACTATCTTCATCGGCCCGCCTGCCGCAAAAGCGCAGGAGTCAGCGGAGAGTGCCTGCCACGCCTGCGTGGTTTATTGAGAAAAGAAACTTGGACTGGCGCACGGCGGGAGTCATCCACCTGCGGCAAATACAGCAAAACCAATCAAACCGCTAAATCACAAAGGCTACAAAGGCTTTATTTATATATTTTTGCGGTCTTCGTGCCTTCGTGTTTCAATCTCTCGAGCGTTCCAAGTTTCCGGAGAGTGCCTGCCACGCCCGCGTGGTTTATTGAGAATAGAAACTTGGGTTTGGATACCACCGATGTCAGTCTAAAGGGGCGCCAGGCGGCAAGCTATGGTCGATACGATCCAGGTGCCACTGTGCCCGTCGGAGAGTCTGACCTCAGTTGCTGCGATAGTTGATTGGTGGCGAGTCTGTCTTGAAAAAGCCAGACTCGACCCCGACGGAGAGCTTGTTAGTTTTCGCCAACTGAGCCGAGCCTGGCCCAAACGACAAGGAGAGTATGGCATGGCAAAGCGAAAGGTGTCCACCTTTGAACGGCTGCAGTCGGGGAAGATGAACCGCAGAGAAAAGAGAGATGGGACGGCAGATAGTCGCTGGAGACGCACCTCTGGAAGTCGTGCACCCGAACGCCAACGACCATTCTGGCGCCTATTTCCCCGTCTCCGTGCCGCTTACGGTCGCGCCTTAACATTTTTGTTCGGTTCTTCAGTGAAATTTGTGGGTAATACAGCCTAATGGAAAATGGCGCGTCCGTAGGAATCCGCACCTTTTGCGGATTCCCACGGACGCCCGCAAAAGTCCCGGCCAAAAGCGGTTGGACTCCCCAAATTTCCCACAGGCCCTACCTGGAGTTTATCGATTCCAAATTTTGAGTTCCACAAATATAGGGTTTGATCGAGCCGAGGATTCGGCAATATCCTCCAGGTGAATCGACTTGGTGGAATTCACTTCAATGTTAAATACGCCAGTCTCCCGCGATACCAGCCTTGAGGAAATCTTTCAGAGCCTGGTTGGATTACCCCCACTAAGCCGCCATGTTTCCACCGGATGACTTGGGCGATCTCTTCAACACTTGGAATTACGGGGTAACCCAATGGGGAATGGTTGTTCTCTATGATTACGACGATGTGCTCCCAGTGGAGAAGGCAAAATTCAGAGAGAAACCGATTCCTCGGAACGAATCTGAAGAGACCGGCCCTGAAGAGGACTGGATCTGCCACCGGCGAGGACTTCTTCCTGGACGAGATCGAAAGGTGCTCCGGCATTCCCCGGCCGTTCAAAGGTATCTTCAAGTCCGCGCACGGGGATTTGTATACCCTGCAGTTCTGGAACACGCTCCTCGAGAAATTGAATAACGGCGAAGTCTTCGATGTCATACCATAGGAGAGGGAAAAGCATTTCCGCGATCGCGGTGGGCCGTCATGAGGCGAAGATCCCGGCATTGACGTGCAAGACCATGATTAGCGAGCCCCTCCGTGACGATTGCTAAACCATGGTGGCTCTTTGGAAATGCATCACGGCCGAATCACTTTAGAGTGCCGGACTAATGCGATTCGGATGCGGGCAACCTGCCGCACAGTCGTTCCCTCAGGTTTCTGATTTACGGTCAGGACAAATACCGATTTTCCAAATGAGGTCATTTGAGATAAATTGTGGAGCCCGTGGTGGACCATCAAACCGGACCACACGGGAAATCGCACGAGAGGAGCTTTCATGCCCAGACGGAACGATATTAACAAGGTCATGATCATTGGATCCGGTCCGATCGTGATCGGGCAGGCATGTGAATTTGACTACTCGGGTACTCAGGCCTGCAAAGCCCTTCGCTCGCTTGGTTATCGCATTGTTCTGGTCAATTCCAATCCGGCTACCATAATGACCGACCCGGGTATGGCCGACAGCACGTACATCGAGCCGCTTAATGCCGAAGTGCTCACCCGTATTATTGAAAAGGAACGGCCCGATGCACTTCTGCCCAACCTCGGAGGACAAACCGGACTCAACCTTTCGTCGCAGCTAGCCAAGTCGGGCGTCCTCGGCAAGTTCGGGGTGCAGGTCATTGGCGTCAATGTCGATGCAATTGAAAGAGGGGAAGACCGCACGGTGTTCAAGCAGACCATGGAAAAGCTCGGCATCGGGATGCCGCGCAGTGAGGCCGTGCATTCAGTCGAGGACGCCGAAAAGGCCGCGGAAAGGCTGGGATATCCGGTGGTGATCCGCCCAGCGTATACGCTGGGCGGCACCGGAGGCGGTCTGGTCTACAACCTGGAAGAACTGCAGACGGTCGCGGCCAGGGGGCTCGCCGCCAGCATGGTGCACCAGGTGCTGATCGAGGAATCGGTGCTCGGTTGGGAGGAGCTGGAACTCGAGGTCGTGAGGGACGCGAAGAACCAGATGATCACGGTTTGTTTCATTGAAAACATAGACGCCATGGGCGTTCATACTGGCGACTCCTTCTGCGCGGCGCCCATGCTGACGATCGCTCCGGAGCTGCAAAATCGTCTGCAGCAGCACTCTTACGATATCGTCGAGGCCATCCAGGTGATCGGTGGGACCAACATCCAGTTTGCGCACGATCCTGTCACCGGGCGCGTGGTCGTCATTGAGATCAATCCGCGGACTTCCCGTTCTTCGGCGCTGGCTTCCAAGGCGACCGGATTTCCCATTGCCTACGTTTCCTCGCTGCTCGCTGGCGGCCTCACGCTGGACGAAATACCTTACTGGCGCGAGGGGACGCTCGATAAATACACCCCCTGGGGCGAGTACGTGGTGATCAAATTCGCGCGCTGGGCTTTCGAAAAATTTGAGGGTGTCGAGGACATGCTCGGCACGCAAATGCGCGCGGTGGGCGAAGTCATGAGCATCGGCCGCAATTACAAGGAGGCCCTCCAGAAATCCATCCGTTCTCTTGAAATCGGACGATCCGGCCTCGGCTTTGCACGAAACTTTCATCAGCTGCCGCTGAAGGAACTCATGGATCTACTCCGTGTTCCGACCAGTGAGCGGCAGTTCGTCATTTACGAGGCCCTGCGCAAGGGCGCGGACATCGAGGAAATCTACCAGCTCACCTATATCAAACCCTGGTTCCTCCGGCAGATGAAGGAACTGGTCGACCTGGAAGAAGAACTCCTCCGCTGCCCCGGGGGCAGCGTTCCGGACGCGCTGTTGCGGCAGGCGAAGGAGGACGGCTTTGCCGACAAATATCTGGCGCGATTGTTGGAAGTCCCTGAGCCTGACATCCGGCGACGCCGGCTCGCGCTCGGAATTGATGAAGCCTGGGAGTCGGTGCCCGTCAGCGGAGTCGAGAACGCGGCCTACTACTATTCGACCTACAACGCTCCCGACCGCGTGCCCGTCAGTGACCGCAAGAAGATCATGGTGCTCGGCGGCGGCCCCAACCGGATCGGACAAGGCATCGAGTTCGATTATTGCTGCGTGCACGCGGCGTTTGCCATCCGGGAAGCAGGATTCGAATCCATCATGATCAACTGCAATCCGGAGACCGTGTCCACGGACTACGATACCTCAGATAAGCTCTATTTCGAGCCGTTGACGGTTGAAGACGTGCTCAGCATATATGCGAAGGAGAGGCCGCAAGGCGTGATTGTGCAGTTCGGTGGCCAGACACCGCTCAACATCGCGCGGGAGCTGCATGAGGCTGGAGTCCGTATTCTCGGAACCTCGCCGGAGACCATCGACCTGGCCGAGGACCGCGACCGGTTCCGGCAAGTCATGGAACGGCTCGGAATCCCGCAACCGGAATCCGGCATGGCCAGCACGCTCGAAGAAGCACTGACCGTGGCCCAACGAATCGGCTATCCGCTGATGGTGCGTCCGTCGTACGTGCTGGGCGGCCGCGCGATGAAGATCGTCCTCGACGAAGGCATGCTCCGGCACTACGTGCAGGCGGCGGTCGATGTCTCTCCCGAGCGGCCGATCCTCATCGACAAATTTCTCGAGAACGCCATTGAGGCTGAGGCGGACGCCATCGCGGACGGGACCGATGCGTTTGTTCCCGCTGTCATGGAGCACATCGAATACGCTGGAATCCATTCCGGCGATTCGGCGTGTGTCATTCCGGCGATAGGCATCCCGAAAAAGCACTTGGAAACCATCGAAACCTATACGAAGAAGATCGCCACGGAGCTCCATGTCGTGGGGCTCATGAACATCCAGTACGCCATAGCCGGCGATATCGTATATGTCCTCGAGGCCAATCCGCGCGCTTCGCGCACCGTGCCGCTGGTTTCCAAAGTGTGCGATATTTCCATGGCAAGGCTGGCTACGCAGATCCTGTTGGGCAAGAGATTGTCGGACCTCAGCCTAAAGCGGAGGCCGATCCGGCATTTCGGCGTCAAGGAGGCCGTGTTTCCTTTCAACATGTTCCCCGAGGTGGACCCGGTTCTGGGACCCGAAATGCGCTCGACGGGTGAAGTGCTCGGCCTGGCGGAATCGTTTGGCCTGGCCTTTTATAAATCACAGGAAGCGGCAGGAGCCGCTCCGCCGCTCAGCGGCAACGTGCTTGTCACTATTGCCGATCGCGACAAGACGGATATCCTCGAGCCGGCCAGGCATTTCAAGGCCCTGGGATTCCGGATCCTCGCGACCAGCGGCACCCTTCGGTTTCTCACCACTCACGGCGTTGATGCGGATCCGATCCTGAAAATGCACGAGGGCCGTCCGCACATCGTGGATGCAATCAAGAGCGGCGAGATCCACCTCATCATCAACACTCCGCACGGCAAGGAGAGCGAGATCGACGATTCTTATATCCGTAAGAATGCAGTAAAGTACAAGATTCCTTACATAACGACCGCCTCTGCTGCCCTCGCTGCTGCCCTCGGAATCGAGGCGAGGCTGAAGAAGCAGTACCCCGTCAGAGCGCTGCAGGAGTATCACGCGGACATCGGATAACTGAGCCGGGAGCGGAGACCTCTCTTTACGACTCGGCTACTCGGCTCCATCCCAGCAGTAGGTGCAGAGTTTTTCCTTGGGCAAACCGATTGCTTTGACCAGATCCTCGAGTGTCTGATACCTCAGGCTCGTCAGCTGAAGTCGAGCGCGGATGCGCTCCACCATGGCGCAGTGTTTTTCGCTGCACGCATCCGAATACTCTTCCAGATGCGCGTCGCTTCTTCCTTCAAGTTCCTTGATGGCCTTGCGCCCCGCCAGGTCGAGAGGTGACCGAGAGCGCGAAAAGTTCAGGAACTTGCATCCGAAAATGAGCGGAGGGCAGGCGGGCCGCATGTGAACCTCGCTCGCGCCACAGTCAAACAGCCGTCGAATGGTATCCTGGAGCTGTGTGCCGCGAACGATCGAATCCTCCGCAAACATCAGGCGCCGGCCCTGGATCAAATCGCGCACCGGAATGAGCTTCATGCGCGCGACCAGATCCCGCACGTCCTGTTCGGTCGGCATGAAGCTTCGGGGCCAGGTCGGCGTGTATTTTACGAACGGGCGCCCGTAGGGAACCCCCGCGGTGTTTGCGTAACCGATCGCGTGTGCCACGCCCGAATCCGGTATGCCTGCCACGCAGTCCACCTGGACGGAGTCGTGCCGCGCAAGCTCCGCGCCGCAGCGGTAGCGGGCTGCCTCGACATTGATGCCTTCGTAGCAGGACGCGGGGAAACCGTAATAAACCCAGAGGAAAGAACAAATCTGAAGCCGCTTGCCCGGGGCTTTTTTCTGCTCGATGCCGTTTTCGGTAACAAGAACCACTTCGCCGGGTCCCATGAAGCGTTCAGTTTCGAAACCCAGATTGGGAAACGCGCAGGTTTCCGAGGCGATCGCGTAGGCGTCGTTCCTGCTGGCCAGGACCAAGGGTGTCCGCCCGAGCCGGTCGCGCCCTGCATAGATCCCCTCCTCGGTTAGTAGCAGAAGAGAACACGATCCCTCGACGGCGTCCAGCGCCCGTTCGATGCCGTCGGCGAAGCAGGCCTCCTGATTGATCAGCGTGGCTATGAGTTCTGTCTGGTTGATCTCGCCCCCGCTCATCTCGGAAAAGTGTGTCTTCTTTTGAAACGCCTGCTGCACGAGTTGATCGGCGTTCTTGGCGATCCCCACGGTGACGATGGCATAAACCCCCAGATGAGAGCCGATGATCAGCGGCTGGTCTTCATAGTCGCTGATGACGCCGATGCCGCCGCGGCCGCGCATCTTCTTAACGTCATCCTCGAATTTGGAGCGGAATTGGGCATTGCTGATGTCGTGGATGTAACGGCTGATGTGGCCTTCGTGGATGGCAGCCAGACCGCCGCGGCGGGTGCCCAGGTGTGAGTGGTAGTCCGTGCCGAAAAACAGATCGGTAATACAGTCCTCTTTCGAAATGATTCCAAACAATCCGCCCATGACCGGCCTTTCCGAATGCAAGCGATGCGCAACGCCCGAGTCTCGATTCGAGGAATAATTTCGCCGCCCTCAGGTGAAACAAACAGTCGCGAGCGAAACCCGGATCCGCGCCCAGCATCTCATGGAGGGATTTGTCGCGTCCAATTGAATCCTCACTTTTTCGCTTCCGTCTTGAAAAGGGTTTTAAAATCCCTCCAGATCAAGCCAGGCCCCTGACCTGGTGGCACTGGACCGGCAGCAACATCACAAAAGAAGGTATCACGAAGGACCTCGAGTGGATGAAGCGCTGAAACGGATCGGGCCGTTGAGTGGACCGAATAAGGTATAATTAAAGATTGCCACCGAGATGAGGCGGAACTCCGATGACGATGAAAATTGACTGGAACAAACTTGGCTTTCAATACTCGCAGACCGACTGCTACATGAAGTGCGAGTATACGGACGGTAAGTGGGGCGACATCCAGGTCTGCACGGACCCGCACGTCACCCTGCACATTGCCGCGACCTGCCTGCATTACGGGCAGGCGGTGTTCGAGGGCCTGAAAGCGTTCGGGCGTAAGGACGGATCGGTCGGGATTTTCAGGCCGCAGGAAAATGCCCGCCGGTTGATCCGTTCGGCGACAAGACTGGTGATGGAGCCGCCCCCGGAAGAACTGTTTCTGGCCATGGCCGAAAAACTGGTTAGCCTCAACAGATCGTTTGTTCCACCCTATGGGACGGGGGCCAGCTTTTACCTCAGACCACTCCTGGTCGGATCGAGCCCGCACATCGGGGTCCATCCCTCGGAAGACTACATTTTCATCATGCTCGGCTCCCCCATGGGCCCGTACTACAAAAAGGGATTCTTCCCCGTAAAAGCGTTCGTGCAGGAGGAGTACGACCGCGCCGCGCCGCACGGCGTCGGCAACGTCAAGGCCGCCGGCAACTATGCCGCGGGATTGATGGGAGATCTTGCCGGGAAGAAAAAAGGCTACCCCATCTGCCTGTTCCTCGACGCAGCCACCCATAAATATATCGATGAGTTCGGCTCCTCGAATTTCTTCGCGATCACGCCGGAGGGGAAGTATCTCACGCCGGATTCGCCGTCGGTCCTCCCGAGCATCACCAACAAAAGCATTCAGGTCATCGCCCGGGATTTCGGCCTCGAGGTCGAAAAGCGTCAGATCGGAATCAGCGAGCTTTCCGGCTTTACGGAAGTCGGGGCCTGCGGCACCGCAGTCGTGATCACCCCTGTATTTTCAATATTGCACCGGGAGAACCTGTACACCTTCGGCAAAGAAGACGAAGCCGGCCAGACCCTGGTCCGGCTCTACAATGAGATCACCGGCATCCAGTGCGGCGACATCCCCGACCGCCATGACTGGATCCTGACTGTTCGGTGACGGGCAACGCGATCCCCGTGGCCGGCAAATTCGAATTCTATCGATGATGTCAAGTCAGGAGGCGTTGAGAATCAGTATGTTGAATTGCTTGGGGAGAGACCAGAAAAGCAGCTGTGCGTGATCTTCGGAGAGCCAGATATCGAGCGATTCCCGATAGGCTGATTTCCTTCTCCCAAGTACATCGCGGGCCCAATCGTTTGACTGACGAAAACCGCTTATGATCCAACGGGTGAACCGCCTGTGCGATTGAACAGACGGCAATGAACGGATTTCAACCAGCCGGGCATCCTTGCAGATCAAATCATAATCCAGCGGCATACGGCTCGGCCCCCAGGGATTCTGGATTGCGATGGAGGATGTGGTCTCCTCTCCCGATCCCGGGACCAGCTTGGCCCGCGTGGGAACCTGCAGCGGCTTGGCTTCGGTTTCCTCCCAGGTCTGAGCTGCGAATGGGGAACCGCCGGACCGGCTGATCTTGCTGATGGGAAAGCTGCGCAAAATCCTGCCTTGAGCTCTCAATTCGATTTTCCCGGTCAGGAAGTCCACAGAGATATTAGGGTTCGGGTTCTTCGCCAGTGAAATCTCCGAGGAGAGGATCTGCTCCTGACGGGTCAGCGTCGCGAGAACGCCAACGACCATTCTGGCGCCTATTTCCCCGTCTCCGTGCAGCTTACGGTCGCGCCTTGACTTTTTCTTGCGTACACCTCGCTGGATCGCAAAGTTGCTCTCAAGTTCCGGCGGATGTGTTCGCATGCGATCCTGAGAGGCCGATTTCTTGGCCTATCCCGCCCCAAAACGTCTTCACGATTCCCCGGGGCCTGCAGGCCCGAGGTTTACTCTCCAGGCTGGCATGACGCCAGAGGGATTACGCTCCTTTGGCGTCATGTACAAGACCTGGACGAATGATATAAGCGCCATTCAGAATCGCCCATTTGTCCGCGAGATTCATTCGACCTGCTACTGTTTTATCATCGATCCCGAAATAACCATCCCGGCGTAGCCGGCAGGCATGGGAAGGAGTGGAGCGGAAAAACCGGACACCATCAGGCGAACCTGGTTGCCATCGTCCATTATTACTCCCTCAAAGGTGATCGTGGCGGAGAGGGTGGGGCCGAGCTGGACCGGGAAGGTCTCCGTGTACATCCCCTCGGAACTGATCGAGTAAGTCGAGGGGAGGTTGTCCAAATGATAAACCTGCCCGTTGTAGTTGGATACCAACCGCTTAACCAGATGGCCTTTTCCGTCCGACCAGATCCTCCCGGTGACAACAAAAGGTCCGTTCAGTGCTGAGAGGGGATTCTCTTTGGGGAAAACATAGTTGCCCGTGAGCTGGATAGTGTACCAACCCGCAAGGTCGTCATTTGCGAAACCCCAATTCTTTGCGGCCACGGTTCGATTAATATTGCTGCCCAGTAGAATCAGGCCAAAAGCCAAAACGCTGAAGAATAACAAAGCTCGGTACCTCATGATCCCTCCTTGTTGTTTTTGTCGTCATTCAATGCCGGGATTTCGGACACACTCGGCTCCAGCAATACGAGCCATTAAGCATTCGATGCCGCCCATCATCGGATAACAGGAAATTGAAGTGAATGAACGGAAGCGTATTTCTGCCTGAAATGTTTCTAACCGCGTAACATGCTAATAACAAATCAGTTAATATGGCTTAACTGTTGACAGCGGATCCTTCCAGGGGTAAGTTCAGCTTTGAATCTATGCCCTCCTCCCCGATCGTACCGACGATTTTGCGATTTGGCACCTATGAGGTCGACCTGCGCGCCGGCGAACTGAAGAAGCGCGGAAACAGGATCAAGCTTCGAAAAAAATCGTTTGAAGTCCTGGCCGCGCTCCTCGAGCATCCTGGAGAGGTGATAACCCGGGATGAATTGTACGCAAAACTATGGCCACGGGATGTCTTCGTCGATTTCGACGACAACCTGAACACTGCCGTCGGCAGATTACGAGTGGCGCTCCAGGATTCGGCAGAACAACCGAAGTTCATCGAAACGCTGCGCGGCCGTGGATATCGTTTCCTTGCCACCATTTCAATCTCGAATCATGGGCTAAAGCTGAATGCAGGTCCCTCCATTGCGGTGCTGCCGTTTGCGAATATCGCGCATGAGCCGGATGAGGAGTTTTTATGCGATGGCCTGGCTGAGGAACTCATCAATTCGCTAAGCCGTCTTCCCGGGCTCCGCGTTGTAGCACGCACCTCTTCCTTTGTTTTCAAGGGGCGGATGGAGGACGTTCGCGAGATCGGCCGGAAACTGAGTGTCACTGCCGTTCTGGAAGGCGGTGTCCAGCGGTTCGGAGACCGCCTTCGAATCACCGTGCAGCTCATCAATACGACCGATGGCAGTCATTACTGGTCGGAACGCTTCGAGTGCAAGGCCGGGGATCTGTTTGCGATTGAGGATCAGATCAGCCAGACTGTCGCAATCAAAGTGCAAGCCCAGCTTCTGCATGAGGTCCCGGCCGGATTGGTGAGGGGACAGACATGCGATCCGGCTGCGCATGACCTCTATTTGAGGGGTCGGTATACGCTGGCCGCCCGGATGCCCGAGGCAACCCTGAATGCCATGAAATATTTTGAACTGGCCCTCAAACAGGATCCGAACTATGCCCCGGCTCATTCGGCATTGGCCGAGTGCTATTGCCAAAGTGGATTCATGGGTTACCTGGCGCCAGGAATGGCGTTTCCCAAAGCCATCCACGCAATCAGGAACGCTTTGAAGATCGATCCAATGCTCCCAGAGGCTCACGCCCTTACAGGCTGGGCCAGCTGGGCCTACGATTGGGACTGGCAAAGATCGGAAATCTGCTTTCACAGGGCCGAGGAGCTGGCCCCGAGTTGCGAACTTGCCCGGCTTCACCACGCTTTTCTACTCACGATTCTGGCCAGATTCGATGAAGCGATCGCGGTAATCGAATACGCCAATCACCTGGACCCCTTATCATTGCTCATGCAGACCGCAATGGGTACTGTGCTGTTCCTTTCGCGGAAGTACGATCGGGCGATCGAACAGTTCAAGGCTACAATCAATTCAGATCCTGCCGTTGCCATCGTGCATTTCCATTACGGACGATTGTGCTATACCATCGAAAATTTCGAGGAAGCCATCGTTCAACTTGAAAAGGCCCCGGCCGCATTTCCCACCGCAAGGGCCATGCTGGGTGCTACCTACGCAAAGGTCGGGAAACGAGACAAGGCCCTGCAGATTCTTGCGGAATTAGAAAGGCTGTCACAGCAGCGATATGTCGGGCCACTAGCGTTTGCCATGGTCCATCGAAATCTGGGCGAAATCGATAAAGCGCTCGATTATTTCGAGAAAGCTTTCGACGCCCGCGAGGGCTTTGTTCCGTTCTTAAACGTCGATCCCAATATGGGGGACCTGCGTTCCCATCCAAGATTCAAAGCGATGTTGAAAAAACTGAAGCTCCCGCTGACACCCTTTGATTAGGAGAGCAAAACGATCAGTCTGGCAGATCGTCGCTGAGGGCTGGTCGGGCGGAATCCGGGGGTTGATCCTCTGCGACCTGGTGCCGAGCGACCGGCGAGCCCTACTTCTTCGCTGGCAGCTTCATGAATTCGGACACGGGCAGCGCTTTCGCCGTGAAGCGCGCTTTCGCGACGGCACCGTGGAAGTAGTTCACCTTGTTCATCCGAACGCCCACGGACGCACGGCCCGGACCCTGAGCCTTTAAGGCAACTTCCGCCTCTCCCTGCAGCTCACCGTTCACGTAGCTTCGATAGATCTTACCGTCATAGACCTGCGCGACGTGATACCACTGGCCAATCGGGTGGACCTTATCGGCAAACATCAGCGCCTTGCTGTACCCGGGACCGTGCACAAAGGCATCCAGGTACCACTGATTCTCGTTGACCACGCGAATCTCGAAGAGAAACCGCGCGTTCGGCTCGGTGGTGGTCTTTTCGACGCTGGTCGCCAGTCCGGTCTTCGGGTCGATCTCCGCCAGATGGAACCAGCGCTGCTGGTTCGCCCCGCCATCCGGCCTGAAAATCGCCTCAAACGTAAACGTCTCCGCGCCAGCCAGCGGATGCCGTTCGATCAGGAGCGAATCCCCAACGCCATCAAACTCGACGGCTTTGCCGACAGGGCTGTCGATGATCTTCGGGTGCCCTTCAACGGTTGTGGCAACGCCTCCGATCTTGTCAAGCCGATCGAAGGTCCAGGTGATCTGCTTCGGCTTCGCGTCGGCGGCGCACATTGCGAGTAAGTCAGCCGCAATCAGCCCGAAAACCAGCGTCCGTTTGACACTCATGACAGTGCTCCCCCTCACAATCGAGTTGTGCGCGCAAGCTTAACACGGTGCCTTGATGCCCTAGCCTGCAAACTATTGAATGCCGACTATCCCAACACCTGCGCCATCCACCACATCGACGAGCATGAAGGTCGGCTGTCATTTTCGAAAACTCAGCCCAGATTGAAATCGTTGCATACAAGATTGGGTTGCTAGCGGAGTTGCCTTCGGGCCAAGGAGTGGGGTGGGTCACGCAGCGCTAGCAGTGTCTGTCGAGGCAGTCCCTGATTGTCCTCGCCATGACGTCGAGCCTGCAAGGTTTTTGCAGGTACACCATCCCGGCTGCCACCCTTTCATCTTCAACCATCGTCGTGCCATAGCCGCTCGAAAAGACGATTTTCAGATCGCGCTTCGACGCTAGCAACCGGTCAGCCAACTGGATTCCGTTGATCCCGCCCGGGAGCGAGATATCAGATAGCAGCATGTTGATTTCATCGCAGCGTTCTTGCCATTTATGGATAGCCTCCTGACCGCTGCCGGCCTCCAGTACCGTGTATCCAAGCGCCCTCAATGACTCCGCCACCCGCTCTCGCAGCCTTGCGAAATCATCGACGAGTAGAATCGTCTCATTCCCGCCCACGAGCGCACTTTCCACCGGTTTTCCGATGTCGACCATGGTCCGGTCCGTGGCGGGAAGGAAGACCCTGAAGGTGCTGCCCCGTCCGACCTGACTTTCCGCCTCCACCCATCCCCTGTGTTGAGATACGATGCCGTGGACGGTCGAGAGTCCCAAACCGGTTCCCTTATCTGCTTCCTTCGTGGTGAAGAACGGCTCGAAGAGATGCCCAAGCGTTTCTTCGTCCATGCCGCAGCCCGTGTCTGAAACTGAGAGACAGACGAACCGGCCGGCGTGGACGTTCGGCCGCCCCTTGACGTCTTCCTCACCAACCGCGACGACTCCGATGCGCATCGTGAAACTGCCGCCATTGGGCATCGCATCGCGCGCGTTCACGGCCAAGTTGAGGATGACCTGTTCGAGCATTCCGACGTCCGCCTCGACGCCCGCCGGCCCCTGGCTCCGTTCCAAATGCAGGTCGATGTCTCCACCAAGCATCCGGCCCAGCATCTTGAGCATGTTGGCCGCGACATGATTGAGATCCAGCGGACGGACGTTCATGGCCGAGCGGCGACTGAACGCAAGCAACTGCTGAATCACACTCGACGCCAGTTCGGCGTCGACACGGAGTTCGTCGAACACCGATCTCATGTGCGGGTAGCGTGCGGTTGCCGAATCCAACTGGATCGTGATGTCGGCCAGGACATTGTTGAAATCGTGCGCGATCCCGCCCGCCAGTCGTCCGATCGACTCCATCTTCTGTGCCTGGGACAGCTCTTCCCATAATCTCTGGCGTTCGGCTTCAGCCCGCTTCCGCTCGCTGATGTCGCGCGTCACCCCGTACACCTCGACGTGGCCGTTGTCCTCGTTAAGCACGTAGTGCGACGTGAATTCTACCCATACTGTCGACCCATCCTGCCGCGTCAACTCCACATTGTCGGTATAGACAGCTGGTGCCCCCCGTTTGAAACCCTCCATGCGGTCGCGCAGCGCCCGCGTCGCAGACTGCGCCGATTCCGACGTGAACGCGGCAGCAATCCAGCCTTGCTCGATGACCTCCTCCGCGGTGTAGCCGAGGAGCCACTTCACCGACGGGCTGATGTACCGGAAACGAAGCGCCTCCACGTCGAGAATCCAGATGATGTCGGTGATTTTCTCCGCGAGCAGGCGATAGAGGGCCTCGCTTTCCCGCAGCGCCGCCTCGGCCCGGACGCGTTGAGTGACGTCCTGGACGGTCGAGACCATCAGGTTCTGGTCCGGGAGCGGGATGTTCATCGCCGTGATGTAGCGCGTCTCACCGGTGGCTGACCGGACCGGGACATTCTCCCAATGCATTCGCGACGGATCGCCCGACGTCATGTCGGCCACGACTCGTTGGCGTATCTGCTCCCGGAAGACCGGATCATATCGCCAGACCTTGTCAAAGAATGTGAAGTGGGAATCGATCTCGCCCCGGGTGACGCCATAGATCTCCTCGAATCTGGCACTCGTAAAGCGGCCGACGCCGTCATCTATGGTGTGCACGGCGAACCCTATGGGTGCCTCCTCGAGGATTGTCTCTATGTACCGATTCCTCTGCTGCAGAGCCTCGTCCGCCCGTTTGCGCTCGGTGAGATCGCCGATGAACTCCACCGTTGCCTGACCGTCTGGAAGCTCCACCGTCGTCACTATGACTTGCGCGGGGAACCGAGAGCCCTCCTTGCTTAACGCGATCGCTTCGTATTCGGTTGGAGGGGGAAGATCTCGCGAGCGTTGGCCGGCACGTTCAGAGACCAGTGCCCGCCATTCGGGCGACCAGTGATCAGTGATCGGCTTCCCAACGATTTCGTCCAGGCGCTCGAACCCAAACATTTTCAGGTATGCCTGGTTGGCATAGAGGATCACTCCGCCACGACTGACGCCAATGGCAATCGGCGCGTGCTCGATAAGCGTGCGGAAGTGCGCTTCGATCGTATTCATATCAGCGCCGCTCCTCGATCTGTCTGGAATTGAACATGATCTTTAAACAAGCCTTTTTCGACAGCATCGCCATGGCTCAAGGTCAGAAGCCAGCATGAGGATCGGACCAACGCCTGATCCATACTCCAAGCGCTTGGTGTCCGCTCGCTCCGGCAGCGAAGCTGAAATCCAGAGAAGAGTCATTTCAAGGAGGTGCAATCCCTCCCACGAATATGTTGGCGTGCCTGGAACGCGCCGGTAAGATCATAGCATTCCAGAGCAGATTCCAGCATCGACTTGAGGAGTCAGATTCCCCGTTCTTAACGGAGAGTTCACTGCCGCGGCTACCGCGGTTTATTGAGAATAGAAACTTGGACTAGCGCACGGCGGGAGTCATCCACCTGCGGCAAATACAGCAAAACCAATCAAACCGCGAAGTCACAAAGGCCGCAAAGGTTTTATTTATATATCTTTGCGGTCTTCGCGCCTTCGTGTTTCAATCTCTCGAGCGTTCCAAGTTTCCAGAGAGAAATCGTAGCAGCCGGGAATACCGCCACAATCTTCGGGCGGACATCGAAGTTAGCCGACCACGCACATCGGATAGGCAACTCCTGGCTCGGGCGACAGCACCTTCTCCACGACGACCGCATGCTTCCAGCCGTCTCCCAGGTCGTAGGTATACGTGGCCTTCGTTCCTGTTTCGCTTTAACCCTTGAACAGATGCGAAGCCGGATTGTACATCGGAGCCGGGTGCAGGGTGCGGATTCTGGGCTTACTCTCACTTTATGGCTGCCAGCATCTCTGATACGGGCCTAACCTGCAAGAGAGTAGATCCAAGTCGCAATCGAATGCCAGGTCGGCGTGAGGCTCAAGGACGGCCGCAACACTCGCATCAGAACAACGGCAGCCCCGCCGAGAAGATAGGCCGCATGAGGGCGCCCGCGAGTGCGCCAATCGTAAATGATCGGGACGTACAGGAAGAGATCAATGAAAATGCCGGCGGGATAGCCCGAATCAACCGGGGGCGGCGGAGAAGGCATTCCTGCCGGAACAGGCAGCTGACCATGAAATATAAAATAGAAGGTCAGAAAACGGCCGACGGGCCCATCCATTAACATTGCCGTGGTCACCAGTAAGAGCCGCTTGTGCCACTCCGGTCGGCGGGTGTTTAAAATTGCCCACGTGAACAGGATGGCGAACAAGACGATCTGCGCGATCGGCAGGATCATGAAGGTCAAACCCGCTTCCAGGGCCCCAGCCGCCGCAGCGCGCTGCGCTTGATCGATCGCAGCCATGATCCCAAACAGCGTCATGGTTGTTGCCAAAGAAATGCCGATGAGCCCGATGTCGCGGTGCCGTGCTGTCCTACCCGAGGCGACCAGCCATGTCTGCAAGACCATGAACAGCGGCCAGGCTGTGAAAACATAGCCGTGAAGTTCCAGAACCGGGCTGGGCACATGAGCCGCCCGGGTCATCGGGCCCCAGAAAGTCGGGATGAAACCCACAATGGATGTTGTCAATGCTGCGACGCTGAACCAGAAGTAGAAAGAGGGCCTTGGCATTGGCCGCGCATTAACGGCCTCGGGGAGAGTCGGGATCAATGCTGATTCGGGCATGCAAAATTCTACGACTGATGTATGGTCCGCGCAACCCGTGCTTTTATGAAGTTCCGTGAGCTCAGGTCTAATCCGTTGAGAGATCCCCCGGCTTTGCCGGGGGATATTTACGTGTGCCGAGCATGTACGACAGCTCGGAAGTGCAAGTCCTCCCCCAACCTGATGGAGGTGAAGGGTAGCGGAGCGCAAGGGCGTCAATGTAAAACGGCGTTCGAAGGAAGCGCCGAGCAAACGGGCGAACCGATGAACAAAAACCGGATATGGGGCACGAGCGCCGGACGAGCAAGCGTGAGGTTGCGAAATCCATATCCGTCAAAGGCGTAAAGTGTAAATCCGGCCGCTGAGCACAAAAGGCGGTCGTACTTACCTCGGGAGATCTGCACCATGTTCCAGAGACGGAACTGCGGGGATCGCGAGAGACCCTGACCGTGGTGCAGAAGACGGCAGAGAGTTCCTGCCGCGGCTACGCGGTTTATTGAGAACAGAAACTTGGACTTGCGTACGGTGGGAGTTATCCATCTGCTGCAACTGCAGCAAAACCAATCAAACCGCCAGGTCACAAAGGCCGCAAAGGTTTTATTTATATATTTTTGCGGTCTTCGCGCCTTCGTGTTTCAATCTCTCGAGCGTTCCAAGTTTCCGGAGAGTTGGTCCCATGACGGGAAGTGGATTTATTATTCCTCTGACGTGACCGGACGATATGAGATCTGGCGAATCCCCCCCGGCGGCGGCGCGGCTCAACAGATCACCCGGAATGGCGCCTACGCCGGCCTCGAATCCACGGATGGCAAAAACCTCTATTACACTGTGTTCGATCAGAAGAGCAGTTCCTATTCCCTGATGGCCAAGCCTCTGGACGGCGGTCCCGAACGAAAAATCCTGGATCAGGTTTCGATGCAGTTGATTTCGAGGTATTCTCGGACGGGATCTATTATTTCCCGCAACGAACGGAAGGGAAGCTGTTTTCCTTGAAATTCTAAGAGTTTTCCACCGGCGCCAGCCGGCTGATCACTCAGTTTGAAGGTAAGCGCAGCGCTGGGTTTGAGCTGTGAGCCCAGATCGGAAAACTGTTTTATTCACCAAAAGCGTGACTTCAGGCTCGGATCTGATCCTGATCGAAAACTTCCGCTGATCGTTGAGTCGAATTATTGCTTTCCCGGATTACGATTTTCAAGATTTCTCAAAAGACAGCCATTTAACAGTACTTCAAAATCCTATGGATGCTGATGAGATCCGGCGCATTTGCTTTTTCCCATCAACGGAGTTGCTTTCAGCGGGATCGTGACTTCTGCATCGCATCGAACGTCGTGGCATTTCTTTGATATGGAGGCAGCCTGTTTTACTCTGAGTTCAACGGCCTGCCTGGACCGGGCGGACAGGAATCAACGGAAGTTTTCGACGAGCATGATGTCGGTTTGTGGCTTCTCGACCTTCGTATAAAGGATCCATCGACGGTCGGGCGAAATCGTGAGCCCCAGACTGTAGAGCCCGAATACGACACCCACCCCTTCAAGCTTGGCTATCGCTCGCGATTGCAGGCTGCCGAATTCCAAAAATTCGAGAGAGCCGTCCAGTTTCGTGAAATATATCCCTTCCTTCACCAGAACCCAATTGGTTCCATAGCTCAACGGCCCCTCATGTACCTGGCTCTCAACGCCGCCACCCATGGGCATTTTCCAGATAGACACCCTTCCCTTGATGCTCCTGGCATAGTAGAACCACATACCATCGAGTGACTCGACTCCGTATGAGCCTCCGCTTCTGGTCACTTGAACTGGATTTCCTCCTTCTGCCGGTATCTTTTCCAGCCCCCCACGCCCCGGACGGCTAAATGCATAGTAAATCCATTTCCCATCGCGCGACCAACTTGGCTGCCCCTCGTGGCCCGGATCCGAGGTCAGCCGGCGTTGGCCGTTTCCATCGACACCAATCACATAGACATCCGCCGATCCCTCCTTGCGCGAGTCGAACGCTATCCACTCGCCATTTGGAGACCAGCGCGGATTGGCAGTTTGTGGCCCACCCATGGAGGTTAATTGTCGTGGATGGGATCCGTCGGCATTGCACAGCCATATTTCTTCGGTCCCCGACCGAGTTGAAACGAAGGCTATTGCCCGGCCGTCAGGAGAATAATCGACACAATATTCGGTTCGCTTGGAGGCGATGAACGGCTCGGACGGCCCGATGCCATTGCCGGATAGTTCCATGCGGAGGATGTTGGTGTCCTGTGCCCACCGTGAATAAATCAGGCGCTTTGATTTGGACGAGGTGGTTATAAAATATGCGCCTTCGCCAAAAGATTCCTGGATCGCAGGATATCCTATATTGCTCTTGGCGTCAGTCAACTTGATCCTCTGGAGAAATCTCTCGTTTGCCAGGAAGTAGCCAGCGGAATAGAGAATACCCCTGCCGTCTGGTGTCCAAGCCAAATCACGGATAGCCTTGTTTTCATGCCTGATGATTTCCGGCTCACGTTCGGCCTGCATCTCACCGTTCAGGAGAACACGATAAATCTCGCCGATCCCATAATTTATGCGGCGCACGAAAATCAGCTCGTTACCGTTGGGTGACAACAAAGGGCAGAAATCCCCGACAGTATTGGTGGGCGCAGAAGTCAGACGCTTCCTTTCGGGGGAATCCACCGAAATCAAAAAAAGGCCAGCCGGTTGATCGGTCTGCGCGGGTGAAGGCACGATCAGCCACTTGTTGTCCGGCGTCCATTCCAGATCCGGGGAGAAGTACCCCGTCCGAATCTCGGTCAGCTTGCGCTGGTCTCCATTCCCTCCCGTTGGCACAAGGTATATGGCGTATCTGCCGGTGCCCATGGATCGGAAGAACGCAGATGAAAGCAAAATCTTGTCCTCCGATTGACACCTCCGGACAATTCTGCGAAGCTCACCTGATCATTGCAGAAAGTGCGAGGTCTCATGAGACCCAAACCTGGATTCGGAGCGCTCCTGTCCAGTGAGATGTCGATGCTGTTCGGCATCGCACTGGTTCCGCTGGTTCTGCATTTGCTGTTTATCAACCAATATGGCTATTTCCGCGACGAGTTCTACTACCTGGCTTGTGGCGAACATCTGGACTGGGGCTACGTTGATCACCCGCCTTTCATTGCCCTGGTAGCATTTCTCATCAGCAAAACTCTGGGCACGTCGCTGCTGGCAATCCGTATTCTGCCGGCCATCGTCGGATCCGCGCTCGTGGTATTGACGGGAATGCTGGCGCGGGAGCTCGGCGCAGGACGCTTTGCTCAGTGTCTGGCATCGCTTGGGGTCGCCCTGGCTCCTATTTTCCTCTTCCTAGGCCATATCCTTTCCATGAACTGCTTCGACTTTCTATTTTGGGCACTAGCTTCTTATGTTCTCATCCTGATCTTGAAATATGACCGGGAAAAGCTCTGGCTGCTCTTCGGCCTCATCGCGGGTGTCGGGCTGATGAACAAATACTCCATGGGCTTCCTGGGCGCGGGTCTGGTGGCCGGCCTGGTGATCCAGGGCGAGTGGAGACAGCTTCGGAGCAAATGGCTGTGGCTGGGCGGCGCACTGGCATTTGTGATTTTTTTGCCCCATATTCTCTGGGAGATTCATAACGGTTTTCCCAGCCGTGAATTCATCGCCAACGCCACATCCGACAAAATCACTCCGCTTTCTACGTTTGCTTTTCTGAAACTGGTCGCACTGTGCGCAAATCCTATCGCGCTGCCCCTCTGGACGGCCGGAATCGGCTACCTGTTGTTCGCCCGTCAGGTACGGCGCTTCCGTGCGCTGGGCTGGATGTCGCTTTTCGTGTTCATCCTGTTGATCTCCACTCAATCGAAACCCTACTATGCGGCTCCGGCGCTTCCATTGCTGATGGCCGCGGGAGGAGTGGCGATTGAAACCCTGGTCCGTCGATTCCATCCCGGCGTGTTGAAGCCTGCGGTACTGGCGGCGGTAGCGTTGGGCCAGGTGACCCTCATTCCTCTTTTCGTGCCGGTTCTCCCCGTTGAAATTTACATTCGCTATGCCGCATTCCTCGGTGTGGATGTGCCCTCCGGCGAGCGACACAAGATGGGCGCCCTCCCCCAGCATTTCGCGGACATGTTCGGCTGGGAGAACATGGTAGCCAATGTGGCGAGGGTATATGACAGTCTGGCTTCAGAAGACCGCGCCCGATGCGCGATCTACACCACGAATTACGGCCGTGCCGGTTCCATCGACCTGTTAGGGAAGAAATATGGACTGCCAAAATCGATATGCGGGCACAATAGCTACTTTTTGTGGGGGCCCCGCGATTATACCGGCGAGATTATGCTGGTCATGGATCATAACCCGGAAAAACTCCGAGAGGTGTTTGCCGAAGTCACAGTGGCCGCAGTGATCTCCAATCCATACTCCATGCCCTACGAAAACGACATTCCGGTATGTATCTGTAGAAAGCTCAAAACTTCGTTGAGTAATCTCTGGCCGCAAGTCAAGAGGTACGGTTAACCTGGAAATGGCGTGCGCTTCAAACAGGACTTGCTCCTTCGGATCATATTTTGGCGGGTTTCCTCAGGAACCGCAGCTTGGCTCATCGATCCGTTGAAGGGATTTCCGACGAGTCCTGACCTGCAGGCCTGCTGATACCAGGGGCCTATTTCACATTAGGAAGGACGATATGATAGCGGAAATCCAGTCTGGTCCCGCACAAGGCAAACTGAAGCTGATTTGGATTCCCGCCCTGATCTCCCTGGGGGTTACCCTGTTGCGCCTGACCGGCGAACTCAGGCATTGGTCCGAGCGCTGGTTCAGCACCGAGACTGGTGGGACCGATCCGCACGGTGTCAGCTGGGTAATTGGCATCACCTGGTTGGCTGCGCCGTTCGGCGTCTATTTCGCCGTCAGGTTGGCGCGCGCAGGGCAGGTGCCCCGCTCGGCCGCACGTGTGGTGACCTGCGGTGTTCTCGGCCTGATGATGATATTCTGTTCCCGCTTCCTTTTCGGAGCATTCCCGGGACACTTTCCTGGAATCCTCATCCCGTTGTGGCTTTGCTGGGTTGCAGCGGCAGCCGTGCAGTATTTCGCTTGGCCCGCGCTGTTCAAGCTGCTGCTCGCATATGGCTTTGCAGCTCGGATCCCGGTGGCGGTCGTGATGTTCCTGGCCATGGCCGGCAATTGGGGAACCCACTACGACTATGTTGGAATGCCCCCGGCGTTCCAAATGCCCCTCATTCCCAAATACCTTTGGCTGGCATTCTTTCCGCAGCTGGTGGCCTGGGTTTCCTACACCATCGTCCTCGGAACGCTTGCGGCTTCCGTGGCCTATTTCATTGTGCGGCCCAAAGCGACCTGAATCTGATTTGCTCAAGGCATCGCGGGTTTGGATGCCAATCGCCGCCGAAGCCTGGTTGTCTCGTCATTGTGACACCAGAGGCAAAGGGTACGAAGATTCGATAGATCGCACTCTCCGCCGCCCTCAGCCACCGGCTGAATATGGTCGGCATCCCAAAAACTCCGCCGGCCCGGATGCATGCCTAGTTTTCCGCGTAACTGCCTTCGTTTCTCCACGGGCAGCCTTTTGAACCGGCGATAGAATTCCCGGGCGTCCAGGCCGCAAATCGCGCAGATCCCCTTGTCTCTTGCTTCAATGCGCTCGCGCAAATATCCCGGATCGGTTCTAAGCCTCCATTCATGGATGCATGAGCTGCCGCAAAAGGTGCGCCGCCTCGCGGGCACCTCAGCGCCGCACCACCGGCAGATCCCCCTTCCATTGGGACCGCGTTCCTGGGTTTTGTATATCCTCCCCCCGGGCTTTTTTCGATTCGTCGTCATGGCCTCAGGCTCTGCGTGGGTGTCAAGCCCGCAGATCGTCGGGAAGCCAGTTCTTGATCATCTGTTTGATTTTCTTTCTGTCGGTTATCTTATCCGACAACACCTTGGCGGCGAGCGCCGGGAGTTCTTCGTCGCCAGCGAAACGCAGGGCTATCAGCTGCCCCACGGTAAATTCCTTGATTTGCGCCTGCTGGCCGGCCGGCAGGAGCTTTTCCAGCCGCAAGGTCATTTCCAGACGGATGATCCTGTCCTGGAGCGTCATGGCAAACTGTCTCGTGTAAAAAAAGAAGATCAGAAGAGCCAGGGCGATCAAAATCCGCATTCCATCCTGCCCGGGGATAATCATCCAATATCGGAAAAAATGGTAAATGGACCAGACCAGGTTGAGGACAAGAATACCGAAGAGCACGAAGTGGTAGACCGGCACGTAGCGAACGTGGTTCGCGAAATTCTGCTGCTGAGACATGTCATCCTCCTTTTTCATGGGAATTCTTCTTATTTTAATCCATCTTGCCTGGAATCCTAAGATAGAGGCAAAGCTATGGAGATTCGTCTTCGAATGGAGTGCCGACTACTGTACCGACTTCGGCCGTGCCGATTAAAATAGATGTTCCATGCCGAGGATGATTTTATTCCAATCACCCCAAACACGGTGACACTTTCCGCCCTCAAAGTGACTCAATTGGTGGCAGTGCCTCAAATCGGTGCAGATATGCGGTAGTTGACCCCTATCAGGTATGGACCATCTCCCAATCTTTGAAAATCGGCGAACATCAATGTATTTAAGCACTTTTGGGCTGAGCGTTTCCTATATCCGGTCTCACCGCGATCCATCTTTCCCACTTTGTATTTGATTGGCATGCTTATTGCTCATTTTGGCTGTGAGCTCGGGTTCCGGTGCCAATGCCGGCAGTCTCTCAAGCAACAAACTGAAAAAGAAAAGCAGGACGACGCTTTGACTGCCCCTCTATGTTCCCGGCATGACATTAATCGGCGGGCACGACGAAAAGGCGGTTCAGACTTTGGGGAATGTTCAAGGCCTCCATCAGACACCATTCAGACCCTTTGCTCCCGTGATGCCGGTAAAGGCCTGGGCTGGATAGGTGAACCGGGGGCGACGGATTCAGGGTGGCGACACTTTTGGGGTTCATCAAGGAAAGGTGGATGGGAATGAGAATCGGGTTAGCTGATTGGCGATTTAAGGCGGGTGCTATTTTGTTTTACATGCTGGTTTGCACCTGCGGTTTGCTTCTGGCGTTTTCAACCGGACCTCTTCCGGGGAGAACGGGTGACTTCGGTGAGACCAACTGCTCTGCGTGCCACCGTGGGAATGCGGTCAACGCTGCAGGTGGAAGTCTCACAATCACGGGTGTGCCGGCCAAGTACAATCCGGGGCAGATTTATCCCATTACGGTAACCATTGCCAAGAGCGGCCAGCAGCGATGGGGATTTGAGTTTTCGGCCCGCGACGCAAGCAGCGGATATCAGGCCGGCTCTTTGATTGCGACCGATGCGGCAAATACGCAGGTCAAGGTGCAGAACAATATCCAGTACATCGAACATACCGCCGCCGGTACAACCCCAGGGACTGCCCAGGGTTCCTGGACCTTCAACTGGAAGGCCCCGGATACTCCTGTTGACAAGATTCGCTTCAGCGCGGCCGGCAATGCCGCTAACGGCAACGGCGCCAACACGGAGGATTTCATCTACACCACCAGTGTGACCAGCGACTCGGCGGTCGCATTTACCTCCGCCAACGCTTATGTGCAGCATAACCTCGTCTCCGATATCCCCAAGCTGGCCGATTTCACCGATCCAAACCTGGTCAATCCCTGGGGGATTTCATTCTCCGCCACCGGACCGTTCTGGCTCTCGGATTATGGGACCGGCCTGTCAACGGTCTACACATCAGACGGCGATATCCGATCCACAGTGGTCAAGGTCGCCGGGCCGCCGGCATCAAAAAACCCTGCCGGAGTTACGGGTCAGGTCCAGAACTCCACAACCGGATTTGTAGTGAACGGCAGTCCGGCGACCTTCATTTTTGCGACCGAAGACGGGACCATTTCCGCCTGGAACTCCGGATTGGGTTCGGCTGCAGCCTTGGTGGTCGACAACTCGGCCTCCGGAGCCGTATATACCGGGCTTGCGATCGGGACCAACGCCACCGGGACATTTCTTTACGCCGCAAATTTCGCTTCCGGGCAAATCGATGTTTTTGACAACAAATTTGCCGCGGCAAAGCTGACCGGCACTTTCACCGATCCAACGCTGCCCTCCGGCTTTGCGCCTTTCAACATTCAGAACCTGCGCGGCGTGCTCTACGTCGCTTACGCCAAACAGGACTCCAGCAAACGCAAGGATGTAGCCGGGCCGGGCAACGGTTATGTCAATGCCTTTGATGCCACTGGCACTTTCCTGCAACGCGTGATTTCAACCGGGCCGTTGAATTCCCCGTGGGGTGTGGCCATTGCCCCAGCCAGTTTCGGCGCATTCGGCGGTGCTCTGCTGGTCGGCAATTTCGGCGACGGCTTGATCAACGCCTTTGATGCATCGACGGGCGCGGTGTTGGGACAACTGAAGGACAGCGGCGGCAAGCCGATTCAGAACAGCGGCCTTTGGGGGTTGCAGTTCGGTAACGGCGGTTTGGGCGGTGACCGCGACACCCTGTATTTCACAGCCGGGATTTCGGGGCAGAGCCATGGCCTGTTCGGGAGCCTTCTGGCCGTTGCCCCCGGCGAGCCCGAATTGCGCACTACGCTCGATCCCGGATTCTATACCACGGATCTGACCCTCCAGGGCGGCCAGAGTGCAGGCGAAGCAGCCATGTTCATCCAGTTCGATAAATCCTACGGAGGTTACAACCTGGGAGGCGGGTTCGGGCCGACCGGATTCAATAGCGGGTTCGGCGGATTCAACATTGCGCAGCCCACGAAAGTCAAATTCTCTTTGAACTCCCAACTGGTATCCGGAACCACCGGCCAGGTGGTCATGCAGGTAACCGATGCCAAGGGCAGTCCCGTCGGCAGTCCGCTGCGGCTGAATGGCGGAGGCGCGGGCACCATCACCTTGTCGCTCGACCCCAATTTCTACGTCGTATCCGTCAGCAGCAGCGGCGCCTCGGGCGTCTTCCAACTTGGAATGGAATCCGACGTTCCCATTCCCTACGGCGGAGTTTCCGGCGGATTCATGGGGCCAAATATCACCGCTTTCGGGGGCTTTTACCTCGGGACCCGGCAAAGAGTGAAAATCAAGTCCTACGGGTCGGATTTTTACTCGCCCTATGGAGCGGGGAACCTGCAGATCACTCTGCGCACTGCCAACGGGACTGCCCGCACAACGGTGCGTTGATCTAAAAACTCTGGCGCGAAGGACTGTATTCCCTTAGCGTGACGGCGGCTGCGGAGCCTGTGCTTCTGGGCCGGCGAAAGATAATTCGAATGGGGCACGGTTCGCCGCGCCCCATTCCTTTTTATCGGTAACGAGAGAATGGTACTCCGATGGATGTTTCTAACGGGACTTTCCTGACGGAGTTCTACTTGACAGTCACGTCGCAGATCGCGCGCAGCGCGAGACGAAAACCCTGGAAACGAGCGGTACGATCAGAATTCAGCCCGCCGGATAGACGTATCAGTGGAGTGGCTTGGAACTGAGGGATTTCCTGAGCCATCGTCCGCGTTGCTTATGGGGCTATGTAGTCCCTTGTCACCAGGTCCCAATAGCCGGAGTGACGTCCGTTCTTTTCATTCTCCAGAAAGACGGCTGCACGCTGCAGGATGGTGGTCATGTAGTAGCCCGGCAGGCTGGCCGGGTGGGAGTGCCAGCTATTCGAGACGGAACGGATGAGGATGCCTCGGGCGGACCAGGGCAGGTTCTGCATGTTGGACACATAGTCCTTCCATATCGAGTCCCCGAACAGATAAAACTCGACGTTGGAAAGATAAAAGCATGAAACCGCCAGCTTCCGTGCCCGCACCTCGTCCGCGATCCGCCGCAGGGCGGATTTTCCAGCCAGGTTGCCCACCACCGGTATTATGCGGTTTTGCAGCTGGAGCGTGCGAATCCGCTGAAAACGTTCCTCCAACGCCAGGTAGTTGACTAACCTGCCGGCGGAATCCGTCTCCTGGAGTAAAGCCCGGTAGGTTGGATACCGGCTGCTGGAAGGACGGTTGTAGCTCCTAAACCGCAACCCCGGCCCTCCTTCCACAAAAGCCCGGGCCGTATATTCGATTTTCTCGAGATCGCCCGGCTGGAGATCCAAGTGCCATTCCCTGATTCGATTTTCGACATCGCGAAGAGTCGCGCGGGCGGATTCCTGGTCGATTTCGGCTGCCTCGATGTCATCCATTAGCGAGGCAATGCCGCCCTGGGCCTGGCTGATAGCGGTGCCGGGCGGGCGCCGTCCGAAGAGTCTCTGCAGGAAAATATTGCGGTTTGCGCTCAATTCGAACAGGGCCTTGAAAAAGAGGTGTTCCATGAGGTTCTGCCGGCGAATGTCGACAATGATGGCCAATACAGGCTGAATTTCAGCGATGTAAGAAAAGTTTTGATCTGGCCCGACCCCCAGGTACACTCCACCCCCAACTCCCAGTTTCGCAAATAGGGGAAGAACCTTCAGGTAGCCCTTTTCATTGGATATGAGATTATCGGTGTCAAAATAGCCCTCAGGCTCAGAAAGGTCCTTCGTCAGGCGGGCGAAGTCCGGCCGGCTGATTTCGGGCGGTTGCGGTGCTTCCGCTTCTGGGGGAGATAAGGCAATGCCGTGCCCAACAAGCACGAGCAGGACAACGATCGTCAGTCTTCGAGGCCTGAAGCTCATGATTCGACACCCGAGGAGCCAATGATAACATTTCCAAAATAGTTGAATAACACTCGAGAGTGTGATGGGTGAGCCCAATCTTTTCCGCACCGAAGCCCGGACTGCGCTGTTTACCTTCGACGCGCAAGCCTGCGGCACAGCTGCTGTTCTGGAATGTGATTCCTCGCGTTGTCCCGATCTTCATTGCCTGGCAGCGGAATGCTCGAGGATCAGTCCCACAGCCGTACTGCGCTTGAACCCCTTCCAGTAATTGTGAGCCGGATTGGGTTTGCCTTCACGATCCACCGAGTACACCGCGTCCTTTCCGCTTGGCACCAATTCCAGGTACGCCTTCTTGTCAATTTCCCCTTTGAGATGGAGATCGAAAAAAGCGGTCGCAAAATGCGCCAGGATATTATTCATACGCGTTGTGTCCCACACCGGGTCCGCATAGTGTGTGAACGGTGAGAGGCGCGGTGCCTCCGTGAACAGGAGGGTTTCCTGTGGAGCCGGAATAGGCGCAGCAGCGTTGTGGCCGGCATTCACAAAGGTCAGCAGGTAGCGATCCGCGTTCGTCGCGCTCTCGTAGATTGCCCGCGTGCCCTTTTCGTAGCCGGCTATTTCGTCCGCGCTTCCGGAAACGAACATTACCGGAGTCCTGATCCCTTTCAATCCCTCGGTATCCCAGTAACCGCCGGTCATTCCCCAGGGTGCAATGGCTATCGCCGCCTTGACGCGCGGATTCAGGGATTTCAAATATTCGGGATTGGACGCTCCGCGTTCTGCAAGCAGCCTATTTGGAGGGGCGGCTGGAAGGCTTTCGCTGACTTTGCTATACCCGCCTCCAATCACGTTAACAACCCCGTATCCGCCCATCGAGTAACCTACGAGCCCGGAATGGCTCGCATCGACCAACCCGCTCAGGAAGCTATCCGAATCCCGAGCCACCCAGGCGTGCCATTTCGTTCAGCACGAACAGCTGGTCGAAAGATCGGTTATAGAGGGTGCTGGCAAAACTCTTCTGATCATCATAGGTGCTGTCTTTATGGTCTATGGACACGACGACGAAGCCCTTGCTGGCCAGATTTTCCCCGAGATGACTCATCAGGTAGCGGTTGCCGGGATATCCATGGGAAAGGATTACCAGGGGGTATCCGCCATTCCTCGCCTCCGGCGCGGCTTCGCGCACAGCCTGACCGTATAAGGTTGCCTTGATTGCGGGATCGCGGGTGATCACGCGGTACTCTCCGCCGGGCTTCTGATTGGCGGAAAGCTTCGCGGGATACCAGACCTCAATCGTCAGAGTGCGGTCGTACCTTACTGTCGGCTCGCCAGGCTTAATGTTGAGGATATCCGGTCGGTTCCGGTCCGTCAGCTGGATTGTGCGCACACCGAGCGAGTGGCTGCCATAGGCCGCGAGTTCCGGTGCGATGGGGGTTACCACGTCTATGCGGTTTTGCTGGGCGAACAGCAGCCCGGCAGGCAAAAAGAAGAGAAATACCAAAGCAGGCAGTCGGCGTGACATTCAGGCCTCCACGGTCTCGCGAGACCATAATCCTCCTTGAAGCTTGGTTGGGAGGAGGCCGGTGATATGGTTCATAGATGGACGAGCTTCCGTACCTTAGATCGGTTACTGGGTTTTGCCCTGCGAGATGTCCATGATCATTCGAGCTGCAAGATAGAGTCGAGGCTCGATCGAATCGATTTCAATGTATTCGGCGTTGTTCGAGTGTGCGCCAAAACCGCGCAGGCCGAAACTCTCAATTACCGGCCCCTTGGCATGAAGTGCTGCGAACGCCGCATCGGTGCCGCCGCCCTCCGCAACCGTTCCGATCAGGAGATCCTTGCCGATCTCGGCGTAGATCTGCTTTGCGTGTTTCGCGAGCGCTTCCGATGCCGGAGTCTTTTCGAGCGGAGGACGGCGGCGCTCAAACTCCATGATCACCCTGGTATCCGGGATGAGCTGATTTCTGAGGCGCTCTCGTACTTTCTGCTCAAGAGTGTCGTAGTCGGCCACACGCAGCACGCGCACGTCGGCCGTTGCGGTGGCGATCGCTGGGATCACGTTCCGGTTGGTGCCCGCGGCGGACACCGTCCAGTTCAGCTTCACACCAGTCGCGGTGTCGGACATGTCGCGTGTCTGCAGGATCTGGTGCGAGATTTCGTATAGTGCATTTCGGCCAAGCTCCGGGGCCGCACCTGCATGCGAGGCGCGACCTTCGACCTTCAGCAGGACGGCGGCGATCCCGGCCGTGGTCAGCGAGAGGCGGTCCGAATCGACCCGCGCACCCTCGAATGACAGGACCGCGTCTGCTTCGGAACCCAGCTTGGTCAGCATTGCACGCGAGCCCGCCGAACTAACCTCTTCGTCGGCATTGATCAGCACCGTCAGTTCACCGTAGTCGTGAAAGTTCATATCTTTGAGCATCGCGAGCGTATGCAGGATAACGGCGACACCTTGCTTATCGTCGGATATGCCGAGCCCGTAGGCGAGGTTTCCCTCAACACGGAACGGCTGGGCTTTCAGCATGCCGCGCAGGTATACCGTGTCCATGTGTGCGATCAGGAGTATCTTCTTCGTTCCTGTTCCGGAAAAGCGTGCAAGCGCCATCCTTCCGATCTGCTTGGGCGTATCGACCATCCGGTAGATCTCGGGGCCGGGCTCCAGCAGCTCAACCCTGCCACCGAGCGAGGCCAGTCTCTCCGCGATCAGGCTCGAGATCTTGTCCAGTCCCTCACGGTCCCCGCTGCCGGACTCAATCGACACCAGGTCCTTGAGGGTGGCGAGCAGCGGAGCTTTATGCTTTGCGGCGAGAGATGATACCGGTTCGATCGGTGTAGCCGCAGAAACACCCGCGAACAATATCGAGAACGCCAGGAGCGTATGGCGGCAACGGACTTTTCCATTCATCGTCGTCTCCAAAAACAAAGAAAACATGGTAACCAAAGCTGCATTCCGGATCTCGCAGCAACGGAGCGCAGGGAAAAGAGGTTGAAGAAACCTTCCGCCCCGAATGTCAGTTTCATCGTGTCACTGATTTTTATTCAGAGATTCCTGCAGAACGGCGTCAATGGTATCCCGAAGCTGCCGAAACAGGTAAGGCTTGCGCAGAAATGCCTGCGGGAGATCAGGGTGGTCTCCCTCCATGGCCTGTTCCTCACTGTAGCCGCTGGTCAGGATCACCGGAAGGTCGGGCGATATTTTGCGCAGAGCCGTCAGGAGCTCCCACCCGTTCATGTGGGGCATGGTCAAGTCGCACAACACAAGTCTTATCTTTTGAAAATGCTGTCTGTATAGCTTAATCGCTTCGCTCCCGTCGGACACGGCATGAACCTTGAATCCGAGATGGCTCAGTGCCGAAGTTGCCGATTTAAGAATCAACGGATCGTCATCCACCAGCAAAATGGTTGGCAATCGGTATCGTCTCACGGTTGTCGGCGCCGGCTTCGCTTTCTCCTTGGCAACCTCGGAGACCTCGGGCAAAAAGATGCGGAAGGTGCTTCCCAGCGCGCGCTTGCTCTCCACGGTGATAGCGCCATTGTGGGACTTGACAATTCCCAGGAGCATGGGGAGTCCCATGCCGCGTCCTGTCAATTTGGTTGAATAAAAAGGATCAAAGAGCATGTCGAATTCCTGATCCGGGATTCCGCAGCCATCGTCGGCGACCTCCAGGCAGGCATAGGCCTCGGCCCAGGGCTTCCAGTCCACAGGGAATCGTTTCGTCGCCGGGATATTCGCCGCTGTTGCAGTCCTCGCGCTTATCCGGATAGCACCATCCTTTTCGCCGATGGCCTCCCATGCGTTGGTGAGCAGGATGGTGAGGATCTGCTGGATATCGCCGTGATTCACCTGGACTATCGGCCCCTGGACTGGCAGATCCAACTCCAAAGATATGTTTTCCGGGATGGAGATTTGCAGTAGTCCGAGGCTTCGCATGCAGGCCTCGGAAAGGTTCATGGGTGCGATGCTCCCCTGGTGATGCCCCAGGTAGGTCAGCATTTGAGTGCTGACTTCCGCCGCTTTTTGAGCTTCCGCGATTGCCGTGTTCAGGTCTTCCTTCCAGTTTTCCGGTGAGTCCTGGTGCTCCAGCGCCATTTCCAGGCTCATCATGACGACCTGGAGTTTGTTGTTGAAATTGTGGGCGATAGCTCCTGCCATCCGGCTGAGGCTTTCGGCTTTTTGCAGCTGCCGGTTTTGGAATTCGAGCTTTTTATATTCTTCCTCCGACCGCTTGCGCTCGGTGATGTCCCGGGCCAGGGCGATAAAGTGGCTCCCGGGCTTTGGGGTGCGGCCCATTGCCGCAAGCGAAAGTTCGTACCATGATTCACCATGCGGCATTAGGCAGCGAATACGTGCCGCCACGATGGATACCCCTTTCAGCAGCTTCTTCCAGGGCAGCCATGATGGTGCGAGAGGCATTTTCCGGGAGGACCTCGGCCACTTTCTTTCCCAGGAATAGAGATGGGGAAACGTAGAGGAGGTCTTCGGCCGAAGTATGAAACTCGTGGATACGGCCCTCCCGGTCCAGTTCGAACATGAGATCAGGCATCGCGCTGATCATGGCATCAAGATGCTCTTTTGCGCTCAGCAACTCACTTTCAGCCTGCTTGGTTCTGGTTGTCTCGGACGATGCCAGGTGCAGTTCCTCGAGTTGCACCTCCAGTTCAGCCTGGCGCGCGGTCAGGTCATGTATCAGGCTGTGGATTGCTTCAGGGGACATTCCGTCCAAATCCTGGACCCTGAGTTCTTTTGCCTTTTCCCCGGCCCGGGCCTTCAGCAGGGCCGGGTCCGTTAGCGAATCCGTCATCGGGGGAAACTGGTTTTGATTCCCGGAATCAGGATCGGGTTCTGCCATGACTTTCCTTTCCTTAAATGCCCTGGGAGCGCGCACAACAATATTTAAGGACCAGCGCGTCATTCACGCACTTCCCACCCAGTATAAGCCCGAGATTGGCGGTTTGTTAGTAACTTTAGAAACCTGCGATTCCTTCAGTTGTGGAAAGCGCCGAAGCAATCTAAGATAAGGCTCATTTAAACTTGGTGATCCTGACCCCAGGGTCAAACCAGCAGGAGGAATCATGAAACGTCGCGATTTTATTTACAGGGTTGCCCTCGCACCGGCCGCCGGAGCCGTGCTGAATGGCTCCGGATTGCAGGCCAGACCTACGGCGCCGGCCGATGAAACGGCGAAGCTTCGAAGAATCTGCATATCAACCTGGTCTTTCCATAACTATTTCCCGGCAACCAGGGAAAAGACGTTCAACCTCCCGGGGGACATGCTCAAACTCGTCGATTTCCCGAAGCTGATGGCGGATAAATACAAGGTGCACAACATCGAAATCTGTGTGCCGCATTTTGAATCGGCCGAAACAGGTTACTTAAAAGTGATCAAAGCGCGGCTGGGTGAAATCGGCAGCAAAGCCGTGAACATGCCTGTCGACATTCCCGAACTTTGGGAAAAGGGGGGGCTTTCGGATCCGGATAAAAGGGTGCGCGACAAGGCGATCCGCGGCGCCCAAAAGTGGATCGACGTAGCGGCCGCAATTGAGTGCAAATCGGTCCGGTGCGATCCGGGCAAGATGGATCCCAAGAATCTTGCCCCTACCATCGAGTCTTATAAGCAGCTTTCGGAATACGGTAAAAAAAGCGGCGTGCACGTCGTTATCGAAAACCACGGCGGCCTCGGCTCGGAACATCCGGAGGAGCTCGTGGAATTGTTCAAAGGAGTGGGTGGCAGCAACATCGGGGCGCTGCCCGATTTCGCCAACTTTCCCGACGAGGCTATTCGCGTCAAAGGATTGCAGCTGCTCATGCCTTACGCTCAAGTTGTCTGCCACGCCAAGGGCTTGGAATTCGATGACCGCGGGAACGAAACCAAGTTCGATTTCCCGAAGTGCATGGAAATTACCAAAAAGGCGAATTTCAAGGGCGTTTATTCCATCGAATTCGAGGGCCCGGGCGATCCCTATGCCGGCTGCGGGAGGGTGCTTGCGAACCTCCTGAAATACTTGTGAAAAATCGGGCTCTCACGGCTGGAAACCCCAAAAGCGCCGGGGGGAAGGCAAGTCCGGAAAGCTTGTCATGAAGACAGGACCCTTCAAATTCGGGATGCTCGTTTTATTATGTGCCGCTGTCTGTGCGATGCCGGTTTCAGGCGCCGCTGAATTCATCATTCAAAAGCAGCATTTTGAAAAGGCCGACGGCTGCTTTGTTTTCTACGATATGAAATCAGGGAAGATTGTCGCGGTGTACGGCGAGGAACGCTGCCGGCAAAGGTACGCCGCCTGCTCCACATTCAAATGGCCGCTGGCCGCTATGGCTTTTGATGCGGGTATTTTGAAAGACGAGAATACGCTGTTCAAGTGGGACGGGATCCATCGTTCCATTGAAGCCTGGAACCAGGATTGCACCGCGGCATCGTGGATGAAAAATTCGGTCGTCTGGTACTCGCAGCGGATAACACCTCTTCTGGGCCGCGCCAGGCTGAAATCGTACCTCCAGGCCTTTCAATACGGGAATCAGGATATTTCCGGCGGATTGACAAGCGCGTGGTTGACCATTACCAAAACCGACTCCGATCCCGGGAAGGGAACGCTGAAAATATCGGCCTTTGAACAGCTTGAATTCCTGAAGAAGTTTTGGGGTGGGAAGCTGCCAGTCAGCCCCGATGCGATTCAGAAAACCAAAGGGATTACGTTTCTTGAAACATCTCCCCAAGGTTATAAGCTTCACGGCAAGACTGGATCGGGATACCTGGATGATCCCAGCGGTGATTTCGGATGGTTCATCGGACATATCGGGGGGCCGGACAGCGAATACCTTTTTGTCACAGCTTTGACCAGAGACCGCAAGACCAGTGATGCGCAGTTTCCCGGAATGGTGGCGAAGGAGATCACCAAGGCAATCTTGAAGGACAATCGAATCTGGTAATGGAATGAGAAGATACTCCTCATTTCATGAACGGCGGGATTCAGAACCACGGTGACCCGCTTCGTAGTGCGCCCTCAGCAGGTCGCCTCCGAAGTCGCCTTGCAGATCACGCCAAACCGAGTGAATGTGGTTGGCCTTGTCCTGGGTATCGTCGAGTTCAATGAGGAATGACGAGGACTGGATCCGGTAATAATGGGGATCGCCGGGCTGGATTCCGCCCGCCCAGGCAAAATAGCAGTTGCGGCCCGCCTGATCGATCTGTTTCAGGCGTCGCTGGGCCAACTCGTCGGGCAGATTGCGCGCGTAAAGTTCCGCCAGCGCCCGCAGGGCGTCGAATTGATGAGCCTTCATGCCCGCGGCCGGGAGCCCCGAAGGCTGGCCAGCGAGTGCGGCTTTCCGGTTTGCGGCGCTCAGGATGTCGTCGTAGGCCTTGGCATCAACCACAGCCGCTTTGAGCAGCGGCTCGTCAAGCGTTCGAATCAGCTCAAACCCCATGTCATCTTCGGCAGATAGAACGCGCAGACCTTTGCGCGGGCCCTGGCGCACCTCCGCCGGATTGGATCCGAAGAAGCTGGGCGCGTTTACCACCTGCCCGCTGCTAACCGTGTAGTTCTGGCTCAGGTGATGGCCTTCCACGCGCCAACCCCACGTGCCCGAATCCGATGGGGTTCCGAAGATGGTGAAGTAATATTTTTCCGGGTTGCGCCGTTCACCGCTGTCACGCTCCAAAATCTTCAGCACCTCTTCAAGACTCATGATCGTTATGGCCTTGATATATCCAATCTGGCTGAGGCCGGAGGCGAGCAGGGCGCCGGCGAGGTGTTTCTGAAAGGGCGTCATTTCCCGGAGAGGCAATCCCTTGCGCTCCTTGGGAATATAATGCCAGTCCATGCGCTGGTCGTCGTCGAACGGAAAGGTGGCTTTGGCTTTTTGTTCTGGATCAAGGGCGGTCAGAAACCGGTTCGCCGTCTCGGTCATCAAGGATATAGCGGATATCTGGTGGCGGACGGCGTCAGATGATTCGTGTTCATGGGATTCGCCGTGGCTGTGATCGCGTTCTTTTTTGCGTGCGGCCATATCACCCCCCAGGATCATTGCTGCGGAACCAAGAAACGAACGGCGCTTCATCTGACACATGGCAGTCTCCTCTGGTCTATAGGATTAACGGTTCCGATTCAACGCAAATCCTCCTCGGGAGCGGACCGCAAGATACAGATCATCGGATCCTCCGATAGAGGTTGAAGCCCAATGAGACATCACTGCCTTGTGCGTTGACCGCGTAGTTGGCCGGCGTGAAATCCCGGCTGGTGGCGACTGTAACGGCGAAGACATGCCCCCAAGTGCGGATTACCAGCCCTCCCGCGATCTGGTCATGGCGCTCGTAGAAACCACCGAAGCCTGCAAGCCGTGGAACATACTCGGCGGTAAGCGAGATCTTCCGGGTAAGAGCAATATCCGTACCCAGGCCGAGAGCAAAGGTGTGGTTGCTCTCTGGATGGATTGCGTTGCCGCGGTTGAATTCCAGCTGGGCATCGGGACGCGAATTGAAAACCATCGTGGGCACCACATTCAAGCGGAACCGGTTGAAGTCGAACGCGCTCGCCAGCTGAATGGATGGAGAATACTCTTCATGGAAGTTCTTGGTGCCTTCCACTCCGCCGCGCAGCGCCAGCTTCCACATCGAGTCCTTCGCTGTCCGGATTTCGTACGTCCCACTCAGTTCGACGATCTGACCGAAGCGGGTTCGAGCCACTCCCACACTCATGCGATCGCTTAGCGCATAATTCAGACCGATGTTCATATTAGCGCCTGAGTCGATGCCAAATGCGTTGCCGGCGCCGGCATCCCCAATCGAATCCAGGAAACGGTGCTGGATCAGGATTTCCATGGAGCCCTTCTTGAGGTCCACCGGTGAGGGCAGGTCCACCACTCTCGAGGTTTCCTGAACCCGGGGTATGTTTTTGGCCGCCGTCGTGCCGACTTCCACAATTTCAGTTACAGTCTGCGGCTCAACCGCTGGCCTGCTGAAGCCGCCGGCGGTATAGATATAATCCCCTTCCGGGCTTTCGCCGCCGTCAGCCGCATTCCCGGCGGCGTTGAAAAGCACGGATCCCGCGGCACTCTCCGGGGCCGTCCATTGGATGTGGAATTCAACCGGGCCATCTTTTTCTCCCTTTCGCGTGCCGGCTGATGTGTGCATCACATAGAGGATGTCCGCATCACTTTTAACCTGGGAATTATTATCTGCCGTGCTCCACTTGCCCGCCTGTTTCCCTGAATCCGTGAGACGCGCCGATAGTTCAAATCCCCAGCGTGACTGGTCCGGGTGTGAAATCAGGACCGTTATCTTGTAGGCCTTTCCCGGAGTGTAGGTGCGGGGCACGCCGTCTATTCTGAAATCTCCGCCCCGCGACCTGCCTTCATTCAGGGCGTGGGAGTTGTGACAGCGAATGCACGTTCCTTCCTGAAAGCCGGCTGTAAGACGCGGCTGAGGGCCAGCGGAATTGGCAAAGGCCCGGTTTGACAGGAGCAATGGAAGCGCGAGGAGCATGGAATAAAATAACCACCAGGGGACTGTTCCAATCGGTTCAGTCCAGGACAAAGTCAGATGCTTGCGCAATGTAGTTTTCTCCTCAAAACGGCAGGTAATCGGACCCAAAGACCATCTTGCCCCCCAGGTGGCCTGCGATGAAGAGCGCCGCGCCTCCGGTCCACATGAGCAGAAAGTAAACCCATCTCCACTTTGCCTGCAAGCTGTTTCGCATCGCAAGCCGAACCGCCAGTCCTGCCGAGCAAATCAAACCTGCAGCAATATTCAAGTTCCGATGGTAAGTGAGAAGAGTTCTGGATCTCGGGGTCCTTGCCCATTGCTCCGGCGCGTATGAGACCGGTGGCGGCGGCTGGGATGAAGCTGAGGCAAGCGAGCATCAGCAGGTAAAGTCCCACGGTGGTCCATTCTTTTCGCCGGCTCACGATCGCGGCCAGGTCCATGACCTGGACCAGCATCACCCAGGCGATGGGGAAGTGCACCAGGGCGGGGTGCAGTTTTCCGATCACGGACCCGGCGCCCTGTTGGGCAACTGGCTCGACGGCGGATACATCCTGCACCTCTTCAATCGGCTCCCCGCCGCCCGATTGGGCGGGCGGGCGGGCTTTATTGTCCGATTGGGCTGACCGATCGGGTGCCGGCAGCCCCATGGAAGGGAGGGCTGCGAGGCACAGAAACAAAAGGACCTTCGTCCTGCTGTTCAAGGGCTACTCCAAAGTGAAAATGACCCGGTTGTTGGAAGAATCCAGCGAGGCCTCGAAAACCTGCAGCGGCTTTTCCGCCGGCCCGTTATATACGGAACCATCCAGATTGAAATTCGAGCCGTGGCATGGACAAACGATTCTCTGCTTCTGCGCACTGTATTCGACCGTGCACTTCTTGTGGGTGCATATTGGGTCAACAACACGAACGGTCGTTTCCGAATCGCGGATGAACAGGAGTTCCCGATTCTGGACTTTGAGCAGTGCCGATCCACCCGGTGTCTTCAGCTTTTCCGCCTTATCGAGACCCAAGGCTAGTTTTTTCTGCGCCCATGCAAGGCGCATTCCTGACATGAGAGCGGGAACACAAGCCCACATCCGGATCAGGACGCTACGCCGGCCCAATTCCTGCCGCGGTTCTGCAGATGATTCCTGGCAGCAATGTTTTTCTAGATTCATATTCATTCAGGTGTCTCCGGTGCTAGTTGATCTGCGGCGATTTGCCGGCCGCGACTGGGATTGCAGTGTAAAGGCCCTGGTTCTGCACCAGCGCCACGACTGAGATTTTCTTGCCCGACGGCGCTATCAAGACCGCGGTGCCTTTGAAGGTCTGGCTCGCGGCAGGATCTTGGATGAAAAATTGAGCGGCCTGTTCTCCCGGCCGGAGGGTGATAGATGAGAGCGTAGGGCCCGGAGTGCCGTCTTCTTTCACCGTCAAAACTCTGACCGTGATGGTGTCGGTGGTGCTTGGATTTGCGACAGCATATCCCGTATAAACATTGGAGGGGACATCGTCGGCTACTGGGATGGTTGCGCTTTCAACCGTTTCCGCCGCAAGCACGCCGGCAATGGTTTGCAGTTTTCCCCCGGAGAGCACCTGGAACGTGGCTACTCCCACCAACGTTCCGCCGGTGCTTTCAACCCTTGCCCAACCAGCCTTAGTCGCGTCCGCGGCATTAACCGGGCCGGCGATGACAGTCTTGCTTCCGCCCGACGGAATAGCCAGGCTGTAGGAAGATCCCACGACGGAGTTGGCCGATGGCGCCTGGGGCGCGATCGCCGGTTCCGACAGGTTCGCACTGATCGGGGAGCCATCTTGTCCCGTAAGGATCAGCGACCCGTTCACCGGCGTGCTGCCGATGTTCATGAATGTGAATGTGGTGCTGAATCCTCCGCCAATTGCCATGTGGGCGAATAGGGCGGTGATGGGGGTGGAAGGCGCGTTGCTGGTTACGGTGGTGGTGTAGATGAAGTCACCCTGGTTGTTCCCGTTATTGTTGGCTGCGTTCCCCGCAGCACCAAACCGGATCGCACCCTGGGCCGTTGCAGGCGCAGTCCAATTGAAGGTCCAGCTTCCGGAAGATGTGCCCGGATGCGTGCCGGTTGAGGTGTGCATGATGTAGTTGATTCCGCTATCCGGTACAATTTGCGTGTCGGCATTTATGTTGGCCAGGGATCCTGCCTGCTGCCCCGAAGATACGAATCTCACGGCCAGTTCAAATCCCCACCTGGACTGTCCCGACTTTTGAATGCTCACAGTGATCGGGTAGGTTTGCCCGGGCTGATAGGAAGCGGGAACGCCTGTAATGGCAAAGGTGCCTCCGGAACTGTTCAGTGCGTTCCCGGTATGACACTCCGTGCAATTCGATTGGCCGAAATCACCTGTGAGTCCGGTCGGCGGTCCACCGGATCGCGCGAGAAGCATTCCACCCATAGTGCTGACAGCAAAAAACAATCCCAAAGACAGCTTCCAACCTCGATTCTGCATTTCTCCTCCACCTCTGAAACATACACGTCGTACCGCCGGAATGGATCATCCGGACAAGCCAACGTGATTTAACCTAACGCCAGGATTAATGTTGAAGGCCCGTTTCAGCCCCCGAGCTGAACTTGAAACGCGGCCGATTTCATTCCTCCATGGCCATTGCAATTGGCGTGCCAATGTTGCCTTAAATAAATCATCCTGTGCAAAAACCAGGAAAAAACGACGAATTTCAGCTGGGATGGGCCCCAATTAGGCAAATTGAGAGGAGATACGGGGCTGACTTTTGCCCCCCTGATACTGCCTGCTGGCAAAAGAGACCTTTGACTGTTGATCGGCCGGCATTTATTATTTTCCAAGAAACAAAGGGTGACACCTTTTGAGCCAACGTGTCACCAAAGGTTACGCTCGGGCAATGCGGGGTACAATCCCCGGGAACGATCCAAAATATCCAGGAAATCAAATAGGCGGCTTTTTCGCGCTTGGATGGGTTGAAAATCCATGAAGCCTCTGGGAACAGTTTTAATTGTGGATGACGATCTCGACTTCCGTCTCGTCACAAAGACACTCGTCGAGGTGGAGGGTTTTACGGCCAGCCTGGCTTCTTCCGCGGCGGATGCGCTGAGAATCTGCCGGAATGAGTCGATCGATGTGGTTCTCCTCGACTGGGTACTGGGGAGCTCGACAAGCCTGAATGTCTTGCGTGAGATTGCCCAATCTCATCGAGGGCTGCCGGTCATTATCGTTACAGGCCATGGTTCCATGGAGTCGGCAGCTGAAGCCATGAGGGAAGCGGCTTTCGACTATCTTGGCAAGCCTTTCACTTCCTCGGAGCTGGTGGCAACTCTGAAGCGGGCCCTTGAGTGGCGCGCACAGGTAATCGGGGGTGAATCGGGGTTGCAGACCTCCCCCCCGGTTTTGACCTCAATCGTCGGCAAAAGCCCTGCCATGGTGGCGGTTTATCGCATGATCGCCCGGGTGGCGCCGACAGATACCACCGTTTTGATCGCAGGCGAAAGTGGCACCGGGAAGGAGCTGGTAGCTCGCGCGCTGCACGACAACTCACGCCGCAGCACAAGCCCTTTCATTGCGGTGAACTGCGGCGCTTTCACGGAGTCGCTGCTCGAGTCCGAGCTTTTCGGCTATTTGCGCGGAGCTTTTTCCGGCGCCCAGGCCAACCACCGAGGAGTTTTTGAAGCTGCCGGCGGCGGGACGGTTTTCCTCGATGAGATCTCGGAGACTTCGCCCGCCTTTCAGGTGAAGCTGCTACGCGTTCTCCAGGAACACCAGATCCGGCCCGTGGGAGCGGCCGAGCCCCGCCGGGTGGATGTACGAATCGTGGCGGCCACCAATCGCCGCATTCCTGAACTGGTGGCCTCCGGAACATTCAGGCAGGATCTCCTCTATCGCCTGAGTGTCATCACTATCGACCTGCCGCCGCTCAGGGAGCGCAGAGAAGATATTCCATTCCTCGTGGATCATTTCTTGCATAAAGCGAATGCGCGGCTCGGCCGCAAGGTCGTAGCTACGCGGGAGACGGTTACCTGGCTGAGGTCCCTGGACTGGCCGGGGAATGTGCGGGAACTCGAAAATGCGATAGAACGTGCGGTCACACTCAACATCGGAGGACACCTCCTGCCGGAGGATTTCATGCAGTTTGCCCCGGCGCAGATTTCGAGCCTTCCTGTTGCAGCGGAAACCTCCCTGCCGGCAGCCGGATCCGCGAGGGGCGATGCATGGACTTGCAGGATCCCAAGCACGCTGGATGAGGTCGAGCGTGGTTTTATCATGGCAACGCTTCATTTTACGCGGGGGAACCGATTGAAGGCGGCGGAATTGCTGGGCATTGGCCGGTATTCACTCTACAGGAAAGCCAAACGACTGGGCATTTCATTGGATAAGGCAAGTTCCCAGCCCACGGAGCGTCCCGAGCTTCCGTCCGATGAGGGAGGCGATGAAAAGATTGTATAAAGGTGAAGTGCCGGCCGCAGGGAGCCTGCCTGATTCGAGCGCCGGCGCGCGGGCGCCACTTCTTTCGCGCCCGAAGGCGGCTTTGTGGAAGCTGATGTTCATAGGCGTCCTGGCGGGCACATCGGCCTCTGTGAGTCGCGGGATAGCGGACAGCAGGTCATTGGAGGTTAAAGGCCGGATCGAGGTACTCAACAGCCGGCTGCAAAAACCCCGCGGCGAATCGGATGCAAGCGGCGTGGCCCTGTGGCTGGATCTGCCCCGGGGCGCGGCAAAACCGGAAAATATCGGCCCACCGAGAGTCAGGCTCGAGCAGCGGGACAAGCGTTTTACTCCGCATGTCCTGGTGATCCAGGCCGGCACCGAGGTTGATTTCCCCAATGGCGATCCTTTTTTCCACAATGTTTTTTCCGTCTACGACGGCAAAGCGTTCGACCTTGGGCTCTATGCCAATGGGGAGTCACGCCCGGTGCGTTTCGACCGGCCTGGAATTTCCTACATTTTCTGCAATATCCACCCTCAGATGAGCGCTGTCATTATCACCGTCTCTACACCTCATTTTACGGTTACTGCGCCGGACGGTTACTTTTCAATCAAGGGCCTGGCATCAGGCAGCACCTATGAATTGAACCTCTGGCACGAGCGCTGCGACGCCCGGCAGCTGGAATCATTGAAACGCAAAGTGATCGTGGATTCATCGGGGGTTGACCTTGGTGTCATTCGGCTCGATGAAGCGGGATACATTCCCAAACCGCACAAAAACAAATTCGGCGACGATTATCCCGGAGATCGCGGGATATCGCCTTACAGGGACCACTCATCAAAGCACTGAGTTCCGGTGACCGGGGTTCATCGACATGCATCGTGTACCTTCATTGGCGAGGATAGGAGAGGGTCGTTGAAACTTAGGGACAAGCTCTTTCTGAGCTATTCGCTGCTATCGATCATCATCCTTTTAGCCGAGGCATGGGCGATCAACAGTCAGGTAACTACGCAGGAGCGGCAGCAGGTGCAGGAGGAAATAAAAGCATCCATGCCCCTGTATGATGCCGTCTGGGATGAGCAGACAGAACGGCTTTCCGCGATCGGAATGGCAATGGCCGGATCTCCCATCGTCAAAACTATTTTCGGTGATCCCCGCGCTTCCCGTGACCGGGAGACCATCCGGCAGATGCTGGCAGAATTCGGGACCAAGCTTTCCGGCAACGTCGATATGGTTCTGATCACCGACGGAGGCGGCAGCGTTGTATTTTCCCAAGACTCAGACTCAAAAGCCTCGCCGGCCGACACTTCGGAACTTCCCGGCGCCCTGAAAGTGGCGGAAAGCCAGAAGCCGGCCCAATCCTTCCTTGCCTTGCATAACAGGCTATATCACGCGGTGTGGACTCCGGTCATTTCTCATTCGGGAAGAGTCGGTTCGGACAATACGCTGGCAATCCTCATTACGGCTTCCGAGCTGAATCGAGATACGGCGCAACAGCTTAAACAAAGGGCTCGGAGCGACGTGCTTTTCTTTGCCGGCGACAGGCTCTATGCATCTTCAATTCAGGCCGGCGCGGAAGGGGAGGCGGCAAAGACCCTTGCGGCAAACAATTTTGGCGCTGAGGCTGTAGATCGGCCCCTGGAGCTGGCTATCGCAGGGGAAAGCCAGCTTGCCTTTGCCCGTCCACTGACAGATATAGAAGGCCGCCGGGTCGGTTTCGTCGTGGTGCTTCACTCGCTTGCCGCCGCCGGCCGGCTCTTCCGCGCGATTTCCAACCGGCTTGCCGTGGTGGGCGCCATGAGCATTACCCTCATTTTGCTTCTCAGCTATTTCCTGGCGCGCCGGATTACGAAGCCGATCGAATCCCTGGTCGTCGGCACCCGGAAGCTGGGAGAAGGACACTATGAGGTGCCCTTCCACCAGGAGTCCGGGGGCGAAATAGGATTGCTGGCCGCGGCGTTTGAGCAGATGCGCCAATCCTTGATTCAAGGGCAGGCTGTCCTGCTCCGGAACGAACGACTGGCAACCATAGGGAGAATGGCCAGCGGGATCATCCACGATTTGAGGACCCCCCTGGCTGCCATCTCGACCGCTGCCGAGCTTTTTTCCAGTGCGGATTTGACGGCGGAGCAAAGGGCTGTTCTGGCCCGGAGCCAGATACGTTCCTCCCAACGCATGGGTCTGATGCTGAAAGAAATGCTCGAATTTTCGCGCGGCAAATACGAACTAAAAGCAGAACCTCAACGTCTGGCACCTCTGCTTGAGTCGGTGGTCCGGGACCTGATCACATCGGATTCAGCACCCGGCGTCAAGGTCGAAATGCATATTCCTGCCAAGTTGTTCATACGCGCCGACGCGGATCGGATCCGACGGCTGTTCGAGAATCTCCTGGTGAATTCCATCCAGGCGATGCCGGCCGGAGGCGCCATTACGATCAGCGCCGTCGCCTCCGGGCGGGTGGTACGAATCAACATCGCGGATTCAGGATCAGGCATCCCCGAACAATTGCGCGATAAGCTGTTCGAACCCTTCGTTGAAACCGGGAAAAAAGGAGGCACCGGCCTGGGCCTGGCCATCGCCAGCGGAATTGCCGAAGCCCATGGGGGCAGCCTGAAACTTGTTTCCGAAGCTGATCAGCCAGCCGATTTCTGTATCGAGCTTCCGCTTCTTTCCGAGGCATAACCGGATGCACAAAATTTTGCTGGTTGAAAATGACCCAAACTATCGCGAGGTCCTCGCCACTGCTCTTGAGTTGCAAGGATATTGTGTCTGGCAAGCGCCGGGCGGACAGAAGGCGGTGGAAATAATCAGGCATGAGCCGCCGGATTTGATTATCTCCGATCTGGAAATGAATGGGCTGGATGGCCGCGCTCTCTGCAAGCATATCCGGGGCGACGCAGACCTCCACGATATTCCCTTCATTATCCTATCGGCTTTCGTTGATCCGGCGGGAAACGGAACGCTGCCGGACTTGCCGGCGGACCGTTTCGTCAGCAAGCAGTTATCCCATGCGCAATTAATGCAAATGATCCGGGAACTGCTGTCGGAGCCGGGAGAACGCCAACATTGAACTACGGAGCAGAACCATGAAATGGTCGACTGGCTGCCTAATCGTGCTTTTGTCCGGCATTCTGAGCATGGCCGATGCTGTCGCGGAGGATGCTGCCGGTGGAACCTGAACGGCAGGAAGACCGAATCGCCCCCGCCACCTGAACAGACCCAGGATATTTCAGTCCTGGTGAGGCAGATGACGGAAGTTACGGAGCAGGCAAGGGTCGAACTGAAACGTTCCCGCGAGCAGAACGAAAAACTGGCGCAACTGCTGCAGCAGGCGCAGGAGGAACTCGTACGACTGAGGCGGGAACTCCGCGACGTGCGCCCGGCAACGGTTGCGGAAACCGCCGGATTGAATGGAGCAGCCTGCGGGCAGGGAAGCCCAGCAAGGCGCAGGCAGCGGTGATGCCTACGCCGAGCGCCTGGCCCGCGTGGAGGATCAGGTTCAAATCCACTCGTCCCAGATCAAGGAACAGGCACAAACCAAGGTTGAGAGCGACTCCAAATTCAATGTCCGGCTTTTCGGTACCATCCTGAACAACACCTACTTCAACACCTCCGATGTTTCGGAGGAGGCTGTACCCACCATCGCACCCCCGAGTTCGGCGCGCGTCCCGAACGGAGGGGATAATTTCGGCTCCACCTTCCGCCAATCTTCGTTCGGTTTCGCGATGCGGGGCCCAAACCTGGGAAAAGCGAAACTGAGCGCCGATGTGGAATTTGACTTTTATGGCGGCGCACCCGGCACCTACGGAGTGGATGTGTTGGGCGGTTTGCGAATGCGGACGGCCTCTGCGCGTCTGGACGGCGAGCGTACTTCCCTGGTAGTGGGGCTGATGGCTCCCATGGTTTCCCCGCTCAGCCCGACTTCGCTTGCCTCGGTTTATTACCCGGCACTCGGAGATTCGGGAAACCTCTGGCAGTGGCGTCCGCAATTCACCGCGGAGCGCCGGGTGGCCGTGGGCTCAGGCAATTCCCTTGTGTTTCAAGGGGGAATCATGATGCCCTTTGGAGAAACATTTTACTCCCGCGCTCTCGAGGGCAAGCCTGGCTATGAATCCCGGATAGCCTACATCAAAAATCCGGACAGCGATCGCCGGGCTGAAATCGGGGTGGGAGGATACATACACCCGCAACAATTCGGTTTCGACCGCACGGTGAATTCATACGCCGTGACCGGCGACTGGCAGGTTCCCTTCTCTTCCTATCTCGGGGTGAACGGAGAAATCTATTACGGACAGAGCGTGACGTTGAGCGAACCCGGTGGAGGTGACGTGTCGCGTGTATTTGCCTTCAACGGATCGATCGACAATCCCAGCACCGAGTTTCACGGCGTCCACACCATGGGAGGGTGGGCGCAGTTGCGCCTGACTCCGATATCCCGCCTGGATTTCAACTTCTCCTTCGGCCTGGACGATCCTCGCAATGGAGATTTGTTTCCCGCGCAGCTCTCGAGGGTAACCACGCGCCTCAGGAACCAGACCTTCATGGTCAACTCCATTTATCGATTACGTTCGAACCTGCTTCTATCTTTCGAGTACCGGGACATCCGTACTACCTACACGGATGGGCTCAGAACCAACGGGCATTTCAACCTTGCCGTCGGGTATCTCTTTTGAGTCGGAGCCGCAGGAACACTTCGCCGTCCAACCAGGCTGCCCTTCCGTCCGGACCGCAGAATGGCGGCCTGGTTTGCGGTTGCCGCACAAATACCATGAAAAGCCCGATAAACGCTTCATCCGCCTGCCCGGATCAAGTCATCGGCCGAATGTCATTCGCAGCCCCGTGGTCAATAGGATATCGTTCGATTTCGTGCCGGCCACAGGGTTGCTGACATATCGTTCACCGAAGCTCACGGTCCATCCCAGCCAGGTGTTGATAAGCGTAACGGTGCTGGTTTCGAAGTTGAAACGATACTCACCGGTTTCGGACATGTTGGGCAGAAACGTTGCGCGCTGCTTGAGCGACATGCGCGCGTTCAGCTTGTGCGATAATTCCTCGCCGAACAGGATTTCACCCGCGGTGCGGTTCAATCCCGTCGAATAGTACTCGCGGTTCATCATTCCGCCGCCGAAGACGTCGAAAGTGGTGCGCTCGGTCTTCTTGGCGTGCCATCCCATACCGCCGCCGAGGTTGAGGCGCAGGTCTAGCTTTTGAAACTCATCGTTTTCGAGAAATCCTAATCCATAGGCAAAAACCTTGCGGGAAAGATCCAAATCATATCGCGCGCCTCCGCGTTTGGCGTTGGCCGTCACCAGCGACGTGCCCGTGGTGTTGTTCCGCGCATACAGTACGGTCATGTAGGTGCTGATCTTGTCTCGGGTCGTTTTGCGGTCAGCGTTGAAACCCAGATTGAAAGTGCCGGTTTCCGAATTGCCTTGTGAAAGGCTGAGGCCGGTATCCAGAGTTCCGCTCCAGAGATCACTCAACCTCGGATTGCGCAGCCGGTCAAGTTCAGCCTGATAGGCCGCCTGCTCTTCCTTGGATCGCACGGTCTGGATAGAATCCTTGGATATGGGGATAGTTCCAGCCTCGCTGGTGCGAACCTCGACTTTTCCTTCCGAGGTCGCGACGGTGCCCACCAGGGTCTGGCCATCCTTGAGCGTGAGATGCAATGGCTGCTCGGAATTGATTTGAGTAACCGCTTCCAGCGGAACGCTGACGGTCCCGGCATACTCCGACTTGAGGGTCAGAGTCTTGCCATCGGATTTTGTAATTGCGCCGGTCAGGCGATCGCCATTCTTCATCGTGATCTGATCTCCCAATGCCAGAGGCGCGAATAGAACTACTGCGGGAATAAGAAGGCGAGCGGACCTGAGAACCGCTCCAACGATTCTGGAGTTGTTGGCCATTTCAATACCCTCCCTGAGAGCAAGGCTTAAGACAGGTGGCAATGAATCAGACTATTTTTCGGGTCGAATGCTGCGGCTCCGCTCGATTTTGTTTTGGTTGACTGCGTGTCGGCATCCCCGCACCAAAACACAATAAGGAATGAGGCCGCGACCGCCCTTCATAATTCTATACCCGCGCCGCATCTAGTGCAGGTTTTCAAGTTGACTTATCGACGCAGCCAGCGGAGCAAGGCGTCGAGGAGGGTGATAGGGTGGGGAGGGCAACCGGGCACGAAAAGGTCCACGGGAACGATTCCCTCGGCGCCGTTGTGAACTTGAGTATGACCGGCGTAGGGTCCGCCTGAGATCGCACAGGCTCCCACGGCGATAACCAGTTTTGGGGATGCAACCGCAGCATAGGTCTTCTCCAGCGCCAGCCGCATATTCTCCGTGACCGGCCCCGTTATGAGAAGACCGTCCGCGTGGCGCGGAGAGGCAACGAACTGGATTCCGAACCGGCCGAGATCGAACACTACGGTGTTCAAAACGTTCACATCAGCTTCGCAGGCGTTGCAGCCGCCGGCGCTCACCTGGCGAAGTTTGAGGGAGCGTCCGAAGAGGCGCCGCATTTTATCGTCGAGTTCAGCGGTTTTCTGCAGCCCTGACTGGTCTACCACAAGCGCCGCGCGCCGGGTGGCGGACATCCGGAAATCTCGCGTAAATCGGATGGCGCCGTCCTTGCATGCCCGCTCGCATTCGCCGCAGAACAGGCACTTGCCCAAGTCCAGCTGCACCTGATCGTCGCGGGTTGTGATCGCCGAGGTCGGGCATATATCGGTGCACTCGCAACACTGCGCCCGGCACCCGGAGGGCTGGATAATCGGCAAGCCCCGGAATCGATCGGGCAAAACCGGCGCCGACTCGGGGAAGCCGATGGTTCGGCTCCCCTGCTGGAAACGCGTCCGCAGAGCTTTCAGCATCGTTCACTCACAAATCATGTCCGCAGTAGGAAAGGTTGAAACTCTTGTTGCATAACGGGAAATCAGAAATCTGCTGGCCGCGCAACGCCAGGGCCAGGCCCATCCAGTTATGAAAAGATGGATCGACGATCTTATAGTGAATGAATTTTCCCTGCGCATCCGTGGAACCCACGTGGCAGATTTCGCCGCGCCAGCCCTCGATCATCGACACAGCCACCGCATTGGCGGCCAGTGCGCCCAAATTCCCGAGCACCTCACCGGGCGGCAGGGAGTGGAGCAGCGTTTCGAGGAATGACAGCGAATGCTCGATTTCCTGCCATCGAACGAGGGCCCGTGCGTAGACATTTCCTATGGGACAAACGGCAACTGGCGGGCGGGAATTCAGGAAGTGCCCGGTCGGGAACTGGGTTCGAACATCACGTTCAACCCCGCAGGCTCGCGCCGGGACGCCAACCAGGCCGAGGCTTTCACAAGTGTCTTTGGAGATAAACCCGGCGTTTTCGAAGCGAGCGCGGACCGAGGATGTGTCCCAAAGCAGTTGGACCGGCCCGGCGAGATCCTTCCTTGCCAGTGACAGCCTCTTGGCCAGAGCATCACGGATGGCGTCATCGGTGTCGAAAGCCGTTCCTCCCGGGCGCACAAATCCCCGTCCAAAACGGTTTCCGCAGAGCATCGCGGTCAGGTTGAGGAAATCTCCGCGGATTCGTCCGCAGTAGGATGCGGTCGGAAGATAACCCACGTCGTTCGCCAGGGCGCCCAGGTCGCCGGTGTGATTGGCAAGGCGCTCCAGCTCGAGTGCCAGCGCCCTTAGCGCCTGAGCTCTGGGGGGCACGACGCAGCCTGCAAGGGACTCGATCAGCTGGCAATAGGCCAACGCATGGCCGATGGTGGTATCACCTGCCGCCGTTTCCATATAGTGAATCGTCCGCCTGTCCGGGCCACCGACGAGCGCGCGCTCAATCCCTCGATGCTGATAACCGAGCGAGATTTCGAGGTGGAACACCTTTTCACCATGACATTGAAAGCGGAAGTGCCCGGGTTCGATAATCCCGGCATGCACGGGACCGACAGCGACTTCATGAACCTCGGTCCCCTCTACCGAGAAGAAATCCGTGACCGACGGGATTATGGCCTCATCGGCAGGCCGATCCCACGCGTCCCGACCGGCACGATAGGAGCGGTGAAACCGGATTGGCTTGAGCCACGGATGACCCTCCGGCTTGATTCCCCATTGCTCGGCGATTTCTCTTTCGAACCAGTGTGCCTGCATGCTCTCCGGCGTCAAAGCAGGGTACGCATCACGGATTTCGGTGCGCCAGAGCGAAAGCCGGCCCTCGTTTTCATTGGCCAGAACGGCTGTTAAAAAGGTCCGGGCCTCGGACTCCGGGCTGCAGAAAAGGGCGGCCAGTCTTGCTCCGCCGGCTGTTCCGCGGATCACGCACTCGCGAAAATCAGCGAAGGGGAGCACTGGCAAAATAGATGAGGAAACGGTTCCGGTGTTCATGATCCGGCAGGGGGCAGTCTCGCTCACGGCGTGCCTCCCAGAGTCAGGGCCGCTTCCATGATCAGTCGGGACGCCATGGATGGGATATGGCATCCCAACCAAAGCACACAGAAACCCAGGGCGGCGGGCGGAATAATTTCCCACCAGCGGTCGACTTCGGAAAGCGCAATCTTGGTTTTCGCCGGCTGCCCTTGCGCCATGCCGAGAAAGGCAGTAGCCATGCCGATAAATATAAGCGAGAACAGGCTCAGGCAGATCACCGCCACCCAAGGGCGGCCCTGGTCGAAGGCTGCCTTGAGGATGGTGAACTCGCTCAGGAAAGGTCCAAAGGGCGGAATTCCGGCGATGGCCAGGAATCCGAACATCCACAAGGCTCCGGTCACCGGCGCGCGCTTCAAGATCCCGCGCACCTGCCGGATCGATTTGGTGCCATACTGCCCGAGGATATTTCCCGCGACCAGGAAAAGCATTCCTTTTGCCAGGGAATGGTTGACGGAATGAAGCATAGCGCCGAAAGAGCCGCCGCCGCTGAGTCCCACTCCGACGGCGATAATGCCCATGTGCTCCACACTCGAATATGCGAGCAGCCGCTTGTAGTCTCGCTGCCCGACTATGAAAATGGCGGCTACGGCAATGGATACAATCCCAAGAGCCAGGAGTATATCCCGCCCGAACGATCCCAATCCGGCAGCGACGCATAGCTGCTGGTTGCGCACGATCCCGAGGAATGCGCAATTGAGCAAAGCTCCGGACAGCAATGCCGAGATAACCGACGGCGATTCGCTATGAGCGTCAGGCAGCCAGGTGTGGAGGGGCGCCAGCCCCATTTTTGTCCCGTACCCGACAATCAACAGCACAAATGCCGCCTTCAGCCACGGAACCCGCAGCACTGCGGCCTGCTGGAGGAGATCGGAGAGAATCAGCGGAGGCGACGGTCGCCCCGGCAGGGATGCCGCCATTCCGAGAAAGAAATTTCCCAGCAACGCCAGGGCTATTCCCACCGAGCAGACCAACAGGTACTTCCAGGTCGCTTCGAGCGATCGATGATGGCGGTGAAAGTAAATGAGGGGTGCGCTCGCCAGTGTCGTCGCTTCGATCGCGATCCAGAGAATGCCAAAGTGCTGACTGACCGTCACCAGAGTCATGGCGCTGAGAAACAGGAGCAAGCAGCTGATGAAGACGGCTTCGGGCGCATTGGTGAAGAGGAAGCCTTCCTCCTCGTCGGTGATCTCTTCTCCCGCCCTGCAGCGCAGGTAGCCAACCGCGTAGACCGACGATGCGAGGAAAAGACCGCTGGTGACTGTAAGGGAAAGCAGTCCTGCCGCGTCCAGGGCGAGCCAGGTTCCGGCCGTTACGGGAGTCCGATGGAACCATGCGGCCGCGGTCAAGGTGGCGTGCACCAGGGAAGTCCCGACCAGCAGGGTGCGACGCAAGGGCGCCGACGGGAGCAGGAAGGCCGCAGCCCCGGCAAGCATTGGAATCAGCAGAAGAGCGGCGATCATCCCGTTGAGCCTCAGTGTTTGAGCGACGACAGGCGGTCCGTATCGATGTGATCGAACTCGCGATTGATGTGGAAGATAGTGATCCCCATTACGAAAACGGCCACGAAGAAATCCAGCAGGATGCCGGCTTCAACCAGGAATGAGGCTTCGCCTATCGCGCCGGCACCGAAGGTATAGATGCCGTTTTCGAGGACCAGGAATCCCAGGACTTGGTTGACGGCCCGCTTCCTGCTTACAATAAGAAACAGCCCCGCCAGTATCGAGAAAAAAGCCATTGGAACTAGCAGCGTCGGGGCCGCGGACGTCTCGATGGGCAGCCGGCTGCCGAACCAGAAAGATATTCCGAGCCCGGCGACTCCGAGGAGAAGCGAACTCAGATAGCCGATATAGGGCTCGACTTCGCGCGTCACTTCCGCCTGGCGGAGAGCACGGAATAGAAGCCATGGGAAGGCTACACCCTTCAACAGGACGCTTCCAAGTGCCATGCCCGCCACGCGCCAGGTTGCAGGATGCCCGGGAGCCAAAATAGGCAGCAGCCCGAGAAGAATTCCCTGCAATGCCACCGTTCGGATCGATGCACCCAACCGGCTTGAAGCCAGCAGCTTCAGATTGGTAAGCGCCACCAGAATCAGTAGAAGATCCGCTTTCACCGGATTACCTCAGGACAAGAAAAAGCGCCACTGCCGACAAAGCTCCTGCGCCGACCAGCAGTTGCGGAACAATATGGAGCCTCAATCGCGCCATGGTCGACTCGACAATCCCGATGAGAATCGCCAGGCCGAGCTGGCACGCGATCGCCAGGGTCAGGTTTTTCCAGGGTGACAGGGCATCCATGGGGAGCACAACGCCCGCGAGGATGGACCCCAGGATCCATAGCTTCAAAGCTGCACCATATTGGATATAAGCCAGGTCCGGACCGCTGTGATCCAGCACCATGACCTCGTGAATCATCGTCAACTCCAGATGTGTATTGGGATCATCGACGGGAATTCGAGCATTTTCAGCCAGCAGGACGATGAAAATGGCCGCGGCGACCAGCGCAAGCGTGGGGCCGGCTTCAGCCCACTTTCCCGCCACCCCCGGGAAAAACATTCCAGATAGCGACAGGTTGCCGGCCTGACGCGCTTGGGAAGCCAGAGCGAGGAATAGAGCCGGCTCTGCCAGCGCCGAAAACTGAACCTCCCGGCTGGCTCCCATCCCTTCGAAGCTTGATCCCGTATCCAGCGCGGCGAGAACGATGAAGAATCGCATCAGGCCCAGAAGGTACGACGCCAGGACCAGGTCGCCGGGGAATGACAGAATCGCAGGTATCCCGCCGAATGGCACCAGACCGGCGACGACAAGCGCGGCAGCCAAGCCGACAATCGGTCCGGCCCGAAATATCCACGTCGTGGTCCGGCTGTATACGGCTCCTTTGCGGAGCAACTTCGCCAGGTCGAAATAGTTCTGAAGCAAAGGCGGGCCTGTCCGTCCCGCAAAAACGGCTTTTACCCGGTTGACCAAACCCGGCAGCAGGGGCGACAGAGTGAGTGCCAGAACGACAGGCAGAATGGATGCGAGATTCATGTCTTACCTGAGCTTCCAGATCAGCAGCGTGATCAGCGTCAAGGCTATGTAAAGAATATAAACCTGAACATTTCCGTGCTGCAGCCATTTCGCTTTCGACAACCCCCTGGACAGTTTTGTGAAGGCAGGCTCGTAAAGATTGCTGTGGCAGAGATCGGGTGTCTGGCTCTCGAACGAGGCAGTTGCGGGCAGAATGCCTTCGGGCAGATGCACCTCTTCGGCGGTATGCAGAACCGGTTTGAAGAGCTCTGTGAGCGGCTGCGCGAACGAAGAGGCGGTGTACTGCATATGGGCCGAGGGCAACGCATAGCCGCAATCCCAGGTGACCCCGGTTTCGACCCTCCTCTTCTTCAGCAGGACCGTGCGCAACCAGGCGAGGAGAATAAGCAGAAGCGTCAGAACCCCGGCAGCCGCTGTGATCCGGATCAGGATGGTGCGCACGTCCTGCCATGCCGGCCCTGGCATTGACGTGCCCGGTGCCAGTACTCTCAAAGACGGTTCCAACACTCCAGTCATCATCGGCGCCATCAAGCCTATGAGCGCACAGGCGGCCGCCAGCATTAGCATTGGCAGGCGCATGCCGGCCCCGCTTTCATGGGATTGGGCAGCATCCTCCGTGCGCGGTTCCCCCAGGAAGACAATGCCGAATGCTTTGGCGAAACAGGCAGCCGCCAGGCCCCCGATCAACGCCAGTCCTGCAACCGCGGCCAGTCCCGCTATTGCAGGGCCGATTCCCCCCGCGATCACTCCACGATAGGCTCCCAAATAAATCAGGAATTCGCTCACAAAACCGTTCAGTGGAGGCAATCCTGAGATCGCGACTGCGCCCGTAAGAAACGATAAGGCGGTCCACGGCATCCGCTTGTACAGCCCGCCGAGCCGGTCCATATCGCGCGTCCCGGCCCCGTGCGCCACACCGCCGGCCCCAAGAAACAACAGCCCCTTGAACAGGGCGTGATTCAAGACGTGGAAGAGCGCCCCCGCAAAACCGAGCGCCGTCATGGCTGGAAGATGGGCCGACATGCCGACCAGACCCAGGCCGATGCCGAGGGCGATGATGCCGATGTTTTCGACACTGTGATAGGCGAGCAGACGCTTGAGGTCGTGCTGAGCCAACGCGAAGAGTACGCCCAGAATGCCCGAAGTCAATCCGACCCCGATCATTAGAAATCCCCACCAGTTTTCCGGCGGCCCCAGGAAAGTGATCGCGCGCATCAAGCCATAGATGCCGGTTTTGATCATGACTCCTGACATCACCGCTGAAACGTGGCTTGGGGCGGCGGGGTGCGCCTCAGGAAGCCAGACATGCATTGGAACGAAACCCGCCTTCGTCCCGAATCCGATCAAAGCCAGAATGAAAAGCAAGCCGGCAGTACCGGGGGAAGGAGCGCCCGCCACGGCCCATTGATCGAAGTCCAGCGTTCCATTCTGTTGGCCGAGAATTAAAAAGAACGCCATAAGGAACGCCGTTCCCAGATGCGTCGCTACGAGGTAGATCCAGCCTGCTTCCCGCGTGCCCGCATCTTCGTCATCCAGCGTAACCAGGAAAAAGGAGGCTAAAGCCATAACCTCCCAGAGGATAAGAAACAGCAGGGCATTGCGCGCTAAAACGACCAGGACCATGCTGGATGCGAGCAGGCCGTAAAAAAACCAATGAGCTCCGGAAGAGGACCGCCTGCAGCCGATTCCCAGATATTCGACGCCATAAATGGCAGACAGCGCCACGAGCACGCTGATCGGCAGAATGAACCAGGCCGAAAGCGCGTCCAGTTCCAGGAAAAACTCCCCATAGGGAATCCCCCATGGATAGCGAAGCCTCACCGGATCAGCTCCGGATATAGCTTCGAGGGCGGGAATGACGATGCAGAGAGCGCCTGTCACCATGCCTGTCGCCGCCAGACGGCTCCCCCCTGCCGCCCTCCGCCATGGCAGTGACAGCAATCCGCTGAAGGTCCAAAGTGCGATACCTGCCAGCATCAGAATCAACGGATTGTCTCCTGCTCTTCTTTCACACCCTGCCCAACCAACCGCCCGCTGATTTTTCCGGCGCAGGCCAGAATGGCTTCGCGGTTTCCCTGGTTCTCGATCAAGGAACGGAATTCGTCATCTTTCAGGGCGAATGCCAGGCGGGAAAGCAGATGAAGATGGGTTTTCAGGGTGTGGCTGGTCAAAGAGAACAAAGCATGCACGGGCCGTCCATCAAGTGCTCCGTACTCGATAGGGCTTTCCAGGAAGCACAACGTTACGGTCGATCTCTCGAATCCAAACGCAAAGGGATTGCGGGCATGAGGGATCGCAATGCCGCCGCCGATTGCAGTCGGTTCGAGTACCTCCCGTGCCAACATCATCTGGAGAAGCAGCTCGCGATCCACATCCTCGGGGATGCGAAGGTGCTCCACCACGCCCCGAAGCACCGTGGACTTGTCATGCCCGCTGAGCCGATAAAAAATCCCGCCCATGCGTAAGCTTTCCTCTAATGTCGGCGGACACATGCCTGCGGGTTCCGCCTCCTCAAACGTATCCGGATCGACATTGATCTTGTTAGCCGTTGCCCAGCCTATCAATTCCGCCCGGTTGAATCGAAACTGCCCGCTAAACCGGTAGCTCGGAAGCTTGCGTCCCTTGATCCAGCGATAAACTGTTTTTTCCGACACTTTCAAGAGGTCGGCAACATCACTCACTGTGAGTTGCATTTCCCAAATGCTCCTACTACCTTCCCAGGGAGGACTTCCATAGGACAAAAGTGGACATGCTGCGCTTCTTGTCCACCAATGTCAATTGTTTTTCGAGGATTTCTGCGCAACCAGGGAATTTGGGTGCGTATTCAATGGATACCGGTCGGGAACGGCATCGGGGATTTGACCGCGAGGATCAGGCGGATTTCCCGGGACAAAAAAACATCATTTTCTTTTCACAATTTCTTCCCTCAAGCGATCGAACTCCCACTCCATTTCAGACAATCGTTTTTTCGCGGTTCCTAAATCTCCGCTCCTGCACAGCGACTCCATCAGGAGGGCTATTTCCTGAAGGCGCTCTCCCCCAACAGCGGCTGATGCCCCCTTGATGCTGTGGGCTTGTCGTTCGGCGCCCCCGGGATTGCCGTCATCCAGGAATTCCTTAAGGAGCTGGATCTGGCCGGGAATGTCATCCAGGAAACACCCATATATCGATCTGGCCAATTCCTCATCGTCCATTAAGCGTTCCATCACGGCTGCATGATTATGCCTTACGGAGGTCAGGGGCGGATCGGGGGATGTTTCCGCGGATGAAATCGATTCCTTTTCCGATTCGTCGACCTCGCTCGCGCCTGCTTTCGGCTCCTGCGGCAGCCACTTTTCCAGAGTTTCGTACAGCATCTTCCTGGTCACAGGCTTCGAAATGTAATCGTTCATGCCTGCCAGGAAGCACTTTTCGCGATCGCCCTGCATGGCGTTCGCCGTCATCGCGATTACAGGAATATTTCGATTGAGCGCATGGGAATCGGGATTCCGGATTTGTCTTGTGGCTTCCAGCCCGTCCATTACCGGCATCTGGACATCCATCAGGACAAGGTCGTAGGGAGTGGATTCGAGGACTCTTACAGCTTCGGCTCCGTTGGCCACAGCCTCCGCGCGAAGTCCCAGCTTTCTCAGCATCCCTAATGCCACCTGTTGGTTCGTTATATTGTCCTCGGCAATCAGGATACGCGCGCTGCTGCCGCCGAGCCAGGCAAGGCTCTCTAGCGCGGTATGGCGAGTGGTGATGGAGCCCGGCTCCCCAGCTGGATCTTGTCCGGAAAGAATCAGGGACAAGATCGCTTTCAATTCCTGATGTTTGATTGGCTTGGTGGCATAGGCGGCAAAGCCCATTTCTTGAAGGCGCGCCGCATCTCCCCGCGCGCCTATCGAAGTCAACATGACCAGTTTTGTATCCTGGAAGCGCGGATCGGCTTTGATGGCTTTCCCGGTAGCTTCCCCGTCCATTCCCGGCATCATCATGTCGATCACGACGATGTTGAAAGGATCCTTTTGCTCCAAAGCCTGGACAAGAGCCGTAATTGCCGCATCGCCATCCGTGGCTACCGATGGGCGCATTCCCCAGGATGTCATTCGTTCACGAAGGATGTGACGGCTCGTTTCGTTGTCATCCACGATCAGGATACGCACTCCATGCAGATTGGCGGTTCCGGCATCCTCCGACCGGATTCCTTCCGGCGGACGGCCCAGACGTGCTGTAAACCAGAACTCCGAGCCTTTGCCTTCTGTGCTTTTTACGCCGGTTTGGCCGCCCATCATTTCGGCGAGCTGCCGTGAAATTGCCAGCCCCAGTCCGGTGCCGCCATACTTTCGGGTGGTCGATGCATCCACCTGGCGGAATTTGTCGAACAGAAGGTCGATTTTGTCTTCCGGAATTCCGATCCCGGTATCCCGCACTGCGAATCGGAGCAAGACGGAGTTTTCCTCCATTTCAAGCAGGGAAACACGAATGGCGACTTCGCCCGCGGGTGTGAATTTGATGGCGTTACCGGTCAGATTCGTGAGGATCTGTCGCAGGCGGCCGGGATCGCCCCGCAGCCAGGTTGGGACTTCGGGGTCGAGAGAGAAGAGCAGCTCCAAGCCTTTCTCGTGAGCGCGAAAGGCCAGAGTGGCGGCAAAATCCTCAAGGAGGTTGGACAGGTCAAAATCGAGCGTCTCGAGGTCAAGCCTTTTCGCCTCGATTTTGGAAAAATCCAGAATGTCGTTTATCAGCGACAGCAGGGACTCTCCGCTGGTGCGCACTGTTTCGGCATATTTCCTCTGCTCCGCGCTCAGATCGGTGTCCAGCAGAAGCCCGGTCATCCCAATAACCCCGTTCATTGGAGTCCTGATTTCATGGCTCATATTGGCGAGGAACTCACTTTTGGACTGAGTCGCCTCCTCGGCGCGCGCAAGAGCCAAAGCCAGGTCATGAGTCCGTTCCTGCACAATTCGTTCCAGAAGGATGCCGCGCCGCTTCAGGGTGCGCTGGCGGGAATGTATCAGGAATGCCACCATCCCGGCACAGGCGCTGAGTTGAATCAATATTGCCCACCATGTCTGCCATATTGGTGGTTGTACTGCAAAGGAGAGCTCCGCGGGCGGCGATTCGCGCCCCATTCCGTCGCGTCCCCAGATCCGCAGTGTGTATTGGCGCGGGGGCAGGGTTGTGAACTCCCTGTTGGACCGCGCGATCCATTCCTGTGGCTCTGCTTCGAGCCCGACCAATTGGGTGCGATAAAGGATCGACTCATAGCGGAGGAAAGTAGGCAGGTAAAAAAAGACCTGGAGACGCTGATCACGGTATCCGAGGGAGAGCGGCGCCCCGAGGTCCGCCATCCGTCCCTGTACCATCACCCTTTCGATCAGGGGCGATTTCGGCGGCGATTGTTCGGATTCGAAGCGCGGGTCGAGGACGGCTACACCTTTGGATGTGCCCACCCAAATGCGGCCGTTTCGATCCTGGTAAATGGCGCCGGACTCGGAGGCGGCGCTCGGCAGCCCGTCACTATGGCGGTAGGTCAAGGCCCGAGCGGGTTCCCAATTCTGTCCCTGAAGTTCTAGACGAATTACCCCGCGAGATGTGGTCATGAAGAGCAAGCCCTGGCGGTTGACCACGATGCGCTGCCCCCCTTGATTCAAAAGCCCCATTACCTCCTTGCTGCCCCATGGCCGGAAGCCCATCTCCGGATTATCTAAATCGAGGCTTGCCAGACCCGCGGTTCCTGCAATTGCCATCCAGAGCCAGCGCTTTCCGTTCGGTGAGATGCAGCTTGCCAGGCCGTACGATGACGGCACGATCAGCCCCTGTCCGGTTCCATAGGTTTTCCAAACCTGGTTTTTCAAGCGGGCAATTCCAGCCCAACCGCGGAGGCTCATCCACAGGCTGGAACTGCCGTCGGGATCTCGAGCAAGAAGCAGTCCGGTCACAAGCAGGCTTTGGGGCAATTCGGGGCCCACCTCGACTTTCCGCCACTTTCCATCCTCGAAAATAGCGAGCCCGCCATCGCCTCCGGCATAGATTTTCAAATCACCCGCTTCAGTTCTTTCGCCGGCAAGGCATTGGATGCGGTAGTAGGAGAGGCCTTCGCCGGTTCCGTAGGCAGTCCAATGTCCGTCCTTAAACCTTGCAACCCCTCCCAGGGTTCCCACCCATAGTTCGGGGCCCGAGGAGCCTTGATACTCCTGGATGTCGGTGATGTAGTTGGCTGGCAACCCTTGCGCCGTGGTAAACACCTGGGAGCCATTCTCGTTCCATTGCATGAGTCCCCGGTCGGTTCCGATCCAGAAAGTCCAGTTGCCATTCCCATCTTCGGTTTCCAGGAAACAGTTGGCCAGCTCGCTGGGAAGTGGCGAGTTTTCAGCCAGGGATCTCCACCCTGCCGGATCCACCGACACCAGCCCGGCGCCGCGGGTGCCCGCCCAGAGAAGTGGCCGTCCTTGCGGATTCACCAGCAGGCTGTAGACACCGGAGCTGGGAAATCCCTCCTCCCGGCCAAGTTGTTGCCATCCCTGCGATGTATATTTGGCCAATCCGCTGTCGTAGGTTCCCACCCACAATTCGTCATCGCCCCCGGGAAGGGGCACCACTGCAATCGAGGTCGGGCTTTTGCTCGGGGATCCGGGTACCGGACACTGGAAAAGGCTGGTCTTGGGATCGAACCTGCCGACCCCCTGTTTCCAGGATGAGATCCAGATTTCCATCTGGCCACCCATGCCGCGCCTGACCGCGATGGCATTGGCCCCTGCTTCCCAAAGGCCCGATTCTGCGCCAAGTCGCTTCCAACCATCCGCTTTTTGCACCCAGAGCTGGTTTTCGCCCCCGGCCCAGATACGGGGGATGCCGTCCGTATCGGGGATTGAAGCAAGGGCCCAGATCCAGGGATCTGCGGGTTCCGGCACCCGCTCGAAAGCTTCGCCCCGCAAGCGCAGCAGGCCTCCGCCTCCCGTTCCGATCCAGAGAGTTTCCCCGGTTGCCAGCAGCACGTTAACCCTCGATACAGGCAGATCTTTTCCGGCGGTCCAATGTTTCCATTGACCGTGGCGATAACGCCACAATCCACCGGCCTCTGTTCCGAACCACATGGCGCCATCCGGCGTCTCGGCGATCGTTCGGATGTAAATGGAGGGTGCGTGTTCGGGCAGCGGGAATGGGGTCCACCCACTGCCTCCAAGAAATGCAGCTCCCTCCTGCGTGCCGACCCAAAGCTGGCCCTTGCTGTTGAGGAAGACGGCGTGAACACGCGGATTGGGAAGCCCTTCCTCCACGCCGGCGGTAAGCATTGAAATCCGGGCCATGTCATAGGGGCTCTTGGTCCATGCCGGGGCTACAAATAAAGCCAAAACAATGGGGAGTGCGGCCTTGGGGAAACCACCGTGCGAGGTCCTAACGTAAGCTGCCAAATCTCACCGTCACAATCAAAATTCGTAAATTCCGAACGTATGCCAAGCCTTAGAGGCCGTCAAGAAGAAAGTGTTACAACATCATGGGGGGTAACAGTTGTGCCCGGACATGTTAATTCTTACCATCTTGGTCTTTTGGGGCTGAGGCAGAGTATTTAGAGAGCGGAAGGTAGAATCGCAGATCCGAGGCGAGGCCATAAAGGGGTAGTCGGCGCCGCCGACTGTCCCGCGGGCGGCAGGATTCATTCCCGCTCAAAGCCTTTCAGCCCATTCAGTCTGGGAAGGGCGATAGGTTCCGCCAGGACCGGAAGCTCTCGGTTCCCGGTCGAGGATGCAGATTGGAGCAGGTGTGTGAGCAGCTGTCGGATTTCTGACAAAGTCGAATAAAGCGACCATGAACGGGGTAGTAACGCTTCGGAGGTCATCCGATATGGGCACTTTGGGAAAGACCTGGGAGCTTTATAAGCAGAGTTACGCAGTTTTAAACGCCGATGTTGAAATTGTGTTGTTTCCGGTCATGAGTGCATTGTCTGCTGTCTTGCTGGCCGCCGGATTCCTGATCCCCTTTTACCAGAATGGAAGGCTTGAAGCCGTTGCCCACCGTTCGGCGGGTTGGGAGGACTTTGCCTATCTCTTTGCGTGGTATTACCTGAATTATTTCATCATTATCTTCTTTAACAGCGCCCTGGTGGGCTGCGCCAATATCCGCCTCTCGGGAGGGGACCCCACCGTTCGTGACGGGTTTCGAATAGCTGCGGAACATATTACGAGCATAGCTTCTTGGGCGCTTGTGTCTGCAACCGTGGGGGTAATTTTAAGCACATTGCGGGACCGCCGCTCCTTGATAGGCAGGATGCTGGCTTCCGGCCTCGGCCTGGCATGGACGCTGATCACGTATCTCATTGTTCCGGTGCTCATTCTGGAGAATCGCGGCCTGTTCGAATCCGTACAAAGGTCGGCTGAATTATTCAGAAAACGCTGGGGGGAGGAGGTGGCGGGGAGTTTTGGCTTCGGCATTCTGAACTTGTTTCTTCTCCTTCCCGGGGCTGTGATCGTGCTTATGATCTTTCCGCTGGACAGGGCTCTGGCGGTAATCATAGCCATCTGGTATGTAGCGATCCTGGCTGCCATTACATCGGCGGTCAAGGGAATCTTTACGGTTGCCCTTTACCGTTATGCAGTGCTCGGCGAAAGCCCAAATGGATTTTCTTCCGCTCTGCTCGACAGTGCTCTTCAGCCCCGTTGAGTTCGATCTGTTATACTGTACTTTGCCGTTCACAATCACGAAGTACGGGTAAGGGTGTCCGGACCGCACCTTGCTGCTTCTTCAAATGAGCATTGAGACTTTGCGGCATCATGCTTTGAAACATAATTGGCGACTGGGCATCTATAAGAACATGAGCCCGGAGGCTGAAATGAAAGGCAACTCCTTGAAACCCATTTTTCTAATGATTGCACTGATTTGCGCAGGTCCTGCGGTTTTTGCACAGGAGCAGGAACCACCCTATTCCGCTGCCGATGCGCAGCAGGCCCAGGCGGCTGCATCGCCTTCCTGGTCTGCGGATCAGCTCGACAATCTTGTGGCGCCTATTGCGCTTTATCCGGATCCCTTGCTGGGTCAAATACTTGTAGCCGCCACCTATCCTTTGGAGGTCGTTGAAGCTTATCAATGGCTCCAGCGTAACCTCAGCCTCAAAGGGCAGGCATTGGTTGATGCGGCTAAAAAGCAACCCTGGGATCCCAGCATTCAGGCACTGGTTGCAGTTCCGGATGCGCTCGCCAGGCTGAACCAGGATGTCCGGTGGACCACCGACATCGGAAATGCTTTCCTTTCACAGCAAGCCGACGTTATGAGCGCAGTTCAAAGGATGCGAGCCCGCGCCCAGGCAAACGGGAAACTGACCTCAACACCCCAGCAAACGGTTACCACACAGGAGCAGTCGGGGCAGCAGGCAGTGGTCATCCAACCGGCCAGCCCCCAGGTGATTTACGTACCGTCCTATGATCCGGTCTATGTCTGGGGACCTCCGGTTTATGGCTACTACCCTTCGCTGTATTATCCTTCCTACGGATTCCATTTTGGATTCGGATTTGACCTGGGTTTTTGCTTTGGCGGATGGGGAGGATGGGGCTACTGGGGGTGGGGCCCGAGCTGGTTCGGCAGCTCAGTCTATATGAATCCCTACTTTTTCCATCACCATGGTTACCACTACCCTTACGGGGGTGCTTATTACGGGCATAGAGCCTGGGTTCATAATCCGGTTCATCGTGCGCATGTCCCTTACTCAAATTCCTATGTGGCCTCACGCTACGGCGGAAACTATTCGAGCGGCCGCAACTCCTATAACGGGAATGGTGGTTCGCGATCCGCTGGTTATGCGGGCGACAATCGAATGAATGGCCGTTCTTCCGGAGGCAACCCGTCGCAGGCGCTACGGCAGTCGTCGCCCTCGACTCAGCGCGCACAGAATCCGCCGCGACAGCAATACGATGCCAACCGGCGGGCCCGGACAACTTCCCAGCCCGAGATCTATTCGAGCCCTTCAAATTCAAGGTACCAGGGCGAGAGGTCAAGTCGCGTCACTACGGGGTCGGGCGGAGAGTCCGCACGCGTGATTCCATTCGGTGGGCGGTTCGCGAGAGCGATTCCCAGTCATCGCAGGTGTCCCGTTCCCTGTCGCAGTCGTACCGGGCGCCGCAGGTCCAGAACTCCCAGGCGGTGCCGCAGGCCAGGTACCTGTCCGTGCAGCCGTCTCGTTCCGTTCCCCAGGTCGTCTCACCGCAATTCGGCGGCGGGGGCAGCTTTAATCGAGGGGGCGGCAACAATTTCAGCCAGGGTAGCGGCGGTGTCACCCGCGGAGGCGGGAACAGCTTCAGCCAGGGTAGCGGCGGTGTCACACGCGGAGGCGGGAACAGCTTCAGCCAGGGTAGCGGCGGTGTCACCCGCGGAGGCGGGAACAGCTTCAGCCAGGGGGGTGGGAGATCCTATGGCGGGGGCTCGGGAAGCAGGTCCGGTGGCGGTGGCTCCAGCCACGGAGGAGGCGGAATCCGCAGGTAAGAGCCACAGCCTATTGAAACCTGGGCCAAGTCCTGGATCGGATTTCGTCTTGGACCATCAATGATACTTCAAATCGGCCGCAAGAAAAGTTGCGGCCGCCTTCCTTTGGCATTACTCTAAGAAGTTCAATTCTTCATCTCAGTGAAATCATAAACTTAGGTCAGTGCCGCATTACAGGTGGTTTAGCTCAAGGATGTCGTCATGACTTTCAGCGGTGGACGATGGCTGCTTGTCGTTATTATGGCCGTAGGCTTGGTGCCGGCTTCGCCCGGATGGTCTCAGAACTCCGGCCGAAAAAGGGATAAGTTTTGGGATCCGTCCGGCGGATCGCCCCCGATCATCCGTCGGGCGCAGCAGGCGTATGATAAGCAGAATTATGAACGCGCCCTCGAACTGTACAAGGAGGCTCTGGAAACCCTGCCTGTGGATTATCTCTCCGGCTATGGTGAGGCGAATATCCACTTCGAAATAGGCACCTGCTACACCAAGCTTCATCGTTATCCGGAAGCCATCGCCGCCATCCGGAAATCCGATTCGTTTTATCCCGACCCTGACTATATGCCGACCCATTGCGCCTGGCTGGGGATGGTCTACAGCCGGATGGAAGATTATGCCAATGCAGAGCGCTACTGGAAGAAGGCAACCGAACGGGATCCTACGCAATCGGTTTATTTCGCTGGATTAGCCAACAACAGTGTTCGCCTGGGACACTATGACACGGCTCAGAAAGCCATCGATCAGGGACGCAGGATAGCGCCCACGGGGGACGCGCAGGATGATTTCAAGGAGGCCCAAATCATCGTGCATCTTGCCAAAGGCAACTACTCGGAGGCAAACCGTTTGACCGGACAAGAGAAGTATATCGGCGCGTCACTGCTCGATCTGGATTCCGGCGCCATCCAGGTGAATTTTGTCTTTCAGGGGGGACCAGCTCAGCTTGCGGGCATGTCGGCCGGCGATGTCGTCGAATCTGTGGACGGCAAACCGGTCAAAAGTGTGAATGATGTATTCCATGCGCTTTCCGCATCACCCTTCGCATCTGCAGTCGTAATGCGGATCCGCCGGAATCAGACTTCCCGGGAGGTGTATGTGATCGCAGGCATACCGCCGAATCTGCCCGAACTGGCGGCCGCGGCAGCTTCAGGACATTCCGGCGTGAAATAATGCAGCTGATCAAGCCACGAAAGCCTCCCAATGCAGAAAGAGGCGAAAGCCGGGGAACTTATCACGGAGTGGATACGTTATGCCTCCAGAAGCCGTGGAGGCATCATGGAAGGATTCCTGCAGGATCTGCGTTTCGGTTTTCGCATGCTGTCGAAAAAACCTGCATTCACAGCACTGGCTGTTTTGGTGCTCGCCCTGGGAATCGGAGCCAACACCTCCATTTTCAGCCTCGTCAATGCCTTTCTTCTCCGGCCCCTGCCGGTGGAAGAGCCCGGCGACCTCTACCAATGCTTCAATAAGAGCACCCGGAATCCGAGTTCCTATCGGGCCTTTTCCTATCCCGACTACGTCGATTTGCGCAACACCAACTCAACGTTTTCCCGCCTTGCAGCTTTTAACCTGTCGATGGTCGGATTGACCGAAGGCGAGGCCACCCGGAGAGTGTTTGCTGCCATAGTGACGGCGAATTATTTCGATACCTTCGGGGTGTCCATGACCCAGGGAAGAGCCTTCTCCGAGGCGGAAGAAGCCCCCGGCGCCGGTATACCCGTCGCCATCGTGAGCTGCAATTATTGGAAAAAGCGCGGCGCGGATGTCAACCTGGTTGGGAAGTCACTCCAGATCAACGGGCGCTTTTATACCATCGTCGGCATCTCACCGAAAGAATTCACCGGGACCATGGCAATTCTTTCCCCCGAGATATGGCTGCCGCTGGGAGTCCACGAACAGGTGATCAATGACCTGTTTGTTCACGAACGGCAGAATCTCGGCGAGCGCCGCAATCACTGCTTATTTCTCATAGGGCGGATCCGTCAAGGCCTCCCCCCGGCGAAAGCCGAAGCCGAACTCGCGGTGGCCGCGGCCCGGCTTGAAAAGGCTTATCCTGCCGAGAATAAGGATTATTCCATTACTTCACGTCCCCTGAACCGGATGGGCGTGAGCACAGGTCCTCAAAACAAAAGCGGCCTTGGAATTATTTCTGTTCTGCTGCTTTCAATGTCCGGGATTGTTCTGCTTATCGCCTGCCTCAACCTGGCCAATATGCTGATGGCGAGCGCCACCGGCCGGCGAAAGGAATTTGCCATCCGGCTGGCTATTGGCGGCTGCCGCAGCAGGATCCTGCGCCAGCTTCTCACTGAAGGCCTGATATTGTCGGTCGTCGGCAGTGCGGCGGGCCTTGTGCTGTCCTACTGGGCAACTTCGCTCCTGGTTTCATCGATGAGCGGATTGGTTCCTCTGGATATCGTTTTTCATAGCGGTCCCGATGGGAGAGTGCTTGCCGCTCTCATAGGATTCTGTGTCCTGAGCACCCTTGCGTCCGGACTTGGCCCCGCTCTCAGAAGCTCGCGGCCTGATATCATCGGGGATTTAAAGGAAAGCGCCGGCGAAGATGCCGGAGGGCATCCAAGGAGGTGGTACTCCAGGAGAAACCTCCTGGTGATTGCCCAGCTTGCGCTCTCCCTCGCGTTGCTCGTGTCAGCAGGGCTTTTCATACGCAGTGCCACGCGCGCTGCTTCTGCCGACCCAGGCTTCAATGTGGAAAACGAATTGATTCTGGAGACTGATCCCAGCCTCGCCGGCTATTCCGAAGCCAGGAGCCGTGAAACCTATCGCTTGCTGCTCGACCGCCTCCGGGGGATGCCAGGTGTGGAATCGGCCAGCATTGCGGCCACCGTTCCCTTCGGCATAGTCTCGCTGGGAGCAAGCGTCTCGCCGGTAGGCGATTCCTTTCAACCTGGTGCAATCGACCGATCGGTGAGCGTTCGATCTAATATCATCGGTGCCGATTATTTTGCCACCTTGGGGCTTCCTGTGCTCCGTGGCCGTGTTTTCGGCCGCGGTGATGAGTCATCCGGCGGCGGAATGCCTTCTGTGGTCATCGACGATGTTCTGGCAAGGAAACTCTGGCAGGATCAGGATCCTCTCGGAAAACGTCTGCAGACCCAAAAAGGGGATGGAAGCAAGGAATCGGGAATTTGCCAGATCATCGGCGTCGTGGGAGGGGTCAGAGAAAACCTGTTTGAAGCGGAAAAACAACCCCACGTCTATTTCTCCATCGGGCAGAAATTCCAGCCCAACATGACCGTGCACTTGAAGCTGGCAGCCCGGGGCAGGGAAGCTGAAGCGGGCCTGATCCGTTCCATAAGATCTGAAACTCAGGCTTTGGATGAGCGCCTTCCTATCCTGGCACTGAAGACCATGCGCGGGCATTTGGAATCCAACATCCAGCTCTGGATTGTTCGCACAGGCGCCTGGCTATTCACCATTTTCGGGCTGCTTGCCCTTTTTCTGGCGGTAGTGGGCGTCTACGGGGTGAAGGCTTACACGGTCGCCCGGCGAACACGCGAAATAGGCCTCAGGATGGCAATGGGCGCCACACCGGCCGCTACCCTGAAAATGATCCTGTCAGAAGGTACGCGGCTTACCGGCATCGGAATCGGCGCTGGCCTTCTGCTCTCGATTGGGATAGGCCGTGTGCTCTCGAGTCTGCTGTTCGATGTCGCCTCGATGGATGCACTGGTGTTCATCGCTGCTCCGGCGCTATTGACTCTCACCTCACTCCTTGCCTGTTATGTGCCCGCTCACAGGGCTTCACGGGTCGACCCGATCATTGCGCTTCATCACGAATAGCCGAGAGCCGAGTTCCCTCGTTCGCGGGCCGGCAGGCCCGAAGCGACCGGCCCGGTTGGATCCGAAGGCACGAACGGGTATGATAGGCGCCAGCCAATCGAGGAGCGAGCGCTATGACCCGGATTCTGGATCTACTCGGACTGACACCATCTGCCCAGTCAGTCGACTACGTCGAAAACAAAAAACAATTCCATTTGTTCAACCTGCTGACGGAACAGCGCCACCGAAATACCTGGAATCTCAGCTTTGCCATTCAATCGGAAATGGCGGAAGGCCTCCGCATGCTGCTTTCGGTGGATCAGGACGTCACCCGCAAAATGGCTGATTTAGCTCGCCACCCGGGCCCGCTGGAACAGGCCGTTGAAGCCGTGGTCACGGCCATCTTGTCGGGCCACAAAATCTATTTTTACGGATGCGGCGCCACGGGCCGTCTGGCCAAACAGATGGAGAGCAGCTTTTGGCGTCCATTCTGGAAAAAGGCTAAAAGACACCCATGCTGGCAGAAATTGAAAACTTACCTGCCCGAGGACATTGAAGACCGCTGCGTCGGGGAAATGACCGGCGCCGACCGTGCGCTGGTCAGCTCTCTCGAGGGATTTGAGGATTTGCAGCTGATCGGCCGGCTCCAGCTCCGCGATCACGGCATCCGGCGGGGAGACGTCGTTATCTGCGTGACTGAAGGAGGTGAGACTTCGTCAGTCATAGGGACTATTCTGGGAGCACTCGATCAGTACGGTCCGCTCGATGAAGCCGGACGTGAAGAGGCGAGGAAACGCCTTTATTTCGTTTACAACAATCCTGATGAGGTGCTTCGCCCCTTCGAGCGGAGCACTTCGGTGCTTGATAACCCGGCCATCACGAAAATTAACCTGGCTACGGGACCCCAGTCGATCACCGGGTCCACCCGCATGCAGGCGACCACCAGCGAGACATTCGTCACCGGCCTGATTCTCGAAGAGGCCGTTGGGCGGTTGCTGGAATCCTCGCTCGATCCGGAAGACCGGGCTGCCCTGGGGTTTCGCACCGTACTTTCACTCGCGGACAAACTGCTGGGTTTTTCGGGCGTTAAAGCGGCCGTAGATGCCACACTGCCCGCCCTGGCGCAATTTACCCGAGCCGAAACCGAAACGTACCGGCAGCAGCGATTCTCCACCTATTTTGCCAATACCGCCCTGATCACGGTATTCATCGATAATACCGAACGGAGCCCGACCTTCAGGCTCTACCCGCTGGACCGGATTCAGGATTCGGGCCGCAAGTGCTGGCTCCAGGTATGGACCGAAGCGGCCGGATTGAAAGAGGCATGGCTTAGCTTCCTGGGGCGCCCGTTCCGCGGTCTTGACGCGGCGATCTATCAGATGCCCTTCGAGGAACAGGTGCCCGATCCCTATCTGAGGGATGCCGCTCTTCGCAGCCTGAAGCAGGCGGGGAATGACCAGGAACAGCTCTACGATTTCTCCTTCTCCGGCGTGAACATCTCCTCACGCGCTCCAGCTGAAGGCGACCTGGGCGTGGCGGTGCTCTGCGACGAGGAGCTGGAAACCCTGTCCAGTCCGGAGTCCGGCTTCTCCCGGTTCATAGGGCTTTGCCGCGCCCGCGGGGCAAAAGTCGCAGTCGTGGCTGCGGCGGGCAAACTTCAGCTGGAAGCTGCGCTCCATGGGAAAAACCTCGCTGATATCCAGGTCCCTATCGCCATGGATAATGCCGACGATCCCCTGATGCTCCGGCGACACATGGCCCTCAAAATGCTTCTGAACGCCCACTCTACCGGGATCATGGCCGCATTGGGACGGGTGGTGGGGAACACCATGACCAATGTCAGCCCGAGCAACCTGAAGCTGATTGGGCGAGCTACCTTCCTGATCCTGTCCCATGTCAACGACACGCTGCAGCAGTCGTACTGGATCTCGACCTTCGGGCCAGAAGAGCCGGTCGGATTCGCCGAGGTCAATGCCGTGTTATTTGACGCCATCGATTATGTGCGGAGCCGGGAGATGGGGCAAACCGCTGAGGTCGCGCTCAGCATCGTCCGGATCCTGGAGGCGTTCAGGCGCCGCGGAATGGTCTCGTGGGATGAGGCCAGGGCGGTCGTTGAGGGTGAAGGGCTGGCCTCTTTCCTGGCGCGGCTGAATCCGTCGCTGGCTCCGGACAGCAGCAGTCCTCGATCGACGGATCATCAGCCTCGGTAGCGGACTTGGTAGATCGGCTGCAACATGGCCATGAAGGTGCAGATTCCATGAAAAAATCCCTGATATTGGCAGCTTTGTTCATTTTGAGTACGGTATCGGCTTCGCAAAACAGCGCACCCAGCCGCAGAAATCCGACACCGAGTCCGCAACAGCTGGCCTGGCAACGAAGCGAGACCAACCTTTTCCTCCACTTCGGCATCAACACCTTTACCGACCGCGAATGGGGGCTCGGAAACGAGGACCCCGGCCTTTTCAATCCCGTACATTTCGATGCCGCGCAATGGGCTAAAACCGCCAAGGCTGCGGGCTTCAAGATCCTGATTCTTACGGCGAAACATCACGACGGATTCTGTCTTTGGCCCAGCCGTTACACGGAGCATTCCGTAAAAAGCAGCCCGTGGCGCCATGGGAAGGGAGATGTGGTGCGGGATCTGGCTGATGCCTGCAGGGCCGAAGGATTGAAGCTGGGGCTCTACCTGTCCCCATGGGATCGCCATGAAAGATCCTACGGGGATTCTCCGAGGTACAACGACTATTATATCAACCAACTAACCGAGTTGCTTACCGACTACGGACCCGTGGCCGAGGTCTGGTTCGACGGCGCGTGCGGCGAAGGGCCGAACGGAAAAAAGCAGGAATATGATTGGCCGCGAGTGCACGCCACCGTTCGGCGATTGCAGCCCGACGCTGTGATGTTTTCCGATGCAGGTCCCGATGTCCGATGGATCGGCAATGAAAAGGGAATGGCCGGCGATCCATGCTGGGCTCCGATTGCTTCCTCTGCAGTACCATATCCAGGCGCGCCCGGCCAGGCCATCATACAGGCGCTCCAGCACGGTGATCCCCAGGGAGACATCTGGCGCCCCGGAGAGTCGGATGTTTCGATCCGGCCGGGTTGGTTCTGGCACAAAAAGGAGGATGAAAAGGTGCGGTCGGTCGATAACCTGCTGGACCTCTACTTCAAGTCGGTCGGACGCAATAGTCTTCTGCTGCTCAACGTGCCGCCCAACACCGACGGGCTTCTAAGCGATCCCGATGTGAAAGCACTTGCCGGATTCCGGGGCAGACTCGATTCCATTTTTGCTCGGAACCTGCTTTCAGGCCGAAGCGCCAAAGCGAGCAATGTCCGATCACGAGACCGCGCATTTTCGCCGGCGCGGGCCCTGGACAATGATCTCTCCACATACTGGGCCACGGATGATTCCGAACTTTCCGGATGGATCGAGGTGGATCTCGGTGAAAAAGCGCGCTTCAATGTGGCGGCGGTCCAGGAGGCGATCGAGCTCGGGCAGCGCGTGGCCGCCTATCACTTTGAATTTTTTGATGGAAAAGAGTGGCAGCGACTCGCTGCCGGGACAACGGTCGGACACAAGCGCCTGGAACGGTTTAAAGCGGTTACGGCAAAAACAATCCGATTTTATGTCGACAAGGCTCTGGCCAGCCCTGCCATAAGTTCTCTCGGGCTTTATTACGATGCGGAGGCTCCTGGCTCTCCGGAATAGCCCAAGGGTGGGATTCAATTATTAAAATATTAGTATACTGCTATTTGGATTTCCGCTGCCCTTTCCCGTCCCTCTCACCATTCAAAATAATGGATATATTGTAGCTGGATAGAGGTTTCCCAAGATTTCTGCCGAAGAAAATCCGCTTTTATAGGAATTTAGGTAGCGAAAAGAGACGAAATCGGCAAATGACGCTTAATGACGCTTGAAAGATGGCTCGATTTCGACGAAAAAAACGCTTAAGCATTTTGACATCTTTGATTTTTTGATAAGAAAGCCAGAATTCATCGGCCTGATTCCTGAAGGAATGAAAGGCCAGTTTTCTGGCAGCACTAGGGCGGCCTCCTGCATCCGGGGGGATGGGTGCCACTTTTGGGGAAGAGTGGCATTCAAAACAGGATCCGCCCTTGCTATCACCAAAAGCGCCGGGGTTGACTCCGGCGCTTTTAGTTTTTATGGGTGAGATGTGCCGCTAAAACCCTCCATGGCTCTTGCCTTCCTCCAGCGATTATGATTAAAAGATCCGCACGTCGGCGGGTCCGCGGGACTTTCAGATTTAAGGGATGTTTCTGCAGGCCGAATCTGCCTTAAGCTAAGTTAGACGGTGGGAAAGAGGGAGATCTGGAATATGAAAGCACGCCCCTGGCTGCTGTGGGCTCTGGCTCTGATTGTGACGCTTGCATCTGCAGTTTATCAACGCATGACGGGGCCAACCTATCCCAAACGCGGAAATATCACGGTGGGGGCAGACGAGGTTAAATTCAGGTTACTGCGAAGCTATGATGGCGCCGACGACGCTGAAGTCCGCCTGGAGGTCCCAGCCAGCGGGACCAGGGGGATTTTGGAGTTCAAGCGCTACCGAAGCCGGGACGAGTGGAGCCGAGTGCCATTGGAACGGCAGGATCGGTTCCTCGTCGGCAGGATTCCCCACCAACCCCCCGCGGGCAAAGTCATGTATCGGGTTTATTTGACCCCGCAGGGTGCGGGGGATATCCCGCTGACCGAGGAGCCGGTGATCATCCGCTTCAGAGGAGCGGTGCCACCTTATATTCTCATCCCTCACATTTTTTTGATGTTTGTCGGAATGCTTTATTCCACCCGCGCTGGGATAGAGGGTCTGCTTCGGGGAGAAAAAACCCAGCGTCTGGCTGCGATGACCGCACTTTGTCTGACGATGGGCGGCTTGATCCTTGGCCCTGTGGTACAGAAGTTGGCATTTGGGGCTCTGTGGACCGGATGGCCTTTCGGAACTGATCTTACGGACAACAAAACCGCTGCGGCCTTCCTGCTTTGGATTGTGGCCTACTGGAGATTGCGAAAGAATCGGACAGCCTATGGATGGGCTATTGCGGCGGCGATCACAATGCTTGCTGTTTATGCTATCCCCCACAGCGTGCTGGGATCGGAGCTAGACTACTCCCAGGGTTAAACTGCTCCTCGGAAGTATTTCAATACGGTCATGGCTCCGGTCAAACCCAACCCATCCGGGAGCTGAGGGACCGGATCTGGGCGGTATGGTGCCTCCCGTGCCAGGCATAAATGCCCAGGCTCCGCTCCAGTTTTACCAGGCCCATTTCCGGGTGGCGGAAGGCTTTTTGAAAGTCCTGCTGAGACATGCTCTGCAACAGGCATTCCCACCTCCGGTGGAGAGATTCCAACAAATGTAGAGAATCCTCCGGTGGGCGGGTTCGTGCGTCCGGGAGCTCCGCCCAGAGCGCCTCTTCATAGGTCTTGACCGTCGGGATATCCTCTGTCAAAGCCAATTTGAAGCGGATGAATGCATTCATATGGCTGTCGGCGAGGTGGTGCACCACCTGTCGCACCGTCCAGCCGTCAGGACGGTACCGCGTTTCCAGCCGTTCATTCGAAAAGCCGGCAACTTCTTTTCGCAGCAAGGCGGGCGCTTCACTAATATCGCGGATCCATCCTTCGTGGATTTCCGGTGTTATCGGTTCAGGCATCAGGAATTTGCCGATGGGGTAGCGCAGATCTTCCATTTTTTATTCTCCATCAAGCGAGAAGCGTCGGATCGTAACCCTCCGGAGGGGCGAAGCCGAGCAGTTCGGCAACCGTGGCGGCAACATTCGCCAACCCTGCCCCCGGCAAATCCTCACGCAGCCGGAGCGCGCCTTCCGGGCGGTAGAGCACGAACGGCACCGGGTTCAGGCTGTGGCTGGTCCGGCGCTGGGGAGTAGAGTCTTTGTTGAATTTCGGGCGTCCCTTTCCGTCCCGCTCGATCATGTCGTCGGCATTGCCGTGATCGGCGAGAACAGCGAACGTCCCGTTCACCTCCCGGACGGCGGCGAGAAGTCGCGACAGGCAGATGTCAACAGTTTCGACCGCGATGACGGTGGCGTCCATATCGCCGCTATGGCCTACCATGTCGCCGTTGGCGTAATTGATGCGCAGGAAGCGGTAATCGCCTTGCCGCAGCGCGGCAACGGTGCGGTCGGTAATCTCCGCGGCTTTCATCCAGGGCCGCTGTTCGAAGGGGACGCGGTCGGACAGTATTTCCTCGTAACTTTCGCTGCGATCATCAAACTTTCCGCTGCGATTACCGTTCCAGAAATAGGTCACGTGCCCGAATTTCTGGGTTTCCGACATGGCGAACTGCGTGATCCCGCTGCCGGCAAGATACTCGCTGATGGTGCGGTCGATCAAGGGCGGCGGGACCAGGAATCGGCCTGGGATCTTGAGGTCGCCGTCGTAAAGCGTCATTCCCGCGAACAGGATTTCCGGGATGCGACCCCGGTCGAAGTGCTTGAAATCGCGGCCTCCCTCGAAGGCCATGCTGATCTCGATGGCGCGATCGCCCCTGAAGTTGAAAAAGACCGCGGAATCGCCGTCACGCATGGGTGCGACAGGGCTGCCCTGCTCGACGATCACGAAGGGTGGCACGAACTGATCGGCAAGGCCGGGCTGCTCGGCTCGGTAGGTTTCGAGGGCTGCCATGGCCGACGCGAAGCCTCGTCCGATTCCATGCACATGGGCATTCCAGCCACGCTCGACAATGCGCCAATCTGCCTGGTATCGATCCATGGTTGTGACCATGCGTCCGCCGCCCGAGGCGATTCGATAGGTCTTGCCGGGGCCCGAACATTTGCGGAGCACCGACTCAAGCCGTTCGATGTAAACCGGGGCTGACGTTTCCGGGACATCACGTCCGTCCAGGAGTGGGTGGACGAAGACGCGCGGAAATCCTTCGCGGGAAGCCTGCTCGATGATCGCGTAGAGCTGGTCTTCGTGGCTGTGGACATTGCCGTCGGACAACAGCCCGATCAGGTGCAGGGCTCCTGCACGGGCAGCCCGTTCTGAGATCGACTTCCACACATCGCTGCGGAATATGCTTCCGTCGGCGATAGCCTGGTTGACCAATTTGGCTCCCTGATCGACCACGCGTCCGGCTCCGAGGGCGTTGTGGCCGACCTCCGAATTCCCCATATCGGCGTCGCTGGGCAGCCCGACGGCAGTACCGTGGGCTCGCAGGGTCCGAAAGGCCGCGTTTTTCATCAGATAATCGAGAGTCGGGGTACGCGCCTGGAAGACCGCGTCCCAGTCATCTTTCAAACCGATGCCGATGCCGTCCATGACTACGAGGAGAAGGGGGCCTTTGGATGTTTCGATGCGCGATGAGGGCTTTAGCGAGAGGCTCAAGATATTGCTCCTATAAAAAAACCTTATATACCATACCGACGATGCGATTGGTACCGGCCCTGCGACCTTCTCCGTGAAATCAGTGGAATCCGTGGCAATGTTTTTGTCCCTCAATTCGAACCGTAGCGCGGTGATTCCAGTTTCTGAATCCAAGTGACCTTCTTTTGATGGCAGAATCGAATCGGATGATCTAATCTGGAGCCGGTCTAGATCATCATCTGGAGGCTGTCATGAAACCAGTTCGGAATATTGTGCTGCTGCTTTTATGCCTGGCTCTTGCCAGCCCGCTGCTGCTGGCGCAGGGCGGCAGAAAGAAACGCGTTCTCGCGATCGGGACTTCCTTGGGATGGGAGCATGAATCTGTCTCCGATGCGCTCGGGACGATTTATCAATTGGGGCGCGAAACCGGGCTCTGGGAAACGTGGATCCGCACCGACACTCAGAGCATTACCAAAAAAGAACTGCCGGCGAACGCCAAGAACCTTTCCTACTTTGACGCTGTGTTCTTTATGACAACAGGGGAACTCCAGCTCGACGAAAAGCAGAAGGCGGACCTGCTGTCTTTTGTGCGCGATGAGGGGAAAGGATTTCTCGGTGCTCACAATGCGACCGACACTTTTTATAAATGGCCCGAATACGGCGATATGATCGGAGGGTGGTTTGACGGCCATCCCTGGAACACTTTCCTTGCGACCATTACCTTGGTCGACAAGGATTTCCCCGCTATGCGCCATTTTCCGGAGAGTTTCCAGATTTGGGACGAGATTTACCAGACCAAGGAATTTTCGCGGGAAAAATCGCGTGTCCTCATGAAGCTGGACACCACCAAGGTGGACATGAATGCCAAGGGTGTAAAGTACAAGGAGATCCCCATCACCTGGGTGCGCAACTACGGGAAAGGGCGTGTGTTCTATTGTGGATTAGGGCATCCCCCGGAAGCCTGGGCCCGTTCCGATATCCGCCAGATGTGGATCGAGGCGATCAAGTGGGTGACCGGAATGACCAAGGGAGACGCAACGCCGCGCCCCCAGCCCTGAACCGCAAAACGAGCGCACCGAGAGTACAGAGTCGGCTATTCGCTGTTCGCCAGCCTGCGCGCGATTTCGGACACCAATTGCGCGGAGTTGCGCACGGCGTAGCCCAGGTATTGGCCCGCCTGCTGTCGTGCGTTGCCCTCTGCCGAATCGCTGATCCCTCGAATCACAAGGCAGGGAACATTGAACTGGCGGCAAATCTGGGCTACGGCGGCGCCTTCCATATCCACTGCGCTGGCGTTCATCTTTTTTCTCAACTCTTCTTTTTTCGAGGGCGAGGATACGAACACATCTCCTGTGACGATGATCCCTCGCACCGCCCGCGGCCTGCGTTCTTCATCTCCAACTTTTATTTTAGGGAATTCCTGGCTCCCGGCAGCAGCTTCGGCCAGCGCGAGCAGCCGGGGATCGGCATCGAGGTACACGGGATTTCGCTGCCAGTCGACGGGGTTTCTCATGCCGCGCAATTCAAATCCTTCAACGGTTAAATTCCCGAGATCGTGCTGGGCGGTTTTTTCTCCGATAACCAGATCACCGGGTTTCAGATCCGGGTGAATCGCACCGGCGATGCCGGTGAAGAATATTTCCGCCGGCTTGAAATGATCCACAAGCAAGGTAGCCACCATCGCGCCGTTGACTTTGCCGACTCCTGTTGTGGCAATGACCACCGCCCGGCCATTCAGTTTGCCGGTTACGAAACGGATTCCCAAAACCGTCTGGTCCTTTGTTTCGGTGAGCATCCCTTCAATCCGATCGACCTCCTCGCTAAAGGCTCCGAGTATTCCGGTTCGGACAACCTCCTGGGCTCCGGCTCGAACAAGACCACCGGAAAACAGTAATAAGATAACGGCCCACAGCAAGCCTGTGGGCAAATGCCGTAGATGATCCACGTCGATTCCTCTGTGTGCGGTTTCCAGGTTCCAGATTCGATTTCATTATAGCTCCACAAGGTGTAAAAAAACGAACCGCCAAGACCGCCAAGACACGAAGGTGGGAAGGAAAGGGTCATTGCCGGAAGTGACCGTTGAAATTGATGATCACCAAAGCTTTTTTTAACGTGGAAAATAGTATTAAGGTTATAATCGCTCGAATTTCTCCGCGGGAAGGGACCGCAACATCGAGGCGCTCAACCCTGTATGAGACGCCCAAATATGAAATCCGGAGGTAAGGCAGTGGGAAAATCTTACCGATTTAGATATTTGTTTTGCTTCCTATTGATTTTAGGCCTGAGCTGTTTCGCAGGCATGGCGCAGGAATATCGTGGACAGATCAGTGGGAAAGTCCTGGATCCGTCCGGAGCGGTCATTCCCGGCGCGCAGGTCGTAATCACGAACAATGCCACCAATACATCATCCAACACGATCGCGGATGACAAGGGTACTTACACGGTGTTGTACCTGGTGCCCGGCAAATACCACATTTCAGTTGAAGCGCCGGGGTTCAAAAAACTCGTCCGCGAGGGGATCGAGCTTCGTGTCGACGACCAGTTGAACATCAATTTGACTCTGACGATTGGCGGCGCATCGGAGGTAGTCAACGTAACGGCAGGAGCCGCGCTCCTGGAAACCGAGTCGGCGAATGCGGGCCAGGTCATCGACCAGAGGCGGATTGCCGACCTGCCGTTGTCGGACGGGAATCCTTTCACGCTCGAGCGTCTTGCACCGGGCGTGGCCTACCAGGGCGATCTGAAGTTCTCCCGGCCGTTTGACAACAACGGCACGTCCGACATGACGGTTGACGGCTCCCCGGGTCGAAGCGAATTTACACTGGACGGTTCGCCGAATACCGATCGGAGGCGAGTGGCCTATGTTCCGCCGAGCGATGCGGTGCAGGAATTCAACCTGCAAACATCCGCTTTCGATGCTTCGATCGGCCACTCGGCCGGCGCGCTCGTAAACGTAGTGAGCCGCGGCGGGACCAATGCTTTCCATGGCGCGCTGTACGATCAGCACTGGCAGCAGCGCTGGAACGCCACGCCCCACTTCACTCGCCTGGCCTATGAAAGACGGCATCAGCAGCGGCAAGATCAAGCCCGGAACTGAGAAGCAGGGCACGGGCCGATCCAACCAGTTCGGCGGCACCATCGGCGGGCCGGTGCGTGATTCCGATGGCTGTTCAACGGCAAAGACAAGCTCTTCTTCTTCTTCAGCTACAACGGCATCTACCAGAGCGAAGGCCGAAACGACAGATTCGGTCAACCGGTCCGTTCCCAAGATGAACTGGCGCCAGGGCGATTTTTCCGACCTGCTCGCTATCGACCCGGCGAAGTACCAGATCTATGATCCGCGTACGGCACGGCTGGAGGGCGGACGTGTGGTCCGGGATCCTTTCCCGGGCAACAAGGGCATTCCCATCCTCAATCCCATGTACGCGTCCTACGTCAAAATCCTGCCCACGCCGAATGACGTTCCGGGTCTGGTAAGCGCCGAGGGTGCGAACAACTACCTCGCAGTCGCGATGCCGAAAGACGAACGGTTCAATTCGATCATGAACCGTTACGACTACAACATCAGCAGCTCGCATGCGGCTCAGCGGCAAGTGGTACTGGAACCACCGCCTCGCCGACGAATACGACTGGACCTATGAAACGGCGCGCGGCCTGCATCGGAACGGCCTGACCCGCATCAACAAGGGCGGCGGCGGCGATTATACATGGACGATCAATAACACCAATGTGCTGCAGGCGACGGTAAGCTACACCCGGTTCAACGAAGGAAGCGACCGGCCTGAGATTCAGAAATACTCTGCTACTCGGTAGGCCTGCCCAAGTACATCGACGACAAGGCCGGGTGACCAGCACATCCTTCCTCGGCTGGACTTCGATTCCATCGAAGACATCGGCCAGGCCCTGGAGGGTATCTCCACCCGCGGGACCACAGCGGAGATGAAGTTCTCGATGAACACGATCTGGGGAAAGCACTCGCTCAACTACGGCTATCGTTGAGCGGCGTTACTGGCGCGCCACCTCCGGGCCCGGAAGCACCACGGGCAGTTATCCAGTTCCGGAATACCTACATGCGCAAGAACGATGCCGATACGGTGGCCTCCCACCGGGGGCTGGAATGGGCGGCTTTCATGATGGGTCTCTCCAACAGCCGTATCAGCATCGACACGAACGATACCGGCTACTGGGGGACGCCTATCAGCGCGCTCTACCTGCAGGACAACTTCCGGGTGTCGAAGAAACTGACCCTGAACCTGGGCTTGCGCTGGGAGCGTGAGGGAGGGATCACTGAACGCTATAGCCGCGGCATTGAATCGGGCTTCGTTTACGACGCGAAATTGCCTATCACCGATGCTGCCCAGGCGGCCTATTCGGTGGTTTATGCGGCCAATCCTACTCTCGGCCTGCCAGATCCCTCGCAGTTCAAGGTGCTGGGCGGCCTGCCCTATCTGGGCCAATACCATGACACACTAACTGACGGCACCAAGAGATTCCTGCCGCGTCTGGGATTCGCCTACCAGTTGAACGGCAAGACCGTTCTCCGCGGCGGGTACGGCCAATACGACGGCACCTGGAACGTCAACAACCAGCTCCAGAACTATCCCCAGCAGGGATATAGCCAGCCGACCTCGGTAAGCATCAGCAACGACAACGGCCTGAACTTCCTGGGATCCTACGCGGGGGCGGCCTTTGCGGCCGCCAGCTTGTCTGCTTCCAAGAACATCATGACGGACCCGTTTCCGGTTCGCACGGACAACACCCGATTTGATGTCCCCTATGGAAACACCCTGGATCTCATGTCCCGAGTCGGGCAAAACTGGAACAATGGCTACTATTCGTGGTGGCGTTCGGTCAAACCCGCGTACCAGCAGCGGTGGCGTCTCAGCGTTCAGCGCCAGATTTTCAGCGATGTCGTCATCGAGGCGGCCTATAACGGCGCCTTATCGAAAATTCCGGTTCAGCAGACACTTAACTATCTACCGGGGCAGTATTGGGCCACCGGGAATGCGCGGGTACAATCCGTCGACGACGATTTGAACCGAAACGTTACCAATCCCTTCAACATCAAGAATTTTGCCTCGCTGCAGACCACCAACCCGCAGGTCTACAAGTACATCAGCACACTCAGCTTTTTCACATCTACCACCATCCGCAAGGCAGCCCTTCTGCGTCCGTTCCCGCAATATAATGGGGTGGTCTACGGCCTGCGTCCCGGTGTGAAAAATGATGATGTCCGCGGAAACGTGAACTACGGCGATCTCGAACTGCGAGGAGAAAAGCGCTTTTCGAACAACTATTCGACCAGCGTCTCGTACACATGGATACCCAAGAGCACGGCCGCGGATTGGTATGCTAATGAATTCGATACAGCGCCAAGTTCGCGCCCGAACAACCAGACCCGCCGGCACAGGTTTGTGTGGGATTCCGTTATCCAGTTCCCGTTCGGCAAGGGCCAGCGCTGGGCTAACCAGGGATTCGCTTCGCACCTCGCGGGCGGATGGGAAGTAGGCTGGATCTGGCAAAAACAGGGAGGCTCCTCACTGGGCTGGGGCAACCGTTTCTATAATGGGAACCTGGCTGATATCGAAAACGCATTCAATCATGAAAGCGTTTGGAGCAAGGACATCCATCAATGGTTTGATCCCGCCATGCCCTTTGAAAAAGCTTCTTCCAAACAACCGGGTAGTTACCACGTGAGGGTGTTTCCTTCGCGTATCGACGCGCTGCGCGGCCCCGGAATCGACAACTGGGATATCAAAATCTCCCGGAAGATCCGTATCCGCGAGCAGATGTCGGCCGCATTCTCGGTTGATTTCCTGAATGCGTTCAATACCACGAACTTCAGCGATCCTAACCTTGATCCGACCAGCACTAACTTCGGCAAACTCACGTCGCAGCGCGGCCTGAGCCGGGTCATTCAGTTCAACCTCAGGTTTGTTTTCTAGGTGCGCTGAAATAATGCGCGGAGGCTACCGGTGTCTTGGGAACGCGTCCAGATGCCGGATCAGCCTCCGCGTTTTTATTTCCCAGACCTTCCAGCCCCTCGTCCGAGTGGGCCCCTGCAATATTCGGCTTTCGGAGCGGTGCCACGTCGGCGCATGAGTTTTGACCAGGCTGGTGGGGAAGGCCCCATTAAGCTAGCAGGATTGCAGGCGCCGCCTTACCGCTTCGAGGCGGCCGTCATTTTGAACGCAAAGGCGAAGGGGGAGGAATTGCCGATATCCCGATTCTGCGCCGGGGACAATTTAGGAAGTTCCAGCTTACTTATTCTCTTGCTGGGATTGTTATACTTCTGGCAATCGTGCAGCCTGCTGTGCGACTCATCGTGATTCAACTTTCAGCACCGTACGGGCTGGATTGCCAGGGGTGACTTACAGCAGGTTGACAGGAGCGCCCCAAAGGCCTCAAAGGGGAACAACAAATCCCTTGGAGGTCTTCGAGGCCTTCGCGGTTCAGTTTTTTATTCGGCGATGATCTCAATGCCGTTGATTTCCGGATTCTGCAGCTTGCTCACGAACGCGATGTCCAGGATCCCGTTGGTGACCGTGATCCCCTTGAATTCGCGCATGAGGGCTTTCTGGACTCCGCCGGTGATTTTCTGAATATTGAAGTCCTTCAGTACGACGGCGCCCTGGATCTTTACATCGTAAACACGCGGGCCTTCCGAATCGATCCCCTCGTAGGTCTCGGCGAAGTGCATGCGCACGGTGTATTTGCCGTTGGGAACCTCGGCAAAGAAATTGTCCATGGACCAGTGCTCGGTCTGGTAAATCTTCGGGTCATTGGTTCCCTGGATCTTCATGTCGGCGCCACGGTCGATCGTATCTCCCCCTACAAATCCGTACCCGCCGCCCTTCTTGTATTCTTTGTCGGGCTGCCACACATTACCCTGGGAATCCTTGTACGGCTTCACCCCGCCGGCATTCACTCTCAGGACAAACTTCTGAGGAAGCGCCATAACCACACTCTGTGCAAGAAGCGCGGCAACGGCGATTGCTGCAATTGCGATAGCAAAGCGTTTCATGGATGAGATCTCCTTCTGTCTGGTTGTCAATATTGCTGGACTATTTTGCAGTCGCCATCCGATTCAATCAAGACTTTTTCCAGTTCCACCTCTATGGACAGGATGGATTTCCGGCCTGCGAGTTTCAGAAATATCGAACGGCGGGGGAGGCTCCCCGGCCGGCGGACTGAAAGCCGAAGTTACGCGGCTCTGCCGGCCCGGGGAAGTCAAGAAAATGCACTATTTTAGGGCCGGTACCGGATCCTGCGGGAATGAATGGCAGGCCGCGTCATATTCCTTCCACCAACCCTGGAGTACATCCATATTGGTGGGCCGGGGTTCATCGCCTCCGCCGGCGATTTTCAAGTAGTCCTTCAAAACCGGGCGGAAGTGGGGATGTGCGCATTTCTCGATGATATCGAGGGCACGGTTTCGCGCAGACCGGATCTCGGTGTTCAATGCGAATCCCTGTTCGGTGATCACGCACTTGATGTCGTGCTCGGTGTGATCAATATGGCGCACATAGGGCATGACGCAGCTTACCGTCCGCCCGTCCTTCAGTTTGCGAATGGATGGAGTGTGCACAATGCTGAGGTAGGCATTGCGGAAAAAGTCTCCGCTACCGCCCAGCCCGTTGACTACGCGAGAGCCGTCGACATGGGTGGAGTTGACATGGCCGTATATGTCGACTTCGATCGGGGTGTTCATCGCGATGACGAAAAGGCGGCTTATCACTTCCGCGCAGTTCGACAGCCACATCGGCCGGAGAACCAGTTTATCCCGGCAGCGCGAGAACAACCGGTCAAATTCCTGCCGGGCGTCGCCCGAGAACGAGATCGCCGTCGCTGAAGCGCAGTCGAATTTTTCGTCGTCCTCAACGTACTTCATCATCCCGTCCTGGAAGACTTCGGTCCAGAAACGGATCTTCTGGAAAGGCGACTTATAAAGTTCGCCGACGATCGCGTTGGCGACATTCCCCACACCCGACTGAATCGGGGGCAGGCGCTTGCTCCAGTTGAAAATCTTGCGGCAATGAAGCAGGAACTCGACGACGTTCCGAGCGATTTTCCTTTCGATTTCCTGGGTCGGTTTGAAGTTGACGGGATAGTCCGGTTTATCGGACTCGATAATGGCCACGACTTTGTTCTTGTCGATTTCGACGTAGGGTGTGCCGACGCGGTCGCTGACGTTGACTATAGGGATGGGCCAGCCGATGCGGGGATGGACCGCCGGGATCGCGATGTCATGGAACCCGGTGTAGTCGGGAATCGCCGGATTCACTTCCAGAATGATCTTCTTGGCCATGGTCAGGGCTTCGGCGGAAATCCCGACCGAAGATGACAGGATCACACTTCCGTCCGGCCTGATGCGGGACACTTCCACGACGGCGAGGTCAAGATCGCCATAAAAACCATAGATCAGGTTTCGGGCGAACATCGACAGGTGCACGTCGGTGAAGTCCATCTCGCCCGCATGGATGAGCTTGCGCGATACGCTGGACGACATGTAGGGCCCGCGTTTCCCGACAAAAGAAGCGATGGGGTTTTCCACTTCGTCGGAGAGGGAAGCGCCACTGAACAGTCCGATTTTGGTCTTGGGGGCCGTCCTGGCCAGATGTTGCGCCAGGGCAGGAATGAATGATTTGGGTTCGCCTGATTTGGTGAATCCGCTGATGCCGATCTTGCAGCGGTCACTCACGTGTTTGACTGCTTCTTCCACGGGGACGAGCTTGTTGAGCAACTCCTTGCACTCGACCCGATCCGTTAACATAGCCATTGTTGCACTCCTCTAGTATGAACCCAATCGTGGGAGGATCGATGGGAACGAGTTTATTAATGCATCACCAGGAGAATTTTGTGGAGTGCCGGTCCAGAATGCAACCAAATAATATTTCAGTTCGTCCTCAGGATGGAATCCACAGAATACCGATCTGCTGAGGAAGGATTCCAGCTTTGAGTGGCCGAACGATAACCTGCTGAAAAACTTCGGTTTGCGGATCAAATGATTGCGCCACCTGATCGGCTTCCAGCTCCAATGCCCGGTTAAGGTCGTCTAACTGCTGTTGGACGGAGGCCATTTCCTCGCGGGCGCGCTCAACATCGGCCATTTCCCTCCCAATCTTCGAAGCCTGGCGGGTTGCCGAGGTCGCTCTTCCCAGGGTTCCCATACTGATGGCCTTCCGCCCCATGAGCGCGCTCAGCACGGTTGCTCCTACGGAAATCGCGGTCTGCACTTTCTGTTCGCGGCACTGTTCGTTTTCCTTCTCGATACGCTGCTGCGCGCGGAGCAGCCTTTGCTGCAGAGTAGCTGTTTTCGCCGCATATTTGCGGCGGAGTTTGTCCACCTGGAAATCGCGCTGCTCGCGTGCCAGTTGCTGGAGCCGAAGCCTGAAATCAAGCTCAGATTCCCCAGGGCGTGAAACCTGCTTGAGCAACGTGCTTTTGTAAATCACCACCTGGGAGGTTCGGTACACGAAATCGGCATATCCTTTTTGGGCAGCCTGGAACGGCTTCGGGTTCAACAGCGCGGTCGGCACCGGCATGTAACGGGCACCGTCGACCGGTCGGGCGCCCAGCGACTCCATCTCGCCACACAGCGCTGCTTCATCCCAGGGTGCGAGGGTCATATTCGGCTCCAGTTCAAGGCGGTGGCAAACCGACTGGGATAGGGAGATTCCAAGGCTGTTGTTTACAATTTGGTAGCGTGCCGAAGCCAGCAGAAATGGCCGATAAACGATCCGATCGAGAGCCGGGTCGGGCGGCGGAGCGAAGAGCTGCTTTACGTGAGCCGGGATCATGGGGGCGGCCTCTCCGGGCGCTCCTTCGGTCGGCACTCGATTCTGTGGGGAGGCTTCGGCCGCCGTTTCCGCTTTTGAAACCCGCTGCTGTTTTTCTGAGGTCAGTTGGCGGAGTTGGGTGCGGCTCAAAGGGCCGGCAAGGTAGGAAAGCACCCAGCGGGAGCTGAAAAGGACCGGGTGATCCTCGTGCGCATTCTGCATGAGAAAGGTGCGCGGCCGGAGGTTGGCCAGGATTTCACCGGTCTGGGCGCGGTCGAGGGCGAACCTGGCGTTATCCGCGCCGGTCAGGCCATCCAGCAGCCTCTCCCGGTCTCTTTCCGTCTGGAGACGCCCGATAAACCAGGTGCCAGCATTGGCTAAACCCTTGTAGTCCAGGTCCACCGGGTTCTGCGTGGCGAGCACAACGCCCAGGCCGAATGCGCGGGCCTGTTTCAGCAGAGTCAAAAGCGGTCGCTTGGACGGGGGCTCGGCCACAGGAGGGAAGTATCCGAATATTTCGTCCATGTACAGGATGGCTCTCAGGCTTGCGGTGCCCGCCTGCGAGCGCATCCACCCCAATGTCTGATTCAGGAGCATCGTGACAAAGAACATCCGCTCGGCATCCGAAAGGTGGGAGATGCTGAAGATGCTGACCCGCGGCTTGCCCTCGGGTGTATGCAGCATCTTGCCGATGTCGAGCGGTTCACCCTCGAGCCAGGTGGCGAAACCTGGCGCCGCCAGCAGATTGTTCAGCATCATCGCCAGTTCGACCCGCGCGGCTGCAGGGTAAAAGGACTCCAGATCGAAGACTCCGATCCGCTGAACCGGCGGCGATTGTATCATCTGGATCAGTGCCGACAGGTCGAGCCCTTTCCCGGCGCCCCACGCTTGTTCGAGTATCTTGGCGATCAGAATGTGTTCCCTGCTGCGCAATGGATCAGCCTGGATTCCGAGAAGCCCCAAAAGACCGGATGCGGTCGCCGCTATGCGCTCCCGCAGGAATTCCGGATCGGCGAGGCTTTCCCGCGACGGAGCTTCGAAGGAGCTGGCGATCGCGACGGGAGTCCCGGCGGTGCTGCCGGGCGTATAAATGGCGAATTCCGCCGCGGATTTGAGCCGCTGGACCCGTTCGGCATCCTGATCCCACTCGGCCAGCCCTTTGCGCCAGCGCTCGGCTTCGCTAGCAGCGAAGGCATCCGGTTCCAGGCCCTTGTTCCGCGCCTCCTCCTCGTTGATCCACGGACGAAACTCAGCCGCGCTCATCCCTGGGAAAGTCAGGAGGAGGTTGCCGAGATCCCCCTTCGGATCGATGACGATGGAAGGTATCCCATCGATGGCTGCCTCCTCCAGGAGCGTGATCCCCATCCCGGTTTTCCCGCTGCCGGTCATGCCGACGCAAATGGCATGCGTAACCAGGTCGCGGGAGTCATAAAGCAGGTACTCTCCGGAAGGTGAACCGCTGCGCGGATCCAGAGTTTTGCCGAGGTAAAACACGCCCAGTTTTTCAAAGGATGGCATGGGAGATTTCCTTCAATATCAGCCTGTCTACCTTGATTCATGTGGATCCGGCAGAAGCCAGGGCCCACATGAGGGGAGGCATGTTGGCATGATTTTTCCAGTGCCTCCCAACTTAAAGCCATTTAATTTCGTTGTCAGGATTTCTGCAAGAGTTCGACGAATTTTTGGACTGGAAGAGGAATGGAGCGCTGGTGCCTCACGATCGCACTCAGGGGCCGGAAAAAATTGTGACGCGTGAATTTCAACTGCACCAGGGTGCCACTCTGCACTTCGCGTTCGACGCTGGGCATGGGTACTATGGATATCCCGGCGCCGATTTCAACGCTGCGTTTGATGGTTTCGATGTTGTCGAATTCCATCACAATCTTCACTTTGATTTTGTTCTGCTCGAGTATCTGATCGATGGCGATGCGGCTCGGGATGTCCTTCTCGAAGGCCACGAAGTTTTCCCCGTCCAGTTTGCTCAAGCTTATATGGCGATGTCGCGCAAAATTGTGTTCGGGAGAGCAAATGAGGATGAGCCTGTCAGCCCGCAAGGAAATCATATCGAGGCCTTTGCTCGGTTTCGGATAAGGAACAATTCCCAGATCCACCGACCCCTTGAGGCAGTCTTCGTAAACGCGGGGCGCCGGACTGTACTCCACGTGAAGGTTCACTTTGGGATAGTTCTTGAGGAAGGTTTTTATCACTCGTGACATTTCGTAAAGGCCGACGCTGTAAATCGTGGCCACCCTCACGGTCCCGGCCAGTTCCTCGCCCTGCGAACGCATGTCCACCTGCATCCGTTCGAAACGATCCAGAATCTCGCGCGAAGCTTCATACACCACCTGGCCGGCCGGCGTCGGGGTCACCGAGCGGCTGCCCCGCACCAGCAGCGGCATGTCGAAACGGGACTCGAGGTTTTTGATCTGCTGGCTGACAGCCGATTGGGTGATGAAGTTTCTGACGGCAGCTTGTGAAAAACTGCGGCTCTCGACGAGGTCACAGAAAACCTTCAGAGTTTCGATATGCATAGAGATTCATCCGAAAGTGTTGCGGGGCTTTTGATGCAGACGGGCCGCCCCGGTTTCAACCCAAGTTGCATCGCTGACAGTATATTAATTTCCCTGATCCAAAATATCAAAGTTATTCACTTCCCTTAATCTTCCCGATTTTTTATATTCTTTCCGCCTTTGGCATTCATAGCTCCGGAGCCGGCCCTGCATGGGATGGAAAGAGGGCACAGGGAGCGAAGGCCTCGACTTCATAAATTAATAATTAAGAGGCGATAATGAAGCCCGGCAGGCTCAAGCCGGGCTTCGAATACGAGGTTTTGGGAGGCTGTGTTTGTTCTGGGAGGAACGCGGTCTCCTTCTTGGGGTGCTCCGGCGGGGGCACCCCTTTTTTGTCCCTAAACGGGATCTGCCGCACGATGGCTCAGACCCCTCCGGCAACGGTCAACGATTCCCAGGGCGCAAAAATCCAGGATTCATAGAGAAGCCTCTGCTGCGCCGAAGGTTCCTGGATTCTCTCGATTTTGAATTCATTTTCCTTTTTTTCACCGAGACGAATAACGAAGGTTCGCAACCGACCGTCCCGGGAGACCAGGAACTGCAATTCTGTCCCAGGCGGTTGGCCCGGCAGGTAGGAGGAGATGAACTCCTGGCTGGCCCGGTAACCGTTTACGGCCAGGATTTCGTCCTGGATATTGAGCCCCTGGATCCAGGCCGGGCCCCCCGCGGTGATGCCATGGATGCAGACACGCCCTTCAACGGTCCTGATGGATGCTCCGAGGTGTCCAGCCTGCCCGTTGCTGCGGGCTTCAGCCGTGTCAGCAAACTTTAGACCCGCATAGCCCAGATAACGTGCAAAATCGATTTCCTGAGTGCCGTAGGCATATTGGTCGAAAATCTCATCGAGGGGCCCCCCGGCAGCCCATTCACAGACCGATCGGAATTCTTCTTCCGTGAAGCCTCGTCCCTTTTCCCGGTAATACTCAAGGTACAACCGGCGCATGACATCGTCCAGGCTGTGATCCAAGCTCCGGTTCCTGATTTCAAGATCAAGCACGAGGGCGATGAGGCTGCCTTTGAGATAGTAGGATATCGTCTCATTCGGGGAATTGGCATCGGGGCGGTAAAACTTGATCCATGCATCGAAGCTGGATTCGGCGGCTGACTGGACCGACCGGCCCGGCGTTTCCTGCAACTCCCGGATCGACTTGGACAGTTCGGTAAGGTAGCCGTCGGGGCTGAGGAAACCTGCCCGGCGCATGATCCTGGAGGAATAATAATCGGTAAATCCCTCGGAGACCCAAAGCTGGCGGGTGTAATTTTCCTTCAGATAATCGAAGGGTCCCAATTCCACGGGGCGGAGTCGCTTGATGTTCCAGAGGTGAAAGAATTCGTGGGCCACGAGATCCAGGAAGCGATTGTAGCTTTCCGGGGTCTGATGGAACCATCGGCTTGCCTGAAGCGAAACGGAATTGGCATGCTCCAGGCCGCCGCGCCCGTCGGAGATAAGGTGAATCAGGAAGGTGTAGTGAGCATAGGGGATGTCCCCCATCAAGTCCGCGCAGGTTTCCACGATCTTTTTAAAGTCAGTCTTCAGCCGCTCCCGATCGAACTCCCCTCCGCCGTAAACGGCAATGTGATGCGGCCGCTGCTGAACCTCGAAATCGAGCACCTCCTGGTTTCCGATCTCGATCGGGCAATCAATCAAGGTATCGAAATCGCTCGCCGAGAAAATGAGATCCTCACCGGGGCACTTTTCCAGCCCGGTTGAAATGACGGTCCAGCCCTCATAGGGAACGATTTCCAGCTGGTGCCTATTCTCTTGGAATCCGTCCAGATACATAAATAGTCCGGCGCCGTTGATATACCCGTGGCTGTCATCCAGGAAACAGGTTCGCACCGTGAGTTCGAAGGCATAAACCCGGTATTCTACGAACCAACGGTTCTCTCCCTGCGTGTGGACCAACCAGGTGCATTTGTCCGTCTTCTCCCATGCCAGCACGGCCCCCGAATCTCCATGCGCCGAGAAATCGTGGACGTTCCGGCTATATTCACGGACCATGTAAGAGCCCGGTGTCCAAACCGGCATGCGTAGCCATGCCAGGTCGCCAGCCTGGCCGGAGACCGTGATCCGGACGCCGAAGCAGTGCGTCCAGGGCTGTGGCATGCTCACTCGTATCTTGATATCCGGCACACGGAGGCTTGTTTCATCGGGTGTCGGCGATAGTTCGGGACACATGGATCGAATCCTTTCAGCCGGATGGTTGCGCGGCGGCCGGGAGCGATTCCGCGGCGAGTGTACGTTTTCCGGGAGCATTCAGCTGCCCGCGATCATCAGGGAGTTCGGATGGTCGGGTATTTGATCCCGAGCTGTTCGAGATAGGTTTTGTATTTCGAAGAGTCAAAGTAATATTTCCGCATTTCCGGCCGGTACTGGTCCATGATCTTCTTGTTCAGCCAGATTGCCGGTTTGTCGTCGGGTCGCAGGAAGGGAGTGTATTTGACCTCTTTGGTCTGCACGTTCCGGAAATACTCCCAGGCGGCCTGGAGGACTTCAGGTTTCCTGAGCAGATCCAGGATGGTCAGGGCCTGTACCTTAGCGGCGCAGGTTGCCCCTTTGTGTGCGATGGGCGTTGCCATCGCAATACCATTCGCCCAGTTGTGCCCCGGGCCCGCGGCAAAGTTGGATGGGAAAGACATCACAACCGTCGGCACATTCCATGAAATATCTCCTATATCGTCCGATCCGCCTCCGCGTTTTTCGTCATCGGGTATACTTTCCCGGCCGACCAGCTTTGGGATCTCGGTGTTCATCCCCACTTCCTTCACCTTAAGTTCACGCTGGGTTGCCTTGGCCAGGGCGACATCGTCCTCGCTCCAGGAGGGAAGTCCGATCCTCTTGATGTTTTCATACATGGTTTCGGCGATGGCTTTGTTCATGTGACCCGGCCATGCAGTCCCCAGGAGTCGCGAGGTGAAAGTCGTGGCGGTCATCATCGCCGCTCCGGCGGCCATTTTGTCGCCTATTTCCCACATCTCCTTGATTCGGGGGTATTCCGTCTCGCGGAAGTAATACCAGATGGACGCCGTTGATGGGACCACATTGGGCTGATCCCCGCCGTTGGTAATTACGGAATGGGAACGCTGCTGTAATCGCAGATGTTCGCGCCGGAAATTCCAGCCGATGTCCATCAGTTCAACGGCATCAAGGGCGCTTCGGCCCCGCCATGGAGCCGAACCGGCATGGGCACTTTCGCCATGGAACAGGTACTCTACCGATACCAGGCCGTTATTGGTGCCGTCTCCCCATCCTACGGACAGGTTGCTGCCGACATGCAGGAAAAGACAGGCGTCGATATCTTTGAAATAGCCCTCGCGCACATAATAAGCTTTGGCTGCTACAAGCTCCTCTGCCACACCCGGCCAGATTTTGAGGGTGCCGGAGATATGCTCCTTTTCCATCAGCTTTTTGACTGCCAGCGCCGCGGTGATATTGATGGCCTGCCCCGCGTTATGCCCTTCACCGTGTCCAGGTGCGCCTTCCACGATTGGAGCCCGGTAAGCCACCCCGGGCTTCTGCGAGGCTTGAGGTATGCAATCGATGTCGGTGCCCAAAGCGATAACCGGTTTTCCGGATCCCCAGGTTGCCATCCAGGCTGTAGGAATTCCCGCAATGCCTTCCTGCACCGCGAAACCGTTTTTCCTGAGGATATCGGTCAGGTACCTGGAGGTCTCAAATTCCTGGAAGCCGAGTTCGCCGAAGCTGAAAACCTGGTCGACCATCTGCTGAGTCCTGACTGCCATATTGTCGATATCCGCGACAGCCTCGGCTTTAAGTGCGGCTGTTTTAGGATCATCGGGCGCCGGAGGTGGATTTTGTTTCTCTTCTTGAGGTGCTGCGGCCAGCATGGCGGTCATCAGGATGCAGAGGCATGTGGTCCAGCGGATTCGGTGAAATTTCATGCGGGTTCACTCCATGGAAAAAATTCAGGTTTGAGGCAATCCTAGCAGGATCCGCTGCTATTTTCACCCGCCAGTGAACAATAGCAAAAATCAATTCTCCTTATTTCTCTATACATTTGAGCGAAGCGGTGATTACCTTATAGAAACATTACCTGTAGGAAGAACGCTCCGGCCATGGTGATTCGTAATTTCGGGCTTTGGCTTTTGGTTCTTGCGGGCATGTCGTTTGCGGCAGCGGGGTCAGACACTCCGCCTCATAATCTCCCTGCCACTTATCGTGCACCGTCGGCGAAAACTCCGGCCGCACTGGTCGAATTCTGGCTCAGGTTTCACGAAACTGAACTTTGCCAGGACCTGGATTCGGTACTTTCCTTTCACGGGTCTTCGCTGGAAATGTGGTGTGTGGCCGGAGATGAAAAGAGCTTCAGGAAGCTCCAGCAGATGGCCGCGCCGCTGCACTCCGCCGGGGAAATCACGATTTATCCCACGCGGCCGCCGGCAGGCAAAAAAAAGCTTGATGAAAAGGCTCCCCCTCCTAGTCTCTGGAACAATGAAGAACTGCTGGGCGCGGTGCAAAATATCGCAGTCTGGAGCCTGCCAGCGGGGTCGTCTCCCCTGTCCGCCGGTGCCGGAGGATCCGGCGAGGTGGTGAAGCAAAGGCTGATCATGTACGCGGATCGGCTCCTGGAATGGAGCGGAAAAATCAAACGCTATGGTCCCGAAATCCCCGAGCTGGCAAGGCTGGGAGTGGAACCGGGATTGTCTCCGGCTCAGAGGAAACGGTCTCTTACGCTTTGCCTCGCCCACGCCCAGGCGATCGATAAAAACGCCGCCCGTCTGGTTGAAAACATCACCCCTGCGATTCCCAAGTCAAACCGTCGCGCCGATATCGCCGACAAGGCGGCCAAAGCCCCAATTCCGGATTCGTATGTGGAAATTGCCGACGGAATAGCGAACCTGTCGGCCGCCACGGCTCGCGGAGTGCGGGACTTCCTTTATCCTCGGGAGCACACCGTTGAAGTAGGGGATCTGCGCGACCCCGAGCTCCTCGAATCGCTCCGTACCCTCCGGGACTGGATTGCGCGACTGCAAAAAACCGCGACACAAAAACTGCGTTGAAAACAGGCCGATGACAGCTTTACGGTTTTGAGGTCGAGGTGGCGGGTTGATTCAGCTGCGCTCTCTTCAGGTTTTCCGCTGCTTCCAGGTAATCAGGTTTGAGCTTGAGCGCTGTTTCGAACCGGCGGATAGCTTCGTCCCTCCGGCCCAGGCTAAGAAGCGCGGCCCCCATGTGGTTGTTTGCCTCCGCGTCATCCGGGGAGAAACGGAGTACCGCAGCATACTCTGCGACCGCTTCATCCAGCCGGCCCAGACTATGCAAGGACAGCCCCAGATTGAAACGAGCCTCGGTATACCCGGGTTTCAGCCTCAAAGCCTCGCGTATTCGTTTTTCTGCTTCCACCGTTCGGCCCAGACTGTACTCCGCGGCGCCCAGATTGTTAAGAGCCTCAGCGTATTTAGGGTTCAGCTCGATCGCTTTTGAAAAGTGCGGTATCGCTTCGTTGATTTTGCCTTCGCGCCCCAGCGCCGAGCCCAGGTTATTGTGCGCCAGTGCGTTTCCGGGAAAATGATCCAACACGTCCATCCAGATCGAGACCTCGCTCCGATAGGCCTCGTTTCGATTGCGTGTGGCGGCGATGCAGGAACTCAAAGTGACTCCCAGCAATATTCCTGCTGCAATACCCGCAGGCCTGCCCTTGGTTGCGGCTGACAGCAGCAGGTATACGGCCATAACAACGACACCAATAACCGCCACCAGGGGAAGATACATGCGACGTTCCGCCGCGATTTCCGATGCGATCGGGACGAAGCTCGAGGTTGGGGCAAGGATGAGAAAAAACCACAGACCTGCAAATCCGGCCGCCGGCTTTTTCACGATCGCCCACAGGCTCAGGGCAAAAAGAGCGACCAGGAGGGACGCAGGGACAAGGACTTCGGCCAGCCCCGATGCAACCGGCCAGGAATTGTAGTCGATGGAGAGCGGGTGGGGCCAAAAGGCGAGGCCGAGGTAGTGAACCACGACTCCGCATTGTGTCAGCAGATAATCCACGGGGCCAAGCCGCACGAATTCGAAACCTACTGTTGCGGATCTGGGGCCAGTTGCCAGCAGCAGCGCCAGAATCAGCCAGGTTGAGGCCAGGCCCGCATAAAGCCATTTGCGGCCAGGCGTCCGGTCGGACGGGCGTCGGGCGAGGAAGATCCAATCGAACAGAATAGCCAGCGGAGGGGCCGCGACCATGACCTCTTTGCTCGCCATGCCAAGTCCGCAGGAGACGACAGCTGCCATGCACCAGGCGACCTTTCCGGTGCTGCTCGCCTTGAGCATGGAAAAAAGTGTCAGAAGCAGGAAAAAGCTCATCAATAGTTCGGTCCGCTGAATCACATAGGTAACCGCATCGGATCCGAGTGGATGAACAGCCCAGATTGCGGCTATGGAAAAGGAGAGCCCAAATCCTTTAGGCCGACCGATATTGACCGGCTCCCCGGTTAACAGGTTCCACAGCAGAAAGAAAACGAGACATGCGTTTGTGCCATGGATGACGAGGTTAAAGAGGTGGTATCCGGCGACTTCAAGGCCGCCGAAAATATAATTGAGGGCCAGGGTCAGGCTGACCACCGGGCGTCCTGAAACAGTTATATTGCGAGGAATCTGCAGGAACGTTGATAGGCTGCGAATTCCCGGATTTTTCACGATAGAAGGCACATCGTCGTACACAAAGGGCACAGCCAGGGTATTGCTGTAGGCTGCCACGATCAACAATCCGAGGAGCGGCAGCATCCACAGAAAAAGACGGTTCAAATCAGCCGGCGCCATCGCTTGCGCTATGCGCGGCTGGGGTATGCCCCTGGTTTTTTCTTTCCTCTTTTTCAGCGTTTTATCCCGGGAATCATTTCACAAGGCCGCGAGCTCCGATGGACCATCGATTTTCGACAAGCCCATTCCTGACCCCCCAAATCTCGTTATGGAGGTTGACGGCGGTGCAGACATGGTTGGGAATGAAACGAATACGGTCACCGATGGCCGGGGTTCCGGCGCATGCTTCCAGGTTCAGACGGCCATGCTCCTCCCACATGGCTTCCAGCGTCGCTTCCGGGTATTCGAGGCAGTGTCCGAAGGCGGGCCGCGCTGCGCCAAACATGGCGTCGCTGGAAAAGGTCTTGGACCCGCCGTCTACCACGGCACGACCCTGGACGGCACGGCTCACCACGGTGACGTGCACCGTCAAGGCGCACCGGCCAATGTCGGTAGCGCCGACGCGGACCGTATTCCAGTCGTTGAATACGTAGGTGCCCGGGCGGATCTCGGTCATGGTTTTCATATGGTGGCTTTGGAAAGCGCTCGGAGTCGAGCCGCCGCTGACAACCGGGATCTCAATCCCGGATTGGAAGAGCTGGTCCCGGGCTTCACGCAACTGGGTGTCAATTTGTTCAAGCGCTTCCATCTGCTCAGCGGGAGCGCATCGGATCTGGCCGGGATAAAAAAGAAAACCCAGCAGTTTTATTCGGGGCAGCCTGCTCATGTCCCGGGCCAGCGCGGCGAGAGCGGTGGGAGTGCCCACACCACACCGGTGCAGGCCCGCGTCGAATTCGGCCAGCAGGCGGATATCAGTCCCGGCAGCTACAGCGGCATCAGATATCTCCCGGGCGACCTCGATCGAGTCTGTGACCGCAGCCACGCGGATTTTTTTGGACAATTCGGCGAGCCGGGCCACCTTGTTACGGCCCACAATCGGGTAGGCGACGAGGATATCGTCAATCCCCTCGCTTGCCATTACCTCCGCCTCGCCCAGCTTGGCCACTGTGATTCCCCTGGCGCCCGAGGCTATCTGCATCCGGGCGATGGCGGGGGTTTTGTGGGTTTTGATATGTGGCCGGAGATCCAGTCCGTGGCCGGCGGTATATTCCGCCATTTCTCGCAGGTTTTTCTCCATAATGTCCAGGTCTACTACCAGTGCGGGAGTTTCTATTTCCGATAGGTTCATGACATTTCCTCGATGAGAGATGCTTCCTTCAGATTTCATATTAACATGACTCGTCGCAGCAATAGGCTGCCCGATCTCCCCGGCCTTGCCCTGCCAAGTCGGACCTTTTCATCAGCCCCGCATGGCCTATAATAGCCTCCGGATGGTGCCGGCCGGTCGAACAGGCCGGCCATCCCCCGATCCCGATAGAACGGTTGGACAATGACAAACGGCCCGCACGATTTCCTGCTGGAAGGTCTTCGCGGTTATGCATCTCTTTCGGAATTGCACCGATCGAGTTTTTTCACAACGCACGCTTCGGAGATTCGTGCATTGCTGGATAGGCCCGAGGTTTTCAACCACCCGGCGGCGAACTCTCGCCGGCTTTCTTTTCTCCGGATTGTCCAATGGAATATAGAAAAAGGAAAGCGCTACAGTCTCTTGCTGGAAGTCTTGCGAACGCATGAAATCCTGCGCAGGGCGGACGTTATTCTCCTGAATGAGGCCGATTACGGAATGAATCGTTCCGGAAATATCCACGTGGCGCGGGACCTGGCGCGGGACCTGGGCATGAACATGGTATTCGGGCCTGCCCATCTGGAATTGACCAAAGGAACCGAGGAGGAATTGTCGATTCCAGGGGAAAACCAGGAAAGCCTGCAGGGGAATGCCATTCTGAGCCGATACCCCATCCTGGAGTCCCGGTCCATTCCTCTCCCGGTCTGCTTCGAGCCGTATGAATTCCATGAAAAGCGATATGGGCGGCGGAACTGCGTATGGGCGAGGATCGAACTCGAGTCGGGATCGCTCTGGTTTGGCTCAGCACACCTGGAAGTTCGCAATACTCCCTCCTGCCGTGCGCGGCAAATGAAACACATCCTCGATAATCTGCCTGCTGATGCCGGAGATCCTTGTCTGTTGGGGGGAGATTTTAATTCCAACGGCTTCTCCCGGGGAACAACGTGGAGGACCGCGCGTTCTGCGTTGCGGATATCATTTGCTGACCCGGACAAACTGAAGGAAGAACTCAGGCATCCCGAGGAAGGTTCAGAACCCTTATTCCGTGTGGCGCGTGAAGCGGGATTTTCCTGGCGGCGGCTCAACTCCGCGGAAGACACGGCCTCGGCTCCCATCGGGGGGCTCGAGGACGCCGGCCTGCTGCCTTCTTTTATCGCCGATCGGGTCAGGAAAAGGCTGTCCGTATACAACGGGTATCTCGATTTCAAATTGGACTGGCTGCTGGGCAGGGGGATTCAACCGGTGAAAAGGGGAGAAATCATCGACCGGATATCCGGTTCGGTGTCGGAAAACCCCGGCTGCATCCGCCTGCCCAGAAGAGGAGCGGATAGGATCTCGGACCACAATCCCATTTATGCCGACCTGAGTATCTGGGGCTCTCTCCCCTGATTTCACCGGGAAGGCCGCGAAAAACGCAAATTCAAGATGCCTTCGTGTTCCTCGCGGCCTTCGCGGTGAAATTTAAGTGTTATCGATAGAGTGCTTTGACCGGAAGCGCCACAAACTGGCCGGCCGCGTTGCCGAGTTGAAGTCCGGTCACCGAAATCAATCCATCCAGGCTTACTACCCTCAGTGTTCCGCGAAATTCCGGAAGTCAAAGTTTCTAAAGAACTGGAATAGAAACCGGGCGGTATGGCCGTATCGCGGGAGCCCAACGGCGGGTGAAGGAATGCTGTGCCGTCTGCCCTCCGCCCATTGTCGTCCCAGATCTCGAGCCTGATATCTGTCGGCTTGGATGATAGGCTGCAGACCGCAAACCCAGTGAGACGTCGATTGTCCTTGGGGTTGGATTTCCCGTGGGCTGCTTTACGATCGGGATGACGAATCCACCGGCAATTTCGCTGGAGCCGACGCTGGTGGATCCAAGGTTCGGTGCATAGAACATGATGTTCCCGCTGACCTGCGGCGAAGATCCACGGATTGAAGCCCAACCCGAACGGAGGGTCCCGACCCCGTCGGTCTGGTAGAACAGGGTCTGAGCCGGGTTCATGGTTGCGTTGAAGCTGGATGTTGCGCCCAGTCCCACCAGCGGAATTGAAAACGGGGCGCCGCTGTCATCCCTGAAGCTGATGTTGGCGGTGACGCTTCCGGTGTTAATGGCTCCCGTCAGGTTCAGCGTGGAGACATTATTGGCGCCATTGGCGATCTGCGGGAATACCATATGCGGGGCGGTGGATGCCGTCGATGTCGGATTGCACAGATAGGCCATCATGTTCATAAGCAGGGCATCTGTGACGGGAATGCTGGGCTCTGAGTTATTGACATCCAGGTTCCGGTCATAATTGCTAAGGATGTCGAGATCCGAAATGAAAAGAAGGGCGCCGGAAGTGGAAGATAGCGTCCCGGCGGGCACAAGCACGACGCTGGGCCCTTTGCCGTTGGAGGCAATCAACTGCCCTCCGGCCGGCCAGGAACGGAAACTCCCGACAGCCCCTGCTCCGCGAAAACGCGTGACCCTACCGAATGGCCCGGAGACGATGGGGTGATCGGCGAAAACAGCGTCATTCATTTCCGTTCCATTCGGGTCGGCGATGGCATCGAAGAGATCGGCGATACTGTGGGCCAGGTCGTCGGAGGAAATGACGAGGTTCATGCCGTTCAGCACTGCGTTCCTCAGCGCCGTTATTTCAGAGGTGGCGTAGGAAGATCTCGCGGTATACCCGGTGAAGAAAACGTTCACGCTGCTGAGCGAGGCATCGGAGGCCGTCAGGGCGCCCGCGGATATATAAATCGGGCGTGCGACCACGCCGGAGGGTCCGAAGTAGGCCGGATCGGTCAGTCCCTCCCGCGCGCGGCTGAAGACCGAACCGTCAATAAAGCTCCACTCGCTGTCGACCCGTGCTTTTATGAAGCCACTGCAGATGCAACTGCCACCGCCGCTCTGAGCCGGAAGCTGCTGTACGATCAACCATGCCACAGCGATGATAATCGCAAGTCGTGCCATGATCCGCATATCTATCCTCCCGCTTGAATAGGACGCCCGAACTCCATATTTACACCCAATCTTGAACCCTGGGCATTGAAAAAAAAAGCTCAGATGTTATGTTGATGACCTGTCACCCGGAGATGAATGATGGAAATGTTGCCGTTTTTGCAGGCTTGCCGTTGCGAGGAAACCCGGCAGACGCCGGTATGGTTCATGCGTCAGGCAGGCCGATACATGGCCGAATACCGCCGGATCCGTGAGAAATACCCGCTCATGGAGATGTTCAAGAATCCCGGCCTGGCGACGGAGATTACGCTTCAGCCGCTGAAGGCGCTGGCCGTCGATGCCGCGATTATTTTCGCCGACATCCTGCTTCCGCTGGAGGGGATGGGGATCAAGGTGGAATTCGCACCCGGCGAAGGCCCGGTACTTCACAATCCCGTTCGATCCCTCGCCGATGCCGAGGCGCTGCGAATTGCGGATCCCGAAGGTGATCTGGGATATGTGCTGAGGAGCCTCGAGATGGTGCGGCAGGAAATCGAAGGCCGCGTGGCGCTGATCGGTTTTGCCGGGGCTCCGTTCACCCTGGCGAGCTACGCTATCGAAGGAGGATCCTCGCGCAGCTTCCTACTGACGAAAAAGTTGATGTACGGGGATCGCACGGCCTGGGATTGTCTGATGAAAAAGATCACGAAGACAATAACCGCATACCTGATAGCGCAATATCGGGCGGGCGCGCAGGTCATCCAGCTATTCGATTCCTGGGTCGGGTGTCTCAGTCCGGCGGATTACAGGGAGTTCGTGCTCGATCACACGCGCTCCATATTCGAGGCACTGAAAAAAGAGGGAATCCCTTCTATCCATTTTGGCACAGGAACCGGCGACCTTCTGCCGCTTCTGCGCGAAGCCGGTGGGGATGTCATTGGCGCGGATTGGAGGGTTAACCTCGATGATGCCTGGAAGCGGATCGGCCCCGGTGCCGGCATCCAGGGGAATCTGGACCCCGTGGCTCTCATGGCCCCCTGGCCCTTCATTCAGGAGCGGGCTCGCGACATTCTCCAGCGGGCCGCGGGCCGCCCGGGTCATATTTTCAATCTCGGGCACGGCATCCTGCCGCAGACTCCGGTGGATTCAGTCAAGGCGTTGGCGGATTTCGTACACGAATACGCCGGCTGACCTCAGTCGAATACAACCGACTGCAGCGAAGTGATCTCGATGGTTTTGCCGCATCGCGGATTTTTGCACCGGATTTTATCGTCCAGCCGGATGCGGTAGTCCCGCAGCTTGGCGAAGCGAGCCCGGTCGCGCTCGTCGGCCCGAGGCGGCAGAGAGGGTTTTTTGATGCGCCGGCGCCACTTGATCTGATACTCCTCGGTGCTCCTGCACTTGGTGCATTGAATCTGAGCCGGGTAAAGCTCATCTTTCTCGTTGAAGAAATCCTTCTCTTCCATAAACTCTCCATGGTCCGGCCGGGAAAGGCTTTTCCGGATGAAAATGGCCCGGAGGGTTGATCAGGCCAAACCGCCAACATTATATTGCAATGCTTCCCCGCATTGATAAGTCATGTTGTAGAATAAGTAAGATATGAGCTTTCTTAAACGGATTTTTTCGGGCGGCGACGAGCCTTCCGAGCGGCAGATCAGCCGCGCGCTGAAGCAAGTGACCCAAACCCACGGTGAGGCGGCGACACGCGTCGCAGCGATGGAGAGGCTGGCCGAATGGAAAACCCCGGCGGCCGCCGCTACTCTTCTGCGCCGGTTTACTGTACAGGTCCCGCAGGCAAGCATGGATTTCGAGGAGAAGCAGTATGCCGTGCGGCTGATTGTCGAAATGGGGCGAGCAGCCGTCGAGCCGATCTTGAATCATCTTCGGACCGAGTCGGAAGTGACTTTCCCGGTGCGCGCTCTCCGCGAGATTCTCCCGCTGGACGAGTATACAGGCGCACTCCTGGGCATTCTTCGGCAGCTCTCGGCCGAGTATACCCGGTGGCCGGAGGCGAAAAAAGTCATGATCGACAACCTGACCGACGATGCTTTTCCACAGGCCCGCGAAACGGTATTTCGCCTGCTCGAGGACGAAGACGATGACGTCTGCATCTCGGCTTCAGATTACCTTGCGCGGAATGGCGACGAGGATGTTCGCGAGCAGCTGATCCAAACCTATCTTTCGTCCGAATCCCGCCCGCGGGTGCGCGGGCGCATCCTGGGACATTTTTGCGACCGGGAATGGCCGGTCAAAGGCTATCGGAAAAAGGTCGAGGAATCCCTGCAGGACCCCTTTTATCTCACCTCAAAAGGAACCATCAAGCGCCGGGCGATTTGAACTGACGCCGCTGCTGAACTCAGTTTGCCCCCAGGAATGATTCCAGGATCTGGTTGAAGGCCTGAGGTTTCTCCAACATGATTGCATGCCCTGAGTCGGGTATCACTTCCAATTTGGAGCGCTTGATTTTGGATTGAAGGTACTCTCCCAGGAGCCGGTTGTCCTGAGACATCAGCAGAAGGGTCGGAACCGGAATTCTCGCCAGCGCCGGTCGGCGGTCGCCGGTGTAGGAATCAAAGAACAAGGACAGGGCTGCTCCAGTAGAGACCTTCTGGCTGCCGGCAGCGAGCTCGGTCAGGATGGCAAGCCCCTGTTTGGACTTGAATAATCCCGATGACCCATTGTTCCGTCGCCTTCTTTCGGTCTTCCTGCAGGGACAGGCCAAATGTCCGGGCTGCCTGCGGCGTCATTCCGTACGGATAGTCGCTATCTTTGAAGCCGCACGGATTGCCATCGACAAAAACGAGGTTATCCGGCTGGAGAGACTCGGGGCTCGAAATGTACTCCAGCAGCGTCGTAACCCCCGACCCCCAGCCGACCAGGTTTGCGTGTTCTATCTTCATGGTCTTCAAAAACGCATGCAAATCGGCCGCATGCTGCTGGTATGTATTTCCGGCTTCGGTCCGGGTGGTTTGCCCGTGGCTGCGCATGTCAAGAGCGATAACCCGGAAGCCGCGCGAGGCAAAATAGGGGAGCTGCTCTTTCCAGACCTCGGCATACAAACTCCAGGTCGGGATCAGGACCATCGTCCGATCGCCGGCGCCCATTTCCACGTAGTGAATTTTGATATCCGCGACCTGGATAGAGGCATCTTTCCAGGCCTTTTTGTCCGCCCCCGCAATCCAGCCGGCCAAGAGCGAAATGGCTGCCAAAATCACCAGAAGCCTTGGCATTTTTCTCATTCGTCCTCTCCCCTCGTTCTTTAGAGCTAATAATTGAAATATCTTTTCAACTCGGGCGCGATTCTGTTACAGTAAATATATTGGGTATCCCGCCGGCAGCAAGCTCGAATTTGATCCATACCGGAGGCTGATTGCCAGCCCGATCCGGATTGAGGTTGCCATGAGTCAGATAAATATGCTTCTTGGAACGCGAACCGAATTCTTCTCGGTTTCGCCCGACACCACTGTGCATGAGGCGGCGATCTACCTTCGCCGGCACGAAATCCGAGCGACCGTAGTGTGCGATCCGTCAGGTCATCCTGTCGGGGTCCTTTCCCAAAGCGATATCTCCGACAAGGTCGCGGCTGAGAACAGGTGCCCAGCCTGGATGCGGGTGAACGAGATCATGTCCACGGACCTGATCACCGTGACGCCCGAAACCAACATCGAAGAAGCCGTACGGCTGCTGGAAAGCCACGGCATCTATCATCTTGTGGTTGTGGACCCGGCCGGATCGTCGATGGGGATGATTTCTGCCCAGGACATTCTTCGCATGGTGGCCACCAATGAGCGCGCCCGGGCCGACCTGCTGCAAAACTGGGCATTTCCTACGATGTAGCCCGTTCTTTTATGATGCGACCGGTTTTTCCCCAGCTATGAATCGCTCCACTCGCTCGACGACGTTTTTGAGGTAAGGTCCTTCGCCGCCCTGGATTTCGCAGGTGACGAAACCGTTGTAGCCAATTTCACCCAGCGCCTTGCGCACCTCGGGCCAATCGACATCGCCCTCTCCGATATTCTTCCAGGCGAACTTGCTGTTTTTCCCATCCATTTGAAAATCTTTGATGTGAACGCGCACAATCCTGTTCCCCAGGGTGCGGATCCAGTCCTGCGGGAAGCCGTAAAGCAGGACGTTTCCCACATCAAAATAGGCCCGCACCCAGGGGGAACTGAAACTGTCCACGTAGGCGGCAAACTCCATGGGGCTGAGCAGAAATTTGTTCCAGACCTCCTCGATGGCCACAATGATCTTGAGGTCGGAAGCCAGGGGAAGGATACGCTCGCGGATCACCTTCTGCGATCGCGCGTAGGCGTCCTTGTAGCCGACCGAGGCACTGACTACGGCGGGAACGAGGAGAACGGTTTCCGCTCCCCACAGCTTGGCGTTGCGCAGGGATGTTTCCATCCCGGCAACGCTCTTGTTCACATCCTCCGGATTCGGGCTGGACAAAGGGAATCGCCAATGCGCCATGTTCATAACCGAGTGGATCTTCATCCCTGTTTTATCCGAAGCCTCTTTGATTTCGGCCGCGACTTTAGGATCATCGGCAGTCTGGGCTTCGATCGCGTCGAATCCGACCTCCTGGGCGAGCTTGAACCTGTCGAAGTAGGAGAGATTCCTGGGCAGCATGGAGATCACGAGCGATTTTTTCAGGCTGCCGGCTTGCGAAAACGCGGGTCTTGGCCCGATGGCCCCGATGGTGGAGAGCATGGCTGCCGACTGCAAAAAGGTGCGCCGCTGAATAGCTTTCATCCGCATATCCTCCTTTGAATCTGCCATTATATAGGATGATCCGATCAACGGGTTTGTGATTTCCTGATGTCCTGCGGTCAGGCAGTCCGGGGACATCTATTATGCCGGAGGGTAAGAGCCGCGAATGATGTCGAAGCGAAGAAGCGGGATTCTGTTGCACCCCACCTCGCTCCCGGGTGGTTTTGGATCGGGAGAATTGGGGAAATGGGCGTACAAATTTGTTGATTTCCTGGCTGAAAGCGGTCAGCGGCTCTGGCAGGTGCTGCCGCTGGGGCCGCCGGGATACGGCAATTCACCCTACCAGTGTTATTCCAGCATGGCCGGAAATCCGATCTTGGTGAGTCTTGAACTGCTTGCCGAAGACGGATGGATTCCGCGGGAGGATCTGAAAGAGGCTCCGGCATTTCCCACGGAAAAAGCCGTATTCGAGGCTGCGCTCCCTTTCCGATGGAAAATGCTGCGCCTGGCCGCCCGAAGGTTTTTTTCGACGGCTTCAGAAGCCCGCGTCAATGAATATTCAGAGTTCTGCCGCGAGAAAAAAGAATGGCTCGATCCGTTCGCGCGGTTTGCTGCGCTTAAAGAGGCCAACGGCGGCGTCGCCTGGACCGATTGGCAGCCGGGGATCGAAGCCGATCCGCTTGAAATAGAGATGCAGAAATTTGTCCAATACGAGTTTTTCCGCCAATGGCTGGCTTTGCGACAGTATTGCCGCGACCGGGGCATCCTGATCATCGGCGACCTGCCCATTTTTGTGGCTCACGACAGCGCCGATGTCTGGGACAATCCCGGGCTGTTCGACCTGGATTCCGACGGCCGTCCCCGGACCATCGCGGGTGTGCCTCCCGACTATTTCAGCGCCACCGGGCAGCTCTGGGGAAATCCGTTATATCGCTGGGATGTCCTGGAAAAAACCGGATATCGGTGGTGGCTGAACCGGGTCCGTTCAATGCTTGAACTGGTTGATGTGACCCGTATTGATCACTTCCGCGGGTTTGAAAAGTACTATGAAATACCCGGTGATGCCATCACGGCTGTCAACGGAAGGTGGATGGAGGGGCCCGGGGACGGTCTGTTTGCGGCCCTGAGCCGTGAGTTCGGGCCGCTTCCGTTTATTGCTGAGGATCTCGGCCACATCACTCCCGAGGTGCATACTCTTCGCGACCGCTGGGGTTTTCCAGGAATGCGCGTCCTGCAATTTGCCTTTAGCGACGATAACCCAGCCGACCCGTTCAAACCCTACAACTTCATCCCGAACTCCGTGGTCTACACGGGTACCCACGACAACGATACGACTGCGGGCTGGTTCAACTCCGCCGATGCGGGTGACACCACGCGATCCTCCGACCAGGCCAGGCTCGAGCGCGAGAACGCGCTTCTCTATCTGGCCAGCGATGGCAGGGAAATCCATTGGGATTTCATTCGGGCTGCTTTATCTTCCGTCGCGAATCTGGCCATTTTCCCGATGCAGGATCTCCTGGGACTTGGAACCGAGGCGCGGATGAACTTGCCGGCGCGGCAGGAGGGAAACTGGATTTGGCGCCTGCAGGAAGATCAGATATGCCCTGAAGCCGGCAGACGCCTGAGGGAAATGAGCCGGATTTACGGCCGCCTGGCTTGATTTTCAGCCAATAAATTCGACTTTTGTCCGCCAAGACCTCGAACTTGATTTCGAGGTCTTGGCGCGTTTCGTGGATTATTTTTTTACGGCCGCTTCCACCGGCTGGTAGACCGGCGAACACCAATCCCGATACTTGGCAACACGGCCGCTCACGACGTCAAAATAAAGCTTTCTGAGGTTCTGGGTAATGGGGCCGAGCTTTCCGATCCCAATAGGCCGATGGTCCACTTTGGTGATTGCGGCTACCTGGACACCTGTTCCGCAGTAGAACACTTCATCGGAAAGGTAGATTTCAGTTCGGTCAATCGGCCGTTCCTGAATTTCCAGATTCAACTCGTCGCGCAACAGCTTGATGACCGTCCGGCGCGTGATGCCTTCCAGAATGTTGTCCGTGACCGGCGGAGTGCTGGCAATGCCGTCGCGGATGAAGAATGTATTGGCAGCCGATCCTTCGGCCACGTGGCCGTCCTGGTTCAATACGATCGCCTCATCGAAACCTGCACGCTGAGCGTCGGTCTTGATCAGCGCTGAATTCACGTAGGCACCGCTGATCTTACCTCGTGCGGGGATCATGTTGTCGTCTATGCGACGCCAGGAGGAGACCGTCACGTGCAGGCCTTCTTCGTTGTCGACATAAGATCCGAAGGGAATCGCGATGATCGCGATTTCGGGAGTCAGATTGTGCAGCCTCACTCCGATAATCTCGTCGCTGAAGTATGCCAGCGGCCGGATGTAGCAGTTGGTCTTCAGGTCTTCCGTGCGGATAAGATCGAAGAGAATATCGCGCAGCTCCTCCACCGAATATGGCAGCTCCATGCAAAGCAGTTTCGCGGAATTCAGGAGGCGGCGGAAATGATCCAGCGGCCTGAAAACGAAGAGCTGCTGCTCATCGCTGTTCCAAAAGCCCCTTAGGCCGCCGAAAATACCCGTGCCGTAGTGGATGGTATGAGTCAGGATCCCCACCTTGGCTTCGCTGTAGGGAACGATTTTTCCTTGGAAGAACGCGAACTTGGGGAGTGCCACTTTGGAACCTCCTTTTTTGTCAGAGCCGGGCGTGCAATACCGCCCGGCAGCCCTAGTGTGATAATACCTAAAATATGCCGGGTTAGCACGCCAGCAGGATTTTGCGGATGATTTTGTGGTCGATGCGCCCCTGTTCGCCGATTTTTGCGCCCCGATCCGCAAATCGCCGGCCGATCTTCGCGGCTGCTTCTTTCGGATCGATGCCATAGTCGGCCAGCCTGGTCGGCATACCTATGAAGTGGTAGAACCTCTCCATTTGCCGAATAGCTTTTTCCGCGATGGCAAGATCATCGCTTCCTCGCAGATTCCAGACGCGCCGGGCAAATTGCGCCAGCTTGGCCTTCTTCCTTTTCAGCTGGCTGCGCAAGAGCGACGGCATGACGATGGCCAGGGTCTCGGCATGATCCAGTCCGTAGAATACGGTCAGTTCGTGCCCGATCATGTGGGTGGCCCAGTCCTGGGGCACTCCGCAGCCGATCAGCCCGTTCAGTGCCTGGGTAGCCGCCCAAACAAGATTCGCCCTGGCTGCGTAATTCGCACCTGCCAGGCATGTCGGCCCTTGTTCGATCAGAGTCACCAGAATGCTTTCTGCCTGACGGTCTTGCAGCGGAGCATCTGCTGGGAAAGTAGCGTATTGCTCCATGACATGGGTGAAGGCGTCGACAATGCCGTTGCGGACCTGCTTAAGGGGCAGAGAGAATGTTGCCTCCGGATCGAGGATCGCGAATCTGGGATAGCACAACTCGGTGAAGAATGGCAGCTTCTCCTGGCAGCTCTGACGGGATACCACTGCAAAGCCATTCGATTCCGATCCGGTCGCCGGCAGGGTAAGAACCACGCCAAGAGGCAATGCGGATTCAACGGGGGCGCCTTTGGACAGAATGTCCCAGGGGTCTTGCCCCTTAAATCTGGCTGCTGCCGCGATGAACTTGGTGCCATCTGCCACCGATCCGCCTCCAACGGCCAGCAAGAAGGTGATTTTTTGTTTCCTGACTGTCTTTACGGCCTCCATCAGCGTTTCGTAGAGGGGATTGGGTTGAATCCCGCCGAAGACGGAAAAAGTCCGGCCGGCCAGGGCTGATTCGACCTGATTCAAAATTCCGTTGGATCGAATCGACCCTCCGCCGCAAGTTATCAGAACTCTCTCACCGGCCGGAATCAGACCTTCAAGCTGTGAAATCTGTCCCTTGCCGAAAAGGATTCGAGTCGGGTTGAAGAAGGTGAAGTTATCCATTTGTCGTCCTCATAAGTTTGAACCTAACGACGCTCGATGCAATTTCGATGATGCCGTGAATGGAATGCTCACACAATTTCGGAGCGCGTTCAAGAGTGGCAGCTTCGGCAGGCGCCGCTCCCTTTCTTCGAAAAGAACCGATGGAGCGGCTGTATGGTTTGATCGGATTTTGGAACTCATCCGTGCAGCAAGCGAATCTGCAGCGGGGCCAGCCGTTAATTCATGGAGCCATAGCGAGTCAGGCCATAGCCTGCGATGCAGCTCTCGGATCCGGCAGGCGGAAGCGCGTTCTGATAGGGACGCAACAGGATCCAGCCCTCAGCAGCCAGCTCCTGGAGCGCTTCTTTTCCGTCGCTCCAGCTCCGGGTGGCATATTCGGGATCGGCGAATAGATGAGTGAGGAGGTGCCATGCACCTTGATGAAATTCCAGCCATGCGTAAGTCTGCATTGTAACCTCGGCAAAATCATGCCTCTGATTGAGCTTTAGTTTTCCCGTCACGGAGATTTGCAAATAACGTGCCACATATTCCGGCGAACCTACCACAAACGCTACAGCGCTTATAAACAATTGAATATAAACACTTTATAAGCCTTCAATCTATAAAAAACCATATTCAGCTCCTGATGAGCCGAGTACGAGCCGCAGAGATACTGCTGTTTTTCAGCATGGTTGTGAGCATTTTCATCAGGATGAACCTGAATCCGTCCTTGACACCAATTGGCAATTTTGTGATGGCGAACACAAATGAAGTTTCAGCTTCACCGATAATGGTATTAAGAAATTTTTATCGCCGGGGGTATTGAGGTGAACGCCAATCTTGATTCCAGATCCTCCCGCCTTTGGATCACATATCCATGGGTGGTAAAAGAAGAGAAGGATTTTCGTTATCTGCCGGCTGAGCTCAGGTCCACCAGTATTGACGCAACCTACGATTCTCTCCGGCTGACACCGAATTCACATTTGTGGCATCGCGTGGTCCAGCGATTGTTGAGTGTGAACGTAGACGCATGGTGTTACGTTCTCACGAAAGAAGTTGTGGACCAGCAGGTCTGCATGGATGAACTTACCGCTGCTGTGGACAAGGTCCCATGGCACATGGGCTCTGATTTTCCCCTGGCAGGCTTGATCTATGGGATTAATCGGGAAAACCTGCCCTCTACCCTCCGGATGCATCCCTGCCTGTCGGTTGAAGATCCCAGCTGGCGAACCCAGGTCCTGGAATTGCTGCACACACGCGGTCCGGTAATCAATAAGCAGGAAGTCCTGGAACGGCGGTATTGCTGGAGAATCCACACCAACTATCAGGGAAATCCAGCGTTGACGGCGGTGGAAGTCGGAACCTGGGGCGTCGGTATTCCCTTTTGGAGATTTGCAGTTCCGGGCTCATGCCAGCCGATCCGTTGGGGTTCCGGCCCTGCGGGGGGAGGACCGCTGTCTCCGGTCCGCATGGCCGGAGCCCAGGGGGTGATCCGGTACAAGGAACGGAATTTTATCTGGTTCGGCGCTGCCAGCAAGATTTCACAGACTGAAAGCGCTTATTTGGTCTACTCCGGCGCGCTTCCCGAGTATTTGTGTTTTGGGCCCGCGGAAAGCCCTTTCGGCCCCCCGGGTCCGATGGAAATCCTCCGCACCAAGATGGGACGCCATAGCATCACGGAATCCTTCAACTGATAAAGAGCAGGGTCAGGCCCATACTCCCTCCGAGCCGTGCTGCGATTCAGGTGGCTCCGGCATGAACCTGTGTCTGTTCACTTTTTTTCTTTGCTGCCGGCGCTGCCTTCGGGGTTTAATGGCGGCCCTATGTCAAACCCGCTCGCTCTGGCAGTAGCTGATATTAAAAATGGATTCCGCTCCCTCCTGCAAAACCGGGGATTTGCGCTCATCGCCGTTCTCACCCTGGGATTGGGCATCGGAGCCAATACCGCCATATTTACCGTCGTAAAAGCGGTATTGATCGACCGCCTTCCCGTGCTGGATCCCGAGCAGCTTGTAAGCCTGGTTCACCACAACGAGAAAAAGGGATTCAACAGCAACAGCACACCGTACGCTGATGTCATTACCTGGCAGAGCGCAATTCAGTCCATCAAGTCCATTTCAGCCTACACTCAAACCAGTGGAGCTCTGACGGGCGCCGAAGAACCTTATCGTGTGGTTATCGCGAAGGTCAATGCAACCTTCTTTCCCCTGCTGGGGGTGCAGCCTTTCCGGGGACGCTTTTTTACGCAAGAGGAGGACCGCCCGGGCGGGGATAAGGTGGCGTTAGTGACGTACTCGCTATTCCAGCGGTGGTTTGGCGACCGCTGGAAGGATTCGGGGCTGGACCTCCAGATCGACGGCGAGCGGTTTCTGGTCGTGGGAGTTCTGCCGGAGAAATTCCGGTTTATTGGCCAGCAGGCTGAAGTCTATCTTCCGTTGGCCCATTCCGGAGCCCGCACTCCGCCCCTTTCGGTTTCGGTTTATGGAAGAATCTCGGCCGGCATGGGCCGGGTGAAGGCTGAGGCCGAGCTGGACCGGATCACCGCGGAAACCATCGCCCGCGACCCGCGCTACAAGGGATGGAGGCTTCAAATGGGCGAAGTCGCGGATTGGATTTCGCCGGATGTCCGTATGAGCCTATGGGCGCTGCAGGGTGCGGTGGCGCTTGTGCTTTTCGTGGCCTGCCTTAATGTGGCCAGCCTCATGCTTTCCAGGTCGATTTCCCGACGGCGTGAAATGGCCATCCGTGCTGCGCTCGGCGCAAGCCGGACGCGCCTGCTGTTTCAGATACTGGCGGAGGGGGTCCCGCTCGGGATGCTGGGAGGGGCCTTGGGGCTGCTGGTTGCACATTGGTCCGTGCGCCTCCTCCCGCTTCTTGACGTTTCGCGCATACCGAGAGTTGCCGAAATACGCATCGACGGGCCTATGCTTACCTTTACGGCGGCTGTTGCGGTTCTGACCTGTCTGCTGGTTGGACTTGCACCGGCTGTGTCGCAATCCCGCGCCGAAAACCTGGAGGCCCTAAGGGAGAGTGGGAGGACGGCAAACACGGGTCTTGGGACAGTCCGACTACGATCGGCGCTTGTCATTGCTGAGATTGGTTTGGCATTGGTGCTTGCGGTCGGCGCAGCCCTGATGATGAAAACCTTTTACACTTTGTCTTCCTTAAATCCCGGATTCGAGCCTGCGAATCTCTTGACCGTTGCGCTCGAGCCGCAGCGGTCCAAATTCAAGAGCAAGCAGGAACTGGCCGGCTATTACGAGCAAATCCTCGAACGAGTGCGGTCGCTCCCAGGGGCGAAGGCTGCGGGCTTGACCAGCTCACTTCCCCTTGGAGGGAACTATTTTCGCAGCGGATTTGTTTTCGAGGGGCAGCCAACGATGCCGGCCGCCGAGCTGCCAGTGGTCAACCTGCGGACTGTGGATGGGGGGTATTTCCAGGCACTGCAAATCCCCCTGGCACGGGGACGGTTTTTCGATGCACGCGACCGGGAAGGGAGCGAGCCGGTGGTCATTATCAACGAAACCACTGCCCGAAGGTTCTTTCCCGGCCAGGACCCGATCGGCAAGCGGGCTGGTTACCCCCAGCTCATGATGACCGTGATCGGCGTAGTAAAGGACGTTCGCCACACCGACATCAGCCAGGAAGCGGATACGGAAATACTCCTGCCGTTTATGCAGGTGCCTATGCTCGCAATGACCCTTGTAGTCCGGTCGGATGTTCAGACGGTCCCGGAACCGGCAAGACTCATACCCGGATTGCGTCGAGCTATTGCCGATGTGGACAGAAACCTTCCGCTGTTTCGAATGAACACCATGGACAGGATCATGGCCGAACGTCTTGGTGCACGGCGGTTGAACATGGTCCTCCTCATACTTTTCGCGCTGCTCACGCTTCTTCTCGCGGCCATGGGGATATACGGAGTCCTGGAATGCACGGTGGCGGGACGTTCGCAGGAAATTGCGATTCGTATCGCGCTGGGTGCACAACGGCGGGACGTTATCGGCATGGTGGTTTTCCAGGCAATGATTCTGGTAGGGATAGGGCTGGCCGCCGGCATCGCCTGTTCCATCGTGCTGGGGCGTTTGGTGCAGAGCCTATTGTATGGTGTGAGGGAAACCGATCCGCCTGCCTTTGCGGCATCGATTCTATTGCTGGCCGCCGTGGGGGCGCTGGCATCCTGGCTGCCGGCCAGGCGCGCGGCGTCTGTCGATCCGGTCGTGGCGCTCCGATGGGAATGATGCAGGCGCCCCATACAGGAACAGTGCTGCTATTTTCTCTTGCGAAGCGCGCCGATCGGCCGTTCCCGATGCAAGGAGCTGTTTGCACTCCGGGTCCTTTTGCCTGGGCGGCTTTTTAGCAAAGGCCCCTACTCCCGACCTGCTGGCTTTTTCGACCAGGGTGGAAATCATTTCGTTCGCAAAGAACCGGGTTTTAAGTTCGTCCAGGTCCATGATTTTTGGATACAATCGCCGGATCTTTACTTTGGCTTTTCACAGCCTCTTGTGAGTCAGGCTCAGCAAAACGCTGATTACGGCGAAAATCATCCGATGGGGAAGGCTGCTAATCATTTATCGACTTCAAACACAGGAGTAATGACGATGAAAAAGTTACCGTGTCCCTCGCAGATAAATCGCCGTTCTTTTGTGAAGCTAATACCGGCTGCCGGCGCAGCCGGGACGGTGATTCAACATGCCGGCGCCTCGGCCATCGGGCAGGCTCCAGCTCCTGCCTCCTCCCAAAAAATCAGCCAGGAGATTCTCCATGTCGCGGAGCGGATTTTCGGGCTGGAATTTAAAGATGCCGAAGAAAAGATGGCGCTCGCGAGCGTGAATCGCAATCTCTCCGCTTATGAATCGCTGAGGGGGGTTACCATACCGCTCGACACGGAGCCTGCAGTGGCCTTTCATCCGGCGCTTCCCGGGCGCACATTCCATCCCCGGGGGGTGAAATATGTGCCGCTTAAGAAATCGGCCCTCAGCTACAAATCCGTGGAGGATCTGGCCTTTGCCACCGCTGTTCAGTTGGCCGATTTGTTGCGGGCAAAAAAGGTGACATCCGTGGAATTGACGCGGATGTACCTCTCGCGCCTCAAGAGATTCGGCCCCAAACTCAACTGCATCGTCACACTCACGGAAGAACTGGCCATGAAGCAGGCGGAGCAGGCCGACGCTGAAATCCGCCGCGGCCGTTACCGCGGACCCCTGCACGGAATTCCCTGGGGAGCCAAGGACCTGTTCGCTACCCGCGGGATCCGAACCACCTGGGGAGCGGAGCCGTACAAAGACCAGGTGATCGACTACGACGCCGCCGTGGTGGAGCGCCTGAGAGATGCGGGAGCCGTACTGATCGCCAAGCTTTCCATGGGAGCCCTCGCGCAGGGAGGGCTATGGTTCGGCGGCATGACCAAAAATCCATGGAAGACCGAGGACAGCTCCAGCGGATCTTCGGCTGGTCCGGCATCTGCCACTGCCGCCGGCCTTGTCGGTTTTTCCGTCGGCACCGAAACGCTTGGCTCCATTATCACCCCGTCCTCCATCTGCGGCTGCACCAGCTTGCGACCTACCTACGGGAGGGTCAGCCGTTACGGCGCCATGGGGCTGAGCTGGACCATGGATAAGATCGGCCCGATTTGCCGGGGTGTCGAGGATTGCGCTGCCGTGCTCGATGCGATCTACGGGCGTGACGGACGGGACCTCACCGTAACCGATATCCCGTTCCGGTGGGAGCCGGCGGCTCCCCTTGGGGGTATGCGGATCGGGTTCCTGAAGGATGAATTTGAACAGGGGACCGACGAGCGCAAAGCCATATATACGGTGGCGCTGGATGCCCTGCGCAAGGCCGGAGCGAAACTTGAACCGGCCGAACTGCCGAAATTTCCCGCTCAAAGCCTTCGGTTCATCCTTGTCGCCGAAGCCGCTGCTGCATTCGACGACCTGACGCGCAGCCGTGGCATCGATCAGCTGTCCGGCCAGGCTCCCGGCGACTGGCCGAACACTTTCCGGGCTTCCCGTTTCATCCCCGCAGTCGAGTATCTGCGGGGACAGCGCGCCCGGACGCTGCTGATGCGCGAGATGGAAAAATTCATGGCGAACTGGGACGTGTTTGTCTCGCCGGCGCCGGGCAGTTCAAGCCTGCTTGTTACCAATCTGACCGGGCATCCTGCAGTGGTGCTCCCATGCGGCTTCAACCGGGATCTGCCCCAGGCGCTGATGTTCACGGGCGGACTTTACGATGAAGGGATGGCGCTGCGGGCAGCCCTGGCTTTTGAACAAGCCACCGACTGGCATTCCAGGCACCCGAAGGTTGACTGGGCTTAGGCCCGCCGCCGAAAGGTCACGCTTCCGGCTGCCACTTTTCGCGGCGCACCAGCTCGGATAGAGGTTTGCGCACAAACGGCCTGGGATCGGCTGCGGGATAGCCCAGCGGCGTCATGGCTATGACCCGGATGTCGGGCGGAATCCCGAGAATCTCCCTGACCTTGGATTCGTCGAAGTTGCAGATCCAGCAGGTTCCCAGACCTTCGTCGGCGGCCGCCAGGATGACGTGATCCATCACGATGCTCACGTCCACCTCCACGGAGTTGAAGCCGTCCGCGCGCTGCCAGGCCTTGTTGACTTCTCCGCATCCGACGAGAATCACAGGGGCGGAATAGAACCAGTCCCGTTCATAGGCTTCCCGGAAGCGCAGGCGGGTTGCGGCGTCCGTGACGACAACCAGCTGAAAGGGCTGCCGGTTCGCAGCAGTGGGCGCAACGATCGCGGCTTCCAGGATTCGATGAAGAACCTCTTCGGGTACAGGCTCCGGTTTGTAGCCTCGAATGCTCCGGCGAAAGCGGATCAATTGTTGAAATTCCATCTCTCCTCCCGTTTTTCCAATTTGGATCAATAAATCGCAGGATTAATGAACCACAAAGGCCTCAAAGATCGCGAAGAAAAAAACAAATAAATTTCTTCGAGGTCTCCGCGGTTTTTGCTGGAGAATATCGTTCATGGCAAAAGCATCGGCCGGAATACACTCTCACCCCGGCAAACTGAAGAGGGAGTGGGATCGATTCTATGGCCGCTATATCGATCGCTGGGAAACACGGCTCGCATCGCGGACCACAGACCGCGTAGTCCGCGAATTTGAATGGGGATTGGAGTGGGCGGAGAACTGGCCCTGCAACGCTGGAACGGTATCCGGGTCGCAGGACCCGACGGACTATCTCCGAACGCTGAACGATGCCGCGGCCGCGGACAGCGGCCGCTTTTTCAGCTATGCCGTACCGGAGAGTTTTCGGCTTGACGATGGGATCCTGCGCTTCACTTCGCCGGTTGTCACGCCCTATCCGGAGAACAATACGGTTATCGGCCAGTGGTTTCCCGCGAAGTTTCCCAACAGGCGCGCGGCCCTGATTCTGCCCCACTGGAACTGCCAACCCCATCACCATGTGGCGCTGGCCAGAGGATTGAGCCGCCTCGGCATTTCAGCATTGCGCGTCAGCCTTCCCTATCATGATTTCCGGATGCCGGAGGAGCTGCACCGCGCGGACTATGCCGTTTCTTCCAATGTCGCCCGCACCGTGGATGCGACCCGCCAGGCGGTCATCGACTCCCGCTGCTGCCTGGACTGGCTTGAAGGGCAGGGCTACGAGAGGCTCGGGATCGTCGGAACGAGCCTCGGCTCATGCATAGCCTTCCTGGCCAGCGCGCAGGATGGCCGTTTGCGATCCAATGTATATAATCTGTTCTCGCTCCATTTCGCCGATGTTGTATGGACGGGTTTGAGCACCCGTCACATCCGCGACAGCCTGGAGGGTCGGATCGAGTTACAGCAGCTCCGGGCCGCCTGGAAAGCGATCACCCCTTCCACCTATGTGGATCTTTATGCCCGGCACAGGAAGGAATCGCTTTTCATCTATGGCTCCCACGATACGACGTTCCTTCCCGAGTATTCCAGAGCGATGATTGAGGAGATCCGGAAGCGGGGGGCTCCCCATAAGGTCGTTGTGATGCCCTGCGGACACTATACTCTGGGGGAGACTCCTTTCAAATTCATAGACGGCTATCACATCTGTTCATTTTTGTTGAGAACGCTTTGAGTTTTTGCCCTGATGATCGGCGGGCGGCCGCACCGCCCGATTTCCAATTTTCTATTTTTCCCTTTCTCCATGTGGGTCCGGGCTTCAGCCCAGACATGGTCCATTTACAGTCAAGCAACCCATCAAATCGCCGTTCGGCTCTGAGGAAACTCAGGGGATCGGGCCGCGGATGGCCCTGATCCTGTTGTTGTATTGTTCAGAGAAATATACATTTCCCTGGCTGTCCAGTGCGATTCCATTGGGCAGACCGAGATTTGAAGCTGTCGCCGGACCGCCGTCGCCAGAAAATCCGAAAGTTCCGGTTCCTGCTATTGTCTTGATGATTCCAGTTTTGGCATCTACTTTTCTGATCCGCTTGTTGTGGTAATCTGCAATAAAGAGATTTCCTTGAGCATCTACGACAACCCCGGCAGGTTGACCGAGCGTCGCCGCCGTGGCCAGCCCATTGTCACCCAAATCCCCTCTGGGCATGCCACCTCCCGCGACTGCCGTAATAATCCCAGTGGAGACGGAAACCTTTCGAATCGTGCCGCCGGCGGCAATATAGAGATTTCCCGCAAAATCAAGGTTGATTCCCAAGGGCCTGCCAAGTTGTGCCGCTGTTGCCAAGCCATTGTCTCCCAAATATCCGGGGTTGCCGTTTCCTGCGATCGTCGTGATAATCCCCGTCGAAGCGGATATCTTTCGGATCCTATAATTGTCCCCATCAGCGATGAAGATATTTCCTGCAGCATCAATTGTGATTGTGTTTGGGTAATTGAGTTGTGCCGCCGTCGCCGGCCCATTGTCACCTGAATACCCCATCGAGGTACCCGCCACTGTATTTATTATTCCCGTTGCCGCAATGACTTTTCTAATTCGGCTGTTAGCCCAATCGGCAATGAATAGATTACCGGCTGCGTCCACCGCAACTCCCTTTGGGGCAATAATCGCGCTCGTCGCCGGGCCATTGTCACCCAAATTTCCATAATACTCGCCGGTTCCAGCCACCGATGTAATTATTCCGGAAGCCGCTGAAATCTTCCTGATCTGATAGTTTCCATAATCTGCAACGAATAGATTTCCGATCGTATCAAATGCGATTCCTATCGGCCAATAAAGTCTTGCCGCTGCTGCCGGGCCGTTGTTGCCGGCATATCCCCGCTCACCGGTTCCCGCGAAAGTCGTTATAAAGCCTGTATTTGCAGCTACCTTTCGAACCCGATTATTGTCGGTATCGGCAATGAAGAGATTTCCCGCAGAATCCACTGCAACACCCGAAGGGTGATCGAAGTCTTGCTGCGGTCGCTATCCCGTTGTCTCCTGAAAATCCCGGACTTCCATTACCGGCAACCGTCGTAATGATTTGTGTTGTTGCCGATACCTTGCGAATCCGACTCAGCCAGCCTGAGATGAAAAGGTTTCCCGCGGAGTCAACGGCGATGCCATAGGGAGTGCTGAGCTGTGCTGCCGTCGCCGGCCCGCCGTCACCTAAATTTCCATCATATTCGCCGGTTCCAGCGACCGTCATAATTATCCCGGAGGCTGCAAGTATTTTCCGAATACGCGAATTCCCGGAGTCTGAAATAAAGATGTTGCCGGCGGAATCGGCGGCGATCCCATCAGGCAAATTGATTTGGGCGGCTGTTGCAGGCCCACCGTCGCCCGAATATCCGCTGATACCGGTTCCAGCTACTGTCGTGATTATCCCTGTGGTCGCGGACACTTTTCGAATCCGATAGTTATGAGTATCCGCAATAAAAAGGTTCCCCTTGGGATCCATGGCGACTCCATAGGGGAGATTCAGCCTTGCAGCCGTTGCTGGCCCATTATCGCCGAGATATCCATAGGATTCCGATCCTGCCACGGTAGAGATTATCCCAGTCGTCGCCGATACCTTTCGAATCCTCTGGTTATCAGTATCAGCAATGATGATATTTCCTGCGGAGTCCACCGCAACGGCATTGGGCCTCAATAGCTGGGCTGAATTAGCGGGTCCATTGTCCCCAGAATATCCTTCCTCTCCAGTTCCGGCAACCGTGGTGATTATTCCAGTAGTCGCAGACACTCTTCGAATTCGATGGTTTTGAGTATCTACAATGATGAGATTCCCCTGGGAGTCGCACGCTACATTTGTTGGCCAATAAAGGCCGGCATTGCTCGAAACGGATCCGTCACCGTCAAAGTTGCTTCCACCAGCGACGGTCGTAATGCAGCCCGCGGGCAGTTGATTTAGTGGGGTGGGTTCCACCAGGAATGACCTTTGAGCCAATCCCGCACGATTTTGCACCGTGAGCGTCTTCAATCCGCTGGAAAAGACCGGGGCAGTAAATACGAGGGTGTTTGAATTCCTTGATTGGACAGAACTGACAATTTGACCGCCAATGATGAGTATGGTTCCCGGCCCGAAGTTCTTGCCGGTGATGGTGACGGTCTCTCCGCCCCTGATGCTTATGCTGCCGGGAGAGACGCTCGTGATCTGCGGCTCCCCGTAACTGACCTGGCGGGCAAGGCTGGTGCTGTCGGCGACGACCACTTTGCCACCCTGGGTCGTCGCGATTCCTTTGGGGGATGCGAAGGTGTTGTTTTGCGCCGCGGAGACGATGTCGCCGCTCTGGAGGATGGTCTGGATGCGTTTCACTCCCGGCTCTGATACGTAGATGTTGCCGAAGGGATCGACCGCCACAGCGTTCGGGGATTTGAATCGGGGACGCAGCTTCCCCTTGCCTTTCGAACTGGTACCGGACGACGCTTTTTCTTCTGGAGAAAAGGACGGCACATTGGCCTGAACTGTTACCACCGTGCCATCTTCTTTCACCCGGCGGATGAGACCGTTGCCGCTATCGGCAACAATCATGCTGACCGGCGGCGGAGGATCACCTCGTCTTTCGCGATCCAACTGCTGGGCCAACGGTTCTGTTTCCAGGGCGATTCCTGCCGGGGAATAGAATCTTGCTGCCGTACCGGTGCCATCCTGCCAGCCTGGGTTTCCGGCGTTTCCGGCGATGGTTTCGACGGTGCCTGCCGTCAGGTTGATTCTTCGGATGGTGTGGTTGCCGCTGTCCACGACCCAAAGGTAACCGTGGTTGTCGAGGGCGATGCCCTGAGGGTAATTAAAGGTTGCGGTGTTGGCGGCTCCGTCGTTACTACCGGGGGAACCGGTTCCGGCGAGGGTGTCGACCCTTCCACTCGGTCCGGGCTGCACTCTCCTGATAACATGGTTTGCTGCGTCACTGACAAAGAGGGTTCCACGGGCCTGGTCATAGGCGAGGAAGGCGGGGTTGCGAAACTGCGACTGCAGCCGCACGTCGTTTATCAGTCCGGGCGTTCCCCTGATACCGGCATAAACATCGGCCGCCTGGGAGAAGCTTGCAGTCTGGAGAATAGCGTGACTCTGGGTGGCGGCGAGGTAGAGGCGCTGGGAGAGGTCCTGGGCCACTCCGGTGATCTCATAGCCTGGTAATCCTGAGAGGATCGAGACGACGGTAATGGTGCCGGTGGTCACGATAGTGCCGGCGGAGATCGTCACGGTGGAGAAACCGGCTTTAATGCCGGTGATATAGCCATGGGTGTCGATGGTAGCGACCGAGGTATCGAGACTGGTGTAGGTAAAGGCGAAATCGTCCCGCGGCCGTCCGGTTTCATCCAGAGCCAGGAGGCTGGCCCTGATAGTGTTTCCTTCGTTGACGGCGATTTCCTGGGTGATCTGGTTTGTTTCCGGATTCACCAGAGCGAGGCTTGCGAGCCGTGCGGTGTTTCCGGGGAAGAACTGAATTCCGCCCCCCGGCGAGACATTGTAGGAAAACTCACTGCCGGATCGGTTGCCCAGTTGCGTGGAGAAGGGACTGGAATCAGCTTTGCGGAAGCTGAATCTGCCGGTAGCTCTTCTGGTTTTGTCGCTGTTGAGGAGGATCAGCTGCGTGGTTACATTCCCGCCAGAGGCGATGATGGGAACCACGGCGACAGTCGCGGCCGGCGGATGGAGGAGATCGGCCACGGGCAGGGAGGTGTAGATCTGATCTCCGCGATCGTTGAGAGTCAGCCTCAGCGTGAGTGGCGCTATGGCTGTCGTGCTGCTGATTTCGATCATTCCGGTGAAGCGGCTGCTCATGGCGGGAAAGAGTTCATGGGCAAAGAAGGAAAGCCGCCCGCCGGCCGGCACCTGGCGGGAGACGGTGTCTTGGGTGACTCCGGTGCGGTCGAGGAGGGTGAAGGTCAGGCTTGAAGCAATATTCCCCAGGTTGGCAAGCGCTATGCCGGTGTAGGTGCCGACGTTATCGACGAAGATACGGGCGGAGGTGGTTCCCTGAGTTGCCGGGACGACGGTTTCCATGGCAGGGAAACCTCCGGCTGAATATCGGAAAACGGCACTTCCGCCCGGGACGACATTCCCGGAATCGGCGGCCACGACGACATAACCGGAGCGGGCGTCTCCGGAACGGTCAAGCTCGGCCCGGTAGGTCCCGTTCGCTGCGATCTCGTAACTGAACTCAAAGGAATCGACTCCTCCCATGCTCACGGCCAGGGTGCTGCCGGAATCGCCGTAGACGCGGATCTTTCCTCTTGTGGGCTGTGAAGAGCGGTTGATGAGGAGGAGTTGGGTGGTGTAGCCCGCCCCGACCGACATATGAGGAAAGACGAGAGTGCTGTCGGCGACGGTTTGGGTCAGGTCGACGGCCGGCAGGGCGACATAGAGAGTTTCGTTCTGGGCATTGCTGCTTTGCCGGACGGACAGGGCGGCGAGTTTCTGGCTGCTCGTGAAAGTGACACTTCCGGTGAAGCCCTGGGCGAGGCCGGAGAAGATCTCCTGGATAAAGCCTGCGAGCTGGCGGCCGGCATCCAGATTGAGGATGTTCTGGCCTACCTGGTTGCCGGAAGAGTCATGCAGCGTCAGGGTAACGGAGGCGACTGTCAGGGAGGGGTTGACGAGGGTAATCCAGGTTTCGGTTCCAGTCCGGTCGATGAAGAGTCGCCCGGAGTTGGTGGATTCGACGGCGCCGACTCCCATTTGGCTCGAGAGCACTCCGGCATCGTTGGTGAAGGAGAAGAGCGCCGAGGCGACCGGCATGGGCGCTGCCCCATCAGCAGAGAAGAGGATATAGCCGGATTGTGTCTGCGACTGGGAGTAGGAGAAGAACGAGAGGCTCAAGGCTAAAGCGATGGCAGCGGATGCGCAGGCCTTCAGGGCGGATCTCTTCATATCTCCTCCTGAACGCAGAAGTGGAGGAATCACTTGTGATGATTTCCTTGTAGCACCGCCTGCCCTGATGAAGCAAGCCGCAAATCGGCCGCCGCGCAACCCCACACCCGGACCTCGACGTGGACGTGGACCTGGACCTGGACCGTTTTATGATCGATGCATTCATGACGTCGCTCTCAAACCAAACAGATAGGCTGCCAAGATCAATAAGATCTTTTTGTTAGAAAAGTCCAAGTCCAGGACCACGTCCAAGTCGAGGTCCAATGGATAAGAAAGGTCATTCAATTGCAATGGCGCGAAGTTACGGAATGCTGGAGTGGCGGAGAGAGGTGAAGAAAGTCCGCTCAGCAATTTTCTCCATATTCGGGCAACAATTGCAGGGTGGGCTTTGAATCTCAAGGGATCGGACCCCGGACAGCTCTGATTCTGTCATTGCGACTATCGGTGATATAGATATTTCCCTGCGCATCCAGGGCAATCCCGGAAGCTCCACTAAACAATGCATCTATCGCCGGCCCGTCGTCGCCCGAAAATCCATAGTAATCAAATTCGCCTTTTCCCGCCAGGGTGGTGATAATTCCGGTTGTTGCAGAAATCTTTCGAATTCGACTATTACCGCTATCGGCAATAAGCAGGTTTTCGGCAGAGTCCACCGTGATTCCGTAGGGTCTGTTCAGCTGTGCTGCCGTAGCCGCTCCATTATCACCCGAATATCCGGATGTGCCTGTTCCCGCTACAGTTGTGATGATCCTGGTTAGTGCTGCAACCTTACGAATCCGGTGGTTGCTGGTATCGGAAACAAATAGGTTTCCAGCAGCGTCCAAAGCAATACCGTAGGGTTGATTGAGCATAGCTGCCGTCGCCGGCCCGTCGTCTCCTGAATAGCCCTGGCTGCCGTTTCCCGCAATTGTGGTAATGATTCCTGTGCCAAGCGATACTCTGCGAATCCGATGATTATAACTGTCCGCAAATAGAAGATTTCCCGCACGGTCCAAAGCAATATCATGGGGGTAGTACAATGTCGCTGTGGTTGCGAGTCCGTTGTCGCCCGAATATCCGGCTCCGCCTCTTCCCACAACAGTTGTGATGATTCCGGTAGCTGCGGATACCTTTCGAATCCGATGGTTGTACGAATCAGAAATCAGGAGGTTTCCTGCGGCATCCACAGCAACTCCGCTGGGGAGGCGGAACTTCGCTGCTGATGCAGGCCCATTGTCCCCCGAAAACCCTTGTTCTCCTGTTCCCGCAACTGTTGTGATGATACCCGTGGTTGAGGAGATTTTTCGAATCCGCTGGTTCCAGAGATCTGCAATGAACAGATTTCCAATGGAGTCGAAGGCAAGTTGATAGGGTTGGTCCAGTTTTGCGGCTGTTGCCGGACCGTTGTCACCCAAAAATGCCGAGGCTTCAGTTCCCGCTACGGTGGTAATGATTCCTGATACTGTGGACACCTTTCGAATGTGATTATCTTGCGAATCGGCAACAAAAAAGTTGCCTGACGAGTCAAGGGCAATTCCAGCGGGACCGCTTAACTTCGCGGCCGTCGCCAACCCGTTGTCACCCGAATATCCCTGGATACCTGTTCCTGCGACCGTCGTGATGATTCCGGTTGTTGCAGATACCTTTCGAATTCGAAAGTGGGAGCTGTCGGCAATAAAAATGTTTCCGGCAGAATCGACAACAACTCCGCTAGGAAACAAAAGGCCGGCCGCAATCGCCAGCCCATTATCACCTAGAGCGCCGAAATTGCTTCCGGCAACTGTTGTTATGATACCCGAATTTGCCGCTACTTTTCGAATCCTGTGATTTAAGAAATCAACAATTAGGATGTTCCCCGCAGAGTCAATAAAAACTCCCCGGGGACTCCTGAGCATTGCTGCCGTCGCCAGACCGCCGTCGCCTGAAAACCCATATTCGCCAGTTCCAGCCACCGTGGAAATAATTCCCGTGGCTGCAGTCACCTTTCGAATCCGATTATTACCCTCATCGGCAATATATAGGTTTTCTGCCGAATCCAGGAAAATTCCTGCGGGAAAATTGATCATGGCTGCCGTTGCCGGTCCATTGTCGCCGGAATATCCCAGGACGCCGGTTCCGGCAATCGTTGTGACGATGCCTGTTGTCGCAGCGACTTTTCGAATTCTGTGATTGGTGCGATCCGATATATAGAGGTTTGATGCCGAGTCAACGGCAACGCCGTATGGAAGGTAGAACTTCGCTGCCGTTGCCGGCCCATTATCGCCAGAAAATCCTTCTTCTCCTGTTCCAGCAATCGTTGTGATGATCCCTGTGTTCGCAACCACTTTTCGTACCCGCTGATTACCCCCATCGGCTATATAAAGGTTACCCTGCGAATCGAACGCAATACTGGTGGGATATGACAGTGAAGCGCCAGTAGCCAAAGAACCGTCGCCGGCGAAGGTGCCTCCCCCGGCAACGGTCGTGACATAGCCCACGGGCAGTTGGTTCAGGGGGATGGCTTCAACCAGGAATTGCTTTTGGGCTAATCCTGCCCGATTCTGCACTGTGAGTGTGGTAAGCCCACTGGGCAGAACAGGAGCCGTAAATATCAGGCTATTCGAGTTCCTGGATTGGACCGTGTTGATGATCTGACCGGCAATGATAATCAGCGTTCCCGGCCCGAAGTTTTTGCCGGTAATGGCGACGGTCTCTCCGCCCCTGCTGCTGACCCGCTCGGGAGCTATGTTCGTTATATCCGGTTCCCCATAGCTGATCTGGCGGGCGAGGCTGGTGCTGTCTGCCACCACCACTTTCGCGCCCTGGGTTGTCACGATCCCCTTGGGGGACGCGAATGTTTTGGACTCAGTTGCGGAAACGATGTCGCCGCTCTGGAGGATGGTCTGGATGCGCCTTAGGCCCGGCTCTGAAACATAAATGTTGCCGAAGGGATCGGCTGCTACTGCCTGCGGGGACTTGAAGCGGGCTCGAAGTCGGCCTTTTCCTTTCAGCCCGGCGCCGGCTGAGGCTTTTTCATCCGGGAGCAGAGGAATGGTCACATTGGCCTGAACTGTTGCCACCGTGCCGTCTTCTTTCACCCGGCGGATGAGACCGTTGCCGCTATCGGCAACAATCATGCTGACCGGCGGCGGAGGATCGCCTCGTCTTTCGCGATCCAGCTGCTGGGCCAACGGTTCGGTTTCCAGGGCGATTCCTGCCGGGGAATAGAACCTTGCCGCCGTACCGGTGCCGTCCTGCCAACCGGCGTTTCCTGCGCTTCCTGCGATGGTATCGACCGTGCCTGCCGTCAGGTTGATTCTGCGAATGGTGTGGTTGCCGCTGTCTACGACCCAGAGGTAGCCGCGGTTGTCGAGGGCGATGCCCTGGGGCGATTGTTGAAGGTCGCGGTGCCGGCGGCGCCATCGTTACTGCCCGGCGATCCTGTACCGGCGAGGGTGTCGACCCTGCCGCTCGGTCCGGGTTGCACCCTGCGGATGACGTTGTTGGCGCTGTCACTGACATAAAGGGTTCCACGGGCCTGGTCATAGGCGAGGAAGGCGGGGTTGCGAAACTGCGATTGCAGCCGCACATCGTTTATCAGTCCGGGCGTTCCCCTGATACCGGCATAGACATCCGCTGCCTGGCTGAAACTCTGGGTCTGAAGGATGGCGTGGCTCTGGGTGGCGGCGAGGTAGAGACGTTGGGAGAGGTCCTGGGCCACTCCGGTGATCTCATAGCCTGGCAGCCCGGAGAGTATCGAGACGACGGTAATGGTGCCGGTCGTCACCACAGTGCCGGCGGAGATCGTCACGGTGGAGAAACCGGCTTTAATGCCGGTGATATAGCCATGGGTGTCGATGGTAGCGACCGAGGTATCGAGACTGGTGTAGGTAAAGGCGAAATCGTCCCGCGGCCGTCCGGTTTCATCCAGAGCCAGGAGGCTGGCCTTGATCGTATTTCCTTCGTTGACGGCGATTTCCTGGGTGATCTGGTTTGTTTCCGGATTCACCAGAGCGAGGCTTGCGAGCCGTGCGGTGTTTCCGGGGAAGAACTGAATTCCGCCCCCCGGCGAGACATTGTAGGAAAACTCACTGCCGCTACGGTTGCCTAGTTGCGTGGAGAAGGGACTGGAATCATCTTTGCGGAAGCTGAATCTGCCGGTAGCTCTTCTGGTTTTGTCGCTGTTGATGAGGATCAGCTGCGTGGTTGCGTTTGAGCCATAGGCGATGAGGGGAACCACGGTGGCGCTCGCGGCCGGCGGACGGAGGAGATCGGCCACGGGCAGGGTGGTGTAGATCTGATCTCCGCGATCGTTAATGGTCAGCCTCAATGAAACGGCCGCTATCAATGTGGTGCTGCTGATTTCGATCATTCCGGTAAAGCGGCTGCTCATGGTGGGAAAGAGTTCGTGAGCGAATACGGAAAGCCGCCCGCCGGCCGGCATCTGGCGGGAGACGGTGTCCTGGGCGACCCCAGTGCGGTCGAGAAGGGTGAAGGTCAGGCTTGAGGCAATACTCCCCAGGTTGGCAAGCACGACGCTGGTGTAGCCTCCGGCGTTGTCGACGAAGAGACGGGCGGAGGTGGTTCCCTGGGTAGCGGGCACGAAGGTTTCCGATACGGGGATGCTCGACACCGAATATCGGAAAACGGCATTTCCGCCCGGGACGACATTCCCGGAATCGGCGGCCACGACGACATAACCGGAGCGCATGTCTGCGGAACGGTCAATCTCGGCCCGGTAGGTCCCGTTCGCTGCGATCTCGTAACTGAACTCAAAGGAATCGATTCCTCCCATGCTCACGGCCAGGGTGCTGCCGGAATCGCCGAAGACGCGGATCTTTCCCCGTGTGGGTTGTGATGTTCGGTTGATGAGGAGGAGTTGGGTAGTGTAGCCCGCCCCGACCGACATATGGGGAAAGACGAGAGTGCTGTCCGTGACGGTCTGGGTCAGGTCGACGGCCGGCAGGGCGACATAGAGAGTTTCGTTCTGGGCATTGCGGCTCTGTCGCACGGACAGGGCGGCGAGTTTCTGGCTGCTTGTGAAAGTGAGGCTGCCGGTGAAACCCTGGGCGAGGCCATTGAAAACATCCTGGATGAAGCCTGCGAGTTGGCGGCCGGCATCGAGGGTGAGGATGTTCTGGCCTACCTGGTTTCCGGAAGAGTCATGCAACGTCAGGGTAACGGAGGCGGCTGTCACGGAGGAGTTGACGAGGGTAATCCAGGTTTCGGTTCCAGTCGCGGTCGATGAAGAGTCGTCCGGAGGTGGTGGGTTCGACGGCGCCAACTCCGATTTGGCTCGAAAGCACCCCGGCATCGTTGGTGAAGGAAAACAGCGCCGCTGCGACGGGCATGGGCGTGATTCCATCGGCAGAGAAGACGATATAGCCCGACTGGCTCTGGGATTGGGAAAATGAGAAGAACGAGAGACTCAAGGCTAAAGCGATGGCAGCGGATGCACAGGCTTTCAGAGCGGATCTCTTCATATCTCCCCCTGAACGCAGAAGTGGAGGAATCCCTTGTGATGATTTCCTTGTAGCATCGGCTGCCCTGAGGAAGCAAGCCGCAAATCGGCAGCCGAGCAACCCCAAACCTGGACCTCGACGTGGACGTGGACCTGGACCTCGACGTGGACGTGGACTTGGACTTGGACCGTTTTATGATCGATGCATTCATGACGTCGCTCTCAAACCAAACAGATAGGCTGCCAAGATCAATAAGATCTTTTTGTTAGAAAAGTCCATGTCCAGGATCACGTCCAAGTCGAGGTCGAGGTCCAAGGGATAAGAAAGGTCATTCAATTGCAATGGAGCGAAGTTACGGAATGCTGGAGTGGCGGAGAGAGGTGAAGAAAGTCCGCTCAGCAATTTTCTCTATATTCGGGCAACAATTGCAGGGTGGGCTTTAAAACTCAAGGGATCGGACCCCGGACGGCTCGGATTCTGCGATCATCAAAATCAGAAATATACACGTTCCCGCGCGTGTCTACTCCAATTCCCAGGGGCCAGTTAAATCTGGCCGCGGCTGCCGGTCCGTTATCGCCTGAAAACCCCCAAACGCCGGTTCCTGCAACTGAGGTAATGATTCCCGTAGCTGCAGACACTTTTCGGATTCGACGATTACCGGTGTCAGCTATAAATAGATTGTTTGCCGAGTCCACAGCAACTGCTCGGGGGCTTGCGAGCTTTGCCGCGGTCGCCGGGCCATTATCACCGGAATCTCCATTCACTCCGGTTCCCGCCACTGTCGTAATGATCCCAGTACTGGCAGATACTTTTCGAATTCGGCTGTTATACATGTCGGCGATAAAGACATTTCCTGCGGAGTCGACGGAAACTGCATAAGGGGCATAGAGCTGTGCCGCGGTTGCCGGTCCATTATCGCCAGAATAACCCGGAACACCTGTTCCCGCGACCGTAGTGATGATCCCGGTAGCCGCAGAAACCTTACGAATGCGATGTTCGTCATCATCCGCAATAAAAAGGTTTCCTGCGGTGTCCACGGCGAGACCCAGGACAGTGTGCAGCTTCGCCGCTGTGGCTGCACCCCCATCGCCGGAATATCCCATTATCCCATTTCCAGCGAATGTTGTTATAACCCCCGTAGCCGCAGAGACTTTTCGAATCCTGCGGTTACCTGAATCAGATATAAAGAGGTTACCGGCTGAGTCCACGGCAACAGCATATGGCCAGCTCAAATTGGCTGCTGTTGCCAGTCCGTTGTCGCCTGAATATCCATTGACTCCGGTTCCAGCCACCGTGGTGATAATCCCTGTGGCTCCGGATATTTTCCGGATCCTGCACTGGTCCCCATCCGTGATATAGGAATTGCCCGACGAATCCAGAGTGATTCCCGAGGGTGACCGCAGCACGGAAGCCGCCGCAGGTTCGTTATCACCCAGATATGCCGAGTCATCTGCCCCCACGAATGTGGTGATTATTCCTGTATTCACAGATACTTTGCGAATCCGATTGTTTCTCGTATCCCCGATAAAGAGGTTACCCGAAATATCCACCCCAACTCCGTAGGGCAAATAGAGCTTGGCCGCGGTCGCCGGACCATTATCTCCGGAGAATCCCCAGCCGCCGGTTCCTGCCGCCGTCGTGATTATCCCGGTTGTCGCAGATACTTTTCGAATTCGACTGTTACTCCAATCCGCAATGTATATATTCCCGACTGAATCCAGGGCGACGGCCTGAACTTCACTAAGGTTTGCAGCTGTTGCCGGTCCGTTATCACCTGAAAAGCCCCGGAGACCCGTTCCGGCAACAGTGGTGATGATTCCGGTAGCCGCGGATACCTTTCGAATCCGGCAATTTTCAGAGTCGGCAATATACTGGTTCCCTGCGGGGTCTACGGCAACGCCTGTGGGATAGCTCAGATTTGCTGCTGTCGCGAGTCCACCATCCCCTGAAAAGGACCGTACCCCGGTTCCGGCCACCGTGGTGATGATTCCCGTTGTCGCGGATACCTTTCGAATCCGGCTGTTGCCGGAATCGGCAATATAAAGATCTCCCCTGGAATCAACGGCAATCCCCCTGGGGTAAATGAGCGCCGCCGCTGTCGCCAATCCGTTGTCACCTAAATTCGCCCCATTGCCGCCTCCCGCTACTGTGGTTATTATCCCGGTTGTCGAAGAGACCTTCCGAATCCGATAATTGCCCGAATCTGCAATAAAAAGATTTCCCGCAGAGTCCACTGCGATTCCAAAGGGGTCATTCAGCTTTGCTGCTGTGGCGGGGCCGTTGTCGCCCGATGATCCAAATACGCCTGTTCCCGCGACTGTCGTGATGACCCCTGTGGTCGCAGATACTTTCCGAATTCGATAATTTCCCACATCAGCGATATAGAGGTTCCCCTGCGAGTCAAATGCAGTGCATGCGGGCGATGCCACTGAAGCTCTGCCAGCTAATGAACCGTCACCTGCAAAAGTGCTTCCTCCGGCCACGGTGGTAATGTATCCGACGGGCAGCTGGTTCAAGGGGATAGCTTCCACCAGGAATGACTTTTGAGCGAGTCCTGCACGATTTTGAACTGTGAGGGTTGTTTTGCCGCTGGGCAGGGCAGGGGCAGTAAACACCAGGGCATTCGAGTTCCTGGATTGGATCGTGTTGATGATCTGACCGGCAATGATGATCAGCGTTCCCGGCCCGAAGTTCTTGCCGGTGATGGTGACGGTCTCTCCGCCCCTGATGCTGATGCCGCCGGGAGTGATATTCGTGATCTGCGGTTCCCCGTAGCTGACCTGGCGGGCGAGGCTGGTGCTGTCGGCAACCACCACTTTCCCGCCCTGCGTAACTACTATCCCCTTTGGAGCTGCGAAGGTTTTGGACTCGGCGGCAGAGACGATGTCGCCGCTCTGGAGGATGGTCTGGACGCGTCTCACCCCGGGTTCGGAAACATAGATGTTGCCGAAAGGGTCGGCCGCTACTGCCTGCGGGGACTTGAATCGGGGACGCAACCTGCCCTTTCCTTTCGCGCCGGCGCCGGAGGACGCTTTTTCGTCGGGTGCAAAGGACGGCACATTGGCTTGGACTGTTTCCACTGTGCCATTTGCCTTTACCCGCCGGATGAAGCCGTTGCCGGTATCAGCGACGATCATGCTGACCGGCGGTGGTGGTTCGCCTCGTCTTTCGCGGTCCAGCTGCTGGGCCAACGGTTCGGTTTCCAGGGCGATTCCTGCCGGGGAATAGAACCTTGCCGCCGTACCGGTGCCATCCTGCCAGCCTGGGTTTCCGGCGTTTCCGGCGATGGTTTCGACGGTGCCTGCCGTCAGATTAATTCTGCGGATGGTATGGTTGCCGCTGTCTACGACCCAGAGGTAGCCGCGGTTGTCGAGGGCAATGCCGAGGGGATTGTTGAAGGTCGCGGCGCCGGCGGCTCCGTCGTTACTGCCGGGGGAGCCTGTACCGGCGAGGGTGTCGACCCTTCCACTCGGTCCGGGCTGCACCCTGCGGATGACGTTGTTGGCGCTGTCACTGACATAGAGGGTTCCACGAGCCTGGTCATAGGTGAGGAAGGCAGGATTGCGAAACTGCGACTGCAACCGGATGTCGTTTATCAGTCCTGGAACTCCTCGGGTGCCGGCATAGATATCAGCCGCCTGGCTGAAACTCTGGGTCTGGAGGATTGCGTGGCTCTGGCTGGCGGCGAGGTAGAGGCGCTGGGAGAGGTCCTGGGCGACGCCGGTGATCTCGTAGCCGGGGAGCCCTGAGAGTATCGAGACGACGGTAATAGTGCCGGTAATCACGATACTGCCGGCTGAAATTGTCATGGTGGAGAATCCGGCTTTCCTGCCAGTGATGTATCCTCCCGAGTCGATGGTAGCGACCGAGGTATCGAGACTGGTGTAGGTAAAGACGAAATCGTCCCGTGACCGTCCGGTTTCATCCAAGGCCAGCAGGTTTGGCTTGATGGTGTTCCCCTCGTTGACGGCGATTTCTTGCGTGATCTGGTTGGTGTCGGGATTGAGCAGGACGAAGCTTGCGAGCCTGGTATTGTTTCCGGGGAGGAACTGGGCTCCGCCTCCTGAGGAGACATCGTAGGCGAAGTCACTACCGAACCGGTTGCCCAGCTGCAGGGAGAAGGTGCTCGAATCGGCTCTGCGGAAGCCGATCCTGCCGGTTGCTCTTCTGGATTTGTCGCTGTTGAGGAGGATCAGCTGCGTGGTTGCGTTTCCGCCATAGGCGATGAGGGGAATAACGGTAAGAGCTGCGGTTGGCGGATGATTCAAGTCGGCCACGGGCAGGGAGGTGTAGACCTGATCTCCGCGCTCGTTGATAGTGAGTCTTAACGTAACCGGCGCAATCAATGTGGTGCTGCTGATTTCGATCATTCCGGTGAAGCGGCTGCTCATGGTGGGGAAGAGTTCGTGAGCGAACACGGCCATATGCCCCCCGGACGGCACCTGGCGGGTGACAGAGTCTTGGGTGACACCAGTGTGGTCGAGGAGGGTGAAGGTCACTGTCGAAGTAATACTTACGAGATTCGTGATGGCCACTCCGGTGTAGGTTCCGATGTTGTCGACGAAGAAGCGGGCGGATGTGGTTCCCTGAGTGGCGGGCACAACGGTTTCCGATATAGGGCTGCCGCCTGTGGAATATCGAAACACGGCATTTCCGCCCGGGACGATGTTTCCAGAATCGGCTGCCACGGCGACATAACCGGAGCGGAGGTCTCCGGTCCTGTCGAGTTCGGCCCGATAGGTTCCGTAGGCTGCGATTTCATAGCTGAACTCAAAGGATTCGACTCCTCCCATGCTCACGGTCAGGGTGCTGCCGGAATCGCCGAAGACGCGGATCTTTCCCCGTGTGGGTTGTGAAGAGCGGTTGATGAGGAGGAGCTGGGTGGTGTTGCCCGCCCCGACCGACATATGGGGAAAGACGAGAGTGCTGTCTGTGATGGTCTGGTTCAGGTCGACGGCCGGCAGGGCAACGCAGAGAGTTTCGTTTTGGGCATTGCGGCTCTGTCGCACGGACAGGGCGGCGAGCTTCTGGCTGCTCGTGAAAGTAAGGCTGCCGGTGAAACCCTGAGCTGGGCCGTACAAAATATCCTGGATGAAGCCCGCGAGTTGGCGACCGGCTTCGAGGGTGACGGAGCTTTGGCCGACCTGGTTTCCGGAAGGATCACGCAGCGTTAAGGTAACGGAAGCGGCAGACAGGGAAGGATTAACGAGGGTAATCCAGGTTTCGGTTCCGTTGCGGTCGATGAAGAGACATCCGGAGGTGGTGGGTTCGACGGCGCCAACCCCCATTTGACTCGAGAGCACTCCGGCATCGTTGGTGAAGGAGAAGAGCGCCGCGACGACAGGGATCGGCGTGACTCCATCCGTAGAGAACACGATATAGCCCGACGGGGTCTGGGATTGCGAATAGGAAAAGAACGAGAGGCTCAGAGCGAGGGCAATGGCAGCGGATGCACAGGCTTTCAGAGCGGATCTCTTCATATCTCCCCCTGAACGCAGAAGTGGAGGAATCACTTGTGATGATTTCCTTGTAGCATCGGCTGCCTTGAGGAAGCAAGCCGTAAATCGACCGCTGCGCAATCTCAAACCTGGACCTGAAAGCTGCCTTACTTTTCATTTTTTGCTACAGACCATTGGGATCTGGCATATACTCCAATTCAAAATTTCCGGAGGCAATCCATGAAACGACCCACCTTGCCTCGTTTGATCCTGTGCCTTCAATTTTTCTCCGTTTTTGCTGCCGGTGCGGGTAAACCGACGCTAATTTCTCCGTCGGGCAACATTACCACCGCCTCGCCAACCTACGCTTGGACTGCCGTAGCTTCGGCGACCTGGTACCGCTTGTGGGTCAATGAAGTCACAGCGAGCCCCAAAATCATTCAATGGTATAAAGCGGCCGATACAGGATGTGCATCAGGGACGGGCACGTGTTCGATCACCCCTGGCATTGCTCTCGCGGCCGGCGCCTGCAGGTGGTGGGTCCAAGCGTACGATGTTGCCGATGGCCCGTGGAGTGATGGGATGGATTTTGCTGTTACCCTGGGCGCTCCCTCCAAGGCAACTCTTTTGTCGCCGACTGGTTCAATTTCCACTTCGAACCCGACCTACACCTGGAGTGCGGTGTCTTCAGCGACCTGGTACCTGCTGTGGGTGAATGATTCCGGAACCCAGGCAAAGATCAACCAGTGGTACAAAGCCGCCGATGCGGGGTGCGGTTCGGGAACCGGCACATGTGCCGTGACACCGTCTGTTTCCCTCGCCTCCGGAAATGGGCAATGGTGGATTCAAACCTGGAATGAATCCGGCTACGGTCCCTGGAGCGACGGCATGGTGTTTAGCGTCCAGCCTGGCGGCCTGCCCGGCAAGGCAGTTCTGATTTCTCCGAGCGGAAATACTTCGGGTACGAGCCCAAGGTTTACCTGGAATGCTGTGGCAAACGCAACCTGGTATCTGTTGTGGGTGGATGATTCGGGAACCCAGGCAAAAATCAACCAGTGGTACAAAGCCGCGGACGTGGGCTGCAGTTCCGGATCCGGCACCTGTGCCGTGACGCCTTCCGTGACCCTAGCATCCGGAAGTGGCCAATGGTGGGTCCAAACCTGGAACGAATCCGGCTATGGTCCCTGGAGCGACGGTATGGTGTTCAACATCCAGACCGGTGGCGCGCCCGGCAAGGCGGTCCTGATCTCTCCGAATGGAAGTATTTCGACCACAACTCCAACCTATACCTGGAACGCGGTCCCAACCTCAACCTGGTATTACCTCTCGGTGGACGATACCGATGTGGCCAACCGGGTTTTGAAATGGTACACGGCCTCTGAAGCCGGCTGCGCCTCCGGAACCGGCACCTGCTCGGTAACACCGGCCACTGCCGTTTCTGCCGGGGGCTGCCAGTGGTGGATCCAGACTTACAATGATTATGGCTATGGCCCCTGGAGTGACGCCATGTCATTTACCGCGGGAACTATTTCCAGCACCGGTTTCAACGAACAGTTTACGGGCACGACCGCTCCCAATTGGATGCAGGACAGCGGGAGCTGGATAGTTTTCCGTTCTTACTATCAGGCCGACGGCACCGGCCTGGCGGACAAGTATGGCACTTCCACCTACAACACCCAGTTTTCCGACCTGGATTACAGCGCAAGCATGATCCACCAGGAGGCGGAATCGAACCAGTACTGGAATGCAGCCGGCCTCGCGATCCGAGTATCGGGGAACCTTACACAAGGGGATCCGGCGAGCGGCTATTTTTTCCAATATTACGGCGATGGAACTTATTCCGTCTGGAAAAACGTGAATGGAACTTCCACGAATCTAAAGGCGCTGACAGCGCACTCGGCGATCAAAGCCGGCGCCGTCGCCAACAAGCTGCGGGTGATCGCAAAAGGCTCCAGTCTCTGGTTTTTCATTAATGACGTGGTTGTCTGGCAGGGGAGCGATACATCCCACAGCAGCGGCCGGGTCGGCCTCCAGTTTTTTTCGGAGGCAGGAAGCGCTTCCGACCGGTTGCAGGTCGATTATGCAATCCTGACGACCAATGTGGTTGTTCCCCAGCAGGTTTTGAGTGATCAACCGACGGCTTCAGCGAATCCGGCGGAGGAGACGACAGGATATAAAAGACTCGGGCATAGTCGATGGAATCGCCTGCATTAAGGCGGGCATCCGGCTTTGAAGCGGATCAAGGCAGTGGACCCCGGATGGCCCTGATTCTGCGGTTTTCGCGATCGACGATATAAACATTACCCTGCGCATCAACCGCAACAGCGCTGGGGTTATTAAGCCTTGCTGCGGCCGCCGGGCCGTTGTCGCCTGAATAGCCAATGTTTCCGGTTCCTGCTACGGTCGTAATCAATGCTGTGGCCGCCGAAACCTTTCGAATCCGATTATTCCATGTGTCGGAAACGAAGAGGTTTCCTGCAAGGTCCAGATCGAGGCCCAAGGGGAAATTGAGCTTGGCGGCAATGGCTGGTCCGGCATCACCCGAATAGCCACAGCCGTCGATTCCTGCGATCGTTGATATAACTCCAGTTGTGGCTGATACTCTCCGAATCCGACAATTGCCAGAATCGGCAATCAATATATTTCCAACAGCGTCGACGACGACGGCTGTTGGTTGATTCAACATTGCTGCTGTTGCTTGCCCGTTGTCACCCGAATATCCGGCAGTGCCGGTACCAGCAAGCGTTGAGATGATGCCGCTGATCGCTGACACCCTGCGAATCCGGTTGTTGCGATACTCGGCAATCAGGATATTTCCGGCAGAATCCACTGCGACGCCTTCTGGCTGATTCAACATTGCCGCCGCCGCGGGCCCATTGTCACCCGAATATCCCGAGACGCCTGTTCCTGCTATTGTGGTGATAATCCCGGTTGTCGCGGACACCTTACGAATGCGATTACTGCCGGTGTCCGCAATCAATACATTCCCCGCCAGGTCCGGCGTAACATCGAAAGGCTGATTAAGCGCTGTGGCCGTTGCCAGCCCGTTATCGCCAGAATATTTCCATTCGCCGTTTCCGGCAACCGTTGTGATAACTCCTGTGCTTAAAGATACTTTTCGGATCCGACAATCGTACCAATCGGCTATCAGGAGGTATCCGGCAGGGTCGATTGCAACTCTCATTGGGTACTTAAACCGGGCCGCCGTCGCCGGTCCGTTGTCTCCTAAATAAGCGGAATTTCCGATTCCCGCCACCGTGGTGATAATGCCCGTCGACCCTTCAATTTTTCTAATTCGATTGTTGCTTGTATCCGCGATAAGCTGGTTTCCAGCAGAATCGACGGCAACTCCCCCCGGTTGGTTAAGCGCAGCTTGTGTTGCCGCCCCGTTGTCACCTGAATAACCCGAAATCCCTGTGCCCGCCACCGTTATGATAATGCCCGTTGCCGCAGATGCCTTTCGAATGCGTTGATTGCCGGAATCTGCGATAAAGAGGTTTCCGGCATAATCAACAGATATATTACCTACGCCATTGAACCTGGCGGTGATGGCTGGCCCATTGTCGCCTGAAAACCCCGGACTCCCGATTCCGGCTACAGTTGTGATAATCCCCGTAGCTGCGGACACTTTTCGAATCCGATAATTGCCCGTGTCCGAGATGAAGAGGTTTCCAGCGCTATCCAGCGCGATCCCACCCGGCCAATAAAGTTGAGCCGCGGTTGCCGGGCCATTGTCACCTGAAAATCCAGGAACGCTTGATTTCCCTGCGATAGTTGTAATAATTCCGGTTTTTGCAGACACTTTTCGAATCCGGTTATAACTATCATCTGATATAAAAAGATTTCCAGCGGAGTCCAAAGCAATGGAGGTGGGGTGTAGCGCCGCATCTGTGGCCGGGCCATTGTCACCTGAGAATCCCCAGGTGCCATTTCCGGCTATAGTTGCGATTATCCCGGTAGTCGCTGACACCATTCGGACACGATAATTGCCCGCGTCGGATATAAGTAAGTTTCCTGCAGCGTCGACAGTAATGAAGCTCGGGTAATTTAGCTGGGCCGCCGTCGCGGGCCCGTTATCACCCGAGAAACCCGCCTCACCCGTTCCCGCGATCATCGTTATGATTCCTGTAGTCCTGGAGACTTTCCTTACCCTGTGGTTTCCTGCGTCGGCTATCAGAAGGCTACCTTCAGAGTCAAATGCGGTACTGACGATCTCTGATAGTAACGCGTTGGTAGCCAGTGAGCCGTCACCTGCAAATGTGCTTCCCCCGGCAACCGTCGTGATATAGCCCACAGGTAGCTGATTTAAAGGAACCGGTTCAACCAGGAATGATCTCTGGAATAAACCTGCGCGGTTTTGCGCAGTGACAGTCGTCAAACCGCTGGGCAATGAAGGGGCTGTAAATACCAGGGTATTCGTATTCCAGGATTGGATATTGGTGATAATCACACTTCCAATGATTATCAACGTATCTGGCCCGAAGTTCTTGCCGGTTATAGTAACGGTCTCTCCACCCCTGACGCTGATCTTGTCCGGACTGATGCTTGTGATCTGCGGTTCGCCGTAGCTTAATTGCCGGGCGAGGCTGGTGCTGTCGGCGACTACCACTTTCCCGCCCTGCGTAACTACCATTCCTTTTGGGGCTGCAAAGGTTTTAGATTCTGCGGCGGAGACGATGTCGCCGTTCTGGAGGATGGTCTGGATGCGCCTTAAGCCCGGCTCTGAAACATAAATATTGCCGAAGGGATCGGCTGCTACTGCCTGCGGGGACTTGAAGCGAGGACGCAGCCTGCCTTTTCCTTTCGTGCCGGCACCGGCTGAGGCTTTTTCATCGGGAGCAGAGGAAGTCACATTGGCCTGAACTGTTGCCACCGTGCCGTCTTCTTTCACCCGACGGATGAGACCGTTGCCGCTATCGGCAACAATCATGCTGACCGGCGGCGGAGGATCGCCTCGTCTTTCGCGATCCAGCTGCTGGGCCAACGGTTCGGTTTCCAGGGCGATTCCTGCCGGGGAATAGAACCTTGCCGCCGTACCGGTGCCGTCCTGCCAACCGGCGTTTCCTGCGCTTCCTGCGATGGTATCGACCGTGCCTGCCGTCAGGTTGATTCTGCGAATGGTGTGGTTGCCGCTGTCTACGACCCAGAGGTAGCCGCGGTTGTCGAGGGCGATGCCCTGGGGCGAGTTGAAGGTCGCGGTGCCGGCGGCGCCATCGTTACTGCCCGGCGATCCTGTACCGGCGAGGGTGTCGACCCTGCCGCCCGGTCCGGGTTGCACCCTGCGGATGACGTTGTTGGCGCTGTCACTGACATAAAGGGTTCCACGGGCCTGGTCATAGGCGAGGAAAGCGGGGTTGCGAAACTGCGATTGCAGCCGCACATCGTTTATCAGTCCGGGCGTTCCCCTGATACCGGCATAGACATCCGCTGCCTGGCTGAAACTCTGGGTCTGAAGGATGGCGTGGCTCTGGGTGGCGGCGAGGTAGAGACGTTGGGAGAGGTCCTGGGCCACTCCGGTGATCTCATAGCCTGGCAGCCCGGAGAGGATCGAGACGACGGTAATGGTGCCGGTCGTCACCACAGTGCCGGCGGAGATCGTCACGGTGGAGAAACCGGCTTTAATGCCGGTGATATAGCCATGGGTGTCGATGGTAGCGACCGAGGTATCGAGACTGGTGTAGGTAAAGGCGAAATCGTCCCGCGGCCGTCCGGTTTCATCCAGAGCCAGGAGGCTGGCCCTGATAGTGTTTCCTTCGTTGACGGCGATTTCCTGGGTGATCTGGTTTGTTTCCGGATTCACCAGAGCGAGGCTTGCGAGCCGTGCGGTGTTTCCGGGGAAGAACTGAATTCCGCCCCCCGGCGAGACATTGTAGGAAAACTCACTGCCGGATCGGTTGCCCAGTTGCGTGGAGAAGGGACTGGAATCAGCTTTGCGGAAGCTGAATCTGCCGGTAGCTCTTCTGGTTTTGTCGCTGTTGAGGAGGATCAGCTGCGTGGTTACATTCCCGCCAGAGGCGATGATGGGAACCACGGCGACAGTCGCGGCCGGCGGATGGAGGAGATCGGCCACGGGCAGGGAGGTGTAGATCTGATCTCCGCGATCGTTGAGAGTCAGCCTCAGCGTGAGTGGCGCTATGGCTGTCGTGCTGCTGATTTCGATCATTCCGGTGAAGCGGCTGCTCATGGCGGGAAAGAGTTCATGGGCAAAGAAGGAAAGCCGCCCGCCGGCCGGCACCTGGCGGGAGACGGTGTCTTGGGTGACTCCGGTGCGGTCGAGGAGGGTGAAGGTCAGGCTTGAAGCAATATTCCCCAGGTTGGCAAGCACGACGCTGGTGTAGCCTCCGGCGTTGTCGACGAAGAGACGGGCGGAGGTGGTTCCCTGGGTAGCGGGCACGAAGGTTTCCGATACGGGGATGCTCGACACCGAATATCGGAAAACGGCATTTCCGCCCGGGACGACATTCCCGGAATCGGCGGCCACGACGACATAACCGGAGCGGAGGTCTCCAGTCCTGTCGAGTTCGGCCCGGTAGGTCCCGTTCGCTGCGATCTCGTAACTGAACTCAAAGGACTCGATCCCTCCCATGTTCACGGCCAGGGTGCTGCCGGAATCGCCGTAGACGCGGATCTTTCCTCTTGTGGGCTGTGAAGAGCGGTTGATCAGGAGGAGTTGGGTGGTGTAGCCCGCCCCGACCGACATATGGGGAAAGACGAGAGTGCTGTCAGCGACGGTTTGGGTCAGGTCGACGGCCGGCAGGGCAAAGTAGAGAGTTTCGTTCTGGGCATTGCGGCTCTGTCGCACGGACAGGGCGGCGAGTTTCTGGCTGCTTGTGAAAGTGAGGCTGCCGGTGAAACCCTGGGCGAGGCCATTGAAAACATCCTGGATGAAGCCTGCGAGCTGGCGGCCGGCATCGAGGGTGAGGATGTTCTGGCCTACCTGGTTTCCGGAAGAGTCATGCAACGTCAGGGTAACGGAGGCGGCTGTCACGGAGGAGTTGACGAGGGTAATCCAGGTTTCGGTTCCAGTCCGGTCGATGAAGAGTCGCCCGGAGGTGGTGGGTTCGACGGCGCCAACTCCGATTTGGCTCGAAAGCACCCCGGCATCGTTGGTGAAGGAGAAGAGCGCCGCTGCGACGGGCATGGGCGTGATTCCATCGGCAGAGAAGACGATATAGCCCGACTGGCTCTGGGATTGGGAAAATGAGAAGAACGAGAGACTCAAGGCTAAAGCGATGGCAACGGATGCAGAAGCTTTTACACCAGATTTTTTCACAGCTCCTCCCAACGACACGCCTAGAGGAAGAGCGGGCGATGAATGCTTTGTAGCATCGGTCGGCCTGATGGCGCAAGCTGCAAATCAGCAGCCGCACAATTCCAATCGTAGACCTGGACGTGGACCTGGACGTGGACGGTGTTGAACCTTGCTCAAGTATGGGAGGACGTTCAAAAAGAACGGGCAGAATATGTGCTTTTAGAAGGCATTCTTGCCAAAAATGTCCAGGTCCAGGACTAGGTCCACGTCCAAGTCCAGGACCAAGAGGGAAGACGGAGATAGGGATATTCAGAAGCTTGGGAGTAATTCCAGCGCGCGATGCATCACAGAATCGACAATCCCCTGAAGCCAGGCGGATCCGGCAGTCCGCTGCAATTCGTTCAGCTGTCGGATCGAATCGATATAGTTTGAACCGGCACATTTTTCGAATTGCGTCAGGAAGCTTTCCCGAGCGCGTTCCTCGCCGGTATATTCGCGTGCTGCGCAAAGCTCTTCTTCGACATCACCCCACATCTGGTGGAACTCCTCTTTCTGTGCGATGAGGCGCGGCGAAGCTTTGCCGCCCGGCATTGCCTGGCAGGCTCGGATCGAGGCCGGCATGTTTTCAGACAATCCTCGAAGACGCGTGATACGTTCGTCGAGCGCCATTTCTATTTTGGCCACGGCTCCGGCGTAAAGAGATTGCGAAAGTGCATCGCCGGCAAAGAAGCAGCTTCGCACGTCCAGGTACCACTGACGGAGCGCCACCAGATTCCCGATATAGTGGAGGTTTTTGCGCACCTTTTTTGAGATCTCGAAATACACGCCGGGCTTGTAGTCAACTTCCTTGCGTTCCTGGGCGTCGCCGAAAACCAGCTTTCCCTCACCGATATCCCCCCGGCAGATGACTCCAGCTGCAATCACAGATCCGTATCCAATCACTGATGGGCCCACCAGTCCGCCCTGGCCGCCCAGAAAGATTGCCGGTTCGTGCAGCATCACACCTCTCGGCACATCCCCGATGAGCGACGGGGTGGCTTTATCCTGGTTGGGCGTAAAGTTGAAGTGAATGTAGGAGCTGCCCACTTCGCTGTGGTTGCGCCGATGGGTCCCGCCTGCCATGAGAACATCACAAAAGTTGATCAGGCTTCCCAAGGTTACGTAGGGCAGGAGAATCGTCTGCTTGATCCCGATCGAATGAGCGCCGTTGGCCTCCTCCTCCAAAAGGCAGGCTTCCCGCACATGGGCGCCGGAACTTATATTCGCCCTATCCAAGAAGGTTGATTTACGGCAATATCCCCCCTTAAGTTCGACATGCGGGCCGACCTGGCAATCCTCGATCGTGACAGGGCTCTCCTCCCCCAGCCGAGCGCCCTCCAAAATGACCGTGCTTTTTCCGCGAATGCGGCAGCCCGCATGAATCACGGTTCCGGGGGCGATCGATTCAGGATTCACTTCAGGCCCGAGCTCAATGCTGTCGGGGTTATGAATCCGTACACCCTTGGCCTTCAGAGCTTCCAATCGAGAGTCCATAGGCATCCCAAGTAATGAAGAATCGAACCCGATCATCGAACTCCGCAGGTCTGCTGGGGGATGGCTTCAGCCGAGCTTCGCCCCGACAACCTCGGCAATCCTGCAGCACCACCGTGATGTCTCTTCCGCGGTAGGCCCCTCGACCATAACGCGGCACAAAGCCTGCGTCCCTGAATAACGGACAACAACCCTCCCGCTTTGCCCCAGCATTTCTTCTGCCTCCCGGATCATTGCCGCAATTTCCGGCACGGATTCCAGGGCCGGCTTGGACCGCACCGGGACATTGACGATTTCCTGCGGGAATATCTGCATCGAGTTGAGTTCTGACAATTTCTTCCCTTGCTGTCGCATGACGGCGAGGAGCTGGAGCGCGGAGAGGACTCCATCGCCTGTGGTGTGGTGTTCGAGAAAAATCATGTGACCCGAATCCTCGCCGCCCACCACCGCGCCCCGGGCTATCATTTCTTCCAGGACATACCTGTCTCCCACTTTGGCTTCGACGTGGATAATGCCTGACTCGCGAAGTGCAGTCTTGAAACCGAGATTGCTCATGACCGTGGTAACCACGAGGCCATTGCGCAGCTTTCCTTCCCGCAGCAAAGCGCGGGCGCAGATAAGCAGGATCTGGTCTCCTGTCAGCCGGCGGCCGGTTTCGTCCACAGCAATGACGCGGTCGCCATCCCCGTCGAAGGCGAATCCGAGGTCAGCCCGTTGATTCACAACTTCACGGGCCAGTGCCTCTGTGTGCTGCGAACCGCATTCAAGGTTGATATTCCGGCCGTTGGGCTGGACGAAGCAGGCCGACACGTCGGCGCCGAGTTCGCAAAATACGCCCGGTGCGACACAGTGGGTAGCGCCGTTGGCGCAGTCGAGCACGATCTTCATTCCTGAAAGACTCAGGCCGCGCGGGAAAGTCCGCTTGAGAAAGACGCAGTAGCGGCCGGCGGCATCGTCGATCCGATGAACGCCGCCGATGTCCTCTGGTGGCACACTCTCCGCGGCGAGGCCGTTGGATGCTATCATGGCTTCGATTTCATCTTCAGTCTCGTCCGGAAGTTTGTAACCGGAGCGTGAAAAGATCTTGATGCCGTTATCCTCGTATGGATTGTGTGAGGCCGATATGACGACACCTGCATCGGCGCGCATGTCCACGGTCAGGAACGCCACGCCCGGCGTGGGCATGGTGCCGACGACCAGCGCATCCGTCCCCATGGCGCAAAGACCCGCGACGAGCGCGCTCTCGATCATGCCGCCCGAGAGCCGGGTGTCACGGCCGACGACAACGCGCGAGGCAATCGTTTCCCGTCGGCAGCGCCTCGCGACTGCCATGCCGATCTTCATGGCCATCTCCGCCGTCATCGGATAGGTGTTGGCGACGCCGCGCACGCCGTCAGTGCCGAAGAGTCGTCCCATAGGGTTTTCTCGCTTTGCTGATATCCGAAGCTAATGCCCCGACCTGTGGCCAGTGCCCACGATGGATTATGAGCTGACATTCATGGAATGCCGGATCGCCTCGGCAGTCACCTCGGGCGCCTCTCCGAGGAGCGTTGCTATCGGCATCGCCTCGAGGTAATCGTCAGACCACGGCAGGTTGCTTTCGTTCAACAGGTTCCTGATGTCGCTCGCTTTCACTCCAATGATCTCCTTTTTCGCGGCGGCTGAAAGGTCTTCCCGGAAAGCCACATGAAGGAGCAGAAGCTGCTCCACCGCGATGTGCGCGCCGAGGAGTGGCACAATGACAATCGGAGCGCCATCCGAACGGCCCGCCCCTGCGAATATTTCGCCGGTTCTGACGATGGTCCGCTTGGTCCCAACGAGCGGGCCTCCCTTGTCGACTCGTGAGGTCATGGTTTCGGAGGTTCCGCTGCGGCGCTCGATGGAGATTGTGGAGGAATCCGATGGAGCGCCATCCTCTTCCAGTCCTTGAATCCGATACAGGGTATAACCGCGCAGAGCGGCAATTGCCGCCTGAATCCGTTTGAGTGAGAGAACCTCTCGCGCTCTCAGATTTTCGGCCGTGAAACCGAGCGCAAAAAGCTGATCGAACAGTACACCGCGTGGCGTATCGGCCTTCCGGCTCGTTCCCACGGTGACAGTCTTTGCCTGATGCCGGATGGCATCGATGGGGCGGCCGAGTTCGTCAATCGCCCTCCCAAGACAATGAAGCAGGGCGTCCAGCGGCGTGCCTTGAGCACGTCCGCTGAAGTCCTCCCGAAAGTCTTCCAGGGGTAATTTCCCCGAGGCATATTTGAGGAGCAGCATCAGGTCGGCTGCTGTTTCACTGTTCAGGCTGGCCAGGTGTCCTTTGGTGCGCCAGTCGGCCATGAGGCTTGATACTTCTTCCGCAACCCGTTTCATTTCGCGTTCTTGGACACTCTCGTATGAAGAGTAGCCATGGACCCGATGCCCTGCGAGGATTTCCGCGATCCGGCTCCGGAAATTGCGGAATCTCCCCGCCTGCTCATCCAGGGTGAGTGCTGCGTAATAGCCAAAAATGTGGCCCGCGAGGGTGTTGAGAATAACGGAAACCGGAAAGGGAGCCCTTGGAACCGCAAAAACATGGTCGGCGACAGAGTTGAAACGATCTTCCCCTTCATCGGCGACAACGATGACTCGCGCGTCGTGGGCCTTGAAGATCGCGACATCCTTGACGATGTCACCGGTTACGATTTCAGGGCAACCAGCCGCGAGAACAAGAATCAGCGGTTCGGCGGACAGATCGATGTGTTTCTTGTCTTCAATGATATCCGATGAAATGGTTTTGTAGCAGAGCTCGCTTAGTTTGATCCGCACCTCGTCGGCGGCCACTTTGTTGGCACCGTTGCCAACCACCGCCCAGTACTTCTTTCCGCGTGCAAGTTCCCACGCGGCCTGCTGCAGATGCTCACGCCGCTCGATGACGCCATCCATGAGGTGCGGAGCTCGCCGGAGCGCCGCGAGTTCGCCGGCGATACGATCATCGGGCAACGTGCGGAGTATCTGCGCAAAAAACAGAGCGAGAACGAAGCCTGCCACAATCTGGGCATAAAAGGCTTTGGTCGATGCCACCGACATTTCGATATCGCGCCCGTCGCTTGTGTAAAAGATACCGTGGGCCCGGCTGGTGATGTCGGACTGCCGCCGGTTTACTATTGCCAGCACGTGTGCGCCCGCCTCCCGGGCCATAGTCACCGCCCGGTTGGTGTCCGTGGTCGTGCCGGACTGCGTAACGGCAATAACCAATGCATCCTTGAGCTCTGCCGGTGTCGCATATCCGCTGAGTTCTGAGGCCTTGCGGGCCTGGATCTGAATCGGCGCTCCGCGCAGGTAGATGCTTAGAGCTTCTGCAATCGCGGACCCGGCAACCGCAGCGGTTCCCTGCCCGATAACATAGATGCGGCGGATTTCGCCGCACACAAGCCCCTCTCGTATGCGTCCGGGAACGACCTCCGTTCCAAGGTTGAATCGGACCGAGTTGTGCCCATCACGCTCGATGTTCAAATATTTGCCTCGAAGCGTCTTGCGGATGGAGAGAGGTGCATCGTGGATCTCCTTGAGCAGGAAGTGAGGGTAAATGCCGCGGTCAATATCCCGCGTGGTGATTTCCGCGCGGCGCATGGACGTGGGAGGAATCTTCAGCGGAAATCCGTCGTAGTGCAGTGCTTCGATGCCCTGGAGGCGCGGCTGGTCATCGCGCAGGATGAAGATCTGGCCCCGGGTGGATGGATCTCCGGGAATACGCTCACTCTCGCCGTCCAGGGCGATGAACTCGGGTGTTTCCTCAACCAGGCCGTAGACCTCGGAAGCGAAAATATGGTGGTTCGGTGCGAGGCCGACAAAAAGTGCCTGGCCGCTGCCGCGCAGAGCCAGGTAGGTGCGGCCGGGTTCCAGATTGCTGCGCATCGCAATGGCATGCGACCCCTCAAATTCGCATACCGAGCGACGGAATGATTCACGTAGATCCAATCCCTGGCGGAGATGCTTTTCAACCTGAAGAGGAATCACCTTGGTGTCGGTTGTAACCAAGGGACTCATGCGCACACCCTCCGACTCCAACTCTGCCTGCAGGATCGCATAATTATCGATGTCGCCGTTAAGCGCCGCTTCGATCGTCCAGGGCCCGGTCCCATATTTTGGAAATGAGAGCAGGGAATTCTCCGTCGCGTCCTGCTCCCGAATGGCGTGGTTATTTACGGGGTGGCAATTCGAGACGTTGATGGCGCCGACCGAAGCCCAGCGCGTGTGACCGAAACAGACGGCGGCAATCGGGCCGGCTGATGCCAATTTGTGAAGAACGGCATCGGCTCGGATCGTCTCGCGCAGTTCCCGGCAATTCTTTCCCAGTTCACCCGCAACCGAAGCTGTCTTCCAGGTGAATGCGATCGAATCCTCCAGGCGGCGAATCGATCGATGGATCAGATCTCCCGGAGCCTCCCGGTCCAGCATTTCAGGGTAGAGCTCGGCACCCTTGAGCTCGTCCAAGGCCTTTGCCTGCGCTTCCGGATTCTTATATTTCAGCACCATCTCCACGCCGGCAGAATCCCGGCCGCGCACTTCCAGCCGGTCAATGGTATTGAGCAGCAGGTTGAGCCGCTGGTAAGACTGAAATGCCGGAAGAGAACTCAGGCATTCGCTCCCGCTGAGATCCAGGATTTTGCCCTGGTTCTTGAGCAGGTCCTCTTCCAGGCCCCAGAGAATGTCTTTCAATCGCAAGAGACGGCCGGAAATTTCCTCAACTTCCCCGCTGGAGAGCGGGGGACCGGAATCGAGCGCGGCCTCCCCGGCGGCAAGCAACGTCTTCAGGCGGCGCGCATGCATATTGAGGTTTTCGATACCGCCTTTTTGATGCAGGGCAAATTGATATCTCGCATCCTGCTTCAGCGCCAGCAGACTGCTTTCTATCCTCACGAGCGCTTCGGGGGCAAATGGATCCTCGGATTCAAAAGCTGCAATGAGATCATCCAGACTTCGGCTCGAAGTCGCTTCCGGTCCTTGAATCGCGACCAGGCCGGCGAGCCCACAAGGGAGGATGTTGGGCCTGAGAGGAAAGAGAACGATAGACCGTGGCGGGATCTTGTCCATCGCACGTCCAATGTAAAGCTTCCACCTTGACAGCCCCGCTATGAAGGAACGTATCCATTCTTTCATCCCGGCCACTCCCTCAAGGGTTCCCGATGCAGAAACTCACCCACCTGGAAATCTGCTGGCACCTCCGGATTTTTCTCAGAACCTGATCGGCCAATTTTACAGGATTCGTGAGATTTTATGTCGCTGGGGGGCCGGAGGTCTATAAGAGACTTCTGATCTCTTAGGAATACAGATAGAGCAACCAGCCGGAAGCCAGATCCCATCTCAAATCGTCCGCAAGATCATGGACCGTCATACCCGGAATTGCCCCATGATCAGCCGACTTTCCGCCCGGGATCCGGGGCCAGATCCAAGAATATAGAAATGAAAAGTAATTTCAATATTGTAATCATGGCTTGGCGGGTATATATTCCGGTAATCCAATTTGCTGTCTCGGGCAAATCAACGGTTAAAACTCGATCTTCAAGGAGTATCTATGCGGCTGGCCTTCGCAGTTTTGCTTTTCCTCCCCGCGTTGCAGGCCCAGACGCACCCGCCCGCCGAAATCCGCTCGGCGGCGGAGCGATCGATCGCAACAATCCAGAAGGGGGCTGAGGGATTCTCCAAAGCTGTGGTCTGCTTTTCGTGCCACAACCATGCCATGCCGTTGTTGACCTTCCAGGCAGCCCGCGAACGGGGAATATCGGTGAATGAGGCCCTGGCCAAAGAGCTGGTGGGCGACGGATTCAAGAAATCCCCTGACTTCACCTCCATCGACCAGGCGGTACAGGATCCGATGATCATCGATCCGGCGGTATCCGATGGTTGGGCCCTTATCTCAGCTCACGCAGCGGGGGTCCGGCCCAACCTGGTGACAGCGGTTTATGCCCGCCGGATCGCCAATTGGCAGAAGGCCGACGGGCACTGGCCAACCTTCGATTCGCGTCCGCCACAGTCGTACAGCCTGTTTGCCGCCACCGCCGTGGCATTGCGCGCTATCCAGATAGCCGCGCCGTCTCAGTTGCATCAGGAGGTTGCGGAGCGTCAGTCCCGCGCCAAAAACTGGCTGCTCGGCGCGAAGCCTCGTGACACCGAGGATTTCATTTACCGCCTCTTTGGCCTTCACTACGCAGGAGCAACTTCCGAAGAGTGCGCGCGTGCGGCCCGCGAACTCCTCGCTCTCCAGCGTGCCGATGGCGGCTGGGCGCAATTGCCTCATTTGCAGCCGGATGCCTATTCAACTGGTGCGGCGCTCGTTGCGCTCCATGTTGGAGGTGGAGTGCCGGTAACCGATCCGGCCTGGCAAAAGGGCATCCGATCTCTGCTGTCAACCCAGGATGAAAAGGGCGTGTGGCGCGTTCCAACACGCCAGGTTTCGCCGGCTCCCATAAGCCCAGCGTATGTTGATGCCGGCTTTCCCTACGGTCATGATCAGTTTATTTCCATGGATGCGGCCTGCTGGGCCGCCATGGCGTTCATGCTGACTCTTCCCAGATCAGCACAGCCGGCAGCTCCGCAACCGGTTACGGAGCTTGAACCCAAAGGACTGAAACCTTGGATGGAGACGGCATTGTTCGGTACGGCAGCGGAGCTGCGGGCGCTGCTGGATTCCGGATTGGACCCCAACGTCAGTACTCCTGAGGGAACCACCCTGCTCATGATGGCTGCGATGGATCCGGAGAAGGTGAAGCTGTTGATCGACCGCGGTGCCGATGTCCGCGCCAAAGCCAAAACCGGATTTACCGCATTGATGATCGCTTCAACCTACACCGGTACTGCTGCCTCGGTCAGGCTTCTGCTGGACAACGGCGCGGAGGTGAACTCTGGCAAAGATGTGGTCTTTAACGCGTCGCCTTTGTTTTTGGCTTCATTCGCGGGAGACAAGGAAATCCTGGCTATGCTTCTGGCCAAGGGTGCCGATCCCCATCGAGCCATGAACCTGCTCGGGATGTCTCCGATCCTGCCCGTGAATTGCGCCGTTTCCATGGGTAATGCCGGCACCGTAAAAACCCTCCTCGCGGCTGGGGTGGACGTGAATGTGAAGGACGCGGATTCCATGACTCCGCTCCATTGGTCAGTGATTGCCCACCATGGTGACATTGCGAATATTCTATTGAATGCCGGGGCCAAAGTGGATGCAATCGACCGGTTTGGCTTCACCCCGCTTCTGTATGCAACCACCCTCGATTTCGGGGATGCCGAAACTGCGGAACTTCTTCTGCAGGCGGGGGCGAATCCGGGCACCAAGGATGCAAAAGGTGCGACCCCACTGAAGCACGCGCGTGATATCCCTTACCTAAAGGCGGCACTCGAAAAGGCCGGGGCCAAGGAGTAAAAGCGCAACGCCGTACTGCAGCACCCTCAGCATGCAGTGCGGCGCCTGCCGTCAGCATCATTCAGCTTCGGAATCAAAGGCAAAAAGCCGCCCCGGCGGCAGATAAAGGCTGGATTCAGAAGGTTGTCAATCAACCGGCTTTGACAGCCTGATTCCGGCCGCCAGTTTCAGAGTTTTTTCCAGGCTTCCGCGCTTTTCCTCAACTAATGCGGCCGCGCACTCTCCATACTTATTGCGTCTGGATGGGTCAGCGAGCAGCTGGCTCAAACTCTCGAAAAGGGCCGAAGCGTCGGAGACCTGGATAACCGCGTTGGCTGCCAGGAAATCGTTGACCACCTCCGTGAAGTTTTCGTTGTTCGGCCCGATGATGATCGGTTTGCCGCAGGCTGCCGGCTCAATGATGTTCTGACCGCCATGCGTGGCCAGACTCTTTCCCATGAAGATGACCGATGCGACGGCAAAGAGATGCCTAAGCTCGCCGGTAGTATCGATCAACAGTACATCCGGTGGTTCGAGCGGTCTCGCCGCATCGTGCATGCGGCTGCGCTGCGCAACCCGAAGTCCGCGGGAAAGAATTTCCGTCATTATCTCGTTGCGCCGTTCGGCGTGGCGCGGCACAAGAATTAAGCGGAGTTCCGGGTAGATGGTCTTGAATCTCTGGTAGGCTTCGAGGAGGACCGTTTCTTCGCCGGGCCAGGTGGAGCCGCCGAGCAGAAACGTGTCGGTCGATGCCATCCCTGCTGCCTCCAGAATTTCTACTGCCTTCCTCAGGCTATCAGCGTCCTGCCGCGCCGCGTCGTATTTTGCGCTTCCCGTTATATGCACGCTGGCGGGATCCGCACCCAGGCTGAGCAGCCGGTCCGCGTCCTGGCGGCTTTGAACGCAGATCAGATCGACCATCCGCAACACCCTCGAAAAGAACCAGCGCAGGCGACGATAGCCGCGAAAGGAATTCTGTGACATCCGGCCATTGATCAACAGAATAGGAATGGCACGCGAGCGGATCATCCGGATCAGGTTCGGCCACCACTCACCTTCCGTCAGGACAAGCATCCGCGGACCGATCATGTGGATCACACGGCGGAGCACTGGCGGAAAATCGACTGGAAAATAGACCAGCACGTCGTCGGAGTTCAATGACCGGCCGGCCAGCGCGTGTGCGGTTGAGGTTGTGGTGCTGAGCACAAAAGCGGTGTTTGGATGATTCTGGCGCCAGGCGTCCATGAAGCGCAGCGCCACCGAAACTTCCCCGACGCTGACGGCATGGACCCAAATCCGGTGTCGCTCGGCTATCCTCAGGCGCAGCGCATTGTCATACCAGCCCAATCGTTGCCCAAAACCGAGCCGATACCCACCGCGGCGGCACATGCGGAAAAGGTAGTAGGGCAAAGCCGCGACGAAAGCAGCCGTGAAGAGCAGGTTATAGATCAGCCAAACCATAAGATCAATCCCGTCAGGCATTATACGCATCATGACCCTAATGTATCGCTGCAAATCAAACTGCCACAGCCACAGCGAGACGATGGATTGCTCTTCCCGGTTCTCGCAGTTTAATTGTGGAGGGGAAAAACGATCGGCGTTATGCTCTGCGGGAGTCGACCGGCAGTGCGGGAGATTCAGCAAAGGGAGGAGCCAATGATCGAAGATGTAGGCCGGAGGGAATTTCTGCTGTCCAGCATTGGCCTGGCGGCGATGCAGCCGCTGCGCGCGCAGGACGAATCGACGGTTTCGCCCAAGGGATCGGGCCAAACCGTGGGAATCCAGGTAGGGGCGGTTTCCTTTGTTGACGAAGGCGTACCCGTGGTGTGCGAGAAACTCCAGAAACTCGGCGCCGTCAACACGCTTTTTCTCGCCGTGTTCACTTACGGCCGCGGGATTGCCGGTCGTCAGGTGCCGGGCCAACCACTGCCCGACCACGGAAAGCAGGAGTATGACCTGAATTTTCACGGCGGCAATTACGGCCTGGTTCATCCCCAGTATTACAGGGAAACTGGAATACGGCCTGAAGACACTCGCGCGCCGGACCATGGCGACCTTGATATTATCGCTGCGGTTCTGCCGGAGGCAAAGCGCCGGGGCATGAAGACGGTTCTCTGGACCGAGGATGTATGGCGCAATGACCTTCCGGGCATCGAGAAGCTGCAGGAAATCGATCTGCACGGGCGTCCCCGCCGGCAGTTATGCATGAACAATCCCTACCACCGGAATTTTCTTCTGGGATTATTCGAAGACTACGCCCGCAGCTATGAAATCGACGGCATCATGTGGGGGTCCGAACGTCAGGGCGCCCTGGGAGATGCGCTCGGCTCCAACCATGGCGGCAGCGCCGATCCCAGCCGCGTGGGCTGCTTCTGCCGCTACTGCGAAGCGAAGGCAAAGAAGCTGGGCTACATCGATTTCGGCCGTGTGAAAGAGGGCTATGCCCGGCTGCAGGAGTACGTAAACAATATCGAGACCGGCATCCGGCCGGTTGACGGCTACCATGTCACGTTTTTGCGCACGGCGATGAAGTACCCGGAGATCCTGGCGTGGGAGCAGTTCTGGCACGACAGCCTGCGCGAGGTTTACGAAGCCATTTATCGCAAGGTGAAATCGGTCCGGCCGGAGCTGGTCGTGGGGTGGCACATCTGGCATAACAATTCTTTCAGCCCCTTCTACCGTGCCCAGCAGGATCTGCAGGAGCTCAGCAAATACTCCGATTTCCTGAAGATGGTGATGTACCACAACTGCGGCGGGGAGCGGATGGCTCAATACTGCAGGAATGTCGCCAACACTCTTTACGGCGACCTCGATGCGCAATCCCTGTTGAATTTTGAATACGGAATCATGAAGTACCGGGAGCGGCCATTGGGTGAAATCGCCTCCGCAGGGTTTTCCGCTGACTATGTGGCGCGCGAAACCAGGCGTGCCATCGACGGAGCTGCAGGTACCAAGACACTGATTCTTCCCGGCATCGATATCGACATTCCCACGGCTTCGGGGCACAGCAAAAGCACGCCGGAAGGAACCAAGGCGGCAGTCTTGGCCGCTTTCCGCAACGGCGCGCACGGGGTTATCCTTTCCAGGAAATATTCCGAAATGCGCCTCGCCAATCTTGGCGGGGCCGGCGATGGGATTCGCGAAACCGGCAAGGCGTGACCTTTACCACAACCCTCAACCATGCCTCTGTGTCCGCCGCTGGCCGACAACTTGGAAGAAAAGGAGTGCCATGATACTGGACCGAATTGAGAATGCTTCGTTTTATTATCGGCTTGGCGACCGCATTGAGGCAGCATTACGGGCGTTGCAGACCGACCAACTGCTTCGCGCCGACGTGGGGCGCTTCGAATTGCAGGGTTCGGATCTGTTTGCGCTTGTTCAGGAATTCCAGACCCGACCCAGGGAGTTCGGGAAGTGGGAAGCGCACCGGCGCTACATCGATGTTCAGTACGTGGCATCGGGCATCGAGATCATTGGGCACACGCACGTCGCCAACCTGACGGTTGCGGAGCCCTACCGGGAAAAGGAAGATATAGCATTTTTTGCCGGGGACGGAAGTTACCTGACGGTCACTGCCGGGATGTTCGCGGTTTTCTTCCCTCACGACGCGCACATGCCGTGTCTTGCACTGACCTCGCCCAGGCCGGTTCGCAAAATTGTCCTCAAGGTTCGAGCGGACGAGACTAGCCCCTGCTGAGAGTATGCCTGCCGGTCCCTGCTGAAGCTGCTTCGCTCAAGGTAGAGCCGGCGGCGGAGCCTTGAGCCAGGCAAGGTTGAACACGTAGTGATTCTTGCTGCTGATCAGATGGATCAGCCCGTTTGCGCCCTGGCAAATGGACAGATACCCGAAGGTCTCCGCGCTGCTGGCGCTCATGGTGAAGGTCATACGGTCCGTAGTCTCCAGCTGGCGGGGAGCCCCGTCATCGCTGATCAACCTTCGGGTCGGCCAGGTTTCTCCTTCGTCGAAAGAGAGCGCGCCAAAGATCCCCGACACCGGGCGCTGTTTGCCCGAGGCGTCCGTGATCATCATGTCTTCCTTGTTCGGCTGTGTCTGGGCGCCGCTGAACGAAATGAGGAGAAGCGGCCCTTCCTGAAGTCTCAAGAAAACAGGCCTTTGCAAGTTCCGAACCGCCTGGAACGGAGTCTTGCTGTAGGTCCACGTCTTGCCCATATCGGCGGACAGGCTTTTGGGCATCATGCCGTCGATATTATCTCCGCGTCCGAGCGCCATAAGCCGGCCATCCTTGAGTTGAACGGCCCCAGCGTGTATTCCGGCGATCCGCCCGCCCGGATCGGTCCAGGTCTTGCCATTGTTCCGGCTGACGATCACGGTTGATCCCGGATTGGCATCGGACACCAGCACGATGGATCCTTCCTTAGTGCGGAACACCGATTCCACCGGCATGTGGCGCTCGACATGCTCCGGGCCAATGAGCTGCCCCTTGGACCAGGTTGCGCCGCTGTCCTTGGATGTGCGCATCACGAGAGCCAGGTTTCCGATATAAGTTGCAGCCGGCGAAAGCCCCACAAAGTGATACAAGGTCTTTTTACCGTCATACCACATGGCCGGGGCGTGATCGTTTCTGTCGGGTGCATCCCAAAAGGGAGAGGCATCATCCCACTCCTGCTGGCCGTAGCGCAGGCGGCTGGCCAACAGGCCAAGTTCACGGCCGGGTTCCTGGACGCATGTATACCAGATTGCCAGCAAATCCCCATTGGGGCACTCGACCAGCGCCGGATCATGGTTGTGCTCTGAGAACATCGGTCCGATGGAGTTGGGCGGAATCTTGACGTAGCGGCGCGGCCCGAAGAAGTAAGGCTTATTCGGATCGGGCGCCTTCTTAAGGTCAGCCGGGACATTCTGCTTCACATTAAGCTGGTTCAATGGTTTCGTTGCCGCCGGCAGCGGCTTGGTAGCGGGGATGGGACCGAGTGCCACCCGGAGGCCGAGCAACCCATGATTGTCTTCCGGTAGGGTACCCATCCGGTTTTCCGAACGCAGGTAATAGGCTTCTGTGGAGTGGCTTCCGCCTCGCGTGACGCGGAAATCACCGTCAGCCCGTCCCACCGGGTCGACCTGATCCCCCTCCTGGTAGGGCCCGTACCAGTCATACGCCCATTCCTCCGCGTTTCCATGGACGTCGAAGAGCCCCCAAGCGTTCGGCGGTGTTTTTCCGACTGCCATGGAAACAGGTTTTTCGGGCGGATACCGGCTCTGGGTGGCATTCTTGAGATAAGCCTCGGGTAATGAGTCACCGGTGGAGTAGTGAGTAGTGGTTCCAGCCCGGGCTGCAAACTCCCATTCTGCCTCGGTCGGCAGCCGGTATGGGAGTCCCTCTTTTTTGGCAAGCCACTGGCAAAATCGCGTCGCGTCGAGCCAGCTGACAAAGACCACCGCCTCGTCGTCCTCGTTCGAGAAACCCGCTTTGCCGCGCAGCTTACGGTGGGCGGGGTCAAATCGTTCATACTGGGCATTGGTGACTTCGAAGGCACCCATGTAGAATGGCTTGCTGATTTTGACCCGGTGGGCCGGAACCTCGTCGAAATCACCGGACAGCCGCCAGTTGGCAACCATCTTCTTGTTTCCTACTCTCCCCACCGTCGATTCAGGCAAGGGTGTTTTGTTGACCCCCATCATGAATTCGCCTGCTTCAATCCGGACCAGCTTCATTCCGATCGAGTTGGTGTGTTCTTTACCGGCCGGCATGTTCGAGACGGTTCCAGCCGAGGTCAAGGCGATTGGCAATACCAGCAATGAAAACGCGATCAAGATGATAGATCTGCTCTTTGTACGGATCGGCTTGATTACTGACGATGACATTTGCATTATGAGACTCCCTTTGAAAGATACAGCAGCTGAAGGGGAGGGGGCGCCCTCAGGCCTTTTTGTATTGGGCGACCCGTGCGCGCAGGTCTGCCTTCTTTTCGGCGCTTGGTTCCACAAATGGCGGCCGGCAATAGCTTTCACGCAAGCCCAGCTCACCGAGCACAAACTTCATATCGGGCATGTCCCAGGGCATTATTTTCGATGCCTCATTCAACCGGGCCTGTGATAGGGCAACACGGGAATCCGCGCCTTCTCCAGAATCGGGCTGCTCAGTGAAGCCGTCGCTGCCGCGGTGGTAAGACTGCACCAAAAAACTCCTCGGGATGATTGCATGAACGTTGCCCCCTCCTGGCGCTATTTGCCCGGGTCCCAGATAGTGGCCTCGATGGTACGCCCTTTCTTGAGTTCGGGGCTCCAGTAGTAGACTGTCACAATCTTTCCATCAGGGCGCTGCACGGTACGCGAATATCCGACATCCCAGGCGGCACCGCCGTCGCGCAGGATGATTTCCTGCCCCCAGGTCTTGCCGTTGTCGCTGCTGAGCCTGGCGCGGATGGAGTAGGGCGCGGAGCGGTATCCGTAGGTCACACAGATTCGCCCATCCTTCAACCGGATCAAGCTGGGAGGATTCCCGCTTTTGTCGCCGGTGTTTTCCCCCGGCCGGCTGTGGAATTTCCAGCTCTTGCCGTTGTCGGTCGAAAGGTAGGCGTCAATCCAGTTTGGTCCCTTACGCGAGTTTTCCTCATGACGGAAAGAGGTGAGAATATCCGTTTTCGATAGCCGTACGGTGGAACTCATGATGGAGAAACCATCTTTCGGCTCTTCTCCGATCCATGAGACAAAGTTCCAGGTTTTGCCCCCGTCTGTTGTCTGGGCGCAGAAAGGCCTTCCCTCGCGTCCGTTTGATTTTGCAGCGGTCAGGAACACCATGGCATCGTGCCGGCCATTGATAATATAGTCGGTTCTTGCCGCTATCCCTAGATCACCGATTGCGAGCTGAAAAGGACCCTTCCAATTCTTTCCTTTGTCGGTCGAGTAGAGCAGCAGTGAGGGACCTTTATTACTCTCCGTGAATCGAAGGGTCATCGCAAAGCCCGGACTGGCGAAATCCATGGGTTCGTCGAGAGGGGCGCCCGCCACGCCCCGTTTCGCAAGTGGAGGCAGGTTTGGCGGAGTTTCAATCGTCCATGTTTCACCACCGTCGAGGCTGCGGGCGAGGGCAGAGGGCTCCCCTTTTTCACGGTCATAGGGGTGGCGGTCCTGGTCGTTCCACTGGAAATATGCCGCGCTGAATCCAACCAGGATCTCATTGCCCCACGACCAAATGCCGTGATTTGCCGGCCAGCCGCCAAAGCGGCCCTCTTCACTGTACACCACTACATGCTTGACGACCTTCGCCTCCGGCGCTCCGAAAATGCTGAAAGCCAGGACAAGGACTGCGATGAGTGCGAGAAACCGTTTCGACATAAGAACTCTCCCAGACGATTTGCTCTTTAATAATGTGCGGCGCCCGCCTGCAGGTTCGAGCACGGCGGGAAATGCAATGAATATGGCATTAGAGTTTGCTGTTCCGGCGTCATTATATGACGACACAGCTGAAAAGCTTTGTGGCAGGGCTTGTGTCTGATATCAATGCCCGTGTCCGGAGTGACCCGATCAAAGCTTATATTGCCGCGCCAAGCCCCCGGAGCATGTGAACATATAAATAGGGGCGGCTCGATCGAATTGGCTTGACAGAAGGTATTAAAACGCAACATCTTGGGCCGAATTTATAAATGTTTGTTTTGTGGGAGGAGTAAATGAGGCGACTTATTCTGCAGATTGCGCTGCTTTCTTTGATACTTATTGCATTTTCAACCTCCAGCCTGGCAGCAACGCTTGACCTGGGAAAGGCTGTCGTCGTTTCGCCGCCCAACCTTTCCGGTCCGGAAAAAAAGGCGGTGATGGTGCTTGTGGAGGAGGTTGAAAAACGGACTCAAATCCGTTTGCAAACCTCGAATACATGGCCGGCCGAGTCGACACCGGTGATCGCCGTCGGTCCGGCCTCGGCCCTCAAGGCCTTCGGGGGCAAATACGCTGCAACTCTGTCCGCCGACCGCGGTGTGGCAGGCGCCGAGGGCTACCGCGTGCGCATTCAGAAGACAGGTTCGGTCCCGGCTGTTTTCGTTATCGGGAATGACAGCCGCGGTGTTCTCTTCGGCGTCGGGCACCTTCTCCGCGCCCTGCGCATGGACAAGCAGAGCATTCAGCTTCCGGATGACTTCAGCATCGCCACCGCCCCTAAGATTCCTTTGCGCGGCCACCAGCTCGGTTATCGGCCGAAGACCAACGCGTACGATGCCTGGTCCGTCGCCATCTGGGATCAGTACATCCGTGACCTGACCATTTTCGGCACCAACGCCATCGAACTGATACCTCCCCGCTCGGACGACGCGGACGAAAGCCCTCATTTGCCCTTGCCGAAAATGCAGATGAACGCAGAGATGTCGCGCATCGCCAACGAGTATGGCATTGATGTCTGGGTCTGGTACCCGGCCATGGACAAAGATTATTCGGATCCCAAAACGGTCGAGTTCGCGCTGAAAGAGTGGGCGGAATTCTACAAGGCGATGCCGCGCCTTGACGCCGTGTTCGTTCCCGGCGGCGATCCCGGCCATACGAAGCCGCAACACATGTTCGCATTGCTCGAAAAGCAAACGGAAAGCCTTCATCGTTACCACCCGAAAGCACAGATGTGGATGTCGCCGCAGGGGTTCAACAAGGAATGGATGGACGAGTTCTACGGATTGATGCAGCAGAAGCCGAAGTGGCTGTCCGGTGTCGTGTTCGGCCCTCAAGTCCGCGACACCTACAAGGAGTTGCGCGAGAAGACTCCGAAGGAGTACCCGATTCGTTTTTACCCCGACATCACGCACAGCGTCCAATCGCAGTACCCGGTGCCGGACTGGGATACGGCGTACGCTCTTACCGAAGGCCGCGAGGGACCCAATCCGCGGCCCGTCACCGAGTCGCAGATCTTCCGACTCAACCAGGACTACGGGATAGGATTTTTGACCTATTCGGAAGGCTGCAACGACGACGTCAACAAGTTTATCTGGAGCGGTCTCGGCTGGAATCCGCAGGCCAATGTGCTCGACATACTGCGCGAATTCAGCCGCTACTTCATTGGAGAGCGCTATACTGAAAGTTTCGCTCAAGGGCTGATGGCGCTGGAGCGCAACTGGCAGGGGCCGCTTTTGTCGAATCCGGGTGTTTATGTCACCCTGCAGCAGTTCCAGGAGCTCGAGCGCAACGCCTCACCGCAGGTGCTGCTGAACTGGCGCTTCCAGCAGGCTCTCTACCGCGCTTATTACGATGCCTACGATCGCAGCCGCCTGATTTACGAGACGGGGCTGGAGGACAAGGCTATGTCCCAGCTTGCCGAAGCCAGGCGCGTGGGTCCGCTGGTTGCGATGGCGCAGGCCGAGGCCACCCTGAATCCGGCTTTGACCGACCCTGTTTCACAGGCCTGGCGGGCCCGTGTACACGAGCTGGCGGAGGCTCTCTACCAGAGCATCCGGGCACAGCTGAGCGTGGTTCGCTACAAAGCAATCGCGGTGGGTCGCGGCGCGAACCTGGATGCCATCGATGTCCCGCTGAACAACCGCCCCTGGCTGGTCTACAAATTTGGCGAGATTCGCAAGCTCACGAGCGAAGCCGACCAGCTGAAAGCGATCGAGGAGATTGTGAATTGGACGAACCCGGGGCCCGGAGGATTTTATGACGACCTCGGCAATCTTGCGCAGCAGCCTCACCTGGTGCGCGGCTTGGGATCCGACCAGGATCCAGACTTCCGGCAATCCTCGCTTGTGGGATTTGGCGGCGGAGGGCGCGGGCAGCAGGTGCCCTGGCGCTACTCCTGGAAGAACCATGCCGAATCGATGTTCGATGCCCCGCTCGAGATGCGGTATTCGGACCTCGATCCTGCCGCGCAATATAAGGTGCGGGTTGTTTATGCGGGCGAACCGCGCCCGGTCCGCTTAACCGCGGATGACAAATTCGAAATCCATCCGCTGCTCAAGAAGGAATTCCCCCCCAAGCCGGTGGAATTCGACATTCCGGCTGAGGCGACCAAGGATGGACAACTCAGCCTGAAGTGGTACCGGGAACCCGGACTCGGAGACTCCGGCCGGGCATGTCAGGTTGCCGAGGTCTGGCTGATCAAGAAGTAAAGTGTGGCTGAAAGATTGAACCGCGAAGGCCGCCAGGACCGCGAAGGAATAATTTTATCCTTCGGGTCCTGGCGGCCTTTGCGGTTTTATTGGCGGTTTTATTTAGGGCCGGGGTCCCAGATCGTGGCGCCGATGAAACGCTCGCCCTTGGCGTCCGTGTTGAAGTAGTAAACAGTTACCAGCTTGCCGTCGGGACGCTGCACCATACGGGGATAGCCGAGATCCCAGCTTCCTCCGTCGCTGCGAAGCGTGATTGCCTCGCCCCAGGTCTTGCCGTTATCCGGGCTGATTCGGGCCTGGATCCCGAACGGCTGCAGGCGATGGCCATAGGCGAGGACCAGACGGCCATCATTCAGCTTCAGCATGGCCGGCGGGTTACCGCCGGTAGCCGGGGCCGGCCGGCCCGCGTTTTCCCAGCTTACTCCCCCATCAGTGCTGCGGTAGAGATCGATGAACTGCCTGTAGCGGACCGCGGTCAGGATCGTGTTTGAATCGATTCTTACGGAGGAGGGCATGATCGCGTAGTCGTTCCCCTCCGGTTCGGGGGTTACGAATGACACCATGGTCCATGTCTTGCCGCCGTCTTTGGTTCGCGCACTGATCACACGGCCCTCTTTGCCGTTCGATTTGGCCACCGTCAGAAACATGGTCAAATCGTTTTTGCCATTGATCAGATAGTCCGTGCGTGCTGCGGTGCCGGGCTGGCCGAAATCCGGAAGACGGAATGGACCTTCCCAGTTTCTGCCCCGGTCCATCGAGTAGTAGAAGCGGGACTGTCCCGCATCGATGCTCGTCATTCTGGCGGTAAGAACGAAGCTCGGGTTGCTGAAATCGATTCCGCCGGGGCAATCGGTCATTGGCTTGCCGCCTTCACCTGTGGGCACACCGGCTACCCTTTCGCCCGGAGGTGGTCTGAGTCCCGACGGCTTCTCGATGGCCCAGGTTTCCCCACCATCCATCGAGCGGGCCAGCACGTGTTCCGCGGGGCGACTGTAATCGATCGAATGCCCGCGGCTGCTTTCCTTGAAGTAGCCGGCTTCGAAACCTACAAGGATTTCATTTCCCCAGGACCATATGCCATGGTTCGCCGGCCATCCGCCAAAGCGGCCGGATTCCTGAAAGACGACGACATTCTTTGCTGATACTGGGCGCACTTCCGCATAGGAAATGCTCAAGAGCAGAAGAATCAGCGCGATTGAGAGTGCTACTTTCATGGTTCGCTTTCCTCGATGTTTGGGATGGCAGAGATAGGGATCAACTCAATGGTCTGTACAAACACATTTGCATAGGGAGATGAAGTCATGGTTATTTGCCTGAACTCGCATCGCGGACCGGGAAGTCGTCCGACTCGGTTCGTGCGCGACGCATTAGGGACTCGAGCCGGGAGACAGTATCCGGGTTTTGCGCTGCGACGTTGCGGTTTTCGCCAGGATCTTCGCGCAGATTGTAGAGTTCGAGCGGGGTGCGAAGGCCGTTTCGCACCGCTTTCCAGTCCCCTGCGCGCAGCGCCTGCAGGAACTTGTCACGGACATGCCCGTATTCCCAATAAAAGTAATCATGGGGTGCCTGCGTCTTGCCCAAAATCTCGGGAATCACCGAGATGCCATCGCAGTTGCGCGGCGCATCGCCGCCGGCAAGTTCGGCGGCGGTGGGCAGGAAATCCCAGAAGGCCCACGGATGCTGACTGACCCTTTTTTCCGGCACGACTCCCGGCCAGCGCACGATCATCGGCACGCGAATGGCGCCTTCATACATCTCGCGCTTAACGCCGCGGAAAGATCCATTGCTTTTGAAAAAATCAGGCCGGTGTGCAGTTTCGACCGACGGGCCATTGTCGCTGGTGATAAATACGATAGTGCGGTCGTCGATTCCCAGCCGCTTCAGCTGGGTCATCAACCGTCCGATGTGGCCGTCGAGCCGCGTGACCATGGCCGCATAATTCTTCTCTATCTTCGGCCAAGCTTCTGCCGTGTACGGCGCATCGCTCGGGACATCCAGCCCCATCGGACTGTTCGGATCATAATCTGAAAAATGCGGTAACGTGGTGGCAAAGTAGAGGAAAAACGGATTGTCTTTCTGCCGTTCCATGAACGAGAGGGCACGCTCCAGGAAAAGATCGGGCGCGTACTCCTTTCGTGCATTGCCGCGGTTTCCGCGCAGAAAGGTCTCCTTCTCATTTTCCCAGAGGTGCTGCGGATAATAGAAATGCGCATGGTCCTGGTTCAGGTAGCCGTACCATTCATCGAAGCCCTGAAGATTCGGGATGCCGGGTGTGCCGGGGTTGCCAAGACCCCATTTCCCGAAAATCGCGGTTTTGTACCCGGCCTGCTTCAGGACCCTGGCCACCGTAACATCGCCGGGGCGGAGAGGGATCTGAGGCGTGTTATCGCGGACGCGCACATGTCCTGTATGCATCCCCGTCATCAGGCTGCAGCGCGAAGGGGCGCACACGGTGCTGCCGCTGTAAACCTGCGTGAAGCGGGTCCCTTCCGATGCGGCCCGGTCGATATTCGGAGTCTGGATCCGCGGCTGGCCGTAGCAGCCCAGGTCGCCGTAGCCCAGATCATCCCCCATGATCCAGACGATGTTCGGGCGCTTTCGTTCCTGCGGTGCCGGGGATTGCAGTGCGCCCAAAGCCACGGCCCCTGTTCCCATGAAATCCCTGCGACTCATCTCTGCTGCCATTGTTCCCTCCCGCAAGCTCCGATACGATTGTCACTCCAGCGGGTCAGTGAATAGTGATTACGTGACTCGCGCTATAAGATTGCCCGAACATATCGGTTGTACGGACGGTCAGTAGATGTGTTCCGAGCGGCGGTTCGGCTGGCAGCATGCCCTGCCAGAGGTGGGGGCAATCGATGGGTTTCGGCAAGCTCCAACGCTTAACTTCTTCCGGCGTCCATTTCGCCTCGGCCGCTTTCATGGCTGCATAAGCGGGATCCGGACGCAAGACTTTCTTCATCGGAATCCAAGCCCCTTCGCTGCCCAGACGCATTTCGACTACAGATTTGTCGGTACCCGCAAACACATTCGCCAGGACTTCCTGGCTTCCCGCCTGGCCGGAGTTCACCTCATCCGGCGCGTAGACATTCATCTGGTAGTCGGCAGGGCGGCGGGCGGCTTTGAACCGGATCGAATAGCGACTTCCGTCGAAGTTGACTATGGAATACCCGTTGGGGGCCCCATCGGCCATGGTCGCGTGGGGAATTCCGACTTCATCCGGCAATCCCCGCCACCAACTGCCGCATGCGGTGGCGTGCACGAGATGGAGATGCGGCTCGGCGCCGCCCCACCCATCCTCGGGCCCGATGATGCGCGGATCCTGATAGTGGCGGTGGGCCGATACGGAGAAGGAAGGTCTTTTTTCAATCAGACGGTAGAGTTCCTGCCGCCCCTTCATATTGAGCTTCTCTTCCATGCTCACGATGGGGTAATGCATCAGAAGAACCACCAGCCGATCCTTGGGAACCGCCTCCAGGTCATTCCGCAGGAAGATCATCTGGTCGGGATCGATCCCGGCGCTGTAGTTCCCCCGCGGCTCCGCTGCAGTTGCGCCGGAGAAGACAACAGTGTCCATCACGATGAAGTGCACGCGAGCATAATCAAACGAAAAATAACGCGGCCCGTAAATGCTTCGAAAAGTCTCGAGCGAAAGGTCGTCGGAAGGGCTGTCGAAGTTCAAGTCATGGTTGCCCGGAGCAGAATACCAGGGGATGCCGATCTGTCCGATGGCGCGGTTAACGGCGCCGAACATGGAAGGTTCGTTGAAAACCACGTCGCCCAGGGTGACGCCGAATGCGGCATTGCTTCCTGCGAGTTCTGCAACCAGGTCGCGCGCAAGGTAGTTTGCCTCCTGCTGATTCCGCACCTGAGGATCGCCAAAAAGGATCATTTGGAAGCTCTCAGGCTCCTTCTGCGGGCTGAGTGGAAAGTCTATAGAAGCGGGCAGCGCGCCGGTTGGAGCGAACCCGGGTTCTTTCATCTTCGGGGATCCTGCCGGTTTATGCGCATAGCAGAAGCGCGGCAAGCGGTCGGGCCCCAAAGGCGTCCGCCAGCCGGCAGGTTTGATGACGAAAAGCATGGTGTCATCGCCCACCGGAAGTGAGTACTTTCCCCCTTTATCGGTGCGGACCACTTCGCGCCCGTTTGAAACCCGGACATCGGCAATTCCAGGTTCGCCTGTGTCCCGCCGCTGGTTCATGTTCCGGTCATGGTAGACAACGCCCGCGGCGGTCTGACCCTGTGCCTGGCAGAAGCGAACGGGCGTGCCTGTGTATGCTCCTCCAAGCAAGACCAACACAATGGGAAGCAAAGTTCTCATGAGGACCTCCCGGTCTTTCTTCTTCCGCGGCTCACATTCCATGGGCCTGGGCTATTACGGTTGTGGGTCCGGGCTTCAGCCCGGACATGGTCTTTTCACCGCCGCGCAGCCAAATAAAGGGGACTGAAGCTGTCCTGCCACCACTTCTCATGCGTGCAGATTGCCCCTCTCCAAAATCGACTATTCAAAATGCGCGAAATTTAGCAGTTTCCATCGATTTGACGACGCGGGCTGAACAAAGAGCTGAATAACTCATTTATGGGTCGGGCCTTCAGCCCTCTCTGACGTCTTATTGAACCTTGGGCTTCGCCCTAGGCTGATATGGCATCGGGCCTTCGGCCCTCTCATATTTCATCAAAGCAAACGAATCATTCATTTGTGAGCGCTGAAAGCGCGATCCTATGTCAGACTCGTCGCAGATCCTGCGAAGCGGGAAGGCGAAGCCCCAGGTATTTGCAGGGATGAAGAAAAGGGCTGAAAGCCCGATCCATAATTCATCATTCCTTAGTTCTGCAGTAGCCTGTGAAGCCCGGGCCCACATGAAGGAAGATGCAAAAAACTCCGGGGCGCCGCATGAAATCCATGCGGCGCCTCATCACGATTTCACCATACGAAGCGCAGCGCGAACTGCAGAACGCGCGGGCTTCCGGCCGACGTGATTTTCATGAAATTGGCGGAGTTCTGGCTGGCATTCGGGGCGCCAAGGTTCACGCGGTTGAATGCGTTGAACATCTCGAAGCGGAACTGGGTCCTGAGTTGTTCCGCGATCCGGAACGACTTCTGGACTCCCAGGTCCACATTCGCATACCCGGGGTCGCGCCACATGTTTCGTCCCTGATTCCCGAACGTGCCCAGGGCGTTGGGCGCGAATGCGGCTTTGCTGTAATACTCCTGGATTTTTTCTCCCCGGCTTCTGCTATCGGAGAGATAGGGGTTTCCGATCAAATCGGCCCGCTGACCTCCCGTGCCGGTGCGCGCGTTGTCCACGCCGCTAGCTACTGTGAATGGGGCACCGGTCGAGAGTTGGATGATCGTATTCAGGCTCCAGCCGCCGAGCAGGGCGCCGGCCATCTTGTTTGCAGGCTTGAAAGGCACTTCCCACAAGCTCGAGATGCTGACTACCTGCCTGTGATCAAACGCCGAGGGGCCCTTGTCGAAAGCGAGGTTCCAGGGATTCGTCACAAACTGTCCCGTGACTTTGTTTTCGGAACTCGTATCGATGCTCTTAGCCACGGTGTAATTGCCGAGAACCGTGAATCCCTTGCTGAAGCGGCGTTCAACCGTCAGCTGGGCGGCATGGTAGGTGGAGTTCCCGGTGGGCTCGACCAGCGAAACCTGGCCGTAGTTGGGGTAATACGGACGCCGCTGGTTAATGGTTGAGGTGGTCGCCCCCGGAGTGTATATGGGGGCGTTGCCTTCCCGGACCGAGACCAGGCGGGTGCCTTTCGACCCGGCGTATGCGGTCCGGATGATTACGCCCCAGGCGATCTCTTTCTCAACCGTCAGGTTCCAGGATTGCAGATAGGCATTCGACATGTGCTTCTCGTACGAAAATGGTACGAGGGGGAGCACGAAGGCCACGTCCTTGGGTGGATTTTTGCTCGCCGGGAATGGATTTGTTGTCCCTGCATAGGGATCGGCAAGGCTGTTCGTTGTGTTGCCGTTGACAATGAACACCGTGCCGAAGGGGGCCTGGTTCGCCTGGCTGTTGGTGCCGATCGTGTTCATCCGGTCATAGAAAATGCCGTAACCGGCACGAAGGCTGGTCTTGCCGTTGCCGAAGATATCCCATGCCATGCCGACTCGGGGCCCGAAATTTCCCCACGCCGTATCGTACCCGCCGGCGGGGATATCGGCATCTCCGGGATAGAGTATTCCAGTCGGGGCGTTGATGTAGCGAGTCGACTTGCTACCGGGGCTCCAGACGGACAGTTTCCCATCCAGATCGGTGTACGGGAAGAACGGCTCCCAGCGCAGGCCCAACGATACATTGAGCCGCGGGGTGAGGCGGATCGAATCTTCGACAAACATGTTGAAGATGTTGAAACGGTTATCTTTGTACTCGCCGACCCCTTGCGTCATGGAACTGAACTTGCCTACCAGGAAATCGGCCAGGCCGTCGCCGGTGAAAGGCGCCGAACTGGCGAACGTCCACTGGCCGCTGGACCGGTAGTTGTTGATGATCCCCCCGATGCCATGCCCATACTCAGCGCCAAACGACAGCTGATGCTTCCCCAGGGACCAGCGCACGGTATCGCTCGCCTGGTACTCGTCGCGCAGGAAAAAGTTGGTGTCATTCGTATCAATGCCGAAATAACCCGAAATGCTGACCTGCCATTTGTACGGGTCGTCGTTCCACATCTTGACGCCCAGGTCGGTCAGGCTCTTTGCCGGTTCATACGGTACGTTGCCGTTGTTGGTGCGGTTCCAGCTGAAGAGGGCGGTGTTCACGACCGAGGAGCCGAAAGATTGCGTGTCCGTGACGTTCACGCTTGTGTTTCTCCATGTCGCAGCGGAAACCACGACCAGGTAATTCTTAGGGTCAAGGACGCCCGGGACACTCGCACTCGAAACCCAAAGCCGTCCGGACAGCTTGTTGGTCTTCGACATCTGGTGGTCCATCCGGACCAGGAACTGGTCGTCGTTCGAATTCTGCCGCGTGGACGTAGTGATCGTGTTCCCCCCGCCTGGCGGAACGGGGATGTAATTGAGCATGTACTGTGAAATAGAGCTCATGTCCGAGGCAGGGATTTTGTTGCCGGGGTAGGTGCCTCCGCGGAAGGGATCCTTGAGAGGTTTCCCAAGGGCTGAAAAATCCCCATTCCGCTGCGCCGCGGTCGGGACAATCCGATTTGTCGAAGTCGGAGCCCGACGTATCCTGGTTCCCTGGTAGGAGAAAAAGAAGAAGCTCTTATCCTGGCCATTGTAAACCTTCGGGATATAAACCGGGCCGCCGACCGTAGCTCCGAACTGGTTGCGTTTCAGCCCGTCATCCTGCTTGGTTCCGTCCGGCAGGATGGGAGCGAAGAAATTGGCGGCATTCAGCGCCTGGTTGCGCAGGTATTCGAATGCCGAACCGTGGAGTTGGTTCGTTCCAGACCGGGTCACGGCATTTACCACTCCGCCGGACTGTCGCCCGAACTCGGCGCTGAAGTTGTTGGTCTGGACGCTGAATTCCTGCAGAGCGTCGGGATTCGGCATCGGGTTGGGGGCGTTGCTGTAGTGGTCGTTGTTCTGGCCGCCATCGAGGACATAGTTGGTCGTGTTGGCGCGGCCTCCATTGACCGAGATCGCCGACGCGCCCGGGTAGGTGGTGCCCGATGTAACGCTGGTTCTCGGGTCCACCTGCGTGCCGGAGACCAGGCGCATCAGTTCAGTGGGATTCCGTCCGTTCAGCGGGAGTTCCTGGATACGCCGCTGGTCCACGACCACCTTCAGAGTTGACGAAGTCGTGTCGACGGCGACCGCCTGGGCGTCCACGGTGACGGTTTCAGTTGTGGTCCCGAGCACCATGGGAATATCCATGCGTGCCACTTCATTGACCTGAACGCGGATGCCTTTGGCCTCGTACTTTTTGAAGCCGGTCATGTCGCACTTCAGGTCGTATACTCCCACCGGGATTCGCTGAATGGAATAAATCCCGGCGTCATCCGAAATCACCTGCACAACCGCATTGGTGCCCACATTGGTGGCGCTCACCGTTGCGCCTGGAATGACAGCGCCAGTGGGATCGCGAACCACCCCGCTAATCGAGCCCGTCACATTCTGCGCCATGATGCATGGAACAGAAACTAACAAGCTTGCCAACAAAAATGCCGAAATCCACTTACTCATAATTGTCTCCATAATGGGTACGAGGCGTAACTTGCGGGATGCATAAAGCGCCGCTTATTTTATTTGTTTTAGCCTGCATGGTTGATTCAGTGGAGCTCCCGCGGAGATATAGATACGGGAGGAACGATACCCTGGAGCAGGATTGGATGGAGGGTTTGGCTCACTGTCGCTTCTTTCTCCCTTCGAATGAGGAGGAACTGCCATGCTTGCCTGGCCAATCAACAGCGAAACCAGTGTATGCGAATTGTATCAGGAGCACCACAAGTTTTTATTCTTCGAATTTGCAGATTGTATTATTCGAAACGGTTTTTATAATGGCGCAATGCCAGTGGAAAGATGAATTCCTTGTACCTCTCATAACCGTTCTTTTCTCAACCTGCCCTGCGGGGGTCTGCTAAATGCAAAAGGGATCGGAAAACCAGCCTGCAACCGCGTCATCACAAATCGTGGGCATCTTTGCCTCGCCCAATTACAAATGGTATGTCGTCGCGATGCTTTGGGGCATCTCGTTCTTCAACTACGCGGACCGGCAAGCCATTTTTTCCGTATTCCCCCTTCTCGAAAAGGAGATGGGGTTGACACCCGTGGAACTTGGCCTGCTGGGCTCTTCCTTCGCGTGGGTCTACGGGCTGAGCGCTCCGTTCGCGGGTGCCATTGTGGATAAGGTGCGGAGGAAAACGGCGATTCTGGCGGGATTGCACGTATGGAGCATCATCTGCATGGCGACGGCGTTGTCGCGCAATTTCCGCCATCTCTTTTTCTTTCGCGCCGCGGAGGGGTTAGGCGAGACATTCTACTACCCTGCATCCATGTCCTTCATCGGCGACTACCATGGGAAGTCTACGCGTTCGCGCGCCATGGGGATTCACCAGACGAGCGTCTATTTCGGAACGATAGCAGGCGGTTTCTTTGCCGGGGCCATTGGGCAATATTACGGCTGGCGCTGGTCCTTCATCGTATTCGGCGGTTTGGGAATCCTGCTCGGCATAGTTCTCAACCGGTTTTTGGTTGAGCCTGCGCGCGGCGCAGCCGAAATTGGAGACGCGGGTGTTGCTACTCCTCCGGTGGCCATGCCCCGTCTTTCCATCCGGGAGTTTCTCAAAGTGGTCTGGGGAACGCCGACGGTACTTGTGTTGATGGCCACCTTCATGTGTTCGAACTTCGTAGCTGTGGTGCTGCTTTCCTGGATGCCGAAGTTCCTCTACAGCAAATTTAATATGGGATTGGCGGTTGCTGGCTTGACCGCCACCGTATTCGTTCAACTCGCCAGCATGGTGGGTTCGCCGCTGGGCGGATGGTTGGCTGATACGCTGCGAAAACGCAGCGACGCCGGGCGCATGACCGTCCAGGCCATCGGCCTATTCTGCGGGGCTCCTTTCGTTGCCCTTTGTGGCATGACGCATTCGGTTTTTTGGCTGATTGTTGCACTTACCGCCTGGGGGTTCTTCAAGGGTCTCTACGATGCCAACATTTTCGCCTCCGTTTTCGATGTCATCCGGCCGGAGGCGCGCGGAACCGCAGCGGGTTTCATGAACGGGGTGGGATGGCTTGCGGGGGGCGGCAGCGCGCCCCTTGTCATCGGCATTATCGCCCAATACGAAAGCCTCAGCCTGGCGATCGCACTTGCGTCCCTGGTTTACCTGGCGGGGGGGGCCCTGCTCCTGATTGGAATCTTCTTGTTCGTGAGAAAAGATGCGGATCGAATGCGAACTCAGCTGAGGCTTGCTGCTGCAAAAGCCGCGGAGCTCCAACATTAGAATGCCAGCCGGCGGCTTCAGCGGCCGCCGGCATCGGGGCTCCCGGGATCCCAAATCGTCGCTGCGATATAGCGTTCGCCGTCCTTGGAATCGTTAAAGTAGTAAACCGTGACCAGCTTGCCGTCGGATCGCTGGACTGTTCTGGTGTAGCCGAGATCCCAGGTGCCGCCGTCCTTGCGCAATATGATTTCGCTGCCCCAGGAGCGTCCCTGGTCACGGCTCAGGCGCGCCCGGATTCCATAGGGTTCCGATCGAAAGCCATAGGTCAAGACCAGACGGCCGTCCTTAAGCCGGACCATATGCGGAGGATTGCCGTTGTTGAGTCCTGTATCAGGGACCGCAATCCCCGCTTCCTTCCACGTCGCACCGTTGTCGAGCGAGCGGTAGGTGTCGATGAATTGCTTCTGGCGCCTCGCCGTCAGGATTTCCGACTTCGACAGCCGCACCGAGGACGGCATAATCGCCTTGTCTCCCTCTCCCGGCTCCGGCCCGACGAAGGAGATGAAATTCCAGGTTTTTCCACCATCGGTGGTCCGGACACAGATAGCCCTTCCCTGAATGCCATTGGATTTGGCTGCAGTGAGGAACATCGTCAGCGTTCCCGGCCCTTCCACCAGATAGTCTGTGCGGGCGGCGATCCCTTTTTGCCCGAAATTCGGGATTTTGAAAGGGCCGGTCCATGAGACTCCCCGGTCCATGGAATAGTAAAACCGGGAGGGGCCGACGTGAATGTCGGCCATCCGTGCGGTCAAGGCAAAACCGGGGTGGGTAAAGTCGATGCCACCGGTACAGTCGATCGGTTCCGCTCCCCCTTTGCCGCTGGGAACTCCTGCGATCTTGATCCCCTCCGGCGGCCTGAGCCCTGTCGGGCGCTCGATCGACCAGGTCTCACCGCCGTCCTTGCTCCGTGCCAGCACATGCTCCGCCGGCCTGCTGTAATCAATGGCGTGCCCGCGCTCGGCCGTTTTGAGATAACCGACCTCAAACCCCACGACTATTTCATCGCCCCATGACCATATGCCATGATTCGCGGGCCAGCCACCGAAACTGCCTGATTCCCGGTAAACTATTACATGGCGAACGGGATCGGAGCTGACGGCCATCCCGAGCGACCCGAGAATCCCAAGGAGGAGGATAATGCCCAAAGTCTTTTTCATCTATTCACCTGACATTTTTATGAATCTGCAGAAAATCGTTTCCCCAAAAACCGAGGCATCGCCGAGATTGTGACAGGTCTCGAAGCCTTGTCCGAGTATAAGCGGATGGTGGAACCACATCAACAAGGCAATCAAACACTGGTGGAAATTCGAGGCGGGAAATGATTTGCACCCGCAGCGAGAGACGGTTCTCAATGAGGCTCGATTCGAGAATCGCGGTTCTTCCGTTTCCTGCCTGTGATAAATTGACTGTCGACCAGGATAACAGGTCTGTCCTGCATTGACCGGCTGGTTTCATTGCCATCGGCAGGTTCACGATGATGAAAGATCCGAGAAATTCCGAATCGGTCCCCTTGTCGGTTGAACGAAGATACCAGTTGCTCCTCCAGATTTCCGAAAAAATCAGCGGGACTCTTGATCTGGGTGAAGTTCTGAATCACCTGATCGAAACGGCCCGTTCCGTTGTTCCGTCCGATGCCGCCGGCATTTTCGTCCTCACACAAGCGGCACTGCCGCTTGGTGACGGTTCCCTGAATAACCTTATTTCGGGCATTGCTTCGCGCGGTTTCGACAATCTGAATCCCAGAGAAGATCCGATGCTTCGCTCAGGGAAGGGCATCGTGGGTTATGCCATCCGCTGCGGCGAAACAGTCGTAGTCCCGGACGTGAGGAAGGATCCGCGATACATTGCGGGACGGGCCCGGACCCTATCTGAAATCGCCGTGCCCATAACGATTGGCGGCCGGGTGATTGGTGCGCTCAACCTCGAAAGCGACCATCTCAACACCTATTCAAGAAGCGATGTTGAAATCCTTCACTTTTTCGCCAATGCTGCGGCATCCTGCATAGAAAAGACCTTGCTTCACGCAGAACTGCTGGAAAAGAAACGCATCGAAAACCAGCTCCGGATCGCGCGGGAAGTGCAGGCAGGGCTGCTTCCGAGGGATAATCCCAGGATACCGGGTTTCGACATCGCGGGAATGAATCTGCCGACCTGGGAAATCAGCGGCGATTGTTTTGACTACATTCCCTATGCCGATGGAAGTCTGGGGATCGCCATCGCGGATGTTTCGGGCAAAGGCGTTCCCGCTGCGCTCATCATGGCTACCTTCCGGGCAGCATTGCGTGCTCAGGTCCGTAATGGCCAAAATATTTCGCGCATCGTGAAAAAAGTGAACAGCCTGCTTTGGGAGTCCATTGGGGATGCCACTTTCGTCTCTGCGGTCTATGGCGTCCTCGACCCGCAGAACGGCCGTTTCATCTACTCCAATTGCGGCCATAACCCTCCTTTATTGATCCGACCGGGAGAACCCTCAACCCAACTCGAGTCCGGTGGCACGGCGCTGGGAATCATGAACGACATGGAGTTTGAAACCGGTGAGATAACGATAGCGCACGGGGACACACTCGTGCTCTACACGGACGGAGTCATCGAGGTCAGCAGTGAAAATGGAATCGAGTACGGGACGCCCTGCTTGGAAGCGGATCTGCGGGCGGCGAATAACCTGCCGGCCGGGGACATGATCCATAGCATCATCGAACGGACCCAGGCTTTTTCCTGTTCCAGGGCCTACAGCGATGACTTCACCCTCGTGATCGTCAAACGCGAAAAACAGCCCCAGCCAGAGCTCCGCTAATTGTGGCATCCGAGAATTCGGGATTACATGGAATCAGAAGGTCCTCTATAATCCGGCAGTTGATGATCGAAATGCCTGCTCAATGGATGGTCCTATGCCGAGTCCCCGATTTCTGATGATCCTGGCCATGCCTGTCATTCTTTCCGCCTCTGCGCCACTCCCGTCCACCCGGCGCCCCGAGGTTTACGCCCATCGCGGAGCCAGGGCATTCGCCCCGGAAAACACTCTTCCTTCATACGGTGCAGCACTGCGCATCGGCGCAGACTGGATCGATATGGATGTGGTTCTCACCAGGGACAGCGAAGTCGTACTTTCCCACGATCTGGTGCTCAATCCGGACATTACCCGTGATGAGAAGGGCGTGTTTCTTGCCCAGAGCCGCGAGGCTATCACGAAACGCCCGAATGCCGAACGCATCGAGTACGAACAGAAATATGCCGTCGCGAGGCTGACACTTGAGGAATTGCGGCGTTTCGATGTGGGCAGGCTTAATCCGGACAGTGCCTATTCCCGGTATTTCCCGGACCAGGTCCCCGTGGACGGAACTCACATGCCCACCCTGAGGGAGGTTGTACGTTTCGCCGACCGTGCGACCGGCAAGAGAATCGGGATCCAGATTGAAATGAAGACCGCGCCTTCCCACCCCGAGCTCAGTCCGTCGCCTGAAGCTTTCGCAGCAGCAGTGTACAAGGTTTTAAGGGAGGAAGGGATCATCAGCCGTGTCGAAGTTCATGCCTTTGATTTCCGATGCCTTTACGAACTTCAGAGGCTGGACAAAAGCGTCAAAACCGCGTATCTGACCTCGCGTGACAATGAAAAAGGGGGAGTCGACAGCTTCTTCAGTTCGGACCCGAAAGCGGCTGGCCTTTGGACGGGCGGTAGGCTCGTGAAGGATTACGGTAGTACGATTCCTTCCATGGTCAAGGCTCTGGGCGGCTTCGCGTGGGATCCGGAGGACTCCGAACTGACCAGGGAGTCGCTGGAGGAGGCGCACCGCCTAGGTTTGAAAGTTGTCGTGTGGAGCTGGCCCGAAAAGCTGGGAACCTGCTTTGATTCAATCCTGACGGCCAGAATGATCGAATGGGGTGTGGACGGCATTATTACGGACGATCCCGGACGGCTCATCTCCATGCTCGCCGCGCGCGGTCTGCCTGTGCCCGACCGCTACCAAAAATAAAGACGCCATAGCCATTTCCTGCTCTGCAATGCCGGATCGCGAATTCGGGAGCGTGGACTCGCACAAAGCTCTTCGGACTGAAATTATGCTTCCAATTTCCGCGAGGTCTGCCCTATGTTTAGTAGGTTGAGCAGGGAAATTCCATTCCAGATTCATGAGGTGTTTTATGGCTACTACCGGAGAAAACCTTAAGGAAGCGTTTGCGGGGGAAAGTCAGGCTAATCGCAAGTATCTGGCGTTTGCCAGGAAAGCCGAACAGGAGGGCTTCTCCAATGTGGCGCGCCTGTTTCGAACGACCGCCGAAGCGGAGACCATTCACGCGCTGGCGCACCTTGCCGCCATGGATGGGGTCGGTTCGACCGCCGACAATCTTCGCGCGGCCGTCGGGGGGGAGACTTACGAATATACCCAGATGTATCCCCCGATGCTTCAGGAGGCAATCGCCGATGATCACCGCGCCAAGCGCATGTTCGGGTATGCCATGAAAGCCGAGGCGGTTCATGCCAGGTTGTACCAGGCGGCGTTGGATGCCGTGGCGCAGGGTAAGGACCTGGAAGATACGGACTTTTACCTGTGCCCGGTTTGCGGCCACATTGAGGTGGGCAAACCTCCTGCCTCTTGTCCGATTTGCGGCGCCAAAGCGGAGAAGTTCCAGAAAGTGTAAACGATCTCACCGGGATTTGTCGCGGCCTTGCGTTGCTCTTCGGAATTTCCAGGGAGGATAAAATCATGGGTTCCTACACCGTGAAACTCAGAAGTCGTTCGCAGGTCGCCGAAGGAACATTTGCCTTTCATTTTGAAAAGCCCGCCGGTTTTGAATTCGTCGCCGGCCAGTCTGTGGACCTTACGCTTATCGAACCGCCGCAGACCGATGCCGAAGGCAACACCAGGGCCTTTTCGCTGGCAAGTGCTCCCTATGAGCCGGAGCTAATGATTGCGACTCGCATGCGCGATACCGCGTTCAAGCGCGTCCTCAGGACGTTCACGGCAGGCTCCGAAGTCAGGATGGATGGTCCTTTTGGCTCCATGACCCTGCATCGCAAGACGACTCGCCCTGCCGTTTTCCTGGCCGGTGGAATCGGCATCACACCGTTTCGCAGCATGCTCCGTCAGGCGGCGAATTCCGAAGTCGCAAGGCGAATCTTTCTTTTCTATGCCAATCGCCATCCTGAAGATGCGGCATTCCTCGCCGAGTTGCAGGAACTCATCCGGCAACAGCCGGGTTTTGCGCTCTTCCCTACAATGACCAAACTAGCGGATTCGAAAGTCTCATGGGATGGTGAAACTGGTTACATCTCCAGCGAGATGCTGGCTAAGTACGTGAGTGATTTGTCTGCGCCGATTTACTATATCGCCGGACCTCCGGCCCTGGTAACAACAATGAAGGATGTGCTCAGTGAGGTCGGCGTCGGAGAGGACGACGTCAACAGTGAAGACTTTTCCGGGTATTGATCCCCTGACTGATGGTGGACCTCTCTTTTCCCGTTTTCCTCCCTTTTGATCCGACTACCTCGAAATCAAATCAGGGAATGTTCTGCGCCGGAATTATGGTGAAAACCGGGGAGTAGGAACTTGCCAACGGTGAGAAAATCGCGATGGGCTGATCTGCCGTAACTTTCACATATCCGGAGGTCCAGGCCCGCGTCGAAATTCCTGGAAAACTATCGGAAATCGGCCAAGACCTGCATGCATGCGGGTAAATAACGTCGCTAGCCACGCCTGCAATTCTTCCATCCCCGGAATAAAGCTCCATTTTTACCGAAACAATGCCGTCCGCCGGATTGATCAGCGTCATGGTTGCGGATCCGATGCCGTTTTGAGTGATATTGCTGAAAAGCGCTGAATTCCGGAGGATGCCAGCCAGTGGTAAAGAAAGGTTCGCCTTGGGCTGTCCGGCACCAGGGAATGACACATGCCCGGTCAAACGGACTTCTTCGCTGGATATTTCTAAATATCCCTGAGCTTCATTTCGCGATGTGACATTTTGAGCCAACTCGGGATTATCGAGCAGGATCTTGCCGTTCGGTGCTATTTGAAGAATTCTGGTTGCCCCGACCTGGTAGGCATCCTCGTCGATGATCCTGATCGCTACAGTTCCTTCCTCTGAATCCAGGTTCACAATTGCCAGAGTGGATCTAGTATAGGGCCCCAGCCAGTATCGTGGTGCGTACAGTTTTTTGGAGCCCGTATTTTGATCTTGTCGATTCAAAACCTCGATGTCGCCCGACGTTTTACGAGGGAGTTCGAAAACCTGCAGCCCTTCACTCGCGCGCACGCGGTAGTAGTCCGTGGTTGCTGGAACAACGCTGCCAAAAAGATCTGCGGATAATTCAATAACCTCGGCTCCGTTGGGTTCCACGCTTCGATCCACCGAACTTCGAATGATCCCATCGGCGCTTATCAGCTCCATGGATGCCGTCCCAGGCCAAGAGCTGGCATTTGCCACCGTTATCCTGGCGTTTCCCTGCTCGCCAATTTCCGGAAGAATGATCGATCGCGGAGACTCGATCGAAATGGTGGCTCCTTTGTGAACCGTGAGACCCTGGTCAAACATCGCAAAATAACCGCCGATCTTAGGGGATGTGCTGTCCAATCTTATCCACCCGTCGAACAGCGAGCCTGAAAGGGAATCTCCGAACAGCTCTTTGTCACCTGTTGTGATCTGCTCCCCGGGCCACAGCTCGCGCACGGCCGGGTTATCGATATTCGCCGTGGCGATGGCTTTCCCCGCCGTATCGATTGCTGTGAATTTCAGCACAGCTTTTTCGCTCCCGGTGTTGACAAGCGCAACTCCGAGATAAAGTTCAGGGAAGGCGGCGGATGAGTTCTTCCCTTGGCTTAACAGCGGCAAGGCCGTGGTCGCCTGCACCTGGCTGGCCGCCGGCCTGAAGGCAACTAATTGCATGATCCAGGCCGATCCGTTTTGAGTGGCGGTGGCGCCATACGTACCCGGGCTCGCGGCAATGCTGTCTTCAGTGATCCTTCCATCGGTCAGAGATCGAGCCGTAAATCCTGAGCCCGGATTTGTGACTGTGCGGTTGGATCCGCCGCTCGCGAACAACAGGACATTGTTGGTTGTGGTATAGAGCAGGCCGCTATCCATCAAAGTGGAGGTTCCAGAATCTGCCTTGGCCCCTGCGAAAGGGGCGATCGGATCCAGTCCCGCGTATTCGTGGATAGAAAGGTGGCCGTACCGCGTCACGGATGTCGAAAAATATACCGTGACCGTATTGGAGCCTCCGGCAACATTTTTTGCGTAAAAGATCTGAGCGTTGGCCCAATTCCCGCTCCGTTTGGTGGGGCCGATGGCACTTGAATAGCTGTTACCCATCCTGTCCTTCACGCTCACTGGACCACTGTTGTCCCATACGATAGAGGCGACTAGCAGATTTCCGGTCATGTTTGGACTTGGGAAGGTCACGCTCATGCTTCCGCCGGATGTGATTGAGAATTCCTTATTTTGAACGAATGTCGGGATCGCGGTCTTTGGCGCGAGGGTGCTGAAGGTGAAGTCGGCGGAAGTTGCGAGGTTCCGGGCCATGTCCTTCGATTTTACGCGATAGTGATAGAGGGTGTTCGCGAGCAATCCGTTCAAAGAGTCTGAGTGTATCGTCGCCAGCTTGGCATCCAAGGATGTGCTGTTGCCGTAGGCCGTCGTTCTCCCAAATTCCACCTGCGCATCTGAAGGTTCGTTGGTTGCCCATGCGATAGTAGCGCCGGAATCCGTTATGTTCGAGCTCACAATCGCAGTTATGGTTGGAGGCGTCGCGTCGATGCTTTTGCTTACTTCATTGGAATAGCCGCTCTCGATCCCGGCGGTGTTGAATGCCGTCACTGCAAAATACCAGGTGCCGCTTTGCAGACCGGTAACCGTAAAGGTCGTCTGATTTCCCAGGGTAATCGTGTCGGAATAGGTTCTTGAAGCGGTACCATAATGTATTTTGTAGCCGGCAAGGTCCGCTGCAACGGCGGCATCCCATGCCAATGTAACGTCTGCTGCGAAGGTATGCATCGGGGAGAAAGCCGAACAGAGTATCGCGAAAGAGCAACAGTTTCTGCGCGTGAGTCAAAATCATGGCGTTTTCCTGAAATGAATTTCGTATATGCCTTCAGAAAGCTTGAGTTGAAGGCGGTGGAGTTCTGGCGGGATATGGTCCCAACACAGTTTTTAGAGGAAGTTTCTGGTGCTGCAGTCCTGCTTTGTGGGCTCTATTAATATCAACAGTTGAACAAGTTATGAGCGCTTGATTGTGAATCTATCAGCCCGATTTATTCAGAAACTCATATAGCTGCGCTGCCCTATTGAATTAGGAATGACTGAAAATGGACCAACATCCGGATTTCAATGGCCGATCAAATCATTGCGACTGGAATATTCATAATCAGTATCTGAGGATTCAGTTCTGAATACACCTGCCGCCGGATCGGATGAACTGTTCATGGCATCTGCAGCTCCTTGTTTGAATTTACAGGATGGAAAAATCCAGCACATCGAATGATCAGAAAAGAATGCGGCATTCGGATTAAACACTATTGGCAGATGAGCTTTCCAATTTCTGCCCCAGGGCAACTGGTTGAGGGTTTTTCTGACGGGCCCTTTTAGCCAACAAAGCTCCCGTCATTCCATTCCGCATGGTCACCTGCCACAGTGAACCATGCGCAGAGGGGGAATCCCCGGATGCAGCAAAGTAATCGGGTAGGGATTCCGGCCGAGCTATCTGCGTCTTCCACTGACACAGAGCAGGATATCCCGTCCGTTCGCACGCAATATTTGTTCCTTACATTTGGACCAAGGGTGATGGATCGCAAATTCGCGCGTCGAGTAACTCTATGCGCTTGGATTTAAAGAGGTTCCGATTCGGCTTGCACAAGCCGGATCCATCAAAACTAAAAAAACTTTGATCGGAATGCATCCCAGGATTCAGGGAAAATTTCCCTCCGGATCCCTCGATCCCCAAATCCTCCTTCGGGAGGAGGAGCCAGACGACCTATAGGTCCGGTGTTTCAGGCTAGAGAACGTAACGCCCGGTTCCTTCACGAATGAAGGTTGGCTTTATTGCTTGGTTTCCAGGATAAGGGGTGGGGTGGGGACGTGAGGATATTAATGAATTGTCTGTTCGTGCATACGGCATCGACGCCGATATTCAGAGACAAATCTTCAGAATTTATAGCGGAAGAATCGATCGATAGACCTCGCATTCCCGACATATTTTCAATTTCTTTTGCCAATTTCCCTGGGAGATACCCTTGCAGATGGTTCCATTGATGAACCAGCAAAGATTTCCCGCATCGAACTGCCATGCCGGGCAATTCTTCCTCTGCTCCTCCGCACAATCCTGCATCAGCCAGCATGGCTCCTGTTTTTTTGAAGCACCCCTCTTCAAAGCCATTAAAAGCAGGATCTGCCGCTCGATATGCACCGGTATTTTTCGCCAACCCTGTTCAAAACTCTGAATGGCTTTTGTTGACACCCCCAAAACCTGTGCCATCTGGTTTTGGGTTTTCTCCAAATGACGCCGAATTTCTGCAAACTGCTTTTTCTTCATTCCGCGCTTTCTCCTTACGCTTCCCCATGATACTACAATGGGGCGTACAAAAAATCCCTTCTATCCCACGCGAAGGGCGCAACGCAGAATATTGGCCAGGGCGGATCAACGCACGGGACAGGGGGCCGTTGGCCACACCAGGCGCGTCAGGCCGTTGGGCCCTCCGTATTGTCTGACAGCTGGATTCAGCGGCGATCCGAAGCTTCACACGAAATGGTACTCTTTATCCGCAGGGCTGCCGGCGCGCTGGGCCGAATATGTTTCATGCTTTCATAGATGTCCACTTCCTGAGGATGAGGTCGGACGGTAAACCCTTTGGCATTCCTTTTCGTAGAAATAACTGACCGCTCTTTTATCATTCGGGAGATCGCTATGGCCGCGAGGAAAGGATGTTGGATTGCGCTCGGGATCGCAGGATTTGTTATCCTCGCCGGTGGACTAGGCATCGGTTTCATCGTCTACACCGTAACAAGGCATCTGGAAATCCGCCCTGCCGCCGCCGCCGTTGCAGAAGAAGAATTTCAGCGCATCCGCGATCGGTTCACGGGGCAGGCTCCGTTGGTTGAAGTCGACCGTGAGAATCCGGGAAATTTCCGCGTTCGCCGTGGCAGTGAACGCGTCTCGCCGGGCAAGATCACCACCCTCCATGTTGTCGCCTGGGATCCCCGGGAAAAGAAGATCGCGCACGTCCAGCTGCCGGTCTGGCTTCTCAGACTCAAGCCTCGCGCCGACCGGGTCCAATGGAATTGGGGAGGACGGGATCTGAACCTTGACGATTTCCAGCTGACGCTCGAAGACCTGGAAAGCCACGGACCTGGGCTGGTCCTGGATTTCGAAGACCGCCGGGGGGTGCGTGTTATCCTCTGGGCGGATTAGGATCCGGTTGGATTTGCTTGCCAATGCGGGGATATTCACCGTGAGGCCCCATGCTGTGCTTTATTGCATCTTTCTTGCAGCGCTTTCCGCCTCCTGCATTTCAGACCGGACTGAGAATGCTCCCATTACCATCCCGAAAATGGATAGGCGCATTCAGGAAATTGTCACACAGGGCAATCTTCCCTCGGTGCAAATTGCCGTAATCGAGAGGAATAAGGTAGCCTGGTCCAAGGCTATTGGGCAAAACACCGGGACGGATTTTGTCTATATGAATGGATCGGTGCAGAAGGTCTTTGATGCCACAGATATTGTCTTTTTCCCGCCCTGGATTTGTCTTGGCTTTCTCGGTTGCCGTCATCCTGGCGAGAATGTTTATGAAACGCGGAGGAATTCCGAAGGTGCCCCAATGAGTGCAGCCACAAATGATGCAGGTATTGAGCCTTGGAATTAGGGAACCTACATGCTTCGATCCAAAGTCGGAGAAGTATCCATTTTTCGCAGGCGGCCCATGGATGTAGCCCATGTCGGTAGGGGTCGACTCATTACGATCCTGATCATGATGCTTGTCGCCGCGAATTTCGCCGGCTTTGGCGGCAATCAATCTTCAGGCAGTGTATCGCTGAAGGATGAATGTCTGCGCACCATGTTGGCACTGACCGATACCCTGCTTCAATATCAGATATCCTCCAATATGGACATTAACCAGGGTGCGATCAAATGCCCGTCATGCAAGGTGCTACATACGCGGGCAGCCGAGGCAGTTTATCCCTTCGCTGTGGCGTATCAGCAGAGCCGCGATGCCAAATACTTTGACGCGGCAAGGCGCCTGGGCAATTGGCTCATCCGCCAGCAACTTCCCGATGGAGCCTGGAAAGAAACTCCCGAGGAGTGGACGGGCACGACCACCGACCAGTTGCTGATGATGGTTTTGGCCTTTCAGAAGCTCCAGCAGGAATTGAGCAAGGATGAGGCCATCGCCTGGGTGAGGTCGATGAAGCAGGCCGCGGATTACCTGACGCGCATGATGGATCCGGGATTTGCCAGCATCAATTACTGCGCCACGACGGCTGCCACCCTGTCCGTCATGAATCGCCATTTCCCCGATCAGGCATATATCGCCAAAGCTCGGCTGCTGGCCCGGCAGGTTCTATCCAAGATGGATGAAGATGGATTCATCCAGGCGGAGGGAGAACGGGTTTACAGCGCCAAATACGGCTCAGACATCGGTTACGAAATCGACATGTCACTTTGGGGCCTGGAATTGTACGCCCGCGAAACGGGCGACGCCGCTGTGCACCAGGCCATTGCCGCCTCGCTGGAAAATCATCTCTTTTTTGTCTACCCTAACGGCGCGATCGATGGATCATGGGGGATCCGTTCGAATAAATGGGCCACTTATGGCAGCGCAACGGCCGATGGCTGCCAGATTCTCTTCAGCCTTTTCGCCGGGGAAGATGCTCGTTATCGAACGGCAGCGAAACGAAATCTCGATTACCTGCGGACGATGATACAGGGCGGGATGATCGGGTATGGGCCTCACTATTTCTCCATATTCAGCCAACCCCCGTGCATCTACCCGACTTTCGTGCGGTCCAAAAACCTGGCCCTGGCAAGCCAATTGGGAGAACAGGAACCGGGAAGCTTGCCACCAATCCCAACGGACAAAGTCGGGTGGGCGCGGCTGTTTACAGCCGTGGATGTGGCTTTGGTCCGAACCGGCGAGATAATGGCTACTATCTCCGGTTACGGCTACAAGGACCTGCAGAAAACCTATAAAAGTAAATATATGCACCGGCCCACAGGCGGAGCGATTTCATGCCTCTGGGTTAAGGATCATGGTTTTCTTCAAATATCAAGCCAGACGGAATACAACCGCTGGGAGCCGATGCATTTTCCGGAAGTGGAAAATGTCGCCTGCTTGACACCCCGAATTGAATTCCGCGACCCGGACGGCTATTTCACCAACTTGTATGAATATGACGCCCACTTACGGCTGATCGAAGGTAGTTCCGGATTTCGCGTGTCAGCGTCCGGGGAACTCAACGACAAAAAGCTCCTCCCCGGAGGGGTGGCCTATACTCTGGATCACGATTTTTCCGACCGGGAGTTGCGTAAGACCGTGAGTCTTCGCTATCACGGGAAAAAGCCGGTGATCGATATCATCGAACCGATTGTATGGATGGAGGGCATGAAACTCGTCCGACTCGATGATCGACGAGTCAGGATAAAAGGACCGGGGCGCGAGTTTCTTTTTGAATTGACGAAGGGCCGCGCTGGGCTTGAAGTAGGCAGCCCGGGGGAGCTCATTTTCAATGTTTTTCCCTCGATAAAGTGCCTGCCGCTCCGCCTTCACTTGCCCGCGCCTGAAACCGAGACCAGGGAAAGCGTCGTCTATCGAATTGCGGTAAGCAAGTAAAGGGAAGGCGATTACTCTACGAAACTCCAGCTATCGGCGGCTGCAGTGCGGGTTCCTACCTCGGACGCCGGCAACACTTCATCCAAGGCCTCGGAGGATTCTCCTGATCACGGAACCCATTTGGCATCAGTTACTGGTCAGCGAGTCACTTTCCTGAGGATTAAAGGCGCGGGCGCCTGACCGCCGCCGCGGCCGCCAAAGGATGGATCAGAGCCGGCTGGTGGCGGGCCGACCGCGGGGCGTGTGCCTGTATCGGTAGCAGGAGCTGGAGTGGCGCCGCTCCGGCCCCCGCGGCCGGCAGGGCCTCCGGTTCTTTGCAGTTCAATTCGATCGCCGTGGACAGTGCCTGTGTATGTCGTATTTCCCACCCGGAACGAGATATTGGCGCCGTCCATTTTTCCGTCAACGATGGCCCCTCCTGTGTTGCCTCCGCCACCGAATCCGCCTCCGCCCGAAGACTCCATCGAGCCCGTCAAGACGTTGCCATCCTGGTAGAAGGTGAAAATCATGTCGGTGCTGCCGCCGGCAAGCGCCATCGGATTGCCGGTTGTTGCAGCCGCGAGCGGGGCCGCTGGTCTCCACAGTCCCGTGATGCCTGTGCCGGCCGGAACCGCTCGCTCCCAAGCCATAACCTGAGGACGGAGTTTCACTCCCTTGGCGGAGATGGTGGCAAACGCGGCTGTAAGCCCCGGCGAGGTTGCCTCGACTTGGATGCTCCCTCCTGATTTCGTGGACTGAACGATCGCCATGCACAATCCCGAGAACGCTTTTCGCGTCGTGCCGATGTCGGATTCCTGGTTTGTCGGGTCGCCGTTTCCGGTTCCGATCACCTTCCCCGGCCCGATTATTTTGAAGCTGACCTGGTTGTCCGTGATGGGAACCACGCGTCCCCGCGCGTCTTGTACCTCAACCACGCATACCGCCACATCCTCGCCGTCTGCGGCGATCTCCTGACGATCCCGATGCAGCACGATCTTCGCCGGAGCACCGGTCGTTTCACGCTTTGCGGTCATGACCTGCTGACCACCTTTAAAGCCCCGCGCCTCGATGGTGCCGGGGGCGTATTTCACGTTCCAGGCCAGGTGCTGGTCTTTCGGCATATCCTTGATGCCCAGGCTTTGGCCATTATGGAGGAGCTCCACCCGGTCCATATTCGAGTAAACCCAGACAGCGATCTCCTGCCCTTCGAGCCCGGGCCAGTTCCAATGCGGGAACACATGCAGAACCGGCTTGGATGTCCACCACGACTGGTAGTAGAAGAACGTATCTTTAGGAAATCCGCAGGTGTCGATGACGCCGTACTGAGAGCTGATGTTCGGCCACTGGTATGGAGACGGCTCGCCGCGGTAGTCGAACCCTGTCCAGACGAAACCTCCGGCAACCCATGGCCTCGCACTGACGAATCTCCACCAGCCTTCGGCTGAAGCCCGGCCTGTAGTGGTGTAGGGATCGTAGGAGCCAACATATCCTTGGGTCCGGTCCGTGACGTAAATGCCTCGGGTCCCGACGGCGCTTACGTTCTCCGTTCCGATGACTGCGACCTTGGGATTGGCTCTGTGGTACGCCTCGGCTTGCGGATCGGCGTAGTTGTAGCCCATGATGTCGCAGACTGCGAGCCCTCCTTTTCCCATGTAGTCTCCCATGGGCGGCGGCGCAATCGTAATCGGCCTCGAGCCGTCGTGTTTCACCGCGATCCGCTTCATCGAAGTCAAGATGCGCAAGCCGGTGTTGGTGACCGATATACTTTCCTCATTTCCCATCGACCACAAAAAGACGCTTGGATGGTTCCGGTCGCGCCGGACCATATTCTCGAATTGAGCAAGCCCTTCCGGATTCGAGGACAGCATGCGAGTCTCATCGAGGACCAGCATTCCCAGTTCGTCACAGGCGTCCAGTAGCTCCGGCGTCGGCGGATTGTGCGAGGTGCGCAAGCCGTTGCAGCCCATTTCCTGGAGCTTGCGGATTCGGAAATACTGCACGGCATCCGGCAGTGCAGCACCGACTCCCGCGTGGTCCTGATGATTGCATGTTCCTTTCACTTTGACGGATTTGCCGTTGAGGAGAAAGCCCATTTCGGGGTCGAATTTCAGGTCGCGGATCCCGAAGCGCGTCTCGTAACGATCTGTTATGGATCCGGCGGATTCCACTTCGGTGACCACCTTGTAAAGGTTCCGTTCTTCCAGGGACCATAAAGCCGGCTGCTTCACCTCAACCTGCTGTTCGAAAGTTCGCTCGCTGAACTCCGGGATGGATAGCGGCGAACCGGCCGTCTTTGCTACTTGCTTTCCCGCAGGGTCCAGGATGGTCGAGATCACGCGCACGTTCTGGGCGCCTTTTCCATGATTCTCCACCTCGGTGCGGATATTGACCGTCGCAGCTCCCGGCTTCACCACGCCAACCGCCAGGGTGCCCCACTTCTTAACGTGAACCGGAGCGGTTTTGACGAGCCAGACATGCCGGTACAAGCCGGCGCCTTCATAGAACCAGCCGTCGCTCAGCGTGGCATCAACCCGGATCAGCAGTACATTGGGGACTCCCGGGTTGACGAAGTCGGTCAGGTCGAAGCTGAATGGATCGTAACCACCGCTGTGCCGGCCGATGTAGTAACCGTTGAAGATGACCATTGTATCCCGGTAAGAGCCGTCGAACTCCACCGAGATGCGCCGGCCCGTATCGGAAGCGGGCATCTCGAAGACGCGGCGATACCAGCCCACGCTGGTTTCCGGATAATCGCGGCCCAGGGGGTAATAGCCCTTGCTTGACAGGGATGGATCATTCTTAAACGGGAGTCCAATCGCCCAGTCGTGGGGAAGGTCAACCGATGTCCAGTCACCGTCATTAAAGGCGAGGTTGCTGGGGGATAGGAAACCTCCGGTCTTCTGAAATCCCCCCGACCTTCCGACTCCGAACCCGAAATCCTTAGCCGCATCGTTGGCATGTCCGAAGTGAAAGCGCCAGCCAAAATCCAGCAGGGAACGCTCTCGCAACGCGGCCGCTCCAGAAGCCGATTGCGTTCTTTCCGAAGCCATTCGCATATTTTCAGACTGCTCGGGCACAGGCTTGTCAGGCATTCCCAAAGCCGATGCAACTGGAATCGCCATGCCGCTTTCCAATATTTCGCGACGTGTCCAATTTTTCATGAATACCTCCAGGAGGTCCGAAACCGACCCTTTGGGCTGCAAAGAGCTCAGGAAAAAACGCGTCCGCTGATCAGGAACGATATCATCGGATTTCGTATCCTGTATATTTTTTGTTTTCATGCCATCCATCATCATGAGGGATCATTCAAAATTCAGGCGGTGCAGGAGCAGGCTGCATCCTGTCTACCGCGCGAAAGGTCGCCGGCACGAGTTCCCCACGGCACTTACTACCGAGCGCACCTTCACCTTTGCCACCGGCGGCTGTTATTTGCCAGGCTGATTCATTTCCCCGAGGACCCGCGTTTCCGCTGCCCTAGATGGTGAGAGCCAAAGTGTTTCGCTTGGTTTTTTACTGATGGCGTGCTCACTGAAGTCGAATCCGGCGAGTATCTCCGGTGGTGAAATCCACAACGCCGGGCTCATCGGATTCATGAAACAGCACCATCCGGTTACCCGTCCGCGAGAGGCTCCCTGAGAGGGATTCCCTGATGTCGAAGTGGCCGAGCGATCGCGCATCCGAGCCATCTGCGCGGCAGGAGAACAGTCTCTGCTCTTCGATCCTGCCTTTAGGGGATCGATAAGTGTGCACAGGGTTGCCCTGATAAAAGTAGATGCGATTGTCCTCATGGTTCCAGGAAAGCAGATGATTTTCTCCGTAGGGGGCGAGAGTAATCAATTTCCCGGATAAGAGGTCCAAACGGCGGATGACGACATTTGCAGAGTCCTTCCCGTCCACCGATGTGAACAGGAGCGAATTGCTCTCACGGTTCCAAAGAATGGAGGACTGCGGGTCTCCTGTGCCAATTCTCCGGATGGTTCCGGATCCGGCGTCCACGTAACACAGATATCTTGATTCTCCGGTTATGCCCCCTTCCGTTTCTGTCACTATTAATCCCGAAGAATTCGGCGCCCAGTAGATCATGGGCGAAAGAGATTCGATGTCGTGCGCATCCATCCCCAGGGTCGTAACTAGCCGCCAGTCGGCGGATTCAAGATGTGCGAGGTAGAGTCGGGCCGACCTCGAATCCTTGTCGCAAAGCAGGGCGGCAATCCAGTTGCGGTCCGGGGACGGAGTCAGGGAATAGGCGTCTGCTGAATCCGGAAGATAAGGGACCGAGTCCCCCGTGAGGAGATTCTGTTGCAGTGCTGTGACCTGCGTGCCGACTGTCTGTTGGAAGATGATCGAGGAATCGTCCCAACCCCACATAATGGCATTCGGCAGGAGGAATGCTTCATTGTCGATGGTTGAACTGTCTCTGATCCGCCGCAGGCCTTCGCCATTGGCGCCGGCGATCCATAGGGAATAGGGAACCATTTCATCCTTATCGTTTTCTGAGTTTTCATCATCCTTTCGCAGCACGGCAAACATCAATTCCCGGCCCGTTGGCGACCATTGGGGATGCGCGCAAAAGAATCCGCTGGCGACCCGCACAATTTGTTTTGTTTCCCCAATACGAGCATCGTAAATCCAGACTCCCGACAATATGTTGCCATCCGCCATGAAGTTGGAGACCAAGGCAACCCGGGATTCGTCGGTGGACCAGCACGCCAGGAAACCGGCCTGCTCCGTTTCCGGCCCGCAGCCGGACAAAAGGATCGATAAACCCAGCATCTCCAATAGAAAAACCGTGATCCTGGTTTTGCTTCCAGCCGTCCCATTGGATGTGTCCATAATGTCGCCTCCTGGGTTCGTTCTTGTCCTCGTTACGGAATAGCGACACCTGAAACCGATTATTTCAGCTGTTCGCTGAAATATTTCGCGTAATGGGCTTCCTGGGAGGTTTTGCCGTGCGGAACCCCGTTTTTGATTTTCCTGTTTTCAGTCGATTTATGACCGGGGGATGCTTGGCGCGGATAGGGGCAGAATCAGTGCTTGCGGCGGAACAGACGACCTGCTGCGAGCCTGACGGGTGTGTAGTTCGCGGCGATGACCATCAGCATAAATCCTACGGCCAGCAGGGTGATTGGCCAGGCCGGGCGTTCTTTGAGTACATCTTGCTGCAACCGGCCGATTCCCACTGCCAGGAAGATGAGCCCTGTTACGAAGAAGTTTTTCATCTGTTTGGGAACCGAACCGAATACAAACAGGCAGGCTGCTATCGGAAGAAGTATTTCGAAAATGCGGGCTTCATATCTGAAGTCGAGTCGCTCGAGCGATTTTTCCCAGCGGGAGGAGGCCGCCAGGCCGAGCAGAAGCAAGGAGGTCAACACATGCCCGGGAATGACAAAGCGAAACGATTTCGCCACCGTCCTCATCTGCGGTGAGCCAAAGTGCTCACTGGCGCTCTGAAGGGCGAGATAAACCCCGGCGTTAATAATGAAGAGGTACTCGATCTGACCGCGCGTCCACGGCCACACCCTCTGCAGCCAGTCGGAGTACGGTTTGTGGAAACCGGCTACGCCGCTCAATGCGACGAAAGTAAACAGCACGGCGATGGGATAGAAGTAGCGCGAATCTCCTGTGCAACGCCTGTTCTCCAGCCAGGAGCCTCCCGCGAAAAACAGGATCGCAAAAGGGATCATGCGGAAATAGACTTTGCCTGGGTCGTCAGCGAGCCAGTCCAACATCCCCAGGCGCAGCAGGCTGACTATGCAAAGCATCGCCGTGATGACCGAGAACACCAGGGAGAAAACGGATGCCCTCGTGAATCGTCTGAGCCAGAGATAGGCCGGCAACGCCAACACGAGAGCCCACCATATTTGTGCATTGGTCGGGCCTTTGAATACCGAGACGCTCTTCACGACCGGAGTTCCTTCTTTATCGATGACGGTTTGGGGTGCTGGCACTCGGAAGGTCTCAAATTTCGCGAAGAATTCCAGGCTTTCCTTTCCCTGGCTGAAATGCGTCAGCAGTCGCCATTCTTTCATGGCGATCAGGAGTGTGGTGGGCAAGAGCAGGCAGAATGCAAGCAGGTAGGCCACGGCAATCCGCTTCTGGTCCAGTTTCCAGCAGCGCAGGCCGATCCACGCGGTTGGTGCTGTCGTGCCGGCTACCAGAATGACGGAGGGCATGCCTGAAAGCCCGGGGTAGCGAAAGAACAGAAGGAGAGCTGCGGCGAGGACGGAAACCCACGCTCCGAGATAGAGCGTCACCTGAGAAATGGACAGGCGCCTCGCTTCGAGGATCCATGCATCTTCGCGTTCCGCCAACCTGTCGTACAGCCGGCGGAAGGCATCGAATTCATACCAGGAAAGGATCCTATCCTGCTGCCAGCCGTCGAGCTCCCGCATGTGCTGCTCGACCTTGCCCGCCATGATGCGTGAATAGGTCGTCGGATTTGCGAGCACGGCCTCACCAGCCAGATATCTTTCCAGGTCCCGCGCCATTTCACCCGCCGTACTGTACCGGTCGGAGGGGCGCTTTTCGAGTGCTTTCAGACAGATGTTCTGAATGGCGCCAGGAATGTCTGCGTTCAACCTGCGGGGAAGAACAGGGTCGCTTTCGCATATCTGACGAAGTTGTTCGGCCAGGCCGGTTGAACGGAATGGGACCACGCCCGTCAGGAGTTCGTAAAAAATCGCGCCCAGGGAGAAAATGTCGGAGCGGGCGCCTAATGATGGGTCGGCTTGCGCTTGTTCCGGGGAGAAATAGTCCGGCGTGCCCATTATTTCACCTGCGCGGGTGATCCGGTTGCCCTCCTCACCCACCTGTTGGGCGAGGCCGAAATCCAGCAGCTTGGGCTCCAGGTCGGAACCTACCAGGATATTTCCTGGTTTGAGATCGCGGTGAATGATCCGGTTCTGGTGCAGAAACTCAACCGCCATTACTACTTTGATCATGAGCTCGATTTTTTGTTCCAGCGTGAGTGTGCGGATCGCTTCGACCAGCGGCACGCCCTGCACATACTCCATGACAAAATGCGGTATTTCATCCGGCTGTCCGAGGCTGTAAATGCGTACGATATTGGGGTGACTCAGCCGTGCCATCGCCCGCGCTTCCTGCATGAAACGGGTGCGCAGCAAGTCATCGTGGAGGTAACGGCTGCCCAGGGTTTTTATCGCGACCTTCCTACCCAGGCCTTCATCGCTGGCGAGCAGAACTCTGCCCATGCCGCCGGTCCCGATGAGTCCGATGATCTTGTGTCCGGATAGTTTCTCAGGCAGCGCTTCAACAGCGCGCTCTCTGCTTGGTGACGGTGCTGCGGGGGACAGCAACGAATCTATTCCGTCCAGTATCTGAAGCGCATCACGGAGATCGGGTTCCAATTCCGGGTGTTGCCGGCAAAAACTCCCGGCGTCCATGCTCTCTTCGCGCGCCTGCAGGTCGACGAAATCCGCAACAGCTTCGGCCAGTTGCCTCTCACGGCTGTTCGGCGCGGTAGCCTTTTCGTCGGAAGATCGCGGACCGTCAGCGGGCGGTTTTTTCATGGCGTGACACCGGCGTCCCGAATCTCGCGGAAACGCCTGAGCGCGCGATGAAGCAGCAGAGCCGTCGAGGCACGGCTTCGGCTCAGTCTCTCGGCGACCTCATCGGTGGGCAGCCCCTCGACCTTTGCCAGCAGAATGACCTGCCGGTATTGTTCAGGCAGTGCTTCCAGCATGGCCAGCAGCTGGCGCAATCCTTCGTTCTGTGCCAGAAGACGACTCGGGGTTCTGGAGTCTATGGGTTCCGCCCCCTGCGGTTGGCTGTCGGATCTCAGAGGTACCATTTCGGTGGCATGCCGCTTGTTGCGCCCCTGAAAGCGGGCCGCATCGATGATGATGTGATCGGCTATGCGCGAAAGCCAGTGCAGGAAACTCCCCGGCCCTCGATATTGGAAGTGATCGAAATCCCGGAATGCCTTGAGAAGGGTTTCCTGGAGCAGATCATTGACTTCGACCTCTGCGCGCAGCTGGGGACCGAGGCGATAGTGAATCAATACTGCCAATCTGGCGCGGTACATTTCAAAGAGGGGAGTGAACGCATCCCGATCTCCCTGCTTGATTCTATCGATGAGTGTGAAACTCGAAGTTGCCGATCCCATGAATGACTCACCCGAATTCTAATCTAAGCTAGCAGCGCACCTTTAGGGGTGCAAGCCGTTTCTGAAATGGCGCGCATTGAAGCGGCTGCTCCTCTGATACTCAACCCTTTGAATCTGCCCTTCGATGGATGATGTCGATCCATACTTCCTATAAAGCCGCTTGGGGCCTCAGCAAAACGAGTTTGCCGGTCAGGCCTGGCCACACTGCTGTTACCTCAGGCTGGGACCATTAGATGGGCTCTCCCAGCCGCTTCAGCACGGCAAGCGCCTTGAATGTAATGATCTTGCTCGGCGCCCCTATCTTCTCGATCGCGAAGGGCGTCGGCGCCTGTTTCGGATGCTTCTTCAACCACTCGAGCATCTTGCCCTCAATGTCGGGATGCGCGGCGTCCAGGTTCCAGCGGCCATCGCGGCGCCGCTTCTCCTTGAGAACTGAGACTGCGTGCGCCAACCGTGAGTCATTGCCGTAGCCGAGCGCGGTCAGAACATCGAGACCTACGAGCAGATCGTAGTAGTAGTGCACCGGGTAATGGAACCGGTACCAGGGTTCGTAATGATCTCCCTGCTTGTGCAACTCCCGCTCCAGGAAGAACTCGGCTCCTTTCTCTACCGCTTCCTTCATCGCCGCACTCCAGCGCTCCCTCGGGTAGACCGCAAAAGCGCTCAGCCCTTCCCAGGAGTCCAGGTTCCGGCCGCTCCCGAAACAGCTCCAACCGCCCTTTTTGTCGGCGCTGCCGGCGAGCCACTCAAAGGCACCCGTTACCTTAGGGTGCTCGATATACCCGAGCTGGCAAAGCGCACGCGCACAATTACCGGTGGTGCAAAGATGGCTCTTCCCCATCTCGTCGGGCGAAAAGCCGCCATCAGGCTTCGCGAAGCGCTTGAGCCATAGCTCGCATGCTTTGGCAACACGAGGCTCGTTTCTCGAGAGCCCAAGGTCAGCCAGGATAAGCAACATCCAGTTCGTCGCCAGATACTTCGGTCGATAAAAGCTCTCCTGGCCGATCCAGTGGCCGTCGGGATCCTGTTGCGCGAGAATTTTGGCTGCGAAGCCCCGCACGGTCATTGCCTCTCTAGCGCTCCGAGCCTCGGGGTCGTGAGTCGGCCTGCCGATCAATTCGACCAATGTTAGGTAGCGCACGCAAGGCTGATCTTCCTCGAGCAGCCAATCGAGGACATCGCTGCGGGGAGCCCTTTCCGGAGCCGTCATCGACGGACGTCGACTCATCTCTGCCTCCGATTTTTAGAATTCGGGAGACGGGCACCGCTGCCCATGGAAAGCCGGGGATGGAGAATCGAGCTCATCCACTCAACGCCGACAACAAAGATCAAGGCCACGAGAAGCCCTGCTGCGACTGCATCCACGCTGCGTACAACGAATCCCATTTTTGCTGATTCTCAGCGGCCGCCTGTCGCTGTTCAGCCGTGACGAACTTTAGTTATATCGGCGGATATCTGGAGCCTGATCTTTGCGCTCGGCTAGTATCTTCAGCAGGCGCTCCTGGTAATCGGTTTGGATGTAATTGAAATCCATTGCTGCGGCTTTGCGTAGATTCTCCGCAGTGTCATCCCGCGAAAGTACGTTTACATAGGTCTCGACTCCCAGGCGTCGCGCTTCCTTCAGCATTGTATCACTCCAGTTGTTCCAGTCGCTGCTGAATGAAGCTGTGGGAAACTGGCGGTGAAGCAGCTCGAGAATCCCCGTCGTCTGGAACCAATCGCCCAAGTCCAATAGCACGCGAAGCGAAGAATCCGTCGCAAGGATCGCCATGAGGGTGCGATAGCTCCACGGCCGAAAAACAACCATTGATTGGGCTCCCATCTCCTGCACCAGCTTCACCGTCGGGATCGGATCCTCCACCTTCATGTCGAGATACAACATTATTTTACCGCGCGCCAGGCTGATGGCCTCTTTCAGTAGAGGGACCTTTGTTCCGACGAAACGCTTGCCGAAGTAAGAACCCGCATCCAGGGTACGAATCTGGGCCATATTCAAATCCGAGACCCGCCCGGAGCCATCGGTAGTAAAGTCCACGGTCTCGTTGTGCATGAGAACAATCTCGCCATCCGATGTATATCGAACGTCAATCTCAGCCATGGCACAACCGAGCTCTATCGCCCGCTGCAGCGCGGGCAAGGTATTGGCGGGAGCATCAAGAATCACTCCGCGGTGAGCGATCACGCCGGTCTTTTTTTCCGCCGACGCCAGCTGGGCCGCCAATATTAACGTCATCCAAGCGAGCAAAATGGGTATTCTTGCCGCAGCCCGCAACAAAAGCATACGGGCTCCTGATGGAGCCGCTTTTGCATTACCCTGAAAATTAAACATCACATAACCTCCTCCAATGAAGATCCGCATTCATGCCGCTACATCGATGAACAGAATGCTCGTCCGGGAACCCCAAAGCCGGATATCCTGCACGGTCCGCTGCCGGCAATCCCAGGAAGGTGATATCCGTTCCTGGCGCGTTTATTGCCTTTCAGGTATTCCAGACAGTGCCTGCCGCGGCTACGCGGTTTAATCTCTTGAGCGCTCCAAGTTTCCGGAAAGTTATTCATGCATGGAATTTGGCCCCACTTGGGGAGGAATTGGATGGGTGTTCACAATGACCTCCCATGGAACCGCCGCGCGAGACCGGTCAGTTCGAAAGCAGATTCCACAGCAACACCAAGCCAATGACGGCCAGCAACATAGCTACGGTGATACTCAGAGGCCACTGGGTCAGGACTACCGCCTCATTTCGACGGATCCTCCGCAATGTCAGCCAGTGTGAGATTCCCGCTAACACAGTGGCAATAATGCCCAGGATGATCAAGGAAATGCCGAACCTGATGGCATTGTCATGCAAGTGGACAGCTTCTGGAGTCGGGGTCTTCTCTCGCAGAGACCGAAAGAATCCGACCATGCCAAAGCCGAACGTTGCCATTGTCAGTGTGGTTCGGATCCAGGCCAGGGTGGTGCGATCGAGTGCGAGCTGTGTTCGGAATTTAGCCATCGCCGTGCGGTCAAGAGCCGGATCCACGTTCGCGGCGCCGGTTGACTTCTGGTCCATGATCATTGGATGCCCCCTTCCATTACCTCGTGTTCGTGGCGCTGTTCGGGGATGGTGCCATCCCGCAAATGGTCCGAATCTCCCGCTGCGGGAATGTAGAAGCTCCAATTCCCCATCAGCCTGCCGGAAAGGGATGGATTACTTCGCCGCCTCCATCTTCCTGGCGGCTTCCGTGCCAGCCGCGGCCGCCGCGGCCTGCGTCCCCGCACCCATCTCCTTCACGTCGACCGTCACCTTGATGATCTTGCCGGTGAATTTGTACGGCGCCGCGATTCCATAGTCCTCAGTGACGGGCGTCTCTCCATCCTCGCCGACATCGGCACCCTCGTCAGCCGAAAAGATCATGGGCTGCGTGCGGTCGATCCGTCCTTCCGCTACTTTCTGACCATTGACAAAAATTGATCCTACTCCGCCCTTGGCAAGGCCGCCTCCGTCGTATGCAAACTCGAAGCGGATCGTGGCCTTCCCGGCGGGCACTGCGTTCTGAGCGGCAACCGTGAAGCGCTGCAGCCCGAGAAAGTTGTAGCAATAGCTTGGTTTGCCGTTCTTCAGATACAGGCTCCAACCTCCGAACCGCCCGGCCTGCGCGAGGATGACGCCATTCGCGCCGCCTTTCGGGATTTCGACCTCGGCGGTGATCGTGTGCGAACGGTTCTTCGTGTTGATGAACACGTTCTCCGACATGCCGGTCATGCCCTCATAGAGCGTGAGCGACGTGCGGCCCGCCATCAGGTCGGGCCGTCCGACGAGGGAAGCGTTCACGCGCTCGAGAACGCGGTCATCGATCGGCAGCACGTAGTACTTTTCCGCCTCCCTCATGAAGAGGTCCTGCATCTCCTTGAGCTTGGCCGGATTCGCCTTCGCCAGGTCGTTGGCCAGACTGAAGTCGCTCCGCGTGTCGTAAAGCTCCCACGTATCCTGGTCGAGCGGTGCCCGCACCTTCGGCTCCCACGCCGCCCGGTGCACCGTACCGGCAAGCCAGCCTTCGTGGTATATGGCGCGATTGCCGAATATCTCGAAGTACTGAGTCAGGTGGCGATCCGCCGCCTTGGCTTCGTTGAAGCTGTAAAGCATGCTCACGCCTTCGATCGGGGACTGGGCTACGCCATCCACCACCTTCGGCTCCGGCAAACCCGCAGCCTCCAGCACCGTGGGAGCAATGTCGATAATATGGTGCCACTGTGCCCGGACCTCACCCCTGGCCTTGATCGACTTCGGCCAGTGGACCACCATCCCGTTCCTCGTCCCGCCATAATTCGAAGCCACCTGCTTCGTCCACGTGAATGGCGTATCCCCTGCCACCGCCCAGCCCGCAGCATAATGACCGTACGTGTTCGGCCCCCCCAGCTCGTCATAGTGTTTCATGACGCTCTCGACGGTTTCCGGCACACCGTTGAAGTAGGTCATCTCGTTGAACATGCCGTTCATCCCGCCTTCGGCGCTTGCGCCGTTGTCGCCGACAATGTAGAAGATCAGCGTGTTGTCGAGCTGGCCCACGTCCCCGATGGCGTCGACCAGCCGGCCGATCTCGCTGTCCGTGTACTCGCCGAAGGCTGCAAACACTTCCATCTGGCGCGTAAAGAGCTTCTTCTCGTCCGCCGTCAGCTTCTCCCAGTCTTTGATTGCTTCCGGCTTCGGCGCCAGCTTCGTACCGGCCGGCACCACCCCCAGCTTGATCTGTCTCGCGAGCGTCTCCTCGCGCAGCTTGTCCCAGCCCTGGTCGAACTTGCCCTTGTACTTCGCGATCCACTCCTTCGGCACGTGGTGCGGCGCATGGGTCGCCCCGGGCGCGAAGTACATAAAGAACGGTTTGTCCGGCGTGAGGGATTTCACCGACTGCATCCATTGGATCGCCTGATTCGTCATGTCGGTCATGAAGTGATAGTTCGGGTCCCTGGGGGTCTCGACCTTGGTCATGCCGTCATAAATGGCCGGTGCCCACTGGTTCGTCTCGCCGCCCATGAAACCGTAGAACTTGTCAAAACCGTTGCGGGTCGGCCAGCGGTCGGTCGGTCCCGAAGGGCTAACTTCCCAGGCGGCCGTTTCGTGGTTCTTCCCGAAGGCGGCTGTGGTGTAGCCGTTGTACCGTAGCATCTTCGCCAGCGGGGCTACACTGTCGGGGCGCTGACCGGTGTTCCCGGGATAGGCCGTCGAGGTCTCCATGATGGACCCTGTGTTGTTCATGTGATGATTGCGCCCGGTCAGGAGGGCAGCGCGAGAGGGCGAGCAAAGTGCCGTGGTGTGAAACTGGTTGTATCGCAGCCCATTCTGGGCCAGACGCTCCACCGTCGGCATGTTGAGAGGACCACCGAAGGCGCCGGACTGGCCGAAGCCCATATCGTCGATCAGGACTATGAGCACGTTCGGAGCGCCCGCCGGTGCTTTCACCTCGAATCGCGGAGGAGCAGGAGGGGCATTGCGAACATCCAATATGTTGCTGTGCGGATGCTGCGGCTCCGCGAGCGGTAGCACCGTGCGATCCAGTGTGCCTGCCGGCGTCGTCGCCGCCGGGTTCTGTGGACCCTGGCATCCCCATGTGGCGACCAGCACCACAAACAGCATCCCGGCAGCCGATATTCTCTTTCCTCGTAACATGTCCGCACTCCTCAGATGACGAATCTTTTGTTGTGTTCGCTTTATCATTCAGAACCTGAGGGCGAATTTCAGGCCGAGTGGGTTCCCTTGGAAACGGTCCGCCGCGGGAAACTTGTAAAACCAGCGGAAGTCTAACATCAAGACTTGCTTGATGGAAGACGACGACCCAGCAGCCTGACCGTCTCTTCATGCCATAACATTTCCGCTATCAGCGGTTGACGCAACGGTGCCGAGTATTGTCTACTTCCCGCGATCTGGGAGTGAGACACTTGGCTAATAAACACTTGCGCTTTATTGTCATGGTTCTGGGAATTCTGCTGGCGGGGATAACCAGCGATTCCCAGGCCTGCAACGTGCCGGCTTTTCGTTATGCACTGGAAAGATGGCCGGCCGATCCCTATCAACTTCTCGTTTACTATCAGACCAGTCCGCCTGGAAAAGCCTACGATTTGCTGCAAAGAAGCGCGGCAGGACGAGGCGGCATTGCCAATTACACCCTGAAAGGCATTGACGTCACAAAGCTCGAGGGAAAAGCGCTTGCAGAACAGCGAAAGATCACCTTCTTCCCCTGGCTTGAAGCCTTCTACCCCTCTCACTCTCAGGTCCGCAATCCCGTCTGGTCCGGTCCGCTCACCCTGGACCGGGCCAGGAGAATCCTGGATTCGCCCAAGCGATCCGGGCTGGCGCAAAAGCTGTTGAGCGGTGAAGTAGCAGTCTGGATCCTGATAAAAAGCGGGAATGAGCTGAAAGACCGTCGCGCGCTGCAGTCGCTCAGGGCCTGCCTGGAACGCGGATCGAAAACTCTCAAGATTCCTGAAACCGGCACGGACCTGAACGGGAATCAGGTTGAAGTCGCTGATTTCAAAACCTACCCTGTGCATTTCGATCTGATGGAAATAGCTCGCGACGACCCGGAGGAAGACCTGCTGGTAAATGCACTGATGAGATCGGAGCCTGATCTCGGCCAGTATGACGATCCTTTAGCCTTCCCTGTCTTCGGCCGGGGTCGCGCGCTCTACGCGCTGGTCGGCGATGGAATTCAGGAGAAAAACATCCAGGAGGCTTGCCAGTCTCTGATTGCCTGGTGTTCCTGCGAGGTCAAAGCCCTCAATCCCGGGACCGATCTGTTGATTTCAGCGAATTGGTCCCGGCCGTTTGGCGGCAAGATGGTAAAGGACCCGGATTTGCCTCTCGCCGGGCTGAGTGATTTTCACCGGGATCCTGCGACGACGGAAGCCGCGGTTGCTAGTCGCATTATGGATCGTGTCAAACCGGAAGCCGCGCCCAGGGCGGCGGTTGAGGCGAATGGTGCAACCGGTTCCGTCGCGGCCGGGACACCGGCGCAAGCTCCGGGATCGCGCGAGAATCCGGTTGTACAAAACATGCTTTACCTGGCCGGGGCTGCCGGCCTGGCGCTGCTGGTCCTTTCCGTATTCGTGAAAGTGAAAACCGGGAAATAAACCGGGCTTTTCCTGCAATAGATGTGTCATTGCGGTGAGACCAGGTCCCAAGAGGTAGTCGAGCATGAGTGTCTGGCAATTGGTTATCAAGGAAATGATGCGAAGGAGATCGAACTTCGTTTCCGGCCTCGTTGCCGTTACGCTGGCTGTGGCTGTCCTCGCCGGGTCTTTGACGATCCTCAGGCTGCATGACCGGCGAACGGAACGGATCGTGGCCCGGAAGGAGCAGGAGACACGTCAGCGAATGGCGGCGCTCGAAGACGATTACCGGAAGATCATGAAGGACTTGGGCTTTAATCTCTTGATCCTTCCGAGCGGCCAGAGATTATCGGATTTCTATGTCGACGAAACCGTTTCCGAGTATATGCCGGAGGCTTATGCAACCCGGTTGGCAGAAGCGAAAATAGTGACCATTCGCCATCTATTGCCTACCCTGCAGGAAACGGTGAAGTGGCCCGAGAAGAAGCGGACCATCATCCTCATCGGCACGCGCGGAGAGGTCCCCTCTTTGTTCCGCGATGCAAGGGAGCCGATTCTGGTCGCGGTGCCTAAAGGGCATGCCGTCGTCGGACACGAACTTGCCGGGAGTCTCGGTCTCAGAACGGGCAATCGAATTACATTGTTCGGGCAAACGTTCACGATCAGCAAATGCAATGAGGAGCGCGGCTCAAGGGACGATATTTCCATTTGGATCGACCTTTCGGAGGCGCAGGAGATATTGGGCAAAGCCGGCCGGATTAACGCCATCCTGGCCCTTAAATGTCATTGCGCCGGGAACGAATTGGCCCTGGTCAGGCGAGACGTCGCTGCGGTCCTGCCGGGCGTTCAGGTGATTGAGCAAGGTTCTAAAGTGCTGGCTCGCGCCGAAGCCAGGGACCGCGCGGCACGGGAAGCTGCGGATGCCCTGGCAGCCGAGGTGCGCAACCGCGGACAACTCCGGGACGAGCAGCAAAGATTCTCTTCCATCCTGGTGCCTTTGGTTCTTCTGGTCAGCGCGCTGTGGATCGGCTTGGTCTTCTACACAAACGTCCGGGAACGCAGGAGTGAGGTCGGCATTCTGAGGGCCCTCGGCGCCCATACGCGCACCATTCTGGGCCTGTTCCTGACCAAAGCCTTGTTGATGGGCGTTACTGGCGGATTCGCGGGATATGCTATAGGGATCCTGTTTGGGCTGAGCCGCGAGTCGGATACCAGGCTTTCGCTATTGGACGCGCCGGCATTCCTTTGGGCCTTTTGCACCGCGATAGTCTTGTCTTTGGCTGCGAGCTGGCTTCCGGCTTATTACGCGGCTCAGCAGGACCCTGCAGAAGTTCTGAGGGAGGAGTGACCGATATGCTCCAGTTGGAGGGTGTGGTCAAGACGTACCCAAAGGGAAGCCTCCGAATCACGGCTCTGGCACCCATCGATTTGACGGTTCGTCCAGGTGAGCTAGTCGGGTTACAGGGGCCGAGCGGCAGCGGTAAAACCACATGCCTTCTGATCGCGGGTGGGCTCCTGCGCCCTGACAAGGGCAAAGCCATTCTCGATGGCCACGAACTTTATTCCATGACGCATAACCAGCTCGCCGCTTTCCGCTCTCAAAAGATCGGATTTGTCTTTCAGCAATACCATCTCATCCCCTATTTGACCGTCTTGGAGAATATCACCGCGCCGGAAGCCGCTCAGGGACGGACCGTCGGCAATGGGCGGGGTAGGGCACTCGCGGAGCAGTTTGGCCTTCTGCATCGGCTCGACCACATGCCGGCGGAATTGAGCTCCGGCGAAAAACAACGTACGGCGCTGGCGCGCGCACTCCTGTTTCGGCCCAAGGTTTTACTGGCAGATGAGATTACTGGGAACCTGGATCACGTGAATGCCCAAATTGTGCTGGGATATCTGAGGGAATACGTCGGAACCGGAGGATCGGTCCTGCTGGTGACGCACGATCGCGAAATTGCGAGGCAGGCGGACCGGGTCGAGTATTTGGCTGGTTCTGCAGGATGGGAGGCTCCGCGGTGAAAAACTCGGTTGTGTCCATGGTGTTGGGAATCCTGATGATCGCCGGTCTGTCACCGGCGGCGGTGGCCGGTGATTGGCCGATGTGGCGTTACGACGCCGGTCGGACGGCTTCGGCCCCTGACGAGCTGCCCGCGCAACTCTATCCTCAGTGGGTGCGCCAGTATTCCCAAAGGGAACCTGTCTGGGATGACGCCTTGAATCAGGACCTGATGCCCTTCGACCGGGTATTCGAGCCGATCGTACTGGGCGACACCCTTTACATCGGTTTCAACGACCGCGATAAGGTGGTGGCTCTGGACATACACACCGGGGTGCAGAAGTGGACCTTTTATGCCGATGGACCGGTTCGCCTGCCGCTGGCCGGAAGGCGCAACCGTATCTATTTCACGAGCGATGACGGCTATCTCTATTGTCTTTCTGCAGACACGGGAGCATTGCACTGGAAGTTTCGGGGCGGACCCGCAGACCGGAGAATCCTGGGTAACAAGAGGTTGATTTCCACCTGGCCTGCACGGGGCGGCGTAGTCCTCTATGGGGACCAGGTATATTTCGCCGCCAGCATCTGGCCCTTCATGGGGATCTTCATCTATGCCATGGACGCCGAGACCGGCCAGGTTATCTGGCGCAACGAAGGCACCGGCGCGGACTATCAGATCCAGCCGCACAATTCTCCCGCATTTGCCGGCGTCGCACCACAGGGCGCCCTTGTTGCCCTTTCGGACCGGCTGCTCATTCCCGGAGGGCGCTCCGTGCCGGCTTGCTTCAACCGTCTTACCGGGGAATCTCTGTATTATCGCCTTGCCGAATACGGAAAAACGGGCGGCGCATTTGTGGCTGCGGACGAAAAACGTTTCTTCAATCATAACCGGGATCGCGAAACGGACCTGTACGATGTGCTCAATGGCAAGGTAGTGGCGCGCACGGTCGGCAGATACCCGGTCCTGTCCAGGGACGCCTATTATATGTCCGGCGACTCGATCAGCCTGCGCGAGGCGCGTCAGCCCGCTAACGTGCAATTTTCGTTGAAAGTGGATGCAACGGGCGACCTTATTCAGTCCGGATCGCGGCTGTACGCGGGGGGCGACGGCCAGATCACCGCCGTAGACATTATGTTGGACAGTAATCTGCAGAAACGCATTTTGAAAACAGCGTGGGTGCAAAAGGTGGAGGGCAAGGTCGAAAGGCTGGTGGCGGCAAACGGTATGCTATTTGCGGTGACCTTGGACGGCAAGCTGATCGCCTTTGGTAAGGAACGGATTTCCGTCCAGACCCATGTCGAGAGGGCCGGCACGCTGTCAGGCTTGCCCGAAGCCACCCAACAGGCCCGGGCCATCCTGGACCATACCGGGGTGAGAGATGGCTATGCCTTGTTCTTCGGAGCCGGGAACGGGCATTTGCTCGCCGCCCTGGCCCGATTGTCGAAATTGGACATCGTAGCCGTGGAATCCGGGGCGGATAAGGTTGCGGATCTGCGCCGCCGATTCGACGCCTGGGGGTTGCTGGGAAAGCGGGTCCACCTGCTCGAAGGGAGTCCTGACACCTTTGAAGCGTCCCCATACATGGCCTCCTTGATCGTGCTTGCCGAGGGAGGCGATCGCTGGCAATCCAAAGAGGCCTTGGGGAAAATGGTGAGGTCCGCGAGACCCTATGGCGGCAAGATCTGGCTGCCATCAGGTGCTGGACAACAGGCCTGCGTCACTCGCCTGCTCGAAATCGCCGATGGCTCGACTCTGTCTGCGTTGTCTTTTTCCACCGGTTCGGTGTTGAGTAAAGACGGTCCGCTGCCCGGAGGCGCCGCCAACTGGACGCATCAGTATGGCAACATTGCCAACACCGTGAAGTCTGACGATGAGCTGGTGAAACTGCCGCTGGGAGTTCTCTGGTTCGGGGGCATCTCGAACATCGATGTTCTGCCGCGCCACGGACACGGCCCGCCGGAACAGGTTGTAGACGGCCGATTGATCATTGAAGGTATGGACTCCATCAGCGCACGTGACGTTTATACCGGCAGATTGCTTTGGAAAAGGGAATTGGATAAATCCGACAGCTTCGGTCAGTATTACGACGAGACGTACCGGAAAGACGCCCCTTTAGCCGTTGCCTCAAACCAACGGCATATCCCGGGTGCCAATGCCCGCGGGACCAATTTCGTCGCGACTTCCGATTGGGTTTACCAATTGCAGGGAGGCAGTTGTCAGGCGCTGGATATCGCGACCGGGGAGACGAGAAAGATATTCACTTTGCCGGCTGAGAACGCGACCGAGCCGGCTCGCTGGGGCTATATCGGAGTATCCCGGGACAAACTGATCGCAGGACGCGACTTCGTGCCTTTCTCGAGCGCTCCGCTGACCGCCCTGAGCGCCGAGGAAACCGCGAAATTAAGCGAGCGTGAACAAGCCAGGCTCAAGGTTTTCGGCGTGTTCGACTTTACCGCGAGCCGATCCCTGGTGGTTATGGATCGTCATGACGGATCGGTGAAGTGGACGATGAACGCACGCTACGGCTTCATCCACAACGCGATCACGGCCGGCGACAAGGTCCTCTACTGCCTCGACAAACTGCCGCCGGGGCTGGAGAAGAGGTTGCTGCGTCGCGGCCGCCAGTTGCCCACCGACTATCGCATGCTGGCCCTGGACCTGGAAACCGGGCGGATTTTGTGGGAGCGGGACACGGGCATCTTCGGCAGCTGGTTGAGCTACTCGCAGGAGCATGATCGCCTTCTGCAGGCAACCCGGCCTTCCCGTGACATGGTCACAGATGAAACGGGCGAACGCATGGCGATCTATACGGCCTCAGCCGGAACCCTCGTGTGGGACAGAGCGATCAAGTACGACAATCCTCCGATCCTGTACCGGGACGAGATCATCACCGACCGTGCGGCGTATAAACTGTCCACTGGGGAACGGAAGCTCCGCATCGATGCAGTAACCGGAGAAGAGACGCTCTGGACCTATGCGCGCGCATACGGCTGCAATTACAACATTGCCAGCGAGCATTTGCTGTCATTTCGTTCCGCTGCCGCCGGGTTCTATGACCTGTTCTCGGATGGAGGCACAGGGAACCTGGGCGGCTTCAAGTCGGGGTGCACATCCAATCTCATCGCGGCCGCCGGCGTCTTGAATGCGCCGGATTACACCCAGACCTGCCAATGCTCCTATCAGAACCAAACGTCCCTGGCGCTTATCCACATGCCCGAACTGGAATACTGGACAACCAACGATTTCGTGTGGAACGGCAAGCGCGTGCGGAGGATGGGCATCAACCTCAATGCTCCCGGCGACCGGGTGGCGCCGGACGGCACGCTTTGGCTGGATTTCCCCAGCGTGGGCGGAAGATCACCCGATCTACCCGATTGTGTTCGACCCGGCGAAGACCCGCTCGATTCGCAGGCATGCGCTCACACTGAAACCAAACGGATATGAATGGGTGGCGGCATCCGGGCTCGCAGGTCCGCTCAAATTGGAGATTACTTTGTCGGGCGAACCCGCGGGCAACGCCTCGTACACCGTCAAACTTCACTTTGCCGAGCTGGAAAACAAAAAGCCGGGCGAACGGATTTTCAACGTCCGGCTTCAGGGCCGCGAGGTCTTGCACGGATTTGATATTGCTCAGGAAGCGGGCGGGGTTGATAAGCCGCTCATCAAAACGTTTACCAAAATTCCGGTGAAAGACGCCCTCACCGTGGAGTGTCTACCTCCATCTCCCGAATCGGGAGCGCCGCCGTTGCTATGCGGCATCGAGGTCATTCTGGAAAACTAAGGTTCCGTGCTTTCGACGCTGGTCACCATCGGGCTCGTTTTGAGGACAGCGGATACGCCAATGATTCGGTGCATTGGTGGCGGCGTGGTAACCGATTTGAATCCAAAAAAGTCACACTCCGAACACTAAAAACTTAATTTCTGTTGACACGCATTTTTAAACAGGCCTACATTTAAGTTCTACCAAGACAAACTTGGTTCCAGCGCAAGATCACGCACCAGTGGCATCTTTTCAATTGACCGTCCATTCCCCAGTCCCTCGCACCAGTAGAGAAACGCATTAAGGCGGCTCTGCTGGACATCTCCTCGCCCAACACTCGCTGCCAGCAAATCAGTCGGATTCGCTGCCTCAAGGCCGATTCGACAGCTGTGTCTTTGCTGTGGCATCAAAATCGTTTCAGGGAATGTGGAAACTCGAACGCAATTACGCGGGGCAGCTTCGCAGCCGTCACAAAGGCGGCGTCTAATGATCACCATTCAGGAGGATAAAATGAGACGAATTCTTGCTGTAAGTGTGTTGGCGTTCTTGGGCTTCGTACCCGGTGAGGACACCAAGAAATTCACCGATTGGTCTGAACCCGTGAATCTGGGTCCCGTCATCAACTCCACGTCGTATGATGCATGCCCGACTATCTCGAAGAGCGGGTTAAGCCTCTACTTTCGCTCAGACCGGCTTGATCCGGATGCCCAAGGCGGCTTTGACATCTATGTGTCCCAGAGGGACAGTCTTGAGGATCCTTGGGAAGCCCCGGTCAATCTTGGATCGACTATCAACGGGCCGTCCGATGAGTTCTGCAGCTCCTTCTCAGTCGATGGGCACTGGATGATATTCGTGAGCAACCGCCTTGTTGATACCGTCAACCGGGGACAGGACCTGTGGGTTTCTCATCGGAAGGACAAACGCGACGATTTCGGTTGGGAGACACCCGTCAACCTCGGAGCCACCATCAACAGCCCCATGAATGAGAACGGCCCATGCCTCTTCAATGACGAGGCCAGTGGACAAACATTGCTTTACTACTCCAGCGCGCGTGGTGGCGGGCTAGGGTTGTTGGATATCTATGTCAGCTTGATCGTCCTTGACAAGGACGGGATCACTGTTGGTCAGCCCAGCTCTGTTGCAGGGCTGAACACCAACGTTCAGGACTATCAGCCGACCCTCAGCAAGGACGGCCTGGAGATCATCTTCGCATCCAACCGACCTGGAGGATCCGGTTATGTGGATCTGTGGTTTTCGACTCGCCCCAGCACTCTGGATTCATGGTTGCCGCCTCAGAATCTGGGGCCAACGGTGAACTCGACTGCCTACGACTTCCATCCAACACTGTCCTGGGACGGGACTACCCTGATCTTTGCGTCCGAGCGTGCAGGAGCAGCAGCAGGATGGGGGGACCTATACATAAGCACCCGAACCAAGCTCAAGGGACCGCGGTGAGCCAAAATCTTCTGAGCCATCCTTCAGGAATCAGGCAGCAGAATCCGGGCCGCTCTTCGGAGCGGCCTTTTGCTTTCAGGAGCTTGTCAAGGTGGCACGATGGTGTCCCTGCTTAATCAAATTTCCTCTTTGTGATGGCTCACCTGCTCCTGCTCCGGCTTCACTTCCGAATACCTGTGCAGGGAGATGTTCTCAAGGGTTAATGTAATCTTGTTGGCCATTTTCGCATTGGTCACTGTTCCGATTTGAGCTAGGGCCAGAACTCTGCGGCTAGTTCCACGCCATTTCAACAGATTAGTTGAACAGATCCGGGCTCATATTCGTATTGCGAAACATAGCGTTCGGTGTCTGGAAGTGTGGGAGGGCTAGTTCTATGAGAAGATCGTTGGTGATTCTGATGTTCTGTCTGGGCATGGTCACTGCGTGCTGGACGACAAATGCACAGACCAACAATACCAAGAAGTCCGCGCAGGCCAAAGCCGAGTCGGAAACGGCGCCCGCCGAGTGGGATAATTTCGACTTGAAAGCGATGGAGCAATCTTTTGAGCAGATGAGCCGGGAACTCGATCGCATGGCCAGAGATATGGATGCCGAGGCCCAAAAATGGGGGGATCAGGGCGACCGCTGGGCCCGGCACGGCGAGCGGTGGGCGGAGCAGGGAAAACGGTGGGCTGAGCTTGGAGAGCGCTGGGCCGACCACGGCAGACAAATGGCTAGAAGAACCGAGAACCGGATCAACGCGGCCGAGAGCCATGCCCATGTGATGGACGCCGACGGCGAGCGGTTTGAAAGGAATATGGAGCGCTTCAGCGAGCAGATGGAGCGACTGGGGGAGCAGTTCGGCAGACAGATGGAACGCTTCGGCGAACAGATGGAGCGTATAGCCCGGCAGATCGAGCGTGCTCTCAAGTAGAGCCCCGATCAATGGTTTTTTCGACACCGCCAAATGGAATGGAAGGAGGCGGTTTCCGGATTTCCGGAAATCGCCTCCCCCGGAGAGACGCCTGCGATTAGAAGTACAACTTCAGGCCAAACTGGATTTGTCTGGCCGGGTAGGTCCCATTGATGGTGCCAAAGGCACTGGAACTGCGGTTGCCGCTGGCTGCCGTGAAGTTGGTTTTATTGAGCAGGTTGAAGAATTCCGCGCGGAATTCCAGCTTGTTCTCTTCGCGGAACAGCCGGAAATCCTTATGCAGTCCCATGTCCAGCTGGTAGATAGCATTGCTCCTGCCGGTGTTGCGACCGCAGGTGCCGAACGGCTTGCTGACATCGGTTGGCACAACGATGGTGCTCTTATTGAAATAGTTGGTGATCGATTTGTCGCTCGAATAGATGTCACCCGTGCAATTGGGCCGGTAGGTCGGGTAGTCGCTCACCGACTGCGCGGATGTCGGACTATAGGATAGATTGATCGGCAGTCCGCTGGTCATGGTGTTGATCCCAGTCATCCGCCACCCTCCCAGGATTCCATCCACTACCGGATGAACGTTGGCCCCGAATTTCCTGCCACGGCCATAGGGAATATCCCACACGAAGCTGGTGGTATTGTTGATCGGCTGGTCGTACCCGGAAACGGCTTTGTCCGCCCTCATGTTGGCGAAATTGATCCGGCTGTTGTCGCCGTTATTGGCTTCCAGGTGGCCGGAGACATTGTCGATGCCTTTGGACCAGGTGAACGAATTCAACAGGTACACCCCGCTGGTGAAGCGTCGTTCGACCTTGGCCTGCAGCGCGTGATAATACCCCCAGCCGCCAGGAAAGGCCTCCTGGATCGCCGAGAAGGTTTGCAGCGGGCGCCGAGCCTGCAACGACAGGTTCTCTCCCACATTGTTCGGGCGCGCCTGGTTGTAATCGGTGAGAATGACCAGCTTGGTGCTCTTGTTGCCGATGTAGCCGATATCCAGCAGCAGGTTGGGAATGATCTCCCACTGGGTGGTCATATGCCAGCTCTGGACGTATCCGGTGCGTGTGTCGCTGGGGATGAAGTTGACGCGCGCCTTCAAGGGATCATATCTGCCGGGCACGGTGTATCCGGTGGGGTAGCCCTGCTGGGTGTTGCGGAAGCAGGTGTTGGGATCCTGATTGCCCACGCAAGCCGGCTGCGTGGTCAGCTGGTTGATGACGATTTGAACCACGTGCGGGCCGTTGAAGGCCAGCAGGTTTTCGCCTCCCAGCCGGTTGAAATGCACGTAGCTGACTCCATATCCGGCGCGGACCACGATACGGGACGTTGGGGTGTAGGCCAGCCCGATGCGCGGCGCGAAATTGTTGCGATCGGGGTGCACCAGGGACTTGTCGTAGATCGAGCCATCCTTGGAAGCCAGCAGGGTCTTGGCGGACGGATCGAAGTTGGTCAGGTAGTTATCCCTTTCCCACTGCGGGGTACCGAATTCATAGCGAAGGCCCAGATTCATGGTCAGTTTGGGATTTACCTTCCAGTCATCCTGGGCATAAAAGAAGTGCATCCGCTGCCGCAGGTTGAAGATGAACGGCGAGATGATCGTGTAGCTGCTGCGCAGGCCGAGCAGGAAGTCGGCCAGGTTATAGGTCGCCGAATCGGAGGCTGCCCCGGAAGGCCGGGTGAACTGGCCACCGTAGCTGTCCTGCCCATACTTCGGATGGACGTCGTCGATCTCCGTGGCGATGTTCTGGTACTCGTAGCCGAATTTCCAGTTCATCCGCCCCCTGATCCAGGAATAGTTGACCTTGGGATTCCAGACGAATGGATTCTGGAATTGCGGATTAGACTCCTGCCTTCCCAGCGCAGACCATCCGCTGATCGACTGCTTGGTGAGGCCTCCGGCAAATCGGGGATCGGTGGGGAAGCCGGTGAGACCATAATAATCCCCCATCCCCGGGCCACCCTTACCGATGGGTTCCTTGCCGGCGTCCGTCCTGGAGATCCCGAGCCGGAATTCGACCAGCCGCGTCAGCGACATGGTATAGGTGAAACCGGCTGCCAGCTGCTGGTTCAGCACGCGGAGATTGCCGTTGGCATCGCCGCCGGAAATTCCGGGGATGGTGGCCGGTTCAAAGTTGTTCATCTTGCGATGGCTGATGCGCACGAAGGAGGTCAGCATTCGGGAGAACTGGTAATCAAGCTTGATATCGAACTTGTCGTTGTAATTTTTCTGGGCCGGCAGAGAATCGTAGTTGTTGGCGATGCCGGAGCGCGTCGGCGCGGGCAAATCGGTCAGCACCTTATTGGCAAACGGGATGATGGCAGAAGAGGGAATTTGCGTGGGATAGATTTCGCCGGTTATTGGATTCTTGATCGGTTTGCCCAGGATGCCTTTGCGCTGGTCCATGGTTGGAATGCTGGCAAAGCGAATAGAGCGCTGGATCTGACGGAAACCTTCGTAGTCGGCGAACCAGAAGGCCTTGTCCTTTATGATCGGTCCGCCGACGGCGGCGCCGAACTGGTTGCGGATCAGCGTCGGCTTCACCGGATTTCCATTGACATCATTGGAAGGCTTGAAGAAGCCCACCGCGTTAAGGACCGTGTTGCGGTGGAATTCCCAAAGCGATCCCCGGATCTGGTTGGTTCCGGCGCGCATCGAGGCATTGATCACCGCGCCGCCTGCACGGCCGAATTCGGCCGAATAGTTATTGGTCTGCACCTTGAACTCGGAGACGCTGTCGGGAGAGGCCTGAACTACCTGGTTGGAAAAGCCCTGGTTGGAGGTGCCGTAGGAGTTGTTGTCCACTCCATCCAGTTCGAAATTGTTCAATGAGCTGCGCAGCCCATGCACGTTAAAGGAGGCATCGCGAGGGCTGCTGGAGGTTGAGAGATCCGATCTGCGGACGCCGGGCGAAAGCAGCGCCAGGTCGGCGTAAGCACGGCCATTGAGCGGCAGATTGACGATCTGCTCCGTGGCGATCACCGTGCCTCGGTCGCTGGAGTCGGTTTCGACCAGCTTGGCGGCGCCAGTAACCACCACGCTGTCGGTGATGGCACCAACCTGCATGGCCAGATCAACACGCTGGCGGGCATTGACGGTAACCTTGACATTCTCGGCGACCGCCGCAGAAAAGCCCTGCATCTCGGCCCGGACTGTGTAGGTGCCATTGCGGACGTTAAGAATGATGTAGTTGCCGGCCTCGTCGGTCACTGCCGACATGGTAATGCCGGTTTCCATATTTTTTATGGTGACCTTGGCGCCTAGAATCACTGCGCCCGAAGGATCGCGAACCGTGCCCAGAACGCTGGCCGATTCAAACTGAGCCAGGGTCGTGACGGACAGGCAAAAGAAGAACACAGTAAGAAAGCATCCAAGCTTTTTAAATTTCATCAGATAACGTCTCCTTCATAGTGAATTGGATATGCTGTCCAATTCGTTCCTAGCCGCAATCCCCAATCTCGGTAAATTAGAAAAGATCGGATTGCCTAATTGGCCCAAAATAAACTCTTGGGAAGGAGATGGCAAGCAAAAATACACACGTGTGTATTTCGCACAATGAAGGGGTGCGCTTCGAGATGGGGGACCAACGACGACAATGGTCGCAAATACTCAAGCCAAAAAATTTGAGGTGGCCAAAAGCTGGATTGGATCCAATGAACAAGGCTTTTTTCGGCTTAAGGAGCTATCATCGGGCGACGGACTGGTGTATGCCGGCGATTCCGGCGATAAAATCCACTACTTCGACCTCGAGACTGCAAAGCCCTGCTGAACCCACGCCGTCGCCGGGGAGATTTGGGCTTCAGCGCACTTTACCGATCAGGCTTCCTGGCAAAACTCCTGCTCTTGCACATCCGCCTGCTTTTCCAACTCTTTCTTGTACCGCTTCAGGAAGTAGTCGATGGTTTCGACGCGCAGCCGGATCGAGCCGGTCGGACGGTTCTCGTCGATGTCCTTGAAGGCAAAGTAGGGCGTCCCCGAGCTCTCGACGATTTTTTCAATCGTGGAGTAAATCGGCGCATCATGGCCGCATTTGAAATTCGATAGTTCGACCGCGATGAGGTTGGGATGACGCGCCGTAAATTTGGCCGCCCATATTTTTAGCGCACTATTGGCTGAAAAGGTGTGCTTCCATACATCGCTGATGTCCATCGGGTGGCTGATGATCCCTTCGCCCACTTCCTCACCGAACAGGGCATGGAGCAGGTCTTCATCGAGCGGCAGGGTGTTTTGAGAAAAAATAGGGTAGCCCCGTTTCTGGAGTTCCTCGGCGATGCCGCGGTTGACGCCGGGATCGTGATGATAGGGCCTGCCCAGCAGGACAATTCCCACTCCCCCTTCCTTTTCCAACCTGTCGAGAACCTCGCGAGACCGGGCTCGGATCCTCGCCTCATAGCGGTTCAGCAGTTCATAGCCGACTTCAACCGCACGCCGGTTCTCTTCCGGCGAAAGCCCCAGCACCTCCGAAAAGGTCCCGAACAGCTGCCTTGCGAGAATCTGCGGGTGCGATACATCAAGGATCGGGTTGATGTACCGGATCCCGTTATCCGCAAAGATATCGCTCTCTTTGGTGTAGGCGGCTTTCACCACCTCCGGCGTCAGCGCGGTGGTGGGGCAGGCATTGGTGGCGCGCATGTTCACCAGCGGGGAGCGCAAGACATCCATCATCGGGAAAAAGATGGCGTCGAGCGGTTTTTGTTTGTGCTTCACATAAATCAGGTTGTGAACGTGGGCCAGCCCAAGTTTCGATGGGAAACACGGGTCGATGGATCCGCGCTTGGATCCGGCGCGGAACATCTCATCCGAAGTGAAGTCCGAGTACACAATCCCGCCGGGCGACACCCCGAGGCTTTCGAAGTAGCCGCCGAAGAGGGGAGCATAGGCAAACAATCCCAGCACCCTTGGGATCCCAATCCGCAACCGGCCGCGGTTACGCATGAGCTCCCGCCTTTTTTTCAGGGCGGGCGTCCAAGCCCTCCGGGGTATCGGATCGGCGATTCTCCGGTTGGTATGAATCTTCCAGACCTCCCGCCCGGAATATTCCACAAGGTCCGGATGAGCTTCCCGCGCAGCTGCCAGGCTGGCCTGGATGGCGCGCATGGCCCCGAGGTCCTCGGCCATGCCTTTTTCGCATGAGGCAATGATGAGGCGCTTCTCCCCCCCGCCGCCGGAATCTCCGTCCGGATCCGGTGCGGGAGCAAGGTTTTTCACCGGCGCCGTGCTGATGTCGATGAAGGTCCGGATGCAGTTGTTCCTGCAAAAACTGCAGCGGGTTTCCTCGCCTGACACCGTCTGGTAACGGATGTTTCGAACGGCGTCGAGCCCGATGAAGGTCGTCTTCCGCCCCTGGCGGTAGAGATCCATCGCCTCGAAGGCGGCGCCGATCGCCCCCGCCTCCCCGGCATGCTTGTGCACAATAATCTCCGGGATTCGTCCGGACCCTTCGAAGCGCGACTGGATGAAATCCACCTGCGCCTTCACCGCCGCCAGATTGTTCTGGGTCCCTCCCTGCAGGATGAACCGGGTTCCCAGCTCGGGCAGATTGGGGATTTTAGCCACGTAGAGCCAGACATTCTTGGGGAGGACTGCCGCGAGCCCGGCCAGGATCTCATGCGGCTGCCAGCCCTGACCCTGAAAGCTCGCGATGTCGGCCTGGATAAACACCGCGCAGCCGTAGGGGAAATCGGGCATGGCCCGCGCGGTGAAAGCCACATCAGCGAAATCTTCAACCCGGTAACCGAAACCCTGGGCAATAGCCTGGAGGAAATAGCCGTTGCCCGCCGAGCACTGTGTGTTGAGCTTGAAGTCTTTGACGCGGCCGTCTTTCATGATAATCAGCTTGATGTCCTGGCCACCGACGTCACAGATCGCGTCGGGGGCATCGTAATAGTGGAGGGCGGACTTGGCATGGGCAACGGTCTCAACCAGGGCGACATCCGCCCCGATAACGTCCCGCAGGGTATCTTTCGCATAGCCCGTGGTCGCAGCCCCGAGGACCTCGAAGCGCGCCCCCTGGGATTCGACCTGGGTCCTCAGTTTTTCCAGGATTTGCCGGGTGTCCTCGATCGGATTCCCTTGGGACAGTTGGTAGGCTTTGACCAGCACCTCGCCTTCCGCGGAAAGCAGGACGGCCTTGGTCGAGGTAGAGCCGCCATCAATCCCCAAGAATCCGCGCACCATTTCCCCGAAGCGGAAACGGGGAGGGACAAACCGCTCGGGCTGGTACCGCCTGAGGAATTCGTCTTTCTCGGCTTCGGACACCACCAGCCCCGGCAGACCCCGTGCGCCACCGTTTCCCGTCAGGGCGCCCGAAATATGGCTCAATAGCTTTTCTGTCCCGAGGTAAACCGCAGTTCCGTCGGTCTCTTCTTTGCCGAATTCAGCAGCGCCCAAGGCACCGTAGTACTCGGCATTCTGCGGCGCGCGGACGAGCTCTGCGATGCTTTTGCCGGGTGGAATCGTGATTCCCCTTTCCTCCCACATGAGAGCCAGGTTGCGCTGGAAGGCTTCGCGCATCCCGGGAATAAAGGCGTTCGGCCCGCCCAGGAGCAGGACCTCGGGCATCAGCGTATGTCCGCGGGCAAGCACTTTCAGGTTCTGCTGGACAAAGGCCTCAAACAGCGAAGCCATCAGCTCGGCGGGCGGGATCCCTTGCTTTTGCAGCCCGTTGATGTCGGTTTCGGCAAAGACGCCGCATTTTCCGGCAACCGGGTGGATGCGGATATTTTCGTAACCGAGGGAGGACAGCTGGTCCGCAGGGATGCCGAGCTTGGCGCTGATCTTGTCGATCACGGCGCCCGTACCTCCGGCGCACTTGTCATTCATCGAGGGTATTTTCTGCGCGCGGGCGCCCGGGACGTCCCGCCGGAAAATCACGATTTTGGCGTCCTGGCCCCCGATTTCGACGATGGCAGAGGCTTCGGGGCAGGTTCGCTCCACCTGGAGCGATGCTGCAACGACCTCTTGGACAAATCGCGCACCAACCAGTCCCGCAAAAAGCTTGCCCGCCGCCCCGGTCACGAAAACACGGCAGTTGCCGGCGCGGATTCCCGCCTCGGCCTCCATCCGCTGCAGGAAGTCGAGCAGCATTTCCGCCTGCCGGGTTCCGTGGCGGCGGTAATCTTTCCAGATGAGATTCCCGGATCGCGCTTCGACCACAACCGCCTTCACGGTAGTGGAGCCTACGTCAATCCCTACCCGGAATTGGATTCCAACGTGCTCTTCCGACATCCCTATCAACTCCCAAACCAGATTCAGACTGCAATCCGGCAGAAAAGGATCATGCCCTGCTCCGGCGGTCGTTCATCAATTTGTGAACGTGACAGATAAAATTGGCGGAAACGCCCGCCAGCCCGTCATAGCGTGGAATTTCGTAATAGGGGCTTTTCAATTCGGGATTTGCATCCACGAAAGCGCGGATTTCGGAAAGTTTCTGCCCGGTTCCGGCGAGCGACTCCTCGAATTCAGCTTTGGCCTTCGCCCTGGCTTCGTCCAGCGCCATCTGGACCCGGCTGTAAGCATTCATTTCCCCTTCGCCCGAGGTCTCAATCGGGAGGAAAATCATGTCCTTGAAACGGTTGACGACTGCTGACTGCACTCCGTCCGACTGGGTCGACGGCATGCAGCCGAACGGTTTCAGGCTCAAGACCATGTGACAGAGATGGTTGGCGGTGTAGTAAATGTTCTTGGCAACCTCGAGATACCCTTCGCCGCCTCGCGCCAGCTTGTTGTAATAGGGGTCCGCGAGGCTGCTGAATTTGCTCTGCGGAACCAGCCGGCGAGCCACTCCCCCGAGACGCCGAATGATCCGGTGGTACTGGTCGGTATAGATCCAATCCGCGGCGCCGAGCAACATTTTTTTCCTGCGGAAGTGGAGCTCATTCCGGAGCTTCCGTTTCAGTTCCCAGCGACCCGGTTCGGTTCCATCCGGATTCAGCCCCCGCCCCGGGCCCATCCGGAGCTGGGCGTGGGCGAGCAGGTAGGTGATCCAGGTCCCGAGCGCTTCGGTCTGGACCTGCGCGCCTTCCTGCTCCAGAAATTCAAACATCCGATAGTTGCCCGCACTTTCGGTTGTCTGAGCCCAGAACTCCCCGATGATTTTGACGATGGGCTTGACCCGCGTACGGTCGAGCTCAATCGCACCTATCCTCTGCCGGCAGTTCTCCAGGATCTTCCCGAATTCGGCGCCGTGCAGGTGTTTTCGCAGTCTGTATGCAACATTGTATACGGTTTTTGGCAGATTCAGCGCTCCGACTGCCGCTGCCAGGGGGCGGGGCATTTTTGCGAAGGGATCGTCCGGTCTGTAGGTGCGCAGGTGCTCGCACAGCTCTTCCACGCACTGTTCCATCACCTGGTCGGTCTGGCCGGCCTGAACTTCGTAGGGGCGCAGATTGGTCGCGATATCGTTCAGGGCATCGCCCAGGTAAAGAGCCTTGAGCATCCCGAAACCCAAATCGATCGTATAGCGCATGCCCGGATGCTGCGACTGCTGGCGGACGCCGTCGTCCTGCTGGAACCGGATCACCCTGAATCCGTCGAATCCGGAATTCTGCAGCGCCATCCGGTATTCGGCCGCGTACATGCCAAACCGGCAGGGCCCGCAAGATCCCGCGGTGAAAAAAACATAGTTATCGATGATCTGCCGGCGCGACAACCCTGCGGCCTCCAGGCGCTTGAGGTACTGGATCAGGCTGCCGGAGGTAAAGTAGGCTGGACTGCACTGCCCGTTGTTCCCGTATTCCTTTCCCGTCTGGAAAGCGTTCTGATCCGGTGCGGGCAGGATTTCGCACTTGTACCCGCAGCCATGGAATACCGCCTGGATAAAACGCTCGTGCCTGCGGGTGAGCCCGCCAAGAAGAATGTGAGTGTGGTCCTTCTCCGATTCGAGGAAGGGGCGTTCTGGAGGGCGGCGGTAATGCCGGGAAGCTTCAGAATCGCTGCGCCCGAGAATAGAGAGGTTTCGCCGGCTCTGTCCTGCCTGCACCGAGCCGCCCGCACCGGGCATTTCACCCTTTGAAGGATGCAATGTGCCAGAAAAATAATGATCCATACTGCTCACCGCCGACGCCGGCCTCGATCACTTCACGCTGCAACATTCACCGTGGGCTCCCGCTCTGGCCACGCCGCATCAAGGGCTTGGGAGGCGTCCTGAATCCGCAAAAACGGCTGAACAACTGCCGGCTCGAGAGCACCCGTTACTGCCAGAATCCAATCATTGTCCAGATATGTTACCAGATAATTATATTTCGTCACCCCCTTCCACTCTTCGGTTTTTGGCCTGCCACATTGAAAGCGCAGCCGCCATGCTGCAGATTTATCGGTTACTTTCAGAAGAGGGTCTATGTGCATCCTCACGAAAAGCAATCGAAGTGTCCGGAAGCAATCGGAGCGGTGCCAAAAGAAGCAATCGCTATTCCACCCCGCCCTTGGTTGGAGCAGGATGTTGGAATTGCCCTAAAGCCGGCCCACCGGACCTGCGCACAGAGGAAGCGGGGCGCACATCCACCTCGCCAACAGCATGGAAGAGGATTTCTTATTATGCGAGAAATAGGGCTTTAGAAATAGGGAAAACGAGGAAACCCCCTAAAATAACAACGAATGGTGGATTTCGACCATCCCCTGGGGAAAGGTGTGGCCTCTCCAAGGATATTCCATCCATCCCATAGCGCCGAAGTCAGCCTAACCTGGACGGTATCCTGGTGACTATTCCCCGTTCTGCCAGTATGGAGCAACGGGGAGATGGCGGTCGCGGTCGTAGGGGGGATCCTCATGTTCCGGGATGACATCATCGGGCCAGTCGATCGCCCATTGTTGCCGGACGTCTTCATCGGCGTAGCACTTCAGGTAAAGCTGCAGGTCCTCTCCGCTGCTGCCTGACAGGTCGATATGACAGGCAAAATTCGGGTCTTTGGGCAGTATCGTGGTGGGTTCGCGCAGAGTTTCGGTCCACAAATGGCGATAGAGTTCACGGTCGCTCAGGTGGTTGGTGCATTGGAGATAGTGACCGAGCAGCGACATAGCCCGGATTACCTCCCACAGTTTGGCGCTGAGTTGATCATCGCCCAATTTGTCCGGTGCAGGCAAATGTACGCCGCTGTCAATCAAGGCATCAAACAGCGATGTTTCCTCCTGCTCCTCGAATGCCAGTATTTGTTCCAGGAACTTTTCTGCGATGGTGTCCGGGCAGGACGGGGAGATGTAGGTGCAATCGGGAGAACCCGAAAGCTGCGTGATCCGGGCTTTCAGTTCCTGGATATGCTTTTGCCTCTGTTCATATTCCTGTTCTTCCTGATCGATGGTTGGCATCTTCTCTCCTTTTGGTGACAGGCCTCCGAGGCCGGTCTGATCTCAATAAAATGCTTGCATCTCCTAAATCAAATAGGCACGGTCGAGGGTACGGTACTGAATGGCTTCGGCGACATGGTGCGGCAGGATATTACCGGAGGCTTCCAGGTCGGCGATCGTCCGCGAGACTTTCAGGATGCGATCGTAGGCGCGGGCGGACAATCCGAGTTTGCAGATGGCATTCTCGATTTTTTTCTCCGATTCGGAATCCAGCCTGCAGAAGCGGCGCAGGGTGCGCGGAGTCATCTGCGCGTTGCAGAACAGCCGGAATGGCTCCAGGCGCCGGGATTGCCGCTCGCGGGCGGCGAGGATCCGATCGCGGATAACGGACGATTCCTCGGATTTCTCATCCTGCACCAAATCTTTGTACTTCACCGCCGGGACCTGGATGTGGAGGTCGATCCGGTCGAGGAGCGGGCCGGAGATACGGGCCATGTAGCGCTGGATGAGAGGCGGGGTGCAGGTGCATTGGTGGGTCGGGTCGCCGTGATACCCGCACTGGCAGGGATTCATGGCAGCCGCCAGCATGAAGCGGGCGGGAAAGGTCAGAGCCATGGCGGCCCGGCTGATCGTGACCTGTCCGTCTTCGACAGGCTGCCTCAAAACATCCAGAACATGACGGTGAAACTCCGGAAGTTCATCCAGGAAGAGCACGCCGTTATGAGCCAGGCTAACTTCACCGGGGCGCGGTATGGTTCCTCCCCCGATCAGGCCGGCGTCCGAGATGGTGTGATGCGGGGCGCGAAACGGCCGCGTGCCGATCAGCCCGGCTTTTTCAGAGAGCAGGCCGGCCACGGAATGGATTTTGGTGGTCTCAATCGCCTCCTCGAAGGTCATGGCCGGCAGGATCGTGGGCAGCCTCCGCGCCAGCATCGTTTTCCCAGAGCCGGGCGGACCTATCAATAGAATGTTATGGCCTCCCGCGGTGGCAACTTCCATCGCGCGTTTTGCCTGATACTGTCCTTTAACGTCGCGAAAGTCCACCGGGTGCTGGCTGCGCTGGGCCAGGAGCTCGCCTCGGTCGACGGCCAGAGGGATCCATGGTTGCTGCCCATTGAGGAGTTCCACTACATGGGAGAGGGACCGCACCGGGAATACCCTCACTCCATCCACTACAGCCGCTTCCCGGGCATTGGCTTCGGGGACCAGCAGCCGGTCGAGGCTATTCTCGCGCGCCATGACGGCCATGGACAGCGTCCCTTTGACCGGCCGGACAAGTCCGTCCAGGGAAAGTTCGCCCATGAAAAGATAGCGGCCAAGATCCTGCGCGCGGACGCAGCCGGCAGCTCCCAGGATCCCCACGGCCATCGGCAGATCGAACGCCGACCCTTCTTTCTTCACATCAGCCGGCGCAAGATTGATGGTAATGTGCTGAGCGGGCAGATGATAGCCGCAGTTGCGCAGCGCTGCTTTCACGCGTTCGCTGCTCTCCCGGACCGCCGTGTCGGGCAGCCCGACCGTCATCAGATTCAGCTTCTGCCCTGAGCTGAGGTCGACTTCGACCGAGATCGGGTAGGCATTGATCCCGAAGACGGCGGCGGATTGGACTCGGAACAGCATGGTTTTGTGCATCCCCCTGATTCTTTATCTAATGACGGTGGCGCCGGTTTGAGCGATCTTTTTTTAACTAAGTTCGACATAACCTCACTCTCTGAAAGATATGTTAGGTATTTAGAAAAATGGGGACGCAACCCATTATCTTGATCGCCACTGGGCTTGTGCTTAAGATGGCATAGTGCAGAGAATCGCGAGAGCCGTAATACCCGGGATTGCGCATCACGTCACGCAACGAGGCAATCGACGTGAGGACATATTTTTTGAAGATGCAGATCGCTGGCTATCTGCGATCACTACTGGAGTATTCCACCAAACATGGGCTTAAAATTCTGGCATACTGCCTGATGACCAACTACGTTCATCGGGTGTGTATACCTGAGAAGGCACGAACGTTCGGCATGGTATTCAGGCCGTTGGGCTTGCGCTGCACGCGGACGGGTCGCCCGGCAGGGGACAAGAGGTTTGTGTCGGCGTTGGAATCGAGATCGGGGCGTCGGCTGCTGGCCAGATCCATCGGCCGGCCAAGGAAAGAAAAGACCAAGACAAGGGATTGCGTCCCCCATTTTCTTATCGGCCCTGACGGCCGCTTAACGCGAAGCTATACAGCGATGAATCATGGTTCAGTTTCTCATCCAGTTTTGATACAGGGCAGGAGCAACCGTTTGCCAATCAAAAGAGGTCTGCAATGCATCCAGACACGGCTAAATACAATAGGTCCTTGGTTCCCGAACTTCAGGAGATCTGTAATCTTCTGGCTGGGGCGATCGACCAAAATCTGCCTGAAGCAGAAAACAAGATATGGCACGCCCATCCCGTGTGGTTTCTGGATGGGAACCCTATCGTTGGGTACAGTAAGTTGAAGAACTGTGTCCGCCTCCTCTTCTGGAGTGGCCAAACCTTTGACGAGGATGGTCTGAAGAATGAAGGCAGCTACAAAGCCGCCGAGGCTCGCTACACTGCCGCCGACCAGATCAATATTCAGAACTTGGAACGCTGGCTGGTCAAGGCTCGGGACATCCAGTGGGACTATAAAAACATAGTCCGTCGCAAGGGAATGCTGGAGAGGCTGAAATAAGGAATTGGCATCCCTGCCGGCAAGCAGGCGGTCGAAGGATCGATGCATAACCAGTCACTGCAGACGCGGCGCTAAAAAGCGCTGCTGAGTTCCATTGTTGGCGCGGCGTGAGCATCATGCGATTTCTTTCCGTTTTATTCGCCACATCGGTTTTCGTAGGCTGCAGCACAGCTCCACCTACACAAAGTCAATCCCAGGCGACGGATCCCGCACCGGTCCTTGCTCCTGACAATCGATTAAAGCCGGCGCTGTTTCGCGACGCGCCTTAATTCAGCCAGGCATCATTTTTCCTCCTCAACCCCAATTGCGATTTTGCCATGCTTTTCGTCCACGTCATCGTTACCCTTGCCCGGCTCCTGGATTCGGGCAGCAGCTAGGTAGTCACCGAGTCCATTCTCCTCAAGCATCAATTCCTGATCCTCAATCGCTCCCGTCAGTTCGAATCAAGACCTGTGATCGGCTTCCACCAGTGGCAGGCCAATCCGGGAATGCTCGAAGTTGAAGAAACTAAGATGGTGCCTTACGAGCCCATGTCGCATCCTTTCGTTGAGCGGATGATGGGGACCGTGCGGCGGATATGCCCGGACCGCACCTTGTCTTGCTGATAAATCCACTTTGAGCCGCGATCCCGGGCCGGAGGAATCCGGCCAGGGAAGCACGCTCAGTAAAAAATCCAGTTCAAGATGATGCAGACTCCGAGGATTACCCCTGCAAAGATCCAGGCCTGTTTCATCCTGGTCGCGTCGCGGCCCCTGGCATGGTTCGACGAGTCGTATACCAATCCCTCGAGTTCCCTCGGGTCACGCCTGGCCGTGAACAGACTCACAATCGCCGTAACCACGAAGCAAGCCGTCCAACCGCAGATCGCCCCGTAGAAATTGGCTGTCATGTCGCTCCCGTAGCGGACGACGTGGAAATGATAGGCCAGGTAGTGCGCGAGAGAAGCCAGGGTGCCGGAGATAAGTCCCACAAGCCCTCCCCGGGGCGTCGCCCATTTGGTGAACATCCCGAGCAGAAAAGTTGCGAAGAGCGGAGCGTTGAAGAACGAAAATAGCAGCTGGACATAATCCATGAGGCTGTTGAAACCGAGGACGATGTAGGCCGTGCCGATGCTGAGAATGGTCGCCGCAACGGTCGCGACCCGGCCCACCGCGAGGTAGTGCCGGTCGTCCCGGTTTCTGACCAGATAGGACTGGTAGATATCGTAAGTCCAGACCGTGTTGAACGCGGTGATGTTGCCTGCCATCCCGGACATGAAGCTCGCAAGCATCGCCGTCACGCCCAAGCCGAGGAGCCCATGGCCGTAGTGGCGGGTCATGAGCGCGGGCAGGGCCTGGTCGTAGCGCTCCGTCAATTCCTTCGGGAAGAGCGCGACCGCGGCCAGCCCTGGAAGGACGACCAGCGCAGGGAAGAACAACTTGGCCACAGCTCCCACGAGCGGCGTCTCTGCCGCCGCCGTAATATCTTTTGCGGCGAGCCCGCGCTGAACCAGCAGGAAATCGGTGCACCAATAGCCAAAACTGAGCACGAACCCCAGCCCGATCACCGCGCCGATTCCATCCATGGTGGTGGTTCCAGGATCAGCCGCGGCCATCCCCTGCCAGGCGTGGCGCAGGTCCGGGGCCAGCCGGGCAGCGAGTCCTTCCCAACCGCCGAACTCGCGGATCGAATAATAGGCAAGCGGCGCAAACCCGAGCACGATCAGGGCGAACTGGAGGACTTCGTTGTATATCGTTGCCGTCAGTCCCCCAAAACTGACGTAAAAAAGCACCACCGCAGCGGCAACCAGGATGCTTTGAGTGAAGCCCCATCCCAACAGGCTGCGGAGAATAACGGCCATGGCGTAGAGGCCGATGCCTGAGACCAGGATCATCAACACCGCGAAAGAGAGGGCATTGAAAGCCCTTGTCGGTTCGTCAAAGCGAAGCTTGAGAAATTCGGGAACGCTTCTCACCCTGCTCCGGTAATAGATCGGCATCATGAAGAGCGACAGGAACAGCATCGCAGGTATGGCCCCGACCCAGTAAAAGTGTACGGCGCGCACGCCATACTTTGCGCTCGTGGAAACCATTCCCATGATTTCGAGCGCCCCGCAGTTGGCGGCCACAAATGCGATGCCGGTCACAAGCACCGGCAGCGACCTGCCCGCGAGGAAAAACTGAGAGGATGAGACCATCTTTTTGCGGAGAGAATAGCCCACCAGAATGATCACGAGGAAATACCCGAAGATAATCGCATAGTCAGCGAGATTGAGCACAACAGGTTGCATCGGCGCCTCGATTCCACCAAAGGTAATTTGGTTTTAACGGCATTTTTTTATATCGGGAGCCCTTGGCGGGCAAGGGAATATCCGGGTGCGAGTCGACGGGCGGCGACAAACTGAACTGCGGGTAGGGATGGAAGGGATCAGCACGGTATGTTCGCCGATCGGTCATTTGTCTTATTCATAAGCAATTTCAGCAGGTTCAGCGACCCCGGGGAAATCTGGGTGAGCTTCACACCGAACGGGGAAACCTCGCCGAGTTCCGTCAATCCTGCGGCGCGCCGCACGCCCTGGCTGTTGAGCGGAATAGTCCGGACCGTTCCGGGGAAAATTCATGAGAATCGCGACCCACTCTTTAGCCATTTGGGGAGACGGGCTACGCACCCTCCCAAATATTCCGCGATAGAATCAGGGCAAGTGGCTTCCCGTGCTCAGCGATGGACAGGGCAAGAGCGAATACGGCTCCCGAGATCAGACCCACGGTGCCCCCGATTGCGGCCGGGCTGGATTATTTAACCCGACACGATCGCCGCGGAGCGCTGTTGCGGATTGCACGGTTACCGTGATAGCGGTACAGTCCAGAGGCGGTCGAGAGGGCTCGATGATCGGTTCGTTTGGTGACCGGGGCGACGGAGGATCTGTGCCACGACCGACCAGCCGTGCGCGTCGATTCCCACAAGACATTGCCGACCTCGCCCGCAGCCGCCCCACTCACTCGGTCGAGCGACTTGCCGCGGCAGAGAGAAAGCGAATGGAGATCGGACGAGTCGAGGATTCTGCCTTCGCTGTAGTTCCTTTCTGCCAGCCGTCCTTCGGGGAGGGGAGCGGAGCCGCAGGAGGGTCGGGATCATCGCTCCGAGTGTCATGCGCAGTTGGCGCGAAAGTCAAAAGAATCAACGAGGACCGAGTTTTGGGGAACAACAATCGGACATGAGTAGAAAACGCAATCCCGCTCCCGAAGCGGGCCGCGACAACGTCGATGCGGTGCTTGCGGCGATGGGTACCGAGGAGCTGCGCGAGCTGGTCCGCGATATACTGCTTGATCTCGACGATAGGGCTCACGGCCGTGTGGCCGACATGCTGATCAGGCGAGTGGCCCGCAGTCGCTCCGGATGGGCGCCGGCGCCGCTTGGCGACAAAGACGTCTCCGAGGCCCTCGCCTTCGCCAACGCTGCCAGGAGGGTCGGCCACGCCGATCCCTCCGAAGTGGATGAGCACTTGCGCCGAGGCTCCCGCGCCTTCCTCCGCAAAGACTACGCCGCCTCGCACCGCATTCTTGGTGCACTCCTGCAGCCCATCGGCGAAGGGGAGATCGATCTCGGACAGGACGAGATGGCCGGCGAAGTGCTCGGCATCGATCCCGCCGAGTGCGCGGCTCAGTACGTCGTGTCCGCCTACATGATCTCCTCGCCGGCCCAACGCGTCGAGGCGGTTTGGTCGGCGATCGAAGAGATCCGCGGGATGGGGAACTTCTGGGAGCCTATCCGGGAGATGGAGCGTGTGGCCGTCGAGCCGCTCCCGCAGCTCGCGGACCTCCTCCAGGTGTGGCGAGCCGCCATCGGGGAGAGGGCGGCCGGCGCGCGCGGGAGCAACTGGGACAGCGACAAGGACCGGTGGTTGCGCGAGGTCGTCCGCCGAATGGACGGGGCCGATGGGCTGGCGAAGATGGCGCGCGTCACGAGACGTGCCGACGATCTCCGGGAATGGTGTCGGAGCCTGGTAGATGCCGGGGACTGGAAGTCCGCGCTCCCTGCCTTCGAGGAGGCCGCTGAGCTCGTAGCCGACAAGGAGTACGTCAGGGGCGAGTTCCTCGACGGAGCCGCCCTGGCGGCTCAGCAGCTAGGCCGGAACGACTTGCCCGGCAGGCTCGAGCGCGCGTGGCGTGCAGCCCCGAGCATGCTGCGGCTGCGGCGTTGGCTGGGTTCGACCGGGGTGAGGGCGGCCATCCGAAAGCGCGCAGCGAATGCGCTCGAAGTGTGCCCGAAACGCGCACTCCGCCAGCGGGCGTTGCTCCATGTGCTGCAGGGCGATTTCGCAGCGGCGGCTGAGCTGCTCGCCGCGGCCCCAGGACTCGGCTGGTCTGAAGACGAGCATCCCGGGCACCTGCTGTTTCCCCTGTTCGAGGCTTTGCTCTGCGGAAAGAGAATGCCTGAATCGCCGCGCCGCGCGCCGTTTGCGCGCCGCGGCATGCAAATCGAAGAGCTCGAGGAGATGATCGACGAGAACGACGAGCCTCGCCTGGCCGCGCCCGAGGTCGCGCGGATTCTGGAGCAGGCGGGCATCAACAGCATCCCGGATGCAGGCGTCCGCGGCGCCGTGTTTGCCGCCATGCGCAAGGCAGCGGAAAAGCGTCTCGCGGGAGTAACCGACCAGAAGCGCCGCCGGCATTACGGCCACGCAGCTCAACTCGTCGCGGCGTGCGTTGCGTGCGACGAATCGCCGGAGGCGGCCAGTTGGCTTTCCGCCATCAGGACCAAATACCGGCGCTTTCCGGCGCTCCGTGCCGAGCTCGCCCGGGCGATGGGGACCGCCCGAACATGAAGCGACGCGCCGGGGGTGCCGAATCCCACAGGTGGGAGTTTAAGGCGCGCTTCCGCCGCCAGGCATTCGGCTGGAAATCGCAGCCCGCGATCCAGCGCGTCAAGCAGGCGGTGAGCGAAATCAGGAGGGTTGCGCGTCGCGATCCCGTGCTCGCGGCGGAGGGGGCCGTGCTTTTCCTCGAGCGCGTCTCGCCCGCGATCGAGCAGGTGGACAGCTCCTCTGGCGCGATCGGCACGGCCGTGAATCACGCCGTGGAGGACCTGTCCGCGATCATCGCCGGGGCACCGGCCGACGCGGGAACCCGCGACGCCTGGCTCGAGCGGCTCTGGGAAGCGCACGCGAACGATGAGATCCCCTACATCGAGCGGCTGGCCGACCACTGGGGCGAGCTGTGCGCATCCAGGGAGGTCGCGTCCGCGTGGGCCGACCGCCTGCTCGATATCACGCGCTGCGCGCTCAGCCCCGACAAGAACCTGCGCGGTTACTTCCACGGCACAACCGTGTGCCTTAGCGCTCTGTATCGCGCCGAGCGCTACACGGAGATCCTCGACGTCCTGCGAACGGAGTCCTTCTGGCCTTACAGGCGCTGGGCCGTGAAAGCCCTTGGCGCCATGGGCAGGAAGGCCGACGCAATCGCGCTCGCCGAGTCGTTGCGCGGACCCTATACGAGCGACAGCGACGTCGACGGCCTCTGCGAGGAGATGCTCCTCTCGTCCGGCCTCGCCGACGAGGCGTACACGCGCTACGGGCTCCGCACGAATCGGGGCGGCACCTACCTCGCGACATTCCGGGCGGTGGCAAAGAGATATCCGCACATACCGGAAGAGCGGATCCTCGCCGACCTGGTGAAAGCGACACCGGGTGAGGAGGGTAAGTGGTTCGCGACGGCGAAGGAACTCGGGTTCTACGACGCCGCCGTTCAGTTCGCCCGCACCTCACCCTGCGATCCGAGGACACTCGCCCGAGCCGCCCGCGACTATGCCGCCGACAACCCCGTGTTTGCGGTGGAGGCAGGTTGCGCGGCGCTTGCCTGGCTCACAGAAGGCTACGGCTACGAAATCACGGGCGCCGACGTGTGGCTGGCATACTCGGCCACGATGAAGGCGGCCGGGACGATCGGGTGCGCCGCCGAGACAAAGGATCGAATCCGTCAGATCGTCGGGAGCGGTCCGAACTGCAGCTTCGTCGCGAGCATCCTCGGGCGCGAGCTCGGGATCGGACCGTGATCATGGTGCCCCTCGCTCTCTCATCGGGAAAATGGGGACGTAACCCAATATATCTTGATCGCCACTCAAAAAGGCCGGGAGCGCGGTGCCCCGAAAGCGCTCCCGGCCTTTAATAACCGGCTTCGAGCAGGCCGGACAGGGTATAAGGCAGATAAGACTTCGAACTCAACATTTCCGGAAACGACCTATTAACGGTCTATTTAATTACTGTTACGGCAATGGTTCCCTTGTTCGAAGATAAGTCATACGCGTTGGCCGTAATGAAATGCTGACCTTTGGCCGCGCTATTCGAATTCCAGTTGAAGCTGGCGGAACAGGAGGCGGCCGAGCAGGCAGAGGTTCCGATCAGTTTGCCGTCGACATAGGCCTCGACGCGCTTTACCTGGACCGCATCGGTAGCCTTCACTGCGATCTTGACCATCTTGCTGACCGTGCCGCCAGCAGGCGAAATCGTCACCGTCGGCGGGATCGTATCGGGAATATTATTCACATGGACGGTCACCACCGATGATTCGCCCGCATTGCCGGCGGCATCGCGCGCCACCGCCTTCAGGCTGTGTGTGCCATTCCCCCCCGCGTTAGTGCTCCAGGCAAAGGAATACGGCGAGGAGGGGTCGGTCCCGAGAAGGGCATCATCCAAGAACAGATCGACCGAAGACACGCCCACGTTGTCGCCGGCGGATATCGCGACATTCACGGTGCCGGCCAGGGTCGCGCCATCTGCAGGCGCCGTAATGGCCGCCGTCGGGGCCGTGTTGTCTGGAACAGGAATGCCTTTGTAGCCGTCATAGGCCAGGACGGAGTAGCCGAATCGGCTGGTACCTGTTACTTCGCTGTAGGCAATCTGAAAATAACCACCCTCGCCCCAGCCTGAACCCCAGCTGTTTTTTACCAGGAAGCTTTGGGCGGCATTGTCATAACCGACCACCAGCACGGCGTGCGCACCGACATATGCGCCCGAAACATAGCTGTAGACGCCGCTGCGATAAGAATAAAAATCGTTGTAGACGTAGAAGGTCGCCACGACCGGGCCATTAGTGTAGACGGCACTCTTGATGGCGTCCACGGAACTGCTGACGCTGTGCCAGCCGTTCACCATTTCGGCGCTGGCCTTCCAGTTCAAGCAGGCATTGCCGCAGGCCGTATCGGCTGCAGTATAGGGGAGGCAGCTCTCCGCCGGCAGCCCAACATTGGTGATATAGGCGGATGCGCTGGAGGGGTATCCGCCGGAACAGCTCCCGGCCCCGCTGCACGAGACCAGGATCTGCTCCGAATAATCGCGCTGCGCACCGGCGTTGGCCATCATCTCTTGCGACTCGAGGGCGGCCGTCACTGCAAAGGCCCAGCAGCTGCCGCAGGAACCCTGGTTTTTGACCGCCGAAACATAGTTGATCCCGTTCACATTGCGCCAGTCCAGCGTCGCCGGCGCAGCCGTTACCGAGTCGGCCGGTGTAAGCGAAGAAGAACCGTCGTGGGACGCCCCCTCAATCACGCCAAGACGCATCTTTTTCTCTTCGTGCGTCAGTTTGGATACCGACGTCTCGTCCGCATGCCATTTGGCCCCCTTGGCTGCAATGGCAGCCCGGATCTGGTCCAAGGTCTCCGAGCTCTGGGCAAGAGCGGTGCCCGTCGAAAAGAGTGCAAGCGCAGCGGCGCACATGAGGGCGGTGAATAACTCTTTTGTTTTAAGGTTTGTCATGAGTTTCCCTCGCCTTTCGGAATGAATAGCCGAGTTGATTTTGGAAAAAATCGCATCTTCTTCACACTCCCAGGGCAAAAGTAAATCTGCCATTCGGGGATCGACTGCCGGCAATCAGGGAGATGGACCGTGAGATTGCCGGCATCGAAGGAGATTATCGGCGACTGCTGGAAGCGCAGATGTGACGGGAATTACATTAAAACTTGATAATTAAGATTTTGGAGCCTGGAAATAGGAGGAGATCCGGGATTGTAGGCCGCAGTCAGGGTTGGGGCGCCGCCGTAAAAATGGGGACGCAACCCATTATCTTGATCGCCACTGGGCTTGTCCTTAAGAGGGTATAGTGCCGAGAATCGCGAGAGCCGTAATACCCGGGATTGCGCATCACGTCACGCAACGAGGCAATCGACGTGAGGACATATTTTTTGAAGATGAAGGGATGCTGACGACGATCCGGCTGCACACGCGGACGGGTCGCCCGGCAGGGGACAAGAGGTTTGTGTCGGCGCTGGAATCGAGATCGGGGCGTCGGCTGCTGGCCAGATCCATCGGCCGGCCAAGGAAAGAAAAGACCAAGGCATTGCCTAAAAAATAATGGGTTGCGTCCCCATTTTCCCCCATTTTCCCCAGAAAAGCGCCACGGATTGCACGGATTTCACGGATCCGCAAAATAATCTTGATCAAGCACTGGGGCCTCCGATTAGATCCGATGGAGGCCCGAATGCTCTATGAAGAACTTTCAGGGATGATCATCGGCACTGCGATGGAGGTGCACAAACTACTCGGACCCGGATTCCTTGAATGCGTTTATGAACGCGCGCTGGCATTGGAACTGATGGAGCGGCACATACCATTTGAGCGGCAGGTTTCCATTACGGTCATGCATAAGCAGGAACCGGTCGGGGAATACCGGGCTGACTTTCTTGTCGACGGCAAGATCATACTGGAAATTAAAGCCACAGCCGCCCTCATCGCCGGTCACTATGCTCAGGCCCTGCACTACCTGACCGCCACAGGATTAAGGCTGGCTCTGCTCCTCAACTTCGGCGGCAGCTCTCTACAGTTCAAACGCATCATCCGCTAACCCTTTTGAATCCGTGCAATCCGTGCAATCCGTGGCGCTTACATTTTCTCCAGGAGAGAGTCGCCCTGGATGGAACTGACAGAATCGACAAGCCCCCGGAGCGGTCCTTCTCTTATCGAGTCTGCAAAGCGCAGCATCCCCGGTCCGCCTTGACATGCTCAATCCGACGGACCTATCATCGGGAAAAACAAGTGATAGGGATTATGCAGATACCCCCCTGCTCATGTTTCGGCAACGCTCAAGCTGTGTCGGCCTGGTATTTCGCGCGATCGAAGTTAGGTTGCAGCCGGCTCCTGGAGCTCTTTGCATGATACTTCGAGTCCTCGCACTTTTGCTGATCGCGGTCGCCGCCGGCGTCGCACAAATACAGCCGGTGAAACTGATTGCGCACCGAGGCGGCATTGTCGACGCCGCGCATCCCGAGAACAGCGCGGGTTCTCTGGAAGCCGCCATCGAGCGCGGCTATTGGATGGCCGAGATCGACGTGCGCGAAAGCAAGGACGGCAAACTGATCGTCCAACACGATCCGGATTTCGGCCGGTTCTATGGTGTGAATCGCAAGGTCGCCGACATGACATGGGCGGAAATCGAGCGTCTCCGCGCGATCCCTGGCGACACTCGCCCGATGCAATTTCACGAGCTTGCCAAACTCGCCCGCAATCGGATTCGCCTGATGATCGACACGAAGGAATCCAACCATCCCAAAACGTTCTATGACGAAATGGAGCGCACCCTTACGGAAAACCGACTCCTTGAAGAGGCGTACTTCATCGGGGTGGAGGAATCCCACCGGTACTTTCAGGGGAAGGCGCGCATTTCAGTGACCCGCGCAGAACTCCAGGCTGCGCTCGACCGCGGAGAGGATTGCTCGCGACACTACTTCCTGTTCGAACATGGCACGACACTGGACGACGCGGGGCTGAAACTGGCGGCGCGTGCCAAGGTTCCAGCCGTGGTCTCCATCAACGATTTCCACTATGCCGGACGTGATCACATGGCTGGAGCCAAGGCCGACGTCCTGCGACTGCGCAAGGCCGGACTCACATACTTCCAGATCGACTCGATTTATGACATCTGGCTGCAGTAGGATGGCCCGGATTATCGAGGTCATTCTGATGAGGACAGGTTCTGAGCCAGGTTCATAGACAGGCTGGATTCGGCCGGCGAGAAGAGGCTGCATGGAGAACGGATCAATCTGGAATAGCCGCCGGAGATTTCGTGAAGCCATGAGGTATGGCGTCGTCGACCGGGTTCCCTATTTCGAAGAAGGCATAAGGGATCAAGTTCTCAGGGCCTGGCACGCGCAGGGTCTTCCGCAAGGCCTTTCTCCCGCATCGATGTTTCCAATCGACAGACGTGATGAGCCAGAAATAGATCTTAGCCCGATCCCCGAACTTGAAATCTGGCCTCGGTCTCTTTCTGAACTGGAATCCCTGCGCGCCAGACTCAACCCGGACGAACCTGCCCGGCGGCCTCCGGATTGGGCGGCACAGGTAAATGCCGGCCGGAATCGCGATTACGTGCTCATGCTTGAAGTGCATGAGGGCTTTTTCCTGTCGCTGGGAGTTCACGGGTGGGACAGGTTTTCTGAAGTGATGCGAGACCTCATCGAAGATCCGGAACTGGTCAGGGAATGCCTGTCGATTCAAGGCGATTTTACAGCGCGTTTTGCGGATCGACTGCTCCGCGAGGTGGAAATCGATGCCGCAGTGTTCAGCGAGCCTATCGGTGGCAACGACCGTCCCCTGATTTCGCCGCGCATGTATGAAGACTTCGTGCTCAAAAGCTACGAGCCGCTTTTGTCCGTGATCCGGGATCACAATGTGGAAACCATCATATTCAGGACTTACGCGAATGCCAGGGTTCTGATTCCTTCCTTATTGAAGTGGGGATTCAACTGCCTGTGGGCTTGCGAAGTAAACCTCGCAGCCATGGATTACCGCGATCTGAGGCGAGTCTATGGCCGTGACCTGCGCCTGATTGGAGGAATTGATCTGGATGCACTGCGCCGGAGCAAAGAGGACATTCGACGCGAGGTCGAGGAAAAAGTCCCTCCCTTGCTTGCTACAGGCGGCTATGTGCCCCTGGCCGACGGGAGGGTTCGCGAGGATGTGCCTTTCGAAAACTATGTCTATTACCGTCAGCTGCTTGCCGAAGTGACTGGTTACCAGCGAAACGGCTGAGTTACATTGCCCTGCGGGTGTTGTCGGACGAAAAATCCGCAGAGATCAAAAAAGCAGGGCCGCGAGCCGAGCGCGCAGAATTGAGACAATCCCCGTGCCCACGCTTGCGGCCCTTCTGATTTCCAGCTTCAAGGGCTCGATCACCCGCGACGCCGTGCTTGCACCCTCCTAAGCCGGGAACATGCTCTTCTTTATCCCCGGATACAATTTGAGGGCATTCTGATAATAGATTTTCTTCAGCACGTCATCCGGCAATGAAACGCCATAGGCCATCCACCTCCCCTGGTAGTGGTGCGCGTGCGAAACCTCGAAGTACTCATCATTCGTTTCGTACCATCTCCAGTTGGTGCGATACATCTCGGCATTGATCGGCCCGGCATCACAGCCGTCCGTGCCGAAAGTAAGCCTGTCAGCATATTTGATGAGGAACTCCCTTGCCGTGAAAGGCTGGCGTCCCATCTCGTGGATTCTTGCCGAAGTGTCGTAGTAAATATTTGGATATTTGTCGAGCCATTCACCGGCCAGGGCGAGGTTTTCCGACATGCCGCCGACGTGGGCCACGATGAACTTCGTCTTGGGATGTTTGGCAAACATCCGGTTTCGTTGTTCCATTATCTCTTCTATCTTATATAGTTCCGGACGGTTGAACATCCAGTCGGGGTGATCGATTACCTCTTCAAGACGTTCATTGTCCTTGTCCAGTGGGGTGAAAAACGCCAGCGGATCTCCCACGTGAATCGTCACGGGTATCCCGATGCTGCCGCACTTCTCCCACACCGGATCCAGCTTGGGAGAATCAACCGGCAGGTAGGTCCCGTCAGCCAGCTTAGTCTGCAGCCCCAACTCCTTCCGAATCTTCAGGGCCTGGGCTCCCTTTTCCACATCCCGTTCGATTTTCTCGGCCATCTGTTTGCCGAAATCCGCGTCGTTTAGATTCGTCCAGTCGATGCGGGTATAGACCAGGAACCGGTCCGGGCTGCCTTTCTTGAATTTTTCCAGACTTTTCTCGAACACTCCGCCGGGATAACCGTCCAGATCCACGACAATGCCGACGTTGCAGTCATCCATGATCTTCACCAGGTCTTGTACCTTCGCGTCGGCATTCACAAGTTTTCTCAGGTGATTGTGAGTGTCGATCGCCGGAAACTTGGCCCTGTCCACTTTGGTTTGTTTGACCTTGAGCATCGTCCGCGGATGATAGTCCAACAGCTTGATATTTCTCAGATCGCCGGAGGCATCCGCCGGCGCCTGTTTAGGGGATTCGGCCGGCTTTGAGCACCCGCCGATAGCCGCTAACGATAGAGCCGTGGAACCCGCCGCCGTTGTCTTTATAATTTCCCGTCTTGTCCAGTTCTTCATGACCAGATACTCCCATCGAATAGATTTTGATACCGCAAAAATGGCCGGTTGGAAACAGAATCAGGCCAGACCGGGTTTGGAAACAAATGACAGATAATCGAAAGTTTCCGAAAACAGAAGTGGATTATAACCGAAGCTTGGAGAAACACCTAAGCGTTTCAAAAGCGCACTGTTTTTGCGCAAAAACCCGTCAGGTGCCATGACTCGGTTACCCTCAGCCACACAATACTCAAAGGTTTGCAGGCAGGAATAGGCCGCGATTTCGGATCGCGACACCTCGGCGGCTTGCGAGCATGTGTCCATTTGTGAATGCCCGGGGACAGGGCCGGATTTGCCCGGGTAAGTGTAGAGCCCGGAGTCTGCCACAGTTTGTGATTGTTGAGGAATTTTTCTGCATAGATTGTATGATAGCCGCAAGCTGTTGAAGATAGCAGCGATGGCCTTATTATTGTGACCTGATTTGCGGTGCGACTGCCTTTGAGGCGGCTTAAGGAGGTTGTGATGAAGTACAGGCTGATGTGGCTTGCGATAATATTATCGGCATTTGCCCAGGCTCAGGAGACGGAGTTTCGCGTTGAACTAATGAACAGGATAAGTACCGACGCGAGCCGCAAAGGCGATCTGGTATCCGTCCGTATTATATCTCCCTCAACGTTCCAGGGAAGCGTGATGGAAGGCAAGATCGTTCAATCCGTATCCGGGGCGAAGTCCAATGGGGAATCGGTTCTGGACATTGATTTCGACATTTTGCGGCACCAGGGTTCCGTTACCCCGATTAATTCACGAATCAAATCAGTTGCTAATTCGAGAGGGCAGGTAAACGTCGACGAAGAGGGGAGAATTATTGGGCGCGCCGGAAGTTCGAACCAGGCCCCGAAGAACACCGGTTTGGGCCGGGCCATCGGGGGATTGGCGGGAGGACAGGCAGCGCACATCGGTGCCTCGGTAGATAATGCCGTGGGGTCGCTTTTCCGTGTGTCATCGAATGCTCCGAACCTCAGGTTTGATCCCGGGGCAAAATTCATGATGACGGCCAGTTCGCGCTCGGGGCCAGCCTTGGCCAGCCTGGCGGCGAAGCCGCCGGCGGCGGCGCCTGCCGCCAGTGCAGCGCCCGCAGTTCCGCCTGCGTCCCCTGCCTCGGCAATGGTTCCGGCTCCCGTGGTTTCCCAGTCCAGCGCAGCACCGGGCGCCGGTCAGCAGGGTGCATCGGCCCAGCCGAATCTGGCTGCGGTGAAAGATGAATTTATCCCTGGAGACAACACCATCTTTTATGACGATTTTTCCGACATGAGCGCCGGGGATGCCCCGCCGCATTTTAAGGTCCGGGGAGCTTCGCCGGAATTGATGGCCGGCGGGTCTGTCCGGCAGCTCACCTTTAACGCGAAAGGAACGATATTTCCGAACCTTAAGGGTCTGCCCAAAAACTTTACCTTTGAGACGGAAGTCAAGATGGATGTTCCCAGCGGGCGCGCAGGTTTCACCCTGATCCTTTCCTCTAAAGGAAAGCAGATTTTGCAGTGGTGGTTGACAGCCCAGGACAAGTACATTGACCTGGTCGTGACCCTCCGCGCACCGTATGAGGAACTCGGGCGCAAGCGCGTCCCCATGAGCTTCGATCAGCCGCTGAAACTGGCGCTCTGGGTGCAGAATGGGCGGATGCGGAGCTACGCCAACGGCGAAAAAGTGCTCGATTTCAACCAGGTCGACATGCCTCCGATTGACGTTGTGGAATTCGAGAACGGCTTCCTGGGTGCCAATCCGACGCTCGGCTACCGCATGGTGCGGTTTGCCGAATCGACGCCTGATTTCAGCCAGGTTCTTATGTCTTCCGGCCGCTATATCGCCCGTGGCATTTTGTTCGACACCGACAGGGACGTGATAAAGCCGGAGTCGGCGCCGGTCATCCGACAGATTGCGCAGGCCCTGGAAAAGAATCCCGCGCTCAAGCTTCTGATTGAGGGGCACACCGATTCCGTGGGAGACGCCGCCCACAATCTGGATTTGTCCAGACGCCGGGCCGCGGCCGTCAAAGAGGTGCTGGTGTCCCAGTTCAATATGGACGCCGCCAGGCTGAGCACGGCCGGGCTGGGTTCCACTAAGCCTGTGGATACCAACGATACTCCGCAGGGTCGGGCGCAGAACCGTCGGGTTGAGCTGGTGAAGCAGTAGGAGCGGCTGCTGTCCCTTCGAGAGCTTGGAGCACAAACGGGAGTTTATGCGGCTTCGGAAATCTCCAGTTCCGACCGGGTCAGCACCCATTTGCGCTTCAATCTCCGCCTATATAGATGCTTCCGCCGCGTCTCAGTTGATTTCTGCGGCAGGGGCGTAGGGCAGTGACGGAAGGCCAAAGGCCTCCTGGATCGCCTGAGGTTGCGCATAAAGTTGTGGCTATTTTCCTATTCCAATTCAAGAGATGAGGCCCCGAATGAAATCATGGGCGAAGGTCATGTGTGGAGGCATTTTGTTCGGTTTGCTCACCCCCAGTTTGGCTCTTACGGAAACCGGCCGCTGGACCAGTCTGGGCCCGGACGGGGGCTATATTGTGTCGTTAATCATTGACCCGGCCAATCCGCAGAATGAAAGCACCCGGCCAATCCGCTCGCCCTGCTTATTTTCCTGCTGAATCGAAGAACTCCACGGATTATATTGTCGACAAGCATGATCTTTGAGGCCGGCTTAATTTAATACGGGCGGTAGGGTTTTGAGTCGGCAGCAGATCACGGACCACCATTTGCTTTATTTGTGGTGATTTCACAACGCTCCTGTGTTCGGAGCCGTCTATGCGACCTATCCTCGCGGTTCTCCTGCTTAGCCTGATTCCGATGTCCTCATGGTCCGAATCCAAGAAAAAAGCGTATGAGGTGCGTGGCCGCGTGCTTCGGAATGACGGGACTCCTTTCATCGATGTCATGCCGGTAGTATTCCTTCATGGCGCCCTGGCACCCTACAGCAACCAGACGCTGGCAGGTCGAGATGGCACATTCCGATTTAAGGAGATCCCCGAAGGCACCTATACGTTGATCGCTGCTGTGCCGCGGGTTGGGGAAACTCAAAAAACTATTGAGGTGGGTAAAAGCTTCGCCGACCCGAAAGGCAGGGTTTCAGTGGAGCTCAAATTCGGTCAAACCGCTCCCGTGGACCGGAGGACCAAGGTTTCAAGGTCCGAACTCGCGGTATCGGAAAACGCCGCCCAGGAATATCGCCGCGCCCAGGAATTCCTGTCCCGCCAGGATATCGATAAAGCAGTCGAACATCTCAAAAAAGCTCTGGAGATAGCGCCCGAGTTTTCAGCCGCATTGAACAACCTGGGGACTATTTCCTATCAGAGCCGCCAATACCAGCAGGCTGAAAAATATTTCCGGGATGCATTAAAAGCCGATCCCGAAGCCTATTCGCCGCTCGTGAATCTGGGGGGAGTTTTGATCGCCCTCAACCGGTTCGAAGAATCTCTCCAGTACAACGAAGCGGCGGTCAAGGCTATGCCGGGAGACCCTCTGGCTCATTCGCAGTTGGGAAAAACCTGTTTCTACATAGGCCGGTTCGAAGCCGCGGAAACTCATCTCAAGCAGGCCAAAGCGCTGGATCCAGGTCATTTTTCATACCCTCAGCTCTTCCTGGTGGAAATTTACGCCCGACGGAATGATCTGAAAGCAGCGATTGAGGAAATGGAAGAATTCTTGAAACTGCATCCCGATTCGGACTGGGTGCCAAGTGTACGAAAATCGCTGCAAACAGCACGAGCACAGCTCGCAGCTTCCCCGTGAAAATCCAGCTGAGATCGATCCGGCAACAGCAGGGCGGATTAGTTTTTCCTGCTCCCGAAAAATTATGCCCGATTCTGTTTCAGTCGAGGCGCTTGTGGAAGCGAAGCGCGCTGAGAACAAGAATGGCTGTGCCGAAAACCAGCAGGGCTGCCATCTGCGGCCAGAGAAACGTCACTCCGGTGCCTTTGAGGAATATTCCTCGAACTATCTGGATGAAGTAACGCAGCGGATTCAGATAAGTAAGATACTGAACGACTACAGGCATGTTGCGGATGGGGAACGCGAAACCGCTCAGGAGCATCGCCGGACTGAAAAAGAAGAAGGTCGACATCATGGCTTGCTGTTGAGTCCTGGATATCGTGGAAATGAAAAGGCCGGTCCCTAGCGTCGTCAGCAGAAAAAGGCCGGAGCAGAAAAAGAGCAGCAAAAGGCTTCCGCGCAGGGGAGTGTGGAAGACCACCAGCGCCCCGATCACCACCAGGGCGACTTCAAACAGGCCCATGACACCGAAAGGCAGAATCTTCCCCAGCATCAATTCGATCGGCCGTATTGGGGTCACCATCAATTGCTCCATGGTGCCAATCTCTTTTTCGCGAACGATGCTCATGGCTGTGAGCATGATGGTGACGAGGCCGATGATGTTCACCACAATTCCCGGGACAAAATAATCGCGGCTCTTGAGATCAGGATTGAACCAGACCCGGTTGCGGGCCGAGATGCCCGCAGCTGGTACTGCGACTGCCTGCCCCCCGGCTTGTGCCAGCAGTCTGGAATTCTGCCGGCCGGTAAGCAAATCGGATGCATACCCCGCAACTACCTGGTTTGTATAGTTCGATACAATGGCTGCCGTGTTTGAATTAGTACCGTCCATGAGAGCCTGTACGGAGGCGATGTCGCCGCGCCGGATGTCCCTGCCGAAACCGGGAAGGACACGTATGACCGCCAGAGCCCGACCCTGATCCAGTAACTGCCTCACCTCCTCTTCGCTTCGCGGGAGGGCTGTTACCTGGAAGTATCCCGATCCCTCAAATGAGGCCAGCAGTTCGCGGCTTTCCTGGGTTTGGTCCAGGTCCATCCACCCGATGCGGGAATGTTCGACGTCCAGGTTGACGGCATAGCCGAAAATCACCAACTGCACTATCGGGGGAAAAATCAACAGCGCGCGAAGGCGCGGCTCCCGGAGTGTCTGGAGAAATTCTTTCCTGATGATGACCTTGATTCTTTCCCACATTGCTCTCACGCCACTTTCTGTCCCATTTTCCTGGTTGCAATCAGGAAGACAACACTCGCGTAAACCAGGAGGAGTCCGACCTCAAGCCATAGGACCTCCAACCCGACTCCACGCAGAAAAATGCCCTTCAAAATCGTGACAAAATACCGGGTCGGGAAAATGTAGGTGACGACCTGAATCGGGATTGGCATGTTCTCAATCGCGAAAACAAAGCCCGACAACAGGAATGCCGGAAGGAAAGAGGTCAGCAACCCTGCCTGGTAAGCCAGAAGCTGCGTTCGCGTGACTGCCGAAAGCAAGATCCCCCAAAACAGCGCCCCGGTCAGGAAAATACATGAGGTTACGACCAGGAACAGATAGCTGCCGCGCATCGGAACCTGAAACACGAACACGCCCACCACGATGGCAATGATCATGTCTGCGATGCCCAGCAAAAAAAAGGCGAGCATTTTGCCGAAGACGATTTCGGCCGGCCGGACCGGGGTCGAGAGAAGCTGTTCCATCGTCCCCATTTCCCACTCGCGCGCGATCGTGAGAGAGGTCAAAAGGGCTGCGATGATCATCATGATGAAGGCTATCAGGCCCGGAACCACGTAATTCTTTGACTTGAGTTCGCTGTTGTACCAGATTCTCAACCGCCCATCGACCGGAGGGCGCAGGAGTCCGGCTCCCCTGCGTAACTGCGCTTTGGAGCGCAGTTCCAGGCTATATGCCTGCATGAGCGCTGTCGCGTATCCCCGGGCGATCGAGGCCGTGTTCGAGTCGCTGCCGTCGAATATGAGTTGAACCTGAGCTTCCTGACCCGTCAGCAGCTTTCGCGCATAGCCTTCCGGAATCACCACGCCGAGCATGCATTGATCCCGATTTATGCCGTTTTCTATCGCGGCATAATCTTTCGACTCACCCAGAACGAAGAAAAACCGGGAACCGCTGAAGCGGGAAACCAGTTCCCGGCTTTCCGGGCTTCCATCGCGGTTGTAGACAATAGTGGGGATCCGGTCGACATCCAGAGTCAGGGCGTAACCGAAGAGGAGGATCATAAGCACGGGCAAAGCCAAGGCCATAATCAGGCTCCGGGGATCCCTCAGGATATGCAACAGCTCTTTGCGTGCCATGGCTCGGGTGCGCCGGATGCTCATGATGCCTTACGCTCCTCCTCTTCGATCATGGCCACGAAGACATCCTCCATGGAGGGCTGGATCTCCTCCAGGCTTCGGATTTCAATCGACCGTGCTTCCAGTTCGCTCCGGATTCGTTCGGCATCCTTCCCGGCATCCGAAACCGAAATGTGCAGTCCGGCTCCGAACACCGCCACATCTTTCACTCCTTTCATTCCTTCCAACGCTTTCATGCTCTCCAGCGGGTCCGCCGAATCAAGATGCAGCAGTACCTGGGTTTTCAGCTGATTTTTAAGCTCCGATGGTTTCCCGAGGGCAATCACCTTCCCGCGGTGCATCAGGGCCAGCCGGTGGCAGTACTCCGCCTCGTCCATGTAGTGCGTACTGACGAAAATGGTGTGCCCCTGGTCCGATAGCTCATAAATCAAGGACCAAAATCCACGCCTCGCAATGGGATCCACGCCGGATGTGGGCTCATCCAGGAAAAGTATTGGAGGTTGGTGCAGAATGGCGCAGCCGAGGGCAAGCCGCTGCTTCCACCCGCCGGCGAGCACCCGGGTCATCGACTTCCGCCGGTCTTCGAGGCCGGCCATTCGGAGGACATAGTCGCGTCGCTCTTCGCGAAGGTTAGCCGGCACTCCGTAAATTCCCTGGAAAAACTGGATGTTTTCCTCGACCGTCAGGTCGTCGTACAAGGAGAATTTCTGCGACATGTATCCAATGTTTTTTCGAATGGCCTCCGCCTGTGAAAAGACATCCAGGCCTCCGACCACGGCTCTTCCTGAAGTCGGTATCAAGAGGCCGCACAGAATCCGTATGGTTGTCGATTTCCCTGCGCCGTTCGGCCCGAGGAAACCGAATATCTCCCCGCGGCGCACTTTGAAACTGATGTCGTCAACCGCCCGGAATTTGTCGAAGATCTTGGAGAGGTTTTCCACCTCGACCGCCCAGCCGTTGGCCTTTCCCTGATTCTGTCCGATCGAGTCCATGTTAGTATCCCCGGGCACTCCGTGCCCCCGAGTTTTTCCTGTTCGCCTCGATTTCGGTTTTGCGTATCAGGGCGATGAACACGTCCTCCAGCGACGGGGAGATCGGCCGGAAGGTGGCCGTCCCGCCCCCTGCCTCGGCGAGGCCTGCAGCCAGTTTGTCCGGACCCTCTGTCTCCGCAGCCAAAAACATATGTAAAAATGCACCCGCTGGTTCCACGCTCAGCACGCCGGCGTTGCGATCGAAGAAATCGCGTGCCATCCTCTGATCCTGCACCTGGACCTCGTAGCAGGATTCTGCCATTGAAGATTTGAGCTCTCCCGGCGGCGCACAGCGGATCAGCTTTCCCTGGTGCATCAGCCCGACCCGGTTGCAGCGCTCGGCTTCATCGAGGTAGGCCGTCGTGATCACCACGGTCATCCCGTCTTTTACGAGTTGATAAAGGATCGCCCAGAAATCACGCCTGGAAACCGGATCGACACCGTTCGTCGGTTCATCCAGGAAGAGAATCTGCGGATGATGCAGCAGGGCGCACATCAGGGCCAGCTTCTGCTTCATGCCGCCCGAGAGTTTGCCGGCAGGCCGGCTGCGGAATGGGTCCATTCGCGTCATCTTCATGAGACGCTGGATCAGAGGCCCTCTTTCCGCGGCCGGAAGGCCGAAGAGGTCCGCGTAAAACTGCATGTTTTCCTCGACCGTGAGATCGACGTAAAGGCCGAATCTCTGGGCCATATATCCCATCAGGTCTTTTACTTTATCCGCTCCGGACGCCAGATCGAACCCCGCAATTTCCACGCTGCCGGACGTAGGATTCATCAAACCCGAAAGCAGGCGCAGGGTAGTGGTTTTTCCGGCGCCGTCCGGCCCCACCAACCCGAAAATCTCACCCCGGGAGATTTCCAGGTTCAGCCGGTCCACGGCGGTGAGATCCCCGAACTTTCGGCTCAGGCCGCTCGCGCGCGCCATGGGCTGAGAATTCTGGCCTTGAGAATCGGGATTCTGCCCGGTCATGGGTGCTTTCCTGTGGTTGCGGTCGGTTTGTCCGGTTTAGGACCCGAGCATGATTTCAGCGTCCGCCGGCATGTTGAGCTTGAGTTCGTGCCCCGGATTTTCCACCTCGATCTTGATCCGGTAGACCAATTTCACCCGCTCTTCCTGGGTCTGGATCTGTTTGGGGGTGAATTCGGCCTCCGAGGCGATGTAGCTGATGCGACCCGCGTAATACTTGCCCGGAGCTGAATCTGTAGTGACCTTCACCTTCATTCCAAGTTTTACTCGCCCGAGATCCTTTTCATTGACATAACCGCGCAGCCACGGTTTATCCAATTCCCCCAGAGTTGCGATTGTCGTACCGGCGGCGACGATTTCCCCGGGTTCCGCGGATTTGACCAGCACCATGCCGTCGATCGGAGATGACACCGAAGTATCATCCAGGAGGGCCTCGGTTATTCCAAGCTGCCCCCTGGCCTGTTCGATCTGGGCCAGGCGGCTCTCGAGCTCCTGTTCCTTTCGCTTGAGCTCGATGCGGGCGGCCTCGGCCAGTTTCACTGCGGCCTTAGCCTGCTCCACCTGCGCCCTGGCGGCGGCAATGTCCTCCTTGCGGGGCCCCTCCAGGACTAGCGCGAGCTGCTCCTCTGCCCGTTTAAGGGATGCGGTGGTTGCATCATGCCTCATTTTGAACTGATCTCTCTGCGAGGTGGAGATATCATCGCTTTTATAAAGCTCCTGGGCTCGATCCCACTCCTGACGCGCCAGCTGATTCTGGGTGCGCGCCTCTTCGGCGGCTGCCCTCGCCTGCTCCTTTTCCTGAGGACGAGAACCTGCCAAAAGCTGCTCCAGCCGCGCCTCGGCCTGGCGCTGCGCCGCTTCGCGGACTTCCATTTCGGCGGCCAGAGAAGCCTTCTGATATTCAATCCCGGTTTTCTGCTGGGCCAACTGGGTTTCGGCCAGGGTGACCGAGGCGGCGTCCCTCGATCGTTGCTGCTGAAGCGGGTTTGAATCGAGGCGCGCCAGCGTGGCACCTTTTCTGACTTCGGTGCCTTCCTCAAATGTCAGCTCAGTGATCCTTCCGGCGGTTTTGAAAGCGATGTTGACCTGGGTCAGTTCGATGTTGCCGGAAATCCTGATTCTGTCGGAGGCATCGCGCTTCCACAGAGCGCAGGAGACCTGACTCATCCAGGCTGCAAAACCCACAATCCAGAAGAGAATCGATAGACGGCAGTTCAGTTTCATGATGGGTTACCTCTGTTTCCCTTGTCCTAGGGAATCATCTGCTCAATGGTGCCCGTCGCCGAACTCAAGTCAATGCGGGCCACGTTGTGGCTGAATAGAGCTGCAATCCGGTTTTCCCGGGCACGTTGCAGACGAGTCTGGGCATCCGTCACTTCGATACTTGTGCCGACTCCCGACTTGTATCTCCGCTGGGCCTGGGCCAGTTCATTTTCCGCCAGGCTGAGCCCCTCTTCCGCCGTGCGGACCTGTTCGTCGGCAGAGGCAAGGCTGTCCAACGCGGTTCGGATCTCGAGCTCGATCTGGGTGCGCAGATCCCGTTCACGAATGAGTTCCTGCCGGACCTGGGATCCCGCCTCCGCCCGCCGTGCATCGCGCCTCCCCCCATCGAAAATCGGGATTCTGACGGCGAATCCGACGGCCCGCGTCGGCAGCGAATCGTTGATGGCATTCCCGCTGGATCCGTAATCGCCGAAAAGGTTGACGGACGGCACACGCTCCATTTTCACTGCGGAAGAATTAAGCTCCGCCGTCTGGTTCCGCTTCTGTTGCACTTTCCAATCAGCCCGGGAATCCAGGGCGATCTTCAGTGCCTCGTCGATTTTCAATGGCGGAACCGGCGCCAGTTCCAATGCCTCGGTAAGCTCCACGGCAGCATCCAGGTCCAACCCGACGGTTTTCAGCAGAACCAGCTGGGCGCGGCGGTTCTCGTTACGGGCCACCAGCAGCCGCTGTTTTTCGTTGGCGAGCTGCACTTGTGCCCGGGTCACCTCGATTCCTGTCGCGGTGCCGGCTGCTTTCTGATCCCCGGCCAGCTTTACCAGCGTCTCGGCGAGCCGAATGTTAGCCTGGATGGTTTCCAGGGTCGCCTGAGTCCGGAGGCAAGCCAGGTAACAGCGGGCGACGGCGTCGCGCACCTGGTCGCGGGCGTTTTCCTTCTCGGCCTCAGCCAGACCGATGCCGGAGCGGGAGGCCTGAAATCGTTTGATCGAGCTGAGGTCGAAAACCGACTGGTTTGCTGTGGCTCTGGCGTCGAAAACGCTAAAAGGACCCACAAACGGATTGAAATAGAAGCCGGGGATCCGGAATCCTATGCCAAAAGCGGCCAGATTGCGCGTCTGGCTTTGGTAGGCTATCGATGCATCGATGTTGGGCAGCAGCGCGGCCTTCGCCTGGGCCGAGCGGGCGCGCGCCTGGCTGATCAGTTCCTCTGCCATCTTTACCTTTGCGTTGCCATCCGGGCTGAGAGCAAGATCCACAGCCTGCTTCAGGCTCAGTCGCAGGGTCGCCCGGGTTCCGGTTCCCTGCGTCTCCGGTGAATCCTTGGGAGCCGGCCAGACGGCCGCGCCGCAGATCCAGAACATCGCTGCGATCAGCCACCCTATTCTGTGATTTCTGTGCATAACTTTATTTCCGGCGGTTTCCCGCCATTTTGTTGTCTTAAACTCCCGGCATGGCAAGCGCTGCGGCATCGTGGCGTCTGGATCCGGCGCGATATCGCACTGGAAGCGGCGCCCGCAGGCCGGCAACGAAAAATGCCACGATCCTCTCGATGGTCTGCTCCAGATCCGAAGAGTCGGCTCTGCCTCCTGAGATCATCGGCAGGAGCCAACCGCAGGCCATCGTGTGGGACATCACCCCGATTCCGAAAAAAATCCGGCAGGCCATTTCTTCAAACGGAAGTGCGGGCAAAGACCGGTGGAAGGCTGCCGTGAACCGGGCCACACCTCCCTCAATTTCCCGGAAAAAGAGTTTTTGGATCACGGAATTGGGAGAAGAGTACATGCGCCCGAGAAGGCGCGCGAAACTGGCGCCACCCCCCGCGGGATCGTGCATCATGCGAATCGCAGGCACCACCAGGGCGCGTACCAGCTTTTCCACCGGGACTGGCCGGCCATGGGCCTCGTTTTCGAAGGCATCCAGCATGCCCAGCCGCTGTTCTGCCAGCCGGGCGAGGCGCCTGGCGAAAACAGCACGGATCAGCGATTCCTTGGAATTGAAATGATAGTTGACCGCCGCAAGGTTGACGCCCGCGGCTTGCGTGATGGCACGCAGCGACGTGGCATCGTAGCCATGTTCGGCGAAAAGCTTCTCAGCCGTATCCAGGATCCGGTTTTTTGTGGCGTGCATCCCTGAGCACCCAAGCCAATTCAAACAAACGTATAAAACAAATGTATGAATAAAACAATTGTTTGAAATTGTCAAGTGCAATGAATCGGAAAGGTTTCAATATCGATCGAGACCGTGACGCAGCCTTTGGCCGCAACCAAAGTTCTCAGTTTTCAGTTCTCAGTTCTCAGTATCAGTTCGCAGTCGCATGAGGAACTGCGAACTGATACTGAGAACTGCGAACTTGTTGCTTTCACCACCGTTTTCACGATTCAATAAATCTTGCCTGAAAAACAAGAATTTACAGATGTGATACACAAAGGTCTTGACGACCACAGGGCGCGCAAGTGGCGATTTGCGTCCGGGGCCGACCCTTCGAGGTCTGAGGGGGCCTCGCGGTTCAATACCCTTCAAAATCTGTGAAAAAATGTTTGTATCCCATCCCTGAAACCTCTAGTCTCGTTACGCATTTTCCTTCAGATCCGAGGAGAGGGTCGATATGACATGTCACCGAACGAAGTTTTCCTTACTTATCATCCTGGTGGCCTTGCTCGTTTCGCTGGTTCCCGCGTCGGCGCAGGAATTGAGCGTGGCCAGGCAGGTCATCGAGCGGGTCCTTCCAAACGGGTTCAAGGTGCTGATCGTGCAACGCTCCGATTGGCCTACTATCAACTGTACGCTCGCTTACAGAGTAGGATCCGTGAACGAACGTCCGGGAATTACCGGAATTTCGCACATGCACGAGCACATGATGTTCAAGGGCACTTACACGATGGGCATCAAGCCCGGGACCCTGGCAAAGGATGACGAGTACAACCGTCAAATCGATGAGTTGGAAACTAAAATCGTGGCGGAAGAGAGCAAAGTCAAGGGCCGCGACGAAGCCAAAATCGTGGCCTGGAAGAAACAGGCAGCCGATCTCCTGAGCAAGGAAAAGGACGAAACGATCGTGAGCGAGGAGATCTGGGGGGCCTATCAGCAGGCCGGAGGGACCGGGCTCAATGCCTCCACCGGGAACGAGATGACGCAGTACTACGTTACCCTCCCGAAAAACAAGATCGAGCTTTTCCTGGCGCTGGAGGCGGACCGGCTGGTGAATCCGGTCTTCCGTGAATTCTACTCCGAGCGGGACGTCCTGGTTGAAGAGCGGCGCATGAGTGAAAACCGGCCCGGCTTTTTCTTCAACGAGCAGCTCAACGCGACTTTCTACTCGGCCAGCCCCTATTCCTGGTCGGTTGTTGGATGGATGTCCGATCTGAGCCACATCACCAAGGATGATGTGAAAGCCTATCGCTCCCTTTATTATCGCCCTGACAACGCAGTTCTGGTGCTGGCTGGCGGCGTCGATGTCGAGCCGACCATGGCGCTCGTGAACAAGTATTTCGGATCGATCAAGAATCCCTCGGGAGCAGCCCCGCGGGTCCGGACCGAAGAGCCCTCCCCGCACTACTACCGTAAGGTCCACGGGCCCGATTTCAAGGCTCCTTATATCGAAAAACGGGTGATTGGGAAGGCGGCAACGAACCCGGAGGTCACCATACTTTTTCACATTCCACCGATCTGGCACGATGACGTAGCTTCCCTCTACATGCTGGGACAAGTGCTCAGCTCCCGGACAGGCAAGATGTACACCGACCTGGTGCTCAAAAAAGAAATGGCGACCGGCGTTCGAGCTTCGGCATCCGAATCCGAATATGACGGCAGGTTTACTTTCGCTGCCACGGCAAGAGAGAAAGCAAACGAGCCGGTAGTGCCTTTGGACCAGCTCGAAAAGGAAGTCTGGACGTATATAGAGGATGCCAAAAACACCCCCTGTGATGAGCAGTTGCTCCAGAGGGTGAAAAACTCGGTCGAAGCTCAGTTTTTGAGAAGCCTGGCCGGGATCGGCATCGCCCGTGAACTGGTGCAGATGGAAATCGCCTACCGGTGGCAGTTCATCGACGAGCAGTACAAGCAGCGCATGGCCGTCACACCGGCGGATCTTATGCGAGTGGCAAAAACCTATTTCACCCGGAACAACAGTGTCACCGGAGTGCTGGAGCGGGAAAAATAGCGGGGATCACCCGCGATTTCCGGAAAGGATATGAAGATGCGCAGACGTTCTCTGGTTTTATCGCTGATTCCGGCCCTGCTTCTGCTTGCGGCAGCATTGGGGGCCATGCCGCAATCCTCCAAGAGCGGCCCCGCGCCCGCCAAAAAGGAGGCAGCGGCGGCAAAAGCCCCGCAAGCACCTGCCGCAAATCAGGCACCCAAAGGGCCACGGCCCGACCAGTTCAAATACCCGCCGCTGAATTTCAAGGTTCCCAGGCCCGCCGATTATCGGACGACGCTTTCCAACGGCCTGGTGGTCTATATTGCGGAAGACCATGACATCCCGTGGTTCAATGCATCCCTGATTGTAAAGACCGGTCCCTTCCTCGAACCGAAAGAGAAAGTCGGCTTGGATGCCTTCACGTCGTCCATTATGCGGTCGGGCGGAAGCGCCTCGATGAGCGGTGAAAAAATCACCGAACGCATGGACTTCCTGGGTGGCAGCCTGGGAAGCGGCGGCGGGTTCATGGGAGGCCGGGGCGGGCGCGGCGGCTTTGGCGGCGGCGGTGATGCCAAGAGCCTCTCTATTCACATGCGCTATCTCGACGAGGGATTGAAAATCTGGCTGGACGTCTTGAGCGATCCAGCCTTCCCTGAAGACAAGCTGAGGCGCGAAAAGGAAGTTTCCATGCCGGCGATCCGCAACCGGAACCGGGATATAACCAATGTATCAACCAGGATTTACGAACAGCTGATCTACGGCAAAGAGTCGCCGATCACCGCCGAGAGGACCGAGGGCGGAATCAACAGCCTTACCCGTGATGAACTGATCGCGTGGTATAAAAAGTACTGGGGCGGCAACAACGCCATCCTGGTCGTTTCGGGCGATTTCAAAAAAGCCGAGATGATGCAAAAGCTCGAATCCACCTTCGGCAAGTGGCGTGCCGCGGAAAAGGCGGTTATTCGGATCCCCGACGTCCAGCAGTCGGCCAAAGCCGGAATCTACATGGCAAAGCCTGAAGGCGCCACGCCCAACCAGGGCATCATCCGGATCGGTCACCTTGGCCTGAAAGCCGATGATCCCGATTATCCTGCTGTCGATCTGATGAACTACATCCTCGGCGGCGGCTCGTTCTCTTCCCGCATCACCAAAATCGTCCGGACCGATATGGGACTCGCCTACACCGCAAATTCCTCTTTTTCCGGTGGCGCCGGCGGTCGAGGCGGCTTTGGCGGAGGGGGCGGCGCCGGGATCCTCTACCCGGGAACCTTTACGGCCTTCTGCCAGACCAAGAATGCCACCGTCGTTTTCGCGACCCAGCTCATGCTCGACATCATTAACGGGATGAGAAGCGGCGATATCAGTGAGGCTGATCTCAAAATGGCAAAAGCTGCTCGAGTGGAAGCCTTCCCGTCGATCTTCCAGGGGATCGGACCCACACTCCAGAGCTTCGCCAACCTGGAGGCGATGGGACGCCCCATGGACTACTACGACAAATACCTCGAGAAATACCAGAAAGTCACACTCGACGATCTCAAGCGGGTTTCTCAGAAGTGGTTGAAGCCCGACCAGATGGTCATCTTGATCACCGGCAATATCGAGGAATGCAAAGCGGGAGCCGACAAACTCCAGCCCAACCAACCCACCATCGAGTCGATGGCGGCAAAATTCGGCGGCCGAACCCTGGATGACCTTGCCAAAAAGCTGGGTTACGGGACTATCAACATCGTGCCCCTGAACTAGGACGGTTCACTTTTGCCCGGATCGAGCCTGCCGGATTCGCAAGCCGGCGGGCGATCTTTTCTTTCCCGGCAGGTGTTTTGCGGTTTTAGTCGTGTCGGGCTTGCTCGATTTCATAGTGGCGGATGCCCCACCGGATGATCAGTAGCAGATGGAACGACAGAATTAGGATGAAACCCGCCTGCATCACCCTCCATTCGAGCAGGCAGCGGTTCACTGGGGAATACCACTCCGGAAGAGGGTGGCCGGCTCGGGCCCAGACATCAGGGCTGGCGAAATCGTGCCAGATGTCCTGGCCCGCCAGGAATATTCCTGCAAGGCCGAGAAAGGACAATGCGCCGAAAACCGGCGCAACTTGGCTCAACATGCTGATCCAATTGGCTCTCGTCATTTCGGGCTCCCTTGAAAGGACCTTCTTACCCTCCGATTTCTTGCGCGGGGGCTGAACCGAAGTATTCTCTCGAAAATGGGAATTCCTGGCCGAAACCAATCCATTTCGTCAATGTAGCGATCCAAGTAACTATGCGGATATTTTATCGCAATGCGAGCGTGATCTTCATCATTTGGGTGCTGGTCGTCCCCTGGCTCCAGGCTCAGGATTCCAAAAGCTCCGATGGCGCACAGTCTGCAACACCGGCCTCAGAACCACCGCCGGCCAAAGCGGCGATCACGGAACCAGCCCAAGGTACTTCGTCGTTGCCGCTTTTCGGGACGAGAACCAATCCGACATTCTCCTGGCTATTGCTGGGGGCGGATTTCCGGCTGCGTCATGAATATCACGACAACATGTATACGCTGAACAGCAGCCTTCCCTCGCATGAGTATGATTATGAGCGATACCGGCTGCGCCTCGCTGCGACCTTGAAGGCGCTTCCGATCCTGGACTTAAACATAGATTTGATAACGGAGCGGAAGCTGTACATCAAACCCGCCGAGCTCCGCTGGTCCAAGCCCGATGATATAGTTTTTGACTCCTTCAATTTCTCTTTGAAAAAACCAGGCGGCCTGCCGCTGACCCTGACTGTGGGAAGGCAGGATATAACTTTCGGCAACGGATGGGTGATCAACGAGGCGACTCCGCTGGATGGCTCTCGGAGCATTTTCTTTGATGCGGCGAGGTTAACCTGGGACTGGCGGCAGAAACGGACCACCGTCGACCTCATCGGCATGTCGAATTCGGCATGGCCGGATACCTGGCTGCCGGCGCTGCGTTCCATGGGCAAGCCGATCGCCGAGCAAAGGGAGAACGGCGCGATCGCCTATGTTGCCAACAGAGCCCTGCCGCATTTGCCGGCGGATGGTTATTTTATCTACCGGCATTCCATTCCCGTGCTGGCCAACGGCAACAAAGGCGACCTCTATGCCGCAGGCTCGCTGATTCAGTGGCAGATCAACACGGCCTGGAGCTATCGAGTGGAAGCCGCATTCGAATGGGGAGACAAGAACGGGCGCGGGCTCCGGGCATTCGGGGAAACCCAGCGGCTCATTTATTCATGGGACAACCGGTCGCGCCAACGGATTCATATAGGCCATGAATACCTTTCAGGCGACAATCCCGAATCGAAGAGCACCGACCAAGGCTGGGATACGATCTGGGGCCGATGGCCACAATGGAGCGAAATGTTCGGCGGCATCTTTTCCCGCGAAACCCGCCAGACCGATCTCACCAATCTCCAGCGGCTCGACTTTGGATGGGGGTGTTCTCCTTCGCGGTGGTTGGACCTGAGCCTTAACTACATGCCTATATTTGCACCCGACAATCCTTTTTCGTGGAAGCCCGGGTACAGCCCTTCAGGAACCTTCCGGGGGAATTACTTACAAGCAATCGGCCGCTTCAAATTCAACAATCATCTCAGTGCGCATCTCTGGGGCGAGGTTTTCGTACCGGGAGACTACTACAGCTCTGATAAACAAGATCCCGCCTTCTTCCTCAGACTTGAAATATTCGCTCGCTGGTAATCCAATCGCGGACGCCACTCGTTCTCGTCCAGCTGCCATTCAAGCTGTTTCAAAACTACGAACGTGGCGGCGCCCCTGGTGTTGCCGGCATGTCAGGCTTTGATCACGCGAATCTTGATATTGCGGAACCAGAAAACGCTTCCATGGTCCTGGATGGCGATCCGGCCGACTTTTGAGAGTCCATAGTCCGGGGCTTCTTTCCACTTGCCGGAATTGCGCAGCTTGTTCCACTCATCATTCCAACGCTCGAATTCCAGGATCTTTTTGCTGTTCAGCCAGTGTTCCACGTGGGTGCCATTCACCAGGATGCGAGTAGTATTCCATTCGCCGACCGGCTTGAGCTGCTTCTGATCGTTCGGGAGGTGCATGGCATAGTCCGCGCCCGCCATCTGCCAATCCTCGAGCTTCTGGGGGAACCCGATGTCGTCGATGAACTGATATTCGGGACCCGTTTTCCATGGGGCGTCGTATTTGGGATCTTCAACGACACCGTACATCAGTCCGCTGTTGCCGCCCTTGGTCGCTTTCCAGTCGATGGTGATCTCGAAATTTTCGTACTCCCGATCCGTAACCATGTCGGCTCGCTTGTCGCTTCCATAATTGCCTTCGGTGCCCGCGGTCTTCATGGCACAGTCTTCGATGATCCAGGACTGGGTCGGTTTTCCGTTGTAGGCGTGCCAGCCATTGAGGGTTTTGCCGTCGAAAAGCAATTCCCATCCGGCGGCTTTTTCCGCTTCCGTAAGCTGGTTGATTCCTTCGCAGGGGGAAACTGCAGGCGCCTTCGCTTGCTCGGCTTCCGGTTTGCCGCAGGCAGCCAGGGAGAAGAGAACGAAAACCGCTAAAATATAAAGCCAGTGCATCTTCATGGGATACCCTCCGTGACTTTATTTAACCCTAAAATGAATCAGGCGGCATTCAGCCTACCCTCAATTGGGAATCTACTCAATATCTCAAATTTCTTTTCCGGCTTTTTTCAACCGGCTGCCCAGCGCCATGTAGTGATCCCGCTTTTCCGCAGTCATTTTTTCCAGGGCGTACCGAAGCATGACCCGCGGCATCACCGCTGCATGTTTATCCAAAAAGTCTTCTAGAGCCGCACTACTGCATCTTTTCCCCACCTCCCTGAGCATCCATCCGACAGCCTTATGAATCAAATCGTGATCGTCCTGGAGAAGGATCTCTGAAATTGCCAATGCATCCGCAGAATCGGATTGATTGATGAAATAGGAGGTAGAGATGATGGCGATTCGCCTCTCCCAAAGATTCCGGGATCGGGCGAGGCGGTAGAGAATCGCTCGGTCTTTGTCCCGGAGATGAGCTCCCACGATATCCCGGCAGGTCACATCCACGAGGTCCCAGTTGTTGATGGCCCGCGTATTTCGCAGATAGAAGAGGAACAATTGATTTTTGATGGCTCCGGATCTGGCCTTGCCATACTGGCGAACCAGTATCAGCAAGGCCAGCAGGCGTTCTTCATGCCAAGGGCTTCGAAGGAGTTCGGATAATTGTTGAGTGTCCAAATCCAGGTATTCACGGGCCAGTTTTCTTACTTGCGGCACCGTTAAACCCAGGAACCGATCCCCTTCACCATATTCTCCATTGCCGGTTTTGAAGAATCTCTGCAGGGACCGGGCCCTGGACGGATCCGCCAGGGATCTGGCTTTTTTTTGAGCCGGGAGCATGTTCAGGTCCTTCCTTTCGATGAATGCCGGCGATTGAGAAATCCGTTCACCTTTTGCATCCAATAGAGAAGAATACTTAAAGCCGCGCAGGAATGCGCGATATAAAGAGGTTGAGTTTATGAAATGCCGGATCTCAAGCGCTTTGGTTTTGACCATGGTCCTTTTCTGCCTGCAGTTCGCCAGGGCACAGGCCCAGCGGACGGTGGCCCCCTCCGAGCGTCCATTGGCGGAAAATCCACCACAAAACGCCAGCCAGCCCTATCAGGCTGCGGATGCGAAAGGTGCCTCCCCGGCCGCGGAGTGGACGCTTCCTGCGGGCACTTTGATCTCGGTTCGCACCACGCAGTATTTAGCCAGCAACCGGAACCGCACGGGGGATCGATTTCTCGCGGTGCTGGATCAGCCCTTGGTTGCCCAGGGTTGGGTCCTGGCACGACGTGGTCAGACTGCCGAAGGCCGGGTTGCCCTTGTTCAAGCTGCCGGGCGGACCAAAGGCGTGTCCCAGTTGGGCTTGGAGCTGACGCAATTGATCCTGGTGGATGGCAGGCAGATCCCCGTTCGCACTCAGCTGATCCAGAGTTCGGGTGGAACCGCCCGCGGAAGGGACGCGGGCGGCATAGCGGCAGCTTCAGGAACAGGCGCCATGATCGGAGCTGCTGCAGGCGGAGGCGCGGGTGCTGCCATTGGCGCCGCTGCCGGGGCCATGGCGGGAGTCATCGGTGTTCTGTCGACGCGCGGGCCGACAGCGGAGCTTTATCCGGAGACCATTTTGACCTTCAGGCTGGAAGAGCCAGTGGTCCTGTCCGCGCAGCAAGGGCGTCACGTTTTCCAGCCTGTTACCGCGGCTGATTATTCCTCCCCTTCGCAGGCGAATCCTCCCCGCCGCTATCATGTGGACCCTTACATCCCAGCTGCCCCGTATTATTATCCGCCAGCCTACTATTATGCTCCGTATCCCTATTACGGATTCGCAGGCTACTATGGATTCGGTTTCGCTCCCAGGTTCTATGCTTATCCCGGCTACCATGTGGGTCCCAGGTATTACCGGCACCATTAATACAGAAGGGGAGTCTTTAATGGGTCCCTTTGCATGACATACCTGCAACTTCTTGTTTTTAGTTGCGGCCGAAGGCTGTGTCGCGGTCTTGAAGGGTTTGCGGTTCCGATTGTTTTGAGGATCAGGCGGCGCTGATCTGATAGTTCTGGTTGGCCCAATCGGCTGCTTCCAGGTAAGCTTCGGTCACAACGCTTTCGCTCAACTGCAACTCCCCGGCACGGCGCGTGATCTCATCCCAATCACCCTGTTCATACGACTGGATGAATTCGTAAATCGGGCGGAGGGGGCTCGATCCGTTGAGCAAAGCAGCTTTGATCGCAGCGGACAATGGAACGTCAGCCAGAATTTCAGAAAATGGGCGTTCCAGGATGGCCTCCATCATGGAAAACAGACCGAGCAGGAAGAATTCGGGTGCGCGGTCGGCGAGGCCCGCCTCCGGTGCGAGGAGTTCGGCGAAACGGGCGCGCACCATCGACGTGATCACCAGTTCGGAGGGCCTGTCTTTTGCAACACCTGCGAGAGCGAGAACTGAAACCCATTTCCGAACTTCGTTCAGTCCCAGCATCGCCAACGCATGACGGATCGAACGGATCTCCATGCGGAATGCGAACGCGGCCGAATTGAGATAGCGCAACAGCTTGTAGCTCAGTGCAGTCTCGTGCCTGATGATTTGTTCAAGCTCGCCTACGTCGGGCTGCGGTCGGTGGATCGCTTGAAGAAGGTGAAAGTAGCTGTGCTTGTAGGCCGGGATTTCATGGGAGGAAAGTGTTTCCGGCCGGCCGAAAAAATAGCCTTGGAACAGGGAGCAACCCATGTCGCGGGCTTCCACGAATTGGCTGAGAGTTTCGACCTTTTCTGCGAGAAAAATGATCCCGCGATTGCCGTAGATTTCCTTTAATGTTTGACGGTTCTGGATGGATGTGAGCCTGAAATCCACTTTGACGATATCGACCAGCCCAAGGAGCGGTTTGTGCTTGACGGTCAACGCGAAGTCGTCGAGGGCTAGGGTGTACCCTCGAGCACGCAAATCCCGGCAGGCAGCCACGACGCGGTCATCCGGGGAGACCGATTCCAGGATCTCTATGACCACCTGGTCTGCTGGGAACACCTTGGCATAGCCGTTGATGAGCAGGTTTCTCGGGAAATTGACGAACGCGCGCCGGCCCCCGGTCAGCGCCTTCATACCGAACAGCAGAAAGCTGTCAACCACTACGCTCGAAGTAGCCAGATCCGGGTCTGCACACTCGAAATACGGTTCAAGCCCGGTGCGGAACAGCAGTTCGTAGCCGTGGATTTTCTGCTTGCTGTCGAATATGGGTTGCCTGGCAACGTACCGTTTCACACTTCTCCTGAACGTGGCCCCCACGTCAAAAGGGAGCGCTTTGTTAGGCTACTCATCGGCCCTGGGGCCGTTTTCCAACACATTTTAATACAAGCTGCAGAATACGAGACCGGCTTTCAATATCTCCAGCTGCTGAGATCCGATCCCGGCGGAGCGCTCTTCTCGATTCGCTGCAAAATCTTCGGCGCGTGCAGCTGATGGTAGCACAGCCGCGTAATCGCATTTGGCCTGGTCGGGTCTCCGTTCCAGCAATGCTCGAAACGATCCCCGTAAACGATTTCGCCCTCATACGGCGGATCGGTTGTGTTTCTGAGAAACTCCTCGATCAAATAAACCGCATTGTTGAGGTAGTAATTGTCCATGTCGCCGACGTAGATGTGGATCTTTCCGCGCAGACGGGGCCCCAGTTTAGGCCAATCCCTTTGGAGAATGTGGGAAAGGTCGTAGTTCTTTTTCCAATAGGCGGCAACTTCGGGATTAATAACGCCGGTGATTTTGTCCCAGATGGGTTCGGGGTAACCGTCCTTACCGACCGGCGAAAAAACCGCCTGCCAGATATCCCACTGGCCGCCCGACCGGCCCTTGGAACCCAGAACGGCCTCCAGCTGGTTCGTATCCTGGAGAAGGGTGCTCACGTGTCCCAGGTAATTGCGCATCCCGGGGCGCGGCGTCTTTTTCCATCGGCTCTCGATGAAGTAGGCATTTTTGTCTTTGTATAGATCGACGACCGTATAAGCCCTGAAATCGATCGGGTCCGGGCAGGAAGCCCAGCAGCCGTTGAATTCGTCGGGATAGAAAACCTGAGCCGCAAGGGCTTCCCACCCGCCAGTGGATCCGCCGTACATGAATCGCGCCCAGCCTTTTCCTATGCCGCGAAACTTCTGTTCGATGTAAGGGATCAACTCGTACGTGATGGCATCGCCGTATGGCCCCAGGTTGGCGGAGTTCACGGCATAGGAATCGTCGTAATAGGGATTCGCGTGCTGGATCTCGACGATGAGCATGCGCGGCGTGTCGGGGGCTATCCAATATTTATAAAACTGATGGGCGTAATCCTGTTGTGTGAGGTTATATCCTTTCCAGTTGAACCGCTCGCTGAAATCGGGCTCCAGGTTGGGATCCGGGGGCTCAGGCCTGAAGCCATCGAAAGTATAGGGAAAATGGCCGTGATTGATCACAAGCGGATAACGGGCGTTGGGGTGGGAGTCAAATCCCTCGGGCAGCAAGATGTGCGCTCCGAGAAACATCGGCCTTCCCCAGAATTTGCTGAGCTTTTCGCTCTGAATCCGTACGTGCTTGACATAGGGCGTTTCCGGAGGATCCGGGATCGGCGGGATCACGGAGTCGAGGCGGATCTTGATGCTTCCGTCTTTTTTAGGGTCAACGCGGACCTTCTGTGGAGTGCTGTAAAGGTTCCCGGGCGCCCGGTTCCACTGCTGCCCCTCGCCGCGATCCATGGGCAACTTGACCGTATGGCCGTCGGCGCGGCGAAAAGTCTCATATCTGTGAAGGAGAGCCTGAACGAAATAGTTGCCCGGCGGGACATCGTTCAAAGTCGCCAGGGGATAACCGGCGGCTTTGGCGTCTATTATCGCGGAGCTGCCAGGTTTCCAGCCCTCGACGTCGATTCCAAAAACAATCTGGGTGTTCGGTCCCTCGCTGATCTGGAAACGTGGCTCGGCGCGGTCGTCATCTGAAATCAAGAGGAGGAGGCGGCCGTCCAGGGGACCCTGGCTCTGGCCGGAACTGAAACTAACGTCGAATCGCATCAGAGTCTGCTCCTTCCGCGTCTGTACCGCGGTCGACCCGGGAGAAACGGCTGCAATCAGCAGGCATATCATGAATATCAAGCATCTCATCCTCTTCCCCCATTCGATGGGGGACAGGCTATCATTTCTTCGTTCATATATCATCTGATTGGCAAAGGATTCCGGCCCCCTCCGGAAACTTTGAACGCTCGAGAGATTGAACCGCGAAGACCGTGACGCAACCTTTGGCCGCAACCAAATTAGACTAAGAGTTCTCAGTTCTCAGTTTTCAGTATCAGTTCGCAGTCGCATGAGGAACTGCGAACTGATACTGAGAACTGCGAACTTGTGGCTTTCACCACCGTTTTCACGATTCAATAAATCTTGCCTGAAAAACAAGAATTTACAGATGTGATACACGAAGAAAAATAAGCATCATCCTTTGGTGTCTTGGTGATTTTTGCGGTTCGAATGAGTTTGTCGCCATTCCATCGGTCTTGATCCGCGGGAGGCTTTGCCGATAATGTGATGGATCTCATTGTTTTCGATTCGATCGTAGAGGAGTGCTTGATGACCAAATGGCCTCGATTTTGGCTGCCCCTATGGATGTGTTTCCTGGCAACTGTAACCTCCGGCATTGCCTGGCTACCGTCAGATTCGCCGCGCCAGCAGGCTGAATCGACGGGGAACAATGCCGTTCAAATTCCCGGGTTGAAGGGCCGTGTCACAGTGCATCGCGATGATCGCGGAATCCCCCACATTACCGCGCAGAGTGAAGCCGACTTGTTCCTGGCTCAGGGATACATTACCGCATCGGACCGTTTGTGGCAGATGGATCTTCTGCGGCGTGCAGCGCGCGGGGAACTGTCTGAGATTTTCGGGAAGGCTGCTCTGGAAGAGGACAAGCGGGTCCGGCGCCTGGGTTACGCCGGCCTTGCTGAAATCCAGGCTCGGAATCTGGCTCCCCCACTGCGGCCTGCAATGGAGGCCTATGTGAGCGGAGTGAATGCCTGGATCGGGTCGATTGGCGAAAAGCTTCCCGTCGAGTTCCGACTTCTCAAATACAAACCCAGAGAGTGGACGATAGCGGATTCGATGTTGATCTCCAAATTGCTGGCGGAACAGCTCTCGACCAGCTGGCGGACGGATCTGATGAGGGCGGCGCTGCAGGACCTCAGCCCGGACAAGAGATCCCAACTGCTTCCAGACAGCTCGCCAATGGATGTCCTCGTCGTCGGGAGCGACACCGTTGCATCGCCGACCGCTCCGCCGACTCGCCAACAGGGACATGCCTCCGCGAAACCCCCAACTTTCAGGCTTCCGGGATCCTCAATTGAAATGATGAACCAATTGAGTGCGGAAAGTGCCGTCGCCGAGCGCTTTGCACGCCGGATCGGCATGTTTGCCGAAGATCTCGCTGCGAGCAATAACTGGGTCGTCAACGGCAGCCGCTCCGTCACAGGCAAGCCCCTGCTGGCAAACGACCCCCACCTGGCGCCGTCGGTCCCCTCCGTCTGGTACCTGGTGAACCTGATGGCTCCGGGCTTTCATGCCGCGGGGGTGGCGTTCCCCGGGGCTCCCGGGGTGATTCTCGGGCACAACGAAAATATTGCCTGGGGAGCTACCAACCTCGGGCCGGATGTGCAGGACGTTTACCTCGAACATTTCGATCGTGACAATCCGCGCCGCTATCGCACCCCTGTGGGGTGGGCCGAGGCGGAGGTGCGCAAAGAAGAAATTAAGGTGCGCAAAAATCCATCGGACCCTGCGACCGAATCCGTCGAGCTTGAGATAACGGTGACCCGGAATGGTCCGGTGATCTTTGAGAGGGGGGAGGGCAGCGACCTTCAGCGGTACGCTTTGCGATGGACCATGCTCGATCCCAAAGCCGATCCATCGGCGGCTTTCATGGGCCTCAATCGCGCCCGTAACTGGACTGAGTTTTGCGCTGCTTTGAGCGCATTTCCCGGCCCGACCCAGAATTTCATTTATGCTGATGTCGAGGGCCACATCGGCTACTACGGCGCCGGAAGAATTCCTACCCGGAGGACTGGCGACGGCAGTTTGCCTTACGATGGAGCCACGGCTGCAGGGGATTGGACCGCCTACATTCCCTTCGACCGGTTGCCCCACGTCCTGGATCCCGCTTCCGGCGTGATCGTCACGGCAAACAGCCGAATAGTAGGCAGGGATTACCCCTACCATCTCACCCACCAGTGGGCCGATCCTTATCGCGCGCGAAGAATCCGCGACCTGATCACGGCCAAGCCGAAACTATCGGCCGCGGATATAGCTTCGATCCAAGGGGATGTTTTCTCGATCGCGGGAAAATCTTTCGCTGCCGAGATCCTTCAGATAGCCCGCAAAGATATCGAGGCCCGCGGCGCTGAAGCCGCATCTTCCTGGGCCGATGTGCCCCAGCTGCTCGAAGCCTGGGACGGGCGTTTCACCCCCGAGTCCAAAGCCGCTCTGATAGTCGCGGAGATCCGCAGCGTCTTCCGCTTGCGCCTCCTGGAAGGCGCTCTCGGACCTCAAAGGGCGCGCGATTTCGCCTGGTTTTCCACCGGAACCTTCCTGGACCAGATCATCCAAACAAAACCGTCCGCGTGGCTGCCCACAGGCGTCAGCGATTATCCTTCTTTCCTGCGCGCCTGTCTGGCGGAGGCTCACGCCAACCTGGCTAAGCGGCTGGGGCAGGATTCGTCCGCTTGGTCCTTGGGAAACCCTTCCAATGGATTCCGGTGGTGGAAACACCCCATGGCGGATGCTCCCTTTGTCGGCGCCCAGTTTAAAATTCCGCTCTTCCCGGTATCCGGCAACGGCAGCAATATGGCGACAGTCAATGTCGGCACTCCCGTTTCGATGCGGATGATCGCCGATCCTTCGGATTGGGATGCGACCCGGCATGGGATTGCCCTCGGTGAATCCGGGGATCCTGCGAGCCCGCATTATAAAGACCAGCTGGAAGATTGGAGAAGTGCAAGCCCCAGGGTATTTCCGTTTGGAAAGTCGGCCGTTGAAAAAGCGGCAAAATCTACGGTGATTTTTGTGCCTTGAGAGAAATTTTCGAATTCCGAATCGGCTATATCATCCCGAAATTCGAATGGGATGACAAACCGCCCTCTCTCTACGGTTCGGTCAGGCCGATCTATGGGGAAGTCACATCCACCGGGCCCGATTCTGCGGGCTTGATCCATAGAGAAATCTTGAGCCCTTGCGCTGCCCGGCCCTAGCCGATTTCTGTCGCGGAAGTTCAGATTCTTTTGACCTGGACCTGGTCGTGGACCTGGTCCTCGACTTGGACGTTGATCTTTCCAGCCAAGATAAATTCCTGCAAATTAGCTCTCAGTGCCCTATCATCCGGCTACTTTGCTTACGAGTCCGGATCCAAGTCCACGTATAGATCCAGGTCCAGGTCGAATGAACGTAAAGTTTTGGGCGAGGAACTTGCCGCCTTTCGGATGTGCTCGTCAACCCCCGAATCAGCGTTTTTTTTAGGGTTCTGCCTTCTACCGAATTCCTCCCATCCATACCTGGAATCCGGCGCGGGTGGCCAATTGCAGCCCACGAGGTCGGGCTTGTAGTCTTGCCAGGGTTGCCGCATTCTTTAGAAAGTCTTAATTAGCCCGAGGCATGGGAGTATACTTTAATACGTTGCACTACTGGCTCAAGCGGAGGGGAGTGGATTATGAATTCCCCGGGAAATCGACCAGCCTTGGGTGCTCTTCAATCCCTCCCAAACGACTTCACACAGAACTATCTGTTCCTTCAACCTACACCTATTGTCCTGCCAAGCTTTCGAAAGGAGTTATGGTCATGCGCAAATATTTTTTGATCGCCATGTTTACGGTTCTTGCTCTCACGATTGGAATTTCGAACTTCCGGGGCGGATCTGTCCAGGCTAAAAACTGGGGATTTACGAACGGGGATTTCAGCGGAACCTATGGAATACTCTGGAGCGGTTCAGTGGCTTATCCCACGCCCCCATGGTCCGATCTTAACGGGCCCTATGGCGTCGTAGCGTTACTGACTTCCGACGGCCAGGGTAATTTTACCAGCAAGCTGGTTTCCTGCTACAGCGGCAAAATCATTCGTGGAACCGGTGCGGGGACTTATTCGGTGCAGCCCGACGGGACCTTAGTTATTTCGAATACCGTGACTACCGCCGTTGGAAAAACCTCCATCGAATTGACCGGAGTGATTTTTGATAATGGAAAGCAGGTCAATCTTCTGACCACCAAGGTCGTCGGTGCCCCCGAAGGATTCACGGGTATCACCGCGACTGCCACTATGATGAAGCAGGGAAAGGCGTATGACTGGAGCAACGCCGATTGGGCTGGGAGCTATGCTGCATCCGTAGCCGGAACGATTACGCTGCCGGCAGCGCACCCGCTGGCGTACCTAAATGGCCCTTTAGCGGGAATAAGCCGGTTCGCTGCCGATGGCCAGGGCAGTTACACGGGCACCTTTATCACTTCGATCGGCGGTTCTGTTTCATCGGAGAAAGGCAAAGCTGAATTCACAATCGCTCCGGACGGCTGGCTCAAATTGACCTTTCATGGAGAGACACTTACTCTCATCTACGACGGGGTCATAATGGACAATGGCAACCAGGTATTCCTCCTGCTGACCGAAATCCCTGGACTTGGGCTTCCAGCCGGATTCACAGGAATCACATGGACTGAAATCGATTCCCGCCAGGATTCGGCTTTGGCAATCAGGTATTCCTCCTACTGACCCGATACCCCGGGAGTAGGGCATCCAGCCGGATTCACGGGAATCCAATGGAATGAAAACGATTCCCGGCAAGAGCGGCCTCTCTGGAGCATTGGCACGCTCGGGGGATTGCACCGCGAAGACCGCGAAGAAAAATAGACGTAATTATTCGGGCTCTTAGTGGTCTTTGCGGTTCCATCATTTCGGACTTAGTTGAACCACCATGACATGCCCGGGTTGAATGGTTTCGGAAAGGATGACGGAGCCATTCTCTCGGGGTATCGGCACATCGGCATCGGTCAGAAGATCGCGTCCTTTTGAAATGGATCCAGCTTCCCGGACGCGGATTTTTGGCGTCACGGGCTGTTTTCCATGATTGAACACGAAAACGATGCGATCCGTTCCCGATTCGGTGCTGTGTATTTCAACATCGCCGCCGGTTACTTCAAACGGCGCCTGAACGCCGGCCCATTGGCTTAGCCCGGCAAAAAACCTTCGCGCGGCGTCGCTTGGGCGGGACTGGTACGCAGCGCTGACATAGGAGCCCAGCGTCAGGGTCTTACCCTGCCCGAAAGAGTTTGTTATGGCCGCGGCTCGGCCATCGGCAAAGCGCGCGACGATCTTAGAGCCTGACCCGTTTGGAGCGAGCGTTTCTTCGTACCATCGCGCCGGCAGTGCATCTCCGGGGTGAAGCCCGGGGATGGCTTCCGAATCCCAGCGGATTTCCGTGCGCCCGCCCTCCCCAGTCTGAACATGCTCCTCGCGGCAGCCCAGCACCTCGTGCATCCCCAGGCCGGGAATAATGTCGGCGGCACGCCCGGTTTCGTCATTCCATCCCAACCGCGCCTCGGCGACGAGCGTCCCACCCTGGCGGACATACTCGCGCAGCGGTCCAGCGGCCCTGGCTGCCATCATGAGCGGGTAGGGAAGGAAGATCAGACGATAGGGGCGCAACGTTTCCAGGCTCAGTTCGTCGACATGCACAAAGTCCAGCGGGATGTTGGAAGGAAAAAGAGCGCGATGAATGCCCAGAAGGGAATCGCGCTCGATCCCCGCGACTTCTCCCTGAGGGCCGCCATATGCCGCTGCCCGCTGCCGGCCACCGACAAAGTGTACCAGGGGATTATAGATGACAGCGACCTGGGCTTTGGTCGGCTTCGCTTCCAGGAAGAGCTTCTGGTTACGGTCGACCACGCGCGCGATCTCTCCCGCCATACGGCTTCGCTCCGTGGCGGTCCCGTCCAGCTGTATCAGACCGAATCCCCCGGATTCATACCCGGTGCTCATCGGGTAATAGGCGTAGTAACAGATACCTTTCGCCCCGCGAGCCAGCGCACTCCAGGTCCAGATCCGAAGGTCTTCCGGAGTGACGGTCGGGCTGACGTTCAAGGCTATGGTGCCGAAGCCTCCCTGCAGCTCTCCGATCCAGAATCCTGGTCGCCCGCCCGCATATCCAAAAGATCTGGCGAAATCGAGCAGAGCCGCCCGCCAGGGGACGTCGCGGTCGACGAAAGCGGAGTGTTTCGGGTAAAACGAGGTTCCATAGAAATCCACCTGGCGGGACATGATCCAGTCGTCGGACTGCCCTTCCCAATAGTGCGGGGAACTGAACAGGCCGACTCCGGCCGCATGGCTGGTGACCACAGTTTTAGGAGCTGCCTGCTTCACGGCCACGTAACGATCCCTGAGATCCTCTCCCAGCTTGTCCATGATGAAGTATTTCCAGTCGATGTAATCCCTGTAGGAGAGAATGGTGCTGAGGCGGTTCGGCTCGACTTCATTCCATGAGCGATAACGACGATACCAGGCAGCGTTGAGCGCCTGCAGGGTCCCGTACTTTTTTTCCAGCCAGCTTCGGAACCGGGCCACCGTATGCGGGCAGAAGCAAAATTCGGGATTTGTGATGTATGTGGGATTGGCCCAATTGATGACGTGCGGTTCGCTCCAGAGGTCCCAGCCCAGGAAGGCGGGATTGTTTTTCACGTGATCGCCCAGAGCAGAATAAAAGGCCGCGTCGGCCCTGCGCACCCCGGCGTGGTCTCGACAATAGCCGGGTGAGGATTCGGGCCGGATGGCGGCGCCGTTAGAAGAGACAAACAAAGAATCCGGGTATTTGCGGCCGACCCATTCCGGCGCGGAGTCCATGTAAACCTGCAGAATGACTTTCAGCCCGTTTTCTGCAGCCAGCGCGAGGATTACGTCGAGGGTTTCGAAATGATAACGGCCTTCCTCGGGCTCACCCGTGGCCCAGTCCATCCAGCAACGGACAGAATTGAATCCCAGTTTTTTGATCTGCTGGAAGTCGCCGCGCCAGGCTTCTTTTTTCAATCCGGCATTGGTTTCAAGCATCGGCGCCCGCGCTTTGCCTCCGCCGTACCAGACTGCCATGGGAAAGAAATCTGATTGGGCGAGCAGGGAAGGGGCAAGAAGAGAGATGAGGATCAATTGCAGCAAGCGGCGGCGCATGGCGGCGAACCTCCTTTTTTTACCGCCATCATACCTGTCTTGAGTTTTTCCAGGTATCGAATCCTGCTTGCGGTCAGTGCAGGGTGGCGGACATCGCATCCAGTTCCGCCGCCCAGTTGATGGACGATTGGAAGGCCGCTTTTACCTTCCGGCCATCGAGATTCAGTTGCTGGATCAACCTCTCCCCTTCCGCCCAATCGGCTTCCTCTAGACTACGCGCCAGCTGGAGCAGCGGCAGGTATTCATTGTTGGGTTCCAGGCGCAAAGCCATTTTCATTTTGCTATCTATGGGCAGGTTGGCTACAAGCTCCGCCATCGGCATTCCGACGAGAACGTCCAGGAGCGAGAAAAGGCCCAGCAGGTGCAGGCTTTCAGGTTTGAAGCCCCAGAAGTCGTGATCGCGCGCGATCCGTTCCAGAAAGAGTCCCCTTTGTGCCGACAAGAGCACAAGCTCATGGGCATCCTTGCTTTGGCCAAGGTCGGTCAGCAGCACGACTCGCAGCCAGTTCCGCACATTGCGCCACCCGAGCAGCATTATGGCCTGGTGAATCGATTTGATTTTTTGCGATAACGCGAATGCGGCCGAATTCAGGAAGGAGAGCAAGCGGAAGCTTATGGTTGCATCTGTCTGAATAGTTTCTGCCAGGCGCTTTAGATCGGGATCCTCCTGTTCGATGAATTTCAGGAGGTTGAAACGCAGAATTTCGTTCGACGCCATCTTGCGGATCGTGATTTTCTCCGGGGCTTTGAAGAATCCGCCATGAAACAGTGCGAAACCGGATTCGCGACTGATTTCGAAGTGGGAGGGATTTTTGACATTGTGCGCCAGCAGCGCCGCCTTGTAGGAACGCGCCGGTGCGAGTCTTGCAGTCAACTCCTCCCTGGTGCAGGTTTCAATTTCGATGCTCAGGATGTCGGCCAGCTTGTAAAGCGGCGCGCAAGCGACATCGCCCGAAAAATCCGCGACCGCGATGAGGTATCCGTCGGATTTCAGCCCCTTCAAGGCTTCCATCACGGAGGGCTTGAGGCCCATGGCCTCTTGAACTTTTAACGCCGCGAGAGCCGGCGGCAGGGCGTGAGGCAAGTGATCGAGGATGCTTTTTTCTGAAAAGTCGACGATGACCTTCCGCCCTCGCTCCGTGATCTGCTGAAGGCACAAATAAGCCCCGGACTGGACGCAGATGGCCGCATTGGTCTCCCCGGGGAATCCGGAGCTTGTGCCTTCAGCCGTTCCGACACAGAACAATTCGTAGCCCCAGAGCCTTCTTTTGTCGTCAAAAACAGGCTGGCGTCCGATGGAGACCTCGATGCCGTTCCCGTTTGCAGCTTTTTGATCCGTCATGGGAGAGTTTCTCCAAGCTCAATATTCTCCAAGGGCCGGGCGTTCCAGATCCGTCCGGCGTATTCCATCACTGCCCTGTCGCTGGAAAACCTGCCCATGCGAGCGGTGTTCAGGATCGAGCGGCGGGCCCATTCATCCTGGTTTTGAAACACCCTCCCGACCTCCTCCTGGGCGATGATGAAGGAGCGGTAATCGGCAAGCAGCAGGTAATAGTCGCCATAGTCGAGGAGCGCGCGCACGACCGGCACGAACATGTCAGGCTCATCCGGCAGGAAATATCCGGACCCGATCATGTCCAGGGCCTGTCGCAGTTCGGCGTCTTCCCGGTAATAATGCCGCGGATCGTAGCCCTCCACCCGCACCGCCGCGACCTGCTCTGCCGTCAGGCCGAAGATAAAGATGTTTTCGCGCCCCACGGCCTCCATGATTTCCACGTTGGCGCCGTCCAGTGTCCCAATGGTGAGCGCCCCGTTGAGAGCCATTTTCATGTTGCCGGTTCCGGAGGCCTCCATCCCGGCGGTCGATATCTGCTCGGACAGATCAGCAGCGGGCGCGATTTTCTCAGCCTGGGACACGCAATAATTCGGCAGGAAAAGCACCCGGATCCGTCCATTCAGGTCCGCGTCATGATTCACGACATCGGCTACCGAGTTGATCAGCTTGATGATTCTTTTGGCCTGGTGATAAGCCGGGGCGGATTTGCCGGCGAATATCACGGTCCGCGATGTTACAGGCAGGGCAGGGTTGGTCTTGATCCGGTTGTAGAGCGTGACTACGTGGAGGAGGTTGAGCAGCTGACGCTTGTACTCGTGGATGCGTTTAACATGCACATCAAAAAGTGTATCCGGGTTTACGCCCAGCCCGGTTTTGCGGAGGATGTACCGGGCCAACCGCTTTTTGTTCTCCCTCTTGGTGCGGATCCAGGATGCACGGAAACCGGGATCCTCAGCAAAGGGAGTCAGCCGTTCAAGCTGGTCGAGCTCAGTAATCCACCCCGCGCCGATGGCTGAGGTGATGAGCTCCGACAGCGGTGGATTGGCCTGATGGAGCCAACGACGCGGGGTGATTCCGTTGGTTACGTTCTGAATGCGCCCCGGGAACACACGGTCGAAATCCCGAAACAGGCTGTTTTTCAGGATTGCGGAGTGCAATGCAGCGACTCCGTTGACCGCGTGGCTCCCCACGATGGCCAGGTGGGCCATCCGGACGCGCCGCTCCCCGGTCTCCTGGATCAATGAAAGTCTGGCAGGCAGGTCCGCCTCTCGTGGCCAGCCGGCCCGCACGGAATCAAGGAAGCGCCGGTTGATTTCGTAGATGATATCCAAGTGCCTGGGCAGAAGCCTGCCGATCAATTCCACCGGCCAGGTCTCCAGTGCTTCAGGCAGCACCGTATGATTGGTATAGGCAAATGAACCTTCGCATATGGCCCAGGCCTCGTCCCATCCCAATCCCTCCTCATCCATCAGGAGCCTCATCAATTCCGGGATGGCGATGGTGGGGTGAGTGTCGTTCAGCTGAATGGCAACCGAATTCGGGAAATCCTCAAAAGACTGGTTCTGCTTCTTATATCTCCGGACGATGTCGCGCAAGGTGGCGGCCACGAAAAAGTATTGCTGCTTGAGGCGCAATTCTTTTCCAATCGCGACCTCGTCGCTGGGGTAAAGCACCTTGGAGATATTCTCGCTCAGGACCTTTGCCTCGACAGCGCCGATATAATCACCCTGGCTGAAGTGATCAAGGTTGAATTCCCGGCTGGAAAGAGCGACCCAGAGCCGCATGTTGGTTACATAGTCGTCGCCGAATCCGGGAACCAGAATGTCGGAGGCCATGGCGAGCACCACCTCACCATCGACCCAACGGTAGCGGTGTTTGCCGTCGCCGCCGACATAGGATTCCGATCGTCCGTAAAATCGGACCGGTTGGATGTTGTCACGCCGCAATACTTCCCATGGGCTGCCCCGGCGCAGCCAGTTGTCGCATTGTTCGCGCTGGAATCCGTTTTCCAGAGTTTGGTGAAAGATGCCGTAATCGTACCGAATTCCGTATCCATAACCCGGGAGCCTCAAGCATGCCATGGAGTCCATGTAGCAGGATGCGAGCCGGCCCAATCCGCCGTTGCCCAGACCCGGGTCCCATTCTTCCTCTTCCAGTTCCTCCAGATCGAATCCCATGTCCTCGAGGGTTCTGCGCGCCTGTTCCGTGATTCCCAGGCTGAGGAGGTAGTTTTTGAGAAATCTGCCGGGCAGAAACTCCAGGGAAAGGAAATAAATCCGCTTGGCGAGAGTGTCGTAAAGCGAGCGCTGGGTTTTTATCCACCGCTCGATCAGCCGGTCCCTCACGGCGTGGGCGAGTCCCATGAAGCAGGAGTATTTATCGGGCATCTGAGAATCGTTGCCCAGGGTATGCCGAATGTGACGCAGAATATCTTCCCGGAGCGTTTCGTCGGCTGGAGTCTGATGGGATACCCGTTCTTTTCCGGCCATGGGACTCTCCTTCGCGCGTAATGGAATCCGGCATCAGGTAGCCGCGGAGATCCGCGTTACCCGCGCAGCTGCGCTGCAATGAGGACTTATCGGCAGGTTGGCGTCGAAACTGCTATTTTCAATCTCCGCTCGCGGCCTCCTTCGAATAACGGGGACGACTCCAGAATTTCCTGCAGGCTGTATGTAAACCTATGAAGATATTGTCGGGAATTCGGTAGTGGCCCCGTTTTTCCAAGCCTTGTTAAAATTGTGAATAAATCCGCCCGGCCCTAATACTTTATTATGGGCCTGCATTCCATACGCATGCAGCCGGTGGATTTTGTCCATTTTCAATTTTTGGGTTCAGCCCGGGAGGAAGACCGTGTTTTGCCGAATGTGCAATCAAAACTATCCTTCTGAGTATTATTTTGAAGCTAAGGGCGTATGCCGGGAATGCTTTTCGCGGTTGACCCCTGAGCAGCAGGCCGCGGCCCGGAGGGCCCCGGAAATGCATCAGATGACGACGACGGCGTTCACGCTCGACGGTTATCGGATCGTCCGGACCCTGGGAATTGTGCGCGGCATCATCGTAAGGTCCCGGTCCATTTTTGGTACCCTCGGCGCTTCACTGCAAACCCTGGTGGGCGGGAATATCACGTTGTTCTCGGAGCTTTGCGAGAAGACCCGCGCCGACGCTTATGACATGATGATCCAGCATGCCATGGAGATGGGGGCGAATGCCGTCATAGGAGTTCGCTATGATGCTACCGAGATAATGAATGGCGTTTCCGAAGTGCTCTGTTATGGGACCGCGGTCCAGGTTGAGCGGGCTGGAAATGATGAGGGGCGTTGAGCCTGGCGCGTTTCACTCGCCCTGTGGCTGAGGATAGCGATAAACATAGACTGTGAAGTCATAGGGCGGGAGTCCAGGTTTAAGCCGGTAGTCGTGCCGGACGGTCACCAGGGACGACAATTCGGATCTGCAAAAGTCGAATATCTTTTCGGGTTTGGCGTAAAAAAGCCCTGCTTTGTGCGATTCGGCATATAGGGAGAGCAGGTTGAAAGCGAGTGCCTGGCGCGTGTGCTGGAAGAGAATCCGCAATGCTTCGTACAGAAAGGGCTCTGCCTGTCCGAAATCGGTGTTGAAAGTCCCTGATGCGAGCACAAAATCGAATTCCTCCCGCATCCCCTCGGAAAGTATTTCTCGCCGCTCGAACCTCACGCCCGGAAATTTCTCCCGGGCCGCCTGCAGATGTGGCTCGGACAAGTCCCAGCCCGTGTAATTCCCATTGAATTCCATCGTGCGGCGAAGATATCCGAGAAGCTCACCCGTACCGCAGCCGAAATCCAGGATCCTGGCTTCCTTCATCGAGCCGGCCTGGGTGAGTATCGCGAATCTGCGTTCGCGCGTTTCGCGGTTGGTCCAATCCGCCGCATCGGGTGTATCTCCATAATGACGGATCAGCCGTTCATAGTGCTTTTCCATCCGCAGCAGAGACCGGGCAAATGGGTTGGGTTTCATGCGAAATACGGGCTTGGATTGCGATAGAGTCTCATACATCGTTACCTTAACCTTGAATCCAGGTTTCTCCGGAAACTTGGAGCGTTCAAGAGATTAAACCGCGAAGACCACAGAGAATCATAAACAATATTTTTGCGGTCCTAGTGGACTTAGCGGTTCGATTGATTTTGAGGTCTTTGCCGCAATTGGATGATTCCCGGCGTGCGCAAGTCCAAGTTCCTATTCTCAATAAACAGCGTAGCCGCGGCAGGAACTCTCCGGCAACGCGGTTCACCCGAGGGATGAAACCGCAAAGACCCAAGGGCCTCCAGGCATGATCGATGAAGCGCTCCGAGTCCCATGAGGCCTTTGCGGCATCCCGTCAGCAGGTCAGGGCAGCTTTTTCAATTGAAGGTTTTTGAATTCTGTCCGGTAGCCTTCGGCTTCGACGCCGAAGAATCCGCGCAGTACCTCGCAATTCGTAATCTCATTGACGGTTTCGCCATTGACCCATAGCGAGATGCTGCCGCCGACGGCGCGGACTTCGTAGGTGTTCCATTCGCCTACCGGCTTGACCCGGTTTGAGGTCATTTTTTCCCTGAGGTTAATGCGCTTGAGTTCGCCGTTCACCAGGGAATCAGCGAAAAGGTACCCGCCACCCATCGTTGCTTGAGCCTGGTGCCAAATCTTACCGTCGATGCCGGTCCGGGCAAAAACTCCGCTGTTGTAACGAGGTTCACCCTCGGCTTTGACGAAGCGCCATTCGGAGTGCGAAATGTAATTAGCCAGTTCCTCGTTCCACCGGAGCCATTCGTGTCCGACTCTTTCTCCCTCAACAATCAGAATCTCTCCCGAGGCGTCCAGTTTGAATGGATTAGCATCATTCATGTCGCCCGGGCGAAGCTGTCCCGCGGCGGCCAAGGGGCCGCGCACCCAGCCTTTGAGCGTTTTATCACTCAGCAGGTTTATCCATCCTTTGGGATCGGATTCCAGAGCGCTCGGGGACTGGGCAAATACAGCCGCAGCGAGAACAGTGACCAACATAAGAATATACGCAAGACGCCGCATGGATTCCTCCTTCTTTCCGGCCGTAAGCAATTCCGTCCAAAACCATGGCTGCGGCCGGCCGAATAATGACGGTTTCAAATAATTCCGGGCACGCCGCCCGGCGATTCCCCTCGTTTATACAGCAGAACAGGGAAATCAAATACCTGAAAGAACAGCGCCATGATAAAGTTTGCGGCAGGGGAATCTGTTATAGACTCGAGGAGGAGGAAGAATGAGCGACCCGGTAATAGCGGCCAAAAGGCCTGCCGTGCTCGAACTGGCCGCGGGCACCTACTATTATTGCCGATGCGGACTGGCCAAGGACCAGCCTTTCTGCGACGGTTCCCACAAAGGCACTGCTTTCTCGCCCATGGAATTCAGCTTGAGCGAGGCTAAACGGGTGTTGCTTTGCCAATGCAAACGTACTGCCACGCCCCCATTCTGTGACGGGATGCACAAACATATTTAGGAATCTTCATCAGGATGCTCTTTCCGTCCAGCATCCACGCGCTTAACCTTCAAAGACATCCTTATGATTTCCATCGAAGATATTCGGGGGGCAGCCAGCCGGGTAGCACCCTATATTCGCCGAACGCCGCTCACGGAAGCGCGGTGTCTCAAAGAACCGCGACAGGGGCAGGTGAATCTGCTGCTCAAGCTGGAGTGCCTCCAGGTAACCGGATCCTTTAAACCCAGAGGGGCTGTCAACAAGTTGCTCTCCCTGGGTTCGGATGAGGTTGCACGCGGGATAGGCACCGCGTCCGGCGGGAATCACGGCCTCGCCGTGGCCTATGCCGGCTGGCTGTCGGGAACTCGCGCTCACGTCTATGTGCCGGAGAACATTTCCCCTGACAAGAGGAAAAAATTGACGGCCTGGGGCGCAGAAGTGGTGGTTCATGGGCGCCACTGGGCCGAAGCCAACAGCCTCGCCCTTCGAGAGTCGGAGCGGCGCGGGTGGACTTATTTTCACCCATTTTCGGATCCCGCGGTTATCGCGGGGCAGGGAACCGTTGCCCTGGAGATCCTGGAGCAAGTGAAGGAGCTGGACACCATTCTAGTTGCCATCGGGGGTGGAGGCCTCATCAGCGGGGTCGCCCTGGCGGCAAAATCGATCTGCCCATCCGTTCGCATCATCGGTGTCGAACCCGAAGGCGCAGCAACTCTTTATGAAAGCGTCAAGGCAGGAAAAGTTATTGAACTTCCCGGGATCACGACGCGGGTCCCTACCCTGGCAGCACTTCGGACCGAGCCCGTAAACCTGGACATCGTGCAGCGTTTTGTCGATGAACTCGTGCTCGTGAGTGACGAGGAGATGCTCGACGCCGCGCGCTGGCTCTGGTTTGAAATGGGGCTGGCGGCCGACATGAGCGGTGCCGCCTCGGCTGCCGCCCTGCTCGCGGGGAAATTCCAATTCCGCGAGGGCGAGAGAATCTGCGCGCTGATCTGCGGCGCCGGCCCCGACGGCCTGGCTTGACAGCCTTCGCTTGCGCGGATCGCAAGCGATCCCGGTCCCCTCCATCAAGCCCTCTCACACCTCCGGGCACCACATAGGGCCGACGATAGGCTCGGGTCAGCAGGGTATCTGCTTCCGGATCGTTGGCGAACTTTTCGTATTCACCCATGAAATTCAAGGAGCGGCCGACGCGGTAGGAGATATTGGCCAGCAGGGCAAGGGAGGATGAATAGAAGCCCTCATTGATGTCGCAGTGCAGGTCTTCATTTTTTCCCGAACGCACCGCATCCAGGAAGTTGGCCCAATGATCGCCATCACGGCCTGGTGCACGTTCCTTCGAACCGGCGAAAGGTTCCCGTTCCCGTTCACGGAACGCTTTCCAGGTCGACCCGCTGATTTCGAGCCACCCTTCGGAACCGAAGAAGAGATTCCCGACCTCCTGACCGCGGCTTCCTTCATGGTTGGTGTACCGGCCCCGGGCTTCAAACTCGAGCATTCTCCCGTCGCGGTATTTGAATACCGCGGTCTGAGTATTGGGCGTCTCCTGGGAAGTCTTGTCGCGTCCATATGTTTCCACTCCGCCGTACACCATCTTCCCGGGAGTCCGGGTTTTGTCTTCCTCCCGGCGAAGACCGTACAGACCGCCCGCACTGTGGATCGAAACCGGGTGTTCGTTCAGGTTCATTCCCCAGCGTGCCAGATCGAGCTGGTGCGGCCCCGTGTTCCCGGTGTCTCCGTTTCCGGTATCCCAGTACCAGTGCCAGTTGTAGTGACTCCGTTTTTCGTTGTACGGGCGATAGGGCGCGGGACCCAGCCAACGGTCGTAGTGGAAAGCGGCCGGCGGTAGACTGTCCTTCGCGATTCCGTACGAATCGCGCGCCTTGAAGCAGAGGGCGCGGGCCATGAAAACTTCTCCTATGCCGCCGTCATGCAGGAACTTGATGGCTTCGATCACATTCGCCGAGGAGCGGTTATTACATCCGAGTTGAACCCTTACGTCGTACTTGCGCGCCGCTTCAATCATCTTCCGACCTTCCCAGATGTTGTGGGAGGCCGGTTTTTCGACGTAAACATGTTTGCCGGCCTGACATGCCCAGATCGTTGCCAGCGCATGCCAGTGATTCGGCGTAACGACGGATACAGCATGGATTTCCTTGTCGTCCAGAACTTTCTTGAGGTCCCATTGGGTGAGGGGCTGAGTGCCCGTCTTTTTATTGACGATTTCAACTGCAGGCGGAAATAGCCGTTCGTCGGTATCGCAGAGCGTTTTGATGATCACATTCTTGCTGTTTTTGAGGTCACAATAACTGTTGATGTGCACCGTGCCCTGGTTACGGATGCCGATGACGGCCAGGTTGATGCGGTCATTTGCCCCGATTATCGAGGCATAGGACTTTGCATCGAATCCAATGTTTCCAATGACCAATCCAGCGGCCCCGGCCGCACTCGCTTTGATGAAGTCACGTCTCTTTGTCATTTTCCCACCCCGTTGAGGAGCACGCTGGCCAGAACTGAAGGTCGAGCCAGCGGGTGAATCCTGTCTTGAACGACAAATGCGAAAAACGCCCATCGATAGAACCGGAACTCGGCCCTCGGCCTATTGTGCAGGATCGGCGGTCAAATTCTCCAGCCTTTTATGGCGTGAAGTTTTGGGGTCCCTCCTCGCGCATCCGAAGCCACCATGTTCGACGCAAACGTTGCCATATTTATGAACGGGGGTACTGGGACTGCGGGCACCCCATCGAAGCGTGGGATTTTCGAAAAGGGGAACTGTTGATTCTCTTCTAGAGCTTCCAGCCGTCGCGATAGGGGATATGCAGTAGTTCGTTGGCTTTGTCGCTGTTTTTGAACCGCATGCTGCTCCCGTCCCACTCCAGAGGCTGGTTTTTGACCCTGATGGCAATCATTCCGAGCAGTACCATCTCCGTCAGCGCTCCCCCGTATTCGAAAGTGGAGCTGGCTGGGGAGCCGTCCTTGCAGGCCCTGACCCAATCCATTTCATGGCTGCCCGTAACCCTCGGAATGGTTTTCGGCGGCCGGCTATAGGAATCCATTCTGGATTCAGGAAGGAGATGCAGCCCTGCTGCACCGTGGGAACCATGCACGATCGTACCCTTTTCCCCGATGATCAGTGCTCCGCTGGAAGGAAGCTTTTTATTAGGCTCGAGGTCCGGTGGAATCGGCGGCATAAGACGGCCGTCGTACCAAGTGAGTTTTACCGCCGGGCGGCTGCCGTACGCCGGGAACAGGTAGCGTACGATGGAGGCTCTGGGGAAGGTCTGCGATTCGACGTCCTTTTCCCAGTGGGTTGAAGTAGCCTGGATGCTCAGCGGCGCCCCCAGGTCCAACGCATAAAAAGCCGGATCGAGAATGTGGCACCCCATGTCTCCCAGTGCGCCGGTGCCGAAATCGAGCCATGCTCTCCACTTGAGCGGATGATAGTCGGGGTGATAGGGCCGATAGGGAACCGGTCCAAGCCAGAGATTCCAATCCAGGGTGTCCGGAACCGGGGGAGTTTCCTTCGGCATCGCCTGGACGGCAAAAGTGGACCAAGGATCCCCTCCTGCCGGGCGGTCGGTCCAGGCGTGAACTTCAGTCACCTTGCCGATCACGCCATCGGCAAGCCATTCTTTCAATTGACGGATCTCATCCGACGAGTGACCCTGGTTGCCCATCTGGGTCTGAACCTTGGACTGACGGGCCGCTTCCCGGATCTTCCGGGCTTCATGGATGGTATGGGTCAGCGGTTTCTGACAATAGACATGCTTGCCCGCCTCCAACGCAGCCATGGTTATTACCGCGTGGGTATGATCGGGGGTGGCGACGATGATCGCATCAAGGTCTTTTTCCTTTTCAAGCATAAGCCTGTAATCTTTATAAACTTTCGCATCCGGATACCGTGCAAAAATCTTTTCTGCATATTGGCTGTCGACGTCGCAAAGCGCGGCGATATTTTCGCTCTTACAGGCCTGCAGGTTGCTCGCCCCCATTCCCCCGATGCCGACGCAGGCGATATTCAGCTTGTTGCTGGGAGCATCTTTTCCAAGCAGCCTGCTCGGGATGTAATGAAAAGAGAAAGCAGCCATCGTGGAATTCGAAACGAATCTCCTTCTCGACAGGTCCACTTTCCTGTTTCTATTCATGGCTCCCTCCCGAAGCTCCATTTGGAATTGCATCCAGGGACTGATATCCGAAGTATGTTCATCTCGCGCCGGAAAGGCTTTTATATGAGTTTTCCGAGCCGATCTCAAGAAAGATCAGGCGGGCTGAAGCCGTCATTTAGGGAAGTTGGGCCGGCGGCGGACCATTTCTATTTGGCCGAGGTGGCGTTCTGCGTGCACGACAAGGATCGTAAAACAATCACCCAGGTTCATATTCACCAATGGAACCACGGGCGATGGGATAGAAATCCTGTTCCAGTCCATTTCCACTGTCTTTTCCAGTAATTCTCCGAGTTCCCCATGGTAGTCCAGAAAATATTGCAGCACGTGCACGCGGGCCTTGGCCGGCGGCCGGAATGCCCCAGGGGCGGGAAGCTTGGTAAAAACCTCGAGCGATTTCAGCAATGCCATGCCCGACAAACTCGGCCGCCAGTGAAGGCTTTCCGGTGCGGACGCCTTGGGAGATCCCGTTCCGTGCCTGCGCATTTTTTCGAGGTACCGCTGGCAGGAAACGCAGAGGTGCTCGAAGACCTGCCCGATACTCCAGGTGTCCCGGTCCGGTTGCCATAGCACCTGGGTATCGGTTAAATCGCCGGCAAGTCCCTTCGCCCGCGCCAGAATTTTTGTGTTTCTTTCCGCCAGCCGGCGGGACTGCTCCCTTTGATTTTCCAATGCCAATTTGCCTCCTCACCCGAATTGGAATAAGGATACCAACGGACCTCCCGGATATCCCATACTTTTCAACGGATTCCTTTCGCGAGGCCGACCGGTGGGCGGCCCATTGATCAAAGGTTGTTTTTGTCGGATTCTTCGTCGTATCGTTGAACCGAAAGGAGCCTATCCATGCCGGCAATTCGACCTGTACCCGGATCATCTGTGTCATCTCCGCCTGAGGAAATGCGGGCGTTTGTTCTGAACGGAGTCGGTTTCGATCATGCGAGCATCCGCACCGCGCAAACCCCGCGGCCGGGTCCCAACCAACTGCTCGCACGCGTCGATGCCGCTGGAATCTGTACCTCGCTCATCAAGCTTATCGAGCAGGGTCCCGACCACAAACAGCTTTATGGATGGGATCTGGGGCGCTGGCCGCTGATCCTGGGAGATGAAGGGGCGGTCACGCTGGTGACTGTTGGTGAAAATCTCCAGGGCCGCTATAGCCCGGGAGAGCGGTACGTCATTCAACCGGCAGTGGATCACCCCCCGATCCATCATCGGGAACGCTACCGCAACGGGGGGCGAGGGATCGAAAAGGTAGCCGTGGGGTACACGCTTCCGGGGCATCTCGCGGAATATATCCTCATTACGGAGGAAGTTCTCGAGGCTGGCTGCATGATTCCTTTGCCGGACCCGGGATTCCCCGCGGCTCTGGCCGCAATGGCCGAGCCAATCTCGTGCGCAATATCGGCCCAGGAACATCATTTTCACCTGCAGCAGCAAGGCCCGCTGAAACCGCGATCCGGAAGCGTCGGCTTGAAAAGGGGAGGGGTCACCGTTATCGTCGGTGCCGGCGCGATGGGCCGGATGCACGTCGATGTCGCCATGAGCTATCGGCCGCGCGCCATTGTTGTTTCAGAACCCCTTCCAGCGCGGTTGGACCTGGTGAATTCGCTATTCGCTGCACGGGCTGCACAGGAGGGAATTGCCTTGCATTGCACCGGCGTAACGGATCTGCCGCGGCTAATCGATGAACTAACGGGCGGATCGGGCGCCGACGACGTCATTGTCGCCGTCGGTTCAGCCGAGGCCATTTCGGAATCCCAGCGGCTTACAGCCCGGGGTGCGGTGCTCAATCTCTTTGGCGGCCTTAAAAAGGGAGAGGACATTGTCGGCCTGGACACGGGAATCGTCCATTACCGGGAGATCAACGTCACCGGATCGAGCGGCGGATCACCCTGGGATGTGGCCCGCACACTGGAGCTTATGTGTTCCGGCAGGATCGATGCCGGTTCCCATATTGCCCGCATAGGTGATCTCGATCATGCGCCCGAATTTCTTAAAATGGTTCGCGCGCAGTCCATGAACGGAAAAGCTGTCGTTTATCCACATCGGCGTACCAGCGAAATCATTGCCGTGGGCCGATGGTCCGCTGCGGACGAACAGACTTACCTCCAAAGCTAGACTTGTCTCAAAGGGGTTCCATGATAGTGCGGCCTACTCACAGGCTTCGTTTTTCGAGAACTCGCCTTGTGATATCAATCCTTCTGGCACTGGCTGTCTCCCCTCTGACAAAGCCGATAGCAGGCCGCAAATCACCGAAAATCCGGGAAGGCCTTGCATTTGGGTCTCAGCCGCAATCACGAGATCAGCCATGGATACCCTTATTTCGGGGCGGCCGCCTCGCCGTTTGTCTGGGAACAGTTTTGTTTTGTCCATCTCGGAGGCGATGACAGGAATAAGCCCAACGATCCCGGCACGGGCGCGATGATGGCCCTTAGAGTTGCGGATGGACGTGAGCAATGGCGCTGGGCTGTTCACCATGGCATCGCGGTCAAGGCGCCAGATCACGCTGCCGGGAGTAATCCAAGGCCGGGACGGTCCGGAAGCACGAGTTTTCCTTTTTCAACCTGGACTCCGCGGTAAGGATCGTTGCCGATCAGGAGGTTGCCGTCGAGATCCGCGTAATCCACCAACGGGGACAGGTGTGCTGCCGCGGTTACGCCGATCGAGCTTTCAATCATGCAGCCCAGCATGGTTTTCAGCCCGAGCGATTTCGCGATCTGGATCATCCTGAAAGCTTCCAGCATCCCGCCGCATTTCATAAGCTTGATATTCACGCCGTCATAGGCGCTTGCCAGTTTTGGAATGTCGGAGGGGTGCAGGCAGGCTTCGTCGGCAATAAGTGGAATATGAACCTTGCTGCGCACCCAGCGGATATCTTCGATCATGGCCGCGGGCATAGGCTGTTCGACGAATTCCACTCCCTGAGATTCGAGCCAGTTAATTTTTCGGACCGCCTCCTCCTTATCTTTCCAGCCCTCGTTGGCGTCGACACGCAGCGGCTTTTTTGTCACGCTGCGGACGGCTTCAATGGTGGCTTCGTCCGTCTGCAGCCCGACCTTGATTTTCAGCACAGGGAAAGGTTCGGCCTCTTTCACCTTCTGCCGGGTCGTTTCGGGCGAATCGATCCCAATGGACAAGGTGGTCACGGGTGTGTCCTTCGGATCCAGACCGAAGTGTCGATACAAAGGCACACCGAGCTTCTGGCCGATCCAATCCATCATTGCTATGTCGATGGCCGCTTTAGCGGCGTATTGACCTGGGATGCGCCGGAATATTTCCGCCATCACTTTCTCGAATTTCCAGGGATCGGATTCGAGCAGGAAATCCCGGACCGATTCCACGGCCTTGCGGGCCGATTCGGCATTTTCCGAATAGCGGACAATCGGGGCTCCTTCACCGCGGGCGATGAGCCCTTCGCGGCTGAAACGGAGATGAAGGTTGTCGCGGAATTCACTGGATGACATGGTGGTCGTCCATGTGTGTCGAAGCTTCAGACTTACGATCTCAAGATCCATTTTCCCGGCTTGAGACGGGGCGGCGCCGGCGGGGATTCCATTGATCGACATGGCAGCTGCTCCTGCAACAGACTTCAATAGGTCACGGCGCTTCATCTTAGATCCACCTTTCTACGCAGTTCAATGGCTCGATGCGCGATTGCCAAGGTTTCCGCGCACTTCAAACTCCACGCTGTCAACGACTCGTCCCCGGGAATCTTCAAGGACCAGGGAATGCTTGCCTCTGGCCGGAGTCCAGAGCATGACCGACGCTGCAGATCCCAGGGAATTGCCGTCCAGCACCCAGCGGAGCGAAGCGACGGCTGGCTGCGCTTCAAAAAAGAGCTTTTGGTTTTCTTCCGGAATGTCGGGGTCCAATGCGATCACGGTTCCGGACGCGGGATAAACGATACGATAGCCTGCGTCGCTTTCTGCTTTCTGGACAACGGATACCTCGGTTCCCTTGAGAAACCATTCTCGCCGGAAGGTCCCGGCGTTTTCCATAAAAACATCGGCGGCGACGACGCCAGGAGGAGGCGCTGGGGGAGAGCCCGGCTCCGAGCGATGGAGCCAGTTCATGATTTCCACCCATACCGGCGCGGCGCCGGTGATTCCGCTGACATCCCACATCGGCTGGCCCGAAAAATTCCCAACCCACACCCCGACTGTGTAACGGGCCGAAAAGCCGATGCACCAATTATCCCGCATGTCTTTGCTCGTTCCGGTTTTGACCCCCGTCCAGAACCGGGTGGATAAAGGATTTTCGAGGTTGAAGGTTACGCTCCGGCTTTCGCGGTCGGAAAGAACATCTCCGATCAGGAACGCTGCCCCTGCACTCAGAACGCGCCGGCTCATACCTTGGCTTCGGGATGGCTCCAGCCTCAGGGGGCTGAATATCCCGCCATTGGCCACGGTGCGGTATGCGTTCACGAGGTCCCAGAGAGTAACATCAGCTGCTCCGAGCGCCAGCGACGGTCCATAGTATTCGGCACGCCTGAGGTTTCGGAAACCCATGGCGGCAAGCAGGTCCACAGCAGCTTCCACCCCTGTCAGGTTAAGGGTTCTCACTGCAGGCACGTTCAATGACGAGGCCAAGGCCACTCGCGCGGTAACGGCCCCATGAAACTGATCATCGTAGTTTTTGGGCTGATAGACGCCGCCGGCAACCGGAACGTCCAGCGGGCTGTCCTCCAACAGCGACACGGTCGTGATCAGCCGCTTCTCGAAAGCCAGGCCATAAATCAACGGTTTCAGAGTCGACCCTGCTTGCCGCGCCGCCTGAATCCCGTCCACAAAGCGGGCGCTTGATCGATCCCCGTCGTTGCCGACGTACGCCAGCACATCCCCCGATTTGTTGTCGACGGCTAGAATGGCGCCATCATGGACATTCTGAGCCCGGATTGTTTCCAGTTGGCGGCGCAGGGTTTCCGCTGCAAAACGTTGAAGCCTGCCGTCAAGGGTGCATGATATTGAAGTCTCATTTTTCTGCAGTAGCTGCCTGGCGACATGGGGAGCCAGGGAAGCCTGCGGGGGGACATAGTAAGGGCGTGCGAGGGTTTCACGAACCCTGGTGCTGATCTCGGCCCGATCCAGTTCCAGATTCATCGCGCTGGCCAGATCCTGTGCCCTCACCTCCACCTGTTCGACAGAAGCATTGGGCGCGCGTACCAGCGCCGCGAGGATGACTGATTCGATTTCCCCGAGACCATGCGGCTTCCGGCCGAAGAGCCCGAGCGATGCGGCCCCGATTCCCTGCAATTCACCGCGAAAGGTCACAAGGTTGAGATACGCTTCGAGGATCTCGGATTTGGTCCAGCGCTTTTCCAGTAAGCGGGCGGCTTCGACCTGCACCAGCTTTTGCCGGAAAGAGCGCCGAATGGCTTGAGGCTGAAGCTCTTCGTTCAGCCGCGCGGCCAACTGCATGCTGATGGTGGATGCCCCGCGAGGATTTCCTCGACCGAAGATCCCGCGCATCGCGCCTGCCGCCGATGCCCAGTCCACTCCATGATGCCGGTAAAATCTCTGATCTTCCGCGCGGAGGATCGCGGCCTGGAGCGCGGGTGAAACCGCGGCCAGGTCCACCCATTGCATGCGTCGTCCGCTTTTATCGATCCGCAGCTCATGGATGACCTCGCCGTTCCGGTCCCAGAGGACTGCTTCGGAGCAGGTGTGCGCCGCTTTCACCTGCTGGAAAGAAGGCAGGAAAACCGCAGGGAGCTTCCACCAGGCAAACATCGCCAGCGCTGCAGCCAACACGGATCCCAGGGCGAAGCCGGCCATTTTCCATGTCCGCCGCTTCCGCCGGGCCCTTTCACCGTTCATGTTTTCAGCGCCGATCGAGGTCATTGAACGCGCACCATTTCGTTGGGAATTTCACCGAACATTTCCGGCGAGTACATGGCTTCGACACGCGTAGTCGGCAGGAGGAACGATCCGGCACTGTTGAGTCTCATGGTGTACTCGATCATCCAGCTGCCTTTTGGAACGAAATCAAAGTAAGACCTGAAGGCCTCAAAAGACCTTTCCTCGAATGCCGGCCAGACCCAACCCCTGCGCTGCTCACCCGATGTGGAAAGTTGCGAATCTCTTCCCAGCCCGGTCCCGAATATGGCGGCGCCTGACGGAATTGGATCGTTGACCACAACCCAGGTCATGTCAGCCTGGGATTCAAGCTCGAGTCGGACCCGGACGATATCGCCTTTGCTCCAGGTTCCGGCTGCTTTCTGCTCCACTGGAGTGTAGGTTTTTCGGATCTTGAATCCGCTCGACAGCGGCTGTTTCAGTGGAATAGCCGCCATGCTCTGGATTGTGGCCCAGGGTTTGCCGGTTCCAGCGACCCCGATCGTCAAGGATGCCCTTTGAGCCGGCCAATCAAAGGAAAGAGTCTTGCCCTTCGGTGAAGCGGACCATTCGAGGATCTGGGTCTTCCCGGAAACGGCGGCTGTGCTTGTTCCGGTTACCGGCACGCTCTCGAAAATCCTGGAAAACTTTTCCATCGCGAGCATACCCCAGGCGTTGGCCACGGTGGTATCCCAATGGCCTCGGCGCTGACGGCCGAGGGCCGCGCGAGCCATTCGTGGCACATCTTCCTTCCAGGCGGGTGAATCAGCCTCGGCCAGGATCAGACGGACCGAATTCGTGTCGACCGAAGTCATGAGCCACCACAGGAAATCACTTTTCTCCGTGGAGAACCCCATGGTGGTTCCCTGGAGGTTCAACCGGCTGCGCAGGATCTGCTCGGCTTCAGCCAGTCGCTGATCGCGGCCGCGGATGGTTGGGACGCGCCGGAGGATGTTCATCCAGTCCATAACGGCGGAGGTGGGCCAGAGATTGGGTTCGACGGCGATCGAAGCGATCAAGCTTGCATCGTTTTTGTTGCCGGCCGCAGCTGGGTTCCCGCCCGGGGGTGCGCCGGTTGCGGGGCCGTATCGGGTGACTGCATCCGCGGCTGCGAGCTTCCGAATCGCCAGATCGGCCGTAGGCAGCGAGGAATGACGGATGATCCGCCCCTCGATAAAACCGCGAAGGCCCTGGAGCATCTTGCTTTTGGGCTGCTCAGGGATCTGCCACCCGGCTTCGTGCGCGATCGCCAGGACATAAGAAGTCAGGACGTCGCTTCCGAGATTCAGGAGCGGCCAGTATTTCGCCAGGCCATCGGAATCGAGGTAATTCGGCAGGCGGTCCATCAACTTTGTCCACATGGCGGCATCGCGGAGCGCGACCGCTTTGGACACTTCCTGCTCCAGGCAGGTATAGGGGTAAAGCTTCATATAGTCGGTGACGCCTGTGAGTCCATCCACCAGGGTGGAGCGAAACGCCACTTGGATTCCGCCCCTGGCCGGGAGGGCGTCTGCGGGTCGCTCTACATCCATTTTGAGCTCTTTGTCCACCTGTGCCAGGGTGGCCTGGAAGGCCCGCACCGGTACTGCCGGCACCGATTTTTGCGAGACGCTTAACCGGTCCCGCATCGATACCCCGGAAACCGCCTCCAGCTCATAATGAAGCGTCTCTGCGCCGACAGGTGCTGTGACGTCCCATCCAATTACTTTCGATTCGCCGGCCGGAATCGAAACTGAGGCCGGTTGCAGTGGTTCGCTGATCTCCTTGATCCGGGCCGTGACTTTGACTTCCATCGGCCGGTCGGTGGCATTGCGCAGGGTGAACTCCGGCCGAAACCGGTCTCCTTGCCGGATGACGGGTGGAACGCCGGAGAAAAGGATCAGGTCTTGAGTCGACCGGATCGAAGCGGAGCCGGTGCCGAACCGCTCCACACCCGAATTGGCCACGGCAACAATGCGAAAGCTGGTCAACGAGTCGTTCAAAGGTATTTCAAGGGTGGCCATGCCCTTGGCATCGAGCGCGACACGTCCCTTCCACAAAAGCAGGGTATCGAAAAGCTCACGAGTTGTCTGACGTCCGCCTCCGCCCCCAGCCGGAAATGCTTTGAGCCCGTAGTGCCTCTTGCCAACGACATGCATTTGTGCGGTCGATGTCTGCACCCCGTAGCTCCTCCTTTCCATCATCGCTTCCAGCAATTGCCAACTCTGGTTCGGCATCAGCTCGAGCAGACCCTCGTCCACCGCCGCAATTGCGATTTCGGTTCCCTTCGCTGCCGCTTTGCCGTCGGGAGTCGTGACCTGAATCAGTGGTTTTGGCCTTTTCCCGCACCTTGTAGACTTGCTTATCGGTCGCGACTTTTACCTTCAATTCGTGGGCTTTCCACCCTACGTTCACTTCGGCGATTCCCAGCTTATACGCCGGCCGGCCGAGGTCAACCATCGCGGTTGGCTGCGCGTCGCTCACACGTCCTCGCACGACCAGTGCCGAAATAAAAATATTAGGGGCATGAATGCCCCGGATCGGCACCTCGATGACCGGCTCTTTTCCCGACAATTCGACTAGATAGGCATCGCCGACTCCCTCCCTGTCGACAGTCACAAGGGCCGTTGCCTGACGAAAGGGCATTCGGACCTGGAGGCGGGCTTTTTCACCCGGCTCATACCGCTTGCGTTCCGGGATCAGATCGATTCGGTCATCATCATGGGTTTTGAAATTCCATTCATTCGTGCCCGCAATCCAGGCTTCGCGGCGGGCGGCGGTTTCCCGGCCGGCATCGTCACGCGTAACTGCCTGCAGGATTACGTTGCCGGATATCGGAGGAACTCCTTCGCAAGCCAGCAATCCCTTTTTGTCGGTTTTTCCTTCGCACTGGGTTTTTATTTTCTTGATCTCGGTGCTTTGCTCATAGGCGTAAAAACCTCCCACCAGGCGTTTTCTGTGGGAATAGTACTTCTTATGGAAAAGGTCCACGCGGACCGGTGCATCGGCTACCGGTTTGCCGTTGAGGTCCACAACCACCGCCTGAAATTTGATGCTGTCCCGCGATGATCCCCAGGATTCCATGCGGAGCCCGACCTGCAGCTTTGCCGGCCATAACGGGATTCGTGAAGAAACGGTTTGGACTTCTCCATTCGGATCCCTGAACTCGAGTTCCGCCTGAATTTCAAAGGGACGGTCCAGCTTCGGCAGCCTTGCAATGCTGGTCCGGACAGACCCGCTTTTATCAAGGGTCAAGTCGGTCCGTGTGATTTGCGGCTGAGGGATTTCGTCCTCCCCCTCCTCATTCTGACCCCTTCGGGTAATCCCCTCGCGCACCCATCCATCCGAAAAGAAAAAATCCTCATAATCGGGCAAAGAGGTCGTGTATTTGGGCCGGATGTCATAGCGGAAGCGCACCGGCAAGGTCCCGGCTCCGCCGCCCCCGAGGTAGCTGACGCTCAAGTCCAGTGGCACCGATGTGGGAGCCACCAGTGATTCCGAGGGCGGGCGAATCAAGCCTTTCATTAACGGGACGCGGAATTCACCAACCCGGAAGAAACCTGAGGAAGCGAACCCCCGGTCGTTTTTTTCAGCGGATTTGAAACTGACCTCGTACTGCCCCAGGCGAGCGTCTTTGGGAATCGCCCACGTGGATTCCGCGATGCCTCCGGCGCCCCATTTCAGGGGCTGCTCATAAGATTGATCCGTGCCGATGTGCCGGATGACCAGCGTCCGGCCATATTCTGCGGGGTTCGGCAGGGAGAAGCCGTTGGTCCCATGTTTGCGGGCGATATGTTTCATGTGGACGGTTTCGCCGGCTCGCAACAAAGTCCGGTCCATGACCGTGTGAACGACGGAATTGGATGGTTCCCACTCTGTCGGGAGGCGGAAACGCCAGGGTTCGATCCCCTCTTCCCATGTGCTGGAAACCAGGGTCATATCGCCGCCGAGCTGCGCGGTGACCATGATTCCTTCCACCGTGCCGCTGGGACAGCCCCCATTGCGATTGGCAGGGGGCAGGTTCAACGGTCGAGCTATCCCTCTGGCATCGGTTTTGCCTTCCCAAAGAAGCTTGCTTTCGCAGTCGCGAACTTGAACCAGGGCTTCCGGCACGGGTTTGGCGTCGTCGAGTGTGGTGACCCAAACCAGGGAGGCGTCGTTGCCCCACTTGAAGTGTGCCGACAGATTCGTAACCAGAGCGGTCGTTGAGATAAACATCGGCATCTGCACGCCCAGGAGCGACGCTCCGAGGAGAGCGCTCTCTATCTCCACCACATAAAAGCCGGGCTCTTTCAGTGGAATCCCCACCACTTCAAACGCCTTTGGACCATGCAGCTTGGGTATCGATATATTCCGGGTTTGGGGAAGGGTGACAGAACCGAATATCGATGTGCTGCGGCCCTCGTAATCGCGGTTTCTCACTTTTTCGATCCACGAATACCACTGCCCAGCTTTGTCCATGGGGATCTTCACGATTTGGCCGGACATGTTGCCGGCACCACCCCGGTCCTCCGGCAATGGCTTTGGCGGATCCATGCCCCCTTCGCCCCCTTGGACTTCGAACATTCGCGCGGAAAGGGCAGGTTCGATATTACGCAGTGTTACAGGAAGCACGGGATCGCCCTTGAGTTCCAGGATGCCGAATTCCGCCGAAAATTTGACGAGCGGCGGATATTCATCCGTCTTGACCGTCATGGGAAACCTGTCGGCATTGGCGAGCCTGCGTCCGGCGTCGTCCCTCACATCCTTGGGTAGTTCAACGGTGAAGCTGGACTTTTCAGGAAACGGACCCTTGAAATCAACCCCATAAACGTATTTATCGTCCTCGCTGTCGTCCTCTGCCGATGAAGGTTTCCATTGTTTGTTTCCCGGGCCCCGCAGGACTATTTTTTGCGCCTGGCTTGCGAGAATGGATGCCGAAAAGGAGATCCGGAAAGATGAGATCGGCACGCATTCCGATTCTGCATTGACTCGGGTGCAATGGAAGGAGGCTGTAAAGACCGGTCTCACTTTGAAGGGGAGGACCTGGTCCTGCTCGGTGGGGACTCCGCTCTGGGAGGCAACCCCTTTACCCCAGACAAGGCTTACTTTCGATCCTGCCGGGAAGCGCTGCTTAGCCTGGATTACCGGGAACTGTAGCCTTTTTTCCAAAACCTCCTTCAATTTTTCTTTGGCGTAGCCGTAATTGGCCTTGAGAATATCCTCTCTTTCTTTTCCGGCCAGGATCTTGATGCCGATCCGCTCCCCCAGACCTTCAACGGCGAAATACGCACTGCGCAAGACGGATTCTTCGGTGGCTGCGCCATTCAAATCGAGCCGGAAAGCCTGTTCCTCATCCACCTGTTCCGATCCTTCGTGGGGAGCCGAATTGACAATCACCGGGCCGCCTGTCAAAAAGCCGAAAACATTCCTCCCCCCGATTTCTTTCCCGCCAAGCGTTCTCAGTCCGTCCCGGACCCTGAATTCGCAACGGACACCCGCAGGCAGATCGGCTTCAAAATCGAAAATCCAGTTCCGCGAGTCGAGCCAGCGCGAAGCCCCCTTGGCTGGGCAGGTGATGACAAATGGCTCGACCGCCACCCGGGGATCGCCGAAGGCCACCATGGCTTCCGAAAACCGGGCGTTTACCTGCCGGATATTTTTAACGGTTCCCTGGGGACTGAAAAATTCTATTCGAGGCAACTGTTGGGCCTGAGATGGTGCCTGCGGTGTCTGGGCTGCGGCTGGTGCCAGCAGGCAGAAGACGGCGAAAACGAGTAGGAACTTGCGGCATTTCATGGGGCGCGCCTCCTGTAAATTCTCTCCGGTTGATCATTATGCTGGAACAACCGGATGGCCGGAATCAAGAAGTGGTTTTGCCGCGATTCGCTTTTAATCTGCAAGTGCATGCCACGTCTACGTGGTTCGGATAGTACAGTTGCACCGTTTTTTAACCACGAAGAACACCAAGACGGCAATTAATAAAATCAATATTTTGTGGTCTTGGTGATCTTTGTGGTTATTAAAATTTGGCACCGAAGAAGAATAATGCAATGAGCAAAGCATGAACCCGAATTTGAATCGGGTGCAGTTCAGATCGCGGATTCAGCTGTAAAAATCCATATCGCACTGAGAGCAGGGCTGTTGGAATCAGCCCGTTCTGCAATCGACCGCGGCGGCCATGGATCGAACATGTTGCGGGTCCAGCCGGGCCGGCAGAAGCATTGAGGCGTTATCTGCTGCAGCGGCAATGCCAAAACGGATGGCCTCCGGCATGTCCATTTTCCGCGAGAGGGCCCATGCGATCCCGGCTGCAAGGCAATCGCCGCTTCCGATGGGATTGACGGTCGGTACTCTCACGGGAGTGAAAACCAACATCTGTCTGCCGTCGCAAGCCCACAACGATTCAGCGCCATGGCTGACGATAGTCCAGCTGGCTCCCCGGGAACACACCTCATGCATTGCGGACCGCAGTTCATGATCGGATTGCAGGTCTCTACCCAAAGTGCGCGCCAGTTCCTCGCGATTGGGCTTGATACAGTACGGCTGCGCCGGGAGCGCTTCCAATAGTTCCTGGCCGGACGCATCCAGGATTACCGGTGAGTGGGAACGTTCGATCAGGGTCCTGTAGAAGCTTTTCGGCGTGCCGGCTGGAAAAGATCCGCTTAATACGATGACGCAAGCCTGTTCCGCGACGGTTTCAAAATCGCGCAGGAAGCAATCCAGTTCGGAGGCTTCAACCGGATTGGCGTTTTCGACCAATTCGGTAGTTGAAGCTCCTTTGCGATCGATGATCGTCGTACACATCCGCGTAGGTTTGGACGACCATACCCACGTGCAGGGGATGCTCCGCTCCTTGAGTTCATGTTTGATGTATTCGCCGCCAAGGCCACCAATCAATGCCAGTATATGAGCCGGCCCGCCAAGGTGATGCAGTGCCAGGCCGACATTGATGACTTTGCCGGACGCGCAAAGATGAGCCTCCTTTGCGCGGTTTACGTTTCCCATCCGCAGATTCTCGAACACCAGGATCTGCTGAACCGCCGGAGTGAGGCCCGCAGCTAGAATCACTTTGGTTTCCTTTCTGTTTAGGGATCTCGGTTCATTATTCATGAAAACGGCTGGCAGATGCAATCGGGGTGAAATCCAGGGGATGCGCCTTCCCACTTGCGGTAATCGGCGCCCCCGATCTCCATTTATGATGAAATCTGGCGTGACTTTTGCGATATTGAGTAGTCCATAACCATTTATTGTGTGGCATCCAGTCCCCGGGAGATAGAAATGAAAACGCGAGCATGTGCCCTGGTCACTTTGTCGTCTCTGGCCCTCTGGGCCCTAGCCTGGAGTGCGCCGTTGAAGGTCGAGTTTGTCGAAGGGAAATATCAGATCGATGTAAAAATCGGCGGCAAGCTGTTTACCAGCTATATCCACACGCCGGACCCTTCCAAGCCGATGCTGGATCCCAAGATAATCCAGGCAAAACCGGTATTGTTCCCTTTGGTCAGTCCTTCCGGGGTTACCGTAACCCGCGGATACCCTTTTGTGGATGTGCCGGGCGAGGATAAAGATCATCCCCACCACCAGGGGTTGTTTTTCACGGTAGACGACGCCGGATCGACTCAGAATAAATTCTGGGGCAACAGCAAAGACCCGCTCCCGGTCATCCGTCACAGTAAGGTGCGCCAGATGAAGGGAGGCGACGGGAAGGGGACGTTGGCTACCACCTCCTTTTGGATCGACAAGAATGACAAGCCAATTCTCGAAGAAGAACGCGAGATGGTTTTCATGATTCTCGACCCCCAGAGCTATGCCATCGACTTCACGATTGCCCTGAAGGCCACCCAGGACGATGTTCAGTTCGCGGACACCAAGGAGGGGATGTTCTGCATTCGCGTGGCGCAGTGGCTGACTGAAAAAGCCGGCGGCCGATATCTGAACTCCGAAGGGGAAGAGCTGGAAAAAGGAGTCTGGGGGAAACGGGCCAACTGGGTCAGGCTTCAGGGCGAAAAGGACGGGAAGAAGGTTGCGATTGCCATCCTCAGCCACCCATCCGGCGTCAACTCACCTACCTACTGGCACGCTCGAGGGTATGGCTGTTTTAGCGTGAATCCCCTCGGGCAACTGGATTTCATGAAAGGCAACAAGGTTGCCGATCCGAAACCTTTCAACCTGCTGATTAAAAAGGGGGAGAAGGCACTTTTCAAATACCGTGTCATCTTCAGCGACGGCGAAATGGACAAGGCTAAAACGGAAGCGGCCTATAAGGCCTTCGTACATTGAGCAGGTCGACCGACGCGAGAGTATGCGGCAGTCCCGGTTTTATGAGTCGTGCCTGGCCCACATGGATTTTCATTACCGCCCTGACCCTTGCAGGATGCAATCCGGCTCGGGATGTCACGGCGCGGCGTTTTGAAATCGACGGAAAAGTGATCTCAGTCGATCGAGCGAAAGCCGAGGTCACTTTGGAGCACGGGGAAATCCCGGGCTATATGTCCGCGATGACCATGCCTTTTACGGTGAGGGATTCCTGGGCCTTGACGGTCCTCAAGCCCGGTCAGGCGATTCGCGCAACCCTGGTAGTGGACCGTGAGCGCTCCTGGCTGGAAGGCATTTCTATCACCGAGTCCTCCGATAATTCCGGCAGCGGAAATCCCGCTGCCGGTTTGGAGCCCGCCATTGGATCCGAAGTTCCCGATTTCCATCTGATAAACCAGAACGGGGCCCCGATATCGATTCGGCAATACCGGGGCCGGACACTCCTGCTCACTTTTATCTACACTCGTTGTCCGCTGCCGGATTATTGCCCGCGGATGAGCCGCAATTTTGCCGAAATCCACGCGGCGATCCTCAAAGATCCGGTGCTGAAAGAGCGGTGCCGTCTTCTCTCCATCAGTTTCGATCCGGAATTCGACACACCCGAGGTGCTGCAAAAATATGGTTCATCTTACACACTCCGCGCGGCACAGAAGCCGTTCGACCGCTGGGAGTTTGCGACCGGCGCCCCGGATCAGGTCCGCAAAGTCGGCAGCGTTTTTCGGACTGGAATTCACCCCGGACGGGAACCGGATTAGCCACACTCTGAGGACAGCTCTTGTCGGTCCCGACGGCAGGTTGCTTCGTGTGTATCGGGGGAATGACTGGAGCCCCGCTGAAGTTGTCGACCAAGTCAGGCGCTCTCTCGCCGCCGAATAAGCTATTATTTTTCGAAACCAATTTACTGAGGTGACCGGGATGATCGTTGCCACATGGAACATCAATTCAATCCGCATGCGCCTGACGCGCCTGACGCAGTGGCTGGAATTGAAGCGGCCCGATGTGCTCTGCCTGCAGGAGACCAAGGTCGTCGACCAGGAATTCCCTTTGGAGCCCCTGGAGGCCCTTGGCTATCACTGCGTTTTTAAGGGGGAGAAAAGTTACAACGGCGTGGCCGTTCTGTCGCTCGGCACGCTCCAGGATTCCATGGATAGGCTTCCTGGAGACGAAGCCGACACCCAATGCCGCTTCCTGGCAGGCACGGTCTCCGGGGTGCGGATAATCAATATTTATGCCCCCAATGGCCAGGAGGTCGGATCGCCGAAGTACGCTTACAAACTGGAGTGGTACTCACGCTTGCGCAGCTTTTTCCAGACTCATTACGATCCCGGCAGCCCGGCCCTGCTCTGCGGCGACTTTAATATTGCTCCCGAAGATCGTGACGTCTGGGACCCTGAGCAATGGCGCGACCAGATCCTTTGCAGCGAACCCGAGAGATCCGCTTATCGCAGCCTGCTGGATTGGGGCTTTGTGGATGCCGTGAGGCTCCTGCGGCAGGAGTCCGGCTTATATACGTGGTGGGATTACCGCGGCGGAGCATTCCACAGGGGCTGGGGCATGCGCATCGACCACATTCTCATCACCGCACCGTTGGGTTCCAGATGCTTGACGGTTGACGTTGACCGCGATGCGCGCAAAGGCGAAAAGCCGTCCGACCATGCGCCGGTTCTTCTCACACTCAAATAGAACCAGGGTGTCGGGCTTATTTCCAGCCGAGCATTTTCATGCCCATCGAAAACGGCGCTGTGATTATCCGCGTGGTGAGCAGCATGGCGTTTCCGATTGCTTCGAATCCGGAACTTATGGTGAGCGCGGCAAGGTCGAAAAGATCCATGTCCGATTTCGAAGTCGCCCGCGTGCCGTTGTTTTTGGTGCTGCCGGTCTTGGGCGGCGGTTCCGGAATCGGCGTCGCGGCTGCCTCTGGCACTGCTTCACGGAACTCCGCCGGTTGAGATGCCTGATTAGCTTCGGGGTGAGGCTCGGAATCGCTCTCTGAACGATAAACCCAGCCAGTTTGGGGAGCTGTGTGGAGTTCTTCCGGCACGTTAAACGACGGCTTTTGTTTTTTCTTCGGCGACATAGTTCCCTTCAAAATTCCGGTTCAATACAAAATCGACGAAACGATTGTAGTCTTCTGCTGCGCGGCTTCGCGGTGCGTATTCCCAAATGGTCTGGCCCTGGGAAGTGGCGTAATTCAGATCAATGCACTGGCGGATTCCAGGACGGAATAAATAGGAGCCCATCTGTGGATCTTTTTCCAGCGCTTCGAAAGCGGCTTTCGTAGCGTTGGTAGTAGTGTTGACGAATGTCGGCAGCACGGCAATCAGCTCAAGACGCCGTTCAGGCCAGAGGTCGCGAACTTCGTTGATGCCGTTCAAAGTTTGGCGGGCTCCGATGATCGCCATAAGGTCCATGGCCACCGGCATCACAACTTCGTGAACGTACAGGAGCGCGTTATAGGTGAGAAGGTTCATCGCCGGTGAGCAATCGACGACGACGGCATCGTAACTGTTCATCGAGCGGAGTCGCCGCGCCAGTATGGTTTCCCGCTGGGTTTCCGAGGCAAGCCGGCGTTCGAGCGAGAAAGCGGCGGTCGACGATAGGATCACGTCCAGTCTTTCACGCGCTTCCTTCTGGACGACCTCCTCCACCTGGGCCTCTCCGAGCATCAGTTCCTGGATCGTTTTGGTGTGGGGGAGGTGAAGGGCATGGCTGATATTACCCTGGGGATCGGTGTCGATCAGGAGTACCCTGGATCCCCCGGCAGCCAGTCCTGCAGCGAGGTGAATGGCGCTGGTGGTCTTACCGACGCCACCCTTCATGTTAACAACGGCTATTTTGCGCATGGTTAATTTGTATCCATTGAATTACGCGAAAGCGGGAGCACTGTCAATTGGAAATGTGACGTTTTGCCATTCGAATAGTCGACGTGGCGGCCCGATAAATGAATTATCCCGGGGGTGCAATCCAACCTCCGATGGTTCTGGCTGCTGAAAAGCTGGACCAGGCCACAGCGCCAAGCAGGGCGGCGTCACTCGAATCAGCCTGCCGAAATTCCCGGATGACATCCCTGTCCACCTGATCTGGAGCAAACGCGGAAAGCAGGGCAAGCCGGGCCGCCGCATGTTGCCGTTCCTGAAGCTTTTTCAGGTCGGAAGCCAGCCAGGCGCGGCCGATTCCCGGGTCCGATCCATCCCAGGCTTTCAGCCGGTCCCCGACCGCGGCACGGACCTCCGCGGGAAGATACATGGATCCGGCCCGCTCCGCCGCATACGCAAATCCTGCAAAAGCCCTGGCGACGGCCGGCGAGGGTTCCGCCCAATGCAGATCCGCAGGAAGGGGAACTTCGGGAATCACGCTCAAGGAGGTCCCGGGTTCCAGGCGGCGTCTGACCGCCGGTGCGAAAAACAACCCGCCCATTCTCTCCGAGAGCGTCCGCAGACCGAACATGTTGGACCGGATGGGAATCAGACCTCCTTCCAGCAAGACCTTGGTCATCCGGTTTATGTAGTGAATCCATACTGCCACCCCGATGATTTCCGGCGCCTCAGCCGCCGGGAATGGAGGCGCAGCAAGCTTCGTTGATCCGGGGGTGCGTGTGGCCAGCGCCCATTCGGCAATGGCTCGCACTTGGGGATCCTTGATCCTGTCCGGGTCTCCTTCCTGAATGGCGGCCGCGGCATTGTGCGCTTTCGTGGCGCGGAGGAGAACAGCATGCGCATCGATGCAATAAGGGCACCGGTTCAGCACCGAAACGGCGACGGCCACGACTTCCTTATGTTTTCGCGGCGCCTGGCCCGCCAGCGCTGATTCGCGGAAAGAGCACCACACACCGGCCAGCAGGTCGGGCAGCGAGGCGTGAAGGGTCAGCGGTTCGCCCAGCACACCGAATTCGCTCCGTATCTGGCGGTAAACTTCCGCCACGGTTCCTTTCACTCCGCGCGTCTTGATCTTGAGATGATTGCCGCCCATATTTGGTCGATACGCCTTTCTCGCTTTATTGCCTCCTATTGTCGCATAATGGGAAGAAAGTGCATAAGTATCAGGTCATCTTCGAGTCGGGGGCATTTTATGGTTCGACGATTGAGTGGGAACTATGCGGCGGGATTGGGGCTAAAACGTCGCGATTTCATCGGCGGGGCAGCTCTTGGATTTACACTGGTCAAGCCGGAACTGGTTCGAGGCACTCAGGCTAATTCGAAAATCAGCCTCGGCCTTATCGGCTGCGGTGGACGCGGTGTCTGGATCGGCAACCTGTTCCAGAAGCACGGCGGCTACCAGGTTGCCGCTGTCTCCGATTATTTTGCCGAAAAGGCGAGCAGTGCCGGGGAGAAGCTGCAGGTCGATGCGGCCCGCCGCTTTTCCGGCCTATCCGGCTACCGGAGACTCCTCGACAGCAAGGTGGATGCGATTGCCGTGGAAAGCCCGCCCTATTTCCACCCTGAACAGGCCGCTGCAGGCGTCGATGCCGGCGTGCATGTCTACCTAGCCAAACCTGCGGCCGTGGATGTGCCGGGATGCCGCAGTGTCGAGGAAAGCGCTAAACGCGCCACCGGGAAAAAACTCTGCTTCCTGATAGATTTTCAGACCCGCACCGATCCTTTTTACATTGAAGCGGTGGACCGTGTGCGCAAAAACGCCATCGGCAAAATGATTGGCGGGGAAGCCAATTACCTTTGCGGTCCCACCTTCGAAGCGGCCGTCAGGGCGCTGCGGGCCGATCCGAACAATCCTGAAGTCCGGCTGCGCTGCTGGGGATTGGACCGTGCTCTATCCGGCGACATAATCACCGAGCAGAATATCCACGCTATCGACGTCGCTTCATGGATCCTGGATGCCGACCCGATACGCGCTTATGGAACCGGCGGGCGCAAGGCGCGCGACCAGGGCACCTGCTACGACAATTTCTCGGTCGTCTATACATTCCCGGGAGATTTTGACCTGAGCTTTCATTCGAAACAGTATGGCCGTGGCATCGATGACATTTGCGCGCGCATTTACGGAACCGAGGGGATAATCGACACTCACTATTTCGGTGAGGTCTACATACGAGGCAACAATGCCTGGCTTGGGGGAAAGGTGGATAACCTTTACCTCAATGGCGCCATCCGGAATATTGATGCGTTCCACAAGGGCATTACCTCTGCCGATTTTTCAAACACAACCGTGGCGCCCAGTGTTCGCAGCAACCTGACTACCATTTTAGGACGGACGGCGGCCTATCGCAGGAGCGAAGTGACCTGGGATGAAATGATGAAAGCAAACGAAAAACTCGACGGGAAGCTGATCGGCTTGAAGTCTTGAACGAAATTTAGGAGTGAATTCGCCATGCCGTTGCGAACAGTTGCCGTGTTTATCGTCGTCCTGGTTTCCATTTTTTTGATGCCTGCTGTGCGAAGTCAGAATCCCCTGCCGGCAGCACGTCCGGGCCTCGATAAGCTGCCTTCGATTCAAGAGCTGCCCGATCCGTTCCTGATGAACAACGGCAAACGGGTTTCGGGCAAGAGTGACTGGGTGAAGCGCCGCGAAGAACTCAAGGCGATGATTCTTTATTATGAATATGGACACCCGGCGCCCGCGTCCCCGGTATCAGGCGAAATTACCGACACCAAAAAGCTTGAGTCCGGTGCGACGGAAAAGCAGATCCGCCTGACTACCGGTCCCGACAGGAAGGTTTCCTACAGGCTCATCCTTACGGTGCCGGCGGAGAACGGACGTCATCCGGTGATCGTCAAAGGCGACCTCTGCTGGGGCCGGGTTGCTCCGGCGATAGTCGAGGCCGCGATCCGGCGGGGGTATGTCGTTGCCGAGTTTGATCGCACCGAAATCGCCCCGGACAACTCGGATCGATCCAAGGGCGTGCACCCGCTGTATCCCCAATACGATTGGTCGACCGTCACCGCTTGGGCCTGGGGATTCCACAGGACCGTCGATTTTCTCCTGACCCAGCCCTTTGTGGACAAGAAGCGCATTGCCATAACCGGCCATTCCCGCGGCGGGAAAGCTGCCCTGCTCGCGGGTGCATTGGATGAAAGAATTGCCTTAACCGCGCCCAACGGGTCGGGCTGCGGCGGAGCCGGGTGTTATCGAGTCCTGGGACCCAAGTCCGAGGACATCGGAGCCATCCTGAACCGTTTCGCTTACTGGTTCCATCCCCGCTTCAAAGAGTTTGTGGGGCATGTCAATCAAATCCCCTTTGATCAGCATTCCGTCCGCGCGCTGGTAGCCCCGAGGGCGCTGCTCAGCACCGAAGCCCTGGGAGATCTCTGGGCCAATCCCATCGGCAGCCAGGTGAGCTACCTGGCGGGCCGCGAAGTGTTCAAGTTTCTGGGAGTCCCGGACCGGACGGGCATTCACTTCCGCGAGGGCAAACACGAACAGAATGCCGAGGATTGGCTGGCCTTGTTGGACTTTGCCGACAAGCAGTTTTTTAAAAAAGCAGTCGCCACCAGGTTCGATCGGCTGGCATTCCCGGATGCCCCCAAGGCTTACACCTGGTCCACCCCGAAGTAGAATAAAACCGTGATCTACACCGGCTGGATAGCGGCTTGTCTGAGCTTGATTGTACTGGCGGGATTCATCGAGCGCAGGTTGCGTGACCGCGCGCTGGCAGCCGTCCCCATCAGGATTCATGTCAACGGAACCCGGGGCAAATCGACGGTAACTCGTCTAGTATGGGCTGCACTCCGGAATGCTGGCATCCCTGTCCTGGCCCGCTGCACGGGCACGGCGGCGCGGCTGCTATCTCCCGACGGCAGCGAACGGCCCTGGTCGAGACGAGGGTTGGCCAATATCCGGGAGGAGCTCCGGCTACTCCTGATGGCACGGAGGATGGGAGCGCGGGCACTTGTCGTCGAGTGCATGGCGGTCCAACCGGAATTGCAGTGGATAGCTGAGCGTGAGATGATCCGCGCAACCCACGGAGTGATTACCAATGTCCGCACCGATCACACCGATAGCCTTGGCCGGTCGCTTGAACAGGTCGCAGCCGGCCTTTCCAACACGGTTCCCCTTAGATCCACGCTGATTCTCGGAGATCCCTGTTGCGCATCTCTGCTGGAAAGACGGGCCGAAGCGCTCAACACGGATGTGCTGCACGCTGAGCCAATCGAAGATTCTGAGGTTCTACTGCCCAACGAAAACCAACTCCCCGCTTGGCTGATCGAGAACCGCAAAACAGCTCTGGCAGTTACACGCAGGCTCGGAATCGCCGATGAAACGGCGCTGGAAGGGATGGCCCGGTATCTTCCTGATGCCGGAGCAGCAGCTTCAGGATTCATTTCACTTCGCGGCAGGCAGGTCCCCTGGCTGAATGCCACAGCTGCCAATGACCCGGAGTCTTTCGAGCTCCTGGTGAATGAATGGCTGCCACGACAGGATGATGGCACCCTCGTACGCAAGATTCTTATTTTCAATCATCGCGCCGATCGGGAGCTGAGATTGATGGAATTTTGTACGGCGAGTCGCACCTTTGCCGATGCTCCAGCCGTTTGGATCACCGGCGATCGTCCGTCCTGGCAACTCCGGTGCCGCTTGCGCGGGAGTAGGCTCGGGAAGCCACTTTCATATGTGCGGCAGGGGTGCATAATGGCAACTCTGGAGCAAACCGCCGGCGGACTATCCGGACTGATTTTTTGCGGCAATACGAAGGGATTTGACCGTTCTGTCCTGGAAAAAGAGGTCACTTATGGTTGAGCTCGCCATCGCGCTCGGGATCCTCATAAGTCTTGCTGCCAGGGAGCTGGTTGGTTTTTCCGCAGCGGGCCTTGTCGTGCCGGGATATCTCGCGCTCTATATGGGGCAGCCGGGCCGGCTGGCAGCGACATTTCTGGCGGCGTTTTTGACCTGGGCCCTGGTCCGGTTCGGGTTGTCCCGGCTCATGATTCTCTATGGCCGCCGCCGCCTGGCAGTGACGGTTTTGTGCGGATTCATGGTGAATGCTCTTTTGGAAGAAGGCGGCCGATGGTTTCCCGTCCAGCCGGTTGATCTCCGTGTCATCGGCTATATAGTTCCAGGGCTGCTGGCCAACGAGGCTCTTGCGCAAGGCCTGGTTCCCACAGCTGCGGTCACATTGGGAGTCTCCGCCATCGTGCGGGTTCTGCTTTTGTTGATCACGAGGTGGTGGCTATGAACGGAAAGGGCCCGGTACGTCCGCGTAATGCGCCCTGGCGAATGTCCACCGGCCGGCTTGTGACGATCGCGGTTTTGCTTTGGACGCTTGCCGCGGCATCGGATAGGTTTTTCGCGCCAACCGGATCCTCGGCCCGGATTCCTGCCGATCTGCGGGCTAAAGCCGAGCAGGCGGCGATTGTCATGAGGAACGCCGAGAGTTGGATCCGGCATGAAAAATATGCGGAGAATGTTTTGCGCCAGCCCGGGCTTACCGATGCCGATTCGGCGCTTCTGGGTGCGGAGTTGACGCCGTTGGTCTCAACCCTGGGAAGTCTGGAATCCAAGAGACTCTCCGTCCAACCGGAATGGGCACGCGAATTGACGTTGCGTATCGCCGGGGCGGGCGTCATGCCCGGCGATGCCGTCGCTGCAGGTTTCTCGGGATCCTTTCCCGGCTTGAACGTTGCGGTGGCTGCGGCTTGCCAGTCGATGGGAGTGACGCTTGTTGCAGTGTCCTCAGTAACCGCCTCCACCTGGGGAGCCAATGAGCCTGGCTTCACCTGGCCCGAAATGGAGGCTCGTCTTGTGCGAAAGGGGATCCTCCGGCCGGTTTCGGCTGCAATCTCTTCCGGTGGCGCTGGGGATCGGGCGCTGGACCTGGAATCGGAAGGGCGGTTGCTGGTCGAGGAGATCCTTAGAAAAGCGTCGGGAATTCTGGGATGCCAGATTCTGCGGCCTGACTCCCTGAAACAGGGCGTCGACCAGCGGATGGATTTGTACGACCGGTTGTCGGCCGGCCGGAGAATCGCTCTTTATATCAATGTCGGAGGCGGTGAAGTAAGCATGGGCCGATCGCCGGCCATCCTGAGGTTTAAAACAGGCTTTTTGCCGCAGAAACCCTGGGATGTCTCCCCCGACCGGGGCGTCATGGCTCGCTTTATCGAGCGTGGGGTACCGGTGCTGACCCTGCTCAACATCAGGGATTTGGCCATGCGCTGGCGGATCTCTGACGATTCTCGTTGACCCCTATTTTAAACGGCGAAGACCTCGAAGAATCTTACGCAAGAGTGCCGGAAGGCTGTGCTCGGGGACCCGCACGAGATTTCTTTAATTCTCATAGGGGCTTCACTATAATTCCCGCACACATCGGGACGAACATTGAATACAGTGACGGCAGGTAGGATGAATTCCAATTTTGGAACGGAGCTGGCAATTCGCTGCATCGGCCTGCGAAAGCAGTACAAAAGCCGGAGCGGTACGGTCGACGCCGTGAACGGCCTCAACCTGGAAGTGCGCCGGGGCGAATGCTTCGGGCTCCTGGGGCCCAATGGGGCTGGAAAAACCACCACTATCGAAATCTTCGAAGGACTGCTGGACGCCACCACCGGAGAGGTCGAGATCCTCGGGATGCACTGGGGCCGGAAGAAGGACGAAGAGCTTCGCCAGAGACTGGGTATTTCTCTCCAGGAAACGCGTTTTCCCGAGAAGCTCTCCGTGCTCGAGACGCTGGTGCTTTTCCGCAGCTTTTACCGCCAGGGCAAATCGCCGGAGGAGGTTTTGGAATCCGTCGGGCTCACCGAAAAGTCGGGGGCCTGGGTGGGAAAGCTCTCCGGAGGGCAACGGCAGAGGTTGGCGGTAGCCTGCGCTTTGGTTGGGAATCCTGATCTTCTCTTCCTGGACGAACCGACGACAGGTTTGGATCCGCAGTCGCGCCGGCAGCTTTGGGACATCATCCGCGAACTCGGCAGCCAGGGACGAACCATTCTGATTACCACTCATTATATGGACGAAGCGGAGCGGCTCTGTGACCGGGTCGCCGTTGTGGATCATGGCAAGGTGATCGCGCTCGGATCGCCTGGCGAATTAATCGCTTCACTGGGCGGAGATCATGTCGTGGAATTCGCCCTTGCCGATGGGGATGGATTCGCACCCGAGAACCTCGTGGGGCTGCCGGCCGTGCTCGAGGCGCGCAATGAGGCTTCAGGAATCGCGCTGACCGTGACGGAACCACACATCGCCATTCCCGCGCTGCTAAGCGAGCTGCAGCGCCGCGGCTTGCAGTTGGCCCGTTTGACTACCAGGCACGCCAGCCTGGAAGATGTTTTTGTACACCTCACCGGAAGGCATTTGCGCGATGACGAAGTATCATCCTCTTAGAGAATTGTCGCTTGCGCGTTTGCGAGAGTTCTTGCGTGAGCCTGAAGCCGTATTCTGGACTTATGGATTTCCACTCATCCTGGCCATCGGCCTCGGGATTGCATTCCGCAACCGCCCGGTGGAAAAGATCTACGTTGACATCCAGGAGCATACTCAGGCGGCGGAACTCTCGCGGGCATTGAAGCGGGATCCGGATATGATTGTCGAGATCCACCCGGAGCAGGTGTGCAGGGATCACCTCCGGCTTGGCAAATCCTCGCTGATCGTCGTTCCGGGAGGCAGCCTGACCTACCTGTTCGATCCCTCTCGTCCCGAGAGCGCTCTGGCACGGCAGCGGGTGAACGATACGCTGCAACGCGCTGCGGGTCGCATCGACCCGGTGCCAAGCTCCGAACGGTTGGTTACTGAGCCGGGGGCGCGCTATATCGACTTCCTGGTTCCCGGACTTCTGGGCATGAACCTTATGGGCGGAGGTCTCTGGGGGGTCGGCTTCGTGATCGTGGACATGCGGGTGAAAAAGCTGCTGAAACGGCTGGTGGCGACCCCCATGAGACGAACCGATTTCCTGCTTTCGATGGTAGGTGGACGACTGGTTTTCATGCTTCCCGAATTGGTTGTCATTCTCGGGGCAGGCGCTTTGATCTTTCGGGTCGCAGTGAGGGGCAATCTGCTTTCGATCCTGCTCCTATCCCTGATCGGCGCGATAGCCTTTGCCGGATTGGGATTGCTGGTGGCTTGCCGCGCTCAGCGCATCGAGACGGTGTCCGGCCTGATGAATCTGATTATGCTGCCGATGTGGCTCTTTTCTGGCATTTTTTTCTCTCCCGACCGGTTCCCCGATGTGCTTCAGCCGCTGGTTCAGGCCCTGCCCCTTACCCAGCTGAACTACGCGCTCCGGGCTGTCATCCTGGAAGGGGCTTCGCTGGCCTCTCAATCCTGGAGGCTGTTGATCCTGGCTGCGTGGGGCGCGATCTCTTTCTTTCTTGCGCTGCGCTGGTTTCGCTGGAACTGACAGGGCTTTGATAGTTAGGCGCCGCGGTTTTGTTGATGAGATTTATTGGCGTGGCGATGAGATTCCGTCGTGCATCGGGAAACAGCGCTTTACCCTGCCAAGATTTTGGGTGCCTTACCCGATTCAACGATTTTGAAAACGGGAAAGCCTATAATCCGGTCGCTTCGACGGACTGCCGTTTCATGGCTTTTCAATCGGCCCGCATAACGGACTCGACCGGGGTCGGGCATGGGATCCTGATCTATTGGTTTGACAAATAAGCATTTTGCTTTTCGGCCTGACTTCCTAAGGATGCAGAAGCGGCGGTTCATACCACAAGATTTCGGAAAAAGGATGGATGCCGTGCAAAACTGGCACCCCTGCAAGTTACCCTGCAAAGGGAGGGCGTGATTCAAAACTCCAAGCGTACTCACTGGAACCGCGACTTCGGCTTTGCCATGGCCGGGTATTTTTTCCTTTTCATGAGTGTCACGGTGCTTTACCTCCTCCCCCTTTATCTTGATCGGTTTCACCCATCCATGAGCCGCCTGGGTATCATCATGGGCATCCACAGCGTAACGGCGATCGTGGTTCGACCATTCTTGGGCCGGGTTGTCGACGAACGGGGCGGCCGCAAGATGGCTCTTCTGGGAATCATGGCCATGATTGTGGTGACACCCGCTTTTCATTTAGTAAAAGATGCCGGACCTCTGGTGCTGTTGCTCCGTGCAGCCACCGGCGCGGGATGGGGGGTGGCATTGACGGCCACTATTGCCGCCTGCGCCGACCTCGCCCCGGCCGACCGAATGGCGCATTCGATCGGCATTATCGGCGTCGGTGGAATCGTAGCCGGTGCCGCTGGCCCGATGCTGGCCGAGGAACTCGTGAGGAGATTGGGTCCGGGCTCGCTTTTCAATTCCAGTCTCGTTTTCCTTTTCGCGGGCCTTATTTGCATGCTGGCGACGAGGGATGTCCCCAGGCCCGAGACTGATTCTGATATCCGTCCCGGCCTTCGATTAGGCGACCGCACGTTGCTTTCCCTTGCCATAATCGCGGCGATGACGGCCGCCCATGGGGCGATCCGGGGGAGCGTGGTCAATTTTATCGCGCTTTTCGGCGCGAGTGTCGGATTTGGGCGGATCGGGCCCTTTTTCCTGGCGTTTTCAGCAGCCGCTATCTTGACCCGTTTCTCGGCGGGGGATATATCGGATCGCTACGGCCGTAAACGGGTGATATTCCCCGCGGCGATCCTGATCGCTCTGAACCTTTTCTGGATCGCTGGTCTGAGCAGCTATGCGGCGTTTCTTCTGAATGGTTTCATAGCCGGCCTGGGTCAAGGCTTGATTTTTCCGGCACTCAGCACCTACCTGATCGATTTGCTGGGGCGTGAGAACAAAGGGTTGGCCTTGGGCCTGTACCTGTCTCTTTTCGACCTGGGCATGGGATTGGGGTCTCCGTTGTTCGGCTGGGTGTCGGACATCGGCGGATACCGTGCCATGTATGTTACCGCCGGCGCGTTGCTCCTGCTCGTGAGCATCGCATTTCAATTGAAAGCTCCCAGCCTGGAAACCCGATCCTTATAAAGCAGAATACAAACTCGGCCGGAAGGCGGGAATGGAGAAATATTGGTCCAAGGACAGAAAACTGCCCTGGTCGAGCGAATACCTGGTGAACGGGTCTGGTACCTGGGACAGTATTGGCCGGGTGGCAAGTTGAGATCCGAAGCGAGCTGGCGAACCTTCAAGGCAGATGGCCCCGCGAGGCTATGGAATTCGTTCGCCAATCTAATCCAGAAGACCGATTTCGTCGCCGGCAGCATCAGGGAGTCAATCCAGCCGGACCCCGACCGATAAAAACAGCAGATTCGCCTGCGTTTTTGTTGTCAGCCCTGCAAGCTGCGATCACCAGTACACATGAATTCGCTCATGCAGGCTTTGACCAATTCTCCTGAACGCTTCGAATCTTGTCTTCCATGGTCTGGACTCGGTCGGTTCTGGTGCCGACGCGCAGAGTGGAACTCAGGCGCGGCGCTCCCATCCGATGCAATTCTTCGTGACATTCCTTGACGGCCTGGAACACCAGGTCCCATTCGCCTTCGATGTTGGTGCCGTAGGCGTGAAGCTGGGTTTTCAGTCCCGGCCGGTTGAGGATTTTTTCGCAGGCGGCGATATATTTACCCAGGCTGACGCCCACTCCGATCGGTATCACGCAAAGGTCCACGATAGCTTTCAAGGCTGTATTCTCCTTCCTCTCAAGTGTTCATTGCGGTCCGGGGGCAGGGCTCGCCTGATTGCCGATCCGTTGAATCGCAAGCAGGGTGTAATCGTCCGCGGGTTGCGAGCCGCCGAGGAATTCGATCAAACCGGAATCGAGCCGATCCAGGAAGTCCTCGTTATTGAGTGAGGCGCCCTGCTTCAGGAATTCGCGAAATCGCCAGCCATACAATTGCCGGTCGTCCGGCGAGGCCTCGGAGATTCCGTCCGTATAAGCGAATAAGCGGTCGCCCGGGCAGAGCTGCGTCTGCCGGTCCTCGTATCCCCCCTCGCCGAAAATGCCCAGGCAATGACCGGGCGAATCGAGCAATTCAATGCTGCCTGCGGAACCGCAGTAAAGCATTGGCGGAACATGGCCCGCAAGCGAATAAACGAGATCTCCCGAATTGCAGTCCAGAAGGCCGAAAAACGCAGTCAAATATTTGCCGTGCTCGGAGCAGAAATGGAAAGATCGGTTCAACGCGCCGAGGACTCGGGACGGCTGAGTTTCGATTGCCAGGGCGTCCTCGAGGGCGGTTTTCATCATGGCGGCCATGAGCGCTGCGGAAACTCCGTGCCCGACGGCGTCGGCAAGGAATATTCCTGCTTTGCCATCACCGAGCAGGCGCAGGTCGTAGAAATCACCGCCGATTTTCTTGCTGGGCTGGTAACGGGCGCAGGCACGCACGCTTCCAAACCTCAGGTTGCCCGGTGACATGAACCCATTCTGCAGGCGGGCGGCAACCTCCATTTCGATCATCATTTTGTGGTTCAGCCGCTCCTGGACTCGCAGGCTTGCGGCCAACGCCCGGTTGGCCTCCTCGAGCTGCTCATATTTTCTCAGGAGTTCCATTTGCAGGGTTTGAACCCGGACAGCCGCTTGAATCCTCGCAATCAATTCACGCAGCTGAAAGGGCTTAGTGAGGTAGTCGTCGGCTCCGGCCGATAGTCCCTTTTCGAGGTCTGAGAGCTCCCCAAGCCCCGTCAGCATCAGGACGAAGGGCCGGGGTGACTCTTCCGTAAGACGCAGCCGTTTCAATACCTCGAAACCATCCATTCCCGGCATCGTGACATCCAGCAAGACGATCCCGGGACGGAGTTTTTCCACCAGGGAGAGGGCTTCCAGGCCATCCACGGCCTCGGACAGTTCAAATCCGAACGGCTCGAGGGTCGCGGTCAGCAGGTTGCGAATGATCGGCTCGTCATCGACTACCAGGATTCGCATAGCCTTTTTGGTTTATCCAAACTTAATGCCCTGTGCCAACGGCAGATTTGTAGACCAGTTGACGGTGTTGGTCTGCCTTCTCATGTACGCCTTCCAGGAATCAGATCCGGACTCGCGGCCGCCGCCCGTTTCCTTTTCACCTCCGAATGCGCCTCCAATCTCCGCGCCGGAAGTGCCGATATTGACATTGGCGATGCCGCAGTCGGAGCCTCGAGGCGAGAGGAATTCCTCGGCTTTGCGCAGGTTCTCCGTGAAAATGGCGCTCGAAAGGCCCTGGGGGACATCATTATGCAGGGCAAGTGCCTCCTGAAAATCTTCGTATTCCAGGAAATAGAGAATGGGCGCGAACGTTTCCTTCCGGACAATTCCGGTTTGGGCAGGCATTCGGATGATTGTCGGTTCGACAAATTGCGGACCCAGTTCCGGGCGCCGGTTGCCGCCGCAAATTACCTGCCCGCCTTCCGCCTTAGCCTGCTCGATTGCCTGGAACATTTCATCCAGAGCCTCGGGAGTTACGAGCGGCCCCATCAGTGTAGCCGGATCCAGGGGATCGCCTATGCACACCTGGTTGTAAGCCCCCACGAGGCTGCAGGCGAGCTTACCGGCCACGCTTTTGTGCACAATGATACGCCGGGTCGAGGTACATCGCTGACCGGCCGTGCCCACCGCTCCAAAAAGTATCGCGCGGATGGCCAGATCCAGATTGGCATCCTCGGTAACAATGATGGCGTTGTTTCCTCCTAGCTCCAGGATCGTGCGGCCGAAGCGGCGTGCGACCATTTCCGCTACGTGCTGTCCTACCGCCGTCGATCCGGTAAATGAAATCAAGGGGAGGCGAGCGTCTCCCAACATCTGTTCACCCACGCTGCTTCCAGGCCCGATGACGAGATTGAAAATCCCTTTCAGCCCATGGTCGGCCATGACGCGGTTGGCGATGTGCTGGACTGCCACGGCGCAAAGCGGCGTGGGCCCCGCTGGTTTCCAGATCACTGGATCGCCGCAGATGGCTGCTATGGCGCTGTTCCATGACCAGACCGCGACGGGAAAATTGAAGGCGGTGATCACGCCCACGATCCCCAGCGGGTGCCATTGTTCCATCATACGGTGCGCGGGACGCTCGGATGCGATCGTCAACCCATAGAGCTGGCGGGACAATCCGACAGCAAAATCGCAGATATCGATCATTTCCTGCACCTCACCGCGTCCCTCCGCCTGGATTTTCCCCATTTCCAGGCTGACAAGGTCGCCGAGAGGCTCTTTCAGTTCCCGCAGCGCGTTGCCCAGGTCTCTTATGACTTCCCCCCTTTTCGGCGCAGGAACCATCCGCCAGGTCTGGAATGCGGATGCCGCTTCCTTCATGACCTGTTCATAAGACTCCGGGGTGGCCTGGATAATCGCGGCAATGGGTTCGCCAGTGGTAGGATTAACTGAAGGGATCCTTCTGCCCTTTGAATCGGCAATCCAGCCGTCGGCACTGAAACAGGCGCCCGGATTTATATCTTTAATTTGAAGCCTGGTAAGCAATGCGGAATGATGATGGGTCGTTGCCATGAGGTTCCTCGCCAGAAGTGCGTGAATGCACCTGCGGTTGTCCCTGAGGCTTGAAAACCGGGAGGACGGTCTCAGCCGGCAGGTGCGGCACTAAGATAGCAGGAACGGGGGTGCGAAAGAAATACGCTTGTTACCCCCAACATTAGGATGATCCTTTTCGTCGCTGCCGGGCAGGAGCGCAAGTTCTTCGCTTCCCGGGATGAATATTCAGATCTACGCGAATTCGCAGCGACAAGAGGCCACATGTCCCTGAATCGCCCCAATTATGGGATTTACCTGCTGTTCGGCTGCAGGATAGGATCACCATTGTCGTAAAAAAATACTCCCGCAGCCAGGGTCAGCAGAGTTACAGGGAACCCGACTTTCAGATATTGGAGAAAGCTGATCTGAACTTCATCCTTGCTGACTTCGAGAACGATCAGGTTTGCCGCAGAACTGATAATAGTGAGATTGCCGGCCAGTGTGGAGTTTGGGTATTCCTTGAATGCCCGGGACCGCATAAGGTGCAACAAAGATGATCACTGCGGTCCAAAGGGTTTCCTGCTGTATGGTTCGATCCTATCCCGAAAGTACGCCCCGTGGCGATTAAGCGACGAGCCCGGGGCCTGGCATCTTCCATAAGAAGCTGGATCCGAATTGCGGATGCTTGACACTCCTTGCTCCGGCCGTCAGAATACAAGCGGGACCTCCTTAAACCCGGACACAGAGTTTAGCCGACATTGATAACCGACAGCCATCGGAGACCAAACTGTCATGCCCAGGAAAATCGATTTCACAGCCCTCTCACTCAAAGACGCACTCGATCTGGCGATCCTGGTCGAGGAGGAAGCGAAAGAGCGGTATGAGGAGTTTGTGGACCAGATGCAGTCTCATCACAATCCGGAAGCCGCCGAATTTTTCCGCTTCATGGCGGTCAATGAGACCAAGCACGGCGAACAGCTTGCCTTTCGGCGCCATTCCATGTTCCCCGATGCGCCTCGCGCGGTGACCCGCGAGATGCTATGGGATGTCGAGGCGCCGGACTACGATCGGACCCGCCTCTTTATGACCGCCCGGCAGGCAATGATTGTAGCCCTCGATAGCGAAATCAAGGCGCACAACTATTTCGAGCAGGCTCTCAGTCACGTCACGAATCCTGAAGTCCGGAGTCTGTTCGATGAACTCCGCAAAGAGGAAATTGAACATCAGAACCTGGTTAAGAAACAGCTGGACAGGATGCCCGAGGAGACGGGTGTCAATCCTGAGGATTACGCTGACGGCCCCGTGGCTCAGTAGCCCGACGGCTCGCGTTCTTCTTGCTCCGGATTGAGCGGAGTGGACAGTCTTAACTTCACTGGACAGCGGTTGTGAACCCTTCCGTTCTGCTTGAGGAGTGCAGGTTATGGGCAAGCGCATCGGTGTGTTGACCGCTGGAGGCGATAGTCCCGGACTGAACGCTGTACTGCGTGGTCTGGGCAAAGCAGCGCAAGGCTGTTTCGGCATGGAAGTCATCGGGTTTCGCGACGGGTTCCGCGGATTGATGGAGGACCGCACGATGCCGCTGGATGACGGAACCCTTTCCGGTATCCTGACGCTGGGCGGAACCATCCTCGGTACCAGCCGCGACAAGCCGCACCGGATGCAGATCGGCGGCCGCATCCTTGATATGACCGACATGATCGTCGAGAATTACCGCAAACACAAACTCGATGTCCTTGTGTGCCTGGGCGGGGGAGGCACCCAAAAAAATGCCTTTCGTCTGATGCAGCGCGGCGTCAAAGTAATTACCCTGCCAAAAACCATCGATAACGACGTAGCGATGACGGACATTTCTTTCGGCTTCGACACCGCCCTGGGAATTGCCACGGAAGCGATCGACCGGCTTCACAGCACTGCACACAGCCATCACCGCATTATTGTGGTGGAAACGATGGGGCACAAGGCGGGATGGCTCGCCCTGGGCGCCGGCCTGGCCGGCGGCGCCGATGTGATACTTATTCCGGAAATCTGCTACGACGTGCGCAAGATCGCCCGGGGTATCCTCGAACGCAAAAGGGGAGGAAAACATTTCAGCATCATCGCTGTGGCTGAAGGAGCCGAACCGGTGCGGAAATCCCGGATTATGGCTCGAAAGAAAACGACAGCCGGCTCCCGGAAGGTTGATGCCCTGAGGGACGATACGCCTGAAATGGGCGCCCAGCAGGTGGGCCACACTATGCACCTGGCCGAGAGCCTGGAAGAACTTACAGGTCTGGAATCTCGTGTGACTATTTTGGGATACCTTCAGCGCGGGGGAACTCCCTCTCCGAATGACCGTTTGCTGGCCACCAGGCTCGGGGCAGCATGCGCCGGCCTTATAAACCAGGGAGCCCACGGGGTCATGGTTGCTGCTCGCGGCGCCTCCACGCAACCTGTGCCTTTGAAAGAGGTGGTGGGAAAGCGCAAACTGGTTCCGCTCGATCATACCTGGATTGAAAGCGCCCGCCGCGTCGGCACCGCTCTGGGCGATTAGGTGAGTCTCAGGTCCTCATTTGCGGCCTTGGCGGTTTCCAGTTCCAAAACGTCGAAGTGCGGATATCCGACCCTGTCACTGTTTCCACCCCCGGTCCAGTTCCATGAGGTATTCCGCGAAAAATCCCTGGATCACTTTGTCATGATCCAGCGACGTGGGGCTGAATTTGACCCTTTGCCGGTTTTCGGGTGCCAGCGCTTTCTCAAATTCCCGGTGTTCCTTCGCCAGGTGGTCCGTATAGCATGCAAAAATTCTTCCCGGGCTGCGGCTCAGCCAGTTGGCAAAATATTCCTGTTGGCTATAGAATGCATCAAAAAGAAAAACGCCCGAGATCTTGTCCGCCAATCCACCCTTTTCAAGAGCAAAGGCAGCGGGCCGGTAGCCTCCGCTGTGGGCGCTGATAACTGCACTCCTGAGGCGTGTGGACCGAAGGATCTCCTCTCGCTTCATGGTGGACAGCACATCCTCGACCAAAGCTCGGAATCCCCCGGGATCCTCCATTTTCCCGCCCGATGAGTCCCTGGCCCGGTAGGGGCCCTGAGCCAGCACGAGGAGGGCATTGACCTTGCTGGCCGCCAGGGTTTGGAGCATGCCGTACTGTTCCAAGACACCTAGGTTGTCATTCATATGACCATGAAAATGTACCATGATGTTAGTCCCCTCATCGGTTTCCTTGAACCCTTGCGGGACAAAGACGATCACACTGTTGTCGTCATAGTGCGGGTGGAAGGGAAAGATCGTCCCGTCGGTGGCTTTGAATCCGCTTTCACGGCTTTTGTGGGGGAATGGCGATGCTGCCGAACGATAGATGCTCCACCGGCCGCCGGGAATCGTATTCCAGTCCACATCGGCCGGCGGAATTGCGGTCTGTTCATATCCTTCGGAGCCTGTGAAGTGATTCCACATAGCTCTCGAAACCTTCGCTGCGAGCACCAGCGCGTTGTTGTCTGCGATGTCCCTGTGATCCGGATTTTTGTCGACGAAGATGGCTATCGCCAGTTTTACCCGGTCGGAAATCACCAGGCCAACATCGACCTTGGTTTCGTTGACGAACCCGGTTTTGTTGGCCACCTCAAATGTCTTGAGTGTGTCTCTTGGAAGCAGCCGCGGGATCATGTCGCCATAGAATTGCTGTTTCAATATCTTGAGCATGCCGTCGCAGGATGCCGGTTCCAGCAATGTTCGCAAGTGGAGCTTTTCCAGCAGCAGCACCATGTCTTCCGGAGTGGACACCCCGATTCCGTAACGGACTGCCTCGGGCGTCTGCTGTTTGGTCGACAGAGAATACAGCCGGTTCAGGATCCGGGTGTTTTTCATGCCGCGGGAGGCGAGGAAATCATTGACCTTTCTCATGCGCGCAGCATGATCCGGCGCCAACCTGTCGAGCACCAGGTTGGTCGCTGTGTTGTCGCTCAGCACGATCATGAGCCTTACAACATCGAGGAACGCCAGGTTTGTTCCCGCTTCCATATTTTGCAGGATGCCGGAGCCGGATTTTTTATCTTCCTGGGTCAGTATCACCCTTGCGCCGGGATCGATCTCCTTCTTGTCCACCATCTCAAAAAACGCCGCCATAACGGGAAGCTTGATTACGCTTGCGGTCGGGAATCGTTCGCCGGCATTGAATGCGACGCTCTCGCCGGTTTCGAGGTTCTTAGCCATGACGCCCAGATGTCCGCCGTATTGCTGTTCGAGCCTCCGGATTTCTTCGAACACTTTGTTGCGATTCTCCTGCGGCATGGCTGCGGTCGGCGCGGAGAGGAACATGCAGATAATAACGATTGTTTTTTTCATGGATTTCACCCGGATCGCAATATTATCGGTAGAGCCGTGCAAGGTTTTGGGATCAGTCCTGATGCTTTGTTTCTACGGCTCAGTTTAGCATGATTTGCGGGGGCGTCCTGTGATCGATTCGAAGGCTGATTGGGGGAGGGGGAAAATGGTTCTGTCCCGTCGGGATTTCATAACCGTTGCAGCATCATGCGTCGCTGCTGCGACATCAGGTGCCGCGAACCCATGGGTCGAAGGGCGCCGCCTGCCCAGACGCGACTGCTTTTGGGGGGTCCACTTCGACCTTCATCCGGAAAAGAACGATACCGTCCTCGGCCGTGACGTCAACGAAGCCATGATTGAAGATTTCATCCGGCGAGTGAAACCCGATTTCGTGCAATATGACTGCAAAGGCCACCCTGGATATGCCGGCTATCCGACCAAAGTCGGGGTTCCTTCGCCCGGGATTGTGCAGGACTCTCTCGCTATCTGGCGCCGGGTGACGGCTCGCCACGATATTTCCCTGTTTATTCACTACTCCGGGATTTGGGATGGCGTCGCTTGCGAGCAGCATCCCGAATGGGCTGCAGTTCACGCCGATGGGACTCCGGACAAGCAGAAGACGAGCACCTTCGGCCCCTACGTCGACGAACTTCTCATTCCGCAACTCCGGGAAGCGGCGCAGGCTTACGATCTCGACGGCGCCTGGGTGGACGGGGAGTGCTGGGCCCTTCTCCTGGACTATTCACGGGCAGCAGCGGAACAGTTTGAGCGGACCGCCGGTTTTACGGTTCTCCCGAAGAAAGCCGGGGATCCGGGGTGGGCTGAGTTTTTGGAATTCAACCGCGAGCAGTTCCGGAAATATGTGCGGCACTATGTCGACGCCCTGCATTCATCCCGGCCCAAGTTTCAGATCGCCAGCAACTGGCTTTATTCCACCTTTGTCCCGGAACGGCCGGACCTGCCGGTGGACTTTCTCTCCGGGGATTTCCTGGGCAATGCCGCCATCTCGACGGCTCGGCTGGAGGCCCGATATCTCGCCGCTACCGGAAAACCCTGGGATCTGATGGCTTGGGGATTCCAGAATAGCAGCGGACGGTTTAATCACAAACCCGCCGTAATGCTGATGCAGGAGGCGTCGGTGGTGCTGGGGCAGGGCGGAGGGTTCCAGGTTTATTATGTACCCTCTCGGGCTGGAAACCTGGAGAAGTCATTTGTCGATGTCCTGGAAAAAGTAGCCACCTTTTGTCGCGCGCGCCAGTCCCTCTGTCATAAATCGGAGCCTGTGCCTCAGATCGGCGTGCTTTTTTCAAAGCACAGCCTCTACACAGGGTCGAACAAGATGTTTGGAGGCTGGGGCGCCGCCATAAATCCGATCCGCGGAATCATCGATGCGCTTGTGGAAAGCCACTATTCTGTCGATGTCATTCCCGACTGGCGCTTGCCCGAGACTGCCGGGCTCTGGCCGCTGATTATTGTGCCGGATTGGCCTGATATCGGCGTTTCCGCCCGCGATACCCTGGTTAAATATGCCCATAGGGGAGGGAAACTCCTTGTCATCGGAGCCGAATCGACGGAATTGTTCGCCTCCGAGCTCGGCGCCCTCCTGATAGGAGATCCTGTTCAGGAAACAGCTTATGTCCAGGGACGTGAGCTTCTGGGAACTTTATCCGGAAGCTGGCGAAAGGTTCTGGCCGAAACTTCCCAACCGATCGAATACCGGTTCGAGGACCACGATACATCCCGCGGAATCCAATGTGCGGCAACCCTGTCAAAGTGCGGGGCCGGGGCCATTGCGGCTATTTACGGGCCTGTAGGAAAGATGCTGGCAGTTCATCACTCTGCGGCGGTCCGCGAGTTCCTGGATCGGGTCGTAAGACGCCTGTTTTCCCCCGCCGTGCAAATCGAGGGGCCGCCAGTCATTGAAGCTTGCCTGCGCCGGAAAGGGCCGGTGCTCTTTGTCAGCCTCAGCAATTTCGCGATGATGCAGGTCGGGGGCGAATATGCGATAAACGATTTTGTTCCCCCGATTGGCCCCCTGCGCCTGAGCGTCTTGCTGCCGGCCATGCCGCGCAGAGTCACACTGGAGCCCGGTAGAAGGGAACTAAAGGGCGTCTGGGAAAAGGGCTGCTGGCAAGGTGAACTGGACAAGCTCGATATTCACGCCATCATTGCCTTTGAAACCTAGCTGCCTTTGCCGCAGTTGATCGCTCCGGGTGCGGGGCAGGGCAATTGCCCTTATGTCTCACCTTGAGACTACAGAGAAATTCAAAATAAGGTATTATTCCCACCAAATGCGGAGGCCCGTGGCCTTTCCAGCATCGTCCGAATTCACAATCAGGGAGCCTCGCTTGCGACTTTTAAAATCACCGTGCCGATGGACTTCATTTTCAAAATTCATATCCCTTCTGACGACAAGGCCTGTTTTGTGGGTTGTGGCAGCAGCCGTTTGTATCGGGGCTTTTCCGGCCGTTCGCGGAGAGGTTCAGACAAGCCTGGCGGATGCGTACAAAGACAGAGCCAGCCGCATCATCGGGGCTGCCCTGGCCGACCGGTCTGCCTGGGAACGTCTCTCGGAGCTGTGCGACAACATCGGAGGGCGGCTGGCGGGCTCCGCCCAGCTCGAGCAGGCGATCCGGTGGGCGGCAGAGGAGATGAAGAAGGACGGCCTCGAAAATGTTCACGTGGAGAAGGTGATGGTGCCCCACTGGGTGAGGGGAAAGGAGAGCGCCGAAATCGTCACCCCCACGCAGCGGATTTTGGCCATGGCGGGACTTGGGGACAGCATTGGGACACCGCCGCAGGGAATTGAGGCTGAGGTCGTGGTGGTGAGAAGCTTCAGCGAGCTGGAATCCAGGGCAAATCATGTCCGGGGAAAAATCGTTCTCTTCAATGTCCCGTTCGCCGGCTACGGGCCCACGGTTATGTATCGCACCAGCGGAGCCTCTCGCGCCGCAAAATATGGAGCGGTTGCCATGCTGCTGCGGTCAGTCGGGCTTCCGGGTCTGAAGACACCGCACACCGGATCATTGAATTATGCCAGTGATCTTCCCAAAATCCCGGCGGCGGCGGTTTCGCTTGAGGATGCCGAGGCGATGCAGCGCATGCAGGACCGCGGATCGCGCATCGTCGTTCGCCTCCGGATGGAGGCCAAGATGCTGCCGGACGCAGAATCGGCCAATGTCGTAGCTGAGTTGAAGGGGAGCGAAAAACCTGAAGAAATTCTGGTTATGGGCGGGCACTTCGATTCATGGGATATTGGCACCGGTGCGATCGATGACGGTGGCGGCTGTATAGCCACCTGGAGTGCGCTCCGGATCATGAAGAACCTGAACTTGAGGCCGCGGCGCACCATTCGGGTCGTCCTGTTTACCAACGAGGAGAACGGGATGCGCGGAGGATTGGCGTACCGGGACCAACACAAACAGGAACTGTCGAATCATATCCTGATGCTTGAAACCGACAGCGGGGTCTTTCGTCCCCTGGGATTCGGCTTCAGCGGCAATGACAAGGCGCGCGCCTCCATCACCCAGATTGCGGCCCTCCTCCGGGGGATCTCGGCGGACCGGGTAGGGCCGGCTGGCGGAGGGGGCGATATCGGGCCAAGTGTCGCCCTCGCCGGCATTCCCGGCATGTCGCTCGAAGTGGATGGAACGGAGTATTTCCGCTTCCACCATACCCCCGCGGATACTATCGACAAAATCAATCCGACGGATCTGGCCCTGTGTGTGGCATCCATCGGCGTCATGACCTACGTCGTCGCTGATATGCCCGATAGGCTGGGGTACTAACCCAGTCGTAATCAGCAGAACCCGCTCATTGTTTTTTCGACCATCCGCAAGACCGACTCTTCCCGAGTCAGTTGATGTACCTCGATGAGAGGAACCCAGACCAGTTCCTTCGACTCCTCGCTGACGCAAAGCGGTTCACGCCGGTCGGCCGCCATCCGAAATCTCACATCATAGTGATAATGAGCCGGTTCCTCCCCCCGCGCGGGGATCTCGTGCACATCGACATCGAATATTTCCGGCGATAGATGCCGGATAATTTCCAGGCCCGATTCCTCGATGGCTTCACGCAACGCGACTTGCCGGACGTCCCCTTCGCCATCGGCATGGCCGCCCAATTGGAGCCATTTATTCAGCTTACGATGGTGGGTCAGAAGCACATGGGACTCGTCCGCATCCAGTACCCAGGCTGATCCCGTGATGTGTCCAATCTTCAGCGAACGGTCAAAACAGTCCGGGTGCTGGCTCACGAATTCCTTCATCCGATCCCACATCCTATGCTCGTGCTCGTTCCAGGGGGTGTACTTCTCCAGCAGGCTTCGCAGCAACGCTCTCTTCACGGCTGGTTCCGCTCCTTCCGTTGGGAGATGGTATATCAGAAATTGTGTTGCAAAGGGGATATCCGGCCGATAGGATTTTCATCATGGAAATAGTCTTGGTCATCGATGACGATCCCGACATCCGGTTGGTGGCTCGAAACGCCTTGGAATACGCGGGCTACGAGGTGCTGGAGGCCGAAGATGGGGTCAAGGGGCTTCGGTTGGCGTTTGAAAAACAGCCCAATGCGGTTCTCCTCGACCTGATGATGTCGGGCATGCACGGATTCAGCGTTTGCCAGGCTATCCGCAGCGAACCCTCGCTTAAGGAGGTAAAAATCGTCGTCTGCTCCGCCAAGGTGTATCCGACCGACATCAAAAAGGCTTTGGATTTGGGAGCCGATGCCTATCTCTTGAAGCCGTATGCGCCGGACGAACTAATTGCCAAGGTGGCTTCCGTGCTCGATCCCTCGGGCCCGGAGATGATGGTCAAATTCTGGGGCACCCGCGGTTCCATTCCCACACCCGGGCCGGCGACGCTTCGCTATGGCGGCAACACCTCTTGCGTCGAGGTGCGCTGCGGTGAAGACATCATAATGCTCGATTGCGGCACGGGAGCCCGGGAGATGGGTATTTCCCTGGTCCGTGAATACAAAGGGCGCTCTCTGAGCCTCCACATCTTCATGAGTCATACCCATTGGGATCACATCCAGGGTTTTCCGTTCTTTACCCCGGCATACGCTTCAGGGAACCGGATCACTCTTTATAGCCTGCGCGGCGCCGATAAAAGCCTGGAGAAAGTTTTCACCGGCCAGATGGATGCCAATTATTTTCCTGTTTCCCTGAACGATATGAATGCCCGGATGAAATTTGTGGAGCTTGACGGGCCGGTGAAGATCGGTGCGATGACGGTAACCCACAATCGCTTGAATCATCCCGGACTCGCGATAGGGTTTAGGATCCAGGCTGGGCCGAAGTCGGTTGTCTACCAGACAGACCACGAATCCTACTGCAGGCTTCTGGGACCGAGTGAGCACAACCGGAAACTGGATCGCGAGGTCACCGATTTTGCCCGCGGCGCCGACCTTTTGATTCGTGAGGCGCAATATACTGAAGAGGAGTACGTCAGCAAGCGCGGCTGGGGACACAGCACCTTTTTCGACGCGCTGGAAACTGCGGCCGAGGCGCAGGTCAAGCAGCTCGCGATTTTCCACCACGAGCCGATGCGCGATGATGACAGCCTCGACCGGATTGTAGCCCGCTGCCACGAGCGGATGAAAGAGCGCGGCATGACCTTCCACTGCTTTGCCGCCGCCGATAACATGCAAGTCACGATTTGACCCGTGCCGTTCAGGCGAGCGCCGACCGGACCTCCTCCAGGAAAAGCGGAACCTTCGTTTTCGGGTCGCCAGGGCCAAGGGTTTCAATCGGGAGATAGCCCCTGTAACCGCTGTTTTTAAACAGGCGGAACAACCGGACAAGGTCGGTTTTCGTCTCCTTGGTCCCGAAGAAGACCGTCTGCTTTATCTGGCACGTGACCGTGAACGGAAGCACCTTTTCAATCTCCTCGTAGGCGTCCCGGTCGCGAAAACTTCCGATGTCGAGATTTACTCCCAACCATTCGGAGTCTACGGACTTCATGATTCGTAGAAGCTGGTCGGAGGTGTGGATGAAGTCATGGTGATTCTGGAGACAGATCACGACGCCGGCTTTTTTTGCATGATCTATGCATCGTCCCAGGCTCTCTACGATCCATCCGTGGACTTCGTCCTCGCTCTTTCCTGCCGGCACCCCCTTACCGGCGAATACACGGAGCGTCGGTGCCCCGAGTCTGGCTGCGACCTCCAGCCATTGACGGACCAGTTCTTCGTCTATTTTTCTTTTTGCGGCATCGGGTTCCGTAAAGTCGTTGCGCACGCCGGTGCCGCTGATGTCGAGTCCGTTGATGAAAGCCCTTCGCTTCAATGAGTTGATATAGCCGTCCGTTGGGATTTTGGGGTATCCGGGGAAATAGTATCCTGTAGGATCCACGGCATCGAAACCCGCGCCGGCGCAAAAATCGAAAACGGATTCGAGGGTCATGTCCCCTTTGGTCAGGGGAACGTTGAAAGAAAAGAGATTACAGCTGAGCTTGAGCTTTGCACCCTGCACCCGATGGACAGGTTTTTGAGCGGCGGAGGGACGAAGTCCCGCCTGCAATGCTGCCCCGCCCAATACCCAGGGCAAGGCATGATTCCTGAAAAAGGCTCTCCTGTTCATCCCGATCTCCTTTTCCCGCCGAATCAAGTGATTCTCCGAAACGGTGATTTGAAAGGTCCGCCTGCCTGATTGTCGTGGGTTATAATAGCCGCTGAAACGGAAGCTCGCATTCTTTTTCTGCCGGGATTCGGACGGATCATGAATTTTGAAGAATTTGCCAGTTCCCTGTCAGCGGACAATCCTCCTGGAAATCTGGCCGAACTGCTGGTTGCGCTCTGGCACGACGCCAAAGACGATTGGGACCGTGCCCACAAGATCGTTCAGACTATGGAATCCGCGAATGCCTCGTGGGTCCATGCCTATCTCCATCGCAAGGAGGGGGACCTGGACAATGCCCGGTATTGGTATCGGCGGGCTGGAAGGCCGGAGTCCCACCTATCCCTGTCTTCGGAGTGGGAAACGATCGCGGTCCACCTTCTCAACGCGAATTCCTGAACCACCGCAAATGCCGAAATAGAAAGTCTTCGATGAAGAACAATTTGCATCCAATCGAATCCTTGGTCGATTCTCTGGACGAGACCGCGATATTCCAGGAGGTTCCCGGACGCGCCCTTGAGTGGGTCGAGTCTGCAGAGCAGCTGCTGGATAAATGGGCCGGGAGCCCTGTGCAGCTTGAAGTTTTCCGGCGATACCTTCAATGGACCGGTCAACCGCGATTTTTGGGAGCCCTCGGTTCGAGGGAAATGCGGAATCGCTGGGCCGACGGCGCATTTCGGGCGATATTACGCTGCAACTATTCGCTTTTTGACCATTTGTCTTACCGGGCGAGAGCCCATCCCGACCGGGTGTTTTTTCGGGAGTCCGGCAACCGTGATTCCTCGGCCTGGACCTATTCCCAGGTGGCAAGGCATCTTGAAGTTCTGGCAGGCTTGCTTTGCAGCGTCGAACCAGAGCCCCGCGTGGCGATCGTATCCGACAACAGTATCGACAGCGCAAGCTGCGATCTTTCCTGCCTCGTTTATCGCCTTTTCGTTTCACCCTTAAGCGTGCATTTCGATGCGTCGATTCTCACGTGGATTTTCAACAGGCTGGAAATCAATATCGCCGTAGCCGACACGGAAGAGCGGGTGCAACGGCTCCTGGAAGTCCGCTCCCGCACGTTAAGGCCGTTCCGCATTTTCCAGACCGGCATTCCCTCCGGCGACCGGCACGACGATGTCGAGTCACTCCAGGAGGCCTGCGCCAGCCTGAACCTCAGCGCGATTCCCAACTTGATTCTCCCCGGATTGAGCCGACCTATAAGCGATGTGGCGACGGTCATGTTTACGTCGGGAAGCACGGGCTTGCCGAAAGGGATTGCCTTCACACATTATCATCTCATCAGCAAGCGATTTGCCCGGGCTGCCGCCTTGCCGCAGATGGGAAACGGCGAAATCCTGCTCTGTTACCTCCCGCTGTTTCATACATTCGGCCGATACCTCGAATTGCTCGGCATGCTTTATTGGGGTGGAACCTATGTGTTTGCGGGAAATCCTTCCGCCGAAACCCTGATTTTGCAGCTTCAGGATGTGCGCCCGACCGGGCTCATAAGCATCCCCTTGCGCTGGACTCAAATCCGGGACCATTGCCTGGAAAACATGGAAGCCTTCACCCAACCTGATACTCAGGAGGCCGCCTTTCGTTCGGTGGTCGGAGACCGGCTGCGCTGGGGCTTGTCGGCAGCGGGATATCTTGATCCCAAAATCTTCCGCTTTTTCCAGCGCTACGGCGTAGAGCTGTGCAGCGGGTTCGGTATGACCGAAGCGACCGGCGGCATCACCATGACACCGCCGGGCGAATACCGCAATGGCAGTGTTGGAATTCCTTTGCCCGGCGTGAAGGTCCGCTTCGGTGACCAGGGTGAGCTGGAGATATCCGGTCCCTATATAGCGCGATATCTGGAGGAGCAGGGCGACAAGAACATACCCTCCCAGGACCCGGCCCAGGATTACTGGCTGGCCACGGGTGATCTCTTCAAAAGCCACCCCGAAGACCATCTCGAGATAGTGGATCGAATCAAGGATATTTATAAAAACAACCGGGGCCAGACGGTTGCACCGCGGCGGGTCGAACAAAAATTCGAGGGTGTTCCCGGCATTAAACGGGTTTTCCTTGTCGGCGATGGCCGGGATTCCAATGTATTGCTCATCGTTCCCAACCTGGAAGATCCGGTATTGCAGGTTCCGGACAATCAGCGAAACGGCTATTTCCACCAGATTGTCGCCGCTGCCAACGGGCAGCTGGCTCCCTTTGAAAGGGTCGTCAGTTTTGCCGTGGTCGATCGCGATTTTGATCTGGAGCACGGCGAGATCACTCCCAAGGGTTCTTTTCGCCGGAAAAAAATCGAAGAGAATTTCTCCTCGTTGATCGAACTGCTCTACCTGGCAAAAAATGTCGAGTTAAGCTGCAGCGGAATGATGGTGAGGATTCCGCGCTGGTTTTTCCGCGACCTGGGCTTGCTCGAGAGTGATATCCGGGTCGATGGTACTGGTTTGCTGATCACGGGCTCGTGCCGCAGGCTGAAAATCTCAGCGGGTTCAGAACCGGGCATGCTCCAGGTGGGTGATCTCGAATACAGGATCAAAGGCATGGTTCTTGATCTCGGTGCATTTGCCCGCCAGCCCAAGCTATGGGTCGGCAACCCCGAGCTGGCTTCGTTCTGCCCCTGCAAAGACGGATGGGATCTCCCGACGCCCTCGATTTCCGATCAGGTAAAAATCCCCTGGCGGGACGGCCGGCCGCTGGACGAGGTCGACATCTCCGCAATCCCCGCGCTGCGCGATTCAAGATTGAGACGGGTACATGTTCTCTCCATGGCGGCCCTCTTCGCATCCGGCGAAGCCGCCGCCGAAGCGGTGGAGCGGCTGAACGTCGAGTTGTGGGAAGCCGATGATCGCGTGGCTCAACTGATCCGTCGCAGGCTCGAGGCGCTGGCTCGCCACCCGGAGGAACGTTTGCGCTGCCTCGCGTATCGTATTTTGCTGACCCATGAGCCCCTCATGGATTACAGCAGGGCGTTTCCTGCATTTATCGAATCCGGCTTGACCTTCCTCAGCGAGGAATCGATTCGTGCGATTGCCCAATCAGGACTCGGTGATAAAGGGATGCAGTCGCTCCGCCGCCGGCTGTTCAGCTATCGATGCAGGTTGGAGTGGCCCGCCAACGATACGATTCGGGGGCAGTTTGTCAAAATTTTCGATCTGCTCGCCAACTTTGCGCGCCGCGATATCGCCTACTTTTCGCCGGTCCGGGCTGAACTGGCCAGCTGGGTATTGCATCGTTCCGATCCGGACCTCGCGGAGATGGCTGAGGCGAGGTTATCCGGGCTGATGCGCTGGCTGGAATCCCGTCTTCATGCCATCGCGGGCCCGCCGGAGATCGATGGGCGGATAGTTTTCGAGGACGGTCTCCCTCCGGCAAAAGTCCTGCGTCTGGGTGGAATTCTCAAGGATGTCACATTCCTGAAACAATCGGTTATGTTCGCATTCGGGGAGCACGATTTCGAACTGAGCCAGGTGCCGCCCGCGGGAATCTGGGTATCCCGGATCCTGGCCCAACACCAATTCGATCTTTATCGCATTGGGATCAACCTGCTCAATGGCAAACATTTCGATCTGCTCCTCGTAATAGGGGATGGCTTTGCCGATGCGCACGTCCGGGATACGGTCTATTGGCTGATGGCCCTGGCAGATCATCCCTCCTTCCACGCCAGCCTGCCTTCGTTTGCAGCGTGGCGGCCGGACCTGGGGGCCATGTCCGTTGCCTATATCAGCGATTTGACTGTCTGGGAAAGAATCCGTGAATACTCGGGCGCTCAGACCGCCCGATCATTTTTTGCGGAGCGAAGTGACTGGCGCAGGCTGTATATCCGGGGAATGGGGGCCTTCTTCCTGACCTGGCAGGCGAGCGGCATGAAGATCGTGCCGGGCACGCTCTCTCCGGAGAATGTCGTGGTGCCGGAAGCAGATTTTCGTGAAGGCTCCTGCGTGCTTTCCCTGACCGGCTGGCGCTCCTATGCCGGCCCTGCCTCGCTCGTGATTCCGCTGTTCCGGAATTTCTACCGGCGCACCAGCGTCTATTACCCGAAAACGGCTGGTCGTCTGGAAATCAGCTGGATCTTCGACGCCTGCATGGAGTCGCTGGGAACACAGGCGGGGAATCAATTTCTCGGTGAACTGGAAAGCGACCTGATGCGGCTACCTGCTACCGAAGACCGGGGCGACCTGCGGAACGCATTGGAGAAATACCGTGAATCTCTGAAACAGACACCCTATTTCCCCCTCCCCGTCCTGTGCGCTGAGGAAAGATTCTCCGCCTGGGCGAAGACCAATCCCCGCGCCACGGAAGAAGCAAGGGAAGACCAGGTGCGCCAGTTGTGCCGGCTCTATGAACTTGAACGATATCCCGAGATGTTCCGCTACTTTCTCTATGCCAGGACCTATTTTTCAAATGCGGGCGGCGCTGTCCAGACGGCATTCGAGAAGCTTCTGGAGCGGATGTTTCGCCAGCCCGCAGTGCCCGCCATGAACCTTGAGGAGCTTCATGAACTTCAGGGAAAGCTTGATGATCCCGTTTCACGGCGCGCATTCAGCCGCATGGTCTTTCCCCGTGCCGGCGGCGGCCAGAAACTCGAGGTTATGAAGATGGACTCCAGCGAGCAGAAACAATTGATACTGCATTCTGAAATCATGGATCGTCGCGGGGCACGGCGCCAGATTCGGCAACCGCTTACGCCAGCGGAGATCGGTGCCCTATACCGTCTCCTGCGCGATTCCGACTTCCGCATTGGTCTTTCGGACCAGGAAAGGCATCTTGTAGTCACCGATGACGCCGACCAGGTGATCGGGGGGCTGACCTATGTTTGCCAGGAAAAAGATGTCATCTACCTGAGCGGGCTGGTGATCGCCTCTTCCCTCAGAGGAAGGGGTATCGCGAGCGCGCTGATTTCAGATTTCTGCGGCCGCATGACTTCGGGAGGTGCGCGTCTGATCAAAACCGATTTCCTTGCCCGGCATTTTTTTCTTCAAAATAAATTCCGGGTTGATGCTCGCTGGGGGGGCCTTGTGCGGCATTTGGAATCGCCGGAATCCTGAATTCCAAATTCAGGAGCCCAGGTTGAAATATCCTTGGCGGGCGCGTATGCGCAGTTCCGGATGAGTAGGTGAGCGGACTTCAATCCGATGATAAGCCGCTGAGGCCCGAACTTGCCCGGAAGAGTAATATTCCAGGACATACTGCGCTCGGAGATTGGTGGCGACGCTATCCAAAAAGGCTTCGAGTTCCCCCGCCTCATCCGGCTGGGAAGCTGTGCCGCCGGTCTGATCGGCAAGGGTCCGCAACGCTTCCTGCGCTTCCAAACTGATCTTGTTCCAACGGATGGAAGGGCCGCAGGGGTTGATGGAATAAAAGATGCAGTTCGCAGACTGGACCTCGCGTATGGAAGCGGCCAGATCGAAATTATCGCTATGGTTGTCCTCACCGTCGCTCAGGGCCAGGATGACCCGCTGCGAATCCGGCGGCGAGCTTTTATGTAGTAGCCGGGCGGCCAAAACCAGCGAGTCGAAAAAAGCAGTTGTTCCCTCCGTCGGCGTCGATGAGAGCAGCGTTCGGAGCACCATGCCGATATCACCGGTGCGAGCCAGCAGCAGGCCGGGCTGCGCTCCAATCGACACGATCATGACCGAATCCTCGGGCCGCAGGAGCTTTTTGGCGAAACGCGCCGCTGATTGGATTTCAAAATCGAATCGCGGTTTAACGCTGCCGGTCAGGTCAATCAGCAGAGCTAACTCAATCGGGGATCCGCCCGGCTCGGAGAACCTGGACACTATCTCGGGCCTCCCGTCTTCCTCGATCCGGAAATCTTCTGCCTTCAGGCCCGGCACCGTGCGCCCACTGGAATCAGTGACTGAGACCGGCACGCGAACCAGGCTGGATTGCACCTGAATGGTCTGATTTTGTACGACACCCATGAACCGGACGGCCGGAAACGCGATCTGGAGCAGGAGACTGAATAGCAGGAGTGTGTGCAGCTTGCGTTGCATCGGCTTCCTTCGGAGTTTGGGTTGTTCGCGGCGAACTGGCGGAGTGCGTGGCCCGGAAACTGGAATCCTCTTGCTGCTCAAGACAGTTCAGGGCCAGCGCACTCCATAACAGGCAGGAGGCAGGTTTTCCTACTGGCGGCTGGCAGCGGTCAAAGACGCGTTTTGTACGATCCCTTTGCTGACTAGCAGCCGGACCTCAACTCGCCGGTTTTGAATCCTCCCGTCCCGAGTCTTGTTATCCGCCACCGGCTGTTTTGCGCCGAAGCCGTACGGAGTGACAAACCTGCGCAACGGAATCGAGTGATTCTCTGCCAGGTAGCGAATCACTGCATCGGCGCGTTTCTGGCTGAGCGCGCGGTTCAAAGCCTCGTTCCCATCGGCTGATGCAAAGCCGGCGACCTCTACAACATACCCCTTCTCATCCCGGAGTGATTGCGCGAATCCATCCAGTTTCTCCTTCGCCGCCTGCGAAAGTAGGGCGCTGCCTATATTGAAAGGGACTGCCAGCTGAATCTTGGTGTCGTACTCGTCCAGGGCTGAGATCCGCTCGTTGGCGGTACGGGCTCCGGATTTGGCTGTTTTTGCCTCCTGGTCGGCCTGCCTGGCTGTTTCGATGGCGGTATCCGCAGATTCCTGAGCCGCCTTGGCTCCTCCCCGCGCCGCATTGGAAATGGCCGAGAGTTCGCCCACCTGCCCGGAAAGCCGTAAAGCGTTTTCTTCGGCGTGGCCGAGCCGGACTTCAGTCGACTTCAAATTCTCCTCGACCGGATTCACTCGCGCATCAAGGCTGCTCGCAAGACGGTGATCGTCCTCCGTGAAACGGATGTCATCGGCCATCAATTTGCCGGTGCTGCTTCCATGGCCTTTTACCTCAACCTGCAGGCCGCGCAACAGTTCTGTGACGCCATAATTCCTGGCCCGCCGGAATGGGTTGCTTTTTCGCTCTTTCACTGCCGTACTACCTGTAAGACTGATGTCGTACAACATTCCGTGGCTGTCACGCAAGGTAAAGCTGTCGGCTTCCCTCTTCGCAATTACCCCCTCGAGAACAGCAGTGCTTCCTGCAGCAAATTCGCGCTTGCTTGCATTATTTCCTGCCTCCTGCGGGTAACCGGGATTGGAAACCGCAAGAACCAGAAATGCGACCAGCGTCGCGAATGTCCAACGGCCTGCATGGCTTTTCATATTCTAATCCTCCTGGATTCAGGTGCGCTCTTGAGAGCGCTACACTAGAGGGTAGCAAGGAGCATGCCACAACCTGAAACCGGCAATTGCCTCCATTCACAGAGGATGGAGTTTTCGGGAGAAATTGGATGCAGCCGAAGCAGGGAAATATTCCCCGATCCTGGCTATAGTGGAGTGGATACGGGGTGGCGCATGGGATTCGCGGAACCGACAGGCAACAGCACGGAAAAAATGCTTCCGCCGGCGGGGTTATCCTCGACCCAAAGAGCGCCCTGATGCGCTACGACAATGGTGCGGCAAATGGCTAATCCAAGCCCGACGCCCTGGCCCTTGAGTGCCTTGGTTTGTCTCACTTGCCTGAATTTTTCAAAGATCTTTTCTCGCATGGCGACAGGGACACCCGGCCCGTTATCGGCGACCTGGATCAGAATGAAGCGATCCTCACCTTTCTTGTCATCGGGCCGGCGCCACATGGATGGTGCCGAGGCTGGAACTCCGGTCGTTTTTTGAGCTCGGATTTGAATCCGCCCCTTTTCGGCACTGAATTTGATGGCGTTGCTCAGAAGATTGCCAAGGACCTGAAGGCATCTTTCGTAATCGCAGAGCGCCAGCAAGGGCGTATCCGGGATGATAGCCTCCAGGGTGAGGTTCTTCTCGGCTGCCTGGGATTCGTGCTCATCGAGCGAAGTGCGAACCAAGGCTGAAATATCGCAGTTCTTCAGCTCATACTCCATCATTCCCGCTTCCATGCGCGAGAGATCGAGCAGGTTGCCGATCATGGAGGCGAGACGGCGGGTGCAGTGCAGGTTGATTTCAAGAAGTCTTTTTTGGCGTGCGGTCAACGGACCCGGCAGCTCCTCCAGCAACAGTTGGTGAGTTTCCCGGATGGAAGCAAGCGGAGCCTTCAACTCGTGGGATACGTGCGAGACGAAATCCCTTTTCATTTGGTCGAGTTCGCCCAGCTGCTGCGTCATCCAATTGAAATCACGGGCCAGTTGGGTGAATTCGTCATCGCCCGAAGTTTTCAGGCGGTAGTCGAAATGCCCCTCGGCAATGCGGCGGGTCCCTTCAGTTAGATGGCGGAGCCTTTTTGCTATGGAGTGCGTGATGAGGAGGAGAACGATGCCGCTTGCGGCCAGGGCGAGGCAGGCGACGATCCAGGCCACGGTTTCGGCCCTTTTGCCGGTTCTGTTCGAATGATCGAATTCGGCCTGGATGGCAAGGAGGGTTGCGTCATAGATGATGTAGATCTGCCGGCGCAACTCGGTGAGCCGGTTTTCCAGGTTGGGAGGAAATTCCTCGTTTCCTCTGGGGGGCAGTTTTTGCCGCTCCTGCAGGATGTCTGCCTTGAAAGCATTCCATTGGTCTTCCAGGCGCTCGACTTCCGTTTGTTCCGTCTTTGATCGACCATTTTTCTTGACATCCGCGAGTGTGGCCTCGAATTCCTTCTGCCGCTGGCCGATCACGGGGATGAAATCAGGATCTCCGTTGGTGAAGTATTTTCTGCAGTATTCGTCCACAAGGTCGCGGTCGCGCATTAGCTGCAACGCCGCCAGACGGGCGCGGAAGTTGACCTGGGACAGGCCGAGGCTGATCGCCTGAATGCGGTGGATGGCCAGAACCTCAAACGCGATAGCCCCGGCCATCAAAATGATGAGGATTATGTAACCCGCGATGATCTTCTCTGAGATCTTCATGGATCCGGGCCACCCGGGGAAAAAATCCGGCAGAGTGGGCTTTTAGGCATGGGTTTCGGATTCTCCGGCGATCTATTCGATGCCATAGGATTTCAACTTGTTCCGGATGGTTTTCACATCCAGCCCCAAGCGACGCGCTGCCTCAGCCTTGTTGTTCCCCGAGTTCTGCAGGGCGCGGAGAATCATCTCCCGCTCGGCATCGGCGATGGTCGCTCCGGCTGGAATCAAGATCCGTTCACCCGTAGGAGTGGATGAAACGTAAGCCGGCAGATGAAGCGGTTCGATCATGCCGGACTTCGCCATGATGATTGCCCGCTCCATCACATTCCGAAGCTCACGTACGTTGCCCGGCCAGGCATAGGACTGAAGGAGCACCATCGCCTCCTCCTTCATGCCATCCACTCTCATCCGGTGCTTGGAATTGAATTCGTGAATGAAATGATGGGTGAGAAGCGGCAGATCGCCGAGCCTTTCGCGCAATGACGGGAGGGGGACGGTAAAAACGTTCAAGCGATAGAGCAGGTCTTCCCTCAGTTTGCCCGCCTTGACGGCTTCAACCGGGTCCTGATTCGTTGCCGCGAGGACGCGAACATCCACCGTGAATTCCTGAGCGCCTCCCAGCCTGCGAACGTGCTGGTCCTCGAGGACGCGCAGCAATCGCGGTTGAAGCGCCATAGGCATTTCAGCGATCTCGTCCAGAAAAAGGGTGCCGCGGTTGGCAATTTCAAAGCAGCCGGCGCGAACCGCAACCGCCCCTGTGAACGCACCTTTTTCATGCCCGAACAATTCGCTTTCGATCAGGTTTTCCGGTATCGCTGCCGCGTTGACGGGCACGAAAGGGCCGCGATTGCGCGAGCTGAGCTGGTGGATAGTGCGCGCGGCAAGTTCTTTGCCGGTGCCGCTCTCGCCGGTGATTATCACGGAGGTGTCGGTGGGGCCCAGGTTCCGGATCAGCTCATAAATCTCCCGCATTTTGCGGCTCGTTCCGACAAATTCACCCAATCCGGCATTCTGTTCCAGCTGTCTGAATAACTTGCTCGATTCCCGCCGTAATTCAATGTCTTTCCGTGTAGATTCCAGAATGGCTTTAAGTTTGTTGTGGTCGATCGGCTTGGTCAGGAAATCCAGGGCTCCCAATTTCATGGCTTCAACCGCCAGATCGATGCTTCCCTGCGCTGTGATCAAAATCACCGGCCGGCGGGAATTGCCGGCCTTGAGCTCCGAAAGCAACTCCACTCCGGAAAGCCCGGGCATTACCACGTCGGTGACCACGATATCGGGATTGAACTCGGCGACAGCATCCCGGCCCTCATTTCCCGTGGCCGCCATCTTCACCTCGAAACCCCAGCTTTCGAGGCGCATTTCCAGCACCTCGCGGATCGCGTCCTCGTCATCAACAATCAGAACTTTCAAGGGAATCGAGCTCATAGTTTTGTTGTCTTGAGTTAGAAGATACCAACTTCCCCGGCCGGATCAAAAAAAATGTTCTGCCACCACGGGGCCGGCAGCCTCCAGCCTGGCGGCAAATTCCTCGACGAGGTCCGCCTTCACCTTTCCTTTCTGCCAGCTGTCATAAGGATGAAGCGGGACAAAAACCTCGTTACGGTTGGGGCCGTAGGGGTTCGTGCCCGAATCGTCGCGTCCGGACTGCGAGCTGACCAGTTTAACTTCAAGGGACTGCTTGATCAGCCCGCCAAACGGTGTCACGTCCGCCACGCCGGAAACCTGAAGGAACCGGGGTTCAACCACCCAATCCTCGAGTTCCCTCAGGTCGGCGACGCTGTAGCGTTCTCCGGAGAGGGTATAACGATAGAGTTCCCCGATTGGCGTCGATAATGGTCCGAGCGTGAGGGAAACGTTGTTGGGCAGTTGGGCATCGCGGAGTTTTTCCAGGACAACCTGCCGCGCAAAATAGTCATTCGTGCCGTAGTCAAAGGTAAGTTCGACCACCGACAACCCGAATAGGGTTCGGGAGCGGCGGGCGATGACGTTGGGAGTGCTGTTGAGAGCTCGTTCGATCGGTACGGTCACCTGGAGTTCCACTTCCTCCGCTGCATGACCCGGGAAAAGCGTGATGACAACGACTTGAGTGTCGGAGATTTCGGGGTAGGCCTGCACTTTCAGCTGCCGGAAAGCCCACATCCCGGTGCCGATCAGCACAACCGCCCCCAGAAGACACAGGAATCGCTGCGGCGGCGCGCTGCTTTTCTGGTCGCCGCTATTATATCCGCAAATGTTGGAGTCTACGCTTTCGAAGGGGGAGGGCGCTGGGGAAAGGGTGCCGAAAACCCAAGCGGTTGAATGGATTGTGGCTTCAGTAATGCATGCGTGCAGCCGGTAACCCGATTTTCACAGGAAGGCGCGGAATGGATCTGCCCGATGTCGGCCGGATGAGCCTGCACAGACTCATCCTCCGAATCGACGTCGCGCCGCAAGCAGGTTTTGAGGAAGAATGCCGGTTATGCGATACTTACTTTCCCATCCTATCGCTTTGTCTGAGGAGCCAAAGGAGATCATCATCGATGAGTTACTACGCAGCCTTTTTAAAAATGAAAGATCCTGAGAAGAGCCAAAACTACCGCCCTGCGCACCTCGAATTTCTGGTGCAAAATGAAAAAGCCGGCAACATTTTCGCTCGCGGCAAATTCACCGACAACACCGGGGGGCTTGTAATCTACATCGCCGCTTCATGGGATGAGGCGTTGAAACTCGCGGAAAGCGATCCCTACATTGCTTGCGGTGCGCGAGCTCTCGAATTACATGAATGGGACATGAAAGTCGCGGGCCAGCATTAATGGCGTTTGCCCCGGCCTGGAGTGTCGAACAGGAGGACCCATGACTGAAGGGCTGGACAAAGCCTTCATTGATTTCTCGTGCGAAAAGCTCGAGCAGCTTTGTGGGCGCATCTGCGCCTGCCTGGGAAAGCTTGATGCGGCCCGGATCTGGCAGCGGGGGACTGAAAACGAAAACGCGATCGGGAACCTTGTGCTCCACCTGTGCGGCAATTTGCGGCAGTGGATCGGATTCGGCGTCGGCCGTCAGCCCGACATCCGTCAGCGCGATCTTGAATTTCTCGCTCGCGACGGAGCAAGTTCTGAAGAGCTCCAGCGACAGTTGCAGTTGGCGGTAACCGAAGCCGTAGCGATTATCCGGGATTTGAGCGCGCGCCGGCTGCTGGAAATGACCAGGGTCCAGCAGTACGACGTGACTGTCTTGTGGGCGATCTACCATGTCGTCGAACATTTCTCGGGGCATGCCGGTCAGATAATTTTCGCCACCAAACAATTCACCGGTGAGGGGATGGGGTTCTATGCGCACTTGAATTCTTCCCAATCCCACCGGGAAAAGGCTCCATGAGTCCGGCCGGCATGGCGGCCGTTGATTATATTATCCCCCGAGCTTGCTGGAGTGGGCGCTATGAGTCCTCGCACATTCAACGAGAAACACCTGCAAGTCACGCCTGAATTGGCAGGCGCAGTCCTGGCCTCACCGGCCCGCCGCGCCATCGCCCTGTCCATCGATTTGCTCGTAATCATGATCCCAAGTATTGTGGTCGCCGTAAGTGTAGCAGTGTTAAGTCTTTCCCTCAACGATCCCCAAGCGCTCTCCGGGTTGCGCACCATGCTTCAGCGGCAGAACGCGGATCAGCCGGCGAGGATCGAAGCCTTCAAGAAGGTGCTTCCCCTCCTGGCGCGCATTGAGGCTCCCGGTCTTCCCTGTGCGGCGATAACGGCGGTCGAAGAAGGAAAACTCGACGAGGCCTATGAAGCGGTTCATGATTACGATTATACTTTTGCGCTCAGTTTTTCCGAGAGTGCACCCGCCGTGCTAAAGCCCAAGACGATCCGTGTCGACATCGGAGAGATGATCCCCCGGTCCATCCGATTCTTGTCACTTTACGGTATCGCAGCTCTCTATTTTGGGCTGTTATTGTCGACCAGGCGCGGGGCAACCGTCGGAAAAAGGATGGTCGGCGTCAGGGTCGCGCGCATCGACGGTCATCGACTTACGATCGCGGAGAGCCTCGAGCGCTTTGTCGGGTACCTTCACATTCCCGGGACGCTCGGCATTTCCATTTTCGATCTGTGGCGTGACCCGAATCGCCGATTGCCTCACGACCGCGTCGTAAATACCGTCGTTCTTCGTAATCCTCCCAAAAAAGCGAGCCGGTGATGGGCTGCTTCTACCTGCAATTTCCATTTGTCGGATCGGATCGAGCCCAGGGGCTTCCCTTATGGCATTCGTTGAAGTTGCCGAAGTAGAAAGCTGGCTGGATCGGCTCTATATTGCTGCAGAAGGAGCAAAGCTGCGGGATGAAGACCACCGCAAAGCGATTGAAGTGGCGGCGATGCTGGATGAGATCGGACGGGCAGTTGCCCGTTTCTCGCGGAGGTCCCAGTTGACACTGGTGGATGCTGCAGCCGGTAAATCGTATCTTGGACTTTTGTCAGCCAAACTTGTCTTCGAGCCGTCGGGGAGGAATGCCCGGATTATTTCCATCGAGAGAAATCCATCCAGGCTGAAGGCGGCGAAACTTGCCATCGAGCGGCTGCAGACAACCATTCCAATCGAGTGCCGGGTTGCAGATGTTGCGGAGGGGAAGGCCTGGCCAGACAGTCCGGCCATTGTGGCTGCGCTGCATGCCTGTGGGCCGGCCGCCGACCTCATCATCGATCAATCCCTGGAGCGCCGGGCCGGCATGCTTCTTTTGGTTCCCTGCTGTACAAGCCGTGCCGCCAGAGCTTCGGCTTTTGCCGAGACGGAGGCGCTGCTCAGGGGCATCCCGCCGCAGGCCCCGGTGCGCCGGAGATATATCCAGGCATTGGTCGATGCCGAACGCACCTGGCGCCTGGAGTCGGCCGGCTATGAAACCGAGGTTGTGGAGTTTGTCGGGGCAACGATTACCCCTCACAACTTGCTCTGGCGATCGCGGCGAGTCCAGCAACCTGCCAGGATGGAAAGGGCCAGGAAAAAGCTGATGCTGTTTTCCAGGAGAGCTGGGGATGGTCCGTCGAACTGAGCGAAGGTTGCTGATCTGGCGAAAGTCTGCGGTTTCAGGATGCGATGGGATGAAGCTCCCCGGCGGCCGGCTTCGACACAAGAGTCAGTATTCGGTGCTGGCGCACGCACCAGTGGCCTTCATAGAGCGAGTCTGTCTGCAGGCAAATTACTTTCAGCCGATTCCATGAATCCAATCGCCATACGGGATCCAATCGGACGACTACGCTTTGCGTGTCCCGCCGCAAGCCTTCGCGCATGGCTTTCAGGGCACTCTCCTTTGCACTCCAAATCAAAGTGGCCGCCATGCTTTTGTCGTTCTCAGGAGCCCTCGCGCAGATTTCCTGTTCCTCTGCGGTGAGATAGTCGCGGAGGAAAGCAGGTTCCTTTGAAGCGATGGTTTCGATGTCGCATCCCAGGGCGATGCTTTTGGCGGTCACGGCACAAAAGGCCATGCCCTCGCTGTGGCTGATGGAAAGCACGGCCGGTGCAGGTTCGCCCTGGATCCAAACCTCCGGAGCACCGTCGGACGCCGCGATAATTTCGATTGAAGATATCTCCAGAGGGGAGATCCCCAGGACTGCCGACACCAGCTTTTTAGCAGTCCATCGGCCGAGCAGCCAGTCGTTGCGGCGCTTCGCAAAACGGAAGAGGGCTGACCGTTCGCGCTCGGCCCGCGATAACCAGGTGTCGTTCCCGGGAATGTCAATTTGTTCCTGGGTCAACCAGTGAATCCGGTCAGGTATGTCGCTGCAATTCATTCTAGATCCTGAGGGCGCATGCGGCGATGCAGCCCGACAAATCACCTCGCAATCGCCTCTTTCAGAGGCTGAAGAATTGCGGTGTCGATTGGATCCGGCAATTCCATGGTGCGATAACCGGTCAAAGAGATATAGATGTTGCCCTTTTCATCGGCAACCTGAGCATCGTAGCTGCCGTCCGCATTCGGCTTCACAAAAGCCTGAAGCCTCGTTTTGGCGGTTTCTTCGCCCCGGAATATCACCACCGTTCCAATCCGGTAGGGTAGGCCCATTTTCGCGCGTACGGCCATTTCCCACATCCCTGCTGTTTGAAAGCAAAGCTCGATTAGACGCGGCGATACGAGCGTCGGCCGGTCCGCCGGGACATGATTGGCCGGCAGGCAATCGGAATAGAGCCCTACCACTTCGTCTCCTGCGCGCCATGAGCTTTCGAGCACCTGGTAGGCCGGTCCGTGAAAATAGAGTTTATAGATATCGCTCGAACCAACGGGGTTGCTGTCGCCGGGCGCGGCCGATTTTCTTCGTTTCTTCGCGGCCGCCATTTTCTCCACCAGGAGAACCCGTCCGGTAAAATGGATTGTGATCTCAGGCTGGGTTTGACCGTGTAACAGGCGGGTGCCGATCAGCCTGCAATCCACAACAACATCATGGTCCAAGACTGAAAACTCCGCCTGAAGTGTTACCGTTCTCGACTGGCCGCGATAGAATTTGAAGGGCGAATTGAAAGCAACGCTCTCAATCGATCCTATCTGCCGATCGGGGAAAAGAAGTCCGGCAACTTCCGCCAGAGCCTCGACTCCCATAACTCCCGGCAGGACGGGTGTCCCGCCGATCTTGTGGTCGAAGAGGAAGGGTTGCTCCGCCGGATCTAAAACCGTCTCAATGGTCAGCCCGCTATAAAGTCCCATTCCGGTTACGCGGCCAGTCATGATGCCGGCTTCTTTCAGCCGATGGGAGAGTTTTCCGCCTTCCGCCAGGTCCAGGCCGCCGTGCTCGTCAAAGTCCTTGAGCATCAAGCCGAGACCCTGGGCGACTACCAGTTCGCCCCGGGTTCCTCCGGCTGTCAATTCACGCCGGACGGTAGGAATGCCTGCTTCAGGGGGCAGCATGTCGATGCCAGCCTGCTTCAGAACCGTCGGGATCGACCCGCGCACCGCCATGCCGATCCCTCCCCACGCCGTCCAGTCGATGGCGATGCCGCGGGTCTCAGGCCGTGTTGTCCTGAAGCTTGAGATCTGCTTGCAAAGAAGATCGTTGGCCGAGCTGTAATCGGTTTGTCCGCCGTTGCCGAACCGACCCGCGATGGAACTAAAAACTACCGCGGCGCCGAGCGGCATGCTGCCGAGGTTGGATACGAGGTTAAACCAGCCGTCCGACTTGACATCGAAGACCAGGTCGAATTCCGAAGTTTTCTTATCGGGCAGAAAATGACTGATTTCCAATCCCGCTGCGTGCAGCAGAACATCCACACGCCCGCTTCTTTCGGAAACCTGGCGCATGACTTCGGCTACCGCGCCGGCCTGCAGCAGGTTGACACTGTAATAATGCGCCGTGCCGCCGGCATTCTGGACAGCTTCGATAGCGTCCATGGCCGCACGCGACCTCTCGAGCCCGGCCATTTCTTTCTCCACCATCGCCGGCGTTGCTCGTTCGCCGCGGGCTTTAAGGCGCTCGAAAATGTCCCTTTTGAGGCCCTCTTTGTCGACTGCGAACCGCTGCAGATCGTGGCTTGCAGGATCCGGAGACGGCACCAGGTCCAGCAGGTGGAAGGTTCCGCCGGAGGCAGCAGCCAGGTCGGCTGTGATGGCTGACACGATGCTGCCCGCTGCGCCGGTAATGACGAAAACAGTTTCCTTACCAAGAATCATGCCAGGATTTCCATCGGCAGCCGGTTTTTCAGCCAGTCCGATGGTCCAGCGCATGCCGTCACGGTAACCGATTTCGACGGCGCCAGGATCTGCCAGCGTTTCCTCAACCAGGCTGCCGGCGATTGCTGCAGCCGAGGCGCCAGCCTCGAAGTCGACCGCTTTAACCAGGACTTCCCGCTTTTCGCGTTTGATGGTTTTGGTGAAACCGGTCACGCCGCCGCCTAGTGGAGCGAAGGCGCCGGATTCGTCGTAGCCGTGCAATCCGCCGAGACGTGTGGCGGAGACTAGGAATGCCCCTGGCTGGTCCAGCTCAGCATAAAGAGTCTTCATGGCGGTGAAGAGCAGCTTTACGCGCACACGAGTTGCCTCGCGCCAGTCTGCGAGGATCATGGAAGAAACCGGCGTTTCCGGATCAAGGGCGGGCAGCCAATATACGCCCTGGATGGGCCCTTCCGACTTCCAGGCCTCAAGGCGCTGCCGGAGAACTTCCGCTTCCGGGGCATCGCTGATTATCAAGCACTGGGCGCCGATACCTTCCATGTGAGCTGCGAGCGCTTTAGCGACACCGCCAAGATCACTCATAATGACGATCCGGCTTCCGGGTCCCAGGCTGACGCCGGTCTTCTTGCAGAACTCGATCGCAGGGCGGAGCCTGGGAGCAGGCACGCGCCGCGGGACCGAATCTGCCGCTTCAAGGCTAGCCGCAACCGCAATGGCCGGGGCGGCGGCAGTTGCTGCAGCCGCCTCTGTTTCGGTTCCCTGTGCCGCAGTCGGGCCCTGTTTCAGGTCGGGCCTGCGGCTGTAAACGAACTGGATGGCGTGCGCGAGAGTAGGGAAGTCACGCAGCTTCATATTGTCGTCGCGCGGGATATCATACGCGGCGCGGATGGCAGCGAACATTTCTGCCTGCTTGACGGTGTCGACTCCTAGATCCGCTTCGAGGTCGAGGTCCAGATCCAGCATGTCGGTGGGGTAGCCGGTCTTTTCGGCAATGATCTGGAGCACCTTTTCCCTGACGGCATCGGCACTTTCTTCAGCCGTTGGCGCCGGGATTGGAACAGCCTGTGTTACAGATGCCGGGACGGCGGATTCCACCGGTTTCAAATCCGGCCTGTGGTCGAAGACGAATTGAATCGCATGAGCGAGAGTAGGGAAGTCGCGCAGCTTGAGATTGTCGTCCCGTGGGATATCGTATGCGGCGCGGATGGCGGCGAACATCTCGGCCTGTTTGACCGTATCGATGCCGAGGTCGGCTTCGAGGTCGAGATCCATGTCGAGCATGTCAGTCGGGTAGCCGGTCTTTTCGGCAATGATCGCCATGACTTTCTCTTTGACGCCGTCCGAAACCGGGGAGAGAGCCGCAGCCGCCATCACAGGTCCCGTAACGACCGGAACCTGAGGAGGGGCTGCAGCCGCCTGGCTCTGAACGGGGGCGAGATCGGGACGCCGGTCGTAGACGAATTTCACGGCGTGCGCGAGCGTCGGGAAATCGCGCAGCTTAAGATTGTCGTCCCGTGGGATGTCGTAGGCGGCGCGGATGGCAGCGAACATCTCGGCCTGTTTGACCGTATCGATGCCGAGGTCGGCTTCGAGGTCGAGATCCATGTCGAGCATGTCGGTCGGGTAGCCGGTCTTTTCGGCAATGATCGCCATGACCTTTTCTTTGACGCCGTCCGAAAGCGCAGCGGAAGCCGCCGACATTGGCGCAGGTACCGCCACAACTGGCGCCTGCATGGGCGCAGCTGCAGCCTGGGCCTTGGCGGGGGCGAGATCGGGACGCCGGTCGTAGACGAACTTCACGGCGTGCGCGAGCGTCGGGAAATCGCGCAGCTTGAGATTGTCGTCGCGCGGAATGTCGTAGGCGGCGCGGATAGCGGCGAACATCTCGGCCTGTTTGACCGTATCGATGCCGAGGTCGGCTTCGAGGTCGAGATCCATGTCGAGCATGTCGGTAGGATAGCCCGTCTTCTCCGCGATGATCTGCATGACCCGCACCTGAACCTCATCCCGCTTGGGTGTTTGAGGCGCCGGGGCGGCCGGGCTGCTTGCCGGTTTCGCTTCAGGTTGAGTTGTGATCCTGGCGGCGGCTTGAGGCTGCGCCGGTCGCGGCGCTGCCGGTAGAGCTGCGGGCGCTGCTTCGCCGCTCCGCGCGCGCAGATTCGTATCCTTGATTCTCAAAGTGCGTTGGGAGACTTCCAGTTCTGGAGCGGTCACACCGGTAATCCTGGCGAGCCAGGTCCTCCATGCAACCGGATCAATGATCCGGTAGTTGAACCCCAAAGCGCTGGGGGCCTGGTGATGCCCGTCTGGTGTCGGAATCCAGCGGGTCAGCGTCATGCTGATCTGCGAGCCGAAGCCCGCTCCTAGCCTGAGCGCGTATTGAATTGGGTAGGAGCCGCCCTTGGAAAGGTTCAGCGGACCCAGTTCAGGATCGACTTCCCTGAAATTCGGAACGGGCGGGACAATTCCCGTCTCCAGGATTTTTATCGCTACGACGTCTTCTATCCCGACTCCCATGGGATGCCCGGTCGCTCCCTTGGTATTGGCGATGACAATCTGCGCTGCGGAATCTTTGAAGATCTCTCGCAGGGCAAAGACCTCGGCCGATGCCGAGCCGCCGCGAGCCGGGGTATAGGTCTCGTGCGACACGAAGACCATCTCCCGGGCGATATCGAAGCGGTTGACGCCCCATTGTGCTTCCGCGTCCGCGACCAGTTTTTCCATAACCTTGCAGATATGGCTGACGTCCAGGCGGGTTCCGTGGAAAGCGCTGTTGGCCGTAGCAGTGCTCAGCACCTCGCAGATCGGCTGAATTCCCCGCTCACCGGCAGCGTCGGCGCTTTCAATCACCATGGCGGCGCTACCCATGCCGATCAAGAGACCGTGACGCCTTCGGTCGAACGGGATCGCGGCGTTTTCGACCACATCATCGGTTGCGGCAGCCCCGGACGCCAGGAAGCCCGAACCCCACCATTCCATCATGTTGTCGGAGGTGATGTCGTCTGCGGTGATCACAATTACCCTCCGGCAGCGTCCGGATTGGATCCAATCTTTGGCTATCGAGACGGCTTGTGTGCCCGAGGCACATGCGCTGTTGATTGCGGTGTTCGGGCCCCGGGCCCCAATGTATTCCGCGAACTGCGAATGTCCCATCGACAGGACACGGAAGAGGAACCGCCGGTCGAAAGTGAATGGATTCTGCTTTATTTCCGCCCGCAGGGCTGAGATACGACGGTCAACTTCCTCGATTGCGGTGTTTCCGGCCTGGACATTCTGCTGCGTTTTGGTTCGAAGACTTTCCAGCTCTTCGAGCCGTTCCTTGCGGATCCGGTCCTGGTAAAAGTGGGTCATGATTTCCACCAGGGAATCATAGCCGGGGAAGGCCGATCCGAAGAGCACGCCGGTGTCATCCCTCAATTCCTCAGGCAGCATCCAGCGGTCAGGCAGTGTAGTGCCCTTGGTGGTGGTTTTGTAGCGCATTACCAGCGGGATTCCAGCGTCGCGCAGTGCGTCGATGCCCGCGGCAATGGCCAGGCGGGTGACATGGTCAAGAGCTGCCATACGATCTTCCGGGAAGCCGAAATCCCGCACGAGATCGTAGTCACCGGCGCGGGCAGCCAGCTTGATCACCTCGTCCGCATTTTCTATGGTTTCGAATCTTCCCTCGCCACTCCCAGTTTTGACCAGCCGCGTGATATTTTTCTCTACCATCGCGCGACGCAGTCTTTCGGGGATTTGACCGATAAAGTTATCCCCCCGCAGGATGCGCTCGACATTCGAATCATCGAACACGCGTTCGACACCCGGCAGGCCGAGGGAGGCTCCGGTAATGACCACATGCGCCGGCGGCGGTGCCGACTGCCCGCGGGAATAAACCTGAAAGCTGCGATCGAGGAAGTCTGAAAAAAGACGTCCAAGTTGAACATAGCGGTCTTCCGACGCCGGTTTCCCTGCGGCGGTGGTTGACTGTCCGGCTGGAACCAGTGCCGGCGGCGGAACAGGCGGTGAAATCCGGGATGCAGGAGCGGCGGGCGCCGGGGCGATGACTGATTGCTTGGCCTCTTCCTCCTTCACGATGCCGACGCCAAGCCCCGCGGCGTAGAGGCCGCACAATGCCAGATTCACCGAGGCTGCTTCACCGATCCGGGGATGGTTGGTGAAGAGCGGCACCACCCCTTCGCGATGGCCCAACACATCTTCCACGAATCCGTAAAGAACGCGCTTGGGACCCACTTCCACGAATACCCTGGCCCCGGCCGCGTACAAGGTGTTGAGCCCGTTGACAAACTGAACCGGCGAAGAAACCTGTTGACCCAGCAGGCGAATCATTTCAGGCACTACGTCCGGCCCCATCGGGTAGAACTCCCCGCTTACATTGGAAATGATGGGAATGGCTGGCGGCTTCATATTCATCCCGGAGAGCACCTTTTCCAGTCCCTCTCCCGCCGGCGCGACAATTCTGGTATGAAAGGCGTGGCTGACCTGGAGCTGCTGGGCCCGGAAGCCGGCTTCCCGCAGCGCTTCTATGGCCAGGTGGACGGCTTTGGTGGAACCGCCGATTACGGCTTCCTTTGAACTGTTGATATTGGCCACCACGACATATCCATCGATTTTGGCCAGTATTTTTTCGACTTCTCCCACGGGACCGAAGACGGCGGCCATCAAACCATTGTCGTCGAGTGCGACACGTGTCATTTCGTAACCGCGGGCGCTGACGGCGCGGAGTGCCTCGCTAAATCCGAGAGCTCCGGCAGCCACCAGGGCGCCATACTCCCCAAGGCTGTGTCCCATCACCATATCGGGTGCAATGCCGTATTCACCGAGCAGTCGCGCCAGAGAGGTTTCAGTGGCCAGCACGGCCGGCTGTGTTATCGCGGTTTGTTTCAATCCTTCCTCGGCAGCCGCCAGGGCTTTCTCATCCGACTTGTCCAGGTAAATGCACTGGCTGAGCGGTTTGCCCAGGAGCGGTGTCATGACTTGGTCGGCCTCGTCAAAGGCGGATTTCACGACCGGTTCGGAAGCACGCAGCCCCTTGACCATGTTGACGTATTGTGAGCCCTGCCCGGTGAAAAGGAAGGCCACTTTGGGGGCCGGCCCTTGCCCCAGGAAAATGCCCTTGGGGCGCAATGCTTTCCATCGTCCAGGCTGATTTTCATCGATGGCTTTGAGTGTTTTGGCGGCCTTGTCGACCAGGTCGGCCGCGTTCTCATAATCGATGGCGATGCGTACCGCCGCACGGAGGTCGCTTTCCGCGGGCGCGGAGGGCGCCGGAGCGCTGCCTGAGGCGGCGCTGTGCATTACCGCCTTGAGACGGTTCGCAATCGCGCCAAGGTTGGAATCGCCGATGACAAGGGCGCCGCGCAGTGGGGCTTTTACCGCAGGCTTGGAGGGGGATCCCCATGTCATCTCAGGTACGGAAATGGTCGATCTAATTTCAGCCTTGATTCTGCCCGGGATGTATTCTTCCAGGACCGTATGAAAATTTGTTCCACCGAATCCAAAGGCGCTGACACCGGCCCGGCGAATGCCGGCTGCCGGGGTGTTCCAGGGCTTGAGTTCTGTATTGACGTAAAATGGGCCCTTGCTGAAATCGATGTCCGGATTGGGCCGCCGAAAGTTCAGGCTGGGAGGCAGCATTTTGGCATGCAAGGCGAGGGTGGCCTTCAGGATTCCCGCAGCGCCCGCCGCTCCCTTGAGATGACCGATATTGGATTTCACCGATCCCAGGGCGAGGGATCTTGCGGGGAGCCCGAAATCGGAAAACACTTCCGACAGGCTCGTTACCTCGACTACATCGCCGACTTTGGTGGAAGTGCCGTGACCCTCGATCAGGTCGCCCGCCGAAGGGGCGAAACCAGCCGCCTGCCAGGCGCGCTTTACGGCGAGCTTCTGTCCAATCGGATTCGGGGCTGTAATCCCTTTGCCTTTGCCGTCGCTGGAACCTCCAAGGGCTCGTATTACAGCATAGATTTTGTCTCCGTCGCGCTCGGCATCCGCCAGCCGCTTGAGCAGGAAGGTTGCTGCACCTTCGCCCATGACAAAGCCGTCTGCCCCTTCGGCGAAGGGCCGGGTACCGGTTGCCGAGAGCGCGCCGATCTTGCAGAATTTCACGAAGGTCGACGGGCTCATGTTGGCGTCGATTCCGCCGGTCAGTACGGCGTCATAAGCGAAATCTTCCAGGCCTTCAACCGCGGCACTCATGGCGGCCATGGCTGATGCACAGGCAGCATCGGCCACGTAGTTGGGTCCTTTGAAGTCGTAGAGCGCCGCGATTCGCCCCGCGATGATGTTGGCGAGTTCGCCGGGCATCGTATCTTCGTTGATTTCCGGCATGCGCCGGCCGAATCCGGCTTTTAGCTGGGCTATGATCTGTTCTCGCAACTCCGCGGGCAGTGCGGAAAAGCCCGGAGCTTTTCTGAGTTCCTCGGCGTATTCCGGGAAGAGGATGCGGGCGGCAGAGTAGAGGTGCTGGTCCCCCGACATGGCGTTGCCCAGGATGACAGCTGTTCTTTCCGCGTTCAGCGGGCGGGAGGGATAGCCGAAGTCGGCGAGGGTTTCGCGAGCACAGACAACGGCCCATTTCTGGGTCAGATCCATGGCCAGGCTCACTCGCGGAGGAATGGGCATCTTCCACTTCAAGGGGTCCCATTCCCAATCGCGCACCCATCCGCCGATCTTGGAATAGGACATGTCGGGAGCCTTTGGATCCGGATCGTAATAGGAGGCCGGATCCCAGCGGTCCGCCGTGACATCGGTGATGCTGTAGCGTGCCTCCTGAATGTTCTGCCAGAATCTCTGCGCATCGGGGGCATCGGGCAAAACTGCACCCACCCCGACGATCGCAACCGCTTTGCTTGCCTGAACTTTCATTGTTGCCGCTCCTAAAAATGTCTCCTGCTCAAGGAAATCCCACCTGAATGATGTGAGCATTTGAGGCGTGGGACAGGCAGATCCCGCCTTCGCCGGCCGGGACCAGCCTCCGGTGGTTCCTTAAAAACGTGGTTATGACCGTGTGCGGCCGTAAAGCACGTCCGCTGCGTAGTCCATATCGCCAATCAACCCTGCCTGGGCTTTTTGAATTGCCGCCAATGCGATTTTGCGATCCAGGCCCATGGCCTCGATTTCGGTGCCGGTAGCTGTCGCTTGCAGCCAGCGGATTCCTTCACCGGCAACCTTTGCGGCGGCTTCACGCGCAAAAATCCGGCTGAAGGCGGCTAGCGCAGTGGCAGGGAAGCGCAGATGCGCCTTTGGATTCAAAGTGCCCTCCGCCGCTCGAGCGGCCCGCTTGGCCAACGCGCCGGCTGATTCTGCGTAGGCGATCCATTCCCCGATGCGGAAAAGTATGTGCTGGTGGCGGGTCAAGCGGTGAATTCGTGCTGCTTCCAGCAGTTCTGCCAGTGCATGAAGCGCAAGAGCTACGATATCGGCGCCGACCTGCGGATTTTTGGCATCCAGAGACTCCATCTGCCGAGCTTGGTCGTGATAGTACTGCCCCTTGGTTTTAAGGTGCAGCTGCCAGCGGTCACGGGAGATCGTCATCTCCATGATCTCCGAGGTCCCTTCATAGATCGTTGTGATGCGGGCATCGCGCTTGATCTTCTCCACGATGTACTCGCGGGTGTAACCGTAGCCGCCCAGGGCTTGGATGCTCGCATCGGCAGCCATGTTGCCAGCCTCGGTTGCCAGGTACTTCGAAATTGCCCCTTCCGTGTTCAGATTTCCATCGCCGCTGTCGATACGCTCCGCTGTTTCTTCAATATAGGCGCGGCTCGCCTCGAGACGCACGGCATGCGGCACGATCAGCTTGTGCGTGTACCCCTGCTTCTCAGACAGCGGCGCGCCGCCTTGTATTCTCCCCTGCGAGTAGGGGATCGCGCGATCGAGGGCTGCCCAGCCCGCGCCCAGACCGAAGGCCGCTACCATCAACCGCGTATAGCCGAAAACCAACTGAGCCTGGAAGAGTCCCTGGCCCTCCTTCAGGCCGAGCAGGCGGTCGGCGTCGACGTACACGTCCTGCAGGATTACCGCCGCCGTGTTGCTGGCCCGGATTCCGTGCTTGTCTTCCGGTTTCCCGTTGCTGAGCCCCTGAGTTCCCCGTTCCACGACGAACCAGCTGGGGCCTCCGGGCGCCTGCGCCAATACGCTGTAAAGGTCGGCATAGCCGCCGTTGCTGATCCACTGTTTGTTGCCGTTGATCCGATAGCCGACGACCTGGCCGTCTTTCTCAACCGGCGTGGCGGTTGTTCGCAACGCTCCAAGGTCGCTGCCTGCTTCGGGCTCGGTTGCGCCGTAGGCCATCAGCAGCCCCTCGCGTGCGATTCGTGTGAGCCAAAGCTTTTTCTGCTCGTGAGTACCGCCGAACAGGATCGGGTCGCTTCCCAGAAAGGTGGCCAGGACACCCGTGGAAACGCCGAGGTCCACTCGAGCCATTACCTCGCAAACGCGGTAGACATCAAATGCACCACCGCCCATTCCCTCGAATTCTTCGGGAATGAATATCAGCTGGATGCCGAGACCCGGACCGCACATGTCGCGCACAACTTCCACGGGAAACTCATCGGTATGATCGAGTTCGAGCAGCTTTTTTTCGGGCAGCTGCGCATCGGTAAATTCTTTGATGGCATCAAGCGTCAAATCCAGAGTTTCCTTATCCAGTCCTTGGTGCATGGTTGCCTCTAAATGATGGTGGCTGACCGCCGGGCCGCATCTGTCTGAGATTCTTCCCGGAAAAACTGCTGATTTTCTCATAATCTGATGAAAATTGCTCTCGCTTTTTGATTAAAAAGATGTCTGGGAAGGCAGACCTCAAGGAATCGGCGCTGGGTGTCGTCTGAACTTTCAGATGGATGGGGAAAATGGCACGCGACAGAATTGGATGGACCTGCTAACCGGTACAAAAGCGAATGGGCCGAGTGCCGGGGATTGCAGCCCGCATCGGCCCAATTATTTGATTTAATTTAATATCGGGTGTGGATCCTATTGAAGCTTGAAGTTAATGCTAACGGTCATTTTTACTTGGACAGGCTTCCCCTTTTTGTCAGTGGCCGGTTTGAATTTCCACTGCTTTACGGCCTCGACGGCGGACTGTGCCAGTTCCGGGTCCAGTGGATCGACGGCCACGGCTTCTATCACGTTCCCTTCTTTGCCGACTGTGGCTTCTACTTTGATGACGCCCTGTATACCCTTCTTTCTGGCCTCCTCCGGGTATTTCGGCTGGACCTGTGTCAATACTACCGGTTTAGTTACATCTTCGACTTTAGGAGCCTTACCATCGGCCTTGCCGGTTACTTTGGCGCCATCCTGAACGGCCCAAGCTCCCGTACAGGCTATCAGAATTACTGCCGCAAAAATCAGAAATCGCCTCATATTTATCCTCTCCCTTGATCCGGTGAATTCATAGTTTCGGGCTGTCAGGAACTCCTCATCGGATAGAGCCCTGCCGGGGAGGGATTCGTGTACGTTCGTTAGTTTTATTTCAGCCGGAAATTTATGGTGATGCTTATCCGGACCTTAATTGCCTCTCCCCGCGAATTGCGCGCAGGGCTGAAGGACCATTGTTTCACCGCTTCGATGGCTGACGCGGTAAGGGATTTGTCGGCGTACTCAACCGGTATGACCTCTCCCACATTTCCGTTCGCATCGATAGTGAGGTCAAGTACGACGACTCCGCTAATGCCGTTTTTCCTAGCTTCCTCCGGGTATTGTGGCGGGACCTGCTTGACGGCGACGGGTTCTGTGATATCTCTGTTTTTGCTGGGGCGGATAATTCCAGGCCTGCCTTCCTCCGGTACTTCCGCTTCGATAAAGACGAAGATGTAGGGAGCTTGAACTCCATCCGTTCCGCCGACGACCGCTCTTCCCCCGCGAGTAACCGGAGCAGTAGAATCTGCGAGTATTTTGTCTCCCTGCTTGAACTGGACTCGATACGTGGCGACAGTGGATGTGCTTCCGGTCAGCGTGGCGGTAATCTTCACATTCGCGTTTTCGATTTCGGGAAGAGGGATGGGTTCTCCGACTCGCGCCTCGGTATGTTTCCCTTTCTGCAATTGACGGGAGGGATCGAGGCGGAATGTATTCCAAAGTTTGTCGACAGCCCGGGTGAAGGCAAGGCTTTTGTCCAGCGCTGCTTTGCTGGAAGCGGTCGAATCACTTCCGTCCCCTTGCAGAGGGATCAGGGTCCCAGGCACCAGGAGGACTCTGCCGGATTCAGGCTGGTCTGCAGCCGGGAAGCCAATCAGAATCGCAAAGTCTGTGATGACAATGTCATCCGTTGAATGGCTGCTTTGTCCTGCCGCGATCTGGCAGGCGAAGCCGATCATTCCCAGTGCCAGCCAAACCAATGTTCGCCGCTTCATGGTTTTTCTCCTTTTTCCGAATTGCCCTCGGGCGGCTGAAAGGTCATGTAAAGTGGAGTTTCTTCATCAATCCAGAGAAGCACTTCTCCTGGGCTGAGCGGCTGTGCGCTGGCATAGAGGCGATTGGAATCGTTTGGTAGGTCCCTTGGTGCTTTCCAGAGAAAGGTGGTTCCAACCGCGGCAAGCAAGCATGCCGCTGCCACGGTCAAACCCCAGTCTGTAATCCGGTATTGGGGGCGTTGGCGGATCTGCCGCACGATGCTTGCTGCGGCCTGAGCCGGAGCCCTCTGAGGCGTCCGCGCGGCAAAAGCCTTCAAGGCCAAGTCGAATCGCTCCTCAGAGCTCTTATTGTCGGACTGGGTCATCCTTTCCTCCTAGGCCGCGTTTCCGGGCCGCAACATTTTGTTCAGGGTCTCGCGGGCCCTGCGACGGTGCGACCGAACCGATGCTGCGGAAATCAATAGTGCAATGGCGATTTCACTGTCGCTCATTCCTTCCACGACCGTCAAATGCATGACTGCCCGCTGGCGGCGCGGCAAGTGTGCCAGCAGGCTCTCGACATCTATCGACTCGATCTCTCCGGCATTTCGCGGGTCAGCCGGCTCTACCACTGTCTCGATGGGCACCCAGGCCCGCAGGCGGCGAAACCTGGAAAAGCACCTCCGGGAGATGATGCGTAACATCCAGGTCTGAAATGCATCGGGATCCCGGAGGCTCCCGATCTTTTTCCAGGCCTTGAGCAACCCCTCCTGGACGATATCTTCCGCATCCCGCTCTCCTGAGACCGAGCGTGCAAATGCAACCAGGCGGACCCATTGAATTTCAACGAGTTCTGAAAAGGCGTCAATATCCCCGCTCTGTGAACGCAGGACCAGGTGCCGCACTTCGGCGCTCATTCCATAAAGAGTACTTCACCCCCCCAATTCGTGTACATCACCAGATCGGATCTGTGATAAAGAAATCCGGGTGAGCTATTGTGAAAAATGAAAAGCCGCGGGCCCCATCAGATTTGAGATCCGGGGATTTTGTCCCCAAGCAGGGTTTTGCCTATAATCACAAACTGGGTGCGTGGTGGTTGGAGCGGAGCCATAATTCTTGCCACCAGAGGGCTTACAGGCGAATCGCAGATTACTTGCGCCAGTCCCTTCCAGCAGATCCGAGACATATCGTAGATTTTGCCTGCGGCTCCGGGAATCTGCTTTTCAGGCTTGCATCTCGTTTCCCGGGTTCAAGATTGACCGGCCTGGATGGCTCTGCCTATTTGCTGGATGCAGCGCGGGAGCAATGGAGCCGCTATTCTCAGGCTTTGCGTGAGAGGGTTTCCTTGTTGGAAATTCCATTGCCTGACTTCGATCTCGGAATCTGTGCTGATCTGGTCGTGTTTGCTTTTCCCAACATGGTTCCGTACCAGGGACTGCCGGGCGATGGGTCGGGCGGAGCCCGGGTGAAAGTCGGCCTTCGGCTGCAGGCGGCCAAGGCCGGAAAAGGCCGGTTGTCGGATCCGGGCAGCTCCGATTTGGCCGAATTTCTCTCGCGTGCCCTGGATCCTGAAAGCGAGGACGAGCAGGAAGATGCCGCAACTCTCAAATACAACCTGATCCGGGGGAGGCTGATATCACGCCATCTCAGGCAAATGCTCCGGCGCGGCGGCTTTTGTGCAAGGATCGAATATGCGCGGGCAAAAAGGCATGAGCTATCCCGCCTGGAGCTATTGCGTGTGTCTTTCGAGGAGGGCTCTCTGGAAATGCCCGTATTCGGCAGCCGAACCCACCCGTGGTTCCGCGTAACGGCGTCTTCCTATTTCCGCTCGGGCGTTGTGCAGGATGTATACGAACAAAGCGGCGATCCACGAGACAACAAAGGCGGGTACCTGATTACCGTGCTGAAGGCTGTTTAGACTATTCGATGGGCCGGCTCACGGCTGGCCATATCATCTCCAGCTTCAGCCGCCGCTAGGCGCGCAGGATCCGCCGCCGGATGATCCACCCATTCCAATAGAGGAAAAAGCGGAGATTTTCTCCTCGATATTCTGGCTCTTGCAGATGGGGCAGGCAACTTCGGAAATCACGCCGGCCTTGCGCAGCAGCTTTTCAAATTCCACGCCGCAGTCAAGACATGAAAACTCAAAGATTGGCATGGTCGGGCTCTCAGTTCTGGTGAACAGCCGCAGTGGCTGGTCCGGCCGTTGCAAGGAAATGATCGACCATCTGTTTCAAAGCCTGGTAGGACGCCGCACCAACCTGTTCGTGAAAAACCTTGCCGCCCGAAATGAAGAGCATTGTCGGAATTCCACTTACGCGGTAATGGGTTGCCCATCGCTGATTTTCATCGGTGTTGACCTTTGCCACCAGCAGGCGGCCCTCATATTCATCGGCAATTTTATCAAGGGTTGGCGCTACCATCCGGCAAGGAGCGCACCACGGGGCCCAGAAATCAACCAGCACCGGAACGGCAGATTGGATAACGGTTTTTTCAAAATTATCATCGGCTACGTGCATCGGTTCTTTCATCAGGATCATTCCTCCGGACTAATTTCGAGCCTTTAGATGTCCGAAATCTGTAAAAGGTGACAAAAACATTGTGCTCGCATAAAATGTTATGCCACCAGAGGCAGTATGCTGCATCTAATATTATGAATGACAGCCAAAGCGAACAATCCATTCTCTCGCGCATACGGGCCGGGGACAAGAGCGCCTGTGAAGATTGTGTGCGGCGGTATGCCCCGGGCGTATATCGATTGGCGCTCAGGCTCATGCGTGACCAGGCCGATGCGGAAGATGTGATGCAGGAAACCTTCCTCAATGCTTTCAAAGGAATCGACCGATTTGACGGCAGGTCGGAATTGCGAACCTGGCTTTACAGGATTGCCTACAACGCGGCACTCGGGAAGCTGAGGCGGTATAAGCCTGAATTCGTTTCAGTAGAAGAAGCCAGCGATCCGGAGGATGGGGGATCCGTTCCCCCTCAGCTGTTTGACTGGAGCGGAATTCCTTACGATGAACTCGCCAAAGCGGAGTTGAGGCAGGAACTTGAGAAAGCTATCGGGGATCTGCCCGAAAAACTTCGTTCGGTGTTCGTTTTGAGAGAACTCGAAAACCTGCCGACTCTGGAAACCGGCGAGACCCTGGGAATCTCAGAAGATCTGGTAAAGACCCGGCTGCACCGGGCGAGGATGAAACTGCGGGAGAGCCTGTCCTCTTATCTGGCCTCCGCAAATGCAGGCGGACGATTGAAAGTATGAACGTGAACTGCAAGGAACTCTTGAATAGCCTATCGGAATTCCTCGACGACGAGGCCTCCGCTGAACTTTGCGCCGAAATCAAGCATCATATGGGAGGCTGCAGGAATTGCCGCGTTGTAGTCGACTCTTACTGCAAAACCATTTCCATCTATAAAAGCCTGCCCGACCCCGCCCTCCCGGATCAGGCGCGTGAGCGGCTCTACAAGGTTCTCGATCTGTCCGATTACATCCGCCCGCAGGAATAAAAACTTTCCCATACGACGGACACTACCAATGAATGTTCTGAACCACGAAGCCTTTCACGATCGCAAAATTCCTAATGCCGCGTGCCCGGGATAATTCTTGCTGATATATCCTTATGGCTTTGCTTTTGTGGTTCACCGTCTTTTCCATGCAGCCAGGCTGCCGCAGAGGGCGAATCCGGCCAAGGTTAAAATCGCTCCAAGAATGACAGATGTCGGTTTATAGCGCAGCTCAACCCTGCTTATTCCGGCGGGAACCACAATCCCCTTCAGAAGACCATTTACTTTGTGGATCGGAACCGAGCTCCCATTAACTTCGGCTTTCCATCCGGGGTAGTCGACTTCACTCAGAACCATCATGGCTCTCGATGCGGCGTTTACCTTTATTTCGAGCCGGTCAACCTCGAAGTTCACAACCTCCACTTCTTCCGGCTTTCCTTCACTGTTTTCCTGTAATTCTGCCGGAAGCGTATGGTCAAGAACCGCCAGGTGCCGGGGATCGAAATCCGGCTCTCTCATTCGGGGGATGGCCAAGTCCGGTCTTAAAACGACAGCGGTTTTGTGCACCAGCCAGGCACGCGGGAGATAGTCCGGATTTTCGTAAGCCAGCCAAAAACGATCCGCGTAAACGGGAGTGCGGCCTTCGAGCGGCTTTGCGCTGACGAGGTACCGGACATTCAGTTGGTCGAGGCTTCGCGGTGCAGATCCCCTGAAATCCCGGAGGTCCTTGAGTTCGGTCGCCATTCTGCTCTGGATGATTTGCACGCCGTACATGTCGCCCAGGTTCGGCGAATAGTCGCTCTCGAAGTTAACGCGGAAAAGCCCCTTCCGGGATTGTAGATATCCTGCAAGCTCCTTGCAGTTCATCAGGTTCTGCAGGTGATCCCGGCCCACCTTCTGCTCCTGCGCCCGGTTCTGGATTATCCAGCAGAATGCACTGAGGTCGAACAGGATGATGAAAACAGCCAGGAACTTCGTGGACCGCGAGACGTGTCCGCGAACGACGTAACAAAAAAGTGCCGACGCGCCCACTATGACAAGAAATGACAGACTGATCCACTCGTTGAGCTCAGGTTTGCCTGTCATGGCTGCACTGAGCATCGGCAGCGCCATAACTGCGACCCCCCATTTCATGATCCGGATCAGGGTGGTGAAATTTCTGGGCTCCTTCCCTCCGGACAAAAAGAGTTTCCGAACCAAAGGCGGCGAGGACTGCGATGGCAAACTGGCTGATGTAGATGAACCTGGACGCGCCACGGGCTATCCAGAGATAAGGCACCAGAATATAGGCGAGGCCGTGGACCAGTGAATAGGAGCCGAGCGCATAGGTGAATGCGGCGACCGCGAGCCCCGCCAGATAGCGTACCCAGGGATTATCCCAGTTGCGCCGCACCCCAACGATCATCAGGATAAACGGCATCACGCCGACGTAAATGCCGAATCCCTCCCCGCCATAGGTGCTACCCGGGAAGGCGGCGAAGAAAATGGCCGTGAACAAACCCCTCGGCCACAGGTCTTCTTTGAGATCAAGATAGGGGATTCTCTCGGATGCGGCGGCCGGTGCGGCTGCATCAATATAGCGCACGGCTCTCTGGCTCAATTCCACCGACGGCAAAAGCTGGATCGCCCCTATGCAGAAGGATAGGACTCCAATGATACCGACGATTTTTGCGGCGCTGATCCACGCGGTCAGGGCTTGACGGCTCCGTCCTTCTCCCTTACTGGTCTGGATCGTGTAGTAGATGGCTGCGCTGATCACCACTATTGCATCCATCATTACAATATGAATCCGGCCTGCGAGCACAGCCATGCCGAGCGCTGCGCCTGACAGGGCGCTGTACCGGATCCGGCAGCCGGGATTCTCCGATCGCAGTGCGCGCGTCAGGAACAGGATCACCAGGGGGAGCCAAACAGCGCCGTCGATCATGTCCGGCCAGGGGGCGCGTGCGATCAGGCCTCCCATGCCGAAGGTGAGCCCGGCGACGAGACCGGAGAACGAACTTAGTCCCAGGTCTTTCACCAGGAGAAACATGAAACAGGCTGCGAGGAAGTGAGCCAGAACGATAAAATCCTGGTAAAGCCGGTGCGACAACTGGCCTGACGGGCCCATGGGCCATACATAGAGCAACCATTTCAAGGGATAGAAAAGCCCAGTTTCCATGCCCCCGACAAAGGATCGACCGGCTGCGACATAAGGATCCCAGAGCGGCAACATTCCCTTCTGCACTGTGGAAGCCGCGAAGTTATACCAGGAATAGCCCTGGTTGGCGGCTTCCTCGGAGGTCAAAAGCGAAAATTGGCCGGTGAATACGATTTTCCAATAAAACAGAAGTGTGAGCACCAACAGGGCCAGGATCCACTTCAGATTGCTTTTCATGGCACCTTTCAGCGGTATCGTGATAACGACGGGTCGCCTGACTTCACTCCAGGATTCCGAACATCATTCCAGCCATTTCTAGCGCAGCAGGATTGAAGGATCAAGCGACAAAAGGTTAGAGTGATATGTTTGATGGGGGCACGACAGGTGGCACTGTCACGCGAAATTCGGATTTCGACGGTTCTGGCAACTGCGGCAGTAGCTGTCTACCTTTTCATGTCCCTGACATATCTGGACCTTCCCGGACTTGATTTTGACGAGAGCTTCTTCGTCAACGGGGCTTTGAACCAGAACCACCGGAGGTTTCTCGAATGGGAAACGAAAATCGGACCCTGGGTGGTTCCGGTGATGCTGATGCGGTATATCGGTGCCGTGAAGTCCTACCTCTATATGCCGGTGTTCTCCCTCTTCGGCTGCGATCCAGTCACCGCCCGCGTACCGGTGATAGTACTCGGGCTTGTGACGCTGCTGATGACCTTCCTTGCGGTGCGTGAGATGTTGGGTCGAGCCACGGCGCTGCTCAGTCTGGCCCTCCTGGCGACAGATCCTTCCTTCATATTCTCCAACCGGTTGGATTGGGGACCGGTATCGATCATGCTCGCCTTGAAATCCACCTCCCTCTACCTTTTCTGGCGCTGGCTGAACGGCGGCGGGCCGGTCCCTTTTGTTGCAGGTTCATTCCTTCTGGGCCTCGGATTCTTCGACAAGATCAATTTCATCTGGTATGTCGGGGCTCTGGGGCTTGCAGTTCCGGTCTGTTTCTGGCGGCAATTTAGATTGCGGTTCACGGGAGCGATACTGGCCGCCGGCGTCTTCAGTTTCCTTTTGGGGTGCAGCCCATTGCTGGTCTACAACATCCGTCATCCCCTGCTCACTTTGCGGGACCAAAAGGTAGCGACCACGGATTGGCAAGCGGCACTGCGGCATCGCGTGAGCCTTATAAGGAGGACGCTGGATGGAGGGGTCGTCCGGAATTTTGTCAGCCCGGTGAAATCGTCTGCAGAATTGGTCGATGTATATCGATTCGAAGGCCGCGGCGGGCTCGACCGGATTTTCACTGCAGTTCTGAGTGCTTTTCCGTTGGAAAATTCAATTACGGCACGCGCTTTCGCAATGTCATTGGCGACAATCGCAGTGGCCGGCTGGTGGCTGTTTGCCGGGAAACGACGCTTCATCGCCTTCTTTCTCCTTTTGTTTCTCCTGATAAGCGGCTGTATTTGGGCTACGGCCCTGGCGACCGGAACGCATCACATCATGATGCTTTACCCGTACCCGCAAATACTCCTCGCCGCGGTTGCCTGCGCGGCGGGCCGGCGGGCAAAGGGCATGAAATCCCTGATGGCGCGCCTGGCTATCCAGGGCCCAGTTGCAATATGTGTTGCAGCGGTGCTTTGCTTTTCCACCGTGGTGGGAATCGGCCACCTGAAAACCTTTCATATAACCGGTGGCAAAGGGAGATGGTCCGATGCGATTTATCGCCTTAAGGATTATCTTGAAAAGAATCCCCGGCGCAATTATCTATTAATGGATTGGGGATTTTTCAACCAGTTGCTGGGTCTCACCGGGGAGAAGATTTTCAAGCGCGAAGCTTATGTCCCCATGCTCGACGCGGAAACCGAATCGGCCCGGATTCAGTCTATTTATCCCTACCTGATCAATCCGGAGAACGTCTTTGTTTTCCATGCCCCGCCGTTTGAATCCTTCCCCACCATGGATTTGTTTCGCCGGTCTCTCTCGCATTATGGCGCGCAGGCTGAATTTATTCGGTCTTTTTATCAGCGCGACGGCCAAAGAATTTATCAGACCTGTGAGATTTTGAGTCCTGAATTGGATGCCTATAGGGCGTTGGGCGGCTATTTCCACTTTATGGAAGCGGAGGACCTTGAATCCGGCTCCGGAGGGGAAGTCGACTGGCGCGACCTGGCATCGATGCAAAAGATACTTGGCGCCAAATGGGGTACGCGCGACACGGATTTCGCGGAGTATAGTTGGAAATCGGAGCGCACCTTGAGTGATTTGCGGTTGAAGGTGCGCTACGCAACCTCCAGCGCCTTTTCCATTGAAACCGATGTTGATATGGACGGCAGGAGACGTTCAACCCTGCAGTTCCATCCCACCGGCGGCGAGGGATTCAAAATCGAAGAATGGCTGGTAGGCAGCACCAGACTGGGTGATGTGCCTGCCGGTGTCCACACCGTTCGCATCCACCTGTTGCAGCCGGGGCCCGAGATTTTCCTGGACTTCATTTACCTGAATGAAGGGGAATTTGACCTGGCTCTGCCGAAGCCGGATCTCACCCGGAATTTGCCTTTCGATGCGGTGTTCCCGAATCCGGAAATCTTGGGGTATCAGGAGGATTCCGGGGCGGTCCTGTCAGTCAATGCCAAGGTGATTCGCGCCGGTGTGGATCAATTGTCCCTCACGCTCTCGAATTTTGAAGCGGAGGCGATCGATCTCCTCTACAGCTATAACGGGAAGTACATGCCGATCCTCCGCAACTGGAAGTTGAACGAGCGAAGGACGGCAAGTGTATTTGTTGGGCAAGAAACGCCCCGGGGGCTTTATTGTTACAGGGCTATCCGAGATTCGGCCAGCCGATCGCCGGATTCCTGGATCCGGACCAATGTGGCAGTTCTCGTCAAGTGAACATCGGGCCCTAATCCGGTTCCGTGCGATTGCGGGATCGATGCCGCATACGAATCCAATTGTGCCGCAGCCACCCCAGAGGACGCCGCATTTCGGAGAGGGTGCGCTCGAGGTTCTCCACCTTATCGCGTAATTGGATCCGTTCCCGATCAAGCTCAAGTGCCCATATCCCGCGGGCGTCGAATTCGGCCTGCAGTTCCGCCAGGGTGCGGGCCAGATTGGAATTTTCTCGTTGGACCTCTTCGATCCTGTGATCCTTTTCATTCAATTCCAGCCTATTCCGTTCCGAGAGCGCGCGATAATTTTCCCGCTCCGTTTCCAGATCCTTCTGCAGGCTTAGACCCCAGCGGCCTCGCTGGTCCAGTTCCTTGGCCAGGTCTTCGTTTTGGCTCCTGATCCTTTCGGCATCCTTCTGCAGCTGCTGTGCCCATTGCCCCCGCTCATCGAGCATCTTTTTGAGCTCAGCAGGGTGTGTTTCGGGCAGCCGCTGCCACTGCAGCCGCAGCGCTTTTTCCACGGAATCCAGACTTATAGCCTGAAGTGTGGAAGGGTGCCGGTTGAGAGCGCCGCAGCTTGAGCATTTCCAGCCTTTCGAAGGTTCTTCAGGTTCCTCCGTGGCGGTATCGCCTGTCCCGGAGTCCGGTGTGCCGCAATTCCGGCATGTGCGGGCAAACTCGCGGTACCCGGTGCCTTCTGCGGTTTCCTTGCGGAGTATAAAGATGAATCCGCTCCTGGCGCTGGCATCGATGGCGACCGATTTTTTCAGGGCGTCGACAATAGCCCAAGTCAGGTGCCGGAGTTCTTCACTCTCCCCCAGGAAAGTGAAACCCGCGGGGATCTCCACAAATGAGATGAGCTTCAGGCAGGTGCATTGATAGACCCATCGGAGAAACCGCTCGAGCGATGGGGATTGGAGATGCCCTCCCCCGGCGAACAGGTTTCTATAAAGTTGGTCTTCGAAGCTGGCGGCATTGGGGATGGAGATCCAGACATAGGCGTGTTCCCTGGCCACACGCTCGATCTCGATCAAGGCTGCCGCGGGGTCAGGGAAATGCTCAAATGCAAAGTTGACAATTATCAGATCGAAGGAAGAACTGGCTGCCGGGATGGAAGAAGCGCCGGCGCGTATAAATTTCGCGTTAGGCGGGAACTGGAGGGCCTTCGGGTGAAGACTTTCATCAATCCCGGTAATGCTCAATCCCGGGTAATCGGAGTACCGGAAGGTTCCTCCTCCGCAGCCGAGATCCAGGACCCTGGCCGACGGGCCCAGCTTCGCGAGCAACGCTTCCAGTGAAAGCGGACTTTGTCCCATAACTACTTCCAGTGGGTCGCGATGTATTCCTCGGTTTCGGGAAGGCCGCCCTGCATGATCAAATACCCGTTATGCGGCTCTCGCCCGGTGATTTCGTGAGAAATCGAGCTGCGCATCATCTGCATAACCTCGCCGTGATCACTTGTGTGGCCCAATACCCAGGAAAGTTTCATCAACGCGGTTTCCGGGAGCATGTTGTCGAGCGGCACGATTCCCAGGTCCATCAGGTCCCGGCCCGTGTCGTAAACGTACATCTGGGCGTATCCCCAAAGGGTCTGAACGGTCATCACGACATGAACGCCCGATTGGACGGCACGCTTCAGCGCCGGATAGAGCGGCTTGTTAACATGACCCAGGCCGGTGCCGGCGATCACGATCCCCTTGTAGCCTTTTTCCACGAGGGCGTCCACGAGGTCCGGATTCATCCCGGGGTAATAATAGAGAATCGTTGCGCGGTCGTCGTAAACCGCATCGATCCTGACCTGCCGGGTCGGGTCTCTTTTCAGGTACTCGCTGTGAAGGTAAGTGAAATTCTCGCGGCTGACGATGGCGAGGGGAATATCGCCAATGGTCCGGAAGGTGCTGCGATAGGAACTGTGCATCTTGCGGCACCGGGTTCCACGATGCAGGAGGCCGTATCGGTCCGAGGTCGGCCCGAACATGCAGATTTGAACCTCGGCAATGTCGCCATAGGCAGCCGATCGAACAGCATGAATGAGATTTAGAGCTGCATCGGATGATGGCCGGTCGCTCGAACGTTGAGACCCTACCAGCACTATCGGTACCGGCGAGTGCTGCACCATAAAAGAAAGTATCGCCGCAGTATGGCCCATGGTATCGGTGCCATGCCCGATGACGATGCCGTCGGCTCCGGCTTCGATCTCCCTCCCGATCGCTTTTGCCAGGGTGATATATTGCTCCATGGCCATATTTTCGGAGAATACCCCGAACAGTTTGAGCGTGGTCAAGTTGCAGATGTCGGCCAGCTCCGGGACAGCGCCATACAGTTCACCGGGGGTGAAAGCCGGGATTACCGCTCCAGTCCGATAATCCAGCCTGGAGGCGATGGTTCCCCCGGTGCCCAGGAGTGTCACCTTTGGCAGGGAGGGCCGGGAGGGAAACTCGCGTTCGGGTATTTTGTAGAAAGCCTCCTTGTAGCCCAGTTCCTGAAGGGAGGCGACACGGCTGACATGTACGCCGATGTTATAGCCATTCTTCATTTTTATGACGATGTGTTCGTCATCCAGGGTTTCGGAACGCGGCAAAACAACTCCCTCGAAGATGCTGCCGGAATCGTTAATCAGGCGCACTTCACTCCAGACCCGCGCGCCCAACTCCTGCAGTTTCGCACGTGCCCGGCCCTTGTACCCTTTCAATTCATCGCGATCCGCTGTCATTTGGCCCCTCCCGACGCGGTTTGCAGGGCGGCTGCAACCTCCATGGCTGGGACCTTGCCGCGCAATGCCGCCATGGCATACATCATAGCCACACGAAAGATCCGGGTGGGTTCTTTGGAATAAGCCGCGGCTTCCGCTTGCCTGAGAATGCCGGGAAGGTCGTCGCGCCAGCCTGAGGGCGCCAAGCCATAACCGCCTCCGGCGAGTATCTCGGGAGCTGCTTTGTCCGGCGTGGCAGCCATCGACCGAACGATCGATTCCCAGGCTTCCCACAACACGGGAGTGCAGGCAGCTGCATCGAAAAGCTCAGCCCAACGATCGAATGGGATGGATGACACATGAACTCCGGCACGCTTCATGTGCACCAGTTTCTCCCCGAAGAGAAAGCAGGTTCTGCGCAGGTCTGCTTGTTTCTCGCGCACTAGCCGGTCGACCATCGCAGCCGTGCCGCGTCGGATCAGGAAGTGAATCACATGAGTTGGAACCCCTGCGGCGGCATAGCGGCGCTCACGATCCCAAGGTCGTTCGGCCAACTCCGACTCCAGCCGCAAAACCCGTTCGCGGGTGACCCGCGTGGGCGGGGAGTCGGTGTCCGGATACATACGGTCCGGGCCCGGAAGTATCCGCTCGAAATCGGTGGATCCATCGGGGAAAGGCTGCCGGGTTTCGTTCGGCACTCCGTCCAATGCATCCTGGTAGCGGAGGCGGATTTCATTCGCGGCCGTGATGGTATCCTCTTCCGGTCCCCAGACGACGACCACCGCATCGTCTCCTGAGCATCCCAACCGGGCTCGCACCTTGCGCAATTCCTGGAGCGATCCCCTGTAGTCGGGCCACTTCTCGCTGTGAAGCAGGATCGGCCTCTGGTCGAGGCCGGCAATCACGCGCACACGGCCGGATAGTTCCGATGCGAAGATGTGGTCCGGCTGGGTCGGCCAAGTGAGCGTTCCCGCGAGCCCTTTGAGCCTGATGGCGCGAACACCGAAGTGTCCTGAGCCCAGCTCAAATCCCGGCCTGCGTCCTTCCTCGCGCTGCCACTTTTCCCATTTTTCACGTCGCAGGAAAGGCAGTTCCGAGGAGGTAAAAAGGTCGGTCACGTTGGCGTGATCCACGACAATTTTCCCGGGCGCATCAAACCCGCGGCGATGCAATTCGTCCCTCAACTTTAAAAGGTTCACCTGCCGCACGGCTTCACCGTGTACAAGGAGCGGCGCCCAACCGGCTTGAGGCACTCCCTTTATTTCAACCCGGCGTCCGCCGCGAACCGAAACATTCACATCCTGCCGCGAAGCGCCTATGCCGATGCGGACGTGACCGGTGGACCGGCAAACCCGCCCGATCAGCAGGATGGCTTCCGCAACTTCATCGGGTGTGCGCAAATCCGGACCGGTGACGGTTTCAATCAGAGGCATACCCAGGCGATCGGTCCGCCAGACGATGAGATGCCCTTTGTCCGAAACCTCACGACAAGAGTCTTCTTCCACACTCACTTGAGTTATGGACAGTTCGCGCCCACGGAAGGGAAGCCTGCCGTTTACGCCGACGATCGCCGTGCGCTGGAATCCGGTGGGAATGGACCCGTCCAGATATTGTTTCCGCGCAATGTGAACTTCGTCCACAATGTCGCAGCCCAGCATCAGGCATTGCTCGATGGCGATGTCGACGGCCTGCTGATTTACCAGGAAGGGGGGGGTGTCGTCCATCTCGTAGGTGCAGACATTCTCTTTGTGCAGGAGGTAGATGATGTTCTTCTTGGTCTTGAACTCCATGAGGGCGGTTCCGTCATATTCGCCCAATTCGGATAAAGTTGGGCGCATGTGGCGAAGCACGCTTCCGTCCTGGGTTTCGGTGTAGCGTCCTGCCGGACACCGGCAGAACATTTTAGTGGCGGTCATTAACTGCTGATGGACTTCGAGTCCGGCAATGAGTCCTATTTCCGCATAATCGATGGTCGGTTCCAAACCGCGTCCTCCCGGCATCTGGCGATTTATGGAGCTTGTATCCTACCACAAGCGGATAACCGGCTGGTCGCCGGGATGCAATCCCTGCCTTGCGAATAGAAAGTGCGACATCATTCTTGGTTTTCCATAATCCGTCGGATTTTGGAGCGCCGGAATTGAGGGAGTTGGGCTAGAGTATCGGAGTGTCCGCTGAAGGAGGCGTCATGAAATGGAGTCCATGGATCATCCCGTTCCTGGCCATACTGAGCTTCAATGCCGTCGTTAGAGCTCAACAGCCGGCTGCAGACCCGATCGGCAACTGGACGCTGCTCTGGCCCGGCGGCGCACCCGGTGCTGCCGGAACCGGCAACGCGGATAAGCCTGCGATCGGGATTTTTCTCCCGCCCAAGGAAAAAGCTGTGGGCGCTGGCGTGGTCGTATGTCCGGGAGGAGGCTACGGGAACCTGGCGCTCGATCATGAAGGGAAGCAGATTGCCGAGTATCTGAACGGGCTGGGAGTAGCGGCGTTCGTGCTTCGTTACAGGATCGCGCCGGCGTATCATCACCCGGCTCCGATAACTGATGCGCAAAGGGCCCTGCGATATGTCCGCTCCAAAGCGGGAGAATTCGGATTGCGTGCCGACCGCATCGGAATTTGGGGCTTTTCCGCGGGCGGCCACCTGGCTTCGACCGCAGGGACTCATTTCGACAGCGGCAATCCATCGGCCGCCGATCCGATCGACCGCGAGAGTTGCCGGCCGGACTTCATGATTTTGGCCTACCCGGTTATTCAATTCGGCTCGCCCTATACCCACAGGGGGTCTCAAGCCAACCTCATCGGCAAGGATCCGGACCCGAGCCTGGTGGAATCTCTTTCCAACGAGAAGCGGGTGACCCCCCAAACACCCCCGACATTTCTCTTTCATACGAACGCCGATACCGGAGTCCCTCCGGAAAACAGTGTCTCCTTTTACCTGGCGTTGCGCCAAGCCGGCGTTCCCGCAGAAATGCACATTTATGAACTGGGCCGGCATGGCGTCGGACTCGCACCCAAGGATGCTGTGCTTTCGACGTGGGGAGCACGATTAGCTGACTGGCTGAAGGTGCGAGGTATATTGGAGAAATAACGGTGTCGTTTGCGATGAAAGTGCGGCTCCTGCAGGCGGGCGATTCCGTCCCATCATGGCCATGTCCTGATCCGTCACTTCATCGGCAGGCTGAGGCGAGAGACGATCTAAGATATTTCCTCTGGCGTGCCCGGCTTTGACGGAGGCATTCCCAGCTGCTTTTCGATGGCAGCTAACCGGTCTGCTAGTTTGCTCAGAGCGTTGACCGTCACGTCAGGCAGGGCGCCATGTTCCAGATCGATGGCGTGCTGCTGGCCGTGATCCACATAAACCACCCGTTCGCCTTTGCGGTGGGTGATCCGACCGGGTACACCGACCACGACGGAATCGGGTGGAACATCCTTCACCACGACCGCATTGGCTCCTATGCGGGTCCGGGCTCCGATTCGTATCGGGCCGAGCACCTTGGCCCCCGCGCCGACGACGACATCGTCCTCCAGCGTCGGATGGCGCTTGCCCTTTTTCCAACTGGTCCCGCCCAGGGTTACACCGTGATAAAGCGTGACATTGGCTCCGATTTCCGCAGTCTCCCCGATGACCACGCCCATACCATGATCGATGAAAAAACCCTCGCCGATGGTAGCTCCGGGATGGATTTCAATCCCGGTGCAGGAGCGGCCGATATGCGAAGTCAGCCTTCCGAGCCAAAAAAGATGGTGAGTCCAGAAATAGTGGGCCAGACGATAAAACCAGAGAGCGTGCAACCCGGGATAGGCTGTGAGCACTTCCCAGGCGGTCCTGGCCGCGGGATCGCGGTCAAACACTGAATGAATGTCGTGATGCAGCCTTTTAAACATGATTCTCTCTACTTTTCATTCCATCATAAGGATTCAACATCCCACATAACGGGCATACAGGGATCTGGCCACCGACAAATCAGATGTGCCACTGATAATGGCGCGGCCGTCGGAGAAAACGGTTACCTGGTATTTGTCGATAGCGGCGCGAATAAGGAATCGGTTTCTTTCCAGAGCGCCCAAGGGAGCAAGCCTGCGACCTATATCGTCGAAGTTGATTCCAACGTTGTCCTGGCGGCGGATCTGAACGGAGTTGCGGCCGCACAGATTAATGGCGCTGGCCCCGACCTTCCCGTCCAGGTATTCGAATTGACGCTGGCCGCAGCAAACGCAGCCGGGATTGCGGGTCGGCAGTTCGATATGCATCATGGCTGTTTTCCCACAAATCCAGAGTCGTGATCCTGCGGTTGATCCGGTCGTGCCGGCCGGCCAGAATCTTCAGCGCCTCGGCAGCTTGAAGGGACGCCACCGCACCCACGATCGGCCCAATGACGCCGGCTGTATCGCATGACGGCGACACCCCGGCCGGCGGAGCGCTTTCAAAAACGCAGCGCAGGCAGGCTGTTTCGCCGGGGAGCACAGGAAAAGTCAAACCGTAAGAACCGACGCAGGCGCCATAGATCCAGGGGATTCCTGTTTTGACCGCATAGTCGTTGATCAGGTACCGGACTTCAAAATTGTCGGCTGCGTCCAAGATGAGATCGAATCCGTCCAGTAGCCTGCCGATCGTGGAGGCGTTCACATCGTCTACAATCCCTTCGACTTGCACCAGTGAATTAACGGCGCGAAGCTTGTTCTCGGCTGCGATCGCTTTGGGAAGCAATTTACGCACATCGTCTTCGTCAAACAGGATCTGCCTCTGCAGGTTGCTCTCTTCAACAAAATCGCGATCAATGATCCTTACCGTCCCCACGCCGGCGCGCACCAGCAGGGATGCCTGAACCGATCCTAGCGCGCCGCAGCCAACCAACACCACGCGCGAACGGATGATCCTTTCCTGGCCTTCATGGCCCAATCCATGGAATAAAACCTGCCGGGAATAGCGAACCGGCACCATGGCCTTTAAAGGAGTGTTTTCTGTGTCGGCCATTGTCCAATCCACCCTCGAAGGTACTAATGAGGGGAAGCTACCATGCGCCCAATAGGGTGTCAAGGCAGCCCCCGACGGCCTTCGTGCCCTTCGAGAGCCATGCCGCGATGTGATTAATCCGTTGCCGGAAACTGATCAAAAACATATTATCCAGACTTCGAGGTCCAATCCGAAGGTGCCGCTATGAATCAGAGTGAATACAACGCAAAAATCCTGTCGAAATTGAACCGGCAGCAAGAGTTGCTCAACCGGAAAAATCAGCCGCAGGCCGAGGGCAACGGAATCTTCGACCGGTATTTATATCCGGTGTTGACGGCAGAACACGCCCCCTTTTTCTGGCGCTATGACCTGGATCAGGAAACCAATCCCTTCCTGATGGAGAGGATGGGAATCAACGCCACCTTCAACGCCGGCGCCATTGGCTTGGACGGGAAGTACTATGTCGTCGCCCGGGTCGAGGGCGTCGACCGCAAATCCTTTTTCGCGATCGCCGAAAGCTCCTCCGGAGTGGAAGGATTCCGCTTCTGGGATTATCCGGTGGTCATGCCGGAGACCGAAGAACCCGATATCAATGTCTACGATATGCGCCTGGTGCTGCACGAGGATGGCTGGATTTACGGCTTGTTTTGCACCGAGAGGAAAGACCGCCGCGCACCCGAATGGGACACGTCATCGGCGGTAGCTCAATGCGGCATTGCCCGCACGCGGGATCTCAAAAAATGGGAGCGATTGCCCGATCTCAAATCGAAATCCCCCCAGCAGCGAAACGTAGTGCTTCACCCGGAGTTCGTGAGCGGGAAATACGCCTTCTATACCCGTCCTCAGGATGATTTTATCCTGGCCGGAAAGGGCGGCGGCATCGGCTGGGCGCTTTCGGACAGCATTGAAAATGCAATCGTCGAGAATGAACTGGTCATCGACATCCGGGAATACCATACGATCAAGGAGGTCAAGAACGGGCTTGGTCCGGCACCTATAAAAACCGAAAAAGGCTGGCTGCATCTTGCACACGGCGTCCGGAATACCGCCGCAGGCCTGCGTTATGTTCTCTACATGTTTCTTGCCAGGCTGGACCGGCCCGAGGTTATCACGCATTGTCCGGCCGGCTATTTCATTGCGCCGCAGGGTGAAGAACGGGTGGGCGACGTCTCCAATGTCACCTTCAGCAATGGTTGGATCGCGGATAAGAATGGCGATATCTATATATATTACGCCTCTTCGGACACTAGGCTGCATGTGGCCACCAGTTCAGTCGACAGGCTGCTCGACTATGTGATGACCACACCACCGGATCCTCTCCGTTCGGCGGGTTGCGTCGAACAGCGGTGCAGGATGATTCAAAAAAACCTCGAGATCATGAAAAGCCTTGGGTGAAAACTCAAACGTAGAAGCGCAGCCATCCGGCCGGGGCCGCGCCACCAGGAGGATTGAACCATGAAAAGATTCGGGCAAATACTGCGGGTACGTGCGGAGCATTTGGAATCCTATAAAGAGTACCATCGTGCCGTTTGGCCCGAGGTTCTGGCGATGATTTCGGCATGCAACATACATAATTACTCGATCTTTTACCGTGATAACCTTTTGTTCGCTTATTTTGAATATTCGGGCGTCGATTTTTCGGCGGATATGGCAAAGATGGCGGCGGACCCCAAAACTCAGGAGTGGTGGTCGGTCATGATGCCGATGCAGCAGCCGGTTGAGACGGCCAAAGAGGGCGAATGGTGGGCACCCATGGAAGAGGTGTTCCACACAAACTAAATCCAGGTTTTTAGATGCTTAATACCCGATCAATCCCGAAAATCCCCGCCTCGGCATTGCTCTTGATTGATCTGCAGCCGGACTTCATGCCGGGGGGTGCTTTGCCTGTCGCCGGCGGAGACGGGCTGATTACGCCCATCCGCGAACTGGCCTTAAGCGGACGCTTTTCCGTCGTTGTCGCCACCCAGGACTGGCATCCGGCGGGACACATTTCCTTCGCCTCCAGCCATCCCGGCCGCAAGCCATTCGATGTCATTGAACTTTATGGTTATCCCCAGACCTTGTGGCCGGATCATTGCGTCCAGGGTACCCCGGGCGCGGCGCTTCATGGGAGCCTGCCAGGGCAGGTCATCTCTGCCATCATCCGAAAAGGCAACGATACGGCCTGCGATTCCTATAGTGCTTTCAGAAACAACTGGACGATTCACGGCGATCGGCCAGGAACCGGACTGGCTGGCTTTCTTCGGGAACGCGGCGTTCAATCCGTTTTTCTTTGCGGCTTAGCACGCGATTTCTGCGTGATGTGGAGTGCCGAAGATGCGGCCGATGCGGGTTTTCAAACGGCTGTTATCTGGGACCTGTCTTTACCTGTAGATCCTTCATCCGATGAGCAGGTCCGTGCCGGCTTAAGAGCTCGTAGTGTCAAAAACATTTACAGCGATACCCTGTGAAATTGTCGCGAGCTGTCTAAAATTGCGACAGTATATTTAAATGTTGAAATAATTAGATTTGGCTTAGTTTTCGCGCCCGGCCTGTCATCCCTCTTGACAATCCGATCCTTTCGCCGCAGTTTGTTTATTAGTTCATTAAATCATTTAATTGTAACAGTTTAAAAAAGCTCTTTCGACGGATTTTGGTACTGGCATGGATCGTGCAATAAATCAGACCGGTTCTGCCGTTGGATGGCGGATCACGGGAAAGGATAGGGAATCCATGAGAGCTTGGAACAAGGAACTCGGGTTTGCGGCGGTTTTGATTTGCATAGCGCTGATTCCGTTGCCGGCGCGGGCGGATGTTGTGGCCGGGGATGAGCATTTGCAGGCCATGGGAATTGAGCGGTTGGCCCGGGCAAAGATTGGAAGCCAGGTTTCGCTGAAGGTGGAGAATTCAGTTGCGACACTTGAAGGGAGTGTCGAGTCTGCCGGCCTGCGCGACCGCGCCGGAAGGGAAGTAGCAAAGGTAAAAGGAATCGATAGGGTCACCAATAACCTGCAGGTTGACGCGGCGGGGCAAAGCGACGACAAGATCCTGATTGCCGCCGGCCGGGCCATCCGCAGCTATGCCTATTACACAATCTTCGACCAGGTGGATCTTGAATCCCATTCCGGTCATGTCACACTCGCTGGGGCTGTAACTCAGCCGTGGCGCCGGGGCGAGATCGAGAGCCTGATATCGATGGTTCCAGGGGTGAAAGAAGTCGAAAACAATATTGAGGTACTCCCCCTTTCGCCCTATGACGACGAAGTCCGAATGCGGATTGCGCGCGCTATTTACGGCGATTCGAACCTTCTCCGGTACGGGATTCAAGCCAATCCTCCAATCCACATCATCGTCAAGAATGGCAATGTGACTCTTACGGGTGTTGTCGCTAACCAGATCGATCGGATGCTCGCGGAAAGGGCTGCGAGGTTTGCCGCAGTATATATGGGGCTGAATAATAACTTGGTTGTGGAAACTGCAATGACCAGGAAAATCCCCAAATCGCTACTTTGAATCTCTGCCCGGCGGCAGATTTCCGGCCACGCCGGAATGCAATTCAGTTCCTTTTCAGCAAAATTGGCGCGCGCCTCAAGGGTTCGCGCCTTTTCTTTTTAGTGATCCGTCTGCAAAGATTTTCTCAATGGGATTTACACCTGTGTCATAATAAGCGGTCGGCCTGCGGATCATCCTAATTGTTACCTCGGCTGGCTGAATTTTGCCGCATTCCGATGATGCGGCTCCTCCGCCCCGGGTTGAACGGGAGGAAACGGGGCAATTTGACAACGAAGCATATTAAACCGAGACCGAACAACATGACAAACAACCAACGCTACATTTCTTTTGCCTGCATTCTGGCATTTTCCCTACTCTTATCACTCCCTGCCTTAGCACAAGGCACGCTTTCCGTGAAATGCGTGGACCAGGGGGGAGGCGCAGTTTCGGGGGCGCAAATCAGGCTCCAATGGCTTGAATCCAACAAGCCGAAGGACAAAAAATCCGACGGCAAAGGGATCGCGGATTTTGGGAAGGTCGATGACGGGACCTATCGTGTGGTCGGCCGCAAGGAAGGGATGGCGCCCGCATTATTCGAATTTGCCCAGGTCAAGGGCGCTCCTCAGTCTGTGACCCTCACCTTCAAACCCGGTGATCCCACGGCAAAGTTGTATTTTGAAGACCAGGCGCTGAATGCCAAATCCTATGAGTCTTTGAATCAGGGGCTCGATGCCTTGCGCGCCGGGAAATTCGCCGACGCCAACAAGCTTATTCTTTCCTCGATCGAGATCAATGGATCCAACCCTATTGCCCATTTCTACCTCGCAATCTCTTACTTGCAGGAGCGCAAATGGGATCCGGCCGAAGAGTCGCTCAAAAAGGCGATAAGTCTCTGTTCCTTGGTCATGGCCATGCCGGCCAAGGATCCGAAAGCCAACGAACAGTATGCGGAAATCAAAAAGAACGCCGAAGAACAGCTGGTAAAGATTCCGGCATTCAAGCTGAGAACCGAAGGCGAAGCGGCATTCAGCCAAAAGAAATTTGACGTTGCGGCTGCGAAGTTCAAAGAAGCGACCGCTGTCGATCCTAACGATGGCGAAACCCAATCCTTTCTCGCGATCGCCCTGGCGAACATCAAGAACTTCGATGAAGCCTTCAAGGCCATCGACAAGGCGATCCAGCTGCGGCCCAATGATAAATCGTTGACCGATACCAAGGAGAAGATCTCCAACATGAAGCTTGCCGAGACGCTGAGCAAGGCGAACGGCATTTTGGGTGAAGGGGACGCCCTCTACAAAAACCAGGATTTTGCCGGAGCGCTGAAAAAATACGAGGAAGCGCTTCCGATGGTTCCGGCGAATAAGCAGTCGGTGGTCTATGGTGCGATTGCCCGATCTTATGCGGGCTTGAACAATGTCGAAAAGGCGATCGGCGCCTATCAGAAAGCCATGGAAATGTCCCCGGAAAGCCCGGATTATCGGACCATGCTGGCTCAGTACCTGCTCAAGGAAAAGCGATACGAAGAAGCCTTGAATCTCTATTCGGATGCCAAGGGAGCGGGTGGCCAGCCCGGCGACGCGGCGCTTTTCCAACTCGGAAAGAAGCAGTCGGACCAGGGTAACAACGAAGTAGCAGCGCTGGCTTTTGAAAGGGCTATCAAGGCCAATCCCGAAAACGCCGAGGCCTATTACGAATTAGGCATGCTGCTCTATTTCGAGAAAAAGAATGATGCGAAGGCCAAGGAAATGCTCGACCGGTATTTGAAAATCGGGAAGAACAACGACCACATCAGCAACACGAATAACGTGCTGGGCGTATTGAAGAAGCGCATGAGCGCGAAATAAGATCCGTATTCCTTCAGCAAATTCTGCGGGGGCCGGTCATGCCGGCCCCCGCTTGTTTTTCGTAGCGGCACGGTACCCCACTCCGATCAGCGGACCGTGATAAGCGGCGTATTCTTCTCCGTGACTTTTCCGATGACCGCCGCCAGACACCCCGCTTTTTCCAGGGCCTTTTTCAGGACGGCAGCCTGATTTTCGGCAGTCGATACAAGCAGTCCGCCTGAGGTCTGAGGATCAAACATCAAGTCCTTGATTTCCTCAGGAACGCCCTCCTGGAAATACACGCAATCGCCGACAAAGTCGCGGTTTTTTCTCAATCCGCCCGCAAGGAATCCTTCACGCGCGCACTCCAGCGCGCCTTCTATCCAGACAATCCGTGCATGATCGATCTGAAGGCTCGCTCCGCTGCCCGTGGCTAGTTCGAAGGCGTGGCCGAGCAGCCCAAACCCGGTGATATCGGTGACGGCGTGAATGCCCTCCGGGATTCCGGCAATAGCTGCCGCTGCGGACCGGTTCAGCGTGGACATTACGGCCACGGCGGCGGCTACCCAGCTGTCCTGCGCCCTCCCTTCCCTGAGTGCAGTGGTGATGACTCCGGTGCCGACTGGTTTGGTCAGCAGCAGGCTGTCGCCTGGCCGGGCGCCGGAGTTGGTCCAGATCCGACCTGGATCGATGGAACCCGTGACCGCATATCCGAATTTGATCTCTTCGTCCCGCACGCTGTGCCCTCCGACAACCGTACAGCCAGCCTCCATCATCTTGTCCAGCCCGCCGAGGAGGATGCGTTCCAGAACTTCCATGTCGCCGTCTTCCGGGTAGCACAGCAGGGTGAGCGCGGTCATCGGACGGCCCCCCATGGCGTACACGTCCGAGAGGGAATTCGCGGCGGCGATCTGACCGTACGAGTAAGGATCGTCAACGATGGGCGTGAAAAAGTCCGTGGTTTGAACCAGTGCGAGATCCGGCCTGACGAGATAAACCCCGGCATCATCCTTGCTGGCGGTACCCACAAGGAGGTTTGGATCGCTCACTGCCGGCAACCGCGCGAGTATCTTGTCCAGCACCGCCGGACTCAGCTTGCTTGCTCAGCCGGCCGCTTTGCTTTTTTGCGTCAGACGCTGCTTGACAACTTCGGGATTTTTCTCATCCATCGATCGAATCTTCTCCGGGTCGAATTTATTTCATTGTCAGAGATACATAAGTGCGGCCCTTGTAGAGCCGGTAGTATTTCCCTTCTTGAACGATATTCAAAGGGCGCGGAGCTGCCAGCTTTTCGTCCTTGGCTGCGGGCAAGGCATGAATCTGTTTCCCGCCGATGTCGAAAATGTTCATTTTCAGGTCCTCACTGAAGCCGAAACCGTATGCTCCGGCTTTGAGTTCTGTCCCCCCGAGGGTGACCGCATCATCCATTATCAGGAATCCCTCATATTTGCTGCGCACGGAGGATGCGTAACCCGAGGTGTCAACCAGGGCCGCGACGAAATGCCGGTTGACACCGAACCGGACCGCCGCAGCATTTCGCATCTGCGTCGGGCCGACCTGTCCTTCGAAGTAAAAGCTGGACGGGACCACTTTATTCAGGTCATCTGCCGCGACTATTGCGGACTGCTGGGGAAATGCCGATGTCATGGATGTCAGCGCCATCAGAGAAATCGCCACCGCAGCCAAACGAGTCCATCGTGCCATACGCTTTTGCCCTACTTCGCGAAAAACGGTGCGTCGAAATGTAGACGCGGTCATTTTATTACGTCGCCAGTTCCGATCACACATTATAGTAGATTGATTCCGCCCGGCTTCCTCCACTATGATGCTGCCCTCCGACCCTCCGCGCCTCCGAATGATCCCAATGAGGCCCATGCGAAGAGTCCATGAAGGAGAGCCATTATGAAATCACCGGAAGTTTTGCGCATGGTTTCCATGATTGCCGCATCCTGCCTCGGAATGCTTTTGTTTTCCACCAAAGTCGATTCAGCTGGTCCGGGAAAGCTCTCGTCCCATGATCCCCAGGTGAAAGAGCTCCTGGCAAAAATGACGCTGGATGAAAAGATCGGTCAAATGACCCAAGCGGATCAGGTGTATCTGAAAAGTGCGGACGACATCGGGAAATATTTTCTCGGATCGGTGTTGAACGGTGGAACTTCTGATCCCAAGGAAGGGAACAGCCTTCAGGCCTGGACGGATATGTATGACCGCTACCAGTCGCAGGCTTTGAAGACTCGCCTTGCGATTCCCTTGATCTATGGCGTCGATGCTGTGCATGGACATAACAACGTCCTGGGTGCTGTGGTATTTCCTCACAACGTCGGCCTGGGATGTTCCAGGGATCCCAAGCTGATCGAGGAGATAAACCGTATCACTGCCGCGGAGATAAGAGCGACCGGGATCAATTGGGACTTTTCCCCCTGCGTCGCCGTGGTGCGTGATGAGCGCTGGGGCCGAACCTACGAGGGCTTCGGGGAGACTGCGGAACTGGCTCGCCAATTGGGCGAGGCTGCAACTCGCGGCTTGCAGGGATTGGATTTGAGAGATCCGCTGCGGGTAGCCGCCTGCGCCAAGCATTATATAGGCGACGGCGGCACCAGCTTCGGAACGGGTTCTCTCAAAGGCGGGAATTCCAGGGAGCGATGGCCGCTGGATCAGGGGGACACTCTGGTTGACGAAAAGACTCTGCGCGACATCCACCTGCAAGGCTACATCACTGCCATCAAAGCCGGCGTCGCCACGATCATGCCCTCCTATAGCAGCTGGAATGGAGAGAAGTGCTCGGGCAGCAAAAAGCTCATGACCGACCTATTGAAGAAAGAGCTCGGATTCGAAGGCTTCCTCATTTCCGATTATGGCGCCCTCAATCAATTGCCGGGAGACTACCGCGCCCAGATCGAGAAATCCATTAATGCCGGGATGGATATGGTCATGGTGCCGGAACATTATGTGGCGTTTATCACCAACCTGAAAGCCCTTGTGAACGAAGGCAAAGTCCCGATGAGCCGGATCGATGATGCCGTCACTCGCATTCTCCGGGTGAAGTTTGCCTTGGGTCTTATGGATAAAGGCCGCTCCCCTTTGGCTGACCGGAGCCTGCACAAGAGCTTCGGTTCCGCCGAGCACCGCAAAGTCGCGCGCCAGGCTGTTCGCGAATCGCTGGTGCTTTTGAAAAACGAGAAAAAGGTCCTCCCTATTTCGAAATCAGCTCCGCGCATTCACGTGGGGGGCAAAAATGCCGATGATATCGGCAACCAGTGCGGCGGCTGGACCATTGACTGGCAGGGCAAAAGCGGGGAAATTACAACCGGCGCCACCACGATTCTAAAGGCAATCCGGGGCGTCGTGAGCAAAGCCACTCAGGTCACTTATTCCCGAAACGGCACCGGTGCTGAAGGGGCTGCAGTGGGAGTCGTAGTCCTCGGGGAAAAGCCGTATGCCGAGATGATGGGGGACCGGACGGATCTCAGCCTCGACGCTGAAGATATCCTGGCGGTCGAAAATATGAAAAAGGCGGGCATTCCCGTCGTCGCGGTCCTGGTTTCCGGTCGCCCGATGATCCTGGACAAAATCCTGGACAAGGTTGATGCTCTCGTCGCAGCATGGCTGCCCGGCACCGAAGGCCAGGGGGTCAGCGACGTGCTCTTTGGAGACTACAAGCCGACCGGCAAGCTTTCCCATTCATGGCCGCGGTCGATGGCTCAGATCCCGATCAACATTGGCGACGCCAATTATGCTCCGCTTTTTCCGTATGGCTTTGGGCTCAGCTATTAATTGAAGCGCAGCCCTGAAAACACGTCTGTTTGGGAAATGTTGCGTGTTTGCGCTAAGTGTTGATATATAGGACCATAGCGGTCCAGTTAGGGCCAATATTTAGCGAATTTTTACTGGGCGTGCCGAGGATCAAGGTGTAGAATGCATTCGATTTTTAGAACGGCCTGGCGGGAATTGCCTGGTTCCGTTCCATTCTGTGAGGAGGATTTAGTCAATGGCTTTAATGATCACTGAGGATTGTATCAATTGCGGCGCCTGCGTTCCGGAATGCCCGAACACGGCGATTTATGTTGGCGGCGATGAATACGAATATAATGGTCAGATGTATCCTGCGCTTTCCCAGGATTATTACTACATCGTCCCTGAGAAGTGCACGGAGTGCGTGGGCTTCAATGACGAGCATCAGTGTGCTGCAGTCTGCCCGACCGACGCTTGCGTGAAAAACCCCGATATCGCCGAAGAGCACGATCAACTGATGACCAAAGTACGGGCGCTGCATCCCGATAAGACTTTTTAGCTCGGACTTCATCAGTTTTTGAGTATTGGAAATCCCGGACCCGTGGTGCGGCCAGCCCGCCCCGCGGGTCTTTTTTCAAGTGTGCGATATCGGCCCCTATCGTAGTTTCTGGGACAGCCAGGCTGACAGCCTGCTTTTGTAGTTCATCCATTCGGGATGCCCCTCCCAGTTTTCCATGCCATGGGGAGCTCCCTCGACAGCCAGGAGTTCGTAAGGAACTCCCAGGGTTTCCAGCCGTTGGGCGAATGCCTGCCCTTGCTGCCAAAGGCGCTCATTGGTTCCATGAATCAGAAGAACCGGTGGCATGTTCCGGCTGGCTTGATGGTAGGGAGAGTAGCGGCGAAGGACCGTCCGCGTTTCATCGTTGATCGCAGTAATTCCGAAAAGCCTCAGCGCCAGCGAACGGGGTGAGGCGTCTCCGGCCATCGGGATGAAATCGTAGACCCCATAAAATGACACCACGGCCTGGATCCTGCAGGGCTGTCGCTCGACCGGATCTGCGGCCTCGCTTGACCCTTCGCAAGGCTCGGCAGCAATTTGGGTCACCAGTTGCCCGCTCGCAGACTCTCCGAGAATGGCGATTCGATCGCGATCAATGCGAAATCGATCGCTATTTTGCCGGACAAAGCGGATAGCCCGCCGCACATCTTCGAGTTGGTCCGGATTGCGGAATTCCGGCGTAAGCCGGTAATCGATCGAAAACCAGGCGAATCCCTCGCGCGCGAGCCATTCCATTACCGGCGTGACATAAGTGATCTTGTCACCGGCTTCCCAGCCGCCCCCGTGGACGATAACAACCGCAGGGAAAGGGCCTGTTCCCGCAGGCCTGTACGCATCCAGAAGCAGGGATCTTGGAGTGCCCGATTTGTCGACGTAGCTGGAATAGGCAATGTCTTTTTGCAGCCTGCCGCCGCGAGGAACTGGTTTGCCTGAAGCGGCAGGAATACGCTCGGCGAGCCAGTCAAGAACCTGCTGTTTGTAACTCCACAGCTCGGGGCGCCAATTCTCGATGAAATGGATCCCCCCCTCGACCATCATGACTTTGCAGGAATTACCTGCCTTACGGGCCAGGCTGCAATAGAGATCGGCCTGGTCGGGGGGCACTTCGCGGTCCTGGGAGCCATGAACCAGCAGAAGCGCAGGCATGCCGCTGCTGAGCCCCTGGATCGGCGATGCCTTTGCCAGGACGGCCTTGGACTGCTCATCCAAGGTTTGCCGGCCGAAAACCTGTTCCAGCGGAGAGTTGCTCCCTTCCTTTTTAAACCTCTCCGTCGCGCCCAGATCGAGCGGGGCGCCGAACATCACTGCGGCCTGGACCCCCGGCGGGCGCTCGCTGGCCAGGAGCGCGGCCAGATGCCCTCCGGCGTCGTCTCCCATCAGGGCCAGTTTCTTGGGATCGGTCTTGAAGTAACGTGCGTTGCATTGAATGAACTTCAAGGCGTCGCGCACATCGTCCAGCGCAGCGGGGAATTTATGAAGCGGTGACAGCCGGTAGTCGACCGAAAACCAGTTGTAGCCGCCGCGAGTCAAGGTTTCGAGCAATTGCGAGATATGTGTGATTCGACTCCCGGAGGTCCAGCCACCGCCATGGAGCACGATGACGCCGGCGTTGTTGGCGCCTGAACGCTGAATGTAGGCATCCATGGAGAGCTCGATGCCTGCAATCCGCTTGTAGACGATGCCGCCCATTACCCCGGGAATAATGTAATTCCCTTCAGGGTTGGGATTGCGGACTTTCGGGCATTCTTCCGCCCCGGGACTGGCCGATACCTGCGCCGAGAAAAAACAAATCGCCAGCAATCCGACTTTCAGCAATGTCTTCACCGGAGTGTGAGATGATGACGGCATTATCCTCTGAATCCCGAGAAAAACAATCCCGAAGGCTGATAGAAGCTGGGAAAAATAGGGACGTCACACCAGTACCGCGACGCCGGAGGGAAAATCCCGCTCCTTTACCGCGGCCCATGGAGTGACGTCCCCATCCTTAATTGGCGCTCACACGGCGGATTTTGAATTTGAAAATTCCCAGGCAGCCCTTGGTCGGATCACACAGACTCATATTCTGGTCGGTGATAAAAGACCCCAAATCCACCAGCGGATCTGGCTTTGGAATCCACGTGACCGGATCGATGTTGGATGTGCCTTTGACGGGGTCGTTAAACGGGAAGAACCAGACGTTGACAAAACCCTCCATGCTGTCGTCGGTCACCAGGTTAGCCAGCCAGCGCATGCGGAAGGCCCCAAGAAACGGGCTTGAAACTGGAAACGTTCCATTCCCCTGCACCGCCGCAGTGGAAGAAGCCCCGGCGAGCACGACGTAGTTCGCCGTGATCTGCTGCCGGCTCAGCGGAACCCACTGGCCATGGGCGGTGGTGTGCTGGGCCCCGAACGTCAGGGAGTCGTGTCCGATGAAATTTCCATTTTCGAATACATTGAGAACCATGAACAACTCGGGCGGCAGAGGGCAGCCTGCAGTCCCCGGCTGGCAGGGCCCAATGGGCACCGCTCGGCCAAACCATGATCCCTCAGCACGGTGGAGATGGAAAAAGTAAAAGGTGTATTGATCGATGGCCCATGCCTGCGCCGGGAGCAGGAATGCCAGGCAGAAGCCAAGTCCAATAACTACGGCTGCAATGATGTTTTCGCTGCTGTATTGGCCGAAAAACATCCCCTTGCGGCCTAGATAATTTCGGCCGAATGCTGGTTCGATGCCTCCGCTGGTTCGCGAACTCAGGCTGTTTTACACCCGAGTCGTTCCAGCAGGGATTTGACCAGATCGAAACGCTGACGCAGCTTGGCTCGATAGGAACCGGTTGATGTGTGGTCAATTTCGGAGAGCAGTTGTTTCTCTTCCTGCTCCAGCAGATCGAGAATGAGGTCCATCTCCACGTCGGTTAAATGGAGCGGCTGCCTGGATTCGTTTTCCATATGCAATCCCTCCGGCAATAATCGAATTTTAGCATTTCAGACCGGTTTCCGACAGGAGACGCTGGAGCAAATCTCTCCGGAATCCCATTTACTGATCCACTCCAGCGCTGATTCAATGGTACCCTTGCAGGGAGCAGACACCTCCATTCGCGGATCCCATTCACCGAGCGGACGTGATTCTGTCCGATCCAGGAATGAAGAGTGCACTGATAATGAAACATGCACACGCTTCGCGAATCTAAATTGGAATCACGGAGGAATCCATGGTGAAACCCATTCGGGCTACGACCCTTTCCCTCATATTGTTTATTGCCATGGGACTCTGGACTGCGGCTAAATCCAGTCCTGGGTCAGAAGCGCGTGATCCCTCCCAGGCCGCGGCTTCTTCCCAGGCTCCCGAGCCGAAAGAGCGTTCACCGGAGGAGATCATCCGCGCCTTCTCGGCCAAAGAAACCGAGTTTTATGAGGCCTGGAAGGAATATACCTATCACCAGGTCGCTGAGGTCCGGGTTGTGAGCGTGAATGGCATTCCCAAACGCGAGAAAATGACCATAATCTCCGACATCGTTTTCAGGGACAACGGTGCCAGGGAAGTCCAGGTACTCCGCAGGGCCGGCGACCTTCAGAGCGTGATCTTCACTCTCCAGGACGAAGAGGTCATAAATAATCTCCAGCCTTTTGCCCTGACCGAGAAAGAATTGACGCTTTATGATTTGAATTACGAAGGCAAACAGCGGGTGGATGAACTCACGTGCCATGTTTTTTCCGTAAAGCCCAAGAGCATCAAAGGCGGACGAATGTATTTCGAGGGCAAAATCTGGGTGGACGATCGTGATTTGCAGGTTGTGAGGACGGTGGGGAAACCCGTTCCTCAGAAGAAGAACACTCAGTTTCCGGAGTTTGAAACCATTCGGCAGGTCATTGATGAAAAATACTGGTTTCCGGTCTGGACGCATGCCGACAGCGAACTGCATTTCCAGCGCGATAACGTCCGCATAGAGGAAACCATCACCTATGAAAAGTACAAGCATTTTGGTTCAAAGGCTACCATTAAGTTCGGGCCGCCTAATCCCTAGCGTCTGTTTCATGAGCCGAGTGAAGGTTTCCTACAGCTGCAGATAAAGGCCCCGAGGATGAAAAGAGACCGCTCCATGGAGGTGGTTGAATTATGAAACGACTGCTCGCGCCCGGACTTGTCACGGGCGTTCTGTTCCTGATCTCTCTTGCGTGGGGCGTCGAGAAAACCGTCGATTTTAGCGGTACCTGGGTCCTGCAAAAAACTGAGCGAAGCTTTTCCCAGGCAGTGAGCAGTTCAAGTGGAGAAGGTGGTGGCGGCGGTTTTCCCGGTGGTGGCGGCGGATTTCCAGGCGGCGGCGGAATGCCCGGCGGAGATGGCAGTGGCGGCGGTTTTCCCGGTGGCGGCGGATTTCCTGGCGGCGGCGGCCGTCGGGGCGGAGGTGGCGGATTTCCGGGCGGCATGCCACGCGGCGGGGCACCGGGAGACCGCGGCACTCCGGATGAGGTGGGATTGATTTTGACCATAAGCCAATCTGCGACCGAGATCAAAGTAGGGCGCAAACGAGGCTCTGGTGAAATGGCCCCCGTCGAGCAGGTTTTCACCTTCGACGGGAAAAGCAATTCCAATACGGATGAGCGGGGACGTGGGGAATATATCTCGAAAATGAAGTGGCACAAGGAAACCCTCGTGATTGACGGCAAGGTCAATGTTTCCTCAGGAGAGAAAAACATAACCTCCCAAGTCAAACTGGAATTTGGTTTGTCGAAGGATGGCAAGGTGCTGACTCTCAAAGCCACTCGAACTACCCAGCAGGGTATTTTGAATCTGAAGCAGACTTTCCAGAAGCAATAACAGTTTATAGCGTAGCGGTTTGGTTTTTTTAGGGGGCGTCCATGTGGAATCATCCATGGTTGCATGGTGCATGCCGGTTTTTTTCCTGTTTTCTGCTGGCAGGGGCATGGGCGGGATCCAACGCTGAGGGTTTGCCGGCGGGCCCGGTGCCCGGCATCGTTATTGCTCATAGCCCGGCAAAGACCCGGCAGTATATCGGTTCTCCCAGCATCGCCGTGCTGCCGGACGGCAGCTACCGGGTCAGCCATGATCTCTTTGGCCCCGGCTCGACCCTCGATCGTACGAGGGTGTATGCCTCTTATGACCGGGGGCTCCACTGGGTCAGGCTCGCAGAAATCGAAGGCCAGTGGTGGTCCTCTCTCTTTTTTCATCGCGGCAGCCTGTACCTGCTCGGCACCAGCCGTGAAAACGGGTTCGCGGTAATCCGGCGATCACTCGACGGGGGAAAAACCTGGACGACACCGTCGGATTCATCCAACGGGCTCCTGTTGGCAGATGGGCGATACCATTGCGCTCCCGTGCCTGTTGTGGAACATGAAGGGCGCCTCTGGCGAGCCATGGAAGATGCCATGGGGCCCGCGGGGTGGGGCTCTCACTTCAATGCTTTTATGATGTCGGTCCCTGCCGTATCGGATCTCCTGGTGGCTTCAAACTGGACTTTCAGCAACCGTTTGGGGCGTCGGGCGGAATGGCTGGATGGGAAATTTGGCGGATGGCTCGAAGGGAATGCTGTCATCGCCCCGGACGGATACATAGTCAATATCCTGCGTGTGGATGCACCATCCTTTGATGAAAAGGCCGCTATCGTGAAAGTAAGCCCGGATGGCAGAGCGGTCACATTCGATCCAGAGCGTGATTTCGTTGAGTTTCCCGGCGGCGCGAAGAAATTCACCATCCGCAAGGATCCGACGGATGGATCGTACTGGTCGCTGGCCAACTATGTTCCGGCAGAGCGCCGCGTTGGCGTCCCCTCCCGCACACGAAATACGCTGGCGCTGATTCATTCGCGAGATCTCAGATCATGGACGGTGCGCTCCATTCTGCTCCAACACGAAGATGCCTCGGTGCATGGCTTCCAATATGTCGACTGGCAGTTCGAAGGCGAAGATATGGTGGCCGCGGTTCGCACCGCCTTTGATGATGAAGAGACGGGCGCCAACAACCAGCATGACGCTAATTACCTGACGTTTCACAGGCTTGAAAAATTCCGCAGCCTCAATGAAGCTACGCCGCGCCGCTGAGATATGCCGGGCCTTTTGAGGCGGGGTGAGTGACAGCCGGTGTCAATGTCCGGAAAGCGGAGCGGCTGTGGCCTCCTGAAATCGGCTGAAACGCAATTCGAGTTCGGGGATCAGTCCCCGGATTCTTTCGCAATCCCCCGATTTCCCGGCCATTTCGATTTCGAAAGCAATCTCCCGCAGATGATTCGCGCCGACATTGGCGGCAGCCCCTTTGATGGAGTGAGCATGTTCCCTCGCCGCCCCGGGATTCCCCTCGTCGACACTTTCCTTGATCGCAGAAATTTGCCCGGGGGTGTCTTGCAGGAAGCAAAGAATCACCTCGGCTGCGAGTTCCTCATCTCCCATGGTTCTATCCAGCAGTGCGTCGCGGTCGAAATGCACGGCCGGTCCCGCGTCATCACCCCGTGCCGCGGCAGGGGCTTCTGTGGATGGCGCCGGGGATGGAGCGGCTTCCGCTGCCGTGACCGGAACCGTTTCCTTCGCGGTGTTTGACTTATCAAGCCATCGCTCCACCGCGTCTGCGAGTTCCTTGGGGGACACCGGCTTGGCCAGGTAGTCATCGGCTCCGGCATCCAGGCATTTTTCCATGTCCCCACGCAAGGCGTGAGCAGTCAACGCGATGATCGGGACCTTCGGATTCTTCGCTCCTGACTGTCCTGCGCGGATGATTCGAGTGGCGGTGAGGCCGTCCATTTCGGGCATCTGAACGTCCATGAGGACCAGGTCATAGGGGAGGTTCTTCAGCGCCGAAATCGCTTCAACACCGTTGGATACGGCGTCAATTCGCAGCCCGAGTTTCCCCAGAATTCCAATCACCACCTGCTGATTGGTCGGATTGTCTTCGGCCAGCAATATTCGCACGTTGCTCCGACGCCGTTCCCTCATCAGGTGCCGTGTCACCATGGGAGTCTTACGCGGGCTTTTCTCGCCAGCGAGTACCGTCCCCAGACACTCAAATAGCTCGTTATGCCGCACCGGCTTGGGCAAATAAGCGGCGAAGCCGATCTCCTCCAGCATCTGCGCGTGTCCGCGAAAACCGATGGAAGTTAACATGAGGAGGCGCGTATCTTTCAGGCGGTCATTGCTTTTAATCACGCGGCCCAGGGTTTCCCCATCCATTCCGGGCATCTGCATATCGAGCACCGCCGCTTTGTAGGGGTCGCCTTCGTCCGCGGCGGCGTGCATCATGAGGAGTGCGACATCGGCATCCGGAGCCTCCTCCGCCCTGATTTTCCAGGAAGTCAGCATCGAGTGGAAGACCCGCCGGTTGGTCGGGCTGTCATCCACGATGAGCACACGGGCGCCGCACATCTCGGCCGGCGTCGGTACCTCCTGAAGGGCCTGATGCGGCTGTTTCCCAAATCGGGCAGTAAACCAGAAAGTGGAGCCTTTCCCTTCCTCGCTCTGAAGGCCGATTTCCCCTCCCATCATTTCCGCCAGTTGTTTGGAAATCGCAAGCCCCAAACCGGTTCCGCCGTATCTCCGGGTCATGGACATATCCACCTGCTGGAAGCTCCGGAACAGGAGCGACTGCTTTTCGGCGGGAATTCCAATACCCGAGTCCGTCACCGAAAAACGAAGGCAAACATTGTCATCCGTTTCGGAGACCAGGGATGCATGAATTGTTACTTCACCGGCGGGAGTGAACTTGATTGCATTGCCGGCGAGGTTTACCAGTATCTGGCGCAGCCTGCCGGGATCGCCCCGCAGGTAACTCGGGACCTCAGGATCGGCGGAACATGTAAATTCCAGGCCTTTCTCTGAAGCCTTGACAGCGAGCATTTCCGCAAAATCGTCCAGCAGCGGGCGCAAGTTGAAGTCCAGGGTTTCCAGGTCGAGCTTGCCCGCCTCGATTTTGGAAAAATCCAGGATGTCATTGATCAACGCCAGGAGGGATTCCGCGCTGCTGCGCACCGTTTCAGCGTACCGTCGCTGTTCGTTGTTTAGTTCGGTGTCGAGCAGAAGGCCAGTCATTCCTATAACACCGTTCATAGGCGTTCGGATTTCGTGGCTCATGGAGGCGAGGAATTGGCTTTTGGCGATGTTGGCCTGCTCGGCATGAGAGGCGAGTTCTGTAGCGCGCGCCGTTGCCTGCTCGAGATATTGGTTCATCCGCTTCTGCTCATCTTCAGCCTGTTGGATCTGGTGGATCCTCCGCATCACTTGCCGCGTGGCGACACCCATTCCCAACAATCCCATGCACCATAGCACGGTGAATCTGACAGAAAGCGACCGCGCATTCAGGTCCGCCGCGGCCATGTAGGGCTTCACCGGCAGAGCAATGCTGATGCCTCCGCATATATCCCCCGGTCTATACCCTGATTCGCCGTGACACTTCAGGCAGGCCTCACGAATTCTTATAGGAGCCATATAGCGCAGGTGGCGTTCCCCGTGCAGATCTTCGTAAGAGATCACTTCAAAGGGACCTCTGGTCAACTCCTGGAGGGCCTGGCTTTCCCACGCGTCGGGGGCAAACTCGGAAGACTTAGGCTTCAGGCTGATAATGCGCTCTTGTGCTCCATTCTGTTCATTCTGAAATTCATGGATTCCCTGCGTCATGAAAGCAGGATTCAGGAGGATAAGGCATTTTTCGTAGAGCCCCCTTGCTTCCTTATGCCCCAATTCATAAACCCGGTTCCGGGTTTCGAGGACCTCCGTCCAGAGAAAAATCCCGACACACACAGTCCACAGGGCTGCAGCCAATGCGGTGTAGGGTCTAATCCGGATCATGCCGAAATCTTTTGCCTCCAGGCTTGTTAAGCCTAAGACCGCCAGGTGAGATGCGGATGCTGCTTCCTGCAATCAGGGAGCGACATCAACAAATTCCATCACCGGCTTCCTTTCGAATGCTCCTCCGAAATTCGTCTATTCAACATTGTTTCCAGCATTCAGATTAACTATCGACACAACCGCTCCGAAGTCAAGCTGCGAAATCTTCGCCTTTGTTCTTGGATAGCTTGCCCGCAGAATCCGACTTTGGGAAGATTCCATCCGATCCGTTCCCAGTCGTTAAAGGAATCATCAACAAACCTAAGTCTGTTGCGATGCTGGAAACCTGATGCAGGTAATTGCCACAATTCGCTTCGCTCGGGCGCAGAAGTACAATCAGAATGGTCATGAGCGTGATACGATTGGATTGAATCACTGGCAGTCCACTGAGCAATTTTTGTAATGGCTGTGGCGCTGTTTAGGGCAGTCAGCGGGTCCTGTGCGGTTTGGAGCCTTCCGGCAAAACGTGCGACTTAAGGACATGACGCCATGTGCAAAAAGCATCCGTTTTCCGAATATCCCCCCCGAAATAAAAACGGCATCATGAGCCGGATTTTTCCGGCCTTATTGTTATGTCTGTTTGTTGTCGTACCGGGCCGTGCGGGAACGACGCTGACCTTTCCCAAGGTCAGTTTCGCAGGCGACTTGTTGACCGGGATCGCGATTGCGAATCCGACGGCCAGGAATGCGACGGTCACGCTTACCGCCTACGGGGAGGATGGTATTCCGGTGGTGAGATCCGGTTTCAAAAACCCGGTCGAGCTGACGGTGCCAGCCGGTCAGCAGCTTGCCCGGGTGGTTTCCGAAGTTTTCGGATCCGGGCTGGAACCCGGCACATCGGTGTGGATTCAGGGAACCTGTTCTGAGGATGGATTGACCGCATTTTCTTTGCTTTTCAATGCATCGGGCAGTTTGCTTGACGGGTCTGAAGCGCCGGCAAAGGCGCAAAAGCTGGTTTTTAACCATGTGAAGGTGGATGGGGGCTACTCGACGGAACTGAACATAGTAAACCCGGCAATCAAGGATGCGCATTTGCAGGTGCAATTGATCAGTCCTTCGGGAGTGCTTCAGCTCAAAGAGCTTCAGATTCCGGCTCACGGTTTGGCCCGGCTGGATGTGGCGTCATATTTTGCTGATTCTGATCTTGATCCGGCGGTTTATGTAGCTCTGGATTCGGACGAAGAGATAGCCGGTTATGAGTTGATCCGGAGCACTGAAGGGGACGCCTACGGACTGAATGCCCGGCCATCGGCGGAAAAACTGTCCAGTCTTTATTTTCAGCAGCTGTCGGTTTTAGGCAATTCGAGGACGGGGATAGGGGTGGTGAACTACTCATCCAACCCTGTCATTCTGACATTTTCGGCGATCAAGTCGGATGGGACGGTGTTTGACAGCCGGGACATCCGCAACAATCCGGTGACTCGGAGCCTGCGCGCGAACGAGAGTCTGTATGAGGATGTTGCTGTTCTATTCGGGTTTCACGGTGACAAGGAAGTAGAAGGTTCCATTACGGTTCGAGCGACGGCGGATGCGATCAACGGGTATGTAACCTATGGTTCCGGAATATCGGGGGCGGCGGCGGCAGTAGTCAGTTCTGCGGAAGGGCGGAAGCGGGCGATATTTTCTCATGTAGCGACGGGCTCCGAATTTTACACAGGTTTGACGCTGTTCAATCCCGGAACGCTTCCGGCGAATATTCGAGTCATGGTTATAAAGACTGGGGGGCAGGCAGTAGGCACTTACGATGGGGTGATTCAGCCGGGGGGGCGGCTGAGCCGGCGGTTGGGTTCGACGGATTTCATACCCCAGGCTGGGGAGCAGGTAGGCGGTTTCCTATGGGTTCGGAGCGACCTGCCGGTGTACATGTCGTCCTTCATTGGCACTTCGCGGGCTTCGACGAACATACAGCCGCAGGTTTCGCCGGAGAGTTTTAATCCAGATTCGGCGGTGGCGTCATTGAAAATGAAGCCGGCGATGGCGATAGTGCCGCCGGGATCATCGCAGCGCTTTCAGGTGGAGGGGGCGAAGTCGAGTCCGGTCTGGAAGGTGAATGGCAGCCCGGGAGGCTCAGCTGCGACGGGGACGATCAACGGGCAAGGGGTGTTTTTGGCGCCCAAAGCGATTCCGGAGCGACAGGTGGTCACGATAACGGCGGATGTGGACACTCAGTCTGCGGGGGCTTCGGCGGATGTGATTGCGAAGGGGTCGTTTATTTCTGATCTTCGGCTGGTGAAATCGGTGGCTTATCTTGAGTCACTATCCAAGATCTATGCCGCTGAACTTGTCAGCCTGGGCACCGGCGCACCGAAGCCATTGGCAGAGGAAAAGGCTCCTCCCAACAATTCCTATATATTTGAGGTTTCGCAGTCTGCGCCACAGAAATCTGTGGCAACGTTTGAAGGTGAAACCATTGCCAAAATAATTCCCATGAAGGTGACCGAATCCAAGGAATACCTGCTGCTTTTGGGTCAGACGGGCGGCAGGGTCATAAGGCTGGATCCTTCGGACAACACGTGGCGGGTTGTCGTTTCGGGATTGGATTCGCCTGCTTCCATGGTTTTTGATCCGGTGACGGGAGACCTGCTCGTCGCAGAGCGGGAGAAGGTCAGCAAAATTGGCCGAAACCTGTTGTTGGATGGGTTGGAGAAAGCTCCCCGGGCCGATGCTGCGCCTACCATCACGCTAACAAGTCGGTTCCAGCGACTGTTTGCTACAACCGGTGCAGCCGGTCTGGCGGTCGATCAATGTACGGGCAAAATCTATTACAGCCTGCCCGCTGAAGGCGCCATCGCAGAATACGATCCAGTGACCGGGGCCCAGGCAAGGATAGTCACGGGTTTGTCCGATCCGGGGCAATTGCTTGGCATGTACAGACAGGGGGTTACATGCCCCGATTCCTTCCATTTGCTAGTCGTGGAAAAAGGTACCAATAAGGTGCTTCTGGTCCTGCCCCAGACCCGGAACGTAACGGAATGGGTAGCGGTCGAGGGGGTGGAGGATATCGTTTTTGTTCCCCCACGCAATTTGCAGGAGTCCCGTGAAGCGGTTCTGGTCGCGGGTTTTACATCCGAAACGAAAGGGACAGTCTACTCCGTCGATTTGAAGTTGCTCTATGACAACCGGCCGGCAAATCCTCCGGAATCTTCACTTGTCTCCGTGAAGGCAAACCTCGTAATTCGCCAGTCGCATGCACCTTATATCGCCCTCACTTATGAAGCTATTGAATTTACCGTGGCCGTGGTGAACAAGGGGCCATCCCCAGCCACAGGTGTAGTAGTACTGGATAGACCTCCCACCCAGGGCGGAATCGTAACAGCCACTCCTTCCCAAGGGGCTTGCACCCTTCTCGATGGGAATTTTCGCTGTTCAATCGGAGAGCTCGAGGTCGGCGAGGGGGCTTCGATATCCATCAGGGTCGAGACTCGATATATCCCCAATCAGGGGACCCATATTTTGGAAAACTCAGCCAGTGTGACCTGCACCGAAGTCGACCCGGATCCAACGGACAATTCCTCCACAGATGAAGCTGCGGTACTTCCCTCACCGTCTGTGAGCTTCGATGTTCAGCCGAACCCGGCCAGTTTCACTGCCGGGGGGGTCACCAGCATTACCATTACAGCCAGGGACGAACGTGGGAATGTCTCGACAACCTATGCAGGCGCTATTGTTTTGAGATCCACGGATCCTGAGGCGATTCTGCCGGGATCCTATACGTTCACTCCCGCTGACCAAGGAGTGCACGCATTTACCGATCAGATCAGCCTGCGAACCGCGGGTGATCAGAAGATCTCGGTGACGGATGCCAGCAATGCCTCGATTGCCGGATCGGGGGCTGTTACCGTGACCGCCGCGCCGGCAAAAGCTTTCAATTTCACCTCTGTGCCCTCAGCCTTCGTAGCTGGCGTTCCTTACACCATCACCGTCAATGCCCGTGACGGCTTTGGCAATGTGGACCCGGCCTTCCGCAGCACCGTTCATTTTTCATCCAGTGATTCGCAGGCGGAATTGCCCCCCGACTACACTTTCAGCGCTTCCGATGCCGGCAGCCATGTCTTCCTGATCATTCTAAAGACCGCTGGAACGCAAACCGTAACTGTGACGACCGTAAGTTCTGCGGCATCTCACAGCACGAACGGACCTGCCGCGGACAAGACGGTTCTTGGATCATTTACAGCCGCCGTCGCACCCGGACAGGAATCAAATTTCAACCTGACAGGATTGCCCGCAAGTCTTCAGGCCGGGACAACCGGTTCCCTGACCCTATCCGTCCGGGATGCTTTCGGAAATGTCGTTGCGGGATATAGGGGGACTGTAAGCTTTGCCTCCGCAGACTCAGCCGCCGTGCTTCCGGCGCCCTATACATTTTTGGCGGCGGATGCCGGGAACCATGCCTTTTCCGGAGCATTCACCTTCAAAACGGCAGGGGCGCAAAACCTCAAGATCGCGGATAGGTCCAATGCTTTGCTCCAGGCTGTCTTGAACATCCGGATTACTCCTGCACCCGCGGCCGTGTTGACGGTTACCGGGATCGACAATCCCGCCACTGCAGGAGTGCCCGCAAGTCCGGTGGTCACCGCCAAAGATGCTTTTGGCAACACGGATGTGAACTATGCCGGCACCGTCCGAATTGTTTCGAATGACAGCCAGGCGGTTCTGCCGGCCAACTTTAACTTTGGTTCGGCGGATGCCGGCGTGCACAGATTTCAGGGTGGGATAGCGTTCAAAACGGCCGGACAGAGGACAGTCACGGTAACCGACCTCGCAACGGCGCAAATCACCGGTTCGCAAACCGTAACGGTTGAGCCCGCACCGGCATCGAGTTTCAGCCTTACGGGATTGCCGGCCAGTCTTCAAGCCGGAACAGCAGCCACACTGACCGTAACCGTCCGCGATGTTTATAGCAATGTTATTGTAGGATATCGCGGATCGATCAGCATTACGTCATCGGATTCCGCCGCCAGCCTCCCTGCGACCTACACTTTTTCAGCCGCGGATTCCGGGGTCCACACCTTCAGCCGGGGAATTACATTCAGGACTGCAGGATCGCAGAGCCTCACAGCAACTGATACGTCCAATGCTGCACTCAAAGCTGCAGCCAATTTCGGGATTACCCCAGCATCGGCAACTGGACTGATCGTCTCAGGGCTGTCAAGTATCTCCACCGCGGGCATTCCGGCAGATCTGGTGGTCACAGCGAAAGACCCTTATGGCAATACGGATGTGAATTATGCCGGCACTATCCATTTTAGTTCGAACGACAGCCGCTCGGAGTTGCCTCCCAATTACACTTTCAGCGCGGCAGATGCCGGCGTGCACGCTTTTCAAGGAGGGGTCACGCTGAAAACGGCAGGACAGAGCGCAGTAACCGTAACCGACACCGGGAGCGCCGCCATTACCGGTTCGCAATCCGCTACCGTCACACCCGCATCCGCCGCCGGCTTCTGGATGACGGGATTGCCGGCTGCGATGGCTGCCGGTTCCTCGGCTACCGTCACCGTGACCGCACTGGATTCCTATGCCAATATCGCCACCGGGTACACGGGCACGATCGCCTTTGCCTCCTCCGATGACCAGGCGGTGCTGCCGGCCAATTATACCTTTGTGCCTGCGGACGCCGGGACCCATACTTTCTCAACAGGAGTCACCCTCAAGTCTTCTGGCATTCGCAATGTGACGGCAAGCGATATCTCCCTCCCACTAATCGCTTCTCTGCAATCCAGTTCAGTTTGGGCGGGAGTGGCTTCCCGCATAGGGATCGTCGGGTTTCCCGCCAACCTTGAAGCGGGCAGGAATTCGTCCCTCGTAGTGACAGCCTATGATTCCTTCAATAACGTCGCTGACGGGTACAGGGGAACCGTTGCCATTACATCCACCGATCCGAAGGCCTGTATTCCGGGGGGCATGACCCAGGCGTTTACCGCGGGGAACGCGGGCTCGCGACAGTTTGGGCCACTCACCCTCGGATCGGTCGGGAGAGGAAATCAAGTGGTTACAGCGTCCGATGGCACTTTCTCGGACGCCGTGAATGTCAGTATGAGCCCGAACACGTCCGCCCCGCTTGTTGTTGCCGCTTCGAGCAGTCCTGCAGTTCCATCCGATCTGAAAATCACATGCGTAACCGGACCCCAAAATGGGGCTCCCAGCGGCCCTTGTCCGCTTCTGCAGTGGGGCGGTTACACCTATTGGGCTTTCAGCTATGTGGACAATCGCTTGGCGATGGCCATAGTCGCCTATGATTGCTCCGGCATCCTGATAAGGCGATGGGATATGAGCGGTGCCCGCTATGTCTGGCAGACCACCGTCGATCCCTTTTCCCAAACTGTGACCTTCTGGGGGCAGGCCAGCGCCACCATCACCATGAGTTGGAGCAATCTCATCGTTCCATGAAACTGAAGGATAAACCTGGCACGGCGAGGTTCTTCTTAGGGGCAGGCTGCAGACTGTCCAGCTCCATCTTAATAGGGTTTGGTTCCTTCCAAGCCCCTTCTACTTCCATTTATGGCCTTTCGCCGGCCATCCACATTTAAGCGCATCCTATTCGATCCCTTTCCAATTTTTCAATAAATCATTAGCAAACCTTTATTTTTCATTGATTTATTTCAAATGTGAAAGCATGGTGCAGATTCTTCTGTAATTCGCTTCGCCTGACTGCGGAAGTGCAATAGGATACATCATTTGCTTGATACGGTTGGATTGAATCATTGGCAGTCCACTGAGCAATTTTTGTAATGGCTGTCGCGCCGTTGAGGACCGCTGCTGGACCTCAGTACCTCTGGAGTTATCGGTAAAACGGACGATAAAGAATCTGACGCCAAAGGCAAAGGAAACTGGATCTCTATGTTGTCACCCGAAAAGCAAAACGGCATCATGGGCCGGATTTTTCCGGCCTTATTGTTATGTCTGTTTGTTGTCGTACCGGGCCGTGCGGGAACGACGCTGACCTTTCCCAAGGTCAGTTTCGCAGGCGACTTGTTGACCGGGATCGCGATTGCGAATCCGACGGCCAGGAATGCGACGGTCACGCTTACCGCCTACGGGGAGGATGGTATTCCGGTGGTGAGATCCGGTTTCAAAAACCCGGTCGAGCTGACGGTGCCAGCCGGTCAGCAGCTTGCCCGGGTGGTTTCCGAAGTTTTCGGATCCGGGCTGGAACCCGGCACATCGGTGTGGATTCAGGGAACCTGTTCTGAGGATGGATTGACCGCATTTTCTTTGCTTTTCAATGCATCGGGCAGTTTGCTTGACGGGTCTGAAGCGCCGGCAAAGGCGCAAAAGCTGGTTTTTAACCATGTGAAGGTGGATGGGGGCTACTCGACGGAACTGAACATAGTAAACCCGGCAATCAAGGATGCGCATTTGCAGGTGCAATTGATCAGTCCTTCGGGAGTGCTTCAGCTCAAAGAGCTTCAGATTCCGGCTCACGGTTTGGCCCGGCTGGATGTGGCGTCATATTTTGCTGATTCTGATCTTGATCCGGCGGTTTATGTAGCTCTGGATTCGGACGAAGAGATAGTCGGTTATGAGTTGATCCGGAGCACTGAAGGGGACGCCTACGGACTGAATGCCCGGCCATCGGCGGAAAAACTGTCCAGTCTTTATTTTCAGCAGCTGTCGGTTTTAGGCAATTCGAGGACGGGGATAGGGGTGGTGAACTACTCATCCAACCCTGTCATTCTGACATTTTCGGCGATCAAGTCGGATGGGACGGTGTTTGACAGCCGGGACATCCGCAACAATCCGGTGACTCGGAGCCTGCGCGCGAACGAGAGTCTGTATGAGGATGTTGCTGTTCTATTCGGGTTTCACGGTGACAAGGAAGTAGAAGGTTCCATTACGGTTCGAGCGACGGCGGATGCGATCAACGGGTATGTAACCTATGGTTCCGGAATATCGGGGGCGGCGGCGGCAGTAGTCAGTTCTGCGGAAGGGCGGAAGCGGGCGATATTTTCTCATGTAGCGACGGGCTCCGAATTTTACACAGGTTTGACGCTGTTCAATCCCGGAACGCTTCCGGCGAATATTCGAGTCATGGTTATAAAGACTGGGGGGCAGGCAGTAGGCACTTACGATGGGGTGATTCAGCCGGGGGGGCGGCTGAGCCGGCGGTTGGGTTCGACGGATTTCATACCCCAGGCTGGGGAGCAGGTAGGCGGTTTCCTATGGGTTCGGAGCGACCTGCCGGTGTACATGTCGTCCTTCATTGGCACTTCGCGGGCTTCGACGAACATACAGCCGCAGGTTTCGCCGGAGAGTTTTAATCCAGATTCGGCGGTGGCGTCATTGAAAATGAAGCCGGCGATGGCGATAGTGCCGCCGGGATCATCGCAGCGCTTTCAGGTGGAAGGGGCGAAGTCGAGTCCGGTCTGGAAGGTGAATGGCAGCCCGGGAGGCTCAGCTGCGACGGGGACGATCAACGGGCAAGGGGTGTTTTTGGCGCCCAAAGCGATTCCGGAGCGACAGGTGGTCACGATAACGGCGGATGTGGACACTCAGTCTGCGGGGGCTTCGGCGGATGTGATTGCGAAGGGGTCGTTTATTTCTGATCTTCGGCTGGTGAAATCGGTGGCTTATCTTGAGTCACTATCCAAGATCTATGCCGCTGAACTTGTCAGCCTGGGCACCGGCGCACCGAAGCCATTGGCAGAGGAAAAGGCTCCTCCCAACAATTCCTATATATTTGAGGTTTCGCAGTCTGCGCCACAGAAATCTGTGGCAACGTTTGAAGGTGAAACCATTGCCAAAATAATTCCCATGAAGGTGACCGAATCCAAGGAATACCTGCTGCTTTTGGGTCAGACGGGCGGCAGGGTCATAAGGCTGGATCCTTCGGACAACACGTGGCGGGTTGTCGTTTCGGGATTGGATTCGCCTGCTTCCATGGTTTTTGATCCGGTGACGGGAGATCTGCTCGTCGCAGAGCGGGAGAAGGTCAGTACAATCAGCCGGGATTTGTTACTGGATGGACTGGCGCAGGCTGATCCGGTTGATGCTGCGTTCACTGCCCTGACAGGCCGGCTGCAGCGGCTGTTTGCCTCAACCGCTGCAGCCGGTCTGGCGATCGATCAATGCACGGGCAAAATCTATTACAGCCTGCCCGCTGAAGGCGCCATCGCAGAATACGATCCAGTGACCGGGGCCCAGGCAAGGATAGTCACGGGTTTGTCCGATCCGGGGCAACTGCTCGGATTATACCGCCAGGGGATTACATGTCCGGATTCCTTCCATTTGCTAGTCGTGGAAAAAGGTACCAATAAGGTGCTTCTGGTCCTGCCCCAGACCCGGAACGTAACGGAATGGGTGGCGGTCGAGGGGGTGGAGGATATCGCATTTGTTCCCTCACGCAATTTACAGGAGTCCCATGAAGCTGTTCTGGTCGCGGGTTTCACATCCGAGACCCAGGGAACCATTTTCCTTGTAGCTCTGAATTCTCTTTATGATATCAGGCCGCCCAATCCGCCTGAATCGTCACTTGTTTCCGCCAAGGCAAATCTCGCTATCCGGCAATCACACCTCCCTTACATCGCCCGCACCTACGAAGCCGTCGAGTATTCGGTGACCGTGACAAACAAGGGACCTTCCGATGCTACCGGCGTCGTCATTCTTGATCAGCCTCCAGCCCGCGGCGGGATGGTAACGGCTACACCTTCCCAAGGGGCTTGCACCCTTCTCGATGGGAATTTTCGCTGTTCAATCGGAGAGCTCCGTGTCGGCGAGGAAATTTCGGTATCCATCAGGATCGATGCGCGTTATTTCACGGGCCAGGGTACCTATGTGCTGGAAAACTCAGCCAGTGTGACCTGCACCGAAGTCGACCCGGATCCAACGGATAATTCCTCAACGGATGAAGTTGCCGTACTTCCTTCTCAGACATCAAGCTTCGATGTTCAGCCGAACCCGGCCAGTTTCACTGCCGGGGGGGTCACCAGCGTTACCATTACAGCCAGGGACGAACGTGGTAATGTCTCGACAACTTATGCAGGAGCTATTGTATTGGGATCCACGGATCCCGAGGCGGTTCTGCCGGGATCCTATACGTTCACTCCCGCTGACCAAGGGGTACATACATTCACTGATCAGATCAGCCTGCGAACCGCGGGCAATCAGACGATTTCGGTGACGGATATCAGCAATAGGTCGATGACCGGATCCGGGATTTGCACCGTAGCTGCTGCTCCTGCGAAAGCTTTCGGTTTTACTTCCATACCCTCTTCTTTCGTAGCCGGGGCTCCCTACAGCATTACAGTTAATGCCCGTGACGGCTTCGGCAATGTAGACCCGGCCTTCCGCGGTACCGTGCATTTTTCATCCAGTGATCCACAGGCGGAATTGCCTCCCGACTACACCTTTACCGCCTTCGATGCCGGCAGTCACGTTTTCCCGATCATTCTAAAGACCGCTGGAACGCAAACCGTAACTGTGACGACCGTAAGTTCTGCGGCGCCTCGCAGCATGAACGGATCTGCCGCGGGCGGGACGGTATTGGGAACATTTACAGTCACCGTCGGACCCGGCGAGGTATCGAGCTTCAAACTTGCGGGATTGCCCGCAAATCTTCAGGCCGGAACAATCGGATCCATGACGATAACCGCTCGGGATGCCTTCGGGAATATTGTTGTAGGCTACCGTGGTTCCATTAGGTTTACCTCCGCGGATTCAGCCGCCGTGCTTCCGGCGCCCTATACATTTTCGGCGGCGGATGCCGGGAACCATACCTTTACTGACGGGATTACCTTCAAGACGGCGGGAGCACAAAGCCTCACAATTGCTGACGCGTCCAACACGGCGATTCAGGTCGTATGGAACATCAGAATAACCCCTGCGCCGGCCACCGGATTCACGGTTACAAGTGCAACCAATTCCATAATGGCGGGCGTGCCGGTAAATCTCGTCGTCACTGCCAGAGATTCCTACGGCAATACGGACGTCAATTATGCCGGTACGATCCGGTTCGGCTCGAATGATCCCCATGCGGTTCTGCCTGCCAATTACATTTTCAGCGCGGCAGATGCCGGAGTGCATGCATTTCAGGACGGCGTCACACTCAAAACAGCTGGACTTCGCTCCGTAACCGCGACCGACAGCACAACTGAATCCATATCCGGGACAATGACGGTTACGGTCACTCCGGCGGCGGAATTCAGCCTGAGCGCAACGGGTTTGCCTGCTACCCTGCGGGCGGGAACGGCTGTGACCCTCGTTGTAATGATTCAAGACGCTTTCGGGAATGCAGTTGTCGGGCATCGTGGGACCATAGCTTTCACCACGTCGGATTCAGCCGCCATCGTGCCGGCGATCTATTCATTTTCAGCGACTGATGCCGGGACCCACACCTTTGCCGGCGAAATTACCTTCAAAACAGCCGGGGCACAAAACCTGACCATCGCCAGCACGTCAAACGGATTGCTTCAAGCCACCCTGAACGTCGGTATCACCCCTGCCCCGGCGACCTCATTCCTCGTTACCGGGATGGCCAATATCATAACTGCAGGTGAGCCTGCAAATCTGGTAGTCACTGCCAAGGATTCCTTCGGCAACACGGACATCAACTATGCTGGGACCGTCCGCTTTGCTTCGAATGATCCCCAGGCGATTTTACCCGGCGTTTTCACCTTCAACGCAGCCGCCGCCGGGGTGCAGAGGTTCCCATCCGGGGTCACGCTGAAAACCGCTGGACCGCGGCGGGTTACCGCAACCGACACTGTGACCGCGGCCATCAATGGTTTCCAAAATGTCACGGTCGATCCCGGGCCGGCATCGGGCTTCAGCCTGGCTTTGTCGGATGTCGCATTTGAGGCTGGAACCACGGGCTCCCTGACGGTGACGGTTCGGGATACTTACGGCAACATTGTTGTGGGGTACCGGGGGACCATTACGATTCAATCCTCGGATCCCTCTGCCAGCGTGCCGACAACCTACACTTTTACGGCTGCGGACGCCGGCGTGCACACCTTTGTAGGTATTAGTTTCAGAACCGCAGGGGCGCAAACGCTTATCATCACCGACACATCGAATCCCACGATCCAGACGGCCGGGAGGATCGGAGTTACTCCCGCGCGGCTGGTTGGTTTCGAGCTCTCGCTTGCGGCCGTTCCCATGACAGCCGGCGTGCCTGCAAATCTGGTTGTCACGGCCAAAGACTCATACGGCAACACCGACATCAATTATTCAGGTACCATACGCTTCACTTCGAGTGATACCCAGGCTGCCTTGCCGGCCGACTACACCTTCAGCCCCGCTGATGCCGGGGTCCATACATTCCGGGGCGGGATCACGCTGAAAACGGCCGGATGGCGGACCATAGGCGTGGCTGATGTCGTGACTGCGTCGGTTAACGGATCACAATCCGTGACCGTCAATCCCGGGCCGGCGGCGATTTTGATTCCCACAGGATTGGCTGCAGCGAGTGAAGCTGGGACCACAAACATACTAACGGTTACCTTGCGGGATGCTTTCGGCAATGTCGCTGCGGGATACCGGGGGAGCATAGGATTTCAAACCACCGACCCGGTCGCCACTCTGCCGGGGGTTTACACATTTTCAGCTTCAGACGCCGGGGTTCACACCTACTTCGGTGGGCTCGTTTTCAGGACAGCGGGCGCGCAAAACCTTACGATTGCGGACATTTCGAATACCGCGCTCCAGGTTGCCCTGAGCATCAGGGTTAATCCCGCGTCGGCCGCTGGACTGGTGGTTTCCGGGGTGACAAATCCCATAATCGCGGGGGTGCCCGCAAATCCTATAGTGACGGCGAAAGATCCTTACGGCAATACGGATGTGAACTATGCAGGCACAATCCGCTTTGCTTCAAACGACGGGCAGGCGGTTTTGCCGGTCAACTACACTTTTGGCCCGGCGGATTACGGTGTTCACAGGTTCCAGGGCGGTGTTACGCTGAAGACGGCCGGACAGAGGACAGTTATCGTGACCGACCTCGCAAAGGCAAATGTGACGGGTTCCCAGACCGTCACCGTCGATCCCGCGACGGCATCGAGCTTCAGTCTTACGGGATTGCCGGCCAATCTGCAGGCTGGAACTGCGGGCACTTTGACCGTAACCGCGCGCGATGCTTTTGGCAACATCGCGGTGGGATATCGTGGATCGATAAGCCTTACATCTTCGGACCCGGCTGCAACCCTTCCCACGACCTACACATTTTCAGCTGCGGATTCCGGAATCCACACATTCAGCGGGGCAATCACCTTCAAGACGGCAGGCGCACAGACCCTTGCCGTAAAGGATGCCTTGAACGCCGCGCTCCAAGCTTTCGTGAATATCGGGATTACACCCGCACCGGCAACGGGCCTGACTGTTACCGGATTATCCAATCCTTACACCGCAGGCGCGCAGTCAAATTTAGTTGTCACGGCCAAGGACTCCTATGGCAACACGGATGTGAACTATGCCGGCACCGTCCATTTTACTTCGAATGATGGCCAGGCGGTTTTGCCTGCCAACTATACTTTCGGTCCGGCGGATGCAGGAGTGCATAGTTTCCAAGGCGGGGTTACATTGAAAACGACCGGACAAAGAACGGTTACTGTGACCGATATCGCAAAAGCAAATGTCAACGGATCACAGACCGTTCTCGTCGATCCTGCGACGGCAGCAAGCTTCGGCCTTACCGGACTGCCGGCCAATCCTCAGGCTGGAGCCGCGGTCACATTGACCGTAACTGTGAACGATGCCTATGGAAATGTTGCCGCGGGATATCGGGGATCGATAACTATTACATCTTCAGATCCCGCTGCAAGCCTTCCTGCAAACTACACCTTTTCCGGTGCAGATTCGGGCATCCATACCTTCACCGGGGGGATTACATTTAGGACGGCAGGGGCGCAAACCCTCACAGCAACTGATACGTTGAATGCTGCCCTTAAAGCCACCGGGAATGTCGGAGTCATTCCGGCGTCGGCGAGTGGGCTGGTTGTCACCGGATTATCCAATCCTTCCACCGCGGGAGTGCCGTCAAGTATTGTAGTTACAGCCAAAGATCCTTACGGTAATACGGATGTGAATTATTCAGGCACCGTACGCTTTACTTCGAACGATGGCCAGGCGGTCTTACCGGCCAATTATGCTTTCACCCCTGTTGCTGCCGGAGTCCATACTTTCGCGAGTGGGGTTACTTTGAAGACGGCCGGGTCGAGGACGGTGACCGTTACCGACACAGTGAATGCTGCCGTTAACGGTTCACAAACCGTTACAGTTACAGCCGCCTCCGCTGCCAGCATTCAGATGACGGGATTGCCGGGTTCGATGACTGCTGGCACTTCGTCTACCGTTGTCCTGACTACAAGAGACGCCTATTCCAACATCGCTACCGGCTACTCGGGTACGATCGCCTTCACGTCGTCCGATGGCCAGGCAGTGCTGCCGGCCAATTACACTTTTGTCCCCGCGGATGCCGGGGTCCATTCATTCTCCGGAGGAGTCATCCTCAAGACTTCAGGCAGCCAGAGTGTGACGGCAACCGATATCTCAGTCCCAGCCCTTTCAGCCTCACAAACGAGCACCATCCAGGCAGCAGCGGCTGCCGGCATTCAGATAGTCGGGTTCCCCGCCGCTCTGGAAGCGGGTCAAAATTCGTCACTCGTGGTGACAGCCTACGATGCCTTCAGTAACGTCGCCACCGGTTATCTGGGGTCGGTGACCATCACTTCCAGCGATCCGAAGGCCTGCATCCCGGGGGGCATGACCCAGTCGTTTACTTCGGGAAATGCCGGTTCGCGCCAGTTTGGGGCGCTAACCTTGGGATCGGTGGGCAGTGGAACCCAAACAGTCACGGCTTCGGATGGCACTTTAGCGGATACTGCGAATGTCAGTATGAGTCCCAATACGTCAGTCCCCATTGTGGTGACGGCCTCGAGCACGCCATCCGTGCCGGCCGACCTCAAAATCACATGCGTATCCGGCCCGAACTCTATTACCAATATTCCTTGTCCCGTGCTCCAGTGGGGCGGCTACACCTATTGGGCTTTCAGCTACCTCAGCAACAGCTTCGGAATGGCGATCGTTGCCTATGATTGCGCCGGCAATCAAATACAGCGATGGGATATGACCCCTGCCCGCTACCTGTGGCAGATTACAGTGGATGCGAATGCCCAAACCGTAACATTCTGGGGGCAGGCCAGCGACACCATCACCATGTCCTGGAGCAGCCTCGCGATTCCTTAGGATGGGAGATTACACTTCATAATCAAGAGCGGCCGCAGCTGAGATAAGACTGCGGTCGCGGTCAGCACACGACCCTTGACCGCCGCATGTTCTGCAATGTCTGACAGATTCTGTCACGGGCCTGATGCGTGACTGTATCGTGGTGCCCGGAATAGATAGCTCGAACGTCCAATCGCGCAAGCCGCTCCACCGAGCTGACGTATTCATGAGTGAAGGTGCCGCCTGGCAAGCGGATATTCAACTCTGTATCCCCGGAAAACAGCACCCCCTCGGAAGGCATATAAATGCATATCGAATCCTCAGATCTTCAGAAACAGGTTTCCGCTGTCTGAAACCTTCCTGAACAGGGGAGCGACATCAGCCGGCATTGTCTGATAACGGTCCAGGGCAAGGTAACCGGGATCCCGCAGCGATTGGTGAAACATGCGCACCACTTTGGGCTGAACTTCTGGGTCGATGTGCATCAGGACATTCTTGCACACGATCAGACTGTAGTCCGTGCGGAGAATTTCCAGGGAAGTGAGATCGTGCTTGCGGTATGTGATGCGCGAACGCAATTCCGGAATGACTTCATAAGAGTCAGGGACTCCGGAATGCTGGACGTATTTTTCCCTGTAACTTTCCGGGATGAAGATTACGGCGCTTTTGTTGTATAAACCAGCTCGGATAATGCGTTCGAACTGCGGAAAACTGCTCTCCTCCTGGTCCGTGGCATCGAGATAGACGCTCCTGAATGCAAATGGATTCAGGTTTTCCGCGAGAAGCATGGCGATGGAATAGACTTCTTCTCCGTTGGCGCAGCCTGCATCCCATATGCGGATTTCGCGCTGAGTGGAAATCTCCGGAATAACATGCGTAACAATCAGATCCAGGACGTCTTTGTCCCGGAAAAAGCAGGTCTGGGCCATCTATAGAGTCCCTTGTTGACAAATCAGGGTGCAGCAGAAACATCAACCGGCGATACTATGAACACCCGGCACCCTTTCCTTTTGCCAGATTGCTGCCCCTAGGATAATCAGGGGCCGGGTATGGTCAAGGCAAATCGCTGAATCGTGTTGGGATAAGCTGTCGATGGTGATTTCAGAAGCGTCGTGAGCGGCGCCGGGCTGATAAAATCTTGACCGCCTCCGCGTTTGAATTTAGTGTGGGTGGGTTATTTCCCCACGTTGCTTGTAGGCAGAAAGGTGTAAAGGCCATGAAAAAATTTGTCACTGCCGCCCTCCTTGTTCTTGCTGCTTCCATGGGTCCGTTTTCGACCGCTCAAACTGATCCTGCCCAGGCCCGGATCAAAATTGATGTAGAACGGGTCATTGGGGATGTTCACCCGCACATTTTCGGGAACTTTGCCGAGCATCTGGGACGCTGTATTTATGGAGGATTGTACGAGGAGGGGAGTCCGCTCTCGGACCCCGAAGGTTATCGCAAAGATGTTATGCAAGCGGTGCGTGAGCTGGGGGTGACAATCCTGCGCTATCCCGGTGGCAATTTCGTGTCGGGATATAATTGGAAAGACGGTATCGGCCCCAAAGAACTGCGCCCGGTACGTCCCGATCAGGCCTGGGGCGATCTGGAATCGAACCGCTTCGGAACTGATGAATTCCTTCGCTATTGCGAACGCGCCGGGTTGGAGCCCTATATCTGCATCAATGCAGGACTGGGTACCGTTGAAGAGGCGCGCCAGTGGGTTGAGTATTGCAACGAGCCCAGAAAAACCTACTGGTCGGAGATGCGTTCCAGGAACGGACACGAGAAACCCTACGGCGTCAAATATTGGGGATTGGGGAACGAAATCGATGGCCCGTGGCAGCTGGGTCACAAAAATGTGGAAGACTACACCAAATTCGCCCTCGAGGCAGCGAAAGCGATGCGCCGGGCCGACGCTTCGATCAAGTTGATTGCCTCCGGATCCAGCAATTTTGGTGCCAATGCCGACTGGATTTCCTGGAACCGGACAGTTCTCGACCGGCTCAAAAATGATGTCGACTATATTTCCCTGCACACCTACATTGGAAACCGCGACAACAATTTTGAAAAATTCCTGGGGGCATCCCAGGATATCGATCACCGGATAGAGGTGGTGGAGGGGCTCATCAAAGCGGCGCAGTCAGGCAGGCCGAATCCGAAGCCCATATACATCGCCTACGATGAGTGGAACGTCTGGTACCGGGCCCGGGGCGGCTCCGAATTCGACACCGGGAGGACGCGGCTCGAGGAAGTTTATAACTACGAGGATGCGCTGGCGATGGGGATGTTCTTCAATTCGTTCATCCGTCATGCTCATATCGTGAAAATGGCCAACCTGGCTCAGATCGTGAATGTCATAGCACCGATTTTCACCAACAAAAACGGGCTTTTTCTGCAGCCGATATTCTTCCCGATCGCTGAATACGCCAAACAGAAAGGCAACACAGCGCTGGATCTCTGGGTTTCGTCCCCGATGTACAATGTGGGCGGGCGTCCGGCGCTCAACTACCTCGACACATCCTGCACCTTGGATCGCAAAGGTGGATTTGTTTATCTGAACGTCCTGAATCGCAGCGAAAAACAGGATATCCGCGCCCAGATTGAAAATCAGACCGGCGACCTGCAGCCGGCAGCCGATATCTGGCAAATGAACAGTACCGACTTGAAAGCAGTCCACACGTTCGGTAAGGACAACGTGGTTCGGCCTGTGGTCAAGAATATCAATTTGCAGGCAATGAAAGCAGGATACAGCTACGTTTTTCCAGCACACTCCCTGACGATCCTGAAGCTTCGCCTGAAATGAACATTTTCCAGGCCGGCCTGAAACGCGGCTGCGGACCCTATGGCAGGTGCCTGGTATATGATGCAGAATCCGCCGCCCAGAGTTGCAGTATCCAGATGTGCGAAAAACACGAGCAGGACAAAGCCGTCATCAGCGGAGTTTTGTGGGAAAGGAGGAGTTGCGATGATCAGAAAAGGGCTGCTCGCGTGCGTAATCTGCTCGTTTCTTTTTCCTGCCGTGCAGTTGCCGGCCCGGGAGCAGGGTGGAACGCCGCCCGTTTACATCACCCTCTGGTTCGATACGGAAGATTATATCCTGCCTCAGAGTGACGATGCCGCCAAACGCCTGGCCGAAATCCTGACGCGCCTCGAGGTGAAGGGGACTTTTAAAATGGTCGGCGAGAAGGCCAGGGTTCTGGAACGCCGCGGGCGGATCGATGTGATCCGGGCATTGCAGAAACATGAAATCGGCTACCACACGGACTTTCACTCCCGACAGCCAACCGTCGCTGTCTACCTGCAGAACTCCGGCTGGGAGGATGGCATCGCGGAATTCTGGAGCCGCGAGCGTCCGGGCGAACTTGACGTTGTGAGGATCTTCCGTACTGCTCCCGTATGCTATGGGCAGCCAGGCAGTTCCTGGGCACCGCAAGCCTATCCGGCGCTGCGAAGAATGGGGATCCTCGCCTACCTGGATGAAGCAGGCCACGTCGGCCTGAATTCCCAGCCTTTTTATTATGGCGGTCTGTTGAATATTTTCAATCTGGGGAAATACGTCACCCGTATGGAACTGGCGGGCGGTGAAAGTCTGACCCGGGCCAAGGACGCCTTTCGCCGAACGTCCGAAAGCTTGCGCTCGGCTGGGGGCGGGACCATCAGCATTTATTATCACCCCTGCGAATTCGTCCACGCCGAGTTTTGGGACGGCGTGAATTTCAAGCGCGGGAACAACCCGCCGCCGGACCTGTGGAAACAGCCGCCCATGAAACCGGGAGCCGCGATTGAAAAAAGCTTCCAGGATTTTGAGGAGTATATCCGTTTTCTAAAAAACGAGCCCGGTGTCGCCTTTAAGACCATTGCAGAACTTCAGCAGGTTTACGCCGACCGGGCCAGCGGCCGCACCTTCAATCCCTCCGAAACCCGGGAGATTGCAGCGTCGACTCGGAAAGAAATTGGATATGTCCGGTCCGGCTCCATCTGGCTGTCTGGATCCGAGACGTTCAGTTTGCTGGTGGAATTCACCAAACGATACCTGGAGCGCGGTTCAGTTCCATCCTCAACGGGGTTTGGTTTCCTTGAAGGTCCGGCAAGGTCCTATGAGCCGTCTCGCGGGAACCGTGCGGCGGCCGATATTTCCTGGCCCGCTTTTGCCGCGGCGGTCCTGGATGTAAGCCGCTATTGCAGGGATCATGGACGTGTGCCAAGTGAAGTGTGGATGGGAGCTTATTCGATGTCGCCGGGCGATTTTCTCGCGACGCTGTCCGCGGTCATCGAGGAGCTTGCCGGCGGTGGACTGCCACCGCAAAATGTAACTTACCGCACGGGGAAGGTAACCGCCGAGCGACATGTGACGAAGGATTCTGCCGAACTTTGGGGATGGATTATTTTTCCTGAAGGATTCCACTCGCCTGCCATTATGGAACAGGCGCGTCTCCAGGCTTGGACTCTCAAGCCTGCGGTGCGACAATAGAGCGGTTCCGCTGAGGAGGAGTCCATGGCGAAAGGCATCTCGATTGTCCGGGGCGACATCACGAAGCAGGAAGTCGACGCCATCGTGAATGCCGCCAACAATTCGCTGCTGGGAGGGGGCGGGGTGGACGGTGCTATCCACCGGGCGGCGGGTCCGGAGCTTCTCGAAGAGTGCCGTAGACTGAATGGCTGCGCCACAGGTGAAGCCAAAATCACCCGCGGCTACCGTCTCCCCTCCCGGTTTGTGATTCACACGGTCGGTCCGGTCTGGTGCGGCGGGCATCAGGGAGAAGATGGGCTGCTCGCCGGATGCTACCGCTCCTGCCTGAGCCTGGCCAAAAATCACGGGCTCCAGTCCATCGCTTTCCCTGCTATCAGCACCGGAGCTTACGGCTTCCCCGTGGAACGTGCGGCGAAGATTGCGATGCGCGAAATCCAGGCCTTTGTTGAAGCCAATTCGAATCCCTCCGATGTAAAAATCGTTTGCTACGATGCAATCAATTACAGCGCCTACATCTCCGCTGGAGGGTAAGGTTAATCTGGATTACGGATGGAACACCGGCAGCAACTCTGCCGGGATATCTTGACCGCCCCTTCAGTGGGTGGTTTGCGGACAGGTGCCATGAGATTCTCCCGGTTCATGTGGCTGGTTCTGGGCTTTAATCTGGTAGTAATCCTATGGGGCGCATTCGTCCGGGCCAGCGGGTCAGGAGCCGGATGCGGTGGTCACTGGCCTCTCTGCAACGGTGAAGTCATTCCCCGCAACCCGACATTGGAAACGCTGGTCGAGTTTTCGCATCGCCTGACCAGCGGCATCGCACTGATCCTTGTTGTCGTGGCGCTGGTTTGGGCATTTCGATCCTGCACGCCCGGCCACCCCGTTCGCAAAGGCGCCTCCTGGTCCTTGTTTTTTATGGTGACCGAGGCTCTGGTTGGCGCCGGCCTGGTCCTGCTCGAATACGTCGCGCAGAACAAATCGTTCGGGCGAGCCATCTGGATTTCCGTGCACCTGATCAACACCTTTCTTTTGATCGCGGCCATTACCTTTACCGCGTGGGCGGCGACGACGGGTCGATCTATCCGCTTGAAAGGTGACAAGACCCTTATTCGAATGCTGGCTGCATCATTTGCGGCGACTTTGGTGCTTGGAGTAAGCGGGGCGGTGACTGCCCTGGGTGCCACCCTTTTCCCTATAACCTCCCTTACGGATGGACTGAGCCAGGACATATCTCCCCTGGCTGATCCGCTGACCCGGCTGCGAATCATTCACCCTGTCTTTGCGATCGCCGTCGGGGCATTGCTTGTTTACCTGGCGCTGGCCGTTCGCCGGAAATGCCCGTTTGAGCATGTAACAAAAGCTTCGCGGGCGATGATTTTATTCATCGAAATCCAGCTTTTTGCCGGGATAGTGAATCTTCTCCTGCATGCGCCGGTCTGGTTGCAGCTCCTGCACCTGCTGCTTTCTGACCTGATTTGGATTTCGCTCGTGCTCCTGGCTTGTTCGGCCCTGTCGGAACCCAGGACCGAATCCCGCGGTGCCGAGGCCTTCGGCGCGGCGGCGGCGTGACCGATCTACGTGAGGAGATCGGTTAAGTTCTGATTGTTTTATAGATCCTTGAACGGAGGTCATCCGCAATGAAGCTGTCTCATCGATTCTTCTCTGCATCGTTTCTGATTTGTTTGGCACTACTTCCGGACATGGTTTTAGCTGCCCAGAAAGGCTCCAAGCAAGGAAAGCTCAGAGGTCTGGCCCACATCAATGTCCAGACTCGGGACCTTGAAAAATCCATTAAGTTTTATCAGGACAATCTGCAGTTCACGCTGGTCAGCAAGGCGGAGCTTTCGCGCCCTGAAGGCGTCACCAGGATAGCCCTGGTGAGGCAGGGCAATTGTGTAGTGGAGTTTGCCCAGCCCCCCCAACCGGAAACCGTGCCGGAAAAAGTAAAGGGCGTTATTGGGCATTTCGCCGTCGAGGTCAGGAATATCGACCAGGTCGCGACCGGTCTGAAGGCTAAAGGGATAACTCTGGACCGCGAAGTTACGACCCTCGACACACTTTTCGGCGGCTCCAAGGTTGCGTTTCTCAGCGGCCCGAGCGGTGAAAGCATAGAGCTCTTTGAATACCTGAAGAAGCCCGAGGGGCTAAAATCGGAGGGGAAGAATGCCGGAAAAACCGGCTTATAATTGGGGGTGTCCAATGAAAAGGGAAATCTTCGGGAGGCTTGTGCTGGCTGTGCTGTTGTTCGGTGTGCTTGCCTTGCAGGTTCAGGCCGAACAATTCACAATCAATATCCCTTTTGCTTTCAAAGCCGGGAAACAGAGCATGCCGGCGGGAACCTATTCGGTCGAAGTCGCCAAGCCGGATGCGACGGTAATCCGGATATTTGCCCCTGGGGGAAAGTTGAGCGCGACGGTTCCCGTTGCCACGCGATTGCACGCTGATAATCCGCCCGATCCAAATCCGCATCTTGTCTTTGACAATGTCGATGAACAGCGCACTGTGGCGGAACTCTGGCTGCCCGGCATGGATGGGTTTTTCCTTTGGGGGGATCCCCACCTCCACACTCACGTGGTCATCAAAGCTTCCAAGTGAAATGCTGGAAGGCTGGGCCAAAAACACTCGGATAGAACGGGTTTGTCATTCGCGAGGCTCTGGTTGTGGCTGCGGACCGGTCAATGCTTGAAGCTGGATACTACCGCGTTCGCCCCTTCCGACTTGCTTAATCGGGGCCAGGTGTAGCCATAGAAAGCCACAAAGGCGAAGCAAAACAGCGGCACGATAAAACCGCGCGACATATCATACATGTCTGCCACGAAGCCCATAAGCTTGGGCAGGAGCGCGCCTCCCATGATGGCCATTACGATAAACGCCGAGGCTTTTTTGGCGCGCATTCCAAGGCCAAATATTCCAAGCGCAAAAATGGTCGGAAACATGATGGACATGAAGAAGTAGCTCAGGAAAACGCAAGCCACGGAAATCCATCCCAATTTTAGAAACACAACCAGGCAGACTGCCACATTGATCAATCCGTACAGTCCGAGCACCTTGTGGGCAGCGCATTTCCTGAGGATACCGGCGCCGCTGAATCGGCCGGCCAGAAAAAAAACAAAGCCGATGGATGCCAGCGTGGATGCTCCCTGATCGCTGATGCGGAGAATCCCGTCCTTTCCGGTTTCCAGAAGCTTCCCGATAATGCCGCTGTTCCATGCTGCAGGGATCGCCGGCACTTGCGAGGTCATATAGTTGATGAAGAAGCTGAAGATCCCCGCCTGGGCCGCGACATACAGAAACTGCGCCGCGACTGCGAACGCAAAGTGCGGATGGGTCCAGATGGAATGTGAAACGTTGGGCGTGGAGTCATCCAGGTGATAATCGTCCTCGGTTTTGATGTCCGGCACGTTCGCAAAATAGAACACCACCGCCAGGAGTACGACCACAACGGCGACACCGGCATAGGGGATCCATAAAGTTTGACTGCCGGTGCTGTTTCCCAGGGCATCCTTGGAATAGAAAAACAGTCCGCCCGCAATGGGTCCCAGGATCCAGCCTATGCCGTTGCAGGATTGAGCGAGATTGATGCGCGTGGCGGCAAATCGGGAGGGCCCTAAAACCGTAGTGTAAGGATTGGCGATTGTTTCCAGAAAGGTGAGACCGGCGGCGATCAGGCACACGCCCACCAGAAATGCCCAGAACGCGGCAATCTTGGTGGCCGGGATGAACCAGAGTCCTCCGGCGGCCACCATCAGCAAACCGGTGATAATGCCCCCCTTGTACCCGAGGTGTGTGGCCAGCCATCCGGCGGGGAGCGCCATCAGGAAGTACCCGAGGTAATGGGCGAACTGCACCCACGCGGATTGGGCGAGCGAGAGATGGAGCTCCTGCTGGAAATGTTTGTCCATCACGTCGATCATGCCGTTGCAGAATCCCCACAAAAGGAAGAGGGAGCTGACCAGGCTGAAGGTGATGACCAGATTCTTCCCGTCGTCGGTTACGAATAGTCCCTTTTTATCTGTGCCCATATCGCGTTGGCTCTGCTCCTATATCGAAGATCCGGTCAATTTAACTTCAGCAGCCCGTTTCCGGAAGCAAATTCGTCGGCTGATGATTTTTCTCTGCGGGCTGGTTTTGAGGTCGGTTTTTCCTGCGAGTGTCATCGGTTTCTCCCTCCGGCTTGGCACGACCAGCACGGGCGCTTCCAGCCTGCCTGAAAAATATCCATAGACGGAAGGAAAGCCCGGACCCGCATGGTTAAGGAAAGCAGTTGCCCAAAGAGACAAACTTATGCCGATGCTATATGATTGACGCTGTCGTTTGAAGAGCTGTATCAAGTCCGCGGCCAATGAATATTTGTCAGCGCTGAGGGAAGCGATGAAGGGTAATGGGTTTATCGCACTAGTAATGCTTTTGAGTTTTATGGATCTGGGGGGCGCACAAGCTCCACAGAGCGTAATAGCCCCGGGGGCAACGCTGGAAAAACTGGCGGGCGATTTCAAATTTACGGAGGGGCCCGCGGTCGACATGGCGGGGAACGTATATTTCACCGATCAGCCGAACGACCGGATCCTCAAATGGGGAGTGGAAGGGAAGTTGTCAACCTATCTGCAGCCCAGCGGCCGATCCAACGGAATGCGGTTTGACCATAAAGGCAACCTGATCAGCTGCGCCGATTTGGACAACCAACTGTGGTCGATTAACCCGTCTGGAAAAATTTCCGTCCTGGTAAAAGATTATGAAGGCAAGCTTTTGAACGGTCCGAACGATGTCTGGGTGGCACCGGACGACAGCCTTTTTTTCACAGACCCACTCTACCCACGTCCCTATTGGAGCCGGACAAAAGCAATGCTGCAGGACGGCCAGCATGTGTATTTCCTGTCGGCTGACCGCAAAACGCTCAAGAGAGTGGCGACCGATTTCAAGCAGCCGAACGGCATCATCGGATCTCCGGATGGCAAGAATCTCTACGTATCCGACATCGGGGCCAGCAAAACCTTTGTTTATGATATTGGAAAAGACGGTGAGCTTTCTCAAAAGCGATTATTTTGCGAACTCGGATCTGACGGTATGACCAGGGATGATGAAGGCAATATTTACCTTACCGGCAAAGGAGTTTCCGTATTTGACAAGAGCGGCAGGAAGATCGAGCAGATTGCCGTCGATGAGCCGTGGACTGCGAACCTTACCTTCGGCGGCGCGGATGGGCGCACACTCTTTATTACGGCGAGCAAAGGTTTTTACGCCATCCGTATGCGGGTGAAGGGCGCCTTTTGAGGGGGTGCCCGCACCTCCCGCAAGAGTCGGAGGGAAGCGCGGGCCGATGACCCGGGTTATTTTTGTTCCGTTGGAAGGATCAAGGGTAGCCGGTTTTTTGTGTTCCCGATAATCACGACTCCGGCTCCCGGACATTCGTTGAATTTACGCTTGATGTTCCGCTGTAACGAGCCATGAGCTCATGATGGTATTGCGGCGAGCGGCAGATTGCTTTCCGCCCGGGTGATGAGGAACTTTTTTTCCAGTCTGATGGGCTGATTGGAGAGCTTGGTTTTGCGCAGGCCGGGTATCCCCAGGTCCTCCTCGAGATTGACCAGGTTAAACGCCGGAAGGATCTGCCGGCAGGTTTCTGAAAGCAGTACCTGATAGATTCCGGCCATATCGGAATTGGCATATTGCAGGTGTGCTGTCGCTATGTCATGTCCGCCTGAACTTGCAATCATGAATCCTTCCATACGACTTTCAACGAAGATTGCTCCCCCCATCAAGTTGAGCACATCGAAATCCTCGAAGGCCTTTTGGATGGCGTGACGTTGGCACACCACGTTCGCCGGGGTTTCCGCTGCGCCGTTCTCGTTTCCTTTTTCTCGACCGGATGCCCAGCGGTCGAACAGATCCAGAGCCTGCAGCAGGTGATCTTTTCGCAAGGGGAGAAATTGATGATCCGGGTGGTTCCTTTTGAATTTTTTGATCTGGTTTCGTTTGCCATCGTATTTCTTGCCTTTGAGTTCGGCCAGGCTTTGAACTTCGAACACGTAATCGAAGTGGTCGCGCAAAGGTAGAATCTGGAATTGTCCGGGGGGAAGAAAATCCAGGAAAGATTCAGAAACACGAGAGATCTTGCCGGCATGTTGGAGGCAAAGGTCGGCGGTCTCGGCCAGACGCTCCTGCCCGAGCGGTTCCAGGAAGTAGGGAGCTTCGGAGTGCGGCTCTATCAGGATACAAAGGTTGCCGTGGATGAGAGTGAGCGAAGGCTCCTCGCATTCAATCCAGAGGTAAAGGTTGGCCAGCACCAGATCACAGATCGTCCGGGTCTTAAGGTCCAGATGCTCGGCGAGAAATTCCCTATGTTCGTCGCGAAGCGGCTCAAGTGATGGATACTCTGGGACCATTCGCTTTCCTGACAAGGCATAGGCAAAAGGTTGGATCACAGGCCGCGCAACCGTAAATCAATCTGGGCGGCAGGGAGGTTGGAAGTGACAATGCATCCTCAAAACCCGCCTTCCGGAAAAAGCCGGGGACAAGCGTGTAGAGGTACACATCTTTGCGGATGTCCCGCAAAACCTGGTTTACCAGGGTCCTCCCGAGTCCCGTGCCCTGCAGTTGTTCGGATACTCCCACGCAACTGAGCAGGCAAAGGTCCCCCAGGTCTTTCAGCTCGGCGACCGCAACGATGGCTCCGCCGGATTCGCCTACAAAGAAGCAGGTTAGATCCCTTCCGGGATAATCCAATTCCAAATTTTTGAGCAGATCCACAATCTGGTCGGAATCTGCTGGTTTGGCCGGCCGGATGGTGAAATCCCGGGCGTCAGGCATTTTATCTCCCTTGGGCTTGTTCTCGTCGGCTTTGCTGTCGCTGCTGTCCATAATCTCTGCGGTAAATGAATGAGAAGAATACCTCGTGAATCTTCAGTGTACAAATCCGATTTCCAAAAACCTGTCCTGCTGCATCGCTCTCGAATATCTCGCCGGAAGCGCTTTGGGGATCGTATGGGGACCAACGGACAGGCCATTACTCATTTCGCTTCGGCTAACCGCGGAGCTTCTGCCGCCGCTCATGATTTACGGATAAAGGTAGCTTGCGTTCTTTCCAAATCCGTATCGGCACGAAGTTTTCGCGAGAGCCGGTGATGTCATAGAATGGCTCCCTGCGGACATTGGATAATCCCCCGACGGGGCTAATCATAACCGTACCTGGCCAGCGTATCTTCGTCGAATCCCAGATAATGCCCGATTTCATGGGCCAGGGTGATTTCGATTTCCCGCGAAAGATCCCCCGGGTCGGGGAAATCCTCCTCCAGCGGGCCGCGATACAGGTAGATAAGGTCGGGAAATTGAATTGGGTCGTCGAAATGGCGCTCGGACAGTGGCACCCCGGTAAACAGACCATAGAGAATTTCCTCGGGATCCCCGGTTACATCCTTCATCAGTTCTGGATCGGGCCAGTCCTCGACGATGATTTCAAGATTCTTCATGGCCTCACGGAAAACCCCCGGGATCCGTTGAAGAGCTTCGCGAACCTGTGCGTCAAATTCCGATCGCTTCATACCTGGTTGGTTCAGGGCACAAAGTTGAGAAAAAGCCGTTCGAATCGGTCAAAGGTTCCATCCCACAGATGAAAGGCAAATCCCGAATCGACGGCAACACATGATTGCTCCATGAGACTCGCCAGAACCAGCGGGGATCCTATGCCGGCCCCGACGAATGCAATGTCCGGCCGCCTTTCTATTTTCAACTCAAATGACCCATGGGCCACGCCGCTCGAGGGGATCTCCAAAACCTGCAGGTGAGCGACCTTGGCCGCCTCAAATACCGCGCGGATCCTGGACATGTTCTTGTTCTCCAGGCTGGTGATCATCGCAACCGCACGACCCTCCAGCGCAGCCATGAATTGAGGATGGACCAGCAGGGCATACACGTAATAGAAAGGAACATAATTCTGCAGAGGCATGCCATTCTGCGACAGGTAGGAAAGGAACTCGGATTGCGCGCCGATGTACGCCAGATTCAGGTTCGGGCAGAGCAGCCCGCGCGCGGAGATGGTGCGCAGAGCATCGAGGTGCAGCTTTTCCACCCCGGGCGCTCTGAGATTGCTGCCTCGCTCTCCCCAACAGGTTGCAGTGGGCTTTCCGCTATAGAAATTATACTCGCCGTCGCAGAACCGGGCTATCGGCAGATACTCGCCCCTGTTCAGCGCAGAGACGGCTTTGCCCAGGAACGCATCGAAAAGCGCCTGCGGATTGACCCCGGCGGGAAGAAGCACCGTGGCTTCTCTTTTTCGCGCATCGAGGACCATGCTGAATCGCTGGAAGTGAGGCTCGTTGTCGTAGTGTCTCAATTCCAAAAAGCGAAATTCCACCGACATCCTGGTCTCCGGGCTCGCGGCCCAGCCGCCGTTGAGGTGTTGCGGATCTCCCGGTTCTGCCCGCCGTGCGCTGCGGAAAAATCCGCATTCGTTATGAAATAGCCGTCATGGCCGTGGGATTCTCGGAACAGGGGGAAAGCTATCTGATGTTCGGAGCTTTCTCCGGGATAACTGGAATTGCCGTGAACAAGCCTGAATTCTGAACGAGCGCCACCACGGAGAAATTGGCGCCATTCAGGCCGGTCAAAACCACTGATCCTCTGAATGCGGTTTTGCTCGCCTTATCATCCTGGAAAACGAAAGCGGCTTTCTGTTCTCCCGGCTTCAAATTGATGGAACTCAGAACCGCCGCCGGAGCGCTGGTAGTGCCCTCGGCATTCACGGTCTGGATTGACACGGTAATTTCCGCACTGCCCGGATTGGCAATGGCATAACCTGTGTATCGATCCGCCGGAATATCATCGTCGACCGGGATCGTCGCCACAGTCATGGTGTTGGAAGCGAGCACGCCGGCGATTGTGGTAAGGGCTCCACCTTGAACCAATTGAAATGTCGCTACTCCACCCAGGCTGCCGCCTGTGCTCTCCACCCTGGCCCAACCAACTTTGGCTGCGGGTTCGGCCGGGTTCAGCGGACCTGCCGTAACAAACTTCGTGCCGCCCGGCGGTATATTCAAAGGCAAGGAAGAACTCAGGCTGCCATCCAGGTTGGCGGTCAAGGGAATACCTTTCTGGTCGGTGAGGTAAAGAGTCCCGCTGACAGCGTCTGCCCCCGTATTCAAAAAGGTGAACACCGTCGTGTACCCGCCGCCGATGGCCATGTGTGCAAAGATAGCGGTTGTGGCAGCTGGAGTGAGGGGTGCCGGGATTTCACCTGGATCAACGGAACTAAAAGCGACATTTCCCCGGCCCTGCAAATTTCCCAATGTGACGACCAGCAGAGCCCCCAGCATCGCTTTGCGCACGGCACAGCCGGCTTTCAGCACGGCTGGCTTGGTGACGTCGTTGCCATGCATAGCCCTGTCCTCCCAGTCAATGCTTGCATCCAGCGAAAAGACATTTTCGCACAGTCATCACCGACCAATTCGGGCATCATACTATCCCCAAATCCAGGGCGCAACGCCCCTTTCCTGCGATCGCACCGGTGCTGTTTAAAATCTGCGGGCGCATAAGATAGCGGATTTCTGCCTCAGGAGTCGTTGGTTGTCAACTTGTTGATCTTCACCTTCCACTGGACATTCAAACCGGCGCGCGTGGAATTTCCCGTCTTTGCACAGATGAACTCTACCCTCCCGGGCGCCAACCCAAATTTGATCCGAAGCGTCCCGGCAGCTTGTGAGCATGTAATCGCCCAGCCGTCCGTCCTGTTTCCCGAAAACCCGGAACTTGGTGACACGGCACAAAGCCAGGCCGGCTCCGACGTTGTTGTGGGGCAATTCATCTCACGGTGTTAAAACAATCACACGCGACCTTGTGACATTTTGCACCGGCAATGATAGTCTCCCGGAGTCTGAAATCAAAAGCTGGGGATGATCGGATGAAGAAGCCAGTCGGGGGAAAAAAAGGTACGGGAAGTACCGCTCCGGGGTCACCCGATAGCTCGCTATTCCATCCGCGCGTGGGAATCGCCATAAGCGTCCTTGTTCTTGCGGGATTCATCTGTTATGCCAATTCCGTCCCTGGCAGCTTCGTTTTGGACGACACCGTCATCATCCTGGGGAATTCAAGCATCCAGGGGCTGGACCTCTCCCATCTGCGGGAAATCTTCGGGAATCACTATTGGAAGGCGGTGGAATCGCGCGGAGGGCTCTACCGTCCGGTCACGATGTTTACCTATGCCCTGAATTATGCTTTCGGGGGCGAGGATCCTGAAGGATATCACCTCCTGAACCTCTTCCTTCACATCTCAAACTCCCTCCTGGTCTTTTTCGTTGTGGAAGGGATTTTCCGCCGGAGGACGCTTTCTTTCTTAACGGCGGCGATATTCCTTCTCCATCCCATCCGGACCGAGGGAGTGGCTTCGGTTGTGGGCCGTGCCGAGATCCTGTCGGCTTTTTTCATGCTCCTGGCCTGGGCAGCCTATCTTCGTGCGTGCCGGCTGGCATCGTCTCTGTCCATGATAATTTCCGTTTGCGCTTTCATCGCGGCCTGCTTAAGCAAAGAAAGTGCGCTCTGCTTCCCGGCCCTGCCCGTTTTAACGGATTTAGTCACCGGCAAAGGCCCCATTCGCGAGCGTTTCCCCCTGCGCCGTTCTCTGGAAAGATATTTGCCGTATGGACTGGCTGCGGGAACGGTGGTTTTGATACGCTACATTGTGCTGGGAGGCTTCGCCCCGCTTTACATAAACCCGCTTTCAAATCCCCTGATGAATGCCGATGAGTGGAGCCGTTGGCTGACCGCAACCTATGTTCTGGGCCGGTACCTGATACTGCTGATTGCGCCCATCCATCTTTCGCCGGATTATTCCTACAACCAGATCCCGCTGGTTACGACTTTTCTTTCATGGAGGGCCCTGTGGCCGCATGCTGTCCTGCTGCTTCTTTTGGCCGGGACCTTTGTAAGCTACAAACGGCGGCCGGCATTGTTTTTTTCAGGCTCATTGTTTTTTTCTGCCTTCCTCATCACGTCCAATTGGATCCGGCCGATCGGGACCATCATGGGAGAGCGCTTGATGTATTTCCCCGCCCTGGGCTTTGATTGTGCCGTGGCATACGCACTCTCTGAAGCCCTCGATCTGCCGCGCCGCAAAAAAATCGCTTCCGCCTTCGCCGTGGTTCTGCTGGTCTTTTATGGTCTTCGAACCATCGACCGGAATCTGGACTGGCGGAACCACCAGACCCTCTTCCGCAGTGCCGTGCGGAACTCCCCGGATAGCGCTTCGGTACAGGCAAATTATGCGGCCATCCTGCTGCATGAACAAAAGGATGCTCTCGGCGCCATCGGCCATGCCCGGCGGGCTGTTGCACTCACCCCGGAGGATCCCGCTGCCAGATTTACCCTCGGCCTGGCTTATCGCCAGGCCGGAGACCTGGCAAATTCAGCTGAAAACCTCGAGTCAGTTGTACGCCTGGCACCGCGAACGTCAGGCGGCATCGCCGCACTGAGGGAGCTGGCTGAAGTACACCTTGCTTTGCGCCAGCAGGACCGCGCTCGAGCCGACTATGAGCTTCTGCTCTCCTGGCGGCCGAACGACGCCGCCGCCAGGGCAGCTCTGTCCCGGCTGGAACAGAGCCTAAAGCAGGTCCCGTGATTTGTAGTATCATTTCAGGCCCAGAGGGAGGGAATCCTTGCAGGCCATCGAGCTCGGGCAGGGCGGGCCCATCCCCCGATCGCGAGGTTCATCATGCACATCGGCATACCAAAAGAGAGCTGGTCGGATGAGAAACGCGTAGCATTAACCCCGGCCGGGGCTTATGCGCTGACCAAACAGGGGCACTCCGTCTATGTGCACTCCGAGGCCGGGATGGGCTGCGGCTTCCTGGCCGAGGAGTACAGGAAAGCCGGCGCCACCATCGTTTTTTCTGCCGAGGAGGTATTCGCGCGGGCGGATCTCCTGGTTAAGGTCATGCCTCCAACGCTCGAGGAATGCGGCTGGATCCCCGAGCAAAAAATCATTTTCAGCACCGTCCACCTGGGCACCGCCGATCCCCGGGTCCATCAGGCTTTGTTGGACCGGCGAGCGGTTGCCGTCGGCCTCGAGTTCATGGAGGATGGGGAGAACCGTCTCCCTGTGGTGAACGCCATGGGGGAGATCGCCGGCATGCTTCTGCCGCAGATTGCCGGCAGGTTCCTCGAAACCACCCACGGCGGAAGAGGCATTCTGCTGGGCGGTGTAACCGGCATTCCTGCCTGCAAAGTGGTCATTATCGGAGACGGCACCGTCGGGATGACCGCGGCCCACAGTTTCAACGGCGCTGGCGCCAGTGTCACCGTTATGGGAAGCGAGCTCGCGCGCTTGCGCCGGGTCGAGGTTTTCCTGGCCAAAAGCGTGGACACCGTGCTGGCCACACCTTACAACATCGAGCGCTACACCCGCTCGGCGGATGTGGTGGTTGGCGCCGTGGCCATTCACCGGCGAAAGGCGCCCCATGTCATGACGGAGTCGATGGTCCAAAAAATGCGGCCGGGCAGCGTCATCCTCGATGTTTCCATCGACCAGGGTGGGTGTGTCGAAACCAGCCGGCCCACTTCGCTTTCGGAGCCGGCATTTAAGAAGCACGGGGTTACTCACTATTGCGTTCCGAACATCCCCTCATCGGTTGCCCGCACCGCCAGCCATGCCCTCAACAACGTGATGCTCCAGTTTGTCGAGGAAGTGGCCGACAGCGGGCTGTCAGCGCTGAATGCCTATCCGGGCCTGCGGCGCGGGGTCTATCTCTACGAAGGGCATTGCACCCACGAAGGGCTGGCTGCGCTGCTTGGGCTGGAATGCGATAGCCTGGACTCTCTTGTGGAATAGAAAGCCGCAGACCGGGTTCGACTCATATCTTTGGATAAAAACGGGGCAGTCACAAAATGCCAACCATAACAACGAGAAACTCGGGGACGGGAAGCGGCCGGCGCACGCTGCCGTGGATGCAAAACTACCTGAACAAACGCTGCGATGCGGACGAAGCCGTCAAGGCTATCAGGAGCGGAACCTATGTTTATATTCATCCCGGCTGTGCCGAACCGGAGCAGTTGGTGAAGGCCATGGTACGCCGCGCGCCCGAATTGTCCGAGGTGAGGGTTGTGCACATCCTCACGCGGGGCAATGCGGATTATGTCCGCCCAGACATGCAGGGGCATTTCCGCCACGTAGCTTTTTTCGCAGGTTCCAACGTGCGCCAGGCGATCAACGAGGGTCGGGCCGATTTCGTCCCCATTTTCCTCAGCGAAGTGGAGGCTCTCTTCAGCTCCGGCTCCGTTCCCATCGATGTCGCGCTCATTCATGTCTCTCCGCCCGACGAGCATGGCTTCTGCAGTTTCGGGGTAGGCGTCGAGACTTCCAAGACGGCTGCCGAGCACGCCAGAGTGGTAATTGCCCAGGTAAATCCGAACATGCCCCGCACGCTCGGGGACTCGTTCATCCATATCAACAAGATCCATCACATTGTGGAAACGAGCGACGATCTCCTCGAGCACCCGATGGGCCAGATCTCCGAGGTGGCCATGCGGATCGGTGGGAATATCGCCGGCATGATCGAGGATGGATCCACCCTGCAACTGGGAATCGGCGAGATTCCGGATGCGGTACTCGGTTACCTGACCGATAAGAAAAACCTGGGAATCCACACTGAAATGGTCAGCGACGGCGTGATCGATCTGATTGAGAAAGGGATTCTGACCAACGAAAAAAAGACTCTCCATCCCGGGAAAATAATCCTCTGTTTTGTCCTCGGGACGAGGCGGCTTTATGATTTCATCGACAACAACCCGATATTCGAGTTTCATCCAAGCTATTACACCAACGATCCATTCATCATCAGCCAGAATGACAAGATGGTAGCGATCAATTCGGCTCTGGAAGTCGATATAACTGGCCAGGTGTGCGCCGATTCCCTGGGTTATAGTCTCTACAGCGGCATCGGGGGACAGGTTGATTTCATTCGCGGAGCTGCGCGCAGCCGTGGAGGTAAACCCATCATTGCCTTGCCGGCGACCGCTAAAGAGGATGCCGTCAGCAGGATAGTGCCGCACGTTCAGGAAGGGGCGGGGATCGTCACTTCACGCGGGGATGTGCACTACGTGATCACCGAATACGGCGTTGCCTACCTCCATGGAAAGACGATCCGCGAACGCTGCCGCGCCCTGATCAACATTGCCCATCCCCGGTTCCGCGACGAACTGGAGGCCGCCGCCCGGGCCCGGCGCCTGCTGTGAATTACCCATGACGAATTGCGAATTCCCGCCCGTCGGAATTCCGGGACTTGTCACTTAGTCCCGAGGCGGGCGCGCGCCCGGCGCTTGAGTCCATCCAGAACCGAAATCGGATCATAAAATCGCGCCAGCAGGATCATGGCGGCAATGATAAAGGGTTTGTGGCCGGCCTCCCGATAGGTTGATAGCCGGTAGCGTGCAAAAACAGAATCCTGCACTTCACCCGCGGCGCAAGACACGCCGGAAATGTCGGCCGGAAGGCAATGCATATAAAGGGCATTGCCATCCCGCGTAAGGCTCATTTTCTTCTCATCGCATTCCCAGGACTGGTGCTTCGCATTTACCGCCAGGCATTCCTTTTCCAGGTTTTTGAGCGAAACCTGGTCGCCGGTTTTCACCAATTCCGTCCTTTTCCGCATTACAGCAAAAGGGGCCCAGCTTTTGGGATAAACAATGTCGGCGGATTCAAAGGCCTGTTCCATGGAATTTACTTGGCTGAACGATCCACCGCTTTCTTGTGAATTCTTCGCTGCCAGTGTCACAACATCCTCGAGCAGGCTGTAACCATCCGGGTGAGCCAGCGTGACATTCATGCCGAACCGGGTCATCAGGCCGATGATTCCTTGGGGTACCGAAAGGGGCTTGCCATAACTGGGCGAATAGGCCCATGTCATGGCGAGTTTTTTGCCGCGCAGGTTTTCCAATCCGCCGAAATGCCGGCTGAGGTGGGCCAGGTCCGCCATCGCCTGGGTGGGATGGTCAATGTCCGACTGCAGGTTGACGATTGTGGGACGCTGGTTGAGTACGCCCTCACGGTGTCCTTCGGAGAGCGCCTCGGCAACTTCGAGCATATAGGCGTGCCCCTGGCCGAGAAAAATGTCGTCCCGAATGCCGACGGCTTCTGTCAGGAATGAGACCATATTCGCCGTTTCCCGCACGGTCTCTCCATGGGCGATCTGCGATTTTTCTTCGTCGAGATCCTGGATCGACAGCCCGAGCATGTTGGCGGCTGACGCGAAGGAAAATCTTGTCCTCGTAGAGTTGTCACGGAAGATCGATACTGCAATCCCTGAATCGAAAAGCCGGGCCGAAACGTTATGCCGGTAGAGGGATTCCAGGAATTCGCTAACCAGGAGGGTTGCTTCAAGCTCCTTTCTGCTTTTATCCCACGTCAGCAGAAAGTCCTTTCCGTACATGTTCACGCCGAGAGATTCAATCCTACGGATCAAGGTGCCTGTCATTTCCACGAGGGACTCCTTTACTTCATGCTGCAATAGGCCTCCGGAAAGCCCGCGTAAAATGCCGCGGCCCGGACAAGATCTTCGACCGGCATCTGGTCGAGCGTAGTGTGGGCCCAGGTCTCGTCTCCCGGCCCAAATCCAATGGTCGGGATCCCCTTCATTCCCATGGTGGCGATGCCGTTAGTGCTGAATACCCACTTGCCCACCCGAGGTTCCATTTGGAACAGCGAATGGAAAGCCGCCGAGGCAGCCCGGCAGGCCTCATGGTCTTTTTCCAACAACCATGTCGGGAAATATTTCTCCGTTGGATAAACCAAGCCGGTGTAGCTGGGTATGGCATAGCGCAATACCTCGACTTCGGCATCAACGCCGGCTCTCTTTACGGCATCGCGGACTTCGGCGATTGCGATCTCTTTGGTTTCCCCCAGGGTAAGCCTGCGATCCAGGTGGATATAGGCGCGGTCGGGGACAGCGCACAGCGAAGGCGTGGAGCATTCGACATAGGTGACCGCGACCGTACCCTTGCCCAGAAAATCGTCGTTCGCCAGCCGTTCATTCAGCTTTTCAACCTCCTGAATCACCGCCGAGATCATGTAAACCGCATTTTTCCCCCGCTCGGGGGCGCTTCCGTGGCAGGAAAGGCCATGGGCCGTCACACCCATCTCCATTCTCCCCCGGTGACCTCTATAAACGGCGAGGTTAGTTGCCTCGGTGATGATGACCACTTCAGGTTTCAGCACTCCCTCGTTCAGAATGTACTGCCAGCACAACCCGTCGCAGTCCTCCTCCTGCACGGTGCCGGTAATCCAGAGTGTATAGTTCCCGGCCAGGCCCAGGTCCCGAATGATCTTTCCGGCATAAACCATGCTTGCCATGCCCCCTTTCTGGTCGGAGGCGCCGCGGGCAAAAAGAATGCCATTCTCCATTTTGCCCTGATGGGGATCCCATTTCCAGGCGGCCGGGTCGCCCACCCCTACCGTATCGATATGGGCGTCCATCGCAATCACATGGCTTCCATTGCCGATCCGGCCCAGGATGTTGCCCATCCCGTCGATCTTGATTTCATCAAATCCGTTTTTTTCCATTTCCACCCGAATCCGGTCGATCACAGCCCCTTCTCGGCAGCTCTCCGACGGAATGGCGCACAGATCGCTCAGAAACCGGGTCATTTCAGGACGGTACTGGTTGGCGCGCTGGAGGATTTCTCGCGCTTGGATCATATTCAAGGCCTTTCCTTCCGGATCCGAATCCTGGCCCGGATAATCGCGAGCGAGTATAACCCCCCGGGCGGGAATTGCGAATTGCGAATTGCTTGACACTGGACGCTGCTCATATGTCGGGAATACCAAGTTGCGGCAATTTACAGTCCGCAATCATTGGAAAACGATGAGATCCCCTGATACAATCGGGCCGCTGCCCAATAATCTTTCAATGATGAGCATTCCTATGACTGAAACGATCCGATTTAAACTGAATGGAAAACCGACATCCCTTGAAATCGATGGCGACCGAACCCTGCTTTGGGTTTTGCGCACGGACCTCGGCCTGACAGGCACGAAGTATGGCTGCGGTGAGAGCTACTGCGGAGCCTGCACCGTGATCGTGAACAATGAGGCGGTCCGGTCCTGCCGCCTGGCCGTGAAGGAAATCAAGGGCAAGGATGTAATCACCATCGAAGGCCTGGAGAAGAACGGCAAGCTTCATCCTCTGCAGGAAGCCTTTGTCCAGCACGGTGCATTGCAGTGCGGCTTCTGCACCCCCGGAATGATCATGACCGCTTACGCCCTGTTGCTTAAAAAGAAAAAGCCGGGCAGGGAAGAGATCGTCCGGTGGATGGACAACAACCTGTGCCGCTGCGGGGCACACGTTCGGATCCTCGATGCGATCGAGGCCGCTACCCAGAAAGCGTGAGGTGCCGGCCATGAAAAAAACAGGTGTGGAAAAGCAGGTCCGGGCACGCACTGCGACGCAGTTGTTCATGGCAAGGCGCGATTTCTTCAAGAGCGTCGGAGGCGGCATTGCGGTTTTTTTCACTTTCGACATTTCGGATCTTCTCAGCCAGGAGTCCCGTGGCCGGGGATATCCGACCGATCTGAATGCGTATTTGAGAATCGGTGAGGATGGCCGGGTCACTATTTTTTCCGGCAAAATCGAGATGGGACAGGGAGTCGTCACCTCGCTGGCCCAGATGGCAGCCGATGAACTCGGAGTGGCGATCGAGTCGGTGGATATGATCATGGGCGATACCGATCAGTGCCCCTTCGATGCGGGAACCTATGGCTCGCTGTCGACACGCTTTTTCGGCCCGCCGCTGCGGGCCGCGTCAGCAGAAGCCCGCGCGATCCTGCTGGATCTGGCTGCGGAGCAGCTCAATGCGTCCAAAGAGTCCTTGAAGGTCGAAAACGGTGTCATCTATACCGCCGATAAAAAATCGAAAGTGACTTTCGGGCAATTGGCCAAGGGGCAGAAAATTACCCGTAAAGCCTCGGGAAAGCCGAAGATCAAGTCGCTCGCCGAATTCGAAATCATGGGCAAACCCATCCCTCGGTTGGATGGCAGAGCCAAGGTAACCGGCAAGGCGCTCTATGCCGGAGATATCCGCCTTCCCGATTTGATGTATGCCAGGATTCTGCGCCCTCCGGCTCACGGAGCCAAGCTGATCAAGGCCGACACCGCGGCGGCGGCCAAAATCCCTGGGGCCGTGGTGGTCGATCAGGACGGAATAGTAGCGGTCCTTCATCGCGATCCCGAGATGGCGGAAAAGGCTTTAGCTTCCATCCAGGCTGAATTTGACAAGCCGAAACCCACCGTCGACGATCGCAGCATCTTCGACTACCTGGTCCGCTCCGCTCCCGCGCCGCAGGAGCGCGAAAAAAAGGGTGACCTTGCTCAAGGCGAAAAAGTAGCGGCCTCCATTCTCGAGGCGAAATACTTCAACGGCTATGGTGCTCATGCCGCAATGGAAACCCATACCGCCTGCGCCCGCGTGGAAGGCGGCAAGGCTACAGTCTGGATCTCGACCCAGACCCCGTTTCCCAATCAACAGGCCCTTGCTCAAGCCCTGGGATTTCCTCCTCAAAATGTGCGCGTGATAACTCCTTTCGTCGGCGGCGGATTCGGCGGCAAAAGCAGCGCCGCGCTCATGGCCGTCGAGGCGGCAAAACTTTCCAAGATTACGGGCAAGCCAGTGCAGGTGGCCTGGAGTCGCGCGGAGACCTTTTTCTATGACAGTTTCCGGCCGGCAGCCGTGGTTGCCATCAAGTCCGGCATCGATTCCGCGGGCAAGATCTGTCTCTGGGACTACAACGTCTACTTCGCAGGATCCAGAAGCGCGGAGCAGTTCTACGACGTTCCCAACAATATCATCAGGGCCTATGGCAATTGGGCTGGTGAGACCGCCAGGGCGCACCTCTTTGCGGTCGGGCCCTGGAGGGCGCCTGGTGCCAACATCAACGTGTTCGCCAGGGAGTCGCACATCGATGCCATGGCATCGAAAGCCAAAATCGACCCCTTGGAATTCAGGCTCAAAAACACGAGCGACCAGCGCATGCGCAAAGTGCTCGAGGTGGCGGCGGAAAAGTTCGGTTACAAGCCTGCCGCCGGCCCCAGCGGACGGGGAATCGGTATCGCCTGCGGAATCGATGCGGGCACCTATTGCGCCGAGATTGCCCAGATTGCCCTCGACCGCAATACCGGCAAGATCAAAGTCACCCGGATTGTCTGTGCCCAGGACATGGGTGTCGTGATCAATCCCGTCGGAGCCGCCATGCAGATGGAAGGATGCATCACCATGGGACTGGGATACACCCTTTCGGAGGAGGTCCGGTTCAAAGGAGGGGAGATTCTCGAGAAAAACTTCGACACCTATGAAATTCCCCACTTCTCATGGCTGCCGAAAATTGAAACAATACTGGTGAAAAATGACGAGCTGGCCCCCCAGGGCGGGGGCGAACCGGCCATCGTTCCTGTAGGGGCCGTGGTGGCCAATGCAGTTTTCGATGCGGCGGGAGTGCGTCTTTTCGAGATGCCGATGACGCCAGCCAGGGTCAAAGCCGCCGTCGACAGGAAATCCTGAGCCGCAGTCCTTGCCTGATTCATATATAGCGTCCTAAGTCTGTGCCCATGATCGAAGGGCATTCGAAGAAAAGCGGCGCCGGGGCGCTGCCGCTTTCCAAAGGGAAAGCGGAAGGCTGGTGGGATTTCCGGGCTGAGGAATCATTGCCATAATCAAAACGGGGACGGGCAGTCAGGTGATGGAATAATTCCGTCGCTGCCTGACGCAATCGCTTGTCCCCGAATTTTACTTTCAGGGGCTAGAAAAAAATGTCGAATCTGAAACTTCCGACACGTTCCGAGGATTTTTCCGAGTGGTACAACCAGCTGGTGCTACGCGCGGAGTTGGCGGATTACGCGCCTGTGCGCGGCTGCATGATCGTACGGCCGTACGGCTGGGCGATCTGGGAGAACATAACCCAGGCCCTGGATCGGCGTTTCAAGGCGACGGGGCATGTCAATGCCGCCTTCCCGCTTCTCATTCCCCGCAGCTTTATAGAAAAGGAACAACACCATGTTGCGGGATTTTCTCCGGAACTTGCCGTTGTGACTCATGGTGGAGGGGAGGAGCTCGAAGAGCCCCTGGTTATCCGCCCGACTTCAGAGACTATCATCGGCCACGCCTATTCCAAGTGGATTCAGTCCTACCGCGATCTGCCCATCCTGATCAACCAGTGGAACAGCGTGGTCCGGTGGGAATTACGCACCAAACTTTTCTTGAGGACGCTTGAATTCTACTGGCAGGAAGGCCACACGGCCCATGCGACCTACGAGGAGGCCGAGGCCGAAACCCGGCAGATGCTGGATATCTATGTCGACTTCGCTGAGAACGAGGCGGCTGTCCCAGTCATCCCCGGGCGGAAGTCTCTCACCGAACGCTTCGCCGGAGCCGACCAGACCTATTCCATCGAAGCCATGATGGGAGACGGCAAAGCCCTTCAAGCCGGAACGTCCCACAATCTCGGTCAAAATTTCGCCAAGGCCTTCGACATCCGCTACCTGGACAAGGAAGGTGTTTTACAGCATTGCTGGACCACATCGTGGGGGCTTTCGACCCGGTTTGTCGGCGCCGTCATCATGGTTCACGGCGACGATCAGGGCCTGGTGCTGCCGCCGAGGCTGGCGCCGATCCAGGTGGTCCTCGTGCCAATCTACAAGAACGATCAGGAGCGCGCCCAGGTGCTCGATGCCGCCAGCAAAATCAAATCCATCCTCCTGGCCGCCGGAGTTCGTGTGAAATCGGACGAAAGAGACGGCGTCAGCCCGGGATTCAAATTCAACGACTGGGAGATGCGCGGGGTTCCGCTGCGCGTGGAAATCGGCCCCAAGGACGTGGCCAAGGGCAGCTTCGTTTTCGCGCGGAGAGACAAGCCTGGCCGTGAAGGCAAGTATTCGGTGCCGCTGGAAGAAATCGCCCCCGCGGTCGATAAGGCCCTCGCCGATATCCAATCGTCGCTTTTCCGCAAGGCCCTTGAGTTCCGCCAGTCCAATACCCACGATCCCAAAGATTATGCTGGATTCAAGGACGCGGTCGAGAAGGGCTTTGCACACTCCTTCTGGTGCGGCAGCGGCGAATGCGAACAGAAAATCAAGGAAGAGACCAAAGCGACTACACGCTGCATTCCGATCCATCAGGAAAAAGGGCAGGGCGACTGCATCTTCTGCGGCCAGCCGGCGAGTGAAAAGGTGATATTTGCCAAAGCCTATTGACGAGGTCTTCGATGAGATGGAAATCCGCACCTGCTTTCCTTGCTGTCTTGGCGTTCTTTTTCGGACTTTTTGAGGGTTCGCTTTCGGGCCAGGCCGCCAAAGTCTCCGGCGGGATAATGTCGCCCGACGACTTTTTCGGGTTCCGCCTGGGGAGCGACCGGAAGATGGCGCGCTGGGACAAGATGGTGGAGTACTACCGGCTATTGGAAAAACAGGGCGGCGGGAAGCTGAAGGTGATCGATATGGGCCCCTCCACGATGGGAAATCCCTTCCTTCTCGTCATCGTGACATCGCAGAAGAACCTCGCCAACCTCGATAATCTGCGAAAAACCAATCTCCGGCTGAGCGATCCCCGGGGCCTGACGGAAACGGATGCCCGGAAGTTGACCGCCGAAGGCAAGGCCGTGATTTGCCAGTCCATGAGCCTCCACGCCACGGAAATCGGTGGTACACAGATGGCCCCCGAGCTGGCTTACGATCTCGTGAGCAGGCCGGATGAAGAGACACAGCGGATCCTGGACCATGTGATTTTCCTGATGGTGCCTTCCTTCAATCCCGATGGCGAAATCATGGTGGCTGATTGGTACCAGAAAACCCTTGGAACCGAGTACGAGGGCTCGAATCTTCCGTGGCTCTATCACAAGTACGCCGGCCACGACAACAACCGCGACGCCTTTCAGACTAACCTGGTTGAATCCAGGTACATGGCGAAAATCCTATTCACCGACTGGATTCCTCAGGCCTACCTCGATCATCATCACATGGGCAGCTATGGCGCCCGGATCTATGTGCCTCCTTATGCCGATCCGGTTCGTCCCCACGCCGACCCGCTCATCTGGCGCGAGCATAGCTGGTACGGCGCCCACATCGCCTATAAGGAGGAGGAGGCCGGATTGTCCGGCACCCTGAACACGGCGCAGTACTCGGGGTGGGGGCATTTCGGATTTCACTGGATCACGCCGTTTCACAATATTGCCGGCATGCTCACCGAATCGGCCAGCGCCAAACTAGCGTCGCCGATTTTCATCCATCCCGATCAACTCCGCGGAGAAACTCGCGGCATGCCTGAGTATGAAGAACAGACCACCTTTCCAGATCCCTGGCCTGGCGGCTGGTGGAGGCTGCGGGACATCGTCGACCGGCAAAAGGTGTCGGCATGGGCCATCCTCGATCTGGCAGCCAGAAACAAGGAGACCGTGCTCTGGAATGCCTACCTGAAAGCCAAACGTCAAACCGAGCGCGGAGCCCAGGGAAAACCGGCAGCCTACGTCATTCCGGCGACACAGCACGATCCGTTTACCATGGTGAAGCTGGTGAACAAACTGCTTCTCCAGGGAGTCGAGGTCCGGAGAGCATCCAAAGAACTCACCTCTGCGGGCGGAATGAGCTATCCCGCCGGAACTTTTGTCGTGCCCCTGGCTCAGCCGAAAATGGGTTTGATCCGCTATCTTCTCGGCCGCACCTTTTACCCCGACAACTCTTATACCAGGGATAAGAACGGCACGCCGATCCGGCCTTACGACATGGCCACCGATACCATGTTCGAATTTATGGGGGTCAGAGTCGATCCCGTGGATGAGCTGCCAACGGGCGAAACGGTCAGGCTCGACGCTCCTATTCCGGCTGCTGGAAAGGTCGCTTCCGGGACTGCCGCCTACAGGCTCGATGCCAGGCTCAACGATAGCTTCCGGGCTCTCAATCTCCTTTTAGATAAAGGGATCCAGGTGCGGAGGGCCGCACGGGCGGCCGGCGCCGCGCGCCCCGGGGATTTCCTGCTCGCCGCAGGCTCGGAAACCTTGGTGCAACAGGTGGCCTCGCAGACGGGTGTTGATTTCCAGCCGCTTGGCAGCGACATCGCAAACGCAGAGAAGGAAATCAAGCGCCAGCGCCTGGCGATATATCAGCGCTATCGCGGCGGTAATGCCGATGAAGGCTGGACCCGCCTTCTCCTGGAACAGTTTGGCTTTCCTTTTTCCACCCTCATGGATGCGGAGGTCAAGAAGGGCGGCCTGAACGAGAAGTATGACATCATTCTCCTACCCGACGATTCCACCGCCACCCTGACAGGCGATCGCAGCGCCTCGTCCGGCCGGGGCGGCGGCGAATCACGCGGCGGCTTCAACCGCCCGGAGGATACGATACCGGCAGAATACCGCAGCGGATTCGGCAACGAAGGAACGGCCGCCCTCAAGACCTTTGTTCAAAAGGGAGGCACCCTGATCGCCTTGGGAGGCGCCACCGATTTCGCCATAGAGAAGCTTGCTCTCCCGGTCCGGAATGTGCTGGCCGGCAAAACGGCGAAGGAGTTCTTCTGCCCCGGATCGACTCTCAAGACAAAATTCGCCGTCGAACACCCGCTTGCCCTGGGCATGCCGCCCCAGGGCCTGTCGCTTTTCCTCAACAGCCCGGCATTTGAAATCGTGCCCAATGATTTCAATGAACGCTACGAAGTGGTTGCCCGCTACGTGGATCACGATCTGCTCCAGAGTGGGTGGCTGGTCGGGGAGGAGAATATTGCGAAAAAGGCGGCCATGATCTCTGCGAAATCAGGCGAAGGTCGCGTGATCCTTATCGGTTTCAGAGTCCAGCATCGCGCCCAGACTCATGGCACTTACAAGCTGTTGTTCAATGCCCTGATCCGATAGATACCCTCGCCTGCCGGTGCTGCAGAATAAGGCCCATGATCCCTTTTGTGTCAAGGGCGGGCCGCCGGAATCGTCCACAGGTAGACTGGGCGGCCGCGGACCTGCAATTGGCTCACCGGCTGCCAGTCACCCATATTGTGTATGTAGGATACAACCCTGGTTCCGGGCTTCAAATCTTTCAGCAGCTTCGGTTGAAGCTTGAGGTTCAGCGAGGGCCACAGGAACAGGGTCACGACCGTCGCCTCCCGAATATCAGCCTCGAAAAGGTCCTCCTCCCGGAAACGCACCCGCTGGGAAACGCCGGCCGCCCGAGCGTTTTCCACCGACTCGCCGATCCGCTGCGGGTCGATATCGATGCCGACTCCACGGGCGCCGAAGTCACGGGCCGCTGCGATCACAATCCGGCCGTCGCCGCAGCCCAGGTCATAAACGACGTCGGACGCCTTCACATTGGCCAATCGCAGCATTTCGGCTACCACGTCTTCAGGAGTAGGTTCCCAATGCACATCGGGCGCTCGCTTGGGAGACTGCTGACTGAATACATTCAAAGGCAGGCTGAGGCTTATTGCCAGAAAGAGAAAGCATGATCTAAATCGCATCGCGAGACTCCTTGGTTGCCGGCATCCATACCCCTATTCCCAGCCTGGGAGCGATACCGTGGCCCGATAGTTGGATTCATTGTAGTCCGGATTTCTCACAGGACGATAAATCCGCTTCACCCGCGCGGGTCGGTCCTGTGTATATATCCAGACCCGGGTGCTATCCCAAAGCACGATTTCGTCTCGGGCATCGCCTGTCAGATCGATCACGTGGGCCGCAAGATCGGGATGGCCGTCTTCCGGGAATGACACGACACGCCGGAGCTTTCCGTCTATCATGCCGCCCTCACGGGAATTGCCCGACAGGAGAGCAAACTCCTGGCCGTCACCACGCCAATTGACCGGCAGCAGCAGGCTGCCCGTATGGATCGGTTCTTCCTGTGCGAGGATGTTTCCATCATGGTCGAAAAGCGTCACGATTCCCGGATTCCTCCAAAAATTGATGGTCATCAACTGAAGCCCGGGAAGATCAGGCAGGAACCTGGCGATGGTCGGGCTCTGGGCATGACCGATGCGGATGTGCTTCATGACCTCTCCCTTGAGGTTCATGAGAATGTACCCCTCATCGCTGCCGCAGGCGTAAATGCGGATTTCTCCCTTGGGATCTCCGCTGAAGTTGCCGATTGCCACACCATCCGCATGGTCCCTCAATTCCTTGTCGCGGCTCCAGAGTTGCCGTCCGTTGGATGACCACAGGGCATAGCCGATGGCGAATTCGTCCCGGCCGTCTCCATCGGCGTCGATCGGGAAGGGATAGTGGCCAATCTGCCCCTGACCACTCCACAGCAGTTTCAGCCTGCTGTCATAAACCCAGAATGTACGGTAGCGGTCTTTGATCAATATCTCGCGGCGCCCCTGATCTCCGGACAGGTTGAGGAAGAGAATTGAATCTCCCACCTCCAAATCGTAGGGCCTCTCCTTGTTGTCCTCGGGAGCCGCCGGCATCCAGGCCCACTGGAGAAGCCGGCCGGTTCGTCCCTCGAGGATCTGTATCTTGAAGTCTTTGACCAAGACAACCTCATTCTTGCCGTCGCCGTTTACGTCATGGATCTGAAACGGCGTATCGTTTGCCAACACGTCGTTATAAGGGTCCGGCCGGCCAAGCTGCCAGAGGATTTTGCCATCCAGGTTTACCGCGGTCAGGCAGCTGATGTGGTCAAAGGAGTTGGCCAGAGCCTTGCGCACGTTTTGAGCAAACAGCATGTCGCGCTGCCCATCCCCGTCGAGGTCTCCAAATCGCACATTTCTGCCGGCTCCGAAATGAGGGGTCGTGAATTTTTTCCAGACGACGGGCTTGGGATTGTCCGTTCGAAGGCGGGAAAGCTCGGCTTCGCGTGCTGCGATGCGGCCCCGGATTTGACTTTCCACCTTATCGGAAGTTGTCACCCGGACATCCTGAAATCGTGCCGGAACGTTCGAGGTGACACCCATTTTTCCTTTGAGGATTTCGCTATCGGAGGCGCTCATCAGGAGCTCGCCGTCCACGTAGGCGCGGATTGCCGGGCCGTCATTTTCGACCTTCAGGGTATAATATCGGCGCGCGTCATAGGCAAAATCAACCTCGGCGAGGTTTTTCCATTCGGCGGTACGATATTGCTTTTCCAGCGGAAGGCGCAGGCGCAATACCGCCTTCTTTCCCCCGCTGAGCGCGAACAGATAATAGTGCCGGTTGGTGTGATAGCGGAAAACTATGCCGGCCATGTCGGCAACGGATAGCGGCCGCACCTTCACCTCAAGGGAATAGTCCGACCACTCCGGATCACCGGCAATCATGATGGGATTCATCAGCCGAGGCATGTCGTTGATCGCATGCTGCTCGAGGTAGGGCTTCCCATCCTCATCGCCTCCGGCCCAGACATCCGCGTGACAAATTGCGTTTTCCCACGGGCTGGTGGCGACTCCCCTATGCTGGAGGTAGTGATATTCCTGGATGGCATTTGTCAGTTGTTTGACAGGCTCCGACAGGATGCGCGGCGGAATAGAGGAAAAATCGTCGCGAAATAAGACCCCTGCCATGCCAGGAACCGCAACGAAAAATGAAACGATTAGGATCCAGCGCCTTAGCATGTTTCCATTTCTCCTTTTGTCCGGACTCCGGTTCCTTCCAATGAGCGAAGTAATTCACGCAGCCAGGACAGGCTTTTTTCGATCATCGGCCCGCCCTGTCCCTCGCATTCCATGCTGATGACGCCCTCGTAACCCGAATGGTAGAGCGCTTCGAGGCAACCCCGGATGTTTTGGGCATTCACGCCGTCGCCAATGGCGCAATGGCTGACCGCGATCCCGGTCAGGTCGCCCCGGGAGACCGCCGCCAGACTCTCACTGACATCTTTGACATGAACATGGCCGAGGTGCGGCCGGAACCGGCTCAGGAATGCCACGGGATCCTGACCGGCGATGAATGTGTTCCCGGTATCCATGTTGAGCCTCAGCCACGGAGAGTCGGCGAATGCGAGCATTTCGGCCATGAAATCCGGCTTGGTGCTGTAATAGCCGTGCGGCTCGATGTTAATCACGGTCTCATACGCCTCTGCAATTGTCAGTATTTGAAGATAAATGCGGCGCATATGCTCCATCGCTTCGCGGTCCGTCATGCCGTCGGGGCGGTTGCGATCGTCGGTGGTGTCTATGCAGGGGCAGCCGGCCAGTTTTGCCCAGCGGATCGTATTCAGGATGTATTCCACTCCCAGGGTCGATCCTGTGGGCAACGAAAGCGGGAAAGCAGCGTCGATCTGCGAGAAGCGGACGCCGTAACGATCCATTTTTTTCCTGATCAGAATGGGATCTTCCCAAAGAGCTATGTGTGGCTGATATCCCAATCCGTGAATCCAGCTGACGCCATCAATGGCGCCGCACTCAATATAATGGAGGTCGTTTTTCCCTGCCCAGGCGAGACATTGCTCAAAATTCCAGTAGCTGCTGTTGAACGCGTCGGTATGGAAACCTATTTCCATAATGGTCTTCTCGTCATTCGTACTTCGTCATTTGAAAAGGTTTTTCCACGATGGATGGCACCTTATCGAATCACGCGTGCGCCTTTGGCCTTGATTGCGGCTTCGACTTCCTTCAATGTCGCCATCGATGTGTCGCCTGGCGTGGTCATGGCCAAAGCCCCGTGCGCAGCGCCATATTCCACGGCTTCCTGCGGGGATTTCCCTTCGAGAAAAGCGTAAATCATGCCGGAGGCGAAACCATCTCCTCCCCCGACGCGGTCATAAATCTCCAGATTCTCTCTTGTTTTTGCCTGGAAAAACGAGCCACCAGCGTAGAGTATGGCTCCCCAGTCGTTGAGATTTGCGGTCGTGGCAGTCCGAAGCGTGGTGGCCACAACCTTAAAATTCGGGAATTGAGCTACAGCCTCACGGATCATTTTCTTGAAATTTTCGGGATCCAGAGCGCTCAACTGTTCGTCCAGCCCCTCGACCTTCATTCCGAGCGCGGCGGTGAAATCCTCCTCGTTTCCGATCATGACGTCGACCAGCCTGGCGATGCGGCGATTCACCTCCATCGCTTTTTCCGTCCCGCCATGTGTTTTCCACAGCGACGGGCGGAAATTCAAATCGTAAGAGACGATAGTGCCTGCGGCCTTGGCGGCTTCCATCGCTTCGATGGTCAGATCGGCTGTGGTAGCCGAAAGCGCCGCAAAGATCCCGCCGCAATGGAACCAGCGAGTGCCCTCCTCCGCGAAGAGCTTCTTCCAGTCTACGTCGCCCGGCTTCAATTGCGAAGCCGCCGAGTACGCCCGGTCGGAACAGCCCACGGCGGGCCGGATGCCGTACCCCTTTTCGGTGAAATTCAATCCGACGCGCGACGCTCGTCCGATCCCGTCGAAAGGAACCCACTTTACATGGCTGAGGTCGACACCTCCCTGCATCATAAGGTCCTCGAGCAGATGCCCGACCTCGCTGTCAGGTATGGCGGTGACCACCGTAGCCGCCTTGCCGAAGCACTTGCGGAGCGCGCGAGTCACATTGTATTCACCGCCGCCTTCCCAAACCCGGAAATGGCGGGCGGTGCGGATGCGTCCGAACTCGGGGTCAAGACGGAGCATCACTTCTCCCAGAGCCGCTGCATCCCAGCGGCACCCGTTCTTTGGTCTGATTTCTATGGCAGGCATGATTGCATTCTCCATTATTTAAGGTTTTGCTTTCATGTTCCTTTCAAGCCCATTCTCGCATAAAAACCACGGCTACGCCCTCTCTGAAGCAGACGGCGTCCAACATTGGATGCAGCCGAGCCATTCTCTCGGGACAGTAACGGCCCTTTTTTTGGCGATGTGCGTTCTGATGAGTTTTTCATTGAACAACACCTGTAGGAATACCATTTTTGCTGCAGCGCTCCAATTTGGTATCATTGGCAGCCTATGTCCAGCATCACGATTGCTCTGGTTATTTTTCTCGTGAACATCCCTTTTGGTTTCTGGCGATCCCGCACGAGGAAATTTTCCAAGCAGTGGTTCCTAGCGGTACACCTCCCGATACCGGTATCCGTCGGCCTTCGCCTCCTTTCGGGCTTGGGTTGGCGCATCAGCACTTTCCCGCTGTTCATGGCCGCTTTTTTCTGCGGCCAGCTGGCGGGCGGATGGCTTGAACAGGTATTTTCGCCGATTATTTGAGCTTGGCCTCGAACAGCCTCAGAATCCTCCGGTATTCATCCACCCATGAGTCGGCGCGCTTGAAGCCGTGATCCTCTGCCGGGTAAAGCGCGATTTCCCAGTTTTCCTTGCGCAATTCCATCAGCCTTTCCGCCAACCTGACGGTGTCCTGGAAGTGCACGTTGGTATCCACAACCCCGTGGCATATCAGCAGCGCCCCCCTCAATCCCTCCGCCAGGTATATCGGCGAACTTCGGCGATAGGCCTCGGGGTCGCTTTGCGGCAGGTTGAGGATGTTCGCGGTGTATGGGTGGTTGTAATGCGCCCAGTCCGTAACCGGCCGCAGGGCCGCTCCCGCCGCGAAGATCTCCGGTTGGGTGAACATGGCCATCAGAGTGATGAAGCCTCCATAGCTCCCGCCATAGATGCCGATCCGTCGCGGATCCACATTGAGGTTGTCCGCCATGTATTTTGCGGCGTCCACTTCGTCGTCCAGATCCTTTCCCCCCATGTGGCCGTAAATGCCGGTACGCCAATCCCTGCCATAACCGGAGCTGCCGCGATAGTCGACGTCCATCACAACGTAGCCCCGGTCCATCAGCAGATGGTGGAACATATATTCATGATAGTAGCTGCTCCAGTAGAGGTGGGCATTCTGGGCGTATCCAGCGCCATGAACGAACAAAATGCCGGGCCTTTTGGCCGCAGCCGCTTTTTTGGAATCGGCATGGAGAGGCGGACGTCGCCCCGGCGCCGGAGAGGACTTCAACATTTCCGGTGTGTACACTCTGGCGTAAACGTCCGCCCCGTCACGCGCTTTGAAGGTAATTAGCTTCGGCTCAACCCAGGGAAACGCCCGCCATTCTCCGGTCGGGGTGACGGTGATCCGCCGTGCCGTTGAGCCTGGTGTATTGTTCATCAGGAAAAGTTCAGGCGGCCTGTTGGCCGCAGAATGGATCAGCGCGGCGGTTTTTTCATCGGGCGATAGTTGAACCTGGCTGTTCCCTGTCATCGATGTGATCCGGGTTCGCAGTCCCCCGGTGACCGGCATCGAATAGAAGTGCCTTTCGCCGGGGTGAGACTCGCTGGATGTGAAATAAAACTTGGACTTGTCCGTCGACAAGGCCGGGGAAAATACCTCAAATTTCCCTGACGTGAGGGCGCGGGATGCGCTGCCGTCGATTGCTGCGGTATAAAGGTGGAAATATCCCTCCCGCTCCGAGATGAAATACACGCTTTGGCCGTCCGGCATCCATCCGCTTGAAGAAGACCCGAAAATGCCACCGAAGCCACCCCCGAATCCGCCCATGACCCAGGCATCGTCATGCAACGCGTCCAATACGCGGGTTGTGCCGCTCACTCTGTCGACGAGTAGAATCCAACGGTCCTTGTTGTCCGCCGCGGTTGCCGAGACCGCCAGGCTTTTGCCGTCGTCCGACCATTGGGGATTGGACAAACTCACCTCGCGTTCCTTCTGCCCGTGATCGATCCAGATCACTTCGCCGGTTTCGACTCGCATCATCCCCATTTTTGACTTTCCCTGAATGTCGCCGACCTTGACACGGGACGGGATGTTCTGGGTGAAACCTGATTCCGTGAGATAGTTGGGGACGTCCGCGGTTTTGGCCAGCTCCGATCGTTCCGTTTGCAGGAAGAGGACCTGGGTTCCGTCCGGTGATAATTGCTGGCCCGCGATATTGTTCCGCGGTGGAATGTTGTACGGTTTCCTTTTTTCCCTTTCTTTGCGCCTGGATTCGGCTTCCTCTTTTTCGCGGGTTTTTTCACGCACGGCTTCGAATAACGATACCTGCTGTTCTTCCAGGAATTTCTGGCTTTCCGTCTGCTTGGCTTCGGGCCGGGACGGGCCGGGTCTGAAGTCGGTCAGCTGGACGATTTCGCCGGATTTAAGAGCCATGCGATAAAGGTTGTTGTCCCTCACGAAAGTGATATTTGTTTCATCCTTGGTGAACCGGGGATTCGATTCTGTGTCGGACGTTCGCACCAGCCATCGCCTTTCAAGCGATATTGTGTCCAACATTACGATGTCGCCATCATCGGCAAAAAGCGCCAGGAGCTTGTCCTTGGTGAATTGAGCGCCGCGCGGCGGAAGCTTTTTTTCTTCTTCCTGGTTCAAGCGCCGCGGCTGGCCGCCCGCGCGGTCGAGAACATAAGCGTGAGGCTTGCTTTCTCCCGGCCTCTGCCAATTGAAATAGAGCAGGCGGCTGTCGCCTGACCAGAAGAGGACCGACGGTGCATTCCCGACCAGGTCTTCACCTCGCATGATGCTTTCGACTGTGAGGGGGAATCCGCCCGCCGGCGCCACCCGAAAAGTCAGAGTCGAGGAGAAACTCTCGTAATCGCTTTCCGATCCGGCGGCGGCGGGGACCATGTGAACCATGCGAACCAGCCAGGTTCCCGGCCGGGCGATCGGGATCTGTGCGATCCCCTGATAACTGGTGCGGGTGACGCAGTCTGGTTCATGCCCTCCCTCCAGCCGGAGGATCTGGTCGTCGCTCAGGGCTGCGACCTGGGCGTTGCTCAGCGGCTTTCCCTCAAAAAGCACCAGAACCGGAAGCTTTTCGCCCGGTCGAATGCGGGCAATATCCATTTGAGGGATCAGCTCCAGCTTAAAGCCGAAGGGGCGGGTGGCCGCGTCGTCGCGGCCATCGCCGACATTCCATAGCGCCTTGGCGAATTTGGCTTGCAGTTCCCGGCCCGGCGCATTTTCCTTTTTTGTCTTTGTGCGGCTTTCGAGAATGCTGCGCAATCCCTCCTCGCGCAAATAGCCATTGAATGAAGCTGCGTCAAGTTGGATCGGCTGGGGCTTGATCTCTGCCCCGATGATGTAAGTCCCGGATTCTCTCGGCTGGAATTCCGCTGCTGTCACCTCGCCCGCAACATGGACTCCCTGTGCCGGCCATTTTCCCTTTGCCCCCTGGATCTCAAAGCGGACAATCCGGCTCGGGCTAACCGCCTCTCTGCCGGCTGGAAAGCTGTCGCCGGCATGGACACTGACGCGGAGGATCTGGCCCGGCTTCCCGGCGTGCTCCGGCAGTATCCAGAAATCGTTCGCCTGAAGTGCATTGGGAAACATGAACAGGACCGCCGCCCAGAATACACGCCGCTGGTACATGGAGTATCTCCTTGTTTTTGTTTCCGTTAAGTGATTGCGCGCAGAAAAGGACCTACGGTTCGATTACGACTCGAACAGGGGACTCAAATTTCTCCAGGCTGTCCAGAACGGAGTTAATGCTTCCATCATCGAGCGGGATGGTGCGGGTTATGGCTTCGCCCAACTGGAGTCTTCCGCGCGCTGCCAGATCGACCAGAAGGGGAATTTCTTCGGCCAAATGGTCTGAAACTCCGATAATTTCGGCTTCGCGCCCCAGCAGCTGCTCGTAGGGGGCGACCTCGAACGTTTGATCCGTGATGCCGGCGATGGCGGCGCGTCCCAAGACGGACAGACAACGAACAGCCTGTTCCATGACCATCGGGATGCCGATGAGTTCGAGAGCCACATCGACGCCTCTTCCGGAAGTCAGTTCCCTGATCTGAGAAACAGGGTCTCCCTTAGCAGGATCAACCGGGATCGCGCCAAATCGAGAGGCCAGCGCAAGCTTTGCCGGATTCAGGTCAATCGCATAGACACGTCCGGCGCCAAAAGCAAATGAGAGCTGGATTGCCGACATCCCCAACCCCCCGGCGCCGAAGACCGCAACCGATTCACCGGGTTTTAGCCGCGCCTTGCGCAGGGCGTGAAGCGAAGTTGCAGAGGAACACATCATGATGGCGGCATGGGTCCAGGGGATATCCTGGGGGATCGGGAAGGCGCTGCGGGCGGGGACCAGGATGTAATCGGCATAACCGCCGTCCCTGTGTTTGCCGATCATTTTACCTGCAACGCAGAATTGCTCGTGGCCCCGGTTGCAGTAGTCACAGTCACCGCAGGTGGCCATGTAGTGTATACAAACCCGATCACCTTCTTTCAGCCGGGAAACATCCGAGCCGCATTTTTCGATGATACCTGCAACTTCATGTCCGAGGGTTCTTGGCAGGGGCGCCACTTTGGATACTCCGGCCCTGTAATGGGCATCGGAGTGACAAATGCCGGCTGCCTTGACCCGCACCAACACATCTCTGGGGCCGGGTTCCGGGATTTCGATGTACTGCATCTGCAGCGGCCGTCCCGATTCCACCAATCGCACAGCTCTCATTCGGATCACCTCCGGTGATACACAGGCGATGACTTTGCCATGAATCCCGCTCACGGATCAACCGTCTACCCATTACGAAGTACGAATGACAACTTGATCAACAGCCTTAGGGCCTGGAAATGAATAAAGGTTACATTTTGCTGCTGGCCCCCAGGCCCGCTGGCGAGGCGCGAGCGACGAGCATGCCGGGTTGCATGTAAGGAGCGAGCAACAAAGCCAGCGGGCCTGCGGGCCGCAGCCCGACGGGGCGCGGCGGCGGGCGGGCATCTGCTTCGTTGCCGCTCCTCGACGATGACACCGCATCGCCTGCGTCGCGGCGCCTTGCATCTGCCCGCCTGGCGCTCGCGCCAAAATGCAACCTTTATTCATTTCCAGGCCCTTAATTCGAAAATGGACGGATTGGCGTGATGTTGATATGAATCCGTGAATGCAGTAGAGTCATTCCTTGCACCTGAAAGTCAAATTTGGAAATGAATTTGGAATCCCTTCTGGAGAGGATCGCCATGAAAAAAAATCCGCTCGTCATTTGCTTCGCATTTCTGCTGATTTCTATCCCGCTCGTCCTGGCTCACCCCCATATCAACAAGACGGTTACCGCAAACCTGTCGGCAACGGTCACGGCCACCATCACCTACAACACGACCCCTTCCAATGAAGCGAACGCCCAGAAAACGGCGGTCGGCGAATTCGTCACCCCGCGCCAGCCCAAACTGAAACTCTCGGCGGATCTAAAGGTGGGAGAGACGACGATTCCGGCCGGGGAATATATCATCGGCGTCATCAAGAACAGCGACAGCGACTGGACGATGGCGCTCTATCCCGGCATGCTCAAACGTGGAGAAAAAGCCGACATGACCAAGGTGATCAAGCTCGAATCGACTTTCTCGACGACCGCAGGAACCGCTCCCCACATGCTGATCGATATTTCCCCCGGGTCGGGAAAAATGGAAGGACGGATCGTGCTCACCATGCACTTTGGATCGCTCTTCCTTTCCGGCGCCCTGTCGTAAAGGTTTCTTGGCCCAAGGCCATTTATGGTGACTTTTGAAGATATTCAATCGGCAGCGCTTTGCATCCGGGGGGCAGCTCATAAAACTCCGGTTGCCACTTCGCGCCTCCTGGATGCAGCCTGCGGCAACCGCCTGTTTCTCAAATGCGAAAACCTTCAGAAGGTGGGAGCTTTCAAATTCCGCGGGGCATTCAACGCCATCAGCCGGCTGACCGAAGCTGAAAAAGCCCACGGGGTCATCGCCTTTTCCTCCGGTAACCACGCCCAAGCGGTGGCGCTTGTAGGAAGTCTTCTCGGCGTCAAAGCTACCATTATCATGCCTTTCAACGCTCCGGCCATGAAGCTGGCGGCTACTCGCAGCTATGGAGCCGAGGTGATTACCTACGATCCAGCCAGCGGGCAGCGGGAAGCGATTGCCCGCAGCATCGCTTCCGAGCGAGGATCTACTCTCATCCCTCCCTTCGACCACCCGCACATTATTGCCGGACAAGGAACAGCAGCGCTCGAATTGGTGGAAGAGGCAGGCCCTCTGGATTACCTGTTGGTCCCTTGTGGAGGCGGCGGTCTGCTTTCCGGATGCGCGATCGCAACGAAAAAGCTCCTTCCCGGCTGCAAAGTCATTGGCGTCGAACCTGCAGCCGGGGACGATGCCACCCGATCCTTTTATTCCGGCACTCTGCAGACGGTTCACAACCCGGATACAATCGCCGATGGGGCGCGCACTCCTTCGCTGGGGCAGATCACTTTCCCGCTTGTTCGCCGGAATGTGGATGACATGATCGCATTGCATGATGACGATTTGATCCGCACCATGAGGTTTGTCATGACCCATCTGAAGCTGGTCGTGGAGCCCACCGGCGTTCTTGGCCTGGCGGCAGTATTCAATCGCCGCCTTTCCGTGGAAGGTAAACGGATAGGTGCCATAATCAGTGGCGGAAACGTTGATTTCGCAGATGCCGCCCGCTGGTTCGAGCGCCTCCCGGAAGAAACGGGGACAACCACCGAATTTCCAGTAAGATCCTCGTAGATTTGGTGATAACTTGGAGGAAATTCGGTAGTCGTCCCCGTTTTTTCACAGGGGCTCAATGCATTCTTCTTCCCCTGAACCACATTTTAATAACCACAAAGATCCTGACGCAGCCTGCGGCCGCAACCAAATTAGACTGAGAGTTCTCAGTTCTCAGTTTTCAGTATCAGTTCGCAGTCGCATGAGGAACTGCGAACTGATACTGAGAACTGCGAACTTGTTGCTTTCACCACCGTTTTCACGATTCAATAAATTTTGCCTGAAAAACAAGAATCTACAGATGTGATACACAAAGACCACAAATAACTGATTTAAAAATATTTGTAGTTTTGGTGTTCTTCGTGGTTAAACAAAACGATGCAGCTGTATTCTCTGGAAACTTGGAACCCTCGAGAGATTGAACCGCTAAGCCATCATGAACCGATAGCTCACCACAGCAAATGAAAAAACTGTGATAACCAGGCGGCAACGAATTCGTCAATCGTCATTCTCATTCGTCAATCGTCATTCGTTTTTTTATAAGAGCCCTTGTCGCCTGCCTTTGCCGGCGGTAACCTATGAGTCATTGTTTTGGCGGTCGATATGGAGCTTGTCGCCCGGCGACCCTTTTCACACTTACAACCTGGAACAAGAAAGGATTGGATCCATGAAACGTGTTCTCGCAGCCCTGGCGTTGACGGCCCTATTCATGGCCCTGGCTATCGCTGCTGAAGTGAATCTCAAAGGCATCAATTGTCCGGTTAATGACAAAAATCCCGCCACCTCCAAGAGTTCTGCCGACTATAAGGGGGGGAAGGTCTATTTTTGCTGTGACAGCTGCTCGCAAAGCCTGAAGGACCAGCCTGAAAAGTATGCGGCCAAGGCGAATCATCAGCTGGTAGCCACGGGCCAGGCTGTTCAAGCCAAATGCCCGGTTTCAGGCGAGCCGGTGAAGAAAGATCTGTCGGTCAATGTCAGCGGCGCCAAAGTGTACCTCTGCTGCAACGACTGCAAAGAGAAGCTCGCGAAGGCCAAGGGAGAGGATCAGCTCAATATGGCTTTCAGTGAGGCCGCCTGGACCAAAGGCGGCTATAAAGTGGGCAAATAACTCCAATGACTCCGGATTCCTCTCTCCTCGAAGTGCGCAGAATCTGGAGTCGCTCCCGGCATAACGCCCTGACCGATCTGGTTCGTTTCCGCGAAAAATGGTTTTGCGCATTTCGGGAAGGATTGGATCATGCCTCGCCGGGAGGCCAGCTGCGAATCCTCAGCTCTCAAGACGGAACGGCGTGGGAAGACGTCGGTTCCCTTTCCGTTCCGTCTGCTGATCTCCGTGACCCCAAACTGAGCGTGACACCGGCCGGGCGCCTGATGCTCGTCGCCGCAGCGGCACTCCATCCACCCTCGCCCATTCGTCATCAATCCCTCGTGTGGCACAGTGCCGACGGCATCACCTGGAACAACCCTGCAGAAATCGGAGAGCCCGATTTCTGGCTCTGGCGGGTGACCTGGAGGAACGATACTGCCTACGGAATAGGGTATTCCACGACCGACGCGGCGGGAAACATCCGCCTCTATTCCAGCCGGGACGGCATCCGGTTCGACCTTGCAGCAAAGGATCTGTTTGCTGGTGGATATCCCAACGAAGCTGCGCTTGCCTTCCCGCAGGATGGCACCGCACTCTGCCTTCTGCGCCGGGATTCCGGGACTGCGACCGCGCAATTGGGAATAGCGCCGCCGCCCTATGGACAGTGGCGATGGAAGGATTTGGGTGTGCGAATCGGCGGCCCGCATATGATAATCCTCCCCGACGGGCGCATCATCGCCGGCGTTCGCCGTTATGGGGAAAGAAAGGCCTGGACCTCCCTGAACTGGCTGGATGCTTCCGAAGCAAAGCTTGATGAATTCCTCGTGCTGCCTTCGGGCGGAGACACAAGCTACCCGGGACTGTGCTGGCACGCAGGGCTGTTGTGGGTCAGTTATTATTCCTCCCACGAAGACAGGACCAGCATTTATCTCGCCAAAGTCCGAATCAACTAAAAGCAATGACGAATGACGAATTCGTCGGTTTCTGATACTTTGGAGGGGCCATGAACGTCCTGATGAAACTTGCCTTGATGCCTTTCCTCATATCGGGATGGCCGCTCCTCCAGGCTCAAAGCTTTCCCCAATTCCGTGAAAAAACGATTATACGCGAATTGAAATTCGGCTATCAAATCGTCGTGGCCGATTTCAACGGCGACGGAAAGAAAGATCTCCTCGCCATTGATGAACGCGCGACTGAATTGTCCTGGTTTGAAAACCCGGGATGGGAGCGACACATCCTGGCCACGGAGGTACCCCGCCAACTCAATGCAGATTGCTGGGACTATGATCGTGACGGGATCCCCGAAGTCGCTTTGGCCTACCGGTTTGAAACCAATCCCGAAAAGAGCGTCGGCAACGTGGCCATTCTGAAAGCCGGCGGCGATGTCCGGCAGCCTTGGCAGTTGCGCGAAATCGATCGTGTGCCCACAGCTCACCGGGTGCGGTGGATCGATCCGCAGGGGAATGGCCGCAAAATACTCTTGCTGGGTCCGATGGTGGGCCTCAAGGCCCGCGCCCCCTTGTACGATGACGATGCTCCTATCTATTTCTATCGCCCCGGCGAATGGAAGCGCGAGGTGATGCCGGTGTCTCTTCATGGCATCCTACATGCCATCAATCCGGTGCCTTGGGACCGAAAGCCCCGGGAACAGTTGCTGACCGCAAGCTTCCTGGGATTGCACCGCCTCGAATGGAAAGGCGGGCAGTGGATTTCGAATCTGATTTCCAAGGGTGATACACGAGCCTGTCCCGAATGCGGCAGCAGCGAAGCTCGCTTGGGATGGATCGGGAAAAAACGCTTCATTGCGGCGATCGAACCCTGGCACGGGAACCAGGTCGTCGCTTATTCTCCCGAAGGCGGAAAATGGATCCGAACGGTACTCGAGGATGGAATGATCAATGGACACGCTCTGGCAGTCGGCGACCTGGACGGCGACCATCGCGACGAAATCGTCTGTGGTTTCCGCGGCAAGGGCTTCAAACTTTATATCTTTAAAGCGCTGGACGGGAGCGGGCGAAGGTGGAAGAAATCTGTATTGGACGAGGGCGGAATCGCGGCCGCCGACTGCAAAATTGAAGATTTCAACGGCGACGGCAAGCCCGATATTGTGTGCATTGGGGCTTCGACCGGGAACATCAAATTATTCGAGAATCTCGGGACAATTCCGTAAAGGACTTTTTCGATGGAATCTGGTTACAAGAGCAACCGAAGAACGAGCCGTCGTCAAATTCTGCAGGCTGGCCTGGCCGGGCTTTCGCTTTCGGGCGCCAAACCACGGTACGGTTTCAGCGTCGCCGGTTCACGCCCCAACATTCTTCTCATGATGGCTGACCAATTCCGTGCGGATTGCCTTGGTTCGGCCGGGAATCAGACAGTTCGAACCCCGAACCTGGACAAAATGGCGGCTCGCGGCATCTGCTTTCGCTCGGCCTATTCTTCCGTGCCTTCCTGCACTCCGGCACGCGCCGGACTCCTTACCGGCTGGGGGCCCTGGCGGCACGGCATGCTCGGCTATGGCCAGGTAGCAGAAAAGTACGGCAACGAAATGCCGCAGATGCTGGCCGATGCTGGCTATTACGGGGTCGGGATCGGGAAGATGCACTGGCACCCGCAGCGCAATCCGCACGGTTTCGCAGAGGTGCTGTTGGATGAGTCCGGCAGGGTTGAGTCTCCCGGTTTTGTCAACGATTACCGGAAATGGTTCCAGACCCAGTCTCCAACCCTGGATCCCGACGCCACCGGCATTGGCTGGAATGATTATGCTTCAAAGCCCTATGCGCTTCCGGAACATCTACACCCAACCCGATGGACCGGCGACCGGGCGGTGGAATTCTTACACGGGTACGACCGCGAAGTTCCTTTCTTCCTCAAAGTTTCATTTGCCCGTCCGCACAGTCCCTACGATCCCCCGGAACGATTTTTCAAAATGTATTCTTCAGCGGATATTCCACCGGCATCGGTCGGATCGTGGGCAGGCAAAAACGCTCAGAGGGAGACAAAGCAGGCGCCCGACACCTGGCGCGGAGATCTTGGCGCAGATCAGGTCCTCCGTTCAAGACAGGGTTACTACGGGTCCATCAGCTTCATCGACGAGCAAATAGGACGAATTTTCGAAATCCTGGAATCGCGCGGCTGGCTGCAGAACACCCTGATTCTTTTCACTTCGGACCACGGAGATATGCTTGGAGATCATCATCTCTGGCGCAAAACCTATGCCTATGAGGGCTCGGCCCGAATTCCTTTACTGTTATCCTGGCCGGATGGACTTCGTGACCTGCCCCGATCCCAGGTGCTCAGCCAGCCGGTGGAGCTCAGGGATGTGCTGCCCACGTTTCTTGATGCTGCCGGCGTCCCACCCAAACCGGAACAATTCGACGGTCGGAGCCTGCTTCAGCTTGTGCGCGCTAATCGTTCGGAATGGAGGGAGTTTGTCGACCTCGAACACAACATATGCTATAGCGCCGAGAACAACTGGAGCGCTCTCACCGACGGCAGGACCAAGTACATTTTTCACGCCACATCGGGTGAGGAGCAGTTGTTCAACCTGGTCGAGGACCCGGGCGAGTTGAAGGATCTCGCCCGGGATCGCGGTTCCGAAGGGTTACTGCAGTCCTGGCGCGCGCGGCTTGTCCAGCATCTGGAACCACGCGGACCGAAATATGTGAAAGCTGGGAAGCTGGTGCTGCGTCCTTCCGGCCAGCTTTATAGCCCCAATTATCCCGGGGCGAAGCCCCGGGAGCTGTGAAGAGGGATAGAAAAGGGCTGAAAGCCCCCTCCACAAGCAGTCGTTTGCCGGCCGGGCAAACCCCGCTTAAAGCTTCGAAATTCTACTTGAGATCATCCTTGGCCCTATTGATGATCCTTTCCTGGCCCACGAGACTTTGCTGGTGGGTGGATTTGTAAAGGTTATCAAGGTACTGCTTGGCCGCGGCTGACGATGGGCCGCCCAGCAGGTAGGCCTTGGCCAGATCCAGCATGGCCATATCGACCTTGTTCTGCTGCCAGTAAGACATCCCCAGGTAATAATAGGCCAGCCCGTTCCGCTTGAAGTATTTTACCGAACTCTCCAGGTTGGAAATTGCGGTTGCATAGTCTTTGGCTTCATAGGCGACATTGCCCACGATGGCATAGCAGCTGGCCAGTCCATTGCTGGTGTAGCTCTTCCATGCGGCTTCATCGGTCCCTTCCGGTTTGGTGGCCGATGTCAGCACCTTGATGCCCTGCTTGGCGTACTTGGCTGCCTGTGCTGACTTGGACTGCTTGGCGTAGCCGGTCGCCAGTTCGATCAGCAACTCATGATTTTCCGGAAGAAGGGCGACGGCTTTTTCAGCCCAAAGCAGGTATTTGTTGTCATCCTGCAATGTCTTGTACGCCTTCGCCATGTAGTAGGCAAGATTGCCGTCGGCTTTTTTCTCGAAGGCCCTCTCGCCGAATATTACGAATTGCTTCATGTTGTTGGTTTTCTGATAGGCGATGGTGAGCATAGAGAAGGTATAGGCATCGCCCGGGTCATGCTTCAGGTACTGCTCGCCGGTGCTGATAATCTGGTTCCAGCGCTGGCCCTTCTGCAGGTCGACCATCAAAGCCTGGTAAGCCGCTTCGACATGCGTCTTCAGGGTTGACTTCGGATATTCCTGCATGAATTTTACGATGAGAGCCGTTTTCTTGACGGCGTCGGCCTCCGCCGTTATGTCCTGGTAGGCTTTGTATTCCTGCTCCGTGTACTGGGTCGGATCCTGGGCGCGAGCCGCAGGAGTGAAAACTACGAAAGCAGCAACAAGTGCGATGCAAAGACAGAATCGGGTATAGCGGGATCTTTTCGGCACGTTCATTTGCCGTCCTCCTTCAGAAGACGCGTCAACAGTAATTACATGGAATTCTTATAACAGAACAGAATCCTTCAATCCAAGCTAATCTTGCACCGTTCCCGATGCTATTCTTGAGTTATGGACCTGCACAGATTTGCTTTGGGAAGCCTGGCTCTGGATGAAAATTCTCTAAGGGTCAGTGACGCGATGGATCTCGAGTGCTTGCGTGCCTCTCTGCGCCTCTCCGGGCAGCTCAATCCGCTCGTTGTCCTGGGTTTGCCGGAAACGGGGGGCATCCTGGTTTCGGGTTTCCGCCGGCTCCAGGCGTTGCGCGACATCGGGCTCGACTCGGCGTTGGCCTGGTTCCTCGCACCGGCTGAAATCAGCCTCGCCGGTGCATTTCAGACAGCGTTGTTCGAGAACCTTTCCCACCGCGGGCTCAGCCCGCTGGAAAAAGCCCGGAGCCTTCGCCTGCTGCAGACGGTTTGCAGCGTCGGGCAGGATGAAATAGTGGCGTCCTTCCTTCCCCGGCTCGGACTCCCGGCGCACAAAAATGTACTGCGCAGCTACCTCGCGCTGGATGAACTCTCCCCGGAACTGAAACGGCAGTTTCTGGAAGGGAGGCTGACATTGGCGACCGCTGAGCGTCTGAGCCGGTATTCCAGGGAGGACCGGCGGGCCATGCAGGAATTTTTTGAGCAAGCACGCTGGAGCGCCAGCCTGCAGCGGCAGCTGCTGAACGTTGTGGAGGAGCTGGCTGCCGCCGGTGGCTGCACCTTTGCCGCAGTTATTGCCGGCACCGGAGGCGGTCAGATTCTGGACGACGCTGCGCTCTCCGGATTTCAAAAGGGCGAAAAGATTTACGAATTGCTTTACCGTCGCAGGAATCCCAGACTGTCTGCCGCCGAAGCCAGGTTCCAAGAGGAAAAGCAGAAGCTGGGCCTCCCCGGGTCGGTCAGGCTGATGCCGGAACCCTATTTCGAGACTCCCCGGCTGCGGGTCGAATTCGACGTCATCAGCGCCGATGAATTCCGGCAGGCGGCGGAACAACTGAGCCGTGCGGCGGAGAGCCCTTCGTTGCCAAGCTTATTTTGCGTGAGTTGATCCCAGGCATGATCCCCTATCATCCCGAACGAGTGCTTGTCCAATCCTGCTCCTGGGAGGATCCCATGACCCGTGAGATCCTTGCCCGCCTGCCTGGGGTGCCGGTGGATACGATTTCCCATCCCGACGATGTCCTGCCTGAGCTGATGACCGGATCCGACCCCCGCACCAGTGCCAAACGAACGCTGATTCTGTCTCGATTCCAGGGCAATTTCATGAAACCCTGCCCGGGATCGGGTGCGGAGATCTGCTGCAATTATTACGTCTTGAACTTCGCGTCGAACTGTCACATGGAGTGTACCTACTGTGTGCTTCAGACTTACCTCAACCATCCGGCCCTGATGATTTTCACCAATGTAGAAGGAATGCTGGCCGAGGTCGAATCGAAGCTTTCGGAACGTCGCTCGAGCATCTTCCGCGTCGGGACCGGGGAAATGGCCGATTCGCTGGCATTGGATGCGATCACCCACTATTCAAAAATCCTGGTCCCCTTTTTCGGCAGGTTGAAAAACGGCATTCTCGAACTGAAAACGAAATCCGATCAAATCCGGAATCTCGAGGGATTGGATCACCGCAGCCACACCGTGGTCAGCTGGTCGCTCAACTCGCGGCCGATCTCCCTCAGCGACGAGCTCAAGACCTCACCCCTCGAAACCCGCATCGCGGCGGCCCGGCGCTGCCAGGAATGGGGTTATCGGGTAGGTTTTCACTTTGATCCCATTGTGTATTACGAAGGGTGGGAGGGTGATTACGAAGAGGTGGTGAAGCTGGCGTTTCGCACGCTGGACCCGGACAAGGTGGCATGGGTGAGCCTCGGCGCCCTGCGCTTCACCCCCCATTTGCGGGAAGTCATGCGGGAAAGGTTTCCTAAATCCAGGATTCCCTACGGCGAGTTTGTTCCCGCGCACCATGGGAAAATGCGGTACTTCAGGCCGATCCGCGAGGAAATCTACCGCCGCATGCGCGAATGGATTGGGCGCGAGGCCCCGCGGGTCTGGATTTATTTATGCATGGAAAGCCAGGTGGTCTGGAACCAGAGCTTCGGATTTGCGCCGGCGGAGACGGAAGATCTGTCCCGGAGGATGGATGCCCGCGTCTGCGCGGAGAAAGGGTGTTGCGATTTTGAATCGTGCGAGGGATCAGTACCCCCTTTCGACTGACGATATCATCCAAATCCTGGTTGCCGGCGTTTTTTTCACAGGCTGTCGTGTGCCGGAAGGTCATGATAACCTCGCTGTTCCAGCCAGTCTAATTCACTAAAACACGAAATACTTTTGCATCGCTGGCCGATAAGTAGTCTGCGGATAATAATGCCCGGCGAGGTGTCGGGGTGCATTGAAGTGCCTGACTTGTGGAAAGTCGTGTCTATGGTTTTGGCCGAATCAGGATTCGACAGGACCAAGGATGTCTCTGATGGCTTGTCGATTCCGCCTGCGCGTATCTTGATTGTCGACGATGACGAGTTCGTGCGCGACATCATTGCACGGAAGCTCCGGAGCCAGGGATATCTGTGCCAGGCCTGCGAAAACGGCGAGCGGGCGCTGGAATCGCTTTCCGGGGCCGAATACGACCTTCTCCTGACCGATGTCAACATGCCCGGAATGAGCGGCATCGAACTGGTCAAAAAGGTCCAGGTCAGCGACCCCGCTCTTGCCATCATACTGGTCACATCAATCACAGACCTTGAATTTGCGGTCCAGTCGCTCAAACAGGGCGCCTACGATTTTGTCGGCAAACCCTTCAGCCTGGAAGATGTGACGATGGCGGTAACCAGGGCGCTGGAAAAGAGACGGCTGGTGCTGGACAACCAGAGATACAGGCGGCTGCTGGAGGAGCAGGTTGCCAGACGGACGGAGCAGCTCAAAAATGCTCTGGATGTGCTGGAGGCAACCTACCATTCGACCCTGATGGCCCTGGGGACCGCACTGGATTCGCGGGACGCCGATACCGGCTGGCACTCCTTCCGGGTGACTTTGTATACCAACCGCATTTCTCGGGAAATGGGTATGGAGCCTGCCGTTATCCGGCATATCGAACAGGGTGCCCTCCTGCACGATATTGGCAAGATTGGGATTCCGGACGCCCTCCTGCGGAAGCCCGACCGGCTGAACGAAGCAGAATGGGTGCTGATGCGCAAGCACCCCGAAATTGGATTCCGCATCCTGAGCGGGGTGAAATTTCTTGAAGGTGCGGCGCTCATCGTCCTGCACCATCAGGAACGGTACGATGGAACCGGCTATCCCTGCGGACTGCGGGGCACCGAAATCTCCATGGGGGCGCGCATATTCGCCGTAGCCGATACCTTGGACAGTATGACCTCGGAGCGGCCGTTTCAATCCGCCGCCACCTTTAAGGAAGCGCGCGAGGAAATTATCCGCGGGTCCGGGTCGAAATTCGATCCCGAGGTCGTGAAAGCATTTGAAAAAGTGCCCGTGGAAGAATGGCTCGCCATACGCAAATCGCTCGAAAATCGGGTCTGAGACCTTTTTCCGGTGCTGCAGCATTTCCTCATTGTCCTCAATCCATGATTTCGAACTCTGAGGAATGAATCGGTCTGGATGGCCCGAGCTCATCTTCCCCCTTCATTTGATTGAAATTACCCGCATCTGCAGATAGACTCCTCTTCGGTTTTTGGATTATTCGGACGGGCGGATCCGCACATGACCTATGGCTTCGTGATCGACAACCGACGCTGCATCGGGTGCCATGCCTGCACCGTCGCCTGCAAAGCCGAACACGAAGTGCCGCTCGGCAGTTTCCGCACCTGGGTCAAAAGCGTAGAAAAGGGCAGCTTTCCCTCCGTGCGCCGGCATTTTACGGTTCTTCGCTGCAATCACTGCGCTGATGCCCCCTGCGTCAATATCTGTCCGACACGGGCACTTTTCCATCGGCGGAACGGGATCGTCGACTTCGATAAAAGATACTGCCTCGGGTGCAAAGCGTGCATGGTCGCTTGCCCCTACGACTCGTTGTATATCGACGATTCGACATCGACCGCCGCCAAATGCAACTATTGCGCTCACAAGCTGGAGATCGGCCTGGAGCCGCCCTGTGCCACGGTCTGTCCCGAACAGGCTATCGTGGCGGGCGATGTGGACCGCCCCGGAAGTGCGGCCAACCGGCTGATCGCCGCCTTCCCGGCAGAGGTGAGGAAGCCCGAGTACAAAACCCGACCCAACGTCTTTTATATCGAAAGCGATCCCTCGCTCCTGGTGCCGGAGTCTTTTGTCAAGACCTCCAGCTATGCATGGGCCGAAAGGTCCGCGGAGGAGCAGGCACGGGATTTTCCTCCGCTTTCCGCGGAGGATCTGGCGCGCGTCACCTACGACGTTCCCCATGAACAGCCCTGGGGCTTCGGGATATCCCTATACCTTTGGACCAAATCGATTGCGGCGGGATTTATCCTCGTTGCATCCATCATGGGACTGTTGCATTTCGCCTACGCCCCCCAACTGTTCGGTGTCATCGCCCCGGCGGCCGCGCTCACCTTCACGCTTGTCACTACTGTGGTGCTGATTGGGGATCTGGGACGTCCCAGGCGCTTTCTTTTGCTCCTTTTTCATCCGAACTGGAATTCCTGGCTCGTGTGGGGAGCCGACATCCTGCTGGTTTTTTCACTCGTCTCTTTTTTCTGGCTGGCGGCCGGAATATTGGGCCTCCGCCGGCTCCTGGAACTGCTGCTTTGGCCCGGACTGATAGTTTCCACCCTGGCGGCAGGTTACACGGCTTTCCTGCTCGCCCAGGCGCGCGCGCGTGATCTCTGGAGTTCCCGCCTGCTGTTGCCGCACCTGCTGGCCCAATCCTTCCTGGCCGGCAGCGCCTCGCTGGTGCTTTGCGCCATCCATTACGGTTCGGGAACCGTCCTGTCCGGGTTTCTTTCGCGCTGTTTCCTGGGTTCTCTCTGTGTCCACGGCGCCCTTATCCTGGCAAAAACGGGGATCCCCGGCAGGAACCGCCGGGTATCCGAGGCGTGCCGGTATATTCTCCAGGGACCGCTGGCTTTGTCATTCTGGCTTGGGGCTGTTTTCGCAGGAATCGTCGTGCCGATCTTTCTGCTGGTGCTGGGGATTACCGGAGTCGCTTCAAGCGCCGGTTTGGCGCTGGCAGCAGCGGTTTTAGCCTTGGTCGGACTGCTAGTGTATGAACATGTCTATATACGCGCCGGTCAGGCGCTGCCCTTGAGTTGATGCCATGGTCGAGCCGGAAAATACCCCCCCGAACTTCGCTCCCGAAGGCATAACCTTCGCGCCTCTGGAGAAAGCTCCACCTCCCGAAAAATGGCACGATTGGGTAGAGTACGACGCCGCGGCCTGGCCGAACCGCGTGGAGAGACACTACGCCGTGGTTCCCACCACATGCTTCAATTGCGAAGCGGCTTGCGGGTTGCTGGCCTTTGTCGACAAGGCCGACTGGACTGTTCGCCGCATGGAAGGAAATCCCTACCATCCGGCAAGCCGCGGACGGGTTTGCGCCAAAGGGCCCGCGGTTGTCAGCCAGATCCGCGATCCGGAGAGGATTCTCCATCCCTTGAAGCGATCCGGGCCGCGTGGCGCGGGGCGCTGGCAGCAGGTGGGTTGGGAGGAGGTGCTGGATGATCTGGCGGCCAGGATCCGCCAGCTGATCATCGAGGACCGGCGCGATGAAATCGTCTACCACGTGGGCCGTCCCGGGCATGACGGCTACATGGAACGGATACTCCAGTCTTGGGGCATCGACGGCCACAACAGCCATACCAACATCTGCTCTTCGGCTGCACGCCTGGGATACGGCCTCTGGTTCGGATTTGATCGCCCGTCGCCGGACCATGCCAACGCCCGCTTCATTCTCCTGATCAGCTCTCATCTCGAGACGGGACATTATTTCAATCCGCACGCCCAGCGAATCATCGATGCCAAGATGAAAGGGGCCCGGATTGCGGTAGTAGATCCGCGCCTCTCCAACACCGCGAGCATGGCCGATTATTGGATCGCTCCGTACCCCGGCTCCGAAGCCGCACTCCTCCTGGCCGTCGCGAGGCTTTTGATCGAAGAGAACCTTTTTGACCGCGAGTTTGTGCTCCGGTGGACCAACTGGCAGCAGTTCATGAGCGAGGAGAAAGGGAACACGGGCGCCGCCTTTGAGGATTTCGTCGCATGCCTGAAGAGCCTGTATGCGGTCTACACGCCGGAGTTCGCGGAGGCTGAGTGCGGCGTGCCGGCGGCGCAAATAGTTGCCTTGGCCCGCGATATCGGCCAGGCGGGTCCGGCCTTCGCGGCCCATGTCTGGCGCAGCGCCGCGAGCGGCAACCTGGGGGGATGGCAGGTGGCCCGCTGCCTGCAGTTTCTCAGCGTTCTCTCGGGAAGCGTCGGGACACCGGGCGGAACCTCCCCCGCCGCGTGGAACAAGTTTGTGCCGGCGGCATTCCTCCGGCCTCCCGGCCAGTCTCAATGGAATGAGCTGCTCTGGCCCAGGGAGTATCCTCTCGCTCACCACGAAATGAGCTTCCTCCTGCCGCATTTCCTCAAGGAAGGGCGCGCGAAACTCGGGGTTTATTTCACACGCGTCTACAATCCGGTCTGGACCAACCCGGACGGCGCTTCCTGGATCGAAGTTTTGCGCGACGAGGATAAAATCGCGCTGCACGCTACCCTGACCCCCACATGGAATGAAACCGCCTGGCTCGCAGACTATGTTCTTCCGATGGGAGTCAGCGGCGAGCGGCATGATATTCAGAGCCAGGAAACCTATGCCGGCCAGTGGATCGCATTCCGTCAGCCGGTGGTTCGCGTCGCCCGCCAGAATGCCGGCCACAGGCTTGAGCTCACCCTGGGGGCGAATCCAGGCGAGGTCTGGGAAGAGGACGAATTCTGGATTCACCTTTCCTGGAAAATCGATCCGGATGGTCTCCTGGGAATCCGGAAATACTTTGAGTCGCCCTACCGCATTGGAGAGCGCATCACCATCGAGGAGTACTATCGCTGGATTTTCGAGCATAGCGTCCCCGGCCTTCCGGAAGCTGCCGCCGGCCTTGGGCTGACCCCGATGGAATACATGAGGAAATTCGGCGCCTACGAGGTCCGCCGGGAGAACTATCGTTTCCACGAAACACCTCTCGCTCCTGAGCGTCTGATGAATTCCCGCATCGACGGCGAGGGGCGAATTGTGATCGAGGAGGGCGGCAAGACCACCGCCATCGGCACGGTCGTGGATGGGCTGCCGGTGACGGGCTTTCCGACGCCGTCTCGCAAGCTGGAATTCTACTCCCCGACGATGAAGGAATGGGGCTGGGGTGAACTCGCGGTCCCTGGCTATATCAAGAGCCATGTCCATTGGAAGGACATGCAGCGCGAGAAAGGTGAGTACATTCTTATCCCCACGTTCCGGCTGCCGACGCTTATTCATACGAGATCCGGAAATGCCAAATGGCTGACCGAGCTCTCGCATTCCAATCCCTTGTGGATCCATACAGAAGACGCCGGCAGGCTCGGGCTGGCGACCGGTGATCTCGTGAAGGTATGCACTGAGATCGGCTACTTCATTCCGCGGGTCTGGGTGACCGAGGGGATTCGGCCGGGGGTGGTGGCATGCTCCCATCATATGGGAAGATGGCGGCTGCTCGAAACCGAAGGAACGGACCGCTGGTGTTCCGCACGCGTGTCGCTCGGGGAACAGAAGGGCGGGCTCTGGCGGATGCGCCAGATTACGGGCGTCGAGCCATTTTCCAGCAATGATCCAGATTCCATGCGCATCTGGTGGCGCGACGCGGGCGTGCACCAGAATCTCGCGTTCCCGCCGCATCCCGACCCGGTCAGTGGTATGCATTGCTGGCACCAGAAGGTGAGGCTGGAGTCTCTGTCACCGGGCGACCAGTACGGCGATGTGCAGGCAGATACTTCCAAATCCTTCGCCATTTATCAGGAGTGGCTGGCAGCGACCCGTCCCGCGCCCGGTCCCGGCAATCTCCGCCGGCCGCTTTGGCTGCAGCGACCCTTCCGACCGCAGGAAGCGGCCTTCTATTTCCCCGACGCTTCTATCAAATGACGAATTACGAACGACGAATGAATCAATTCGTAATTCGCAGTTCTCAATTTGAATTGAGTTATTATTTCATGATGATTCCAGGGAAAAAGTAGAAGTGGAACACGATCGAAATCCATTCAACATCATCGGGAGCAGTTCAGTCTCCCCCGCCGCCGAAACCTTAAAATTCAAAGATCCGGTCTGCGGCATGATAGTTGATCCCGCGACCGCGCCGGGGAAGTGGGAGCACCAGGGGACGACCTACTACTTCTGCAACCCGCGGTGCCTGGAAAAGTTCCGAACGAATCCCCTGAAATACCTCGATCCGCAAAGGGAAAGAGAAGCTCATGAGCCGCCAATTCCCGGCGTGGAATACACCTGCCCCATGCACCCGGAAGTGCTCCGCAACGTGCCCGGCGCATGCCCCTCCTGCGGCATGGCACTGGAGCCTCTCATGCCGGGAGCTGAGCAGGAGGCTAATCCCGAGCTCGATTACATGCGGCGAAGATTCTGGATCTGCCTGGCCATCACTGCCCCGGTATTCCTGCTCGCCATGAACGCAATGCTTCAGGCTCCGGCGGAAGCCCGCTTGTCATATTCCAAGTGGCTGCAGCTTTTTCTCGCGACTCCTGTGGTGCTGTACGGCGGCTGGCCCTTCTTCCAACGCGGCTGGGCCTCCATGGTCCGGCGCAGCCTGAACATGTTCACACTGATCTCGATCGGCACTGGAACGGCCTATGGCTACAGCGTGGTCGCTGTCCTCTTTCCGGAACTTTTCCCCGCATCCTTTCGTGATCATTACGGTGAGGTCGCGATTTATTTCGAAGCCGCGTCGGTGATTACCACCCTGGTTCTGCTCGGGCAGGTGCTGGAATTGAAGGCGCGCCAGAGAACCGGATCGGCCATCCGCTCGCTTCTCGGACTGGTTCCCAAGACGGCGCGTCTTGTACACTCGAACCAGTCGGAGGAAGACATCCCTCTGGAACAGATCTCAGTGGGAGCCCAGATCCGGGTCCGACCCGGGGAACGGGTGCCGGCTGACGGCCGGGTCACGATCGGCTCGAGCGCCGTCGACGAATCGATGATCACGGGAGAGCCGCTGCAGGTCGAAAAATTCCCGGGGAGCAGGGTATCGGCCGGTACCGTGAACGGGACCGGATCATTCGTCATGCGGGCCGAGCGGGTCGGACGGGATACGTTGCTGTCCCAGATTGTCCGAATGGTGGGCGAAGCCCAGCGCAGCCGTGCTCCGATTCAGCGCGTCGCGGATACGGTTGCCTCCTACTTTGTTCCCGCCGTGGTGCTGATCTCGGTCCTTACCTTCGCGCTTTGGGCATTATGGGGACCCGCAGAGCACAAACTGGCATTCGCACTGGTGAATGCGATTGCCGTTCTTATCATCGCGTGCCCCTGTGCACTCGGGCTGGCAACCCCCATGTCCGTAATGGTCGGGATGGGCCGCGGCGCGTTGGCCGGCGTCCTGATCCGCAACGCCGAAGCGTTGGAGACCCTTGAAAAAGTCGATACCCTGGTGCTGGATAAGACCGGCACCCTGACAGCCGGGAGACCCGCCCTGCAATCCATGCAGGTTCTGGATCCATGGACCGAAGATCAGGTCGTTCATCTGGCATCGAGCCTCGAGCGGGCCAGCGAGCATCCACTGGCCGGGGCCGTCCTGATGGAGGCCTGTCATCGCAATCTCCCGCTTTCCGAAACAAGCGGGTTCCGCGTTTTCCCCGGCAAAGGCGTGACCGGACAAGTGGACGGTCACGCCCTGGTGCTCGGCAATCCTGCACTCCTGGCCGAAATGGGAATCGACACGGGCACTTGGATTGCGCGAGCGCAAGCCGCAGGCGGTGAAGGGCAGACGGTAATCTTCCTTGCAGCAGCCGGAAAACTTGCAGCATGGCTGGTTTTCGCCGATCCGGTGAAAGAGTCCACGCGCGAGTCGATCCGGTCGCTGCACGCCGAAGGGATACGGCTGGTCATGGCAACCGGTGATTCCAAGCCGACGGCTGAGAGGATCGGGAGGGAATTGGGGATCGACGAGATCCGGGCGGAAGTGCTCCCCGGGGATAAATGCGAAATCGTGAGGAAGTTGCAGGAAGAGGGCAGGGTGGTTGCGATGGCGGGGGACGGGATCAACGACGCGCCGGCCCTGGCCGCCGCACACGTCGGGATCGCGATGGGAAACGGCACCGATGTGGCGATCCAGAGCGCCGGCGTGACGCTGGTGAAGGGGGACTTGCGGGGGATTGCCCGGGCAAGAAGGTTGAGCCGGGCGACGATGAAGAATATCCGGCAAAACCTGTTTTTTGCGTTTGTCTACAATGCCCTGGGGGTGCCGCTGGCGGCGGGGGCGCTTTATCCTTGGTTCGGCCTGCTGTTGAGTCCGATGTTCGCCAGCGCGGCAATGACCTTCAGTTCCGTCTGCGTCATAACGAATGCGTTGCGGCTCAACTCCTTTGACGACTGACGAAGTGCGCACAGTGAATGACAACGAATGAGTCGGAATGAAGGGCGAGTTCCAACAAGTTTCGAATTGTATGGGATGGATTCCCGGTGCTGGTCCATTCGTAATTCGTCATTTGTTAGGAGTTTGCCAAACATAGATATTACGGACCACGTCCTCTTCCAGGGCAATCTCGGTTTCGTCGCAGAGAAGCACATACGTCGGCCAGCGCTGTAAAAGCTTTAGGGATGAGCCGGGCGCAATCCCCAGATTCGAAAGCTTGGTCAGCAGAGCGCTCTCACGCGTGCAGAGATAAGCTATCTTCGCTTTGTTGCCGACCTCGAGCTGATCGGCCGAAACCACCAGCGGCCGGACCTCTTCGCGCGCCTGCCGGCAGCATTCCCCTTCCGGGATCGGCCGGCTGTGCGGGCAGTACCGGGGATGTCCCAGGAGGGTGCAAATCGAACTCGTGATCCCCTCCGCAAGGAGATGCTCGAATTCACAGGCCGCGTCCTCGCTGTCGTCGACATGGGATCCCAGGACGTCGCAAATCAGGCGCTCCGCCAGCCGGTGGCGGCGGATGATCCGCTCCGCCAGGATTTTGCCCGCGGGCAGCAGCTTTACACGTCCGCCGGCCGTAATCTGCACCAGTTCCTGACGTCCCAGCTCCTCGATCATCCCGGTATCGTGCGCTGCCGCTTCCCTCAGCTCAGGGCCGCTTCCCGCCGATTCGCGCGATTCTTCATCCGTCCAGATCGCTTCGAGAATTTCGGCCATCGCCTCAGGCAGCTTTTCCTTGATCAGTTCCATGGTTCTTCAGACCCCCGCATAGGTTATGGGCTTCTCTGAGGCTCGCCGGAAACTTGGAACGTTCGAGAGATTGAACCGCGAAGACCACCAAGCCTTTCACTATTTTTCGTTCCCGACCGTCAATTGAACGTAATCGAGAAGGTCCGCAGGATCCAGCCTACAATCCCGCCCACCGAAATGGCAAATGGAACTATGAATCCCGTGATCGCAATCGCCTTCCGGATTCCCTGTTCCTTCACGATCATGAGGAAACTCGCGACGCAAGGGACAAAGAGCGTGATGGTTACCAGGCTGACCACTACCTGCTGCGGAGTAAGCAGACCATCCCGGGCCATCGTAAACAAGCCGGCGGCCCCATAATCGCGCCTGAGAAATCCAAGAACAAAGACCGACGCCGCCTCCGCCGGCAAGTGCAGAACGCCTGCCAGGAGCGGCTTTAAGGCGATCTGCAGCCAAACCAGCAGGCTGCGGCCGGCGATGCTCGCCTTATCCAGAATGAACAGGAAGATCGTGCCGTAGAGGAACAGCGGCACCGCCTCTTTCAAATACCACCAGATCCGGTGCGCGGTTTTGAGCAGAACATTTTTCATCTGCGGCACCCGGATCGGCGGAATCTCGAAAATGAACTCCGACGCCCTGCCCACCACGATCTTGTTGGCGAGGAATCCCACCAGCAGGAGCTGCGCCAACACTACGCCGATTACCGTGAGAGTAGCCTTGACGGAAAATCCCGCAGCAATCCCCAGAATCACCCCCAGCTGGGCGGAGCACGGGATCCCCACCGCGAGCAACAGCGTGGCAATCAGCCTTTCTTTTTTGGAGTTCAGGATGCGCGTGGTCATGGTTGCCATGGTGACACAGCCCAGCCCCAGCACCATCGGGAGGGTCGCCTTGCCGTTCAGTCCCATGATCCGCATGATACGATCGGAGAGTATCGAAAGGCGGGGAAGATATCCGCTGTCCTCGAGCAGGCTGAAGGCAATGAAAAATGTGGCCACAACCGGCAGTACGATGGCAATGGCATAAGTCATTCCCATGGACATAACGCCATATTTTCCGGCTATGAAGTCGTAGACAAATCCTGCCGGCAGAACGGATTGCAGTAACGGAATCAGGTACTGGCCGAACAGTACTTTTTCCAAAAGCCCAACCAACGTTTGGGCGCCGGTGTACCCGACAAATTCGAACATCAGCAACAGGACCACGACCAGAATCGGCAGGCCGGTGGAGGGCCGGCGCGTCCACACCCCAACCTCGTGAGTAAAGGTGCGACTTCGGGAAAGTAGAATCGCCAGCGGGAACACTACCGGAGCAATGATAAGGCTGAAATGGATGATTTCCGGCACCAGCCCGTACTCGAAGCGCCCCCCGGATGTACTTCCCATGAGAAGGTTGCTCAAAAGACTGCCGGAGATGGGGTGGAACCATCGTCCCAAGGCAGAAGTTGTCTGGATCATCAGCCAGGTATAGGGGTTGGGAAATCCCAACAGTCCGCCGGCTTCGTTCCAGACGAAAAGCCCGAGGCCGCAGGCAAGAACATAAAGCCAGAGCCTGGAATGACGGCTGTCCTGTTCTTCCAGGAGCCGCGTGTCCCGCTTTTTTTTCAGGCTGGAAACCGCGGAGTCCAGGAACCGATTTCTATCTTCGGCGATCTCGCGCGCCAGCGACCTGCGCTGCTTTCGTCTTTCCGCGATGGCTCCCACCAGATGGTCCGTATTCTCTTCGCCGAAGTGCTCTTCGAGGACGGCGGTCAGACCTTCATCTCCCAGCGCAAGCCACTCGGCCGTAAGGGCGGCCGGAATGCCGGAGTGTTTCAGCGTTTCCAGTACCTGCTGTACCTCGCTTCGGCAGTTCAATGGATTGACCGGGCGCCGGGCTTCCTGAATCGCCTGCAGCAGTTTCTTTTTGCCCTGCGAGTAAATGGCAACCGTTTCCACCACCGGGACGGCAAAGAGCCTGGATAATCCCTTCATGTCTATCTGGATGCCGCGCTCTTCAGCTTCGTCCATCATGTTCATGGCTATGACCATGGGAGAGCCGAATTCAACCAGTTGGGAGGTGATCAGGAGCGTACGCCGGAGGTTTTTGGCGTCGGCGACCTGAATGATCAGGTCCGGCTTTTCCCGCAGGAGGATTTCCGTAGTCACCCGCTCATCCTCGGACTGCGGCACGAGGCTGTAGACTCCGGGGGTATCCACTACCTCATACGTAATTCCACCCAGGTTCAGTCGACCGCGGGAAATCTCAACGGTGGTGCCGGGGAAGTTCGACACGAGCACGTAGCTGCCGGTGAGCAGGCGGAAAATGACCGACTTTCCGACATTCGGATTACCCACCAAAACAATTTTTCGCTGGGCCCGCCCCTCGTCAGTCATCTATCGATATAAACCTCCAACCATTAATAATACGAGATATGCGACCAAAATGAAATGTAATTTCACCAATGATGTGCATGGTGCAGAAGCGAAACCGTCACCCCTGCCCCCCATGTCAATACCACGAAGCCGGTGTCGCATCAACCGGAACGCGTAATTAAGTTCCTGTGCCGCCGGCTCTTATCGTCTGGCTTTTCAGCCTTTGATTCTCCGGATTTTGGATTCACGGGGCGTGCTAAACTTAGTAATTCGTACTCCGTCATTTGTCAGGGGGGGGCATGCCGATTCATCTGCAGCGAGTCACTTTGGGGCATCTACCAACGCCGGTCGATTTATTGGATCGCCTCACGAAATTCCTGGGCGGGCCGAGAATCTACATTAAGCGCGACGACATGACGGGCCCGGCATTCGGCGGCAACAAAATCCGAAAGCTGGAATTCCTGGCGGCGGACGCGCTCGCGGCGGGCGCCGATACCTTGATCACGGTGGGTGCGCCCCAATCGAATCATTGCCGCCAGACCGCGGCTGCCGCCGTCCGCTGCGGGCTGCGCTGCATTCTCGTGCTGCGCGGCCACCCCGTGCCAATCAGCGGCAACCTGCTGCTGGATCAATTGCTCGGCGCGGAGATCGTATGGTCGGGGGAGCGAACCAGGGAAGAGGTAATGGACGAAGTGGCGGCGTCGGAGCGCGCAGCCGGGAGAAGGCCGTATCCGATCCCTTTGGGGGGGTCCGTTCCGCTGGGGGCGGCGGGATTTGCCGCGGCGGTGGAGGAGCTTTGCTGCCAGACCAGCGTGAAATTCGACCGGATACTTTTTGCCTCGAGCTCGGGAGGGACTCATTCCGGCCTCGTCGTTGGCTCGCATATCGCAGGTTCGCAGGCAGAGATCCTCGGAATCAGCATCGACGAGGAGCTTGATTCTCTCCAGGAGTTAGTGGCTGGTCTGGCGTCGGATTGTGCCGCCCTGCTGGGTTTTTCGCGGATCTGGGCCCCTTCCGAAATACGTGCTTCGGCCGATTACCTGGGAGAGGGATATGGCATCGTCGGGCCGCCGGAGCGCGAAGCAATTCAGTTATTTGCGCGACTTGAAGGAATTTTTCTCGACCCTGTCTACACAGGGCGCGCCGCGGCGGGGATGATCGACCTGATCCGTCGGGGAGTGATTGGACAAGAAGAAACCATATTGTTCTGGCACACCGGTGGAGCGCCGGCACTATTTTCCTACGGAGAAAATCTTCTCACAAAGTAACAAAGGACGATTAAACAGACAAACTGCGAATTGCGAATTGCGAGTTTCTTGTCTAACGGTTGATTTTTCCAGCATCGAAGCGTGGCCATCATAACTTGTGTTGGCCGCGTAGCGGCCCGAATACGACTAAACAAATGACGATTTACGAATGACGAATAAGAAAGCATATTGCGGATTGCAAATTAAAAAAACACCAATGACGAATTTCCAACGAGGACATTCGTCATTCATCGTCATTCGTAATTTGCAACTTTCGTTATGGATGATCTTAAGTTTTCTGCAGGAACTGCTCCCTCTCACCCTCCAAAATACTGACGTGTTCCTCTTCTTCAGCTGCCAGCTCCCGATAGATTTCTTTCTGAGGTCCGGGCACCATTGACTCCGCACGGGCTTTGAAATGATCCCTGGTGCGCTGTTCCATAGCGATCGCTTTATCATAAAGCGCCAGCACGTGTCCGGCCTTGCTGTCGAAATCGATCCCCTCGAAGATCCAGCTCGAGACAACATCCTCGTCCTTCTGAGGCATATCGCGCAGCGTTTCGGGAAGGTGCAGGTGGTATTTGCTCTCGATTTCGTCCAGGTGGTCCTGCTCTTTGTGGTAAAGCTCCTCCAGCACGCCGCAGAGCACCGGGTCGGACGTGCGCTTCAAGCTGAGCCGATAGAATTGGTACATGTCGAGCTCGTACTGCGCCGCCTCGCGCGCTATTGCCACCTGCTCGGCATCGGCGCCATGATACCCCTCGATCACTTCATTCTCGCCGCCGCAAAGGAAGCAGCGGCCGTATGGCACGACAAAGCCACTGGTGAGCTTGCCGCAGGACTTGCACTTCCAGGTGTACTGGACTTCCGCGCAGCAGACGCTGTCGTCATCGATGACCTGGTGGCACTTGGGACACGTGGATGCCATTTCTGCTCCTCCCTGCAAATTTCGTTTTGAACCTTACCTAATGCTATCGGTTCCGCCCCTTCAGGGCTCATCGAGTGGTAACCATCTACCCCCGGCCCATGCCCGAGTCTATTCATTTGTGCCTCTTCGGGACTCGACCCGGTTCCGCGGACGAGTTTTGCGGCACAAACTAGCCGGCGGCCGTTACATCTAGGGGCGCCGCCGGGACGAGCCCCATGTACTGCAACATGCCGCGGGCGGCTTTGCGCCCGGCGCCCATCGCCAGGATGACCGTCGCCGCTCCCGTCACGATATCGCCTCCCGCAAAAACCCCGGGAATCGACGTCATCTGGGTAGCGGCATCGACTTCGATATAGCCCCACCGGTTCACTTTTAATCCGGGGGTGCTTTGGGCGATCACTGGATTGGCCGAGGTTCCCAGCGCGTACACTACCATATCCACATCGAGCACGTGCTCCGACCCCACCTTGGGCACCGGCCGGCGGCGCCCCGATTCATCCGGCTCGCCGAGCTCCATTTCAATGACCTCCATCCCCGTGACCCATCCGGCGTCGTTCCCCAGGATGCGCACCGGATTCGTGAGCCATTTGCAGATCACGCCTTCTTCGATGGCGTGGTGGAGTTCTTCCGCGCGCGCGGGCGATTCCTTGACGCTGCGGCGATACACGAGGTAGACCTTTTCCGCACCCATCCGCAGCGAGACACGCAGCGCATCCATCGCGGTATTGCCGGCGCCGATGACCGCCACGCGCTTTCCCATGCCCACCGGGGTGTCATAGAGCGGCTGGCGGAAACCCTGCATGAGATTGATACGGGTGAGGAGTTCGTTGGCAGAGACCACTCCGTTGTAAGCCTCGCCGGGGATCCCCATGAATTTCGGGCTTCCCGCGCCGGTCCCTACGAACACGGCGTCAAATCCCATATTTCCCAGCAACTGCGGGATGGTGAAGACTTTGCCGATAATGCGATCGAGCTCGAACTTCACTCCCTGCCGGGCAAGACCGTCAATTTCGATATCGATGATTTCGTTGGGGAGGCGGAATTCCGGGATCCCGTACTTCAAAACACCGCCGGCGACGTGGAGCGCCTCATAGACCGTCACATCCACTCCCGCCTTGACCAGGTCCCCCGCACAGGCAAGCCCTGCCGGCCCGGAGCCGATGATGGCGGCCTTTTTGCCGGAAGGCTTGATGGTCGGGGCAACATCCCAGCCTCGTCCAGCGGCGTAATCCGCGACAAAGCGCTCGAGACGGCCGATGGCGACCGGCTCAAGCTTGTTGCCCACGACACAAGTGGCCTCGCACTGAACCTCCTGCGGGCAGACACGACCGCAGACGGCGGGCAGGGCGTTGGAGCTTTTCAATATCCGATAGGATTCCTTTATGTCTTTCCTCGCCAGGGCCATGATGAAGCCCGGGATGTCGATCTCAACCGGGCAGCCCGGGACGCAGCGCGGCTTTTTGCACTCGAGGCAGCGGTCGGCTTCAATCAGGGCCAGATCGAGGCTGTAGCCCATAGCTACTTCCTCGAAATTATGGCTGCGCTTTTCCGCATCCTGCTCCGGCATGGCCGTCCGCTTCTGCGGTATGGTCCGGATGTTCTTGACCACCCGGGGGGCTTCTTTGCCCGGCGGCGGAACCGGAGTCGGCGGTGCCGGCAGATCCAGAATATTTATCCTCCTGCGGGATTCGGGGACCGCAGGATTTCTTCCGCCGTGGCCCAGTGCCATCAGGCGGTCGGCCTCGGCCTTGTACCGCGACATGCATTCGTGCTCTTCGGTCTCGAACCGCTTTTGACGGAGCATCAGCTCGTCGAAATTCACCAGGTGACCGTCAAAGTCCGGACCGTCGACACAGGCAAACTTCATTTTTCCGCCAACGGTCACCCGGCACGACCCGCACATGCCAGTTCCGTCGACCATGATGGAGTTGAGGCTTACCATGGTCCGGATATTGTGCGGACGGGTGACTTCGGCGCAGGCCTTCATCATCGGCAACGGGCCGATGGCAATGACCTCTTCGATTCCCTGATGCTCTCGCAGCACTTGGTCCAAAACATGAGTGACGAAGCCTTTAGTCCCATAAGAGCCGTCGTCGGTGGCGACCCGGAACTCATCGGAAAATCGCGAAAACCGGTCCTGCCAGAACATCAGGTCCTTATTCCGGAATCCAATGATCGAAATAGTGAACGAACCCAGCTCTTTGTGCCGGCGCAGCTGGGGGAAAACCGGGGCGACACCCAGACCGCCGCCGACCAGGACTACCTTCGATTTTTTTTCGAGATGGGATTCGACCCCCAGAGGGCCGATAAAATCCAGGACTTCCTCTCCTTCCCGCATGGCCATCATCTGGAAGGTGGTCTTGCCGATTGCCTGGACCACGATCGTTACAGTCCCTTTGTCACGGTCGAAATCAGCCACGGTGAGCGGGATGCGTTCTCCGGTTTCGTCGATCCGAACCATTACAAAATGACCGGGCTGGGCGGACGCCGCTACGTCGGGTGCCAAAATTTCCCACAGGAACGTCACCGGCCCGAATTGTTCGCGTTTGACGATACGATACATAAATACTCTCCTGGACGATTTACCGAGACAGCGGCGAAGTATACCAGATCCATCGAATTTACCGCAAAGCCCACTAAGAATTCCGAGGTCTTAGCGTCTTTGTGGTTCTATTTGAGGGGATTATCTTGACGGGCGTAATAGCCTTGGCGGGTTCGGGCAACGAGGTCGGCGCGGTTTTTGATCTTCACCGAGATTTCACGCCATTTACCGTCACGGACCCGGTTGGTCGAGCTGTAGCTCAATAAATATTGAATTCCGAGATCATCAGCGATGTCCGAATAAACCTGGGAAAGATCTTCGATCCGATTCGGCGAATACATCCGGCCGCCCGTCTGCTCGGCGATGGTGTTCAATTGCTGGCGCGCTTCATTATAGGTCGCCGGGCTCCCGGTTCCGCGGCCGGCCGGAGGCGCTGGAATTCCCCCCGGGAATCTTCTTCCTCCGCCCAGGACACCTCCGAGAATGTCTATTATGCCTCCTCCCGATGGGGCTCCCGGCACCCTCCCCATGCGGCCTTCGGTATCCAGGAAGATTGTATAAATGATCGGGTCGATCTCCTGAATCCGCCGATAAAGCTGGGAGAATGGGGTTCTGGATCCCTCGCTGCGATTTCCTTCCAACTGATTATCGACCCCGTCGGTGAAAACCACGATGGCGCTTCGACCCTCGATGCCTCTCATGTAATGGTCGATGCAGGTCATGAGGGCGTCGTAAAAAGCGGTGCCGCCTTCGGAGTTGATGCGCTGGAGCGCCCGGAAGGCCTCAGCCCGGTCACTGGTAAAGTCCTGGATCAACTGCACGCTCGAGTTGAAGGTCGCGATGGCTATCCGATCGCTTTCCTTTATTTGGCGGATGAAATCCGCGGAAGCCTGCCGCATCAGGTTGATGTAGCTCCGGGTGCTGCCGCTGACGTCGAGCAGCAACAGAAGATTGAAGGGGGCTTCCCCTTGCGAAAACTGATCCAGTTCCTGCAAAGTGCCGTTTTCATAAACCATGAAATCCGGTTTTTGCAGATCAGGGATGCTCCGGTTGGAGTATCGCTCGCGCACCGAGACATTCAGCAAAACCGAGTCCACCTGGATTTTTAGCGAATAGGGGCCCTCTGGCTGCGCGGATCCTGGCGGGATGGGATTTTGAGCTGGAGGTTTTTGCGGTGGCGGATCCGGAACGGCCGGCTCCTCGGGCAGGCCGGGGGGGTACGTGGTGACGCAGGGGTCCGCGAAAGGGTCGGCCGCTGATCGGAAGGCTCCCCGGGCGGCTGGGTGTCCCGATTCGCGGAAGGCGCGCTGGCGCTCCGGTTGTCAACAGCGGGAGATTTGGATTGAGGCTGCGCCGGTCGGGGGAGGTCCGCCGGCGGAGGGGCTTGCAAGACCACGGCGTCTTTCAAGCTGACCACGACGCTTCCCTTAAGGCTTGCGGCGTAAAACAGCGGGCCAAAAGTGCCGAGCTGCTTCTCCAGCGTCGCGCCCTGGATTCCGGGTTCTTTCTCCCAAAGGATGGCGCCACCGGCGCGAAGCCAGCAGCGCAGGTTCAATTTTTCCGCTAGATCGCATCGCACGGTGCCGGAGTTGGATTCCAGCCTCGCATCTCCCCGGGGCTGGACAATGGACCGGAATACGATATCCCCCGAATCGGAGACCAGGGAAACAGAACCAGCCAGATCCTCCGTTGAAATCGACCCTGTGAAGGTCTGGGTCCGGACAAATCCCTGAAGCCCGTGGATTTCGATTTCCGGGTTCGCTCCCGAAATCACCGCGTTCATGAAGGAAGGCGCCTTGATCTCGAGGTCGACCGATTCCTCCCCCGAGCCCGAGAAAAAGGCGTAAATGAACACGCGGCTGCCGCTCTTTTGGGTTGCCACGCGGATCCCGGCCTTATCGGCCGGGTTTTTCCGGATCTGCACCTCGAGCAGGGAAGACTCCCAAGCGTTTACCAGGATCTTCCCATAATCATTCTGAACTACCAGCGTATCCCCGGGCTGCGCCATGAAGGATTTCGACTCAGCCTGGGCGAGCACGGATGGACAGGCTGCCGCCAGGGTCAGTGGGATCAAAACAGCCAGCATGGTGGTGTGGCCGGGACAGCGCACAGATTTGCTCCTCCCCTTCTTATTGGATGCTGCCGGAGAACCGGTGTTTCACGCTATTCCAGCGATTTCGCCTGCCGGACAAATGCGTGGATGTTCTCCGATGGGACCCCAGGCGGCATTCCGCCCCCGCAGGAGAACATGATCCGGCTCAGGTCGGCAAGCGCTTCATGCTGTTTCCGGACGGCTGATTCCACCTCGGCGGCACTTCCGGAAGCCAGGACATCGCGCGGGGGTATGTTGCCCAGCAGTGCGACCTCTCCTCGGGTCCAGGCTTGAATCTGGGACAGGCTCGATTGGATGCCCATGTTGTATAGATTGATGCCCGCCTCGGACAGATGGGGAGCCGAGCTCTTGCAGGGTGCGTCGTTGTGGAAGAAACGGATCCGGACGCCCGCTTTGGTGAAGATTTCCTTTAGGTAGGGGAGGGCGAATTCCTTGAAATCGGCTTCGCCGATGAAACCGACGATATCGTCGAGCAGGAGGAGGCCGTCGATGGATGGGAAACACTCCCTTTGATATTCGACCCAATCGACGGTGAAGGATGTGATCAAGCTCAGCAGCTTGTGAATACGCTCCGGGCCGGCCCTCATCTCCATAAGGAATTCGGTGCTGCCCATGAGGAACGAGGCGATGTTCAAAGGGCCGCGGGAGACGGCGAAGCGGATGCGATGCCCGGCTTTTTCAATCGCAGGAAGACAGTGTAGCAGGCGCTTGATCACAAAAGGGAGCAGCCCGTGCTTCCGAGGGTCGGGCGGGGTGAGGTCATCAATTTGTTCCGGTTCCGAAAGGACTTTGTCGGCGAAAGGAAACTCGTTTTCCGGGAAGAGGCAGCGGGCGCCGAAGGCCGAGGGCTCGGTGCACATCCCGTATTCCGACCAGAAGCCCGGAAGAAAGATGCAGTCGGGGAATTCCGCCAGCGCCTTCAGGTTGGCCTGCAGCCACAGATCGTCGCTGGAATAGTAATCGAGGAGCGACATTCCCGCCCAATTCGGCAGCCAGGGGCTGTCGATGATGAATCCAACCGGAATCGGCTTCAATCTGTCGCCGCGAATGACTGCCAGCAACACTTCCCATTGCTTCTCTGTCATGATTTTTATCTAACCACAAAGACCCCCAGGACCGCAAAGTCGAATGGGGGGACTTTTCCTGGAGCGATTTTTGCGTTTAAGCTCCAGTTCCCAATGGGCTATTATCACACATTCTTCCTAATAGGATGTCGCCATGGAAAAGAAACCCTCAGTTGCAAGGTATTCGCGCAGGAGTTTTGTCTCCCGCGCCACGGCAGGCGCCGCGCTTTTTCCTTCCATCGTTCCTGCTTCGGTGTTCGGGGCCAATGCTCCCGGCAATCGCATCAACATAGGTGTGATCGGCACCGGCCGCATCGGTCGCGAGCACGATATGCCGGGAGTGCTCAAGTTCGATCAGGCGCGCATTGTTGCAGTCTGCGATTTAGATACGAAGCGCTGTGCGCTCGGGAAACAGTTTGTCGAGGAGTACTATAAGAAAAAAGGAACCCCGTCCAACGGCGTCAAGATGTACGGCGACTATCGCGAGATGCTGCTCAACCCCGATATCGATGCCATTATCATCTGCACACCGGACCATTGGCACGCCCTGCCTGCCATCGATGCCGCAAGGGCCGGGAAGGATATCTACCTCGAAAAACCGGCTTCACTGACCATTGCGGAGGGCCGGCAGCTCGCCGATGCGGTGGCCCGCACCGGCAGGATATTCCAGATGGGCACGCAGCAGCGTTCCTGGGAGCAGTTTCGTGTTGCCTGCGAGCTGGTGCGCAACGGCCGGATCGGCAGGCTCCATACCGTCAAGGTCGGGCTGCCCGGAGATCCTGCCGGCGACGAAGAGCCTGAAATGCCGGTGCCGAAAAACCTGAACTATGAGATGTGGCTTGGCTCCACGCCCTATGTTTACTACACCGAAAAGCGGGTCCATCCCCAGAACGATTTTTCGCGCCCCGGCTGGTTGCGCTGCGAACAGTTCGGGGCGGGGATGATAACCGGGTGGGGACAGCACCACATCGATATAGCCCACTGGGGGATGAATATGGAATACAGCGGCCCGGTCGAGATCAAGGCCAAGGCCGACTTCCCCCAAAAGGGTCTCTGGAATGTTCACGGCGACTTCCACGCCGAAGCCCTTTACTCCAACGGCGTCACGATGCAGGTCAGCGGTGCTTTTCCCAACGGCATACGCTTTGAAGGCTCCGAAGGATGGATTTTTGTAACCCGGGGGAACTATTCGGTCACAGCAAGCGATCCCGTGAAAAAAGCGGACAACGAAAAATCTCTCTCGGCCAGTGATCCCCGAATTCTGACCTCGCAGATCGGTCCGGAAGGGATCCGCCTTGTTCGCAGCAGCGACCACCATGGCAATTGGCTGGAAGCGATCCGGGCACGACAGCAGCCGATCTGCCCCGTCGAGATCGGGCATCGCTCGTGCAGCGCCTGTCTCCTGATCCACATCGCCATGAAGCTGCCTCGCACCTTGCGCTGGGATCCGATCCATGAGCGTTTCAGGAACGATGATGAAGCCAATGCAATGCTGTCGCGCGCCCAGCGCTGGCCGTACCAAATTGGCTGAAGAATGCGAATTGCGAATTGATCCATGAAGGGAAATGCTCGGCAAGTAGGAACTGCCATGGATAAGAGCGATTCTGGAATTGCGAATTGCAGAATGCGGAGCTCTTCACTGATGAATCGTAATTTGTATTTTTAATTCGCAATTCGCAATTTGTTGCATTCGTCATTTGGAAACATATTCGAGGGCTTATCCATGAAGAAACTGCTCGCTATTCTGGTTCTTGCCGCATCGTGCCTAATTGCCCAGGAGTCGGCAAAGTCGCCTGAAGATGGCGGGCGCCCGCGCGATCCGATGTCACCGGATGCCTTCGCAAGCCTCCGGTTGCGGTCGATCGGGCCCGCCCTGATGTCGGGCAGAATCAGCTGCATCGCGGTGCACCCTGAAGATCGCCAGATCTGGTACATCGCAGCGGCCTCAGGCGGGGTGTGGAAAACCGTAAATGCGGGCACCACCTTCACTCCGGTCTTTCAGAATGAAGGCTCGTATTCGATCGGAGCGCTGGTGCTCGATCCCAAGAATCCGGACACCGTCTGGGTGGGGACCGGCGAGGCCACCAACCAGCGCAGCGTCGGCTATGGCGACGGAGTCTATCGCAGCGACGACGGTGGCAAGACCTGGCGCAACCTTGGCTTGAAGGCTTCGGAGCAAATCGGCCGGATCGCGATCGATCCCCGTGACTCCAGCACGGTCTTCGTTGCGGCGTATGGTCCGCTGTGGGCTTCGGGCGGCGATCGCGGATTGTACAAAACCACCGACGGCGGCGCCACGTGGAACAAGGTTTTGAACATCAGCGACAACACCGGGATCAGTGATGTCGCCTTCGATCCGTCGAATCCGGAAACTCTTTTGGCCGTGGCGCATCAGCGGCGACGCCATGTATGGACCCTGATCCACGGTGGTCCGGAGAGCGGTTTGCACAAATCGAATGACGGCGGCAAAACCTGGCGTAAAATTCGAGGCCCGTGGTCGTCTGAAGACCTCGGCCGGATCGTCATTGCCTTTTCACCGGCCCGGAAGGGGCTGGTTTACGCCAAGGTGGAAACCTCTGAGAGCGCGCCGGGGATCTTTGCGTCGCTCGACTCAGGAAACAGCTGGGAACGCCGTGGGGAGGCCGAGGCGCAGCCGATGTATTATAAAAACATCGTTCCGGACCCCAGGAATCCTGACCGGCTCTATGTCATGAGCGTCCAGACCCAGGTTTCGGAAGACGGTGGCCGCACGTTTCGTGCCGTGGGCGAGCGCTCCAAGCATGTGGACAATCACTGCCTCTACATCGATCCGGCCAACACCGACCACCTGATCGAGGGGTGCGACGGCGGGTTGTATGAAAGCTGGGACCGGGGCCGCATCTGGCGGTTTTTCGGCAATCTTCCCATCACCCAGTTTTACAATGTCGAAGTGGACAACGCTTCACCGATCTACAACGTCTACGGCGGCACGCAGGATAACAGCACCCAGGGTGGTCCGTCACGTTCCCGCGGGATTCAAGGTCCCACCAACAATGACTGGTTCATCGTAACAGGCGGGGATGGCTTTGTCGCCCGGATCGATCCGACCAATCCGGATATCGTTTACGGCGAATCGCAGTATGGCGGAATAGTCCGCCTCGACCGGCGGACGGGTGAGCGGGTCTCAATTCGGCCGGTGGAGGGCAAGGGAGAGCCCGCTCTCAGGTTCAACTGGGAATCGCCCTACATTATCAGCCCCCACAGTCCCACCCGGCTCTATTTCGCCGCCAACCGGCTGTTCCGCAGCGACGACCGAGGTGATTCCTGGAAAGCCGTCAGCTCTGATCTCACCCGCCAGATCGACCGCAATCTCCTGCCCGTGATGGGCAAAATCTGGCCGCCGGAGGCGGTCGCGAAGCATCAGTCGACCTCGACTTACGGCAACATCACCGCTTTGGGTGAATCCAGGAAAAAGGAAGGCCTGATCTATGCAGGAACCGACGACGGCAACATGCAGGTGACCGAGGACGGCGGCAGAAACTGGCGTAAGGTCGAAAAGATTGCCGGCCTGCCCGAAACCAGCCCCTATGGCGTCTACGTACAGCGGCTTTTCGCCTCCAAGCATGACGTCAATACCGTATACGGGCTGTTCAACAATCATCAGAATGGCGACTTCAAACCCTATATATTCAAAAGCGGCGATAAGGGGGCGGCCTGGACTTCGATCGCCGGTGACCTGCCGGCAAACGGCCCGGTACTTTCCTTTGCGGAGGACCACGTCAATCCCGGGCTGTTGTTTTGCGGCACCGAGTTCGGACTGTATTTCACGGTGGACGGGGGACAGAAATGGATCCGTCTGCGCGGCAATCTTCCGACCATCCCGGTTAAAGATATTGCCATTCAGGAGCGGGAAAACGACCTTGTGCTCGCTACTTTCGGCCGGGGCTTTTATATCCTGGACAACTACGCGCCCCTCCGGGACGTCAAGCCCGAACTTTTTACCAGGGAGTGCCACATATTTCCGGTGAAGAATTCCGTCCTCCAAATCCCCGATACCGGGAAAAGCCGCGGCTCGCAGGGGGAGCAGCATTGGATGGCGGAAAATCCGCCCATCGGCGCCGTTATCACCGTGTGGATAAAAGAGGCCCTGAAAACCCGGAAACAGGAGCGCCAGGAGGCAGCGCGAGCAGCGGAAAAGAAAAAGGAGGCCGCTAGATATCCCTCGCAAGCCGATTTGACGGCTGAGGCCGACGAGGAGGCTCCGCAAAACATTCTTACCATTGCGGATGCCTCAGGAAAAGTCGTGCGCCGACTGTCCGTGCCCGGAACCGCAGGAATCCATCGCGTGATCTGGAATTTGCGGGGATTTCCCGCGGCGGCGCCCGCAGGAGGGGCCGGAGGGCCGGGAGGGGGAGGGATTTCCGGAAGGCGCGGGGGTGGCGCTGCAGCGGAACCGGCCGATGAAACGGCGGCTTTCGCATCCCTGATGAGCGGAGGGGCTTTTGTCGCTCCCGGAAATTACAAGGCAAGCCTTTCTCGGCGCAACAAGGGGATTATTACCTCGCTTGGTTCCGAGCAGTCCATTGTTGTCGCCGCGGACGACATGGCCGGATCGAAAGCCGGTGATAGGGCATCGGCAGCGGATTACCAGGCAAAGGTGCTCCTCCTCCAGCGGGCGTTCGACGGCGCCTCGGAGCTGGCCAACAACATCAAAACCAGAACCACAGCAATCCGGCGCGCCTTGCTGGATGCGCCTGCGGACCTCAGACTGATGGATGAGGCTTCGAAGCTGGACCAGCGGATCACGGCGATCCTGCGAAAATTCCGAGGCGATGAAACGCTGCGCGGCCTGGAATCCGGCGCTCCATCGAGCATATCAACCCGGGTGTCCTCGGCATCTTCAGGGGCGCGCGGATTGAGCGGCGCCCCCACCGGCACGCAGGCCATGAATTACAAAATCGCGTTGGAGGAGTTCACGGAGGAGTTGGCGAAACTGAAGTCTCTAGAAGCGGACCTCAAGAAGTTTGAACAGGCGCTCGATGCGGCAGGCGTGCCCCATACACCCGGCCGCCTGCCAGCCATCGAACGGAACTGAGCGGAAATCCGGCTATTCGAATTTGTAGGCTCTCCTGGCCAGACGGTTGGCGCAGTCGTGGATCATGGACTGTGCGTCTTCAAGGTCCAGGATGCCCCGGACCACCAGGCCCGCCAGCCAGTTGGCATCCACCCGGCGAGCCAGGTCGTGCCTGGCGGGGATCGACGGGAAGGCGCGCGTATCGTCATTGAACCCGGTTGTGTTGTAAAGACCAGCGGTTTCCATGGCGCAGTCGCGGTAACGGCGCATGCCGTTCAGACTGTCGTGGAACCACCAGGCCGGCCCCAGCTTCACCGCGGGGTAGTGCCCCGCCAGCGGCGCCAGTTCGCGTGAATAGGTCGATTCGTCCAGGGTGAACAGGATCAGGGTGAGGCGCGGAATCGTTGCCATACCGGTTCAGGAGCGGCTTCAAGTTCGCCGTGTATTCCACCGGGATCGGTATGTCGCAGCCCTTGTCTGCGCCGAAACGGTCGAATAGGGTCTGGTTGTGATTCCGGTGCGACCCGGGATGAAACTGCATGACGAGCCCGTCTTCGATGCTCATCCGCGCGCTTTCCATCATCATGTGACCGGTAAAGGCCACCGCATCGCCTTGTGTTGCCGCGCCCTTGAGCGCGCGCTGCAGGATGGCATCGGCTTCGCTTTCCGACAGTTGGAAGGTAAATGGCGTCAGCGCAGCGTGATCGGTCGCGGTTGCTCCCATCGATTTGAAGAAAGCCCTGCGATTTTCAATGGCGCGTATGTAACTCCTGTAATCGGCTATCGGGATGCCGCTGATCTGCTCGAGGGTTTCGATGCTCTCCCTCCAATCCGGGCGGTCGATATTCACGACGGCATCGGGGCGGAACGTGGGGACGATCCGCCCTTTCCAGCCGGACTGCCGGATGGCCTGGTGGCATTCCAGGGAATCGGTCGCGGAATCGGTCGTGGCCAGTACCTCGATGTTGAACCGCTCAAAAAGACGCCGGGGACGGAACTCAGGCGACTCCAGTTTCTCCGCTATCGCGTCGTAGATTTCCCGCGCAGTTTCTCCGGTCAGCTTCACGTTGATGCCGAAGACGTCGTGCAGTTCGTGGGCTAGCCATATTCCGGTCGGGGTGCCGCGGAAAAGATAAAAATTATCCCCGAAGATCTGCCATATCTTTCGATGATCGGCTTCGATTGCGCTTCCGTCCCGCTGTGGGATGCCGAGCTTTTCCAGCGGGATCCCCTGCGAATAGAGCATGCGGAAAACGTAATGATCGGGGATCAGAAGGAGGTCGGTCGGAGTGCCGAAGCTGTAGTCCGGATCCGCGAACATCTTCGGATCGACGTGCCCATGGGGGCAGACCAGGGGGGCTTTGGCGACCAGGCTGTAGAGTTCCATGGCGATTTTTTTCTGTCCCGGATCAACATCAAAGTACCGATCGGGGGGCAGATTCAATGAGGGCTGGCTGGTCATATAAGGATTCCTTTCGAAAATGACGAATGACGAATCTTAACAAATGACAAATGACGCATGACGAATTGCTGCCCGTTGAAAACTCTTCGCTCGTCATTCGCAATTCGCTTTTTTAATCCGCAATCTGCAATTCGCAATTTGTTTCTTATTCGTCATTTGTTACTGAGTCAAGCCGGATTCTCCTTCATGAAAGTTTCTATCTCCGTTGCCTCGTCTTCATGCAGCCGGAAAGAGGCTGCTCCGATAGTTCCCTTCAACTGTTCAGGAGAGCGGAGTCCCACGATAGCGGCTGTCACTTCCGGCCGCCGCAGCGTCCAGGCTATGGCGATCTCGCCGGGGGTCAGCCCGTGCCGGCTCCCGATTTCGCGCAGCTTTTCTGCAAGCAGCAGGTTCCGGGTCAGCTTGGGCTCCTGAAAATTCGGGGTTCGCCGGCGGAAATCGTCCGGCGGCATGGCGGCGATGCGTTCGCGAGTCATCTTGCCGCTGAGCAGGCCCGACTTCATGGGCGAATACACGATCACCCCGATTTGGTGCCGACCGGCATAGGGGAGGATTTCATTTTCAATTTCCGGGGAAATTATGGAATAGGGCGGCTGAATGGATGTGACAGGTGCCATGCGACGAATCCGCTCCATTTGAGCGATGGTGAAATTGGACGCGCCGATCCAGCGGACTTTTCCTTCCTCGCGCAATCGAATCAACGTTTCCCAGGCCTCCTCGATATCCTCGTCGGGCTCCGGCCAATGGATCTGGTAAAGGTCAATGGTATCCATCTGGAGACGGCGGAGTGAATCCTCGCACTCTTTGCGCAGCCCGCTGCTTTTGAGACAGCTGAAAATCTGGCGTTTTTCGTCCCAATTGCGGGAACATTTGGTGAATATCCAGGGCTTGGGTGATCGGCCACGGATGGCGCGGGCCACCACTTCCTCGGAATGCCCCAACCCGTAAACGGCGGCCGTATCGATCCAGTTTATACCGGCATCCAGAGCGGCCCGGATGGCCGCAATGGAAGCCTCGTCGTCCTGGGAGCCCCAAGCGAATTGCCAGCCGCCCCCGCCCATGGCCCAGGCTCCGATGCCCAATGGAGTGATTTGCATGTCGCTGTTGCCGAGCCTTTTCGTTTCCATAGCTTCCCCTTGGAGTCAATCCAACGAGAATTAATCATGAAATGCCTGCGGAGGGAAGTTTTTTTGGCTGAGATGGGGATTGAATCCGTTAGACTGGATTGATCCATGTGTCAAGCCCCTGCCAGGTTTGCGTGGTTCATGGAAAGGAATTGCGTTTCTTCTTTTCGCATCGGCATCGGATTCCATCGGGATCGGTGTCGCTGTCGAATGGAAACCCGAAACCGACTCCGAACTCCTGGCTCATGCTCATTTTCCACTTGACTGTAACCTTTTATCGGTTTCCATTCGTATCAACGCGCTGTAATCGAACGGCGGGAAGAATTTGCCGAGGCACTCGGGATGATCTTGAATTCTTATACCGGCAGGTATTAACTCTTTTCAATTATCAGATCTGGATTCTTGACGGGGAAAGGAAACGGGCCTATGAAACGTACATCGCTAGTTTTGGCATTTTGCCTTCTCATGACGTCATTCGCGTTGGCGCAGGAACCTGCCGCTGCCGAATCGCTGCCATCTATCGACGCGGTACTCGCGAAATGGGTTGAGGGAACCGGCGGAAAAGCTGCCATTGAAAAGTTGACCAACAGGACCGCGAAGGGGACATTTGATATCCCCGCCATGGGCGCGAGCGGAACATTCAGTTCCTACGCCAAGGCTCCGAACAAACAAGTGATGATCCTCGACATCCCTGGATTCGGGGTAGTAAACAATGGGTTTGACGGCACCGCAGGATGGACGCAGAACCCGATGACGGGGCTGGTGGAGACTTCCGGGGCCGCCCTCGCCGCGACCAAACGAGATTCTGAATTTCACCGCGAGCTCAAATTCAAGGAGCAATATAAAAAGGTCGAAGTGAAATCGAAGCAGAAGGTTGGCGACAAAGATGCCTATCTGATCGAGGCTATCCCGGAAGAGGGAAGCCCCGAAAAACTTTATTTCGACGTCGAGAGCGGGCTGCTTTTACGGGCAGATGCCGAGCGTGAAGGCCCGCAGGGAACCGCCGTTGTTGAGTCCTATATGGAAGATTACAAAGAGGTCGACGGCGTGAAAATTCCTTTCACCGTCAAGCAAGTTATGCCGGGTATGACCATCGTCGTCAAATTCGACGAGGTGAAGCACAATGTCGATATCGACGACGCCAAGTTCGCTAAGCCGACTGCAAAATAGGCTGGAATCCGCGCCCGATTTCTATTCAGCGCGCAATAACGATTACCGACAGGGGGGACACGATTGCCCAGGTTGAAGCCTCGGCATTTTTGTCCCGGCTCCTTTGGAAAGGGAGGTTTCATGAAGGCTGTTTTTGCGGGGATCCTTGTATCTTTGATGCTGACCTTCGTGGCTGCGCGGGAAGATCGCTATGACCCCTTGCCGGAGGAAAAGCACCTCGCCAACCTTCGCAAGCTCACCGCGATTCCCGGCGCGGAAAATGCCGAAGCCTACCTGTCCTTTGATCAGAAGAAATTGATTTTCCAATCCACCCGGCCGCCTTATGAATGCGACCAGATGTTCACCATGAACCTGGACGGGAGCGACTTGAAACTCGTCAGTACCGGAAAAGGCCGCGTGACCTGCGGTTACTTTTTCCCGGACGGAAAACGCATCCTGTACTCTTCTACTCACGAAGAAGGCGCGCCCTGCCCACCCAAAGCCGACATGAGCAAGGGTTATGTCTGGGCTTTGTACAAGAGTTTCGATATTTACAGCGCGCGCACAGATGGCAGCGACCTGAAACCGCTGACCCGGACGCCCGGATACGATGCCGAAGCCACGATCTCCCCCAACGGCCAGCGCATTGTCTTTACCTCGGTCCGCGATGGCGACCTGGACATCTACTCCATGAACCTGGATGGATCCGACGTAAAACGCCTGACCTTCGAGAAGGGATACGACGGCGGCCCGTTTTATTCGCCCGACAGCAAACAGATCGTTTATCGGGCTCACCACCCCACAGATCCCAAGGACTTAGATCGCTACGAAAAATTGCTGGCGGAAGGACTGATTGAGCCTAAATCGCTCGAAATCATGGTGATGAATGCCGACGGATCGAACAAAAGGCAGCTTACCGGTAACGGAAGAGCCAACTTCGCCCCGTACTTTCTCCCCAATGGCAAGCAGGTCATTTTTTCGTCGAACCTTTCCGATCCCAAAGGCAGAAATTTCGATTTGTTTGTGGTCAACACGGACGGGACCGGGCTCGAACGCATAACCTACAACGACACTTTTGACGGCTTCCCGATGTTTACCCGGGATGGAAAGCAACTGGTCTTCTGTTCCAACCGCAGCGGGTCCAAAACGGGCGAGACCAATGTCTTTATTGCCGACTGGAAAGATTAGAGAGACGCACCCGGACGCATATCGTTAGGTTCTGACGGCTTGGATCTTGCCCGACTTTCCGGTGCTGGCAACCTGAAGCGCCCGACCAATGGTTTCGAATGGAAGCGTATCGGTTACTATCTTCGACGGCTGCAGCGTCCGGTCAGCGACCAGCCGGATCGCGAGCGGCAAAATCCCCCGGGTGATCGTAAATGAGACTCGGTTCGATCCGGATCCCTTCGCGGACCAGGCGCAGAGGCACGAAGCTGGCCGGTGAAGAGGATAAGCCGAGCAGCATGACCGTACTTCCCCGCGGGGCTGCACCAAGCGACAATTCAACCGTTGCGGTCGAACCGGCGCATTCGAAAATCGTCCCCACTTCTTCCTTCAGCCACAGCTCTGTGGGATCGGTGTCGTAACAGGCGCGGGCACCCAGCGCGACCGCCATATCCAGCTTCTCTTTGAACTTGTCGTGCGCCAGAACACGGACTCCCTGGGCCGCTGCCGAGTGGATCAGGAGAAGCCCCACCACGCCGCACCCCACGACGGCTACGGTGTCTCCCAACCTGGCATCGGACTTGAGCAGAGCATGAAGCGAGACGGTGAGTGGCTCAATCGAAGCCGCATCCGCGTCGGAAATCGAATCCGGAACGGGCCAGGTGAATTCCGCCGGTGCGGTCGCGTAATCGGCAAAGCAGCCGTTGACATTGACGCCCATGCTTCGCTTGTTCGGGCAGATGCTGCCGCGGCCGGTCCTGCAGAAACGGCAGATACCGCAGCAATAATTCGGCTCGACGATGACGCGCTGGCCTGCCGCCAGCTTCGTCACTTCCGGCCCAACCTCCACCACTCGGCCGACAAACTCGTGGCCGAGCGTGAAAGGGGCGAATGGAGGCGTCCGATGCCCTAGATAAAACGACACATCCGAGCCGCAGATCCCCATACGCAAAGGCTGGATCAGCACTTCGTCGGCAGCGAGTTTTGGAATATCTGTCTCCCGGAGTTCAACTTTTTCAGGCGCGAGCCAAAGCGCGGATTTCATAGGGGCATGCCTTTCTGGAATTTGGTATGCTCGACGAATTAAACCGCGAAGACCGTGAAGAAAAACATGCGTAATCCTTCGGGGTCCTGGTGGTTTTTGCGGTTCGATTTGGCTTGCGGCCATGCCGCAAAACCATCTCGTCCGAATTTCCCGAGCCTAAAGCTCTGTTTTCAATAAACCATGTCACGATACCATGGCGCCAGCCTTATTCGTCCGTTTCACTTATTCCTCGGTCAGGTTCTTCATAGCTTTGGCCACAACGTGCATTACCATCCTATCCGGGAAAAGCCCGGCTGCCGCGATTTGAACCTTGTTCATGACACCGGTTATGCTTACCAATTTCCCATGGTCGAAATCCCTCAACCCTATTTCGGCGCAGCGCGCGGACGTCATGGCGTATTTCATTCGGAAATCGACCTTGGTAATTCCGGCTGCCTGTTGAAACTCGGTTCGGGTAAGCCCGGGGCACAGGGCCATGACCCGGACTCCATAGGGCCGAATCTCCTCTGCCAGTGAGCGGGTGAAGCTTAACACGTAAGCCTTGGTCGCCGCGTATACTCCCTGGTAGGGCACGGGTAGAAAAGATGCGGTTGAGCCAATGTTGATGATCCCTCCGGCTCGCCTGGAGCACATGATTCCGGCGGAATGATAGGCGAGCTCGGTCAACGCCACGATATTGAGCTCAATCATTTCCAGCTGTCTGGCGAGCGGGAGGCGGGGAATCTCTCCCAGGGCGCCGATACCCGCGTTGTTTACCACCAGGCCCAGCTGTTCCTCGGACGCCGTCATCTGCTGCGTCAGGTAGAGGCGGGCGTCACGGTCCTTCAAATCCAGCGGCAGCACCGTCGGGGCAGGGGCTCCGCTTCTGCGGATTTCATCCGCGAGCTGCCGGAGCCTGTCTTCCCTGCGGGCGACGAGCCAGAGCGCGTGCCCCCGGCCTGCCAGTTGTCTCGCCAGTTCCCAGCCGATACCGGCCGACGCTCCGGTTACCACAGCGATTTTTTCCTTCAATCCCTTGTCCTCCGGAAGGCGAAAGTTGCGGACAGTTCCCTAAGAGACGACTAAAATGCGATCAATGGCGCGAACCATATTGCATGTCGACATGGATGCCTTTTTTGCCGCCGTCGAGCAGCGGGATCATCCCGAATATCGCGGCAAACCGCTGATTGTCGGTGCCGACCCGAAAAACGGCCTTGGCCGCGGCATCGTGTCGACCTGTTCCTATGAAGCCCGCAAGTTCGGCATTCACTCGGCACAGCCGATCTCGGAAGCCTGGCGGCGATGCCCGCAAGGAATCTACGTGGCTCCCGGAAATGGGGAAATATGACCGGGCTTCCGAAGCGATCATGAATATCCTGAGCGGATTCACCGACCTGATGGAACAGGTTAGCATAGATGAAGCCTTCCTGGATGTCACCGGGAGCCTGAATTTGTTCGGCACCGGCCCGGAAATCGCTGTCCAGGATCAAAAGCCGCATCCGAAGCGAACAGAGACTTACGGCTTCGGTCGGCGTGGCAGCCAACAAGTTCATCGCCAAGGTCGCATCGGATTATGGCAAGCCGGACGGCCTGATCGTGGTCGAGCCCGGGAGCGAAAAGGAATTTCTCGAGCCCCTGCCCGATCGGCCGTCTTTGGGGTGTCGGAGCCAAAACCGAGGCCGAGCTCAAGAAGAATGGGGATTGAAAAAATCGGGCAGCTGGCGCAATGGCCCCAGGGAGAACTGGCGCGCCGGATGGGGCAATCGGGCGAACACCTGTGGTTCCTGGCTAACGGGCTGGATGACAGGCCGGTTTCACCCGAGGAAGGATTCAAATCCATCGGCCACGAATACACCTTCGAGCGCGATACCAGCAGCGCCGAACTCATCCACAATACCCTTCTCGAACTGACTGAAAAGGTCGCACAAAGGCTCCGCGCCAACGGCGTACGCGCCCGGACCGTGGCTGTCAAGTTCCGCGAAGCCGATTTCACGACCTGCACGCGCCGGACCACCCTGAACGAGCCTGCGGACACATCGGAAAGGATTTTCCCGGTTGTCGACAAGCTGCTAAGACCCCTCCTGAAGAAGAAAGTTGCGGTTCGGCTGATCGGTGTCTATGCGTTCAATTTTGCGGCTTCCGATGCCATGGGACAGATGCGGCTTTTTCTGCCCGAGCCGCAGAAAGACAGGAAGATTGCCGCAGCCTTGGACAACATCCAGCGCCGCTATGGCAATCGCGCCATCGTCCGCGCGGCCCTGGTTCCTCCGAAAAAGCCGGAATCTAAAATTTGATTCGCTTCATATAAGAACGGCTTTTGCACCGCCCACGGACGAGAATGGCTGGCGAAAGCCGCCCCGGCGGGCGGCATCGTGAACTTCGCCGTCTTCGGGCCGAGTGGTTCAGAATATTCGCGGCTCAATTCGTCCGATGTTCAAGGTTTCCGGAGAATCGCGGCCGGAGGCAAAGATTGCCATGGCACCGCAAGGCGTCTGCCTGTAAAATTTTCTTTTCATCATGAATCACTGATGAACCATCCCGAGTCTATTTCCGATCGATAAGGAATCATAAGACTGAGGAGCACCTTTTGCAGGATTTTGATAGAAGCCGTCGGCGCGCCGTCATAACCGTGCCGGCCAGCACATCCAACCTGGGACCGGCCTTTGATTCGGTTGGGCTGGCAGTTCAACTATATCTGAAGCTGGATCTTCGCCTGCGGGTCGAAGGGACTTCCCGCCTTCACTATTCAGGCCAGGATGAGGGCCTTATACCCTGCGATTCGTCGAACCTGATCTGGCAGGTGATGGAACTTGTGGCTGGGCGGCATGGCAAAAAGCTCCCGCCGTTCGACCTGCAGGTGAAGAACGAAATTCCGGTCACCAAGGGGTTGGGAAGCAGTGCCTCGGCGTGCCTTGCCGGCGCGGCGGCAGCCGGGTTCCTGTGTGATATCAACCTGTTGCCTGAGGATCTGCTTGAAATCGGAGTAGGCCTCGAAGGACACCCTGACAACGTGGCGCCCGCCCTCTATGGAGGGCTGGTGGCCTCCATCGGCGGAAAACCCGTCCGGTGCTCCCGATGCCGGTTTCCGGATTCCTGGAGCATCGTTGCCGTTACCCCGGCTTTCGAGCTGGAGACGAAGCGAGCCCGCGCGGTTCTGCCGCCGGATGTCTCACGCGCAGACGCAATTTTCAACGTGCAGCGTGCCGCTTTTCTAATGGCGCAAATAGTACAGGGAAGGGGAGAAGGACTGCGCGAAGCGATGGCCGACCGGCTGCATCAGCCGTATCGCAGCGGACTCGTGCCAGGTTTCTGCGAAATTCTTGAAATGCCCGACCAACCCGGGTTGCTGGGTTTGGCTCTTTCGGGTGCCGGGCCTACCGTGATTGCCTTCGTTGATGCCGACGGCGCCCAAATCGGGGATTCGATCAGCGCCATTTTTCAGCGGCACGGCCTGGAATCGCAGGTGCGGCTGCTCAAGGCCGATCCGAAGGGCCTGACAATCCAAACCATGGAAGCGGAATGACGGCACTATGAAGCAGGAACGCGATTTCAGACCGATGATTCCCCAGGGCGTGCAATGTTACTTCGGCGAGGAAGTGAGTCGCCGGCGCAAGGTGGAAGCGGTCCTTGCCGGAATCATGAAGTGTTGGGGTGCGCGAGAAATCATTCTCCCGTTCTTTGATTACATGGAAGATTTCTCGTACGGCCTGGGCGCGCACGTCGCCGATAAGGCCTATCGATTTCTGGACAATGACGGATCGCTTCTCGCGCTTCGTCCGGATCTGACGACCCTGGTCGCCAAAACGGTTGCCACCCGCATGGCCGGCCAACCGCTCCCCATTAAACTCTTCTATTCGGGGGAAGTGTTTCGCCAGGAACGCAGCGGAGCCGGAAGACAGAAGGAGTTTTACCAGATTGGCCTGGAATCGATCGGCATTGCCCGAATCTGGGCCGACATCGAAGCGTTGCTGCTGGCTGTGGATTGCCTGCTTCACCTCGGGGTGGGGGACTTCAAAATCGCGCTCGGCCATGTCGGCTTTTTCAACGGCATCGTAGAAGCCCTGAAGCTTCCAAAGGAAAGAGCGGACGAATTGAGCGATGCCATCGACCACAAGGATTGCGCCTGGCTTCAGAAGCAGGTCGATCTTCTGGACCTGGGAGCCGAGAAGAAGGAATTCCTTGTGGATCTTCCGAATTATTCAGGCGGGACCGAGGTGCTTGATCGGGCCCTGGCGGTGGTTCAGAACCCCCGATCGCGCTCCGCTCTCCTCGAACTGCGCGAAATCTATTCGATTGTGGAAGGATTGGATCTTTCCGGCTACCTGACCCTCGACCTCGCGGAGGTGCGGGGGCTCGATTACTATACGGGTATCGTTTTCAAAATTTACAGCCGGTCGGCAGGTTTCGAACTGGGCGGCGGCGGCAGGTATGATGGACTTCTGGCCAAATTCGGCTGGGACCTGCCTGCCGTAGGATTCTCATTCACCCTGGACCGGGTCCTGCCTCTGGTGCGAGATGCCGGCAGCCTCGGCGTCCCTTGTCATGAAGCCGACGAGTTTGTCATCGCGACCGAACATGCGCCGCTGGATGAACTTTTCCGTCAACTGTGGACCATGCGCTGCAACGGGCACAGTGTTCACCTTGGAAGGAGGTCTTGAGTGCTGACCCTCGCCCTCTCGAAAGGCCGCCTGTTTGAGCCCACGGTTGAATTTCTGTCCCGTGCCGGGATCCAGGTCCCTGAGGACATTCACACCTCGAGGCGGCTGATCGCCGAAGACTCCACCGGGCAATACCGATTTCTGCTGGTGAAACCGATGGACCTGCCCACTTACGTGGAATACGGCGTAGCGGCGGTGGGGATTTGCGGCCGCGACGTGCTTCTCGAAGTGGCGCCAGATCTGCATCAGCCGCTGGACCTCAATTTCGGACGATGCCGGCTCGTGCTGGCCGGGAAAATGGACGAGTCTCCAGAAAGTCACAACCTTTTGTCGACCACGAGGGTCGCCACCAAGTACCCGCGAATCGCGGAGCGGTTTTTCCGCAGCCGGGGGCTGCCGGTCGAGGTCGTCTATTTGACGGGCTCGGTGGAATTGGCCCCAAACCTGGATCTGGCCGAAAAAATCGTCGATCTGGTCGAAACCGGCAGAACCCTGCAGGAGAACGGGCTCGAGGTGCTGGAAGAAATCGTGGAATCTTCCGCTCGAGTGGTTGTGAACCGGGCGAGCTTCCACGTGCAGCATTCCGAGGTCCAGGATTTCCTCGGCAGGCTGAGAAAGGCACTGGCATGATCCCCATCTTCAGATCGGCCGATCGCAGTCGGTTTTTCGCCAGGCTCGAAAAACGCAAAAGCCTGATTTCCGGCCCTGTGCGGAGCAAAGTGCGGCGCATCCTGAGCGAAGTCCGCAGCGAAGGAGATAGGGCGCTGCTTCGCTGGACCAGGGAGCTGGACCAGGTGAAAATGACCGCCGCCGGCCTTCGGGTTCAGCCGAAAGAACTTCGCGCCGCCGCGGCGAAAGCCGATCCCGCTGTAGTGCTGGAGCTCGAAAAAGCCATCTTCAACATCCGCGCCTATCATTCCCGGCAGCTCCAGAATTCATGGGATTTCACCCGCAGAGGAGTTACCCTTGGCCAGAGAGTAACTCCGCTTGGCAGCGTGGGCTTGTACGTGCCTGGCGGCAGCGCCGCCTATCCGTCATCGGTCCTGATGAATGTAGTCCCTGCAAAAATCGCGGGAGTCCCGCGCATCGTGGTCGTAACGCCACCCGGTACATTTCAGCGTCACCCCGTGATCGCCGCTGCCCTCCGCCTGCTGCAGGTTCAGGAGATCTACCGTGTGGGCGGGGCTCAAGCGATTGCCGCTCTGGCCTACGGCACCCAAAGCATCCGCCGGGTCGACAAGATTGTCGGTCCCGGAAACCTGTATGTCACGGCAGCCAAAAAGGAAGTATTCGGCGAAGTCGATATCGACATGATCGCGGGACCCAGCGAGGTTGTCGTCCTGTGCTCCGCGGGTGACAATCCACGATTTATCGCCGCCGACATGCTGTCGCAGGCCGAGCACGATCCCGCCGCCAGCGCCATTTGTTTCACGGATTCGGCTCCGCACGCCGTGCTGGTCGGACAGGAAATCGAGAAGCAGTTGAACGGGCTGCCGCGCAAGTCCATCGCGAAGAAATCCCTGCAGGACTATGGCGCCTTGGTGGTGCTGGACAGTTACATGGATGCGGCCGAATGGATCAATGAACTCGCGCCCGAGCACCTGGAAATTTTCTCAAGCATACCTAAATCGGCGATCGACCGGGTGCCGTGCGCCGGGGCGATTTTCTACGGCGATTACTCCCCCGAGGCCGTAGGCGACTATTTCGCGGGCAGCAATCACGTCCTCCCGACCGGGGGGACCGCCCGCTTCTTCTCCCCGCTCGGCGTCTACGATTTTGTACGCAAGACCAGCATCATTCACTATTCGCGCGAAGAGCTGGCCCGCACCTGGCGCTCAATCGAGAAACTCGCCCTATCGGAGGGGTTGGATGCTCACGCAAGGTCGGTTGCCATCAGGCAGGAGGATTCCGGGCGCCGCTCGGATGAAGGGGAGGACCTTCCATGACAGCCCGTCATCCGTCGGTCGAGGGTGTCAAAGAAGAGGTTCTGTGTGCCCCGGCCTACACTTTGCGCGCGTACTACGCGGACGTGAAGCTGAATCAGAATGAGAATCCCTACGATTTCCCTCTTGACCTCAAAGAGGAGGTCATCAGGCGCTACAAGGTTCGGAGTTGGTCGCGCTACCCTGATTTTGTCCCGGAAAAGCTCCAGGAACAATTAGCGGATTTTGCCGGCTGGCGCAAGGACGGGGTCCTCGTCGGCAACGGATCGAACGAACTGCTCCTGGCAACGCTGATGGTCCTGGTCCGCGATCGCACGCCGGTCGTCCTGCCTTCGCCCACCTTTACGGTATACGGGCTGGTGTCGCAGATCCTGGGTGCGGATATCGTCCAGGTGCCGCTGAACGACGATATGAGGTACGATGCCGCCAGGCTGGTCGAAAGGGCGAATTCGACTGGGGCCAGGATTTTGATCGCCTGCAGCCCCAACAATCCGACCGGTTCGGAGCTGGACGCTGTGCAACTGGAGTCGATCCTGGACGGTTTCCAGGGACATGTTCTTATTGATGAGGCTTATTTCGAGTTCTCGGGGAAGACGGCGCTGCACTATCTGGAGAGCCATCCTCGGTTGATCATTACTCGGACCTTTTCCAAGGCGATGGGCATGGCCGGGCTGCGCGTGGGTTATCTGATGGCACACCCTGAACTCGCCGTCCAGATTGCCAAGGCCAAGCTTCCTTACAATATCAACCAGTTTAGCCTGTGCGCCGCCGAAGTGGCGCTGCAAAACCTGGATCGTTTCCAACCGGCGATCCAGTCGATCCTCTCGGAACGTGAGCGCCTGGGCCGCGAACTCGCGCGGTTCCCCGGAGTGCGTGTCTATCCCACAGGTGCGAATTTCTTCCTGTTTCAGGTTCCTGCGGCTCCCCGCCGGGTGTTCGATGAACTCTACCAGCAGGGTGTCCTGATTCGTGATGTGTCCGGGTATCCTATGCTCTCGAAATGCCTGCGGGTCACCGTCGGATCGCCCCGGGAAAATGACCGGTTTCTCTCTTCATTGAAAACGTGCCTGGAAATAACGGCGGCGGATGATTCCGCCCCATTGTGAGGAGCCCCGAAATGAGCGAACGGATCGCTTCGATCAGCCGGAAAACCAATGAAACCGACGTGGCTGTCACGCTTAACCTCGACGGCTCGGGATCAAGTAAAATCGCCACCGGGGTGCCTTTCCTCGACCATATGCTGGCGCTCTTCGCCAAGCACGGGCTTTTCGATCTGGATGTTGCCTGCAAAGGCGACCTGGAGATCGATCCTCATCATTCCGTGGAGGACATCGGGATCTGTCTTGGACTGGCGCTGGAGAAGGCGCTGGGCGGGAAAGCGGGCATCGCGAGATTCGCGCATGCCTACTACCCCATGGATGAATCGCTGGCGCGAGTTGTTCTGGACCTCTCCGGCAGGCCCTATCTCGTTTATCGTGTCGAGGTGGCGCGCGAACGCGTTGGGACTCTTGACTGCGAACTGGTGGAGGAGTTCTGGAAGGCAGTAGCGACTCATGCGCGGATCAATGTCCACATCGAGCTCTTATACGGCAGCAATACCCACCATATTTTCGAGGCCATTTTCAAAGCCGCCGGACGCGCTCTTTGCCATGCCACCCGGATCGAGCCGCGCGTGCAGGGAATTCCCTCCACCAAAGGAGTTTTATAGGCATGGTTGCGGATCGGGCAACAACGATCGTCGACTACGGGATGAACAACCTGCGCAGCGTGGAGCGAGCGCTCGCCGCCGTGGGCGGAACCGGCCGGATCTCCGGGGACCCGGAGGTGGTGCGCAAAAGCGGCCGGCTCATCCTGCCGGGCGTCGGCGCGTTCGGAGACGCCATGCGGGTGCTTAAAAAGCTCGGGCTCGACCAGGCCATTCTCGAAGCTGCGGGAAAAGGCGTGCCTTTGCTCGGTTTGTGCCTCGGTTTTCAGTTGCTTTTTCGCGAAAGCGAGGAATTCGGGATTCATGAGGGACTCGGGCTGATCGCGGGACGTGTCCGCCGGCTGGAGGGGCCAGGCCTCCATGTGCCTCATGTCGGCTGGAATCAGGTGGAAGATATACGGCCCGATCCCCTGACGGATGGCATAACCGAAGGGGCCTATTTTTATTTCGTCCACTCCTATTTCGTGGAGCCGGTTGATGAATCCACGGTGCTCGCCCGCACCGACTACGGGCACCGCTTCTGCTCACTGGGGCGTCGGGGGAATATCTGCGGGGCTCAGTTCCACCCGGAAAAAAGCCAGGAGGCGGGCCGCAGGCTGCTGCAGAATTTTTTAAACATGGGTTGAGTTCCAGGAATTGTGCAGCCACAGGCTCGATCGAATTCATGTGAGATCGGATCGGGAGTGATCAACAAAACGGATTTTGAACTCATACCGGCAATCGACCTGAAGGGCGGCAAATGCGTTCGCCTCCAGGAAGGCGAAATGTCGCGGGCCACCGAATATGGCAACGACCCGCTGGCGATGGCGTTGCACTGGCAGTCGCTGGGGGCAGCTCGCCTTCACCTCGTGGACCTGGACGGCGCTTTTGCAGGCGAATCACAGCATCTCCGGGTCGCACAGTCCATTTTTCAGGGATTGACCATCCCGGTCCAGTTTGGCGGCGGTTTGAGGAGTATGGCTCACCTGGAGCGGGTGTTCGCCGCCGGAGCCAGCCGGGCGATCCTGGGAACGATTGCGGTGGAGCAGCCTGAACTGGTATCGGCGGCCGTGCGACGGTTCGGGGATGCTATCCTGGTGGCCATCGATGCACGGGACGGTTACGCGGCGCTGCGCGGCTGGGTGGACCGGACCGGTCTGCTTGCGCTGGATCTGGCAAAACAAATGAGAGATGCAGGAGTAACACGTGTCATATACACGGATGTCTCGCGCGACGGCATGCTGACAGGTACCAATGTCGAAGAGACCGCGCGGCTGGCCCGCACAACGGGAATCCGAGTGATAGCCAGTGGCGGGGCTTCCAGCCCGGCCGATGTTCGTGCTTTGTGGGAAAACCGGGGCTCCGGTGTGGAAGGGGTGATTCTGGGCCGCTCCCTCTACGAGAAGAGAATCGATCTTCCATCCATGCAAGCCCAGCTGAATTCCTGGTCTTGAAATGCTGGCAAAGAGAATCATTCCCTGCCTGGATGTCCGGGACGGGCGAGTCGTCAAGGGAACCCACTTCGTAAACCTGCGCGACGCCGGCGATCCCGTGGAAGCCGGCGTGCGTTATGATTCCGAGGGGGCGGACGAGCTCGTGTTCCTGGACATAACGGCATCTTCGGATCGACGCAACATCGTCACCCGCATGGTCCGCGATGTGGCCGATAATGTCTTCATCCCTTTTACCGTCGGAGGCGGGCTGCGCTCGCTCCAGGATATCCAGGAAATCCTGCGTGCGGGCGCTGACAAGATCTCCCTGAATACCGCTGCGGTGGAAAATCCCCGCCTGGTGGCTGATTCCTCCCGCTACTTCGGCTCCCAATGCATCGTCGTCGCGGTCGACGCGCGCCGGTGCCGCCCCTGGGACGAGGGCAATCCCCGATGGGAAGTGACCACCCACGGCGGTCGCACTCTGACCTCGCTGGAGGCAGTGGAATGGATTCGCCGCGTGGCTGACATGGGCGCCGGGGAAATATTGCTCACCTCTATGGATCGCGACGGCACTAAAATCGGCTATGACAACCTGCTGAACCGGACTGCCGCAGCGCAGGTGCAGATACCTATCATCGCTTCGGGCGGATGCGGCGAACTTGTGCACCTGGCGGAGGCATTTGAGCAGGGTCACGCAAGCGCGGCCCTGGCCGCCTCGATTTTTCATTTCGGCCAGCACACCATCGCTGAAGCCAAGCAGTTCCTGCGCCACCGGGGCATACCTGTGCGACTTACCGGCTCCGGGACCGAGGCCACATAAACTGGAGGCGAAGATCATCATGATCAGGATGGAGGACCTCACATGGGATGCGAACGGCCTGATCCCCGCCGTCGTCCAGGATGCGGATACGGGAGAAGTCCTGACACTTGCTTACATGAGCCGGGAAAGCATTGCCAAAACGCTCGAATTGGGAGAAACGGTTTTCTACAGCCGGAGCCGTGGTGAACTCTGGCATAAAGGCGCTACCTCGGGCAACGTGCAGAAAGTCGCCGGTTTGGCCGCGGATTGCGACGGCGATGCGGTCGTCGTGCAGGTGCGGCCCCTTGGCCCGGCATGCCACACCGGGGCGCGCACATGCTTCCACTCGGACGTGGAAGGGTTCGCCCCCCTGAGCCCCGAGACGATTGGCGCCCTGTTAGGAGAACTTGAACGCCTGGTTGAGCGCCGCAAAAACGAACTTCCCGCCGGTTCCTATACCACGAAGCTATTCGAAAGCGGAGCCAAGCGGATATTCCAGAAGGTTGGCGAGGAAGCGGTGGAAACCATTCTGGCAGGGCTCAGCGGAGACCGGCAGGAAACCGTTCGCGAGGTTTCCGACCTATTGTTTCACCTTTTGGTCGCCTTGCGGCAAATGGGCATTCCATTATCCGAGATTGCCGGCGAACTTCGTTCTCGCCGAAAATAATCCAAAAAAGCTATAATCGCCCGTACTACTAAAGGAGCCATTATGCAGGATGTCATGGGGATTGTGTTGAGTGGCGGCCAAGGGCAACGGTTGTTTCCTCTTACCAAATTCCGCAGCAAGCCAGCAGTTCCACTGGGTGGCAAGTACCGGATCATCGACATCCCCATCAGTAACTGCCTGAATTCCGGCATCAACAAAATCTTCGTTCTCACTCAGTTCAATTCCGCTTCGCTCAACAAGCACATCGTCCAGACGTACAAGTTCGATATGTTCAATGGCGGCTTTGTCGATATCCTGGCTGCCGAGCAGACGCCCGACAATCCCAACTGGTTCCAGGGTACCGCCGACGCCGTAAGGCAGAGCATCAAGCACTTCGCCCCCTATGACGTGGAGTACATCATCATTCTGTCCGGTGACCAGCTTTACCAGATGGATTTCCGGGAGATGATCGATTTCCACATCGAGAGCAACGCCGAAATCACCGTGGGCGGTTTTCCGGTGGCTGCGGATCTTGCAACCGGGCTGGGCATCATGAAAATCCAGCAGAAGGGGAGGGTGATCGAATTCCGCGAGAAGCCGAAATCGGATCAACTGCACGACTTGAAATGCGAGGTGCCTGATTGTTCCCTGGCGGCTGAAACCGGCCGGGATTTCCTCGCGAGCATGGGTATCTATGTCTTCCAGAAACAGTTCCTGATTGACCTGTTGACGGAATCCAACGCCATGGATTTCGGGAAGGAAGTTTTCCCCGAGGCGATTCACCGTCACAAGGTTTTTGCCTTCATCCATGATGGCTACTGGACGGACATCGGGACGATCCGTTCGTTTTACGAAGCCAATCTGGGGTTAACCAGCGGTCTTCCGCAATTCAATTTTTACAGCGAACAGATGCCGGTGTACACCCATCCGCGCAACCTGCCCGGCTCGAAGCTGAACAACTGCAATATTCATCAGTCGATTATTGCCGAGGGGTGCATCCTGAACGGCGCCGATGTCAAGCATTCCATCATTGGCGTCCGCAGCCGCATCGGGAGCGGAACCACCATTAAGAATTCCATCCTCATGGGCGCCGACAATTTTGAGACCACGGAAGATCTCGAGCAAAACTTCAACCGGGGCGTTCCGAACATCGGAATCGGCAATCACTGCACCATCATCAACGCAATCATCGATAAAAACGCGCGGATCGGAGACAACGTTTCCATCATCAACGCCCACAATCTCCAGGAGCGGGACGAGGAGAACTATTACATCCGCGACGGCGTTATCGTGGTGCCCAAGGGGGCGCTTATCCGGCCCGGGACTGTAATCTGACCGGGCGACGACTCAGAAGTGGCTGATCTGAAGCACCGGATCGAGGGACGAGAGCCGCTCGTCTCCCTCGTAATACACCCGCTCGAGAAACAGGCCTGAGGCGGGCGCCGCCAGGCGGGCCGGTTCTCCAGAAGACTCCCGGAAGAAATCCAAAATCTGCTTTTCGGTGAGATTTCCTCTGCCGGCCTCCACCAGTACGCCGACAATGCGGCGCACCATTTTCCAGAGGAAATGGGATCCTTCGATCCGGATCAGCACCAGATCTCCGGCCCTTTTCAGAACGACCTTTTCTATGTGGACTTTGGTCGACTTCTCCTCCGGGTCATCGGCGGTGAACGAGCGGCAGTCCTTCATTCCGACAAAAAGCGCCGCAGCGTGTTCCATGGCAGTCGTATCCAGCTTTTCACGAACCCACCAGACCAGTTTTTTGCCGAAGGCCGAACGGCGGGTGGACACCTGGTACAGATAACTGCGCGCGACGGCATGATGCCGGGCATGGAACCGGGAGGGGGCAACGTCTATTTTAAGTATATTGATATCGGATGGCAGAGTGTCGTTGAGGTCGCGCCGCAATTTTTCGGCCGGCAACGCCTTTGGCAGATCCAGGTGCGCGACCTGGAACAAGGCATGCACGCCGGCGTCGGTCCGGCCCGCCCCGGTGAAATCGCCGGGCGCGCAGCCGGCGACAACGCGAATCGCCTCCGCTATGTCGCCCTGAACGGTCCGGGCATTCTTCTGAATCTGCCATCCGCTATAACGGGATCCCATGTATTCCAGCACAAGCCTGTATCTCGGCATCCCTAATATTCTCCCAGGCGCATTGTATCTTCGACCTCGCGGACTCTCCGGAAATCTGACTCATTCGATGGAATGAGGAACGAAGGCTTTAAACCGCGAAGACCCCGAAGGCCGCGAAGGCCAAAATGTGCAGCGCCCGGGGGCCAACGCTTCGCGTTGGGCCACACTCGTCCGTGAGCGGAGCAAAAGCCGGTCCGACTCATAAAGACATAAATGGCATATAACGGCTCTTGCTCCGCTCACGGACGAGTGTGGCCGGCGAAGGCCGCCCCCGGGCAATCCGTTTCTTGATATCTTCGCGGTCTTGGCGGCCTTCGTGGTTAAATTAAAAGTCGATCCGGAATTCCAGCCCGCCCGATTCGCAACAATATTCTTACAAGTCTTGCACCAAAGGCGTCCGGCAGTAATAATGTCATGATCTGGCCCGATCCGGAAACCGGCTTTTCGGGCGTGTTATAACTGGAGGATTCAAGATGATCGTCAATACTGAAAAGCTGTTCAAGGCTGCCTACGGCCGGTATGCCATCGGAGCCTATAACATCAATAATCTCGAGCAAACCGTCGGCCTGTTCCGCGGACATGCTCAAGGCAAGGCGCCTTTCATCATTCAGATATCCCGCGGCGCGCGCAAATATACCGACAAAAGATTCCTGGAAGCCATGATCCGGGCTGCCGAGCAGATTTATCCTGAAGTCATTTTTGCAGTCCATCTGGATCACGGTGACGAGGCGTCCTGTTACGACTGCATCGATTCGGGCTTTTACAGCTCGGTCATGATCGATGCCAGCCACGAGCCCTTCGAAAAGAATATCGAAATCACCAAAAAAGTGGTCGACCGTGCCCACGCCAAAGGCGTCTCGGTGGAATCCGAACTGGGGATGCTGGGTGGAGTGGAAGAAGACATTGTCGGACATGTCTGCCTGACCAAGCCTGCCGAAGCGGAGGAGTTCGTGAAGCGGAGCGGGTGCGACTCGCTGGCGGTAGCCATCGGCACAAGCCATGGCGCCTACAAATTCAAGGCCGAGCCCGGCAAGAAGCTCGGGCTGCATTTCGAAGTGATCGAGGAAATCCAGAAACGGCTGCCTGGCCTCCCGATGGTGATGCACGGCAGTTCCAGCGTGCCGAAATCCGAAATCGAGCGCATCAATGCCGCTGGCGGCAAAATGATGGAAACCAGCGGCGTCCCGGAAGAGGATTTCCTCCCCGCCGCCAAGCTCGGTGTCTGCAAAGTAAATATCGACACGGACGGCCGGCTGGTCTGGACCAGGGTTCATCGCGAATTCTTCCGCGATCATCCGGAGAAGTTTGACCTCCGCGACCCGGGCAAGGTCTATGTCGACGAGTACAGCAAGATGATCCAGCACAAGAGCGACGTGCTTGGTTCGACTGGCAAGCTCGACGAAGTCAAAAAGCTGTTGGGGTAAAAAAGAAATGACGAAGGACGAATGACGAATCCACTTCGTCGTTCGTCCTTCGCATATTCATCATTGGTTTACACGGATTGTTTCCTGCAGGCTGCCCTGATCCGATTGATTTCGGCCGGCTCGATTCCAAGCGATTCGAGGAATTCCTGGTGAGCGTCGGGCTCCATCTTTTCGAACTGCACGTGCCAGTTGTGCATGTCGTCGTCGCTCAGGCCTGCTGCTTCCATGATTTGAACCCACCTGTCTTTATTGATCACTTCCGCCTCCTTTTGTAAGGGTTTCTGGCTCAGCATTTTGACAATGGAATCCTGCTGGCGCCTAAGTTCGAGAATCTCCCGGCCCAAAATCTGCAGTCGCCGCTGCAGGATTTCAGCGGTCCGGCTTCTGCCGGCATCTTCGAGGAGTGTTTTGATCTCCTCCAGCGGGATTCCCATTCTCCGATAGACGAGGACCTGGCTGAGCCGCTCGGCATCCGCCGCCGAATAGATCCGGTAGTTGGCCCGGCTCCGGCGGCGGGATTTCAATAGCCCCAATCGGTCGTAGTAGAGCAGGGCGCTTCTGGACAATCCCGATTGTCTGGCGAGGATTCCAACCGTGAGCTTATCGGCTTCCATTCCCATCCATCCTTTCGGGCTCTTGATATTCGCTCCGCACTCATCCGGCGAACTGTTAAGATTCTAAAGTGTGAAGTTTTAGACAGGTCAATAGCACGTTTGTTTTTTTCAGAGGATTCATGTTACTTCGGAAGTGGGTTCTTGTCTTACTGGTATTGTGGCTGGCGGATGCGGGGGCAGGGGCCGCGTCCGGGCCTGCGATTTTGCTCCACGCGCGCAGCTATCAGCCGGGGGAAGCCATCCTGGCCGAAGTTTCAGCTGCCAGTCCGCTTGCCAACCTCGAAATCCGGGCCTTTGGCCGCTCGTTTCCCGGATTTGCCGCGGACGACGGCAGAAACTGGCAGGCCCTGGTAGGGATTGACCTCGCCACCCCGCCGGGCAGGTATCGACTCGAGTTCCTGGGGAAAAGCGTTACAAATGAGCCTGTCGACGTCAGACGCGAAATCACGGTCTTGCCGAAGAGTTTCCCCACCCGGCGGCTGACCGTAGAGGAGAAGTATGCGCAGCCCCCGGCAGAGGAGCTGGAGAGGATAGCTGCGGAAGCAAAGAGGGTTGAATCCATCATTGCGTCGGTCACCGCCGAGCGGTTCTGGAGCGGGGCTTTTGTCGTCCCGGTGCCCGGTGCTCCGATCAGCAATTTCGGCAAGAGGACCCTGGTCAATGGGCAGGCGCGCAGCCCGCACTCGGGAACCGATTTCTCCGGGAGCACGGGGACGCCGATCAAGGCTCCTGCGGGGGGGCGGGTGGTGCTGTCCGCTGATCTCTACTTTTCGGGTAATACCATCATTCTCGATCACGGCCTGGGCGTTTATTCCTTTCTGGCGCATCTTTCGCAGGTTGCCGTGAAGGAAGGGGCGCCCGTTCAGCGCGGAGAATTCATCGGACGGGTGGGGGCCACGGGCAGGGTGACCGGGCCGCATTTGCACTGGACGCTTCGCCTCTGCGGCACGCGCATCGATCCGCTGTCGTTGATAGAGGTTTTGAAGGAAAGCCGCTGAAGACGTGGATTGGCAGGGTTTTGTCGACCATCTTTTTATAACCGCAAAGATCACGAAGACCACAAATAATTGATTTAAAAATATTTAATGTCTTAGTGCTCTTCGCGGTTCGATTAAGATCCCGCCAATTGGCCGCACGCGGCGTCGACGTCGGATCCCCCGCTGTAGCGCTTGTGCGACGGACACCCGGCTGCACTGAGCGCCTTGCGGAATATCTGTTCACCGGGCAGGGTTGTGCGTTCGAACGCCGGGCCGCCATCGGCAGCGATGGAGTTAAAGGGCACAATACTGATGCGGGGCCGGAATCCGGTTTTTTGGGTGAATCGATGGGCCAGGCCGGCCAGGTCTTGTGCGTCGGATTCCGCATCGTTGACGCCCTTTAACAGCGTAATAGCCCACATGGGTGCGAGTCCCGTCAGGCGTGCATGCTCCACCGCCGCATCCATGACCTCCCCGATCGGATAGGTGCGATTGACGGGCATCAGCTGCGCCCGCAAGGAATCACGGGCCGAAGCGATGGATATCGCCAATCTGGCCTTTGGCGCCTCGCGCGCGAGCCGGCGGATCCCTGGAGGCAGCCCGGCGGTGCAAACGGTCACGGCACGCCCATCCACGGCCAGGGCAGCAGGCTCGCATGCAACGCGGATCGAGTCGATAACATTATCGAGATTCGCCAGAGGTTCTCCCATTCCCTGGAAAACTACACCGTGAACCCGCTGTTGCCTGGTCCGGTCGAGACCACGCCGCACTACGCGGATCTGTTCTACGATTTCCCAGGTTTTCAGGTTGCGCTGCAGGCCTATTTTTCCCGTGGCGCAAAAAGTGCACCCCAACCCGCACCCTGCCTGTGAACTCACACACACTGAAAATCGGCCGTGGCGTTCGAGTGGTATACGAACTGTTTCCACGATGTTTCCATCCTCCAGCTCCAGGGTGTACTTGATGAAGGGGTCGATCCGGCTGCGATATTCGCCGCGCATAACGAGGCCGGGGATGGCGCCGGCGGACCGGACAGTCTCCAGTGTGGTCCGGCGCACGCCTTTAACGGTTTCCGGCAGCCTATCGTGGCGGTGGATGGATCCGACTATTTTCCTTGCCTCTTCAATGGATATGCCCGGCACGGCGGAAACCAAGGCTGAAGGGACCACGGCCTGAAGGTGAATCATTCGAGATCACCGAGGGGCAGGATGGGTGGAGGGATGGATCCCCGGGTCGTCATGAAGGCTACTCTTTAAATCCCAGGACCATCATGGTGATGTCGTCGTGCTGGGGCGCGTTGGCGGCGAAGGCTGCGATGGCCTCCTTCAACCGGGCCAGGATGAGCGATGCCGGCGCCGCGCGATGTTCCAGGAGCAGTTCGCGCAAGCGGTCCTCCCCGAATTCCTCACCGGAGATGTTGCGCGCTTCGACGACACCATCGGTAAAGAGCACCACGTGGTCCCCGGGCTGAAGCTGGACGGTGCCAGATTCATACTGGGCCGCCTGGAATAATCCCAGGACCATTCCCCCCTCCTTGAGTTCCTTCAATGATCCGTCCGGGCCGACCACGAAGGGCGGATTGTGCCCGGCATTGACGTATTCGCAATGGCCGGTTTCGTCGACGATACCGAAAAAGAAGGTCACAAAACGGTTTCCCGTCCCCCGGCGGACCAGGTTGCGATTGATGTTTGATATCATCGCGGGCAATGGCAGGTCGAGGAGCGCCGAGGCGGAGAATATTCCCTGGAGCATCGAGGTGAGCAATGCGGCCGGCGTCCCTTTTCCGGCCACATCACCCAGCGCGAATCCCAGGCGTCCCCCTTCCATCTCGAAGTAATCGAAGTAGTCTCCGCCCACCTCGTGGCAGGGATAATTTTGGCTGTGGGCCGAGACAAAGGGCATCAGCTTAACGGGAATCGGGAGCAGCGCCTGCTGGATTTCCCGAGCGATGGCCAGTTCCTCGTCCATCTTGCGCTTTTGCTGGGAATCCTTGTAGAGGCGGGCGTTGTAGATCGCCATGGCCGCTTCGGAGGCTAGAGTTTCCAGAGCGTCCAGTTGCGTGTTGGATAAACCCGCCCCGATATTTTGACTGTCGACGTAAAGCACGCCGATGATTTCCATGCGTCCGATGCCGGACTGGTTCCCCTGGTCGTGGAATGCCAGATATCTCAATGGCACGCAGAATATGCTGCGCAGCCCGAGGCGGCGGGTAGAGCTATGGTCCTCGGTCCCTTCTCCCATGTCCAGGTCGTTGATCACCACGCGCTGTCCCTTTTTGAACACTTCGTCCGGGACACGCCGGCTGGTTTGGAAAGATGATCCGTCCAAAGGCCTCTTGTAGGCGTTGCGGGCGCAACGGAAATTCAGCTTCTCGCCTTCCTCCTTCAGCATGATGAAACCGCGTTCGGCACCGGTCAACTCGATGGCCGTATCCACGACCAGCGCCAGCAGGTCATCGACCAGGGGGATGGAACTCAGCGCTCTGAAAGTTGCTAGCAACATTCCGATTTCACGGAAACCCCGGACCGAGAGGCTGGTATCCGGCATGGCTTCTGAGGTGCCGAGGAGCGACTGCAGCAAGTCCCCGACATGGAACGTGAGTTGCGGGCCTTGGGCTCCTCCCACCTGCACACGGTCGCCGCTGCGCAAGCGCCCCTGCTCCAGTTTCTGACCATTCAGAAATGTGCCGTGCTTGCTGCCCAGGTCCCGAATGGTATATTCGTTGTCCTGGATGATGACCTCGGCGTGATTGCGGGATACATTCATCTGGGCAAGGACCAGGTCGTTCGTGGAACTGCGTCCGATGCTGAATCGCGGCGGAACGAGAGAAACCCAGCGTTCTTTCCCGGTTTCATCGAGATAGCGGAAGCGGGCCTGGACATCCTCGGTCTTTCGTTTTGCCAGTTCAGGTATCTGACGCACGGCGCGCTGCAGGCTGCTGCTGAGATTTTCGTCGGTGAGCGGAAGCGCGACAGCATCGGCGGCATCGGAATGCCAGGCCTCCTGCAAAATCGCGGCCGTAAGCTGGGAAACGACAATCACCACCGGGACATCGCGACGAACTTCACGGATTTTCCTGTATTCTCCCAGCGGGTCCTGGCCGGGCCCGGTCTGGAGGTACGCGATGTTGACCTGGGAATCCTTTAGTGCCTCGTTTCCCGCCGGGCCGAGTGCTGCCGGGGTTACCCTATGCCCGTTCTGAGTGAAAAATTTCGATGCGGCGCTTTCCCAGGAACTTTCAAAACCGAGCAGCAAAATCGAATAGGAAGTCGTCATGATCCCTTTCCGCGCGGAAATTTAGGGAATGATATTATCACAATTTGCGTGGAGCAACTCATGCGTGAACTTTTGGTTGGGGCCCATATGTCGATCGCCGGAGGCATTCACAATGCCTTCGCGCATGCCGAACGTGCCGGGTGCAAGGCGCTGCAGATCTTCCTCAAAAGCAGCAACCAGTGGAGAGGCCGGCCGCTGACGGAAGAGGATCGCGAACGATATCGCGCGGCCCGGGCGCGATCGGGCATAGAATCCGTCGTCGCGCACAACAGTTATCTCATCAACCTGGCCTCTCCCGATCCTGAGCTGTATGAAAGATCGACGGCCGCATTCATTGAAGAAATGGAGCGCGCCAATTTCCTGGGAGTTGCCGCAGTCATTCTTCACCCCGGCGCGCACATGGGAGCGGGGCTGGAGCCAGGGATCGCGCGCGTGGCGGAAGCACTCAACCGGTCGCTGGACAGCGTTCCTCCGCCGGTCCGCATCCTGCTCGAAACCACGGCGGGGCAGGGGAGCTCGATCGGCCATCGCTTCGACCAGATGGCCGCGATCATCGATCGTCTGCGTCCGACCGGGCGAATCGGCGTTTGCCTCGATACCTGCCATGTATTCGCGGCGGGCTATGACATCCGGACAGAGTCCGGCTATCGGGCCACCATGCGGGAATTCCAGAGCCAGATCGGGCTGGATATGATTTCGGTGTTTCACGTCAACGACTGCAAAAAAGAGCTCGGCAGCCGGGTCGATCGTCACACCCATATTGGGCAGGGGCAAATCGGCCTGGAAGCTTTCCGCTGCCTGGTGAACGACCGCCGCTTTGCCCGGATTCCCAAGATCCTGGAAACGCCGAAGGGCGAAGATCTCGAGGAGGACCGGATGAATCTTACCACTTTGCGCGGCCTGGTCGGGAAGCCAAAGCCGACCTCAATGAAGAACGCGAAAAACAAGGCAGCAAATGACGATTGACGATTTACGAATTTCCATCGCAATCTGCAGCGCAAAGAATTCGTCAATCGTCATTTGTCATTTCTCAATCTGCTCCTTTTGACACCATATAGGAAGTAAATCACCAATCCCGCAGCCAGCCAGAGGATGAATCTTTCCCAGGTCACGGCAGGAAGTCCGGCCATCAGAACGATGCACATCGCAATCCCGAGCAGCGGCGTCCACGGCACAAACGGCACGCGGAACTTACGGATCCGATGAGGTTCGCGCACCCGGAGGATCAGGATCCCGATGCAAACCAAGATGAACGCGAACAAGGTTCCAATGTTGGTGAGCTGGACGATTTCGTCGATGTTGGCCGCTGCCGCACAGACGGCGACAAAAATTCCGGTGAGAATGGTGGTGACATGCGGGGTGCGGTACCGTGGGTGGATCTTGCCGAACCAGGGGCTGAGCAGGCCGTCGCGCGACATGGCCATGAGGATGCGCGGCTGCCCGAGCTGGAACACCAGCAGCACCGCGGTCATCGCGATTACGGCCCCGAAGGCCAGGAGCCCCGCCGCCCAATCCTGATTGACATAGTGGAGCGCCGCCGCGAGCGGGTCCGCCGTGCCGCCCAGGTTTTTGTATGGGATCATCCCGGTCAACACCACCGCGGCGCCGATATACAGGACCGTGCAGATCAGGAGGGAGCCGATGATCCCCCGAGGCATGTCGCGCCCTGGATTCTTGCATTCCTCCGCCGCCGTGGAAATGGCGTCGAATCCGATGTAGGCGAAAAAAATGAGCGAGGCCCCGGTCCAGACCCCATGCATTCCACCGGGGAAGAACGGGTGCCAGTTGGCCGGTTTTACAAATCTCGCGCCCACAATAATGAAAAACAGGATCGTGATCACCTTCAGGACCACGATAACGTTGTTGAATCGAGCCGACTCCTTCACCCCAATCACCAGCAGCCAGGTGATCAATCCGGTGATCAGGATGGCCAGGAGATTGCAGATTACCGGGATTCCCAGAAATACCGGGTGGTGCAGGTGCGCCTGGTAAGCCACGACGGCCTCCGGGCTCAGCGAAGCCACTCCCGATTCGGCGGCGGATTTCGCCGCCAGAAGGGTGGAGCGGTAGTCGGTCGCCATCCAGGCGGGGATCTCTATCCCGAGCCCGAGCATCAGCTGCCGGAAATAGGCAGCCCATGAAATGGCAACCGCAATATTGCCGACGGCGTATTCCAGGATAAGATCCCAACCGATGATCCAGGCCACCAGTTCGCCCAGGGTCGCATAGCTGTAGGTGTAAGCGGATCCGGCTATCGGAACCAGGCTGGCGAATTCCGCATAGCACAAGGCACAGAAGCCGCAAGCAACCGCCGTTAACGCGATCGAGATGGTCACTCCCGGACCTGCGGGCTGCAAGCCGTTTCCCCCCGAGGTCGCGGCCCCGAGGACGGCAAAAATGCCGGCGCCGATGATGGCTCCTATCCCCAGTGCGATCAGGTCGACTGTGGTTAGCTCCTTCTTCAATCCGTGAACTTCATCGCTGCCATCGGCAAGAACGGCATCCAGGGGCTTCCGGCGGAAGAGGTGCATGCAATGTGCTCCCTATCGAAAATTAACTCAATTCCCCACTCTGGCGTGGCCGCGATCGATGCGCATCCGCGCGTCCACAACAATGGCGCCTTTGCCCGGCTCCAGGACTTTAACCGGGTTGAGATCCAGTTCCCGCATTTCGGGAACCAGCTCCACGAGTGCGGATACCTTCATTATCACCTGAACCAGCGCTTCGCGGTCTCCGGCCGGCGCTCCCCGATAGCCATCCAAAAGACGGTTGGATCGCAGCCGGGAAATCATCTCCGCCGCATCGACGTCGGTGACCGGCGTAAGCCGGAAGCTGACATCCTTGAGAAGTTCAACGAGAACCCCTCCCATACCGCAGACCAGCAGCGGTCCGAAGGTCGGATCGGTCGTCACCCCGACAAGGGCTTCAATTCCACCCCGCACTTCTCTTTGGATCAGCACTTTTTCCAGCGGGAGGCTCAACTTTCCCATGATTACCCTCAATGATTCGAGCGCGGAGGCCACTTGATCTCCACTGTTCAACCCGAGGATGACGCCACCGATGTCGCTTTTGTGCAGGATTTTGTTTGATTGCACTTTAATCGCCAGGGGGAAGCCGATCTTGCCTGCAGCTTCCAATGCGAAGCGCGTTTCGACCTCCACGGCTGCGGCGAATTCTATGCCGGCATGCTCCAGGATGGCTGCTACATCAGGCGTTTGCAGCCACGCCGGGCCCTCTCTGTCTTTGGATACCCCGTCTATGATCCGCCGCACCCGGGCCGCGGCTTCCGGCGCCAGCCGATAGGGAGAACCCTTTGGCCGCCGGCGCCATCGGCCGTATCTTTCAGCGGCGGACAGGGCGCGGGCAGCATTCTCGGGAAAGCTGTAGGAAGGAATCCGCCCGCGCGGACCCGTGCTTAAAAGCGGGGGAGCTCCCCTCGAGGACATAAACACCGTTAGAACGGGCTTCTCAAGGGGCACATCTCCTGCAGACTTTGCAATGGCCTGTGCCACTTCCTCCGGAGGATGCAGCTGTGGAGGGATATAGATGATAATCAGCGAATCGATGTTTGGATCAGCCCCGGCAATCCCTATCGCCGCTGTATATTGTTCGCCGCTGGCCGAGGCGATCATGTCCACAGGGTTGGCCAATCCCGCCATGCTGGGCAGGATGGCCCGGAGCCGGGCGATGGTGGGCTGTGTGAATTCGGGTACCCTGAGGCCCTGAGCCTCGCAAGCGTCCGCCAGCAGAATCCCGGGCCCGCCGGCGTTGGTGATAATGCCTACCCGGGAGCCGGCTGGAATGGGCTGGCTGGAGAGCAGAATGGAAACGTCCAGCAGCTCTTCGAGCGTGTCCGTCCGGATGACCCCGGCCTGCTCGAACAGGGCATCTACGGCGATGTCCAGGCTGGCCAGGGCTGCCGAATGGCTCGATGCGGCGCGAGATCCTGCCGCCGACCGGCCGGCCTTGACCGCTACAATCGGTTTTTGCCGGGCAACTTCCGGAGCCAGGCGGGCAAATTTCCTCGGATTGCCGAAACTTTCGAGATAGAAAACCAGCACCTCGGTTGCGGGGTCTTCCGCCCAGTAGGCGAGGAGGTCATTTCCCGACACGTCGGCTTTGTTTCCCACAGAAACGAAACTCGAGAGCCCGATATTCAGACTTTGAATGTGGTTCAGGATGACATAGCCAAGCGCGCCGCTTTGAGAAAGCATGCCGATGTTACCTGCGGGAGGCCAGGCCGGGACAAAGGTGGCGTTCAAGGAAATCGCCGGGTCCGTGTTGAGCAATCCCATGCAGTTCGCGCCCACCATTCTCATCCCTGAGCTGCGGGCAAGATCCCGCAGCCTCTTTTCAGCCTCCCGACCCTCGGCCGAGACTTCACCAAAGCCGGAAGAGATCACAACCACTCCCCGAACGCCGGCTAGCGCGCAGTCGTGCATCGCCTGCTCCACGAACGGGGCCGGAACGGAGATGAGAGCGAGGTCGACCGGTTTTTCGATCGAGCTCATGTTCGGATACGATTTCAATCCTTCAATTTCAACGGCTTTCGGGTTGACCGGATACACGGCGCCTTTGAATCCGCATCGGATCACATTGGAGAGGAGGGCGTGGCCGATCGATCCCGGCTGACGGGAAGCCCCGATAACCGCGATCGATCCCGGATTCAGCAAGGATCGCATGCTCTGGGCGGCGGCGTGCCGGTAACGCTTCAGCTGGGCTTCCACTGCTTCTTCGGTCTCCTCGGTGGGGAAAGTGACATGGATAATGCCTTCCTCCGTGGATTGGGTGACCCGATAACCGCTGCTGAGCAGGACCTGGAGCATGCGCTTGTTTTCCCCCAAAACATCTGCCTGGAACTCCGTAATGTCCTGCGTGCGCGCGGTCTGGACCATGTGTTCCAGCAGAAGAGTGCCGACACCCCGGCCCTGGTGTTCGTCAGCCACCGCGAATACCACTTCGGCTCGCCGGAGCGGCGATTCGCCGTCGGGGATCCGGCTGTAGCGGCCAACCCCGATGATCCGGTCCATCCCCTCCTCCAGGGTCACCGCCACCAGTACGACGTCGTCCCTGAAATCAATTGCCGAAAAGGATTCGAGGTTGTCTTCGATCCACCATTTTCTGGTGCGGAAGAACTTGAAATAAGCGGAGCGCTGGCTCAGCCGGCTGAAAAGCAGCCGGAGCCTGGAGTTGTCGTCCGACCGCAGCGCGCGGATCTGAATGGACCCTCCGTCCTGGAGAATGGCGTCGGCACGGTAATCAGCAAGACTCGTGGTCATGGAAAACCTCCGATCCATCCTCATGCCCGGCCTGGTGGCTGTTCGGCCGCTTCGTCTGGCAGGGCTTACCTCCGTTAAATCGGTTGAAGCTTCGCATATTTTTCGACGAGCGTTTTCCGGCCCACGCGACTGAAAGTGATCGTCAGGCGGATATCGCTCCCGACCTTTTCCCTACTAAGGATAATACCTTCGCCAAACTGCGCGTGCCGGACGCGCATACCGGATTTCAAGGTGGGACCGGAACTTCCGGAGAAGGATGCCCCTTTAGCCGCATCGTTCTGGCGCTGAATGTAGGTTTTCAGCTCAGCCAGCGATTTCGGTATGGGTTGGTTATCATCCCGAATGCTGGCGCGGTGTGGCGGAACAGTACGATAGGCTGGCTCGTCATCGTCACGGAGGAAGCCGTCCTCATCTTCATCGCTGTCGTCGTCGAATAGACTGCGCCGGCGCCAGGCTGATCCTTCGAGCAGATCATGCGGCATTTCATCCAGGAATCGTGAAGGCAGAGATTCCTGCCCTGCACCCGTGCCGTAATTCCGGCGAAAGCGGGCCCACGTTAAAAAGAGTTTGCGCCGGGCCCGCGTGACGCCCACGTAGCAAAGCCGCCGCTCTTCTTCGAGGTCGGCCGCGGAGTTCAGCGACTGGGAGTGGGGAAACAGCCCTTCCTCCATTCCAGCCAGGAAAACCGCATCGAATTCGAGACCTTTGGCGCTGTGAAGCGTCATCAACGTCACGGCGGAACCCGATTCGAGGTTGTCGAGCTCAGAGGATAGCGAGGCGCGGTCGAGGAATTCGAATGCGGTTTCTCCGCGCTCCTCCGCCTCCCCGGCCGCGCGGATCAACTCGTCGATATTCGCGATTCGGTTCTCTGCTTCCTCGGCCGACTCGTCCTTCTGCAGCATTTGCCGGTATTCTACCTCGGCGATGATCCGTTCCAGAAGAGCGGGCAGGGGCGATCCGTCGCGCAGTCTTTCCCAGGCGTCGAGTTTTTCCAGGAACGATTTCAGCGCCCGGCCTGCACGTCCTGCCGTCTTCGGGTCTTCAGCAAGGTCCTTCAAGGCCTGCAAAACGGGGATACCTTTTTCCAGCGCCGACTGGGTCAATTGGTCGATGGTTGCAGCCCCGATTCCTCGCGGAGGGGTGTTGACGATCCTCAGCAGGGAGACGTCGTCCTCGGGATTGAAAATCACGCGCAGATAAGCGAGGAGATCCTTGATCTCCATGCGGGCAAAGAACGCGATGCTGCCCACCACGGCATAGCGTATGGCCTGTTCCAGGAGCACTTCCTCAAAACTCCGGGAGAGAAAATTGGCCCGGTACAGCACCGCGATTTTCCATTCGGGCTGCTCTTCCTGCAGTTCACGGATGCGGGCCGTTACCCATTCGGCTTCGTAGCGCGGAGAGGATGAGCCGTGACAGGTGATGACGTCGCCGGCCTGATTCTCGGTCCAAAGGGTTTTGCCCTTCCTCTCGGTGTTGTTGGCTACGACACTGCCGGCGACCCGCAGGATATTCTGGGTGGAACGGTAATTCTGCTCAAGCTTGATCACCTGCGCCCCGGGAAAATCCTTTTCGAATCTGAGAATGTTCTGGATATCGGCGCCGCGGAATTTATAGATGGACTGGTCCTCGTCCCCCACAACGAAGAGGTTTTTGTGCTCCGCTGTCAACTGCTGCAGCAGGTTATACTGTGGCCGGTTGGTGTCCTGGTACTCGTCAACGAGGATGAATCGGTACCAATTGCTGTAATACCTGCGCTGCGATTCCGATCCCGCCAGGACCTGGACCGCTTTGAGCAGCAGGTCATCAAAGTCGAGGGCGCTGGAGCGGCGCAGCCGGTTGTCATAAAGCTCGTAGAGCCGCTGGATTTCCTCCGCGGTTTCCGAATTGAAGATCGAGGCGTATTGCGCCGGCGCGATATTGTGATTCTTGGCATAGCTGATCCGGCTCAGAACCTCGCGGGGCGGGAAGTCTTTTTCGGACCGTCCGGTATCCTTCAAAAGCTGCTTCATCAATCGGCGCTGATCGTCGGTGTCGTAGATCGAAAAATCACGGTTGTAGCCGAGATGATGGATCTCGCGCCGGAGCAGACGCACGCAGAAAGAGTGGAAGGTGCATATCAGCGGCTCGGCGGTGCGGGCCGGACCCAGGAGGGCCTGCACCCGCTCGCGCATCTCCTTGGCGGCCTTGTTCGTGAAAGTTACGGCGAGGATGTTCTCCGGCCGCGAGGCTCCGTTCCTCACCAGGTAGGCAACCCGGACGGCAATCACCCGGGTCTTGCCGCTGCCTGCGCCGGCCAGGACAAGAGCCGGTCCCGTCCCGTGTTCGACTGCGATCCGCTGCTTGGAATTCAAGTTCGCCAATAAATCCATGGGTCGCAATCCTAGCAGAAACGCAATGTCCCTGCTATGGCGGCAATCAGGGACAGCCACGAATGCCATAGGGATGGTTGCTGCCGTGCAGCTTCAGGTTCTTTAACGCGGACCGCCTCCCTACCTGGACCTTTATCATTCTTCCGAAAATAGGACTCTGTAATCCCAGCATTTGAGATCTCGCGATCCGGTCTTTTTGTTCCCGCGTCCAGGGATTATTAGTTGTATTGACAATAGTCGTGTCAACAACTATATTTTGCACATGTCCGCCAAGCTTAAGGATGAGATCAAGCAGGGGAGGCCGTTTCCCAATCTGGAGACGGAGGCCTATCTCAATCTGCAGCGTACCGCCGATGCCCTGCTCCGGGGGCTGGAGGAGGAGCTCAAGCCTCACGGCCTGACGCAGGCTCAGTACAATGTGCTTCGCATCCTTCGAGGTGCTGGCCCGGATGGCTTGTTGTGCAAGGAGGTTGCCGGCCGGATGATTACGCGCGATCCGGACATGACCCGCCTCCTTGACCGGCTCGAGGCGCGCAGACTGGTCAACCGGGTGAGAGACCGGAAGGACCGTCGCAGCGTGACGGTGCGGATCAGTGAAGGGGGCAGCCGCCTGGTGTCGGAGCTGGACGGGGGTATTGCGGACCTCCACCGCAGGCAATTGTCCCATTTGGGGCACGCGCATTTGAAGGATTTGATCGGATTGCTGGAGAGTGTGCGCGCGGATCACGGAGAGCGAAGGCAAAAGGGACGCCGCCGGGATCGGGCGCCAGGAATTCAGGCTGGCTGACAGGGGTAGTAGGGGAAAAATTTCAGAATTGGAAAGGAGTCTTATGGGACAGTTCAAGAGATTGGCAGGTCTGGTGTTGGTTTTGGGATTGCCGGCACTGGCACAGGCGGAGACGTGGAACATCGATACGGCTCATTCAAATGCACAGTTTTCGGTGCGCCATATGATGGTGTCGACCGTGCGAGGAGAATTCACCAAGGTCACGGGCAGCGTCGATTTGAACGATAAGGATATCACCCAATCGAAAGTCGAGGCGGTCATTGATGCCACGACCATCAGCACCCGTAATGAAGGCAGGGACAAGCATTTGAAGAGCGCTGATTTTCTGGATGTGGCCAATTACCCGACCCTCACCTTCAAATCCACGAAAATTGAGAAGGGGAGTGACGGGAGGCTCAAAATTTCGGGCGATCTCACGCTTCATGGTGTGACCAAAACCGTGGTTTTGGACGCCGACGCACTCAGTCCTTCGGTCAAAGACCAGCGCGGAAATCTCCGTTCCGGCACTTCGGCGACGACCAAAATCAACCGCAAAGACTTCGGGGTCAATTTCAGCGCCACGCTCGATGGCGGCGGCATGGTTGTCAGCGATGAAGTTCAGATAACCATTGATGTCGAGCTGGTGAAACCGGCGCAGCCGGCCAAGTAACAAGCCGTGCCTCAGGGCATAGCGTCATGTGGGTCCGGGCATCTGCACGGACATGGTCCTTTCTTATTCAAGCCGCCCGTAAAATCGATGTTCCGGCGGGTGAAGAATAAATGCAGGATCAAATTCTGAAGGAAATCTCCAGGATAAATCCCGGACCCACATGAATTGGCTGGCTGCCGAAAATGGTTTTGACTGTTTATATCTGTAATGGAACGCGCCTTGGGCGCTTGCTATCAGTGAATGTCCCCCATCTTTCTCGCCTGATCATCATTCGAAATTGAAATTCCCTGCACTCCGATGCTGAGCTTGCGCGGACCTGCAGCAATGTGCATAAATAGGTAAAAATAAACCAGATTATGCATCGGGACGCCGGATCCGGGGATCGACGCGGCCGTCCACGGAGATAACGATGTCCCACGAGAACGAATCCCGCATCCTGCAATTTCTTGGCAGCGCCCACATATTCTCCGCGGTGGTCGGGAAGGTTATTGAACAGCAGTTGTGGGAGGAATCCGCCGGCAGTCAGTTTTCCATGCAGCAGCTGAAAATCCTGAAACTTGTAGACCTGCCCGGCCGGCACCTGATCAGCGATGTCGCGGTTTTTCTCGGCGTCAGCAACGCGGCGTCAAGCAAGGCTGTGGACAAGCTCGTGCAGCACATGCTGATCCGGCGGAACGAAGGGGAGGAGGACAGGCGGGAGATTCATCTCCATTTGACCGGTGCGGGCAGGCGGTTGCTCCAGAATTATGATGCTTCCCTGAGGCAGAAGCTGGCGGAAATGTTTGACGATTATTCCGCGGAGGAGCTGCTGCGCATCAGCGACATGCTGGATCAGCTATCCGCACGAATCCTTCAATTCCACACCCAGCCCGACAACTTCTGCGTCCAGTGCGGGATCTGGTTCTCCGACCGCTGCCTGATCAAGGAGCGGCTTGACCTCGATTGCCCCTATTCCCGGCATGTCGAAAAGACCCGGGGCTTGCCCAAAGCCGAATAGCCTGGCGAGGGTTTTCGATCCGGCGGGCGGAGCGAGATAGGTGCCCTGTACTTCTGCCCGCCTCTGGATTCGGCTCCTTCACGACTTTTGTTGCAAATTCCACCCGTTTGGCTGAAAATTGAAATCGGGTGCACTTGTGAGCTGTGCATGAATCCCGAGAACGCCGGCAACCTTTCACGGGCAAAATGTCACGCAATGATCCGCGTTTCGTTTCGGTGCCGAACTTTCAGACTGGATGTCTCCTATTTTGATTCATTCAAATTTCAATAAAAAAGAGGATGAGAACCTATGTTGAACGGGCATGTATCACGCCGCTATTTCATCGGCGGCGTCGCCGCCACGGCAGCGGCCGGATATGCGATGGCCAAAACCACTTCGCTGAAACGTCTGGGCTACAAATCTCCGAACGAGAAATTGAATATCGCGGCTATAGGCTGCGGGGGCAAAGGCGCATCGGATATCGACGGGTGCAAGGCTGAAAATATCATCGCCCTCTGCGACGCAGACTGGGCGACCGCCAAGAAGACTTTCGAGAAGTATCCCGATGCGAAAAAGTACAAGGACTTCCGGGAAATGCTGGCCAAGGAGCGAAGCATAGACGCGGTGATTGTTTCCACACCGGACCATTTCCATGCCGTCGCTGCGATGGCGGCCATCAAGGCCGGCAAGCATGTTTATGTACAAAAGCCGATGACCCATACCGTTTTTGAAGCTCGCGCCCTGACCGAAGCGGCGCGCAAATACGGCGTCATGACCCAGATGGGGAATCAGGGGCATTGCAGCGAAGGAATCCGGCTGTGCTGCGAAATGATCTGGTCAGGCACGATCGGCGACGTGAAGGAAGTCCACGCCTGGACAAACCGTCCCATCTGGCCGCAGGGCATCAAGGAGCGTCTCCCCGAGCAGCCGATCCCCGAGACTATGGCCTGGGATTTGTGGTTGGGGCCGGCTCCCTTCCGTCCCTACAACAAAGGCTACGCCCCTTTCAACTGGCGCGGCTGGTGGGATTTCGGCTGCGGTGCCTTGGGCGATATGGCTTGCCACATCCTGGATGCTCCCAACTGGGCCTTATTGCTTGGGGCTCCGATAAGCGTCGAAACGGTTTCGCAGGAGGGTGCGACGCAGGAAAGCGCCCCAACCAAGGCGGTCATCAGATTCGAGTTTCCGGCACGTAAGAACATGCCGCCGGTCACCCTTTTCTGGTACGACGGCGGAAACCTGCCTCCGCGGCCCAAGGGGCTGGACGACAGCGTCCGCCTCGGCGACCTGAGAGGACCGCAGAATGGTTCACTTTTTGTGGGCGAGAAGGGATTCCTCACTTCAGGGACCTATGCCAACGATACCCGGCTTGTCCCTGAAGAAAAAATGAAAGAGTTCAAGGCTCCGGACCAGGTGATTCCCCGTTCGGCCCAGGCCGGGAGCGCCACAAGCCAGCGTGAATGGGTCTATTCCTGCAAGACCGGCATTCCGGCAAGCTCCAATTTTGACGTGGCGGGCCCTTTTACCGAATGGGTCCTGCTGGGCAACATAGCGCTGCGAGTTCCCGGCAAGCTGGCCTGGGATTCCGCTAAAATGCAGTTCACAAACAATAAGGAAGCCAACAAATACCTGCATTACAAATATCGCAAAGGGTGGAGCCTGTAATCCGGAAGGCTCATTCCCCGGGCCTAGAACGAAGGCTGAGGCGCGACGGACATGGTTTGACAGATGTCCGGCGCGTCTCCGCCGGGTCGCACGAGCGGCCGGAGCTGCTTCCGGAATCCCCGACGATCCGCCCGCCGGCGAATATTGCGGGTCCGGGTTTGGCTTTGGGAGGCTCAGGTTTTGATCCGAGAGTGCCGATCTGACGGCGAGTAGAGGTATCCTGTGACGAATCTGGAAGACACTCTTGCAGGCATCACCCTAGCCCCGTACATATTCAAGGCCATGGCGCTGATCGGCGTACGCCGCAAAGCGGGCAGCAACATGTTCCGCCATCAGATGGCCACCATGGCGATTTTGCTCGATTACAAGATCATCGATCCGGTGCTGCTCAAGGCAGCGGTGATCCACGATTTGTTCGAAGATGCCCCCGGCATGCCGGGAGTGTCCCGCGAAGAAATCTGCGCCATCGATAGTGATGGCCCGGCGGTTTACGATCTGGTGATGGAGGTTACCCAGAGCACGGTCGACGGGGTCAGGGAACCGAAGGTGCAATATCTTCGCAGACTGATGCATAAAGGGAGCTCGAAGGCCAGAGTGCTCAAGCTAGCCGACCGGATCAGCAACCTGATCGCGCTGGGCTTCGTCCACGAAGAGGCATTCGTCCGGCGGTTCCTTGAGGAAACCAAAAAAGAAATCATCCCCTTCGCCGAGGAAATCAATCCCGATATGTACCGGGAGATGTCGGATCTGGTTTCCGACCGTGAATATAAGCTTAGATCCCGCCTCAAAAACAGCGAATGACGAAGGACGTGAGAAACTCGTCACTCGTCATTCGTCCTTTTTATTGAAGCGTGTCGAGAAACTTCGTGAAGCTGCCTTCCCACTTGCCGATCGTTTTGGCCGGGCCGGTTAGTTTGAAGAACCATGGGCCGCTTCCATGCTCGGCTACCGCCGCGAGCATTCGGAAATTCGGCTTGGGGGTGGGCTGGCCTCCGGTCATGGCTCCGGATCCGGCCATATAAGTCCCCGCGACGTCGACGATCGTGATCGGGATTCCGTTCGCGACTTTTTTGGTGGTCTTGGCTGAGTCGTTGGCCGGGCTGCCATCGGCCTTGTTGAACATCCCGATCCACCGGTCAATGTTCATCTGGACGCCGCCGCCGCCGCCCTGGAAATAGAAGACGAGCATTTCAGCATCCTCCGGGTCACCCTCGGCGCGCGGCAGGCGGTACTGAGCCTTGCGCATGTTCGAGGTGGGTTGTTCCGACACCCACTCGGAAGGCGCGGTCCATTTCAGAGCCGGGGCTGCATCCGGCTGCCCGGGTGTTGCAGGGGCGCTGGCATGAGCTGCCGCCGGCTTCATGGCGACTTCATCTTTTGCGGTCTTGGTTTCATCGACGCTCTTGGAGCAACCGCACAGCAGAACGGCGCAGGCCGCTGCGAGCATAAGGCTGTTTCTGTGGTTTTTTCTCATTTCCTATCCTTGATTATGGGGCGTTGTTTCCGCCGGAGCAGTCATCCCGCCGCTGACGTTCTAGCCCGCGACTATGTTGACCAGCTTTTTCGGAACAACCACCACTTTTCTGACTGTTTTGCCTTCCAAATGTCTAGATATTTTTGAGTCCGTCAACGCCGCTTTCTCTATTTCCCCGGAATTCGCCGAGGCCGGAACCAGAATTCGGTCGCGGACCTTGCCGTTGATCTGCACGGGTATTTCAATCGTGTCCTCGCGCGTATAGAGTTCGTCAAACTCAGGCCATGGCTCATAAGCGAGGGACCCTTCGTGCCCCAGTACCTGCCAGAGTTCTTCCGCCAGGTGCGGCGCCATGGGGGAGAGCAGCAGAACGAATTTTTCCATGCAGCTGCGAGGTCGCGAAGATTGCGCTGTAAAGAAATTGACGAACTCCATGAGGCGGCTGATGGCGGTGTTGAATCTCAAGCCCTTCATGTCCTCGGTCACCGCCTGGATTGTCCGGTGCAGCACCCGGAGTTGATCCTCAGCCGGAGTGTCATCGCACACTTTCGCATTCAGCTGCGTCTCTTCGGCATCCTCGTCCACGATCAGACGCCAGGACCGGTTAAGGAACCGGCTGATCCCTTCCACTCCCTGCATGCTCCACGGTTTGCTCACCTCGAGCGGGCCCATGAACATTTCGTAGAGGCGCGTGGTGTCGGCACCGTAATGCTGCAGGGGGAGGTCGACCGGTATGACATTACCCCTGGATTTGGACATTTTCTCCGTTTCCCCTGCCAGGACGAGTCCGGTTTCCTTGTGAACAGCCTTTCCTTCGGAGAAGTCGATCTGGGCGTAAGGTATGATCCTTCCTTCCGGGGTTCGATAGGTGATGGACAGGATCATTCCCTGATTGATCAACCGCTTGAACGGTTCGAGGGTGGAGACGTGTCCGCGGTCGAAAAGGACTTTGTGCCAGAAGCGGGCGTAAAGCAGATGCAGCACGGCGTGCTCCGCCCCGCCGACATAGAGGTCCACCGGCATGAAATATCGTTCTTGCGCGGGGGCCCAGGCCTGTTCGCGGTTTTTCGGATCGGTAAAACGCAGGTAGTACCAGCAGGACCCGGCCCACTGCGGCATGGTGTTGGTTTCCCGAAGATAGTTTTTACCCTGACGGGTGACATGCATCCAGGCCTGGGCTTTTTCCAGCGGGCCGCCCGGCTTCCCGGTGGGCTTGAAGTCCTCCAACTCCGGCAGGAGAAGCGGCAAGTCTGCCTCCGTGAGCGCCTCCGTGAGGCCCTTGGGCTCTCCCTGCGGGTCCAGTTCGTGAAGGATGGGGATGGGCTCTCCCCAGTATCGCTGCCGGCTGAAGAGCCAGTCTCGCAGCTTGTACTTGACCGCGCCGCATCCCAGGCCCGACTGCTCAAGCCAGGCGATTATCTTCGGCTTTGCCTCCCGCGTAGGAATTCCATTCAGTGAAATGGAAGTCCCTTCGGATTGCATGCCCATGCCCTCATCGACATAAGCCTCTTTCAGGAAGCTGATTCGAGCGGCGTAATCAGAGGGGGAAGCACCCATCCTTGCCAGCCAATCTCCCGGGGGCTGGACCACGGCGCGAATGGGGAGTTGGAACTTCACCGCAAATTCGAAATCGCGCTGATCGTGTCCCGGTACCGCCATGATGGCGCCAGTCCCGTAGCTTATCAGGACGTAATCGGCGATCCAGATCGGAATCGCTTCGTTCGTCAGTGGATTCGTGGCGAATCCACCGGTGAAGACCCCGCTTTTTTCGCCCCGCCCCGCAATGCGGTCTTCCTCGCTCATCGCTGCCACCTTGTTCCGATAGGCGCTGACCTCGGGCAGTTGCGCGGGGGTTGTCAGACGGTCGACCAGCGGATGTTCCGGGGCCAGCACCATGTAGGTAGCCCCGAAAAGAGTATCTGGACGAGTCGTGTAAATCCTGATGGAATCGGGCCCGGGGACGGAAGGGAAACCAGTTCCCTTTTGTGCCGCCGCCCACGCCTCGTAATCGGGGCCCGGCATGCCTGCATAAAAGTCGACCTCCGCTCCTTCGCTCCGGCCGACCCAATTCCTCTGCATTTCCATGATGGCGGACGGCCAATCCAGGTCGTCCAGGTCCTCCACTAACCGGTCGGCATAAGCTGTGATCCGCAGCATCCATTGCCGGAGCGGGATGCGCTGCACGGGATGGTTGCCGCGCTCCGAGCGACCGTTAATCACCTCTTCGTCGGCGAGCACCGTACCGAGTTCCGCACACCAATTCACCGGCGATTCCGACTGGTAGGCCAGTCGAAAAGAGTCCTGATAGCGGCGCATTTCGGCTTCTCCTTTCGCCCGGACGTCATCGGGGATGGGGAGTTCGGAAATGGGCCGGCCCTTGCCTCGTGCCGGCTTGCCGTCAGGACGGGTCCAGGCAAAGTCGGGGTCGTACCAGGTGTCGAACAGGGCCAGGAAAATCCACTGGGTCCAGCGCAAATACTCCGGATCGGTTGTTGCCAGCTCCCGTTCCCAATCGTAGCTGAAACCCAGCCTCTTGATCTGCCGCCGGATATTGGCGATATTCTTCTCGGTCGTGATCCTCGGATGAGTTCCGGTCTGAATGGCATATTGTTCCGCGGGCAGGCCGAATGAATCGTAGCCCATCGGGTGCAGGACGTTGAATCCTCGCATCCGTTGAAAGCGGGAGTACATGTCCGTCGCGGTGTAGCCGAGGGGATGCCCCACGTGCAGGCCTTCTCCCGAAGGGTAGGGGAACATGTCCAATATAAACAACTTTGGCTTCGATCGGCTTTCCTGTGTGCCGAAGGTGCGATTCTGCTCCCAGAATTGCTGCCATTTTGGCTCAATATCATGGGGATTGTAGACGGACATTCCGGGAAACCTCCGATGAAAAGGGTATTTTATGAAGACCAAAGGATAGCGGTGTTTATCGCTGTTTTAAAGTGCCAAGTGTCGTGCGGAAGTGTATCCTTAACCCATTAGTGTTCGAGGTTCCAAGCCCAAGGCTCGATGCCTGGAGGAAACTCCGGGTACCTCTCTCCCGGGCCTTGGACTTGGAGCCTCGAGGAAGCCCGCATCGATGTCTGTATCTCAAATGGCGCGAGCTCGAGGAATCAGCTGTCGCCATACGGAAGTGGTGTGTCCCGGATTGACACGCGGCTTCAGCAGCCGGCTCCGGCCGCTATACCGTGCACAGTTTGACCGCAGCCGCAAGGGATTGCATGGGATCCCGGGTCGGCACGAATTCGTGGGCCACGTATCCTGAATAGCCAGTCTCAACGATCGCCCGCATGATCGCCGGCCAGTTGAGTTCCTGCTTGTCGTCCAGTTCGTTCCTCCCCGGCACACCCCCGGTATGGAAATGACCGATCCAGCGTATGTTCTGGCGGATCGTGCGGATGACATCCCCTTCCATGATCTGCATGTGGTAGATGTCGTAGAGAAGCCGGACCCGCGGCGAGTCAACTTTCTTCACCACCTCCACCCCCCAGGCGGTGTGATCGCACTGGTAATCCTGATGGTCGATCTTGCTGTTGAGCAGCTCGAGGCAAATTGTCACCCCGTGTTCTTCAGCGATCGATTTCACTCGGTTCAGCCCGATAACACAGTTTTCCAGGCCTTCCTGATCGGACTGCCCCCTCCGGTTTCCGGAAAAAGTAATAACATTGGGAAGCCCGGCTGCCGCCGCTCTGGGAATCGACTCGCGGAAGGCGCGCTCCATTTTGTCATGATTTTCTTTGCGGTTGAGGCCGTCCCTAATCGTGCCGGCCCCGTCGGTAATGGTGCATATCAGCCCATGTTTCTTCAGAACCGGCCAGTCATCAGGCCCCACAAGATCGACCCCTCGGAGGCCCATCGCCGCGGCGTCCCGACAGAGAGGATCCAGCGGGATGTCCTTGTAACACCAGCGCGCGAACGCCTGCTTAATCTTGCCGGCCGGGCTGCTTTGCGGGTTCCGGTTCACCCGCGAATGGCACGGGAGGGGTGTGGCTACCAGACTTGCTCCGGCTAACAATAGGGCGTCACGCCTGGAAATCCTATTCTGATCGTCCATGGAGGGCCTCCTGCTCCAAGAATGAGCGTTTGCCTGATATTCGGGGAATGGGAACTTGCGGTCAAGCAAATTTCACCTTGTCCGAACACCCCGCGGGCCTGGGAGCGACGATAGGGCGTGGCAACTCCCGATAGAGACTCCCACGAGCGCATATATACGGACGAGTATCTCCGTCGCCTGCGATTATTGCGCGCGGCCAACCGCAACCCTCCCGCCGCTGTACTAACCGATTTTGCCGATCAAAAATGCGCGCACGGTGGGCTGGCGTGATCCGCCTTTTGGCTCGATGGTGACAACCACACTAGTCACTGCCGACCCGGCGGCGGGAAATGGAACGATTTTGAAATACGGACCGGAGGAAGAAGGTTCGAGGAGGCCGCCGCTGATCTTCTCCTTTGGGGCCATCAACCAGACCTGGTAATCCTTCCCCTCGATCGGGGGGGGAGCTGTCCGACGAGGATCCATTGACGCTTCCGCACGTCGGTGAACAGGGCTAGAGAGGCGGCAATCCCGGCCTGCGGGGAGCGCAGCGCCGATGCCTGGTAACTCCCGCCGGCCAGCGCGGCCATGAAGTCGTCGGACGCTGGCGATTTGCTCTGGGTCAGCTGCGCTGCGGTCCTGATTTTTTCCGCTTCGGCCAAGGCGGCGGAGGTTTTTGCCTTTTCCGCGGCTATTCCGGAGATCACCCGGCTCTCGGCGTTTTTCCAGTTAAGGTAAAAGAAAACCGCCACAATGGCGGCGAAAACCACTATGGCCCAGGGTAGGAACACAGGCGGCCGTGCCGCCGACGCCGGTTGCCGGGGAGCCGAAAACAGAGTGCCGGCATCGGATTCGCCGTGAGCCGCGACCGGCTCGGGGCGCGGCGGACGAGACTTGGGCTCACGTTCGATGCGGGCGGAGAGGAGGTCGCGCAGATATGCCGGCACCTCTTCATCCGGCACGGCGAAGCCCAATCCTTCCGTGATTCGGGTGAAGTGCTTCACCAGGGTCTGGCAAGCCGGGCAGCCCTCCTGAAGGTGCGCTTCAAAAGACCTGGCTTCGAGCTGAGTCATGGAGCCGAGCGCATATAAAACGGCCCGTTCGTGGACCTCTTCCGTTGCTTTCTCGTGCAGCAAGACTCAAATCCTCCTTGCGGTTGCTGTTTAGCGAAAGCCCTGAAGCACCGGGCGGAGCAGGTCGCCAAGTTTGAGCATGCCCAGCTTGAGCCTGATTTTGACCGCCGCCGGCGGCTGGCCGATCCTAACCGCGATTTCGCTGTGGCTCAGTCCGCCATAATAAGCCAGTTCGATCACTTGCCGCTGTTCGGGCGAAAGTGATTCGAGCGAAGTGCGGACCAGGTTTCTCCACTCAGTGGATACCGGAGACCTGGCATCCTCGTCGACCACTTCCCCTCGCGTTATGCCCGGATCGGAAAGGCCGATATTCGGGGGAACCATTTTTCCCGTGCGCAACCGGTCGATGGCGCGGGCTCTCACAAGGGCTGCCAGCCACGAACTGGCGCTTCCGCTTCGGGGATTGAAGTCCCCGGCCCTGCGCCACACCTGGGAATAGGCGTCGAGCAGCACCTCCTCAGCGGCGTTTCTGTCCGGCAGGATCCGCACCACCAGCCCGAAAAGCATCCGGCTGGTAAGATCGTAGAGGTCGATCATGGCTGCGGTTTCGCCTTGCGCGATCTTCTGGAGCAGGGGGGGCAGGGGAATCTCTTCGAAATCCAGCTCGCCTTCGCTCCGGGTCGGCTCCTCCACTTTATTCTCTCCACGGAATTATCCGGTCCGCCTTCGGTTGTTTCCGTCGGCCGGGAAACACTGCGGATCATGTTACCCAAACAGTAATCTGCAATCCATGTAATTCCCTCGGGGGGCGGATTGGATTGGTAACCCCGGACCAGCCTCGCATTCTGACCTCCAAGCGGGGTGCTCTTCCTTTTTTTCCATGTGGGGCCGGGCTTCAGCCCGGCTCTGGAGTTTATACATTATGGCGGGTAAAGCTTTATCAATACCTTTAAGATGGAGCGCCAAAGGCGTGTTCCATACCAGCCCGGCGCAACGCCCCGGGAAATCGCAACCGGATGGGGAAAGGGCTGTAAGCCCGCCTCATAGATCAATCCCACAGATATCGTTCGTCGTATTCCACCCCAGTTTCTTTCAATAACTCCAGATATTCCTCCTGAAATGTCTTTATCCGATGATGCTCCTCCTGATTTTCTATGTATTCCACCATCGCCTTGAGCTCTCCCGGTGCAACTGAGAAAGCCCCGTATCCGTGCTGCCATGCAATCTGCCCCAACTCAGAACGATGTTTTTTCAGCCACATCGATGAGGACGTTTTAAGTTTCTCCACCAATTCTGCAACTGCTACTGTTCGGGCGAGCCGGAGGACGATGTGAACATGATCTGCCGTACCGCCCGCCCGATAGGCCTCGCAGCCTTTTTTGCGCGCCAAAACAGCGAGATAAGCATGCAGGCGGGAACGAATGGATCGAGGCAGGCAGGGGAAACGTCCCTTCGTGCCGAAAATGAGATGGATAATCACCAGGCTCAAGGATTACGGCATGAATACCTCCATGGGGCGGGCTTTCAGCCCTTCTCCTATCACCTTTATCATTCCCCGGGGCGTTGCCCCGGGCTGGTATGGAACGCGCCTTCGGCGCTCAAAAGCACATCGCTCCCCGCTATAACAAGGTGCTGAATGGATTTCGGGCAGGATCCCCGGCATTGATATTTTCGACCGCCCGATATACTTAATGAGAAAATTCTTTGCAGCGCCAATGAAAAATCTATTGGCTCGCACATCGCCAAAAGATAAACGGCACCGACCCAGAGAGCATGAAGATCTCGCATTCCAGATTGGCTGCCACCTGATTTCAGGAAGAGCTTGGATGAGGGAAATGTATAAACTCCAGGGCCGGGCTTCAGCCCGGCTGGTTTCATCGGCGGAATCAGGCAAAAGGTTCTTCAGCTTTCCGAATTTTCAATTTTTTGCAGGGAAAATCTGCGGGAGTGAAAACGACAGCGGAAAGGTTGAACCTGAAGGATGTGAGAACACGCCTGGGAGAGGATCATGTCCGGGATAAATCCCGGACCACATGATTTCCAGATGGGAGGCATGGCCTAATCTGGGCCGGTACGGGAGTGCCCCTGGGTTTTCGATTTCAGCACGGCTTTACCTGAGTCATGAAGTCCCAATCGGCCCGGATGCCCCGCCGATTCGATCAAAAATCCTTTGGCTTTCATGGCCAGTATGTCGAATAGAACGTCCACGAAATCACGGCCCCGTTCCGCGCCGAAATGCTTCAAGGACTGAAGAGCCGGGTTTTCCAGCACGAAGTCGGATCGCGCTGCCCCGATCAAGGCATGGGCAAGCCCTACCGGCGGCAACCCGATGCCGGACTCCTGGAGCAATCCCAAAATTGCCAGGCCCGACTTTCTTTCTACCTTCCTCTCTTTCATCGCCTCGAGTGACGGGGTGGGCCGGTAATGCGGAGCTATCATCACCGGCTCGGGCACCGCTTTGACAGCAGTGGGTTCCACCCGTTTAAGGCGCAGCTGCCCGCCTGTTTCTGGGATTTCGGCCGGGCGCACAAGTGCCCGGGCGGCCAGGTTCTGCAGCTGGGAGGCGGGGGTCCCCTGGAATGCCCCGTATCCTCGAAGCTTGTGCCACTCCTGCGGGATCCGCTTGCCATGGCTGCCGGCAAAAAACTGGGCGAGGGTTTTGGCGTTGAGCGGCCCTGACGATTCAAGGGCCTCCCGGTTGAGCTGCAAGATTCGGGCCGCTTCATCCTCAGCCGCTTCAGCACCGAGGCGCGCGGTGCCTCCGCTGCAGGCCGAACAGTTGCCGCAGCGGAAATCTATATCGACCTTTTCCCCAAAATAGCGCAGCAGGTGCCGGCGGTGACAAGTGAAATCCTCGCAATAGGCGAGGACCTCTTCCAGGCGTTTGTAATCGGCCCGCTTGCGGGCAAAAAGCGCGCCCAGGGAGAGATGGGTGGGGAATCTCATTTCTTTCCTTTTGAGCAGCCCTTCTTCGTCCCGCCACACCTTCCCCTGTTCCTGCAGGACCCACAGGGCCATGTTGATCTGCTCATCGCTGAGCGTGCCGAGCACGTTGCGGATTCCTTCGAGTGTTGTGCCCTGCGGCGAAACCAGTGTGAGCAGCTGGTGTACATCCTCGGGCGACGGGTATCGGTTCCGCAGGAAAAAATGCGAAAGAGCCACGTCCTTGCTGCTGAAAAGGGTGATGCACCGGGCCGGGGCCCCATCTCGGCCGGCACGGCCTGCTTCCTGATAGTAGGCCTCAAGCGAGGACGGGTGCTGATAGTGCGCCACGGTCCGGACATCCGGTTTGTCGATCCCCATGCCGAAAGCGACCGTGGCCACGGTGATCGGCTTCTTGCCCGAAAGCCACGATTCCTGAGCCCGGCGCCGGTCGTCGCCGTTCATTCCGGCGTGATAGGGAACCGCACCTAACCGCTCCGCATTTAATTGCGCGGCGATGTCGTCGGCGTCTTTGCGCCGCCCCACGTAAACGATATGCGAACCGCTGTCATAGGATTCCTTGAGGATTCGGAGCAGGCGGCGCATTTTTTCGTTTGGGCTGCAATCGTGCACCTCGAACCGCAGGTTTGGGCGGTCGAAGGGCGCCACGCAGATCAGCGGCCGGGAGAGGCCGAGCCGGCCGATTATTTCATTCCGCGTGGAGGGGGTGGCCGTTGCGGTCAAGGCCAGTATGGGTGCCGGCCGCAGGGCCTGCGCCATCCCGGCGAGGGCCAGGTAGGAGGGGCGGAAATCAAAGCCCCATTGGTTGACACAGTGGGCCTCGTCCACGACGAACAGCCTGGGCTTCAGTGCCAGGATCTTCTCGCGGAATCCGGCAAATTCAAATCTCTCCGGGGCCACGTAGAGCAGCGCCGCCTTCCCGTTCTCAGCCCGCGCGACGGCGTCGCGGGTTTCTGCGGAAGTTTGGTTCGAATGGATGGCCACGGCCCGCCTACCGCCTCGCCGGTTGAAGGCGTCCACCTGGTCTTTCATCAGGGCGATTAGGGGAGAGACCACGAGCGTCAATCCCTCGAGCAAGACGGCGGGAAGTTGGTAGGTGAGGGATTTACCCCCTCCCGTGGGGAGAACACCCAAAGCATCACGGCCGGCGAGAACCGCTTCGATCAATTCGCGTTGGCCCTGGCGGAATTCATAGAATCCAAAGCTTTCCCGTAGAATCTTCTCGATCTCACTCGCTGCAATTGAGGACATGTTTGCTCCAGGCTGGCATTATAGACACCGTCAACAAGGAAGCCCAGACCCACATAGATCGCAGTCGGGAATCTCCAATGATCAAGACTTTTAATCAACCTTTGAATTCTTATTGACTTGTGCAGAGATGTTGATGCAGTCTACCGCTCAACTAAGGCAACATTAGTCGATGGATTTTCGTGTTGCGCGGTTCCAGCGGGTCGAGGGAAAACCGATGGCCTTTCCAGCCTGAGGTGTTTGATTCCCTGCTTCGTACGCTCACTATTCAATCGCTTCTCGTAATGATGCTGATCTTGGCGCCTTGATCATTTCGTCACAAGTCGCAACAGCAGAAGGGACTTCCCCAAAGCTTTGGCGAATGCCTGGTATCTGTAAGTTATTAAAGGAGAAAGTCATGATTTTTTCCGATCGTTTTCGAGTGTGGACTCTTTGTGCCATTGCGCTCGCGGCAATAGGCGTTCCAGCGATCGCACAGTCGGTCCGAGGCAGCCTGAGGGGGTCGGTACAGGATCAGTCCGCGGCGTTGGTTCCAGGCGTCTCGGTAACCATAAAAAATGTCGCCACGGGCGAAGAAGCCACTGCGGTCAGCGACAGCCAGGGCGGGTATGCTTTTCCTTCGATAGACTTGGGTGCCTATACTCTGACCGCTCAGGTGGCGGGATTCAAGAAAGTTGAAGTCACCGGCATTGTTGTTGAAGTCGGAAAGCCGGCTATTGTTAATGTAAAACTGGAGGTGGGTGGCGCTGCGGAGCAGGTGGTGGTTACGGGACAAGCCCAGCAGGATGTGAACACCGTCAGCGCGACCCTGACCAATGTGGTTAACACCCGCCAGGTGGCAGACCTTCCGCTTCCCACGCGGAACCCGGTCGATCTGGCTCGGCTGCAGATCGGGATTGCGGTAACCGGCGATAACACCCGCACTGCTTCGGTTGGCGGCCTGCGAGGATCCGCGACCAATGTCACCCAGGACGGGATCAACGCGATGGACAACTTCGTGAAAACGGATTCGTTCTTCGCTCTTACCGCTCCATCGCTCTCCTCCACCGAGGAGTTCAGCGTGACCGTAGGTACGGTTGGTTCCGACTCCGGCCGCGGCGTGGCCCAGGTTCGCATGGTAACCAAATCAGGGACCAACGAACTGCGCGGCAACGTATTCTGGCAGCATCGCAACGATGTCCTGAACGCCAACAGTTTCTTCAACAACACCTCGGCCACACCCAAAACCCATGAGTTGCAGAACTGGGTGGGACTTGCGGTGGGTGGCCCGCTCTGGATACCGAAGGTCTACAACGGCCGGAACAAGAGCTTCTGGTTTTTCTCCTACGAGGCCTTCCGCGAGAACTTCTCCGCGACACGGAATCGGATAGTCTTAACCGATCAGGCCAGGAAAGGTCTGTTCCGCTATACCGGCTCCGATGGCCAGATGCAAACCGTCAATCTGATGACGATCGGCAACGTAAAAACGATTAACTCAATCACATCCGGGATGCTCAACCCCACGCCGCTGCCAAACAACACAGAAGTCGGCGATGGTCTCAACACGGCCGGGTGGCGATTCAATGTAAGCGGGTCCGATCCAAGCGATAAATTCGTCGGGCGTTTTGACCAGGAGTTGCTTCACAGCCAGAAATGGGGATTTCACAAGCTGGAATTCGTCTATAACAAGGCTGATTTCCTGCTCAAACCCGACACATTCAACAGCCTTGAAGCCCCGTTCCCCGGGGGTATCGATGCGTTCCAATCCTCCGCCCGTACCTTAATGGCGGTCGCCATCCATTCCAGCTTCGGCCCCCGCATGACCAATGAAGCACGCTTCGGGCATCAGCGTGCGCCTGTAGGTTTCCTGCGCGACAGTAATCCTAAGAATCCGTATTACACCGTATTCGCCTCAGCCGCGGCGGGCACAGCGTATCGTCCGCAAACGCCCGACAACACCTTCATGTCTCAGGGGCGCACTTCACTGGTGTATCAGTTCCTGGACAATTTCGCATTGATCCGTGGAAAACACACTTTCAGGATGGGGATGGATCAAACCTCCTTGTCAGCCATCACATACAACGATGCAGGCATCTGGTCAACCGTAACTCTCGGGACGAACTCGGCCAATCCTGACGGTATCGTGAATTCTTCGTTCCCCAATCTGCCGGCCGGATCGACCGGTACTGGAATTGCCAATCGGGCGCGTGACATCTACGCTGATCTTACCGGGAACCTGGGCAGCGGATCGCAGAGCTTTAATGTCACCAGCCCGACATCGGGATTTGTCCCTGGCGCTTCAAACTCGCGAGTCTACAGGCAGCGAATGCTGGCCTTATATCTTCAGGATGAATGGAGGGTTCGGCGGAACCTGACGGTCAACTACGGTCTGCGCTGGGAATGGCAGGGTGTGCCCTACGAGAGGCATGGCCTTGTGATTCAGCCCGTGAACACGGTCGAAGGCCTTTATGGCATCTCGGGCAACGGAAACCTGTTCAATCCGGGTTCACTGAAGGGTAAGGCGCCGCAGCCTATCGATTTCGTCAACGGAGACACCGGGAAAAAGCTCTATAACAACGATTTCAACAATTATGCCCCGTTTCTCGGCGTCGCTTACCAGCCTATATTCCAGTCGGGACCCATGCGGTATCTCTTCGGCAAGGATGGACAGAGCTCCATCCGCATGGGTTACTCCATGAGCTACCTGCAGGATGGCTGGACGGTGGTCACCAATGCCGTGGCCAACCCGGGCTTGAATCAATCGGCTGCCAACAACGTGCCCACGGGAGTTTTGACCTCGTCGGGAGTCCCCGTTCAGACGCCGATCTTCAAGATGCCGACCACCGATGCGGACAATCTTGCCTTGAACTCGGGTGCCATCATGGTGAGCTACGATCCGAAGCTGCGCACACCTTATGTACAGCAGTGGTCGATCGGAATGGAGAGGGAGATCAAGAAGGGCTGGGTTGTAGAAGCCCGTTATGTCGGGAACCATGCCATAAAAATTTTCCGGGCGATCGATATCAATGAAACCAATATTTTTGAAAATGGTTTCTTGAACGAATGGAATGGGGCTAAGAAGAACCTCGACATCAACATAGCTAATGGAAAAGGGAACACTTTCGCCAACAATGGACTGGCGGGGCAGGTTCCATTGCCAACCTTCACAACTCTGTTTAACGGACTGCCTGCGAGCAGCGGGTTCAGCAACACCACCTTCGTCAACAACCTGAATCTGGCCAACATCGGAGCGACCGCCAACACATTGGCGTTCAGCCCAACCTACAAGGCGAACCGGGCCAATCTCACGCCCAACTTCTTCGTGGCCAATCCGAACGCGGCGTCCGCCCGTGCTTTGTCGAATTCTTCGTTCTCCAACTACAACTCCATGCAGATCGAGCTGCGCAAGCGCATGTCGCACGGCCTCTACCTGCAGGCGGGATATACCTTCAGCAAGGCCCTGACCGACAGCGAGGGGAGCCAGAGCACTCTGGAGTCGCCCCGGACCCTGCGCAACGTCAGCTTGGATAAGCACCGGGCGAGCTTCGACCAGACCCACCGGTTCATCACCAATTTCATTTACGAACTGCCGATCGGCACCGGCCGGCGATGGCTGAGCGGCGGATTCGCCCCTCTGCGCAAGATCGTCGAGGGTTGGCAGGTGGGCAGCATCATCAATTGGCAGACCGGAGGTCCGGTATCCATTTACTCGAATCGTTCCACTTATAATAGCTTCAACCCGGGACTCAATCCGGCCCAATTGACAGGGACGAGCTTTGAAAAGCTCCGGGATTCCATGGGAGTCTACAAAACCGCGCAGGGCGTCTTTTTCATCGACCCGAACCTGCTGAACATCACTACCAGCCCGACCACTGGCAAACTGACCAGCGCCACGCTCAAGGAAGGTCTCCTCGGCGCGCCGTTGCCGGGGTCGCTCGGGAACATGCCCAGGAACAACATCACCGGCCCTTGGTACACGCAGTTCGACTTCAGCATAACCAAGCGCACCTACTTTATGGAGCGCAGGAGTGTTGATTTGAAGGTCAACTTCCTGAACGCCTTCAACCATACCAATTTCTCCTTCTCCAGTGCGATTTTCGATGATGCCAACTTTACCCGGATCAGCAGTTACAGGGGCAGTCCGCGCATCATCAACTTTATTCTCACCGTAAACTTTTAGGCGGTCAGCTAACTGAAAAACAACAGGCGGAGGCAGCCAGCTATGGTCGCTTCCGCCTTTTTATTTGAGGGGTCGGGATCACTGAGCATTGCGGAAGTTGAACGTCGCCGTCCATTATTCATGGATATGCTTCAAGGATAGCAGTCATAGTCTCGACCAAAGCTGCGGATTTACTGAATCACGAATGCTTTTGGATCGATCGACTGGTTGTGCAGGACCTGGCTCAAGGCAATCTTGTATTCAAAAATCACTGCCTGCCCCGAACCCCGGCGGTTGAAAATCATCCTATAGCTGTGAGGAAGATTCAGCCCATCGACGGCTCTGAAATCGTCGAACCACTCCTGTATTTTGTAATACGCATCGTTTTGGGCGGAGGTGTCCGGTAGGGTTTTCCCCATCTCATCTTTCCCCTGGACCGACATGGCTCGCACGATTAAACGGTATTCGGAGTAGACGTGCCGGAAGGTCTCAGGATGGAAATAGAGTGCCACCTGCACATCGCCGCTGTCTTTTTTCGCCCTATACTTGATCTCATGAAGGGGCTTCCCCTCCGGTTTTTTTAGACCCGTGTAATCCAGTTTAGGCTGTCTCCCCGCCAGATCCAAAAAAGGCCATGCCGTGGTCATGGTTCCGCACATTAATCCTTCTTTCATCAGCACACCGTAATCGAATACGAATTGCGACAGATAGGAGCGTACCCGAAGCTTGAGCTGGCCCACATCGACATTTTTGCCGTCAAAAACCAACTGCTCCCCTTGCCAGTCGCCGGCGCCGAACTTCAAGGCTATGCGCATCATTTTCCCGTCCGACAGCAGGCTGCCGCTCCCTTCGAGTTGGCCGGTGTTGGGCATGTGGAAGGTCACCTGCGCCGTTCCGTTCGCCACATAGTTTTTGGCGGCGGCGCGGGCTTCGGCGGTGCCGATGGATTCCAGGTGCCTGGCGATCAGCTCCTCGAGACTCAGTTTGTCCACCATGGAGGACAGGGGCAGGCAAACAGCGGAGAACAGAATCGTGCCGATAATGCAGCGGGAGACAACGCACCAGCGGGCGCAAGTTTTTGCCACGAGCATTTCCTCCAAACCTATTCCCGGGCCACTCGACAGCCTTTTTGAACACATCGAACCCCATCATACGACATTTTTGGGGAAGTCCATGTTTTCGAAAAACCTCATGATGACTTAGCGGTCCAAAATGGACTGTTAGGGGAATCTCATTATCGAACTCAGAATCGTTGACATTTCCGGCTCGAAGGGGCGAATATAGGATTGTAAACAAGGCATGTTTGCAGATTGAATGGCCAGGATTATCCCGGTCTGGTTTGGAACGCCCGGGGTGAATACAATTTATGATCCGGCATGTTTTCCGCCTCCATCGGGACGGATGCTGGAATTTCCGGAGGCTGCTATGAAGTTCTCGCGATTTTGTTATTTCTGCCTCATATTGACGCTCGTATTTTTCGCCTTCGCCTGCGCCGGCAAGCCGGTTGATTCGATCGAAAAGACCCAGGCGGCCATGGATCAGGCCAAGGCCGAACACGCCGAAGAGTTCGCGCCCACCGAGTGGAAGACCGGCGAGGAAGACTGGAGAGCTGCCCAGTCTCTTCTCGACAAAGAAAAATGGGGGGAAGCCTCCACGGCTCTGCTGAAAGCAAAAGGCCATTTTGAGAAGGCTCGTGAGCAGGCCAAGGGCAAACGCGCCGCCGCGATTCAGGAAATCGAGGGAACCAAGGGAACCGCCGAAAAGCGCTGCAAGGCCTTGAAAGACACCCTGGAGGCCGAAGGGAAGAAGCTGCCTGCCGCCAAGCGCAAAGAGTTTGAAGAAGCCTGCAAGACGGCTGAAGAAAAAATCGCAAAAGTGGGAACCCAGCTCCAGAACGGCCAGTACAGCGACGCCAAATTCCTGGCCGGGTCGACACTGCGCGAGGTCTGGGAAGCGCAGAAAGAGCTTGAAGGGCTTATCGGAAAGAAGTAGCGGCTGACGCCCGTCGCCAAGCCGAGCCGGGTTCGCGAGCGCATGCGGATCTTTTCCCGCCGCCGCGCTCAAGGTTGGTGAAGTTCTCCTGGTTTTTGAGTCAACGCCCGTGCGTATTCGCCGCTCGCGGTGGATACGCACGGGCGTTCCTTTTTTGGTCCGGTCTGCGCTCTATTCACTCATCAGGAAAATCAGCGGCCGGACGTCCTCTTCGGGCGTCCATTTCCAATAGCTTAGCAGAATGGCGTAAACCATCAGCCCGGTCTCCCCTTCCCCCAAAAGTAGGAATCGCAGCGACTGGGTGATCAGGTTCCGCCTCGTCAACCCGAGAAAAATGCTGATCGGGTCTATCAGTTCGCTGATGTAGGCGATGCTGTTGGCTATGGAAATGGCGCCTTTGGCTTCGATGACGTAGTTTTCCCCTTCGTAGGTGATTTTGAGTTCTAGCGGTGAAGTGAATTCGCTGCGGTTGTCCATCAGCGCGACGTGAATGAAAGCGATCGGCCCTTTTATTCGGTAATAGTTCCGAATCTCCAGCGCTTTCTTCTTGCGATGGATTGCCGATGGTGTGCGAAGCGGCACGAGGTGGACCCTTTTCCCTTGTATCTGATGCCACGCATCGATCGAAGCTTGGTCGGCGAAGTGGATCCTGCTCACCCTGAGCTCAATGGATCGCCAGGCGCGGCTGACAGCGCTGGTGACGATAATGGCCAGGATGAAAAAGGATGCGATGATGACGCCATCAGGTCTTTCAATAACATTGTCGACGAGGGTGTAGGCAAAAACCGCTGATACTGCCCAGAAGAATAAGCTCAGAGCCCGGGTTTTCGCTGCGGTTCCGACTGCCGCTTTTCCGGCTTCCTGCCAGAAGGCTATGGAGACTGCCACCGAAGCCGAGAGGATCAGGACCAGCACACCCGTGGCATAGGCGCCCCCCTGGGCTTCGACTTTGGCGTCGAAAACCAATGTTACGATGACGTCAACCACAAAGAGAATCAGAACCAGAGGGCGGGTCAATGCGACCCATCGCGGAGCCATCCCGAACCGCGGCAGATACCTGGGGATGAGACTGAGCAATCCCGCCATCGCTGAAGCGCCGGCAAACCACAGGATCAAAATGGTGCAGAAATCATAGACCGATCCAAAGGCTTCCCCCAGCATCTGGTGAGCCAGGTAAGCGATTGCCCGCCCGCTGGCAGGTCCTCCTACCTGGTAAGCGGCTTCCGGGATCAGAAGCGCCGTGATGAAGCTGGAGACAACCAGAAGAACGCTCATGATTCCGGCGGCGGCAATCAGAAGCTTTCGGGTGGATCGTATCAGACCCGAAGGGCGGGGGCTGCCCGTGTCCTCGGGACTTCCCTTGATCAGGGGCATGACCGATACGCCAGTTTCAAACCCGCTCATTCCAAGCGCAAGCCTGGGGAAAACCAGCGCCGAAGCCAGCAGGAGTGAAGTCCAGTCCCCTCGGAGCGTCAATGCGGCGCTCCACCGGTCCAGAGCTTCTGGATGGCGGAAGATTTCGAAAACACCGCGGGCAAGAACCATGCAATTGAGCAGAATATAGGGAACAGCGACGGCCATTGCCAGGTTTATGGCTTCAGAAAAGCCCTTCAGAAAGACGAGCGCCAGCAAGGAGAGGAGCGCCAGCGTCACACCGACCTGGTGGCCGTGAAGGTAGGGCGCAAGAAAGGGGTTTTCAACCGCATGCTGGGCCGCATCGGCTGCGGAGAGTGTCATGGTGATGACGAAGTCGGTCGAGGCAAAGCCAAGCAGGATCAAAACGAAGATCTTCGAGCTCCATCCGGGGAGCAGATGTTCGAGCATCGCGATGGAACCCTGGCCGGCATAAGACCGCGCGGCAACCTGCGAATAAACCGGCAAGGCTCCGAACAGGGTGACCGCGACCAGGATCGTGGTCGCCAGCGGAGATATGGCGCCGGCTGCCAGCAGTGCCAGGCCGGGCTGGTATCCCAGCGTGGAAAAGTAATCCACCCCGGTAAGCCACAGCACCGAGTACCAGGGGTGTGAGGCCAGGCGAGCGTGTTTTTCTTCGAGAGATTCGCCGTGGAAAAACCACTTCGCAGCCCGTCCTTGAGGCGGTGGAGCGTTCCCGCGTGTTTTAAGCTCGGATAAAAGGTTTCGTTTTTTATCTTCCATGCGTTGCAATCTGCTTGGGTTGGATGGTGGTGATGCCATTTAAAAACTCAATAATAACTCACCGCAAAGCCTCCAGGACTTCGAAGATATCAAGAAGAAGCTTTCGGCCGGGGGGAGGCTTGACAAGCATTTCACATTGCCACAGACTCAGTCCCATGACCAGCATACAGTTTCTAGGTGCGGCCGGGACCGTGACCGGCTCCAAGTACCTCGTCGACACGGGAAAATCTCGTTTCATGGTGGATTGCGGGATGTTCCAGGGAATCAAGCTGCAGCGTCTGCTTAACTGGTCGCCTCCGCCTGTCAGGCCCTCTTCCGTGGATCAGATGCTCCTGACCCACGCTCACATTGATCACATCGGCCTGCTCCCGGTCTGGGCGCGGGAGGGGTTTTCCGGGCCGGTCTGGACGACGCCTGCGACCCGGGATCTCTGCGAAATCAGCTTGCTGGATGCGGCCCACCTGCAAGAGGAGGACGCACGATTCGCCAACAAAAAGGGGTTCAGTAAACACGCTCCCGCCCTTCCGCTATTCACCCTCGAAGATGCTCAAAGGGCGATTCAGTTGTTGCGAACCGTCCCCTATGACGAGGAACTGAAACTGGATGAGAATACGACGGTCACCTTCCGCGATGCCGGCCACATCCTGGGATCGGCACTGCTGGATGTCCGGATCCGTAAAGAACGGCCGGTCCGAATCGTCTTTTCCGGCGACCTCGGCCGTTACAACGCTCTGATTCTGCGCGATCCGACGCCGATGGACATGGCGGATTACCTGCTGGTGGAATCCACCTATGGGAACCGGGTGCATCCTCCGGAGCACACCATGGAGGAGGTAGGCAGCATCATCAACGAGACGGCGAAGCGCGGCGGAACCCTGGTGGTTCCAGCATTCGCCCTGGGACGCACACAGACGCTTCTTTACGTCATTCGGGAATTGAAGGCCCGGCAACAGATTCCCGATCTGCCTGTATTTGTCGACAGCCCGATGGCGATACATGTCAGCTCCGTCTTCGACAAGCACATGGCGGACATGGACGAGGAAGCGCGGGCGGTTTACAGCTCGACTCACCGAAGCCCCATCCTTTGTCCCAATCTCCATTACGCTCCGAGCCGGGACGAATCGCAGAGGATCAACTCGCTGCGGTATCCGGCCATTATCATTTCCGCCAGCGGGATGGCCACTGGCGGAAGGATTTTGCACCATCTCAAGCTCCGCCTGCCGGAGCCGCGCGACACCGTGCTTTTTATCGGGTACCAGTCCAACGGAACGCGAGGCCAGCTGCTGAAGGCCGGGGCGAAGTCGATCAAGATCCATGGTGAAAATGTTCCTGTCCGGGCGCAGGTTCGCAGCATGGAATCCTTCTCAGGCCATGCGGATTCCGTCGAGATCATGCGGTGGCTGGGGACGCTCAAACACCCGCCGAAACGTGCCTTTGTGGTGCACGGCGAGCCGGAATCGAGCGCAGCCCTGGAATCGGAGATCAGGGGCAGCCTGAAATGGCAGACTCATATTCCGGCTTACCAGGAGACGGTGCAACTGATCTGAATCTGACATGCCCGGACCAATTCGGACAAGCCTGAGACCGGCGCTGATGCTATTGAGCCGGGCTCGGCGGCTGAGGGATGACCCGAAAACCGTACACTTTCGGACGCCAATACGAATTGAATACTGAACGGTTCGTGCCCACCGAAGTCTCTGCGTGGTAGAAGTGCGACTCATCTTCGACAATTCCACAGTGCTTCAGATCGTCGAAAAAGACCAGATTCCCGGGAGCATAATTGGACTCCTCAGCCGACGGCGGCAAACACATGTAGAGTTTGCGGGCGGTAGTGCGCTTGAGGAGGACACCGCTGTCCGCCAAGACGCGCCAGACGAATCCCGAGCAATCGAAACTCTTCAACCCGCTTGAGCCCCAAACGTAGGGATGGCCCAGGTGCCGTTGGATCGAAGCCCTGATCGAGTCCCAATACCAGGGCGGCGGGGCGGCACTCCGAACCGGCGCATCCGGCTGCTGCACCGATGCCAGCGCACTTGCGGAAACTATCAGGATCCAGAACAGTTTTTTCATTTCACGGCATTCCCGAGCAATATTCCCAATCCGATGAAGAGGCCGGCGAGAAAAATAGCCACGGAGCGATTGTCGTTCCTCAGCTGCTCCTCAAAATTCAGGCTCGGGGACAACCAGTCGAAAATCTTATAGGCCAGAAGCAATCCGCCGAGACCCACAACCAGAGAAATCATGATCGAAATCAGGTAGTTGGCAAAATTCATTTTTATTCGCTCCTTTTTTATCTCAAAGCCAAAAACGCCAGGACCCCTCCAATGAATAAAGATCCCGGTTCTTATCGGCATCCAATTTTACCTGAGAGTTCCTGCCGTGGCTGCGTGGTTTATTGAGAATAGAAACTTGGACTTGCACACGCCGGGAATCATCAATTTGCGGCAAAGACCTCAAAATCAATCGAACCGCTAAGTCCACTAAGACCGCAAAATTATTGTTTATAATGCTCTGTGGTCTTAGTGGTCTTTGTGGTTCAATCTCTTGAGCGCTCCAAGTTTCCAGAGAGCAGGGGAGATACAGGAACTCGGAGTGAAGTTGCGAATATCCAAAGAGGCCGGCCGCCGATTTGTCTTGCAGGAAGCACACGGGAAATATAAAAAGAGAATTCGCGAAACAGCTTCGCCGGCCACTCACCTTGAAGCGGCAGGCAGACATCGGCGGTGGGAATGCAGAACCTGGCTTTCGATTTTTCCGGCAGCAAAGGCGACGTCCTCGTTCTGGATGTCGAGACTCAGTTCCTCAGCGATGAGGTGGCCGGCGGATGGGGCGCCGTTGACAAATTCATGGTTGCCCTCGTGGTCACCTGGGATAAAAGCAACGGCATGAGGGTCTGGTATGAGCCGGACGTCCCCAAACTCCTCGCCGAAGCGGAGAATTTCCGGCACGTCGTCACTTTTAACGGGGAAAACTTCGACTTCAAGGTTCTCAGCGCCTACGGTTCCGTCGAGCCGCTCAGGCAAAAAAGCCTGGATATGCTGGTGGTCCTCCGGGAGAAACTCGGTTTCAGGGTTAAGCTCGAATCGGTCGCGCGAGCAACTCTGGGGCGCGGCAAAACCGGCAGCGGTACCGACAGCGTTCTCTGGTGGCGATCCGGGGATCCGGTTCAGCGGCAGAAGGTAGTGGATTACTGCAAAATGGATGTGGAACTGACCCGTGATGTTTACCAATTTGGGAAGGACAAGGGATACGTCCTCGTAGAGGATTACCGCCAGGGGCAGCCGCGGCGCGTCCAGGTTTCCTGGTAGCGATCGAGGTATAATCGGCGGTATTCGCCGGCCGTTCATCAAGTCAGAAACGAGAAATCCCGCGCCATGAGACCCGTTCGCTTTATTCATACTTCGGACATTCACCTGGATACAAGTTTCGCGGCCTCGGGATTCCCGGCAGCGATCGGCCACAGGAAGCGTGAGGCCATCCGAGCGACGCTTCGGAGGATCCTCGAGGATGCGATCCAACTTCAGGTCGATTTCATTCTGATTGCCGGGGATCTTTTCGAACATGACCGGGTGACCCCGGACACGGTTGAATTCCTTAAGCAGCAGTTTTCCAGAGAGGGCAGAATTAAGATTTTCATTGCCCCGGGGAACCATGATCCCTTCATTCAGGGCTCGCCGTATCGCGAGGAATCATGGCCGGAAAATGTTCATATCTTCCAGGAAGAAATCTTCCGGCTGGTTGAGCTTCCCGGTCTCGGGGTGAGAATCGCAGGTTTCGGATATGGGCGCACTCATGTTCCTGACCCGATCTTCAAACGTCTGAGCCCGCTGCCGGCGGATTCTTTTAATATCATCCTGGCACATGGCTCCGATATCGGGAACTCACCTCCGGGGAAGGCTCAGCACGCGCCTTTTGTCGCGGCGGATCTTGCAGGCAAAAATGCGGGTTATTGTGCCCTGGGCCATTATCATCAGCAACGCCCCGTTGCGAATCAGTCCGACGCAACCGTCATCTGGTATAGCGGCATCCCCGAAGGGCGCAGCTGGGGGGAGGAAGGGCCTTGCGGCTACCTGCTTGGAACGATAGAAAACGGCCCCTGTATGGTCGAAAGCCGTCCCTGCAATCAGTTCCCCTTGAAAACCCTGTCGATTTCCTGCGATGGTTTTTCCACCCGCGAACAGGTCCTTGATGCCATCCGGGAGTATCCCGGGGGCAACCCTGGCCGTGATGCGATCCTTCGCATCCGGCTCGAGGGATGTCCCGATCCCGGTTTCGACCTTTCCGTTGTTGAATTGAACGAACGTCTGGCAGGTTCGGCACTGCATATTCATTGGGAAGACCGCACCCAGGCGGCTATCGATTTCGAGGCTCTGGCGCGTGAAAATACCTTGTGCGGGCGATTCGTGCGTACCATGAACGAAAAAATGGCAGCGGCTGCGCCGGATGATGTCGCGATGCTGGAACTGGCCCGCCTTTACGGAACCCAGGCACTGGCGGGAAGGGAGGTCCGGCTGCGATGATATTCCTGCGGTGTCATGCGTTGGGCTTCGGCCGCCTTAAGGATGCAGGCTTTGATTTTGCCGAGGGGCTAAATCTCGTTTTCGCTCCCAATGAGGCGGGGAAATCGACCCTTCAGCGCTTCCTGATCGCCATGCTTTACGGTCAGCTGCGTCCCGAGAACAAGCTGCAGCGCCGGCTCGATCCGTGGGTGGACAGCTTCCGGCCCTGGTCCGGCCAGGATTATGCTGGGAACCTCTGGCTTCGACTGGCGGGTGGGAAGGAACTCGAAATTCACCGGACCTTCGGGAAGGACGAAGCGCGGGTGGTCGTTCGCACATCGTCCGGGGAGGAAATCACCCGCAGCTATGAACAGCAGCGCAACGGCGAAGTGCTGTTTGCCCGGACACATCTCGGACTGCCGAAGGAATTGTTCGAATCGATCGCGATCATCCGTGAAAATCGCGCGGCCGATCTGGACGGCACTCCCACGCTCCGGGATCGGATCGCCAACCTGGCGCAATCCGGCGCCGAAGATCTCTCCGTCCAAACCAGCCTCCAGCTGCTTCTATCGGAAATCGATGCGGTCGGTTCGGATCGTGCGCCTACGCGCCCGTACCGGCAATGCCTCGACCGGATCCAGATGCTGATCGAGGAAAAAAACCTGTTGGACCAGAAGCGCCGCGATTATGAGGGATGGCTGCAGGAGCGAAGCCGGCTTGGAGCCGAGGTTGCTGCTCATGAGACGAAGTTGAGGAAGGCTCGGGCGGCTTTGGCGCGGGCCCGCTGGCGTGAAGCTGCGGGTGAAGTCAGGCTCCTCGAGGAGCTTGTTTCTGAAATGGAAAGCACTCGCCGTGAAGTCGAGTCGTCGCCGGGGAGGATCGATTTTCCCGATCAGTATCTTGAAGAGGTGAACGAAGCCTCCGGCGTTTTGAAAAGCCTGGGCCAGCGCCTCGAGGATATCGGCAAAGAGATTGCCATCGCTGACGCCGGATTGAAGCGCGCAGCTTCGGCACGGGAGACACTCGCCGGCTATGGCGCGCTTTTGGCCAGCGGCGAGGCCGACAAGGTATCGGGATGGTTCGTCGGTTACCTGCGGCTGGCCACCTACCGTGATGAGGCACAGAGACTCATCGGCCGTCAAAGGGAGGAAATGCGCGAAACCCGGGAAAAACTCGGCCGGCTGGGCACGGCATTTGCCGACCCGTCGATCGACTGGCAGGCCAGGGCTATGGAGGCGGCCGAAAGAGAGCGCAAAGGCGCCGAGGAAATTCTGCAGATTTCGGACAAGATCACGGCGCAGAAGTCCATCCTGGCCCGATGGAGTACCAAAGCCCGCCGGCTCCGGCTTGCCGGTATTCTAACCGCAGCTGCGGCTGTGGTGCTTCTCGCAGCCTGGATATTGGCGGGCCAGGGAATCCTGCCGAGCTGGGTTGTCCTGGGTTTGACGGCTTTGCTCGCCGCAGGCTCCGTGTCCTTCTTGGTGGCGGCTTCATCGGCCGGCCGGATGGAGAAGGAGATTGTGCATGCCATCGCGATCTTCGAGGCTGCGCGCTCCCATGTGCGCGAGGAATCACAGAAACCCCAGATCGACATTGAAACCTCCATGCGGGAAGCGGGTTTCGACTCGATGGACGAATTCCTTGCCTCAGCCAAGCAGGTGGACCAGCGCCGCCAAAAAGCGGCCGATCTCGAAGCCCGGATCCAGGAAATGGAAGGGCAGCGCGATTCTCTGGCTGCGGAGTGCACTGAGCTATTCGGAAAGCTTCAAGTGTTGCTGGCGCAGGCAGGATTGAGTGTCACTCCCGGAGTGGTCAAAGCCCAGGTGGATATCTTCCGCGAGAACCTGAGGAAGTTCCGCGATCTCGACGAATCCTATCGCCAATCTCTACAGAAGCTCGAAGCCCTTCAGGCCCAGGAGGCCGAACTGCGGCGCGAAGCCGCGGAAAAGGAGCAGCGGCTTAGCTTGATCCTTGCGGAGGCGGGAGTGGAATCTCCCGAAAAATACCGGGAAGGCTGCGAGAGCCGCCGGCGGCTTATCGATTTGAACGAAAGAGAAGCTGCGCGATTACGGGAATTTCTGCGCCATGCGGGGAGTCAGACGCTGGATCAGTGGAAGGAAGCCCTGAAAGAGCTGGAACTGCAAAAGGATGCCACGGCGGCGTTGGCGGAGGCCTCCGCCCCGGATGCCGGCTCGCCGGCTGGATCGGCGGGGCCACTTCTGTTGCCTTATGAGCCGTCCTTCGATGAAGCCGAAGCCGAGGATAAAAAAATCTCCGGGCTTCTGGCGGCAGCCAGGGAGGATTACGCGCGCCTGGTCGAAAGAGTACGGCACGCTTTCCACAACTGCAGGGAAGCTTCCGAGATCGAAGAGGATCTTGCACAGGAGGAATCCAGGCTCCGGCGCCTCGAACAAAACCGCAAATCCCTGGAATTGGCCGTCCAGACCATCCAGGCCCTATCCCGCGAGCAGCAGGAAGTGCTGGCACCGCAGTTGAACATGGCTGTAGCTCAGCGTTTTGTGCGCCTTTCACAGGGTCGCTACCGCGAGGTGAAGGTCGACCCGGATTTCAACGTGTGGGTGCGTGAAGGCGAAGCCGGAGATTTGCGCAACGCGGAGTCGCTCAGCCGGGGGACGCGCGATCAACTCTATCTTGCCCTGCGCTTCGGGATACTCGATCTGGTTGCCGACGGCGAGGAATCGTGTCCCAGCCTCCTGGACGAGCCGTGCTCCGCCTACGACCGGGTCCGTATGGCAGAGGCCTTCCAGGTGCTCGCTGAGGAATCCGCACGCCGCCAATTGATAGTTTTCACCTGCCGCGAAGACATGCGGGACATGGCAGAAGCCCACCGAGCTCGAATACTGGAGATTCCTAACCCCTCATCAGGTTCTTCAGGATGAAAAACACATTGGCCGGCCGCTCGGCCAGCCGCCTCATGAAGTAGGGATACCAGCGCCTGCCGTAGGGAATGTAGATCCTCACATTGTAGCCTTCTCGCGCGAGCTTCACCTGCAGATCGCGCCGCACGCCGTTGAGCATCTGGAATTCGAAACGCTCTTTTCCAATCCCGTTTTGCGCAGCGTGGCGGAGGGTCGCGGCGATCATGGCTTCGTCGTGGGTCGCAATAGCATGATAAAGCCCGCTATCCAGCAGCATCCCGGTCAACTTCACGAAGTTCCGGTCGGTGTCGGCTTTTTTCTTGAACGCCACCGATTCGGGTTCCAGATAGGCGCCCTTGCACAGCCGCACCCGGATGCCGGATTTCAGCAGCTCGAGCAGATCCTTTTCGGTCCGGTAGAGATAGGACTGGAGCACGATTCCGACATTGTTCATTTCCTTGTGGATGCTCTGGACGATATTCAGCGTCCGGTCCGTATAGGTGTGATCCTCCATATCCACGCGCACGAAATTTCCGTGATCCCCGGCCTTCCGGACGATGGTTGAAAGGTTCTGCCGGCAGAAGTCGGTGTCGAGATCCAGTCCAAGCTGGGTGAGCTTGACGGATACGTTGCAGTCCACTTTCTCGGCCTGAATACGGTCGAACATGGCCCGCACCTCCGCGGCTGATCTCTCAGCGTCTTCGCGCGAGTGCGTGTTTTCGCCCAGGAGATCAAGGGTTCCGCGGATGTTGAGCTTATTGGTTTCGCGAACCGCACGGATGGCATCGTCCAGGGTTTCGCCGGCAACAAATCGCCAGGCGGCTTTCTGTACGATCTTGAATCGAAGGATGAAATTTTTAAATCCTTCCCTATGGGAAAGGAACAGCAGGAGGGCGCGCATTATGAATTACCTCTCTTTTGGTCCGGGACACAGGATACTATTCCACAAAACCGTACCGGCCCGGAGTACCCGGATACCGGACAGGCGCGGCGATTGTACCAGAGAGTGGCTGCCACAGATGCCTGGTTTGTAGCAATAAGCCTAAACGGGGACAGTCGCCGAATTTGCCGCCGGCTAAACCCTATTTTTCGAAGATTTTGCTGGAATTTCGATGGCTGCCCCCGTTTTTTCTGAGGGCGTTGACGGGAAAATGAATCCGGCATAATATCCACCCAAATGATCGTGCCGATTTTTCCTTTGCCGAACGTGGTTCTGTTTCCCAAAGTCCTGCTGCCCTTGCACATATTCGAGCAGCGATATAGGACCATGACCCGTGAAGCGATCGATGGTGACGGACGGATCGCCATTGCCCTGCTCAAGGAAGGTTGGGAAGCCGATTACGAAAAATCCCCCCCGGTTCACGAGATCGCATGCGTCGGCCGGATCGAGTCGCACGAGGAGTTGGAAGGGGGGAAATTCAACATTGTAATCGCAGGAATGCAGCGTGTGCGGGTGGTGCGCGAAATCGTGCACACCCCCTACCGGCTCGGGGAGGTGGAGGCCATACCGGAAAGTCTGTGCGACGAATCCCGGCCCGAAGTGGCCCATCGGCGGGACCGGCTGGCCGGTCTCTTCTGCCGCTATTCCGAATTGGCGGTCAGCGGCGGCCGGCGATCTCCCCAAATGATCTTGAACCTCGAGTTTGAGGCGCTGGTGAATATGACAGCCACGGTTTTGAATCTCCCGGCGGAAGAGCGGCAGGTATTGTTGGAGGTGGATGATGTCATGGAACGCTGCGACCTTCTGATTCCGCCTCTGCAGCGCCAGCTGGAAGCCCTGGTCCTGGTCCGGAAGTTCGAGCACCTGAAGCCCGAGGATCCGCGCCTGAATTGAAGAGGATGCTATGCGTTATCCCGAGATGTACCCCGTGCGCCAAATGTTCGTTCGTGAGCGGGTAGACGATCTGCGGTTTGCCGTGCGGGAGGAACTGGACAGGACAATCCCTCCGAATGCGATTCGGCGAGGAGCGCGGGTTGGGATCACCTGCGGGAGCCGGGGCATCCGCAACATCGACAGGATCCTCCGCTGCGTGGTCGATTATGTCCGGTATCGTCAGGGTCAGCCCTTCATTTTTCCGGCCATGGGCAGCCACGGCGGCGGCACCGCCGATGGGCAATCCCTGGTACTTGCGCACTTCGGCATAACCGAAACGACGATGGGCTGCCCGGTGCTTTCGGACATGGCCACGGTGCAGATAGGAATGTCGCCTGAGGGGATACCGGTTTTTCTCGACCGCCACGCCTCAGCTGCGGACCATGTGATAGCCGTGAATCGCGTGAAACCCCACACGGAGTTCAAGGGTGAGATCGAGAGCGGCATCATGAAAATGATGCTTATCGGAATGGGAAAGCAGGAAGGAGCGCGGGTATACCATAAGGCTTTCGCCGATTATGGATTTGACCGGCTGGTCGAATCCTTGGCGTCCGTGGTGATCGAGAAAGCCAGAATCCTGTGCGGCCTTGCCATTGTGGAGAATGCCTACGATGAAACGGCCATGCTCCGCGCGCTGGCTCCAGGCGAGATTGTTGCCTCCGAGCGTGAATTGCTGCGCAAAGCGAAAAACCTTGCGGCAAAGCTGCCATTCGACGAAATCGATCTCCTGATCGTGGATGCCATGGGCAAAAACATCAGCGGCTCCGGAATGGATACCAATGTCATCGGCCGCTTCTATAACATAGTTGCTGTTGAGCCCTCGAAACCACGCATTAAGCGCATCTATGTGCGGGACCTTACCGAAGAAAGCATGGGTAACGCCACGGGGATCGGTTTGGCCGACTTCGCTCACAGGCGCGTGGTCGATAAGATGGACCGGCGCGTAACCTCCATCAATTGCCTGATCGCGGGAAACCCGGAAAAAGGTCGCGTTCCCATCGTCTGCGAGTCGGATCTGGAAGGGCTGGAGTATTCTCTTGGCACCATAGGGCTCACCGAGCCGGAGAAAGCACGCGTGGTGCGTATTCAAGATACGCTGCATCTGACTGGAGTGGACATATCCAGTGCGCTGGTTCGTGAGATCGGCAACCGTGGAGATCTGGAAATCCTCGGTAGCCCGGCGCCGCTGCAGCCGGATTCTTCCGGAGAGCTGGGTCCCATGCTGGCCATGCCGGCTGAATTTCACAGCCGCGGCACAATCCTGTAAACAGTAGATCGAGGTGTGGATGAAAGGAAAGTACCCTGAGTACCCGACTGAACCTATTGTCGATATCCGCCAGATGTTCGTCGACGGAACCGACCGATACGGGGAACGAATCGCTCTCCAATACAAAAAGCACGGCACCTGGATTCCGATCACCTATAGGCAGCTGCGCGTGGCGGTCGAGGAACTGGCCTGCGGCATGGCCGCCCTCGATCTGCAGCCGGTCGAAAACAAGGTAGCGATCGTCAGCGACAACCGGCCCGAATGGGCCATCAGCTACCTGGCTGCCGCCTGCACCGGGATTGTATGCGTGCCGATCGACCGGGACCTGCGCGAGACCGAGGTGTACCACATCCTCTACTTGTCCGGCGCCAACGCCATCATCACGGACGCCAAACATGTCGAAATGCTGCAGGAGATCCAGAAAAAGCTTCCGGCACTCGCCTACGTCGTGAACATGGATGAAGAAAGCGAAACCGAAGGCGCCATGGGTTTCGGGCAGCTGCGGCGGATGGGAACCAGCCGGATCGCATCGGGAAAGAATGATTTTGCCGAGCGGACCATCACCCCGGATCATATCCTCTCGATCCTTTTCACGTCGGGCACCATGGGGAATTCGAAGGGCGTCATGCTGACCCATGCCAATGTGGCCAGCAATATTGTGGATGCGGTTAAATGGGTCAACCTGAGATCCGATGACCGGTTTCTCTCGGTGCTTCCCATGCATCATTGCTATGAATGCACGGATGGGTTCTTGCTGGGTCTCTATCGGGGCTCGCTGACCTCCTATGCTGAAAATCTGCGCCGGGTTGCCGAGAATCTCGCGGAGACCAAAGCAACCGCGATGCTGGGAGTCCCGCTGCTGTGGCATGCCATGTACAAAAAAATCCAAGCCGGGATGGCGGAGAAAGGGATGTGGAAGGTCAACGCCGCCAAGACAGTCGCCAACCTGAGCGAGAAAGTGCTGGGCAAAGACATCCGGCGGAAGGTTTTCTCCAAGCTGCATGAACGCTTCGGGGGTGGATTGAGAATCATGATTTCAGGCGGGGCTGCGGTGGATCCCGAGGTGGCCAGGGGCTTCCGCGAGCTGGGCATAACCTTCCTCCAGGGATACGGCCTCACCGAAGCCTCCCCCATCCTCGCCGTGAACCGCGATGAAGCTTTCAAAGATGACGCCGCCGGGCTGCCCATGCCGAGCGTGGAATTAAAAATCGCCGAGGATGGTGAAATCCTGGCGCGGGGACCCAACATCATGAAGGGGTACTACAACAACCCGGAAGCCACGCGCGACGCGATTGTCGACGGGTGGCTTCACACCGGAGACCTCGGCTACATCGATGAGGACGGATTCCTGCATATTCAGGGAAGGAAGAAGGCGGTCATCGTGACTCCCGGCGGTAAAAAGGTCTACCCCGAAGAAGTGGAAGCCGAATTGCTGCGGTCCCCTTATGTGCTGGAGTGCCTGGTGTGGGGTTCCGCGCCCACGGATCCCAACGAAGAGCCGGAGATCAATGCCATCGTGGTGCCGAACGCCGAACGCTTCATCACCGACGGGCTCGAAAAAACAGGGGCGGTAGACAACGCGAGGGTCGAGTCGATCCTCCGTTCCGAAGTCAAGGAGCGCTGCAAAAACCTGGCGCCGTTCAAGCGCGTAACCCGTTTGACGGTGCGTCACGAGGAATTCGAGAAAACTACCACACGGAAAATAAAAAGGTACCTGTACACCGGCAAATCGTCGAGCCTCGCCTCTTTGTCGAGGAAGTGATGGTCCTGGGGTCGCGGATGATGCGTGCGGCGGGTTTTCGGATGATAACCACCAAAGGAAGGGCTGGAAGCGCATGTCATCGAAGATAGCCTTGATCAGCGGCGGTGTGAAGGGCATCGGACGGGCTGTCGGGCTGATGTTGGCGTCGAGGGGCTGGTCGGTGGCCAACTGCTATCGCTCCAGCGCGGAAGAAGCGGCTTCTTTCGACGCCGAAGTGCGGCGCCTGGGAGCCGAATGCCTCTGCGTTCGCTCCGATGTGTCGGATCCCGATGCGGCTGAAAAATTGGTCCGGGAGGTGGAATCCCGCTTCGGCAGGATTGACGCCCTGATCAATTGTGCCGGGCCCTACCACCGCATCCACGTGATGGAGGAGAGCGTGGAGGGCTGGAACGAAATGTTCGACAACAACCTCCATCCGATCTTTTACCTTTGCCGCGCGGCGGCTCCGGGTATGAAGGCTAGAGGCTGGGGGCGCATTGTCAACTTCTCTATGGCAAATGCCGACCAGGCGGTCGGACAGCCGTTTATCACCGCGCACTATATTGCCAAGGTAGGAGTTTTGATCCTCACTCGCTCTCTCGCTAAGGTGCTCGCGCCGCACGGCATCACCGTCAACGCCATATCGCCCGGGTTTATAGAAACCGGCAGCGCACCTCTCGACGAGCTGTCCAATACGGTCAAAAACATACCTGCAGGGTATATCGGCAGCCCGGAAGATGTGGCCGGCGCAGTTTGGTATCTTCTGTCGGATGAAGCCCGCTATGTCAACGGCACCAACATTCATCTCAGCGGCGCCTGGGGTGTGTAACCCTTCTCGCGGGTGCGGATGATTCCGTTTTTCATAGGAAATTGCATAATTATATGGGCCCGGGATTCGTAGGGTGTCTCAGAACTGGCTAGACTGCAGTTATGGAGCGGGCTTTCAGCCCTTTCTCTTATCTATGCATTTTTCCTGGGGCGTTGCCCTCCCGCGTCGCGGGATCTGCGACGAGGCTGGTATGGGATGGCGCTTTCAGCGCTCGCCGATTGCAGAATTGCAGCTTTTGCTGAGTTATGGAGGGTCGAAGACTCCCTAGCGCTCACAATTCGCGGAAGGGTTTGCCTTTACGATATATGAAGGGCCGAAGGCCCGATTTCATAACAGCCCAGGGCGAAGCCCTGGGGTCAAGCCAGCTCGGCAGAGAGGGCTGAAAGCCCGATCCATAATGCATCGTTTTGAGGTTTTGGGACAGCCTGTGAATCCTGGACCCACATGAATCCAATGGGGTAGGCGGTGGCTGAAGTGATACTCCGACAGCGATTTTCCCTGCGGATCAGGCCTGAGGGCGTTTTAACAGGGTTACAAGGTCGCTGAACAACGCGAAGGCGGTCTGCTGCACGCTGGGATTGTTCTCGACGATCGCGAGCTCGCGCATCGTGTCTGTGTTCAGGATCAGGATGTTGCTCCATCCTCGAATTGCGGCCAGCGGATCGAAAATCTCCAGTTCCTCCGGTTCCACCTTGCCGATCACGCGCCCTCCCTGCCGATAGGCCCGGGCGACCAGGCGTATGCGCCGGTCGCGCCTGACGGCTTGGCGGACCAGCTTGCCGGTGTCCTCTGAAATCCCTTCCCGTTTGATCTCGTCCGGCTTCACGGTTGCTCCCATCATCGCCTGGATGAGGATGGACACTTTAGCTGCGGCATCCCATCCTTCGATGTCGAGAGACGGGTCGGCTTCGGCGATCCCTTGATTGCGAGCGTATTCCAGGCCTGCTTCGAAAGAAGCCCCTTGCTCCATCTGGGTCAGAATGTAGTTGGTAGTGCTGTTGAGAATGCCTCGCAGCGACAAAATCCGCGTGGACGGGAGCGTTTGCCTCACCAGGTTGAACACCGGGGCGCCGTCCATCACCGTCCCTTCGTAAAGGAAGCGCACCGTGCGCTGCCGGGCCAGCCGCGTGAGTTCCTTGAATCGCATGGCGACGGGAGCCTTGTTCACCGTGACCACGTGAAGCCCCGCGGAGAGCGCTTCGCGGATGTAGGTTGCGGCCGGCTCCCCGCTGAGATCGAACGCGGTCGATTCGAACAGAACGTCGGCGCCGCACTGGCGCACGAAATCGGTCGGTGAGGGGCATGCAGGGCCGTCGTGGTAGCGGTCGAGATCCAGCCTGGCGGACGAACCTCGCAGGATGTTCGACACGGGCAGTCCGTCGGGATCGATCGCCATTCCATGATTTTTTGTGGCGATCCCGGTGATTTTCCACTCCATGCCGAATTCTTTCCGGAACCAGGCGCGGCGTTCGAGCATGAGCTTCGCGAAGGCTCGGCCGACATGGCCGAAGCCCAGCAGGGCGAGATTGATCAGCCTGGTTTCGGGACTCATTGGTTACCCCCCTCCGGGTTATCCATCCATTCGGAAATCAATTCGTGGACCAGGTCGAGAGCCTCCCGCAGATAGGCGGGCTCAGGTCCGTAGCCGATGCGCAGATACCGGTCCATTCCGAAATGGTCGCCGGGAACGATCAGGACATCCTTTTCGACGCGCAACCTGTGAATGAGTTGGGTCGAGTTCACCGGCAGGTTGTAGTGGACATAGGCAATGGCTCCGGCTTTGGGCTCGATCATTGTGAAGAGAGAACCGTGCTCTTCCATCCAATTTTTGAACAGGGGGAAATTGCTGCGGCAGATGGAGCGCGTCCGCCCGTGGCACCGGAGTCGGCCCTCGGGGGAGATGGCAATCCTGGCCAGAGTGTCGCTTAGAGTGTTGGGTGCAATAGTGGTGTAGTCGTGATAGGACCACATTTTGGCGATAACGTCCGCAGGCGCCACGATCCATCCGATACGCAGCCCGGGCAGCCCGTAGGCCTTGGACAGACCATTGGTTACGATCACACGGTCGTAACGGCCGTAAAAAGTGGGAGTGGTCACGCCGCTACGTTCGGAACCCTGGTAGATTTCATCGGCCAGGATCCAGGCCCCCGAGCGTGAAGCAACGCGCACGATCGCTTCCATTTCTTCGGTGGTCAGGATTGCCCCGGTGGGATTGTTCGGGTTGGTGACGACGATCATCCGGGTAGCTGGCGATGCGGCCGCTTCCAGGCCTTCGAGATCGGGCGCCCAATGAAGGTTTTCAAGCAGCGGAATTTCCTTCACCTTCATTCCGAGGCTCTGGCAAAGCCCCCAAATTTGCCCGTAATTCGGCAGAAGGATGATGACTTCGTCGCCCGGCTCGAGCATCGCGTAGACACTCACGAAGTTCGCTTCGCTCCCGCCGTTCGTGACCTCCACGTTATCCAGCGTCGCTCCCGGATACATCGCCGCGATTTCGCTGCGGAGTTCGTCGGTGCCGTTGCTCTGGTTGTAGATCAGCGGGGATTCCAGCAGGCGGGCGAGAAAATCCGGGTCGGGGATCAGTTCTTTGACCGACATCGGGTGGACGCTGCTTTCCGACAGGTTATATCGGACACGGTTCTCGTAAGTGGACTGCAGACGTTCCATCGCGAATTGGATCAACTTCATCGGCCGGCGCCTCCCGTTTTTCTGAAGCAGCGATATTACATCAGATTCCTCCTGTTTCTAACCTTTTACCGACCACTTCCGGAATTCAAGCCCCTAGCCTTCGAGGGTTGCAAACCGACTCCGGTTCCGAGTGTCATTGGCCTCCGATCATGGCGGAAACGTCCGCGGCCAGGACATCGAGTGGCTGGTAGTTGACATATTGTTTTTGAATCACCCCTTTGGAGTTGATCAGGAAAAGCGTGGGATAAACGTTGATGGAGCCGTAAGCCTCCTGCATTTTTTTGTTCAAATATCCTACCGGGAAATCCCACCCCGATTTTTTGGCATAAGCTTTGATCTGATCGTTCGTCGTCTCCAACTCCAGCACGCGGTCGGCGTTCACCGCCAGGACCGAAAAGTTTTTCGCGCCGAAGCGCTTCTGCAATTCAGCCATGTGAGGAGCGATCCGTACGCAGGGAGGGCATCCTGTAAACCAAAAATAGAGGAGGATGTTTTTGCCCTTCAGTTCATCCGAGGAAAATGGCTTCCCGTCCAGCAATTCCATGGCAAACGGTGCGGCATCCTTTCCGGTCCACCCGGTAAGGGAGCGCTCGAGCATCTGCCCGAAACGCCGGTCTTTTTTGACCGCCTCGATGTCGACCGCAGTTATTTCCCCTGTTTTTTCATCCCGGGTGATGAACTTGGGCACGCGGGGATCATTGTCGATAATCGAGAGCAGGATACCGGCTTCCCCATCGACAGGAAGATTGAACTGGCGTGAAATGTCCGCCAGTTTCGGGATCTGCCCCGTGGACGCCTTGTATTGGGCAATGAACAACGGGATCTTGAAAAAAGTATTGAACAGCCTGTCCAGCACCTTTCGTTCTTCCGGAGTGGTGAAGACCTTGTTGTTCAAATCGGAAACGATCAGGGGTTCTCCGGGTTTGACATGGTCGCGCAGGTATTGAACGATTTTTTCCTCAACGGCGCGGTCCGATTTTTCCTGCGACCGGGCTGGGGTCAGCGCACCTGCGCCGAGGATGAAAACTGCGGCGAGGAAGAGTGCTGCTATGCGATTCCTCATTTTGAATCTTTCCTTTCTTTGCCGGGCGGTTCGAGTTTGAGACAATTCTACCAAGGCGCGGCCTGGACGGAAGAATTCATTCTGAAAGAATCTTGGCCTGCGGCGCAATTGCGGATTATTTGCGCCTGTTTAAGCGATGCTCGCCCCGCCCGGTGAGCGACAGCACCAGCCTGTGGTCGTCCATGACCGGAACCGGGACACCATCCAGGAAGAATTCTTCGCCGGACCGAAGGGATGGGGAACGGATTTCCACCTTCGTATCGGGGCGTGGATTCAACAGGGTTCCTTCCAAGCCCTCGAGCGAAAGAGACACCGGCTTGTCGCTCGCAAAGGAGTGCGGGCCACCGGAAAATTCGATTCCGCTGATCAAAAGCAGCGCGGGAAACCTCTCGCCCGCCTCCCGCGCGAGGCAAAACTCGGCGGCATAGCGGAACGGGCCGAGCGAGCGGCGGGTTTCCAGGTCGCCCAGACTCAACCAATCCATCGCCCCGAGGCGGACCGACGCCCCTCCGGCAACAGGTTCCATTTTGATCTCGGGCGTTTTGGCTTTGTGCGGCGCCAGCACGGTGAAGAACCTCTGCGAGCCTGTCCATTCCAGGACCAGTGATTCAACGTCATGGTCGAGAAACGAGCTTTCGTAACGGAGTCTGCCTTTCTCCGATTGGACCAGCCCGGCAAATCCCACCGGCAGTACGCTCATTTCTATATTTTCGGATCGCAGCGCCGGAGGGCGGAATGCTTTCGCGATCAGTTTTGCCGATTGGTCGATACCCCGGCTCAATTCTCCGGCGCCGTGCAAATACCATTGAACGCTGGTTTTAGGATCGGTGGCGTGCACCTCGTCGATGAGCACCGCGTACGGCGGTTGTGTTTGGCGCCCGCGGACCAGGATCACATCTCTCTGGACCTGCCCCTGTTCGTACGCGCGATCGGCGAAAACCCGAACGTAGTCGAAGAGAGGCTGGTTGATCATGGATGCTGCGACCCCGGTGCTTTCGGCGGCCGACTGGTTCCGGTCCTCGAAAGTGATGGAGTTGAAGTCCCTTGTCTGGACCGTCAGGGGCTTGTCCCATCGGCCTGCAGCCGCACGGCCCGGCCCATGCAGCAGCAATCCTCCCCAACCGGCGAAATCGAAAGCGAGGGTTGCCCCGTTCATGAACCAGGGCGGGGATTGGATCATGTTCAGGGCGATGTAAAGATCATCCGGGCCGGCGCCCGTCCGCAGAACCGCCACCTGCCCGTTTCCCTCGACCGCGCTGGCCGCGGGAAGTTGGGAGGGAACGATCGTCTTTTGATACTGGAAAAGCACGTGAGGATTGTAAAAGAAGGACAGGTAAGGCTGCGCCCAATGGACGTAGAGCCGGGCGGCGCCATGGACGCTGTAGCGTCCATAGTTCCAGTAAGTGTTGTACGCCGCGATGCATTGGCGGGCGGTTTCCCCCGGCTGGGACCCCGCGGCTTTGAGCCAGAATGGCACTACATGCCTGGATTGGTCGAGGCTCAGCGCCCCGAAGAGCGGGAGTGTTCCCAGAGGTGAGGTCAGGTTGAGGGTGGCTCCGACATACTGGCGGAAAACGGGATGGGAATAGAAATCTTCCCGGCCTGCAAGTTTTAATGCGAATGCCAGGTTGATGGCGCTGTCCATGGCTTCCGCCGCCACTCCCGGTCCCTCGCGATGCAGTCCTCCGTGAAATTGCTCGTCCAGACCTTTTCGGAGCCCCGCCTGCGCCGCAGCCGCGTATTTCCGGCTCCCGATCGCCAGACCGGTGAGACCCAGTCCGGCGGCCAGGTTGTGAACGATGCCGGTATTGGCTCGCCAACCGCGCAGTGCACCGTAAAGCGGCCGGGCATAATTTGCGAGAATCTCCTCGATCTCAGCGCGCCGGCCAGGCGCAAGCGCGGGACGGATCAGATCGTAGGCCACGGAATAGGATTGGCACGCCTGGCTGAGTTCGAAAGCCGATCCGGCAGGGGCTGCAACCGGTATCGAACGGAGATACCTGCCCGCAGTTCGGGCGTGGATCGAGTTCCCGGTTGACGCAAAGCGGATTGCCGAGTGCAGCGCCAACAGGCCCCTTATCGGCGCACGGCCGGCCTGAACCGTCGCGGTCCCCGAAGCAAATACCAGCGTCCAAACGATCAGCCATCCGGCGAGGTACTTCTTGGAAACCGGCTGCCCGTACTTCTTGCGGCGGCGCCAGATCAGGATGGCAATGGCGATCAAAAGGAGCAGTTGGACCACCCCGATGAGCGTTGGGGTCGATGGACTGGGAATCACCCTCGGGATCCAGAATGCGGCGGCGGACCAATAGGCCGTTATCGCGTTGTCGCGGGCCCAGGAATTCCAAGGCGCCAGACCGAGACGTGCCCTGAAACTTGCTGCCCTGCCCGGCGGCAGAAAGATCGAAGGCCGATCGGCTGCTTCCCCCGGTTTGAACATCGCGTCTTTCAGCCAGGGCACACGTTCCGGACGCTCCAGGAGCGGGTCCGATGGCGAAGCCGGCCCGAATGCCTCTGTGAAGAAAGTCCCGGCCACCACTCCCGAAACCACATAATCGGCGCGTCTGGGATAGCGGTAATTTCCGGATTGGACCGGTTCCGACAGCCATATTTCAAAGCGTTCCGCCAACAGTTCCGGGGCGTGAATCCTCCCGGTCGATCCGTCCGGTTCGCGGATGACAAAGCTCCAGGCCGGCGCTGCCGCCTGCGGCCCCAATACGATCGACACTTTTCTGGGCAGGTTGTCCACCGGGCTCAAGGCGAAGGTGGCCTCATAACCATCGCTCAGCTTTCCGCGGACATACACCCCCTCCTCATCGCTTCCGATCTTGAATTGAGGGCCGGCCGGCCCTTCCTTCAAAATACGCTCCAGTTCCATGTAGAGCAGCGGATAGTCATAGCGGGCACACAGGGGCAGTTGAGCGGGTTTGACGTCCGCGGTCGCTTCCGGAGTCGAGATCCAGCTCTGGATGCCTGAACCGCACCTCATGCCGCGGGTGGGGTCGTCCGGTTGGAAGTCGGCCACCCATCGGTCCGGAAGCCGGAGATAGGCAGCCTTGTAAGTTATTGCTTCGCCAAGAGCTTTATGAAAGAAATCTCCGGTCAACCTGTAGCCGGTTTGCCGGAGCCAGGGAGCGCCATCCGCCGATTGACGCAGCTTTTCCAGGACCCGTCCCGGGTCCGGCTGTAAGGCTTGCCCGATTGCGTTGCCGCACGGCATGATCAAAGCCCAAAGTAAAACATTCCGGTGGCAGGATGCCTTTCTTATTAATAGGGTTCCGTAGCGGCATGCTCCTACAAACACCAGCAGGATCTTTCCAATAGAAGTTGCACATTTGCCTTGCGAAATTGGCCAGGAACGGAAAAAGCCCGGGGGTGGCGCAGTGGTTTTGGAGGTTCTCCGGAAACTTGGTCCGCTCGACGGATTGAACCGCGAAAACCGCGAAGAATAAACGTAATCCTTCGTGGTCTTGGTGATCTTTGCGGTTCGAATGGACTTGCTGCCATCCTGCAAAATCGTCTCGTTCGGTTTTCCCAAGTCCGATCCATTACTCATCATTCCTTTAATCTCATGGACTTTGGCAGGAAGAGCCAACAAAAATTACAATCTACCTCCATCTTCCCATTAAATTCCCCCGTTTTTCTTGACTTTCACCTTTTCTTCACCTATTTTGGTTTTATGATTCTGGTAGGGACGAACGGGTTTCAGTATCGAGATTGGGTGCCGGTATTTTACCCGAAGGATCTCGATTCGCGTCTCTGGTTGAAATACTACAGCCGCCGCTTCGGCTGCTGCGAACTGGGGATGACCTACTACCGGATTCCGGAGCCGGCGACGGTTCAGCAGCTGGTTGATGGGGCGGGAGGGAGCCTGCAGTTCGTTTTCCGGGTCCCTTTCCGCCTCCTGGAGGAGCATGAGGACAACGCCGGGTTGGTGCAGAAGTTCATCGCCGCACTCTGGCCCTTGCGCGAGGCGGGACAGCTGGCCGGAGTGGTGGCGCAGTTCGCCCCCGAATTTGTTTTCAATCGCGAAAGCTTCCACCGCCTGTGCCTGCTGCGGGATTCGCTGGACGGCATCCTGCTGGTGGCGGAGTTCGGCTGTCCCGACTGGCTCACGCCGCGGGCGGCCAGGCACCTGGCGGCCCAAAAGATTGTTTTCGCCTGCATCGACGGCGGGGCAAGCCTGACGGAGAAGACTTTCTACTGTGCGACGGCCGAGACTGCTTACGTGCGGTTCCAGGGGCGCAACCAGTCGCGCTGGATCAAGGGGGATGGCTCGGCGCAGCACGACTATCTTTACAGCCGGGCGGAGCTGGCAGCGGCGGTGCCCGAGATCCGCCGCCTGGAGCAGGAGTGCGAACGGGTTCTGGTGTTCATGAACAACCCCTGGCGCGGCCAGGCGAGCGTCAATGCCCGCATGCTGCTGGAGCTGTTGTGATGGAACGCGGCATCATCCATGTCGATATAGCTTCTTTTGCGGTGGCGGTCGAACGGGTCCTGCATCCGCCGCTGCGAGGAAGGCCTGTGATCGTGGCCCCGGTGGGCCCGTCGCGTTCGGTGGTGACGGCCGTATCGCAGGAGGCCTGGCTGGCGGGCATCCGCAAGGGGATGGTGCTGGCCAAGGCTTTGCGCTACTGCCGCGACGCGGTGGTCCTGCCGCCGAACGAGCCGCTGTATGCCCGGGCTTCCCGCGCGTTGTGCCGCGTGCTCGAGAGCTACTCCCCCCTGCTGGAACCCGCCGGGTTCGGCCATGTCTACCTCGATATCACGGGCACCGGGCGGCTGCTGGGGCCGCCGCGCGACGCCGCCTGGCGCGCACAGCAGGAGATCCGGCGGCAGCTGCGCCTGGATGCCGCGCTGGGGGTCGCGACCAACAAGATGGTGAGCCGGATCGCTTCCGTGGTGACTAAGCCCGTCGGCTTGCAGGATGTCCACCCGGGGGACGAGAGTTCCTTCCTTTCGCCGCTCCCGGTGCGCCTGCTCCCGGGTGTGGGCGCGGTCACGCTGCAGCAGATGGCGGAGCTGAACATCCGGATCATGCGCGAGCTGGCCGCCATGGAACTCGAACACCTGACGCTCGCTTTCGGCCGCGCCGGGGCCGTGCTGCGCGAACGGGCGCGCGGCATCGACGAGACGCCGGTCTACCCGCAGCGGGCGGCTCCGGCCGTGGATGTGGAAAAGACTCTGGCGGAGGATACCAACGACGACGGACGGCTCCGGGGGATTCTGCTGGAGCTGTGTGAACGCGCAGGCGAACGGCTGCGCGAGATCCGGCAGCGGGCGGCGCGGCTCGAACTGCGTATCCGCTATTCCGACTACCGGGAGAATGCCGGCGGGGAGAAGCTTGTGCCGCCACAGCAGTCGACGGCGGCGATCCGCGCCTGCGCCGGAACCATGATGCAGAAACTCCTGACCCGCCGCACACGGGTGCGCAGCCTGCACCTGCGGCTGGCCGGTCTCACAAGCGGGCCGGTGCAGATGGACCTGTTCCCGGAGTCCCGGCCTGCGGCGAAGCTGGAAAGCGCGCTCGATCAGCTCCGCCACCGTTATGGTTCGTCGGTGGTGACGAGGATCGCCTGAAATATGTGACAACCGCAAATCGAACCGCGAAGACGCTAAGACCGCTAAGTTGAATATGCAGGGCCCCCGGGCGCGGAAATGATCATATCGACCTTCGAGGTCTTTGAGGCTTTGCGGTTCAAGATTTTTGAGGTCTTGAACTGCGTGTTTACGCATCTGCACGTCCATTCCAATTTTTCCTTCTGCCGGGGCGCGAGCCGCATGGAGCAGCTGGTCGACGCGGCGCTGGCGCGCGGCATGCCGGCGCTCGCCCTGACCGACACCAACGGCCTGTACGGAATGGTCTGGTTCCTGCAGTACGCGGCGGAGCGCGGCCTCCGCCCGATTGTCGGGGCTGAACTACGCACGGAAGCGGAGCGCGCGGTGCTGCTGGTGAAGGATCCCGGCGGTTATCCCGCCTTGTGCCGGCTGCTCTCGCGGCGCCATCTCGATTCCGATTTCCGGATCGACCGGGCGCTGCAGGAAGACCGCCAGGGGCTTGTCGTTCTGAGCGACAGCCTGCCGCTGCTCGAATCGCTGGCGAAGAGCAACGGGACCGGCCAGCTCTATGTCGAGCTCCATGATCCCGCCGCCGAGCCTCCGCTGCTCGAATTTTCGCGACGCAGCGGCGTTCCCCCGGTCGCGACCAACGACGTTCATTTTGTCGACCCGGCGGAATTCCCGATGCACCGCCTGCTGCGGGCCATCGACCTCAACACCTGCCTGAGCCGCATCCCGCCGGCGGAACTCGCCGGCATCGACCGCTGGCTGAAACCGGAGGCGGAGATGGCGCGGCGCTATCCTCATCTGCCGCAGGCCATGGCCAATGCCGAAAAAATAGCCTCGGATTGCGTTTCGAAGGTCGACATCGGCAGGATTGTTTTCCCCTCCTTCGAACCCCCCGACGGGTCGGATCCTTTCGACTACCTGCGACAGGAGTGCTACCGGGGAGCCGAGCGCCGCTATGGAGAACTGTCGGAATCGGTGGTGAAGCGGCTGGAGCACGAACTGAAGATCATCCGCGACAAGGGGTTCGCTCCTTATTTCCTGGTGGTCCAGGACATTGTCCGCCAGTCGCCGCGCACCTGCGGCCGCGGATCGGCGGCTGCGAGCCTGGTCTCCTACTGCCTGGGGATCACGCACGTCGAACCGATCATGCACAACCTGTTCTTCGAACGCTTTCTCAACGAGGGCCGTTCCGATCCGCCGGACATCGACGTCGATTTTCCCTGGGACGAGCGCGACGACGTCCTCGACTATGTTTTCAGGAAATATGGAGTCGACCGGGCGGCGATGATTTCGAACCACGTCGGTTTCCGCTCGCGAGCGGCCGTGCGCGAAATTGCCAAGGTCTACGGCCTGCCCGATGCCGAGATCAAGACGGTGACGCAACGCATGGGCTACTACTGGTCGGTGCGCAACCTGCCGGAGTTCGTGGCGCACGACCCGGTCTATAAGGATATGGATCTCAAAGAACCGTGGCCCGAAATCGTCCGCCTGGCCGTGAAACTGGAGGGCTACCCGCGCAACATGTCGGTCCACTGCGGCGGCGTGGTGATCGTTCCGGGGCGGATCGACGACCACGTGCCGATGGAACCGGCACCCAAGGGTGTGCGCATCATCCAGTGGGAGAAGGACCAGGCCGAGGACGCAGGGCTGGTGAAGATCGACCTGCTGGGAAACCGCTCGCTGGCCGTGATCCGCGACGCCCTGGCCGCGGTCCGGGAAAACTATGGCGTGGTGATCGAGTACGACCGCTGGGACCCTACCACCGACCCCCGCACCCAGGAACTGATCAAGGCCGGCGACACGGTCGGCGTCTTTTATGTCGAATCGCCCGCCATGCGCCAGCTGCAACAGAAATGCCAATGCGGCGATTTCGATCACCTGGTGATCCACAGCTCCATCATCCGCCCGGCGGCCAACAAGTATATACGGGAGTACGTCCGCAGGCTCCGGGGCGGCGAGTACCAATCCCTGCACCCGATCATGGACGAGGTGCTGAGCGAAACTTACGGGATCATGGTCTACCAGGAGGACGTCTCCCGCATCGCCATGGCGATGTCCGGTTTCAACGCCGTCGACGCCGATTACTTGCGCAAGATCCTGTCCAAGAAGCGGGCCGGCAAAAAGCTCGAGGATTACAGGGATATGTTCTACCGGGGCGCCGCGGAGCGGGGCGTCGCCCGCGAGGTGGTAGACCAGGTTTGGGAGATGATCCTCAGCTTCTCGGGTTACTCTTTCTGCAAACCGCATTCGGCGTCGTATGCGCTGGTTTCCTATAAGTCGTGTTATTTGCGCGCACACTATCCGGCGGAATTCCTGGCCGCGGTGCTGACCAACCAGGGCGGGTATTACTCACCTTTTGCCTATATTTCCGAAGCCCGGCGGCTCAAGCTGAAGGTATTGCTTCCGGATGTGAACGAAAGCCGGAAGGAGTACTGGGGAAAGGACCGGTCGATCCGTGTGGGGCTGATGCAGCTGAAGGGATTCCAGGAGGCGTCGCTTGAGGCGTTGTTGGAGGCGCGAAAGAAAAGGCCGTTTGCGTCGCTGGAGGATCTCCTGGCCCGCGTCGACCTGCCGCCGGCCGATGCCAGGATCCTGGTCAAGGCGGGGGCGCTCGATAGCATCGCTGCCGGTGCGACACGCCCCGAAATGATATGGAAGACCCTTTCCTGGTACGAAGCGAGGGCAGGGAAGCGTGCCGTCGCACTTTCGCTTTTTTCGGACCTGAAACCCGTGGTTACTCCGAGTGTGCCGCAGTACAGCGCGCGCACCGTTCTCGAGCACGAACTCGAAACGCTCGATTTCCTGATCAGCCGGCATCCGCTGGAACTCTACCGGGAACGGTTGTCGAAGGTGCGATTTGTGCGCGGGGCCGACCTGCACAAGCATGTGGGGCGCCGCGTCACCGCGATCGGCTGGTGGGTGTCGGGCAAGGTGGTGACAACGAAGGATGAGGAGCCGATGGAATTCATCAGCTTCGAGGACACCAGCGCCCTCTATGAAACGACCTTTTTCCCACAGGTTTATGCGCGTTTCTGCCACATCCTCAACCGGTCCCGGCCCTATCTTCTGACCGGCGTGGTAGAGGAGGATTTCGGCGCCGTCACCCTGACCGTCGATTCGGTTCGTCTGCTTTAACCGCGAAGACCGTGACGCAGCCTGCGGCCGCAACCAGTTAGACTGAGTGTATCTCAGTTTGTCAGTTCTCAGTTTTTCAGTATCAGTTCGCAGTCGCATGAGGAACTGCGAACTGATACTGAGAACTGCGAACTTGTTGCTTTCACCACCGTTTTCACGATTCAATAAATCTTGCCTGAAAAACAAGAATTTACAGATGTGATACCCGAAGGATTACGTCTATTTTTCTTCGCGGTGAGATGGATAATCGTCAGGACCGGATGCCCGGCATATTGCTACAATGTGACGGCCGAGGAGGCTTGGTCGACATTATTAAAAGGTATTGAACTACCGGGTGGGAGAATGGATCGCATCGGCTTCAACAAACCGTATCTCGCGGGCAGGGAATTCGAATACATGCAGCAGGCGATCGCCTCGACGCACATATCGGGCGACGGCAGCTTCACCGCGCGGTGCCACAGCTTCTTCGAACAGCGCTACGGCTTCCGCAAATGCCTGCTCACCTCCTCCTGCACGGATGCCCTCGAGATGTGCGCGCTTCTCGCCAACCTGGAACCCGGCGACGAGGTGATCGTCCCTTCCTACGCCTTTGTTTCCACAGCCAACGCATTCGCTCTGAGGGGGGCGAAAATCGTCTTTGCCGATAGCGAGGCGACGAATCCGAACATCGATGCCGGGTGCCTCGAGCCTCTCATAACCGGAAAGACGCGGGCGATTGTCCTGATCCACTACGCCGGCGTCGCCTGCGACATGGACAGGATCATGCGGCTGGTGGAAAACCGCGGCATCCTCGTCATCGAGGACGCCGCCCACGCGATCGATTCACATTACCGCAGAAGACCGCTTGGCGGGCTGGGCCATCTCGCGGCTTTCTCGTTTCACGAAACCAAGAACGTGATCTGTGGGGAAGGCGGGATGCTGATCGTCAACGACGAACGCTTCCTGGAAAGGGCCGACATCATCCGCCAGAAAGGCACCAACCGGTCGGCTTTTTTCAGGGGCGAAGTCGACAAGTATTCGTGGGTCGATCTGGGATCGTCGTTCCTTCCCTCGGACCTGATCGCGGCCTTCCTCCTGGCGCAGCTGGAAAAGCTCGACGACATTCAAAGCCGCAGGCTGGATATCTGGATCCGGTACAGGGAGGGGCTGAGGGAATTGGAAACTGCCGGGTTGCTCAGGCTGCCCTTCATTCCCGATTACGCGGAAAACAACGCCCACATGTTTTACATCCTCTGCCGCAGCCTGCAGGAGCGGAGCGACTTGATCCGCCATCTGGCGCAAAATAACATTGGCGCGGTATTCCACTATCTTTCCCTGCATTCCAGCCCGTACTACTGCGGCAAGCACGATGGGAGAAGGCTCCCCAACTCGGACTATTACATGGATCACCTGCTGCGGCTGCCCTTCTATTATGAATTGAGTCACGGGGAACAGGACAGAGTGATCGGCTGCATCAGGGAATTCTATGGCCTGTCAGAGTGAGCGTAAGACCGGGTGTTGTGAAGGAAACGGCCGCGCAAGCAATTAACCTTATTAATGTTGCGTTCTCAGCTTTAACCGCCAAGTTCAATTCGGTTGGGATGAGCGCTTGGCTTTCACTTTTTCTATGGCTTGATCCAAAGCCGTCTTCAGCGAAGGATCCAGTTTCAGTGCCAGGTCAAAATCCTCCTGGGCTTCGGCGTCTTTTCCCTTTTCCAGCTTGAGCAGACCCCGCTGCATGCAGCCGGGCGCATAGCTGAGATTCCAGTCGAGCGCCTGGTTGTAATCGGCGAGTGCTCCGTCGTAGTCCCCCCTTTTTTTCTTGACATCGCCGCGGTGGATCATGGGCGGGGGCTGCCGCGGGTTGAGTTCCAGGGCTTTGTCGAAGTCGGCGATGGCGCCATCGAGGTCACCCATGGCGGTTTTGAGGAGGCCGCGATTGTCGTAGAAGGCGAACGCCCGCGGCAGCAGAGAGATAGCTTTATTGTAATCTTCCAGCGCGCTTTTGAAGTCGCCCTTGGCCTGCAGCAACTTGGCGCGCGTGTGATATACCGCGCCGTCTGTCGGCTTGATGGCCATTGCCAGGCGGACCTCGGCGATGGCGCCGTCGAGATTCCCCTGTTTCTCCAGCATCTCCCGTTGGACCATGTGGGCGTTAAAGGCTTCGTTTCCCTTGGGATCGATTTTGATCAGGCTTTTGAAATCTTTGAAGGCCAGATCCGGCTGCCCCTTAGCCATATACGAGAGCCCGCGGCCCAGCAAGGCGTCGGTGCGTTTCGGCTGATTCTGCAACGCTTTGCTGTAGTACATGATGGCCGTGTCCCAATCTTGCTGGGCGTAGAACTGGATGGCGGCGGCCATGTTTTGATCTCCCGATTGGCTGGGCGATGAGGGCGGCGCGAACTGTGAACCTGCAGCTGGAGTGACCGCCATGTGGAGAGATAATAATAATAGAGAAAGAATGGACAAAGCGCGCAGCATAGGTGCTCCTCGATACAATTGTGGCTGATTCCAAGACATCGGAATTATACATAAGCTGGAATCCCCTATAAAGATTGCCCGGGTCCAAAAAAAGTCGCAACTTTTTCCCATTTGAATCATCCTCCTAGGATAAGCTTTGTCTTGATAAAGCTGACTTCGTTTTGTTAGATTGTCGAGGAAAAGCTGGATTCAAAAAAGGGTGTTCCCAATGGTCGAATCTCCTGTGTTTTTAAAATGCCGGGGACAGGGTTATGGCCATGGGGAAAAACACTTTTTTGCTTGACATTATGTGGTAGCGCAACTAATTTAGTGGTCGGCTTAATCGGTTAAGACGTGCGTTCTGCCTTGCCGCGCATGTCCTATCAGTGGACGTAGATGTCCAGTACTTGGCGCAGGGCTTCGATTCGATTGCCCTTCGACAAATGTGCTAGTGAATGTAGATTCGCAGCAGTCGTAGCGTTTGGAGAAGGTCTTCTAACACTGTCTCGAATTGCACTTGGAGGAATAGAATGAAATCAAATCGTCTGCAGATCGTTGCCCTAAGCCTCGTCATAGCAGCACTGTTCATGACTGGTTCTGCAATGGCCGGCACCACCACTTTCACCGCGATCAAGTTCGCGCGCGAAGTGGGGAAGGTCAATCAGATTTATACCCCGGTGACAACAACCGTGGCTCATTCAATGAACGTTGTTCGATCCATTGGGCAGAATTTCTTCGTTGATGTGTCCCTTGACGGCGGCGCAAAATGGATGACCAGTCCCGGAGCCCTGACGGATAACACGGGTGGGTTCACAACCTACACCTTGTTGACCTCGATCGGCTCCTCAGGAGTTAGCACCGCCCGGTACCTTGCCACCATTACCACGACCCATACCACCACCCCGACAGTCACGCTGACTATGGGCGGCGCTCAGATCAAGGACATCGGCAACGTTTTGGGCGGCGGCGGCACGATCAACATTACCATCGCCACCTTTGATTCGGCCACCAACAATGCATTTGATCAGTCCTCCAGCGACACGGTTGGTCTGATTACTAGCGACTGGTCGATTGTGAATAGCTCTGATGGGCTAAAAGCCGGGTCTGCTGTAATTGATGTTCAGTACGACAGGAAGAAGTTCGTTGGAAATACCGCAACGGATGCATCTGCATCCTACGGGATCAAGAACATGGGTTACCTGATGGCTGACGGCGTCACCAATTATTCGCTGATCGCCGCATCCAAGGTCACCATGATTGTTTCGGGTGATTTGTCCGGCCTGAAGTACATTTTGTGGAAGGGCATTACTTCCGGAACGATTTCTGCTTCTTCCGCCACCATAACTGTGACCGGTACAGATCTCACCGGTTTGGGTCTTGGTGGAGCCACGCCGGCAGCCCCGATTACTGCCACTGGCAATTTCACTCTTACCGTTGATGGAACCACCACTTTGGCCACGAGAACTTTGCAGGTCACCATCGCAACGGTTCTTAGCGGCGGCGCCGATGGAGTTGCCGACCAGAGCCGGACGCTGGTAAGCACCAGCACCCTCACTGTTTGGACGCTGAACGGAACCGTTCTGACCTCCGTCTGGTCCAATGGAAACAGCGGTTCTTTCCTTAGCCGCTGCTACCTCTGGAACTACTCCTCTGTTGGCGGCGAAGTTATCGCCCAGGTATACTCCCTGCCGGTAGGGACCGTTGGCTCGACCCTTCTGGGGACGGTTTCTTTGGGTACAATAAAGGAAACATCAGGGATGAATGTCCGCGTTGCAGAAGATGTTCTTACCCCGGCCGGAATCGCATTGCCTTATGTCGACAATGGCGGAAATGTCGTGATTGTATACACGATCCGTGCGAATAAGGTTGTGGGCGTTTCGAATACGTTCTCGAACGCATTCTCATTCGGAATGGTTCCCATGGCAGTGACTCAGTAATTTTGTCCTCTCTCGGCTCGGGCATGCGAAAGCATGCCCGAGCTTTTTCTTTTCATTTTGCATTTTGCTTTGCGGGTCCCAGTGCGGATTGCAGAGCGCTGATTGAGCGCAATGAAAGATAATTTGTTTAGCGTTGGTTCGTGGTTGTGCGCCGCCATAGCGGCAGGTATCTCCATTTACTCTCTGGCCTCTTTGTATTTTCCGGTTCCAAATCAAGCCGTTCCCATACAGCAATTGTATGTTAATGGCCAGTCGGCTCCCGCCGGCAATCAGGCTGCAGTCGCGGGAACGGAAAACGCAGTCCCGGCTTTGTCGAATTCATCTAGTAATTTACGGGCTCCAGTCGGAACGTCTACGGCTAAATCTCCCTCTGCATCGGTTCAGGCAGGATCTGAAGCAGCGCAGCCTACAGCGAAATCCATCGGTAACCAGACAGTTTTCGATGAATCGAGACTGGCCTGGGGGGATAAGCCGTTAGCCCATGCGCCGGCTAAGCCTATCCCTGCAATCAATCCCGGACTTTTGCCGGTGGGAATGGAAAACGAGGCGAATCCTGGCCCCGCACGTCCCAGGTAGAGCAACAGGGGACAGTTTTTGGTAACTGATTGATAAATAAAGCTGGAATGTTCATTTCCAGCCGAAGTTACTCCTATTCTGCCTGAAAAAGTATGTTTATATCGGCCCAGGCCGGATGATCTTCGCCTGAGACAGGTTATGCCTTGGGCTCTTAAATCAGATTTGACCTTGCCTATTTAGGGAGGCGATTAACCCTTCCTGCTCCTTATTTTCCCTGCAATCGTCGCTCTCGAAGTTTCGATTGACAATCGACTCGGCGCTCCCATATCATATAGAGCTAAATTTTCGGATCTATTTGATTATAATTGACTTACGTCATTCCTAAGCTGTAAGTCAAGGTGCGAAGCTGTCTGCTCGAGGGAATAGGATTAACTCATGATAGATCTCCGCGACAAACACATTGCCGTTACAGGCGGGGAAGGATTCCTTGGCCGTCATCTGGTACGGGCTCTAAAAACTCGCGGTTGTTCTCAAATAGCCATTCCATCCATAAGGGATTACGATCTGACTAGGGAATCGGCGGTCGAGAGATTTTATGCTTCCGTCCGGCCGGAGATTGTCATTCATCTTGCAGCCGAGGTGGGCGGCATTGGAGCCAACCGCGCCAATCCGGGACGTTTTGCCTATGCGAACCTGGTTATGGGAGCTCTTTTGATGGAACACGCCAGGCTGTCGGGTGTGGAAAAGTTTGTCCAGATCGGAACCATATGTGCCTATCCCAAGTTTACGCCCGTCCCCTTCCGCGAAGAAGATTTGTGGAATGGCTACCCTGAGGAGACCAACGCTCCTTATGGCTTGGCCAAAAAGATGCTTCTGGTACTTGCCGAAGGCTACAGGCAGCAATACGGGTCGAATTACATTTATCTTTTGCCCGTGAACCTGTACGGCCCGTGGGATAATTTCAATCCCGAATCCTCGCACGTCATACCGGCCCTAATCCGCAAGTGTCTCGAAGCGATGGAGCGCGGCGACTCAGAGATTGTTTGCTGGGGGAATGGCTCGGCTACCCGCGAATTTCTTTTTGTCGAGGACTGTGCGGAAGCCATTGTGTCAGCGACCGAAAAATATGACCAGAGCGATCCCGTCAACATAGGTGCGGGTTTCGAGATTTCAATCCGCGACCTGGTTGAATTGATTGCCGACTTGACGGGCTATCACGGGAAAATAGCCTGGGACACTGAAAAGCCCAATGGCCAACCCCGTCGCTGCCTGGACACCCGGAGGGCCGAGGAACGCTTTGGATTCAAGGCTCGTACCGATTTTCGAACCGGGCTGCAAAAAACCATCGAGTGGTATCGCGAATATCGGAAAGGCGCCTGATTCCTTCGCTAAACTGGAAACCATCATGACAAAAAAGGCTCTCATTACCGGAATTACGGGTCAGGACGGCTCCTACCTGGCGGAACTGCTGTTGGGCAAAGGATATGAGGTATGGGGAATTATCCGGCGCTCATCGTCGTTCAACACCGGCCGCCTGGATCCAATCTACCAGGACCCTCACGCTTCGAACCGCAGGCTGAAACTGGTTTACGGTGACCTGAACGACGCCTCGTCCTTGAACAAGATTCTGAAGGTGGTGCGTCCGGATGAAATATATAACCTGGGCGCACAATCCCACGTAAAGGTTTCGTTCGACATCCCTGAGTACACCGGCGAGATCACCGGCATGGGTGCGATACGGCTTCTCGAAGCGATGCGCGAGCTGGAGCTCAACGCCCGGTTTTACCAGGCGTCATCCTCGGAGCTGTATGGCAAAGTAGCGGAGGTCCCGCAGAGTGAAAAAACCCCCTTTTATCCGCGGAGCCCCTACGCGGCGGCGAAGGCCTATGCCTTTTACGTCACCCGGAATTACCGGGAAGCGTACGGTATCTTTGCGGTCAACGGCATCCTCTTCAATCATGAATCCCCCCGGCGGGGAGAGACGTTTGTCACGCGCAAAATCACGCGGGCGCTTGCACGCATCAAGCATGGACAGCAGGATTGCCTCTACCTGGGAAACCTGGAAGCCAGGCGCGACTGGGGTTTCGCGGGGGATTACGTGGATGCAATGTGGCGGATGCTTCAGGCCGAGGATGCCGATGATTATGTGATCGCCACTGGAGAGAGCCACTCGGTGCGTGAGTTTTGCGAACTGGCATTCTCCTATGCGGGAATTCCCCTGAGCTGGTCCGGGAGCGGGCCGGATGAGAAAGGCCTGGATGCGCAGGGCCGCGTCCGGATTGAGGTCGACCCGAGATATTTTCGACCGACCGAAGTGGATCTGCTGGTGGGCGATTATTCCAAAGCGAGTGTGAAGTTGGGCTGGAAGCCGGATGTTGATTTTGCCGGTCTGGTGAAGATGATGGTGGACGCAGACCTCGCATCATTCCGGAAGACTTAAAACCATTGTTGGGATTCAAAACATCATAGTCTGAACTCCAATGATCATTGTTAGCAGTTGCATGATCATTGCTAGCACTTAACTCTATAGAGCCTAAAACAAGCCGGTGTAACCCGTGGCCGCGCGCCGATTGATAAAGAGCTTTTCAGAATTTATCCAAACCCTTTATTTGCGCCGCTCCCTCATCATGGAGATGGCCAGACGGGACATTGCCCAAAACCAGATCGGTTCCTTTCTGGGTTTCTTTTGGACCTTTATCAATCCGCTGGTGCTGATATGTATTTTCTGGCTTGTTTTCAGCGTCGGTTTTAAAACCCCTTCAGTGGTCGGCATACCCTTTGTCGTCTGGCTGACGACGGGGCTGATTGTCTGGAATGCGTTCGCCGAAACCCTGAGCGGCGCCACCCCGGTGATCACGAACAACACCCACCTGGTGAAAAAGACCCTATTCCCCCTGAGCATTCTCCCGGTTGTGCGGTTGGTTGCGGCTTTGATGGTTCACGCAGTATTCCTGGTCATTCTGATAATCCTGCTGCTGGCCTACCGCATGCCCTTCAGCATTTACTGGCTGCAATCGCTCTACTATTTAGCGGCGATGATGGTTCTCGTCCTTGGTCTGAGTTGGATCACTTCATCATTATTTGTATTTGTCCGCGACATGTCCCAGGTGATCCACGTAGCCCTGCAATTCGGCTTCTGGTCGACCCCCATTTTCTGGAATATGGAAACCATGAGTTTCCCGGAAACCATTAAATCGCTGCTGCGGCTGAACCCGATGTTCTATGTCGTGCAAGGCTATCGGGATTCGTTCCTGAATTTTGTTCCATTCTGGAGCCATCCCGGGCAGACCCTTTATTACTGGTCTGTGACAATCGTGATATTCATTTTGGGTGCGATCATTTTTCAACGATTGAGGCCGAGTTTTCCCGACGTGCTCTAGGAAATTCCATGGGTCCCTCTGTTTCCGTCCAGGCGTTGTGCAAAAAGTATCACCTCTACGAAAGCCCTCAGCACAGGTTAAAAGCTGCGCTGCTGCCTTTCGGGAAAACCCGGCACGCTGAATTCTGGGCGCTGAAAAACGTTACTTTCGACCTCGCGCCGGGACGGTCCCTGGGAATCGTCGGCAGGAATGGTTCCGGGAAGAGCACCCTTCTACAAGTGATCTGCGGCATTCTGCGTCCCACCAGCGGCCAGGTGACGACCCAGGGCCGAATTTCGGCACTGCTTGAACTCGGCGCCGGATTCAATCCCGAATATACCGGTCGCAGCAACGTCTTCATGAACCTGTCCCTGGTGGGGTTTCCGAAGCAAGCGATCGCCGAACGATTTGAGTGGATCGAAAAATTTGCCGACATAGGGCAATTCATGGATCAGCCGGTCAAGATCTATTCCAGCGGGATGTTTGTCCGGCTTGCTTTCGCCTGCGCGGCGGTTGTTGAACCCGACATCCTGGTCGTAGACGAAGCCCTTGCAGTTGGCGACATATTCTTCCAGCAGAAATGTTTTGCCAAGCTGCGCGAGGTGATCGATCGCGGCACGACGTGCCTCTTTGTCTCCCACGATACGTCCGCCATGATGAACATTTGCGATGAAATCATGGTGATGGTCGACGGTGAGATTGACTACAAGGGCGCACCTCAGGAAGCCGTGAGCCGCTACCTGGCGACCATTGGGGGAACTAAGCCGGCCAAAGTGGCAGGGATTCGCGCTGAAGAATCCAAGATAGTTTCTGCATTGCCAACCCCGGCCGCCGATGCGGTCGCTATTGCAGCCCACAGCATTCTCTCGGGCGAAAATCGGCACGGTCCCCGGGGCATCGAGATAATGGCGGCGAGGATTACCGACCAAGCCGGATCGGATACGTTGACTGTGCCTGTAATGGAACCGCTATTATTCCACGTACTCATCAAGGCCAAAGAGGGTGCGGAAGAGACTTCGGTCGGAATCCATCTCTTTGACCGGATGTCCAACCTGGTGTTTGCCGGCGGAGCCGTCACCGAGAGGGTGATTCTGCCCAGGCTGTCAGCCGGGCAGGAATTGGTCGTACGGCTAAAGCTCACCTTCGATGTTCAGCCGGGTGAATATACTTTCAATTTGGGGATTTCCAGCCCCTACGGTTTCAATCAGGACAGGCATGAAATGCTGGGACCGATTCAGGTCTTGCCGGAAAAGACGGATCCCCCGCATTTCCATGGCATCGCCCGGCTGCCGCTGCAGATCGATTATTACCGCCCGGGGGATAAATAGAGGCACCCAAGACGAATTGCGAATTGCGGATTGCGAATTGCGGATTGAAAAAACATCATAGGTGAACCGGGGATGACTATAGCTTCGCGGTTTGACCTGGTTTTGGCTATTTGCTTTACTGGAGGTGGGCTGCGAGCACCATAGCGATCGATGTAACGCCCTGCCTGGCCAGCCGCACGGGAGTCGGAGTGTATGTCGGGGAACTGGTGCGCGAACTGCTCGCCATGCCGGGAGCAGGCAGCCTCAGGCTCTGTGCTTTCTCCACGCGGGCCGGCGCAGCAGCCGAGCTGGCGCGGCAATTTCCGACACTTGGAATTCGAACCAGGCATCTGCCGATGAGACTGGCCGCACCGCTGATTGACCGTTGTTCATGGCTGCGCGCGGAAGTTCTCTTTGGGCCCATGGACCTTTTTCACGCAAGCCCGCTTCTCGTTCCGGCCGCCGGGCGGGCGGCCGTCGTCGTTACCGTTCACGACATCACCCCGATTCGTTTCCCGGAATTCCATCTTTCCAGCAACTCCTTTACGAAGGAGGAGCTCCGCCGCCGTCTGGATCGTGCGGATCTGGTGATCGTTCCCTCCTCGAACACGGCGAAAGACCTGGCGGATCTGGAATTGACACCCCAACGAAAACTGCGTGTTGTGCCATTGGGAGTCGACAACTGTTTCCATCCGATAGCCTCCCCGGATCGAAGCGAACTTTCAAAATTCGGCCTGGATGAGGACTACATCCTCTCGGTCGGAGCGATCGAGCCGCGTAAGAACCTGCCCCGGCTTCTTCAGGCCTACCGGATGATCAAAGACCGTTACCGGATTCCGCACAAGCTGGCCTTGGTCGGGCCGCGGGGTTGGAAGGACGAGGAGGTCGAAGAGACCATCCGGCGGCTGAAACTCTCCGATTCGGTTGTCTTCACAGGCTATGTCCCCAACGAAAAACTCAACCTTCTCTATAACCACGCCGCTCTCCTGGTCTATCCCTCCCTCTATGAAGGTTTCGGCCTGCCGCCGCTGGAGGCGATGGCTGCCGGCTGTCCGGTTGCGGTGTCCCGTTCCAGCTCACTTCCCGAAGTGGTAGGCGAGGCCGGCCTTTATTTTGATCCTATGGATGCAGAAGACATCGCCCGGTCCATTCATCAAGTTCTGGAATCTCCCGAGTATCGCGCCATACTGATAAAATCGGGCGAGCGGCGGAGCCGCAATTTTTCCTGGCGCAAAACCGCCGAAGAAACGCATCGGGTTTACGCCGAAGCGCGAGCCATGCATTCCTGAATCTGCCAGGACCACCATGAAAAGACTGGCTTCTCCAGATGAGTTGAATTCAAGCTGTTTCCGCGGCTTCATGGCCTGGATTAACGGCTTTGCCCGGGTCCACGGATTGCGTGTTCACACCCGGTGGTCCAAGGTCTGGGAATATCCTTGGACCTGGAAATACCTGAGCGGCCTTTCTTTCCCTGGTCTTCGAATTCTTGACATTGGCTCCGAGATCTCGCCGATGCCCTGGTTTTTCGCCTCGCTCGGCGCCAAAGTGACGATGGTCGAATCGGATCCTTGTCACATGGAAAAATGGCGGTCGCTCAGGGAGCGGCATGGCTTTGACGTGGACTGGCTCATCGTTCGCGGTGCGGAACTGCCGCTGGCAAGTGAAACCTTTGACCTCGTCACTTCTTACTCGGTTATCGAGCATATTGACGACAAGGAAGTTGCTGTCGAGGAGGCTATCCGGGTCGTGAAACCCGGCGGAATTCTCTGTTTCACTTTTGATGTGTGTGAGAGGGAACGGGGAATGATCTTTCCCTCCTGGAACGGCAACGCACTCGATATGGCGAGTTTCGACCGTTTGATCTGGCGACGGGCTGATCTCGAACCTTTTTCCCCGGAGGTTTGCTGGAATGAGGAAGACCTCCAGCCTTTTCTGGAGTGGCACCTGCGGGCGGCACCGCACCACAACTATGTGGTAGGCGCGGCGATATTGAGTAAAAAGAAAATTCAATCGCATTCCAGGTCCAAGGCTGCTGACAGCATTCATGTACATTCACTCGATACCGGGTTGGGTGCGGGCAACACGGGCGATGATGCCATGTTCGAGGCTGCATTCGAGAGCCTGCCCCCGAGGTTTGATCTCTGCGCAGAAGTGCACTCGATGGCCAGAACAAAGGTTTTGCCCCAGAGCGCAAAGTACCTGCTTGCCGGGGACAAACCGGCCGTGGAGAAGAGCCTGCGTGAATCACGCATGGTCTTCATGATGGGCGGCACGCCCATCATGGATGCCTGGGGCGTGGACTGGCCGCTTCAGGCCAACGCGGCCAAACTGGATCTTTGCCGCAAACTCGGGATACCGGTACATGCTGTCGGCATTGGTGTGGATCGATTGATTACGCCCAAGGGGGAACGGATTTTCCGCGAGAGCTATTCCGATATTGTATCGTGGACGGTGCGTTCGAGTCGGTGTCGGCAAGCCTTGCTGGATATGGGAATCAGGGAGGAGAGTATTCTTGTCGGCGCTGATTGGGCTTGGCTATTGCCATGCAATATCAATGCCGAATGGGCCGGCCGCTGGTTGAGCCGGAGCGGCACTGCAGAGGGCAAGCCGAAGATGGGCGTCAATCTGGTCAACGAGATCTGGCAAGGCGATCAAGAGCGTAAAAAGGCATGGGCGACTTTGCTCGATCGGTTCATCGAAAGATACGATGTCGAGGTCATTTTTTTCTGCAATGAATCGCGTCCGGGAGAATATTATGATCGGGCGGCCGCCCGGGAAGTGCGGGCTTTGATGCAGCATCCTTCGATCCTGCTGCCGGACAGGTACTATTTGCCCTCGGAGATCCTTTCACTCCTTTCAAGGATGGATATTACCATCAGTCAACGTTACCATTTCACGCTTCTGTCGATATTGGCCGACGTGTTCCCGATTTCCATTCAGCGGGGTCAGAAGATGAAGGCGCTCAACGAGGATTTGGACCTGCCCTACGTCGGCGATATGGATCATTTCGATCCGGACCAAGTTGAACAGGAAGTGCGAATTGTGCTGAGCGACCCGGAATCGAAACTCAAGCCGCTACGTCTTTCAGTGGAACAGCTCAAGAAACGTGCGGCCGGAAATTTTTCTCTGGTAGGATGATGCCAGCGTAGCCATAGGCTTTCATTTGAGGCTGAGGTTTGATGTCTGAGAATAAAGTTTTGTCCTTCGAGCCGAAAAGTATCCTCTTGCCGCGCTTCGATACCCTCGGGGACCTGGTGCTTCTCGAAGGATTTATCGAGGCTTTGCAGCTCGCCTTTCCCCAGGCCAAAATCACCCTGTTCATCCGAAGGCCTTTCGCCGATCTGGCGGCGCTGTTTCCTGCGACCATCGATTGGGCAGTAACCGACATCGATCCGCACAGCCAGACTCCGGGCGCCATGCATTTTGAGAAACTGGTAAGCGATTTGGGGGAGGGTCATTGGGATCTGTTGCTGGCGACGGCTCATAACCGCACCTGGGCTGAAGACCTTCTGGCCGCCAGGCTCAGAGGACGGGCGCAATCGCTGGCGCTGGGCCAATGGACCATGCCGGCGCCACATATGCGCGACCTCCTGAAACGGCTTGGCCTCACCGAGGAATGCCCCTACGATCAGATTCTTCCTGTAAATGAGCTGAGTCACGAAGTGCAGAAATACCGCGATTTCTGGCGTGCACTCTCCGGCGAATCTCTGTCTCTGGAGCCAAGACTTTATATCAGCGAAGATTTGAGTGAAATCGCTGGGAGGATGCTCGCCGGCCTGGGATTAAGGAAAAAGGGCTTTGGCCTCGTTTTTCCGGCCGGTACGAGGAGGATTGCCATCAAGGCCTGGCCCGCGGAGCGTTTTGCTGCAATCCTTGCCTGGATGGAAAAACACTGCGGCCTGCCGGCTTTAGTGGCCGGACATGTTTCGGAAACCGCCAAGATACGAGAGGTGGCGGCCCTCGCCACCGAAATGGGCGCGCACCCTGTCTGCTGGCTGGGCCGGGATGGCGAAGTTCCCAATTCTGGGCGCAATAGTCTCGGCGGCGGGCCTATATGTCGGTAATGATACCGGGCCGATGCATATGGCGGCCGCAGTTCAAACGCCGGTCGTGGCCGTGTTCGGAGGCGGGCACTGGCCTCGATTTTTGCCGCTGGGAAGTCATTCAGTAACCATTGCCGGTGAAATGCCCTGCTTCGGCTGCGGCTGGGACTGTCTCTTTGAGGATGCGCCTTGCGTGAAGCTGCCCTCGATTGAGGATGTGAAGGTCTGCATCCAGGATGTGTTGCAGCCGTCGGGATCAAAACCCGAGGCGAACATCCGGTATGCATCGGAAAAGTTGAGCCCGGGAACACTGCAACTCATCGAAAAGTCGGTCCGGCATTCGCGCAAACGCGAACTGGACATCGCAAAACTGAACAGCGAACGCAGCGCTCATCTGGCTACGATCGAGAAACTCAATTGCGAACTTGAGGCAGTCGAGGCGGATCGCGCAGCCCGCCTGGCGACCATAGAAAAACTGAGCGGTGAGCTGGCGGAAGTCGAAGCGGACCGTAACGCTCGACTGGCGACCCTTGAAAAACTGAGCGGCGAGTTAACCGAGATCGAAGCCGACCGGGCAGCCCGTCTGGCAACGATTGAAACGCTTAGTTTTCAACTTGCAGAAATCGAGACGGACCGCATCTCCCGTCTTGATCTGATCCGTAAGCTTAGCTCTCAAATTGAAGAGATTGAAGCCGACCGTTCGGCCCGGCTTGGGCTGATAGGCGAATTGACTTCTCGGATCGATGTCATTGAAGCGGATCGCGCAGCGAGGCTTCAGGTCATCGAGGAGCTTGACCGGCAGCTGAACCAGACCCGGCACGAATTAGATAGAATTCACGGGGATTTAGGCAAGGTCCGGAATTCCACCGCCGTTAGAATCTTGGACAAATTACGATTGATCCCGCGATGAACGACTATTGCATTGCCGTAAATCTTCGTCCTCTTTACCCCGGCAAAATCGGTGGGCAGGAGACCTATGTGCGCGTCCTCCTGGATAGCTGGATCGGTACTGGAACCGGCAGGAAGATACAATGGATCCTGTTCACCAATGAAGCGAACCACGACACTTTCGAACACCTGGCGGGAAGGTGCCGCCGTATCCTGCTGCCGAACGCCGACTATGAGAGCTTCCTGTTCACCCAGTTGGCCCAGTTGCAGCCGAGCATATACTTTTGCCCGCTGCTGACCCTGGAGCCTCTGAATCCGCCCTGTCTTTCGGCGGTGATGATTCCCGATATCCAACACGAGTTTTATCCACAATTCTTCACGGAAGAAGTACTGCGTTGGCGGCGGATCACTTTCCCGGCTTCGGTCGAGCGTTCGGCCTGCGTATTCACCAATTCCGAATACTCCAAAAAGACTTTCGTCGAAAAACTCGGGATTCCTGCAGAGAAGATCTGCGCCGTTCATCTTGCTGCAGATGATATATTCCGCCAGCCCCCGGATCCGGCCAGGCTTGATGTCGTGAAGGAGAAGTACAATTTGCGGCAGGACTATCTCCTTTATCCCGCCAACTTCTGGCTCCACAAAAACCACGAGGTCTTGCTGCATGCTTTTGCGAATGCACGCTACACATTGGGCAGGCTATCGTTGGTTCTCACCGGCGCCCAGGACGACCGCCTCAAAGCGCTCCAGAAGCTCGCGCGTGATCTGGGGATCGAGTCGGTAGTCCAGTATCTCGGTTATGTTCACAAAGAAGACCTGCCCTATGTGTATCGCGGCGCGCGGGCGCTTGTGTTCCCTTCGCTATTCGAGGGATTCGGCATACCCATTGTCGAGGCATTCTGTTGCGAATGCCCGGTGATATGCTCCAACACAACGAGTTGTCCCGAGATTGCAGGCGATGGAGCGCTCCTGGTGAATCCGGCGGACGCGCTGGATATTTCGGCGGCAATTCAGAAACTCGAGCAGGATGACGAACTGCGAGCGAGACTGATATCGATCGGGAAAAGCCGGTCCGAAAAGTACCGCAGCGCGAGCCTTGCCGAAAAAACGCTGGAGCGGCTGATCGAGGTTATAGAGAAGAATCCTTCCGGGGTACGCCCGGCTTACGTTCCTCCCCGAATAACAGTCGTCACTCCCAGTTACAACCAGGGCGAATTCATCAGCGCGACACTTCAGAGCATCCTCTCCCAGAATTACCCTGATTTGGAATACCTGGTTTTGGACGGCGGCTCCACCGATCAGACGATCGAGATCTTGCGCGCCTGCGGGCCCGAAGTGCATTGGGTGTCGGAAAAAGATGGTGGGCAGGCGGACGCCATCAACAAGGGGTTTGCGCGTGCAACGGGGGAAATCGTTGCCTGGCTCAATTCGGACGACACCTATCTGCCGGGCACTCTCGAATACGTGGGCAGCTATTTTGCTTCTCATCCCGAAGTCGATGTGATCTACGGGGACGGATATTACATCGATCGTGACGGATCGATCAGCCAACCCTATCGAACTCTCGATTACAGCCGTGGATCTTTCGTGCACGAGTGCTATATATGCCAGCCCACGGTGTTTTTCAGACGGCGGGTTCTGGAACGGGTTGGAGGGCTGGACACCTCTTTGCACGTCGCGCTGGATTATGAGTTTTGGATCCGCCTTTTTAATCTGCATCCTCCTGTACGCCTGCCGCGATTCCTGGCAACGTCCCGTATGTATGCGGATAACAAGACGCTATCCCGGAGACAAACTGCCTATCGGGAAATCATCCGGGTCGTGCGCAAGCATTATGGGTTCGTGCCCTACAGCTGGACACTGGGATATGCGAGCTACCTTTATTATCGCAATGACCAATATAGCTCTCCCCGGCGCACCACCGCCCCCGTCGTGCTGCTTACACTCCTCATGATGAGCTGGTTTAACCGGTCCAATCCGCGGTATATGCTTCGATGGCTTCTGAGCAAGGAACACGGCATGCGTGCCGAGGTCTTCAGAAGCGTCAAAAACTCCTGATCGGAAAGATATGAGTGCTCCACGCCCCAGAATCACTATCGTGATGCCCACCCTGAATCAGGCAAAGTACATCGAGGACGCCCTGCGGAGTGTTCTTGAACAGGGTTATGAAAATCTCGAATGCCTGGTATTTGACGGCGGTTCGACCGACGGGACCCTCGAAATCCTCAAGCGGTACGAGGGCAGGATTCAATGGTGGTCGGAAAAGGATCGAGGGCAGGCCGACGCGATCAATAAAGGTCTGAGGAAGGCGACCGGTGAAATTCTGGGCTATCTCAATAGCGACGACCTCCTCGAGCCTGGCGCCTTGGAGAAGGTCGCCGGCTACTTTGCCCATCATCCCGAGATCGACCTTGTCTATGGCGAAGGGTACCTGATCAAGGAAGATGGCACGGGGAAACACCGTTTTCCCGCAACGGAACCGGAGTTCAATCTCTGGCGCCTCATCCATGTCTGGGACTATATCCTGCAGCAATCCACATTCTGGCGGCGGAGATTGACCGAGCGAATCGGATACCTAGATGAGTCGCTTCACTTCGGGCTGGACTGGGACTACTGGATTCGCGCCGGCAAAGCCGGCAAAGTGGGCTATATGCCGGAATATCTCGGCAGTCTCCGCGAATATGACTCGGCCAAATCGTTTTCCGGAGGATTCCGCCGTATCAAGGAGCTTTATCGATTGACGAGCGGGCACACCGGGAAGATCTGGCCCCTCCCCTGCATCATTATTTATGCGTCCGACTGGCTGGAGGCTTCTCTCTACCGGAAGCTGCAATCCGGCTTCGGCGGGCGGATGGCAGGGACCGCCGAATCCTCACGCAAGTTGCTGCGCGGGTTGCTGGGGAAGTATATTCAAAAAACCCTCCGCAGAAAGACGGAGTGATGAAACTTTCCATTGTCATGCCGGTGTTTAACGAGGCTAAAACTCTGAAAGAGATCGTTTCTCGTGTTCTCTCTGTCGATCTCCCGGGTCTCGAGAAGGAGTTGCTTATCGTCGACGACGGCTCCAAGGACGGCACCGAAAAGGTCATGAAGGAACTGGAAGGGCGGAATGGCATTCGCACTCTCTTCCACCCGCGCAATATCGGCAAGGGTGCGGCAGTCTGGTCTGGCATGCGTGCCTCGACGGGCGACATTGTCCTGATCCAGGATGCCGACCTGGAATATGATCCGCGGGAGTATCCGGTTCTTTTAAGGCCCATCCTGGACGGAAAGGCGGAGGTTGTCTACGGTTCGCGTTTTCTCGGGGCCAGCTCCGGCCACCGGGTTCTCTACTTCTGGCACTCTGTCGCCAACCGGATCCTGACGCTGATCTCGAACATTTTCACCGACCTCAACCTCACCGATATGGAAACCTGCTACAAGGCGATGACGCGCGAGGTCGTCGACCGCCTCGACCTGCAATCCGAGAGGTTCGGTGTCGAACCCGAGATCACCTGCAAGGTCGCCCGGATGAAGGCACGGATTTATGAGGTGCCGATCAGCTACCAGGGAAGAACTTACGAAGAGGGGAAGAAGATCGGCCTCAAGGATGCTTTCCAGGCAGTCTGGACCATATTGCGTTTTTTCCGCTGGGAGGGATCCCGTGACGACATCGGGACCATCACGCTGCGGCGCATGTCGAAGCTATCCTCGTACAACGCTTGGCTCCATTCCCGGTTCGAACCCTACCTTGGCCAGAGAATCCTCGAGGTCGGTTCCGGCGTCGGGAATCAGACCCGTTTTTTTGCCGATCGCGAACGCGTGATAGCTTCGGATATCGAGCGTCATTACGTCACGGAACTAAGGGCGCGGTTTGAAGGACGGAGCAATCTGCGGGTTGCCTCCTATGAATTCCCGCTCGCGCCGGCGTCGCGTTCGGAACTGGCGCAAGAAAGAATCAACACGATCGTCTGCCTCAACGTTCTCGAACATATCGAGAAGCACGAGGAGACGCTTTTCGATTTTGCGTCCATTCTTCCCGGGGGAGGGCGGCTCGCGCTTCTCGTTCCCGCGATGCCGGATCTCTATGGTTCGCTCGACATTCATCTTCGTCATTACCGGCGCTACAGCCGCGACGATTTGAAGCAAAAGCTGGAGTCTGCCGGATTCGTCGTGGACGACCTTCGATTTCTCAACCGGCCCGGCGTTCTAGGCTGGTGGATCAACTCGAAAGTCCTGAAGCGACGCGTTTTGCCGAAGGCCCAGCTTTCGGCCTTCAAATACATTCTCCCGCTGCTGAAATGGGAAGAGAAAAATCCACCTTCTTTTGGAATGTCGCTGCTGGCACTTGCTCGCAAGAAATGAGCTCAGTGTTTAATTGCGAAATGCAAATTGCAGATTGCGAATTGAACTTACGCACCTGAAACTGCAATGCAGCCTGAGATGATCTGCCAATAATCATCCGCAAAACATCCGAACGAATTCTCCTAACCGATCAATCCGCAATTCAATCGCAATTCTGAGGGTTTCCGCAGGAACTACTATTGTTAAACCTCCTTGCCTATCTATATTGTTCTGCGTCCGTAATCCTGGTCTCTCTTTGCCTGGCCAAAGGACTTCGAGCAAGAGGCCCGATATTCTGGCTCCTGGGGATCGCTCTCATTGGCTGTGGCCAAATCGTTTTGGTGATGGAGTTGCTATCGCTTCTCCATTTTATCGGTCTGCCCGGGCTGCTCCTGGTTCACACTGCGGGTTTTTTGATCGTGGTCGTCCCCGGATTGCGGCCCCATTTGATCGAACACTGGCAGTCCCTGGTACAGTTATTCGAGGGTATGCGGACACTGCGCGATCCGCTGCTTGCGGTTTTAGCCATCGCTGTCGGTCTATTTGGGATCGTGAACCTGTTCCTCGCTGTTTATGTCCCTCCGAACAATTATGACGGCATGACCTACCACATGGCCCGGGTAGGGTATTACCTGCAACAGGCAAGTTTTGACTCCTTTCCAACTCCCAACATCAGGCAGACCAGTTTCCCAGCCAATGCTGAAATCCTCATTCTCTGGCAGGTCGTGATCTTGAAAAGCGACCGGCTGGCCGGCATCGTTCAATGGCTCTGCTGGTGTTGGACCCTCATGGCTGTTTACGCTCTCGCCAGGAATTTCGGCCCCCGGAACCGGAAGCGCCCCGCACTTTTTGCGGCTCTCGCATTCGCCGTATTCCCGCAGATCCTTTTGCAGAGCTCCTCAACCCAGAACGATCTGGTGCTGGCGTTTTTTATATGCTGCGCATTTCTCTTCGCATTGGATTATCTAAAGCCGGATTCGCCGCCGGGAGGAATGGTTTTCTCGGCAACCGCCTTGGGCCTTGCGATCGGCACCAAGGCGGTAGCGATGCTCTTTTTGCCGGGTTTCGCGCTCGCTTTTATCGCCGCCGCCTGGATCTGCAAGCCGATTCCCTGGAAGCGGCTTATTCATGCCTCTCTATTGTGTATCATGGCTGCCCTTCTGTTCGGATCCTATTTTTATATCCAGAATCTTCGGATCTATGGAGTACCCGGCGGCTCCGGGGGAATGACGGCGCTTACCTCCGTAGATCGTTTGGACCTCCGTGCCTTTGCCTCGAATTTTGGTCGTTTGTATATTCAGATTCTGAGTCCCGGTGGTTCCGTGCCCAATGTCCAGCAGGCAGGAACGGTATTTTTAGATTGCTACCGGGCATTGAGCGAATTTCTATTCCGATCTCTAGCTATAGCAAAAGAATTGCCCGGCATAGACTTCCCTGGTGTCGCGTGGGTTCAATTTGAACCTCTGTGGATCCACGAAGACTATTCCTGGTTCGGACCCATTTTCGGCTTTTTTGGACTGCCGGTGTTGCTCTACGTGGTTCTGCGAAAGGCTCGAAACGGGTGGGTCTCCCTCGCATCCAGGATCATGGCGTTCAGCGCCATTTCTTACCTGATTATGGCAGCTGCCCTCTTGCGCTGGAATCCGTGGTTTGGACGCCTTATGACCCCGATGGCCGCGCTCGCAGCTCCTGCACTAAGCCTGCTGTATTCCGAGGGCGCCGCGATGTGGGGCCGGGCATTCAATGGCATCCTGGCGTTGGTCTGCCTGGTTTCGGCAACCAGTGCGAGCCTTTTCAACGAGATGAAACCAATGATTGCCGGGAGAACAATCTGGGGCCGGAGCCGGATCGAATTGTTGACCTGGGCAAATTCCCATATCCGGCCGGTGGCAGACATGATGGATCGCCTGGGCTTTCGCGGTCTGAAAGTGGGGCTCGTACCGGCAGACGAAAACACGTTCGATTATGTCTTTTGGGGGCGGAATTTTGAGAGGAAGCTCGTTCCCATGCTGTTCAACCGCAAGGAATTAATTAATCCTGACGGTTTTTCACGCGTGGACTGCCTTCTGTTTCTGGGAGATTCGCAGCGCTATTTTTTGACTCCCCGAGCGGAATTTGCCCTCGACAAGGTTTATGGCAAATCCGATCTGAAACCGCTGCTGGCCAGGCTTCGGTCACCCGGTTCGGGATGGCGCGCGATCCTCGATATGGATGATTCCTGGCACCTCTTCGTCCAGCCAGGGGTGAACATCGGGTCGGACGATTTCCGTGGTTTGCGTGATTATTTCCCCGGCCAACTGATGTGGCCTGATGGATGGGTCGGCCCTAAGTTCACAGCGCATGTGAAAATTGATCCGGCGAGTCCCATCCTGTCTCTCAAAGGCGAGATGCCGTACTATGATGAGAAATCGCGGACGCTGTCGGTTCTATACGGCAAAGAAGTGCTTACGACCTTGAATCTCCCGCGAGCCGGGCCCTTCTCGCTCAGACTTCCTCTGTACTCATTCGGTTCTGAGCGGGTGCACAGCTACCAACGGCTGCTTTTTGCGACGGATCACTATTTCAACCCCAAACGCACGGGCCAATCGGCCGATAATCGAAATTTATCCTGGCGGTCATTCGAACTTAAGCTTGGATCCATCTCCGAGAGTTTGAAGTACGACTCAACCCGGCCCGACATCATACCGGAATTCACCTGGTACTCCGACAAATGGGTTCAGCAGCGTTTTTTTGCTCCCGTTCGCCGTGATCCCAGCCGGCCTTTTTTGCGGGTCAGGGGGACCATGCAGTACATAGTCAGCCAGCCGGAATTGCGGATTCTTTACAATGGCGAGCTCCTGGCGAGGCTGCAGCCCGGTGAAAGGGGTGTTGTTGCGGCCACCATTCCGCTCGCGACGATAATTGGAACTCTGGACGCAGAGTACTACCCCATTGAATTTGCCGCTAATTGCGCCTTCAATCCGAAGAAAAAGGGGCAGTCGGGGGATGATCGGGACTTGTCGTGGCAATTGTATGAAATCAAGCTTGTGGACAAAGCCGATGCGCCTTAAAGCAGCTGAAAATATTCCTATCGGATCTTCTATGACATCCGATCCAGGTTCTTCCTAGTGCCGCCGATGCCCATCTGCAGCGTCATCATAGTAAACTGGAACGGACGACATCATATCGAGGCCTGCCTTGGCTCGCTTCATGGCCAGACTTTCGGGGATTTTGAGGTCATCCTGGTTGACAACGGATCGTCCGACGGCTCCCTGGAATATGTGCGGTCGAAGTTTCCCTGGGTGAGGCTGATCGGGCTCGAACGGAATTTCAGGTTCTGTGCGGCCAACAACGTCGGCGTGCGGAATTCAACCGGGAAATATGTGGCGCTGCTCAATAATGACACCGAAGCTGATCCCCGCTGGCTTGCCGAATTGATCGCCGCGGCCGAATCCTCTCCCGAATGCGGTTCGTTCGCTTCACGGATGCTGCTGTTCAGTGACCGGGAGGTGATCGATTCCGCGGGAAATGAATATGCCGGGAGCGGGGCGGCGGCCAAACGCGGACATCTGTCCAAATCGATGGAGTTTGCCCAGCCGGCGCGCGTGTTCGGCGCCTGTGCCGGGGCGGCTCTTTACCGGCGCTCCATGCTCGATGACATCGGGCTTCTGGATGAAGCTTTCAGCATGATTTTCGAGGATGTCGATCTGGGCTTCAGAGCCCAGCTTGCGGGCTACCCATGCCTGTATGTGCCCGCCGCGATCGTCTATCACAAGGTGAATGCTTCGATAGGTACCTATACCTATGACTATGTTTACTACGGCCAAAGGAACATCGAGTTTGTCTTCTTCAAGAACATGCCCGTCCGTCTGCTTCTCCGCAATTTGCCCGGCCACCTTTTATACAATTTTCTGGCGTTTGGGTTTTTCACGCTGCGCGGGCGCCCCTTTGCCTTTTTAAAAGGCAAGCTGGATGCGTTGTTCGACCTCCGCCGCATTCTTGCCGGGCGCCGATACATTCAAGCCGCGCGGCGTATATCGGATGAGGCTGTCGGTCATTTGCTGGCCCGATCCTGGCTTGGCAAACGCTGGGCTGACAAAGGCCCGGGCCGGGGCTGAATCCATTTCTATAATGCAGTTTATGTCAATTCCATGATCCCGTGAAAAACGAATCCACAGTCTCGGTTTGCATGGTTTCCCTCGATTGCTGGAAGGTGCTTGGGGCTTGTCTGGATTCGCTGGCAAGGACGGCGCCCGGAATCGAATGTGAAATCATCCTGGTGGACAATGCCTCGTCGGATGGCACGGTGGAACGCGTCCGCGAAGGGTATCCTCATGTGCGCCTGATCTGCAACGACCGCAATGTCGGGTTCACCCGTGCCACCAACCAGGCAATGGCGCAAAGTCGTGGCGATTATCTTCTCTGGCTGAATACCGATACCATTCTTCAACCGGAAACAATTCCTGCGCTGGTCCGGTTCCTGGAAGATCATCCGCAGGCAGGGATCGCAGGTCCCAAGGTGCTCAACCCGGACGGCACCTTCCAGCCCCAATGCCGACGGGGGCTTCCCACACCCATGGCATCGATATTTTACATGCTCCGGCTGGAGCGGCTTTTCCCACACAGCCGATGGACGGGGCAGTATCTGCTCTCCCATTTGCCAATCAATCAGGCTCATCGCGTCGCTGCCGTTTCCGGCTGCTGCCTCCTGGCCCGGCGCGGACTGCTGAAGGACATCGGCTCCCTGGATGAAGATTTCTTCGGCTTCGGCGAGGACATCGACTGGTGCGTTCGGGCCACGAAAGCGGGCTGGGAGGTCTGGTATTTTCCCGGGAGTGAACTGGTTCATTTGAAAGGGCACGGAGGCGTTCATGCCAGGCCCTATCACAAAGTATGGGGCATCCATCAGGCAATGTGGGTCTTCTTCCGAAAGCACTTGAGATCCCAATACTCCTGGCCTGTGGCCGGGGCTGTGTGGCTCGGCGTGGGCGGAAGCCTTGCGGTGTCGATGGCTGCGGCGTTCCTGCGCCGCAGACTGGATTCTTTGCGGGATAAGTGAGACGCGCATGATGGATCTCCTCATCACCGGAGCGACCGGATTTTTGGGACGGGAAACCGTGCGTCAGGCCGTCGAGAGCGGGCTGCGCGTGCGTGCCACCGGATTGGAGGATTACCGGTTCGCCGGGCCGGTGGAGTTCCGTCAGGCCGATGTGCTCGAAGCCGGTGCGATACGGGAACTGGCTGTCGGCGTTTCAACCGTTATTCACGCTGCGGGGATGATTCAGACCTCCGACGGAAGCAGCCTTGATCTGAACCTGCTCCGCCGTGTCAACGAAACCGGCACGGAGAATGTTGCGCGTGCGGCTGCCGACGCGGGCGCCGGGCGCCTGGTCCTCATCAGTTCTGTTTCGGTTTATGGCGGGGGCCCGGCAGGTGGTGCAGATGAGGCTCGTGAATGCCATCCTGAAGGCGCCTACCCGGAGAGCAAAATGCGCGCTGAATCGATTGCCCGCGCCATCGCGGAGCGGGCCGGGATGCATCTGATCATACTCCGTCTGGCCACCTTGTATGGAGAAGGTGATCGGGGCAATGTCATCCGGCTGATGCGTCAGATCGACCGGGACCGTTTCTTTTGGATTGGTAAGGGCCTGAATCGGAAAAGCCTGTTACACCGGGACGATGCCGCGCGCGCGGTGCTTTTAGGAATGAGGGCGCCTGCAGGAATATACAACGTTTCGGCATCGGCCTATCCCATGGAGGAAATAGTCCGCGAATTGGCGTTTCAATTGGGCCGGCGCCTTCCGCGCTGGCACATTCCCGGCTCTCTCGCGTTGCGGGTAGCGGCCCTGACGGCGCTCCCGGGCCAGGGTGGCCGGCGCAGTGCCAGGTTATATGGTAGCCTGAAAAAGTGGCTCTCCGACGACGTCTACCCGGGCACTCGATTCGAGCAGGCGACCGGTTTTCGGGCTCAGGTGGAATTGAAGGAAGGTCTGCGGCGCGAGGTTGCCTGGTATCGAAGCCAAAGTGCAGCCGGGCTTTCAGGAAAGACCAGAACCTGATTTTCCCAGAAGCTTATTATATACGCTCAGGGTTGCTTCAGCAGTTTTGTGCCAGCGGAATTCGCGAGACCGCTCCAGCCCATACGCGGAATGACGCGAGGCGACGTCGGGACTGGACAAAACTGCGGTTATCGCGTCGGTGATCGACTTTGTATCTCCCGGATCCACTGGAATAGCGGCTTTGCCGGCGACTTCATCGCAGGCCGTTCCTTTGCTGACGATGACGGGGCAGCCGCAAGCCATGGCTTCCACCACTCCTAACCCGAATCCTTCATAAAACGAAGGGAAGACGAACGCGTTCGCCAGGGAATAGAACAAGGGAAGGTCCTCGGCCGGCGCATAGCCCAGCAAGCAGACCGAGTCTCCATGAGTGCAACTGGAAATTGTGCTCGTCAGCGAACTATCCAGGTTGCGGCCGATGAGCACCAGTTGAAGATTCTGAAATGCCGCCCCCGAACTCTTGATCCAGGCGAACGCCTCCAGTATGCGCCGGACGTTACGGCGGGGGTGGATGTCGCCCACGAAAAGAAGAAAATCACCTTTCAAATTGTATCTTCGCTTTAAATCCTCCAGCTGATCTTTCCGCTCAATCCTTTTAAATCTTTCCGGATCGACCCCCAGCCGGGTCACTGTAATCCTCTCCTCCGGAATTCCATATACCCTCATAATCTCACGCCTCGAAAATTCCGAAATTGTCAGGATACTGTCTGCCTTGACGGCCGAGAGGCGATACCATGCCTGGCGCAACATCCCGTGGTGGAACGGATACCACTGCGGGCAGGCGGCATAGGAAATGTCGTGGAGTGTAACGATCGAAGTGGCGCCGGGCGACAACGGAACGGTGTAGCCGGGCGAATGAAAAAGGTTACACCCGAGCTTTCTTATCTGCCGTCTCAGCGCCACGTTCATCCAAAGAAAGTTGTTGGAAATCGGGAGGCGAGCATTCACGATCTGAATTCGCTCCCGGCGAAGCCACGAACCGTCAGCGGGATTGCCGTTCATGACGAGGGTGAAATGAAAATCCGGAGCCAGAGGCAGAATATGCTGCAGGAGGTTGGACGTGTAGGTCCCGACTCCAGTCGGCTGATCCTGCAGGCTCCTCCCATCCAGGCAGATTTTTATAGACGTCGAAGGGGAAATCCGCGATTTCCTGTTTTCCTGGGAAGGTCGCATATCTCTGGTGCTTCTGTTTGTACCGTGCCGCTCCGTCTAAAAACCGCAAAGCTCAAAACGACCGGCTGCATTGAATCACAATAGTTTTTCAGCGGGATTTGGCTGAACCGGTGATCTCGATGAACTCCCGATCCTCGAAGAGCGGTTTGATAGCCTCCGCCTCCTTGTCGCTTTGAAGCTTGTATCCCATGCGGAGCGATTTCACGATTTCTTCCTTCGCCTCTTTTTTCTGATTGTCCGCCAGCAGCGACAGTCCCAGCATCCAATGAGCGACCGCCAAATCCTGGTAGCTTTCGACCATTTTCCGGTTCAATGCCACCGCCCGCGCCGGCTGTTCGGAGAGCAGGTATGTCCGCGCAAGGTTGAAGATCACCTCCTGGCGGTACGGGCTGAGTTCGAGTGCTTTCTCGCCGGCAGCCTGGGCATCGGCCAGGTATTTCTTGTCGAGATAAATCCCAAGTCCGTTGAACATGTCATTGCGCAACAGGTGGACCTGCACGTCTTGGCTCAGTGCCGCTGCCGCCTCATCGGCGAGAGAAATCGAGTAGCTTATGATGTCGGGGGTGACGGGTTTGATTTGCTGGTGAATGACACTTTGAATGGTACGGTAGGCGCAAATGAGCTTTTCTTTGGCGGCGTAGGGAGTGGTGTATGCGAAGGCTTCTTTGTAAAGCAGCAGGCTCTGGTATGGGTCCTTGCTGTAGGTTTTTTGGGCTTCGGCGTATCCCATGCTCGCCTGTGCCACCTGGACAGATCCATAAATGCTGAAAAGCGCCAGCAGAAGTATCCCAACGCTTGCAGGCTTCTGCAAAGCACGCCAAAACCCGGAGCCCGATGCAGCTTTGGCAGCGGAATCCCTGGCTCCGGAGATCGTTTCCTGCCGTCGGCGGGTTTCATCGAGTATTAATGGGGCCAGGAAGAGGAACAGTGCGTAAAGCGATCCGAAACTATCGAAGGCAAAGATATTCGAAGTCAGGTAGGCTGCCATTGCGCTTGCCAGACAAACAGCGAGCACCCGGTCAGATAGACGCCACAGGGACCCTGCGATCAGTCCCCAAAGGGCCAGAAACGCAATGCCGCCGATGATCCCCTTTTCGGCCAGCAAATCCAGATAGGCATTGTGGGATTTGTCCCACCAGGTTTGCGGGTCCAGAAATTCCGGGTTTTCGCGGACGAACATGGGGCTGTAATGCGCATTCATCCCGTAATAGATGTTGTCGTGCCCCCACCCCAGTATGGGGCGGTCCTTAATGGCACTGGTCGCGCTTTTCCATGCGAGCAATCGCAGCCAGACCGATTTGGATTCCGTGATTGAAATGTCGAGATAGCGCCCGAGGACAGGATTCTGAGCCATGCTCGGAGTCTTCCGCAAAAGCCAGAGCGTGCCGGGGCCGGCAATCGATAGCACGAGAATAATAACCGCAGAATAGCGCAGAAACTTGAACTTGTGCCTGGTTGAAACGAGGTACAGACAGGACACGATTATTCCGATCCCCAATCCAAGGATCACTCCCCGGGAAATTCCGAGAAATATGGCAACCAGGTGCAGGATTTCGGCCACCACCACGGCCAGGGCGATTTTTTTTCGGTGAGAGAGATCGGCGGCGGACCGCTTCTGCGCCTTTCGATTCTGTTCTCCGTGAAAGTCGGTCATGCCCGGATTCAGAACCGCCCAAAGATAGTACAGGCCGTAAAACAAATGAAATATCAGGTAGGGCCCTATAAAAATGGGATTCCCGAATACTCCGGACACGCGGTTCCCGAACGATTCTTTCATGCTCGTCGGAATGATCCCGGCAAATCCAAAGTACTTTTCGATCCATTCATAAATGGCTGAGAGCGAAATAACCACACTGATCCAAAAGGAAAATCTGAGGTAGTCGTGTATCTCAGGAATTTCCGCTTTCCCGGGAGAAGAAGGACGCTGCCTGGCCGTGGTGGGAGAGTCGGAGTGGCCTATGGAAAGCTGCCCGCTGAAATGCTGAATGATCAGCACGAGCCAGAGCCAAAAGTGGATCCAGAGGATCAGGCCGTCCTGTCTGTCCGCCCCACCCCAGAGGCTTCGGCGGAAGTCAATCCCATTGGCCGCCGAGACCAGGGACAGGATGAGGAAAATGGACAACGCACCGAATAGCGGTGATGAAATCGGAAAATAGGAAATTGCTTTCCCGCCATTCTCATTCCGTCGCGGGATCCAATAGGCGGCGACGGAGGCCACTGCCGCAACCGATACCAGGATCTGCAGAGCGACTACCTTGCTGGTGGCAAATGGGTCCGAAAACCGGGTCCAGACCAAGAGAGGGGTGACCGGAATCAGGTAAAGAGCGCACTTGAAGATCACCCGGAGAATATAGGCTGCTCGGTTCATGAAAAGAGTATCCCTCATTCGGGGTAAGAGACCAAACAATAGCTCCGACCGCTTCAGATTGTTGTGCCTGAGGAAAGGGCGGGCCGTAAACAAGGCCTCCCGCTCGCTATCAGGCGCCATGTGTGCGCGAACCGACCACTTTCAGGATCTCAGATTCCGGACACACGGTTGAGGTTCTTTGCCGGGAATTATGATGGATCCTCAGGATCGCGAAGGGCTCCTTGCCCTGGAACTGATATAAAGCACGCGTCACTATCTCGGCGAGAATTCCCTGCAACAAAGCGATGATCCCCAATGCCCCGAGCACCAGACTGAGGAAAGGCAGGGACTCTTCCAAAAAACCGGCGCGCATTCGCTCATACCACAGGCTGCCGGCAGGGATAAACCGGAGAGCAACGGCAGTGACTAAGGAAGCCAGTGCTCCCGCGAGGGACAAGCCTGCGAGTCCGCCGAAAAAGTACATGGGCTTGTTCCGGAACGAAAGAAAGAATCGCACGAGGATCAGATCCAGAAGGACCTTTCCCGTGCGTTCGAGCCCGTAATGCGATTTCCCGGCCGTTCTCGGGTGATGTTGGACGATGATTTCCCCGATGCGCGCCCCGCGCATGGACGCAAGAGCGGGCAGGAAGCGATGCATCTCGCCGTAGAATGAAATGCCATCCAGGACCTCGCGCCTATATGCTTTGAGCGTGCAGCCATAGTCGTGCAGGCGAATTCCAGTCACAAAAGAGATGAGGGCGTTGGCCCATCGGGAGGGCAGTTTTTTGGTCAACGGATCTTTGCGGTCCTTGCGCCAACCCGAAACTACGTCCAGCCCTTCGCGCATTTTTTGCAGCAAGCGTCGAATGTCGCCCGGGTCATTCTGAAGGTCACCATCCATAGGTAGGATGATTTTTCCCCTGGAATAGCGTATCCCGGCCGCTATGGCCGCGGTTTGACCGAAGTTGCGGCGAAAATGAACGATTGTGATGTGACTGTCCTTTTCGGCCAGAGCATCCAGTAAACCTGCCGATCGATCCGTGGAACCATCGTTCACAAATATCACTTCCCAGGTTTCCTCGAGCGCCTGCAACGCTTCGAGAAGACGGGAATAGAGTGACGGGATATTGGATTCCTCGTCCAGAATAGGGACTATGATCGAGATATCCGGTTCGGCCTGCCCTTTGGGGCGCGCCTCGAAGTCGGCTTCGATTCTGAGGGTTTTCATAAGATCCGCACTCATGGAATGTCTGTGGCGGCAGGCGCCGCAGCGGCTGTTTTTGACGATGAAAATGTATTATAGATCGTTGCGAGCCCTGCCGAAGGGAAGAATGGTGTCGTACCGGTCCACTTCTGAAAGCGCCAATATTTCGCTGCTGGGCGTATATTCGGGCACGATCTCTTTAAGCTTCATCACCAGGCCGTGCGCGTTTCGGCTTCCCACATAAGACGACAGATCATCCAGCCATGACTTGATTAGCGCAAAATCGACGCACCCCCCATCCAGGACGCGGATTTTTTCGTGCGCGGTGGGCTTCAAACCTTCCATGTCGAGCTTGAGTTCCTCAAATAGTTTTTCTCCCGGGCGCAATCCGGTAAAGACGATCGGAATGTCCTTGCCGGGCTCCAGTCCCGACAGCCGGATCAGGTCGTTGGCCAGGTCCACGATCTTGATCTGCTCGCCCATTTCCAGGACGAAAATCTCCCCTCCTTTTCCCATCGTGGAGGCTTGCAGCACAAGCTGAACCGCCTCAGGTATCGTCATGAAATATCTGCGCGCCTCAGGGTCGGTTACGGTAACGGGTTTCCGGTTGGCGATCTGGTGCTCGAAAAGCGGGACGACACTGCCCTTGCTGCCCAACACATTGCCGAAGCGCACCGATACGAAACGAGTATTCTGCTGCTGAAGCCCGAGAACCACCAGTTCGGCGATCCTTTTCGTCACCCCCATAATGTTGCTCGGATTGACCGCCTTATCCGATGAAATCAGGACAAAATCCTCAACCCCGCTCTGCCGGGCAATGAGGGCGACATTGTAGGTGCCGAAAATGTTGTTGGTGACCGCCTGGAAACAATGCTGCTCCATCATGGGAACGTGTTTGTAGGCGGCGGCATGAAATACCGAATGAGGCCGGTGATCGACCATCACTTCACGCAGGCGGCCGACATCGAGAATATCACCGATGGCCGAAACAAATTTCAGTTGCGGGAATTTTTCGGCCAATTCCAGACTGATCTTATGGAGATCGCTTTCAGCTCTTTCGAAAAGCACCAGGCAAGTCGGATTAAATTCGGCGATCTGCATGGCCAGCTCGGATCCTATTGACCCGGCGGCACCCGTGATCAGGATGCTTTTTTCCTGGAACTTGGTCCGAATCCTGGCCAGATCAATCCGCACCGGCTTCCGAAAGAGCAGGTCCTCCACTCTGACGTTCCTGATCTGCTGCTGCAGGACGGGGCCGGAAATCAGGTCGCCCAGAGCCGGAAGCCTTTTGAAATCGACTTTGCATTGCCTGCAGACGTCCACGATTTTTTGGATCTGCTGCCCACTGGCGGAGGGAATGGCGATAAGAACGTGGGCCACCCCGTTCTCCACGATAATCCTGGGAAGGTCGTTGAGGGTACCCAATACCTTGATCCCCTGGATCCGCACCCCTTTTTTGCTGGGATCGTCATCCACGAAACCGATCGGGTAATACTCGAGCTTGGGATTGGACTTCAATTCCCTTGCGATGGAGGCACCCGCCTCACCAGCCCCTACGATAATCGTAGATGCGTGCGATGTGAGGCGGCGCGCATACTCTGTGTTGATTCGGACTGCCAGCCTGATGCCGCCTATCACCAGGATCGTCAAGATTGGGTCGATGATGAATACGGTACGGGGGTGCCGCCTCAATCCATGGACGAAATACACTCCAATGTAGACCAGCGGAGCACTCACCATCGCGGCTTTCATGATGTCGAGCAGGTCGCTGATACCGACGTATCGCCACCAGCCGCTGAACAGGCGGAAGTGATAGAACACCACCATTTTGATGATCAGCACCAGCGGCAAGGAACGGAGCAGAACCTGCGGGTAGGGGTCTTCCAACCTGAAGTCCAGCCGCAGGAGGAAGCTGGCGACGTAGGTCAGGCAGAAGAGGAAGGCCTGAGAAAACACGATTACCAGTTTGCGATGCAATAACTTGTGGGGATTCAGCATGAGATCGGAAGATCCCGCCTGCTTTTCCTGGTCCTGCACATAAAACCAAAGTCCAAAACAAAAGAAGGGGATGATGGCGGCGAATCGCGCCTCTTCATAGAGGGCGGTTGGAGACCAGATCCTCCCGACAAGCAGGCCAACAGCAGCCATCCCCGCGTAAAGCCAGGCCACATATTGTTGCGGCTGCCCAAGGGCGATGAGGCGTTGGTACAGATGGGTTTTGTGGGCCTGCAGCACGTTTTCGCCCGCAAACAAGCGGCGCAGGAAGGTAAAAATTGTGTCGAAAACAAAAGGCCAAACCAGCAGAAGTCCCAGGAAGGGCGCTGAAATGCTGTTCTGGCCGCTGCCAAAACGCGTTGCCATCAAGGGCATGACGGCAAACGTGAATCCAAGGAAAGCGCTGCCCACATCCCCCATGAAAACGTGAGCCGGGTGCCAGTTGTGCCTGACAAATCCCAGACTGCTGCTTGCAATAAGGATTCCGGTTGCCGCCAATAACGGCTGTCCGCCGAGCATTCCGAGGCAAAACCATCCCGTCCCGGCGATGACGGCCTGGGCGCCGGCAATTCCGTCGATCCCGTCCATGAAGTTGTAGGCATTGGTCAGCCCTACAATCCACAGAAATGTCAGGGCCATTCCGGCCAGTCCGAGGTGGATCGTCCCAAAAAAAGGCAAAACGATTGAGGTCCAGTACCCCAGCCCCGCAATCGCTGCGGCTGCTCCAACACAATGCGCCAGAAAGCGAATCCGGATGTCCAGCGGACGCAAATCATCCAGCCAGCTGATGTTGGCGATCAGCACCGCACCCAGGGTGTATGCCAGCAATGCCGACCCTTGCGTGGTATCGCCGGAGAGCCTATACGCTATCCAAAGGCCGACCAGGGTGAAGACGACAATGACCAATCCGCCCCCACGGACAATAGGAAGGTCGTGAACTCCCCTATCTGTCGGGTGGTCCAGGATCTGTCGCTTTTCCGCCCAGAGACGAAAACCCCTCACGCTCGCATAGGAGAGCACGAAGGAGGCAAATCCGAGACAAATGATCAGCGGAGTGGTTTGCATCTGAAGCATTATATGATAACCGGGCGGTGAACTATAGTCGTCAAAACTGCGTAAATGTCACTGAGGGTTGCGGCACGGCAGGTCTCCAGACCGGCTCATGAGCGGTCGGAGTGGTGCAAAAAGCCGGGTAATTTTAAAAATGCTTCCAAGGCCAGGGGATGAGGCCTTTGCAGCCGCAGATCCGTTACTGGAATCGAACTCAATGCCAGACCCTGGAAGATCCGCTGATAGCCCAATCCTACCGGTCGAAGAACTCATGACCCGGGTGCAGAGAGGCGACATGGAGGCATTCCAGGAACTGATCAGGCTCTATCAGAAAAAGGTATTCAGGGTAGTCAGCGGCTATCAGCGGAATCACGAGGATGCCCTGGAAGTGGTCCAGGATACTTTCCTCAAGCTTTTTGTTTCCCGCGCCACATGGGAAAGGCGAACCTCTTTTTCAGCCTGGCTTTATCGCATTGCGATCAACGCCAGCATTGACCGCTATCGCCGGACAGGCGACAGAAAAACCGAGACGCTGGAAGGTATTGTAGAGTCGGCCTTGCATAAATCAGCCAGCATGGCTTCTGCGGCAGGTCCACTGGACTCCATTCATCATTCGGAGCGCCGCCGCTTACTCGAGGAGGCTGTACACCGGTTACCTGAGAGGCAACGGCAGATAGTATCTTTGCGGTATTTTGCGGAAATGCAGCTGGAAGAGATTGCTGAATCACTTTCCTGCCCGTTGGGAACCGTCAAGTCAAACCTGCACAAAGCTATCATTGCCTTGCGAGGGCTTTTGAGCAGGCAAAAGGAAGCGCTTATTTATGACTAACTGCAATATAATCAATGAATTACTGGTGTTGTATGCGGAAAATGAACTTTCGCCGGAAGAAGCCCGGGATGTCCGCAAGCACCTTGAAGCCTGTGCTTCCTGTGCCAGGGAATTAGAGTCGATTACGACGGTTCGGGGCTGGCTGCAGGATCCGCTGCTGTTTTCGCCCCGGGAAGATCTGTCCTGGCAGATGCTTCCGGAGAAGATGGCGGCCCGGGTGGCGGGGAAGAAGCGGCTCCGGTTCTTCAGCGGGAGAGCGCTGGGCTGGTCCGTGAGCATCATTTTGTTACTGGCCCTGGGCCTTGGTTTGGAGTGGCAGATTCATCGTTCTGATAAGGCAGTGCCAGGGACGAACCTGGTATCGGGTCCGCTCCAAGCCCCGGACAATTCCGAATTTATCGGGCGGATGCAGTCGGTTTTGGCGCGCGAGGCTACGGCTGACTACCTGAGCCAGTGCCAGGACCTCCTGGTCAATCTCATGAGGGCGAAGAAGAACTGCCTCAATGCCCAATACGATGTTTCACTCGAAATCGAGCAAGCCCGCGAGCTCCTCCGGCGGAAAAGGCTTCTTGATGCTGAGCTTCAGTTACCCGGCTTGGTTCATGCCCGAGACCTGTGCAATGACCTGGAGAGTTTCCTCGTGAACCTGTCGATTTCCGAGAAGTGCGAAAGCCCCGTGGGGATTCAAAGAATGGAGCGAATGATCGAAAAAGAGAAGCTCCTCTTACGCATCAACGTGATTCAATCGGAGCTTTCCTAGGAGCTGCTGATGAAAACGCATCGAATCATCCTCGCTTCCATGATTCTGGTGGCGATACTATCCGGCCCCGTTTATGGCGTTGAGCCGGCTTCAAAAGATCAGGAGCTCTTCAACCAAGGCAAGATCGCTATTTTTGATAAAGACTGGGACGGCGCACGCGCCATTTTCCAGCGGGTAATCCAGCAGTATCCCAAGAGCCCGGTGGTTTCTCAGGCGTATTACTTCATTGCGCGTTGCTACCAATTTCAAGGTAAAGATACCGAAGCCATACAGTCCTACGAACGGTTCCTCCAGCTTTATCCGACGGAGCCTTTTTTATCCGGAGAGGCTCGCACTGCCGTCGTGGAACTGGCCGCTTCACTACTTGAAAAGGGGGACACGGAATATCGCAACCGCCTTGTTGCAGCCATGGGAGATTCCCGAAAAGACATTCGCTATTTTGCCGCCTTGCGCTGCAGCAGGCTGAAAGATGGCTCCATCCAGTCGCTGGCGGCGCCGGTTCTCAAGGAGATTGTCCGGAGCGAGTCTGAGAAGGAACTGGTGGATCGGGCTCGAATTGCCCTGCTTAGAATCGATCCCAAGGGTCTTTCCCCCAATGCCGAGGCCCCCGAGCCCTCCCCAAAATCCGAAAAGGCCGTGAAGCCGGGGAAGGCTGCAGATGTTCGGATGTTCCATCTTGTCGTTTATAAAGCAGGCTCAACGAAGCCGGCGGTCGAACTGAATGTTCCGGTGAGCCTGGCTCAGCTGGCGATCGCCGCTCTCGATGAATCCACCAAAGCCGAGATCCGCAAAAAGGGCGTCGACATCGACAATGTATGGGAGAGTCTCAAAAAGATGGGCTCGACCAACATCCTGACGCTGCGAGACGGCGAAAACCTGGTGAAACTCTGGATCCAGTAGACACGATTTGTCATGGGTCATTGCTCATTTGACGACTTGAAACCGCCTGGATTTAATGACCCATGGCCAATGACCCATGAGAAATGACAAATTCTTTGCACTCCAGCCTTTGGGTCGCGATACATCACCGAATAAATTCATTTCCAGGCCCTAAGCGCAGCGCCAGACCGGACGTGTCAGGCAGGTTGGCCCCCCTCCGCCGTTGACTGCGATTTCGGTTCCCGGGAAAGTCACGACTTCGAAACCGCATTTTTCGAGCATTTTCGCTGTGTGCCGGTTTTGTTCCAGCGCCAGCAGTTTCCGGTTGCCCAGCGCAAGAACGTTGCAGGCCAGGGTTTCGCGCTCGCCATAATCGATCTCCACCAGCCGCATGCCTCGCGCCTGGAAAAGCTCCACAGCCTCTACCGCCAGCCAGGGGAGGTCGACCAGGATGGTGGAATCGTCCAGCATGCTCATCAGGGACATCAGGTGCAGGCATGTGTTCGGTCCGGAACCGTAGGGCAGTGGAATGGATATCACGTCGATTCCTCTATCGGCAAACAACACCCGAAGTTGGTCAATCCCTTCACGGTTGGTACGAAATCCTCTTCCCACCAGCAGGGTAGTCTTGTCCAGCCAGACAATATCTCCAGCCTCGGCAGTGCCGGGTTTTTTGATCTCTCCTAGAATTGGTATTCCGGCGCTTTCATAAAAGGTCCTGTGAGAATCGGGTTCTCCGGCTCGGTTCTGTTTTCCCATGCGAAGACAGACGGCCCCGAAGTCAGTGATCAGCGACGCATCATGGGCATAGACAGCATCCGGGGAGAGATCGGGTCCGGATTTGAGATCCATCACTTCCACTCCAGCCGTTTCCAGCACCTGGCGAAGAAAACGATGCTGACCTACGGCAGCCTCAAAATCCGGCAAACATTGGAACCCAAGGGATTGCCATATCTCGATTTCTATCCCCGAAGCCCAGCCCGCAATGTCGGGAGCACACAGCATCACGCGCTTGAGCGGGTCCGTCATCGAATGGCCGCCATAGCCACAAGTCATTGCCGATTCCTCCTTGTGGTTGAATTTGCTGCAGGAAAAATGCAAATTTGCTTCATCAGATGCATCCCATATATTAAAATGCAAAACACATGACGTCCGCCTGGACGCCCGGGACCACGGAACAGGCTAACACGAAAGTGGATTTCTCGGCCTTAGAGATGTGAGGACGATGGACATGTCCCATCTTCATCGAGGTGCTTTTATACGACTGTGTCTGATCCCTGCCTTGGCATATTCCATTGCTGTGCTGGCGCAGGACTCCTCGGGCGAGAAGATGCTCGCCCAGGTTGATCTGCTCTGCAAGATCCGGCCGCAACAAGGATCTCACAGGTTCAGGTTCTGGCAGGTCGAACTGCATCGAGCCTCGGGTGAAATCGTTCAGCGGGAGCTGAAGGTTGCCGGGGACAAGGTTCAGTTTCGCAATCTTCATCCGGGAATCTACGTCATTTCGATATCGGATGGCAATGGAAGGGAGCATCACGAGTCGATCGATTTGACTCCTCCTCCCGGTCAATCGCGCTACCAGTTTCAGCACGAGATTGATCTGCCCGCCCTTGCGCTTACCCATGGGGCTCATCAGCGGGTGAGCGCGCGAAGACTGTTGGTCCCCGAATCCGCCAGGAAGCTGCTGGTGAAATCAGAGGAGGCAAGGCTCCGTGGCGACGCCAAGGAATCTATGAAACAGCTGGACCGTGCTCTTGAAATAGATCCGGGCTATCCGGATGCTTTAAACAATATGGGGGCATTGTATCGCCGAAACGGCGACATATCGGCTTCGATGGGTTATTTCCGGCGATCTGCGGAATCCGACCCCGATTACTACCCCGCATGGTTCAATCTTGGGGGTTGTTTGTTGGTGATTGGCAAATTTGACGAAGCACTGGCGGCTAACCAGCGGGCACAGCGACTTCGGCCGGATGACCCGGTGCCAAACTCACAACTGGCGCTCAATTATTACTACATGCGGAGGTACGACGAAGCGTCGGAATATTTCAAGCGCGTAGCGAAGAAGGATCCTTCAAATGCCGTATCTCCGCAGTTGTTTCTTGCCCAAATCGCTATCAGCAACAAAAACGCCGAAGACGCTGAGTTGCATATCCAGGAGTTTTTAAGGCTCCATCCTCACTCTCCGCAATCGATCGGGCTCAAGCATTCCCTGGTCACCCTTCGAGCCGAGGGTTCAGCGATTCTGCCCATCCTTGGGATGGAAACCGGTCCGTAGGTCCTTCAGCAGGAGAACCCTTCCTCCCGGAGGATACGGCGCAGTGCTCCAAGCAGCAGCAAAACATTATTGGCAGAGCTTCCGCTTCCCATCAGACCGACGCGCCAGATCTTTCCTTTGAGCGCGCCGAATCCGGATCCGATTTCAATGTTGTGTTCCGAAAGCAGGCGCGAGCGGACGCGGGCATCATCCACTCCCGCAGGAATCCGTACAGCGTTCAAAGACCAGAGACGGTGTTCGGGCGGTGCGAGCATTTCCAGCCCCAAGGCTTCAACACCGGCAACGAACGCGGCACTATTGGCCCGGTGCCGTTCCCAGCGATTCGCCAATCCCTCTTCAAGTATGATTTCGAGCGCTTCCCGCAAAGCATAATTCATCAGCGATGGCGAGGTATGATGGTAGGCGCGCTCAGGACTCCAGTACTTGTCCAGGAGCAGGATGTCGAGGTACCAATTGCGAGAGCGGTTTTTCCTCGATCGGATTTTTTCGATTGCCCTTTCGGAAAATGTCACCGGCGATAGCCCCGATGGTGCCCCTATTCCCTTCTGAGAGCAGGAGTAGCAAGCATCGATTCCGTTGACATCTATTTCCACCGGATGAGCACCCAGGGAGGTGACTGCATCCACCACAAAAATGGCATCCCTGATATCGCGCAGTGATTTCAACTGCTCGATAGGCTGACGCATCCCGGTGGAGGTTTCGGCGTGGATCATGACCAGAATCCGTGCTTTGGACCGGCGGAAAGCATCACGGATCTTATCCATATCCACAGGATGCCCCCATTCGGATTCAACCTTGGTCACCTGGCCTCCGCATCTCTCGGCTATTTCCGCTGCCCTGTTCCCGAAGAAACCATTGGTGCAAACCAGCACCTCCTCGCCATCCTCTATCAGGTTAGACAGGCAGGCTTCCATTCCGGCGCCTCCCGTGCCGGAAATGGAGAAAGTTACCCGATTGGAGGTTTCGAAAACCAATCGAAGAAGCCGCTGAATCTCGTCAAGGCACTGTAGATATACCGGATCCAGGTGTCCAAGCATCGGCTTGAGCATGGCCTCGAGGATTCTCGGTTCTACGTTGCCCGGACCCGGGCCGAGTAGGACTCTTGGTGGGGGATTGAAACTGCCGGTCATTTGGGATCTCCTACTTATGGAAAACAGCGTTTTATTCATCCGACAATGGAATCGAGCGACGTTCAGCCTTTAGTTCCGAGTGTTTGTGCTTGGCTTTGAGCCGCCGTTCCTTTGCGCCAAAAGTCGGCTCCGATGCCGCCCGCTTCTTGCGTGGCACCAGCGATTTAGCGATCCAGTCGTGGATTTTGCGTCGGGCATCCAGCAGATTGCCAAGTTGATCCCGTCTGCGTTGACTGGTTACAACCAGTTTTCCGGCGCCGTCTAATCTTTTGGAAACCAAGCGGCTAAGTCGTTCATGACTTGCATCATCCATTCCCTGGATCCGCTTCAGATCCACGCGCAATTCCACCTTGGAGGCAACCTTATTGACATTCTGGCCACCTGGGCCCGAAGCCCTGCTGGTTCGCATCTCCAGGGCCTCTGCCGGCACCAAAACACCTCCCTCTACGAAAATTGCATCTGGCATCTTCATGCTCCTTTTTGCAACGGAAGGATTCCTTGTCTGATCGACTTCAATCGTCAAAACACTTCGAAGCCATTATATTCCACTAAAGAATCCGCGCGTATATCCGATATGTTGGATATCTCGTTAAAGCGCCCTCCCCGAGCCCGTGACGAAGAACGGGACGGAGTCTGTTCGGAGATCGGACGGATCCGAAAGGAACATGTCTTCCATATCCAGTTTTGACAGCAGTCGGATATTAAGTGCGGAAATGGCGGTTGCGCGCGCAGAACGGTCAGCCAATGTCCGGCAGCAGCCTCGTCCGCGGGCAGATTCCGGCGAATCGACAACCCGGCAGCAGAATCCAGGGTCGACCGATTCGGTGGAAACCTCGGCTGGAGTTACAAAATCGGCTGAGGATACAGCGGTAACTCCTTCTAGCGCTGAAACCACCGAGGCCCCAAAGGTCAGCCTGCCGCCGCCGGAATCCGTATTCTTGATAGAGCTGCAGTTCTACGACAGCTTCAGACAAAGGGCTGAATCGGAATCATCTACTGCGCCGCGCCTCGACATCAGGATTTAGTCCTTGCCGCCGATGATGCCGCCCAGACCTATGCCGCCAAGAATACTGCCCTCTTCCTTGCCGCCACGTCCCATGCCGGGAATGGCCTTGTAAATCCGGTCTGCCAGGCGACTGAGCGGCAGGGACTGCAGCCAGACTCTGCCCGGACCCGTAAGGGTTGCGAAGAATAAGCCCTCGCCACCGAAAAAAGCCGTCTTTATCCCCCCGACGAATTGAATGTCATAATGGACACTTGGCTGCAATGCCACCAGGCAGCCGGTGTCTACGCGCAGGGTTTGGCCCGGACCAAGATCCATTGTATGAATGGTTCCGCCCGCGTGAATAAAACAAAACCCGTCGCCTTCGAGCTTCTCCATAATAAAGCCCTCGCCGCCGAAGAGCCCGACTCCGAGCTTCCGCTGAAATACTATACCGATGCTAACTCCTCTGGCTGCACACAATAGGGCATCTTTTTGACATATGAGCTGGCCGCCCAGCGTTTTGAGGTCCATAGGGATGATCTTCCCGGCATAAGGAGCGGCAAAAGCCACTTGCTGCTTCCCGGAACCGCCATTGGTAAAAATGGTCATGAATATGCCCTCGCCGGTGAGCAATCTTTTCCCGGCGCCCAGGAGCTTATCCATAATCCCGCCCCCGGCACTTGAGGATCCATCGCCCATGACGGTGTTCATTTGGATGCCGGCGGTCATGTACATCATGGCCCCGGCCTCAGATACGGCGCTTTCGCCGGGATCAAGCTCAACCTCAACAAACTGCATATCATCCCCGAAGATTTTGTAGTCGATTTCTTCGGCTCGTCGATTGCGAGTTTGGGGCACTGGAACGGGCAATGAGCCGGATTCAAAGCTGCCGCTCAGCGCATCGACGGCAGCTGCTTGCCTCCAGTCGGTCATTCCGGGTCCAAACACCAGCGTTCCGGAACGGATCACTCCCTCCTTCACTTTTTCCACCAGCTCTTCGAAACTTATCGGGCCCGCCTGTCTGCCTTCCAACACGTAGTACCATTGCTGATAACCTGCCATCTGTCCCTCCGCGGATGCAGAATTTCCTGTACGGCATGCTTCCTTGAAGCCGGCACACGCAGCCTGTCTCACGAATGACCTTAATGTACTACCGGTTTGGAAAAATATTCAATCAGGCTGTTACGGCCGGTTTGCGGATCGCAACCACTATGAGGCCGATCAGGCCGCAGAAGATAACCGAAAAAGCGATCCAAAAAGTAAACTGCGGGATCAATGCCAGCTGAATAAACCGCGTTGTCAGGTCCGCGTTCGCCATTGCGGGAGGAGCTGCGTCGTAGTGTGTATTCCAGCCGCCTTGCATCGCAAGGTACATGATCACTACAACCGGAATACGAGCCAAGAGCGCGTACCCAAGGAGAATATTAAAATAGGGTGGCCAGGAGAGACGCATTACAGCCAGGGCAACTAATATCAATACCAATCCTGCGGCAAGAAGAATTGCAGATTTGGAGTCCTGTGTCCTGAACATTACGGCTTCCCCCGCAACCCAGAGCGTCAGGGCAAGGAATGCCAAGCCGATCGATTTTCCCTTGGAAGACGGCTTTTCGCCTTCATTCTGTAGCTTTACGGCAAAATAGACCGCGAACACGAACGCCAGCCAGACAATCCCCACAACGGCCCCGCCACCGCCCGCCGACCGCTTGAAAAAGGATTCGTTCCACTGACGCAGTTCGCCCCAAAGGCGGATGAGGGTCACTGCCAGGGTAATCCCCCCTGGGATCAGGATATAGCTCCATACGCTTTTTGAACCGTTACTCATTTGAACCTCCCCGAGATTTAGTGTTGGCAGGTGAAGCGTTAGATAGCGTTAGATGGATGTTAGCACATCCATATTCCATCCGCTAAACCGCCACGACCGCAAAACCCGCCATGCCGATCGCCAGCCCTGAGGTCTTGAAGGTTATTTCCGGCGTTTCCCCCGCACAAAGCGGAATTCGTGGAGGTTCATATCGACCCTGGATCCGCGAAATCCGACTCCCTCCTGTTCGAGGAGTCGGCGCTGATGCGTCCCGGATTCCTCCTGGAGCAGGATACGACCTCCATGGCCGACCACCCGTTGCCAGGGTAATTCCAACGCAGTCCTATCCTTCAGAGCCCAAGCGACCTGCCGTGCTGTTCCGGGATGGCCTGCTCCTCTCGCGACCTCAGCGTAGGTTGCAACCTTTCCGTGTGGGATCAGTCGGACGGCTTTCTGGACATCCTCAAAATAAGCCATCTATTAACCTTGCCCAGCGCCACCCGATATAGTTCCCACTCATCCGGGAATTGCCCACCTGCTATGATTCAGTGTATAAATCCGGCAGGGAAGGTCGCTATGGGCCAAAAAGGTGCATTTAAGAATCAAAAGCTTGGGAAAATCGTCTATCGCCAGGTCAAGCGTCGCGGTGCGCCTGATCAACTTCCGGGCAGACGTCCGGTCAAATCAGATCGAAAATCGACGAGCTCTTAGACCCTCTCAATGTGGAGTGAAGGCGGAGGGCATCCATATCCGTGAGGAGAGCCATGAAATTGCATACTCCCCGCGCTGCGCCCGATTCGCCCTTCCCCACACATTCTTTTATTACCGGCCTGTAGGAGCGGGGGAATAGCGCCAGGCTGTTTTTTTCCAGGATCTCCCCAGTCAGCAGGTGGAACAGGTCGGTCAGCACTTCTCTCCCTTTTGCGCACATTGCGGCCACTCGCGGATCGGTTATGACCGCTTCCCAGACAATCGATTTGCACAAAGCAGCCAGGATTCGCTCTTCTGCCGGTACCCGTAGGGTCCAGGCATAATCCTCGCGCCCATGACCGGGATTGAATTCGATGCTGACAGAAATGACCAGTTCATTCAAAATGTTCCTCAGAGCCTTTTTACGGAAAGGAAGCTCGTCCCCTTCTTCAGGATTCTGGATCCGGGCTCGGAGGTCCCGCAACCGGTCGCGGATTTCCGCGAAATCGAGCCTGGGGACTCCTTCGCCCTGCCTTGCCCTTTCATATTGATCCGCAACCCTCTGGATAAACGGGCCGTCGCTGAGGTCCGAAGGGCGTAGGAACATCGATTGGAGCGCGTCTTCGACATCATGGATCGAGTAGGCACAATCATCAGCCCAGTTGAGGATCTGGCAGACGATGGATGTATCCGGCCGGTCCGCAGAATCCAGGCTCGGGGCGCAGATCAACCCGGCACTTCCGGCCAATGCCCAACCAGCCGATTCCTCGTCCGATACAAAAATGAATTTGTCATTGCCGGTTTCCTGGCGATAGGGGTATTTCACGACTCCGGCCAGAGTGCCGCGTGTGAGATTCAAGCCGGGAAATTCCGGCGATTTCGGCTCCGCCGCTACCAGGATATGAAAAGTCTGGGCGTTCCCTTCAAACCTCAAAGCTGAGCGCCCCGCCAGGCCGGCTTTGATGCTTACCTCCTTCATACAGGCATCCAGGGTTTGTTCGCCCGCATGGCCAAAAGGGGGATGCCCGAGGTCATGGGCCAATGCCGCAGCTTCGGCCAGCTCAGGAGTCATGCAGGCAGCCAACCGCGGCTTTTCCACAATCAGGTTGCGGGCGATGGCACGGGCCAACTGGGCTGTCTCGATGCTGTGGGTGAGGCGGGTGCGATAAAAATCAGCCTGCCCGATCCCGAAGACCTGAGTTTTTCCCTGCAGCCGACGAAAAGCTGAACTGTGCAGGATCCGGTCACGATCACGTTCTGCTGCGTGGCGATGGTCGCCGGCCGATTGCACCGGTTCCGGGTACATCCGCTCCAGCAAAAATGGATCGATGTTGAATTCAGCGGGCATCACGATTAAATCCAGACTGACTAAAGCTGATAGATTCTAGTAAGCTCCGACTTCAGATGCTGGAAGGCCTCTTCCGGATCGTCGGATCGGTGTATCAATTCGAGGTCTTCCCGGCAGATCGTGCCCCATCGGATCATGGCCTCGAAATCCAGGACTTCGTCCCAATATTCCGACCCGTAAAGGATGAGCGGCATTTGTTTCCTGGGCTTACCTGTCTGCATAAGCGTAAGAACCTCGAACATTTCGTCCATGGTACCGAAACCGCCGGGAAAGATGATCAAAGCCTTTGCCAGGTAGACAAACCAGAATTTGCGCATGAAGAAATAGTGGAATTGGAAAGCCAGTTCTTTGGTGACGAAGGGATTGATATCCTGCTCCCGCGGCAGACTGATGGACAAGCCGATGGAGGATCCTTCAGCTTCCGAGGCGCCGCGGTTGGCGGCTTCCATGATTCCCGGCCCACCGCCGGTGCAGACCACGAGGCGTTTGGTTTCGCTGTCCAGCGATTGCGCCCATTTCGAGACCTTTTGGGCCAGTTGAGCCGCTTCCTCGTGGTACCGAGCCAGTCGCCCACTTGGTTCCGAGCGAGCGGAGCCGAAGAAAACGACCGTATCCTGCACTCGCTGCCATTTCAAGCGGCTGGCTGGTTCAAGATATTCCGCCAGGATGCGCACCAATCTCGCGTCGGGACTGTTCAGAAACCTCGAATCGGCATACGCTTTTGGCGGCTTAGGGATCATTGGCTGGCTCCTTGGCTAAGGTGCAGCAGGCGGCAGCGCGTGATGGTTCACCGGACCGCAGCCGCTGCCCAATCCCGGATTGGTACGGATGGCTTCAAAGATGAAGCGCTTGGCTTGCTCCACCGCGTCTTCCAGGCTTCGGCCCTTCGCCAATTCAGCGGTAATGGCTGCGGAATAGGTGCAGCCGGTGCCGTGGGTGTGAACAGTTTTGATCCGCGGCGAGACGAAATGCCGTGACTTTCCCTGCCAGTGAAGCAAATCGACGGCATCACCGGCCAGGTGCCCGCCTTTGACCAGGACCGCCAGGGCGCCCATGGAAGTAATTTTGCGAGCCGCCTTTTCCATCCCTTCGATATCGCGGACTTCCTCGCCGGTCAGCACCCCCGCTTCATGCAAATTCGGCGTGATTAGAAAGGCGCATGGAAGAAGACAGTCCATAAATGCGGAAGTTGCGGATTCCGCCATGAGTGGAGCACCATGCTTACTGATCATGACCGGGTCAACTACAAGAGGAAAGCGGAAATCTCGTGACCTTTCGGCCAAGGCTTTAATCACTGAAACGTCGCCCAAAGCTCCCGTTTTTGCAGCTGCCGGGGGAATGTCGGATAGAACGGCATCCAATTGTGCCAGAACAAAGGCCGAGGGCAGAATTTCTACAGCTGTCACCCCTTGAGTATTCTGCACCGTTAGAAGTGTGACCACACTTTCACCATAGACACCGAACTGGTGAAAGGTCTTCAGATCGGCTTGAATACCGGCTCCGCCGGAAGGATCGGATCCGGCAATGGTCAAAGCGACGTAGGTCATGATCTCTAAAAGGGATTATCCGGCATCTTCCATCCGGCCGGCTTACCTTTCTGCACTCGGGCCAGCTTCAAGTAGAACAGGCCGATCCCCGCAGCCCCGTGGGCGTAGCCCGTTTGTGCGTCCCTTTTGTTTGGCTCCAGCCGGTTCTCTGCCTGAACCCAGCGCCATCCAGGCCCCGCTTTTTCCGCCTGCCGGGCCAGCCGGAGGGCTATTTTTTGTGCCATTTCCAGGTAGGATTTATTGCCGGTGGCCGAATACAAATCGAGCATGAATTCTCCGATTCCGGCTGAACCGCAGCAAATTCCCTCGTTCCAGTATCCCACCAACGGCTTGGGCGGATCCGGGATTCCTGAGGCGATCAGCCAGTTCGCAGCCCGGGCTGTCCACACTTTTTCGAGGCCAAGCTTTTCCATGAGGTGGAACAGCCGGGCGGTTCCGGCGGGTCCATGGCACCAGCCGGCGTAATAGAGAAATTCACCGTCTCCCTCGTTATGGAACCACACGCAACTGCTTTGCTTTTCGTCCACATCTCCAATCGCCATGAGTTGAGATGCGCCCTTCATGGCTGCCGTCAGGTATTTCCGATCCTGGGTGAACTGATACAATTTCGCGAGATAATAAGCTACCCCTGCGGTGCCGTGGGCAAAATTCGGGTAAACCGTGTCGGCACTGGCATTGATCTTCCACTTGACGCCTACGGGCGTGGTGATCGACTGCTGCACAAGGAAATCACCTGCCTTTTTTGCCATCTGCAGGCAAACGGCCGATTGGAGATCCTGGGCTCCCCTGAGAAGCGCCAGGCCGGTTCCGGCGGCTCCGGAGATGATGTCGTTGCTGTTGTCCCATATGCCCGATCCCTGGAAGACTTTTTCCCGCGCAATCATGCTGGCGAAAACACCTTTGGCCCTTTCCCTATACATGGCGTTGCCGGTTGCCTTGTCCAGCTCCAAAAACATCCAGCCGATGCCGCCGGCGCCGGTATACAACCCGGCGGGAATGGCAAACTTATCGCCTACCGGTATGGCCCAGGTCTTACCCTCTCCGATGGTTTGCTTAAGGCTGTCCAGGCCGGCAACGGCCTCGGGCAACGCCTTGGCGTAGGGGCCGGAAGGATCCTCCTGCGCTAATTCCGCCAGGAGCAGGATCCCCCCGGGCATTCCGGAATAAAGGTCGAAGGCGGGATTTTTGCGATTGGTGTCATTGACCGGCCATGTGCGGGCCGTCCCGTCCAGCCGGGAGATGGAAAGGATCCAATCTGCGGCGCCCCGAGCATATGTCATGGGATCGGGCGGCAGATCTGCCGTATTTGCGACTAATCCTGAATTCAGCAATGCCAGGACCAGAGCCAGAAATCTGCGCGCCATGCGTTTTATCTCCATCTCAATACTACCTGCAAGGCGGCAAAAATGAAAACCAGTAACTGGCGCTTTGTTGAACCACAAAGCCCGTGACGCAGCCTTTGGCCGCAACCAGATTAGACTGAGAGTTCTCAGTTCTCAGTTTTCAGTTCTCAGTTTTCAGTATCAGTTCGCAGTCGCATGAGGAACTGCGAACTGATACTGAGAACTGCGAACTTGTTGCTTTCACCACCGTTTTCACGATTCAATAAATCTTGCCTGAAAAACAAGAATTTACAGATGTGATACACACAGACTTCCGTGGTTCATAAAATAGAAAGGCGCAGAAAGCCCCCGGGAGATTTCCCCGGGGCGTCCTGCGCCTGTCTTTCTACTGCCGCTTAACTAGAAGTTGAGCTTGAGCGCAAACTGAATATTGCGCGGCGGCCCGGCGGTCCCAACCGTGTTCCAGGAAGCATTCGCCATGTTGGTTTGCGGAGTTCTTAAGATTTACCCGGTTAAAGGCATTGAACATGTCGGCCTGAAACTGGAGGCGCAGTCCTTCATGAACAGCCGCCATGCTGAAGTTCTTCCGGATGGAAAAATCCCAGAGATAAAGGTCAGGGCCGCGAGCGATGCCGACCGAGGAGTTGCCTCTCCGGGTGTCGGGGGCTGACGCAAAAGCTGCCGCGTTGAGCCAGCCATTCGGCCCGGGATCGGCTGCCAAAACCTCTCCACCCAGGTAATCCGCCCTGCGGCTGCCAATGGAAGTGTTGGCCGTTACAGTCAGGGGAGCTCCGGTCTGATAGCGGGTGATGCCGCTCAACTGCCATCCGGCAAAGACTCCCTTCACCACCGGATTCGACGTGAAACCGTTGGATCCCTGGAAGAATGGGATCTGATAAGAATAGGTGGTGACGAAAGCATGGTGGCGGTCAAAGGATGCCGGGCCGTAGTTGTAGTGACGGTCCTGGTAGCCTTCCGGGTTATCACCATTGCCGCTGGCGTCGGTAAGCACCTTAGCCAACGTGTAGCTCACTGTAAAATTCATTCTCCCTTTGCGCTTGTTGGCGTAGACCTGCATCGAATGGTAGTTCGAGTTGGAATCCGACAGGCGCATGAGGATGTTGGAGAAACCCTTGTAAGGCCGCATATAGTTATCCGATGGCCGTTGGCTGGATGGCAGCGTACGGCTCCACACCAGCAGGTCGAAAGGAACCTGGTTGATGTCGGGTTGCCGGATCATGTGGCGGCCTTCGTTGGTAACATAAGACACTTCGAGGAATGTCCCCCACGGAAGTTCGCGCTGGATGCCGAAGCTCGCATTCATGGTGTAAGGCATTTTTAGTCGCGGATTGATGGCGTTGATGGCAGCCGAAAGGCGTTAAAGCTGCGGCAGTCCCACCCGACGGATTGGACAGGTTGCCGTTTTCCAGGTTCACATTCTGCAGCCAGGGAGCAATGTTCACCTGAGAAAAGATGAGATTACCTTCTGGTTTGTCGAAAAACATCCCGAATCCGCCGCGGATGGCGGTCTTGGGGTTGGGGGAATAAGCGAAGCTGAAGCGCGGAGCCCACAGCAATTGGGGTTCGTAAAAGCCGCGCGGCGCACCCTTCGGAATGACCGCAGCTGCCACGGGATCAACCCCCGAAATCCGCCCCTGTTCATCCGAGGGGATGCCGTCCCCTGGCACAACCAGACCGTTGAACCGGTTCCCGGTTCCTGGCACGATGGTTCCATTCGTATTCATCGTCACTGCCTTGGCGGGGTCATAGGTATAGAGGTCGAAATTGGTCATGTTGTTCGCGGTAACATAGGTCGGCAGGTTGCGCTGCCAGCGGACGCCGTACTCCACGCTCAGCTTGCGATTGAGTTTCCAACTGTCGGATGCGTAACCTTCGAATGAGGTGAAACGGAAGTGGCCGACCGGGTCGGCGGAAGTCTCCGTGTAAGACCTGAAGTTGCCCAAGAATGCATCGGCGAGCGCGCTTCCCGTCGTTTTAGTGTTCCCGCTGGTTGAAAAACTGGTCGTGCCCAGCCAGTCGGAACGACCGTTCTGGTCCTTCCGGTTGCGGATCACCGTCACGCCGGTCTTCAGCATGTGCTTGCCTTTGATGATGGTGAAGTTGTCCATCAACTGGATATCGGTTTGGGGTGATTGCAGCACGAAATTGGAACCGCGTAGGTTGGCGAAATTCGAAATGTTGATGTTCGGGATCCCGCCGTTGCCGTTCCAACTTGTAGCTCCGAAGATGGTCGGATACTGGAATCCATAAGTGGAGCGTTTCCAGTAATCGCCGACCATCGGGATGCGCTGTCCGTTCCAGGAAGCGTTGATTTTGGCTTCGTTCGTCATGGTCGGACTGATCAGCCAGGTGTGTGCCAGCTGGTTGCTGTAGCCGGGACGAAGACGATTGGTTGGGGTCATCGGCAGGTTGGCGCTGCCGAATGTCCCATAGGGCTCGATTAGATCGTACATGTCGTGCATATACCGATAGTACATGCTCTGCTTTTGGTTGATTTTAAAATCCACGCGGGCGATATCCTGCCGCCAATCGAATGGATTCGACGCCTGGTGAATCACGTTATTGGCTGTCGGTGTATCGGTGTAGGACGACGCGATCTGTTCCATGGCGGTGTAGGCCGAAGCAATGGCTTTGCCGTCGACGGTCATCAGGGCTGCAATGTTCCGGTTGGGAATCGGCGTGGTGGTGCCTGGAAAATTGAGCGTGCCCGTGCGTCCGCTGAAATCGCCGGCGCGCTCTGCCCGGGTAGGAATGGTCTGGCGAGCGGGATCCGTAACCTTCCGGATATACTTGTACTCCTGGCCGACAAAGAACCAAACCCGGCTGCGCAGGATCGGCCCGCCCAGGTTCCAGCCGAAATCGTTGAAACGGAGCGGTCCCTTCAACTTGCTTTTATAGGAACCATCCGGATTCTTGGCAATCGGTGTAAAGAAGTTCGCCGCGTCCAGCTTGTCATTGCGGAAAAACTCGAGCACCCCGCCGTGGAACTTGTCTTCACCGCTGCGAGTGACGATGTTCACCGAAGCGCCTGAATTGCGCCCGAATTCAGCCGAGAAGTTGGATGACTTGATGTTCACTTCACGGATGAAATCGATTCCGACATTGTTGATCTGGCTGTTGTTGGAGCCCGAATCCATGTTCGAGCCGCCGTCGACACTGAGATAATTGGTGTTGGTTCGGTTCCCGTTGATGGTCTGTGCGGAAATGCTCAAGCTGGTCGTCAACCCCAACTGATCTTCATCAAGAAGCGCGGAGCCCGGAATGAGGGTAGTGAGCTGCATATAGTTGCGAGCGTTCAGCGCCAGGTCCTGGACCTGCTGGGTGTCCACCACGCGCTGGACTTCGCCGGACACGGTGTTGACCGCTTCACCGCTGGCGGCCGTGACCTCAACCGTCTGGTTGATCTGTCCGACTTCGAGCTTGAAATCCACGGTCAGGCGGCCGTCGGCGACGAGGTTGTTGCCGTTGCGCGAGACTTTCTTGAAGCCCGACATTTCTATGGAGATCGTATAGACACCGACGGGTAAGGCGGTCGCGATGTAAAAGCCGTTGTTATCGGTAATCAGGGTACGTTCCGCGTTCGTTGCCTCGTTGGTGATGGTAAGCTGCGCCCCGGGAATCACGCTACCGGTGGGGTCTGTTACTGTTCCGGAAATACGGCCAACGACGCTCTGGGCCTGCAATCCGGAAGACCCCGCGGTCAGCAGGGCGAGCACCATCGCCGCTACAACTGCCGACCGGATCAAAGATCTTGTGAAAACGAAATCACACATCAAAGCCTCCAGGACTACTAAACTTTTAATTTCCACGCGATGCCAGGGGTGGCATTCTGGACCAAACCCGTTTCCTCAGCAAGCAAATTTAAATACTTTTGTAGCGACCTGTGTCGCGATGTGAGACACCCTTTTTTGAATTGCGAATTGCGAATTGCGAATTGCGGACTTTTTGATTGCGGATTGAAATGAGAGGGGCAGCAGGCGATCTGCATCCTCTGCCCCCCGGTTGGCGCTGAAATCTTCCTAGCGCAAAGTGAGGGTTTGCTGGGCGGTGCCGCCCTTCATGCTGTCGTATTTGACGGTCATGCTGCCCGTCCCTTTTACCAGGTACTGAACGGTTTTTGTGGCGTGTCCGGGAATCCCGCTGCGAACTACGATGCGCTGCAGATCTTTCTGGTCGATGATCTGAGCCACAGAGGGTCTCCATTTGCTTGGCACCCAGCTTGCGGATAGAACCTCGAGCCCTTTGCCCTCGACGGTCAACAGGTCCGGCCGCACGACATTGTTAGTCGCTGCCTTGGCGAGTATGGTAGGCGTCACCTTGTCGTTCACCAGGTCGAGCCAGACCTTGAAGACGTTGTCGCCGAGCTTTTCGACCTTGGTTTCGCCGATTTTTGCCTGGGGCATTTCATCGGCCTGGTAGAGGGTGAAAGCCATGTTGCGATGGCAAAGCTCCTCATTCATGAAACGGGGAGGCAGGCGGCCGAAGGTCTTCTTCATGACTCCGCCGATTTCAATTTTCCCGAATTGCGGGTGGTCGAATTCCTTCCATTCCATGAGCTCGTCGCCGAATTCGAGGTAGTCGTTGAAGAAGTTGTTCGCCAGTCGCGGTGCAATGGGGCTGTTAGGATCCTTCTGTTGTTCTTTGAGCTCAGGGCTGGTGAAGTATTGTCCTTCGTTCCACAATTCGTTGGAAAATGACAGGATGCCGAGGCCGTCATTGCCCCAATCCGTGGTTCCGCCATGGACCGTGTAGAGTCCGCTCCAGATCACGAGATAGCGGTAGAAGGGCAGCATGCGCTCGCCCATTTTCCCGATTTCGTCATAGGCACGAACGTCGCTGGCAGGGTATTCGCCCTGGGATTCGGCTCCGGGGCTGCGCAATATCATGCCGCCATTATTATGATAGGTTTGCAGTCCCGCGACATTGGGATGCGCCATCAGGAAGTCGTTGACCGCCTTGGCTTCGGGGAGCTGGAAGGGATAATCCATGGCGCCGCCCTGAACGTAATTCGGCTGCCAGTCCGACGCAAAGTTGCGATTCGGATCATATCCGCCCGGCCCGTCTTCACCCACGCGTCCGTCTCCGTCGTGATCCATTCCTTCCATGCCGAGCAGAACATAGTCTCCTTTATCCCCCGGCTTGACGGGCTCGAGGATGCGAGGATCCAATGCGCTTTTTCTGAAGTTACCCTGGCCCGGAACCCATTTGCGCATCTGTTCGACGACGCCGTTGCCGTTCAGGTCCTCCGGGCCGTCCTCATCGAACTGGTAATCGCTGTCGTCATCGACCGGCAAATGCCCGCTGCGGGCTCCCTGGCCCGTCCCATGCATGAAGTAGTCGCGCCCGTCCGGATTCACCGTGGGAACAATATAGAAAGCCCGCTCGTTGACCAGGCGTGTGATCTTGTCGATCTTGCCGTAGTTCTCCATGAGGTACCAGATGGTGTAAACGCAAATCTCCCCGCCCTGGATTTCATTCCCATGGATATTGGCCTCGATATACATCGCCGGCTTGGCTGAATCCGGCCCCGTATCGGGATTATTCACAATCATCCCGGCGATGTCCCGTCCGCCATAGCTTTTCCCGAGCGATATGTATTTCAAAAATTTGGGGTAGGCTTTTTCCAGGGTGCGCAGGTCGGCCTGGAGTTCGGCAACATCGTGCCAACGATTGAAGTCCAGCCTGACTCTAAATCCGTGCTCGGCGCCGGGAGGATCCTGTTTCACGGCCTGGGCTGCCGGCTGGGTACTTTGGGCTGGCTTTCCATCAGGGGCGGCCTTTTTTGCCGGAGCGGTTTTGGATTGGCCGGGGAAAAGTGTAAACGGAAAGACCGCCAGAGCCAGGGCAGCGGTCGCGATGAGTCGCCAAAAAAGTTTCATCATGAGATCTCCCTGAAAAATGCCGGCTGCCTAGGGCAGTTTGATGGCCGCGGAGTCCGTGCCGCTTTTGTAGGAAACCACCCTTAAGTTGACGGTCGATCCCGGTGTTCCCTTGATCACCCATTGATAGGACTGCCTGGAGCCGGAGCCTGCCAGGGCATTGATGTGGTTGGTTTTTTCGTTGCCGGTGATGATGCTCTCGGGCGGAACGTCCAGCTGCACCATGACAGGTTTGACGGAGCGTGCCACTACGGCGTGATTCAGCGCGGTTGGCAGGAATCCGGCGTTTTCCACTTCGGCCTTGATCTGGTAAAGCCCCGCTCCCAACGCGATCGCTTCGCTCTTGGCCACCCTGATTTTAGAGAAAAGCGAGGTGAGGTAGAGCGCGAACTTGGCATGACCGGCGCCCAGATCCGCGATTTTGGACGCTGGAGGATTCGTGACGTCGTACGGCTTGAAGCCCCCTATTTCCACCTGACCCAGGGTAGGGTGAGTGAAAGGAGTCCAATTCACGAATCCGTCGATCTTCTCGCTGTCCATCCACTGGATCAGCCGTAGATCAATTCCTTCGGGCGTGGCGGCAGTGTCGGCGCCGGCTGCCGCTGCGCCTGTCCGGCCGCGCATGGCTGCCATGCCGGATGGAGGTCCGGTGGGCCTTTGTATGTCGCCGGCAGCAGGCCTGGCCGCGTCGCCGGCGGTTGCACCCTGGCCCGCAGGCCGGCCGGCTGGAGGAATTCCCCATCCCGGCGTAGAGAATGACGGCACCCCATACTGGAAATAACCGTATTCGAAAAACGCTCCGGCAGGAGTCCGGGTATAGCCCGTGCCGCGAATTCCAGTCAGTTCCCGATACTTTGAGCTTATCGCGGTAAAGTACTCGAGATCGGCGCTGTTCACAGTCGTTGCCGGCGTGACTGTCCGCATGCCCCGGCCGGAGGCGGTGGAGGTTGCGGTTTGCTGCCCCCCTCTTCCGCCGCCGAATGGAGATCCCTCGAAGTCGCCCATGAATCCGCGCATACCGCGACCGAATCCCATCTGGGTGTCGGGAAATATCCCGGTTTTTCGGGAATCGGCGTTGCTCCGCTCGGCAAAATCGAAAAGGTTGACCGGATTGGGCGCGCCCAGTTCTCCGTTGCGGCCCGGCGGCACGATCAGGTTATCGCTCTCCCCAAAAGCGAGAATGATGGCGATATTGCGATGTTTGAGCAGGAATTCCAGCATGGCGCGGGTTTCGTTTTCGCTCGCCATGAATTTCCCGGCGTCCGGCTGGTAATAGGGATACTGATGCATGAAGTTGCGATTGATATCGGCTCCGCCGGGGCCGTCCTCAGCGATGAACCCGTCTTTGTCCTTATCGGTGCCTTCCCAATATAGGGAGTAGCCGCCGGTTTCGCCTTTGGCCGGATCGGCCTTCTTCATGAGCCGTTTATCTTCGGGATTTATCATGTAAGGCCCTTTGGAGTCCTTGACACGCATGACGCTGATGAAGCCATCCTTGTTCAGATCTTCGGGACCATCCTCATTCATGCGTCCGTCGTTGTCGGCATCGATGGGAGTGGCATTGGTGCGGCGCCCTGTTTTTGTAGAAGCAAAATACTGCTCCGCCCCATCCGGGTTTACGCGCGGAACGATATAAATGGCATGATTGTCAAGCCTCTGCTTTACGGCCGGATCACCCGAATAAGCGCTGAGCAGGTATTCCGCCACGTAGAGGGCCAATTCGCTTCCAATGAGGTGATCGCCTTCTAGATTGGCCGCGATGAGAAGCGCCGGCCGCTGGGCAACGGGGATGCCAGCGGCATTGGACAACTCCAGTGCCCATATGTCCCGGCCTTCGATCGTCTTGCCGACGGATTCAACCCTTGCAAGGTCCGGGTGAGCGGAAACGAGTGCTTTTATCGTGGTCGTAAGATCGGCATAGTTGTGATATTTGGCCGAGTCGGCCGATCCGGCCGGGTACGGCTCGAGGCAAAGGGCCACGACTGCCAGCATCCCAATTCGGATCCAACCGGCATCCAAGTATTTTCCAGCAGTTCGCACTGCGTCCTCCTGTGACAATTGGCTATAAACTTCAGCGGGCAATGGGCGGGAAAGCAAGGATGAATCTGCAGGGCCGCCCGGCGTCACCTTTTTGTTGGCGGGGAAATTATCACATCAAAGGCGGAGATTCACACAAAATTGCGGATTTTCAAATTGCGGATTGAAGAAGGAAGAGGCGAGGTGCGGAATCGGCGGATGCATCTCGACTGGACCTTAAGGGCCGTCAATTGTGAAAGTCACGGCAAACCGCCCAATTCACTATAGTTGCATCTGTACCAGCCTGTTAAACCCGCAATCCGCAATCCGCAATCCGCAATACGCAATCCGTATGGCCCCTGGGCATTCCTGGTGGCCTGGTCAGGATCGCTGCTGCGAAGCACGATAGGCTGCAGAACCTTCTGGTCGATCATTGGAGGCGCGCGGGTCTCGCTTTGCTAAATGAGGGGCACTTTTCCCCATTTGCGGATGCGTTCATCGGACGTCATGAGCGGAATTCCGTGGATACGGGCGGTTGCCACGATCATCTGATCGGCGGGATCACTTTGAAAATCGGGACCCAGGCGCACACTCTCCGCGGCAATGCGGGCCGTCAGGGGCAGCACCTGGATTAAACCATTCTCCTCGATTTCGGCGAGCCAGATATCGAGGGGCTCAGCCATTTCAATGCGGCCGCGCGCCGAGAGCATGGCAATCTCCCAGAGCGTTATGGCGCTGATGGCGACCGGTTCCTGGCGGTTCTCCAGGTGCTGCAGTCTTCGTACCTGGGCCGGATTCAGCCGCTTCGAATCAAGCATCCACCAGATGAGGATATGGGTGTCGAGCAGGATATCCGGCATTCAGCGGTTGCTCTCCCAGATTTCGCTGTTGTCGCAATGAACGATATCACCTTTGATTTTGATCAGGCCTTTCCAGGTCCCCCGCAAAGACCGCTTGGGGGCAGATATCGGAATCACCTTGGCAACCGGCCGTCCCCGCTTGGTGATGATCAGCCCTCCGCCATTCTCTTCGAGCTCATCGAGAAGGTGCAGGCATTTCGCTTTAAATTCACTGGCACCGATGGTGGTGATTTTCATGGAGCCATTTTAATATAGTCAATTTGACCAGTCAATTGGTCATAAGAATTGCGAATTGCGAATTGCGAATTGAAAATGGAGAAATAATTGGCTCGAAGTGGGGCTCCAGCATTAAATCATATATGGATACAGTACAGTTCAAGGATCGGACGATGGCTTTCGCGCTTGAGGTGATCAAAGCGAGCCGCAATTTGCCCAAAACCGAAGCTGCCCTGATCATAAAGCGACAGCTTCTCAGATCCGCGACTTCTGTCGGGGCAAATTATCGATCCGCATGTTCTGCAAAATCGCGCACTGATTTCATATCAAAAATGGCGATTGTCCAAGAGGAGTGCGATGAATCCCTTTATTGGATGGAATTGTTGATCATGTCCGGCGAGGCAAAACCTTTGGCCTTTAATCCCCTGCTAAACGAAGCAAGGGAAATCCTGGCAATGGTCGTTTCATCAATTAAAACCGCTCGCTCCCATTCCTGACTTTCATTCCTTCGTTTTTCAATTTGCAATCCGCAATCCGCAATCGTAATTGGAGAATCCACAATCCGAAACCCGCAATTCGGGGTGGGGTTTTCCGCGCGATTTTGGCTGCCGTCTTCGTGTATCACATCTTTAAATTCTTGTTTTTCAGGCGAGATTTATTGAATCGTGAAAACGGTGGTGAAAGCAAAAAGTTCGCAGTTCCTCAGTATCAGTTCGCAGTTCCTCATGTGACTGCGAACTGATACTGAAAACTGAGAACTGAGAACTCTCAGTCCAATTTGGTTGCGGCCCAATGCTGCGTCACGTTCTCTGTGCCTTGGTGTTTTTATTTGGCGGGTTTTTTGATCTGCAGCTTGCCGCCTTCCGCCGCGACCCACTCTTCGATTCTCTTCAAAGCGGTTTCATTTTGTGAAACGGGTTTTTCCGCATCATAGCCAAATTTCCTGCCGCTCAGGCCTTCCAGGATATCGTTGGCCTGCTGGCGCGCGAATCCGGCCTCCTCGTCACGGAGGATGCCGACCAGCGTGCCGTATCCTTCATTATCGCCGAGTTCCAATTGGGCTTTGCCGATGGTCAATTTCAGGAAGCTGTCATAGATGCCCTTGGATGCGGCCCGGAGGACAGGGATGGCCTTGGAATCCTTTTGTTTCGTCAGAGCCGTGACTGCGGCTTCCACGACCTGATCGGATTTTGTTCGCGCCATGATAGCCATCAGCTCCGGCACAATTCGCGGATCGTGCAGGTCGCTCAAGTGCGTTATCGCATCGAGTTGGTGCGCTTCCTCGGGTTCCTTCAGCTCCATCAGCAGCAGATCGATCGGATTGACTTTGGCGACGGCTTCAGGCTCGACCTTCTTGAAATAGGACAGCGTGGTGAGGAAAAGGATCCCGAACAGGGCCATTCCGGCCACGCTAACCGCCGCGCGGAATTTTGCTTGGGAATGTCGGATGTAATAGACAATGCTCGCCAGTATCAGGAAGATCCCCAGCATCACCACCACAGCGGGTCCGGTCGGATAGTCCGAGTGGAATGACCAGATGATGCCGAACGTACTTGCGAATATGGCGATCAGCCAACCGAACATGAGCCTTCCGCGTATCGTATCCGACCACATCTGGGCGATCACTGCCGGGACCACGAGGTAGGAAAAAACCAGCAGCACGCCTACAATCGCCACCGATTTGGTGATCACGACTCCAAACGACATATAGAAGAGGATGTCCCAGAATCGTACGTGTATGCCGGACTTTTCCGCGCCTTCGGGGTCGAGCGATATGGCCAGGAATTTATGGCGGAAAATCAGATGGAAAATCCCTATGGTGCCGTAAAGCGCCGCCATGCTTATCACCTGGGGCCAGGTGACCAGGAGCACGTCGCCGACCAGCATATGCTTCAATTCCTCCCCCCCGGTCGCGGACTTGGAAAGGATGAGAATGGCAGCTGCCGAAGCGGCGGCGTAAATGATTCCGATAAACGCTTCCTGGGGAACTCTCTCCCGCCGCATCCGGGCAATGGCGAACGCGCCTGCGCCGACAAACGTGAAAGCCAGGGAAAAAAGGGAAACTTTGAAAGAGTCGCCGAGCGGGTCGTAGCCGAGAGTAAGGGCGTAGGTGGCCCCCAGGGCTGCGATCTGGGCCAGCGCCAGGTCGACGAAGATCACCTTCCTTGCGATGACGTGGATCCCGAGGTAAACATGATTGATTGAGAGCACCAGGCAGGCCAGGAACGGGATCAGCATCCAGCGCAAATCGAGCATGTCGGGCATCAGTTCGGCCTCTTTTTGTATGCCGCAGTTATATCCGCGATCAGGCGGTTCATCAAATCAAAATAGGTGGTGATTCCGGGATCGCCTTCCACCTGGTTCGGGATGATGACCACAACGGCGCCGGTTTGACGGGCAATATTATTAGGTAGCGAAGGGTCATAGAAATTGTCGACCAGGATCAAAGGCACCTTCTGCCCTTTGATCTGATCCGTCACCTGCCTGACGTGCTGGGGGCCGGGCGGGATGCCAGGCCGCTCCTCGATCGTTCCTAACAATTGCATCCCGAATGCCCTGGCAAAGTATACCCAGACCTTGTGGAACTCGAAGGCTCGAACTCCGCGCAGTTCCCATGCGGCTTTGAGCCATCCGCCTGCCCGGTCGGACAAAGGGCGCCCCCCGAAGTTTGTCTCCAGGAATTTGCCGACCTCTCCGCTCCATGTCAGCCTTGTCAGCTTTTGAATCCCGACCAGTTTCAGAAGTTCGGGCCCGAACATGGCCTCATCCAGGCGCTTGTTGAAATCGGCCCGGCGTGAATCGTAATAAGAAGCTCCGGCCGGATCGACTGTTTTGAGCGCATCGCATATGTTGCTGGCTTCCACTTTTGCCAAGAGCGGATCCAGCCAGACGTGGGGATTGCCTTGCGGGTGGATGTCTCCCATTTCCCGTGTGATGACGGCAGGAATCTCGAGCGTGGAGATGCCATTTCCGGCTACCACCCTCCCTGGCATTCCGCGGAAAATCTTGTTGTTCCCCGCTCCATTGACCACCTCATCCGCCCACAATTCCAGGGAGAACCCGTTTTCTATAAACAGGTCGGCTTCGCGGGTCCTGCGCATCAACACCGGAGTCGGGCTCACGAAATGAGGGTCCTGGTCTCCTTTGGCGAGTGCGATCACATCCACACGCTCGCCGCCCACTTCCGCTGTCAGCGCTTTAAGGGTCGGCAGGGTGCAAACCACGCGAACTTTTTTGGCCTGTGCGGCAGCTATTCCCACCATGGCCAAATATGCGATACATGTGATGGCTGCAAGCTTTATCCATTTGGTCATTTTCGCCTCACCCCTCGGCATCATGTGGGGCGGGATGAATCCCGGCCCCATTCAGCTTAGAATCATGAGGGCCCGGGCTTCAGCCCGGACATGGTCCTTTTTCCCGCGCCCGGCCATTATAAGTTGGTCCACCCGATCCATGGCCATCCCTCATCCAGGCAGCTCTTCATTTTTAAAATAGCAAATCTTAATGCTCGAGGCCGCATAGTCCGGGCTGAAGCCGAACCCACATGAGAGAGCGAGAGAGACGATTTAAGCTCGATGGGTGTACTTCGCAAGCATCCCTCATTTGTTCACCCAATATGGTTCCGGCGGGTGGGCCCCAAAAACGAAGTTCAGTTCCGCATAGACCGAATTGCGTTTGTCCTCTGTATATAGATCGCTCCATCGGTGTTCATAGTTCAGACGAAAACGGAGAAACTCACTGAAATAATACGAAAAATATGGTGTGATGCTTTTGCGTTGATAGGCTGGATTGTACAGTACATCGGTATAGTCCCAACGCACTCCGGCATATTTCCTTCTATCCAGCTGCCATTGGGAAAAAAGGGTAAATCCCAACGGCTTTCCGGTTCCCGGCGGCGTGCCCTCCAACGCCCGGGCCACGTCGAACGGCTCGGCTGCTTCCGGGTAGGCTCTGTGCGCGAACATCAATTCCCCTCCCAGCAGGAATGACTTTCTATCTCCCTGGCGCGAGGGAATCCAGCGATAGGAGAAATCCAGCCCATGGAAATTGACATCATGGGAATAAGGGGAGCCGGGACGATAATAGCTGGACCAGCCCAGCTCGAATTGGTTTGCCTGCGAGAACATCCGGTACCAGCGAAGGTGACCGAGATAGGAATTGCGGCTGTGCTGGTCCGGCGAAATGGCGATGTCGCCTCCGGTGAGCACCTGCAAGGTGAGGTCAATGCTTGATTTTTCATCCCAGGACGTCGGTAAAAAGAAATTTCCGGAAACGCCGCTCTGAATGAAGCCTTCCTCTCCCAGGAATTCCTGCACCGGCAGTGGACGGAAGGTTGTGGGAAGGTCGTGTGTGTGGAGAATGTTGGTCTTTCCAAAAGCGGGCCGGAACCGTCCGACTTTCAGCTTCAATCCCAACGGTGATTTGTCGAGGAAGGGAAGCTTCTTGATGTTGGCGTAAGCCTCCTCGAGGTCCGCCGAGAACCGGCCCGGCACATCCGCCCCGACGGCCAGAATCACAACCCCATCGGCGTACGGGTCAATCGGAACCCGGAAATCGAATTCCGCTTCCCGGAGGCTGAACTTGTTGTCAATGCGGCTCCCATCTTCGCTATAGATCTTTTGATTGTCTGCTCGAGCCACGAAATTGCCGACGACTCCTATGGCAGGATTCAATGCTCCCGGGATCGACTGGGTTGTTGCCGGCGCCGCCTGAACCGTTGCCGCCGCGTCAGTCTCCGGACCGGCCTTGAGCATTTGAGCCTGCAGATCCTCCACTTGCACCTGAAGGTCTTTGAGCCGTTTTTCATATTCGGTTCTCATGGCCTCGATCTGGGCTTTCAAGGCCTGTAGGGCGGCCGCCGAGTCTTCCTTGGCTGCTTTCGGGGGATTTACTTCCTGGGCTGAAGCAGTAACTTGAAAATGCGATGTGGCTGGCAGCAGAACGCACGCCAGAAACGCTAGCACGCCGGGGCGGATTGGCATAACGATCACCTCGCTGAATAAGCCATGGACTAGTCTATAACCTGCTGTCAGGTTTAAAAAGAGTTCAAATGGCTGCATAAGCTTGAAATCGGCATTATCCAAGTCTAAGCTGGACCGGGGACCGCCCCGCATAATACTTCTGTGCAATGAATATTGGAGGCCTGCAATGAAGCAAATCCTGGCATTAGGCGCCGGCAAGATCGGTTCACTTATTTCCTGCCTTCTGGTGAATTCCGGGGATTATGTCGTTCACCTGGGTGATATCGATGAATTGGCTCTGCAGCGGTTGCGTCGGGATCTTGATAACCCGAATCTTCAGATCGTTTCGATCAATGCCATGGACAAAGCGGCGCTTACTGAATATGTCTCTTCGAATCAGATCCATGCCATCATCTCAGCCCTCCCATATTTCTGTAATCCCATGGTTGCGGATGCCGCGCGGCAGTTTAACCTGCACTACTTCGACCTGACGGAGGATGTGGAAGTTTCCCGCTACATCAACAAAATCAGCCGCGGCGCGTCTACCGCCTTCGTTCCCCAGTGCGGCCTTGCGCCCGGCTTTATCAGCATTGCCGCCCATGACCTCATGACCCATTTCGACGAACTGGACCGGGTCAAGTTGCGCGTCGGTGCGTTGCCGGTTCATCCCAGCAACGTCCTAAAATACTCCCTGACATGGTCCACGAACGGGCTGATCAACGAGTATGGGAACCTATGCTACGGGATTGAAAACGGGGCCTATATCGCCCTGATGCCGCTCGAGGGCTATGAGACCATTGAAGTGGACGGCTTGCTCTATGAGGCTTTCAACACATCGGGAGGTTTGGGAACGCTGGCGGAAACCTATGAGGGGAAAGTCCGCACGATGAACTACAAAACTCTCCGCTACCCGGGGCATTGCGAAAAAATCCATTTCCTGATGGAAGATCTCAAACTCAACCAGGACCGGGACACCCTGAAGCGTATCCTCGAAAACGCGATTCCCAAAACTCTCCAGGACGTGGTTCTCATTTATGCATCCGTAGCGGGCAAACAGAAAGGCGAGCTATATGAGGAGAATTACGTCAAGAAGGTATATCCCCAGAAGATCTCCGGAATCCTCTGGTCGGCCATTCAGGTGACAACCGCGGCCGGCGGTTGCGCCATCGTCGACATGGTATTCAAGCGGGAAGGGGAGCTGAAAGGTTTCATCACGCAGGAAACTTTTATGCTGGACGAGTTCCTCGAGAACCGGTTTGGCCAATACTATAAATAGAGGAACGGCTTGCCTGAATTAGCAGGATATGGATTTCAATGGGGCCGGAGGCGCTTTTTGCAGGCGGCAGCCGCGCCTGCCTTCGTGCCGGCAGTCAGGGCCGCCGCAGTTCTCAATCCCCCGAACTCCGCCGATATCCGCATCCGGGACATACGCTGCACCTACGAGGAGTTTCTTTATCGGGCGCCCTACCAATTCGGCGGAAGAACTGTAGACCGTGCAACGATATTGACGGTCGAATGCCGGGTGGAGTCCAGGAACGGCCGTTCCGCGACGGGGTTCGGCGCCATGCCGTTGGGAAACATCTGGTCCTTTCCCTCCAAGACGATGTCTTACGACCGGACCCTGGGGGCCATGAAAGAGCTGGCGGCACGCATTGCCGAGGTTTCGTCCTCCCTGCCGGACCTTGGCCACCCCGTTGAACTCAATGCGCTCCTGGAACCCCTATGGCTTAAGGAGGCAGATTCCCTTACGTCCCGGCTCGTTCTTTCATCGCCGGTGCCCAAGCTTTGCACACTGGTGACCGGCAGTCCGTTCGATGCCGCAGTGCACGACGCTTATGGAAAAATGCTGGGACTGAACTGCTATTCCACCTACAGTTCGCGATTCATGAATCGCTCCCTGGATCACTATCTCGGCAGGGAGTTCAAAGGGGAGTTTCTCGATTTTTACATCCGGAGCAATCCGCTGCCCAGAATCCCCATGTTTCACTCGGTCGGCGCGGGGGATCCGATCAGCGCATCCGATATTCGCCGGCGTTTAAATGACGGTTTGCCTGAAACCCTGGCTGAGTGGATAGCTTACAATGGACTGACCCATATCAAGATCAAGCTCAACGGCGAGGATCTGGAGGGGGATCTGGACCGGGTATTTCGTATCGACAGGGAAACGGAGACGGCTGAGCGCAAAAGAGGTGCGGCTCGATGGTTTTATTGCCTCGATTTCAACGAAAACTGCCCCAATGTCGAATTTTTGCTGGAGTTCCTGAATCGACTCAAGGAAAAAGCGCCGCTGGCATTTCAAAACATACTCTATATCGAGCAGCCAACTGCGCGGGATCTCAAGTCCAATCGCTCCAGCCGGATGCACAAAGCAGCCCGCCTCCGCCCCGTCGTCATCGATGAATCTTTGACCGACCTGGAATCGCTTCTGCTTGCCCGCGAAATGGGGTACACCGGGATCGCTCTCAAAGCCTGCAAGGGGCAGAGCCAGGCCTTATTGATGGCCGCCGCAGGGCAAAAATACAAGATGTTCCTGTGTGTGCAGGATCTTACCTGCCCGGGAGCTGCCCTTCTGCATTCGGCGGGACTCGCAGCCCATGTTCCGGGAGTATCGGGCATAGAGGCAAACGCCCGTCAATATGTGCCGGTTGCCAACAAACCCTGGGAAAACCGGTTTCCCGGTATGTTCGTCGTCAAGGACGGCACGCTCGAAACCGGTCTTTTGACCCGGCCCGGGCTTAGTGCCTTTGTAAATTGAATGAAATCTGGAGTCGAAAAATGCGCCGACATCTTCTGAAAATGGGAGCATGGTTTATGACGGCTTGGTTCGCTTTAGCCTCGGCCGGGATTTTTTCCCGTGAAGCGGCTGCGCCCGCTGACCTGGTTTTGCGCAACGGCCGGATTGTGACAGTCGATCCGTCTCGCCCGGAGGCAAATGCCCTTGCGGCCGGGGGCGGCTCCATCCTCGCCGTGGGATCGAACGACGAGATCCAGAAATACATCGGCCCGAAAACCGAGGTGATCGATCTCCAGGGCCGGCTGGCCATTCCCGGCTTCATCGAGAGCCATGCGCATTTCACGGGAATCGGTGAAGCTCTCATGAACCTGGATTTGCGCCGCACCCGGAATTGGGGGGAAATCGTAGCGCGGGTGGCCGAAGCGGCATCCAAAGCCAAGCCGGGAGAATGGATCCTGGGGCGGGGCTGGCACCAGGAAAAGTGGGATGCCAAACCCTCTCCCAATGTCGAGGGTTTTCCCCTGCATGATTCGCTGTCCAAGGTTTCTCCCAACAACCCTGTGCTCCTGACCCACGCCAGTGGACACGCGGTCTTCGCTAATGCGAAGGCGATGGAACTGGCTGGTATCTCCCCAGACACGCCGAATCCCCCCGGGGGAGATATCCTCCGGGATGCAGGGCGAAAACCGGTTGGAGTTTTTCGGGAGACGGCTGAAGGGCTCATCGGCCGTGCACTCGATAAAGCCAGGGCGTCCCGCACGCCGGAACAGGTAGAAGCCGACGACAGCCGGGAAATTCAGCTCGCGATCCAGGAATGCTTGTCCAAAGGGATAACGACCTTTCACGACGCGGGCGCGTCTTACCATACGGTCGACCTCTACCGGAAATTCGCGGATTCAGGAAAGCTGGGAGTCCGGCTTTATGTCATGCTCGGAGAAGGGAACAAGCGACTCGCCGCAAACCCAGCCAAATATAAAATGGTGAACTACGGGAACAATCATCTGACGGTTCGGGCGATCAAGAGGCTGATCGATGGTGCCTTGGGATCCCGAACCGCATGGATGCTTGAACCCTACAAGGACGCTCCCGGCAGCACGGGGCTGAATACCGATCCCGTGGATGCGGTTGCTGAAACCGCGCGCATCGCCATCGAAAACGGGTTCCAGCTGTGTGTCCACGCCATCGGCGACCGGGCGAATCGGGAAGTGCTGGATATTTACGAAAAGACCTTCAAAGCCAACCCCGACAAGAAGGATCTGCGCTGGCGCATTGAACATGTTCAGCACCTGAACAAGGCCGACATTCCCCGGTTTGGAGCGCTCGGTGTGATTGCCTCCATGCAAGGTGTGCATGCCACATCCGATGCTCCGTACGTGCTGGCGCGGCTCGGGGATAAAAGAGCGGCTGAAGGGGCCTATGTCTGGCAGAGCCTGATGAAATCATCAGCAGTCGTGTGCAATGGGACCGATGCCCCGGTTGAGGACGTCAATCCTGTCGCCTGTTTTTATGCTTCGGTCTCGAGGAAGCTGAAGGACAGCTCGGTGTTCTTGCCCGAGCAGCGGATGAGCCGCATGGAGGCGCTCACATCCTATACCCTGAACGGTGCCCATGCCGCATTTGAAGAGAATCTTAAAGGATCCCTAGTTCCCGGCAAATTGGCTGACGTCACGGTGCTGTCCAAAGACATCCTGGCGGTGCCCGAGGACGAGATTCCGGCGGCAGAGGTGGTTTACACTATCGTTGGCGGGAAGGTACTCTACAAAAAATAGCCGGGCCGGCCCACCCCAATCGCATCATTCCTATCAACTCCTCATCATGTGGGGCCAGGATTCATCCCGGCCCCTGGAGCCTACTTCAATAGAAGATGAGGATCGAAGACCTGCAATGGTACGCAGCCGCGGGCCACAACACCCAAAGGCTGCATCTCGCGATTATTTAATAGGGGCGAGGGTCTTGGTTCTGGGCGACAGTTCGAAAGCGTCGAGAGTCTTGCCATCGAGATCAAGCGCTTCGATCGCGGCTTTCCCATCCCGAATACGCACCCGGACGTAGTTCTCCGTTTTAAACGCTTTCAGAGTGATCTCAGGGATTGGTTCGGCATCATAGAGCGGCGCTCCACCCCCTCCTGTCACGATGTGATGAAGGCCGTTTTTCAGATGGTGCTGATAGTTATGGTCATGGCCGTTAAAAACGGCGGTGACGCCCCCTTCCAGCAGGATCGGCTCAAGCTTGGTGGCCAGCCGTGCGGCGTTTGCCTGCCGCGCCTTCATCACGGTGTATAGCGGATGATGGTAAAAGACGAAGGTGAGTGGTTTGCTGTTTCGTGACAGATCTTCCTTGAGCCAATCCATCTGATACTGCCAAAAAGACTCTTTCATGAACTGGGTTGGGGCGAAATCACAAGTGTCCAACCCCACGATGTGGACGCTTCCCCAGTCAAACGAGTAGTAGTGGCCATTGCCGCTGGGAAACTTAAAGAACTTTTCAAAGATAATGGAGTTTCTTTCGTGATTCCCCAATACGGGATAGAACGGCGCGTTGCGCAACAGCTCCTGCTCAATTTCGAAGAATTTGTCCCAATCGCTTTCGTTCTCTCCGTTTGCGATCAGGTCTCCGGTGTGCAGAATGAAACTTGGATTTTCCTTCAGGACGGCGGCCACAGCCCTCGCGTGGACGTCGTGCCGTGTGCGCGTGTCGCCCCAGACCACGAAATTGAAGGGAGCATCATCCATCGGGGCCGTGGTGAAATTGACTTTCGCGTCCACGCCTTCCTGGTTCAAATCCAGGCTGTACTTGGTCGCCGGCGTCAGGCCTTTAAGCTGCATCTCGTGGAAAACCGGTTCCTGTACCACCAGGGTTCCACCGCCGGGAAGCTGGCGGAGTTCGCCTGTTTTCCGCTGGGAGACCCAGGTGAGGGTGGCACGATCCTGCGCCACATTTTGGACCACGGGCCCCTTGATCGGTTTTTCCACCTGCCCGGAGGCGATCCACGCTCCCACACCCAAAGTTGTGAACAAGAGAATGAGAATCGTGATGGGAACGGATTTTTTCATGCGGCCCAAAGGCATATTCAGCTCCTTGATCAAATTTCGTAGTTTAGCTGCTGGAGATCGTCAAAGCAATCCCCGGAAAAACTTGCCGGCCCGAGGTTTCACAAAGTCGAATTCCGGCGCCTTTTGGATTATTATGAAAAGGCCATTTTCACTTCTCGTTTATGGGGTGCATGGAAAATGAAAAACAATCTGCTGGATGAGATACATGCCGGAGTTTTGCTCGCCGATGGTGCGATGGGGACAGAACTGATCCGCCGGGGGCTGGAATCGGGAAAATTCGGAGAACTCTGGAATGTTGAAAACCCTGATGCTGTCCGGTCCGTGCATGAGGCTTACTGCGCTGCCGGGGCAAGGCTTTTGACCACGAACAGTTTCCGCGCAAACCGGTACACGTTGGCCAATCACAACCTGCAGGGGCGGGGGCGCGAACTGAATCAGAGCGCGGCCCGGCTGGCGAAAGAGGCAGCCGGAGACCGGGCCTGGGTCATGGGAAGCATGGGGCCGTTCGGTGATTTTCTCGAACCGCTCGGGAAGACGACCGTTGCGGAGGCCCGCGCTTTCTTTGACGAACAGGCGGAGGCGCTTCTTGCAGGTGGCGCCGATGGAATTGTCGTGGAAACCATGACCGCCGCGGACGAAGCCGCGGCTGCCATCCGGGCGGCCAAGACGGCCGGGGCTCCAGTGGTGATCGGCATGATGACTTTCGGCCGTGCCAAGGCCGGCTACCGTACCATGATGGGCGTCGATCCGGTGCGTGCGGTTGAAACGTTGATTGATGCCGGAGCCGACATCATCGGCAGCAATTGCGGTGATAATCTGACTATGCAGGATTACATCCGCCTGGTCGGCGAATTGCGGGCCCTGACCGACAAGCCGGTCATTATCAGGCCCAATGCGGGCCGTCCTGACCTGGTGGGATTGGAGATTCAATACCATCAAACGGCCGATAGGATGGCGGCCGACGTGCGCGGACTCGTCGATGCCGGAGCGAACATCATCGGCGGCTGTTGCGGCACAACACCCGAGCATATCCGGCAATTCGGGCAGATATTATACCCCGCGGCTGGAACTCCGAGTCATTGATGGGGCTTTGGGCAAGATTCAAGGGGTACACAACCTCGTACCCCTGTGCCGAAGGGGAAACCTGGCCGGAGGGTCAGCAGCCCCGCGTCCTTGCGCTGACTACTCGTCGTCTTCTTCCCATTTCCTCAGTTCGGGGAATTTTTCTTCCGCCCAATCCTCTTCGTAAAGCGCATCTTCCGGGCTGCCGAAGAACTGGCCGCCGACCCGTTCGCGGAGCGGCCGCTTCATGGCACCGCGCTCAGTTTTTGGACCCACCCGCTGCTTGCGTTTGTGTGCGGGCTTGGAGTCGGGTCCAAAGTTCCGCCGACGCTCTCCCCCCTTGCCGGTCGACATCGGATCGGCGCTGAAATCCACAGGTCCGAGCGAAGGTCTCGGAGTAAAGCTGGGCCGGCTGAATCCGCCGGAGCCCATGCGGGAATCGGATCCCGATCGCGGTGGGCCGCCATCAGGCCGGCTCTCCCGCGCCCGTGCTTCATTGACGGTCATGGTCCTGCCCTTGAAGGGCTGGTTGTTGAACCGTTTCGTGGCATCCTCGGCTTGCGCCCGGTCGGCAAACTCGACGAAAGCAAAGCCACGCCGTTTTCCGGTTTCCCGGTCCACGGGGATGACAACGGACGATAAAGCTCCCGCCGGTGCGAAGAGCTCCCTCAACTCGATTTCAGTGACATCGTAGGGAAGGTTTCCAACGAAAAGACGGACGGACATCGATACCTCATCGAAAACAGAGACTGCGCTTAAGCGCCAAAAGCCCCCTTTGGGTTGTTTGTGAAACAGGTGTGTTCAACATGTCGCAGGCTTAAATCATAAGTCTACGACAGTTTAGCCTAATTATAACAGACATTTTTTTTGTGAACCGGGGGATTGCCGGATAATTAAGCGGATGGCCAGCAAAAAGGCGAGGGCCAGGGCATAGAATGCCGGCTCGCGTGTATCGGCTTTTACCTTCCACCAGAAGTGCAGTACTGCAGCAGCGGCAGAGAGATACACCAGGCGGTGAAGCACCGCCCATTTATGGCCCAGCCGTCGGATGGCACGGGTATTGGATGTGGCCGCCAGTGGGATCAAGGTTATAAAAGCGAAAAAACCTGCCGTGATGAACGGACGTTTGGCCACATCTTTGACCATCTCTGCCACTTCAAAGAACTTATCCAGCCAGACATAGGTGGCGAAATGCAGACAGGCATAAAAAAATGCGAATAAACCGGTCATCCGCCGCAGTCTGATAAGCCAATTCAGGCCTGAAATTCTTCGCAAAGGGGTTATGGATAGCGTGATCAGGAGGATCACCAGCGTCCATGTGCCGGTGGATAGTGTGATGAATTCAATGGGGTTGGCGCCGAGACTGGACCGGAATCCCTTAATGATAAGGCGTAGCAAGGGGGTCATGAACGCTGCCCAAAGGGCAACTTTTACCGCGATTAGAGTTTTTCTGTTCACGGATTCAATAATACTTTCTCAGGTCCATGCCGGAATATAGAGATGCTACCTGGTCGGCATAGCCGTTGAACATCAGGGTCGGCCTCTTGAAGATCTCTCCTATCCGGCGTTCCTTGCCCTGGCTCCACCGGGGGTGGTCCACGTTGGGATTCACGTTCGAATAAAAACCATATTCATCCGGCTGCATCATATTCCATGATGTCGCGGGCTGTTTTTCAACAAATTTGATCCTGACGATCGACTTGATGCTTTTGAATCCGTATTTCCAGGGAACCACAAGTCTCACGGGGGCTCCATTCTGGTTGGGCAGGATGGAGCCGTACAATCCTACCGCCAGGATGGTCAGCGGATGCATGGCCTCATCCAGGCGCAATCCCTCGACATAGGGCCAGCTTATGACCGATCTTTTCTGGCCGGGCATCTGGTTGGGATCGCGCAGCGTTTCGAAGGCGACGAACCTGGTTTTGGATCCCGGCGCAAAGGTTTTGATCACCGAATTCAGGGGAATTCCGATCCATGGTATGACCATCGACCAGCCTTCTACGCAGCGCATGCGATAGACGCGCTCTTCCAGGGAGGGATGCATTTTCATGATTTGATCGACATCGAAAACCTTCGGCTTGCTTCCTGCTTCCTCCAAGGTAATGGTCCATGGCCGGGTGCGGAGTTTCCCTGCATTGGCCTCAGGGTCTTCTTTTCCCGTGCCGAATTCATAAAAATTGTTATAACTCGTGATCGCTTTCAGCGGCGTGAGCTCTTCACCCTGGGTGCTCAGAGGGCTTTTTTGAAAGCGCAGGGATTCTTCCGCCACGGCAGTTCTTGCGGCACCCAGACCGGTCAAGGTCCGGGCCGCGGCCAATCCCAGCCCGGCAATCGCGACCCCTTTCATGAACCTTCTGCGTGCAAAGTAAATCTCCGCCGGTGTGATTTCCGATGAGGGGATGTCCACAGCTTTTTTGATGAGCATCGAAACGAATCCATTCCCGGCACCTCAGGGCTGCCGGCTCTTTGAAAACGCCCCCCGAGTGAGGCGTTCTGCAGAAAAAGTATAAATGGCCCAATCGGCGGCGGCAAGTGCCAGACTTGGGACTCCAAAAATCGTATGCTGACTTTGTGGTCCTGGAAGGTTTCGAATTTAGTTTTTATGGATTCCTCCAAAGAGTTTTGGGTTATGCGGTTGAGGCGGGGCATTGCCGGATGATATTCTTCCCGGAAGTGGGGCGACTCTATGGCCGAGGAAATGGTTTCTCGCTACCGCATTCTGGATAAGCTTGGGTCCGGGGGCATGGGGATAGTGTATCGGGCTGAAGACACCAAGCTGGGGCGGAGTGTTGCCCTGAAAATACTCCCAGAGGAGATGGCAAGAAATCCCCTAAGCCTTCAGCGATTTCAGCGGGAGGCACGGGCTGCTTCGGCGCTCAATCATCCGAATATCTGCACAATTTATGAGATCGACGAATTTGAAAGCCGGCATTTCATCGCCATGGAATTGCTCGAGGGCCAGACGCTGGGGCAATGCATCCAGGGCAAACCGCTCCCGCGGGAGCAATTGCTGGAGATTGCGCTGCAAATAGCCGACGCTCTGGAAGCGGCTCATGCACGGGGAATCGTTCACAGGGACCTCAAACCGGCCAATATCTTCATTACCAGCCGCGGCCAGGTGAAGATGCTCGACTTCGGGCTAGCCAAGCTCAGCAGCGCCAAGTACGAGGGGTTGCCGGGCGCCGAAGGGTCGGGTGGTTGGCTCAGTGCTTCCGGAGACCAGCAGTTGACCGCCCCCTTTTCTCCCGTGGGAACGGTCCCTTATATGTCTCCGGAGCAGGCGCGCGGTGAAGAACTGGATCAGCGGACGGACCTTTTTTCGCTCGGTGCGGTGTTTTATGAGATGGCCACCGGCTTTCCTGCATTCAAAGGAAACACCCCCGCACTCATTTACCAGGATATCTTGAGCGTTTCTCCCGCTCCCCCGAGAAGCTTCAATCCATTGCTCTCCTCCCGGCTGGAGGAGATAATCTTGAAACTCCTGGAAAAGGATCGCGACCTGCGTTATCAGACCGTTGCCGATCTTCGCGCCGATTTGAAGAGGCTGAAACGGGACATAGATTCAGGACCCGGTTATCCGGCCCAAGCGGCATCTGGGAGCGCGGAATCCCACACATCTTTCCCGGGGAAAGGATCCGGAGCCGAGCAGCAGCCTGCCCTTGCAGCAGGCGCGAGCGCTTCGGTCTTCCAGCGATTTCGAGCGCTTGCAGGCAGCGTCAAAAAGCCGCGTGTTGCGATCCCGGCCGCCGTGGGCCTGCTCCTGGTATTGGCGGCAGCGATGTTCGCGCTCCGCGGGTCAAGCTACTACCCCTGCATTGTCTTCGGGGACTTTGATGGCGGTTCGGAAACGGTGCCGCCGGATCTGGTCGGATTCGCTCTGCGTCATACGCTGTCTCAGTTTACAGACCTTTCTGTTGTGGACCGGGAGGAATTCCGCCGTGTGGTTTCGCTCTATGACAGCCGGCGCGATGCGGACAATAAACGAGATAATCGCCCGGCGATTCTCAGGGCGATCTTGGGCTTCTGGCATGGACAGCCCAGCCAGGCTGCCATCGCCGTATCCGGGCACATTCGGGATTCCCTGGGCGCCCTGGAATTGGAACTCGATGTTATCGACCATGGCCGCAACAGGAATTTCACTACCCGATTCCGCGGCGTGGACGATCTTATCAACAACGGAATCGACCAACTGGCCCAAAACATCCTCACCATGTACGATCCCAAGCTTTCCGAGCGGTTGGGGAGCAGGATCCCAACCTATCGCCCCTCAGTGCAGCTCCTCTCGCGCCACTGGGATGCCCTCAGGCATTATTGGCAAGGCGCCCAGGCCTGGAAGCGCCTCGACAAGAGCGTTGCCGAAAAGGAACTCCGCTCCGCCCTGGAAATCGATTCTTCGCTCGCATTGGCTCACCTCACCCTTGGCGAGGTCAGGGAGTTTCAAAACCAGTGGGACGCAGCCCAATCTGAAATCGTGGCCGCCCGGAAGCAATCCTCATCTTTGACCGAAATCGACCAGCTGCGCGTCGAGGCTTTTCTTGCACGCGTCACCGGGAAACCATTTGAAGAGAGAGTTCACCGGCAGAAGCTGATCGGCCTGCAGCCTTACAGGAAGGAGTATTTCTACGACCTCGCCGAATCCTACTTTCACACCGCCGACGTCAACGAAGCCATCAGCAAGTACCTGGATGCACTGAAGCTTGACCCCAGATACGCGCTGGCTTTGAACCACATCGGATTGTGTTATTCATGGAAAGGAGAACATTCGCGGGCATTCGAAGCCTTGAATCGCTACCACGAGATCGACAACTCCTCCAATTCCTTGGACAGCCTCGGCGATGCATACATGAACGCCGGAATTTATGACAAGGCTTCAGCTATGAAAGCCGAAGCCCTGAAACGGGACCCGCTACTCTACTATGCGAGCCGGAGCCTCGCCCTGATCAACCTGCTTTTGGGGCGAAACCGATCCGCCGAACAATCCTTCAAGACGCTGCTTGCCCAGACTGAAGATCGCACCGAAAAGGCGCGATACTATTCGTCCTTGGCGGATCTTTACCTCCGGAGGCGGGACCTCACCCAGGCGTCACAAATGTGCTCCGCGGGTTTGAGACTGACGAAACCAGGGCAAATCGACGCTCCCAGCGATGAATTGATATGGTTGAGCGGCCTGATCGAACTCGAGAGAAACAACCTTCCCGCGGCCAAGCGGGTGCTGGCGGATCTAAGAACGCTGATCGAAGCCAATTCTATCAGCGCCATGAATTACAAGCCGGTTTACAAGTACTACCTCCACATCCTGGCATCCATTCTGGCGCGTGAAGGGAATGCCCAGGAAGCCGCAGCGGTTTTAAACGACTTGAAGTGGATCAAGGATAAATTCGGTTACTGGAGCACACCATTCGATCGCGCTTTCATGATGGACGCCATCGGCGCGCTGTATGAAAAACTCAAAAATCCCCAGGAAGCTGAAGCGGCCTACCGTGATGCCCTGAGCTACAACTCCAACTATGCCGTTGCACGTTTCCACCTCGCGCGCCTGCTGCACGGCGGATGGCGCAATCGTGAAGCCCTAGCTGAATTGCAGGAATTCCAGCGGCAATGGATCGAGGCCGATCCGGATCTCCCCGAAATGTCCGCTGCAAGCCGCATCTTAAGCCAGCTGAAATAGGCGGCTTATTCCTCCAGCGACTTTTGCAGCGATCCACACAGAGCGTCAGCCTGCGCCGGATCAACGGCAAAGCCGAGATTGCGGAGGGTTCGCGCGAAAGCTCCGGGAAACCGGGAAAGGTACCAGCCCGGCTCACTGGTCCCCCCTTCGGCATGTATCGCTCTGAATTCTTGGGCGAGTTCCCGGTACAGAATTGCGAGAAATTGGTCCGTCAATTCCGGGTTCAATCCGGCATGGGCGGCTGCTGCGTCGCCCCATTGCCTGGCGAGAATGCGAGCCTCAATGAGGGAAAGAGATATAGCCGTCCGGGAATTGAACCAGATTTCGCGGTTTCCGACGACATTGAATTCAGATTCGGAGTCGATTCCAGGGGAAATCCGTCTTGCTTTCCCGAGAATGGGAAGAGCCATTTCTGGAATCCCTGAGGTGTCGGAGGCCGAATTGCAATCGAGCATGAAAAACTGACCAGAGGCCTCAACCCGAGCCTCAATAACTCCAGGAATCGAATTCAACTGCGCCAGCACGGGCGCAAGGACCGCGCCTCACCCGAGACCCGGAACCGGGCTTCAGCCAAACGATCCCGTTCGAAACAGGATTTTTAAACCCATGCCAGATTCCTGCCCTGCCGAATGAGTGGCCGGGTGCCGATGAGCTGCCTCATAGATGGGACCGGCTCAGCCCCGACTATTCCACTTTGCGCATCTTGATATCTCTTAAAGCGGCACCGGTCATCCAGGACGCGACTCCGAGCGGCTGAGAGAGATCAACTTCCGAACGGGTAGAAATCCTCTTCCCGGCCAACGAAACGTCGATGATGTTTTTGTCGTCCAGCCAGGCCTCGATTTTGGCTTTCGTAACCTTCACACGCACTTTGTACCACTTGTCGCGGACGAAATTGAAAACCTGCGTGGTTTCATTTTCCGAGGCATCCATTCCGTCGATGCTGGAGAGGCCGACAACTCCGCCTCCCCATCCTCCCAGAATCAGGCTGCAATGGGATTCCCCAACCGGAAAAGTCAGGCCGCAGAAAAAGTCGCTGCCGTCTGTCCTTTTGGCTTCGAGGCTGATTTCGTAACCGGATTTGGGAATCGGACCTCCTTGCCATGTAATCCCGGTCAGCGTCACCCCCGATTGCAGGTTGATCTGCCCGTTGGAAACCGAGACTTTGCCCTCTCCGCCGAATTCGGTGGATTTCCAGTGTCCCAGCGTCTTTCCGTCAAAGAGACTCTGCCAGGTTTCTTCCCGCGCCACGGAAGCCGTGGATCCAAGAACGAGGGCTAAAACCAGAATGAATAATGCGGACCAGATCGAGGCCTTTCGGCGGGGTTCAGCTGTACGGTTCATGCTCCCGGGCTCCTTTTCAAGTATCCAATCATTTTATACCTGATCTAGCCTGATACCCAAGCCGGATAGCGTTTTCCGGAACAAGGTAAGAAGAGGCGCCTCCCATGGCAGCTCAAAAGCTTGCTGAAAACGAGCCCCGGGAATAGAATCCAGCAAAACAAGCGGAGGGTGCATGAATCTCAATCAGAGCAGGGATCTGTCGCGACGTGGTTTCTTTTCGAGAAGCGCATCCGGTTTGTCTGTGGCCATTCTGACTCGGGGGCTTGCGGCCGGGTCGGGGAAGATCCCGATAGCCGTGCAGCTTTATTCGGTCCGCCGGGAATTCGGAATGGACCAACCCGGCACACTGGCCGCGATCGCAAAAATGGGATTCAAGGGAGTAGAGTTTGCCGGTTACTTCAAACGCAGCGCCGCCGAACTGCGCAAAATGCTGGATGATAATGGACTTCAGTGCTGCGGCACCCACCTGTCCGTGGATGCCCTCACCGGCGATGCCCTGGAAAAAACGATGGAGTTTAATCAGGTTTTGGGCAACAAGCTGCTTATTGTGCCCGGATTTCCCCCGAAAAAAACCGAATCGCGTTCCGGCTGGCTGGAATACGCGAAGCTTTTTACCGAACTGGTTCCTAAGGTGAAAGCGAGCGGCATGCGCGTCGGGTACCACAATCACGGCGTCGAATTCAAACCCCTGGAAGGCGAAATGCCCTTCGATACCTTCTTCGGCCATACTCCGAAGGATGTCGTGATGCAGGTGGACATTGGAACGGCCGTGGAAGCAGGTGTCGATCCAGTAAGTCTATTTAAAAAGTACCCTGGACGCGTCGCCAGCGTCCACCTGAAGGAATTCTCCCGAACCAAGCCCTCGGCCTACCTTGGAGAAGGCGAGGCCAAATGGAAAGAGATCTTCAACGCTCTGGAGAAACAGAAGGCGACCCAATGGTACATCGTGGAGTATGAATTCGAGGATCGGCCGCCGCTCGAGAGCATTGAACGTTGCCTGCAAAACATGCACAAGCTTGGCCGCTAGCCCGCTTCCCGGGAATCCGGCTTCAGGGGAATCCTGAGAAAACTCGGTCGACGAACTCCCGGCTTCTCCTGTGGGATTGTAGCGCGTCCATCGTGGCGGGCGTGCCTTTTTCAGGAGCCTGTTCCAGCACCAGGAGCGGTTTGACTCCGATAGATTTCAAATGCCCGGCCACTGCCGAATAATCTATATCCCCTTCGCCCAGGGTTTCGGTCCAGGTTCCATCTTTGGACTGACGCAAATGGAGTTCAATTATCCTGGAGCCATAGAGCTTCAGGATGTCGAACAAAGCCACTTCCGAATTTCCTGAGCCGCGAAAAATCCAATGGCAGTCCAGGCACAGGAATACCTTGGCTGGATCCGTACCAGCCATCATGTGATGGAATTCACGGGCCGCGTTTCTCAATTCAATATCATGATTGTGATAGGCGAGGCTCAAGCCGGCCGACTGGAGGCCGGCTCCGAGCCGCTCCAATGCGGAAGCCTGGCACCGGAGCTGGCGGTCGTCTTTGTTATCCGGTCCTCCCCACCGGATGGGGCTCGGATTGGTCACAATAATGCGAGTCCCCGCGCTTTTCGCCTTGCGGGCGATGTCCATAATGGTTGCGATATTTTTGTCGGCCTCCTCCGGGATATGGAGGGTGCTGTTGACATAGATGGACCTCATTTGCAGATGGTGCCCGGATAGCAGGGAAGCGTAAGTATCGATATCGGCGGGAGTGCCGATGGAGGGCTCATACCCATCCATGCCGCTTTGGGCCACTTCCCCGAGCCCTGTGCCGAGCGCGGCGCGAAAAGTTTTCTTCTCACGCGCGTAGAATGTCTCCCAGGTGTAGGAATTGCAGGATAAATGAGGATGATCTGCAAAACCAAAGGCATAGGTTCTTTGGGAACTCCCACCGGTCGGCGAAAACAATGCTCCGGCGGCGCCTGCCAGCAGGCTGCGCCGCGATAAAGCCATGCTTTGCATTTTGGCTGCCCTCGTTCGAAAGCACTTCTTTATTGACGGGGAATGACGCGCTCAAAAAATGGTCCAGTCGTGTCTTTCCCGTGGATTTCATGGTTTTCTTTACGGCAATTTTTCGAATCGGGCCTGGAAGAAGCGCAGATATTTGGGCTCATAGATCATCCTGAGTCCTCTCACCGCCTCACGGCGGGCGAATACCTCCTCCACAGCCTCCACGGTGACATCGCAGTGCGCCTGAGTATAGACCCGGCGCGGGAAGGTCAAGCGGACGAGTTCGAGCTTGGGATAATAGTGGTCGCCGGTTGCTTTGTTGCGCCCAGCGGAGACGATGCCCCTCTCCATCGACCGGATCCCGGACTCGAGGTAGAGTTCAGCCGCGAGGGTTTGCGCCGGAAACTCCAGTTGGCTGAGGTGCGGCAGAAAAGCCCGGGCGTCCAGAAAGATGGCATGGCCGCCAATGGGGTGGACGATCGGAATGCCAAGCTGCATCAGCTTTTCTCCGACATACTCGACCTGCCCGATCCGGGCATGAATATGATCCAGCTGGACCGACTCTTCGATCCCGCGCGCCATCGCTTCCATGTCGCGTCCGGCCAGGCCACCGTAAGTGTGGAGCCCCTCGTAGACCACCACCATATTGCGTGCTTCTTCGAAAACCTCCCATTCATTCAGAGCCAGGAAGCCTCCGATGTTCACCAGGCAGTCCTTCTTGCCGCTCATGGTGCACGCATCCGAGAGGGAGCACATCTCGAGGAGGATTTCGGCAATGGATTTCTCCCCGTAGCCTTCCTCGCGCACCCTGATGAAATAGGCATTTTCAACGGCGCGGGTAGCATCAAAAACAACCCGGATTCCGTGTTGCAGGCAATAGTGCCTCACTTCCTTCAGGTTCGCCATGGAGACCGGCTGGCCCCCGGCCATGTTGACGGTCACGCCGATGGTGATATAGGGGATTTTTTCCGCCCCCACCTTTTTCACCAGCGAATCGAGCTTGTTCAGATCGACGTTGCCCTTGAACGGGTGTGTGTTGGCGGGATCATGGGCCTCATCGATGATGACGTCGACAAAGGTGCCGCCCGCCAGTTCCTGATGCAGCCTGGTGGTCGTGAAATACATGTTGCCGGGTACGAAGGTGCCGGGTTTGATCAAAATCTGAGAAATGATGTGTTCGGCTCCGCGCCCCTGGTGGGTCGGCACGAGATATTTATAGCCATAGTATTTTTGGACGGCGCGCTCCAGGTTGTAATAATTCTTGCTTCCGGCATAAGCTTCATCCCCCAGCATCATCCCAGCCCATTGATAATCGCTCATGGCGCTGGTGCCGCTGTCTGTAAGGAGATCGATGTAGACATCTTCAGAACGCAGAAGGAAAGTGTTGTATCCAGCTTCCTCCAGGGCTTTCTTACGGTCTTCGCGTGTGGTCATTTTGAGAGGTTCCACGACCTTGATTTTGTAGGGTTCTGCCCACGACCGCTTCTTTCTTTCCATCTTGATGGCTCCACTTTCTTCAAATATGAATCGTTATCATTCCATGGCCTTGGAGAGGCCTTCGGCAGGATTGTAATGGAAAACGAGACTGCCGGAATCACAAAATCAGTCTGCGAATCTGCCGGCTCCGGCCGTGAAACCACCGCTGGAATCTTGACAGGCGGAGTGATAGGGTGAACGCAGATCGCAATCATGCGGTCTTTGGAGTCTTCGCAGTGCGCCGTTTTGCATCACTGTACCGAAATAATGAAGGCAGAGACGACAGGCAAGAATATGAAAGCCATAACTAAAAGCCAGGCAAAACCGGGTTTGTGGCTCTCCGAACTACCGGTTCCGGAGATCGGTATCAACGATGTTCTGATCCAGGTAGACCGAACAGCGATATGCGGGACGGATCTTCACATCTACAAATGGGATGAGTGGGCTCAGAAAACCATCCCCGTTCCCATGGCGATCGGCCATGAATTTGTCGGAAGGGTGGTTGAAGTGGGAAGCAACGTCTCCGATTTCCGGCCCGGGGAAGTCGTAAGCGGCGAGGGGCACGTCGTATGCGGGCGCTGCCGCAATTGCCTGGCCGGCCGGCGGCATCTTTGTGCTCGCACCCTGGGGGTTGGCGTCAATCGGGCCGGGGCTTTCGCAGAGTTCATCGCCCTGCCCATGAGCAACGTCTGGCACCACCACGAATCGATCGATCTGGACGTCGCCTCGATTTTCGATCCTTTCGGCAATGCCGTACACACGGCGCTTTCTTTTGATGTGCTCGGAGAAGACGTCCTGATCACCGGCGCGGGCCCGATTGGCATCATGGCGGCTGCCGTTGTTCGTCACGCCGGCGCCCGGCATGTGGTCATCACCGACGTCAATCCCTACCGGCTTGAACTCGCGCGGAGGGTAAATGTCACTCTTGCGGTGAATGTGAGCGAAACCAGGATTTCCCACGTGCAGAAACAGCTGGGGATGAAAGAAGGCTTTGACGTGGGCCTGGAAATGTCCGGCAACACCTCGGCTTTCCGCGAAATGCTGGCGAACATGTGCCATGGAGCCAAAATCGCTATGTTGGGAATCCCCCCGGGCGAAATGTCCATCGACTGGAATACCGTCATTTTCAACATGCTTACCATCAAAGGGATTTATGGCAGGGAAATGTATGAAACCTGGTACAAAATGACGGTCATGCTCCAGTCCGGGCTGGATATACGGCCGGTTATCACGCACCGGTTTCACTACACGGAATTCGAAGAGGCGTTCAAAATCATGCTTTCAGGGGAATCAGGAAAAGTGATCCTGGAGTGGATTTGACCTGCTTCGAATGGCAGGCGTGCATGGCAGAAAACCGGTCCGGCCAGCCGGCTTTGGATTCATCGAATCCCCTGTTCCGGGCTAGAGATCGCCGATTCCCTCGGACTTCCTTTTTTCGACCAATTCGGGATAAAGCTTTTCAAAGCATTCCGGGCAGATGCTGTGGGTGAAGTCCAGATCCATATGGTGCTTGAAGTAGGTTTCCAACGTGCTCCAGAACGCCTGCTCGTTCCGGATCCTCTTGCAGTTGGCGCAAATCGGGATCAGTTTGCGGAGCTCAATCAATTCGTTGATGTTTTCCAGGGTCAGGACGGTGTAATGTGAGCCCCGGTGTGTCAGAGGGGCGGCTGTCACCAGCAAATAAATGTCCGACCAGCCATTCGCTCCCGATAGCCTCATTTTTGCCGCCCGCCGGATGACTTTCCCGCCACTGCAGGATTCGGCGACCGAGTTCCTGAGAATGCAGGTTTTACATTGTTCGCCTTGGCCGCAGCCATAATCCGAATCGGTTGAATGGATGCAATGAAGCGCCTCTCCGCTGCGGAGTTGCAGGACAAGGCTGGGATTCTTTCCGATAAGGGGCAAGGCTGCGGTGTTGCAGGCCTGCACCTCCAGGTCCTCGTTCACGATGAAAACCGGCGATGGAAGCGCATCCAAAACAGCCCGAAAAAACGTGTTGCCAAGATCTTTTTTCATGATCGCCTGAAGAGTATTCCCAAGTTTCTTATACATCAGAATAGGAAATCATTGAAGACAATGCAAATTTAAACGGGATGGAAATGCCAAGCGGACGAAGGATGCAAAGCCTCGGTTGCGGAGATCCTACAGCGATCTCTTAAACAGGAGCGTGGCCAGTGACATCATGATCAGGGTGAAGATCGACAGGAATGCCAGGTCCGGTGCAATCGCAGCAAAGCTTGCGTTCTTCAAAAGCAGCACCTTGAATGCGTGAACCGCGTAGGTAAAGGGATCCACCGAGGCGATCACCTTCATCCAGGCGGGGAACCCGTTAATGGGGTAGACGGCGCCGCTGGGAAAGTAAAGCAATGTGTTCAGCACTCCGAAGGTAGCTCTCGGCACCAGTGGATCTGTCACCCGGACCATCAGCAGGAACATCATGCTGATCAAAGCCAGTGCGGAAATGACGATTACCACCAGAAGTTTCAACAGGCGGAAGGGTTCCAGCGGGTGGGGAATTCCCGAAATGATCGAGCCCAGAGTTGTCAGCACTAATCCCGATAAAAATGCTTTGATCGCGCCGGACAAGGTAAATCCGAGAATGAGTTCGATCTTTGAAATCGGCGTCACGAGATAGCCTTCATGCAACCCTCGCGCCTTGTCATCAATGAAAATAATGCCGCCGCCAATCATCGCAGAAATGAATATGGCGAGCACTATCGTGCCGGACAGGAGGTATTGAATGTAGGGAACGTAGGGGTAGATTTCCACGACCTTGAGGGCCACTTGCGGAGGAACTCTGGGAACCGGACCACGCTGATTGAACGCCGCGAGCAATTCGGCGAAAGCTCCCTGAAGGGTGCCGGAGGCGAATGTATCGGTGTTGTCCTCGATCAATGCGATCTGCGGATCATTTTTCGTCAACACGCGATGCGAAAAACCAGGCGGTATCTCGAGAAGTCCCTGGAGGCGCCCCTCGCGCAGGTCCGTCAGGGCTTTCTTTTCATCGTCGTACACCATCGTTTCAAAGGTCCGGGCATTGGCGGTAACGGCTCCGCACATTTCGCGCAGTTTAACGGTTTCGATGCCCCTGTCGTGATCCACAATCCCTATCTTCAGGTCTTTTATTTTCCCGCCGAAGGCATAGCCGAGGATCACAAGTTGGACCAGCGAAAAACATCGTCGTCATGATCAAGGCAGGGCTGCGCCTGAACTTCCGAACATCCCGTTCAATCAGAGCGAATATCCCCTGCAGCGCTCACGAACCGCGGGCCGGAGGAATAGGCCTCCTGGAGCGCGTCGCGCAGCTGATGCCCCGTGTAGTGAACAAACACATCATCCAGTGTGGTGCTTTGTACGGAAAGCGAAGCGATGCCTACCTCTGCACGGCGCGCCGCTTCAATGAGGCCGGAAATCGATTTAGGCCCGTTATCCGAAGCGATTCGGAAAACGTGGTCATGCGCCTTGACCTCTCTCACGTCGGGAAGCGATTCCAGGGTTTCCAGCCATTGCTCGGGGATTCTGGAGAAGCTTACCTCCAGGATATTCTTCCCGGGAATCGAGGCTTTCAGCTTGAGCGGCGAATCCAACGCCACAAGTTTCCCGTGGTCCACAATGGCAATCCGGTCGCACAATCTATCTGCTTCGTCCATGTAGTGAGTGGTCATCAATATTGTGAGGTCATTCTCTTTTTTCAGCTTCATGAGCATCTCCCAGACTGATACGCGGGAAACCGGGTCAAGCCCTGTGGTGGGTTCGCCCAGGAAGAAGATTTTGGGCTCGTGCGCGAGGCCGCGGGCGATTTCCAGCCTGCGTCTCATGCCGCCGGAAAAGTTTTTGACGGGCTTGTCGGCCCAGGAAACCAGGTCGACCGCCTCGAGCAGGCGCCGGATGGTCCGGTTCCGTGCTTCGCGCGGCACGCCATAAAGCTTCGCATAGATATGCATGTTTTCCTCGGCCGTCAGATCCATGTCGGAGGTCATGGCCTGAGGAATTACACCAATGCTGCGCCGGACTTTGCCGGAAGCGGAACTGACATCGAAGCCGTTGATGCGCGCGGTTCCCGAAGTGGGAGGGACCAGCGTGGTCAGCATCCGGATCAGGGTCGATTTTCCGGCGCCATTCGGACCCAGCAGTCCGAAAATCTCCCCGTATTCGACCGAGAAGCTCAGGCCATCCACTGCCGTGAATTCGCCGAAGCACTTCCTGATTTTTTCCACTTCGATCGCGGCCAACGAAACTGTCCCCCATCCCGGAAACGACACGGTCTTTTGCCGGAGATGCATCTTCCCGATTTGTTATCAGCACTTTTTCCGGTGCGGCTTACCGGATATCCCCTATCAATTCCAGCGGCAACTGGATGTAGGCCGTTAACCCCGGCCAGAGCCTGCGTTCGGAGTTATCGACGCGCAGCCGGACTTCGAAGGTCTTGATGTCCCGTTTGATGTCATTGGTGTCTCTTGGGGTGGCGTAATCGGCATCGGCCCGGCGCAGGAAAACGGTGCCCTTCATCTCGGCGCCCGAAGGGAGGCGGATCATGAAACTGTCGCCCGCCCTGATCCGGTCGATATAGGTTTCCGCGACATCCGGCCAAAAACTGTAATAATACCGCTTCTTGGGAATTAGCAGCGTGAATTTCAGCTTTTATGGCAAGTGGATCCGCCTGCCGACACTTCCCTGGATTTTTTGAAATCGAGAGTTAGAGCAAATAAAAGGAAGCATCCCGGCACAGCGCTCGTATTAAAAGTAGAATCACACCGATGGAGACGTGATATGAGACTGCTAATCGTGCCCGCCCTTTCACTCATTCTTATTTCGGCTTCCGCGCAGCCTGGCGATCCGCGGTTGCGCCAGCCCTACGTCCCCGGACCTGGATACTCAGGTGCGGTCCTTTCTGCAAAGCCACGCATCAAGTTGGCACGATTTGAACATTCCCGCTGCCGACGGCCAGTCGATGTATGACATCATCGTTCAGCACAATTATAAAAGGGCTTTGGAAATCGGAACCTCGACCGGCCACTCAGGAATCTGGATCGCGTGGGCGATGTCCAAAACAGGTGGGAAACTCACAACCGTCGAAATCGATCCTTCCCGTCACAAGCAAGCCATTGAAAATTTCAGGCTTGCCGGGGTCGCTACATTCATCGATGCGAGGTTAGGCGACGCTCATGAAATCGTGCCGGCGCTCGAAGGACGTTTCGATTTCATCTTCTGCGACGCCGACAAAGACTGGTACAACAACTATTTCAAGGCCGTTCTGCCCAAAATGTCACCCGAAGCCTGCTTTGCCGCTCACAATATTTCAGAACGGGGCTATGGCGGCGGATATAGCCGCGATTTTCTCCAATTAGTCCGCGGCATCCCTAATATGGAGACCAAAGTGCTGACAAGCGGGGCCGGCATGTCGGTCAGCTTCAAGAAGGCGGCGAATTGACCCTCGGGCTAAGGGCCCGTCCATACGGTAATGTTTGCGGAGGCGATGCCCCAACCTCGTCGATGCCGGGATCGCCCACGCGCCCTCCATGCACGCCAGGCCGTGCTGCCCCAGCTTGAAAGCTGGAGATAAATCGGGGTGAAAAAAGACAGATTAAGATTTGATCAGGAAATGGGGGTGAATTTATCCAATCATTATAATTCTCCAAATTCATATTGAATTTTCCTCAGGCAAGAATATCCTTTTATTACACACGGCGTTTTCGAATCACTGCTCGGGTATTCGGAACTCGGCCGGTTGTTTTAACCAATGAAAAGCGAAAAGTCGGCATCAAGATCCACCAGGCATCGGATCTATGCGATGCATTTGGATTTGTGGTTTTTTGAAAGCCAAGATCCTGCCGACCGGCCCGTGGATCACTATTCCATGCGTCAAGGGATTTGTTCTCTTTGCGTTGATGGCGAGAGTTTGTCATGACATTCGGAAAGATTTTGGTAATCGACAATGAGTCGAAATCTCGCCATGCACTGACATCCAGCCTGTCTGCGGCGGGCTACGGGGTCGAAGAAGCTTCAAGCGAAAGCGAAGGCCTCCGCCGGCTCCGTGTGAATCCGCCCGACCTGATAGTGCTTGATTCGACAGCTCCGGATATTGACGGCAAAGCTGTATGTGGTGCGATTCGAGAGATCTGCTCTGCACCCATAGTCATCCTTTCGTTCAAGAGCGGAGAGCGGGAAAAAGTGGAAGTCCTGAATTCAGGAGCGGATGATTTTCTTGCGAAACCCTACAGCATGGATGAGCTGCTGGCGCGGATGCGGGCGATATTGCGCCGATCGGCGAACTGCATTTCAGCCAGTCCCCGGCAGGTAGCTTCGGGCGACCTTCATATTGATTTCGAAACCAGGCGAGTCCGGGTTAGGGAAAGCCCGGTTCACTTGACCCCTAAGGAGTTTGATCTTTTGGGTTACCTTGTAGCCCATGCCGGCCAGCCGATCCCGCACAGGAAACTGCTGCATGCGGTCTGGGGCCCCCATTGCGAGAATCAGCTTTCTTATTTGCGGGTTTTCGTGAATCAGATCCGGAGAAAAATTGAGCCCGATGCCTCCAATCCAAGGTACCTGGTGACAGAACCCTGGTTTGGTTACCGTTTTGTTCTCCCCGAGTGACACTTCAGCCCTGTCCAGTTTATTTCGTGCCCCATGATTCAGCGCCGTGTGGGTCCGGGCTCCACAGGCTGTCTCAAAATCTGAAACCGATGCATTATGGAGCGGGCTCTCAGCCCTCTCCACAGCTGTAGTTTAGCCGTTCTGAGACACGTTTTTCAGATTAGGCCTGTCCGGTGCAGGCTTCATCAACCATCTGCCTGAAAGAATATTCCTCCATTAGCATCTGAGCTTCATGGATTCTCCGGCTCCGTGGTACCCTTAATCTCTGCAAACGGTGGAAATCGCATGGCTTTTAAGAGAGGCTCCAAAATTCGGCTGCTGCTGACGGGAGGGGGAACAGGAGGTCATGTATACCCTATTCTCGCCATCCAGCGGATTTTGAGTGAAGAACTTGGCGTCGCTGAGACTCTGTATGTGGGGTCGCGGGGCAGGGCGGAAGAAGAGATTGTGCCACGTGCAGGGATCCCGATCCGGTATGTGACAGCGGCGCCGGTTTCAGGCTCCAGCCCTTGGGGCCTGCTATCATCGATAGGGAGAATACTGCTCGGAACGCTTCAGGCCATGTTCCTGTTACTGCGTTTCCGGCCTCACCTCATTCTGGCCTCCGGCGGTTACGTAAGCGCTCCGGTTACCTTCGCTTCATTTCTCCTCCGCCCTTTTCTTCGGGCGCCGCTGGTGATCGATGAACAAAACGTTGTGCCGGGATTAATGAACAAGCTGGCATCCCTTTTTGCCGACGTCGTGATTGTCAGTTTTCCGGAGACACCCTATTTTCTCTGGAACAATCGCTGTGTCCATGCCGGATACCCTGTGCGGAAAGAACTGTTGGCCCCCAGTGGCCGAAGCGCCAGGGAAAAGCTTGGGATTCCGGCTTCGTGCGTAACCATCCTGATTTATGGGGGTTCGCTTGGGGCGCGATCCATTAACCGGCTGTTGCCTGCAGTAACCGCCGAATTGATTCGATCGGGGAAACAGATTCAGGTCATTCATTCCACAGGACTGTCGCGCGGGGACTACGATGCCTGGGCGGACACTGCTGCCAAACTGAAGCGCCTTAGTCCGGCCGAAACGGTCTTTGAGGAATCGGAAGGCAGTCTGGATGCCCACTTCCCGTCGAACCTCGTCACCTACAAGCTCCGCCGGTACCTGCATGAGATCGATCTTTATCTTGAGGCAGCTGACATTGTCGTATGCCGCGCCGGGGCCGGGTCCGTCACTGAGCTTTGTGCAGCGAACAAAGCGGCGATCGTAATTCCCAAGAGGGGTCTTCCGGGCGACCACCAGGAGCACAACGCCATCCGTCTCGCCGAGAGCGACGCGTGCGAAGCGGTATTTGAAACGCGAGGCCCGGATGGCGTTGATGTCGTCGACCCGGGGGAGTTTATCCCCATCCTTTCCCGGCTGATTGCCGATCCGGCGCGAAGGGGGGAGTTGGCGGCCAAGGCCCGGAGCAAATTCAAGGACGGCTTCTCCGAAATTATCGTTGAAACGATTCGCAATGTGCTGGAGGGCAAGGAGCCCGATTACGTTTCCAATGTCGTTGAACCGAGCAGCGTTCAGATCCTCAAGCAGACAGACCGCCTCGTCGCGTTCCTGAGGAAGCAGCCGGCCGGCAGTTTTTATCGCCGCCTATATGCCATCAAAATGGATGAATGCCTTGCTTCGAGCGATTGGGGATTGGTAAACAACGGTATCAAGCTCGTAGGAGCGCTAGCCCGGTCCGACCGGCTTCCCGCACTTCAGACAGCCTTTCGTGAAGGCAACGGTTTTATGCGGCGGAATGTACTCCGTGCGCTGGAACAGTTCGAACATTACTGCCCTGAGACCCCGGAATTTCTCAAGCCGGCTTTTCGGGACTCCTATTTTGAGGTGCGCGCGGCCGCGTTCTCGCTGGCCGGCAAATACGCACGGCAACTCTCCGGCGATGCGAATCTGGTGGGATTGATGAAAGCCGCGATGACCAGGCGCTGGCAGCATTACGATGTCCGGCTCGAGGGCCTGAAAGTGCTCCCTTCATTTCTGCCTTTGGAGGAGTACCTGCGCCTCGCGGGTCCTTATCGATTTGCCCGGAACACGCGGCTGCGGCAATCCATTCTGGACGGTCTGCGTATGGCGCTGCGAAACGGGGCCATTGCCGGCAAGGACATCACGATGGCTCGCAGGTTTATCCGCGAAATGCTCATCACCACCTCCGATTTCAAACCCCAATTCAGCATCCGCGACAGTTATGTTCAGCTTTACCGCGGATTGACCGACAAAGACAAGAGCCTGGGAGGCCGCCGTGATTGAGATCCTGGTTGATTTTCTCAAATCGCTGGGCTGGAATCCGGGATTTCTACGCATATTCGACTATATCAGCTTCCGTGTGCTTATGGCTGCGTTGACGGCACTTCTCGCCGAATTGCTGTTCGGCCATGCCTTCATCGTTTTCCTATACCGCAGAAGGTTCCGCGATACCGGAGGCGAATATCTCTCGCTGGACACTCAATCCAAGCGAGGGACCCCGACGGCCGGCGGTCTCATGATTCTCATTTCGGTCGGACTGGCGTTGCTCTTGTGGGGACGGATGAAAAATCCCTACCTGGCTGCATCGGCGTCAGCCTTCATGTATTTCGGCATCGTGGGATGGATTGACGACTGGCAGAAGGTCCGCTTCAAATCCTCCCTGTTCGGCCTGGGACAGATGGCGAAAACTCTGCTGCAGCTGATTTTCATTGTTCCCTTTGCCGCCTGGTTCGTTTCTCCTGCGAGCCCTCTTCCTGCGGCCTATCGGACCACCTTCTTTCTTCCTTTTGCTCGGCATGTGGCGCATGATGCCGGCCCATGGGTTTTCGGGGCTTTCATCGTCTTCGCTTTCTTTTCGATCGTTAACGCGGTGAACATCACGGACGGTATGGACGGTCTGGTAGGCGGTCCGGCGGTGATGACAGCCTCGCTTTACGGCGTATTTGCGTACATCCTCGGGAATGCCATTTATTCGCATTACCTCTTATTCGTTTTTTGTCCCGGAATGGGCGAACTCACGATTTTCATGGGGGCGCTTATTGGCGGCGTGTTTGGATTCCTTTGGTATAACGCATATCCGGCCGAAGTTTTTATGGGGGATACGGGTTCGATGGCCATCGGGGCTGGCCTGGCGATGATGGCGTTTCTAACTCGTCAGGAAATGCTGTTCCCCCTTGTGGGAGGGGTTTTTGTCGCCTCGATCGCATCCTCGCTGATCCAGGAAAAAATCGGGATGCGCATGGGACGCCGCATTTTCCTGAGGGCCCCTCTTCACCATAGCCAGACATACAAAGGGATCGCGGAACCGAAAGTTGTCGTTCGCTACTGGATTATTTCCCTGGTCCTTACGCTCATCGCGGCGCTTTCGATCAAGATTCGATGATGCGGCCCCGGAGAGTTGCGCTTTTTCTCGAACGTTGCACCGGCCAGCTTTTATTGAGGTGCGGGCCGCAAGGAGAATCATGCATTTTTGCCGGGATTGATGCCGCGAAATCCTGCATAATTTAGATTGCGGTTCTGAGGGCAGCCTTTCTCCACAAGACTGCTGACTCGCAGGTAAAAGAGATGAAGTGCTTTCGACTCGGGTGCAAAAAAATGGGCAAAAAGTCGATCAGATCTTCCCGTGGCATTTGGGCTGGCCTCGCATTTTTCCTGATGGCATTTTCGGCAGCAGCTCAGGACAAACCCGCTGCGGGCAGCACGACTGTGGCTACTTTTCAAGGGACTTCCATAACCCTCGCGGATCTGGAAAAAGCCGCCAGCGATGACCTGGAAAAACTCGAAATACAGCGCATCCAGTTTCAGACGAATTTCCTGCGCAGCCGGCAAACGATCCTTGAGAACACGTTGAACCGGCTTCTGGAAGAAAAGATCCTTGACGCCGCGGCCGCCCGGCAGGGTATTACGCGGGAAGAGCTTTTGGCCAAAGCCCTGGAAGGAAAGGCAACGGAACCTACTCCCGAACAGATAACCCAGTTCTATGAAACCAACAAGGCTCGCATCAATGCGCCGCTGGAAAAAATCATGCCGCAGATACAGCAGTATCTGAAAAAGGACATGTACAACAAAGTCAAAGCCGAGTACGTGGCCCAGCTGAAAAAAGAATTTGCTGTGGCGAATCTGCTCCAGCCGCTGAGGTTGGACGTGAATCTCGGAGGGCGTCCGGCAATCGGGCCGGAATCCGCCCCGGTGACGTTGGTGGAATTCTCTGATTTTCAGTGTCCCTATTGTTCCACCATGGCGGCAAATCTTCACAAGATCATCGAGAAATACGGCAAGCAGGTGCGGCTCGTGTTCCGGAACTTTCCGCTCACCCAGATCCACGCCAACGCGCAAAGGGCGGCCGAAGCCGGCTATTGCGCGGCGGAGAACGGGCGCTTCTGGGAAATGCATGATTTGATGTTCAAGTCGCAGGACAAGTTGTCCGAGGCGGATTTAAAAGCGAAAGCCAGCTCCTTGACGCTGGACGAAAAAACTTTCAGCGACTGCCTGACATCCGGCCGCCACGCCGCCAAGGTCAAGGAAGATCTCACCGAAGGGCTAAGGCTGGGTGTATCCGGAACTCCTGCGCTTTTCATCAACGGGCGGCCGATGCCCGGATCACAATCGATCGAAGATATTTCCAAGATGATCGACGAGGAATTGAAGTTGTCCAATCCGATGGCCAAATTGGCCAGGGCCGCGGGTCCAGCCTGCGGCGGGAGCAGCCATCTGCTGCCATGCCCCAGCCGTTGACCCGTTACAATGGTTCCAGATCCGTCGCCTATTGTGATTGGGTCTCGCGGCAGACGGAACGGAGAGGTCGTTGGGCTCGAATTCGCGGCACATGCCAGTCAGCGATTCGGTGGCGCCGATGATCAGGCCAGGCAGTATTTTGAATGGCAGGACCGGGTGTAATTCCCTCACCGCGCGCATTATATCGGCGGCGATAGCATCGAAAGGGGCGGCCACCTCGACCACTCCGGCATCCGCTGCTGCATTGGGTTTCTCTTAAGCTACGCAGCTTTTTTCATCAAACCTCTGAAATAAAACCTCTCCGCGGGACACTTTACCCATGTATGGAACCTGAAAAACAGGCGTCGATTCATGACGGTTCCGGCGCGAATGGGTGCTGGATCCTCAAGCTTTCCGATCAGCAGGGATTGGCACTGATTATTTCACTTGTGGCCCTGGCGCTCCTGAGCTTGATCGGCCTTTTCCTTTGCCTGAACGCCGCGACCGAAATCCGCATCAGCCACAATCATGAAAGTGACGCGCGGGCCAGGTATGCAGCCCTTGCGGGGCTGGAGCATGCCAGGATCTTGCTGAAAGGATTGGATTTCGACAGCCTTCTGAAAGGACCGGATGGAACCTTCAGCTCCGATCCAGCCTACCTGACCTTGGCACAACAAGCTGCTTTTCGCAGCCCCATCTCCTGGGCTTCAGCCCGATGGATGGACATTCACAATCCCCCAGGCCTCTCGGCTTCGGATTCCGATGATGGAATCCTGTGCGTCCCGGGTGCCGGCGCACTGCCCGGAACGCCGCTGATCCCATACTCCGGCATTGGGCTGCCCGGCGCGGGCGGGGGCATCGGCAGTCCATCGGTCTCCTCACGATATTTTGTCAAGGCATCCGATAATAACGGGGAGCTCTCAGAAACTTCCGCTGATCCTTCGGACAATCCTTTTGCCGATGGAGACGGGCTCATCATCCTGCGTTCGCTTGGTGTCGCACCGGTGATTCGTGAAATATTGAGTTCGGGCGACCGGCGGAACTCTGTGGCCATGTATGAATCGCGGGTCACCCGCGGGAGGTCGTTCCGTAAAATACCGTCTCCGCTGGTGCTGGTGGGGAACGATGTGCGAGCCTTTGCGGAGACTGGGGTGTGGACTGTTGTGGGGGGAGCGACGGGACCGGGAATCGGTGTGATCGACTCTGCTCCCTTGGATTCGAAGTTTCCCCATGAGCTGATCAAGTCACAACTTATGGGTTCAGGTGATATTACCGGGAACTGCGCATCATTGGATGGTAACCCTGCCACAGATTGTATCGGGGATATTTCCGCGATGGCGGCGTCCGACTCCGACCTCAACCAGCTGGCGAATCCGGCATATCTCGCAAATCTCGTGTTTGAGAAACTCGCCCGCATCGCGGATATCCGCTGGAATGGCGGTGGAAATATAGTCGCCACGAACGACAAACCACAGATAGTTTTTGCGGATGGCGATGCATCCCTGTCCAGCCCGGGGAGCGGAGCGGGCATCCTCGTTGTAACAGGCACTTTGGCTTTGACGGGGCATTTTTCCTGGGATGGCTTGATCCTCGTGACGGGTTCCGGGTCCCTGGAGATAACCGGATCCGGCAATTCCATTCGAGGAGCCATGCTTTTGGCCGGTCTTTCCACCGAAAATGGGGTCCCGCATTTTACGACGCCATCCCTGTCGATCCGCGGAAGCGGGAATCGCCTTTGTTTTGATCCGGCACTTGTAAGCATGGCTATTCGCCTTCTGCCAGCAGCTCAGACCGGATTCCGTGAAATAACCAGCTTAACCGACCCCTGAAGGAGTCCCTGGGGTTTTGGCTCTCAAATGAGCCGACAGGGCCTGCCGGTTTTTTTGTTGCCTTGGGCCAAGCTTCGATCCCGGCCATGAGTTTCCAACCTAATGGTCACTGAAGCTTCCGCCGATAAATCCCTTTAATTGGATTTTGTCCTCTGCCGGAGGGGTTTTTGATACGCCTTTCTTCTGCTGCGAAACCCGGTTTACCTCGTACGCTTGAAGCAGCGGCTTTGCCCGGAAATCTCCCTTCCAAGTTTCGGATCATCCATCTTGCCGTGATTTCTATCCTGATCTTGATTGGGAATTCCATGGCTGCGAAGAAGGAGCCACCGAGGATGCATCTCAGCCCGGTAGCTGATTATGTGCTCCAGGTTTGGCGCAGCACGGAGGGATTGCCTCAGAATTCTGTGCAGGCGATTCTGCAAACCCGCGATGGGTATCTGTGGCTGGGCACCCAGGAGGGGCTGGTTCGTTTCGACGGTGTACGATTCTCGGTATACAACCGGAAAAACACTCCGGTTCTGAAGCATAACGACGTTCGCACTCTTTTTGAAGACCAGTCGGGAGCCTTGTGGATAGGGACGTACGGCGGAGGGGTGATTCGCTACCAGCGGGGCCAATTCACAACCTTTTCGACAGCCGAAGGGCTGCTGAATGGGCATATCTCTTCCATCCAAGATGATCTCAAAGGAAGCCTGTGGGTGGGAACACAAAAAGGAGTCGCCCGCCTCGACCGAGACAGGTTCACTTTCTACACGGACCGGGAAGGATTAGCCGACAATTTTGTCAGCAGCCTGTGTATCGATGGCGCCGGAAGGCTCTGGGCCGGCACAAATGGCGGGCTTTGTGTCTGGAACGGAAACCGCTTCGAACCCTTTGAACGGGAAAGGGGATTCCCCGTATTTCCTGTCAAAGCCCTGCACAGAGACATGGCCGGGAATATCTGGATTGGCGGCGATGGTGCCTTGATTAAAATCACTGATCGGCAGTGGAAGATTTTTTCATCCAAGGACGGATTCCAAGCGGAGAGTATCAACTTCATTGAAGATTCCGACGATGGGAGTCTTTGGCTCGGCACGCAGGGCGGCGGCGTCCTCTGCTATCGGAACGGAAAATTCTTCAGCTACAACGAAGATGAAGGGCTTTCCAATAGTTTCGTTCTGGCAATCCGTCATGATCGGGAAGGATCTATTTGGATCGGCACCGACGGCGGCGGATTGAACAGGCTGCGCCGGAGCAAATTCAGCACCTTCGACAAGCTGGCCGGCCTCAGAACCGATTCGGTCCGTTCAGTCTATCAGTCCAGGGACGGGAGCATCTGGATCGGTACCGATGGCGGCGGTCTCAGCCGCCTCAAGGACGGCAAGCTCACCCACTACACTCAGGAGGAAGGCCTCGGCAGCAATGTGATCCGCTCCATCTTGGAGGATCATGCCGGTGCTATATGGGTTGGCACGGACGGAGGAGGCGTCAGCCGCATTCTCAATGAGCGTATACAGACCTATGCCTCCAAGGAAGGATTATCGAACAACGCAATCCGCTCCGTGTTCGAGGATCGCTCCGGGATCATTTGGATAGGCACCTATGGTGGCGGCTTGAACCGCTGGGAGAATGGCGCCATAACTTCTTTGACCACCCGAACGGGCCTTGCCAACAACATCATCTGGGTTATCCATCAGGATAGGAAAGGGGCTTTGTGGGCAGGAACCAACGCCGGCTTGTCCAGGATTGAAAACGGGAAGATTGAGAATTTCAATGCTTCCGATGCAGCGACCGCAGCCAGCAATATCGACGGCGTCGTTTCGATCTACGAGGATGAATCCGGAATACTCTGGCTGGGCACTTTAGGCGGCGGCTTAAAACGCTTCAAAGACGGGGTGTTTTCCACCTGCAAAACGGAAAACGGCCTATTTGACGACATGGTTTTCAGCGTCCTGGAAGATGGCCAGGGGAATCTTTGGATGAGCTGTAACAACGGGATATTCCGAGCGAAAAAACAAGAGTTGGATGAGTTCTTTGCAGGCAGCCGGCGAACCATCACTTCAATCTCGTACGGCATTTCGGACGGGATGAAGAGCCCGGAATGCAACGGCGGCGCCCAACCTGCCGGCATCCGCACCCGGGAGGGCAAACTGCTCTTTGCGAATCTCAGCGGCCTTGTAATCGTAGATCCATCCAAAATCTGGAGCAATCCTCTACCGCCGCCCCTGGCCATGGAGCGCATTCGGTTGAATAACCGGCTGTTCGATCTACAATCGCGGGCTGAAGCCGAGCCGGGAGATGGCGATCTGGAGTTCAGCTATACGGCGATGAGCTATCTCGCTCCCCAGGAAGTCAGGTTCAAATACCTGCTCGAAGGATTTAGCCGCGATTGGGTCGAGGCCGGAACGCGCCGTGTGGCCTATTTCACAAACATTCCGCCGGGCTCCTATACCTTCAGAGTAATCGCCTGCAACAATGATGGTGTCTGGAATGAAACGGGAGCTTCTTTCCCCTTCACGCTCAAAGCTCATTTCTACCAGACTTATTATTTTTACGGCTTTTGCTTCCTGGCTTTCGCCATTTTCTCCGCCGGCTTCGTCCGTATCCGCGTGGGGCAGATGAAAGCGAGGGAACGCGAGCTCGTTTCCCTGGTCGATCAGCGGACCCAGCAACTGCAAAAGGATATTGCCAGGCGCATTCACATCGAGGCCGAGCTGCAAAAGGCCAAGGAGGCGGCGGAAATGGCCAGCCGCGCCAAGAGTGAGTTCCTGGCGAACATGAGCCATGAAATAAGAACGCCGATGAACGGGATCCTGGGAATGACGGAATTGGCCCTGGATGCGGCCCAGACCGACGAGCAGCGTGAATACCTGAATCTGGTCAAGCTGTCAGCCGACTCCTTGTTGACGGTGATCAACGACATTCTCGATTTCTCCAAGATTGAGGCCGGCAAACTCGACCTGGATATGGTCGATTTCAACCTTCGGGATAGTCTGGAACTGACGATCAAGACATTCGCCCATCGAGCGAACCAAAAAGGAATCGAATTGATTTGCGATATCCATTCCGATGTCCCGGATATGGTGAACGGTGATCCCACGCGGTTGCGCCAGGTGATTGTCAACCTCATAGGCAACGCCCTGAAATTCACCGAGCGCGGGGAGGTGGTCCTGCGGGTGGAACTGGATGGAAGTCCCTTGGACGACTTGCCTGTCCGTTTCTCGATTGAAGATACCGGCATCGGCATTCCCGAGGAAAAACAGAAACAGATATTTGAAGCGTTTGTGCAGGCCGATGGATCCATGACCCGAAGGTTTGCCGGCACCGGCCTCGGGCTCACCATCTGCACCCGCCTGGTTGCCATGATGGGAGGCGAGATAAAAGTAAAAAGCCAGGTGGGAAAAGGGAGTCGGTTTTATTTCACCGCTCGTTTGAAAACCGCCGCGCAAGCACCGCAGCTCTCCCCGATCGAAGAATCCTCACTCGCGGGGTTACCGGTCATGGTGGTGGACGACAATTCCACCAATCGGGAGATCCTTACAAAAACTCTGATGCGATGGAAAATGAAACCCTGCGCAGCAGCCGGGGGCGAGGAGGCGCTCACCAAAATGAGAGAAGCCGCCCGAGGATTGACTCCATTCAGCCTTCTGGTGACCGATGCACACATGCCCAAAATGGATGGTTTCACACTGGCAGAACGGGTAAAACAGGATCCTCTCCTGTCCTCCACGGTCATCGTCATGCTGACTTCTGGGGGGCAACGCGGCGATGTTGCGCGATGCCGGGATTTGCAGGTATCCGCTTATCTGGCCAAACCAACCGGCATGACAGAATTGAAACACACCCTTCAGCGTTCGCTCGCCAGCATTCCTTCCAGGACCGAACCTGCGGCCGATGCCGTTCGCAAAACCCCGGCCGAAGCCCGGAAAAGACTGAGGATCCTTCTCGCGGAAGACAATGTGGTAAATCAGAGGCTTGCAGTGCGGTTGCTGGAAAAACGCGGGCACACCACCTTGGTGGTCCCCGACGGGCGACAGGCTCTTGCCGCGTTGGAGGTTGGGGAATTCGATGTCGTGCTCATGGATATGCAAATGCCCGATATGAACGGATTTGAAGCCACCGCGACGATTCGGGCAAAGGAAAACGGTACCGGAAGACGCCAGCGCATCATCGCCATGACGGCCCATGCCATGAGAGGCGATCGGGAACGCTGCATCGAGGCCGGCGTGGATGCCTACCTTTCCAAGCCGGTCAAGCCGGTCGAGCTTTTTAATGCTGTAGAAATGACCGCACAATGATCGGAATCAACGGTTTCGAGCACAGGGGCGCAGGCTAAACTGCGAACCCGGCTGGCTAGAGAGCCGATCCAGTTTTCATGCAATTCCCGTTATTTCGGACCATTCATTCAAAATGCAGGTAATCCAGAACCTTTCCTGCCTTCCCTTCGTTTATCATTAGGGCTGCAGGTCGCTACCGAATGCCCGGCGGGCCGTTTTTTGCCGCTTGTTCTCAAGGGGAAATACGGGATATTCATGAATTCACTGATTTATGATCTAAAATTCGGCGCGAGGCTTTTGCTAAAGGAGAAGGGCTTTGCGGTTACCGCCATAGCCACCCTTGCCCTCTGCATTGCCGCGAATGCGGTTATTTTCAGCATCGTTTACTCGGTTGTTCTCAAACCCCTGCCCTTTGCCGAATCCCACAGAATCCTGCTCATGCGCAACAGCTATCCGAATGTCGGGGTGAGACGTGCGAGCAACGGCGCTCCCGATTATTACGACCGGCGCCGGGCTGTCACTGCCTTCGAGGAGCAGGCTTTTTACACGGGGCAGAGTGTGACGATTGGGGAAAAGGGAGCCGCACAGCAGGTAGAGTCCATGAGCATCACGCCCACGCTTTTCCAGGTGCTCCGCATCCAGCCCGCCCTGGGGCGCAATTTCACCCCGGAAGAAGCCGAGATCGGCAACGAGAGGAAGGCCATACTCAGCTACGGCCTCTGCCAGGAACTCTTCGCGGGCGATCCTTCGGCGGTTGGCAAGGAAATCAGGATTTACGGAAACTTGCACACCATCGTCGGAGTGATGCCCAAGGATTTTTACTTTCTCAATCCCCGCGTCCGTCTCTGGCGCCCCCTCGCTTTTACGGCGGAACAGAAGCAGTCTTATCACAGCAACAATTGGGAAAATATCGGCAGGCTGAAGCCGGGAGCGACCATTCAACAGGTTCAGTCCCAACTTGATGCCCTGAACCGCGCCAACATGGAAAAGCTTCCCGAATTGAAGCCACTGCTTATCAACGCAGGGTTTCACACGGAAGTTCTGCCCTTGCAGGATGATATTGTAATGGATGTACGGCGCACGCTGTTCTTGTTGTGGGGCGGAGTGCTGTTTGTTCTCCTGATCGGCGCGGTCAACATTGCCAACCTCACTCTTGCCCGATCCAATGCGCGATTGCGGGAAGTGGCTACGCGGTTCGCGCTCGGATCGACCCGGTTGCGCCTGGCCCGCCAGTTGATCACTGAGAGCGTCCTTTTAGTGTCGGCAGGGGCTATCGCCGGGTTGCTGCTTGGATGGTGGGGCTTGCGCGCTTTTGACTTGTTGCATTTGGGCCGGTTGCCAAGGGGCAACGAAATCGGGATGGACGGCGCCGTGGTTGCCTTTGTTCTGGGCTTGTCATTTCTTGTCGGCGTCCTGGTCGGTTTTATCCCGGTCGTTCATTCCTTCAAAACTGACATCAACCTGGTGTTTCGGGCGGAAGGCCGGACCGGCACCAGCGGCCGGGGCGCCCGGTGGCTCCGGAATTCATTGGTGGTGACTCAGGTCGGCTTCGCGCTGGTTTTGCTGACGGGCGCTGGCTTGCTGCTCGCAAGCTTTCGCCAGGTTCTCGCCATCAAACCGGGTTTCGATCCTTCCCAAGTGCTGACCGGAACTGTGGCTTTGCCCACAGTCCGCTATAAAGGTGATCCAGAAATCCGGGCTTTCGGCGCACGGGCGCTTGAAAAGATCCGTGCGCTTCCCGGCATCGCAGCGGCAGGCGCGACCGACACCATACCTTTTGGCGGCCGCTCCAGCGACAGCGTGATTTTCGCCGAAGGGTATGCCATGCAACCCGGCGAATCCGTGGTCTCTCCGAACCAGGTGATCGTCACGCCGGGATATTTTGAAGCCATGAAAATCCCGCTGATCGAAGGGCGCTTTTTCGATGAACGGGACAGGCCGGGTTCGCTTCGAGCAATCATCGTTGATCGGCGCATGGCAAGAAAGTTTTGGCCCGGGAGCAGTCCTATCGGCAAGCGCATGTGGCGACCCAGCAGCGCGCAAGATCTGGTGCAGCCGGGTCCGAATGCGGCCTGGTATACGGTCGTGGGGGTAGTGGACAGCGTAAAGATCCGTGCCCTGGTTGATCCCGACGAGCGAGCAGGAGCTTACTATTTTCCTTTTGAACAACAGCCGCAGGATCTCCTGACGTTCGCCGTCAGAACTTCGGGCAATCCGGCCGGCCTGATCCCGGCCCTGCGGCAGGCAATGTCGCAGGTCGATGCAGAGCTGCCGCTTTATGATATCCGGACCATGGATGGGCGGATCGACGAATCCCTGGTCGAACGCAAATCGCCGATGCTGATTGCCGTCGGTTTTGGCGTCGTTGCGCTTTTCCTGGCTGCTGTGGGAATCTATGGGGTGCTGGCATATACCGTGGCCCAGAGAACGCGGGAATTGGGGATCCGGATTGCCCTTGGCTGTTCCATGGGAAGGATCTTCCAGCTTGTATTGCATGAAGGGCTCCTGCTCCTGGCCCTGGGTTTCAGCGCCGGACTCGGCGGCACTTTGGCCCTGGCCAGGTATGTCGAAAGTATTCTCTTCGGAATCAGGCCCTCGGATGCGGGAGTACTCGGAAGCGTCTGTGTCCTGCTCGGGGCGGTGGCGATGTTCGCGTGCGCCCTTCCCGCAAGGAGGGCCACCCAGATCGATCCGATCGCAGCCCTCCACCAGGAGTAACACTGCTGTCCAATTCAGGATTCATTCCAGTAGAGTCGAAGGAGCCGGATTTGATATCCAACCAGCCGCGCTTACCGGGAGCTTTGTTCAAAGGGAGAAAGACCTTGTTCAAAGCTCTTTCGGCAACTTTTGCCGCCGTCTATGTTCTGCCATTGCTCGTGGCCATCGGTATGGTTCTTTTTCGCGGGCCGCATGAGCACTGGTCAAGGGCTGACCGTAGTTCGACAGGCATAGCCCCTGATGCCGAACAAACCCCGGAGGCCGTGATCCAGCTCTACAATGCGCGTACTTACGGCTGGCGCGGTGCTTTTGGATCGCATAGCTGGATCGCCGTTAAAGCCTCGGGCTCCCTTTTCTGGGAGCGATTTGAAGTGGTCGGATTCGGCGTTTCCCGAGGCCGGCCTGCCATTCGCTCAGGGCGCGGAACACCGGATGGCAAATGGTACGGCAACGCTCCGGTTCTGCTGGCCGAATTGCGTGGGGAAGCTGCTGAAGCGGCAATCGCCAGGATCAGAAGTGCGACGGCTGCCTACCCTTATCCGAACACTTACACGGTCTGGCCGGGCCCCAACAGCAATACCTTCATCGCCTACCTTCTCCGCCGCGTGCCTGAACTGCGGGCGGACCTTCCGGCAAACGCAATCGGGAAAGACTACCCTGTAGATGGCGTGCTTTCCCGTACTCCGAGTGGAACGGGTTGGCAGTTTTCAATACTGGGGATCGTCGGGCTCGCCGTCGGGAAAGAAGAGGGGTTCGAGCTGGATATACTCGGGCTCGGTGCCGGATTGGATTTTTCCCCCCTGGTTTGCGGCTGCCCGGAATAGGCCATTTGGGGCCTAAACCCTAATCAGATCACTCAGCGGACCATTTGCCCGAACAGCATTCCCAGGAGCAGTGTGGCGGCGGTCAGGTAAGTTAGAAACGCGGCGAGAATCTTCATCCCGAACTGTTTTTTCAAAACAAAAAGCGTGCCATAGCTTGTTACAGGCCCGATGAGGAGCAGGGTCATTCCTGCGCCTGAGGCCAATCCCTGCTTAATCAGGCTATCCACGAAGGGCACGCTGGCAGTCGAACAAAGATAGGTCAGGATTCCAAATACCACGCTGAAACCGTAGCCTTTCCAACCCGCCAGGTAAGAGTGTATCAGGTGCTGAAGCGGCGTAACGGTCGATACCGCCGCTGCCAGGAGTAATCCGGCGACAAGCTCCAGGCCGATATCCTTTGGCATTGTGACGAAGGCGTAGCGCATCACGCCGCGCAATTTTGAAGTCTGACCTGAAGGCGCCGCCAGCATTGAATTTCTTCCGCAGCACCCCTCCCGGCATTCCCCGTTTTGGATCGGCGGTTCCGGGCTGGCTGACAACAGCCAATTGCCCATAAACCCGGCTCCTAATCCCATGAGGATAACCGCCGCGAAGATATAGGCTGCGAACGTAAAACCCATGACGCCATAAGTCACCGCCAAAGCACTTACCGATGTGGCTGGAGTAGCTATCAGAAATGCCAGTACCGGCCCAAGATTCGCACCTTTGCGGCGAAGGCTGACTGCGATTGGCAGACTTCCCCAGCAGCAGACCGGCAGTACAGTGCCAATCAAAGTTGAATAAAGAATTGGCCTGATGCCCGTTCCACCTAATGCCTTTTTCGCCAGGCTCTCAGGCACCAGTTCATGAATCATTCCGCTCAACAAAAAACCGAAAGCCAGGGATGGGAGGATGTCCCGGAGGTAACAGATCAAAACTGTAAAAAACTGGCTCATGAATGAATATCCTATGCCAAACCACTCCAAAAAACTCACATAATTAATATGTGTATCCCCAAGTTTAAGTAATATATAATATGATATATGGAATAGCGGGTCAGCGGAATTTATGAGCCAAAATTTCTTATTTATTTAAAATGAATGATTTAGAAGTGACCGTGAAATAGGGCAAAATTTGGTATGGGAATTGCTGTACTGAGCTTAGCTAATCCCTTGCTAATGCAGCTTCAGCACTGGATAAAAAGCTCGGGATCAAGATCATTCATCGGATATTACGGAGGGCAGGATGGATTCAAGGAGAATACGGCTCCTTTGGGCGGTGCTGGGGGGATTTATTGTTCTTGCGGCCTGGCCGGTCCAAGGCTGGGCGCAAGGTTGAATTGTGGCGAGATCCAGCGTGCCCGTGATTGGCGCGCACGGCAGTCCCTACCTTGGAAAAGGCAAATGGCAGGTCAATTTCGGCTTCAGATATCAGCAATCGGACCGGCATTTTGTGGGTATTCAGGAGCAGGTCAATCGTGAAACCGAGCAAAGTGAGGTCAGAAACTGGATTTATCTGGCTGACTTCACGGCGACTTACGGCTTGACCAACCGAACAAATTTTTCTTTGAGCGTCCCGCTCTTGTTTGCGGACCGGTCTCAGCCCATCCGAGTCAGCGGGGTTGTTGCCTCTCGCTTCACCACGCATACGCGCGGGCTTGCCGACGGCAGCGTGATGGTTCGACGGTGGATGTTTGATACGGAAAAGCACGCGTCTCAGAATCTCTCCATGGGGATAGGGGTGAAATGGCCCCTTGGAAACAACTTTGTTCGCGATGTATTCCGGACAAGCCTGACCACGACGGCGGTGCGCACGGTAGACCAGTCGATCCAGCCGGGTGATGGCAAAGTGGGGATGGTGGTTGACATGCAGGCGTTTAAACGGATCTGGAAAACTACGTTCTCGGCCGGAGCAAGCTACCTGATCAATCCCGCGGAGACCAATGGCCAGCCGACTTATCGTGCGCGGCAATCCGAGTCGGTCTTCTCGGTGCCCGATCTATATCTAGTCCGTGTTGGGGTTGCCATGCCTGTTCTGCCCAAACAGGGATTGTCCGTGAGCCTGGCAGGGAGGTGGGAAGGAGTTCCAGTTACCGACCTCTTCGGCGGAAGCAAAGGTTTCCGAAGGCCCGGCTATGCTGTGAGTATCGAGCCTGGGCTGCTTTTCTCCTGGCGCAGCCATGTTTTCTCCCTGCTGACGCCCGTTGCTCTCATGCGCAATCGCCAGCAGAGCGTTCCGGACAAGGCCGATGGCGTATGGGGTGATGCCGCGTTTGCAGACAGCTTCTGGATTTTCGGATATTCGAAGCGATTCTGATTTGCGGGAAACCATGCACGTCGAGCCACAAGGGCCTCCAAGACCGCAACGAGTTTTAGCTTTACGGTCTTGGGGCCTTCGTCGCGGTCCAATTCTCAATGGGTCGTCCGGGGTGCGGCCGGATATCGGCCGACGCCGGCGCTGAGGGCGGCCTGAATCATGAGGAACTCAGCAATATTTTCCTCCGATCGGCAGCAGAGTGATGTCCCGTGTCCCGATGCCGTATTTCCTTGCGGAAAGGGAGTGGCCGAATTCATGGAGCAGCGCGCCAAAAATCGCCAGCGTGAACGCCACGCCCGCCAATATCGATGAGATCCCCTAACCGCGCAAGGCATGAGCCAGTACTACCCATCCGATAAGCAGAAAGATGATTTTCGCACCCCAGCGGAACCTGGAGCCTGATAAAAATCCGCTGATCCGTCTGTTTCGACGATGGATTCCGGTGACTGGCGATTCCCATGGACAGAACTTCACGGCGCGAGTCGGGGGAAAGCTCCACGCAACGCCCTTATTGCTGGCGCTGTTTTTCATCGAGCTGAGCGATATCGTTGTCGCTGTGGACTCAGTGCCCGCGATCTTCGCCCTAACGCGCGAACCGCCGATTGTCTACACGTAGAATGTTTTTGCGATTCTGGGTTTGAGGTCACTTTGCTTCATGCTGGCGCGCGCAGTGAATTTGCTCCACTACCTGAAGGATGGCCTGGCGCTGGTGTTAATTTTTGTGGGACTCAAAATGGCCTGGCCGAACGGCCTGTACGGAGGCAAATTCCCAATCGCCCTTTCGCTTGCCATTATTGGGGGGATTCTGGCCGTTTCCATCCTGCCTTCTCTCTGATCCCCGAGGCGCCGTGAGCGCGATGAGCGTCAGATATTGCCGAACGGGTCCTCGGTGCCAGCCCCGAAGTAGTTGATGATGTTGACGGAGTGGACCAGATCGTAAGGCATGTCGTTGATTTCCAGGTCGTGACCCGGGCAGCCCAGGCGTGCACAAACATGAATGCGGTTCTTGCTTCCCGGGAGCATCAATAGGATGCTTTTTTCAGAGCCGCAGCCCTGTTGCTGACAGGAATGGCTCTCCATCATGAGGGCATCGCAATAGGGGCAATGAGCCATCACGCAAACCGGGTCCGACCCCGATATCTGCGGATTGAAGCTGAAAAGCTTTGCGTGACTTCCCCAGAACGCATCGACAAACATGAATCCCCAGTCGCCTTGGATGACAACCTTCAATTTTATAGAGGCCTCATCGTGGATCCGGACGCTGTCAACGATCAGGTTATGGCCGTTGGGGCAGAACAGAGATTCGATCAGGAGGAAGTCGCTGTCCTGTTTCCTGATCAGGCGGAACCCCCTTGGTATCGAGCGGATGAATTCATCGGGTATCTTCTGGGCGATGAGTTTCATAGTATCCCTTCCTTGCATGCCCCTGTTCGGGGGATTTCCCAAATTGCCAGGCGCCTGGCCGACCGGTCTCCTGTGCTTCGTCCCTCGCCATTAAAACATATTCCGGCCAATGGAATTCCGCAATCCGGATTTAATCGAACGCCGGTATCAATTCTACAGAGGTCATGGTTGAGATCCGGCCGATCCGGTACTAGGATAAGAGGCTTATGCGACAAGAACCGGAGTTTTTCGGGGAGCAGGAACTGGTCCTGGTCTACATGGCGCGTCGTCTGAAGGATGCCCTGGCTCTGGAGAGAGTCCTCGATGACGGGGGGATTGACTATGCCGTCGTCCCGGCACCCTATGCCAGCGGCCTGCTGTTTCCTTTCCAGCGAGTCGGCGCCTTTTTTTACGTTGTGCCGGAAATCCAGGAAAATGTTGTACAGGTCATGCGGAAAAACGGATTCAAGCCTCTCCCACCTGACCGCGGTGTTTCCGATGGAGGGTCGGGAGGGTCGCTTTCAAACCCCTAACCGGGGAAGAGGTGTCCTATGCCTGTAATGAACTCTGTGGGTGCAAAGATTGCCGGGGTCCGGCAGAGCCGGAACCTTTCTCAAGCGGAATTGGCAGAGAGAAGCCAGCAACCGGAAGGGCTGATTGCTGAAATCGAAAGTGGTGCCCTGATTCCTTCCCTGGCTCCCCTGATCAAAATCGCCCGCGCTTTGGGGGTCAGGCTTGGCACCTTCCTGGATGACGTGGAGCACATCGGTCCGGTGGTGTGCCGCAAAGGACAACATGCCAGAGTCGTGCGATTTTCCGGGCCGTCCAAGGCAGCCTCCGGCGAGCTGGATTTTTATTCCCTGTCGCTCGACAAGAGCGGCCGGCACATGGATCCGTTCCTTATCGAGGTTCAGCCTTCGCTGGATGCGGATGTTAGTCTCTCATCGCACGAAGGGGAGGAATTCATCTATGTGCTCAGCGGACGAATCGAAGTCAGCTACGGCAAGGAGATCCACAGGCTGGGCGAGGGCGACAGCATTTATTATGACTCCATCGTGCTCCACAGCGTCCGCGCTCTCGGTGATGAGACGGCCCGTGTTCTCGCCGTGATATACGCCCCCTTCTAAATGGCGGCATGCATGCATTTCATCGAACAAACCCTCGGGAAAGTTCTGGCCGAAAAGGCCGGGATGCTACCGGAAAACGATTTTCTGGTCTATCCGGACAGGGGACTCAAATTTACCTATCGGCAATTCAACAACCGTGTCAGCGACATGGCCAGGGGATTTCTGGCTCTTGGACTCAAGCGAGGAGACCGTCTCGGCATTTGGGCGAATAACGTTCCCGACTGGCTGACAGTTTTTTTTGCCGCGACCCGCATTGGTGTCGTTGCGGTCACCGTCAATACCAATTACAGGCTGCATGAGCTTGAATACCTGGTCGGGCAGTCGGAAATCTGCGCCTTGTGCCTCGTGGATGGATTTCGGGAGATAGACTTCGTTCAAATGATTTACGAACTCGTCCCCGAATTGAAAAACTCCCAGCGCGGTCGGCTGAACAGTGAGAAGTTTCCCTTTCTTAAAAATGTGGTTTTCATCGGCCCACAAAAACATCGCGGGATGTTCAACACGGCAGAGCTCCTCCTGCTGGGCGCCCACCACAAAGGATCGGAGCTGGAGGATGCGTCCGGCTCACTTGATTGCCACGATGTCATCAACATGCAGTACACATCGGGAACGACCGGATTTCCCAAGGGTGTGATGCTGACTCATCACAACATCCTCAACAACGGTTTCTATATTGGGGAATGCCAGAACTTTACCGAGCGTGAAAGAGTATGCCTGCCCGTTCCTTTCTACCATTGTTTTGGGCTGGTTCTGGGCATCATGGCCATTGTGACCCATGGTGCAACTGCGGTAGTGTGCGAGAATTTCGATCCCCTGCTGGTGCTTGCATCCATCCAAAAAGAGCGATGCACTGCGCTTTATGGCGTTCCGACCATGTTCATCGCCGAATTGAACCACCCCATGTTTCCGATGTTCGATCTTGTTTCTCTCCGGACTGGGATCATGGCCGGCTCCCCTTGTCCCATCGAAATCATGCGGCGGGTCATTGCTGACATGCATTGCCCCGATATTACGATTGCTTACGGGCTTACCGAGGGATCTCCCGTGATTACGCAGACCCGGGTGAGCGATCCGATCGAGGTGAAGGTGGGCACCGTCGGAAGGGAACTGCCGGGCATCGAAGTCAGGATCATCGATCCCAAGACCGGCGCGGAATGCGGAATCGGAGAGGCAGGTGAACTTTGTTGCCGAGGCTACAACGTAATGAGGGGCTATTATAAAATGCCTTCCGCCACCGCCGAGGTGATCGATTCCGAAGGATGGCTGCATTCCGGCGACCTCGGGATCAAAGATGAAGACGGGAATTACCGGATAACCGGACGCATCAAGGACCTGATCATCCGCGGCGGGGAAAACATCTACCCCAAGGAAATTGAAGATTTTCTTTATCGCATGCCGCAGGTCAAGGATGTGCAGATTGTCGGGGTGCCTTCCGAAAAATACGGCGAGGAGGTGGGGGCTTTTGTCATATTGAAAGACGACCAAACGCTCACTTGTGAAGAAGTACAGGATTTCTGCCGCGGCCGGATAGCCCGATATAAAATTCCCCGTCATGTCTTTTTTGTCGATCAATACCCTGTGACCGGCAGTGGCAAGGTCAAAAAGTACAGACTGCGTGAGATGTCGATAGAAATGCTGAAGATTTCCCTCGAAGGATCGTAAAGTCCGTCAGGCTTCAAACGATAGAGAATATTTGGACGCGATTCTAATTGGGCGGCACCTTATCGACGGCTGTACTACCGCGTTAGGACGGGAATTGCCCCAGTTCCCTAACGGTTTTTAGGGCTTAATACAATGAAGACATTGATAGTCGAAGATGACCCGGTAAGCCGGCTTCTGCTGGTAGAAATCATGGCTCGGCATGGTGAGTGCCACTCTGCCGAGAGAGGGCAGCAGGCCCTGGAGGCATTCAAGCAGGCTCGCGCCGAGGGTAAACCCTTTGACCTGATTTGCCTCGATATCATGATGCCGGAAATGGATGGTCGTGATGTCCTCAAGACGATCCGGGAATCTGAAGAGGCCGAAGGCGTGCGCACGCGGGAGCGTGTGAAGGTCATCATGACGACCGCATTGGGTGATATGAAGACCATCATTGCTTCATTTAACGAATGGTGCGATGCCTACCTGGTCAAGCCGATTGATAGGCACAAGTTATATGCTCACCTGAAAGCCTTCGGGCTGATTCACTAGCCTGCGGGAACCCAAGGGGCGCATGGATTGTCCTCCCCGCATGAGAAGAGGTTTTCCAGAGCCGGGAATCCGCCAGGGAGGATGCGGGTCCGACCGATACGGCCAGGGCTGTGACCCGCGCAAACTCCGGCCTGAGATTCGCATTTCCATTGCCAGTCCGGCAAAGAATTAATTCGTCCTTCACGACGCGGGGGCTAAATCCGTCCGAACTTCGCCACTGCCTCCTTCAGGGATCGGAATCGCTCGATAAAGGGGTACATCGAGTGTTCGGCAAAATCCAATTCCTGGGCCTTTTTCAGGATTTCGGCTGCCTTGTCGGCCGGAATGACCACGACGCCGTCCTCATCCGCAGCGATAATATCTTTCGGATTCACCTTCACACCGGCACAAGTGATCGGGATGTTGATTCCGGTACAGCGGAAATGCCCGATGGTGGTGCCGGGGGAGACCCCACGGCTGTAGACGGGGAATTGCAGCCTTTGAATCTGCGGCAGATCGCGCACCGAACCGTCGACGACGGCTCCGGCGAGCCCGCGGTATTTCATGGTGGTTACCATCAACCCCCCGATGGCTCCGTAGTTCAAGCCGTCCTCGAGCGCCATTACATAGACCGATCCCGGCGGAGCACTGTCGATCGCATCAATCATGGCTTGAGATGCGGCTGATCCCTCCTTGTGTTCCTCCTTTTTCAGCAACACGGTGACTGCAGGCCCGGCGAACTTGGTTTTGAAAAGTGCCCGCATTTCGTGCCTCATGTAATTCTGAGTCCCATAGAGTTGCTCGATGGCGTCGGCGACCGAGGCGACCTCGGTGATGCGAAATCCTTCGAGGACGGGATCTCCCGCGGGCTGAGCGGGGCCGCGGGCTGTCAGAGCGAGCACTACAATGGCCAATATCGCAGCCAGGGCAAATTTTGTTTTCATGGGTGGATTCCTCCTCATCCTTTCAGGGGCCTAGGGCTGACTTGACCCACTGCGCGGATTCTTGGTCGTAGGCCGAGGTTCATCCGCACTTATCTATCTCCGGCATAGAAGCAGACCGGATCATGGCGGATTATTTCCGAAATTCGCCGCGGAAAAAAGGTAATTCCAGCTTCGCAGGGTGGCTCCTGGATTTTGCCATGAACGAACGACAAATGGGATGTAGCAACAATGATCCCCGGGCGTTAGAATCTGCCTGATTTCTCGCCGGAGGAAATTTGCGAGTTCACAAGGGCGCAATCCCCAAATCGTTTTTTGCCTTCTGCTTCCTGGTTTTTTCCCCCTGTGTCGCCCAGGCACAACCGGAAAAAACCTTTGCGGTCACCGGAATGGTCCAGGACCCATCCGGTTCGGCGATAGTTCAAGCTTGGATTCAGCTGCTTGACGCCCGTCAGTTTGCCGTTTCTGCCACGCGGACAGACGACGGAGGGAAGTTCCGGTTCCAGGATGTGGCAGGCGGAAGCTATGAGCTTATAATTTCAGCGTGGGGATTTTCGGACCGTCGTGTCGCTATCTCTCTTCCTTCCGCTGATGCCTCCTCCCTGAACCTGGTGCTCGGACCTTCAAGCCCGAAGACGACAGTCACTGTCACAGCCGATATCGGACTGGTCCAGGACACCGACCAGACAACGCAGCGGGTCAACGTGATTGATGAGCAGCAACTTGCCGACCGTGCCAAGTCAGTCCTGGCTCAGGCGGCGCAGGAGGAGGTGGGTCTCCAACTCCAGCGGACGAGCCCGACAATAGGCGCTATTTTTGTCCGTGGCTTGACCGGTGCCAAAGTCGTCACCTACGTGGATGGCATCCGTTTTTCCACTGCGGCCATGCGCGGCGGGATCAACAGTTTTTTCAATCTCGTCGAGCCTGGCAACCTACGCGCCATGGAGGTTCTGCGCGGTCCCAACAGCGCGCAGTATGGCAGCGATTCCCTCGGCGGAGCGGTGCAGCTGGTTTCCCGGGGACTGACTTTCGCTGCCGAAACACCACGCTTCAGCCAACGTTTGGGAACCTACTTCAATAGTGCCGACCTCGGCTTCGGCGGTACCGCCGCGGCGAGCTACAGCCGTCGCGATTTTTCGCTGCTGTTGAATCTGAATTCCAGCCGTCACAGCACGATCCGGCCGGGCGGTGGGATCGATACCCACGCCGCGGTTGCCCGCTTCCTGGGGATGCGTTCCGACATCTGGGGAGACCGGATGACCGATACGGCATTCACCCAGTATGGAGGGCAGATTCGACTGGCCTTCAAGCCATCCGCCATCCAGCAGATTACCTTTCATTATGAACGGAGCCAGCAGGATGGCGGAAAGAGATACGACCAGACTCTCGGCGGCGATGGGAACCTGATTGCCGACCTGCGAAACTTCATGCTCGATTTTTTTTATGCCCGCTATGAGAGGCTGAATGCTGGATGGCTGGACAGCTTCGCCGCATCCTATTCCATGAACACCCAGAGAGAGGAAAGAGTCAATCAGGGAGGCAATGGCAACCCGAACGCCTCGATCACCCATCAGAAGGAGCGAACCTGGGATCACGGATTGCAGATACAAGCTGCCAAACGTTGGGGATCGAGCCACAATCTCGCGCTCGGCGGCGAGTTTTACCATGATGCCGCGCGCGCGCCTGCCTATACTTTGAATCCGGTTGCCCAGGTTTCGGTTCCCTCAAGACCGAGGATTCCCGACGGCTCTGAGTATGGCAGCGGGGGGATTTACGTTCAGGAAATCTGGCAGGCTGTGCCGAAGAGACTTCGCCTTACCGGAGCCCTAAGGGCAGGATTTGCCTCCTACCGATCGCTCGCGGCCAACAGTCCCCTGGTCGGCGGCAAGCCGCTGTGGCCGGACGACAGCCTGAGTGTCTGCAGCCTCACCCCCCGATTCGGCGCGCTGCTCACCCTATCTGGCGGATTCGGTTTTTCCACCCAGGTCAGCCGTGGATTCCGTGCCCCGCACATCACCGACCTCGGAACCCTCGGCTTGACCGGAAATGGATATGAAGTTCCGTACGCTGACGTCGCAGGTCGAAATGCCATGATCGGATCGACGGCTGACATCACAGCGATATCGACCGGAAAATCCGTTCAACAACTGGTCCCGGAGACGAGCTGGAGCTACGAGGGCAGCCTGCACTATCGCCGCAACCGCATCGATTTTGATCTGACCGGATTCGTCCATGACATAACCGACAATATTTCAGTCCAATCCCTGATCCTTCCGCCGGGGGCGGTAGGGACTTACCTTGGCGATCAGGTGATAACCGGTCAGACCGCGGCCGGCGCTGTTTTTGTGGAGGCGTCCTCGAACCCGGTCCTGATTCGCTCCAATTATGATCAGGCGCGAATTTTCGGCATCGAACAGACCCTCGATCTGCAGCTGTCGCAATCGTTGAACCTCAACAATACTTTCACCTACATCCATGCCGAAGACCGAAGGACAGGCCTGCCGCCAAATATCGAAGGTGGCACTCCGGCTCCCCAAGGGTGGGTTAAGCTCCATTTTCAACCGACTGGAAGACGCTACTGGGTGGAGCCTTATGTTTATGCCGCCAACCGGCAGGAGCGTCTCTCCAGCCTCGATTTGAGCGACCGCCGCACGGGAGCGGCCAGGTCCAGGACCAATATCAGGAGCTTTTTTTTGAATGGAGCCTCGGTTCGTGGTCTTGTCGGTCCCGGCCCTGATGGCAAGCCCGGGACCTCCGACGACATTCTGATCTCCACCGGGGAATCACTGGCTCAGGTGCAGAACCGGGTGCTGGGGCCCGGCGTCGTCAGCGCACCTTTATTCAGAGCCATCCCCGGATTTTTGACCCTCAATATTCGGGGCGGTCTGCGCCTGGGTGAGCGGCACGATCTGGTCATTGATTTTGAGAATATCGCCGACAGGAATTACCGGGGAATCAGCTGGGGGCTGGATGCGCCCGGCCGCAGCATTGCTGTACGTTATAGTCTCCGATTCTAGCGCTTTCCTCTGGACCAGGAGAAGTTCGTCACAATCCCCGGCTAAAAAGATCGCGCATAATCCTTCGAATCGTGGCATGATGACGAGCTTTATTGAACCGATGTTTGGAGTTTCCCGGTGATGCACCTCCGCAATACCGCCATCCTGATCCTGCTTCTCCTGATGCCTGCCGGCAGACTTTCAGGTCAGAATATCGCGACTTCTGAGCCGGCTCCGAATGGGATGGCATCAACGCGTGGTCCTGCAGGATTTGCTTCTCGCTGGATTGATCTGCAGGCGGGCACACTGGGAGCCCGCTTCAAAAAAACCGAACCCAGCGGCGGTCCGTGGCTGACTCAGATCCAATATCAGGTGCTGTTCCGCGGAAAATTCAAGTTCGACTCCGGAGGCCGCTATTACGCGGGATATCGGCTGGGCGCGGGCCGCTCTTTCACGCAGTCTTGGAATTCAACGGGAGCCGCTGACGGGACCCTTGTTACGAACCTGTATCTCAAAGAGCTGTTTTTTTCTGCTTCCCCATGGAAGGCCCTGGAGATTCAGGTGGGTGGCCTCGGCTTCAACCGCGGAGATTCGACCGAAATAACTTCCTATTCCAACAATGGTTATCTGACCGGCGAGAGAATCAGCCTGCGGCTTCCGGAGAAATTGTTTTTTGACGAGATTTCCGCCACAGGCGCCTACGTCGGCGATCAATACGCACCCGACGTTTTCGGACGCCTCCACCGCCTGAGCCAGATGAATTACCACCAGTTCCTCATAGCCAAAGCAGCAGGCAAGGGAGTCTCTTTTTCAATCGACTACACTTCCCAGGATGGCGTGGATACGCTTCGCCAGGCAGTGAGGCTGGCCCTTCCGAAAAACCGCTTTGCCGACGCTTTGGTGTTTGACAATTACGAAAGGCTGCAGTTCAAGCCAGCTTGGGGATGCAGCTTTTCGGCTCAAAAAAGCCCTACTCCGCGCCTGAATCTGACCGGGGGATTCGTGAACGTGGACCAGCATTACATCAATTTGAATTCCGATCGTCTCGGCAGAGGGAAAAGGATTTATCTGATAGTCAATTATTATTTCTGGCGGGACTTCAGCTTCGGAATTTTTGCAGGCAAGGCCTTTTCAACGGACTATGTGGTTGCCAATGCAGCCCGATATGATTTCTCGATTTCCTACGATGTTGCCAGAGCCCTGAAACGCGCGCACATTCTTTGATGTGCAGGGGCTTCCTGCCGTCACTCTCGGGGCAGCGGCGCGCGGGATATGGGTCAGTTATTTGCTGTAAGGCGTTCGGCCGTCCAGGGCTTGCTGCCGGAGCCATTCCGGGCGGTGCCCTGAAGCCGTCCGCCGGCAACGGTGCCGGAAAACTCAGTATCTCCTGCCTTGAAATGGATCTGATCGCCGCGGAGCTTGCCCTCCGCGACAGGGATCGCCAGGTCACCGGTTTTCAGCTGGCCTTCTATCATCTGGTAGGTCTGGGTCAATGTGAGCTGGTCATTTCCCATGCTCCAACTGCCTGAAACCTTTGCGGGAATAATCCACATCATGGCGTTGCGGAAGGAGCCGTAGCTGTCCTCCTCTCCGGTGCCTTCGTCTTCAGCTGAGATGGTTTCGTCGGCCACCCAGTCGCCCATGGAGAAGGTGTTGGAGACGATGCGGGTTCCCGGCTTGAGGTTCAGCAGTATGGGGCGGAGTTTGATGTTGAGATCCGGCAGGAGAAACATGGTGATTACGGTCGCCATGGAAAAATCGCTTTCGAAGATATCGGCCTTCTTAAATTGGGCTTTATCTCCTACCCCCTCCTTTATGGCGTTGTAGCGCGAAAGCTCCACCATATCGGGATTGTACTCGATGCCCAACGCCTGCGCTCCCCGTTTGGCGGCAGCAATGACGGTCCGGCCGTCGCCGGATCCCAGGTCGATCACGTAATCCGCTGCCGTGACTTTGGCCATGTCCAGCATCCTGGTCACCAGGGATGTGGCGGTCGGGACCCAGATAACATCCTTCCCCTGCTGTCCGACCGTGGGCTCGAACGGCTTTTTGGCGTCCTGGGCTTGCGGAAAAGATTCAACCGGCAACCAGAGAATCGCTGAGATCAACAGCAGGCGGAAAAACTTGCTTGTGAATCGGGTCGACATGAATTCCTCCAGAACGCCCCGGGTAGGCCCGAGGTAAGGCTTCGTGTTTCCTGGCGTGCGCAGGCTCCAAGCCCTCGAAGACCCCCGATGTGAGTTGATTATTTTGAGGTTTTCGAGGGCCTGGCGGTCGACAGGTTTATGTCAGGATTCCCTTGGCGTACTCGACGCACCTCTTGACTTCCTTGGCCGCGTCGGAATCTGCAGGGATGTCATACTCGAGTTCGATATCGCAATAAATGGGCCATTTCTGCTTCTGAATTAACTTGAGTACGTCTGCCAGCGGCATTTCTCCCTTGCCCCAAACCTGGTTGGTGTTGGCGGGATTGGACTTTGGCCCGGTCTTGTCCTTGATGTGCAGACTGACAATCCGGTCGTGCAGCTTTTCGATAATGCCGTTTGGGTGAAGGCCGGTGCAGCCGAAATAATGCCCGGCATCGAAATTGAGCCTGTTCGCCGGGGAGTAGGCGAGGAACTTTTCGAAATTGAAGCCCGGTTCGGCTGGCTGTGCATGCTGGTGGAAGATCGCGTACATCTTGTGTTTTTCCGCGAAGGGACCAAGCCGTTTGCAGGCCTCGTCCCCGATTTCCTCGGTGACTCCCACTGCCCCCATGGCCTTGGCAACTTTGAATGTGTAGTCAATCTCTTCGTCCGACCACCGTGACGGCGAGAATTTGACGATGTGAATGCTGATCCCTGCGTCATTGAACTTCTTGCGTATCTCCTCAAATTTGCTCATCGGCTGCGCGATGCGCCATTGGCGCTGGGCTTCCATGGCTTCTGCCATCGCCTTCTTCAAAGCAGCCCTCTGTTCGTCGGTCATGGTGGCTCCGCGTGCCGGCCGGGGCGGGCCGCTCGGGATGCCAAGATAATTCTCCACCACGTCGCTCATCAACTCGAGAGAGCTTACGCCACCTTGAATGCAATATTTAATGACGTCGTCCGGTGTCCCAGGCATGCTTCTCCAGCTGTAAGTGATCGCGCCGATCTGTACGCCGCCGAACTTGGAATTCGGCTTGTCCGCGCCAAAGCCTGCGGATGCCTTTCCGATCGCAGAATGCAGCGGCATGGCGGATAGGGCGGCTGCGCTGCCGAGAAATTCCCGTCTGGAAACATGACCTTTGAGGTTTTGGTTTTTTTGCATAGTCCATCCTTTTTCTAGAATTGCAGTCAGAGTCAGCGGATGCAATATCTTAATGAAACCTGCGTTTCAAAAACAGCAAAAAAGGCGGCGGCGTGGTCTGTGATGCCGAATGTTATTCCTCCGGCTTTTGAATCCGCACAACCCGGTTTCAAAAGGCTGAACTGGGCAACAACCATTCAACGCATTAATGAAAAATAATTTCATAATATATGAATCCTATTGATTAATAACGAATTATATCTGAATATTGTCAAGCCAAGCTGGGAGCCCGACGGTTTTCGTCGGATCAACTCGGACTGCGCGCTCGGGATTCAGTTCCAATGATCCAATCTTCGGATAGGATCGTGGGAACTCATCAGACTCTTCTCGAACCATAGGAATCGGACGAATAGGACTGGGTTCTGTCTCCTTTTTGCTGCTGCAGGTTTTCGACTCCAGCGCAAATCGGGTGCGGTTTCCTTACCGGATAGCGTGCTGGGACACCATCTTGGAAATTCCAAAACATTGGATTGCCGGGAATGAAAGGCAACGTGCCATGATTCCGTGCCATCCGTCACTCAACCTGGAGTTAACCATGTACCGTTTGAAAACCGCTCTAGCCTGCCTGCTCGCACTGCTGCTTGGCCTTCCGCTTCTGGCCCAGCGGATTCCCACGAACTACAGCATCATCAACTTCCGGAAGGTAGCTCCGGAAAAATCCGAAGCCTATATCGCCTTTGTCAAGGATCAGGGGAAGAAGCTCAATCAGTCCCGTGTCGATTCCGGGGAAATCAAAGCCTGGAGTTTTATTAAACTGACATCCCCCTATCCCGCCGACCTCGACCATAACTTTGCCACCGTTGTGAGCTATGACCACTTCCCGGAGCTGGATCGCTCGCGTTCCGAGGCGGAAGCCATGTTCAGCAAAGCCGGAATCTCCTACGCGGACTATACCAAGAGATCGAGCGAGCTGAGCACCAATGCGGGCCAGCAGATTACCCGGACTTTGCTTCGCATCGGCAAAGCCGAGACCGGGGACTTCATCAGGGTGGACTACCACTCGGTGCCGGCCGATCGTATGGCTGAACTCATGGAACTCGAAGAATCGGTTTACGCGCCGATGGATCAGGCGAGAATCGAGGAGGGCGCAGGGTTCAAGGCCTGGGGTGTGACGGTTCCCTTCCTTCCGGTTGCCGCCGAGACCGGCTGGAATTTCTACACCACCCAGGTGTTCAAAGACTCGGCCAGTCTTGGACGCGGAAACCGAACAACAGAAGAATTATTCAAGAAGCTATACCCAACCCGCAACTATTTCTCAACCATGGAGCGCGTTCGCGCAATCGACAAAATCGTAAAAGTGCGCATCTATCGCGTCCTCGAAATGGTGGGAACTCCCGTCATGCCCTCGATGCCCGGAACTAACTAAATCAATATCCGGCGCGGCCTTACTGGCATCCGGCCTGGACGCCTCATACAGATGAGCGGTCCAGGCCGGCCATTTTGGCGGGCCACAATTCAGTCGCAATATCTCGATCTCACCAGAAGCTAATTCCAGACAGTGTGGGTCTGGCCCCTTCATGGCGACTCTGGCATGGAAGCCGGCGCCGGGGAGGTTTGCTTTGACTCCTCGCTTTGCATTAGATTAACCTCCGATGTTGGTTGTCTGCTTCAGGAAGTCGTAAGGTGCGGTCCGCGCATTAGGAAACTCTCCTATGCCTGACAAAATCTTCAGCCCGCCCTCGCCGGTCGATGACATAGCCGGCGAAGTAGCCGCGAATGCCGCGACCCGTGGAATGGCCCTGTGCCTTTCCGGGGGCGGCTATCGGGCCATGCTGTTTCATCTCGGGTCGCTTTGGCGGTTGAATGAGGCAGGGTACCTCAAGAAGCTCGACCGCATCTCAAGCGTTTCCGGAGGGTCCATCACGGCGGGCGTGCTCGGGCTTCACTGGCGCGATCTGGGATTTGACGGCCGGGGCATTGCACAACGTTTTTGCCAGGAGGTTGTTTCTCCTGTCCGGGATCTGGCCCAAAGAACCATCGACGAGGGAGCCATCGTCGGAGGAATTCTACTGCCTGGGACGATTGCGGAAAAGGTTGCCGAGGCTTATCGAAAATTTTTATTTGGCCATGCTACTCTCCAGGATCTCCCGGACGATCCGCCCCGGTTTGTTATCAATGCCACAAACGTTCAATCGGGTGCCTTGTGGCGCTTCATGAAGCCCTACATGCGAGACTGGAGGGTCGGGGAAGTCAGGGCTCCCCGGGTTGAACTCGCCGTTGCGGTCGGAGCCTCTTCGGCGTATCCTCCGCTCCTTTCCCCATTGAAGCTCAAACTGGAGGAATCGGATTACAGTCCTCCTGCCCACGGTGAAGACCTGCACTTTGCTCCCTACACCACTGACGTGGTCCTGACGGATGGCGGTGTTTATGACAACCTGGGTCTGGAAACAGCCTGGAAACGTTGCGAAACCATCCTGGTCAGCGACGGGGGCTTGAAAATGGAGCCGCAGGCAGAGCCCAAAAACGACTGGGCGCGCCATGCATTGCGAATTGCCGATATCATCGACAACCAGGTTCGGAGCCTGCGCAAGCGCGACCTGATCGCCTCTTTTGGTGCGGGAGTCAAGAGAGGCGCCTATTGGGGGATCCAGACCGATATCCGCAATTTCGGCTTGGTGAACGCATTGCCCTGTTCCCTGGAAAAGACAATTCTCCTGGCGAAGCTTGAAACCCGCTTGAAGCGGCTGGAGCCTGAAGTCCAGGAAAGGCTGATCAACTGGGGATATGCAGCGTGCGATGCAGCGCTGCGCCGCCACGTCGATCCTGCTCTCCCCGCCCCGCAGGCCTTCCCCTACCCCGCGAGCGGCCTTGGCTAAAGCCTGGCCGGCCGAAAACCGGAAAACGAGTAACACCTTCAGGGTTGGCGCAGCAGGGAAATCTCTTTGTCGATCATCCCTTTGCCTTTCTTCGACCTCGCACCCGCCGCTGGCTGATGGATGGGTTGACGGCATACTCGAGCGCCACGGTCCCGGTTTTGGAATAGATCTGGTGTCTGGTCAGCCGAAGCTGTGTGAAATCAGCGGGCGGGGGCACAAAAGGCAATCCTGCTCCCAGTATGACGGGGATTATGGAAACTTCCACAGTGTCGACCAGTCCGAGATTCAGAAGGCTTCGGAAAAGGTGGCTACCGCCGAAGAGCCAGATGTCCTTGCCGGGCCCCGATTTCAATGAAGGCAGAAAGTTTTCGGGGCTGCTGATCACAGCGACTCCGTGGCATTCTGAAGGATTCAAACGCGTCGAAACTACATAAGTCTTCATGCCCTCCACGGCGCCACTCCCTGAAAGCCCGCGCATCATTTCATAACATTTACGGCCCAGCAGTGCGCAGTCGAACTGTTGAAAGTGGGCTTGAAAATCCTTCTCAGGATCGATCGTGATCCAGTCGTATTCGCCTTTCGGACCCGCGATATAGCCATCCAGGCTCATCGCCACCGAATATCGAATGCGTCTCATGCCGCTTCCTATTTCTTTTGTGAATCCGCAAGGCGCGCCTGCATTTGCCGGGTCAGATGAGGCACTATCCCGAGCATGCGCTCCACCACCATCAGCTGGGCACGATGATGCATTTCGTGCTCCTTCGGGGAAAGCAGCATTTCGAACCGGCTTTTGAATGAGGGGGCCGGAGTCGCGGGCATTTCCACTTTTTCCGCCAGGAACTCCTCCGGAAGTCCTTCGATCCAACCCGCAAAAGACTCCCCGCCGTTTTTCAGCAGTTCGATGATCTCCGTCTTGGAGCGAGCTTTCTGTTCTTCCGCGTGCAGCTCTTGGATGAGGGAGGGGAAGTCGAAACCGGAGAGGCTGGAACGCTTCTCGACGGCATGTATCCGGTGCTGGAACCTGTTGGCGACGGCAATATGGACCAGCAATTCGGCAACGCTTCTGGTGCCTTCTGCGGGCCTGAATCCGTATTTGTCCTCCGGAATGTCCTCCGCGATGGCGATGGTATTTTTTCTGACCGTGCGATAGCTCTCCGCCATTTCCCTGGCGCCATAGTAATTCATGCACAACCCCCGTTTCGCTTTTGATTGAACTGTGACAAACACCCGATGTTTGTCAATTATAGATCATATTGACGGCGTTGGAAGGGATGATTACCCGCGGCTCCTGGGGGTGAGGCGAGCCGGAAAATGACTCAATTCCAGGAACGATTTTCTAGATGTGGAGTTCAATGATTTCCCCATCTTCGAGGATGTGGTTTCGCTCCACCATCTGGCCGTCGAAGCGGATGGATCGCTTCGATTTTTCGGAGCTCCAGGCCTTGGCGAATTTCAACGAATGCATGAAATCGCGATGAACGGTCCGGGCCAGGTCCAGAACCGTACTGCCATGCTTCAACACAAAAGGGGGCGAACCGTAGTCGACCTTTTTTCCGGGAGCCTTGGTATAAATCCGGACCACCTCCAGTTGCTCGAACAGGAGCGCCGGAACCGCCTCCAATCCCTCCTTTTTGGCGGCCGATACCGCCATGATTTTGAAGCGGCTCTCGTAGAATTCTCTCAGAATGTCAAGGTTATCCTGTGCAGCCGGGAGATCGGACTTGTTCGCCAGGATCATGGCCCTGTGAGTTGATTCAGTGCTGCGGGCCAGCCCCTCCAGCACGATCTTGGAAGTTTCGAGCATACGGAGGACAATTTCCACTTCATCCAGCAAATCATCGCTGCCCAGGTCGACGACGATGAGATTGTAGTCTGCCTGCCTGATGATGCCGCCCATCCAGGGCTCATAGAAATCGGCATCAATGGGCGGCATATCCACCAGCTGGATATGGATGTTTTCGTAAGGAATCATCCCGGGCTGGGGCAGCCTGGTGGTGAAAGGGTAATCGCCGATTTCGGGCCTGGCATGCGTGAGGCATGCCAGGAGGGAAGATTTGCCCGTATTTGGCGCGCCCACGAGAGTTACCTGCCCTGCCCCTTCCTTTGGCACGTTATAGGCTGCCGAGGCCTTGGAAATCCCATGTTTTTTGGCTGCTTCGGTGCGAAGTTTAGCCAGCCGGCGGCGGAGGTCGGCGTGGAGCTTGTCCGTCCCCTTGTGTTTGGGCATCACCGCGATCATTTCTTCCAGGGCTGCGATCTTTTCCTCAGTAGTCGCAGCTTCCTTGAAGCGCTGTTCGGCGGAGAGGTATTGCGGAGTCAGGTTCGCCGGCATCGTCCTTCTCCCTGCCGGGCAGTATAACCCCGATTTTGCCTCATATTCTACTTTGCGGTCTTCAGGGCCTTCGTGGTGTAATGCACGTTCCTACCTGCGAGGGGAACATGACCGAAACTGAATCCAAGGCCGCCGTGGAAAAACCGGACGAGATCCGTCTGCCCGAAAATGCCTTCCGGGAATTGAGGCAGGGCGAAGAATACTTTCCCGTTGTGCCGGTTTCGGCCGTGGTGCATGAAGTCTCTGCGCGATCGGTCGCCCAGGGGATTTTCTGGTCGGTGATTTTTTCGGCCGCAGCGACCTATATCGTGCTGAAACTGGGCCAGGGGATAGAATCTGCGATTCCAATTTCAATCCTTGCGGTGGGTTTTTCGGTTTTTGCCGTGAAATTCCTCCGCTCGCGAGCTTCCACGCTATTGGAGAATGTGAACGTTCTTGCCATTGGCGCGACCTCGGGGATCATAGCCGGCGGATCGGTTTTTACCATGCCGGCCATTTACATCCTGGGACTCGAGGGGCGTTCATCTTTTCTTCAGATCTTCCTGGTTCCCCTTCTGGGCGCCGTGCTCGGCATATTTTTCCTTGCGCCCTTTCGCCGCTACTTCGTCCGCGATCTGCACGGGAAGCTGCCCTATCCTGAGGCGCGCGCCACAACCGAGATCCTGGTGGCCGGCAAAAGAGGCGGGAAAAGCGCGATGGTGCTCACCTATTCGGGAATATTTGCGGCGCTTTTCGATTTTGCCGGCCCCTCGATGAAAGGCTGGGCCGAAAATTTCTCCACGGCATCGATCGGCGCCTGTGCCGGCCTGAGCCAAAAGATCAAGGCTGTCTTCACCATGAACACCAGCGCAGCCGTTCTGGGGCTGGGATATATCATGGGCTTGGATTATGCGGCGATCATCATGGCCGGCTCCATGATCTCCTTTTTTGTCCTTGTTCCGCTTTTTGCTTATCTGGGCAATTACATCCCGCTGGAAATTACCCCGGGTGCCGGTCCTATTAGTGCCATGCCTGCAGACGCCATTTTCAGCCAGTATGTCCGCCCCATCGGGATTGGGGGCATCTTTGCCGCCGGTGTCATCTCGATCCTCAAAATGTCGCCGGTCATTTTCCAGGCGGTTGGTCAGGCGTTCCGTGAATTGAACCGCCTGGCTCGAGGCCGTTCTGCTGCCACCGTCGAATCGCGAACTGAAGATGCCTTTTCTATTACGGTGGTACTTGCCGGCATCGTGATCACGGCGCTGACCATCTTCGCCTATTTCCGCTTTTCTGTGCTGGCCGGCGAAAACTCGGCAACGACGATTTCGTTTGTCTCAACCCTAATGACGCTGCTGATTGCGTTCCTGTTCGCTTCTGTCTCCGCATGGGCGATCGCCATGATTTCCATCACCCCGGTATCGGGCATGACACTGACGACCCTGATCGTTACAGCTGTGGCTTTGACCTCGCTTGGGCTTTCCGGCGCCAGCGGTATGCTTCAGACCCTCCTGATTGGCGGCGTGGTCTGTACTGCTCTCTCGATGTCCGGATCCCTGGTTACCCAATACAAAATCGCCTATTGGCTCGGGGCTACACCCCGCAAGGTCGAAATCTCCAACCTGCTGGGGTCGATTGCAGCTTCGGCGGCCACTACTGCCGTCATCCTGCTTATGGCTCGCGTCTACGGCTTTACGCCGGGTCCTGCGCATCCGAATCCCCTGCCGGCTCCCCAGCCCAACGCGATGGCGGCTGTTCTGCGCGGAGTCATGGGGACGGGTGGAGCTCCATGGTTTTTTTACGGGACCGGTGCCGTGTTCGCCGTGGCCGCGGAGATGTGCGGTGTCTCGGGCCTGGCATTATGTCTCGGTATGTATCTGCCGATGGAATTGAATTCGCCCCTGGTTCTAGGCGCGGCGCTTTCATGGCTGCTGCAGAGATCATCACGGAATGAGAAACGGGCAAAAGCGCGGCAGGAAAAAGGAACCCTGATCGCTTCCGGATTTATAGCAGGCGGAGCGCTGATTGGGGTTTTGGCCGCCCTGCTGAAATTCATAGAAGACTCCTGGCATGTGCCCATCATTCCGGATCTCACCAGGATTACTTTGCTGGGCATGGGGCCCTGGCTGGCGGAATGGGGTAACTGGGTGGGGCTTGTTGTTTATCTGGGGCTGGCAGCCGGATTGTTTATCGATTCCTGGAGGGAGCAGCCGGATTGAAAGTTCTATTCATCGGCGGAACTGGAAATATCTCCATGGCCTGCACCAGACTGCTTGCAGATCTCGGTGTGGATTTATACCTCTTCATCCGCGGAAGCCAACTGCCGGAGTTTCCTCCCGGAGTCCGTGTCATCCGCGGAGATATCAGGGATAATTCTGCAACGGCGGTTTTAGGTGGGCGCGTCTTTGATGTGGTTGTCGATTGGATAGCCTTCAAGCCGGAACATATTGAAACTGATATCGCCCTATTCCGGCATACGACCGGCCAATACATTTTTATCAGCTCTGCCTCGGCTTACGAAAAGCCTCCTTCCCACTATGTCGTTACCGAAAATACACCACTGGCCAATCCCTTCTGGGAATATTCCAGGGACAAAATCAGGTGTGAACAGCGGCTCCTCCGGGAGCATCACGATTCGGGATTTCCGGTTACGATTGTCCGGCCTTCGCATACCTATGGCGAAACCTGGATTCCCTGCGTGCTTGCAGGACATGGTTACACGCTGGTGGACCGGATGCTCCGAAGGCAGAAAATCATTGTCCACGGAGACGGACAATCGCTCTGGACCCTTACGCACAACACCGATTTTGCGCTGGGATTTTGCGGCCTCCTCGGCCGGGCAGCTGCTATCGGTGAATGCTTCCACATCACATCTGATGAGGTGCTGACCTGGGACCGGATTTACCGGACAATCGGAGACGCAATAGGGGTGGAACCCGACCTCGTCCATGTGCCGTCCGATTTCATTTCCGCCTTCGACTCCGCCGCAGGCGCGGGTCTCCTGGGGGACAAGGCCTGGTCCCTGGTATTTGACAACTCGAAAATCAAACGATTTGTACCCGATTTTAAAGCCAGGGTTTCTTTTGCCGAGGGGATCCGGAAATCCCTTGCATGGTTCCGGGCGGATGCCGCACGACAAGTGGTGGAGGAGCCGAAGAACCGACTCATGGACAGGATCCTTGCGGCTTATCTTGAGGCCTGGCCACAGTAGACAAAATGCTCCGCTCCTCACCAGCCAGTTGAGCCTGATGGAGCAGGCGCTTGGCGCCGACGAACTCCATTCATTCAATCCCTGGCAGGCGGACCCGGCGGCAGACATGGCGGTCCGCCGAGGGGGTGATGATCACCCCATAATATTCAGCGGTGTGGACCAGGGCACTCATCCTTCTTTCGCAGGGCGGGTGCCTTCTTTTTTCCGAACGGTTTTCAAACTGTACTTGCGGTCTGCCGCGGGGTAAATTTTGAGAAGGGCTTCATCCCTCCCAGTCTGTCCTCTAAGGATGAAACCCGGAATGACTTGTATCAATGCCTGATATGCCGCTAAGGGGAGAGGTGAGATGGGAACCAGGCTTAACGCCGATGGCGCCAAGATCAAAATGCTGCGCGTTCAGCGCGGATGGACCCAGGAACAGCTAGCGGGGATCGCCGGAGTCAGCCCGAGAACAGTTCAACGGGCCGAGGCTGCGAACGGCGCTGCTTTTGAAACCCTGCGAGCCATAGCTGTGGCATTCGAAATCGACTTTGACCAATTGTTGAGGGTCGATTCCATCGATGAACCTGAAAAGGTCACAGAACCTTCCAGCGAGCCTTTTGTCACCCTGGCAACCATCCCGGCAAATTGGATCAGCGAATCCATCCACCATCCCGCACCGCCAGCCCGGAGTTCCTGGTTGATTGTTCCCATAGCCTCCGTGGCTCTGGCGGCAGGCCTATTCGCCGGCATGTGGTTCTCATACAGACTAATGAAGCCCGTCGATACCCGGGTGAATTCGCGAATCCTCAGTGACGCCCACCCATCGAAGCCTGAGATCACCTCGAGAATAGTAGAGCCAAATCCCGTCCCGGAGAATCAGAAATCAGCCGGCATTCCTTCAAGCACCCCTTTTGCCGCCGCAGTCTCCATACCGAAACCGAGCCATCCAGGAAGGTCGTCGGCGGCGTCCGAGATTCCCGACGCAATTCCAGAATTCGCACGAATCCATGAGAATGCTCCGAATACAACGATTCCGTTGACGCACCAGGTTTCCCCGCTCGACCTGCCTTCACCGTCGAGCCGATGGATGCCCCCCTGTTCTTTACTCGAACCTTCAGGCCGAGCCTTATACTTTTTCAGGTTTCGCGGGCGATTCTCCGGAATTTGGGATGGGTGCTGGTGCAGTCCGCCAGGCCTTGGAAGAAGCTGGACGGAAAACCGGTGGTTTCCTCTCCAAAATGGGCACTTCCGTGAAACGGGTGTTTTAGTCATTCCTGCTTCGGCTCTACTCTATCGCAACCCGCTCTTGGTTCCATATCATGGTTCAGGAAGTGGCGCTTTCCGTCGAATCCTCCGGTTTCGCTGCTCCGAGAATATTTATGCGGGTTATGGGATCAAAATTCCCTCTGAGTTTGCCGATTCCCGCGGATGTGGCGCGTGCCGGCCTCGAGGGAATGGAGCCGAGGCGGTCTTTGATGACTCCTGAACCACAGCCCCAGTCCCCTGGATATTTCGTAAATCGTGCCGGTGCGGATGCCAAGCGGAAGCCGATGTCGATTGACGGCTTCCAAGGCTGCCGCAGCGATGCAGCCGCATTGAGCGCAATCCGGCCTTCCACCCAGCTGACAGGGCTTCACCACGGTTTTGAGATCAGCCGAAATGGTCTGGGTCGTAAGAGCAAAAACACAACGGCCCGGGGAGGACGGGGGTGTTCTATAAGCCGTCAATAAGCCATTTGGCAGCTCCAATTTTGGAAATTCATTCCGAAGCTGCGAGAGTTCGTCGATGACCCGAGCCCTTGATTCAGCGGTTAGCACTTCCTCGCTTGATTCTCCCATTTGTGGGGTGAACAGGCTTATCCAGATTTTCCGCACCTCGGGCTTGTGGGTCCAGAAGACCGCAAAATCCCGGAGATACGCTGCCCGCCGGGTCATCTGATTTGTGACCGTGCAATGAACCGTAATGGAATGTCCCTGGATATGCCGCAGAATTCTTTCGTAAGTTGCCGGAGATCGCCGTTTGTCATGCTCGGGTTGAAGGCCGTCGATCGAAACCACGATGTTAAGCTTGCGACTTCTTTTCCACTCTTCCGGAAGAGGTCGGACAGCGCTGGTTACTATCTGTGTATGGATGCCTCTACGCTCCAGGGCAGGCAGCAATTCCGTGATTTCCCGATAGCGAACCAGAGGCTCTCCTCCCACTATCGACAAGTGGAGCGGCCTGTGTGTGTCAACCAAAGAAAGAGTCCGTCGAACAAGCTCCTCGCCTTCATAATCGACCATCCGTCGCAGCGATCCACCTGTGCCCAGGTGCGATTCACTGAAGGCATAGCAGCCAGGACAGGACAACGGGCACCGGCGGGTAATTTCGATCGACATCGAAGGCTGATGGCCTGTGAGAATTCGTCCCCATGCTTTGATAAGTTCTGATGCTCTCAACCCTTTTGCTCCTCCCTGGCTCCGGAAAATTAGAAAAAGATTCGGGCAACCACAGCTGCTCTCCCTTTACGTAGCACCATGGCAAAACCCCGTGGTAATGGCCACGTCAGCAACACGACAGGTGCATGACAGAATCTTAAAATGTTGATATTAAATATGTTGTGGTGTCTCAGCAGAGAAGCCGGAAGTTGAGACGGTTCGGCTGCGTCTCATTCAATTCTGTCCCTGCGCTTGCGTCTGTTAAGGTCGGAGCCCCGAAAAAGCCGGGGTAGACAATGAAGATTCCACAGGATTCAGCCATGGCCTTCCCATTGGGAGAAGGGTGAACCTGGATGGCCCGGATTGCGTATCTATTGAATGAGAATCTTGGAGGGCAATTCCGATGTTGGAGATTATGGCATTGGGGGGCGTACTTCTGATTTTGGGTATTGGCGTGCTGCTGATAAAGCTCATTTTTGGGCTTGTGCTCCTGCCGCTGAAGATTGGGTTTGGCGCTCTCAAATTTGTTATCTTTTTGATACTCGGGATTCCGCTGCTCATCCTCGGAGCATTGGCGTTCGCTGCCCTCCTTCCTGTGGCGATTGTGCTGATTCCAATCCTGCTGGTTGTCGGAGTGCTTTTCGGCCTCCTGGTTCTGCCCTTTAAAATCCTCTTTGGGGGGCACATTTTCTAAGCCGGCCCATACTGCCGGCTGTTTGCTCTCCAAGAATTGGCCGGGCGGGGCGAAAAGAAGCAGTATTTAAAGCTACTCTATGACTGCGACCTCGTGGTCAAGAATGCTTCCGACTTCGAACGAACTCCAATTGCCGGATCGAGCTGCCCCGGACCTCTTGTTTGCGACCAACAGCCGCACTTTTTTCCCGGGAACATCTCTCGGCAGTTTCACACGAATGTGGAGCGGACCGACCGGCATCAATTCCTCCACCGGCTGCCGCCAGGTCCCGGCATTGGTAAGATTGACGATGTGAAGGATGAGTCTGCCGGGCTGATGATAAAGGTGGCAATCGACCAGGCCCCTGCCTTCGACCGCGAGGGGAATGCTGTCAGCCGCCGCCCATCTCACGATGTTTGCCAGGAGTCTGCCATGATCCGGCAGATTATCCTTCCCGTAGCGGCGGTCGAGATCGGCCGGCAGGTAGGCGATGCGCCCCTTCTGTCCGGATGTGTTTATGAGCAATCCTGGAAGGTTGGTCTTGGGCTCGCGCATCCAGGCTGTCTCCGGAGGGTAGATGGGGAACTCCGGAATATAGGTCATCCATGTCCTGACCTCCGGATCCACCTTCAGTCCAGTGAGGGTGCCGCCAAATGGCAGGATGTCGGTTTCTTCAAATCCCTGCAGAACAGCGTGGCGTTCACCGATGATTGCGGGCTCTGTCCCGGTTCGAGGACCTTCGACGCGGGCCCGGAGTTCGGGGATCAGGCGCAGGTAGGTGTGGCGGGTTTCGCCTGCCTGTTTTTTGCGGACCTGAAGGAAATCTTTTGGGGAATCGAGCGGCAGGTGAGCGCCGAATAAATCCGCCAGAGCGAAATCGGTCCTCGTCTCTCCCCATTCATTGCACAGGCTGCTTTCTCCCGTGGCAACCAGGCCGCCGCCCCCATTTACGAAGCGACGGATCGAGGCGGCCTGTGCGTCGGACATCGCGGCGAAACCGGGCAATATCAACAGAGAGAGCCCGGGCGCATCCCGATCGAGATGATCGGCATGAACCGGCAGATAGGGGATCCTCGACCGGATCAGTGCCTGGGTCATTCCCCGGAAGGGCAATTCCACAAGTTCATCGGCATTGTCCTGCCCGTAGTAGTCCGTATTTTCCTGTGACCACAACACTCCAATGCTGGCAACCGGTTTGCGATTCACGAGGAATTCCTCATTGGCTTTATGCCAGCTAAAGACCGGCTGCGCGGTGTGGTACATCCGACGGTCCTCGTGATAAGCGCCGATGTGGTGCCACCAGGGCTGGATTCCGCCGGCAAAACCTTCGAGCATCCACATTCTCGCTTCTGCTTCCGGCTTGCTGGAGAGGCGGAATGTCGGCCGGCCTGCCTGGTACATAGCCATGCTCTCGGGGATCAGTTTGTCCCAGCCGAGCAGACCATGGATCAGTTTTCCGGTTTCGCCATTTTGCTGGAAACCGGCAGAGTCGCTGCGAGACTGGTGATCGAGCATGATGATTTCGGCGCGGCGACAGATCTCCTTGTAGTTACGGAAACTCTGGGACTGACTGCTTACCGATCCGCTGTTCATTCCGATCCAAATGCAGTCCGGGCCGCCGGCTTCCCTGGTCGTGCGATTGTTCAAGTCCCACACTTCGAGGCGGCGCGCATAGTTCCACTGAATCCATTGGCGGTAGACTGGATTGCTCCAATCCTTCCTTTCCGGAATGGCCTGGCCGCAATGCTCGCGAAAACGGCGGATGCAGTGCTCGCAGTGACAGATGCTGTTTCTGCCCAGTCCGCTCCAGCTGTTGTCGGTGAAGCCCTCGGGATGCGTACGCTCAATGATTTCCTTGAGCACGCCGGGCAGGTATTCGTTGTAATAGGGGCTGTTGATGCAGGAGACATAGAGCTCTCCCGCGCGGTAGGGTCTGCCTGTGGCATCTATGGCAAACCAGTCCGGATGGGCTCGATAGAACTGTTCATCGGCCCGGTTGGAATCCATGCGTGCCAGGACGGCGATCCCATCCTCATGGGCTGCCTTGACAAGCTCTCCGAAAAGGTCTCGCCCAGCGAGGAACTCGGCGCGATGCTGCAGCGGGAACCTGCTCGGGTAATAAGCAACGATGCCGCCGGCATTGATAATGACTCCTTGCACCTGCGTCCGTTTCCAATGCCCGCGCCACCATGCGATGTCATAACGCTCCGGATCTTTTTCGGTGATGTTGGTTTGCCCCCATCGCAGGGTGCGGCGATGCCAGGGTAGGGAATCCGGCTTCGGCCCCGATTGGGTTTCCGAGGCCGCAGACATGTGCGAACGGCCGGCGCCGTTCAATCCGGCGAAGGCAATCCCGGCGGCCTTTAAAAAGGCTCGGCGGGTAGCCGGGACAGGAACCTCCGAATTATCAGTTTTCATCATGTCTCCCTGGATTTCGAACTTCTTTTGGTGGCCCGATGCATTTCGCCGCCCATGAACTGCATTTTTATAACCACAAAAATCACGAAGGCCGCAAACATTTTATTTTGAATTCCATGTGTCTCGGTGTTCTTGGTGGCTAATAAAACGATGCAACGATGCTCTCAACTCCAGCTTACTATTTTGCGCATTCGAATGGTGGCAGTTTTGTAACTTGGGTTTGAGGGAATAGGCCGCGATGGTCCTCGACAATAGAAGTTGCAGTTCGGGTGTGCGGCGGCGAGAATGATAGGCAGGATAAGGCGAGTAGGCTGTAAGCAGTGAATGGAGGCTCACATGAAAGCCCGATTGCACACCTGTCTTCTGGCTATTCTGATTGCGATCCCGGCTCTGACCGGTTTAAGCGAAATACCCGCTGCATCACGCCCGGCCTGGAAAGCCGGTGTCGGGGTGACCGACATTACCCCCGAGAAACCGATCTGGATGGCGGGATATGCCGCCAGGAAGCACCCTTCGGAAGGGGTTGAGATACCGCTTCATGCGAAGGCGCTTGCGCTGGAGGACAACAAAGGCCATCGTTGCGTGATCATCACCAGCGATCTTCTGGGATTTCCCCGGGCGGTTTCCGATCCGATTGCACAACGCTTGGCTGAGCGTTTCGGGCTCCGCCGGGATCAGGTGTTATTCACATCCTCGCACACGCATAGCGGTCCGGTAATTCGTGAGTCGCTCATTTCGATGTATCCGCTGGACACGGAGCAAGCCGGTGAAGTTCGCTCGTATACGCAATATCTGCAGTCTCGCGTCGAGGAAGCGGTCGCCTTGGCTTTGAAGGATCTTTCTCCCGCACTCCTTTCTTTCGGGCGCGGAAAGGCGGAATTCGGTGTGAACCGCCGGCTCAAAAAGGGCAGCCAGTATGTGATTAGCGTGAATCCCGAAGGACCGGTGGATCATGAGGTGCCGGTCCTCAAGGTGGCGAAGCCGGATGGCAGCCTTCGCGCCGTCCTTTTCAGCTATGCTTGCCATAACACGACTCTCGGCGGCGATAATTACCGGATCCACGGCGACTACGCCGGCATTGCTCAGAAGGAACTTGAAAGCCGTTTTCCCGGTGCGACGGCGCTTTTCTTCCTGGGCTGTGCCGCGGACACCAATCCGAATCCCAGGGGTACGCTGGAACTGGTCCGTAAACATGGTGAGCAGCTGGCCGGCTCAGTAGCCGATGCGCTGAGCGGTCCGATGCGGCCTTTGGGCGGCCCTCTCCGCAGTGCCTATGACCATGTGGATCTGCCGTTCAGCACTCCCCCTACGCGTGAGGTTCTGCAGAAGCGGCTGGAGGACAAGGATGTCTACGTGCAACGTCATGCCAAAAACCTCCTGGCGGAGTTGGATCAAAAAGGAAGCCTGCCGACGAAATATTCCTATCCTGTGAGCGTCATCCGGATAGGCAAAGACCTAACGCTGGTGGCGCTTGCCGGCGAAGTGGTGGTTGATTACGCGATCAGGCTGCGAAAGGAGATTCCTCCTTCGCAAAAGCTCTGGGTCGGCGGCTACGCGAACGATGTGTTCGCCTACATTGCATCAAAACGCGTAATCCAGGAGGGCGGATACGAAGCGGAGACATCCATGATCTACTACGGCCAGCCAGGGCCATGGGCGCCTGAGGTTGAAGATGTTCTGATCGCCAAGGTGCGCTCGATGGTCAAGAAGGTGCGCTGACACCAAGAGATTTATGGGATGACGTACATCTCTCCCTGCCGGAGTTTGTGATAGCGCTTTTTCAGGTCGCTGGATAAACGCTGGAAGAGTTCATCCGGGTACCCTTTGGTCCAGAACTGGTTTTCAGATGTTTCGCGATACGTTTCAAAATGCTGCGGGAAGATGTGAGCCGGTTCGAGACGGTTGATGAGGATCATGGAGCGGTCGATGTACATGTTGTGAACCGTCGGCGAAACGAAAAGGGCGTCGATCTTCCTGAGGTTCAGATGCTCTTCCGTCAGCACCGAATCGCCGGGTTGCAGGATGCGTTGATTCCTCATGTTGAAAATGTATCCGCAATTGTAGGTGATGCTTTCAATAAAGTCAGGCTCCCTCGTAAGAACCGTGAATTCCTGATTTCCGTGAATGGCATGGATCGGTTCGACCCGGATTCCCTTAATTTCGAAAGGCACCCCTGGAGACGGGACGGTGATCCGTTCCATCGGGATATCGGCCTTCTGCGCCCCCTTGAGGCAGGTCCGCGGCAGGACGAATCGACAACGCTGTTTCCGGGCCAGGATTTTAGCTGTGGACACATTGAAATGGTCACCGTGGTGATGGGTTGCAAATGCAACATCCAATTCATCGGCAAGCAGTTCCGCGCTGATGGGAGGGAAAAACACTTTGCCTTCCGGTTCCAGGTCGAGATCGGTTGCGATGAGGATCCCGTTGGACTTGATGAGCCACCCCGAGTTTCCCATCCACCAGAACGCAATCCCTTCGTTGTGATTTTTGATCTGGGCCAGAAGCGCTTCCCCCGAAATCCCTGCCTGGATTTTCTGGGAAAACAGCATTCCTGCTGCCAGAATAACGGCGATGGCCGCTTTCACTTCAATCCTTCGCCCCACTTCTCCTCCTTTCGTGGTTGAGGTGATTCGATTCAGTTTGAGTCCCTTTTCCAAGCCTGATCAGCGGCCAACTTCGAGGATGGTTCCGGCAATGTGCCGCGTCCCATCTTCACGATTGAAGTAATAGACCACGAGCATCCGGTTGCGGGAAATCATCGTTGCCCAGGGATATCCCAGATCGCTATTTCCGCCGTCATCGCGCAGAATGATTTCTGGAGTTCCCAAAAAATCCTTGCATTCAGGGTCGAGCACCCGCGCGCGGATGCCGAACGGAGGATGACGATAGCCGTAGACCAGGAGCACCCGCTTATCCGGAAGCCGGAGCGCATAATGCGGGTGGCCCTGGAAACCGGTGTCCTGCCAGCGCTGAAAGCTCTTTCCCCGGTCTGAGGACCTCGCCACTGCCGTGTGGTCGTCAAAGTTGGCGGTGCGCATGAAGGCAACCAGGTCCCCATTGGGCGTCTCGTAGACCGAAGTTTCATTGAAGGTCACCTTGGGATCGGTCGCCACCGGGCAGGAATATCGCCAGGTCTTTCCCTGATCGCCGGAAATCAGGAGATGGGTTTCGGTGCGGCGAGGCTGGGTGGCGCTGTTGGCCGCTACCACCCAATAAAGGCGTCCGTCTTTTCCCTCACACATCGCACCCCGGTTGTAGGCCGGCAGGGGCTTGCCGAACAGGTCCGTCGTTTGGTCGGGTCCAGCATGGGGAGGGATAAACGGCCCCGCCCAGGAGTTGCCCCCGTTTTTGGATTGAAGCATGTAGCCTCCGAGGAAAACAAAATTCCCATGGCGCAAGGCTTCGGGCTGACTCGCGGCAAAATCAGGCGGGAGGAGAGCCCATCCATAGCTCGTACACAAGATGGTCCCATCCTTCAGCTGGACCATGCATGGATCTTGTGATCCGCCAAATGGATGTGCGTAGATTAGTTCCGGTTTGCGACTCCAGGTCTTCCCCCCATCAAGGGACCGCACGAGCACAAGGTAACTGTTGGGATCAGTGTGAGAATTGGATTTTTCCCCCATCAGCCTGCGGTTGGGGGCGCGGCGAAACGCGACCAGGAGCTCTCCGTTGCTCCGACGCACAATCGATGGGAATGTGCTGTAAAAGTTCGGGTCCTCATAGATAACGATGTCGCTGATCTTCCTTATTAAAGCAGCGGATTCCGATCTGCCCGGTCTCGATTGGACGAACTGGGAAAAGGCGGCAACGATCATGAATGCAAAGACAGCTGCTTTCCTGGATCTCATGGGCTTACAATCTCACGGACGGGTGAATTACGAAAATACTAATTCAAATGGTCAAGTAGGATGGGGCCAGTTCAAAGGATCAATCGGCTATGGACACGGCAAGCAATCCGGAAATTCAGCACCTGCACACCTATTTTCTTTTTCCTTTCTCGATTGACAAGCAAGTCGTAACCAAAAACCAGGCCGCCGTTTGGTCGAAATATCAGCACTGGATCGACGGGCTGGATCATTGGATCGCGTCCCAAGCGGCCAAGGCCTCCGAAGTAGGTGAAAAAATAGGCCACTGGAGGCGTTCATCCTACACGAGTTTTGACCAGAATTCGTATGCCTACCAGGACATGGCGTTCTTTCACCCCTTTGTCCGCCGCGTGTTTTTCGATACCAGCGACTCGTCGGGCACGGAAAAAGAGTCGCTGTTGCGCTGCTACACGATTCCCTTGGGAGGGGCGCATGGAACGCTATTCCTGAGCGGCAGGGACTTGAAACAGCGCTCTGCGGAAGCCGAAGTCACTGACCTGCGGCTTTTCCTCTTTGCCAACGGCATCGCGATCCTCACCATCGGTGTCGAGTGCTTTAATATCCCTCTTGCCCGGGCACTCTGGCTGAATGAATCTCTTCGGAAAGTTTATCCATCCAGCGGACGCCAGGTTCGCGAGGGAAGAATCCCCTGCGAGATTTCCCTGACGATCGAAAAAGACGGCGAGAGGCAAACCGTAGTCCGGGAAGATTTTTCGTCAGGCGCCATGATCGGGTTTCAGCCCCCGCTTTCCCGGATCATCACCTCCTTGATTTACTTTGCAGACTACACGGAAGAAGAATTCGAGCCGGTGCTGGATGAGCGGATGATCGTCTATACCTATGCGGCTCTGGATCCGGCCACTTTACCTCCGGGATTCATTCAATCGGAGGCATATCAGATGCTTTTGAGCAAAATTCTCTATGTGGATTTGGACGGCCCCGGATACCGCTATGAACCGGAGTTTGTTCGCGCGCAGATGAAGGAACAGCTCTACCGACGGTGGGCTCACCAGGGCACCTACTACGGATGCACAAGCTACAGCAACATCACCGTGACGCTGGGTATTTTCGATTGCGAGGAACACAGCCTTATGGAAGGGTTCCTCATCCATCGGATGTTTGATTCACGGTACTACCTCATGGCATTGGTGGCTCTGTTTTATCGGGCCACCCTGATCGATTTTACCGAACGCTCGGCCCTGGTTTCGAAACGGCTCTTCATGGACCAGGAAGACGGTAGACTCAGCGCGGATAATATCCGCCTCGCCAGCGATGTCCGGGCAGAGTTCCTTCACTTTTCCAATTACTGGTATTTCGATGAACTGGCCAACAAGGACGAAGAGATCGAACATTTCCACCTTCAATGCCGGCAGTTCCGCATTGAGCCTCTGAAAATCGAAATCGAAGAGGAGATCGAAAAGCTCAATGCTTCGTTGCACGACTATTCGGCGTTCCGCAACACGGAAGCCGTCAACCGGCTGGCGATGTTGAGCCTCATTGTCGGCGCCGGGGCGGTTCTGACAGGATTTTTCGGGATGAATTTCGGCCGGAATTTTGCGCGCTGGTTTTTCGAGCCTGATTCGGGATCGGTGCTCATCCATTATTCAGCCGTGATAACGGTTGCACTACTGGCTTTCGGGGCGCTGGCATTCGGCCTGTATGTCGTCGCCTCCAACTGGTCAGATTACCGTGAGATTCTCATCCCCCGCCGCTGGAAGCAAACCGAAGAAAGGCAGCAGAGTCTGAAGCGGGGCCAGTAGTTCATGCGGGGGATGGATCACACTAAAAAAGCGATCTGGAGGTCTCCATAAGAGGTTACCCGGAAGCTGACCTGAAACGATCCATCCCGATTCTACCTCTTGACCGAGTAGAGCCGCTTCAGGAGCTGTATCTGCCCGGCATGGTAAACATCGTGGCTTGCGATGCCGTAAATAATAGCAGCCGTGCTGATTTTTTTGCCGGCCGGCGTCTCAAATAGTTTGGAAGGCGACATATGTGCAATAGCCTCACGCATACTGCGGTGTGTGTCCTCGAGGAGGGCGAGATCCCATCGCCATGCTTCAGGAGTGAGAAATTCCGGGCGTGCGAACCAGTTGCTTCCTTTCAGCGCAAAAGAGCCGCGCTTTTCCCCGAGCAGGCGCCGCCGAACGGTGTATTTCCAGTAGGCGGTATGAATCATGATTTCCCAGATATTGTGGCGGCCCGGAGCCGGCCTCCACGCGGCCTGTTCAGGGGTGAGGTTTCTTACGGAGCCGCGCAGATTGGTTCCGTGCCAGGCGACATGGTCATAGGACTGGTCGATGATCTTTAACAGGAGATCAATTTCCTGATTTCCCTTTTTTTCCATGGCTTTGAATCCCCCGGATCGTAATTCTGAATAATCGGCACAACAAAGCAGGAGTAGGCCATTTTCATCCCCAAGTTTGGATGCGCTTTGGTTTACGGGCAGACCTGCCACCTCCCAATGAACATTTCTCTATTGCCGCCGGCTCACTCGCTTCTCCGCCGGTATGTACCCGTCATGAGTTCAAATTCTTTTCCCTCCGGCCCGCTCATGAACTGATGCCAGATCTGCGTATCCGCGTCTTGTGTCACCGTCACCTCGCGCCACCGGAGCCGTTGGCCTTGGGGCGCGTCAGCTTCGAACCAAAATGTCATGGTTTTGGCCGCCGGATCGTAACTACCTTCAGCCACGGCAAGAAAAGTGCGCATGGGATCGACCCAAGTGCCGACATACCTCCCTTTGGCCACATCGTAGCCATAGATGCCATGCCCTTCGAATCCCGTTGATTCGTTGATGAAATCGGAAATGAGCCACAATCCACCACAGGCGATCCGGTTTCGAGCCACACCTTCAGAAACCATCGGGGGTTTGCCCGGGCCGGCATGAATTTCGATGGTAACGTCCCAGGTTCCAACGTCTTTGTTAAAGACTTCGTGAGGCGGACTGAGTTTCGCGATGGGTGATTCGGGTGCTGAATTTGAAATATTGCTCATGGGAGGCTGTCTCCTTTGTTCGCGGGAATGGGTGTAGACTCTTTCTGCACTAAGAATATGGGGAGCTGCAGCCGCAATCAAGGAATCCCAGCCGACGGGCTGCAATCTTCACCGGAGAAGGAAAAGTGAGATTTCTCCATATGGATTGCAGGGTCTGCTCCAGCGACAATCCTGCCCCATCGGCTGGCCGAAGTGTTGAATGTATATAGGAGTGCGCCATGGCTATTCGTATAGTGCGACTGGGAACCCCGCGAACACCAGGTGAAGGTTTGCGACTTGGGACGGTCAGGCGTCCTCCCCGCGGGGTGCCAAAAGCAGAGTATGCTGCCCGCGATTTCTATGACGTGTGGCTCCCGGAGCTTGCACCTTCCGAGGCGTTGGTGAAGCAGGCGCTTGGGGCCACCGATGAGCGGGCGTGGCATGCCTTCAGTAGGCGATACCGGGCCGAAATGAAACGGCCGGAAGCCGCTCGCCTTCTCACGCTCCTTGCTGCTCTTTCGAGCCGGACCGATCTGTCGTTGGGATGTTACTGCGCCGAGGAAGCGCACTGCCACCGGTCCATATTGAGGGCATTATTGAAGGAACATGGAGCAGATCTGGTGTAAAACGCGAAACATCCGCTGCTCCCCGTTCTGCAGGCAGGCAGCCGGGAGTCCGGTTTGGGTCTCCATTGGCATATCAACCGAAGCCAGGCTGCCCCAAAAGTGACGCATTACTTTTCCAGGTCATTCGCTCCTGACCCGCAGAGTCCTGAAATCCTCTGAAAAAAAAGCCCGGCCCTTTTGGGGGGCCGGGCTCGTGGACTGATAAAAACCTCCGCGGATCAGAACATCACACGGAGGGAGAGCTGGATTCTTCGAGGATCACGGGCTCCAGTGTAAGCGCCAAAGTTGGCGTTTACCTGGGCGCCCGCCGCATCAAAGCGGGCTGTTGTATCATAGCCCGAGAATTGAGTGTGGTTAAAGGCGTTGTAGAATTCAGTCCTGAACTGGACATAGCGCCCCTCGCCCAAGCCGAGCGGGACTTTCTTTGAGATGGTAAAGTCCCAGTTGTTGATGCCCGGGCCACGCAGAACTACGATACCCGCGGTCCCAAAGGTTTTTGATGCCGGCCGCGCAAAAGCTTCGGTCTTGAAGTTTCGCGAGAAGGTGCGAGACCCCTTCTCGATATGAGGATCAGCGATCATATCGATTCGGGCGCCTTCGGTGGAGCCGGTGATATCGGCGCCATCAACGGTGCTGAATCCGGGCCTGAAAGGCGCGCCGGAGGTGAATGAAGTTATTCCGGAAACCTGCCATCCACCCAGGACCGCGCTCAAGGCCTTGTTGGCGTACTTCTTGCCCAGATCGGGTATCTGGTAGGTGTAGTTGATCACCGCCATGTGGGTGCGGTCAAAAGGCAGCAGGCCGTAGTTTCTGGTCCGCATGTCGAAGTAGGGGCTCATCGGATCGAAGTCGCCTTCTCCGAGTCCGAGGCTTTTGGAGTAGGTGTAGGAACCTCCGAATTGAAGCCCCCTGGCCATTCGACGGCTGACCGCAAGTTGAAAAGAATTGTAGCTGGACGTGGCGCTGAAGCTTCGCACATTGATGTCGCCCTGTCCGAGGTAGGGCCTGATGAAGTTGTCGGGTAAGGCCCTGCCGGTCGTATAATCAACATTCTTGGGATCAAAGCGCCCATACATCGGGATCGGATTGATATTTTTTGCAATGAGCAGGTGGCGTCCAACGGACCCGACGTAAGAAACATCGACCACCGTATTAAATCCAATCTCCCTCTGAATCCCCAGGCTGAAATTGGCGACTCTTGGAAGCTGCTGATCCCCCACCTGCGGTGCATTTTGGGTGCTCGGCCCCACTGCCCCGGATGTCTGGAGGAAAGTATCGATGGTGCTGTACCAAAGTGTCGGCGTGTAGGCTACGGGGGGCTGGCCGTTTGTGCCGGAATAGACGTTGCCCTGGGGCCGGTCATAGAAAAGCCCGATGCCGCCGCGAATGGCCATTTTGCCATTTCCCTTTGGATCATAGGCGAATCCGATTCGCGGGCCGTAGGAAACGGCCGGTGCCGTATAGAGCGAGCCGGGGAATCCGTTTTTCCCGCCTACGACCATGCCCGGGGCCGTATTGCCGGAGCCGGGGACGAAGAGGCCGATGTAAGGCGCGGGATAGATGGTCCCGTTGCGCGGATCCACACCGACGCGCTTTTTATTGGCGTCCAGTCCGGGCCGGATAAGAACCGCCGTGGTCGAGAGGTTGTAAGTGGAGGGATCGAAGGTCGTGATGGCGTAGCGATCATCATGGGCGCCGGGAACGTTGTAGAAACGGAGGCCCATGTCGATGGTTAGCTTCTGTGAGACCTTCCAGGAATCCTGGACATACCATTCCACTTGCGTGTAGCGGTAATGGGAATAGGGCCGGAAAGTGCCCTCGGCGTAACTCTGAAAAACGCCGAGGATGGCATTTGAAAACGCGTAGTTCGAATCCAGGGGATTATTCGTGTCGCGGCCAAAGGCAAATGCTCCCCGGGTGTTGGGACCTCCGACTTCGTCTTTTCGCATGCGCTCGATGTAAATGCCAAATTTCATCGAATGCCTGCCTATCAGCCGGCTGAAATTATCGGTCCAGGCAAATACAGGATTCTCATTGGTATAGGGAATGTTGCCCAAGGAGGGGTTGATATAGTTCTGCACGCCGCCGAAAGTCACGTTCGGAATCGCATGGGACTCATTCGACGCCGGATACCACTGGCCGATATTGCCCATCTTGCTTCTGGCCACTTTATTGGCATCTTCCGGATTGAAGGTCTGGCCGCGCGTTGTGGCCCCGAAGGTGAAATCGTTCACCGTTTTCGGACCGAATACCTTTGTTACGTTAATAACCCCGCCGCGTCCAAGCTGCGGTCGGATGGTGTTCGTCAAATCGTAGTTGACATCCCCGGAAGTCCACGAACCGTACGGCCATTCTTCCGTATCGTGATCCTGGATGCCCCGGAAATACATACGCAAAGTCTGCGTGATGTTGTAATCGACGCGGATCACCTCCTGGCGCCTGGGATTGTTCCCGCTGGCGGTGGATTGATAGTTTCGCGTGTATTTTCTTGCAGGATCAGTTTCGGTGTAGTTGGGCAGCGGGAAAAACTTTAAAATCGACTGGCCCAGGGGACTGATGCGCGACGTCGGAATCTTGTTGCCGGCAAAATTCTGGCCGGTGGTCGGGTCCTTGATCAAGATTAACTTCCCGCTGACATCGTATGTCTGGGAAAAATCCCCTTCCCGCTCCAGCGCGGTTGGAGTTGTCGTATACCGGGGATCCAGATACAACCGCCGGCGGACGAATTCCTGGGACCAGAAGAAGAACAGTTTGTTTTTGTCGGAATTGAATTTGCCGGGAATGTAAACGGGTCCGCCGACGGTATACCCCACATTGTTGAAATGATATTGCCCTTTAGGGGTTCCATTGCGGTTATTGAAGAAGGTATTGGCGTTAAGCCCTTTGTCGCGGTAATACCAGTAGGCACTGCCGTGGAAGTCCTGGGATCCGCCCTTGATCACCACGTTGACGGTGCCGGCGCTGTTGCGGCCGTATTCCGCCTGGTAGTTGCTCGCCAGCACGCTTACCTCGCTGATGGAATCCATATTGGGCTGGTTCTGCACGCTGGAGTTGGAACCGGTGTCGACGGAGGAGATGCCATCCAAGGCATACATAATGGATGTCTGCCTGCCGCCATTGATATGCAGGCCCTGAAGAACGTTGCCGGTGGTCGTCACCTCACGGTCACCGCTTCTGGTGTCAATGATCCCCGGCAAGGTCGAGAGCAGGCCGATAAAGTCACGCCCCTTGATAGCGACATTCAGTATCTGATCGCCGCTCACCAGACCGGCCCTCTCGCTCGATGCGGTCTGGACCGGGGTGACATCCGCGGCGACCTCTATGCTTTGCTGAAGCTCGCCCACTTGCATGACGAGATCGCCCAGCGAACGGCGCTCGTTGGTCACGATATTGATGTCCTTCAGATTCAGGGTTTTGAAACCCTGAGTCGAGACGCTGAGGCTGTAGACTCCCGGTAGAATGGTGGAAAAAACAAAAACTCCCGCTTCGTTGCTTACCGAGTTGGAGACGGTTTTCGTTGCTTGATTCGTCAGTGCGATTTGTGCATTGGGGATTACGGCGCCGCCTGAATCCTTGACCGTGCCGGTCAATGTGGCGCTCACATTCTGTGAATATGCGGTTACCACGAGCAGCGCGCAACAAATTATCGCTGCTGTCAAACATCTTTTGATGATCATAAGCGACCTCAGTTATTTGATTCTTTTATAAGCATGAGCCTGCAAGCCACCGACCGACTTGCGTCAAAAAATCCGGGGCCGATTATATAATCATTGCCACTAAAAGGCACGGATTTGATTGTCGGTGCCGTTTCAGGAACCTATCCTTCGAATGCATTGAGCCTTGCCTCAAATATTGAGGCGAGGCGCTGCCAATTCATTAGTGTTTTATTATGCAAGATGCTTCATTTTGGACATGCCAAAAAACTCACCGCATCATGGGTTGAAATAGATCTAAAATATCCACGCCTGATTTGGCATTCGAATCCTGTTATTGTGTCAAATCATGAAGAGAGAGCCTCTTAAGGAATTGAGGGACCATGAATTCTGCTCGTGCTGAAATTCCTGCCCGCAGGTCCATCTCGTTGATTTGGAAAATTGGACTGCTTGCGGTAGCAGCCGGTTTGGGCACCTGGGCTCTCCTGTCCTTCGTGATTCCGCTGCCATTGCCGGAGGATTTTCCTTCCCCCCCGGATCTCCGTACGCAAAACGAGGCTCTGAAAGCCTTGCTCCATAGCGCCGATGCACAGGCCCGGAGCCATGCGAATTCGGCGGATGACATCGGAAGACTGGGGATGATTTATCATTCCAATCAGTTTTATCCGCAGGCGGAAGGCGCCTATCGGATTGCCAGCCGGCTGGCGCCCGGCGACTATCGCTGGCCCTATGGCCTTGCCCTGGTCAGCGAAGAAACCGGGCAGGAGAAAGAAGTCCTGCCGTGGCTGCGAAAAACGCTGGAGCTGAAGCCGGATTACCTGCCGGCCCTGCAAAAGACAGCCGACGCCTTTTATAAACAGGATAGACTGGATGAAGCCGCAAGGGATTACAGCCGGGCAGCTGCGGCGGCCGGCAATGATGATTCTTTACAGCCATTGTTCGGGCTGGGTCGGGTGGCCGCGCGACGCAGGGAATGGCAGAAGGTTGTCGAATATACGGCCGCCTTGTCACAACAGAATCCGAAAATCCGCCCCCTTCATCAACTTCTGCTTGAGGCCTACGAGGCGCTTGGTCAGCCTGAAAAGGCGGAAGAGGAGCGCCGGTATCTGCTCGATTCCACCCTTACTGTCGTTCCTTTGATCAAAGATCCTTTTGGCCAGGAGTTGCTCGATCTTTCCTGCTCGTCGACGCGATTGTTGAAAGAGGCCGGGCTGATGAGCCGATTCAGAAAGTCCGATGAGGCCATCCGGGCAGCGCGGCGTGCGATTGAGGTCGAGCCCCGAGACGCTGATGCGCATCATTTCCTTGCCCGCACCCTGCTTGAAGCCCATGGTGACAGCCCGGAGGCGGTCGATGAATCGCTGCTGCACTTGAAAGAAGGTTTGCGCCTAAGACCCGACGACCTGTTGCCGCTGTGGTATTTTGCCGCATTTTTCTTCAGGCAGGAAAAGTCGGATTCTGCAGTCGAGCACCTCCGCGCCATGCTAACCGCCACCCCACGGAACGCTGAATCCCTCTATTATCTTGGCCTGGTTGCGGATCGGCAGGGAAAAACCTCGGAAGCCTCGGCTCAATACCGGGAGGCCCTAAAGGCCGATCCCAAATATGCCGAACCCTACCATCGCCTGGGATTGATTCTCATTACCCAGGGCAAAATCGACGAGGCGACCGGATATCTTCAGAAAGCCGTGGATCTCAAACCGACGTTCGCGATGGCCCGCTTCAACCTGGGTGTGGCGCTGGACCAGCGGGGAAAAACACGCGAAGCAATAGTGCAATTCGATGAGGCGCTCCGGCAGAAGCCCGATGATGCTACGACTCACGTTTATCTGGCGATCGCCCTGATGAAATCAGGGAAACTCGAAGAAGCTGTTCTACACTTTCGGGAGGGGGTACGCCTCTCCGCAGGGGACGTCCAGGCTCATTACGGCCTGGGCTGTGCGCTGGCATTGCAGCGGAAAACAAGCGAGGCTGAGGTTGAATTCCGAAGAGTTCTCCAAATGCAACCCGAACATGCGGAAGCCCGCCAACGGCTGGAGGAGCTCCAACGCGGCAAACCCTGATATCGGCGTGCCATGACGAAGCGCGCGTGAAACCGTCAGAGTTGTCTTGAGAAAGCATCAACAGGGGAAACGCGGTCTTCATGGGTATGATTTGTTTGAACAGGGTTTCAGATCAGAAATCCCCGTCCGGAGATGAAGCATGTCTTTTTTTCGCAAATTGCTGTTCATTTCACTCCCCGCTCTGATTGCCCTCGCGGTCGTTGCGCAGCCGCTGGCGGAAAAGCAGGACCGGATGGAGTGGTTTCGGCACGATAAGTTCGGCATGTTCATCCATTTCGGCCCTTACTCGATGATGGCGGGCGAGTGGAAGGGACAGCGCGTTCCTGTTGGAAACGAAGCCGAGTGGATCATGCAGCGCTTCAACATTCCTGCCCGTGAATACCGTGAACTCGCCCGGTCATTCAATCCCGCTCGGTTCGATGCCCGCGCCATAGTCCAGCTCGCAAAACTTGCGGGGATGAAATACATGGTGGTCACGGCCAAGCACCACGACGGGTTTGCCATGTATCACTCCAGGGTTTCCTCCTACAACATCGTGGACTGGACGAAGTTCGGACGGGATCCGATCAAGGAACTCTCTGAGGCTTGCAGGCTAGAAGGGATCCGCTTCTGCGTGTATTACTCTCACAGGGAGGACTGGGATCATCCGGATGGTTACGGCAATCATTGGGATTATGACGTCTCGAAAAAGGATTTTCCCCGCTATCTTCGTGAAAAATCGATTCCGCAGATGCGTGAGCTGCTGACCAACTACGGGCCCTTGGGATTGATCTGGTTCGACCGCGGCATCGATACTCCTCTTCAGGCCATGGAGTTCGTGAACCTGGTGCGTGAGCTGCAGCCGCAGTGCCTCATCAACGGCCGGGTAGGCAATTATGGCCGCGACCTGATGGGCGATTATCAGAACATGAATGACAACGGGATGCCTCCCGGTGGACTCGAGGAATACTGGGAGACTCCACAAACGTTGAACCGGACCTGGGGCTTCAGCAAGTTTGACCAGGAATGGAAAACACCGGCGAATGTGGTTCAAAGGCTCGTGGAAGTCGTCAGCAAAGGAGGTAATTACCTCTTGAATATCGGCCCCATGGGCGACGGCTCCGTTCCGGCTCCAAGCGTGGCGGTATTGGAGCAGGTAGGGTCATGGGTGAGGAAGAACGGAGCGAGCATCTATGGCACTTCTGCTTGCCCACTCGAGGATTTCCCCTGGGGCCGCTGCACGGTTCAGGGAGCGAAAATCTATCTGCATGCATTGTCCCGTCCGGGAGACGGTGTTCTGCGCGTCAATGGATTGAAGACCGAGGTCAAACAGGCGTATCTGCTTATGGATCCGGCGAGTAAACTTAAATTCAACCGGCAGAATGGTGTGATTTCGGTGAATGTGGGAATGCAGGGCTGGGACGAATTCGACACTGTGGTGGTACTCGAATTGGCGGGACCTCCGGAAGTGGATCCGCCGGTGATCACCCAGGGGAGCGACATTCCTTTCGTGCTTGACTACAAGCAGGCTCTCACTCGGGGCCACGCTGTGAAGCGGTTCAATCGGGATGGCGGATTTCACGTCTCCAAATGGACTGGGCCCGAGGATATTTGCGAATGGCGCTTGCTGGTGAGTCAGCCGGGAAGTTATCGCGTCTCGATCAACTATGCCGCGTCACAGGAATCGGCCGGCCGCTCCTACGTTGTCACGATTGGTGAGCAGACATTGGAGGCCAAGGTCGCCCAAACAGGAGAGGGCTATCGGTATAGGGAAATGGAGCTGGGAACGGTCCAATTAAAGAAGGCCGGTCCATTGAGCGTGAAAATCATGCCCAAAGATGCCGGCTCCAATCTCATGTATTTTCAGCATCTCGCGCTTAAACAGACGGGCGGCGTTGCCGTGGAATAAAAGATCCGTCCGGACTGAGATTGACGGCGACAATGGCGGAATTCGGAGATACCTTACAGTGGATAAATACCTTTGGGTCATGATAGGCGGCGCCGTCGGGTCCCTGGCGCGTTACGCGGCCGGAACGGCCATCATGGGACGATTCGGCGGCCGCTTTCCTTTAGGAACCCTCCTGGTAAACGTCTCCGGCTCGTTCATGATCGGTCTGATCATGACCTTGCTGACGGAACGCTTCATCGCCCATCCGAATTGGCGCTTGATCCTGGTGGTTGGTTTCCTTGGGGGCTATACCACATTTTCCACTTTCGAGTATGAGACCTATAAAGCTGTTAAAGACGGAGGTTCCTGGATCGGGCTTCTCAACATCGCCGGCAGTGTGCTGCTTGGGTACATCGCCGTCTGGCTGGGCGCAGTTCTCGCAGGCTCAAAATCATAATGATGGAAGGACACTGCCGCAGATCAGCGGCTGGGGATGCAGGCCATGCTCAACAAGGGAGCAGCAAAAAAGGTCACGATCTATATAAACGAAGATACACGCCATCGGGTGGGCCCGCTCCACGAAGCGATACTCAACTTTCTCCTGCACAAAGGCGTGGCCGGGGCGACTGCCTCGCGAGCCATCGCCGGATTCGGCGCTCACCAGCGGATGCACACCACCAAAATCGAGGTCCTGTCGGAACACCTGCCGGTCAGGATCGAATTTGTCGAATCGGAGCAGAAGGTGCAGGAGATCCTGCCGGCGCTTTACGACATGGTTTCCGACGGCCTGATCGAGGTTCAGGACACTTTCGTTATCAAGGCCACCATGAAGGAGCGAAAACCTGAGCCGCGCCCGCCGCACGAATCCATCCGCATGAAGGCCAGGATGATGCGGATCTATCTCGGAGAAAGCGACCGTTGGAATGATCAGCCTTTGTTCGAAGCAATTGTCCAGCGCCTTCAAATGATGGATATATCCGGGGCGACGGTTCACAGGGGAATCCTTGGTTATGGTGCGAAAGGACAGACCCACAAGGAAAACTTCTGGCACACTTCGCGCGATCTTCCCGTCATGATTGCGGTCATCGATTCGGCGGAGAAGTTGGAGCGGGCTGCGGAAATCCTGGCAACGATGATCGAGGACGGGCTCATGGTCACTTCAGATGTGGACATCATCCGCATCGTTCACCCCCACGGCATGAAGGAGGAATCCGATGCAACCCGGCCTGCCGTCTAAGCTGCTTCGTCTTCATTTGAGCGAAAGCGATCGTCACGGCGAGAAGCCTTTGTATCAGGCGATTGTGCAAAAATGCCGGGAGCTTGGGATTGCCGGCGCCACCGTATTCAGAGGACTGGAGGGATTCGGCGATTCCGCTGAAATCCATCGCGCCCATCTCTTGAGCCACGATCTGCCCATTGTTGTGACCATCGTGGATTCGGAACAGAACATTCAGCGCCTCCTGCCTGTGGTGGAGGCTATGATGGATACTGGCCTGATTGCCATTTCCGATGTTGAGGTCCTGCGCATCAGGAAATCCAGCCGTTGATTACATCGTTCATGAGGAATGCGAGGCAGGCCCGGGCGGGATCTGCGGCACCGCCGCAACGTTCACTCAAACCCCCTTGCCTGCCGCGACCCAGCGCCGCATACGGGATCGGCAATCGCCGAGCATTCGACGCGAGACCTCCTGAACCTTCTCGGGTTCAGCGCATCCCTTTTTGCGCATAACGGCGAACATGGAACCGGGCGGCAAAATGCGCGCCTCGAGGTAATGGCGGTCGAGGCTCCATAGGAATTCCACGGCAGCGCGGTCCCCTGGATTACTCATGTCGTAATTGGGTCCGTACGTGGTGTCCAAAAATATCCGGCAGATCGAATGGAGCGGAATATAAATCACCGGATCGAAATATAAGGATATTAGAGGCAGCACATCTCCGCTCCTCACCCCTTCAAAATTTCCCGTGCTGTGATTCTTGTTCGCTAGCTCAGGCGTAAAGCTGGGATCGACATGCAGGGTGTGGTTCATTTTATATTTGTCCGGCAATATAGACCATATTGCCTTTGCCTTGCTGAATGTCTCGGGCCACATCCGGAGACCATTTCGCGTTATCACATCCAGCACCACGAATATTCCTTCCGGTTTGAGGGCGCGATTCACTGCCTCGTAAACCCGTTCCAATTCGATCAGATGGTGCAAGGATGCAAAGGCCGTAATGATGTCGTATTGGGCCGGTTCGATGGTAATGCGGTTCAAATCCATTGTCTGCACGGTGAGATTCAGACCCTTGCGGACGGCCTGGTTTTTCCCCAGGGTCAACAGCCGTTCATTCAGGTCCAGGCAATGGTAGCTATATGAAGTCCTGAATTTTTCCGCCAGGGAGATTTCAATCCCGCAAGGGCCAGATCCCAGGCTCAACAATGCTGGGGAAGGAATCTCATTGGCCCGATGAATGACATATTCCCATTGGGAGAGACCGATTTCGTTCCGGATTATAGTTTGCGTCCCGGTTTCGACGTAATCCCAAGAGGCAGGCACGGGTTCAATCAGAGGCTCCTGAACATCGAAGCCATGATACTTGTTAAGGTAATCCTCCACTTCAGCGGCGACTTTTTCGTCGTATTTGGGCGGCAGCCGGAATTTCCAGCTGGTTCTCAAGCAGAATTCGTAGGCCAGCCGGAAAGGCCTCCGCACCCAATAAGGTAGAATTTTCTTTGCTATTTTCTTGAGATTCAAAAACAGACCGCCCATGAATGAGACCCTGTGGAAAAAAGGATAATACCACCGCAGCACGTCAGGATTTTGGACGGCATTCCGGTTTTCACCGAGGAGGGCCTCTGCCGTCTCCGCCTATACGCAACCTGAGATTTCATGGGGTGCGGCACAGATCCAAAGATGCAATGTCAGACCGGAAGTACTGTTATCCCCTCGGGCGTGCTTCGCCTCTGCGTTTGCCACTCCAATCAGGGAAATTCCAGCCTGACACCGATATCTTCTTAGCTTTAATGTCATACCTGTTCGGCGGCTGACCCTCAGCCATGCTTTCTGGTTTCAACAGTTCACCTTCTGGTGAGGAAGGTACTCGGGCAAATTTATCCAGAATTGTAATTTTGCCCCCCGGAGAGCGACTAATATAGGGTGACGGGAGATCACCATGGCCGGCGACGATGCAAAAGAGCGGCTCTTCGAAGAAGTCGTGGCCGCAAACCAGCGCCGCATCCTGGCCATTGCGCGGAGCTTTGCCCGCGGCGACGAGTACCGCGACCTGTGCCAGGAAATCCTGCTGCAAATGTGGCGCGGCCTCGACAGTTTCGAGGGCCGTTCGGCGCGTGCCACTTGGGTGTACCGGGTAGCCTTGAATACCGCCGTCACCTATCGCCGCAAGAATGGCCGGCGCCCCGAGCCGGCGGCACGGCCGCTGGAAGAAGCGAAAGAGCAGCCGGCAGCTCCCCCCAGCGCCATGGACGAGATCATGATTCTGGAGGAGTTTTTGCAGTCGCTCGCCGCGGTCGATCGCGCGGTGTTCCTTCTCTACCTGGAGGATCTCAGCTACCACGAAATCTCCGAGGTGACCGGCCTGACTGAAAACCATGTAGGAGTTCGAATCAACCGCCTCAAAAAGGCTTTCACTCTGCGATATTGCGGAGGGTGAAAATGGACCTGGATAGATATAAATCAGCCTGGCAAAATCGCGCTGTGGCGGAGCCTCCGCTTGCTGCGCAGGTGAATCTTTCAACCCATCTTCGCTTTCTGCGGACCAGTTCAATCCGGGATTTGCAGCGTTCCGACGAATGGGCAAGACTCATATTTTCCTTGTTGTTTGCGTTGATCGCTGGCGCAGCCTCCACTGTGGTTATGCGTCCCGGGGGGGCAAGGATAGCAGCCTGGCTTTTTGCCCTGGCGCTGTTGGCTGACGGAGCGACAGGCATGGTCCTGCTGATGCGAAGGCTTCGTGCCCCGGCGACTACGTCCATGGTGGAGTTCATTTCGCGAGAATACCGGCAGGTGGAAAGCCGGCTCCGCATCGAACGTTACTCCCAGCGGTTCATGGTCCTCCTGGCTGCCGCTGCTCTGTTGCTCGTAATGGTGTTTCCCAGCCCTCCGGATTCGCGCGAGAATGCGATAGAGTCCCTGGAAAGAATGGCCGTAGTAACGGCATTTCTGGCCGTTGCCTGGCGAAGAACAAAGAACCGTCTGGTGGAGATAAGTCACGAGCTGGAACGCTATATGAAGGATCTGGAAGGACAAGGAGCCCTGCGCTGAAGGATTGAATCCCTATCATCGCATCTGAAGGGATTTTCGCGATTTGTCCGAATCGGAACGGAACGGGTCCGCGAAGGGAATTCTAGATAAACCGCGAGCCCCATCTCAGGAAGCAGGATGACTGCCTGGAGAATGGCCGGCCATCCGGCAGCTGAGTGCCGTCTGGCATTTCCGGGTCCTGTGTCGCTGACGGATTTCATGGTTTTACTCCCCTCTCTGTATTTCCTTCCTCGATATCCTGGACATATTCCGAAAGATCGCCCGGCTGACGATCCAAAACGGCGCAAATGGAATTCAGCGATGCAAGGCGAACCCCCTTGAACTTGCCCCTTTTGAAAAAGGATGAAAAAATCTTCATGCCGCGTTCCGAAAATACTCGACCCGGTCTGCCGATGCCGTCCAGCCTCAAAACTGAATGATAAGTCATTGTTATTCAATAGGATACACGATGAATGCAGTAGTTCTTGCCGATCATCTGCCTTCATTGAGGCCCCCCTTGTATTTTTCTCTTGACATGATCAAATACAAATCATACTGTGTATAGTGAATATGCATACTAAATTAGGAGGCTGCCTTGTTCATTGCCCTATCGCCAAGCCATCCGGATCCGATGTACAAGCAGATCACCGATCAAATAAAAAACGCCATCGCGGCGGGCGACCTGAAGCCAGACGAGAAACTCCCCTCGGTCCGCGAACTCTCTGAAGCGCTCAAGACCAGTGCGATCACTATCAAGCGCGCCTATCTGGATCTGGAAAACGAGGGTTACATTTTCACCCGTGCCGGCATGGGTTCTTTCGTAGCCGGGATTGATCGAAGCCGCCTGCGCAACGAGAAGCTTGAGGAATTCCGGACGGAGTTGGCGCGGATGCTTGGAACCGGCACAAAATTCGGCATCTCAGGCGACGACCTTATTCAGCTTATCCGCCATATCCAGGAGGACTGAAATGCAATCCATATTGGAGGCGAAGAGCCTCGCCAAGCGATACCATGATTTTAGACTGGGTGATATTTCCATCGAGATTCCCTGCGGTTGCATTGCGGCTTTCTTCGGACCCATCGGCGCCGGTAAGACCACGCTGTTGAAATTGCTGGCGCATCAGGTCCCAGCGAGTTCCGGAACGGTCCGGGTATTCGGGCTCGACTACGACGAGCGGGAAAAGGAGATCAAGAACCGGATCGGATATGTTCCGCAGGAGTCGAGTTTCTACCCGGACAGGTCCGTTGAATTCAATGCCCGCTTTGCCGCCGCCTTCTTCGAGCGCTGGGACGGCGGGAGTTTTTATCGGATGCTCGATGAGTTCAAGATCAGCCGGGAAAAGGCGATCAAACATCTTTCCAGGGGGCAGAAGACGCTGCTGTCGATTGCCCTGGCTCTGTCTCACGAGGCGGATCTGCTCATCCTGGACGAGCCGACGGCTGGTCTGGATGTTCTCCTGCGCCGTTCGCTTCTCGAAAGGCTGCGGCATTTCACCGCTGACGGCAGCCGGACCGTCGTGGCGGCATCCCACATCACCGACGGACTCGAGGAGATCGCCGAGTATGTCAACTTCCTGAACGAAGGGAAGCTGGTGTTTCAGTCCGAGAAGGAGGATCTGCTGGCCCAATGGAAACGGATCCATTTCAGGGAAGGAGCACTGCCTCCCGACCTGGTGCGGCAATTCACCGACATCCAGGTACGGCCCTTCGGCAGTTCGGGACTCACCCACGATTTTGCCGCTCTGCGCGAGCAACTGGGCGCCGGAATTGCCGCGGGAGACGTCAAGGTGGAAAACGCCCATCTCGATGAAATCCTGATCGCGATGCTGAAAGGAGAGTGACATGTTTGCCATCGCCCGCAAGACGTCCTTTTTCTACTTCACCCACCTGGTCACGTTCTGCGCGCCTGCATGGCCCGCCCTGCTGAAGGGTAAAGGGGGGATCATCTCCATGTTGGCGTTCTGGGTTCCCTTGTGGCTCAGCAGTTCGGTCCTGTGGAGCGAAAAGCAGGAGTCGTACGCTCTCCTGCGCATGCTGCCGGTGACCGACCGCGAGGTCGTACGCGCGAAATTCGCACTCGCTCTCGCGGCAGCATTCGCCTACTGGCTGATTCTGTCGCTGTTCAACGGATGGGCCTGGGGTTCCACCTGGGAGTACCCCATATACATGGCGCTGGCCAATCTGACCTGTGCCATTTCACTTCCCCTTGTGGCCTGCTGGTACATCTTTTCCTGGCGGTTCGGCCAGTCCGCGTTGACGGTGGGGGTCCTGTCCTTGATCGTGGTCGGCATCATCGCAGCCTTCATCCTTAACGTTGATCGTAGGAACTGGGTCGGCGCCCCGGGAATTGCCGCCGCCCGCTGGCTGGCCGAGGGCCCGTGGTATCTGCAACTCTGTCTCTTCCTTATTGCGCTCGCAGCCTATTACGGGCTTATGCAGGTGGCTGTCCGCGTGAAGCAGAGGAGTGAGGCGTCTCTCTAGATCAGGTGTGTCCGGAGGCTGAATGGGCATTTTCCGGCGTGATGCCGGAGGGAGGCTTCCAATGAAAGCAAGAAAATTGATACTCATGGCATCGCCATTGCTGACGCCGGCATGGCCGGCGGCAACCGATGAACGGCCTGCCAGGGAGCACCATTTCGCGATGGAAATCCTCGATTATCGGATCGGCTCCCGCGGCCCTTCGGAATCGAAACCGTCTGTCCCCGCGAAATATGACAAGTACCTGGGAGAATACAGACACAGCAGCCGTGCCAAAGTGCATGTGATCTACAGGGAAGGATCGCTGGTCCTGGACATTCCGGGAAAGATCTCCCTTCCTTTATTACAGGACGGGAAAACGTTCAATCGCGTCGATCAGCGGTATACTTGGAGTGGCTGATCCTCACGGAGGTCGTTGATGGGCATTGCGAGTCCCGAAAACCGCGCATCGCAGGCGATGCCTGAAGCGGCGGGTGGGATCTTCCGTTCTCATGCCGCGGCGTCCGTCCTTATCTTCCTGATCTCTTTCGCGGTGCGAGGCATCCTGCTTGCCGTCTGGGTGAGCAATCACCAAGACTTCTATCGTCTTGGCGGCGAGATAGGCAGAGTTGCGTTGTCGCTCCTGCGCGCCGGGCAGTTCGCCGATCCTTACATGATCCCGACGGGGCCTACCGCACACCCCACTCCTCTTTCACCGGTTCTTCTTGCTCTCATCTACCACGCTTTCGGAATGACCCCGACCGCCGGGTATGTGCGCGCGCTGGTGGGAATCAGCAGCCATTCCGCGCTCTACGCCCTCCTTCCGTGGTTCGCCAGCAAATTGGGTCTGGGCAGGCGGGCGGGGATTTTCGCGGGGATAGCCTGCGCACTCATTCCGCTGGAAGGTCTGGGCGAAGCCATCGGCCTCGGGGCCACGGCCCATGCGTCCCTGGTGTTTGGAATGCTGATGATCGCCTTTCTCAGCCGATGGACCGCGGATCGCCTTTCCGGCGCGGGCTCGTTGCTGCTCGGAATGGCGTGCGGCGCGGCGTTTCACATATTGCCCCCCTTGCTCCTCGTCGTGTTGGGCAACCTGATCTTCGAACTCCGGTGGAGGCGCGGCCAGCGCAAGTGGCTCCTCGCCACATGCATCGCTGCGGGCGCCATTTTGGCATGCGTTCCCTGGACTTGGCGCAATTACGCGGCCCTCCATGGGTTCTTTTTCATCCGCAGCAATTTCGGCCTGGAGCTCCGCATCGCCAATCACCCGGGAGCCGATGCAGACATCGAGGTTAGCTTTGCCCGCGACGGCACCTTACGCCACCCCAGCGAGAACCTGGAAGAGGCCCGCCAGGTGCGAGACCTGGGAGAAGGGGAGTACAACCGGCGGGCCAGGAACGAGGCCCTCTCGTGGATCAGAAATCATCCTGCCGAATTCTTGCGCCTTACCCTGATGCGCTTTCTTCATTTCTGGTGCGGCCAACTGCGCTACCCCTGGCTGGCCGCGCTCTTCACGGCGGTGACGGTGCTTGCGGTCCTCGGTCTGCGACGCATCCTGCCGACGCTCGACGCTCCCGGCCGGGCGGCGCTGCTCATCCCTCTCGCGACATTCCCTCTCGTCTATTACCTCGTCAGCTACGTGGCGCACTACCCGGCGCCCCTGGCCTGGCTACTCCACCTGCTGGCCGGGTACGAAGTCCAGAGCTGGTTCCCTTCCAGGAAAACTGGGGACTCCCCCCTATTAGGGATGAATCGCGGAGCCTGATGCATCGCTCCTGGAACTGCAAAATAGGGAAGTGTCCCTGGTTTTCCGGATTTGGCCCGCGGAAACGATGCGACGACTTCCAGGATTAAGACTCTGCACCCTGATTTCCAACTGGACTCTCGGAGAGGAAAAGCATGGCTGTGGGATTAGGGCATAGACGGAGACCTTATGTCCCCGGATTATGGAAAGTGCCCGCCCGCTATCGCCTCGGCAGCAGAACCTCCATTTTCTCCGCTGCGGCGGCCTGATTCAGCTTGTCATCAAAGGATGAAAACAATACGGCAGGACTATTTCCACCGGAGAACAGCCGCAGGGCGGCAGAAAGATGCACGGCATCAAAGCCGCGCAAACCGTGGCTTGCAGCCAGACGGCCCGCCAGGATCTCGTCGAAATCAATCACCGCAAACTGTCGCCACTCTTCGGCGAAGGTCCTGGAGATCAGTCCGTATTCGGATTTCGTCAAATGACCGGCTCTGAAGCGTCTGTTGAGCGCCGAGATCATCTCCGGAAAGGCTATGCGACAGGTCGCGAGTATCTCAGCTTCGTCTGCCCAGCTTCGCACGAGGTCGGAGGAGGCTTCCGTGACATAGAGCTTCGCCAGGCTGCTGGTGTCGAGATATAGAATCATCTGCGATTCTCAAGAACGGTTTTGGACAATGGCCCGCCTTTCACTCTCACTCCCTTCAGTCCTACGGGTTTGCCGCCCGCCCAGGTCGCTGTGCCGGAGGCCGTCATCCCCCTGACAGCACTCCGCTCGCGGGATAGAGGGATGATTTTAGCAATTTCCTGGCCGCGGTCCGTTATGACGATCTCCATGCCGCGGCGCACCTGATCCAGATGCCCGCTCAGCTTTGCCTTCAGCTCCTTTATGCCTACGGATATCATTTTCCCTCCGGTTTTCACTCAATAGTCACCATGATATCATAAAAGTGACCCTCTAATATGAAGATGGTAGTTACTTATAATCCTGCCAAGAGCACTGCCGCTTTACCTGGAGGGCAAGCCTTCCGGTTGGGTGATGATTTCATAGCTGCCCCGGTCGTAGTCGCGGGTCTTGATGATGAGTCGGTGTTGAGTGGAGTCGTACCGCCATGCGGCACCTTCCGTGAGTTTCCCTCCGTCCAGGAGCACGTGCGCCGGCTTGTTCTGCGCAAAAATGCGGAGGATGTGCGGCTCATGCCGGCCGGAGAACTCAAGCCTGAGCGTCGGGCCGGAATCCACCTTGAGAGTGGTTGCCTCTGGCTTCGGATGTGATTCGGGATGCCACAGCGTGAATTTGCTTTGGTTCGTCCGGATAAACCAGCCATGTCGTGAAACCGGCTGAACCGCCATCTCCGAATCCTGCGTAAGGCCGGCTGACTTTCATCGGTATGACTGCGCCCTCGCGGACGAAGACCGGGTATTCATCAAGTGGAAACTCCCGGGGTATCTCCGCCGGTCCCGGGAGGACCCTATCGTCGTGGAATAGATAACGCCAACGGCCCGGTGGCAGCGATACAGTCCAGTTGAGCCTGTCGGCATAAATCGGCGCGACCAGCAGTTCATTACCGAATAGATAATGGAACTTGCCCTTTCCCTGCGGCCGAATCAGCGGCGGTGCGCCATTGTGACACTCAACCACATACGAATACATGTAGGGCACCAGCTCGGTATGCAGCCACGAGAACTTGCGGATGATTTCCAGCTCCGGCAGGGAGCGTTTCCACAAACGCCGTTCGCCGTGTCCTCCGTTCAGGAAAAGGCCGCAGAAGGCCGAGAACTCAGCCCAGCGAATATAAACGTTGGGCGCAATGTCATTGTCAGAGGCAGTACCGAACTGGCCAGGCGCCATGGCCTGGCCGCTCGCAGGCTTGGACCAGGACCCCAGCAAAGCCGCCGTGGCTGGCCCGACATCCTCGGGATTACTTTTGCCATGGTAGCCGGCCACATCGCTGCCGATGACGCAATAACCCAACTTTGCGCTCGCGAGAATGTCCGAGATGGCTCCCTGAATGCCCCGGTCCTCAAACCCCCAGGTGTGGTTGTTGTCGCCCACCCAGGTCACCGTAGCGGAATCGATGGGCGAGAAGCCTTCCGGGTGGCTCCATCGCTGGTCCATGGCGCGGACCAGGATGGCAAACTCCGGATTGTGGCTCAAGCCGTGCCGGTACTCGTCACGGGCGTAGTGATCCATGTATTGCCGCGTGGTCATCCATCCCGAATAAGTGCGATTGAACGGAACTGGGATCTTCAGGATGCTCCCTGAGAAGAACGTATCGGTCCCATCCAACTTCCATCCGTCCACACCCCAATCCAGAACCTGCTGCTGAAGTTCCTGCCACCACTTCATCGCATTGGGATTGCTGTAATCGATGAAGCCCCCCTTGCCCTTCCACCAGCGGAACTGGAAGCCGTCGCCCGCCAAATATCCTTTGGATCGAGCCTCCTCGTAGAAATCTGATGCTTCCTTGATGAGCGTATCTTTATTCTGGCTGTTGACCATGCAGGTCATCCACAACACGATCCTGTATCCCTGGCTCTTGAGTTGCCGGAAATAGTCCGCAGGATCAGGATAGCGATTCTCATCCACCTTGAAATCGTTGTAGCGCCAGCTCCAGGGGTTGTCGATCAGAATGGTACGCACCGGTAAATCGTATCTGGCGTAACCCTCCAGCAATTCGTTCACGCGGGCGGCAGTGTTGACATCGTCTTCCCAAAGCCAGCATTCCAGCGCCCAGGGTGGGGTCAGCGGCACCCGGCCATGGCGGGAACGGTTAAACGGGACGCCCCAAAACGGGAGAATGTAGAAAAAGTAAATAAGCGCGGCGCAGAGCAGGATGACAAGAGCAAGCATCCGCGCCACGCGGAATAACCGGCCCGGCCTCTTCGCCTCAGATCCAGCGGTCATCGAGTGCTCCGAGAATTGCGCCTCAGATTTGGAATGGTCCCTCGCTTGCGCGTTACTGTCCAGCGGATGGCTGAGTTTCCAGTCCACTGTCCCGGATGAATCCCAGTGCAGTCCAAATTAGCCGGATTCATTCTGGGCAGATGCTTATTTTACTAGGCTTTTCATTCGGATTTTGCTGCTATTTCAAACCAGGTTGGCATTCTGCTGTCCAAGCAAAATGCCTTTTATCTTTGTACATGTGGTCCAGGCTTCAGAGGGCGTCCAACGGTTGATTTTTGGCTAAAACTCCTTTATGAAAACAAAGGACTCTGCAGGTGCATTTTTACCGATATTGGCAACCGTTGGACACCCTGTTAAGCCCGGACCCACAAGATTCTGAGGCTGTGAGGAAGGATTAATTTAGGCAAGCCTGGGATGAATCCCGGACCCACAAGACTATAGCTCGGATGCGCCTGAGGCGGAGCTTTGACGCGAATCTCTTTTTGTTCTTACTTCCCCACGGCGAGGGGGGATCCATCCTGTCCGAAAAAGCTGAGGGTAGCGGCGGCGGGGTCGCCGGCGCTGAGGAGGATGAATTCGGTTTTGTATCCGTCGCCATCAGCGAGGTGGGGGAAGAGTACAGGGGCCGGTGCCGGTCGGGTCCAGTCGGCGATCGGGAAGGTGGTGATGAGGAAATCCTGCCTCGAGTTGGTGAGGGCGCGCAGGGTAAGGGCGGCAAAGGGAGCGGGGGCGGAGATATCGAGCACGCCTTTGAAATCGGCGGGCAATCCTGAGATCCACTGGCGGACGAAAGCGGCTGTATGGCCGTTGCCGGGGACGGTGAGGGTAATGGCCTGGGATCCCGCGGCGGTCGAGCCGTCGCTCTGAAAGGCGCGGAGGGTGACGGGGAGGTCGGACGAAGAGGTGGAGGCGATCGCGAGTCCCGAATCATGGCCGTTGGTCATGTCGACATGGATGCGGGCGTGAGTGCCGGGCGAAGCTGAGGGGATACCGGATTCGGTGACGAGGAAGCCGTTGCTGGTTCTGCTGAAGATGCCGGCGCCGACGGGGGAAGTGGAGCCCGAGTCGGGGATGAGTTGGAGAGAGCCGGAGAGCAGGGAAGTGGAGAAGCCGTCGGTCTGGAAGAGGAATGTGCCGGCGGGAGGAATGCTGTAGCGGAAAGAGGAGTCAGCAGTACCGCCTACCTGGTGAATGGTGAGTGGCGAGCCGGTATCGGTAAGGAAGCGCAGGAGGCCGGTTTGAGGCGAGCTGGAGGTGTTGAGGAGAATGAAGGTGGAGACGTAGCCGTCTCCGTCGGCGACATGGGGGAAGAAGACGGTGGAGGAAGAAGGCAAGCGGGAGAGGTCGGCGACGGGCACGGTGGTAAAGAGGGAATCGTCGCGCTGGTTGACGGTCATGCGGAGGGCGGCGATGGAAAGCGGCTGATCGGAGGAGATTTCGAGCGAGCCGAAGCGTGTAGTGGAGGCGAAGCCGGGCGGGAGTGTGAAATCCGGGGCGAGGTCCTGGAGCTGGTGAAGGAATCGGGCGCGCTGTGCGCCTGCGGCAAGGGTGCCGTGTCCGACGGAAAGGGGTTCAGCGTCGAGGCTGCGCAGGGTGTAGGTTATGTTGGCGGCGGCGGAGCCGGGGTTGACGACGGCGATTCCGGTATAGATGTCGACGGGCGCGGTGCGGAGGCGTTCGGGGCCGGAAGCGACACGGAGGGCGCAGTCGACGAAGATCCTGGAGGCGGAAGCGGGCGGTGAAGCGGGAACGGCGGCTTCGCTTACGGTGGTTCCATTGCGTGCGAAGCTGAAGACGGCGTTTCCGTAAGGCGCACTGCCGGAGGCGATGGCCGTGGTTGCGTAGCCTGACTGGAGCGGGGAGGCTGCGCCGGCGGTGGCGGTGTCTGCCGCACCTCCGCCAGCAACGGACAGGTTTGCCTTGGTCCGGTTTTTTGCAGCAATCGTATAGGAGTCCGCGACCAGTCCGTTTTTCCGGCTGCCTGTTTCATTTTGAGGTGTCCAGGTCTGGACATAATCCACCGTTACTTCGCTGGGGGACACGCGCATGCGCAGATGACCGGTTCCGCCCAGGAGCTTGCCCTGGGTATAGCCATAAGAAGCCGCCCGATTGCCCAATTCGGTATTTCTTGCGCTGGGCTGCGGAATCTCGTGATAAACGATCCCATCCAGATCCTGCTTCGCATAGACATGGTCGTGGCCATGGAAGAAGATGGTCACATTGTTGGCGGCCAGCAGCTTATGTATCGGCATCGCCCAGCCAGGGCGAGCCTTGTCGAAGCCCCAGGTGTCGTCCAGGTTGTAGCCGCCCCATTCCAGGTATTTGGCCGCCTCAACTCCACCGCGCATGGGGCCCGTGCCGTTTTTGTTCCATCCACCTACAAGGTTGTGGCAAAAAACGAACTTGAAAGTTGCTCGGCTGCCTTCCAGAGTCGCTTTCAGCCACGCATACTGCTCACGGCCCAGAGTAAGCGACCAGTCCCCGCTCAAATCCGGCGATTGCACCGTGTACCAATAAGGATCCAGGACCACAAAGAGCGCGTCACCCCATTCCCACGCGTAGTAACTCTCGCGCAATCCCACATATTTTTCCTCCCTGCTGCCGCCGCTATAAAATCCGTCCGGGAAGGGGTTGGGATAGTAAAGTTTCCGGATCAGCGTGTCCCACACCGGCAGGTTTTCCGCCGAGTTGGTCAAGCGGCTCCCCCATTCACCTTCGTGGTTTCCCAGGGTCAGGAACAGCGGGACCGAATGCCCATTGATATCGTAATACGATCGGAGAAGGAGCGCACGGTCCTGGACCGCCTTATAAGTGGGCTGGGAAAGTTTGTCGGACATGAAGGTGTCGCCCAGGTCGATCTGGAAGTCCGGTTTTTCCGAGAGCACGTTCTGCATCGTCAGACGGTAGGTTTCCGGATCGGAGTTTTCATCCATGTGCGGGTCGGCTTCAATGGCGACAGTGAATGTGCTGCCGCGTGGCCTCTGGGTATGAAAGGAGTGTTCTTCCCCGGCTGAAAAAACCGTGGCTCCGGTTTCTCGATAGCGCATCCGGTAGTAATACTGCTTATCAGGCTCGAGCCTGTCCATTACAGCCTCTATCGGGGTTTCTGCAGGATATTTATTCGTATCGGTCTGGAGAACATAACTGCCGGTCGATGGTCCGTATTCAAAATAAACTTCGAGATCCTTGCGGGCGAGGGCATTGACCGTAATGGAGGTGCCTGTCGGACGGCCCAATAGCTCCGTATCTATGAAGATGTCGGATGCTGCAAGCAGCCATGAAAGGGCGGTTATGCCGGACCACAGAGCCAGAAGCTGGGGAATCAGGGTGCGTTTCTTCATTTTTTCTCCCGAGAAATTGTAGCAGTCGTAATCGCTGAAAGGTTGGAATTCGAATTGGATGCATTGCCTTTTCGACTTCCACCCACAGAAAGAGGCATGCCGTCGTCTCCCAGATATTGTACGGTTACGGCAGCTGGGTTCCCCGAGCCGAGCAAAACGATCAGGCTTTTCCTCATTGAGTCTTCCACTCAGGCAGTCTGGTTGTATTGTCGTAAAATCGAACATCCAGGGTTACAGGCGGATCCAAAAATATGGGAAATTGGACGCTGCCCAATTACATGCATTTCAGCATCATTAGATTCCCGGCCCATTCCAGCAGCTGCAGTTGGGTGGCGTCCCTGTTTTCCCGGATAACTGCATGGCGGAAGTAAACGGCCAAAAAACTGCCCGTTGTGATATACAAAAGCGGTCTGTGGCTCTTTTATTAGAATTTGTGAATGAGCAGCTCAATTGGCTGCATGTATTTCGGGAAATCGCGATGAAAACAGATAGGCGCAAGTTCATCCAACAGGCAGCGGCCGCCGGCGCAGCGACTGTTTTGGGAGGCGGACGGAAGTCCGGGGACGCCGCGGCAAAGCCCAACATCCTGATCATTCACACCGATGAGCATCGTTTGGAATGCCTCGGCGCTTATGGCAACCGCGAAATCCGCACCCCGGCCATTGACGCGCTTGCGAGTGAAGGAGTGCGCTTCACGAATTCTTTCTGTCCCTACCCTGTTTGCACCCCGTCGCGCTATTCCTTCCTGTCGGGCCTTTGGACCCACGAGCACCAGGGATCCAGCAACCGCGCGACGCTCCGGCCGGGGACTGAAACCTTTCCTTCCATTCTCAAGAAGGCTGGGTACCGTACCAAAGCCGTCGGGAAGATGCATTTTACCCCGACCTACCTGGATGTCGGATTCGAGGAGTTGGAATTGGCGGAGCAGGATGGGCCCGGGCGATTTGACGATGATTATCACCGCTACTTGAAATCCCTGGACCTGGTCGACGCACTCGATCTTGAAGATCAACGTTCGGAATATCGCGCCAAAGCAACAAAAGAGTATTGGCAGTCCTTCGGGGCCCGCCGTTCAAACCTTCCGGAACAGCACCATTCAACGACATGGATTGCGGAGAGGGCCATTCAGTCCCTGCGGCGTTGGACGCCATCGGGAAACCTGCTGATGGTCGGCTTCATCAAGCCGCACCATCCCTTTGACCCGCCGGCTCCCTGGGATTCCAAATACGATCCCTCGCAAATCTCGCTCCTGCCCGGCTGGACGGAGGAGCCTTTGGCGCGGGACATCGAAACCAGCGCAGGATACTTCCCCCACGCCAGTCTCACAGCGGGGGCGCTGAAAATCGTTACGGCTCTTTACTATGCCAGCATTTCCCAGATCGATTTCCACGTCGGCCGAATGGTGCGTATTCTCAAAGAGAAGGGGTTTTACGACAACACTCTCATTGTTTTTACTTCCGATCATGGGGATTACATGGGGTTCCATCACCTCCTCTTAAAGGGCAATCTCATGTACGACCCGGTTGTGAAGGTGCCACTCATCATTAAATATCCCCGGGGTGTTTCGCGCGGCCGGGTGGACACCACTCTGGCCAGTACGGTGGATTTGGCGCCAACCATACTACACCAGGCTGGCCTGCGGCCTGGTGCGGGGATGCGCGGTTTGAATCTGGCTACGTCAGCACGAAGAACGGTTGTTTTTTCGGAAAGCGCCGGCCAATGGATGGCCCGCACGAAGCAGTACAAGCTGATTTTACGCAAACCGGCAGAGAGGTCGCTCTTCTTCGATCTGGATGCGGACCCGTTCGAAATCAACAACCTCTACGGCGATGCCCGGTTCCATCGGGAGATAAGCGAACTTATACGGGCCATCGCTGCATGGCGCCCGCAAGATGTTGCAGCCAAACCCTATCTGGATGAAAACGCTCCGGAGATCCGGCAACCGAATGTGCCGTCCCGGACCGACAACCACCGGGAGGAGATGATTGCCTATTTCCAAAAACGGATGGGTCATTAGAATGCCATCAAAACAGGAGTAGATTCATCCTGTCGCCCCTTTCGGGGCTCGTCCGGAGAACAAATCAATCCGGGGGCTCGCGCCCCCGGCTATTCTCTTCCGGCCCTTCGGGCCTTCAGCTCCGCTGCTGTTTTGGGCTTTGGGTTTCAGGTGCGCCTTGCTTCTCCAACCGGGCCGGGAGCGCGTCCAGCATGGTCCCGTCTGTCGAACCATTGAGCTGGAATCCCGCCAGATACTTATCGGATGAATAGCTGAAATAAGTGGCTCTGGCGATATCCTGCACGAAGAATTCCTGGGCGTATTTCGACATCTTGGCGTGAGCTCCCAGGCTGAAGGTGTTGGAGGTTACGACACTTCCGGCGTCGTCATAGGCGTTTAACGAAACCGTCGCCGGATCATTCTCCAGGTTGACCAGGGCGATGCCTGTCCAGCCTGCCCTTTCTTTTTTGGGAAAGACAGCATTCCTGCTTTTCAAACCAGTTCCCGGAAATCCTGCTAGGAGGCTTTCCTGTTGGGCGCCGAATAATTCGAATCCGGAGATGGGCTTGGTTGATTCGATCTGGAACCACGCCGCATTCGCGGGCAATCCCAGCGTCGTTGTTGTCCCTATGTATTTCGATTTGCCCAGCAGGGAGCGGCTCAAAGTTATCAGGGGCCGGCCATCTTCATTGTAAGGTGTAAGGACCAGGTCGCCCGCCTCTTCTCCAGGATTGAAGGCAAGAACACCGGTCCACCAGTGAGAGTCGGCGGCGATGTGGGGGTAATAAACAACGGTCGACGTGTCGTTGGTCAGGGGGATACCCGCCAACTGACTCCCGCTGCCAAAAAGCTCCACTCCCACAATTCCTGCCGCATCTTTCAGCACGGCCGAATGTATGTTGGGCTGCGGCTTGCTGCCGAATAGGCTTTCCAACAGGAGGGCATTGTGGGATAAGGCGCCTATCGTGACGGTCCGGGATTCGCCGTTGTCGAATTGAATCGTCACCGTCTTGCTCGACTGAGTGGTATTGACCAGGCTCATTCCGGTCCACCAGAGGTCGTCTGAAGCGATATGAGACAGAAAGAGATTTCCCGAACTTGCGGTCGAAATGGACGGAACCGCGGTCCGGTATTTCCCCGGCACATAAAACTTGGTATAGCCGGCTAAAGAAGCCGAATCCGCTTCAAAGAGGGCATACCCGGTCAACTTTGCATTTGCCAATGCGCTGCCGATAATGATCTCGCGTCTTGATCGCGGAGCCAGGGAGATCTGCTGTGTGTCCAGCTGGCGGCCGTCATTGGTAAACGGTCTCCAGATCCCGGTGACTGTCTGATCGGCGCTGGTATTGATGAGTGCTATTTCGGTTTCCCATGTGCCGTCGGAGGCGACGTGGGGGAAATAGTTGGTGTTGCTGTAGCCTTTCAGTTCGATGGTTCCGACGGGAGTCAGAGTGCGGCCTACAAGCCCGGCGTAATTCGGGGAATATCGGCGGACACGGAACACGGCGTTCATGAATTCGCCGGCTCGTGCCGGGTCAGCGGGTATTGTGGCCGATTGCGCCAGCGGGCCGGTGAGTACGACAGGATTGACATATTTCCAGACCGTCTCCCCGCCGGCGGTAACCTCTATGAATGTCCCGTGTGTGCCATCGGTGATCAGTGTATTTCCATTCGGCAGCCGTTGTGCTCCCGAGATCGCCTCGGCATAAAGTGAGGCCGGAGGGTTTGCCTTGTAGGTCCAGGCGAAATCTTTGGGGCCGAACGCCGAACCGCTGGTATAGGAATAATTCCCTTTGGAGTCGACCGGCGGAGTGAATTCGTCAATAGTGGAATAGTTGCGACCGAGCCCGTTGTTGAATACCAGGATATTTCCGGCGCCGGGGTATCCGGCGTCTATCCATTGGGCGTCGTGCTGCTGGAAGAGCTTCTGATCGCTTTTCGTGCCGGCGCGATACATGATCGGATTGCCCCATCGGTATAGCAGGTCTCCCCCCTTCCCATATTTTCCTCCTGAATGTCCCGCAGCTTCCGCATCGGTGGTGCTGTGATCGATGACCCAGATTTCGCTGTTTCCCCGGACGCTGAGCATAATCTGGTCGAAGGCTGCGTTGTAGTAGATCGCATTCATGTGGTTCCAGAAGGAAGGGATCTGCCCCCCGTCGGCAGCCGGATTGATCAGTTCAGGGTGGGCTGCCACACTGCCGTAATTCGCTTTGGATGATGCGTAGTCCTGGATCAGGTGGTCCCAAACATGCCACGACCAGACAACGGTTCCCCCCGACGGCCTTGTCGGTTTAATTTCTATGACCGAGTCGGGGAGCATATATCCCTGCTGCTGGATCTGCGACTGGAACTTGCTCGGGTCGAACCCTGCGGCAATCGCCTCATCGTAGGTTTTCTTTTCCACGACCAGCATCAGGATGTTGCCGTTGGGAAGCGGTTTGATGTCGTGGTGCTGGGTGTATTGGCTGGTGGAGTAATCCAGCTGCCACACCAGGTTCCCGTCCCAATCGTATTCCTCAACCCGTCCGCCCTCGCCTCCTCCGGAACTTAACTGGCCTTTGACCATGCATGCGCGCAGCAGGTTGCCGTTCTCCAGAAGGTAGACCGACTGTCCCGGCTCGTATTTGCTGCCCGACCAGGAATGAACGAGCCTGCCCTGGTTGTTGATCAGGTAAGTGCTACCGTAATGCTTGGGGGCGATGAGGGTGTAACCTTCCCAGGCTCTGGAGTCATTGACGAACAGGCCCACCGTTTGAGTGCTTGTAGTTGTGCTGGCGGTTACATTACTTCTTACCACGCGGAATCCCACATGGTAATAAGGGTGGTTGGGATCCTGTGGTCCCCGATAATATGCGGGATCCCGGTTGGAAACGCGCGCATGCCCCGGATCCAGACCGTCGCCGTTATACCAGTTTCCGCCTCTCAGGACGCGATAGGGCTTGCCGTCCGGCATGGGGGTTCCGGTCGTAGGCCCGGTCGGATTGGAGGACGGGCTCGAAGCGTAGTAGCTTTGCCCATACCAGTCGTTGCACCACTGCCAGACGTTGCCCGCCATGTCGTAGAGGCCGAAACCGTTAGAACCGTCCGACGTTTGATAGGTTTCCTGGCTGCCCGGCCAATTGAAGTCGGATTTGCGACGCAGTTCCCCATTATAGAATCCGACGGGGGTGGTGTTGGGGAGGGCGCCGGATTCATAGGGATCCCCTGAGCCGGGGAAGTTCGCCTTCGACATCGTTATGTCGTTACCCCAAGGGAAGTTGTAATAGGGATTATATTGGCCCCCGCGGGCGGCGTATTCCCACTCGGCCTCTGTGGGCAGGCGGTAGCCGTTCCTGGTGAAGTCACATGCCCAGGTCGAAGTGTTGTAGCAGGCCTGATAACCCTGCTGCGCGCTGAGCCAGTTGGAGTAGGCTGCGGCTCCGTGCCAAAGCACGCTGGTAACCGGGTGATTGCCGCGCCCGTCGAGTGCCGAAAACCGGCTGCCATCCCAATCGATGCGGCTGTATTGGTCGGCCTGGCGGGTCTGGAAGAAAACATCGCTTCCACCCGATGCATACACGATGCCGCTCGTCACACGAATCAATCCCTGCGATATGGCTGAGTTGAGGTAATCGCAGTATTGCTGGACCGTAATGTCGTATTTCCCCGCGTATAAAGCGTTGATGCTGACAGTATGAAGCGGTGTTTCATCGCTCGGGTGTGCGGGATCCACATAATTGTGGTGGTCGCCCATGCTGAATGAACCGGCAGGAATGAAAACCATGGACGGACCCGCAGCGGTCTGAGCGGGCGAACTCCCGTAAAATCCAATCAAAGACAGAGTGACGATAACGCATGCGGTAAAGGATCGCATTTCCCTTGGCCTCCTTCGAGAGCGTGGATGCTCGGGCATGAGGATGGCCCGAGTTGGCGGTCTATCCTCGTGCTTCATAAGATTTCACAATCGGTTGCCTCGGCAGAGTTCCACCCTCGGGTCCGCGCTCCCCGGTATGGGTTGGCGTCCCCCGGCAATGCCAGGTGGAGAGAATAGACTGTTTATGCTCCGCCGGATGATGGATTGATTCAGTTTTCTTGTCCGTCTTTTTCGAGCGGAGGGGCAGGCGGGCGTGGCTTATCTCCCGGTTCTGCCTTGCGTTTTGGCTGATCTTGCGGCGGGGGCGGTTGATCGGCCTCCCGCTTTTCAAGTTCACGCCATTGCGTAATGGTGAGGATCAGCCGAATCTTCAAGCTCATGCGAGCTATGGCCCGCTGGAGTTCCGCCCGGGCAGTGATCACCCGGTCGATCGCCATGTCTGCCTTTTTGGGGTCGATTTTATCTTCGCCCATTTCATCCGCCAGCGCGGACTCAGCGGAATCCAGAGCCGCACGCAGCTGAATCAACCGTTCCCGGGACTCGCGCACGATATCCCGGACCTGCTTGTCCTGTTCGGCGCTCAGCCCGATGTCGCGTACCACCGGGCGTTCCCACCAGCGGGACATTTCCGGCCGGTTAGGCTTTGCCTGCGCCGGGGCGATGGCGGGGAGCAGGAAAATGCACATTGAAAGCTGCAAGAACACTCGCGTCTTCATTTTTGCTCCTCAAACAGGGACTGGACGGGCTCGAGGCCAGCCGGATCAGTTCTGGATGCCACTGTGAAGACATCCTGCAGTGCAGCGTCGTCGGAAATTGCATCAGCGGGCTGCTGATGCAATGCCGGCTTGAAAAAGGTGAAAACCAGCAGTACCAGCACAAGGGCTGCGACCGGCAACGGCAGCCAGGCGGTTCGCAGCTTCCGGGGCTTCTGTTCCACCCGGGCGTAAACGGCGCGTCTCTGGGCAGCGAGCAATTCCACAGGGACATCAATATCCGTAGAGTGCAGAAGCTGATGTCGCTCCAGCATCTTATTCCAACGTTGCCTGCACATCTCACAGCTGTCGAGGTGCGCATCAGCGGGCCCGAGGCCGTAAAGCCGGGCCACCAGGTCATCATCGCTGTAGTGGTTATTGGACATAAAGCCCCCTCAGTTCCTCACGAAGCTTTTTGATCGCTCGGGCCATGTGCGCCTTGACCGTTCCCAGATCGAGATCTAGAGCTTCAGCGATTTCAGCCAGGCTGAGATCTTCTTCAAATCTGAGAACAAAAACCAATCTCTGTCTTACCGAGAGCCTGTGAAGCGAATCGCGGATCCGTCCGGAAAGTTCGCGGCCGATCAGAGCCTCTTCAGGGCTCAGACCTCCGGCTGGTTTCGACCGGAAAACGATATCTTCGTTTTCACCGGAAATCCGCCTTTGCCAGAACTTCCATCGCTTCGATCTGAGGCAGTCATAGCAGGTATTGAGCGCAACCCGCGTAAGCCATTTGGCCGGTTCCTGAATGGCGTTGTCACCGGACCGCTCCCATGCCCGATAGGCTTCCACAAAAACATCCTGGGTGGCCGAATCGGCTTCGTCCCTGTTTCGAAGCACACGAAAACAGAGCAGGAAGATCCGCTTTTGCTCCGCAAGCATCCAGGCTCCGAAATCGATGGGCATCATGCGGGCCAGGGATCCTCCACTCTCCAGGACGGCAGTCGCGACCTTCATACCCATATTGTCGAAATATGGTCCCATAAGGTTTACATCTGATTGAGAAAAATTGCCTCAAAGAACCAATGGCAGATTGAACCACAAAAACCGCGAAGACCCTAAGGGCTTTTCCGCCATTGAAGTCCTCAAGGTCCTCGCGGTTAAATATCTGGAGCAAATAAACTTAGGGCTCGAAAAATAGAAAGTCAGTATTGCTCAAATAGGGTGCCAGCTGGCTGACATCCGTGATGACGCTGGAATAGAGGAATGGGGTGGAGCAAGTGGAAAAATCAAAGGCAGTGCCGTCGGAGTACGTCCCGGACATGATCGATTTTCGCAGGCCTGCCAGCTTGGTCTTCTGCTCCGTGCTCAGCGTTTTGTAGACTTGGGCGAAAACGCTGGCGTAGTAATAATTGTTTTCGCCGTCCAGATCGCCGTAAGTTCCCGATAGTGCCAGGACCTTGGCTTTGATCGTGTCGGGTGAGCTCGTCGTGGTGAGCAAGTCACGCAGCAATGTGGCGATTTCCGTCCGGACCGAGACGATATTCGAGGTTGTGGAGGCGTAGAGATTGTTTCTCTGTCTGTCTACCAGGCTCGTCATTGTGGCTGCCTGAGCTTCCGTTACATAGCCTTGCTTGCTGTCGCAAAGTGCAGACCCGGCCGTGGCTGTCAGTTGCTCATTGATGCCGTATCCTTCATGGCCGATGGCAGGAGCATCCTTGATATAAAAAGAGCCATAGTAGGTTCCCTGGCGCTCGGGGCAGAAGTAGACGTCAGCTTCGACGGAGCCCGCATACCAACTGAACAGGTCGCTGGCATAGGTCATCACCGCAACGGCAGTGCCCTGGGGCAGGCTCCTCATCCTGGTTTGAACCTGAGCTTCGGAGATATCAGGCCAGGAGTTCCAGCCTTTGCCCTTCATCGCGTCCAGGTAGGCTTTTTGAGTGCTGTCCAGGGACCGGATTATGGCGGCATAGAGCACGGCTCGGTCATAGCTGATCTGGCCGTCCAGGATATAGAGCTCCCGTGAGGCCTTTTTTACGGCGTTCAGGTTCAATCCGGCCGACCCGGCAGGGATTTCACTGTTCATAACCCTGCGGAAGGCCTTCATCAGGGGGAAGCGCTTATACCCGTACAGGTCGATCTGCTGGAGCTGTGCGATGGCCAGAGTCTTCAGTTTGGCAAACTGGCTGTCGTCCAAGAGGAAGATCACGTTGTTGGCGATGCGGGTGAGGAAGCTGGTGTTGTGGCCCATATTGTCGGGATCATTGTCGCGCAGATACTGAAAACCGGTGTAGTCGGCCACTTTGCCCGGCGGGAAAAAGGACTGAGCTTCGAGGTTACCGGTCATCATCGCCAGGCCCGAGAAGGCGAGGGTTGTGCTCTGAGCCTGATCTGAGATGGTTTCTGCAATGGTGAATCTGGCGCCGCCGGCTGAACTCGGGATTCCCGCCGTGACCGGAAAGGTGGTAAAGGAAATCGGGGAAGTGTTCACGCGCAAGGTGAGCGCCGCTATGCCTGTGGTTGAAGAAACGGAAAGCGATCCTTTGAAATTTTCTATGCCGTTGAAAAGTTGGGATACGAAAACTCCCATATGGCCGCTTGCAGGCAGATTCCCTGAAATGCTCTGTCCGACAGGCATTCCGCCGGCATCCCGCAGACGGAAGGTGAGCGCGGCATTGGAGCCGCTCACCCCGAAAAAGGCGACACCGGTGTCGAAGCTGCCCGAAATGCTGACGGGAAGGGTCAGCGATGTCAGGGTTGGCGAGCATCCAACCCCCGTTTCAGTTTGAAAGGATCCCCGGGAGTCCACAAGTGTGTAGATGCCGGAAACTCCCACCGGGACATCGGAGGTTATCGTGGCTCCGCCGGTTGTCAATTCGCCGGAACCCTCAGTCTGGAGGAACAGGGAAGCGCCCGACGCCAGGTTGGAGATTGTGAACTTGTCGTCTTCCCCCCGACCAGTAATGGGCACCTTCCATGGTCTGCCTCTGTCATTCGTCAGGCTCAGGGTCAGGTTGGCCGGGACCGCGGAAATATTGAAAATGAGGAATGAGGTTTTATATCCCCCGCTTCCAAAGGAACCATTGGCCACTTGAGCAAGATTCATTATTTTCTGCGTCGATGCTGTCGATATCCCGGAAAGGGACGTATAGGAAAGCGGCGTGGTATTTTGCCGCAACACCGATGAAGCAATGGGTTCGGAGCATTGGACCAACAGTGTGCCCTGGAAATTTGTTATCTGCGGGAAGAGTTGCCCGGCACCGGAAACGAATCTTGCGAAGTGGCGATGCGCAGCCATCGTCAGTACTACCGGCGAAGCAGCCTGCTGTCCGGTTGTGCTGCGCAAGGTCATCGTCACAGTGACACTGGAATCATTTATGTTGTAAAGCGCCAGACCGGTATTGAATGCGCCCGTTGTATCCACAGGAAACACGAAACTGGACATTGGTTCGGAGCTACCAATCCCTGTTTCGGCTCTGCAGTTCCCGTTCGAATCATAAATGCTGAGAATGGATGAAACTCCGATGGCCGCCGTTGAATCAATTTTGGCGGCGCCGCTTGCCAGGCTTCCCAGGCCGTCGGTCTGGAGTAGTTGAGTTCCTCCGGCGGGCATTTGAATGACAAAGCGGCTGTCGGAATTCCCGCCAATCGTTATTGCCAGCGGGTTGCCGTTATCATCGGAAAGCTGCAAGGTAGCGGTGGCTTTGGTGGCAGAATTGTTATTTAGAACGAATGTTGTCTTGTAAGTTCCGGCGCTGTCGCGACCGTTAGCAATTTGCGGCATGTAGTAACGGTTCTGGGCACAAACGCCGCTGACCAGGAAACAGAATGCAAAGAGCAGTGCCGCGAGATTTTTCAAATTCATCAGCGCCGCTGGGACTCCACACCGTTGATTGGGCTGACGCATAGGACATTCCTCCTCAGTAAGGAAAACCTTTTTTTTCGCAGCACCTCTCGATGCTGGTTTTTCCTGTTCTAGGACAATATGTCGTGAATGCGGAGCGATCGGGTTACAGTAGTTTGTGACAGCAGACACACTGCGCTTCTCTGCTGTCAGTCCGCAAATCGGGTTGGATCAGGCGATGGGTTCAATCTGCAAATATTGGATGCGGCAGGGGCAGGCTGCTGTGGACACGCTGAAATCAAGCTCGGCAAAGACCATCCAATTCAAATTCCCTATTTTTTCTGGCTCTCCACGATTTTTTTTGCTCGGCTATAGGAGCCCAGATTGTGCACGTTCGTATAGCCCATCGATTTCAGCCTGCTGTTTCGCCATGCCGCTGCGCGTGCCGCTCAGACAGTGCAGCAACAGCGGCGTGCTGTGATTGGGGACGCGCTTGGGCAAAGCCTCTTTGATTTGGCTGAGCGGGATGTTGACAGCGCCGGGCACCTGCCGATCGCGAAATTCTTCTGGGGAACGCACGTCGATGACCAGAGCTCCTTCCGCGAGCAGTCTGCGGGCCGATTCCTCGGATAGCATCGACATGCGCTTGAAAAGGAAGAGAACTGCAACAGCAACTACGGCAATGACTGCAATAGTCCAATCCATCACATCATATCCAATCTCAGGTGAAGGCTTGGTCCGCCATCTACCCGCATTGATAAAGAAGATAACATTTTAGCCCGCAGGCTGCTATCTGGCTCCCATGACATGTCGTCTCATTTATGTGATGGAGCCATGAACCCCGCCCATCGTTTGGAGACTCAAAGAACGGCATGCAAACTGCGAAGGTCTTCTTGTACCCCGCGCAGGTGTGCCTTGAACCGGTTCAGGAATTCATTTCGGGTTGAGTCCTGCTCATCGCCCCGCCGGAGATCGTAAAGATAATAAATATCCTCGTAACTCTTGGCCGCCTGGGCGTAGAGCGAAGTAGCCCGAAAGGACTTGAACACCCGCGCGAAATCTTCGCTGTGACCAGCACGCTCGAGTTGATTTTGAAGCTCATTCATCCATCGTTTCACCGTTGCTTTTTGTGCCGGCGGAGAAGGAGGCCGGTGAGGCCCGAGCCACCCCAGCATTAAGTCGGAGCCAGGCTCTTCCGCAGGTTCGGACAAGGAATCCAGGACGGTGTCCAGCGGCAGGCTCTCTGTCCCCAGGATTTCAGCTCCCGAAGGCGAAGTGTTGATATGCTGAACGCCTGGCCATAGCTGGGCATAATCTTTCAGGTAGTTCTGCAGGTAGAGCCGATAGGAGTTATAGTTCTGGTTGGTAATAACCGGATGACCCTCCACTCCCCGCACGGTGAAAAAATCTGCCGGCATGTTCAGAGGGTCGTATTGGCTGTTCGTTGCTGAACCCGCGCAATGGGTATGTCCACCGGCGAAGGCGAAGTCCTGCCCTGCAAAAATAATCGGATTCGCCTCAAGCAGATGAGCCAGCTGCAGGGCCGAAAAGGCTACCGAGCCTCCCCGCCAGAATGCCGATCTTTCCGATAATCCGATGAGAGGGAGTGGTGGTTCGTCCTGCATGACGAAATGAATTTTGGGGCCCTTATAGGCTGGCAGGATGCCACGATACATACGATGGTAATAAACCAGCGGCACATTGGATGTATCCCATCCCTGAAAGTGGACACGATTGGCCGCATAGGGATCAACCGATACCACGACATCCGGGCGGATCTGCTTGGCCAGAAGGATTCCAGCTGCAGGTGCGGCAGCCAGGAGAAAGTAGTTCCGGTCGGCTTTCTGCAAAAGCGGGAGCGCCCCGGCCAGTGAAGGCCCCGGCGAGACCAACAGGAGGGGACGGCCGTGCCATGCCCCTCGTAAGTCACCGGCCGGCGGCGAATGCCAGCTGTGCTTCAGGTTGGCCCAGAAATTCTGCAAATCATTTTCCAGCATCCGGTCGAGCGAGTTCCGGTGGCTTTCAAAACACAAGGGAAAAAGCCGGGGAATATCCTCAATCAGTTTCGAGTAGAAGTTTTCCGCGGTTGGGATGGAAGGATCGTGGGTGATCATCTGGATGGAGAGAAGCCTCTGCCGGACCATACGATCGGTCATATGAATCGGAACCACCCCGGGATCGCTGCAGGTCAGGAAGTGAAGACGGCTGTCAGAAAGCGAGACCGGTGGAGGATGATCTGAGTTTTTCATGAGGCGGCTCAAACAAGCCGATTCCGGTTCAATCACGAGGATTTGGGAATTTAGCGGCATTTCCCGCAACAGTTCCCTGACATGGTAACCAATCCCAAATCCAAGCACGATATAGAAGGTTCGTTCATTGCGGGGGACATCGCGGATGAGCGACCTGGCTTCTTCCAGCGGATTGTCCGAGCTGGCCAGGAAAAACTCGCGCCCGTCCTCATGCCGGTAAACAGCCGTGGGCGATCCCTTGGTTTTGGAATCAATCCACCTCAGAGGCATTGATCTCGCTGCATTCACAGGATCTCACTCCAGCAATTCTTTATTCTTCAGGAGACGGTTCTTCCCAGAGCTGAACATTTTGCCTTCGTACCGCAGCGCAAGTGCGCGAAACCCGAAGCAAAAAAACACCCCGATCTCCCCCGCCCCTCCGGAAATGCAAAATGCCAACAAAGTAGAGTAGCAGAAAAGTGAAATTAGAGAAGCCGCGGCTTAAGCTGCTCCCCGAGCGGTCGGGCATTAATATAGTGACACTATTTTAGAAAGCAACATCTGGAGAATACAACCCGGGGGCAAAGCATCTGCAGGATCCTCCGCTATTCCTGCAACCGTTTTTCCTTTAATATAGCGTTGATCTGGCTGGCGGTTTACAGCATCCTCAAGCCGGCATGACCGGGTCAGGAGTTTGCGCAAAAATATTTTTTTATCCGAGGAGGTTCAATATGCTGTCCAGTCAGAATACCAACCGCAGGGAATTCCTCAAGGCGGCCGGTTCAGTTGCAGCGGGAGCGGCACTCACTTCCCGCGCGTCGAGTTATGCCAGTATTCTGGGGGCCAACGACCGGGTCCGTGTTGGAATCGTGGGATACTCGGACCGCTGCAAAGGGGCGCTGATCCCCGCATTTCTCAAATCTTCCGGTGAGCTGAATTTCGAACTCGTCGCCGTCTCCGATATCTGGTCCCTCCGCCGCGAGGCGGGAGTTGCCGAGATCGGCAAACTAACCGGCAAGAAGCTGGAGATGGCTCGCAACAACGATGAACTTTATGCACGCAAAGACGTGGATGCCGTGATTGTGGCCACGGCCGATTTTCAGCATGCCTTGCAAGGTGCGGAAGCCGTGAAAGCCGGCCGCGATGCCTATGTCGAGAAGCCGCTGGCCAACCGTATGGATGATGCCCGGGCAATCAGAGCTGCGGTCAAGGAGACCGGCAAAATCGTCCAGATCGGCACGCAACGGCGCAGTTCGCCTCCTTATCAGAAGGCCTGCGACTACATCAAGTCGGGCAAATTTGGGGACATCATCGCCGTGGAGATGACCTGGAATGTAAACCAGCCGGGGCGCTGGCGACGGCCAGCAACCGTCAAACAGCTGCGTGAAGCGGACACCGACTGGAAGCGCTACCTGCTGAACCGGCCATTCGAGGCCTTCGATCCGAGGAAGTACCTGGAATTCAGGCTTTTCTGGCCCTACTCCTCTGGCATCCCCGACCAGTGGCTGGTGCACCAGATCGATACTGTGCATTGGTTCACAGGATTGGGGCGTCCGCGCAGCGTTGTATCCAACGGCGGCATCTATCTTTGGAAGGATGGGCGCAAGAACTGGGATACGATGACGGCCGTGTTCGATTACGGGCCGCTCAACGATCCTTCGAAAGGATTCCAGGTGATTTATTCTTCACGCCAGACTAATTCAGCCGGGGCGACCAAGGAGTATTACTTCTCCAACGGCGGAAAGCTGGACCTGGATAAAAACGTGGTCAATTCCGATGGCGGGTTGACCAAGCGCTATGCCGATGAAATGGGAATGCAGCCCAACCTGCTCCAGGAATACTCGCTGGCGCAGGACGCAGCGAAAATAGAAACGGCTGCCAATACCGGTGCCGATCCGGATACCTCAGCCAACATGCGCAATTGGATGGAATGCGTTCGGAATCGCAAAAAGCCGAATGCCGACATAGAAGCCGGTTACAGCCATTCCGTGGCGCTCTGTATGACCATCGCTGCCATCCAAACCGGGCGCAGGGTGACCTTTGATGACGCCAAACAGGATGTTGTCGTTGCATAGGTCCGGGGTCTCGATGCCAAGGATATAGGGTTTTCGAGGTGCCAATATCACGAAGGCCGCGAAGCAATGATCCGTGGACAGACAGCTTCGCGGCTTTTGAGTATCACATCTGTAAATTCTTGTTTTTCAGGCAAGATTTATTGAATCGTGAAAACGGTGGTGAAAGCAACAAGTTCGCAGTTCTCAGTATCAGTTCGCAGTTCCTCATGCGACTGCGAACTGATACTGATAACTGAGAACTGAGAACTCTCAGTCTAATTTGGTTGCGGCCAAAGGCTGCGTCACGATCTCCGTGGTTCGCACCTTTGCAGCCGAGGGGCTCTTTGCAGCTCTCTTACATGAAGCACCAGGAACTTCCCCATTTACCGCGTGGATTGACGTCGGACCTCCTCCGGTGTAGCGTGGCTGCCATGGACAAGGAGCGAAAATCACCATGGTCGATTCCGCTGCACGTCGGTCATTCCTGAAAAATGTCGGGTTCGGAGCCGTTGTCGTAGGATTGTCCCGACCGGCCCCTGCCCAGCAAAAGCCGCCGCAGGGCGAAGAGAAATCTCCGGTTTCCGCAGGAATCCAGAAAGAGCGGAATCCGGTTTCCGATCGCAGAATCCGAGTTGGCATCGTCGGATACGGCTACAGCCGCTTCGGTGCCGACTTCAGTTTCCAGCACCACCCCAATGTCGAAATCGTCGCGGTCAGCGACCTGCTCCCCGACCGATGCGCGGAGTTGGCCAAGGCGGTCCGGTGCCCGAAAACCTATCCCTCCCTCGAGGAACTGGTCAAGGACCCGAAGATTGAGGCGGTGTTCGTTGCCACGGATGCTCCCAGCCATGCGCGACACTGCATCGAGGTGCTTGCGCACGGGAAGCACGTGGCCTCAGCGGTCCCGGCCGTCTTCGGCTCCCTTGAGCAGGCCGACCGGTTGATGGAGGCGGTCAGGAAGAGCGGACTCCACTACATGATGTTCGAAACCTCTTGTTTTCGGGAAGACCTGTATGCCATGCGACGGATTTACGATGCGGGCGGTTTCGGCCGGCTCGCCTATTCCGAGGGAGAGTACTTCCATTACATGGAAAATCCGATACCTTCCTATCAGGAGTGGCGCGTCGGTTTGCCGCCTCAGTGGTATCCGACTCATTCGAACGCCTATTATGTCGGTGTCAGCGGCGGAAGCTTCACCGAGGTCTCCTGTTTGGCACAGGCCAGCCGCATCGCACACCTTCAGCCATCGAACAATCGCTACCGAAATGCTTTTGGCACCGAGATCGCACTACTGCGCACCAGCGAGGGGGGGGCGTCGCGAATGGCCGTTAGCTGGGACACTCCCGGACACGAGGGGGAGATGGGGCGGATTCGCGGCCAGAAGGGATCCTTCAAAGACCGGTACCAAGGCCTTGAAAAGACCCTGCCTGAAGTCCGCCGTCCGCCTCTTCCTGCGGGAGTTCTGCCTGGCGGGCACGGCGGCTCTCACGGGTACCTCATGAATGAGTTCGTTTCCTCGATACTGGAAAACCGCCGGCCGATGGTGGATGTCGTGACGGCGCTCAACATGACTGTTCCCGGGATCGTGGCGCACCAGTCTGCACTGAAGGATGGTGAATGGATGAAGATCCCTCAATATCAATGGTAAGCCTATGATGGGAGCCGCGAATGTTACGAATGGCAATTGTGCTACTGGCGCTTTGTGTGTCGGATCACCCTGCCCGCAACGTCGGAAAAGACTGGGGCAGCGAGCAGAAGTCATACCTCGATCCTCTCACGGGAGTTCGCATTCTGGAACTGACAGGCAACGGCAGTGCTGCAGATAATCTCTATTTTCACTTTTCCAACTTCACGGCGGACAATCGCTATCTGATCTTCACTTCGGACCGGACCGGTTCCAAGCAGATCTTCCGCACCGAAATCGGGACGGGCAGCCTGGTGCAGCTTACCGATGACCCCAAGACCAATGCCGCAAGCGCCTGTCCGGATCACACCAACGCTCGAAGGATTTACTATACCCGTGAGGCCGACGTGATTGCCCTGGATATCGTCGATTTTTCTGAGCGGAAGATCGGCTCCGTGCCGCCGCCGTTTGTCAACGTCGGAGGCCAGCCGACTTTAAGCGGCGACGGCAAGTGGTTGACGTTGTCCATGCAGCGCGACGAATCCAACTGGGAAATCGGGGTGATTAGCGTTGATACCGGTGCATATCGGAAAGTCACTTCACAGGGTTTCCGCATCGGCCATGTGCAGCATCATCCATCGGAGCCGCTGATTTTTTATGTATGGGAAACCGGGGGCTTCGCTCCCCAAAGAACATGGCTGATCCATTCCGACGGAACCGGCAACCGCCCTTTTTATGCTCGAACCGATCCCAAGGAGTGGTTCACCCCACTAAAAGAATGGGTGACACACGAAGCCTGGGTCCCCGGAACCGGCGAAATGACTATGATCAATGACAAGCAAGGTCTGATGCTGGTGAATATCAACGGCTCCTCGCGCATGGTAAAAGAAGGGAATTACTGGCACCTGGCCGCCCGGCATGATGGAAAGTTCCTGGTCGCGGACGACGCGCAGGGCCGATTGTGGCTGATCGAAACAAAAACCGGCAATGAAAAGCTTCTGGCCACGGGATTGCGCGACCAGATCCGGGTCCACGCCCACCCGTCGTTCGACAGGATGGGCCGTTATGTGCAGTTTCATACGGGGCGCACCCATGAAACCGTAGCCCTGATCGACCTGGAGGAATTGGCACAGCAATCCTGGAGGTAATTCGGCCGGGCCCCCCTTGCCATCCACCCGGGCAAACTCTCGCAGATTGAAGTTTGCTGAATCCTTTTGATATGAGGTTTTATGCTTCGCGCATGCAGCAGGGTTACTCTGATCGTCGCGGCTGTCTTAGCCGCGCGCGCCTTGCCGTCGTTTTCGGCATCTCCCAGCATCGTCATCAGCCAAGTTTACGGTGGCGGCGGCAACTCCGGCGCCAGCTATAAGAACGATTTTATTGAGCTCTATAACCGCGGCACAACCCCCGTGGATCTTGCAGGCTGGGCCGTCCAATATTCATCAGCCGGCGGCACGACCTGGGAGGCCACGCCTCTAACCGGCACCCTCCTGCCGGGCCGATATTTTTTGATTGAAGAGGCCCAAGGGGCAGGTGGCACGGTCGACCTTCCGGTGCCTGATGCCAGGGGCATGCTGGCTTTGGGTTCCAGCGCCGGCAAGGTTGCCCTCACCAGCAATAGTTCGGCCCTGGCGGGCGGATGTCCGTCCGGAGTTGTCGACCTTGTCGGCTATGGCGGCGCCAACTGTTCAGAAGGTAGTCCTGCTCCTTCCTTGTCCAACACGACTGCATTGTTCCGGGTAAACGGCGGAACAACCGACACCGACAACAATGCTCAGGACTTCACGACTGGACCGCCCAATCCGCGCAACAGCACGGGAACATTCCCCTCAACGAATCCGACAATAACTGCCATTGTGAAGCCGGCTCCGGTAACACCCGGCGGAAGCGTTCTGATGATCGCGACCGTCGTTCCAGGGGCGAATCCTGCAAGCACCGGAATCACTGTGTCGGGTGATCTTTCATCGTTGAATGGCCCGCTCATCCAGCGGTTTTATGATGATGGAACTCAAGGCGATGAGAGAGCCGGCGATTTGAAATTTTCCTTCCAATATAGTGTGCCGGACTCTCTTCCGACCGGCGCGAAGCCGATACCCGTGGCGGTGATCGACGACCAGGGTCGGAAAGCGGCCGCGATCATGACTGTTCCAGTCGCGCGTGCTGCCGCTGCGGAGGTCCAAGCCAATTTCGTCTTCCCACAATTTGCCGATGGCGGCGGCTATGTATCGGACTTCCTGCTCACGAATCCCACCGACACAGCCACGCATGCGACGCTTTCTTTTTTTTCGGATTCAGGGGAGCCGCTGAGTATTGCTGTGGATGGCGTGAATTCGGCTACGAAGGAGGTGTTTGTTCCGGCGCGCGGCTCTACCAAAGTATCCACCTCGGGATCGGCGGCTTCCGTCGCGACAGGATGGGTTCGCGTGACCTCCGCCCCTTTTATCGATTTGGGCGGGAACGCAGTTTTCCAGCTATACAAAGGACGGACCTTGTTTTCAGAGGCTTCGGTTCCCGGAATTCTGCCAGTGTCAAAGATCGATTTCTTCGCGGATGAAGATCGCGACTTCCAAACCGGATTTGCCCTTGCCAATCCCGGGAGCCTGGAGGCGAATGGAACGATAAGGTTGCTTCGGAAGGACGGTTCAGAGTTCGGTGTCTCCCCGATCAAGCTCCCCCCGGGAAGCCACACGGCTGCTTTTCTTTCGCAGGTTTTCGGGAGCGGAGCCCCAACGGGAAGGGTGGAGATTAGCCTTGCATCCGGGTACCTGGCGGCAACAGTCCTGCGGTACCATTCCACCTCCGTTTTTTCGACGGTATCCGCAAACCAATCTGGGTACGTTCCGGCCGGAGCGACCGCTTTGTTTTCGCCCAATGGAGGGGTTCGCGACCGCCTGATAGCGGAAATCAACAAAGCTCAATCGAACATTGATATTGCTATCTACAGCTTTACGGCTGATGCAACACGGGATGCCCTTATCGCCGCCAGGAATCGCGGAGTGACTATTCGGATCATTGCCGATAACAGCCAGGCAGAGGGCTCGGGAAGCGAGATTACGACCCTCGAAGGACTGGGCTTTGATTTGAAGCGGATGACCGGCATCGCGGGCGGGATAATGCACAATAAATTCATGCTTCTGGATTCCAGGGTATTGTTTACAGGCAGCTACAACTGGTCGGCCTCGGCTGAAAGCTCCAATTATGAAAATGCCCTTTTTTTAACGGGATCTACAACGATCCAGAACTATAAAGCGGAATTTGAGCGACTCTGGGCGCGCTAGCTGCCCGCCGGCAGCGCCTCAGAAGCCTGGTTCAGATCAAAGCGACAGGATTTTGGCTTCCTCAATGAGCAGGTCTCGGTACTGCCCAGATCTTCCCGGCCAACTCCTTGAGCTTGGAAGACTTTTGAATATGATGAACCCCTTTCCTCAGCTCGATGGGTGATATTCTGGCTGGGTTGGAGTACACTGTGCGACCGTAGCGCCCTTTCATTTGCCTGGCGAAAAATTCGTAAAGGACTCCTTATCCCAACGGGCGGTGGTCTTTTTCGACTTCAGTATCAGGGGAGGGTGGGAGGCCGAGGATCTGTGCAAGGAGGCGGATCATGTCCGCACTGGAGGGAGAATGAGTGACACGATTCAACTGAGGCCGGCCGTCTGGATGCTGGGATTGCTGTTATGCTGCACGGCTTGCCTGGGACAAGATCTTACGCCCCGTGCTTACGTGATCACCCCCATCCACAGCAATGCGATCGTCATATCGAATTCTTTCTTTGACGGGAACCTGATGTTCAACGGTGCTGTGCCCATCACCGATGCGACCGCGAGAGCCAATGCGCCCATCCTCAGCCTTTATCACTCGTTCAGATTCTTCGGCCGCTCCGCCAATTTCACTGCCTCGTTGCCCTATGGCGTAGCCAACTTCAAGGGGAATGTCCTGGGGACGGAGACCAACGTCTACCGTTCCGGCATGTTTGATACGGTGTACCGTCTGGCCGTGAATCTGAAGGGCGGACCGGCGATGGAAATCCGGGATTTCATGAAATACCAGCAGAAGACCGTGCTCGGGGTGAGTCTGAAGGTGATGGCTCCAACCGGGCAATACGATCCCCAGAAACTGATCAACCTGGGCGGAAACCGATGGGGATTCAAGCCTGAATTCGGTTACTCGAAGAGAAGGGGGCATTGGATCCTGGACGCCTATGCCGGCGTTTGGTTCTACACCCATAATCCGGAGTTCTTCTCTCGGAATCAATATGTTCCCTACGTCCAGGTTCAAACCCAGAAGCCGATCGCAGCTTTTGAGAGTCACTTTAGCTATGACGTGAAAGCAAGGCTTTGGCTGTCGTTTGATGCCAACTTCTGGTTCGGGGGCAAAACCAGCCTGAATGGAGTGGAAAATCCCGTAACCCTTCAGAGCAATTCGCGGCTGGGAGCGACTGGCTCAGTTCCCTTGAGCCGTCATCAGTCCGTCAAGGTGAGCTACAGCAGGGGCACTTATATCAGGTTCGGTGGCAATTTCCACAACCTCAGCGCGGCGTGGCAATATTCCTGGATTGGACGGCCGAAAATCTAAATCCTTGTGAACAGGAAGAACAGCGAGGCCGGGGACTGCCTCCTGCACCTAAAACTCTGGTGTTGCTTTTGAAACCCTGGCGATGCACCTTTCGGAGGGATTCCTGGCTTCGAAGGTTTACATCGGATCGTTTGCATGAGCTCAGTCGTGCGGCAACTAGGTAAGAAGATGGGGATCAAAAGCTCGACTTTGATTCTCGCCGGCCTGACGCTGTTCGTGCTTGTGTTGTCCTTACCCGGCTCTTTTCGTGATGTCTGGCAAAGGGGGGGATTCTACCTGTTCTCGCAGACGTTCCTCGAAGATATACCCGGGAGGTTTACCGGCCCCGGCCGCTTCCGTTTCATTCTGCAGCCCGCAACAGCGATCCTACTCGGCATTCTCAGCGGCATCGCCGATGCCCGGGCCGGGCGGCCGCCGTACTTGTACGGAGTTCTTTTCCATCGCGAGCTGAGGGGAGAACTCCTGAAAAGCGGTTTGGAGACCATCGCGAATCTCATCCTGATGGGAATCCTCATGGACGCCGTATTCCAGTGGATCATCCTGGGGATTTCGCATCCGGGTGCGGCGCTTGTGGTCGGTCCGGTTCTGATAGTGCTGCCCTACGGACTGGCTCGCGCTTTATCGAATCGGCTGACAAGACTGTTGCGGCCCAATATTAAGGGGTCGAAGCATTGTGAATCCAGAAACGGATAGTTCATAGTTGGTGGACTCACTCATCATGCGAGTCAGCGGCTTACTCGAGCCATGCTAAAGTATCCTCAACTTTATAGAGACTGAGGCGAAGCCAACACTTCATGGGCCCAGAAAACAGGAAACCTCCCGGCACACTGGAAAAGCGCCTGAGATTCGAGACGCTCCTGGCCGAAATATCATCGCGTTTTGTCAGTGTCCCTGCCGACCAGGTGGACGACGAAATCAAAGGCGCCCAGCGGCGCATCTGTGAATTCCTGGATCTTGATCGTTCCACACTCTGGCAGGTGTCCCCCGAACAGGCCACGACTCTGGTGCTGACACATGTTAACCAGCCGCAGGGAATACCACCTGCCACAGGGAAAGTAAGCCTTGAAGAGCTTTTTCCCTGGACAAGCCGGAAAGTATTGGGCGGAGAAACGGTCATTTTCTCCAGAGTGTCAGAACTTCCATTGGAGGCAGGCCTCGATCGGCAGAGTTATACTTTATTGGGAACCAAATCCGACGTTTTGGTTCCGTTATCTGTTGGAGGCGGCGCACCATTTGGATTGCTGACATTCGCTGTCGTGCGCGAGGAGAGGGACTGGCCCGCAACGGTAGTTAAAGGCCTCCAGCTTATCGCGCAGGTGTTTGCCAACGCCCTTGCCCGGAAATATGCCGACAGGGCGCTGAGGGAGAGTGAGGAAGTTAACCGGGCCACTTTCGAGCAGGCAGCGGTAGGCATCGCTCATGTTGGGATCGACGGCCGCTGGTTGCGTGTCAACGACAAGCTCTGCGCCATCGTCGGCTATTCCCGCGAGGAGCTGCTGCGATGCACATTTCAGGATATCACCCACCCCGATGATCTGGAGATAGACCTGGATTATGTGCACCAGGTCCTGTCCGGTGAAATCAAGACCTATTCCATGGAGAAACGCTACATCCGCAAGGATCGTTCGCTGGTGTGGATCAACCTGACTGTTTCTCTTGTGCGAAGTGCACGGGGCGATCCACGGCACTTCATTTCGGTGGTGGAGGACATTACCGATCGCAGGCGGGCTGAAGATGCATTTCGGGCCAGTGAGGCTCGCCTGGAGGCGGGAGTCGAACTGGCCGGCCTTGGTTACTACGAGATCAACTTTGCAGATCAAACTACTTTCATCCAGGATCGATTTCACGATATCTGCGGCGTTCCCTCCGGTCCACATAAGAATGTGCGACCCGTGGAGATGTGGATGGAGCAAATCCATCCGGACGATCGCGAGCGAGTGCTGGAATATCGACAGAAATTGCAGGACGGAAGGCTGGATCGCCTCTCACTTGAATATCGCTATTTGCATCCGGAGCACGGAATGAAGTGGCTCCACCATGTTGCCTGTGTTTCCGGCCGAAACGATTCCGGGCGGGCGGTCCGCACTTATGGAGTGGTTCGGGATATAACGGAAACGAAGCAGATGTCGGAACGAATCCAATCCGCCGCCACGGAGTGGCAGACAACCTTCGATTCCATCAATGATCCTGTAATGATACTCGATTCGGAGTATCGCATCGTCCGGGTCAATGCCGCGACCGTCCGATTCCTGGGCTTACCCTTGGAACAGATTGTCGGGAGCTTCTGCTATACGGCCATGCATGGGACCAGTTGCCCGATAATTGCTTGTCCTTGCCAGGTTACATTTCAGAGCCAGGAAAGCGCGGAACTCGAGATGTTGCACGCCGGTACCGGCAGATGGTTATTGGTTTCGACTGATCTCATCCGGGATGCGGCGGGGAAGGCTACCGGTGTCGTTCATGTCTGCAGAGACATCACGGAAGCCAAAAATGCCGAAGCCGAGCTTCTCCGGCAACGCACAGAACTGGCGCACGTTGCGCGCGTTACCACAATGGGGGAACTTGCTGCCTCGCTGGCCCACGAGCTGAACCAGCCTCTCAGCGCCATCTTTACCAATGCTGCCGCTGCGGAAGTGTTTCTCCGGCAGGATCCCCCGGCGCTCGATGAATTGCGCGAAATCCTTGCCGACATTCGAGAGGACGACAAGCGCGCCAGTGAGGTGATCCGCCGGCTGCGCGCTTTGTTCCGCAGAGGAGAAATGGAGCGACTGCCGCTCGAAATCAATTCCCTGGTAGAAGACGTATGGCTTTTGATCAATAGAGAAGCTGAAATGCGCCGGATCTCGTTGATCGCCGACCTCGCCCGCCCTCTCCCCAAAATCTCCGGCGACCGGATCCATTTGCAGCAGGTGCTGTTGAATCTCATTCTCAACAGCATGGATGCCATCGCAAGCCGGCCTCGCAAAATTCGAAGTATTGCCGTGCGCACTCGATTGCGCAACTGCACCCAGGTGGAATTGTCGGTGATGGACACGGGCCTTGGCATCGGACCGGATGAACTGCCCCATCTGTTCGAGCCGTTTTACACAACCAAGCCCACCGGCATCGGGATGGGGCTTTCGATTGCCCAGACAATCATAACGGCTCATCAGGGGCACATCTGGGCTGAGAACAACGAGGCGGGGGGAGCCACCTTCATCATCACTTTGCCCGCCTGTGGCGACACACACATGCCGGAATGCAAAACTGAAGTCGAAGCCTGACCGCGAAATCTCCTCCGAGCAGACTTTCACGTTACAATAGGCCAGAATCACGATTTCATGTTTCTCAGTACCCGCCCCTAAACTGGAGCCGAGGGAGACGACATTATGAGGAAATCGATAATTCGTAAAACGCTGCGGCCCGGCCTGGCGATTCTTGCTTCTGCGTTGTTCATGGCTGCGGCTGTTTCAGAACCCAACTGGCCGTCGTTTAGGGGCGTGAACGCTTCGGGCGTTGCGGATGGTCAAAACCTCCCGGACCGGTGGGATGCTATTACCGGGGAAAACCTCAAATGGAAAACTCCAATTCCCGGCCTTGCCCATTCCAGTCCGGTCGTCTGGGGCGGGAAGGTATTCGTTACTACCGCTGTCAGCAGCAGGGGAGAGGCTACTTTCAAGCACGGGCTCTTCGGCGAAGGGGATGCCTCAGACGATCAGTCAAGCCAGCAATGGAGGGTTTTATGCCTGGACAAGCAGAATGGGCGCGTATTGTGGAATAGCCTGGCATATGAGGGTGTGCCGCGCGAAAAGCGACACATAAAGTCTACCTATGCTAATTCGACCCCGGCCGTGGATGGCAAGCATGTAGTGGCGTTTTTTGGCTCCCAGGGGCTCTATTGCTTCGATATAAACGGCAAGCTTATTTGGAAACGTGATCTTGGCGTGCTCGACGTCGGTGCTTATGACGCCCCCCAATATGAATGGGGAACCGCAAGCTCTCCCATCATTTATGGCGGAAAGGTCATCGTCCAATGCGATACCCAGAAGAGAGATTTCCTCCTTGCAGTTCATGTGGATGACGGTACGAATGCCTGGAGCGCCGATCGAGAGGAATTGCCGAGCTGGGGAACTCCTACGGTTTGCCGCGGAGCGAAGAACGCCGAATTGGTCACCAACGCCTCCAATTTTATTCGCGGCTATGATCCCGAATCGGGGAAGGAAATCTGGAGGCTGGGAGGTAGTTCAAAAATCACGGCTCCGACACCGATATGTTCCGATGATTTGATCGTCGTGGCCAGCGGCCGCCGTCCCGAAGCTCCGATATTTGTCATACGCGCGGGCTCCACCGGGGACATCACATTGGGCAAGGAGAACACCTCCAGCGAACGGATCCTTTGGAGCCGGCAGCAGCGCGGCCCTTATATGCCGACGCCGCTCATTTACGGCGGTTTGATGTATTCCCTGGCCAATCAGGGAATCCTCGACTGCTATGAGCTCAGGAGCGGCAAAGAGATTTACAGGCAGCGCATTGCGCACCAGGGCGGCGGCTTCAGCGCATCTCCTGTGGCGGCAGACGGCCGGATCTATCTTTTCAGCGAGGACGGAGACATATTTGTTGTGAAAGCAGGCAGAGACTTCCAACTTCTGGCAACCAACCGGATGGGTGAGCGAATGATGGCAACCGCCGCTCTATCGGAGGGGATGATGTTTGTTCGAGCTGAGCACACCCTTTTCGCCGTGGGAAGATGACCCGGTCATTTTTGAAGCGATCCGGCGCTTGCTGCGATAATTGCGATCGGCGAGTTGTGATCCAGGTACATTCGATTTAAGAATCCACTTTCTGCCTGGCTGCATCCCATCTCACCTTTCGTCCCTGTTTGATGGAAATATTGGCCATCTGCACCACCAGCGCGGCCTGGAAACCCAAGGCCATGGGCGCTGTGGGAGGCTTTCGCGAACGGACGGACTCGAGGAAATTCTGCACGTGCAAATCCGTGGCCTTTGCAAAACCCTCCGCCGAAGTCCGGGATAGGGCCGTCGTTTCTTCTGAGCCCTGCATGTATACGCGAAACTCCTCGCGGCTAATATCCAGCCGTCCTTTGTCGCCGTCCAGGTGATTGGATCTGGTCATTGCGTGGCTTGTACTTCATCGCGGCATAGTTGATGGTGAAGACTCCGATGAAATCCTCCGGATATTCTGCCGCAACCACTACCGATTCGGGCATATCGACACCCGGCTTGTGCGTTTTCCCGGCGGCGGCTGTTACAGCCGCTGGGTACCCCGCCGCCATCAGCATGTGAATGCCGTCGTAAACGTGCGCACCCTGGTCTGCGACGATGCCTCCGGCATAGTCGGAAAAATACCTCCAGTTTCGGAAACGCACGGGGTCGAAGGGATGGCGTTTGGCCGGTCCTTGCCATTGATCCCAATCGAGCTTGCCCTCGAATTTGGCAGCGCGGCTTTCCTCCAGGTAGTTGTTCAGCCACCAGGAACGTACCATCCTCACTTTGCCCAGCGTCCCGTCGGCCACAACTTTGCGTGCTTCCACGAACAAGTCGTAACTTCGGCGCTGCATCCCCACCTGAACGATTCTATTCGAACGCCTTTCGGCAATCCACCATCTCGACACCCTGTTCCGGGGTCTGGCAGAGAGGTTTTTCGATATAGATATCTTTTTCGGCGGCCAGGGCGTCCAGGACCATGCGGTGATGCCAGTGCTCCGGAGTTGCGATCAAAACCGCCTGAATATCTCTGTTATCGAGTAATTGTCGATAATGGCTATAAGCTTTCGGCCGACTGCCCTGAATCCCGGCTGCAGCGGCGAGCGCTTTTTCCAGATTGGGCTCATATACGTCGCAGATGCCGTCCACCCTTACTCCGGGATCTTTTTGGAAGGTTGTCATCACTGCGGTGCCGCGCCCTCCGCTTCCGATTACACCCAGGATGATCTGATCGGAGGGAACGGCGCGCGTAATCAGTGCACCGCCGGCGACGAGGAAGGTCCTGCGGTCCATTTTCATTGTTTCCTCCATGTGATACCGGGACTGATGAATCTGCATATGCGCGACAAACCCATTTGGAAGCTCTTGAATATTGCTCATCCCCCAATTGTGCTAATCGATCCCGTCAGTTCCTGCACCTTTGGCGATAGCGGCAAGGGCGCGGAAATTAATCTTGCCGCTTCCCATTTTGGGCATTTCCTCAACAACAATGAATTCTTTGGGGAGTGCGATGCCGGGCAGTTCTGCGGCCATTTTTCTCAGGGTTGCCTGAACCTGGATTTCGCGTGTGACGACAGCGATGACTCTGGACCCGCGGATCCGGTCAGGCGCTTCAACCACACAGCAATCGATCCCATCGGGAAGAACTGAAGCCAGCACTGACTCGACCTTCACCAGGGAGATCATCTCGCCCGCGATCTTTACAAATCGCTTCAGCCTGCCGCGATGCCAAAGAAAGCCATCTTTATCCAGCATTCCCACATCGCCGGTATCGTACCAGCCATCCTTGATACGCCGGGAGGTTTCCTCGCTGTCATTGAAGTAGCCCTTCATGACCAGGGTTCCTTTAACCAGGATCCTGCCCTCCTTCTCGGGTGGTAGTGTCTCGCCGGTATCAATGTCGGCAATGCGGACCTCCACGTTGGGGAGTGCTCTCCCGGTGCTTCCCGGGCGATACGCCGCAGCTGTATTGACAGAAACCGCCGGACTGGTTTCTGTTGTCCCATACCCTTCGAGCAGAAGCTTGCCGTGCTTTTCCATCATCCCTTGCCGCAATCCATCGGGGACTTTATCGGCGCCTGCAACCATGACCCGGATCGAGTCAAAATCTCCAGGTTCCGACTGTCGCAGGTACCCAAGAAGGAAGGTGGGAGTTGCGGCCAGAAAGGTGATTTTCTCATCGCGGATGATCTTGCATACAGTCCGGTAGTCCAGCGGATTGGCGCAGGTGACAATGGTCATGCCGTTGCACAGAGGCATCCAAAGGTCTACAGTCTGGCCAAAAACGTGGAAAAAGGGAAGGTTGGCCAGGACAATCTCATCATCGGTCAGCCCCAAGACCGGCGCGAAGGCCGAAAGGTTGTCGCCTATGTTTCGATGCGTCAGCTGAACCGCTTTGGGATCTTTTTCACTTCCGCTGGTGAAGAGAATGACGGCATTGTCGTCGGGATCAGCCATGTGAGAAAGGTCGAGGAGTTCCTCCAGGGGAAGTGTTGCTTTCTTCAACGCCACAGCCCGATCGGCTTCCGTTACAGATTGCATGATATTTTCCAAAAAGATCATGCCGGGGATTCCAGGGTTGCCGAGCTTTTGGATTAAAGCCTGAGATGTAATGATGGTTTCAAAACCGCACTTGTTCTGCGCATAGGCGCAATTCCTGTCAGCGCCGGTGGCGTAGTTGATCATCACAGGAACCTTCCCCGCCATGAGCGCAGCCAGGATGGCAAGGGCGGAGCCGGCCGAATTGGGGATCATTATGCCGATGAATCCATCCTGATGCCCGGCGAGCTTTTCGGCGAGGACAAGAGCTGAAACGAGGGCTTCCATATAGGTCATCCGCAGCTCGGCTGATCGGTCAATGACAGCCGTTTTAACGGGTTGGCACTTTGCTCTTCTGATGAATTCCTGATGCAGGATCATTTTGCAGGCCTCCGCAACTAAAAAACACGTTACCATATTGATGAACCGGATGAGTCTGATTTACGGAAGCAGCATCGATAAAAAGCCCGTCCCGCAAGCTTTCCCAGGCAGTTCACCCCAGATGCCCTCAAGAGGACGAAAGAATCGATCCTGATCTGTGTAGCCTAATTGCTGCGGCAGTTTGCATTGGCATACTCCAGGGATAAATATCGCGCTGCACAATTCTGGCGTATAATATCCATCGTAACCCCATCATCGGTGGAGGTCCCATGACGATCTCTTCCAAGTTTTCCCGACTCGTCTGGCAATTGGCACTCCCTGCAATCAATCATCTTGAGTCTGCTTCCAACGGCAGGCAGCCTGGAACTTTCTCAAGAGGTTCTCAAGCGGCGATTGTTGACGGCCTATGAAAGTACTGTCCAGGAACTGGAAGCGCACGGATTCCAGGAACTGGCCCGGATCTTACGCGGCGAACCGGAGCATGCCGCTCCATCATCGGCGCTGCCCCGCTGGAATCTTCCCGTCGACTATCAGGCCGGCAATTCGCCGGTGCGGATGATCTTCGCGCAGGTTGCCGACGGGGCGCTGCCGGGCACCAACCGCAGTTACCAGACCACCTTTATTCTGGAGAACGACTCGGACTATGCCGCAACCGGATTCCTGAAGTTTTACGACGACAGCGGCGCGCCCTTAAAGCTCACGGTGGGCAAACTGACCGACTCCAGCATTCCGATTACGGTCTATCCGGGAGGGCTGGTGCGGCTGGCAACTTCGGGCACTGCGTCGTTGAAGACCGGCTGGGCCTCGATTGAAACCGATCAGCCTTTGGCCGGCACGGCCAGCTTCGGAATCAGGGATGTGCACGGAAAGATATATACCGATGTAGGGGTGGCGGAATCGCTTCTCGGGACCAGCTTCACCATTTTTGCCGACAGCAAGAACAACAACTACACCGGCCTGGCGCTGGTAAACCCGAACGAAACAGAGGCAGCCGAACTTCGCTTGGAGCTGATGGATGACAAAGGTATCAAAATAACAGAGACATCGCAGAAACTTAGCACCAAAGGGCATGTTGCCCGCTTCCTGAACGAGTTTTTCCCCGCGGTTGCCAATATCAATAATTTCGAGGGTTCCCTCATAGTCAGCTCGATCGATGGGAAGAAGTTCGCGGGCATCACACTGCGGCTGAACGGGGACCAGTTTACCTCTCTTCCCATGGTGGCGCCGCCGTCTGCGATGAATAATACGAAATTGCTGGTTTTCCCTCAGATTGCGGACGGCCTGCTGGGAAAGCTGAAATATGCGACATCCATCATCCTGATCAACAACACCGCGAGCCGCGCCACCGGCAAGATTGAGCTGTTCAAATCCGATGGCACTCCGATGCTTGTGACGATGGGGGGAAAGACGGCGGCATCCTTTGATTTTGATCTGGCTGTCCGGGCGGTCACAAGACTCGTAACCAGTGGAACAGGGGACGCGAAAGTAGGGTGGAGCCGAGTGACCATGGACCAGCCGATCAGCGGAGCCGCGATATTTCACGTATTCGATGCCCAGGGGCAGGCCCTGGCCGAGGTCGGGGTGAAATCGGCGGACCTGATGACCAAATTCAACCTGATCGCCGATTCGATTGGTTTTTTTGACACCGGCATCGCCGTTGCCTATCCCACCAACACCACAACCACGACGAGCGTTTACTTCGAGCTTTATAACAGGGATGGATTTTATGTAGCCAGCCGGAAAGAGAGCATGAAGCTGGCGCCATCGACCCACCAGGCGCTTTTCATGACCCAACTGTTTCCGGATTATGCCTCCATCGGCGAGTTCGAAGGTACGATCCGAGTGACCAGCAATTATCCAATCGCGGCGCTTACGCTGCGATCTATCGATGAGAAGCTGACTTCAGTGCCGGTAATGTCCAAAGTTCACGGGTTTGCTCCCGATTCGGCCATCGAGTTTGCCCAGAACCTGGCGGGCACCTCCACCGCGATGCGGTGGAAACTGCATCTCAAGGAGAATGACCTGGCCATAAGATCAGTGAAAATGGCTTTGCCCGCCCTGAGGCTTCAATCCGCCGGATTCAAGCAGGGAGCAGAAATAGGCTACGGCACTCTCCTGCTCGGCGGACGCATCGATGACAGCGGTCTGATGAAGCTGGTAGTGACCAAAACGGAGCCCCTTGAATTCCAGGCTGTCGCCAACTTCCCGACTTTGCAGGCGTACAATTTGAGCACATTGAACCTTTTCTCCGGAAAGATCAGCAATGCGAACTCCGGGGGACTTCTTCTCGAGATATTCAATGTGGAGGCTCTCAATTCGCAATGGAATGAAGGTGCCAAAATCGATTTGGATTTCTATTTGCTGCCGGATCTGGTTCTTGCTCCGGCGAGTCCGGGGACATCCGTCGTTACGGTCGACTACGCCTCCGTCTCGGGCATTGCCTACTATTTGGCGCCGAAAGTCCTAAGGAAAAGCACCCAGCCGATAACATTTGTGGCGCCCGATACGGCGAAAGCGAATATAAGCTCCATCTCGCCAGTGTTCCTCTCGGTGGGAGACCTGGCAACCCTTAAGGGGACCCATTTCGGAAGCGACCCGAAGATCATTTTCCCGATGGACAAAGGCGCCACCCAGATCGCCTATCCCATACAAATCGACACCGGCAGTTTATCCGTGATTGTCCCTGAAGGCATGGTTGAGGGAGCCATCCGGGTCGACAACGGCTCCGGCCCAGGGAATGGATATATCTCGAGAGTGCTATTCGGTCCAGTTGTGGACCTCGCTTTACCCGGCACCGCGGCCGGGAGTGAGGTTCCTTTTACTGTGACGTTCAACCAGAAGGCCCTCGATTTGCCCATGATCGGTTTCAGCCTCAACTTTTTTAACGTCGATCGTGTCCTCTCCGGGCTGACCGGCGGTACCGTGGTGGGCACCTATAAGTTGCTTAAAGACTATGGTTCCTATTGGTACCCGTCATCGGATTACGATTGGCGTGTAGGATCTACGACGGCAGACAAAGTCGAACTGTATCTGGCCTATAAAAATGATGAACGTGATCCCGGCAAAGGCAAGATGATCGTGACCAAACTCCCTGGCGCCGGATCCGGACTGAATTTCAACTATATCCCCGGGACTTCGCCAAAGAGGCCTTACCTTCTGCTCTATCCTACAAAGATCGAAGTGGCATTCGACGGATTTCCAGTCAAAGTGCCGTCCTCCGCCGATCGAAGTCTGGGCATTGCCGCCCAGATTCAATCCGGCCCAGCGGAACTTGGGGGCATGTCCTCCGCGATTACGGTGAATATTGTGAAATGAGAGATGCCTGCGCCAGCAGGGAAGGGGCCATTATGTTCTTCCGAAACTTCATGGCGATTTATGGCCTGAAACTGCCGGCTGTGAGTATTCTTTGTTGCCTGATCGTGGCCGGATGTGGGGACTCGAGAGAAGCAGAATACGGAAATGTGGCGCTCGTGCCGTCGGAAGTGACTGTTTCCCCGGGGGGGCCGCCAGTCCAAGTAACCGCCTCTTGGCATTCCAGCAACGACAAGGCAACGTTCGAAGGGTGGACTATTCCGGGCGGCACCGAAGGATACACTATGCAGGGAAACAACAATACATCGCCGACCACAATTACCGTCCAGGCCACACCCGCGCAGCCTATAACGAAGACGATGCACACAACTTCAAATACTTTGACCTACGCACCCTACATTTCCGCATCAGTTTCGGGGGGGAGGATGGGGAGCTGAGCACAGTGGGGGCTTCGCTGACCATTAATGTGGTTGCTCCATTTCTGAAAATCACGGTAACAGGGCGCAATCGGAAAGGCAATTCACAGACAAGCGAAATTGCGGCAAGCATTCTTGTCGAGGTTATCAATAATGATCAGCAGACCGATTATAGTCTGGCTATTAGCGATTTGGCGGGCTCTACTGAATGCTACGCATCCCCGGGTGACCCAATGTATTCCGCACACCGTTTTACCCCGACGGTCACTGGCAAGCCTGCAGGCCCTGCAAAATCGGGCACCTTTGAAATTAAGGGAACAGCAATTGCCATTCCCCCGGAAGTGATAAAAGCAATAGCGGTTTATATCCAGGTAGTTGGAATTTCCCCCAGTGGTGAGAAGATCGGGTCCGCGATGACGACTATCATTTTTTGAAGGTTAGCTCAAAGTGATAGCGACATATTAGAACACCACCCTTTATTGCTGAAGCTGGATCTATCGACCCGCTAGTTTTCATGAGTCACACTCTGATCAAAATTAGCTTCTGTTCATTGAGCGCGGGGTTTCACATCGTAGGGTGTCGTCCTCCCGGCGTGGATTTCGTACAATCTTCGGTGAGTCGTCTTCATCGCTTCGATCAGTTCCGTGTATGGCCGGTCTGTTACATCGACGAGACCGATGTTGTAGTTCTCACCATCCATGCGCCCGGTCGATGGCTGATCCACCCATTGAAACCAACACGATCCGATAAAGGCTGGAAAGGCAGCAGCCTGTTCCACGTAGTAGCGGTAAGCCAATCCCCGCTCCGCCTGGTCGCGCACTTGCACAAGTCCCGGCGCGAGTCCCCTGCCCGGCACACCGAAATGAAACTCTCCGACGATGATTGGGAGTCCTGTCGCCCGGTAGATCTCCTCCATCACCTTCGGGTTCACCGCGATGGAGTAAACATTCATGCTGTACACGTCGAACGCCTTCGATGCCCGCAGCATCTCGGCGGGGGGCACTCCGCCGCCGAAGCGCAAGCCAAGATTCAGGTGGTTGGGATCATGCCGCTTAATCGCCGCATTGATCACCTCCAGATACTTGTCATAAGCGCGATATATGAACTGCTTTCTCCGCTCCGGCGTGTCACCCGCCGCCAGGAAGGTTTTGGCTTCGCGCTGGATTGCGCTTTCCGAGCGTTCAAGAATGATGTCCACCACAAGCGACTCCCTGCCGGGCCATGGAGGTTCATTCGCGACGAAGTATCCCAGCAGATACGGGTCGTCCTTGCGCGGTGCACACTGCTCAGCCGCAGCTTTGTCGACCATCTTCGGCCATTCTTCCGAGAATACGTCCGGCATCCCGAGGTAGCCGGTTTCCATGCCCCATCCGCGCAAGTTTACGACATAGGCTTTCTTGTGGGCGTTCCAGAGCTGTGCGTCGCTCCAGTTGCCGATGGTGTTCAGTCCCCAGGACTCCAGCCGCCGCAGGCAAAGGTCGATCCACTTTGTCCTCCACTCCTCGCCGTGCCGGCGCTGGAGATTCCAGGTATAGAATCCTGTTTGTGGCCGGCGTCCCGGCGGCGGGGCTGGATCGACCGGCGGTAGCGTCTCGAAGTAATCCTCCCGGCCCTGCAACCGGGCGTCGCCGCTTCCGGCGCCCATGCCTGTCGAACCGGTCGAGAAGAAGAGGTGCCCGTCCGGATCGACGAACCACCATTTACCTTCTACCTGTTCCACGCGGAAGAAACCTGTGGCCTTGGCTTTCGTACTCGCATATCCGCCGAATTTGCAATATCCGAAATCGCCTGCCTTCAGGCCTGACTCCTCGGTTGCCCATTCCTTTTTTACCTGCTCCAGGCTTTTCACTTTGCCCGGCCAGTCCGAAGGGATCCATTGCCCAAACGTATCTACCACCGGCTTTTTGTCTAGAACGTCGGAACCCGGGTCATCCCTGGCCAATGAGATCGAGCGTACCTCAAGTGTCGGGCTGCCCAGGGGCGCGGCCATGGATACACCGATGGATTCCACAGCGCTCAAGAGACCATAAACGCCCCCGGTGCTGATCCAGAATGAATTCCGCGGAACTTTCCCGACCGAAGCAAGATCGAAGCCGGCGCGGTTCGGCTGCCGGTAATACTGGAGCGGCACCGCGGCCCGGATCCAGACGCCCGCCATTGGCTGCATCTGTCTGCTCTGCGCGACGCTGCCGCTGTAAAAGGTCAGATTGAAACGCTGGGGCGAGCTCGCCCTCATTTCCAGAACCAGGTAGTTGTAGCCGGTCCAGTCAGAGGGCAGTGGTGGATCGAGCTCCCGGATCGTCCACTTGTATTCCGATTTTTCGCCTTCAAAAACGACGCGCTGCGGCGCCGCCTGGATGTTCAGAACGGTGAGGGTGAGGAAGGTGATTGCGACCAAGAGCGATCGGATCATGGCAGTTCTCCTTGCCACACGGATTCATCAGCGATTTTCGTACCACTTAAGGTTGGAAGTGGCCGATCCGATGCAGGCGATGTCAGGTTTGCCATCCCCATTCAGGTCGGCAACCGCGCACGATGCGGCGGCGATTCCGCCGGCATCAAGAATCCTGCGGCTCCACCGGGTCCCACCAACATCCTCGGCCTGATAGATATAAAGGCCGCCACCCTTCCCCCTGTAACCGGCGATGATCTCATCGCGCCCGTCTCCGTTCAGATCGGTGGCATGAATGGTGTGTCCATCGACGTAGGAATCGTCGATAACCCGGCGCGTCCACCGATCGGCCTCCAAATGATAAAACGCCACTTGATTGCCGTGCCACGGTTCGATGGCGCACAAGAATCTCGAACCGGCGAGAGCTCCCACGGCCACATCGCTGGAGCCGCACTTCGGCCATGGTGCAGGATCGCCTTTGGCCAGCTCGGAGCGGGTCCAGATTCCGTCTCGTCCCATCCTGTAAAGATGAATTCCGACAAAACTGGCCGTGAGGATTTCATCGCGGCCGTCCCGATCCCAGTCGATTACATAAATGCCATGCATGACTCCTTCATTTTCATCTCCGATGAGCCGTCGCTTCCATTCTCCCGGACGATAGTAGACAAGAGGAGTATGGCCCCGGTAATCAGGGCCCCCAGACTCTGCGCCGGTAAGCGGTGCATTCACGACGACCTTCCTGCCGCTGCCGTCGATATCCGCCAAGCGCAGCCGGTGGGAGGTCGGGAGGCGGTCTATTTCCGTAATCTTCCAAGGGCGAAGAGGATCGCCATCGGGCTCGAGTAGCGAGATAATCCCAACGCTCTGTTTGGCCTCGCTGGAAAATCCGCTCGCCAGGACAATCACAGAGTGGGAGCCGGAATCCAGGACCACCAGGTTTATCATCTGTAAAAGGTTTCCGGCGATTACATGGCGTGTCCAATGAGGGTTTTCGTACCAGACCAGCTCCGGCATATTGCTGGCCAATGCGATCAGATCGGGTCTCCCGTCGTGATTCAGGTCGGCCACCACGACCTGGTAGCCACCCTTCAGGTCTGTGGCGATCGTATGTTCAACGTATGTCGGCCAGCCCGATCCCCCTGTCGCCAGCAATGCCAGCAGGCTCAAGACGTAAGTGTACATGGCTTTCATTGTATCCCAGTTCTTCCGGGCAATGAACCGAGATGCGTCTCACGCACGGATGCAGGTTTTATCGGGCTTTTGAGGTTTGATTTCCCGTAACCGCAAGCCAGGCTGGTATTCTAAGGTCTAAAGCTGGATGCCTTGGCTCCTCCTCCGTGTCGGTCCGGGCTTCAGCTCAGGCCCAGATGGACGGGCCCGCTCCAATACCGCAGTCCTGGGACAAATTTCCGACCTAAGCGGAAGTTCTGCTCGGAATTGGACTCGGCGCTCCAAATTTCGTCTTTCCTTTTTATTAATTCGTCCTCGGCGAAGGCTCGTGCGTCCCATTGTCGTAGTGCCCGACGAGCTCGACCGGTTTGCCCTCCTTCACCACGAATTCTACCCGGAAGTTATCAAGGCCTTCGAGCTCAAAAAGATACTGGGTCATGGGAGCCAGCCGGTATTTCGGCCCGGTCCGCTGGTAGTAAAGGACTCCGTTTTCGAAAGTGACCTTGCGCTCGCCGTAAGTTCCGGCGTAGGTTTGCAGCGTTTTTTCATCAACCTTCGCCGGGCTGGTTTTGGCTTTGAGTCCGTCCAGGATCCACTCGTACCGTGCCTTTAGCCCTGGATCAGATGCCTTGGTGCGAAGTTTCTCCACTGCCAGGGTATACGCCCTGTCATAGGCCTCGGCTGCCGGTACCGCGATGTCCGGCGTGACACCGGTACCCTCCCAGTTGGTCTTGGAAATCGGATTGATAGCGCGGGCGAATGGCACTCGCAAAACAAAATCGTTCTGCACGATCATTGGCCTGGTGGGGTGAGCGCCGCCGCCTGTTGTCTCGCCGATCACAGTTGCCCTTTTTAAGTTTTTCATGTTGTAGGTGAATTCCTCCGCTCCCGAAAATGTCCGGGAACTGGTGAGGATGAAGAGCTCGGCGTGAACCGGTTTTGCGCCGGGGACGAACGGCAGGGTCCAGAAGTTCTCCATCCGGTCACCCTCGCGGAAGTAGATATCGTTGAGGTGGGTCATCTCGGGAAAGAAATAACTGGCGATGAGCTGAATCTGAGCCGGGTCTCCCCCGCCGTTCTGGCGGAGGTCTATGATGATAGCGTCACAATGGGCCAGGAAATTGAGAGCCGCGATCGCCGTCGGGCCGGCTTGATCCGGGGAGGCGAACACGCGGAAATCCAGATAGCCAATATTTCCCGGGAGAAGCTCCACTTTGCGGAAACCGAAATTCTCTCGTTGGGCTTGCTGGAGCTGCCGCTCCCGGACCTTTTGAGCCTCTGCTTCGCTCTGTCCTCTCATTTTGCGGATGTCCGCGGCCATATCCGGAGCGTAAACAAACCCCATGTGCCTGTCTTTGCCCACGTCCAATAAGATCCGGGAAACAGCCTGGGCGAATGATCGGGCGTCGCCCGATTTGTCGAAATCGCGGTTTTTTGCCGCGGTGCGGAGGGCATCCTCCAGCTTCCTGGCGGTATCAAGGAAGATATAGTTTTTGTTGAGCAATGAAGCGACTTCGTCGATTACGGCCTCCTTGCGGGCGGCGTCCAGGGGAGGCGCTGCCGGCTGTGACTGGCCGTACGCAAGCGGGCCGACCAGAGCCAGCCAGGAATAAAGCACGAGTAGCCGACGAATCGATTCGATGAACATCTGAATTCTCCTTGTCTATTGCGTTTTCACTCGAGCCAGGATTTTGCCGATCTTGCCGGCCAGCGGGGATGCGCCGTTGTCGTAGTTGGACATCGCGGCAACGATGTAGCCTGAGTCAACGTAAATATCGAGCTGAGAATTGATGCCGGGAAATCCTCCGCCGTGGCCGACAACTTTTCCCATCGGGCCCTGGGCGACTCCGAAGCCATAGCCGTAACTTTCCCCTTTGTAATCCGTCCACATCCTGTCCAGCATGGGCTTGGAGGCTAACTTGCCGGACAGCAGGGCCAGGGAAAACCTGTGAAGGTCGGTAACGGTTGAAAAACCGCCGCCTGCCGGCCCGCCTTTCAGGACGTGCTTGTACAGATTGTTCTGCCATTTGTAAGGGCTCACCCAGTCGGGGCTATAACCAATGGCCAAGTTTTCAACCGGGTAATCCATTTCATACGAATCAGAGTTGACCATTCCGGCCGGCTTGTAGATCACCTTGCGGATATGGTCGAAATAATCCTCGCCCGAGACTTTTTCGATGATGACTCCGAGCAGGAACATCCCGGTGTTGCTGTACCGGAACTTTTCTCCGGGAGTGAAAGCGGGCTTGTCGTCCTTGATCAGAGGCCTGTAGTCATCGAGTTTGCGGAAATTCGCGCGCGAGCTTTTGTCGTACATATCGTTGAAATAGCTGCCCAAGCCCGACGTATGGGTTATGAGATGGCGGACAGTGATCTTCTCCGTAACCGCCTTGGGCAGCCAGCTCTCGTCGATAAACTTGGCAATGCTATCGTCAAATGAAAGCCTGCCGGCCTCGACCAGTCTTGCGATGGCGATGGATGTGAACATCTTGTTCATCGAACCGAGGTTGAACTTGGTGTCGAGATTGTTAGGAACATGATAGGACTTGCTGGCTTCACCGGCGAAATCGGTCAGGAGCACATTGGCGCCCTTGGCGATAAGAACCGTTCCCGAGTACCAATCTTTGGATTTCAGTCTGACCATGAGAGATCGGATCTCGTCGATGGCTTCCTTCTCGGTCAACGGCGGTTCGGAAATTCCCGCGGGAGTGCGGGCAGGACTCATCCCAAGGCCTGCGACAGGATTTTCCGGTGCCGGGCCGAACTTGAAGCTGATTCCCCTCCAACTCCCCATGATCCGGTCCTTGACGATGACCACGGTCTCGCCCCGGCGCTCCGGTGCGTACGAACGGACGGAGTAAAAATCGATGCCTCCCGTATCCCGGTTGAATCCGAGGAGCGTGGCAATGTGTTCATCGATCGGGACCATTTCCCGGAATTCTTTAGAGCACTCGTTATTCAAGAAATGGCGGACACGCCCGGGACTCGCGGAATTGATGGTTTCGATGAATGCCTTGATACGTGCCCCGGTTGCACCTTCTGGCAGGGCCGTTGTGTCTTTAAAAGCCGGGGCAGCCGGTTGTTGGGGAAAGACGGCCGGCACGGCAAGCAACATGCTCAACCAGAGAGCGAATACCCATTGGATTTTCGATCGTCTCATGATGAACCTCCTCAGGTTCGATCGATTTGGACCGTTTCAGCGCTTTCGCGGGGCGGAGCGCTCCGGACATGGGGTCAGGCCCCTGATGAGCAAGTCGGCGATGCTACCGACTTGCGCCTCCACCTCTTTCCGTTGACCCAGCTCGCGAGCGGAAAGGCTGAAGGGGAGAAGCGAGTTGGTGCACTGGACAAGGACTCGCGCCGCCGATTTTGCATCGGTGCAGTCGAGACTCCCGGCGCGAATGCCCTCACGGAGTACCTTCTCAAATACCCCGGCTTCAGTTTTGAAATAAGTTTCCCGGCGGGCCAGGAGAGCGGTGCGGACCGAGGACAGGAGGTCGCTGAGGTTCTGGGAATAATGGAATACGCTGTCGAAACGGAGCAGGACGCGGGCTTCGAGCATGGCGCGGAGTCGCTGGCCGGGCGGGGCCGGCAGGGAGGCGATCTCCCTGAGGCGGGCGGCAACCCGACTCGCAATGCGATCGATGTGGGAAAGAATTAGATCTTCCTTTCCGAGAAAATGAAGATAGATGGTGCCCTTGCCGATTCCCACCTGGCGGGCGACGTCATCCATGGTCATTTTTTGATAACCGTATCTGGCCAGGAGGGCGTCCACCGCGTCCAGTATCAGGTCCCTGATGTCTTCACGCCTGGCGATGTGTCTCATAATGACTTATGACCAAAATCATATTCTAGTCATATTCAGGAGTCAAGAGCGCCGGATTCATGCCTATCGGGCAGAGTAACGAATTTGCATTGTCCCGGCGCGGAGCAAGATTCCAGGAGCGACAAGGAATGGGTAGTATTCGGTGCCGTTGACAATAAGGATTGGAGCGACCGGGTCACTCGCGATTTTGGCTTGGATATCAGTTTGAGATGAGAGACTGGACGGTCGAATCCGTGTGGCCCGCTATAACCGGATCAGGTGCATTGGATGTTCGCGATTCTGCCTGAGTATGCGGGCTCGCAAGTGAGCGAATTTATTGGCAGAGGACCTTGCTGAACTCCTCAGCCCGGGTGGCAATCGTGAGACTGGCCTGGCATTTACCCGGCCACGGTCCATGAGCAGGGGAATGTATCTCGTCCAATGAATGTCGGATGTGGAGTGATGACGGCAATCGAACTCCCTTGATGGACTGAATTCGAAGGTATCCCCCGAAAGTACAGGTTCTGCCTGCAAGCGGCATCCTCGGCGAAAACGCCACGTTTTCACGCCGCGTCATGGATCCTATCTATTTTTACGACCTGATTGTGTGGCGCTGATATTTCATCGTGCTGCTTAGGCTCCGCGCTGTTTCTTCTCATGAGCCCGACCATCACCAATGTAAAGAAACTACCAATCCAGACTCCAACGATGAACCACCACAGATGGTGCAGCATGTCGCTTCCTTTTTGCGGATTTCTATCCCGAATCCTTTCTACATTAGATGCGAGTTTTGCTGAAAAGTGTCAATGGTTCCTGGTGGATCATCTGCAGGAGTTGCTCCATACCTATGTTTTTGCCCGACTTTGCGGCAACCGTGGAATACCCTGTGCTGCCGGGTTCAGCGAATCTTATAGATATTAAAAAAGTTACCCTCGATCGAGTTGTACTCTGCGACCTTTACAAAACCCGCGGCATCCGTCCAGCCGTTCAAATCTGAGAGGCTGTATCGCAGCGATTCGTGCCCCGTTGGCCAGCCGTCGGAAAAGTCGATGATCACGAGTCGGCCTTCCGGTTTCAAGCAGGGTTTGAGATTCTTGAGATAGGTTTGACGCTTGGCGATGTGGTGCAGCGTGTCGCAGATCAAGGCGACATCGAGCGAGCGGGGCGGCAGGGATGGAGACTCTTCAGGAGCCAGTATCGTGGTGATGTTCGTGATTCCCTGGTCAGCGGCTACTTTTGTCACGTAAGCCAGAAGGTTCTTGTCGATGTCGACGGCATAAACCCTCCCGGCCGGTGCAACGCTCCGTGCCATCGCACGGGTGAACAGGCCCGAGCCCGAGCCGATATCAGCCACGATATCCCCCGGTTTCAAACCTATGGTTTTAATTATTTCGGCGGGTCGAAGTCGGTCGATCCGGTGCGGATCTTCGAGGATTTTGATGTACTCGCTCGCTTCCGGCTGACGATACGTTCCCTGGGACTTGGCCGCCGCATGAAATCCCGCGACCAGGACACAGATCAGCAAAGCGTAAATTGGACCTCTCGCGGTACGGATGCTTCCCGATCTCATTCTTTTTCCCCTGCCCGAAGTTATATTTTAAGTTTGTACTGAGAGGCGCGAAGGATCAATTGAAATTTCGCTCACCTTCTTCTTCAATCCTTCCCCTCGGGTGCCTGACGCGTTACGGCCAGGCTGGGAGGCACGTTGAAACTGGCCGCGGGATCGGGGTGGGAAGGATCGAAAGGCGTGAGGGCTTCGTCCACCACGAACTTCGCCAGGCCCAGCTTATTTGCCTTGATTCCTTCCACCACGCATTTTGCGAGTTCGTAGCTTCCGTAGGCATTGTGGTGAGTGCCGTCGACAAAGGCCACTTTGGAATTCACTGGCCCGAGGGCTTCATAAAACACCTTACTCATAGCATTTAGGTCGATAAGCGCCGTATTTTCCTCACGGGCTGCCTGGCGCACCGCATCAGGGTAATCCCCCAATGAGTTGGTTATTTTGCCCTTGTCATCAAAGGTTCTCCGGTGCATTGAGGTCACGAGCACGGGGATTCCGCCACGTTCGCGTGCGCTGGTGATAAAGCGCTTCAAGTCGTCCTTGTAGGATGTAAAGGCGCCGATCCCTTCGCCTTTCTCCTTCATGTCGTTGTGGCCATACTGGATGAAAAGGTAATCTCCGGCTTTCATCGTGCTCAGGACCTTGTCGAGGCGCCCGGCGCCCAGCGAGCTTTTCAGCGACTCACCCGACTCGGCATGATTGGCAATCACAACGCCGGGTTTGAAGAACCGGGGAAGCATTTGCCCCCAGCTGTTCCAAGGTTCTGCCGGCTGATCGCAGACGGTCGAGTCGCCCAGCACGTAGACAGTCACTGCATCTTCAACTTTGGTGATTTCCAGGGCGCCAATGCAGGGACGCGCCCCATTGAACTCCAAGGTCAGTTTTTCGTCCCATGCGGCCGCTTCCTGGTTTTTTTCCCGGTCTTTCAAGCGAACCTCGCCACCCCCGGTGATCCGCGGATTGCGGACATTCACCATAAAGGTGCGGGTTTCGATCTTTCCACGTGCGGTATGCACGTTTTCGAGCATGAGACGCCGCAATTCTGCCTTGACCGTGGTAATGGATTCGCCGGCCGGATCTCCCAAGGTAACCGCAACCCGGTAATTTCCTTCGGGCAGATCTGCGGAAAAGAAAAAAGGTTTTTCGGCTGTACAAAAACTGATTCCTCCGGCACCAATGTCTTCCGTAGCGGCAACTGTAGTTGATCCTCGATCAAAGCCGTAGCGACGGTCTTTATTGTAAGTCGTCTCCGGCAGGATTCTGATGCGCCCGGTCTCAACGCGTCCCGGACCGAAATCGAACTTAAAGAATGTTACTGCGGACTGTGCCGGAGCCATTCCGCTCCGAACCACAGTTGTCAGAAGGAGGCAAGTCAAGATACGGACGGCAAAACCAGGAAATAATCGAGTCATGGGCAAGAGCTTATAACACAAGGGTAGCTTTTTGACTTGGAGGATGAATAAATTCCGGCGCATGGATTTTGAGCCGAGCCACATGGCAGTCCAGAGTATCTTGTCCCTCTCGTTGTCCTACGGCAGGATCTTGTCCCTTTCATTGTCCTCCGGCAAGTGATCAGAATCGTTAACCAGTTCCTTGGATTTATTGGGTGGGTATTGGATGGATTGGCTGGACACCCGACATTCATGGGAATCATGAGGATCCTGGGCATCCGAAATCGTTAGGTTCCCCTATTCGCTGGCCTTTGGGAGAGAAAAACGGCAGGAACCAAGACTGCAGGACGGTCACCGGCGTTGATGAAATCTAAGCATACTAGCAGCAGGGGACTTGGATAGAAGATAGTCGCAGATCGCGATTGTGGAATTGCCGGGCGCCAGTGGGGTCAGGCCATTTGCGGCGGTGACAATTCGAAGGCTGAACTAGTTGCCGCAATGCCTTTCAGCCACCTCCTGCCGATCCGATCAGCATATTTGCGCAGATTGGAAAGCCGTCCGGCGGCGAGACAGAATCTGGATCCAAAGTGTGACACAGTTTCGAGCCACGCTGCGGGTTTGGCGCCTATTCGCAGCAGAATCGGCGCAAGGTTGATATTGATTGCTCCCCACTTATCCGATCGCATCACACGACCCGACAGGTCCACCAAGTTAAAATATTCGGTCGCAGTCATCTTCAGGATTCCACGTCGATGGGAATCTGATTGAATGGGGCAAAGCCAATCCGCAGAGCTGGTTGTGCGATCCACGGAATGAGTGACTTCATGAGGCGGCTTGGAAAAAGGGTAAGAGTCCACGGCGCTGCTGTCCGGCGATTGCGCGCCATTGTCAGCAGAGTCGGATCGCGGATTTATAGCCATCGTCTGTGTCGGCGTCGAGGTATCTGTCATCGTTTCATTCTGCCAGGCATGGATCCGCTCCTGAATGCTGGTAAAGTCACTTTGCTCAGGGGTTTGCGCCAGTCCGGCCCGGATCGGATTGAGGTCCACGTACACCATGCATGCCGCAATGGCGGCTTCATCGAGCAGAGCCTGGCATTTGAAGCGACCTTCCCAGAATCGGCCCTTGACCCCATCCTCTTTGTTGGCCTTGCGCGCGATGAATTCGTTCAGCTGGCCCATGAACCAGCTCAGGCTACACAGTCGCTTGCGCAGCTGGGCGATTCGATTCGGGCAATCTGCCAGTGCACGGATCTGCTCCTCCAGAGGCGGTACCATGACACTCCTTCGGCTGCGATGACGGGGGAAAAGCATCAGCCAGCGGGCTGCTATTTCCCGATCCGACCAACCTTCAACGATATCGGGGCGGGTTCGGAGAATGGTGTGATAATGCGTAACCAATGCAGCGAATGCACATACATCGATCGCGAAGATTCCAGCAAGATACCTTAATCTGTCGACCAACCATGCCTTACGATGGGAGAAATCCCTGCGTGTGAGCGGGTCGAATCCACAGAGGGATGCCCGTCGAACGCAACGGCTATAGCAATGATACACACCTTCCTCACCTTCCTGCACGTATCTGCTGCGCGGCATACCCATATTGCCCTCCATTCAACTTATCTAATGGAGAATTCATCGATTGAGCCAAGACAAATAAGGCCAAAATTGTCCATTCCTAAATGGATGTCCAGGATTCCCACCAGGATTCCGAGTGATGGGTGTCCAGGAATCCAGGAGTTAGCCAGGAGGCCGATCGCCGCATGTTGCATGACCCAAGCATGGATTTCGCCATCCGGCTCATCCTGTTTCCAGCTTTGGCGGATCTCCAATAGCGATGCCAGGATGTACAATGCTTCTTCTTGGAGAACAAAAACATGGATCCTAGAAAACCGCTCATCTGCAGTTTCTCTATCGCGCTTTTATTCAGTATGGGCGTGGCAGTGAATCAAAACAGGGCCGATTCCAACCTGAGCGACTCCATCCGCCGGATCCGCATGGGCACGCTGGTGATCGAGGCTGCTCCCCGAGCCCGTGTCCATATCCGGCAGTTGCGCCACGAATTCTGGTTCGGTGCCGCGCTCGCAAGCCAGATGTTTACCGACAAGGCAAATCCCGAGGAGGCTGCCAGGTACAAAAGAGCCTTTCTTGAAAACTTCAATAGTGGCGTCACCGAAAATGCCCTCAAATGGCATGTCATGGAGCCGAGCCGGGGAGCGGTGGATTACACGGTTGTGGACTCCATTCTGGCCTGGACCACACAAAACGATATCCCGCTGCGTGGCCACAATGTTTTCTGGGGCATCCCCAACAGGGTTCAGCCATGGCAGAAGACCATGAGCAATATTGAATTGCGGGAGTGCCTCAAGGCCCGGGCAGTGGATATCGCGCGGCGCTATCGCGGGCGGTTTGCGGAATATGACCTGAACAACGAAATGGTGCACAGCAATTACTACGAGGAGCGACTCGGACCCGGTATCACCCGGGATATGGCGCTATGGATGCGCCAGGAGGACCCGCAAGCCGTCCTCTACCTAAACGACTACGATATTCTGACGGGAGTACGCCTGGAGAATTATGTCACCCAAATCCGGAATTTCCTCGACCAGGGAGTGCCGATTGGCGGCATCGGAGTACAAGGGCACCTGCACGGAGATGCCTTCGATCCCGTTGTGCTGCAGAATGCTCTGGACCGGCTTGCCCAGTTCAAGCTTCCGGTGCGCGTTACGGAATTCAATTTTCCGGGGCAACGCTCACGGTATTACGGCCGAAAGGGCGCTGTTCTGAGTGAGGAGGAAGAGAGGGCCAAGGCGAAGGCCATCACCGAATACTACCGCATCTGCTTCGCGCATCCTGCCGTGGAAGGGATCCTGATGTGGGGATTCTGGGAAGGGGCCAACTGGATTCCGGTATCGTCCCTGTTCCGACGCGATTGGTCCGAGACCCCGGCTGCTTTGGCTTATAGAGATCTCATCTACGGTGAGTGGTGGACAGATTGGGACGGAACTGCGGATGACCAGGGCCGGTGCGAGATCCGGGCATTCTTCGGAAAACACAAAATAACCGCTGGCAACAGAGATCAGGTTGTCAATCTAACAAAAGCCGAGCCGCGCCGGACCGTCAGCTTTCGACAGCCCTAGAAGCAGGTGGCTCCAGAAGGGTGGGGGGAGCCTCCCGCTGTCCGCGGGTGCTGATTTTTGCCAGTGCTTTATCGCGCTTTAGGTTGATCAGGGCTCGCTAGATGCACCGGATGACAAATCACAAGGGTGAAATGCCGAGAGCGCGACAATGGGTAATTCGATCATGCCTCACTCTCGGCGCGCTTTCATATTTCGAGAACTGCTCCCGGTTTGGAACCGCTGTTTCGAGAATCTTCCACAGATTTCTTGGGTTTCGACCGCCAAAATAATTAAAAGACACAACCAATCCTCGGAGCGCCTCCGTGCTCAGGCTAAACAACGATCGTCACTTGATCGTAATGTTCTGGGTGCTTACCGCCTGCCACCGCCCGTCGCGTTTGACGAAAAAGTCGGTGCTGCGGGTTGGCCCAGGTATATCACTGCCTTTGTATTTGCCTTTTATAACCACGGTCATCGTCACCACCGCGACATCCCCAAACACCTGCGGACTCAAATCCTTCAACTCCAGGGAAGTGATTTTCATCGCTCCTGATTTGGACTCGGCGATAGATTGTGCTCTGCTCATTACCTGGCCTTCGGAATTGTAAGTCCACTCCTTCGCCGTGAAACGATCGAGCACCGCAAAATCTGATTTCAGCAGGGCATTGGCCCAATCCTTTTGAATTTGAATCAGTGCCTTTTCCTCGGTGTCTTCAGCAGTTGTGCCGGGCATCGGCCGGTCACTGTTGGCGATCACAGAATCCCATTTCCAGGACCCATCGCTTTGGTGCTTCAATACGCCGGTCCAACTGCCGGTGTCGCTGATTGTCGCCAGTCCTTCGGTCTTGGGGGTGAGTTTTTGGGTCCAGGTTCCGCGTGCAGCCCCCAGGTTGCCCGAAACCTGAACATCGGCGACCGGCATGCCGAACTGGAAGTCATAAAGGTCAAAATAGACCTGATGCAGTTTTTGAATGGCCTCTTTCCCGGCTACAGCCGGAATGTTGGGATCGGCATAGACTGTTTTGTCGGTCATTTGGGTGGCCACAGCTTTGGCGTCTTTGGCATTGACGGCTTTGGCATATTCTTCGCACGACTGCTTGATGGCCTAGCCATCATCAGGATCATTTACTTTCCGGGCGCCGGCGGGGCGGCCCTGTCTGCTTTGTCGCTCCTCCTCGACGATGGCTGGCATCGTCTTCGTCGTCGCTTCGCGCATCCAGGGCCGCCGCGCTCGGCGCATACGTTATCGTATTTACGAACAAGAGTACTTAGCCTCAAGCATTCGACGTTTTGACGCCCGCGAACCTGTTTTGAAATGCCTTTCTAACCGCCGGCACTTGATCTGCCTTGATTGCCTGAGCCAGGCCAGTCGTAGGTATCAAGGATAGGAAAAGGAAAGGCATGACTCTCTTATTCATAGGTCATCCTCGATGTTCCACAGGCAATAGCATGCCTCTTATTGAATGATGCGGCAGTCTTCCGATATACACACTTCCCAAACCCGGCTCACGGAAGCATTGCTTTCTGACCCTGGAGATCCTTTTCCCCGTAGTCTTCCCGAAGCGAATAATAGCGCTGAACATGCATCCCATAGGCTTGCTTTTCCTCCTGGCAATAGCCATGCCGGTCCATGCGCAATCGATTTATGCGGTTCGACTGAATGATTCAAAGGCGGCTTAATTGGACCCGGCTGATCTGTGCTCATCCTCCGGCGGAGGCATGGACACGACAGACGCGATTCAACAGGCGATTGACGTGGATGGCCGGGGCTGATTCCATGTTGGACGATGTCCGCTTGCTTGGAGGTCATGGGACATCCAATCCCGACGGATCGAGAGTGCAGGTTTATAACAATACGCGCACAGCCGACCCGGATTTGAACCGAAAATGGGACAGCCAGTATTCCAGTTTGTAGGTAACCGATGGAGGTGGAGGGACCTTCAAGAACATCTGTTCCCCGAGCACCCTCGCGCAATCGGGAATGCAGATTTCGGATACTTCCACCATGGGCAGGATCTACGCGATGTCCATTGAACATCATGTCCGGAACGAAGTGGTCGTCCGGAATGCCTCCAACTGGAAGATATTTGCCATGCAGTTCGAAGAGGAACGTAGCGAGGGTTCGCGTGCGCTTCCCCTTGAGATCACCCATTCGAGGAATCTACAGTTTGCCAGCACTTATTTCTACCGGGTTATCAGCAGTAACACGCCGTTCCCATAGGCTGTGAAGGTGTCGGGTTGCCGCGACATTCAATTTGCGAACTTCCATGTTTTCGGCGGGATGGATGGCAAAACCCTTTTTATCGCCTCACGCGATTCTCTCTAAAAAGTAAGTATCCGGAATCGTGGTCGATAGACCAACTGGGCAGAAACCCGGGAAGTGGCTGCCAAGAGTCCTGTTTATTGTTGTCAGGATGAAGGCTGCGTTACCGGCTGCCGCTTTTTGCCTTTTCAAGAATCTTGTCAGCGGCCAGGGATGCGTGCATTTGTACGATCACCCATTTGCCATCTCTTTTTTCGAGGACCCCGGTCCAGCGGATATCTTCAGCGCCGCCCCGCTTTCCATCAAATTCGACGACATCATCGAGGGTGGCGGAGTACCAGGCGACGTCCCCGGATCCGGAGAGGTGTATCTGCAGATCTCGCACCTCGGTTCGTATTGCCCTGAACCGTGGGTCCATCCAGGTGTCGAAATATTTGAGGTGTTGTTTCCACCCATGGACGGTGAAGGTGGAATTCGTCCAGAAATAAAACAGGTCCTCGTCATGAGCCAAAGTACTTTCGGCAAGTGCCCTGTCTTTGGTCAAGGCCCAGCAGATCGAGTCGGTGATCACTTTGGCGATTGTCACTTTTTCGTCCTGGGACGAAGTCGGGTAAAAGGTTGCCGGGAGTTCCTCGGCTAGTGACCACTCAAGTCCACCAGAGCATCCCATGATACAAAGACAACTGATGACCCCAAGCCCGTGCCGCAATTTGATGGAATCCATCGATGTCACCTCCGCCGCAGTGGGGGTCCGGTCGGCACTTGGACGCCACATAGCTGCGTATAGAGCTCAATCATGCGCTAAAGCTTATGGTTCTCTGTATTTGCGCCCCGGAAGATTCCGGCTGCCTGAGCGGTGATTGCAGTTAATCCCAAGTTTTTTCAAAAAGCATCGCTCGACAAATCGACCGGTATCGATAATCCTCAAAATGAGTTCGGGTTTCGGCGCAAAGCTGTTCAGTCAATCTCCTCGCGAGTTCCCGCACTTCAATTCTCTGCTGATCGTCTTCCACAAAAAGCTCGAGGAGGGTCAGATAATCAGCGAAGGATCTCTCCACGTAGATGATTTCTTCATCCTTCATCTCGAGTCCGACATGGCCGGCTGCCAGGAGTGATTGGTAGGCCTTTCCCTGAATAGCAGCCTCATCCTCGATCAGCCGCGTGATTAGATAGTACGAATCGGGCTGGGCTATCGGTTCCACGAAGAAGGCGTGGCATCGTGTTTTCAGGACACGGCGACATTCCAAGAGAGCCTCAATCTCCTTGTCTTCAGGAACGTGATGAAAACTGGCTATATATAAAACCAGATCTGCGCAATGATCCGGGAGGGGAAGCGCCTCCGCGCGTCCGACCAGGTATTTCTCGCCCCCGATGGCCGGGATCCGTTGGGCTTTCTCCAGCATTATTGCCGTGTCGATGCCGGTTACGCGAGCTCGTTGACCGGTCATCCGCCTTACCAGATCGCCGGTTCCGCAGCCAACATCGATCACCGTTTTGCCAGCCAGAGAAAAATTTTCAAAGACGGGCTCCGCGGGCGATTGAATCTGTCTCATTGATATTTCCGGCCAGCTCAATTCCACCTGTTCAGAGGCGATGCAGACGAGTTCTTACCGATATCCGGCCTCAGATCTGAGTTTGCAGGCGGCTCCGAGCCGCCGAACCTCAGCCGCCAGCCAATGAGATATACGTATCTCCATAAATTTCAGTTGAGTATATAATTTGCCCAGGTATGGGCTTAAAAAAGAATGCTGTCATGTTGCACCTTCAATGGGGAAGCTGAGACTGCGTTACGGTCGTGCTCCAGTTCAAGCGTACTTCCCGTTCAGATTATCTCCACTTTGCGACCGGACCCTTTGCGGCAACCATATTATCAAGCCGGCTGATGGAGGATGTCATGAATACGATGATTCGCATGCTGCCCATCTTTTTGGCGACATTTGTTTCAAGCTGTTTGCCTGTCTATTCTTCCAGCCGTTCAAGTGGCGAGGACAAGTTGAACATTTCCGGCTATGTGGGAAATTCTTCGACTTCCGCCGCGCCCGGCCTGAATGTGGTCCTCTTTATCAAGGACAAGCCAGATCCAGTAGACAGTGTTTCCACCAATTTCCTGGGCAGGTACAAGTTCAATAACCTGATGCCTGGAACGTATGTTGTAAAGGTCGGAAAGGTCTCCCGGGAGGTGGTGCTGGTCAAGAAGAGCATCAGGATGGATATCGATCTGAGCGCCGAAGGGGGCGTCATGGATTACGCCAAGGGAGCTGCTGCTTCAGCGCCAGTCGGCGGCGCCGCAGCCGGCCCGAGCGATCCTGCCCTGCTCCAAGCGATGTCTGGTTCGTGGTATTCGTATTCGGGTTCTACCGAACGGAAGGTCATGCTGTGCCCCAACGGCATTTATTACAATGCCTCCGAATCCAGCTACTCGGGCACCATGCGTGATGGGCTTGGCAACCAGACAGGTGCATGGGGTACGGCGAACCAGAACAGAGGCCAAGGCCGCTGGTCGGTTCAGGGGAACCAACAGCAAGGCGTAATTACGCTGGTTGAAAAAGATGGCAGCCAAAGCCAGATTCGGTATCAGTCTACCGGGGAAAAGGGATGCTTCACCTTTAATGGCACCACATTCTGCTATGCGGGCGTCCCGAATTGCCAGTGACTTCCAGGAGCAAGGGAATCCGCTGCTCTTTGGGAATCGCGGCGGCTCATAGGGTGTGCGATCGATCGTAGCACCGCCTGTGGACACCCACTTTTTTGCCTGAGGTTGTGGACACCCACTTTTTTGTGCCTTTGATGGGTGTCCAGATTTCCAGGTTTGCCTTTGATGGGTGTCCAGGTTCCCAGGGTTGCCTTTGATGGGTGTCCACGAAAATGGGTCCACGAAAATGGGGCAGACAATTCCGATCCAGGGACGGCAGAAAGCGGTTGGAGTTAACCCAAGCGAGCCGCAATATCCTCCAGCACAAAGGCTTGCATCAGTCTATTGTTTCCATCGCCGGCAAACCCATGCACCATCTCTAGATCCAGCTCAATCCGAGCCGAACTCCCTTTAAATCCGGCATTACAGGCTGCCTGGATGCCAACTGAGATGATCGTAATAGCTTACATAATGTAATTGACGGCTGTGGCTGACCTTCGAGCTCCAATCAAGGCGCGCCGGCTATCTATGTGGAGGCGCGATGTGTCCAGTGTCGAAATCGGATCTGCCGGAAACTCGCCATCCGCCTCACAGTCTCAAGTCCAGCGGAGTCCTTGATACTTTTCCATCCATGCATCGGGCGTGAATTTGATGACAAGCCCGCGACCGATTCAGGCGCATATCCTGCATTAAACTGAACCGGACACTGGGTTCGCCCATATCCGGTCTATCGCAAAAGCCGGCCTCCAATCCAACCGGTGCCAATCCTGACGCGAGACACAAAATGCCCACATGATGAACTGAGATGGCCGAAACATGGTGGCCTCAATCAGTTATAGTATCGGCTTCCCATGGCATTATTTTCCTCCCGGGGTGTTAGCCGCTGCGCGAGTCGTCCCCCGGCAAAAGCAGCCGGGAGGAATACCATAAGCCCGACGATCCAGAACCAGAGCGGTGGGGGGATCATCAGGTTGGTGGCGATGCCGGCCAGCGTTAAAATGCCGCCGAGGACCAGGGAATGTCCAACTGGGGCTCGCTTGCCAATCAAGGCTGCCATGCAACCGCCAGCAATGCTCCCAAGCACCCATCCGAGGATCACGACAAAGAAAGCGCCAGTCGGAGCACGGGAAAGAATGCTCTTCAGCGCATCTCTATCTTTAACTCCCTCCTCGAGTTTCCCCAGCTCGGGGTAGAGAAATCTGCCATTGACCGACTCAAGCGCCATCATGATAGCGCTCGCCAAAATGAATCCTGCTCCCACGCCCAGGACGCTTCGCATCATAGGACGCATGAAACCTCCTGATTTTCGCTTTCCGCATCTGACTCAAAACCTTGGGATTTATCCGCCATCCGATGAATTTCTGCCCTTCGCGCTCCAACTCTGCGTCATTTGGTTACGATCCAGTCTTGTCATCGTCTTCGATCCGGAGGACGGTTTGAGCAGCGGCTACTGCCGTTGAGTTGATATCGACAACGGTAATGGTTACAGAGTCTTTGCTGCTGCCCGTCTCCAGGATCTCAAATCTGTGGATACCGGCATCACTCTCGACAAAAGTGTAATCCTTTGGAAGATTTATGTTCTTATCGGCCGAGCTGAAGTGCACGGTGCCGCGATATCCAACCGCAATGTTTCCGAAACGGTCGCGAGCGCTGACGACAAGGCTGATCTTCGTCCCCTCCACGATGGGACCGGTTATTTCGGGTATTTGCAGGGCCACGGCCGGTGGCGGATCGATTCGGAGGAATGCCTGAGCGCTGATGTTGCCGATCACGCCCGTAACTGTGTGCAATCCTGATGCCGAGGCTGTACATATAGAACCGCTATTCGTGGCTACGACAAGCAATCCGATGGTCGTTGCCGAACGGATCGAGTTGACGCAGGATCCGTCGGGGGCAATGGAAAACTGAGTGGATGCCGTCACATCTCCGAGTGGGTTGTTGTAGCGGTCGAACCCGCCCGCCGTGTACACCTGGCTCCCGCCGGATCCGATCGTCGCGTTCGCCGGGCTCAGGACAATACTGCTGAGCGCGCTGGCGTTGACATTCAGGGAGGCAGTTGCGGACCTGCCATTATTCGTGCCTGTTACGGTGTGCAATCCGGCTGTTGTGGCCGAACAGGTTGCGTTGACGCACGACCCGTCAGGAGTCAGGGAAAACACGGTGCCTGATGTCACATCCCCAAGGGGATTGTTGTAGCGGTCGATTCCGGTTGCCGTAAAAGTCTGGTTGCCTCCGGCGCTGATAGAGGCATTCGCCGGACTGATGGCAATAGCGTTCAAGGCGCCGGCATTTACGATCAGGGCTGATTGGGCGGATATACCACCACTGATGGCGGTCACGGCGTGAATTCCTGCGCTTGTCGCGGAACAGTTAGCATTGGAGCACAGCCCGTCAGGGGCAATTGAAAACTTGGCAGCGGCGGTTACATCCCCGAGCGGGTTGTTGTAGCGGTCGAATCCATTCGCTTTGAACACCTGGTTGCCGCCGGCACTGATCGATGCACTCGGCGGATTCAGAGTCATGCTGCTGAGCGCGCCGGCAGTGACATTCAGGGAGGCCGTTGTGGACCTGCCATTGTTGGTGCCGGTTACGGTGTGCAATCCGGCCGTCGTTGCCGAACAGGTTGAGTTGACGCATGACCCGTCGGGAACCATGGAAAACATGGTGGCAGATGTCACATCCCCAAGAGGATTGTTGTAACGGTCGATTCCGGTTGCCGTAAAAGCCTGGTTGCCTCCGGCGCTGATAGAGGCATTGGCCGGACTAATGACTATTGCGTTCAGGGCGCCGGCATTTACCATCAGGGTTGACTGGACTGATATTCCACCACTGGTGGCGGTCACGGTGTGAATTCCTGCGCTTGTCGCGGAACAGTTTGCATTGGAGCACAGACCGTCAGGGGAAATTGAAAACCTGGTAACAGCGGCCACATCCCCGAGCGGATTATTATAGCGGTCGAATCCGCTGGCTGTGAATGCTTGGCTTGCCCCTGCTGAAATTGCGCTGTTGGCGGGGCTCAGCGCGATGCTGTTCAAGGCTCCGGGATTCACATTCAGCGAGATCGAGGCCACTCTACCGCCGTTGGTGCCTGTGATCGTATGCCTGCCGGCCTTCGTCGCAGTGCATGTCAAACCGGCGCAGGACCCGTCAGGAGCGATCGAAAGAGCCGTCGCTGCGGCCACATCCCCGAGCGGGTTGTTGTGGCGGTCGAATCCGCTGGCCGTGATCGACAGACTCTCCCCTGCCGAAATTGCGCTGCTTGCGGCGCTGAGCACAAGAGTGTTCAGGGTTTCGGGATTTATCATCAGCGAGGCTGTGGTTACCTTGCCCATGTTGGCTGCGCTGATTGAATGGGCGCCGGCTTTCGTTGCTGAGCATGTCATCCCGGAGCAGGATCCGTCTGGGGCGATCGAGAGGACTGTGGCTGCGGCCATATCCCCGAGCGGGTTGTTATATAGGTCGAATCCGTTAGCCGTGAACAACTGGCTCCCCCCGGCTAAAATGGTGCTACTGGCAGGGCTCAGCACAACGCTGTTCAAGGCTCCGGGATTCACCATGAACGAGACCGTGGCAACTTTGTCGCCGTTGGTTCCGGTGATCGTATGCAAGCCGGCCTTGGTTGCTGTGCATGTCGTTCCGGTGCAGGATCCGTCAGGAGCGATCGAGAGCGCGGTTGTTGCTGCCACATCCCCGAGTGAATTGCTGTAAAAATCAAATCCGATGGCCCTGAAAGCAATGCTCTCCCCGGCTGAAATTGCGCTGCTGGCCGAACTCAACACAATGCGGTTCAGGGTTCCCGGATTCACTATCATCGAGATTGTGGCAATCCTGCCGCTATTGGTGCCGGTGATGGTGTGTACTCCCGCATTCGTAGCCGTGCATGTCGAACCGGTACAGGATCCGTCAGGAGCGATCACGAGGGCGGTCGTTGCTGTCACGTCTCCGAGCGGATTGTTGTAACGGTCGAAGCCGGTGGCTGTGAACTGCTGACTCCCCCCCGCTGCGATGGCAACGCTCGTCGGGCTTAGGGATAATACGTTCAGCACAGCGGGCAGTACCTGCACTCTGGCACTTGTTCCGGATAGATCGCCTGAAACTGCCCGTAGGTTTGCGGCTCCTGCCGTGAGAAACGTTGCCGAAAAGATCGCCGATCCGCCTGTGAAAGCAATTTCACCGGGGATTATGGCGCGCGAATCGGTGGATGTGAGGATGGTGGCTCCGGCGAAGGAGGCCACGAGATTGCCGAAAGCGTCCTCCACGGAAAGCTTGATTCCGGGAATGAGATTTCCGGCCACGTTTGATTCTGGAAGATTTTGGAAAGAGAGACGAGCCGGCGCACCGGGGGTAACCGCAACTCTCACGGTGTTTTTGATCCGGCTGTCGGAAGTATCGATCACAAGGATAGCCCTATCCCCGGCAAGGCGGAGAATTAGGTTGAAACTATGAACTCCGCGATCCAATCCCGGATTGAAGATGTAGCTGTCGGGAACCAAGTCCAATTCGCTGGAGGGCGATATGTTGAACGCCACCTTTCCCCGCGTAGCCAGATGCTGTATTCCCAAAGGCATCCCGCGCCGTAACCTGGATTCTGACTGAGGCTCCTGCGGTGGTTGATCCTGCATCGGCGGCGACCACCAGAGATGCAGCTTCCGCCGGCAAAACCTCAATCCGAAGAGAATTTTCAAAGTTGGCAGCCGGTAAGGCGCCGGCCGCCCCGCTGGCCCCCGGCTGAAACTCGGAGGACGCCTGCCTGGCAGCAATGGCCAGCGTCTGGACTCCCGCACTCTTAAATACGATCGGGCCGATGGGGATATCTCCACCACCGCTCGAAGATGCCAACCTCTCGGATGGGAGCACTGCATTTGTATCCGTCGAACTGAAGTGGATCATCGCATCAGGCGGAACCGCCAGGTTCCCGAAGGGATCCAGAAATGAGAGCACCACTGACTGAGCCGATCCTGCGGTCACAAGGGTAGGGAGGCCTGAAACCCGGATGGAGGAGGCTGCGGCAGCGAAAACATCTACCCCGGCAGAGCCGTTGATAGGGATCGCTGTGCCCAATTCAGAAACGATGATTTCCTGGTGGCCCGACGTCCTGAAGGTCATGCCGGTCAGGGTTCGTATCCCTTGGTCTGCTGCAGCAAAACTGTAATCATTCGGATGGGAAGCCCGGATATCAGAACTTGCAACGTGAATGGTGCCTGTATACCCGCTGACCACGTTCCCGAACCTATCCACCGCGGAAATCGTCAGGGAATACTCCGCGCCGGCAGTGGAGGAAAGCGAAGTCCCTTTCACTCTGAAAGCCACCGGTATTGCGGGCGAAATCGAGACCCATTCGATCGCACGATTGTTCGTCGGGTCAGGATCCACCTCCACGGCCGTAACATCCATCGTGTTTTTGACCTTCCCGGGAGGAATCCCTGCTTTTGTGATCCCCCGGATGGTGACGGTCACTTGACCCTGAGCCGGGATGGAATCAAGGCGGCATAGAACCTGTCCGCCTTCAGCGGTGCACTCCCCTTGGCTTGCTGCAGCAGATACAAATGTCTGCGCCGAAGGAAGCGAATCGACCAGAATTACGCTGGACGCCGGTAGTGGCCCGGCATTGGACACCGTAGCGGAATAAGTAACGGTTGCACCGGGAGGAAATGGTCCGGGCGGGATCGCCTGAACAACTGAGATGTCCGCCTTGCGCCCCTTCAATTCAATTTCGGAAGGATTCTCCGAAGTGTCGTCATACATGCCCGATAGAGGAACCAGGTGAATATGTCCGCCCAGAAGCGGGTCATTGTCTGCCACAAGCACCGCTTCATTATCAATAAATGGGTTTTCAAGGGGTATAAAGGCCAGGTCCTCCGCGCCTTCAACGTCGAGCCAGGTGGTTTTGAAGTTTATGCCTGGGATCACCAAGTTCACCCGGAAGGCATCCTTCTCCACGCCGAGCAGATGGAAAGCATCCGGACAGGTAACTCCTTTGCGGTATAGGCCCAATAACTGGCCGGCTTGCTTTAGATTGCTCACGACCGTGCGGGACAATCCGGTGACGAAGTCAAATTCAACGAGGGTGCCCTTCTCGGGAAAGCTCAAGTAGAGCAGCGAGGAACATCGATCCACGGCAATTCCAGCTCCCCCGGGGGCGTTCGGAATCAGGTCGATAATAGTCCGGGATCCGGGGTTCTCCGACAATGTACTGCGGCGCGACGCCGCTCCAGCCAAATTCGCCTGGAGAGTGAAGCGGGAAATCCTGGAGACTTTGTCTGCTTCCACAACCAGGAGATCGTGACTCACAGGATCGAAAGCCATCGACGAGGGCTGGTTAAGGCCCGTGACCACGTCAAACGATTCTTTAGAGTATGGATTCAGCCGGATGATGCGCCCGTTTGTCTTGGAGAGCAAAAGGAGATATTCGTTCCCGTCAATGGCTTCGTACGGGAGCAGCTTCGCTATGTTTTCATTTTCGTATCTCGCAACCAGAATCTGTGGAGCGGTCGGTGAAACCTCATAAACCTCGCTGGACTGTACCGCTGCCGTAATGCCCGGTGCCGTCTGCCGCGCTGAATTCGAAGTGGCTGCCAGCTCGGCCGCATAGATCTTCTTCAAGGAACTCATGTAAGCTACAGCCTGAATTGTGTTCAGGCTATTGATGAAGTCCTTTTTTTCCAGGATGTCCGCAGTTGCTCCCGAAGATTGGCTGCCCGATCCGGCCGTGACGGAATGCACCTGCCGGGCCGGGATCGTTTTAGGGGCCAGGAAGACGCCTTGGGGGGTGATGGATCCGATCTGTTGAGATCCGCCGGGAACGCCATCCACGAACCATAGCGGTGCGCCAATACCCGCCGCAACAAACTTCTGCGCTGTCCCGGGCGGGACAATCGCCAGGATCGGGGTCACCTTGTAAACCGGGAGACCCGCATCCGGATTATAGCTCTCCGGTACTTCCTGCGCCGGGATCTCAGACAAAGCCCTATTAGTCCCGATCAGAAGCGAAGAGTAGACGGGCAGGTCGCTCTTCACCCAGATCATACCCCCCAGCTGACCTGCAGCCGCAGGCATAAAATCGGAACTTCCCACAATCCGATTAAGTTTCTGTCCGGGTGCAAGAACTGTATCGTAGCTGCCCAGAACCTCACCTGCAGGCTTCAAGGCTACAATCCTGAGATTCACTGTCATGGTGCCCGGATTCAAGACCGCAAGGCTGGTTTCATAGGGAGGAGTCGTGGCGATATGAGAAAAAATCGCTCTACGCTTTCCCTCAGGGGCGCTGATTGCCACTCCCTCGGATCCGCTTTTGGATTGGCGATAAACCACAAAACCGTTAATGGATGATTCCGTTGAGCTGACACGCAACCAGCCTTCAAGTGGAAAACCAACAGCGAAGCCAAACATCGATTTGAGGTCTTCATTGAGGCTTCCACCTGCCTGAAGGATGCGGCTCACAGGATTGTTCAGCAAAGTGGATTGATCGTAAGCGCTTCCATCCGGCTTGAAGGCGGTGACTGTGATCAACGCAGGGTTGGGCGAATAATTAACCACCCCCAGCTGCGCTTCACTGCTGCCTAGTGCCGACACCTGGAGAAAGGTGAGGGTGGATAGACCCTCTGAAGATCGCCGCGCATTCAGTGCTACCCCATCTTCGCTACCGTGTTTCAGAAGCTCAAAGCCGGCGATTTCGATGCTTGAATCAACGACAACATAAGCTCCCGCTGAAGAAGTTTCAGGCTGAAAAAAGGAAGCGGCATCCAGTCGCACCAATCCTTTTGCCGGAATACTCAACAGCTTAATGATCGGAGCCGGGCCCGAGCCGGTCAGCTGGATCTGTACGTCGGCAGACTGGTCGCCTGGATTGATCAGATTCATTTCCGTGGCGTAGCCGCCATCATATCGGACCAGATCAAAGACCAGTTTTTGCGAAGCGATGGGAAAATTGGCTCCATCGAGGAAGGCTGTCGTACCATCGATCAGCAGAAAAAAGCCTGCCAGACCATCCACAGGGCTGCTCGCCAGAAGCCACCCGACCGAGGAGGCTTCGATGCCAGAGCCAAATAGATCTGCCGTAATCACCGTAGTTTGCTGGTTTGCCGGAATGACAACTTGTGCCGGGTTTATTATCCCGGGACCGGCCAGCAGCCGGCCTTCCGCATCATAGGCCGAGAAGGTAATCTTGGCCTCCTGATCCCGGGGGTTAACCAGCGCTATGCCGGCAACAAGGTCTGCATTGAACGATGCCCTGGGTATGATGAAAGCACTCTCTGCAAGCAGCGAACATGGTGCCAGGAAAGCTGGAACTGCGATGAGGAATACGGCAAAAATCACTTTCAGCATAGAGATCGTCCACCCAAGGTTGCCGGCCACTGGGGCCGGTGGTTAGATTGAAATTCATTGCCGGGAGGCCGCAGGAGCCAGCGGCCGATGGCTTGCATCAATGTGAAAATGAAATTCAATAAGATGATATTCTGTAAATACTGGTGAATCAACAAAATTCAGCATGATTTCTCCTATTGGTCTTCAATTTCATGGATAAGTTATGAAAATGTTCTACTTAGCTGGAGTTGGGGATTGCTGTGAAAGCGGATCATGGATCCCTATTATTTTTCCATTAGAGCCTGTGTTGGGTGGCGCGTTCGTAGGATTTCCACAAATGAAGGGCTCAAGTCTGTCAGTAGGGGAATAAAAGGGGACCAGTATCAAGGGAAAGAAAGGAACTTCCACGAGTTTAGGAAAACACCCGATTGCGTCGACCTGTTCCGGACAGACCATAACTTCGCCACAGAATCGTTCCCAAATCCCTATTGCGATTGAAGAGTGCAAAGGACGCTTCATGGCCCGAACGTACGTTCGAAGGGCGCTACGCGGCGCGGGCCAACGATGAGGGCAATTTGAACTGCGGCAGCCGAAATAATTTTGGCGCTAAGTTCCGCCGTCGAGAGCGTTCATGCGCTCAATAAAGGCATTCTCAGCGGGAATCCAACCGGGATTGACTTTCCTCGGAAAACCGGTGCGATCCGCTACGATAACGGAGAATCCTCCAAGGAAGATCTAGAAGCCAGAAACTGGTAAGCGCAATGAACTCGAGCGAGACCAGATACCAGGGCCAGGGGCCCAGATAGTCCAGAAGGGATCTTCCCGCCGGCTTGCGGCACAGGTAGCCATAGTTGCAGTCGAAGAGTGCATTGAAAGCTCCGACAAATGCCGAATAGAAGTTAATGGCGATCAGCATCCTCCAGACACTGCCCGAACGGGGTTGGAAGCGATGTCCGACGATAAGGAAGAGGATAGCCAAAAGCGTCGCACCGTGGCTCCAGAAGAAAAGGATGAATTCCCAACTCGGAAAACCCGAAGAAATGTCCGGTGTAACGATTGCCTGGAGCGTGCCTGCCGCGCCCCAGAAGTATGCGATTTCGGACGAGAGTTGACATTTGTGGACAAGCGCGAGCACAACCGCGACCATCACCCAATGGCAGAGCTCCAGCGGCAGAGCGTATTTCCAGCTCAGCTCGCCCGCGATGGCTTTCTGAATATAGACCACGGCGGTATAACCGGCCAGAGCCAGGGCAAGCCCCCAGCCGAGCCAGCGGCTTTGCCTTTTTTCCGGTTTGCGGCAGCCCCAAGTAAGGAGGCAGCCGCAGGAAAAGAGCAGCCCAAGGGTCAGGAGGTGTTGCTTGCCAAACAGCTGGAACATAGTCCGACCCGCCGGCCGTAGAGACTTGAAACCGGGTGGCCACGAGGGCGGGGATATTGCCTGGTTCTAGCCGGGAATCGTGCGCAAACCGTGCGTCACACCCGTGACGCGGCCCGATGCCGCGCTAGCATTCCCAAAACTACGGTTCAGTGCTGCTCCAGGGATTTCGTCACGGCCGACCAAAGCGGCAGGCCCTCTTCCATCGGCATCGCAGGAGCAGTTTTTGTATACTTGAAGAAACCGGCGCCAGCCATGCGCCACATATCCATCGCCAGAATAATGTCGGCCGCAGTTTCGGCTTCGGTAATCAGGATACCCCATGCGTCGGGAGTCTCATCCCAGCGCAAGACCTTGACGCCTTTGGGCGGAAAGTTGCCTGACGCCATGATCTTCTCGGCAATTTTCAGCGATTCTTTGCCGGCCTTTTCTTCGTTCAATTCCCAATAGGTGAGGAATAGCATATCGGACACTCCTTTCTTGGGCGTGGAGTGGATCTGCAAAAGGAGATTCAATGATGCCACTTATAAGCATTTCTCCGTGCGAGTACAAGCAGAAATCGGGGGGGAGAGCAGGAATCGTGGGAGGTCTTGGGGAGGCAGAGTTCCACCGGGCTGACATTTGAGGGCAACGGGGCTGGAGTTTTGGGGCTGTTTTTGCTCAGCGAAAAGTAAGTTTCGTCCGTGTCCGCACTAAGATGTACCCAATGGAAATCTCGGATCACCTGATTGATTTCGTAGTTTCGTGGACACCCAATCGATTCAAAGACACCCACAATATTCGGCGATTCTCCGGAAACCTGGAACGCTCGAGAGATTGAAACACGAAGGCACGAAGACCGCAAAGATATATAAATAAAACCTTTGCGGTCTTGCCGGACTTGGCGTTTCGATTGGTTTTGCAGTCTTTGCCGCCATTGGATGATTCCCGCCGTGCGCAAGTCCAAGTTTCTTTTCACAAAAAAACAGGCAGGTGTAGCAGGGACCCTTTCTGGTTACAGCTGGTTTCCGGCCCCGGTTTGTCACCTTTTTCGACAAAGACAATCCGGACGAAATGCGAGGTTACATTCAGCCGTATTTTTATCACTATGCAAAGGATTCGGCTGATGGCACAGGACATGTGAATTTCGACAGTACCGGAAAATTCCCGGATTGGCTCTGTTCACCAGTGCCCAAGCCGCTCCCCCCAAATGCCGGCCGGTTCAGGGCAGAATCAATTGGAGCGTCATTCCCGTCCCGGATGGCGATCACCCCAGGGTAGCCGGGGTTGCAGCTGGACCTCTCAACGGGGCCGCCAATCGAGTTTCAGGTTACATCACAAACAGAGGTTCAGCGTTAAAAGTGGCAGGATCGCTTCTCACATTGGCAACAATATTGGGAATTCTCGTCGTAGCGGGCGGAGTATGGTCCCCGGTTCGCGGCGATCAGTACGATAATTCCCTCGAGGGTAGCTGGGAAATCTCGATCAGCAATACCCCGTTCCGAATCCTCAGGACCGTGGGAACCGTAGGGGTAGTGGATGCCTATGACTTTCCGCCGATCACCCCGACCCAGGGTGCGCTGATCAACAGCGCCGGCCACGGGACATGGACGAAAACCGGGCCCCGTCAATACTCGGCCACCGTCGAATATTTCCAGTTGAACCCATCGGCGGAGTTCGACAAGCAGCTCGACACGGTAGGGAAAGTGCGCGAAAACATTCAGGTGTCGAAAGACGGCAAATCCTATGTCAGCGTCTTCGAAACCACGATATACCTGCCCAACGGCGCTCCGATTATTCACAATACCGGCCGCACCACTGCCACCCGCATGGAGGTTGAACCACTGGCAGCACAGCCCTAGACTGGAGGATCGCTTCTCGTGTCTCGGGGAGACTCCCGGGGTTTGAGAAAGTGCGAAAACAATCGGACCTTACTTCCCCTACTCTGTACTCGCTGCCATGAGTGTAGCTTGTTTAGAGCGGATGGCTCAAATTGGAGCAGGGGAGGCGGGATGCCGCATTTTTCGCATTTTCCAGCCCCGGGTAAAATCCCGGGCTTCTCGAAAAGCACGGCTGTTTTCTGAACAACGCTTCTTGGGATTCCGTGTCGCATGTCGAATCTCCACTGGCCGAGTGAAGGCCCACGAACATTGCCCATTATGCCTGCCCAAAACTCTTTCACCCGGCAAATACCCTGCCTTTGAGACTTCCCCGGAAGCCTGCCGGTTCATGGATCAGATTGTTATCGATCTGCACTCCTTCATAAAATCGTCTCAATTCATCATAGGCATAAGTAGTCACAACTATTGTGACTTTCGCTTTGGAAATCAGTCGGAACCTCTCGAATTGCGGGTGGCACGGAGAGGCTGCTTCGTGGAACGGAGTCCAAAATATGGGCGCCATTTCCCAACCTGCTGTTCCCTCCGCTTTTACTTTGGAGCCTGCGCCAAATCGCGGCGCCGGGATGAATGAGGTCCAACCGAAGAAAATGACAATTCCTCCAAGCTTATGCTCCCAAGCCCAGATGATGCGTACTCCGCTTCAGATTTGGTTTGCGGTGCGCACGGGAGATCCATTTTAGAATACTCCGTCTTCAGTATCCTTTAGGGTCGTACCTGTGCTAATCTGAGATGCCTGTTTTTTCCCAATTGGCGGGACGCACTAACCGATTTGATGCCGCAGCGTTTGACTGGAGCAAGACAATGTCATCCAGCGCAAAGAAGCGAGCATTCACGACTAATATTCCCCATCTTTTGCATCAATTCAAGTCGATCTACCTCATTTCGGGGAACTGTTTACGGCAATTCAAATTGGAAATCCGGATTGACGACTTTTTTCCAGGTGAATACGTTCTCCCATTCGGAGGAGCAACCCATGTCTAAAAAGGGCTTTGTTTTTTGCTGCTTTCAGTTGATGTTCTTATTTGCTGTGACATCGCCAGCCCGGGCTGCCTTGAATGTTGGTGGAGTGCTTACCCAGGATACAACCTGGACCATTGCGGACAGTCCCGTTAATCTTACCAGCAACTTGCTCGTTAGCCCCGGATTTACGCTAACGATTGATCCAGGGGTGACGATCCATTTTAACGGTTTTCTGCTTCAAGTTGACGGCAATCTAAAGGCACAAGGCGCCTCAGATAACTATATTTATCTTATAGGCGGCGGCGCACTGCAGTATTCCAGTTTATCTATCCCTTACAATGCCGATACCGGACAAGGGTCGATGCTCTCCTATATTGATGCCAATGGAATTACTGTTTCTGCGGATGTCTCGGTGCGAGTCACACGCTGCAATTTCCACGGCAAATCCAGTGTCGAAATAAGATATGAAAATTCTATCGTGGATAATAATCGTTTTGTTTATGCTTCAGATGACAACTCCTATTTTGCACTTATTACTGTCCGCAATAACTCAACTGGTCAGCAAATAATCTCGAACAACAGTTTTGTTGGCGGTACGGTTGGGATTGAATTATATGCCTATTATGCGACGATCGAATATAATCTTATTCAGAATAATGAATATGGAATCAGATGCCAAACGGCGGTGAGACCCACGATTCAATACAATACCATAATAGACTGTAAATACGCGGGGGTCTATATCGGCGGAGCTTTTCCTACCCTTCATAATAACAATATCATCAATAATTTCCAAAGAGCGGGCATTTATGACGTAATTGTGAATGGATTGAAAGATCAAAGCATAAATGCTCAAAATAACTGGTGGGGAACAACTGATGCCGCCACTATTGACTCTCTTATTTATGATTTCGGCGATGATGTTCGAATTGGAAAAGTCAACTATGTGCCATTTCTATCTTCATGGGCGATTCAGGCGCCGAATCCCATACCCACAATCACTTCGTTATCTCCTTCCAGCGTTAATGCAGGTGCCGCATCTTTTACTTTGACCGTTTTGGGTTCTGGCTTTGTTGGCGGTTCCACTATTAAGTGGAATGGAAATGCCAGGGCCGCCGAATATGTGAGTTCAACTCAATTAACTGCCCTGATTCCTGCCAGCGATGTTGCGTCAAAGGGAACGGCTAACATAACTGTTGTTAATCCTGAACCTGCAGGCGGAACTTCGAATGCGGTTGTATTTGCCATAAATCTGGGCAGTAACCCTGTGCCTACCCTCGCAAGCCTGCTTCCGAGCACTGCAGTGGTGGGTGGACCTGCCTTTACTTTGACTGCAATCGGAACGGGGTTCACCGAAACATCCATAATCAGATGGAACGGGGCAGATCGTACCACCTCGTATGTCAGTTCTACGCAGCTTACAGCATCCATTGGATCTGCTGACTTGGTGAATCCTGCAACAGCCAGCGTAAGCGTTTTCAACCCCGCGCCAGGCGGCGGCGATTCCAATTCAATCACTTTTGCGATTACCGCCCCGTCACCAACTTTGACGGCAATTTCACCAACCCGTGTGGAAGCGGGAAGCGAAGCCTTTGTGCTTACGGTTACAGGCACAAATTTCCTCAATACCTCCATTGTCCGGTGGAATAATTCGGCCCGGACCACGCACTACTTAAGTAGTACTCAATTGACCGCTGACATTGCCGCAAACGACGTCTCTCTCGGGGGAACTTTTTCCGTTTTGGTGGCAAATCCTGATGGGCAAGTGACCGGCGCGCAATCGC
>CAWIVH010000017.1:0-966091 GCA_963839475.1 uncultured Acidobacteriota bacterium | reverse complement strand
GTGACGCAGCCTTTGGCCGCAACCAAAGTTTTCAGTTCTCAGTTCTCAGTTCTCAGTTTTCAGTTCGGAGTCGCATGAGGAACTGCGAACTTGTTGCTTTCACCCCCGTTTTCACGATTCAATAAATCTTGCCTGAAAAACAAGAATTTACAGATGTGATACGCAAAGATCTCAAAAACTGAAGTAGTTGATTTTGATGTGTAACATGTAGCACAATAGACCTTATGAAAAAAGCCGGGATACGCGAGGCGCGACAAAATCTGACCGCATTGATCGATGAGGTGCTGAAGGGCAGGGAAGTGATCATCACCGACCGGGGCCGACCCGTGGCCAGGCTTTTGCCCGCAAAACGGAAACTCAACAAACCCTATACCAGCCATGCAGGTTTCCGCCGGTCCATGCCCAGGGTGAATCCACCCTTATCTGAGGCAATTCTGGAAGACCGTGAAGACCGCCTCCAATGATGTGGAATTTTCGAAATACTACTGCGACGGGCCGATCTATCTTGATGCAAGCGCCCTGGTCAAGCTGTATATCCAGGAGGACGGCAGCGACCGCTTGGATGAGGTTTTAGATAATCGGAACGATTTGCTGATCTCAGACCTCGGAATCACCGAGATTATTTCTGCCTTCGCAAGGCGCCAGCGAGAAGATTGCTTTCCTGCGGATGCCGCCGGCCGCCTCCACGTCAAAATTCTTGCCGACGTCGAGGATGGAATATACCAGGTGGTGCAACTTCTGCCCTCGATTCACAGGGAAGCTGAGCGTTGGTTGCTGGCTCTGAACGAGCACCCCTTGCGTACGGGTGATGCCCTCCACCTGGCGCTTGCCTCAACCGCCGAGGCACGAACCATCCTCACGTTTGATAGGCGACTTGCAGAGGCCGCCCGCCGAATCGGCTTGCTGGCTGTTCCGGTTCGGATCACGCCATAACCACGAACCGCGAAGGCGCCAAGACCGCGAAGAAATAACCATTATTTCCTGGCTCAGGAAACGGCCAAGTCATCAGGAGCCTGGGGCTCATCACAGCGGATGAAAAACCTGGGACAACTTGGAAGCAAATGACGAATTGCGGATTGCGGCTTTTTTCATGGGAGACCTCGAAGGATTGATTGGATCGGCTTGATTTGAAGCTCCATACGTATGATAATCATTTATCAATACGTATGGAGATGCGCCATGCCCACGACCAAGCTTACCCTGAGCGCAGACAAAGAGCTGATCCGACAGGCAAAGAAACTGGCTGCCCAACAAAACACCAGCCTCTCCGCGCTCTTTTCAAGACTTATCCGCGTTATGACTCACGACGCTCAATCCCGGGAAGCGCGCGCACCGCTTACGAAAAGAGCGTCCGGGTTGATCCATCTGCCTGCTGACTCGGATTACAAAGACCTGCTCGCCGAAGCTCTCGCACGGAAATAGGGTGCCCGACCGTGAGAATTTTCGTTGACACCCATGTCCTGCTGGATGTCCTGGCAAAAAGACAACCTTTTTATTCAGATGCCGCGAGAATCTGGTCACTGGCCGAACGCGGTGAGCTGGAAGCCCTGATTTCCGCAATCAGCTTCAACAATATCTATTACATCGTTCGAAGAGCCTCGAATCGGAAAAAGGCCAACCAGTCGCTTCTCCTGATGAGGAACGTTTTCACGGCAGTTCCACTCACCGCCCAAATCCTTAGCCAGTCCATCGATGCCGACTTTGAGGATTTCGAGGACGCCATCCAATACCATTCTGCGCTCCACGCCGATGCCTCCTGCCTGGTCACTCGCGATGCAGATCATTTTCCCACAGGCAGCATACCGGTGCTGCATCCTTCGGCTTTCCTGACCTCCATCCAAGCTCAAAGCAAGGATCCTCATTGATTTGAGCCGCGAAGGGCGCGAAGACCTCTAAGCGTTTTGATTAGTTGTCTTTGCGGTCTTAGCGTCTTTGCGGTTCAAAATCAAGTGAATACCTCAATGCTTGACAAGGAAGCTTCTGGAAGCTACATTTCTTCCATGCGCTCCGTGGGACTGAAGGTGCTGAAAAACAAATTGAGCGAATACGTGCGCCTGGCTGCCGGCGGTGAGACGGTCCTGGTCACGGATCGCGACCGCGTTGTGGCGGAGCTCGCACCTCCGCGCGTCGAACGCAGTCCCTTTGTTCGGGACGCAATCCTGGCGAAGGCCGTGCGCGAGGGCTGGATTTCGCCGCCGGTCATGCCCCAGAGCGGTGCGCCGCCGCGCCGTCCGGTATGCTCCTGGACCGAGCTGCAGCGCGAACTCGAGGATGCCCGGGAGGACCGGTGATATACCTCGACACCTCAGTGGCCCTGGCTCAACTCCTGTGCGAAGACCGGGTTCCGCCGGCGGAGCTCTGGGGCGAGACCCTCGTTTCCAGCCGGTTGCTGGTGTACGAGATTTGGAATCGTATTCATGCCCGGGGTCTCGCCGGGACGCACGGCGAGTTGGTCCGCATGTTCATCGGCCGGATTGCCCTCCTCGAGCTGTCTCCCCCGGTTCTCGCCCGGGCGCTGGAACCGTTTCCATCGCCGGTGCGCACCCTCGACGCGCTCCACCTTGCGTCCCTGGAATTTGTTCGGGAACGGGGCCAGGAAGTCGTTCTTGCCACCTACGACGATCGTATGCTTCTGTGCGCCCGTTCCCTCCGAATCCCCATTTACAGCCTTCATTTTGAACCGCGAAGGCGCGAAGACCTCTAAGCGTTTTGATTAGTTGTCTTTGCGGTCTTGGTGTTCCTGGTGGTTCAGAATTCGATGACGAAGCCGGCGGTGGGAAGGATAGGAAATAGCGTATCTTTGGAATAGAAGATCCGCTTCGTCGTCGCATTCACAGACGTGATTTGATCGAAGCGGATGTTTTCCCGGTTGGCCACATTCAGCAATTCCACATACAACGAAATCTTCCCCCACGACAGGTAAAACGCCTTATTGACCCTGAAATCCACCCGCCCGTAATACGGCAGCCGCTCCTGGTTCCTCTCGGTCGAGAGGTAGAAATTGCCGCCGCGCTCCTCAAAATATCCGGGGTAGGGAAACCCGCTGCCGAAGCGCGCCTTCGCACTCAGATTCCAGCTCTCCGAGAAACGGTAGCTCCCATAGACATTAACCGTGTGGGCCTGCTCGAACTCGTTCGGATACTTCTCGCCGGTCACCAGGTCGTGCCGCCGCGAATGCGCATAGGAATAGGAGATCCACCCGGCCAGCCGGTTGGCGCTGCGGCGCTGCACCATGATGTCGAAGCCGCGCGAGCTCCCGCGCAGGGCGTTGTCATAATGGAAATTGATGTCGGGAGGGGTGACCTTGCCGTTAACCAGGCGATAGAGGCTGTCGCGGCTGCGCGGCAGGTCGGCCTCCTCCTTGTCATAAAACTCGAAGCGCAATCGCGTCTTCTCCCCCAGCAGTTGTTCGTACCCGGCGATGTAATGGCGCGCCAATTCGGCGCGCAAGCCGGGATCGCCGTTGCGCCCCAGCACCGACAGGGTATCCGGAAACTGGGTAAAGATGCCCCAGCCCGCGTCGAGCTTGGAGCCCTTGGCGATGCGCCACTCCAGCGAAGCCCGCGGCGTCGCGGCCACCTGCCCGGTCAAGCCGGTTGCGTCGATGCGCGCGCCCACGATCGCGCTCAGCTTTCCCTCGACCAGCGACCAGCGGTCCTGGGCGTAGCCGGCGGTCTGGTGAAAACGTCCGCGCACCGATTGATAATCGACAAAGGTGCGGTTGGCATAATCGTAGCGCCGGTCGAGGATGCGGTCGTCGACCGCACGCACCAGCACCCCGGCCTCGAGGCGGTGGCGGCGTGAGGCCTGGACGCTCAGATCCGACCGCTGCGAGAATTCGACGTACTCGCCGCTCCCGAGCACCTCGTGGTCGCGGTTGGAGCTTCGATACGTCTCGCGGATCAGGTAGAGGCGGTTCTCCCACCAGATCCTGGTGCTGGGGATATAGGTCCAGGAGAGGTTCATCATCCCGACGTTGTTCTCGCCGTCAATCAGGCTGGTGACGCCGCGGTTCAACGGCTCGCGCCCCAGCGTCGTGCGACCCCAGGTGAAACTGGCGCCGAATTTGTTGGCGGCGTTCACGTCGTAAGTGTATTTCCCCTGGGCGTCGGTGAAGCCCAGCGCGAGATCGGTCTCCTTGCCGATGCGGCGCACCAGATAATCGACGTAGCTCTTGCGCGCCGAGATGATGTACGAACCGCGGTGCGAGCTGTCGACCGGCCCTTCGGCGACTACCGCGGCGTTGGTTCCGCTCACCGCCAGGCGGACGTGGGGGCGGTCGCGGCTCCCTTCGCGCGTCACGACGTCGACGAACGAAGCGGTGCGGTCGCCATACTTGGCCGAAAAGCCGCCGGAAAAGAGGGCCATGCTTTCGACCAGGTCGCCGTTCATGAGCATGAAGGAGCCGGTTGTGTCCTGGGTCCCCTGGATCGTGTGGGCCAGGTTGTGCGTCAGGACGCCGTCGACCACGATGCCGTTGTTCTGGAAGCTCCCGCCGCGCACGGAGTAGTACGACTCGAAGTCGTCATTGGCGGCCACCCCGGGCAGCGTCTGGACCGACCGCATCGGGTCGTCAATCAGGACCCCGGCCAGGTTCTTTAGCTCGGTGCTGTTCAGCGTGACCTGCGAAACGGCCGTCTTTTCGACTTCTTCAAACACAGGCGCGGTGACGCGGACCGTTTCGTTGATGGTGGAGGCTTCTTGCCCGAGGTAGAAGTCGACCTGCTGGGAGTCGGTTTCCTCAATCCGGATTTCCTTTTTGATCAGGCGGTAGCCGATGGTTGAGACGTGGAGGGTGTAGGTGCCGGCAGCGACAGGTTCGAGGCGATAGAGGCCGTCGTCGGAGGTGACGGCCTGGAGATCGGCACCCTGGAGGGTGACCCGGACCTTGCGCAGAGGTTCCCCTGTCGCCTGGTCCACCACCTTCCCGTAAATAGCCGCAGCAGGAAGTAAGGGAGCTGAAACCAGACAAGCCAGGATTAGCTGTATAAGCATACATGGCTCTTAGCCATTAGCTTTTAGCTATTAGCTCTTAGCTGTCAGCTATTAGCTATTAGCTGTTAGCTTTTAGCCCTCGAATGGGAGGTATCACTGGCAACTGACAACTGACAACTGGCAACTGACAACTGGCAACTGACAACTGACAACTGGCAACTGATAACTGGCAACTGCTTCAGTCAGGGTTTCTTCACCCCGATGACACCGCAGCCGATACGGCCGCCGGCATTTCCCACCGGCTGCCCGAAATCATCCGCCTTCGCGTGCACGATCACGCCGCGCCCCAGGATCAATCCCGTTCCGGTTTCGAGCGACGGCCCGTGGATCACGGCCTCGTAGTGCGCCTTGCCGCTTGCATCCGCTTCGAGGTTGCCGAGGTCGCCCGAGTGCTTCTGCGTGTCCTCAGGCTTGCCGTGGAACTTGGTTCCCGCCGGGTCGAAGTGGCCGCCGGCGCTGGTCCCGTCAGGCGCGCTGCAGTCGCCGAACTCATGAATGTGAAAGCCGTGCTTCGCGCTCGGCGTCAGACCTTCGATGTCGGCGACGACCTTAAGGCCGTGCCCTTCCTGAGTGAAGCGGACCACACCCTTGGCGTTATTGCCAACAGTCGGGACGATAACTGCAATCGCTTCCTTGTTCGGGGCAGGGGCAGGCTTGTCCTGGGCAAGGGCAGCGGTGACGGCAAAGACAAATACAGCAATCACGAAAAGTTTCTTCATCTGGATCTCCTTGGTTTCTCGAATTATGCCGTATCTGCCTCGAATTTCAAATTCTGATATTCCTGAAAACTGAACCACAAAGCGCGCAAAGACGCGAAGAAAAACATAAATATTTCTTGGGGTCTTTGCGCACTTCGTGGTTTTTTTAGGAATCGCAGTTTATGCTAGTCTGGCCTGACAAGGAGGTCCGGTTCTATGAAGCGAATTGCATTTATCCTTGTTTGCTGCCTGATGCCGTCTGTTGTGAGATCCCAAACGCTCTATCCCGAGTTCCGCGCTCCGCTGGTTAAATCGGCCTTCGTGCCGCTGCCGCTGGGTGCGGTGAAGCCGAAGGGCTGGCTGCGCGATCAGCTGCGCATCCAGGCAAACGGACTCACCGGCCACCTCGAGGAATTCTGGACCGATCTCGGGCCTGCAACGGCCTGGAAAGGCGGAGAAGGCGAGGGCTGGGAGCGCGGTCCCTATTATCTGGACGGGCTGGTTCCACTCGCGATCCTGCTCGAGGATCCGCGCCTGATGGAAAAAGCCAAACCCTGGATCGAGTGGATGCTTGCCAGCGGCCAGCCCGACGGCTGGTTCGGCCCGGCGAAAAACAAGGATCGCTGGCCCCTGGCGATCGCCATGAAGGTGCTGACCCAGTACCACGAAGCCACCGGCGACGCGCGCGTCCTCGCGCTGCTCAAGAATTACTTCAAGTACCTCGCGGACCATCCGCCCGACTGGCCCGACAAGGAGTGGCGCGGCGTACGCGCGGGGGAAAACGTACTCGACGCCTACTGGCTCTACAACCGCACCGGCGACCCGAACGCCTTGAAGGCAGCGCAGACAATCTTCCCCAACTGCTTCGACTGGGCCGGCTATTTCACCGAGTTCCCCTACCGCGACAAGATCAACAGCATCGGCGTGAAGCCGGGCCACACCTCGCATGTGGTGAACATCGCGATGGCGGTGAAATATCCAGGCCTGCGCTATATGCTTGCCGGGGAGGAAAAGTATAAGAAGGCGGTATTCGACGCGCTGAACAACCTCGACACTTTCCACGGCCAGGTGGCGGGCCGGTTCGGCGGCGACGAACACCTCGCCGGGAAAAAACCGACCCAGGGGACCGAGCTGTGCGGCGTGGTGGAGCTGATGTTCTCGCTCGAGAACCTGACCGCCCTCCTGGGCGACACCCGACTGGCCGACCGGCTCGAGCTCCTGGCGTACAACGCGAAGCCGGGGACCTGCACTCCCGATTACTGGGGGCACCAGTACGATCAGCAGTCGAACCAGGTGCTGGTGTCGGTGGCCAAGCGAAACTGGTCGACCAACGGCGACTCGTCGAACGTCTACGGCGTCGAGCCGAACTTCGGCTGCTGCACCTCGAACATGCACCAGGGCTGGCCGAAGCTGGTGTCGCACATGTGGATGGCGACCCCGGATCGCGGCCTCGCCGCCGTGGCCTATGGGCCGAGCGAAGTGAAGGCAAAGGCCGGCCCCGGGAGCGAAGTGACCGTTACCGAGGAAACCGACTATCCCTTCGATGGGAAGATCAACCTTACGGTGAAAACCGAAAATGCGGCGGAGTTCCCGCTCTATCTCAGGATCCCGGGATGGGAGGGCGCGACCATCACCGTCGCCGGCGCGAAGCCCGAGACGGTGGAGCCGGGGCGTTTTCACAAGATCATCCGGACATGGAAGAACGGCGACAAGGTGGAAATCCGCTTCCCGATGAAGCTCCGGACCGAGACCCGCTACAACGGGGCGGTCTCGATCCTGCGCGGGCCGCTTTACTTCTCGCTCAAAATGGGAGAGCAGTACAAGCAAGTTGCCAAGACCGAGAAAGGGACCTTCCGCTTCTCGGAATACCCGCATGCGGATTGGGAGATCCACCCGCTCACGCCCTGGAACTACGGCCTGATCCTCGACCGGGAGGCGCCGGAGAAGTCGCTCGCGGTGAAAACGCAGAAGGTGAGCAGCATCCCGTTCGCGCAGTCGACTGCGGCGGTGGTGCTGAAGGTGAAGGGGAGGGCGATCCCGGGGTGGACGATGGCGGACAATTCCGCGGGGGAGACGCCCGTGAGCCCGGTCATGACGGAGGAGCCGGTGGTGGAGCTGGAGCTGATCCCGTACGGCTGCACCCGCCTTCGCATCACCGAGTTCCCCACGGTGAAATAGCTTTTAGCTATTGATTTATATATCTTTGCGGTCTTCGCGGCTTCGCGGTTCAATCCCTTACGGTCTTGCGTCCGATTTGCGTGACTAGGATACCCAAGAGCGTTCCTATGACGTTGGACATCACATCGGTGAGGGAAGACGACCTCGAAGGCAGATAGACCTGGATCAGTTCGATCGAGAGGCTTAAGGCCGAACCCGCGGCCATCGCCGCCACGAAGTGCCATGCCCTTCCCACAGTCCACGACTGCCGCAGGTAGAGGAAGAAAAACAATCCGAAGGGAATGAATCCCCCGACATTGACGACAATGTCTTCCAGACGCGAAAAGTCTGGCTCGAAGTCCTCCTTCGAAAACGCCAGCACCATTTTCCGGGGCACCCGGAATTGTTCCGGGATCACGATGTCGGGTCCCTTCCCCGCGTGGTCCCGGAAAGATTCTCCGCTCCTGTCGTCGAAGAAATAGATCCCCGCCGTGCCGGGTGCGAGCGCCAGGTTCTCCTTTGCCGGGCCGAACCAAAGCCCATGCCGCTCCAATGCTTCAGCCGGGCCCAGGGCGCGGTCCAGGAACGCCAGGCCGTACATTTTCCCCTTCCAGGTTCCGCCGCTGCCGGTCGCCGAATTCCCAAGAATGAGGCTGCCGTGCAGGATCTCGTGGCGGGCGATTCGCCTGGGCTGCCGCCGAACCAGCTGCCCATCCTTATAAATGGCCGTGCCGGCGCCGTCCGAGACAATGGCCACGAGAACGCGCTGACCCTTCCTGAGGACCGTGCTTGCGCCCACCTCCCAGTAGTGCCGCCTGGCCGCGGGATCGGCGGTGGAGGCGCGCAGGAGCACCCCCGACTTCCACTGGCCGACGACGATGCTTTCGGGAAGCTGGCCGTCATAGAGGGCGATGAGTATGGGAGATTCGCGATCCGGCTCGGAATCGGTCTCGACCAGAAACTCGATGGAGAAAGCAGCCGGCGCGCCGGGATTCCATCCGGGGTCGATCACGAGGGGCTCGCGGCTCAGCGCGTGGCCGTGGCGTTCGAATTGGAGGCCGGAGCCGTCCGCGAGGCGGCGGACGTTGTTGGGTGTCCGGAAATCGAAGGGCCAGAAGCCGGCGAGGGCGAACGAAGCCACGATTCCGAGGCAAATCCACCCGAGCGCACGCCTTTTCAAACGGAAACACAGAAGCACGGAGAACACGGCGGCATTATACCTTGGGTTATCGGCTCTACCGCCTGCAAAAGGAAAGGGCCGCTACGCCGCGGCCCTTCAGGAGAAAGGAGTAGAATGAACGGTGAAAACGTACGGCTAAGTTCGACGCCTTATAAGGCCGACTCCAAGCAAACCGGTCGACAGGAGCAGCAGCACCGACGGCTCCGGGGTTTTGATCAACACCGGCTGTACTTCGTCGCCAAAAACCACCAACCTGGTGCCATAGTCTATGGATTCTGCATATCGTTCAGCTTCGATCTTGAATGGGTTTTGCTCAATCGGAATATCGCTCCTGGGAACATGATCGGAAATTGTTCCCAGGAAATACCAAAGAGCCTCCTGAAATACTTGCTGTTCATATTCGGTACCCAGATCGAACTTGCTTGCTGCCCATTTACTAAAAAGGTAATCAACATACTTAAAGTCAGGGTCAACTGGGCGATAGATTTCATCAACCTGATACCACCAACCCGGCATAATATTTACGGTAGCATCCGCACAAAAGGTTAAAAATGTGCCTTTATTACCAGGTCCGACATAATTTTCGTCAGGTTGGTAGTTCGACACAGAAAAAGTGAACAATCCTCCACCATTAATATGATTATATGTGTCAAGTCTAACGTAATCACCAAGGCTTATTGTTCCACCAAAAGCGGAGCCGGCGAGGAACATGGCCAGGATGCAGCCGATCAGGAACTTCTTCATGCAACCTCCGATGAGTATCAGTTCGTCCTGCGAAGAAAGATTATAGGGAGCGGATGATTTTGAAAATGGCCCGACGGTTCAGTGGATAGCACCTTTAGGCTATGGGCCATCTTTCTTCGCGTCCTTTGCGTCTTGGCGTTTTCAATTGCGATGTTACTAGGGCACGACCGGAGTAAACGGTATCGCCGCCAGCGCCCCGCCATCATTGGTTCCGAAATAGGCCAGCAGGTTTACCGTCCCCGAGGCCGTGATCATGATCTGCCCGGTGGAGGGCAGCACCATGTCGGGCAGCCACTGGTGCACGGTCTGGGTCTTGCTGTTATACGGCTCGAGGATGATGCCATTGGCTTTCCCCAGCACATCCCCCTTATCGCTGTACGCAGTTATATCCACCGTCACCCGCGCGCTCCCGGGATTGGCGATCGCGAGCCCGGTCCAGTAGCCGTCATTTTCGACATAAAACGGCATCGACAGGCTGCCTGTTTCTCCGGCCCCGATGGCGGACGAGCCCGCCGCGCCGTGCGACGAGTCGACCGCAATGGCGTGCATGATGACCTGCCCTCCTGCGACATCGGCTTCGACCCAGCCGGCGCTGGTCGGCTCGCCGGACTTGATCTGGAAAAGGGTTTCCACCGTCAGGCTCGCGGTTTGCGACTTCTCCAGCGTCAGGGTGATCGGGTTGCCAATCACCTCGCCGGTGGTTTTGTGCCGTTTGAAGATAACCTGTTTCTTGGTGTTAGGATCGGAGTTGGTATTGGCCAAAACCAGGAGTGTTTTATATGTGCCGTTGAATTCGCAGTGCGGCTGAACGAAATGGGTTGCCGTTGGTGCCGGCAGCGCCTCGATGCTCCATGAATCGCGGCTGGGCTTGACCTCAATCCGCGCATAGATGGGGTTGGTGGCGTCGATCTGGACTATGGCGATCTGGGTTGATCCGACGGCCACATCAAGTTCCAGGGATCCATACGCGGGAACGATGACCACACCTTTATTATCGATCTGAACCCCAAGCCGGTCGCGATAGGTGATCGTGACGGTGGACGAACTCGAGGAGGCCGACACCATCTTCAGTTTCCGGCTGTAGCTGCCGTCCTGCTCGGGCACGAACGGGAGCCATAGCGACTTGCCGGCAGCCGTCAGCGGCCCGATCGCGTCGAGCTGCGCCGGATAGGTATTCCCGCGGAATCCGAGCGAGGTCCCGAGCTTGCCGTTCCAGGCTACCTGGAAGCTGCCGCTGAAATTGCGCGCCCCGCGCCCGAGCCATTCTTCCGCCAGGAAGATCTGTTCCGATCGGGCGGGGATCGTCATGAGAACCGGGTTGGCCATCCCGTCGACGGCGGCGATGCGCCCCTCGGGCGTCCTGGCCTCCACCCGGATCGCGATGGGGGTATCGGTCGGGTTGCTCAAGGCGGATCCCTGGTAGGAGGTGTCGGCCGGCACCGGCACCGAGCTGGCGGCCGTCCGCGACGTTTCCGGCGCGGCCGGCGGCACCGGCACGACGGTCTGGCTGGCGGGATTGTGATCCAGCACCGGGACAAAGTCCGTCGACAGGTCGATCGGCAGCCGGCCCTTGTAGGCCAGGGTCGAAACCGGCATCCCCAGCGAGTCGGTGATGGTTGCGAAGTAAATGATATTGCTCGCGGAGTAGATCTCCCCGGCGGCGCTCTTTTCGCCTGCGGGCAAGGTGGCGACAAAATTGGTGCCGGTTTTCACCGGCGAATAGGCGGTGAAATCTTGGAGGGAGCTTGCGGTCGCATCGACCTTCGTCGCCGCGAAGAACTGGATGGTGGCTTTATCGAGCCGCGCCGTGGTTTCGCCGGTGAGGATGTCGAACTTTAGCCCGTCGCCCGTATCGGTCATGTTGATCGTCGGGGTGAGGAGCGGCTTGGCTCTCTTGCCGAAGCAGAAATCGAACCACTGCCGGAGCCCGCCGGTGAGGCCGATGACATTGGCGGAGATGTTGGGATACGTCGCGTTCTGAACCAGCCAGAGCCGTTTCTCGAAGGTCGACACGGCTCCGGCGGTCGTGGTCGCCAGGTGGGTCAGGTTGGCCGATGGGAGCGGCGCATATTGATCGTGGGAACCGATCAGGGTCAGGACCGGGCCATATTGCTTGATGGCGTAGCGGACCGGGTCGAAGTGGTTGAGGAAGCTGATCAGGGTCGCATCGAAGTCGACGTCTTCGATCGAGTTCTTCGGGTCGGAGCTGTTGTAGGGCTGGTCGCGGGTGCCGGTGTAGATGTCGTGATAAAGCCAGGAATTGGGGTAGCGCAGGCTGCGCTGCAGGTTGCCGGCGGAGGCGATCATGGCGGCGGCCTTGATGCGGCTGTCGACGCCGTTCATGACCGAAGCCGCGATGCCGCCGGAGGAGATCCCCATAACCCCGAGTTTGGTCGCGTCGATCTTGTGGGGGTTGCCGTCGATTTCGGCCAGCTTTTCGAGCAAGGTCAGGGCGCGCATCCCGGCGTAGGCATAGTGGTAGAGGTAGCTGTAGTCGGCGCCGGGTTCGACGGTGATCCACGACTGGATGACGTCGGTGGGGCCGCCAATCGATCTGCCGGCCTGGGGGCCATCGATGGCGAAGACCACCATCCCGATGCTGGAGAGCGACTGGGCCAGGCTGAGGTCGGCCTTGCCGCCGCGGCCGTGCATGAGGACGATGGCGGGGAGAGGCCCGGGGTTCGTCGGATAGACCAGGTAGCCGTGGATTTTGATCTTTTCGTCGGTGTGCTCGGCGTAGGGCTCCTTGGCGTCGGTGTACTTGGCGGCCGCGTTGGAGGTGAAGACGATTTCCGAGTAGCCGAACTGGGAGTCGAGGGAGTGATCGAGGGTGGTTTTGTCCTTGATGGCGGTGAGAACGTCATCGGTCCAGAGATCGGCGGGCGGAATTCTCTTCTGGGCAGCGGCCTGGGTGGCGAAGGCCAGGGCCAGGAGTGTGAAGTAAAGGAACGTTTTTCGCACGGGCATAGTCTATTCCTCTCATGGGTGATCTAGCATTTTCTCTTAAACTTAAGCGAAAATGAATAGCCCAAGTGTCGTCTGCGACTAGCACCTAGGTGCCCCCCACCTTGAACCGCGAAGCCACGAATCCCACAAAATTTCTATGGATTGATGGCTTTAAGTGTCACATCTGCAAATTATTTTTTTCAGGCAAGATTTATTAAATCGTGAAAACGGTGGTGAAAGCAAAAAGTTCGCAGTTCTCAGTATCAGTTCGCAGTTCCTCATGCGACTGCGAACTGATACTGAAAACTGAGAACTGAAAACTGAAAACTTTGGTTGCGGCCGCAGGCTGCATCAGGGGTTTAGTGGTTAATAATGTTTACATTAGTATTCCTGCGATTGAGGCGCTGAGGTAATTGGCGAGGGTGCCGGCGGCGACGGCGCGGAATCCCAGGCGCGCCAGGTCGTGCTTCCGGTCAGGCGCCAGCGCCCCGATCCCGCCCAACTGGATGCCGATGGAGCTGAAATTGGCGAAGCCGCAAAGCGCGAAGGTGGCGATCACGAACGACCTCGGATCCATCGTCGCCTTCAACGCTCCCAGCCGGGAATAGGCGATCAGCTCGTTCAGGACCAGGCGGGTGCCCAGCAGGTTGCCGACTTCGAAGCAATCCTTCCAGGGGACTCCCATCAGCCAGGCAAGCGGCGCCGCCAGGTGGCCAAAAATCCACTCGAGGCTGAGCCGCTCCCCTCCCGGCATGGGAATGAAGTGCAGCACGGCGTTGAACAGGGCGATCAGGGCAAGGAATGAAATCAGCATGGCGCCGACATTGAGCGCCAGGTGGAGGCCCTCGCCGGTGCCGCGGGCTGCCGCGTCGATGATGTTGACGTCGGTCCGCTCGACCTTCAGCTTCACGCTGCCGGCGGTTTTGGGCTCTTCCGTCTCAGGGACGAAAATCTTCGCCAGCATGATGGTCCCTGGCGCCGTCATGATCACCGCGGTCAGCAGGTGGCGCGCTTCCACCCCGAAAGCGATATAGGCGGCCATGATGCCGCCCGAGATGTGGGCCATCCCGCTGGTCATGACGCACATCAATTCCGAACGGGTCATGGCGGAAAGAAACGGCCGGATGGTGAGCGGCGCTTCCGTCTGGCCCATGAAGATGCTTGCCGCCACGTTCAGCGATTCGGCGCCGCTCGCCCCCATCAGCCGCGTCATCACCTTGGCGAAGCCGAGGACGATCAGCTGCATGACCCCGAGATAGTAAAGGATGGCGAAGAGGGCGGCGATGAAAATGATGGTCGGGAGCACCTGGAAGGCGAAGATCGCCACCGTGTTGCCCGGGGTTCCCAACTCGCCGAAGACGAACGAGGAGCCGAAGGAGGCGAAGGAGAGCAGACGGGTGATCTTTGCGCCGACCCAGCGGAAGGTGTTCTGCCCGATGGAGGTCCGCAGGACCAGCACCGCGAAGAGGAACTGGAGCCCTAATCCCCAGGCGACCGTCTTGAGGCGGATCGCCTTGCGGTCGGTCGAGAACAGGTAGGCAATAGCTAAAATTGCGATGATGCCGAGCAGTCCGGACAATCTCTCCATATAGGTCGCGCTCCGAATCGCGGCATTATAGGGAGGATGTACTGGAATAGCAACTTTCGCATGATTGAACCGCGAAGCCCGCGAAGACCCCAAAGCCTTTCATGCCGCAAGCCCGGGGGCCGCCTCCGGCGGCCATCGCCGTTCGTGAGCGGGACAAAAGCCGCTGCTTCCGGCTAACGTAAGCCGACATCCAGTCCCCGGCTCTTGTCCCGCTCACGAACGGTGATGGCTCAACGCGAAGCGTTGGCCCCCGGGCGTTGGAGTTTCCTTGATGGCTTAGCGGTCTTTGGGGCCTTCGTGGTTCGTTATGTATAATCGCACCATGCAGAGGAGCCGATACAACGCATTCGGAGCGTATCTCAAGGCCCAATACGGTTGCCGGGTCTATAAAGTGATCGTCGACGCCGGCTTCACCTGCCCCAACCGCGACGGCACCGTCGCCACCGGCGGCTGCACCTACTGCAACAACCACACCTTCCGGCCCGAATCGGTAAGCCGCCTGCAGCCGGTCGCGGCCGAAGTGCAGAAGGGGATGGACTACATCCGGCGGCGCTACCGTGCGCGCAAGTTCATCGTCTACTTCCAGCCCTATTCCAACACCTACGCCCCGCTCGAGCAGCTGATTCCGCTCTATGAGAGCGCCCTGGAAAACCCCGACGTGGTCGGGATCGCCGTCGGCACCCGCCCCGACTGCATCGAAGAGGAGAAGCTCGCCTGGTTCGAAAACCTGGCGAAGACCCGGCTGGTGATCCTGGAATACGGGCTGGAGTCGATGCACGATACGACACTGGCACGCATCAACCGGGGGCACGATTTCGCCTGCTGGAAAGATGCGGTCGCCCGGACGCGCAACCGCGGGATCGGGATCTGCGCCCACATCATTCTTGGATTCCCCTGGGAGACCCGGGAGGAGATGCTCGCCATGGCCGGGGCGGTTTCCGAAGCGAAGGTGGACTACCTGAAGCTGCATCACCTGCACGTGGTGCGGAACACCGCGATGGCGAGGGAGTACACGGAGAAGCCGTTTCCGCTGCCGGGATACGAAGAGTATCTCGACCTTGTGGTCGACTTCCTGGAAAAGCTGAGCCCGGAGGTCAGGATCCAGCGGCTTTTCGGGCTGGCTCCGGAAGCGGATCTGATTGCGCCGAAATGGGGCAAAACCAAGGCGGAGATCCAGTATGCGATCGAGTGCCGCCTCGAGCAGCGCGATACCTGGCAGGGCAAGCGGTATAACATTGCGAATTGCGGATTGCGAATTGCGGATTATTGAACCACAAAGACGCAAAGAACACTAAGATATTGATTTTAAAAATCTTAGAGGTCTTTGTGGCTTTGTGGTTCGTTTAGATCAGCTCATTTAATGTAATAGGACCGGATCCAGCGGTCGAGGGTTTCCTGCGGCTGCTGGATCACATCCGGCGTGATCTCGAAACTCGTGATCCCTTTGGTTTCCCGGATAAGGTTCAATCCATATTCGTAGTTCTTGAAGATCCGCCCGAAGACCGTTGCCACATCCTCGCCCTTGTCCAGCGACGTCTGGCTGATCAGGCGCGCCGCTTCGGGCTGCAGCCGGATCTCGATCCCGAATTTCTGCGACCATTTTTCCGCCGCTCCATAGGCCTCGTTGTCGAGGACCTTCAGGTGGTCGCCCTCGGTTGAGGCCAACAGCTGTTTGAGTATTACTTCCGGCTGGTTGACCAGGGTGCTGTCCACCTTCAGGTCCCGCACCATCGAATGCGGAAGGTGGTATTTGAATTCGCGGAAGATTTTTTCAAACACCCCGACCAGGCTGCGGGCGCCGGTTTTTTCCAGGTAGGCGAGCTCGGCCAGGCGATGCAGCCCGTCGTCGTCGAACTGGACCTGGATGCCGTAGGAATCGAACGCCTGGATATATTGGCGCACGATCGAACCTTCGGAAAACTTCAGGATCTGGAACAGATCCTCCACCTTGAGCTCCTGGCAGGAGACGTTCACCGGCAGCCGGCCGATGAACTCCGATTCGAAGCCGTACTGGATGAAGTCGGTGCTCTTCGCGTGGGAGAAGACGTCCTCATCGGGAGCCGTGGCGCTTCCGGCTCGGAACCCGATGCTTTTGGCGCCCAGGCGCTTGCGTATGATTTCGGCCAGCCCGTTGAAGGCGCCGGAAACGATGAAGAGAATGTGGCGCGTGTTGATGGTGGAGCGGTTCACCTTCCCTTTGCTCTGGAACTCCATCGCGGCCTGCAGCTGCGAGGTCAGGTCAAACGGGGTGCGCAGGCTGACTTCGGTTTCCTCCATCAACTTGAGCAGGCCGCGCTGGACCCCGCCGCCGCTGACGTCGCGGCCGAGGATGTTGTTCGGGGTGGCGATCTTGTCGATTTCGTCCAGGTAAATGATCCCGTATTCCGCCAGGCGGATGTTGCCGTCGGCCTTGTGCACCAACTCGCGCACCAGGTCTTCGACGTCGCCGCCGACATAGCCGGTTTCCGAGAATTTGGTGGCGTCGGCTTTCACGAAGGGGACGCCGATCAGGTCGGCGATGGTGCGCACGAGATAGGTTTTTCCGACGCCTGTAGGGCCGAGCATGATGATGTTCTGCTTGGCGTATTCCTTGCAGGGGCCCTTGACCGAGCAGCGCTTGATGTGGTTGTAGTGGTCGCAGATGGCGGTAGCCAGAACCTTTTTGGCGCTATCCTGCTTGATGACGTACCGATCGAGATAGTTTTTAATGTCCCGCGGGAGGTAGTTGAAATCGAGCTCCAAAGGCGGCTCAGTGATCTCGGTCCCTTCGTCGGCAGTGCGGGCCTGGTCGGGTTGTGCGCCCAATACCCCCAGTCGAACCTTGTCACCATATTTCTTGGAGAAGAAATCTTCCATGTCTCTGCGCAGTTCGTCGGGATTAGGCCAAGTCGTTTCTTTGCTCAAGTCTCCTGCCTCCGTTTCAGCCCGGTGACCACCACAGGGCACCCTTAAGTATGTGGACTGGAATGGGAAAAATCAATTATCAGCTCTAAGCTCTAAGCTCTAAGCTCTAAGCTAAAAGCTCATGGCTAAACGCTTTTTTTGGTCGAAAATTGTTTTTCTGTGAACCTGGGATTTCACCGCTGCGGGCTAAAAGCCAATAGCTAAGAGCTCTTAGCTTTTTGTGGTTAGGGATGGTAGTAGCAGTGTATCTGGAGTGTCACCGCTGCAGGCTAATAGCTTAAAGCTTAGAGCTTAGAGCTTTTAGCTTTTTGTGGTTAGGGATGGTAGTAGCAGTGTATCCGGGGTGTCACCGCTGCAGGCTAAAAGCTAATAGCTAAGAGCTGTTAGCTTTTTGTGGTTGAGGATTGTCTTGCTGAAAGCATGTGATGCTACCACTGCAGGCTAAAAGCTTAGAGCTTAAAGCTTAGAGCTTAGAGCTCATAGCTTTTTGTGGTTAGGGATGGTAGTGGCGGTGTATCCGGAGTGTCACCGCTGCAGGCTAAAAGCTAATAGCTAATAGCTAATAGCTTATAGCTTAGAGCTTAAAGCTTAGAGCTATTACACTTATCGCTGTGCGCGGCGCCGCGGGAGCTCAATCTTGGCGGTCAATGCCTTGTTGCGGCCTGCCTGATGTTTTACCCCTTTCCCCAAGGGATGAGAGGTCTTGTCCGGCTTTTTGGCTGATTTGTGCTTGGCGCCGTGCTCGAGTTCAGGTTTTGCCACGGCCTTTTTCACCGAGGGCGGCATGGCCGGCATTTGGACCTCGTGTTCGAAAGCTACGTGCAGGTTGGTGACCCGCTGGAGCAGGATGGGGTCACCCGCGTATTGTTGAAACACCCTGTCAAGACGCGCAACATGAGCTTTCACCATGATATACAGCTCAAGTGCCTGATCGGAAAACTCAGACCGCAAGTGCCGGATGATCGGCACATAGGCGCGCAGGATCAGGGGTTCGGCGACATCGAGAGTCCGGCCGAAGCAGCCGTTGATGGTTCGGTTAACGGTACATTCTTCCATCTGGGGCAAGGTGCAGGAGCGGATCGAGTTCGCGAGGGTTTCGGCCTCCTGGCTGCCGATTTTTTTCCAGAAGGATGAGGGCAGGGAATCCATGCTGGCGGCCTGCTGGTCCATATCGTGGGCCAGGGCTATCCATGTGTCACTTATAAGCTGATTGGATTCAAATAGTTGTGCCAATTTCAGGTAGAATTGGCCACCCGATTTTTGCAGTTTGACTAAAGAACCTTTCAGGTTCATAGGCGCATGGCTCTCTGGGCCATTTGGCACTGATGAAGTTCAGTTGAATTGCCAACCAAGAACTCGAGCAGATTGATGCGGTCCAACTGGCTTAAAGGCTTAGTTTAGCAGGACAAAGAGGACTTGTAAACGGGAATTTTAATTTCGTGCAGGCACCTACGATCCGGCGCTAGCTTGAACCCCAGGACGAACTGGAACGCCAGAGCGATTGAACCGCGAAGGCACGAAGACGCAAAGATTTATAAACAAAACCTTTGTGTGCTTTGTGCCTTCGCGGTTTGATAGAGTGTGTCATTTTTGCATCAGCGGACCAGGGGTTCGAGGAATTCCACTCGCCGCTGATCGGCGTCCAGGCGGACCCGGACTCCCAATGGAAAGGCCCAGTTTTCCGGTCCGTGCCCAGCCGGAAAGTTAGCCAGCACCGGCACTTCCAGCTCTCCAAGGATCTCCCGCAGGGTTTCCTCGGCGGTATATTGGCCACTGGAGGGGGCGCAATTATGAAAGGTGCCGAGGATGAAGCCGGCCACGCCCTTCAGCTTGCCGGCCAGCTTCAGCTGCGTCAGCATCCGGTCGAGGCGGTAGGGTTCTTCACCGACATCTTCGAGAAAAAGGATTTTGCCCGCGGTTTTGATCTCATAGGGTGTTCCCAGGCTGCTCAGGATCACGGCCAGGCATCCGCCGGCCAGTCTTCCTTCCGCAACCCCCGGAAACCAGGTTTCCAGAGCCGGGAAGGCAAGGTTGGGGAGGTAATCCGGATCGGTCCAGAGCGAGATCAGGTTTTGTTCTTCGGCAGGGCCCAGGGCCGCCAATTGGGTGGAATTCGCCATCGGACCATGGAGCGTGACCCAGCCGAAGCGGCGGCGAAAATAGATGTGCAGGGTCGCGAGATCGCTGAAGCCCATGAAAACCTTGCAATGGGGGCGGAGGCGCTTTTCGTCGATGAAAGGAATGATCCGGGCGCAGCCATACCCGCCGCGAAGGGCCAGGACGGCCCTGACTTCAGGATCCTCGAAGTTTCGGTGCAGTTCTTCGGCCCGGGCCTCATCCTCGCCGGCAAGATAACGCTTGGACTGCAGGATCCGCTCGTCGCAGCGAACCTTGAATCCGAGCCGGCCGAGTGTGGCGATGCTGGCGTCGAGCGTGTCCCTCTTTTCGATCGTGCTTGCGGGGGCGATGATGGCGATGGTGTTACCGGGACGGAGCGCCGGCGGGTGAAGGGTTGGTATATCCATAGGCCCTGTTCAGGAATGCGGCGCCGGTCCTGAGAAATCATATTGCGAACGGCGCGATCCATGGTTGATGATGGGACGCTTGAACCGGACTCTCACGATTGAACCCCCAAACCTGGAGGTTTGAAGCATGCTCAATTACATCTGGCTTGCGTTGATTATTGTTGCTGTTGCCCTGGGCGGAATCAACGGCAAAATCGAGGATGTCACCAAAGCGGCGATCGATTCCGCGGGCAACGCGGTGACGATCGCGATCGGGCTGGTCGGGGTGATGACTTTATGGCTGGGCATCATGAAGATCGCCGAGGACAGCGGCCTGATGAAGCTGATGGCCCGGGCGATCGCGCCGGTGATGCGCCGCCTGTTCCCGGACGTTCCCCCCGATCATCCGGCGATGGGGAGCATGCTGATGAACATCGCCGCCAACATGCTGGGGTTGAGCAACGCTGCGACGCCGCTCGGCCTGAAAGCAATGGAGGATCTCGAGAAGCTGAACAAGAATCCCGGGGTTGCGACCAACGCGATGTGCACCTTCCTTACCATCAATACCGCGGGGCTGCAGATCATCCCGGCCACGATGATCAGCATCATGGCTTCGGCGGGATCGAAGGAGCCCACGGCCATCATCGGGACGGCGATTGCGGCCGGGCTGGCCGCGGTGGTGAGCGGCGTAACCGCTGCGAAGATCCTGGAGCGGATTCCTCTTTTCTCGATTGAACGCGCGGCGCGGGAAAGGAAGGAATCATGATCCAGCAAATGTTGAAGCTGATTTCGACCTGGGCGATTCCGGTTTTTCTTCTGGGAATACCGGTTTTCGGGGCGTTCAAGAAGGTGAAGGTTTACGAGAGCTTCGTCGCGGGGGCGAAGGAAGGGTTCAATGTCGGGGTCAGGATCATCCCGTACCTGGTGGCGATCCTGGTGGCCGTGGGGATGCTGCGCAGCGCCGGCGCCATCGACCTGCTGGCGCGATGGCTGGATCCGCTGCTGCGCTGGGTCGGGATGCCGGCGGAAATCCTGCCGCTGGCGATCATGCGTCCCCTGTCCGGCAGCGGGTCGCTCGGGATCGTGACCGAATTGATCAAGACCCACGGTCCGGATTCGTTTCTGGGACGGCTGGCGGCGACGGCCTATGCCAGCACCGAGACGACTTTTTATGTCATTGCGGTTTATTTCGGGTCGGTCGGGGTGAAAAAGGCGCGCCATGCGGTCGCTTCCGGGCTGGTGGCGGACATCGTGAGCCTTTTTGCCGCCCTGATCGTCTGCCGCTTCATGTTTTGAATTTTTAACCACGAAGACCTCCAAGACCGTGACGAAGCCTTTGGCCATGTCAGATCAGCCCGAGGGCGCTCGTTCAGCTGCCAATCGCATTCATGAGCTGCGAGCGAGAGCCGATGAATGAGAATTGAACTTAAACGCCGGTCGACCGGCTCTCACCCCGCTCATGAACGCGATTGGCATATGCGATACGCGAAGCGTTGGCCCCCGGGCGGCGGGCTGTTCATATTCGTCTTGGCGGTCTTGGCGGTCTTTGTGGTTTAATTCATTATTTCCCGCTATTAAACCATGCTGAACTCAGCCCTTTTTTCGAATGCATTTATTCCTTTCGAGGGTATAATGCCGCACTCATAAGGAGACTTTAACTGATGGATATTTTTACCGGAAATCTTAGTCGTAATAAAACCTCGCGGCATTCATGCCGCGCGGCCATTTTGGTCCTGATCACGATCCTGATGTCCACGGCGTTGACCGCGCCGGTGATGCTGGCTCAGACGGCACCTGCGGCGCCAGCCGCCGCCCCGGCCGCGCACAAAGCCGGCGGAGAGGCGAGCCTGGTGCTCCCGGATCTCGGACAGGTCCATTTTGGATCGATGAATGCGCGCACACTGTTGATGGCAGGCCTGCTCGTCTGCCTCCTCGGACTGCTCTTCGGGCTCATCATCTTCATGCAGCTGAAAAACCTGCCCGTGCACAAGGCGATGAAGGAGATCTCGGAACTGATCTATGAAACCTGCAAGACCTACCTGGTCAAGCAGGGAAAGTTCATCCTGCTGCTCGAGGTTTTCATCGGCATCATCATGATCATTTACTTCGGCTTCCTGCAGCGCATGGAGCCGATTAAGGTCGTGGTCATCGTAATCTTTTCTCTGATCGGAATCGGCGGAAGTTACGGCGTGGCCTGGTTCGGCATCCGGATCAACACCTTCGCCAACTCGAGAACGGCGTTTGCCAGCCTGAAGGGCAAGCCCTACCCGATCTATGCGATTCCGCTCAAGGCGGGGATGAGCATCGGGATGCTGCTGATCAGCGTCGAGCTCTTCATGATGCTGTGCATCCTCCTCTTTGTCCCCGGTGATTATGCGGGCTCCTGCTTCATCGGCTTCGCCATCGGCGAATCTCTGGGCGCCGCGGCCCTTCGTATCGCCGGCGGCATTTTCACCAAGATCGCCGACATCGGGTCCGACCTGATGAAGATCGTCTTCAAGATCAAGGAAGACGACGCCCGCAACCCCGGCGTGATCGCCGATTGCACCGGCGACAACGCCGGCGATTCGATCGGGCCGACGGCCGACGGGTTCGAGACCTACGGCGTCACGGGCGTGGCGTTGATTACCTTCATCCTGCTGGCGGTCCCGACCGTTATCACCCAGGTTCAGTTGCTGGTTTGGATCTTCGTGATGCGCATCATGATGATCGTGGCCAGCGGCCTCTCCTACCTGATCAACGAAGCGATCTCCAAAGCCCGTTACGGCTCAGTCGACAAGATGAACTTCGAAGCTCCTCTTACCAGCCTGGTCTGGCTGACCTCGTTTGTGTCGGTGGCGATCACCTACGCGGTGTCGTACATGCTGATCAGCGACCTCGGCGACGGCACCATGTGGTGGAAGCTCTCGACCGTTATCACCTGCGGCACGCTGGCCGGCGCGATCATTCCCGAACTGGTGAAGGTGTTCACTTCCACCGAATCGAGCCACGTTCGCGAAGTCGTGAATTCGGCCCGTGAAGGCGGCGCTTCGCTGGCGATCCTGGCCGGTTTTGTTGCCGGCAATTTCAGCGCCTATTGGCTGGGCATGGCGATCTGCGCCCTGATGGGCGGCGCTTTCCTGGTCAGCACCCTGGGGATCGGCTCACTGATGCTGGCGCCCGCGGTTTTCGCCTTCGGTCTGGTCGCCTTCGGGTTCCTTGGAATGGGGCCGGTTACGATCGCGGTCGATTCCTATGGTCCGGTGACCGACAACGCCCAGTCGGTGTTCGAGCTTTCGCTGATTGAGCAGATCCCGGGCGTGAAACAGGAGCTCAAGAAGGAATTTAATTTAGCAGACGTCAACTTCGAGAAGGCGAAAGACCTGCTCGAAGAGAACGACGGTGCAGGGAACACCTTCAAGGCAACGGCCAAACCGGTGTTGATCGGCACGGCGGTCGTTGGCGCCACCACCATGATCTTTTCGATCATCATGCTGCTCACCAACGGGCTGACCCAGAACGTGGAGAAGCTCTCGCTCCTGCACCCGCAGTTCCTGCTCGGCCTGATCACCGGCGGCGCCGTGATCTACTGGTTCACGGGGGCATCGACGCAGGCGGTCAGCACCGGCGCGTACCGCGCGGTGGAATTCATCAAGGCGAATATCAAGCTGGAAGGGGTCGACAAGGCCTCCGTCAGCGACAGCAAGAAGGTGGTCGCGATCTGCACCGAGTATGCGCAGAAAGGGATGTTCAACATCTTCCTGACGGTCTTCCTCTCGACGCTGGCTTTCGCTTTCCTTGAACCCTACTACTTCATCGGCTACCTGATTTCGATCGCTCTGTTCGGCCTGTTCCAGGCCATCTTCATGGCTAACGCCGGCGCGGCGTGGGACAACGCGAAGAAGATCGTCGAGGTTGAATTGAAGGAGAAGGGGACCGCGCTTCATGCGGCGACGGTGGTTTGCGATACGGTGGGTGATCCCTTTAAGGATACCTCCTCGGTGGCCATGAACCCCGTGATCAAGTTCACGACCCTGTTCGGACTGCTGGCGGTGGAATTGTCCGTGAAACTGACGGCCGATTCCGGCGGGCCGGGGTTGAGTATTGTCCTGGCGGCGGTGTTGTTCCTCCTGTCGCTGGTTTTCGTGCGCCGTTCGTTCTACGGCATGAGGATCAAGAGCTAACATAAACCGCGAAGACCGCAAAGATTTATGTTTATAAATCTTTGCGGTCTTCGTGGCCTTCGCGGTTTATATCATAAGATCGAGGAAATCCTTGATGATGCGGGCGGTCAATCCCCAGATTTCGTGTTCCCCGAATTGGTAGAAATACACCTCATGCACCCGCCCGCGGATGGTGCGGTGCTCGATGCGCATCAGGGCCGGATCCCTGAATATCCCGAAGGGAACGTAGAGAACCTCGGCGACTTCCCGGGCCTGCGGCTTGGGCTCAAACGGGCCGCGAAGGTATCCGGCGAACGGGACGACCCGGAATTCCGTGATCGAGAGGTAATCGTGGAACTGCCCGAGGATCTCGATGCTGCCGCTCTCGATCCCTACTTCCTCGTGGGTCTCGCGCAGCGCGGTTTGTTGCAGGCTTTCGTTTCCCTCCTTCATCCCTCCCGGGAATGAAATCTGTCCCTTGTGGGTCTCGACTTCGTGGGTCCGCTTGGTCAGCAGGAAGTGCGGTTCGCCATTGCGTTCGAACACCAGCATCAGGACGGCCGCCTCGCTGAGATAGGCCTCTCCCATGCGGCGCGGCACAATCCGATCGAGGCTCTGCCGGATCTTCTCCCGGATAGCCTGGCTCCGGCAATCTTCGCGGTCTTTGGGGTCTTTGCGGTTATTTATATTCACCTCTCCATTTCCCGAAGGTATGCTATTAGATTATCTTTTTTTGTACCAGATTTATCAGAGAGGAATCTTATGGCTCGATACAAAATTGCCTGGCTGCCCGGTGACGGCATTGGAATCGAGGTGCTCGAGGCTGCCAAGATCGTCCTTGATCGGATCCAACTCGACGCCGAGTACCTTCACGGCGACATCGGCTGGGAATTCTGGTGCAGCGAAGGCGATGCTTTTCCCCAGCGCACCATCGACCTGCTTCGCGGCGTTGATGCGGCCATGTTCGGCGCCATTACTTCCAAGCCGGCCAAGGCGGCGGAAGCCGAACTGGCGCCGGCCCTGCGCGGCACCGGGTTGATCTACCGCTCGCCGATCGTCCGCATGCGGCAGCTCTTCGATCTCTATATCTGCCTGCGCCCCTGCAAAGGCTACCCGGGGAATGCGCTGAATTTCAAAGAGGGGATCGACCTCGTGGTGTTCCGGGAAAACACCGAGGACCTCTATGCCGGCGTGGAATTCTCCCCGGTGCCGGCGGAACTCTCAGCCACCCTGTCGAAGCTATCGAAGCCCTTCGGCGCTTTCAGCCATTTGCCGGGCGACCAGTTTGCCGTCTCGTGCAAGATCAACACCCGCAAAGGCTCCGAAAGAATTGTCCGGGCGGCCTTTGATTTTGCGCGCAAGTTCAACCGCAAAAAGGTCACGATCGTCCACAAGGCCAACGTCGTCCGCGCCACGGACGGGATTTTCCTCGAAGAGGCCAAAGCGGTCGCCGCGGGATACCCGGAGATCATCCTGGACGAGGCCAACATCGATGCCATGACGATGTGGCTGCTCAAGAACCCGTTCAACTACGATGTGCTTGTGGCGCCCAATCTTTACGGCGACATCATTTCCGACCTCTGCGCCCAGATGGTGGGCGGGCTGGGTTTCGGGTGTTCCGGGAACATTGGCGAGAAGCTGGCCGTTTTCGAGCCGACGCACGGGTCGGCGCCGAAATATGCCGGCCAATACAAGGTGAATCCGATTGCCACGATCCTGGCTGCGAAGATGATGCTCGACTGGCTGGGCGAGACCGAAAAGGGTGCGCGGCTGGAGCAGGCGGTTGCGGCGGTGCTGAAGGACGGCGAGGTCCGGACTTACGACATGGGCGGCAGCCACAAAACGCTCGAAATGGCGGAAACGATCGCCAGGAAGCTTTAGCTGCTTAAATCTGGATAGAGGAGAAATTGAGACTGGCGCAGTCATGGGCGGCTCTCCGAAAACCTGGAACGCCCGAGAGATTGAACCGCGAAGGCCGTGACGCAGCCTGCGGCGGCAACCAAATTAGACCGAGAGTTCGCAGTTCGCAGTATCAGTTCGCAGTCGCATGAGGAACTGCGAACTGATACTGCGAACTGCGAACTTGTTGCTTTCACCACCGTTTTCACGATTCTATAAATCTTGCCTGAAAAACAAGAATTTACAGATGTGATACACAAAGACTTATGACAAAACCTTGAGGCACTATATGGGAATGACGGTTGTGGAAAAAATCCTGGCGCGCGCCGCCGGCAGGGCTGCGGTTAAAGCGGGTGAGGTCATTGAACCTGCGGTCGACCTGGCCATGTCGCACGAAAATGCCGCGCTCGTCCTGAACCAGTTTCAGGAAATCTTCAAAGGCACGGGGCTCGAGCCCCGGGTGTGGGATCCGTCGCGCATCGCGATCATCTTTGATCACCGGGTGCCGGCGGAAAGCGCCAAGACCGCGACCAACCAGAAGAAGATCCGCGAATTCGTGGCTAAACAGGGCGTGACCAAGTTTCACGATATCCGCGGCGACCAGGGGGGAATCTGCCACCAGGTCCTGCCCGAAAACGGGTACGTCCGTCCGGGGAAGGTGGTGGTCGGGACCGACAGCCACACCACGACGCACGGCGCGCTGGGTGCTTTCTCCTTCGGGATAGGCGCCACCGAGATGGCGAGCGTCTGGGCGCTGGGCCGGGTGCTCAACCTGGAGGTCCCGGGAACCATCAAGGTCGTATTGAACGGGGCCTTGCCGGATCTCGTTTCCGCCAAAGACATCATCCTCCACCTGATCGGGAAGATTTCGGCGGAAGGGGCCAATTTCCGAGTCATCGAATTCCATGGCGAAGGGGTGCGCACCCTTTCGACTTCGGGCCGCCTTGTGCTCTGCAACATGTCGGTCGAAGCCGGCGCCACTTCCGGCATCGTGCCCGCGGATGAGGAGACCGCGCGCTACCTTCGCGCGGAGGCCAAGGTCACCGATAACCCCGATTTCGTCGCGCCGGATGCCGACGCCGTTTACGACCAGGTGCTGGAAATCGATCTGGCGGCCCTCGCGCCTCAGATTGCGAAGCCTCACACCGTGGACAACGTGGTGTCCATCGACAAAATCCAGGGGGTGAAGGTGCAGCAGATCGTGATCGGCTCCTGCACCAACGGGAGGGCCGACGATCTCGCGGTAGCGGCCAGGATCCTGAAGGGGAAGAAGGTCGCTTCGAGTGTGCGGCTTCTGGTTTTCCCCGCCTCCTGGCAGGTATATCGCCAGTGCTTGAGGGAAGGGTATCTGGCCGACCTGGTGGATGCGGGGGCCGTGATCATGAATCCCGGGTGCGGCTGCTGCCTGGGGGTTCACCAGGGCGCTCTGGCCGACGGCGACGTGGCGCTGTCGACCACCAACCGGAATTTCCTCGGGCGGATGGGCAATCCGAAGTCCGAGGTTTATCTCTGCTCCCCGAGCGTCGCCGCCGCCAGCGCGCTGACCGGCGTAATCACGGACCCGAGAGAGTGAGGCGAATATGACCACAACGGCCCAAGTAGTTTTGAAGCTCGACAATGATGTTTCCACCGATGCGATCTACCCGGGGCGCTTTATGGCGACCGTGCTGCCCAGCGAGACGCCGCAATTTGCTTTTGCCGACATGACGGAGTTCAATTCGAAATTGAAGAAGAAAGAAATTGCGCCCGGCAGCGCCGTGGTGGCCGGCGCCAATTTCGGCTGCGGTTCTTCGCGGGAGCAGGCGGTGTCAACTTTGAAAGGGCACGATCTCGTGATCGTGGCCAGGGGATTTGCGCGGATCTTCCTGCAGAATTCGGTGAATCTCGGCCTTCGCACCATTGTCTGCCCGGGCATCGAGGCCGAAGCCGGCGATGAACTCGAGATCACGGAGGACCAGGTTCACAACCGGACGTCGGGCCGCAGTTTTGCGATTCAGCCGCTTCCGGAAGCCAGGCGTGCCATAATTGAAGCCGGGGGACTGATTCCGTACACGCGCAAGCTGCTGATGCAGGAGCGCACTTAACTGAACCGCAAAGCCCGCGAAAAAGCAATAAGTTCGCAGTTCGCAGTATCAGTTCGCAGTTCCTCATGCTACTGCGAACTGATACTGCGAACTGCGAACTGAGAACTCTCAGTCTAATTTGGTTGCGGCCAAAAGCTGCGTCACGTACCTTGCGGTATAAAGAAGGCGGGAGAATGAAACTGCAGCGGGCGGTAACGGGATTTCTGGTGTCTCTGTTGTGGTGCCTGGCGTCCGCCTTGCCCCAGGAAACCCTGCGTGATGCCATCCGCGTTCAGACCACGGTGGTGAACGTCCCCGTGATCCTGACGGACGCACAGGGGAAATACGTCCCGGGATTGAAAGCCGCTGATTTCAGCCTGCTCCACGATGGCCTTGTGGAGCCCATCACCTTTTTTGCGGCCGGCAAGGAGCCGATCAAAGTTGCCCTCCTGCTCGACACCAGCAAAAGCACCGTCTCGGTTCTCACGAAAATCAAAAAAGCCGCCGCGAGTTTCCTCAAACTGCTGCGGCCGCAGGACCAGGCGATGATCGTTACATTCGACTCGGAAATACGGGTCGTGCAGTACCTGACTGACAGCCGCAAAGAGCTTGAGGACGGGCTTCACCAGGTGAAGGTGGGATCCGGCGGCATTACCCGCATGCGCGATGCGATCAAGGAAATGGCGGGCGCCCGGTTCCGGCCCGGACAGGGCAGGCGCGCCATCGTGGTCCTCACCGACGGACAGGACAATGGGAGTTCGGTCACCCGTCAGGAACTCCTGAGTGCGGTTTCAGAAACCGAAGTGCCGGTTTACACCGTCTTTTATCATGTCGATCCGCGGGAGCTGGCCCGGAAGCTCTTCGGGGTCGATTTGCCCGGTGCCGAAAAAGGGACGGTCGGGGACCGTACCTGGGAAAAGCGGGAAGAGGAATCGGCCGCCTACATGAAGAGCATTTCCGACAGTTCGGCCGGCCGTTTCTATCGGAGCGAAATTGAGGATCTGAACACGGCGTTCGCTGGGATTGCCGAAGAGCTGCGCCAGCAGTACCTGCTCGGGTTCAGCCCGCAGAAATCCAAGTTCGACGGCAACGCTCATTCACTCAAAGTGCAATGCAGCCGGCCGGACCTGACCGTCCGGGCCCGGACCAGTTATCGTATAGCTCCATGAATCATCATAAAACCCGAATGAAAAGGAGTCAGCCATGGCAATAAAAGATCTGTTGCTGCCCGAGTTCGAAATCGAAGTGGCCAAAACGAGGCGAGTGCTCGAACGCATCCCTGCGGCTGATTCGACCTGGAAGCCTCACCCAAAATCGATGGACATGGGCAATCTGGCTTCCCACATCGTCGAAATCCCGGACTGGGTCATGGCGGCCATGGCGCCGGAATTGGACATGGCTGCCCGGCCCAGGACTCCGCGCACGATCTATTCTACCAACGAAGAAATGGTCGCTGCCTTCGACGCCAAGGTCGAGAAGGCGAAGGCGGTCATCGCCGGAATGTCGGATGAAAACATGATGTCCGACTGGAAGCTGAAAAACGGCGAAACGGTGATCATGACCATATCGAAGCTCAGCCTGCTGCGCGGATTCGTTTTCAATCACATAATCCATCATCGCGGCCAGGCATCGGTTTACCTGCGTCTGAAAAATGTGCCCGTGCCGGCAATTTACGGCCCGTCGGCCGATGATCCCGGGAATTGAACCGCGAAGCCTCGAAGGCCATAAAAATTTATAAACAATACCTTGGCGATCTTGGTGTCTTCGCGGTTCGATTGGGTTTGCGTTTTTTTATGTTGGATGATTCCCGCTGTGCGCAAGTCTGAGCTGCTATTTTCAATAAGCCACGCAGGCGTGATGCGGACTCTCTGGATGGTGCTATCGCTGTGGCTTGGGGCCTGCACGGCGGCGTCCGGGCAGGCTAAGGTTGAGCGTGCCGTGATCGTCGAGGGGCGGCCTCAGGTTGTGGTCCGCAACCCCTATGGAGGGATCCGGATACGTGCAGCCAAACCGGGCAGCATAATCGCAAGGGTCGGTGAGGAGTTCGCCGCAGCGCAGGAAAAGGGAATCGCGCCGGCCGGCTTGCGCCTGGAACAATCCGGCAGCCGGGTCGAGCTGGAAGTCCGGCCGCCGGAACGGTCGGATTCCTCGGCCGTTTGCCGTCCGGATCGACCTTGAAGTCCCTCCGCAAAGCGATCTGGCGCTCGAGGCCGCGGGAGGCGAAGTCCTCATCTCAGGTGTGGACGGTGAGATCTCGGCTTCGACCGGAGAGCGGGATTTGCTGATTGAAAAATGTTCCGGTTCCATCAAGGCCCGCACCGGCGGGGGGAAACTGCGCATTACCGGGGTGCGCGGCCAGGTGGACGCCGCAACCGGCGGCGGCGCCCTCGAGATCGAAGGGGCTGTCGAGGTCCTGGATGCCTCGTCGGAGCGTGGCTTGATTGAGATCCGGCTGCAGCCGCAATCCCGGATGAAAGATGACTGGATGGTTCAAGGCGGGGAGGGCGGAGTCCGGATTTACATTCCCGACGCCTTTGCCGCCGACCTGGATGTCAGCACCAGCGATTCCGAGATCAGCCTTGATCCGTTGCTGAAGGTCGACGGCGAATTCGCCAAGCGCAGGCTGACCGGAAAGCTGGGCGGCGGCGGCAAGCTGCTGCGCATTCATTGTTCCAATGGAAATGTGAGTCTTTTGCGCTGAGGATTAAATGATTTCGGCGACGGAGCGCTGGGTCTGGTGCTCCCTGAGCGTCTCCGGGCTTATCCTTTTGCTCAGATACACTTTCGATTCACTGACATCGGCTGCGTTCCGGTGGAAATTCACCACATCGAAACGAAGGTGCGCGAGGGTCCCCCACATGTCGTAGTATTTGTTCTTGGTTTTTACGACGATTTCGCGATAGCCCTGGGCGTGAGCCCAATCCTCCTGCTGTTCGGTCAGGGCCCGGTAGTGTCCCTGCCCGCGCCATGGGCCGCGCGTTCCCCCGATCCAGCTGAAAAAGATCTTTCCCCGGCTGAAATCGAGCCATTGGCCCAAGTCTTCGACAACCCTTGCCAGCTGGGGGTCCTTCTCATCGCGGCGCAGTTCGTGCCCGACCTTGAATGCGACCGGGATGATGCGATCGTCTTCGTCGTCATCGGGGATGGGGGCCATGGAAAGCAGGATCAGGTGTTCACGGCCTTCGAGGCGCGCGATGATATCTTCCGCGGTCATGCGCTTTTTGAATTCCTGGAAATAGTCCTCGATGTACTGGACTTCCAGGGCGCCGGGCTCCAGTTTGTATTGACGGATGATGTGCTTGGTTTCGGGCATAGTGGCGGCAGATTAATCCAAGTCGGTGAAAAACTCCAAGCAGATGTTTGGGATGGGAAGAGACGGTGTGGCCTTGTCGTACTTGCAGATTCGCTTGCGATTCGGCGAATAACAAAATTTCACCGCGAAGGCCTCGAAGATCGCGAAGCCAGTAAGAGAATTCGAGCGCCCGGAGGCCAACGCTTCGCGTTGTGCCATTCTCGTCCGTGAGCGGTGCAAGAGCCGATCGTCCGGATAATGTTCGAAATTGGATGCAGCGGCTTTTGCACCGCTCACGGACGAGAATGACAGCCGAAGGCTGCCTCCGGGCGCGGCTCCGGGTGGTCTTGGCGGTCTTGGCGGTCTTGGCGGTTAAAATGATGATCCACTGAAACGAGTCATCATTTTCCGCCCTGGAAATGTGGTAGCTTATGAAACGCGAAATCGGCATCCGTCCGTAACGCAATCGAATCAAACCCGCAACGGCGGGCCAAGACGAGGAGACAAACCGATGGCACACAACCTATTTGAAACCAGACAAACCTTCGCCGCCGGCGGCGGCAAAACCGGAACCTATTATTCCCTTCCCCAACTGGAAGCGGCAGGGATTGGCCCGGTATCACGGCTGCCCGTAAGCATCCGGATTGTGCTCGAATCGGTTTTGCGCAACTACGACGGCAAGAAGATTCGCGAGGAGGATGTGCGCGCCCTGGCCAACTGGAAGCCGCAGGAATCCAGGACCAGGGAAATCCCTTTCACGGTTGCGCGGATCCTGCTGCAGGACTTCACCGGCGTGCCTCTCCTGGTCGATCTTGCAGCCATGCGCTCCGCCGTCAGCGCGATGAAGCGCGACCCCAGGATGATCGAGCCGCTCGTGCCCGTGGATCTGGTGATCGACCACTCCGTTCAGGTGGACGTCGCGGGCACCTCCGATGCCCTCCGCCGCAACATGGAAATGGAGTTCGAACGCAACAGCGCGCGCTACCAGTTCCTGAAATGGGGAATGGGCGCGTTTCAGAGCTTCAGCGTGATCCCGCCCGGAATCGGCATCTGCCACCAGGTCAATCTGGAATACCTCGCCGGCTGCGTGCTCGAGCGTGACGGGGCCTATTTCCCCGACACCCTGGTCGGAACCGATTCGCACACCACGATGATCAACGGTCTGGGAATCGTGGGCTGGGGCGTGGGCGGCATCGAAGCCGAGGCCGGCATGCTGGGGCAGCCGATCTACTTCCTCACGCCCGACGTCGTCGGTGTGCACATGACCGGAAAGTTGAACGACGGCGTCACGGCGACGGACCTGGTGCTTCATGTAACTGAAATGCTGCGCAAGGCCAAGGTGGTCGGCAAGTTCGTGGAATTCCACGGGACCGGCGCGTCGTCGTTGTCGCTGACCGATCGCGCCACCGTCGCCAACATGGGACCGGAATACGGCGCCACCATGGGCTTCTTCCCGGTCGACGAGCAGACCTGCGCCTACCTCCAGGCCACGGGCCGTTCCGCCGAACAGGTAGAGCTGGTGCGCAACTATTTCACCGCCCAGAAAATGTTCGGCATCCCCGGCCAGGGCGAAATCGACTACAGCACCGTGCTCGAATTGAACCTGGCGGAGGTGGAACCGGCGATCGCGGGCCCCAAGCGGCCGCAGGACCGCATCCGACTGTCGAAGGTGAAGGAGACATTCACGTCGCTTCTGACCAGGCCGGTCAAGGAAAGCGGGTACAACCTGAAAGAATCGGATATTCCTGCCCGCTTCGCCACCTCCATGCCCTCCAACGGTGGATCCGCGCCGAATCTCGATCTCGGCCATGGCGACATCGTGATCGCTGCCATTACCTCCTGCACCAACACCTCCAATCCGAGTGTGATGATGGCGGCCGGTCTCGTGGCGAAAAAGGCGGTGGAAAAGGGGCTCAAGGTCCGGCGCTCGGTCAAGACTTCGCTCGCGCCGGGATCGCGTGTGGTCAGCGACTACCTCGAGAAAACGGGGCTGCAGCAGTATCTGGACCAGGTGGGATTCAACCTCGTCGGGTATGGCTGCACCACGTGCATCGGGAACTCCGGCCCGCTCGATCCGCGCATCGAGGAGGTCGTGACCGACAAGCAGCTGATCACGGCGAGCGTTCTGAGCGGGAACCGGAACTTCGAAGCTCGCGTGCACCAGTCGGTCAAGGCCAACTTCCTGATGAGCCCGCCGCTGGTGGTGGCCTACGCGCTGGCCGGATCGGTGGGGATCGATCTCGCGACCGAGCCGGTTGGAAAAGGGAAGGACGGCAGCGACGTCTACCTGCGCGACATCTGGCCCAGCCTCGAGGAGATCCAGCAGGCCATGCGTTCGGCTTTCGACCCGGAAGCTTATCGCAGGCTCTATGGCGACTTCGCCGCCCAGAATCCGCTCTGGGAGCAGATCCCGAGCACCGGCGGCGACACTTATGCCTGGGATAAGGAATCGACTTATATCCAGGAGCCGCCCTATTTCGAGCAGTTCGGCATGACGCACGGCGCGGCGGAGAACATCAGCGGCGCCCGGCCGCTGGCGATTTTCGGCGATTCGGTCACGACCGACCACATCAGCCCGGCCGGCGCCATCAAGCCGGCTTCGCCGGCGGGCAAATACCTGATCTCCCGCGGAGTCCCGGTTGCCGATTTCAACAGCTATGGCGCACGGCGCGGCAACCATGAGGTCATGGTGCGCGGCACCTTCGCCAATATCCGGATCAAGAACCTCATGGTGCCGGGCGTGGAGGGGGGAGTCACCATCCACCGGCCGTCCGGGGAGCAGTTGAGCATTTACGACGCGGCGATGCGGTACCAGCAGGAAAGCGTCCCGCTGGTGATTGTCGCCGGGCAGGAGTATGGGACCGGGAGTTCGCGCGACTGGGCGGCCAAAGGGACTCGGCTTCTGGGTGTGAAAGCGGTCGTGGCACAGAGCTTCGAAAGAATTCACCGCAGCAACCTGGTCGGCATGGGCGTGCTCCCCTGCCAGTTCAAGACCGGTGAAAGCGCTCAAACTCTCGGCCTCGACGGAACGGAGACTTTCGACCTCATCGGAATCGGCCAGGGGATCAAGCCGCAGCAGGATGTCAACCTGGTCATTCATCGCGCCGACGGCAGGGTCGACACCGTGATCCTGACCCTGCGCATCGATACGCCGATTGAAGTCGACTACTACTATCACGGCGGAATCCTGCCCTATGTGCTGCGGCAGCTTTTAGCCTAGTCGACTTGTAGTTGAACCACGAAGGCCACGAAGACCACGAAATATATATTTTTCGTGGTCTTCGTGGCTTCGCGGTTCAAACAAGGGCTGCTTGTGGTAGATCTGAATTCGCTCCGGTCCCGATTCCGGGACCTCTATGGTGGTGAAGGCGCGGATGTTCCGCGCTCCGGGGCGTGTGAACCTGATCGGGGAGCACACCGACTACAACGATGGTTTCGTGCTGCCCATCGCCATCGATCGGGAAACCGTGGTGGCCGCGGCCGCACGGCCGGATCGTGTCATCCGGGTTCACTCGACCCGCTTCGACGAAACCATGGAATTCGATCTCGACAGCCCGGGAAAGCCGATGCGCGGCCACTGGTCCGATTATGTCGAGGGTATGGCCCGCGTGCTCTGCGGTGAAGGCCTGGAATTGAGGGGCGCCGATCTGGTCATCGCCAGTACGGTTTCTCTGGGCGGCGGCCTTTCGTCCTCGGCGGCCCTGGAGGTTTCGGTCGGATCGGCACTGCTGGCCCTTTCGGGCCTGGAACTGGAAAAGAAGCGGTTGGCGCTGGCGGGCCGGAAGGCCGAGCATACTTATGTCGGCACCAAGTGCGGGATCATGGACCAATTCATTGCGACCATGGGGAAAAAGGATCACGCGCTGCTCATAGATTGCCGCAGCCTGGAGGGTTCCCTGGTTCCGCTGCGACTTTCTGGAGCCGCCATTGTGGTATGCGACACCCGGGTCAAGCACAGCCTCGCGTCTTCGGAGTACAACCGCCGGCATGCCGAGTGCGAGGAGGGTGTCGGACTGCTGCGCCAGGCCCTGCCCGGTATCCGGGCCCTGCGGGACGTGTCTCCGGAGGATCTGGACCGGCACTCCGGAATGCTGCCGGATCCGATACTGCGGCGCTGCCGCCACGTAATTTCGGAGAACCGGCGCACGGTCGAGGCGACGGCCGCGCTGCGCGACGGCCGGATGGAAGATATGGGCCGCCTGATGGATGATTCCCACCGGTCGTTGCGCGACGACTACCAGGTCAGCTGCTCGGAGTTGGATATCATGGTTGAGATTGCCCGCGGCGTTCCCGGCGTCGCAGGGTCGCGCATGACCGGCGGCGGCTTTGGCGGCTGCACGGTGAGCCTGGTCGCAGCCTCCGCGGTGGAGGAATTCGCTCAACGGGTTGCTGCGGAATACGAGAAAGCGACAGGGATCGAGCCAGCCATTTTTGCGGTCAAGGCTGCCGACGGCGCTTGCGAATTAGAGGCATAAATCACTCATTTCACCGCGAAGACCCCTAAGACCGCAAAGCCGGCAAGGAACCTCCCAGCGCCCGGGGGCCAACGCTTCGCGTTGTGCCATTCTCGCGCGTATGCAGCGAAAAAGCCGTCTATCAGAGTATGGTTCAGACTTTAATACTGCGGCTTTTGTGCTGCATACGGGCGAGAATTGCAGCCGAAGGCAGCCCCCGGGCGCATCCTGCAATTCCCTTGACAGGCTTGGAGGTCTTGGAGCTCTTGGCGGTTAATTTTTTTCACTCTTTCCATCTACCACGCCGTTCCGTAAAATCAAAAGTTTAGCCTGGGAGTTGAATTATGAGCCTGACATTCAAACAGCAGTTGCCCGATATCGATCAAAACGAAACCATGGAATGGATCGAGTCCTTCGATTCCGTGGTCCGGAACGAAGGAAAAGCGCGCGCCCAGTTCATGATGCGCAGGCTGTTGAAGCGCGCCCGGATGTTGAATGTCGGCATTCCGGAGCTGGTTCAGACCCCGTACATCAACACGATTTCGCCGGAGCAGGAGCCCGAATTCCCCGGCGACGAGGTGATGGAAAAGCGCATCCGGCGGATCATGCGTTGGAATGCGGTCGTCATGGTCACCCGTGCCAACAAGCGCTACGACGGGATCGGAGGCCACATTTCCACCTACGCCTCTTCGGCGGCGCTGTACGAGGTCGGCTTTAACCATTTCTTCAAAGGCAAGGACGACGGCCGCTCCGGCGACCAGATCTTCTTCCAGGGGCACGCCTCCCCGGGCATCTACGCCCGCGCCTACCTCGAAGGGCGCCTCACCGAAGCGCAAATGGACAACTTCCGCCGCGAATGCGTTCGCGGGGCGGGGCTTTCTTCTTATCCGCACCCGCGCCTGATGCCGGATTTCTGGGAATTCCCCACCGTTTCGATGGGGATCGGGCCGCTCAATGCCCTTTACCAGGCGCGATTCAACCGCTATTTACATGCACGCGGCATTGCGGACACATCGAACTCCCGCGTCTGGGCTTTCCTGGGAGACGGCGAGTGCGATGAGCCGGAGGCACTCGGCTCGCTCTTCCTGGCGTCCCGCGAAAAGCTCGATAACCTCACCTTCGTGATCAACTGCAACCTGCAGCGGCTGGACGGACCCGTGCGCGGCAACGGGAAGATCATCCAGGAACTGGAGATGGTTTTCCGCGGCGCCGGCTGGAATGTGATCAAGGTGATCTGGGGAAGGGGCTGGGACGAGCTGTTGGCCAACGACGTCGACGGGCTCCTGCTTCAGAAGATGACCGAGACGGTGGACGGGCAGTACCAGAAATATGCCGTTTCTAAGGGCGATTATATCCGCGAGAACTTCTTCGGTCCCGATCCGCGGCTGCGCAAAATGGTGGCGCACCTCGACGACGCCGGCCTGGCCAACCTGCGCCGCGGCGGCCACGATTATGTCAAGCTGCATGCCGCCTACAAGATGGCCACCGAGCACAAAGGCGCGCCGACGGTGATCCTGGCCAAGACGGTCAAGGGATGGGCGCTGGGTGAAGGCTTCCTGGGCAAGAATGTCACCCACCAGCTCAAGAAAATGAATTTGGACCAGCTCTATGAACTGCGCAACCGGCTCGAACTGCCGATTTCGGACCGCGCAATCCAGGAGGCTCCTTATTATCATCCCGGCCCGCACAGCCCCGAAGTGCAGTATATGCTCGACCGGCGCGCGGCGCTGGGCGGTTGCGTGCCCAAGCGGATTGTCCGCAGCAAGCCGCTGCAGGTGCCGGGTCCGGAGCTTTACGACGAGTTCAAGTCGGGAACCGGCGGCAGCCGGGAAGTCTCGACCACGATGGCCTTTGTCCGCCTGCTGCGTTCCCTGCTGCGCAGCGAGACGGTCGGCCGCCGCATCGTCCCGATCATTCCGGACGAAGCGCGCACCTTCGGAATGGATTCGCTCTTCCGCGAGGTGGGGATTTACTCTTCGGTCGGGCAGGTCTACGAATCAGTCGATGCCAAGCTATTGATCAGCTACCATGAAGCCAAAGACGGACAGATCCTGGAAGAGGGGATCACCGAAAGCGGCAGCATGGCCAGCTTCACGTCGTCCGGCACCAGCTACGCGACGCACGGCGAGATCACCATTCCTTTCTATATTTTTTACTCGATGTTCGGCTTCCAACGCACGGGAGACCTGTTCTGGGCTTTTGCCGACGCGCGCGGCCGGGGCTTCGCCCTCGGCGCAACCGCCGGCCGGACCACGCTCAACGGCGAAGGGCTGCAGCACCAGGACGGCCACAGTCTTGTTCTTGCCAGTACGATTGCGAACATCAAGACCTATGATCCAGCTTTTGCCTATGAGGTAGCCTCCATTGTGCATGACGGCATGGACCGGATGTGCGCCAGGCAGGAGGATTGTTTCTATTACATTACGGTTTACAACGAGAATATCGAGCATCCTCCCATGCCTCAAGGGATTGAAGAGGGGCTGCTCAAGGGGCTTTATCCTTTCCGCAAGGCGGAAACCGCCGGCACCAACCATGTGCAGCTCTTCGGGAGCGGCTCGATCATGAAATCGGTCCTCGCGGCCCAGAATATCCTGGCGGAGAAGTACCAGGTTTCGGCGGATGTGTGGAGCGCGACCAGCTACCAGCAGATGCGCAACGAAGCGCTTTCGACGGACCGCTGGAACCGGCTGCACCCGGAATCAGAGCCGCGGAAGCCCTTCGTGCAGCAGCAGCTCGAAGGCATCCACGGACCGATCATCGCCGCCAGCGATTTTCTGAAGCTGGTGCCGGACATGATCCGGCCCTGGGTGACCCAGCGTTACGTCACTTTGGGCACGGATGGCTTCGGCCGGAGCGATACCCGCGAGGCCTTGCGGCGCCATTTTGAAGTCGACGCCGAGAGCATCGTGATTGCGGCCCTGCACGCCCTGCAGCAGGAGGGGAAGGTCGGGGCGGATGTGGTTGCTTCGGCCATCCGCGATCTCGGCGTGGACCCGGAGAAAGCCGATCCGCTGCACGCATAGATGAGGTGTTTTATGAGCATTCGGACGCGCACGGCGCTCCTGTTGGTGTTGGTTTGCTTTTCGTGGTCTGTGGTTTCCGGCCGGCAGACCGCGGAAAAGAAACATTTTACTTATGACCAGGTTTTCAACGCGGCGCCGGGGGGGCGAGGCGGCTTTCCGGGCGGCGACGGGATTATCGCCCCGCTGCCGCAGGTGACTGGCTGGGCCGACGACGAAAACTACCTCGAGTTGCGCACCGATCCGGCCGATAAACAGCGGAAAGTATTTGCCGTCAGCGTCAAGGACGGAAGCGCCCGCGTCTACCGCGATTACAGCGACGTACAAAAAAACCTGCCCTCAGGTTTCAACGCCCAGCGGGCGGCGGCCACCACGCCCGACCTCACCCGTTTCATTTTTAACAGCGCCGACGATCTTTATTTCTACGACCATTCTGCGAAGCGATTCCGCCGCCTGACGGCCAATCCCGGAAAAGAGCAGAACCCGCGGTTCTCCCCGGACGGGAAGTGGGTAGCCTACACGCGTGACAATAACCTGTATGCCTACGATCTCGAGAACGAGGTGGAGCATCAATACACCGCGGACGGCAGCGCGACGGTGTATAACGGCTGGGCTTCCTGGGTCTATTACGAGGAGATCCTGGGGCGGACGTCGCAGTATGCCGCCTTCTGGTGGTCGCCCGACAGCAGCCGCCTGGCTTACATGCGTTTCGACGACGCGCCGGTGCCGGCGTTTCCGATTTATCACGCCAACGGCCAGCACGGCGAGCTGGAAATGCAGCGCTACCCGAAAGCGGGCGATCCCAATCCCTACGTTTCCATGGGTATTGTTGAGGTCAAGGAAGGCAAAACCATCTGGACCGATTTCGACGCCAAGGCCGATCATTACATCGCGTGGCCGTTCTGGACCGCCGACAGCAAGACCCTGACGGTTCAATGGATGAACCGCGGTCAGGACACGATCCGCTTCTACAATTGCGATCCTGCGACCGGCAAGAAAACCCAGATATTTGAGGAAAAGCAGCCTTCCTGGGTACGGTTTTTCGAGGACATCTATTATTTCAAGGACAACAGCGGATTCCTTTTACGTTCTGACGTGGATGGCTGGGATCATCTTTATTATTACAGCAACGACGGGAAACTTAAAAAGCGGCTGACCTCGGGCAATTGGCCGGTGACAGCCATTTCAGTGGTAGACGAAAAGAACGGCTATGTTTATTTTTCGGCTCGACCGGGGAAAAGCTGGGACACCCAATTGATGCGAGTCAAGCTGAATGGAACAGGGCTCGAGCAACTGACGAAGGGGGAAGGCAATCATCGCCCCCAGGTTGCCCCCGGCGGGAGCTATTACATCGACACGGTCAGCACGGTGACGACTCCCGCTTCCATGGCGCTCTACCGGGGCGATGGAGGCCTGGTGCGCAAGCTCGGGGACGCGCGCACGGACGCGATGGATCAGTATGCATGGGGGAAGGCTGAGTTGTTCACGATACCGTCGGGAGACGGCTATGACCTGCCGGCCTATTGGGTGCTCCCTGTCGATTTTGATTCGGGAAAGCCATACCCGGTGATTTTCAGCATTTACGGTGGTCCTGACGCCGGGACGGTGCGCAACTCCTGGTTGGGCAACCAGCCGCATTACTGGGCGCAGCGGGGTGTCATCACCATCAGCGTGGATCACAGGGGAGGAGGGGCGTTCGGAAAGAAAGGCGTGGCCCTGATGCACCGGAACCTGGGCAAGTGGGAGATGGCCGACCTGATCGCAGCCGCCACTTGGTTGCGCTCCAAGCCTTTCGTGGCCAAGGACAAGATTGGCATTACCGGGGCCAGCTATGGGGGCTACACCACTTTGATGGCCCTGACCTTTGGAGCGGAGCATTTCAACTTTGGGCAGGCCGGCTCCTCGGTTTCCGCTTGGAACCTTTATGATTCGGTGTACACGGAAAGATACATGGATACGCCGCAGGAGAATCCCGAGGGATACAAAAACGGGGCGGTGCTCACCTGGGCCGGCCGTTACAAAGGCGGGCTCCGGATCACTCACGGCACCACCGACGACAACGTTCACCTCCAGAACAGCACGCAGGTAATCGACTGGCTGACCGCCAACAACAAGCGTTTCGAGATGATGCTGTATCCTGAGAGCCGGCACGGGATCCAGGCTTCGCAGCGGGCGCACCTGACGCGGGAAAGCCACGACTTCTGGATGCGCAATCTCCTCGGCTCCAAACCATGATAGGCGCAAGATTAATAAACGCAAAATCACGAAGGACGTGACGCAGCCTGCGGCCGCAACCAAATTGGACTGAGAGTTCGCAGTTCTCAGTTCTCAGTTTTCAGTTCTCAGTCGCATGAGGAACTGCGAACTGATACTGAGAACTGCGAACTTGTTGCTTTCACCACCGTTTTCACGATTCAATAAATCTTGCCTGAAAAACAAGAATTTACAGATGTGATACACAGAGAGGTTTATTTTTTGAATTGCCTTACACCGTGCATAGCACAGGAATGATGATGTTCTTCTCGGAGTGCCGTTCATGACAGTCCCCTGGGATTATGAAGAATTGCTCAGGGTCTGCGTAGATCTACGTACACAAAATGAGTATTCAACTCAATTGCGAACCTAGTACCCTCCGCGTTTAAATGCCCTCGTCCTCAGACCAGATCGAAAGGGATAGCGGCACTTTGCTATCGAGGTTGGGGCTCCAGCAGGTAAAGGGATTGGGATCGGAATGGAGGTTCCGTTCTCTATTTCCCGAATACCCACCTTGAATTAGCAGATCGATGACCCGCCATCTGCGCTTGGCGTGTCTCGATCCAGTCGGTGTTCGGCTTCCAGATCTCCTCTGCGGACCATGCGATCCAAATTCAGATTGGGAAGAATTCCGTGGCCATGCCCTCATTTTGTCCCTATTCGTGGCCACGCGGTGAAAAGGAGGAGATGAGGCAATGATGAATCGGATTTCGAGAAGGAGTTTTGTCAAAACCACGGCGATGTCCGCTGCGGTCATAGCGGCATATAAGGCCTCGATGCGGAGTGCCTTCGCCATCAACAACAGCGACCAGCTCGCGAAATGGATCCAAAATCTGCGTGGTTTGACGGCGCTGGGTGATCCCAACGGGATACCGGTACTCAACGGAGCGCCCGACCCGGCATTCAAAAACACAACTCTCTACCAGGTTACTGCCGGGGAATATTTGGATCAACTTCATCCGAACCTACCACCTACCAGACTCTGGGGCTATTGGGACACCACCAATCCGATCCAGCGGCACCTTGGTGGAGTCATTATCACGCCGAGGAATCAAGCCGCCCGAATCCGTGTCACCAACACGCTGCCGGCGCGAGGGATCATCCCGATTGACACCACGCTGCCGGGTGCGAACCAGGCCCAGAACCGCATCGCGGTCCACCTGCACGGAGGCTACATCCCCTGGATCTGTGACGGCGGCCCGTTCGATTGGTGGACGCCCACTGGAGCGAGTGGCCTGAGCTTCCTCAATGGCCCCGGCGGTATCCTGGACAACATCAAAAAAATGTCGATGAAACCAGGTCAGGCGGATTATTTCTATCCCAATAACCAAAGCATGCGCCTGATGTGGTATCACGACCACGCCCACGGCATCACACGGCTCAATGCCTACGCAGGAATCGCGACCGCCTATCTGGTGCTTGACGCAATCAATGCCGCCTATGTTGCGGCGGGGAAGATACCGGATATCCCGAGCACAATTCCGCTTGTATTCCAGGACAAGATCTTCGTCAGCGCCACCACGCCAGCCACCGATCCGACCTGGGCAACAGTGGCACGTGCGGACGTTCAGTCGATCAGGCAGCCTGTGGTATGAGCATATCTATGATCCCAAGGAGTTCCGGCTCTTGAAGTCAACCAATAACCTGACGCCGCCGAATCCGTCGTGCATCCCGGAGTTTTTCGGGGATACCATGCTAACAAACGGCACCGTTTACCCTCATGGCGACCGTTGAAGCGAAACGTTACCGTTTCCTGGTTCTCAACGCGTGCAATGCGAGATTCCTCAACATCAACCTGCTGGAGGTCGCACAGGGGGCGGGCGAGGTTGTGACCGATCCCAAGACCGGCTTTGCAGCTGCCGGCACGCCGCTTGGCCCGCCCATCATCCAGATCGGTAACGAAGGCGGATTCCTGGTGAGTGAAGCCACGTTTCGGAACGGCTTGCCTTTCAACCCTGCCACGCTGACCGGCAACCTGCTTCTCGCGCCGGCCGAGCGCGCCGATATCATCATCGACTTCACAGGCAAGGCCGGTCAAGGAGTTCATCATGTACAACGATGCGCCTGGTCCCTTCCCGGCCGGCCCGCCGACCACCGATTACTACCTGGGCAATCCCCAAAATCCGGTGCAGCCTCTGCCTGGGACGGGTCCCGACACTCGGAATATCCTCCGTATCAAGGTCGTGGCGGCAGGCATACCTGACCCGCAGCCCGCCGGCGCCGATCCTAAACCCGAACTTGCTGGATCCGGCTCCTCTTGTTCCTTATACGACTACAGTAGCACCGATCCCACCAATCGCGATTCCTGCCAACGTAAAGGTCGGTGGAGTCAACTACCCTGTTACGCCACGGGATCTGACGTTGAACGAGGCGTTCGACATCTACGGACGATTGACGCAGATGATCGGAACCACGGCACCCTTCGTAGCCACCATGGCAAAAGGTCAGGGAACGGTATCTTACGGGAGGGACTATCTCGCACCGGCAACCGAAATGCCGGTGGCCGGGTCGGTCGAAGCCTGGCGAATCTACAACCTTACGGCGGATACACACCCGCTCCACTTCCACCTGGTTAACGTGCAGGTCCTGTCACGTCAGCCCTTCAAGCTGGTGAGCGGGGTGTTCACTCCCACAGGCGTGGCGCGCGGTCCCGAGACCAACGAGGTCGGCTGGAAGGAAACCGTGCAGATGCATCCGGGCGAGGTCACAACGGTGATCATGAAGTTCGACCTGCCGGCTACACCGTTCGCGGTGCCTCCCAGCCCGCGGACCGGCGGCAACGAGTATGTGTATCACTGCCACATCCTCGAACATGAAGAGCACGACATGATGCGGCCGCTGGTTGTAACATAGCCTGGCCGGATCGAATCTTTCGTTCCCCGCGATCTGCCCCGGTGTTTCTGCACCGGGGCAGTTTCGTCTGTTCATGGATGCTTTCAAAGGTCTTTTTCGGGGACAACATTGCATTTATCCGTCTGTTACATGCCCCCCAAAAAACGGCCGGTATGCCTCAATGAGAAGTCCTTGCACGGGAATCTTCTTTGAAGCACCATACCGATGCACAGGAAAAATAGGATGGCTGAGCGGCGATGAGAAACATCAGGGCGGCAGGCTTCATACTCATTGTGATCGCTGCATTCTCTGCCGGGGTGTGGTATCGCGGGAGAAACGAATCAGTTTCTGAAACCGCATCCAACAATGCCGGCATCCTCAAATATATCTGCCCTATGCATCCCCAGTATGTTTCCAACAGGCCGGGGGATTGCCCCTCGTGCGGCATGCGTCTCGTCCCGGCCGACAGAGACGCATCCCACGACGGACGAGCGGAAAATTCGGAACCCGGGCTCCCCCCGGGGCTGTACACATAAGCCCCGGGAGCCAGCAAATCATGGGCGTCCGCTCGGTGCCGGTCCGCAAGTCGTCCGGGACAAGACTCCTTCGCACCCTGGGGCGCGTGGCGGCGGACCAGACCCGACTCTACTGGATCAATGCAACGGTTGACGGCTGGATAACATCCGCGGGCCGAGCTTCGCAAGGCAGCCTTGTCAAGAAAAACGAGGTGCTGGCCGCTTTCTACAGCCCGGAATTCCTCTCGGCCACCCAAGCACTGCTCTTCGCGCTGGGCTCGATGGATCGCGTGCAGGTTTCCGGGAAGGAAAATCCCGCGCAGCAAGGCCAGATCACGCAGTTCAACCTCAATATCCGGCAATACAGGGATTCGCTGAAAAACCTCGGGATGGGCGAGCTCCAGATCCAGCGTATGATCGAGACGCGGCAGCCGATGGAGAACATCGATATCACCTCTCCGGCCGATGGCTTCATCCTGGAGCGGAAGGTTTCGGAAGGGCTGCGCTTCAGCAAAGGCGACGAACTGTACCGCATCGCCGACCTGAGCCATGTCTGGATCCTTCTGGACGTTTTCGAGCATGAAGAGGAATACCTGCGCCCGGGAGTTCGCGTGCAGGCGACCCGGCCCAACCTGAACCTCAAGTTTCAAGCACAGGTAAGCGGCATCCTTCCTCAATTCGATCCGGTATCCCGCACGCTGAAAGTGCGCCTGGAGGCGGACAATCCTGGATTCCGGCTCCGCCCCGACATGTTCGTCGACATCGAGCTGCCGATCCATTATCCCGAGACGCTTGCTGTCCCGTCTGAAGCAGTTCTGAATACCGGATTGAAGAAGACCGTTTACGTTGACCGGGGCAATGGTTTCTTCGAACCGCGCATGGTCGAGACCGGATGGCGCTCGGAGGGGCTTATCCAAATCACCAAGGGTCTCATGGAAAGCGAGCGGATCGTCGTTTCGGGCAACTTCCTGGTCGATTCCGAAAGCCGCCTGCGGTTGGCGGCAGCCGGACTTCCATCCGATTCTGTGGTCGATCCAGTCTGCAAAATGGGGGTCGACCCGCACAAAGCAGTGCACAAAAGCCTGTTCGAGGGCAAGACTTACTACTTCTGCTCCCCCCTGTGCAAAGAGAGTTTTGACAAAGAGCCGCAGAAGTACCTTTAAGGCAAATCCCTTTGAAAAAATCGAGGCACTCAACACACGGAGAAAGATTTTTTGAATTCCTCGGTGTTCTCTGTGTACTCTTTGCCTCTGTGTTTCTTTTTTGGAGGTATGGCATGCAAAGAACTGCGCTGTATCGATGCCTCCTGCCCCTGGCGCTGCTTCTGGTCCCGGCGGTCCAGGCCCAGCAGGTGCAGGTGCAGGAGTACGTCCTTCCCAACGGGATGAAACTCCTCATGGTTCCCAAAAAAGGGGATCCCAACGTCGCCGCCGGCTGGGTAGCCAAGGTCGGCTCCGTGAATGAACGTCCGGGCATCACGGGACTCTCGCACCTCTTCGAGCACATGATGTTCAAGGGGACGCACATTGTCGGCACGAAGGACATCAAGCAGGACCTGGCGGTCATGGAGAAGATGGACGCCGTCAAAGCGGAAATCCGGAAAGAGGAGCAGGCCCAGATCCAGCGTCTGCGCCTGGGCGAGATCTCCGATCTGAAAGATCCCAAGAATCGCACCGCGAAACACAACGAACTGCTGGAAGAGCTCACCAAGCTCGAGAAACAGCAAAAAGACCTGATCGTCCCAAACGAGTTCGACAAGATCTACACAACCGCCGGGGCGAGCGGGATGAATGCCGGCACCACCGAGGACTGGACACTTTATTTCATCAACGTTCCGGCCAACAAGCTCGAGCTCTGGTTCTGGATGGAATCCGACCGGCTGTTGAACCCGGTGTTCCGTGAATTCTATTCCGAGCGCGACGTGGTTCATGAGGAGCGACGGCTCCGCACCGACAGCACTCCGACCGGGAAGTTCGAAGAGGAGTTCAACGCGCTGTTCTGGAGCTCTTCTCCCTATAGCTGGCCCGTGGTCGGATGGCCGAGCGACCTCGACGGTTTGACCCGCCAGGAGGCGCTCGATTACTTCGCTCTCAACTACGCTCCCAACAATATTGCCGCCTGCCTGGTTGGAGACTTCGATCCTGCGCGGGCCAGGGAGCTGGCTGAACGGTACTTCGGCCGCCTGAAAAGGAATCCTCAGCCGCCGCCGCAAGTGCGCACCCGCGAGGTGGAGCAGATGGCCGAGAAGCGGATGATCGCCTACGCTGAGACCAATCCGGAAGTTCAGATCCGTTATCACTCGGTGGCCGATGGCCACAAGGATGAACCCGCCCTCGTGGTACTGGGTTCGCTTCTCAGCGGGCGCACGGGGCGCCTCTACAAATCCCTGGTCATCGATCAGAAGATCGCCAACAGTGTCATGGCGGGTCAGAACGGCCAGAAGTGGGAAGGCTATTTCATGCTGAGAGGTGTCGCCAAACCGGGCAACCAGCCGGAAGATGTCGAAAAGGCCCTCTATAAAGAGATCGAGAAACTCCAGAAAGACAAGGTCGGCGATCGCGAACTGCAAAAGGTGAAAAACCAATTTTCCGCAGACAACTTCCGCCGGCTGCAGAGCAACTTTGCCCTCATGTTCCAGCTTCTCCTCGCGGAAAGCGGACGGGGCTGGCCTAGTTTTAACGAAGATCCCAAAAAGATCGATGCCGTCACGGCCGCCGATATCCAGCGCGTGGCGAACCAGTACTTCAAAGCCGAAACCCGGGCCGTTGCGCTTTACTACACCAAGAAGTCGGAGTCGACGGTCGAAGACCCGCTCCTTACCGGGTTGTCGGACGAAGACAAAGCCCAGGTCAAACAGTTCAAAGCCATGATGGGGCAGATCCCGAAAGACAAGGCCCAGGCCATACTCCAGCAGCTCGATCAGCAGGAAGCTGCAGCTCCGGCAGACAAGAAGAAGCTGATCGCGGTCATCAAGAAACTGCTGCAGGAAAAGATGGAAAAGGAAGGGGGTAAGCCGTGAAAACGCTCCGACGCATTTCCACTCTCGCCATGCCGCTCGCGGCGCTTCTGGCTGCCGGCTCGATCGGCTACGGCCAGAAACCGCAGCCGGTGCCGTCGCACCCGCGTGATCTGAAATACGCGAAACTGGATTACACTCCGCCCAAACCCGCCGCCTATCGCCAGGTTATGAACAACGGAGTGATTGGCTACTTCGTCGAAGATCACGATCTTCCTCTGGTGAATATTTCTCTTACCATCCGTGCCGGTTCCTATCTGGATCCGGCAGGGAAGGAAGGGCTGGCTTCCGCGGTCGGCAGCCAGTTGCGCGCCGGGGGCACAACACGCTTCAAGGCCGAGGATTTCGACGAGGAAGCCGATTTCCTGGCGGCGACGCTTTCGAGCATGATGGGCGGAACCTCGGGCAGCGCCAATGTGAATTTTCTCGCCAAGGATGCCGACAAGGCCCTCGACCTGTTCTTCGACATGCTCAAGAACCCGGCATTCCAGCAGGATCGTCTTGACCTGTTCAAGAGCCAGCAGCTGCAGGCCATCGAGCGCCGTAACGACCGCACCGATTCGATCGAGGGGCGGGAATGGAGCCGGCTGATCTACGGGGAGAAATACTTCACCAACGCGTGGACCACCAAAGCCTCGATTTCCTCATTGACGCGCGACGACCTGATCGCCTTCCACAAGAAGTATTGCCACCCCGGGAATTTTATGTTCGCGGTTTCCGGCGACTTCAAGACGGCTGAATTAAAGGAAAGACTGGAAAAGGCGATGAGCGGCTGGGCCGCGGGAGAAAAGGCCCCGGCCGTGCCGAAGTTCGACTACACTCCGGCGCCCGGGATTTACATGGTGAATAAAGCCGATGTAAACCAGGCGCGTGTGATTCTCGGCCATCTGGGGACGATGCGCGGGAATCCCGACGAATTCGCCATCGACCTGATGAACGATGTGCTGGGAGGGTCGGGATTCACTTCGCGCATCACCAACCGAGTCCGCTCCGATGAAGGCCTGGCATATGATGCCGGCTCGAACTTCACGGAAGGGGTGTATTACCCCGGGCACCTTCCGCGCCAGATTCCAGACCAAGAGCGCCACGGCGGCGCAGGCAACCCAGATCGTCATGGATGAGATCGATCGCATCCGCAAGGAGAAGGTTACCGAGGATGAACTCGAAACCGTCAAAAACCAGGCGGTCGAAGTATTCCCGCGCTATTTTGCCACCGCCAGGGCGATTGCGGGGACTTTTGCGAACGACGAGTTCACGGGTAGAGATCCTAAATATTGGGAGACCTATCGCGACAAAGTTCGTGCTGTCACCACGGCCGACGTCTTGCGCGTCGCTCAGAAATACCTTCAGCCTGAGAAGCTGGTCATCCTTGCCGTCGGGAACGTGGACGATGTGATCAAAGGGAATGCGGACAAGCCGCAGTATTCGTTCCAGAAGTTCCTGGATGGGAAAGTGATCCGCATTCCGCTGCCGGATCCGAATACGATGGTGTATCCAAAATAACCGCGAAGACGCGAAGACCGCGAAGATAAATAATATTTATTTTCGCGGTCTTGGCGGTTTCTGTGGTTTGCGTTATTTTTCCTTCTTGACGGAGCGGCGGAGGAAAACGCGGATATTCATTTCGTTGTCCTGCCGCAGCAGGACAAAGTCCACAGCGTCTCCCCAGCGTTTCTCCGACAGGCGCCGGTTGTAGCCCTCGCGGTCGCTGACAGGAGCCCCATCCATTGAGACCAGCACATCCCCTTCCTTGATCCCGGCTGCCTGCGCCGGCGTGTCCTTCGATACGTTCAGGACCTTGCGCTTTGTGTCGCCGGGAATCTCGCCCGTGGAAAGGCCAAGGTCTGGATAGAGGGATTCCTTCTCCTGGGGCAATCCCCAGAGGAAGTTGGCGTAAGACGCCTGAACGGTTTCGACCGACCGGTCCTTGTCGTCCAGCACCTGGATGGGGATGACCGATGCCATTTTTCCGTCGAACCATTGCGCAGCCTGCCGCTCCAGCCCAAGCCCGTAGGCAACGTGGCCCGATCCTATCAGGACCACCATCACGGTGTCTTTGTCGCGCTGTTCTTTCAACGCCTTCACGGAATTGTAGGCCATGGTGGCGTCCCAGGTGCATTGCGCGTCGAACATCGATTTTGCCATTTGATCGTTCATCATGGCGTGCATCCCGGTCTCTTCCTCGAAAAAGGCCTTGAAGAGCGAGAAATGGTCGGCGTTGGAGGTGTCGATTTTCTGGGGGATGTGGGCGGCCTCCTCGGGTGTCAGGTTTTGGAAGCCTTTTTTTCTCACCGCGGAGACGACCTCGCGCGGTGTATTGACGGCATACATGCGCAGGTGGTTGTCGCGGGCGAACAGAAAGATATCGCGGTAGTAGTTCCAGTGATATCCCCAGTTCTTGTACCACTGGGATAGCTGCAGGAAACCCTCTTCGGTCAGGTAGCCGCGGGACCAATCGTCCAGGTACTTCTGCTCGGTGTAAGGGAACATCTCCAACCCGATCAGGACCTTTTTCCCGGCCCGGTGCAGTTCCTGAACCACGCGGAGCTGGACCCGATGGAAATCCATGCTGGTGTGGCTTTCACCGAGGAAGATGAGATCTTTTCCGGCCAGGCGGGATGCCATTTCCCGCGGCGTGATCGTCTCGCCGGTCGCGGTGTCTGTGACCGCGTCCAGAATCAGCTTTACCTCTTTATCTTTCCTCGCCGCATCCCCGATCGGCATGCGCAGGCTTTTCTGCTGAGCTTGCAGGAAGGGAACGCAAAGGATCAGAGCGGCAACCAGTCGAATTCGCATTTCGGCCTCCAGTGAGGAATGCAGGATACCAGAATCGAAAAGTAGGGAAGCCAATCATTTTCGGCGATCGTTTTTTATGCCCGCAGCTTGATCCGGCGGTGGAATAGTTGTGGCCTTCGCAATCGGGATCGCAATCGAAGGAAATTCCGAATGTGAAATCGATTGCGATTCCGATACCGATTCCGATTTTCCGGGTAAATGGTGTCTCCAGGATATCTACTAAAAAAGCCGAAAAACCTTTGCATCTTCATACTTAAAGCCGTATAATCCGGATCCGGTTGATTCGGTTTTTGTTCGAGTTCGTTAAAAGGATGTACTGCACTCTTTAACAGGGGGGCGGAATCTTTTGTGTAAGGCCCTGCAGGGCTAGCGAATGACTACGAAAACAGAAGCAAAAACAAGGTTCTAAATCAAACACCCAACACCCCCGCCAGGCGGGGTCAGAGTAAAAGAGGAAAGATGAAAGAGCAAGGGACGGTAAAGTGGTTCAATAACGAGAAGGGCTACGGATTCATTCGGCGCGCTTCCGGAGATGATGTTTTCGTACACCATTCCGCCATTCAGGCAAGCGGTTTCAAGTCGCTAAATGAAGGCGACAACGTCGAGTTCAATGTAGCGAAAGGTCCTAAGGGCCTTCAGGCTCAGGACGTTGTGAAGCTGTAATCCCCCTGGAAGTTATGAGAGGTTCCGGCACGCCGGAACCTCTTTTTTTTAACGGCCACATCCAAGAAGACCCATCCCCCCGGGTTAACATCCATCTCCTCGGGTTCAAACTCGAGGGTGATAATCTCAGTCTGTTTAACGGAAGACAACCTTATGGTTTTGGATTCCGTTCTCCCCTTCATGCGAAACTGCAGATCCAGCGGCAGGACGTAGGGGCCTTCTTTCTGCTCCTGTCGGATCGACAACTCGGCTTGCCGCCGGGAGGCATTCCAATTCCAGAAAATGCTGATTTGCGGCCAGCCTCTCCGGTAAAGCCATTGCCGGAAAAAAGCCTCGAGATTCAATCCTGACTGTTTTTCCATGGCGCGCTGGAAATCGCCGCTGACAGCGTTCCCGCCCGCGCGCTCCGCATAGTAGCTCCGGATGCCGCGGAAAAAAGTGTCGTCGCCGACTTCGTGGCGAAGCATGTGCAGAATCCAGGACCCCTTGTCGTAGTTCAACGGGTTCAGCTTCCGGGCAACATTCTTTTCTGCAGGATCGATGATGGGTCCGGGCCGCTGCCGGTGGAACTTCCGGACTGCCCGGGCATGGTTGTCCATTCGTTCCTTCAGGGCGTTCCACCCTGCCTTGTGCTCCGCATAAAGGTCGTCGAAATAGGTGGCGAAACCCTCGCTCAGCCAGAGATGATCCCAGTCTCCCGGCGTGACGGAATCGCCAAACCACTGGTGAGCCATTTCGTGGGCCAGGGGAGCGTCTTCTTCAACTCCATCGCGGAATGCGGATTCGACATAGAAAATGGCGCTCGAGTTCTCCATCCCGCCGAATCGGGTCGTCGACTCGACCTGTGCCAGCTTTTCGTAGGGGAAAGGTCCGATCACGCGGCTGAAAAATCGGAGTATGTCGGAAGATTCCCTAAACTGCCGCAATGCGGATTCACGATCTTGAGAATAGTAATAGAAAAGCAGCGGCACACCGGACTCCGTGGCGGCAGCGGTTATGGAAAATTCCGCTGCGCCCAGGACCATGCAATAGGTCGGGATCGGGACGCTTTCACTCCAGTGGGTCAGTTTCCGTCCATCGGGGAGCGGCTGGGTTTCCACGAGCCTCCCATTGGCAACGACGTCATACTGCCCGGGCGCGGAGATTTTGAAGTCGACCGCGGCTTTATCGGAGGGGTGGTCGATACAGGGGAACCACGACCGGGCCATGGACGGCCAATTCTCGGCGAAGAGGACGTTTCTGCCGTAGCGGTTCTTCCCGGCAAGCAGGCCGCTTTCCGTTGTCCTGCAATGGTAGCGGATTTGGATTTCAACGGTCTGACCCTGATGGTAGGGATGATCGAACAGGAAGGAGATCCGTCCTTTCGCATGGGTGAAGGGTCGTTCGGCTCCCGCAGCTGAAAGGCTTGCCACCGGCCCGCCGGTGAAGTCGAGCCACATGCCGGCGGTTTCTTCCGTGAGGATCTGAACCTTGATTTTTGCCGATCCGGTTGCGGTGTCGCTCTGATCGTTCCAATCGAGTTCAATTTCGTAGCTCAAAACATTAATCGCGGGCTGCCTCTCGTACTGATCCGCCCATGACCAAGCCGGGAAAAGCAGCAAAAGCCCAGCCAGGATTCGACCGACAAATGCGAATAATGCTGCATTTCCTCTTTTGAAACCCACAGTATCCTCAAAAAACCGAACCACAAAGAACACCAAGACCGCGAAAACAAATCATCCTCTGAGGTCTTCGTGGCCTTTGCGGCTCATAATAGAATCTGACATGACTCACGGGAGTGCCACATGACGCTGATGCGCAGAACTTATCGCGAGGGAATCGAATTGTCCATAGTGGGCTTCGGCGGCATGCTCGCGGTCGGGATGGGGCAGGATCGGGTCGATGCCCTCGTCGCTGAATCCATTGAGCGAGGGGTGAATTATTTCGATGTGTCCCCTTTTTATGGGAACGGGGAAGCTGAAGAGAAGCTCGGATGCGCGCTGAAATTTGTTCGGCAGAACATTTTCCTGGCAGGCAAAACTTTTCAGCGCACCGCAGTCGGTGCGGAGGAAGATCTGACAAGTTCCCTGGCGCGCCTGCAAACGGATCACTTCGACTTGTACCAGATTCATGCCGTGACAACGCTCAAGGAAGTGGAAACGATTTTTGCGCCCGGTGGCGCGATGGAATTCATCGCCACGCTGCGCAGCCGCGGTCTTGCGCGCTTCCTGGGATTTTCCGCTCACTCGGCGGAAGCCGCGCTGGCGCTGTTGGATCGTTTCGATTTCGATTCAGTCATGCTGCCCGTCAACTTTGTCTGCGAAGCGCACGGCGGTTCTTGGAACTCCGTGATGAGGCGCGCGGCGGAATTGGGCACGGCTCGGATCGCTCTGAAAGCAATGGCCCTGACCCGTTGGGGGAAAAATGAGGCGAGGGAGTTTCCCAAGTGCTGGTACAAGCCGCTTTCCGATCCGGTGCTTGCGTGCCAGGCGCTTCGATTCGCCCTTTCGGAGGATGTGACGGCCGCCCTGCCGCCTGGGGAAGAAAGCCTCTATCGCCTGGCCCTCCAAATCGCTGAGGCTTTCGTACCCATGACCGAAACGGAGCAGGAGGACCTTCTCGAAGGCGCCCAAACCATCCGCCCGCTGCTCAAAATATAAGAACCGTATTTTATAGTTGACTTCAGTTGAGCCCGCTTGGTACCAATGTTCCCATCACGGGGGCTTCCTGAAGGATGAGGATGGCATGGTTGCCCCTTGCTGAGGCAGGCCCACCCATCCATCGATTCGGCCCTGCCTATGGGTCGCGCTCGAACCAATAACATTTCGTCAAAATTCCTGGCTTTGCCGATATTTTCGGACTGACGGTAGCGCTGTAGCTGCAGTCTGCTAAACAAATTGTATTGACTGATCTCTCAGGTCCGGATCCCCGTCCGGTTCATGTCTTTTTGTTGAAGGAGTCAGCGATGTCAAGAGGTGTTCGATCCATAGCATTGATATTCGCCCTGATTGTCATTCCCTCCGGGATGACTTTTAGCCAGACCAACACGTCGCGTATCACCGGCACGGTCACAGACTCAACCGGGGCGGTCATTCCCGGCGCGACCGTGACGGCAATCAACGAAGCGACGGGCGTAAGCAATACGCAGGTCACCAACGACTCGGGACTTTATTCGTTCCCTTCCCTTATCCTTGGAGTTTATACGATCAAAGTCGAACTCCAGGGCTTCAAGACCGCCATGAACAAGGGGAATGTGCTTCAGATCGGGACCCCCATCAATGTCAATGTCGCCCTGCAGGTAGGCGGGGTGAATGAGATCGTGAATGTCGAAGGCGGCTACGAAAAGCTGGAATCGAGCAGCGCCAAGATCGGTAACGTGGTCGAGCAGAAGGCGATTGAATCGCTGCCACTTAACGGCCGCAATCCGCTCTCGCTGATCACTGTTGAGCCTGGTGTTGTGCAGCGTTCCTACGGCGGCGCCGGTTCGGGCTTGCACGTGAACGGCTCGCGCGACCGCGCCTATAATGTGACCATCGACGGGATCGATGCCAACGAATCTTCCGTGCCGAACCCGATGTCGAACATGTACCGCCTGAATCCCGACAATGTCCAGGAGTTCAAGACTGTTACTTCCAACGCGACGGCGGAGGAAGGACGCAACAGCGGCGCCAACATCGCGATCGCCACCAAGTCGGGCACCAATGATTTTCACGGCCGCGTGTTCGATTTCATGCGCAACACGGCTTTGAACTCGAACGAGTTTTTCGCCAACGCGATGACTGTTCCCGATCCGCGCACCGGCAAGGCGCCCCGCCCGGATATCAAGATGCATCAGTTCGGTGCCGAGGTTGGCGGAGCGATTATCAAGGGGAAGATGTTCTACTTCGGGAGTTACCAGAACCAGCGGATTAAAACCACCCAGCCCACGGACCAGACTTATGGCTCTTCGTTGATGTACTCTCCAACGGCTCTGTCTGGATTGTTCCGTTACTGGGTCGCTGATACCAAGATCCCCTTTTCCATTAATGGGCATCCGATTACCCAGAATTCGCCGTACCTGGTGGACAACCAAACCGGGAACCTGCTTCCCGGCGTCCCGACCTGCAGCGCTTCCGTCGCGACCAACTGCGTCGCTACCTACAACATTTTCGCCAATGACCCCAAAGGGATCGGCCTGGACCCGACGCTGGCAAAGCTATACGGAGCGTTTCCCAAGCCCAGCAGCTATGCAACCGGGGACGGGTTGAACACCGCCACGTATATCTGGAATGCGCCGGCCAATTTCGAAGGACCGAACTACCTGGCCCGCTGGGATTACTCGATCAATCCCAACCACAGCGTGCGTGCACGCTGGATGTCGGCCAGTTACGATACGATCAAGGGCGATCCCCTTAACGCCAGGCCTCAGCTTTACCCCAGCTTCCCTCCCATGGGTGAAGTCACCCGAAAGACCAAGGGACTATCCACCGGCTACCGCTGGGTGGTTTCTCCCAAGGTGGTCAACGATTTCACCGTGGGATTCAGCCGTTTTGCCTACCTCTTTACCCAGGGCGAAGCCAACCCCAGTTGGCCGAATATTGCCCCCTATTCCTTTACCAATATTTCCTATCCGCTGATCAACACTCCGCGAACGTTCCGTGCGGTGACCACGCCTCAGTTCGTAGATAACTTCAGCATCATTAAGGGCGCCCATGTATTTCAGATGGGAGGGAATGTCCGGCTCTATGAACACAATGACGTCCGCGGGCAGCCCGGAGGAATCAATGTGACACCCAGCATGAGCTTCAGCGGTTCCACCCGCACTCCTCCCGGATTCACAACCCCGCCGGTAGCGTCCAGCACCAAGCCCGGCATCGCCAGCAGCGACAGTACGAGGTTGCTTACCTCGATCAATGAGCTCACGGGAATCCCGGCACGGCTTTCGCAGAACTTCCTGGGCGACCTGAGCAGTGATTCGTTTCTGCCCTTCAAGGTCGGCAACTCCGTGACCATGTGGTCGGAAGGTCACCGCTTAAAACAGTTCAACTTTTACTTCCAGGATGAGTGGAAGCTGCGCCAGAACCTGACCATGAATTATGGCGTACGTTGGGAAATCAACAAGGCCCCGACGGAAGCCGGAGGCCGCGTCTACCTGCCCAACAACCCGGTGGACGGTTCCAAGGGACCGGTAACTTTTGCCAAAGCGGATGCCTGGCTGACCACCAACAACTTGGGTGCATTCGCGCCCCGGATCGCTTTTGCCTGGAGCCCGATGAAGAAGACCGTCATACGCACCGGCTACGGGATTTATTTTGATCCGCTGAACTCGTTCATGGTGACGGCGGTTGCCGGCAAGATTCCGGGACTGGTCACATCCTGCAGTTCGACGGTCGGCGGCAGCACGACTCCCGGCTGTGTCCCGGTACCGGACCTCCGGATCAACCAGGGATTCCCGAACGAGCTCGCTCCTCCTACGACCAAGCCCAGTTCGTTCCTGACCCTCCCGGCCCAGCTTTATGACAATGCACCGTCGCTTACATCAATCGATCCCAAAATGAAGCTCCCCACGGTGCATCAGTGGAACCTCGCGATCCAGCAGGAACTCCCCGGTGGATTCGTAATGCAGGCCGCCTATATTGGGCATCGCGGAACCCGTCTGATGCGAATTTACAACTTGAACCAGATCAACGGCGACCCGGTGCAGCCCGACTTTCTGATCATGAAGAAAAATTACAACGCGGGCTGCCAGCCTGACGGCACCGCCTGCCCTGCCGGTGTGACGGGGACGCCAGTGCCGATCGTGGTCAACGGAAGCATTCCGGCTTCGCAGGTCGCCACCATCATCAATTCCAGCACAACCAAAACTTATCTGGGGCAGAACAACATCGGTTTGTTCGCCCAGCGCATCGAGCAGAACACCCTGAACATGAAGCTCCGGCCCAACCAGCAGTTCAACACCATCTCCTACATCGACACCGGTGGAGATTCTTACTACCACGCCCTGCAGACTACGCTGCGAAAGCGGTTTGAGAAAGGGCTTCTCTTTTCCTTGTCCTACACTTTCGGGAAATCGATGGACAACCAGTCGATCGATCCAGTGGGCGCCTCTTCTGGCGGCGGACTCTCTTCCACAGCCTCCCGATATACCGTCGATGCCAGGAACTGGCGCAACGAGCGCGGACGTTCCGATTTCGATCGCCGCCAGGTTCTTTCGATGAGCGGCGTCTATGATCTGCCCTTCGGGCGCGGAAAGTGGATCGGCCGTGACATGAAGGGTCCGATGAACGCCATCCTCGGCGGCTGGTCGGTAAACGGGATCTATGTTTATCAGACTGGCGAGCCCTTCAGCGTGATGAGCGGACGTTACACCACGAACAACGGCCATTACTCGAGGGCAGCACTCGTTGGCTCCATGCCGGAAATGAAACTGACTGAGGTTCCAGGAGTTTATGGGCCGGTCTATTTCAAGGATGCCTCCGCATTCAAGGTTCCCGATGTCGGATCCAACGGCATGGGCCGGAACATGTTTACGGCGCAGCCTTACTGGAACGTCGACCTGGGGGTGACTAAAAAATTCAATATTACCGAGCGCGTGAACATGGATTTCCGTATGGAGATGTTCAATGCCCTCAACCATCCCAATTTCGACAGCCCGCCCTCCGCATCGGTGGGCTCCAACAGCATAGTCTCAACGGTTTTTGCCCAGTCCTGCTGCCAGACTGTGGCGCCGCCGTCGACTCAGACGATTATTCAAACCGGGGAATCCGCACGCATCCTCCAGTTCGCGCTCAAGATTTCCTGGTAACATGAGCCGCGAAGACCTCGAAGACCTCAAGGTATTCAATTGAAAATACTTCGAGGCCTTTGAGGTCTTCGCGGTTAGAAATCTTTATCATTTTTTGACAAGCCGCCAACTCCAGAATATACTTAGCCGGTCCCCGGAAATCGGGTTGGGGAAAATAATCAAAAAAGAAGAAAATGTTGACCACCCAGCGTCAGCCGGGCTGAGTTCAACACATCCTGTATCGATAACTACTACCTGATCCATGGCTCAGATATTTCGTCCCAGTGCGAACACCCTGTCGAAGGCGACATTTGTGGGCGCCGCGGTGCTCGTGGCGGGTCTGGGATGGTTTGCTCTGCTGCTGGCCCGGTCCGATTATGTGACCGGGGTTGCGACGCCGCGCGAGCAACCCGTTCCGTTCAGCCACAAGCATCACGTCGCTGATGTCGGCATCGACTGCCGCTACTGCCACACCAGCGTGGACAAGGCCGCCTTTGCCGGCATTCCTCCGACCGAAACCTGCATGAGCTGCCACTCCCAGCTGTTCACCGACAGCCCGATGCTGGAGCCGGTGCGGGCCAGTTTCCGGACGGACAAGCCGATGCAGTGGACCCGCGTCCACAACCTTCCCGATTATGTTTATTTCAACCACAGCATCCATGTGAACAAGGGAGTCGGCTGCTCCTCCTGCCACGGCCGGGTCGACCAGATGCCGCTGATGTGGCAGGAAAAGAGCCTCCAGATGGAGTGGTGCCTGGAGTGCCACCGCGCGCCCGAGCAGTTCGTGCGGCCGCGCGATCAGGTCTATTCGATGGAATACAAAGCGCCGGATAACCAGTTGGAACTGGGACGCAAGCTGGTTGCGGAATACAAGATCCAAAAGCTAACCGATTGCTATACGTGCCACCGATGAGCGACAAAGTGACTGCGAAACCGCCCCTGGATTTGGCTGCGATTCGCGAGAGCCTGCGGAATTCGCGCGGCCGCGAATACTGGAAGAGCCTCGAACAGCTGGCCGGGACCGAGGAGTTCCGGGATTACCTCGAAAACGAGTTTCCCAGGCTGTCTTCGGCCCTTTCCGATGCGATGCCACGCCGGGATGTCTTGCGGTTGATGGGGGCTTCGCTGGCCCTGGCGGGTATGAGCGCCTGCACCCAGGCGCCGCTGGAAAAGATCGTCCCTTTCGTTCGCGCACCTGAAGACGTGGTACCCGGCAAGCCGCTCTTCTACGCAACCGCCACGACCCTGGGCGGCTATGCCACCGGCGTGCTGGTGGAGAGTCACACCGGCCGCCCGACCAAAATTGAAGGGAATACGCAGCACCCGGCCAGCCGGGGCGCATTGGATCCGTTTTCCCAGGCTTCCATCCTGTCGCTCTACGATCCCGACCGCTCCCAGAATATTCTGCACAACGGCCGGATCGCCAGCTGGGTTTCTTTCGTAGCGGCGATGAACACCGAGCGGGAGAGGCTGATCGAGCGTAAAGGCGCGGGATTGAGAATCCTGACCGGGACCGTGACCTCTCCCACGCTGGCAGCCCAGATCCGCCAGCTCCTGGCCGAGATGCCGGAAGCCCGCTGGCACCAGTATGAGCCTGCCGGCGGACATGCCGCGCGGGCTGGGGCCAAGCTGGCATTCGGAACCGATGTCAGTGTGGTCTTCCGCGTTGCCAAAGCCGATGTGATTCTTTCGCTCAATTCGGATTTCCTCTCGTCGGGTCCCGGAAGCCTGAGCTACGCCAGGGACTGGGCCTCCCGGCGCAATCCCGAGCTCGGCCGTGCCGGCCTGAACCGGCTTTATGTCGCGGAATCCACGCCTACGAACACCGGCGCGTCGGCGGATCATCGCCTCCCGCTGCGCGCGGCGGAATTGGAGAATTTTGCGCGTGCGGTAGCCCGCGCCGTCGGGGTCGATATCGAAGCGCCTGCGATTGCCAAGGATCATGAAGCCTGGGTAAAAGCCGTCGCGGAGGACCTGAAGGCTCATCGCGGGGCCGGCCTCGTAATCGCCGGTTCCTGCGGTTCCCCTGCGCTTCAGGTTCTCGCTCATGCCATGAACCAAGCGCTCGAAAATGTGGGCAAGACCGTCGACTATATCGAACCGGTGGAAGCCAGCCCCGTGGACCAGCTTCGTTCGATCGTGGAGCTGTCCGAGGACCTCAAAGCCGGCAAGGTCGAGGCGATCGCTATCCTGGGCGTAAATCCGGCATTTGATGCTCCCGCCGACTTGGATTTCGCACTTCACCTTACGAAGGTCAAGACCCGGCTGCACCTTGGGCTCTATCTCGATGAGACCGCCTATCTCTGCAACTGGCATGTTCCCGAGGCGCATTACCTCGAGTCGTGGGGCGATGCCAAAGCCTTTGACGGGACGGCGACGATTCAGCAGCCGCTGATCGCGCCGCTTTATGAAGGGAAGTCCGTGCATGAGATCGTCTCGGTCCTCCTCGGGAAGTCGGGACTGACGAGTCATGACATCGTGCAGGAAAACTGGAAATTGAAACAGAATGCGGCGGGATTCGATAGATTCTGGCAGACATCGCTGCATGACGGCGCGGTGGTGGATTCCGCTCATCCGGTCAAACCGGTCTCGCTTCAGCCGGGGTGGCAGAAGCTGGTCGAGAAAAACGGTGTTCCGGGAACTCCGGGAGAGATCGAGATTGTTTTCCGTGCCGACCCCTCGGTTTACGATGGCCGATTTGCCAACAACGGCTGGTTGCAGGAATTGCCGAAACCGTTGACCAAGTTGACCTGGGACAACGCGGCGCTCGTCAGCCCGGCGACGGCGGAGCGGCTGGGATTGGATTCGCGTGACGTGGTTGAGCTCCGATTCCGCGATCGCTCGGTGATGGCCCCGGTCTGGATCCTGCCCGGGCAGCCGCGCGACTCCGTCACGGTTCACCTGGGTTATGGACGGACGCATGCGGGCAAGCTCGGCACCGGCGCCGGTTTCAATGCCTATTCGCTGCGGACTTCGGACCGCCCCTGGTTTGCTTCGGGGCTTGCGATTCGCAAAACGGGTTCCCGAGCAGTGCTGGCCTGCACCCAGAACCATCAGAGCATGGAAGGTCGGGCCCTGGTCCGCGAAGGCACGATTGGGGAATACGAACACGATCCCCGCTTCGTCAAGGAAATGGGGGAAGACCCGGCGAAGGACTTTTCGCTCTATCCCGGGTTTGAATACAAAGGTTATGCCTGGGGCATGGCGGTCAACCTGAACGCCTGCATCGGCTGCAATGCATGCACCATTGCCTGCCAGGCTGAAAACAACATTCCTGTGGTCGGCAAGGAGCAGGTCGACCGCGGAAGGGAAATGCATTGGATCCGGGTCGACCGGTATTTCAAGGGCGATCTCGAGAATCCATCCGCCACATTCCAGCCGGTGATGTGCCAGCACTGTGAGAATGCGCCGTGCGAGCCGGTCTGCCCAGTGGCCGCGACCAATCACAGTTCCGAGGGGCTGAACCAGATGGTCTACAACCGCTGTGTCGGCACCCGGTATTGTTCGAACAACTGTCCTTACAAGGTGCGGAGGTTCAACTTCCTCCAGTATACGGACTGGGAAACCCCCAGCCTCAAGCCGCTGCGGAATCCCGATGTCACCGTGCGCGGCCGCGGCGTGATGGAAAAGTGCACCTACTGTGTGCAGCGCATCAATTCGGCCAAGATCTTGTCCGAGAAGGAAGACCGGCAGGTTCGCGACGGGGAAATCGTCACCGCCTGCCAGTCGGCTTGCCCGACGGGGGCGATTGTTTTCGGCAACGTCAACGATCCCGAAAGCCGCGTCGCCAAACTGAAGGCGCAGCCTTTGAATTACGGCCTCCTGGCCGACCTGAACACCCAGCCGCGCACCAGCTACCTGGCGCGACTGCGCAACCCGAACCCGGCGCTCGAGAAGGAATAGCGGATGAATCCGGACAGCACGCAAAAGCCCATAGCCGTGAATGATCCCACACCGGTGCTGGCGCCGGGGTATACCTACGGGTCGGTTACGGACAAGATCAGCGCCATAGTCCTGACGCGAAAAACCTCGAAGGGGTGGATCGCCGGATTCGCGCTGGCCTTCGTACTCGCTATGGGCCTGCTTCTTGGGGTTACGTGGGCGGTGGCGCGCGGCGTCGGCATCTGGGGCATCAACATCCCCATCGGTTGGGGCTTTGCCATTATCAATTTCGTCTGGTGGATCGGGATCGGACACGCCGGCACGTTGATTTCGGCGATCCTGCTGCTCCTGCACCAGGAATGGCGGACCTCCATCAACCGCTTCGCCGAAGCGATGACACTCTTTGCGGTGGCGTGTGCGGGCCTGTTCCCCTTGCTGCACACGGGGCGGCAGTGGCTGTTTTACTGGATGCTGCCGATTCCAAACACGATGGGAATGTGGCCGCAGTTCCGCAGCCCTCTGCTCTGGGACGTCTTCGCGGTCTCGACCTACGGCACGGTTTCGCTGCTCTTCTGGTATGTCGGGCTGGTCCCGGATCTGGCGACCTTGCGCGACCGCGCGAAAAACGCACTGGGGCAGAAGATCTATGGCGTCCTGGCGCTGGGCTGGCGCGGTTCCGCCGCCCACTGGCACCGGTACGAAACCGCCTACCTGCTGCTGGCCGGGTTGGCGACCCCGCTGGTGGTTTCGGTGCACACGGTGGTCAGCTTCGACTTTGCGGTCGGAATCGTGCCCGGCTGGCACACGACGATTTTTCCGCCCTACTTCGTCGCGGGCGCGATTTACTCCGGATTCGCCATGGTGATGACCCTGGCGATACCGATCCGGAAAATTTACGGCCTGGAAGGCTTCATCACGATGCGTCACCTGCAGAACATGGCCAAAGTGATGCTTGCTACCGGCCTGATCGTGGGCTACGGCTACCTGATTGAAATTATTCATAGCCTGGTACAGCGGCAATCCCACCGAGCAGTTCATGGTGCTGAATCGCTTCCACGGCCCCTACGCGCCTTTTTACTGGGCGCTGATCTTGTGCAACATCGCGATCCCGCAGCTGATGTGGAGCGGGAAGATCCGCGACAATGTGATTCTCCTCTGGGTGATTTCGATTGTGGTCAACATCGGGATGTGGCTGGAGCGGTTTGTCATCGTGGTGGTCAGCCTGCACCGCGATTTTCTCCCTTCGTCCTGGAAGATGTATTACCCGACGAGCTGGGATTACCTGACGTTTGTCGGGACAATCGGGCTGTTCCTGGCGCTACTGTTCCTGTTCATTCGCTTCCTGCCTGTTATCTCCATTTTCGAGATGAGAGTTTTGGTGCAAAAAGTGGACGAAAGAACAAAGACTTAAATTGCGAATTGCGAATTGCGGATTGCGGATTGATGATAGGCAAACTGGGGAGCGAGGACGGGTTTACAATTAGGCTACCGCAAATTGATTTTGTGTCGCATCTTCGGTGCTCGATAAACAGAGGTAATGCCCGGGTATGATGGTGGAGCTAATACGCTTTTCAATTTGCAATTTGCAATTCGCAATTCGCAATTTTTCCGTTGCGTTGTGCAATTTGCATCTTTCGAGCAAGGTGCTTTGATGAGTCAGCAACTATACGGGATCATGGCGGAATTCGAAAACCCGGACGAAGCGGTGGCGGCCGCGAAGAAGGCCTATGCCGAAGGCTACCGGAAAATGGACGCCTATTCGCCTTTTCCGATCGAAGAGCTGATTGAAGCGGTCGGCCACCATCACACGGTCCTGCCCTGGGTGGTGTTCGGCGGCGGCGTGACGGGGGCGCTGGTCGGGTTCGGGATGCAGTATTACCTTTCGGTCATTGAGTATCCTCTCAATGTCGGCGGGAGGCCGTTGAACAGCTGGCCGTCATTTATCCCGGTGACATTTGAAATGACGATTCTTTTTGCCGCGCTCTCCGCCGTGGTCGGGATGATAGTCATGAACGGGCTGCCCAAGCCGTACCACCCGGTGTTCAATGTGCCCGCGTTTGCCGGCGCATCGCGTAATCGGTTTTTCCTTTGCATTGAAGCCGGCGATCCCAAATTCGAGCCCGAAAAAACCCGCAAGTTCTTGCAGGGTCTGAATGCGGTCGAGGTGTCGGATGTTCAACCCTGAATCGAAAGGTGCAAGCAGATTCTTCTTGCGGCGCCAGGCTTCAAAAGACGCTGTAGAACCGCTCAGTGCTAGTTATGGAGCGGGCTTTCAGCCCTTACGATCAAGTTGCGACTTTCCTGGGGCGTTGCCCCAGGCTGGTATGGGATCGCGCCTTCGGCGCTCACGAATATCTGATTTGTTTTCTTATGTGAAATATGAAGGGCCAAAGGCCCGACGCGATGCCAATGGGAAGTCGCCTGTGGCTGGCATACAATCTCGTATTCCTGATTTGATACCCGATGTGCAACATGAAGGGCCGAAGGCCCGACGCGATGCCAATGGGAAGTCGCCTGTGGCTGGCGTACAATCTCGTATTCTTGATTTGATACCGGATGTGAAATATGAAGGGCCGAAGGCCCGACGCCATACCAGCCCAGGGCGAAGCCCTGGGATTGGATACAGAAATTGAAAAGAGGGCTGAAAGCCCGATCCATAAGACGTCTCCGCTCCGGCTGATTCGGATTGCTCCTGCTTTTGGCGGCTTCCGGCTGCGCCCCGAACATGTACAAGCAGCCGAAATACACCGCTCTTTCGGAGAGCGACTTTTTTGCCAATGGCAGCGCGGCGCGGCTTCCGATCGAGGGAACGGTGGCGCGGGGGCAACTGCGCACTGACTCGCGCTACTTTACCGGCAAATCGAACGATCTTTTCATTGGCAACATCCCGGTCCCGGTAACCCGTGAAATGTTGCACAGGGGCAGGGAGCGATTCGATATTTTCTGTTCGCCCTGCCACGGGCGTTTGGGGGATGGGGAGGGAATGGTCGTGCAGCGAGGGCTCAAGCGCCCCCCCTCCTATCATATTGACCGGCTGCGGGAAGCTCCCGACGGGTATTTTTTTGATGTGGTCACGAGCGGTTTCGGGGCTATGCCTTCGTATGCCTCGCGCATCGAAACGGCCGACCGCTGGGCTATCACGGCTTACATTCGCGCTCTGCAGGCGAGCCAGGTGGCTAAAATCGAAGATGTTCCACAAACCGAGCGCGCCAAACTTCTCGAAACGACGAAATGAACGGAACCGATACTCTCCGACCCCGGATGGATCGAATTCAGACCTTCGCCCTGGTCGTGGGCCTGGCTGCCACTGCTGCGTTTTCAGCGGGGGCTGCAATTTCGCACGATCCGGAGCGGTTCATGCGATCCTACCTGCTCGCCTTCCTGTTCTGGGTTGGGCTGGCTCTGGGTTCCACCGGTCTTTTGATGCTGCATCACATGGTTGGGGGCGGTTGGGGACTTATCGTCCGGCGCATGCTTGAAGCGGCCAGCCGAACGCTCCCCTTGATGATTCTCTTTTCCATCCCGATTCTGGTAAGCCTGCCGCATCTCTACATTTGGGCGCGCCCTGATGTGGTCGCGGGCGACAAGCTGTTGCAGCACAAGGCCTCCTATCTCAACGGCCCATTTTTCATCGGGCGCACCTTTTTTTACTTTGCCATCTGGATGTTGTTTTCCTTCCTGCTGAGCCGGTGGTCGGCCGAGCAGGATCGGACCGGGGATCCCGCGATTTTGAACCGCATGCGTTCCCTGAGCGCCCCGGGTATTCTAATCTATGGCTTGACCGTCACCTTTGCCGCGATCGATTGGGCCATGTCGCTGGAACCGCACTGGTTTTCGACGGCGTTTGGAGCGCTCTTCATCATCGGGCAGGTGCTCTCGGCGCTGGCGCTGGTGAATATCGGCGCGATGGTGCTGGGGGAGAGCAAACCGCTTTCCGAAGTCATCACCCGGCAGCGGCTGAACGACCTTGGGAACCTGATGCTGGCCTTCGTCATGCTTTGGGCGTACATCTCCTTTTCGCAATTCCTGATCATATGGTCGGGAAATCTGCCGGAAGAGATAACCTGGTACCGGGAGCGGCTCAAAGGCGGCTATGGGGCGATCGCGGTTTTTCTGCTGATCTTCCACTTCGCGGTCCCCTTCCTGATCCTGCTGTCACGCAAGGTCAAGCGGCGGGCGCGGTCTCTGGGGATGGTGGCTGCCGCCCTCCTGGTGATTCGTCTGGTTGATGTTTTCTGGATGGTGTCTCCGGTTGAGGGGCAGCATGGCGTAAATTTCAGCTGGCTCGATATAACCGCCCCGCTCGGAATGGGCGGGATCTGGCTGTCGTCCTTTATCTGGCAGCTCAAAGGGCGGCCGTTGGTGCCGCTCAACGATCCCCAGCTGCAAGCGGGGGTGGCTCATGAGTGATCCGAACAACCATGCTTCCGGCCCCGGCGGTTACGAGAAGAGCGACATCAACATCCGCAAGGTGTCGGTCTATGGAGCCGGGCTCCTGGTGGTGATATGCGCGGCCGGCATTCTTATCACCATCTTTGTTTTCAAAAAGCTGACCACGCAAAACGAGGAAGCGCCGCCTTCGCCGATGTACCAGATCGAGCAGCGTCCGCCCGAGCCGCGGCTGCAGGCCGATCCGCAGCTCGATCTGAAGAAGCTGCGCACGATCGAGGAAGAGAAACTGAATTCCTATGGGTGGGTAGATCGGGCCAATGGAGTGGTGCGGATTCCAGTCGAGCAGGCAATGGACCGGGTAGCCGAAAAAGGCCTGCCCAACCGTCCCGATGCGCGCATCGAAGCCGGCCCCGCGCCGGATGCTCCCAAGCCCAAGCCGGCAGCCACGCCGGCTGCGGTACAGCCGGGAACGGGGAGGTAGATATGTTCACCATGGCGGTAAAAAGCTCCACATCCGTTCGAACGCGGCGGCGCCGTTTCGCGGCTTCGGTCTGCCTGTGTGCCCTGATTCTGCTGCAGGCTGACGGCGTTTACGCGCAGCTCAAGCCCGGGAACGCAGCCGTCGCGGATCTGAGCGAGGTCGGGCTGGATCAGAAGCTCAACGAGCAGTTGCCGCTGGACACGCTTTTCCGCGACGAATCCGGGAGGACTGTAAAGCTGGGTGACTATTTCGGGAAAAAGCCGGTCATCCTCACTTTCGGATATTACGAGTGCCCGATGCTGTGTACGCTGGTGCTGAACGGGCTGGTCAAGGGTTTGCGCACACTCTCTTTCGACGTCGGCAAACAGTTTGAAATCGTGACCATCAGCATCAATCCCCGCGAAGGGCATTCCCTGGCCGCGGGAAAGAAGAATACCTACGTTCGTGAGTATGCCCGCCCGGGCGCGGCGCAGGGCTGGCATTTCCTCACCGGGGAGGAACCGGAGATCCGCAAAGCGACCCAGGCCGCCGGTTTCCGGTACAAATTCGATCCGTCGACCGGGCAGTATGCGCACGCCAGCGGGATCATGATCGTGACGCCAAAGGGCAAGCTGGCGCGCTACCTGTATGGGATCGAATACACGGGCCAGGATCTGCGTCTGGGGATTATTGAGGCCGCCGAGGAGAAAATCGGATCGCCGGTCGACCAGGTTCTGCTGTTCTGTTTCCATTACGATCCGGTTACGGGCCGATATGGCCTGGCGATTACCCGGATCATGCAGCTTTTCGGCAGTGCGACGGCCATTGCGCTTTTCGGCTTCATGTGGGTGATGTTCCGGCGCGACCGGCGTCAGAAATTGCGAATGACAACTTACGAATGACGAGGAGCGGTTTAGATCGTCGTTTTTCATGATTTGTCATTCGTAATTTGTCTTTCGTAATTCATTGAGGGCTAACCAGGGTATGTGGTCCAATTTGCCGCTGTTTCCCGATTCTGCGTCCACGGTTTCCGGCAGGGTGGACCTGCTATACCTGTTTCTCGTGACGGTCGCCGGTTTCTTTTCGGTGCTGATCTTCACGCTGGTGTTCATCTTTGCGATCCGTTATCGGAAGCGCGCAAGCAACCCGACCGCGACACAGATCCACGGTTCAACCGCGCTCGAGATTTTCTGGAGTGTCATCCCGCTCGGGATCACGATGGTGATGTTCGGCTGGGGGGCGGCGTTGTACATTCGCAATGCGCAGGCTCCCCCGGGTACGTTCGAAATATATGTGGTCGCCAAGCAGTGGATGTGGAAACTGCAGCACCCGGAAGGGAATCGCGAGATCAACGAACTGCACGTGCCGATCGGAGTGCCGATCCGGCTGATCATGACCTCCGAGGATGTCATCCACAGCTTTTATGTCCCGGCGTTCCGCATCAAACAGGATGTGCTCCCGGGGAAATACACCACGATGTGGTTTCAGCCTACCAAAGCCGGTTCGTACCACCTGTTTTGTGCCGAGTACTGCGGGAACCAGCACTCCAGCATGGGCGGAATGGTCCACGTAATGGAGCCGGCGGATTATGCCAAGTGGCTGACCGGCGGGACTGCCGGGGAGTCGATGGCTGCGACCGGGCAGGCTCTGTTTGAGCGTCTCGGGTGCAGCAGCTGTCACAAGGCGGAAGGTGGCGGCCGCGGGCCGTCCCTGGTCGGGATTCTCGGCAGGGAAGTGCAGCTGGCGGATGGACGGAAAATCACGGCGGACGAAACCTATGTGCGTGAATCGATCCTGAACCCGCGCGCTAAAATCGTGGCCGGCTTCCAGCCGCTGATGCCCACCTTCCAGGGCCAGGTGGCCGAAGAGCAGCTTCTGCAGTTACTGGCTTATATCAAGTCTCTCAACAAGAAGACGGAAAGGGTGACGACGCAGTAATGGATCCCGTCAAGGAATCGGAACCGCGTGTCGAAACGCAGACCAACTATTTGAATGTCTCGCACACCTTAAAGTCGTGGCTTCTGACCACCGACCACAAACGGATAGGTCTGCTCTACCTCATCAGCATCACGGCCTTCTTCTTCATCGGCGGAATTTTTGCCGTGTTCATCCGGCTCGAACTGCTGACGCCGCAGGGAGACATGGTGCAGGCGGAAACCTACAACCGCCTCTTCACCATGCACGGGATGATCATGATCTTTTTCTTCCTCATCCCTTCCATTCCGGCGGTGCTCGGTAATTTCCTGGTGCCGATGATGATCGGTGCACGCGACCTGGCATTTCCCAAGCTCAATCTGCTCAGCTGGTACATTTATGTTGCCGGCGGAATTTTCGCGCTCGTGGCTGCGATTTCGGGCGGCGTCGACACGGGGTGGACTTTCTACACCCCCTACAGCAGCACCTATTCCAACTCCCACGTCATCATGATGGGGATAGGGATATTCATAGCCGGATTCTCGTCGATCCTGACTGGTTTGAATTTCATCGTCACCATCCACACGATGCGCGCGCCGGGGTTGACCTGGTTCCGGATGCCGCTTTTCATCTGGGCGCATTACGCGACGGCGGTCATTCAGGTGCTGGGGACGCCGGTAATCGCCATCACGGTCGTCCTGGTGGCGCTGGAAAGGTTCTTCAAGGTCGGGATCTTCGATCCGAAGCTGGGAGGCGATCCCCTTCTGTTCCAGCACCTTTTCTGGTTCTATTCGCATCCGGCGGTTTACATCATGATCCTGCCTTCGCTCGGGGTGGTGAGCGAGCTGATTTCGTGTTTCACCCGGAAGCGGATTTTCGGCTACAAATTCGTCGCTTACTCCAGCATCGCGATCGCCGTACTCGGCTTCCTGGTCTGGGCGCATCACATGTTTGTCAGCGGAATGTCGGTCTACGCCAGCCTGGTTTTCTCCATCCTGAGCTTCCTGGTGGCCATCCCGTCGGCGGTGAAAGTCTTCAACTGGACCGCGACCCTGTACAAGGGATCGATCGTATATCAGACCCCGATCCTCTATGGTTTTGGTTTCATCGGCCTTTTCACGATGGGAGGACTGACCGGCCTTTTCCTGGCGACGCTGGCGGTCGACGTGCACGTGACCGACACCTACTTTGTGGTGGCCCATTTCCACTACATCATGGTAGGCGGCGCGCTTATGGGTTATCTCGGAGGATTGCATTTCTGGTGGCCAAAAATAACCGGCCGGATGTACTCCGAAGGCTGGGCGCGGTTTTCCGCCCTGCTGATTTTCGTGGGTTTCAATCTCACTTTCTTCCCCCAGTTCATCCTTGGGTACCTGGGAATGCCGCGGCGATATTACGCCTATCCGCCGGAGTTCCAGGTGCTGAACGTGATGTCGTCGGCTGGAGCGTCGGTGCTTGGTGTGGGCTACCTTATTCCGGTGATTTACCTGATATATTCGTTGAAGTACGGGGCGATCGCGCCCGCGAATCCCTGGAATGCCACGGGCCTTGAATGGAAGACGCCATCTCCTCCCCCGACGCAGAATTTCGAGAAAGTTCCGGTGGTGGAGGAAGAAGCCTACGACTATTCCAAATTCGAGGAGGCCGCCATTGTCTGAGCATACTCCCGGCCTGGCGCATCATTTCGACGATCTCCAGCAGCAGCACGAAGCCGGCAGCCTCGGGATGTGGCTGTTCCTGGTCACCGAGATACTGTTCTTCGGCGGGCTTTTTGCGGCCTACACCATTTACCGGGGGATGTACCCTGAGGCATTTGCCGAAGCCAGCCATGAAGCCGATCTGGTGATGGGCACGATCAACACGGCCATCCTGCTCGGCAGCAGCTTGACGATGGCCCTGGCGGTATACTCGGCGCAGAAGGGGAACAAGAAGGCGATCATCGGCTTCCTCGTGCTCACGATGATCCTCGGTGTTGCGTTCCTCGGAATCAAGTCATTCGAATACCACCACAAATATGTGGATCATCACTTCCCGGGTCCCGATTTCCACTTTGACGGACCCTTCGGCAGGGAAGCGCAGCTGTTTTTCATTTTCTACTTCACGATGACCGGGATGCACGCCCTGCACATGATCATCGGTATCGGAATCATGATTGTGATTGCCTGGATGGCGTGGCGCGACCGGTTCAGCAAGGAGCATTATGCTCCGGTCGAAATTGCCGGACTGTACTGGCACTTCGTCGATATCGTGTGGATTTTCCTTTTCCCTCTGCTTTACCTGATTGACCGGCACAAATGAGCGAACATACGACTTCAGTCAAAACCTACCTCCTGGTCTTTGCCGCCCTCATGGTCCTCACGGCGATCACTGTCGTCGTGGCCCAGATCGATCTCGGGCCGTTCAACATCCTGGCGGCACTGCTGATTGCCGCTTGCAAGGCAACCCTGGTAGTCATGATCTTCATGCATGTCCGCACCAGTCCGAGAATTATAGGGCTGACGATCTTCGCCGGACTGATCTGGCTTGCGATCCTGATCGGCCTTCTGATGACCGATTACATGAGCCGCGGCTGGATCCCCGGTCCCAAGGGCTTCTAGGCTTTTTGAACCGCAAAGTCCGCCAAGATCTCCAAGGGATTCCTCTCTTTTATCTTCGCGGTCGTGGCGCCATCGCGGTGAAACATCCAAAACCCAACTCGTGTTAATATCTCTTTTTGCTCTTATCCGAACTTCAAATCAACGGAGCGGCAATCATGAATCCACCTCGCAGCGGAGTAGCCGGAAACAAACTGCAATTCATCCTCGACGAAACCGAAAGGCTGAAAAAGGAAGGGCTGCTGATCAACATCCGGACCATTGAGTCCGCCCAGGGAGCCTGGATCCAGGTGGATGGGAAAAAGGTGCTGAACCTCTGCTCCAACAATTACCTGGGATTCGCCAATCATCCCAGGCTGAAAGAGGCGGCGTGCAAAGCGATTGAAGCTTTTGGCGTAGGCCCGGCTGCGGTTCGAACCATTGCCGGAACCACGTCGCTTCACGCATCGCTGGAAGCCAGGCTGGCACAATTCAAAGGGGTCGAAGCGGCGATCGCCTTCCAGTCGGGCTTTAATTCCAACGTGGCCACCATCCCGGCCTTGGTGGGGAAGGATGATCTGATTTTTTCGGATGAGTTGAACCATGCATCGATTATCGACGGCTGCAGGCTCTCCGGCGCCCCTATCATCAGGTACGAGCATTGCAATCCGGCCTCGCTCGAGAAAAAGCTCAGGGACAATTTGCCGGCTGACTCGGGCAAGCGCGCCCTGATCATTACCGACGGTGTGTTCTCGATGGACGGCGACGTGGCGCCGCTGCCTGCACTGGTGGAGATCGCGGAGCGTTTTAACGCCATGATCATGGTGGATGATGCCCATGGTGAAGGCGTGCTGGGGCGCGGCGGCCGCGGGGCCGTCGATCATTTCCATATGCACGGACGGGTGGATGTCGAGATCGGAACGATGTCGAAAGCGTTTGGCGTCGTCGGGGGATTCACGGCCGGGAAGAAGGTCATCATCGATTACCTGCGGCAGAAAGCGCGGCCTTTCCTTTTCTCCAGCGCGCTCACGGCCGCGGATGTGTCGGCCTGCTGCGCCGCGGTCGAAATCCTGGAGACATCGGACGACCTGGTGAAGCAGCTCTGGAGCAACACGCGATACTTCAAAGAGAAGATGCGCACGGCCGGATTCAACACCGGAAACAGCGAAACTCCCATCACGCCCGTGATGCTGGGGGAGGCGAAAACGGCGCAGCAGTTCAGCCGCCGGCTGTTCGAGGAGGGGGTTTTTGCGATGGCGATCGGTTTCCCGACCGTCCCAATGGGAAAGGCTCGCATCCGGGTGATGATTTCGGCAACGCACACCGAGCAGGATCTGGACCACGGCGTGGAGAAATTCGTCAAGGTGGGCCGGGAACTGGGAGTCATTTCCCCAAAATAAAACCGCGAAGACACAAAGGGCGCAAAGAAATGCATAATTTCTTCGCGCCCTTTGTGTTTTTGTGGCTAGTCGAGGCTGACCCAGACGGATTTGACTTGCGTATAGAGATCGATCCCGTGCTTGCCCAGTTCCCGCCCGAACCCCGACTGCTTGTATCCCCCGAAGGGTGATTGTTCGCAAAGCATGTTGTAGCTGTTGATCCAGACCGTCCCGGCCTGGAGCTGTTTAGCGGCCTTGTGGGCTTTGGCTATGTCGCGCGTCCAGACCGCGGAGGCCAATCCGTAGATGGTCGAGTTGGCTTTCTGGATCATGTCATCCATGCCGTTGAACGTGATGGTTGCGAGCACCGGTCCAAAGATTTCTTCCTGTGCGATGCGCATTGGAGTATTCACCGCATCGAAGATGGTCGGCCGGACGAAGAATCCCTTCTCGCCGGCGCGCCCGCCGTGGACGACGGGGACAGCTCCCTCGCCGATTCCGGTCTCAATGTAGCCGAGCACGCGTTCCATCTGATTTCGTGAAACGAGCGCACCAAGGCGGGTTTTGATGCTCATGGGGTCGCCGGGTTCGAGCTGGCTGGCGCGCGCCTTGAGTTTCTCCATGAATTCGTCGTGGATTTTCTCCTCCACGAGGAGGCGCGAGCCGGCGGCGCAGACCTCCCCTTTGCCGTAGAAGATGCCGTTCATGACGCCCTTGGCTGCGGCTTCGAGGTCGGCGTCGGCGAACACGATGTTGGGGGATTTGCCTCCGAGTTCCAGGGATACTTTTTTGAGGGTGTCGGCGGCGCTGCGCATGATTTCTTTGCCAACGTCCGTGCTGCCGGTGAAGGAGATCTTGTCGACGCCGGGGTGGGCGACGAGGGCGCGTCCGGCGGTTTGGCCGAATCCGGGGACGATGTTGACGACGCCATCGGGGAGTCCGGCCTCCTGGCAGAGTTGGCCGAGCCAGAGGGCAGTGAGCGGAGTTTCTTCGGCGGCTTTGACGACCGCGGTATTGCCACAGGCAAGCGCTGGGGCTAGCTTCCAGGCCACCATGAGCAGGGGGAAGTTCCACGGGGTGATGATTCCGCAGACGCCGTAGGGCTCACGGACCGTGTAGTTGAGAAAGTTGCCCGGGACAGGGATGGTTTCGCCTTCGATTTTGGTACACCAGCCGGCGTAGTAGTAAAAGGTTTCGGCGGCCGAGGGGATATCGATGTAGCGCGATTCGAAGATCGGTTTGCCGTTGTCGGTCGACTCGAGGCGGGCGAGGGCCTCGGAATTTTTCATGATCAGGTCGCCGATTTTCCAGAGCAGTTTGGAGCGGTCCCGGGCGGAGATGGCGCGCCACGATTTGTGGTTGAAGGCGCCGCGGGCGGCCTGTACGGCGGCGTCGATGTCGGGGGCATCGGCTTCGGCCACATCGGCGATTACCTCTTCGGTGGCCGGGTTGATGGTTTGGAAGGTTTTGCCGGAGAGGGCGTCTCTGAATTTTCCGCCGATAAGCAGCTGGGTGGGACCGGTCATGGGATATTCCTCCGCGAGCTGCTATTTTGCCATCAAATTCCGGGACACTCACCTCTTTTCACGTTGCGTTTGGATTCCTTGGGGGAGTCGTCCGCCGCCCAGACAGCTCGCCAAATTCATGAGCTCGATGACAAAATGAACGTCCGCATTGGATGCAGGCACAGTTTCTGGGAAGAGATGAAAGGTTGCGGGGTAAGGCATTTGAACGCCCCACCCCGCAAAAATTGAGGTAAGGGCCTGGAAATAAATAAAGGTTGCATTTTGGCGCGAGCGCCGAGCGGGCAGATGCAAGGCGCGGCGACGCAGGCGATGCGGTGTCATCGTCGAGGATCCCGAGCAGAGCTCGGGACGCGCCCCGTCGGGCTGCGGCCCGCAGGCCCGCTGGCTTTGTTGCTCGCTCCTTACATGCAACCCGGCATGCTCGTCGCTCGCGCCTCGCCAGCGGGCCTGGGGGCCAGCAGCAAAATGTAATTTATATTCATTTCCAGGCCCTAAGGTCAACGAGTCCAGCCATCGGAGAGGGTCTTCAGGAACGCGACGATGGCCAGTTCCTCGCCGTGATTCAATCCCAGATTGCCCAATTCCGTGGTGTTGATGTTTGCGGTTACTTCGGGGGCCGGCCAGCCCGCGCCAGGCACATCCCTCGTGTTATAGAAATGAACGATTTCCTCGAGCGACTTGAAGTAGCCGTTATGCCCGTAGGCTTTGATGAACTTTTTGTTGGGCCGCAGATCGACATTGCGCAAAGTCGGGACCTTGTGCTTGCCCTGCTCTGGCCCCCAGACTGTCTGATCATATCCGGCAGATTCAAGAAAACCGCCCAGGCCCGGGTCAGTCCAAGCTTCGCCGAGAGGATTCAAGTCGAGCTCATTGTAGAACGGATTCAGCAGATTCTTTGGAAAGCCCAAGTTGTCGTAGGTGAAATCGGTGAAGAGCGGCGCCACGTGACAGGTGGCGCACTTCGCTTTGCCGTTAAACAGCTTCAGCCCCAACTGTTCCTGGCCGGTCAATTTGGCCTGCCCTTTCAGCCAATAATCATACTTGGAAGTGAAGGGGTTCACTTCAGCTGATCTCTCATAGGCTGCGATCGCACGGCCTATGCACTCGTAGCGCGCATTGGTGTCCGGATTGGCACAGACCTCGAGAAAGAGCCCCTGGTAGCTCGATGCCAGCACCTTATCGATGACAGCCTGTGGGCTGGCATTGTTCTGCTCCGCCGGGTTCAGGAAGGGTCCCAGCGCCTGTTCGGCGAGGGGATCGCCCAAGGTCCAGCCGGTGGCCCGGCCGTCCCAGAACATTCCGCCGACCCAGTTGGTCCCGTTAAAGGAAAGAATGGGGCTATCGCCGGCGTAGGCGGATGCCGGCGGTTTCCGATTTCCGAAGCGGCCGGCAACAGCCCCCTCGTATACGGCTCCGGCGGCATTGATGGATTCATCAGGTCCCGTCCATCCCACGGTCGGCCCATGGCAGGTCGCGCAGGATTGGCCGGGCGGCACCGACAGATTTGTGTCAAAAAACAGGTTCTTTCCCAACAGTTCTTGTTGTGACAATTCCGCGCCGCCTTGAGCAAAGACAATCCAGAAAACTCCGAGTGTTAGCATGATTGGAAGCATGGCGACAGTTTTACGCATCATCATCGCGCCCTCCTCTATCATTCGAAGACCTTCATGAGTTGAATGTGAATCGCAATCTGCTCCTCAGCCTGGAATCGGCATCAGGGCCTGGGGGGAATTTCCCTGGAGTCTGAAAAAACTGCGTCAATGGCAGCGCCTGGAGGAAAAATTCTCAGCACGGCCGCCATCATGAATCTTTCGACTGGCTCCCGGGACGGGAGTAGAAAAAAGCTCCCCCATGATATGCCACTGGTGCTGGATCCTGCCTGGGAAACATATTTTACTAGGCAAGGTCGAGTGTAGATCCAAAGTGAAACAGGAGTCAACCTCATTATTAGAATGTTCCAATCAAATTGGATTCACTTCTGGGTCACTTCTGGGCCATGCACCGTATGGAGCCCTCCAGTCGTCAGTCGTAATTGTGGACACCCACTTTTTTTCACCTCCCGGGATCGCCTGGGAGGAAACGGGGGGCGCAATTGTGGATTTATGGATTGTGGAATTATGGACATCCACATTTTTCGCGGAATTGTGGGAATAGTGGACACCCATTTTTTCACCTCCGGGATCGCCTGGGAGGAAACGGGGGGTGCAATTGTGGATTTATGGACACCCATTTTTTATCTTACGGGATTGGCCGGGAGAGAGAGAGAGAGGGGCCATGTTTTCCGGCCTAATTGGTGAGGGTCAATTCGGGTGGGTGTCCGCAGTTTTAGTCGGGTGGGTGTCCGCAGTTTTAGCAGTCATTCTTCCAGGAAGGGAAAGGGTGGGGCCACTTATCACAGAGGCGATTGAGGGGATAATAGAAGGGTGGGCGTAGCGAGATTTCCTTCATCTTTAGACAGAGAAGTTGTCATTGAGTTTTTCAGGGTGTCGGCCTATAATGCATCCGCTTCGGGGGCGTATGCCAGCAGATGGAAGTTCCCGGGCGCCAACCTTACAGGGTGGGCCGTTAGCTCAACTGGCAGAGCAACTGACTCTTAATCAGTAGGTTCTAGGTTCGATTCCTAGACGGCTCACCAATAAAATCAACAACTTCAGCCAATCCTTCAAATCGCCAAATTCTTCCGGGGTTCCGCGGGGGTTCCAAATGGCGGCATATTGAGGCATTTCGCCTTTTGGGTTTGCTGCCTATAATCCCAGGGCCCGGTATTCATAGTACGAATCAAAAGGTCACACGTCCGAGTCGTGCCGGGCGCACCATATAATAAAGGTCTTACAGATTCCATCCAAAGCCAGAAGAGCCAAAAGGTAGCACCAAGGTAGCAATTGGATCTGTCCTTCCAATTGCCTCAGCGAGTGCTTATTTCTGAGCAGAGGCCCTAAACCAAAAAGGGCCGCTCTTTGGAGCGGCCCTTCTGAACAAATCGAATCTCGGCGAACGCGCTATTTCTTCCTGCGCCACGCGGCCAAACCGATTACACCCAGCCCTGTGCCAATAAGGAGGAGGGTGGTTGGTTCGGGTGTTTGTGTAATTGTCAATGTATTGGTTGAAATAGAGTAATAAGAGTTTTGAAAATCTTGTATTGGCCTATTATAGTTTAGTCCGGCCATCAGGGGAGTGATTCCCGCGTAAGAAATTGGTGCTGTTGTATTCGTACCGGGCGACCACTGCACATTGAAAATCCAGTTGTAATTTGGAAACGATCCATTGCGTCCGATGAACTCAGTCGCATCGTTAGCGCCCGGCCCTCCGCTATATATAACTAGAGCAATGTTATCAAAGTATGTCTTTACGCCAGCTACAATTAAGAAGCTTAAGCCAGTTTGATTCCCACCCCAATCAGTTCGAGTCCCCCCATTACTTCCCCAGGGTTGGGTTCCTTGAAAGGCAATTCCTGAATAGTCGAGATAGAGCACGAAACTTGCATTATTGTAACCAGGAAGATCTGGACCAGATGAGTACTGAAGGGTACCTTGGAGCAGGTAGCCAAACGAGTCAGCAGAGCATGTCGGCACACTCAGCAACATTGCCACCAGAATGAATGCCATGAGACAAAACGCCTTTTTACGCATTTTTCTTCTCCTTGTTAGACTCACTTTCATGCAAGATATGCGCCATCACGGTAGACCTATTGTTACCAATCATACATTAGCCTGTATGGTGTGCAGATAGATCGTTTCTGAAATGCATATTCAGATTTGGAGGGCAATATCAATTGTAAAGTCTACCAGATAGTAAAAGGCAAAAAGGCATCATTGGTATATTGTATTCCCTTATTTGGCAATAAGATACTCGAATTTCTAGTATGTAAAGAGTTTTTACAGCATCTTCCACGCCCCCGCGTCAGTCACTAAGTGCGCTTGCCGCCGCGCTCGCCCAAATTGAATCCGCATCTCGAACGATTCACGCGCTCCGCGAAGGAGGAGTGCCTCGATCGCATGCTCTACTTTCGGGAGAGATCGTTGCAGAACGCTGTGGCCGATTTCCTGGTTCATTATCATCAAGAGAGAAACCATCAGGGACTCAACAGCCGGCTGATACGGCCGGGCAAAGAAGTGGGCCGTACTGCCGGCGACGTGGCGTGCCGGGAACGACTGGGTGGGATGCTGCGTTACTACCTCCGACAGGCTGCTTGACCTGCCGGTTCAGAATTGACGCCGGGCGCCGTGCCGCGTCGCGGCATGAGGTGTGTGCAAGTGACACCCCCCAGCTCCGCCACTGAGTGGAGTAGAGAAGAGCATAACCTGCCCAGGGACTGAACGGTGCGAGTTCCGAAAATTCTGATACCAACTCTTCCGGAAATTCTGGCACCACCGACCATCGTCGGAGGCGTTAGATATTCCCTTGGCCCCAGGCGCCGGCAGGCGCCCGAGCGGGGCAAGGGGGAGGATGTTGGGAATGCTTAAACGCCATGAGATCAAAGTTTTGCTGAAAGCTGGACACTCCATGACGGAAACGGCTGAACTCGCCGGAGTTTCACTTAGATCCGTCAAGAGAGTTTCAAAGGAATCAGCTATTGAGCACGTCGATGATGCCGCCGAGCAGCGTCAACGGGGAATCGGACGCCCCAGCCTGGTACAGAATTTCCGGAAATGGGTCATTGACCTGCTTCAAGCGGAACCGGATCTCAAGTCCGTCGAGGTTTTCCGTCGTGCGCGGCTCGAAGGTTATTCCGGGCGGAAAACGGCATTCTATGCCCTTGTGTCATCGCTTCGGCCGAAAAGCACCAAGCCTCTGGTGCGTTTTGAAGGCCTGCCGGGCGAATTTAGCCAGCATGACTTCGGCCAGGTGGATGTCAAGTACCTGGACGGTTCGCAGCAGCGGATCCGTTTCTTCGCCTCCCGTTTGAAATTCTCTCGCGCTCTGCGCGTCTCTGTGGTTCCGGATGAAACCACGGAAACCCTTATCCGTGCTCTGGCCGACCATCTTCACTGCTGGGGCGGCGCGCCGCTGATGTGCGTCTTCGACCGGCCCAAAACGGTTGCGCTGAAATGGAGGCGGGACGGTGTGGTCACGGAATGGAACCCGACCTTTGCCTATGCCGCGCTCGAACTCGGCATCGGTGTGGAGGTCTGCTGGCCGTATCGGGCCCAGGAGAAGGGATCCGTTGAAAACCTGATCGGGTTTGTAAAGGGCTCCTTCTTCAAGCAGCGGCGTTTCCATGATTTCGCCGACCTGCAGACGCAGCTATCACAATGGCATCAGGAAGTTAACCAGGAGCGCCCCTGCCGTGCTACTGAAGTGCCCCCTTCTGTGCGCCTGAGGGAGGAACAACACCGACTAAGAGCCCTCAAAGTAAGTCCTGAGGATCTGGCGATCCGAGTGCCGATATACGTGGGCCCGACTGCAACGGTCTTGCACGATACCCATTCCTATTCCATGCCGCCGGAAGCGATTGGCATTGCAGGCACGTTGTATCTCTACCGGAACCGGGTACGCATCGTTGCCGAGGAGGCCCTAAGATACCGGCCAGTGACGGTCTATGAAGAACAGCCAAAGCACCGCTTCTACGAAATCGCGTTTTGGGAAATCTGCCGTCTGCAAAGGTGCCAATATTTGATGCCGACTCCATCGCACAAATACTGCAGATTCACCTATCCAGAGCCAAGGCAGCCAACTATAATGGCCGCAACTTCGGCCTGTTTCAATTCTCAGTAGACACATTGCTGGTGGAGGCTTTCTGCATGATCGGCAGTACCAGCTTGAAGCATCTTAGCTCGGACGGTTTCGGCGAAGGTGGGAGAGGGAGACATAAATCGAACTCAGCGTGCAGAGCCAAACAACAGGCCTCGAATAAAACCCGACTTGATGTATTCGACCAAAGTGTTGAACGGCCCGTTTCAAACAGATATCTGACAGGTTTCTGGCTGATCCAGGAACAGCAGAGGGGCTGAGAGCGATGGATCCAAAACGATGGGATGAGATCAAGCGAATCTACAACTCGGCTCTTGAGTGCGAACCGGCTGGGAGGGAAGGCTTCGTTAGAGAAGCCTGCAGCGGAGACGACTCACTGCGCAAGGAAGTTGAGAGCCTGTTGGTGCAACAGGGAGAATTATCCGGGTTTATGAGTGTTCCCGCCATGGAGGTAGCCGCACAGGTTTTGGCCGGGGGTTCCGGAGGGGAGGATTTTGAAAACATGGTGGGCCGGAGTGTGGCTCATTACGGGATTGTGGAAAAGATCGGCGAAGGCGGCATGGGGATCGTTTACAAAGCGCACGACACCCGCCTGAATCGCAGCGTGGCCATTAAGGCGGTGCCCGATATTTTCGCCGCAGATCCGGAGCGATTGGCGCGATTCGAACGCGAGGCGAAGGTCCTGGCATCGCTCAATCATCCCAACATTGCCTCGGTTTACGGCCTGGAAAAATCGGACGGCAAAAGCTCCCTGGTCATGGAACTGGTCGAGGGAAAGACCCTTGCCGTCCGGCTGAAAAAGGGGAGGATTCCGCAGGATGAGGCGCTCGAAATCTGCCGCCAGATTGCGGAAGGGATTGAAGCCGCACACGAGCAGGGTGTCCTGCACCGGGACCTGAAGCCGGCCAATATACAGATCACATCGAGCGGCAAAGTCAAAATCCTCGACTTCGGCCTCGCCCGCGCGATCGAGAAGAAGGGACCTGACACTGATCCCGCTTCTTCTCCCACAATCACGCATGAGCTGACCCGGACCGGTGTGATTCTGGGGACAGCAGCCTATATGAGCCCGGAGCAGTCCAAAGGTGCTGCCGTAGACCGGCGTACCGACATCTGGGCTTTCGGGAACGTGCTGTATGAATGCCTGACCGGAAAGCGGGCCTTCCAGGGCGAAACGACTGCAGAAACCGTCGCCTCGATTCTGAAGAGCATACCGGACTGGCAGGCGCTCCCGGCGACGACGCCCCCGCTGATTCGCCGCCTGCTCCGTCGCTGCCTTGAGAAGGATCCCAAACGACGTCTCGATTCGGCCGCTACCGTGCGGCTTGAAATCGAGGAATCGATGATCGCGCCATCCGCGGCCGACGGTGATGCCGGGCGGCCCGTGCCAACATCTCGCTTCGTATGGCCCCGGTTATTCCCATGGGCAGTAACCGGCCTGATTGGAATGGCGTTTGCTGCAACCCTCCTCGTTTGGTCACCCTGGCGATCAGAAATGGCGCTTACGCGCATGGCCTTGTCGCTGTCTCGCGATAATTCTTTGGCGATTGCCGGTGGTGTCGCGATTTCGCCGGACGGCCGGACGCTCGCGTTTGTGGCGCGAGCCTCTGGTATATCAAAACTGTACACCCGGCGACTTGATGAGTGGGAGCCTCACGTAGTGCCTCTGACTGATGGCGCACTAAATCCATTCTTCTCCCCTGACGGCAGCTGGATTGCCTTCGGAAAGGGCAATTTCCTGAAAAAGGTTCCTATATCTGGAGGCCCGCCACAGGATATCTGCAGAACCGGGGTCCAGAATACTCTCGGCGGGGAATGGCGGAAGGATGGCACAATTGTGTTTGCAGCCTGGCCGCAAGTGGGGCTTTGGCAGGTTTCGTCTGATGGCGGAACGCCGCAGTTGATCACACAGCCGAGGCAGGTCGACACCGCCTCCGGCAATCCGGCGCCCGACATCAACGTTTGGTATGAGTGGCCGCAATCCCTGCCCAATCAAAAAGGGATTTTGTTCACTGTCTGGAAGGGAGGCCGGACAAGCATTGCGTTGATTGCTCCCGGATCCGACAAACCGCGCACGATTGTCGAATCAGGCGGGCATCCGCGCTACCTGCCGACCGGCCACCTCCTATACGTCGCTGACAGGCATCTGATTGCCGCACCATTTGACATTGACCGATTGGAGGTTCGCGGCGGTGCGACCATTGTCGTCGATGAAGTGAATGAGACTCTATTGACATCGGACTATGACGTGTCCGAGAAAGGCACCCTTGTCTACCTGCCGGCCGGATTGTCGGACTATACCATTGTTTGGAAAGATCGAAAGGGCTTGACAGTACCAGTTATGACCCGCGCGCGTGCCTATGCAAATCTCGCTTTATCTCCAGATGGTGAAAGGATGTCCGTCAGGATTCAGGAGGGTCCGTCCCGGAACATCTGGATTGGAAGAGTCGCAAACGACCCGCTCACGCGCCTGACGTTTGGCAATGATGATGCGTTTGGATTGTGGTCCCGAGATGGAACTCGGATTTTCTATTCCGTGGGACAAAGCAACTATAATATTTACTGGGCGGCGACGGACGGCAGCGGGAAAGCCGAGAGACTCACACGAAGCCCCCACGCGCAGAATGCGACATCGATGTCACCGGACGGGGACACCATCGTGTTCAATGATGTAGATCCGATCAGCGGATCGGACATTTGGGAATTCTCCCTCTCCCGCAAGGAGTCCCGGTCATTGATCAAAACGCCATTCACCGAAAACGGCGCGAAGTATTCACCCGACGGGCGTTGGATCGCGTATTCATCCGACGAGTCCGGGCAAGTGGAAATCTACGTGCAGGAGTATCCTGGTCCCGGAATCAAGCGGCAGGTCTCTCTTGAGGGCGGCAGTGCACCGTTTTGGAGCCACACCGGCCGGGAGCTGTTTTATGCGACCGGCACCGCCATTTATTTCATCCCGATGCAGAGCGGCCATGGTCTTCGCATGGGAACACCTCAACGTCTCTTTGAGCTCACGAGGTTCGACATTCCTACGACATCGAGCAGCGCAGATGATCAGCGCTTCTTGATTCTGGAAAGAGCAAACCCGTCCGCGCAGCTAAACCTCGTGCAGAACTCGTTCGAGGAACTCAAGCGACTCGTTCCTACTGGAAAGAAGTAGATACGACCTACTGCTCCTTTCGCGATTCAGTGGATGACTCCAAAAAGTCCCTATGTGGTAACTATTTCCGCGGGCTGCGGACGATCTTTGGGGTCGCAGGGGTGATCCCCCATAGGGCCGTTTTATGGCCCGCCGACCAGGCAGCAGACCTGCCTTCACTTTCATGGATGCCGGAATCTGGCGGTATTTTCCTCGCAGCTCGCAGGGCTTTAAGAAGATGTGTACCTTGAAGTTCTGCCTTAACGGGCCGATTCAGAAAAGCCTGGCTACCCATCAAGCGGCCGCCCGGATGATTCGCGCTTTTTTGTGCCAGTTCGCGCCATACCTTGATTTCTGCCGCATTCGCCGGAGCCTCTACTTCCTTTGCCAGAGCATCGAGGCGTTTCATCATCGAATCGCTGCCGCTTTCCAGGCCTGTTTTTCTCGAGGCCCGGGATCGCGAAAAGAATTCTGCTTCGAGCCTGTCCTGCTCCCGGGAAAGAGCCACATAACCGGGATCCTGAAGGGTCCGGACAGCATGCCCGAGTTCGTGACCAAGGACCTCGGCATATCGTTTTTCGTTCTCCAGCTTTTCGAACGGGATGAATCCGTCGGCACGCCGGGCCCAATTCGAAGTATTCGCTTTATCAATTGTGGCAACATAGATATGGATCGACAGGATGCTGTGCTTTCCGTCCTGACCAGGGTTTTCCACGATGAACTTTCCGGCCATGTTCTCTGTAGCTTGCGCGGTCATTTCAATGAAGATCTCATAGCCGCTCGACTCGACCTGCCGCCAAAGGCTTTCCAGCGTGGGGTGTAGAAGGTTGCCCGCGTTGTCGCGCGCGAACACGACATGCTCTATTTTCCTCCAGACCCGCAGTTGCTTTGCGGAGAGTCGATCGGTGCGAAAGCCGCCTTGCGCTTCGCGAGTCGAGTTGCGGATTTCTGCTTTGTTATTTGGCGCTTTTTCGCTCGCTGTGAGATTAAGGCTGCAATTGAAATAAACCACTGTAAGCGCCGTCATCAGTACAGCCGTTCCTCGCTTCATGGGGCCTCGCTTCCGGCGGCTCAATGCCGCCCTCAGCCCCCCATGCGAAAAGTTCAGGAAGAAAGTCCCACTAAGGCGTGATTATTTTCAGCAAACGCAGGTATAATCGGGAAAACCGACCCCCGGGTTTTGCTTTCAAAGGAACGGACTCTGGAAAGATCTTCTTCTCATCAGGTTACAGTCCTGCTTCGCGACTGGCGCAGCGGCAACCAGGCTGCGCTGGAGAAGCTCACTCCGCTGGCTACAGCGAGCTGCGCCGCCTGGCTCACTCCTACATGAAGCGGGAGAGGGCGGGCCACCCGCTGCAGACCACGGCACTGGTTCATGAGGCCTATATGCGTCTCGTCGATGCCGGCGGCGTCGACTGGAAAGACCGGGCCCATTTCTACGGGATCTCCGCCCGTTTGATGCGCCAGATCCTGGTGGAGTTCGGCCGCTCGCGCGCCGCCGGCAAGCGCGGAGGCGATGCCCGGCATGTGGAACTCGACGATGCCATGATCGCTTCGATCGGGCGCGATGCGGATATGGTCGCCCTGGATGATGCGCTGACGGCCCTGGAGGCGATCGATGCCAGGGAGGCTCAAATTGTAGAGCTGCGCTTCTTTGGCGGCTTGAGCGTCGAGGAAACCGCTGAGGTTCTCGAGGTTTCACGCAATACGGTTCTGCGGGACTGGAATCATGCCAAAGCCTGGCTGCTGAACGAACTGAGTCGTGGAGCGCGATGATGTCCAATGAACGCTGGGAGCGGGTCAAGCAAATCTACAACTCGGCTCTTGAGTGCAACCCGGAACGGCGGGAAGACTTTCTGAGAGAAGCCTGCGGCGGAGACGATTCGCTGCGCAGGGAGGTCGAAGTTCTGCTCGCGCAACAAGGGGAGATATCCGGGTTCATGAAGGCTCCCGCCATGGAGGTAGCCGCACAGGTTCTGGCAAAGGGTTCCGCAGAGGCAGATATCGAAAGCATGGTGGGCCGGAGTGTGGCTCACTACCAGATAGCGGAAAAGATCGGCGAAGGCGGGATGGGGATCGTTTACAAAGCGCACGACACCCGCCTGAACCGCAGCGTCGCCATCAAGGCAGTGCCCGATGTTTTCGCCGCGGACCCGGAGCGGCTGGCGCGATTCGAACGCGAGGCGAAGGTCCTGGCATCGCTCAATCACCCCAACATCGCCTCGGTGTACGGCCTGGAAAAGTCGGATGGGAAAAGCTTCCTGGTTATGGAACTGGTCGAGGGAAAGACTCTCGCCGACCGGCTGAAAAAGGGGAGGATCCCGCTGGAGGAAACCCTCGAGCTCTGCCGCCAGATTGCCGAAGGTATCGAAGCCGCGCACGAAAAGGGTATCCTCCACCGGGATCTGAAGCCGGCGAACATCCAGATCACCTCGAATGGCAGAGTCAAAATCCTCGACTTCGGCCTCGCGCGCGCGATTGAGAAGAATGTGTCGGTTGCCGATCAAACTCCTTCTCCCACAATCACGCATGAGCTAACCCGGACCGGTGTGATACTGGGGACGGCAGCCTATATGAGCCCCGAGCAGGCCAAAGGCGCTGCAGTAGACCGGCGGGCGGACATCTGGGCATTCGGGTGCATCTTGTTTGAGTGCCTGGCAGGCAAGCGGCCTTTTGACGGCGCGACTGTAACGGAAACACTGGCAGCCGTTCTAAAAGGAGATCCAGAATGGCAGGCCCTTCCGGCAGAAACGCCGGGTTGGGTTCATCGGTTGCTCCGCCGATGTCTTCAAAAAGACCAAAAACTTCGTCTCCGAGATATTGGCGATGTCCAGCTCGATTTGTTGGAGGCTTCGACAAATCCCCAGTATCCAGTCGCCGCACCAAGTTCTATCCGCCATTGGTTTGCGCTTGCGGGCGTCGGCATTTTTGTGATTGCAGGAGCCATGCTGATCGCACGTTGGAACTGGAAACCGATATTAGTAGCGCCGGTTGTCCGCACCAAGATCAGTCTGGAGGCGGGTCAATGGCTCGATGGATTGCGAGACGCGTCACCGTACGGCTTTGACCAGCCAACCCGCACCGCAATGGCGATCTCCAGCGACGGACGGTTCATCGTCTACTGTGGCATCAAGGAAAATCCGACGCAGCAGGACAAGCCTCGAATGTACCTGCGGAAGCTGGACCAAATGGAGGCCAAACCCATTTCCGGAACGGAAGGCGGTGTCAGTCCGTTCCTCTCTCCGGATGACCGCTGGATCGGGTTCTGGGCGGACAGGAAGCTGATGAAGGTGCCCTTGGATGGCGGGGTTCCAACTACGCTGTGTGACGCGCGGTTGATCTTCGGCGCGAGCTGGGGCGATGACAATCAGATCGTCTTTGCGCCTGGCGGGTTGACGCGACTATCGCGAGTGTCCGCAAACGGCGGCAAGCCCGAAACATTGACAACACCGGACAAAACGAAAGGGGAGGCTGGTCACCGACTGCCCTACTATCTGCCGGACGGCAAGGGTATCCTCTTTACAATCATGAAGCAGTCCTTTGGGCTCGACCCCTTTGTGGCAGTGATGAACCTCACCACGCGAAAGTGGCGAGTATTGCTGGAGGATGCAGCCGATGCCCGCTATGTTGGCACCGGTCATATGGTTTTCCTTCGCCGCGGGACGCTGATGGCGGCGCCGTTCGATCTGGAGAAGTGCGAGGTCACCGGTCAGCCTGTGCCCGTCGTTGCGGGCATCATGCAGTCACTAAACAACGTCAATACCCTGTTAAACACCGCAGCGGGCCAATTCAGCATCTCGGCCTCGGGATCGATGGCCTATGCGCCGGGTGGGATCCTGCCGGATCCTGCAAACTCGCTCGTGTGGGTGGATCATAAAGGAAAGGCCGAACCAATTACCTCCTTCAAGGCTCCCTTTTTCGCCCCCCGCCTTTCGCCCGACGGTCAGAGCATCGCCTATAACACGTTAGGCCAGGAGAAGCAGGTCTGGATTTATAGCCTGAATAGGGGTACGGCCACCAAGCTGACCTCCGACGGTTGGGCCCATAATAAAACATGGACTCCGGATGGCCAGCGAGTCGCCTTCGAATGGTCGAAGGTGGGTGAACCGAACATCTATTGGCAAACCGCTGACGGAAGTTCGCCGATGGAGCGCCTTACGCAAAGCGAGCAGAACCAAGAGCCCGGATCTTGGTCTCCGGATGGAAGAACGCTCGCGATGGTTGAAAACCACCCGGGCATCGGGTACCAGATCATGCTCCTTCAGATGCCTGACCGTAAGATTACACCGTTTCTAAACTCCCGATTCCGGGAATGGTGGCCTGATTTCTCGCCCGACGGACGTTGGATAGCCTATGCAACCGATGAGTCCGGGCGCTTTGAGGTATATGTCCAGAAATTTCCCGGTCCCGGCGGCAAGGTGCAGATATCCAACGATGGCGGGATCGAGCCCCAGTGGTCACGGGATGGAAAACAGCTGTTCTATCGGCAATGGGAAGGTAAGGTTTTTGCCGTTGATATCCAGAGCGGAACGCATTTCTCTGCCGGCAAGCCGCGTCTGCTATTTGAGCAACCGGGCTATAATTATAATAATCCGCTTCGCTGCTGGGACATCTCGCTGGATGGTCAGCGCTTCCTGATGGTGAAACTGGAAGAGAGAAAGCCCCAGCCGGTGACAGAATTGATCTTTGTGCAGAACTGGTTCGAGGAACTCAAGCGCCTCGCCCCTACCGGAAAGAAATAGGCATATCCCCAAGTCGTGGATGTGTTCCGCTGTCGCACGAAAACCGGTGAATATCCCCGTTTTGCAGGAATATCACCGGAAATTGTCGATCAGCATCACGTTGGATTCGGAACGATCGACCTGCATCCAGATCACCCAGCGGCCGTCACGGGACACGGACAAATTCGCACTACTACGCACCTCTTTTATCCCGACATTTCCAATTGGAGAAACCTTTCGCGTTTCAAAGCTGAAGAACTTCAATGGACTTGGTGCCCCCGGCGCGGGAGTGGCAATAGTATCGAGGAAATAAATCCCTTTCTCTGTCACGGCCCAATGGCCGCTCCGGGCTGATTCGATTTCTGGTACCTCCTCCCCGCCGTCCACAGGCACGGACCATACACCAGGAACCCCGAAGTGTGTTTTGGCGTAGTAGAGAGTCTTGCCGCCGGGCACCTCAACCGCCTCAAATCCTCCGCCTTTCGTGACCTGACGAGGATCGCCGCCTTCCACTGGTTTTTTCCAGATCTGGTGAGTTCCCGATTTGTTGGACCCGTAATAGATCCAGCGTCCGTCACGCGACCAGCTGGGCCTCGCGTTGAAGGCGCGATCCTCGGTCAACTGATGGGAGACTCGATTCTCCACATCCACAACAAAAATTTCAATAACGCCGGCCGCCATGCTGTCAAACGCGATCTGCCGGCCATCGGGGGACCAACTGGGAGCGCCGGCTGTTCGCATCCCATTCATCGACGTCAACCGCACAGGATTCAATCCTTCACTGTCTGAAAGCCATATCTCCGAACTTCCGGAACGATTAGATGTAAAAGCTATCCGGCCGCCCTCAGGAGAGAATTGCGGGTCGCTCTCCCTTTCTGTCGAAGCGATGATCCGCTTTGGGGAGCCAGTCGTCGTTTCCAATGCCGGGATCTCCATACGCCAGATGTTTGTATCCACATATGTACGTTGATATGCGAGCCGGATAGGCGGTATTTTGGAAATGGATGGGTAATATCCGTCATCCGTCCCTGGTATCCGACTGGGCTCTGCCCCGCCAGAGGCAGCCACTCGCCACAGGCTTCGGCGCCCAGCACGGGGAGAAGAGAAAACTATTTCCCTGCTGTCGGGCGACCATGCGAATCCGTTAATTGTTACGTCGTCCTTGGTCAATCGCCACGGTTCCTCCTTCGGAGTCCCCGCCTCAAGGGGTAAAACGTACGCATCATTTCCAAGAACAGAGGTCTGCCGGATAAATGTCATTTTCGTCCCGTCAGGGGAGAAGGCTGGGGAAAAAACCCAAAGAAAGCCTGATGGAGTTGAGGTCAGCCTTTGCTTCTTGCCGGTCTCAATGGAGACAAGAAAGATAGACCATGGCTCTTTTTCAGAGTCGCGATCTGTTATCGCAATGGACTTGCCATCCGCGCTCCAGGTAAATGTTCGAAAACTCCGGCAGAGCTTACGTTCTACTCCTCCGCGGGGCGAGATCAGATAGATAAAACCATCACGAATGAATGCAATTTGGTTTCCATCCGGCGACCAATGCGGGTCAAGATCCTCGGCAGGGTCCGTGGTAAGGCGCTGGAGCGTCCCACCGTCGACCATCTGAGCATAAATATCGGAATTATCCTGCTTTTCTCCATTCCAGGTGAATGCCACCTCGCGCCCATCCGGCGACAAGCTCGGATGCCGTTGAAGGCCCGGATAGGAAGTGAGCGGTGTCACCTTGAGTGGCGCCTCGGGTTTCGAAACGCTCCTCACATAGATGTATGCGGCCGCGACAGCAAAGACCAGCAGCACGGTTGCGGAGGTCCATATCAGCATTCGCCGGCGCACCGGCTTCGCTTGCGCAGTGACCTTGCCCGCTTGGCTCCTATCGGTCTCCTCCTTCAGATCCTCGAGTGCAACCTTGATGTCGCCCATGCTCTGGGACCGGCGCGCCGGATCCTTGCGCATGCAGCGCTGAACGATCTTCTCGAATTCAACTGGCACACCTGCACCCATGGCGGACGGCTCTTTGGTCAGGACGGCGGAGATTGTCGAGAGAGTACTTTCGCCGGTAAATGCGCGCTGTCCGGTGGCCATCTCATAAAGAATCGACCCCAATGCGAAAATGTCGGATCTCGCATCTACCTTCCTGCCTTCAGCTTGCTCCGGTGACATATATGCCGCGGTACCCAGGATGCGCCCCTCCTCGGTCCTCATCGCCGTCGATTCAGTGGGACTACCTTCGTTCTGTCTCTCAGACAAGATCAGCTTTGCCAGGCCGAAGTCGAGCACCTTCACCCGGCCGTCGTCCGAAACCAGGATGTTTCCGGGTTTCAAATCCCGGTGAATGATGCCGGCAGCGTGTGCTGCAGCCAGCGCGTCGGCGATCTGGATGGCGTACTTCACCAGTTCGCCGAATTTCATCCCTTTGCGGCCGATCTTGCGATCCAGGGACTCGCCGGCCACATATTCCATGACGATGAAATCGCACCCATCCTCAGAGGCGATGTCGTGGACCGTAACAATATTGGGATGATTCAAGGCTGATGCGGCGCGGGCCTCCTGCACAAATCGCTTCTTGCGCTCGGGATCGGTCATCAATTCCGGCGGGAGCACCTTGATGGCAACATTGCGCTTCAGGCGATCGTCACTGGCGCGATAAACGACACCCATCCCCCCTTCGCCGACCTTCTCTTCAATCCGGTAACGCAGCAATGTGCGACCTACCAGGTTTTGCCGGGGCTTCATCTTCAATTCATTTGCCATGTCCTGGGCAGCCAGATCCATGGCGGGAGAATCCAGCGCAGCCTGGGACGCGTCATTCTGAGCCAGCAAAGACCGGACTTCCTCCTGCATCCAGGCTTCATCCGCGCAGGCTTCCGCCAGGAAGCTTTCACGCTGGCCGGGCTCGATCTCGAGTGCCCGCTGGTAGACGTTCTTTATCTTGTTCCAGCGCTCAGGATCCAATGATTTCCACCCCGTTCCTCAGTTTGCACGATATCCACACCCGCGACATTCATTGTCCAGGTCCCGTTTTTCTAAATTGAGACTTCCGCCAGGAGATTCCTGAGCGGTTGGGGAAATTGGCCGCATTATATATCAAGTCCTCGATTTGAGCTCTTCATGCGCGAGAATCTTCCAGCCGCCATTTTGGGAGCCCGATCTCAAGTGAATATCAAATAGGATGAGATCAGGGAAACGCGCACAGTGGCTTGATTGTTTGAATCGCCTTCCCCATTTCGAGCAAACTGATTCAGCGGGAATAAATCAAAATATACAGTGATTACTTTGAGAAAACTGCTTCGCTGAAATTAACAAATGGAGCAAGCGGCAAATACCTTGCTGTGCTCAGAGAGCTTGAGGGAAGTGATCTTCACAGTTGAGAGCGATTTTTCTCAAGCCCGCAGGCGTTGATTTTTGGAATGTTGCCAGCGCCCTTCCGATTCCGTATGCCCCGTCCTGACATTCGAAATTCCGAGGAATATGAAACGCCTTCTTGGGGCAAGTCAGATCTTGCTTCGGGTCCTCGCCGATTGAATTAATAGTAGGCGAAGCGGGCGATGGATTACCTGCTTTTTGAAATTTGTGTCCTCAAAGGGCGGCGCGGAAAGGCAGAACCCTGCTCAGTTGGATAAGCGGCTGTCGTTGAAACGGAATATATCAATGCACCGCCAGGAAGCAACTGGCTTGCGGCCGCGACCGAACTAGGCACCCGATTGAAGGGATCGAAATCCCAACCCAATTTATTGTCTTGCGTTATAGAGGGCGCAAATGGATCTCAATCAGCGCCGGCGGCAGGGCCGGATCGGAGGATTTTCCGTTTTCACCGGACATCCCAGAAAAAGTGCCTAAATCCAATTATTCGAAGTAATGTTTCGGCCACGTTTTTTTGCCTTACATATTGGGAGTCCCGATTCGTTTCATCCGGAGCCGACTATGTTCGGGAACGGGGAATTTTGCCGCGTCCGCAAAATTATTTTGGGCTGACGGCTATATCGCCTGTTTTTTTGCGTCCTATTTATACATGACGGAAAAAATGTCTTTCCCGTAATTTTCCGAGGATCCGGGCCATTTTTTTGTCTTACCCTATAGCGAATTATGATTATTCCCGCGATCCGTTTCAGTTTCTCCCGGCAGCGCCATGCGGACCAGGCGACTTGTTGCCCAATGCCAGTTGGACTGGCCGAAAAGTGTAGCCGATGCCTTTGAGCACCTGACCCCTTCGATTGAATACGGCAGGCGCGCAGCCCGCCTTGAGCCGTGCTATGCCCAAAACCCACACACCCGAAAGGAGATAACCTATGCGCTACATCAGATTCAAGGAACTGAGGCTTCGCATCCCGCTTGCCCGGACCACCATCTGGCGGATGATGCGAGACGGAAGCTTCCCCAGGAGCCGCCGGATCGGCAAAAGCGCGATGGCCTGGCTCGAAAGCGAGGTCGACGAGTGGATGACCAAGCGCGCCGGGCAAGGGATTAGTAACCTTCCTTTAGGAGCAAAACAGATGAACCTGTTTCAACCAGAAGAAACAGCCCGGTCGGTCGGCGCTCAGCAGGCCGGGAAGCGGGTGATCCTCTCGATGGGCGGCAAGGGGGGAGTCGGAAAGACCAGCATTATGACGGGCCTTGCCGAATGGTTCGACGAAAACCGGATCCCGCTCCAGCTGCTCGATCTCGATACCGAGAACAAAGCCCGGGGGTCGCTCTCGCACTTCTTTGGCGGCCGGATCCCGAAGGTAAATATTAACACTCCGGCCGGACTCGACGCTTTTGTCGACTATCTCCCGACGGCGCCCCGTGGTTCTGGCCGATATGGGAGCCGGCTCAGGCCAGGTCACCTACGACTGGTTCGACCGCATGCACCCGGATGTCGCCGGCGCCGGGATTGTATTCACGACGTCGGCGTCGTCACCTCCGACCCGGCCAGCGTGGAAAGCGTCCTCGCCTGGGGAGCCAGACTGCAGAAACGGGTCGACTACCTGGTGGTCGAAAACTGCATTACTCCGGGTTCGGATTTCACCTACTGGAACGAAAGCGAACAGGCCAAACGGTTCCGAGAGGCTTTCAGCCCGGCTGTGATCCGGTTCGACTACCGCCTGGCCGAACTCGAAAACGCAGCCCGCAACCACGGCGCGACGCTCGGAGACGTGGCCCGGAGGAAAGCGGCCGCCGCAGAACTGAAGCGAGCCTCGATCGTCATGCGCGCCCAGAGCTACCGGCGGATGATCTTTGCCGAGTTCGATCGGGTAAGGAGCTGCTTCTCCATGACCGAAACCGCGACCCCCGAACCTGACCTGATTGACCGCATCGCATACTGCCCTGCCGCGAAATGCGGGCGGAACTATACAGGAGTTGCTGTACTGCCGCTCGCTTCCGGAAAATGACGAAATGCTTCGGATCCTGCGGGCCATGCGATTTTTCACCCTGATGATGGATGAAATTCCTGAACTGCATCGATACTGGAGAGGCAACAGCTTTCTGCTCTTTACAGGCAAGCGGCGGAATCCTTCGCGGCGGCGATCAAGGATGGCCAGGCGTTTCAAAACGAGGTGCGCTTCTGCTTAACCTTGCGGCTTTCCCGGGGGAGTGATTGGGAAGCAGATCACCCCGGAGAAAATCGCCTCTATCAATCTCAACGAAACCCTCAAGGAAGAGTTCGAGCGCACCACCATGCCGCAAACAGCTAGCAGGTCTTTCCGAAAAATCTGCATCAGGCTTTGAGGCTCTCGACTAAAGACCTTTGAGGAGCTGTCCAAAGACTATCAGTGATCTCCATAGCGGTGCCGTTATTGCCCGATGCTGCCAAAGCCAGCAGGAGAGATGAGGAGTCTCGACGGCTCAGCTCAAATGCCGCCGCCCCGGGCCAAGCGGCGCGGACTATCTGTCATCGATCTTCCGGAAGGATTTATATCGCCCTGGTCGGTCTTTGTCCTTACCTCTCCTGGGCTTCGGCTGCCGGTATGTTCCTTGGATTTTTCCTCCGTGGATGTATCCGGTAATCGCCGCCTTTCGGCCGGATGCGGTCCGGCCCCGGAGGTCTGAATGCTAACCATCCGCGCCATGGCTGGCGGGGGAGGGTATTCCTCCCGCCATCTCGAACACAGCGACTACTATGCCGAGGGCGAACGTGTCGTCGGCAGGTGGACGGGCCGTGGTGCGGATCTGCTTGGCTTGAAAGGAGAGGTGACGCCGGAACAGTTCGAGGCAATCAGGCTCGGGAACCACCCCGGGACCGGCGAGTTCCTCCGGCAGCGGCAGAGCGCCGACCGGATGACGGCCGCCGGCACGGTGCGGTCCCACGGCCGTCACCTTTTCGACTTTACGATCTCGGCCCCGAAGTCGGTTTCGGTCATGGCACCTCGTTAATGACGGCCGGCTCGTTGGAGCCCACGGGCAGGCGGTTGGGGAAGCGCTGGAGGACCTCGAGGCCTTCGCGACGACCAGGGTCCGGATGGAAGGGGAAAACGACGATCGTCTGACCGGCAATATGGCCATCGCCGTCTACCACCACGATGCGAGCCGCGAACTCGACCCGCAGCTTCATACCCATGCCGTGGCAGCAAACCTCACCTTTGACTCGGCCGAAAGAAGCTGGAAAGCGCTGAAACCGTTCGGAATCTTCGAACGGAGGGCCTATCTGACCGAGGTTTACCGGAATGCCCTTGCCCGGGAAGTGGAAGCCTCGGATACGAGATCGAAAACAACATCGACCGCCGAGGGAGAGACCGGGGATTCGAGATCCGAGGCATTCTACAGGAACTGCTCGACCGGTTCAGCCGCCGCAGCCGGCAGCGCGACGAAGCCATCGAGGATTCACGGAAGTCCAGCAGGGCGCCGACCGACAACGAGGTTTCCGTCCTGGTCCGGGAAACGAGACCCGACAAGCGCATCGAGATCTCCACGGAAAGGGTCCGGAAGAAACAGCAGAGCCGGCTCACGAGGGATGATGCAGTACTTTTGCAAGAATCCGGAAGCACTGCCATTTCCGTCCCTATGAAAAGGCCCCGGCAGCGCTATCGGTGCACTATGCGGAAGACCACGTATTCGAGCGCTTATCGGTCGCCAGGGACCACGAAATCCTGACCGAAGCCCTCCGCCACGGCCGGGGCCGCATTGCGCTCAAGGACCTTCTTGAAGAGCTTTCCGCGCAGGAAAAGAAGGGGGAGATCCTCAGGCACAAGGGAGAGATAGCCACGGCCGCGAGCCTGGAGCGCGAACGGGAGATGATCCGGGGTGTAAATCGCTCCATTGGCGGCAGCGAACCGCTCAGAGGGGACGGGGACCTCACGTTATCCAGCCGCCTGAGCGAGAAGCAGAAAGGAGTGATCGATTTTGTGCTCCGGTCGAGGGACGGCGTCCTGAGCATCTGCGGGGCGGCCGGAACGGGCAAAACCGCGCTCCTCGAGGAACTAAACGGAAACCTGAAGCGAATGGGGCGTGGGGTCCTGGCCGTTGCCCCGACGATGAGCGCCGTCGACGAACTCCGGAAGGTCGGCTTTCAGGATGCTGTGACGATCGAGTCGCTGCTTCAGAACACGGCGCTCCAATGGAAAATCATGAACCACATCCTGATTGTTGACGAAGCCGGGATGGTTTCGGCCCGTCAGATGCGGGAACTGCTCAAACTTGGCTGGGAGAAGAGCCTGCGGGTTGTCTTCAGCGGGGATACACATCAGATCCAGAGTGTGGAGGCTGGCGATGCCTTGAGGATTCTCGAAAAGGAATCGAGGCTCAAGAGCGCAACCCTTACGGAAGTCCGCCGGCAGAGCCCGCAGGATTACAGGGAAGCGGTGGAAAAGCTGCGGGAGAACCCGGGGAAAGGGCTGGAGAAGCTCGATGCCATGGGCGCCGTCAGGGAGGTGCCTCTTTTCGAGCGGTCGAAGTCGATGGCCGAATGCTGGCACGAGTCCCGGAAGAAGGCTCAGGATGCGCTTGTGGTCTGCGCTACGCACGAGGAAATCGACTGGGTGAGCCGGGAGATCAGAGCGAGGCGGAAGAAGGCAGGGGAACTGGGCAAATCAAGGGAGGTTATCCGGGAAGTCCCGATGAACTGGACCGAGGCCCAAAAAGGGAACCTGGTCAATTTCAGGCCAGGGCAGTTTCTCGGATTCCATAAAGCTGTCCGGGGACAAGCCGCAACGAAACCGTCGAGATTCTGCGAGTGGAAAAGGACCATCTGGCGGTCAGGAATGGACAGGGTGCAGAGAGGAAGGTAACGGCGGCAAATGCGCGGAGTTTCGATGTCTTCGAGCGCCGGAAGATAGAGATCGCGAAGGGCGAGAAACTGCTCCTGACTGCAAACAGGCGTGATCAGAATTTTCGTGCAACGAATGGCGAGATGGTCTGGGTGAAGAATTTCGACCGGAAAGGAAGAATCCACCTCATGGATGGAAGAGTGCTGCCGGAAAACTACGGCAGTTCACGCATGGGTATGCCGTCACCGCTCACAGAAGCCAGGGGAAAACGGTTGATTCCGTGATCATCTCAGGCGACGGAATGAAAAAGGAGCTTTTCTATGTAGCAGCCTCCCGTGGAAGGAAGGAGGTCACGGTATTCACGGCCAGCAAACTGATGCTGCGACATTCAGCAGGAGTATCCGCCGCAAGGCTGTCGGCGTCGGAACTATCGAGGGCTTTGAAACCGGGACTTCAGTTTGGACTGCACCGAGGATTTCAGGCTGCATGCAGGATGCTGAAGCGTGCCGCTGAGCTATTTGAGTCAGCCTTCCAGAAAGCGCCGTCCTTAGAACCCGTGAAACAAGAACATCAAACTGAACCGGAATCCCTGCAAATCGGACTTGAGAATGAGAATCTGAAGGAAGCTCTGCAGAAAGCACTTCCTGTGGAACCGGCAAAGCCTGAACTCAAGATCAAACCGGATAAGGAAACTAAACTATCCTCAACTAAAATGGAGGTCACGAATGAGTTTGGACTCTGATGCGGGTCTTGCAGAATGGAGCTCTCGATTAACTGCTGCCCCTGAGAGACTGCATGTTCTTCTGCTCAAGAAGAGCTATGTTCTGCCTTGGAACCAGTTTGTTTACGCAGAGGGAGACGATAGGCGTGGATATTTTCTTTGCCACCCATCAGGTTACGGTGGAGGGGAAAGCGCTTGACAGGCTGCTGAAGGACATGGTGGAGAAGGCGATCTTTTGCCTGGTGGAGCCGGGAAGGGCATATAAGCACCAGTATGGTGTGGTTTCCCACATCATGGGCCTGAAGGTGCGAAAGCTGGAAGTATAGGCAACAGGCAAAGCTTTTTGTCCGAGTAAGCACCACCCCTAAGCCCTCTGGCTTAGGTTCGGCGGATGCGACAGAAGGCCGATCCTGTTCGGCGGATTTTCGGGAACTGTTCGGTTGCCGTTCGGTTTTTGTTCGGTCGGGCAAAACGGGGCCGCTTTGGCGGCAGAGAGGCTGATGAATGGACCACCGGACACAGGAAATTCTCGAAGGGCTGCCCCTGCCGGCAGCCCGGTCCCGACTGGCGCCCCACGGCGACCTGATCCTGGCGATGCGGCGGATGGGCCGGACCTATCGGGAGATCCGGTCCCCACTGCTCGGAGAAAAGTGCCAGGTGAGGGTATCGATCAGCACCCTTCATGATTTTGTTAAGCAGGAGGGGCGGAAGATAAAGCAGGCGCCGCCGAACCGGCGCCATACGGTCTGGACTCCGGAGCCCTCATCGCAGCCTGCGCCAGCAGCGCCCGCCTTGAGCGAGGGAGACGGAAATCAATCCGGATCGATCCAGCCCGATGTGCAGAAACGGATCGAAGCACTGAAGCAGCGTCCTGCCGCGGCCAAATCCGGAAGACTGGTCTTTGAATACGATCCCGACCAGCCGCTTCAATTGCCCCAAAAGAAATAACGGGTCCACGGAGGGTCGATGAAGACTCTCTGATATAATCCCCATGAAGGGAAAGAGTAATGACTGATTACCACATCAACATTTTCTACAGTGATGAGGACGGGGGTTACATCGCGGACATCCCGGACCTTGCGTGCTGTTCAGCGTATGGCGACAGCCCCGAACAGGCACTCGCTGAAGTCCTAAAGGCAAAATCCGCTTGGATTGAAGCCGCCCGGTCTGAGGGGAAGCCCATTCCGCCGCCCGCATTCAGGCCGGTGATCTACCAGACCACGAAGATATCCGCTTAAAACCCGCATACAATGAGCCCTCGCTTCTGGAAAACCCTGGATGCGCACACAGCCACTCTCTAAAAGAGCGACTGGGAATGGAAGGACGTTCTGGGATGTGATTAGCTTTATCCCCGCTAAAGGATATAATGATTCGAAGGTGGCAGAAACCTTCCACGACAGGAGTCCGAAATTGAAGCACACAAGGCAATTGACCGGGATCATCGAAAAGGAAGGCGACGGATACGTAGCATTGTGTCCGGAACTAGACATCGCCAGCCAGGGCGACAGCATCGAAGAAGCCAGAAACAACCTGGTGGAGGCTCTCGAATTGTTTTTTGAGACTGCGGATGCGAGCGAAATCAACGCTCGGCTGCACGACGAAATCTTTGTTACCAGGCTAGAGGTGGCCGTTGGGTAAGTTGCGGATATTCTCCGGCCGCGACCTTTGCCGGCTTCTCGAGGAGCAGGGCTTCAGTGTAATCCGCCAGCGCGGAAGCCACATCGTCGTGCAAAAGCGCCTGCCGGAGACGACGATAACAATTCCGGTCCCCAACCATCCGGAGATTCGGATCGGGACTCTCCAATCCATAATCCGCCAGTCCGGTGTTCCGCGATCTCTTTTCGAAGTTGATTCATAGCCATCCGGACCCTGCCGGAGACCTACGTGCTTCCGACCTCTGTTTTGGTATCCCGCAGATCGGAGACCATTATCGTCAGCCGGCGGCCCCAGCCTTCGAGGGCATCGCGCTTTTCGTTGAGGTACTGATATTTATTGTAGACGGCGCTGGTGATGTCTTTTTGCTTGTGATTCAGAATGCGGGCGATCACATGACCCGGGACCATCATCGCCCCAAGGCGAGTGGCACAGGTCCGGCGCAGGTCATGCGGAGAAAACGATTCGATCTCCAGAGCTCTGGCGATGTCCTGGGTGACCTGGTTCAAAGCATAGATGGTCATCGGGAAGGGCTTGGAAACGGTCCGGCAGGGAAATACGAATACATCCGACACGGCGGCCTGGCCCCTTTCCTCGCGCGTCTCCCTTTGCGCTGCCAGCGCTGCCTTCTGACGCGCCAGGATTCTGAGCGCAGCGGGGGAAAGCGGCACCAGATTTGCCTCGCCGTTTTTCGTTTTACTGGCGGGGATTGTCCACAAGGCTTCGTTCTGATCGATTTCAGCCCAACACAGCCTAAGGACTTCTCCCGGCCGTTGACCTGTCAGCAGGATAAGTTGAAGCGCGCGCTTTACGGGAGTTGAATCCTTTTCCATTTCGGCCCATATTTGCCGAATCCCGGCATCATCCAGCACCCGCTCCTTCGATCTTTCGCGGCCTCCCGGTGCCGAAATGTTGCTGGCGGGATTTGTCTCCAACTCGATGACCTCCTCTTTGATGGCCCATGAAAAAATCTTGCGTATGCATGCCAGGGTGCGGTTTGCCTGGACCGGGGTTCTTGCCGCGAGCACGCGCAGAAAGGAGCGGATTTCCGTGCGGGTAATATCCTTCGCGTTTCGATCGCCAAATTCGGGGAGGAGCAGCCGGTCGAGCTGGCGCTGATCTTCCCGCCAGCTTTTCTTGTTCTGCTTCGCATATTCTTCTATGTATTGAGACGCCAGCGAGCCGAACTTGAATCCGGCGGCCCGACGAGCCACTTCAGCAGCCTCCCGGCGCTTTTGTTCTTCGATTGGATCTATGCCCTGACGCACCAGTTCCAAGTCCGCCCGCGCCAATTCACGTGCATCGGCCAAAGAGAGAAGAGGGTAGGGGCCGATGGTTTTTCGCCGACGGACTCCTCCGATGTAGTACATGATGCTGAAAACCTTCGACCCGTCCGGGCTCAGCCGCAGTACCAGGCCCCTTAGACTCGTATCCCAGTAATCCAGCCGCTTGCCTTCGGGCTTCAGGGACTCCAGCTTTTTGGCGTTCAAATTGACTCTTGGCATGGTTCACCTCGATGGACATAAAACTAATATAATAGTTACAGGGGTTCCACTGGGGTTCCAAATGGCGGAAACTTGAAGAAACAAATATCCTATTACAATATGAAACATAATGATGTAAGTAGAACACAGTAAATATAGGTTATTCAATGAGATTAATGAAAATATTGCAGGGAATAATTATGTTTCTTTCGAGGTCAGGAGGGGTCAAAAAGGTGCCCGAAATTCGACTCTTAATCAGTAGGTTCTAGGTTCGATTCCTAGACGGCTCACCAATAAAATCAACAATTTACAGCCACAGTCAATTCAGCAAATTCAGTTTTGGGTACCACAGGGGTACCAGATGGCAGCGCTTGGCTCCTAAATTCTTCCAGTTCCTTCATTTCAGCAACATTTAGCGGTATCTCCAATCAACAAATCTCGTGATTGTCCCGACGCTGCCTTCAAGGTTCATGAAGAGGGCATCGCGTCCATTCACTTGGGAGGAACCGCAATTCTGCCTATCGGTCGAATCACTGTCCGGCGGGTTTTCGTGCTCTCAACGGGCAATTGAGTTCTTGGGGTTCCTGAACTCAACCGGCCATTCATTCGTCGGGGTATAGGTCACTTGATTGTCCCAGGGGTGCCACCCCCCCTCTTTTAGTGGGACTGACCGCCTCACGAGCGATTTTCAAAATTTTTCAAATTGCTGTCTTTTGATAGCACTTTAATGTCCACTGGATGCTGATGAGATAAGGGGCTGCCAAATTCTGCCGCGGCCCGAAGCAGTTTTCAGCGGAATCCAGGCTAGCCGAATTATCCCCCAAGGATAGGGACCTCGGAAAAATGGCGGCTCAGAAATGTTTTGCACCTCTGCGCGGCTCTGACCTTTGTAGACGACAGATCGTGATTCACGGCCTTACTTGGTGGGGCAGAGGCGCTTGAGTTCCTCGAACCAGTTTTGGACGAGGATCATTTCGGTAACAGGCTGGGGCTTCCTTTCTTCCAACCTCACCATCAGGAATCGCTGGCCATCGGCGGAGATGTCCCAACTTCTGGTCGGATGGCTCAATTTGTATCCGGCCCGTTCAAACAGGAGGCGGGGTTTGCCGGGCATGAAACCGGCATCCGTCCTGAAATCCACCGCCCACACCTGATCCTGCCATCGGTAAAACAGCCGCTTCCCATTTCTCTCCCAAAGCGGCTCTGTCCCTCCCTCGAGGGACACCTTCCACCTGCCGCCGGTATTGGGAAAGGAGCAAACATTGACTTCGAATCGTCCCGATTCGTCAGACGAATATGCCAGCCATCGCCCGTCAGGCGAAAACATGGGATAGCACTCATCAGATCTGGAGTTCAAGAAGGGCGTTACCCGACGGCTCTGCAAATGCAGGAGAAGGATGTCACGGCTGGTGTTCGGGTGAGATTCCACGAAGGCGAGAGTGGCTCCGTCAGAAGTCAATGATCCCGGCCATTGACCGTATTCACTCGAGGTAAGCCTTTCCATCGGGGAACTTCCATCGGCGGGCTGCCAGAACAGGTTCATGGCCAGGGATTTGTGCCAGCTGAAAAGGAGCCGTTTACTGTCATGCGTCCAGGTTGGGATAACGGCCCCTCCCTCGCCAGTCAGCCGACCGTGCGTGCCTCGGCCTAAGTCATAAACCCAAACCTGCAAATCCCGTCCGGAAATTCCGTAGGCGATTTTCTGCGCATCAGGAGAAAGACGCAGGGTTTCAAAGGGGGACTGCAAGGCCGTGACCGGCTGCTCCATTCCTCTCCGATCTACCCACACGAGCGAATCCCTAGCGTCCGGAAGGATGCCACCCGCCGCATAAATGAGCGAACCCGTGTCAGAAATGCCGAACTGACCAGCGCCGGTCTTGTAACGGATGTTCCCGGTGATGAAAGCCTGCGTCACATTTTCGACCAGGGAGACGGGTTGGTCGAGGACCCTCCAACCTGGCCAAATCAAACCGCCCGGTCATCAGTGTCCCCTGTCGCAGGAATAGAGGTGTCCTGTGGGAATGTACATGGCATCAGCAGCGTCCTGCAGCAGTACATGCCATTCGCGTGTATCCAGTCGGAGCAGAGCGAGCCAGGGGTGTGGATCCACCACCAGTGTCTCATTATGGTAAACACCACGGCCCTTCCGTCGGGAAGCCAGCGTGGCAGGCTGTGGCTTGCCTCCTCCCGCTTCGGATCAGGTTTAGTCAGGGGTCTCTGGCTTTCCGCCATCAGCAGAGACCTTTGAGAGCCCGACCGGGTATAGCCAGCTGCAAACACAATGCTGTTATCGCGCCCCCAACTCGCACCAGAGGGGAGCGGCCACGTCACACAACGAAGTGGCCACGCCGCCCTCGACCGGAACCTTCTTCAGCTTGCCATCCGCCCAGAAACCTACATAACGGGCATCAGGTGACAGGAAAGGGCTGATGCCACCTTCCGTTCCGGTGATCGGCTTGGCTTGCGATTGTTCCATTCTTCTCAGGTACAAGCGAGGTATTGCCTGAGGGCCGGGATTCTCCTGGATTGCGCTGTAAACAACGATCCTGCCGTCGCTGGAGATCGCCATTGCAGTTCGGCTCGGCGCCTGGCTTTCCTGATCGACCTCCGTTCCTCCCCTCGAGCCAATGTCCCGGCTCGACCTTGATGGTTGCCGAGCTACCCCAGGAGCGGAAGAACCAGGCAGAAAATGCCGCGTCCACCCCCGTCCGATGAGGATGCCTGCGAGAAGAACAATGAGAAGAGTACCAGCGACCAGACACAGAAGAGATTAATCGCCTGGAAAAAGGTACAGTCTCGGTGGGAATGGTTTGCGTAGTTGACTGTGGACTCGTCGATCTCGAAGGAGCCGAATATCGCCGATGTCGCGCAGCCTCTCTTTTGGGATTTCTCTGAAGGCAGCGATGCAACAGTTCCTTCCGCGTCCCTATTTTGACGGCGTACCAGGAGGCACCAGATTCCAGTCCGGTGTCCCCTCACAGGATTTTCGCCAATGTCTCCGTGACCGTCTCGCCCTTGAAAAGGAGGCCTTGCTTCGGCGCTTCGAAAAGGATGCAGCCGAAGGCCCAGATGTCGGCCCTCCTGTCCACGGCTTTGCCTTTTGCCTGCTCCGGACTCATGTCAGGCGGCAGTTCCGAGAATAGTCCCGGCTCGGGTCATTGCTTCTGTTATGGTCGGCGATTGGGTCGCGGCTGCAATCGAGAATTTCGGGTGCTGCCAGAAGCGCCTTGGCGAGGCCGAAGTCGAGGATTTTGATCTTGTCGTCGGCCGTGATCATGACGTTGGCGGGTTTCAGGTCACGGTGGATCACGCCTTTTTCGTGCGCGGCATCCAGCCCTTCGGCGACTTGGCGACAGACCTCAGCGCCTGGTCAGAACCGGCAGCGGCCCCCGGGATATTTTTTGCGCCAGCGTTTCACCTTCCACGAGTTCCATGACCAGGAAATGCTCACTCTCGGCCTGATCGAAGCCATATATGGCGGCAATGCTGGGATGATTTAATGAAGCCAGGAGTCTTGCCTCGCGTTCAAAACGGGCCAGGCGGCCGGGATCGCCGCTGAATAATTCGGGCAAAACTTTTACGGCGACCTGACGATTGAGCCTAGAATCTTCGGCGCGGTAGACGATTCCCATGCCACCTTCGCCGATCTTTTCGATGATGCGGTAATGGGCCACGCTCCGACCTATCCGGCTTTCGAAGTTCGCATCTCCCTTATCCTTGGCCATGACCTGCGCAGCCACTTCCATGGCAGGCTGCTCAATGAAATGTTCAGCCCGACCGTCGCAGGCGAGGAGCGATTCCACTTCTTTCCTGAGGTTTTCGTCGCCGGCGCAGGCCTCGCACAGAAAAGTCTCGCGGTCTTCCGGTCTGCGTTCCAAAACCGAATTATAGATTTGCTCGATCTGCCGCCATCGCTCAGGATTCATGCGGGTGCTCCAGCTGTCAGTTCTCTCACCAGCCACGCCTTGGCTAGTCTCCAGTCGCGGTACACGGTGTCGGGGGAAACATCTAGAACCTCTGCCGTTTCCTCGGGAGTCAATCCGCCGAAAAACCGGAGCTCGATGACCCGGGCTTTCCTCGGATCGAATTCGGCCAGGCTCTTGAGGGCATCGTCGAGCGCAACCAGGTCGGTACCGCGCCCCGGCGACGCGAAGAGGGCGTCGTCGAATGCCACTTTTGCGGCACCGCCGCCGCGCTTTTTGTAGCCGCGCTTGCGTGCGAAATCGACGAGGATGCGGCGCATCAGGTTTGAGGACACGGCGAAGAAGTGGACGCGGTCCTGCCAGGGCACTTGGCGTGCATCGATCAGGCGCAGGTAAGCCTCGTTGACCAGCGCGGAGGTTTGAAGAGTACCATCCGCGCGCTCGCGGACCATGTATCGGTGCGCCAATCTGTGGAGTTCGTCGTAGACGAGCGGCATCAGCTCGTCAAGTGCACGCTCGTCGCCACGGCGCCAATTCTGAAGCAAGGCTGTGACATCCTTCGGGCAGTTCTCCGCCATGAACACCCCCATCGAAAAGCGCGGCAAGCTCTGATAGTGGCCCGATTATACACCTGCCCAACGCTGCCGAATTTGGATTTCACGGGCAGCATCTGCGCCGTGGGGTCGGAAAAATTTTCGGTGCATTCAAGTTTTCCGGGAGGATTCCCGCATTAGGGGCCGAACGCGGCAGAAACCAGCCGCAAAAAAGGAGGCCCCATGGCGCGGAGACCGGGATTCGCCACATTGGCGCTGATAGCAGGCTTGTTGACGACCATTCCTTCCGCAAGGGCCGGGCAGGCGGCAGGCGCCGGCATCCCCGACGCTCACATCATTACGCGCGCCGCCACAGCCGCCATTCGTACAGACCGGCTTTCACGCAGACAGCTGCGGACCTGGAAGAGGATTGAGGGAATCGTCTTCGCCCGGGATGCCGCCGGCCGGTCTTTGCACCCCACGCTTGAAGGACTTTGGCGGCAGGTCGAATCGAGCGGTCATACGATCTTTATTGATATGCGTGCCCCCGCGTTAGAAAGCACGGCCGGTATTGTCGTGGTTGAAAGGATCGATCCTGAGGGCAAGAACCACACCCTGTCCATCTGCCTCTACCTCTCCGCCATAGATAACGCGGACACTTCGGATTGGGCCCGGCGCGCCGACGGATTCACACCATTCAAGCAACTGAACAGGGAAAAACGATACGCCCAGGTAATCGGGCATGAATTGGCACATGTGGTCCTGATTATGCAAGATCCATACTATGCAGCCCTCGTCCGGGAACAGAACGGACTGCGTGCCGAGCTTCTTGCACGCAATCGCAAAGGAAGGAAGGTGGTTTTCGACAGCGAGAACATGCTGCGCCTGCGCCGGCTCGCTATGCTGACAGGTCAGCTGGAGGCTCCAGCTAACGCCATTGAAATCGAGATCTGGCGCGAACTGGCAGGGAGCTGCGGGAAGAACCGGGAAGGCCGCGCCATCAGTGACCTGGCGCTTCTTCAATCGGCCCGGTGAGGCACACAACCCCCTGCGAACAAACTCTCCTGGAGCCCTGCGCGCTGCGAGGAAAACGCCGTGAGCTTCAGGGTTTGATGGAGAGGGAGGGTAGGTCCGTTGTCTGATACGCGCCCGAGAAACGGGCTTGTGGGAAGTTGCTTTGGAATGCCAACCTGTCCCTCGCCAATATCCTGGCGGACCGGTCTGCGGTAGTCGGCATGCCGGTCTCGCCTCGAACCACCATCTCATCCTGCGCGGGGTGCAGCCACGTGTTCTGCACCGAACCATAGGAGCTCCGCCGATTCCCGGCAGGACATGTCCACAGCATTGCCTGAGGATGGTTGGAAGTGCAGTATGCGAGCGGCGACTATATGGGATGGAGATTTCGAGACCGCGGCGCGGAACCAACGATGCTACGCCGAGCGTCTCTCGTAACGGTGATGTAGCCCGCCGACTTCCGAGATCTCGATCACCTTCCCTCCTCTGGCGGCTGCAGGCACGTTGTTCCGGCGCATCCTTTTCCAATGCCAAGTGACTCCTGGCCCCGTGATAGTACTTACGAAGCGGCGGATGATTCGCCTCAGTGTCTTTCCCCGAGCACGATGACGTGATCAGCATTCCCGGCGGAGGTTCCGATTACCCTCTCCACGTACGGATTCTGCCAGGGACTGTGCGGCGCGATGACGACCTCTTCAATGTCGAGAGCCCCCACTCGATCTCGGAACGTCAAGCCGTATACCCCATCGCGGTCACGGATCAGTAACGCGGCGATTTCTGTCGCAGAACGCTTCCACCATTTGCTGCGATGTCCACTCGGCTGTCGGGTGTTCAGTCACGTTGAAGTCACGATCCTCGTCGATTATGCGCAAGCACGATCAGGACGAACAGGACCCGAAAAGTGGCTGTCGGCACGGTGAAGAAGTCAATCAACACGAGTTCACCGACATGGTTGTCCAGGAATGTTCTCCAGGTCTGCGAGGTGGTTTTCTCGGTCTCGGCATCCACCGAGAGACGGTCCGCTCCGAGACGTTGATTCCGAGCTTCAGGATCTCGCCGTGCACCCGGGGTGCGCCCCACAGGATATTGGCATTCGCGATCCTCCAAATTCAGTTCCCGGATCTCGCGATCCTTCCCTGGGCCGGCCGGCACGGCTCCTCCGCGACAGGCGGGTCCAATACGATGCGAATTTCTTTCGATGCCAACGGACGACGGTATCGGGCTTTACGATCACCAAAAATACTCTCAGTGCGAACCAGGCTCGCGACAAAAGCAGCCAAGAGACTCGATCTGCCCTTCGAAGCCTCGGTCGTGGATGCCGTCGCTTCATGATCGCGAGCTGTTGCCGCAAGTGCCAAGTTCTCCGATCGCAAGGTCAGAACGCAGCCTCAGTGTGGTCTGAGATCAGAGAAAGTAGCCCCAGAATTGTGAGAATCATGGCTGCAGAGTGTCTGGCATTGGAGCCGCGGAATGTCAATCGTCTCAACGCGGCCGGAGTTTTGGCGAATGAAAGGGGACGGCTGACCGAATGGCCGGAAGGGCGAAGGCAAAGAAACCGTCGCTCTCCCTAAACAGATGGGTTACTCGGGGTGCGCGGAAGAATAGGTGCGCATTTTTTCGCGGACCCTCAGGGGCGCGGCGGCAGCGATGTAGAAGCGCCTGGAGTTTTTTTGCCGAAAACCTCTTTCAGTAAAGAGGTGGTTCGCGCCGCGGGGTTCTGGCGAATCTTTTTCTCTTCCTCTCCCAACATATAGAACAAGCCATCCAGGCTCTTCCCCACGACGTATTTGTCCAGATTCAAATTCTCCCCCCCTAAAAATGGGGCGGCCGCGGAGTTCTGGATTATTTTCTGGTACTGCTCGATGACACCCACTTTCTCCATCGCGTTGTGAACAATCGGCGTGAAGGCGGTGGTCAATGAGTCCGAACTCACCTTCTTGAAGTACTCGGTCGCCGCCGTATCGTTGCCGGAAAGAATCTTGCGCGCATCATCGAAACTCATGTGCGTTACCGCATTGACGAAGATTTGCCTGGCTGCGGGAGCGGCCTGCTCCGCGGCGCGGTTCATGGCCACCTCGAGCTCGTCCATCTGCGCGCCCATGCCCATCATCCGCATTCCCTTGGCGGCAGTGGCCAATCCGCCCGGCAGCAGTATCCTGATCGCCTGGTTCTTCAAATAGCCGTCGGGCCTGCCCGTGGACGCAACCGCGTTTTCCGTGCTCACGGTCAACGCCTCCTTGAGGCCGGCTGCGATCTTGTCGTTGCTGAGTCCCAAATCTGGCGCGCTGGAGGACCCCGCGGTAGTCTTCGCCTTGTTCCAGATCTGTTCAAGCTGCGTCTGGGAGGATGCGGCGGACAATAAGCCGGCCATCAGCAGGATGCTCCAAATCCATCTCATGCGACTTTCCTTCCATTCAAGGTTCTGACCAAAGGTTCTTTGGCAGCCAACTGCTGCCCCAATATCCGACGCACCCATTTTGCATTTGGAAATCTCGCCAGTCTGGTCACTATGGCTCACGATTCTATGCAACATTGCTCACCGTCTTTCATGATTCGGGGTGAGATCTCGATGCGCAGAAGCCGGTTAATGGACTCTGCTGCCACATGGCGTATGGTGAAGATATTCAGGAGTCTTGTAACTGTGCGATGCTAAATCGGTTGGAAACGGGAATGCGCCGCAATTTCGGTCAACATCAGGGGACTGCAATTCCAGAACTGTGCTTCAACCGGGTACGATGTCTGATTTATTCGTTCGAGTCAGCGAGGTGACCTGTAGCCGGTGGACACTTCCTATGATCATGCTGCGCGGCACGCGGCGCCAGATGCCAGACCAGGTCAAGCGGCCTTGCGGTAGTAGTACCGGAGCATGCCACCCAGTCGCTCCCGGCACAGCACTTCGCCGGTTGTCAGGCCCGCTTCTTCCCCCGGCTCTATCAGCCGGTTGCCGAGTTGTCCCTGCCAATAAGCCCATATGAGCGGAATTCAATACATTCAGGTGAGATCATTGTAACTACGGGGATTGCAGAATCATTTAAACCAGTCCGATGGCGCGGATCCGGAATCAAAAATTGGTCCTCAACGGACACCCTGGCCCTTCAGTTTCCAGGTGAGAGTGTTAGAAAGGAAAATTGGCGGGCGATCAAGCCGCCCGTCGTTCGTACCTATGGTGAAGACCACCGACTTCCGGGATCTCGATCACGCTTCCCATCTCCGCCCGCTGCACGGGACGAGGTTCCGGCTAATCCTTCTCTAAGGCCAAGTGCGTCCTCGATCGATGATAATGCTCGATATACGATCGAAAGCATCCGGCGGAGTGATTCCTCGCCGAGGACGATTAGATGATGATCAACGCATTCTCTTCGGATCGAGCCTTTAATGTGGCCAATTCAGTTATGTGGCGTCCCGACGCAAAGAGTCTGATTTTGCCGCGGTCTGTGGAGTTTTGCGCCACATAACTATCCACCACCCACACGAATCAAGATCGGCCTTGAGCGGCCACGCTGCTCGCCTCGACTCTCGCTTTTCCTAAGAGCACGGTCAGGGCACTCACCAAAAGGCGGATTCGACAAAGTGCAACATTTTCAGGCTGGACGAAGTATTTGGCAGGCACACCGGATGGAAAACATGCTCGATAACCAGAAATGGGGGCACTACCCATTTTCCGATGGTAGCGCCGCTGATATCCACAACAGAGTGGGGAAAAGCCGCGAGATTTCATTGGCCGCTACTTCTGCTTCAGAGGGTAAAGCTTCAGGTTGCGGAAAAAAATCTCCGCGCCTTCGGACTGGAACAGAATCTTGCCCTTCGAGGGAACGGCTCCCGTTCCTTCATTCGCGAACTTTCCGTTCACCCACTGCCTGACCCGATCGCCCTGAACGACCAGCTCCAGAAAATTCCACTCTCCGTGGGGCTTCTCCAATTCTCCGTTGGGGTCGCGATAATTGATTTCATCCTTCCACAGACCCTTGCCGAACCTGTCAATGGAAGCGGCGCGGCCCGGAGGACCCGCCGCTTTCTGGCCGGACTTTGAAGTCAATTCCGCCCCGTCGGTCATCCAGAAATCGCCTGTTGCACCCTCCTGAATCTGGAACTCGATCGAAGTAGGCCAAACCTTTTGTGGCCCTGTGATATGGAAGAGGATGCCGCTGTCGCGCGCCATTCCCTTGCGTCTCCCAAAGGTGCCATCGCCCCATTTGAATTCCGCGGTCATATAGTAGTTCTTATATTCCTTCTTCGTTATGAAGTAGCCGAATTCTTTGCCGGAAACATGGATGACTCCGTTTTCCACCCTAAAGACATGGTCGGGATCGTTGTTCAATCCTTGTTGTCTGAGGAAGGTGTCGAAGTTTTTAAAGTTCGTGCCGTTGAACAGGACAATGGCGCGACCGTGGGCCGGGATCTCAGGGTTTCCCTCAGCTGCCGCCACGGGTGAGCGGGCTGCGCAGGCAAGGGATACAACGAAGCCGATGGCCAGAAGTCCATATCTAAACAGGTAAATCATAATCATGTCCTCGTGTTACGAAATCAGGTCGCTGGGATCCGCCGCAAATCGGATGCGGCGGCGTGATTCGTGTATCGTTCAGAGTAACACAGAACAAAGCAATCCGCAGGAACCAGCGGACTTTCTCCTCGAGCGGTGGCGAGTATCCGGACAAGATACTATCCCTCCGATTCCCTTATGTTCGAAGACGGCGTGGCCTGGATTATCCATGAATATTTAAATGGAGTTGAAGCGCAAGTGGTCAGATTTTTCACGACGATTTGGAGCAGATGCCGTTGTTCTGGAAAACTCAAAAATTCATCATGGAAAAGCCTCCAGGTGCATGCAGCGCCGGCCGTTCTGGAACTCGGATGCAGGACCGTTTACGAAGATGGCCCGATCATCGGGGTCGGGCGGGCACGGCACTGCAGGAGTTCAGCCAATGAACAAATGAATTTGTCATCGCCCTGAATGAAAAAGACGGGAAGAGGATTTGGGCCACGAGGATTGGCGATCTGTTTGTGCATATGCGAAGTGTTGACCAGGTCCCCGTGCTTCTGCAGCCATCCCGCCATGCATTCAATGAGGCGAGGTTCATACCTGCCCATGAGGGACGTCAGGGCTATCAGTTCTTTAATGGGTGAGTTCTCCGGATTTGGTTCAAAAGCGGGAAAGTTGACCCCAAAATTGGGAAATACATGCGCATTGCAGGATTGTCGTATTAAAATGAAGATATGAAGCGTGATCAGGCAATCCGGATCCTATCAGGATCTCGCAGCGAAATGGCCCGATCTGATGTTTCAAATCGCTTGTGCTGTTCGGATCGGTCGCTCGCGATGAAGCTGGCCCTGCCAGCGATGTGGATCTATTAGTGGAGTTCGACCGTCCTACAGGCTATTTTGGATTTTTTGCGCTGCAGGACTTCCTCGAAACGATTCTTGGCCGAAAAGTGGACCTGGGAACCCCGGACAGCTCAAACCCCGAATCCGTGACCGAGTCATGGAGGAATGTTTTGTGTCGCCTAGGGACTGGAGGGAACGAGTCGACCAATACTGGACTCGATCACCGAAATCCAAGCTTTCACCCGCGGCATGGATTATGCTTCGTTCAGCGTCGACGCCAAAACTCTGAAAGCCGTCGAGTTGAATCTGATCATCATCGGCGAGGCGGCAAATCGGATTCCGGATTCCATCGAAGAAGCTCACCCGCAAATTCCATGGTCATGGATGCGATCGATGCGAAACCGCCTGGTACATGTCTACTTTTAAGTGGATGCAAAGCTGCTTTGGGATACCGTGGAGAACGATTTAGCGGTTTTAGTTTCGGCTCTACGATCCATGCTCAAGATTTGAACCGAGTTGCATCCCGCCATCTCCCGGTCAATTCGCTCCGATCAAGATGTTTCATTCCTCAAGAGGGTTGGCATTTTCAGGATCCTAGGCGATCTGGCGAGCCGTGGGACGCTTTAGGAGGTGATAAAAGACGCGCCCTCCAACCCGACCTCCAGGGCCCTTTCCAGCAGTCTGCTGAAAACTGTGTCACCGGTTACCTTGTCGAAATCGGCGATCAGAACAGACACGGGGGCGTGCACCGCTGTTGGTGTCGGCTGTGAGCCGCGGTGTCCGATCCAGACGATGGCGCTGACCAGCGCCAAGACCAACAGCCCTCCTCCGCTGAACGCCCAGACAATCCAGCGCGGCTTCTCATGGGGTGATAGCTGTCCCCTAAGGCGCTGCAGATCATCTTCCACTTCTTTCGTTCTCTGATAGCGATCTGTCGAATCCTTGGCCATGGATCCGGCTTGGATTTCCGAAAGCACTGGAGGGGTCTTGATCGTTTCCAGATTCAGCGGCGGCGGGACATCACGAAGAATTGCGCTGATCGTCTCGATCTGACTCTCGTGCCGGAATGGGTGGGTGCCCGAAAAGATCGTGACGCAGCCTGCGACCGCAACCAAATTAGACTGAGAGTTCTCAGTTCTCAGTTATAAGTATTCAGTTCGCAGTCGCATGAGTAACTGCGAACTGATACTGAGAACTGCGAACTTGTTGCTTTCACCACCGTTTTCACGATTCAATAAATCTTGCCTGAAAAACAAGAATTTACAGATGTGATACTCGAAGAGGATCATCCGAAGGAAAAAATGTCGCTGCGGCTGTCCAACTGTTGGCCCCGGGTTTGTTCCGGAGGACATATAGGCGAGGGTGCCCAACAGCTCCGTTATCACATTTCTCACGTAATTCTCCTTGATTGACCACATAATAGAAACAGGGCATCCCAGTTGTTGGAATGCCCATTTTAATCTCGCTACTGCTTGTCGAAAACTGTTGTGCTGGATACAGGCTTGCCTTCAGCATCAGTCCCGGAAGCAGTTTGCGTCCTGGTTTTACCGTCCTTGGAAATTACTGTTCGACCGGTCATGTGATACTTACCGCCAGTCTTTTTTGCTACATAGCTCACCGTATAATCGTCGATTCTTTTTATGGAAATGGTGTCAAACGCTCCTCCCGTAACAGGGCATTCCTTCCCATCGTACTTGCAGGTATAGCTTAAATTGATGGGAGTACCATCCATCAATTGTCCAGTCCTTGTCACCTTTACTCCACCGTCAGGGGTTGCCGCCCGCACATCGGTTTGGCTCTTGATCGGGTTTGAGCTTGTGGTTTTGGATTTTGCCGCATTGTATTTCCATGTCCCAAGTGAACTGTCAGCCCCAAATGCCCCGACTGCCGTAATCGCCACTCCAACGAATAACTTTGCCACGAAACTTCGCATAGTGTCTTTGACCTTTCTGGTTTTGAAATTCTCGCCTGGAAGCGGGTGGTCACCCACAATGTGGCACCCACTTTAACACGATTTAGGACGAGCAAATCATAAATTATTAAAAGTTCTTAATCCTTCAGATTAGAAACGCTTTTGGGTGTGGCTGTTTTAAAAAGCGACGGATGATTGGGCCTCAGACCTTTCAATTGCCAACCGAGGAGGGAGTGATGGATTCCCAGAGCCGGGGAGAGAGTGTCCTTTTTGAAAGGACTTCTGCACTGCGCCGAGCCGGTCCGGGAGGATCACCCCCAAGGCAAGATTAAAAACGGCCTTTTTCGTTGACATTCGTTTTCGAGGGGACCTACATTAAAACTCTATTAAAACATTCTAAGTTCCCGTACAGGAACACGCCCCAGTTGCATATCGCTCCGGTGAGCGTTCCTCCCCAAATCCATCGCGCCAAAAGCAAAATCCGTTACGGCGGTTCCGCTGGGCATCCCCTCCCTCGCATTTGCCGCCATATGAGATTTACAAAAATCGTCGGAGGAGGCGGTTCCCAAACCCAACCTCTGTACAGGGTGTGGCAATCCTGTTTTCCCAGTAAAGCGCACAAAGAAGCGGCAGGATTCATCCAGCTCGTCCATTTTCATTCCAGGGCCGCTCCTCGGGGGCGGCTCTTCTTTCTGGGGCTGCTTCAAGCAGGGATCATAGAAGCCAGGAGCGCCGAAAAGCCTCCTGAAACCAGCAAAAGGGGAACCCAGGTTACGGGTCTGCGAGTGAGAGGGGTAAACCGTCCTAACCTTTCGTAGATCCAGGTGGGAGGGTCGCATCAGGCGTTGGGCTACCGGACGCCGGCGACATTTGCTTGGGGACCAACACGGCGAAAAGGAGGGTGCAATGAAAGGCAACCCTCTTTCCCGAAATTAAGCAATCCAACGGCTGGTTCCCCGCCGGCAACGGGTTCCGCAAAGCTTCACAAGAATTGTCCGATGGCGCGTTTAAACTCTTCGTTCACCTTATTTAGGGTCACTTTTTGCCCAGACAATAGGGAGCATCTTACTCGATAACCTGGCCGGCTTCACAGGAATGCCTAAGCCGTAAAGGTATACCGGGTTCCGGCCGTATTGACTGCGAACTCGCTGGGCATCTCCCTGCTGAAAGCTGCCATGGCCTCGAAGCCGCTGCAATGCATCGGGACTATGTAATCAGGCTTCATTGCCTTGATGTCTTCGACGGTGCTTTGGATGAGTTTGGGCTTTGCGTTCGTCAAATGAAGCCCTCCCAGGATCGCGTGCACCTTTTGTGTCCCCGAAACTCGCTGCGCCTGCCTGACGGTATTGACCATGCCGGCATGGGCACATCCGGAAAGTACGACCAGCCCCTTTCCTTTTACATTAATAAAAAGTCCCTGCTCCCCGCGGAGGTCGTCTGGTTCGGGTTTTTCTCCACGCTGGATCAGAAGCGATGCCGGCACCTTTTCGTAGGGAGTGATTCGGGCGATGTTTCCTGTAAGAAATGCGCCTGGAATGATCTGGGTGGCGGATTTAACTTCGATCACTCTAAGGCCAAGAGTCTCGAGGTCGGATTTCTGAAATTGTCCATAATCCTCAACTTCCTTTTCGCCGGCACGAATCGAATACCTGTGTGAGAAAGCCTCTTCTCCCGCATAGAATGGGGTCCCGGGGGAAATTCGGGATTGATGACGTTGGATGATCCCAGTTGCAGCCGTATAGTGATCATGGTGCCCGTGGCTTAAGGCGAACGCCATGGACTTTCCGATGTCAATTCCCAAGAGATCGAGGTTGTTCAGGATGCCGGCAGTGTAGCGCCCATAGTCGAACATGCAGGCGCTCGTCTGCGAACCCACGACTGTTTCGATATAGTAGGCAACCCCGTGTTCGGCATGGATCGCTTTTCCCAGGCCGGAGCGATAGCGTTTGGCGATCCTGGTATCAAGTCTGGTCGAATCATAATAATTGTCGGTCAGGACCCAGATCGTCACTTTCTCTACTTGGTTACTTCGGGCGTTTCCGTTGCCGCCGCCCGAGATTGGCTGCTTCCTTCCGTCGTAGCCAAGATGCCGGCTGCGGCGGAATACTTTAAAAAGTCCCTTCTTTTCATTTCGGTTTTCATAGTCCATTCTCTCTTCAGGGGGCAATGTCATGTCCCGTAAGCAGTCTGATACTCTTCCTTCGATGCGGGCGATATAGGGACTGACGGTAACAACCAACCGAGAAGGTAGATTTTAGCCTCCACTGGAGGCATTTGAAACCGCTTCGCAGACCGAAAACAGTCCCAATTCGCGCATGCAGCAAATCGGGCACGAGTTCCCGATAACTCTCCAGAAATAAGGTCGCGATCCTCGGGGCGATCGCAGCCTGATGCTCCCCCATCTCCATGCGCAAATGGGCGACGGGATTCAAAATTCGCATCATCGCGATCGCGACGGCTCCATTCCGCTCCTCTCAATAGCCGGTCTGGCCTTTTCAGATGCCAGGAAGGAAACCAGCTTTTTGGATTCGCCGATTTCCTTCGAACCTGTCATCACAGCAGCGGAAAACACCATGGCAAGCTGGATTTCCTGAGGGAGGGTGCCTACAAAATCGATGCCCGGAGCGAGGAGTTCGCTTTTTGGCAGCAGCGCGATTTCAAAATCTCCTTTGATGAAAGCTGCCGCGCCGGCGGTCACCATTTTGGGGGCCATCTCATCCGCGATTCCCAGCCTCGGAAAGAGCTTCGTCTTAAGGTAAATGGCGCTGGTGCTGGTGCCCGCAACCGATTTAGCCGACAGCATCGCCCGCTTAAAGGCTTCGACGGTGCTGATGTCCGGCCTGGCGGCCCCGGCGTGGACACCCGCACCCAGCAGGGTTGTAGCCAGGTCGATGTCGGATCCGGGGGCTATCCGGCCCTCTGTTTTCATTTCGTGGAGCCCCTCTCTGGACATGATCACCACGTCGGCATATACGCCCCGCCGCAGCTGCGCCGGGATGGTATCGGGACCACTTCCCTGTGAGGCTCCTCTGATCACCGTGGCGATCGAAATTCCGGATGCTTTTTCGAATTCAGGCCGGAGTTCCTGAAAAGCACTCGCAAAGCCCCCGGACATGATGACGGTGAGCTGTGACGGATTTGCTGCGTTGCTTTGAGACGCTACTAAAATTCCGAGCAGCGACAGGATCGTGAAAAACCCAGACTTCACCCAATACCTCCCCAGGCCTCCAATGCATTGGATCATCAGGCAAAAAACCATGTCTGCAAATCCATTGACGCGGCTCTTTTGTCTCTCCAATTCTTACTTTTTCATTAATTCGAGGACCGCGGAGGTCATGCTCTTGACGGCTGTCCGGATGGTCGGCTCCGGCAGAGGAGCAAACAAAGGCGAGTGCGTACTAGGGAGAGGCACGCCCGTCAGGCGGCTCTTTACCAGAAGTGCTGGATCGCTCGTCCCCACCCTGAACATGAATGACGGGATCACATGTCCGCTCAGCCCGAATTCGCTGAAATCTTCACTGCCAGTTCTTGGTTCCAGCAGCAACACATTACTCGAACCGAGAGTCCTTTGGAGGGCCTTTGCCAGCCGCTCCGCCAGGACGGGATCATTGTATACGGGATCGGCTTTCTCCTCGTCGCTGACCGCGACTATCGGTGCGCGATCCTCAGGAATTCCTGCAGCCAGGGCAATATTCCTGGCAATCCTTTCGATGGCGGCAAGGATATTCTTCCCTACCTCTGCTTTGAAAGTACGCACTGTCAGGAGCAACTTTACCTCGTCCGGAATAATATTCCGCACGGTCCCGCCATGAATGGAGCCTACCGTGATCACGGCCATATCCAGGGGCGACTTCTCACGGCTCACGATAGTCTGCAGGGCCAAAATGACCTGTGCTGCAATCACAATCGGATCCTTTCCTTCGTTCGGCCTTGCCCCGTGGGAGCCTACCCCCCGAATGGTGATATCAACCGAAGTTGAACTGGCATTGACGTATTCCTTGGTATATCCGACGGTCCCCGCATCCAATTTGGGATCATCATGCAGCGCAAGCGCATAATCAGGCTTGGGAAACCTGGTATAAAGGCCATCGGCGAGCATCGCCCGGGCGCCATCAATCTTTTCTTCGGCGGGTTGCCCGACAAATACGAGCGTTCCATGCCATTGATCTTTTAGCTGCATCAGCATCTTCGCCGTGCCGAGCAGCGAGGTAGTGTGAATGTCATGCCCGCAGGCATGCATCACTGGGACTTCCTGTCCGGAATCATCTTTTGCCCTTACTTTGCTGGCGTAGGGAAGCCCGGTTTTTTCTTCAACCGGCAGCGCATCCATATCCGCCCGAACGAGTACGGTCGGACCGGGGCCGTTTTTCAGCACCGCCACCACTCCGTATCCAACTATCTCCGGCCTGGCGTACTTTCCTACATGATCGGTGACCGCATATCCGAGGGATCTCAATTCCTTCGCCACCAAAGCCGAAGTCTTTTCCTCATGGTGGGAAAGTTCGGGCGCCGCGTGCAGAGTCTTATAGATGACCAGCAGCGAACTGATTTCCCTGTCAATCATGGCATTCAGGGATGTTTGCGCGCCGGCATGCACAGCGGCGAAAAGTACGAAGAGCAGCAAGGAGAAGAGAATCCTGTATTTCATGTTGAGCCCTTTGAATTCCAGATGTGATTGTTATGAATTTCGATAAATGTCCCGCAGCTTGACTGTGTTGATAACCCCGACGGCAGTCCTCACTGGACGGGAAGCATGCGCTTTACTTCCTCATACCAGTTCTGAATGAGGACCAACTCGGTGACGGGGGTGGGCTTCCTCTGTTCGTCCTTGACCATAAGAAATCGCTGCCCGTCCAGCGACAGGTCATAGCCGCGTATTGGAGAGGCGTCGGATCCGAATCCGGGTTTCTCGAAAAGCAGGCGAGGCTTGCTGGTGGCGAAAGCACCGTCGGTGTGAACATCCACAACCCACACCTGATTCGGCCACAGGTAGAAAAGCTGTTTGCCATTTCGCACCTAACAAGGTCCTTGCCGAGCTCTCACCCAAGGGACCGGCTATATCTACTGCCTGAGCCCGAATAGGCCACCTAGAAATGTGCTGACATCACGCAGGCTTTTTGCGTGCGCATCCGGGGAATAGCCGCGATGTCCAAGCTGCTTCACGCATGGATCTTCGAACGAAAAAGGCTTGCCGGTCTCGCTATTATATATAAGGCCGTCAGCGTGCTCTTCGGTCCGGCAGGCGCCGCGGTTGGGACCTTTTCGATCGGCGAGGGCCGGGCCCGGGGTATCAAAGGTATGCCAGGCGTCTGCATATTCGGTGATAGATGCATCACGCCCGGCTGCGCGCAGACGCTCGATGTAGGCGCGACAGGGACCGGGCTGCACGAGATCATCGGATGCACCGTGAAAAAGTCGCAGCGGCTTGCCGGTGGTCACCGTCTCGTCGATGAAGGTTGTATTGCAGGGTGCATATATTCCGATGTGGGCGGCAAAAGTAAGGCCGGGTGTGCCGTGCAATTTGTTGAACCGGGCAACTCCGGAATACACCGCCGCCAGCCCGCCTTTCGAAAACCCCATGATCGCAATCCGATTCGGATCGATGCGCGGATGCCGCCCGAGCCATTCGAGAGCGCGGAAGGAATCGTACATCATGGCCAGTTCGTGAAGCTGGGACTGGTCCTCCACGGTATTGATAATGCCGCGGCCGGTGAACGTATCGAGGATGAAAACCGCGATGCCCATACTATTGAACTGGTTTGCCCAGATATCAATGTTGGGGCGAAGGCCCTGAGAGCCATGTACAAGCAGGACAGCCGGAAGTCTGCCATTGCCGGTGAGAGGCAGGCGCAGTTCGCCGCTAATCAGAGCCGGCTTTCCCTCCTGCGAACCTGTAAGGAATTGCTGCGCAGACAAGGTCAAGGTCTGGACCGGGGTGATTTCCATGCGTCCGGCCTGAGCGAGCATCTCAGGCGCGCACGACAGCATCCATCCTGCAATGAAGAATAATTGCACCGTGCGAAATGTCAAACGCATGCCTGCTTTCCTTTCAAATGGTTTTTGGCCGCCTTGCAGTCGGCGGACGTTGCCGGAGTTGGAACGGATTGTAATCGGCGGGTGGCTTGTCTCCAAAGAAAATAGTGGCTACTGATTATCAATTCTGCGCGACCTTTACTTACTTGCATTCTTGAGCAGCGCCGGCCAGTTGATAATGACGCTCAGGGGCTGTGAGGAATCCTTTTCCGGCGTGGCCCGCACCAGGAAGCGCTTTCCATCAGGCGCCGTATCAAACGGAAGGTAGCCATTATCGTCTATGGGCAGTCGGAAGAGTTCCCGCGGGGCCGATGGCTCCACGGAATTTTCTGTCATTTTCAGATCCACCACCATCAGCTTCGTGCCCGGCGACATGTAGAACAGCTCGCGGCCGCCGGCGCCCCACTGGGGATAAACACCACCCTCCTTTGAAATCCTGATCTTGTTGCGCGGCTGCGGATAAGAGTCAATGTAGACCTCGTCCCGTCCGGATTCGTTGGACTGGTAGGCCACCCAGCGGGGGTCAAGTTCGGTGGAGAAACGCCCCATCGACTCATTGAAAGACGTGACCAGATATTTGGACGCTACCGGAGCCTCTCCTTCCCGTTCCATGGAGAGAACCCACATGTCACGGCCGGTGCCGCTGCCGAGTTCGTAGTACAAAACCCAGCGTCCGTTGCGGGACCAGTCGGTCGCAAATTTGGCGTTCGGCGAATGGGTGAGAAACCGTGCGGCCCCCGAACCGCCGGAATCCTTAAGAGCCAGGTTCCGGGTGCCGTCGGCACTGTCCATATAAAGAATCGTGCGGCCGTCGGGGCTCCAAATGGGATGATTACAGACCGTGCTGAAGGTGAACCGGTTGGAAATGCCACGTTCTGCATCCAACAGCCAGAGATCGGTGCCGCCGGGCCGACCCTTCGAGGCTACGATGCGGCTTCCATTGGGGGAGATCCGGCTCATATAGTACTCACCCGGTTCGCCGAGAACGCTCAGCAGCTTCCCTGAACGGTCAAACCAGGCAGACTGCCCTCTGGTGTTGAACGCACTGTACAATAATGATCCGCTGGCCGAGGCCGCGATATTTGTCTGGCCCGTGATGGCGAAGCTGGTCACCGGATCGGCTATGGGATGTATCTCCCCGTCGAGCGTCAGGGAAGATGGATCCATTTCCTGGGCAACGAGCACCCCGCCACGAAGCCATATCAGAAAACCCTTTCCATCGGCTCCCGATGCATATAGTCCGCCTGTGTCCGTCTGCACCAGCAGTCTGCCCCCAGTTGGTTTGGCAAGGGAAGCCGCATAGGTTCCCTGAATTTCGCGCTTCCCCTGAACCCAATACAGGAAGTTCCCGCCGGGAAGCGCCTGCGGCCAACGATGGGCGCCTTCGCCCCGCGAGGTATCGAGGTGCGTCAGCAAGGACGGAGTCCCTCCGGATTCAGGGACTATAAATAGGGCCTCTGCCGTTGAGCCAAACAGGATGCGATGGTCGCTGGTCCAGGCTCCGCCTCGCCCCAACTGATCGCAGATAGTCTGAGGTTCACCACCCGCAATCTCAATCCGCTGCAGCTTGCCCGTGGCCCAAAACCCGATCGTCTTACTGTCAGGAGACCAGAAGGGATTGGCTGCGCCCTCCGTACCGGGAAGCAGTTTTGCCGAGGAGGCATCGAGCGGCCGTATCCACAAGCCGGTCTTCCCTTGGACTGAAACGACATACGCAGCCACTCGGCCGTTGGGGGACAGTGCGATTCCCCCCACATTGCTGCCAAAAACAAACTGGCTCCCCTCGGGTGGGGTAAGCTCGAGCCGAATTGCGCCCTCCTCGCCGGCGGGAGGCCGGCGAAAGCTCGACATCATGTAACCGCCGAGAGTACCGAGCACAACCATGGCGGTCAAAACGAGAGCCACCCGGAACCAGGGGTATGCGCGCACGGGCGCCGGCTCCGGCGCCGCTTCGGGCAACATCGCCCACTGCAGCGCGCGTTTGAGATCGGGCGCCGTCTGGAATCTCTGATCCGGATCTTTTGCCAGGCAGGTTCGGATGACGCGGTCCAGCGGAGGTGCGATGTCCAGCGGCGCGGGTTCTCGCTCCAGGATCGCTGCGATCACGCTTGCCGCGCTCTCTCCTTCAAACGCCCGCCTCCCGGTGAGCATTTCGTACAAAACGCAACCCACACTGAACAAATCGCTGCGCCCGTCCGCTTCTTTCCCCTGCAGCTGCTCAGGTGACATATATTGCAGTGTGCCCAGGATCTGTCCCTTCCCAGTCAGCGCCTTGTCTGCCGTGGTCTCGCTTTCCCCGATCGGCGCCCCTTGATGCTTTGCCAACCCGAAATCGAGCAGCTTGACCCCCGACTTCGTGACCAGAATATTGTCAGGCTTGAGGTCCCGATGCGTGATCCCCTTGCGGTGCGCCGCATCCAGCGCATCCAGTATCTGACCGGCGTATTCGACCACTTTGCCGATCGGCAGCGGTCCCCTCAAAGGAATCCCTTCGATATACTCCATGACGATGTAATCGGGACCTACGTCGTAAAGGCGGCAGATGTTCGAGTGGGTCAGCTGCGCGATCGCCCGCGCCTCCCGCTCGAATCGCTCGCTGAATTGCGCGGTCGATACCTTGATCGCCACCTCCCGCCCAAGCCGCGTGTCTCGCGCCCGGTACACCTCTCCCATCCCGCCGGCGCCAACCCGCGCGACGATTTGATAGGGACCCAGTAATGCTCCGTTAGCCAAGGCCATTTTTGTGTCTCCGGCCGGAAAATTCAATTTGCGAGCCCCTGCAAGATCGGCTTCGCCCCACTGACGTTAAGGGCTCAGCAGACGCTGCAACTCCGCCTGCAGGAAATCCAGGTCGGCGCTCGCGGACTTCTCTCCAATCAGGTTGCGCATCTCGTAGGGATCGGCCTGCAGATCGTACAGCTCATCCATGCCCTGGAGGTCAGTATAGCGGATGTACTTCCAACGGTCGGTTCGCACTGCCTGGTATCCCATGTTGAGCATCCGCTGCATCGTGCGGTCGGAGAAGTATTCGATCAGGAACGACTTGCGCCGCTCCGTTTTTTCACCCCGGAGCAACGGCAGCAGGGAGCGTCCCTGCATGGCATCAGGGGGCCTCACGCCCCCGACGTCCAGGAGAGTCGGCGCGAGGTCGATGCTGAGTGCCATGGCATCGATCCTGGAGCCGCCCCGGATCCATTTCGGGTAGCGAATAATCATGGGAATGCGAATCGACTCTTCGTAGGCTAGCCGGCGCTCGATGCTCAGCCCATGCTCACCGAAAAAGTAGCCTTCGTCGCTGGTGAATACGAAGACCGTGTTGTCCAGCTGTCCAGTTCGCTCCAGAGCCTTCCGGATCTGGCCTACGCCTTCGTCCACGGCTTTTAGCATTCGGGCCCGGTTCCGGATGGTTTCGTCATCGGTACCAGTCCCGGGGCCGAGCGGAGGCAGGTCGCCGATTTTCCTCAATAAAGCCGGCTTATCGTTGGGTGGTTGACCGGCGTTGGGCCGGCGCAGCACCGGCACGCCGGCATAAAGCGTTTTGTGCCGCTCGGGCGGGATAAACTTGCCGCCATTGGGATCGCTGATGCTGCCATCGGCGTATTGGATTGCCTCTGGGTGCACGGCCTTGTGAGCCATCCATAAACAGAAAGGCTTGGAGCGTTGTTGCGAGAGCGCCTCCATGGCGTATTGTGCCAGGAGATCTGTTGTATAGCCGGTCCTTTTCTCGTGACGGCCGTCGACATTGAATTCCGGATCGAAGTAGGTGCCCTGGCCCGGGAAACCTACCCAGTGATCAAAACCGGGTCGCGGACTGTCGTCGATCCCCATGTGCCACTTGCCCACGAATGCCGTCTCATAGCCGTTTTCTTGCAGCAGCCGGGGAAATGTCACCAGCCGGTGGCTTGCTGGACTGTGATCGGTATTGTCGGTGATGCCGTGTGTGTGAGCGTATTGGCCGGTGAGAAAACAGGCGCGGCTAGGGGAACAGAGTGGCGAAGTGACAAATGCGTTACGAAAGGTGGCGCCTTCCGCGGCAATCCTGTCCAGGTTCGGTGTAAGGGCGAAAGGATGGCCGGTGCAGCGCAATTCATCCCAGCGGAGGTCATCCATTAGAATAACGACCATATTGGGCCGCCGATTTGGTGCGCCGGCCAGCGCAGCACCGCCAACAGAGGAGAGGAAATGCCTTCGAGACATCATGAGGGAGGACCTCCCCTTTCGCAAGCCAGGTAATCCTTAGATGATGGATTATTCGCTTCTGATTGTTGGATCCGAATTTACCGTGCGTCTACGGACAGATCAAATGAAAAAGGCAGGTATTTGCTTTTATGATCATCCTTTCAGGTGACCATAGGCGCCATTTTCACGGCCGATACTATGCCAATTGCCGTCGATTCAACTATCGAGTGGCGTGGGAGCCAGTTTATAATAGAACTATCTTTGGATGCCTCAGACAGCCAAATGCGCATACCATTGAGGCATTCTCCATAAAGTCGATAATCGCGGTCTCGGCTGCTTTAATAAAGCTTAGACCGCAATACGATCCATTTTGAACGGAGCGCGGGATCCGGTCTATGACAAAAGCGTACTTATCGCTCGTATTCCTTTTGCTAATTCCTGGCACTCTTGCCGCACAGCCCGGTCCCAGCCAAAACTGTGAGTTGCTATTTTCGGGCGGCCGCGTGGTGGATGGCACCGGAGCTCCCTGGTTTCGCGCCGATGTATGCATTGCGGGCGACAAGGTCGCCATCATCGGGGATCTCAGCAAGGTCATCGCAACACGCCGCGTGGACGCATCCAATCTCGTCATCGCTCCCGGTTTCATTGACCTGCTCGGCCAATCCGAATTCAACGTTCTCACCGACAATCGGGTGGCCAGTAAAATCACTCAGGGGATCACAACGGAAATTACTGGAGAGGTCAGCTATTCCAGCGCAGCGCACCGGAATGCCCGGAGGCTTTCAGCCCGCAAGGAGGTCTACGACCAGCTCGGCGTTCCGGACTGGACCGATCTGCGCGGCTATTTCAAGCTGTTCGAAGAGAATCAGTCCTGTATCAACCTTGGAACCTTTATCAGCGCCGGCGGCGTTCGGGAGTCGGTGATTGGCCGGGACAACAGGCCTCCGACGGCGGCGGAGATGCGCGAGATGGAAGCCCAGGTCGCCGAAGCGATGGAGGCGGGCGCATTCGGGCTTTCAGCTTCGCTTATCTATATGCCAGACGGATTTGCTGCGACCGACGAGCTCATCGCGCTCGCTAGTGTCGCGGCTCGCTATGGCGGGATATATGCCACTCACCAGCGTTCTGAAGGTAATGGGATCGATCAGAGCCTGGACGAAGTTTTCCGCATCGCACGTGAGGCACGCATCCCGGCTCTCATTCATCACCTCAAGACGGCCTATAAACAGAATTGGGGGCGCATGCCGGCCGTGCTGTCCCGCATCGAGCAGGCGCGCGCACAGGGAATCGACATCTCCGCCAACCAGTATCCCTATGCGGGCAGCTCGAATCAACTCGACAGCAATCTGCCGCTCTGGGCGCGTGAAGGCGGCCACGAGAAACTGATCTCGCGCCTCAAAGATGCTGCGACGCGCGCCCAGATCAAGACGGAAATTCTTACCCCTGTTCCCGGCCGGGAAAATCCATATCTCGGTGCCGGAAGAGCGACGGGAGTCCTCGTAGCCGCGGTTTATCGGCCGGAACTCAAGAAGTACCAAGGCAAGACGCTGGCGCAGATTGGGGCTGGGGAGAAAAAAGACCCGGTAGATGTCCTGTTGGACCTGGTAGCCGCCGAGGGCACCGTGCCCCATGGAATTTATTTTATTATGGACGAACGCGATGTCCGCGCCGCACTTCGGCACCCATTGGTTTCCCTCTGCACGGATTCCGCGGGAGTGGCTGCGGACGGGCCCCTCGCCCAGATAGGTTCCCATCCCCGGGCCTGGGGCTCTGCCACGCGAATTCTTGGCAAATATGTTCGTGAAGAAAAACTTCTGAGCCTGGAAGAGGCCATCCGGAAGATGACATCTTTGCCTGCTTCCCGGATGGGCTTATCGGATCGCGGGATCCTCAAACCCGGCATGGCTGCCGATATCGTGGTTCCGAGTGGCGAATCCTTGATAGGCAGACATCCCCGCTTTGGGCATTGCGCTGGTGAAGAGGAACTAAAATCGAGGATTGTTTGAGGCGATGAAAGCTCTCCTGATTCCCGCGCGGTTGGCGTCGTGCAGGGGCTCCTTCCTCTGGATCCGACCCGCAAACGTGGTTTACAACTGAAGTAAACCGGCACCGATCTCCGCGTGCACAGCTCCCTCCGCCGGAAAATTCTTCGGCATTCCGTGGACTCTGGGTTTTTATTGGCCGTTACGGATGCCGCGGTGGCTGGAAGGATTTGCGGCGCATGCCTTCCGAGATCACTTTTCGAAGTATCGGAACATCGCTGGAACTCTGGGTTCAGGAGCATTTCGGCATCGCTGTTTGGTCAGAGTTATATGGAAAACGGATTGTGGTCAGCTGCCCTCATTTGGTGGGGCAGAGGCGCTTGAGCTCCTCGATCCAGTTGGTGATGACGTTGATTTGCGGCGGGCGTGTGTTCTGAGCCACGAGAAATCGCTCCCCATCCGGTGCCACGTCCCAGTTGCGTTCGAGTGCGTCCGACCGTTCGAAAAGCCGCCGCGGGACGCCTACGCGGACGCCGTTTACAATCTGCACGGCGAAAACCGCCGTCGAAATCTGATAGAAAAGCTCACCGCCCCGTGGATTCCAAACCGGCCGCCGGCCGCCGTTTATGGATACTACTCTCCTCGGCCCATCCGGGTATCCTTTCACGTAGACTTCATAATGGCCCGAGGCATTTGATTCATAGGCAATCCAGTGGCCATCGGGAGAGAAAGCGCCCTCCAACTCGTCAGCTGGCGTCTCGATAATCGAGCGCGCCGTTTCCGGGCTACCCAAACGCTGCTGACGGATGTCAATGCTGCCGGACACCATTTCGTTGAACAAAAAGACATCTCCCGGGGAACCCGGTCCAACCGACGTCGCTTTCTGCCAATTAGGGCTGTTCGTCTGTCGGATAGGCAGACCGCTTCCATCCGCGCGAGTGGAAAAGATGTTGTAGCGGCCGTCCATGGCGGCTGAGGTGAACAGTATCTCCTTTCCATCGGGCGTGAACACACCGAATGTATCGGCGTCGCCCGTTGTAAGCCGGGTTAGGGCGATATCGCCGTCGAGGTTTGCAGTGTACAACTGAACCGCCGAGCCCCTCGCAAGAGTAAAGACAGCGTGGTGACCGTCGGGAGAGAGATCAAGAATACCCGATCGTCCCTCCAACTTTAGCGGGAGCGGCGTCGCAACCTCGTTCCGATCTTTCCATACCAGGCTCGCAGTGGTGGCGGGAACGTAAACAAGGCTGCCCGTAAGCGAAATGTCAAATGCGCCAGCCGTCGGCCGGGTATCGCTCAAATCCAGCGCTGCCGGATTCGGCTCGCCCAGAAGTGCCAGTTTTTGCGGATCAAAAGGAACGCCAAACATGTGGCCTTCCGATTGGTAGATCAAATGGCCTGTGACCGGAAGGTAGCGGGCCTTAGATCCCTCTCCCACCAGCGTCGTCAATTTGCCCTCTCGGAGCGAGAAGGCAGCTATACTGGTACGCCCACGGTCCATGATAGTGAACAAAACCGCATGGCCGTCAGGAAGCATTTGAGGCCAGAGATAATACACGCCGCTGTCCTTATCCGGCGCGACCAACAACTCCGGCGCCCCACCCTTGGCCGGCACACTCCATACTCCAACGTATTGTGTTGCCCTCTGGGAGAACAAAATGATTCCATCGCGATTCCAACTCATGCCACCCTCGGCCACACGGTCAGAGACGGCGTTTGCCAGGATGGACACAGGCGCCCCGCCTTTTACCTGAACGCGCTGGAGGCCTTTTGTCGACATGAAGGCCACCGATTCGCCATCGGGCGAAAAACAGGGATTGGAGGCACCTTCGGTACCTTCCAATGCTCTGATTCCCCAATCGTGGAGGCCGCGGACGTAGAGTCGCGATTGCTCCCCCTCCGTCGCGCGAAAAACGATTGTCATGCCGTCAGGCGAAATCGCCACTTCGGTAGGAGGCGAAAGCCCCGTACCGGTCAGCGCCACGTGCAAACGTTCAACTGGCAAAATGTAAGCTCGCGGCTGCATAAAAACACGCCAATAAAGAATGCCTCCCACGATTGTAAGGATAAGGCAGCCAGTCAAAACCAGCGCTGCGCGCTGCCGCTTTCCTTGCACCCCAGGCTTGTTGACGGGCACGGCTCCTTTTGGCTCCTTCAGGCCATCCTCGATCTCAAAGCGAGCGTCCGCGATATCGTGCATCCTCTCATGTGCATTCTTTCGCAGGCAGCGCTCGAATAAGTCTTCGAATGATGCGAGGCGTCATCGGCGGCAGCGCGTCCCAATTCGGCTCTTCCCGGATTACCGCAGCCAGAATCTCGGTGACCGTCTCTCCTCCAAAGGGGGGTGCTCCAGTCAGGCATTCATATAAAAGGCAACCGAATGCCCAAATGTCCGTCCGCTTGTCTACCGGCTTGGCATTAGCTTGTTCAGGACTCATGTAAGTCGCCGTACCGAGCACGACACCTGGGCGCGTCATCGACTCTGCCTCACCCGACGATTGCACCGGGTCAGGCTCCGAATGCTGATTCAGGAATACCCGAGCCAGCCCGAAGTCCAGGATCTTGACCTTTCCTTCCGGCGTGAGCTTGATATTGGACGGCTTCAGGTCTCGGTGGATGATGCCTTTTTCATGCGCCGCTTCAAGCCCGACGGCAATCTGATGGCAGATTTCGAGCGTCTCATCCAGCGGGATCCTCCCCTTTTTCAGCCGTTCGGCCAGCGTCTTTCCCTCAACCAGTTCCAGAACCAGGAAGCGTTTGCCATCGGACTCTTCAAGGCCGTGAATGGCGGCGATGTTCGGGTGATTGAGCGTGGCCAGAATCTTGGCCTCGCGCTCGAACCTGGCCAGTCGATCTGGATCTGCAGCGAAAACATCAGGCAGCGCTTTGATGGCCACCTGGCGATCGAGACGGGTGTCCTTCGCACGATAGACGACCCCCATTCCGCCTTCCCCGATCTTTTCGAGGATGCGATAGTGAGCCAGACTCTGACCTATCCGGCTTTCGGAGTTCGTATTTCCCCGATCCCTGGCCATGACCTGGGCAGCCAGGTCCATGGCAGGATTTTCAATAAATTGTTCAGCCCGGCCGTCGCACGCGAGGAGCGATTCCACTTCTTTGAGGAGGGACTCATCGCCGCCGCAGCCTTCTTCAAGAAATGCCTCCCGCTGATCGGACTCGAGTTTCAGAGCCGAGTGATAGACCTTACTGATTTGCTTCCACCGTTCCGGATCCATTGCTGCTACCCCCGCTGCAGTTCCTGCAGTTGCCAGAATTCTGCTTGGCGTTTGATGTGGGCAAGCTGTCCGGTGTCATGACTGAATTTGTGGAGGATCTGATCGTGCGAAACGGTACCGCCAATCATGGAGAAGGCCTCCACTGGCAATGTGCGCGCTGCAATCAGAAAGGCGTGAATTCGGCCTGATTATAGTCGAATCGGTTAGCGCCAGGGTAGCCGAATCCGCTGCACCTGGGTGAGAATATCGGACATTCCAGCAAGGCATGCGCCCCGGATAGTTGTCTCGAAGATTTCTGAATCCCGGGATAGGTTTGGTGCAGTTTGCCAGGCCAAATCTCCTGGACATCAAAATCGTATCCCAAGGATCAAGCCGGCTCGCGTCGTTCAGCGATCCTACGGCGGCGGTTGACTGCAAAATGAAACGTGGTATTAAGTAATCCTCGTTCCATGCATACATACGGAGGGCTCATGGGGAAGCGACAGGAACCCATCCGCAAGTCGGTCAAGGACTTCCTGAGAGATCTGCTGGCGGGTCACCGCGAGGCTGCATTCGGGGGGCCGGAATCCGCCCTGAAATATCTGCGCCGCGCCTTCGAGGGGCAGGCGAGCATGCCCAACGCGGTAAAGGCGGTTGCATACGACCTGTTGGCAGAGGCCCAAGCCCAGTGCAGGTTGTGGGAAGACTGCTCTGTCTCTGTAGGTTTATCGCTGAGCCTTCTGCCGGACCTTGAGGCGGCCTTCCCACATGAGTATCGCGAAATGCTGGAGGGAATGACCTGTTTCGAGAGGGGTATCCAAGCCTACACCGAGCTGGGGGACTTCCAAGCTGCCCTGAAACTCTGCGAACGCGCCATTGCCCTGAATTTGGGCGGGCACTACGCGGCCAAGCGAGATTCTCTGGGGTGGGCAAAATAAGAGGCCCGCAGAGACATTCCTGCGGATTGTCTCGAGAAGCAATGGGAAAAATCATCCGGATCTCGCGCAGTAAAGGATCACAGACCTCCCGTAACCTTATGGCGCCTGATTGCCTGGAAACCTGATTGCGCTTAAGTTTCGGTCAAGGTCAAAGGACCGCCGGGCCTATTCGCCACGCGGGATCGTCCGTGGTCGCTTCGGCACCATTTCCTAGCATTCCTCAACTACCTTGAATTGCATGAGGCTGCCCAGGTCGCGGATTGTGCGGACTCGATCGCCATAGAAGATCACGCGGTGCAGGCCTCCTTCGTAGCCTTCCAGGAGTTTCCGTGCGTCTGCCACTTTGGTCGCAATCTTCGTGCGGCAACCACGATCCGATTCCGGGTTGTCGGTGATGGTCCCGGTAGATATCAGCATCGTATCCTGGCGGATGAGTTTGGCCATTGTGATCACCTGTCCCGTGCGCATCTTGACCTGCAGCGAGGCTCCTTTGTTATCTTCCATGTGACTTCGAATGATGTAAGGGGCGCGTTCTCCTCCCGGTCCATCCATTCGCGTTGCGGCGACACAGTGGGCGTGTATCACCGTATTCGTGGACGTGTCGATCACGGGATCGCTCACATAACCCGGAACGCCAAAGGCGTAGGTGAACATTAACTGCGTCAGCGTCGAGTCCATATCCCCCTCACAAACTCCGACCAGGCCGAGATCGTTCATTTTGCAGAACGCAAGGCAGGGATAGGCGGGGAGCCGCTTCTGGGAAAAGAGACCGAGACAGTTGATGGTGACCGCTTGAGCTCGCTCCTCCTCCATGATTTTTCGCAGGGCGAGATACAGGCGGCTCGAGTCCGCAATATCACGCTCCGAGGGCTCCACCACCCGCAGGGCCCCGGCGATCCACTCCCGTGCATCCTTCAGAGCTGCAGCCGTTTCGATCGACTGGAAGGAAGCATTGACACGATCGGGACCTACGTGCAGCACCTCCGTGCCCAACCGTTCCTTCACCCGTGCTGCAGCCTGAATGTTGAATGGAGATGTGTTCACATAAATGATCCTGGTATTGCGCATCTGGTGCGCGGTGCGGATCAGACTGAGGGCGGATTGCATCTCATTGAAGTCGCTTGTTGCCAGACAGAGAATTCGATGTCCCTTCGCGCGCAGTTCCGGCACCGCCGACCAGTCATGCCCACTGTAAGGTTGGGAGAAGAGCACCGTTGGCAATCCAGAAGACGCCAGGCGTTCGATGTGAGAATTCACTGTGGAGGTGAGGTTGAATACCAGCAGACCATCCGGCTGGCCAAGAGCTGCGGCCGAGTTCGGCACATTTTCAGGAAGCCGGTAGAGCTCACCGCCTTCCAGACGTATTCCGGGGATGCGGCCGGCCAGTACAGACAACCGTTCGTCAATCATTCGTACTTCCGCCGCAACATCAAGGTCCGGCTTAGGCCATGTTGGAACCGGCTTCGCAAGGTAGACTTTCCGGATCCGCGTGACTGGCAAGTCCGTTCCGGCAGGCAGCGGCTCGAATGATCCCATCATCTTGCCCGTCGAAGCGACACCTGCTGCCGCGGTCACGGCAGCGGCAGAGAGGAACTCTCTTCTTGAGAAATCAGCGGCCATGGTATTTCCTCCAGTTTTTGCTGATAGGTGAAACGCGACAATGCCGCGTATGTCCGGGATGCGAAGGAACATAAACAGTTCAGCGTCGATTCTAGTCTCTTCCCCTGAAAAAACAACCTGAAGGCTATGGTGACCGTGCGCGGATTGTCCTGGTTCAGCGTGAATTGGAATTTACGTCGATTTAACTCAGCGAGTTAATCCAATCAACATTCTCCAAATGCTGCTGGCCATCGCGCTCTCAATGAACCACGGCGCCTGCCGGCTTCAAGGGTTCCCTGGCGACGTCCAGCGGCAAATCCCTGGATGCAGTTTTTTGTCGTGTGGCAGCAGATTTAACTTCTATAATAGCCGCGGCTTATAGATCTGCACCAGGCGGTGGCCATGCTGGAAATCGGACAGACGGTATCCCACTACAAGATCGTGAGGAAACTCGGCGGTGGCGGCATGGGTGTCGTCTTCGAGGCCGAGGACCAGCGGCTCGGAAGACACGTCGCGATCAAATTTCTCCCGGAAGATATGGCCGCCAATGCCGATGCGCTCGAGCGCTTCCGGCGGGAAGCAAGGGCTGCCTCGGCGTTGAACAATCTCCACATCTGCACGATCTACGATTTCGGCGAGGAAACCGGACAGCCTTTCCTCGTCATGGAACTCCTGGAAGGGAAAACGCTCAAAGAAGAGATAGCCGGCACTCCGCTTTCCGCCGAACGCACTCTCAGGCTGGGCCTGCACATTGCAGATGCGCTTGATGCGGCCCACTCCAAAGGAATCGTCCACCGCGACATCAAACCGGCCAACATTTTTGTCACCGGGCAGGGCGAAGCCAAGCTGCTTGATTTCGGCATTGCGAAACCTTCCCAGCCCCCGATGACCCGTTCGGCCGGGGAAGAATCGGCGACCGCGACTCGGGCCAGCGAAGTCACCTCGCCCGGCACGACCGTGGGAACGGTTTCGTACATGTCTCCGGAGCAGGCTCGCGGCGGAGCCGTGGACGCCAGGAGCGACCTCTTCTCCCTGGGAGTCGTGCTTTACGAAATGGCGACGGGCGCGCTGCCCTTCCGGGGGAAGAGCACCGTCGAGACCATCGACAATATCCTTAACCGCCAGCCGGTGCCGCCGGTCAGGCTGAACCCCGACCTTCCTGAAGGATTTGAACGGGTCATCGCAAGAGCGCTGGAGAAGGAGCCGGAACTGCGCTATCAGAGCGCAGCCGAGCTGAAGTCCGAACTCAAACGCCTGTTGCGCGACTCCGGCAGCGTGCCCCTGCCCGTGATCAAAAAAAAGCCGGGCCGGATCCGACTTCCCCGTCACGCCATTGCCATCGGCGCGGTCCTGATGGTGGTGATTGCCGCGGCCCTGTTTTTTTTCATAAATATGCCCTCACCCGGCCCGAATCCGGCAGGCTCCATCCGGATGGCTGTTTTGCCATTCGAGAACCAGGGCGCGGGCGAGGATGCCTACTTCACCGACGGCGTGACGGACGAGGTCCGCAATAAGCTGGCCTCGCTGCCCCAGCTGGTCGTGATCTCGCGCAACAGCATGACCGGCTACAAAGGGACTTCGAAATCGCCCCAGGCCATCGCCAAGGAGCTCGGCGTCAACTATCTGCTTTCGGGAACGGTCCGCTGGCAAAAGTCGGGAACCGGTTCCAGCCGGATCCGGGTCGCGCCCGAACTGTCGGAAATCAACAGTCAGGGCGTGCCGGAAATGCGCTGGCAGGACTCCTTCGATGCAGTGGTCGAGGACGTTTTCACCGTCCAGGGTGAGATTGCGTCGCGGGTGGCGTCTGCGCTGAAGGTCAAGCTGGGAGCCCGGGAACAGAAGCAGCTGGCAGCCCGGCCGACCGAGAATCTTGCGGCCTACGATGCCTTTTTGCGTGGAGACGCCATCCTGCAGGATGCCGGAAACGCTCCCAAAACGCTGAATCGGGCCATTGCCCAGTACCAGCAGGCGGTGAAGTTGGATCCCAATTTTGCCGTGGCCTGGGCACGCTTGTCCCACCTTCAGTCCACTCTTTACTACAATGGGATTCCCGATCCCGCTCTGGCCAGAAGCGCGCGGGCAGCCGGTGAGCGGTCTCTCCAGCTGTCGCCCGGACTGCCCGAAGGGCGGTTTGCAATGAGTTCCTATTTCAACGCTGTAGAGAAGGACAACCAGCGTGCACTCGAACAGTGCCGCGAAGGCCTGGCAACGGATCACGGCAACGTGGAACTCCTGATGGGGGCAGTTTTCGCGGAGATGGGACTGGGGCGCTGGGATGATGCTCTCTTCCATGCCGAACAGGCGCGATCGCTGGATCCGCGGTCTGTGACGGTGGCCTACAGAACCGGTGCAATATTGCTCTGGATGCGGCGCTATGCACAGGCCCGTGCCGTTTTTGATGACGCGCTTTCCATCTCCCCCGGTAATGTGGCTGTGACCGAGCTGAAGGCGATGACCTATCTGGGAGTCGGGGATCTCGCCGGTGCGAAGGCCTGGATAAAGCAGAAGTCGTCGGATATCCCCGAGAAAGATATCCTGGTAAATTTCGGCATTTTCTGGGACTTGCTGTGGCTTTTCGACGATGCTCAGCAGCAGGCATTTATGAAGTTGACCATCCAGGACACCGAGGGATCGGCATCGGGGCTGGCGCTGGCCTTCGCCCAGATCTGCGCTCTGTCCGGACGCAAACAGGAACTGCAAAAGCACAGCCAAGAGGCGGAGCGGGGTTTCGCTGCCGAGTCCGCCAGTGCCCCAGACGATGCCCAGGTCCACCTAATGCGCGGCCTCGCGCTGGCCTACCTGGGCCGGAAGGACGAGGCCATGCGAGAGGGAGAACGCGGAATCGAAATGCTGCCGATTTCGAGGGATGCTTACTCCGGGCCGTACATGCAGCACCAACTCGCCCGGATCTATCTGATCGTGGGAGAAAAGGAAAAAGCCCTCGACCGGATAGAGCAGTTTCTCAATGTCCCCTATTTTGTTTCCCCCGCCTGGATGAGCATCGATCCGAATTTCGCCCCGTTGAAGGGACACTCTCGCTTCGAAGCCCTGCAGCGGAAAAAAGTGCCGGGCGCGTGAAAGACAAGATCTGCATTTGGCAGGAGCATCACGTCACCTACGATTCCAGGATTTCCCAAGAGATCTAAATCCGGGTGGAGAATAGCTTGGATGCGTACGCGTTCAGGGTGGTGCGGACCTGTTTTGACTGCACTTATATGAAATCTTGGTATTACCGTAATGAGGTAGCTCATCCGCTGACACACTTCAACCGCAAGCTGCCCCTTCAAATCTCCGATCTCCGGAGCCTGATGCCGTCGCAAGACGGCGTGGCTGATAATTTCTGGGCGAAACCGGTGAATTCTATAGGGGGATTTGATCCGTCCATTGTCACTGAGGTTGGCCTAATTTGACAGTTCCGCCCCTGATTCGGGACAGCCTGCCGGGCCGTCGAAGCCGATAGGAAAAAGACTTCATTACCACGACAGAAAGAAGGATCACAGCCGAGCGGCTTCCGGCTTAAGCGACGCGCCGGAACTGAATCCCGGTATTTCCGGAGCGCCCATGGCCATTTGGCGGATGGCGAGATTGCCTATTTCAATGCCATGAGTCCCGTCCAGACCGGTTCGGAAACACGGAACACTGTGCCATGGCGCGCGCCGTCGGGAAATTTCAACCTATGCGAGAAGTCCTTCCACGTCTTCAAGTCGCTGGATACCACTGCGCCGTATCGACCTTCCCGGTAGCGGTCGAAATAGACCACCCAGTCCTCGCCGATGCGCAAGACCGACGGGCCTTCGCACCAGAATTGACCCGTAATCGGTCCCGAGACTGGAGGGTACGGGCCCTCGGCATGGTCGGCTGAAGTCCACCGTATGTTCTTTTCGGGGATAAAAGGAGCGTTGGTTTCGTCCTTCAGGAACAAGAGGTATTTTGCGCCGTTTCGGATGATCGTGGCATCGATAACATTGAATCCCTGATCGAAGAAGAGCCGCGTCGGGGTGAAGGTCTGCATGTCCTTGCTGGTAACGCAGTAGAGACGGTGGTTCAGCCCCGGATCGCCGGGGCCTTTGCTGTTCTGGCCGTCGGTTTGTGGGAATCGTCCGGGAATTGTCGTGGCCCAGAAAATCAGATATTGAGCCTTTTCATCATCATAGACCATTTCCGGAGCCCAGCAGTTCCGGGCAGCCGGCTCGTGTTCCATTACCGGCAGGTACTTCTGCTCCGACCATGAGAGAAGATCCTTTGAGGAGGCATACCCGATCCCTTTTTCCTTCCAGCTCACGGTCCAAACCATGTGGAACATCCCGTCGGGTCCCTTGAGGATGAAGGGGTCGCGCATCAGCTTGTCGGCTCCAACCTGCGGCACGATGCGAGACCGGTAACCGTTCAATTCACGCCATGTGAGTCCATCTTCGCTAAAGGCCAAATGCAGGCCATCCTGCCCGTTCGCGACGAAATAGGCGAAGAGGTATCGACCCGGCTGGCCGATTGCCACGGCCGGACTCGCCTTGATGTCGTGGTCGGGGAAGAACGGGAAAGCCTGTCCCCAGCCCCGTTCTGGATTTCCCTCCAGGGGTTTGCCCGCCATGGTGGAATCCCCGATGAGGTGAATGGTGGTGGGGTGACTCTCCTGGCCCAGGGACGCGGCCAGGAACCAGAGGATTCCGATCAACCATTGCATTTGTAGGACCATGCTCAGGCTCTCCTGTTTCCTGTCCCGATATCCTACGACGATTCCCGGAGCCCGGGACAGGTTTTTGCCGCACACCGATCGAAAACCACGGCAGACGCCGTCGTGTCCGCGGGTTTCTCGATGACCTCAAGGCGTTCCCCGCGGAGCACTCTGTATCCGGGGAGACTGTCCATCCGATCTGAAATGAGCGCGGAAGACAGTTGAACCAGGCACCCATTCGTCTCTCAAGAAACCCTGTCATGATCTATGAATTTCGATTATTCTGAAATTCGACGGCAGATTCCACCGCAACGTATCGCCTGAGGAAACGAAATGGCCCTGATATACAAGGTCGCCTCGGAACCCTGGGAATTCGAACTGATCCACCGCCTGAACCACAAGACTTTCGCGGTGGAGATTCCTCAGCACCCCCAGCAGCCGGATGGACGCCTCGTGGACAGATTTCACGACGAAAACATGTATATTATTGCCCTTGACGGGAGCATCCTTGCCGGGATGATCGCCTACCGCGACAAGCGTCCATTTTCCCTCGATCAGAAACTGCCGGATCTCGACCAGCTCATCCCGTCGGGTCAACGCCCGTGCGAATTCCGGCTCCTGGCTGTGGACGAGAATTATCGTCATGGCGCCATTTTCTTCCGTCTTTTCTTTTTCGCGGCCCGCGAGGGGCTATCCCGCGGCAAAACTCTCGGCCTCATCTCGGGGTCGACGCTGCGGCTTCGGCTTTACGAGCGCATGGGCTTCACGAAGTTCGGCCCTCTGGTCGGAACGCCGGACGCCCCTTTCCAGCCGATGTACATGTCGCTTGAGACGATCTCAATCCAAACGGCTCGGTTGCTCCCGCCGGACGAACGGGAGGCCTTCCTCCGGCTCACCAGGCACGCGGCCTCGCAGCGGTAGCCGAACGCTCATCCTCCTGCAGATATGGAGCTGCCAGGGCTCCACAGCCGCGCCTCAATTGTCAAAGACCCGGACGGCCGGCTGCTCAATAGTCGTTGCATAAAAATGGACAAAATTCGCGAATAGACAAACCGTCTCCGTTTTTCGAAATGGCATCCAACAGCAAAGTGGTTGCTGCCTGCGTCGCGACAGTGGAATATCACTAAAGAAGGAACGTCATGCCCAAGAATCTGGGGAGGCCCAGTCTCCCAGGGAAATCCTGCGGATGCATTCCAGCGTCCGGTTTGACTGTCCCGGCGTTTTGGCTGAGAGTGTTCCAAGGAATGTGCCGATTTCGGAACGGGTAATGCCTGAATTTGCCGAATAATTCTTGAGTTCCATGAATATGATCAATGTGATGTCGGCGATTTATTGCGGCTACACAAACCACGCAAGGAGTTCCGCCTTGCCGGAGGGATGGTTGGCGTGCTCCAGGCGGGGAAATGAAGATGTCGAGGAATGACAAATGGAGCGCATCCAGCTGCTGTTCATCGCAGTCTTGATTCTGCTGATGATCCCGATCTTGGCATGGCATTTCAGGCGGTCCAAGGAAATGGTAGAAAGGTGGGCTGCCGCGAATGCCTTTGAAATCATCGCGATGGAACGACGCTTGTTGCGTGTGGGCCCTTTTTTCTGGCGGAGAAGCAGGGGTCATGAAGTCTTCTACATTGTTGTCCGCAACGCTCGCGGCGAACAACACATGGCTTACGTGAGGACGGGTGGATGGTTCCTTGGCCAGCTTTCGGAACAGGTATCAGTTGAGTGGGATGACGTTGGCGCCATGGGATGAACTGCGCGAAGGAGAGTCCTTGCCAGTGAATGAATCTCTCGGGCCGACGTGGCTGTGAGATGAGAATTCCCTTCATCGTTTGGGGGTTTCCAAGCAGCCATGCCTTATGCAATAGGAAGGCCCACGACGGCGGTTTTGCCGAAATCGGCTTCGCGATCATCAAGTTGACCGTAATGAGCCAAGGTTCGCATCACGGTCCACGAGGCTAAAAAGATCAGGTTCAGTCTATCAGCGGACTTCTCCGGGCAATCCTGCTCTTTGCGTATTTGATATTGAGAAGCCGAGGGACTCACTCCAGGGACCGTAACCCGAATCATTCCAGGTCTGAATCCACCATTGAGCCGTACCATCCGCAAGGGCAACTGAGGGCGTTACGGAGCAGTTTCCGGTGCCGGAGGAGCATCCTGCCTCGGCCGCGGTGTACCATTTCTGGATCTTGCCCGAGTTCACCGCGCTGTCGTTTACCCAGAGGAAATACCAGGTCGCACCTGGAACGGCATTCCAGATATAGGTCGGTGTACGTGTGCCGGTATTCCCTGATGGCGAGACAAGCGTCGCTCTCCCCGGAACTCCGCTGGTCACGGTAAAACTCCGCGAATCGCTCCAGGGGCCGTAGCCCGAATCGTTCCAGGTCTGAATCCACCACTGGCCAGCGCCGCCCGCAAGGATGGTAGAGGGCGTCACGGAGCAATTACCGCCGCCGGAGGAGCATCCCGCTTCGTCCGCGGTGTACCACTGCTGGATCTTGCCTGAATTCACGATGCTGTCGTTTACCCAGAGGAAGTACCAGGTTGCGCCTGAAACCGCGTTCCAGACATAGGTGGGCGTATTTGTGCCGATGCTCCCTGAGGGGGAGACGAGCGTCGCTTTCCCGGGAACACCCGCCCCTGCAATCGTAAATCTCAGCGACTGACTCCAGGGACCATAGCCCGAGTCATTCCAGGTTTGGATCCACCACTCTCCGCTCCCATTCTCGATGGCTGTGTCCGGGGTAACGGAGCATATGCCGGATGAACAGCCTGCTTCAGCGGTGGTATACCAGGTCACGATTTTGCCTCTGGTCGCGCCGTCGTTTACATACAACTGGTAATAAGTGGCTGAGGCCACGTTGTTCCATTTGTAGGTCGGTCTATTTGTGTTGGTTGCCCCGGAAGGGGAAATGAGGGTAGCCTCGGAAGGCGGACCAACAGTAACATTCGTTACTCTGGTTAGGTTGCCGGCCGCATCGTAATCATATCGAATGGAGACGCCGTTGCCATAGCTGACGAGCGTTAATCTCCCGGCAGCGTCGTACGAATAGGAAGCCGTTTGGCAAAAGAGGGGCGATGCTAAAATCGCTCCAAACATCAGGATAAAAATAATCAGGAATCTGCCTTGGATTTTCCTACTCATCTGGACACCTCGTCGACTGTCCATCCTGGGGTTACGGGCCGCGGCTTCCCTTAATCGGGCGGGAGCATTTCGTTTTCTCATGGTCTGCTGAATCCTCCCCCCGAAAAAAGAATATCGTCTGAAGTAGGGCCATAATCGTATCCACTGACGTAGCCGATCCAGTTATAAACGAGTGTGGCCAGGGGTATTTGGCTCGATGGCATATATTGCGTCATATAACCCAAGGAGCCGAAAGTGGAGGGGCCCAAGTCATAAGTGGCTGTCACAGACGGACTGCCAAAGGTCGCCGGTCCATAGTCATAGTCATATCCCATGGAGGCGTCGGTAAGATAAGGAATGGATCCGAAGGTATGGGGGCCGGAATCGGTTGCACCTGTAAGCGATGTGCCAGTGCTCGCCTGGGCTCCAAGAACAGGATTTAGCCAGCCGATCCCGTATGGATCGGTCCAATCGAGCCCTAAGGTAGTGTCGTTGGCAATGGCTGTTCCTCCTGAACCATATCCGTGCTGGCTCGCGATCAGCCCCAAGAATTTATTGAAGGCCTGGGTATTGCCGCCGCAGCTTGCGATCCATTTTGCCTGCAGGTTGGAGGGCTTGGGGGCAGGGGGAGCGACAGCGCCAATCCCGGGGAGAAGCATGGCTCCGGCTCCGCCGTAAGTCCCGAAAGCGGAGCGCAGCATTCCCCCTTCGAACCAGTATATTTCCCATCGGTGCAGATCGGTCGATTCCGGCGCGAGGCCGGTGACATCCGCGAAATTGATGGGATTATTCCGCGCATAGGAATAGGGAGTAATCTGACGCGGATCCCTGAGGTTTGGCCACTGGGGTTCCCTGGTCAGGAAACGGCCGGAGACCGCGTCGTAATAACGCGCGCGCATCTGGTAAAGGGTTCCGCTATCGCCCTCCTGCCTCACTCCGAAGTAACCCAGATAGGTGAACGGCTGGTTGTTGCTTCCCTGGTGCCGCAGCAGCTTTCCGTGCGGTGCATAGGCGTAACTGTCTGTAACGTTGCCGCCGGCATTGGTCAGGGCGAGGATGGAGCCGGCCCTGTCCGTGTGATAGAAATAGACCCGGTTGCCGTCAGCGGCATCGATCATGTAGAGCAGTTTGCCGCCTGGAGTCCACACATAATATCTTACAAATCGCGAGCCAGCCGTATCCTGCTCGGCCACGATTGGATTCATTGCGAACGCCCTGTTGCCGTAATAACGAATCGTTTTGGCGCCTGTGGTCCGGGTTCGGAGGTCGCCGAAGCTGTTGTAGGTGAGGGTCGCTTCCGCCGTCCCGGTAAGCCGCGAGGCTCCGTCCCACGTGTAGGTGCGGCTGCCGTCGGAAACCATTCTTCCGCGGTCGTCGTACCTATACCCGGCGTTGTTGATCTGGGAAGCGGCATCGTAGGAAAACCGGGTTTCCTGCGGACTGAGCCACTGTGCCGGATCGAGCGGAGCGATTGTGCGCTGCGAGGCAACCTCGCCTGCGGCATTCATGGTCGCCTGGATTTCGCTTATTGCCGTGGCGCCGGTTTTGGCATCTCGAAGACCTGTAAGCCGGGAGTCGGCATCGTAGGTGAGTGTGGAGTTGATTCCGTTGCTGCGCCCGATTAGAACCAGCCGACGATCGGAGTCGTACGAGAACTGAATCCGGGACTGTGTCAGCGTATCCTGGACACCGGTCAGGAGCCCGCTTGCCGCATCGTAGGTGTAGTTTACTGAAAATGCGCCACCGCCATAAATCGCCGATGAAATGCGCCCTGAGTCGTCCCGGGTCACACCGAAGGCCGCACCGGCATCCGTAGTAGTGGTGACCCGGCTTTCATTGTCGTAGGCGATCTGGAGCTCTCCGGCATTCGTTACGCGGTTTAGCGCATCATAGGTGAAATTCAGATCCGGTCCGCCTGAATATTGGAGCCTGATCGTGTTGCCCGCCGCATCCCGGGCAAGAGCGAGGGTGTCGCCGGAAGGATAGACCACCTGGTTCAGCCTTCCGCGGGAGTCGTATCGATACTCCCGTACCTGATTCAGCGGGTCTGTGCTGGAAATCAGCCGTCCCATCGGGCTCCGTGTGAACAACCAGTCCCGGGCGTTCGGGTCGGTAATCCTTGAAAGCCATCCGGAAGAGCTGAACTCATACCGGGCCGCGCTGTTATCGGCCAGGGTGACATTCGTCAACAGCCCACGCGAGTCGTATCCGTATTTGGTGAGTCGGTTCAACGGATCGGTCAGACTTGTCATGCGATCCATTTCCGAACGGGCAAGTGTAGTGATGCCTCCAGTCGCCGACGTCAGGGTACTGCTACGGCCTACCGGATCGACTCCCCTGCGCATCACGGAGCCGGAAGGGAGTATCGTCGAGATCACGGATCCTTCGTAGTCGTATTCCCAGCCATAACTCTGCCGTGCGCGCGTCGCTCTACTCAGCCAGCCGTGCACGTCGTATTCGTAGGTGGTAGAGATGCCGGTTGGATCGATTGCCGAGGCCAGCCGCCCCATGGAGTCATAGGTGAAGGTGGTTGCCTTGGCGAGCCTGTTGGTAACGCTTATGACCCTGTCCATTTTGTCGTAGGCGTATTGAACTGTTTTGCCCAAAGCATCGGTCAGGCGAACCAGGTTGCCATTGTCATCATAAGAATAGCTGGTGGTATTTCCGCGGCCATCGGTTGTTGCGGTCAGGCGATCGTTAGGATCGTAGGCATAACGGATGGAACTCCCATCCGGAAAACTGACTTGGGTGGGTCGTTTATAGTTGTCGTAGGAATTGGATATCATGCCGGTATCGGTATCGCTACGCCCTGCCAGTGTGCCATCGGCATTGTAGGTGAATGTCACCTTGCCGCCGGCCGGATTCTGTATCGTCAGCAATTGGCCACGAGTGTTGTAAGTGAAAATTGTGGCGGCCCCTGACTGATTCTGGTGACGGATGCAGTTGCCTTTGGAGTCGTAGGCAAACTGCTCGTTGGTCTGATCGGGGTAATCGATCCGGCTCAGGTTATAAAAGGTGAACGCGACTTTTTCCTCCGTCAATTTGGGGTGGGAGAAAACCTGATTCTGAGCCGCATAGGTGAACCTCGTGGTTTTCCCCTTGGCATTGGTCATGGAGAGGACTTTGCCGCTTTCTGGATGATAGGTGAGCGTAGTGCGATTGCCCAGGCGGTCCGTCGTCGTGCTGGGCTGTAACAGAGACGTCTGAGTAAATAGGGTCTGCCGTCCGCTGGCATCCGTGATCGACTGCAAAGATGCATTATTGTCAAAACTCCTGAAAATCTGGGTGGTCAGGTCGGGAGAGGTGACGGTGACCTTGTTTGATCCGGAGTCGTAACTCAGGCTGGTGACACGGCCGTAGGCGTCTGTCTGGGTAGCTGTTCTCCTGCCCATTTTCCCATTAAGGGAGGCGTTCGCATAAACTTGCTTATAGGGGATGTTCCCCAGAGGCCGGATAATCTGCGTCAAATACTTTGAGTCATCAAATGTAAAGGAAGTCTTTTTGCCGGCCGGATCGGTCACTGAGGTGTAGTAGGCCAGTGGAGTCGATTCGAATGTGATCGTCCGTCCGGATTGATCCGTTATTCCGGTCAGGGCTCGTCGCATTTCGAACGCCGGGGTGGATGCAAAGGTGAACTGCAGGCTCCTTCCCAGGCCATCATCGACGCGGCTTGGCAGAATCGCGTTATTGCCGGAATAGGAGTAGGTCCAGCGGTTTTCATTCCTGTCCGTATAAGCGAGTATGCGATATCCGTTAGGCGCAGTATAAGGTTCAAAGAGGTAAATCCTCTCGGAGGAGGGATCCATGAGCCAGTAGGCGCCGGATGGGGAGCGGGTGAGAACATATCGGACAGGGGAAGCCTCCTGCTGAACCCACGACCAGTTTCCGGAGGATTGCGTTCCCAGGAAGCAGATCAGTTCGCCGGGGCGCATGGTCTCGAAGTAAACCCGGATTGCGCCGTTCGAGTCAGGCGCCCAGGACTCCACATCGGGAAAAATGCTGTGTTGAAAATGAGCCGGGCTGTTCGGGTCCATCGGAACGCCGAGGCTCATCCAGGACCCGTCGGTTCGGTAATTCAGGACATAGTCGAGCGGGAGCGGCCCGCCGAGATGCAAAAGGGGCATGGAATGTCCGAAGGCTCCTGAGTTCACATAGACCGGGTCGCCGGTCCACGCGCCTCCCGGGGGCTTGCCGGGGTCGCCGCTGACGGGAGGATCTGCCGGAAGTTGGACGCATAGAGAAATCAGTGTTGCCAAAGCGAGCATGAAAACAATGAGCGCGGGTCTGGGGAATTCGATTTTCATAAATAGGAATGCTCCTGAATCGGTCTGTCTGCAGCGAGGATCTTATGTGTCGCGTCATTATGGAGAACCGCACAACCAGGCGACTGTGGGTTTTGATGGCAAGGATAGCCGTCGCACCGGCGAGGGGAAGCGTAAGATGATTTCCGGATGAAAACCCGGCTGCATCGTTTCCGCATAAATTCCAATTCGAGCTCGGGAGACCGCCGAGTATAACATATCGCTCCATCAAGCAGACCCGCATTCAGAGACTGTGGCCGGAGGATTGGCTGTTTGTCCGGCAGCGCCGGCTGAGCTATCCTGAGGGGAAGGGGAAGACTCCATGAAAGAGTTCAAGGGCAGAGTCGCTGTGATTACCGGTGCGGCGAGCGGCATCGGACGAGGCATAGCCGAGAGGTGTGTCAGCGAAGGCATGAAGGTAGTGCTCGCCGGCATCGGTGCCGGTGGGTCTCCGTGGGAGGCCACGTGGAATGATTGGGAGTGGGTGATCGGCGTCCATCTGTGGGGCGTGATCCACGGGGTCAAGATATTCACCCCTCTGATGTTTTCTCAGAACGTCGAGTGCCACATCGTCAATACGGCATCCACCGCAGGGCTTGTGGTCGGCGGAGGGTTGGCTCCTTATTCGGCGACCAAGCACGCGGCGGTAGCCCTTTCTGCAGTAGAGAAACGTGTGTGATAATTTCTCTCCGGCAACATCGTTTCAGCCTGAACTCCCGATTGTGCCGGCAGGTTGACATAATGCCTGCCTTATCAGAAGCAGAATTCCGCCCCATCGGAGGCAGAATCCGTTCCAAATTCGACCCAAAAGATGCTTATTCGGACTATCAGCAACTCTCACTCCTCCGGGGCTTCAGAATGTGGGGACTCATCCTATGTGAATTGAACAGTGGGTGTCCACGACGCTAATTAATTGACTTCTCCAGGCGATTCTTATCGTTGCACCGATGATACTGTGAAGCTGAGCGACTCACTCCAGGGACCGTAACCCGAATCATTCCAGGTCTGAATCCACCATTGGGCTGCACCATCCGCAAGGGCAACTGAGGGCGTTACGGAGCAGTTTCCGGTGCCGGAGGAGCATCCGGTCTCGGCCGCGGTATACCATTTCTGGATCTTGCCCGAGTTCACCGCGCTGTCGTTTACCCAGAGGAAATACCAGGTCGCACCTGGAACGGCATTCCAGATATAGGTGGGTGTACGTGTGCCGGTATTCCCTGATGGCGAGACAAGCGTTGCTTTCCCCGGAACTCCGCTGGTCACGGTAAAACTCCGCGAATCGCTCCAGGGGCCGTAGCCCGAATCGTTCCAGGTCTGAATCCACCACTGGCCAGCGCCGCCCGCAAGGATGGTAGAGGGCGTCACGGAGCAATTACCGGCGCCGGAGGAGCATCCCGCTTCGGCCGCGGTGTACCACTGCTGGATCTTGCCTGAATTCACGATGCTGTCGTTTACCCAGAGGAAGTACCAGGTTGCGCCTGAAACTGCGTTCCAGACATAGGTGGGCGTATTTGTGCCGATGCTCCCTGAGGGAGAGACGAGCGTCGCTTTCCCGGGAACACCCGCCCCTGCGATCGTAAAGCTCAGCGGTTCACTCCAGGGACCATAGCCCGAGTCATTCCAGGTTTGGATCCACCACTCTCCGCTCCCATTCTCTATGGCTGTGTCCGGGGTAACGAAGCATATGCCGGATGAACAGCCTGCTTCAGCGGTGGTATACCAGGTCACGATTTTGCCTCTGGTCGCGCCGTCGTTTACATACAACTGGTAATAAGTGGCTGAGGCCACGTTGTTCCATTTGTAGGTCGGTCTATTTGTGTTGGTTGCCCCGGAAGGGGAAATGAGGGTAGCCTCGGAAGGCGGACCAACGGTAACGTTCGTTACTCTGGTTAGGTTGCCGGCCGCATCGTAATCATATCGAATGGAGACGCCGTTGCCATAGCTGACGAGCGTTAATCTCCCGGCAGCGTCGTACGAATAGGAAGCCGTTTGGCAAAAGAGGGGCGATATTAAAATCGCTCCAAACATCAGGATAAAAATAACCAGGAATCTGCCTTGGATTTTCCTACTCATCTGGACACCTCGTCGACTGTCCATCCTGGGGTTACGGGCCGCGGCTTCCCGTGATCCGTCTGGATCAGCTTGCCGGCCGCATCGTTCGAATAATTTACTGCCGGGGCCGAACACGCGGCCCGAAGTGCCCAACAAAGGATTGTGCACACCATGAAGTGGAGTTTTTGCTGATCTCATATCACCCTTGCGTCCAAGCTTCTCACCATGGAGAGATATAGACGGAGTCAGAAACGTGCGGATTGTAAGTGTATGGACCGACGTCGTAGCTCGTTGCCCAATTCATCCAGGGATAGAAGTGGTCTCCTCCATAGTATCCTGGCCAGGGATCAATCTCCGCTGCCCAGAAGCCCTGCGAGCCAACGGCGTAAGGGCCGAGGTCATATATGTTCGATGTTGGAGTGTTGGTCTGATACGTCACCGTGTTCCCGTAGGTGGAAGGGCCAAAATCGGTTGTACCCGGCGTGCCCATATGTTGCTGGGCGGTGTTGTATGACGTCAGAGCTGCCCAGCCGTACCAATCATCCCATTCCTGGCCTAAAAGATGGTCGCTGGCTAGGGCTGTTCCTCCTGAACCATACCCATTCTGGCTGGCGATCATGCCTAGAAGTTTATTGAAGGCCTGGGTATTGCCGCCGCAGCTTGCGATCCATTTTGCCTGCAGGTTGGAGGGCTTGGGGGCAGGGGGAGCGACAGCGCCAATCCCGGGGAGAAGCATGGCTCCGGCTCCGCCGTAAGTCCCGAAAGCGGAGCGCAGCATTCCCCCTTCGAACCAGTATATTTCCCATCGGTGCAGATCGGTCGATTCCGGCGCGAGGCCGGTGACATCCGCGAAATTGATGGGATTATTCCGCGCATAGGAATAGGGAATAATCTGACGCGGATCCCTGAGGTTTGGCCACTGGGGTTCCCTGGTCAGGAAACGGCCGGAGACCGCGTCGTAATAACGCGCGCGCATCTGGTAAAGGGTTCCGCTTTCGCCCTCCTGCCTCACTCCGAAGTAACCCAGATAGGTGAACGGCTGGTTGTTGCTTCCCTGGTGCCGCAGCAGCTTTCCGTGCGGTGCATAGGCGTAACTGTCTGTAACGTTGCCGCCGGCATTGGTCAGGGCGAGGATGGAGCCGGCCCTGTCCGTGTGATAGAAATAGACCCGGTTGCCGTCAGCGGCATCGATCATGTAGAGCAGTTTGCCGCCTGGAGTCCACACATAATATCTTACAAATCGCGAGCCAGCCGTATCCTGCTCGGCCACGATTGGATTCATTGCGAACGCCCTGTTGCCGTAATAACGAATCGTTTTGGCGCCTGTGGTCCGGGTTCGGAGGTCGCCGAAGCTGTTGTAGGTGAGGGTCGCTTCCGCCGTCCCGATAAGCCGCGAGGCTCCATCCCACGTGTAGGTGCGGCTGCCGTCGGAAACCATTCTTCCGCGGTCGTCGTACCTATACCCGGCGTTGTTGATCTGGGAAGCGGCATCGTAGGAAAACCGGGTTTCCTGCGGACTGAGCCACTGTGCCGGATCGAGCGGAGCGATTGTGCGCTGCGAGGCAACCTCGCCTGCGGCATTCATGGTCGCCTGGATTTCGCTTATTGCCGTGGCGCCGGTTTTGGCATCTCGAAGACCTGTAAGCCGGGAGTCGGCATCGTAGGTGAGTGTGGAGTTGATTCCGTTGCTGCGCCCGATTAGAACCAGCCGACGATCGGAGTCGTACGAGAACTGAATCCGGGACTGTGTCAGCGTATCCTGGACACCGGTCAGGAGCCCGCTTGCCGCATCGTAGGTGTAGTTTACTGAAAATGCGCCACCGCCATAAATCGCCGATGAAATGCGCCCTGAGTCGTCCCGGGTCACACCGAAGGCCGCACCGGCATCCGTAGTAGTGGTGACCCGGCTTTCATTGTCGTAGGCGATCTGGAGCTCTCCGGCATTCGTTACGCGGTTTAGCGCATCATAGGTGAAATTCAGATCCGGTCCGCCTGAATACTGGAGCCTGATTGTGTTGCCCGCCGCATCCCGGGCAAGGGCGAGGGTGTGGCCGGAAGGATAGACCACCTGGTTCAGCCTTCCGCGGGAGTCGTATCGGTACTCCCGTACCTGATTCAGCGGGTCTGTGCTGGAAATCAGCCGTCCCATCGGGCTCCGTGTGAACAACCAGTCCCGGGCGTTCGGGTCGGTAATCCTTGAAAGCCAGCCGGAAGAGCTGAACTCATACCGGGCCGCGCTGTTATCGGCCAGGGTGACATTCGTCAACAGCCCACGCGAGTCGTATCCGTATTTGGTGAGTCGGTTCAACGGATCGGTCAGACTTGTCATGCGATCCATTTCCGAACGGGCAAGTGTAGTGATGCCTCCAGTCGCCGACGTCAGGGTACTGCTACGGCCTACCGGATCGACTCCCCTGCGCATCACGGAGCCGGAAGGGAGTATCGTCGAGATTACGGATCCTTCGTAGTCGTATTCCCAGCCATAACTCTGCCGTGCGCGCGTCGCTCTACTCAGCCAGCCGTGCACGTCGTATTCGTAGGTGGTAGAGATGCCGGTTGGATCGATTGCCGAGGCCAGCCGCCCCATGGAGTCATAGGTGAAGGTGGTTGCCTTGGCGAGCCTGTTGGTGACGCTTATGACCCTGTCCATTTTGTCGTAGGCGTATTGAACTGTTTTGCCCAAAGCATCGGTCAGGCGAACCAGGTTGCCATTGTCATCATAAGAATAGCTGGTGGTATTTCCGCGGCCATCGGTTGTTGCGGTCAGGCGATCGTTAGGATCGTAGGCATAACGGATGGAACTCCCATCCGGAAAACTGACTTGAGTGGGTCGTTTATAGTTGTCGTAGGAATTGGATATCATGCCGGTATCGGTATCGCTACGCCCTGCCATTGTGCCATCAGCATTGTAGGTGAATGTCACCTTGCCGCCGGCCGGATTCTGTATCGTCAGCAATTGACCACGAGTGTTGTAAGTGAAAATTGTGGCGGCCCCTGACTGATTCTGGTGACGGATGCAGTTGCCTTTGGAGTCGTAGGCAAACTGCTCGTTGGTCTGATCGGGGTAATCGATCCGGCTCAGGTTATAAAAGGTGAACGCGACTTTTTCCTCCGTCAATTTGGGGTGGGAGAAAAGCTGATTCTGAGCCGCATAGGTGAACCTCGTGGTTTTCCCCTTGGCATTGGTCATGGAGAGGACTTTGCCGCTTTCCGGATGATAGGTGAGCGTAGTGCGATTGCCCAGGCGGTCCGTCGTCGTGCTGGGCTGTAACAGAGACGTCTGAGTAAATAGGGTCTGCCGTCCGCTGGCATCCGTGATCGACTGCAAGGATGCATTATTGTCAAAACTCCTGAAAATCTGGGTGGTCAGGTCGGGAGAGGTGACGGTGACCTTGTTTGATCCGGAGTCGTAACTCAGGCTGGTGACACGGCCGTAGGCGTCTGTCTGGGTAGCTGTTCTCCTGCCCATTTTCCCATTAAGGGAGGCGTTCGCATAAACTTGCTTATAGGGAATGTTCCCCAGAGGCCGGATAATCTGCGTCAAATACTTTGAGTCATCAAATGTAAAGGAAGTCTTTTTGCCGGCCGGATCGGTCACTGAGGTGTAGTAGGCCAGTGGAGTCGATTCGAATGTGATCGTCCGTCCGGATTGATCCGTTATTCCGGTCAGGGCTCGTCGCATTTCGAACGCCGGGGTGGATGCAAAGGTGAACTGCAGGCTCCTTCCCAGGCCATCATCGACGCGGCTTGGCAGAATCGCGTTATTGCCGGAATAGGAGTAGGTCCAGCGGTTTTCATTCCTGTCCGTATAAGCGAGTATGCGATATCCGTTAGGCGCAGTATAAGGTTCAAAGAGGTAAATCCTCTCGGAGGAGGGATCCATGAGCCAGTAGGCGCCGGATGGGGAGCGGGTGAGAACATATCGGACAGGGGAAGCCTCCTGCTGAACCCACGACCAGTTTCCGGAGGATTGCGTTCCCAGGAAGCAGATCAGTTCGCCGGGGCGCATGGTCTCGAAGTAAACCCGGATTGCGCCGTTCGAGTCAGGCGCCCAGGACTCCACATCGGGAAAAATGCTGTGTTGAAAATGAGCCGGGCTGTTCGGGTCCATCGGAACGCCGAGGCTCATCCAGGACCCGTCGGTTCGGTAATTCAGGACATAGTCGAGCGGGAGCGGCCCGCCGAGATGCAAAAGGGGCATGGAATGTCCGAAGGCTCCTGAGTTCACATAGACCGGGTCGCCGGTCCACGCGCCTCCCGGGGGCTTGCCGGGGTCGCCGCTGACGGGAGGATCTGCCGGGAGTTGGACGCATAGAGAAATCAGCGCTGCCGACGCGAGCATGAAAGAGAGGATTGCGGGTCTGGGAAATTTGGTTTTCATAGATAGGATTGCTCCTGAATAGCAGCTGACTGCCGGAAGGGCCGTATCTTTCGTTCAATGAGTACGTTTTGCTCTTGGATTGCCGCACAACAAAGTGATTTTGATTTGCGGTGACGTGAATGTTCGAGGGTGCGCCGCGGTGAAGCGCAAATGGATTTCCAGATTGCTGCCCGGCAGCGTGGTTGCCTCATAAATGACCGTATGTGCCTGGGAGAATGGCGAGTATAGCATAGGGTGCCGTTAAGTTGTGCCGGCTCCTGATCGACGACAAATACATGGACCGTCCGCAAAGTTTTCAGCCGTCGCTGATTGCGTTACCCCCCTGCGCTACCTGCGGCTGATAAGGACGCGCTGTGAGTCACTTTCAAATCTTGATTCGTTGCCCTGTTATTTTTAAATCTTGGTGCGGTAACCATCATTTGCAGGGGTAACCTTAGGGGTGCCTGTCGAGACAATCCTTGAAACCGAGCAGCAGTACCACCAGCAGTGACGGCACTGGCGCCAGTGATATCGGCCCAGGAACAGCTGTGCGTGCGGCTCATTTATTCCGGCACACCGCGGGCCGTAATATCAATCAAGCTGGCAAATCATTGGATTTTCGCCTCGGCCGCGAACTGGATTACGCGAGGGGTTGTGGTCATGAACGCGACATTCCAGGGATAGTGCCCCAGGAGCATGGGTTCGATAGCCCTTGGATCCAGAGGCTTGGAGAAATAATATCCCTGGCCGAACTCGCAATGAAGCGTCTGAAGCATTTTCAGCTGCATCAGATTTTCGATGCCTTCCGCGATCACCTCCATCCCCAGGTTCCTCGCCAGTCCCACGATTGCTTTGACTATCTTCCAGGTCTCGTGGCACATCCCCAGCTTTCCCACGAAGGAGCGATCGATCTTCAAAGTGTCGATCGGAAACCGATTCAGATAGCTCAGCGATGAGTAACCCGTGCCAAAATCGTCGATGTGCACTTGCACATTCAAATCTTGAATTTGGGAAAGGGTCTCCAAAACAGTTCCCGTATTCGCCATTAAAGAGCTTTCCGTAATCTCGAGCCGAAGGTGACTCGGCTGCAATCCTGAATTGGAGAGGGCCTCCTCCAACGCCTTGATCAGATCCGGGCTCGCGTAATGCTGTGCGCAGAGATTCACATTCGCCGTCAATGGCACATCGATCATCTCCTGCCACCTCGCTACCTGATTGCAGGCTTCCGATAAAACCCACCGTTCGAGGTGAACGATCATGTCAGTGGACTCAGCCACTGTGATGAAATCACCCGGAAAAATCAGTTCCCCCGATTTCTGCCACCGGACCAGGGCTTCGAATCCCTCGATCCTTCCGTTTTTCAGGCTGACGATCGGTTGGTAGTGAACTCTGAAATCCTTCTGTTCCAGCGCTTTCCGCAAATCCGCTTCGAGCCTCAGGCGTTTGACTGCAGAGGAACGCATTTCGCGTTGGAATATCTCGCACCGGCCGTTCCCTTCGCTTTTTGCCCGATGCATGGCCGTGGAAGCGTCGCGCAACAGATCCTCAGGACAGTTGTAATCGCCCGTGCTGAGAGTTACACCGATCGTTGGGATGATGTAGATTATCTGCCCCTCCACTTGGAAGGGTTTTACCAGTTCCCGGTGGAGTCGATCAGCGATTTGCATGGTGTCGCTTGCATCGCGTACTTCCTCGAGAAGCAGCACGAAATCATCCTTGCCGAAATGGGATACGGTGTCTTGGGGAGTGAGGCAGCCCTGGACTCTTCGGGCGATCTGGATCAACAATTGGTCGGCTACGACATATCCCAGGCTATCCTTGACCATCCGGAGGTTGTCCACGTCCAGCGCAAGGACCGCAAACGAGTGACCACCCTGGTTTTTCCCGCGTTTGAGAGCGCGCTCGAGTCGGTCGGCAAGCAGTACCTGATTGGGCAGGCCGGTCAAAGGGTTATAAACTTTGCGCTCGGTGATGTCGGTCTGCGATCCGGCGATTCGGTGCGCCCGTCCCGTGCCGTGGCGGAGGGCCAGTCCCCGGCATAGCACCCACCGGTAGTTATTGCTCGAATCCTGAATGCGATACTCGCTTTCGAAATGGCCACTCCGGCCTGCGATATGGTCGCTGAGTTTCTTCTCGACATGGGCCCGGTCGGCTGGATGTATTTTACTAAGCCAATCCGCCGAACAGCTTCCAAAACGATTTTCGGTATATCCGAGCATCGAACCGAAGCGGGGAGAAAAATAGATTTCGTTGCTCTCAAGATTCCAATCCCAGATTCCGTCGTTGGCCCCTTGGGTAGCCAGGGAGTATCGTTCTTCGCTTTCGCGCAGCTTCCTTTCCATTTTGTGTTTGTAAAGTGCGATTTCGATATGGCTGTGCAGCTCCCGCTCTTCGAAAGGTTTTAGCAGGTATCCGAAGGGCTCGGTAATCTTCGCTCTCTCCAGCGTTGCATCATCCGCGCATGCAGTCAGAAAAATAATCGGGATGCCCAGCTTTGCCCGGATGACTTCCGATGCCTGGATGCCGTCCATTTCACCTTTCAAGATGATGTCCATAAGCATCAGGTCGGGGCGCAATTCGATGGCCTTCGCGATGGCGTCCGCTCCGGTCGCAGCGGTACCGACAATTTCATACCCGATCATTTTCAGCCTGCTCGTCAGATCCAGCGCAACGATCGCTTCATCTTCCACAACCAGTATACGCACCTTTTTATTGCTCATTTTTGCCTCATGGGTTTTGAGACCGCATCAAACCCTGTGCTTAGGGATTATGATATCGGTCTGGAATCCGCTGGAGTAGGTGTAGTAGATCGAGCCGCCGAGTTGCTCGGTTAGACTCTTCACCAGCTTCAGCCCCAACGATTCACTGTCCTCCGGATCGGCGTCTTCCGGGAATCCGACACCGTTGTCACGGATCGTGAGCCGGAGCGTCTGGTTGTTTTCATCGGCGAACCGGATCCAGATATCGCCAGCACTGAATTTGCCATTATCTTTGGGAAAAGCGTATTTCAGAGAGTTTGATACCAGCTCGTTAATAATCAGCCCGCAAGGAATCGCCACATCGAAGTTCATTGGCACCGGCTGGACGTCGAGGTTCAGCCGGATGGCAGCGGAACTGCCCTTGTACGACTTCAACAAATGTCCTGTCAGGTTCCTGACGTAACCTTCGAAGTCGATTTTGGCCAGGTCCCTGGATTGATAGAAGCGCTCGTGGATCAGCGCCATTGCTTTGATGCGATTCTGGCTTTCTTTGAGCACCTGTTCAGCCTTGGGGTCGTCTCTGCTTTCACTGGCCTGCAGGCTCAACAGGCTGCAGATGATTTGGAGATTGTTCTTTACGCGGTGATGGATCTCCTTCAGCAAAACCTCTTTTTCTTTCAGAGAGGATTTGATCTGTTCCTCGGCGCGTCGGCCGTCGGTGATGTCCTGATATTGCCAGAGGTGATAGTGATGATCCTCACCCACCGAAAGGGGGACATAATTGCGTATGAAAATCCGATCCTGCCACTGGAGCTCTTCTCCGAGGATCGGAGTCCGGGACTGTATGACCTGTTCGATACGTTCGGCGAAGGTGGGGGGCTGAAGGTAGAGCAGCCTCGAGTCTACACCGAACAGCGCCACCGGGGGGACCGGGACGGCGAACATATCGTTAAAGGCCTGGTTGACGTGCATGATGTGGCGGTTGTCGTCTTCGACCACCACTCCCGACTGGAGGTGATCGATAAGGCTTGAGAGCATGGTGGTGGCGGTGCGAAGCTGTTGCTCCGTTTTTTTCTGCTTGGTGATGTCTTCCGCGATTCCGACGATTCTGTAGACCTGTCCCGCCTTGTCGCGCACGGGGAAGGCCCGGTCGCGCACCCAGCGGACGGACAGGTCCGGGCGAACCACGCGATACTCTTCGTCATACTCTCCCCAGGCCAGTTTGATGAGTGCCTCGCATACCCGGGGTTGGTCCTCACTGTGTATGGCCTCCAGCCAGGATCGGGGCGCGCGTTGGAGATTGGAGCAGCTTCTGCCCCATACCTCTTCGTAACCTGGGCTTACATATTGCTTGGCGTATCCATCGGGAGAGGAGATCCAGAATACGGCTTGTATGTTGCCGGTCAGTTGGCGGAACTGCAATTCCACTCGGACACTTGCGATAAGCGTTCCCAGGATTTGTGCCGCCATCTTCAGCCCGTCCCGCTCAGAAGCCGGCCAGTCCCGGTCCACGAAGCACTGCTCGAGCCCCAGGCAACCCCACCACTGGCGGTCGACAAACATGGGAACGATCACCATCGAACGAACGCCGAGCGCCTCCAGCATCTCGCGTTTGGTGTGATCCATATTTTTGGTAAAGAAAAGGGTGGACTGCCCCGCTGCAAATACGTTTGCATGATCTTCGATCAGCTGTTCCCTCAGCAGATTCAGCATCCTTCGGTCATTCTGTTCCGTGACGAGTCCGGGCATGGTCCATTCGTATTGCCAAGTGCTTTCCGACTTGTCGCTCTTTTCAGACGTTCGTTTGTCGGTGATGAAGACGCGGGTGACCGAAGTTGCTTCCCCCAGCCTTCTCATAACCTCCTGAACTCCGCCTTCCCAACCACCCTTGCCTTCGAATTCCTGAGCGGCGTATGCCACGGCATCGATAATCGCGTCCCTGCGTACTAATTGCAGATCCGTCACCCTTAGCTGAGTTACGCCGCTGCCGATCATATAGGCGTTGAAGAAGGCGATGAGCATGATTAACTGCAGCGAGCCGCTGGCCGCCGCTGCAGAAGCGTAGCGGGAAAATGCGATCATAGTTATGGCAGCCAGCACTGGAACCACGATGGACAGCCCTTCCAGACCACGCTGGAGGGCAACCCAGATCAGCGGCAGGGACAGCAGGAGGAAAACGTGGGGGATCTGAGACATGCCCTGGCCGAGCATCAACCAGAAAATGATGCCAAGCAGTCCTACGATGGAAAGGACAAACACGGTTGCCGGATTGTCCATCCAGCGACCGCGGAGGTACTGTGCCGACGCCGGTCTTTCACCACTAAATTCGAGCAAGAGCTCCTCAAGACGAGGCCCGGCATGAATCAATAGGAATGGAGTAATGGTCAGTATGCCGGTGGCAAACCCGATGACATCCGCAACCAATGAGGCATGCGCATTAAGCCATTGAAGAGATCCCTGGAACAGGGCCCCACCCACTGTTACCAACGCTAGTCCAATCGAAATCAGCATCGCCGCCGCCATGAATTTCGCGACATCCCGGCCATATTTCAGACTGACTTGAGGTCCTGAGCAGAGGCGCCTCAGGATGCCGGCTCCGGATGCCAGGATCCCAGTCTGGAGAAGGCAAATCAGAGCAATGAGCGGGAATGGTCCGGCGACCGGATGAAGCCATAAGCTGTCCGCAAGACAAGCAAGCAGAACAACGGGCGCGTAACCCAGGCCGTAAAGGAGGAGAAGACCAATGCTCAATCCAGCAGGAAGATGCACGTGGTTGAGTGCTGAGGATCCTCCCAGGAATCGCACGCCCAGGGACAGGACTGAAAAGAGCGCAAGATATATAACTACTACGGCATAAGGGCGGACATCATACCAGGGCTTTCGAGCCAGCCGCACCTCGCCGGGTAACCTTCCGGCATTTGCCGCGGATGCCTCCATGGTTGAGCTCCCCATACGGAATTCCTTTGGTTCTTCTGACGCTCGATTTCGCGATACGGCCGTCAGAGGGCTTTGTGTTTTCAATCCGGGAGAAGTGAGCTCCTGGGATAGCTCTGACTTCGCCCCGCTCAAAACAGAGCGAATCTCGGTATTGGTTAAATATTACTCATCTATTATCGGCAGGGGAAAGCAGGGCCTGTAGTGCTTTGTTTTGGGAGCATGCAGTCGGACATTGGCACGTCCCTGCTCTGCAGCAGGTTAGGGAAATCTAGACCTATCAAATCATCCGGCCGGTTCGCAGATCCCGCCGCCTGGTGTTCGATGCTTTTTAAACAAAGCTAATAGGCCCGGGATTGCGCCCCTATTGAAATTGCAGGCTCGATCGACATGGACCGATGTTAACTGTGAAATGATCAGGTTCTCACTTCCACCAATCAACGGCAAAGGCAAAGAAGCGGTGCCGTCAGCTTCTAGCCGAGAAACGATGGGCGACGAGAATGCCGGCCAAGGTTATCGCACCACCGCAGGTTTGAATGAAACCGAGCGGCTGTCCCAAAAGTGGAACTGCCAGAACGGCGGTGAGAACCGGTTGGCCGAGCAGTGTGGTCGAGACAATCGACGCCGGCATGTGTCCCAGGGCATAGTTGATCACAAACCAGCCGACAACCTGCACCCACAATGCCAGCGCAATCAGGCTGGAATAGGTTTGCGGAGGATATCCGGTCAGCGGCTGCCCCTGGATCAGGGCCAGTCCAAGCAGCACGATCATGCTGCTGAAAACTGAGATCCAGAGTGCCGCCAATGCCGTGAGTTTTTCCCGCGCCCGCTCCGCAGCCAGAAAAAACATGCCGTAGAATAACCCCGCGGCTACTCCCAATAAATCGCCTTTGCCGAAATCGGGATGGAGCATGAAGTCACGGCCAAGAATAATGATGGCGCCGAACGTTGCCAAAAGTGTTCCGCCCCAGAAAGCCGCACCCAGTTTTCTTCGGAACAACACCAGAGTGCCGAGGCCGACCCAAAGAGGAGAACTGCTGCCCAAAAAAGTCGCGCTGGCGGCCGATGTGATCAACAAAGCCGTGTTCCAAGAAGCAAGATCCAACGCAAAAAAGACTCCTCCCAGCACGGCAAAAAGGGCGTGACGAGTCGACGGCTTCCCTCGGCGCCGAACCTGCATACCAAAAGGGAGGGCCAGAACTGCGGCTGCGATGCCCATGCGGTAGAATCCGCTTACAGCGCCGGGGGCGTTAGCCCATTTGACAAGAATGGCGGACATTCCCAGGGCCATCACACCAAAAGCCAAAGCCAGGTAGGGAAGGAATCTCCGAACTGGGCGTTTTGTGAGCCTCCCGGATCCGCCGGGTAGGGCAGAAGAAGGCGCGTTCGCTCGATCCATGCGCTTTACCTTGTCGCAGTTGCTCCTGTCTTTTGCCGGCAGCCCTCCGAATAATCGGACTTATTTTTTCCCTTCAGCCTGCGTTAGCCGCTCAAGCGCCTGTTCCAAGGCAGACAGGCGGGCGTTGAGAGCTGCGTTCTGCTGCCTGAGGGCGGAGATTTCCGAGTTCTTTGCAGTCTGCTGTTCCCGATTCGTTTTCGCCTGCTGTACGGTGTAAAGGGTCAGTTCCTCGACCTTTTCGAGCAGCTTCATCTGGAATTCAGTCAGATTCAAGCCTTTTTCCTTTATTTCCTCAGCCGGCGGCACGTTGGGAAGATGCTTCTCCGTGGCGAGGAATTTTTCCAGGTCTTCCAGCGGCAGCATCCTGTACCCGGGCTCGAAGACATAGTCCGGGATTTCAACGCCGGAGACGCCGGAACTGATCGAACCGGTTACCTTGACATTCCCGACCACGTGGAGGCGTTCGGCCGGACTTGAGGTCCCGATTCCAACATTGCCCGTATTAAGGAAGGACACACGCTCCGTCGTCAAATCGCGGTCCACAAAAGCAAGGCGTCCATTTTGCGCGGTGTCGGCCGCAACAAACGTCAACGCTCCATACTCCCGCATAACCCCATTGACCCGGCCTCTGAATTGGAACTTTCCGAGATAGTCGTTTTCCTGTATGTCCTGCGGGTAGAGCGAACTTCCCCTTCCCCGTTCAAACAGGAATGCGGGAGCATAGGTGTTTGCGATTTCTCCACCTGTGTCGTGGTATCGGCTAAATCGCGCCAGGGCTTGCGAGCCCTCGACCACCAACTGGCGGTCCGGGGCTGTTGTGCCGATACCGACAAAGGTGTCTCTAAGGGCTCCGTTGACACCGTTAATGCCGCCGAGAACGAGGGAGTCGCTCCGAGTCACCTTCGCCCTGTACCCGATGGCAGTGGCATTGGAAATTCCGGCAGCACCTTCGGAGTAGGCTCCAAAAAAGTTGTTGTAATCTTCCGTGGTATTAAGGGTGCCGGCCCAATAGCCGACACTCGAGTTGTAGCTGCCGGAAGTGTTGGCGTAGCCAGCCCCGCTGCCGATGAAGGAGTTATGAACTCCGGTCGTGTTTTTTTCTCCGGAGCCGACACCGAAAAATGAATTGCTGTCGCCCGTGGTATTGTTAGAGCCGTTATGGTGACCAACGAAGGTGTTATTGTCTCCCGTCGTATTGGACCAGCCGGCGTTCATTCCGAGGAACGAATTGAAGCTGCCCGTGGTGTTGCTGTATCCGGCTTGGGAACCGAAGAATGAGTTGAGATCTCCGTCAGTGGAAGCGTGTCCGGCTTGGTACCCGATGAATGTGTTTCCAATTCCATCCGTAGTTAAAGCAGCTCCGGCTTCGACACCGTAGAGAGTATTGTAGTAGGGCGTTCCTACTTCGGATCCTGACTGTTTTACCGGGCCGCCTCCCGAGGCGAGCATCGCCGCCATGCTACCTGAAGTTGCCAGGACTCTGGTGGATTGGCTTCCGGCTCCCGACATTCCCCCGCGGTCTTCAGTGGAATTCTGACTCACCAGTACCGGCTGCCCGCCTTCGATTTTAAGTACCGTACCGTCGGAAAACTGGAATCCCTCCGATGCCTTGATGGTGCCTGCGACATCGAGTGTCGCTGCCGGCTCCTCGACTCCGATTCCCAGCTTTCCATCTTCCGTCAACTTCATATGACCGATATCTTTGCCCGAAAACGGGTCTCCAGTTCGGAAACTCACTCCCCCTCTACCGCTGATGATTCGGCCGGTCTTGCCATCGTGGACCGCTTGAACGACGGGGGGGCCGCTGTCTTCCAGGACGGCGAAATCATCGATAGTCGCGGAGTCAACAGCTGATTCTGAATCGCTTTTCAACGTCTCTCCAAACTGCGGCTGTCCTTCCCGCAACCAGAGAGCTCCGTGCCGTTGAACAGACCTGCCGCGGAGATTTTTTACCGAGACCAGACAGCCGTAGAGACCATCGGGGAGCCGGTGGCCCGATTCGTCTTCGAGATTCCACTCCAGCAAATTGCCTTCACGGAACGCCGAGTCGAAAACGCGGTCGCCTGCCAGGTTCATGACTTCCAGCCGCATTCCGCGAACCATGCTCAGCGAGGTGAAAAGCACTCGCTCGAAGCTGGCGTTGGCCGTCACCAGGATCTGGGCGGACTCGGCCTGGGCCGGTATTTGGTGAGAGTCTGAAGCCTGCCCGAATCCTGCGGCGGGCAACACGCAAGAAAGAAGCAAACACTGAATTGACCTTCGTAACATGGCATGGCTCCTTGGAATAAGTTCAACCACCGTTGCATCGATCCGATCCTATTTTGAATCCGATTGCCGGCAAATGGTCAAAAATAATTGTCTGAACCTCATCGATCCAATTCGGGGAGGTTTGAACCCAGGCCTCTCCCTCCCCGGGTCATGATTTTCTATTTTCACCAGCAGGACAGTCTCATTGGAACAAGCCTTTTGGACGGCCAAGATTGAATGTCACGGCTGCCGCAAAGCGGTTATCGACGGTCCCGGCGCCAAAGCTGGAGTGCCAATCCGCGAGCAATTCGAGCGGCCGGCAGAACGTGCTTTTAGCATGGCACCAAACCGCACCCGGGAAATACGTTACCTCATCATGAAATAGGGATCTCAGATTTCAAGCAGATCCCGGCCGACGACTACGTTCCCTTTGAAATTGGCTTTAACTCCGGAAAGCCAGACATCATCAGGGATCGGGGGATTTTCCGAAGGCACAAAATGGGATAGGACCAGCGTTTTCACCTCGGCCGCGGCAGCAATCCGCCCCACATCTTCGAGGGAAGTGTGACTATCGATCAGGTGCTTCTTCAGGCGCTCGGATCCAGGAGCCGAGCCTGCGATCGCATCGACGGCCGGCCGATACAACACTTCGTGAACGAGCACATCGGCCCCGTGCGCGAGGTCAATCAGGTCGGACGAAGGTGCCGTATCACCAGAGATCACAATGGAACGATCCGGCCCATCGAATCGATAGGCGAGTGCCGGACTGACGAGAGGATGGCTTACAGCCGCGCAACGGACGCGTAAAACACCATCATTCATGACGTAACCCGTCTTTGAAACCTCGTGAACATGAACAAGAGGCTCAAGCGGAGGATTTCCCTCATCGCGGATTCGGACTTTGATGTCCGCAGCGCTCATTTCGAAAAAGGCACGGGTGATTTGTTTGAGGGGCGGCGGGCCCCAGGTGTCGACGGCGGATCGAAGACCTGAACTCCACGCCAGGAGAAGAAGTGTCCCGTAGTCGGCATTGTGGTCGCTGTGATGGTGCGTAAGGAAGATATGGCGGAGACTTCCGAGAGTGATTCCTGCGAGAGCCAGTTGTCGCGCCACACCATTGCCGCAATCGACGACATAGGCAGCCTTGCCGGACACGATGACTTGGGCCGGGGCCGAGCGGGTTTTTTTGGGCGTCGGACCTCCGGCGGTTCCCAACAGGATCAGCCGCGTCCGGGAGGATGTTTCCTGGGCAGGAACGACTTTGATTTGCAGGGAAGCAAGGCCGGCACTCGCCTGAAGAAGAAAAGATCTCCTGGATTTATGCATGCATTCTCTTTGGCCTCAGAGGGAGAAATGACTCCATTCGCCGGGGAGATTCAACGGGCGGAACGCCTCATTTGTTTCTGTATCCCGGCCCGAGCAGCTATGCGGAAATATACCATCGGACGTAAGGCGGACTACCATCCCATTCGGCGCAGATAATCCAGGCAGCGCGCCGCGCTATCCAACGACGGCGTTCCCGCGTATTCGTATTCGACGATACCCCATTCGGTTCCGCCGTTACTGAGGAGTTCAAAGACTGCCTCCCAGTTTACATCGCCTTCGCCAATGAGGGCTCTGGGATTGTTCTTCGAGTACTCCTTGATATGGACAGTCGCTGCCCTTCCCGGATAACGCTTAAGCAAGGCAATGGGGTCGACGCCGCCCGCCAGCGCGTTACCAATGTCCAGCTGCATCACCACCTCCGGATAGGTGCCGGCAAAAAAGGTGTCCCATGGCGAATCTTCGTCCATCACCCTGAATTCCGAAGTGTGGTTGTGGTACCCCACCCGGATACCGAAAGGCCGCAACTCATCCGATAGTGTATCAAAAAGGCGGGCGGTTTCCTGCCAGGCCTGGTGCGTAAGGATTCGCTCGCGCGGCAAGCTTGGCACGATAAGAAACCTGTTTCCCAGTGTCCTGTGGAATTGAATGGTTCCTCTAAGGCTTTCGCCGAGTAAACCGGCCAGTTCAACATGGGCACCGCAGCAAGCAAGGCCGTTGGAAGCCAGCATTTCCTGCCATTCCGCTGCATCCAGGTCATAAAAGCCGGAAAACTCGACCCCCTGGTATCCGATTTCGGCTATCGCGGCGATGGTGCCAAAAAGATCGATGGCGCATTCTTTCCGAACGGAGTAAAGCTGCAGGCCTATTGGGATTCGGGGCATGGAGCGAAGCCGTTCCTGTGCGGATATGGTCTGGCATGACGGTATCCAGGGGCGTGCCATGCACGCGACGCCATACTGTAGAAAACTCCTTCTGGATAGGTCCCTATGCTCGCTGGAATGCATGATGCCTCCTTGCGGGAGAGCTTCATTCCAGGAGATACAGAACTCTGTCAATATCCGGAGCGGGGCTGCCGAGCGGCCCTGGCCCGCCTCCAGGTTGGTTTACAGGAGCCAATCTCCCTGTGGCATTTACAGGACTGCTGTTCAAACATATTGTGATCCTTCCGGTTGGCAGAGGGCAAGCGATTTAACTTTCAGAGCTGCCCATTCGAGTCCGTCCCGGAGCAGGGTTGGAGCTTTTCCTTGTGATTTTGCGGTTGTTTTGCCTATGCTTGCACGAAGACTCAAAATCAATCGGACAGCAAAACCCGCAAAGACCTCAAGTGGCATTAGACTCTTTAAGCTCTTCGAGGACCTTGCGGTTGCGGGTATGGAGATCGGCGTGGTTTCGACGGCAGCAGATTCCCTTCTGCGGGTGACGAACCTGAGCAAATCTTTTCCCGGGGTGCAAGCCCTTTCGGCGATCCACCTCGAAGTTGAGCGGGGATCTGTTCAAGCGATCATGGGAGAAAACGGAGCCGGCAAATCGACCTTGATGAAGATTCTGGCAGGCCACATCCTGCCCGATGAGGGCGAGATTCTCTTCAAAGGTTGCCCCGTGCGGTTCCGGAGCCCGCACCATGCGTTGCGTCAGGGTGTCGCGATGATTCCCCAGGAGCTGCTTCCTTTTCCCAACCTCACAGTGACTGAAAATGTATTCATGGGCCGTGAGTTGACTCTGGCCGGGACAGGTTGGCTAAAAAAACGCCTCATGCAGCGCGAAGCAAGAGTGCTGCTCGAACGGCTCGGCGCAGGGATTTCGCCCCATGCAAAAATGAACGAGCTGCGGGTGGCCGAGATGCAGATGGTGGAGATTGCGAAAGCGCTGATTCACCGAGCCGAATTGATTATTATGGATGAGCCGACTTCGGCCATTTCGGGAAGCGAAGTCCATGCATTGTTCGAAATAGTTCGCGATCTCAAGCGGCAGGGAGTGGCGGTCCTCTACATTTCTCACAGAATGGAGGAAGTCTTCGACATAGCCGACCGGGTGACCGTCCTTCGGGATGGAAAACAGGTTGCTTCCCTGGCGGTAGGCAAGTCGAGCCCGAGCGAGCTGATAAGGTTGATGGTGGGTCGTGATTTGACGCCAGCCCCAATCCCTGCCGCTGTGAAAGGAGAGGTTGTCTTGCGCGTGCGCGGCCTTGGCCGGGCGGGCAGGTTCCAGGATGTGAATTTCGAAGTATGTCGCGGCGAGATTCTCGGTATCGCAGGACTGGTGGGGGCCGGGCGCACGGATCTCGCCAACGCCATTTACGGACTGGTCCCCGCGGAACGGGGGGCGATTGAAGTTCAAAGGCGGCTTCGGCGCATTCGAAATCCGCGGGATGCGATCGCGTGCGGCATGGCAATGGTCAGCGAGGATCGAAAAGAATTTGGCTTGGTCACGACGATGTCCTTGAAGCACAATCTCACTTTGTCCGGCCGGGGGAGAGGATGCCGCAATTTCTGGATCGACCGGCGTGTGGAAAACCGTATTGCTGATGACCGGATCCGTGCCTTTTCCATTCGGACAAGAGACCGGGACCAGCGCGTATCGTTGCTGAGCGGGGGTAATCAGCAGAAGGTCGTCATTGCCAAAGCGCTTTTGTCCGATCCCGAAGTATTGATCCTGGATGAGCCGACCCGTGGTGTCGACGTCGGGGCGCGAGAGGAAATCTATGCCATCATTCGCGATCTGGCGCGTGCGGGAATGGCGGTGATTATGATTTCTTCGGAGCTTCCCGAGCTTTTTGCTTTGAGCACAAGGCTTCTGGTTATGAGCGGCGGGCGGATCACGGCGGATCTGGATCCCCGCAAGACCACGCAGGAGTCAATTATGAAGTTCGCACTGGGCGGCCGACAACACGGGAGATCAAATGCCCCGACAGGAGAATGACTGCTTGGCCCGTGGATGGCTGATGGCCGGCGAAGTGAGGTCCTGGATCGCTCGCTACGGGCTCATGGCCGCACTGGCCATCCTGTGTGTACTTCTCAGTTGGGCAAATCCAAATTTCCTCACGCTCCAAAACTGGATCATCGTCATCCGGCAGATCTCCATCAACGGGATCCTTGCCGTGGGGGTGACGTATGTCCTCCTGACCGGTGGAGTCGATCTCTCACTTGGTTCCATGGTGGCGCTCACGGGTGTCGTGGCGGCATTTTTCGCCCACCCTGGAGAGTACCCCCTGATCGTACCGGTTTTTATGGGCATCGCGACCGGCATGTTGGGCGGAATCATCAACGGCCTTCTGGTAGCCTGGGGAAGGATCGCTCCTTTCATTGCCACGCTCGGGATGATGACCGCTGCGCGGGGCCTGGCGCTGGTGCTGAGCGGCGGCAAACCAGTTTCAAACCTTAGCACATCCTTCACCGGCATCAGCGCAGGCCATTGGCTGGGCATCCCGATTCCCGTCGTCATACTTGTGGCCATAAGTTTTCTTTCCTACATGGTCCTGGCCAACACGATCCTAGGTCGTCATATCTATGCGGTGGGAGGCAATGAAAATGCGGCACGTGCTGCGGGGATTCGGCTGGGAGCAGTGAAGGCCTTTGCCTACGCGGTATCCGGCGCAATGGCCGGCCTGGCCGGAGTGGTGCTTGCTTCACGCATTACCACCGGCCAACCCAATGCCGGCGTGGCCTATGAGCTTGATGCCATAGCTGCGGTAGTGATCGGCGGAACCAGCCTGTCGGGAGGCGTCGGCGGCGTGGCGGGAACCCTTCAGGGGGCTCTGCTGATGGGCGTGATCAATAACGGGCTGGACCTTTTGAACGTTTCTTCCTACTACCAGCAGATCGTAAAAGGAGCCATTATCGTCGGTGCAGTCTGCATGGACCGGAGCCACAAAGATGCCTAAAAATCTTGAACAGGCAGGAGCCCGATTCCGTTGGCAATATCCGGGCAGAATTTTCCTGTGTTTCCGTTTCCTCTGTGCTTCCGTGTTGATTTTGGTATCCGGGTGCAGCGCCCCCCAGCGCCGCGAGACGAACGGGCCGCGACCCAAGCCATACGTCGTCGGCGTTTCGCTTCTGAACCTCTCCAATGAATTCATTGTAATGCTGAACCGGGCCATGACCTCGAAGGCGGCTGAGTTGAATGTTCAATTGATGGTGACTGACGCGCAGCGCAGTCCCGAACGCCAGATTCAGCAGGTCGAGAGTTTTATTTCCTTGAAAGTCGATGCTGTCATTCTCAATCCCTGCGAGCTGGAAGCCAGTTCTCCGGCGGTGGACAAGGCCAGGGCGGCCGGAATCCCGATAGTAAATGTGAATTCCGAAACCCGATCGGAACCTACGGCGTTTGTAGGTTCGCGCGATGAAGAGTCGGCACGCCTTGCGATGGAGTACATCGCAAAAAGGCTTGAAGGAAAAGGAAACCTCGTCATGATGCATGGGTTTATGGGGCAGGCCGCGCAGATCAAGCGGGCCCAGGGAGCCCGTGAGGTTCTGTCGCGCTATCCCGGCCTCAAACTGATCGCAGACCAGACGGCGGAATGGGACCGTGCCCGGGCCATAACGCTCATGGAAAACTGGATCCAATCTTATGGGAACCGGATCCAGGCCGTATTTGCCCAGAACGATGAAATGGGCATGGGCGCCCTGGTTGCACTGGAGCAGGCAGGGATTAAAAATAAGGTGGTGGTGACCAGCGTGGATGCGATTGCCGACGCCCTCCAGGCCGTCAAGGCCGGCAGGCTGGATGCCACGGTCTTTCAGGATGCCGCGGGGCAGGGAAGCGCCGCCGTGGAAACCGCGATCAGGATTGTGAAGGGCGAGAAATACGAAAAGCAGCTATTCATCCCTTTCCGGCTGGTGACTGCCGACAATGTCGATCCATTTCTCAAAAAGGAGTGAACCACCTATGCGAATTCTCTTATGTCTGGCCATGATGCTAGCGCCGCTGATGGCGGCCGACGAGCCCGGTTTTCTGCCGATATTCGACGGCAAAACACTCAAGGGCTGGGACGGTGATCCGCGCCTCTGGTCTGTAAAGGACGGCGCGATCGTCGGGTCGACCGAAGGTGTCACCATTGAAAACAACACCTTCCTGATCTACCGGGAAAAGCAGTTCGGTGATTTTGTATTCCGAGCCCAGGTGAAGCTGCGGAATCACAACAGCGGGATTCAGTTCCGGAGCGAGGCGCTTCCGAACTGGGTATGCCGAGGCTACCAGGCGGATATGGCCGAAGGGAATTGGTGGGGCGGAATCTATGAGGAACTGGGCAAGCGCGGAGTCATGGTGAACGGCTGGAAAGGCAAGGCTGAGAAGGTCGTGAAAGCCGACGACTGGAACGATATCGAGATCTACTGCAAAGGGGAAGATATCCGCATCACTCTGAATGGAATGGTGACGGCGGAGCTGAAGGATTCCGTAAAGCTCGAGGGGATCCTTGCATTCCAGCTGCACAAGGGGCCGCCCATGCAGGTGAGCTTCCGTAACATCCGTATCAAGGAACTGAAATAGATTGCCCTAAAAACCTCATTTTCGCCTTGGAGGTTTTGGCGGGATCGTGGTTCGGCTTAGGGCCGCTCACTTGCCTTCCTGCCGTGTGCGGCGGCTTCCCGCAAGAAGGCCGGGAGATCGGGGCGGAGCAAGAGTGCATCAAACATCGCCCGGGCGGGTTCCTTGTCGCCTCGCGATAAGAGACCTTCCGCGCATTCCAGGCAGGCGCCGGCCACCTTTTTTGTGCGCTCCAAGACTCGCTTCAGCTCTTTGGCGGCAGCTACGCCGCCGATTCGCCCCAGGGCTTCGGCGGCGGCCGCGGCTGCTTCGGTATCGGAAGCATCCATCAGGTTGGAAAGCACTGCGACGGCGCCGGCGTCCTTGCGAAACCCAATGGAGCGGATGATTCCGACCCTCAATTTCCCGGTCGTTTTTCCCAGGGCCTGGCGCAGGGTGTCGTCCACCGACGGATCTTCTATCGGCTCCAGGCCGAATCGGGCATAATGCGCGAATTGTGGATCCAGCAGCATTTTCCCGAGAGCCTGCACGGCATCCTTGGTTCCGATTACAGCCAGGCGCTGACAGGCCTTGGCCCGCGCAAACCCGCTTGAATCGGGATTGTTGAGTATTTCGATGAGCTTGGATTGGCCCAAGGCCATGACGTCATCGCCTTTTTCCTGTGCCTGAATGGATTGGAATCCTGTTGCTGGAAGCATCGTCAACTCCACTTGAAATGAAAACCGGCGGCGCCTTTCCCATGGCCTTCCGCCATCGGCGAAGGCGCTGCCGGCTGCTGATATTACCAGGGCTCGCGTATCGCCCGCGAGCGCATCCGGTTCGCCTCCGCGTCGCCGATGAATTCATTTTTTGCCGGGTCGTACCTCAGGGTGCGGCCGAGTTGCCACGCGATGTACGCCGCATGACAGGCGATATGACTTTGGCTTGTCGCCTCGGCATTGGATCGGGGCAAAGCCCGGGACTTGACGCAGTTGAGGAAATCACGGACATGATTGCCCGGATCTGTCCCGCGTTCGGTGAAAGTTTTGTGCTGGTCCTTCAAGTTATCGGACAGGTTCATCCTGGCAAAATCCCCCGTCTCTATCCAGCCGGCGTCGCCTTCGAAGCGAACGCAGCATGTCCCCAAGTCCTTCTGCCAGCCGGCTTCGCGCATCACCATCTTGACTCCGTTGGCGTAGCGGCAGATTACATCGTTTTCCTGAGGCTGGTATTCCACAGGAGCCGTCTTGTCGGCCTTGTTCGCCCACTGGCAGAGATCGACGGTGTGCGATCCCCATTCGAGGATCCCGCCGCCGTGGAAATCGAAATAGCCGCGCCAGCGTCCCCGCACATAATCGGGATGGTACGGTCTCCAGGGGCAGGGTCCCAGCCAGGCGTCCCAGTCCACTACGTCCTTGGGCGGTTCAGGCTGGCCCGGAAGCCAATCGTGAGTTACCTTCGGATTCAGGGTGTTGGCATGGACGGTATGCAGTTTGCCGAGCTTGCCGCTGTGCACCAGGTCGTTGGCATGGATGAAGTTGGCTACGTTGCGCCGCTGAGTCCCCGCCTGGTAAACCCGCCCGTAGCGACGGACGGCATCGGCCAGCGCCAGGCTTTCCGCGATGGTCATCGAGCAGGGTTTTTCACAGTAAATGTCCTTGCCCGCCTTGGCAGCCAGGATAGACGCCGTCGTATGCCAGCGGTCACCGGTGGCGATGAGAACGGCATCGATATCCGTACGCGCCAGGATTTCATGGATATCGCTGTATTTGGCGCAGTCCTTATTGCCGTATTTTTCGTCTGCCTTTTCCTTGATGGCATCGCGCCGCTCCGCCCGTATGTCGCAAATGGCCACAAGCTGCACTTCGGGCTGGCTCATCATGGAGGCCAGGACCAGCCCGCCACGGCCGCCGATGCCTAAGCCGCCAAGAACAATCCTGTCGCTTGGCGCTACGGCGCCGTTTTTCCCGAGCACAGAGCCGGGAATTACCATCGGTGCCGTTCCAAGAGCGCCGGCCGGAACCGCAGTTTTAAGAAAAAGCCTCCGCGAAACGGAATTTTTCCTCACGGGGATCTCCTCATGAAAGTGGGTGCGATTATAATCGGGCAGAGCCCAAATGTCTCTCATCATCCTTGACCGCGCGGATTTCATCCTGCTCTTCCCCTCATGCCCTTAACCAGCCTACAATAGGGCCGGCCTTGATTTCCTAGCCATGCGGGCCCATTTCAGTGGACAGTTCGGGAGAAAGCACCTATGAAGATCGGAATGAATTTTTTACTTTGGGCATCAGCCATGAATGATGACTCACTGGGGCTGATTCAAAAAGCGGCCGATTTCGGATATGACGGCATCGAGATTTTTATCGATGAACCGGCCAACATAAACACGAAAGCCATTCGCGCCGCTGCCGCAGACCATGGGCTGGGAGTGACCTGCTGCGCGATCGTCGGTCCGGATCGGCACCTGATAAGCGACGATCCGCGCATCCGTCGCTCGGCCCGCGACTATCTTAAAGCCGGAATAGAGATTTCGCACTCAGTCGGCAGCCACGTGTTTTGCGGCCCTCTGTACGCCGGCGTCGGTGTACTCGCAGGTCGGCCCAGGATGCAGTGGGAATGGGACCGGGCCGTGGAGGGATTGAGGGAAGCTGCGCGGGATGCCGAGGCCGCAGAAGTGTCGCTTTGCCTGGAGCCGTTGAATCGCTTCGAAACCTATTTCATCAATATCGCGGACGATGCGATCCGTTTGGCTGGGGAAATCGGCAGCCCGAGCGTCCGGGTCATGCTCGACACATTCCACATGAACGTCGAAGAAAAGGATCCGGCTTCGGCCGTTCGACGCGCCGGCAGCCTGCTCGGGCACGTTCACTGCTCCGAGAACGATCGTGGTACTCCGGGCACCGGGCATGTCGATTGGAACGGCGTTTTTTGCGCCCTGCGGGAGATCCGGTACGATGGGTGGCTTGTGATTGAGTCTTTCGTGCTCGGCAATGAGGCGATCGCCAGAGCGGCGGCTATTTGGCGGGATATCGCCCCGTCGGGCGATCACCTTGCCAGCGAGGGCTTGGCATTTTTGCGCAAAATGTGCTCTGTGGAAGGCTAATTTGTCATTTCTCCTTGGTCATTGATCATGGGCCATTCGAACCCTGCGTCGAATGACCCATGATCAATGACCGATGAGAAATGGCAATTGATAAGTTCTCCGGGTTTGGCTGTAGCCCAATCCGACCGCCACCCCCACGAATCAAGCCGAAGGCCGCACCTCTTCCCACATCCCGGTTTTGGCCGATCTCAGGACGGCATCGCACACCAGCTGTGTTTCCAGCGCTTCGGCAAAGCCCGGCTGGGCCGGCCGGCCATGTTCGAGGCCTTTCAGGAAGTCCGCGAGCGCGTTGATAAACGTGTGCTCATATCCGATCGTACATCCCGGAACCCACCACTTGTCCATATAAGGATGCTCGAAATTGGTCACGTGGATGCTTCGCCAGCCCGCCAGGTGGGACGGCTCTTTTTTTTCACTGCCCGGCTTGCGATATTCGAAAAACTCCAGCCTGTGGGCATCTTCCAAGTCGAAATAGATGGATCCGTCGGCGCCGTTCAGCTCGAAGGTGCTGAAGTTCTTCCGGCCGCGCGCATACCGGGTGGATTCGAAAGTTCCCATCGATCCGTTGGCGAATCGGGCCAGGAACATGCACGCGTCATCAATCCCGACGGGCTGCAATTTGCCCGTTTCCTGGTGAATCCGTTCCTTCACAAAGATCTCGGTGGCGGCCGATACCTTGACGATCGGCCCGTTGAGCCAGATTGCAGTGTCGATCGAATGGGCGAGAAGATCGCCGGTTACGCCTGATCCCGCCACGTCAATATCCAGTCGCCACAACGCGGCGCCGCCCTGCGGAACATCTTCGGCGATGGTCCAATCCTGGAGGTAGCAGGCCCGGTAGTGAAACGGCCGGCCGATCCGGCCCTCGTCCACTATCTGCTTTGCGAGAGAAACTGCGGGAACCCGGCGGTAGTTGAACCACACCATATTGGGTACGCCGGCGGCTGCCACGGCTTCGGCCATCCGGCTCCCTTCCTCCGCATTCATAGCCAGGGGCTTTTCGCACAGAACCATTTTGCCCGCCTTGGCCGCAGCCAGGGCAATCTCCAGGTGGGTGTTGTTCGGACTGCAGATGTCGATGAGGTCGATGTCGGGCCGTTCGACAAGCTTCCGCCAGTCGCTTTCCACTGATTCATATCCCCAGTTCTCGGCAAATTTCCGTGCAGGATCGGACTTTCGGGCGCAGACCGCCTTGAGCACCGGCCGGTGCTCAAGCTGATAAAATGTGTTCACCTTCCGGTAGGCGTTGGAATGCGCTCTTCCCATGAATCCACAGCCGATCAGTCCGACATTGAGTTTTTTCATAGGGTTCTTCCTTATCGAAATGGTTTACTCGATCTCATTCCAGCCATGCGCATCCCGCACCGCCATCATCGTCGCCAGGATGCTGTTCCAGGTTTCTTTTTTCATCATGACTTCATTGGAAAACATGCAGCCGTCCCAGCAGATATGACGGCATTTCCGGGTGACATTGCCCTGCTCATCTCGCAGCCAGAACCCAGCATGCCGGGGGACATCGAGCTTGCCATTCGGGTCAGTCGGCAGGCAATGCCGGCCCGTTTTGTCGTGTGAGCCGGAGCCTTTGACCGTGGCGTCATTTTGGGCGACATGGAAATCTACCGTCCAGGGCCTCAGCCTTGAAGTTAGCTCCCTCATGGCATTGTCGAGCACGGTGCGATCGTTCCAATCGTAATCTTGCGGCAGGAGGGCGTCTTGCGGGGCGTTGTAGCCGAGGGTGTATAGGAGAGTGTGAGCCATGTCGGCTTGAAACCCCAGTGCGCCCGGCCGGCTTACGCGTTCGAGAATTTTCACCATCTCCCGCCAGGAATGCATGCCGCCCCAGCATATCTCCCCTTCTGCCGCCAGACCCTCTCCGTAGCTCTCGGCCACGTCGCAAGCTTCGCGAAAGGTCTCTGCGATCTTTCTGCTGTTCGCCTCCGGATCGTTAAGCCATTCTTCAGGGCTGCAGGCGGAATCGATGCGCACGATTCCATGTTTCCTCAAGCCTAACTTACGTAATCCGGCGGCGATGCGGCACGCCTTCCGGACTTGACGGACGAAATTCCCACGATCTTCGGCGCCGCCCATGGCAGATCCGCCACCGGTCCCTGGCCAGACCGGCGCAACGACCGAGCCGACGGAGAGGCCGAAAGTCCGGATCTTGTCTGCCAGCCGTTTCAGGTCGTCGTCGCTGATATCGATGCTGATATGAGGATCGTACAAGAAAAGATCGATGCCATCGAAGCGAGTACCGTCTACGCATGCGTCCGCGGTAAGGCTCAGCATGGTGTCGAGGCTGATCGGCGGTTCGGAATCGGGGCCTTTCCCCACAAGGCCGGGCCAGGCCGCATTGTGGAGTTTGGGGAAATTATGCGACGGCGCGCTGAAGCTCATAATGTTTCCTTTCTTACTCTGGTATCGCCTCCAAATTGTGAATAAAAGCCGTTCGCCCCTGTCCGGGCTCGTTCCTATGCAATATCCTACCGGGGGCTTGCGCCCTCCCGCTTCACGGGATTTTCAAGGCGGCTGTTCGCTGTCACCTCTTCGGAGCATGACTGGACATGAGTTCCGCAACAGGAGCGAGCTAAACCGAATCCTCCCCCAGCATCGGCGCCTCGGGATTTACCCCGGGCCCGAAATACCGAAGCATGACAAGAGGCTCGGATTCCGACGTGTTCTCAAAAGCGACACCGGCCTTTGCGGCGTTTTCCGTGCAGAACACCTCGTCTTCGGTCAATTGATGGAAATCGATCATTTGGGGGCAATCCAGCCGGAGCTGGTTCATTTTCCCCTGCCCCTGGACCACGACAAGCCCATACGCGCCGTTGTCCCGGATTGTGCATCGGGTTCCAGGATCGACGGTGAGTTCCTTTGCGGAAAAGTACTGCCGGCCGCGGATCTTTCCGTAAACAATCCAGCGGTCCATGTATCCCTCCGCAGTGGTATCCGCTACCGGGATCGGCTCAAGGTAGTGATTCTTCTTGAAACTCGGATCGAGATTAACCTCCCAGTCGATCTGTTCGACGATGAAATCCAGATCGCGATGTTTGTCCTGCGGCATGTCTTTTACCAGCAGCGACCAGGGCACTTCGCGGCCCTCGACCAGCGATTGGTACATGCCGAACACATCCGATCCCCACTGGGGTTCATAGGTGCAAAGCGAACCCGGCGCATGGAGAATGCTGGGGCCGATCAGCCATCCGGTTCCTGGTTTCAGCCGGTACGCGGCAGAGAGGTCCAGGATCCCGTTATCCCCCTTGTTCCAGTCCTCGAGGCACTTGCGCACCTGAGCCTTGGTGGTTCCCGGACTCAACCCGAAGAAAGTATGGGGGAAATTGTTTCCTGTGGCGTTGTGCTGGGGCGGAAAATAATACGACTCCGGTTTGCCTTCCTGGCCTACAAGCGCAGCCTGTTCCGCGGACTGGTGCAGGTGGAGCGGGATGGGTCCCATGTTGTCGAAGAACTTCGAATAGACCGGCCATTTCCCATAGGTCTTCCAGAGATCCTGGCCGATGAGATCCGCTCCCATTTCGCTTACCGCATCCTTTAAGGTGCAGCGTTCGTCTTCGTGGACGATATGGCTGAGCCCCTCGTCGGGAGTCCGGTTTTCGTTGGCAGCTGGAGTCGTGGAAGCAAACCAGCGCTCGTCGATCCCGCCGCGGTCCAGGCCGAAGGCGTACAAGTGGGCCGGATTGAGCTTCAGGCGTTTGCCGGGCTGCAGAAATGAACGTGGAACCCAACAGGGTGCCAGCCGAAGCAACCCGCCGCTTTTTTCCAGGGCGGCTTCAATGCTCCGGCGCACGTTCCGGCTCTGCTTCAACTGCAGGAAATTAATTGCTGCCATGAGTTCCCCCTTTGCGATACGGATTCACGAGACGAAGAGCCCCATCCTCCGCGATTCAAGCTGATAATTGCCGGGCTGATTTTACATCAAGGGTATGCCATCATCCGCGCAAATCCGCGTCCCCTAAAACGAAGATAGTTTTGGGGGATGCTGCCAAGAGCGATCGGTTCAGATTGTATAATAAACTGTTATGAAAGCCCTGGCTACCCGCCGGCCTTTGCGGCTCCGGATCCCGGTCAGGCGGAAGCCTTTGACAGAGCCTGCTCCAGGTCCGCGATGATGTCGTCGATATGTTCGATGCCGACGCACAGGCGAATTGTATCGGGTGTGACACCGGCTGAAGCCATTTCAACTTCGGTCAGCTGCCGATGCGTCGTAGACGCCGGGTGGGCCGCCAGTGATTTTGCATCGCCGATGTTCACAAGGCGTTTGAATAGCTTGAGCGCATCGTAGAATCGAACCCCCGCTTCAAATCCACCTTTAATGCCGAAAGTGAGCAGGGCGGAAGGCCGTCCCTGGGTGTATTTCTGGGCCAGGGCATAATAGGGTGAGCTCCTGAGACCGGCGAATTTGACCCATGCGACATTCGGATGGTTCTCCAGGTATGTTGCCACCGCCAGGGCATTTTCGGTGTGGCGCTCCATGCGCAACGCCAGGGTTTCGATTCCCTGCAGAATCAGGAAAGCATTGAAAGGGCTGATCGCCGAACCGGTATTGCGAAGCGGCACGGTCCGGGCGCGCCCGATGTAGGCAGCCGCCCCGAGGGCTTGGGTGTAAACTACTCCGTGATACGCCGGCTCGGGTTGATTGAGCATAGGGAACCGGCGGGCATGCTCTGCCCAGGGGAATTTGCCGGAATCCACGATGATCCCGCCCAGGGAATTCCCGTGGCCACCCATGTATTTCGTCAGCGAGTGAACCACGATATCCACGCCATAATCGATCGGCCGGATGAGGATCGGGGTTGCCACGGTGTTGTCGACGATGACCGGAACGCCGTGCTTGTGCGCCATTGCCGCGATCGCCTCAATATCCACGATATTTCCGGCCGGATTTCCGATGGTCTCGCAAAAAACCGCGGAGGTTTTGTCGTCGATGAGTTTTTCAAGGTTGGCGGGGCTGTCATCTTGGGCGAATCGCACCTCGATCCCCTGTTTGGGAAGCATGTGTGCGAAGAGCGTGTAGGTGCCGCCGTAAAGCAGGGGTACGGTGACGATGTTGTTGCCCGCTTCGGCGATAGTCAGAATCGAGTAGTTGATTGCTGCGCTGCCGGCGCTAAGCGCCAGCCCCGCGATTCCCCCCTCCAATTCGGCAATCCGCTTCTCCAGCACGTCCGCCGTGGGGTTCATGATGCGGGTGTAGATGTTTCCCGGGACTACCAGGTTGAAGAGATCAGCCGCGTGCTGCGCATTGTCAAATTCGTAGGCAACCGTCTGGTAAATCGGGACTGCGACGGCCTTGGTGGTGGGATCTGTTTGATAGCCCCCGTGAATGCCGATTGTTGCTGGTTTCATCAGTTTCAATCTCCTTTGTTTGGTATGGATGCCGAATAAACGTGCGGAAGGGCCTAGAGTGCCTTCACGGGCCGGTCAGCGCAGGCCCAGGGGATTATGCGGATCAATGCCCGGGGCAAAAGGTTGTTTTCGATCGAGCGCCGTCAGCTGATATACCAATCCCAACCAGTTGTTGAACAGGGCTCTCCCGGTGTCTCCCCAGGTGTTATCGAGATGGCGCTGCAGCGTTTTCTCCGGGAATGGCGGGATCACTGTTCCGGATGCCCGGCTCGCCAGGACGATCTGGTGGTACTCGTCGGCAATCGCCGCGGCGGCTTCTGTGAAGTAATGCTCCGGATGAGGAGGATAGCTGTCCAATTCTCCATGGATAAAACGCAAAACCTCCCGCTTGTATTCTTTCAACAGGCTGTTGTAGTCGTATTCAGGATGCCCCTGCAGGTAGATGATGCGGAACTGGTCGGGGCTCACCGCCATGTGGACGCCCCCCTCTTTGCCTTCAACCAGGATGGTAAGTCCCGCGGCTTCCAGTTGAGCCCGTGTTATGGCGTTGTACCGGGAATGAGGCACATCGAACCTCGTATTGATGTTGCGCAAAAGGGGATGCCGGAACTGCGTAACCCTGTGGTTATAAACGCCCCATTTCTTTCGCGGAAGCGGCTGCCGGCGTATGCCGTAAAGCTGTTTCATCAAGGCATGGGTCGCCAGGCAGGAGCACAAAACGGAAGTTGTACATTCCATGGCCCATGCGATCACTTCCTGGAGCGGGAGCCAGAACGGTTCCTGCTCCAGGGTGGGATTCGACACATTGGCACCCGTGATGACCAGGGCATCCAGGCCCTCCTCCTGGAGTTTGGCGAACGGTTCGTAAAACCGGTCGATGTAATCCTGGGTCTCGGTGCTCCGCGGCAATCCAGGAATTGAAAAAGGGTGCACATAGAACTGGGCAATCTGATTGCAGCTGCCCATGAGGCGCATGAACTGCTGTTCCGTCACGGCCAGGGCCGCGTCCGGCATCATGTTCAGCAGTCCGATGTGCAGCTCCCGGATGTCCTGGTGAATGGCATGTTCGAGGGTCAGGATTTCCTGACCCTGGTGTCGCAGATGTTCGAAAGTAGGAAGCGAGCTATGCGCTACTAATGGCATCCTGGATCGGTCCTTCTCCGCACCTGGTTAGTCTATTTGATCTGGAAATCTGCTTGCAGCGTTACCGAGCGATTCGAGACGCCTTCAGAAGTCACGATCTCCAATTTATATTTTCCCGGCGCCACATTCTTTAACGGCAAATTCATGGCGATCCGGGTTTCCGTCTTGCCGCTGTCGACGGCCAGTTTATCCAGCTGCACCGATGCCAGCGGAATCGCGGTTCCGCTCTCGTCGAGGAGCCGGGCCTGGGCGACCAGTTTCCGCGGCTCGTTGCTGCTGGTCAGATTGTAGAGCGAATAAAGAGCGCTGATCGGTGCATTCACCCGAATTTGCTGCTCGACGGATGGGACAATCTGCAAACCCTTATAGGTAAGCGGATCCTGTTCGTCCAGTAGCTTTACTTGCAGTTCCTGGATCAGTTCCGGGAGGCGCGACGCCTTTTCTGCCAGCACGAGACTGCTCGCGGCAAGATTTCCCTGGACCATGGGCGGAATGACCAGGGATTGCACCGCCGAACCCACCTTGCCCTTTTCGTCAGCGACTGCCAGCTTCAGCTGGTAGGTTCCAGGGCGCAGTTTGAGGTGGTTGCGGTATTGCAGATCCTGGGCCCTGAAGGCATCCTGCTGATCTTTGTCTATCAGAACATTCAATGTGTCGCTGAAGCGCGCAGCCACACTGCCGTTTTCGGCATAGGCAATTCCCATCACGCTCACATCGCTCCCGAACTGCTCTCCCTTCTTGCGGAGTTCGATGGCTGAGGATCGGATCCGGGCAGCCAGCGTAACCCTGGCCATTTCCGGCGAATCGTAGAAATACAAACCCCTGATAGCAACCGGAAGCTGGGTCGCAGCGGATGCCGATGACATGGCGTTCATCATGGACTTTTCACTTTTGGTCCCAGCCAGAGTGTCGGCGGGTCGTGGGTCCATATATCCGTCGCGATGCCTTATTTCCACCCCTTTGATTGTTGTTTTGACATCGATAACTCGGAATTTCCCGTCGCGCTTGGGATTGTTGGATTGGAATCCCAGGATGTAATAATTGCTCAATTCACGATCCACCTCATCGAGCCGAGAGGTGTAGTCATTGGTGCTGAGAATGGCGACTCCCCCGGTCTCCGCTGCGAGGGAGCGAAGCATGTTGCTTATCATCGGCTGGCCGAATTGATTCCGGTTGTAGTAATTGCCGGAATCGCCGACCGTCGAATCTGCATTGGGATCGCTTACGGTTCCTGTGTTCGGGTTGGTTGGGGCCGTGCCCGTCCTCCCGGTTCCTGTGCCTCCTGTGGCGCCTCCGGTCGACCCTCCGCCTGTCCCGCCGGTTCCTCCGCCCCTGGTGCCTCCTCCTGTGCTTCCCCCTCCTGTGCCTCCTCCCGTGCCTCCTCCTGTGCCCCCTCCGCCTGTCCCGCCTCCGCCTTGTCCGCCGCCGGTCTGCTGGAACATGGAGTTCACCGGGACGAAGGTGGCTGCAGAATTCCGGAATCCGGCAAAGCTGCTAAAGAGGGACGAAGGTGAGTTCGCGGTTCGCAATGCGCGGGCAGGCGTGGTTTTGGAATCAGAAGGGCGGGGCAATTCGTTCCATTGCGCTGATCCACCGCCGATGGTGGGCATCCCGAATTGCTTCGCGTCGATGGTGTAGAATGCTACATTCGCTTTCTTGGCGGCGCTAACCACGTTCTGGTAGTCGGTCTGAACATCCGGGCTGGCAGCGAAATCCTCCGAGAAAAAGAAAATTGCCTTCCGGCCCTTTACCATCCCGATCGAGGAACTCAGAGAGTTCAGGGCGCGGAAAAGTGCAACGGCCTGGAACCTGGCTTCAGAGCTTTCCATGGGGGCTGCGCTGCGCTGGGAAGATCCCCTTCCCGACGGCATGGGCATGGTCGAATCCATCGACATCCCGCGAGCGGGTTGGGCATAAGATATAGCCGGCTGGCGAATGGCTTCCAGCACCTTGGCAGCATCATGCGTGTAGTTCTGCAAAATCTTCAGGGCTCTGCCGTAAGTGGCCACCGCAAAAAGATCGAGCGGTTTCATGTGCGCTTTGACGTATTTTTCTGCCGAGTCCCGGGCAACCTGGAGCTGCGAACTTGTAAGATGGCTGTCATCGAAGAAGATCAGGACGACCTTGCCGCGATTAGGGCCGCTATCATCGATGTCAGCAAGACTGGTCGGGGCGACACGGCCGGCTTCATCCGAGATCTCCACAAAAGTTACGATGTCCTGGCGCTTCCCGTCTTCAAGGAGCTGAAAGTCATCCCGGGTGAGGTTTTTGACGGGATTTCCCTTTTTATCGCGGACCATTACCTCTACCGTGATCAGTTCGACGTCCACTCGCACGGTAACGCCGCTTCCGGCCTGGTTCGACGGGGCCTGGACTCCAGGCTGGATACCCCAAAGTCCACATGTCGCAAAGGCAAGAATAAAAAGGGTGCTGAAAAACAGACGGGTTTTATCCGATATCAGACTCGACTTCATGATGAGACCTCCCTGGCGAAACTCATGCCGGAATCCTGGGGCGAAGTGCCGTGGATCCGGGCTTGCACTATACTGCCCAGGCGCCATCGGATTTTGGAGCCGGAATTTGGCGTCGCGATCAAATATTGTACTACCTCAATCTAGGGAATCTCTATGGATTTGGTCAGAGAGCCCATTTTGGTACGAACGCTTTCGCGTATGATTGCCCTGATTTTATACCTGCCGGGAGGAATCCGGAATACCACCTTGGATGCAAATCCTCGGTCTAGAAGCTCCGCGTAGCTCTCCGGCGCGAGATTGAAGCTTACGTCTTTTTGCACGCCTTCTACATATTTGTTGTTTTCGTCGAAGGCGACAATCACAAGGCTGATGAGGTTCTTGCGTTTGGCATCTTCTTCTTCGAATTGGAGCCGCCGGATATCCACGTGGGTAACCAATTCCACTTCGTAGCGCGTATCATCGAATTGCGAGCTGTTTATCGAGAGTCTTACCGGGATCTCGTTGACGTTGCCGGGGGCGCGCAGGGCTTCCAGAATGTCTTCCTTCTTCCTGCGTTCGAAAGAGATCTGCTCCTTAGGGGCGTAATATCCATTGCGATACGAAAGCGTAAGGTCCGGTCGCTTCACTTCGAGCTTGATCTTGTGATAGCGCCCGTCTGCTTTCATCGCGGGCGCCGCATAGCTGAGGACGTAATGGTAGGTTTCCCGTTCCGCCACTGCCTTGGGACCTGCGCTGAGATCATTGGTGTTCTGGAGGAAAATGCCGCCTGTGTCATGAGCCAGTAAGGTGAGGGGATCTGACTGCGCTGACATATCTTCGGAGAGCAGCCGGTCCTTTTTAAAGGATTCTCCTGAGCGGACAGAGCCGGCCGATCGGTCCCTCGCCTCGATCATGGGGACATAAAGCCCGCGTATGTCAACCGTATTCAGCACGACTCCGGCACGCAGCGCCTGGTCCACGGCATCCTGAAGATCGTATATCACCTCTTCAAGAAGAAAGCCGTCGGAGAAGAGAATTACGTTCTTTTGCGCCTCGAAGTGCCTCAGCGAACGGACGTGCTGGCGGAGGGTTTGGAGAAAGACCCGGCTTCGATATTGATTTTCCTGATATTGCGTCATGGCTTGCGAGCGAACCACACTCTGGGCCAGATTCGGCGGTGCGTCGTCGGCCATCCCCAGGCAGGCATAAGCCTCCAGGACCGCCACACTCATCGAATCGAGGTCACGCCGGTCCAGGGCAATCCTTTGCGCCTGAAGGTCGGTCAGGGTAGGACAGTCCGATTTGGTTATCGGCCTGATGGTCAGTTTCCTCGGCAGCGCTCCAATTTCCGACAGGAGCAATTGCTTGTCATCACTGAAAGGGAACTGAACCGACCCGGAAGCAGAGTAAATGGCGACCTGGTCTCCGGGGGCCAGATCCTCGCTCACAAACTTACGTATGGCTTCGATGGTCGCCGGGTAGTAATCCGACGATGAAGCCATATCGTCGATAAAGCATGAGAACATGCGCGGTCTTGCCGTCCGAATGGCGCTGTCGGCTGGCGCTTCGGCTGCTGCGGCCGCAGGTTTGGCCCCATCGGGTCCCAGGATCTGAGTCGTTTTATAGGATTCGAGCGAGAAGGTGTGGATGGACTGAGGTTTTCCATCCTCGAACAGCAAAAAATCGTCGGCAGTCAAACCGAGGACCGGTTTGCCCTTCTTGTCGGTAACGGTAACCGTCACGACCACCACGTCGACCGGGACCTTAAAGGTCAGCTGGTCTTTGTCGGATTTGGCATCTTTTCCCGGAGCTTTTTTTTCCTGTGAATTGCCCGGACCTCCAAGAAGAAGGAGGCCAAGCAAAAGAGCGGTTTTTGCGGCTCTGCTGCAATTTAGGAACATAGGATCCAGGCTCTCTTCGCCATTGATCTAAAGGTTCGGTGGCGGACATTACCCATTTTGGTTCGATGCTCTCCGGCAATGTCGCAATCCCTGGCGAATGTTAGAGGGCGTATAAATCCCGGTTCCCGCGACAAAACGGCTGAATCCACCACAGGATAATTCCCAACTGGGAAAATCATGTTAATGCAATATGCTACCATGAATTTTGCGCCTCCTGAAATTGCACAAAATATTGCCCAAAGGATTTCTAATTGGGCAGCGAACCAGGAGTTCGCATCTGTCTCCGGTTCAGCTCGTGGGAATTTTGCCGGGGCAGTTCACGAATCTTCATCAGGGCTTCATTGATTAGACTTGATGGCTTATATTCTACGTTTTATAGGGGCACATCCCTCAGGTCTTTATGGTTAGGTCCAAAATCCTGCGTGATTTCCTCAACCGTTACGGGAGCGGCAATACGGTTGCCGCGCTCCAATGCCTTTTGAGTGATCCGGAAGTCGATTTTGATGGGGTGGCCCAAGGCGACCCGCAATGCCAGGCTCTCCTGAACTACGCGGACTCCCTGGCCTTCAGCAAGGTCCAGGGCGCGCATCATGCGGGCAGATATCTGGCCGGATTGCTGCAACCGGATTCGGTCGCATTTTCATTCGACTTGTCCCTCATGGAGATCCGCGGGCGTCAGGAGGTCTGGGATCATTTCCATCAACGGTCTCCCGATCCTTCCGATTCCCCCGCTGTTCGTGCCATACGCCAGTGGACTCAGATAGAGACAGGACAGATATCCCTCGAGGAAGCTGATCCGGAAAGCAGTCTTCATGAGCTGGCACCCTTGGATCGCCGCCTGCTTACTCTCCAGATGCAGTTTTCGGGGAGTTACAGAGGCTTTTGGCAACGGCACCGGGCCCTTTATGAAGCTCTGGGCTCTCCGGATCGCAGCCACGCCATGTTTCTGCGCGCTCCCAGCCCGGCAGTAAAGGACCGGATGCTGCCGGAAGTCCAGCCGGAGACTCCGGGCCTCCCGGTCATTTTTATGGAAGGATTCGACTGGGATTGGGCGAATCGGCTCGCGCTTTGGGCAAAGCGTCCGGCGTGGTTTCTATTTCGGGATGTTTATACCCTTGGGCATTGCCTCTGCAATCCGGCGATCGTGGAGGCCCTCGATGATCCTCTTCACGGACTGCTTGTACTGGATCGCTATCCGGTCGAGCCATTGACGGCACAGGCACTCATCCCGACCCGGCCGCGCCCCTTGGTGCCGATCGTTTTCTGGGACCACCCGGCTTACCTCGACCGGGTGCCGCTGATCCTTGAAGCCCTCGATCAGACTTTTGCATCCCTGGCCGAATCCGGGGGCAAGGAATCCCAAGCCGCCAACTGGCTCTACCGCCTGGGGCTCGAAGCGCAACTTGGCTTGAAAGCCCATCGCTTGGGGCTTTCCCGTTATCCTTATCTCCTGATGGAAAAAACCCTGGATGCTTGGAACAACCCGCACAAGGGCTCCTTGCCTCAGGATGTTGGCCTGGGGCCCGCGACTCCCGACCTGATGGGTGCCCTTTTGGCGGGGTTGAAGCCCATGGCGGGCAGAAGGCGCCCGGCGAGAAATAGAAGGTTGCGACTTGCCCACGTCACGGCACAGCTGGTCGATGGTTCGCATGCACCTTCGCGATTGATGCGGACGCTCATGCGGAACCATAACCCGTCCATTTTTGATCTCAGCCTCCTGATTACCGAGGCTTTTGTTCTCCGGCCTGGTGAATATCCCGTCAGGCTCGGCCACTCCGGGCCTTCAGCAGAACGGGCCAGGCGAACCCTTCGCATTTTCCGCGAAGCCGGCGTGGAGGTGACTGTCGCCGATCCGGGAGCCGATCTCCGCGAAACGGCGCGATTTGTCGCCGGGAGATTGTCCCGGGAAGAAATTGATGTCGCGGTTTTTCATGGGCCCGATTTTATGCACCATGCGGTTGCCGCCCTGAGCGATGTCCCTCTGAAGGTTTTGTTCGAGCACGGATCACTGCCCAGCCGCCCGGGGTTCGATATCGCAATTTCGAGTGCCGAGTCCGAGGATAGCGTGGATCGCCTGAAACCGTCATTTGCTGCCATGGGAACGGAGTTAGTCCGCAATCCGCACGTTGTTGACGCGCGCGAGTCCTGGGAGCAAGATCCGTACCCCCTGAGCGTTTTCGGGCTACCAGACGATGCGCAGGTTTTGACGACGATATCCAATCACCTGGAGCATCGTTTGAGCGAGAGCATGTGCCACTCTATCGTCGAAATCCTACGACGCTGCCCGAAGGCTTATTACGCCCCCATGGGTCCCGTGCGACCCGATTCCAGAGTGGCTCGCTTTTTTGAAGGCACCGAGGTGGGAAGCCGGGTTCGATTTCTCGGCACAGCCGCCTGCCCCAGCCAATGCGCCCGGTCGATGCATGTTTATTTGAACGAATTTCCATTCGGCAGCGGCATCGCGCTGCTCGATGCGTTGGCCGCCGGGTGCCCAATTGTGAGCATGCACGACGAAAATGGGCCGGCACAGGCTAAATATGCCGCCATCTACTATGGACTGGATCGCGTCATCAAGACTCTCGATCCCGCGGATTATGTGAACCTGGCATGCTCGCTCCTGAATAATCCTGAAATGCAGCGGGAGTGGCGCCAGGCTGCTCTTCAATGTTACGAGCGGCATGCTGATGTCAAAGGCTATGTGCGGCGATTCGAAGAGATCGTATTTGGGGGAATTACTCGCCTGGAGTAACCGTCATTTTGTCGGCGTGTTTATACCCGCCTAAAGGTGGGTGATGATCGCAACCGTTGCGGCCCATAAGACAATGCCGGCAAGCAGCGGAATATCCTTCAAAAGCAGCATTTCAGGTTCCCCTCCGCCGGATTTTTTGTGAATCAGGTAGAGATAACGGAAGATGCCGTAAAGGACGAACGGGATGGTTAGGGGCATCAGCTCCGAATGGAATTTCTTCGAGGTCTGTTCCGAAAAAGTGTAGAGAATGTACGCCAATACGGTGCAGGATGTCACGACCGTGATCAACTGATCCAGCAGTCCAAGATTGTACTCTGCCAGAACCTGCCTGTGGATGCCGGGGTTGTCCGATACCAAGAGTTCGCTCCGCCGCTTGCTCAGAGCCAGGAAAAGCGATAATTGGAGTGTGCAGATCAGGAGCCAGGGCGAAATGATGACTTCAATGGCGTAAGCGCCCGTCACTGCCCGCAAAATAAAGCCTGCAGCGACCGCAAATACATCCAACAGGACCCGGTGCCTGAAAACTGTGACATACCCTGCCTGCAGAAGAAAATAAGCGATCAGGCAGAGTAACGCCGGCCGGGTGGTAATCCAAATCAGGGTGACCGCGCCGGCCAGGCAAAACAAAGCCATCCAGATGCCGGATTCCGGACGGATGATCCCGGCGGCGATCGGGCGTTTATTTTTGCGAGGGTGCGCCCGGTCGGCGTCCCGATCCATGATGTCGTTGATTATGTACACCGCGCTGGACGCCAGGCAGAACGCGAAAAATGCAAGGAAGGCACGGAATACCTGGTGCGGGACCTGGATCTGGCCGGCGAAGAGCAGCGCCGCAAGGACAAGCAGGTTCTTGGTCCATTGCTGAGGCCTCAGAAGCCGTAGATAGGCCATCAGCCTGACGCCGTGCCGGCTGGTTTCTCCGGGGTCGCTATTTGCTGCCTTGCTTCCCTCCATTCGGCGATTCTCCTCAGTATGTTTTATGGCGAAGACTATAATAGGTGACGCCGATTTCGATGGCAACGCAATCATCCGCGATGGGCGGCTTGCCCCGATAAGCGGAAGTTCTGTAATGTTTTCATTCGCGCGCAGGTTCTGATTGATGAGAGCCGTGGGAGGGATTGGAAGTCATGCAAGGTGATTTTCCAGGTAAAGGAAAAGTGGCGGTGCTCAAGACTACACCCGGCACTGTCCTTGAGGATTATGCTCGCCTTTTGTCATTAGCAGGCTTGGAGGATGCTCTGCCCAAGGGACCCGAAACATTGCTGAAAATAAATGTCTCCTGGCAGACCTGGTATCCATCCTGCTCCACGACTCCCTGGCAACTGGAAGGCGTCATCCAAGCATTGCGTGCCGCTGGGTACAGCCAGTTGCGGGGAGCGCACAACGATACCGTCGTGGTGAATGTGCGCGACGGTGAACGCAATAACAAGCACCTTTACATTACGGAGAAGTACCAGGTTCCTTGCGTTTACCTGTATGAGAATCAGTTTGAGTGGGTGACATACAAGCCAAAAAAACCGTTTCTCGTGCTCGATTCCGTATTTCCGGACGGGGTTCGCATCCCCAAAGTCCTGATCGGCAAGAATGTCGTGCACCTGCCCACCATCAAGACCCACGTTTTCACCACGATTACGGGGGCGATGAAGAATGCATTCGGAGGATTGCTGCACCGCCACCGTCACTGGACCCATTCCGTGATCCATGAAACTCTTGTAGATCTCCTGCAGATACAGCAGGACATCCATCCAGGGATCTTTGCCGTCATGGATGGCACCTTTGCCGGTGACGGCCCCGGTCCCCGCGCTATGCGCTGGCATGAAAAGGATATCATTCTGGCTTCCGCCGATCCCGTGGCGATTGATGCGGTTTCAGCCCGCCTTCAGGGCTTCGCTCCGATGAATTTGCGCTTCCTTCGCCTCGCTCATGAGCGTGGGCTCGGGATTGCGGATCCCCGTGAAATCCGGATTGAAGGGTATGATATAGGCCAGGAACCGCCTTGGAAATTTGTCCAGGACGACACCCTGGCCAGCAAAGGGCAGAAGGCGATCTACTGGGGGCCTCTCAAACCGTTTGAAAAAATCCTCCTCCGTTCTCCTATTGTGCCCTGGAGCTATTTCGCCAGCAATTTCTATCACAATGTCTATTGGTACCCTTATGTCGGCAGACCACGCGTAGAATCGGCGCTGGATACCAAATGGGGCCGGCTGTTCAAAGAATATGGGGACGGGCGCGTTGTGATGCCGGGGGTTGAAGGCAAGACCGTCACCACGGCCGTGGCAATCATCGCCATTCTGCTTATCGCGGCAGTGGCTGCCATGATCAGTCTGCGCTAATGTCCAGAAGCTCCAAGTCGCCTTCTATTCTTAATTCCACGCGAGATTGTTGCGGATGAATTCGGTTTCTCCACGAAGCTCAGCCTATCGCGCCTATTGGGTCATCGTGTCCATCGCCGGCCTTTTGCTGGCGGCGAGAGCAACATACGGGCCGTTTTCCTGGATCGTTTCCGTGGGATCGCCGATGAATGTGGAGGCGGTTCTTGCCATCCTTTTTATTCTGGCGCTCGCGGCCAATTCGTCCAGGAATCCTGAATCCGGCCGGGGCCCTATTCCAACCAGCCTTTGGATCCGGCTTGGCCCATTCCTGTTGATATTGCTGACCGTAGCCGCTTTCTGGCAGTCCATGAAGTTCTTTTTGCTATCCGATGATTTCGTTCTGATAAAGCAGGCCGGGATCTCGTCGTGGGCGGAACTTCGCTCCCTCTTTAATGCTGATCCGGGGTACGGGTTCTATAGGCCGGTGGCGAGGCTATCACTGGCCATGAACGCAGCCTGGGCTGGGACCGATCCTGCCGCGTGGCATAAATCCAATCTCGCTCTCCACATTATCAATTCTCTGCTAGTCTATCTGCTTTCCCGCAAGTTAAGCCTCTCCCGGGAAGCAGCCTGTTTTGCTGCGGCCCTGTTCTCCCTGCATGGGACACGGCCGGAGGCCGTTGTCTGGGTTGCGGGTCGATTCGACCTTCTGGCTACTTTCTTCACCCTCTCGGCATGGATACTGTTTGCGCGATCGCTGGAGGGTTCCGGCGCGTCGCTTTGGATCCAGCGATCGCTCTCGTTTGCTTTTATGGTCCTGGCGGTTCTCAGCAAGGAATCAGCTTATGTCTTTCCTCTACTTGCGATGCTCTGGCTTTATGGTGTGCGTTGTCCTCTCGAAAGATGGCCCAGGATTCTCTGGCCATATTTCCTGCTTACCGCGGCTTTATTCGCGCACCGGCTGGTCCTTTTCGGGGGAATCGGGGGCTATCGCGACGCACAGAGCGGGCAGGCGAAGTTCCTTCTGCCTGATTTTTTAACCATGCTCAAAGCCCTGGTGCCACGACTTGGTGCTACGCTCTGTTTCCCGGTCAACTGGAGCACGCGGCCGGGCAGGTTGCTGGGAGTGCTCATGCTGCTCTGCGTTTTTTCCTATGCGTGGCTGGCGCTGTGTCGTCTGCAGAGGCGGCGGCTGGTTTTTTCATTGGGAATTCTTCTGATATCCGTGCTTCCCCCTTTACATATGCTGCTTATGGGGCCCGACCTGGAGAAATCCCGCCTGCTCTATCTCGGTTCCATCGGGTTCTGTCTGGTTCTGGCTTCCGTCGCGGATACTTTTCAAAGGCGGGTGTTCTGGCTTTCTCCCGGCATCATCCTGGCCTTGAACCTGGCGGCTCTCAGCCACAATTTAAAAGCCTGGGGGTATGCGTCCGAAAAAGCCCGGCTCGCCATCAAGACTGTGGTCGATTGCGCCGACGCGGGGAGCGGCAACGTCGTGGTCGAGGAAGTTCCTCCCATACTCCGCGGAGTCTATTTCCTGGGCAACGGCTTGCGGGAAGGCGTCGCCATGCAGCGTGGCGATATTGCCGCCAGGATGGAGATCAGGCAAGCGGGCGAGCCCACTGTCGCAAGAGAAGGGGATTGTCTGCTCCGCTGGGATGGTTCCCGCGACGAATTCCGGCGTGTCAACCTGCCCACCAGCCCGTGAGGCTGCATTCGGAATTTGGAAGGAAATTTGCGGCCTAGCAAAACTAATAATCGCTCCCGGGATTCTTGGCGGGCGCGGGAGAACCAACTTCCGAAGGGGTTATGGCTACAACCGTGCCTCGGATGATTTCCCCCGGGTTTAAGGGTCTGCAAAGATAGCGGTGGGCATAGTTCGAGCCTACCTGCATAAAAGACTTCGATTTCAGGACATAAAACTCCTCCTGGTATTGAACAATCTGCCTGTCTGACCAGGGCTTGACTTCTACTGAAAGAATTTCCAGGATTCTCTCCGGCATTTTAAGGCGCACTTTGTCCGTTCTTGCCGGGCCGATCATCGCTTTCATACGAATCTTTTCAGCTGAGCCACGAACCAGGAGCAGCAGTCGATAGGCTGCCCACATCGGGACGATCCCATGCCGGTGTCGGACAATACCGGCGGCTACTGCCCGGATTATACCTTCGGCAAACATTCCGAGATAGAGAATGGATGTCGGGCTGAACATCCCGAAAACGGCCGCGATCGCACCTGCCCCCCTGAGATCAGCTTCCGAGGCAACGCTGACCTTCCCGGTCGCGTATCCTTCCATGATCTTTCCCTGGATGCTGTCGATGGCATGATAGTACGACATGGCGAACAGGCTGAGGCCCAGCAGACACTCTGCGATGCCGGACAAAAGATGAGCGGCGTCATTCCGGAAACGCAGCAGCGGCGGTTTTTCGTTAAGGCTCTCGGGCAGCACCGAGAGCAGAAAAGCCATTACAAAATTGGCTATGGAAGCAAACAAGAGCGATCTCCGCTTTGCGTTTCGTGAGACGATGCAGCGGCCATGCTGCCTTTCGTCCTGGAGGGCAATTCAATAAGATCGGTTGGCTGCATCTCAATTCTGTTGCAACCGGCTAATCCTGTCCGTGCGGCCTCTCATAATGAGGCGATGGGGTGAACCCTTTTGCCCAACGACTCCCGAAGATTTCTTTCTATCGCGGCTTCTTGCGCGGGGGAGGGTCGACGTAGGAAGATGCCGCCGGCTGAACATCCGCGAATCGGTCGTCGTCCTTAAGGTCCTTTTTCAATTTATCGAGCCTGGCTTTCAGGTCGGTTACCACGGCCTGAGCCGCAGGGTCCTTGTAGATATTGTGCATTTCCTGGGGATCGTGGACCAGGTCGTAGCACTCCCACTGGTCCTTCTTCCAGAAGTAAATAAGTTTGTGCGTCTCGGTGCGGATCCCGTAGTGAGCCCGGGTGTTATGGTCGCCGGGGTCGTGATAATAGCGGTAATAGACGGCGTCCCTCCAACCGGAAGGCCGTCGCCCCTTCAGCAGCGGCGCCAGGCTTTTCCCTTGTATGTCGCCCGGAATTTGGGCTTCGGCGAGTTCAAGGAATGTCGGTGCGAAGTCGCAGTTTATGGCCATGGCGCCGGTTGATGTGCCTGGTTTTATTCCCTCCGGCCATCTCACGATAAACGGCATCTGCAGCGACGGCTCGTACATGAAGCGCTTGTCGTACAGTCCATGGTCGCCCAGAAAGAATCCCTGGTCGCTGGTATAGATCACCACGGTGTTCTTGGCCAGGCCGTTGGAATCCATCCAGTCAAGCAACCGCCCGACATTATCGTCGATGCTCTGGACGCAGGCGAGATAGTCCTGCATGTAGCGCTGGTATTTCCAATCCTCGAGCTCTTTGCCGGTCAGTGTTTTTTTAGCGCCGTTGATTTCGATTTCCACTTCAGTCGGTTTGACCCTCAGCCACTCGTTCCTTTCTTTTCCCGTCAGGTTCGCAGGTGGAACCAGCTTCAGATCGAGCCGGGTCAGATCCCGGAAAACCGATTGCTGTTGTTCGTGGATGGCGTCGGTCCGGCCGGTGTAGTCGTCCCGGAGGGTGGCTGGTTCCGGAATCTGTCTGTTTTCGAACTGGCGCTTGTGTTTTTCATCGGGAGTCCATTCCCGATGCGGCGCTTTGTGGTGGCACATCACGAAAAAGGGCTTGTCCTTGGGACGGTTTTTAAGCACGTCCATGGTCAAGTCGGTGATGACGTCTGTCACGTAGCCTGGGTAAACCTCCGACCCTTCCTTATCGTAAAGGATGGGATCGATGTAGCGGCCCTGTCCGGGCAATATATTCCAGTAGTCAAAGCCGGTCGGGTCGCTCCCCAGGTGCCACTTGCCGATCATGCCCGTATAATAGCCTGCCTGCTGGAGCATTCTCTGGACGGTCGGCTGAGATCCGTCGAACCGGTTGAATACCGGGACGCCGTTCATATGGCTATACTTCCCGGTCAAGATGCTGGCGCGGCTTGGGGTGCAGATCGAATTGGTCGCATAGCAGCGATCGAAGCGGATCCCTTCGGCGGCAAGGCGGTCCAGATTGGGCGTCTTGTTGACTTTGCTGCCGTAGCAACTCATGGCATGCGCGGCGTGATCGTCGCTCATGATGAAGAGGATGTTCGGACGCTTCCCGGTGGCTGCCTCCATCGCTCCGCGGAGGAGGAAGGGAAGCGCCATCATGGTCCTTCTCGAAATTTTCATGTCAGGCACCTTTTCTGTAGGGAACGCAGCCATGATTCTAGCCCGTATGGCCTGTTTTTTGACACGGGAAAAAGGTGAGTAGAAATGCGTTGTGTCGGCGGTCGGGATTCATGGCCAGGCATTGGGCGGCCTCCAGGTTTAGGCGCGGCAGCCGATCATCAGGAGCCCATTAGTTTTCCTATATTCAGGCGGCTGGTTTTCATGAATAATAAGTCCAGGATTTTCTGCTGGATCTGCCGGAGGCCTGGAAGGGTTCGTCCGGCCCGGGGGGTTCCTTGTTCATTAAGCTTCCTCATCTTAAAAAGCCCGCCGCGGGATTGAGCATTGCTTTCATCTCGGCGGCCATTGCTTTTCTCCTCAGCCAGACCTCTTTTTTCAAGACAATGGAGTGGAAGGTCTACGACCTCGAAATGCGGGCTGCGGCCGACCCTTCACAGGCTAATCCATCAATTGTCATGATTGACATCGACGATTGGAGCATCGAATGGATGGCTGAGAACAACTACGGCCGTTTTCCCTGGCCTCGGGATGCTTATGCTCTTCTTTTGAACTACCTCGAACGGGGGCGGCCGAGATCCATCACGTTTGACATCTTGTTCCTGGAAGATGACAAGGGCCCTGAGGGTGGGGAAAGAGACGCGGAACTGGTAAAAGCCACACGCAGGTTGGGCAACGTTGTCCACTCGATCGAAGTGAACGACACCAAAAAATATATTCCCAAGGTGAAGGTTCCTTCGGGATACCGGCTCAGCAGAGAAGTGGAGGAGCATCAGAGTGTCAAGACGCCGTTCCCATCGCTAGCCGAGGCTAGCCGTATGCTCGGCAGTACCTTCATGCTGCTGGACAACGATGGCCCGGTTCGGAGGGTAGTTACGTTTGTGCGTCAGGAGGATACCTTTTATCCATCGCTGGGCATGGCGACCGCCATGACTGCGATGGGACTCAGGCCGGAAGATGTATCGCTCGATTCTCAAGGGCTCCACTTGGGGTCCATCCTCGTTCCTTTGATAGAGACTGAAGTGGAATATGCGAGCAAGATCCGGACCCGGCACATGCTTGTACGCTACAGAGGGGCTGCCTACGAAAATAATGAGCAGAGGACCAAGCGTACCTACCGCAGATACAGGTTTTTCGACTTGGCTTTGTCCGAAATGCAAATAGAGGATAATTCCAAACCCGAAATCGACCCTTCGGTGTTCAAGGACAAGATAATTTTTGTCGGTACCACCGCTGCCGGTCTGCACGATCTCTTCCAGACTCCTTTTGGCGAAGCAGGGAAGATGCCCGGCATGCAGATTCATGCATCCGTGGTGGACAGCATTTTGAGCCGTTCATTCCTGCGCCCGGCGCAGCCTTTCTGGACGGTCTTGCTTCTGCTGGTGACGGTCGTTGTCATGGGTATGCTCGGGGTATACCTGGAGTTCTGGTGGGCGCTCGCCGCGGCTGCGGTGATCGGTTTTGCCGATGCCGGTCTCGTTTTGGCGCTTTTTCGCCGGGGGATATGGCTTCCCGTCGTCCCGGCGATGGGCGGTCTTGTGCTGGCGCAGTTTTCGAGCGTGGCCTACAAGTTTTTCGTGGAAGACAAGGCCAAGCGGCAGGTGAAATCGCTATTCTCGCGTTATGTATCTCCTGCTGTTGTCAAAGAACTGATAGAGGATCCCACCAAAGCCCGGTTGGGTGGCCAGCGGCGCGAGATGACGGTGTTGTTTTCCGATATCCGCGGCTTTACTACGTTTTCGGAAGCGGGAAAACCGGAGGATGTCATCCGGCAGTTGAACGAGTATTTCTCCCGGATGGTGGAACTTTTGTTCGAACACCACGGGACTCTGGACAAATTCGTCGGCGATATGATTATGGGCATCTTCAACGCGCCGGTGTTGGATCCGGACCATCCGGATCATGCGGTGCAGATGGGCCTGGCGATGCTGAGGGAACTCAAGGTGTTGAATGCACGCTGGACCAGCGAAGGAAGGCCGAACTTCGACATCGGGATTGGGATCAACACCGGTGATATGATTGTGGGTAATGTCGGTTCAGAGCGCACGCTGAGCTATACTGTCATTGGTGACAACGTGAACCTCGGGTCGCGCCTCGAATCGCTGAACAAACAGTATGAGAGCCACATCATCATCAGTGAGTTCACACGCAATAAACTGAAGGGCTCGTATTTCATCCGCCCGCTGGGCATTGCCAAGGTCAAAGGCAAAACGCGCGGCGTTGAGATTTTCGAAATCTGTGTTTCGGAGGAAGAGCTGAGAGAGAAACAGGCGGCTGCCGCGCTGCAGGCGCCTACAGGGAAATCTTAGGACTGCCCGACCAGATCGGGCAGCATAGGGTTCACCAGGAGGTCGCATGCGTTACAAAGTATGGACGAGCGTCATAGCACTGCTTCTGATGTGTGAGACCGCGCCGGCGCAGTGGGGCAAGATCAAAAGCCTCGGCGACAAGGTCGACAGCACGGCGAAAAAATTCAAGGACATCGAGATCACGGACGAGGAAGAGGTCAGGCTTGGGGAGGATATCAGCGGCCGCATCCGCACCAAGTATGGGGTCGTTCAGGACCCCGCAGTTCACAAATATGTATCCCTGGTCGGCACGGTGATCGCAAAAAAAAGCAGCCGGCCCGGCCTGACGTACCATTTCATCGTCCTTGACACCGACGGGGTCAACGCCTTCGCCGCACCGGGCGGATTCATCCACATTACGAAGGGCGCACTATCCCTGATGAAAAACGAGGCGGAACTGGCCGGTGTGCTGGGTCATGAACTCATTCATGTCACCGAGCGCCACACCCTGAAGGCCATCAGGCAAGGCAAGGTGGTGCAGATGGCCGCCAGTGAATCCAGTATTTCGTCCAACCCGCAACTGTTTCGCAAACTGGCCGACGAATGCTACAAGCTCGTTCTCGCGGGGTTTGGCCGGGCGGAGGAATTGGAATCCGACGAAAAGGGATTGGGCGTGTCGGCGACGACCGGCTACGACGCCACGGGCCTGGGGCTTTTCTTGAAAACACTCAAGGAGAGGAATTCGGGTTCTGAAGCCAAACAGGGATTGTTTGCTTCCCACCCTGAAATGGACGAGCGACTGCAAAAACTGGATGGCTTTATCAAAGCGAAAAACCTCGTCGGCGGTGCTGTCCTGCCGCAGCGCTATGTCAAGAACATCAATTATAAGCCCGTAGAACTTGCCAGGATCGCCACCGTGGAGGAAGGGGCTGCCGGTCTTGCGGGTGGCGGCGACAAAGAGAGTGAAAACAAGGATAAAAAAGAAGGGGAGGAACAAGGCAAGAAAAAAAGCCGCTTCAGTTTGAGCAAGCTGACCAATCCAAAAGGATCCGGCGGAGAGGAAACCAAGCAAAGTGCGGCAGTAACCGGATCAGGAGGCTCCCGAGGCGTGGACAAAGAGCTTAATGCCAAGGGCGGATCGAATCCTGCTGCGGTTGCAGTGGCTCTAACCGACCAGGAAATTGAGGCTTTCAAGAAAGAAGGCCAGCTGAAAGCTTGACACGCGATTAAACCGCGAAGACCTCCGCGGTCTTGGAGGTCTTCGAGGTTTATTTTTCTTTAAGCGCTTTCGCGAGTTCGAGCGGGTTCAGGATAGGGGCAGAGCAGACGCTCCTGCGGCAAACATAGGCTGTGGGAGCCGAATTGGGACTTATGCGACCCCGGAGCAGCGGCACATCTTCCTGCAGGCCGCACGCAACCACCTTATCAGGGTTGTAAGTCCCCGATACAATTCTCAGCATTTCTTTTGTTGCCGTCGCTGAAAGATCTCCTGCAATAGCAATCTCCGTGGTTCCTGATAAGAACCAATCCAGGGCGCAGAGATAGTGGCTGAATCCGTAGGGGTGTTTTTCCATGGCCTCCGACATGCCGGTCAATATCGAACGGGCTTTGTCCGCCCAAGCTTGATTCCCGGTGTGGGCGGCCAGCCTCTGGAAGGCATAAGCGGCAGCCGAATTCCCGGAGGGGGTGGCATTATCGTAAAGGTCTTTGGGCCTGTGGATCAACTTTTCATGATCTTTGCCGGTAAAGAAGAAGTTGCCGCCACTGCTGTCCCAGAAACCGTCGACCAGTACGGCTGCCGACGATTCAGCCTTGCGGATCCAGCCGTAATCAAAGGTAGCTTCATACAAAGAGATCAGCCCGTCGATGATGCAGGCGTAATCCTCGAGGTAGGCGTCGAATCGGGCTCGCCCGCCTTTCCAGCTGCGCAGCAGCCGGCCGTCTTTCTGCATGCATGAAAATAGGAATTCCGCGTTCCTCTCTGCCGTGTCGCGGTAGTCGTCCCGGTCGAGCGCGCTTGCCGCTTCGGCGAAGCTCCGCAGCATGAGGCCATTCCAGGCGGTCAACACTTTTTCATCCCGTGCCGGTTTGATGCGCAGTTCGCGTGAATCCAGGAGGCGGGCTTTGCCGGCTGAAATAATCTGATAAAGATCCTCCACGGGAATGCCAAATTCGCGGGATGTTTCTTCCGGCTCACGTGGGACATGAAGAATACTGGCTCCTTCGAAATTCCCGCCGGCCGAGATGCCGTGGTAGCGGCAGAATATCTCCCCGTTATCCGGGCCCAGAAGTGCCACAACCTCCTCGCGAGTCCAAAGGAAGAACTTGCCCTCATGCCCTTCACTATCGGCATCCTGGCTGGAATAGAATCCACCCTCGGGGGAGGTCATCTCGCGCCGTACATAATCAAGCGTTTCTTCTGCGATGCGACGGTAGAGTGGTTTGCCGGTCAGAAGCCAGGCGTCGAGATAGATGCGGCTCAGGAGGGCGTTATCGTAAAGCATTTTTTCGAAATGCGGCACCAGCCAGGTTGCATCAACCGAATAGCGGTGGAATCCTCCGCCCAGCTGATCGTACATCCCGCCGGCAGCCATTTTCTGCAAGGTGTGTTCAACGGCTTTCAATGCTCGGGAATCGTTCTTCCGCCGGTAGTTGCGAAGCAGGAAGGTGAGCGTCATGGACGGCGGGAATTTCGGCGCCCGGCCGAATCCTCCGTTCTTGGAATCGTAGCCGCGAAGCAGGCTGGCGACGGCCGATTCCAGAATATCGCTTTTGAGCTCCCCGGGGCCAATGGCCGCCGAGTCGGAATTGCGAATTTCAGAGATAAGTTTAGAGGCATCGGCGAGAATCAAGTCTCTTTTTTCGCGATAGGCGCCAGCCACGCTTAGCAGTATGCGAGGTAAGCCGGGCATTCCGTGGCGGTCCTGGGGAGGAAAGTAGGTTCCACCGTAAAAAGGCACTCCTTCGGGTGTAAGGAACACTGTCAGGGGCCAGCCGCCGCTGCCGGTCATCATCTGGACAGCCGTCATGTAAATGGAATCGATGTCGGGCCGCTCCTCCCGGTCGACCTTGATATTGATGAAGTACTGGTTCATGAGGCCGGCGATCTCCTCGTTTTCGAAGGATTCGCGTTCCATGACATGGCACCAGTGGCAAGCGGAGTATCCGATGCTCAGGAGAATCGGCCGGTCGTGTTCACGTGCGAGGCGGAGCGCTTCTTCTCCCCAGGGATGCCACTGGACCGGGTTATGCGCGTGTTGCTGCAGGTAGGGGCTGGTCTCGTAAGCCAGCGCATTGGTGAATTTATGTTCCGGCATTCGGTCTCGGAAAAACCAATAAGGATTTGGAGGTTATCGGGGTTCTCGCGGTGAGGCCCTTTTCGCTCACTCGTTTTCGCAGCCACAGCAGCCGCTTTCTTCCATCGGCCTCTTTTCCTCATCGAAGTAGTGAGCCTCGACACGGCTCTGCATTCCGCCGCGGGGGGAGAACTCGCCACGGACGCGCATAGAAACCGGTTCGCAGGCTTTGGCGAGGTCCCGCAGGATCCGGTTCACGGCGTTTTCGTAGAAGATGCCGATGCTCCGGTAAGCGTTGATATATTCCTTCAGCGATTTCAGTTCGAGGCACCACTGATCGGGCTCATAGGTTATGTAAATCGTACCGAAGTCGGGCAGCCCGGTTTTGGGGCAGATGGCGGTGTATTCGGGGATGACGATTTCGACTTCGTACCCCGGGTATTGGTTCTCCCAGCACTCAATTTTGGGAAGCTTGGCCTGGATGCCGGACTTGGCGTGCTTTTCGGTGTATTTTCGCATGGAGAAAATTTACCACATCTTCGCGCGGGCTGCAGATGATCCTTCAAAGCCATGGAGGTGCGCAACGGCAATGAACCCTAAAGCAGCCAGTGACTTCCGTCGATGAGTATTCTGTCGCCCGCCTGAGGGCGTGTGGCGCATCGATATTGCAGACGGACAATCGGACAGAATGCGTATCAAAGAAACCCAGGCCCTTTATCTTCCGGCCCCCAGGCTGAACCAGCATAGGATTCTGTTGGAGGTGGGGTCCAAGCCGGAGGTCACCCAGGCGGAGCTCGCGAAGAAGTGCCGGCTTTCAGTGGCGATGGTGAACAACTATATGAAGGAGTTGTGCGCCAACGGTCTTCTGGAGTATCGCCGCAAGAGCGCGAAGAGCGTGTCGTACCATCTCACTTCCGCCGGCAGGGAGTCGATTGACTTAACGGAGCACGATCTCCTCCGCGAAGTTTCCATCCTTTTCGAGGAAGTCTGCTCCCGTACCCGCGACCAGGTCGCCGGTTGACTTCATAAGACCCTCGGCACATTCTTCTGGCTATTAGCCCTCAGGATCTCTGACATGTCTGCATGGCAACTTTTGTATTATCGCGTGGGGGAACTGCGCTTTAAAATGGCCACGCAAAGGCATCGGTGCAAGGTGAGTCTCCAATATACATGACACACTCGATAGGATCTTCCGCGACTATCATCATTGCGGCGAGGAACGCCTCGAATACAATCGCGCGTGCGATTCGGTCTGCCTGCGAGCAGGGCAACTGCCCGGTTCTCCTGATTGACGACGCTTCTTCCGACGACACAATCGCCCGGGCAAAAGATGCCGGCGGCAGCCGTTTGCGTGTGGTTCAGCGATCTCGACATGCCGCGCTGGGGCAAACCCGGCAATATGGTTTGGAGGCGATTGAGACCCCATTCGGAATATGGCTGGATTCCGATGATGAATTTCTTCCGGGTCGTGTCGATCGCCTGGTTCACCGGCTGTTGAAGGACGGTGGTGAGATTGCGTGCGATACGGTCGAACTTATCGATGGAATCGACTCACGGTTTATACGGATTCTTGCCATACCGGCATTTCTCCGCAAACGAAATCCACTTGCTCGGCTATTTGAACGCAATTATCTGCAGGGCGTGGGATTCATCGCATTCAAAACGGAGTTTGCTCGAAGCATCGGCTATGACACGCTGTTGCATGGTGCCGAGGATATGGATTTCGTCCTGCGTTCGGTCGCTGCCGGTGCACGAATCTGTCTTGTGGATGAACCTGGATATCGAATGTATGCCTATCCTTCCAGCCTGTCACGCCAACGGAAGCAGCAGTTGATCATGTATCGGCAGTGTCTTCTGAAGCACGAGTATGAGTTTGTCCGGCACTTGTTTCAGAAGGCAGGCTACGATGAGAGAGTTACGATATGGGGCCTTACCTCGATGGCTCTTTTTCGCTGGGAATATGAAATAGCCGGCCAATTTGTCGAACGGGCCGAGTCTTGGGTGGGCGATCCGGAAGAGATTCTTGAGCCTGACGGGCCATGCCCGATGCCGGAATCCTGGCGAGTCGCTTTTTGTCGAGGGACCATCGCTTTGTTAGTTGGATCGGCGTCAGAGGCGGTACGGTGGTTAGCGCGCGCCGAACAAATTGTACGGACTCCGGAGGGAGCGAACAACCTTGGAGTCGCCCAGTCCATGATGGGGTGCAAAAAAGAAGCAGAGGCGCTGTTTGACGCGAGCCTTTGCTTGTTCCCGGAATATTTTGATGCCAGGGCAAACCTGAACAGCGCAAATCCCTCGCATGTTACTTCTCATCCCCTTCGGCGGGAGCCCAGTCGCATGGACTACTGATTCGATAATTTGTGAATGGACCAGTCCGGGAATCACCCATCACTGCCCTATACGAAATGATTCCGGTCCCTTGATGCCAAGCACAAAGGATGACATTGGAGTTGGATGAAAATTCCCCCAAAAGGGAAGCAATACTCAGATCTTTTTCGTGTCCGATTTATTCATCCATAAACAAATAAGCCAATGATTTCCAGGAAATCACCGGGATGGCACGCGCTGCCAGATTTTGCTGCAGGTGTTTCATTATCTCTCCGTCGTGTGAACCCAGAATGCTCGAAATAACAGCATCGACATCCATTTTGCATGAGAGCAATTCTTCGGTGGTGCAGCGCGGAATGGTATGGACGGCATCAGGAACGAAGGCGGAGTTGTTGTCGACGAAAATGCGAACTTCGATGCCGATTTCCGAAAGATCTCGGGCGATGGCTTGTCCCCAGCCTGAAGCTCCGAATACCGCTGCCGTGCGAATGCCTGACAAATGCAGAGGACGCCAAACGTTGAATGGGCGTCGAATGCAATGTCGCAACCAGGCTCGGGTAAGTTGCCTGCTTTCTGACGAATTCAATACCGGATGGCAGGCGAGACATTTCTCAATGTTTGGCCCCCATTGGAGGTCCGCCAATTTATTTAAGAAGATTCGGGTTCTCTGGGCGGAAGAGCGCTGTCCAGCGGTGGAGGATACGCCAAGCGCGGGCCACTCAAAATCAGGATCGGATAATATCGCCTGATCCAGGTGGTCTTCTGCGAGATCCCAGCGCCCTGCCTGAGCTGAGAGCAACGCATATTTGAAATGGAAACCAGCCAGTGATCGATTTTCGAGATGAGAAAACCGAATGCCGGCGGGATCCTCGTGGAAGAGTCTGCGGAGAGCCTCGATGCGGGCATGGCGCTCCGCCTGGTGAATGTCCGGCCGAACTGACAGGCAATCCGGGTGCTGTCCGTAGTAGGCTAACAATTTGTGGACATATTTAATCTTGAATCGTACTGCCATTCTGAACCACAAATCATGTTCGCCCGCCCCCGTATATTCGGACATGCCCAACTGCCTGATTGCGTCCATCCGGAAAAAAGAAGCAGGGAAGGGAGGTATCAAATCATAGGAAAGCAGTCGCTCGAGATCAAATTCACCAGGATCGTTGCCGCTAAGCAGCTTACCGTTAAGATCCACGTTCTGGACATAGCCGTATATCGCGCCCAAATCAGGATCTTCTTCAAAGATCTTCTGAGCCCATGAAAGGGCGTCGGGCAACAACTGCTCGTCGGAAAAGCAGGACCCCAAAAGATCTCCTCGACAGCGATTCAAGGCCCTGAAAATAGCCTCCCCAGCGCCATTATCCGGCTTGGATTCCAACCGGATTCGGTCCCCATAAGCGCGAAGCGCTTCCAGAGTACCGTCGGTGGAGGCGCCGTCCTGAACCACCAATTCCACATTGGGATAGTCTTGCGAGAGTACACTGTCAATGCAGCGGCGGATGGTGCTGACTCTGTTTTTTACCACGCAAATTATGGAAATAAGAGGCAGGTTCATCTTTCAGAATCAAAATCCGCATTAGGGGAAATGAAATCGGAGAGCTCGTTCCGGTCGTAATACAGGGTCACGAAGTCCTTCCAGAACAACACCGGTTTTGAAATCTTATACTTCTCCGTCAACTGATTCTGAACTTGAACGTCGTGAGTTCCTTCAATCGTCAGGATCATGAGGTCCGCATTTTGAATTCCGTTGCTTAAATAATCTGTGCTCATCCACGGAAGGCGCGGAAAGTCCTGAGCATAGGCAGCATAGTTCGAATCGACAATCGCAGGCACGGAAAACTGTGCATCGCAGAGGTCACGATAAATAGCACGTCCCAGCGCAGCTCCCCCAAAAACTGCAATTCGGTGATAACCGAAATGGTTCAATATTCCCCAGATGCTTTTTTCATCAAGATATCGCTGTGAAAGCCAAGTTTTGTACAAAATGGACTTGTCTTTAAATGCAGAAACACATCGTACCCGGTTTTGCTGGAACAATTCTTTAATTTTTAGAATGACTGTATTATCCCTATCAACCGGTTGCCCGGAATCAATGCCGGGTTTGCAGCTGTTTAGGAAATTGTACAACGACAAAAATTGCGGAACTGAGACAAGTGCACTATCCAGCTTTGACAGGGTTGACGCAAGCACAGTCGCTATTTTGTAAGCGGATTCGTAGTCACCGGCATTAAGTGATATCCAGAAGTGCCGCAATTCATATTTGGGGATCAATTCGTTGCTATTCGAGGTGGACTTCAAGGACTCTTTCATGAGTTTGAGCCCCAGTCTTAAACCTGCAAGAACGGCGCCTTGACGGAATAGACGGAGTGCTCCGCCGGCGATAAGTCTTTTAGCGGCATGGATATGACCCAACCCTCCTAAATGTGCAAAGAATATTAGATACGTGGATAAGATGCAATCGTCTCTGATAGCCTTCGAACCGAAAGTGTCTCTGTTTTCTCTATAAAAAAGGCAGATTATCCTATGCCTGGCTATGCAAAGACGGATGGCATTCTCGGGATTGGAACTCAGCGATTCGGTGTGGATTGCATACTTGCCCATGCATTTGCCAATGTGTCGTATCTGCGATGTCAGCGCAAGGCGTCCCCAAAGTTCAAACTCACCGCAGTCTTGCGCCCAGGACCGCGAGTACAATCCAATGCGCTCCAAAGCGCTTCGACGAAAAAAGGAGGCCAAGAAATTGGGCGTCGTCCTGGCTGAAAGATAATGGATCAATTGAAAGGGCTCAGGACCAGGTAAGGGGTGACGTATGTTTCCTGATTTGTCGGTTACCAGAACGTCCCCGTAAATCGCCCCCACATCCTGATGCAGGGCAAGATAGTCAACCGCCGATTGAACTGCATCTGGAAGCAGCTGTTCATCCGACTGGCAGGAACCGATGATCTCACCGCGGCATCGCTTAAGAGCCCGCCAAAAGGCATCCCCTGGGCCTTGATCAGGCTCTGAGATGACATTGATTCGGGATCCGAAGGATCGGAGAATGTCGAGGGTTGCGTCGGTGGATTGCCCGTCTTGCACAATGAACTCAATGTTCGCATAACTTTGGGCAATAATGCTCTTAGCTGCGCGAGCTATCGACGAGGAACTGTTCTTACATATACAAAAGATAGAAACCAGCGGATTCATTGTGAAATTCGGATCAGGCCCCGCCCAGGGATAACAATGGAAACGCCTACGCTGTCTATACGGTGCCAAGCACGGTAACGCAGCAGCCTGCGGGTATTGTTTCCCAATCGTGGAGGCAAATCAATTCGTCAATCGCAACTCGGCCATATTCACATACGCATCATCCATTTTGGCGGCGAAGGCGCGAGCATCGCTAAGACCATGGTTAAAGGATAATTTCCGCAGATTCTCACGATAATATCGTAGGCGCGACGAATCTTGGCTCAAACCCACCGCCAGGTCGATATATTGCGCGGGGGTGTCGGCAATGAGATCAGCGCAGCCTGCGGCTTTTAATAGCGATGCTCCATAAGCGGAAGAAAAACGGGGTCCGCGGAGAGTCAGAACAGGGACCCCTTGCCATAGGGCCTCAGCCGTAGTATTGCCGCCGCCATACGGAAAGGTATCGAGTGCGATGTCAACCTCAGCGTAGGATGCAAGTATCGACTTTCGGGGGCCACCGCCTTGAAGTATCAGGCGGTCGGCAGATATGCCGCAATTGTCGAATTGCGTTTGCATGAAATTCAAATTGTCTGGGGGGGAGAGTTCGTGGTTGCGAATGTAAAGCCGTGAGCCCGGAATCTTATGCAAAACAGCGGACCAAAGCTGGATCAACGGTTCCGTGATCTTTCCTCGGGAACCGAAGCAACCAAAAGTAAGGAATTCGTTTTGAATATTTGGAGGCGGAGACACGGGTGGAAGATCGTCGACATCGTAGTTAAAACAGAAAAAACATCCGGGAAGCCTGTAAATAGTCTCCGTAAAAAATAGATCGAGCTCGGGAGGAGCCGCGATATCGTCGGCAATTACGTAATCGATATTGGGCACTGCTGTGGTGGAAGTATAGTTTAGATAGGTAGCCTGTATAGGCGCGCAGCGGGAAGCCATGGCCGCATATCGGTGGCCGCCGGAAAATCCATTCAGATCCACCAAAATGTCGATTTCGTCGCCGCGCACTCGATCTATAAACTGATCGTCGGTCAGTCCGGCGACCGATCGAAATTCTTTACAAAAATCGCGAATTTCATGGGGATTGGAGGATGTATTGGGTTGGGACAATGTGTTGTAGGCAAAGAATTTGAATCGTCGAGCATCATGATGTCTCAAGATGGGCATGAATTGGAAACGGATGGTGTCACTTTCCCAAAAGGAGCAGACAAAGCCGATATTCAGAGGTCTTTTCCCGTCAAAAGGGGCGAACTGATGGGCGAGTTTATGTGACCTGGGGCGCGCGTAGAGCGATGCCCAAAGCCGGTGTTCCTCCAGAAGGCTTTGATTGGTGGATGAATCCTCCTTCAACATAGCCACCAGGGCTTGGGAATGAAAATCCTGATCGGATTTGCCCGCGGCGGAACACCGCCTCCAAATTTCGATGGCCTCTGGCAGCTGGCCTCGTTTTTCATAATGCTGGAACAACTCGAAATACGGTGTGCGATCGGAAGGCCCGAGCTGGACCGCTGTGCAATAGGCCTGGATGGCATCGTTCATTTTCCACAACCGGCGGGAGAGAATGCCTTTTAGGGTCCACATGAAGGAATTCCCCGGTGAAAGCTGGAGCTCCTCTTCGACGACATTCAAGGCCTTGCGAATATCCCCGCTTGCGAGATCTTTGAGCAGCCGAATCAACTGGTTACCAGCATACGAATCCATCATTCACCCCTGGAGAAAGGCAAATCGCTTCAGATTGTGACATCGCGCGGGTATTGGGGAGCTCATTTTAATGCCCCCGGGATATTCCTGTGATCCGCCCATGCGCAAAGCAAACCCCGCCCCGTCCTTTAGCCACAAGGGCATACACGCTGGAAAATCCGGCTGAGAAGACTGCACGGAAAGAGCTGATCGCCATCAAACCCGGCGGCGTTTATTATCTGGGATCGTCACCGTATTTGGAAATACGATTTTTTGAGCTGCAAGCCTCAAAACTGTGCTTGGCTCGTACCGGAGCAGACGAATCCCCCCTAAAAGGAGCGTTCGCAAACCTAATTGGACGCCAAGCCATGATCGAATCCAATCATTTGTAAACAGGGCGATTCATGATAAAAATCCCTCATGGACCTTTTCGAACAGCGGAAGATCTATTCGGTCTGCGAACTCACTACCGATATCAAGCGGACGCTCGAGAAATTCGGCATCGTCTGGGTCCAGGGGGAAATATCCAATTTCAAGCACCACTCCTCCGGCCACATGTACTTCGCCCTAAAGGACGACAAAGCCCAGATCAAAGCCGCTTTCTTCCGCAACTCCAACGCCTTGCTGAGATTCCGGCCGGAAGACGGGATGGAAGTCCTCACCCGGGGGCGGCTCAGCGTCTACGAGCCGCGCGGAGACTACCAGCTCATCGTCGAGTTTATGGAGCCGAAGGGTCTCGGTTCGCTCCAGCTCGCTTTCGAGCAACTCAAGCAGAAGCTTCGGAAAGAAGGCTTGTTCGACGAAGAGCGCAAACGCCCCTTGCCACTCCTGCCCCGGAAAATCGGCATCGTTACTTCGCCGACAGGCGCAGCCATCCGTGACATGCTGCACATCCTTGCACGCCGTAACTCGGCGCTGCACGTACTCATCTACCCCGCGCGGGTCCAGGGCCAGGGCGCGGCGGGGGAAATCGTCGCCGGCATCCGCTATCTGAATTCCCGGGATGACCTTGACGTCCTTATCGTCGGCCGGGGCGGTGGGTCGATCGAAGACCTCTGGGCTTTCAATGAGGAAATCGTTGCCCGGGCTATTTTCGAATCGCGCCTGCCGGTAATTTCCGCCGTGGGGCACGAAATCGATTTCACCATCGCTGATTTCGTCGCCGATCTGCGCGCCCCCACTCCGTCGGCCGCCGCCGAAATGGTCTCGGGGGCAAGGGACGAGCTTATTGCCAACATCTCTTCTTTTAATGGCCGCTTGACCCAGGCCGTGCAAGCGCTGTTGAGCCGGAAAAAGCTGGATCTGGAACGCCTGGCGAACAACCGGGCCTTCAACATCACCCCCAACAAAGTGCGCGATTTCCAACAGGGCTTCGATGAGGCGACCCTGCGCATGATCCAGGCGATGCAGCAGTATATGATCCGGATCCGCCACCGGGAGCAGGTGGCGGTGACACGAATTCAGCGCGTGGATCTGCGCCAGGTGATCCGCCGAAGGCAGGAAGCGCTCACGGGGGACGGCTACCGTATCCTCTCGGCCGTCCGCCTCCGGCTCAGCAAGGCGCGCTCACGGCTCGAATTGGCCGCAGGGCAGCTGAACGCCCTCAGCCCGCTGGCCATTCTCCAGCGGGGCTATGCCATCTGCCGCGATCGTCAGCAGAAGATTATCAAAAATGCCGCAAGCGTCTCGCCCGGCGACCCTGTGGAGGTCAAGCTGGGTGTCGGTGACTTGATCTGCCGCGTCGAGGCGACGAAAACCGACTGATCGGCAAACGGATTCGGAGGTCAGGATGGAACTGAAGGTGAAGGATTTTGAATCGGCGATCAAAAAACTCGAAGACATCGTATCGCAGCTCGAAGGCGGGGATCTTACGCTCGACAAATCCCTGGAATTGTTCGAGGAAGGGGTCAAAATCAGCCGATTCTGCAGCAGCATGCTGGAGGCGGCCGAACGTAAGGTGGATACCCTGATGAAGGCTGCGGACGGATCGCTCAAGGAGACCCCTTTCACTCCGGAAACCGGGGAGCAGTAATACCCACCGCGGCCAAATTGTAGGGCGGGACCCTGTTATTTTTTCACCGCGAAGACCTTCAAGAGCTCGAAGGAATCATTCATGGATATTCAAAAATACCTTTCCGAAAGGAAACAGGAAGTCGACCAATGCCTGGACCAGCTCCTCCCCCCTGCCGATGCCCAGCCTGGGATCATCCATCGCGCCATGCGGCATTCCATTTTTGCCGGCGGCAAGCGCGTGCGGCCCATTCTGGTCCTGTCAGCCGGAGTCAGCCTCGGGGGCCGACGCGAGACTCTACTTCATCTCGGCGCTGCGATTGAAATGCTCCACACCTACTCCCTGATCCACGATGACCTTCCGGCCCTGGATAACGATGATTTCAGGCGCGGCGTTCCGACTTGCCACAAAATATTCGGCGAGGCCATGGCCATTCTCGCTGGCGACGCTCTCAACACCCGCTGCTACCAGATTCTCACGGAGCTTCCCGGGTCCTCCGACTCCACCAGGTTGGCGATTATCCGCGAGTTGGCCGGCGCTACCGGCACGATCAATGGCATGATCGGCGGGCAGGTCGTCGACCTGGAGTCGGAGGGCAAGCCGATCGATCCTCCCGTCCTCGAATACATTCACCGGTCCAAGACAGGCGCGCTGCTGAAAGCCTGCACTTGCTGCGCAGCCCTGGCTGCCGAAGCCGGTGAAGATGGATTAGGCCTCATGTCGGTATTCGGGCAGAAAATAGGTCTGGCTTTTCAGATTGTCGACGACATTCTCGACATCACCGCCAGCAGCGAAAAGCTCGGGAAAACCGCCGGCAAAGATGAAAAGATGAAGAAAGCCACCTATCCGGCGCTTTATGGCATCGAGGCATCCCGGGCCAAGGCAAGGGAATTGATAACTTCTTCGCTCTCCCTGGTCGAAAACCTTGGAGAAGAGGCTGAAGCGCTCCGCGGCATCGCCCGATTCATCTACGATCGGACTGCATGAAAAAAAGAGTAGATCAATTGCTGGTCGAACGCGGTTTGGCCGAAAGCCGCCACAAGGCTCAGGCACTCCTCATGGGTGGTCAGGTCCTGGTGAATGAGCAGAAGGTGGAAAAGCCCGGGCAGACGGTCGATATCGATTCGGACATCCGGCTCCTCCAAAGCCTGAATTTCGCCAGCCGCGGCGGATCCAAGCTCCAGGCAGCGCTCGATCATTTCGGAATATCCCCAGCCGGGCGCGTTTGCGCCGACCTTGGCGCTTCCACCGGCGGATTCACGGACTGCCTCCTGCAACGCGGCGCCTCTCGCGTCTACTCGTACGACGTGGGCAAAGGCCAACTGGACTGGCGCCTTCAAACCGATCCGCGGGTGATCGTTCACGATGAGTTCAATGTACGGCACTTGAAGGCTGATGATCTTGATCCGGAGGTCTCCCTGGTCACAGCCGACCTTTCCTTTATCTCGTTGACCAAGATCCTTGTCCCCCTGAGGGACGCCCTGGCTGCGAGGGGTTCCTCAGCCTGTGTCGACCTTATTCTGCTTGTCAAACCTCAGTTCGAAGTGGGGAAGGGCGAGGTGGGAAAAGGCGGAATCGTGCGCGAGCGGTGCAAGCGGGAGAAGGCCCTCGCCTCCGTCGTGGAGTTTGCAGTCGAATCCGGATTCCGCAGCCTGGGATCGATGGAGTCTCCGGTTGCCGGGGCCAAGGGAAATGTGGAGTTTTTGTTATACCTGAGCTTCGATCCTGGTCTATCATCCCCGGTATGAATTCACCTGTCCGCAGATTGGGTCTGATCCTCAAACTACAGGACGATAGAATCCACAAGATTCTTTCGGAATTCCTTCCTTGGCTGGAATCGCGCGGGGTTGAAATCTTTTTCGAAAGCGCCCCGGCGCAGGCTTTTTCCAGAGCCGGCAGCGTCTTAGCGCCGGCGGATTTCGCTTCCAGGGTGGATATGGTGGCGGTCTTCGGTGGCGACGGCACCCTTCTTTACGCCGCCCGTATGGTGGGCGGCAGCGGCGTGCCCATTCTCGGCGTGAACCTTGGCGCCCTCGGGTTTCTCACCGAGGTCAATGTAGAGGACCTGCACAGCGCGTTTGAAAAGATCCTCGCCGGCGATTACCAACTCGAAAACCGGATGATGCTGCACGTAGAGGTTCACCGGGGCAAGGAAATGGCCGCTCGGTGCCTTGCTCTGAACGATGCGGCAATAAACAAAGGCGCCATTTCGCGCATGATCGAACTCGAGGTTTCGGTCAACTCGCAAGTCGTCACGGTCACTCGAGCCGACGGATTGATCATCTCCACCCCTACCGGTTCGACGGCATACTCGCTTTCTGCCGGTGGACCCATCCTCTACCCTACTCTGGAAGCCTTTATCATCACACCGATATGCCCCCACACCCTCACCAACCGCCCGGTTGTTGTGCCGGATGAAGCGTTCGTGGATGTTCACCTGCGTCATGGATCCGATGTCATGCTGACAGTCGACGGGCAGGTCGGGTTGCCGCTGCAAAACGGCGATACCCTCAGGATCCGCAAGGCCGATCCTGCAGCCCGCCTGGTGCAATTGTCGGGAAGCGCGTTTTTCAAACTCTTGCGCGAAAAACTCAAATGGGGATAGTTGGGCAGTTGCCCAAAGAATGCGATGAATGATGGCATTGAAGATCGTTCGTCAAAGAGTATTGCCGTGACCTTGACACAAGTCATTATTAATTTTGGCAATGGCGATACACTGCCCTTCACTTTCAGAGATCAAAGTGTCGGGGACAGAGGGGTCATTCAGCAGATCTTTGTCAACAAAGACTACGACCTGGCAAGATTGCCACGCTTCCCTGACATTCAATCCGAATACGAACGCATTCTTTCCCTCGGCCGCATACCGCTGATTGTTGATTGCGGCGCGAATATCGGAGCGGCATCAGTATGGTTTGCCAAGTCTTTCCCCAAATCGCTGATATTTGCACTCGAACCCGAAATGCATAATTTTGAAATTCTCCGCCTGAACAGCAGGAAATTTAGCAATATTGTTCCTGAGAGGGCGGCCATATCCTGCACGGATGAAACTCTACACCTGGTTGATCCCGGAGCCGGCGATTGGGGTTTTCGGATGGCAACCGCGCCAACCGGCGAAAGCACTGTTACGCCGGCACTTTCGATTGCCACGATTCAAAAGCGGTTCGAGGCTTCGGATCTATTCCTGGTAAAGATTGATATTGAAGGAAGTGAAGCAAGGTTATTTGGAAGCCATTACGAGTGGATTAACCGGACGATGATCATCGTCGTCGAATTGCATGACTGGATGCTTCCCAGATCGGCAAATTCCCAGAACTGCCTGAGAGCCTTGTCCCGATACAGTAGGGATTTTGTTTGTTGGGGTGAGAACGTGTTCTCGATCCGCAACGATTAGTTCGCGCTTGTGTACGAGCAAGCGCCGGTGGTTCCCGGACCTATGATCGAGGCGACTGTTTGCTGTCCCCGATAAGGCGGGGTGAATGCACCAGCGGATAACCCAGTTTCCGGGCAAGCCGCTCAAAAGTTGCGATGGGAAATCCCACGATGTTGAAGTAACAACCCTCGATGCGGTCGATGAAAATCCCGGCATACCCTTGGATTGCATACGCGCCGGCTTTGTCGCAATGCTCTTCCTTATCGATGTACCAATCCACCTCGTCCGCCCTCAGTCGCCGGAAGTGAACGCGGGAGATCGCCACTGCGGATCTCTCCCGCCCGTTCGCGGCGTCCACCAGGCACACGCCCGAAATTACATCGTGCCACTTTCCGCTCAGGGATCTCAGCATGGCCCGGGCATCTTCATGCGATGAGGGCTTTCCCAGAATTCTGCCCCGGATGACTACGATCGTGTCAGCGCCGATAATAATTCCGCCGGGGCATCGCGAGGCAACCTCACGCGCCTTGTGCCGGGCTGCCCTCATGGCAAACCCAGCCGCATCCTCTCCGGGACGGCTGCAGGGTTCCTCCTTCAGGCTCGGCTGGATTTCAAATTTCAAGCCGATGGCTTCCAGGAGTTCTTTGCGCCTGGGGGATGCTGAAGCCAGGATCCATTTCTCAGTCCCGATTGCCATTCGTTCCCCCCAATGATACTTTCTGAGTTCAGCCGGTTGCGGACTTTGCGTCGCTGCACGGGAGCCCAGCTCGAAAGAAAATACAGGATGAAGCCCTGCAAAACAATATGCCGGCTGGCGGGGCTCGGATTTCTGCCCGACGAGGTGCCCGGAGGGGAGTCTATGGAGCCGATCTCCAACGTTCTGTTTGGATTGTACCGGGGAACCCCGCAGCACGAGGATTGGGTGATTGCCTGTCTAGAGGGGGCTTGGCCGGCGATTCTGGGCGCCCGCCTGGCGGCCGTCTGCCGGCCTTCGGGCCTGAAGGGATCTCAACTGACGATTCAGGTTACGGATTCTTCCTGGGTGGCAGCCCTCGAGGGCGAACGCCAGGGGATTGCTGCGAAACTTGGCAGTGCCACCGCGGGAGTAGTAAGCGAAATCCGGATCGAAAAAGCTTCAGCCTCCGAATGACGCGCGCAAGGTGCCAGGCTGGGATGATCCCCAATCGATGGTCTTAAGCAGCGATGGTCATTCTCCGCCCGAAATGCAGCCCTATCAGCCAGCCTTGCACACATAAAAACGGTTTGCAGGCGCTTTTTTGCTATGATAAACTTCAAGTTTGTTTTCTAGAAGATACCTCTGGAGGATCCCTTGTCATTGAATAGAGATAGGAAGAGTGCGATCGTTGATGTCTATCGCACCCATGAAACCGACACCGGTTCACCCGAAGTCCAAATTGCTATCCTGAGCGAAAAAATCACTTACCTCACCGATCACTTCAAAGTTCATGCGAAGGATCATCATTCTCGCAGGGGCCTACTTCGCATGGTTGGGAAGCGTCGCCGCCTTCTGGACTACCTGAAATCGAAGGATGTGAATCGATACCGGATCATCATCGAAAAGCTCGGCATCCGCAAGTAATTGTGCCCCGGCCTGCCTGCCCGGTGTCCCGTGAGGCGTCGGCTCAGGCTGCCACAACGGCAAGGATTATCCTGCCTGGTATGCGATGGCTTCACTTCAGAAGTTGGACCTCAGACTTCCGACCGTTTCATCAGAAAATGAAGGCCGGATTTTGAGGTCCGAATGTTCAGATACGGCACAAGAATTTTGGCATTATCCTGAGGGTATCTGCTGAAGATACCCTTTTTTTTTAGGGAGCCCCGGGTGGGTTGCGGATTATGAGTTGTGAGTTAAAGGCTAACGTCGAATCAAATCGGCTCCATCAGACGGACCGGACCGCGACGATCAGCCCTTAACTCAGAACTCATAATTCCTGACCCGGAATACCCCGCCCGGTTTCCCTCCATTTCAACAAAACCCATGGAGGTTTGATATGACGTACCGAGTTTCCGCTGAGATCGGCGGACTGGATTTTTCCATCGAGATGGGCAAAGTGGCCAAACAGGCCGACGGCGCCGCATATGTGAGTTACGGCGACACCGTCGTGCTCGTCACCGCCTGTGCCCAGAAGGAAGCCAAAGAGGGTGCGGGCTTTTTCCCTCTCACGGTGGATTATCGTGAAAATACCTATGCCGCGGGCAAGATTCCCGGCGGCTTCTTCAAGCGCGAAGGGCGTCCCACGGAGAAAGAAATCCTCACCTCGCGCCTCATCGACCGGCCGCTCCGGCCGCTCTTTCCGGAAGGATTCAACAACGAAACCCAGATCATCGCCCTGGTGCTGTCGGCCGACAAGGAAAATGATCCCGACATCATGAGCATCACGGGCGCTTCGGCGGCAGCCTATTGCTCCCCGATTCCATTCTACAACCCGATCGCCGCCGTCCGTGTGGGCCTGATGAACGGTGAGTTCGTCGCTAATCCGCCGATCAGCAAACTCAAGGAAAGCCTGCTGAATCTGACCATCGCCGGCACGGAAGACGCCATCGTAATGGTCGAGGCCGGCGCCAGCGAGCTGACTGAGGAGAAGATGATCGAAGCGCTCGACTTCGGGCACAACGTCATCCGGAAGCTCATCGCACTGCAGAAAGACCTGTACCAGCAGATTCAGCCCGTGAAACGGGAGGTGGTAAAGGCCGAATTGGATCCGGCGGAGTATGCCCGGATTGAATCCGAGTTCGGCAAAAAGATCTCAGAGGCTCTTCACCTCGCCGGAAAGCTGAACAGCTATGCCCGTCTGGATGAAGTCGCCAAGGAGATTGTCAATTCGGTTCCCGAAGAAGACGACGAACGCAGGGCCCAGGCCGGAAAAATCTATCATCACCTGATGGAGAAGATTTTCCGCACGGAAATTCTCGAGGACCGGCGCCGGCCCGACGGGCGCCAGTTCAATGAGATCCGGAACATCAGCGCCGAGGTTTCCATGCTTCCCCGGACGCACGGTTCGGCTCTCTTCACGCGCGGCGAAACCCAGGCCCTCGTCACCGCCACTCTTGGAACTGCGGACGACGAGCAGCGGATGGATACGCTCGAAGGCGAGTCCTTCAAGCGTTTCATGCTGCACTACAATTTCCCTCCCTTTAGTGTGGGCGAGGTCAAATTTCTCCGCGGCCCGGGCCGCAGGGAAATCGGCCATGGCGCACTGGCCGAGCGCAGCATTCTGCCGATAATGCCGGCGGAGGAAGCTTTCCCTTACACGGTTCGTGTCGTGGCTGACATCCTGGAGAGCAACGGCTCCTCATCGATGGCTACCATCTGTGGCGGCATCCTGGCACTTATGGATGCCGGAGTCCCGATCAAGGCCCCCGTAGCGGGTGTAGCCATGGGCTTGGTGAAGGAAGGCGAGAAATACGCGATCCTGACCGATATTGCCGGGGCCGAGGACCACTACGGCGACATGGATTTCAAAGTTGCCGGGACGGAAAAGGGTATCACCGGGCTGCAGATGGATATCAAGATCGGCGGAATCACCCGGGATATCATGGCCGAGGCACTGTCACAGGCCAGAGAAGGGCGGTTGCATATCCTGGGCAAAATGGCTGAATGCCTGGGAACCTCCCGCTCTGAGATCTCTCCCTATGCGCCACGAATCATCACGATCCAGATACCCAAAGACAAGATCGGCGGCGTGATTGGGACCGGCGGAAAAGTGATTCGCGGGATTATTGAGCAGACTGGAGTCAAGATCGACATCGAGGATGATGGGACAGTCAACATCGCCTCGACCGATACCGATTCCGCCCAGAAAGCGATCCGCATGATCGAAGATCTGGTGATGGAAGCCGAGGTCGGGAAGACCTATCTCGGGACGGTTACCCGGCTGGTCGACTTCGGAGCGTTTGTCGAGATCTTCCCCGGTACGGAAGGATTGTTGCACATTTCCGAGGTGGCCGATTTCCGCGTCCAGGACATCAATAGCGAACTGAAGGTCGGGGACCAGATCCCCGTCAAGGTTCTCAGCATCGAGCCGCCCAATAAGATCCGTCTCAGCAGGAAAGCCGTCCTGCGTGAGCAGGCCGGATTGCCGCCGCTTGAGAGCCCGCCGCCTCCACGTGGTCCGAGGAGAGATGGCGGAGACCGGGGGCGCGGCGGACCGCACTCCAGATCGGGTGACAAAGGTCGTCCCCGAGGTGGTCCGGGCGGCGGAGGGCGACGCTATTAGACCGGCTATTGGCAGGCGGAGCTCGAACACCGGGCGCCGGATATCCGGGCGAGAATCGGGATTCGATTCTGCCTGCCACTTGTTTCCCTTTGATGGATTATGAATCGTCAAAGCATCCTTGAACTGCTGAAGAAAATCGAATTGGGCGAAATCACGCCCGACCAGGGGGTGGAGCGCCTTCAGCACCTGCCCTTCGAAGACCTCGGCTATGCGCGGGTTGATCATCACCGCACCCTCCGCCACGGGTTTCCCGAGGTCATCTTTGGAATCGGCAAATCGCCGGAGCATGTGACCGGCATCGTGCGCAGCCTTCTCCCTCAGAAATCGAATATCCTGGTCACACGGTGCAGCCCCGAGATTTTCCGCAAGGTTCGCAGGCTGACCGCGAAAGCGGAGTTTCATGAAACGGCACGTGCGGCTTGCATCGTTCAGGACAAAACCGTTTACGGGGATGGTGTGGTGCATGTGGTCTGCGCCGGAACCTCCGATATCGCCGTGGCGGAAGAGGCGGCGCTGACAGCACGGCTCATGGGCAATAAAGTCGAGACCACATTCGATGCCGGTGTCGCCGGGATTCACCGTCTCCTAAGCGTGCGCAAAGCCCTGACCGAGGCGAGGGTTGTGATTGCGGTTGCCGGCATGGAAGGTGCTCTTGCCAGCGTGGTGGGCGGCATGGTCAGCGTTCCTGTCATAGCCGTTCCCACCAGTGTCGGCTATGGCAGTTCGTTCGGCGGGATGACGGCCCTCCTGGCCATGCTCAACAGCTGTGCGTCCAATGTTACGGTAGTGAATATCGACAACGGTTTTGGGGCGGGGTACGTGGCGAGCCTGATTAACCGGAAGCGCGCCCTTTAGAGATGGAATGAATTTAACACTTCCTCGGGCGTTGCAAAACTGGCCAAATGGGAATTATGGGGCGGGCTTTCCGCCCTTTCTCTCATTTCTACAAAGCTTTTTTCCCAGGGAGCGGCATGCCACTCTACTCTGACGGCGTACTGGACGAAGTCAAAAACGCCGTCAATATCGTGAGCCTGGTTTCGGAGTATGTTGCCCTGCGCAAAAGCGGCCGCAACTGGATGGCCCGCTGCCCCTTTCACACCGAAAAGACCCCTTCATTCAACGTCAACGAAGAACGACAGATATTCAAATGCTTCGGGTGCGGAGTCGGGGGTGATGTCTTTAAATTCGTGATGCTGATCGAGCACCTGGGGTTTCCCGAAGCTGTGCGTTTTCTCGCGGACCGCTTTGGTATTCCTTTGCCGGTGGCTTTGCCGCTTGCCGAGCCTGAAGCCGGGGTGTCCGGCGATGTCCTCCGCCAGGCCATGTCGGATGCCGCGGTATTCTTCCACAAAACCCTGCTCACCTCGGAAGAGGCTCGAGAGCCACGTGAATACTTGAAGGGAAGGGGAATCAAAGCTGAAACCATTGAACGATTTCAGCTTGGCTATTCTCCCGCGGGTGGGGAGATCCTAATCCAACAGCTGCAAAAACGTGGATTCTCGCTTGAATCGCTTCTGGAGTGCGGGCTGGCGAAACGAACGGAAGATGGGACGCGCCACTACGATGCTTTCCGCCAGCGCATCATGTTCCCGATCACCGATCCGCGCGGCCGGATCATTGCATTTGGCGGCCGGGCGATGGGGGACCGGCAGCCGAAGTATTTGAATTCTCCCGAGACGAGGCTTTATAATAAGAGTCGAAATCTCTTTGGGCTGAGTCATTCACGAGAAGCCATCAAAAAGCTGGATTTCGCCGTCCTGGTGGAAGGATATATGGATTTTATCCTTCCTTTCCAACAAGGAGTCGAGAATCTGGTGGCTTCCCTGGGAACCAGCCTTACGCCGCAACAGGTTCAATTGCTGGGTCGTTATACCCGCGAAGTCGTTGTCAGCTATGACCCCGATTCTGCAGGACTGGCGGCCACCCAGAGGTCTCTCGATCTTTTTCTGGAGGAGGATTTTCGAGTCAGGGTGCTGCGATTGCCCGATGGAGAAGACCCGGACGTCTTTATCCGGCGGGCAGGGGCTGTGGAATATCGGAATCGGCTGAAGGATGCATTGCCATACTTGGATTTTGTGCTGGAAGCGGCCCTACAGAGCCAGGGCAGCCTGGACAATCCGAGGAATAAAATACAGGTTCTCAACACGATTCTGCCGTATCTCGCCAAATTGCCGAATGCGGTGGAACGTTCGGACTATGTCTTCAGGTTTGCCCGGCGGCTCAGGATTGAAGATCAGCAGATGCTGGCCGAAGTGAAGCGCGCGGCCCAGCAGAAAAAGACACGCATGGCGGATGCGCCCCTGGCTGCGGCAGGGGTCATGAAGTTCGCCGAGAAACGATTTCTACAGGCGCTGTTGCACAATCCCGTTCTGCAGAGCACAATTCTACCTGGATGCTCCGAACAGGATTTTGCAGGACTCCTGTCATGCAGGATTTTCTCCGCAGTGATGGATGGGGCGCGCATTCGGGAACAGGTCTCTTTTGAAAGTCTCCACCGGAGATTCGGCGGCGAGCCGGAGCAGGCAATGCTGGCCGAATTGGAGATCGAGGAAGTACCCGAAGATCTTTCCGAAAAAGCGGCGATAAGTTTTTTTAACGCTCTGCGCATGATTAGACTGACTTCATACAAGCGCGAGATTTTGGCAAAAATCGATGAGGCTGCTCAATCAGGTGACGATGAGTCATTAAACCGCCTCTATGAGCAGCGCAACCTCGTGGACCGAGAGTTGATAAGCCTGTCGAACGAGTAACGGGAAAGGAGAATTTCGAGTTGTCTATCGAAGAAAAATACGATGAGGTGAAGGAACTCATCCACATGGGTAAGGAGCGCGGCTACCTCCTCTACGATGAGGTCAACGATATCCTGCCCGAGGGCATTTGCTCCTCCGACGAGTTGGACAGCATCTTCTCCCTCTTCGGCTCGGCTGGCATCGAGGTTATCGACTCCGAGCAGAAGTTTCAGGACGAAGAGAAAAAAGACGACAAAAGAGGCGAAGACGGCGGGGAGGACGGCGAGTTCGATTTCGGCGCCATCACGCTGGACAAGACCAACGACCCCGTGCGCATGTACCTGCGCGAAATGGGAACGGTGCCTCTCCTCAGCCGCGAGGGCGAAGTGGAAATCGCCAAGCGGATCGAGCATGGCCAGAAGGTGGTGCTGAAAGCCCTGTCGAGGTCGCCTCTGGTGGTAAGTGAGATCCTGAGCATCGGGGACGGGCTCAAGAAAAGCCTGATCAGCATCCGGGACGTCGTTTCCTTCAACGAGGACGAGGTCACGGAAGAGAGGCTCGAGGAAAAGAAGGCGGCAGTCCTGGAAATCATTGAAAGCGTCCGCCGGGACGAAAAGGCGATTGGCAGGCTGCAGGATAAGCTTACCGGTTACCGCCGCAACTCTCAGGAATACAAGAAGGCTGCCCTCAAGCTGGCCCGCTACCGCGTGCACGTGATTCAAAAGGTCCGCGCTTTGGAGATGAACAACGCACAGCATGATCATCTTGTAGCCGTGATCAAAACCAAGGTCGACGAGGTCATTGCCACCGAGCGGGAAATCCATAAGCTCAAGAAAAGTCTCGAGACGCCCCGCCGCCTGGAAGACGCCAAGTCGATCAAAAAGCGGATCAAGTCGCTCGAGGTTATGCTGAAAAATGCGGAGCAGGCAGCGTCGGCGAGCGTGACCGACCTCAAGCGGACCCTGGCGACCATCAAAGCCGGCGAACTGGAAGCCGACATCGCCAAAAAGGAGCTGGTTGAGGCGAATTTACGGCTGGTAGTATCCATCGCCAAGAAGTACACCAATCGCGGCCTGCAGTTCCTCGACCTCATCCAGGAGGGGAATATCGGCCTGATGAAGGCCGTCGACAAGTTTGAATACCGGCGCGGCTATAAGTTTTCCACGTATGCGACATGGTGGATCCGCCAGGCGATCACCCGTGCCATCGCCGACCAGGCCCGCACCATCCGGATCCCTGTGCACATGATCGAGACGATCAACAAGCTCATCCGGACTTCGCGCAGCCTGGTGCAGGAATATGGCCGCGAACCTACCAGCGAAGAAATCGCAAAGAAAATGGATTTCCCGGTCAGCAAGGTGCGCAAGATCCTCAAAATAGCTCAGGAGCCGATCAGCCTCGAAACCCCGATCGGTGAAGAGGAAGACAGCCATCTGGGTGATTTTATCGAAGATCGGGGGGTGATTTCCCCGGCTGAAGCTGTGATCAATATCAACCTCAAAGAGCAGACAGAGTCGGTGCTCAAAACCCTGACGCCTCGCGAAGAGCAGGTCATCAAGATGCGTTTCGGCCTGGGGGACGGAAGCGAGCACACGCTGGAAGAGGTTGGGCAGCGCTTCTCCGTAACCCGTGAACGCATCCGCCAGATCGAGGCGAAGGCCCTGCGAAAGCTGCGCCATCCTTCACGCAGCCGGATGCTGAAGGCTTTCCTTGAAGGCTCTACGATGAGGGATTAGATAGTTCCTGATTCGCAGCGCAATGGCCTCAAAGGTCTCAAAGCAATTATCTGCTTTTGAGGCCTTCGGGGCCTTTGTGATTTTGGGATCCCCTATTCAGGATAGATGCGCTGGTAACTGACAAAAGCCACGTTCTTGCTGTCGGGCGACCACGATGGGACATTGATGGTCCCCTGGCCGCCGAACAGTTTTGCCAGGACCTGGATTTCTCCGCCTCCCGCCGGCATCAGCCGCAGCATGACATCCTGGTTCTCGGGATGGCCCTTCACGTTTTTGGGATAGCTCAGGAATACGATCTGTTTGCCGTCCGGCGACGGGTGTGCAAACCAGTTATTGTATTCATCGGAAGTGACCTGCTCTTGCCCGGATCCGTCGGGATTCATCCGCCAGATCTGCATAAGCCCGGTTCTTTCCGAATTGAAGTAGATATATTTTCCATCCGGCGAGTATTCCGGCCCGTCGTCCAATCCCGCCGCCGTCGTCAACCGGGTTTCCTCCCCGCCTGCAGCCGGGATCGTGTAGACGTCGTACTCACCGTTCCGCTCCGCGCAGTAGGCAAGCACTTTTCCGTCCGGCGACCACCCGTGCCAGTACGAGGGTGCCAGCGGAGTGATCAGCCGCGGGGTTCCGCCGGCGATGGGCAGAATGTAGATGCGGGATTTGCGGTCTACCGTTCCATCACTGATGACAATCTGGGTTCCGTCCGGCGACAGACCATGGTCGTTGTTGCATCGCACGGCGAATCCCGTGTCGATTTCCTGTGGTTGTCCGCCGGAAGGGGATAGGCGGAACAGGCGTCCGTTGCGGTTAAAAATAAGAGTTTTGCCATCCTGCGTCCAGTTCGGGGCTTCGATGCGGTCCCTGGTGTGAAATACCACGCGCCTGTCTTTGGACGAGACGCTCACGATTTCAAGGGTGCTTTCTACGGCGGGCTTGGCGTTCGCAGGCATCTCGAGTCGGGTGACTTGAATGTTGGAGAAAAGCGCTTTTTCCAATCCGTCCTTTTCATGGGCGCATACTGCAAGCCCGATGTAAAAAGGTTCCTGGAATTCGATGCGGAAGGTGCCGCCGGCCGGCCTCAGGGGTTCGCCTGCGCCGGCTATGGACATGGTGACATAATTTCCCCGCTTCTCGACCCGCAGCCTGGAAGGGGCCGAAACGTTGGATTGGATTTCTCTCGTCGGCCCCCCCGCGGTCTCACGGTACTGCAGCGAAGTCAATCCATCGCCATGCAGAACGGCATCGGCATAAGGCGAATCGGGATTCAGATTCTGCCGGATAATAAGGCAGGCTTTGCGGTGAGGATTCCCGCCTTTGCCTTCAAACCGGATGTCGCTGGCCAGAGAAACATCTCCCGAAGCTTTCTTCCAGGCAAAATGAAAGGCGTCGCTGGCGAACCACATGTTTTCGCCCCCGCCCGCTATGAGATAGGTCCCTTTGGCCGCGTCAAAGTCTGCCGAACCACCTCGGAGCGTCTGGCCTATGTCCTGGTGATCGGAGAAAATCCCAATTTCCGGCCGGGCCAGGGATGTCAGTGCAACTCCAGTGGACAGGACCGATACTAGCAACAGTGCCAAAGACATTTTCAGAATTGATTTTATAGGCATTGGGCTCCACCCACTTCTTCCGTGCATTTACAGCCGCACCAGTGTCAAACTGATTTCCTTGCCGCTGGAAATGCGGCCTCCACTGACTCGCGCCTGAGAATAGCCCCTCAGCTCAAATCGCTCCAGTTTCAAATCGCCGTGCAGAACGGCGAGCTGCACAACCGCTTTTTCCCGGGCGGTTTGAATCGTGCAGGTACCCCAGGCGTAACCGTTGGACCAGAAATGCCGGCCTGCCACGTCGGCGAACTCCATGGTTCCGGTCACGGCGGAGTAGTGGAATCCCGTCAAGGCCAGGACTGCAGCCCAGCTAGCCATGGCCCGCGCGTAATGATGCCCGCATTCGGCTTCATCGAAAGGGCTTCGTTTCCGGCCGTCATACCGCTGACGGATGTTCCTGATGCAGAGCACCCCTTCCTGAGTCATTTCCTCATAGAGCAATCCAACGGCCGCCGTGTACTCGAATCCGGTCATTACTTCCGTGAAATACGGAAAGGGATGTCTGGGGCGGTCTTTGGGATAGCTGGCCATCAGGAGAGCGGCTTCACTCCCCAGGGCAAAAGAGCGCAGGCAGTTGAAATGGCTGTGCAGATCTGGCCGGGTATTGTATTTAAGGATGCTCTTCAGTGTTTTCCGAACATGCTCGGGGTTCAGGAGGTAGCCGAGCCCACACACGTGCGCCATATATTGCCCGACCAGCTGATCCACCAGGCAGCCGGCGCCCAACTGGTAGTCCGGATTGGCCATGTCTTTGGCTCCCATGCCGACGAGCAGGCTGGGTGCGACGTCCGATTTATCCCGGGGCGGCCGGATTATCTGTTGGTAGTATTCACCGTTGAAAAGGTTGGCGTCTATCCACTGGCGGCCTTTTTCAAAGAGGCTTCGGCATTCGCCTGCGAAAGCGCTTTCCCCAAGGTGGCGCGCCATTTCCTCGGCGGCGCGAAGTGCGCCCAGATACCAGACCCCCATCTGGGGATTTGGCCCATAGTATTCGACGTCCATGGTGTTGTGCTGGCATCCTTCCATCACACCGTCGCGATCCCCGTCCCATCCTCCGGGGATCCAGCAGAACTCCAGCGCCTTTTTTACCTTGGGCCACAGTTGCCTGAGCGTGGCATCATCGCCAGACAACTGCCAGTCGCGGTACATTTTCATGATGCAGCCCATTTGCCCGTCGGCAGCTGCCTTGGCAAACTCCCGGCCGCGTGAAAGCGGCAGGTGCACGCGGAAGCTCATGAGTCCGTCCTCGCCGGTTGCGTGGGCATATTCAACCTCGCGCATCGACATGGCGAGGGAGCCGAAGAGGAAAGGGGTTGCCTGCTCGTAGTTCCAAACGTGGGTGCAGGATCCATGGCAGCAGCCGAGATGATTGCTGCTGCCTTCCCATCCAAAAAAGCGCCCATCGGGGGTGCGGAAGCAGGTTTGGGTACGAAGCGTGCTCAGGTTAAATAGGGCCGCTTCGCGGACTTCCTCCGGCAGCGACGCACTGCAAAACGAGCGGACGAACAGGGCTGATTTTTCACGCAGCTCCGGGATGCGGGGGACAGTTTTTTCAATGACATCCCAGGCGTCGAGGTATTGGGTAGTGTAGAAGTTGCCGATAATGTTTTCCTGGCCCGCGTCCTTTTTGGGGGTCCAGGTTTCACGGTTCGGAAAGTGCCAGGCAAGAAGGTAGGTAACCTCGGCGGTCGCTCCGGCGGCAAGATTGAGCTTTACCGCCAGAGAGGCCACTGGGGTCTCGGTCTTCCATGCCTCCCGCGGGTCAAGTTTTCCATCCGCGGCGAAGTCATCCCAGAAATCAAGCAGGGTGTTGCCCCATTCATCCCGGGCCCAGATAGTGCGGTGGGTGACTCCCTGGGCAGCCGTTGTGGCCAGGGCAATCGTTCCCCAGCGGGCGGATTCCTTGGCGACCCCATCGGAAGACATGAATATTCCCCGGGCAACGGTGCCGTCGCGAAATTCGTTGTGATTGCCTGCCGCACCGATGCAGATCGCATCCCCTTTCCAGTCGCGGCGTGTCTCCCAGCCGTCTATCCCGATGAAATTGGGCGCCGAGCCGCAGAGCGCGACGGAAAGGGGTGAGGCGATACGGTTATGGATCACATAGGTCAGGATTGCGATCGGGATGCCGCTGGCTTCCGGATCTGCCGGGACCAGCGGATTGAATGTCTTCAAGTGAACTTCGACGGGCATTTCCGGGTCCGAGAGCACAACTCGCCCAAAGGGGTAGGCGGCCGCAAAATAGCAACGCGCGAAACGTGGAAGATTGTCGTTGGGAACCGTGCTGCCGTGGCTTCCTTCATATTCGGAAAATTCGAGCGGTCCTTCCAGTATTCGGCAGCGCGATTTTTCTTCTCCCGATTGGGTGAAGATGGCAAAGAACGGATATATGTCCCCGCTGGAGGGAACGAAGCCTTTAGCCGGCCGGTTCATGATTTCCCAATCACGCAGGTCGCCCCGGCCGCCGAGCGAGACCGTTCCAGTTCCTATGCCCCCCAGTGGGAGCGCAATCCTGGCGAGATGCTCCTGGTCATAGAGGCGCAACGAAGGCCAATCCTGGTCGCCGAGAATAAGCTTTTCCTGCTCGGACGCAGGCCTTTGGGGAGACGGCGGTATTGGAGCCGCATCCGCAGGCTGCGGGAACCTTCCTGCGGATGCGGCTGAGCCAAGGCTGACGAAGCGGACGAATTCACGCCGGTCGATGCCGCAATCTTCCATCTAGACTTTGGGCTCCCAGCCTTTTTCGTAATCACGGCGCCAGAGCTTGGCAGCCTCGGGATCGTTCTTGATGTGGCCATTCGCCGGGTCGCAGTTGATCAGGCGCCCCACGCGCCAGGCGACATTGCCGATGTGCAGAATCGTGACACTCTTGTGACCTTCCTCGATCGGAGAATTCTGCTTGGCGGTCCCCCGGATGGCTTCCAGAAAATTCACGAAATGGAGCCGGTCAAGCGTGATCCCGCTGGCGCTGAGTGTGTTGGTCGGATCGGCTTCGTCCTTCTCCTTCACCTCTTTCATGACCTTGTTCTTCGGGTCATAGAATGTGTAGCTGTTGTTGTCGAGGAGGGCCGATCCTTCCGTTCCGTAGACCATTACGCCACGGGCTAGTCGCTCGGACGGGAAGCTGTTGCAGCTGCGTCCTTCCCAGGTGATCGATTTGCCCTCGGCAAAATCGAACCCTATGGTTTGGGTGTCGGGGGCTTCCCAGTCGTCCTTGTAATGGTAGCGGCCTCCGCTGGAAGTGATTTTCGTTGGCCAATCAACGCCGAGGGCCCAGCGGGCCACATCCACTTCATGAGTGCCATTGTTCAGCGCTTCCCCGGTTCCCCAGTGCCAGAACCAGTGCCAGTTGTAGTGAATCAGGTTGCTCTTGTAGGGGCGACGCGGCGCCGGTCCCTGCCACAGTTCATAATCCAGCCAGGCTGGAATCGGCTCCGACTTGCCGACTCCGATCGGCCCGCGCTTGTTGGTATACCAGGTGCGGGCGAAATAAGCCTTGCCGATGGCCCCCTGGTGGATCTCACCGATCGCTTTTTGGATGTTAGGGAAGGAGCGTCGCTGATTGCCCATCTGGAGAATCTTCTTATGCTTGGCCACCGCCTGAATGAGCAGCTCGCCCTCATAGGGATTGTGGCTGCACGGCTTTTCAACGTACACGTTCTTGCCGGCGGCAAGGCCCAGCAGGGCCATTGGGGCATGCCAATGGTCGGGGCTGGCAATTGTTATGGCATCGAGGGATTTATCTTCCAGGGCTTTTCGGAAATCCTTGATCCCTTTCGGTTCGGTTTTTTGGCCCTTGAGCGCGGTTTTGATCCCCTGGGCGATCGCGCGGTCATCCACGTCGCAGATATAGGCTATTTCAGCGCTTGGAATTCCGGTTAAAGCTTGAATATGGGCCAGGCCGCGGCTGTTGGTCCCGATGACCATGACACGCATTTTCTCATTTGCGGACATCGCGGTTTTGCCGCCCCACAGTGCCCCGGTCAATCCGGCTCCGATGGAAGTCACGCCCGCTTTTTTCATGAAGTTTCGACGATTCATAAAGTCACTCATTTAAAATTCCCTCCGGATATTACAGGATCGCCAATCTACCACTTGAAGTTTCCCTATGCATTTATATCTTTATATTCAAATACAATCCCCATCAAACCCCGAGATTCCCGAGAAATGTTCGACTTCCAGTGAATCTCAGTCGTCATCAGCCTGTCTTTTACCGGGGTAGGGAACACCGTCGCCTTTGACCGAGTGCCACAGGATGCGATTGAGTGTGTCCTCGTCGGCCCGGTCGACTTCATCCAGGTCGAGTTCCAGGGATTTTCTGGCCCAGAGCAACTGGTCCCCCTTGAGCGCCTTTAAAGGCGGATTCATCTCATCCAACCGGATCTGGTTAGGTAAGACAGTGTACGGCCGCAGATCGATCTTGTTTTGAAAACAATCCGTCATGGGCGTGGAGGCCAGATCCAATTGATTCATGTGCGGCAAGCCAAGTATGAGCTCCATCGTCCGGATCATCGAAACCTGGTTATAGTTGGTGTGGATTACTTCTCCGCGGCGCGTGTAAGGGCTGATGACGAGACCCACCGTGCGATGGCCGTCCACATGGTCCAGTCCGCCCTGCGGATCATCTTCCGTCACGAAGATAACAGTATCCTTCCAGAAACGGGACTTACTGACCGCCTCAACAATCCGGCCCAACGCCAGATCGTTGTCGGCTACCATGGCTCGCGGGACCGGCATTCCGGGCCTCGTGCCGCTGGTGTGGTCGTTGGGGAGGAGCATGATCATAAAGTTCGGCAGGCTCCCTTTTTGTTCGTACTCCTTCAATTCCTTGATAAATTCCCGTGCGCGGTAGACATCCGGTACCGTGCTGGGGAAGCCTATGAAGGTCGGCGCCAGGTAGGGCCGTAGTGTCTCAACCTGGGTGTCTGATTGGATGCTTACCTTTTGCGTATTATTGATAAAGTCGTTCCAATTGTCGGTCCAGGACGCGCTCCTGGGGGTGATTCGCGGCCGGACGAATTCGCCATAATCTCTAAACGTCAGGCCCTTTCGGATGACACGATCCCATAGGAAACCTGAGCTGGCATAGGCCATCGGATCCGTCCCGTCGTACGGGTAGCTGCGGTTGAAGCCTCCAAAGCTCTTTTCCAGGTAGTCCGTTGCATAAGCTTGAGTCGCCCACTGGTGGCCGTCGGCACTCAAAACGCCGCTGCAGTAAAAATTGTCCAGCAGGACGAACTGTTCCGCCAGCGCGTGGTGGTTGGGTGTGACTTCGCGTCCGAAATGCACCAGCTTCGGGTCCCCGTCCCCCTGGGGTAGGTCGCCGAATAGCTGATCGTAGGTTCGGTTTTCCTTGATGATGTACAAAACATGCTGGAAGACCGATGGTTCACCCAGCCTCTCCGGCACCGGCCGGGCTGCTGCCTTCGACGGCTTGGATTTCACCCGTTCCAAAACCAGCCTCATATTGTTGTTGTGCTCGACCTGGGCGGAGTAGCGTTTTAAGGCGCCTTCTTTGGGGATAGGAATGAATGACAGGGATCCCGAGTGATCGTGTGAATTGTATCCCTCGCGGTCGGTTCGCGGATTCCGGCTGCCAATTCCCTTGGTATTGGCGACGACGAGATACCCGCGAGCCGCATCCAGCAGCACTTTTCCAGGGAACCAGCCCGTGGGAATATAGCCGGTGACGCGGCTGCCACCGGTCAGGGCTGCGCGCGGGGCGGCCGCCCCGCCCAGTGCAACCAGGCAGATGGCGTTATCCGTGCCGTTGGCGACGTAAAGTGTGCCGTCGTCGGAGCTGAGCGCCAGTGCATTCGGGGCGCTGCCGAACGGACGCGACTGTTCCGGCAGCACCGAAATCGTCTCAACGGTGCGGTCGGTCGCCGTATCGATTACGGATACCGAGTCACTATTGGCATTGGCGACAAACAACCTTGATTTGTCGGAATTGAACACCATGCCGCTGGGATGCAATCCCACTTCAATCTGAGAGATCTCTTTCATGGAGCCGGTGTCGACTACCGATACCGTCCCGCTATTGGCGACGCCGGTCGCCGGATCTACCAGAACCTTGGATCCTGAGCTGTTGGCCACAGCTTCGCCGTCACGCGGTTTTCTTCCGGCCCAGTTCGTCACATAAGCCTTATTTGAAGGGCCAAGCATGATGCCGAAGGGAACCATGCCCACCGGGATCAGTTTCAATTCCCGGGTTTTCAGGTCCACGACTCCCAGCGCGTTGTTCCGGCTCAAAGTGACCCAGAGAAGCTGCCGTTCCGAATCCAGTGCCAGGCCTCCCGGAGACGAAGGATTCTTCGTCGGCACGGTCGGGCTGAGCCCAGGGGCGGCAGTTTCGACTGCAGCAGGCCCTGGCAGGCGGATTGGATCTTCCCATTGTGCCGTATTGGCGGCCGACAAGGCTGCAATGAGAATGCTGCCCTCGCTGTCCGTGGTGTAGATTTTGCGGCCGTCTTCCGAAAAAAGGATGCCAGTGAATCCCAGACCGCCACGAGCAACCGGCAGTGTCTGCAGTACCGCCCGATCCTGCATCCGCACCAGCAGAATATCGCTCATGTTTTTGACGGCGAGCAGTTTCCCGTCCGGGCTGAACGCCAGATCTGTTGGCCGGCCTGGAAAAACAACCTGATGACCTGCAGGGCTCAGCAGCTGGCTGGTGGGAACCAGGACGGTGCCGTCGGGTTGGGGCCCAATCTGGCGCGGAATCCGATCCTCAAGACTGGATTGGCTCAACCAGATTGCGGATGCAGCCAAAAACAAGAGAGAAGCAATGAGAACAGGCCTCTTCCAGGAAATTTGCATATCACCTCCCAAGCAGGGACAGGCTACTTTTTCTGGGCTCGCAGATCCAGTAAAACCTCAGAATGAAAGCATGCGGCAGAGTCTCATTCCGGTTGCCTGGCAGAGGCCTCCGCCGGGGACATCGGCGCAGCGAGCCCATCCGTTGGGTTTTTCGTGCGCGGCACCCGGCTGCGCACAGCCGCTCCTTCCTCCGGGACCATCGTCCGCGCTTTTCAGCGCGCCAGCCAAAGCGAGGACAGAAGGCAAATGGGCATCAACCCCCCAATTCTCTCTCCGTGTGTTGCAGAATGGAGCGAATATACCCCAGGGCATAGGCCATTCCTGCGTGCCAGGGAGCGGCGCAAGCCATCAGCGGGGCGTGATCCGGGATGATAACTCCCCGGTAGGAGTTCTTTTTCAGGATCCCGACTACGCGGTGGATGTCCACATCGCCGTCGTCGATGAAGGTCTCTTTATAGAACGGCGCCTTTCCGCGCACATTGCGCAGGTGGACATAAGCGAGCCTGCCCTGCCTGCTGTAATTGTCGACCGCCTGGTACACGTCACCTTCGTTCATTTCCGCAACCGTTCCGACGCAGAACTCAAGCGCGTTGCTCGGGCTCGGATTCAGGTCGATGAGCTTCTGATAGAGGTGCGGCTGGTAAACAAGCCGGGGCTGACTGCGTACCGATGAAAGTGGGGGATCATCGGGATGTGCCGCCAGCTTCACGCCTTCCTCCTCGGCGACGGGGATGACAGCCGCCAGGAATACCTCCAACCTTTGCCAGAGCTGTTCATGGGTGGCCGGGGGAATGGTCCCGGCCGGCGCGTGCGGATCATACACCATATTCCAGACCATGCCCTTCGGGAGCGGCTTGTCCAGCGGCCCGTCCATCCCGACTGCTTCAGCTCCTCCGCGAGCGAACGGGCCTCGGATCCGGCCGGCCACTCCAGCGATCGAAAAATTATAGCCCAGAACAGGGATGCCGGCCTGCCCTACCGCACGAATCATCAACTTGAGTTTTTCGAGCTGCTCCCATCTTTTTAGGCCCATCCAGAAGCACGTCGTACCAATGGGCCGGGTCGAAATTCTCAATGGCCTCTATTTCAAGGCCATGGCGATTGACTTCCTTCCTCAGGGATTTAAGTTCATCGAGGCTCCAGAGGGATTCCGGATCTCCGGCTAGTCCCCATCCAGAATCGTCACCTACAGGCTGATCCCCCGGAAGATTGCTCCGCGAAGAGCGAAAGTAATCGACCATATGAACTACAATGTGGGTGCAGCCACACTGGCGGGCGAAGCGGAAATGTTCTTCGTCCAACTGGTGATAATAAAGCCCAAGTCCGAGTCGCATCTGTGTTCGAGCCCTCAATAGCATGGCGAGAGTCGGCATGTGCCAGCGGAAAGAGGCGGAATCACACCGTCTTATTGGCAAAAGACGGCTCGGCGATCATTAACTTAACAGTACCGCGCGGGGAAAGAAGCGCAACAAAGGCATGAAGCCGTGGGTGACGTTCGCGAACAAAAAAGCACGGGGCATACCGCCTGCCGGTATGCCCCTTTACCTTTAAGAATTTACGGGAGCGGTTCAACCTGAATGCGTCTCCCCTCGGTCTCGCCCGGGTTAGTAAAGACGAGGGTTCCGTCCGGAAGATAAATATCGGTCTTGAAGACGCTGGAGTAGGATTTGCCGTCGGGCCATACCTTGATGGTTTCGCGCACCTTTCCAATGGAATCCAGCTTGTCATATTCAGCAGCCGAAGGATTCAACTGGAAGTACTCCACGGTGACCGAATATTCACGCGGCCCGGTTTTTTTCCACCTTCCTTGGCGGCCTTTGATCAGGAGCCCGGAAATCGGAGTGATTGCAGGGAATGAATAGGCATCCACCACGCCGTCCGCTCCTACGGTCCTCAAGATTCGAAAGGGGATGGCAAAGGGTGGATTTGGGGTGGTGGTAATGGTCACATCCCAGCTCCCCTGCAATTGGGGTTCATTCCGATCGTTTTGCTGGCCGTGCAATTGGGACGCGACCCCACCCATAACAACTAAACAAATTGACAAACTCAAAATCGCGGCGATCAAAGCGGCCGGTCTGGACAGGGCTCCGATGTTCGCTCTCACATTGCTCAGTACTTCTCTCATTGTCTGTTCTCCTATAATCCCGATGGCTTTAGTCGCTTTACTTTTCATTCAGTCCCATTTCGCGTTGCAGACTTGACCCTTGTACCGTACGTCAAAAAAAGTGACCCCGGGTATGCCGCCCGTGGGGGTGAGGTTGTACCCCATGCCCTGGATCTGAAGGGTACCCGTGGCTCCGGCGAATTTTCCGGTTCCCCCGGTTATGGTGATTATCTGCGAATCTTCAACGGTGCCCGGCGCCACGAAAGTAAAGGTCGCACGCGAATCCCCGATGAGGACGTCTTGCGGTCCCGTGACGAAGACATCGAGATCATGCGTGGTCAACCCACCCGCAACCGGGGTAGGCGGCTCCAGGATGATCGCAGAGGAGGACCCATTGAGATCTTCAGTCACCGATCCCACCACTCGGCCTAGCGGTTCATTGTGTGTCTGGATCACGGTCCAGACAATACTCCCGCGGACTTCTTTGCATCCGGACTCTGCAGCACCAGCCCAAGCGCAAACTGTAAACGCCAGGACAACAACACTCATACAGGCAAACAATCGGATCGACTTCATGAAATTACCCACCCTCTCCTTTTATCCTAAAATCTGTGTCTCGCGATTCGTTAAGGCCACAAAGCCGGAGTCGGATGACCCCGGCTTGGGTTCGATCTGTTAAACAAATAGATAATTTGTCGGAACATTTAATATCCACCCCTCGAAAATCCTGATATGGAACGATCGAGGCCGTAAAGGAAATTGTCATCGTATTCAAACCGTGTGAATCATCGCCTTGACTTGTTCAGAGGAAAGCGGAATCTTATGCCAATTCCGGATGCGAGCTTGTCATGTGAAGCCGGGCATGCTCCATTAATTCCTTTACAATCTCGGTCTTAACTTCAAACGGCAATTTGCGCCGCCATCTGCACATCGAAGCATTACTGCCATGGTCTGTTCCTCCGGTTATGGACCACGCGAAGCATCATCCTTTGGGTCTGTTCGAATCCCGCTGCAGCTATTAGTGCGCCGAATCCTATGTATGTAGAAAGGGTGTGTCCCGTGGCAATTTACATGCCATTAGTATAGATATGAAATCGCGACCTTTCAGCAATGGTTCAACTGTTCTAGGAACCGTGGAGACCCTGCCGGCGCTGTCATTCTTGACCGCGTCTTAAAAAAAAAACCCCCCCCCCCCCCCCCCCCCCCCCCCCCCCCCCCCCCCCCCCCCCCCCCCCCCCCCCCCCCCCCCCCCCCCCCCCCCCCCCCCCCCCCCCCCCCCCCCCCCCCTTTTTTTTTTTTTTTTTTTTTTTTTTTTTTTTTTTTTTTTTTTTTTTTTTTTTTTTTTTTTTATCATATTTCGCGAGCCTTTCCTCCAAAAAAAAAAAAAAAAAAAAAAAAAAAAAAAAAAAAAAAAAAAAAAAAAAAAAAAAAAAAAAAAAAAAAAAAAAAAAAAAAAAAAAAAAAAAAAAAAAAAAAAAACAGCAATAGCATCTTGCAGCGTCGGGAGCCGGTTCTGCGCTCGGAGCCCTGCCAGCGCTGCATCATACGCGAAGCAAATCTCCTCAAGTCGGAAAAGCAAGTCGGCGCCGGCGCGCCTCGGAGTCCTGGCCCGCGAGCGCCAGCGACTTCTGTGCGAAGAGTACACAGCAGGCTACAGGTCTGGCGAAGTAATACACCACTTGTCACCGGGCTCTTTTTTTCAATTTTTTTAAACCTCATCTTCGTCTCCTTTTTTTTTTTTTTTTTTTTTTTTTTTTTTTTTTTTTTTTTCATAGGTCGCTATTTTGGCGGGCCTCGATAGGGCCGCATGCCGCCGCTTTTTTTTTTTTTTTTTTTTTTTTTTTTTTTTTTTTTTTTTCTCAGTTTATAGCAGCAGTTTCTCTCACTTTTTTTTTTTTTTTTTTTTTTTTTTTTTTTTTTTTTTTTTTTTTTTTTTTTTTTTTTTTTTTTTTTTTTTTTTTTTTTTTTTTTTTTTTTTTTTTTTTTTTTTTTTCATCATCATAAATCCGCTGCAAGTTACTCTCCACAGGGCTCCAAAAACCTCTGGGCTTGTCCGTCATGTGCTATGAATGGATCCGCCGTTTTTGGCCTGGATCGCTTCAATTTTATTTCTCCATTTTCATCGCTCAAAAAACTAATTTCTCTCTTCCCAGGTGCTATTTTGAGTGTTTCCCGCCAATGTATTTTGCCGCATTTTGCCGCCACGGGATGGGACATTCAGAAAGGGATCCGCTTTTTTACCGGATTTGAAGCCCTTAGTTGCCTTAGTATTTTTTTTTTTTTTTTTTTTTTTTTTTTTTTTTTAAAAAAAAAAAAAAAAAAAAAAAAAAAAAAAAAAAAAAAAAAAAAAAAAGAGAGAATACTGTTGTAGTATTGACGGACACGGCTTAAGGGGATGCCATGCATTGTCCTAACTGTCTATCTGAGGTGCCCGATTCGGTCAAGTTTTGTGCCTCCTGCGGCAAGGCCATACCTTCATCGATGCAGGAAACAATGGCCAGGACTCCTGCCGGAACCGTTCAATCCCATGCCGTCCCGCTGGTGAGTGGGGCGGATGAGCGCGTCGAAAGTCCAAAGCGCTCAACCCTGGTCTCCCAGAACATCGGCCGCTTTCCGCCGGGATCGATGCTTGCCGGGCGCTATCGAATTATTGCACTGCTGGGAAAGGGTGGAATGGGTGAGGTCTATCGTGCGGATGACCTCACTCTGGATCAACAGGTGGCGCTGAAATTTTTGCCGGAAAAAGTGGGAGCGGATCCGGGAAGCCTGGGGCGGTTTCACAACGAGGTGCGGATGGCCCGGCAGGTTTCCCATCCTAATGTTTGCCGGATATACGACATCGGGCAGGTGGACCATCAGCAATTCATATCGATGGAGTATGTGGATGGCGAGGATTTGGCTTCCTCCTCCGTCGCATCGGCCGCCTGCCCAACGACAAGGCTCTGGAGATTGCGCAGCAGATGTGTGCCGGCTTGTCGGCCGCGCATGACAAGGGTGTCCTGCACCGGGATTTCAAGCCTGCGAACATCATGATCGACGGACTCGGAAAGGTTCGCATCGCGGATTTCGGGCTTGCTCGTGGAGAAGCCGATGGGAACCATCCGACGGCAATCGAGGGCACGCCCGCTTACATGGCACCGGAACAGTTTGCCGGCAAAGGCGAATCGGTAAAAAGCGATATCTACTCCCTCGGGCTGGTCTTATACGAGATGTTTACCGGGAAGCCTGCTTTCAAAGCTCCCACCGTTTCCGAACTTGCGCGGCTGCATCGGGAATCCAATCCCACCCAACCCTCCATCATCATACCGGGGATGGATCCGGTCGTCGAAAGGGTCATTTTGCGCTGCCTCGAGAAGGATCCTGCACTTCGTCCAGCCTCCCCCTTGGCTGTTGCGGCAGGACTTCCTGGCGGCGACCCCCTTGCAGCTGCTTTGGCCCTGGGAGAGACACCTTCGCCGGAGATGGTGGCAGCTGCCGGAGACACCGGAGCGCTCAAGGTGTCGATGGCATGGGCCGGTCTGGGATACATTCTGCTGGCGCTGATCAGCATCGCCCTGCTTTCCGGAAAGACTTCTCTTCTGAATTGGATCCCGCAAGCCAAGGGGCCGGAGACGCTGGTGGAGAAGAGTCGCGAATTGATCAAAGCCTTGGGTTACGCAGGGGAACCGGGTGACAGCTCCTATGGGTTTATGGAGACGGACTTTCCCGGCAGGCTTGGCCAGGAGGCCAATCGATCAGAGCAGCTCAAGCTCGGAGAGCCACCCGCCATGGTCTTCTGGTACAGGCGGAGCCCAAGTTACCTGGCAAATCCCGACTTTTTTTATGACGGCGTCGTCCGGCAGGATTATCCCCCGCAAAAGGAACCCGGCATGATTCGCGTGCAGCTGGATCCCGAAGGCAGGCTGGTGAAATTGGATGCGGTGCCACCGAATCTAGCCGAATCCAACCGGGGGTCTTCCACCCCCGATTGGAACATGCTGCTGTCTGCAGCCGGATTCGATCCGGGAAAGTTAAAACCCGAAACCCCGGAGGTATCCCCACCGGTGTTCGCTGACTCCCGCGCGGCATGGCAGGGGGTTGATCCAGACGAAGCGATATCTCGGTCCGCATCGAAGCGGCAGCCGCGTACGGCAAACCGATTTTTTTCCGCATTTTCCAGCCCTGGAATCGCCCTTCCCCTGGTGCGCCCAATCCATCCAAACCGGATAAAAAGGTACTAAACATTATATTGAGTATCCTTTTGATCGCCATCCTTGCTGCCGCCGTATATCTGGCATGGCTTAACCTGAAGCTGAACCGTGGTGATCGTCGCGGTGCGTTGCGCATCGGTTTTTGCTTATTCCTGGTGGAGGCAGTTGCCCGGTGCCTCGCGGCCCACTTTGTGACGGATCTGAACGAGAACATTGGCCTGATCTGGATGATCACGAGCCGCGCGTTGTTTTTCGGCCTGTTTGTCTGGATCGTCTATATTGCACTGGAGCCCCACATTCGCCGCTTGTGGCCGCACGCCATTATTTCCTGGAGCCGCCTTCTGGCGGGCCAGGTGCGTGATCCTCGAATAGGGAAGGACCTGCTCGCAGGCGCCGCATTCGGTATTACCATCCCGCTGCTGGATGTGATTTTGTATCTCATTGCGGCAAAATCGGGGATCAAGATCACGCCCGCCCTGGCTTCCATAGAGTCGGTTAACTTTGCTCTGGGGACGCGCAATCTGCTCGGGACCCTCTCCCTGAACATAACCGGCGCAGTCACCGCCGCGATGTACATGTTTCTGCTTTATTTTATTCTCCGTTTGATCTTGCGGAGGGACTGGCTTGCCGGGGCTTTTTTTGTCGTCGTTCTGACGGCGAACAACCTGTCGAATTCGTCCTCCATCGCCATCACCCTTTTTATCAGCCTCATTTTGAACGTCGGCCTGCTAATTCTGTTAAGGCGGCTCGGTCTTATTGCGGTTATGGCCTCCATCCTATTCATTAATGTTCCCGAGTCGCTTCCCGTGACTCTTGATCAATCGCTTTGGTATTCGACCGCCTCAGCCTTCGTGCTGCTATTTCTCTTCGCATTTGCCGTTTACGGATTCCGCACGGCGCTTGCAGGCAAGCCGGCTTTCGCCTTTGATCTATTAAATGAGTAGGCATTCCGGGTTCAGGGATTTAGGACGAAATGGCCGGAGGCGCTCCGAAAGCGACGATGGGAAGCGTTTTCGGAATGGGAAGGTCACAGAGATTGGGGAACAGTTGCCATGGACCGGGGGAACTGAGCCGGTCCATGGCTGAAGTTTCGAAGCTGGCGATCGATTAAAAGCATCGCGCGTCAGACCGACATGCCGGCGCGGAACATGCTTTTCCGCGGCGCCAGTGAATCCGGAGGTCGCCTGATATATTGATTCCGCTTCAGCTGGTGCGCGGCTGACAGATGCCGGGACCGCGGGGAAGTCACGCTCGCGGAGTAGCCGACTCCTTTCTATTTTGGCGCTTGATTTTTTCGCATTTCTGCGGCCATGGATTTGATTTCGCTCAAATCGCGTTTCATTTCGCTCCAACCGTACCAGAGCGCGTAATCCGGATTCGCGTGAAATGTTCCCTGGAAAGTGCGCATCCGGTGTTCGAGATGCATGACGAACAGTTTTTGCTCGATGGGGGTGGGCGCGTCGTGAAATGTCAACAGGTCTGGCAAAGGATACTTGTAGTTTGCCGGCTGTCTTCAAAATGTTGTCCTTATACAGGTCAGTCACTACCCGTATCGCTTCCGCCAGCAGGTTATCGGCGATCTGGATCATCGCATCCCCTTTGAGTAGTTCGGTGTATGCGAAGGTCGCGGAGTGGCATTGCCGGCACGCTCCCAGCATTTTCTCCCGTTCCACCTGCCAATCGCCCTGGTTCAGGCGTGCTATCTGCCCGACTCTGACGAGATTGATCCGTGCCGTGGGATTCCATTGCGGGTCGAGGATTCCCAGCGCCTGCAGAATCGTGCCGCGATCGGCGGCCCACTGAGAGTCCTCCGGCATTGGCAGCCTTACCGCGAGGAATCCCCATGCTGTTCGCACCTCGTGGTCGCCCTTCTGCATGTGGCAGGTCTGGCAGGTGGGAGCGGCGGTGCTTTCAGGCAGGATGCCGCTCTGTTTCAGCAGATAGCGAACGCCGTGCTTGGAAGCGGAGTACATTTCCCATTGGGAATGGTCGAATCCCATGTGGCAGGTTTGACAGGCTTGTGGCTGGCGCGCTTCCTTGACTGAAAAGGTGTGCCTGGTGTGGCAGGCGTCGCAGGAGGCAAGGCCGAAGCCGGAGCCCTGCGCCTTGAGTTCCTTCAGATCCTGCTCGTTCTTCAATCCCACTTTGTGGCAGCCGCCGCAGCCTTTCATCCCATCGGTCATAGCCACGGGCTGACTGTGAAAGGTGGGCATGACTTTCATGGCCAGCCAGGCCTGGGCATGCTTGCCCTTTTTGAATTGCTCGAGCCGCTTGTCATGGCATGTGCCGCAGACTTCCGGCGAAGGGAGCTGTGCTCGTGCGGTGTCGTGCACGGATTTGTGTTCCTCGCCGTGGCAGGTTTTGCAGGTAACATCTTTCCTGCTGTGCAGGCTCACCTGCCAATCGGCAACGATCTTGGGCGTTTCTTTTTTGTGGCAATCCACGCAGCTGTCGGAAACCGCCGTCGCCTTCTTCTGAGGTGCCTTCCCGGCGGGAGACTTGGGCTCCTGCGCCGTAGCCAGTACGACAAACGCTGAAAGGAAAAGGGGCAGCAACATCTTTATCTTCGAGAATGTCGATTTCATAAATGAATCCCTCCCCGCCTGTGCCTGTTTGGGTCTACTCCACTTCTACGCCTTATGGAGACAGAGAGTCAAGCGGAAGAGGGACATTCACCGTTGTTCACCAGCTACTGATGAGCCCGGCAACTGTCCCTCCGGTGGCCGCCGGGACCTAAATGGCGACAGGTATGCCGCGACGGGTTATTGTGATTCTTGTTCCCGTTGCGACCCTTTCCAGACAAAGTGGGGACACCCGTGACTCTCCATTCTCGATTGGAGGCGATTACCTCAATTTTTTAATGCCAGTCCTCTCCATCGCCCTCGTGAATTCGAGCAGGTGCCCAGCAGCGATCATAGGGGTTTCGATAGTCGGAGAGACCGCCAGTTTTCGCCCGTCTGTCCCATCGAGATTTGCTGAGATTCCTGGTTATGGCTCACGGGGCAGCATAATGGCTGAGCCAGGAGGGTGGATTTGTCTACCCGCGCCCTCCCTTTCCGGATGTAGAATATGGCTGGAGCAGATCGTTATAGTGACGTCATTAAAATGTAACGTCAGCCATGTCCTATCGAATCAGTCGCACCCAGAGCGTATCTATCGGGTTACTCGCCGACACTGAGATCCACCAAACCTTGGATAACTGTTCAATCGTTGAATGGAACGAGGATCGGCTGGCCAAGCATGCGGGCAGGATCCACTTCGATTGGATGCCCCCCTCTGTCTGAGTCCTTTGCGGCGCCACCAAGAAGCAATCGGGCAATTTCGACAGGGCCTCGAAGTCGATCCTCTTTCTCTCAACCTTCGAACCTTCCTGGGTCAAACCTACATCTACGACGGCCGCCCGGATGAAGCCATCAAGGAATTGCGCGCCGCACTGGAACTGGAACGTGGTTTCCCGCTGGGCGTCATCACTCTCGCGTTGGCGTACCTGGAGAAATCCTCCTATGCCGAGGCGCTGCAGGTGCTTCAGTCGATTCAGGACTCGGCGGGAGAAATCCCGTATTACTCCGGCCTTCTGGGCTACGCACACGCCAAGCTCGGGAACCGAATAGAAACCGAACGCGTCCTCGAACAGCTCCAATCGCGATTCCGGGGGCCGTGGGTACCGCCGGTCGAGGTCGCCGGAATTTACAACGGCCTGGGCGACCGGGAACAGGCCTTGCGCTGGCTCGAACGGGGCTGCGAGCAGCGCTCAACCATGATGCCGTTCATTATCGATGACGCGCGATTCCGCAACTTGTACTCCGATCAGAGATTCCAGTCCGTGCTAGGGCGAATGGGCCTGAGCCGATAGCCACCGTTTTAACGTTAATCTCACCGCCATTTCACGGTTCCTCTCTGGACAGGCCGGCCGCTCCATTTCATCCTGGCTTTAGAAACCGCGCTTTCCAACGCGGCCCCAAAACAGGAGGCAAAAATGAGAAAACACATGCTAGTAACGGCCGTCATAGCGGCTCTGATCACCATGTACGCTTTTGCCAGCGTTCGCCTGCCATTTCCCACGGCGGATAATCCCGGTCCGCCCTATTACGCCCAAATCTCGAATATTGGGTCATTCGGGGAGGAGATCTATCATACGGAGGAGTGGGCAGCCATTCCCTTCTACCGCAATCCAGGCTGCGTGCCTTCGGATTTCAATCTCCTGGAAATGTTTGACGCCCCCCGGGCCTTTGATTGCACGTTAACTGTCCAAGGATTTGAAATCTGGCCAGTGCCACCGCCCCAGGGCGCAGGTCCGACTCAAGGAAAGTACTGGGGACTCGGCGCTGTCCCGATCTACTTTGTCAGTTGGCCGGAACTCCAGGCGGCGGTCGCAGATGGGGAGCTCACGATTACCGAGCTGGTGGGCTTATCAACGCTGAAAATAGGGTCTGCCGGTTTCTTTTCTGTAGACCTGCATCCGTCCGGAGTAGCCAACGTGCCTCACATCGAGATTTCGGCCCGCGGCGTTTTGGATGATGGCAGACAATTCCAGTTCCAGGTCGCGGGAGGAGATCAGTCTGCACTGCTCAAACACGTCAAAATCGTATTCTGGTAGGCGCGAGAATGGTCTGGAACGTGCCGATGGCGAAGGTCAGGGGACATGATTCTTACCCTTGCCGGGTGAAAACCTGGGAAAATCCGCATACCTGCGCGGCATGATGGCGAAGATAAGGTTAATGTCCCCGGATCTGCGATCCTGTCCCGTTCATGTTTTTGCATTCATTTCACTGCAGCCAGTCACAGATCGCGTTTGCCGGGCCCGAACTTAAGTAAGGCAATTTCGCCCAGTGGAGAAAGATGCTATTGGCGATCATGGGGGCGTCTGGGTCTCAATGTTGCTGACGTTGGTTTGTTATCCCCGAAAACCGAGATGCTCTGGAACGCTGCACAGTCGGAATAAGCGCCCGTCCTCAGGAAGCATGATGAGGTACGGTCACCGATCTCCCCCACCTGCAGGCGACACCGGCGACTGTCCCTTTGGAAGTCGTGATTATGACTTGCGGGAGGGCTTGCGGCTGTCGTCAATATAGAGCACGCCGTTTTCCTCGGCCCAGTCGATGACGAATTGTTGCATAGCATCATCGAGAGAATGATTGCATTCGTTCTGCATCTTGAGACGGTGCAGGGTATCCTATTTAAAGAACCGGAAGGCGCCTCGACCCTTAATGGCGCACCAGAGCTGGTTGCCAGCTTCTACATCATCCAAGGATTGGATGAATCGCTCCATCTGGTGATACTCGTGAAAATCGAATTTGTCCGGGCCGGGGATGAATCGCGTGCCATCATCTTTCACGAATTCCCGAGCGACCTCGACCTCCTTCTTCTGCCATTCGGGGAGGTCATCCAATGCTTCCTCATCGCCATCCTCCAGCGCGCTGAGTATGTTGGACCAGAGAGCGGCCATCCGGCAGCTTTTGCGATCGAAGTAGCAAGTGAATTCTTCGGATTCCGTTTCCAATGCCATGATCAAGTCACTCAGGTTTTGCCGGTGGATTCATACCAGATCCTTGTGCTACTCCATCGTAGCAGAAGACTCGTCAGCTCAGAAAGGTCACTGCCGGCCTTCTAAATCCGATGAGGAAAAAATATCAACCCGCGTCGATTCGGCTGCATCCAAAGGTCATGGCTTGGGCGCGCAAGAGGAAGCCCGAAAACGAGGTGTGGGCTATCAGACTATCGTCAATGAAGTCCTGTTCGAAAAGGCGGGATAGCGGGTGGTGTTGCATAGAGGATATCTGTAAGCGAGGCAGCTCGAAAGTTGCGGGTCTCGCGGCAGACACCACCCTGCATCCTCGCCGGCGATGCGGGAGTGACCCCTGACATGGCAGTGCGCCTCGGCAAGTTTTGCGGCAACGGACCCAGCCTGTGGCATCGATTGCAGCAAGCATATGATCTCTGGTACACGGAACAGCGGCTCGCAGACGAACTCACCAAGATCCCCACGGCACCGGCCACCCCATTATAGGTAACCTCACTGTCCGTAGGCAGCCCGAAATCAGCAGCAACGGCTGCGGCATCGTGGCTTTCGGGCTCAAGTGGATGAGAATATTCTCTGAAACCAGGGAGGACGGACCGCCGTTCGGTGGCCGTGCTGGAAGCCAGCAGTTACACGACACTCGGTTCGTGCGGCTCGAGCACTCTGTGCTCAAAAAAACCGAAGCAGTAGACCCAACAGGCCTGTTGCCGGGGCAGCCCGATGCCTCGAGGCGCGACGGTAGCGCAGTCAACCCTCAGATCACTTGTGTTTACGAATCGCCATGAACGCGTGACTGTTCCCAGAAGAATCGATCCAATAGCCTACTAGATCGCCCCGGTCATTAAATCCCCTGGTACATGGTAACCGCAGATTGGTCAGGATTTGGCAAAACGTGGATTCCCTTGCAGTTTTCCAACAGCGCGTTTTCTAATGTATCCATAAAGGTGATCAGCACTTCCCCCGGCATCATTGATGTCCCAAGCGACCGAGCTTCTATCGGACAACAACGTAAACTGACCTTTGTATTCCAGGTACGCCTGCGGGATACCATCAGACGAATACAAAAGACCGACGATCTGCTTGCGGTTGTTAATTCCAGTCAGAACAGCCTTGGGGTGAACGGGGGCCTGGTACGCAGCAAGCTCCTTATCCCACTTCCACCCGACGCAGTACCCTATGTTGCCCCAAATGCCTTCACAAGAGTCGCCGACACTCAAGCCCGCTTCGTTCATCCGCCAGATGAAGTTCATTAGATAACTTCCGTAGTTCGGCAGCGCAGTCCACTGCCCCGTCTTCTGATCACGGAAACCTGCTACTTGTTCCGTAGAGCTACCCCAGTTTCCGTACTGCCTCCCGTTGTTTGTCACAACCATGGACGTGTGAGTCGCACCCGGTTCTGTGAGGTCCGTGTATACCCCATTTTCGAAAAAGAATGTGTGGACATTCGTGTACCCTTGGGGACTGTAGTAACCGGAAACGATGCCACTGTTGGTGATATCTGCTGCAGCCAGGTTTGACCACCCTGGCCTTCGGGACCGGTAACCCTATCAGATCATATCCCGTGTTTGCGGCGGCTGCCGGAGAATTAGACAATGCATGAGTATTCAGATGCTGACCGCCCTGGACCAACGTCACCGCAAAGAGCGCGGATCCGAGCAGGGCGACCATCTTCGGTATTTGTTTTCGCATAGCGTCTCCTTTCATGATTGGGCCGATAGGTAGAACATGGACACCCATCAAAGGGAGAGGATTATCTGTAGGTGTCCATGTTTTCCTGCTGGTAAAAGCGGAAATCCGGGGCAAAAACCACAATAGATTTTTTTTCCATCCGAATTTGAAATGGAGGTCAAAGAGAATGGAGCATGGGGAGAGTCACCAGCGTCCCGAATCAAAATGGAAGCAGAACGTGGACACCCATCAAAGGGAGAGAACAGTCTATGGGTGTCCACGTCTCTCCGGCACCGATTCCGCAAGTCGTTGAAAACACGGCAAAACCCTTATCTGACGCAGGTTTTGGCGTTGATTCGGATGAGCGAATTGTTCCCGGGGCACTGCATCATTACGGCAGATCGCGCTGACTTCCGGGTATATCGGAGAAACAACGTGAAGTGATTCCCACGATCTGCCCGCCTCGGGATTAGCGCCTTCTTTCCCCGACTTCCTCCATCCCGCCAGCAATTCACTCCCAAGCGGCCCCGGGTCAGGAAGGGGTTGTAGGGGGTTTCGTGGCCTGTCCCCAGCCGATTTCAGGACGCAGACCGCCTTTTGAATCTCGACACTGATTCGGAGAGAAACAACTTGATCAATGCCTGGTACGGAATGTCACGCTGGGAGCTTAGAGCTTTCAGTTCGTTCAGGAGATTTGAAGGTATCCGGATCGAGACGACCTGCGTTGGCGGCACCTCGGGGAGTTTCAGCCCAAGGTCCTCGAACCGGAGAGGTTTCGAGTCGCCGACAAAGGACGCAGTGTCGGTCGAATCGTCTTCCCCGATTTCGCGAATCCTCCGCTTCCTGAGTTTAGCTGTTTTCGCTTTCATAAACTTGCCTCTCCTTCTTTGATGCGGGCCTTGCAGTAATGATCCGGATCTTAGTTCTTCTGAGTGTGAATCCGACCATCAGCATGCGGTTTTCGAGACTCATGCCGTAAAGCAGGTAGCGCTTTTCTGTTGTCGTACTGTGTCTCAAATCCTCGTAAAGCTTGTATTGAGGATCGAAAAATGCGCTTTCTGCCTCCAGTGGGCCGACTCCATGCTTGATCTCGTTTTTCTGGACATTCCATTGATCCCACTCGAAGGATAGGGTCTTGAGCACGGCGAGATTGTAACGTGCACCAATTGTAGTGTCAAACACTACAAATTCAGTGACCAGGCACCTCCTTTTCCAATTTCAGGAACGGCTTGGTTCGAAGTGACGGCCTGTAAATTGGCGAAAGAAATGCCTGTCACCGAATTTCAATCGCGTAATTTTCCCCCATCTTGCAGAACCCACCGCGGGCACTCTGGCGCGCGGGGTCGGACGCTCCCGCTGATGGAGGAGAACGTGGACAGCCATCTAAGGGAAAGAACAATCAGTGGGTGTCCATGCTTTCCTACTGGTAAAAGCGGAAATCCGGGGCAAAAACCACAACAGATTTTTTCTGTTCGAAATTGAAATGGAAGTCAGAGGATTAGGCTATATTATAGTCTCCTGATCATCCGATAAGTTGCTCTGAGGATTGCTGGTATGACGTTGTTCGAACAACAGGAGGTCACGGAGCTGCTGCAAGATTGGAGCAGAGGCGACAAGTCCGCGCTGGACAGGCTGATTCCAGTTGTCTATGGCGAACTGCGCCGGCTCGCTCATCAACGCATGAGAGACGAACAGCGCGGCCACATCCTCCAGACTACTGCCCTGATCAATGAAGTTTATCTCCGCCTCGTCGATTCCAACAAACAGGACTGGCGGAATCGCGCGCACTTTCTGGCCATCTCCGCCCAGTTGATGCGGCAGATCCTGGTGGATTTCGCTCGTACGCGAAGGAGTCACAAACGGGGCGGAGAGCTCCGACAGGTTACTCTGGATGAAACCCTCACCGTTTCCGATGAGCAGAACGTTGATCTGGAAGCCCTGCATGATGCGCTATCCGCTCTGGCTATCCTCGATCAGAGGAAGAGCCGGGTCGTGGAGTTGCGCTTCTTTGGAGGGCTCAGCACTGAAGAGATAGCGGAGGTGCTGAATGTATCTCCCAGCACGGTACTCACGGATTGGAATTTTGCCAAGGCATGGCTTTGCCGCCAAATGAAGAAGAACTACGTTTTGCTGACCCTTCTCGATTTCCTCGAGAGAATGACCGATGGCAGCCGGGCCGTCGGATGAAAAAGTGGGCTGGAGGAGGGTAGAAGAGCTTTACCACGGAGCACTGTCAAAGCCGCGGGAACAACGGGCTCAATTCCTGGATATGCGTGCCATGGCGATGAAGGGCTCAGATTGAGGTGGCATCGTTATTGGAGTATGCGGAGAAAGAAGGCGCGCGTCTCGAAGTTCGGGCCCTGGATGTAGCGGCCCGGATGCTGGCCAAAGGCGAAGCCTCGCTTTCCGCGGGACTTCCCGCAAGTTCGCAAAATTATCTTGCCTTACCCGATAGAGGGAACGGGAAGGAAATATTCAGGCCAGGTGATGTTCCTGCCCCAGGCCTGTCAAAAAGAAGGACTGGCCGGCTGGGCCCGCTATGGCTTTATTTTCTCGCCGCGATCTTTGCCACTGATTGCCTCCTGCGGGCCTATTTTTATGCTTGGGGGCCCGAGACACCCGGTTTTGCGACACGGGTGGAGGGCACCAGGGAGGTCATCAGGTCATTAACTCCTGCCTCCCCGGCCGATCGAGCCGGGCTGAAAACCGGCGACATCATCCTTGCCCTGGACGGCCAACCGGTACAGCCCGGCTTCCCATGGCTTTTGATGCGCAACAACCTCCGGATCGGAGGATCCTTCTGCATCGAGGTGGAGCGGAACCGGGAGCGGCTGGAGATACCGGTTTCGATAGGACGCGTCGAGTTCGGCTACCGGATGGTCCACACCCTCTGGCAGTTCGATGAAATCTTGCTGCTCGCCACCGCTCTCTTTATCGCCTTTGCCCGTCCCTATGACCGTCTGGCGCGAATGGGCGGGCTTGCCCTGGCAACACTCTCGGTCGGGCTATACTTCACCGTTCTTCCTCCCGGGTACGCGGCGATGTGGAGGAACCTGCCGTGGGTTCCAGGCATCCTTTTGTGGATCCCGTTTAGCTGCATTTGCCTGATCGGGCCCATCGTCCTGACGTTTTTCGCCATTTTCCCCGTCCCTTGTTTCTCGCACGCTGGATCTGGGTCGTAATCTGGCTGCCGGCGCTGCTTAGGCTGCCGCCGCATCTTTATTTTGCTTCCCTTATCGTTTACTCTCCGGCCCGAGCTTATCAGGGTTTTCCTGCTATCTGGCAGACGCCCATTCATGATTTCTTGTATGCGACATACGGCCTGGCGGCCGTTGCGGCATTGGCAGCGAACTATGTCCGGCTGACGGATGCAAGTGAAAGGCGCCGCATACGCATGCTTTTTCTCGGAGGCGCCGCAGGAGTTTTCCCGGGCCTCCTGAGGTGGGCGATGGCGGTGGTGGCACCGAAATCGCCTATTTTTCAGTTTCTCAATTCCCCGGTTCCCGACGTCTTCATCGCGGTCATCTTCGCCTTGTTTCCTGTGTGTTTTGCCTACTCGATTCTTCGACACCGGCTGTTCGACATCCGGGTCATTATACGGTTAGGCATCCAATACGCGCTGGCCCGGGGTGGGATGATTGCGCTTGTGCCGGTGTTGGGGGGCATCCTATTCCTGGATATGCTGGCGCACGGCAACCAGACTCTGATCGAAATTCTGGGCGCGCGGGGCTGGGTGTATGCCGCTCTGTCCGGAGTTGCGATCGTGGCCTATCTGCAGCGTCGGCGCTGGGGCGAAGCGATCGACCGGCGTTTTTTCAGGGAGCACTACGATGCCCGCCGGCTGCTGCGCGGGATTGCCGAAGAGGCACGCCAGGCAGGCAGTTTCTCGCGCGCCGCCCAGGGAATCGTTACCCGAATTGAGCGGGCACTTCACCCCCGGTTTGCGGCCCTGATGCAGCGTCTGCCGGACGAAACCGCTTTTCGGACGCTGGCCTCGGCGCCGGCCGGCCAGGCACCGCCGGTGCTGCCTGCTGAAAGCAGATGGATTGAGTCGCTGCGGGCCCTGGGTAAACCCATGGGAGTGATGCCGGGAGATACCGATCGACTTCGGCAGCAGCTGCCCGATCAGGAAATAGAGTTCGTCCGCCGTACCCGCATCGAACTATTCGTGCCGATCGCCATGTCGCCCGGACACGACGAGGCATTGATTGCGCTCGGGGCCAAGCGCTCGGAAGAACCATACACCAGTGAGGATAAGGAATTGCTGGACACCATCGCCGCAAGCCTGGCTCTGCTCTTTGAGCAGGAAACGATCGCGGCGCTGCGCACGACCGGAAGCTTTGGGGAGTGTCCCCGATGTGGAACCTGCAGCGACGCAGGATCGAGCAGTTGCGCCCAGGATGGGGCTGCCCTGACTCCTGTGCCCCTGCCGCGTATGTTGGCGGGCCGCTACCGTCTGGAACGACGGCGTGGACGTGGAGGCATGGGCATCATTTACGAGGCCATGGATAAAGCGCTGGGGCGGCGTGTAGCCGTAAAGTTGATTCGCGAAGAGCTGGTGAACAGCAGCGCGGCTGCGAGACGCTTCGCGCTGGAAGCGCGGGCGGCGGGGGCCTTTGTCCATCCCAATGTCGTGACGGTACATGACTACGGTGTCGAGGGGGACAGGCGCGCATTCCTGGTCATGGAGCTGCTCGAAGGGGTCACGCTGCGTGACGAACTCAAGCTGCACAAAAGGCTTGATGCTGTTCACACTCTCAGGATATTCCGTCAGGTATGCAGTGCCGTCGATGCGGCTCATCGCCACCAGCTGATCCACCGAGACATTAAGCCGGAGAACATCTTTCTGGCGCGGAGCACCACCGTGGGAGACGGGCTGGTCAAGATTCTCGACTTCGGCATCGCAAAATTCCTTTGTGCCGCTGAAAACATCGCAGAATTGCAGGGCGTCACGGAAACCGGAACCGGTATACTTGTCGGGACGGCTGGTTATATGTCCCCTGAGCAATTGCTCGGTGAAAGGCCTGACATTGGCTGGGACCTGTGGGCCCTCGCCGTCGCCGCCTATGAGTCCCTTACAGGCGCGCTTCCGTTTCCTGTAACCAACAGGTATGAGTGGCGGCAGTCGGTACTGGCCGGTGCCTATACACCTTTGAGCGAGCACCTTCATAATCCGCCTGCGGAATGGGAGCAGTGCTTCGCCGGTCTGCTGGCAACGGATCGTGCTCGGCGCCCTCCCTCTGCCATGGCATTTTACCGTGACCTGGAAAATGCGCTTGCATGAAGCGGGATGCCGGCACAAGCCATTTCGCTGCTGCTGCTATAGCGCAGGTCTGTGACCAACCTCCTTTTCGGGACGCAAGAATGGGCCCTTTGCTGCCTTCGGATACCCATGGAGCATTCCGGCCGCCGGATTCCCCTCGATTCTGTCTTGAGTAACAGAAGCCGATGGCCGGCCTCGTTGGAAAACAAGGGCGATTTTTCTAATCTCCGCCGCCGATACTTCATCACATCCTCTCCTGACCCCAAAGCCCAGCGCAATGAACGGCCGGCCCGAAGAGAATTGACGGCCGGCCTCTTGATGCATACAATGTACATATGGATGAACTCCGATTTGCCTGGGACGAAAAGAAGAACCGGGCCAATCAACGCAAACACGGCGTGACCTTCCAGGAGGCTCAGACTGCGTTCTATGACGAAAATGCCAAGGTGTATTCCGATCCGGATCATTCCGAGGATGAATCGCGTTTCCTTCTGTTGGGCCTCAGCATTCGAATTCGTACGCTCGTCGTGTGCCATTGCTTTCGCGAGACCGAGTCAGTGATTCGAATCGTCTCCGCAAGAAAGGCGAACAAACTCGAGGAAAGGGATTATTGGGCTTGATCTATGAGAGGACACTATGATTTTTCCAAAATGAAAGGGCGTAAGAATCCTTATGTCCGACGATTGAAGCAGCCGGTCACCATACGCCTTGACCGGGAAACGGTCGCACACTTCAAGGCCCTAGCAATAAAAACCGGGATTCCTTATCAGAATTTGATAAATCTGTATCTTCGTGACTGCGCCCAGCACAACAGGCAGCTGTCGATGAAGTGGGTGGCTGGGCCGCAACCCGAATAGACGGCAAGGGCGCACACATATCGCAGATGGCAATCTACGGAAACCGGGAATCCGGGAACTGACGGCGGTAAATCATTGAAAAGATTATAGCGAGCCCACATTGGATAGGGTCGCAAGCGGCCTTATTTCAACTTTTTGGGCTTGTTTTATTGCTCTAGGAGCTCCCCTCTCCCCCCCCCCCCCCCCCCCCCCCCCCCCTTTTTTTTTTTTTTTTTTTTTTTTTTTTTTTTTTTTTTTTTTTTTTTTTTTTTTTTTTTTTTTTTTTTTTTTTTTTTTTTTTTTTTTTTTTTTTTTTTTTTTTTTTTTTTTTTTTTTTTTTTTTTTTTTTTTTTTTTTTTTTTTTTTTTTTTTTTTTTTTTTTTTTTTTTTTTTTTTTTTTTTTTTTTTTTTTTTTTTTTTTTTTTTTTTTTTTTTTTTTTTTTTTTTTTTTTTTTTTTTTTTTTTTTTTTTTTTTTTAAAAAAAAAAAAAAAAAAAAAAAAAAAAAAAAAAAAAAAAAAAAAAAAAAAAAAAAAAAAAAAAAAAAAAAAAAAAAAAAAAAAAAAAAAAAAAAAAAAAAAAAAAAAAAAAAAAAAAAAAAAAAAAAAAAAAAAAAAAAAAAAAAAAACAAGTTTTGCGGCAACGGCTCCGGACTCTGGCTTCGGATGCAGCAGGACTATGATCTCTGGCATGCGGCACAGCGGCTGGCGGACGAACTCAACAAGATACACACGGCAACGGTTGACGCGTTATAGATAAACTCACTGTACATGAGCAGCCCGAAATCAGCAGCAATCAGCGTGACATCGCGGCCTTCAGGCTCGGGCCGGTGGACAGAGGCCTGCAACTTGAAGGTGTCCGGATGGGTTGGCCCGGTGGCAGGCTCTATCCCTTTACTCAGGCGTTTAATAAAAACCTTCCAGATGAGATATGCATATAACAGATATATTGTATAAAAATTTAACAAAGATCAAGCGTAAATATCCACATATACCTCCTCGAACATATATAACAAATTCTTTCCTGCTAAATAGATAAAGTGACCCTTCGAACAAGATAGCTATATATCGATACCTACAAAAGCTCAATATATCCAATAAATAAACCTAACATCACAACCATATACCATACACATTACCATTCCTCGCGCACATTCATCATCCTATTTACCACCCTTTACTTCACTACAAATCCTTCATACACACCATTCACACGCTCAACGGCTTGAGATTTGCGTTTGATGCGGTTTCACTGCCTGCATTCGGCCGGTAGGTAGTACCAGTCATCCCGAATATGTTCTGGAGTCCGGAATACCGTAATAAATGCTGCGCCTACTCAGCTTCCCCACCCAGCACCACCCATACACACAAAACTTATTCTCCCCCACCATCCCTCCACGCTCCGGTTGAGAATCTTTCGCCGTTCTGATGCGGTTCTCACTGCGCCGCGCCGTCCGGACCCCACCCCCCCCCCCCCCCCCCCCCTTCGCTCAACGGCTTGAGATTGCGTTTGATGCGGTTTCACTGCCTGCATTCCGGCCGGCCGACTTACTGCGGGGGTTGGGTAACGAAAAGCGGCATTGCATCGCCTGAACCATCTTTACCGGCGGACTCAAGCGTGCTAACCTTGCGATCCATGGCGGGGGCCCATAGCTCAGTTGGTTAGAGCAGCTGACTCATAATCAGCGGGTCGTAGGTTCGAGTCCTACTGGGCCCACCAATTAAATCAACAAATTACGAGTATATTCACTCCCTCGTGCTCCGTTTCCCTAAGAATGCAGTGATTTTTGCAGCAATGCCTCAGCAAAAATGCGGTTTTTTTACGATGCGACTTTTATCTGCAGATCACCCGCTGGGACTGCTTGGGGTTTGGCGATACACTCGACTGCATATTCCAAAAGAAAGAGCCGCCCCGAAGAGCAGCCCAAATGCTATGGCTCTTGCGATGTGATAACGGGTTCCTGTCCTTCACGACAGCTCAGTAACTGATTTTCCCCTCGATGCTCGCCCACCACGGGAAGGGGCTGAAATAGCCTTCAGGAATTTCACTAGGTTCTGTAATTTCCCAGTTGAGGTTGAACTCACCATAGACGTTCTTGAAGCAGCCCGTACCGCTGGCTATCTGAACCACAAATGGCGATAACCCGTCTGCCTTCGAATAGGTGCAATAAACATATCACCATTCCTAAAGTAGGCTCCGGTACACCGGGGTAGCTTGTCCCCCCTCCGCCATGGCGTTGTGCAGTGGGAGAAACGCGCGGCGACCAGCCCCAAATGAGACAGATTGCCTGCGGCTATTGTAATAGCCTCGAAAACAGGACAAGGAGAATTAGGTATATCAGAAGCAACAAATAACTGGGCATTACCGACTAGAGAACCCGACAAGGGTCGAAAGGTACCTTTCTTTTCCGCAAGCGATGTCTGCGGCGTCAGGATGAGCAATACCGAGGCAAACAAGACTAATAGACAAATGCGTTGTTTCATAATTCCCCCAATGAACTTGTATGGAAACTCCGGCCGATTGCGTTAGCGGCCTTTGGCGCGCCCCGGTGCCCAGACTTATCCCCCGGCGACACTGCGAATGTCCCTACCAAAAACTCGATCCCACGACAATACCAGCCGGTGAGCCAGTATCTGAAGTGGAACGCTCACTTTCACAAGATGCCACTGGGGCGTGATCTTGCGCTGGAGCTAATTCTGGCTTGGTAGGATTTCAGTGTAGGCCTGTTCAAAAATGACTGTCAACAAAACGTAGTTTTTAATTTTGATGTGGTGAAGATCCCCCTGGACCAGCTCGGCGCAGGGCAGAATCCCTCTCAAATGCGGGAACCCGCCCTGTGGTTCTGGGAACCCATCAACCCTTGCTACCCTTGCCCGCGATTGCCCGATTTGGCTGATGCAGCAAAGCATCAGGAGTTTTGTAGGATTCCGATGCAATGTGAAAAAGAGTGTTGCGTGCTCCCCCTACGCAACGCACGGCGCAGGTCAGCTCATGCTGAACCAAAACAAAATAGCGCGGCGAATTCCCCGATTCAATGAGTATGCGTGGTCTGTCGGCGCCAGAAGGAGCATCGCTATGCTTGTCCGCCCCTCTTTCAAGATTGTGAAAAGGATGCCTCGGTTGTTCGGCAGGATTTCCGGCTGGTTATATCTTAGGCTGCTTCCCTCGCTTCCCTCGCTCGGCTTGGCGATCAACTGAGCGGCGCCCCCGTTGGATGAAACCCGCCACAACCCCGCCTTCGGCCAGCGGCGGAGCAGGCGGCGAATCGGCGCGGGCGTGTCCGCCGGCAGAGCTTGCCAGTCCGGCTCGCTCTTCAAAACCGAAGCCACGATCTCCGTTGTCGTCGCACCCTGAAACGGCCTCTTCCCCGTGAGGCTCTCGAAAAGCACACAACCGAAACCCCAGATGTCGGTCTGCTTGTCTACCGGCATCCCCTTGGCTTGCTCCGGCTCATGTAGGCCGCGCGCAGCCTGTGGCCTTTGGGCTCGCTGTTTCTTGCAGCCGGTCCTGTATGAGACGTGTTCTTGGAAAACCCGCGCAAGGCCGAAATCCAGGATTTTCGCCTTGCCTTCCGATGTCACTTGGACGTTCGCAGGCTTCAGGTCGCGGTGGATGATCCCTTGCCCATGGGCTGTTTCTGGACCTTCGGCGATCTGGCGGCAAATATCCAGCGCAGCAGCCGGCGGCAACAGTCCTTTGGAAACTAGCTGCGCCAGCGTTTCCCCCTCCACAAGCTCCATCACCCCGGGACCCTTCGAGGAATCTTGAATTGCCTTGACCTGTCTGCGGTTGAACCAGCCATCCGCTTTGCAGAGCCCAAATATGCTCCGACAGCCGGACTCAGTTTTTGGCCCTGGTCATATGTTGGCTGTCGTCTGTGGTATGGTTGCTGCAACAGACTGGGAGAATCACATGCATCAACTCAGAAGCCGGGGAGAGTCTGTGGACGGGTCTCCAAGCCAGATCCTCAACGAGAAGATTCTGATTGGTTTACCTCTCGGCACAAGCCGACGAAAAATGGCGCCATGGCTATCCTGGCGGTGCTTGCGATCATGCAGCCGGCCGCGCTGGCCGATGCCGGACAGACTGCGCAAGTTTGGCCGAACAGAAGCTCTCCAACACCACGATCACTGTGGCGCAAACGATCACTGCCGGAACATTCACGCCGCCGGGCTCGATGAATCCGATCGCCAACCTGCCGCCGTTCTGCCGCGTTGCCGGCGTCATCGCCCCGACGAGCGAGTCACAAATAGCGTTCGAAGTATGGCTGCCGCTCGAGAAGTGGAACGGCAAGTTCGCCGGCGTCGGCAACGGCGGATGGGCGGGAACCGTCTCGTACGGTCCACTCGCCGAGCAATTGAGACGAGGGTATGCGACCGCCTCGACGAATACCGGCCACCAGGCTGCGCCCGGCGTGAACGCGGCCAGGTTCGTGTTCGAAAATCCCGAGCAGCTGATTGACTTCGCGTATCGCTCGCACCACGAAACGGCGCTGAAGGCAAAGGCAATCACGGAAGCCTTCTACGCCAAGCGACCACAACGCTCGTATTTCATCGGGTGCTCGTCAGGCGGCTACGAGGTTTGATGGAGGCGCAACGGTTTCCGGCAGACTACGACGGCATCGTGGCGGGCGCGCCGGCGAACAACTGGACACGGCTCATGGCTGGGGACTTTGATGCCACGCTGGCAACTTTCAAGGGGGGTGTCAACAACCTTCCGCCGTCTGCGCTGGGGCTCCTGCACCGGGCGGCCCTGTCAAGCTGCGACAGCAAAGACGGCCTCCCCGATGGCGTGCTCGAAGACCCACGTCGGTGTGCGTTCGATCCTGTGATCTTGTCTTGCAGGGCCGATGAGCAGGCTGAAACCTGTCTGACGCCACCTCAGGTCGAGGCGGCTCGGCGCGTTTACGGCGGCCTCAAGGATCCGACGACTGGTGCGCAGCTCTACCCCGGCCTCGCCCCTGGCAGCGAGCCGTTCTGGCCGAATCGTGACCTTGCGAATCCGTTTCCGATACCGATCGCACACTACCAGTGGCTTGTCTTCGCCGACCCGAGTTGGGACTGGAAGTCGTTCGACTTCGGGCACCCGGCTGACTACCAGGCTCATCAGAAGGCCGAGGCGAAGTTTGCGCCACTTCTGAACGCGACTGACCCTCAACCTCACGGCGTACCGGCGCCGAGGCGGCAAGCTGCTCCAGTATCACGGATGGAACGACCAGCTCATTGCACCCCTCAACAGTATCAACTATTACGAGAGCGTCCTATCGTTCTTCGGAGCCGGTCAGGCTCGGGAAAGGACGCTTCAGGATGTCCAAAGCTTCTACCGATTGTTCATGGCGCCAGGCATGGCGCACTGCAGCGGCGGAATAGGCCCGAACACCTTCGACATGCAGGCGGCGCTGGAGCAATGGGTGGAGCGCGGCATTGCACCTGACCAGATTGTCGCAACGCACGCCGTCAACGGCGTGGTCGACCGGCTGCGTCCTCTGTGCCCGTATCCCCAGGTCGCGGTCTACAAGGGCAAGGGCGACACCAACGACGCCGTGAATTTCGAGTGCCGTGCAGCTCGATAGCGTCTCACGGGGACGGAGTCGGACTAAAACCAACCACTGAACAATCAAGGGATTGTCTCATTTGTCGGGTTGGGAAAGACGTTTGTGTGCTATTTTTTGCCCCATCTCCGGACCCGATCCTTTCCAACCCACCACTAATCCATCCGTGATCTTAAAGCGAGGTTCATGGCTTTTGGGTTGGCTGCGGCCGCGGGCTCTGCACCCTGGCGCCGGGCTCATAGGAGATGCTGCCGTGGCTGGCGATGGTGTAACCCCACTTGTCCAGGTAATATTGGCGCGGATGGATCTCATCAACCGATTTTTTTCAGCTCCGCCTGCAACCCGTGGTCGAGTTCCTGCGTCAGCGCTGCGCGCGCAGGATCGGCGGCCAGATTGTGCATCTGGAGCGGATCGTCACGGTTGTCGAACAGCAGCCACGGGCCCGCCAGGCTGCGGACATAGGTGTGGCGGATGGTGCGGATGGCGCGATATTCGCCCAGCCCCGGGGTAAAAGGCGACACATTCATGAACAACGCGGCACGGTCGGGCTCCCCGCCCTCGCCGGTCAGCACTGCCGACAGGTCTTCGCCCTCAACAGACTTCGGAATCGGCATTTCCGTCAGAGTGAGCAGAGTCGGCAGGATATCCGTCGTGGTGAGCGGCGTGGCGACGGTGCTCGCCGGCGTGCGCGGGCGGCGCAACAGGAATGGGACGTGAGCCGCCTCGTCGTAAGGCCACTGCTTCTGAAGCGGGGCAACATCGTGCGCGCCCATCATCTCGCCGTGATCAGCTGTGAACACGACGATGGTGCGCCCGGCGAGGCCGGTTTGCTCAAGCGTGGCGAGCAGGTCGCCGACGCATTTGTCGAGCGCCGTGCAATGCCCGAAATAACCTTCCAGTTCCTTGCGTGCGCCGGCATTGCGTTCCGGGGCTACATTGGACGGCAGCGTCAACTTCTGCGGCGGATACAGCGCTCGATACCCCTCCGGCGCGGTGTCGTGCGGGAAATGAGGCGGGCCGAACGCCAGAAATAGAAGGAAAGGCTTGGAAGCCGCCGCGTGCTCCCGCAGGTAGCGCTGCGCGTCCTCCGTCTGCTCGAAAGCGTCGTACCCTTTCCAGAATTTCATCTCCGGGGAGGCGCCGCTGAAGTAGTGCGAATGGCTGTAATCGTGATCGCACTCCGCCGCTTTCCAGTAGTCGAAGCCCTGGCGCCGGGCGGGCGCAATGTAGGATCTGCGGCCGTGCCCGTCAAGGTGCCACTTGCCGATGTAGGCCGTATCGTAGCCGGCATCCCTGAAAATCTCGGCGATGACACAGCTCCCCATCCGGCAAATAGAGGTCGTTGAGAAACATGCCGGTCGTGGTAGGGAAGCGGCCCGTCATCAGCGCTGCCCGGTGGGAGTGCAGACCGGACAGACCGAAACCACATTGGCGAAGCGGATACTCTGCCCTGCGAGCTTGTCGATTTCAGGCGTCCTCACGTTCGGGTCGCCGGCGAAGCCGAAGACCGAAGCACGCCATTGATCGGCCAGGATGAACAGGATGTTCGGCCTGAGTGCTTCCGAGCCTGGGAATCCTGCGTCCCTGCCTCTGCCCAGCCCGGGGAATAGTGCGGCCCCGATTGCTGCTTCCCCCGTCCGCTCCAGAAATTTCCGTCGATCCACCGTGTTGCTTACAGTCAACTTTCGTCCTCCATTATCCTTCCCGGTCTGCCCGATCTCCTCCGGATTCATCAGATTTGTGTCGGACAGATTGTAGGTTTTGCCGACCTCCATTCATCGATCCAGCATGCCGCTTTCGCACCATTCTACACCCGGCAGGCGTCAGCAGGGCGATCTGATGCCCATCCGACCCATGATCGCCGGATGCCGGATGTTCATCGAAAATGACTGCGGTGGGCTGACTGCGGGGATTGGAGACCGTTCATGATCAGTGACGCATTTGTTTCCGGTTCGTGGACGGCGTCGCCTTTGATGTAGAACTCACCGATTATCATTCAGTCAAAGTTTATGAGCATTGAAAACATGCGAGAAAGAAAGATCCGCCCAACGCATCCCGGCGAAATGCTCCGGGAGGATTTCTTGACGGATTACGGGTTAACTGTGTCCAGCCTCGCAAATGCGTTAGGGGTTTCGCGCCAGACCATCAATGAATTGCTTCGAGAGCGGCGCGCAGTAACTCCGGGGATGGCGCTTCGCCTTTCGCGCCTTTTTGGCAACACCCCAGATTTCTGGCTCAACGCTCAGCGTGCGGTCGATCTTTGGGACACTGAGAGAGCCATCAGGAAAAGCATCAGGCAGATTAAACCTCGCCAGACTATCGAGGGGAGCGGCTAATAGCCTGCTACAACCCGCTGTTGGCAGAGGAGCGCCGCCGCAAACGACGCGAGTTGCTGAAGGCAACGGAAGAGGGGCTGAAGAAACTTGCCAAGGCGGTTGGGCGGCGGACCAAGACTCCCATGAAGGAGTCTGAGATTGGTTTGAAGGCCGGAAAGATTCTGGTACGGCACAATGGGCAAACACTTCGAGTCGCATTCGGAGACGGTTCCTTCCAATGGGCTCGTCGTCAGGCAGCGATCGAGCAGGAAGCAAAACTGGATGGAATCTATGTCATCCGGACAAGCGAACCCAAAGAACGTCTGATGGTCGAATACACGGTTCGCAGGTACAAGAGCCTGTTACAAGTGGAGCGAGCGTTCCGAACGCTGAAGGGAATTGATCTTCTGGTGCGGCCGATTCGTCATCGCACAGAAGACAGAGTTCCTGCTCATATTTTTCTCTGCATGCTTGCTTACTATGTCGAATGGCACATGCGGCGCGCTCTGGCGCCCATTCTGTTCGAAGACGAAGAACTGCCACAGCAGCGACGGCTAAGGGACCCGATACTCCCGGCAAAACCATCTGAAAGGGCGAAAAGGAAGAAACGGACCCATCTAAGGGATGAAGGACTCCCGGTGCACAGTTTCGAGACGCTGATGGCAGAGCTGGCCAGCCGTGGTCGGAATACCTACAGGCTCAAGTCGGACAACCAAACTCCGACGTTCAGCCAGATGCCAAAATCCACTCAACTGCAAGCACGGGCGTACGAACTTCTGGGCTTGTTGCCAGTGGCTGGAAAATGAGTTTTACTCTATCGTCAAGCGTGGCAATCAAATACTGTCCATACCGCCGGGGAACCTCAGATTAGTTCGGCCCACGAATAGTTGCGTGGCCGGCAGCTTTGCTTCTCTGAATTTCCGGTATCCGGAGAGAGGGGCTTTTTTCCTGCTGGGCAGTTAGTGTGAGCCGTGGGATCGGATATATTAGATTCCGGGATAACAAGCGGGCGGTTCAGATTCAAGGCTATGTTCAAATTGACAGCCTCGGGCAAGGAGCCTGGCTGCTGGGAAATTTGTGCTTCGGAGATCCCGCCCGGAATGTTTCCAGCGCCGCTCTGCCACTGATCCGCACCCTCGAAACTGACTTCATCTTCGGTCAGGTGGCTTCCAACGCGACCTGGTTTACCGGGGTTGCGATCCTCAGCCTCAATCATAGCGCCGTAAATGCAGCAATGTCCTTGCTGGATAAAAACGGCTCCGTTGTGAGCGCGAGAACGCTGGTTATTCCCGCCAGAACCAGGATCTCGAAACTTCTGACGCAACCGGACCTTTCCCCTGAACTGGTAGGACGGGACATCACCTCGGGCTATATCCACATCGCGGCCGATAAGGGAGTCGCCGCTTTCGCTCTGTTCGGCCCGAACGACCTCACTGCCCTTGCCGCCGTGCCTCCCCTGTCAACCAGATGAGCATTGTGCATCCATTTTGGCGATGCAGGGTAATTGAGAATTGCGAAATGGCGCATCATGTAATTTAATAAAAATGCAGCGTCATCCATCTCCGTTCCCTGTTCCCGGTTCAGTGATAGTTGTACTGCAGATGTGTGGCTTTCAGGATGGGCTCCATCCTGCCTCCCAAGGCCCGGTGGGCGATCTTTACCGCCACATCGGGATTCAGGAGGTCGTTGTTTGTACAGACGACCACGCCAAAACCGCGCGCCGGGTAGATGACCATCACGCTTTGGAAGTGCAGGTGCTGTCCCCATTGCCATAATGCGTCACCATCGGGAGAGTTCTGAATTCCCGGACCCAGCCCCCATGATAGTTCGTCGCTCAGCCTCACCTGAGGTGAATGGATAAGCCTTGCTGTCTCTACACTCAAGTGGTGCGGTCTCGAGAGCTCGATCAAGAAAGTAGCCAGGTCGAAGGCGGATGCCCGCATCGAGCCGGCAGCATTCGAAGGCACCTGAGGCCATCTCGGAACCGGAAAGTTTGATATGCTGCCGGCCAGAAAGAGAATGCCGGCGGCAGCAAATGCTGCCAGGGCGGATTGGATCACTATCCTGCAGCCTGCCTTTTCCGGCGAGAGCCGGGAGGCAATATAGGCGACGGCATAGAATGCCAGCGAAAACGCACCGACGATCATTAATCCCCACCACACGATCAACGCTGCAAATTGCGGCAGTTCGGCCCACCAAAGGAGGCAGGTAAGCGCAGCCACGGCAAAAATAAGAGCAGCGGCTGCCGCAGCTTCCAGCTTTCTTTTGCCCGGACGCCACCGGCCGGTCCAGATCCGATGGAGAGGGATACCGACGACCGTTAAAAAAAGGCTGCTCACGATAAAGACAGCGATGATCGCCACTGTCGGGACCAAGGGATGCATGTGACCGTTGGAGGTTCTTGAGGTGAGATCCGGGCGGTTGATGAAGCTCGACGACGACATCCCGAGCGGCGCGAAGATCGTTTGCCGCGCCAGCGCCTCGAGCGGCTGACTGGTAACCTCTTCGATGACTGCCTGCAGGTACAGGTAACCGACGGCCGAGTAGGAATATCCCAAGCCAGGTGCAAATCGATTCTCCCGGTTGGTGGTGCTGTGTCCGAGGCCAGAACTGTGGGACAGCACCTGCCGCAGCGTGATCTGATCACGGTAGGGCGAGGAGGGTAGCCACGGATTCGCCAGGTAAGAGTTCAGCGGTTTGTCCAGCGACAGCTTGCCCTGGTCGACCAAATGCATCGCGATATAAGCAGCAACCACTTTACTGTTGGACGCCACCTCGAAAACCGTATCCGGCGTCACGGGATCGCGAGTGATCGTGTTCGAGACACCGAAGGCCTTCCTCCAGGCAATCCGCCCATCGCGGATCAGGACAATTGAAACGCCGGGAATTCTCTGATCTTGCATGTACTGGGGAACAAAATTCTCCAGATCGGCGGCGATAGCCTCGATGGGCAGAGACGCCCGCAGCGGGGGTTCCTGACCAGGAGCGGGCTCAACCGGCAAAAACGCGATCGACGCTGCCAAAAGCCCCAATCTCAATATGAGCAACATCGTTGGCCTCCGCGGGTTGAAAGAGGTGAGCTGTCTCCACCCCTTGCTTCCACAGGCGGCGCTGCATCATTACACTCAGGATAAAGCGGAGACGGGTTGTCTATTCGCGAATTTTATCCGTTTTTGTGCAATGACCATTGAGCAGCATGCCGCTCTGCCTTCGACGCTTGAGGCCTATATGCAGCGCCATGGCAACTGCGGATCGGGAGGTGAGGGGAGCGTTCGGCTATCGCGGCGAGCCCGCGTCCCCGGTAAGCCGGAGGAAGGCCTCCCGTTCGTCCGGCGGAAGCAATCGGGCAGCTTGGGTTGAGATCGTCTCCTGCGACATGTACATCGGCTGAAAGGGGCTGTCCGGCGTGCCGACCAGGGGGCCGAACTTCGTGAAGCCCATGCGTTCATAATTCCGAAGCTGCAGCGTCGAACCCGAGATGAGGCCGAGCGATTTGCCGCGGGATAGCCCCTCGCGGGCCGCGAGAAAGAAAAGACGGAAGAAGATGGCGCCATGACGATAATTCTCGTCCACAGCCAGGAGCCGGAATTCGTACGGGCGTTGACCCGGCGGGAGGAGTTGCTCGAGGTCCGGCAGCTTCAGGTCGAGGGAAAATGGACGCTTGTCGCGGCAGGCGATCATCCCGGCAACGACGTCGCCGTCGAGGGCAATAAGATATGTGTTTTCCTCGTGAAATCTATCCACGAGGCGCCCGTCCGGCTGCCGGGGGTGCTGAGGAATCTCTTCTGCGAAAGTCCTGTGGTTCAGGCGGTGGATCAGTTCGAATTCCCAGGACTCCGAGGCAATTTTGTATATCAGGGCCATTTCATATCCTCGGGCATTGCGCTGTGGCGGAATCTGCTGCCGGGCTCCAGAACAATTGAAATTCAGGAATCAGAACTGAGTTTCTTGTGAGCGAATCGGAAAGATTGAGCAGTGCGTCTTCTTCATAATAGATCGGCGCCCCAGCATCAACGGGTAATGAGTGTTCCACCAGAAACGCCTCGAGGTCATCCTGAAGCCCGGGGCATCTGTACTTGGTCTTTTCCCGGTGTAAGACGAATACTTGTCCCGATCTCCGGGAATCATCGTAGGATATCGGGACAGGAAGCGGGAGAACTTGCTCACGATCCCACAAATATGATGGTTAATCGGAATTTTTTGGCTTCTGACCGAGCCCCTTGGCCAGGAGAGTCATCCCCCCACCCTTCACGTGATCGGGGATTCCGCCATGGCGCACAAACCGCTGGATGGACCCCTAAGACGGGGCTGGGGAGAGGCTCTCCCGTTGGACCTCGGCTCCGAGATCCAAGCGAGTCCGGCCCTGGCGATTGACCGGCCGGATCGATTCCTCTTCGCGTATTTCGTCGCCAATGGCCAGGATGGCCTGCATTTGGCCTTCAGCGAGGATGGACTCATGTGGCAGGAGTTGAATGGTTACCGCTCTCGCATCATGCCGAAGGTTGGAGACGACAAACTGATGCGCGATCCCTTCATCCTCGAAGGACCCGACGGCGTGTTCCACATGGTTTGGACCGTAAGCTGGAACGAAAGGGGGATCGGGTATGCCGCATCAAAAGATCTTCTCACCTGGTCGGAGCAGAGGTGCCTTCCGGTAATGGAACTACGAACCAGCGGCCCGGAACCGCTGGGCCCCGGAAATGGTCTACGATGATGAAAAAGCCCAATTCCTGATCTTCTGGGCCACGACAATTCCCGGACGATTCCCGCAAACCGACGGCCAGAACAGCAAAGGCCCCGGCGATCCGGGACTGAACCACCACCCCTATTGCGTTACCAGCAAGGACATGCAGACCTTCACCGCGACGCGTTTCTTCTTCGATCAGGATTCAACGTCATCGATGCCACGATAGTACGCAATGGCGCAAAATACCTCATGTCCCTGAAGGACGAAACCAACGTCCCCTATGTCCCCCAAAAGGACAGACGCTGGAATTCAGCCGACCATGCCGAAGGCGCTTATTCTCCAATATCGGCGCCGATTACCGGTCCCTTCAGCAAACGTTAGCGTACTTGCGGTCAGCGATACTAAGCGCCGACATCCCGGGATTGTGGAATCCGGCACGCCAGCCAGAGCATGAAGCCTCCGAACGGGATGATAATTGGACCTTCCCATACTACCCATTTCAGGGGCATCCCGACTGCAATGTCGATGGCCACCATCCCGCCGCCAAAAATCATGGTCAGAACACAGAGGAACTTGACCAGGGGCAAATTGCGCCGAAGGTCACGGGATATAAAAAAATAAGCGCCCCGTGCAAGGCATACATGGCCGACAGGGACCGGGTGAGGTATCCGATGATCGGGCCGTCCGGAAGCTCTCCGATATCCAACTGACGATGGATGACTTTCATCCAGGCAAACGGCATGATGGCGGGGATCAATGCGGTAAGCAATAGTATGCCGCCGATCCGCATGAGTCCGGCCAGAAACTTTTCAGAGCGGTTCATGGCGTACCTCGTCTTTGGGTTGCAATGGAGCTTCATCGGTTCCATTTTGTGAGAAGATAGCTGCGTGTCAATCGGAATGGATGAAACTACCCAGGGGAGGAGATTGCCATGAGGCCTAGCCGCAACCAGGGACAAATGATGCTTCGCAGGGATTTCCTGCGCGCAACCGCGGCAATGCCCGCGGCTGCCGCCATGGGTCCGGCTGCGGCCGCTGCGGATTCAAAACCCAATATCCTGATCATCATGGCGGATGACATGGGCTATTCCGACATCGGATGCTTCGGTTCGGAAATCCCTACCCCCAACCTGGATCGGCTGGCGCGCGAGGGGGTCCGGCTGACCCAGTTCTACAACTGCGCCCGCTGCTGCCCAACCAGAGCATCGCTGCTGACGGGCCTTTACAGCCATCAGGCAGGCATCGGCCACATGGTGAATCAGCGGCCTCTCCCAGGCTATCAGGGCTATCTTAACGGCCGGTGTGTCACCCTGGCCGAAGCGCTTCGGCCGGCAGGATACCGCGCGGCGATGTCGGGCAAATGGCATGTCGGCGAAGACAGGCCCCATTGGCCCGTTGACAGGGGATTTGAAAGGTATTTCGGCCTGATCAGCGGCGCCTCCAATTACTTCCGGCTGGATAAAGGGCGCAAAATGGCTCTTGACGATCAGCCCTTCACCCCCGGCGACGGTTTTTACATGACCGAAGCGATTACCGAATACGCCCTGAGATATATGGAGGAGTTCGCATCCAGAAAGGAACCTTTTGTACTCTACGCCGCATATACCGCTCCTCATTGGCCGCTGCATGCTCTCCCAGAAGATATCGACAAGCACCGCGGAAAATATATGAAGGGCTGGGATGAAATTCGCCGCGAGCGGCACGAGCGCCAGATCGCAATGGGGATCGTCGAACGGCGCTGGCCGATCACGCCACGCGATCCCGATGTTCCGGCGTGGGAAACCGTTTCGGACAAAAACGAGCGGGACCTGCGAATGGCAGTATATGCCGCTCAGATTGACAGGCTGGATCAGTGCATCGGCCGCCTCCTGGCCAGATTGCGCCAGCTGCGCATCGAGGACAATACGCTCGTGCTTTTCCTGGCCGATAACGGCGGCTGCGCTGAGGAAAAAATCAGCGGCGAGAAGCCGCTGCCGCCCGGTCCGGCAGACTCCTTCACGAGCTATGGACGCCCCTGGGCCAACGCAAGCAACACACCCTTCCGGCTCTATAAGCATTGGGTTCATGAAGGGGGCATCGCTTCGCCCTTTATTGCGAGATGGCCGCGTGTCATCAAAAAACGGAACGGGATTCTGCACCAGCCGGGGCATGTCATCGACATCATGGCCACATGCCTGGATGCGGCTCAGGCCGCTTATCCTGCGGATTATCGGGATCGTGAAACGGTACCGCTCGAGGGGAAAAGCCTGCTGCCGCTTCTGAGAAACGGGGCGCGTCCCGGGCACGAGGCGATTTTTTGGGAACACGAAGGGAACAAAGCCGTCCGGCAGGGCCGCCACAAGCTGGTATCCCGCCATCCGGATAGATGGGAAATTTACGATATGGAAGCGGACCGTACGGAATTGAGAGATCTTTCAGGCGCTCATCCCGAGTTGGTCGAAGGATTGGCGGCCAAGTACGACGCGTGGGCTAAGCGATGCAATGTCCTGCCCTGGGATGTTGTTGCTAAAGCCAAATAACCGGGCACCGGAAGGATAGACTGCGGTCTCCGAAAATGACGGGATCCATGGAACGCTGATCGCAAGCTGAGACCTCCTGTGGTTCGGCTTCGCCCTGCGGCGGATAGGCGAAATAAACGAAATGGTCCTCGGAAGCTCCGATCGGACCCGGCTTCTCATTAGGGATGTTATGTCTACTTCAGTCCCGTCCACGGTCGATGGACGGGACTGAAACCAACCACGAACGGGATTGTATGCCGAATGGATCCCATCGAACCTGATTTATTACACACACCCACGGGAAGCAACGGGATTGGCTCGCGCTGATCAAGCGAACGGTGCGGCTCGATTTCGCCAGAGTGGACGGCATGCCCGGCACGCTGGGCCGCCGGCGATTCCAGTTGGAGCAAGGTTCCCACCCCACTCGCCAATTGCAGAAGGACTGGAATGACCTTGGCTCCGAGGCTTTCAGCTTCGAAGCCCCGGATTCATTGAAGCCGCTTACAGCATCGGAGTGCGATCCGGCGGACGATTTGAAAGCGCTTGATGCAATGTGGCGCGATGCGATTTTCCGGACCGAAGATTTCTATTAGGAATGGCACTGATCGTGTAGGCGGTTCATTCCGCTACACATGCAATTTCCTTTGATTGCATTATCTGGAAAGAGCTACGATAGTCTGGTGTTGATTCTCCACGGTTTTTATTGCCCTGATACAGATGGAGAAATGCTAATGAGACCCGATACCATTCCAAAACACGATCCGGACGGAGGAATTCCTACAAGCACACCAATCGACATGTCGGATTTGGAGCTGCTGAAATCCGCCCTGATGTTCACCGACGAAGATGTGAGATATCTTCGGATGTCTCGGGAGGTGCTTTGCGACCAGGCGGCGGATGTTGTCGCTGCATGGCAAGGCTTCATCGGCCAGCGCCCTCACCTGCTGTACTATTTCACGCGTTTATCCGACGGACAGCCGGACATGGGTTATATCGGCGCAACCGCCCGGCGGGCTGCTAAGTGGGTGCTCGATACTGCCGAAGCCAACTATGACGAGAAATGGCTCGATTATCAGTACGAAATCGGGAAGCGGCATCACCGCACAGCAAAAAACAGGACCGACAACGTCGATGCTGTAAAAAACATAAACTATCGTTATCTGCCGCTTTTCGTTTCACCAGTTATCTGCCTGATGAAGCCCTTTCTTGCAAAGAAAAACCACAGCGTTGAAGATGTGGAGAGGATGTCCTTGGCATGGATGAAGACCCTCCTCCTTCATGTCACGCTTTGGAGCTTTCCCTATGTGAAGGAAGGCGACTTCTGAACCCCGACCGGCTCGCCGGGAATGATGGAATCAGAATAACGGGGACATCGCACACATTTACCCATTTTCAAATCAGGTACATGTGGGACGTCCCCGTTTTTCTGATATCAGCTATCGAGAGTCATTCCAACGATTTTATACGGGCGAAGTCCTTGAGTGCCACAAATTGCAGTGTGTGCGTCGCCATTGGAAACAGCATCCATTTCCGCCCCAAAAGAAGTGACGAGTCCAGGGAAGGTCGGTGAATCCCATTCCGCCGCCCGGGTTCAGGCCGGTGATTTACCAGACCTCGAAGATACCGACCTAAAATCGCATCCGCCGGGCGTACGCTCATACTGCAGGACGACACGGCAGGAACCCATTCCACTTTTAAAAGCTGCCAGGTATCAAGCTTTGCAATGCCTGCCAAAATACTAAGCCTGACATGGCGGATCCGTACCAATGCAGCAAATCCAGTCTCAGCCCGGGGTTTGCGGTGCGATTTCCTCTCTAACGACGGATTCCACTTCGAATGTAATCGGAAATGCCCAGTGTTTATCCCGCGGTTAGCGGGTTTCAAGAAACCACTCGGGTGCAGCGTGGATTGTGATGCCACCCGGCACTTCCGGCAGAGAAACTGCATTCAAAGCGATGATTTTCAATGTTGCGCGGGGAAACTCCAGGGAAGCTTCGATCAGGGAACGAACTTCTCTGTCCCGTGCGGCTGTGGAATCAAGGTTCGCGCAACCCTGTATCAATTCCTATCGTCCTTCCGGATATTCGGCCGGGAAATCCACTTCATAGCCTCCGGCCGTTTTGACATATGTGATCACCGCACTCGATCGTTCCAATTCGAGTGCGACGGCGGTCTCAGGCCCGTCCTGGCAAGCAGGTAGAAGAATGTATCGTAATGTGGTTCCTTTGCGGCTTCTTCAAGGAAGCCCCGTAGCTGCGGAAAATTCATCGGGCAGATCAATTGCTGTCGCTCCGTTTGCGAGATCCGGTCGCTGCGCCACTGCTTCTTCCTGTTCGCAAGCCCGAGGGCGGAACCGGTTGGAATAATCGCATCGTCCACAGCATCGGTGAGCAGGGAAGAGATCGCCGCCCGTATGAGGCGCACTGTGTTCTTGGCACACCCCTTCCGGCGCTTCTCGTTTATTAACGCTTTGAGATGCCTTCGATGCACGTCCCGCACGCAAGATGTCCCAGGGCAGGGAAGATGTGCTGCGTCAGGTTCTGCCGGTAGCTCCGGAGAGTTCCTGCCACGCCCGCGCGGTTTATTGAGAATAGAAACTTGGACTAGCGCACGGCGGGAGTCATCCACTGCGGCAAATACAGCAAAACCAATCAAACCGCTAAGACACAAAGGCCGCAAAGATTTTATTTATATATCTTTGCGGTCTTCGCGCCTTCGTGTTTCAATCTCTCGAGCGTTCCAAGTTTCCGGAGAGCTGCCGGCATGGCATTAATCCCCGTTCTAAGGTCCTATTCTCGTGCAAAGCCATCATCTTTTGCCGGTGGGACAGAGACGTTCGAGCTCTTCGAACCAGTTTTGTACCAGTATTATTTCAGTCACCGGCTGTTGTTTGCCTTCATCAAGCTTTACCATCAGGAACCCTTGCCCATCGGGATATACGTCCCATCCCCGGATAGGATTCCCAGAGGCAAAACCCCGCTGCTCAAATACCAGCGATGGTTTCCCGGATGCGACCTCCCCTTCTGTCCGGATGTCAGCTGCCCAAACCTGCGCGCCCTGCCGGTAGTACAACTGCCTTCCGTCTTTCGCCCAGGCTGGTTCCGAACCCCCCTCATGCGATATCTGCAGACGGTTTCCCTGGCCAGGAAAGGATCGAATCCATACTTCTCTCTGGCCCGATTCGTCGGAGACATAGGCAATCCAGCGCCCGCAGGGGGAAATTTCCGGCCAACCCTCGTCCGCCTTTGAATTCAGGAATGGGACGACCTTACGGCTCTTCATATCCAGGAGAAGAATGTCATTGTTCGTTTCCGGGTGCGACTCGCAGAAGGCCAGTGTCGCTCCATCTGGACTGAACGACCCAGGGAATTGCCCATTGTCGCTCACGGTCAGCCGCTCCATGGGAGCGCTTCCGTCCGCGGGCTGCCAATAGAGATTTGACTGGCCGGACTGGTACCATCCGAAGACCAGGCGCTTTGCATCCGGCATCCACACCTGAAAAATCGCCCTGCCATCACCGGTCAACCGGCTTGCCATGCTTCGATTGGAGTCATAGACCCAGACTTGCCTTTGTTTTCCCAGAGTCTGGTAGGCAATCCTTTGCCCGTCGGGAGAAAAACGTGGGGCAAAAAAGGGGGATTTGAAATTAGCAACCGGAGTGATCGCCCCTTTCCGATCCACCCGAACCATGGAGTTCGCTCGGTCGGGAGGGATCCCGCCCGGCACATAGACCAGCGAGCCCGCGTCTGATACGTTGTATTGTCCGGCGGCAGTGTTGAGTCTGGAGTCGGTGATGTTGAGGGCTTGCATGACGTTAGCCACTGCAGGCACCGGCTGACTCTTGACCTCCAGGCTGTCAAGGTCGAAGGCCGCAGCCATCAGTGTGCCCTGACGCAGAAAAATCAGGTGCCCGGAGCGAAGATAACGCCCGTCGGCGGCGTCCTCCATTACCACGCGCCATTTCCCGGTCTCCAGATCCAGCAAAGCCAACCGGGGTTGAAGGTCATGTATGTGCGCCATGACCGTGAACAGCATACCTTTGCCATCAGGAAGGTAATGGGGAAGGCGATGGCTGGCTTCTTCTCTTGTCTTATCTGGCACGGTGAATACTTTGGGTTTGCCCCCATCACCTGAAACTTTAAAAAGTCCAAGACCCTCGCGCGGAGAAAAGACAATTTCGTTGCCGGAATTCCATTCAACCCCGAAGAGACTCGCAGCATCACATAATGTTGATGGCACTCCTCCGCCGATTGGCAGTTTCTTCAACTTTCCGCCCTCCCAGAATCCCAGCCAGCGGTTGTCGGGCGACAAGAAGGGATTGATGCCTCCCTCAGTTCCGGGAATGGGAGTCGCATCCAACTGGTCCATTCTGCGGAGATATATTTGCGGTTTTGCCTGGGGGCCGGGATTTTGCGCGATTGCGCAATAAACGACGAAGCTGCCATCGTGGGCAATTGATATAGCAGTTCGAGTGGGGCATTCCGAGGCCAAACGCCTCCCTTCCAGCCATTGCCCTGCTTCGATTCTGAGCAGCGATCTGAGGACAGGCAATGGTCTGGGGGGGCGAAGCCGCCAAGTCACGATCGATGCTGCCGCACCCACCAGTACCAGCGTAGACAACACAAAGGCAGGCCGCCAATGCCGGACGAGACTAGCAGCCTGGGTCTCCTTCGGTACGGCTGTCGGCAGGCGTAACGATTCGACGATCTCAAGCCGGGCATCTCCAATGTCGTGCAGGCGGTCTCTGAGCTCCTTCCGAAGACATCGGTGCAGCAGGTCCTTTATCTTCCATGGAGTGGCTGGTGGCAGGAGATCCCAATCCGGTTCTCCCTTAAGAATCGATGCCATACTGTCGACCGCCGCATCACCGCCAAAGGCCTTCTTACCGGTCAGGCATTCGAAGAGTATGCATCCGAAGGCCCAGATATCCGTTCGCTTGTCGACCGGCTTGCAGCGCGCCTGCTCCGGGCTCATGTATGCTGCCGTCCCCACTACCATTCCCGTGCCCGTCATTTGGCTGGCCAAAGTGGGGGATTTGGAAGGATCAATATCAGAGGGATCTTCCTGGAACGCCTTCGCGAGGCCAAAGTCCAGGATTTTGACTTTGCCGTCAGGCGTAACTTTTACATTGGCTGGCTTGAGGTCGCGGTGAATGATCCCTTTTTCGTGAGCGGCTTCGAGGCCTTCCGCGATCTGGCTGCAGACCTCGAGAGCCTCGACTAGCGTAAGCGGGTCCGTCGCAATGCGGTCGGCCAGCGTATCGCCGTCGATCAACTCCATGATTAACAGGGGGCTCGGGCCGGTTCTTTCCAGACCATAAATCGAAGCGATGTTCGGGTGATTGAGCGAAGCAAGGAGCTTGGCTTCGCGATCGAAGCGGGCCAGTCTTACGGGGTCCTTGATGAATGGATCAGACAGGACTTTGACCGCAACTTTGCGGTTCAGGTTGGAGTCTTCTGCGAGGAAAACCTCTCCCATGCCCCCCTGACCCAGTTTGCTGATGATCCGGTAGTGCGAGATTGTAGTGCCAATCATGAGGATTGCCTCCCCTGATAAGGCGGGCGCCTGAATGATGACTACCTGAATCCGCCGATATTATATTCGGTAGCCGAAGACCCGGGTAGCTGATTCCGCAGTAATTTGGATGCCACGGCCAGAAAGGGTGTCAGGCTGGAATTTCTCGATAGCACACAAACTCTCATTTGTGCCGGCAAATTGAAATAACACCGGTATTATCAGAAGCAAAATTCCGCCCGATCGGAGGCAGAACCCCTTCCGAATTCGACCCAAAACGCGCTTATTCAGGCTATCAGCCCTTTTTCTCTGGATCCGCCGATCCCGGATGATGATGGCCACCATGACCGCCATTACTCGCGCATCAGAAACGCTACTTTTGTCAGCCTGAGGGAAATCAACAAGGCGGTGCAGAGAATTATGGCAAAGGGGGCCGCCGCAACAGCTAAACTCAGAAACAATCTTGACCATGACCAGGATTCGGGAGGCTTGCCGAAGAAGAGCAGCGAATTCTTCATGATCGGATCCAGGCCCGGCCTCAACAGAAGACGGGGTCGTCGATTTAGGGTGTGCCTGCTAAATTTCTCGTCGGGATTGAAAACATGGTGCTTGTGGATTTCGAATCTCCAGGACCCAGTTTAGGCGGGAACGAGGGTTTTCCAATTCCCAGCAGTCATTTCTTTTACTGAGCAAGCTGAGTTATGTGGGAATTGCGTGTGCGAATCTGTGTGAGAAAGCCATTCCAAAATGTGAATAAATCAGCTGAATCCTGCTAAAATCAGGTTATCTGTGACCAGCCTGCTCCTGGTCCATATTTCAAAAGTGATGAAATCTACTGACGGCAGTACATCCCAGTGCGCTTGGAGAAATGCCTTCCAGGCCGACTGTCGCTTCCGACTTGGTGCCGGCTCGATGCCGTGGGTCTTGAGTATGTTGGCGACAGTCGTGTCGGATGTGCGGTGCGAATCCGGAGCATCCGGGAATACCTCGGCCCTGTCAAGTGTCCGAGACATGCAGGACTCTTGTCATGATAAGAGCCGTCGCTGCGGCCAATTCCAGTTTGGCTGAATTTCTTTATCATACGGGTATTTTCTGACAATGCAGCAATCCCCAATTTTGATTATTGATTTCTTTTATCGCGCAATTGCTGCGATGGGGCTGGCATTCTGCTTCTTTTTGATGATCTTGGATGAATGAGGCGAGCCGGGAAGGAATTTTGTGACGCGAAATTCCTCGGGTCGTAAGCCTGTCAGGGATGGCAAGTACCGTTTCGCGGATCTTTGAACAGCAAAAAGGATCATCACAAAGATGCCAAAGCGGCTTATTCGAATGGACATGTTCACTTCTCTTCTATGATAGCAAGATCCCAGGGAGAGAGCGCTACGTTCGAGAATTGGCCAACTACCTTGCCGGTCAAGATTTCCACGCCGCCGTTGTGTGGGTACATGAAGGTCTGGTCCGAACCGGAGTAGTTGAGGTAGAAATGCATCGGATTTCCTGCATTTCCTGTTCCATTTTTGACCCTTACCGATGCAGGGAGTTTCTGATCCGGGCGCGAAATCCCCGCCAATTCACACACTCCGAGCAGAACTTTTTCCTGCAGCTTGTCGGAAAGCACAGTGCCCTCGTAGGTGCATGTTCCTTTGCCGAATTTGTTGCGGGTGAGAGCTGGGTATTTGCTGAAAAAAGGGTGATCGTAGACCGCCAGCACCTGCGCTGTTTCCGGTATCAACATCTCAGCCCAAGTTGAGACCCGATTGGCGTCGCCGGCCTGCAAGGGGTCCCCTTTGAGCGCCAGCGGCTGTGCCAGGGTAGAAAACTCCTGATAGTAGAATCCTGCTGCCTTGCGCATAGGTCCGGGGGCCTTCTCCCATCGGACCGTGGAATACTCGTTGGCAAAAGCGCTCTTCATTGTCATGACAAGATGTCCGCCGTCCTCCACGAATTTCGCTAGTCGGCCAAGCAGCTCATCGCTTGCTATGTAAAGGGCCGGCACCAGGATTACTTTGTAGTTCGCAAGGTCGGCGCTTTCCGGAAAAAGGAAGTCGGCACCGATGTTTTGGCGGTAGAGGGCTCCGTACATCTGGCTCAGAATGGTCATATAGTTCACGCGATCATCAAAGGGCATGAACTGAATGCCGTGATATGAATCGACGCTTGCGAGGATAGCGACATCGTTCTTTTGCCGGAAGTTGACGATGCGGGGCCCGATCTTCTTGAACTCCTGGGCGATCCTCGCCGCCTCGAGGTAGATCCGGTTCGGCTCCAGGTCGTGCGCCAGCAGCCCTTTCCAATAGGTCTCCTGTCCGTAGTGCAGCGAATGCCAATGCCAGTAGGCGACCATGTTGGCGCCGCTTGCTACGTGGCTATATGCATTGAGCCGAAGTTGGCCGTCCCAGGGCGGGAATTGGGTTCTTGAATCCCAGCCGGTGGTCTGCGCATTGGTTTCCGTCACGAGGTAATTGGACTGTTTCTGGGAACGCGTAAGGTCGCCGCAGAAACTTATGTGTTGGCCGTCAAGCCGGTCTTGCACCGCGTGATAGGGATTTACCGATACGATGTCGAGGAACCTGGCCACGCTTTGCTGGTCGGCGTCAGTGCGAATGCCGCCCGGCCAGTTGTGAGTCACAAAGTGTTCAGGACGCGAGTATTCGCGCACGATTTTTGCCTGCCAACCCAGGAAATCGGTGACTGTCTGGCGCTGGTAGCGCTCCCATTCGAGCTTGTAACCGGGATTGAGAACGCCCTGGCGCATCGGGAAATCATCCCATCCCGAAACAAGCTGTCCCCAGTATGCCAATCCCCAGAACCGGTTCAATTTTTCCACGGAGCCGAACCTGCTCTTCAGGTAGCCGACAAAACTGTTGTGCATGCTCCTCGAGCTGGAACTGTTGGGATGGGTCTCGTTGTCGATTTGGAAGCCAATGATCGCAGGATGTTTGGCAAAACGGGAAACCACCTGGCGCACGATTCGCTCGGAGTACCAGCGATAGACCGGATGTGTGATGTCCATGTTTTGACGTGGCCCGTACGCGCCCCAGGATAGGCCGTCAAAGTAGGCATTCTCATAGCGATCCGGCCCGAGAGGCTGTCGTGCCCCCAGTTGCGCAACAACGATTTCGGGATGCTTGGCGTAAAGCCAGGGAGGAATCGAATAGGTCGGTGTCCCGAAAATCACCTTGATTCCAGCCTTGTGCAGGCGGTCGAGAATCCGCTCCATCCATGCGAATTCGAATTTCCCTTCCTGCGGCTCAAAACTGGTCCAGGTCGATTCGCCCAGACGGACCACCGTAATACCTGCCTTTTCCATCAACGCCACGTCCTGTTCGAGCCGATCATAGGGCATGTACTCGTGGTAATACGATACCCCGTAGAGGATGGTGTCGAATTTCGGTGTCGCCGCGATTCCCAATACGGGGATGATGAAAAACAGAATGGTCAGGCGTCTCATAAATTAGTCCTCGCCGGTTTTGAAAAATCGATTCTCAGGCCTTCCATTATCGACGTGCCGGGTCAGATTCCACCCGCCGCTGTCCGCGGTATCTTGCCAGGAGCGCGGCGAAGGGACCAGCCAGGCTCGGACCCGGCTTTAGCCGCCCACGGCGTGACCTGGCCAAAATAGAATTATGGCTGCACCCCGGGCTGGCCTGGCAGGCGTCGGGCCAGTGTGGGATCGAGCCGCAAGGCTGTTTTAAGGTGATCAGCGGCTTCCGATTTCTTGCCGCGGGAATCGAGCGCCCTGGCCAACATGAAATGAGCCAATGCATTGTTGCGATCCAGGCTGACCGCTTTGCGCAAAGCTGATTCCGCTTCAGCCCAATTTTGCTGCCGGATGCATAGGTGCGCAAGGTTCAGCCATCCTGGCACGTAGCCGGGGCGTGTGGCCAGCGCGGATTTCAGTTCCGCCATCGCTTCCCCCGACTTTCCCTGCACGGCATAGATACCGGCGAGGTTGCTCCGGGAACGGTAATCGCCAGGGTCGCTGGCCAGCACCCGTCTGAACTCCCCTGCGGCTTCCTCCTGCAGCCCCATTTGAAGCAGCAGATTGGCGTAGCCGGCGCGGGCAATGCTGTTTTCCGGCTCCACCCTCAAACCTTGGATGTACTTTTCCCGGGCTTCCGTCACCCGTCCTAACGACTGAAGTGCCTGGGCTTCGAGAAAGGAAAGGCTTCGGACCTCCGGCGCCATTTTGCGAAGCATTTCCAACCGATTCAATACTCCCGGTCTGGGGTTCGACGATGCGACCTCATTCAGGATATCGTGACAGCTCTCAAAGGCAACGATCCGATCTTTGGGGTCGATTCCCTTTCCAAATTCTCCACGTCCGGCCGGCGAGCCCGAGTGCACATAACCCAGGGATGCCAGCTTTTCCCTGGTTTCCCTGGATGGTCCCGAAGGTGCGGCGGCGGGCGATCTCGCCCGGTATCGAGTGGTGAATTCGTTGAGGCTCAGACGGTATTGGTTCATCAAATCCTGTTTCTGCGAGGCCAGATTTACCCTTTGTCCCGGATCCGCGGCGATGTCATAAAGCTCGGGGCGTGGCGCATCGATATACACAAAAGGTCCTTTGCGAAAGCTCCTCAGCGGGCTCCAGCTGAACTGCAGCTGGGGCACATACGTTTCAGCATACAAGCCGGATTCGCCGGCATTCCCACTCGTGATTGAACCTATGAGGCTTCTTCCCTGGATGAAAGCGGGGACAGGGATCCCGGCCAGCTGAAGGATCGTCGGCATTACGTCGACGAGCGAAACTGCCTGCGTGACCTTCTTTTGCGAGTAGGTAAATCCCGCAGCCGGCTTGATAACCAGCGGCACCCGCAGAGTCGAGTCATAAATGAAGAATCCATGCCCCGATTCCTGATGCTCCCCGAGTGATTCCCCATGATCGCTGACCAGGATGATGTGAGTCCGGTCCATGAGCCCGGCATTCCTCAAGTAGGCATCGATCATGCCAATGCCGGTGTCCGCACGCGAGACTTCACGGTCGTATCCCTCGGGGCATGGAGCGTGTGGATCGTAGAAATGGACGAAGGCAAAAAAGTCGCGCTCCTTATGTTTTTCCAGCCAGGACAGGAATCGTTCGGCCACTTTGCCGGCAGGCCGCCGGAGCGCTGTCGCTGCGATAGCGCTCTCCGGGGGGGCGCCAAAATCCTCATCATAGGTTTCAAAACCCTGGGATAACCCGAATTCCGAACCGAGGACGTAAGATCCCAGGAAACCGGCGGTATCGTACTTTTCATTTTTAAAAACTTCCGCAAGCGTGGTGTGGGAGCGGGAGAGTGAGTAACCGGTATTCTCCCTGATTCCATGAGCCAGGGGGTATGTGCCGGTGAAGAGCGTCGAATGAGCTGGAAGCGTCAGCGGATATTCGGTGTACGCGCTGGCAAAAAGTATTCCTTCGGAGGCCCAGCGGTCGATAGACGGGGTCCGGTTGGCCCGGTAACCATAGCAGCTCAGCCTGTCCGCCCTCAAAGTGTCGATGCTGACCAGGAGGACATTCTTCCCTCTCGAAACTCGAGGAGAGGGGCTGATGGGTTTTGAACTCTGGACTTGGACCGACAGGCTCGGATCGCGGGGCAACGGTGCCGGATGAACCGGCACCCACTTGGCCCATAAGGAAAGAGCCAGGAAAATTCCGGTAAGCGGAAATCGCATCGGTCTCATCAAGAATGCCTCCCCGAGCACAAACCGCCATTGACTGTTTTTTTCTATTGCATTTATACACCAGAGTGGAATAAGAAATTATAATAGATTATAGATTATAGTTGAATCCGTGGGAGTGACTTATGCATCTGGCAGAGTCATTGCCATACCAAAGCCGGTCCAAAACCGCGGCCAACGCCTTGCGCAAGGCAATCGTCGCTTCCGAACTGAAGCCCGGCGAACGGCTGATCGAATTGCAGTTGGCCACCCAATTCCGCATCGGACAACCCACCATCAGGGAAGCGCTCAAGGAACTCGAATATCAGGGATTGGTGCGTCGGTTCCCTAATCGCGGCACTTACGTCATCAATCTCAAAGCGGAGGATTTCAGAAAGATCCATGAGATTCGGATGTGCCTGGAACCCAAAGCCTTCGAGCTTGCGGCCCGCAATTTGACCGCCGATTCGGCACAGCGGCTTGCCGGAATCGTGGAGTCTATGGAAGGAGCCGCGCTCGCCCTTGATCGAGTTGGCTTCCACAATTCCGACATCGAATTCCATCGAACGGTGTGGAGGCTTGCCGGCAACGAGTACATCGAAATGGCTCTGGAACGCATCCTGTTCGGCATGTTCGCGGCTGTACTTTCGAGACAGCAGCAGCCTGCCTTCTTGAAGGCGGTTCAGCAGCACCGCGATAACCTGAAGGGATTGCTTACGGGCAAACCTGACAAGGCCCGTCTTTGCTTTATCAAGAGCGCCAATGAATTCTGGAAAACTTATTGTCAAATCGATTCAGCGAGAAGGGGAATGAAATAACCCTGGCAGGCCCACTCCTGCAGGTCCTGCCAATCATCGAGCGGGAGTCCACGCTATGAATCCAATAAAGTTAAAAATACTCACGGCAGTTTCCTTTGCCGTTTTTATGCTCGCCCTGCCACTCATGGCTCAGACAGATCGAGCCACGATCGGCGGAACGGTGACCGATCCGAGCGGAGCGGTGGTGCCGGGTGTTGAGGTGACCGCCATCGACGTGGAAACGGGTATCCAAAGCCAAACCGTTTCCAACGACGTCGGCAACTATCTATTGGTCAACCTGCCCATCGGGAGGTACACTCTCCGGTTTTCGCTGCCCGGTTTCAAGGCTTACGAGAGAACCGACTATTCGGTGACCACCGGGCAAAGGGCGCGTCTCGACGTCAAACTGGAAGTCGGCCAGGTCACCGAGACTGTGCGGGTAGCGGCCAATGCTTCTTTGGTCAATGCCGATACAGCCCTGGTTTCGTCGACCATGCAGAGCGAAATCATCACGGACCTGCCTCTCTCTTTCGCCGGTGGTCGCGCCGTCGAGAATTTTGCCTACGCGGTAACGCCGGGAGTGGAGGGCAATAACTGGACATCCTATCTGGCCGGCGGACAGGCGTTCAGCAAGGAAGTGTATATCGACGGTATTTCCGCCACGGCGCAGATCCAGGGGCATATCGGCGAATCCAGCCCGACCATGGAGGCGGTCCAGGAATTCAAGGTGCAAACCAGCGGTATGTCAGCCGAATACGGACGCACCAGCGGCGGGGTCTTCAACTTCGCATTGAAGTCCGGCACGAACTTATTTTCGGGCAGCGGCTTTTTTTACTTCCGCAATGAGAACCTCAATGCCAACACCTGGATGAACAACTGGAATTTGTCCCAGCATCCCGGCGAAAAGCGCTATGAAAGGGCAGTGGACGGTCAGAAACTTGCCGGAGGCAGCGCCGGTGGTCCCGTCATCATCCCGGGGCTGTATGACGGCCGCGACCGGACCTTCATATTCGGGGCTTTCGAGCAGTACAACCGGGAGAGCTACCAATTGGGGGCCATGAATCAGACGGTTCCCATACCGGAATTCCTGAACGGGAATTTCAGCGCTCTGCTGACGAACAAAGTGGCGGGGAAGGATCCCCTGGGACGGGATGTCTATGTTGGACAGATCTTCGATCCCGCGACCTTGCGCAAAGAGGGCAGCAAGTGGGTTGCAGAACCGTTCAACGGAAATATCATACCTTCAACGCGTATCAGCAAGACTAGTACCAAGATTATCGATATATTCCGCAAATCCTACGCTCCCATGGTTTCGGGGCGTCTGACCAACAACTCCGCTCTTACGGAAACGAACAATCCCTGGTTCCATCAGACACAGTTCACTATCAAGGGCGATCACGCCTTCTCTCCAAAGAATAAGCTCAGCGGCTCATTCATCTGGACCCAGCGCCCTCGGATTCTGGTTGATGCAGGAGGCATCTGGGATCCGGAAGATTCCAATGGCTGGGGCGGGCCTTTAGCCCGATCCAGGAAGCAGGAGGTCACCAGCCGCAGGGCGGTGTTGAGCGACAACTGGACGATCCGGCCGAATCTGATCAACACGATCTCCCTGGCTTATAACCGCTATCGCAATCCCAGCATTGCAACGGCCGACCTGACCGACGTCAATTGGACATCGACGCTTGGATTGGGCAGTGCCAACTACGGCAATTTCCCGCAAACCTCTTTCGGCGATTCGGTGAATGGTGTCTCGACCACCACGATCGGCTATAACTCGGCCGGTTTCTATGCCGGGAACACCTACATTCTCAGCGACCACCTGGACTGGATAAAGGGACGCCACAATTTCCGGATGGGCGGAGAATATTGGAAAATGCAGATGAATTCCCCCAGTTCAAATGATCTGATGTCCTTCAATTTCCAGAACTGGACGACCGGACTCCCGGGAGCGTCATTCCAGAAGCAGGTCGGCTTCGGCTTTGCCAGCTTCCTCCTGGGCGAGGTGGACTCCGCCTCACGAGGCGTCCCTTTCTCACAGTACGGGCGGCGGGACTACTGGTCGATCTACATTAACGACGACTACAAGATCAATCCCAGGCTGACACTCAATTTCGGGCTGCGCTGGGAGCAGACGGGCCCCTTGACCGAAAAATACGGGAATTGGGCAAACTTCACCTCCAAAGTCCTCAACACTAATCCCAATGGATATGTCCCGATATCTCCGGGAGTTCCCGGCGGCATCGATTTCGCAAAAAGCGGCGACACCACTTTCGAAGGAAACCGGGATTGGGACGGGTTCAGTCCTCGCGTGGGATTTGCCTTCCGGCTCACCAATAAGGCTATCCTACGGGGCGGATACGGCATTTTCTTCAGCCCTATCGGTATCAATCAATGGGGAGGCCTTCCTTATAGCCAGTACGCGGCTCCCGACATGTTTGGAACCAACACGGTTCCAACAAAAAGCAAAACCACTCCCAATTTCAATTGGGATAAAGGATATCCGGGCGTCACGCAACCAGGAGGGAAGGATCCGAACTTCCTCACCTGGGGAATGGTAGCCTTCGACGAAAACACGCTGGAACTCGGTTATACCCATCAGTACAACGTGAGCCTGCAGTACGAGTTCACGCGGGATACGATGTTGGAGTTCACGTATCTGGGCAACAACGGCAGGAGGCTCCACAGTGGCTTCCTGAGGAGAAATCAGGCCAACCGCTCGACCTTTGAGGCCATCCCGGACCCGGGTGCTTGGGTGTATGATGCCGCCAGTGCTGCCGCAGCCAAGGTTCCCTACCCCTTCGCGGGATTTTCCGGCTACGCCGGCATGGCAGTGCTGCCTTACCCTCAGGTGGCTCATTGCGGCTGGAAGTGGTGTCCGTGGAGCCCCCTGATCTACGTTTCTTCCCCGCTCGGGGAATCTACCTACCGATCCCTCCAGTTGAGTCTGACCCGGCGCATGGCCAAGGGTATCGCGGCGAACATCTCCTACAATTTCTCGAAGGCGATGGGGGATACTGAAACCTCCTTCGATGAAAGCTGGGATTACACCGGCGGAATTCAGGACGCCGCCAAGCTCAAGGATGAGGCGAAGACGCTTGTATCCTATGATCAAACCCACATTTTTAAAGGCCTTGCTTCGTTCGAGCTGCCATTCGGGCGGGGGCGCAAATGGATGTCATCGAGCAGCCGGGCGACGGATGCAATCCTGGGTGGCTGGATGGTCACGACCATTTTCCACTACAACACCGGTTCTCCCATGGGAGTCAACCCTGACGTTTGGGTTCCGGGATGGACCGATCCTGCCAACGGAGCGGTTTATGCAAACGTTTCCCCCTCCGCCAATCTTGAGACAAGATATTTCGATTCCACCAAGTTCAATCCCGGAAACACAAGCGATGTTGCCAACAAGTATTTCGATACTTCAGGTTTTTCTCAACCGGCGTATGGGAAACTCGGCAACGGGCAGCGGCGATACGAAGCCCTGCGCGGTTTCGGTTTCGCAGGGGAAGACATCGGCATTATGAAGTACTGGAATATCACGGAAAGAGCCCGCTTCCAGTTCCGGATGGAAATGCTGAATGTCTTCAACCGTCACTATTTTGAAAATCCCAAGACCACTCTAAGCAACAAGAGCACCTTCGGCCAGGTCATATCGACCACCGGGCTGCCCCGAAACATTCAGATGGGAATACGGCTGAACTGGTAGCCGTTTTTCCGGAAACCACCGGGGGGAGGGCGCCCGCGCCCTCCCCTTCATCGCCCCGCATCTTCCTCCCCCCAACACCCGTGGGCAACCACTGCAGCAGCAACCATCGACTTGCGGCATAAATCGCTGGAAATGGAATTGTGGTTGCATCCAAAACAGATGTGCTAATCTGCAAGGGTGATGGCCATCCCGCATGTCTGGATGCTTTTTGCAGTCGCTCTCTTGCTGTTGGATTCGCCTTTCGAACGAGGGCTTGAAGCGTTTCGCAGGCGCGATTTCCCGGCGGCCGAGCATGAGTTTCTCCTGGCAGTCCGTGAGCGGCCGGCCGATGCGCGCGCCCACAAGTTTCTGGGAATGGTCTACACTGCCCAGGAAAGGTTTCAAGCCGCGGAGGAGCCTTTCCGCAAGGCTTGCTCGCTGAATCCGCAGGAGGAGAATGCCTGTTACTACCTTGGCCGTGCGTACTACACGCTGAACCGCTTCGAAGAGTCGGAAAAGGTTTTCACCGCCTCGCTGCGCACCTCCTTCGAGCGCGGACGAATCCTGCATGGGCTTGCCCTGACTTTGGAGGCGATGGGAAGAAATAGCGAGGCTGAGCAGCGATTCAACGAATCGATCCAGGCTGGCGAGAAAGCCGCCCTGACCGACCTGGGAATGTTTCTTTTCCGGCAGGGGCGGACCGAAGAGAGTCTCGCCGCCCTGCGGCGGGCGGACGCCAAAGCCGAAATCGAGCGAATCAACAGGACCCTGAAGGAATCACCCCCTCGAACCACCCGGACTGAACCCTCGGCCGTGCGTTTCACTGCATCCCCTCTCGACATGACGGTGAGAAACGGCGCCGCAGGAAGGAAATACCTGGTCGAGACCATGATTGCGGGAATAGCCGTGTTCGATTTTGATAACGACGGACGACCGGACATCTTCGTGACTAACGGCGCCTCGTTGCCCGATTTGCGGAAGACCGATGGAACCTATAACAACCGGCTTTTCCACAATAATCCCGATGGAACATTTTCCGATGTCACAGCCCGTGCCGGCCTGGCAGGCGCCGGCTATTCCATGGGTGCAGCGGCAGCTGATTTCGACAACGACGGGTTTGTGGATCTCTTCGTTACCGGAGTGCGTTCCAACACCCTCTACAAAAACCGCGGAAACGGCATCTTCGAGGACGTCACATCGCGGGCGAAGGTCGGGGGTGATGGAACATGGTCCGTGGCAGCTGCATGGCTTGATTATGATAACGATGGCCTGCTCGACCTTTTTGTCATCCACTATGTGGCATGGGATACGTCCCGCGAGATCAATTGCGGCACCCAGCGCCCGGGGATGAGGGGCTACTGCCACCCTCAGCACTTTGAACCGCTTCCCAATGCTCTCTATCGCAACCTGGGCGACGGCACTTTTCGCGACGTCTCCATCGAATCGGGCATTGCGGCGCATCCGGGCAAGGGGATGGGGATTGCCATCGGTGACTATGACCTGGATGGACGGGTGGACATTTTCGTCGGGAACGACTCGGTCCCGAATTTTCTATTTCACAACGAAGGGGGAGGCAGATTCCGGGAAGTGGCACAGGCATCATGGGTTGCCTATAACGGGGACGGGCGGGCCCTCTCTTCGATGGGGGCCGATTTTCGTGACTATGATAACGATGGCAAGGAGGACATCTTCGTCACGGCCCTTTCCAATGAAACATTCCCCCTCTTTCGCAACCTCGGCAAGGGCGCATTCCTGGACCTTTCCGTACCCAGCAGGATCGCCGGCGCAAGCGTTCCCTGGAGCGGTTGGGGCAATGGAATATTCGACTTCAACAATGACGGCTTCAAGGACATCTTCACCGCCAATGGCAACGTGCTTGACAACGCCGAGTTTATCTCCAGCCGCAAGTCCCGCCAGCCTAATATCGTCTTCGTCAACCTCGGCGACGGCACGTTTCGTGCCGAGGTGCTCCCAGGTGAGGCATTTCACCGCGGAGCGGCCTTCGGGGATTTCAATCGCGACGGGAGGATCGACGCCGTGGTCACGCGGCTCAATGAAAGCCCGGTTGTTCTCCTGAATAGCACGCCCGCACAGGGTCATTGGCTCGGGCTAAGGCTTGTGGGAAGACAGAGCAACCGGGACGGCATCGGCGCCCGGATTCAGGTCGTCAGCGCGTCAGGAACGCAGTGGAATCGCCTTTCTACATCCGTAGGCTATGGCTGCTCCAGCGACAAGGTTGTTCATTTCGGCCTTGGGACGGATGACACCGTGAAAAGCATTTCGATTGAGTGGCCGTCCGGGATCAAACAGAGACTGTTCGATATTCAAGCCGACCGGATTCTGACGGTGGAGGAATCCGTTTCCGGGAAGTGATCTCATTGGCAGATACACCAAAATCACCCCGGGTGACACGGCACTGCAAGAAATCGATGGAAGTGGACTCTGCACTCGTCTCCCGGGTCAGTCACCGCTTCCGATCCTTCCATCAACGCCGCCCCCCTCCTCGGATCAGGTCGGCAGAGCAGGACGCCGTTCTTACCTCCGGTGGCACGGAGCAACAGAAAAAAGCCGGCCTCAGTTTGGGCGCGGAACTTCTCTAAACGGAGCGGACCGGCCAAACTTGATATCATAAATGCGCCTGTGAGTCGATCTTGCCGCCTTCACAAGCTCGGGATAAGGCAGGTCGATAACGTTGATGAAGCCGTAATTCAGCCGTTCCTCGTCGCTGGGCCTGCCCGTGGGCAGATCGTCGACCATCTGGAACCAATGAGTTCCGACGATGTGGGGATCAGCCGCTGAATTTTCGACGTAGTAACGGTAGGCCGTTCCTCGTTCCTCATGGTCCTTGACTTTGTGCACGAAGTAGAAAAGCCCCTGCATTCCGCGGCCTGAAGCGCAGGCCGTAAATTCCCCGATCACCACAGGCCTTCCCGATCCCTCGGCATACCGGCGAATCGTCGCCGGGTCCGGTGCGAATTTGTCGGAGTAAATGTTGACGCTGAAAGTGTCAAAGATCCGGCTCAGCTCGATCCAGCGATCGTTGGGATTTTCGGCAAAGCGGATCCCGAGGTTCAAGTGATTGGGGTCATATTTGCGGATTGATTTTGCGATGGTCTCGAAATATTTGCGTGCGCAAACATAGAGAAAATCATCCCGGACCTTCTCGCCGTTGCCGGAATCCGTTGAAAGCATCCGCCTCAGCTCCTCCTGGGTGGCGGAGGGCTCCGGATCTGCCAGAAGCATTTCGGGCCAGGATTGGAGGGCGCCGAAACGGCGCGCCCAATGCGGTTCGTTGCCTATGAACCAGCCGATCAGATTGGAATCGTTCGCCAACGGTGCGCACTGGCGGCGGGCCGCCGCGTCCACAGTTTCCTCGAACTCCTTGGAGAAGACGTCCGGAAAATCGTAGGGAAATGGGAAAACCTTCCTGGTCGTCCAACCGGAGAGTGGCAACACGTAGGGCATTCCGCTCTTCACCGCGAGATCCCTATCCGACCAGTTGGCTATGGTGTTGAATCCCCAGGATTTTAACCGTTCCACAATCTGTTTGGACCAGGCAACCTCCCAGTCCTTGCCATGCCGCTGCATGATATTTTTGATGTAGAAGGAAACCACCTTTCCCGGCTGGAGCCATGCCGGTCCGGCAGGCGGAAGCTGCTCGAAAAGGAACTCGCGCCCCTCGATGCTCGTCGCGAAACTTGACGGATTGTAGCCCACAAGGTCCATCCCGGTCGAGAAGAAGGGGTGCCCATGAGGATCGACGAGCATCCACCTGCCTTCTATGCGTTCGGTGCGGAAGTAGCCGGTCGATTTCAACCTTCGCGAGGCGTCGCCTCCCAGGGGGCAGAACGGGAAGTCAGCCGGCGGCAAGGTGTCTTCGGCCCAGAGGCGCGACAATTGCTCATCCGAGTGAGCTTTTCCCGCCCAGTTGTCCGTAATCCATTGCCCGTAGCGATCGATGAGAGGCTTCTTGTCCTCAATGCCATCCGGCGGCACATCGGAAGATAGCGCGAGGTTATAGATGGTCAACTGCGACGGACGGTTCGGATAGCGCATACGGAAAACGATTTCCTCGACCTTTTCGAATGTGAAGAGGCGCTGAGGCCATGCTTTATATCCGAGAGGAAGGAGCGGCGTCATCGTGCGGGTCTGCGTGAAGGAGTCGAAGGGAATGACAGCCTGGATGCGGATCCCCTCCAGCGGTTCCACGATCATCGACTTGGTCGTCGTGCCGCTGGAAAACCCGACGGTGAAAGGCTCCAGGCTGGTAGCAAGGAAGCGGAACTTCAGAGCTTTATGATGGGACCAGTCGACCGGCCATCCCATTCCAGATGAGGGTATTCTGACTTCGGGCTCTCCCGCAGCATAGTTGAAGGTAAGAGTCACTGATCCTGCCGACTTGTCCAGAAAAACCGACGCATCCCGAGTCACCCACAGCTTTATTTTCCCCTCATCGATTCGGCTCAAAAGATTGATCTGGTCTTCTGCGGCACATAGCGATACCCGGAACAAGAACAGCAAGAGGAATTGGCATGGTGATTTCATAGTTCCTCGGCAAAGTGGAATCCATGATGGCAAGGGAAAGTCAACACTTGTTTTCCGGCCTCTTGAACCTTCGCGGTTCAGATTCAGCCGGTCCACGATGAAGGTTATCCGGTGATTCCCGACCTCGAGGTTCGGTTCTCACACGGGAATCTTGAACGATGGAGATTCAACGGTAATTCCACAGGAGCTCGACGTCTGTACCTCCGATTGCGTGCGCGTCCTGATAGGCAAAGCGGCCCCAACCGGGTTTGCCTTTCTCGCCCCAGGCCCCGCCCTGCACCAGGGGAAATCCCAGGGCGTTCCATCGTGCGATCTCCTTGTCCAGATCCTCGACTTCAAAAGCGATGTGGTGGAACCCTTCGCCATGCATGGCCATGTGATCGGAATAGACCGTGGGGCCTTTTAAAGGGAGGATCCATTCATATTGGATCCGGCCGTGTTTCTGCCACCCAAGTTCGGCGTCGAATTGACCAGGCTGATCATGATAGCGGAGGTCCCAGAGCGGCGGATGCGTCACCGATCTCTCGGTAAAACCCAGACGGCTCCAGAACTCCAGCACCGGCTGGAGTTGGCGAACGGCGAACGCATACTGGGATACTTTTCGCCCCGGAGGCGCAGCCGCGGGCTCGCTCGCTCCCGCGTATGAGATCAGTCCCAATACATACTTCCCACTGGGTTCCGTATCAAAGTAAATGCGGTCGGCCGTTCCCTTGCCCGCGGACACCTTTTCGGATTGCAGAACGCCGACGCCCAGGGCCTTCATCCTTTCGATTTCCAATCCAATCGCCTCCGAGGAGGCCCGATGAACAAGACTGAATACGCCGTCACCATGGCGTTTAAGAAAATCGCTGTAGGCATTTTCGCCCTGCAGCGGTTGAATCCAATGCACCGCCACGTCCCCGAGGTATCCTTCGGCTACTATCGCTTTGCACTGGGCCGGCTTTCCGCGAAAGTTCACGCCCCCAAAATCGACAGACCCCAGGATCCGGATCTCCTCGAAGCCCAGCTTTTTCCAGCCTTCGACAGCCTTGCCCGTGTCACGGACGATCCAGGAGAGGCTGTGGACCGATTTGTAAATATCCGGAAGCGGGGCAGGTGCCGCCGGCAGCAAAGCGGCGGAAACGACTAGCATCGATACCACGATTTTCCATCTTGTCATGATAGCCTCCCGGAGATTATGGATTTCCCGAATATTCATGAGCCCCAATATCGAAAAAACGACCGCGCGGAATGACGTTTCCATAAAAATCCCGCTTGCCCGGATCCTGCTGAAACATATCCAGCAGATTCAGGCCCGCGTCAATCGCAGGGGAACCGGGGAGAATCTGGTATTCGGGCAGATTGGGTAGCTGAGCGGGATCGTTCAGTTGGCCAACCCCGTTTTTCCGGAGCAGAGGATCCGCGTAACGCCCCACGAGAGCACCGCCGACCATCTCCTGCCCGGTAGCTGCGGTCCAAGCTTCAAAACTCCTGTAACCGTCAACCAGGAATCCGCCGTCGCCCATGGCCCAATATAGATTCCCTTCGAAGCGCCCGTTGTCCGCTCCGCCTTCGATTTGAGCTTCACCGCTCACAAAAATGTTGTTTCGGAACGTTACCCTGGGCTTCGGCTTGGCATACCTCGGGTCGCTGCCGAATGCCACGGCCGCGCCTTTGCTATTGAAAATTGTGTTATGGTAAACATCGGTGCTTTCCATGCCCGCACCCCCCACCCAGACGTAGATGCCGGCATTGTGGTTTGTCAGGCCGTCGTCCTGACTGATGTTGTATCGGACGGTGTTTTTCCGGAAAGCCGATGCGCCCTCGAATTGGCAGATGAGATAGCCGCTCCCGTGATTGTCGTGCGAGTAGTTGTACTGGAGGATGGAATTTGTAACCCCGCCGTCGAAATCAAAACCACCGCCGTCGATTCCGGTGCTGCGATTGTGGTGGGAAACGCAAAACTGAATGGTCACGCGGTCGGAGGCCCAGGTCCAGATGCCCACGGGGCCGTTCCCTTTCCTCGGCATATCCCATCCATTGTAGCGTGCTTCGCAATATTCAATGACTGCGTCTTGCACTTTGCCCAGAACAATACCGTTGCCGCTGTGGTTGTCCATGATCGAAGGGTCACCGGGATTGTTTTCGGCCAGGCAGCGTGCGATATAAAGATTGCGAGACTGATCCCCATCTGAGCAGATGCCGGCGAATCCATTTTCAAAGACATGGGCGCGAGTGATGCGAGCATCATGCACACCATTCAAGAGGATGCCGGCGCTGCGGAAGCCAGTAACTTCGACGTCGTCGATCTCGATGTCGCCGGTGTGGGAAATGGATATGCCGGACTCGCTGTTGCCTGCCTTACGACCTGAGCCGGCGAACCGCAATCCCCGGATCTGGATGTGACTGCAGCCATCGGCTGAGAGAGCCCTCCCGTGACCTCCGTCGATTGTGGCTTTGCCCTTCCCATAGGATGCGATCGTCACTTTACGCTCCGCACTCCCGCGATCGCCGCTATCGAGCCTTATCGTGCCCGCATGGACCTTTCCGCCCTCAAAAAACACCCGATCCCCGGGCTTGAGCGACGCCTGATTCAGGCGCTCGATGGTCTTCCAGGGATTCCGGAGCCCGCCTGGCGCCGCATCATTGCCTGCAGGGCTGATATAGTAATCGGTAGCCGATGATGCGCCCATGACAGTGACGAGTGCCAGGATCGAAAACGATGCCAGTCTTTCCAGGCTCATGTCTCCCTCCAGGCTTTGAATCTGCTCCCATGCCTCGGTCAGCCGCCTGAGTTGGCGGAATCCGGCGCATGTTACCTCACCAAATCGGAAAGTTGATACCGGGCTTCCAGATGGTTCCCGTTGAGCTTCACTGCATGCTCGAGTTCGTTCTTTGCCTCTTTTCGTCTGCCAGATCCCAGGTAGCCGAGGGCGAGAACGTAGTGCCCCTGCGCCAATTGCACCTCCCTGGACTCCCGCTCACCAAATTTGGCGAAGTAATCAGGGCGGCCGGCGGCTCCCGCCTGCAAGGTCTCCTGCCCGGAACGTCTTAGTTTCTCAAATATTTGTTCTGCCTCAGCATTCCGCCCCAGCTTGCGCAAGGAAGAACCCCGATAGAAGAGAATCTCTGGCCCGTATGCTCGACTCTCTCGGCTTGCAGAAAAGGCCGGAGGCGGAATAGCAGCGGATTTTTCATAATAAGCCTTGGCCTTGTCAGCATCACCCAAACCCTCGCAGGCCGCACCCATGAAATAGTCGATCACAGGTGCGCGGCCGCCGTCGCGCGGTCTTCCCGTCGAGTAGTTATCCGGATATTCTGACGCCGCCTTGTAGTACTGGAGCGCTTCTTTGAAATTTCCGGCCTTCAGGTGCTGGTGGCCTTTATGCAGGTTGGCATCTTGATAGGAGACATGAGCCGAATAGCGCCTGCCGCCTTCCCAAACGGTGAAATGGTGTCCGCTGCGGAGCAATTCAAGCGCCCTGTCATATTTGCCCAAAAGGACGTAGAGTGCGATCTGACGGGTGAGGACGTCGTCCCGTTGCAGCACGCCGTCCTGGTGCTTTTCCAGGATCTGGAGCCTTTTCTCCGGAGACACCCCGGCTCTCTCGTAGAGTTCGTCCAGCTCAGCGAGGAATTTCGGATGCGGTTCCAGCGAGACCGCCATTTCCAGGCTTTTTGCCCCTTTCGCATAATCCCCTTCCGTCCAGGCATAGGCATCCGCGAGGTTGCGGTGGACCATGGCGAATTTTCCATCGAGGCTTCTCGATTGCTCCCACGCCTTAACGGCTTCTCGGGGTTGGCGGTCGTAGAGAAGATTCCCAAGGTAATAGGGGGCGCGCGCATCAGCTGGATTCCGCTTCGAGGCATGATTCAGAACCTCGATGGATTCGACGCGGAATGGGAAACAGTACTCGGCGGGCATCGTGGCGGCCAATTCATAATTGTGCGCAGCTTCCAGGTTTTTTCCGGATTGCTCCTTCAAATAGCCCAGCCAGTAATAGACCATTGGATTCACGCGCGATTTGTCCGGATAAGCGCCGATCAGTTCTTCGAGAACTTCCTCACCTTCCGCCCAGAGACCCGCGCAGGCCAATCCGATTGCCATTTCCAGGTAAGGCTGAACATCGTCATTCCATGATACGGGGGCGAAATAAATCGGGAGAGGCTTTGCTTTTCCCGCCTTGGCGAGCTCTCTTTGCGCCCACAAGTCCAGCGGATCCACGGCAAGAGAGTCCGAGGCTGCTTTTGCGGCTTCGGTCAGTCGTCCCTTTTTTCGCAAGAGAGACGCTTTCAAATCGGATGCCCTGGTGTTGGCAGTGTTGGTCGAAAGCGAGCATTCAAGAAACTCCAGGGCCCCGTCAAATTCACCTCGGATTCCGGCTGTCTCGGCCAAAGCGTGGTAAGCTGCTGCGCGCCAGGCATAGCTCCATGCTGCCTCGAAGAATGCGGTATAGGCAGCATCATATTTGCGTTGGGCTTTGAGCACGAGCCCTAAGTAATAGAGAGGTTCGCCGTCCCGGGGACGTGTGTAATTGTACGTGGCCCGCTCGACCGCAGTTCGGAGCTTTCGCTCAGCCTCCGCGAACATTCCACGTTTCCAATAGAGGATTCCAAGCTCGGTGTTGACTCTCTGATCGCCGGGATCCCTTTTGAGGACTTCGTCATACCAGGGATAGGGCTCCGCAGCCGGACTATAAAATTGCTGCAGCCTCAAACCGGCGCGATAAGCCTCCTCGTTGGATTTTGCCTCCGCGGGCGGAATAGGAGGGGCAGCGGGCGACGGAAAGGGGGGATTTTTGCGTGTGTAGGGCGTATAGGAAATCAGTTTCTCCCCGCCGGCAAAGAGGGAAACCGCAAGATCTCCCGCCGGGCTATCGTCCGGGAGTTTGACGTCCTTGAGAAAGGGCTTGCCAGGGTCGATAGAAGTAGCTTGTTCGAAGATTTTCTTTCCACCGCCGGTAAGCAGCACGCTTGCATCCCGATACGCGGCCGTGGTTTGAAATCCCATCCTGGCGACACGATCATCCGTGACCTCGAAGTTCACCGCCGCCTTCAGGTTGGCGTTCTTTACCCCGCCAAGCTGCTGGAAGGGGTACCAGTATTGTTTGACGGTTTTGACCTCGTAGGGCTGCAACCAGCTGTAATCCGGCTGATTGTCAGAGTAAGATCCTGCCATGAGTTCCATGACAGGCCCGTCGGCCTCCTCGGTCAACAGTTTATCCCACATCTTGCCCTCATCACCGTTTCCCCATGTCCAGAACTTTTTGCCCGGTGAAATGTTGTGGTCGGCAATGTAGAGAACCCCGGCCCTTTTCCCGTGGTCATACCCCCCGAAGAAGTCCTCTTTGCACTCATGGGCGAAAATGGATATCCAGTCCACATGGGTTTTCCACCAGGAAACGTCCTGCCCTGAAAAGTCCTTTCCCTGAAAGCGGCCGTCAGCGACCGGCCAGCGAACGAATTCGGTTTTTGAGTGGTAGGTGCCGATTTCAGTGCTGGGGGGGAAAATCACCTGATAATGTTCGTTGGCGTGAACCCCCACGTTGGCGAAGTATAAAAACGAATTGGAAACCGGAGTCTGGTTGATGAGCCGGAATGTAGCTTGGATATAGGAAGCGTCAGGATACAGTGTCAAACCCACCACCCACCGCATGCGGTGATTCAGCTCCATTTCTCCAACCCAGATTGTCTTGCTGCCGTCCGGATTTTCCTCGAGCCTGTACTGCACAGGCAGGTAGGCGGATGGCCTGTGGTGGTGGGGAATATTCCATTCGATACCGCCGTCCAGCCAGGCACCGAGCATCCCCACGAGTCCGGGTTTGATCACGCTGGCGCTATAAAAAAAATGGTAGTTGTTGGTTTTGTCTAAGGCGTAGAAGACGCGACCGCCGATCTCGGGAAGAACGCCGATCTTTACGTACCTGTTCTCAAGGTAGAGCATTTTGTAGATCTTGTCCCGCCGAACATAGGTCAGCTTGTCCTGAACGGGATAGGGATAAAAATGTCCCTGAGCTCCCTGGTATGCCCTGCCGTGATAAAACATGGGAATAGTCAACGGTGCCCCGATCATATAAGTCGGGAGGGTGACCGCCTCTTCCCATACTTTCACGGAAGCATGGTCCGAATGACACGAAAGAACGGCAGCGCTCAGGATGAGAGTGGACAATACAAGCAGCGGGCATTTTGTTTTCAACATGGCCGGCTCCAGTCTGTTGCCCATCCGGTTGGGTGTGATTCCACTGTAGGGATTTCGAGCCTTTATAGCAATAGGGAAGGCGCCCAACCCGGGTACCTGGGTGTACGCCAAACTGTGCGGCCGGGTTGCCGTTTCATCGGATTTGCAGGGCTACGCTTTTTTGGGCCAACTGGCCCTGGAACTGCAATTCGAAATGGAGCTCGTAATCACCAGACGCTTTCGATGCGCGGGTTTTCTTGTGCAAAATGGTAGGCTCTCCGTTCAAGATATCGAATGTCTCAGGATCGAAGCGTTTTACGACCTGGCCATTCCTGGAAATGGTATACAGGAGAGCTACAGCCAGACTCTTCTGCTGCTGCTGCAATGACTCTGCGAAGAAATCGATCTTCACCTCGAACAATTCCCCGGGCGTCACTTTTTCGGGGATTACAGTAATCGAGTTGATCATGATGATGTCTTTTTTTTCTCCCTGTTTGGCGATAGCCGGCGTCAGGGGATCTGCTCCTGTAGTTGAGCCTGGAGGAGCGGCTTCAGGTGAAACCTTTCCGGCGGCTGGGGCAGGACCGGCGGCGACTCTTGCCGCCACAATGGGTGCGAGCAGTTTTTCCCCGGCGATTTGCTCTTCGAACGAAGCCACTTTCAGCCTGAGTTTCTTTTCGGCTCCATTCCGGAGTACGACAACATCCGCGGAATCACCTGGTTTCAACATTCGCGAAGCCGCCGTAAGACTCCGTACATCAGTAAGAGCAACTCCGGCCAAACGAACAATCAGATCACCCTTCACGATCCCCGCCCGCTCGGCAGGGCCATTGGCCCGGAGCCCCGTCACCATTACGCCGGTGCCGGCATCGGACTTTGCATCCATAACCTCCAGACCGATGAATCCACGATTGCCCCAATGCTCGCGGGATGTACTTGGGTTCCCATTCGCGTAATGGATCAGTGCCAGATCGAAGTCAGGATCATAGCCGTTGTCTCTCTCGGCGGCTTTCCTCGCCTCCTCGATAGAGCGAAAGGCCGAGGTGGCATCTCCCAGCCCCAGGTGTGCGAAGGCCGTACCCCGTATCAGATCGACTTTGATCATTTTCTGATCCGGACCCAGGTGGGACAGCGCTTTTTGGAAATCGGCCAATGCTTTCTGGAACTCACCAAGCCCATAGCGGCACCACCCCAGGGGCTGTAGGATACCTGCTAAGGCCTGTGGCGCCTTGCCTCCGGCAATTATCAAAGCCTGCCGAAAGTCTTCCACGGCCGCCCGGCAATCCTCCCTCTTTTGGTACGCTAATCCTCTGCCGCGGTACAGATCCAAGACACTGAGATCCTTGGCTCCCCTCTCCTCGATAGCTGCGGAGAAATCCGCCACAGCTCTGTCAAGGATCTCCATCTTGAAGTAAACCCATGCCCTTCCTTCCAGGGCGCCCGCGGCGTGAGGCGATTGGATCAGCACCTGATTGTAGTCGGCGAGCGCCTCGTTAAGCCTCAACATTTTTTGCAGAGCCTCGGCGCGCCCGAAGCGGGCCCCTAAATTTTTCGAATCGATGGCCAGGGCATTGTCGAAGGTATTTAAAGCTCTCTGATAATGGCCGATGCGATGGTAAGAGGTCCCCAGGTATTCATAGGCGGAAATAAGGTAGGTCTTATAGAGCTTGAGTGAAAAAGCTCTTTCCATGGCCTCGGCCGCTTCGGGAAACCGGTCGTTCTTAAAGTAGGCGATGGACAGCCAGTACTGCAGCGGCGCGGATCTGCTATTCTTGGCCGCGGCCTTTTGCAGGTTGGCCAGGGCCTCGGCATAGCGATGCTCCTGTTCGATAAGTCTTTTGTTGTAGAGAATGGTGTCTTCGGCGGGGAGACTCATGGCGGGATGCAATAGCAGCATCATTGATGTCAAGGCTGCAAGGCAGGATCGAAAGATCGAAGATCGCTTTTCCATAAATTGTCAATCTACCTTGGGCTCATTGCGGTCTCTGATCGAGCAGTTTGATCGAATTCCCTCCCGCTTCACCCGGGCGCCTTCCCGCCGGGTTTTGGTCTGAAACAGGTCCCTTCCGGCAGTCCGGTACGGTATCGGCAGACTCAATTTTCGGATAGCCGGGGATAATGAAGTAGTCCTGCTGTCCAGAGCGGATCAGTTGTATCTTTGAAACGTCGCCCGGCTTGATCCGCGTCCAGGTTTGCACGCCGGCTAGAAAATAGTCACCCAATACCGTCACGCCGTAAGGCCAGGTGTCGCCCTGGTGTCCCGGCCAACGATGCATCAGTTGTTTTCCCCGATAGTTGCGATCATCCAATTTTTGAACCCAGATATAAGTTTTTCCCTCTTCATACCCCAGCCGCTTTGAGCCTGGATTGACATGGGTGAATATTCCCTCATAGGCGTCACCCTTTTTCACAAAACGGTATACGAATGGATTGCCCCGGGTGCTCACCCACATGCCTTCCAGTTCTCCGCTGCACTCCCAAGTAGTTTGCATTCCGGCGCCGCTCAAGAGAGCTAATACGTCGTTCCATGCCTTGATCGCCGCGGCTGCGTTCTCCCCGGGAATGTTGTGTCCGCTGGCTGCGCGAAGCGCTGTGGTCTGCACGGGCATAAGATCGATGCAATAGCCGGTGGCAGGTTTGACCTTCCGGAGATCCTGGATATAGTTGGCTGCGGTTTGAGCGTTGCTTTGACCGCGACTGATCACTCGTTGAATCCAGAGGTCGGCCGCGCTGTTTGCTTTGCCTTCTGCCGCAAGATTCAGTGACTGGGCTGCGTAGGCCAGGTGATACCCGATCCGGAAGTAATAGGAATCGCAGTTTTCACGTTGCTCCAGCTCTCCTGCAGCCTGATAGGCCAGGGCACGTGCCAGAGCCGTGCCGTGGCCCAGGATGGTATCGTGAAGCCCCTTGCGGAAATAATCCCGGCTCGCCCGGCTGCCTTGGGCGATACGCTGTGCCCATTCTTCGTGCCGGGCCTGGATCTGTTGCCAATCGGGCCATGGTTTCAGCGGACCGAAGGCATTCCGGTTCACTGCCAGGACATGGTTGGTTGCCGCCCGCAGATGATCCGCGATCATCGGATCTGCCACTCCATCCGTAAACTCGGCCAGCGCCGCGGCCCAGCCGAGGCGGGAGGCGGTCTCATAGATATTCACCCTCACCTCGGTGCTGTTGCCGCCGGTTTTCCAGCTGAGCGGCATCCATGGCCGTTCGAAGTAAGTCACGGTTTCGGATTGGCGGTTCAGCCGGCTCACGTTGGTGCCGGCATCAGAGAATCCCGGATCCTGACGGTTTGTATCAGACTGGCGGGTGACGTCGGATGTCGCTGGAGGCTTGGCCGGGGTTTTCTCAGGCGCGTGCTCCTGGCCGCCCGACCTCACTGTGACAGCATTGACTTTGGTACCTGCATCGGTGAAATCACCGCCGGCGGGCGCTTCACCGGGATCCGTCCGGCGGTCCCCGCCGCCCTGGGGCTGGTTTGATCCTGAATTGGAGGCCAGTTGTAGACACTTTATCGCGATCTGCGGAAGATCCTGGTGATCGAGAAGCAGCGCTTCGGCTTGCTGAACCATTTCTTGAAGGTCATTCGCGACTGCCGGCTTACCCGGAGGCAGACGTGAGAGATCGGTATAGAGAGCCTCTACCGGTCTCAGCCGGTTCTCGGCCTCCAGTTTGGCGTCAATTGCGTCCCCCATTCCGCTGGCATAACGTCCGAGAATCGGCTCCGTATCACAGGATGCCTGACCCTGAATGCGGACGACTTCCTGCACAAGCTCGCGCAGGCGGGCTTTGGTCTCTGTTTCCAGGTTTTCGGGAAAAGCCCTTCTTAGCGCCCGAACTTCGTTTGCGAGCCTGGCGCCCTGTTCCTGGAGCTGTTGCATCGCGGCGTTTACACTGGCCGCCGTGGTTTCCATCTGTTGATGCGAGGCTGGCTCGGATACAAGACTGCTGATCCGGTCCCTCATCGCAAAGGCCTCCGTTAAGGTGGTGCGGACGTGCTGCATCCCGGAAACAGTACTATCTTTGGACTCGGCAAGGGCTTGCGCTTCCGCGGAGAATTGGCGTATGGATTGAAGTGCCTGGACGGCCGATTTGTGTTTGTCGGCAACGGCTTTGGCGGACTCCGCGGTGTCGCAATTCTCAGCCAAAGCCGCGGCTCGGCCAAGTTCCTGCCTGATGAGATCGAGTGCCTGCCGGATTTTCTCCGCCGCTTCGCCCTGTCTGCCTTGCCGGAGGATCAAGCTAAAGGTTTTTTCTTCATATTGCTTATAAGCTTCGATGGCTTCGGCAAGAGGCAGTCGCTCCGCTTCTTCCCTGGCAGCAGATCCGGATCGGGCAGCTTTTGCTGCCTGATCCTCAAGTTCCCTGCACCCGGAAGTGACTGCGTAGAGAAGAGGTTCGAGAGTGGAGTGGATGCGCCGGCGCAGCGCTTCGATGTCTTCGCCCGGCTCCCTGACTCTCAGGTTGCGCTCTGTCCATTCTCTTCTGTTGCGTTCGATTTGGTAGCGATTCCATTCCGCTGAAGCCCAATCCTCCACCCTGTAAAGCGCGTCCTCCAATTGATATGCCAGGTAGATGTACGCACCAACTTCGCCGATCAAAGCCAATTTGACAATCGTGCCGGCTGAGAGGAGCTGAAGGGCCATGGCAGCGGATGCCGCGATTCCGTTCTGGACCATGATCTGGCAGAGGCAGTCCCGAGCTGTGGTGCCGGCATCTATGCACTTGATGATTGTTTCCAGGTTGGCCATTGCCACGATGGCGCCGGCGCCATGCTCTTCTACTGCCTGTCTGATCTGTGAGAGGGAAGACTGCGAGCCCGCTTGTGCAGCAGGCTGAGAGCCTGCCTGCGGCGGACGTGTCCAGTTGCCCTGGGCCCTGGGATCATTCATGCTCGGCGGGCCCGTGTAGCTGGGATTCCAGGGCGGTGGTTCAGGTGTTACAGGTGGTGCCTTTGTCGTCGATCCGGCTGCGGAGCCGGCAGTTCCCCCGGAGGGAACCGCCGGCCTTGTCACATTTTCATTCTCGGCACCCTGACGGGGACTCTCACCCCCATTCACCCGGCCGGTTGCCTGACGGTTTATCTCAGGCTGCTGATCGAGCGGGACATTGCCGAGATCATTTGGGGCATTCCTTAAGCGGGTCCTGTTTCCGGGCTGAGGTTGGTAGCCCTGGTTCTGTCTCGTGGGGGTTCCCAGCGCTTTGGACGCCCTCTGCTCCATGTTTTCAACCAGGCGGGCCGTAGCGTCCAGTTCGTTCTGAACAGCATGGATCATCCGGGTGTGGATCCCTTGCTGGCGGAATTGTTCTGGCGAGAGGTTGCGGACTGCAGCCCGCCGCATATAAAGCTCGTTTTCAATCCGCCGCTGGGCCTGCTGGACAAGGATTCGCTCGGGTTGGACCAAAGATGGATCTTCGAGCATCAACCCAACGATCTTCTCCTGTCTTGTATTGAGATTGGCGCATTTATTCACCAGTGATAAATACTCTTCCCGGGAGAACCCCCAGCTCTCAATCTCACTCAGACGGGAAAGATCCACCAGGCTTGGATCCTGGAGAACTTTGGCACCAGCCCTATGAGGAGAAACTAAAAGCACTGCCGCGATACAGAAAAGGAGAAACGAGCGAGGGGATGTGCGCCTGTGGATCCGGCAAGGACGGTTTGTTTCAGATGTGCCGTCCGCATTCTTCCGCGCGAAGCCGGACATAGCCACCTCCCAGTGCAAAAAAATGGTTTCAGGAGATCAGCTCGACTCAAGTCATCCGGGCAATCCGCGGGTTATACTGCCCGGGTTCCCATGCCTGCTCAACAACACTTATTGGAACATGACTTCGCCCACATTGAAATTGTAAGCCCAAACGAGATTGCTGGATATTGAATTGTGAATTGCCGGCTTCCGCATTAACCGCCGCGTATGGTGTAAAACCAGGTTTGGCTCAGCCACTCATCGTCTGATGGGTTGGAGTCAGAACCCAACTTTTGGGAGCCCAGGGTTAAATAGGTGTTTTCATCTATGGTTGTGATGGCGAAGAGTCCGCGGTCAATTGCGTTTATTTTGTGGGGCAGAGGCGCTTGAGTTCCTCGAGCCAGTTCTGAACCAGGTTGAGGCGGGTGATCTCAAAAGATCCCGGCCGCTGCCTGACCCTTGTGAATAGAAACCGACGGCCATCCCGATGGAGATCGTAACCACGGATGGGATCACACCCCATGAACTCCGGATTCTGCTCCGTCTTTGCCCGCGCTGAATGTGAGATATCTTCCGTCGGGGGAGAGAGAGAATTCAGTTCGAATAGGATAGAGGTTTCGCCTTGTCAGGTGAGTGCCAGGGGGTAACTCGATGGCTGAGCGCACGATGGTTCATGATGTTTTCTGTAGACCTGTCATCCTTGTGGCGGTGAAATGAGCAACGGTCGACCTCTCATGTGGCATCGGATGATCTTGCAGCAGGGCTTGGTTCTCACGTTGGCCTACCTGGTTTTGCTGGGTCTGCCCACGGATCTCTGGGCCTATTCAGTGTTTTCACATGAAACGCTGGTGGATGCAGCCTGGGAGTCCAGCATGGTCCCTCTCCTTCGCAAGCGATTCCCCGACGCCTGAAACCGAGCAGATGTTTGAGGCCAGTTTCAACGTTGCGCTCCAGGATTACCGGGACCTGCTGTTGAGACTTCGGGAGAGCACCCTGAAGATACCAAACCTCAATCTCGACACCGGCGGAGTCACAACTCCCGGGAGGTACTTCATGGCAGACGACACTTACGCTCGTCTGCTGATCGAACTGGCCTCAATCAGGTCCGAGCCGATTTCCCCGCTATTGCGCGCAGACATCATGGCGCACTTTGCCGATGTTTCGTCTCAGGGTCCTCGCAGACGTGACAAACTGGATAAGACAAAAGTAGACTGGGCCCGAATCCCGCATGCGCTCGAGACACTGAGAACTCTTCCGCGATGTCAGGGTTATTTTCAAGGCGGCCGCTCACGCCGCCTTCGGAGTACTTGCGTGCACGAAAATGCTGAGTCTTTCCGGTCCCTGATCCTCGATCCCATTTTCTCGGCAGCCCGATGCAATATCCTATTCCATGGGTTGGGAGCCGTTTTGTGCCATTGTTGACTAATGCCCACCCCTGCGCTAGCATCGCAAATAAAGTTGTCTTTCATGAAGTGCACTCCGCTCAAAGGAGCCCTCCTATGAGCAATCGCGAGCACCATCGATCATCCTTCTTTCTGCATGAGTTTGCATCATGCCTGATTATCGTCCCTTTTTTGCTCCTGCTCATGCCGGCCGCGGCCCTATGGCGCGGCGAGGCAATAGGAATGAACAACGTCGGCAGGAGCCTGTGTGAAGAATCACCGAGCATCAATTACCCCGTGTATCCATCGTGCACTGGCGAAGCCGATCACACCATCTATCCTTCCAAGCCGTCGGGAACCCAGCTGATCAGGTATAAAATCACACCCAAAATGTGGAATTCCGTCAGCCGGACCACCGTCCCTACTCCAAATGTTATTATCGAGAAAATCAAGAAGTGCTTCGCCCTGTGGGAATCGGTTCCGACCGCAAATATCGGGTTTAGTTATGACGGCGCCACCCCCCTGGATTCCTATAGCAGTACGGCCGAAACCAACGAGCCGGGATGCATATATGTAGTATTGAACGGCGACCTTGCGTTTGGATCGGGAGAAGCGGGCCTCGGCGGCTACCGCACCAACAGTCAGGGCCAATGGCAGGGGGGCTATGCCTTCTACAACACCAAGGCAGGCCTTTATTCCCTGAAACTGAGTACATTGATTCATGAAATCGGGCACGCGTTGCGTCTGACCCACATTCCGGTAGTGGATTCCGCGATGCATTGCGGAACTCCCGCGTGGGATGACTACGAGTTTCTTGCCTTCAGTGAGTTGGACCGTGCACAGCTAAGCTATCTCTGGCCCGTTTCGTCTTCGGAACCCTATACCATTTCGGGGACACTGAGCAATTCAACCAGCGTGGAAGCAACCGTCTACGCCGTGAACACTCTAAACGGCAGGACCTTCATGACCCAGACCTTTGGGGGCGTATCCAAAACCTTTACTATCCCGGTTCCCATCGCCGGATACTATCGGGTTTTCGCGAAGGAGAATGTAGAGGACTGGTCGACCGTGAATCCTTCGAGCCCCAGTTGGTATGTTGCGGGCGGGAATAGTACGAATGATCCCTATGCCGGAACGGTTCTGGGAATCTCGGGCGGAAATAGAAATATCACAAACGTAAACTTCGTCATGATTCAGCAGCAGGCGCCCTTTAACATTTCCTGGGGGATGAAGGGCAGCCCCTGGAATTTTTGCCATGCGTGGCTGAATCCTGGCACTTCCGGTACAATCCGGCTGCTTTATAATGTCAGCGGGACCGTCATGGCGGTCAATCCTTATGGAACCCAACCGGACTATGCGATCTCCGACCAGATTACCAGGTCCGAATCAGCCACGACTATCACGGTATCGGCCTGCTCCGGAGCCGCTCCCGGCGCCCGGCTGGTGCTCGCGAAAGATACTGCGGGTACGATCCAGGCAGGACTGATCGGAATAAATATCGTCGGCAACGCCGCTCCCAGCTACGTGGCGAATCAGGGAAGCGATGAGTCCCAATGGATCCAGCACCAGATCGATGCAAACTACGATTTCACACAGCTGAACGAGAACTATTGGAAGGCAGGGAGGCTGAGTTTACAGCCGCCGGGAAAAGCCACGCTCCTTTCTCCTTCAGGAACGATCTCCACCGCGACACCGACCTACTCATGGAATGCCGTTCCGACCGCCACCTGGTACCAGCTTTGGGTTAACGACAGTGCGGTTAATTCGGGCAAGGTAATAGTGTGGTACACCGCAGCGGAATGCGGTTGTGCGGCCGGAACGGGCGTCTGCTCGATCTCACCATCCACAGCCCTCGCTGCAGGCGCCGCCAGGTGGTGGATTAAAACGTGGAACACGGCAGGTGATGGCCCTTGGAGCGACACAATGGAGTTCACCATATCAGGAGGTTTGCCGGCGGCTGCAGTCCTCCTCTCACCAGCGGGATCCATCTCTGCCTCAACACCCGCTTTTGCCTGGAACGCCGTCTCGGGATCAACCTGGTACCTCCTTTGGATTAACGACGCTGCGAGCAGTCCGAAGGTTGCGCAGTGGTACACGGCGGCGCAGGCAGGATGCATTTCAGGTTCAGGAACCTGTTCTGTCAGTTCCCCGACCATTCTGCCGCAGGGAGCGGCGCGGTGGTGGATTCAAACCTGGAACACCGCCGGATATGGCCCTTGGAGCGACGGGATGACGTTTGTGGTTTCAGGTCACTTGCCTGGGGCGGCGACGCTTATTGCCCCTTGGGGCACGATATCCCAGAGGAATCCCACCTATACCTGGAATGCGGTCCCCAACGCCACGTGGTATTACCTCTGGGTGAACGACAGCACTGGAACGAGAATCGCCACGTGGTATACCGCCGCAGAGGCAACGTGCGCTTCCGGCAGCGGTGTCTGCTTCATCGCTCCATCGACCACGCTTGCATCAGGCGGAGCGCAGTGGTGGATCCAGACCTGGAATAGTGCAGGCTATGGACCCTGGAGCGATGCTATGGGCTTAACGGTTCCATAGAATAGGCAGGCAACAAAGATGGAGATCCTTCACCGGTGGTGATTGCGACATCAGGAGTCGATTTCTTTATTGCTCCGCGCACCCAAGCACGTGCACAAGCGGGGGTGCTGTCAAGTTAATGACCACGGAGCGATTTTGGCCGCAGCAAACGGCATCTTTGCCCCTCTTTCAGCAGGCACACGTCGAATCTCTCCATTCAAAGAAGGCTCGATCACGGAGGAGTCGATGGTGAGCTGATTTGAGAAGATACCTTCCGAACGATGCATCACCGAAGGAAAGATCTCACGGTGTGCAGCCCCGTACGTGCGAAGCTTGTCGGTTACGAGCTGCCAAGGCACCTGACTTTGATGTTTCAATGCCTTACGAAAGAAGCGTTTAGCGGCTCGACAGTCTCTGCGTTTCGTTACTAGAATATCAATATGGAGATTCCCTCCGTCCATTGTCACTGAAGCTGGCCCAATTTGACAGTACCCGAAAAAGCAATGCAGCGCGCAAAATCTCAGAATGCGTTCAGCGTCTCAATCGCAGCTGCCAGCGGATCATGCTTGACTTGTGAGACCTTTCGCATTAGAGATGGATAAGACAAATCATGAGGGGAACCTCATGATTCCTCCGCACCTGTTCAGGATGGAGTCAGCCTGTCCCGCCGCGGCTGACTGAGGGGACAGGTCATGTTAAATTCTATAGTGACTGAGCCTCGTGGCCGGGAAGCCGATCTCCGGGCCGCCTACTGGGACCAGATCCATACTTTCCCCGACGGTGAAAGGGTGCGCAACTGCATCCAGTGCGGAAGCTGCACCGGCTCCTGCCCCGTCTCCTACGCAATGGACATCTCACCGAGGCAGCTCGTCGCCCTATTCCGCGCCGGATTTCTCGAGGAGATCCTCCGCAGCCGGTCGATCTGGATCTGTGCCTCCTGCTATGCCTGCACGGTCCGCTGCCCCGCGGGAATCCGTGTGACGGACAACATTTACGCTCTGAAACGGGTCGCCACGCGCATGGGCGTCTTCCCGAAGACGTTCCCGGGCCATGTCATGGCCGAGGCTTTCTCGCACAACATCAAGCGGTACGGCCGGAACTGGGAGTTGTGGCTTGGCATCAAGTATCTCCTGACCGCCAGCCCAGCCTCACTCCTCTCTCCGCGATTGCAGCGTTTCGCTCTCGCGATGTTGAAGCGCAAGAGGCTGGGGCTGCTGCCCAAGCGCATCAAGCGGATCGGGGAGGTGAAGGCGATCGTGCGGCGGGCCGAAGAGATCGGGGGACTCTGATGGATTTTGCCTATTATCCCGGATGCAGCCTCGAATCCACCGCCCGTCCGTACGACGTGTCGCTGCGGCGCGTCTTCGAGCGCCTGGGCATTGGCCTGAAAGAGATCGACGACTGGAACTGCTGCGGAGCGACCTCCTACATTACAATCAACAAGCTGACGGCGTACTCGATCTCCGCCCGCAACCTCGCCGGCGCCGAGAAGATGGGGCTCAACGTCTGTGCCCCGTGCAGTTCCTGCTACACGATTCTCTCCAAAGTGAACCGGCACATGCGGTGGGGGGAGGAGCACACGAAGCAGGTCAACGACGTGCTGGCCGCGGCGGGCCTGTCCTACTCTGCGAAAGTGGATGTCTTTCATCCTCTCGACATCCTGGTCAACAAGTTCGGGATCGCGGGGATTGCCGCGAAGGCCGTACGCCGGCTCGAGGGCATCCGGATCGCTCCCTACTACGGCTGCCAGATCGTCCGCCCGAGGGGTTGGTTCGACGATACCGAGACCCCGAGGACCCTGGACGATCTCTTCTCGGCCCTGGGCGCGACCGTTGTTCCATTCGTCAACAAGCTGCGCTGCTGCGGGGGCATGCTGATGACGACCTTTGAAGACGTCGCCCTCAAGCTCAACCGCGACATCCTCGCCGAGGCCAGGCAGGAGTCGGCGGATGTAATCCTTACGACCTGCCCACTTTGCCAGATGAACCTTGAGGCCTACCAGGGGCGGATCGGTCAGGCGTTCCAGGAGAACTACAACATTCCCATTCTGTTCTTCACGCAGCTGCTCGGGCTCGCACTGGGCTTCACGCCCAGCGAAATGCTCCTGGATCAGATGATCGTGGGAGCCGGCGAACTCACAGCCAGACTGAGCGAGGTGCCGGCATGAACGGCAGTGGAAACAACGGCGACAGAGGCACCGGTGAATTCCCGCGGATCGGGGTTTACGTCTGTCACTGTGGGACCAACATCGCCAAGACCGTGGACGTCGAGGCCGTCTCGAAGTTCGCCGGGGAGCTGCCGCACGTGGCTGTCGCGCGCACCTACCGGTTCATGTGCTCCGATCCCGGCCAGGACCTCATCCAGAAGGATATCCGCGAGCACAACCTGACCCGCGTCGTTGTGGCGGCCTGCAGCCCCCTGATGCACGAACCGACTTTTCGCAAAGCGGTGGAGAAGGCGGGGCTGAACCGTTACCTCTTCGCCATGTCGAACATCCGGGAGCAGGTCTCCTGGGTCACGACGGACCATGTTGCGGCAACGGGGAAGGCCAAAGCCCTCGTCAGCGCCGCGGTCCGGCGAGTGGCCTTGCAGGAGCCGCTCGAGATGCGCCGCGTGCAGATCCGCAACCGGGCGCTCGTCGTGGGTGGGGGCATCGCCGGGATCGAGACCGCGCTTCAGCTCGGCGACGCGGGCATGAAGGTGGTTCTGGTTGAGCGGGAAGCTTCGATTGGCGGGCACATGGCGAACTTCGACAAGACCTTCCCGACACTGGACTGCGCGGCCTGCATCCTGACGCCGAAAATGGTCTCCGTGGGGCAGCATCCCAACATCCGACTGATGACATGGTCCGACATTGAGCAGGTCGAAGGCTACATCGGCAACTTTAAGGTCCACATCCGCCGAAAGGCCCGCTTCGTGGACGTCTCGAAGTGCAACAGCTGCGGGACCTGCTACGAAGCCTGTCCATCGCGGCCCTACCCGACGCAGCGTCGGATGGTCCTCGGGGGGCGGGTCTACCGCGAGGGAACGCCGCGAGCCTTGGCGTCGGATCTCAAACACCTGGGGCGCGTCAGCCGAGCGGGTTTGACCGAAGAGAGGAGGGGGAGCCATGATTGAGGCGCAGATGCGCGCCAACGTGGAGCGGATCATCCAAACCTACGAGGCGAGGCCGACCGCCGTAATCATGATCCTGCAGGAAGTTCAGCGGGAATACCGCCACCTGCCGCGAGAGGCGATGGAGGTCATCGGCCAGCACATGGACATCGCCCTCTCGCAGATCTACGGCGTGGCGACCTTCTACAAGGCCTTCAGCCTCGAGCCGCGCGGCCGCCACCACCTCTGCGTCTGCACCGGCACCGCTTGCCACGTTCGCAACTCCCGGAGCATCGTCGAGAAGCTCGAGCGGGACCTGAAGATCGAGCGGGGTCAAACAACGAAAGACGGGGAGTTCACGCTCGAGACGGTGAACTGCGTCGGAGCCTGCGCGCTCGGGCCTGTCGTCGTCGCGGACAACAAATGCTGGGGCCACCTGACCGTCTCCGGGGTGGACAAGATGCTGGAGGCGGTACGGAACGGCGGCCCGGTGAGGATCCCATGAGGCACGAGCCATGATGCTCATCAACTCGCCCGAGGAGCTGAACCTCTACCGCGCTCAACTCCAAGCGAACCAGGACGGCAACGTCCCGACCATAGCCTTGTGCGCCGGGACCGGGTGCCGGGCTTGCGGATGCGAGGAAGTCGCCGAGGCGTTCCAGAAGAAGATCGAAGCGGAGCGACTCGAGGGCGCCGTCCGGCTCAAGCTGACCGGTTGCCGCGGCTTCTGTGAGCGGGGGCCGCTGCTGGTCATCCGCCCTGCCGAGATCTTCTACCAGCAGATCACGCCGAACGACGTCGGCTTGATCGTGGACCAGACGATAAAGCACGGCCAGATCGTCCAGAAGCTCCTCTATCGCGACCCCCAGACCAAGCAGCGGTTCGTCCGCGAAGCAGATGTCCCGTTCTACCGCAAGCAGATGCGGCTGGTCCTCGGCAAGAACGGGCTGATGGACCCGACCTGTGTGGACGACTATGTCCTTCTGGGAGGATATTCAGCCCTGCTCAAAGCCCTGTTCACGATGAAACCCGAGGAGATCATCGAGGAGATCAAGGCCTCGGGTCTGCGCGGGAGGGGAGGCGGCGGATTCCCGGCCGGACGTAAATGGGAAACCTGCCGCAAGGCCAAAGGCGAGCCAAAATACGTCATCTGCAATGCGGACGAGGGGGATCCCGGCGCCTTCATGGATCGGTCCGTCCTGGAGGGCAACCCGCACTCGGTGATCGAGGGAATGATCATCGGCGCCTACGCAATCGGATCTCACGAGGGATACATCTACGTCCGCGACGAATACAAGCTGGCCGTGACCAACTTCTCGATTGCGCTCAGGCAGGCGCGCGAGCTGGGCATGCTCGGGAGGAACATCCTTGGCAGCGGCTTCGACTTCGACATCCATGTCAGTCGCGGAGGGGGAGCGTTCGTCTGCGGTGAATCCACGGCCCTGATGGCCTCGCTCGAGGGAAAGATCGGGGAACCGCGGCCGAAATACGTGCACACGGTCGAGTATGGCCTGTGGAACAAGCCCTCGAACCTGAACAACGTCGAAACCTGGGCGAACGTCCCGCTGATCATCGAAAATGGCGCCGCGTGGTACTCGGCCATCGGCACGGCGCGTTCGAAGGGAACCAAGCTGTTCGCGCTGACGGGCAAGATCATCAACACCGGCCTCGTCGAGGTGCCGATGGGGATTACGCTGCGGGAGATCCTCTACGACATCGGCGGCGGCGTGCCCGGGAAGAAAAAGTTCAAGGCCGTCCAAACCGGAGGCCCCTCCGGCGGGACCTTGATTGTGGAAACGCTCGACGAGCAGGTACACGAATCGATGGTCGCCAGCAGCGAGATCCGGGAGGACGAGGCCGTGACGAGCCTGCTGGACTTGCCTGTGGACTTCGACGAGTTGACCAAGGCCGGCTCCATGATGGGCTCGGGCGGCATGATTGTCATGGACGAAGACTCCTGCATGGTGGATGTGGCCAAATACTTCATCCACTTCCTCATCGAGGAGTCCTGCGGCAAGTGCTTGCCCTGCCGCGAGGGGTTGCGCATGCTCCACGACATCCTCGAGCGAATCACCCGCGGGCAGGGGAAGGACGAAGATGTCCAGACACTTCAGGAGATCTCGGCGACTCTGATCGATACCAGCCTCTGCCAGCTCGGCGGCAGCGCTCCGAACCCGGTGCTCTCGACCCTGCGGTACTTCCGAAAGGAATACGATGCGCACATCCGCGAGAAGCGCTGCCCGGCCGGAGTTTGCCGGGACCTGGTCGGCTACGCGATCAACGAGAAGTGCGTCGGCGACGCAAAATGCGTGAAGGCCTGCCCGTCGGAGGCGATCAGCGGCGGCGCAAAGAACCTGCAGGTGATCGATCAGTCCAAGTGCATCCAGTGCGACGCTTGTTACCAGGTTTGCCAGTTCGACGCGATTGTCCGCGTGCGCAGGAGCGAGGCCGATGCGATCCAGCACGCCGCCCGAGACGTCTGGAAACCGATGACGCAGCGGAAGGCCGCGGCGGTAGCCCAGTAGGAGAGACGGCATGGCACAGGTGTCCATCACGATTGACGGCCGGCGGACCGAGGTAGAGGAGGGCTCCTACGTCCTCCAGGCAGCCACGGCGCTTGGGATCGAGATCCCGACCCTCTGCTACTACAAGTACGTCACCCCGTACGCGGCCTGCCGGATCTGCTGCGTGGAGGTGAAGGACCACCGGGGGCGTATGCGCATGGTGACCTCATGCAACTTCCCAGCGGAAGCGGGCCTCGAGGTCCTCACCCACTCGCCGCGGGTGCTTGCCGCGCGGCGGATGAATTTCGAAATGATGGCCAGCCGCTGCGCGCCGATGCCGGTGCTGGAGGCTCTCGGCGCGAAGCTCGGTGTGGACGCTCCGCGGTGGGGCTGGGGTGAGGACACGTGCATTCTCTGCGGGCTGTGTGTGCGTGTCTGCGATGAGATTGTGGGAGCGCAGGCACTGGGGTTCGCTTCGAGGGGCGCCACCCGTTATGTCACCACTCCCTTCGACGCGGCGTCCGAAGCCTGCATCCTGTGCGGGGCCTGCGCGGCGCTCTGCCCAACGGGCCACATCGCGATGGAGGAGAGAGCTCACCGGGAGATAGTCCACGACGAGATCGCGCTCGGCCCGAACGCCGCGATCTCGGTCCCCTTCCGGCAGGCCGTGCCCAACGTCCCGCGGATCGATCCGGAATACTGCGTGCACTTCCGGACTGGAGGCTGCCGGATCTGCGCACAGGTCTGCCCCAAGGAGTGCATCAACCACGAGGACGTGGATCGAATCGAGGAGGTTGAGGTCGGCACGGTGATCCTCGCGACCGGCTTTCAGGATCTCCACCCCGGCACCCTGAAACAGTACGGCTACGGGAGGCTGCCCAACGTCATCACCTCCATGGAGTTCGAGCGGATGAACAACGCCGCGGGATCGACCGGCGGGAGGATCGCGCTCGAGAACGGGCAGGAGCCGCGGGCGATCGCTATCCTGCACTGCATCGGCAGCCGCGACTCGAACCGCCATGCCTACTGCAGCCGCGTCTGCTGCATGTACGCGCTGAAATTTTCCCATCTGGTAAAGGAGAAGACCAGCGCCGAGGTCTACCAGCTCTACATCGACCTGCGTTCGTTCGGAAAGGGGTACGAGGAGTTCTTCCAGAGGATCCTGACCGAGGGGGTCAATGTGATCCGCGGCAAGGGAGCGGAGGTCGTACCGGCCTCGGGCGCCTGGAAGAAGGAGGGAAACCTGCTGGTGCGCTGCGAGGACACCCTGGCGGCGCGGTTCCGGGAGATCCCGGTGGACATGGTGATTCTCTGCACAGCCCTGGAGGCACGCAGCGACGCGAAGGAGACCGGGCGGAGGTTCGGCGTGTCGGTCGGCGCGGACGGTTTCTTCATCGAACGCCATCCGAAGCTGGGGCCGGTCTCGACACCCACCGACGGCGTCTTCATCGCCGGCGCCTGCCAGGGCCCGAAGGACATCCCGGACTCGGTTGCGCAGGGCGGCGCAGCGGCCGCACTGGCCATGTCGCTGATGGTCCGCGGCGAGGTCGAGATGGATGCCGCCTGCGCCGTGATTAACGCTAAGCTGTGCAGCGGCTGCAAGATGTGCAACGACCTGTGCCCCTACTCGGCCATCAGCTTCGACGAAGCGCTCAAAGTCTCGAGCATCAACGCGGCTCTTTGCAAGGCGTGCGGCACATGCGTCGCCGGTTGTCCCGCCGGCGCGATCAGCGCGCTGCACTTCTCAGACCAACAAGTCTACGCCGAGATCGAGGGGATACTTGTATGAGCTTCGAGCCCAAGCTTGTCGGCTTCCTCTGCAACTGGTGCTCCTACACGGGCGCCGATCTGGCGGGAACGGCGAGGATGAAGTATCCCCCTAACCTCCGGGTCATCCGGGTGATGTGCTCGGGGCGTGTCGATCCGAATTTTATCCTCCAGGCTCTGGCTCAGGGCGCGGATGGCGTCCTGGTGCTCGGTTGCCACCCGGGCGACTGCCACTACAGCGAGGGTAACTACAAGTGCCAGCGCCGCCTTCCGCTGACGCGGAAGTTGGCCGAGCAGATGGGAGTCGATCCCCGGAGGATCCGCCTGGAGTGGGTCTCAGCCTCCGAGGGGACCCGCTTCACGCAGGTGGTGACCGAGTTCACGGACCAGGTGCGTGCCCTGGGGCCGCTCTGCCTTCAGGACTGGCAGTTCGACAGGGTTTCCGCCGACGCCCACTGCGAACGAGTGAGGTGAACATGGCCAAACCGAAGCTGGCTCTCTACTGGGCGGCATCCTGCGGGGGGTGTGAGATTGCCGTGCTCGACACGGAACTGAAGGTTCTCGAGATCGCCGATATCTTCGACATTGTATTCTGGCCCTGCGCGACGGACTTCAAGTATGCTGACGTCCAAGCGATGCAGGATGGGGAGATCACGCTGACCCTCTTCAACGGGGCGATCCGCAACTCGGAGAACTACGAGCTGGCCAAGCTGCTCCGGCGCAAATCCGTGTTGCTGTGCGCCTTTGGCTCGTGCGCCTCCGACGGCTGCATCCCGGGCCTGGCGAATCTCACGACGTCCGAGGCGATCCAGCGCTATGTCTATGACGAATCTCCGTCCACGATAAACCCGGAGAAGGTTCGGCCGCAGACGGAGTGGCGGGTACCGGCCGGGACGCTGGTCTTGCCCCATTTGTGGAACACGGTTCGGACGCTGCCTCAGGTCGTGGACGTGGATTACATCATCCCCGGCTGCCCCCCTCAGCCCGACCGGATCAAGGAAGTGGTGGACGTAGTCATCGGAATCCTGAGGGACGGCAAGCCCCTTCCGGCGAAGGGATCGGTCCTTGGCGCCGACGTCCGGGCCTGCTGCGAGGAATGCCCCCGCAAGCGTGAAGTGAAAAAGATCCGGAAGTTCGTCCGTCCTCATGAGATCATCCAGGATCCTGAGATCTGCCTGCTCGAGCAGGGGATGATATGCATGGGCCCCGCGACCCGCGCGGGATGCGGTGCGAAATGCGTCCAGGCCGGCGTACCCTGCCGCGGCTGCTACGGGCCTCCCGATAATGTGCGCGACCAGGGAGCCAAGATGGCCTCTGCCATCGCGGGTGTCCTCGATTCGAACGACCCGGATGAAGTTGCGGCCCTCATCGACACCATCCCCGACCCCGTCGGGACCTTTTACAGATTCACGCTTCCCAGCTCGACGCTCCGCAGGAGGCAGCTATGAGCCCCCGATCCATTACGATCGACCCGGTGACCCGGCTTGAGGGGCATGGAAAGATCCACCTGTTCGTGGACGATGACGGGGAGCTCGCCGACTGCTACTTCCAGGTGCCGGAGTTGCGCGGTTTCGAAGTCTTCTGCCAGGGACGGCCGGTGGAGGAGATGCCCAGGATCACCACCAGAATCTGCGGCGTCTGCCCTGAGGCGCACCACATGGCTTCTGTCAAAGCCGCCGACGCCGTCTACGGGGTCACGCCGCCGCCGGCGGCACTCAAGCTGCGCGAGCTGCTCTACAACGGCTTTTACGCGGGCGATCATACGACCCACTTTTATGCGCTGGGCGGGCCCGATTTCATTGTCGGACCCGATGCCCCGAAGGCCGAGCGGAATATCCTGGGAGTGGTGAGGAAGGTCGGTCTCGAACTGGGTGCCGAGGTAATCCGGCAGCGGGCGCGCGGGCAGCGGGTGGTCCAGATCATCGGAGGCAAGGCTCTTCACCCGGTGACCGCCCTGCCGGGCGGCATGTCCAAGCGCGTAACCAGGGAGGAGCAGGAGGAGCTGATCAGAATTGGCGGAGAAATGGTCGAGTTCGCAAAGACGACGATCAAGGTCTTCGAGGACATCATCCTGAAGAATCCCGCCTATGTGGAGCTGATCCAATCGGAAATGTTCCGGCACAGGACCTATTCGATCGGCCTTGTGGACGACGCCGGCAAGGTGAACTTCTACGACGGCACGGTGCGGGTGGTGGATCCCGAGGGCAAAGAGTTCTGCCGCTACAAGCCGGAGCAGTATCTCGAACAGATCGCAGAGGCCGTCCTCCCGTACTCGTACCTGAAGTATCCGTACCTCAAGAAAGTGGGTTGGAAGGGCCTGGTGGATGGCGCGGATTCGGGCGTTTACAGGGCGACCCCGCTCAGCCGGCTGAACGTGTCGGAGGGCATGACGACCCCGCTGGCCCAGGCCGAATACGAGCGCCTCTACGAGACCCTGACCGGCGACCGGAGCGGCCGGACACCTGTCCACGCGACGCTGGCCATTCACTGGGCGCGCGTGGTCGAGCTGGTCTTTGCCTGCGAGGCGATGGCTCTGCAGGCCAGGGACGACGAGATCACCTCAGACAAGATCCACACACCTCCCACCTCCATCGTGGGTGAGGGTGTCGGGATCGTCGAGGCGCCGCGCGGACTCCTGACCCACCACTATAAAACCGACGGGAAGGGTTTCATCACGGAAGCCAACCTGGTCGTGGGAACAACGAACAACAACGCCGCGATTTCGATGTCGATCAAGAAAGTCGCGGAGGGTCTGATCCGGAAAGGGGTCGAAGTGCGCGACGGAATCCTCAATCGTATCGAGATGGCGTTTCGCGCCTACGATCCGTGCTTTGGATGCGCCACGCACGCCGCCGCCGGACGGATGCCGATGGAAATCCTGATCCATGGCTCCGACGGGACGGTGCGCGAAACGATCCGCCGATTCTGCTGATGGACGCGCCATCGATCCTTATCCTGGGGCTGGGAAACGACCTGCTGTCCGATGACGGGTTCGGACCGGCCGTGGCTCGGGTCTGCCGCGAACTTGTCGCCGGGCGCAGAGACGTAGTCGTGGAAGAAGCGTCGACGGCGGGGCTCAACATCCTGCCCCTCCTCTCGGCACATCGGAGGGTGTTGATCGTCGACGTCGTGCAGACGGGACGTCAGGCGGCCGGAACGCTGTGTGAATGGCCCGTGCAGGCGGCTTCGGCAGCGAGCTGCCTGGGCGGTTCGCACCAGGTGGATCTCCCATCGGCTCTCGCGCTGGGCCGGCTGCTCGGCTGGCCCATGCCCGAATCGGTCGCGCTGCTGGTTGCCGAAGCTAAGGATCTCACCACCCTCCACGAGGGTCTGACGCCCGATGTAGCAGGGGCGGTACCGAAGGCGGCCGCCCTCACTCTCCGCTGGGTGGAAAGAGGAAGCTTGACGGAGGAGCCATGACACTTCGAGGGAACTGCCCGGAATGCAATGGTAAAGGCTGGATCGAAATGAAATGCATTAAGGCCGACGAGGCTCGCGTCTGCCCGCACTGCAACGGGTCCGGGCTGACGCCTCTGGAGAAGGACTGCTCCGCCTGCCACGGAACGGGAGTGATTGAAACCCGCATCGTCGAGCAGCAGAAATGCGCGAAGTGCGAGGGGAGCGGTCGCTTCCCGCCGCCCGAAAAGCTTTGACTTCGAGTTACTGCGCAGGCGATGAATCCGCTTTTGACGACATTCTCCGCCTGTCGACGGGCGGCGGCTGGAAAGAGTATCGCCACAACCACAAGGAACAAACCCTGAAGCTTACAGCCGATGAGTTCATCCGGAGGCTCTGTCCTGAACCAATCGGAAATGGAGTTGTCCCCGTTTTGAGTTAGCCCTAACACGAACGGAGGAAAGCTTGAATACGAAGATCCGAAAGCAGCACAACCCTATTATTACAGGAGATTTGCATTGTGGTTCGGAGTCAGAATCGGGCCGCAATCTCGGACGAGGGGGAACGGAGAGGCGACACACGTGCGGGCCTTCGGGTACGGAACTATTAGCTGGGTTGACGGGGGACAGGCATCCCCAATTGTACTGTCGCAATCTTCAATAATAAGACGGAGGTAAGGTCAAGCGCCTTTTCGGTAGTAGTATCACAGCGTGCCGCCCTATCGTTCCCGGAGCGCTGGGATCAATATCCCTTCTGTTTGTCGACGACATAAATCAGGCTCTCCCCCTTCCCGAAACGTCGCAGGTTCTCTTTGAACAGCGCCATATACCGTGCATGTTCGCCGTCGGACCGGCCTGCTATGTGGGGAGTAATGATCACGTTTTCGAACTTCCAGAGCGGGTGCCCGGGAGGCAGCGGTTCATTCGGATCGGTCACGTCGATGCCGGCGCCCGCGATCTGCTTGGTCGCGAGCGCTTTTACCAGTGCATCCATGTCGTAGAGACGGCCACGTGAAACACAGATGAAATAAGCCGTTTTTTTCATCAGCCCGAATTGCCGTGCCCCGATCATTTTTGCCGATTCGTTCGTGCTGGGGGCGGCGATAAAGAGCACGTCAGCTTCGGGCAGAACCTCATCCAGGCGGTCGGGGGGATGCCACCGGTCCAGAAGGACCGTGGGCGCGACCATCTCCCTAGGATCGAGGCCGATGACCTGCATCCCAAATCCCTTCGCTCTTTGTGCGATGTTCGTTCCTATGCCGCCCATGCCGACGATTACGGCGGTTTTATTCCGGAGTTCGATCGGGTTATATTCCAATCTTGGCCACTCCTCCTTCACTCTACGCGGAATAATGCGATAGAGTTCACGCGTGAATGAAAGCAGCATCGCAAAAGCATGATCGGCGATTTCGGGACCCTGAGTGATCTTGCAGTTCGTGAGAACAACCTGGCTGTTCTTGAGCTCGGGGAACAAGATTCCTTCTACCCCTGCCGATTGTACCTGGATCCACTTGAGTTTCTTGGCAGCCTTGAAAATTTCCGGGTTGATCGTACCGAGAATCCCATCCGCGTCCGCGACCTCCCCCAGCATTTTGTCCTTGTCCTCGGCGACGACAATCTGCACGTTCGGCGCTGCGGCGCGAAATTCGGCCAGTTCTCTTTCGCCTATTCGGGAGAAAGCCGGCCCGAGACTCGTAATCACGACTTTTTTCGTTGCCTGCGCGACGCAGATCGGGACCGAAAGAATTAAGAGCAGCGCAAGGAAGAAGGCTCGTCTCATTAAATCCTCCTGGATGCTTTCCGGAAATTTGGCTTGTATTCAAGATTGCTAAGTCTTTGTACCGCGAATTCCTCAAAGGTCATTCAGCAGGGTATTCCCCTTTGACTGACGTGTTCAGCTGATCCGAACGGTTATACTTCTGAGGCCCCGGGTTAAAGGCTTCCCCGAGGTACAGGTTGCCCTGCGCATCCGGACAGATGCCATGGAGCATATTCAATTTCCCTGGCACATGCCGATCGCCTCGGGGGCAAGTGGGGAAGGCCCAAATCTGCTGAATCTTTCCTTCCGGGCTGAATTTCACGGCGATCTGATCGTGCTGAAGCTTACCGTTGGTGATTTCGCCATATTGATCGAGCCGGATCGGGGTGCAGCCGCAAGTCCAGATCGCGTTGTTCCCAGTGGGAACCAGCGGCCAGGCAAGAATCAGGTCGCTCCAGATGTCCAGGAGTTTGCCGTTGAAATCGTACACCTTGATCCGGATGTTTCCGCGGTCCACCACATAAAGGTGTTCCCCGATGTGACAGATGGCGTGCGGATCGATGAAGTCTTCGGGTCCGACGCCGTCTTTCCCCCATGCCTTGATGAACTTCCCTTCCAGGGAGAAGTGAACGACCCGCCGGTTGCCATACCCGTCGGACACGAAAACCCCCGCAGGGGTGACGGTCATGTCGGTGGGGAGATTCAGGTGGGCGTTATCGGCGCCGGGACTATCGAGGGTGCCGATCGTCTGGAGGACGTTGCCTTCCTGGTCGCATTTTTGAATGACGTGGCGGTTCGTGTTGGCGATCCAGACATTCCCGGCCGCATCGAACCGGAAGAGATGAAGATTGTACGGCCCCTTCTCCCGGTTCCGGAAAAGCGCCGGTCCCTTTTCGGAAAATAGTTTCGGGCTGTCCCATGCCCGGATGAAGTTTCCCTTCGTATCGAAGATCATCATGGCGGGGAAGGCGCGGTTGGACACCCAGACCTGCTGTTTGGAGTCGATCATAACGGCGGGATTGCCGGCCCAGGTGCCGAGCGACTCCGGCTTCCGGGGCCAGGACGGATCGAGTTCATATCGCGTTACTGGAGCAGTTCCGGCGGGAATTGGAGCTGATTTCTGTTTTTGGATCATATCGAATGAATAAGGAGCAAGAGTGGAAGCCAGGGAGAGGCCGGTGAGTTTCCGGCCGGTTTCAAGAAGAAAGGCGCGCCGCAAGCCTCTGATTTCGTTTTTTTTCAATCGCCACTTCCTTTCCGGGCCGACGCCGAAACAACATCTGTCTAATCCAGACCTCTTGTCAACATAAAAGAGCCATGGGTGGCCCGGCCCAGGGCTGTTGAAATCAGCTCGGAAGAGTGCGAATGGAGTGGGCTGACTCAGCCTTTTCAAGGATCGATATTATTAATTTGCATGGCGGGATCAATTGTCATCGGCTTTCAAGGATTCGCTGCGCACATTGGATAGCCCTGGTAATGATGTCGGGAGTCATCGGGCAGGAAGGCAAATGATGGATTGGACGCGCAGAACATTTCTCGGGTCACTTGCGAACTGGGCGGGCATGAGCCCTCTGTTGGGCCAACAGAAGGGGGGCGGTCTGTTCGCGGACCGCAAGTCTGTGCCGCGCGCAGTGAGCGGCGTTTCTCCGATTACGTAAATACTGGAGATATCGCGCCCGGGTGGATTCCTTCCAAGATGCCGATTTAACGGCTCGGAATCCTCGTAAATCAGGAGTTAAGGTATCGAAATCCACCGCAATGTACATACCTATTGCCGGTGGGCGCCGGTGCACAGCGTAATCTATCAGTGTGGCATTTCCTTGGCACAAAAGGAGATATCCTATGAGCACTAGCAGAGACATGAAGCGACGCGGATTCCTCTCGGCTTGCGGCTCGGCTGGCACGGCCGTACTCGGCGCAGGCATTGCCACCGAGGCGGACCTGATCTGGCTTGAGTCGCCCTCTGACACGCTCCTCGCGGTTGCTAATAATTCACATGCGCTGTCCGTGAGTATGCCAACGGGCGACTTTGACCCGGCGTATCCAGGCATGTTCAGAAAAGGCGCCTCACTCCAGCAGCCGAATGCAGAAGGGGATCGTTCTCAGCCCTTCATAGGTTTCGTGATCGCGATCACGACAACGAAGATGCCGACTCCGATTGCCGCCCAGAAAGTGCCTTTGGCCCAAATCGGCTTGCGGCGACTGATACTGCTGACCTGGGCGAATGGAACAGACTTGATTTCTCCTCTGCTATCCAACAGGAGGCCTTGATCAGAAATCTCTTTGATCAGGCCGTTTCGTTTTGTCCCATCGCGCATAAGGATGGTGACTTCCGCGCCCGGCCCCAGTGTCTCGGCTTTCGCTTTGAATTTCGCCTCCCTCTTTGCGTCTTTTTGAGTTTTCTGGAACGCGATCGCATACGGGCCGGCAATCGTGTGGATTACCAAAAGTAATGCCAATGCACAGAGGATTCTTCTCAAGAATGCGGCAACGAACAATGAAATCTGTGTTTTCATTGGCGTGCCCCCGCCGTCGTCTGTGAATCTCACAATTTGGATTCTTGATTTGCGATAGCTTCTTTGACATAGAAGCATTCCATGAGCGAAATGCGCCTCCAGAAGGTTTTGGCTTGATTCTACACCCACAATCGCCAGTAGCACATTGGGGAATGGCAAGGTCGGTTTCCTGATCATGGATACCCGTCCTGGAGTTGGCAGCTCGCATGGCTCGGATCCTGGATCCATTCTGAGGTCGAAAGCTGCGTTCATCGGCCCAGCCGGATGGTGTCGATGCAAGTCAGCGGAAGTTGTCAATCAGCATCAAGTTGGATTTGAATCGGTCCGTCTGCCTCCAGGTCATCCAGCGACCGTCACGGGTGACGGAAAAACTATTGCGACCCGAGGCTTGGATCTTTTGCATCGAACCTACCGTGAACAATTGCTGCTTTTGAAAATCGAAGAGTTTCACCGATACCGGTTTGTGGGGTGGAGCATCATTTCCATGCTAGTTATTGGGTTTTTGAAAATCCTCGAAGTCAATAAAATAGACGCCCCGATCCGCAACCGCTGAATAGCCCGGCAGGACGGATGACAACAGCGGAATCGGAAGCTCCTTCCCCCCTTCCGTAGGCATGCTCCAGAGGCCCGGGCTGTAAAATCCTCCCTTGGTATAAATCAACGCTTTCCCGTGTGGCGATTCGAATGTTACAAACCCGCCGTCCGTGCCTGGTATCCGCTGTGCTTCGGCACCGGGGGAAACGGCGATCCTCCAAAGGCTTGTACGCTCACTGCGAACGCTGGGAAAGAGGAGCTCGCGGCCATCCAGCGTCCAGGTTACTTCGCCTAAGCCGTAGTAGTCACGGGCTTGGGTTAGACGCCAGGCTTTGCCGCTCGGCTTGCCGTCGGCAACGGGCAGGAGGCAAATATCGCAGACAAAACTGCCTCCTCTCACGCGGAGGAACGCCAGGCTGTCTCCTTTGGGGGAGACCGCTGGCTTCGTGTCGCCAAGGCTCTTTGGCGGTGGCGAGGTTAAAGGCCCTGATTTTTCTCCTATTTCGGCGGAGACCAGGCAGATCGTGTATTGATCTTCTCCCAGCCCGCCGCGCTGAACCGCCAGGAATCTTCCGTCCGGCGTCCATGGCCATGCACACCCTTCTTCGGTGGAAATCGCAGCTGAAGAGGATTCTGTGCATTTGCCCTTCAGTGCTTGTTTCAACTTCGCGAGCCTGAAGTCCAGCAACTTCGCATGGTAGCGCCAGGGAGTTTTACACTTGGGGCGTTTGCTTTTCACCCAAAGAAATTCGCTACCAAAGCGGATACTTGGCTTTGATCTTTTCATACAGCGGCGAGGTCGATTTGTGCTTGCGGTGATATCCAAGCACCTGCCTCTCGCGGGCATTGGGCCATGGGGCTCCCGATCGATCCTTTTCCGGCAACGCCAGATCGACCTCAGGCATGTTCTGAATGCGATTGCGCATGAGAGATACGTTCCGCCCTGAAGGGACGGCTTTTGCCAGGATATGATTGTTTTTGCGCGTCACGGAACGGGAATCCACGGTGAAATTTTGTATCTGGTCCTGGTAATTTCGATATTGTATGGCAAGGACCTGGCTTGATACGGACCTCACCGACTTGGCCTGCTGGGTGTAGGGTACATTTTGAGTCGGTGCGGCGCCTGAGGATTCAGCTGCATGCCGACCGGCGCCGGAAAAATTGCTGCACACCGGATTCAGACAATAAATACGATGATCCGATTGGCGAGCTCCTGGAGTCCCGCAAGCCGGGCATGCGGTTCCACCGCCAAAGATACCCGCCAGATCGTCTAAAATCCCCATCACGAAAATCCCCCTGATTGTTGAAAGCCCTCAGGGGGACGGTTGAGTAAAACGAGCTCCCGCTTTAGCGGACCGAGCTCTTCCATAACCCCCACCTACAGGCAGCCATCCTCTCTCACGGATTTTTTGCCGGCTGCTGCTTCTGGGACTGAAGAGAAAGCCGTTGCACCTGTAAAGTGTCACGGCCTGGCAACCGTCCCCCTGAAGGCTCTCGTTGCTTTATTCCTTTGCCAGATGAAAAAAGGGCTTTCGATTTTGCCTCTCCGGATCAGGCGCTTGCGATGAACCAGTGAGGGCAGTCCTATCGTCCGGAGCTGCTCAAAACTAATCCGGCGGAAGTGATTTTTTTTGTGTCCGCCGAAAATCAGGCTGAGGACCTCTTCCGCCAGCCAGCGGTCCAGCAGCGCCAGCTGTTTCTCGTCGCTGACATGTTTCAGATAATAATCGACAATCGCCACGTTCCGAACACCTTTTTGCAGCACATCTGTTGCGATCGTGATCAGGGACTGCGCCTGCGACAAGGGATCGGGTAATTTTTTCCAGCGGCGGCGCCCGCGACGAAAACCGAATCGGAAAAGGTTCTGGATTTTCCTCAGCTTGTCCCGGGAAAGAGCGACCTCGCCGTTGTGACGGAACATCAGACCGAGGTGGCGAAAGTGCGATGCCGGCTTAAAAACCGGGTCCTCGACGGTGTCGCCCGACACGACCAGGTCTGCCTGGTGACTCTCTTTAGTCCGGAGGGAAAGCTCTGTCAGCACGATTTCGAAGCGATGGGCCGCCTCTTCTGCTCTTTCTCGCGAGGTCGAAAGCACAAGCAGATCGTCAGCATAACGAAAATAGGAGACGTCGGGAATGCTCTCGATCCCGCGATCCATTTCAGTCAAGTATAAATTGGCGAAAAAACAGGCAATCGAGGTGCCGAACGGCACGCCGCGAGTTGCCCGGCAGAGCTCTCCATTCTCCTCGAATGCAAAGCGAACGCGTTGCTCCAGGAGCCTGTAAAGATAGTCGGTAGGATGCACCAGCTGGGCAAGCTGGTGGAGCAGTGTTTCATGGTCGATGCTGGCGAAATAGTCGCGAATATCCCGCTTGACCAGGTAAACAGGCATCGGGCGGCGGCGCATAAAATCGGCAATCCGGCTCTGGCAATGATCCAGCCCGAAGCTGCGATCTCGATAAGCAAACGAATGGGTCGAAAACCAGCTGTGAAGGTTTCGGTTCATCGCCCGGTAGAGCAGAAGATCGACGATCCGCTCTTCCCAGGGCGTGATATAGAGCGTGCGGTGTTTTCCGTTAAAATTATAGTGCAGCGCAATCGCCGGGCGGAATTCGAATCTCTCGTGCAACAGTGCCGAATGAAGAGCGTCCAGGTGATGGAGTCCACGGGAGGCAAAATCGTAGAGGGTCCGTCCATCGGTCGATGTGCTCAAAGCTTTGCGCCATTGGAACAAAGGCTTGGTGTATACCCGAACAGCGGCCCGGAAAAGGTCGGCTTCCCGATAAACGTTGCTCCAGCGCATGGGGTGGTCTACATGGAGTTTCTTCGTTTCTGTCATTGCCGAAATGTTTCGCTGAAGCGCGGAGGGAGAAAACCTCGCTGCAGGTTCTCCCTTCCACGGATTCACAATGGGGCATCGACTGCTGAATGCCGATCTCCTACCGGTTTTCGCCCGGGCGGCAGCGATCATCCATGCGGCTCCAATCCTGCCCGCAAATGCGCATGTTATAGTCGATTTTGCGCCGACATCCACAAAAAAGGTTGGCTTTCAACTGCAACTGGCGCTTTATCTATATCTTTGGAGGGCGATTTTTTGGACAAAAATCGTGTCCCCCGATCTGTTCAAATGAGGAATCGGACAGGAAACAACGGCCAGTTTTAAGGAATATCGGTCCAGGTTACTCCCAGCAGGCGGTTGCCCAGGGCATTCAGGCCGGCTTTGATCTTGGCTGAATCAGCTTGGATGCCATTAAGACTTTCCAACTGCTGCAGGCGGTTGCGAAGAGTCCAGGTGCGGACCGGAGCGGGAGCCCCCGTGACGAAAACAGCCCCAGCCCTCGCGACATCAATCATTGAAGTGGCCAGAAGCTTCCCGTCTATAAGGATCGACTCGAGGATCACGAAGTCATCATAAGCGTGCTGGACAGTTCCATTCGCCGCAGTTGTGGTGCGGTCAATTACCCCAGTACCGTCACAATTCACGGTATAAGTTCCCTTCTGAGTGCCAGGCGTGATCGTTCTTTCTCCGGTTGTTGATCCCGGCGTGGGCTGGTTAATTATAAAGTTTCCCGTCATGTTGCCCCTTCCATCCATACCCCGTACGCCGATCGCTATGGCTGTGGAACCAGCATAGTTGTTGATGAGCGAGTATGAACCCTTGATGCTTTCGATGGTGTAGCAGCCTTCGTCCTGTGCTGTGGCAGTGGACACGCCGATGACGAAAGCTAGAATTGACGCAGATGCGACAAACAGGTGATTCTTGCGGATCATAGAGTTCTCTCCTTGGCTGACTGAATTTGACGGACGTTCATGGTTGTGGTCCATTTATCCAAAAACGGATAACGGCTTCTGACCCTGCCAGCGACTTGTCAACATCAATTCTAAAAATGGGGGAAACGCCCGCTTGAGCGCGTCATTTATTAGACTGGATGCTTCCTTACAGGATACAGTTTCGGAAGCTATTACTACATTGTGGTAGTTATATATCACAAGAACGCGGTCTACCGTCAAGTCATTAATTTCCGCACCAGGATGTTCAGGTGCTTCTTCCGGCGGATGGCAGGTCTGTGCCTCTTGATTATGGCGGGTTCGATACGGGCTGGCGACTATCGACATCCGGATGTGAAACCTGAGCCAGATGAAGCGAATGCCTCTGATGAGGCAGGGTGATCAGCCTTTCACAAAATATGATTCCTTTTTCGCAATTTCAATTCCTATAGAGCATCAGGGCAAACCAGCTCAACCCCGCAGGCTTGCCCCGAATTACTCAATCCTGCCTACTTGGGTACTATTCCATAGGGATTTGTTTCGGGCAGTCGAGTGTGAACACGGGACACAAAAACGCCACCAGGGATGATAACGCTAGGATCTCTCTGTGCATCCAAAAATACCGTGGCGATGCCAGACCAGCCCGGCCCCTGAACGGCCTGAGAGATGATCAGGTCATCGAGGGCAGCCGCTGTGGTCCCATCCGGTCGTGTGACAATGCGCGAGATTGTACCAGTTCCGTTGCAGTTTACGGTGTAGGTCCCGATGCTTGTAACAGTACCAATAGTTCTTTCTCCGGTTGTGGATCCCGATTTGGGCTGGTTCAGGATGCCAGTCCGCCTCAGGTTACCATTACCATCTAAAGTTTCTATCTGGAGCCCCATAGCGAGGTTGGCACCATAAGAGTTGACGACAGCATAGGTGCCCTTGAGGCTCGAAAGAGTATAGGGGCATGACGGGTCCTGAGCATGAATGTTGGTAATCCCCAGGAATGTTGCGCAAATTAACATTGCAGTGACAAACAAGGTTTTCTGGCTGAACATGAATTTTCCTTTCTATAGTCGGATCTACGGGGTTGGTATTCCAAAAGGATTTGTTTCGGGCAGCCGGGTATGAATACGCGTGAGGAAGACGCCACCCGGTACGGCATTGCTGGGATTTCGTTGGGCGTCTATGATTGTTATGGCAATCGCCGACCACCCAGGCGCTGGAATCCCTTGGGTGATGATAAAGTCATCCACCCCGTGGGTTATGGAACCGTCTGCTTGGGTGACAGTGCGGATAAAAGTGCCAGTGCCGTTGCAATTCACCGTGTAAGTTCCTACCTGCGAAGTTGTCGATACGGTTCTCTCACCAGTTGTTGACCCAGTTTTAGGCTGGTTAATGATCGAAGCCCGCGTCATATTGCCTTTTCCGTCCAGGAACTCCTTCCCGTGTGCATATGCCAGATTGGGTCCATAGGTTCCGACAACCGTGTAGGAACCCTGGAGGCTGGCCAGGGTATAGGGGCATGTTGGATCCTGGGCTCTAAGGGTAGAAACACCCGAGAAACTGGCGATTATCAACATCATGCCAATAAGCAGACGTTTATTGTTGACCATGGAATTTCCTTTCTTTGATCGATTTCCAATTACAAAAGCTCACCCGAAGAAACCCGGCAATCTAAGATCTGACAACTGCTTTTGTACAACCACCTCAATTCTCAACATCAAGCGTGGTGAAGGCGGAGCCGAACCATCGATCCGGCATTTGTCAAACTGGACCCTTGACTCTAGAAAACAATATCGGAAGATATTACTACATTGTGGTAGTAGCCTATCACATGAATGCATGAATCAGTCAAATAAAATCGTAGCTCGTGAAGATCAGACTGATTTTAGCCGCCGGTTGCGGCCTTTGATAGAGCTCAGCCTTCAACACTGACATAAAAAAATGAGGCTGAGGCAGAGGCACGTGTAGGAGCACGTCTGCCTGGTGATGGGCGTCACTATAATATGCGGCACCCAATCATCGGGGCGATGGTGGGCGGGCCGGGTAGCACGCCTCCAGGTTATTTCGATTCATGTTCCTTGGGGCATTGTTTGGTTTCTCTATCCTGTGCCCGGAGAAATCGGCTGGATTCAACAACCATTATCAACTGTAAGAATCTTCAGCGGCCCCAATCTCAACAATGCAGCTTTCACTCAAAATGGATGCCGTTACGATGAATGGGGGATAGGGGCTCTATCAGGGAATAGGGCAAGAGCCTCGATTCATTCAAATATTCCATACCGCCTAATCCGGTGAAGTAGTCCAGGAAATCAAAAATGAAGAAATAAAGCGTCGCATCGCTGTGATGGGCGGGCGACAAAGCTTGACCCAAATGCCCAGATTGCATGAAAACGCAATAGGCGTTGATAATCATTCATCCATATCGCTAATCTTCGGCCTCTGCCCAGATCACAAAATCCTTGTTCACCAAAAACACCTTTATGGAGTTTTCTGAAGTTCCTTCAGGCATAACCGTAATGAATTTATATGTTGAATGTTTCGCCAAATCGAACAATCTCTTATAATCACCGAGAATGTTGCATCATCAGTAGGGCGACGGGATCCGTCCAATTCTCAGGCCCCGCATGAAAAAACACTCAGCGCCCAGTGCCGGTTGAATGGATGATCATGATCCGAGGTGTTCGTGATGACCTGGAGCCGTGATCACAGCCGCAGAATCATTTCAGTCCGGGATTTCCGGGTTTCGCGGAGGCGTCTGTGACCCAAGCCCGGATTCTCAGTTTGAAGTCGAGGAACGCGATCAGGTTTTCCATGTCGGCTTCTGATAGCATCGGCCAGGTCATACTTTGCTTTTCCACCTCCTGTAGCATTTTCGGGCCATGGTTCCAAAGTGCCCAAACCATTGTGATCGCAGAGTAGTGTCGGTTGATCCTTTTCAAATCCGGAATCCCTGCGGCCGGATTCGTGTGGCACATAGTGCATCGGGCATTAAACACCTTCCTGCCGTCGGCCACATCTCCTCGTGAGCGGAAAAAATCGACGCTCCATATATAGGCCAGGATCTCGCGCATCTCCTCCAGGCTCAGCTCCATGGCCTGCTGGCGCATATCGGGTTCATGATTCCACATGGAGGCCGCAACATCGGTGAGAGTATGATTGGCCAGCCGGCCTTCAAGCGCCAGAAATCCCTTATGGCATCCAGTGCACCCCTTCGACTCAAGCAAAGCTTTGCCGCCCTCGCCCGTAGGGAGGCTGAATGTGTACATGGTCGATCGGTTTTCGGGCAAGTTCTGTACGAAGGCAAGGAGGTCGGCAAGTTCCGAAGATGCCAACTGTGGCCAATCCCGTTTCTTGGTTTTCAGAACTCTATTCATCTCAGGGGCATGGTTCCAGAGCCTTTGCACCAGTTCGACGGAATCGGCAGGCAATCTCCAGCCGTTAACCGCTTTTCCCGGCCCTCCGGCTGCATGACACCTGGCACATTTTCCCTCGAAGACCCGCTTACCGCGGTCGGGGTCACCGCGTCGCTCGAAGAAGTGTCTGGCGTAAAAGAATGCAAACAGGTCCGCTGCGTCGGTTTCGGTCAAACGAGGGAAATCCAGCCGCAATTCACGAATTGCCGACCACATGCGTGGTGCGTGGTTCCACATCCGGCTCGCCATTCCGGCCGGCGTGTAATCAAATCCGGGCCGCCGCTCAAATCTCGAAGGCGGTTTTTCGCCGGCCGGCGAGGTGTCGTGGCACATGGTGCACCGCTGTTGCTTGAATACCATGGCACCGCGCCGCGCATTTGGCTCAACGCCGGCGGCTGCCGCCATGAGTGACGCGACAACCAGTGCAAGGATAATCCGCACAGGTACACCTCATTTCAGGATCTGAGCGAGTGTTGATCCAAGACGCCCGGGAGCTCAACCAGGCCCGATGGGTTCGGACACGCAGCCGCTGTTACGACCGTTAGAACCGTTTCTTTTCATGCAATCTCGCTCTTTGAAACGAATCCGCCCAATGGTTTCTTCCACTCCACCCGAGCGGGGTAAGCACTCGGAGCGGGGATGATATTATCCTGATTTCCCCAGGAAAATCAGCAGCCCAATATGGTGAATATGAAAACGAAAGGCCCGACACCCGAGATTACTTTTACTTTGCTCCCCATCGCATTAACGGTCAAGAGGATCGTGAAATCCGTTATCATGAAACCCCGGGTACTGTTTTGTGGATGGGAAAGGCTTTGACGAGGCGATGACTTGATGCGGTACGGGGCGCAAGGCATTCGCGGTTATTCCCTCGACGACAGGTTTCATCCCGCCATCGGGCTTGATGGGACGAGGCGAACGCCGCGGTCTGATGCGTTGGATCAGCTTCAATTCATGACGACTTCAGCGGGATTTTCCCATCGAAGGATCCCTTTTCCAATTCTGCTGGGATGGATCGAGTGAGAGTTCCGACGCCTGCCGCCTCAACGGCTGCCACGCCGGAGTGCCTTCCTCCCACTGATTGTCGGTGAGTTGCTCGACGCCAGTCCCGTCGCTGCGCATCACAAACAGCTCGCCGTATGGCTGCGGTGCGTCAGTGTATGTGATCTCATCTTTGAATCCCATGCGTGTCGAGGCAAAGACGATGTAATTCCCGTCAGGCGACCAGGCCGTGTGCGCGTCGTTGCCACGGGAGTTCGTCAAGCGCTTCACTTCGGTTCCATCCGGCTTTATCGAATAGATCTCGTAATCGCCGTGGTCCTGCCGTGAAAATATTATCCGATCACCTCGCGGTGACCAGAGCGGGAAATTATCGTACCCTTGGCTCAGCATCGTTGATTTACCGGTCTCCAGGTTCATGATTCGCAGGCCGTCGCCCTCCGGTCCAAAGGATCGATAGACAAACCGCTTGCCGTCGGGAGCCATCGAGGGGAAGCCGTTATTGTTCGGCCCGGTGGTAATTTCCCTAAACCCGGTTCCGTCACGGTTCACGACAGCAATCTGTGCACCGCCCTCCGCCCTGTCCTCTGGCTTGAGAAAGACGCCATGAAATCCGTTGAAGAATGCATCGAAGACGCCGATACCGAAGATGATCTGCCGGCCGTCCGGTGACCACTGCGGCGCGAGTATGTTCCGAGTCTTGTCCTGATAGATCAGATCGAACCGGTCGACACCGGTTGCGGCAATAGCAATACTCGCACCCAGCACCCCCGTCGGCCGGGTCGTGCATACGAAGTGCTCACCGGACGGGTCGAACGCCGGCAGGATGCCCGTTAGCGTCAAATCATACTTTGGATTCCGGCTCCACATTTTCTTCCATGCGGGCGGCGCTACGGTCAAGCGCTTGTGGTAAACCACGCGGCTGCCATCCGGGGACCACGATGCCGCGCGCAGGTCTCCTTGCGGCCCGCGCCCACCACTGGAGTAATATATCCCGGCGCCATCACCGGCGCGGTCCTTGCGAATATAGCCGATTTCGTCGTTGCCAAGTGGTGAGGGATTCATCTTCACGCCGGGACCTGCGGGCACATCCGATTCCACACCCGTCGCGATATCAATCGATACGAGCCGCGTGTCGTTTCCTCGCTCAGGAAATGGTCGCCGGTTAGCGAGCGTTTGCTCCGCGGTCATGCCATAGGCAATTATGTGGCGGCTGTCGCGCGAAAACTTGGGACTGCCATGAAAGCTGCCGTGCTCCTTCAACTTCTTCAAGCCCGATCCATCAGGATGAACCATATAGAGGTCGACAAGCTGCAGATGCTCCCAGCGGCCACGCGCGAACGGCAGCGTACTGGTGCGGTCGGAGGCAAACGCGATCCATTTGCCATCGGGTGACCAGGCGGGGCGGAAGTCGCCGCCTGGACCCGAAGTCAGCGGCCGCGCATGGCGCGTCGCGAGATCGAGAATCCAGATATCAGCGGTTCCCCCGGCGCGCGTGGTGACGAAGGCAAGCTGCTTTCCATCGGGTGAAAAGGCTCCCTGGTCATCGTATGAAGGGTTGTCGGTCAATCGCTCCAATCCCGTGCCGTCCAGCTGCACTCGATAAAGGTCTGCATTGCCTTCACGGTCGGAAGTAAAGACAATCGACGCTCCATCGGGAGACCAGGCGGGATCGTAGTCAGTGTCCGGTGACTCGAGTAGGGGGCGCTCGCCGCTGCCGTCGCGCGAGGCAACAAAGAGCGCGATCTGGCCCGGATTCGGAAAGACGCGGGCAAACACAATCCTTTGCGGCGCCGAAGAGTCAGGATTCTCAGCCACTTTGGCGGGATTCATCGCTGGCGCGAGGGCGCAAGCTACAAGCAACAGAACTAACAAAGTTGGAGTTTTCTGCATCGGTTATCTCCCTTGAATACCGACTACCCGTGGCTGGTTGCTTACCGTCTCACTTGCCGATTGTCAGGAGAACCATCCTCTCTGATGCTCGATGAATCCCCAGGTTGGGAGTTTTCGCCGGTTTGCGCGCGATATCCCGAATTCGAGGCCATCATTGCCCGACAGGCCGGACCTGGCTGCTGCGATGACCGCGGTCCATGCCCAAATCAGATGCCTCGAGGCTGCTTTGGGCCCTGTTGTCCCACTGGTGTTCGTGGAAACATGAGCGTACTGCTGTTAAGGTCCCCCGTTCGTTTGCTTTCGGTGCGGACCTGCTTTTTAATAGGTCTGATTCGATTGAATGTCTTGGTCACCCGATGGGATGGATAATACACCTACTGGATGCTGAGTGCCAGCCGCAGGATCCTGCGGCAGAAGACCGGCACTCCAAAAAATCGTCAGAGAGGCCGGCTTTCAAAACTTTGCGATAAAGAAAGGGAAGATGGAGACGCCAAGGCCGGCATTAGGACTTCCTGGGTGATCCCGACGGTTCTCGATGATAATGAGCGCTCCGGGATTGCGGTAATCCTCTGCGAGTGGATAAGCCTCGCTGACCTTTTTGGAAATGTGGAAAAGGCAGATGCAAAGGCCCAAGAGGCAGAGGATAACGGCGAGGTGCAGACGCACCAAGAGTCAAAATACGCGCTCAAATTCTAAATCCTGGTCGGATTTTCAAAAACTGATTTTGTTGGTGTTACCGGGATTCAGGAGATTGGCGTCGTCAGTCTCCGTATCACTTCCCGCTCTACGAAGATAGGGCGGCCTGCATCATTGCCCGCGCATATCCGACATTAAAAGAGATGGCGGCGTAACCTCCTCCGCCAGGGTATTGCGGCTTGAAGCCTGAACGCTCGCGGTCGTAATCGATTCCCCGAGGATGCTCGGGATAAATCAGGCGCGAGTATTTTTGCTTTACTAACTCCTTCATTACGGCAAACATGTCGACCTCGCCCTCGTCAATAAAGACCTCGGTGTACCTTTCATATGCTTTCATCACCTTCACATTGCGAAAATGGGCGTGGTTGATGCGGTCTCTCGACCCGAAATAACGGCACACTTCCACCGGATCGTGTCCCATTTCACGGGTCACGCCGCAATCATAGGTGATGCCGTTGGCCGGGCTTTTCACGATTTCTATGAGACGCTTCCAGCCTTCCACAGTGGCCATGATCTGGCCGGAGCCGCGGCTGACGGGAGCCGGCGGATCGTTGGGATGCAGCGCCATGCGGACACCAACCTTCTCCGCCTCCGGTATAACAGCCTTGAGAAAATAGGTGATGTTGGCCCACATTTCTTCGAGAGAATGCGCCCCTTCCTGAGGCAGCGGGGGGAGGTCCTTCATGCGTTCGTAATCAAAGCCTGTCCATCCGGCCCCGGCCCGGCCGGTTTCCTCGAAATAGCCTTCCATCGCACGGTGCGCATACCAGTTATATTCGACGACGGGCAGGCCCACTTTGCCTGCCGCCCGAAGGGACTGGATCACCATTTCGATTTCCTCGTCGCGACCGGGGCGGCCATAGATTGCATTATTAAAGCCGGAAATCATCAGGTTCCCCAAAGTCAGGCCGTTGGCTTTGAGACGGTTCATCATTTCCCTGAGCCTGTCTTCTTCCCAGGGTATGCGGCCTCCGCCAGAGAGCACGTGCTCTACGCCCAGCTGTCGGATCCTGCGGGCGCCTGCTTCATCACCCCCACCTCCCGTCCCGAAGCCGCCCAAACCGGCTTCGAGGCAGATTTTGGGGATGTCCTTTCCCGCGGCCCGCACTTCCGGAAACCATTCCATGGTACTCAAAGGACCTGCCGCAGTAGCCAGCCCAGCAGTCTGAATTAACTTTCTTCGAGATAATGAGCCTTTCATTTCTGAATCCTCCTTGGGCGGGATTGGCGCATTCGTCTGGCAACCACCATGGGCTTCATGGGATGGGGCCTCGAATCGCTCGAACGCCACCATTCATGATACTTACAATATACAACTTGCCGACCGAAATCATGGAATCATGGGTGATGGAATCATGGACACCCAAAGAGAGAATCATGGACACCCAAAGATCGTGGAGATCGTAGACACCCAAACAACTGAAATGGTCTAGAGAAGCTTGTAGATGCCATTATCTTTAGGTCATATTGGGTCATAGGTCGATGGGATAGGTCTTGGAGTAAATGGACACCCATCATAGGACACGTCCTGGACCCCTGGAATCCTGGACACCCATCAGATGGCATATTGCCGGACTCATCGTTTTCTTCTTAGTGGGTGTCCCTAATTAGGCCCCCTGCAGATTTTTCGCATTCCTTCATCTTTTTTTGGCTCATTCGCCAGGTTCGCCATTAGGTATATCAGAACCCTATCTGAGAGGTGAGTCATGGCTATGCCCCGCAGCAACTATGTCCGGGAAGGAGAAGAAGGTGTATATCACTGCTTCAGCCGTTGCGTCCGCCGCGCTTTCCTTTGCGGCTTCGACCCCGTGACGCAACAGGACTTTTCCCACCGTAAAATGTGGCTGGTAGAGAGGTTACGGTATCTCGCCGCGATCTTTGCCATCGAAGTTTGCGCCTTCGCCATCCTCCTCAATCATTATCACTCGATTTTGCGCACACGTCCCGATATTGTCGCCCTCTGGCCTGATGATGAAGTAGCCCGCCGCTGGTTGTTACTCTCCCCCCGACATCGCGACATCAACGGTGCCCCGATTCCGCCGACGGAGGAGGAAATCCGTGCCCTGACAGCCTGTCCCAACCGCATTGCCCAGCTGCGCCGTCGTCTGTGCAGCCTGAGCTGGTTCATGGGCCAGCTGAACGAATTCATCGCGCGCAAGGCCAACAAAGAGGATGGGGTCAAGGGGCGATTCTGGGAAGGTCGGTTCAAATCCCAGGTACTGCTCGATGAAGCGGCCATTGCGGCATGCATGGTGTACGTGGATCTCAATCCGATCCGGGCCGGACTGGCGCAAACTCCCGAGGATAGCGACTTTACCAGCATTCAGGAGCGGATCCGTGCGTGGCAGAAGGAGACGATGGCCTTCGCTCTAAACGATGCAGCGGCACAAGATCTGGAGTCTATGCCTGTCGGCAAAGGAACATCGATGGAGGCAGGCTTTTCCGGAAATGCAGATCTCAGGAATCTTGCCACTGCGACGGATTCCTCCGAGGATAATGGTTTTTCCGCCCGCTGGCTTTGTCCCATTCAATCAGGTTCCGGGGGGCGAGGGATTCTGCAGATGACGGCAGGAGAGTATTTCGATCTGGTGGACAGGTCGGGACGTGTAATCAGGTCGGACAAGCGGGGGGTTATGGATGCGGATCTGGCTCCGATTCTGTATCGGATTGGAGCCAATCCGGAAGCCTGGATAGACACCGTCACCCGCTTCGGATCCAGGTTTCGTCTCGCTGCCGGGTTGCTCGCCAATCTGCGTCATTTTGCCGATCAGCTCGGCAGGTGTTGGTTGCAGGGCACGGCAGCGGCCCGAGTCGCGTTTGTGTAGCAGCACCTGCAAGATGGTCTGAGATCTAGTGATATTCAAGCACCCGCCGAAGTTTCGCGCGCGGAAGCGAAATTCTCTGCGAATCCGCGCATAAGCCCCTCCGAATCAACCGCTTCCGTCATCATTCGTCACACAATCGCTGCTCGCCTGCGGCTGTCAAGGTGACCGTTTGGTATTCGGTTCAAACGGCTATCGCTACTAGGTACATCATTCAGCATCACCGATTCACACAGCCGAGGCTCTGGCCATCTTGGATAATATAATAATGCCTCTCGTGGTGGCGTAAGGAGGCTGCCAGCATTTTGATTGACGGGTGTCCACGATCCCACAATCAAAAAAGTGGGTGTCAATGACTTCAATGGCTTCAATGGGTGTCCACGATTCTCCACGATTCCATCAATGGGTGTCCATAATTCTATGAGAGCGCGATGGCCGGCAGCGTTGGAGAGTGTTGATTTGATTAACTCGCTAACCTCAATCGGGGTTGATTCCAATTCTCGTTGAACCAGGACATCAGTACCCGCGTGCCTGGCCGTCATGGCGTGTGTCAGCAACGCCAATCCAGGACTTGCCGTGACGAACGATCATATAAAGCCGCGCGTATTCGGCGCCAGCACGGACTGGATCGTAGCCCACTGCACGTACCGCTTGAAGTAATTCGGGAGTGAATCCGTGCTCGACCTGCACGCTTGTATTCCGCGGCGAGGGAAAGATTCGGGGCATTCTGATCGCATCGAGCGGATCCATGCCGTAATCGAAAGTGTACACCATTACCTGTACGATCTCGGTCGGAATACGGCCGCTCCCCGGCGCGCCCACGACCATCTGCACATCGCCTCCCTTCAACACAATCGTCGGCGCAATGGTGGTTGTACGTACACGCCATCGGCTGAGCGAAGGTGCATCGATATTCGCATCCGTGAATCGGAAACCGGAATCATTCAAAAAAAAGCCCGCTACGAAGGCGCCCGAACCGAACACAGTGCTGTTCGTTTGCGTCAATGCGACCGCGTTGCCGTCGCGATCAACGACGCTGATGTGAGTTGTTTCCCCGTTGGTTTCATCCGCGCGGTTGCCGTAAGCATCGTCTTGCCACCCACTGTGCGAGGGCGGCTTGCGCTCCTCTGGCAATGGCTCAGAAGGCTGGGTTTTGGCCTCGTCAGGCCGGTGGGATAGAAGCGATGATACAACTCTGGCCGGGATCGCTGGCGAAGGCCCATAGGGATCGTAACGACTGCATTCACCCTCGGGGGACGCATTGTCGAAGGATAATGCACTGGCGTTTTCAATGACTGCCGGCGGAACGCCCGAACCTATTAGCGAACGTCGTTCCGCAGCAAACGCATTTGATACGATCCCGTTGGCGGGGACATTCGCCCAGTTCGGATCGTTGTTCATCAGGCCGACCGCCTGGCCAACGCGCAGCGCGGACACCAAGGTCGCGAACGCGGGCGCGGATTGCGTTGGAAGCCCGAGCGCCTTGAGGTCCATTGGCTCGAGCAACTCAAGCGTGTGCAGGACCTGGAAACCCGTTTGGGGCGGTGCAGCCGACAGGACCGCTCGACCTCGGTAGTCGGAGCAGAGCGGCCGTTTCCAGCGGGGCTGATAGGCTTCCAAGTCGGCGGCCGTTCCCGGATGTTTTCCCTCATTCAGGGCGGCGACGATGGCATCGGCAATCGGGCCTCTATAGAATCCGTTTCGGCCTTCACGCGCTACGCGCCTTAGGGACTTGCCTAGTTCCGGGTTGCGAAATGTGGCTCCCGGTGGCAGCGGCTTACCTTCCGGCATGAAAATTGCAAATGCAGCGGGAAACGGTTTAAGCTTGGCAGCCGTTTCGACGATGAATCCGGAGAGCACTTCGCCGACAGGAAACCCCTCCTCTGCCAAGCGGATCGCCGGTGCCATAACGCGCTCGCGCGGGAGAACACCGAATTTCTCATGAAGGGCCAGCAAACCGGCAACGTTTCCCGGTATGCCAACGATGCCAAGGTCCCGCGGATCTCTTGCAGGCGTTGCCTGCCCGGATGGCGGCGGCGGAGAGGTGTGCCCCTTCCAGGAATCGGCAAACTGCGCGGCATAGAAATCGAGGTAGCTGGCTTGCCGCTGGCGCTTCATCCAAATGGTCGCCGCACCGCTGCCACCCAGCCCCGACATTTGCGGCTCGACCACGCCAATCGCGAAGGCCATTGCCACAGCGGCATCTACCGCATTTCCCCCGGCGCGTAGAATCGCCAGGCCCGCGTCGCTTGCCAAGGCGTTCGCCGATGAAACGACACCATTGCGCGCCTCGACGCGTTTGCCTTGGTCCACCGGCGATAGGCCGCGTTTTGCGATTGCCGCGGACGAGTTTTGCGCGGCTGCGTCAGGCAACATCGTGACTGCCACTCCAATCAAGATTGCTGCCACCCTGCCTGCCATTTGATGGATTCGTTGCACACATACCTCCGGAGACTGATTACCATTACGATTGAGTTGATAATAAATGGAAGAACCCTTCGTGCAAAGGTGTAAACGGTCCTTTCCTCCGGGCCAGGTACCGTTTTTCCCGGGACTCACACCCTTCATACTCTGAACATTTTCAAACGGCCAGCCTAATGGGCGAAAACCGCCTAAGTGCCCCTGTTCATGAATACGGCAACGCTTGTGGCGAGCGCGGTGGGCTCGGAAGCGCTAAGCGACATCGCCTCCTCCTCGCTCCTTGACTTCGCCTCACGGGTTGTTCAGCAAACGTTACCCTATGTGTGACCAGGCGTACCAGGGAAGGGATGCCTCGAAAGGTTATTAATCTGATCCTGGCAGGATCGGACTTGACCCTATTTCAAAGTAGTACAATGAACAAGTTCAAGACAACTGCACGCCGGATGGGGCGGATTTGTTGATTTTCTAGTGTTCGCATGGTCCATTACCCAATTATCTGCGGACGCTGGTTAACGGCAGGGAGAAGAGAGAACAGTATGCGAAAAGCCCTGGTTTGGATTTTTGGACTCGCAGTCCTCAGCGCCGCGGCGGGATCGGAATCAGCGCAAAGAGAAAACTCACCTGCTGCCTGCTTGCAGTCGATTCGCGATTACATGAGCCAGCGCATGAAAGCCGAGCGGGAACATATGACGGCCGAGTTATTCCGAGCCATACAGAAAGAAAAATCGCAGCGTGCGACCGACTGTGCCGCCGGATTCTCGGTGGATTCGATCGCACCGGATCAAGCCATGGATCTCGCCGACCTATACGCGGAGGCAGGGCAGTCTTCCATGGTAGCGCATGCGATCACAAAGGGTCTGTCCGATTCCCCGATGGATACTCCGCGGCTGGCTCGCCTTCTCGCTCAAGCTGTTACAATCACGATGAAACTACCCGCATCGACGGAGCGGAATGATGCGTCTGAAACCTATGTCGCTCGGATCGATCAACTGCCTGACGTATTCTCCCCGGAAAAGATCAAGGCGCATGCAAGGATGAACAGCTACTATCGCGCCGAGGATATCGACCAAGGCATCATTGCCCACTCGACACGGCTGATAGCACTCGGAGGAAAGCTGGACAACCATGAGCGAGAGGCACAAGCCACGCCGCTTATCACCGCCTATGCTAATCTTGCAGAAGCCTACGCGAGCCTGGGACAGCATGAAAGGGCGCTCCAAACACTCCGCAGAGCCCCGGCCGATCTGGCGGGCATATCGGATGTCGAGAAAAAGCTAAATCCCTACATTCAGCGATATTTGCTGATTGGGCGACCAGCCGATCCGATTGAAGCCCGTACGTGGCTCCACGCACAACCAGGCACCGAGCGATACGACCCGAAGGGAGCCGTTACACTGCTGCAGTTCACGGCACACTGGTGCGGACCATGCCGGAAGAGCTACCCTGCAATTGCCGGCCTTCAGCGTAAGTATGCCGACCGCGGACTGAAGGTCGTTATGGTGACCCAACTGTTCGGCTTTTTCCAGGGAAAGCAAAATATCAGTGCAGAAGAAGAGATCCGGGCCGACCAGGAATACTTTGAGGAGCACCTCGGAAAAGACATCAGAATCGCGGTGGCTGATCCACCGGTTGCCGGCAAAGGGCCCGAGCAAGCCGTGAATGTCAACGAGGAACGGTACAAAGTGGGTGGCATCCCGCAGGTGCACATCATCGATCGCAAAGGCGTTCATCGCCTCGTCATGGTCGGGTTCGATCCTTCCAACGAAGAGCGCGTCGGCCGGTTTATCGAGGGGCTTCTCAAGGAGCCGGAATAATTGAAGCGTCATCTGGGTCGCCCGTAAAAGAGGCGCTTCTCAGTTGCGTTGCACAGGGTCGGCCTATTAAGGAATGGGCCGAAATCCATGAGCATCCGGCAACCAGGCCCGAGTAGCGGTTTCATGCCTGGTGGCGAAAACCTGGATGGTCAGGTTGCAACTACTTGCAGTGTTCCAGGACTCGTTGGGTTTTCGCCTTCGCTTCCTCCGCCACCGAAAACGGGTCGCGCTGCCAATATTCCGGCCGAAAGATCTCCACGGATGCAATTTCGTCATATCCGATTTGGCGTAATGCTCCGATGATTTGTCCGAGCGGTATTACGCCATCGCCGGGGAACAGGCGGTTTGCATCGGTGATAAGCTCGCGGGGAAGCGGATCAACGTCATTGATGTGAAGAATGGCCACCTTGCCCGGATCCAAAGCGCTAATTGAGTCTATCGTGGAGCCGCCGGCATAAAAATGGCAAGTGTCGATCACCATGCTGACATTCGCCTGAGCGGTTTCCTGTACTATCTCCCACGCCTGCGCGGCCGTTCGAACAGAAGACCACGGGAATCCCAGGAATTCGAAAGCAATGCCTATGCCATACGCCGCTGCGATGCTCGCCATTTCCTGAAGTATCTCAACAGTAGCGGCACGGGCTGCTTTCCATTGCAGGCCATCGGGGGCCGGCCCCGGCACTGCGATAATCCAAGGGCAGGCAAGGCTGGAAGCATACTGGCTCAGTAGTTTTGTCTGAGCCAAAACCTCATCTCGACCTTCAGGCTCGCGAAGGTTGATCTTCTCGATTGAGTTGATGGTGTATGGCTTCAGCTTCGCCTCCTCAATGAGTTCTCGCGCATCGTGAATCGAGTGACTATTGAGGAACCTCTGCAGTTTGGAGGCTGTGATTTCCAGGGCATCGAATCCGGCATGCCCGGCAATCCGTATGTCAGTCTCAAGAACGCTTGTCATCGTTGTCGCGCCGTTGAATCCGAGCCGCATGGTGTCACCCTCCCTGATTGCTGGCGATAAACCTGATATACAGAGATTGCACGCTGCGATTTGAATTATATCCTTGAGACTTCAGATTCCCGAGCGTGTCGGTAAAATCACAGTCCCTTCCCTGAGGTTGTCCTCTGAAACAGCAACGTTAGACTGAATAGGGGATTAAAACCCAGGTTGCTTCAGCATCGGGTTGCAGTAAAATGCCCTTTATGCTTGGTTTCGGCACCTGGGTGATCTCTCGGGGCCGAAGACCCGATCAATCGATCATGATTGATGGAAACAGCCACGATATGCTGAATCACTCATAATGGCGAAGTCCCGAAGCCTCTCCGCGAAAAATCCAAAGAGACATGAAAGCACAAGGAGGCTTCATCCGCTCTCTTCTGACGAGTGCACCAGTGACCGTAATCGGCATCTGCTCGCTGCCTGTGGGCTTTGCTTTCTTACCCTGCTCGCCTATTCCAATTCGTTCAGCGCCGGCTTTGCTCTCGATAACAAACCTCTCCTGCTCCAGGATCCGCGCATTCGTGAAGCCACCGGCCAAAATCTCGATATGATCTTTCGCCACACCTATTGGTGGCCCACCGGTGAAGCGGGGCTTTACCGGCCGCTGACAACCCTCTCGTATCTTTTCAATTACGCCATTCTCGGGAACCGCAACGAACCGGGCGGTTACCACTGGATAAACCTCATATTGCACCTTGGAAATGTCCTCTTGCTCTATCTGGTGTCACGCCGGTTTATACGAAGCTTTTGGCCCCCTGTATTCATCGCAGCACTCTGGGCCGTTCATCCGGCCGGGACGGAATCCGTCACAAACATTGTTGGGCGGGCGGACCTGCTGGCTGCCGGAGCCACGCTCGGCGGATTCCTGATTTACCTCCGAAGCCATTCGAGCGCAGGCTGGAGGCGGGGCGCCTGGCTTCTGGCTCTGGCGACTGTCACCGCGGCCGGAGTTTTTTCCAAGGAAAGCGCGGTGGCCGTTCTGGGAGTCGTCGTACTCTACGAGATTGCCTTGCGGCAGGAACGAAGAAGGTGGCAAGGTGTGGCATTGGGTTGTGCCGCCATTCTGCTGCCGACGGCTGTAATGCTATACCAGCGATCGGTCGTGCTCGCAGGCTCACCGGCCGCCGAGTTCCCGTTTACCGACAACCCGATTGCCGGGGCGGAATTTTGGATCGGCCGACTCACTGCGTTAAAGGTGATGGGCCGTTACCTGGCGCTCGCGGCCTGGCCGCGGCTTTCCTGCGATTACTCTTTTTCTCAGATCCCTCTCGCCACCGGCAGCGCAGGTGATTGGAGCGCCGGGATCGTCTCTGCATTTTTGGCGGCGGGAGCCCTGCTGCTGTATCGGCGGAGCCGACCGGCATTCTTTTTTTTGGCCTTCTCGTTCATCGCTTTTCTGCCGAGTTCAAATCTGTTGTTTCCCATCGGCACAATCATGGCCGACCGCCTCATCTATCTGCCGCTTGCCGGTCTTCTGGCCTGCCTGGTGATGGGGATCTTCGTCGTGGCGCAATGGGTCGGCAAGCCGAAAGTCGCGCTGGTCCTGCTTTGTCTCATTACGGCTGTATTCACGCTCCGGACGTGGGTTCGGAACCGGGATTGGAAGGACGACCTCGCGCTGGCGGAGGCCGATGTTCGTACCAGCCCCGACAGCCACAAGATCCACCGAATGCTTGCGGCAGCCCTTTTCGATTCCGATCCAGAGCATTCGAGTATCGACCGAGTGATCGAAGAGACCGACAGGAGCATAGCAATCATCGACTCACTGCCGGACCTGCGAAACCAACCGGCGGTTTATCACCTGGCGGGTGCAGCTCATCTCACGAAGAGCGATCTCCTCTCGAAGCAAAGTAATGGTGTAGAAACGCCTGGGAGCTCCGCCGAGAACCAGAAGGCACGGCGAGCCCTTCTTCGGTGTATATCCATAAGCGAGGCCCACGACAGGCAATATCGATCGGCGCACGGCCAGCCTGCCTTCGGCGTAATTCCCCGTTCGTTGCCCGATGCCTACCGTCTGCTGTCCGCATCCTGCCTTAAATCCGGAGACCTGGATGAAGCCGAATCTGCCGCAAACAATGCTCGTGCTCTGGCGCCCCTGGATCCAAACGCCTATCGGCAGCTGGCACGCGTGCTCCTGGCGCGCGATCGCGGCAACGAAGCGGTATTGGTTCTCATGACAGGAATGCTCATCACTTCCGATCCCAAAGTGCGCTTCGAACTTATCGAGCTTTACGGAAGCTCACACGATCCCGAGAACTGCACGCTGGTGTCAACGCCCTCAGGCCCCGACATCAATACACAGTGCGGCATTGTCCGGGATCACCTCTGCGCGGCAGCGGTCGACGTGATCCGGGTGCGCCTCGCGGGCGGCCGCAGGGATCTCGCCGAAAAAGACAAACAGACCTTTATTGCGAACTACGGCTGTTCAGCGGTACCGCTTGATCTGGCCATCGCTCGAGGATCGGGCAATTAACGCTGGGCGAAGGTTTGAATCTCTCGAGTGAATGCCCGTCCGGCGCGAGACTCCTGGTCCTCCATTTCATTCCTGACCGCTCCGAAGGCTTGCAGGACTCAGGAATCGCATCGGGAGCCTGCTGATCGCCACCCGTCATTAGGCGACTAGGCAAATGCCTTGAGCGCCTTGTCGATGGACTCTGCACTTTTCCCCTGGCTTGGAAGATACTCAAATCCGATAAGACCCTGAAAATCCAGTTTTCGCAAGAGTGCGGAAATCTCCCGGTAGGGGATCTTTCCTGTACCCGGTTCATTGCGCCCGGGGGCGTCCGCCACATGGAAGTACCCAATGAGATCCAAGTGCTTTTCAATGTCCCCCAACACGTCTTCATCCATCATAGCCATATGATATATGTCATAAAGCACCTTCACTCGCGGGTGGTGAATCTCGCGGATGATATCGAATGTGATTTCGGAGGAGTCGAGAAAATACCCGGGGTGGTCCGTAACCGTATTCAAGGGCTCAATGACAAACTCCAGATTCAATGCGTCACCCAGGTTGGCCAGCTCCAAACCACAGATCACAATCTGCTCAAAAATCCCGGTATCGGACAGGCCCGATGGGGGAGGGACCGCCGAGCCATCCGGCTTCAGGCTCTGGGCTAGCAGCATAAGCCGGGCACAGCCCATTCTGCCGGCTATCCCGGCGGTTTCGCCGACCTCTTTCAGGAAGGACTTCCGCTGCGCCGGGTCTATCATTCCGTTCAGGCGATTGCCGCTGAGATTCGTAATGCGCATGCGGTGCCGGGTCAGCAATCGTTCCAGTGCGGCCAGATCCTTGTCTCGCCAGTCCCAGAATTCAATACTGCTGGCTCCTGCATCCCTGGCAACAGCCAGTCGATCTGCAAATGGCATTTCCCGGAAGAGCATTTCGAGGCAAAAGGCGAACTGCATGAACCACTCCAGTCGGAATAACCGAACTCCGGGTTGTTCGAAGTGCCGGAAGGCCATGGCGAGCGGCACAACAACAGCATCAGACCACCTGACTCTTTTGCCTCGCGGCGCCGCGTCTGATCTACCCCGAGTACTGACTTAGAATCAAGGCCTCTGCTTCGGCCAAACTTCTCTTGATTGGCCCTTCGGCCTCCATCTTTAAGCTTGTCACGGCGGCTGCCCAGGCTGTGGCGACTCCTGGCGGCGAACTCAAGCGCTTGGCGACATAGGAGGCCATGCAGGTATCTCCCCGGCCGCTGCGCCCCACAAGTTTCGAGGGGCGAAATGGCGCTTCGTGCATTCCACCGTCCGCGAGAACCAGCACTCCATCGCGATGTGTCAGGACTATTTCTTTGGGCCCCCAAGATGCAATGGCCCATATGGCCTCTTTGATGTTGCCGTTGCCGGTTAGCAATTCCGCCTCCACGGCATCCGTTTTGAGGATGTCGATAGCTGATAGAATTGGCTGCCGTTCAGGCCAGCCATCGGATGCGAGTTTGCCGTCAGGCCCTATGACCCGAATGAAGCCTTGCACGTCTGCCGCAAGCAGCGAGCCCTTTTTCTTCAATTCCTCTATAACTGAGAGCCCCACCTCGCCCCGGAAGGAGGCGCTGACAATGAAGGCGCGGGCCTGAAGATTCTCGACTTGATCAGGTGCGAAGGAACCGGCAGTGCAGGTCACTGAAATGGTACGTTCATCTACGTTGGAGGTTGGATAGTAAAGGCAGAGAGTGGTGGAGTGCGGAGTATAGGTTGGAAACACCTCAACCCCCAGCCGCTCAAGAGCATCCACGACTCGCTGATCCTCCCTGGACAGGCGCGTTACCGCAGCCGTTTTCAATCCCATCATCGAGGCGACATGAGCGCCGTAATTAAATCCTCCTCCGTCCACCACCCTCGTTCCGATGCTGGAAACTATTGTGTCTTTGGTGTAGTTTCCAATGAAAACCAGATCGTAATCAGATTTCCCGTTCATTCATTTGCCTTTCGAGCGGCTCCGCCTAATCGCGCACCTGCGCGCGCCAGAGGGATGCCGCAAGGATGAGCGAAACGATCGACGTTCCAAGCCAGAAGATGACGGCGTTGTGAAAATCGTATTGACGGACGCCATTGACGACGGTGGTGCCTTCCCGGATGAGAACGCCACTGATTCTCTCCTGGGCTCCGGCGCCCAGGTAGCTGAAAACACCGATAAAACCCATGGCGGCCCCGGCAGCCTTTTTGGGCGCAATGTCGACGGCGAACAAACCTCCCAGAGCAGTCACCAGCCCGTTAATCGAAAAGCCGTATACCAAAAAGGCGGCGCTCAGCAGGTAGGGGTGCCCTGGAGGGGAAAAAAACATCAGGGAAAGGGCCAGTACCTCCAGAAGGGCGCATACAAGATTGACAGGCGGACGGCGGGCGTGAAAAAGCTTGTCGGAAATAAACCCGTAAGCGGCGCAACCGGCAATTCCCGCCAGCGGGTTGAGGGCCATCAATCCGCCGGCCTGGAGATCGGAATATCCCTTGGATTCCTGCAAATAAAGCATGCCCCAGCTGTTCATCCCGTATCGGGTCATGTACATGGTCGCACTGGCCAATGCGAGTATCCAGATCGAGGGCAATTTGAGGATAGATATCTGCACCTGCCAGGTGGAGCTGGTTTTCCCTTCGGGAGCTGAGGTGGCAACGCCGTGATCGTTCTTCCAATCCGCGACGGCGGGGAGGCCAAGCGTCTGCGGGCGATCCTGCACAAAAAGAAACACGCCAGCAGCAACCACGACGCAAAGCAGTCCAGGCCCGATAAAACCGGCTCTCCAGCCAAAGTAGCTCACCAGCGCTGCGGATCCGACGAAAGTAAGGCCCTCGCCCAGGGAATGGGCCGTGCTCCAGATCCCATAATATCTTCCGCGTTCGCGATTACTGAACCACTGGGACATGGAGACCATCCCGCCGGGCGCCCCAAATCCCTGGAACCAGCCATTAAGGGCCCATAGAACGACCCAGACCCACAGAAGGGTTGACCAGCCGACAGCGATATTGATAAGCGCGGAGAGTAGAATACCGGTCGCCAGAAATTTCTTCATATTGGCGTGGTCGGCGAGGAAACCGTTTATCAACTTGCCGAATGCGTAGCCGTAAAAAATGGCCGATCCGATAATGCCCAGATCATCCGCGGAGAAGATTCCACCATCAATGACCGGTTTCTTGACGACCGACAAACCGAGGCGGCACATGTAAGAAATCCCTTGGCCGAGTGTAAGGGCTACCAGGATAGATACCCGGTTCTGTTTGTAGAGCCGGTCGATTTCAGCTCTATCGCCAAGGGGGGGCTTTTCTTTTCCGGCAGCAAAGTACAATAGCGGATTTTTCACAAAATGATTTGCGCCTCTCCGGCCGGCACTGTCCGACCTGCTCTAAATGACCTCGTCGTCTTGCTTCTTTACATGGCGGCGGCGTAACCGTTTCGCCGCTTCAAAAGCAGCCCCGGGTTCCAATTATTTCACGAATTCAAAAGCATATAGCATGTGCGTATCGAGGGCACCAAATGATGCCTTCATCTTTGCCCGCTTCCGAGAGGCTGAACCAGACTCCGCCTTTTAGTGGCGCCTTCATTAAATCCGTGGAATCTGTGAAATCCGTGGCTGTCTTTTGCTTTTAGAGAACATCCCGATAAAGACTGGGCTAAGCAGATACGCGGCGGCAAGATCCGCATCGATTCAACAACAACCTGCGCGAATTGCCCCGTGGAATACTCCACGATCACCGTTTGCCCAATCGTTCAAAAACCAGCGGATCATAGCAGGAATCGATCTGCAGACCATCAACTCCCCAATCCAGCATCTTCCTGATGTCTTCCAATCCCTGCTGGATCGGATCGACCGGCCGTCCCCGATAATGGTCGACATTCACGCTGGCAATAATTTTGAGACCCAGCGCATGAAAACCATCTATTTCCTCTTTGCTGAAATCGGCTGGCGAATTAAAAACGAAATTGTATTTGGCCGGATCCGGCACATAGGGCTGCAGGATCCTGGTGCGCAGCAGGCTTGCACGCCACGACAATTTGGCCCGTCCCTGGAACCAGGCGGCCACCTTCTCCTGATTGCCTATGGGAAATTGATTCATGATGAAGAGTGCGTTCTCGAGCAATCCATGTCGCTGCAACGCCTCATCAATCTGCCGGGTGTAGGATTCCAACCACAGATCATCGACGCCTTTGATATCCACCATCAGATTGATTCTGCCCTTGCAACGGGAACAATACTCGTCGAAAGTCGGGATGTGTTCCTTGCTTCGGGTCAATACGATCTTCTTGATTTCATCCAGGGTGAGGTCGCTTACCCTGGCATCGATTCCGGCCTCGCTCTTCATGTTATTTTCATGAAAACAGACTACCTTGCCGTCCTTGGTACAACGGGCGTCCACCTCAACATGGGTATAACCACGCCGTATGGCTTCTTCCATCGCCTTGAGGCTGTTTTCTGAATGATCCTTGTCCACGACACCGCCTCGGTGGGCAATGAGTATGATTTTTTTATTGGCATCCACAGCCATCCCGGCTTGAATCGCACCAAAAAATGCAAAGGACAACAAAATAGCTGCCCGCAGCTCTCGCCTCATTTTCCATCTCCTCGTTATTGTTCATAGATCGAACATGAGCACCGGATCCATTTAAAAATCGGTTTTCTGCGGCCGCCGTTCTGGGGCCCCGGCTCTCCCATGAAGTCCGGCGGAATCGAAGCGGGCGCAGAGGAGTACCCATTCAGCTCTGCGCCCCGGACTGCATGCATTAGAAAACGAACTTCATTGCGAATTGCATCAGGCGGGGATCCCCCGCCATGCTGGTGATGCGGCCTACGGCACTGCTGGAAACGTTGGCTCCCGGCAGTGCGAAGGCGGGTTGATTGAAGATATTGAACATTTCCCACCGAAATTCCAGGCGTCGGCCCTCGCCGAAATAGTTGAACGATCGGCCGAGCGCAAAGTCGAAGGCGATGTAATCGGGTCCACGCAGCGTATTGCGGCCGCAGTTGCCCAACCTGCCCTCGATCACCGGAGTGCCCTTGGCATCAAGTTTAGTGGGATTGGGCGCGGTAGGCGCCGAATACGCGGTCGGATCGAACCAGAGATCGATGCTCTGACGGCTATTTCCTGCCAGGGACCCATCCCGCAAGCAGTCGGCGAATGCGCTCACCAGTCCACCACCTCGAGGCCCGCCGAGAAGTGAATCGTTCCCCCCGGCTTTTACGGTGAAGGGACGGCCGGAACGGAGGTTACCCATGCCACTGAGGCGCCAGCCACCGAGGATATGTGCCGCGGCGCCTTGGGTGAGATAGCTTTTGCCAACACCAAACGGGAGTTCATAGATATAGCTGAACACAACGCGGTGCCGGACGTCGAAATCGCTGGGACCTCGCCGCTCTCCCAGAATGTTCTGGGGATTCTGAGTGAAGCTCCCGGTTCCTCCGGAGGCGAGGTGCTCCTGTGATTCGTCAATGGATTTCGAGAAAGTATAGGAAGCGCGGAAGGACAGTCCTTTGCTGTATCTCTTTTCAGCCGAAACCTCTCCTCCGTGATACATCGAGTTGGCGTTGTTATCCCGATATTCAATCGGACCGAGCGCTGAATAGGGTATGACGGGCGTGTACGCATTATTGACCAGGGTGTTCGTCACCGTGCCGTTGGAATTGAACAGAGGCTGGTTCAAATTGCGCAGCGTCGAGAGGTGCGTTCCCTTGGTGCCCACATAATCGAGAGTCACAACAATATCCCCAGGCAATTCGCGCTGGATTCCCAGGTTCCACTGATCCATGCTGCCGAACACCGACTCGGGATTAATGGCACGCAGGCGGACCAGGACGACTTTGGCAGGATCGGCCAATATCGAGTTCGGATCGAGAGACAAGTTAAAACCGGTGGCGAGCCGCATGTTGTTAGCCGTCTGGTTGGTATTGGGGGCACTTACGACATTGTTTACCAGCCAGGGAAGGTTCAGCGCAATCTGATCTTCGCTGCCCGCCCTTTCGAATCCCATGTAAAAACGGCCATAACCGATGCGCATGACCGTCTTTGGTGTGAATTGATAGGCCAGACCCAGACGCGGCGCAAAATTGTTTTTGTCCGGATTGATCAGGCCCCGGCCATACGCCGAGTTGGCGGGGGTGAATTTCTGACCTGTCTTCGGGTCAAGATTCGTCAGGTGGTCCGCCCCCTCCATGGGCCACATCGAGTAGTCATAGCGAATACCGAGATTCACCGTTATCTTGGGGGTGAGTTTCCAGTCATCCTGCCCGAAAAAGGAATACATTTGCATGCGCAGGTCGGTGACCGCCAGGTTGGTGAGCTGGGCCCCTGAAGGATATCCAAGCAGGAAATCCGCAACGCCACTGCCGGTGCGGTTTCCATCAAAGGTATATGTCCCGCGCAGACCTGGGACATCGACATAGATGTTGCGCAGTGGGCCGCGAATGTCGGTCCCGAACTTAAGCTGATGCTTGCCACGGGAGTAACTGAGCATGTCGGTCCACTGGAATTGGTTCGTCTTTTGAGACTTGGGCAGGAAGTCGGGAGAGCCGATGCGGTCGAATCCCGACTGGCCGCCAATCAGCTGCGTTCCGCCGCGCGCGGAGATTACCATGCCCGTAACGCCTCCGCTATAGACCGGCGAATCTGCCACACCCTTGATTCCAAACTCCGCGAGTGTGTTTTGGCCGAATGGGTCCTGATTGGCGACTGAGTTATTACGCCCCCAGCCGACGCGGAACTCATTGACAATTCGCGTTCCGATGCTCCGGTTCCACCCGATGGCCGCTGACTGGCCTTTCATGCTTAACCGCCCGTTGGCGGACGAACCGGTCCCGTCAAGAGTTCCGCCGAAAATGCCCGGCAGGTATCGGAAACGGTCTACGTTACTGTACCGGACGAAGAAACTGTCACGCGGCGACATCTGATAGTCTACCCGTGTGGTTATGCCGTCGGTGTCATCCACAATCCCGGGAGTTCTGGAATAGTTGCTCAGGTTGAGCGCGCCTGTGCCAGGCACAATAGAGGGCTGGGGCAGCATACCCATCACCTTTTGCGCCAGCGAATCCAGACACGTCGACGGAATCTGATTGTTCTTGAAAGATCCATCTGCATTGAAGGCGCTTGGCACCTTCGCTCTGCAGTCACCTACCCGGTCAAAGATCGTGGCATAGGTGACCCGGTTCGCGGCAGCCGCAGCGGGAGAAAAATCGCCGATGCGCTCGTTCGGCATCGGCACGTTGCCGAGCCGGGTTACTCCCTTGCGAATGCGCGTCCCTTCATAGTTAAAAAAGAAGAACAGCTTGTCCTTGAGGATCGGCCCGCCCAGGTTTCCGCCAAACTGATTCTGAACGTTCGGGGGCTTCGGAGTGCCGCTCCGGTTGTTCAAGAAGGTGTTGGCGTCGAATACGCGATTGCGCAGGAAGTCGTACGCCGTTCCGTGGAAAGCGTTGCCGCCGCCTTTGGTGGTGACGGTTATGAGCGAACCGGGACTGCGTCCGTTCTCTGCGGAATAGGGGTTGGTGCTGACCTTAAACTCCTGGATCGAGTCCACCGAAGGACGGACGATCTGAGTGGTCAATTCCTGAACGTTTTCAGAGATTGAATTGTTGTCTACGCCGTCCAGCACAAAATTGTTTTGCAGGGAACGGATGCCGTGCACATTAACGCCGCCGGTACGTCCGTTGGCCGTGCCGCCGCCCTCCTCGGTGTAGCGGTCTGCCTGAGTGCCCGGCACCATGGCGATCAGATCATCCCAGTTCCGGGTGGCAAGCGGGAGATCGGTCACGAGGCGATTTTCAATGACGCCGCCAGTGGTCGCCTCCTGCGTGGTCATGATGGGCGCCATCGCAACGACAGTTGTGGTTTCATTGATGGTGCCGACTTCCATCGTAAAATCGATGCGGGCCTTTTGACCGACTTCGAGCACCGCATTTTCGCGCACTGCTCTCTTGAAACCCACAATCTCCGCACTTACGGTGTAAGGGCCGACGGGCAAAGTCGCAAAAGTGTAATACCCGGAGGCGTCCGTGGAGATTTTGGTTTCCACATTGGTTGCGTTATTCCTCGCTGTCACGGTGGCGTTCGGAATGATCGCTCCCGAAGAATCGCTGACCAACCCTGTCAGACTTGCCGTGTTGACTTGGGAAAGGCCTTGATTCGTGAGTCCAACACCCAGGAGCAATACACCGGCAATGACGATTAGGGATTGCCTAGACATACGGGTCTCCTTCTTTGATCGGTTTGGTCGGATCAACTGAACTTGGCAACCGGATTACTCCGGACCGCTGCAGGTTTCCCGTGCAACACCGCAGCATCAAGCATTCCGGTTCCGGGGTGTGAGTTTGAGCGTGCTTTGATTGCACAGTTGGAGATTCTCGAAAGCCAGGGTTCGAGCTGAGGTTGGAAGAGTTCACGGCAGAACTCCACATGTCATCGATGGGTGAAGGCTATACCCACGCCAAGCCCTGCCTTCAAGCAGTGCCTTACTACCCCCATCGGGGTGTCGGGCAAATCCACCCGACCGTGCGCAGGGTGGCGCAAACCGCACGCAATTCCCTAGATCGAAATCCGGGTGCCAGGGCCCGTCCTGTTTCCGATAAAGAGCGTGATCCTTACTTCTCCCCTCCCACTGCATCTGCTTAGAAACAAGAATTGATCATCTGAGAAATATTACGCCTGAACAGAGGGTGCAAGATATGAAATTGTTACGGCTCGACCTGGGAAGGAGCCTGCACACGGGAGTATTAAAGGAATCGTATTGCATATGAATGTTTTTCTGCGCTAAACTTCCATCCGCTCCACATATTGATTCCTTGGGCGGATTGATCCAAAACGCCACCCGGACTTTCCTGTCGCGGAGTGGACATCATGCGATCGCTGATCTCAGCCTTTTCAGGATCTTCAGATCTCGTTCTTTCCTTCCTGAATATCCTGTTCCCGAACCAGTGTTTTAACGAACAAATCCCGAGGCGTTGGACTCTTTTGTCCCTGCCCGCCCTGCCAAGGCAGAGAGGCGAAGCAGGGCAGCGGAAGTAATTCGCCTATCCGCAGCCGATTTCAGGCAACAAATTCATTTTCAGAAGAAAGGGAACCACTATGAAATGGCCATGTGCTGTGACTATTGTTTGCGCCGCCCTTCTTTTGGGGGTTGAAGGATTGCAGGGACAACAGGCAATTCAACAATTCCAAGGAGCCGGGCCCCTGTTGTCTCAAATCGGCGGTGCCGGCCCCCTCAACGGTAGCGAGGCCAGTACCAATACCTGGTTCGGCCTATCAGCCGGCGCGTCCATCACCAACGGCTTACACAACTCCTTCTTCGGATTCAAAACGGGATATTACACTTCGGGGGGCACCTCTCCGAGTGGCAGCCGAAATTCATTCTTCGGCAGCGACACCGGCGTAGCCAACACCGTGGGCAACCATAATTCCTATTTCGGATCGGCGGCCGGCTATTTGAATCAAACAGGAAGCGGAAACTCTTTCTTCGGGGCGCACGCCGGCTACTCCAATGTAACTGAATACAACTCGTATTTCGGGACACAAGCCGGTTACTCCAACACCACCGGCCCTTTCAATTCGTTTTTCGGGGCGCACTCCGGCTATGCGAACGACGGGGGCTGGTATAACTCGTTTTTCGGAAATGAAGCAGGTCGCTACAACACCACGGGCCATTACAATGCCTTCATCGGTAACTATGCCGGCCTATCCAACACCCGTGAAAGCAACAACACCTTCATAGGGGCCAGTTCGGACGGGGCTGCCGGAGTATTCAACGCGACAGCCCTTGGTTTCCACGCCAAGGTGACCCAAAGCAACAGTCTGGTGCTTGGCGGCATCAACGGGATCAATGGCGGAACAGCGGATACGCAAGGTCGGTATCGGAACAACGGCTCCTCAGGCAAGCCTTCATGTTCAAAAGGGGGATATCTACGTGGGATCTCCCAGCCAGGGGGTAATCCTGAAATCGCCGGATGGAACGAAGTGTGCAAAACTGTCGATCGACAATTCCGGCACTTTGATCACTACACTGCGGGCCTGTCCTGGCACCGCGCCGCCCGAGAAAGCGACATTGATCTCTCCGACGGGATCCATCCAGAGCAGAACACCCACCTTCAAATGGTATGCGGTTTCGAACTCAACCTGGTATCGGCTCTGGGTCAATGACAGCAGCAGCTCAAACGGCAAAATCATCATTTGGTACACGGCCGAGCAGGCCGGATGTGCGTACGGGACCGGCACGTGTTCCATAACGCCTTCAACATCTCTGGCGCCCGGCAACGCGCAATGGTGGATACAAACCTGGAACGAATTTGGCACCGGTGACTGGAGCGATGGCATGACTTTTATCGTGCCATAAAAGGGCGGGGGTTCAGTACATCGCCGGCGACAATCTCCTCGATGACAAATGTCCACCTAGTTTTTTATATCCGAATGGGCAGCAGTCCATTTCAAAGCGGGGTTTCGGCATCCCAGGTTCGATCGACTGCGGCTCGGGACGGCGCGGAAACGGCTGAATCGGTCGGGCGAAATAATCCCGGTTAAGCGGGGTGCGCTCAGCAGCTTCCTATGAGTGCTGCCCGCTCCGACTTAAACGGAGAGCGGCCTGCCCTTCTCGGCCGGAAAAACAGACTCCCCGTCGGATGGGCCCGCGAGGCTCTTCCCTCGGTTCCAAAGGTATGGATGATTCATCATTCCTGATGTCAGAAAGGAGCTGCAATGGATACGCCATCGATTCGCAGCATTTTTATCAATAAGCCTCCTTTTACCTCTTGGGGCATTCGCCGTGGATGATGGCGTTTATCCCGCGACAGCCAGCATCGATTTGAATATTCATGCAGTCGCCACTGCGAACCAGGAACGATTCACCGGTTCCCCAAGCGAGTCGGGGACTGGAGAGTCCGCGCGGTTGCAGGCTGTCAGGAGGTTCGACGCAGCTCTGTCCACTTCGTTGGTTTTTGCCCACATCGCTATAGGCGGGGGTTTTTCGACGATTTTCGCTATCCACAACACGGGAAGCGGTTCTCTTGAAGGCAACCTGATCCTCACCGGCCAGGATGGCAAGCCGCTGGCTGCTCTTCTCAGTGAATCGTTCATTGCCGAGGCCTCCCCTTCGGTTAGCGCTGCCCTCGCAAGCTCGATTCCAATTGCCATCCCGCAGGGAGGTGTCAAATTTCTTACAGCTACGTCCCCGAGCCCTGGCGATCCCTTGAAAGCAGGATGGGCCAGGCTCGAGAGCACAGGAGGAACGCCAGGCGGAGTTGCTACGTTTCAATATATTGCTGACGGGAAATTGGCAACGATCGCCGGAGTTCTTGCCGCGGAAAGCATGGAGAACGCGACCATTGCCCTCAATGATGATGTGTCGGCCAACCGGTACACCGGCTACGCCGTAGCAAACCCGGGATCTGAATCGGTGACCATCAAAGCCGTAACGGTCAAGGAAGATGGGACTGCAGGTCTGTCGCTTCAGTCCATAACCCTCGCTCCGGGTGAACAGAAAGCTCAATTCGTTTTTCAGGATCCGGCGGCGGGCTCCAACTTTATATTCAAAGGATCACTTGTGTTGATTGGCCAAAACGGCAAGAAGTTTTCGGCGGTTGCGCTCGTGCAGGACCGGAATCTATATACCGCTATTCCGGTCATTGCCGGAAAGGCGCCCGGCATCGGCGAGTCCGCCGTGATCATCACTCTCGAAGGGCAACCTGGTGATTTCAAAAGTCGAGATCTCGGATCGATTTCCTGCGGGCTGCCCCGCACCTTCGATCATCTTGTGACGTGGCTTTGCCAGGGTACGAAATCCTTTCCGCGTGGCTTAGCCCGGCGCCAGGCAACACCATAGATTCGGGGGATTTGGCTGTTTACCTCATATCTGTATTTAGGACGATTTCGATCCAGGCCGGCAACGGAAACAAAACGGCCTGTTATAAAGCTGGTCTGGAAAAGGTGGGCACTTCGTCGCTTTTACTCCTCCCATTTCAAACAATGGTTTCAAGCTGCTTTGGCCGGGAAATGATGCGATCGATCTTGGCAAATAAACCCATTCCCCAGTGCTTATTTTTGCAGCGGCTTTGCCATCTTTTGTTCTATGCCTTCATCCCTCGCCCAGTTCATGATAATATGAAAGAAACTTTCAACATGCTGATGAATTTCAGCACGGAAGGGGAGGACAAAGATGCGAATGATCGGAACGTTGGCGCTTTGCTTCGTGCTCCTGGCGGGCTCCGCTACACTGGGCGTTGCCGCAGGGAAGGAAGTGAAGCTGGATGGCAAGCTTACGTGCGCGAAATGCGATCTCAAGAAAGAAAAAGAATGCGCTACGGTGATTGTCACGAAAGAAGGAGGAAAAGACGTAGTCTATTACCTCGATGACAAATCCCACAAAGCCCACCACTCGGACTATTGCTCGAGCGCCAAGGACGGAAGTGTTACAGGCACAGTATCGGAAAAAGATGGAAAGAAGATAATCACCGCAACCAAGGTCGAGGCCAAGAAATAGCGCCCTCCCCGGGTTGTTCCCAAAAGCACGGGCCCTTTGTCAGAGGCCCAAAACAGAATCTCCTTTATTCCCCTCAGGGCTTCCGCATCGCGCAGGGAGCCCTGTTTTTTTGCCCGCGCCAGGAAGGAATAATAAAAGCCGGGCTTCCCCGGCATTGAGAGCTTCCGCAGGTCCCAACCCTAATCTCTCCTGGTCCATTTGGACTTGATTCAAAGAATTTCTCCCTACACGTTCCGGTTGCTTTCATCCGATGTTTGAGGTGCGACCTGGTGAATGCCAGCGGAAGGCCGTCCGTTTCTCTGCTTCCGTTATTCACCCGGTTTTTACAGCTGCATTTTCAATTAAAAAATCGGAGCACTGCAGCCGATTGAGCGGACCTGCACGCAAAGGGAAAGGACACATCTGAAATCCAGTCTATCGTTCGAGCTCTCCAAAGCCGATAAGCAGACTGGGGGCAGCTTTGCCCCTTTTTCCCTTTGAAGTATTGGAGGATTTTAAGATTGCTTGACAGCTGCCGGCATTGGTAGTGCAATGGAATGCCAGGCAACGCTATGAACCTGGAAGCGATCACCGAATATGAAAAGTTAGTCTGGAAGGGCCAATCCCAGGCTCGGCCGATCCCCAAGGACGGAGCCGCATCGTGGACACCCACCCGGCATAGGGGCACTTGTATGAAGAATCGTGGAGGACTCTCATGAATCGCTGTTTGAACTTGCGCCGTACTGCTTTTCTTTTTTTGTTCGCCTTTGTTTTGGGACTTCCCCTGACCGGTTTTGCCGTGACCGGATCCCAGGAGCTTATCAATTTCACTCAACCGGATGGCCGGACATTCAAGGCGCGAATCATGGGTGATGAGCACCTGAACTGGGTGCAGGCTGAGAACGGCTACACCGTAGTGCGGAATCCCATCAATGAATTTTGGGAATATGCGATCAGGGGAGTCGATGACCGTCTCGTTGGGAGCGGCATCGTCGCAACCTCAGGCGCTGCCGCGTTGCCCGCCGGCATGACGCCGGGATTGATTCCACTGCCGCAGGGACCGCATGCAGCGGCAGGGGTTGCGTCCGACGTTTTCAACACGCCTTGGGTCCAGACCCCGGTTTCCGGAACCCGCAACGTTCTGGTCATCATGGTCGGCTTTGCCAATCAGCCGCTCACGACCAGCGCTGACTCCTGGTACAACACCATTTTCAGCGTCCAGAGAAAATCGGTGGCGAAGTTCTTCCAGGATAACTCCTTCAACACTTTCAATATCGCAGGGATATCTCACGCACAATCGAATAATCCGGGCGTCATATCGGTTCGACTCAACACAAACCATCCTTATCCGACCAGCTCCGACTACACCTGGGAAACCGATGTTGCCATGATGAATGCCGCCCTTGCCCAGGCGAGTCCATTTGTCAGCTTTGCCAGTTATGATGCGAACAATGACGGTATCCTCCAAAGTGCGGAACTCTGCGTCTATTTCGTTATTGCCGGTTACGAAGCCTCCGGATCGGGCAGTCACCCCAGCGTGTGGGCACATGCCTGGTGGACGGATGGACAAGGTTTATCGGCGGGCGGCAAAAACATCCAGCGTTTTGGCTACAACGGTGAGCTCTACGACACCGGAATTCAAATGACAATGGGAGTCGTCGCCCATGAAATGGGTCACCAGCTCTGTGGTCTTCCGGATCTCTACGACACCGCCGGCCACAATGCCGGGATGGGCAACTTTTCGTTGATGGCCGGGGGTAGCTGGGGCGCTGACGTCGGCGAGTATGGCGGGAGCACTCCTGTGGCGATGGATGCCTGGTGCCGGGAATATCTCGGCTGGTCGCTCCCCAAAACCGTTTATCCCTCCAGTGTGACGCTGGGCTATCCTCTCTTGGACGCCAACAATACCTATAAGCTGGTCAAGTCCTCCACGAGCACGACGGAATATTGGCTGGTGGAATCGCGTTGTCCCACCGGCTGGGATGCCGGGATCCGCGGGAAAACCGGGTTCGGCTCGTCTTGGCAGGGAGGACTGCTGATCCAGCATGTTGACAACAGCGTGGGTTCCAACAAGTGGGTATCCGGCCAGCACCAGGGGGTCCTTCCTGAGCAGGCCAGCACCGCTAACTGCGACATGATCAATACAACCTGCCGCGGCAATGCGACCACGCTTTTCTATTCCGGCAATAACTCAGCTTGGGGGCCCTCCACCACCCCGGGATCCAACTATTACAGCGGCACTCCCAGCAGCTTCAGCCTTACAAACATTGGTGCGGCCGGCTGCACCATGACCTTTAATATGACCGCGGCTGGGGGCGGGGTCCCTGGCGGCGTAACTCTCATCTCCCCGTCGGGTACGACCACTACCAGCACGCCCACTTTTACCTGGAGCGCAGCTTCCAGTGCGACCTGGTATTACCTGTATGTCGACGATAGTTCCGGACACCGGTATGACACCTGGTACACGGCAGCCCAGGTCGGCTGTCCTGCAGGCACAGGCAATTGTTCGATCACACCATCGACGGCACTGAACTATGGAGCCGGCCAATGGTGGGTCCAGACCTATAATAGCTATGGCAACGGACCCTGGAGCGGTCCTCTCGGCTTCAACATTTATGCCGGCGGCGGGATCCCCGGCGGGGTAACGTTGATCTCACCCTCGGGAACAACCGCCAGCACGACTCCCACGTTTACCTGGACCGCTGCTTATGGGGCCACCTATTACGAATTGTATGTAACCGATAGCACCGGGCTCCGGTATGACACCTGGTACACGGCATCCACGGTCGGGTGTTCTTCGGGGACCGGCAATTGCTCGATCGCCCCTTCGACCATCCTTGCCTCGGGGGCTGGTCAATGGTGGGTTCGGACCTGGAATAGTTACGGGTATGGTCCCTGGTCAGGCCCGCTAGGCTTCAGCATAACCGGCGGTGGGGCTCCGGGTGGTGTCACTCTGATTTCACCATACGGGACTATCACCGACGACACCCCCACCTTTACTTGGGGTGCCGCGGCTGGGGCAACCTATTACGAGCTCTATGTCTCCGACAGCAGTGGTTTCCGATATGACACCTGGTACACCGCTTCTGCCGTCGGGTGCCCTTCCGGCTCAGGAAATTGTTCAATAACACCTTCGACATCACTGCACCAAGGGGCCGCCCAGTGGTGGGTACGGACATGGAACAGCTACGGCTATGGACCCTGGACCGGACCACTCAATTTCAGTGTCCAGGGTGAAAGCGGCGTAACCCTGATATCGCCGGTGGGCAGCATCGCTACCGGCACCCCAACCTTCACTTGGAGCTCTGCTTCCGGGGCAACTTGGTACAACTTGTACGTAGATGACAGCGCCGGGCACCGGTATAGTACCTGGTACACCTCGGCACAGGTGGGATGCTCTTCCGGCACCGGAAACTGCTCGATAACGCCTTCCACGGTGTTGAACCAGGGGAGCGGCCAGTGGTGGATTCAAACCTATACCGCATCGGGCTATGGCCCATGGTATGGCCCGGCCAATTTCAATGTCACGGTCAGCGCCACCTACACGGCGGAGATCATGACGCTGAAGCAGCCTTTGGGCGCGACCGTCGGGAGCGGGACATTCCTCAACGCCCAGGTCAAGAACACGAGCACTTCCGCTCTGCCATCGAATGCCGTCGTATGGTTCTATGTGAGCGGACCTAACATGGGAGGTACCTATGTAGGTTCTACATCCGTTTCAGGCCTTGGGGCAGGCCTGTTCCAATGGTTTGATTTCCTCTGGGCCATTCCAAGCACAGCCACCCCCGGAACCTACACCTATTCGGCCATAGTCTATGTCGGCAGTTCCAATGCCATATCGGCTTGGAGTGCAAGTCAAACCTTTACGGTCAGCGGTGCCAGCAGTTGCACCAGCCCGCCGGGCCTTGCGGTATTAAGCTCGCCTACGGGGACGGTTGGCTACGTTACGCCGACCTACCAATGGAGCGCTGTGACCTGTGCGACCTGGTATGAGTTGTATGTCTCGGACACCACCGGGAATCCGAAAATCGATTCCTGGTATTCAGCTTCGGAGGCCAACTGTGCATCCGGAAGCGGCACTTGTGCCATCACTCCGGTGACGGCTATTGCGCCGGGTGCTGCGTACTGGTATATCCGCACCTACGGTCCGGGTGGCTATGGTCCCTGGACTGCCGCGAAACCGTTCACGGTCTCGGTGACCACAGGGCAGACCTCTTTTGTGTTGAGCTGGGGCGCAACGCCGCGGGATCTGGATTCTCACTTGGTTACTCCATCGATCAACGGCACCAGCTACCACGTCTATTACAGCTCCAAGGGCAGCGATACAGGAGCTCCGTTTGCGAAACTGGACGTGGATGACACGACCGGTTACGGGCCGGAAACACTGACGATCTATCAGATTTTTTCCGGAACCTATAAGTACTATGTCTACAATTTTGCCAATGATGCCAACATGGTGGGATGCGGAGCCCAGGTCAAGGTGTACGGACCCTCAGGAACTTTGATCGACGTGGTTACCGTTCCATCCACCGGCACCGGAAGATACTGGAACGTCGGTACATTGGTCGGCAATACCTGGACCAGGATCAACACCATCCTGTCGACGGCGCCGACGGAACCTGAACAGTCTCAAATGCCGTTGCTCTGGGAGTACCCGCCCAAGCCGGATCTTCCAATTCCGCCGATGAATAACCGGCCTTTGGATATGCCGATGGACGAAATCAATCCGCCTCGCCCGGTCTTGAAAGATCCGCCTCCGGGGATGTGAGCCAGGAGTGGCATCCTGGTGAATGATGACAGGTTAATTTAATTACTGGTTACTCGGCTTAGCCTTCCTGCCGGGCCGCCCTGAATACATATCCTTTCAGGGCGGCCCGACGGGCAGCAGCATTTTTTAAATCCCTGCGTTTTTGTGGATTCCTGCCTCGCTCCAGCACTGCCCGTACGTCCCCGCGGTTCATGGAATGCAGAAACCTGGTTACATCGTTTTGTTTAACCACGAAGAACCTAAGACCACAAAAAACCTCCCGCCAGGCAAAATAGGGCGTTGATTGTTGGAATTCAACCCGACGTTTGGCTGACCCCCAGGTGGCTTCATTGCAGATAATGTCGCGAGGAGCGGCCTGCATGAGACGCGCCGCGAGGTTTACCGCATCGCCGATCAGAGTGTATTCGCGCCGCCGGCCGGAAATCTTTGAGCAGTGCCTGAGCAGTCAGGCCGCATCGGGCGGCTTTTTGAACGGCCTGGGAATCTCCGCCTCGATCGCCCTGCCAGAGCGAAATCAGGGCATCCCCGGCGAATTTCAAGATATCTCCGCCGTGATCCTCGATTACGTCGATCAGGCGGACGATATCCGGTTTCGAGTCCAGGGCCCGATAAAAGGCTGCAGACCGGACACTCTCAAAGGCGGCGAAGTTTTTTTGTCTTCTCGAGCTCGCGATAGCAATCCGGCAAGTCGAAAACGGATAATACCCCCGGGATCAGGCACGACAACGGCCAGGAATATTCCTCCCTCTCAGCCATGGCAGCGTATGAATCAGGGGCGCCTTTCAAGGTTACCTGTGTCACATGATCATTCAGGAGAGCGGCAAACGCCGCCGGCAGGGAGCCCCATCCTTTTCCCGCAACATGAACCTTGGTGTGCCCTGCGGCCGCCAGCCAGTCCAGCACCCGGAGCACATCCCACGCTTTCTGGCCAAGGTATGGGCGGTCGAGCATGATGGAATGAACGGCGTAAAAGTAGTCGCTGCCATAGGGGCTGGAAAACGATTCGCTACCGCAGGTGTCGGGCCGAGACTCACCGATCCCACGCACGTCGCAGGTGTAGAAAGGCATGGAGGGCTCTGAAGCGATGAGATCCCGGATCAAAGGCTCAGACCGAAGTTCCTCGTCGGCTGAATGGTGCGAAACATATAGGAAGGCTCGCTCACCAGATTCCGGAGGTCTTGAATAATGGGATTGCGGACTGAGCCGGTAGACAAGCGCAAAAATGCCCGGTTCGGTTTCGACGGCATAGACAGAGGCGCTGGCAGGCTTGTAGCCGCGCTTGCCTAATGGGCGGAGGATGCGATAATCCGGCGGCTGGGGCGGCTTTCCCCCCAGCCTCAAGGTTTCCAACACCGCGGAGTTCAGGCCCTCTGAACTCAGCGCCTGTCTTTTCCGGCCCAATGCCTCCGATTTTTCCCTGGTGAACGAGAAGAGGGTGCGTGGATTCAATTCGGCAATTTGTCCGTGCGGAGTGCACCAAAGAGTTTCGTCTTTCTCGATTTGGAGGGGAGGTTCTGAATCCGCAGGCGCCATTCCAGTGGCGCGCTGGAACCACCGGTACATGGCTTCGCGATTTTCTTTGGTATAGCCGTGCTCGGTTGGACCGATGCTCAATGCGATATGATCCGGCGCCCCCAAAAGGGCATAGAGCCGCTTCAGCCTCTCATAAGCCTCGATTGCCCCACGGACATCGAAATAATCCCGCTCTTTGGCCAGGATGATGACGGGCTTCGGCGCCATCGCCGCCATGAAATCACTGTGGTCGAGACCGGCGGCGAGAACAGCCGGCGGGCATTGTTCGGTGTCCGCAGGCAACTCGTTTTCCATGTTCCTGCGGAAAGTGGTCACAAAACAACCGGCGGCGGCCATGGTCCAGCGCGGATCCAGACCGCAAAGCCATGTGGTCATGGTACCGCCGCCGGAATTCCCGGTTATGCCGACATGCCGGGGATCGACCTCCGAACGGGTCAAAAGGTAGTCGAGAGCGCGGATGCCGTCCCATGCTCGCCAGGCTCCGAAAAACTCCCCTACCAGGAACTGCTGATTTCCGGCATACAGATGCTCGGCAGTCCCGGTGCCACGCCGGGGTTTGAATTCCGGGGTAACGTACTGCAGGCGTTCTCCCTGGCCCGCAGGATCGAAAATCAATACGACGAATCCAAGCCGGGCCAGCCCTTGCGCGAAGGATTGATACATTTCGTTGGCTTTGCCATTCTCGGAATGACCGCAGGAGCCGACTACTCCAGGAAGGGGAAGTTTACGGCCCTTCGGTATATAGAGATTGGCAGGGACAAAAAACTGAGGGCGGCTTTCAAAAATCACTTTCTCTATGCGATAGGTATCGCGCTCCACAACCCCCGATACCCGTGCGTTCAGGGGAGTGCGCTCTGGCTCCGGCCCGAAGCAGCGACGGATCCTGGATCGCACGTCAAGCACATAAGCTTCGGCATCTCGCTTATTATTAAGGGCGGATTGCCGGGCAAGACCGCTGCGCTCCGCCTGCCGGACCTTCTCGACGAAATACTCCTGTACCATCCGGGGGAATCGGTTGAGGGGAACCACCTGATCCGGCGCAACCGGCTCGGCTCCCTGAATCGGATTCAATGATAGATTGCCCGTTGCAGCCCACGCGGGCGGTGCCAGCCAGCTTGTCTTAAGCAGATCGCGGCGGGAAATCTCCAAATTACATGCTGCTTCCTGGTTTCTTTTGCCGGTCATCTCATCCTCCGTCCGAGCCAGTGCCCGAAACCCGTGTAATTGACCATTCAAACCATCCCACGGGGCATGCAGTCATTGCGAATCCCGGCGGGCTGGCATCCTGAATAGCTCCAGCGAATCAACTCCGAGTTACGAATGAAGGTACTTTAACCTCTTCGCGCCAGGCAAGGCGACGAGCTTTTATATCGCATTGCTGGGTGGAAAATGCCTTAAATCTGCACGCGCCTTTTGATGGCCGCATGCCCGGCAGCTGCCCTATAATGGCCGAATGATAAAAACAAGAACCCTATGGGCGGTGCAGTCTGTTGTGCTTTATATCTTCCTTACAATCATTATCGCCCCTGTGGGATGCGCTTCGGAGCTGTCTCGGGAAGGGGATCCCTCACTGTGCATCATGACCTTCAACCTCCGCTATGCGAGTTCCACACCACCGAATTCGTGGCCGGAGCGGCGGCCGGTTATGAGCGCCTGCATACGCAGCCTTGCGCCCGATATTATGGGAACGCAGGAGGGACTGTACGAGCAGCTCAAAGACCTGGCGGCCGATCTCCCGGAATACGATTGGATCGGACTCGGCCGCGATGGCGGCAGCCGCGGAGAATTCATGGCGATTTTTTACCGGAAAGACCGCTTTGAATCTCTCGCCTACGATCATTTCTGGCTTTCGGACACTCCGGAAGTCGTTGGATCCTCAACCTGGGGTAACTCCAACCGCCGCATGCTTACATGGGTTCGCTTCCGCGACAGACGCTCGAAACGCGAATTCTTCGTCTGCAATACACATCTGGATCACCAGATTGAGCTTGCACGCCAAAAGGGGGCTTCGCTTATTGTTGATCGCATTCGCAAACTGCAGACGGATCTGCCCGTTTTCCTCACAGGTGATTTTAACAGTCCGGCAGGGAAAGGAAAGGCGTATGAAATCCTGCTGAAGGATGGAGGCTTCGCCGATACCTGGACCCTGGCCGGAAAGCGGATCAACGAAAACCTGAATACCTTTCACGGATTCAACAAGCCGGTGGAGGCCGGATCTCGCATTGACTGGATCCTGGCTATCGGGAACGTTACTGTCGAGAAATCGGAGATTGTTGCATTTTCCCAGCGCGGCCAATATCCCAGCGATCATTTCCCGGTCGCAGTATGGCTGACGCTGCCCTCCGCCAAGTAGCCGGGACGAATGACGTCCTTCCTGCAAACTGTTCGATAATCGCGGGCTCGAAACTGCGCCGCTGCCGGGTTTGGCGACGAGACCCCGATCGCATATCTTTCTATTCGCCTCGGACGACGGGATAGCCTTTGTCGGTCCAGTCCTGCTTAAAGTTTGTGAGGATGTGCAGGACCTTGATTTTCGTAAAACCCATCTTCTGCAGTTCTACGAACGCCGGCCTGACATTCGGGCAGTTCTGCCAGGGGCAGCATCCGCAGTAAACGACAATCTCCTTGTTCCGTGCGATGCTCTGCGCCTGTGCTCGCAAATTCTCCAGGCTTTCCGGCTGTGAAGCGGGGCCAATCCGCTTCGCGCCGGGGATATGGCCGGCGCGGAAGAGCACATTCGGTGCGACACACAGGATCACCGGCTTTTCAGTGCCCGCGCTGGACAGAATGGAGGATAGTTGTTCAGGACCGATCAACTGGCCAGGCTGCCAGGTATCCTCGGCAGCCGTAATCGTGTTATCGCCGGAACTGCAAGCCGCCCCACGCAGGTTGCTTCCGGATTCGCCCCATCCGCGTGCATGCACGGTCACCGCCAGAAGAACCAGAAAAGAAAAGATAATGGCGCCCGAGTTGAACCTGCTTTTCTCTGTGATCGTTAAAGTCATTTTCCACATGTGTTTCTTCTCCTCATACCATCAGCCATTGGTGCCGCATCCCGCGCCCTTTGCTGTCCGGAACTGCCAGGGCGAAGCCTCAAGGGTGCGCGATTCGAAGGTTGGTGCCAACTCGAACCTGCTCGGGGCAAGTGGCTTGATAGCGCCTCAAAGCAAATGCAAAGGTTGCAATAATCAGACCATTGCCATAGAAAGAAGTAGCATGAAGCCGAACCTGTAAATAAGCCGGTTTGAGAATGCAGTCTGAAGGCTGAATCTCCTTCCGGAAGAGCTTTGTTGTCGTCGGCCCCCGGGAGAATGGGAGAAACCTATGGAAAGTCTCTTTGGTGGTGCTTCAATGGGCTTCGGGTATGCCCATGCGCGGCCCGCGGTGCATCCTCATGTTGTATCTTCCATCCGCAGGCACCTTGATTTATCACTTCCTTTTGCCCGCGCTGTCGACATCGGCTGCGGCGCCGGATTGTCCACGCTGCCATTGCTGACGATCGCAGAATGGTGTGTGGGGATCGAGCCGATGCTGGAGATGCTGAGATGGAGCATGGAAGTTGCCCCCGGCGCATCATTTGCCGCCGCCCGTGCCGAGTACCTTCCTTTCCTGGACTCGTCGGTCGATCTTATAGCCGCGGCCGGGTCTATCAACTACGCGGATTGGAGCCGGTTTTTTCCAGAAGCCGCGCGCATCCTGGTGCCGGCAGGTCGGCTGATCGTTTACGATTTTTCTCCCGGGCGCTGGTTTCGTCATTCGGGGGGACTCGAAAATTGGTTTCTGGAATTCATGAGGCGGTACCCCGTTCCATCGGATGGGGCACGTGAGATTAATCCCGAAATCCTGCGAACCTGCGACTCACGATTCCGGCTCGAATTCCATGAGAACTTCGAAGTAGCTCTTCCCATGAGCTTGCAGGCCTATGTCCGTTACATGATGACAGAGACGAATATCAGTTCTGCGATTCCAGCGGGGATTCCCGAGCTGGAGATTCGCTCCTGGTGTGAGAGCACATTGGCGCCATTGTTCGGGGAGGAGGAGCGGGACGTGTTGTTCCGGGGCTATCTTGCCAGCCTTGTTAAAGCCTGACATCGTGAATTGCCGGCCGGATCTGGTCCGGCCGGCAATCCATTTTCCTTAGGCCTTGGGAGGCTTGGGCACTACCTTCCATTTCTGCTGGTCAAAGTAAAGGACACGACCCTCGCGATAACTCAACACCGCCATGCTGATGGCTACCTGGGCGCAGGCGGCTGTGTTCACATCCAGCGTCGGTTTCTGACGCGTGCGCATGCAGCTGAGGAAATTCTCGACGTGAGTGCGCATGTCATCTTTTTTCTCAACCGGCACCTGAACATCGTTCTCACCGAACTTTGCCTTGTAGGCGTCGCTGAGCACTCGCTTCTCCGGTTTCATGGTAATGAAATCGGTGCGGCCTTCGAACTGGCCGTGCTCGACCATAATGATGGTTCCTTCATGTCCGCGGATCAGTCCGGGGATGTGCTGCGAGTTCGCCATGGAGGAACTCAGCACCACGGAGTGGCCTTTGGCGTAGTCGGCCATCATCTGGAAAGTATCAGGCACATCGCGCCCGTCCTTGAATACGTAATTGCCGCCGGCGGCCATTACCCTGTAGGGGTACTGGGGCTCGGGCCAGCAGATATTCAACGGCGCCATTACATGGAAGAAAAGGTCGGTTGCAGTGCCGCCCGAATAATCCCAGTACTTGCGGAAGCGGAAAAAGCGGTCGGCATCGAACGAGCGTGCCGGTGCCGGGCCCAGCCATCCCTTCCAGTCGATGTAATCCGCACCCTTCTTGTCGGGGCCGGCTGCGGGATCGATGCGGTAATTCCATTCACCATTGATGGAGTTGCGATGGTAGGAACCCTGACTCATGATCATCTGGCCGATGGCGCCGTCGGCTATGTATTTCTTCGCCTTCCACCACTGGTCGGCGGAGGTGGTTTGGGAACCGACCTGGAGCACCCGGCCTGTCTGTTTCACTTTGTCGATCATCTGTTTGATCTGGTCGATGGTGTGGCACATCGGCTTTTCCACATAGACGTCCTTGCCGGCATCCATGGCTTCCAATGCCATGTGGGCATGCTGATGATCCGGCGTGGCTATGATCACCGCGTCGATGTCGCTGCGCCGGATGATTTCCCGGTAATCCAGGTAGCCGTCGCACTTGTGGATTTCTTTGGCGGCATCCACTCGCTTCTGATAGACATCGGCTACGGCGACAATCTTGCATAGCTTCTTTTCGGCACCTACGGTGGCGAAGGAACGCGCATCGCCGGTACCCCTGCCGCCGACCCCGATGACGCCTACATTGATAATGTCATTGGCCCCGATGACGCGGCCCTGAGCGCTTTTCTGGGCCGAAACTCCGGCGCGACCTGCAACACCAAGCGCAGCGGTGACGGCCGCAGCGCTCTTCATGAAATCTCTACGATTTACCGATTCGGCTAACTTCTTCATGTATTAGACCTCCCAAATTAAACGTGACATTTTTCCAAAATATACATTCCAGCAAACCCGTATCGCGCCGCCTGCGTTCCTTTTTCTGCTGTGGTTCGAATCCGAAGGCACCACTCCAGGATGTTGTGCCTCGGCGCTAACCAGTCTACTTTACCGGCAAAATCAAGCCGTTTGGAGATTATAGCGGGTGATCCCTCCAGCCGGCAGAATAAAAGGTGCGAACAAATCATCCAGTCGCTTTGGCCGGCTGAATCCAGCTTGCCCGCGCACTGCCCGGTTTTTTGTGGTTGTCGACGGCTCATCCACCACCAACATCAGCGGGCGCCGGGAGACCTGAAACCGGCCGCCAGCAGCTTAACCTAGGTTGCGGATCACCGCTTCGGCACGGAAATGGTTATATTGCGGAACTTCAAGCCGCCGGTGTGATCCCCTTGAATGTAGAACGGACCGGGTTCACCCTCGTTCGCATCCAAAGCTCCTCCCGTAATGCCCTCGATTTCCCGGTTGTCGATTGTCGTCACGCCGTTGTGGACCACGGTAACAGTCCGGCCTACCAGCGTGATATCGAATGTTTCCCATTCGCCCGGAGTTCTGGGAATCTCCTTGGCCGCAATCCGTCCGTAAATGGATCCGATTCGCCGCTCCGGCGGATTGGAAGTCAGGGGTTCGTATTCGAGCTGCACCTCGTAACGTCCGCGGAGATAGAATCCACTGTTCGCGTTATCGGGGCAATTGACTTCAAAATGAAGCTTGAAATCTTCGAATTGCCGGGTCGATTTAAGGTTTGCGCCACGGTCTTCGTTGATAAGCAGCCCGTCCTTGACGACCCAGTGGCTATTGGCCGGGTTGCCCATCGGTTCCCAGCCTTCCAGGTTTTTTCCGTTGAACAGCGGCTCAGGGGCTGTCCAGGCTTTTGGGGCAGCGCGCTTCAAAGCCGGCGCACGGACGCCCGCCAATTCGAAAGTTGTATCCCCGCGCTTCTGAACGCCGGTAATTTTATCTCCGGCGGCCGTGAGTTCCCAGATTTCGGCGGGGCGGTTGGCTGCGGCGGGAGAAACTGTGATGGTCAAACGGGCTCCCTCTGCCTTGAAATCCTTTATCTGTATGACATGTCCCCCGGTGGGCTGATACCAGACATCGAGGTTGCCGTCCTTTTCGGTGATCCCGAGCCAGGTTGCCCGGGTTACATTGCCCCTGGTCATGGTGAAGCCCCAGCGACCTATGAGGGGGCTGCTGGCCTTCTGTGCGTAAACCAGGGGTGCCAGAAGGACAACGGCTAGAACCAAAATCAAGCTTCGCTTCATAGAAACCCTCCAGAACAAATTCAGGTTGCTGTCTCCAGTATATATGGATGGCCTGTGAATGGGCAGAATTGCTTTCATTTGAAGGGGAAAAGACTTAGGGATTAGGAATTGCCCTATAATAACGGGTCATGCTGTGGAGGCGAACGGAGAGGAGAATTACGATGATAAGCAAACCTATCCTTGCGGCCGGTGTTGCGGTCCTGATGCTCATGACCATGCCGTCACCGGCTGCTGCACAGAAACTTGTTTTTGTGGTACGACATGCCGAAAGAGCGGATGGAGGGGCGGCAGCCATGCAAAAACAGACCGATCCGCCGCTTTCGCCGGCGGGATTTGCCAGGGCCGAAAAGTTGTCCGCAATGTTAGCCGAGGCGGGGATCAAGGCGATTTATGCCACGGAATTTCAGCGCACCGGGCAGACGGCGGCCTCGCTCGCCAAAAAGCTCGGGCTCACCATCCACCGCTACTCCTCCCGCGATAACGCGGTTCTTATCCAGGAGATGCAAAAAGAATACTCGGAAAAAATTGTCTTGATCGTTGGACATTCAAACACCGTGCCGGGGATTCTGAAGGCATTGGGCGGTCCCGATCTGACCTTGGGGGAGGATGAGTTTGACAACCTTTTCATAATTCTGCCCGGGACAGGTATTCTGTCGAGGATACGGTTCACCCCTTGAGATCCGGCTTCAGCCACAGGCACTGGCTCCCCCTCTCTGGCCGATACGGCGCGCTTTCTTCCGCCTTTCTTTGCGAGGCATATTGCGTGAACTGCGGCGGCAAGGAGGCTTGTCGGCCTGAACCCCGGGTCCGGGACAACGGCTGCCATTTCGAGGCTGATGGTGACATGCCTGGCGGTCAAGGAATTGGAGTGGGCGATATTCAGGACTTCAACCGCTTCTCTCATTTTTTCGGCGAGCGTCCATGCTTGCCCGGCCTCAGCTTCCTGAAGCACCGCGATGAATTCTTCGCCCGCTCTTCGCTTCTTGACCTTGCCTCGCAGACCCCTCCTCAAACATCACGGTATTGATGAACAGGGTGCTATGATTCCCAAAGCAAGTATTGCGCTTCATGTGCAAATCTTGCACCCCATCCGCCTTGCTGCCGTCGCAAATGTTCCTCATCCATTTGTAAACGATAGAAAAATAACAAGATGCAAAATTCCATAAACGGGATCACTTCTGGATCCCTCTTTGCATTACTTCCTGGTGTCGGTTGAGCAACAACCCAATTTGAGTTTCATGATTGAATATCAAGGAGTAGTCCGATGACACGGTTGAAGTTGGCAATTCTGAGTATCGTATTGGTGGTCATGGCGGTACAAGTCTGGGCGCAGCGGGGACAGGGATGGGGCATGAATGGGGCCGGAAGCGGCGCGGCGTGCTTGACCCAGCTCGGCTCGCTGCCTCTGCAGAAGGTTGATGAGCTAGAAGCTGAGGCGCTGACTTACATGCGCGAAGAGGAGAAGCTTGCCCATGATGTTTATGTCAAGCTCTATGCCAAGTGGGGGGCGCAGGCGTTCGGGAACATCACCCAGGCGGAATTAAGGCACATGGATGCCCTCAAGGCATTGCTTGATCGCTACAATCTGCCCGATCCGCTGGTCAGCATGGAGTTGGGTGCCTTCAAGGACGGGCGGCTGAAATCGCTTTATGCGGATCTTGCTGCCCAAGGCGAAAGCTCTCTTCAGGCGGCATGGAACGTGGGGGCCATCATCGAAGACCTCGACATTCGCGATTTACAGGAGGCACAGCTGGGTACGGACAACGTCGATTTCAAGACGGTCTACGCCAACCTGGAAAGAGCTTCGCGGAATCACCTCCGCGCCTATACCCGTCAGCTTTCGGCTCTGGGTGTGACTTATAAAAACCAGTACATCTCTTCCTCGCTCCTGGCCGAAATCCTGGCCCCCCAGAACGGTAGGGGGAGCGGATGCAACGGATCGGGCTGCACGGGTTCCGGCTGCAACGGCGCCGCATGTGACGGGACCGGCAGCGGCCGCGGCCTGGGCCGGCGCAACGGCTCCTGTCAGGCCGGGGGAGCCACGGCCCCAACCCCGGGTGCCGGCATGGGGCGGCCCCGGCTGTAGGTTCGGCAGATCGCGCGCCTGCCTCGTTTTCGCTGTAAACGAAGAGGTGCAGAGGCCGAAAGGCATCGCAGAGATCGGGATTCGTATTTCTCTGCGGCCTTTGGCGCCCTCTGCGCTTCTGCGTTTGCATTCCAATATTTTTCAGCTGGCAAAAAAATCCGGTTGACACCGTTCCGTTCGATTGTATAATAGTTTCAAAATATGGAAACAAAGAAATCTATTAACTGAGGAACGGACCATGACCAAAGACAAGCATATGCTCCGCAAGATTTTCGCCATGCAGTGTGAAATCTGCAAGGCGGTTGCGCACCCGGTCCGCCTGGAGATCGTTGAGCACCTGAGTCAGGGGGAAATGGGCGCCACGGCGCTGCTGGCGGCGCTGGAGACCTCCAAGGCCAACCTGTCCAAGCATATGACCCAGCTGATCCAGGCCGGCGTGGTCGGTCAGCGCCGCGACGGGCGCCAGGTTTTCTACTGGCTCAGCCATCCCGAGATCCACGAAGCCTGCGGCATCATGCGGTCGGTCCTCTACCTCCGCCTGAAACAGGCGGAGCTTGTAGCCAGCGCCATCGGGGCGCCGCGACGAAGCAAAACCAAGTGAAGCGTCATCACCATGCAGGGGAACGTATGAGAACCTCGCGATACCTGATTGCACTGATTCTTCTGGTCCAGGCGGCCGGGCCGGCGGTTGCGGCCGCATTGTCCGACGAACCGCTCACCCTCGCCCAGGCTCTGACCCGGGCGCTGGAGCATAACCCGGAACTGGCCGTAGACGCTCCCATGCGGGAATCGGCCCGCCTGGAGGCGAAGGCGAGCCGGGCGACCTACCTGCCGCGCGTGGATTTCGAACAATCCTATACCGGGGGAAACAATCCGGTATATGTGTTCGGAACACTTCTGACGCAGCGCCGCTTTACCGCCGGCAATTTCTCGCTGCCTTCGCTCAACCAGCCCGACCCGATCGACAACCTTCAGACCCGATTTACGGCCCAGGGTGTGCTTTGGGATTTTGGTCGCAGCCGGCAACGAGTCGAAGGGGCGGAGTTGGGGATTGAGTTAGCTGACCGCGGGCATGATGAGCATGTCCGGCAGGTTTTGTTGTCGACGCTCGACGCCTATCTCTCGGTTTCTCTGGCGCGGGAGGCCTGGAACGCCGCACGCGTCTCGCTCGAAACCGGTGAATCGATCGTGAAACAGGCGCAGGCGAGAGTCGGCGCGGGCATGGCGATCGAGGCTGACCTGTTGCGCGGACAAGTCTACCTGGCGGCGGCTCGGCAACGTGAAATCGAATACCGTGGACAGCTGGAAATGGCCCGATCCCGCCTGAACCAGTTGATGGGGTTGCCCGAAACCAGCCCTTTGGGGGAGACCTCGTCTCTCAAGCCGACGGCAATGACCGTACCCACGGAAGAGGCGCTCAAAGCCGAGCAGCGCAATCGCCGTCCCGACTACCAGCGCCTGGCGGCGGAAATCCGCCAGGCGGAGCTCGAACTGCGTTCGCGCCAATCCGAGTTCCTGCCCTCGATCGGCGCCTATGCCTCGTGGGAGATGGATAATCCCTCGCTCAGCAGCTATGGCGGCAACAACTGGCTCGCCGGATTGAGCCTGCGATGGAATGTTTTTGCCGGCGGGGCAGACGCGGCTCGAACCCAGGCCGCCCGCCAGAGGCTGGAGGCCAAAAAACGCCAATTGGCCGCGATGGAGTCGGGCATGTCGCTGGAGATCCACAATGCCCTGATCCAATTCCGGTCGGTCGAGCAGCAGGTAGACGCTGCCCGGGCAGCGGAGGCGCAGAGTGAGGAAGGCCTCCGAATCCTGAAGAACCGCTACGATGCCGGCCTAGCCACCATGACCGATGTGCTCTCAGCCGAGAGCCAGCGGGCAGCGGCGCGCGCCATGCTCTCTGAAGCCGTTTACAGGCAGAGGCTCAGTTTCGCCCGGATTGAATATGCAGCCGGAACCTTGAGCCCGACATCCACCGTTATGAATCCATAGGTATACCTGCCATGTCCAATATACGTTCGGCATTTTCATTGTTTGCTTTCAGCAGCCTTCTGTTTACGGCCTGTGGCGAAACTTCCAAGCCCGTCGCTCCGGCGCAACGGGCGACCCCGGTCCAAACCATAGTCGCCCAATACCAACCGGTCGCCTCATGGGTTGAGGCTCCGGGATCGGTTCAGGCGCGCAATCGCATCACGCTGTCGGCTCAAGTCAACGGCTTCGTCCAGACTGTGAACGTCAAAGCCGGAGATTCAGTCGCCGCCGGTCAGACCCTTGCGGTACTGGACAGCCGAGACGCTCAAAGCCAGAAGGATATGGCCGGGGGAGCCATTGAGGAGGCCCAGGCCGCACTCGACGAGGCCGGCAAGGCTGCACGGATGACGGCCGAAATGCGCAACGCAGCCAAGTCGGCCTATGCTCTGGCGGACACCACCTTCCAACGTTTTCAGAAGCTGTATGATGAAAAGTCCGTCTCGCCGCAGGAATTAGATGAGGCGCGGGCCCGACGCGATGGAGCTGCAGCCGATCTGGCGGCGAAAGAGTCCATGCTGTCGGCAGCCCAAGACCGCGTGAGGCAGGTGCAGGCCAAAGTCACCCAGGCCGGTGCCCAGTCGCGACGCGCGGATGTACTGGTGGGCTACTCGTCGATCAAGGCGCCGGCAGCCGGCAGGGTTGTGGAAAGGGCCGTTGATCCCGGTTCCGCCATTTTCCCCGGCAGCCCCCTGCTGGTGCTGGAAACAGTCGCCGCACCGCAGGTGCTAGCGGAGTTGCCGACTGCCCAGCTGGGGCTCATCAAAACCGGGCTTGAAGTCCAGGTGCGCATCTCGGACGGTACCTCGGCGACGCCGGGAAGGATATCCGAGATTATTCCCCTGTCCAATCCGGGCAGCCACACGGTGCAATTCAAGGTCGATCTTCCTTCCGGAACCGCGGTCCCGACCGGCAGTTATGCCCGGGTCTTGGTGCCGGCGGGCACACGTAACGCACTCCTCATCCCCTCGAAAGCCCTGCGTATAACCGGGCAGCTAACGGGCCTCTTTGTCGTTGATGCCGGAGCCAAAGCCCGGTTCCGTTTGGTAAAAGCCGTTCCTTACGACGCGGAGAAGACCGAGCTGATCAGTGGTGTTGAGGCGGGCGAGAAGATTGTAAGTCCGGTGGCTGAAGAGCTGGCCGACGGGAGTTTGCTGGAGGTCCGGTCATGAGCAAACCTCAAATCGCAGGCAGACTCGCACACGCATTCATTAAGTCCAAGCTCACACCGCTGATCCTGATTGCTTCCATAGCCATGGGGGTCGCTGCCGTGCTCCTCCTCCCCCGCGAAGAAGAGCCTCAGATCATCGTACCGATGATCGACATTTTCGTGGCGATGCCGGGCGCTTCCGCCCAGGAGGTGGAAAACCGCATAACCCGGCCGATGGAGCAGCTGCTCTGGCAGATTCCAGGCGTGGAATACATCTACAGCACCGCCAGTCCCGGCGGCAATATGACCATCGTCCGATTTTATGTCGGCGAGGATGAAGAAAAAAGCATCGTGCGGCTCAACCAGAAAATGTTCGCCAACTTCGATCTAATTCCGCCTGGTGCCTCCCCCCCGTTGATCAAGCCCCGATCCATTGACGATGTCCCATTCCTGGCATTGACGCTCTGGAGCACGGGTCTGGACGGCTATCAGATTCGCCGCGTGGCTGCCGAGCTGAGGAAGGAACTGCAGACCATCCCGGACATTTCGGCGACGGAGATCATCGGCGGGCAGAGGCGGGAACTGCGCATCGAATTGGATGCCGCCCGCCTGGCCTCTTACAACCTAAGCCCTTCGCGGATTCGGCAGGTGCTCCAGGGCAGCAATTCCGAAGCCGATGCCGGCTCGATTACCCACGGTAATGAATCGATCCTGGTAAGGCTCGACGGATTCATCCGTTCGGCCGATGACCTTGGCAGTCTCGTTGTGGGAGTATCCGGAAACACGCCCGTTTATCTCCGCGACGTGGGCCGCATTACCGACGGCCCCGAAATCCCGAAGGATTATGTTTTCTTCTCACCCGGCCCGGCTGCGGCCAAAAAGCGCATCCCCCTCGAAGCCACGGTCCATGGACCGCTGGTGCCTGCAACCGGCGATGCAGCCGGCGAAACGATGATCAAAGGCGATGCCAGGAACCTCATTCCGGCTGTGACCATTTCGCTGGCGAAGCGGAAGGGTAAGAATGCCGTTGTCCTGGCCGAAGAGGCGGAAAAGCGTGCGGAAGCGTTCAAAGAGCGGTACTTTCCTTCAGGACTGCAGATGACGGTCACCCGGAACTATGGTGAAACTGCGGCTGAGAAATCGAACGAGCTGCTGCTGCACATGATGATCGCCGTGATTTCCGTTACCCTGCTGATCTGGCTTATTCTCGGCTTCCGTGAGTCGGGGGTTGTTGCGGTTGCCATTCCTGTAACTCTCGCGCTCACACTTGTGGTCTTTCTGCTCTACGGATATACCCTGAACCGGATCACGCTTTTCGCGCTGATTTTCTCGATAGGAATCCTGGTCGACGATGCAATCGTAGTTATCGAGAACATAGTCCGCCACCAGAGGATGCCCCAGAATCGCAGCCGGAGTTTTATCGATATTGCCGTCGAAGCGGTCGACGAGGTCGGCAACCCCACGATCCTCGCAACCTTCACCGTTATCGCCGCGATTTTGCCGATGGCGATGGTGCGGGGGCTCATGGGACCCTATATGCGTCCGATCCCGATCGGAGCCTCGGCGGCCATGGTATTTTCTCTGCTGGTGGCTTTTGTGATCACGCCTTGGGCCGCTCTGCGCTTCATGAAGGGGAGCCACGGCGGGCACCACTCCGAAGGGGAAACGGAAGACCGTGGCACCCGCATGTACCGCCGTTTCATGGGCATGCTTCTAAGTCGCTCACGAAATCAATGGGCTTTCCTGGGTTTCGTGCTCGTTATGCTGCTGGCTTCGATGAGCCTGCTCTATTTCAAGCTGGTCATCGTAAAAATGCTGCCGTTCGACAACAAGAGCGAATTCCAGGTCATAGTTGACATGCCTGAGGGCACAAGCCTGGAAAAGACCGCCGCCGTTACCCGGGACCTGGCCGTTCAACTCACCGCATTGCCGGAAATCACGGATTTCGAAACCTACGTGGGAACGGCTTCGCCGTTCAACTTCAACGGACTGGTACGCCATTACTACATGCGCCGCGGTGAAAATGTAGCGGATATTCAAGTGAACTTGACGTCAAAGAAAGATCGCAAAGCCCAAAGTCACGCGATCGCGCGCCGGGCACGTGATTTGCTGCTGCCGGTTGCCCAGCGCCATGGGGCGCGGATTAAGGTAGCCGAGGTTCCGCCGGGACCTCCGGTGCTGCAGACCCTCGTCGCTGAAATCTACGGCCCCGAATACGGGCGCCAGATCCAACTGGCGCGGGAGATCCGCGATGCCTGGGATAAGACCCCCGGCGTGGCCGATGTTGACTGGTATGTCGAAGACCCTCAGCGGGAAATGCGATTTCACATCGACCGCCTCAAGGCTTCGCTGGCCGGAGTTCCCATTCCCGAGATCCAGCAGACCGTGCAGATAGCCCTTGCCGGGGCGAGCGCCGGCATCGCACATTTGCCTCAGGAAGCTGAGGACGTTCCATTGACGATCAGGCTGCCGCAGGAATCCAGGGCTCAGATTGCCGACCTCTCGCGGCTCCGTGTTCCCTCACAGAACGGCAGGCAGGTCCCTCTTGAGGAACTGGGCCGCTGGGAGGAATCCATTCGGGAGGGCAATATATATCACAAGAATTTGATGCCGGTGGTTTACGTTACCGCCGATGTGGCGGGGCGGGAGGAAAGCCCCGTATATCCCATTCTCAAACTTGACGAGGAACTCCGCAGCAAAAAGCTCCCGGAAGGATACTTCCTACAGACCTTTACTGCTACGCTTCCCTCAAGCCGCGACCGGCTGGCCATGAAGTGGGATGGGGAGTGGCACATCACTTACGAGGTATTCCGAGATCTTGGCCTTGCCTTCGCCGCGGTACTGGTGCTGATATACATCCTGGTTGTGGCGTGGTTCCAGAGCTTCAAGACACCGCTGGTGATCATGGCTGCCATCCCGTTTTCACTGGTTGGGATCCTCCCCGGCCATTGGGCCATGGGTGCCTTTTTCACCGCAACCTCGATGATCGGATTTATTGCCGGTGCCGGGATCGTGGTGCGTAATTCCATCATTCTGGTTGATTTCATCGAGCTGCGGCTCAGCATGGGGGAACCGCTCCAGCAGGCGGTGGTCGACGCTGGTGCGGTTCGATTTCGGCCCATGATGCTCACGGCCGCCGCGGTGGTAGTCGGATCTGCGGTCATTCTGTTCGACCCGATCTTTCAAGGCCTTGCGATTTCGCTGATGGCCGGGGAAGTGGCCTCGCTACTCCTGAGCCGGATGACGGTGCCTGTTCTTTTTTATATTATGCGAAAACGTGAAATGAAGCACGCGGCAGCCCGCGGGACGGCCGTACAGCCGCAAGGAGATCGCTCATGAAACAACTGACATTTCCTCCTGCCAGAATACTGGTGCCGGTTGATTTTGGCGCCGCTTCATCCGTTGCCCTGGGATTTGCCGGTGTTTTCCATAAGACCTTTTCCACTCCCCTGACGGTGATGCACGCCCTCCACTTGGATCTGCCGCCGTATTTCTCCAGTGACCAGATCCAAGTCATGAAGCGCGAAATCGCCCGATCGCACCATGCAGCCGAACGGCTGCTGAAGGAAGAGGCTGTCCGCCACCTGGGTTTCGAACCTGAGCTCTTGGTGACAGTAAAGCCTGTGGTGGATGCAGTGCTGGAAGAGGCAGATCGAATTTCTTCCGGCCTGATCCTGATGGGCACGCATGGTCGACACGGGGCCAGGCGATTTTTGTTGGGGTCTGTTGCCGAGGCGGTGTTGAGGCAGAGCCAAGATCCGGTTCTTGTTGTTCGCGAATCCGCTGTTCCCGGTCTTTTTAAAAAAATCCTGTGTCCATTCAACTTCACTGAAGTAGGGCGGAAGGCGCTTTATTACGCTGCGGATGTCGCCAATGCAACGGGCGCGCTGCTGACCATCCTGCATGCGCAGGAGAACGGCGACGAAACATTGCCCTGTGAACTTGTCGAGGAACGGATCCGGCAAAAATGCAATGTCGATCAGGTAATCATCGGTGGGGAGGCTGCGAAAAGCGTATTGGAGGCGGCACTCCGTGTGGGCCCCGACCTGATCATCATGGGCGGAGAAAAGCGGCCCGGCCTGGTTGGCGGGCTTTTCGGCAGCACGACGGAGCGCGTCATGCAGATGGCGACCGTTCCTCTTCTGGTGGTGCCAAAACATTGAACATTCTGCCGGGGCACCTGCACTGGCAACGCAAGATAAGGAGAGAATCTATGACCGCAGATCGATATGTTCGAGTTTTTGCAGGAAGTTTCGTTTTGATAAGCCTGGCGCTGGCTCACTGGGTGAATCCCAACTGGCTCTGGTTTACCGCCTTCGTCGGGGCAAATCTGCTCCAGTCGGGAATCACGCGCTGGTGTCTGATGACTGATATTTTGGACAAGTTCGGGCTGGTGAAGAAAGAATCTGGCAGCTGCTGTAATTAGGGCTGGACGGAATGAGGTGAAATGGCTGCCAGATATATTCAGGGTCCAAGAGAAAGGCAGAAGTCATGGAAATGGTGGTTAGTTTTCCGGGTGGGATGCGGGTCAATGCCGGTTTTGGCCCGTTTACAATTCAGACAGATCAGCCGGTCGACGACGGTGGTGAAGGGTCGGCTCCGTCTCCTTTCGCTTTGTTCCTGGCTTCTATCGCAACATGCACCGGTTACTATGTGTTGAGCTTTTGCCGCCAGCGCGGCATTCCCGCCGATGATATACGAATTGTCCAGGCTCTGGAGCGGGATCCCGGCACTTCGCTCGTGTCGCGCATCAGGGCGGACATCCAATTGCCCGAGGATTTTCCCGAGAAATATCGGGATGCCGTGGTCAAGGTAGCAGGGAAGTGCACCGTAAAAAAACACCTCGAACACCCGCCGGCCATCGACATTTCGGTGTCACGTCGTTCAACGAAATCAAGCGGACAGGCTCTCGAGTAAGGTGAGCGGGCTGGGCGCTTTTCGGCAATAGAAGGCAGTCTTTGACAAACCAAGATCATCGGTGGGAAGCTTTTCCAACCCGATTATTCATCGGGGTTATAGCGGTTGTCTGCCTGGCCCTGGCATCGAGCGCAGGCTTCACTTTCAATACACTTCTCCGCTTGCGATCGCAGTACCTCGCGAACAGGGGAAATGAAATAGCAGCGGCCGTTGAGTCCCAGGCCCGCGGGGCAGGCCGCAGAAACAATCTCGTATTCTGGCAAACCCTGCTGGAGCAGAGCTACGAATCCTATTCCGGATCTGTGGCTTTTTTTGCGCTCGTAGATCAGTCCGGCGCACTCCTCGCTGGAGCGGGCGATCCGCGAATCCCGAAGGAAGAATTCAGCCTCAAAGGCGGATCCGGGCTTTATGTTTATGAGCTGCCCCTGATGCCGGGACGGGGGCCTAGATCTGGAATGGGTTCCCAGGTGCAGGGATGGATTCTCCGCGTGGGATTACTCGACGCTGATGCGGATTTTATCCGCAGGCAGGCTCTGCTCAACCTGGCTGTGTCCACCATGACCGGCGTATTGCTTCTGGTGCTTTCCTTGTACCTGATCAGGATGCTCCGCCGGTTCCTGGAACTGAGGGCCAGGGAAGGAGCCGAGCAGCAGCTTCGCGCGATCGGCACCATGGCGGCCTCGCTGGCTCACGAAATCCGGAATCCGCTTGGGGCGATGAAGGGTCTGACGCAATTGGCTCAGGAAGAGCTGCCGCCCGACCATCATTCTCAGCAGTCGCTCAGGACGGTTGTTTCTGAAGCCGAAAGGCTCGAACGCCTGGTTTCTGACCTGCTCGATTTTGCCAGGACCAAAGATCCTCAGATCGCCGAATTTGACGCCAAGGAGGTTCTTGGGGAGGTCCGGACCATGCTCCAGTCCAAGCTTGCGGAATCTGAACTCACACTTGAAGTGATGATAGAGGCTCCGCGCCTCCCGATCCGTTCGGATCCGGGAGGGTTTCGACAGGTTCTGCTCAATACTTTGATCAACGCCGCAGATGCCACTCCCAAGGGAGGCAGAATCGAGGTCCAGGCTTCCCTCGATGCGGCCTCTAAATCGCTCCTAGTGCGAATTTCTGATGGCGGCAGCGGATTGGGTGGACGCGATCCGGACGATCTGTTCAAGCCTTTTGTCACCACGAAGACACGAGGTACAGGTCTGGGTCTGGCCATTTCCCGCCAGATAGTGGAGCGGATCGGGGGGAGTATTGCACTCGAGGATGGCGTCGCCGGCGGGGCAGTCTGTTCCATCCGAATACCGGCAGGAAAAACATGAAACCGACAATCCTGATTGTGGATGACGAGTCGGGACAGCGCCAGTTTTTGAGCGGAAGCCTGTCCCGTGACTATAACGTGGTTGCAGCCGCCAATGGCCGCGAGGCAACCCAACTTCTCTCGCGCCGCAGCTTCGACCTGGTGATCACCGACGAGCGCATGCCCGAAATGGGAGGAATCGAGCTGATCCGCTGGATTTCGGAAAAACTGCCGGAGACTCCCGTCATGGTGCTCACCGCCTACGGGTCTGTGGAAACGGCAGTTGAGGCGATGAAGCTCGGCGCCGAGGAGTACCTGATCAAACCGCTGAAAAGCCCGGAGGAGCTGAGGCTCGTCGTGGGGAAGGTGCTGAAAGGTATAGCGTTACGCGACCAGAGCATCCTGCACCAACAGGAAACTGACGCAGCCTTCCCCCCGGATATTATTGCTGAAAGCGAACGAATGCGGCGAGTTCTCAGGATGGCGGACCAGGTCGCCGTCCAGCCCACAACAGTTTTGTTGACGGGTGAGTCCGGAACAGGGAAAGAGGTTGTTGCCCGCTTCATCCATCGAAGAAGCCCCAGGGTAAACAAGCCATTTGTGGCAATCAATTGCGCGGCCATAGCCGAAACCTTGCTGGAGTCGGAGCTTTTCGGGCACGAAAAGGGATCCTTTACGGGTGCGACCCAGATGCGGCGAGGCCGTTTTGAACTTGCTCATGGCGGGACCCTATTCCTTGATGAAATAGCCGAAATGGGGGTGGGGCTGCAGGCCAAGTTGCTGCGGGTCCTGCAGGAACAACAGTTCGAGCGAATTGGCGGAGACCGTTCGATAGTCGTGGATGTGCGGGTGATCGCAGCCACAAACAAGGACCTGACCCAAGCTATCGCCCAGAAGGCGTTTCGCGAGGATCTCTACTACCGCCTCAACGTCTTTCCTATCCCGATCTCGCCTCTGCGTGAGCGACGCGAAGATATATTACCCATGGCTTCCTATTTTACCCGGAAGCTGTCCAGTCGCATGGGCCGTGCTATTCCCGCCATCAGCCCCGAGGCTGAGGAAGTAATGCTCAGGTATGATTGGCCCGGGAATGTCCGGGAGTTGTCAAACGCGATCGAACGCTCCCTGATCGTTGCAGCAAGCCAGACCATCCGTCCCGAGGATCTGCCCATGCAACCTGAACCACGGTCCATTTCGAGCGGATCCCAAGGTTCCCTGGCTACCCTCGAGAAGAGCGCTATTCTTGAAAGCCTGTCGCGCCATGCCGGCGACCGGCGGGCCGCTGCCGAAGAATTGGGAATCAGCCTCCGCACACTCCAATATCGATTGAAGGAATACGGCTTTTCCGGCCGCGATTGATTCGTCATCGGGCTTTGGAGGAAGGCCCGAGGGGAATCTTCACACTTACGGCTCCGCGCAAATCTTGTAGCCGGTAATCCGTGGCCTGATCTGCGGGATAGAGTTTGGCAATTTTTTCCTTAACGTCGGCGCCAATTTCAGATGGACTGCCATGGCATTTTAGACAGATGGGACCCGCTATCTGGATCGGCTTCATATAGCGCAGATAGCGGTTTCCTCCTTCGGATATTATTTCCGCACTTTCATCTTCAGGGCCGAGTTTCCCCGATTGCTTCATCGCAGCGAACTTTTTCAGCATCGAAGCCTCGTACGAATCGGGTGCATCATTGGGATTGCGGATTTTGTCGCTGACCCGGCGAATACGCCATCCCTCTTTTTCGTGCTTTTTCGCGAGATCCAGTGCCACCGCAGCGCAGGCCTGGGTCGCACCCGCCGGTCCTTTTTCGTTTACTTCCTTCATCAAGAGGTTCCGGCCCTCCACCAGGATTTGCATGGCAATCTCCTTGGCGGTTTTAAACTCAGGCAAGTTCTGCGTGCCTTGGGCCATGACTATCGGGACTACAATCGTGGCAAGCAAAATATTACGCAAAATCCGTTTCATGGTTTTCTCCTCGGGGTATTCCCCAATACGGAGGTGGAATTATACCTCCCTGTTTGAGTGCACGATGCATTTATTGCAGGCGAATATTCCTGTCAAATGCAGATCTTGCACAAAAGGAAGCCGCATATTATCCCGATTCAAAGATTTGCATCTCCCGCCTGAATGCAAGTGATTGAAAAGCAAAATTTTAGGTGCATTTATTCTTCAGCCTGGGCAAGGGCGCGATTTTGGCGCAATTGTTGCAGCCTACTTCGGCGTGACTTTTGCCAAGGAGAGAAGAAATTCATGAATGCATCGGTGAAGAAAGACCGTTTCAGTTTCCGCACTTTCACAAGTTTTATTCTGGCTTGGGCCTTTTTGGCCTTGATCGTTTCCGGCGTCATTCTTTATATCTCGCCTCCAGGCCGGATCGCCAACTGGAGCATGTGGCGGCTTGGTACTCTGACCAAAAGTCAATGGCAAGGGATTCACATTTTGACAGCCATTGTATTCCTGTTTGGCAGTTTGTTTCACATTCTGAAATTCAACTGGAACGCCTTCATGAATTACATCACGAAGCGAAAAGGCTCCGGGTTCCGGTATGCAAAAGAACTCGCCGTTTCCATTTTGCTTTTTTCTGCGGTTCTGGCTGGGACCATCGGCGAGATACGGCCTTTTTACCTGGTTACAACAGCCGGTGAATCGATCAAGAATTCATGGTCCCGGCCAGTGAACGAGCCTCCAGTGCCTCACATGGAGATGCTCACAGTTACCCAGGTAGCCGACAAGTTGCAGATGCCGGAAAGCAGGGCTCTGGCTATCCTCGAGAAAAAAGGGATGACCGCGGGGGCAACCAAACAAACCCTGGCCGAGGTCGCAAGGCAGCATAAGATTGCGCCCAGGGAAGTTTATGCCGCCCTTCAGCCGGAAACGGCTCCGACTTCGGCAATCCAGCCCGAATCACCCCGAGTTCACGCTGGTTCAGGTGCGGGCTATGGAATCAAAACAGTGGCTGAGATCGCCTCCGATCTCGGCATGACCGTGGAGAACGCTCTGGATCGGCTTAAAGCGCACAAAATCACTGCCAAACCAGAAGATAGCCTCAGATCTGTGGCTCAAAGCGCAGGCGTGCGTCCCTTTGAACTGGTTGATCTGTTGAAGCAGGCGGCTGCCAAGCAACCGTAAGGTCTACAAATTCCGGCGCCGGCGCCCAAAAAATGGAAACAAGCATCGACCATGTAGCAAATGGTCCTACCCAAACAACCTTTCAATGATAGAATGACATCTTATGCAAACCGCGATTTCCCGGAGGAGAAGAATGCCTGATTGGGCCTGGTTTCTGCTGATTTTTGCGGGGTACATCGCCCTGCAGCGTTGGATCCTTCCGCGGATGGGCGTTCAAACCTGAATGGCAGACGCCTGCAGTGTCGAGTCTCGACACGATTCAAATTCCGACGTGACTGCGAAAACAGGCACGACCGCAAAGTAGGATTTCGCGGCCATTGCTGTTCTCCCACTTTCTTTGTTGCGAATGCCTCCGGTTCTGTGAATCATTATCCAACCAGCCTGTATTGACCCCGGTTTTGCAGCCAGATAACACGCATCCTTGGCGCTTCGCAGCGTAGCCAGGCTAAAGCCACTTTGCGAAAAGGAGAAAGTGAATGGGAAAGCGCGTGGCTGAAGTGGCGCTCCTGATGTCCGGATCAGCCCGATAGTACGCGATCCGACTCCCCTCGATGAACTACTCATGGAGGGATTTGAATACGACGGACGGATCTTTTCTCGCGTCTGTCCCGTTGTTTGCCATGACAATCAGGGAAAAATACCCTTTCCCCCATCTTCAATTCTGGGCTCCAGCTTTAACTTTGGCCTCTAAAACCCTGCTGTAATTCCAAAACTTCTTCGGACAAGGGCTGGCACGGCATTTGCTCCAATTCCTTTCCACAGGGAGGGAGCTATGCCTGCGAAAACCTGGGCTGTTGTGTTAGCGGGCGGAGAAGGAACCCGCATCCAACCATTTATCAGAAAATATCTCGGCTTTGCCCTTCCCAAGCAGTATTTCACCTTCTGTGGGAAAAAGTCGATGCTCGAGCATACGATCGATCGTGCCGTGGAATTGACTCATGCCGATCGTGTCATAACTGTGACGGGCAATGGCCACGGGCGCTACCTGGCGATGCAAAACGTTCGGGGTGAGATCCTGGAGCAGCCCTTTGCCAGAGGAACAGGTGCGGGGGTTTTCCTGCCCGTGGCCCACATCATGGCGCGGGATCCGGACGCATCGGTTGTGATTTTTCCTTCGGACCATTTCATTTTTCCCAAGAAGCGATTCCTGGAACAAGCAGATGTAGCCAGACAGCTGGCAGAAAATCCATCGCTTCCATTTATTTTGCTTGCGGCACATCCGGATCTTTCTGAGACCGATTACGGCTGGGTGGAGCCCGGGAGTGTGGTTGCGGGCCTCGATCCTTCCGGTTCGGCTTCAATCCGGCGGGTTCGCAGCTTCCGCGAAAAACCTGGAGCCGATGAAGCCCGACGCTGTTTTGAGCGTGGGGATCTCTGGAACACCATGATCATCGCAGCCAAAGTGAAAGCACTCTGGAAATTAACGCAGCGGCTGCTCCCCGAAATCACAGGAAGATTCGACCTTTTCCGACGGCGCCTCGGCAGGATCAAGCCTGCGGGTAAGAAACGCGCCGACTTGCATCTAGTCGATCTTTACCAGAGTATCCCGGATTTTGACTTTTCCCGGGCCTTTCTCGCTCCCGCAGCGCCGCAGTTTGTTGTCATGCCGCTGGACGACATCTTATGGAGCGATTGGGGCAGGCCGGAACGGGTATTTGAAAGCCTCCGAAAGATAGGCCGAAGGCCCAGCCTGCTCGAGACCGCGCGGCGATGGCGATTGTTGCACCGCTCATGCCGCTGATTTGGATGTCGGGTAATAGCTATCGCTCTTGAATCCCGGCCAGACGAAGCTTGATTTCGAGTGCAAGGTAATATTCCGACTCCGGTCGCCAGTCCTCATTGATCGGATATCCAGCGCTCATTTCCATAAGTGCTGCGCCTTCGACACCCTGTTCCAGAATAGGAGGCCAGGAGTTGCGAATATCGGGCGGATAGAGTCCCGCCATACGGTCGAACCGGTCGGCGTTCTTGTTCAGCGGCCCTGGGGATGCGATGCAGAATCCGGGGTATAACCGCACAAACTCAAACTCTGTCAAAAGCGTCCGGGCGATTACAGGACCGTTCATCAGTCCTCCAACCATGAGGATTCCCTCATCTGAAAGCCGTGCATGGACGAGCTTGAAGAACTGCCGGGAATGAAGATTATTGCTGTAGGCTGTAGTTGTTCTCAGCGGGTCCATCAAGATGGCGTCAAACTTCGCTCCGCTTTTTGCGAGGTACGCTCGCCCGTCACCCAGAACAATTTCCATTCGCGGATCGGAAAGCAGCTTCCTGAAGAGTGCGAATTTCCGCAGGTTGGAGATCAAGGATGGATTCAATTCGACCAAAGTCAGCTTTTCCAGCTCCGGAACCGCAAGAACCGCCTCAGCGATGTTGCCTGCACCGAAGCCAATCACCAAAACCTGACGCGTGGCGATTGTATGACTTAAAGTCTCCAAGGCTTCGGCGATGAAAAACGCACCCGGCCTGTACCCGTGCCCCTGGCCGTTGATGTAATTGCGATAGCGATCCCCAGCCTGGTATGTGAGGACGACCGAGTCCAGGCCTTCTTCAAGCTCCATTCTTTCGGGCGGGAAGGGAGGCGCATGAAGTACGGCCAGGAGTTCTCCAGGCCCTGGAAACAGGACAACCGGCAGCACAATCATGAGCGCTCCAATCGCCCCCATCCCCCAAGGTCTTCCCGCAGGGAGCTTTCTCGGTACCAGAGCTGCCGATGCGGCGAGGAGTCCAAGCGCGAGGGCCGCTCGTTCTGTTCCTACTCGAGGAAGAAGCACCAGTCCGGTAAAGAGCCCTCCCATGATATTCCCGAGTGCGCCAAAAAAGCAGATGTTGCCGACCGCTCGGCCCTCCCGGCCAGGAGGGCAAGGGGCAAGCGCAGCAATCAACGGGAAACTTGCACCCGCCAGTGCGGAGGGTATGAACAGGATGATCGCGGGCCAGAGAAAAATGTCCTGGTACTGGAATATTCCGCGGTGCAAAGGCTGGTCCTGAATTTGTGATGGACCAGGAATCGGCGGATGCAGGTCGCTCATGAACGAAGTGGTAATGGCTGTCCGAAACGGCTCGATCTTCCCGAGCTGGAACATGAGCACGAAGATCCCCAGGATCGCCAAGCCCAAAAAGAACTGTAATAACCGGAATAACTTTTGTCTCGAAAGAGCGATGTTCCGGCATAGCGCCTGTTCGATCATGAAACTGCCGGCTGCAAGGCCCAGGAGGTACATCGCCAGCGTGCTGGAGTAGGCGTAAGGGGAATCCTTGACAAGGATTCCGCAGATGCGATACCCCAGGATTTGATAGCCGATGGAAACGAAGCCGGTGACGAAAACAAAGGTGTACGCGATTCGACCGAGGGGCGGCGCAGCTTCCGGAGGCGGGGAGGGTCCGGGGCCCGGAAATGAAGCAGCCTGTAAAATGGCCCGGTTTTTGAAGACCGCTGCCAGGATCAAGAAGTTGACCGCTGCCGCGGCATAAATGCTGCCGTTCAGCCCCGCGATGGGGATGAGAATATAGCTTGAGATCAGGGCGCCGGCCGATGCGCCCAGGGTATTCACGAAATATAGGCGGCTGATCCAACGCTCAAACTGGCCATGGGCCCGGCATGCGGCCGCCGTGATCAGAGGCAACGCCATTCCCATGAGCAGCGTGGGAATGCTGAGAAGAGCGAACAGGCAGCCGAAGGCAGCCGCAGGATGGAAGCCTGCAATGACGGGACCCGCCATTTTCAACAGCGGGTAACTGGCCGCGCCGACAAGCCCGAGGAGCCCTTCGGTCAACGCAAACAGCTCGATGGGCTTAGGGCTCCTGGCTGCGATCCATCCGCCCGCCAGGGCGCCGGCACCCAGCCCGAGCATGAATACAGCAACAATAAGGGTTATGGAAAGTGGCGCGACTCCCAAATAAATGGTCAAAAGTCTTTGCCAGAGGACCTGGTACATCAGGCTTGCCAGCCCCGAGAAGAAAAAGACGGCGGAGATCAGTCGTGCGGATTTCGATGCGGTTCTAGTCACCCGGAATCTCTACTACGTAAGGTAGCTCTTCATCAATGCCCGGGACTTCTGTATTTTTCCGTGGAGCGAAACGTCCAACAGAGAATTCAGGAGCTTGTCCCGGCTGATCAAACTGCGATAGGACGAATCGAGCGGAAGGAAGACCGGCGGATCGCCGGTGTCGTTTTCGAATACTTTCGCGAACTGGTCCGCCATAAAAAGCACCAGAAGATACTGCAGCTCCGCGCGGGTAAGCTGAAGTTCATCCATTTTCATCGCGGAAGGATCGTGGTGCTTTTCGATTATTTTTACCATCAAGTCCGAGAAACCCCATTCTTCGAACACCAGGCGGCCGATTAAAGCGTGGTTGATGCCGAAGGCCTCGTACTCTTCCCGATTGCTCATGCCATAGCGATAGAGATTTTCGCTCTTGGTGCGGTTTTTCAATTCGGATTGCAGGCTCAGCAAGACGTATTTTCCGACATCGTGCAGCAGCCCCAGCGTGAATATTGTTCCCCGGTCCACGTTTTCGAAAAGCGTGTGAATATGGAGCGCGCAAATGGAACTGAGCGTCGCATGCTCCCAGAAACGGTTGTGCAACTCCGTCTCCTGCTTCCCGCCGCTGATGAAAGGCCGGAATCCATCTTGATACAGAATGTGTTTCAAGTTCATACTACCGATAATCATCATGGCGTGGCCGATGGAATTCACGCGCTTCTGCAGTCCGAAATAAGCTGAATTTGCCACGCGGAGGATTTTGCCGGAGAGGATGGGATCGGTGACGATGGTTTTGGCAAGCGTCGACATGTTCGTATTCGGGTCGTCCAATGATTGGTACAGGTCATAGGCGGACCGAAAAGCCTTCAACTGATTGATGCGGGTCAAAACGATCGATTTAATGGCCGGATCGACATGCTCCAGGCGCAGCGGCAACAAGGAAATATGACTGCTGTCCACGGGATCGGAATAGAGAAGATTCAAGCCGTTCTGGACCCGGATTTGAATCTCATCCGTGGCGTTGGGCCGGGAAAGATTTTCGATTATGGTGCCGTCCTCGACAGCGGCTGATTCCAGGGAGTCTTCGGCCTGAACGGCTAGTCCATTTCCGGTCGCCACTTCTCGCGGGGCCGGAGGCGGCTTTTTGACTGCGGGCGTAGATTGAATCGATGGCTTTGCGCGGCGGTCCTGAATCATAAAAATGATTGCGAGGAGGCCCATCACCATGAGAAGGCAGATCAGAAAGACCCACATGTCCAATTAACACTCCTGTGTCTGTCGATAGATCTGATTTATTTCTTATCGGATAGGAGGAGACTTGAGATTAGCATACTTTCATAGGGCCCGGATGCGGCTGCCGGATGGCTCCTCTTTCCCCGGTTTTTATCAAGTCTGCAATCACGACCGCATAAGCGTATGATCAACATCCCGGCTCCACCATGGGAGTGGCAGCCCGGGCCATGAAATAACATTACTCCGTTAGCTAAGAGAATGCCCGTTCGAACCGATAAGATTCTGATATGAAGAGTGAGTCGCGAGAAGTACACAAATCCGCGCCCGGACTTTTATCCAGGAGCATTCGTCTGATTCTGTTCGCCATAGGCGTGGCCAGCGGACTGACCATGCTCGGGCTGGTTCGCAACCACATATCCTACCTGGATTCGACCGTTCAGTCATCGCGTGGACAGCTTGTTTCCTATACCACGAAAGCAGCTTCGGATATAGATCGGATCGTACGCCAGGCCATGAATTCCGTGGATACCATCGCGCGCGATCTCGACGACGGACGGCTCGATTCCAAAGCTGTGCGTGAACGGCTGCGGTCGTCAGTCGATGGAAATCCCCATTTTTTCGGGATGACCATTACGTACCGGCCTTACGGGTACGACCCGAAGCGAAGGCTATACTCGGCATATTTTGCGAAAAAAAACGGGAAAACCGAGTTCGTTCCTTTGGATGAGGTCTACGATTATACCCTGCCGGAACACGAGTGGTATGGAGTAGCTATCGAGAAAGGAGCGATCTGGACCCGTCCCTATTTTGACGAGGCCGGCGGAACCTCGATGATCACCTATTCGCGCCCATTCTTCGGCAGCGGCACGACGAAAGAAAAGCCACTCGGGGTGGTGACGGTGGATCTTTCCATGGACGGCATCCGGCACATCATCGAATCTCTGGACCTCGGCCCGAGCGGCTTTGGAGCTTTGGTTTCTGCCGACGGCAATTATTTATTCCACCCGAATTCCGAATTGGTCCTGCGACAGAAAAGCCTGCTGGAAACTGCCCGGGAACAGGGTGATTCGGACCGGGAAAAGCTAGCTGCCGCTTCATCCAAGGGTGAGACCGGCATTCTGGACCATAAGAGTAAGACTACAGGTCTGGATTCATGGCTGGTCTATACGCCGGTTACCTCCACGAACTGGTCGCTTCAAATTACTTTTATCAAGGAAGATCTGCCCCTGGATTACGATGAGATGAAGCGGCAGCAAATCAGGATTCTACTTTCCGGGATGGCGCTGGCATTATGTCTGGCAGGTCTGATCTCACGCGTGGATCGCGGCACTCCGCGGTCGCTCTGGACTGTTTCCTGCTGTGCGGCCTTCGTATTCCTTGTCGGGATTGGAGTGCTCTGGCGCCTCTCCCTCCAATTCGACGCAGATCTGAAAACTGAAGGCGTCAAGGTGTGCGATAGATCCACCCTTTATAGCCTGATGAACTCCTACATCCGAACCTGCGAGATTCAGCACACGGAGGCCCCGGTTTATATTCCAACGGGAATGTATCTGGAATCGGCGCAATTTATGAGCGCCAATGACCTGATGGTTTCCGGGTATGTCTGGCAGAAGTACAGGACCGGAGTTCACGATTCCCTGACCCGGGGCTTCACCCTTGCGAATACGACCGAGCTGACAATCAACGAGAACTATCGCCAAAAAGGGGCGGAAGAGGAGATTGTCCGGTGGCAGTTCAAGGCGACCGTGCGCCAGCATATGGATCATTCCCGCTATCCGCTTGAACTGGAGCAGGCCAAGATCCGCATCATGCACAAGGAACTAAACCACAACGTGGTCCTCGTGCCTGATTTGAGCGCCTATCGGTTTGCCAATCCAGCCTCTCTCCCGGGGCTGGAGAAAGGGCTTGCACTCCCGGGCTGGAAAGTTGCGTCCAGCTTTTTCGAATTTCTGAAACTCCCGGTCGACACCAATTTCGGGATCGAGCGGTCGCTGGCAAAAGAAAATTTTCCGTCCCTCCATTTCTGCATGGTGATCCGCCGCAATTTCGTGGATGCCTTCCTCTCCAACCTGACTCCATTGATCATCGTTTCGATCCTGCTTTTTACCCTGATCATGATCGCCAGCCGGGATGAACGGCTGGTTGGATTCCTGCAGGCCGGGAGCGGACGGGTCCTCAATATATGCGCCGCAATGTTTTTCGTGATTGCCTTCAGCCATATTGACATCCGGCGGCGGATGGCTTCCGAGGAGATTTTCTACCTGGAATATTATTATTTCCTGATTTATATCAGCCTGCTTTGGGTTTCGGTCAACTCGGTCCTCTTTGCCATGGGGAAAAACATCCGAATCATCCAATATAAGGAAAACCTGATTTCAAAACTCGCGTACTGGCCTTTTCTCCTCGGCTGCCTGTTCGCCATCACCCTGGGTATTTTTTATTGATCCGAACTGGAGATCGCTTTCATGTCGCTGCCCGTCAGCTGGGTATTGTCCGCTTTGGTTGCGTTTCTGCTCTTGGCAGCCTACCTCTTCATTTTGGAGAAACGCTGGCTCGCACGCTTTCGGCGCGGGTTTCTTGTCACTTTGATGCTCGCCCTGAGCGGGATCGGGCTGGGCGCCTCTGTTCTGATCGGGATATGGGTTTATGACTCGGCCAGCCGGATCCTTTCGGACGAGACCGTCACATTTCTCGAGAACATCGGGCGCATCATCGAAGGGGAAATAAGCGTGGCGCTGGAACAGGCGATCCTCCAGATGGAGGGTATGGCCGGCGATACCAGGCTTCATCTCACCTCGGATAGGACGGGTGCGCCCTTAAAGAACCTGGACGAACTGGAACACATTAACTCGCGCTTTCTGCAGGTCGACCTGATCGACGCCGAAGGCAAAACCCGGCTCAGTTTCGGTCGTAATGGCCGCACGGAGCCCGTGAACCGGGTGGCAACGGCATTTGGACTCGATGGCCAGCGCTATACCAGCGATCCCTATTATTCCCGCACTTTCAACCGATTTGTACTTTTTATCGGAATCCCTGTGAAGTCGGAATCCGGAACGGTGATCGGCTTCCTTGCGACCCGGTTCGACATCGAGGATACGCTGACCCGGATGGTGTCCGCGACACGATTCGGAGAAACCGGATATTCTGCGATTGTTGCCAGCGACGGCCGGATGCTGGCACACCCCGACGCAAAACGTATACACGAAGACGTAAAGACCTATGCCGCCGTGCAGGCTGCCCTGAGGGGCGAACGGGGCTCGCTGGTGCAGATAAACCGTGAGAATCGGAAGATGCTCTATTTTTATCGCCCGATTGCCGGACCGGGAACGGTCAATCCCAGGCCGATGGCCCTCCTTACCGAGATTTCGGAGGTGGAGGCAACCACGAGGCTGAGGAGCCTGCGCGGACAATTCGTTGTCGGGACGGCGGTGTTCTGCCTCGTATGCCTGGTGATCGCCTGGTGGATAGTACACAGCCTCAAGAAGCCGCTTTATTCCCTGTTGAATGAGGTCCGGCGCATTGAAGCCGGCGATCTGGCCTCCCGTATCGAAAATCCCGGTCGCGACGAGTTCGGGCAATTGGCCGCCTCCCTGAATGAAATGGCGAAGGGCCTTGAGGAGAAGGAAAGGGTCAAGGAACTGTTCGGTCGTTATGTCACCACCCAGGTCTCCGAGCAGGTCCTCAAGGGGAAGGTAAACCTCGGGGGCGAGAGCCGCCGGGTTACCATGCTTTTTTCCGACATCCGCAATTTCACCACCATGGCCGAACAGTTGACGCCGGCACAGGTGGTGGCTTTTCTGAACGATTATTTTTCGGAAATGGTGGAGGCCGTTTTTGAAAACGGCGGAGTCCTCGATAAATTCATCGGCGATGGGATGATGGCGGTTTTCGGCTCCTTCGACGACGCCCCGGACCATCCTCAGCGAGCGGTGATGACCGCACTGCGCATGCAGAGCCTTTTGGGGAAAATTAATGGAGATAGGGTCATCAAAGGGCTGGATCCGATCCATATAGGAATCGGAGTCCACACCGATGAAGTCATCGTTGGCAATATCGGCTCACGCAGGCGGCTTGAATACACTGTCATCGGGGATGGGGTCAATACCTCCTCGAGAGTCGAGTCGCTAAACAAGCAGTTCGGAACTACCATCCTGATCAGCGGGTCCACCTACGAGGCGGTCAAGGACCGGTTTCAATGCCGGATGATGCCCGACACTCCACTGAAAGGCAAGTCGAAGAACCTGTCGCTCTATGAAGTGATAAGCGTCAAGAGCAGTGCTTCATAACGAAAAATTCAGGTGTTCCCCTGACGTTTTCTCCCTGCATCATTGATTTCGCGGCATTCCTGCATTGATGATAAACTTAATCTTTGTTCGTTCCTGATGGGTTTCACATCCGAGCTGAGTGCTGAAAACCCGCTGGATGAGATCCTCAAGCCCGCGATTTTCTGTAAGCTGATATCGCACGGCAAGATCGAAGTTTGTTGAAAGTTTGACTTTATTAAAATCTTTTCCTTTTAATTTCGATACATGGAGGCGTATGCGTTTGTTCAAGTTGCTGTCTGTTGTACTCACTGGCTTTCTACTAGCGGCCATGGCCGCCGATCGAGACTGGCCCCAATGGCAAGGGCCGGATCGCACCAATATCTCGACGGAAACCGGACTGTTAAAACAGTGGCCTCCATCCGGTCCTTCGGTAGTCTGGACAGCCTCAGGATTGGGTCCCGGCTATGGAACCGTAGCCATTGCCGGCGACAGGATTTTCATTCAGGGATCGCAGGATGACAAAAGCCTCATCTTTGCGCTGAACCGGGCCGATGGCAAAACGGTCTGGACCAAGCACCTGGGCAAGTCGCTGGTTCAGGACAAGGGAAACGGACCGCGTGGAACACCGACTGTAGAAGCAGACCGGGTCTATGTGCTCACTGAAAACGGCGACCTTGCCTGCCTGCGTGTCAAGGATGGATCGACAATCTGGGCACGGAATATTCTCGCAGATTTCGCCGGCACCAACCCGAACTGGCTGATCAGCGAGTCTCCTTTAATTGACGGCAACAACTTGATTGTGACCCCGGGAGGAAAAGGCGCAGGAATCGTGGCTCTAGATAAAATGACCGGGAAAACGGTTTGGACCTCCGCTGAACTCAGCGACCCGGCTCACTATTCTTCCTGTATCATTGCAGACGTGCAAGGCGTGCGCACGATTATGACTCTTACCTCCAAAGCCGGCGTAGGCGTCCGCGCAAAAGACGGCAAGCTTATGTGGCGTTATGAAAAAGTTGCCAACAAAACCGCCAACATCACGACCCCGATTTTCCATAAAGACAAAGTGTTTTATACAACGGCCTACAATACCGGCTGCGCATTACTCCGACTGCGAGCCGAGAACGGCGAAGTCAAAGCCGAAGAGGTATATTTCAGCAAGGAAATGATGAACCATCATGGGGGCGTCGTACTGCTGGATGGATACTTGTACGGCTTTTCCAACTCCATTCTGACCTGCATGGAATTCGAAACCGGGAATGTGAAATGGAAGGACCGGAGCGTAGGGAAAGGTTGCCTCACCTATGCTGATGGCCAGCTCTACCTGCTGGGCGAAGGGAATGTTGTGGGCTTGGCGGATGTGAATCCGAATGCCTATATTGAAAAGGGCAGGTTCAATATCGCCGACCAGGGATGGCCAAGCTGGGCGCATCCGGTGGTCTGTGGCGGAAAACTGTACATCCGCAACCAGGGCCTGCTTATGTGCTACGACATCAAAGCCAAATAAAGGTGCGGCAACAGGCAGTAGTGCAAGAGGCAATGGAAACACCCTTCCTGCTCCTTATGCCTTCTACCTGCAACCTGGAATTCTGATAACTCATGAAAGATCAATTTCTTATGTCCCTTTCCCTCAAGAAGACTTTGCCGGTTGCGCTTCTCTTGCTGATTCTGTGCGGGTTTGCCGCTCTGTCCCAGGACTGGCCAATGTGGGGGGGGACCCCCCAGCGGAATATGGTTTCTGCCATGAAGAATCTGCCCACCACTTGGGATGCCAAAAGCGGCAAGAACATCAAATGGAAGGTGGATCTTGGAACCACCTCCTATGGAAATCCGGTAGTCGCCGGCGGAAAGATTTACGTGGGGACCAATAACGACAATCCGCGCAATCCCGAGGTCAGAGGAGACAAGGGGATCCTGATGTGCTTCCGGGAGGCTGACGGCAAATTCCTCTGGCAGGCCGTGTCGGACAAACTTGAGTCGAAGGACTTTGACTGGCCGGAGCAGGGAGTCTGTTCTTCACCCGCAGTGGAAGGAAACCGCTTGTATTACGTTTCGAACCGCGGTGAATTGGTTTGTCTTGATACGGAGGGGTTCCTGGACGGCAAAAATGACGGCACATACCAGGAAGAATCCTATAAAAGCCAGCTGGACGCCGACATCGTCTGGAAGCTGGACATGATGAAGGAACTCAGGGTGCGGCAGCACAACATGGCGAATTCCTCGCCGGTCCTGTGGGGCGATTTGGTGTTCCTTGAAACCTCCAATGGCAACGATGAGAGCCACGAAAAGGTTCCCTCATCTCAAGCGCCCAGCTTTATCGCCGTGGACAAGAATTCCGGCAAAGTAGTCTGGCAGGATAACTCTCCAAAAGACCGTATCCTGCACGGACAATGGTCGTCCCCGGCGCTTGGCGAGGTGGCGGGCGTGATGCAGGTGTTTTTCCCCGGCGGGGATGGTTGGCTTTACGGCTTCAATGCAAAATCGGGAGAAAATTTGTGGAAGTTCGATTTGAATCCCAAAGAAGCTGTCTGGCCCAAGACACGCAACGATGCCATCGCCACTCCGGTCTTTCATGACGGCAAAGTGTTTCTGGCAACGGGGCAGGATCCCGAAAACGGGGAGGGGATTGGACACTTGTACTGCATTGACCCGACCAAGCGCGGAGATATCACGCAGGAAGGCCGGGTCTGGCATTATGACAAGATCAGGAGATCCATCTCGACAGCTGCCATAGAGGATGGCTTGCTTTACATATCGGATTTCAGCGGATTTCTTCATTGCCTGGATCCGAAAACCGGCACCCCTTACTGGAAATTCGATGCCTTGGCCGCGGTGTGGGGCTCGGCTCTTGCGGTGGACGGGAAGGTATATTTGGGTGACGAAGACGGCGATGTCGTCATACTCAAAGCAGGAAAAGAGATGAAAGTGATCTCTGAAACCAACATGGGCGGTGCCGTCTACGGCACGCCTGTTCCCGCTAACGGTGTTTTGTACATCATGACCAGGTCACAGCTTTTTGCCATTGCCAGCCAGGAAGCAGGATCCGGAAAATGATGTCTCTGCGGATTTCATGCCTCATCCTTCTGATTGCCGGGCTTTGCGGATTCGCAGGTGCGTCGTGGCAAGGTACAGAAGCGGCTTCATCGTGGCCAATGTTTCGGGGAGTCCCATCCCTGCAGGGGATCTCCAGCGAACGGCTGGCGGTCCCGCTGAAGTTGAAATGGAGTTTCCAGGCAAAGGATTCCATAGAGTCGTCTGCGGCAATCGTAGACGGATCCGTTTTTTTCGGTTCACAGGATGGCGGCCTCTATGCCCTGGACCTGGCTTCAGGCAAACTGCGCTGGCGATATGACACCAACGCCGCTATTGGAGAATCTTCCCCGTGCGTTTACTCGGGGATGGTTTTTGTGGGCGATTTGAACGGGATCCTCCACGCCGTCGACTCCGTCTCAGGTAAGCCTCGGTGGACTTTCAAAACAGAAGGCGAGCTCAAATCTTCACCGGTTGCCAGCGGCAACCGGGTTTACATCGGATCTTATGACCAGAATCTCTATTGTGTGTCGACAGCTGGAGCACTGATCTGGAAATATCCCACCGAAGGCCCGGTTCACTGTACTCCCGGGATCGAGGGAAACCGGGTTTATATTTCAGGCTGCGATGAGAATTTCCGCGCCGTGGATTCTACCTCAGGCAAGCAGGTGTTTGCTGTTCCCCTGGGTGGGTATACCGGAGCCTCGGCAGCGCTCGGGGGAACCTTTGCGTATGTCGGGACCTTCAGCAACGAAGTTTTGGCCATAGACCTTCGGCAGCATGTCATCCGTTGGACCTACAGCCATCCATCAAGGAAGTTTCCGTTTTATTCATCGGCCGCCCTATCCGGCGATAAACTCGTCCTTGGGGGGCGGGACAAAATGGTCCATTGCATCCATGCATCCACCGGCCGCGTAGCTTGGACATTTTTGACCAAAGCCAGGGTGGAGTCTTCGCCATTGATCGCCGGGAACCGGGTATTTGTCGGATCCAACGACGGGATTCTGTACGAACTGGATTTGAACAGCGGGAAAAAGAACTGGGAATTTACGGCGGGAGCACCGCTTTCGGCCTCTCCCGCTGTGGCCCGGGGTAACCTTGTTATCGGGTCGCAGGACGGCGTAGTGTATTGTTTTGAGTGAATATCGGGACTCATGAAAATTGCATACATAACCGCTGGCGCCGGAAACATGTATTGCGGCAGCTGTCTGCGTGACAACACGCTTGCTGCTACCGTTATGAAAGCAGGTCATGACATCCTCCTGATCCCTCTCTACACCCCGACCCGCACCGATGAAGTAAACGTCAGCCAGCACAGGGTTTTCCTGGGCGGGATCAATGTGTACCTGCAGCAGAATTACCCGATTTTTCGCAAAACTCCCGGGTTTGTGGACCGTATGCTGGATTTCGCCCCCCTGTTGCGATGGACCACGCGCTGGGGAATCAGCGTCGATCCGTCACGCCTGGGGCGGTTTACAGTGTCGATGCTTCAGGGCATCCAAGGCTTTCAGCGCAAGGAGATTCAGAACCTGGTTCGCTATTTAGCGGACGAGATCCAGCCGGAAGTTGTCAACATTCCCAATTCTCTCCTTTTGGGGTTGGCGCCTGCGATCAAAGCGGAATTAAAGGTCCCAGTCTGCTGCACGCTTCAGGGTGAAGAGCTGTTTCTCGAGGGGCTTGGCGAGCCCTATCGCAGCGAATCCCTGCAGTTGATCCGGGAGCATGTTTCGGATGTCGACGCATTCATCGCAGTCAGTGAATTCGGCGCGCGGAAAATGTCCGACTATTACGCAATCCAACCAAAAATAATGAATGTAGTCCCCCTTGGCATCAATTTCGAAGGATTCAAGCCGCGAAACCGCCCCGACCCGGAACCCGTTGCGATCGGATATCTGGCTCGGATTGCGCCCGAAAAGGGGCTTCATTTCCTGTGCGAATCTTATCGTCTCCTCCGATCCATGGATTCCGTTCCCGAAAATTGCCTGCTTTCGGCAGGGTATCTCGGGGCGGAGCACAAACCCTATCTCGAGGGGATCCGGCGGAGCATGACGGCGTGGGGATTGGCTCCTTATTTCAATTACCTTGGTGAATTGAGCCGGGAGCAAAAACTGACCTACCTCAATCGATTGGCTGTTTTTTCGGTCCCGGGCCAATATGAGGATCCCAAAGGACTGTTCCTCCTCGAAGCAATGGCTGCGGGGGTACCGGTGGTACAGCCGCGCAGCGGGGCATTTGTCGAAATGGTCGAAAAAACCGGAGGAGGGCTCCTGGTCGAACCAGGGAACTCGCAGGCCCTGGCATGCGCGATTGCCGCTCTATTGAAGGACCCCGAGCAGAGAAGGGAATTAGGCGCCCGAGGGTATGAGGGGGTACGGAAGCATTATTCCTCCAGGACGATGTCCGAGCGACTCATCGAGGTTTACCAATCCCTGAGGAGGTAAGGGTGCTTGAAGTTCAAAACCTATCCAAATCCTATCCTACGCCGGCGGGTGATCTCCAGGTTCTCCAAGATATAAACCTATCACTCCAGAGAGGCGATTCCATGTCGATTGTCGGGCCGTCCGGCAGCGGCAAGAGCACTCTGCTTTACATCCTTGGAGCATTGGAGCCTCCATCCTCCGGCACCCTCCGGATCGACGGGCAGAATCCATTGGACCTTGATGACCGGCAACTCTCACTTTTCCGCAATCGGAAAGTCGGGTTTGTCTTCCAGGAGCACCACCTTCTGCCGCAGTGCAATGTTCTGGAAAATGTGCTCATTCCTACTCTTGTCGAACCCCAGCAAGGAACCGCCAAACGGCAAAGGGCTGTCGATCTACTTAGGCAAGTCGGCCTGGAACCGAGGATGCATCACCGCCCTCATCAGCTTTCCGGCGGTGAAAAACAGAGAGTTGCCCTCGCAAGAGCCCTCATCAAGGAGCCCGGGCTTCTGCTCTGCGACGAGCCTACGGGCAACCTTGACCACGAATCAGCAGGGGCTGTGACCGGCCTATTGCTGGAGTTGCACAAGCGGCAGCGAACCATATTGATCCTCGTAACCCATAATTTGGAATTGGCAGCCCAGCTCAAGTTCAGGTTCCGGTTGAGCGATGGGAAACTGCAGTTGTCCCCGGGAGGAGGAAATTGAGGCGGTTCATAATGAGCAGCCTGGTTCACTACTGGCGGACGAACCTCGCCGTGGTGGCTGGAGTCGGGATAGCCATCGCTGTTCTTTCGGGCGCTCTCCTGGTTGGCAAGTCGGTGCAGTCCAGTCTTGCCCAGATTTACTATCAGAGACTGGGAGTGGCCGAACTGATCCTCACTTCGGATGATTTTTTCCGCAGCAGGCTCGCCGATGAATTTAGCCCCGCGGCAAATGGGATTCAGCCGGGACAAAGTTGCCCGCTTATTTATCTTCAGGGATCAGTAACGCTTGAACGTACCGGCGCACGATTGGCTCAGGTCAACGTTTACGGAATCGATGACCGGTTCTGGCGGTTCCATGGTTGGAGCGGCAAAAAAGCCCCAGACGCGCGGTCTGCAATTTTGGGTGAACCCCTTGCACTAGGGTTGGGGGCAGGTCCGGGAGATACCATATTATTGCGATTGGATTCGTCGGCCGGCATCCCGAGAGAATCGCTCTACGGCCGGAAAGAAGATATCGGGAAAACCCTGCGTCTTGGCTGCGCTGAAATCATACCGCCGGAGAGGCTAGGTGAGTTTGCGTTCCAATCGAGTCAGGGGCGAGTTTATTCCGTTTTTGTTTCCCTGGGCCGTCTGCAAAAAGATTTAGGCCAGGCGGGGCGAGCGAATACCATTCTTTTAGGTCGGAATGCCGCGGGTCAAGGGTATGCCGGCACCCGGGAGATTCTGCGAAGCAGGTACCTGCTCGAGGACCTTGGTATTACACTGCGAGAATTTTCTTCGAAGGCAGCTTTTTCCGTCGAGAGCCGGCGCATCTTGCTGGATGACTCCATCGCCGGTGCGGCCATGGAAACCGCTGCAGGCCTGGGATGGAGTGCCTCCGGGATCTTTTCGTATCTGGCCAACACCATCCGGGCCGGGGGGAAAGAGATTCCCTATTCGGTAATTACAGCCGCCGATCTGACCGCCGGCGCCCTGGCTCAAAAGCATGGCATCGGCGGTCAAGGGCACGGCAATTCGCCCGGAGCCAGGGACATCATCTTGCTGAATTCATGGGCTGCTGAAGAACTGGGGCCACAGATCGGCGATGAGGTCGAAATTGATTATTATGCCTGGCTTCCGGAAGGCCGGTTAGCCACCCGTTCCGCGCGGTTTTTCTTCGGCGGCAAGATCGCCCTCGGCGGAGACATTGATGCTGCCCTGGCGCCCGAGTTTCCCGGGATTTCAGGAACAAAAAGCATCAGGGACTGGGACCCTCCCTTTCCCCTGGATCTTGGCCGCATCCGCCCGCGTGACGAGGAATATTGGGACCGCTTCCGCTCAACCCCGAAAGCCTTTATTGAGCTGGCAAAAGGGCAGGAATTGTGGCGCACCCGTTTTGGCCAATGGACCTCGGTACGGGTAAAGTTGCCGGAAGGTCATGAAACGGAATCGGAGATTGGGAAGTTCAAGGAGCAGCTCCGGATGCGGCTCGATCCCGAGAAATCCGGTTTCACTCTTGTCGACGTAAAAAAACGTGGCGCAGAAGCATCCCGCGGGAATACCGATTTCGGCGAGTATTTCGTATATTTCAGTTTTTTCCTGATCGCAGCGGCGCTCCTTTTCTCGGGGCTTTTCTTCAGCTTGAGCATGGAGCAGCGCATGCCGGAACTTGGCACGCTGCGGGCGCTGGGCTTTTCCTGGCCCTTGATCCAACGGATTTTTATAGTTGAGGGACTCATTCTCTCGGCAGCAGGCGGACTGATCGGTATGGGCGGCTCCCTCGCCTATGGCGGAATAATGGTGCTGGGTCTTCGCACCTGGTGGTCGGGCGCGGCCGGAACTGAAAGGCTCTCCTTTTATATTGATGGGCAGTCTCTACTCACAGGAGCCGGCGCCGGCGTGCTTACTGCCATCGCGATGATTCTGTGGACAGCCCGGCGCCTCCGGCGGCTCTCACCTCGCGGAATGCTAGCTGGATACACCGAGCCGCCATCGCGGCAGAAAAATCGCCGCTGGATTTTGTTCGCAGTGTTTGGATCTTGTCTTGCTGCAGCTGTCGCTGCAATTTCTGCGGCAATGCTCAAACTTATACCTGAGGAGACAGCTTTTTACAGTGCCGGAACACTTCTGCTGGCCTCATTGCTGGCCCTCGTTGCCCTCTTCTTGCGAAGTTCAAGCCTGAATCCCGTGATGGGTGGCGGCGGCAGGGCTTTGCTCAGGCTCAGTCTCCGGAATGCGACACATCGTCCTGCCCGGAGCCTCGTGTGTATCGCACTGGTGGCTTCAGCGACGTTTATTGTAGTCTCGGTCGAAGCCTTCCGTCAGGACCCCGGCCGGATATCACTGGAGCGCAACTCCGGCACGGGCGGATTTGCGTATGTGGCCGATACAACCTTGCCCGTCGTTCAGGATCCGAATAGCCCCGGAGGAAGGGAAGCGCTGGGAGTGCCCGAGTCCGAGGTTCCGGAGCTGGCTCATGCCAAATTTTACCCGTTCCGCGTCCGGCCGGGCGATGACATGAGCTGCCTGAATCTTTATGCGCCTCAGGAACCACGAATTTTGGGCGCTCCCCATTCCTTCCTGGCGGAGGGGAGATTTGCCTTCAAAGAGGCGAATCGTGGCACGGGGAAGAATGAAAACCCATGGATGCTTCTGGAAAAGCCTCTCGCCGAGGGTGTAATTCCGACGATAGGTGACGCCAACACCCTTCAATACGTCCTCCACCTGCCTATAGGGAGCAATCTCACGGTGCGTCGTGCGGATGGCACACCGGCGCGCCTTCAGATTGTGGCAGCCCTGCAGGACAGTCTTTTGCAGAGTGAACTGGTGATATCCGAAGCGAATTTCCTGAAGCTTTTTCCGCAGGTTGAGGGTTATAGATTCTTCTTGCTGGATCTTCCCCGCGAGCAGTCCGATCAGATCGCATCCTCCCTCAGAAGCCGGCTGTCGGACTTTGGTATCACGGTGGAGTCCAGCCGAAGTCGCATTGCCGCCTATCACAGGGTCGAGAATACGTACCTTTCCACCTTTCAATCCCTGGGAATGCTTGGGCTCCTGCTTGGCACCGCCGGATTAACCACGGTGCTGCTTCGCAACGTACTGGAACGACGCAAGGAGCTGGCGCTGATGAGGGCGGTCGGTTTCGATATGCGAAGCCTCACCCGCATCATTTTCCTGGAACATGCCTGCCTTATTACCGTTGGCCTGGGGTGCGGCGCTCTTTCCGCGCTTGTTTCCATTTCCCCTGCTCTCCTTTCTCGCGGCATGCCTTTTCCTGTCTACCTGTCGGCAGCGGCGCTGGGCGCGGTCCTGGCAACAGGCATTGCCGCGACCTATGTCGCAACGATGTCGGCGCTTCGAGCCCCTTTGCTGGAAGCTCTGAAATCGGAATGAACCAACCTTGGTCTATGGGGATCATGCATCATGCGATGGACTCGTTTTCTTCTGCCATGGCTCTTGTTGCTCCAACCTCAAATTTTTCCGGGCAACTGGCCGCAGTGGCGTGGACCAGGGTTGAACGGATTCGTGGCTGAAAAAAATCTACCGCTCCGCTGGAGTACGGTGGAAAACGTATCCTGGAAAGCGGCCATGCCCTCCTTTTCGGGTTCGACTCCGATTATCTGGAACGACCGGATTTTCATGAATGTTGGTGACGGTACGGAACTGTATCTGGTATGCCTCGGCCGGGAAAAAGGAAATGAAGTTTGGAAAAGGCGCCTGGGCTCGGGAAATGCCAAGGTCCGGAAACAGAATATGTCGTCGCCTTCGCCTGTCACAGACGGGAAATATGTATGGGTGATGACCGGTACCGGAGTATTCAAGGGATTCGATTTTGATGGCCACGAGATATGGAGCCGGGATATCCAGATTGATTATGGGCGGTTTGGCTTGAACTGGGGTTATGCCTCATCTCCGCTGTTGTACCGCGATCTGCTTTTTGTCCAGGTCCTGCATGGAATGAAGACGGATGATCCTTCCTATATTCTCGCGATTGAGAAAATGACCGGGAAAACGCGTTGGAAGGTGGAAAGGCCTACCGATGCGGTAGCTGAATCCCCGGATTCCTACACTACTCCGGCGCTTCTCCGCTACGACGGCAAGGAGGAGATCGTCATCAGCGGAGGCGATTATGTTACGGGTCACGATCCGGCAAGCGGCGCGGAATTGTGGCGAGCTTCCGGGCTCAATCCCACAAGAGACAGGTATTATCGGATTGTCGCTTCACCCGTCGTTTTTGGCTCGATGATCTATGTTCCCTCGCGTGTGCGACCGGTTCTCGCGTTGCGAGCGGGCGGGCGGGGCGACATATCCAAAACCCATGTGGTCTGGACAGCCGACCAGGGGCCGGACGTTCCTTCTCCTGTAACCGACGGCAAATACATTTTCATTCTGAATGACCGCGGTATCCTCTGGTGCAGGGATGCCGCTACCGGCGCGGAAATCTGGGGTGAAAAGCGCGTACGCTCCGGCACCTACAGCTCTTCTCCGGTCCTAGCCGACGGCAAACTCTACGTGACGAACGAGGATGGCCTGACGACCGTTCTGGGGGCAGGATCGGAATTCAAAGTGCTCGCGGAAAACGATCTCGCCGATTATACGCTCTCTTCGATTGCCATCTCTGACGGACAGATATTTTTGCGGACTCAGGGCTATCTGTACTGCATAGGCAAAAGGAGCGTGCAGTCGAAGTGATGGCACGTGGGGCCGGATTCATCCCGGGCGCCCCTCTGGATGAGGATGCGGTGGCTCCTCGGGCCGGTTTGCCGCCCTGGAATCAGAATATCAGCTTCACGCCGAACTGGATCCTGCGCGGATTCGCAGCTGACTGTATGCGGCCGAAAGTTGGCGAGCCCAGGAAGATGTCCGGCAGGCCGAAGTTGGCATGATTGAGGACATTGAAAAATTCTGCCCGGAATTGAAGCCGTAAATTCTCTTTCAGTTCCGAATCTTTGATCATTGAAACAGCTAAATCCTGATAGCCGGGCCCATCCAGAATATTCCGGCCGGAATTGCCGAAGCTTCCATACTGGGCAAAAGTGAAAGCGCCGGTGTCAAACCACCGGTCGGGACTTGGATTCGCGAGCCCTCCCCATCCTGATCTCATCGGCCGGTTATTCGCGCCGAAACCAAGGCTCCCAACGCCGGTATTGCTGTTATCTATCTCCGGAAGAAGCGCAACCGTAAAAGGCCTGCCAGTTTGCAGCGTGAGAATCCCGTGCGTCGACCACCCTCCCATCAGATTAGACAGGAGGCCGCTGTTATTCATCATTTTCCGGCCCGGACCGAAAGGGAGTTCATAGGAATAGCCGAGGGATAACCTTTGGCGGAGGTCGAAATTGGATCTTCCTTTTTCAGCTCCCGGGTTGGCGCTGTTCTGCGGGAAGTTGGCGTCGCCGGAACTCGAAAAGAACGTGGAATTATGATCGAGCGACTTGCCGACTGTGTAAGAGATCAAGGCATCCATGCCGGCATGGAAACGCTGTTGGAAGCTTGTCTGAATGCTGTGATAGGAAGAGTTCCCTCGGGATTCCAGGAAATTAATGTCGGCAAACTGCGGTACAGGTCTCGGATTGGGCTGGATCGGGCTCGCGCTCGGCTGGTTGATATCCCGGGCCGACAGGATTTTGGTCCCCGTGGAACCGGTGTAATCGATTTCAAAGACACGGTCGCTTCCCACCTGACGCATCATTCCGAAATTCCAGTGCTGCGCATAGGAGGTCCGGAGATCGGGATCGAATCCGAGGGCGGAGGCTGGAATGGCGAACGGGTAGTATTGCGGAAACGGGTTGCCTAACGTGAGAGGCAGCCCGGGCAGAGGGAAGTACAGGCTGAAGTCATAATAAGGCTTGTTGAAATACAAACCTTCGCCCGGAGCCAGCGAAGACTGATCATAATACATTCCGTATCCGGCTCTCAGCACCATGCGATTATCGGATCCCGGGGACCAGGCCAGACCGATACGCGGAGCCAGGTTGTTCCTATCAGGTTCATAGCCGCTGCGGGGGACACCATTCTTTCCCACCGGAACAAGCGCCTGCTTTTCAGCGCTGTAAACGTTGGCGCGGTCATAGCGGTCGACCGGCGGGGAGTTGTACTCGTAGCGGATTCCCAGCTGCAGGGTCAGATTGGAACGAACTCGGTAGCTGTCCTGGACAAAGAAGTTTAAGCTGTGCGTGCGAAGATATTGGGGATTGTCCAGGCGGGCGCCGCCTGAGTAGGTGACGAATCCCAGCAGCATGTCTGCCAGTCCGTTGCCCGTGACCTGCCCAAAGTTTGAAAAAGACAGGAATCCCCGCGCCTGGATATCTCGGAACGCGTTTTGCTGCAGCGCGCGATAATCACCGCCTGTTTTGATCAGATGCTTGCCACGGACCAGGGTCGCTGTGTCCGCGAATTGGTAGACGTTCGTCGTGCTGTGCTGCGGATTGTTATACTCGTCCCCAATCGGCGATATTCCCGAAATAGTGATGAAACTCAGCCCGCGATCTCGCGGATTCGTCGAAAGCTCCGGCAAACCCACGCCGCTGTTCGTGCTTCCTGAAGCACGCGATTCCTGATAGACACCCGAAGATACCCGGTTGAACGCCAATCTCAGCTGATTGATGAAGGCTGCGGAAAAAGTGTGGTCCTCACCCAACATCAGGTTTTGAGCCCGTCTGGGAACGCTGGCGCCGAAGGTTTGAACGCGCGCGAAACTCGGTCCCGTGAATGGTTCGTATAAATCCCGATCGGAAAAGCTGTATCGCCCCACCAGGGACGAATGATTTCCCAAGCTGTGGTCAATTCGGATGTCGAAGCGGTCATCCCGGTCGCGCAAAATCGGTGAAGATACATAATTTTGCCCGGCTACCGATCGATTCGGCAGCGGATAGAGCGCGGCAATGGATTTTCCAATGGGATCCAGCCTCTGCACAGGGATCTTGCCGCCAGGGAAAGGCGCTTGTGTGAATGGATCTGTCGGGGGGGGAAGCATGCTCTGAGAGAAATCACCCGCCCGCTCGCGCGCCGTTGGGACGTTTGTGATCTGGGTGATGCCTTCCTGGGTTCGGCGGCCCTCATAATCGGCAAAGAAGAAAGACCGATTGCGGACGATCGGTCCGCCGAGAGAAAACCCGAACTGGTTCCTCTGGTAGCGCGGCGGAGTGGTTCCGGACTGAGCAAAGAAATTACGCGCATCCAGGGCTGCATTACGAAAAAACTCGTAAGCAGTCCCGTGGAAGCCGTTTGTCCCGGATTTCAGGGCAACATTGACCTGCCCGGCCCCACTGCGCCCGAAGGTCGCGTCATAGGCTCCCGTGAGCAGCTCGAATTCGCGTATCGCGTCCACCGGAGGATTGATTGCGAACGTATTGAGTTTGGGGTCGTTGTTGTATGCGCCGTCCAGCAGGAAGTTGTTGGAATCCTCCCGTCCGCCGCTGGCGTTTACGCTGAATTCGCCGCGGACCGATCCGGGTGAACCCTGGGCAGCCGGTGCGGAGCCTGGCAGCAGCAGGCTCAGTTCCAGGAAGTTTCTGCCATCCAAAGGCAAATTGATGATCCGGGGATTTTCAATGACGAGCCCCAAACTGGCGGTGTCCTGCTTGAGCGCCCCTTTCTTCGCTGTGACGATAATCAGCTCCGACGGCCCCCCCACTGCCAAAGCGATCCGGACCCGCAGATTTTGACCCACTTGAAGCTGAACGCCGTTCTCTTGATATTTCTTAAAGCCCGAATCCTCGGCCTCCAGCCGGTATGTTCCTGCGGGGAGTACGGAGATAATGAACTCTCCATCTGCATCGCTCACCGCTTTCCGGGTTTCGCCGGTTTCGTCATTGGTCAAAGTAATCGATGCGCCTGGGTGCGGACTGCCTGTATTCCCCAACACCTGCCCGCGAATGGTGGCGTGCAGCGTCTGAGAATAGGCGCCCGCAGGCTGCAGGATGCAAATCAGAATCAGGCGAAAAAATATTCGATAGCTGGTCATACCCAAAAAACACTCTGGAGTTGAAATAAGCCTTTGAGATGTAGCCTAGCCGGCACCCACCGGATAGAAGGCAAAGTATGCCATATGCCTTCGGGGTCTTCGAGTATCACATCTGTAAATTCTTGTTTTTCAGGCGAGATTTATTGAATCGTGAAAACGGTGGTGAAAGCAAAAAGTTCGCAGTTCTCAGTATCAGTTCGCAGTTCCTCATGCGACTGCGAACAGATACTGAAAACTGAGAACTGAGAACTCTCAGTCTAATTTGGTTGCGGCCAAAGGCTGCGTCACGTGCTTTAAGGTTAAATCGAGATGGCTGCCCGTGAACATAGACAGGAATGCTTTTGTCTTGACCGGCCCTCAAAATACGGCGAATCTATGTTCCTTTGGAGGCAGACTTGTCATGAAAATGTTTTTCAATATTCGGATGTTTTTAGCAATGTCATTGGGGGCATTGATTTTCCTGGCCGCGGCATCCGGGACGCCACCGCCGGGTTCGGACAACTGGACGTACTGGCGGGGACCCGCGGCTGACGGTATGGCTGTCGGGGATGCTCCTCTGAACTGGAGCGATACGCAAAACATCCGCTGGCAGACCGAGATCCCCGGACGCGGCCACTCCAGCCCTGTAGTATTCGGTGATCGGATTTTTCTTACAACCGCCATCCCGACGGGGACGGCACCTGCGGCGGCCCAACCAGCCCCGGGGCCGGGCGGGAACCCGCATACCACAGGGGGAGCTCAGGCCGAGCATAAATTTGACGTGTTGTGCCTCGACAGAAAAACCGGAAAGATACTCTGGCAGCGCACGGCCAAGGTCGGGACACCCCACGAAGGATTCCACAAGACCTATGGCAGTTTTGCCTCGAACTCGCCTGTCACCGATGGGAAGCTTCTGTATGCCTCTTTCGGGTCGAGAGGGATGTACTGTTACGATTTCAAAGGGAACCTGGTCTGGGAGAAGGATTACGGCGTTCAGATGCGCATGCGCATGGCATTCGGCGAAGGTACGGCCCCTGTATTGGCAGGAGATCGGATTATCCTGGTTTACGACCACGAGGGTGATTCATTCATCGCGGCGCTGGACAAGGCCACCGGCAAAGAGCTGTGGAAGGTCAACCGTGATGAGAAATCGAACTGGTCCACCCCCTTGGTAACCGATTTTGGCGGCAAAACACAGATCATCGTCAGCGCCACGAAAAAAGTGCGCAGTTATGATGCCGCAGACGGCAAATTGATCTGGGAGTGCGGCGGGCTTGGTCTCAACACCATCCCGCAACCTGTCCGTCAGGATGACATGGTTTTCGTCATGACCGGCTACCGCGATCCTATGCTTCTGGCGATTCGGCTCGGAAAAGGAGGGGATCTCACAGGAACTGATTCGATCATCTGGTCCCAGGCTAAGGGGAATTCCTACACACCATCGCCTGTCATTTTTGAAAATAGGCTATATGTTCTGACCGACAACGGAACCATCAGCTGTTACAACGCGAAAACCGGGGAAGCCTACTATCACCAGACCCGACTGCCGAAGGCTTACAATTTCAAGGCCTCGCCGGTTGGCGCCAACGGGAAGCTCTACCTTTCGAGCGAAAACGAAGATGTCATCGTTTTAAAAATGGGGGAAAAATACGAGGTCCTGGCAACGAATACTTTGAAGGACCAGGTTTTCATTGCAACCCCGGCCATCGCGGGCGGCGAGATATATCTGCGCGGGCAGAACCGGCTCTTCTGCATCTCTGGGAAATAGGGCGCTGGACTCGGGGGACCGGGTCTGCCGTCAACAGACGGAGCAGCCGCCATGGGAATCGTCCTTAAGCGCGAATGCTCCTGTTGGGCAAACCTCCGCCGCCCGCCGGGCGGCGGAGGGGATCGCCTCAATCATGGTTCCCCTCAGCGGGACTGCGACAGCGGCATCAAATCCCCGACCGACGATTGCCAGTCCCAATCCATCCCCGGCCTGAGCCGCGGCGATCACGCAAGCTCCGCACAAAATGCATTTTCCGGGCTCGTAAACAACTTCAGGGTGGGACGCATCGCGCTGGAACTTGCGACGATCACCTGCAAAGCGCAGGGAATCGGCGCCGTATTCTGTCGCGTACTGGCGCAGTCGGCAGGTTGCTTCCTTCCAGCAGCCGCAGGACATGCAACGCCCCGCTTCCTGTTTCGCGGTTTCCGCCGAATAACCCAGCTCCACTTCGGCAAATCCCCGGATCCGATCTTCCACCGGGATTTCGGGCATGCGGGCGCGAGGCGTCTCCTCGATATTGCGGTAGAATGCTGCCAGCTCGCTTTCGTCCATCCGTCCCATGAGTACGCTCATCATTTCAGGATCGCCCAGCACCGGCCGGCCACAAAGGTATTGATCCATCGAAGCTGCAGCCAGCTTACCGGCGGCCACGGCGCGGATGGCCAGGTCGGCGCCCGTTACCGCATCCCCTCCCGCGAAGACCCCAGGGATATTGGTTGCAAGAGTCCCGGGGTCGACGGCGATACCCCGGCGCGATAGACGAAGAGACGGTGCCTCCATGGACATCGCCTCAACCGTCTGGCCGATGGCGGCGATCACGGTTGTGGCTTCCATGGCAAATTCGGATCCTGGGATGGGTACGGGACGCGCACGACCGCTTTCATCCGGGTCACCCAGAAGCATACGGATGCAGGTCAGCCGGAGTCTCGCGTTCCCGGCATTTTCCAGTCGGACAGGGGCGATGAGAGTTTCCATTTGGACTCCCTCCGCTTCGGCAGCTTCGACCTCCGACATGAGGCACGGCATTTCACGGCGTGTCCGGCGATAGAGCACGCTTACCTTTGCGGCTCCAAGGCGAACTGCAGTTCGGCAAGCATCCATAGCCGTGTTTCCGCCGCCGATCACGAGGACTTCGTCGCCCACGACAGGCCTTTCTCCGCCCGCTGTCCGAGCCAGGAAATCGACAGCCGGGATTGCAAATTCCTCACCGGGGCAATCCAGCCCCCTGGAAGCCTGCGCGCCGATGGCCAGGAAGACCGCATCGAATTCAGAGCGCAATTGATCGAGGGAGACATCCCGGCCGAGGCGGCAATTCATGCGGAATTCACCTCCCAACTGTCGAACAATATCGATTTCCTCCGCCAGAACAGCCCGCGGAAGCCTGAATTCAGGAATTCCCCAGCGCAGCATGCCCCCGGGTTCAGGATGGGAATCGAGGATGACGGCATCGTGCCCCCGGCGAAGGAGGCTATAGGCGGCGCTGAGACCTGCGGGGCCGGCTCCGACAATCGCAGCCCTTTTGCCGCTCAACTGGCTTCGGTGCGGGACGTAGCGCGCGCCTGAAGCCAGATCGGTATCTGCGGCGAAACGGTGCAGGTTCCCGATCGACAATGATTCGCCGGTTTCGCAACGGTGGCAGCGCTCCTCGCAAAGCCGCGGGCAAATCCGCCCCAATGCTGCCGGCAGAGCCAAAAAATCCGATGCTATTTCAGCCGAGCGCTTGAATTCTCCGGCGGAAACGAGCGTCAGGAATCCCGGGATGTCGAATCGAGCCGGGCATCCGGTACGGCAGGGCCCCATGCAATCGCCGACATGGTCCGACAGAAGGAGTTCCAGCGCCATTTTCCGCGAAGCACGGACTTCATCGGTATTGGTGAAAACCTCCAGCCCCTCAGCTACGGGTAGAGCGCAGGACGGAGAGAAATTCGGCCGGCCTTTGATTTGCACGGCACAGAGAAAACAGGAGGCTGAAGGTGCAAACCCGTCGACATGACAAAGCGTCGGGATGCGTATGCCCAGTTTGCGAGCGGCCTCCAGAATCGTCGTGCCTTCCTCCACCGTTGCCGGGTGTCCGTCTATTGTCAGGGTTACCATCTCTAGAATCCTAAAATTCTCTCAATTCAATCGTCACTAGGCCACTTCCACCGCATTTTCCGGACAGGCCGTGACGCACATGCCGCAACGCGTACAGAGGTCGTCCATGACTTCATGCAGGACATAGGGTCGGGCAGCGATGGCACCCGAGGGGCACGCCTGTGCGCACAGGGTGCATCCCGTACAGTTGTCCAGGATGCGGTAATGGATCAATGCCTTGCACGCGCCGGCGGGACAAGAATGATCGCGTATATGCGCCTCATATTCATGCCGGAAATACTTCAGGGTGGTTATGACCGGATTGGGCGCTGTCTGGCCCAAACCGCAGAGGCTTCCTTTTTTCACATGGAAGCTCAGCTCCTCAAGCGTCCTGAGATCGGATTCCTTGCCCTTCCCTGCACAAATACGCTCCAGGATCTCCAGCATGCGTTTGGTGCCGACGCGGCAGAAGGTGCACTTCCCGCAGGACTCGTTCTGTGTGAATTTGAGGAAATACCGCGCGATTTCCACGGCGCAATCATGATCGTCCAGAACCACAAAACCACCCGAACCCATGATGGCCCCGGTGGAAGCCAGTTCCTCGTAGTCGATACGCGTGTCCGCGAGGGAAGCCGGGATGCAGCCGCCGGACGGGCCGCCTGCGAGGACGGCCTTAAATTTGCGCCCGCCTTTGATTCCTCCCCCGATCTCCTCTACGATTTCCCGAATCGTAATTCCCATCGGGACCTCGATCAGCCCTCCCCGCTGGATCTTGCCCGCCAGGGAGAACACTTTGGTCCCTTTGGATTTCTCGGTTCCCATTGCAGCAAAAGCTTCGGGCCCCTGCCGCAGGATCCAGGGAAGGCAGGCCAGTGTCTCCACGTTGTTGATCAGTGTCGGCCGGCCCCAGAGGCCGGATTCCGCCGGATAGGGCGGTCGCGGTCGCGGCATGCCGCGCTTTCCTTCGATGGATTGAATCAGCGCGGTTTCCTCGCCGCACACGAACGCACCGGCTCCTTCGCGTACGTGAAGCTTGAAGCTGAATCCGCTGCCGAGGATGTTTTCACCGAGAAAACCTTCGTTCCCGGCTTTTTCAATCGCTGCCCGGACATGCCTTACGGCAATGGGGTATTCCAGCCTCACGTAGACGTAACCTTCGGCAGCGCCGATCGCATATCCGGCAATTGCCAGGCCTTCAACGACACGGAAAGGATCCGCCTCCAGCACCGCCCTGTCCATAAAGGCGCCAGGATCGCCTTCGTCGCCGTTGCAGATCACGTATTTGGGAGATCCTTTGGCCTGCCGCGTGATCTTCCACTTCAGGGCAGTTGGAAATCCCGCTCCGCCCCGCCCGCGCAAGCCTGCCAACCGGACTTTTTCGATGATGTCTTCCGGGGAATAATCCCGCAGGCATTTTTCCAGCGCGGTCATACCCTGGCGTTTGCGGTAGTCGTCGAGCGATAACGGATCGATTCCCCCGCAGTTTTCAAGGACAATCCGGACCTGTTTCCCCAAATAGGGGGAAGCGTCGACCCGCCGTGAGTCCAAGGGATTCCAGGCAGAATCCTTCGTCAGCAATTCGCCGGCATCGAGCAATCGCTCCCGCAAACGGCCCGCAGCACCTTCAGGCTGAGCGTGCCGGCGCAGGATCTTGCGGACGTCCTCGGGCAAAACGTTGCCATAGAGTGTGCTGGTTCCATTTTCGACTACCTCCACGAGTGGTTCCCGATGGCATAGACCGCTACACCCAACAGCTTTTATAACGGTGTCCACCCCCATCGATTCCACAGTCTGGAGCAGAGCCGACTGCACCTCGAGGGCCCCACTGGCAATGCCGCAGGAGCCGAGTCCGATCCGTATTTCCACCTTTTGATCTGCTTTTTTGGGGGCTGCGGCTATCCTTGATTTCGGTTTGGCGCGACCGGTCCCATGGCCATTACCCGCCGCTGCGGCCTGCGATTCGATAAAATCCCGGACGACTCTGCCGGCCGAAAGTGCGCTCAGATGGCCATAGATTTTTTCATCTATTGTGATCACGGGAGCAAGGCTGCAGGATCCGATGCAGGCGACTCGTTCCATAGTGAATTGTCCGGCCGGATCGGTGTCGCATCCGCCGGGGATGCCCAGACATCGGCGAAGTTCGTTTCCGACTTCCACAGCACCGGAAACGTGACAAGCCGTTCCTTCACACACCTTGACGATGTGCTCTCCAACCGGGCTCATCCTGAATTGGCCGTAAAATGAAGCCACGCCGGCAATTTGAGCGGGAGTTATTTCACTTTCCCGGCAGACCCTTTGAAGCGCAGCCTCGGGCAGGTAACGATATTTTTGCTGGATGGCTTGAAGCACGGGGATGATCGCCTCGGGGCTGCGTCCGGTTTTCTCGAGAATTTCAGCAACATACCCAGTATCTACGGATTCCGGTTGGGACTGGTGCTTCGGCATGGGTATCGCCGGGAATGCTTGCCCCTGGCCCGGGAACTCGGCTTTGATATCTTTCAGACCCGCTGCATGGATGCGCGCATCCTTTTCAAAAAGTTTCTGCATGGCCGCCGGAAAGTTCTCCCACTGTCCATTAGGAGGCCGCAGCCATTTGAACCAAGCCAGGAAGGCCCCAATTGCCAAGAGCAGGGTGATTCCGCCTCTCGAATAGGTGCTTCGGCGGCGAGCGAGCATTTCGTGCTGCCGGTCAAACTCCGGCTGAAGGACCTTTTGAATCTCGAGGTCGGTCCGCGCCTTTTCCTTGAGCGCGTCAATTCTGGCTTTGTCTCGGGGAGTAGTCCATCGCCCATGAATATAGGCCGCTGTCAACCAGACGCTGCAGATCAATGCGATCGTTGCGGCGAAAACGCCGAACCAGGATCGAGCCAACCTCACCCAGCGATTCGACTTCATGAAATCTCCCGAGCGTTGCTCATTACTTTACCTGGATCAGGCTGTCAGCCGCCGGGATGCCGTCGCGCCATTCCAGGTGGCGGGGGCAGGATTCGTAGCAGCGTGTACAGGAGAGGCATGAGGCCCGGTTTGCTCTCAGATTGCTGATGGCTCCGTAGGGGCAAGCCTCAGCGCAAAGCCCGCAATCAGTTTCCCTGTCCGGCGTGATCTGGAGATTTTTCCAGGCAATGCGGGAGAAGATCGCCAGAATCCCGCCATAAGGACACAGCCAGCGGCAATAAGGACGGCCGATATACATGCCGGCAAGGATAAAACCCGCCCCAATGGCGAGCATATGAAAGGATCCGGAGACCCTGAAAAGGCTGATGAAAGGATCCCATTCACAAATCAGGAACCGCTTCCCGATTTGAACTTGCCAGGAGCCGATCCTGAAGTGCAGGCCCCAGCCGGCAAAAATCACCGCGACCACAAGGTAGATATAGGGAATCCAACTTAGAGCCCGATCCAGCTTTGCCGGAACCTTTATGGGCCGTAGCAGAACCAGGTCCTGTACTGCGCCGAGCGGACAGACTCCCCCGCAAAAAACCCGGCCGAAAAGGAGTGCCGCGGCAAGCGGCAGGAAGAAGAACACGATGACCGCCAGCGATATCATGTAATGAGGATCTGCCAGCGATAGCGTTACATTTTGAATAGCGCCTATGGGGCAAATGCACCCCTTTCGGTAGAAGCCGAGGTAGGCGATGGCGCCAATGCTCAACAGCACCATTCCATTTCGGCTTCTGCGCTTGAGTACCAGCCATGCGGCCAAACCCAGGCCGAGGGCGAGCACTGCCACGTCCATGCCGCGAATCCAGGCGGTCCTTGGCTCGGGGTGCGTTGGCGTGGGAAAAGAATAAGAACCGCCGAAATCCGGCGGCTTTTTCTGATATTGCGCATACACGGCTGTCGCGGCGAACATGAGCAGCACTATTGCCAGCAGCCGGAGCTCCTTGGATACCTTGAAGTGAAAACGAAACCTAGCCATTCTTACCTTCAACAGAGCCTTCGGTAGGAGCCATTCCCGGAAGCGGCAGCCGGATAATTGCGCGATCCGGGCAGGCGATTTGAATGGCGCATTCATTGCATTCTACGCAGCGGGTATAGCGGATTTCCAGGCGCAGGGAACCATTGCCCGCAGGAGGCTTGCAGGCTTTTACACATTTGCCGCAGCCGTCACAGCGTGTTTCGTCGATTATATATTCGTAATAGTTATTGTTGGGATCATCCTGATCCACCTTGCCAACCACCCGGCGCTTGAGTGCGTCCTGTGGACAGACCTTTCCCGCCGGGATTCCTTTTTCATCAGGCATGCTGGTGACGTCGAAATAGGCGGGGCAGAGCATGCAGTAGCCGCATTTTTCGAAATCGTTGACCGCCTTGACCGCCGAAAGGCTGAGAACACACGACGTGCGGCAGAGGTCGCAAGCCGTGCATTTGAATGGGTCGACCTGGTAGACGGCATTTCCCGTAGCGCGGCGGGTCAGGAGTCCTGCCGCGCCAGCTATGCCGGCGAAGCCGACCACCCGGAGAGAACCATCGATAAACTGCCGTCGACTGCTTTTGTCGTTCATGCCTGTTTCAACTCCTCGGCTGACGCCTCGGCGACACCGGAGCGATCAGCCGGAGCAAAAATTTTGATCACCCGCCGCACCGGATCGGCTGCGGCAATCCTCCCTTTAGAGTCCACTGCCAGATGGAGATGGGTGCATGCCGGGTCGAAATGGTTCGGCCCGATCACGGCAAGGAGTTTGCCTCCCATATCGTAGACCTTGACACGCGCCACCATTTTTTCGCCGGTGACAATCCTTCCACCGGGGGCAATCGCAATGTTCACGGGATTGCAGCAGCCGACAAAATCTTCGGGATTGGTCATGCCGAACTTTCCGAAGGCAAACTTAGGAGTGCCATCCATCGCCCAGAAGGTTACTTTATGGCGGCCTGTATCGGTGGCGAAAACGATACCCTGGGGATCGACATCGATGTCCAGAAACCGATTGGGCAGAATGAAATTCCCGGTTTTGTTTTGGGTGCCGATGACTCCCAATTGCTTTCCGGCAGCATCGTAGCGCCGGATGTACCGCGCGGCGGCGTCTGCGACCAGTATCTCCTTTCCAAAAACCTTGATGGCGGTGATTTCGGCCGGCTTGCCCTTTTCACCGGCCTGAAAGCCCCCGCTCATTTGGCCTGAGGGATCATGAATGTCGACCAGGTCACCGGTTCCCACATATATTTTTCCGTCAGGCCCGACGGCCAGGCAGGCAGCTTTTCCGGGTGCCCGGAATCCGCGGGCAAAGCTGCCGTTGGAGTTGAAAACCCGGATTTCGTCATCTCCCAGGGCATACAACGCATTCCCAGGCCCTATCGCAATACCGGAAAGCGACCGCTTAAATTCCGGCGGAGCCGAAGGCGAGCCGAGTACGGCCACCTGCGTATACTCAAGCTCGAACCTGCGCTCCGGAGCCGCCGGCTGGATTTGCGTCAGGGTGTCGGGCTTTCCCGCCGGCCTGGCCTGAACCGGGGGTTCCGGCCGAATCCGGAAAGCCGCAGCTACAATTGCAGAAAACGCTCCCAGAGCGGTGACCGGAGCAAACCAGGATTTCCTGAATGTATCGAGCAGGTTCCCCTCAGGCTTATCGTCGTTTTTGGGCTCCATAATTCACCATTCCCTCGAATCATTGGGGGTTGAATATTCGGACCCACGCCAGTTCAACACGCTATTTCCCACCGGAGGAGGGGCCTACCTGGAGGCAAACCATCTGGTTCATGTCCCGGATGATCAACTTGCCATTCGAAAGCGCCAGAGGGCCCCAGACGTCCTCGCCTTCAAGGATCTGGGCGCTGGCCAGTTCCTTGTATTCCTTGATATTCGCTTCCACCAGTCGGAGCAACCCGGATTTACCGTCAAGAATGAAAAACATGCCATCAGCCATCATGAATGCACCGAGGTCGAACGTCTTTGTAGCGGCGGGATCTCCGGAAACCACGGGACTCTGCCAGACGACCTTCCCGTCAAGCCCCAGGCATGTAAATCTGCCTTTGGTTTTGCTGCTGACGGCGAAGAGATGGTTTTGGAAAAGAATCGGCGTATGGACTTCGGAGTTGAATTGGGTGCTGGTCAAATCAAAGAGTTTCTTTGCGGCAAAACCGGATGCTCCCTTTTCGACCTTATACATCGCGCTGCCGGCTTCGTAGCCGCTGGTCACGAAAACACGGCCGTCGCCGATGGAGACGGGTGAGGGGCAGGCTGCCATCTTCGCGGTGAAAGGGCTGCTCCAGAGTATCTGACCGTCCGTAGCGGACACCCCCAATACCTTGTTCATCGTCAGGTAAAGGAACTGCCTGATGCCTCCGATAGAAGCCGGCATGAGCGAGGCGTGCGACATCAGGTCTTTGGCCGGATTCGGGGATTTCCAAACTTCCTTTCCGGTGGCCTGATCGAACGCGATCACGAGCGCATCGCCTCCCGTGGCCAAGAGAACCTTGTCGCCGTCCAACAGCGGGTTTTGCCCGGCATACCAGCCCGGGATGGTTGCCTTGTATTCCTGCACCAGATTTTTCTGCCACACCAGCTTGCCGGTTTTGATGTCCAGCGCATGAAAACGGCATTTGGGATCGAGCGAGAAAACCAGGGTCTTCCCAACCGCCGGAACCGTGCGGGTTATCCCGTGACTCGGGCGAATTTCGACGGGGTAGCTCCAGCGCCAGAGATCCTTCCCATCGGCCAACGAGATGCAGCGGACCAAATGCTCTTTTTTGGCATCATCATAATCATTGATATAGACGCGGCCATCCTTGATGGCGACGCCGGCATAGCCTTGGCAAACCGTGGTTTTCCAAAGGACTTTGGGGCCTTTAGCCGGCCATGTCCGATAGAGGCCGGTTTCGATGGAAATGTTGTCGCGGTTCAGGCCGCGGAACTGTGGCCAGTCCCCGCACAAAGCGACGGCTGCATTCAGGAGTATCATCAGGGCAACGCGATAGAACATAAAGCCACCTCTCATCGAGCCGTATCGTTTCGGCAAAGTCCAGACTTCATATTTTCACTTAACCATGACTGGATCAAGCATAAAGAATTGATATAGGAATCTGTTAGTGGGTCAACAGTCCATCCGGGAAATTGGCTTCTTGCAGCTTTTTGGAGTGTTGCGGATTGACCACGACTCAGGGCCACTCGGTCTGGACGCAGAGACAAGATCAGGTTCGAGACCCTTTCCTCGCCTCACCCTCAGCCGACGCTTTCTCAAGCTTAGCTTCCAGGTCGGAGATCCTCTTTTTCAATTCCTTGATTTCCGCTTCTGCATTCGGCGCCAGTTCAGTGGATTTTGATCCGATGAAAATGCTTTTCATCATCTCAATTGGTGCCATGGCGGCGGATTGGGCCTCTCGAAGCTGGCTTTGCAGCCCGTCGCGAACGGTCTGGTAGGTATCGAACGCCGATTTCAAATACCACATCACAAAATCGTGCCGGGCCTGGTCAGAGGCCACTATCAGTTGACGCAGCAGTTCAAGTGGCAATCCGGTAGGCCGGTCACGTGCATCTTCGGCGATGATTTGGGTCAATATAACCCGGGTCAGATCCTCGCCCGATTTTGCGTCTACAACCCGCACCTCAGTTCCTTCCCGGATGATATCGGCAATCTCTGCCAGCGTTATGTAGTGACTCGAGGCTGTATTATAAAGCCTTCGATTTTCGTATTTCTTTATGATGACAGGATTTGCAGGCATTCTTCTATCTCGCAAAAAGCCGTAGGGAAATCTGGATTTTCGATTTGGGACTCGCAAATGGCCCGATTCAAAACCACGATCATGGACAAACAATCAGTCTCCAGTTTTCAAATGCGCGACCTGCAGGGTCTCTGCCGTTCAACCCCCAAAGGTGAAGACTTGGATCAAATGCAAAGTCGTACAATTGCATCTTGACACAAAACCCACAAGGTGGCTATACTCTTTTCAATTGCTGCAGCGCAACATATCAACCAATAGGAGAACGTTATGCCAGTGAATGAATCAGCTGAACCAGAGGTAAGCAAATCATGGGGATTCAATAGTTTGCCAAATTTGACCGACTGGGTGCGCCAGGGGATGGACCGCTTTTTCGCTTCGCAGAAAATCCTGCTGGATCTGGTAGCCAACCAGAATACTATTGCCACCAATGCGCTCCGGGAACAGCTGGATTCAGGGGTAGCCAAGCCTGGCGCCACCCTGAGCGATTTTGCCCGCGATGGTATCCGCAACTACGTGGAAGCTCAAAGGGTACTGCTGGATCTCGTGCAGCAGCAAAATGATATTGTATTTCAAGGAGTGAAGCAGACGGTCGGCAATTATGAGCCCATCTCGTCCATGACCGAGTTGCTGCGCCGCAGCGTCAAAGTGGTTGTGGAGTCTCAGCAGGATTTTCTTGCGGCTGCGGAAAAGCAAACCAATGCGTGGCTCGATTCGGCCAAAGCTGGCGATGTTTTTGGCGATCGTGAAGCCAGGCAGCTTGCCCGGGACGGCATCGACAACTTCGAGCGCACACAGCGCAAACTCCTGGATGCTATCTCCGAAGCAACTTCCTGGTCCGACGAAAAAGCCTCTGCTTCGACTGAAGGGAAGAGCACTATGCCGGACCTGGCCGGGCTCGCCCGGGACAGCATGGATGCATTTCTGAAGGCGCAAAAGAGGATCGTCGAATTGGCAGGCCAGCAGGTAACAGCGAGCCTTAAAGTGACGCGCGAAACCATGGTCATGGTTGAACCTCCCAGCCAGGAATCCATGGAAAACATGGGCCGCGAAAGTGTGGAGAAGTTCGTAACAGCCCAGAAAGCCCAGCTGGATCTGCTGGCCAAATCGCTGGACAGCAACGGCGCCCACGCCGAATAGACCTGATTCGGGATGCCGGGGTGGCGAAGACGATCCCGACAGACGGTAGCCTTTCTAGAGTTCTCGACTTAGGTTTCAGCAGGACCGGCCGCGGAATCGACCTTGGGATGTAAGTAACTCGGTCTGGCGGCCGGTTCCTCAACCCGCAATTTCCCTTCCCCCCCGCCGCACTCTCTTTCCGGGATGCCGATTTTTAGACCATTTCCGCTCAAACTCGCTTATGCTACGCGGGTTTTTTGCCGGCATCTGCTTTTTCGTTGGAAAGGAAATCTGCCATGTTCATGAAAAAGGCGCGGCATTGCGCCCCAGTTGCAGGCCTGGCCGTCCTGCTGCTCACCGCGACCCTGGCGGGTCAGAACAAGGGAAAAACCACCCCAATCCAGGCGCCGCCTGCGATAAAGGTGGATGGGAATGTAATCAAGGAATACGTCGCCTACATGGCATCCCCTGAAAGAGAAGGGCGCAAATCTCTCACCCCGGGATTCGAAAAAACGGTGGAATGGGCTGCGTCCAAGTTCAAGGAATGGGGCCTGAAACCAGGGGGAGATGGCGGCAGCTTCTTGCAGAATGTTGCCATAACGGGGCCGCGCAGTGCCTTCGCCTGGAACACCGGCGTTCCGGAGCTCAGGGTTGACGGCCGCTCCTTTTATATGAAGGACGGCGATTTTGCGTTGGGTTCAAATTCCACGCCCGGGACCCAGGCCAGCGGCGAGATCGTATTCGTCGGCTATGGAATTTCGGCCGCAGCCAAAGGACTGGACGAGTATGCCGGCCTTGATGTTTCGGGCAAAATTGTCCTGGCTTTCAAGGGTTCCCCCAAAGATGCGCCGACGGCAAGATCGATGTTCGGCCCGGCAGCTCCCGAGCCGAAAGCGGCGGAGGTTGAAGCTTGGACCGAGGAGTCCAGGGATGCGGCCAAAATAAAGACCGCCTACGACAAGGGTGCCGCCGCCATCATGCTTTTCAGCCCGGAAAAACTGGCTCAGATCGGCTTCTTTGGGCCGCAGCCTCTAGCGGCTCAGCCGCAGGCGCAGGCTTTCATGGGCATGCAGCGAGAGCCGGTCGACGCTTCCCCGTACACCCGGCCGTTTCTGATAATCAGCGACACCAACGAGCGGATTTTCAAGCACATTATGTGGCGGGATCCGCAGGAATCCCCCCGCGGCTTCTCACGCAGGATCGATCAGATTCGTCGCGACATTCGCGACAAGAAAGCTTCCTCCCGGCCTACCGGGATCCGTGCCGAGGCAAAGGGCTACGCTTCGACTGCGTACTATGGGGAAAAGTTCAAAAACAATATTTCACATAATGTGATCGGAAAGGTTGAAGGGACCGATCCGGTGCTCAAATCACAAATCATCGTCGTCGGCGGACACATGGACCACCTGGGCATGACCGATGGCGTGGTTTACAACGGAGCCGACGACGATGCATCGGGCGCGGCGCTGACCATGGAAATGGCCCGGCTCGTCGCCTCGAACTATGCGGCCATCAAACCGAAGCGCACCATCGTGTTCGCCCTTTGGTGCGGTGAGGAGATGGGCCTCCTCGGCTCCAACTATTTTGCCAAGAACCCGCCGGACGGAATTAAGCTCGAAAACGTGGTGGTCAACTTCAATGCCGATATGGTCGGGCTGGGGGAACGCATTGGCGCCCCCGGGGCGCTCAATTTTCCCTCCATTTTTGATGTCATCATGAAAAATCAGGACCCCGGTATCGCCGCCCTGGTCGATCCTTCCACCGCCGGTCCTGGCGGGAGCGACTACTCCGCCTTTATCGAGCAGGGGATCGAGGCGTTGGCATTGATGACCTCGGGAGGAGTCGGTCACCCCGATTACCATGACGCCAACGATGACATCGAAAAGATCGATCCGGAAATCCTGCGAAAAACCGGACAGTTTGTCCTTCAGGGCCTGATCAATGTCGCCAACGAAACTACGGTCAACCTTATAGTCCCGGATCGTCTGCATCTTTACAACGGAATGCGACTGAATCCGGTCAATCTCTCCGAAGCGAGAGGCGGGGGCGCATTTCGGATGGGTATAGGCCAGCAGTCGCAGGCGCAAGGCCCCCGGCTGAATATCGCCTTGAACGATGTCGCCGCCTTCGGGGGAAATATCGCCCTGATAGACATGGCCGCCAAGCTGCTCAACGTCGGAAGGGTGGATGTACCGGCCCGCGGCGACGGTCAGTGGTTTTCGGCTGGGGGCCTGACTGAGCGGGGAAAGTCGGCGGTGGCGGCATTCCAGTCTGCAGGTGTGGCCCTGAATCTTTTCAATCCATCGCCTCGACTGCTTGAAGACATATTGGACGCGACCAAGAAGGGGATCATCATATCTGGTCTCGCCGCATTGCCGGCTCAACCGCTGGCAAAGAAGATCGCCGAAAAGAATGCGCTGGTCGCTCTCGAATTCGAACCGGGGGACGCTTCGGGGCTGGCAAGCCGCCTGATGGAATGGAAAAAGTTGATGGGAGGCTCCGGAAACCTACTGCTTGTCACCCGTGAGTCTGCCAATTCACCCAGGGACGAAAGTTCGCCAACGGGAGAGGTTATGCGTCGCAAACAATCGGACGAAGCCAAACAGCAGATGTATCTTGCCCTGATCAAGGCAGGATGGACCAAGGATGAGATCTATGCCATGGCAGGAGTGAGCCCTCAATCGGGCGAAAGGCAAATGCCTCCTGGAGGAGGACGTCTGGGCGGCAATCTCTCCAAGCTTGCCCAGTAGGATAACACGGGCCTGCGGACCGCTTGATAGCTGCGGCCCGCAGGCCTTGTCGTACCGGCTGCATTCTCCCTGCCGTTCTGAAAATTTCCCCCTCATTTGCCATTCTTTTTTGCGGTATCCTGATTCCCATAACCGCGCAACGGTGCATCCGGGGAGCTGTCCATGATTTGCAGGGTGGGGAATCGCCGTGTTCGACTGATCGGCAAAGAGCACTTTGTCGCCCCCAACGCCATCCTGATAGGATCAGTGGTTCTCGAAGACTGCGCCAGTGTCTGGTTCAACAGCGTTATTCGTGCAGATAACGAGGTTATCACGGTCGGGGCCGGGAGCAACATTCAGGACGGCTGCGTCCTTCACACGGATGAGGGGATCCCGCTGACTGTGGGCCGGGGGGTTACGATCGGGCACGGGGCTCTGCTGCACGGCTGTGAGATAGGCGATGGTTGTTTGATAGGGATTGCCTCAATAATTCTGAATCGGGTCAGGGTGGGTCGCAACTGTTTGATAGGCGCCAACACTTTGATCACCGCGGAGAAAATAATCCCCGCCAATTCCCTGGTTCTGGGCTCGCCCGGCAAGGTGATTCGCAGCGTAACCGACGAGGAGATCCAGCGCATCCGCCTTTCAGCTGAAAATTATGTGGCCAACATGCGCCGCTACCTCGTTTCTTTCCGGAGCGAAAACGAAGGGGCGGGACGCGAGGTTCCAGAACAATCCTTGCCCAGGCTGCAACTCTAAAGACGCTTCCGAGGTGGATGCATGTCCTTTACCTATTTCAACCGCTCATCGCTCCAGGTCTTCGGTGACCGGCTGGGAAAACTTTCGGCGTCTTCCGTTCGGCGGTGGGGATCCATGTCGGCAGGCGAAATGCTGGAACACCTCATTTTCCTTTTCCGGGTGTCACTGGGGGAAGTCGAAGTGGAAGATCGGAGCACTGCTATCAGCCGCAGTTTCGTGGGTTACCTGGTGTTTCGCTGGATCCCTTGGCCCAAGGGCCGGTTGAAGACCTTCCCATTTATGCTTCCCTCTTCTTCGGGGACTGTCGAAGAGCAGAAGGAACGGCTGCTGGAAACCATGCGCCGATTTACCGAGCAGCTTGCGCAGCACCCGGAAAGGGTAACCCTCAGCCCGCTGCTAGGGCCGACCACACTGCGGCGATGGTCCCTGGTTCACGGAAAGCACACAGATCATCATTTCAAGCAGTTTGGCTGTTGATCTGTACGTATGAGTGCTTGATATTTTTGGCTGCGGGAAATATTGTTCCTGGAACCATAACGAGGTTGTGATTTGAATATCGCAAACCGGAATCCACAATTTGACGCGATCGTTGTCGGTGCCGGCCCGGCGGGATCTTCTGCCGCCTTCAGCCTGGCCTCTGCCGGCATGCGAGTCGCATTGATAGAAAAAGCGCGCTTTCCCAGGGAAAAGCTCTGTGGCGGATTGTTGAGCGAAAGGGCGGAAAAGGTCTACCAGGGCATTTTCGGCGACGGCTGGCACCAGAGCTATGAGCTGATGGCTTCCGGGATGAGGTTTTTTTACCAGGCCCGATGGATCAACGAACTGCGCAACCACCGCAAGATCTATTTCACGACACGATCCAAATTTGATGGGCACCTCGTTCAACTGGCTACCGGCAAGGGTGCCATGTTTTACGACGGTGTCGGGGTGCGAGCAGTCGAACTCCAGCCGGGATGTGTGCGCCTCGAGAACGGCGACCAGATGACGGGGGCTTTCATCGTAGGGGCCGATGGGACCAGCAGCCGTGTGGCTCGATCCCTGGGGCTGCTGATGCCCAAATCTAACCTTGCGGCTGGCCTCGAGATTGAGCTCCCGCGAAGCGGGACCCGCGCCGGCCTGGATCTTCCTGAGATCCATTTTGGCATGGTGCGCTGGGGATACGGCTGGGTGTTTCCCAAAAAAAACAGCCTCACGGTAGGGATCGCCGGCCTCGTTCAGAAGAATCACGATCTCAGGAAAAACTTTCAGCATTTCCTGGAGGAGTTGTTTCCGGACCGGCCGGAAATGACCTGGAAAGGGCATCCGATTCCTTTTGGAAACTTCATGCGCCAGCCGGGAAAAGCAAACGTTCTGCTTGCCGGGGATGCGGCAGGGCTCGTGGAGCCCGTGACCGGCGAAGGGATAGCGTTTGCCATGCAAAGCGGGGGCTTCGCCGCCCAGTCCATCCTCGAGGCTGCAGGAGAGGGTTTTCCCGAAAGAGCGCTGGATCACTACCGGGTGAAGCACGGCAGCATCGTACGTCACTTCGGCCACGCAAAATGGATGCGATATCTCGTGTTTCCTTCCACATCCGAGAGGACACTGGCGAAGGTCCTGGCGAGAAGCCATTCCATGGCTCGGCAATTCATGAATCTCATGGCCGGAGAAATGGATTACATGGACTACCTGACTTTCCTGCTGAAAGGCTCCTGCCGATTTTTCCTGCATCCGAACCGCGGCGCCGCCGCTCAGCCCACTTCCTGAAACGCAACGACTCCCCGCATAGAGAGAGCTCATGAAATACAGCTTGAGATTTGATTCAGCAACCGGACAGAAGTACATGGCGGTTTCCCAGAAAGGAATGGCGGTCATTCTGGATCCCCTGATAAACAAAGGATCCGCTTTCACCAACCGGGAGCGCGATGAGCTGGACCTGCACGGCCTGCTTCCGCCGGCTGTGAGCACGATGCGCCAGCAGCTTGACCGGACCTATGAAAACTTCCTTGCGAAGACCAGCAACCTTGAAAAATACATTTACCTCACCGGCCTGCAGGACCGGAATGAAACGCTCTTCTATCGGTTGTTGTACGAACACATCGATGAAATGATGCCGATTGTTTACACGCCGGTGGTGGGGGAAGCCTGTCAGAAATTCTCGCACATCTATCGCAGGCCGCGCGGGGTGTATATCTCCTTCGAACACCGCCGCAATATAGACCGCATCCTGATCAATTCCGAAGTCACGAATCCGTCGGTCATCGTGGTCACCGATGGGGAGCGGATCCTGGGGCTTGGCGATCAGGGTGCGGGCGGCATGGGGATCCCAATCGGCAAGCTCAGCCTTTACACACTCTGTGCCGGTGTCAGCCCTTACAGCACCCTCCCGATCATGCTCGATGCCGGGACCGATAACGAGGAGCGGCTGAAAGACCCGCTCTATCTGGGCCTCCGCCATCGGAGAATCCGCGGGGATGAGTACCAGGACTTCATCGACAATTTCGTGGCTGCCGTCCGCAGGGTTTACCCGAATGTTCTGCTTCAATGGGAAGATTTTTTAAAGGGGAATGCTATTAAACAGCTCGAGCGATTCCGGAATGAGCTGCGGAGCTTCAATGATGATATCCAGGGGACGGCTGGCGTCGTGGTAGCCGGCCTGTTCGGAGCTATGCGGATAAACGGGCAGAACATGCGCGACCAGCGAATTTTGATCGCGGGTGCGGGCGCCTCTGCCCAGGGGATCTCAGGCCTGATCGTCTCGGCCCTGGTTGAAGATGGGCTCAGCAGGGATGAGGCGATTCGGCGCATCTGGACCACTGACAGCAAAGGGCTGGTCGCGAGGAACCGTCCGGGCCTGGAGGATTTCAAGGCCACCTATGCGCGGCCGACCGAGGAGGTGGCGCTTTTTGATTGTGGCGACAAGTCGAAAGTCACCCTTACGGAAACAATTTTGAATGCCCGCCCCACCATTCTGATCGGCACTTCGGGTACTCCCGGCACTTTCAGCGAAGAAGCCGTTCGGGCCATGTCGGCTATCAATGAGCGGCCGATCATCTTCCCTTTGTCGAATCCCACCTCGAAGTCGGAATGCACGCCGGAACAGGCGATTGGTTGGTCGAATGGCCGGGCCATCGTGGCCACCGGGAGCCCCTTCGATCCAGTCACCTGCAACGGAAAGCGACACCGCATAGGGCAGTGCAACAATTCGTTCATCTTTCCGGGAGTGGGCTTAGGTTTGACCGTGGCTGGCTCCCGTCGGGTCACGGATGGCATGTTTCTGGAGGCTGCGAAGGCTCTTGCGGCCCAGGTTTCCAGGGAAGACATCGAGGAATGCGCCGTCTACCCGCGGCTTTCACGCATACGCGATTGTTCTCATGCGGTGGCTTGCGCGGTTGCACGCCGCGCCGTCAAGGAGGGATTTGCGGAAGAAGAGATTCTGGAAAACCTGGAAGACACCATCCGGCGGGCCATGTGGTTCCCGACCTACCTGCCGATTTATTACGAACCCTAGCCTGGGGAGGTGAAAATATCGGGGGGCCATGGCTTTCCCAAACCGCCGTAATGGCATCCATCCCGGGGATCAAATCCGCTTTCGCGGTTCCATCTTCCTGCTGCCGAATTGAATCTCCCGGCAAAGGAGCGGTGGCGCTGCTTTTCAGAGGCAAGCTCAGCATCCGTGGGATGATGTGCGGTAACCGTTGCCGTTTGAAGGAACCTTTTGGCAGAAGCATGAAGATTCCAGGTGACGCTTTAACTGCGATGAGTATGATCATTGGAGCTCTTGGAAGCGCCGCCGGCCGAATTTTTTCGGGCTGGATGTCGGATATTATGGGACGTCGCAATGTATTGCGCTTGATGATAGCTCTTTCCATACTTGCAATGCCGATGCTGACTCTCACGGGCGGAAATGTAATCATGCTTTATATTTGGGTCTTTGTTGTCTATTGGAGCTTCGGGACTCAGCTGTCCGTGAATGCATCCACATGTGCGGATTTTTTTGGCACAAAGAATGCAGGGTTTAACTGCGGATTGCTCTTCTCAGCCTATGGCGTTGCAGGTATTATCGGGCCAAGGATCGGCAGCTACCTCTTCGACCGATACAAGGACTACAAGGCCGCTTTCTATTCTGCTGCGGTTCTGGCCGCAGTCGCTTTGATATTTGAATTGATGGCGAGGCGTCCGGAGTTTCCGAAGGGGGCGAAGGCATCATAGGATGGAACGCACCCGCATGGGCGGAAGAGTCGGTAGGGTATCCATGCAACTGCTATCAGGGGCAGCGTCTCATTGGCATATCATCAATGCGGCAAAACCCAAACCTGGTTTTTGATATATTCGAACCATTGGAGGATGTTTCATGGCTGAGGAAAAACCCCCGCAAAAAGTCACCGATACCAGCGAAGCTCAGATAGCGGTTCACTGGAAGGAGGAAAAATATTACCAACCCTCCGCCGGCTTCGCAGCCCAGGCCAATCTCACGGATCCCTCTATCAATGAAAGGTTTGCGCTGGAGAAATTCCCTGAATGCTTCGAGGAATATGCCAACATGCTCGATTGGTATGAGAAGTGGCATACCGTGCTGGACACCAGCGATCCACCTTTCTGGAAATGGTTCGCAGGCGGGAAGTTGAATGCATCCTATAACTGTGTGGATCGCCATCTTGCCAAATACAAAAATAAGGCAGCCCTGATATTCGTACCTGAGCCGGAAGAAGAAGAGGTAATCAACGTAACCTACCAGGAGCTCTACATCCGCGTGAACGAGGTGGCGGCGCTGTTGCGCGATTTCTGCGGGCTGAAGGCGGGAGACCGGGTGACCATTCACATGCCGATGGTTGCAGAACTCCCCATCACCATGCTGGCCTGTGCCAGGCTGGGAGTGATCCACTCCGTGGTGTTCGGCGGGTTCAGCGGAGAGGCCTGCGGACTGCGTGCAGCAGATTCCGGCAGCTCGGTGCTGATCTATGCGGATGGCTATTACCGAGGCGGCAAGATGATCGATCACAAAGCCTCGGCTGAAATTGCCATTGCTACCGCCGAGAAGGAAGGGCAGAAGATCGACAAGGTCCTGGTCTGGAAGCGTTACCCGGACAAATATTGCTCAGCGACTCCGATGGTGCCGGGCCGCGATTACTTCGTGGACGAGGTTTTGAAAAACTTCCGTCGGGCCAAGGTGGACCCGGTCCCGATGGATTCCGAAGCCCCTCTTTTCCTGATGTACACCAGCGGAACTACAGGCAAGCCGAAAGGCTGCCAACACAGGACAGGGGGGTATCTGGCCTACACGGCAGCTACGTCCAAATACATCCAGGACATCCATCCCGAAGATGTTTATTGGTGCATGGCCGACATCGGCTGGATCACGGGTCACTCCTATATCGTTTACGGGCCGTTGGCTGTGGCAGCCTCGGCGGTCATCTTCGAGGGCGTCCCGGTTTATCCTGATGCGGGCCGTCCATGGCGCATTGCGGAGCGGCTGGATGTCAACATCTTTCATACTTCACCAACAGCGATCCGCATGCTGCGCAAATCCGGAGGCGACGAACCGAAGAAGTACAACTACCACTTCAAGCACATGACTACAGTCGGTGAGCCGATCGAGCCGGAGGTTTGGCGTTGGTACTATGAAGTTGTCGGCAAAAGCGAAGCCGTGATCGTCGATACCTGGTGGCAGACCGAAACCGGGGGCTTTCTCTGCAGCACCAAACCGGCACTCGATCCGATGAAACCCGGCAGCGCGGGCCCCGGCATGCCCGGAATATTCCCTTGCATCCTGGACGAAAACGGGCAGGAAATCCCCAAAGGGACCGGAAGGGCAGGAAACATCTGCATCCGGAATCCGTGGCCCGGAATCTTCCAGACGATCTGGGGCGACCGTGAGCGCTTTGTTCGCCAGTACTACGCAAAATACTGCAAAAACAAGGAGAGTAAGGACTGGCGTGACTGGCCCTACTTTGCGGCCGATGGTGCGCTGCATGCCTCCGATGGATATTTCCGCATTCTGGGCCGGGTTGACGATGTCATCAATGTCGCCGGGCACAGGTTGGGAACGAAGGAACTGGAGTCGGCTTGCTTGACTGTCGGCGAAGTTGCGGAAGCGGCTGTCGTCCCTGTGGCCGACGAGATAAAAGGGAGGGTACCGGAAATCTATATCTCGCTTAAGCCGGGCTATGCTCCCAATAAAGAGATCACCGACAAGATCATTGCAAACATCGAGACCATGATCGGCAAGATCGCACGGCCCAGGAGAGTCCATATCGTTCCCGATATGCCGAAAACCCGATCGGGCAAGATCATGCGCCGCGTGCTGGCGGCCATATCCAACACCCTGGATACGGGGGATATTACTACGTTGGCGAATCCCGATGTGGTAGAGCAGATTCGCTCGGCCGTCCAGGGCAAGGAGAGGCAGGCTTTGAAAGATGGCCCTGACGATCTGAAGCAATTCGGAGCCCAGGAGTGAGAGCCTGAGCGATGCCGGCGCGAATTGCATAAATATGTGCAAATTTGCGGGCCTTATGAGCTACACTTGAGGCAAAAGTTGTTCGTGCGGTTTATACAATTCATAGCTCCTATAATCGAGGAACGGTCATGTTAGTCCGGGATATCATGACGAGTCCGGTGGTCTCCATTTCGCCGGATATCACGTTGCAGGAAGCGTATCAGACCATGCGAGAGAAGGAGATCCGCCATCTCCCCGTCACCGAGGGCCGCAACCTGGTGGGTATTATTACCGACCGGGACCTGCGGCTGGCTACGAGTGCACTCGCCCCTTCTCCTTTTCTGCCTGGTGCGATGGTAAGAGATGTGATGTGCCGTGCGCCGCTGACTGCGGATGTTATCGATCCGGTCGAGGACGCAGCACGCGTTATGCGCGAACATAAAATTGGATGCCTGCCTGTTGTTGACGACGGGCGGTTAATCGGTATCATTACTGGTTTGGATTTGTTATATGCCCTGATGAGCATGACCGGCGCCGACAAGCCGTCGGGCCGTATGGAAGTCCGATTGGCGGATCGTCCTGGGGAACTCGCGTGGCTTACCAGTTTTATGAGCCACCGCGACTTGAACATTCACTCGATTCTCACTTATCCTGAAGGCCCCGGCAAACTGCGCGCTGTTTTGCGCATCGGTTCGAATCAGACCCGGCCTATTGCCCAGGATATGCGCAAGGCTGGATTCGACGTCGTCTGGCCACCCGAGAAACCATGCCCTCAGTAATCTATCACCCGGCTTATCGAAATTATGCGTTCGGAGACGACCATCCTTTCAGTCCCGTTCGCTGCGACATAACTCTGGACCTTTTGCGGGCGCTTGGGCATACCTTCAATCCCATAGCCCCTGAACCCGCGACACGCGAAGACCTCCTTGGCGTTCATGAGGAATATTACGTGCGCCGGGTCGAACAGTTGAGCCATGGTGAGACGGTCCCCGACTGCGAGGAGTACGGTCTGGGCACGCCGGACAACCCGGTATTCCCCAATATGGACGAGGCCGGACGCTGGATCGTTGGCGGCGCCCTGCAGGGCGCCAGGCTTATTTGCGAACGCGGAGAAAAAAGAGTTTTACAGCTTGGGGGCGGGTTGCATCATGCGCGGCGTAATTATGCCTCCGGATTCTGTATTTACAACGACGTCGCCATCGCCATCCAGCATCTTTCACGGCAAGGGCTTTGGGTGGCCTACCTGGATATAGATGTCCACCATGGTGACGGAGTGCAGCAGATCCACTACGAAGACAAACGAGTCATGACCATCAGTCTGCACGAATCGGGCCGTTATCTGTTTCCCGGCACCGGCGACATTCACGAACTGGGACACGGGCTTGGCCGTGGACTGAAATTGAACCTGCCGTTGGAGCCCTTCACCGAAGGGGAGAGCTACCTCGAGGCTTTCGAGCGCGTTGTGCCGGCGGCGCTGCACCATTTTAAACCGGGAGTCCTGGTGGTGCAGGCCGGGTCGGATGCCCACTTTGATGATCCGCTCGCAGATTTGATGCTGACGACCCGCGACTACGAGGCGATCTTCCGGAGAATCCTGGAGCTGGCTGATGAATTGACTGCGGGCCGCGTATTGTTTACCCTCGGCGGCGGATATTCCTTCCGGGCCACGCCACGGGTGTGGGCGCTTCTCTACCTTGTGCTGCACGGCCTCCCGATTCCGCACGAGTTGCCTCCCGAATGGCGCGACAAATGGAACCGGGTACTCGAGCAGAAGCTGCCAAGGACCTTCCACGATCCTGAATCCGGTTTTGCAGCCATACCCAACCGGGCGGAGATTTCGCACCGCAATCAGCAGATGACGCAGCGCCTTCTGGACGCGGCCGCCAGTTATTGGTTTTAGCCGGTTCGCACCCAAAATCAAAACTGACAGGATTTGTGCGCGTTTGCGCCGGAACAGGAATAATATTCCCTGAACAAGATCGGTAGCCCTTCCATGAGGACGGGTGTTGCAGGGAGGAGTGCAGGACCATGTTTAGAATCATCCCGGATGGCAGGAACTTTAGCGAGTTTGCTCTGCTGCGCGATGGCGAGAGCGTGCTCCTGCGCACCTCCACGGCAGCTGATGTCGATGCGGTAGAGGCCCTGATGCGCTCGTGTTCACGGCAGAGCCTGCAGATGCGTTTCATGGGTGCGGTCGCATATGTCGCGCGCAGCATCATTGAAATCATGTGCACCGGGGAGCCCAACGACCGTCTCAGCCTGCTCGCGATCGTAGGGCAGGAACCCGATTTTCGCGTCGTTGGCATCGGCAACTACATTTCCATGGGAGTCAATGGCAAGGCCGAAGTTGCATTTCTGGTAAGCGACGAATACCAGGGACGCGGAATCAGCACGCTTCTGCTGGAGCGCCTCGCCGGTATCGCAGCCGGTTATGGTTTTGTCGGATTTGAGGCCGAGGTGCTTTACGAGAACCAGCCGATGATCAATGTTTTCCGCGACTCAGGCTTCGAGGTCCATCAGGCGCTGGATGGGGGCAGTATTCACGTGGAGTTTCCGGTGACAGGACTCTCCTCGCTGCGCGAACGCGTCGAGCTTCGCGACCGCATCGCTACCGCTAATTCCCTGGTTCCCCTGCTTCAGCCCCGCTCCGTGGCGGTTGTCGGCGCTTCCCGCGATCCGGCGGCGGTCGGAAGCCTTATTTTCAAGGCCATCCTGCGGAGCGACTTTCGCGGAACCGTATATCCGGTAAACCTGCAGGCGGCATCGGTCCACGGTGTGCGCGCCTATGCCTCGGTAGCCGATCTGCCGGAGCGGGCGGATCTCGTGGTCATTGCCGTGCCGGCAGCGAAAGTTCTTGAAGTGGCGGAGTCCGCCCTGCATTCGGGGTCCAAGGGCCTGATTGTCGTTGCCTCGGGATTTGCTGAAGCCGGACCTGAAGGTGCGCAGCAGCAAAAAGAGCTGGTCGACCTTGTCCGCTCCCACGGAGCGAGGCTTGTCGGGCCCAACTGCCTCGGTCTCATGAATACGCACCCGGACGTCTCTCTCAATGCCAGCCTGGCACCGGCAATGCCGCCTTGCGGACACATCGGATTTTACTCGCACTCAGCCGCTTTGGGTCTCGTGATATTGAACTATGCCGCGGAACGCGGCCTGGGATTCTCTATTTTTGTGTCGGCAGGCAACCGGGCCGATGTTTCCGGGAACGATCTCCTGCAATTCTGGGAAGAAGACCCTTACACGAGCATTGCGCTCCTATATCTGGAAACTTTCGGCAATCCGCGGCGCTTTGCCAGGATAGCGCGGCGTCTCTCCTATCGCAAACCGGTCCTCTGCGTGAAAAGCGCCCGTAGCCGTGCGGGCCGTAATGTCGCCCGGGCTCATATCGGGGCTGTGGCGCAAAGCGACACCAACGTGGACATGCTCTTCCGCCAGGCCGGAGTCATAAGGGCAGACACCCTCGAGGAAATGTTCGATGTATCCGTTCTCCTGGCCAGCCAGCCGCTTCCGCGCGGAAACCGCGTCGCCATCATCAGCAATTCCGGCGGCGTGCTCACAATCTGTGCTGATGCATGCGAGGCCCACGGGCTGGTAATCAGCGGTCCGGGAGTTATAGATCTTGGGCCTCTGGCCGGCGTGGATGCCTACGAGGAGTCGGTGCAGCAGCTCATGTCACACAATGAAGTCGATGCCATGATCGCAATCTACGCCTGTGTGGGCGATTGTGATCCTCAAATGGTAGGCCGCGGCATCCGCCGTGGCGTGCTGAAGGCCGAACGCAAAACCGGAATATCCAAACCCGCGCTGCTGTGCCTCATGGGCGCAGCCGGAGCGGTTCAATTCGGTGTCGAAGGGAGTCAGGGGGAAGCCGGTTCTCGATATGTTTTCCCCTCTTATCGATTCCCGGAGTCAGCGGCGCTGGCTTTGTCCAGGGCGGTGCAGTACGCTGCGTTCCGCAGCCAGCCCGGGGGGCGGTATCTCTGGTATGACGATGTTACGGCCGGGCCTGCCCGCCAGGAAATCAAAGTGCTATTGGATGCCTCATCGGAGGAAATTCTCTGGATTGAGGGGGACGGCGCAGAAAAAATACTCAGACACTTCGGCATAAAACGAAATTCTGTGGAACGGCCCGTGGCTCCCGATGACATCGAGTGCGCCATCCTCGAGGTAAGTTCCGATCCCAGCTTCGGTCCTCTTATCCGGATTCTTCGGGCGGGCAAACCGCCGGTCGTTCGAATTACTCCACTGACGGACCGAGATGTCCGTGAAATTATTGAAACAGCCGAAATTCCCGCGGAGTGCGGCGTCGAAGAGCTGCTTGGACGTGTGTCCCAGATGATCGAGGAACTCCCGTGGCTTTGCAGCATGCAGGCGGAAATTCACCGCGCCGAGCATGAGCCGGGCCGTTGCGGCGTGGTGCTGGGTGCGGATCTTAAAATCGGATTTTGCCGCCACTGATGCCTGCCATCGGATTCAGTCGCCGGAAAATGATGCCTTCCTCTGGTTTTCCACCGGGGTCGAAAGTTGAAGAGGATCCGCCGAAATGATGACAGATGAGGCCATACGCGAAAAGAAAAGGATTGCCCGGAGCTCGGTTCTTGCCGCTATTTTTCTGACCGGGTTCAAACTCGTTGTCGGTTTGTGGACGAACAGCCTCGGCATACTTTCCGAAGCAGCGCATTCCGGGCTGGATCTCCTGGCAGCTGCGATTACCCTGGTTGCGGTGACCTATGCTGACCGGCCTCCCGATGACGAACATCAATACGGCCATGGAAAACTGGAGAACATTTCCGCGTTTGTCGAAACACTGCTCCTGGTTGTGACCTGCGCCTGGATCATATGGGAAGGCGTGGATCGCCTGGTTAGCCCGGGTGTCAAGGTCGAAGCCAACAAGTGGAGCTTCATTGTGATGGCCACCTCGATCGTAATCGATATTAGCCGCTCCCGGGCCCTGTACCGTGTCGCCCGCAAACATAACAGCCAAGCTCTAGAAGCTGATGCCCTGCATTTTTCGAGCGACGTCTGGTCGTCGCTGACGGTTATTCTGGGGTTGGTTTTTGTCTGGCAGGGCCGCCCCCAATTTGATGCGATTGCGGCCATCGGAGTGGCGCTTCTGGTGCTCTTCGTGAGCTACCGGCTTGGACGCCGCACCATTGATGCGCTGATGGACCGGGTTCCGAAGGGGATGCTGCGCATGCTCGAAGACGCCGTCCGCCGGGTAGAAGGGGTAGAAAAGCTGGCCAGCCTGCGAATCCGCCCCTCCGGTGCAAGGCTTTTTGTTGATGCTAGGGTTGCGGTTCGCAGGACCATCCCGTTTCACGGTGCCCACTTGATCATGAACGCTATTGAAAAGGCGATCCACAGCGTGCAGCCCAACACGGATGTAGTGATTCATGCGGAACCGGTGGAAACCGGGGAGGAAACCGTGGTCGATAAAATTCAGATGATCGTGATGGACCACGGGCTTCGCGCCCCGCATAACCTCGAAGTTCATCTTACAGATGGCAAGTATTTTGCAGATTTTGACGTGGAGTATAAAAAGGGTCAAAGCTTTGTGGAAGCCCACCAGGCGGCTGTGGAAATAGAGCAGCAGATCCGGACCGAGCTGCCAGCCATTGGAAAAGTAACGATCCACATGGAGGTGTATCATCCCGCGGAGCGCGAACTCACGAATGTGACCGAGCTGGAATCAAACTTTGCGTCGGAAATTTTAGAAATGGCCTCGAGCCACCCCAGTGTCCTCGAGTGTAAGGAACTGACCCTGCTCGGCGAAGGGCCGCATTTTCATGCGACCTTGACCTGCATCCTCCCTAACACCAAGACGCTGGAAGAAGTTCATCAGATTTTAACGGAAGTGGAGACCTCTCTTCACCGGCGCTTTGCCCAACTGCACCGGGTTGTCATTCATGCCGAACCTCGATAGTGCTGGGTCACGCAAGCGGTGCTGCATTTTGGATATTGGGAACCATTCAACAATGATATCAAAGCGCCCGAAATGTTGAGGGGGATCCCGTGTTCCGTCGTGCGCGCGGGAAGAGCACAGGTTCACCCAAAACCGGAGCGCATTACCTTCAGCTGTCAGGAGACCGGGCGGTAGTCTGTTTCCGGACACGGGTCCACAGGATAAGGCCAATGCTTGCTCCCGCCATGTCGATCAGGACATCCACCGGGGAGGCGCTGCGACCTGGAGTGAAGATCTGGTGGCACTCGTCGCTTATGGCATAGGCCAGGGTGAGGATCGTTGCCAGGCACACCTGGCGCGCGGAGGCCGGCCTGCCATCTGTGATGGCACGCAAATAGGCCGCTGCCAGAAGCGCATAGCCCATGGTATGCCCGATCTTCTTTGCCGAAAAATCAAAATCCCCAAGATTGGGCATTGTATCGCCCGGGATACTGGAGGCTACGAAAATGACCGCCATGACCGCAAATGCCGGCCACCAACGTTCCATGATTCCGCCCTTCTGGGATCTCATTGCTTCAGCCAGCCACAAAATTGTGTCCCTCATTATGCCACAATACTAAGTTCCGACACTTGCAGGCAACCGGGCTTTCAGAAGGAACCGGGCCCTAAATGAAATAACTGAGCGCTAATCAGGTTCTTTCCCTTGACAGGCCCGAAGACCGACCATTAATATCTCTGCGGCGCTCTCTGTAGCGCCAAAATCAATTTTGAGACATGTTTACTTGATGCCACTGGATGAATAAAACAGCCAACAAGATCGAGGTCAGCATCGGCAGCTCGCTCGAATATCTCGATCTGGTACAGACAGTTGCCGACAGCATCACCAACTTCATGGGTTTTGATGATGACACCGCCCACTGGATTGGGATGTCGGTTCGTGAATCGGTTACGAATGCGATTCAGCACGGCAACAAGCTGGATCAGAACAAAAAAGTGGAAATCCGGTTTGAAGTGTCTCCGGAATGTCTTGAGATCTATGTGAAAGATCAGGGCAATGGCTTTCTCGTGGAAGCTTTGCCCAATCCCCTGGATCCTGAAAACCTTTTAAAGCCAAGTGGCAGGGGCATTTTCTATATTCGATCCTTTATGGATAACGTGGAATTTAGGAGACATTCCCAGGGGGGGATGGAAGTTCACATGGTGAAGAGGGTGTCACCAAACTAAGGAGAAGGAGAAACTATGAAGATCGATACTCGCACCGTTGGGGATGTTCATATTCTGGATTGCAGCGGGAAGATAACCCTGGGTGAAGGTACGATGGCAATTCGGAATACCGTTCGCGAAACGCTGAAGAACGGCGGCAAGAAGATTATCCTGAATCTGAGTGAAGTTAACTATATCGACAGCTCCGGGATTGGCGAACTTGTCAGCACCTATACTACGGTGACCAATCAGGGCGGTCAGCTCAAGCTGCTCAACCTGACCAAGAAGATCCAGGAACTCCTGGCCATCACCAAACTCTTGACCGTGTTTTCGGTCTATCAGTCCGAGCAGGATGCAATAGCCAGCTTCTAGCGGAAGATTCGGTCGAAATCGACGATTTTGGACAAATCGTTGAAAACGACAAATCCCATCAAAAGGATGAGGAAGACGAATCCAGCCTGGACGATCTTCTCTTTGATCCCGAGGCTCAAGTCGCGGCCGATCACGGCTTCAATGATCAGAAGCGCGATCACGCCCCCGTCAAGGATCGGGATAGGGAGCAGGTTAAATACCCCAAGTTGAAGGCTGACCATACCCAGGAATCCGAAAAATACGAGAGCGCTGCCGGTTCTGGCAGCGCTCCCGGATATTTTGGCGATTTCCAGGGGCCCCGAAATGGTCTTCACTGATGCTGCACCTGTGAATATCCTGCCGATGATCTTGAATGTCAACGCTGACATTTCGAAGTTGCGCTTGGCCGATTGCTGAATAGCCCCCAGTAATCCGAATTTTTCGAGATCCGCGGGCACCTCCGGACGGAATCCAATTAAAACACGGCCCTGATCCTCCATCGGGGTAATAGTAAGCTGTACTATTTCGCCTCCCCTCGGGATCTCCTGCGTGCGGTCATTCCAACTGTCTCCGGGCTTTCTCGGTTGCCCCGTTCGAAGCACCTCAAAAGTCAGCGGAATCCCCTTGCATTCGGAGATAATATTGAGAACCTCGTCGTAGGTCCTACCGCTGCTTCTCGGTCCTTGAACGGAGAGGATTTCATCTCCTTCCCTCAATCCGGCCCGGTCGGCTGGCGATTTCGAGTCTACGGCTGCAACAATAGTGCGCGGAAGACTGAAGCGGAATCCGAGAGTTGCCGGCTCAACGGCTGCGATTCCGGTAACGTCGAGATGGATCTTTCGTGTTTCGCCCTTCCGGTCGAGCGTGAGGTCCAAGGCGTCTTTGGGCGCCGTGGCCAGGGCAATCTCCATATCCTCCCAGGTCTTCAGGGGATTGTTCCGCACAGCCACTACTCGATCTCCCGTGCGCAATCCTGCGCGATAGGCGACCGAATTCACGGCTACGGGTCCCACCACGGGTGCTTCCTTGTGATAGCGCGGAACCCAGACACCTTCGAGATAGGAAAATGTGAGGATGGCAATCGCCAGGAGAATATTCATCACCGGACCGGCGACTGCCACCAGGAACCGGTGCCATTTGGGATGGGACAAGAACTCGTCCGGGGCTCCCTGGCGCTCCTCGTCAAAGGTTTCCCCTGCCATTTTTACATAGCCGCCGACTGGGAAGGGGCTGATGCGGTATTCCGTCCCCCCCCGGGTGAACCCGACCAGGCGGGGACCGAATCCGATGGAGAATACCAGCACCTTGATCTTGAGCAGCTTGGCCATCGCGAAATGTCCAAATTCATGAACAGTGATGGTAATTCCCAGCACAACGATGAAAGCAAGGATGGTTGTTATCATGCGGCGATTTTCCTCACACCCCCTTCAAAGTAAATCATGCCCTATCCTCGTCGAAAGAACAATTCCCTGATCACTGTTCCAGTATCAGGCTCGGACCGGCGAGGGAGAGGCCTTACGCGTCAGGATGACGGCTTCATTGCGAGCGGCACTGTCTGCCCGGAGGATGGATTCCAGGGACGATGCCTCTTCAGCAGGGTAGGCATTCATGACGGCTTCTATGATATCGGGGATGTCGTGGAATGCCATTCCGTTGTTGAGGAAGGCTTCGACTACAACCTCATTCGCAGCGTTAAGCACTGCCGGCGCTGTCCCGCCGGCCTTCAGTGCCCTGTAGGCCAGGTTCAGGCAGCGGAATTTTTCCATGTCGGGTGGATAAAAATCAAGCCGCGGGTGCTTCGTAAAATCCAAGCTAGGAAGAGTGCAATCCCAGCGCTCGGGGAAAGTCAGAGCGTATTGGATTGGGATTCGCATGTCTGTGACCCCTAATTGCGCCAGGATCGAGCCGTCTACAAACTCTACCATGGAGTGAACGATGCTTTGCGGGTGCACGACGACGTCAACCTCTTCCGGGGGGACGCCGAAAAGGAGGGATGCTTCTATTACCTCCAGCCCTTTGTTCATTAGGGTCGCCGAATCGATGGTGATTTTGCGTCCCATTCTCCATGTCGGGTGATTCAGAGCCTCCTCCCGCGTGACATTCCGCAGCTTTTCCTTCGGGGTCTCGCGGAAAGGGCCTCCCGATGCCGTCAAAATCAACCGGCGCACCTCGGGACGGGTTCCGCCGCGCAAGCATTGATGGATGGCGTTGTGTTCGCTGTCGACCGGCAGTATTTCTACTCCCTTCTCCCGGGCTTTTTTCATCATCAACTGCCCGGCCATTACGAGGGTCTCCTTGTTCGCCAGTGCGATAGATTTGCCGGCCTCGAGCGCGCGGTACGTGGGCAGCAGCCCCGCCGCCCCTGTGATCGCCGAAAGCACGGTCGTCGATGCCGGATGGCAGGAAACTTCGGTGGTCCCTTCCACGCCGTGCACAAAACGCGTTTTTGCCATGGGATATCCGCGTTCCCGTAGAATCGATTGGAGCTTGCTCCTGGAATGAGCGTCGGCGCACGAGACAACTTCTGGCCGGACTTGCTCGGTCTGCTCTGCCAGGACTGCGACGTTTTTCCCTCCGCTCAATCCCGCGATCCGGAACTTTTCCGGGAAGCAGGATGTGACACGAAGGGTATTGGTGCCGATGGAGCCCGTTGAACCGAGCACGGAGATCACTTTCATGGATTCAATCCTGTCCGAGACTGGGAGACGTCCATTGTAGTTCATCACGCATGGCAGTCAAAGCCTGTGCATGAACCAGAGATAGATATACGCAACCGGAAAGGCAAAAAGCAGGCTGTCAATCCGGTCGAGCACTCCACCGTGACCCGGAATGAGCTTCGAGCTGTCTTTCACTTCGGCGCCTCGTTTCAGCATGGATTCGGCCAAGTCACCCAGTTGCCCGAATACACCGGTCAGCACCGCAATGGCAAAAACATGGTTGGCCGGCAGTTCCTTAAACAGGAGGCGATTGAGCAGGAGTGCAGCCAGAACGCTGCTCAGAAGCCCTCCTAAAGCTCCCTCGTTGGTTTTTTTGGGGCTGATTTTAGGAGCGAACAGGGTGCGGCCGAAGCGCTTCCCGACAAAAAGGGCGGCGGTATCCCCTGCCCAGGTCACAGCCAGTATGATCATGAACCATTGCATCCCCGCATTTTCCCCAAAGTCAAATCGGACCATATGAGCCGAGAAGAGGAACAATGCCGGATAAATCAGGCCCAGGACACCGGCCATCAGAGAGAAAGCCCGGTCACGGAGCGGATCCGGCTGCCTCATAACTCCAAGAAAAAGGACGATAGACAACCCCGCGAGAAGAATCTGTGCGGGAATCCATTTCCCCTCCATTCCGACCAACAGGACCCAGAACAGAATATAGCCCTGTGTCTTGCTTACCTTGATCGACATCGCTTCGATCAATCCGAAATATTCGTAGAGGCAAAGTGTACCGACTACGCCCAATGCTACCAGGAACGGCCAGGGAGAAGCATAGTAGACTCCGGCCAAAACCAGGGGAATCAGGATGGCGGCGGAAAGAATCCTAAGCAGCATGGGGGCTATGACTCCGAAATCAAGAACCGGCGGTCAGATTCCGCCGTACCGGCGTTCTCTTTTCTGATATTCGAGAACGGCTTCGAAAAGATGCCTTCGCCGGAAATCCGGCCAGAGAGTTGAAGTGATGTAGATCTCGGAGTAGGCGATCTGCCAGAGTAGGAAATTGCTGATCCGCATCTCGCCGCTTGTACGGATCAGAAGGTCGGGGTCCGGCATGCCGGCCGTATACAGATTGCGCCCGATCATGTCCTCATCAATCGGAACCGTGTTTCCGTTTTCCCCGCATTCCGTCATGAGACGGTTGAAAGTGTCGACCAGCTCTGCCCTGCCCCCGTAATTCAACGCAACGTTCAGAAGCATTCCCGTGTTGCGGGAGGTTTGCTCCATCGCCCGCCCGAGTTCAGCTTGGACCGATTCCTGCAACTCGCCGATCCGACCGATAGCCCTGAAACGAATGTTGGCATTGTGGATGTTATCAAGTTCCCGGCGTACGTATTCTTTGAGGAGACGCCATAGGGTACGAACTTCAGATTGCGGTCTTTTCCAGTTTTCAACGGAAAAGGCATATAGGGTAAGAGCCTGAATACCCAGGCGTGCGGAGGTTTCGATGATTTCGTGGACCGCGCCGATGCCGGCGCGATGCCCGGCTACCCGGGGCAGGCTCCGCTTGCCGGCCCACCTCCCGTTGCCGTCCATGATGACAGCAACGTGTCGTGGAAGGCGTGCGAAATCTATCTTCTTCACCAGGCCTGCTTCCACCGATCCCGGGTGGATCAAGCCTGCAAACCTGTCCATGGCCATAACCGCCTGCATATCTGATCCATGATATCACGGGCCTGCCGGTCGGAAATCCAAATTACTGAAACCCTTATTCCCAGTCAGTACCGTACCCTTAGAAGGATCAACCCATGCGCTGGGACGGTAAAACCGGCTTGAGTTCGGTCCCGAGTCTCCAGCAATCCTCGGAACTGTTCCAGGCTAATCCGGTTTCTTCCCAGTTCCAGCAGGGTTCCCACCATGTTTCTGACCATGTGGTGCAGGAATCCGCTTCCTTCCACGGTGAACAGCAATCGCTGGCCCTTTTTTTTGAGTTCACACCGATAAATGATTCGTATCGTGTTTGCATCCCTATCCTGGCCGGATCCGGGAACCCCGGCATCGCCGGCTTTCTTTTTGCCGCTTCGGGCGGCGAATGATGCAAAGTCATGCTCGCCGATAAACAGGAGCGCAGCTTCCTCCATAATCTTGAGATTGATTGCGCCGGGGTAATGGAAATGCTCCGGCGCGAGATGGGGTGGCAGGACCTGACCGCAATAGATCTGGTATCGATAGACTTTCGACTTTGCGGAATGACGAGCGTGGAAATCCTGGGGTGCACGGTGTGCGGCAAGTATTCTTATGTCATTCGGCAATACCCGGTTCAAGGCTGGAATCCAAGCGGAATCCGGCAAACGCGCGAAAGTCGTGAAATTGCACACCAGTTCCCTCGCATGCGTGCCGGAATCGGTTCTGCCGCTTCCGATCAGCTTGACGCTCTCTCCGGTAATTTTTTCAATCGCCGAGGTCAAGATCCCCTGGACGGTAGGACGGCCGGGTTGAATCTGCCAACCGTGATATTTGAATCCGCTGAAGGCAATCCGGAGCTTTATATTGCGCGGAGCTTTTAGCGGCTTCCGGGCTTGATGGCCTGAGATCCTGTCTTGCATAGCGGGCAATTTTCCGGCTGGTAGGTGGGGACGTCAAGTACGGCAAGTGCAACCCGGGGAACTCCCAGGTCAGTTTTACCTCCGCTCCGGTCGATCAGAGATCCGGCCGCCATTACGACCCCACCCGCCTGCCGCACGACATCCATGGTTTCCCTCGTTGAACCCCCTGTGGTAACAACATCTTCCACGACGAAACATCGCTCTCCAGCCAATATTTGAAAGCCTCTGCGCAGCCGGAGCACACCTTCCTGGCGCTCCGCAAAAAGCCCCCGCACGCCCAAATATCGAGCGACTTCGTGAGCAACAAGAATCCCACCCAGGGCCGGGGCGATCACGAGCTCAGGTTCCCCTGCCAGATCTTGCATGCGGCGTGCTAGAGCCTCACCCAGTGCGGCGGCGTGCTGAGGATGCTGTAATACCAGGGCACACTGCAGGTACCGATCGCTGTGAAGCCCTGATGTGAGGCGGAAATGCCCCTCCAGCAAAGCGCTTGAAGATCGAAAAATGTCCAATATTTCGTTTTGATCCATTTGAAGGAATTTCTCCGGCAATGAATTTAAGTGTTAGAACTGCGGCCGCGTGCGGGATCATCCCTGCTACCGACCCGAGTGCCTTGGTTTCAAAGGAACTACTCGCCCCGGCACTTCCAGCCGCCTCGATTCCCGGCTCGACTTTGGACGATGAACGGTGTATCTTTTCGCGTTCCAAAACCCGACTATTGGCCGGGGATTTATGTTAAAATAAATCGCTTGTCGCACAAAGGAGTCTTTTATGTCCGGGCACTCAAAATGGCATTCTATCAAGCATAAAAAAGCAGCTACTGACTCCAAGCGCGGGCGAATATTCACGCGCTTGATCAAGGAAATGACCGCCGCGGCGCGAATGGGCGGCGGAGATCCTGAATCGAATCCACGGCTTCGCCTCGCCATTTCGACTGCCAAGGCGAGCAACATGCCGGCCGAGAATATCAAACGCGCGGTCATGCGCGGAACCGGCGAACTTCCCGGTGTTTCCTATGAGGACGTCAATTACGAGGGATACGGCCCGGGTGGAGTGGCCATTTTCATGCACGTGCTGACCGACAACAAAAACCGGACCGTGGCTGAAATCCGCCATCTCCTTTCGAAAAATGGCGGGAACCTCGGTGAATCCGGCAGTGTAAAGTTCATGTTCCACCGCAAAGGCTATTTTGTCGTCGAAAAATCGGCTGTGGATGAAGACAAATTGATGGAAATCGCCCTCAGCGCCGGCGCCGACGACATGACCGAGGACGGCAGCGACTTTGAAATCACGACGAGCCCGGAATCCTTCGACGCCGTTAAATCCGCGCTGGAAGAAGCCGGCATTCCAATGGCAGCCTCCGAGATTTCCATGGTTCCGCAAAACCACGTGAAGCTTGAAGGGAAAAGCGCCCAGACCATGCTCAAGCTGATGGAAGCTCTCGAAGAGCACGAAGACGTCCAGAACGTTTGGGCCAATTTCGACATCGACGAATCGGAAATGGAAGTTGTTTCCTAAACCGGCGGCACGATGCGGATCCTGGGGATCGATCCCGGCAGCGAAACGACAGGTTACGGAATTATCGAGACCGACGGCTCGCGCCATACAGCGGTGCTATTTGGCGCAATCCGCACCAGAAACAGAACCCCCTTCCACAAACGGCTCCTGGAGATATACAAAGGGCTTTCCGAGGTCTTTGCGCAGGGAAAGCCCGATGCCGTGGCCATCGAAGAAATCTTTTACGCCACCAACGTGCAGTCGGCATTGAAACTCGGCCACGCGCGCGGTGTGGCCCTTCTCGCCGCCGCTCAGCAGGGAATTCCGGTTTACGAGTATTCCCCGCTTGAAATCAAAAGCGCTATCGTTGGATACGGCAGGGCTGAGAAGCACCAGGTCCAGGGGATGGTGCAGTTCCTGCTCCAGCTCCCCGAGATTCCAACTCCCGACGACGCTTCGGACGCCCTGGCCGTCGCCATTTGTCACAGCCATCGCACTTCAGTGCCCGGGCGCGGACGTGATCGGTCGCACCGGCGGCAGTAAGGCTTATGCTTTCTTTGGCTTGCCCTCCTTCGCGGCAGCCCTTCAAAAAAGTCGCCCGGAACCGATATCACGGTTATAATCGATTCACATGGCGCATTCCATAGGCAGTTCGGCGGAGGTGGCTATGATCCGAGAACCCGTGGTGGCCGGGCAGTTTTATTCAGGAAATCCCGCAGTGCTCAGGCGAACCATCGAGTCGTACCCTCCGATAAGCAGGACCATTTTTCCGGCCAAGGCCGTGGTGTCACCCCACGCAGGGTACATGTACTCGGGCCGCGTCGCCGCGGCGGCTTTCCGGGCGGTTCATCTGCCGGGACGATACCTGCTTTTGGGGCCCAACCACACCGGACGCGGTGTGCCTCTGGCTCTGGCACCTGCCGGGTATTGGCGCACGCCGCTTGGGGAAATACCAATCGACGGTGAGTTCAACGAGAGCCTCCTGTCCCGTTCCAAGCAACTCAGGGAAGACAACGCAGCGCACTCGCGCGAACACTCCATCGAAGTTCAAATCCCTTTCCTGCAGGTCTACGCCGGCGAAATCAAGTTTTCAGCCTTGTGCATCGGGACGGGGGACTATGATCGGCTCGAGGCTCTCGGGCTGGAGATTGCAGCCACCATCGTGGAAACTGGGGAATCGGTGCTTATTGTTGCCAGTTCAGATATGAATCACTACGAGTCCGCGAAAACGGCCGAGATCAAGGATGGTCTGGCGATCGATCGGATCCTGGCCATCGATCCCCATGGACTGTATTCGGTCATCCATGAACACAATATTTCTATGTGCGGCTATGGTCCGGCCGTCGTGGCGCTGGTGGCTGCCGCGGCGATGGGATCCACTCACGCGGCATTGATCGAGCACACGAATTCCGGCGAAGTCAGCGGCGATTTCAACAGCGTCGTAGGCTACGCCGCTCTGGCTATTTGTTGAACCGCGCTCAGCCTATCCGATGGGGCAGCGGTGTTCGCGGATGTGAGCCTCGAATTCCTCGCGATATTTCTGGATATAGCTTTCCACGGGCATGGCGCAGGCATCTGACAGGGGACAGATTGTCCTGCCTTTCATCTGAGTGCAGATATCCAGCATGACTTCGAGCTCGCCGTCGCGTCCCTTCCCATGCTCCACCCTCTCGAGGATCTGCAAAAGCCATTCCGTGCCTTCGCGGCACTGGGTGCATTGCCCGCAGGATTCCTCGGCGTAAAACTTCGTGATCCGGGTGACCGCCTTCACCATGCAAGTGGAATCATCCATCACGATAACTCCCGCAGAACCGAGCATACTGCCCGCTTTTGCCACGGAGTCAAAATCGAGTCTGACGTCGATCTGGTCCGGGGTCAGTATAGGCACGCTGGAACCACCGGGGACAATCCCTTTGAGTGAACGCCCCGGATGCATCCCGCCGCAATGGTCGTAGATCAGCTCGCGAAGTGTGATTCCCATCGGGAACTCGTATACGCCTGGTTTCTGGACATGCCCGCTTACGCCGAAAAGCCGAGTTCCTGTGTTTCGTTCGACTCCGATGGCTGCAAACCATTCCGGTCCGTTGTTGATGATATGGGGCACATTAGCAAGCGTTTCGACGTTGTTGATCACGGTCGGGCATTTGTAGAGCCCGACTACGGCAGGGAAGGGTGGTTTCAGACGCGGGTGTCCTCGCTTCCCCTCGAGGGATTCGAGCAGGGCGGTTTCCTCACCGCAGATGTAAGCACCGGCGCCTCTATGCAGGATCAACTCCAGGTCAAAGCCGGATCCGAGAATGTTCTTTCCCAGGAAACCCCTGGAATAGGCTTCGTCGATAGCCTTCTGAAGGTCCTGCGCCTGAGTGACAAATTCGCCGCGGATATAAATAAACGCCGTGTGGCAATCCAGCGCGAAGGAGGAAATCACCACCCCTTCAATTAGCTGGTGGGGGTCTTTTTCGATAATCAGCCGGTCTTTGAAGGTTCCCGGCTCGCTTTCATCAGCATTGACGCAGAGGTAGATCGGCTTGCCTGTGTTGCGCGGGACGAATCCCCATTTCATCCCGGTGGGAAAACCTGCGCCGCCGCGGCCTCTCAGCCCGGATTTCTTGACCATGTCGACTATATCCGCCGGCTTGAGTTCAAACAGCGCCTTGCGCAGTCCCTGATATCCGCCCGCCGCCTCGTAGACATCCACGTTCGGCAGGTTGGGAATGTGCATGTTTTTGGTCAGAACTTTGATCGTCATCCGGATCCAACTCCTGTTGCTGGTTTGGAATGCGCCATACTATCACAAACGGGAATTCTGCGACAGGCAGCCGGTTCGGTGAATGAATGCCAGGCCACCTGGAACTCAAGGCAGAGTCTCACAGACGCCGAAGATTGCGCTGGAGATCACGCTGACCGGTGGTCTCCGGGCGTGCCCTATCAACGACATTGGACTGTTCGAGGGGCCTGATTTATTGGAGGCTTGGAGAGCAGCCCATCTTGTTGGATAATCGACCACATGGATCCAGGCAATCCCCGCCGTGAAGCGGCGAAAGCTTTTGAAAAGTGCCGCGAACGATATCCCGCAGTCGAATTGTCGTTCGAAGATTTTCTCGCTCGAATTGCACCCTCCACCGTGCCCTGGGACCAGTTGTACCTTGAGGACCTTTTCCTGGCCATAGCCTGCGGCAATGGCGACCGGATAGCCTGGGAGCACTTTTTGGACGAGTATCATGCTTTGCTTCGTCAGTGGGCGGGTCAGGCCTGCCGCCAGTATCAGGTGAGTGAAGATATCGCCCAGGATATTCTTGCCATGCTGCTCGAGGATCGGCGCAAACTGGCGAGCTACGATGGCCGCGGCCGGCTTTCCAGTTGGCTGCGTGTCATGGTGTCCAGAGCTTCGATTGACCGGTTTCGAAGAACTCGCCGGGATGTTTCGCTTGAGGAAAAGACCGAGCAGGGGCAGGAATTGGCGGTTTCCCAGACTACGCCGGAGGAAAATGGCCAGCCCGCCGACGCACGCTGGGGGCCGGTCCTGGCCGCATCCCTGGAAGCGGAGCTCAAGTCCATCCCGGCAAGGGACCGGCTGATGCTGGGGCTTTATTATCTGCACGGCGTGCCTCTAAAAAAGATCGGGGAGCGGCTCGGTGTTCATGAAGCGACTGCCTCGCGCTGGCTCGACGGGATCCGGAACCGCCTGAAAAAAGCTGTTGAAAAACAGCTGCGCCGGCGGCATGGCTTGCGCCCCTCAGAAATTGCCTCGATTTGGCGATGGGCTGCCGAAGAGAAGCGTCTATCGTTGAAGGAGTTGCTCCAATGAAATTGAGCATTACCGGGGGCCCGCTCCGATTTGCGGGACAGGCGAAGGTTTTCCGGCATGGAGTGCAGTCCGCGAAGAATTCAGGAGTCACCGATATTGCAGCGAAATTTCATGCAAGGCGGCACAACAATAGCCGTCATGGATCCAGAGGGTAATCGTGAAGGATGAACGGATCGACAAGGTCATTGGTGGCGTTTTGGGGCGGGCGGAGAGTTTGCCGGAAAATGGGTGCCCCGATGAAGGGGTTTTTGCCGCCTATCTCGACTCGAAACTGGAGCCCAACGATCATACAACTTTTGAAAGTCACTGTGCCTCATGTTCTCCCTGCCGTGAACTGTTGGCCCTGAGCCTGACCCTGGAGAGTCCTCCAACCATGCAGCATGCCGATGCCCCACGGGTCGAAAAAGCGAGGTTTTTAAGCCTTGCTCTACCTGTTTCGGCCTTTGCGTTGATAGTTATCGGGGTTCTTGCTGGATTTTTTTATGTTCGCTTGGATCGTTTTGATTCCAACAAAGGCCAGATCCAGGAAGTTGCGGAGGTGCGGACTCAGACTGGGACTGCTCCGCCTTTGCAAGAATTGACCTCTCCAGCAAAGCCTCTGCGCTCGGATCCTTTCACAGCCGGCCCGTTGGCACCTGGCACCATCCGGAGGCAAAAAACTGCGGAAAAGATCGAGCCCAAGGCACCCGCACCTCAAGATGCTCTGCTCAGGTCGTCAGACAAAAAGGAGATGGCAGCTGCCGACCAGGCGATCCTGCCTGAAAGGGAACCTGCAGAGGTGACCGTTGCTCCGATCGCGGTCCAAGCCCCCGCAGCCCCCGTTGCGCAGGCGCCGGAAGAGAAATTAGCCTTCAATGCCGCGGCTTCAGGGAGAGCCGTCGGAGGCATTATGTCTCAGGGGACGGGACTTGCCGGGCAGTCCAAGATGAAAGGAACTCCCGCGAAGGATACGAACAGAGAAAAAGAAGCCTCCGGAAATATCGCTTCGGCCGAGAGCCAGGTTAAGAAGATCGGCGAAAAGACATTCGCCTGGAAAGAGAATGTCTGGATCGATGAGCAGTGTTCCGCCCTGCCTGAGGCCACGACTGAGGAGCTATCTCCCGAATCCCCGGAAATGGCGGAGGTTCTTAAAGCCTACCCCGACCTGAAGAGCCTCCATCCCGTCGTGATATGCTGGAAAAGCCACCGATATTCCATCCGCTGATCCTGATCCGGTTGAACCACAAGCCCAAATGAACTATGCTCGGCGCCGTTATGGCAGGCATGGCGCCGGTTTGGAATGAGCAGTGCGCGGAGGTCGCAGCATGGAACAAAACGAAGTATATAGGCGGTTGCAGGGGTTGAGCCGGTTGATCGGCAATACGCCCCTTCTGGCGATCGATTTCGCTTTCCGGGGGAGCAAAAGGGTAATCTACGCGAAGATGGAAAACCTCAACATGACCGGCAGCATTAAGGACCGGATGGCGCTTCACATTCTGCGCCGCGCCTACGACAGAGGTGCGCTCCATTGTGGAGATACCATTGTTGAAGCCACGAGCGGAAACACAGGCATTGCATTTTCAGGGCTTGGCCGTGCCCTCGGCCACCCAGTAAAGATTTTCATGCCCGACTGGATGAGCCGTGAGCGGATCGACCTTATACATAGCCTTGGTGCGGACATTACCCTCATCAGCAAGGAGGAAGGCGGTTTCCTTGGCTCCATCCGCAGGGCGGAAGAAATGGCAACTCAGTCCAAGGGAATATTCCTGCCGAGGCAGTTTTCCAACCAGGACAATGTCGACGCACATTATCGGAGCACCGGCCCCGAGATCTGGCATCAATTGCAGGCACACCTTCTTGAACCGGATGCTTTCGTGGCCGGGGTCGGAACTGGAGGGACTGTGATGGGAGTGGGCAGGTTCCTTCGCGAAAAAAAGCCCGGGGTGAAAGTGCACCCCCTTGAACCCTCAAGCTCGCCTACTCTTTCGACAGGGTACAAGGTTGGTAAACACCGAATTCAGGGGATTTCGGACGAATTCATCCCGCCCATTGTGGAGTTACGGTCGCTCAACCATGTGGTGAAGGTGGATGACGGCGATTCGATCCTGATGGCGCAGAAACTGGCTTACGAACTCGGAATCGGGGTGGGGATTTCTTCGGGGGCGAATTTTCTGGGTGCGCTGAGCCTTCAGGAGGAAATGGGATCCGATGCCGTGGTTGTGACGGTGTTCAGCGATGACAATAAAAAGTATCTGAGCACCGACTTGATGCGCGAGGAGCCGGTGAAAGATTACTTCCTGTCTCCGTTCGTGAGCCTGAAAGGTTTTCGAGCCTTCCGGCGTGAATGCGATTTCTGCCCCAACGAAGGTGACAATTCGCAAATTGTCCCATTGGACGAGAAGGCTCTGGCTGAGAATGAAGCCGATTCCCAAGGCTGCTAGTCGGAATCAGCGCCTGAGGGGTAAACGCCCCTTTCAGAATTGAAAGGCCGGAAGTAAAGAAGCCAAAAGAAGGCAGGAGTTTGGCAAATCCAGAATCAAAATGAAATAAGGATTTGGAAGGCCTGGGATCCAACTCCTCGTGGCCTTCCATGATCCTTGCTATTGAAAAAGGCTATTTAGCCTTGGTCATGATATGGGTGTGCGGCCCCGGGGCTCCTTTGAGATGAAAGCCGTCCATGCCGGCAATGTGAATTTCGGCCAGGTAGGACTTTTCTCCGGCTTTATCAAAAACAATCCGTGAATCTTCCCCCTTGGTCTGGCTGATTCGGGTCAAAATCGGGATGAAACCCTTATCGCTTTTATTATCCAGGTTTAACAACTGTATCTGGTTCGCTGGATTTGCACTCAGCGAAAACTCGTAATTGCCCGGCGCGTAAGTTTTTGATTCCACCACGAATTCATGGGGAATATTCGCGACAATTTTAAATCCCTGGGCAAACGAGCTGCACACCATTAAAACTACACAGGTAAATCCTGTAGCTAATATCTTTCTCATGCTTCCCCATCCCCTTGAAAAGTAGTCTGTTTTGGCATCCTCATCAGAATCTGAAATCATGTTTCATCATTGGCGATCATAATTAATATTGCGCGGTTTGTCAATAAGCTGAAAATCATTTTCATAACGATATGCGCACAGCTTTGCCTCAAGGAATTGAGAAAGCCTCCAAAGAATCCGAACACACTCCTTCAGGGGGGGTCCGGTTACTACTCTCCCTGTTTTATACAGGGTTTCGGAAGGATCATGGGCTGTTCGGGGCTGCAATCGACCTGAGGCAGTTGCCAAGCCCGGATGCCATGGCGCGCGCTCTTCCGCGACAACAAAATAGCATCGCTTTATTTATGAGCCTGGGCTGCTGACCTGCAGTATTCCCCGGCTCTTTGCGTCGACCCGCATAAATTCGATGACTACCAGTTCTCGCGTCCTCATCTATCCGATGTATCGGGGAGCATGAAGAACCCTCTTCGTTTTGGAGGGTATCTTGTGACTCTCAGTCTCAAGCCGGGTCGTGAAAACCGACCTCAAAATTGGCGGATTGTTTTAACAAGGGTGTTGCTGATGGTGATCCTGCAAATCGCGACACAATTCCGGGCTATTGCCTTTGGCCAGGATTGCGCAGGCGGATTCTCACAATTCGCTCTTGGTCGGCGGCGATCATTTTTTCCGTTTCAAGGACCCATCCCGCAATGGGCATTAACCGACAATCGCCGTCGGCAGGATGAATGCGGATTCTGAGGTCTGCCGTTTGATTCCCATCGACGTCCAGTTCCTCTTCAATAACCTCGGGTAATGGGTTGCCCTCAGTGGGCACCCAATCAATTTGGACAAAACCCTCGCTCCGCTTAGTAAAAAGTCCGTCGAAAACCGGCTCATGGACCACAGTTCGATATACACCATGATCTATTACCCGGGCGACTTCTCCGCCGGTATATATGGGCGAAACCTTGATGCCAGTTGCGTTTGCCAGAGCTTTGGGCCAGAATCCCAGACCGAAGAATGTCGCCAGGACAACAACGATACAAAGTGCGCCCCAGGTGTAGCCGAGCATTGTTTTTAAACTCTCCATTGCCTTCATACGACTATCCTCTTATTTGACCATACTGCCACTGGTAAACAGCAACAACAGCCGGTACAGTCCGTCCTGCACCATTGAGCCGCCAAAGACGGCAAGGAATAGGAATGCCGGATAGATGAAAAGCATCCTCGCGCGAAATGGATTTGCAGAGATCGCTGTACCTTTTATGTGGTACTGTACGGCACCCGTGGGGCATTGGTCCACGCACTTGCCACATTTCATGCAACTGAGCCTTGTTCCACCCAGCGCTATCGCCTCTTCGTTGAGGGAAAATGTCGGGCACTCACGGGCACATTTTCCGCAATCCTTGCAATCGGCGCGCATGATCCGAATCTCGAATGGATTGATCTTATTGGTGAAACCCTGGAAAGCTCCCATGGGGCAAAACAACCCGCATTGGGTCCGGCGGCGGGTGAGAATCGGGAGTACTACGACCAGTCCCGCGAAAAGCGATGTGAAAAGCACCATCTGGAGAAGGGTTTTGAAGGAGTCGACCTTCGCAAATTCCGTCACCGTTTTGAATGGGCAAAGCCACTCGCAATAAACAGGCGAGAGCAGCGCTGCCGAGAAAAGCACAGTAGCGCCCAGGACGGCGTACGGCAGATAGGTCCATCGCTTGTCGATCCTCCTGAGCAGGGGCTTTTTCCGGATTCGGCTGAATCCATCCTCCAGACCGCCGAAGAAGCATCCCCAACCGCAGAATCCTCTTCCCAGGGCAATCGACGCGCCGATCCAGAGTGCGAACATCGTGGCGATGGAATACGGTCCAAGGATGGAGCCGGGGAATATTATGGTTTTTGTCAGCGCCGCTGGTATGAGGGTCATAGGTATGACCATATGACAGAAGGGAGTTCTTCCTTTAATCATCTCCGCTTCATTGATCGACATGCTGCCTCGTGCTTCCATGAAGTGTGCGATGAAGCTGACCACGAAGAGCACGGACATTGTCACGAAAAATATGGCCCGGTACCGGTCCGTCTTTCCCGTATAAATCATGAGGTAAAAAAGGGCGTTCACCAAAGCGAGTGTGATGAAGAGAGGAATGAGGCGCAGTGGATCTCTGGGAATGCCCCCTCCCCCGAGGAACATCAGCAGGGAAAGCAGGAGCATGGGCAAGGACCAAAGCGCCGCTCTGGCAGGGCTTCTCCCGAGGGAGAAAGGTCGGGTGGCGGATATTTCGATGTTGCTCATGTGATAATCCCCGTATAGAGCAGTACAAGGCCTTTATACACAAAGGAAATTCCGGTTATTCCGCAGGCCAGTCGGCCCACGATTTGGAGCGCGTTGTGTCTGCGAAGGAAGCCGGCAAAGGGCAGGGGAATGAAAAAAAGTGCGGTGCCTGTGAAAAAGGCTCCGAAAAAAAGAAGGGAACCGGCCGCACTGGTGCGGGTGGAGGCATCGGCAAAAGCCGCGAGAAATGGCGGGCAGAGCGTCAGCCCTGTAAGTAAGCCGAAGAGGGCAGGGAGCATCGCGGGGAATCGACTGGTAACCCGGTGGAACCACTTACCGCCAGCTTCCTGCGCACAGCGGGTTTTTGGGGTGCCAAAGCCATAGGACAGGAGAAGCGCTGCAAGGACCAGGTAGGTAACTCCCATAAAGAGCCCGTGTGCCCTGGATTTATGCACCCATTGCCCCACCTGCCAGGCGGCCAGGCCGAACAAGAGGTAACCTGCGAGCCGGCCTGCAAGAAATTGGATCAGGAGCGGGATATTCCTGCGCACGGTTCTTCCTTCTCCGAGCAGGAAGGGCAGGAAAACCGGAGCACAGTATGCCAGGCAGGAAGTCCCGCTGGCGAGACCAAGGAGAAAACCTTGGAGCATCACCACCTCCGATAGCAGACTACCTCATGTCCCAGGGGTGAGTGAACCATTTATCGACGAATGGAGGAATCCTGCCTGCCAGTGGAGTAGGACCTACGGCAAGTTTCACCGCATCCGGTGAGCTATGGCCTGTCCATACCCGTATAACCTGATGTGAATGGCCCGCTACCTGATCTTGAAAAGAGTGTTGATGGAAAGCAAGCATCTCAAACAGAGCCATCCGCCATCCTGCTTTACCTGACATCACCGGTATCCTGCCTCAACGGAAGCTGAAACCCACCCGCATTTCCCAGAAGTGTGCTCCCCATTCGGCCGGCGGGACATGATCGCGAAACTCGAAGCGCAGACCTTGTCCATCCCGGAACCAGTAGTGAACGCCGCCGCCAAAATTCAGGGCGTTTCCAGCCCCACTGCGGAATGCGAGTGAATAGCCTCCGGTGACAAAAGGACTCAACCCGCGCTTTTTTTCGCGGTCAAAATCATAAACACCATCGACCGAAAAAACACCAATGCCTGAGCCGGCGTTTTGGAGTGGTGCCAGATAGCCAAGCTCGAATCCTATGCCGAGTCCGCGGTAAACAAAGGCTTCAGCCCCGGCTCCGAAATGCTGCAGCTTGTCTTCGGCATTGATCCCGCCGATGCCCCAGAAACCATAGCCGCGTCCACTGCTGGTCTTCTTCTGTTCCTGGGCAAAAAGCACTGCCGGAAACAACAGACAGACACAAACCATCATCCCAATCTGTTTCATGCCCCCCCTCCTTTTTCGATAGATCGCTGCCAAGCCCTTTTGCAAGAGGGCTGCCAACGAGGGACTTGATGACCAGGCTTTGTTTGCATGGACTTAGGAGGATGTGCAACTGATGCGGTGCCAGTAGGGGCGCCAGTCGATGCAAAAACAGGCACCAGGGAAAAAAATGGGCTTGCCGGGACTTGCCGGATGAGCAACACCAATTTCCAGGACATGATTGTCTCGATGGCACCCGGCATCCAGTCACGATTTTTAGCTTCCAATGCTTTTCCAGTCGATCTGGCGACTCCCTTCCCCCATCCGCGCCCAGAGACAGCATCTTCGGCAACTCAGCGAAAAGATCTTGATCAATTTTGTCTGGTCCTCTCAGATAAGCCAGATCTATCGTGAGTTGAAGCTCTTGAAGGAAAAGGGTTACGTCGAATCAAAGGAGGTGCCCGACATGAAGGGACCCCGGAAAAAGGTCTATCACATCACAAAACAGCGCGTGGCCTCGCTAGCTGGAGAGCATCTAGGCCAACCTCCGGCATATCATCCGTAACAGCGGGGTGGATCATCTGCTCCCGTTCGCAACCATCGCCCTGAAACGAGGCCTGCATGATGTTTCATCGCATATTCAATGGGCCGAAGAGTCCCTTCGTTACCTTGAGCACCCAAATCGCGGAAAGAAACAGAGAAATCCGGGATTGAGGGGGTTTTCCTGATGCTCGCACCTATGAAACACGGCAGGTTGATAGGGAAGACCACACTGATAGGAACCGCGGGATTGGCACTCGCTGCTCTTCTTGCAGTGATCGATCTTGTAGTGTATCTCTCTTTCCTGCCCCCCGCCCTATTCAATCTTAACCGGGAGTGCCAGGAAGAGGGATATTACATGGCGGAATTCGAATTCAAGATGATGGTATTCGCCTACCAACAGGACTAGGCGCGAGACGTGGAGGCAGTTTCCGGCATCCGGCGACTGCACGAACGACTGAGATCCAGGGAGGGTTTGATCAAAGTCTCGAAATTTGCCGACAAAAGGCGGGAACTGGAATTCGACCTGGCGCTCCAGAACCCCCGAACCGGCACCTTCATGGACGACTCGTTTCCGTACTGCACTTACGACCCACCCACCTAAAACGTGTTGCAGCATCTTGAGGAATTGGCAAAGCGATCGGGCGGCCTCTTCGCCTGAAATACACGCTGAAGCACCTGGATGAAGTCGACACTCCCCAGGAATTGACAGCCTATCTGGATGACGTATCGACCGTCGGATGGATAGTTTCCAGGTTGTCGCAAACCTCCTTTGCCTATGCGAGAGAGCTTCTCGGCTATTGCGAGGAGGGCGGGATCCTGGAGAGAAACAACTTGTACGCATTCTCTCCGGAATGGAAACATTTGATGCTTCAGTGGTTTCATGCGTACCAGGATCGGGATACAGGATTCTGGGGTCCGAAATCGAGGTGGTGCGGGAAGCTGTTGAAGCTCGACCTGAACCACACGGCTTCGATCGTAAAAACGTTCGTGGACAGGGACGGAAACGACATTCACGCGTCGTTCCCCTTACGGCACAAGACGGAGATGTTTGCGCCGGTCCTGAAAGTAATGTCCGAACCTCTGCCTGCCGCTGGCGACCTGGGCGGATGGCATGAATGATCGCTGAAAATATGAAGGCACTTTTCTGCTCACAAGACATCTGTGGAAGGACGCCTCCGAGGAACACAGGACTACGGCTGCGAACTTGATCGGGAAATACATACGGGTCAAGTTCGACAATTCCTTCATCCCGAACGAGGGAGCGTTCAGCTATTATCTCGGATCACGGCACGCGACCCAGGACGGCACAAGCGGCGCGATCGGTGTTTGTTTCGGTCTGGGCGCGATTTTGACGGAAAGACAGCGCCGCCTGTGGGGCGGTTCCGAAGAGACCTGTGCAGGCCTCGGCCGTTTCGCCCTCCCGACGATTACAGAAAATGATATCGCGCCTATCTTGAAGCTGCGAAACGTCAGCTCCGTCCGATAATACCCCCGTGTGCCGGAAGCGACGGATTACGCGACCGGCACCGCAGGCGCATTCTATCCTCAACCGACGTCCGTGGCGGACGCCTTGGAACTCGTGTCCCGGGCGAGAAAGTGGCTTGATACAACTTCCCAGAGCATGGGGAACTGGGTTTCCGCTCAGGAGTTGTCGGAGAGGCAGGCAAAGGCCGGGATCGCGCCGGTTCCCGTCTCGAGCGAAGAGATCCCGCTTGCGAGGCTGAACCGGGTCCCGAAGGAGAACAAGACGCTCACCCTGATCGGCTTCGATATCCTCCAGATTCCGCTATGCAGGATTACATTTCGCGTCGAATGATCCCCAAAGCCCAGATCCCTAAGAACTTTTGCGCCCCAGGAACTGGGGCCCCGATTAGCACCTGTGCCATATTATCCGTAAAGAACATTCTCCAATCGATGCCATACCATCATCGTTCCTGCAGAACGCGCTTCTAACTTCTCGCTAGCTTATGATCTGCTGATCTCTATTCGACGGTTCTTCATTTTGATTTACGTGGACCTCGCGTATGGTTGGTCACTCGACCTGGGGAATCTCGCCGCGCTATCATTTTCCTGCTTTTCTTTTGGAACTCGATGAGTTCAATGGGCGCACCATTATGGACGATCATTGCCACCCTCACACCATGAGAGGGCGATCCGGGCGGACTCAGCAGTTCCTTTCCCTTCAGTTCTTCGTCAAGATCATCCACTTCAAATGCAAGGTGGGGAACTGTCCTGATCAGATCCGATACGCAGCAGTCCTCATCAAACCGCATCCATTCAATCCCATACGGACTGGTGTCGAATCCACTGACATGAATCTTTAGATGTTCAATGTATCGCTCGCCCCTTCGAGATTTTTTTGTAGGGATTCCCAAATGATGGTACCGCCAACCCCGTTGTGCAATTGCTGGCGGGGGTTCATTGTCCTGCCGCTTTTTCTGTAGTCGGGCTTCTTTCACGACTCCCCCTGATGAAATCTGATTTCCGCAATTCATTTGCCGTTATTTTTATTCTTCCACCACACAAGATTGCAATATGTCCTTCCCTCTCCGCTTTTCTGCTTTTGACCGCGGTAAATCGTAGACCCTCAGATCTCGGCAGATTCAGCGGTTCCGTGGACATCCATCGGTTCCCTGGCGGTTCCGTGGACATCCATAAATCGAGGACCCACATTATGAGCCGTAGGTCCAAGTGGAGATTTTGTGGACACCCAGAAACCTCCTCAAGAATCCTGGAATCGTGGACACCCAGCATGCATGTCCTGACAAGTCCTGGACACCCATCAGACAAGTCCTGGACACCCATCAGATGGTATATTGCCGGACTCATCGTTTTCTTCTTAGTGGGTGTCCCTAATCAGGCCCCCTGCAGATTTTTCGCATTCTATCATCTTTTTCTTGGCTCATTCGCCAGGTTCGCCATTAGGTATATCAGAACCCTATCTGAGAGGTGAATCATGGCTATGCCCCGCAGCACCTATGTCCGGGAAGGAGAAGAAGGTGTATATCACTGCTTCAGCCGTTGCGTCCGCCGCGCTTTCCTGTGCGGCTTCGACCCCGTGACGCAACAGGACTTTTCCCACCGTAAAGTGTTGCTGGTAGAGAGGTTACGGTATCTTGCCGCGATCTTTGCCATCGAAGTCTGCGCCTTCGCCATCCTCCTCAATCATTATCACTCGATTTTGCGCACACGTCCCGATATTGTCGCCCTCTGGCCGGATGATGAAGTAGCCCGCCGCTGGTTGTTACTCTCCCCCCGACATCGCGACATCAACGGTGCCCCGATTCCGCCGACGGAGGAGGAAATCCGTGCCCTGACAGCCTGTCCCAACCGCATTGCACAGCTGCGCCGTCGTCTGTGCAGCCTGAGCTGGTTCATGGGCCAGCTGAACGAATTCATCGCGCGCAAGGCCAACAAAGAGGATGGGGTCAAGGGGCGATTCTGGGAAGGTCGGTTCAAATCCCAGGTGCTGCTCGATGAAGCGGCCATTGCGGCATGCATGGTGTACGTGGACCTCAATCCGATCCGGGCCGGACTGGCGCAAACTCCCGAGGATAGCGACTTTACCAGCATTCAGGAGCGGATTCGTGCGTGGCAGAAGGAGACGATGGCCTTCGCTCTAAACGATGCAGCGGCACAAGATCTGGAGTCTATGCCTGTCGGCAAAGGAACATCGATGGAGGCAGGCTTTTCCGGAAATGCAGATCTCAGGAATCTTGCCACTGCGACGGATTCCTCCGAGGATAATGGTTTTTCCGCCCGCTGGCTTTGTCCCATTCAATCAGGTTCCGGGGGGCGAGGGATTCTGCAGATGACGGCAGGAGAGTATTTCGATCTGGTGGACAGGTCGGGACGTGTAATCAGGTCGGACAAGCGGGGGGTTATGGATGCGGATCTGGCTCCGATTCTGTATCGGATTGGAGCCAATCCGGAAGCCTGGATAGAAACGGTCACCCGCTTCGGATCCAGGTTTCGTCTCGCTGCCGGGTTGCTCGCCAATCTGCGTCATTTTGCCGATCAGCTCGGCAGGTGTTGGTTGCAGGGCACGGCAGCGGCCCGAGTCGCGTTTGTGTAGCAGCACCTGCAAGATGGTCTGAGATCTAATGATATTCAAGTACCCGCCGAAGGTTCGCGCGCGGAAGCGAAATTCTCTGCGAATCCGCGCATAAGCCCCTCCGAATCAACCGCTTCCGTCATCATTCGTCACACAATCGCTGCTCGCCTGCGGCTGCCAAGGTGACCGTTTGGTATTCGGTTCAAACGGCTATTGCCAACAGCTACTCCAATTCCATATCACCATTCCCTGAAATGCCGGCGCTGCAAAATTAATAAATCCTAGTGATACCAATATTTTAAGGCGTTTCTTACAAGCATTCCGAGAGGGTCCACAGTAAAAAAGATTTAATGGGTGTCTACTGATTCTGCAGATTCTTTTTATGGGTGTCCACGACAGCATCCATGCCACCAGTACGATACCCCGATTTGCTTGCATGGTACCAAAGAGCGAAACGACATCTAATAGATGGGCAAAACCTTAAGAATCTACCCAAAAGGATCTCAGGCGGCAGGCGTTCAGGTTTTATGGGGAACTTGAGGGGATTGGTCGGGGCATCCAGATTTGAACTGGAGACCTCCTGCGCCCAAGGCAGGCGCGCTACCAGACTGCGCTATGCCCCGACCCATGAAAGACGGAAATTCTAACCTACTTTGCCATCATCTACCAGATACGACTCACATTTCCATGAGAGCACGAACCGCGCGGGCGCGATGGCTGCAGCTGTTTTTATCATCGTCGCTAAGTTCGGCGTAGGTTTTGTTCATTTCAGGTATAAAAAAAACCGGATCGTAGCCGAAACCGTGCATTCCTCGCGGAGTTTCTGCGATGACTCCACAACATTCCCCCCTCGATTCCTTCAGTATTTTTCCATAAACCGCGAGGCTTAAAGCGCAGACGAAGCGTGCCGAACGGTCCGTTCCAACGGCTCGCAGTTCATCGATCAGCTTGCATATCCTGTCAGAGTCTGAAGCCACTGGACCTGCATAGCGAGCAGAGAAGATCCCCGGACGGCCTCCCAAAGCTGAAACCTCCAAACCAGAATCGTCGGCCAGCACGGGAAAACATGTCGAGGTGGAATAGAAAATCGCTTTTAGCCTGGCATTTTCTTCAAAAGTAGCCCCGTTTTCATCGCAATCGTCCTCGAGCCCGACATCCGTCAACCCGAGGATTTCCGCGACGCAACCTGCCAACAGGCTACGGAATTCTTTGAGTTTCCCCTTATTCCGTGTGGCAATCACGATCGCTGGATAATGGAGTGCCGCCATTGCTGCTCCAGTATCTGTTGGTCATTGCATTAAGCCGCCAGGAAATTCCCGGCCGGATCAGATCGGCCTGAACATCTTCTGCATGTCTATGCGATTTTGGAGGCTTTCCTTCTGCTTCTGGATCAAGTCATTGATTCCCTTTGCGCCGATCGTGAGCAGCGTTTGCAGCTGATCGGAGGTAAAGGGATTTTTTTCGGCTGTTCCCTGGATTTCGATATATCGTCCTGCTCCCGTCATTACCAGGTTCATATCGACTTCGGCTTTGGAATCCTCCGAATAGTCGAGATCTAGACAGGCGATGCCGCCCACAATTCCGACGCTGGCTGCCGCGACAAAGTCCAGCATGGGAGAAAATTCGAGCAACCTTCTTTGCATCAGATTGTGCACTGCCATTGCGAACGATAAAAAGCCGCCTGTGATGGAGGCTGTGCGGGTTCCGCCGTCGGCTTGAATCACGTCGCAGTCGATCAAAAAAGTGCGGGTTCCCAATAGGGACAGGTTGGTTACGCTTCGGAGAGACCGCCCGATTAAGCGCTGTATTTCAAGAGTCCGTCCCGACTGCTTGCCGCGCGCCGCCTCGCGCGCAGTCCGGGTGTTGGTGGACCGGGGCAACATCCCATATTCGGCGGTGACCCATCCCTGATTCATTTTGTTGAGAAAAGGCGGCACTTTTTCCTCGACGCTGCAGGTACACAAAACCCTGGTGCCCCCCGCGACGATGAGCACTGATCCTTCGGCATGCTTGGTATAATCCAATTCAAAATGCAGGTCCCGCATTTCGCCGGGAGTGCGCCCATCCGCTCTTGCCATGGAGTCCCCTTTTTTCAGGTGTCAACTCCGACATACTATCACGACCGTACCTGGCGGGGATGCCGGTTTGGCCGAAAATGATCTGGGGATTGCGAATATTTGGCCCGGTGAGGGGGCAGCGGTTGAAAATGCCAGGTGTTTCTCATACGATTAAACCATGAATTATTATTCGAGTTCAGGGCGCGTCTTTTTTGGTGGCCCGGTAACCCGCACCGTCAAAATCCTGATCATCCTGAACGTCGCCATCTTTGCCCTGCAGGCTTTCAGCGAGTTTGCCGGCAGCCGTTTTCTCGTCAGCTACTTCGGCCTGATCCCGGCCCGAATAACTCGTGATCTCATGGTCTGGCAGTTTGTCACCTATATGTTTCTCCACGGGGGCGTGTTTCACATTTTCTTCAACATGCTTACGCTCTTTATGTTCGGAAACGACCTCGAACGTTACTGGGGAACGCGCCGGTTTCTAAACTACTATATGATCACCGGAATTGGTGCAGGGGTTTGTTCCTGGGCGGTCTCCGTCCATAATCCTACTGCAATCATTGGAGCCTCCGGGGCGGTTTACGGGTTGCTGCTCGCCTACGGGCTCCTCTATCCTAACCGGATTGTCTACCTCAATTTCCTGTTGCCGATCAAGATCAAATGGCTTGTGATCATCATGGGCGCCATGGCCTTTTTTTCCTCGCTAACCGGAGGTGAACCGGGGGTGGCTCACATCGCGCACCTCGGCGGCATGCTGGTCGGATTTGTGTTCCTCAAGAGCAAGGACTGGTATGCCCGGTTTCAGGTCCATCAGCACGAGCGACGGCGGGAAGCCCTTAAAAAACAATTCGAAGTTTATTACGGCGACGTGCGTCGAAAGATCGATGAGGATAGGAAAAAGGGTCCAACCATTCACTAAATTTACTTTTTCCAGGATCTGCCCATGCCCGCATCCAAGAAATATGTGTTAGCGCTGGACCAGGGAACTTCAAGTTCGAAGGCCTTTCTATTTGACGCGCGCGGACAGATAGTAAGCCGTGCAGGACGCGATTTTCGTCAGATTTATCCGCGCCCGGGATGGGTCGAACACGATGCCGATGAGATCTGGAGCAGCCAGCTCGAAGCTGCCCGCGAGGCTATTCAATTGGCGGGCATTCCGCCTGAGGAAATCGCTGCCCTGGGATTGACCAATCAGCGGGAAACTACAGTGCTGTGGAACCGGTTCACTGGGAAACCGGTCTGCAATGCCATCGTTTGGCAGTGCCGGCGCACAGCGGAGCGTTGCGAGCAGCTCAAACGTGAGGGCTTCGCAGAAAAGCTGAAATCCCGCACGGGGCTTGTGACCGATGCCTATTTCAGCGGCACTAAAGTCGAATGGATTCTCGAAAATGTGCCGGGCGTCTGGGCGTTGGCAGAAGCCGGGGACATTCTGTTCGGGACCGTGGATGCCTGGCTGGTGTACTGCCTGACTCGTGGGAAAGTGCATGCGACCGATTATTCGAATGCATCGCGCACGCTGCTCTTCGACATTCACCGGCTCGCTTGGGACGAAGAGATATTACGCAAGCTGAATATCCCTGCTTCTGTGCTCCCGCAGGTCTACCCTTCCGGCCACATTTTTGGCGAAGCGGATCCCAGCCTGTTCGGTTCGGCAATCCCCATCGCGGGCATAGCAGGGGACCAACAAGCTGCCCTTTTTGGCCAAACCGCCTTCAAACCCGGACAAGCCAAGAATACCTATGGAACCGGCTGTTTCATGCTGCTCAATACCGGGGAGCGGGCGGTTCCCTCCGGGGATCTGCTTACCACGATTGCGTGGGGTTTGGACGGAAAGGTGGAGTATGCGCTTGAGGGGAGCGTATTTATCGCAGGTGCCGCCATTCAATGGCTGCGCGATTCACTCGGGATCATTGCAAGCGCTCCGGAAAGCGAGGATCTCGCCTCTTCGATAGCCGATTCCGCAGGCGTCTTTTTTGTTCCCGCTTTCGTGGGCCTGGGTGCCCCCTATTGGGATTCTTATGCGCGGGGCACGATCGTGGGTCTGACTCGCGGCTCAGGAAAGGCGCATCTCACCCGGGCGACCCTGGAGGCTATCGCCTACCAGACGCGCGATGTGCTTGAAGTTATGGAGAGAGATTCCGGGATCAAACTGGAGGTCTTGGGTGTTGACGGAGGAGCCGCAGCCAACAACCTCTTGTGCCAGTTTCAGGCCGATATCCTCGGAGTGCCGGTGGAGCGACCGGCTGTCGCTGAAACCACGGCGCTCGGTGCGGCCTACCTGGCAGGCCTGTCGACGGGATTTTGGAAAGGATGCGAGGATATCGCGAGGAATCACCTGGTCGAGAGGCGTTATTTTCCTTCCATGCCGGAAGATGAGCGCGCGCGCCGATACCAAGGCTGGCGAAAAGCCGTGGAACAGGCAAGACTCCGGTAAAGATCCGCGGATAAATCTGATCGCTATTCCGCTCTCCGGCGCCGGAACGCTGGCTCATCCAGGTTCTCTCGTGCCTGGTTCAGCCTCAGGTCAATTCCTTTCGACAAATCCGCATTCGCGCTTAACGGGACAACATTCCCGGGCCCGCGGACGCCATCCGCTGCGCCCTTGCGGTCGCCTGCATGATTGAAGCCGGTCGCGATGACCGTTATTTTTATCCGATTCCCCATGCTTTCGTCATAGACCGCACCGAATATGGTATCTTCGGGATTCGCCACCTCTTCGATGACCTTAGCCGCCGCATCGACCTCGTGCAAGCGCAGCGAACTACGGGTCGCGGTTACATTGATGAGAACACCGCGGGCGCCCTTGATGCTGGTTTCCTCCAGCAACGGGCTTGAAATGGCGCGCTGGGCGGCCTCCACGGCACGGTTTTCACCTTCGGCGATGCCGGTTCCCATCAGGGCCATCCCACGGCCTGCCATAATAGTACGCACATCGGCGAAATCGACATTGACAATGCCGGGCATGGTGATGATATCGGATATTCCTTGAACCGCCTGGCAAAGTACGTCGTCCACGTAGCGGAAGGAATCTTCGAGCAGGGCTTCGCTGCCCATGGCATAGAGAAGCCGTTCGTTGGGTATGGTGATGAGAGTGTCGACAACCTCTTTTAATTCGCGGACACCTTCTTCGGCGTGGAGCATCCGTTTTTTCCCTTCGAAATTGAAGGGTTTGGTGACGACGCCCACGGTCAGGGCATTCAATTCGGTCGCCAGGCTCGCTATGATCGGAGCCGCTCCGGTTGCGGTGCCTCCCCCCATTCCCCCGGTGATGAAAACCATGTCGGCGCCATCCAGCAGCTCAATGATGCGCTCGGTGTCTTCTAGGGCTGCCTGCCTGCCGCGCTCAGGGATGGCTCCGCAGCCCAGGCCGTTGGTCAGTTTGGCACCCATCTGCAGTTTGACGGGAGCCATGGAATTCCGGAGCGCCTGAATATCGGTGTTTGCAGCGATGAATTCCACTCCTTCGACTTTGGCCTGGATCATCCGGTTGACTGCGTTTCCCCCGGCACCGCCGACGCCGATGACCTTGATTCTGGCCGGCGGCTGAAGGTCTTCGTCAAAACTCACCCTGGCCAGGGTTTCGTCGAAATTCAGCTTATCGAATTGCATGCCTCCTCCTTCGCATTGATCCCGGCCGGCAAAAACGCCGGATTGAAACCGCGATACAGAACCACCTTCATGTCTCCCGGCGCACCGGCATTTTCCGATTATTCATTGAATCAGCCTCAATCGCCTACCTTGGACAGGAGCCAATTGACAACACGCAGGGACGAGTTGCCTTTTCCGGGAGAGTTCCCCGAATCAGCGCCGGCAAGGGCTGTGAATTTGGCCAGCCCGATTGCCGTCGCGTAGACCGGGTGGTTCAGATCCTCCGTCAGTCCCGAGACTCCGAAAGGCAATCCCTGGCGGACCGGCACTCCCAATTCCTGCTCTGCCAATTCAACCAGGCCATCGAGGGTGCTTCCCCCTCCGGTGAGCACAACTCCGGCGATCAGCCGCTCATCGGCCCCTGCCGACCGAAGTTCGTTTTGCAGGAGTCCGAACAATTCCACGGCCCGGTCCTTGAGGTAGCCACAGGCTGCCAGCCGCGATTGCGGGCGCTCTTCACCGCTGCCGACGGCCGGGGCATTGACTATCTCGTCAGCTCCAATCAAATCGATGTTTACGCTGCCGGAGTCCTTTTTGATCTGCTCGGCGGCTCCCAGAGGCGTTCGGAGGCCAATGGCAAGATCACGCGTAAAATTGGCGCCGCCTACCGGGATGAAAGAAGTAAACCGTACGGCGTTTCTGGTGAAGAGGGCGATGTCGCTGGTTCCGCCCCCGATATCCACCACAACTGCACCGAATTCTTTTTCATCACGGGTGAGGACAGCCTCGGCGCTGGCGAGATGCTGTAACACCACTCGTTTTACCCGCATTTCAGCCCGATTTACAGCATTGATCAGGTTCTGGAGCAGGGCATTGTCGCAGGTAACGAGGTGGATATTCGCATCCAGGCGGGATCCGGTCAACCCGACGGGATTCTGGATTTCCCGGCCGTCGAGGAGAAATTCCTGAGTGAGCACATGGATGATGGCGCGCTCGGGCCGGATAGGAATCGATTGGGCGGCTCGGATAACCTGCTCTACATCGGCTGCGGTCACTTCGTGATTCTTGCCTTCGATCTGAATCGCGCCGTGACAATTGAAGCTTTCGATATGGTCCCCGGTTATGCCGATCGTGACCCAATCCACCGATAGCCCGGAGCGCATCTCCGCCTCTTCACGCGCCCGGCGGATGGTCGCCGCGGCCTCCTCCAATTCCACCACGGTGCCTTTTTTAAGGCCGTTGGAAAGAGCATAGCCACTGCTGACAATGGCGATACTGCCATCGGGCATAATACGGCTGATCAGAACGCAAATCTTGGTGGTTCCGATATCCACCGCGCATATCAGTGATTCTTTTTTCCCCACGATATACCTTGCCTGTTGCCACAGTTACTGCACGATTACACAACCAGGGATGTTCCCTTTGTCGCGGAGTGTGCCCTGGCGGGTGGCCGCATTTACGGGCGCGCCGGGTTCGCTCCACCGGGGCCTGATGCGGCGACCTTTCTCGGCCTGTAAATGATCTGGCCATCGAATCGCAGGTCCACCGATGCCACGTCCGTATAGGTGGACTTCAATTCCTGATATTGCTTCATATTCGACATAAGGGTTTGAAAGCGCTTCAAGTATTCACGGTCTCCGAGAAAGACCTCAGCGGTGTCGTCGACCAGCATGATCCGGGCGTTGGCCTTGTCCGACAAATCCACCTCAGAAATGCCGCGGGTGAATTCCGGGGATCCCGATTCCAATTCCTTCATTATCCGGATACCCAGCCGGACACGTTCGGCGTTCTCCGCCTGAGAAAGACGGTAGCCCTCGCGGTCTTCCCCGAGCAGTCCTTTAAATACGGGGACGTCCATTTTACCGTATCTCGATTCGTATTTGTCCAGCAGGATTCCGTCGCTGTCCGCCAGGTATAACTCGCCTTTTATCTCGAGTACTACGGTTGGCTTTCTTTCCTCCACGTAGATTACCAGCTCCGATGGGAGAATGCGCCGGATTTCCGCTCCACGGCACCATGTTTCTTTTTCCACCAGCCGGCTCCTGAGTTTTTTCAGGTCAATTCTCAGGATATGAGAAGGGAATTCATCCCTGACGAGGCGTTCGAGTCCGGCCGGATCAATCTGAGTGCAGCCAATGACGGAGACCTTCTGCACTGTGAACTCGTCGGAAGTGAATGCGTAAACGAGGACGGAAACGAAGAATGATACGGCCAGGAAGGCCAGCGACAGTTTGCCGATCCATTTCATCGTCCTGATGAATACCCGGCTGCCCGAATAGCTCTTTCGTACCTGTTGGGTCGGCTTCCGCCGCAGATACATGCTCTTTTCCGGCGCCGGCAGAGGTTCGGCACCCTCGGTCTCTTTCGGCTTTCGGCTCGTTTTGATTTCCATCCTTAATCTCTCCCCGCTCGGGGTTGATGCTCTATCATTTTTCCCATTTCATTCCTGGTTTGCCAGGAATTGTTCCCCAATTCTCCAGACGTCGCCGGCGCCCAGAGTAATGAGCATGTCGTGGTCCCCGAGCTTCGCATTCAGGATGGCCAGCGCAGCGGCAAAGTCCTGGGCGAAAGAAACATCCCGGTGACCGTATTCCTTGATGCGCTCAGCAATCCTTTCCGCGCAAACTCCTTCGATCGGTTCTTCGCCGGCAGCATAAATGGGGAGCACTACGACCGTATCCGCGTGATAAAACGCCCGCGCGAATTCCTCTTCCAGCGCCCTGGTCCTTGAAAAGCGATGAGGCTGGAACACCGCCACGATCCGCCGGTCACTGCAGTTGTTGGCCGCGCTGAGGGTGGCAACAATTTCGGTCGGATGATGTCCGTAATCGTCGATTACCAGGACGCCTTGCCTTTCTCCCTTGATCTGAAAACGCCGATCCGCATTCTGAAACATTCCGAGAGCGCCGGCAATGGTTTCGAACGGTATTTCTAATTCAATCCCGGCGGCCAGCGCAGCCAACGAGTTGAGCACTCCATGCATACCCGGTATCTGGAGTTTTATTTCCCCGAGCAGCTGGCCCTGGTGCCGGGCCAGGTAGGAAGATCCGAAGTTTCGGAATTCGACATGCGTGGCTACAAAATCGGCCTGAGGGCTGGTCCCATACGTCAGGATCCTGCGTTCGATCCGGGGGATGATGGCTTGAATGTTGGGGTCATCCAAGCAAAGAATCGCGGCCCCGTAAAACGGAACCTTATTGATGAAGGTCGTGAACGCGGCATGAATCTCTTCGAGTCCGGCATAGTGGTCCAGGTGTTCGCGGTCGATGTTGGTCACGATGGCGATAGTCGGATTCAGTTTCAGGAATGAGCCATCGCTTTCGTCCGCTTCGGCGACGATGAAATCACCCTTGCCGAGCTTGGCATTGCTGCCGAAGGCATTGAGACGGCCCCCGATGACGACCGTTGGATCGTGGCCGCCGTGGAGCAGAACCGTGCCCGCCATTGAAGTTGTACTGGTTTTCCCATGAGCTCCCGCGATTACCACGCTGTACTTGAGCCGCATCAATTCGGCCAGCATCTCCGCTCTCGGGATCACCGGTATCTGATTTCTGCGAGCTTCAGCGATCTCAGGATTGGACCCTTTCACCGCCGAAGAAACCACGACCACATGAGCGTTTTGCACCCATTCCGCTCGATGCCCGCTGAAGATGGTCCCTCCCAGCGAGGCGAGCCTCCGGGTGATCGGGCTTTCCTTAGTGTCGGAGCCTGAAACCTCATACCCGAGGTTCAGGAGCAATTCGGCAATTCCGCTCATGCCGATTCCACCGATCCCAACGAAATGTATGCGCTGGATTTTCCTGAGCATCAAAGCGCGCCTTTAAGCCCTTTCGCTATGATTTGAGATATTCAAAAGAACCCCGGTCGCCACAAGGTTCAACAGCAGGGAGCTTCCCCCCTGGCTGATGAAGGGAAGTGCAATTCCTTTGGTGGGCATCATGGCCAGAACCATGGAAATGTTGATGAAAGCTTGCATCACCACCATGGAAGTGATTCCCAGTGCCAGGTAGAAGCCAAAGCGGTCCGGCGCCCGAAAAGCTATCCTTATGCCCCGGTAAAAAAACACCAGAAACGCCAGTGTGACCAGTGCGGCTCCCACAATCCCGAGTTCTTCACCTATAACGGCGAAAATGAAATCGCTGGAAGCCTCGGGAAGGAAGAAGCGTTTTTGATGGCTGGCTCCCAATCCCAACCCGAAAATCCCACCACTTCCCAGAGCAATCAAAGACTGCAAAATGTGGTATCCAGTGCCCAGAGGGTCGGCATCAGGATCCAGAAATGCCTTCAACCGGCCCCAGCGGAACTGGACGCGAACAATTGCAAAATAAAACGCCGGTAGCGCCAGAATGAGCGCCCCGCCCATGTATGTCCAGCTCAGCCCCGCGCAAAACAGCAGGATGGTAGCGAACAGTGCGATACAGACCGCTTGGCCCAGATCCGGCTCGATGGCAATTAATCCTGCGAACAATCCCAGAACCGCCAGGCAGGGCAGCAAGCGCTTGCGGGCATCATTGATCTCGGATTCATGTTTGTGAAGGTAATACGCCAAGAACACCAGGATTACCAGCTTGGCGATTTCCGAGGGCTGGAATGAGAAAGGATTGAAACGCAGCCATCGCCGTGCCCCGTTGATCTTGGGCTGAGTGAATACCGCGGCGAGTCCGATGAGACTTGCTGCAGCCATGAACAGGACCGCTTTATCCCTTTGCCAGAAGTGATAGTCCCGATTCATGAAGAATATCATCAAGATATATCCAATGCCGGCGTATGCCAGCTGCCGGATCAGGTAATACGAAGATGCCCCGTATTTCGCGGATGCGGCAGCCGACGATGCACTAAAAACCATGATCAGACCAAAAATGGTCAGTAAGGTGGTTGTGATAAAAAGCACCCTGTCGCTGCTCGGCCGATAGGACATGCGCACTCCTGTGCTAACTCTGCGGCTTCAGTGCTGCCACCGCCTCTTTAAATATCCGACCGCGATGCTGGAAGTTGTCAAACATATCGAAACTGGCGCAGGCTGGAGCCAGCAGGACGATATCCCCGGGAAGCGCCGATTCGCTGCAGATCGCCACCGCTTCAGCCAGGTTTCCCGCCTCCCGGATTTCCGTCGTTCCCTTCAGCGATTCACGGATCTTTCCCGCTGCCTCCCCTATCAGAACCACCTGGCGGACTCGCTCCTGGATTATGGGGCGCAAAATCGAAAAGTCGCCGGCTTTATCCCTGCCCCCGGCTATGAGGTGAATGTTTCCCGGAAATGCTTCGAGCGATTTCAAAGTCGAATCCACATTGGTGGCTTTGGAGTCGTTGAAATACCTCACTCCCGCGATTTCAGCGACCCATTCCAGCCGGTGCTCCACTCCGCGAAACTCCTTTATGACAGGTTTCAGCCAAACTGGATCGGCGCCGGCAAGGATGGCGACGGCACAAGCCGCCAGCACGTTTTCCAGATTATGGTTTCCCATCAGACGGATGTCCGTGGTCTGAAAGATCTCAGCCTTCGTGCTCGACGTCTGATAGATTATCCTTTGACCCTCGACGAACACGCCATGCGGCACTGCGGTTTTCCGGCTGAACAGCACGGGCATCGACGCAATTCGGCTGCGATTGGCCAAAACCCTGGGATCGTCCGCATTCAGGACGGCGAAATCGCAGGATTTCTGGTTGATGAATAGGCGCTCCTTGGCCGCTGCATAAGCCTCGAATCCTTCGTACCGGTCCATGTGATCCGGGGTGAGATTCAAGAGCGCCCCGATATGGGGACGAAATTCCTTTATCCCTTCAAGCTGAAAACTTGAAAGCTCCACGGCGTAGTAATCCTCTTCCCGGGAATTCTCCGCGAGACTGATCAAGGGAACGCCGATATTGCCGGCAGCCAGGCATTTCAATCCGGCTCCGTTGAGAAGCTCTGCTGCCAGGGTTGTGGTTGTGGTCTTGCCGTTGGATCCTGTGACTCCGAGAATTTTCCCCTTCAGGTGGCGAAAACCGAGCTCCACCTCCGCTATGACCGGCACTCCGCACCTGCGGCTTTCTGAAAACCATGGGAGCGAGAGCGGAACTCCGGGACTGACCACCACAAGATCGCTTTTCCGGAAGCTTTCGGGGTTGTGTCCTCCGAATTCAAAGTACACCTGGCCCGGGCCCCGGTATTTTCGAAGGTCGGCTATCTCACGCTCAAAAAAAGACTCCTTCCTGTTGTCTGTAATTGTCACCGCAGCTCCCCGCGCCAGCAGGAATGCAGCAGAGGCCATCCCGCTCCGCGCGGCTCCGACGACCAGGATCTTTTTGCCCGCATAATCCGGGCTATCCGGAGCTGTCACTTTTGCTCCTCCCCATGGTTTTTCCGGAGTTGCAGGACGATTTTTTCCAGGTGCACTCCACGGGAGCCCTTTATAAGGATCAGATCGCCGCCACGAACCAGCCCATCCAGAAACTCCCAAGCCGGGTCTGTGCCCTCGAAGAAACTGACCTGCTCCCGGCTCAAACCGGCTTCTTTTGCTCCGCGAGCGATTTCTGTGGCGTTGCCCTGAATGCCGATGACCAGATCGACCCCGCGTTCTGCAGCCCACCTGCCGCACTGATAATGGAGTTCTGCGGACGCTGAACCTAATTCGAGCATTTCGCCTGCCACTAGAATCCGCCGCGTGCAGGCTGGAATCCTGCAGAGCGTATCGGTCATTTGCATCAGGGCTTGCGGATTCGAGTTATAGGAGTCATCGATAACGGTGAAACCCTCACGGAAATGCAGCACCTGGCCACGCATATTGGCCTGGCGTAACTGGCGCAGACTCTCCAGCACCCGCTCCATCGGCACCTCGAAATGCAGGGCAAGTGCGATCGCAGGAAGGGCGTTTCGCACAAAATGAGTGCCTGCCAATGGAATGATCCCAGTATGACTGATCCCGCCGTGGATCACCCGGAAGCGGGTTTCATCCATCCCTGCTATCTCGATGCCGGAAGCCTTGACATCGGCACCATCCTTGCACCCAAACGAAAGGGTGCGCCCATGAAAAGAGCCGGCAATTCTGCAGACCAGCGGGTCATCGCTGTTGAAAATCAGCAGCCCTCCAGGCTGTATGCCGGCAGCTAATTCCCCTTTCGCTTGCGCAATGGCCTCCAGGGACAGAAAGAATTCAAGATGAACAGGCGCTACGTTGGTAATGATGCCGATATCGGGCCGGGCGATGCGGCACATTTCGGCGATTTCTCCCGGGGCGCTCATGCCCATTTCAAAGATGCCGATCTGATCTTCCGGGGCCAGACCGAACAACGCGAGTGGGAGCCCGAAAAGGTTATTGAAATTCCCGGGTGACCGATAAACTCTGAATTGGGTTTGAAGCACCTGCGTCGCGAACTCCTTTGACGTCGTTTTCCCCATGCTCCCGGTGACGGCGACGAGGCTGCCAGGCCATCTCCGCCTCGCCTGCGCGGCAAAATCTTTTAGAGCCTGGTGCGTGTCCCGCACCCGAATCAGGATTTTGTCTCCCGGAAAGCCGGCGTCGGCGGTATATTTCTCGTCCACCACCGCCCCGGCGGCGCCACGTTCCATGGCAATTGCAAGGTAGTGATGGCCGTCGTTGTTGGGACCACGGATCGCAAAAAACAGTTCGCCCTTGCGAAGGGTGCGGGTGTCAATGGAGACTCCCGCGACGACAAGGCTGTCCGCTCCGGATTCCAGGACTCCGCCGGTGCTCGATATCACCTGCCCCGCGTTCCATTCGTTCATGCCGGATACCATCCGTGTTTCTTTTGTGCTCCAAGCGTTTGCTGCCCGGTTCCTGCCGACGACCAATGTCCTTTGATCTTCGCTCAATTTCGAGCTGTGCCTCTATCAGGCAATGCGGCGATTGCCTCGCGGGCGGCTTCGCGATCGTCGAATGGGAGAGCATCATTCCCGATGATCTGGTAGCTTTCATGCCCCTTGCCTGCGATAACCACGGCATCATACTTTTCCGCCATGGCGACAGCCGTTTGAATCGCCGCTCTGCGATCCAGAATCAGCCGATAGCCGGCAGATCCCTTGGCGAGGCCTATTTCGATCTCGTTTAGAATGGCCGCCGGATCTTCCGTCCGCGGATTGTCCGACGTCGCGATCACCACGTCGCTGAGACGGGCTGCAATCTCTCCCATGATCGGCCGTTTCGACCGGTCACGATCTCCGCCGCATCCGAAAAGCGTAATCAAGCGGCGGTGGGGAAGTGCGCGGACCGTTCTCAGCATGTTCTCGAGGGCATCTGGCGTATGGGCATAATCCACGATCACCAGGAATGGCTGTCCTTCCTCCACGCGCTCCATTCTTCCCGGAACACCCTGAAGGCTTTCTATGCCGTCACGGATGGCTTCGGGTACCAACCCGGCTGCCAGGGCACCCCCGAATGCAGCGGCCACATTGTAAGCATTGGGCCGTCCCAACAGGTTCGAACGGATCTCCACTGCCTTCCCCTTTGTTGTCAATGTCAGCCGGGACTGATCGGGACCATAATTGCAGTCCGATATCCTCAAGTCAGCACCGTCGTCGAACCCGTAGGTCAAAAGCGGACAGGAGGCTTCATTGGCCAGCCGCCGCCCGTAAGAGTCGTCGATGTTGATAACTCCGGTTTCCACTCGATTCTGGCCGAGAGGAGTGAAAAGGATCTTTTTCGCCTCGTAATAAGATTCCATGTCGATGTGGAAATCGAGGTGATCCGGGGTCAGGTTCGAAAAAATCCCGACTTGGAACCGGATTCCCAGAACTCGTTTCAGCACGAGCGCATGTGAGGAAACTTCCACCGCTCCGTGAGTGCATCCCTGCTGCAGCGCCGTCCGGAAAAATCCCAAAAGTTCATCGGCTTCCGGCGTGGTACGCTCGGAATGCAGCCTGGTTTCGCCGATCATTAAGCCTGTTGTTCCCGCCATACAGGACCGGTATCCAGCCCGGCGATAAATTGAATGGAGCAAATAAGATGTCGTCGTTTTGCCGTTCGTGCCGGTTACGGCCGCAAGATTCATCCGCGCCGCAGGATCACCCATGATAGCTCGTGCCGCCAGAGCCAGGAACTCGCGCGCATCCTTCACGAGGATAAAAGTCCCGCTCCCGAATTCGAGCGGATCTTCAGCCGCGATCGCTACAGCTCCACGTTGAACTGCCTGCGGGATAAATTCTGTTCCGTTTGATTTTGACCCCCGGATACAAACGAAAAGATCACCTTGTTTGGTCCGTCGCGAATCACCGGTGATTCCTCTGATATCAGTCTCCGCTGCTTGTGAAACCTTCAAGGCGGCGACATGATTCAAGAGTTCGTTTATCCGCATATCCTGCCTCAGGGCCGGGATACGGCGGCTCTTCCCGGAACTCCGGGCGTTTTGGCCGGCGAACCTGGGAGAGCTGAAGGAGGAATATTCGACGGCAATTTGACCGGACTCCGAGAAAAAGTAATCTGGCAGGCCTCCCCAGAAGGGATTTTGGTCCCTGGCGGCGGCACCTGATAAACGGCAATGCCGGACCCGACCGACTGCATTTTGATCCCCAACTCCTGACAGCGCGCCACGATTGTGCGCTTTGGCAGCCCCCTAAAATCGGGAACCGCGACAGAATCGACACCCACTCGCATTACTATGGCCCCTTCCTCCAGGATGGCGGGAGTTCCGTCATTCAAAGCGAACACGGGCTGCGCCGGCGTAGCATTCGGCAGGAAGTCTTCTGAAGAAGATGCCAGTTGTGCCGGTGTGAACTTGGGCATCGGCAGATTCTTGTCCGGCGGCTCCCGGAGTTGGAGCAGCGATTGCTGCGCAATACGCTGGAAAACCGGGGCCGAAACCTCCCCACCGTAAATTTTCCCTTTGGGCTCGTCAATCCAGACCAGAACGGTGATTCTTGGTTTGGGAAGCGGGGCAAAACCGATAAATGAAGCCAGGTATTTGGTATTGGAGTAGTGCCTGTCGACGATCTTCTGAGCAGTCCCGGTTTTGCCTGCAGCGCGGTACCCCTCGAGCGATGCCTGGCGCCCGGTCCCGCGCAGCACGACGCCCTCGAACGCGGTCTGAATAGTGGCAGCCGTCGACGGACGCATGACTTGTTTTCGCTCGGGCGTGTGGACCTTCACCAGCTCGCCGTTCTGGTCGATAATCCGGTCCACCAACGAAGGGCGGACCAGATAACCGCCGTTGCCGATGGCATTGATCGCTCCCATGATCTGCACCGAGGTGACCCCAACCTCCTGCCCGAAAGATATCGCTCCTATGGAAAGCCCCGACCATTTATGCCAGTCCCGGACCAGGCCCACAATCTCTCCCGGGAGATCGATTCCAGTTTTGGCTCCGAATCCATAACGAATAAGCGATTCGTACAACCGCTGCTCACCCAGCCGCAAGCCCAACTTGGCGGCCCCCACGTTCGAGGAATTTTCCAGCACCTGGACGAAACTCAGCATTCCGTACGCCTTGTGGTCATGAAAGACATGCTTGCCAATGACGATTGAACCCATCTGGCAGTCGATCATTTCGTCCGGGCGGGTTAAGCCGGCTTCGAGAGCGGCGGTGGCCACCACAACCTTGAAGGTGGAACCGGGTTCATAGACGTCCGAAACCGCCCGGTTGCGCCAATAATCGGGAGCGAATTCATTGTAGGTGTTGGAATTAAAATAGGGGTAGCTCGCCAATGCCAGGATCCTGCCAGTGTCCGACTCCATGACAATCGCCACGCCGGAGACCGCCTGGGCTTTTTCCACGCCCACAGCAAGTTCCTTGGAGGTGATGTATTGAATGGTGCGGTCGATGCTGAGCACGAGCGAATGCCCCTGCACTGGTGGGCTTTCCACGGTTCCGTGGAATGATCGGCGCCGTGCATCCACGTCGAAAACCACCTTTCCGTCCTGGCCTTTTAACTCCCGATCGTATTGCAGCTCGAGTCCGGCACCGCCGTCGCCGTTCATATTCACGAAACCGATCGCGTGACAGGCCAGATCCCGGTTCGGGTATACCCGCATACTTTCATCAACGAGATAAATGCCCTCCAGCCCGAGCTCTTCAATTTGCCTTCCTGCTTTCGGGTCAATCCGCCTCTTGATGACCTGGAAAACCTGCTTGTCTTTGTCCGTAAGACGGGCATAAAGGGCATCGGGGTCCATTTCCAGGATGGAAGCAAGATTATTGGCGGCTTCCCTGAGGTCTTTAATTCGGCGGGGCTCGGCGTGCACGGTGCCTACATTGACACTGGATGCCAATTCGTCCATGTGCGAATCGTAAATGATGCCACGGGGGGCCAGGATGGAACTTCTCAGGACTTGGGTCTTGCCGGCAAGCTCAACAAATTCCTGGTGTCTGAAATATTGCAGTTGCACCAGGCGCGCAAGGATGCTGAGACACCAGACTGTAACCAAGCAGATGATGATGACTACTCGGCCGGGGTATTTTATTTTTCCACTCTGGGGCATGTTTAGTTGGTGACAGAGGGCCTTCTCGGATCGCTGTTGACGGGCGCATCGGACAACATAGCCATGGTTTCAGATCCGGTGGTTTCGATATCCATCTGGACGGGTGTTACCAGCTGATTGGCGTGAACCCGGATCATTCCCAAGTCGTTTTGAGCTATCGCTTCGATTCTGCCAGGATTTTTCAGGCTTTCTTCCTCCAAAATCAGGTAATTCTGCTCCGTGAGCATCACGCTTTCCTGCTTGGCGAGATTCTGTTCTTCATAACCCATGTCCACGGCTTCGCAACGAACCCAAGCGTGAAACCCGAAGACTCCTGCCAGCAAGGTAACCGAAACAGTGAATTTAAGTAAATCAAATAAGTGAGTCCAATCCAATTGTCGACCAATTCTGTAATTCCGGCACTCAATGCTGTTGGCCCAATCCATCATGGTCACACCTCGCTGATCCGGTTATCCAAAGTCACAGCTTTTCGATGACGCGCAGGCGCGCGCTGCGGGAACGCGGATTCATTTGAAGTTCCGCGGAACCCGGCTTCTGCGCCCGGGTTGTGATTAAACGGCCTCGCGCTTCCCTCGAACAGGTGCAAAGCTCCGGCGGCCTCTCGCAGATGCAGAGGCCCGCCAACTTTTTAAAGGCAACCTTGACGATCCTGTCTTCCAGGGAATGGAAAGCGATAACCGCCAGCCTGCCGCCCGGCTTGAGGAAAGTCATGGATTCGAACAGGAAACCTTCAAGGCCTTCGAGTTCCTGATTGACCGCAATCCTGAGGGCCTGGAATGTTCGCGTGGCAGGATGGATGTTCTTAAATCCGCGAACCCGGACGGCTTTGCTGACAATTTCAGCCAGCTGCGCACAGCGAGTTACCGGGCTCTGCTCACGGGCATATACAATCGCAGCGGCAATCCGGCGGGACAGCTTCTCCTCGCCGAATTGATAGATTATGTCGGCGAGCTGTTCTGCCGGCAGGTTGTTCACCAGGTCGGCGGCCGTCAGCTTCTGCCTGCGATCCATGCGCATGTCGAGCATCGAATCGCTTTGGAAGCTGAATCCTCTTTCCGGAGACAACAACTGGTAGGAACTTACTCCAAGGTCAATCAAGATTCCGTCCATGGGCCCCAGCGCCATGTGGTTGAGAACCAGCGGCAGGTTTTTGAAGTTTTCGTGCACCAGCCGCGCAGATTGAATATAGGGCTGCAGCCGCGCCCTGGCTTTGTCCAGCGACTCTTTGTCGCGATCAAGCCCGATTAAAATGCCGTCCGGCTGGATTTTTTCCAGGATTGCCACGGAATGGCCGCCCAGCCCCACGGTTCCGTCCACTATGATTTTTCCTGGGCCGCACTGGAGGAGGTCGAGCACCTCCTGGAGCATAACCGGGGCATGATCGTCGAGCGGATTGTCAGGCGGCAACTGCGCCATTCTGAAGTGATTGGATCCTACCATGCTGCTTCGCCCCAATTCTGAGCCTTAGAAACCCTGCTCCGCCAGCCGCTCGCGATCCTGATCGGTTAGAGGATTTTCCATCAAGCTGGTGCGGATAATCTCTTTGTTCCATACTTCCAGGTGATCGTTTTTACCGATCACGGTTACCTCTCCCGCAATCTGAGCGTCTTCCCTGAGCGCTTGAGGAATCAGAATCCTTCCTTGCGGGTCCATCTGCGCGAGTATTCCGTAGTAGCTCGTGAATTTCTGGAGCTTCAGCTTGGCTGGATCCATGCGCGGGGCTTCCAGGAATTTCTGCGCAATCCGCTCCCATACGGGCAGAGGAAAGATTTGGGCACAACGGCCGTCGTCACTGGTGACGTAGTAGGTGTTTTCGTCGGTGTCCGGCATGCGCTCGCGGAACTTTGCCGGGACCTTCAGCCTGAACTTTTCGTCGATTTTGGCTGGAAAGCTTCCCAGGAGCATAGGATCCGTTCCGCTGCAAAGCCGAAGGTGATAAGTAGCCCGGAAGTAAACTTTTCTGGCCTCTGAGTCCCCTATGTTCTACTTTGGACCACTTTAGACCACGAGCGTACGATAAATCCGACCCTATCAGGTGTCAAGGAAATACTTTTAGAAATTTAAAATGTCAGGTTCCGACACGAATTCGACCCCTGTTAAAGGCAATCGTGTTAACATTTGTGCCTTAAATGGGAGGTTGAACTTGAGGGTTGGAATAGTTGGGATGCCGCAGGTGGGCAAAAGCACGATTTTTAACCTGTTAACCCGAGGTAACGTGGACACTTCCGCGTGGGGAGGGAAGTCCGAAGCCCATATCGGGATCGCGCAAGTCCCCGATCGTCGTCTGGAAGCACTAGCGGAGATATTCAAACCCAAGAAAACCACTTTTGCCACCGTGGAATACGTGGATCTTCCGGGATTGGCTCGCGGAGATGCGAAAGCGGCGTTGGACGGTCAGGCAAAAGATATGGCCTCCTACCTGACCAGCCTGAAAAACGTGGATGCGCTTCTGCACGTGGTCCGCGCCTTTAAGGATGAGAGCATTCCTCACAGCGAAGGATCGGTGGACCCGGATCGCGACATCGGATTGTTCGAGCTCGAGATGATTTTTTCGGATTTGGCCGTTGTTGAAAAACGGCTGGAGCGACTGGAAAAGGACCTCAAGAAGGTGCGGAACGCCGATCTCGAACTGGAAAACGTTGTCCTGCAACGCTTCAAGGTTGCCCTGGAGCAGGAAAAGCCGCTCAGAGAAGTGGAGTTGAGCGCGGACGAATTCAGGCGCATCAAAGGATTTACCTTTTTGTCTGCCAAGCCAATGCTTGTGGTGATCAATCTCGGGGAGGCAGACGCCGGTCTGGTCTCCCGGGTAGGTGAAGCACTTCATTTAGAACGCCTTTCAACCATGCGCAACGTCGGAGTTACGGCGGTTTGCGGGAAGATCGAAGCTGAAATATCTTCGTTGCCCGAGGAGGATGCCCGGTTGTTCATGGAGGATCTCGGTCTTGCGGAGAGCGGCCTGGCTCGCATCATACAGGAATCCTATGCATTGCTCGGGTTGATCTCCTTCTACACTGCCGGTGATCCGGAAGTGCGCGCGTGGACCATCCCACGAGGGTCCACAGCGCCTCAAGCCGCCGGCGTTATCCATACCGACTTCGAAAAGGGTTTCATCAAGGCGGAGGTCGTATCCTATTCCGACATGATAGAACTGCGCTCTTTCTCCGCGGCGAAAAACAAGGGAGCGTTGCGGTTGGAAGGGAAAGAGTACCTGGTCCGCGAAGCCGATGTTATTCTATTCCGGTTTAATGTGTGAATATGATCGAACCTCCTTGGTCCGATGTGTTTTCCAATCAGGGATGACTGAATGGGCTCTAGATATTTTATGCTGCTGGCCTTGGGTCTTGCGGCTTCGCTGGCCAATATCATTGGCGGATGGATCGTCACCTCTCAGGATCAGATACGACGCAATTTCCTGAACGCGCTGGTGTCGCTTGGGGCGGGATTCATGCTCTCGGCCACGATCCTCGAGGTGATACCTCGAAGTCTCAAGATCAGCGAGGAATCGGCAGCCATTATCCTGGCCGGCTATTTGTTCGTGCATCTTGTCGAGCATACGATATCAACCCACTTTCATTTTGGTGAAGAGACCCACCACGAAGAAATGATGGACGCCCGGGCGGCCTATTCGGCCCTGGGGGGGCTGGTGTTGCACGCGTTTTTCGACGGTGCCCTGATCGCTTCGGGTTTCTGGATATCTATGCGTCTCGGAATTCTGATGTTTATCGCGATCGTGTTGCACAAGATCCCCGAGGGTTTCACGGCAGCCAGTATCATGCGCGCGTCCGGACGGGGGCGCAAAGGCGCGGCTGGCGCCACTTGTGCGATAAGTGCCAGCACTCTGGCGGGCGTGCTGAGCATCAGTTTCGCCCGCGGTTTTGTCGATATGGCCCTGCCTTTCAGTGCCGGTGTGACCCTGTATGTTGCCGCATCCGATCTCATCCCGGAGGTGAACAAGGAAGGCGGCGTGAGCGTTTCAGCCGGAGTTTTCCTCGGGGTGGTCCTTTTCTTCCTGACCGAAATGCTTCTCAGTCACGCATTGTCCTGAGATGCCGCATACAAGAACCTTTTCCATTGCGCCAACCCCTTGACGAGCGGCGAACTGGATTTCAAGCTCTCCGGTGTTTTGGGTTCGCAACCTCTCCGATCCACTTTTTGGGACAAGCCGAATTCCAGGATTGATTCCCGTGGTTTCAGGTAAGGGACTGCTCTTTTAAACCATAATCTGCTTGATAGGTTTGCACGCCTCAGATATCACATTGAATCATGTTTTGCATTTTGCCCGCTTCCCCAAGGCTGCTGACGGTGTCGCTCCGTTGCCGTGCATCCGGGAGGCGATTCCATTCCTACCTGCGGGTCGGCTCCTTCCTGCTGACGCTTATGGCCGGAGGCCGGCTCTTTGCCGGACAGGACGCGTTGGCGCATGGTCCCGAGATCCGCGGCATCGAGTATCGTGCCGACCGGCCCCTGGACAGAAGCCATTTTGACCAGGTCATAGGCCTTCGTATTGGAGAACCTCTCACCCATACAGCTCTGAAGGCGGCTCTCCAGGGACTCTACGAGACCGGACGATTCTCCATAATCGCGGCGGAGACCGAAGCCCAGGGCGGCGGGATCCGGCTGGTTTTCAACCTGCGGCTTCGCTACTACTTCAACACGTTCAGCATCGAGGGGAAGGTAGACCTGGGAGGGCGCTCCTTGACGGACGTCGTAGCTCTCCCAGTGGGCGAGCCGTTTACCGAAGCGCGGCTTTCGACGGCACAGGAGGAGGTTGTCGCTTATCTGAAGGATCAGGGTTTCTATCAGGCTGAAGTCCAAACGAAAATTGAAATGGAGGAACGCAGCCGCCAGGTTGAAACCCGTTTTTTCATCAATTCCGGGATGCTTGCCCGGATCCGGTCTGTCGAAATTCAAGGAGTGTCGGGCACCGAAGGAAAAAACCTGCTATCCAAGCTCGGATTTGCTCCGGGGTCGAAATACAAGCGCAGCCGTTTGCGTAAGCGCCTGGAGAACCTGAAGTCCTATTTGGTTGGTCGTGGTTTCCTGGCGGCGATTCCAGTCATGCATGAGACCTACAGTGCCGGGGACAACACCGTGGCTCTTCAGCTTGAAGTGCGCAATTTCGGGAGAGTCAGGGTGGTTCTTGACGGCTTTAAAGCAGAAAAAAGCCGCTTGCGGCGTCTACTTCCGATCCTTTCCGGCGAAGGCCTGCAGCCGGAATTGCTGGAAGAAGGTCGGCGAAACCTAAAAGATTTCCTCGACGAGGCCGGATATCCGGAGGCTGCCGTCGATTATCGCGAGGAAGTCGACAAAAACGGTGTTCAAGTCGTGCGTTACAGCATCGAATCAGGGCGCAAAGTGACTGTTGCCGAAGTCAACTTCAAGGGCAACAAGTCTATCCCATCCGCGGAATTGCTGGGAGCGATCCAGATCCAACCCGGACGGTTCATGCAAAAATCGGTATACAGCGTCACGAAATTGGATGCCGACGTCGAGGCGCTCCGCGCCCTCTACAACTCCCGCGGTTTTCTGGAAGCCTATGTCATTCCATTGGTGAAATCAGTCGGCGGAGCCGAAAAACTAGCTATCACCTTCGAGTGCGAAGAAGGCTCGCCTTTTACAACGGGAGTGTTGATCCTCAAGGGAAACTCGACGCTGAGCACCGAAGTTCTGCAGTCAAAAATGGAGCTTCGCCCCGGAAAGCCTTATTCACCGCACATCGCGGAACGCGATCGCCAGGCAATTCTCGCAGCCTACAGCGATGCAGGCTACCTCCAGGCGCGCGTTCTCTACCGGGCCGGGGCACCGGATACAAAACGCGCCTGCCCGGTTGAATTTGAAATCACGGAAGGATCGCGCACTATTGTAGACGAGGTCATCGTACTCGGGAAGAGACGCACGCGGAACATGGTGATCGAACCTCGGATCAAGCTGAAGCAGGGCGACCCTCTCAGCCTGGGCAAGATGCTCGAGACCCAGCAAGGGCTTTATAATGTCGGTGTTTTTGACAGCGTCCGGGTGACGCCCCAAAATCCCGAGAGCATAACCCCTTTCCAAAACGTCGTTGTGCGCCTGGAAGAGATCAGGAAGTTTACCCTGCGCTATGGCCTTGGTTACCAGGAAAGGGAAAAAATCCGCGGCACCGTTGAATTTAGCGATCTCAACATTTTCGGCACCGGCCAGCGGGCCGACCTGCGATTGAGGGGGAGTAAAATAGAGCAGTTGGGAGTATTCACTTTCCAGCCCCCGCAATTCCGTTATCTTCCTGTAAATTCGTTTTTCACCGCTTCGGCTCAGAAAAAGCAGGAAATTAGCTACGACGTGAAGCGGTTTAATCTTTCCTATCAGCACAGCCTGGAGGTGAGCCGTCATTCCTGGACCCTTTTGCGCTACAGGTTCCAGAACGTGAAGGTATGGAATGTCACCGAGGGCGAACCGGACCGTGAAGATACGCCGCGAAATCTGTCGACAGTCTCCGCTATTTATATCAATGACACGAGGGATAATTACCTGGATCCTACCAGGGGATTTTTCACGTCCAGCGATCTCAGTCTGACCACCAAGCTTCTCGGGAGCAACAACTACTATTCTCTATACACTCAGAACAGTTACTTCCGGGAGATCAAAGGGGGGATGAATCTCGCTACATCATTCCGCTTCGGAATGGCTGTTCCTTTTGGAGGTGATACAAGCCTGCCTATCAGCGAGCGATTCTTCGCCGGCGGCGGGTCGAGCCTTCGCGGTTTCGAAACCGACCGGGCGGGACCCATCGATCCGGCTACCGGCGACCCCCTGGGTGGAAATGCATTATTCATATTCAATCTGGAGGCTCGAGTCCCGGTTGTGCGCCATTTTCAGCTGGCTGGTTTTTATGATACTGGCAATGTGTTCAGCACCTTGAGTAGCATTCGCCTATCGGAATTCAGCCACAGTATTGGCATCGGAATCCGGATCAGGACACCGTTCGGTCCGCTGCGGGCGGATTATGGATACAACCTCAACCTTCCTGCGGACCGGATGGCCCTGGGGTTCAAGCGCGGGCATTTGTACCTGACCATCGGGCCGCCGTTCTAGACTATGAACAAGAAATGTGCATTTCTGTTGCAGATGGCATGGATCCTGTTGGCAGCTTCTGCCGGCATCGCTACCGTGTGCGCGGAGGAAGTCGATCGTGTTCTGGCGGCAGTCAACGGGAAGATCATTACGGCATCCGATCTCAAGATCGCGCGGGACCTGAATTCGCTGCTGGTCCTGGGGAAGGAATCCGAATCCACCGGAACCGCGGAGGACAAGGAGTTGGATCGTCTGGTGGATCTGGAACTCATCCGCCAGGAATTAGAAAACTTCCGTCTGGCGCCGGACGACCAAAGCTCTGTCGATTCCGAAATTGCGGACCTGAAGCTTGCCTATGCCGAGATCGGCGGGTTGGCGGCGTTGATGAGCCGGCTGGGTCTGCAGGAAGAGGAGCTGTACAACTACATCCAATTGAAGGCTTCCATCCTTCGATTCGTGCGGCTGCGGTTCCGACCGTTTGTAAGCGTATCTCAAACGGAAATTCAGTCATATTATGAAACGGAATTCTTGCCTGCGCTGAAAAAAGCGGCGGCTCCGGTTCCACCTCCCGCCGAGGTTTCGCCCAAGATCGAGGAAATCATCGCCGCACGAAAAGTGAACAGTTCGATGGATCTTTGGATACGCGATCTTCGTTCCCATTCCCGCATTGAAATGTTCCCGTCGCGCAGTGGATTGCAGCCGGGAAACGCGGGAGAAGTCAAGGATCAGGATGGTGCATCGGCTCGAGGGAGGGTGCAGTTTTGAGGGCACGAAGAAAGCTTAGCCTTGGGATCATGGCGGCAGTAGTGCTGGCAGCCGTTTGGGGCGTGATCTGGTTTGTGCGTAGCGAGCGCCTCCAGGCTCATGCGAAAATCTATGTGATCCGGCAGCTGAATCAATCTACGGGCCTGGTCTGCAGTCTGGATCGCTTGAGCATCAATCTATTCAGGGGCTCCTTTGCAGCCAAAGGGCTGGTTCTGGCTTCGCCTCCCGGGGCCGCAGCCCCTGTCCATATCGCGGTGGAGGAAATCAACGGCGTTCTCAGGCTGATCTCCATTCTCAAGTTCAAGGTTATCTTGTCGGAACTCCGGGTTCAGCGGCCGAAAATCGACTTGATGGCAGGAGAAGGCCGCTTATCCTGGAATCCTGAAGACTTCCTGAACGGTTTTCGCAAATCTCTTTCGCTTGAGGCCGGTTCAGTCAGGATCGCAGACGGGGAAGTAACCTACAATGACAAATCGATCCCTTTTGACCTGAACCTCTCGGGGCTGCTGTGCGAGGTGCGTTATAGCCAAGGGCCTCCGGCATACAAGGTCCGCCTTGCATATCAGGACGGCAGAATCGAACTGGGAGGCAATGTCTTCTCCTACAACGTTGATGTCCGTTCCACCGTATCACTGGATGGAGTAGATATCGACAGGATAGACCTGCGCTGTAACGGCAGCAGGATCTCCGGCGCCGGGACGATGAAGAATTGGCGATCCCCGCTTTTCGCCTTTCATACCACCGGCACCATCGCGGTTCAGGATCTTTCCATATTTACTTCGCAGCTGGCGGATGCGCGCTGCGATCTCAATGTTGACGCGGATTTGCTTTGGGATGCAGCCGGATTCCATTCAACAGCGAAATTCTCCGCGCAACGAGCCAGCTATCACAACGTCGATATTTCCGGTTTCAGCGGCCTGATGGTGCTCGAAAATGGGGTCCTTCACCTGAAAGATGTGGCAGGCCGCATCGACTCCGGGCCATTTCGTGCCGCAGCATCGTTCCACCTTCGTCCCTCCGACCCCAAGCCGCATCAATTCCAAATCGCCGTCCAATCCGTCTCCATGCGCGATGTTGGCAGGATTCTGGAGATGCCCGGCATCGCTTACGCGAACCGGGTGGATGGAAATGCGCGGCTTTTCTGGCGCCAGGGTAAGTCGGACATGTATCTGAGCAGCGAAATCGTCCTGGATAATCCGCCGCCTCCGGGACCAGGTTCGGAATTGCGCTGCGAATTGAAAGGGAGTGTGGCTTTCGGTTTACATCGGGGAATCTGGGCTCTATCCAGCGCCGATCTCCACTCCGATCGCTCCAGCGTTCAGGCGATCGCAAGCGGCAATGCCGGATTCCATGTCGACCTGCATTCGAGTCAGATCGGTGAGATCTTTGGACTTTTGCGGAATTTCTCGGATTCGCTCGATCGCTCTCTGCGCAAGTATCCTGATCTCAATGATATTTCCGGTGAAATAGAGATGTCCGGAGATGTGATGATGGGCCCGGATGGTACGGCCTATCAGGGAGCCGTGCGGATCAAAAACGGCCGATGGAGGAATTATGCCCTGGACACCCTGTCGACCCGCGCCTATTGGGATGGGAACGAGCTTGACCTTCAGTCGCTGGAACTCAGCAAGGGTGATGCCAACGCCAAGGGGAGTTTCCACCTCGCTCTTTCCCCTGATGATTCTCAATGGCCGGACCTGCAATTTCAAGGCGATGTGCGACGGCTGCCCCTGTCTTCTCTCAAAGAGGCCGGAATCGCGGGTGAAATGAATGCACAGGGGATTTTTTCCGGCAGCGGCAGCTTTTCCCTTTCCGGCGGTGAATGGGCCTGCGAAGGAAAGGTGAACGTTGAAAAGGGATCCTATCGCGGGCAGGAGTTCGACAGTCTCGGCGGCCGCGTTCGGTTGATGCGTGGCGTTCTGAACATCGAGGATACCTTTCTTGTAAGTGGCCCCGCGAAGCTGAACCTGCGCGGCCAGGTGCGAATGGACGATCCGTCAATGGACCTGGAAATCGGCGTGACCGATTTGTCCATCCGCTCTTTCCCCTTCGTTCAGTCAAACAAACTGGATGTGGATGGGAGGATATCGGCCTCAGGCCGCATCCAGGGATCGTTCGATCACCCCAGCCTGGAAGGCAGCCTGGAGCTTGACGGCTTCCGCTATTCAGATTGGGACCTGGGACGCGGGCGGGGTACTCTCCTTTGGAAGGACGACGTTGTGAAGGGTGAGGCGAATGTCCGATCCGACCTGGGAAGTTTTCGTCTTCAGGCAGTTGTTGCCGCCACTGGGGCATATCCGGGAAGCGTGATCCTGGAACTGAAAGACTGGAACGCACGGAAACTGGTTTCGGCGAATCTGCCTCCATATCTGAAGGATCTCAGCACTGCAATCGAAGGTAAGGTTGAAATCAAAGGCGATCTCGCTTCGCCAGAGTCGCTGACGTATCGCGGGGAAATGGATGGGGCTCGAATCAAGTTTCATGATTATGAATTGTCGAATGCCGGCAAGATAAAATTCACAGCGGCGAACCGGAAACTCCACATCGACCAGGACGATGCCACCATTGTAGGAGACGGCACACGCCTCGTGTTGCGCGGTGACATACCCCTGGGACAGGAGCCGGGCCTCGATCTCAAGCTCGACGGAACGCTCAACCTTAAAATGCTGGCCCAAGTCGAAAAAAAAGTTCAGGTCAGCGGTTCGGCCGGACTGAGTGTGCGGGCGATCGGCGCTTTAAAAAATCCGCAGGTGATCGGGCAAGCAGATCTCAAGGTCTCGCGACTGGACTATGGCGAACTGCCGTTCCGTATGACCGGTGTGCAGGGCAATATCGTGTTTTCACGCAATCTGGTTCGTCTGGAAAATATCCAGGGTTCCATATCCTCGGGGTCGTTCCACATCACGGGAGCGTTTGAGCAGCAAGACGGCGAATTGCGCGGGATCAACCTTCAGATTGCCGCACGAAAGGCGAGGCTGCTTTACCCGAAAGATTTCCGCTCGGTGATCGACGCCGATCTGACGCTGCGCGGCGGCCCCGATTCACAGGTGCTGGCTGGCGAAATCGCAGTTCTTCGCTCGGATTACATGCGCGAGTTCAATCTTCTGGAGCAGATCGCCAGCCGCAGCACGTCCGCGCCTGGTCCTTTGACCTCCGATCCGTTTCTGGTCGGTTTGCGGCTCAATGTCGGCATCCGCTCGGATGAGGGATTGTTTGTGGATAACGAGTTGACTCGTTTGAGGGGCGGCATGCGGTTGACGTTGCGAGGCACTCCCGCCTACCCTTCACTTACCGGCAGAGTTGAAGCCACGGAAGGATCCATTTTTTTCAGGGGAAACCGATTTGATATCGTGCGCGCTTCTGCCGATTTTGTCGACCGCAATCGGATCAATCCCGTGCTGAATGTACGGGCGGAAGCGGATGTGCGCAGCTACCGGATGCTGCTCGATGTCAATGGCGACATGGACCACATGCGGTTCAATGTCACTTCGGATCCTCCGCTCTCGACTGTTGAAATTTTGAGCCTCTTGACCACCGGCAAGGAAAAAGACCCTGCCGATGTCAATTCGCGCAGGCAAGCCGAGATAACGGGATTGAGCGCAGCCAGCATCCTTTCAGAAAGCCTGACCGGCGCGTTGGGTAAACGGATGCAGCGCATTTTCGGCTTACAGAGTTTCCGTGTCGATCCTTTTCTGGCGGGCGCCGAAAACGATCCGACGGCGCGCGTGACCATCAACGAAAGAGTGTCTAAGGATCTCAGCATCACTTTTTCCAGAAATCTCTCCACGAACGAAGAGCAAATCGTCATCGTGGAATACGATGTGAACAAGAATCTCTCTATTGTGGGGACCAGGAATGAAAATGGGGAATACGGGATCGATTTTCGCTTCCGCAAAAGGTTCCGGTGAAAACTTGACACAGAAACCCCTGGTTCGATCTACAATATGAACCAACTACCAACCCCTTGCCGCGGAGCTGGGTCTATGAAGATACTGGTAATTGAAGATGAGGCTAAAGTTGCAGCCTTCCTGAAAAAGGGGCTGGAACAATCAGGCTATACGGTCGATATCGCCGTCGACGGTGAACAGGGCCAGGAAAGATTTTCGACCGGTGAATACGACCTCATTCTGCTGGACCTCATGTTGCCGAAAAAGTCGGGGTGGGAACTGATTCCCGAGTTCCGCAAAAGCAAGCCAGCACTTCCAATCATTGCTTTGACCGCAAGGGTTGCGGTAGAGGATCGCGTTGAGGGCCTGAACCTCGGTTGTGACGACTATCTCGTCAAGCCATTTTCTTTCGCCGAACTTCTCGCTCGCGTGCAGGTCCAGTTGCGCCGGGGTACTGCACTCGGTACGGCCGAACTCCGCGCTTCTGATCTTGTCCTCGATCCTCTGAAACGCAAGGTTACCCGGGGCGGTCGCCTGATTGAGCTTTCCAACAAAGAATTCGCACTCCTGGAATACCTGCTCAAAAAGAAGTCCCAGATCGTGACCCGGAAAATGATCGTCGAGACAGTCTGGGATGCCAGCTTCGACAACCTGACGAACGTCGTGGATGTTTACATCAACTATCTCAGAAACAAGATCGATCGCGGATTTGACCCCCCTCTCATTCATACGGTGCGCGGAGTCGGGTACTCGCTACACGAATGAAGAACCTTTTGGGAAGCTCCTTGCGCTTCAAATTAAGCCTGATGCTGGGACTTGCCATTGCATTTGTGATGGCGGCCCTGGGATCGATCCGCTATCAGACGGCTGCGTATCGCGCGCGCGCGACTTTTGACCGCACGCTGAAGGATGATGCAGTTTTTCTTGCAGAACATTTTATCGCCCAGCCGGGAGCCTTCGAGTGGGACAGCCGCAACCTTCCCGGGCCGGAACTGCTCCGGTGGCGCCGCCTTAAATTCCACGCGGCGGTGACCGACTCCAACGGCAGGATCGTTTCCACCGGATCGGACAATCTGTTGATCCGCGAAATGACAGCCCATCCCGGGATTACCGCGGCCCTCGCCGAAAAGTCCGGGTACAATCAAGCTACCGGACCCGATGGCATCAATTACCGTTTTTACAGCCTCGCTATGGACGGCGGAAAAGGAGCCGGCTATATCCTGCATCTCGCGCGACCCATGAATTCCCTCGAGGAGGTGATATCGGAGACCTGGACCATTTACGCTCTATCGGTTCCCGCTATTCTCACAGTCTCCGCAATGGTGGCCTGGTTTTTCGCCGGGCGCGCCTTGAAGCCATTCCAAGAGATCGCGAGGGCGGCGGAACATATTACCTTTGAAAACCTCGGCAAAGGGATTGACACAAAAAGGCGGGAAGGTGAGGTTCAGGCATTGGTCCATGCTTTTAATTCAATGGTGAAGCGGCTGGAGCAGTCGTTTCGACACATGCGTCAATTTAATACCGATGCGGCGCATGAATTGCGCACGCCACTCGCAATCATGCAGGGTGAAAACGAAATTGCCCTCCGATCCCCCACCCTGCCGCCTGAAGTGCGATCGCTTCTCGTCAGCAATCTCGAGGAACTCGAGCGCTTGACGCGCGTTGTGAACGATATGCTCACTCTAGCGGAGGCGGAGGCGGGGACCAGGGTGCTGGACAAGCGGCCAATCCGGCTCAGGCCGCTTTTGCTGGAACTGATTGAGTTGGTGGAGCCGGTGGGCAGGGAAAAGGATGTTCGGATCGATTCCGGGGAATTGCCCGACGTCGCCGTCGTCGCCGACAAGCTTTGGATTCGCCGGGCGATACTCAATGTGTTGGACAATGCCATCAAATACTCCAGTGTCGGGGGACTGATCGAAATCCTGGGCCAGGTTCAATCCGGATTTGCCGTCATTTCGGTGCGCGATCACGGCATCGGTATCGAGGCTAAAGATCTTCCCAGGATTTTTGACCGTCTGTACCGAGCCGATCCCTCGCGTGGGCGAAACAGCGGTGGTGCAGGCCTGGGTCTCTCCATTGTGCGCTGGATCGTTGAAGCCCACCAGGGCACGGTCAATGTCACCAGCATTCCGGGGGCGGAAACAACCTTCGAAATACGGCTTCCGCTGTCCCGTGCCGATTTCGGCTCTTGAACTCGAGTTTAGACCTCAAATCCCAACTTCGGCAAACCCCGCCAGGGTATCGGCGACTCGGTTGTGCCCGGAATGAAGCTGCAGGCTGATACCTCTTGCCCTGTATGGTAGACTTATTGCCGTTCTTTGGATCAGTTTCTGGTCGATTTATCTTGCCCTCAAGGCCATTTTGAGTTAAAAATAGCGGTTTTGTCCGAGGAGGTAGTTGCCGTGTATGCTGTCATCGTAAGTGGCGGTAAGCAATATAAGGTTTCCGAAGGCGAAATCGTTAAGCTGGAAGAGCTTGGTGTCCAGGTCGGTTCGGAAGTCGAGTTCAAGGAAGTTCTGCTGGTCAAAGCCGAGGATAAGACCCTCATCGGCCAGCCCGTTGTCGAGGGCGCATGCGTGAAGGGCGTCGTTCAGGAAAGCGGCCAGGGCGAGAAAGTGCTGGTTTTCAAATATAAGAAAAAGAAACAGTATCGCCGTACGCGCGGGCATCGCCAGCAGTACTCGGCGGTTCGAATTGACAAGATTAGCGTTTAGTTTCAACCGGCCCTTCCGGGGGACGGGATGCATGATCCGGGGGAAGTATGGCACATAAAAAGGGTGTTGGAAGTTCCAGGAACGGGCGTGACAGCCAGCCCAAAATGCTGGGTGTGAAGAGGTTCTCAGGGCAGATGGTTTTGGGCGGCACGATCCTGGTGCGGCAGCGAGGAACACCTTTCAAACCAGGGCTCAATGTCGGCGTCGGCAAGGATCACACTCTGTTTGCCAAGGCCGACGGCAAAGTGGTTTTTCGAGACCGCGGGCGTCTTGGAAAGTATGTGTCCGTGGTTGCCGAAGCGTCCAATTAAGACATGTGGCATTCTGCCAGTTCTGAAGGGACCTCTTTCCGGGGTCCCTTTTCTTTTTCGGCGGCGGACAGGGGAGCCTTGGAATCCAGCCCGGAGTTCGCTGGCGATGACAGTGGTACTGATTCCGCTTCCGGGAACCCTGCCGAATCTGACACAGCACTTATCTCCATACCTTCCCGCCGGGTCCAAATAGATGTTTATTGATCGAGCTAAAATCCGAGTTGCAGCCGGCAACGGCGGGAACGGGTGTATGGCCTTCCGGCGCGAGAAGTTCGTGCCCCGCGGCGGGCCGAGCGGCGGCGACGGAGGCAAAGGGGGCGATGTTTACCTTGAATGTTCCGACCGCGTCAATACTCTGCTGCATTTCCAGTACAAACGGTCCTTTCGCGCCGATCGCGGACGACACGGAGAAGGATCACAGCGGCATGGCCGTGATGGGAAGGCTCTGACCATTCTGGTTCCCCCGGGGACCCAGGTTTTCAGAGAACCGGATGGCGGACTGATCGTCGATTTTGCATCTCCCGGCCAGCGAATCATGGTGGCCGCCGGGGGCAAAGGGGGGCGAGGCAATGCCCGATTTGCTACATCCACAAACCAGGCGCCGCGAAGGGCAGAACCTGGCAGGGAAGGGCAGGAATTGGAGTTGTCGCTGAGCTTGAAACTGATCGCCGATGTCGGGCTGATTGGATTCCCCAATGTCGGGAAATCCACCCTGATTTCACGCATCAGCGCGGCACGGCCCAAAATTGCCGATTATCCGTTCACCACCCTGGTGCCCCATCTCGGTGTTGTCGGTCTTTCGGATTCTCGCAGCTTTGTCGTTGCAGATATTCCGGGGCTGATTGAGGGAGCTCACGAAGGACATGGGCTGGGTGATCTCTTTCTCAAACACGTGGAACGCACCAAAGTGCTGGTTCACATGATCGATGTTTCCGGCACAGGACGGGATCCCCTGGCAGATTACAAAATCATCATGCGCGAGTTGACCTTGTTCAACGAAGATCTCGGGTCACGGACGCAGCTCGTGGTTGCCGCCAAAATGGACGCGCTGGATGACAAGAAAAAGCTCTCCCGTCTCAAGGCGATGTGCACCCGGCAACGGTTGCCTTTCCTTGCTGTTTCCAGTGTCACCGGTGACGGCATCCAGGAACTTGTCCAGGTGCTCGCTGGCATGCTGGGCGTGTAGATGTGGATTCCCCGTCGAGATTGATATAGGCTAGTGAGGAAATCAGGGAGGAGAAAAAGGATTGGGGCGAATGAGACTGGGTGTTTTCGGTGGGACTTTTAATCCCATACACCTGGGACATTTGCACCTTGCCGGGATGGTGCGGTCGCTTTTTGGGCTTCATGAGGTTCATTTTGTGGTCGCGGCTACGCCTCCGCACAAACCGCTGGATGGCTTGACACCCTTGATCCACCGCTATGCCATGGTCGCGCTCGCGACCTCCGGAGATACTACTTTTATCCCTTCACTTGTGGAGCTCGAAGATCCCGCGAGTCCGTTCTCCCTTCACACGATGGAAAAACTCGCAAGACGATGCGAAGGGAAAGGGAAGGATCTCTACTTCATAGCGGGCGGTGATTCACTGCTGGAGGTAGCAGGCTGGCATCAGAGCGAGAGGCTTCTTGATGCCTACAATTTCGTATTCGTGGCCCGGCCCGGAGCCTATGCCAAGGATGTCTCCCGGACTTTCCCGGAGCGTTTGCGTCATCGCATTTACGATCTTCGCGGATTGGAACCCGAACACCTGGCACGCCGGACTGAGGGGGAATCGGATTCCAGCCTGCCCGGCATCTTTTTGATCGATGCCGGAGCCCCCGACATTTCCTCATCCCGGATTCGGGAAATGATAGCTTCCGGAATTTCAATCGATGCCCTAGTCCCGGTTGAAATATCCCGATATATCCAGAAACTTCATCTTTATGGTGAGCGATGCGAGAAGAATTAAAAATTGCACTGAAGGCCGCCGATGACAAGAAAGCAGTCGATTTGTTGGTCCTGGATATCTCCGGGATTGCTTCTTTTGCCAGCTACTTCCTCCTCTGTTCCGGGGAATCATCCCGCCAGATTCAGGCCATTGCCGATGAGATCGAAAAAAAGATGAAGGAGAATGGAGTTCGACCCAATCATATCGAGGGCTACAGAACCGGCGAGTGGGTGCTGCTGGACTACAACGATCTTGTGGTTCACATTTTTTCCAAGAAGGCCCGCGCCTATTACGATCTCGAACGTCTCTGGCGGGACGGCAAAAGGCTCGATGTGAAGAAGCTTCTCACCCCGCGCGTGCGGAAGCCCGCCGCGCCGAAAACCCGCAGGAAAGCCGGAGCGGATGTTTGAATTTGTAGGGCTTGCAGGCACGGCGGAGCCGCGGACGTTGCACATCCGTTTTCGCGAGGATGAGCACCTGCGGCGGGATTAATCCAACGAGCGGTCGGGTTGAATTGCACTATCCCTTTCTATAAAATTGTCACCCTTGACGGCTGACCGGCAGCGCAAGCCTGGACATGCGAATCAGGATTCTTTGGGTCGGAAAAACGAAAAATCCCGCGTTGGCATCGCTCGCTGCCGACTATCTTGCCCGCGCGCGGCATCTGGTCGCCTGCGATATGGTGGAAGTCCGTGACGCTTCAAAAGGAAAAAAGCTTTCACGGGATGAATGGATCGAGGAAGAGGCCGCCCGTCTCGGGCAGGCGTTATCCAAAGGCAGTCTGATCGTTGCGCTGGACGAATCGGGCCGGGAGTTTTCCTCGCGCGATCTGGCGGCTTGGTTTGAGTCCGAGCTGAATAGGGCGACGCGGGAAATAGAGTTTGTCATCGGCGGAGCCCAAGGACTGAGCCCCGAGATTATCGCCCGGGCAAAACTCCGCCTCTCCCTCGGCAGGATGACCTGGACGCATGAAATGTGCAGGGTTTTATTGTTGGAGCAGATATATCGCGCTTTCAGTATCCTACGCAATTTGCCCTATCATAAATAGCGGCGCGAGAGGCAATCATCATGGAAGCTAAAAGGCTTGAATACTTCAGGGAGTTGCTGGTTCGGAAGCGGGAGTCCCTCACCCACATGGTGCAACGCACGGAGGGTTACGGCCGGGAGAAAGAGCCCGATACTCAGGATATGGCCGATATGGCGGTGGAATCCTATACCAAGGAGTTCCTGTTCGGGAAGAGTTCCGGGGATCGCGCCATCCTGCAACAGATCGACGATGCCATCCACAGGATCGATACCCAGAGTTATGGTGAGTGTATTCACTGTGAAGAGCCCATTCAACCGAAGCGGCTGGAGGCAGTGCCATGGGCCAGACACTGCATTGAATGTCAGGGTAAATACGAGAGAGGGCGCCTGGAAGATTAGGCCCGGCATCGGCTGGTGATGTCATGGCGGAATCTGAAATGTATCCCGCATGGCCACCCCAGCAGGATTCGGCCTTTAGACAGATTGCCAACGGCATCCTGAATCTCTTTTATCCGGCGATATGTTTCATCTGCTCGGATCCCGTGAGCCGTACCCAAGAGCTAGGCATATGCCGACCCTGCTGGGGGAAAGTGCTCCAAAAAAAGATATCAGCTTCCTGTTGTCCGGCCTGTGGGATGCCATTCCAATCTTGCGCGATCGAGCCGCACCAGCTGTGCGGTGCCTGCTGCGTCGCTCTGCCCCCTTTCTCCGGGGCTGTGTCATTCGGCTATTATACCGGCGAGTTCAGCAAGCTCCTTCAAGCGCTGAAATTTAAGGGGCGCAAGAAGCTTGCCGGCCCCATTTCGACCCTGATGTCTCAGGCGCTTCTCGAGATATGGTGCCCCTCCGATTTCGATTGTTTGACTCCTATTCCGCTTCATCGGCAACGCAGACGGGAGCGAGGCTTTAATCAGGCCGAGCTTCTCGCAGGCGGAGTGGCCGCATTCACCGGTTTGACGCTGATGTCCGGACACCTCCATCGCCGAATTAACACCCACCCGCAGGTTGGTTTGAGCGATGCTCAACGACGGCAAAACATGCGGGGCGCTTTTTACTGCCAAAAAGACGCGCCGTTTGCCGGCCAGCGGATTCTCCTGGTGGATGATGTGATGACCACCGGTGCGACCGCAGGCAGCGCCTCCATGGCTCTGCTGGATGCCGGCGCTCAGCGCGTTACGATATTGACTGCGGCTCGAGCCGTACCAGGGATGGAATGACTATACCCAGGGTTCGATGGGCGTCAATGCTAACGGGGATTATTCGGGGTTTGGACTCATTGCAGCTGCAGGGCAAAATCAGGGGTTTCCCTTATGTTCGTGTGCGCGGTGCCGCTTGTCTATATCCTGCACGATCTTTTCGTACTTGGCCTTCTGCTCCTCGGTCAGTATTTTCCGGATCTCCTGGCGTGTTTCCTGGCGGATAGCGTCGGTCTGAGGCGCGTACTGGCTCGATAAGGCCCGGAGGCGCTCCCGGCCATGATCGAAAATAACTTTTAGTTTGCCCGACTGGTCGGCATCCAGTTCCAACGCCCGGCTCATCTCGCCGACTACATCGTGCGGACGCGCCGGAGGCTTGGCTTTGGCCGCGGCAACCTTAACGTCGTAAATGTAATAACCGGCTGCTCCCGCGACCGCTCCCATGAGGAAGGTCATCATGATAATAAGGCCCGCGCTCATTTTTGACTTCATATCGCCACTACTTTCCCGGCCCCGGTTTATGGGGTATTGGATTTTTCCGATGCCGAGGCTGGCTTGGTCCCTTCATCGTCTTCCGCGATTGTTCCAAGGACCACCTCGTCGTTGACATCCCCCTGCCCGCCGAGAAGCATGACATGAGGCCGGTCCAGCGACTGCAGAATCCAGTCGTAAGACTGAGCCGTGTCTTCCTGCGGCTCGCGAACCTGATAGTATGCAAAAACTGAAAGCAGAGCCAAGGTAACAGCAGCGAAAGCCGGCAGAAGATGCCGCGAAAGAGTCAGCATGATCTGCCAGATCGTGACCGATTGATTTTCACTGTCCAGCCGGGCTTTCAACCGGGTATAAAAAAAGGGTGACGGCTGCAGCACCGGCAAGGCTTTGCCGATCTTGCGCGGTATCGCAAGCAGCCGCTTTTCACGGGAGCATGCATCGCAACCCAAGAGATGTGTTTCCAACTCCCTCGATTCCGGGGCGGCGAGTTCCGCATCCAGATTCCTGAAGAGCAGGATTCGAGCTTTTGAGCATTCCATTTGCAACCCCCTGAGTACCACCACCTGTTAATACGCCTGCCGTTCGCGCATATTTCATTATCCTTCAAAATCAGATTTCAAGCCACTTCAACCTGTCTGCAAAAGAAACATCAATTACTACTACTGTAGTTAAATCAGCAGATTAACGTCAGCAGACTCACGGTCTTTAGAGGATCAGCATGCAATCCCCGTAGCTGAAGAAACGATACCCCTCCCGGACAGCCTCCTTATAGCAGTCGAGCATGAAATCACGCCCCGCAAAAGCGCACACAAGCATAAACAGCGTGGATCGGGGCAGGTGAAAATTGGTGAGAAGTGCATCGACCGCCTGGAATTTGAATCCCGGGTAGATGAAAAGATCGCAGTAGCCCGATGCCCCGCCCGGATTACCGCCTGCGCTCCGCATCCAGCTTTCCAGTGTTCGTGTGGTCGTTGTCCCGACGGCGGTCAGTTTTTTCCCTGCGGATTTTTCCGTCCTGATGGCCTCAGCGGTAGCGTCATCGATCTCAAAATACTCAGGTTCCAGGCGATGAGCCTCGATTTCCGCACAGCGCACCGGCTGAAATGTTCCAATTCCAACATGAAGCAGGATCTCTAATCTTCGTATTCCTCTACAATCAAGCTGATCCAGTATTTCCTGAGTAAAATGCAGCCCGGCAGTAGGAGCTGCGATTGAACCGCTGCGCTTGGCATATATTGTCTGATACCGGTTGCGGTCTTCCGTTAAGTCCTCGTCTTTCCCCCGGCGAATATAGGGGGGGAGGGGAGGCTCGCCGACCGATTCGATGATCCTGCGAAATTGGTCGCCATCTGATGCACGAATAAGGCGGCTTCCGTCGGGGCGGATCGCCTCAACGAGGATCCTTTCGCTTCCTACTTCCAGGTTCTCGCCGGCTGTCGCTTTCTTCCCGGGCTTGACCAGTGCCAGCCATTCTCCAGGGGCCGCCTCTCTGACGAGGAGTAACTCGATGGTCTCGGCCCGGCCGGGGCGGTGGGCTTTCAGGCGGGCCGGGAATACCCTGGAATTGTTCATTACCAGGAAGTGTTCTGTGCCCATAATCTCGGGCAAATCTTTAAATATACCGTGCTTGCAGGTCTTTTTGATCCGGTCAATGACCATCAGCCTCGATGCGTCGCGTGTGGGGGCCGGATGTTGTGCGATCTGTTCTGCGGGAAGATCGAAATCAAAGAGGCTAAGCTTCACAGGGCAATGTCACCGTGATCGTGGAAAGGACCGGACATTGTTTAATTGACCTCTGGTGTCGCCAACACTGATATCCGTCCTGCCGGCGACCGGGGAATCGCTTTCCTCCGGCTTGTGCAATTGGGCCGAAAAGTTGGCACCGAACAGCATGATAATGCTGGATGTGTATATCCACGCCATTAGCGCCACGATGGCACCCATCTGGCCATAAATGCGCTCGTAGTCGAGAGCAGGGAATATTCTTACAAAAACATAGCTTCCTGCTTCCCAAAGGACGGAGGAAACCAACGCGCCTGAAATTGCCTCGCGCCAGGATACCTCCCGGTCCGGCATCAATTTGTAAATACAGAAAAAAACCAGGATGGCAAGGAGGAGGCTGAGCGTCAGAAGCGGTATGGACCATAACACGGAAATTATTTCATCGCCGGCGTACCCCATGCTGTCGGTCGTTTTGCTGCGCGCCTCTGTAACGAAGGCCGTGATCAATGCTGAAACAAACAACAGTGTGCCTCCGGAAAGAACCACCCCGGCCATACGGACTCTGCTCTGCCAGAAAGTCCGACGCTTGGCGACTCCCCACGCTCGGTTGAGAGCATCCTCCATGAAACTGAAAACCCAGGATGAAGTCCAAGCTACGATGATGAGGCAACTCAGAACCAGGGCTGGCGACGGCTCCGTGATCTGGCTCAAGTTGGCGTCCATGAAATTGCGGGACATCGGGAAGATGGAGATAATCCCCTCGATGACCGCCTTTTTCTCGAATTCGAGCAGCCCCAGAATATCGTTGCCGATAGCCAGGATCACCAGGACGGCCGGAAAGAAAGCGAACAGGCTGAAATAGGAGATTGCCGCGGCATCCCGGGGAACGCGGTAGTCGACCATGGCTCGGGCAGCGAGTCCAAGGGCATTCATCAGGCGTTTCGCCGAGGCCAGGGGGGCAACCATAAAAAAAGTCTATATTGTTTCCCTGAACGTTGTAAATACCGAATGGTAAAATACTTCTCCTTGCTCGACTGGGATTCGGCAGGGCGCGAAAGCGGGGATGATCGGTTATGGGAAGAGATGTTCCATGGATAGGGATGCCGGCTTGCATGGATTCCTCCGTGAAGGGGATCCAAAGCCTGAACGGCCAATATATGGAGTCGATCCGATGTTCCGGAGGCCTTCCTTTGGTGATCCCGCTTCTTGAGAAGCCGGAAACGCTGCGTCCGCTGGTGGAATGTCTGGATGGGATCCTTTTGACCGGCAGCAACAGCGATGTTGATCCTGGCCGGTATGGGGCAGAGCGGGAAAAAGAATGCGGACGGGTGCAACCTTTGAGGGACAATACGGACTTCTTCCTTCTCGAAGCGGCATGCCGAAAGAAAATCCCTGTCCTGAGTATCTGTTTCGGCCTGCAGTCCCTTAACGTGTACAGGGGAGGATCGCTCATCCAGGACATCCCGGCTCGAATTCGCTCACCGATCAAGCACAGCAACGAGCGGACGCGGGGAGGGCCGGCCCACTTCGTTTCTCTCCGGGAAGGATCCGTTCTTGCGACTATCGCCGGGGGGCTTGAAACGCAGGTGAACAGCACCCACCACCAGGCGATCGAACGACTGGGCCAAGGGCTGGAAGCAATATCCACAGCTCCGGACGGGGTGATTGAAGCGGTACTGGGGGCGGACACGGATCATTGGATCCTCGGCGTTCAGTGGCATCCGGAAAAAAACTATTCCTGCGATCCTCTCTCCCGAGGTATTTTTGAACGGTTTGTCCACCAAAGCAGAGCCGGTGGAGGGAATCATGAAAGAAAAGATTAAAGAGATTATCGAGCAACTGGGGGAGGACCCCAATCGGGATGGCTTGCGTGATACTCCGCAGCGGGTTGAGAGCGCCCTTCGATTTCTGACCGGGGGATACCGGCTGAACGAAGCCGAGGTCCTCAACAATGCCCTGTTCGATGTCGAATACAACGAAATGGTGATTGTCTCGGACATCGACTTTTTCAGCCTCTGCGAGCATCACATGCTTCCATTTTTCGGCAAATGCCATGTGGCCTACCTTCCCGACCGCAAAGTGATCGGATTGAGTAAAATTGCCCGCCTCGTCGAGATGTTCAGCCGCCGTCTGCAGGTGCAGGAGCGCTTGACCACTCAGATTGCCGATACCATCAACCGCACCATCTCGCCGCTGGGTGTCGGAGTCGTGATCGAAGCGCAGCACATGTGCATGATGATGCGCGGGGTTGAAAAGCAGAATTCCCGAGCCATAACCAGTTCCATGCTGGGAACCTTCCAGAAACAGGAAACACGGATGGAGTTCCTGGAGTTGATTTTCAGACAGCGTAAAAGTTGAACTGGCCGCAGTCGGCTGGTTGAGACCGCAGCCCTGGAGGCGGAAATGGTGTCCTGGATGAGCTGGTTGTTACAGAAATTGATCTGGCAGGACATTCTTTGGACGCTGGTTGTAATGATAGCGGCCTGGGCTGCCGCTCAAATATACCTCCTATTTAATGCAAAACTGCTGCGTCAGTGGGCGGGCCGAACCCCGTCCCAGCTCGATGACCGCATAGTGGATGCCATCCGCCGCCCCGGGTTTCTTATCATTCTCCTCGTCGGATGCTACGCCGCGCTGCACCGGTTCAAGTTCGGTCTTCTTCCTTTCCTGGATGGGGTCCTGTTTGTCCTGGGGGTAGGGATCGCAATCTATACGGTTACAACCATCGCCGTTATCGTCCTCGGGTGGTACAGCGAGCGAATTGCAGGCGAAAAAGAGGGTGAAACCGTTGCCCGCGAACTGCTGCCTCTGGCGGACAAAAGCCTGAAGCTGATTTTCCTGGTTGTGGGTTTGGTTATTGTACTGGATCATTTTTCGATCGACATCAAGTCCATCCTGGTCACGTTGGGAGTCGGCAGCCTCGCGGTCGGTCTCGCCCTGCAGGATACGTTGGCGAACATGTTCGGCGGTTTTACGATCATGCTCGACCGCCGGTTTAAAATCGGCGACCGGATTCTGCTGCAAAGTGGCGAACTGGGCGATGTCCAGTCCATCGGCATCCGTAGTACGACTGTTTTGACCCCAGAAGGACACACCCTCATCATCCCCAATTCCATTCTGGTCAGAACCATTGTCACCAACCAGTCTTCTCCCGACGCTCGAACCAGAGTCGTAATCGAAATCGGAATATCCCAAGGGAGCGACAACGAAACGGCCAAAAAACTGATGATCGAATCCGCGGCTGCATGTTCCTACATCGCTCGCAATCCGGCCCCCGTCGCCCTCTTTTCATCCTTTGGACCCTCGGTGCTCAACCTGAGGCTTGTCTGCTTCGCGGGGAGTTACCTTGACACCGGGCTCGCCACGGATTTCCTGAATACGAGGATACATTCAGCCTTTCGCTCCGCCGGAATCGAAATCCCCCACCCCGGACGGAATGTCTTTCTCAGCTCCGGGGGCGGAATTTCCGGCTGAAAATTTCCTCGAATTCCCCGTGGCAGCCCCCCGATTCCAGCTTCATGCATCTCAAAACCGCATTTCACTGGCGCGGCTTAAACCCGATTGCAGGTAGAAGAGGTCCCTTTCTGGCAATCTCATAAATCATCAACGAGAACATGGGAAGGTACTCCACGACCTGGACCCACCCGGGTTCGAAAACCGGCCGGTATTGGTAGGCCAGGTAGGAGAGAAAGACCGAGCCGGTCCAATAAAACATGAAGGCATAGGGAAAGAAAGGGAGGGCGAAGGCTGCCCAGGACAAGTACCAGGGATGGACTGTGGTGGCAAGACAAAGGTCTGCGGTCATGATCCAGAAGCCTGCGTGCACCAGGTCTTCAGTTTTGCGGAGGGGGAATTTCGAGCCGATCACCAGCGTGGTGATGATCAACATAGCAGCCAGGTAGGGTCCTGTCCGCTGGTCCCAGGATTGGTTGAAAGCCACCCGACCTATCCAAGTCAGCAGGTAGTGGATCCCGGCATTGAATTCGAACAGCCTATAATAAAGCCTCAATTCCTGGACGTACCGGATAAAGGTTGCGGGGGTGAAATAAAAAGACAGCAATGCCAAACCGGCGGCGGTACCGGTCAAAGCCGCTCTCCATCCCATCCGACGGCCATAAAGCTGGACCCAAAGGAGCGGATGCAGTTTCGACAGAACAGCGCCTGCAAAGCCAGCGAACGCTGCGTGATATCGAGCACATGTCATGAGCCAGATCGAAAGGAGCAATAAAAAAATCATGCCGCTATCCGAGTGCCCCGAGTGCGAGAACTCAAAAACAAAGAATGGATTCCACGCCACCAGGAACAGCGGTTGGAGGGGGCGTCGGAAACAGCGCATTAATTGCCAGGCGATCAGGATAGATCCGAATTCGAGCAAACTGAAAACCGCCTTCATGGGGATCACGTTCTCGCCGAAAAACAAGCGGGTAGCCCGGAAAAGAGCCTGCGATACTGGAGGATAGGCGGTTACATAAGGTTTAGAATTGATAGCCGGGAAAATCTGAGAGTCGCGCAGGTGTGCCAGTTCCGGGGCTTCCGGAGGAAAGCGAAACGGATCTATCCCCATTGCCGCTACCCTCGCATCCCAAATATACCGATAGACGTCTTCACTCTGGTCCGGATGGGCAGGCAGGACGGTTATTCGGAAAAGAAGGGAAAACACCAGCGCCAAGATCGCCGAGGTTTTGTCGTCCAGTTTTAGCCGGCAGTAGCTCCAAAAGCAGAGAGCGAAGGCTGCGAGCATGAGGAGCAGAAACGGCCACGTGTGATCGCGCAATGGCCTAAGAGCATAGGTTGCCACCCAGATTGATTCCATGGCAATCCCGGCGGCAGCCAGCGGCATCCATTTTCCCTTCATGCGCCCAATATATCACCGTTGACCGGCCAACCGGTGTGAGTAGGCCTGAAAATCGCGGATCGGCATTTTCTGAAAAGAATCTCGGAATTGGAGCATGGCCGGCAGGGCACGTCCTGCGATGCGAAAAGAGATATTGTCGAACATTCACGGAAGTATCCGGGCACGTGCTAATTACTTGAGTATTAAGACAATATGAGGCTCTCCCGGAGATTGAATCTCCTTGACGGAGCTAGGGCGCTGTGATAGTTTTTGCCGTTCTTGTATCGGATTTCGATCATTGTCTTTGTCCGCCGGCGGGGAGTGAAGATCGAAAGCCAAGAGGTGCCCGATGATCAGTCTGGACTACTCCTTATTTGCGGCGATCCTTCTTTTTTTATCGCTGGTTGTTGCTCTCAATTACCTCCTCTTCAAGCCTATTTTGAAAATCCAGGCAGAACGTGAAAGCCGAACGTCCGGCCAGATGGAAGAAGCCCGCAAAAAAACCGATCATCAGACTGCATTATTGAACCGATACCTGGAAACGATCAAGTCTGCTCGCCACGATGGGTACCGCTTGCAGGAGCATTGGCGCTCCGAAGCCGCGCAGCAGCGCGCTGAAGCGATAGCCCTCGCAAGACAGCAGGCGGAGAATCTGGTCGGTGATGCCCGCGCATCCATTCAAGCCCAGGTGAAAGTTGCCAAGGACAAATTGAGCCAGGAAGCCGGAGAGATCGCTCGAGGCATCGCCGATTTGATCCTGCAGCGATCCGCCTGATAGTCGGCAGGCAATCCCCGAATTTCCTTGAGCGGAGACCGGGCGAGAACCCAAAGATGATGGGCTCCAGACGAATAAAAGATAGTTCAAGAGTGCAGCAAGCTACTGAATTCTCCCAGGAAGGTTAGGGAGCCGGTTAGGAAAATATGAGAGCGCGAACACTACAGTTAAAGCTCCTTGCAGGGTTTGCAGCTTTGTACCTATGGTTACCGCAAACCGCTATGGCCGCTGAGGAAGCCGGCAATAGATGGGGTATCTGGCTGACCATCGGCAGGATTTTCAATCTCGTTCTTGTTATCCTCGTGCTGGTCTGGATCGCGCGGAAACCGCTGAAAGAATTTTACGCCAGCCGTACGCTCTCGATCCAGACTCAGCTTGCCGAGGCGCGAGAGGCCCGCGCAAATGCCGAAGCGAAGCTGGCGGAGATGGAGGCCAGGCTGGCGGGCCTCGACGATGAACTCCGGAAGCTCAGTGCTGCCGCAGAGAAGGAGGCCCAGGAGGAATACAGGCGGCTGGTGGCTGAGGCGGAAAAGGATGCGGAGAAGATAGTTGAACGTGCCCGGCAGGAAATCGTGGGAATGACGCGGGCCGCGAACATTGAGCTCAAGGAACACGCGGCCAGGCTTGCGGTGGCCATGGCCGAAGAAAAGATTAAAGCAGAGATCAATCCCGAAGACCGCAGCCGCCTGTTTGGAAGTTTCGTGAATCAGCTCGGAGGGAAGGCATGATTTCTTCCACGGTGTTTTTGCGCTATGCCCGGTCCCTCGCTGATGTTGTTGCCGGGGGCGAAGACGAAGGTACGGTTTCTCGGGATCTCGCACTTTACAGTGAAGTATTCAAAACCGTTCCTGCGGTTCTGGATGCCTTCGATAACCCGTCGATCCCTCGTGACGCCAAACAAAGGGTTCTGGCCCAATTGTTTGAGCTCTACCCTGTTGGACCGCTAGCGGCGAATTTCCTGCAGGTTTTGCTGGCAAACAGCCGGATCCGCTACTTTCAAAACATCGTGGATCAATATTCGCGCCTGCTGAACCAGCGAAAAGGAATTGTGGCAGCCGAGGTGGCTTCGGCGCAGCCGCTTTCCGAAATGGAAGTTAAGACCCTCGGGGAGAGCCTTTCGCGCGTCGTCGGCAAGATGGTGAAGCTGAGCGCCAGAACCGACGCGGAATTGCTGGGCGGGCTGGTGGTTCAGGTAGGAAGCACAGTTTATGATGGCTCCGTCCGCCGGCAGCTATCCGAAATACGACAGCGATTGATGGATTGATGTTCCGGCGTTCGCAGAGAACGCCAAGCCCCGGCCTGGCGACCTGCCGGCGCCGGCGAATCCGTGAGGAAGGAATATGCAGATCAAGGCCGATGAAATCAGCAAAATATTAAGGGAACAGATAAAAGACTACCAGTCGGGGATGATTGTCTCCGAAGTTGGCACGGTCTTGTCGGTTGGGGACGGAATTGCGCGCATTCATGGCCTCGACAATGTCATGTCCGGCGAATTGCTGGATTTTCCGCACGGTGTTAAAGGGATTGCGCTAAACCTTGAGGAAGACAACGTCGGCGCGGTTCTCTTCGGAGAATACACTCTGGTCGGCGAGGGGGATATCGTCCAGCGCACGAAGCGCATCATGTCTGTGCCCGTGGGCGAAGGTTTGATCGGCCGGGTGGTCGATGCCCTCGGCGATCCGATCGATGATCGCGGACCCATCAACACCTCGGAATATGCTCCGATTGAGCGCATCGCCCCTGGCGTGGTGGACCGGCAGCCGGTAAAGGAACCGCTGCAAACGGGGCTGAAGGCTATCGATTCGATGATCCCGATTGGGCGCGGCCAGCGCGAATTGATCATCGGCGACCGGCAGACCGGGAAAACAGCCATCGCCATCGATACCATTATCAACCAGAAGAACACGGACATTATCTGCATTTACGTGGCGATCGGGCAGAAACGCTCGACTGTCGCCCAAGTGGTAAAAACCCTGACCGATGCCGACGCCATGGATAAGACGATCGTTGTTTCGGCATCAGCTTCCGATCCGGCGACTATGCAGTACATCGCTCCTTACTGTGGATGTGCCATGGGCGAATATTTCCGAGATCGCGGCGGTCACGCTCTGCTTATCTATGACGACCTTTCCAAGCATGCGGCGGCTTATCGTGAAATTTCGCTTCTGTTGCGGCGGCCACCGGGACGTGAAGCTTTCCCGGGAGACGTGTTTTATCTCCATTCGCGCCTCCTCGAGCGCGCCGCCAAAATGAGCGCCAAGCAGGGCGGCGGCTCGCTGACGGCTCTTCCGATTATCGAAACCCAGGCCGGCGATATTTCTGCCTATATTCCGACGAACGTGATCTCCATCACGGACGGGCAGATCTTCCTCGAGGCCGACTTGTTCCACGGCGGCACCCGCCCCGCTATTCACGTCGGTAATTCGGTCAGCCGCGTCGGCGGCAATGCGCAGATCAAGGCGATGAAACAGGTCGCAGGGACACTGCGCATCGAACTGGCGCAGTACAGGGAACTGGCCGCCTTTGCCCAGTTCGGATCCGATCTCGACAAGGCAACCCAGGCCCAGCTGGCCCGCGGAGAGAGGCTTACCGAAATCCTTAAGCAAAATCAGTATGAGCCGCTGGATGTGATCAAGCAGATCATTTTGATCTATTGCGGAACCCAGGGCTTCACCGACAGTCTTCAGGTGAGCGAGATCCGCGCTTTCGAAAAGGGCCTATTCAAGTTCCTGGATTCGGCCAAACCGGCATTATTGCAGAAAATGGCCGCAGAGAAGGCGCTGAGCGATGCGCTTCGCAAGGAACTATCGGGCGCGTTGAGTGAATTCATGGAAAAATTCGTTGCCGAAAAACCCTCGGCCAAAAAATGAGATAGCGGTCGAATCATGCCGAATACCCGAGATATACGCCGGCGCATTCGCAGCGCCAAAAACATCCAGCAGATCACCCGTGCCATGAAGTTCGTCTCGGCTGCGAGGCTTAGGAAAGCTCAGGACCGAGTCATCGCCGCACGCCCCTACGCGAGGCAGATGCTGTCGGTGCTGGACAGCCTGGCAGTTCGGGTCCCGGAGAAAAGCCACCCTCTCCTGGCGGTGCGCGAGCCGCGCAACATCGAACTGGTGGTCATAACCGCGGACAAAGGCCTTTGCGGAGCCTACAACAACAATATTATTAAACATGCGATGGAGTTCCTGGCCGGGCACAGCTCCAAAAATATCGAACTCAACATTGTCGGCAAGAGGGCGCGCGATTTCTTCAGGCGCCGGACCTTTTCCATTCGCCATGAAGCCATCGGGGTGTTGCAGAATCCGACCTTTTCCGATGCTGCCGCCATCGCCAGCGACCTTATCGCCGAGTTTAGCAACGGGGAGAAAGATCAGATCTGGCTTGTTTATAACGAATTCAAATCTGTCGTGCAGCAGCGGGTTGTGCTCGAGTGCCTGCTTCCGATCCACCGCCCGGAGCACGTCGAACCCCAAGGACGGATCCAGTACCTGTACGATGAGCCGCCCGACCTCATCCTGGGACGGTTGTTGCCTCGACACGTGGAGGCCCAGGTTTTCCGCGCTCTGCTGGAAGCCGCCGCGTCGGAGCAGGGGGCACGCATGACCTCGATGGATGCGGCGACGAACAATGCTTCCGAGATGATAGACAATCTGACCCTCTATGCGAACAAGGTAAGACAGGCAGGCATCACCAAAGAGCTGATCGAAGTGGTGAGCGGCGCCGCATCGGCCGCAGGTTAATGCCGGGTCGGGAAACCAGGGGAACCGTCGTACGAATTCCGGTTGAGCATCAGGAGAACCTAATGGCTAACATAGGAAAAGTAGTTCAAATCATCGGCCCGGTAGTGGATTGCGAGTTTGAGGAAAAGCATCTGCCCGCCATCTATAACAGCGTCATCATCCAGGGAGAGATCCCCGGCGGGGCCATAAAGTGCATTACGGAGGTGCAGCAGCATCTCGGGGAAAGCAGGGTCCGTTGCGTGAGCATGCAGCCCACCGATGGCATGGTGCGGGGCATGCAGGCCGTCGACACCGGCGAGCCAATCATGGTGCCGGTAGGGACGAGGCACTCTCGGGCGTGTGATCAATGTGGTCGGGGAGCCGGTGGACCAGCTCGGACCGATCCATGTGGACAAACACTACCCGATTCATCGCCCGGCCCCGAGCTTTGCCAAGCAGTCCACCGAGACCAAAATGCTTGAAACCGGCATCAAGGTGATCGACCTCCTGGAGCCTTATGTTCTGGGTGGAAAGATCGGCCTGTTCGGAGGCGCCGGAGTGGGCAAGACCGTCATCATCATGGAGATGATCAACCGCATTGCCACTCACCACGGTGGATTTTCTGTTTTCGCCGGGGTCGGCGAACGGACCCGCGAGGGGAACGACCTTTGGCTGGAGATGAAGGAATCGGGAGTCATCGACAAGGCCGCCCTGATTTACGGCCAGATGACCGAGCCTCCCGGGGCGCGGCTTCGTGTCGGGTTGACGGGCCTCACCGTTGCCGAATACTTCCGTGACGAAGAAGGGCAGGACGTCCTCCTGTTCATCGACAATATTTTCCGGTTCACCCAGGCCGGATCGGAGGTTTCGGCGCTGCTGGGACGCATGCCTTCGGCCGTGGGTTACCAGCCCAACCTCGCTACCGAAATGGGCGAGCTCCAGGAACGCATCACCTCCACCAAACATGGATCCATTACGTCGATCCAGGCGATTTATGTGCCTGCGGACGATTATACCGATCCCGCGCCGGCCACTACTTTCGGCCACCTCGATGCGACCACTAACCTGGAGCGTAAGATTGCGGAACTCGGGATCTACCCTGCCGTGGACCCGCTGGCTTCCACTTCACGCATCCTGGATCCCAGGATAATCGGTGAAGAGCACTATCGCGTTGCACGCGAGGTCAAACGCATCCTGCAGCGCTACAAGGATCTTCAGGATATCATCGCCATCCTGGGCATCGACGAACTCGGCGAAGACGACAAGCTCACGGTCAACCGGGCCCGGAAGATCCAGAAGTTTCTTTCCCAGCCCTTCTTTGTCGCCGAGCAGTTCACCCAAATTCCCGGTAAATATCTTTCGGTACAGGAGAGCGTAGAGAGCTTCAAGGGGATCTGCGAAGGCAACTACGACCATATCCCGGAACAGGCTTTCTACATGGTTGGCGGGATTGAGGAAGTGCTGGAAAAAGCCAAACAGCTGTCTGCTGCTTAAGCGGCTTCAACTGCGGGAACAGGACGGCCGCTCTCCAGGAAAAGGGGGGGCGGGCTTCTGAAGCCCATCAAATTTTCAGCTGATTTCAGCCGGCGACTCTGCTCAGGCGCAGAGCTAGCCGGTTGCGAAGGATTTATGGCACTGCCGGAAAATATTCACCTCGAAATCGTGACACCTGATAAGCTGCTGTTCAGCGGAACCGTAGATCGGGTTACGGTACCCTCCACCCGGGGATACCTGGGAATTCTGCCCGGGCATGCGCCTTTGCTCGCCGAACTCGGAATAGGCTCCATAAGCTTCAAATCCGGAGACCGCGAAGAAACGATCACTTGCTTCTGGGGATTTCTCGAGGTGCTTCCCGAACGCGTGGTGGTTTTGGCGCAAACAGCCGAGCCGGCCTCAACCATCGATATCAACCGGGCCGAACAGGCCAAAAACCGGGCCGAACAGCGACTCGCATCCAAGAATCCGGATACGGATTACGCCCGGGCAGAACTTGCCCTGCTCCGGGCTGTCGCTCGCCTGGAAGCCGGACGAGCCTATCAGCGCCGCAGCAGCGCCAGGCCCCTGAAATAGAAAAGCGCGGAATAGTCGGAAAAATGCGTCCGGCCATCCCGCGCTATTTCTTGTTCCGATCAATTCGACGGGGGCTTTACACCGAGTTCCGCTGCATTCCGGTTGTAAACCTTTTCAATCCCGATAAGAGTGTTGTTGTGGATGGCTTTGTAAAGCTGCTCCATGTAATTCTTCGCCTGGGCGCTGAATTCACCCTTTAGCAGAACCGCCTTGGCGAATGCCTCGATCGCTTCCTCCACCCTCTCCAGCTTCCACAAAGAATGGCCTATATAGTAATAAGCGGCATGGTGCTTCTTATCGATTTTTAGAACCAGGTTTAGCTGGTTAATCGTTTCCTGCCATTTCCCTTTTTCATAGGCATTCAGGGCGATGAAATAATAGCAACTCTTCCGGGTTTCCGTGGTCCACTTCTGCCACTCGGCATCCTGTATCGAGGCGGGCTTTTTCGCGATTTCAAGCGATTTCAGAGCCAGCTTCGCATACTCGGCGGCTTTGTCCAGGTTCTTCTCTTTGGCGTATTTGTCTACAAATTCCATGCGGACGCCGAAATCCTCAGGAGGGAATGGCAGTGCTTTCTCGGTCCACTCCATGTACTTCGCCTTGTTATCGAGCTTCTTGTAGCTCTGGGCAATGTAAAAGGCATATTCGTTGGTCGGTTTCAGCGCATAGACCTTTTCGCCATATTCGATGAATTTTTGGTGGTTGCCCATATTCTGTGCTGCCGCAGCAGCATAGTCCAGATACTGGGCATCGTCCTTGTGGTCCTTGAGCCACTTTTCGGACATCTCGAGCAGGCGAGGCCAGTTTTTGCTCTGGTTGAAGTCGAACATGAGCACTTGATATTCGCGCACGATGTGCGGCATCAATTTGGACTTCGGGTATTTCTCCATGAATGCGTTGATCAGGACAAGGCGCTTTTCAGGATCCGGCTCCTTCTCCTTCGTGGCTTTTTCGTAAGCGTCGAACTCTTCCTCGGTGTACTCCTGCTCTTCCTGGGCAGGTTGTGCCGGTGGTTTCTTGCTCTTGGGCTGTTGCGCCAAGCCGGGAATACCTGACATCACAAGCATTCCGGCCAGTAAAGCTAGTAACAATCTCGTATTATTCCGTCTCATGGATTTACATCCCCCTTCGTTGACAGAGATTGCGCGCATTTTAAGTTATTGCTCGGATTCAAACAACTAATTATTTGCTTCCTTCAAGCTGCTGTTGCGCCAGCAAACGAACTTGTTCACCGCCGCCCGAATCCGGCCCCTTCCCTCCGCCTCTCAGTCCTTAAGATGGTCGGCGACCTTCAGAGTTGCAAATCCATCTGGATAGACACCCTTTCCCGGGAAAGGTTTCCGTTCGGATGCCAATCTGACCGAATCCGGCGCGGCCCAGTCTCGTGACCCATTTGGCCTTGAATTCCCACCTGCATCTTCTAAGATATCCACTTACACCGGGAAACCCTATATCAAGCCATTAGCAGAGGCATATCATGACTGGGCATAGCGACGAGGATATCAAAGACAACGGGGCTGTTGCTGAAAGCGGGGCTCCAGCGAATGCGGCGGCCCCGCAATCCCTGGATTTTATCCGGTCGCGAGTGGCAGAAGATCTCGCAAAGGGCAAAAATGAGGGACGTGTACATACGCGGTTTCCTCCGGAGCCCAACGGCTATCTGCACATTGGCCATGCCAAATCCATATGTTTGAATTTCGGAATTGCCGGCGAGAATCCCCGATGGTAAATGCAATCTCCGGTTTGACGACACCAATCCCTGCAAGGAAGAGTTGGAGTATGTCCAATCCATCGAGGAGGATGTTCGATGGCTGGGATTCGACTGGGGTGACCGGCTTTATTTTGCTTCCGATTATTTTGAGCAGCTCTACGAATATGCCATTCAATTGATCAAAAAAGGAAAAGCCTACGTCGACAGCCTGACGGCGGATCAGATACGCGCCTACCGCGGAACCCTGACGGAACCCGGCAAAAACAGCCCTTACCGCGACAGGACGGTTGCCGAAAACCTCGATTTGTTCTTCAGAATGAGGGCAGGAGAATTCGAAGACGGTGCCCATGTTTTGAGGGCCAGAATCGACATGAGTTCCCCCAACCTCAATATGCGCGACCCGACGATTTATCGGATCCGGCGGGTGTCTCATCACCGAACCGGCGATTCCTGGTGCATTTACCCGATGTACGACTTCACCCACGCGCTTTCGGATTCCATCGAAAGGATCACTCATTCGATCTGCACGCTGGAATTCGAGGACCATCGCCCGCTCTATGACTGGGTGCTCGATGAACTAGAGGTGCCGTGCCACCCCCAGCAGATAGAATTCGCCCGCCTGAACCTAAGCTATACGGTGCTGAGCAAAAGGAAGCTGCTGGAACTTGTGGAGAATGGAATTGTCAGCGGCTGGGATGACCCGCGCATGCCTACCATTAGCGGCCTTCGCCGCCGAGGCTACAGCCCGGAATCGATACGCGCTTTTTGTGAGCGGATCGGCGTGGCAAAAAAAGAGAACATTGTGGATGTGGCCCGGCTCGAGCACTCGGTGCGTGAAGACCTGAACCGGCGAGCCCGGCGGGCCATGGCGGTGATTCGCCCCGTCAAGCTCGTCATCGACAACTACCCGGTGGGTCAGGTCGAAGAGATCGAGGCCGTAAACAATCCCGAAAATCCGGCTGCGGGCACGCGCCAAATCCTGTTCTCGAAAGAGCTCTATATTGAGCAGGATGACTTCAGAGAAATTCCACCGCCCAAGTTCTTGCGCCTGTCGCCGGGCAGGACCGTCAGACTGCGATACGGATATCTGGTGACCTGTGTCGGATTTGAAAAGGATCCTTCCACCGGGCTCGTGACCGAGATTCATTGCACCTACGATCCGGCTTCTCTCAACCCTGGATATAAAGGAGGTCCCAAGGCAAAGGCGACGCTCCATTGGGTCGGCGCTGCGCATGCCGTGCCGGGAGAAGTCAGGCTCTATGATCGGCTCTTTTCCGTGGAAAATCCTGTGGATACCGCAGAGGGGGAGGACTATAAATCCCATATCAATCCCCATTCCCTGGAGTCGCTCCGCGGGTGCCTTTTTGAGCCGAGTCTGGAAGGGGCTCAACCTGGGGACAGCTTTCAGTTCGAGCGATTGGGGTATTTTTGTGCGGACCGGGATTCTCTTCCCGGGAAGCCGGTTTTCAACAAAACCGTCGGGTTGAAGGACACCTGGGCGAAGATCGAGAAAAAACAGCAAAGCAAATAAGATCAGCAGTCAGCTGCAGCAAAAATCTTCGACTGTTTGGTGCTGTCGGCTTTCGGTTTGATCTTGAATCTTGCGACTTGTTTCCATAAAATTAGCCCGCTGCTGGGAGATCGTTCAACGGTAGGACGGGTGGCTCTGGACCACTTAATCGGGGTTCGAATCCCTGTCTCCCAGCCATCGCTATATCTAATTTATTTTCAATCACTTACAAGCCGAATATTTCATTGGTGTCCATAGCCGGCATCTCTGATACCTAGCGTTTGTACTTAGCTCGCTACGCTCGCAGACTTTAGGGGCAAAGGAAAACAGCGTCAGTGTTCGGCGCTGATCTTGGCCTTGAGGCTTCGGATGAGCGCATCCAAAAGGCTCTGCTCTTCGATGGCCTGTGCGTCAAGGCCTTCAACTCTGCTCTACTTTTTGAACCGGAAGAAATCAGGAACCGGAGCGGCAAGCCGTTCCGGGCGTTCACCCCATTCTGGCGGACGTGTTGGTCTGCAGTTCCTGGCTTTGTGCCTCTGCCTGCGCCGACTTGCGAGAAAGCAAGACCCTTGCCATCTCTCCGCCTGAATGAGCTGGCCTTGGAACCCGTCGTTGACTGGGCGAAAGGGCTGCGTGCGGCATGGCGACCGGGCGAAGCCGGCGCGCTGTCGATATTGCACAGGTTCCTCGGTAAGGCGCTCGCCAATAATCCTGAAGGACGCGGCCGCCCCGCGGATGCCAGAATCTCTCGCCTGTCTCCCCATCTGCACTTTGGCGAGATCTCGCCCCGCCAGGTGTGGGCCGCATGCGCTCAATCTCGCAGCATGGCATCCGATGCATTTATCCGCCAACTGGGCTGGCGCGAGTTCGCCCACCACTTGCTTTATCATTTCCCACATACCGCGAGCTCGCCAATGCGTCCTGAATTCGAGAAGCTTCCCTGGCGGCAAAGTCCGCGCAAACTCAAGGCATGGCAACGCGGCCGCACAGGGTACTCGATCGTGGATGCCGGAATGCATGAGTTGTGGGCTACCGGATGGGTGCGCAACCGGGTGCGGATGGTCGCCGGCTCGTTCCTGGTCAAAGACCTGCTGCTGTCTTGGATCGAAGGCGCACGCTGGTTTTGGGACACACTTCTGGATGCCGACCTCGCCAACAACACGCTTGGCTGGCATTGGGTGGCCGGTTGCGGTGAAGACGCCGCGCCGTATTTCCGCATCATTAACCCTGCAGTGCAGGCAGAAAAATTTGACCATCTGGGAGATTATGTCAGGCGTTGGGTGTCCGAGATAGACACTCCTGGTTATCCTCGGCCAATCGTCATTAACGCGCTGGCACGTGAGCGGGCCTTGGAAGCGCTGGCCGCGATCAAACAGCCATGAAACCTTGGATTCTGTTGACAGGCGCCAGCGGCTGTATCGGCGGACGGCTCTTCTCAGGCCGCTCGAAGCCGAAGGTAATCCGGTGCGATGCCTTGCGTAGAGGTGTTCGAATCTGGTATCCAACGCTCCGCAAGCCCGCCTGGAATCCGCCCGCGTGGATCTTCGGCCCAGTCTGGACGGTGCTCTACCTGATGATGGCTATCTCGGCGTGGTTGGTCTGGCGCGAGCGGGGATTCGATCGTGGAGCCGGCGCTCTCGGGCTCTTCGCCCTCCAACTCGCCCTCAATGCCCTTTGGTCGCCGCTTTTCTTCGGATTGCGTAGCCCTTTGGCCGGGTTGGTGGATATCGTCCCGTTGTGGGCAGCGATTCTGGGGGCGCTGGTTTCTTTCTGGACGATTTCGCCGCTCGCCGGGGCGCTGTTGGTTCCCTACTGGCTGTGGGTAAGCTTCGCCACCGTGCTCAACCTCGCGATCTGGAGATTAAACCGGTGAGCGCAAGTGAAACAACACGGAATCGGGCCGCCGGGATTCGTCTGGGCCGAATGGACGCGCGGGCTTCCGCACCTCCGATCCATCGGGAACCCTAAGTCAAGGCCGGATATCCGCGCGCACACCCAGGAACTGTTTCCTTCAGCGGTATGCGACGATGAGCTCGATCTCCAGCCGGAACGGACCCGCCTGCCTGTCGGAGATGAGAAATCCGAAGGTGGCGATATGGCGGGTATCAAAGGGCGGAGCGTTCGAAACGCGCAATCCCCGGTAAACAGGTATCAGATCCTGAAATGGTATTCGCACCACTTGGCGTTCATGGGAGCGCGTCTGGAATGCCGCTTGCCAGTTCACACTATCGAAGCCGGGATCGGATTTCAGCGCAAGCTTGTAGCGCCGACCGTCGCCGTGCAATAACGCCTCGATTCCGGTGCAGGTGCCGATGTCCCAGGATCCCGGGCTGGAGCGCACCGAAGCGAAGCCGCCTCCAAAGTCGAGTGAAACCATTCCTGCAAATATAGCCCGGCCGTTCTCGATACGCATTTCACTGCGCGACACTCCACCCATGACCGCATCGTCGATCGGAAGCCACGGGCGCGCATCCGGTTGGGTGAAATCAAACAGAACAGTTTCATCGCGGGCCGGGATCATGAGAAGTCTCCTGGCGGCAGGAATAGAAATATCTTTATAGAAGGCCACATGATCGACCTTCTTCATCGTTTGGGCGGGAACGGGAAGAATGCGCTCGTCCGCCGCTGGTACTCCTTGAACTCGGTGTTTCCTTCGTATTTCTTCTCGAGGAGCGGGATGCCCGACACAGACAGGATTAACAAGGTAATCGTGGCCGGACCGAAAACGGTCATCCAGCCGCCGGGAATTGAGCACGCAATCAGCCATACGCCCCACCACAGCGCCACCTCACCGAAGTAGTTGGGATGGCGCGTGTACTTCCAGAGCCCCGAGGTGATGACCCGCCCGCGGTTGCCCGGATCATTTTTGAATTGAGCCAGCTGTCGATCTCCGATGGCCTCGAAACCAAAACCCACCAGCCAGACCGCGGCGCCGAGAACATCGATCCAGGTGAAATCGGAATTTTGATGAGCCAGGACATAAGTCACGGGGAGGAGGATAAAGACGGCTAGAAAACCTTGGAGCAGGAACACCTGGAAAAACGCCCTTACCGTCGCATGAGCCCCCCATTCTTCGCGCCACTTCCGGTAGCGCGGATCTTCGGATTTTCCTCGATTCCGCAGACCGATGTGCAATGAGAGACGCAGGCCCCAGATGGTCACGAGCGTCAGGACGAGTAGTCCACGGATCGAAATCGCCGCCACCACGAACTGTCCCGCGAGGGCGAGAACGATAAACCCCGCACCCCATGCGACATCCGCCACGTCGTTCCTTCGTAAGCTCAGACCAACCAGGAACCAGAGGCTGGCATAAATCGCGACTACCGTGACCTGAATAAGTATGAGATCCAACATGGGAATTTTCCGCCAGCCACAATCCTTCGACGACGTAAACCGCAACCCGCACAAGCATAGCACGGCACCGGCCGCTGACGATCGAGGTCCGCAGAGCCTGGCATTTCCGCAAGAAGGTCACGCCTCGGCGGCTTCACCTGTTTGGTTGCGGCCCAGGGCTGTGCCGCGAATTGAATGAAGCGGCGTTTTAAACCGCAGAACCAGCTACAACCTCTTCATATGTTCTGAGCGGTGGCAAGATGTTTTGATTTACAGGGAGTGATCCTGTGACCCGCAATGGATCCGGACGAGCCGAAAAGAGGTCAAAACTTGCACTCTTCGGACCTGTGGCAGGACCGGCGGGTTTCGCCGGTTCAGGAAAACACCAGTTCATCTATGTTGCGATCCGGTGCGGCGGGATGTTCGGAACGATGTTTCCGCCAACACAATCCATATCGTGACCGGGGGAAGCAGCCATAGCGGCGAAATGCCCATCCTTCCAAAAACCAGCCCTGGATGGGCGTCGGGAAATGTAGAGAGAAGTAAGGTAGGTACGATCCTCTCCATTTTCATCGGCGTACTCAGGCGGGTTTATTGGCGGAGGTGAACGCGTGAGCAAACGTGTGGCGATTATCGGGGCAAGCATGGTGGGGCTGGCGGCGGCGCGGTCGCTCTGTGAAAGTGGGCATCACATTACCATTTTTTGAGAAAAGCCGCGCACTGGGCGGGCGTGTCGCGACGCGGCGCGTGAACGGCTGCGCCCTCGATCACGGCGCACAGGTCGTCAAGCCGCATGGCTCTGCGCTGGCGGACGTGATGCTGCTCGAACTGCCAACGGAAGATCTGGGACGGATAACACTGCCGGTTCGCTTGTACGCGAACGACGGAACACTGTTCCCGCCCGATCCCGACGGTGCACAGGAACGTGCGTTCGCCTATCGCACAGCCTGACGACGCTGCCGAAACTTATCGCGGGCACCCTGCCCGCCGGCATCGCGAAAATTCGCTTCGAAACGCGAATCGGCGCGTTGGAGGAGGAAGTAGGGTGGATCCAGCTGCTGGATACCGACGGCAAAGAAGTAGATAAGGCTGACGGCGTAATTATAAGCGCCCCCGCTCCCCAGGCTGCCGATCTGCTTGTCGCCAGCCGCCTGCAGAATACCAAAACACAGTCAGCGCGCCGTGACGCACTGTGCGCCGTGCCTTACTGTTCCTGCATCACCGTCCTGCTCGGCTTTCCTGCGCCTGCACCGGAACCGCCTGCCTACGCCCTGATCGCCGAAGACCGCAGCCGCCCGCTTCTCTGGCTTGCTTTCGAGCAGACCAAAGCGCCGGAACGCGCCCCGAACGGCGAATCCCTAATCATCGCGCAGCTCGGCCCCGAAATCAGCCGGGAGCAGTACGACGCGCCGGATGAGGACTTTCTCGCCCTCACGCTCTCCGAACTCCAGTCACTCTTCGGCGTAAGCGCAGACAGTGTCGAGGCTCTTAAGAAATTCAAGGTAAACCATAACCTCAACTTCACTCTGCTTGCCGATCCCGGACTTGATGCGATCAAGCAATATGGTACGAAGATGCCCGTAGTGAGGATGTCGAGAAGATGGACCTTCATTATTGATCCCGATTTGCGGATTCGTGCCATCGAAAAGGATGTCGATCCTGTGCTCGATGCCAAGCGGGTTGCGGAAATGCTGAAGGAGCTCACGAAACGGACCTGACGCTGCTCTAAACGTGGTTCAGGAGAGCAAGCTCCTTCGGATGAGGATTCAGATAAACCTGCCCCGCAAGATAGCTGACGCCGAATTGGCGGACGTAGTGCTTGATCAGAGTCACAGGCACGATCAGCGGCAAATAGCCCTTCCGGTAGTCAGCGATATGATCCTGCAGCTCCTGCCGTGATTCTTCGTCCAGCTGTTTTTTGAAATAGCCCGCAATGTGCTGCAGGACGTTGGCATGCCTCCCACGGGTGGCCAGAATCTTCAGGGCCGCCATGAATTCCGTCTGGTACTGCTTGCGCAGTTCCTGTCGAGGTATGCGTTTCGACCCGGCCACGAGCCTGCCGAGGTCCGCGAAAGCCTTTGGGTAGTGGGCCAGCAGCACCAGCTTGTGCGCGGTGTGAAACTCGACCAAATCGCCGATCGTCCATTTCGATTCCCAGAGGTCCCGCAAGCGGTGGTAGGCGAAGACGCGCTCGACCCAGTTCTCGCGCAGGCGCGGATCCGAAAGGCGACCCTCCTCTTCGATCGGGAGGTCGGGAAAATGCTGGAGCAATTCACGGGCAAAAAGCCCGATGCCGTTGCGCGTGGGCATTCCGCTGGGCGCGTACACGCGGACCCGCTCCATTCCGCAGCTGGGTGAGTCGCTCTTGAGAATATACCCGGCCAGGTTCTCCCCGGCCAATTTGGCCACCCGGATCTTTGCGTACTGATTCATCTCCCGGGTCCAGTCCCTGCCGCTCTTCGGCATCACCATGCCAACTCCTTCGTCGAGTTGGACAAGGCGCAGAGTCTCTCGCGGTGTTCCGAGCCCAAGCTCGACTTCGGGACAGACAGGTATCCACTCGAAGTATTGCCCGAGCGTTTTCGTGATGAACCGGTCCAGCTTGTGACCGCCGTCGAAGCGCACCTGGTCGCCAAGCAGACACTGGGAGATGCCGATGTGAATCGGCATGCCTTTTTCATTCGATGCCATCAGCTTCCTCTTTTCATTTGTGCCGTTTCCTGTCGCAATGTTTTCGAGGATATGTGACTCGCAGGCCTTTGGCAAGGAATCTCCGTTTTGAGCGATGAGGCAGCAGCCCCGCGGGAATGGGCCTTCCGACTTCGGTTTGCGCATTTATTGGGCATGGATTCGCTAGAGCTGGTAACATCGTCGCTTGACACGATACGGATCTGCTGAAGTGACTTAAAGACTCGCTGGCCTTCCAATCATTCAATGAACCGGAAAGGAGGTCAAGAATGACCCTGCCTGAGGATGTTCCGAGTGTTAATGATGTCATGGCATCGCAAGATACCGCCGAGGAGGAATGCTCGACTCCCGTGCGCATTCGCAGATTGCTCATGGAGCAAAGCTATGCCGTTCTGTCCACCCAAACTCAGTCACAGCCTTATGGCTCGCTCATAGCCTTTGCCGCCAGCGATGACCTCAAGACGATCGTTTTCGCCACCCCGGTGACAACCCGCAAGTATCGGCTGCTCACCGAGTGCGAACACGTTGCGCTCGTGGTCGACAGCCGCTCAACTTCCCCTTCCGACATGATGCGAATCGAGGCCGTTACGGCCACCGGCCGTGCCCGGGTGATCGCAGCGGGAACGGAGTCGGACTGCTGGGGCGGGCTGCTGACCGCACGTCATCCGCACCTCGCCGCATTCGTCAGGGCCCAATCCTCGGCCCTTGTCTGCGTGGATGTGATTCGGTATTTTCACGTCTGCCGTTTCCAGGAGGTGCGTCAATGGGTACCCGGCAGCGCTTCGTGATTTTCCTTGCGGAGGTTACGGACACGCACGAACTGCTCATCGGGGGGAAGGCCGCCCGCCTGGCCGCGCTGGCGCGGGCCGGTTTTGCTGTGCCCGGAGGTTTTTGCCTTACGATCGAGGCCTACCAGAGGTTCCTTGCTGCGGCACGCTTGGGCGATCTGATCGGGATGGAGTTGGGACGCAAGGCCTTTGGAGATATGCGCTGGGAAGAGATCTGGGATGCTTCACTGCGCATTCGATCCGGCTTCACTGCCGCGGCCGTTCCTCCTGAGATCGCCTCAGAAATTGAAGATGCCATGAGCGGATTTCCCCTCGAGACGCGCTGGGCAGTTCGCTCCACGGCGCCGGGGGAGGATTCCTCCCAGCGGTCCTTCGCCGGGCTTCACGAATCCTATCTGGGAATCACGGGATTCACGCCGGTCCTGGATGCCGTTCGTCTGGTGTGGGCTTCCTTGTGGTCGGACGCGGCCATGCTTTATCGCCGTGAATTGGCTCTCGATCCCGTGCGCAGCAGTATGGCTGTGCTGCTCCAGCCAATGAGGAGCGAGCCTGTCTCGGGCGTAGCTTTCGGGCGCGATCCCGTGGAATCCCGAGCAGACCATGCGCTGATAGAAGCCGTGCCCGGGCTTTGCTCCGGGCTTGTGGATGGCGAGGTAGAGCCGGATCGCTGGAAGCTGAAACGCTTTACCGGCGAGGTGCTCTATTACAAGCCCGGTGCCCGCGTGGACGACCAATCCAATCTACCGCTTTTGGAGGACGAACATCTGGGCTCGCTGGCGAAAACTCTGGAAAATGTCGAGTCGCTGCTTGGGTGGCCGCCGGATGTGGAATGGACCGGACGGGGCGATCGGCTAACGTTGCTCCAAGCCAGGCCAATCACTGCGCCGCACGCCTCCTCTGACGACAAGAAGGCTTATTACCTCACCCTTCGTCCCGGTAAGGATCGTCTGCGAATCCTGCAACACCGAGTCTCCGATGAGTTGATCCCTGAGCTTGAGGCGGCGGGCAATCGGCTTGCCTCCGAGCCGCTTGATGCATTTAGCGACGAACAACTCGCGGCTGCGCTGGAAGAACGATATGCCGCGGTATGCCGCTGGCGCAAGATCTACCGGGACGACTTCATACCGTTTGCCCATGGGGTGCGCCGCCTGGCTGTCTACTACAACGATGCCGTGCGGCCCGAAGATCCTTACGAGTTCGTCGGGCTCCTTCGGGGCGAACCGTTGCTGGCAGTCCGCCGCAATGAGGCGATCGCAGCACTCGCAAACGAGGTCCGATCCAACGTTCCACTCAAGGAACTGTTAAACGGCGCTGCCCTAGAAACCGGGCACGATCCACAGATTTGGAAAAAGGGACTCCTGGAAAAATTGCGCCGGTTGCCGGAAAGCAGCAGCTTCGCCGATCGGTTTTCAACTCTGCTTGAGGAGTTCCTCGACATCGCCTACGACACCGAGCGCCTTTCCGATAGGCCCGATTTGATCCTACATAACATTCTCGAACTCGCCCGGGCCGCCGGTTCGGGCGCGCAGCAGCCCCCGGCGCGGGGGAGCCTGTCCGTGCCGGTGCTTGAGAAACGTCTCATGGAGGCAGTTGGCTCGGATCGCCATGCGGACGCTCAAGAGGTGTTGGCCCTTGGACGGATCAGCTGGCGGCTCCGTGACAACGACAATCTGCTGCTCGCCCGGATAGAAAGCCAGCTGTTGCGGGCGATTCAGGAGGCAGCCGGGAGATTGGAGAGGGCCAGCCGCATAAAGCGCGGAGCCGGCGTGCGCGAGAACGCCGCACCCTTGTTGATCGAAGCCTTGCGGCAGCCGTCGGCCGGGTTTGTGACGCTGCCCGCCGCCGAGGAAGGCGAAAAAACCATCCCGGCGGCCGCGATTGAAGAAACACCGCGCCAGCTCGTCGGCCAGCCTGCCGCCCCAGGCCTGCAAACCGGCCGGGTGCGGCGGATACGCGCAGCGGAGGACCTGGGGCAATTCCAGGCGGGTGAGGTACTGGTCTGCGACGCCATCCAACCCATGATGACCCACCTCGTTCCCCTGGCCGCCGCGGTTGTGGAACGGCGCGGAGGAATGCTGATCCACGGGGCTATCATTGCCCGCGAGCTTGGCCTCCCCTGCGTAAATGGAGTGGCCGGCGCCATCGAACTGCTTCACAACGACGACATTGTCACCGTGGACGGCTATTTGGGAATCGTCACCGTTGGCGCCCCGGAATTCGATCTGGAATTGGTGGATGCCGTGGGGAATACGGGTTCACGGAAGTCCGGGAACAAGGTATAGGAGGCATAATGCATACAGAAACTGTCCTGGCATTGCGCAGAGTCATTGACCGCCTCCCTCTCCGTTGCGGAGAAAAAGTGGCGGATCCCTGAATATCGCCGGGACAGTCTATGGAAGGCGGCAACGCCCGGAATCACACTCCTCGGTTCGTCCGGTCAGACGAAGGCGATTTCGCGCGAACCAGGCATAGGCGGCATCAGATATAGATCGCAAGACAGGCCATCTCGTCGGTGCCAGCAGCCAGCCAAGCCCGACTGCGTCATATGCGCGACGGATGACTTCCATTCCCTTCACAAGACTCCCGTCCTGAAGCACTCCGTGGATTTGCCCCATCAGCTCGCGCATCGTGACACCATATTGGATCGGGTCAAAACCGGTAGCGGTGATGTCGTCGATTACGATCCGATTTCGTCCTCGGTCCAGTCGACCAAGGAAACGCATTTCCCTCTGGCACAAGGGACATTCACCATCGAACAGCACCTTGATTGGCCATCTGTCCATCTTCTTTCACCCAATTCTACAACGCCCTTGACCGTCCCAGACGCGAGAATCTCCCACCAGCTCAATACTTCAGACTTCAGCCGGACAATTCGCGCCGGGATTCTGAAGTTGACAAACAAACACATCAAGCGCTCCGCCCGAACTGAGAAGATGCTGTAACCACTTATGCGGTCATAAGCAGGCATCGCAAAAGATCCATGAGATCATACAAACGAAAGAAAACGGCCCCTTCGGAATGTTTCCGAGGGGCCGTTTCCCTGCGTCAATCGCACGCTTGGTTTACTTTTTCGGCAACATGACCGAGTCGATCACGTGAATCACGCCGTTGCTCGTCTCGATGTCGGTCTTGGTTACGTTGGCACTGTCCACCATCACCTTGCCGCCTTTGGCCATTATGCTTACCGACTGGCCGTTCACCGTCTTGGCGGACTTCAGCTTGACCACATCCGCTGCCATCACCTTGCCGGCAACGACGTGGTAGGTCAGGATTCCCTTCAACTTCGGGATGTCTTTCAGAAGGGCTTCCAACGTTCCCGCCGGGAGTTTTGCAAACGCCTCATCCGTCGGAGCGAAAACCGTGAAGGGCCCCGCCCCCTTGAGTGTGTCCACCAGGCCGGCCGCCTGAAGGGCTTTCGCCAGAGTGTTGAACTGCCCGGCCGCCACCGCGGTATCCACGATGTCCTTGCCCGCCTCAGCTGCGGAAATGGCAGGTGCTGCAACCAGCGCGAGGCAAAAAACCGCCACCGCTGCAAGAATCGATACTCCCTTGAAACTCTTCATGTTCTTTATCCCCCGAGTCATTCAATTTGTTGATTTACATTCTCAACCGCACAGTTAGAATCTTAGGGGATCATTGACCAATATGCAAATTTATTTTCATATTATGCAATTAATATGTGAACTACGATCAATTTCCAAGACAGTATTTTCTCCAAGATCAAATCAGTTGAAATAACCCTGCTCGCCGACCATTTTTTGCTTCATTTATCCGGGCACCATGCATCAGATGGCAATCCAATTTAAGCTGATGGCCTGTCGCGGGATCCTCTGCGGAGTTCTCAGGCGGTTTGAGCGTCTCGCGTGCTTTCGGCGCCCGGCATGGAGAGATCATTCGCCAACCGAGGGTTCTTACGCCAGCAGGGGGATCGATCCTGGGCGCTCACCAGCCGTTCCGGTCAAACACGGGATGCCGCCAACGGAACGCCACGCACTCGTCCAGTGCCGCGGGTATGCCCTCGTACACCGTCGGATAGCGCGGCGCGATCCCGAGATCGTTCCACACGAGTCCGGGCTCGACAGGGAGGTTCAAGTTGAACCCGATGACGGATCCGGGCGTCATGATGGTGGGCTGTTTCCGCCGCGACAACACCGCGCCTATCGCCGCCGTGGTGGAGAGCGCCAGCCAGGAGGGGATCCAATATGTTCGGAATCGCGAGTAGTGATCACCTATCACGCCGATAAAATCGCGCCAGGTGGTGGAGAGTGTGTCGGCCAGGGGGGACATCCCCGTCCAGGCCTGTTTCGCGGTTTCGATCAGGACGCGGGCCGCGTCCGCGACGTGCATGTGGGCGTAGAGATTGTGGCCTTGGCCCGGCAGGAAGAGGTGCCCGCGCCGTATTTGCTCGAACATGAGATCGCGCGCCCCATAAACGTGCGGCAGTCTCAAGACCGCCACCTTGCATGCCGGCTGCGCGCGGCCGCGGATGCCAGTGCCGCCTCGGCCTCGACTTTTGCGCGCCCGTAATCCAGCTGCGGCAGGGCCGGTGTTGCCCGGCCCGATTGCGCATGGGACTGCTCCCGTAAACGAGCAGACTGCTGGCGTATACAAAGGTCCGCACCCCTGCCGATGCCGCCGCCTCCGGCAAGGCCAAGGTTCCGTCGACGATGGTGGGCCGCAGCATGGAGATGTCCTCAAACGTCGCGCGGGCTCCGAGGTGAATGACCGCGTCCATGCCTGCGACCGCGCGGGCGAGGCTGGCCGGTCGGGTCAGTCTCCCTGCACCAGCTCCGCGTCCAGCCCCGCCAGCAGCCTGCCCCGTTCGGGCCGGCTGACCATAAGGCGGCTCTCGTCCCGGCCGCCGCCAGCTGACGCGCGACCTCGTAGCCGATGAATCCGGTAGCGCCCGTTACGAGTATTCTCATTTCTCCACTCGGCTCGCGATGCCCTGCAGCATTCCCTCGAACACCCGAGCATGCAAGAGATAGATGCCGTACCAGTAAATCTGGCCGAGCAGCCCGGCCGGATCAAAGACCGCAACCTGCCGGATGGTGGACCCGCGTCCATCCGCATCGGCCTGCACCTCGAACTCCAGCCAGGCGCGCCCCGGAACCTTCATCTCGGCCCACAACCGCAGCCGCTGATCCGGCTGTAGGCCTCAACGCGCCAGAAGTCCACCACATCGCCAACGGCGAGCTGCTCGGGGTCGCGCCGCCCGCGGCGCAGCCCGACGCCGCCCAGCAAGAGGTCGATGAATCCCCGGGCACGCCACAGCCAGTCGGCATAGTACCAGCCGCTCTTGCCGCCGATCCTCCGGATCGGAGCAAAGGCGGCTGCGGGCGGGGCGGCGACATGCACGCTGCGCGTATCGATCAGGCGAGTACCCAGCTGCACGCCTGCCCAGGATCGCAGCGCGCCGGCGGCAGAGCCGGCGTCCGACCAGCGGGTGACGGCAAATTCCCGATCCTCGTTGTGCCTGGCACGCTCGATCGCCAGCCGCAGACCCATCGGCTGGATCGGGAATATCTCGCGCGCCGACGGATCCGTCACCACCGTGGGATTGCGCAGGCTTTCGATCAATTTTTTGCCGACACCCGCGTAAACAGAAGTCGTCAGTCCCAACCACAGGCTGGAGAGGTAAGGGGTCAGAAACGGCACGGGGATCAACAGGCGGCGCAGGCCGCGCTGCCGGGCATACTCCAGCATGATCTCGGCATAGGACACCTGGTCTGCGCCCCCGATCTCGAAGATGCGGCTTGCGCCGCACGGCAAATCCAGCGCGGCCGTCAGGTAGGCGATGACATCCTCGATGGCGATGGGCTGTGTCCGCACCCGAACCCAGCGCGGGCAGATCATGACCGGCAATCGCTCCACGAGCGCCCGGATCATCTCATAGGATAGACTGCCCGAGCCCAGGACGATGGCAGCGCGGAACTCGATCACCGGAACCCCGGATGCGCGCAACACCTCACCCGTTTCATGGCGGCTGCGCAGATGAGGCGAAAGACCGGAACGAGTTTCGCCCAGCCCCCCGAGATAGATGATCCGTTGAACGCCGGCGTTCCGTGCGGCCTTGCCGAAATTCTCCGCCCCCTTCCGGTCCTGCTCCTCGAAGCGCCCCGCCGATCCCATGGAGTGGATGAGATAGTAGGCGGTGTGGACTCCAGAGAGCGCCCGGTCGAGCGACGGACAATCCAGCACATCGCCCTGGATGATTTCCGTCCCAGGGCCGACACGTGCAGCCAGATACTCGGGCCGGCGCGCAAGGCATCGCAGGGAGGTTCCCGCGGCCTCCAGGGCTTTGCCCAGTCGGCCGCCGACATAGCCAGTCGCTCCGGTCAACAAAACACTCGATTTTTCTTTCATCACCAGATCCACAGGACCTCCAATCCATATCCAAATGAAGATACCGGAACAACTGAGCCTCACCTCCGGGGGCAGGCACCGCTGTGTGCTCCGATTCCTCTGATAGGGCCCCGGCGTCCTGGCCGCCCAATAGGCTCCTGGAACTTCTCTTCACCTCCCGAAGCATGGTCGAAGCAGCCGCGGCGACCGCAAGCCCTCACGCAAGCTGAGCATCTCCGGTGTATTCGACCCCCAACATGGAGAGATCATCCCGGAAACGGGGATCCCGATGCCAGCATTTGAGAGACTCCAGCAGATAATTGAGAGTGCTTTGAAGTGAGAGAGAGCGGCTGCCTGCGATTGCATCCAGGAGACCTCCGGCACCGTACTCCTGGCCGCTGCTGTCGGACGCCTCGATGAAACCGTCGGTGAAGATAAAAAGCCGGTCGCCCGGACTGAGAACAAATGACTCCTCCGGATATTCCACATCCGGAATCAAACCAATTGGAAATCCCTGATTGGGAAGCAAAAACGGCCGGCCATCGCGCGGCAGAACCACCGGGGCAGGGTGTCCTGCCGAGACATAACGGAAGTGTCCGCTGCGCAAATGGAGGATTCCATAAATCATGCTGAAATACTGCAACCTCTCGCTTTCCATCGGGAAACGCCGGTTGAGTTGCTTCGCGACTTCAGACGGTGAACTGATGTCGAAGCGCGACTCGCTTTCCGTATTCTGAGGAAAGGCCGGAAATTGTGCCGGCGGAGAGGCGAGCAGGTGGTGAAGTGTAACGGACAGAAGCGCAGCGCTTACGCCGTGTCCGGACACATCGATGACGTAGAGCACAACGCGCTCGTCATCCAGCGGGATGAAGTTCAGGGTATCTCCGGCCAATTCGTCGCAGGGATGAAAAATCCAGGCCAGGTTTGCTCCCGGCATCAAGAGGCGGGCCGGTGGAAGCAGGGTCCGCTGAATGAGTGCCGCATTTTCCAATTCCATCTTCATCCGGCAATTGGCGACTTCCAGCTCCTCCTTGTCCCGGCGCAAAGCGTCTTCCGCATTTTTCCTCGCAGTGATGTCGGTCTGCACGCCGATATAGTGCGTAACCGTATGATCTGCATCCCTGACCAGTGTGATCGACAGCCGGTTCCAAAAAGGGGTTCCGTCTTTGCGGTAATTCAAGATTTCCACCACGCACTCGCGCTGCTCCCGCAAGGCGCGCCGGATTTCTTCCGCCGCCGCGGGATCCGTTCCAGGTCCCTGGAGAAAGCGGCAGTTTTTGCCGATGATCGACTCGACAGAGTAACCTGTCAGCCGTTCGAATCCCGAGTTGGCATAGATCAGGGGATTCGCGGGGAGTCGCGCATCCGAAATGGTGATACCCTCAGCGGCGGCCGAGAGCGCCCTGTCTTTGAGCGCTACTTGCTCTCTCTGTCCATCGGTATTCACTGAGTTGGGCTTCTTTGCCGGCCTTTTTCTCATCTTTCTCGCCCGCGCTCATTTCCTCTCCCCAGGTAACCATTCGGCCTATAGTCGCTTCATCTGTTGATTACACCCAGCCGCGTTCGCTGAATCGTCGTTCCATTTTAACCTGTTTCACACTGATGAACGTTCCAGTCCGTTCAGGAACACCTATTGTTCCTCCACGATCTGTGGTCTGCGATCATCCGTCAGCCTTTGGTCCGCAGGCTTGAGCGGCCGCCATCGACACCGATGATCTGTCCCGTGATCCAAGCCGCTTCGGGAGAAATCAGGAATGAGGCGAGAGCGGCGATGTCCTGGGGCTCGCCCAGTCGCTGCAACGCATGCAGTCCGGCGATTGCCGCAGCCGTCTGGTCATTGCAAAGGATGGTGTCAGCCAGTCGTGTGCGCGTGAGCGAAGGCGCAATCGCATTGACGCGCACCTTTGGCGCAAGTTCAGTCGCCAGTGAAAGCGTCAGTCCTCCAATGGCAGCTTTGGCCATGCCGATGGAAGCATGAAAGGTGAATCCCTGTAGTGCCGCGACGCTCGAAAACAACACTACCGAAGCTACGCCGTCCGCTTTCTTCAATGCCGGGGCCGCTGCCTGAATGGCAAGTGCAGCGCCCATGGCATTCACCCGGAAGTCGTGCAGGAAATCGGCCTCGGCGAGTCGATGGATAGGCTTCAGGGTGATCGTACCCACAGCATAGACGAGACCATCCAGGCGCTCGCCGGCCTCCTGTGAAACGCGGGCGAATACATTTCCATCCAATACATCGCCGACAGTGAATCCAGCGCCAAGCTCTCGGCCGATGGCGGCCAACTTGTCCGCGCCACGGCCCACGAGATGAAGATTATAGCCGCGAGCATGGAGAGTTCTCGCCGTGGCCGAGCCGATCCCACCAGATGCGCCATAGATCAAGATCTTACCTGCCATACACACCTCCCGAAATCCGATCGTGATCACCTCCAAGCCGGACAGATTCGTTCAAGTTGGATTGACTGAAAGCCGGCCAACTGAAAAGCATGGTCATCAGGCCGTCCTTCTGACCAATCTTGCCAAGATCCGAGACTGGCCGGTGATCGTCACCGTCGCGGACTTGATCTGGGGCACGGTACTATGCGGCGGCGTGTCATGGCTCAGTTACGTCATATCCGCCAAAGTCCTGTAGTGCATGTCCCACCGTGCACGTTACATAAGCCATGGAAACCATCGACACCCGGTGCGGATCCCTGGTAGTCAGTTTGGCGAGTCAGTCAGCGGATTGTCGCGTGGATGGATATCTTCGCACTGACATCGCATACGGGCCAAGGGGTTACATTGCGAACCGTCTCCCCTCGGCCCGCATCGTTAATCGCGAGGCGCCTTATTGGCCTACTTCGGAAGAAGCACGCCGTCGAGGACATGAATAATCCCGTTGCTGCACAGAAGGTCCGTTTTCGCTATGCGGACGTCATCGATCAAGACCACCCCACCCTGAGCACGGATCGGCAGGTCTCTGCCGTTGAGGCTCCGAACGGAGCGCAGCCGGACAACTTCCGAGGCCAGGATTCGACCCGGCGCGACATGATACTTGAGCAGGTCGGCCAGCCGTGCTTTGTTCTCGGGCTTGAGCAGCTCTTCAAGGGTTCCCGCCGGCAGCGCGGCAAAGGCCGGGTCGGTCGGGGCAAACACCGTGAAAGGCCCCGTGCCCTTCAAAACCTCGGCCAGACCGGCAGCCCCGGCGGCCTTGAGCAGCGTCTGGAATGAGGCGTCCCCGGCGGCGGTCTCAACGACGTCTTTGAGATCGACTTCCGCTTGTTTCGCGCGCGGAGCACAGGTCATCATGGCCATCGGAGACCAGTTCCACATCATCCACAACGGATTCATGCACATGCTTTTTCTCATAACTCATTACCCTCCCGACTCACTTTGAGCCGGTGGTCACCGCCCTCACTTGAGAGCGGGGGCACCGGCAACGATGTAAATATAGTGATAATATATTTAACTTTCAATCAAATGCTCTCTTTCTGTTTGTCTCGTGTGACTGCTGGTTAAAAGAACGATTCCTTTTTGATTCAGAGGAACAAAAGCGACAGAGCCTGCGATAAAAACAGAAGAAATATATTTTATTGTGATGATTCAATATGTGACAATCATTCAAATGTTGTGGAGTGTTGGAGGAACGGCTGGTACTCGCGTTCCTCGGGAAACTCCGGGCCAGGAGTAATCGCGTATGGTTTCGAAAACGATAGATCAGGGCCTCAAAGCTTACGGAGTAGGCGAGAAGCTGCGGGCTTTGCGGCTGAAGAAGAGCATGGGATTGGTCGAGCTGGGCAAGCACACAGGGCTTTCGCCCGCCCTGCTTTCCAAGCTCGAGCGGGGAAAGTTGTTTCCAACGCTTCCGACCCTCCTGCGCATCTCGATGGTCTTCAGCGTGGGGTTGGACTTCTTCTTCGGAGACGAGAGGAAGCGCCACGTGGTCGCGCTGGTGCGACGCAACGAGCGGCAGCGATTTCCGGAGCGGCCCGGAGCGCGCGAAGCGGCCTTTTTTTTCGAGAGCCTGGATTTTCCTGCCCTGGAACGTAAGCTCAATGCCTATTATGCCGAGTTCAATCCCGTGCCGGAGGGCCAAGTGCAGGCCCACCAGCACGGCGGTGTCGAGTTCATCTATCTCCTGGAGGGAAAGTTGTCCCTCACGATCAAGGATGACGAGAACGTCATGGAGGCCGGTGACTCCATCTATTTCGATTCCAGCGTGCCGCACAGCTACCGCCGCATCGGGAAGGCCGGATGCACCGCCCTGGTTGTGACTGTCCCTTGAGCGGGTGCTGCTTCTTGAAAACAAGGTGCGTGGGTGCTTTGCAGGTGGAGGCTATCCAATTTGTGGAGGGAAAACGATGACAGGACTTACGAAAGGGATATTCCGGAAGTTGATCGCGGGAGGAATGATACTCATGGTTTCAGGATCGATGTTTGCCGCATCCAGTATCTACGATTTCACTTTACCATCCATCGACGGGAAACCGATGCCACTATCGGCCTATAAGGGCAAGGTGATCCTGATGGTAAACGTCGCCAGCCAGTGCGGCTATACGCCGCAATACAGCGCACTCGAGGCCATTTACGAGAAATATAAGGATCGTGGCTTCGTGATTCTGGGCTTTCCGGCCAACAATTTCGGGGCCCAGGAACCGGGCACAAACGAGGAGATAAAAACCTTCTGCTCAACCAAATACAAGGTGACATTTCCGCTTTATGCCAAGGTGAGTGTGAAGGGAGAGGACAAGACTCCACTTTATCAATACATCACCAGGGATGCCAATCCTGCAGTTGCGGGTGAGATCAAGTGGAACTTTACCAAGTTCCTGGTGGATCGGAACGGAAAAGTCGTGCAGCGATTTGAGCCGGCCGTGGCGCCCGACTCCCCGGAAATGACCGGGGCCATTGAAAAGCTCCTGAGGTGAAAGATCCGGATCGGTCGCGGAATCATTCAACCGCGATGACTCGCCGGATGAGAATGAGATTTCAGCGCAATTCTGGCCTATGCTTCCGAGATGGGTGGCTGAGCCACACATGAGGGAGCAATTCCCCCTGCCGCTGCGCCGGTTCACACGTGGTTGCGCAGGGCAAGCTCCTTGGGGTGCGGGCTCAAATAGACCTGCCCCGTCAGATAGGGGATATCGGACCTGCGGACATAATGCTTCAGCAGCGTCAGCGGCACTACCAGGGGAATTTCTCCGGTCCGATAGTCATCGATGAGGCCTGTCAGTTCGCGGCGCGAGTCTTCATCGAGCTGCTTCTTGAGGTAACCGGCCATATTCTGGAGCACGTTCGCATGACGCCCCCGATCCAGTTTTCCCGCAGGGGCGGATCGCACAGGCGACCCTCTTCTTCGATTGGGAGATAAGGGAAACGGTTTGCCAGCGCCTCGGCAAAAACACCGCGCCCGGCGCGGCTGGGCATGCCGCTCGGGCCGTCGACGATACGGTTGCGGAAATGCACGCCTCCCCATTGCGGCGGAGCTGCCACAGAAGATAGGGCGTCCGCCCACATATCCCGTCGCCCCCGTCAAGAGCACCGGCGAGTTTGTCATCCGCTGCAATCCTCCGTGCGGCATGCATGTGTGGAATTTAAAAAGCGGCCGTATCCGACGATTAGGCCAAGACGTCTTGAAATCAAATGGTTGGTGGCTTGATTCCTATTTGGTGTCCTTTTGGTGTCCATTTCTATCACGTTCCATCGAGACTTGTGTGGAACAATGAGACCAGTGAGACGATCCGTAGGTAATTGGAATATCAATACTTTGCAGCTTTATCATGAAAAATCAATGACTTGCGGAGAAGTGTGGGTTCGAATCCCTGTCTCCCAGCCATCCTTCCAAAAGCTGGCTATAACGGATAGCGACATCGCTGCGGCGAGAAATTATTTCACCCCAGGCCGATACGCACTGGAGATATTGCTCCAGAGTCACTCCTGCCGCTGCCATCCTCTCCATGGGGTTGGCGGCTTCGCCCATCGATTTCATGAACCGGCAGTAAATCGCAAGGGTGGGAAGGGGAGTGCCCGGCAAAAGTTCTTCGTTATCCAAAAGGTCAAGCTGGTACGGGAGCTGCGGGTCCGAAAGCGAATTCACAGATTCCGCCGCTGAGGCCGACTGATTTTCCTCAAACGACCTTATCCTGATGCCGACCGCCTCCGCGAGTTGGACCAACTCATCATGGCTTCCGGATAAGAAGGTCCAGTCCGGCAGCAACGGCGCGATCTCTGAAGCGATTTCCTCCCGGAATTGGGGATAAGTAAGCGCTAGTTGTTCCAGAATTTTGGCGGCCGCAGGCCTGATGCTGTCTGTCACACTGTCATCGACCTTAAGCAAGTCGAGAAGCACGTCGATAATCTGCGCCAGCACCTTAGGATTTTCCCTGAGGCATTGGCTGAAGACCGGATAGCCGTCCCTCAGTCGGTATAGGATATTCCATTGATTCGAGAGCAGATTGCGATCGCGGAGCAATGCCAGAATAGCGGTGATCGCCTCGGAAGGAAAGAGCGGCGCCATCGCGGTAAATAACACCGCAATCTGAGATTTATCGCCCAAGAATGTTGTCTTCACAAGGTTCAGCAGCGCGGCTATCAAATCGCCAACCGCCGCGCGACATTCGGTGACCCATGGCTCAAGCTCCGGCCAGTGCTCGGACAGCTCCTCCACAATATGCAGGTGTATCTGTCCCAGTTCAGCATCTCTCAGGACATGGGTGACGCCTTGAAGGAATTTTTCAGGACCGTCGAACAGGGTTGAGACCGCCCTCGCGCTCATCCACTCTCCCCACCAGCGCCCCCCATAGGCAGAGCCATGATAGGAGAGGTGCCCGTAGGCATCGGCCCGCAGCCGCGCCGGGTACTCACCAAAGGCAACATGAGCCAGAAAACGACCAGAAGCACATAATTTCGACATTTGCTCTGCAGATTCTTCACGGCTAAAAGCATCCTGCAACTCGTTGATCGGCTAGTCGTATCATGGATTCCAGGAGTTGAGGTTCTTTTGGATTTGCAAGCCTGGCTACAGCTTCGTCCGAAAAATCGATGTGGTTGGATAATTTTTCGATGAAGGTTTGGAAAAGGCCTTCTCTTATGATGGTGCGAATCACTGTTTTGCTCTCCGGCAGGGATTCCGCGCCCAGCAAAATCTCAAAGATGCGGGTGTCCGCTTCCCGACAGGCGATCTTAACGAGCCTTTGCACCGTTTTTTCATCTAAGGACGGCTGAAGGAGGTGAGCCCCTTTCAGTCGCATATCGGCGTCCCCCCGCTCGACAGCCCTCAGAACAGGCTCGACCAGTTCTTTGGGGAGCGGGGGCCAGAGATCGTCTAACACCTCTGTACAAACCTCTCTGGAGCCCTCCGTAAGGCAGTGTCGCACCGCTGGGGATTTGTGGCGCGCGAGATAATGCCGCGCCACCGCCCTGCGTTGTTCATCCTCGGCGTCAAGTTCGCCCGCGAGAATATCCTCATCTCCCAGTGCCAGAGCGCAGGTAAAACGCAGGTCCGGATCTGAGGATGTCAGACCGCCGCGAAGTGAGTCGCGAAAGATTTCCCATTCCTCCGCTTCCTCTTCCGCAGCCGTTTCCGTCGCCGGGAGCGTCCCGTCTGAAAACCTGGCGAGCGTAAAAGCTGCAGCAGCCCATGGATGAAGGGGCGAATGGGAGTTGACGCTGCGTGCTATTTCGACAAGGCGGCCGGCATCGATCCCGACCCCGCCGTCATATTGCCTGCCAAACAAGAATTGCCGGTGGAGTCCTCTCACGCGCCAGTGTGCCAGCCCAAGCGCCGCCTCGAGTGCCAGCTCGGCATCCTGAGCGTGAAGCGCGGCGGAGGCGGCAGCGACGAGATCACGCTTGGTGCACCCCTCGCGCAGCAGTGCGATGGCTGCAAGCATGCGCGTTACTTGAATCGGGCTTCCCCCGGCGATTTCCGGAAGCAACTCAGGCCGGCTCTCAAAAGGACCGGCGGGACCGGAAGCGAGCGCATGGAGCGCGTCCTTTTCCATGGGCAGCAGCCGGATGAGTTCCTCCTCGATACGACGGGAATGAATCCCCTGCAGCAGGTAGGCTTCGCAGAGGCGTGCTTCGTCGCAGCGCCGCAGGACGATGGCTAACTGGCTTTCATAAATCCGCGAGAGGTTTTGCACCTGCTCCGGATCCAGTTCACGCAGCTTCCCAGCGATGGAAAAGCGATCCACCCCGGCGCTCTTCAGCATGCGAGCAGCGCCATAAAGAGGATCGCTCACGATTTCGCATCCGCAGGAACGGCAGAACCTGCCTGCGGGGATCCATTCTGTGCACCAGGCGCAGCGAACCTCACGGCGGACTGCTGCGCCGCAGGATGAACAAAAATCTCCAGGCTCCCAATCTGTGAGCTGTCTTGCGCCGCACTGTTCACAGACCGCTCGTTCCATGCGCTGCCTCAGTACCTGCGCGCGCGCCCCCAGAGCACGTCTTTGTCGGCTTGACTCATGACGCGCAGCTTTTCCGGTATGTCTTGCTTCGGGAGCCCATCGCGCTTGAGAAGGATTGCCAGTTCCAGTTCCCCGCTTGGAACGAATTCGGCACCGCAGCGGCGGCAGAACCTGCCCGGCCCGCTCGAGCCGCACCAGTAGCAGGCCATAATAGGCTCGGCCTGTTTCCCGCAGGATACGCACAGGTCCCCGCTTTTGTAGTCTTTGGGCTGTTTTGTCCCGCAGTATACGCAGCGGACGATATCGCCCGACTCCACGATGATATTCTCCACGCCGAGCGCCCAGGCTATGACTTTTCCGGCAGTGTCGAGAGGTAGGTCGGCGAGTGATGCCAGGGTTCCGGCGTCGCCCACCTTTCGAAAGTCCCCGCGACCGCGGATGCCGATCTTTAGGATCCTCTTGAACTCGGCTTCCGAAACTCCTTTGGACATGAGTATGTTCTTCTCCAGAACAGAGAATTTCGGGGATTTTCGGGGAGTACGGTTTGGGGATTTCTTGGCGGCTTTCTTGGAGTCCAGCGTCCTAACTTTTCCAGGAGTCTTGGGCATGGCTCTTGCTCCTTTCATGACCTGGTCAATGCTGTCCTATCTGTGCACGATGTATTGTCCGACTAGATTATTATCCTCGCGGTAGGTTGCGGGGATTGCACATGGCTCCTTCGCTCGACTAGTATCCATTTTATCACTTTACGGCTCCATTTAGCGGCGTTTGAAATAATGATTCATACGACATCGATAATGGGAATGACCTTGTTTGAATGTGCTCTGCTATTCCTTTGGGTTGTGTTGTGTTTTGCCTTGCTTAATTACAGGAATGTTGGAATCCTAAAAAGGCTTGCCCCTCTCTATGGCGGTTCGCTTGCCTGGTATTCTCTTATCATCCCGGCGCTTGCTGGTATCCACGATCATCAGAATTTCTATCTTCATGTAACTCCCAAATTCATGGAGGTTCGAGGCACCCTCAAAATACGGCTCTATGTAAAATCGACATTGAGATTGCGCATTGTTCGAAGGTCAATTGTGACTAGCGCCGCTGTCCATTCTGGCCTCTTTCACCCGCAAGTGACTGGCGATCCCACCTTGGATGCAAAGCTGCTTGTATTTGCCGGGCAGACTGCAATAGCAGGGAATTTTCTGCAAAATCCAGGTAGACGACGAGCTGTGGAGCAACTATTTGACTACGGATGGTCGATGTTGGTCGTCGATGAAAAGGGATTGTGGACTGAGAAAACCAACTATGATCGAAAAATCGATTTGGACCCGAAGCGTGTCTCTGCCATTCTCGATAACCTCAAAACTCTCGGCGCCGGTATTTGAGGCAGAATCGTGGCGCCCGACCATCCGGATCTGTGAACCTGCATACCCTGCTTTGCAGGCTACGTCGGGGGGGCGTACGGCGCAAGCCTCCCCTTTTGTAGAATACGCAGCCGCTCCACGACTGCCTCGTCCAGCGGCCTGGGTCCGCCGGCGACCGCCTCGCTCGGCGAAATGGGGATGTGCTCAGGCAGGCGAAGCCAAAGCAGCCTTACCTTCAGGTCTCCGTCTGGCTCGTATGAGAGATCGAACCCTGCCTCGAAGGACTCCCGGGCGCCGCCGGATATCCAGCTGAAGTGAAAGATCAAGGATCGCTGATGGGCTTTTTCCAGGAGCAATCCAATGGAAGGCGAGAACTGCTGCGCAAATAGTCCGGCGTTCGCACAGGCAGCAAAGCTCGCGTCCATGGCCTTGATGGAGAAGCTTCCTGGTGTCACACCAAATTTCTCCACGTCCCGCCTGGTCTTCCTGAGCGCATACCGCACCAGGTTGCGAAAGGTGTCCGCCAGGACCTGCTTGTTGACACCTTCCAGGTCAATATCTGCCATGGGTTGAACTCTAATGTCTCTATTCCTTGACCGGGGCGCCGTCGAGAGTCACGACAACCTCTGTCTTCTTGCTGCCCCTGATGAGCTCGGCAGCAAAATGCCTCACGGGATGGGCGAGCTTGATCGGCTTGCCGTTTTTAGTCTCATAACGGATATCAATATTCTCAATCCGGGTGACCTTCGCCCCGGCGGCGGCTTTCTCGATAGCCTTCAGCGCGGCCGGCGGCACCGCGTCTGCGTCGACGACGAGTGTGACCTCCAGAATGGTGCCGTCGGCGGCAATGTCCGTTTCCTGCTCGGCCTTCCCGTTCGTGAATTCGATGTCGTACACGATGACTCCATTTTCTTCATCTACGTCGAGCTTCTGGATCCTGCCGTTGGGGAATGCGTTTTTGAACGCGTTCGCAGCGGCTGCGGGCAGTTCCACCTTCGGCTTCTCGATCCTGGCCAGCTTGAAGCCGCCATCCTTCAACAGCCCCACACCCGGGGCGTAGACCTTCTCCTCCACGCCGCTCTCCAGGCCGCTGGATTCCCTGGTCTTAAGGCAGCGGGTGAACCTTCCCGCGGGCACTTCGACAACCTCGGAAATGCTGACCACCTCGGCACGATCCATCGCCACCCCGGGCGCCACCTCCTGCTGGTATCGCGCACCGATCCTGGGCTTGCCGGGCAGAAGCATCCCGAACCTGGCGCCTTCCACACCGGACAGCCAGCTGCCTTCATGGCTCTTGATTTTGCCGTCTTTGTCATACGCATCCACGTCCTCGCCGAAGTAGTAGGCTTCGCCGGTGGCCTTATCGATGGCAAAATAGTTACGCGAAACCTCTTCCAGTTTCCCGCCCTTGGTCTCACGCTCCTCGACGACGCGGCACTTGACACCGTCTACCAGCTTAGTTTCGTCGAGGACGGTGATCGTCAGAGTATCTTTGCCCTCTTCGAGGATTAACCTGTAGCCGGGTTCGAGAATGAAGTAAGTTCCCTGACCCTTGTCAGCCAATTTGGTCTTGTCTACCTTGAAGGTGTCCTGGAACTTGCCTGCGGCCTCATCACCCCTGACGGGTGCTGCTCCCACTGCAAAGGCGAAGATCACAACCAGACCTGGACGCATCCAACGCTTATGCATCATTAATATTCCAGCACTCCGTCCGACATGAGATCCGACACCTTGAACTTCATGTTCAGAACCAGGCTCTTGGTCAGTTCCGAATAAAATCGTAACTCACCGCTCTCGGGCGTGACGAAAGGATCTCCGGACGAAGTCCTGGGGAAAATGAATTTCGCCCCGATGCCGTCATTGATGGGAGCTTTGTAGTCCGAGAGAAACACACGCTGGCCTTTCTTGGTCTCGACGTAGGTATTGTTCTTGAGCACATCCGCGGTCATGCTGTTGAAAAGCTGCATGGCCTGGCCGGAGTAGCGCTGGTCCTTGCAGTCGAAATCCACAGCCACCACGATGTATTGGTCAAAATTCCTCTCTACGAAGGCGCGCAGCGATTCCGAAAGCTGCTTATTAGGTGTTTTCTGCTGGAGCTCGATGAGGCGGGCGAATGCCTGACGAATGGGTTTCGCCGAGAGCAGGCGTATGCGCAGATTGAGCGAGGTAGCCTGGTTGACGGCACCTTTGGCTGCGCGTGATATATCCTTCCCCGTTGTGGGGGTGAAAAACATCTCGCTGACATCCGATTCAACCTGTGTCTGCCCCCAGGCGGAATCGTCAAGAATCCTCTGTGCCTCCTTCTGCGACCATTCGGTCCATGGCTTCGCTTTTTTTTCGGCCCCGGTGCCAGCGAGCGCCGCGGAAATGAGTAACAGAATGACAATGGCAGGATTCCTCATCTTGGCCTCCGATAAAGCCGTCGGATCGGAATTCCGGATCCGGGGCGGCGAGCAGAAAGATAGCGATTGGCTGGCATCAATCTAAAAGAACTTGAATTCAAAAGCCATGGAAAGTTGGATTTGGGAAGAGGAATGGACAGAGAATCCTTCATCGGACTCAAGCACTCGTCTGGAGCAGCCATCCGATCTTCGAATGGGGAGAAGGGAAGGGAACCGGGAAGTTCCCTCCCCTTCGGCGACTAGAGATGCGCTAGAAGTTGAAGCGGGCGACGAACTGGATCAGGCGGCAGCCCGGATCATTCGTCGTCGATGTATCGCGATAACTGTTAAGGGTCTGGCCGAACGTCGCCCCGGAGAAGCCCGAGATGCTGGTCGCGGCGTTGCTTGCAGACTGGACCATGATGTTCTTATTGTTGAATGCGTCGAGGAACTCAGCACGGATCTCAAAATTGGTGCCTTCCGTGAGTTTGATCCTCTTAACTGCGCTCAGGTCGAAGCGGACGAAACGGGGGCCGAAAAGAACCACATTGGAGTAACCGCACTCGCCGGTGTAGCGCCCGATGCAACCCCCGGTATTGGCCGGCGCTATGTAACGCCCTTGCGGAGCACCCAGCGAGGAATACCCGGTCGAGGTGACGTTCCATGCGCGCCGGGTATTGAGGATAATGTCCTGCGGCAGGTAATAGGTGATCTTGGCCGCGTCATCGTTCCAGATGTGTACGGCTTTGCGCAGGTCATCCACCGACATGCCCACCAGCTGGACGTTGCCGAAGTTGAAAGGTGATCCACTCTGGACGCGGCCCATGCCATGGAATTCCCAGCCGCCGACGAGGCGGTCGAGCACTCCGTTCAGATTGCTGGCCATCGGTTTTCCCTTACCAAAAGGCATTTCATAAATCCAGTTCACCTTGAAGGCGTGGGTGATGTTCCATGGTGATAGGGTCTTGCTCAGGCCAGGCCGGCGGAGAGTCGAATAGGCGTAGGCCACCGAGGAACTGGAGCCGAACATGTCCGTCATCGCCTTCCCATAAGTGTAATTGCCCTGGACAAGGAGACCCTTGGAAAGCCGGCGGCGCAATTCCACCGTAACGGCGTTATATGTGGAACCTCCACCGTTATCGACAGTCCATGCTCCTCCGAGCTTGTCGGGGTTCACTACGAAGAAATTCGCCGGCAACCCTGCTTTGATCGCATTGCTGCGCTGTGCCGCTGCCGCGTTCAGGTTGTTGGCATAGGTGATGGGCGCCGGGTTACCCGGAAAAAGCTGGTTGACATAGGTCGTGCTCTTCCAGCTGGACCCTGTATAGCTGCCTGGGGTGCTGGCAGCGGAGGCTGGCAGGCCGTTGAGATAGGCGAGTGTGATCGGCAACGGTGAGGTGCCTGTACCGGGACCGAAATAGGCGATACTTCCGCCGCGCGTTCCCCCGGCGGCGAGGTTGGCTTGCAGGTTGGCCATGGCCAGCCTGAATTCGTCGAACATCCCGTTTTCGATAACGTTTGTTTCGTTCAGGTTGTATTGCCGCCAAAGCTTGGTGCCGTGGTTGCCCACATACCGGACTTCGAAAACCGTGTTTTTGTTGAGTTCACGCTGCCAGCCCAGGGACCATGACTGAACGTAGCCAAGCCGGATGGAGGGATCGAAGGCATTGGCAGAATCTGTGACGGCGCCTGTCAGCGGATAGACGGGAGCTTCGGGAATGGGTGGAGGCGCGAGTCTGCTTTTGTCGCGGAAAAGAACCGGCAGGGCTCCAATGTTCCCGGTCGCCACATTTTTGTTTGCGGTAACGTATCCGCCGGGATTCGCCCCCAGAATGCTCGAAACGACGTTGGTCCCTTCCCGGTTATAGGCGATGGAGTAACCACCACGGAAGACCGACTGCGAGCCCGATCCCAGGATCTTCCCCAGGATTCCTTCCTTGATGTCGGGAGTCCAGGCAAAGCCGAAGGTCGGGGCGAAATTCTTGTACTTCGTCGGGTAAGCCGCATCGCCGGGCTTGAATTGGACAAACTGCGTCTGCCTTCCCGAGGCGGTTATTCCCGGCTTGAACAGGTTTCCCGGGCCGGAAATGCCATAGAGCTGATTGTAGGTCGTGAAAGAATAGTAGTTGTTCAGTGTCGTGAACGGATACTGGATTTCCCAACGCAGCCCATAGTTGAGGGTGAATCCGGAGCTCATGCGCCATGAATCCTGAACGTACATCCCCATTTCACGCTGCCGCGCCCTCTCGGTTGCGGCCCCGTTGTAGGCATATTTGCCTGAATCTTCATTCAATACTCCCCGCCCGCTGATGCCGGTAACACGACCCGTCAACACCGAATAGATCGCGGCTGCGCGGCTTTGGTCGGAGCTAGATGCGCCCGGGAAATTGGCCGCCGTGAACATCGAGTTGGCCGGGTCGGTGGAGTCCATGGCTAAGGTGACCGGCGGAACAAGGTAGGTGTAAGCCTCGCTCCAGAGGTTAATTTGTGTGAAGTTGAAGCCGAGGTTGATGTTGTGGCTCCCCTTGGTCCAGGTCAGATTGTCATTGAACATTTTGGTGGGGGAATTTCGGCGCGAGGGTGCGTTGGTATTATAGGCATTGGTTATACCCGCTGAGCTCATGCTCAATGCATACCCATCCATGTTTGCAGCGGGATCGGAGAATCCGGCAGGACTAACATCACCGAAGAAAAGGCTGGTGCCTCCCGTTAATCCAAAGCGGGCTTCGTTTACAAGGCGGGATGTCAAGGTCGATCGCAAGGCAAGGGAATCCGAAAAACGCCAGGATGTCTGGCTGCCATGCAATGGGAAACCCGGGAATTGAGGATCTACGCTGTTCAGGAAGTCGATCTTGGAATTGAACCTCTGCAGGTTCCAGGTATTTTCCAGGTGATGTTTTGACGTGAAGTTGAAATCAAAGCGGACCGTCGGGAATCGCCGAACCTGCCCCCCGGTATTGGTGAAGTCAAAGTACTGCAAATTCGGATCCGCCGTTTGGGTGATATTGCCCTTCCCACTGGTCGAACCTCGAATGCTGCTCAACAGACTGGCGACGGTGGGATCCGGCGTCGCAACATGGCCATTGGCGGCAGCAAGCTGTAAAAGGTTTATGCCGGATGCGGGCCCGCCCACATATTTGAAGATGCCATTCTGGGCATCGGGGCTGAAGATGGTCCGGGTGCGGGCATACTGTTCGGGAAGTCGGAACTCCTCGTAATTGACGAAGAAAAATGCCTTGTCCCGGCCGTCAAACAATCCGGGAATTCTGATTGGACCCCCGACACGGCCGCCGGGCTGATGAAGGATGATCTTTTCGCGGCAGGCCTTGCCGTCGCACAGTTTGGCACCGTCGCGGTTGATGAAGAAGGTGTTGGCATTCAACCCCGGGCTGCGATAGTAATAGTAAAGGCTGCCATGGTAAGCATTGGTGCCCTGACGGGTGACGAACTTGACCGCGACCGCCCCTTCCGACGAACTTTCGGCTCCGGGATTGGATGTCGATACGGTAACTTCTTCCACCGCGTCGATGCGCGGGCGGATGTAGGTGAAAAAGCCGTCATCCGACTTCAGCAGGTTGTCCTGCACATTGATCCCGTCAATCGTGATGTTCAATGACCCTCTCGGCAGAGCGTTGATGGACGAAGACCGCGGTCGGCCAGGAGTCGTCGTCCCAGGCAACATCAGCACGAGATCCAGGGCATCGCGCGAGGTGAAAGGCAGTTCTGTTATCTGCCGCCCCTGGATGGTGGTGGAGACGTTCGCGCTCTGAGTCTGCAGGATTTCGGCGCCGCCGGTCACGATGACCTCTTCGGCCTGCGCGCCGATTTCCATGGTCGCATTGACGGTGGCAGGGGTGCCGACCTCCACCTTCACATCCTTGATGACCGCCTTTTTAAATCCCGTGACCGACACGGTAACCGTATAGGTCCCGCTCGGTACGCTTGGAATCAAATAGGTGCCATTATCCGTAGTCACCGTCACCAGTTCCTGGCCGGTGGCATCGTTCTTGGCCGAGACATCGGCACCTGGGATCACGGCTCCCGAACCATCGGCAACAGTTCCGGCGATACGGCCCGTCGGCGCCTGCCCGAAAACCACAGGACACAAGGCCGTGGCAAACAGTACAAGAAAGGCAAACATCCATGATCTTCGACCCATAACAAACAAACCTCCTGTGCGATATTTCCCGTGCTGATCATAAAAACTTAAAAATGAGAAAAGCCTTGATTTATGCCTGCTGCCGCAGGATTACATAGGCTTGGTTGGACCCGGAGAACTGATGGTCGACGTTGATGACGGGCTTAAATCTGGAGCACCCTCGTCAGCCGGGGCCAGTTTCGAGTTGCCTTCCCAGGAGCCAATTTCCAAAACTGCGAAATCGCTCGATGTATTAGGCAGCTAGTTGCGGCCTACCTTGCACGAAACGCGGTGCGCGTGTCAACACAGAAAACAGCGTATGAATCAGTATTACTAATGCTGCAGATTAGGATGCGATAATCTTTGCGGTCATTGCGGATGAATACTCTGAGGTCATGGGATAAGCCTGCTGCGTCCCTTCACTGTTTTTCCATTACGGTTTTCACCCTGGTTTCTCCCTCGGGCCCCTTCAGAACACGGTGGTTGGTAAGGGTTTTGCCATCCTCTGACAGACTCCACCTTTCGATGACGGTGACGGCATTTCCTTCCAGATTCATTTTCGAATCGATGACGAGCGTATCACCCTCCCATTGAGCGGTGCTCTTGCGATCAATGTTGCGAAACTTGTTGACGCACTCTTTTCCGTCCGTGGTGTAGCTGTAATCCAGCGTGAATTCACCCATCTCTCCAACCTGGTTGGTGGTCACTTTGAGTTCGGGATCGTTGTGAGTGATTTGCTGCACGAGGCTGGTAGGGGTCGGAACCTCCCCAAAGTTGCTCAGGGAAGCGTTCATTTTCCAGCGACCGCTGAAATTCGGTTTGGCCAGAACCATTGTGGCACACAAAAGCATCATCACTCCCGTCACCGCCACTCGTTTCGTTGCGCTCATACTTGACTCCATGACCGACCTGGGTTCTGTCGCCCACCGGGGCGGGAATCAAAACTTACAACCGAACCTTATCGGATTGAGTTTACCGGCACACATTTCGCAGCGCAACCCTGCATTCTGAATCGCCTGACAGCACTCCTGCTCGAAATACGCAACCAGCAGGTTCACGAACCGGTGGCTATAGTATTTCGGCGCTACAACAGCTCTCCCCTACTGGTCGAGGAGGACTTTGGCCCAATCGAAACGCATGCCGTTGGCGGGATCAGACGGTCCATCAACAGTGTAGCCGTATAACTGTCGCGGCTTCACGTACGGATCGAATACGGGCCTTTACTGATAAAACCGGCCGGTTGCCGGATCGATACGGATTTTCGAACAAAGACTGAGGATTACCCCGCCCTCGGTGACTGAGGCTCCCAGAGAATAACTTCGGCCGCTCGTCGTCCGGGGTTTCATACTCATGATGGCCTGTTTCGATAGCGCCGGATCAGATTATTCGTGGAACTGTCGTGACGGAGTTCGGGTTCATCCGCGCATTCGAGCTCCGGAATGATGCGGTTGGCCAGAACCTTGCCCAGTTCGACACCCCACTGGTCAAAGGAGCCGATATTCCAGATGACGCCTTGGGTAAAGGTGCTGTGCTCATACAGGGCGATCAGACTGCCCAGAGTTTCGGGCGTGAGCCGGTCGGCGAGGATCATGTTGGACGGCCGGTTGCCTTCGAAAACCCGGTGCGGGATCATCCAATCCGGCGTACCCTCGGCCTTGACCTCCGCGGCGGTTTTGCCGAATGCCAGGGCCTCGGCTTGGGCAAAGGTGTTGGCCAGGAGCATGTCGTGGTGCCTACCGAGCGAGTGGATCGGCTCGACCAGCGCGATGAAGTCGCAGGGGATGAGTTTCGTCCCCTGATGAATCAGCTGATAGAAGGAATGCTGGCCATTCGTTCCCGGTTCGCCGAAGTAAATCGGGCTCGTCTCGTAGTTCACGGCTACGCCATCCAGAGTGACGCGTTTGCCGTTGCTCTCCATGACCAATTGTTGCAGGTAGGCAGGGAAGCGCTTCAGATACTGCTCGTAAGGCAAAACCGCCACGGTTTGGGCTTCGAAGAAGTTGTTGTACCAGACGGCCAGAAGCCCCATAAGCACCGGCAGATTGCGGCCGAAAGGGGCGGTCAGGAAGTGCTCATCCATCTGGCGAAGGCCACCCAGCAAGGCTCGGAAGCATTCCGGTCCGATGGCCAGCATCGTTGAGAGGCCGATCGCGGAATCCATCGAGTAGCGCCCGCCGACCCAGTCCCAGAACTCGAACATGTTGGATGTATCGATGCCGAACTCCGATACCTTTTGAGCGTTTGTGGATACCGCAACGAAGTGTCGGGCCACCGCACAGACGTCACCTCCGAATCCCCGGAGCAGCCACTCGCGCGCGCTCCGCGCGTTGGTCATGGTCTCCAAGGTGGTGAAAGTTTTCGACGAAACTATGAAAAGCGTCTCGGCCGGATTGAGGTCGCAGGTCGCTTCCACGAAATCGGTGCCATCGATGTTGGAGACAAAACGGAAGGTTTTGCTCCGATCGCTGTAATGTCGAAGAGCTTCGTAGGCCATGACCGGGCCCAGGTCGGAACCCCCAATGCCGATGTTGACGACATTGCGAATGGGCTTCCCAGTGTACCCCTTCCAGGAGCCGTTCCGGACCCGGCAGGAAAAATCGGCCATTCTGTCAAGCACGGCGTGAACCTGCGGGACGACATTTTCCCCGTCGACGACGATCGTCGCGTCTCGCGGAGCGCGCAAAGCCACGTGCAGGACCGCCCGCTTTTCCGTGACGTTGATTTTCTCGCCCTGAAACATGGCGTCGATCCTCTCCCGCAACCCCGATTCCTCTGCCAACTGCAGGAGCAGAGACAGGGTTTTTTCGCTAATGCGATTTTTCGAGTAATCGAGATAAAGGCCGGCGGCCTCGACCGTCATGCGCTCACCGCGCGCAGGGTCGCCGGCGAAAAGATCGCGCAAATGCAGGTTCCGGATTTGTTGGTAATGAGCTTCGAGTGCCTTCCATGCCGGACGTTCGGTGAGCGGCAGTGTTGCCTTCTCCATTGTGGTTCTCCTTCAAATTCAAATTGTTACTGTTGTGAAACTCCGCGTTCCGAGGAGTTGGTCCTGGACTTCCACCTGGACGTGGACCTGGCCCTCGACTTTGATGTCCATCATTCACTCCAGATCATGCTGTTGCGAATCAGGCATTTTAGCCTCATGCAGTCTGGCTTCACTGCTCTGAGGATCAGGTCCATGACCGGCTCGAGGTCGACGTCCAGGATTCTGTGAGGGGCGCGACAGAAACCCCTTAGGGTATGGGGCACGGTTTTACGTTCCAGATTTCGGCTGCGTACTCCGCGATGGTTCGGTCGCTTGAGAACCGGCCTGATCCGGCGATATTTAAAATGGCTTTGCGTGCCCAGGCCTCGGGATCGGCATACAAAGCAACCAGTCGCCGGTCTGCCTCCAAATAGGATTCAAGGTCCGCCAGGTGCAGATAGTGATCACCGTGCATAAGGAGTGTGTCGCGGAATGGCATAAAGATACCGGGTTCATGGCGGCTGAAGTAGTCGGAAAATATCAGGTCCAGGGCGGCGCGAGTTTCAGGCTCGTTCTCATAATGCCAGAATGGGCTGTACCAGCCTCGGCTGCCGGCCACCTGATCTGCGGTCAGACCGAAGAGGAAGAAGTTGTCCTCCCCTGCCTCCTGGGCCATTTCGATGGTTGCCCCGTCATGGGTGCCGATCGTCAACGCGCCGTTCATCATGAACTTCATGTTGCTGGTGCCACTGGCCTCGTATCCGGCCGTTGAGATCTGGTTGGAAACATCGCTTGCCGGTATCAGCCGCTCGGCAAGCGACACGCAATATTCGGGCAGGAAGACCACCTTAAGACGGCCCTTAACCGCCGGGTCTCCGGCAATCGTGCCTGCGAGGTTGTTAAGAAACTTGATGATGAGCTTCGCCAACCGGTAGGCCGGCGCGGCTTTTCCGGCGAAGAAAAAGGTGCGCGGCGCCATCTCGAGACCGGGATCCTCCCTCAGGCGGTTGTACAAGATAACGATGCGCAGCGCATTGAGCAGTTGCCGCTTGTACTCATGGATGCGTTTTACCTGGCAATCAAATATGCTGTCCGGATCCAGTACCTCCCCGGACGTTCCTTTGATCCACTGGATGAACTCCTCTTTCGCTTTGCGTTTGGCACTGAGAAAAGCGTTACGGAATCCGCTGTCCTCGGCGAGCGGCTTGAGTCGGTTCAGCTGGCTGAGATCTGTTATCCAACCATTCCCGATCGCCTCGGTGATCACCTTGGCCAGCGGCGGATTCGCCAGCAAGAGCCAGCGGCGGGGTGTGACGCCGTTGGTCTTGTTGTTGAACCTCTCGGGGAACATTTCCGCGAAGTCCTTCACGGTCCTGGTGCGCAGCAGTTGCGAATGAATGGCGGCCACACCATTGGTGCTGTGCGACCCGACGATTGCGAGGTTGGCCATTCGGATTTTGCGTACTGCCCCTTCGTCCACAAGGCTCATGCGCATAATTCGACCTTCATCGCCGGGGAAGCGGCCCCGGACATCTTCGAGGAAACGCCGGTTGATTTCCAGGATGATCTCCAGCTGGCGCGGCAGTATCTTCTCAAACCACGCTAGCGGCCATTTCTCCAGAGCTTCCGGCAAAAGGGTGTGGTTTGTATAGGCCAAAGCCTTGCGAGTGCATTCCCAGGCCTCATCCCAGCCAAGGCGGGCTTCGTCGAGCAGAATCCTCATGAGTTCGGGAACCGCAAGGCTTGGATGGGTGTCGTTGAGCTGGACGGCGACTTTTTCGGGGAGCAGGTTCATGTCTGAATTGTTCTTCCGGAAACGCCTTAAGAGATCCGCCAGCGAGCAGGCGACGAGGAAATACTCCTGCACAAAGCGGAGCGCCTGTCCCATGCTGGTGGAGTCGTCCGGGTATAGGACACGGGTGAGCGACTCGGCGGAAAGTGTCTCGGCCAGGGCGCTGACGAAATCGCCGCTGCTGAATTCCTGGAAGTTGAAGAAATCGGGGGTGGCTGCGGACCAGAGCCGGAGCGTGTTGATGGTCTTCCCCCCATATGCCACGACCGGACGGTCAAAGGGAATTCCGATCAGATCGGATGGGCGGCCGAAAATCGCACGCAAAGATCCGCCATGCACTTCAAACGAACAGTTCAATCTGACCGTGACCTGCTCGTGCGGTCGCGCGATTTCCCAGGGATCGGGGCGGCGCAGCCAGTTATCAGCCTCCTCGCGCTGCCATCCATCCTGGATGGATTGCCTGAAAATACCATACTCGTAGCGTAATCCGTAGCCCATGGCCGGCAGGTTCATCGTTGCCATGGATTCAATAAAGCAGGCTGCCAGGCGTCCCAGCCCTCCATTGCCGAGACCTGCGTCCGGCTCCTGTTCGATAAGCTCGAGCCAGTCGAGATCCTTTTTCTTGATGGCTTTTTTTACGGGAGAATCCAGCAGCAGGTTCATGACATTATTGGCCAGCGAGCGGCCGATGAGAAACTCCATGGAAAGGTAGTAGGCTCGCTTCGGATTCTGACGCTGGTATGTGTTTTCGGTGAGCAGCCAGCGCTGCGACAGGATGTCCCTCAAGGATCTCGCGAAAGCCTCAAAGCGTTCACGGGGACCGCAGTCCGCCAGATTCTCGACGTTGTCGAAGACGAGATGACGCTCGTAGAGTGCAGAATCCTCGCCCGCCAGGGGTACAGGGCCGCAGCCGTACTGCCGCAAGATTTTCTCCGTGGCTGAGGGTCGCTTGGGGGCTCCTTTGGAATTCCCGTTTTTTTTGTTCATCCGGCTTTCCTTTCCAATGGCGATCAAGCAGTAGCGAAAAGGTTCACTTTCCTTTCCCGACGACACTTCTTTCCGTCAAAGGACCGAATCCTCTTTTCGCCCTTTACTTTAGGCGAACTGGGCGGAGGCAGCCACTGTCATAAATGACAGGTTTGCCGGCGACCGGTTTATTCTCGCCAACCAAGCGGGGGCCTTGTCATGCATAAAGACCCGGGAGTCATCTTATTCCCAAGGACTGTAAGTTTTTACAGTTGCCGCCGAGGAGGTCCCAGAGCATATTCCTTCAACGGACAGGAGTAGATCATGAACCTAGGAATGATTCGAGCCCGGAATGCCGGGCACTTCCTTCGATGCGGAACGGCGTTTTTGTGCGCTGCGCTTCTCATACCGGGCGAGTCTCTGGCCTGGTTGTCGTGGCAGGAACAACCAGCGACTGCGGCGGCGGAATCGGCAAAACTCCCCGCCGAGCAACTGGATTCACTTGTGGCACCCATTGCGCTGTACCCGGATCCGCTGCTGGCGCAGGTGCTGGCCGCTTCGACCTATCCGCTGGAAATCATCCAGCTCCAGCAGTGGCTGGCGAAGAACAAGGATCTGAAGGACAAGGCGCTGACGGATGCCGTGATGAAGCAGAACTGGGATCCGAGCATCCAGGCCATGGCCGCGCTGCCCGAGGTGGTCAAGCGGCTGGCTGACGACATCAAATGGACCGCAGAGCTGGGAAATGCCTTCCTCGCGCAGCAGAGCGATGTAATGGACGCTGTGCAGCGCATGCGCAAAAAGGCTCAGGACAAAGGCAACCTTAAGACCACCGAGCAGCAGAAAGTCGAGACCAAGGTGGTGGAAACCAAAACAGTCATCGTGGTCGAACCGGCCAAGCCTGAAGTCATTTATGTGCCCAGCTATGACCCGGTCGTCGTCTATGGTCCGGCCTATTATCCGTATCCTCCGATCTATTACCCGCCTCCGGGTTATTATGCCTGGGGAATGGCGGTCTCCTTCGGAGTCGGAATGGCGATAGGCGCCGCTTGGGGCGGCTGTGGCTGGGGCCACAATGATATCAACATCAACCGCAACAATAATTTCAATCGTAACACGAACATCAGTGGCGGCAATCGCGTCAATCCCCAGGGAAATAGAGGCGGCGCCGCGGGCAATAATTGGCAGCACAATTCGCAGCATCGGGGCCCGACGCCTTACTCGGATCGCTCGACAGCCAATAAGTACGGAGGCACGACTCGCGGGGATTCCGCGTCAAATCGCCAGGCAAATGCCCGCCAGAACCTGGGTAGTCAGGGAAACCGGGTCTCAGCCGGGACGATGGATCGCGGCGCCGGAGGTGGCATGGGCTCGTCGAATCGGGGAGCTGGCGTCAGTACGATGGATCGTGGCGCCGGGGGCGGCATGGGCGGAGACCGCGTGGGCAACCGTAGTGTCCCGAGCACCGGCGGGGCAAGGGACAGCAGCGCCTTCGGCGGAGCCTCCAATCGAACCAGCGGGAGCACGGCCCGGTCCAGCAGCAGCAGAGGTTCATCTAGCTTTGGCGGTTCACGCGGCGGCGGCGGCGGAAGTCGCGGCGGCGGCGGCGGACGGAGGTAGCAGAGCCATGATCAGGGAGTTACGTATGAAATCGGAGCTTTTGACTGGAATCACCGATAAGATGGTCGTTGTTTTTCTAGCCGCCGCTTTTCTTGCCATTCACCCGGCTATGGCCCAGGAGTCGTCCAAGGCTGCTCAAACAGCGGCCGCGGCCAAACCGGCTCAAAAGAGTTTTGCTACTCCCGAGGAAGCCGCCCAGGCTTTGATCAAAGCTGCCGAAGAGTTCAACCTGCCGAATCTATTGGAAATCCTCGGACCGGATGGCGAGCCCCTTGTGAGCTCGAAAGATCCTGTAGAGGACAAGAACCATAGCCTTGCATTCGCGGCACGGGCCAAGGAGAAAAATTCCGTGGCAAAGGATTCTTCCAACGCGAACCGGGCCATTCTTACGGTCGGCAATGAGGATTGGCCGATGCCGATCCCCATCGTGAAAAGATCGGGTAAATGGATCTTCGACTCCAGGGCCGGCCGCGATGAAGTTATTAACAGACGCATTGGTTCCAACGAACTGAATGCGATCCAGGTTCTGCGCGGGTTCGTCGAGGCGCAGATGGAGTACGCGGCGGATGTGCATGATAAGTCAGGATTAAATCAATATGCGCAAAAGCTCCTCAGCTCTCCCGGAAAGCAGGATGGGCTTACTGGAAGAATCCCGATGGAACGCCGGGCGGACCGATCAGCGAGAGTATCGCCAAAGCCATCGAGGAGGGCTACTCCCTAGATCCAGGCTCCACCTATCACGGCTACTATTTCCACCTGCTGAAGGGCCAGGGTCCGGCCGCACCGATGGGCGAGCTTGATTACATCGTGAAGGGAATGATGATAGGAGGGTTTGCTCTCATTGCCGTCCCGGCCGACTACCGGGTGACGGGCGTGCAGACTTTCATGGTTAGCCACGATGGGATCGTCTACCAGAAAGATCTGGGTCCGGATACGCTGAAGATCGCCAAAGGAATCGAGCGATACAACCCCGACAAAACCTGGCGCCGTACTGATGACGAGTGGCCCCAGACTGAATCTTCGGCCAAAAAGTGACATGTGGGTTGGCACGCGGATGCGCGCGGATAAAGCGTACATCCGCGTCCAATGAATCTATCCCCCATCGTCGACTGCAGCGCTCTGCACCACACCCGAATCTCCGGATCATGGGATCGAGGCGGTCTTTCAGCGATTGACTTCATCCCAATCCAGCCATTCGATTTTGTTTACTTCCAGATATCGATCGACGGCCTGTCCGATGGTTGGGAAAAAGTTATCTGTGCCAAGCTTGGTGAACAAGCCGTAACGCTTGAGATGGTCTTTTACCGGACCCTTCATTTCTGCAAAACACAATTCCATGCCCGCCTTGTGAAGATCCATATCGAGTTCCGCAAGCGCATCCGCGGCGGTAACATCGATATCGGTTACAGGCTCGGCCGCGACGACAACCCACCTTACGGGCGTGGGAGAATCTGCTACTGCCTGCAAGACATGCTCGTGAAAAACTCCAGCGTTGGCAAAAAACAAGGGGGCGTCCCAGCGGAACAACACCAGACCGGGAATGCGCTTTGCCTCGGGATGGCGCGTGACATCATGATAGCCCTTCAATCCATCCACGCGCCCGAGCACCGCATCGTACGGGCGCCAGGCGCGCCATATAAATACCAACAGCGCGAGGCCTACCGCGATGAAAATCCCCTCGATGACGCCTGCCAACGCCACTCCTAAAAAGCAGACGATCGACAGCAGGAACTCACTCATGCGGAGCCGGTACAGGCGGCGTATGCCTTCGATTTCCACCAGCGAGATGCAGGCGCAGATCACAATTGCGCCCAGGGCAGCCGTTGGCAGGTTGCGCAACAGCGTCGGCTCAAAAATCAGCAAAAGGGAGATGCACGCTGCTCCGACCAGGCTTGTGATCTGTGTCCTGGCGCCAGCAGATTCAGCTACTGGGGTTCGAGAGGCGCTGCTACTGACCGCGAATCCGTAGAACAATCCGGCTGCAATGTTCGCCGTCCCAAGGGCGATAAGCTCCTGATTGCCGTCGACTTTGTATCCCCCGCGTAGAGCGAACGTTCGCGAGAGAACGCTCATATCGGCGAAAGAGACGAGCGCAACCGCAACTGCGCCGGCCGTTAATGCTCCGATGTCTTGAAAGGAAACAACCGGGAAATGGATTGATGGAAGGCCTTGCGGCAGACCGCCAACCAGGGATATTTGTGACTTTTCCGCCAGACCGAGCAGCGGAACTGCAAGGATGGCCCCCACTATTGCTACCAGTACACCCGGCACCTTTGGCAGCCAGCGCCTGCAGCTGAGAACTACGACTATGCAGGAACTACCGATGGCAAAAGCAGTCCAATTGGTTTGCCGGTTCAGGATGCCATGAATCAGGTCGACGGTCTCCCGGATGAAATCACCCGTCTGGACTGGGAATCCGAATACTTTAGGCAACTGGCCGAACATCACAGTAAGAGCGATTCCGTTCAAATAGCCATAGCGAATGGGCTTCGAGAGCAGGTCGGTCACGAATCCGAACCGGGCCAGGCCTGCCAGAACGCATAATGCACCCGAAAGAACAGCGAGCATGCCGGCAAGCGCCACAGCACGATCGGAGTTGCCGCGTGCCAGGGGCAGTATCGTTGCAGCGATAATGGCGACCAGGGAAGAGTCCGGTCCCAGCACCAGAATGCGGCTGGGCCCAAAAACCGCGTACGCGATCAGCGGGACGATGGTTGCATAAAGACCCGCGATGGGAGGCAATCCCGCAGCCTCCGCATAGCCCATCCCGGCCGGAATGAGGATCGCCGTCAGCACCAGTCCGGCGGCGAGGTCTTTGGCAAGCCAGGCGCGGCTATACGTTTTCAACAAGATGATACCCGGGATCCAGTGGCTGAGGCCGCTAGTCTGCTCCTCCCGCTTAAAGGGATTGGGCGCAGCCTGCGGTTTTTTTGTCATGGACTTGCCTCACTCGCATCAACAAGTTTGTTTTTTGCCGCTGACCTTCGATCTCAATGGATGTCCCGTGTGGGATCATGGATCATAGGTTTTGCCTTCCGTTTTGGCTCACCTTCCGCCGGCGCATTATCCTTATCGACTGAATTTGGGATTGCCGGCAGTGCCCGTGATGATCACGTTCGATACCACGCCGTATCCCTCTTTTGCCAGGAACGGATCCACCGGTTTGAGTGCCACCCTTTTCCAGCCCGTTTTCATCATCTGGGAAAGTCGCGCATCAATCCACGCTTTGCCCTGAAAATCCAACGCCTCGGTATTGCCGTCGTAGCTGCCATCCAGCTTCACCTTCGCACCCGGGATCTGGAACCCAAGGTCGGAAAACCGAATCACTCCACCCTCCATCCGGAATTTTCCTTCCATGCGGGTGGGCACCTCGGAGATGGACTCCTCGTGCACTTTTCCTTGAGCACGCCTGCTCAAGTCATCCAGCTTTTGTTGAATAGCGGCGCTGGTGAAATATGCCTCCGGCAACTGGAAGGATCCGTTGAGCTGCAGTTTGTCTGCTACCGGAACCTTACCCGGCGGCACGATCACCCTTGTATTTAGGACGATCCGGCCTGCCATGAATGGCTTGGCACCTTTCATTGCCAGCTTCAGAGCGTCCTCCAGACGGCCTTTGGGCATGGAGACTTTGAGGTCCGTCGTCTTTCCCACCTCATCTTTATTTCGTGCCACCGATCCGCGGACCGTGAATTCCGTCTGACCAAGTTTTGCCTCAACCGGGTCCAGCGCCGTGTTGCCGTTTGTTCCATCCACGATTGCATGAAAGCGCGTCTCCAGCGGCACGCGGTTCCCGACGCCCGCTAGCCGGAAATCAGGCACCCGAGTTTCGCCGTCCACGACGATTTCCTGGAGCACGCCCTGAAAACTGCCGGTCGATGAGAGAATTCCTGCAATGCCCTTGAAAACACCGAGGTCCGCATTCTCGAATATATAGCTACCGCTTATGGGCGTCTCTGCGGCCCCGGAAGCCCACGGTCCAAAGGTTCCTTTGCACTGGATCAAACCCGGCGGCTTCGGGTTGATCAGCTCAGCTTCGAATTGCATCGGCACGGCTGGACCCGCGTCCCTCAGCCGCAATTTCTTGATGTCGAATTCCAGCGGCTGCCTGGTCGAATCCTTCGGGAGCATCCTGAGGGTGGTTCCATCGGCCAGGATCTCCCCGATCAGCACCGAAGGTGCCTTTTCGCCGGTGGTAGCATCCTTGGGCTTACTCGGTTTTGCCGGCCGTTCACTTTTGGGGGGGATGTTCAATTCCAGTCCCTGGAGTTGTATGCCGGGGATCCGCACAGGCCGTTCAGTTACAGTGCCGAGGTCCAGATCGAATCTGAACTGTTTCATCGCCATCAAGGGTCGCCGATCCGAGATTCCTTCGAGGTGAAGTACAATATTTCGGCCGGTCACATGAATCCTGCCGCCGCGACCTTTCCGGAATACGAGATCTATCGGCGATTTGAAGGTCAGTCCTACTTTGATCGATTCGAGCGAAACCGCACAGTCGAACTTCTTCTCCAGGAAGGCGATCGCTTCGTCGCGGATAAATGGTTCGATCCTTCGGGCGATCACAGTCCCGGCTATCGCGAGGCCCAGGATCAGAAGTCCCGCAGCCGAGCCTGCCAGGAGCAACCGTTTTTTTGTTTTTGATTGCATGCCGGAATACATCCTAAATCCGTCAATCCAAGCTTTGAAAGATCCTCTAATGAAGAAAATGCATTAAGGAAAAGGCGGCAGCCGGCCTCCCTTTAGGCTGCTGGCTGGGGCTGTGAGGATTATATCTCGGAAAGCGCTGGCATAAATGAAATCTCCACGGTACCGAATAGCCTTGGCGAATACACTTCAGCTCTGACAAGTGGCCTCTGCGGCGGACGGGGGATTTCGCTATTTTCAATAGCGCTTGCGGCGTAAAATAAAAAGAATGGGGAATGCGGAGTTCTGTTCTGAGGGGCAGGAATGTCCTCGGACCTCTCCAAGTTGACATAATCCCCCTGGTCCGAATGCGGGGACATTGGGGTGGCAAGAGAAGAGGAAATCATTGAGTTGAATCCGTAACTTGTCCTCCCTATCCGCGGCTTTCCCTGGGAATCAGCACCAATTGGGAGGGAAACGGCTTTCGCACACAAAGCCAAATTGGGAGAATCGGATGTGCTGGCCGTCTTTGGACGGGTTTTTCCCATCTCAAACCGCTGTTGAACCCTCGCGCCTTAGCGAGCCGCCCGAACGCGTGACCCGCTTGGGCAAGAAATCCTAATCGGATTGCTGTGGAACGCAGCGGACGAGATGTTATCGATTCGCCGCGCCGAGGCTGCATAGCCCGGACATTCCCTTGTGCCGCTTCAACCGCGGTGATCTGCCCAAATACCTCCACGATCCTCCGGAACCGCACCTAATATCGCTTTCGCATTGATGATTAGGAGGTTTCTAATGTGCAGAATTCATAATGGCTCTGTTTTGTCTGCTCTGCTGGCGGGCCTGATGGTTTTGACCACTTGCCTGTCTCCTGGTTTTGCAGGGCCGGGCTCCGGGGAATTAATACTCTTCAGTCAGCCGGATGGAAGCATCTTCAGGGCCAGGATTATGGGCGATGAGTTTTCAAACTGGGCAGAGACAGCCAGCGGTTATGCCGTTGTTAAAAATCCGATCAGCCAATATTGGGAATACGCTGTCAAGGGAATGGACGGTCAACTGATTGGCAGCGGGATAATTCTGAACCAGGCCGCTATGGCCCTTCCCGACTATATAGTGCCTGGTGTACGGCCTGAACCGCGAATGATGTCGATTCCTTCCCATGGTGAATTGGGACTTGAATTTGCTCCCTGGGTTCCCACTCCAGTTTCAGGCGAGAGAAACATCCTTATCGTACTCGTCAGTTTTGCCAACAGAAGCCTTACAACCACATCGGGTGCATGGAACAACAGCTTGTTCGCTTCGAGCGGCAAGACCGTTGCGAAGTTCTTTATCGACAACTCTTTTGGTACGTTTGGCATCGTTCCTGTTTCTCACACCCAATCCGGGCCGGTTGGAGTAATATCGGTTACCCTGACCACCAACCATCCAAATTATGGCGGAACCCTATCCTTTTCCACCGATCAAGCCATGGGAAACGCGGCGCTGGCCCAAGCAGCCTCCTTCATCAATTTCAACAGCTACGACACCAGCGGCGATGGGATACTGCAAAGCAATGAGCTTTGCATTTATTTTATCATTGCCGGCTACGAGGCTTCGGGAACGGCCAAAACACCTAACGTCTGGGCTCATGCCTGGTCGACCACAGGCACCGGTTTGACGGCGGGCGCGAAAAATGTCCAGCGTTGGGGACTGAATGGCGAATTGAACAACTCCAGTGCACAACATCCCATGGGTGTGATCGCTCATGAAATGGGGCATCAGATATGTGGACTTCCTGATCTGTATGATACGAACAACACTAACGCCGGGCTGGGCTACTTTTCACTGATGGCAGGCGGCAACTGGGGCGCCGATATCGGAGAGGAGAGTGGGACGACACCTGTCTCGATGGATGCCTGGTCGCGGGAGTATCTTGGCTGGGCGGCGCCGCTCGCCTCGGCCAGCGGTGATGTAACCTTGAATCCAGCCCTGCAGAGCAAGAATTCAGCCATCAAGCTGATCAAAAGCACCTTCAGTACGACAGAATATTTTTTGTTGGAAAACCGCTACCCGACCGGATGGGACCTCGGCATTCGGGGGAAAACCGGCTTCGGATCAAGCTGGCAGGGAGGCTTGCTTATCCTGCATGTAGATAATGCGATCGGATCCAATAAATACGTGGCCAATAGTCACCAGGGTGTGATCGCCGAGCAGGCCAGCACCTCAGCCTGCAATATGTTGACTACATCCTGCAGAGGAGACAAAACGACCCTTTTCTATTCGGGCAACAATAACAATTGGGGTATTTCGACGACCCCCAGTTCATCCTTTTACAGCGGGACAGCCAGCAGTTTTTCGGTTTCCGGCATCTCTGCCCCTGCATCCGGCATGACCATGACAATCGGAACGGGTGGCGGTGGCATACCCAGTGCAGCAATATTGGTTTCTCCCTCAGGGAGCATTTCGACCACGACACCGACCTACGTCTGGAATGCGGTCTCGACTGCAACCCATTATCACCTCTGGGTGGATGATTCTTCCGGACACCGGATCGACACCTGGTACAGCTCGGGGGATGCTGGTTGCACCTCGGGTATCGGCACTTGCTCGGTGACACCCGCGATCGTGCTTGCCGCTGGCAGCGCCCAGTGGTGGATCGAAACCTGGAACAGTTGCGGCTACGGCCCGTGGAGCAGCGGGATGAGCTTCACCATCACTTCCCCGGGGCCCCCACCGGCCGCGACGCTGGCGTCACCGGCAGGTGCGATCTCGACTACCACACCGAGCTATGTCTGGAACGCAGTCTCGACTGCCACCTATTATTACCTTTGGGTGGATGATTCTTCCGGACACCGCATCGACACCTGGTATACCTCAGCGGAGGCTGGCTGCGCCTCCGGCACCGGCACTTGCTCGGTGACCCCCTCGACCGTCCTTGCCGCAGGCACCGCCCAATGGTGGATCCAGACCTGGAACAGTCACGGCTACGGCCCATGGAGTAGCGGGATGAGCTTCGCTGTTGCTTCCCCAGGGCCCCCGCCAGCAGCAACGTTGGTGTCACCAGCAGGTGCGATCTCGACCACCACACCGAGCTATGTCTGGAACGCAGTCTCGACTGCCACCTATTATTACCTTTGGGTGGATGATTCTTCCGGACACCGCATCGAAACCTGGCATAGCTCAGCGGAGGCTGGCTGCGCCTCCGGCACCGGCACATGCTCGGTGACCCCCTCGACCGTCCTTGCCGCAGGCAACGCCCAGTGGTGGATCGAAACCTGGAACAGCTATGGCTACGGCCCGTGGAGCAGCGGGATGAGCTTCACCGTCCCTTCCCCGGGGCCGCCGCCGGCAGCAACACTGGTGTCGCCTTCGGGCGCGATCTCGACCACAACACCGACCTACGTCTGGAAGGCCGTCTCGACTGCAACCCAGTATTACCTTTGGGTGGATGATTCCTCAGGCAACAAGGTCAAAACCTGGTACACCGCAGCGCTGGCTGGCTGTGCCTCCGGCACCTGCTCGGTGACCCCCTCGACCGTCCTTGCCGCAGGCAACGCCCAGTGGTGGATCCAAACCTCGAACAGTTATGGCTACGGACCCTGGAGTAACGGCATGACCTTCACTGTTCCCAGTCCCGGCGGCGGCTTTAACTCCCAGTTCAACGGAAACTCGGACAACTGGCATTATCAAAGCGTGGCGCCCCCATGGTTGGTCAGCAGCAACTATCTCTACACCCTTGGCGCTTACAACGTGTTCGCCTCGGTTTATTACGGCAGCGTTGGTGACAGCACGTCCATCTTTGGAGATTTCGATTACCAGGCGGCCGTCCGGCGCGACGGCTGCGACACGTGCACAAGCGGCATCATGTTGAGGGGATTCCCCACGCCGTTGGGTTCGGGTTATCGATGGGATTCCGGCTACTATTTCCTATACTCGCCTGTCGGTACCTTTGCCCTATTCAAGTATATCGGCGGCGTGCCTACTGCGCTCATTTCCACGCATACCCATTCGGCCATTAACACCTATTCCGCTTGGAACACTCTGCGGGCCGTAGCTTCCGGCGGTACCATTATATTTTTATATTAATGGCATCAATGTCGCACGCTTGTTAAATGCATCGTACACATCCGGCAAGGTTGGTTTGGGTATGTACGGCGACGGAACTGCAGAAAATTCCTTTTGCGCGGATTGGGCAACCCTGACGACGCTCAGCTCGGGCCCCGATTCCCCCAGTGGCGATACTATCGTAGTGGATGATGCGCTGTCCTATCCCGTGAAATTGAACGACGGAAGCCAAGGCGTTGCGGTGCACATCCGACCGCTTCCTTCCAGGATGCCTGGCATGCCGGAAGAGAAGACGGTGAAGCCTCCCGACAGGTAAAAAGGATAGTTCCCCACGCGGAAGCGCAGGTCCAGATGCAGCATTCCTTGAGATTCACTCGTGTCATCGGCTGCGAATCATTACGGAGGAACATGCTAAGATTCAGACCGTCCCATTAGGAGACTCGTAATGATGATTAGGGGAAGATCTGATCTGTCTTATTTTTGACTGCAATCCTATCTTTTCCAATTCGTGGAGTGGCTCAGATCGGAGGCTGCTCCTGAAGCACTAGGTCAGGCAATGTGTCTAATGCCCCGGGGGATTCTGTGGCGCTCCAAAGGCCTGTCCCGGGATGTCTCCTCCGGCAACAAAAGACAGTCTTGGCGATCCGTGATAGAAAGGGGATGGATCGCGGTTGCGCTTTGTTTTTCGTATCATTATTTTGCCTGCGAGAGTTACGCTGCGGAAACTGTGCAGGTTGGCGGTGTGATCTATACATTGGGAGCGGACCAGGTGCAAACGGTCTGGCCCAATGCTCATGTGGTTTTGAAAAATCTCGTCCTCGGGAATGAAATCTCCGCTGTTTCGAACAACCTTGGCGAATACAGCTTCACGGGCCTGCTGCCCGGTCTATATGAAGTGACGGTCGTTCTTTCTGGATTCGAAAGAGCCTCGAAGCAAGCTTCGCTTGCCGAGGGTGTAACGACGCGCCTGGATTTCCTGCTTATTCCGAAAAGACAAAGCCAGACCATCGAAGTAAATGCGGAAAGCGCTGAAGTGGATTTGAGTACCAGTTCCGGGGGCACGCCCTCACTTTCAGCTGGCATTTTGAAGTCGGCAGTCCGTTTGAGCCAGGATTTTCAGGACGCCCTGCCGCTACTTCCCGGTGTTGTGCGCGGGCCCGATGGTCTGATCCGGATCAAAGGCGGCCGCACCAACCAGGCGAACGCGCTTGTGAACACCGCGAGCATCGCGGATCCGTTCACAGGCCAACCTGCCCTTAAACTCCCTGCTGTGGCGGTTGAATCGGTGCGTGTGCTGTCCAATCCCTTCTCTGCGGAATATGGTGGATTTGCCAGCGGAGTGGTGGAGGTGAACACGCGGGGCGGAACAGACGTGTGGAAATGGTTATTCGAGGACCCAGTCCCGCGTCTCCGGTGGATCGATGGCCGAACCCACGGTATCGAGAGCGCCTCACCGCACCTCGTATTCGCGGGGCCTGTCAAGCAGAACAGGCTCTACCTGTTCCAGTCCACTTCCTACAATTATGACACGACGCGCGTACCCTCGCTTCCGGACCCCGATAATGTTCGAGTGGAGGAGAGCATCAATTCACACACGCAGGTTGACTGGATCCCTTCCAGAAACCAGCGGTTGACGGCAGTGCTCACCATCGATCCCCAGGAAACCAACTTCGCCACCATCGACACCTTCAACCCGCAACCGGCTACTGCCGACTACCGCCAGCGCGGATTTTTCGCTTCGGGCACTCACCAGTGGTTTTTGCCTGGCGGCGGCTTTGTTCAATCCCTCTTCTCAGCCAAGAGACTTGATGCCCATGTGCATCCGGCTTACGAGGGCGCGGGCGTCATGGTGCTTTTCCCGGAGAGAAACTCCGGTCCCTACTTTGACCGCCAGGATCGCCGCACGCGACTTTACCAGTGGGCCCAAAGTCTCCACCTCCGCCCGCTGCGTTCGCTGGGCCGGCATCTCCTCACTCTGGGGTATTCCTACTCAAGGGGCAGTTACAGGGGAGGAGTCACAAACCTGCCGGTCACCGTGCTGCGGGAAGACGGAACGTCCACTCGGAAAATCGAATATGGGAATCCGGGAGTTTCCGAGGCTTCAAAAAATGATGTCACCCTGTTTATTCAGGATAACTGGCAGATAAGTCCCAAGCTAGTGCTCGAACTCGGCTTGCGTTTGGACAGCGATAGTCTCTCGGCAGAAAAAGTCAATCCGGCTCCGCGCATCGGATTTGTTCTTGCCCCAGGACGGGACGGCCGCACCGCCATTCGCGGTGGTTTTGGTGTGTTTTTTGACAAAATTCCCCTCAATGTCGCCGCTTTCCCGGATTTTCCCGCCCAGACGGTTACGCGGTTTGCCGCCGATGGCGTCACTATTACCGATGGTCCGAGAACCTACACGCACCTTGTGGCTACAAAGGACGGGCGCCTGCGGGTTCCTTACAGCCTTGGCTGGAGCGCACAGATGGATCGGCAGGTTCGAAACGGCATTCTTTTGCGCCTCAGCTACGAGCAGAGAGAAGTCTTCCGCGAGTTTTATGTCGACCCTTTCGAAACGGATAAACGAACAGGATTCCTTCATCTGTTCAACTCAGGGCGCCAGTCCTATCGCGAATTCCTGTGGATGCTTCGCTGGCAGCCCAGAGAGCGAACCACGGTTCACGCCAGCTACGTCCTTTCCCATGCCAGCGGAGAACTGAATGACTACAACCAGTTTTTCGGCAATTTCCCTTACCCTCTCATCCGTCCGAACCAACGCAGCCGGCTGGCTCACGATGCACCCAACCGATTTCTCATCTGGGGTGTCGTCGGACTGCCACGGAAACTTGATTTAATCCCCATACTCGACGTTCACACTGGTTTCCCCTTCTCAAAAATGGATGATGATTGGAATTTCATCGGAAAGCGCAACGAAGCGGGAAGGTTTTCCAGGTTTGTAGGCCTGGATGCGAAGATCCAATATCCTTTCGACTTTAAGTTTCGCGGAAGACGCTTTCAATTCCAAGCCGGGCTCAAGGTCTACAATATTCTCAACCATTTCAATCCACGGGATGTCCAGCAGTACACTGGCTCACCGCAATTCGGTGGTTTTTACAACTCGGTTGGAAGGCTGTACCGGCTCGAAGGAGGGTTCGACTTCTAATGGAATCGGAAGTGCCTGACTTCCGCTTTCTGCCTATCGATGCGGGGACATCAGTGGGCGGATCGTTGCAGGATACCCATGGTCAGGCTACAATCAGCCCGAGCCGAAACATTCGATTGCCCGATCGGCGTTGTGAGTGTGGCGCAATCGCTCATCAGAACAAATCTGGCCAGGAATAGGATCATTATGGAAAACATTTCACGCCGCGATTTTGTGAAAATGACCGGGATCGCTCCGACCCTGACCTATCCCGGCTCCCCGCGTGGAGCGTCGTCGGGCACGGACAAGCGGCCCAATGTATTGTTCATTGCCAGCGATGATCTCAATTGCGATCTAGGCTGCTTTGGCAATACTGCTGTCCGGACTCCGAATATCGATCGCCTGGCAGCGCAAGGCACGGCTTTCGAGCGAACTTACTGCCAGTACCCGCTCTGCAGCCCCAGTCGAACTTCCCTGATGACCGGCCTGCGGCCGGATACCACCCAGGTTTACGACCTGCAGAAGCATTTCCGCTACGTTCTGCCCGACGTCGTCACCTTGCCCCAAGTTTTTCGAAGGAACGGCTATTTCGTTGCGCGCGTTGGGAAGATCTACCACTACGGTGTGCCGGGCGATATTGGAACCAATGGCCTGGACGACCCGGCATCCTGGGAGGCTGTGTTCAATCCGCGCGGGCGCGACAAGGCTGAGGAGTCCAAGCTCACAAACTACACGCCGAGCCGAGGGCTCGGCAGTTCGCTCAGCTTCCTGGCAGCCGATGGTGCGGATGAGGAACAAACCGACGGAATCGGGGCCACAGAAGCCATCCGTCTCCTGGAGCAGAACCAGAGCCGGCCTTTTTTTATCGCCTGCGGATTTTACCGGCCGCACTGCCCCTATATTGCGCCCAAAAAATATTTCGAAAGAATTCCTCTGGATGCGATTTCCCTCCCGGAATTCCCTAAAAACTTTCCCGACACCGTTCCGGGACCGGCGCTGGCCTCCACACAGCCGTGGCCCTGGTTCGGCGTCACTGAACAGCAGGCCAGGGAAGCCAAACGCGCCTACTATGCCGCCATGTCATTCATGGATGCGCAACTCGGACGCCTTCTCGATGCGTTGAAACGGCTGGGCCTGAGCGAGAATACCATCGTGGTATTTTGGGGTGACAATGGTTACCACCTCGGAGATCTCGGGTTGTGGAAGAAGCAAAGTGTATTTGAAAACTCGGCCCGGGTACCGCTAATCATTTCCGCGCCGGGACAAAAAACCTGCGGCAAAGCCTCGACACGCACGGTGGAATTGCTCGACATCTATCCGACCCTGACCGATCTTTGCGGCTTGGCCCCGCCGGGCAACCTGGCCGGAAAAAGCCTTCGTCCGCTGCTGAATGATCCGGCCGCCGATTGGAACAAGCCGGCGTATTCTCAGGTCTGGCGTAACGGTTTCGGTGGCTACAGCGTGCGCAATGAACGCTGGCGGTACACCCAATGGGATATAGACGGCCGAAAGGGCGAGGAACTGCACGATTATGTGAACGATCCGGGCGAATTGCGCAACCTGGCCGGCGATCCGGCGCATGCCTCAACCATAGCCGAACTCAGGTCCTTGATCCGCAAAAACTGGGCAAATCCCTACCTGCCTCCGGCCCGATGAGGCAGGCAGAACCCGTATGCCCCGGAATGCGGGAGAACTGGGAGGGTGGAAAGCCGTTTTAGATTCACCATGGAAATGATGGGCTTGAGTTACGCTTCCCGAATCCTCTTTCAGATTCATTTCAGCCATCAAAATTACATTATTGGGGAAAACGTAGTTCCAGGCGGCAAGAGTTCCCTGGGTTCAGTCCCGGGTGAAAGGGATTTTCATTCGCGCCTCGACCCACTCCCGGTCGATCACCATCTGATACTGGCTATGCTGCATGGCGTTGCCGGTGTCGCGCTTCAATGCTTCGCGATAGCACAGGAGTGCCTTTTGCCTGTTTCCCAGCAGATCCTGCAGGTGCCCCTGCCAGGCCCATGCCGCAAACGCGCGTGCACTGTCAGTCTCGAGCGCAGAGACTCTTTCGAATGAGATCAGCGATTCCCTGTAATAGCTGCTGTCGAACAACATCAGCCCCAGCTTGAACCAGAAATCGGCTGCGTTGATTTCAAGCCCCTGAGTTTTCCCATAGACCAGCAAAGGATTTCTCCCCTCGTTGGAGTAGTCCATCCGGTTGACCGCTGCGATAAGTTCCGCTGCAGTCGGCTGGGCCGAGAGTGACATCTCCGATTCGCGCTGGAACGGTTTTTGAAGCCTGGACTCAACCCAGGCTCTGTCGATTTTGAGTTTCGGCCTGCTGTGACTCATGGTTTCCCCGGAATCAGTTGCCAGGGCTTCCTTGTACTGTTCCAACGCGGCTGTCCGATTCCCGCGCAAATCTTCGATCAGGCCCCGCCAGGCATGCGCTGCAAAAGCCGTCAGCCTGGAGGATTCCAGACTGTCGATCCTGGCGAAGCAATCCAGGGCCTCTACCAAACGGTCCCGGTTAAAGAGATCGGCCCCCAACCTGTACCAGATGTCCGGGGAATCAACGGGCTCTCGCTTCAGAACTGAAAAGACCTCGGGAGCTCCGGAGGGTACCCAGCCATCGGAAAGACGGGCTGCCGCAGTCGCGGAGATCTTCGCAACCGGCCGTTTGACCATTGCCAGCTTTCCGTCAGGATTCAGGATGACGTCTCGGATCTTTGTCTTGCCGGTAAATGTAAGCAGGGTGACTACGCTATTTCTGTCGGTTGATGTGGTCCGCTCGGTTCCATCTTCGAAAATCACATTCACCGGTACCGGCATTGCCAACGTGCCGAGCCTTCTAATGCCGACATTGCACCGATATCCCTCGCTGTCCGCACGGCAATCCCGGGATTCGACCGAATAACAGAGGTATTGATTGGATCGAACCCAGGCATCGAAGAACCATTGCAGGTTTTGACCACTCTCCGCTTCGCACACCTTTTGGAATTCCGTCCAGGAAAGCCGTTTGCCGCTGTATTCGCGCAGGCACTTTATGTAAATCCTCAGGAAAAGGTCCCTGCCGAGCATGGAGTCCAGGGCGAAAATGACCGCCGGCCCTTTGCTGTGGATCACGGTGTTGTTGCGATCGAACCGTTGCTGCTCCGCCCGAGCGGGAGGGATGTCGAGGGTTGTGTCATAATACATGGGGATCGCACTGATGTAGTTACCCAGCCATTGCGCCCTTCGGGCGGTGTCAAAACCGCGCGTAATCATGTATTCGGTATCCGCGAAGATCCCCAATGCAATCCAAAGCCAGGCGGGGTCGTCGGGATCGAGCACCCATTCACCCCAGTATTGATGCCCGATTTCGTGCGAGGTGATGAACTGCCAATGCTGGGGGGATTCCCCGTCCGCATAGGTCTCGAGCCCGTGAATAGCCACAATTCCCGTGGAGACCGGATAGCCGCCCCACCGGCCCGCACCTCCCGGGATTATGGTGAGAAAGGGGAAGGGATAAAAGCCAAGCCAACTTTTATAGAAGCGTACGGCATCGGCGGCCGTATCCAAACAGATGGCGGCTGCCTTGGCTCCCTTTTCGGTGAAGACGGTGGTAATGAGGACTCCATCCACTTCACGGCTGTCAGTTTTCATTCCCTTGACCAGATAGATGCCGAAATTCGCAGCAGATGCTGCCTCAAAGCGTCCGGTGTTGGGATCGCGGCGGCCGCTGGCAGCCAGCACATATCCCTCAGGTACGTCCAACTTCACCGAAAACGAATCATGTCTGCCCAGACCATTCCACCACAACCTTGGATACCAGCGGCTGGTGGAGATCCCGGTGTTATCCATGGCTACCAATCCATTTAGCCGGAACTTCACTAACAACTCGATCTGCATTTCAGGATAGAGCGGCTGGGCCAGATGGATGAACTGTGGCCTTTTCCTTACAGCAAGCGAAAAATCAGCGGGTGGATATAGTTTTTTCCCGGAGCTGACGACTTCCATCGATGATGCCGGCCCAACGTCCCAGTCGAAAGCTAGGACTCCAATCGGGTACCGTGAGGTATTTCTCAGCGATACGGTTTCCTCTCCTTCAAGGATGCCTTGCCTGATGTCGATTCGGGCTTCGATCCGATAATTGCTGGGCGGGGGATTTACCGGAGAGAAGTAAGATAAATCAGCGCGTGGAACCGAAGCTTGCATCCACCCGGCCCAGGATGAACCCATATTGAGGGCGAGAGATAGATAAGCGATGCCAAGCATACGCCTCCTCCTGGCGATATTTCGTCGACTTCAATCGAGGATGTACGGAACGCAATCTCCGAAAGATCCTCCTCTGCGGCACTACGTGCATGAAGCGGTTCCGTTTGCAGCGATCAGGCTCCATGCTAGCTCTAAATGGGAAGAAATTCACTGCTAACCGGGCGGGGAAGCATATCGGTCTCAGACTGGCTATGAAACGGGTCGGTTGACATGGCTCGTCAGCAATTTTGGAAGTCATCGGGTGGAACGAGTGCCTGACAAAGAGGGAAGCGATCCGCCGCATAAAAGGTATAATCAGCTCAGATCAGAATCATCCCGGCAGGGAAGCACTCCGGGCGTTCATGCTCCCGAAGAAGGCTATTCATGAGAAGCAGCGCCGCATTTCACCTGGTAGGCGGCAAAGACGGAGGCAAATTATGATACAGCGCCGAACATTCCTTGCCCTGTCGGCATCGGCGGCGGCAACCGTGATTGCAGCTCCCCGGATTCACGAAAGTGACGATCACCCCCAAGCATTGGTGCGATACCCCGATCCCGCTATTGAAGTGCTCGACCCCCGTTTCGAGAAATGCGTGCAATTCAATGCCGCCGTGGAACGGCTTTGGACCGGGGCCCGCTGGGCTGAAGGTCCGGTGTGGTTCGGGGATGGAAAATATCTCCTCTTCAGCGACATTCCCAATAATCGGATTCTCCGCTGGACGGAGGAAAACGGGGTGGTCAGTGTTTTTCGCGGACCTTCGAATTATTCCAATGGAAATACGCGCGACCGCCAGGGGCGGCTCATAACTTGTGAGCATGATACGCGGCGGGTAACCCGGACGGAGAACGACGGCGCTATCACTGTTCTCGTGGATCGGTATCAGGGCAAGCGTCTGAACGCACCCAACGATGTGGTTGTCCATTCAGACGGCAGCATCTGGTTCACCGATCCGGGTTACGGAATCCTTTCGGATTACGAGGGGCATGTGGATACCTTTGAACTCCCGGCCAATGTCTACCGACTGGATCCCGACCTGCGGGTAGCCACCGTTGTTACAAATGATTTTGCCCGTCCCAATGGCCTGTGTTTTTCTCCTGATGAAAAACGGCTCTATATCGTGGACACGGGCCAACCTCCGGGAAAGCCGCAGCCCATCCGGGTGTACGATGTTGTGGAAGGAAGGCGGCTTGAAAATGGAAGGCTTTTTTGCGATATGACGCCTGGAGGCGGTTCGGATGGGATCCGCTGCGATGTGGACGGAAATGTCTGGGCAGCGGCTCATGACGGAGTACATGTTTTGGCATCTGAAGGGAAAATCATTGGCAAAATCAGGCTTCCTGAGGTTTGTGCAAACCTCTGCTTCGGCGGGGCCAGGCACAACCGGCTGTTCATGACGGCAAGCCAGTCGCTCTACGCGCTTTTTGTCAACACCCGCGGCGCCCAAAAACCTTGAATTTGTTTCCGGTTTTCAGTTGAATTCGACTGTAAAATGTGAGAAACATGGCATTTGAATAACAGTATCGGTCTGCGCCAGGAGGCGAAAGAACCACTTCCCCTTGGTTCCTCATGACGCAACGCTTCGGCATAACTTGCTGATAGGCGGTTTGCTGTTCTCGTGAGGTGAACCCATGAATAAAAAACTCTTACATTGGATATTGTGTTGTTGCCTCCTGACTATGGTGGCGGGAACAGTTGGTTTATCCTTGCCCCGACAATCCGGTCATGTGTACACCTGGGACGAGAACAAAATCCTCAGAGACGGCGACAAAATCGGGTCCTATTGGCGTTGTATCTGGTTGGGTCTCGGCTCGGGTCAGGTGTCGTCCGGTCAATTGTGGTTGTCCCCTATGGTTTCAACCTCACCCGGGGAAACCCATTCCGGGCTGATTGGCTCCAACTTTTCGCTGGGTCGGACTTTTGACATCTCTGTCGACGTAACCACCGATCAACAGTTGAGGATCACAAAGACACGAAAAAAAACGATTTCCACACCGAATCCGTGGGAAGTAGCCTGGCTCATCGCCAACATGGCAGATGATGGCTCGGCCGGAGTGTATTTTATCTATAAACCCAACGGGGTGGAATTGGGTGCTTACGGGGAATTCGGCCGGGCCCGCACCTATCTCTATACTGCAGGCCAGCCAACCCTCGTTCTCGGACGCCGGTATACCTATCGGCTAATGAGTAATGGGGAATCACTGATTGCCGCAATCAATGGCGTTGAGGTTGCAAGCGCTTCGCTTAGTTCGCTGACCGGGTATTCGTTTGGCAACAAGATCGGCTTATATACGGAGGATGCGTCAGTTCATTTCGGTCCCGTGACCTGCATTTCTTATCCCTGATCTGAGGCGCCAGGGCGCCTCAAGACCCGGTTGCATTGCCGAAACCTGCCGGGGTAAATCCATGTCATTGTAAGCCACCAGAATCGCCTGCTGATCTATTTCAGCCCCTTCACCCTTTCTCCCATCTGATCTCAAGACCCTGGGTACCCGTTCGGAAGAACCTGGGAACCATTATCTCAACCACTACAAAGGGCTGAAACGGCAAGAAATATCTAACAACACCATTCAATCAGGACGATAACGAAGTTTGCCATGCTCCTAAAAAATGAGGGGCAGGGCTCATCTGAGGATGTAAGACAGGGTTGCCGATGCTATTCGAGGAACTGTTACCCTACTACCTTGTATTCGTTGAGCTACTGCTGAGTGTCGTTGCGGTCATTTTCCTGCTTAGCGGTCTGGATGATTTCTTCATCGACAGCTTCTACATTGTGCGGTCGATCTACCGCATGTTGTTTGTCATGCCCAAGCATCGCCCTCTGTCGGCCGAGCAACTCCTCGCACCGATCGAGCAGCCGATCGCGATTATGATCCCGGCGTGGGACGAATCGGCGGTAATCCGGCATATGCTCGAAAACACCGCCCAAAGCGTGAACTATTCTAACTATGTGATCTTTGTCGGCACCTATCCAAACGACCTTGCGACCCAAAGGGAGGTGGAGATTGCTCGGGAACGCTTCGGCAACATTCGCCGGATTGTATGCCCCAAAGATGGCCCGACTAACAAGGCCGACTGTCTTAATTGGATTTATCAGGGAATTCTGCTTTACGAGCAGGAAACCGGGATTCGGTTCGAGATGTTCGTGATGCAGGACTCGGAAGACATCGTTCATCCACTCAACTTGAAACTCTTCAACTATCTTATCCCACGCATGGACATGGTTCAGATTCCCGTTTTTCCGCTCGAACAGCCGTGGTGGAACTTTACAGCCGGTCACTATATCGATGAGTTTTCCGAGAACCATGCGAAGGACCTGCTTGTGCGTGAAAGATTGGCCAAGACAATTCCCAGCGCCGGAGTGGGCTGCGCTTTCAGCCGCCGGGCTCTGGATACGGTGGCCCGACAAAAACAGAATCAGCTTTTTTCGATTGACTCCCTTACAGAAGACTACGATTTCGGATTCCGGCTCAAGGCGGAGAACTTACGGCAGATCTTCGTTCGACAGGTTTTGCGGCGAAAGGCTCCGGCGCGGTCGCGATGGACCGGGAAGGAGCGTGAGGTAATCCTCAAAGATATTGTGGCGGTACGGGAGTTTTTCCCGAATCATTTTTGGCTTTCTGTACGACAAAAAGCCCGGTGGGTGGTCGGTATCACGCTCCAGGGCTGGGCCAAAATTGGCTGGCAGGGCGGATTCTGGGAGCGCTACATGCTCTACCGGGACCGGAAGTCGCTTGTCACCAATATATTTAACCTGCTCGGATACGTGGTGGTCCTTACAGTTTTCGGTCTCTACCTGAACGCGGTGCTGCGGCCAGACAGCTATCGCTATCCTCCGCTGGTCGAGCAGGGAACATGGCTGTGGAACCTGATCCTGGCAGATACGGCACTTCTTGTCGCGCGTTCCGCGCAACGCGCATTTCACGTTTGGCGCGTTTATGGTTGGATGCAGGCATTTCTTGCATTGCCGAGGCAGCTCTGGGGCAACGTGATTAATTTCGCCGCCACCTGCCGGGCCCTCTACCTGTTCGCACGCTATTTGAAAACCGGGAAGTTGATCGCCTGGGACAAAACGGCGCATGCGTTTCCATCGCCCGAACAGATGAAAGGCTATAGGCGAAAGCTGGGTGATCTTCTTCTCGAAAAACGGTTGGTGACGATCCAGCAGTTGGATGAAGCGCTCAAGCGCCAAAAAGAGCAAAACCATCCGCTGGGCTCCATCCTGATGAAGGAAGGCATTGTCAAAGAGGACGACCTTGTGCAGGTTCTCGGACTTCAAATGCGACTGGAGCAGCGGACGATAAATCCTTACGAGACTCCAACTGAAATCCTGTCGCTTTTGCCCCAGAGGCTCGCCGTGCGCTTCTCCATCTATCCTCAGGAGCTACGAGCCGATGGCCGGCTGATGGTAGCTGCCCGGTTGCCGCTGACTCAAGCGCAGCTGACGGAGCTCCAGGAGGCTCTGGGACGCCCGGTGGACATCTGCCTGGCAGCCCAGAGTGATATCGCTTTTGCCATCCGCCGCGGCTATGAAAGGCTATCTCCGGATTCCACAGGTATTGGCGGACAACGCCCCAAGATCTGTGAAATTCTGGTTCATGAAGGTGCTCTCGACGCCAACCAAGTTAACAGCGCTTTGCTGGCGCAGCGAAACCGTTTCAGCAGGATCGGGGACATCCTGGTTAAACAGGGAGTTATTACTCCTACGGCTCTCGAGGAAGCGATTCTAGAGTACACCAGTTCTGGTGAGGGAAAGCTAGGCAGTTACCTGGTATCGAGGGGCTTGGTGACGCAGGCTCAATTGGATGCAGCGCTGGAAGCGCAGCGGTCAAGATCGCAACCGATCGGAGAGATCCTGATCGAAAAGGAGCTGGTCTCTAAAGAGAGAGTAGCTAGGGTCCTGAAGGATCAATCGGATGTTAAATAGTAGACTCCTCTGCAGAATGCTGATTCTTGCGATGGTTGCGTTGGGGCTTCTGGCGCCGTGGGCCGGACTTGCCTATGACCAGGAACCTGGGCCGCGGCCAGTCGCTGTTCCACAGGATGACACTTTCGCCAGCTATCTCCAAAAACTCGCTGTGATCCGAACCGAATCCTGGTTTCAGCGGGAACTCCGGAAATTCAAGACATTCCGCTACCTGGACCGAGCTTACCGGCTAATGGCCCAAAATCGCCTCCAGGAGGCGAGCATCGAATTGGAAAAATACCTTGTCGCCGATCCTGACGACCAGAAAATCAGATCTACCTTAATGATTGTCCGGTACAAGATGGGAAATATGCCGGGAGTGGCCGAGGCTGCCGGCCGTATTCTTGAAAAGGATAAGGGATTTGTCCCGGCTTTGATCTATCGCGGGCTCGCTGAGCAATCAAGTGGTGCATTGGATCAGGCTGCCGGCAGTTTCGCAGCAGCCGCCGCGGCAGCCGGGGTTATGCTCTCAGACCGCATATTAGCGCTCAATATGCTGTCGGACCTGTACCTTCGGCAGAAAGCTTATAGGGAAGCAGCGGATGCACTTCAGGCCCTTAGCGAACTCGAGCAGGACGCGAGTGTATTTCTACGGCGTGCAATTGCGCTGGAGGCTCTGCAGCGTTTGCCCGAAGCTCTGGATGCCTTCCGCCGGGCCGCTGTGGCTACTCCGGCCAGGGCCGAGGACCACGCTCTGGCCCTGGGAATGCTGGCTGACGCAGCGATCCGTCAGGGGCTGTATAAACTCGCGCTGGAACCGGCGCGGGAAGTTACCGAGTACGATTGTAGTTTTGCTGCATGGTTCCGGCTCGGAACGGTGCTCGAGAAAACCGGTCTCCCCGCCGAGGCTGCCAACGCCTATCGCGCTGCCGTTACGGCGACCAGCGATCCAAAGGCTCAAATTCAGGGCTACCGCGCACTGGCCGAAATCGCCAAGCGGCGAAAACAATGGCAGGAAGCCTACAACGCGGACCTGGCCGCCTTGAAGCTGAGCGGTGAAAATCCCGATATCCAGTCCGACCTCGGCCGTATATGCCATGCCTGGGCAAGATATACCGAAGGCTTGAAGTGGACGCGAAAGGCGTTGGCGATGCGGCCCACCCGGGCTAACAGGGAGTTGCTCGCGACGCTCCTTTTTGCCACCCAGGATTATGCCGGCGCCATTGATGTTTGGAAATCACTATTGAAGGAAACCGGCGAAGGGGCGGAGCGTCGTCGAATCCTTGTCAATCTCGGCAACGCTTGCATCGCAAATGGAGATTACGAATCGGGGTATGCCGCTTTGAGCGAGGCTATGAGCCTTCGAGGGAACGCCGACATAGCCGAGGTCATGGGTGAATCGCTGGTAAAGCTATCCCGCACGGAAGAGGCGGTCATGGCCTACCGCCGCGCCCTCGAATTGGATCCGACTCCCGCCCGGCATCTGAAGCTTGCAACGCTTCTGGCCCAGCGTGGAAACACGGATGAAGCCTTGATGCATTTGGAGAAGGCTTTGCAGGGTGACTGGCTGCCCATCGAACGAAGTGCCATTCTCAACCAGATGGGATTCCTTTATTCCCGTGCAGGTCGGGACGCCGAGGCTCGCCGGGCATTCGAAACTGCGCTTGCCGCCGGGGGGCCCAATGCAGGGACAGAAGCAGCGCTGGGAGAAACCTGCCTCAAGATGGGCGCCTACGAAGACGCGATGATTCATCTGGGCCGAGCGCTGGAAACACCCGAAAACCCCGCGTTGCTCCGTTCCCTGGCACAGGCTGAGGCTCTGGCTGGAAAAACCGAGCACTCGATTGCGACCTACAAACGCGCCCTTGGTGCAATGACTGGGGACTCGGCCGACGCCATGGAAATCCGCGTGTCGATCGCGAACCTCAATGCGAAACTCGGCCGTTATGCGGAAGCCGCTGCGCGATATGCCGAGGCGTACCGTTTGGGCGGGCTCGTGTCCTGGAATATGCTGGTACGCGCTGCGGAATGTTTGGCATTGGCCACCGACTGGCCATCCGCCGCGGATATGAACCGTAAGCTACTGGCGCTCCCGGAGCTTCCCGCCCGAGAGCGAGGTGCAGCCTTCGAGCGGCTGGGATTTGCCCTTGTCCAGGCCGGACAGCCCCGGCCCGCTGCGGACGCGTTCCGGGAAGCGCTCGCTTTCGGCGGTAACCAAACGGAACTGCGCTTGAATTTGGGCTACGCATTGATTGCCTCGGGAGAGCGGGACGAGGCCATCAGGCAGTTCCTGAAGATACTCGAAACCAGCCGCACCGCCCGTCACCTTTCCACCCTAGGCCAACTTTACGTCGAAACCCATAAGCCGGGTCTTGCGATATATTACTTCGAGGAAGCAGCTCTTGCCTCCGCCGAGCTTGATGCATCCGAACAGCGCAACCTGTGGATGGTACTTGGCCAGCTTTATGCGGGCGAATACGCATACGAAAGAGCGATCGAGGCATGGAGTCGGGCTCAGCGGATGGACGCCAAGCCATCGACCGCACTGGCACTCGCGCGTCTGGAGCGGCTGGCAGGGCGGCGCGCCGAGGCGTATGCCCGCCTTGACAAGATCGATGCTTCCTCGCTGAATTCTGCAGAACAAGCGGAACGCTGGGACGAGGTGGCCGCGCTCTCCCGCGCTGATCTGGCCTATACCCGAACCGTAGAAGCGCTCTGGAACGCAAATCGAATCGAACCCAGGGCCGCGCGATATTACCAGATCGGACTCAATTTGTCCGATCTGGGACAGCTCGATGCCGCTATCGAGTCGCTGGAAGAAGCGGTGGCACGCGAACCTGAGAACATTCGCTATGTTGAGGCTCTGGGGTACGCCTGCCGGCGTGCAGGCCGGCTGGAGGATGCCGCCCGGTTGCTCGAGAGTGTTGTGAAAGCGGATCCGGATTATCTCCGGACCTACGAGGATCTGGCTTATATCGAGATGGAGCGGTCGCGGAACGAAGCGGCTGCAGGCTGGTTCCAAAAGGCGATCGACAACGCACCTTTCCGCCCAATACACACTCCTGATGAAGAGGAAAAACTCCGGGTCGATGTCGTCCGTATGCGCGGCGAGGTGTCCAGGCTGACCGAACGATTCACGGCGGATTTCTACCTGACACCTTCCTTCGGCAACCGGCGCCTGGCGTCAGTCCCGGGCGGCACCGGAGGCGGCGTTCTGCCGGCCCAGGGCGGAGTCGATGTCGTCTACCAGCCTCCCTCGATCGGCCTGCGCAATGGCCGTGTTTTCCAGGTCTTCGGCCGTGTTCTCTGGTCCCTCACTCCGGGCACATTCGAATTCCAACCCGAGTCGTTCCAGGGGGGCGTGGGCGTGCGCTACAAGCCTCTCCGTAGACAGAATATTTTTGTGAGCGCGGAACGGCTTTTTGAAATCGGCGACCGCTCAGAAAACAACTGGCTTCTTCGAACCATGTATTCGTGGGCCTGCGGGTTCTATCCAGATGTGGATCGTTGTGCCCGGAATTACACGACATTCTATTTTGATGCGGCCTACTTTGCCCAGAATCCAAGACGTGGCGCGTTGTTTGGCGAGGCACGGCAGGGAATCACCTTCACTCCTGTCAGCCGCGTCCGTGTCACTCCGCACCTCATGGCAGACCTGCGATATGAAAATCCGGGACTTTTAACCGGTTCATATGCCGAAGCCGGGGGCGGCCTCTCGATCAAGTACATACCTGCCGGGGGGCATTACGAACGTTCCAGAATGAGCTTCGAATTTATTGCCCACTACCGCCTTGGCCGTTTTATCAAGGATGCGTCGGCGATTTCGGAAAACCACACTTTCAGCGGCTGGGTTCTGACATTCTTGACTTTGTTTTGAAGGCCGCGGTCGGAAGAACATCTATCGTTCTAGAAGGTAACCATGAAACGGAAGGGTTGGAGATTGCGGGCCTCGGTCGCGATATTCGCCATTTTCGCACTGGCTTCAGCGGCTTGGCAGGAAGGCCATCTCAGGGCAGCCGAGCCTGAGACCGCAAAGATAGGCGCTACTTTTGTGCAGCTCCTCAATTCCCACGGCACCTGGAGGCCGGAGGCCTGGTCTACTCTTTTCGGCCAATTCAAGACCCTGGGCGTTGCTGATATCATCGTCCAGTGGACCCTCTTCGATGATACCGCATTTTTTCCGACCACCGATTTCAAGGCCGTAAACAACCCGCCCCTCGAAACCATCCTCCAACTGGCAGACGAGAATCAGATGAGGGTTTTTGTCGGGCTGGCTCACGACTCGACCTTCTGGCTCCAGCTGAAACGGGATCCCGTCCTCATCGAAGTGTACTTGCGACGGCTACGGATCCGTTCAGTGAAGGTGGCAGAGAGCCTGGCTCCCATGGTGCGCCGTCACCCATCTTTTCTGGGGTGGTACATACCTGAGGAAATTGACGACCGAAGCTTTCGGCCTCCGGAAATGCATAGCCTTTTGGTCAATCACCTGCAAGGATTGACTCATTCCTTGCGCACAGTTTCTCCCGGGTGTGAGACGGCCATCTCCGGATTTTCGAGCGCTCAATCGGACCCGCGCGCCTTCGAGGAATTTTGGAGCGGTATGCTTCGAGGCAACGGGAATTGACCGGCTGTTGTTCCAGGATGGCATCGGCGCCGGACACCTGGATTTGGATCACCTTGGACTCTACTTGAAAGCTGTCCAGAAAGCTGCCGCCTCCCGGTCCAAGAAACTCCAGATCGTGGTGGAGATCTTCCGTCAAGTGTCGGGTCCGCCGCTGGACGACAAAGGACCCTTTCGTGCTGTACCGGCGCCGCTTGAGCGGATTATGCGTCAGGTGAACCTCGCCGCCGCGTATTCCTCACTGCCGGTTGTTGCTTTCAGCATCCCGGACTACATGTCGCCCCTTGGGGGCGAGGCGGCAGCACAGCTCTACCGGGATTACCTGAAACGTTGATGGATGCGGGCTGCCTGGCGAGGCTGTTCCTCCCTCTGACAAATAACAATTCAAAATCCGGTCAAAGCCTTCTCGTCATTGAGCTGGCTTTTCTCCCGATCGGGACCACCAACCATGCACGAGCCAGGCGCAATTCTTCACCTCCTTTGAAGTGAATTCGCAGGGTTGAACAGTTTTCCATCTTTTTGATTTGATCCGCAGCCCCATTTTGAGGTCAGATAGCATCATTATGGAGGACTGCTCTTATGTCTGAGGATCCCGAAAACAAATGTCCAGATTGCCCCTCCGGAATCAGCCGGAGAGGTTTTCTTTCCTCGGTCAGTGCCGGGGCCGCGGTCGCCGTTACCCTCGCGGAGCCCCCGCCGGCACCAGCTCAGGAAATTGAAGCATCCGGAGCCGCAAGCACCATCAACCTTCGTATCAATGGGTCGGTGAAGAAACTTGTGGTCGAGCCGCGCTGGTCGCTCCTGTTCGTTCTGCGAGAACTACTCGGACTCACAGGCACCAAGATCGGATGCGATCGGGGCGAGTGCGGCGCCTGCACGGTGCTCATCGACGGCAAGCCGCGCTACGCCTGCATGACCCTGGCGGTGGAAGCCCAGGGGCATGAAATCACAACACTCGAAGGGCTCATGGACGGCGAGAAGCTCGGACCCGTCCAGCAGGCATTTGCGGAGGAAGACGCATTCCAGTGCGGTTTCTGCACGCCCGGCCAGATCATGGCGACCGAAGGTCTGCTGCGCAGCAATCCCAATCCGACAATCGAACAGATCCAACTTGGCCTCAGCGGCAACCTCTGTCGTTGCGCCGCCTATCGTCACATTTTCTCGGCTGCGGCCAAAGCTGCAGAACTTAAAAGAAAAGGGGGTGCGGCATGAACGATTTCTATGAAGACCTGGAGGCGTCATTCAAGGCCAGCTTCGAACCGCTCGCTACGCCGGCCGATGAAAAGATGGAGCCCTGGGGAGAAACCCGCATCGTCGGCAAAGCACTTCCCCGCGTCGATGCGTATGAACGCGTTTCCGGCGCCGCCCAGTACACCGCCGACATACTGCTGCCGGGCATGGTTTATTGCGCGATCTTGCGCTGTCCGCATTCCCACGCCATGGTAAAAAGCATCGATACCGCTGCCGCGGAAAAAATGCCGGGGGTCGTGGCCGTGCTCACAGGGAAATCTCCGGGCGCCGACATCCCCTGGTACGGGGGACGGACGCCACAGAGCAAGCTTTTTGATACGCATTGCCGATACGAAGGGGACGAGGTGGCCGCCGTCGCGGCGCAGAATTCCTATCAGGCATGGGACGCCCTGAAGGCGATCAAGGTCGAATACGAAAAGCTGCCGTTTGTTATCGAAGCAGCTGCGGCGGCCAAGCCGGAATCTCCCAAGCTGCATGAAAGCGGCAACTCCACCGGCGATCCGCGTGTGACCAAGCGCGGGGATGTGGCCAAGGGATTCGCCGAAGCGGATCTTGTCGTCGAGGAAACCTTTTTCACCAACGTTCAGATCCATGTGCCGATGGAAGCCCACGGATCGGTCGTAAAGTGGGACGGCGACAAGCTGACGGTCTGGGACTCGACTCAGGGGATTTACGACGGTGTTCTTTTCTCGGTCGCCCGGTCTCTGAATCTCCCGCTCAACAACGTTAGGGTGATCTGCAAATATTTCGGGGGAGGATTCGGCTCCAAGCTGGAACTTGGCAAATACACGGTTATAGCGGCTTTGCTGGCCCGCAAAACCGGCCGGCCTGTGAAAGCCATGCTTTCAAGGGAAGAAACCTTGCTGTGCGTCGGAAACCGGCCGGAAGCCAGGATGACGCTGAAAGCCGGCGTGAAAAAAGACGGGACGCTCACAGCCCTGCAGTTGACCAACGTATCCACCCCGGGTGCCTACGCCGGCGGAACCAACGTCGGTTTCCAGGTGGCTGAGCTCTACAAGTGCCCCAACGTTCTCGTGACCGAAAGCGCCTATTTCACCAATGCAGGCAGGGCCAGGGCTTTCCGGGCTCCTGGATTTCCTCCTGGCAACTGGTGCCTGGAGATCATGATGGATATGCTGGCCGAAAAAACCGGGCTGGACCCCGTGGATATCCGGTTGAAAAACTTTACCGACTTCAGCCAGACCCGAAATATGCCTTACACCAGCACCGGGCTGCGGGAATGCCTTGTCGAAGGCGCCCGTAAATTTGGTTGGAAGGAGGCGAGAGCCGCCAAAAAGAGCGACGGCCCCATAAAGCGCGGCGTCGGGCTCGCAGCCGGAATGTGGCAAGGCGGCAATGGATCCCCTCCCTACACTGCGGAAGTGCGGATGTTCGTGGATGGCGGAGTCACCTTGAAAACCGGGGCCATGGATATCGGCACCGGCACCAAGACTGCAGCCTGCATGATCGCCGCGGAAGAGCTCGGCATGCCGCTCGAGAATATCCGGATCGAAAACGCCGATTCTGCGGTGACACCCTACGCGCAGAGCAGCGGTGGAAGCATGACCCTGCCGGGATTGATGCCGGCCGTCCGCAAGGGAGCCTGGCTAGTGAAGCGCCAGGTTTTCGGATGGGCAGCGGAAGCGCTTGGAGTTCCCGCAGACGACCTCGAATTCAAAGGCAATTCCGTAGCCAGCCGGAGCACACCGGACAAGAAAAAAACCATCGAAGAACTCTTCAGGGCCAGGGGGGTCATGGATGTCATCGGCATCGGCAACCGCGATCCTAACCCCGCCAACAAAGCCACTATGCCCTTTGCCGCCCACTTTGCCGAGGTGGAGGTAAATACGGGAACCGGCGAGATCAAGGTGATTCGGCTTCTGGGCGCCAACGAGAGCGGCCGGGTCGTCAACCTGAAAACCTTCAACAACCAGGTATTCGGCGGAATGACTCAGGCACTCGGTTTCGGTTTGATCGAGAAGAGAGTTCTCGACCGGCAGACCGGGAAAATGTGCAATGTAAACTTGCATGACTACAAAGTGCCGACTGCCCTGGATGTCCCGGTCGATCATTCCGTGCTCCCGATCGACCCGCGGGATAAAGAATGCAATAACGTCGGCTGCAAGGGCTCGGGCGAACCGGCACATGTGCCCACCGCATCCGCCATTGCCAATGCCGTCTACAATGCGATCGGCGTCCGGCCGCTCAACAGTCCGATAGATCCGCGGACTATCCTGGAACTGATCAGCAGAAAGAAAAGAGGGTGAGCCATGATAGGTAACTTTGCATATGTCAAGGCAAGTTCAACCGCGGAAGCGATCAAGGCACTCGGCGCCAAGGGCGCCCGTCTGCACGCGGGCGGAACCGATCTCATCGGGTGCCTCCGCGACGGGATCTTTTCGGCGGAAAAAGTCGTGAGCATCAGCGGCATCAAGGAACTCAAGGGGATTGCTGCTAAACCGGACGGCGGGGTAAAGATCGGCGCGTTAACGACAATAGCTGAAGTTGCCGCCGCGCCCGCCCTCAAGGAGAAATATGCCGTTCTGGCGCAGGCCGCCGGCGAAGTGGCCAGCCCACAACTGAGGGAGCAGGGGACTATAGGAGGCAATCTTTGCCAACGTCCGCGCTGCTGGTATTTTCGCGGTGATTTTCACTGCGCCAAGAAGGGTGGGGAAACCTGTTATTCCGTAGACGGGGAGAACCAGAACCATGTTATTTTCGGAGGCGCCCCCTGCTTCGCCGTCCATCCCTCGGACACCGCGGTGGCGCTGGCGGCCTTGCAGGCGCAACTGGCTATCGTGGGTCCGGCAGGCGCCAAAACCGTAAGAATCGAAAACTTTTTCGTCGGCCCGGATAAAAACATCGAAAAGGAAAACATCCTGCTGCCGGGTGAAATTCTGACGGAAATACATCTACCTCCCATCAGCGGCAAAGTCCGCAGCTCGTACCGCAAAATCCGCGCGCGCCGCTCCTGGGATTTTGCCCTGACCAGCGTCGGATTGGTCCTCCAATTCGAGGAGGAAAAAATCAGCCGGGCAAGAATCCTTCTCGGCGGTGTTGCCCCCTATCCCTGGCGCCTGGTCGCCTCGGAAAAGCTGCTCGTGGGCAAGAAGCTCGATGCCTCCCTTGCCGCGACCGCGGCACAGGCCGCCACAGAGGGTGCCAACCCGATGCGGGACAATGGGTATAAAGTGGACATGGTGCGTGGAGCGGTGGAACAAGCCCTTCTCGCCTTTGCCTGATGCCAATGCCGAAATAAGAGCACGAGGGCGGACTTTGCAGCCCGCCCTCTCCCCTCCAAAATCCAAATAACATCAGGGAATCCCGAATTAGCCCATAGCTCTCATTTCCTGCCTGTGGAGAGGGGGCACGCCAATACTTCATTTGCATGTCCTTGCGGTCGGACGTCTTCGAACACTCGGGTAATGATACCGTTCATATCGATGACATAGGTGACGCGCGCAGCCAGCTTTGCAAACAGAAGATTGGTGATCGGAACGTCATAAAGACGAGTAATTTTTTTATCGGCATCGACCAGCAGATCAAAAAGCAGCTTCTCTTTCTTGCGAAACTGCCGGTGCGATTCGGCGTTATCCAGGCTTACACCCAGGATCACTGTCTCTTTGGCTTCGAACTGCTGGTGCAGATCGCGGAACCCGCGAGCCTCCGCGGTTCAGCCAGGAGTGCTGTCTTTCGGGAAAAAATACAGGACGACATTTTTGCGGCCTTTGAAATCGGACAGTCGAATTTCCCGCCCGTCCTGATTCTTGGCGATAAAATCGGGAGCTACGGATCCAGGCTTGAGCATGCTTCACTTCCTTTGTTGTTCTACAAGTATATACATCCGAGCCGCGGAGAAGAATTGGAACCTCCTGATCCTCGACGATCGGATTGGGGCATGGGGAGCCTGGCAGTCCTTGCACGACATATCCGTAACTTCTTGTTTTTGGTTGCGGCGAATGGCTGCGCCATGAGTTTCATGGTCCAAGTCGTTTGTTGTTCCATCCCTCGAGTGGACCGGATTTATTAGGAGGTCCACCAAAAGCCCGAGGACCTCGAAGGTACAACGTGGAATCCTGTTGTGCTACCATGCCTTTTTTATGAGTCGCAGACATACCTGCGGATCTTAAAACTTACAGGAGGCCTGCCCATGTCCGCCAATGCAACAAGTGGAAATTCGCCGCAGCCTGCCGGCGTTCGCGCCTTTGAGCCAAAAACGATGAAAATTGGAGTGCTTACCGCCGCCCTGCAGGAGCTGACGCCCAGGGAAATCCGCGACCCAGACCCCGACCGGGCAGTGGAAGACTGGCTGGAATTCGCCCGGGAATTAGGTGCCGATTACATCGAATTGTCCTCGGCCCTGCACCCGACGGAAAGCGACGTGCCGGCCGAAGCGATGCTGGACCCCGTGGCCAATACGCTCGACCTGCGCCAGCCGATGAATCCGGCCAGAGCCAACCGCATCCTCGCCGCCATGAAGAAGAATGGCATCGGGCTTTCGGACATCGGGTATTTCGACAATATGCTGCACGACGACCCGGTCATCCGGCGGAAAAAATACGATTTCATGATCCGAGTCATGGATTCCGCTGTGGCTCTGGGCGTCGACGCCGTGTGCGGATTCATCGGCAGGAACCAAACCCATGACCTGGATCAGAACCTGAATGATTTCGGCGACGGATTCGTGCCTCTGCTCAAGGCAGCAAAGGATCGCGGGCTGGTCTACCGGGTGGAGAATTGCCCCATGCCAGGCTGGACCACCGGCGATAACTGGCACAACAATATCGGCTATGCTCCGGGAATGTGGATCGCCCTCCACCAGATCGCCGACCAATCCGGAGTGGGAGACCAGTTCCGGATCCATTACGATCCGTCCCATGCGATCCTGATGGGAATGGATACCCGCTCGATCTTCCAATACCTCAAAGACCGCGGCTATGGCTTCCTCATCGGCGGATTCCATGTCAAGGGACAGGTCATCCACCCCCAAGGTGTATCGGCCTGGGGGTACGGCGGGCAGACAATCCAGCGCGGTGACCGGAAAGACGGCAAACCGGCTGCCAACCCGGCAGACCAGGCTGGAGCCTGGCTGAAACAGGTAATTCTATGCGAGCATGAACTTCCCGGAACCGCCCGCCACGACCCCCTGGCCTATCTCCAGAACCGTTCAGTCGACTGGCTGGATCACCAGCTGGCGGCGAGGGAATTGCTCGATATCAAGGCAAATGAAACCCACCTCGTCGTCGAGCATGAATATCCGCCGGCACGTATCCAGGACAAAAGCCGGCTCCTTCCGGTTTTGAAGGGATCGATCGCCTTCGCCCGCGCCATAGACAACGCCGCAGCCTGTATGTACGCTTTGCATCATGAGGTGCTGCCGTCGCAGAACATCCCCGTCCAAGGGATCGGACGCCAGGCCTATCGCAGCTAGTGTGAAGTTTTGCATCGTGGTTGATACCCGGCATTCCTTGGTTTCGGGTGCCGGTTCATGCCTTCCGGCGAGCGGGGGCACTCGGCCGAGTGCCTCCGCCGCCGAAGAAAGACCTGCCGAGATATGAATGAACGAAGCGTTTTGCCTATTGGGATCCTGTCTGGAATTCTTGCCATTGCTCTGCTGGTAGGTGCCGTTGGAATTTTCCGAGTCGGCGCGCCGCCCGAAATCCGAATTTCACCGGCTACCCCGGTCATTGGCAAACGCACGCCGATAACCGTAGAAGTCACAGAGACGGGAAGGGGGCTCAGCACCGTTCGGGTGGAACTTGTGCAAGGAGACAAGACCGAAGTTCTGGCGGAGCGAGGCTACTCACCGCGTGGGATCTTCAAGTTCTGGGGCGAAAGGACCACGCGCGACACCATTTCCTTTCAGGTCGGCCGTGACACCATCAGCGGTCTAAAGCCGGGCACGGCCCTAATACGGGTGCGCGCTGGCCGCGCCCCTACCTTTTTGCGTCATCCGGATCCTTCACTCCAGGAAATAAGCCTTCCGGTGCAGCTGATTCCGCCGGCGATCCAGATCCTGTCTTCACAGACGTATGTCTCGCAAGGCGGCTGCGAAGCTGTGGTCTATCAAGTGGGTGAATCGGCGGTACGAGACGGTGTGAAGTCGTCAGAATGGTGGTTCCCCGGATTCCCGCTTCCTGGCGGGGGAAAGCGGGATCGCTTCGCCATATTTGCCGTTCCCTACAACGTCTCCCAACCCCAGGTGAAACTTATTGCAGCGGATGCGGCTGGCAACGAGGCCGAGAAAGGATTTATCGACAAGTTTTTCCCGCGGCCGCCGAAGTCGGATGTGATCCAGGTCAGCGATAATTTCATCCAGAAGGTGGTTACCGAGATCCTTGCTCAGTCTCCAGAGATCAAGGAGCGATCATCCTTGCTCGAGAGCTACCTCGCCATCAACAACGAACTGCGCCGGATCAATGCGGATTCCATCAAGGGACTCGCGGGCAAATCCGAGCCGGCTTTTTTGTGGAGCAAGCCGTTTCTGATGATGGTCAACGCCAAAGTAATGGCAGGATTCGCCGACCGGAGAACGTACCTTTATCAGGGGAAGGAAATCGACCGTCAGGACCATCTCGGTTTTGATCAGGCGGTTACGGCTCATGCGGCGATCCCGGCAGCCAACGACGGAAATGTTGTCCTTGCGCGCTATTTCGGGATTTACGGCAACACCGTAATCATCGACCACGGCTACGGCCTGATGAGCCTTTACGGGCATATGTCCTCGATTGCCGTTCAGCCTGGCCAGAAAGTCTCCAGAGGCCAGAACATTGGCAACACCGGCGATACGGGTCTCGCGGGCGGTGATCACTTGCACTTCACCACGATACTGCAGGGGCTACCAGTCAACCCGGTCGAATGGTGGGACAGTCACTGGATCAAAGATCGATTTGCCGGCAAGTTAGGAGCAGGATTCAAGTTCGAACCCTAGCCGGAACATCTGTACTTTATATTATAAAGTACTTGACATCTTTATTCGGGAGTGCGAGAATGTGCCGGGTCAGGGAGGCCATTTGATGATCGATCCGTCCAGCGTCGACTCTGCGCGAGAAAACCTCCTGTACATTCGCAAAACCCTGGAAGCTGCGGGACAGTTTACCGCGGTGCCCGGGAAGTGCCTCATGGGTGCCGGTGCCGCCGCGCTGGGAGGCGTGGGCTGGAATCTCTATGTCACCGGTCCGCCATGGGGACCATCGACTCTAGTCGATCGTGCCCTGGCGGTATGGGGAGTTGTGCTGGTTTTTTCTGTTGTCCTTGTATCCAGCGGCATCTACAGCAAGTCCCAGCGCCTGAGGACGAGAATACAGGCGCCGCTCATGCGCAAATTGCTGTGGAGTCTCTGTCCGGCGCTTTTCGTCGGCGCCATCTTCACCCAGCTTGCCGTCCGCACTCATAACCTCGATTGGCTCCCGGCCATCTGGCTGGGTTGCTATGGCGCTGCGATCGTGAACGGCGGGCAGGTTTCCGTGGCGCCGGTTCGCTTCATGGGATTGGGTTTTCTCTTCGTTGCGGCCTGTGCGGCAGTCTCGCCGCCGGGAATGGGCCTGACGTGGCTCGCCATCGGATTCGGGTGGCTGCATCTGGTTTTCGGGGCCTATATCGCGTGGAGGCATCATGGCTAAGAAAAGCAGGACGGATCGTCCAACGCCGGCGGAATTGGATCCGCTGATCCACGAGCGCTTGCGGCTAGGTATACTTTCTGCGCTGGTCGTCCAGGAGCAACTCACCTTTACCGAACTGAAGGAACTGCTGCAAACTACGGACGGCAACCTGAGTGTTCAGGCGCGCAAGCTCGAGGTTGCCGGGTATGTGATCTGCGACAAAACTTTCGAAGCCAGAAAACCGAAAAGCACCTACCGGCTGAGCCCTGAAGGAAGGGCAGCCCTAGAGCTATACCTGGAAACACTCTCAAACCTGCTGCCCGACTTGCAGCAGGTCCGCGGCGGTCGTTCCGCTGTCGCTCTGAGCCACGGCATTCACCCGCTTCCGTCCCACAGCTGACCGGAAAACCGGCTCCCACGGAGGAGCCGGAAGATGGGGTAGCGCGCGGCGTCGGAGCGTTTTTTTTGGCCTTTTACTTTATGATGAAAAGAACTTCACAAAAGGTGGACCTATGAGCTTCATTTCTCATGTGGCGATCATCATGGATGGGAACGGGCGCTGGGCTGAAGTCCGCGGCATGCCGCGCTGGCGAGGCCACGAGGCCGGGGCTGCGGCGGTGCGTCGCGTTACCGAATCGGCTTGCCGGCGAAGCATTCCGCTGTTGACCCTCTTTGCCTTTTCCAGCGAAAACTGGAAAAGGCCGGCGAAAGAAGTCCAGATTCTTTTCACCCTGTTCCAACGTTATCTGATCGAAGCAAGGGAGGAATTGTTGCACCATGGCGTGCGGCTTTCAGTCATCGGGCGGCGCGACCGGCTGCCCGGGATGGTTCGACGTATCATGGAAGAAACCGAGACGCTGACGCATTCCGGCAGCCGGCTTCACCTCAGGCTGGCTATCGATTATGGATCGCGATTCGAGATGGCAGGAGCCGCCAGGGAACTGGCCCGGCAAGTGATCCGCGGCGACCTCCTGCCCGATCAGATCACGGAGGATTCGCTTGAACGATCGCTTCCGGCTTCCATGGTTCCTGACCCGGACCTGGTGATTCGAACGGCCGGGGAGCGCCGGCTGTCCAATTTTCTGCTTTGGCAAGCAGCCTATGCGGAACTTTACTTCTCACCTCAGCTGTGGCCCGATTTCGGTGAGGATGACTTAGATGCGGCTCTCGAGGATTTCCAAACGAGAACCCGGAAGTTTGGGGCGCTGGCACGGGCTACTGGGACGATCGGCTGATTGCCGCATTCCATTTACCGGCGTACGGTTCCGCCGTCAACCACCAACGTCTGTCCGGTTATGAAGGACGAGCGCGGAGAAGCCAGGAAGAGCATCGCCTCCGCTGCTTCCTCGGGAAGCCCCCAGCGGCGCAACGGCGCATCTTCGGCAAATGCCCGTTTTTCATTCTCATCCAGCACCGCCAGTGTTGCCGGGGTCATGATGCTGCCGAAGGCCAAGGCGTTGGCCCGGATATTGTAGCGGCCGTACATGCAGGCCACGTCCTTCATCAGGCCGAGGATCCCTGCCTTGGCGACCGTATACGGCGAGCCCTGGAGCCCTTCGAGAGCGGGAGTCGATGCGACGTACACGATGCTTCCGGATTTTGCTGCCATCATCCAGGGCAGAGCCTCGTAAGTGCAGAAGAGGGATCCCAAGGTGTCGGTCCGGAATACCCGTTCGTACCACGAAGCCAGCTCCTCCGGGGGTGTCTCATGAAGCGGAGTCTCCCACATCCGCTTGTCGAAGGCGTAGCCGGCATTGCAGATCAGGATATCCAGCCGCCCCGAGGACCACTGGCGCGCTTTCGCAAAAAGCTCCATTACCTGTTTATGATCCGACACGTCGCAGGCTGCCGCCAGCACAGGCACCTGATATCGATCGCAAATTTCCGTCGCCGCCGCTTCGGCTTCCTGCTTTTTTCGGGAGGTGAGCACGACCTGGCAGCGGTTTGCGGCCAGTGTTTCGGCTGTGGCCCTCCCAATGCCACGGCTGCCGCCGGTAACAAGTGCAAACATCCCTTCAAGGATTGGTTTACAGGTCATGGTCGCCTTCGTTCTTTTCGAAGCGGCCTCAGGTGGTTTCTGGAAAAAGTTTGGCCAGGACCGCTCTGTCTGGCTTGGGAGTCAGGTAGCTCACGCCAACCAGGGCACCGATGGAAACGACCAGTGAGGGGTAGATGCTGGGAATCCCCCAGGGATCGCCGCTCACCATCACGGATGGAAAGGCGTACGGCACGACAAGATCCAGCGCCATGATCATCAACGCTCCTGAAATGATGCTTGCCAACCCTCCCGCTTTCGTTGCCCGCTTCCAGGTGAGGGCGGCCAGCAGTGCCGGCGTGAGTGCAACGCCATACATCGTGTAGGCAAAATATGCGTATTTCAAAACCGAGATCTGCAGCTTCATCGCGGTGGGGATGAATATCATGAGAAAGGCAAGCAATCCGATGATGACGATGAAAATCTTCTGCAACGCAACCATTCTTTCTTGATCCGCTTCCGGATTGATGAAGCGCTGGTAGATGTCGCGCATGATATTGGTTGAAGGGCTGAGTAGGTAGTTCATCCCCGTGGACAGTACGACGACGACGGATGCGGCCAAGAGAAGCAATCCGACCGGCGCCGGTACCATGCGCCGCGCGGCCATCAGAACCACCGAAGCGGGATCGATTTGCTGGGTCCAGAAGTAGGCGGAGGCATAAATCGCGATAACCACCACGATCGTCTCCACAAAGATGGTGCCGATGATCCACAGAGAAACAGCCTTTTTGGCTTCCGCTGCCGTTTTGGCGCTGTAAAACTTCTGATACATGCTCTGAACGCCAAGCAGGAGGAAAGCGGTCGCAAGAAAGTAGCTTATCGCTTTTAACAGCGGGTATTGACCGAAATCCGAAGTGAAGACTTCAAAATGCGACGCCGGGAGAATATGGGCCGGCGCGCTCCATCCGCCCGCAGTCATGACTACGAACGGCACGGCGATGCAGCAGGCTAGTACGATGATAATTCCGTTGGGCAAATCGGTGTGTGTTACGGCAACCATCCCGCCCAGCGCAGTAAACAAGATGACGAAAATGGCCGTGCCGATCTGACCCATCTCGACGCTTATCGCACCGTCCGTGATGACGTTCAGGATGTAGCCGCCTGCGCGGAACTGATAGGAAACTATGGTTGTGAAAGCGACCACCAGCACGATGGCGCCGAAGAGCCTGGCAAATTTTCCGTAGCGTTCTTCGAGAATGTCGCCAATGGTATATTGGCCGAATGTCCTGATTTTGGCAGCAAGAAAGTAGATGATGGCGATTCCAAACCACGCGCCTGCGGGGAGCCAGAGTGAACTCCAGCCGGCTTTGTAGGCATACTCCGCTCCCGCGATGAACGTCCCGGAGCCGATCCAAGTACATACCAGTGTAAATACCATCCTGGTCACGCCAAGGCTGCGGCCAGCCACCATCATGTCTTCCTGATTTCGAACGGACCGTGATTTCTTAAAATTATAAAAGGTGAGTCCCAGGAGGTAGAATAGAATGACGATGATGTACCAATTCATAGAATCCCCTCAGTTCATGTCCGTCTGCGCAGAAAGAATCCGATGGGTGGGAGGTTATCGTTATCCCCTGCCGGATTCAACCGGATTCTGGCTCATCCGCGGGCGCCGCCGTATGATGGTAATTTAAAGCAAGTCGGGAGTTTCTCCGAACGAAGCTAGTTCCACCCTGTGTAGGTCCTGCCGGACCCATGTTTCTTTCCTGGTGTGCCCCTTTGGCTGCGTATTTCGATGGTTTCTTGGCTAAGTTTTTTGTCGAGATTCTTCAATCGTCCGAAGCAGTGCGGGCAGTGCGGATTCGAGCAAGCCCGGGGTGTGGACAAAGCTGAGGACGATGTGATGCGGCTTCATATCATAGTAATAGCCCGGGTGAACCAGACAATGGCTGGACCTGAGAATGGTTTCAGCCACGGTATCTTCCGCCGCATCTTTCAGCTTCAAAGTTACATAGAATCCGCCGCGGGGAGAGCAAAAGCTTATCGCCTCGGAACAGGAGATCAGTCGCCACGCGATCTGCCAGCGCTTGCGGATTTCATCCCGGTATTGCGCCAGGAATCCTGCGCCGCGGGCAAAAATCCCGGGGACGGCGGCCTGGACTATCTCGTTTACGGGCAGAAATGTGTCGGATATCAATTCCAAAGCCCGCAGGGCCTGCCGCGTCTTGTCTTCCTCTCCGGTGACGGCGAGCCAGCCCAGTTTCAGGCCAGGAAGCGCGAACATTTTGGAAAACCCGTTGAGCGTGAGGACCAGTGGCGCTGCGAAAGCTGCAGGGCGGGGCAGACCGACTTCCTCCAGAAGAAACTCGCTAAAAACTTCGTCGCTGATGATGGCCAGGTTGTGGCGCGCCGCAATTTCAGCAAGCGCCTCAAGTTCATGAGTGCCCGCGATGCACCCGGTCGGATTGTGCGGCGAGATCAGAACCACCGCTTTGGTGCGTGTCGACAAAGTCGACTCCAGGTGTTCGAGGTCGATGCTCCAGCCGTCCGATTCCAACAGACGGTAGGGTATAAGGCGGGTTCCACTCAGAGCGGCAATATAATCGAACAGCGGATAAGAGGGCTGGGGGCAGAGGATTTCATCCCCCTCGTCTGCCAGCAGCTTGAAGCAGTACCAGTAGGCGATGCTGGTCCCGGGTGTCAGCAGAATATTTCCCGGAGGAATGGAAACTCCCCGGTCGCGATAATGGCCTGAAACCGCCTCCCGGGCGGCCGGTTGGCCAAAAGAATCCGGACGATAGATTTTTGCCTGGCGAGATGCTGCAATCCATACCGATTCGAGGTCTTCCGCCGGGAAAACGATCCCCAGCTCATTGACGTTCCCCGAAACTAAATCCGTGATCGTGATTCCCTGACGGACGAGTTCATCCCGCAGACGGTATAGAGGATTGGTTTCAGCGTGGAGACGCCGTGCCACCTGGGAGAACATGGGTGAATGATTAAGAAGAGCATGGTGATCCGGGGGCTCAGCCGGCCCGACTGAGCAAGCTGCCGCCCGTGGCCGCCCCCGGCATCCCATGGAAGCGTGGTTTATTTTTTCCAGTAGTCGTAGTTGATTTGAATGAAGTGTTTCCATTTTTCCGGGACTTCCTCTTCCGGGAAAATGGCCGCCACCGGGCAGGCAGGCTCACAGGCCCCGCAGTCGATGCACTCGTCCGGATTGATGTACAACTGCACCGCTTCGGCGAAGCCCGCCTCCTCCTTTTTCGGGTGGATGCAATCAACCGGGCAGACATCAACGCAGGCAGTATCCTTGGTGTTGATGCAGGGTTCAGCAATGATATACGTCATACCTTCTCCTCAACATCTCCTCGACTAAGAGATCGCGATCATCGCCGCACCGCCCTGGCGCACACCTGCCCATGCTATTCTGTGCACCGGCAGAAACCTCGGCGGAATGTCACCCGGCGAACGGCTTACCCTTCATTGAGTACCTCAAACGGGTGCTTTTGTCGATAGGAAATTTACCCAGCGGACCTGCCGCCCGGATCAGTTACCGGGTGAGAGCAAAGCAACACGCCGCGGCCATGCAAAATATGAAATTGCTGTTGCGGGAGGTGGAGGCTCTTCATGATAGAATGCCCGCTCATTGAATCATCTGGCCGATCCGGATTGCTGATGGAGGAATCGTATGGATTCAAAAGCATCGAAGATGACCGCTCTCGTCGCCCTGATGGCAGTGTTCAGTCTCGGCATCTGCTTCATAATTTTAGGAGCCATTTCGGAGGAGCTGAAGAAAGGCCTCGGGATTGACAACGCGCAGATTGGGAGCATGGTGTTCGGCATGTTTCTTACCTGCGTTATCGTGCAGTTGATCATTGGTCCGCTGGTTGATAAGTTCGGCTACAAGCCGATTGCCATATCGGGTTTCCTGGTTTGCAGCGCCAGCATGTTCCTCCTTGCATTCGCTCCCAGTTTTGAAATGGCGCGGTTGGCCTCTTTGCTGCTTGGGATCGGGGCGATGTGTGTGAACACGGTCGGGAATACACTTATCCCGGTTGTGTTGTTTGAAGGCAAGGACCCCGCCAGGGCGAGCAATTTCGGCAACGCCTTTTTTGGGCTCGGCTATGTCGTCACGCCGCTTCTCTTCTCTTTGTTTGCTACCATGTCTCTGGGCTACAAAACCGGTGTGTCGATTCTTGGGATTCTTTTGCTGGTGTTTCTGGCTTGTGCCCTGGTGACTCAATTTCCTCAGGTTTCCACCGGATTCGAGTTTTCGATGGCGATCAAACTCCTGGGGAAAGGAGCCGTGATTGTCTCGGCGCTTGCCCTTTTCTGCTATGTTTCGCTCGAGATCAGCATGGCAACCTGGGCTAAGCCCTATATGACGGAAATCTTCGGCGGGGATAAAAATCCCAACGCTGTGGCCAACGCCGGTTTCATCCTCAGCCTTTTCGGGGTTGCCATGATGCTGGGCCGCTTCCTTACCTCAGCCATCAAGAATCTGACGGCGATCGGCTCCCAAGTCATCGCCGGGGCGTCGTTGGTCTCCATCATGGCCATCTATTTGATGATCAATACCCAGAACGCCACGATTGCGACCGTTGCCGTCATTCTTGTCGGCCTGGTCTTCGCCCCGATTTTCCCAACGATTGTTGGAGTAACCTTTGCGAAATTCGAGCCTAAACTCTATGGCAGCATTTTCGGGATCATCTTCGCCATTGGCCTTTTGGGCGGGACTTTTGTACCCGAGTATATCGGCAAGCTCAGCGTGGGCGCCACGGTGCAGCAGGGGCTCAAAATTGTTGCCTTCATGGCCGGGATCTTGTTTCTGATATCCCTAGTGATAGGTCGAATCGGGAAAAAGACCGAGGCATAATCGACCCGATGAATCTCTGCGGACGCGCCCGGCTGCGGGCACGTCCGCCAGGATCTCATTTCAGGGTTGCTTCCCCCGGTTTCACGGCCTCTGGTACAGCTCCCTCCCGAATGGCAGGGTGGCTCGGAACAATCATTCTGCGGGTGTCATCCGGTTTCAATGGGAATGATGGAGCCGGGCCAATCCAAAAACATTATAAAAGGCAAGGGAAAAAAACGCACCGGATCAGTCGCCGGAGTTTTGGACCATTTTCCACTGGGCCGAGTTGCAGCCATTTGGTATAAGTAGCGCGGCATTGGCCCGGGATCGGGCCGGCGTCGACAAGGAAAACATGGATAGCCAATTCATACTTGTGGTAACGGTCATTCTGGTTGCGTTGGCGTTCGATTTTATCAACGGTTTCCATGATGCGGCAAATTCCATTGCCACAGTAGTCTCCACCCATGTTCTTTCCCCGCGCGCAGCGGTATTGCTGGCTGCGTTCTGGAATTTTGCGGCTGCCTTTTTCCTCGAAACCAAAGTTGCAGCAACCATCGGTAAGGATATCGTACATCCCCAGTATCTGGATCCCTGGGTAGTCATGTTTGGCCTCCTGGCGGCGATTATTTGGAATATCATCACCTGGTACTACGGCCTCCCTTCGAGTTCATCTCATGCATTGGTGGGTGGATTTGCGGGTGCGGCAGTGGCCTATTCGGGATTTGTTGCCCTCAAACCGGCGGGATTGCTGAAGGTTGTACCCTACATAGTGATCGCACCCATTGTCGGCATGGTGCTTGGCCGGCTGATGATGTATCTGATGATGTGGATGTTTCGCGATTCCTCCCCGCGCAAAGTCGACCACATCTTCCGACGGGGGCAGTTGGTATCCGCTTCCATCTTCAGCTTCAGCCACGGGATGAACGATGCCCAGAAAACCATGGGGATTATTCTGGCGCTGCTGATCTCGGTTAACATGGTTCCGTCGGCAACCCCCGATGGCAAGGCTCATGTTCCGTTGTGGGTGATTTTCGCCTCAAACGGCGCCATGGCGCTTGGAACCTATTTCGGCGGCTGGCGCATCGTAAAGACTCTGGGCATGCGCCTGACTCGGCTGCTGCCGGTGGGAGGGTTTTGCGCCGAAACCGGCGGAGGCGTGACGATCGTATTCCTATCGCTTTTCGGGATTCCTTTGAGTACGACACATACGATTACCGGGGCGATCGTCGGAACCGGGTCGGCTCTGCGCCGCTCCGCGGTGCGTTGGGGGATTGCACGCAACATCATTTGGGCCTGGGTTTTGACGATCCCCTGTTCAGCCCTTTTCGGCGCTGTGCTCGAACTTTCCATTCGCCCCTTCCTGCGCAAATAGCAGCCTGCAAATCCTGCCGACAAGTTCGGAGAGGATACCCTCCATGTGGTTGAGTGAGGCCACCGTTATTCAAAGGCGCACGCTGCTGGCGGCGTCGCTGGGGTGGATGCTCGACAGCATGGACATCCTTCTCTATTCCATGGTCCTGACGCACATGATGCGGGACCTCGGGATGGGTGAAGGAACCGCCGGCCTGATGGCATCGCTCACCCTCGCCTCCTCGGCGTTCGGGGGGATAATCTTCGGCATCCTTGCCGACCGCGTCGGGCGTGCACGCGCCCTGATGGCGAGCATCCTCTTCTACTCGATCTTCACTGCTGCGTGCGGGCTGGCACAGAATATACTTCAGCTTGCCCTCTTCCGAATCCTGCTCGGCCTGGGCATGGGAGGCGAATGGGCGTGTGGGGCGGCCCTGGTTTCCGAGACGTGGCCGTCGCAGCACCGGGGGAAAGCGCTGGGTGTCATGCAAAGCGCCTGGGCGATCGGCTACGGGCTTGCGGCTGCAATTGCTGCCTTGATCCTTCCGCGTTTCGGTTGGCGAGCGGTTTTCTTTGCCGGCATTGCCCCTGCTATTCTGACTTTCTGGATTCGCCGCCACGTGCCCGAGCCGGAAATCTGGCGGAGATCACAGGAGCGGAACAGCCGGCTTTCCCTAGCCGGAAGTCTGGGCAGGCTGATGCGAGGCGACAGCCGGCATCACCTCATCGCCGCCACCCTGGCCAACGCCGGTACCATGTTCGCCTGGTGGGGATTGTTTACCTGGATCCCAGCTTTTCTTTCCCTTCCGGTTTCGCGCGGAGGTGCGGGCCTGGATATCATTAAGACATCCACCTGGATCATATTTATGCAGGCCGGCATGTGGGCCGGATACGTTTCCTTCGGATTCATCAGTGACCGGATCGGGCGCAGGAACACTTACGTCGGCTATATTTTCATCGCCGCTCTGCTCGTTCCACTTTATGGCAGCACCCGGGACCCCATGATGCTGTTGGCGATCGGGCCGCTGGTGGGCTTTTTCGGGACCGGCTATTTCAGCGGCTTTGGAGCCATCACCGCCGAACTCTTTCCCACCGAAATCCGAGCCAGCGCCCAGGGATTGACCTACAACCTGGGACGCGGCGTCAGCGCGGCCGCTCCTTTCGTGATCGGGGCTATAGGGGCTCGCCGCGGATTGGGATTTGCATTCCTGCTCACTTCCGGGTCGTTTCTGCTGGCGGGCCTGGTGGCACTGATGCTGCCTGAAACCCGCGGCCGCGAACTCGAATAGGTCTGCTTCCATCCCGGCTTCGGGCTCCCGGCTTTGTGATCCGAACGCAGCAAAATCATTGACTCGCAGGCGCCTGACCCATAACATGCCGCCACTCCATTTCTGGATGATGCTGCCATATGAAAAATAAGGTCCTTTGGAGCGCGATCGCCCTATTCACCTTCGCCGCTGTTTTTGCGGTCGGTGATCACTTCGGAATTACCGCGGTCCCGCAGGTTCTTCTGCTCGCGACCCGCTGGCTGGCGATTGCCGGGATTGCTCTCTACGCTTTTCAACGAAAATCGCTGACGACCTGGATCCTTGTCAGCATGATCATTGGAGCTGAGATCGGGCACGACTGGCCGGCCTTTGCCGTGAATCTGCGCGTTCTGAGCCTGATCTTCCTGCGCATGATCAAGACCATTATCGCCCCGCTTCTTTTTGCCACCCTTGTGGTCGGCATCGCCGGTCACTCGGACCTGAAACAGGTCGGCCGCATGGGTATCAAGGCGCTGGTTTATTTCGAAGTCGTGACGACTATTGCGTTGTTCATCGGGCTTGCGGCCATCAATATCAGCAAGGCGGGGGTCGGCATCAATCTTCCACCGGCGGTCAAGACCGAGCAGCTCACCGCAGTGAAGCAGACCCCGACTGAAATTATTCTCCACATTTTTCCCGAAAATGTCGCCAAATCCATCGCCGAAGGCCAGGTGCTGCAGATTGTCGTTTTCAGCATCCTGTTCGGCATCGCCCTGGCCATGCTGAATGAAAAAAAACGCCAGCCGATGCTGGCTTTTTCCGAAAGCCTTGCCGAAACGATGTTCAAGTTCACCAACCTGGTCATGTATTTCGCTCCTGTCGGAGTCGGTGCAGCGATTGCCTATACCGTCGGGCACATGGGGCTGGGAATTCTGGTGAACCTTTTCAAGCTGCTTGCCACACTTTACGTTGCCCTCATCTTTTTTATGCTTGTGGTCCTCCTGCCGGTTGCGTTGATAGCCCGCATACCCGTAAAGCGATTTGCGCAGGCCATTGCCGAACCGGTGTCCATAGCTTTTGCCACAACGAGTTCGGAAGCGGCTCTTCCACGCGCCATGGAGGCGATGGAAGGGTTGGGAGTGCCGCGGCAAATTGTCGCTTTTGTAATCCCGACGGGTTACAGTTTCAACCTGGATGGCACCACTCTCTACCTTTCTCTGGCCTCGGTTTTTGTGGCACAGGCTGCGGGGATTCACCTCGGATTCGGCCAGCAATTGCTGATGGTATTTACCCTGATGCTGACGAGCAAGGGAGTGGCGGGGGTTCCCCGCGCTTCCCTCGTGATCCTGCTCGGGACTGCGGCGTCTTTCAATCTTCCCGTCGAGCCGATCTTCATCATCCTTGGAATTGATGAGCTCATGGATATGGCCCGCACTTCAGTCAATGTGATCGGTAACTGCCTGGCGACGGCGGTTATTGCGCGCTGGGAAGGCGAGATTTGAGGGAATCGTTTTTCACATGTCACTTCTTGCCCAGCAGGCGCGAGAGACGATGCTGGAGTTCGGAGTGAAGAACGGCGTACCGTTGTGCAGTCAGACGGCCCGAGGTGCGCGCTTCGCGCAGGCTGGCCAGCGCTTCCCGCGTGAAGTGGGCGGCCTTGATGTAATCCTTCTCCCGGTGCTCATGATATTTTGCCAATTCCACGCAGGCCTGAAAGCCTTCTTGGGTGGGTCCCTGAAGCTCCTGCCACAGGGTTGCGGCCTGGCTGAAATCGCCGCGCTGTTTGGCCATAGCTGCTAGTTCGCGCATTGCGGTTCGGCCAGGAGCCTCGGTTAACCCGCCGGCCAGGGCTCGCTCATAGCCTATACCTGCCAGCTGCTTTTCGCCGCGCTTCTGAAGCAGCCTGGACAGGCCAAACAGCTCTGTTGCCTCGGATGGTTCTTCGGGATCTTCCAGCAGTCTGGCCATGTGCGCCGCCAGGAATGCGAGGCCGCGTAGATCCATCTGATTGTGGTGAAAAACCTCGGCCACATCTTCCGCCCGGCCTCCACGCAGAAAGTGAAAATAGCGCTGGGGAATCGTGTCCGAAGCAATGTCATATCCGCGGTCCATACCCAGGATCTGCCGCTCCAGCTCTCCCAGAGCCACCGATCGCATGCGGTAGCGCCATAGCTGCCGGGCGGGATGCAGTAGGTCCAGGTGATCCTGAACAATACCTGCCGGATCGATCCGAGCCATTTTGAATCGGGTTTCAAGGAGAGGCCAATCAAAGCTTTTTCCGTTGAAAGTCACTAGAACCGGGCGATCTGCGATAGCCTGACGGATTTCATGCAGCAGGGAGCGCTCTTCGCTGTGGTCCCGCATGAAGAGTTGCAGGATCCTGAATTCTCCGTTTTCCCACCAGGCAATCCCAACCAGGAATGCATAGGTGCCGGTTCCGCCCGCCAATCCCGTGGTTTCGGTGTCCAAAAACAACCACCGTTGGGGATCGGCGGAGGCCTGGATGGCACGAGGGGACAGAAGCTTCACCGCCCGGGGCCCAATCTGGCACGGTTTCGGTTCAGCGAATCCCCTCCGGACCGCCAGGTGGCTGCCATAGGGTGTTGTCTTGAATTCCGCTCCCAGAAGTTCCGCAAGGCGGATCGCCTGGACGCTCGGCTGCCCTGGGATTTCCTGAGCCGCACGATGGTTCCCGGCCGCAGGCCGGAGAGCGGCGATCCGCGACAGTTTATCCGCATCCATCGAAATGATGACCTTTCGCTAGGAGCAGAGACAGTCTAAGATGGCGAGCGCAGCCTCCTTGGCATGCCCCGCAGTTTCTCCGGCCGGGCCGACACAAGAGGGGCAGCCTTTTTCGCAGCCGCATTCGCGAATCAGGTCGCGCGTTTTGCTAACCAGGAGGCCGTGGACCTGATATAGGGGTTCGCTCATTCCTATGCCCCCCGGATACATGTCGTACAGGTAGAGCTTCGGTTCGAATAGTTCCTGGACGGTACCCGAACGATCCAATCCCGGCGGTTCAGCCCATCGATCAAGCTCGCCGGCGGAGGCGTCACCTTCTCCAATGGTCGATCCCAGGTCCATGCGGTCGCACATCAGGAGCAGGGTCGCCACCGACTCCAACGCGTACAACAGCCCGAACATCCCGTCCTGGCGCTCGGAAACGGAGTAGGGGAGCGAGGCGAGCAATTCCCGCTTCAGTTTCACCCAGTAGGATGTTGTGTGCATTTCGTTTTCCGGCAGCTCGAGCTTGCCCGCCCCCACATTTTCCAGGGTATAGAACTTTATCTTCTTGAAGCCCACGACCTGGGATCGGACCAGAACGTCTCCATGGCCGCGGACGGCGGGGCCGGCCACGTTATCTTCTTGAGCCGTTTCGAGCGTTTTGACCTGCGTGTATTTGATGGCGTCGGTGAAGTAGTCCACGTTGACCTGCTTGACATACGCCTTGCGCTGGTCGAACTCGAGCCGCTCGACATGGTACTGTTGGGCGCCGTGGATGTAGATGGCTTTCGGGTGCACCGTTGTAAGGGCGGCGGAAAAATCCACCTCCCCGATCACCTCGGGGGCCTCGGTTTCGTCAATAATGATGAAATTGTCCGAAGTTACCGTGCGCAGGCTCACAGTGTCAGCCGGATAGGCTTCCTGTGTCCAGTACCAGAAGTCCCCGCTGCGGTGGAGGTACCCAGCTTCGGCCAGCCTCGCGCAAAGCTCCTGCAAATCCGTGCCCCCGAAAGCTTCATCGCCGATCGGGAGCTCGAAGGCAGCGCATTTGAGATGGTTGACCAGGATTTCCAGGTTGTCGGGTTGAATGAACGCATGCTCGGGGGAACCACCGAAGAAGTATTCCGGGTGCTTGGCGATAAACTGATCCAGAGGCCGTGACGACGCGACCATAACCGCACAAGAGGTTCCGGATCTCCGGCCAGCTCGTCCCGCGCGCTGCAGCGTCGATGCGATCGTGCCCGGGTAGCCGGCCATCACCGCCACGTCGAGCGATCCGATATCAATCCCCAGTTCCAGCGCATTGGTGGCGACAACGGCCCGGATCTGCCCGTTGCGCAGCCCCCGCTCGATCTCGCGCCTTTCGGTCGGAAGATAGCCGCCGCGATAGCCTCGGATGGAATCGTCAGAACCCGGTGCCTGGGGATTGGTCTGCTTGAGATACGTCAGGAGGATCTCCGTATGGAGGCGGCTATTGGCAAAGACAATGGTTTGAAGCCCCTTTTTGATGAATTCCTGGGCCAGCCGCCAGGTTTCGTTAATATAGCTGCGGCGGATCCCCAGAAACCGGTTGACGACCGGGGGATTGTAGAAAACGAAGTATTTTTCCCCCGAAGGCGCGCCATTGCTATCCAGCACTTCGACCTCGCATTCCACCAGCCGGGCCGCCAGGTCGCCCGGATTCGCGATTGTGGCCGAGCAGCAGATGATTTGCGGTTGTGAGCCGTAGAACTGCGCGACGCGCCGGAGGCGCCGCAGTACGTTGGCCAGGTGGCTCCCGAATACTCCCCGGTACATGTGGAGCTCGTCGATAATGATGTAGCGCAGGTTTTCAAACAACCGCGTCCATTTCGTGTGATGCGGCAGGATCCCGCTGTGCAGCATGTCGGGATTGGTCAACACGATATGTCCTTGCTGACGCACAGAGCGACGGGCGTCGGAAGGTGTGTCGCCGTCGTAGGTGAAAACCCCGAAGGCATCGCTCAGTCGCCGGCTCAGGTCCTGTAGCTCGGAAAGCTGATCCTGGGCAAGGGCTTTGGTCGGAAAAAGGTAGAGAGCCCGGGTGTCCGGCGTCTCGAGAATGGAGTTCAGAACCGGGAGGTTGTAGCACAGCGTCTTGCCTGAGGCGGTGGGGGTGACGATGACTACGTTCTTCCCTTTGTGGATCCGCTCGGCGGCTTCAGCCTGGTGGGAGTACAAATTTACGATCCCTTTGGCGCTATAGGCGGTTTTCAGCTCCTGGCGGGCCCACGCCGGCATCGGGGCCCACTGGGCCTCGCGGGCAGGGAAATGTTGGACGGCAGTTATAATCTCTCTGGCGGGATCGTGCGCCGTCAGTTCGTGTACGACCTCCCGTACACCCACGATCGCCGTGGATGACCTTTTGCTGGGGACTTGGGACATTGGCTTCACCTTTTATTCACCTACCGTAGCATAGGCTCCCTGGGCGTTCAACCGCTCTTTGAATGGCGATCCCACCTGGTTTGCTCATTCCCTCTTCCTATTCCGGATTCCAGGGCTTAAACTCTTTTCTTTGGCGGCTATGCGGACGGTTGGGACGCTGGCAGCTTTTTTATGATCACACCGAGTTGAACCCATTTCCCGATCGTTGTTTCTGATCATTTGGGGGGGATTACGACAATGTTCGAGAGACAGATTCGACAGGCTTTGATTGTTGGGCTTCTAGTATTTTGCGTTCAAGCAATTCCCGCCCTGGCTCATGGCGACAAAGTCATCCCCCAGGTGCCGGACGGCCCTCAAAGCGACGGAACAAGTTACCGCACCAAGTTCGATTTCACCAATCTCGGACCGCTGAATGGGGGACCGGTCATTTCCAAGGTCAAGGTGCTTTTTTACACCAACGACGGCAAACCTTGGAGCATCGCCACCAACCTGGGAACCGCCAGTTCTTTCACACTGAACATGGGACAGTTCCAGACCCTTCGGCTCGAGACCCAGGGCAAATCGGCCCAGTTGACAGCAGGCTATGTGATCGTGCAAAACAACGAGGCGACCACCACATATGCCGAGGATTACGAAGTCGCGATTACCGCGTATTACGAGGTGAGCAAATCGGGGCAGGTCATAGACACGGTGAGCGTGCCGGTGGGCCAACCGACCGTTGCCTGGGTCCTGCCGGCCCAAGTCGAGAATTCTCAATCCATTTACACCGGATTTGCCATCGTGAACCTCAGCGGCAAATCAAACAATGTTACGCTGGAAATGTATCGTGCCTCCACTTCAGGCACCGGACCTGCCACCAAGGAGGCAACGAAGACATTTCCCCTGACAACTGGGCAGCAGCGCGCTGTCCTCCTCACTGAGAGCACGCTTTTTCCCACGATGACGAGCTTTAAAGGCATGATGCTCGGTTACTCGGAAGGGCCTGTGGCCATACTGGCGCTTCTCCTGACTCCGACCGCCGGGGCAGGCGTCCAATTCGCTACCATGGTGCCGGCTTATGCCGACGCCCTGAGGCGAAACACTTACATGTATCTCCGGCAGGGAACACCGATGGATGCGGACATCCCTGTGGTGGATTACTTTGTCAACGATGACGACCAGGCTCCCTGGGACCTTCTTTACGAAACCGACACAACCAATTACACGAAAAGGCGCCTATCGCCGCAGCAGGGTGCACTTTTTGCCTCGCTGGGAAAAAAAGATGAAACCCAGTTTGACAATATAACCATCGAGGACCTGCGGGCACTGAACTATACAATTTCTCCCATTGACCTGAGCGACAGTTCGGCCAACCTGACCACCACCTATGCTTTTGCCATCAAGACATCATTGGGGCGGTACGTTAAGGTCAGGATCGCCGATATCATCACACGCTCTGACAGCGGCGGAGCGGTTTACAAAGATCTCGCCCTGGAGGTCTACATTTACAAGTGATTGAGCGCGCCACTCTTGGCGGTCCTTGTGGTTCGCCGAAGTAGAAATCCTGAAGAGAAGATCTATCTCAATTTTCGCAGAATGGCCGGCGTGAGCAGCCAGAGCAGCCGGCCCGAAGGTAGGGGGCGGAGTTCGGATATTTCGAGCTTGCAGGCTCCGCCCTTTTTCAAATCCAGTCCGGAATCAGCATTTCCCCATGCGATTTCCCCGGCTATTTCTCCAAGGGATGGCTGGTGCCCGACCAGCAGGATGCCTGCCAATTTGCTGCGATCCTGCAACTCCCGGTAAAGTTCAGCCCGTTTGGACGCCGGACTCAGCGAGGGGGTTTCCTCAATTCGCGCCCCGCACTGCAGCGCTTCCTGCAAGCGCTCGGCGGTTTGGCGCGCCCGGACCAGTGGGCTTGTCAGGATGACTTCGGGCCTGACTTCAAGGAGGCGGAGGCCTTTGCCGATTCCTTTTAGCTTTTCGATACCTTCGTCGGTCAGGGGCCGATCGAAATCCGATATTCCTGCCGTAGCCGCGTCCAAGGCTATTCCATGCCGGACTATGTATAGATCCATGATCCCTTGCTCCTTTGGGGAAAACGGCGAAACAACGCCTGCGCCAATTTCTCCATTTGCCCTAGAAAAAGGTAGCCTGTCCTTCTATTCCCTTGTAACATCCTCATGATCTTTAATCAATGACTCCGGTTTAGAGATAATGAAAGCATCTCCCAATGTTTTGATGGCGGCTATCGATATCGGCTCCAGCGGGATTCGCATGGACATCGCGGAGGTCCGGCCCGACGGGACTTTGCGGATCGTGGATTCGCTTAAAAAGGGCGTTATGCTCGGGCGGGATGCGTTCAGCGACGGGTATCTTGGGGAAGAAGCGGTGCGTGCCGCCTGCGAAACCCTGCGCGATTTCAAACATGTGATGGATACGTACGGGGTCGTCCGATATCGTGCCGTCGCCACAAGCGCGGTGCGGGAATCCACCAACAGCGAAACCTTTCTCGACCGGGTCCTGATGAGCACCGGACTTGACGTCGAGGTCATCGACGGCTCGGAAGAAAACCGCCTGACCCTTGCCGCGGTCGCGGAATCACTGAAGGGGCTGCCCGAGGTCCTGAAAGGGAAAGCACTCGTCGCGGAAGTCGGGGGAGGGAGCTCGGATCTTACGCTTTTAGGCGGCGGCGAACCCCTGCAGTCGGGGACATTTCCCCTGGGCTCCATTAGGTTGCGGGCGGAATCCCAGCGCGGCGCGTCGGGGCGCGATCAACAGTCCCGGCTTTTGAAGCGGCAGATAACCAACCTGCTCGCCAGCGTCAAGCGCTCCATCGAAATCAAGGAGGCGGAGAGTTTCGTAGCCCTCGGCGGCGATATGCGGTTGGCTGCCAGAATCATGGGGAGCGGCCAGGAAATCAGCCCTGCGATCATTACCAGGGAGGCATTTCAGGAATTTGCGGAGCCGCTGGCCAAAATGAGTGTGGATGCCCTCGTGCAGAAGTTCACATTATCCTATCTCGATGCCGAAACCCTAGCCCCGGCTTTGCTGACCTACCTGATGCTTCTCCGTGAAACCCAGGCCCGCAGCATCATCGTCAGCGAAGCGAGCATACGGGCGGGAATCCTGCTCGACCTTCAACCGGCCGAACCGGGCAAGCGCATCAAGCAACTGACCCATCAAACCCTCTCGGCCGCCCGAAGTCTGGGGCGAAAGTACAAATTCGACGAGGGCCACGCCGAGCGGGTTCTGCGCATCGCCGAGCTAATATTCGACGACCTGAAAACTGAACAGCGGATGAACGATACCCACCGGCTGTATCTCCAGGTTGCCGCGCTTTTGCATGATATCGGTTCTTTTGTCAGCGGCCGCGGGCACCACAAACACTCGCAGTACCTGATTACGGCGTCGGGGCTGTTCGGCCTCCGTCAGCGGGAGCTCGACATCATAGGCAATATCGCCCGCTACCATCGCCGGTCGTTGCCGCAGCGCAGCCACACCGGATTTGTCTCCCTGGACCGCGACGAACGGATGATCGTGTCGAAACTGGCGGCAATTCTGCGCGTGGCCAACTCGCTCGACAAAGAACATTTGCAGAAGATTGCGGACCTGCGGGTTACCCGGGAGGCGGACAACCTCGTGCTGTTCGTACAAAATGTGTCGGATCTGACCATGGAGCGGGCGGCGCTTTCCGAGCGCAGCGATCTTTTCAAGGAAGTTTTTGGAAAACAGCTCATCTTACGGGAAGCGGCTAAAACGGTATGAGCCCGAAAGCACCCCACCACTTTCTCAATCGTGAACTGAGTTGGCTTGAATTTAACGGCCGGGTTCTGGAAGAGGCGCTGGAGGCCAAAAATCCGCTGCTCGAGCGGCTACGGTTTTTCTGCATTTTTTACTCCAATCTCGATGAATTCTTCATGGTGAGAGTGGCATCGCTGATCCGCCGCATCGAAGAAGAGGACTACCGGCCCGACGCTGCAGGTTTGACTCCCCGCGACCAGTTGGAACGAATCCTGGTGCGCGTGCGTGAACTGTCCGGATCGAGCCGCGGGCTTTATGAAGAAAAGCTGCTTCCGGCGCTGGCCAAGGAAAAGATCCGGATTCTGAATATCGGTGAGCTTAATCCGGCCCAGGAAAAATACCTCGATGATTATTTCGACCGTGAAATATATCCCGTCCTGACCCCGGTCGCGATCGATGTCACCAATCCTTTTCCACGCCTGCAGACTTTGTCGATTAACCTGGCGGTGCTTGTGGTGTCGGAAAAGGAGCCGGGCAGCGAACCCCGGCTGGCTATTGTCCAGGTGCCCACGCGCCTGCCCGGACTGTGCCGGCTGCCGGATGGCGGTTCGGTTGATGTATGTTGGCTTATCGAAGCTATTCAGCGCGGGCTCCCGCGGCTTTTCCCGGGATATCGCATCCTCGAGTCGGCCGGATTCCGGCTGACACGAGATTCGGAAATGGAATTGGATGACGAAGGCCAGGACGACTTTCTCCGGATGGTCGAATCGGGTTTGAAAAAAAGGCGGCGCGGCCAACCGGTACGATTTGAATATGACGAGAGGATGACGCCGGGGCTGAGGGAACAGATCAGGTCTGGGCTGGAAGCGGATGAAATGATGGCGGTGCCTGTGCGCGGTCCGCTGGAACCTCGGCCGCTTTTCCAGCTCGCCGATATGCCCGGCTTCGACCGGTTGCGCTACAAGCCCCAGCCACCGCTCTTACCCGCCGTCTTTGAGCAGGAACGTGACATATTCCGGCTCATCCGCGAAAAAGACATCCTGCTCCACCATCCCTACGATTCTTTCGACCCCGTAGTGAATTTCATCCAGACCGCGGCGGAGGATCCTGATGTCCTGGCCATCAAGCAGGTGCTCTACAGGACCAGCGGAACTTCCTCTCCGTTGGTGCAGGCGCTCATGCGGGCGGCCGACGGCGGCAAACAGGTGACGGTGCTGCTCGAGCTGACGGCCCGTTTCGACGAAGAGAGGAACATCCATTGGGCCAAAGATCTTGAAGATGCCGGGGCGCACGTTCTTTATGGCCTGGTGGGCCTCAAGGTTCACGCTAAAATCGCCCTGGTAGTGCGTCGCGAGTCGGACGGCATCCGCCGCTACGTTCATCTCGGCACAGGAAATTACAACGAGAAAACCGCACGCCTTTATACCGATTTTGGACTTTTTACGGCTGCCGATGATGTCGGTGCCGATGCCTCCGGTTTTTTTAACACCATCACCGGGTATTCGGAGCCGAAACAGTTCAATCGCCTGGTCATGTCGCCGCTTGCGCTGCGGGAAAAAGTCATTTCACTGATCCGACGCGAGGCGGACTGGGCGCGATCTGGGCAGATATCCGGGATCACAGCGAAAATGAACTCCCTCGTGGATCCGAAAATTATCAGCGAACTCTACAGTGCCAGCGCGGCAGGGGTTCCGGTTCGCCTCAACATTAGGGGTATCTGTTGCCTGCGGCCCGGGATTTCGGGCTTGAGTGAAAACATCCGCGTAATCTCCATCGTGGACCGTTACCTCGAGCACAGCCGCGTGATTCATGTGCGCAACGGCGGCAGCGACGAGATCTTCCTTTCCAGCGCCGACTGGATGCCCAGGAACCTGGATCGCCGAGTCGAGCTTATGTTTCCGGTTCTCGAAGAATCCGCCCGCCAAAGAGTTGTGGAGGCCCTGGGCGACCAATTTTCCGACAACCAGAGAGCACGTGCTCTAAAATCAGACGGAACCTATGAGCGCGTGCCAGCGGGGCGATTGGAGCCGTGCCGGGCGCAGGAGCGTTTGTACCGGCGGCTGCAGGAAAGTCATGAACACCGCCGGGCTACCACGCCCGTGCGTTTTGTCCCGCTTGAAGCCAAAGGATGAAACCAGAAATGCCCTGAAACAGCAGCCGAGTGACGGCACGAGGCTGCGGCCCTTAAGGGTTGCACACATGGGACAATTCTATTCCATGCATTCTCTTGGACTTCACCATTCCTGCCACGACAGGGCTATTTCTTCTCGGTCACTTCCATCGGAGCAGCCAGCTTAAATGTCAGGCGCGTCTCGCCCGGAATGGTGGCCGGGTCGCCGTGGGTTGCCAGCACGACACCGGTTCCTGCAGCGCCGCCGACACCAGCTCCAATTGCCGCACCCTTTCCTCCACCGGCGATGGCGCCAATCGCTGCGCCGACACCAGCTCCAATTCCGACCTTCGCTGTATCTTTTTTCTTAGATGACTTCGCGTCTGCGCTGAAAGAGCTGGTCGCAATTGATAATTCCTGGCCGTCCGCCAGTGTCATTCGCTTGAGCTGAAGCGTGATGGAAGCGACCCCTTTGACTTTTCCGCCGGGATCGGATTCGGAGACCACCCCGGTAACGGCAGTGCCCTTCCTGGCGATGATCCAGTCTCCATCAACAAGGTCCTGGGCCAGCGAGGCCTGAAAAGCTTCTCCAGTTTTATTGGTTTTTGTGGAGAGTGTCGATGAAGTCACGACTAAGATCGGCGTTCCGGCAGCGAGTGTCGCCTTGCGCGGTGGGGGTGGCGGAGGCGGGACGGGCTTGGTAACCGCAGCAGGGGGGGGCGCCGTTGCTGGAGCCGCTGTGGATTCCCCCGCGGGTGTTTTCGCCGCTCCGGGCTGTGTCCCTCCCGGTTGCTGCTGATCCTGGGTGGCGGACGATTGATCCGGTTTGGTTCCACACCCGGATAGTGCCAGGCAAATCAGAGCTGCGCAAATAACGGTCAGGCTCAGCATTCCTGATGGATATCTCATGGCTACCAGCCTCCTTTTTACTGTTACTCGATAAGCCGGAAAACCCGAGCGACGTGGAATCTCACCGTGGCGTTATCTCCGTCCAGGAAGGGTCCAACTGCCGTCAGGAGCGCAGCATCGTTGTTCTGTCCCCTCGTGTCGATCGCTGCGTCCTCCAACCTGCAGGAAAAATAGGCAGTATCTTATCCACGAATTTCCCGGCGGCGGCACGTCCCTGAACTCTCCGCTGCCGTGATCTTCCCAGGCCATTCAGGGGCCATGCCACCAACAACGGTCAATATACCATTATCGCCGTCCATACGGTACCGTCCCGCCGGAGCCTCCTGCAGGTATCCCAGTAGTCCCCATTCATCCGAGTCCATTCAACCATGCCTGCATGGACAATAATCCGAGGCCCGTGTCCATTTTTCAGGGCTTTTCCAGATAGGCTTCCAAAAAAAGCCGCAACGTCCTGCGTGCTTCGGCGGCTCGCTTCCGCCAATCCTCGAAGCGGTCAATCCAGTTGCCGGCCGAGATCACACGGACAGCGCGGTTGAATGACCCGGCCCCCGGGTCGAACGAGAAGGGGGCCAGGAATTCATCGCTAGCCGTATCGCTGATCGTTCGGATTACCTCAATATTAATGCCTCTTCCACCCACACTCCGTGCCAAGGAGGCCGTTTCCATATCCACGGCCGATGCGTGAAAGCGCTGGAATAGGATCGACTTCTGCATGGGATCACCGATGATATAGGGGGATGTCAGGATTTCTCCCGCCCTGGCGGCCAACCCCGCGACGCGAGCCGTATCAAGAAGTCGATCGCTCCCGGATAATTCAAAAGTTGCTGTCAAAGGCACTTCTTCCAACGGGAGTTTTAGCGCCCCTTCGCCGAAAATAGAGGCGCTTCGGCCGAGGACCAGGTCACCTACCTTCAGCAAGGGGTCGAGGGCTCCCGCGTACCCGAAAACCAGAATCTTCTCCGGCTGGAGCGTCTCCAGTGCCTCGCGCAGACGATCCCCGGATCTTTTAGGCCCGACGCCGGTTTTGAGCAACAGAATCTCCCGGCCCTTCTTCACGCTCCTCCAGAGCCGGAGCTTGCCGATAGAAAGCCGGGCAGGGCCGGGACATAGCTCCAATGCTTGATTAAGTTCTTCCTGTAGAGCTGCGACAAAGAGCTGCATGGCCCGTAGCATATTCGAGCCCTGTGCCCGGAGTAAAGTCTGGTCCGAATCGGGTCTGTAACTGCGCTGGCGTCAATGCTTCCGCCCTTTTGGATTCAGCTAAAATCCCAACCTTGTTGCCGGGATAGTTTCTTGAACCGACCCAGACCATCGGATATAGTCGGGAGCGATGAAAAAGCTCATCGTTGGCGTCCTGGTGATTTCGGCCGTGGCTGCCCTGATTGACATGACGAGGTGGGCTTTATCTTTGAAGGAAGTTGAAACGCTGCAGATTGCGAAGCTGGAACTTTCATCGCTGCGTGGCACAATCCGCACAAGTGGGAAAATCGAAGCCGAAAAGATCCGGGAGATTCGTTCTCCGATTGCGGGATTTTGCCGTGAAATTCCAGTCCAGGCCGGCGAAATCCTGAAATCGGGCCAGCCGATCTGCGTTGTCGAGGATCCTTCCTTTGAATCGGTTGGCGATGAGACGCAGGGTTGAAATAGGCCGGGCGACATCAGCGTTGATGGAGATCACGGGCGGGGTCAAGCCCGAGGTGAAGGCCATTATTCGAGGAGAGGCTCCGTTAACGGAAGGGATGAAGGTCCGGGTGACCGGCAAATGATATTTTGCCTGATGCTGTTCTTCGTTTTTCCGGCAACACCTCGGGATGAGGATAGCGACTTGTCAACGGCCATCCGGCTTTACGAGCGGGCGGATTTCCTGGCGGCCCGGGAAAGGTTATCCAGCGGGGTCCTGAATTATCCTGAAGATCGGATGCTGCGTTTTTGGTTGGGGAAAACCTATTTCCGCCTGCGCAAGTGGGACGAATCCCTTCGCGAACTTGAGAAGGCCGTGCGGCTGGAACCGGGCAATTCAAATTTCCATTTGTGGCTCGGCCGGGCGCTGGGAAGGAAAGCCCAACACATGCCTGCGCTGACTGCCTTCACGACTGCCCGCAGGGTGGGCAGGGAATTTGAGGCGGCGGTAAGGTTTGCACCCGACAATATGGAAGCCCGCATGGACCTGATGGAGTTTTATCTTGAAGCGCCGGGCATCGTCGGCGGCGGAAAAGAAAAAGCTCAGGAGCAGGTAAAATCGATAGCCGCGGTCGACAGGCGCCTGGGCTACCTGGCCCAAGCCCGATTTTACTCGAATGAAAAAAAATGGGATCTGGCTCTGAAGGAGCTCCTTCAGGCGGCGGATCAATTTTCCAATAATGCTGAGGCCCACGCGGATCTGGCGGGCTATTATTTGGAGCGGCTCGATTTTAAGCGCTCCTCCGAGGCTGCCTCCAGGTCGCTGGCACTCGCCCAGAGTGTCAGGGCCAAGCTGATCCTGGCCGCTTCCCGGATCATGCTGAAGCAGGATCTGGCAAAAGCGGAACTGGAAATCCGTAGTATACTCAGCGGCCCACTGCGCGACGAGGATCCTTCCGTCGAGGAGGTGCATTTCTGGCTTGGCCAGTGCTACCGGACGCAGGGCAAAACTGCGGAGGCGAGGCGGGAATTCGAGATCGCACTGGAGTTCAACCCTGAGTATCTCCGCGCCAAAACGGGACTTGAGCAATCACGTTAACCGGCAGCCATGAACTTCATTGAAGCCGTTTCGTTTACCTACCCAAGCCTGAGCGCCAACAAAATGCGCGCGGGACTGACCATGCTGGGGATGGTGATCGGCACCGCCTCGATCATCCTTATTGTGACGATTGCGCTTATCGGCCGCGATTACATCCTCCAGCAGACTCAGGGAATCGGCTCCAACCTGATTTATCTCGATGATGAAGCGGTGGCAACCATGAGCGGGCCCAAGGCTCTCTCGGACGGTCTGACGGAGTCCGCATTTATGGCCACGGCCGGCGGGGCTATCGGAATCCTGCTCGGCATCTCGGGCCCGCTCATCGCCAAAGCGCTTTGCAGAATCGAGATCCCCATCTCCCTAAATTCCATTTTTGTGGCTTTCATGCTTTCACTTGTTGTCGGCGTTACATTCGGACTAATCCCGGCGAACCGGGCGTCCAAACTGAATCCCACGGAGGCCCTGCGTTATGAATAGAGCAGCCGGATCATTGCTCCTTACCATCATGACCCTCGGCATCGGCTCAGCTTCCGATGCCCGGAGCCAGACCCCCGGAAGGCTTTCCGGCCGTCTGCTGACCCTGCAGGAAGCGATCCGCATGGCAGTAGGACGCGCTCCGGAAATGGCCCTCGCCGGTTCGCAGGTCGACCGGGCCCATGAGGCTGTGCGAGAGGCTCGGGCGTCAAATCAGCCTCAGGTCGTTGCCGGAACCGGCCTTGCCTATAACAACGGCTTTCCTTTGAGCATCGAGGGATCGGCCCCGTCGGCGTTCCAGATCGGACTGAATCAACCGATGTTCAACAAGCGGAACAAAAACTTGATTCGAGAGGCTGAGGAAGGCATCAAATCGAGCACGATCGGGCTGGATTCCGTTCGCCGGGACATAGCTGCCCGAACAGCATGGGTGTACCTGGAGCTTCATCATGCCCGCCGATTGGCCGAGCTCTGGACCGCGCGCTTTGAGAACGCCGGCAGGGAACTCAAGATCCTCGAATCGATGCTTGAAGCCGGAAGAACACGGCCCCTGGATGTCACGCAGGCCCGGACTGTTGAAGCTGCCGCAGCTCAGCAGCTCCTGGTAGTCCAGGAGCAGGCCCGGCTCGCCGATCTTGAACTGCGGCAGCTGACCGGATTGTCCATGGCCGAACAGTTCCAGACCGAAGAGGCCCGTCTCCAGCTTGAGTTCGCGGGCAGCGCGGCCGAGGCGGCGTCGAACAGGGTTCTGGAGACTCATCCCGATGTCCGGCAAGCGGAAAGCGGTCTGCGCATCCGTGAGTTCAGGGTGGAGGCCGACAAAAGCGCGCGATATCCGAGGTTTGAGTTTGTCACTCAATACGCTTTGTTTACGCACTTCAACAACTACGAGGATTATTTCAGGACCTTCAAGCGGAACAATTACCTCGTGGGGTTGTCGATCCAAGTGCCTCTTTTCGATGGTTCTCTTTCGAGCGCGCGGGTCGCGCAAGGGCGCCTTGAGATTTCCGAGGCGAAACTCAAGTTGGAGCGCCTCAAATCGGAGCTGAGATTGAATGTCGAACGCGCCTACAGTGCCGTCAGGATTGCTGCCGGGGCGGTCCAACTGGCACGTAGGGAGTTGGAAACTGCCCGCGAGGGAGTTGCCGTCAGTCAAACCCTGCTGGAAGGGGGGCGCATATCGCCCAGGGAACATCTGTCGTCTCAGGCCTTGCTGAAGGAAAAGGAGGTGGCCTTGGTCGAGGCGGAAAAGCTGCTTGGCCGGCACCAGGTAGAGCTTTTGAGCCTCACCGGCGGACTTTCTGCGCTTTACGAGTAAGCCGACTCAGCCCGAAGCCAAAAAAAATCAGCACAGGGGCGCGTCGACAACTGTTTGCGAAAACTTCAGCGGTTTTTGTGTCCTTGCGTCCGCAGTTCCTTTTATTTCAACCCAACATTAGGATCGGCCTCGGGAATCGGCCTTGACAGGTATGAAACGGCTTCGTACGATTCAAAAACCATTTCGGGAGAATTCCATTGATGATTGTCTGCCAATGCAAGGGAACCACTGACGCCGCAGTCAAGAAAGCCATCCGGAATGGTGCTCGCACTGTTGGCGAGATCGGCGCGGCATGCTTGGCAGGGACCGATTGCGAGGGATGCCACGATACCCTGATTCAGATCCTGAAATCCGAACTGCAATCCGAGACGGAAACGGCAGAACCTGCAATCCGAAATACCATGCAGTCCCCGAGTTAACCACTGCAATCCAGCGGCGGGGGCTCTTTTACGAGGAGGTTGGGAAATGCAAGGCGATCCACAAATCATCGAGGCTTTGAACGAGATTCTTACGGCTGAGCTGACAGCGATTAACCAATACTTTGTCCACTTCAAAATGTGCGCCAATTGGGGCTACGAAAAGCTCGCCAAAAAGAAGCGGGAAGAATCCCTCGAAGAAATGGATCACGCGGACAAAGTTATTGACCGGATCCTTTTCCTGGACGGGGTGCCCAATATGCAGCGCCTGTTCCCGGTCAAAGTCGGGCAGGATGGGCCCGAGCAGCATCAACTCGATCTGGAACTGGAGAAGATGGCCGTGGTTCGTTTGAACAAAGCCATTGCGTTGTGCGTAGAAAAAGGCGACAACGGAACCCGCGAACTGCTCGACTACATCGTGAAGGACGAGGAAGAATCGATCGATTGGCTGGAAGCCCAGCTCCATATAATCCGGGAAATCGGCAAGGAGCGTTACCTTGCCGAGCAGATTCACGCCTGATTCCACAAATCCCGCGGGACCGGCGGGTTCAAATTCCCGCGGGATTTTTTTTCTCCAGTCTCATTGCCAGACACTTCCGGACGATTTCGTGAACTTCGGCCGGGGCGATATCCATGCAAGCATTATTGCGGCACTGACTCTGCCTTCCGTTGTAGACCGAAAAGCACGGGCTGCACGCCAGGTTCCTGCTGACCACATGGACCCTTTCTCCCAGTGGCCGCCAGAGATGGTGCGTTTCCGGACCGAAAAGCACCACGATATCAATATCGGTCAAAGTAGCGAAATGTGCCGGGCCGCTGTCGTTGGTTACCAGCACGCCGGAAAGGCTGTAAAGCGTCAGCAGCTCTCGCAAGGTCGTACGACCGGCGACAGACCTGCAGCGGGGATGCCCGATCTGGGTTTCCATCACTCCTATGGCTCCCGCTTCCTTTCGTCCTCCCGTCAAAAGCACAAAAGCCTCGCTGTCTTTTTCCAGGATCATCTTTGCCAGGGCCACGTACCGTTCGTCCGACCACTTGCGCAAGGGAATCAATTCACGGTCGGATATATTTGAGTTCAAGAGAATCAGGGCATGACCCGGCTTTACCCCGACCTCAGCGAGCAAATGGCGAACATTGGACCATTCCTCACGCGCCGGTTCAAACCGCCGCTCGGGAGCTGCCGCCGGCGAGGGTACATAGTCGATGCGGGGAAAATCTGCCCCGTATCGTTCCACGGAGGCGGCGAGTATTTCAAACATCTGGCAGACATGAATGTGCGGGTTGAACCGGACCCGATGGGTAAGGAGATCTCCGCGGTAGGGGCCCTCGCGGAAGAAAGCGTGGCATCCGGCGCGACGCCGGCAGCCGGAAAGCCAGCCAAGAAGCGCCGTGACCCGGGAAAAGAAATCCAGGTCCAGCGAGCAGTCGATGCGCAACCGCCGTATCCGCACGATAGCTTTGATCGCTTCCCAGATTAGATTCCAGAGCGAATCCGTGGGGAGCAAGAAGATATTTTGCCGCGGCACATAATCAAGGACTTCAAGCAGCTCGCGGCTTTCAGCGAAGGCAAGGAAATAGAGATTTTGCCGGTCCGCGAGACGGGTCAGGGAATTCAGAGCCGGGCCAAGCGTGATCAGAGCCCCCAGTTCGGACAGCTTGATAATCAGCACGCTCCGAATCCTACCTTCCGGGGCTTTTGATCCGGCAGGAAGGCGCCGCAAACGCTCCACGAGAGTGGCGATCCAGCACAGAGGGATTCCGGCCCAGGCATCCACTCTTCGCATTGTAGCGATTTTCATTCCGATTCAGCCTCGTCTGTCCGCCTTTGGGTGTCAGCGGTTTTTGATCAGAACCCTGTCCAGTACCTCGAGCATTTCCGTGCCGCCAAGGCCCAGTTTCACCAGCCGGTTCCTGGGTACAATAGCAAAAACCCTTTCCCCGTTGTTCCAGATTTCACGGAACTGTTTGTCGGTTAGCAGGATTCTTGGGGCATCTTTGAATTTCATCCCGGGTGTGATGGCGTAGGCGAGGCCGTCCAGTACTTCGACTCGCAGGGGTTCATAGAAATTAATTGAGTTTATAGATTCATAATCCCCCAGGACCACCAGATGATCGCCAGGACGAGCCTCCCTGGCCACCGCGAGGCCGAACTTTTTCGACGAAATCATGTCTTCGCAGATGATAAAGCTCCAATGGATCATGCCGCAGATCCCTGCCATGACGACTGTCACGCAAAGGAGTGCCGCCATCCTCTTCCTGCGGGTCTCCAGCCAAAGCGCCGCGAAAAATCCAATGCTCAAGATGAGAACAGTAACTGCGGCCGGCGGGATCAATCGTTGCATGATTTCAGCCGGCATTTCGGAAAGGATGCTGAAATCAGTTTCGTAAATGATGCTTGTGGGCTCGGCTGACGTCGTTTTCGCCGGGAGGCCGGCGACGGCATACCAGATTCCCGCCCCGATGCCCGCCATCAATGCTGCCAAGCCGATAAGCGCCAGCCCGCGGAAGGCCCATTTTATCGCAACGCCTTCCCATGGCCCGGTGAGGGCAAGGGCAACCAGGAGCGATAGTGCCGGCAGAACCGGGAATGAATAGTGCTCCAACCGCCCCGAAACCGAGAAAAACCCGAGAATGACAACGGTCCAGGCAATGATCAGCCGGATCAGGGGGCGCTGCAAAGAATCCGTATTCTTCCCGGCGGCCATAATCGATGCGGGTAGAAAAACCGTCCAGGGGAAGAACCAAACCAGGATCAAAGCCCAGAAGGGCAGCAGCGACAGCGACCACAAAACCGGCGGATCGTGCCTGCCAAGGAAACGAAGGAACTGCTCATTCACGAAAAAAAAGTACAGGAATCCCTCGTTGCGGATCGCAGCGAGCCAGTGCCATGGGATGACGAGAAGGAGGAAGAGCAGGCTGCCGAGAAAAAGGTGCAGCCTGGCGCCATGGGGGCCATTCCCTCATCAGCAGGAAAAACACGGCGGCAATCCCGACCGGGAAGGCCAGCCCCACCAGAGATTTGGTCATGACCGCCCCGGCGGTCGCGGCGTAAAAGAGAAGGCCCCAGCGCCTGGGCCTGGCCGGGTCCGAATACCACTCCTGGAACGCGTGCATAGCCAGTGCGATAAATAGCACGAGCCAGATGTCAGGGATAGTCTCGCGGGTGAAAAGGTAGGTGCCAGCGGAAAAGGCAGTGCAGCATCCGGCGATAATGGCGCCTCGATCTCCCGCGGCGCGACGCCCCATGCGCGACACGATCCAAACGAGTGCGACCACGCCCAGGGCGGTCGGCAGGCGGAGGGCGAATTCAGTGATGCCGAAAACCTGGAAAGATGCCGCTGCGAGCCAATACATGAGCGGCGGTTTTTCCAGAAACCTCACACCGTTGACGTAGGGGGTGACCCAGTCCCCGGTGAGGACCATGTGACGGGCGGCCTGAACATAATGGCCTTCGTCATAATCGATCACCGCCCGGCCGGCTGCGGATGGCAGATAAATGATCGCAGCCAGGAGTGCAGGCAGGAGCCAGGCATTTCCGTCCCATTTCGAATTCCAATGCGAAGATGTCATGGTTTCGTGACCTGTCCTGGCGCTTCAATCCAACCGGTCCGCTGCGGCTCCCGGAACGAACCGCATGGCGAGGGCGCGAAGCATGATGACGCTTTTTTCCGAGTTTGAAAGCCGGATGCGTTCCTTGAAAACGTCGCAGCGCCTTTTTTCGATCTTTTCGAGAATACCCCGGTAGATCTTCACCATGGCCCACAGCGAGGGACGGCTCGGTTTGTCCACAAGCGGCAGAAGGTGCCCTGCCTTTTCGTAATAGTGCTGCGCCCGTTCGATTTGAAATGACATCAGGCGGCGGAAATCCTCGCTCAACGTCCCGTTTTTAAAGTCTGCGGGGTCGCAGTTGAATCTTCTCAATTCATCCGCCGGGATGTAAATCCGCCCCATTGCGGCATCCTCTTTGATATCACGAAGGATGTTGGTCAGCTGGAACGCAATTCCGCATTCCTCGGCGAGTTTGATCGCACGCTCGTCGCTGTAGCCGAAAATACGGACGCAGACCAACCCGACGGCGGAAGCAACCCTGAAACAGTAGTGGTAGAGGTCATCGAAGGTTTCGTACCGGTCGAGGGTCAGGTCCATCTCCGCGCCGTCGATGATCCAGTGGAAGTAATCACCAGGAATTCGGAAGCGGCGGACCGTATCGCTGAAGGCGGGAAATATGGGATTACTACCGGTCTGGCCGGTCAGGGCGGAATCCAGCTGCGCCCGCCAGCGGACGAGCCCCGCTTTTTTGCTTTCAGCGGTACCATCGCCGTCGGATATATCGTCGCAATAGCGCATAAAAGCATACACAGCGCACAGCGCGCGGCGTTTCTCGGGAGGGAGGACTACGAAAGAATAATAAAAATTGCGGGCCTGCGTCCTGGCAACTTCCGCGGCGGCACGATACGATGCCGCCATTCCCGGTTCCATCTCACCTCCGGTCAGGGCAGGTCTAGGGGATAATGGCGATCTTGAGATCGCCGTTTTTGTTCATCAGCCGTTCCATGACGCTGCGCAGCGAGGAGAGGCGTTCCTCTCCGGTAATGAGCTGCTGAGCCCTGATTTGCCCGTGGTGTATGGCATCGAGCGCTTCGCGAATGTGCCGCGGAGTGTGATGGAAGCTCGCCTTGATCGAAATCTCGGAATAATGGATCAAAGTGGTATCCAGCGGAATGTGCGTCCCCGAGGGGCAGCCGCCAAAAAGGTTGATGGTGCCGCCCCGCCGGACCATGGCCATTGCCTGTTGCCAGGTTTCCGTGGTGCCGACGGCCTCGATCACGACATCGGCTCCCCGCCGGGCCATGGCGATTTTTCGCACCTGCTCCACGACATTCGACTGCGAGGAATCCAGCGCATGATCCGCACCCATCTTTTGGGCCTGCGCGAGATGACTGGCACGCTTGCCGACCGCGATCACATTGGCTCCAAGGCTTTTCAGAACCTGCACGAACATCAGGCCGATAGGCCCCATCCCGATTACCACGACCGTGTCGCCTTCGGCGACCTGGGTTTCCTCGACTGCCCTGAGTACGCAGGCGAGAGGTTCGACCAGGGCTGCTTCGTGAAAAGTGAGGCTGTCGGGCAGAATCAGCAGGTTCTGGCGCACGATCCGTTCCGGGATCCGGATGAATTCGGCATAGGCGCCGTTGATGAATTGCAGGTCTTCGCAGAGGTTTGCCAGATGGCGCTCGCAGAAGAAACATCGATTGCAGGGGCCGGAATTGGCGGAAACCACCCGCATCCCGGGAGAAAAACTATCCACTCCCGCACCGACTTCCTCGACGACGCCGGCGAGTTCGTGCCCGAAAACGGAAGGCGGCACAATCATCCGGGCATGGAATCCCTGCCGGTAGACCTTCAAATCGGTGCCGCAGGTTAACGCTGCCTTGATGCGAACCAGGACTTCGCCGGGTTCGATGCGCGGGATGGGAATCTGCTCGATCCGCACATCCCGCTTCCCGTATAAGACCGCGGCGGTCATTTTGTCTCTGGTGACTTTGATAAGCTCTCTCATGGCTGTATCACTACCTTTAGCGATTCTTCCGAGGGATGTGATGCCAGGTGAACGGCCTCCGGCAGCTTTTCAAGCGGGAACCGGTGGGTGACGAGCCGGCTTACGTTGATTTTCCGGCTGAAGATAAGATCTGCGGCCTTGACCTGCAAATCCACAGAGGCGCTGTAGCTGCCGATCAGCTGCTTCTCCTCCATGCAGATGCGTGACGCGTCGACAGGAATCATCTCGCCAGGAACGGTCTGCGCGAACAGCAACACCCGTCCTCCCCGCCGAACCAGGCGCTGGGCTTCGGCGACAGCCCTGGGATCTGCGGTGGCAACGATGGCCAGGTCGGCACCGCGTCCTTCGGTCCATTCAAACAGGGCCCGGCTGGCATCTTCCTCTTTCGGATTTATTGCAGCGGTCGCTCCCAGTTCCCGGGAAATCTCCAGTCGGCTGGGGATGAAGTCCAGGCCAACGACCCGGACTCCTTCGCAGACTGCTGCCTGCATCATCAGGAGCCCTACGGGACCCTGGCCGAAAATGACGGCGACTTCGCCGCGCTTGACGCGGGCGGTTTCCAGGGCTTTGAGGCAAGTATTCAAGGGCTCGAGAAAACTGGCTTCGTCGAAACTGATTTCTCCCGGGATGCGAACGGTGCCGTGCTCTACGATCCAATCCATGACCCGGACGAACTCCGAGAACCCCCCTCCCGCCGGTTCAAAACCGGCGGTCGTGCCGGTCCTTCGGTACGATTCGCACTGGGAAAAAAGCCTTTCGCTGCAGTAGAAACAATTGCGGCAGGGGATGTGGTGATGCACCGCCACGCGATCCCCGGGCGAGAATGCGGTAACGTTCTTGCCGACCCTTTCCACGATCCCGGCAATTTCATGCCCGAAAATCCTTGGTGGTGGCACCAGCCCGTGTTCGATTTTTTTAATGTCGGTTCCGCATACGCCACAGGAGCGAACGCGCACCAGGATTTCGGAATCGAGTATACCCGGGACGGGAAGGGGTTCCATCACGATCCGGTCGGGCCCACGATAGACTGCGGCTCTCATGACCGGATCAACGACCGGTGTTCCGGATGAGATTGTTGCCATGTTTGCCGCCATATTACGAGTTTTCCTCTATCTCAGTTCCGACAGGTTTCATGGTTAGATGGCATCGGTTCGAAGGTTGGATACACGGTCTGCGCTGGTGGCGGGATGCCATTCGTGCTGGAAATAATCTACTGCCTTTTTCAACGCGTGCTTCACCGGTCCGGGCTCATATCCCAGATCCCGCCTCGCTTTCTCAGTGCTGACATACATCTTGTGCCGGGCCATCCGTACCCCCTCGAATGGAATGAATGGCTCCCGGCGTAGAATGCTCCCCATGAAGAAGTTATCCAAATACCCGAACATCATCGCGGCGATCCACGGAATCCTGACCCGCGGCGGCTTTTTGCCGCAAATCGCCGCCAGGGCGTCCAGGATTTCCTCCAGGCTCCAGTTTTCGGCTCCGAGAAGGTACCTTTCACCCGGCTGTCCTTTTTCTTCTGCGAGCAGGTGGCCGCGGGCGACATCCTCGACATCGACGATATTCAGTCCTGTGTCCACGTAAGCCGGCATCCGGCCCTTTAGAAAATCGAGGATGATTTTCCCTGTCGGGGTTGGCTTGACATCTGCTGTTCCGACTGGCGTGGTCGGGTTGACGATCACAACCGGCAACCCTGAGGCGGCGAATTCATGAGCGACCCCTTCCGCCATAAACTTGGAGCGCTTGTAATGGCCGATCATGTCGTCGAGAGAAACCGGGGTGTGTTCGTCGGCCGGCAACCCGTCACGCCGGCGGCCGATGGTCCCGACCGTGCTGGTGTAGATCACCTTCTCGACGGCAGCTTCGCAGCAGGCAGAGAGCAGGTTGCGTGTCCCCGCCACGTTGTTATCATAGATTTCCTGGGGATTGGGGCTCCACAGCCGGTAGTCTGCCGCGACGTGATAAACCAGCCGGCATCCCTGTACGCACCGGTCCAGAGATTTGGGATCCTTCAGGTCTCCGATTACGATCTCACAGCCCAGCCGCTCGATGTTTGATTTGAGGCTGGAGTTTCGTGCCAGGATCCTTACCCGGTCGCCGCGCTGAAGGAGCTGTCGCACGACGTGGCTACCCACAAAGCCGGTGGCTCCCGTCACAAATGTAAAATCGCCTGCCATTGAACCTCTGAAGTATGCCCCGGGGGGACGTCCGGCCTATGATGCCGCCCGGCCCCATGGGCACGATGTCATTTTCAAATCGTAAGTAAACTGATAATTATAACCGAAACCAATGGACATTTCCATTTCCGGGCGCAGGATCGGTGGCAGCCATTATCAGGATGGCGAGACGCCTGCCAGCTACGGTTTAAAATGCTGAGCCTTTGCCAGTTCGGGTGGAAGGGCAAACTCCACATGCTCAACGATGCTGCCCACCGTTTCCACGTGGGGATATCCCATTTGATTCAAATAGGCAGCTACGCTTTCAACTAGTTCCTCGGGAGCCGATGCGCCTGCGGTCAACCCGACGGTCCGGACGCCCTCGAGCCAGGATGGTTGAATATCCTCGCTGCTGTCGATCAGATAGGCGGGAACACCCGCGCTTTGCGACACCTCAACCAGGCGGCGTGAATTGGAGCTGTTTTTTGAGCCGACAACCAGGATCATTTCCGTATGCTGGGCAAGCTCGAGCACCGCTCCCTGGCGATTTTGGGTCGCGTAGCAGATGTCTTCGGATGCCGGTCCTTGGATATGCGGGAATTTTTGCCTCAGCCGGGAGATGATATCCCGGGTGTCATCAAGGCTCAAAGTCGTCTGGGTGAGATAGGCAATGCGCCCCGGACTCGGCAATTCCAACCTGTCGACTTCATCGGCGGAACTCACCACGTGCATGACGGCGGGTGCTTCCCCCAGAGTGCCCTCAACCTCATCATGGTCGGCGTGCCCGATCAGGATAATTGTATAACCCGCCCGCGCATATTTGATCGCCTCGTTGTGGACCTTGGTCACAAGGGGGCAGGTCGCGTCAATGACATTCAGATTGCGGGCTTTAGCGCGCGCCTTGACCTCAGGCGAAACTCCGTGAGCGCTGAAAATCACCCTTCCGCCGAAAGGCACTTCCTCCAGATCATCCACGAAAATGGTGCCCTTTTGCTTCAATTCATTGACAACAAACTTGTTGTGGACTATCTCCCGGCGGACATAGAGCGGCTGCCCATATTTCTCGAGGGCCAGATTGACGATGTCTATGGCGCGTACCACCCCCGCACAGAATCCGCGGGGGGATGCAAGCAGCACCCTGCCATCCCTAATCGCAGTGTCTTCTTTCATTTGGCGTCCAATATTATTCCCGGCTCCAAGCCTTGGCAAGGGCTTTCCAGAACGGAGGGATAAAACCAGATAAAACATTGATTTAAATAGGACAAATTATACTAATTACATAGTAAACAATGATTGCGTCTGAATCCGGGCGAGGCGATCGCGGGCGCTCAGAATCGAAAGTGCGGTTACAGATATCACTAGAATAAATCCGCCGAGGAACTGGGAGGGGCTCAGGCTGATCCCGAGTATGAGCCGGTTTGCGGCAATTGCCGTTAGAGGAAACGCCATTTCGCCGACGGCAGCCAACGATGCCGGCGTCGCCTGCAAACCCCGGTAATAAAGCGCCAGTGCCGCCAGCCCGGGGATAAGAGCCATGGCAAGGACGGAGCCTGCCGATAGGGTGGAATCGGGCAGCAGGCGCAAGGCGGCTGGCTGCCAGGCAAATAGTACGGCTAGAACCGGCAGGGCGATTAGGAATCGCATCCCGGTAAGAGCCGGGACCGGCATACGAGAAACGATATGGCGGCCAAAGACCGTGGAAGAGCCCCACAGGCAGGCGGCGCCGAGCGCAGCCAGAATGCTCAAAGGCTGCTGAGGATCGATTGTGAACCCGGCGCGCCAGTCAGGGCTGGAAATCAGGTAAGCTCCGGCGACAGCCGGGGGGAGCCAGATCCAGAACCAGCGACCGGGCTTTTCTTTCAGCAGCCACCGGGCAAGAACGAGGGTGAAAAATGGCTGGGTTTTCTGCAACAGGACCGTGACGCTGGGGTTGCCGAGTTTGATGGAATATGTGAAGAGGCTGGTTGCGGCGACCGAGCCACCGATGGCAATGAAGAACAGCGAAATCCAATCGCGCCCGGTCAGCCGAACCAGTGCAGATTTCGATTTCAATAGAATCGGGAGCATGACCAGCACGAGGATGCAATGTTCGAGGAATACGATGGTGACGGGTGACAGGGTTTGGGTCAAGGGCCGGCGGAACAGGGAGTCTGTTCCCCAAAGTATGGATCCCAAAATCACCAGGAGGATAGGGTATTTTTTCATAAATAGCCGGACTTGAAGGACCGCAGATGTTAGCACATACACATCCTGCCTCCCATGTTGGAGTTTCTCTTCGATTTCAGTGGAAGGGAAGGGAGCGATGAATAGCAGGAACCTTTGGAGCCATTGCGGCCGGTCTGTTTCGGTCTTGATGAACGGAATTCATTGCCGAATCAGGCAATCTACGGGTTGACGCGTCATGGATGCTTTGATACCATGAGCCTCCTTTTGAGAGAGGCGCTATCGTCTAGGGGACTAGGACGGGTGGTTCTCAGCCATCAAACCAGGGTTCGAATCCCTGTAGCGCTACCAGCCTTCTGCCGGATCCACCTCAGAAATTAATGATGATTTTCACACTCGGCCGCACAGGCGTATGGTAATGGGGCGGCGGCACATATCGCTCGCGATAGGGTAGATAATATTCCGGTGCGGGGGCGAGCCGCTTGGACAGGCCGGGTGGGAGAGAGCCATGCTTCCAAAGATGCTTTTGAAGCCCGGGGGGCAAGCGATCTCTTTTTGCCAGTCCTGGAGGCAGGCCCTGGCCCAAACCAGCGTCGGGTGGTTCATAACCGTAACCATATCGTTCGACGCAACCCTGATCGCAGCTTTGGTTTTTCCGGCCCCCTTGTTTGGCCATCGCCAGCTGTACCCATAAGAAAATAGCCGCGAATACAAAGATTTTCAGCTTCATGGCGCCCTCATCTGTTAGCTGCTGCACCTTTCCTTCTAACCTAATAGATGAGGGGGGAGGGCACATAGTTCACAAGAGTTATTAGCTATCCGCTGCAATGCCTGCCAGGAGGGATAAACCCAAAATTTTCACGCATGCCCTGGAAGATTGCAACACCCTAGCTGCGGAGGGAAATGCAGCAAGAACAGGGATCCTGCTGAACTGCGCGTTTCCAGGGCATTCTCCCGCCCGCCGTTTCTGGAGATTTGATGAATGGCGCCAGGCCTCGGGTAGCTGGTAACATAATTCTCGTACCGGCCGGATTTGTCGGATGAATATAGCATCCCCATCGGCGGAGAGCAGGTCAGGCACGACTTTGATGGCGACACTACGCTCGAGATGCTCATCTTCGGCACCGTGCAACTACGACCGTCATCATGTGCTGGTGCACCACGGGATTTATGAAATCCCGCTCTTGAAAAAGAGCAGGTCTCCGTCGGGCCAACTGTTCAGCGGCTGGACGGTAAGTTTTGTTTCTCAGTTTCAGACCGGAACCCCGTTTTCCATCAGCACGGCCGATGATTTTGCGGGCGTTGGCCCGGGAAGTGGTGGTCAGTTCTGGGTTATCAACGGGGACCCCACTCTTCCACGCGACCCAAAGAAATTTTCCGACAGCACCTCCGATGCCAATTTCTGGTTCAAACCGAAAAAGGATGACGGTTCGGCGATGCTTACCGCTCCAACCGCAGGGACCTTCAGTATGCAAAAGGTTCAGAGCAAGAGCAGCGAACGCAACCTGCAGTTCGCCCTCCGCTACTTTTTTTGTGGAAGCCGCGGCGGTGCTTTTGGGAACGAATGAGGTTTGTGTTCCGGCAGATTCATGCCTCAAATCCTGCTGTTGCCAGGAAAGCAGGGCGGAACCTTGCCGGGCAATGGAAATGCGGGTGTAACATGGGCTCAAACGGAATCGAAAAATGCGGAGGTATCTGTGAGATCGGAGAGAACAGGTTGCGCATCTTTTCTAAAATCGACACACAGACTAAGTGCCGGGGTGATTCTGGCCCTGGTTTGTTTCGGCGGCGGCGCAGTTCAATCTCAGAATGCCCATGCTCAGGATTCTTCTCCCGCGGCCGGGGAATCGGTAGCGAGAATCTACAGCCTGGTCAGTTCCACCGCGGGGACACTATCCGACTGGGAAAAAGTGCGGGCCTGCTTTCTCAAGGAAGCAATCGTAGTGTTGCGCACCAGCCGGACAGCCACGAAAGTGTTTTCTCTGGACGGATTCATCCAGGATTTCGTCGATTTCTATGAACGGCCGTTTAAAAGAGGCGACCGGACCGTGGTTCCCAAAGAAATTGGATTCACCGAAAAGGTCATACGGATGAAGGCCTGGGAGTATGGGGAGATGGCCCATGTCCTGGTCCTCTATGAGGCTGAAATTACCGGCTTCACCGTTCCTCCCCAGAGAGGCGTTGACAGCTGGCTCCTCGTCAAGCGGGATGGCCGCTGGTTGATCGCGGCCGTTACAAACGAGGTGGTGACGGCCGATCGCCCCGTTCCTCCTGAATTAAAATAGCAGTGATCGGCAGCAAGAGTGACGCCGGGAATGTGCATCTTTAATCGTTCAGTGCCCATTGGACTCCTCACGCTGGAACCACTTTTGGCTTGTTAGAATAGGAAACATCAGGAATATAATGGGAGCCAGAACTCTGGAAATGCGGAGGTCCTATGGCGGACTCTCGACGGCATTGCCGCGTTGTCTGGTTCTCTCTCCTCCTGATCGTTTTCACTCTCAGCCTGCTTCCCATGGCGGGTAGTTACGACCGTTCTCAGGACGCGCTCACAAAACGATTTTTGGAAGCCTGCGGTATTACGGTGCAGGAATTGGAGGCGCACGGATTTTACGGCCTCGCTCGGCTGCTTCGCGGCGAACCGGAGAACGCCGCCCCCGCTTCATCGCTACCGCGCTGGAACCTTCCCTCGGGGTACCAGGCCAGCAATTCCACGGTGCGGATGATCTTCGCTCAGGTGGCCGACGGCGCGATTCCGGGCACCAATCGGAGTTATCAGACAACCTTTTTGCTTGTGAACGACTCGCACTACAGCGTAGACGGGATATTGAAATTCTACGACGACAACGGCGCGCCCCTGAAACTCACGGTGGGAGCGGTCACCGATTCCAACTTCCCTATCTATGTATACAAGGGGGAGATCCTTCGCCTGGTAACGTCTGGGACCGGGAAGCTGCAGACGGGATGGGCCTCCATTGAAACCAATCAGCCTTTGACCGGCACCTCCAGTTTCGCCATCCGCGACGTGTACGGCAAATACTATACCGACGTAGGTGTGGCAGAATCGCTCCTCGGTACAGGCTTCACCATCTTTGCCTATAGCAAAGGGAGTACCTATACAGGCTTGGCTCTCGTGAATCCCAGTGACACCAATCCGGTCGTTTTGAGCCTCGAGCTGATCGATGACAAGGGTTTAAGGATCGCGGAGACGAGTCAAAGACTCGGCCCGCGAGGCCACACTGCCCGCTTTCTGAATGAGTTTTTCCCGACTGTAGCGAACATCAGCAACTTTGAGGGTTCCCTTGCGGTTAATTCAACAGATGGGCAAAGGTTTGCGGGCATTACGCTCCGCTTGAATGGCGACCAGTTCACGTCCCTTCCCATGGTGGCGCCGCCTGCCGCCGGCAGCACGACCGATAGACTGATTTTTCCCCAGGTCGCAGATGGGTTGTTGGGAAAGCTGAAGTATGCCACCTCCCTGATTCTGATGAATAACTCGACGGACCGGGCAACCGGGCGGATTGCGTTATTCAAATCAGACGGCACGCCGATGGTCGTGACGATCGCAGGGAAGACTGCGGCATTGTTTGATTTTGACCTCCCTGCTCGTGCCGTGACGCGCCTTGTGACCAGCGGCTCCGGGGATGCGAAGGTAGGCTGGTGCCGTGTTTCAATGGACCGACCGATCAGCGGGGTCGCGATCTTTCACGTTTTTGATTCCCAAGGACAGGCCTTGGCTGAAGTCGGTGTCAACTCAGCGGACCTGATGACGAGATTCAACCTGATTGCCGACTCGATCGGATTCTTTGATACCGGCATTGCCGTTGCCAATCCGAGCGAATCCACCCAGACCGCATATGTCAATTTCAACCTTTACGACAAATTCGGCATCTGGCTGGCAAGGCGGAAAGAGATCATGACCCTGGCACCCTCCAAGCACCAGGCCCTTTTTATCACCCAATTGTTCCCGGACTATGCCGGGATCAGCGAATTCGAGGGCCTCATTCAGGTGAGTAGCGACCTTCCGTTGGCAGCCATGACTCTTCGATCACTTGATGAAAAGCTGACTTCGGTGCCGATACTCACCGAAGTGCACGGCTTTGCGCCCGATACGGGTATTGAATTCGCCCAGAATCTTGCGGGGACAGCTTCTGCCATGCGGTGGCAACTGCGCCTCAACTCCTATGACCTGGCTACCGCTTCGATGAAGGTGACCTGTCCTGGGTTGAAGTTCCAGTCTTCCGGAATCAAGAAGGGGGACGAGATCGGATTCGGCACCCTCCTATTGGGCGACAACCGGAGTGACAGCGGTTTTCTAAAACTGCTCGTGACCAATACGAATCCGCTTGAATTTCGCGCGGTAGCCGATTTTCCGCTTTTGCGGTCCTACAACCTGAGCGCCTATGAACTGTTCACCGCAAGAGTGAGCAACTCAACTTCCGGGGCGCTTATTTTTGAAATTTCCAGCGTGTCCCTGGGCAGATCTCAGTGGAACGGCGGGACGCGCGTGGATTTGGATTTTTCATTTCACCCCGATCTCATTCTTCTTCCTGCCACGGCTGGCTCGGCCACTGTGGCAATCGATTATGTTTCCTCTTCGGGCATAGCGGGGTATCTGGTCCCCAAGGTCCTGAGAAGCAGCACCCAACCGCTGACCTTTGCAGCCCCCGACCCAGCGAAGCCGAACATTACCGCACTCTGGCCTCTGTTTGCTACCGCTGGTGATATCCTGACACTGCAGGGGAGCAATTTCGGAACGAATCCAAAGATTATTTTTCCTTTGGCCAAAAATGCATCGCTGACAGCTTTCCCTTTGCAGGCAGACTCAGGCAGCCTATCAGTGTTGGTTCCCGAGGGGATTATCTCGGGAGCTATTCGCGTTGACAATGGCTCCGGGCCCGGGAATGGTTACATTTTCAGGGTGCTTTATGCTCCATCAGCCGAGCTTATACTTTCCAGCAATGCGCCCGGCAGCGATGCTCCGTTTACATTGAAGTTCAATCAGAGTCCTCTCGAACTGCCTACCATCGCCCTTAATCTCAACATTCTGAACGTTGATCGCACATTGTCGGGGTTAGCCAAGGGTGCAATTGTGGGCAGCTTTAGACTGGTCAAAGATTACGGGTCTTCTTTCTCCAACGATGTAGATCTCGAATTGCGGGTAAGCTCGTCGGAAACCGACAAACTGGTGCTGTATCTGGCCTATAAGAACGATCCGACTGATTATCGCAAAGGGACTATAACGGTGACCAGAATTCCCTTGCCCGGATCCGGACTAGCCTTTTCGTATGTTCCGGGGACTTTTCCGGAAGCCCCGTACCTGCTGCTTTATCCCACGCAGCTTGAGATTGCGTTTAGCGGGCTTCCCATCAAGCTGCCCATTTCAACCGACTCACGGGCATGTCTTGCCGCCAGGCTCCAATCCGGTCCATCCGACCTCGGCGGAATGCCTACAGCAGTAACGGTCCATATTGCTAAATAGCATCCGCCCGAGCTTCTGCGGAAAGGCGCTCTATGCTCACGAGATTTCTCAAAGCCATATGGGAATTATCCTTGCAGGCTCTGAGCCTATGCTGCTTAATCCTTGCGGGTTGTGGCACCGATTCACCCTTGGTAGATCCCGATGATGAAGTTTTGCTCGAGCCTCGTGAGGTAGTGCTATTTGCGGGTGACAGGCCCGTTGAAGTCACAGCCACCTGGAAATCCAAAAAAGATGGTGGAACTTTTGAAAGATGGGTCTCGGAATACGATTCAACTACTTTGAACCTTCAGATGGCCCAGGGATCATCACCCTCTGCGATATCCCTGGGAATCAGCAAGGTGCCTGAGGAAATTGCGGATTCCCATAGCAAGAACAGCACTGCAGATCTGGAGCTGGTCACCATTTCAGCCCAGATTAAACGCAATGGTCAGATCAAATCGGTACCAGCTTCCCTGCTGGTACATATACGTGTTCCCAAAATCAGATACAGCATCATTGACGTAAAGAGGAAGCAAATTAATCCACAGGAAACAGCGATTAAGGCGGTTTTCGTTGCTGAAACAACCGACATCGAGGAAGATTTCCTTTTTGATCTCAGATTCTATCCGACGGGATTTACATTATGCGAACCTCAGGCGAAATGCATTCCTGCCAATTGGGGTGAATTCCCGACGATTACTTATAAACCCCCGACTCCCGGAAGGACGGGTACTTTTGCATTCGAGCAGACCGTTAAGGTTACTCAACCGCAAACCATTGGAGACATAGAATGTCTTTATCAGGTTAGGGCAGCCTCCGCAACTAGTAGTCGAACTATCAAAGGACCCATCGGCAAAATTTTATTTAAATGAGAAGTCTTTTCATCCGATCGCTGCCTGCAATCTTGTGACCGCCCGAATATTACGCGTTGGATCCACCATGCTACCGGGATGTTGGCGTACTACGACAGGCTCCGCGGAACGAATTCATGTATCCGATACTGTTTAAAATAGGAAATTTTGCATTCTATAGCTGGGGCGCGGCTTTCCTGGTCAGCATTATGGCTGGGGTGGCTGTTTCCCGGAAACGGGCACCCCGGTACGGTTTGGATCCGGGAGTGATTAAAGACCTGGCCTTCATCATTGTGGTCGCAGCCCTGATCGGGAGCCGGATCTGGTATGTCCTGTACCATCTGGATAAATACCAGGGACACTGGGAAAACCTTTTCTTTTGGGTAAAAGGGGGCAGGATCGGCTGCTCCGGCCTTTCCATGATGGGGGGTGTTGTTCTGGCGCTTCTTGCTTCGTTGGTTTATGCCCGAGTGAAGCGATTGGATTTTCTGTCAATTGGCGACGTGATGGCGCCGGCATTTCTCCTGGGATCGGGGATCCAGCGGCTCGGCGGATGTTTCCTGAGCGGCTGCTGCTATGGGTTGCCGTCAGAGAGCATGTTCGCCATAGTCTTCCCCAAGACCGGAGACGCAGGGCTACATTTCCCCGGCATTCCTCTTTTTCCTGCCCAACTAATGGCCTCAGCCATGGGTTTCGCCGGATATGCCCTGGTCCTTTGGCTGGGGCGCCGGCGCCTCTTTCCCGGCTTCTCCTTCTGCCTGGTTTTTATGTATTACCCGCTCGAGCGGTTCTTGGCGGATCAATTCCGATATTATGATCCTGCTCAAATCATCGGATCATTGGGATTCCTTACCTTCAACGTGAATCATCCCATTCTCCTGGGCCTGTTTATCCTAAGCACGACATTGTGTCTGGCAGGTTGGTTCCGCAGCTCCGGAATTCGCAAGAGCTCGACTCAGCCATAAATCAGACCTGGCGCCTTAGACCCGCGGCCACGAGCAGCCACGCCACTGCCAGGAATGCGAAAGCGACAAACAGCGGGATGCAAGACTCAGAAAGACCGGCAAGCATGACCCGCATATTTTCCGAGCTGACCCCCGCGTCAGCGGGTCCTTTGAGAGCAGTGGCCACCCCGACGGCAAAGCTGCAGAGCCCTGCGAATATGCCAGCCAATGATAACGGCCGGATCAAGGCCAGTTTGCTTTCAGTCGGACGGATGGCGTAGGCGATGGCCGTTCCAAGGCCGCCGGCGCCGGCAACGAGAATCACAAATCCCATCAGGTATATTCCGATCATTTTTGTCCTCCTCGGGTGTCTAATGGTAAAACGCCCCAGGCGCCTGATCGTGACAGGTGTCACGCCGCCCCGCGGCGCGCGTTAATACCCATATGGACCGGGAAACCGAAATAGAGCTCATCCGACGCCTGGGAGAAGGCGATTCCGGCGCCTTTGATGTGGTTTATGAAGAATACCGCGCCCGAATCTACAGTTTCCTGGTGAGGTTGAGCCGCCGCCGTGACCTGGCGGAGGATCTTATGGAAGAGACGTGGCTGCGCCTCGTGGAACATGCCGGCCGGCTCAAGCCTGAGACGCCCCTGTGTGCCTGGCTTTTTACAGTGGCACGCAATCTCTTCATCAGCTACTGCCGTTCACGGGCTGTAGAGGATGCGAGGGGTGCCGGCCTCATGGGATTGTGGCCGGGCAGGATGCCGGAATCCTCTCCATTTGCTGAAGCCGCCGCCGGCGAAATGGAACGTTTTGTCGAACGTGCATTATCGGAAATGCCGGTCCACTTTCGCGAAGTTCTGCTTCTGTCCTGGATCGAGGAAATGACACCCGCGGAAATGGCAGTTGTGTGCGGGATTACGCCGGAAGCTCTGCGCCAGAGGCTTTCCCGGGCTCGGGCCTTGCTCGTACGAGAAATTGGAACTTGCTGGAGTACGACCCGGGCGCAAGATATTACACGAGGTGACACCATGAGTGCCGGAGATTTCGAATTGGATATCCATCCGCAAATAATCGCCGGCTTACCAGCCCATGAACCCGACTGCCGGTGTACTGACCAGGTCCGTGCGCGATGTCATGCCCGGATCAGGAGGCAAAAAAAGGTCGAGGCAGTCCCTTCCATGGCAGCGGCATGGATTTTTCGGCGGATCTTCGAACCTTCTCTGGTGACCGCTGCATGCGCCGTCTTTTTGTGCGAGGTGCTCCGGCGGGCGATTCTGCTTTACGGCTTCTGATCTCGATATTCCACTGGATTCATCGCCGTTGACTGGGAGTATCGCGGCAATTGTCGAGAATGTATTGATGCTGAAGTTTTATAGGCTCTGAAATGAGCTTAAACCCCGAGAGTAACGCTACTTTGTTGCTGTCAATTGATATGCGATTCCCATCAAATGGCAGCTAATGAATCTTCGAGCTGAAATCCGAGCTCGCCTTTTTTGGATTTGAGCCGCTTTTTGGAAGTTGAGGATTTCCGATTTTGCTTGCGACCAAGAATTCAGCGTAGTCAATCCCCAGACCTGGTGGCACGATGACCGAAGAGCCCGCGTTCTTGAATGATACGCACCACCGCTTCGGGCACAAAGCCTTCCCACGATGAATCTCCTGCCTGAAGGCGGGAAAGCACGTCGTGAGGCATGAACGCAAGGTTAGCCTCGCTGGAGGCTATGATCGACCGCACCTGCCCGTTCTCCCGAAGGTGTGCGTAAAGGTGTGCAAAATGCGCAGGTACAGTGAAGTTTTCCGTGCTGACCATCTCTCCAGTCTCCGCGTTCCGCCAGGGGTAGACATACAACCTTACTGTTCCCGCGAGCAGCCGGCCCAGGGCTTCCAGAACCCCGCCTTGCAGATCCCCGTAATGCCGTTCGGCGAAGATCTGCGCGAGGGTTGGTACACCCATCACCATTCCGAGAGGCTCGCGGGTGTATCGACGCAGATAGGTGGTGACGTTGTGAAAGCGCGAATAGTTGGAGATCATCACGGTCCTGCCGAGGGTGCGCAGTGTGTCCATACGTGACAGGAAGTCTGCGTGGTCCACACTTTCACCCTGGGCAAGCAGGTTACGAAGTGTCATCTCCAATAAAATCACCGGTTCCCGTCCCTGCATATCCTGCTCGCCACGCATGGATTGGAGCGCCTGCTCCAGCATGTCGACGCTCACCCGTGTAATCGGGCGGAAGCTGCCGCGCTCGATCAAGATAGGTTGATGATGGAGCAACTCCGCAGGTTCCACTACCTCCCCGTCCGGGGCGAAGATCGCGGCATTGGTCAGCCGCCGCTCGACCAACTGGAGGCTCATCAGCCTGTTGTCCACGCTGCTGAACACCGGACCGGCAAACTTGATCATGTCCACTTCCATCCGGTCCCGCGAGAGGTTGTCCATGAGGGAGCTGATGAGCACCTCAGGGCGCATGTGATCGTAGAAGGCTCCGTGAATCAAGTTCACACCCAAGACACCCAGGGATTCCTGTTGTCGCGCATTTTCCAGATCCCACATACGTGCATGTATAATGATCTCCGATGGAGGCTGGCGCGGCTCCTGCTCATACCGGATGCCCAGCCAACCGTGGCCTTCCTCCTGCCTCGAAAAGCTTTTCGCGGCCACAGTGTTCGAGAATACAAAGAACTTGCGCCCACTGCGGCGCGACCCGTCCAACCGCTCCATGAGCAGGCCCCATTCATGGTCCAGCATGGCTTGCAGACGCAGCCGGCTCACATAGCGGTTCGTGGGTCCATATATGGCATCGGAAACAGCCATATCATAGGCCGAAATGGTCTTCGCCACCGTGCCTGCGGCGCCTCCCACGTGGAAGAACCAGCGCGCCACCTCTTGGCCTGCGCCAATTTCTGCAAAGGCACCATATCGGCAGGCGTCGATGTTGATGCGAAGAGCCTTGTCGTGAGTACTGCGAGATTCCTGGGCCATGATGTAAGTATGCACCTGTCCTGGGCTGACGGCCAAACCCTACGATCAGGTTGCCGGCGAAACGTCCTTCTTTATCCTTCGGGAAAAGGTGACACTGGTGACTGTCCCTTTTGCTAATGTCTTACTGACTCTGAGATAAGCTAATGATGGCCGAAATCGAATGGAAACAAAAATAGAACGTCCTCAGTCCCGATTTATAAGGCCCATCCGGGCAATAACAGAGAAACCAGTGAGCCAATCGCAGCTCGGGGGAAATCTTCAACGCGGTACGGCATTCTTCGGCAGCACGAATGTATTCCCGCGCCGCCCGCCTCCGCTCATTTCGGAGGCTGGACGGGGGCGCCGAAGTAGGGGTACTTGTCCCAACGGTCGTCGTCGGAAACAGCGCGCGGGTCGGCGGTCTCTTGCATCCATTGATCCAGCTCCGCCCTGAGTTTTCTCCTGGCGGCGGCAAAGTCAGGATTCTGTGCGACGTTAGTCATCTGGTACGGATCGCGGGCAAGATCGTACAATTCCTCGGCTGGACGTTTTTCGAAGCACAGTTCGTAGTGCAGCGCGTATTTTCCCTTCTTGCGTCCCTCCAGAATGACGTCTTTTGTAGGAGATCCATCACAATCGCCGAAAGGACCGACGGCAAAATACAACTCGGGGTCTCCTGCAGGCCAGCGCTCGGGTCTGAAGTTGCGGATGTAGAGATAATCCCGAGTGCGAATGGCTCGCGAGGGATAGCCCAAATCCCCTTTGCGGACGTTGGCATGGCGTTCCCGTTCCAGGAAGGTTCGGGTTATCTGACCTGCAATTTCCTTACCCGTGAGCAGCCCTAAGAAGCTCCGTCCCGTCATTTCCGGCAGGACGCCCAGTCCGGCCGCTTCGAGAAAAGTCGGGGCCAGATCCGCCAGGTTGATGAAATCATCGAGGACGAGGCCCCCTTTCACACGGGCCGGCCAGCGCACAGCCAGGGGCTGTCGCGTGCCCGCATCATAGAGGTTGGCCTTGGCGCGTGGAAATGGCCAGCCGTTGTCGCCGGTAATCAGGACGAGCGTATTATGCAGTTTGCCGGCCGACTCCAGCCGGTCAAGCATCTCGCCGATCTCTCGATCGAACCTTTCGACCTCGAAATAGTAATCGAGAATATCTCCCCTGACTTCCGCCGTGTCAGGCCATGTCGGCGGCACGCGGACATCCTCGAGTCTCTTTCCAGATTTTAGACCGGTTCCCGGCGTGTAAGGACGATGCGGATCCTGGCTGCCAAACCAAAAGCAGAATGGCTTTTCCGCCGGAGTAGTGTTTAAAAAACCTTCCAGGCTTTCATATGACGGACCTGCTGGATTGCGTTTCCTTCCGCCGGCTTCGAAGTTTCCGGGTCCCCAGCCCTTTCGGGTGAATCCGACTCGGTATCCTGCATCCTCGAGAAGATCCGGGTAGACCTTGAACCGCCCAGGCAGGAAACCGTGCAGGTTTCCACCCTCGGCCAGGCGGTGGGGAGCCTGTCCCGTCAGCATTGCTGCGCGCGAAGGCGTGCATGACGGAGCAGCGCAGAAGGTGTGGTTAAAAAGTGCGCCTTCTCTGGCAACACGGTCAAACGCTGGCGTTTTTACTACCTTATCGCCATAGACTCCCGCGTGGGGCCAGGCATAGTCGTCGCCAAGGCAGAAGAGGATGTTGGGCCTCGAGTCGGCCGCCATGGCATTCGCACCCTGCTTTAAGATTGCCGGCGCCACGCAAACAGCATTCAAAAATGACCTTCGAGAGCTCCTTGTTGTACTCTTTGCCGTTGCTTTCATGCGATGACTCCTCCGGGCAATCGGGTAGGATCAGAACTGGATCTCCCGTTGCCCTGTGACACACTGCTTTTTCCGATCCGCTGGCCGGGGCCAGATTCGTGGTTGGGATCTCCGTTTACCACTTTGTTAACAGGACGACACCGTCTATGGAATACTCTTGGGTCCGGCGCCCTTGGAGACCTCCGAGATCCTGATCGTCCAAGCGTGGGCTCCCGGCTGATAATCCCGGAGCCTTTCAGGGATAGCTATTTCGAGGTCCGCTCCGCTCTGTTTCCACTCCAGCTCGTCTTTGCTTCCCAGAAGAGTCAGCTTTGCTTTTTCCGCAGGCATCAAAGACGGCAGCGTGATATGGGCTGGAATCTGTTTTTCGTTTTCCCTGGCAAGCACTATCGCATAAGCCGGGCCCTGCCGGGATTGAGTGTAGGCAATTTGCCCGGTTCTATAGGGTGGCAGGGGGCGCGTACCATAAATGGCTTCTCCGTTGATTTTCATCCAACTACCGATCTCCTTCAGGCGAAGATAGGCGGCATCATCCCAGGTGCCTTCAGGCGACGGCGCGATGTTGAGCAACAGGTTGCCGCCTTTTGCCACGACATCCACCAGCATCTGCACCAACTCGCGTGCGGTCCTATATTTCGCATTGAATGTGTAGCTCCATCCTCCCCCCATGATGATGCAGGATTCCCATGGGTAGGGGAGCAGCTTTCCAGGAACCTGGTTTTCCGGCGTGAGGTAGTTCTGGTAAGGCCCTTCCACGGCCCGATCGACCACGATCAATCCCGGCTGCTTTTCCCGCGCTTTCCGCACCAATCCGGGCATGTCGATGTCTTGGCTCTGAGGATGGACGGCAAAGCGCGCACGGAAAAGTTCATCGCGGATTTCCGACTCGGTTTTTTTGCGAACCCATCCGCCATCCAGCCAAAGTATGTCCACGCGCCCATAATCGGTCATCAATTCCATGATCTGGCTGTGTGTGAATTCGACGAATTTCTTCCAGCGATCGGGGTACTTTGGGATGCTGTAGTTCACATTGCGGTCCGGGGTTGCGAAATTGGGCCACCAGTAATTTTCGTTATGCCAGTCCGGCTTGGAAAAATAGGCTCCGATCATGAAATTTTGCCGCCGGAAGGCTTCGAATATCTCGAGGGTCACATTTGCTTTCGGATTCGAGCTGAACGGGCAGGCCGGGTCGGTGATCCTGTAGGCGGTTTGACGGGTGTCAAACATTGAGAAACCGTCATGATGCTTGGTAGTAAAAACGACGTATTTCATTCCCGCGTCGTTGGCCGCTGCCGCCCAGCGGTCCGGGTCAAACCGGACGGGGTTGAATGTCTTCTTGAGCCCTTCGTAGCTTTTCTTGTATTCGACATAGTCCGGGTTTTTCCTGCGGCACCAGGGTTCGTCTTCTGCGCAGATCGACCAGGACTCCACAATTCCCCATTGGCTATAAGGCCCCCAGTGCATAAGCAGTCCGAATTTCAGATCCTGCCATTTTTCCAGTTGACGGACCACGGACGGATCGGTTTCCGGATAATAACGCTGGAGGTATTCCTGGGCCTCTGTTGAGACCGAGAAAAGAGCCATGCAGAACGCCAGTGCGGCAAGCGACATCCGGCTCCTGGCACCGGACATAGACTGGTGATCGAATGTTGTTTGCATCATTGAATCCGCTCCTGGCACTATTTGCCCCGATCGAATGCTCTGGCGCTCGCAACACCGACCAGCCGGGGCTTCCCGACGATCAGGTTCCCGGGGGCAGGTCAGCTCGCCGGGATGAACCAGCGGCTGGGTTTTGCACTCATGTCGACTGGCAGGACATCTACCAGTTCATAGTTGCGCGATCCCAATCCCAGGGTTTCGCCGTACTCCACGACCTTGTAAGGGTCCTTGAGCGGACCATGCAGGCGCTGGAACGGGTGCCCTTTTTCATAGACCCATTTCCGCAGGGAAGCAGGGACATGTTCGACGATCAACTGGTATTGTGCGATTCGGTCCAAAGCGGCCTGGTCAATGGCAACAATATCATCCGACCCGAAGACGCCTGCATCCGGCAGAATCGGCATCCCTGTGAATCCGAAACAATCGCAAACCGGAGTCATCTGTGTTGCCAGGCTTAGATGCACCGCCTTGCCGGGCGCAAAGGTTGAGAGGGTGATGGCAGCGCTTATTGCACAGGCTTTCTGGAATGCGTGGAAGTTGACAGGATCGATTTTCAGGGCGCCGGGAGGAGCTGCTTTCAGGCACAATCCGCATTGATTACAGGGTTCGAAATGCAGGTGGAGCTCGCGCGGGTCATCCTTATCAATTACCAGCGCGCCCACCGGACAGGAATCAATGATCTTCTTGCGGATCGATTCATTCGGGCATTTCTCGGCAAACCAGTACCGGTCGAAGTGGCAGGTGTCATGCATCAATCGCCGGGTTTCACCCACCATGCAGCCCAGCGCCAGGTTCTTGAAGGCTGCGCCGAATCCGCAGGAAGGATGCCCCTTGACATGGGAAAAATTGATCAGGAAAGAGGCGTCCTGGATATTGCCCGCCACCTTCCACTCCTTTATTCCTTTGAATGAGCGTTTGTGAGTGTAGAAATATCTCTCATCCGGTCCGCCGACCGGGTATACCGGGCAGCCGAGTGTTTCGGAAGAATAGCCGCGCTCTTCCGCCCCCGAGGTGTCCCAGCTGATGTCCGCCACAAAAGGCTTACCGCCGCCATCCTTGACCGCCTTTACCACGCGGCGAACGAACACGGGATGAATGGTGGAGTAGATCATCTGATTGCCCGTGTGCATTTTGATGACCACCGTTTCACCCTTGACGCGCTCCCGCAAATTTAGCTTTTCGATTATCAGGTCGAGCTTCGCCGGAAGGGTTTCTTCCGCTCCGATTCTGGCCTGGAGCGGGGATCCATAAAATACCTTGCTGGTCATGAGTGAACTCCCGATGCCTAGGTTCTGCTATACCTGTTACGATCGCCGAATCCCAGCTGCCGGTTCAGATCTCCGCGCGCGTTGCACTTCGGATCCATTCGAAGCGTGGTATCACAGCTCTGCGGAAATGCCATCGCCCGGATCTGCGGCCTCCGCTGGCCTTTCATTGCCATGGCATCATCCCCAGAAATCGGGATGAAGAGCCTGGTTGCGACGAGGCCGGTTCCGGCAATCCGGGAATGCCGTTCCTAGCCTACAATACACGAATTCCTGCTCGTTTTCCCAGATCGACAATCTTATCTCTTTGTTTTGGCCGTTCGCGGGGATGCCGGTTCTGTTGCGGGGAGGATGAGCTTACGGGTCTGGCCGGCTGGCGTAAGACCGGGTGGACTCTTTCTCGAGGGGAATGGTGATAGGATGAGCGATGGTGTCGAGGCTTTCCCAAAATGCACGGCTGTTTGATGACCGCAAAATGGCCAGTTGTTAAAACCGCCTTTCCTGTGCGATCCTAGCCTGAGGACAAGAGGCGCGACCGCTCTCGATTCATTCACGCATGAACAGAGGAGGAAAGATGAGAATGTTCCGATTTTTTGCAGTGTTTTTGACCGCAGCGCTGGCCATGGCACAGTCGCCAAGGCCGCAATTGCCCGGGGAGCAGTGGGTATCCTTGTTCAACGGGAAAGATCTGACGGGGTGGGCCAAAGTCGGAAATGAGAAATGGGACGTCGAGGATGGAACAATTCATGGGCAGGGCGTGTCAGAGGAGTACGGATATCTGCGAACCGAGAAAAAATACAAGGATTTCCATCTCTTCCTCCGCTTCAAGTGCGAAGCCGAAGGCAACAGCGGTGTATTTTTCCACACTGATTTCAAACCCGGGACGGCTGCCGTAAGTCAGGGACTGCAGTTCGAGATCGATCGAACCGTCGGCCGTCACACCGGCGGCGTGTATGGCGACGGGCGTCAGTGGATAGTCTGGCCTGCCGCTGAACTCGAGCCCATTATCCGTCCCTACGACTGGAATGAATACCTGATGAAGGTGGAATCCAATCGCTATGTCTCCTATCTGAATGGTGTTCTAATGATCGACTTCACCGATCCCACACCCAAGTCATTCGATGGCTACATCGCTTTGCAGCTGCATTCCGGTGGCAAAGGAAACATGCGTTTTAAAGACATCTTCATCCGTGATCTGACCTCCAGGTAGTTGGCGACGGTGTCGACTTTGCTGCTGATATAGTTCTCTCCAGAGCGTCTGTTGTTATAATTGCAGGCCGCTTTCGGTGGAGCCTGAATTCTGGATGCAGGTTGCCCTGCCGCGTTTTCGGACCATGGCATTGAGCCGGTGCCCGTCCGGGTGAATCCTCCTTTCCCCCGAAGCTCGGATTCATCTGTGAAAATTGGCACTTTAGGTGAGTGTGCCGAATTTCCGTGCATACTCGACGTTGAGGTGGATCTCGTCTTCGAAGCGCGGGTACATCCCAACGATTACGGCGTCGGTGGCTTTGATTCTTTCAAAAGCATACCGGAAGGCATCCTGGACCGTTCCCTGGTTGGAGCACTTCCGGCCAGCGGCAAGAATCTTGAAACCCAGACAAGGCTTACCGACCTGTCGGATGACCTGGGTCATATCTTCAGGGTCCGAGTCAAAAAACGGCTCATCCACCACTGCTTTACCGAGGAGTTTCTTCTGATCTTCTTTGGGGCGGGAGACATAGTAGAAACAGGTCATGAAAAGGTCGTTTTCCCAGCCTTCGTCGGCCATCCGCTTGATGTTGTCGGGACAATGGGATGAAACTCCTGCCAGGACGCCGGCGTCGTGGACCTTTTTTACGAAATCCTTTACTTGCTGCGCCTTTCCGGCCCGGAAAAGGGAGTCTGTCACACCGCCGTGGTGCACGAATGCGATCGGATTCATTTCCGCAATGACGGTTTTGAGCGGAGCGTCCTTGGGCCGTTCCGCGTGAAGGCAGATGAAGTTCAGTTTGGATCCCCGCTCGCGCACGGCGCGCAGCGCAGCGATCGGTTTTTCCATGTGGTCGAACTGCCAGGTATTGATTCCTTCTCGCACGCATTTTTCCAGGAATTCGACCGTACGCTCCGTGGTGAAGTATTCCAGCATGTGCCGGCTCATGTTGGGAACCGAGTGGCCGAATCCCCCGATTGGATTTCCACCGGCAATCAATCGCGTCACCTCGTGCCCTCCGAGCCGGATTGTCGGCAGCACCGTCTCGGGTCTGGCGCGGCTTGCTGCAGCATTGGCATCGGCTGCAAATCCTGCAATGGTCGCTGCCGCAGCTCCGCTGTACGCCTGCTTCAAAAAATCCCTGCGTCCGGTTCCGGGTGAATTGAATGTTTTCGGATTCATGGTTTTCTCCGATGGTGATTGCCGGATCTGAATGTCAATGTTCGGTGGCTTCCTTTGGCGAGCTTACCGCCATGGATCTCGCCAGTCAAACGTTATCCGGCCGATTTTGGGAAGCTATCGCCCCGGCTTTTGGAGTATTCTCGCCTCAGTCAGCCGAAATCACTGGAGGTGTCATGCATACCTATTCCGCTCGAAATCGCCGATGGTCCGGCGGCCGAAGGTCGCGGGGTACGCAATTCCTGCGCGTTCTTGCGGTTTTTTGTGCAGGCCTGGGCTCGTTCTACCTCAATGAAAGCAGCAGGATTCTGGCGCAATCGGAAGGCTCTCCCCGGGTGCGGCTCTCGCTGAACTTGGACTGGCGCTTTCAGAAAGGAGATCCTGAGGATGCCGGCGGAGCGCTCGCATGGGAGAAGATTCGCACTCGAGTGAACGCAACCGGCGATGAGTTGAAGAAACAGGGAGAACCCTCCCGATCCATTCCGGGTGATATCGCCGATCCGGGTTCAGGTATTTCTTATGTTCGTCCCGAATTCGATGATCAGGGTTGGAGAAAGCTGGATCTGCCGCATGACTGGGGGATTGAGGGCCCGTTCAAGCAAGAATACCCGGGTGAAACCGGCAAACTGCCCTGGTGGGGCATCGGTTGGTATCGTAAGCATTTTACCGTGGATACTGCGGACAGGGACAAACGGCTTTTCCTGGATATCGACGGAGCGATGTCGTACGCGGCCGTGTGGCTCAATGGCCGGTTTGTCGGAGGGTGGCCCTACGGATACTCTTCGTTTCAGCTCGATCTAACACCGCATGTCCGTTTTGGAGGCGAAAACGTGCTGGCCATCAGGCTGGACAATCCGCCCGAGTCCTCGCGCTGGTACCCCGGTGGAGGAATCTATCGCAACGTCTGGCTGGTTAAAACCGCCCCGATTCATGTCGCGCACTGGGGGGCCTTCATTACAACTCCCGAGGTCACCAGGGAAAAAGCAAGGGTTGAAATTGAGATCAGCCTGGCAAACCATTCTGCGACCGAGGCCGGTGTTACGGTAGCCGTGCAGATATATTTGCTGGATGCAAAAGGAAAGATCGCCGGACCCGCCGTTGCCGCTGGGGGGAAAGTGCAGGCCCGGCTCAATCCCGGCCGAAGCGCGCCCATTCGATCAAGCCTGTCTATAACCAATCCCAACTTGTGGAGCATTAAAAATCCTCAGCTTTATGAGGCCGTGATCACGATTGAACAGGCTGGAAAAGTCACCGACCGCCACGTAACTCCCTTCGGCATCCGATCCGTTCGATTCGATGCTGAAAACGGCTTTCTTCTAAACGGGGAACGTGTTCCCCTGAATGGCGTCTGCAATCATCACGATCTTGGTGCTCTTGGAGCAGCGGTGAACTACCGGGCACTCGAAAGGCAAATTGAACTGCTCAAGGAAATGGGTGCTAACGCCATCCGGACGAGCCACAATCCTCCGGCCCCGGAATTGCTGGAACTCTGCGACCGCAAGGGCATGGTCCTAATGGTTGAAGCCTTCGATTGCTGGAGGTTGGGAAAGGCCCGCAACGATTACCACCTTCTGTTCAACGACTGGTATGAAAAGGATCTTCGTGCCATGGTGCGGCGCGACCGGAATCATCCCAGTGTTGTTCTCTGGAGCATCGGGAACGAGATTCGCGAACAGCGCCCCGGGGATGGACACAAACTTGCTGCCGAGTTGACCTCCATCGTCCACGACGAGGACCCAACCCGCGGGGTTACTGCCGGCTGCAACAATGTGGATGCAGGCTATAACGGATTTCAGAAGACCATCGATGTTTTTGGTTACAACTACAAACCCACCGAATATACGAAATTTCATTCGCAGAATCCCTCCCTTCCGATTGCTGGAAGTGAAACGTCCTCCTGCATTAGCACGAGGGGAGAATATTTCTTTCCTGTCGGCAATGACAAATCCGGCGGCAAAGCCGATTTCCAGATGAGTTCGTATGATCTTTATGCCCCGCCTTGGGCATGGCCTCCCGATGTGGAATGGAAGGGTTTGGACCAGAATCCGTTTGTTGCAGGAGAGTTCGTCTGGACAGGATTCGACTATCTGGGTGAGCCGACCCCCTATAACCGGGACGTCACCAATCTCCTGAATTTCTCCGATGCCTCGGAGAGGGCCCGCATGGAAAAGGAGCTCAAAGAGCTTGGCAAGATTCGGGTCCCTTCACGCAGTTCATACTTCGGGATCTTGGACCTGGCCGGTTTCAAGAAAGACCGTTTCTACCTCTACCAGTCACGCTGGAAGCCTGAATTTCCGATGGTTCACATTCTACCGCACTGGAATTGGCCGGAACGCCTGGGTCAAGTCACTCCCGTGCATGTCTACTCCAACGGCGACGAGATCGAGCTTTTCCTGAACGGAAAATCACTCGGAAGGAAAAAGAGAGAGCCACTGCAATATCGTTTTCGATGGGATGATGTTGTCTATGAGCCAGGCGAAGTTCGTGCCGTCGCCTATAAGGCTGGGAAAAAATGGTCGGAAATCGGCAACCGCACCACGGGTCCGGCAGCGGTGATCATGCTGAAGCCTGACCGGGCTACAATCAAGGCAGATGGCCGCGACCTGTCGTTTGTCACCGTGACCATAGCGGATAAGGATGGAATGCAGGTGCCGCGGGCACAAAACCACGTGCATTTTGAAGTCTCCGGCCCGGGAGATATTGTCGCCGTGGATAATGGGGACCCGACGAGCCACGATTCGTTTCAGGCGCTCGAGCGCAATGCCTTCAACGGCTTGTGCCTGGTTGTCATCCGCTCTCGCCGTTTAGAGCCAGGAACGATCACCCTGAAAGCCAGCTCGGATGCTTTGAAGGGCAGAACTATCACCCTTGGCAGCGAAAGGTAGGATCCCTTGCCCGGATAGCCTGGCAGCGATCAGCTCATGAGCATGTTCGAAGGCTTCGGCGGAAATCTAAACAGTGCGCAAGGAACAGGTGTGCAACGAGCGTTTATGGGTTCTTGGCTGTAACGGCAAATCATCAGGGCGCGACCTTGAAAGCCGCCATTTCGCGGGCATTACGGACGAGAAGAATTCCTCCCGATATCGCCGGGACATTCCAGGTTTTTCCGGAAATGGCCTCGAACCGTGCCACCTCCTGCAGCGAATCGGGTGTGGCTTTCAAAAGTGCCAGATCTCCTGACTCTGTCAGTAGGATGATGTGGTTTCCCGCAAGAATCATCTGTCCATAGCCATAGCGGCCGCCTTTCCATTTCCGCTCCCCCGTGAGCGCATCGATGCACGCAAAAATCCCTTCGTCGAAGCCGTATATGTGCCCTTCAAACAGAACCGAGCTGTTGAATCGGTTTTTTAGGTTTTTGTTTTCCCAGACAGTCCGGACAGAATAGCTGCCGTCCTTTCGATCGACCTCAACAAGCGCGGATCCATGGTCATAGCCTGACGAAACGAAAATGTGGCTTGAGTCCACGACGACCGGCTGCGCGCAGTTGATCTGGTTTGCGGTGATCCAGGGATATTCCCACAGGAGTTTGCCTCCTTCGACGGCGAGACCCACCAGACGCGTCCCGGTTACGATCACGATCTGCCTTTGGCCTGCCACCGTCGTGAGGATCGGGGAGGAATAAGCCGCTTTGTCATCCAGCGCGCCCCAGAGAAATTGCCCCGTGCGTTTGTTGTAGGCTGTGACCGATCGGCCGCGACCGCCCGGAGCGACGACAACCTGATCATCCACAACAAGGGGTGATGCTGACATTCCCCAGGTCAAGTTTGTTGCGTTGCTATCCTTCAGGATATTCTTCGACCACAGGACGGTCCCCGTGTTCGAAGCGTAGCAACGGAATTCCCCGGCGGCGCCGAGCGCGTATAATCTTCCCTCATCCCAGATCGGTGTGGCTCGGGGACCGTCTCCCCCCAGGGATTCGCTGAAAAGTGTTTTCCACCCGTTGATCCAGATTTCCCGGCCCGATGCTATTTCATAAGCCGCTACAACCTCTTGGTCCCGCCGCTGTTCGATCGTGAAGGCTTTGCCATTTGCGATCACAAAGGACGCATATCCTCCTCCGACCGGTTGTTTCCAGAGCGGCCGCAAACCGCCGGTCGGCCAAGAGGTCATGATCTCCCCTTCGGTGTAGACGGCAGCCCGGTTGGGTCCCCTAAAATCAGTCCATGCAGAACCGGCCGAAAGAGCAGGAGCGGCGATCTCGGGCTTCGCCGGTGTCGCTGCGGCGGGAGCCGTTTTCAGTTCTGGTTGGCTCGGAGGCTCTTCCGACGGCTTCTCCACTGGCGACGGTGCCGGTTTTGCGAGTGCGCTGCGTGCCTGCGCTGCCCGATGCCGCTCTAGCGCGGCCTGATCAGCCTCTGGGCTGCGCAGGGAGAACATCGGTTTATAGCCGGCGCCCGAAAGTTCCATGTGCACCACCTTGAAGCGAACCAGGTATGTCACTGTGAGAACCAGCAGCGCCAGGGTGACGGCGATACGTCCGATTACGGCTGCCGAACGGCGCAACCAGCCGGATCCCCAGGGGCGCAGCCACCAGAGAACGATTCCGACGGGAGGCAGCACCAGCGATGCGAGCAGGACTGCGGGAAGGGAAATGAGCTGAGATTTCGTTTTACCCATATTGCGGCACCTCTGAATGGATCGAGGGATTATAGTATGGAGTGTGCGGCTTGACGCTGCTTTTCGTTTCGGGTCCGGTCCCGAAGGCCGGAGGAAAGAGGAACATGGTGAACTCCAAGACGGCAACTGGTCGCAGGGCTTTTCTCAGGCATTCTTTGAGCGCAGGAATGCTGGCACCCGCTTTCATCCAAAACCTGATTTCTGCGCCTCCTACCAATAGGGTGAGGGTCGCCAGCTGCGGTGCCGACGGGATGGCGTTTTCCACACTCGATGGCATTTGCACCCATCCCGGGGCGAAGCTAATAGCCGTGGCCGAGGTGGATTCTACCCGGCTGGAGAGAGTCCAGCACCGCTACCCGGATGCGAAGGTCTATCCGGATTGGCGGAAGATGCTGGAACGAGAAAAGAAAAACCTGGACGCACTCTGCATCGGAACCCCGGACCATATGCACGCTCCGATGGCAATGCTGGCCATGGATTCCGGTCTGCATGTATATGTCCAGAAGCCGCTGACGCACGACATTTTCGAATCGAGGCGGTTAACCGCGGCCGCCCAAAAAAAACGACTCGTCTCTCAAATGGGGATCCAGAGGCACTCGAGCGCCGAATATAAAACAGCGGTTCATGTTATTCAAAATGGTGCCATCGGCAAAATCCGCGAAGTCTACGCCTGGAGCAACAAGAAGTGGGGCGATCCCGATCCTCTCCCCGATCGTTCCGATCCGGTTCCAGCTACCCTGGATTGGGAGCAGTGGATTGGAGTGGCTGAAAAGCGTCCCTATCTGAATGGCTATTATCATCCTGAAAACTGGCGCAAGCGGATCGATTTCGGCACGGCCACCTTTGGCGATATGGGCTGCCACATCTACGATCCCATTTTCGCCGCACTCCAATTGAGTGCACCCGGAACCGTCCGGTCGGATGGACCCGGGCCGACCCGACACAACTGGGCAATCAATTCCATGATCACCTACACTTTTCCGGCGACGCCTTATACCGAAGGAGATGGCGTAAAGATCCACTGGTTTGACGGAGACCAACGACCACCGGAAAACATAACGGCACTGGTTCGCTCCGTGAAAATGCCGGCGCAAGGATCCATATTCATCGGGACGAAAGGAATCATGGTGCTGGGACACGTCGCCATGCCAGTTCTTCTACCCCAGGAACAGTTCCGCGAATATGCTTTGCCTAAAATAGAAACCGACGACCATTACCATCAGTTTGTCGATACAATCCTCGGCAAGGGGAAAACATCTGCCGCATTTGATTACTCCGGGCCGCTGACGGAAGCCGTTCTGCTCGGGCCGCTCGCCACGCGCTTTGCCGGGAAGACTCTGGAGTGGGATCCCCGGGGTTTGAAATTCATTAACTCGCGCGAAGCGACGGCTTATGTGCGGCGTACATACCGGAAAGGATGGAGGATCAAGGGTCTGTGATCCCGCTTGGAGTATTCGTCGGCAGGCTTGGGCAGGCTTTGGCTCCGGCGCCTGACTCCGTCACTTTTTAGGAAAGGCCCGCAAGAGCCTCAATTGGATCAGCTTTTTGACCAACACTTTGGGTAGTGGCTTGTCAACCGCAAACTGCAGCGCGCCTTTGCTGGTCTTATACTTTGCGAGCTGATTCCCCAGCTGATTCAAGACCGTTCCGCTCATCGGAAAATAGGAGCAATGATTTTTGTAGGCTGCAAAACCTGCGATCCCTTTGCCACTCACCTTAAAAGTCGGGACCCCATAGCTGAGGCATTGTTCTGCTTCAGGAAGAATTTCCAGGATCATTTTCCGGAGAGCTTCCAGCGTGCTCTTTTGGGGCTCTTCGATGTTGCGCAGATATTCATCGATGTTTTTAGCAGTCATGGTTCTATTATGAATGATCCGCCGTAAGCGGGCATCATGATTTATGGAGGCAAGAGTGAAATCGAATCATTACAACAAGGTCGACGATCGGATCCTCTCGGAACTCCGCAGGATTGCAGGGGACGGCAAGGTATTGGTCGACGACGAAGCCATCGAGAAGTACGGCCACGATGAAGTTTTTGGGCTGCGTGCCAATCCGGAGGTTGTTGTGCGCGCGGGCAATGCTATCCAGGTTTCGGATATTTTCAAGCTGGCCCAGAGGGAATTCATCCCCGTTACCCCTCGCGGCGCGGGTTATGGATTGAGCGGCGGCGCCGTTCCCATGCTGGGCGGAATCGTCCTTTCGCTGGAGAAGATGGATCGAATTCTGGAGATTGACAAGAAAAACCTGATGGTCACGGTCGAGCCTGGTGTGATAACCGGAAATATCCATCGGGCGGTCGAGGCAGAGGGACTTTATTATCCGCCTGACCCGGCCAGCCTGGATTCCTGCACCATTGGGGGAAACATTGCCGAGGGAGCTGGAGGCCCCCGGGCCGTGAAGTACGGCATCACGAAGGATTACGTGTGCGGCCTGGAGGCGGTGCTTCCCTCCGGGGAGATTATTCAGACCGGCGGAAAACTGGTTAAGAATGTAACCGGCTACAACATCATCCAACTGTTGATAGGCTCCGAGGGCACATTGGCCGTTGTCACGAAAATTATCCTGCGGCTGATTCCGCTGCCCAAAGTGCAAATCGACCTGCTCGTGCCTTTCCCTGACTTTCAGGCGGCCGCCGATACAGTTTCAGATATCATCGCCCATCGCATACTGCCAACCACGATTGAATTCATGGAGCGCGATAGCATCCTGGCGGTGGAAAGACTGCTCGGAAGGGAGGCTCCTTTCCACGATGCTGCTGCCCATTTGCTTATTCAACTCGATGGCAATGTTCAGGAAGCCATTGATGCGGATTACGAGGTGGTCAGCGACCTCTGCCTGAAGCATGGCGCCCTGGATGGGCTTGTAGCCCAGGACAGGCCCACCCGGGACCGGCTGTGGGAGGTGAGGCGCAAAATCATAGAGTCGCTCAAACGCGAAAGCCCGGTAAATCACATGGAAGATGTGGTCGTGCCGCGCGCCAACATCCCGGATCTACTGCGCGGGATAAAGGAAATTGCCCTGCAATATTCAGTGCGCATCGTGAGTTTCGGGCATGCCGGCGATGGTAATGTCCATGTGAACGTCCTGAAGGACAAAATGTCTTTGGATCTCTGGACTGCAACACTGCCGCCGGTTCAGGAAGGAATCTATCGTCTCGCGCTTTCGCTGGGCGGAACCATCACTGGAGAGCATGGCATTGGTGCTATCCGCAGGAAATATCTTCCCATGGCAATCGATGACGCTCAGATGGCCCTGCAGCGGCAGATCCGGAGCGTATTTGATCCCAATGGTATTCTGAACCCCGGGAAGATATTTCCTTAGCCTCGGGGATGATGATACTCGCAAAATTGGGGCACGAGAACCAGGATCAGGGACAATATTCAGTACCTGGTTTTACATACCTGTGGCGGCAATGGGTATTGCCTCGGTCCCACCCTGATAAAGCTAGGGAAGGGCAGTCATCCGTTGGAAGTTCCAGCCCGGGCTACGGAAAATTTTCACAGGGCGTCGCAAGCATGAGGAAGGGCGCCGTAGGTCGGATCGGCAATTCCTCGTCGAGGATCTGAAACAGCCGGTGAAGACCTTTCGTATTAAGCCAGTAGCCGAATCTCACAAATCGGCCAGATTTGGCGGGGACTCTGTGCTATTCTTTGCTACTCGCGCTTATACCTTCATTCGGATATCGGAGGCTGGATGGCATTCTGCAGGGAAGGTTTTGAGTATTCGATCTACGCAAAAACCCGGCCGGGTTTGGCATGGCTTTGTTTTAGCTTTGCCATGCTCATTATCAATTCCAACGGCATGGGGCAAACTCGGTTGCAAGGAGCCGACACTCGTCAGGAGATCGATCCGGCATCCCAGAAAATGCAGGCGGCCATCGATGGCTCCGAAACGGTCGAAAGTCCGTCAACTCGGCTCGACTCCAGATCGGATGAGAAAGGTGCGAACCAGGAATCGGATACTTCGGGTATTTTGCCCGCTTCAAACACTCTGGTTCTCTGGCAGGAAACCGGGCCCGCGATTCAAGAAAATCTCGCGGCGGGAAAAAAGGCCGACCCGGCAGCTTTGAAGGTAAACGCTATCACCGGAATCGGCAATGCTGATCCGATAAACTATGCCCCCCTTACCGGCAAAGAGCGCTGGCACTTCTACTTAAACCAGAATTTTACTACACCCGCAGCAGTGATCGCCCCTATGTTTTCCGCCAGCATGGATCAGATGACGGGCCAGCCTCAGGAATGGGGCGGTGGGATGGAAGGGTATGGCCGGAGAGTAGCCTCACGCTATGGGGCGGGACTCGTGCAAGGGTCGGTGCAATCCGGCATGTGCGCCCTTCTGGGACAGGAGCCACGATACGTTCGTAGTTCCGAAAGTACGATTCTCGGCCGGATGCGGCATGCATTTCTCTACGGCTTCATCACATACAACAATGAAGGGAAAAGGCGGTTCGCCATCGCAACACTTGGATCCTACTACGTGTCGAGCATGACCGCTATTATGTGGATGCCTGAACGTTTCACGGTGGCCGGCGATGGCGTTCGCGAAGGCAACCGGCAGGTTATCTTCTCGGGAGTGGTAAACCAGCTTCAGGAATTCTGGCCCGACATCCGAAGAATTGTTTTCCGGCGGCACTGAAGCCGCCATCCCCTGGCAATTTCCTCGATTTCCGTTGCCTCCGACTTTTCTGTGAAATATCATAATGGGTTCTCTCTGGGCCGCCCTACCGGCCCGGGGCAGAAACTGCAATGTTCTCATTTCTTTTCCCGGGATCCGTAGGTGGGATACTCCGGGGATGAGGAAGTTCCAGTGAAAATCCACGAATTTCAGGCAAAGAAAATCCTGGCCCAATATGGAGTGCCGATTCCCCGCGGGGAAGTTGCCACAAGCCCTTACGAAGCCTACGAAATCGCTCGCAAGTTCGGCGGCACGGTTGTGGTCAAGGCGCAGATACATGCCGGCGGCCGGGGCAAAGGCGGCGGAGTCAAACTGGCTGCCAATCCGTTCGAAGCTGAACAGTTGGCGGAGAAAATGATCGGAATGACTCTCATCACCCACCAGACTGGTCCGGAGGGCCGGAAAGTCAGGCGGGTGTTGATTGAGGAAGGTCTGGCGATCAAAAAGGAATTCTACCTCGGAATTGTCATCGATCGCGCCACCCAGTGTCCGGTTATCATGGCCTCACCGGCGGGCGGAATGGACATCGAAAAGGTTGCCGCGGAGACCCCCGAACTGATCTACAAGGAATACATAAACCCGGCCATCGGTTTCCAGCCTTTCAACGCAAAAAACCTTGCCTTCAGGCTCGGCTTGACCGGTGAGCTTTTCGGACCGGCTACCAAGATTATTGCCGCTCTTTATCGGGCATTCGAGGGTACGGACGCATCGCTGGTTGAGATCAACCCCTTCCTGCAGACTGAAGATGGGAAGCTCTATGCCCTGGATGCAAAAATAAACCTGGACGACAATGCGCTTTACCGTCACAAGGATCTCATGGAACTGCGCGATTTCTATGAAGAAGATCCGCTTGAGATCCAGGCTTCGCGGTATGGCATCAATTATATTCGCCTGGACGGCAACATCGGCTGCATGGTGAATGGCGCCGGGTTGGCCATGGCGACCATGGACATCATCAAGTTGGCCGGCGGCAACCCGGCCAACTTCCTGGACGTCGGTGGGGGCGCCACCACGGAGCAGGTGCGGAATGCATTCCAGATACTGCTCGGTGACGGGAACGTTCGAGCGGTCCTGATCAATATTTTTGGCGGAATCATGAGATGCGATGTTGTGGCTGCCGGCGTGGTTGAAGCCGCAAAGTCGATTGGAATCAAAATTCCGGTAGTGGTCCGGCTGGAGGGCACGAATGTGGAGCAGGGACAGGAAATACTGCGCAATTCGGGCCTGAAATTCACGGTCGCTTCCAGCATGAAAGATGCGGCGGACAAAGTGGTCGCCTTGGCGAACTAATAAGGAGAATTCCGTTGGCTATACTCGTAGATAAAAATACAAGGCTCGTAGTGCAGGGAATTACCGGCCGGGAAGGCGCATTCCATGCCCAGCAGTGCATCGCGTACGGCACCCATGTTGTGGCCGGAGTTACACCGGGCAAGGGTGGATCACTTCACGAAGGCATCCCGGTTTTCAACACCGTCGCCGAAGCTGTGGCGAAGGAGGGCGCCAATGCAACCGTCATTTTCGTCCCTCCGCCGTTTGCTGCCGACGCCGTGATGGAGGCCGCTTCGGCCGAGATTCCGTTGATTGTCTGCATCACGGAAGGGGTTCCGACCCTCGACATGGTGCGGGCATCATCGCTGCTTTCCCGTTCCAAAAGCAGGCTGATCGGTCCGAACTGCCCGGGAATCATATCGCCGGGAAAATGCAAAATCGGCATCATGCCCGGAAGGATATTCAAGGAAGGCAATATCGGGGTGGTCTCCCGAAGCGGCACTTTGACCTATGAAGGGGTATGGCAGCTCACCGAACGCAACCTGGGCCAGTCCACCTGCATCGGGATCGGCGGCGACCCAATCATCGGCACCAACTTCCTGGATGCCCTTAAGCTGTTCAACGAGGATCCGGAGACCGAGGGTATCGTCATGATGGGGGAAATCGGCGGAACCGCCGAAGAGGAAGCCTCGCGATATATCCAAGAAAACGTGAAAAAGCCGGTCGTGGGTTTCATTGCCGGCCAGACAGCGCCACCGGGAAGGCGCATGGGGCATGCCGGCGCGATCATTTCCGGCGGCAAGGGCACCGCCGCAGAGAAAATCGCGGCGATGAAAGCCTGCGGAATTCATGTGGTTACCAGCCCTGCCGATATTGGCGATGGCATGGTCCAAGCGATGAGGGAGAAAGTACATGGTTGAGACGACTCTGGCTATCATTAAGCCCGACGGGGTGGCACGCAATCTGATCGGCGAAATCATCCACCGGATCGAATCGAACGGACTAAGGATCAGCGCCCTTAAAATGGTTCATATGTCCGTGAGACAGGCGGAAGGTTTTTATGCGGTCCACAAAGACAAAGGTTTTTTCCCCAGCTTGACTGCCTTCATGTCCGAAGGACCGGTGGTGCTGATGATCCTCTCCGGTGAGGGGGCGATCAAGAAATGGCGCGATCTCATGGGAGCAACCAATCCCGAAAAGGCCGAAGCCGGAACCATCCGCAAAGATTTTGGCCAGTCCATCGAGCGCAATACCACGCACGGCTCGGATGCTCCTGAAACGGCGGCATTCGAAACCAGCTATTGGTTCAGCCAGGTGGAATGCTGCAATTGACCGTATTGAGACGCGGATGAAACTCGGATCATTTGATAATTCCGGTTTCATCCGCGTGCCGGCAGGATGAAATGAATTCGCTGGGCCGTATGATGATTGTGGCCGGCATCGCGCTTTTGGCCGCCGGTATCCTTATCAGCTACGGAGATGTTTTGAGTCATCTGCGGATAGGGAAACTTCCCGGGGACATCCGAATTAAACGTGACAATTTCGAGTTTTATTTTCCTCTGACTACCTGCCTCGCATTCAGCCTGATTGTGAGCCTAATCCTCTACTTGCTTCGAAAATAGCCTTTTCCAACCACGCTTTTGCCTTTGGGAGGGCGCGTTGACACGCCGGTGAGAGCGGGATATATTTCCGACCATGACCGAAAAAAACGACAATAAAAGGGAACTCAACTCACTCGAAAATGCCGTGTTGAACGCCTTGCGAAGCGTCCAGGATCCGGACCTGCATAAGGACATCGTCGCACTTAATTTCGTGAAAAACTTGAAGGTGGAATCGGGGAAAGCCAGCTTCACCATTGAACTCACAACCCCCGCCTGCCCGGTAAAGTCTGAAATGGAGCGCTGGGCAAAGGAAGCCGTTTTGAAGGTGAATGGGATCCGCAAGGTGGAAATCGAAATGACCGCCTCAGTAACTGCCGGAAGCGCCGCGGCCGGAAAACAGGCCATCCCTGGAGTCAAAAACATCATCGCTATCGGCAGCGGCAAAGGCGGCGTCGGCAAGAGCACGGTGACGGTCAACCTGGCAGCAGCCTTGGCCCACGCCGGCGCGAAAGTTGGATTGATGGACGCGGACGTCTATGGGCCCAACGTTCCTCTGATGCTGGGCATCACAGGGCGGCCGCATGCCATCGAGAACCGGATTCAACCGCTTTCCAAGCATGGTGTCTGCGTAATGTCGATGGGATTCCTGACCGCTGAGGACACGCCGGTCATCTGGCGCGGCCCCATGCTGCATAGCGTGATCCAGCAGTTCGTGCGCCAGGTCGATTGGGGAGAGCTCGATTACCTGCTCATCGATCTGCCGCCCGGAACCGGGGACGTGCAGTTGACCCTGACCCAGACCGTCCCGCTGATGGGAGCGGTGGTGGTGAGCACGCCGCAGGATGTCGCCCTGCAGGATGCGCGCAAAGCCATCCTCATGTTTCAGCAGGTTCGTGTGGAAATACTTGGCGTCGTCGAAAACATGTCCTACTTCCAGTGCCCGAAATGCAAAGCCCGGACCGAGATATTCAGCCATGGAGGCGCGGGCAAAACTGCTGCGAGCTATAACGTCCCATTTTTGGGCGAAGTGCCCCTTGATCTCGGCATACGCAAAGGCGGCGATTCGGGAAAGCCGATTGTGCTCGACGATCCCGACTCTCCCGGAGGATTGGCATTTGACCAGATTGCGCGCAAGGTCGCTGCGCAGGTGAGCATTGTCAATGCAAGCAACCTGAACTCCATGATCATCCAATAGTGAAAACGCTTGTCGTGCACCCCGGAGCGATGGGCGATCTCATCCTGTCGCTTCCGGCGCTGAACGGATTAAAAAGGGAATGGCCGGGGGATACCATCACCCTGGCTGCCAATGTCGACTTTTCAACTGCGATCGCGCGCCAGTATGCCGACGAGTTTCTCTCCTTCTCGAGCATTCCCTTGTCCCGGCTTTTCGGTCCGGGAGAACCGACGGAGCAGGACAAGACATTTTGGCGCTCTTTCGGCCGGATTCTTTCCTGGACCGGAGCCGGGGATTCCGCCTTTACGAACCGATTGAATCAGATCCATCCTTCGGTACTGATTGGGAACTGGCGCTCAAGACCGGGGGAATTCCGGCATGTTGCTGATTTGTTTCTCAATTCCATTGCACCATGGCTGCCTATAACGCCGGAGCGCCCCTTTCCTTTGATCGTCCCCGGGCCGGCAGATCAGAATCGGGTGGAACGGCTCATCTGCGATTTGGGAATTCCGCCAGGTCGGGAAATCATCGCCGTCCATCCTGGGGGAGGCAATCAGATCAAACGCTGGCCCGCCGATCGTTTTCGCAGTTTGATGGCCCTCCTGCTTGAAACTACCGCAGCGGAGATTCTGGTAATTGAAGGACCGGCCGAAACGGGATTGGGCTCGGAAGTAACCTGCAGCCTGAATCCCGACCGAGTGCATTGCGCGCGCGGCCTGCCAGCAGGCATTCTCGCAGCGCTGCTGGCCAGAGCCGGGGGATACCTGGGAAACGATTCCGGGGTATCCCATTTGGCTGGCGCGGTTGGCGTTCGCTGCTTGGTGTTGTTCGGACCCACCGATCCCCGCAACTGGCGGCCTCTGGGTGCTCATGTCAAGGTACTCCGACGCAATGATGGCTGCGCGGCGTGTCAGGATGGAACATCTTCCATCCATTGCTGTATGCATAGCTTGGAAATCCCGGAGGTCTTTGACTCGCTCGCCGATTGGTGTTGGCCGCAATAACGCCCCATGCAACTTTTAGAGGGAGGAGAACTCCATGCCGCATTATCCTCACGACCTGGTAGTCATACACGAACATCCTGAATGGCAAAAACCGCTGTTCTCCGAGCTCTGCCGCCACAACGTGAATTTCGGCATCGTGGATCTCAAGAGCGCCGCGTTCTCGCCGGACGACGAGCCGCAGGCGCCGCTGTATTTCAATCAGGCATCACCGAGTGCCTATGCGCGGGGCGCGACCCGGGCTGTGCCGTTTGCCCTATCTTTCATGCGTTCACTGGAATTCCGCGGCGTGAGAGTCCTCAACGGCGCCGATGTTTTTGCCTTTGAGCTATCCAAGACCGTTCAGGCTTCTCTGCTCAGGAACCTTGGAATCCCGCATCCCCGGAGCATAACCTTTAACAGCCTGGATGCGCTGCGTTGCCGGGCTCATGAGATAGGTTTCCCGGCGCTGATCAAACCGGAACAGGGAGGCAGCGGTGCGCGCATTCACCTGGCAAATAGCATGGAGGAAGTCGAGGCTCTGTTCACCTTAAATCCCAGATTGTGGGAACCGGATCACCTGATGCTCCTGCAGGAATATTTCCCCCACGATGTGGCTCAGGGAATCATCCGGATGGAGTTTCTAGGTGGCAAGCTTTTATATGCCATGCGGGTCGTGAGCTACGGCTCATTTAATCTGTGCCCTTCTCCTGTGTGCAACCCGGAGGGCGGTGGGGCCGGCATATGCTCACTACCATCCCCTGCGCAGAAGCCGGTAGAGTTTTATCCTTATCCTGAGATTCCCCCGGAAGCGGTTGCCGCCGGCGAAAGGATTATGGGGGCTTCGGGGATTGATGTGGGGGCGACGGAATACCTGGATGCCTTTTCCGGGAAGAGGATTTTCTATGACATCAATGCCAACAGCAACCTGCGGCCAAGTGTGGCGGCGGCGTTCGGGCTGGATCCTTTCGAGCAGGTAGTGAAATGGCTCATAGGCCATATCGAAGCAGTGAAGTCCGGCACTGAGTCTTGACAACCCGGCATACAGGGGTCGCGCAATCTTCCGGTGATCACCAATGGAAATCAGGAAGATGGCCGATATTGAGGCTTCCGGGGCTTAGCCCGATGATCTCGAGAGGCTGGACGAACCCCACTTGCCAGAGTTCCTCTTCATTCAGCAGGTTGAGCGACCGGAGGTGTCGCATACATTCGGCCATAGTGAGGCCCGAACCGGCGAAGAACGGGGTATCAACACATTCGATCCTGCCGGACTGGGTTAAGCGGACCGTATTTCCGAGATTTTCATAGATTCCCGGTGGGAGCCCCGCTATCGGAGCGGCATCTGAAACTACAAAAACACGTTTCGGGCCCTTGCATCGGAGCGTGATTTTGATGAAATCGGCCGGGATGTGGTGCCCGTCGGTGATCAATCCGGCCAACAGAGAATCATGGGCCAATTGGTGCAGAATGGGATTGTCATGGCGAGGCAGGCTGGCAGGGCAGCCATTGCCCAGATGGGTAATAAGGGTTGCTCCTTCTTCTGCCGCCTGGTTAATGATCTCACGCGCTGCGAGGTGGTGGCCGAGGGCGACTGCCGTGCCGTACTGTTTCCTGATGTGGCGAATCAGCCGGAGCGCGCCGGGGAGTTCAGGGGCGAGGGTGGCAATGACTATTCGGCCCCGCGCCCATTCCTGGAACCGGTCGAATTCCGCGGGATCCGGCAGCCTCATTTTTGCGGCGGAGTGAGCGCCGCGCGCGCCATCCTCTGGGGAAAGGTAGGGCCCTTCCATGTGGATGCCAAGAAGGCAGCTTTTCAGAGCAGCGTCCTCCATGGCGCGTGAAATCAAATCCAGGTTGCGGCGATACACCTCCAAATCCGACGTGATCAATGTGGCGCAGAAGCCGACGGTGCCTGCACGCTGAAGCTCGCTGGCCGCCCGGAATATTTCCTCGTACGTCAGGTCGGGCGATGAAAAATCGACTCCCCTGCAACCGTTCACCTGCAGATCCACGAACCCTGCTTTTATCATGAGATCCTCACTCCGATCGCGAATCAGCAGGACCCGGTTGCGGTAATCAAAGCCGCGGAGTCCCGGTCGAGGAAGAGGGTGGTGTCGGGATGCGTTCGCAGTATCGACGCCGGAACCCGTGGTGAAACGTCCGCCGTCACAGTCGCCTGAACGGCTTCTGCCTTCCTTGCCTCAGGTACGATACAAAGAATGGTTTTGCTTTTAAGTATCTGACGTATGGACATGCTTATAGCTTGGGTCGGTACATCATCGAGGCTGGCAAACCAACCTTCGCCAAACTGCTGCTGGCGGCAGCGTGTATCGAGATTTACGACCAGGTAGGGTTCCTCGGTTTCGAAATCGGCCGGTGGATCGTTGAATGCCAGGTGCCCGTTTTCTCCGATGCCGACAAAAGCGACATCTATGGGCAGGGATCGCAGAAGCGCTCCCACGCGGCGGCATTCATTCAGGGGATTATCTCCAGGGTTGATCAGATGGCAGGCGCCGAGTCCGATTTTGGAGATAAATCTCTCCTTCAAATAGCGCCGAAAACTTGCCGGGTGGGATTCGGATAATCCGACATATTCATCCAAATGAAACATGGTGACCTTTTCCCACGGGATGCCCGGCGTTTCGGTCAGCGCCTCCAGGAAATCAAACTGGGATGCGCCTGTAGCTGTGATAATTGCCGCTTTTCCTTTTTCCGCTACCGCCCGGTGGATGCATTCGGCTGCCATGGCGGCGGCCGCTGCTCCCAGAGCCTTTTTGTTTTCAAAGGTCTTGATTTCCACAATGCCTCCAAATGAGAACGTGGTTCGGTATGAAATCCCGCTCCGGCGGCGTACGGCACCTCAATATCAAATCCGGCACCAGAGAATATTAATCCAATAGACCCCGGCGGACTTTCTCAGCCGCCAGACCTCTCTGGCGAATGTAGCGCAGACGACGAGTCCAAAAATGATCCGGATATAATATAACTGAATTTGTTCACCCAAGGCTCGGATTTAGCATGATTTCCGGCAAAAAGTTGGAGGAATTTGTATGCGGAACATCCGTGATTCAGGCGTGTTCCAAGGCCTGCACCTGGACGGAAAACAGTGAAGATGGTGGAGGTGGCGGGAATTGAACCCGCGTCCGAAGGACTTCAGCGAACAGAGCCTACATGCTTATCCGATCCGTTCAGTTTCGCGACGCCGCGTTCGAACCGGCAGGGACGTTGCGCCGCTAGCCCTGAACTGTTTCGGCGAAAATCCCAGAGCCTAGATTTCCTACCTAGCCTGCTATGTGACGCCCCACTCCGGCCTCACAGGCCAGACCGGCGGGACGTGACCGCCTTAAGCGGCCAGTGCTAACTGATTGTCAGCAGTTATGTTTATTCCACGGTTTAACGAGACGCGGAGCGCTCGACATGCCTCTGTTGCCTCTTGACCCCCGTCGAATCCGGTGCACCCCCACATGATCTACAATTATACCAGCATTATATGCATCGAATGGCGGTTTCGTCAAATCGACGAAGTTTTCGTCCAGATTCATTTCGAACGTTGCCCCGATGAAATCAAAATAACGCAGCGGTAGGCTGCCGGATTTGAGTTTTTGCTTCCCTTCCTATCTCCTTCGACAACCAGCTACGGAGCGCCCGGACGCTTTGACAATCTTCGATTCAATTTTTTGTATGATTTTGGGTTGACAGCCCCCTCCGGCGAAAATAGAATGCCGCCATTATTAAATTAGCATTGTGGTGCTGGGTTGGTCCTATGAGGATCAGCCATTGTTCTTTTCATTGAAGGGGAGCCCATGCTCAAAAAAAGGTTATACGCCTTTATTGTAGCGAGCCATGCGGATTCCAAGTTGTTACGCCTGTCCATCCCCTATCCTGTCCTCCTGGCGGTTGCAGGATTTGCGGTTTTAGGTGTATTTACAGCTGGATTTGCAGCCTTTCATTATGGGCGAATGGCGCTAAAGGTTGTGGATTATAACCACATCCTTGCGGAAAATGACGATTTCCGCTTCGAAAACCATAAGTTCAGAATTCAAACGGCGCAGCTTGGGGCAAAAATAGACTTTTTGGAGTCCACTGCTGAAAAGCTGGCCGTCGTAGCCAAATTCAACGACCCGTCGCGCTTAGGCGGTGTTGGAGGCTTCTCCAAAGAAACCTTCAAGCAGCCACTGCCTCCATCAGCGGGAACTCCTGAAGCTCTGGAGCGTTACACCAAGAGTGCCGGCATGCTGGAGGAAAGCTACCGGCAATTGGATCAATATATCTCCAAACAAGCCCTGGTTGAGGCGACAACACCCAATGTGTTGCCTTTGAAGGGGTATGTCACGGGCGGAGTGGGACGAAGGGGAGACCCGTTCGGCGGCACCACCATCGACCAGCACACGGGGTTGGATATTTCCGCTAATTATGGAACCAGGGTTGTTGCACCGGCCGACGGAACCGTTATTTACGCCGGGACCCGAGAAGGCTATGGCAACATCGTCGTAATCGACCACAAGTTCGGCTACACCACGCGGTATGGCCATCTTTCCAAATTCATTGTTCAGGTGGGCGATCGTGTCTCCCGGCACGACCTGATCGGATATGTCGGTACGTCGGGCCGGACGACAGGGCCGCACCTTCACTTCGAAATCTGGCAGTTCAACAAATACCGTGATCCCCTGAAAGTCATCCCCATTTCACGCAATAACTAGTTTTGTCAGGCCCGGGATCACCCGCACAATCCCGGGCCGTTTTTCCCCAAAGAACCCTTTGAACCGCTCGGACCGCCAAGCGCATCGCGCAGCGTCCGGACGCAAGTGTGTATTTGACTTAAATCTCTCTATCTGTTAGATTTCAAAGTTTACATCCAACCGGAGACCTGCCTCGATGTTCAACGCCATATTGACCAAAATCATGGGCAGCAAGAATGAACGGGATTTGAAAAAGATGCAGCCTCTGGTCCACCGGATTAATGAGTTGGAACCGGAGATGATCCGCCTCACCGATGTGCAGCTGGCGGAGATGACGGTCAAATTCCGTCAGCGTGTCGCGGGCGGCGAATCGCTCGATGACCTCCTCCCGGAGGCTTTTGCTGTGGTCCGAGAGTCATCCAATCGGGTTATGAACATGAGGCATTTCGATGTTCAGCTGATCGGCGGGATGGTTCTGCACCAAGGCCGCATATCCGAAATGAAAACGGGTGAAGGGAAAACCCTGGTTGCGACTCTGCCCGCCTACTTGAATGCTTTGGAGGGGAAGGGCGTTCATGTTGTCACTGTCAACGACTATCTGGCGGGACGCGACGCTGAGTGGATGGGAAGGATTTACCGCTTCCTTGGACTGACCGTAGGTTGTATTCAACACCCTTTGACCGACCAAGAGCGTCGCGCGGCCTATCGCGCGGACATCACCTACGGCACGAACAATGAACTGGGCTTTGATTATCTGCGCGACAACATGAAGTACGACATCTCGGACTGTGTTCAGCGAGAATTCAATTATGCCATCGTTGACGAAGTCGACTCGATCCTGATCGATGAAGCCCGAACCCCGCTGATCATCTCCGGACCCGCGGAGGAATCGACCGACAAATACTTCAAAGTGGACCGGATCATTCCCAGGTTGCGCCGCGATCTCGATTACCAGGTGGATGAGAAGGCGCGCACCGTCAACCTCACGGAAGAGGGGGTCGAGAAAGCCGAAAAATTGCTGGCGGTAGGGAATCTCTACGAGCCCCAGAACATGGATTGGGTACACCATATATACCAGGGGCTCAAAGCTCATCTCCTGTTCAAACGCGACGCCGACTACATGGTAAAGGACGGAGAAGTCATTATCGTGGATGAGTTCACCGGCCGGTTGATGCCCGGTCGCCGCTATAGTGATGGGCTCCACCAAGCGCTCGAAGCCAAAGAGAATGTAAAAATCGAGCGGGAGAACCAGACCCTGGCGACCATCACGTTTCAGAACTACTTCCGCATGTATAAAAAACTTGCCGGCATGACAGGCACAGCCGAAACCGAAGCGGAAGAATTCTACAAAATCTACAAGCTCGAGGTGAACTGCATCCCCACCAATCGGACGCTTATCCGGGTCGAAAACCCCGACATCATTTATCGGACGGAGCGGGAGAAATTCAACGCGGTCGTTTCAGAGCTCAAAGAACTCTACGAAGTCGGTCGGCCCGTCCTGGTGGGGACGATTTCTATCGAAAAATCGGAAAAGTTGAGCCTATTGCTGAAGCGGCAGGGAGTTCCGCACGTAGTCCTCAACGCCAAGTATCATGCCAAAGAAGCTGAAATCGTGGCTCAGGCCGGTCGAAAAAAAGCGGTGACCATTGCCACGAACATGGCGGGGCGGGGAACCGACATCCTTTTGGGCGGCAACCCCGAGTTCCTCACGCTGCAGGCCATGCGGGAAAAAGGGATCGATCCGGCATCGGCTCCCAAGGAAGACGTAGAGCGCCTCCGGAAGCATTGCACCGAAGTCTGCAAGCGTGAACATGACGACGTCGTGGGGCTGGGAGGCCTGCACATCCTGGGGACCGAACGGCACGAGTCGCGCCGTATTGATAACCAGTTGCGGGGGCGTGCGGGCCGGCAGGGCGACCCGGGATCATCACGTTTTTATTTGTCGCTCGAAGACGACCTGATGAGGATCTTCGCCAGCGACCGTATTTCGGGAATCATGCAATCGCTGGGCATGGAGGAAGGCGTTCCCATCGAAAGCAAGCTCATCACCCGTCAGATAGAGCGTGCACAGAAGCAGGTTGAAGGGCGCAATTTCGAGATACGCAAACACCTCCTCGAATACGACGATGTCATGAACAAGCAGCGCGAAGCCATTTATGCAATCCGCCGCGACCTGCTTGAGGGCACCGATCAGCGAGAATACCTGCTGGAACTCGCGAACGATATTCTGATGGATCTCATCGAACAGTATGCTTCGCGCGACAAAGCGCGAGATACCTGGGACCTGGACGGTCTGCGCATCGCCATCGGGAATCAGTTCGGATTCGATATCAACGTTCTGGGCTTCGACGTCAAGGAAGCTGGATATACCGAGCTCTCCGAAAACCTGAGCGCGAAGGTCAAAGCTATTTACGAAGACAAAGAAGTGCGAATGGGGGCGGCGAATATGCGCCTCCAGGAGCGGATGATCATGCTCCAGGTGTTGGATGCCCAGTGGAAAGACCATTTGCTGGCACTGGACCATCTAAAAGAGGGAATCGGGCTCCGGGGATACGGCCAAAGAGATCCTCTTATCGAGTATAAAAAAGAGAGCTTCGAAATGTTCGAGGCGATGAACGCCCGCCGGGAAGAGGAAACGGTTCGTTGGCTCTACCTGTTCGAACCGATCAGCCAGGAGGAGTATGAGGCGCGAGAGCGGGAACGGGAAGATGCCCGACGTCGACAGCAGCAGGAGCAGAATCTGGTTTACAGCGGCGGCGGGGACGCAGCTTCCATTACCAAAAAACGAGAGGTCGTGAAAGTCGGGAGGAACGATCCTTGTCCGTGCGGCAGCGGGAAAAAATTCAAAAAGTGCCACGGGCAATAGGCTCCGGGCCGATCGGATTATTTGACGGAGAGCGGGCCATAATCTGTTTCAAAAGCTGCACTGTTCGGGTTGCCCCTGAGATGAGTCGAGAAGGCCGGCAACCTTTTTCAATATCCGCGGGATTCTGAGGCAAATCCTATGGTAAGAGACACCAATTTCAAGGAATCATTGACCTTTGACGATGTCCTGCTCGAGCCGGCCAGGAGTGACGTTATTCCCTCGGAGGTGGATATCTCCACGTGGCTTACGCGACGTATCCCTCTGAATATCCCGCTCCTCAGCGCAGCCATGGATACCGTGACCGATTCCCGGATGGCTATCGCCATGGCGCAGCAGGGGGGTATGGGCTTCATCCACAAAAACATGTCCATTGAACGTCAGGCCGACGAAGTAGACCGGGTGAAGCGGTCAGAGAGCGGCATGATCGTCAACCCCATCACGATGTCGCCCGACCAGAAGATACACGAAGCCATGGCGGTCATGAGCAAATACAAAATCTCCGGCTTGCCGATCACCAAGGACGGAAAGCTTGTCGGCATCCTCACCAACCGCGATTTGCGCTTCGAAACCCGCATGGATTTAAAAATATCGGATCTAATGACCCGCGAAAACCTGATCACAGTTCCAGTCGGCACAACCCTGGAGAAGGCCCAGTCCATTTTGCACAAGCACCGCGTGGAAAAGCTCCCGGTTGTGGACAGCAAATACCGTTTGAAAGGGTTGATCACGGTCAAAGACATCCAAAAGAAGATTGCCTATCCGAACGCCTGCAAAGACACCCTGGGGCGCCTGCGCGTCGGAGCCGCCGTCGGTGTCACTGGGGATTTCCTGGAACGGGTGGCGGCCTTGGTGAAAGCCGGTGTGGATGTCATCGTTGTGGATACCGCGCACGGCCATTCCGCCCGTGTTGAGAATGCGGTCAAGCGGATCAAGAAACGTTTTCCCGGCGTGGACCTTGTTGCCGGCAATGTGGCAACCGAAGAGGGGGCACGGTCCCTTGTCAAGGCAGGCGCTGATGCGATCAAGGTGGGCATGGGGCCTGGATCGATCTGCACCACGAGGGTTGTAACCGGAGCGGGAGTGCCGCAGATCACAGCGATCCTCAACTGTGCCAAGGCAACCAGGCGTGCGGGGGTGCCCCTCATTGCCGACGGAGGCATCAAATTTTCCGGGGACGTGACCAAAGCCCTTGCCGCAGGGGCTGATTCGGTGATGATGGGTTCTCTTTTCGCAGGGACCGACGAAAGCCCTGGCGAAACCATTCTCTATCAGAACCGCAGTTATAAAGTGTATAGGGGGATGGGATCGCTCGAGGCGATGAAGGCCGGGAGCCGTGACCGCTACAGCCAGGAAGGTTCGTTTTATGAAGGAAAACTGGTCCCGGAAGGCATTGAAGGCATGGTCCCTTATAAGGGCAGCGTCGAAGTGATGATACCCCAATTAACCGGAGGCCTGCGCGCCGGAATGGGATACTGCGGATGCCGCGCAATCCACGATCTAAAAACCCGAACCCGGTTCGTGCGCATCACAAGTTTCGGCCTCAAAGAAAGTCACGTTCATGATGTGCTCGTGACCAAGGAAGCCCCTAACTACCGTAAAGAGTTGTAAAAGAGTCGTACCCATTCAGCCAACCGCCTCGCATGAAGCCGGAAAAAGGGGTCATATCGCTGCTCCCATCCGCCGAGCCTCGGATCCTGGCGGGATGGGGCCATGCCTTCCTCGGACGCCTCTCAGAGTCGTTTGCTTTGAGATTCCGGCAGGCTGCCATCCTTATATCGCTGGGAATAGAAGCGTTTGGGCCTCTCTGGGCACCGATTCACGATTTTTTAAACTTTCGGTTACGGCCCGGCATCTTTTAGGCGAGCAGATCAGGTGCAAGGGAATTTGAATGAAAGAAACGGAAGAGGCGGTACGAGGCTTTCTCGCAGGAAACGAGGAAAACTTTAACCGGCTCATTCGGATCTGGGAAAACAAAGTATTCAATTTTGCGCTCCGCTACTTAAACAACCGAGAGGATGCGCAGGATGTAACGCAGGACACCTTCTTTTCGGCTTACCGTTCCCTTCACTCCCTGCGAAATCCCAGGAGCTTTTCCTCCTGGCTCTTCAGAATTGCCTTGAATCAATGCCGCGCGCATTGGCGACGGCAGGGCCCGGAATTATCGTTGGAAGATACGCTGGCAAATACGAGGAACGAAGAAGGTGGCGAGATTGCCTCTCTTGCTACGGATGGGAACGTCAGGGATGAGTTGGAGACCAAAGAACTAATCCGGAAATCGATGGTTGGGCTGAGTGAGGATCATCGGACGGCTATTTTGCTCAAAGAGTACGTCGGGCTGAGCCTCGAGGAACTGGCGCAAGTTATGGAATGTCCCTTATCAACAGCTAAATCAAGGCTTTACCATGGCTTGCGTGGCGTACAACAAAACCTCCGGCGGCTGGGTGTGCTGTCCGGAATTGTGTGAGGTAGGGTATGAGGTGCAATGAAGTTCAGGAAAGGTTCATCGACCTGCTTTATGGTGAAAAAGGGACACCGGCTGCAAGTCCTGAATTGCAGGGGCATATCCATTCCTGCCCCGATTGCAGACGCGAACTGGAGGGGCTTCAAAATGTCCGCCAGGCTCTGACGCAATGGACCGACGAAGCGCCGATCCGGCCACTCCCGGTCATGGTGGTGAAAAAGCAGGAAGAATCCCGGAATTGGGCCTTCTGGAGCATCTTGAAATACGCTGCCGTAGCTGTGATGGCGGTTCTTTCTGTTCTGGCCATTTCCAATGCCGAATACACGTCGAATGAACGCGGGATTTCGATAAAGACCCACTTGTTCAGGGGTAGCGCTGCCAGGAACGAGATTTATACGAAGGCAGAAGTCCGGGATCTTCTGAAACAAGTGCTGGATGAAAGCGAACTGCGTAACAGCCAGACCACCTATAGGATGATCCAGGTCATGATGGATACTCTGGAACAGGAGAGATCTCAGGACTTGATGTACGTGAGAAAAGTTGTAAGGCAGGGTGCGGCGGCAAAGAATTGAGTTTTGGGCTTAACGAACCGCTTCATCCAAGAGATAATAGGACTGTCAAAGGCTAAAAAATATGTTTTCCATGAGGAACTTAGCTGTTGCGGCAATATGGATGGGAATCGCTTGCAGCACTCTTTCAGCTCAGGGTTACCGGGGCGGAGATGCGCGGGTCGATTACTCGATGATTCGCCGTGAAATCCAGGAGTTCGAAGGGATCCTGGATAATGTCGTTGCTCGATCTTTTAATGGCGCCTCTACGTTTGCCCTTCAAAGCAGCAAGGGTGCCTATTTGCCTGGCTACGGAATGACCTTCAGCTTCGTGGTCAATATCCACCGCGCGATGATCAATACCCCATTCGGTCCCAAAAAAGGGGATGTGACCACCCCCGAGGAAAAAAAGAAACGCATTGAAGAGCTGAAAGAGCAGCTGATGCTTGTCCTGTTTTTGCGGGGCGACAGTCTGCGCCAGGTGACCAAGGACGAGTCGGTAAGCATCATCGCCTATTTCGAAGACAGGAATTTTCCAGAAGAAGAAAACCAGAGCAAGACCATCGTCCTTTCGGCCGTAAAGCGCGATCTGGAAGAACTTGCGCGCAAAGAGGACCGGATCAAGGAATTCAAACAAAGGATGAAAACCGTTGAGTATTAAGATTGAGGCCATCAAGACCCGGAAGAAAATCGGTGAGGTTTTCCTGGAACGGGGCTTGATCGACCAGGAAGAATTGAGAACTGCTTTGAACCTCCAGGCGGAATCCCGAGAAAAACTGGGGAAGCTTCTGGTTGACTTGGGTTACATATCGGAAAAGGATTGCCTCTCGGTTGTATCGGAGCATATCGGGATTCCGATAATTTCAGGTGTTGCTTATCCCCCGGGACCGGTGCTTGAAAATGTCCTGACGCACCGCTTCATGAAGCAATGCAAATTTGTTCCCGTCGCCCTGGAAGAGAACATCCTCACCTTGGCCATGACGGATCCCCGCGATCATGCCACGATCGATACGGTGCGCCAATCCACAGGCTTCCAGGTCAAGACTCTCCTCGGCGCCGAGAGCGAGATCATGGATGTCCTTGAGAAATTCTACGGATCAGCGGCGAGTACGCTGGGCCGCATTATCGAAGGCATCGACGATCCGAACCTCGAAAACATCGCCGATGAGATCGAAGACATCGAACAGTTGAAGGATCTGGCCTCCGAGGCCCCCGTGATCCGCCTTGTGAACCTGATCATTTCCAAGGCCATCGAAAGCCGCGCCAGCGACATTCACATCGAACCATTTGAAAAGGACCTGAAAGTCCGCTACCGAATTGATGGAATCCTGCACGACGTGGAATCACCGCCCAAGAAGCTGAAGGCGGCGGTGATCAGCCGCGTGAAGCTCATGGCCAAAATCAACATAGCCGAGCGGCGCCTTCCGCAGGACGGCAGGATCAAGCTGAAAGTTCTCGGAAAGGATATCGACCTGCGCGTTTCCACGCTCCCGACTCTGTATGGAGAAAGCGTGGTCATGCGCATCCTGGACAAAAGCAACACGAGCCTCTACGACATTCGAAAACTTGGCTTCCCCGAGGATTCCCTGGCCGAATTCGAGTCGCTCCTGAGGCGGCCTCATGGAATTATGCTCGTTACGGGCCCGACCGGGAGCGGCAAGACCACGACTCTCTACAGCGCCCTGGACACCATCAATCTCCCCGACAAAAAGATCATCACTATCGAGGATCCGGTCGAGTACCAGATGGACGGGGTGAACCAGATCCACGTGCATCCCCAAATAGGCCTTACATTCGCCGCAGGTTTGCGGCACATTGTGCGCCAGGATCCTGACGTCATCATGATCGGCGAAATCCGCGATCTGGAGACCGCGGAGATCGCCATACGAGCCGCCCTGACGGGGCATCTGGTGTTTTCAACTCTTCATACCAATGACGCCCCGAGCGCCGTGACGCGCCTGGTTGACATGGGTGCGGAGGACTATCTGATTGCTTCTTCCTTGCTAGGTGTTCTGGCTCAGCGCCTGGTGCGGGTCATTTGCGAGGACTGCAAGGTCGAGGTTTTCCCCGTCCCCGAAATGCTGGACGAAATCGGTTTTCGTCGCGGAAACGGCCATTCTGGACCCGTCCGATTCTACGAGGGCCAGGGTTGCGAGCGCTGCAGCAATACCGGGTTCATCGGCCGGGTCGGAATCTATGAACTTATGATTATGAACGACGACCTCCGGAAGCTGACCGTAGGAAAAGCCGATTCGAACCAAATCCGGAAAAAAGCGATGGAATTGGGAATGAGGTCCCTGCGCGACGACGGCTGGCTCAAGGTGCGTCAGGGAACCACCACCTTGTCGGAAGTGCTGCGAGTCACACAGGAAGTCTGAGGACAGATCCAATGCCGGCATTTGCATATAAAGCGCTTACCCCGGATGGGAAAATGGTGGAAGGGAATATCGACGGCCCTGACGGCGGAACCGTTGCCCTCAGGCTCCAGGAAATGGGAATGCTCCCGATTCGCGTGGATACAGGGGCCAGGAAGACCGCTCTTACCCGGGACATCGATATTTCCTGGAAGCGCAAAAAGGTCCGCCGCAAGGACGTATTGGTGTTCACCTCGGAGTTGCACACCCTGGTGAAATCGGGGTTCCCGCTGGACCGGAGCCTGTCCGTGCTGGGGCAGCTGGCCGAAAGTCCGGCGCTGGCCGAAGTGGTCCAGGACGTCCTGAAGGAGGTGAAGGCCGGAAAATCCTTTTCGGAGGCCCTGACGAAATACCCGGACATTTTCCCGAAGGTATACGTCAACATGGTGAAAGCCGGTGAAGTCGGCGGGATGCTGGAGGATGTGCTGGGGCGACTGGTCAGTTTCATGGAAACGAGCGAGAACCTCCGTTCCTACATTGTCGGGGCGTTGATTTATCCGGCTCTGCTCTCGGTTGTTGGAGTCGTCAGCATCATTATCCTCACGCTTTTCGTAGTTCCGAGGTTTGCCCTGATCTTCAAAGATATGGGGGTCCCGTTGCCCCTGCCCATGGTGATCCTCAAAGGATTCAGCGACTTTCTTTCGGGGTATTGGTGGCTGGCGCTAGCCTTCATCGCGATAATTTTTTTCTACTTGAGGCGCCTGCGCTCCGGCGCCGAAGGCCGGTTACTCTGGGACCGCTGGCTGCTGAGATTGCCGTTGCTTGGCATGGTTATCCGCAAGATCGAGGTGGCGCGTTTTGCCCGGACCCTGGGAACCCTGCTCCACGGTGGAGTGCCTCTGCTGCAAGGAATGACCATTGTGCGCGAAATCATCGCCAACCAGGGTATTGCCACGATGATCGACCCCATCCGGAACGGGATCAAAAAAGGGGAGGGGATTTCCCAGCCGATGAAACAGAGTGGTGTCTTTCCTCCATTGGCGATGCATCTGATCGAGGTAGGCGAAGAGTCAGGGAAACTGGACAGCATGCTGGTTCAGGTGGCGGATGTATACGAAGAAGAGGTCCGGACCGGGGTCAAAAGCCTGATCGCATTTTTCGAGCCGGCTCTGATCCTGCTGATGGGGATCCTGATCGGGACGATCGTGGTTTCCATGCTGTTGGCCATTTTCAGCATCAATGACATTCCATTATAAAAGTGAAAGTGATCCCGAACGGACGCGGACGGGATGGAGGGCGTATGGAAAAGCAGATGTCCGAGAGGCGCGGGGAGAAGGGCTTCTCCCTGATCGAGCTCATTGTTGTCCTGGTCATTCTGGGATTGCTGGCTGCTGTTGTGGGGCCCAAGCTGATCAACAAACTGGGTGAAAGCAAAGAAAAGATCGCCAAACTGCAAATCGCCGAGTTCGGCAACGCCCTGCAGCTCTTTGCCCTCGAGGTCGGGAGGCTCCCGGATTCTTCGGAGGGCTTGGATGCGCTCGTGCGCAATCCCGGCAATATTCCATCCTGGCGCGGGCCTTACGTGTCCAAGAGCGAATTGCCCAAGGATCCATGGGGGCGCGCTTACATCTATCGCAGTCCGGGGCAGCATGCGGAATTCGAAATCATCTCGCTTGGCCCTGATGGAGCCGAGGGGACGGATGACGACGTCGTGAGCTGGAAATGAATCGCAGCGAGGGCGCTGAACACGGGATTCGATCCGATCCGGGATTCAATCTCCTGGAAATCATCCTGGTGGTCTTTATTATCGGCCTGGTGATGGCTGTATCTTTCCCGGCGTTGATGCGCGGAAACTCCACCTTCAAGCTGCAGGCCACCGGCCGCGACGTCCTGAGCGCAATGAGATATGCGCGGGAAAAGGCGATATCAGAACAGATGGAAATGTTGCTGGTGGTGGATCGCGAAGCCGGGAAGATCATTCTGGCCGACGAGAACGGCGGGGGTGAGCGCACACTCCAACTACCCGAAGAGGTTCGCATCCAGCGCATGATGCTTTGGGGGCAGGAAGTCCAGCAGGCATCCATGGCGATCCGGTTTCTTCCCAATGGCAGCTCCGAAAGCGGGGAGCTTCTCCTCGCGTCGAAAAAGGGGGTCCTGATCCGGATAGTAACGGATCCGATTACCGGAAGCGCCCGCCTCCAAAATGTGACTGCCGGAGAGACGCAATGAATGTGCCGCTAAAAGGACGGAAGGAAGACGGTTTCACCCTTCTTGAAGTCCTGGTCACTCTGGTCATCCTGGCGGTAGGGCTGTCTCTGACCCTGTCTTTGATATCCGGGGCCATGAGGAATATCCGGAGATCGCAATTGAAAACGCGCACGGTTCAGCACGCCGAGACGGTTCTGGAGCTTACCCTGCTGGACGACACGATCAAGCATTCCACCAGTCTCAGAGGCGATTTCGAGGACGGCACCCGGTGGGAAGTGGCCGTGACCGAAATCGAAACCCCGGTGCCTTTGCAGCAGAAGCTCGGCCAGCGGATCGAACTGCCGGTGAAGATGTTTCAGTACAGCGTTGCGGTTGTGGCTCCTGACTCCCAGACTCCGGATCTCGTGCTCCAGACCTTAAAAGTAGTGAATGTCGTGCAGCAACCAGGGCCGCCGCGGCTCAACCGATGAGCGCCGATATGAGAAAAACCAACGAGCACCGCGAAGCCGGTTTTAGCCTTTTGGAGATTATCGTGGCTGTGACCTTGGTTGCGCTCATGGCGCTGGCGCTTTGGTCTGTCATGAAAATAAGCATTCAATCCTGGAAGCGGGGCACGGATTATATGGATGCCAGCCAGCGCAACCGGAGCATCCTGGACCTCGTCAAGAAGCAAATGGCTTCGATTTACGGCGTGATCGCCCCGATCGATCTCCAGACGGGCGGGGCGATCTATCCTATTTTCTCCGGAGCCGAGGGCAGCGTTCAATTCATCAGCCTGAACTCGTTGCGTTTCATGGAAAGCCCCGGGCTGACGATGGTTTCCTATGATGTGGTGCGCGACCGGGCTGGAAATTTCCGGTTGGTGGAAAGGGAGGCGCAGTATCTTGGTCTGGATCCGTCTCGAGAAAGCATCTTCGACCGCAAGGATGAGACTGCGGTGACCACGGTATTCGAGGGTCTCATGAGTTTTTCCTTCGAGTACTTTGACCCGGGCACTAACGAACGGCCGTCCCAATGGGTCAACAGCTGGAATGCCAAGGAGACCGGCCGTCTGCCGACGGCCATTTCGATGACGATGACTTCGCGTGATCCGAACGGCACCATGCTCAGCCGGCATCTAGTCGTGCCGATCATGGCGAAGCCGAATGATCCGCGTCTTAATTTTGTGAATCCATTCGACAACCGGACCCGGAGGCTCGGCAGTGAAGACGACATCAATGCCAACCGGTGAGCGGGGCGTGGTTCTGATCGCGTTGCTCTGGATTTTGACGGCGCTGTCGGTGATCGCCCTCAGTTTTTCGAGGGAGACGATCGTTGAAGTGTCCTCGGCGCGCAATGCAAGGGATTTGACCGTGGCTTATTATGCTGCGCGGGCCGGGATCGCAGCGACGGCGTTTCAACTCATGCAGCGCCGCCTGCAGCCCAGAGTGCAGCAGCTGGAGCTGCCCGGGCCTCCCGATCCCATCGATCTCGGTTTCGTGAACGGAAGGATAGGCGAGAGTGAATACCAGGTTGAGATCCAGGACGAATCTGGGAAAATCAACCTGAATTTCGCGGGTGAAGACTTGATCCGTGGCCTGGTGACCACAGTCGGGATTCAGAAGCCGGAGTCGGATATCATCGTGGATTCCATCCTGGATTGGCGCGACGTCGACAATCAGCACAGGCTGAACGGGGCGGAGGACGATTTTTATCAGACTCTCGATCCGCCCTACAAGGCGAAAAACAGCCGCTTCGACACCGTGGAAGAACTGCTGCTGGTAAGGGGAGTTACACGCGATATCTTCTATGGCCTTACGGAGAGGAATCCTGAAGGCGGGGTAATGCGCCGGTTTGGGTTGTCGCGATTTTGCACCGTCTATTCGATATCGAATCGTATCAACATCAATTTTGCGCCGTATGAAGTCCTGATGTCGATACCGATGATGACACCGCAGGCGGCCCAGCAGATAGTCGAGCGGAGGAAGGTGAAGCCGTTCCTGACCCTCGAGGAAGCAACCCGGACTTTGTCCGTGAATTTTGGGCCCGCGACGATGCCATACCTTTCTACAGATCAGACGGGAGTGTATACTCTTACGGCCTCCGGCCGGAGGGATAATTCAAGGGTTGTACGAGTGATTAAGACGGTGGTTACGCTCGATCCGCGGGAAAGCAGCGGCTACCGGGTAGTCTACTGGAACGAAAATGCGCTCAGATGAGCGGGGTTGGGCATGATTTATCTTAAAACCAGCATCGGCGTGGAGATCAGGCGGGAGGATCTGGTGATCACCTGCCTTCAGAGCAATTTTGCCGCCGGAGTCTTTACTCATTTCAAGCGCGTTACCGATTTCAGATCACGTGAGCGAAGCGAAGTCCGCAACGAAATCGATCAATTCTTCAAGCTGAACGGTTTGAGGCGGGATGGCCTTGTTTTGGGAATTCCTCGCAGCGATGTTGTTGTGCGCTACCTGGACCTCCCGGCCGAAGTGGCGGACAACCTGCGCCAGGTTGTTTTGTACCAGGTCCAGTCTTTCGAGCCGACGGAAGAGGAAAAATTCTATTTTGACTATATTCCGCTGAAAGCGGCGCCCGAAGCCAAGAGGCTATCGGTTCTGCTGGTCCTGGTCAAGCGATCGCTTCTGGATCGGCACCTGGAAGTTTTGGCCGAACTCGGAATCCGCCCATCCGCAGTCATGCTCGGATCCGTTGCCCTGGCCAATCTCTTCCTCCGATCCGGCAAGGAATTCGGAGGAAAGACTTTTATATTGGCCGACCTGTCTCCCAACGGCATTGAAATCTCGGCTGTTAAGGACGGCTCGCTCGTTTTCTCGCGCGAGGAAAGCCGTCCGGAGACGATCCCCTGGCGCGAATTTTTAATGCAGGAATTGGAGGCAGCCGCGGCCCGGATGCGCATGGGCCCGGAAGACACCATCGAAAAAGTTGTGCTGTGCGGCGAGGAGGGGGAGAACGTGCAGCGCGAAGTGCATGAAGCACTCCCCGACTGTGAACTCCTGGCATCCCGTGTCCAATTGGAGATGCCGCTGGAGAACCAGGCGCGGATTCAAGGCGCATCGGTCTCGCTGGGGTTGGCTTTATCCGGCTTGGTTCATCGGCCGCCTCTGAAACTGAATCTGTTGCCGCAGAATCTGAGAATACAGCAGAACCGCTGGTCTTTCGTCCCGACTGTTATCCTGGGAGTGTCGGTGCTTATCCTGCTTGGTGCTCTTGGATTCCGTCAATTGGTCCAGCAGAGGATTCTGCTGCGGCAACTTGACCAGGAGATAGCTGCCCTGAGAGTCCCGGTGAACCGGGTTCAGGCCTTGAGGGCGGAAGCTGAAGCTGTTGAAAAACAGATTTTATTTGTCGAAGGTATCCTGCGTCAGAGGGACATGAACCTGGAGGTGCTGCAGGAACTCACCAACATCCTGCCTGCCGACACCTTCCTCAACGTTTATATGAACCAGCGCGGATCCTTCCAATTGTCGGGGGCGAGTTCGGCTCCGTCGGATCTGATGCCCAAGCTGGAACGTTCGCCTCTACTGATGAAGGTAGAACAAACGGGCACTGTTTACAGGGATGCCCAGACCGGCAAGGATCGTTTCAATTTCTCCGCCAAGCTGGAGAAAAAACAATGAAAATCACTGCAAGGGAAAAGAGATTCCTTCTAATCGGCGGCGCCATTGTCGTGGTCGGAATGATCGCCTATGCTGCGGTTTCCCTGATTCCCAGCCGCGACCTCCTCGCCCGTGAAGTGGAAGGGAAAAAGCGAACCCTTCTACGACAGAGGGAAATGCTGGGGAGGGAGACATTTTATCGGAACCGGGCGGAGGCTTACCGGCAGCGTCTCAAACAGGATTACACGCGGTTTCTTCCGGGAGAGACCCCATCGATCGCCGCGGCGGAGCTGCAACGAATCCTGAAAGAGCTGGCAGATCCCACGGGAGTGGAGATCATCCGCCGTGACATTCAAAAGGAACAAAAGCTCCAGGACAATGTTTATAAGGTGTCGGTTCGGATCGAAACCAACTGCGTTCCTGAACAATTGGTGCAGTTTCTTACAGCCGTGGAGAATTACAGCAAATACCTTACGGTAGACGAACTGGCTATCACGAGTTTTAAAATCCAGAAAAAGTGGGAAATCCGGCCCAGCATCATGGTGGCCGGCTTGATCCTTGTCCCTGAAACCAAGCCAGCCGAGAAGCCTTCCGGCGGGCGATAACGGGGATTTGAGCGAGGATTTATGTCCAGAACATGGATAGCGGTCAATCTCGTGCTGCTCATGATAGCGGCCTTTTTGGGATGGCAAGTCCGGTTGGCCAAGGATCGCTTCAACGCCGACAATAATCTTGGCCGGCTGCAGCCCACGAAGGATTTGAAGGAAAAAATGAATCAGGAGGGTGACGTCCCGCTACTTCCGCCTCCTAAAGTGATCTCTCCCGCGGAATTTGCTGTGATCCCGGAGAAGAATCTTTTTTCGGATACCCGCGCCAAAGAGGAGAAAGTGGAAGTGCCTGTGGCCGTGGAAATCCCGCAATTGCTGCAGAAGCCTATCCTGGTTGGGGTGACGATGTCGGGGAGCCAAAGGCTCGCCATGATCGTGGATTCCGCCGCAGCAGGAAACGCGCGCAAAACACAAACCCGGCGGGTTGGAGATACCTACCAGGGCTATACCGTCACTGACATAACCCAGAATCAGATGGTGCTGGAATATGGGCCGCGGCGGGAGGTGATTCCGCTTTTTGATGCATCGAAGCATCCGGTCGGCGGCGGAAAGACCGCCATCCAGCCGACGAGGATCGTTGCATTCGGGGCCGGCGCCGCGGGAGCGGCTCCTCCTGGCGCGACCATTTCACCGAATGTGGCTGCGATAACCGGTGGACCTCCACGGCCGGCCGGCACCGCCAATATCTCGCCGATCGGGGGCAGCACCTCGGCGTCTGGGGCCCAGAGCGGCATCAACCGTGGATCTCCGCAACAGGGGAAGGTGGCTCCGGCCACTCCGAATCAAACGGCCCCGTCGTGGAATGAAAGCACAGATTCCCAGGGGCGGCGGGTCATCCGCACGCCGTTCGGGGATGTAGTGCGGCCGAATCCCCCCAACGAATGAGAGATAAAGAAGCATCTTCTTTGCCGAGAGGGTATCCAGTGTTTAATGGCAACCGAAACCAATGGATCATAGGTCTCATATTTATCCTGACCCTGGTGTCTGGAAAAGGCATCGCGCCTGCCTTGTCTTCCCATCTGGACCCCGCTGCACAGCAGACGGTCCAGGAAGATCAGGCTCGCAGACAGGCGATCGACCGGCTATTTCAGCAGATGCAGAAGACCCAGGAGGCGCAGAAGCAGGCCGGGGCTAAACCTGCCGATGGGACTCAAACCGCTGCGCCCGCTCCGATCCCTGCGATCGTCCAGCGCGCCCCCATCGCCGGCGGCCAGGTCCAGCTGAGTTACGATGCGGCAGATCTCTACGAGTTCGTCAACCAGATTGCCGATACGCTCGGCATCACCCCGATTGTCATCGATCCGGAGGTAAAAGGCTCGGTGACGATCCACAGTTCGGCGCCCATGTCTGCCGATGACGTTTTCCCACTCTTCAACCTCATACTTAAAAACAACAACGCCGCCCTGGTGAAACAGGGCAATATTTATCAGATTGTCCCGATTTCGTCCGGCCTGAAGAAAGGGCTCGAATTGATAGAGCACCTGCCTCCTCCCTCCGCGGCCAAACCCGAGCCTAAGACGGAGGGTGAAAAAAAAGGCGATGGCAAAGATACTGCAGCCAAGCCTCCTCCTGCCGGGGCGCCTGTGACACCTCCTGCTGGGGCGCCTGCGACACCATCCGCCACGCCCCCAGCCCCAGCCTCCGTAACCCCGGCGCAGCCGCAGGCCGCGAAAGCGCAGGAAGCGACCAAGCAGAACCGTTTGTCGACCCATGTGATTCGAGTCGAGTTCATCCCGGTCAAGGATCTGATCGAACCGGTGCGTTTGTTCATGACCGACGGCGGCGTCATCATGCCCTACGAGCGGCTTAACATGCTCATCCTTACGGATTACGCCGATAGCGTGAACCGAGTCCTTGAAATCATCAAACTCCTGGACGACAGCTACTTGAATCCCGACCTGGTCGAGCTTGTCAAAATCAAGAACAACAGTTCCTCCGATGTTGTGGAAGATTTGCGGAAGATCTTCGGGGCCGGCACTAAAGAGTCGGCAACTGGCATATATTTCGTCTCCCTTGACCGCCTCAATGCCATTCTGGTTATGGCCAATTCCAAGCGGGCGCTGGAGGAGCTGAAACGCTGGATCACGCAGCTTGACGCCACGACGGGACGCACCATCCAGACATTTGTTTACACGGTAGAAAACGGGACGGCATCCAACATCGCCATGATTTTATCGTCCCTCTACGGAGGGGAGGGAAATGTCGGGATGACCGGAAGCGCTGCGACCGGAACCGGGATGACCGGCGGAATTGGCAGCGCGGGCCGTCAGCAGTCGGCAACCAGCGGAGGTGGATTTGGGACGCCCTTCGGAAGCTCCACAACCGGGGGCGGTGGTTTTGGCTCCAGCTATGGCGGAGGGGGCTACGGAGGCTATGGCGGGTATGGCGGCCAAGGCGGCGGGTTCGGAGGCGGCGGTGGTGGATTCGGCAGTTTTGGAGGAGGTTTCGTCGGCGGCGGCCAGCAGCTTGGACCACGGCTGAATCAGGGAGCCGGGATGACATCCGCCATTCTCCGCGGCGGAGCCTTCTCGGGCCTGCAGGACAACGTCCGCGTGGTGGTCGACGAAATCAACAATACTCTCATTATTCAGGCCAGCGCTCCGGATTACGCTTACATCTCTGAAACCATCAAGAAGCTCGACGTCATGCCGCGTCAGGCTATAATCGATGCGAAAATCTTCGCCATCGACCTGAACGACAATTTCAGTCTCGGGATCACTGCAACTCTGCAGGCCCGCCAGGCGGGAAACCATCTGACCACAGGGGCTTTGACCGCAGCTACGTCGCAAGCGCCAGCCCAGCTGACCGCATCAACCTTTGCCTTTGTCGGAGATGCCCGAGAGTTGCTGATGACCTTGAACGCCCTTCGCGAAAAAACCAAGGTGAAAGTGCTGGAGGCTCCCTCGGTACTGGCTCTCGACGGAACCGAGGCCCACATCGTGGTCGGTGGTGAATATCCCTATCCCGGGGGCAGCTTCGTCGGTGCGGCCGGCGGATCAACCACGAGCGTGCAATACCGTGATACGGGTATTTCATTGATTGTCATGCCTAAAATCTCCGCTTCCGGCACCGTCACTCTCGGAATCGCCCAGGAAATAAGCTCTCCCGGTGCAACCACCAGCGTAGGCCCTTCTTTCAATAAGACAAGTGTTTCGACGACTCTTGCCGTAAAGGACGGGCAGACGGTGGCCATCGCCGGTCTCATACGCGAGCACAATAGCGAGGGCAGGTCCGGGATTCCCTTCCTGTCCGATCTTCCGCTGCTGGGCGGGCTTTTTGGCACCACGACTCGCGGCGCATCGCGATCCGAAATCCTGATCATGATCACCCCTCATGTTATCCGCACTCCCGAGAAGTTCCAGGAGATGACTCAGGAACTCAGGGATTCGCTGCGCTATACCCGAAAGTTTGCGGATGGCGCCGAAAAGACCATTCAGGAGGACATCGATGATGCCCGGCGTGAACGGGCCAAACAGCAGGAAAAGGAGCAGCTCAAGCAGGAGAAGAGCCAACCCAAGACCCCGGAAATTCCGCCCGAAAAAAAATAGCCCATATTTCCCGGAGGGTTCCTCGCGAGGGTTCAGATAGGGTTGGTTTCGGCAGTCATTCGGCAGGGTGCTAAGGCAGCCCCATCAAGGACAGGGCCTCGAAGGTGACCGGGTCGATCACCTTCATGCCGCAATTTTAGGATTCCATTCGGCTCCAGAGATCGGGGAGTGCTTTCAGAAATTCCCTGTTTGTGAGCCCGGCGAAAAAAATGGGGGGCTTTTTAGGCCCCCCATTTTTATTAACGCGCTTGCTTTAAGTGTAAAGTTATTGACGGGGACGGCGTGCCGCAATGTTTATCGAATACCTGTCTCTGCCGCTCATATCGCCGACCACGACGTAGGTGTTGGATCCCGGTGCGACGTTCAGAACATTCATGAACTGTCCCATCCGGTTGTCCATATTCACCGAATAACCCCAACCCGAGGTCACCGCCTGGACGCGGTATTCACTTCCTTGCGTCGAACTCAGGACGGAGTTCATCGCCGGCGCGAAGTCAAACCCTTGATTGGTTACGGTGCCTTCTTCTCGATTGAAGGTGACCACGATGGATCCATGATTCGCAAAGGTCATTCCGGCAACATCGCTTCCTCCATTTTTTCCTGAATCCGCGGCAACGATGTAATCCCGATAAGTATCGGACCAGAATGTTTCAAAGCGATAAACCGAGGTGGGATCCGCCAAAAGCACAGTTATCAACCCTGTGCCGATGTTCGAAATAGCGATATCTGTTTTCCCATCTCCATTGAAATCCCCCGCCGCCAGGGAGCGCGGCCCTCTTCCGATTTCGACCCTGAGGCCTTCCTGGAAGGTGCCATCTGCGCTTCCGTAGAGGAACCGCAGCAACCCTTGCGGGGCGACGTCGAACGCAATATCCGCTATGCCATCGCTGTTATAGTCCCCTACCGCGATGGCAATTGGAAAGTCGGGGGCGTCGCCGAAGGGGATAATACTGAAATCCTCCAAACCGAGTTCCGCAGATTCAAGCACCCCATCCTGGGGCTGTGAGGCTGCCATAACCCGCAGGGCGCCTGCCTCCGTCATCTGCATCATCAGATAGGGACGCGAAACATTTGCGGGGGTCGGTGATACGATTGTTTCGGCGGTAGCCGTGCCCGTCGTTTCGGTCTTGGTTTGCTCGGATGTCGAATTTCTTTCCGACTTGGCCTCTGCAGCACTATTTTCTGATTTTTCGGCCGTCTTGGTCTCGCTCAGGCTTTCCTTGATTCGAGAGAACGGATTTTCCTCCTGGTTTTCCTGCAATTCGGGGGAGTGGAAAGCGGCATCTTCAGCGGCTCCGAAGAGCTTATTGAAAAAGTTACGGAAGGAGCCGCTGGCGTTGCCCTGGAGTGCCTGCAGTATTTCGCGGTCCGTCATGGACGCATGGTGGCTTGCCGGCAGCGCTGGGCCCAATACCGGGATTCCTCCGGATCGCGATTTCACGACCAGACGCCCCTCACTTATCCCGTTGGCTCTGGCCCACAAGTAAGGATCTCCGTTCGCTGAAATCATGGCTCTGCCTGAGAGGGCAAAGAAGGGATCGCGAACAGAATCTGCCTTTTCTTCGCCAAATCGCGGATTGGGAATGGCAGGAAGGAAATCGGAATCCGGTGACGCATAGCCCACCGGCTCTCTGGGACCCAGCTCATCAGTGTTTTCGCCGCTTACAGCCTTCGTCTGTTGAGCGGATCCCGCGGAATTCCACTGCCAGCAGAAAATGGCCGCAACCGGCAACAGGAGAAGGAATAGAAAACCAGTTGCAGTTCTGGAAACCACACTTCTTCCGTTTTGCGACGAACCGCGACTCTTGAACTCAAATGGAGTCGTCATTCAACGGTACTCCCAAGGCACGCAAAAACCATCTTATCGGCAATAATCGATCTGAACATCTACCAAAATGAACCTGTGCCTCGCCACTTTATAATCGAGTATGGTTCCAGTGTAAAGCAATTTTTTCAAGGATTTACGAAAACTTACCGATTCCTTTTGGATTCCAGGTCCAAGGCTTTGCGCCAGCTCTCAATCGCCCGGTCGTTGTCCCCCGCCAGCATATACAGACGAGCCTTGTTGCGTAGGATCTTAACCCGGTTTGCGGTGAGTTCGGATGTCTTTAGCGCTTCGTCGAGCAAAGCCAGCCCGGCATCGAATTTCTTAATCTCAGCGAGCTTTTCCGTAATGATACTGAGGCTTTGTGCGACTGCCTTTTCATACTCGGGCGGGAACCGGAGCAGAATGATCTCTCGAGCGGCTGCGACAGCTTTATCGACCTCGCCTTTTTTAATATAGAGGATAGCCAGGTCGTGAAAACCCTCCGCGAGTGTGACTTTCTGGTCAATCAGTGGATCGGTAGTGGGAGGCTGCTGGCTCTGCTGCATGGCCGGAGCATCGTAGTTGCGGTCCTGGGCTATTAATCCCGGGAGCCAGCAAAACAACATGAGGAGACCGAAGGCTCCTACCGTTGTTCGCCTTATTTTTTTAAGTGCGGATTTCATGTTATGAAGCCTAATTCCGCGCCCGGGTGAAAAATCCCGGCGCTATCGAATAACAAAAGGATTGCTTTCCGCGGGACTCTGAAGCTGCGCAAAAGGATTTTCCGCCGATGAGCTTTGGGCCAGGCCTGTAAATGGATTTCCCGAGGTCGTAAGCTGGGCCTGCTCCAGCCTGGAATAGGCTGCCAAAGCCGTTAATTGCTGCTCATTTAGATACTTGCGATACTCCAGTCCCGATAACATCATTACCGCCAACAAAACTGCTCCCGTGGCTGCTTGCAGGGCAAGCCGGCGCAGGGTCCAGAATTCAAGCCAGCGCCGTCCCGATATCGGCCGGATTCCGTCGCTCTCAAGCCGGGCCTGTATTCTCTGCCATTGAAACGGCGGGACATCGAGCTCGAATTCAGCAGCTCTGCAGTTTTTTTCAAACTTCTGCAATTCGCGAACTTCTTCAGCACAGCTGGGGCAAGATGTCAGGTGGAGAGACAGCTCCTCGTAACGGGAATCGATGGTATTTCCGTCGAGATAAGGGCTGAAATCTTCCGGGTGCGGTCTCATCTTGCTCATTTATTTGCTTCCAGATACTTACCTAATAACTTACGGGCAATGGCCCGGGCTCTGAAAATGTCTGTTTTTACCGCCAGCAGCGACCGTCCAACGATCTCCGCGATTTCGGCGTAGCTCTTTTCCTGGATTACTGCCAGGACGAAAACCTCTCGCAATTTCGGAGGCAGGGAATTCAATACCACCCTTATCCTGTATCCAAGTTCCGCATGAAGAATCTGATCCTGCGGAGTTGGCCGATCATCCTCCACTTCAAAATCGGGCCTGTTTTCTGATTCACGTGAGACCGGAGGTTCCAGTTTCCGAGGTTCGGTTCGCTTGCGCCGGAATGTCTGGTAAACCTCGTTTCGCGCGATCCGAAACAGCCAGGACTCGAATTTTTCCGGATCCTGGAGCTTTTTGAGCTCTTGAAAAGCGATCAAAAAAACGTTTTGGGCCAAATCCTCCGCATCCTCTTTACTATCCACTATCCTATAGATAAAATTGAGGATGCGCTTTCCGTATTCCTCGTGCAGGCGTCGAAAGGCTTCAATGTCGCCGGCACCGGCTCTTTGGATGTCATTGGCCTGTTCACTCTTCAACGGATTTCTCGGGTGAAGGTCTTTCCATCGCAGAGCCGAGTACGAAGATGATCCGCGCTGGAAAAAGTTGCAAATATTTTTGAATCGCCGTTGAGCCAGTCATCGGCTGCCGAGCCCGGCGTCCCAAAATCGAATCCGCATCAATATAATAGATTGATATCGCGGCCGCTATCGTTACCTGCAGCCGCAGGGTCGGGGTCCAAACAGAATCGCCGGATTCTTTTGCAACCTTGCCCGCCCCGGCGGCGTCCTATATAGTCGTATAGGCTGAATTATAGAAATCAGCATTCATTTGAGGATTTCAAGGATATGAACCAGGGCGTGCCCCGTCAAGCCGGGGTGTCAAGAATTAAACAGAATTCCGTAGTCTGGGCTTGGGTTCTGCTCAGCCTGCACTGGGGTGCCATTTTTCTCCAATCTCAGGACTCGGACCCGGAGAGCCGCCTGCGGTCACGGATTTCTCTCTTCTGGACTGCCATGCAAAAGGAGGATTATTCAGCGGCCTCCCAGCTTGTTCACCCGAACTCGCGGGATTATTTCGCCTACAAGATGCCAAGATCGAGGGTAGGGGTATTCAACATCCAGAAGCTCGATTTCAACCAGGATAAAACAGCCTGCAGTACTGTGACCTCGGTCAGAAAATCAATGCCCATGTTTGGTACCGAAGTCGATTGGCCGATGCGACACAAATGGATTGTATCCCAGGGAGAGTGGTTCCTGGATCTTTCGGATGTCAATGCCGAGACCAACATTGCCAGCATGTTCCGCGGTGAACGCGAGACTCAGGCTCAAATCCAGGCCCTCCAGGGGAAACCAGTCGCAAAGGCGGAAGCAGCCGGGAGAGTGAAATCTGTGGCCCCTGACCCCGACTCACTGCTTGGGCTTGCGAGCAGGCTGGATCCGGATCCATCCAATCCTAAGGCTATTCATTTCGGGCAAAAAGGGATTTTCCGATTTCATTACCGCAATGAGGGGAAAGAGCCGCTCAGGATCCTGTCGGCTTATGCAGACTGCCATTGCACAAGTCTCAGTCGGGATTTCCCTGAAATCACTCCAGGCCAATCGGGGATTTTCGAGGTCGGACTGGACACTTTCGGCCTGCCGCTGGGCGATATCGCAAAAGACGTGTTCGTTCAGTTCAGTGATATGCCCAGCCCTATTACAATGAGGATAAATGTATCGAACCTTCCCAATTTTATCCTGGACCCCCCGATCCTGGATTTCGGGCAGATTGCCCTCGGCTCGACAGTTGAAAAGTCATTTCGACTTAGCAATCAGAGCTGGCGCACCGTGAAATTTTTCTCCTCTCCCGACGTGGATCCCAAATTCCAGCTTTCCCTCGAAAAAGCCTCCCTCGAACCCGACGAATCCATGACTGTAACCTTGAGGTTTAAAGCAGATACGTTGGGTGAGATCCTGGGTAGCATCATGTTGCGCTGCGATCTGCCGACGGAACCGCTGCTCAACGCTCGAATAACTGGAATGGTCGGCCCCTGACGCGAATCCTTGGAGGACGATAAAAGTATTCCGTCCATAAAATATCTCGCAACTTTTCGACGGCTTTTGCATCAGTCAGGATGTTGCCCATCGTTCCCATAGTCTGGGGACTAGTGGTGCAATGCCAATAAACCGGTTGACATTCCAGCGAATGCTTGTTATTTTTGGCCGGCCGAATTGGTCACAGTTTAGCCCAAATCGCTGATAGTGTGCATGAATGCAAATTGCGGTGTGCGGTGTCCATAACGCGCCAGGCTTTGAGTGTAAATGATTCTTTTGTTGTCAACTATCGGGCAGGAGAGAGTCCGGTAGAACTAACCAATGCCTCACTTAAATCTTCTACGGAGAAAACGTATGACTTTGAAATCTAGCCGAAAGCCCGTGTTGGCAGGTCTGTTTGCTCTCCTGCTTTTGGGCTTTGCTGGAGCATCTTTCGGAGCGATCCGGTTTGACGTCATCCCCTCCCCGACAGAGGTGATCAACACTGGTCGTTCGGAAGTTCTCGGATCCATCAACATGGTCGTTCGCGGGACGGGAAACCTTTCAGGCTCATCCCTGAATGGTCCTGCTCAGATCGGCATCATCTACAACAATCCCTGCGGTGCAGATCGACAATACCCAACTTTGTGGTATTCGTTTGTTCTTTACCACTGGCTTTGCGACCGCCTTCACCTCGACCGCAACTAGCGGTAGATGGGTATCGTAAAGGTTGAAAACATTGACCTGAACGGCAAGTATGTGGGCTTCATCACGCTGAACCTTGCCCCGGGTGCGACTCCGGTCGAAGGCGACTTCATCCGCATTGAGGGTGTTCGCGGTCGGATCGATGCCAGCGGCAGCGGCCTCACCCCCGGAACGAACTTCTACGCCCAGCTGCAGTCGATCAACGACCCGGCCGCCAACCAGTTCGCTCCTGAAACCGTTCGCGTAGCCACTTCATTCGACGGCATGAACATCAAGGTGTCGCCGATGAGCCTGCTGCTCTGCTTCGCGCCCACAGGCCTGACTCCGACCGGTGCTTACACCAACTACATCAAGATCACTGAGGGCTTCGCCCGCGCGTTCGTGGATGCAGATTCCAAGAATGACGGCTCACCCGATGCAAGTGATCGTGTCGATTCCGGCGGACAGGTCGCACCTCAGGTTTATGTAACCAACGGCTCCACCACTTCGGCTGGAACCGCCACCTACCTCGGCGGCCCGACGAACTCGACCCAGTTCTGGGTTGTGCTCGACAGCATTCCGGACAGCGTTTCCGCAGTCACCTGGGAAGCTTCCGTGACTGAGGCAAATACCGGTGCCAAACTGGTATTGGTGTCGTCCACTGGTCCCACGGCTGGTGTCGCCTCGGCTGTCTACAGCTTCGAGGCAGTCAACCAGACCGGTGCCAGCGACCTCTACATCGAGACCTTTACATTGGTTCCGAAGCTGACCCTGGCCCTTGGCAAGACCTCCACGGGCGTGGTCAATGCCGCGGTTACCCTGTATCCGTCCGTCGATGCCCTGTCTGCGCTGCAGCAGCCTTCTTGCACGCCGGCCAAACCGCGCTTCCTGTATATGTTCGAATCGGATGACATCGCGCTCGGCAACCCGCCGCACGATCCTTCCAAGCCCTATGCGATTGTTATTCGCTGCAACTGCTACCTGCTCTTCACCTACGTGACCGCCGACTCGACCTGGGATACCGGAATCGCCGTGGCGAACACCACCGGTGACAAGGAAGTCTTCGGCACAACCGCTGAAGCTCCGGATCAGATCGGCAAGATCACCTTCTTCTTCTATGACAAGGCGAAGGGCTATGTCGGTTCTTACACGACGCCCAATGAAGTACTCTCCGGCGCAAGCTTTGTGCAAGTGCTGTCAGCCATGCTGCCGGGTGTAACCCCGACGCCGCTTACGTCCTTCAACGGTTACGTCATTGCCGAAGCCAAGTTCCAGTTCTGCCACGCTTTGGCCTTCATCGCCGACACCCACTTCGGCTTTGTTGCCCATGGCTACCTGGCGAACATCATTCCTGACCCGGCGATCAAGGCTGGCAAGCGTAGTGCCACGGATGCTGGCGATATCATCACGCTTCTGCCCGCTGGCGAAGGCTTGAATAACTAGTTCCTGATAATCCTTCCACGGATTAGAAAGGGCAGCCTCGAAAGAGGCTGCCCTTTTTTTATAATTCTTTGCGGGGTCTCTGGGAACTTGGTGTGCTCGGCGGATTGAACCGCGAAGCCCGCGAAGAAAAATAAATCCAATCCTTTGGGGTCTTGGTGGGCTTTGCGGTTCGAATTGGGTTGCGGCCATTCTGCAAAACCGTATCGTCCGGTTTTCCCGAGCCCGAGTTTCCATTCTCAATAAACCACGAGACGTGGTCGGGGCTTTGCGGTTCAATCCGTCGAGAGGACCAAGTTTACAGAAAGGGGCCCTAAAGGCTGAGTCTCAGGAAAGTATAGCCGGGCAGACGTTATTTGTTCGGCTGTGTTTCCAGCTGCTTGGCTGTTTCTTCGGCCAGCTTTTGATATTTATCCATTTTGATAGGATCTTTGGTTTTCTGGTACATGTCCTGAAGGAATTCGTAACATTTGAGAAGTCCGAGTTTGTCTCCGCTTTGCGTCAGGAATGGAATCGCTCGCTCCCCAATGCGCGCTGCTGCGGCGAAATCCTGGGTATAAGCCATATGGTCGGCCATGTAGTATAGCGTCCGTCCTGCATTCCGGGTGTCCCCGATTTTTTCGTAGATTTTCTCCGCGCGGTCGAAGAATTTAATGGCTTCAGTGCTTACCGCGTTAATCTTTCCCAGGGTAATTGCCTGCCAAAGCAGCCCAGCTGCGATCCAATCTTCCCTGGGAATAGCCTCTGCCTGCTCAGTGGAGCGCCTGAAAGCGCCCAGAGCGTTGTCATACTGCCTCAGGTCATGATAGGTTCTTCCAAGGTTAAAATTACACGAAGCGGCTCGCTGAAAATCCTTTCGCTCCTCCGCGATTTTCCGCGCCTGTTCATACACCTTTGCTGCGTCCTCCAATCGTGCCTGGTTTTGAATGGCATATCCGAGATTATTGAGTATGCTGGATTCCAAGCCCGCATCTTTCTGCTGCTGGCTCAACTTTAGAGCTTCTTCAAGCTTGGCTTCCGCTTTGACAAATTCCTTGCCGTCGCTCAGCTTGATTCCATCGATCCGCATCTGGCGCACTTGGATGGATTGGACCGGAATGACTGCCTTCTTAGCCATTTTGGAGTAAACATCCACGAATTCCGCGGCGGACTTCAGCGTCTGTTCGGCGTCCGCGATCTTGCGCTCCGTCACCTGGGAATCGGCCCTGGCCGCCAGGTTTTTTACTGCCTCCTCCGCCCTGGCGGGCGTCCGAAGCGTCAGTTTTACGGCATCGGGGATCTTTCCGGTAAGAATGAGCTCTTCGATCGCGGGAGCCGGTTTGGATTTTGGGGTGGTCGAAGCCTTTTGCGCAGCGATTGCCGGATGGATCAAGGCAAAGCCCAATGCCAGTGATAGCCAGGGGATTTTCATTTTAACTCCTTCGGAATGGGTACAAAAACTAATCTTACCAGATCCAACAGTCCAACTCGCACTTGATTTCACCACAGTATTAAACGCAAGGCAGGCGGCGGAGTTCCTCATATAGCTGGAATTCTATTCGCCGCAAATGAGAGCCAAGAATCATGCGCTTCTGCTATTATTTCTCCCCATATGTACAGAGATCGACGGATTACCGTTGTCATTCCATGCCTGAATGAGGAACAGGGCATCGTGGAGGTCCTGTCGCGCATGCCCTCGTTCGTCGACGAAGTCGTGGTGGTGGACAACGATTCTACCGATCGGACGGCCGAACTGGCGGAGCGAGCACGGGGCCCGGGTGATCCATGAAAAAGTGCGCGGATACGGTCGCGCCTACAAGACCGGGCTGTTGGAGGCAAAAGGCGATATCGTGGTCACCCTGGACGGAGATCATTCTTACCCCGTCGATGCAATTTCCTATCTTCTCGAGGTTTTTCTCCATTCCCATGTCCGTTTTCTCTCCGCATCCCGTTTCCCTTTGAAAAACCGCGAAGCGATGTCGGTCAAACACTGGCTTGGCAACAAGGCGCTGAGCATCGCAATGTCCATTCTCTTCTTTCGCTGGGTGCAGGACTCGCAATCGGGGATGTGGGTATTTGAACGATCCAGTCTTGAAGATATGGTTTTGGTGAGCGACGGCATGGCATTCAGCGAAGAAATCAAAATTGAGGCGATTCTGCGCAAGAAGGTTGGCTTTAAGGAGATCTACGTGGATTACTCCAATCGGATGGGTGAGATCAAGCTTCAGCCCTGGCGTGATGGGTGGCGGAATCTGATCTTTCTGATCCGGAAACGCTTTGGCCTCGCACGATGATTTTTTGGCGACAGACAACGCGATGGCGCGCCGCTCGCTTGGATTTCCAATGAATTCATCCGTGGATGCAAACGAGTCTTCAGGAATCCCATGCCCCGTTTGCAGGGATGGGCATGCCGATCTATATGCCTGCCTGGAGGATCGTGTGTTCCGGGTGGCGGCCGGTATTTTCAGGCTTTATCGCTGCCGGCGGTGCGGATGCGCCTTCCAGCATCCTTTGCCTTGTCCGGAAGTAATCGCTTCTTTTTATCCTCCGGGGTATTGGTGGTCTGCAGAGAGCAAATCCCGAACGCCTCTTATCCGGGTGGTGCATTCTTTTGAAAGAGCCTATCGGGAGATGGTCGCAGGGGACCATGTGCGGTTTCTCCTGCGCTGCGCCCGCGGAGCGCCTGAAATAGGACGCAGGCTTCTCGATATTGGCTGCAGCAGCGGGCTGTTCCTCTCGCTGGCCCGGCGCAAAGGATTTTCCTGCAGTGGAATGGATGTTTCAGAGGAAGCCGTTCAAGCTGCCAGGGGGCAGTACGGCCTGGATGTACGGAAAGGCTCCATCGGATCGGATATCTGGCATGAGGAGAAGTTCGATTTTGTGACCATGTTTCATGTCCTCGAACATATGGCGGATCCGGAAGGGGCTTTGCGATATGCGCGCAACCTGCTGCGCCCGGGTGGTGGCTTGATCCTTCAGGTCCCCAACTTCTCCTCGGTCCAGGCAAGAATTTTCGGCCGGCGCTGGTATGGGCTTGATGTTCCGCGGCATCTCATAAATTTTACCCCTCCGGGTTTCGAACTCCTGTTGACAGCCGCAGGATTGAAGGTGAAGGGCCGTGCGCGTTTTTCCTTGCGTGACAATCCTGCTTCCATTGCTTCGAGTCTCGCCCCTTGCCTCGACCCCATTAGCCGTGCCAGCCTGCCTTCGCGAGGCGGCGCTTTAGTGAGGCTCGCGAAGGAAACCGGCTATTTTGGCCTGGTGCTGCTCAGTCTTCCATTTGCCTTCCTGGAAGGGATGGTTGGCGCGGGCGGAACCATATGGGTGTTCGCCCAAGAATGCTAAATTTGCATCTTTCGATTGAAGAGTCGATGACAGGCAGCTAGGATCAGCACAATGCGAAAAAGAAACTTGCACCGATCCAGGGTCCTGATTACGGGCGCCGGGGGCTTTATCGGCAGTCACCTATGTGAACTTTGCCTTCAGGAGGGGGCGCAAGTCCGGGCGTTCGTTCGCTACAATTCTCGGAACGACTGGGGAATGCTGGAAGATTTGGGTCAGAGGAAGCTGAATCAAATAGAGATAGTCGCCGGTGACCTTCGAGATGCCGATGCAGTCCGCCGGGCGGTTTCCGGCTGCAACTATGTTTTTCACCTTGGGGCCTTGATCGGGATCCCCTATTCTTATGTCAATCCCAGCGACGTTATCAGCACCAATGTTCAGGGTACCCTGCATGTGCTGAACGCATGTCTGGAGGCAGGAGTTGACCGGGTGATTCAAACTTCGACCAGTGAGGTTTATGGCACGGCCCAATACGTCCCGATGGACGAACTTCACCCTTTCCATCCCCAGTCGCCTTATGCAGCCTCGAAGGTCGGAAGCGATATGCTGGCTCTGAGCTTTTACAGGACCTTCGGGCTTCCAGTGACTGTTCTGCGCCCATTCAATACCTACGGTCCCCGGCAATCGGCACGCGCCGTGATCCCGACCATCATCACGCAGGCTCTGAAATCGCGACAGATCCGGCTAGGCAGCCTGGCTCCCACACGGGATTTGACTTTTGTCACCGATACCGCCAGGGGTTTTGTGGCCGCCGCGGCTTCCCACGTAGCGCTGGGTCAAACGGTTCAGCTGGGTTCGAATGAGGAAATTTCCGTGGGGCAGCTTGTCGATATGATCGCGGAAATTTTGGATAAAAAGCTCAAGGTGGTTCCTGACTCCAAGCGCAAACGGCCTCGCACGAGCGAGGTGGACCGTCTGTTTGCCTCCAACCGCAGGGCAGCGGAATGGCTGAACTGGCGGCCGAGCATATCGCTGGCGGAAGGACTCGAAAGAACGGTCCGATGGTTTCAGGAAAACGCGTCAAGATATAAACAGAATCTCTATCACACTTGATCCCCATGAAATCAGAGCCGAAAATCATTGTCGTGCTGCCGGCCTATAATGCCGCAAAAACACTCGAAAAGACTTACACCGATTTGCCCAGGGCGAAGATGTATAAAATCATCCTGGTCGATGATGTCAGCCAGGATCAAACCGTTGAAGTCGCCCGGTCTCTTGGGCTTTCCGTGGTCATTCATGTGCAGAATCGCGGCTACGGCGGCAATCAAAAAACCTGCTACCTCGAGGCGCTGAAGGAAGGTGCCGATATCGTGGTTATGTTGCACCCGGATCATCAATATGATTCGCGGCTGGTGCCGGAACTTGTGCAGCCGATCATCGAGGGAAAGGCCGGGATGGTGATGGGCTCGCGCATTCTGAATGGCCGTGCTCTCGAAGGGGGAATGCCGATTTGGAAATTCATCGCCAACCGCACCTTGACGGTGGCCGAGAACATCGTTTACGGGACCCGGTTGACCGACTGCCACAGCGGATTTCGAGCATACAGCCGGAAGCTCCTTACGACGGTGCCTTTCTTGCTGAACTCGGATGACTTCGTTTTTGATTCGCAGATGATTGCCCAGGCGGTTCATTTCGGCTTCCCCATAGCAGAAATCCCGGTGCAGGCGCGTTACTTTCCGGAAGCCTCCAGCGTGAATTTCAAGGTGAGCACGATTTATGGCCTTAAAACGCTCGGCGTTATGGTCCGTTTTCTACTCCACAGGTTTCATGTGTCGCGCATCAATTTCTTTCAGAAAACCTTGTCCGAAGTAGTGAGCCGGCACTATCACGACGCTATTTTTCACCGATAATATGAACGAATTCCGGCTGCAGCAGGTTTCCGGACTGGCTTCGATTATCGTTGTGAACTGGAACGGCATCGATTACGTTCAGGAATGTGTCGAATCGGTTTTGGATCAGACCTATAAGCCGAGCGAGCTGATTGTCGTCGATAACGGTTCGAGCGACGGTTCGCTGGATTATCTCCGGAATCTGCCTTCAGCCTGCGTAAACCTGATTCGGCTGCCGTCCAACCGTGGATTCGCTGGAGGCACCAATGCCGGCATTCGTGCCTCACGAGGCGAGTTTGTTGCCCTTTTAAACAACGATGCGGTGGCTGATCGGCACTGGCTCGAGAACCTGGTCGACTCTCTGTCGCCCGATGCGGGGATGGTTGCCTCCAAAATTCTTTTTTATAGCCGGCGGAATGTCATCGATAAAACCGGCCACCTCTTCTACCCGGACGGCCTCAACCGGGGCAGGGGCGCAGGCGATCAGGATCGAGGTCAATTCGACCATCCCGGGGAAATTTTATTCCCAGATGGCTGCGCGGCTTTATACCGAAGAAAGATGCTCGAGGAGATCGGGCTTTTCGACGAACAGTTCTTTGCTTACGGGGATGATGCAGACCTTGGACTCAGGGCGCGGTGGCGCGGGTGGAAATGCATGTATGCACCCGGCGCAGTCGTATACCATCGCCATTCGAGCAGTCTTGGGAAATATTCTCCGGAAAAGGCGTTTCTGGTGGAACGCAACCGTCTCTGGGTAGCATTGAAGCTCCTCCCGCTGCGTCTTCTTGTCCTGACGCCCGGCCTTACCCTGTGGCGCCTCTTCTGGCATATAGCCAGTTTGGCGTCCCGGCGGGGACTTGCCGGTGGAGTTCGGCGCCACCACAGTGCCTGGGATCTGATGTATGCGGGATTCCGGGCTTATGTTGATGCAATCCGGGGACTCCCGGAAATCCTGCAGAAGCGGCGGGAGGTCATGAGAACAAGAACGCTATCAGCAACCGGCTTTCTCCGGCTGCTGCGCCGATTCCGCGTTTCTGCGCGCGAACTGGCATTCAGAGATTGAATATGTACCGGGGTGAAGCCGTTGCTCAATCCGCGCATTAAAAAGTATGCAGAACGCCTGTTGCCGGCATTGGTGCTGAGATGGCTGGACCCTGTCCAGCACATCATAGATTCTGAAGTCGCCTGTGCCGCTGAGTCGGCACGGCAGGGTGATCTGATTCTCGATGCCGGGGCGGGAGAGGCCCGCCATCGATCCTTCTTTACCCGGGGACACTATGTCGCGCTGGATGCGGCGTCCGGCGATTCGCAGTGGGACTATTCCCGGCTCGATGTTCTGGGAGACCTCGAGGCCATTCCCCTGAGGCAGGGTGCTGCAGACCATGTTGTGTGCATGGTTGTTTTGGAACACACGCGGAGGCCCGGCCGGGTGCTGGAGGAATTTGCGCGGGTGTTGAAAGACGGAGGCAGGCTCTGGCTAGTGGTTCCGTTTCTTTGGGAGGAACATCAGGCTCCCAACGATTTTTTCCGATTCACTCGATATGGCCTGCAGCATCTGTTCAAGGATGTGCCGCTGCGAATCGATCTCATGGAACCCATGGGCGGATTTTTCTGGCTGGCGGCAAGAAGGTGTATCAACCTGCTGGGTTTTTTTCAGCGCGGCTGGCGATGGGTGGCGTTTTTATTCCTGGCGCCTTGGTTTGGATTCCTGTTCCCGATTCTGCTTTATTTTCTGGACATTCTTGACCCGTCGAAGACCTTTTCGCTGGGTTACCGGATTCGGGCAATCCGCGAGGAGAGGGGATGACTGCCGGCGCGACACACATGGAGACCCCGGATGGATACCCATCCCGCAAGCTCGACTATCTGCTGATAGTCTCCCTGGCCGTTGCTCTCTGGGGGTGCCATTGGATCTGGCTGTCGCGGGACACTAGGCCGCCCGTTTGGGACATGGCCATGCATCAAAGTTTTGCGTTCAACTACCTGCCCGGCGCAGCGCTTCCTGATCCAGTCAGATTCTGGGAGCTTTCGGCGAATTATCCACCGTTTGTCCACCTCATGATTGCACTGGCCTATTGGGTTTTCCACCCTGGCCCGCATATTGCAGTCCTGGCCAACATACCGGCAACCCTTCTTCTGCTCTGGGGAACTTACGAACTTGCATGCCTCCTGGCGGGTTCAGGCGCAGCCCGATGGACCTGCATCATCCTTGTGCTGGTACCTTATCTCATTTGGATGTCGCGCGAAACAATCTTGGATTTCTGGCTTTCCGCCTGGGTGGCTGCCAGCCTGGCTTTGCTCCTCCGCACTCGAGGTTTTGAGTCGCGCGCCTGGAGCATAACGCTGGGCATTTCGTGCGCCTTGGGGCTTTTGACCAAGTGGCTTTTTGCCGGCCTGGTAGCCATCCCATTTGCCTATGTCTGCTTCCGCGCCCAGGTCTGGCAATCCGGTCGGAGAACAGTGAACCTTGCCGAATGCCTGATCCTTGCCGTTGGAGGTGCAGGGATCTGGTACCTCCCTAATCTGCCTCTCCTGGTGCGCTATTTTTCTGAAAATGCGCAGTTCGGCGCCAGGGAAGGTGAGCCGCCGGTTCTATCAGCCCAATCGCTCATCTATTACCTCCGTCTGCTGGAGGGTTATCAGCTCTTCGCTCTTCTTTTCGCCCTGTTACTCCTTTCTGTTTTCTTTGCATTCAAGAGAAATTTACTGCGTGCGGGTGCATTTTGGATCGCCGTGGTTGTCGGCGGATGGCTTTCCATGACCTTGCTTCGCACCAAAGATCCGCGTTTTACCATGCCACTGCTCAGTCCGCTGATGATCTGTTGCGGTGCCTGGATTCAATCCTGGGGATCTTCGCTGAACGCACGCCTGATTCGAGGAGGAATTTTACTTCTGCTCTGCCTGCAGGCTTACGCCATCAATTTCGGCATATCCTGGCTGCCTCAGGAGATTGTGCTTGTCCGAGGTTACCAGGGATCACTGCGCTGGGACTGGAATCTTTATTTGCAGCACTACTTTCATATTCTTGGGCCGCCCGCGAAGGAGGACTGGCAGCAGCAGTCGATATTGAAAAAAATCGCCCTTCATTCAACCGGGGGCAAATCTAGGCCCGCTCTTGCCGTTGTTCCCGATATGGCCAGGTTCAGCGCTGCCAACTTTAATCTTTATGCGCGTCTTTTAAATCTCGAAATGAAAGTGGACCACCCTCAACGATTGGACGAGGGGCTTGATTCATTCGAAGGTTATGATTATGTGCTGGTGACCGGGCAAGAACAAGGGATGACCTGGACCACCGTTTACAGCCATAAACTCAATGCCATCATTTCGGAGGAGCCGGACCGCTTCGACCTGCTCGGATCTTATCCATTGCCGAATGGCGATACGGCCCGCCTTTATCACCTCCGGCGCGCCGGCGGGGAAGGAGGCTAGAAATGCCCCTTCAAGGCCGGCCGCTTTCCCTCGGTAGCCATCGTCTTCACCGGGACCTGGCACTCCTCGTCCTCGTGGTATCGGCGAGCGCCATACCATTTCTGCGTCAGCCATTTCACATGGATGACGGCTTTTACATGGATATGGCGCGGAATGTGAAATTCAAGCCGCTGTACCCCAATGATCAGCCCTACATTTTCGAAGGGCATGCCCTGCCTGATATGGGATCCCACTCGCATCCTCCCCTGCCAACTTATTTTCTTGCTGCCATGCAGGGGCTATTCGGCGAAGGACAAGGTAGGGAATGGCTTTATCATACTTGCGCGTTGCTGTTTCCGCTGTTTGCAGTGACGGCGTTTTATTTCCTGTGCGGCAGATTTGTACAGCGGCCACTCTGGCCGGCGCTGCTTCTGGCGGCATGTCCTCTGTTCCTGGTTTCCCAGCACACCCTGATGGCAGACATCCCGACCCTTGCGTTCTGGCTGGGCGCGATCTCAGCCTTTCTTTACGCTGCGGACCGGCGAAGTTCCCGCCTATTCGCCCTGAGCTCGGTTTTTCAATTTGCCGCGATGTTTTGCAGTTATCAGGCCTTTTCCCTTACACCCCTCCTGGGTTTCTACCAGGCTCGAAAACGGGGAGGGCTCAGGGGCTGGATCTCTCTGCTGATTCCGATAGGCCTCATGGCGGCGTGGTTCATTCTCAACTATCACCATTACCACCGAATGCTCTTGGTAGACACGCTGGGCTATATGAAATCAAGGGATGTCGGATCCTTGGCATCCATCGTGCACAAGCTGATCGCCGTTATTGGGTATCAGGGCTGGCTCATCATTTTTCCGGCTTTTTTGCTTTATGCCTGGGGGCGAGGCCTTCGAGGCCGCCTGGCTGGGCTCGTGCTCATCGGAGCCATGTATCTCACGCAAATTGTTGCTCCCAACTACCGCCTTTATGAAAAAATGATTCTTGTGACCGGCCTGGTCGGGGGATTTTTTGTGATTCTCCAAATGGGGGAACTCTTCCTGACAGCCGTGCGATATAAAACAACTGCATTCGGGCTTGAGCCTCTGGAGGGGCAGTTCCTCGGACTTTGGTTTTTTGGCGTGTTTTTTTACTGCATTTTCGTCCTGACGGAGGGATCCGCGCGCTACATCTTGCCTCTGATTCCGCCTGTATTGATCTGTTATTGCCTTTGGCTGGAACTTTCCGAAATCGCGGAATACAGGACTCCAGCTGTGCCGATCTTGAATTCCGCCATGATGGCCAGCGGTTCTCTGGTGTTTTCGATGTCTTTGGGCTTGCTGCTTTCACATGCCGACTTGGAATTTGCCCGCGTATACGAGCGAGCGTCCGTTGAATTCAGGAGCATTTCCGGCGGGATGAATTCCTACTTTGCCGGCGAGTGGGGATTTCGCTATTACTTCCATCAGGCTGGCGCACGTCTGCTCCCCCAGGATGATTCCTCTGTTGAGGCCGGGAGCTGGCTCGCATGGCCCAAGCTTGCGCTTCCTTATGACCGTCCGAAACCCCTGATGTCGATGGCCATGCCGGTGCAGACGCTGGTTTATCAGCCACGAACCCCCCTCCGGCTGATCGACAGGCAATGCAATGCCGGATTCTATTCTACCGGATGGGGCCTTCTCCCTTTTTCGTTTTCCCGTAAGCCTCTCGAGGAAATTGAGGTCTACCAGATAAATTTCATGGTCGAATCCCTGCCAGGGGCGAGGGTGATTCACGGCGGCTCAATTGCGCCTTGGCCTGGATTTCTGAATCTCCCCGGGAGAAGCCCGCTGGCTCTTTTGCTCAAACCCGGGACGACTATCCAATATGCCTGGAAGGAGAAGAAGGCTGTCGAGCTCGATCTCCTTTGCGGCGTTGGTTTGGACGCCTATTCCCCGGGTGCATCGAGGCGCTTCTATTTTGCCGTGGTGCAGCGGAATCGCGACGGGGTCGTCATGACAGAATCCAGATTGACGTTGGATCCTGGACTGCAGCCTTCGGACCGGCAGTGGCAGCCGGTGCATTTGTCACTGGGCAGCGGCAGCGAAGGGAATTGCCTGCTGGAATTCAGCTGCGATTCAGAGGATCCTTCGGCGATGGGAACCGTGGGATTCGCCGAGGCTGTGCTTCGTCGTCCGCTGTCCTAGATTGAAGCAGCGATTGGCGCTTTTGAAAAACATGCGATAGAATCCCTTTTTTCCAAAAGGCATGGAGCTCCGATGAAGTCGAAATACATTTTGTACGCTGTGTTTTCATTGTCTGTCCTATTTGCCTCGGTTTCAGCGTACCTGTTCTTCTCCGATAAAGACGAGGCAGGCACGGTTTCAACCGGCGGCACCAGCCCCAAGGTTGAACCCTCATCCCCCCCCGACAAGGCTCCAGGGACAAACTCGCCGGCTTCAGGCAAGGGCGGCAGCCTTATTATCGGTTACGCCGGCGACATTGCCGGCCGAATTGATCCATGTCCTTGCACCCAGCCTGCTATGGGGGGCTTTGCCCGTCGTGCAACAGCGATCCGCGACTTCCGTCTCGGGAATCCCGGAAAGCCTTTGCTTCTGCTCGAGACCGGCTCGGAGTTCCTCCAATCCGACGAAATGGCCGATCCTACCAACACCTTCATTGTGAAAGGCCTGGAAAAGCTGGGTGTGCAGGCGGTTCATGCGACAATCGGTGATATCCGCAGGCTGAACAATTTGCACCAGACGGGAAAGCTGCCGAATCCGCTTCGCGCGACGTTCATTGCCTCCCAGCTTGAGCTAACAGCGGCCGTTCAGGCACCCGTCAAGCGCTACTCGATTCAAACACTACATATGGAAAAAGAAAACCGGGACATTCGCATCGGGATCCTGGCAGTAGGGAAATCGGCCATCGATGCTCCCGATCTTGGGCGGATGCTGTCGGTCGACGAAACTCTGAAAAAATTGCTGCCACAGGCGGAATCGCAGTCGGACCTTACGGTTCTCCTCACCCGGATGAAGCCCGAAGAGATCTATGACATTGCCCGCAAATTCCCTTCGCTTGACGTGATCGTGAATGGCGATCCGAGCAGCGAAGGGCGAGAGCTCGAACGCACCGGGAACACCGTGATCGTGGAAGCCGCGCATTTGGGGATCGCCATCGGCATGCTGGACCTGCAGTGGGATGACCGGGGGAGAATCACTAAGTATTCGAACCAGCTGATCCCTCTCCCTCCCAATGTTCCTGATTTTCCGGAAATGGCTCAATTGGCCGACCAGGCGCACAAGGAAGTTGCCGCTTTTAAGGAAAGGCAGGCGCGCAGCGCTCCTCCTTTGACTTCACCCAGAAACTATGGCGGCGCTGCGATCTGCAAGAAGTGCCATGAGAAGGAATATAAAATCTGGGAAAAGAGCGCGCATTCCAGATCTCTGGAAAGTCTGAAGAGCAAAGGGAATCAGTTCAATGAGGATTGCCTGACCTGTCATGTGGCCGGCGCCGGGGAGCAACAGGGATTCGTCGATGTTATAAGAACTCCGCAGATGGCTGCTGTTATTTGCGAGGCATGCCATCTGCCCGCCGTGGATCATTCGCGCAGTCCGAAAACGATCCATCCCGGTCTCGGTCCATTCCAGTTAACCAAGTTCAGGGTGACTGAAAAAATGTGCATCCGGTGCCATAATGCGGAGCAATCCCCTAAGTTCAGTTTTGCCGAATATTGGAAGCGGATCGAGCATTGAAAGGCCCGGTTGAAACCGCAAGCGGGCCTTTCACGGCTTGCCGATGGGGAACCCAGGCCGTGCAGCCGGCGTTATGAAAATCAAAATCCTATGGATGATCCTTCTGATTCCATGGCTATCCCATGTTGATTCGGCCAGGTCAGCTTCGGCCGACGAGGCCAAAGCCATCGACCTTTCTGGACGCTTTGAAGCTTTTCCGCCTCCGCCAGGCAAGAGGAACGGTCCCAAGGCCTCAATGCACCGGTTTCCGGTTTATCGCAGCGGAACTACCCGCAATGCGATCGTGCTGGAAACTCCGGCTCGAATCCGGGCGTCGCTGGCGGGGATATCGGGATCCAGGGTGCTCACGGGTTCAGCGACCCATCTCTACAACATCGGCGACGGCCTGCAACTGGACATCGTGCTTATCCGGTCAGGCATCGAACGGATCGTTTACAGCCGGTATTTTGACCCTGGCCGGAAATTGGAAGACCGGTCCTGGATATCATTTGAGGTTCCGCTCGATCTCGACGGAGCCGCCGATTCTCTCATCGAACTCAGAGTGTCAGCTGGACCTCAAGGCGACTTGACCGCCGACTGGCTGGGCATCGGTCCTCTGTGGCTGCAGAGCCGGAAAAATCAATAGGAACAACGTGGTTTTCTGATCTGTTTTTCTGTTGGATGGTGTGCTTCGCCGGCAGGCCAGCATGGCCGCGTTCGTCGTGGGCATTGGTTCGAGCGAAGTTGGAGGATTATCGTTATGGATTTTACTGGGGAGCGCTTCATCCCCGGGACTGGCGGTTGGCAGATGGCATACGAACACTACCATCGCTATTTGTTTGCGGGGTTGTTTGCGCAAGGAAAATCCGTGCTCGACGTTGCCTCGGGTGAAGGCTACGGAGCGGCGTATCTCGCGAAATTTGCCCAGACCGTGTGGGCGGCAGACATTAATGCCGCCGCAGTGGAGTCCGCGAGAACATCCCATCCTGCGCCTAATCTCACGTTTTTTCAGGCGGATGCGTCCTGCCTCCCGCTCACTTCCGGCACCGTCGATTTGGCGGTGGCGTTTGAAGTTCTCGAACATACGGCAAGGCAGCCGGAGATGATCGCGGAGATCAGCCGTGTGCTTACTCCGGGCGGTATTGCCATCATTTCGACACCCGACCGGGCGGTTTATTCCGATTACAGGGGGTATTCCAATCCATTCCATGTCAGGGAGCTGTATCGGGGGGAGTTTTTGGAATTACTCGGCAGGAGTTTCGCCTCCGTTCAACTGATGAACCAGCAGGTGCGCGCCGGATCCTTGATCTCCTCCGAGGTATCCCTTGAGACCCATGGAAATCTGATAATTCAGCCGCCTCCGGCCCGGGGGGACGAGTTTGCCAAACCCATGTATTTCATTGCATTGTGCTCCAAGCACGCTGATTCCGCCCCGCGGGCGCCGGGTTGCGCATATATGGATCCCAGCGATGCCTTGCTGGAAGAGTGGGATGAACGCGCCCGAAACGCCAACGCGGAATTGGATTCTCTCAATCGGGAGATTCAAAGCCTGGGCCGCTGGGGCCGTTCCCTCGAGGGTGTCATTGCACAAAAGGACGAACACCTACGCCTTTGGGGAGAACAGGCAAACCGCGAGTTTGCTATTCGGGAAGACAATTTCAATCAAATGAAATTATTGATGGAAAAGGAGTTAGAGCAGCGCGAGGAAACCATCCGGCAGATGCAGGAACAGATGGCGGACGTCATCCTCCAGAGGGATGAGGGATTTAAAAAAATGAGGGAGGAATTAGCCGCCCGGGATGGTACTATTCAGCGCCTGGCGGGAGACCTGGAGCGGGAAACACGCCATCGGGACCGCGTAATCGAGGGGTATCAAGAGGCCTATGGGCGCCTGGAGAAGGAGTTTGAGGAGCGGAGTGCCTGGGCCTTGAGATTGAAAAGCGACGTCGAGAGCCGGGATACCCGGATCCGGGAAGCCGTGGAACTATTGGACCGGACCGACGCCGAGCTGAAATCGGTGGAGAGCCATTTGACCCGCATCCGGCATGCGTTCCTCTATCGCATCCTTTGCCGGCTAGGGTTGCTTCCTCGTTAGGTGCACAAATCAGAACTTGTTTGGCAAAGTCTGCAATTTGTGATTGCGGATTCGGCGATGTCATGCTAATCTTAAAACTTTGTCGACGCTGGCGTAGCTCAGTTGGTAGAGCAGCTGATTTGTAATCAGCGGGTCGGGGGTTCAAGTCCCTTCGCCAGCTCCATGAAAAACCGGCGGGGAAGGGCTATTTTCGCGGACGCGCGGGATTGGCAGAGGTAGCGCCGATCATAGGCGGGTTGGGCTTGGGCGGCGCTTGAAGGGCTTGTCTGCAGATAGGTTCGGATCAACCGGATCGCAGGCGAACGATCCGGCTCTCCTGTAAGCTCCCTGAAGTTGTCTTCGGCAGATGGCCGAAGGAAAGCCCCGGTACCCCGTGCAGAGATTTTTGGACAGGTGGTCGAGCGGTTAATGGCACTGGGCTGTAAACCCAGCGACCTCAGGGTCTACGGAGGTTCGAATCCTCCCCTGTCCACCAGATTTTGGTTTGGAAAGCGGGAGTAACTCAGTTGGCAGAGTCATAGCCTTCCAAGCTATTGGTCGCGGGTTCGAGTCCCGTCTCCCGCTCCAGTTTTTTAGGGCCCACGTAGCTCAGTCGGTAGAGCGCGTCCTTGGTAAGGACGAGGTCACCAGTTCAATCCTGGTCGTGGGCTCCAGAGCGGGTGTTGTGCGTCGTAGGCGGCTCGAGGATTCTTCGGATACACCGCTGAGCAATTATCAAGTTACACTTAGCCGGGAGAAGCTAGGAGAGAGATATGGCGAAGGAAAAATTTGATCGGAGCAAGCCGCACGTAAACGTAGGGACGATCGGACACATCGACCACGGGAAGACGACGTTGACGTCGGCGATCACACAGGTACTGCACAAGTTCGACCCGAAGATCACGGTGAGGAGTTTTGATTCGATCGACAACGCGCCGGAAGAGAAGGAGCGGGGGATCACGATTGCGACGGCGCACGTGGAGTATTCGACTTCGAAGCGGCACTACGCGCACGTGGACTGCCCGGGTCACGCGGACTACATCAAGAACATGATCACGGGAGCGGCGCAGATGGACGGAGCGATCCTGGTGGTATCGGCGGCGGACGGGCCGATGCCGCAGACGCGGGAGCACTTGCTGCTGGCGCGGCAGGTAGGGGTGCCGTACATCGTGGTATTCATGAACAAGTGCGACATGGTGGACGATCCGGAGCTGCTGGACCTGGTGGAACTGGAGATGCGGGAGCTGCTGTCGTTCTATGAATTTCCTGGGGACGAGGTACCGGTGGTGCGAGGGAGCGCGTTGAAGGCGCTGGAAGGGGATCCGGAGGCGGAGAAGCAGATCATGGCGCTGATGGATGCGGTGGACAGTTATATACCGATACCGAAGCGTCAGGTGGACTTGCCGTTTTTGATGCCGGTGGAAGACATTTTCACGATTTCGGGACGTGGGACGGTGGCGACGGGCAGGATTGAGCGCGGGAAAGTGAAGGTAGGGGAAGAGATTGAGATTGTAGGGATCCGGGACACGGTGAAGCGGGTGTGCACGGGCGTGGAGATGTTCAAGAAGCTGCTGGATGAAGGGATGGCAGGAGACAACGTAGGTCTGCTGCTGCGTGGGACGGACAAGAAGGAAGTGGAGCGCGGGCAGGTGATTGCGGCGCCTGGGAGCATCACTCCGCACACGCACTTCAAGGCGGCGGTGTACATATTGAGCAAGGAAGAAGGCGGGCGGCACACACCGTTCTTCAATGGGTACCGGCCGCAGTTTTACTTCCGGACGACGGACGTGACGGGAGTGGCGGAGCTGCCGGCGGGGACGGAGATGGTGATGCCTGGCGACAACGTGAACCTGACGATCAAGCTGATCACGCCGATCGCGATGGAAAAGGGTTTGCGGTTTGCGATCCGCGAGGGCGGCAGGACGGTAGGCGCCGGATCTATCGGCGAGATCATCGAGTAGACGGGTAAAGGACCGAAACGGCGATGCGAGACATGATCATTTTCGAGTGCACGAAGTGCAAAAACAGGAATTACACTTCCACCAAAAACAAGAAGACGACCACTGAGCGCCTCGAATTCAAGAAGTTTTGCAACATCTGCCGCGCTCATACGCCTCACAAGGAAACGCGCTAGGCGTATCTGTTCCCTAAGTCCGGGGCGGGACCCCGGCAATGGACTGGACTATTGCAGGCCAGTAGCTCGAATTGGTAGAGCGGCGGTCTCCAAAACCGCATGTTGGGGGTTCGAGTCCCTCCTGGCCTGCCAGTTATATCAAGCGGAGCGAAAGGCCCGGGTTGCCGGGCCCGACCTCTCCGCCGACCCGGCGATCGCGGAGTCGAATCAAATGAAAGAATATTTGGAGAAGGTCAAAGGGTTTTTCAAAAATATCCTGGAGTTCCTCGTCGACACGAAGAAGGAACTCAAGAATGTTTCCTGGCCAACGCGCCAGGAGCTGACTGGAACTACGCTGGTAGTCATTGTAGCCGTGTTCTTTTTCGGTTTCTTCCTGTGGGTCGTGGACACTGTTGTCAACACCGGGATGACCTACATCTTCCATCGAGCATCACAATAGTCCGAGAGACTTACTCATGGATGGAGAAAAGAAGTGGTACATCATCCACACCTATTCCGGTTATGAGCGGAAGGTTGCGGAAAGCCTCATGAACCGCATCCAGGCTTATGATCTGGGGGACTGCATCGGCCAGATCCTGATCCCGACGGAAGATGTTGTGGAGATGAAAAGCGGGAAGAAAGTCGTCACCACCAAGCTGACTTTCCCGGGCTACATCCTTGTCGAGATGGACATGACCGACAAGGCCTGGCATGTCGTGCGCGGCACTCCGAAGGTGACCGGTTTCATCTCGACCGGGAAAAAGCCGACGCCGCTGACCGAACAGGAGATCAATGAGGTGGTCAACCGCGTGTCGGTGACTGCCGAGCAGCCAAAACCGAAGTTCACATTTGATCACGGCGATGCCGTCAAGATCATCGACGGTCCTTTCAAGGACTTTACCGGCGTCGTGGAGGACGTGAATCCCGATCGCAACACGCTGAAGGTAATGCTTACGATCCTGGGGCGCGCCACTCCGGTGGAACTGGAATCCGAGCAGGTGGAAAAAGTTTAAGATCGCCGGCGCTGACCGGTCCCCGGCGATGCGGGGGCGGGGCGCCTGCAGGGAGTTCTCATGGCAAAGAAGATTATCGCAAACGTGAAGCTGCAGGTGGCGGCGGGCAAAGCAACCCCGGCTCCCCCGGTGGGGTCGGCCCTGGGACCGCACGGGCTCAACATCATGGATTTCTGCAAGGCCTTCAATGCGAAGACCGCAAAGCAGGATGGATTGATTATTCCGGTGGTGGTCACGGTGTACAGCGACCGCACTTATTCTTTCGTCACCAAGACTCCTCCGGCGGCAATCCTGCTCAAAAAAGCGGCCAATATCGCCAAGGGATCTGCAGAGCCGAACAAGACCAAGGTGGGCAAGGTCACGATGAAACAGGTGCGCGAGATTGCCCAGACAAAGATGCCGGACCTCAATGCGTCGGATCTGGATGCCGCTGTGAACATCATCCTGGGCACCGCGCGCAGCATGGGAATGGAAGTCGAGGCTTAGTAAAAAGCGCGCCCGAAGCGGGCGGCAAGAGGTGATGCAATGGCGAAAGCTGGGAAAAACTATACGAAGGCCGCCGCGATGAAGGAGACCAAGCTTTACTCCCTCGAAGAAGCGGTGCAACTGCTCAAGAAGATGTCTTACGCGAAGTTCAACGAGACGGTTGAAGTCGCTATGAAGCTGGGTGTCGACCCCAAGCACGCGGACCAGATGGTTCGCGGGACTGTCGTCCTCCCCAACGGTCTCGGCAAGAGCAAAAAGGTTGCGGTCATCGCGTCCGGCGAAAAGGTGAAGGAAGCCAAGGATGCCGGTGCAGATGAAGTCGGCAGCGAAGAAATGGTCGAGCGGATCGCAGGCGGCTGGATGGATTTCGATGCTGTGGTTGCAACACCGGATATGATGCGCTCGGTCGGCAAGCTCGGAAAGGTGCTCGGACCGCGCGGGCTCATGCCGAACCCGAAGACCGGCACCGTGACTTTCGAAGTGGCCAAGGCTATTCGAGAGATCAAGGCGGGCAAGGTCGAGTTTCGCGTCGACAAAACCGGGATCATTCATGCCCCTTGCGGCAAGATCCAATTCGATGCCAATCAGATCTATGAAAACGCCAAGGCTCTGATCGAGGCGGTTATGCGCGCGAAGCCGCAGACCAGCAAAGGCAAATACATCAGGAGCATCTCCCTATCATCGACCATGAGCCCCGGCATTTGGATTGACGAGGCTTCAGTGGAATCTCACGCCTAGGAAACGGACATGAACAGAGAAGAGAAACATCAGTCGGTGGCCACGCTCGAGGAACAGTTCCGTTCCATCAACAGCGCGTTCCTGATCGACTATCGCGGACTCAAGGTCGTGGATGCGACGGAATTGCGCCGCAAAGTCCGGGACATCAAAGGAAGCTACGTGGTGGTTAAGAACACCCTGGCGATCCGGGCGGCCAAGGAAACAAAGCTGGAACAGCTTACCTCTTACTTCCAGGGCCCGACGGCAGTGGCCTACCACCCGAAGGATATCGTCGGGCTGGCCAAGCTGCTCACCGAAGTGGCAAAGACCAATCCGAATGTAGCCTTCAAAGCGGCGCTGATCGAAGGCAAGGTTGTGCCGACCAGCGAGATTCAGAACATTGCCAACATGCCTTCCAAGGAGGTCCTGCTCGGCAAACTGTTGTTCCTCCTGAAGGCTCCGCTGCAGAGACTGGCGACGGTACTGAAGGCACCGGTTCGGGATCTGGGGCTGGTCATAAAACAGATCCAGAAATAACGGCTATTTTTAGATGCGCTATTAAATTACAAACCCGAAGGAGATTCAAAAGATGGCGATTACCAAGAGCGAAGTTTTGGAGTGGATCGACTCAGCCACGATGCTGGAAATCTCAGACCTGGTGAAGAGTCTGGAAGAGAAGTACGGCATCAGCGCCGCGGCTGCCGTTCCGGTTGCCGTTGCCGGTGCCCCGGCCGCCGGTGCTGCTGCAGCCCCCGCCGAGGAAAAGACCGAGTTCACGGTCGTGCTGACGGCCGTAGGCGACAAGAAGATCAACGTGATCAAGGTCGTTCGTGAAGTGACCAACCTCGGGCTGAAGGAAGCCAAGGACCTGGTCGAAGGCGCGCCCAAGCCCATTAAGGAAGGCGTGTCCAAGGAAGAGGCCGAGACGATCAAGAAAAAATTCACCGAGGCTGGCGCGACTGTCGAAGTGAAGTAAGACGACAAGTTCTGCGCATGCGCGCTGCGAGGCCTTAGTTGCCCGTTGCGCGCTTTTCCCCGCTGCTGTAGTTGAGACTCCCGGGGATCACGTGGCCCCGGGAGGGCGTGTCATCTCAAAAGAGGTCACCGTGCCGCGGGTCCTCAATACCGGAAATCACAAGGCAGAAACAAGCAGGAGAGGTACGCTCACTCCTGCATTCTGCCTTTTGGTGTCTCAGGCATATTGAACCCAAACCGAGCTCGTCGAGGTTATCCCTTCAATGACCAATATCAGTACCTCCAACGTTTACAGGGACCGTATGGACTTTGCCAAGATTCATACGAGCATCCCTATCCCCAACCTTATCGAAGTCCAGCGGAAGTCGTACCACCGCTTTCTCCAGATGGATGTGCCGCCGGCCGAGCGAGAGGATGTGGGGCTCCAGGCGGTATTTAACTCCGTGTTCCCCATCAACGATTTCCGCGGCACATCGTCGCTGGAATTTGTCGAATATTCGATCGGCAACTGGCAGTGTAAATGCGGCAACCTCAAGGGCCTCAATTATCTGCGTGCCAACTGCAGCGAATGCAACAAGCTGATCGTCAACAGCCCGTACAATCCGGAAAGCGGCAGCTGCCGCCATTGCGGGGCACGAAACGAGATCGAGAATCCGCGCTGCGAGTTCTGCGGCAGTACCGTCGATTTGAATGTAAAATACACGGTCGAGGAATGCCAGGAGCGAGGGATGACTTTCGCCGTCCCGCTCAAGGTTACGGTCCGCCTGGTGGTTTGGGATAAGGATGCAGAAACCGACGGCAAGAGCATCCGCGACATCAAGGAGCAGGAAGTCTACTTCGGCGACATCCCGCTCATGACGGATAATGGCACTTTCATCATCAATGGCACCGAGCGCGTCATTGTCAGCCAGCTGCATCGATCCCCGGGAGTTTTCTTCGAATCCAATGCCGGGCGCACCTTTATCCTCGCCAAAATCATTCCCTATCGCGGCTCGTGGGTGGAATTTGAATACGATCAGAAGAACATCCTCTACGTCCGCATTGACCGCAAGCGGAAATTCCTTGCGACCACTTTCCTGCGGGCGCTGGGATTGAACGCCGACACGGAAATCTTACGAGCTTTCTACGAGCCCGTCCGGATCCGGTGGGAGGGGAAGCTGCTTTACCGCACGTTGGGACGAGACCTGATCGGAACCCGGTCCAGCGACGACATCAAGGACTCCAGAGGCAAAGGCGTCATTGTCGCCAAGGGCAAGAAAATTTCCGAGGGTCTGTATAACCAGCTGATCAAAGGCGGCGTGAGCGAAATTCGTATGGAGCTCGAAGGCCTTGAAGGCGCCATGTCGCTCTCTGAAGTAATCAACCACGAGACCGGCGAAATCCTGATCGAGTCGAATACCGAGGTCACCGCCAATACCATCAATACCCTGAGCGAGTCCGGAATCGATGGCCTCGACGTTTTCTTCCCTGATCGCGAAAACGTGGGCGCGACCCTGAGCCTGACTCTGCGCAAAGACCATATCAAGTCGCAGTCGGATGCCTTGATTGAGATCTATCGCAAGCAGCGGCCCGGCGATCCGCCGACACTCGAAACAGCAACCGCTTTATTCGAGGGGATGTTCTATGATCCCCGAAAATATGATTTTTCCAAAGTCGGGCGCCTTAAATTCAACATCAAGCTGGGACTCAACACGCCCCTCGAGCAGCGCACCCTGACCGCCGATGATTTCTATGCCGTCATCCGATACGCTCTGAAGCTTTCCAAGGCGGTGGGCGAAGTGGACGACATCGATCATCTGGGTAATCGCCGCGTCCGCGCCGTCGGCGAGCTGCTGGAAAACCAGTTCCGCATCGGCCTGGTTCGCATGGAGCGCGCCATCAAGGAGAAGATGTCGGTTCACCAGGAAATGACCACGGCGATGCCGCACGACCTGATCAATGCCAAGCCGGTCATGGCCTCGATCCGCGAATTCTTCGGAAGCAGCCAGCTTTCCCAGTTCATGGACCAGACGAATCCGCTTTCTGAAATCACCCACAAGCGCCGTCTTTCGGCTCTCGGGCCGGGAGGCTTGAGCCGAGAGCGCGCCGGGTTTGAAGTGCGCGACGTTCATCCGACCCACTACGGCCGAATCTGCCCTATTGAGACGCCGGAAGGCCCGAACATCGGCCTGATTTCCTCTCTGAGCTGTTACGCGCGCATCAACGAGTACGGCTTCATCGAGTCTTCCTACCGGAAGGTAAAGGAAGGGCGCGTCCTGGATTTCGTAAACATCGTGTATCCCGGTGACACCCACTTCAAGGTTGGTGAACACTTGGAGCGCGAAGCGGTCGAGCGCGAAAACAGAAAAGCCGAGGCCGCGGCCAAGCGGCCGGCCCAGTTCGAACCGTACTCTTTCTACCAGACGGCTTGGGAAGCGGAAAAATGCGTGATCGCCCAGGCCAACGTCGAGCTGGATACGAACGGTCACATCAGGGCCGAACGAGTCGATGCCCGTATTGCCGGCAATTTCTCCCTGGTTCCGCGGGAGCAGGTGCAATACATCGACGTATCCCCCAAGCAGCTGGTCAGCGTCGCTGCGAGCCTCATCCCGTTCCTCGAACACGATGACGCGAACCGCGCCCTGATGGGATCGAACATGCAGCGCCAGGCCGTCCCACTTCTTCGAGCCGAAGCTCCCTATATCGGGACGGGCATGGAGTACATTACGGCGAAGGATTCCGGGGCTGTGGTCATCTGCAAACGCTCAGGAGTTATCGACAGTGTCGATTCCACCCGCATTATCGTCCGCGTCGAAAGCGACGGCGAAAATGGGAAAAAGGCGCGCGATGCCGGCGTCGACATTTATACGCTGACCAAGTTCAAGCGCTCCAACCAGAACACGTGCATCAACCAGGCTCCGCTGGTCAAGCGCAACGACCGCGTGGTCCGCGGCCAGGTTTTGGCCGACGGACCCTGCACCGACAAGGGCGAATTGGCCCTTGGGAGGAACGTTTTGGTCGCCTTCATGCCCTGGCGCGGGTACAACTTCGAGGACGCCATCCTGGTCAGTGAGAAGCTGGTCAAGGAGGACAGTTATACTTCGATTCACATCGAAGAGCTCGAAATCGAGGCGCGCGATACGAAGCTCGGACCGGAGGAAATTACGCGTGACATCCCGAATGTCAGCGACGCCTCCCTGCGCGACCTTGATGAAAGCGGGATCATCCGGATCGGTGCGAAAGTGAGGCCGGGAGATGTGCTGGTGGGCAAGGTTACGCCCAAAGGCGAAACTCAGCTTTCACCCGAGGAAAAGCTTCTCCGCGCCATCTTCGGCGAAAAAGCCGGAGAAGTCCGCGACGCTTCTCTTATAACTCCGCCGGGCATCGAAGGAACCGTGGTCGACGTGAAGATCTTTTCCCGCAAGGGAGTGCCCAAAGACGAACGTGCGAAGAGGATCGAGCAGGAGCAGGTTGAAAAGATGGAGAAGGATCTCAACGACGAGATCCGAATCATCAAGGAAGAACGCAACAAGAGGCTGGTCGATATCCTATCGGGAGAGATTTTGCCCGAAGATGTCCTCAGCCGTTCGGGCGACGTCCTTCTCAAAAAGAAAACCAAGCTGATCCGCTCCATGCTCCTGGAGCTAAGCTCGACCGAGCTCAACAAGATCAAATCCGATTTCAAGGCCGAGAAGGAAGGCAAAGTATACGAGGCCATCAAAAAGCTCGAAGAGAAGACAGAGAAGCAGATCCAGATCCTCCGGACGCTTCACGAGGAAAATCTTAGCAAGCTGCGCCGGGGCGACGAGCTTCCGCCCGGCGTCATCAAGATGGTGAAAGTGTATGTTGCGATGAAGCGCAAGCTGTCAGTGGGCGACAAGATGGCCGGCCGGCACGGCAACAAGGGTGTTATCGCGCGCATTCTCCCGGAAGAGGACATGCCCTATCTTCCGGACGGCACGCCCGTGGAAATCGTGTTGAATCCCCTGGGTGTCCCCTCCCGTATGAATGTCGGGCAGATCCTGGAAACCCACCTCGGATGGGCCGCCAAGTCGCTGGGATTGTTTTTCGCGACTCCGGTTTTTGACGGGGCTTCCGAATCGGAGATCAAGGAAATGCTCCGTCGCGCCAGCCTACCCGAAAGCGGGAAGGTGGACCTGTTTGACGGCATGACCGGGGAACGCTTCGATCAGAAGGTTACGGTCGGCTACATCTATATGCTGAAGCTGTCTCACTTGGTGGACGACAAGATCCACGCCCGCAGCATCGGCCCGTACTCACTTATCACCCAGCAGCCGCTGGGGGGCAAAGCCCAGTTCGGCGGCCAGCGATTTGGAGAAATGGAAGTATGGGCGCTGGAAGCCTATGGCGCCGCCAACATCCTGCAGGAGCTTCTGACCGCAAAGTCGGACGACATCCAAGGCAGAACCAAGATTTACGAAGCCATTGTGAAGGGCGAATCGCAATTCACGCCGGGAATTCCCGAGTCTTTCAACGTTCTTATTCGCGAGCTGCAGAGCCTCTGCTTGGATGTAGAGCTGATCCAGCGGAAGCCCCGGAGACCGGAAACCGCCGGCACGTCAGAACAGTTTAGGCAAGAATAACCTCTAGAGCTGGAGGGGCAAAATTGAGAAGTTTTAAAGATGCTATTGAAAAGTCCGATCTGAGCACTGATTTCGACAGTATTCGAATCAGCCTTGCATCTCCGGAGAAAATCCAAGCCTGGTCGCGCGGCGAAGTCACCAAGCCCGAGACCATCAACTACCGGACATTCAAACCGGAGAAAGACGGCCTGTTCTGTGCAAGGATATTCGGTCCAGTGACCGATTGGGAGTGCCTCTGCGGCAAATACAAGCGCATGAAATACCGCGGGGTGACCTGTGATAAATGCGGCGTGGAGGTGACCTTATCGAAAGTGCGGCGCGAGCGGCTCGGGCATATCGAGCTGGCTTCGCCCTGTTCCCACGTCTGGTTTTTCAAAGGGCTGCCGAGTCGGATCGGGCACCTGCTCGACATGAGCCTGCGTGATCTCGAGCGCGTGCTTTATTTTGAAGCCTACGTGGTGATCGATCCGGGAGAGGCTCCGGTCAAAGCACAGGAGCTGCTTTCCGAAGAAAAATACAGAGCGCTCGTGCAGGAATACCCGGGGCGTTTCAAAGCCATGATGGGCGCCGAAGCGATCAAGGAACTCCTGCGCCAGGTTGACGTCGACGAAATGTCGGATTCGCTGCGGATTTCGATGAAAACCGAGACCTCCCAGCTGAAGAAGGTCAAATTTGCCAAGCGCCTGAAGGTGGTCGACGCCTTCAGAAAATCGGGCAACAAGCCTGAATGGATGATTCTGGATGTCATCCCTGTCATTCCGCCGGAGCTCCGGCCGCTGGTTCCGCTCGATGGCGGCCGATTCGCCACGTCGGACCTGAACGACCTTTACCGCCGGGTCATCAACCGCAACAACCGGCTCAAGAAGCTCATGGAGCTGCGGGCGCCGGAGGTCATCATCCGCAACGAGAAGCGGATGCTGCAGGAAGCGGTCGATGCCATGTTTGATAACGGCCGCCGCGGCCGCGTGCTGCGCGGCGCCAACAATCGCCCTCTGAAATCGCTGAGCGACACGCTTAAAGGGAAATCCGGGCGCTTCCGTCAGAATCTACTGGGCAAGCGCGTGGATTATTCCGGACGGTCGGTGATTGTGGTGGGACCGGAGCTTAAACTCCATCAGTGCGGCCTGCCCAAGAAGATGGCCCTGGAACTTTTCAAGCCGTTCATTTACAACCGGTTGGAGAAGGAAGGCCATGCTGCGACCATTAAAGGCGCCAAGGAAATGGTCGAGCGCCAGGAATCGGTCGTCTGGGACATCCTCGAAGAAGTCATCAAGGATCACCCTGTGCTGCTGAACCGTGCTCCCACGTTGCACCGGCTGGGCATCCAGGCTTTCGAACCGGTTCTCGTCGAAGGGAAAGCAATCAAGATTCCACCCCTGGTCTGCGCCGCATTCAACGCCGACTTTGACGGCGACCAGATGGCGGTTCATATCCCGCTTTCGCCTGAAGCGCAGATTGAGGCATCGGTCCTGATGCTCAGCAGCCACAATATCCTGTCGCCGGCCAACGGGCAGCCGATTGCCATCCCGAGCCAGGATATCGTGCTCGGCTGCTACTACCTGACCAAAGAAAAAAAGGGCACCAAGGGCGATAGCCGGGCTTTTGGTTCCTATGATGAAGTCATGTTCGCCCTCGAGAATGGGGTTGTCGAGCGTCTCACCCCGATCCGCTATCGCTATACCGGGTTGCTGATGGACCTGACCTCCCAGTACGACAACCAGGCCGTGACCCGCGCGGAAGTTCGCGAGGTAAACAACGAGTTCATCAACACCACGGTCGGCCGGCTGATTTTTAATTCCATCCTGCCCAAAGGAATGCCTTTCATCAACGGCCTGCTCAAGCGGAAAGGCTTGCAGCAGCTGGTGAATTACTGCTACCTGAATTTTGGCCTGGATGTCACCGTCGGAATGCTGGACGACCTGAAAGATCTGGGATTCCTTCACGCCACCAAAGCCGGGATCTCGATCGGGATCGAAGACCTGATTGTCCCCGACAACAAGGGTACCCTTGTCGAGCAGGCACGCGAAAGCGTGATTGAGGTTGAAAAGCAGTACCAGGACGGTGCGATCACCGACGGGGAGCGCTACAACAAAATCATCGACATCTGGTCGGATGTGACCGAGCGCGTATCCGATGAAATGTTCCGTGAAATGGCGACCCAGGACCAGACTGGAAAGGAGTTTAATCCGATCTATATCATGGCCGATTCGGGTGCCCGCGGCAGCAAACAGCAGATCCGGCAGCTCGCGGGAATGCGCGGTCTGATGGCGAAGCCCTCCGGCGAGATCATCGAGACGCCGATTACGGCGAATTTCCGGGAAGGTTTGACCGTGTTGCAGTACTTCATTTCGACTCACGGCGCGCGCAAAGGGTTGGCAGACACGGCTTTAAAGACCGCCGATTCAGGATACCTGACCCGCCGGCTGGTCGACGTCGCCCAGGATGTCATCATTTCGCTGCTCGATTGCAGCACCCTTGATGGCATCTACGTAACCTCCATCACCGAGGGCGGGGAGATCATCGAGCCTCTGCGGGACCGTATTGTCGGCCGCGTGTCGCTAGAGAACGTGAAAGACCCGCTGACCGGCGAGCCCATAGTGGGGGTCAACCAGGAGATCACCGAAAGCCTGGCGGCGGATATCCAGGCCGCCGGTATCGAGCGGGTGAAGATCCGCTCCGTGCTGACCTGCAAGGCGAAGCGCGGCGTCTGTATCAAGTGCTACGGACGTAACCTGGCGACCGGCAACATGGTGGATCTCGGTGAGGCTGTAGGTGTCATCGCGGCGCAGTCCATTGGCGAGCCCGGCACGCAGCTGACGATGAGAACCTTCCACATCGGCGGAACGGCGAGCCGGACCCATGAACAGTCGACGGAAGAATCAAAGAACGAAGGTATCGTCAAATTCCTGAACATCCAGCATGTTACCAACCGGGAGGGATTCCTGGTGGTCATGAACCGCAACGGGACGCTGATCATCGCCGACGATGCGGGCCGGGAAAAGGAGCGCTATTCCATCGCGTACGGCGCTACCCTGAAAGTCAAGGAAGGGCAGCGCATCAAGCCCGGACAGGTTCTGGTGGAATGGGATCCCTATTCCTTTGCCATTCTCACGGAGTTCGGAGGCGCAGTTTCATTCAAAGACATCCATGAGGGAATTACCGTCAAGGAAGAGAGAGACGAAAACACCGGCTTGGTCCGCCAGGTGATCACCGAGTCCTCGGATGAAAAGTATCAGCCCCAGATCTGCATCAAGAACGAAAAAGGGAAAGTGGTTAAGGCTTATCTCTTGCCCTCCAAAGCTCACCTCTGGGTTGAGGATCACGAAGAGGTTTTCCCGGGAAGCATTCTGGCCAAGATCCCCCGCGAAACTCGCAAAACCAAGGATATCACCGGAGGTTTGCCCCGCATCGTCGAACTGTTCGAAGCGCGCAAACCGAAGGAAACCGCGGTCATTACTGAGATCGACGGAACCGTCAAATATGCCGGGCTCGTGCGCGGCCAGCGCAAGATCGAAGTGCATAGCGACAGCGGAATCATCAAGGAATACCTGCTGCCTCGCGGTGTTCACATTAATGTGCAGGAAGGCGAGTACGTGAAGGCCGGTGAAGCGCTAATGGACGGCCCCCGCAACCCGCACGATATTTTAAGAGTTCTGGGCGAAAAAGAGCTGCAGAGCTACCTGGTTAATGAAATCCAGGAGGTCTACCGGCTTCAGGGCGTCAACATCAATGATAAGCACATCGAAACGATCGTGCGCCAGATGATGCGCTGGATCAAAGTGGAAGAAGTGGGGGATACGGAATTCCTTCTGGATGAACAGGTGGACAAGTTCCGCTTCTACGAGGAAAATGAGCGCGTCGAGACAGCGGGCGGACAACCGTCGAAAGGACGCCCTCTGCTCCTTGGAATTACCAAGGCTTCGCTCTCAACCGACAGTTTCATTTCGGCGGCCTCGTTCCAGGAGACAACGCGTGTGCTGACCGAAGCTGCAATCAGCGGCAAGGTCGACTACCTGCGCGGCCTCAAGGAAAACGTTATCATGGGGCGCCTGATTCCCGCCGGGACAGGGATGGAATTTTATCGCAATGTCCGCCTGACGGAACAGATCGTTCCCGAAGAGGCGCCAGCCGGCGAATTGGATGTGGAATCGGACCTCCTTTCAGGCTCGCTGAACTTGGATGTACTCAAGGTTAAGAAAGCCGATCTCGCCTGATCGTGCTTCTGCCTAAAGATACCTGTCAAGGGCGAGGAGCCATCCTCGCCCTTTTTTTCGGAATAGGCTCGGTGCGCGGCCCAGATTCGGCAAAATGAGATTGATGCCAGATCCATAGGCGAGCCCGACGGCAATGTTGTGATTCCTGGCCCACTACCCTGACGAGGCCTGGCTGGATGTCGGACACCGTACGAAAATCGATTTTGCTCCGGGTCTGGAACCTCCTGCGTTGCCCGGCCTGCTTCTTTCCGCTGCGATGGGACGGAAGCCATTCCCCGATCGCCTGCACCAGGTGCGGGGAACACTACCCCGTGCTCACCGGCGGGATTCCCCTTTTGCTATTGCCTTCTCAGAGGGCCCGATTTTCTCAATTGCTCTCCGAGCATCCCGGAGGTTCCCGCATGGCCGAAGAGTATCGCCGCCATGGAACCTGGCAAGCGCGGGTTCGAGAGGCAATCAAACCCCCTTCCATCGTTTACGATGAAGCCCTGGCTCTGCAGCATTCCTGGATCTACGATACTCGCGGTTTGGAGACCCTGATCCTCAGCATCGGCGGCGGACCGGGCAGGGAGAATCCGAGAGTCGTCAATCTCAATGTAGATGCCTTCGATTCTGTCGATATAGTGGGAGATGGGACCAATCTTCCCTTGGAGGATTCCTGCTTCGACACCATCACCTGTAATGCGGTTATTGAGCACGTCTCTGATCCGAGGGCTTTGGTCGCCGAAATGTTTCGTGTGGTGAAACCCGGAGGATATGTCCAGATGATGATCCCCTTCGTATTCCCCTTTCATGAATACCCGGGCGATTATCAGAGGTACACGATGAGCGGGATTGAGGTCCTGACGGCAGGATTTGAGAAAATTACGCTCCGGGTGCTGACCGGGCCCACGTCGGCGCTGCTTGTGCTTTTTCGCGAATACCTGAGGCTGCTGCTTCCCGGCGGTAACTCGAGGGTCGGGCGGTTGGTACTGAACGGGCTATCCGGCTGGCTGACGTTCTTTCTGAAGCATGTGGACCGCTGGCTCAACCGCAAGCCCGAAGCTGCTCATCTGGCCGCGGCTTTTTATTACCTGGGACGAAAACCCCTCCAAGAAGGATGAGTGGATGCTTGACGTGCATTACGAACCTGGTTTCAAAGAGGCCTGGTGGAAGGGGCCGGACCTCTGGTATCCAATACTGCTGATTTTAGGGGGAGTTCTTTTTTTCGCCGACCCGCTTTTTTCTTCCAAGAATTTCTACTTTCGCGACATTTTGAATTTCCATTATCCGCTTCGACGCGTCCTGATCGAAGCTTATGCAAGGGGGGAATTCCCGCTCTGGAATCCGTTCATATATCTGGGGCAGCCGATGCTGGCGAACCCCAACTATATGGCGTTCTACCCGACGAACCTGCTCCACCTGCTTCTGCCTTTTAATTATGCTTTCAAGTTGCACTTCATCCTTCACCCGGTGGTTGCCGGCACCGGGCTCTATTTCCTGCAGCGTCGTTTAGGAATGCAGCCTCTTCCCGCAATGTCCGGCGCCTTGATTTACCAATTTTCAGGGACGGTCCTCTCTTTTCTGAATTTGTATACTTTCGTTCCTACGGTGGCTTTACTGCCCTGGATTGGCTGGGCATATTGCTGGTCTCTGGAAAAGAACCGGCTCCGCCGCAGCCTTGTTCTAGGCGGCCTGCTTGCACTCCAGGCGATTGCTTTCGACCCTATCATCTTCCAATGTGTATTCTGGTTTCTTGCTGGTATCTCGATCCTGTATTTCCTCGATTTCCCCGACAAAATCGGTGCCGCGCGACGCATGCTCGGCGTGGGTTTTGCAGGGGCTGCCTTCGGAGCGGGATTTGCCGCGGTTCAGATTCTGCCCACGCTGGAGCTAATGCCCCGGTCCATGCGGGGCGCGGGACTGGACTATTTCAGCGTTGGCGCCTGGTCCACCCACCCCATGGACCTTATCAATACACTGATCCCAAATTTGTACGGCAACCCGTATACGCTTGGCCTGGCAACATTTTGGGGTGAAGCCTGGCACCATGGCAGAGAAGGGTACCTGGTATCGATTTTCCTCGGAGCCAGCTCCATTTTCCTAGCGGCTGTCTCATTTCTTTCCAGGCGACGACGCATTTTGAATGTTTTCGCGGCAATGACAGGGGTAAGCCTGTTTTTCGCCCTGGGAAGATTCAACCCGCTTCACCAGTGGTTGTTCGACCACCTGTTTCTGTTCCGCCTGGGGCGATACCCGTCGAAATATTTTCTGCTGGCTACCCTCGCTTTGTCGGTTATGGCGGGCTTAGGTGTGGAGGTGGTGCTGAATGCCGAAGAGGGCGGGTTTCGCAGGAGACGGCAATTGCTTGCCACGGGTGCGGCTGGGATCCTGGTTGCCGGGCTTCTGTTGGGGATGTGGTTTTACTGGGGATATCACCCCGATCGGCTCATACAGTGGTTAAATCAGGGCACGGCAGGTGCACCCATTCCCAAGGACATTCCAGCCATCCTGGCGCAATTGCGGCAGTCCGTTTTATCTTCCGGTGCGATCCTGCTACTCACGGCGGTTTTCATTCTTGTTTCTCCGTTTGTCCGAAGATCAAGTCTGGCAGGGGGACTTCTGCTTCTGGTGCTGGCGGCGGATTTAGTGCCGGCGAATTTGAGGCTTTCACCTTTGATGTCCGATGTCGATGTTGATTTTATCCCCGAGGTGAATTCCTATCTGCAGGCGAGCGGGCCCAAGGAACCCTACCGCGTCTTCCCACCCGCAGGGGAAACCGCGTCCCCATCTCAGGAAATCAGGGTCAAGGCCCCCAACCGATCCGGCGCCTGGTCCAGTCTCTTTGCCCGCCGGTCGGGGTTGCCTTACTATGGAATTCTGAACGGGCTGCAATATTCGCTGGCCCGTGGCGTCGATTTGCTTAACACCGGTGAATCGGAGGAACTCTGGCGTGCGGCAGCCGGAATGCCTCTGCCGTTAATGCTCAACCTGCTCCAGAAGATCAACTCACCCATTCTTCTTTCGGTGAGAGAGCTAAGCGATCCTCGCCTCCACCTCATCCGGTCGTTTGACACTCATAGCGATGCACTACTCTATGCCTATTGGATTGAGAACACGATAGGCCGCGCTTACTTTGTCCCGAATGTCGAACGGGCACGTTCACACGAGGATGCTCTGAAAAGGTTTCTTCGTCCCGACTTCAATTTTGGCAGCACGATAGTTCTCGAGGATGGCCCGGCCGGGGAGAGGTCGGGCGAACCGAGCGGCGGCGCGGTCAGGATTCTGGAGTATCGAGCCCAGAAGGTCGCCTGCCAGGTAAACGCGGCGACGGACGGGTATCTTGTGCTTCTGGATACCTTCTATCCCGGATGGAGTGCGCGGGTGGACGGAAAAGAGAGCGAGATTCTTCGCGCCAATTACTCATTCCGTGCTGTTGCCGTGCCAGCGGGAAATCATCGCGTCGAATTTTTTTTCCGGCCCAGAATGTTTTATTGGGGACTGACTCTATCCCTGGCAACGCTCCTTGGCGGGTCCCTTTTTGCGGTCTTCACCCCTCGAGGCCGGAAAGCCTGACCGGCCCCATAGTTCCGATACGGAGCGCAACTCGCATATAAAATGAAATTTCCCAGCATGAGCTTGTTGAATCCCGCACCGAGGCGAGCCATATCATCCGCTGTTGCATTGTCCGTCAGTGATATTGATTTAGCCAGGCAGGCTTACATAGGCTGCCTGTTTTCAGGGCAAGGGCAGAATGCTTCGTCGGCTCGATGTTAACGATTGGAAGTGCGGCTCCAGTCGACATGAAGTCGAAGCATTACTATAAAAATATCAAAAACACCATTCCAATAAGAGATATGGCGAGGCCGGCGAATTCCTGCCAGGGACGCTGATACTGGAGCACAGCATCGCCTTGGCCAAAAACCAGTATCAGGTTCGGCGACGCACGATAAACAGGTGCCGGTTTCCCGTTCAGAGTTAGCTCCCATGTCGGGAAGTACCCTGTTTTTACCAGAACCGGTATGGGCTGAGAGGAACGGATGCTGAACGAGATTTGTCCTGCCGCCCTCTGATTGAATGATGTTCTCCAGCGATTCTCCAGGCAGTGCAGCGCGCACCCCGGCGGGGATCGGACGATCCGTAAATACGGGTACTCCCCGCATTTCGAGGAACCATTGGCGGCTCGTGAGCTTCCAATCGCTGGAAGGGACACTTGGAACATAGGGAAGGGCTTCGGCCAAAGCCCCGGACCCCATGTCATATAAAAAGAAATCCAGCATCCCTTCGCGAAGATGGTATCGGCGGGTGAAAGCTTCCGTTTCCTGCGGCGATTTCAAACGCGGGGCAGGGTAACTGTTTAGATAACGCTTCGAGAGCGGGATTGGCGAACCCAGAAGGTATTCCAGGCGGAGGTCGGTGTAAATATAGCGGATGCCGAACAGGTTCAGCCTCTCTCGAATGTAACCGGCATACTCATTTCCGAGGATGCCGGGCGTCACCACCTCCGTAGGCGTTCCCCAGATATAGGCTTCGGGTTCCAGCGACCGCATCAGGTTTCCAAGAAATTTCCCATTGAGGCTACCCTCGATGAAAAGCCCCAAGGTAGCTTCGTTTCCGGTCGCAACTGGTATTGGGTCATGATTGACATGATAGGAGGGGAGGTGTGATCCCGGCGCCACGGATAAGATCCGCCCGCCAACCTTTCCGAAATCAGGTATGGCAAAATCGGGAACCCCGCGCGGTTTTATTCCGCTGTATCGATAACCGTAGAATCCGACCATAACTGCGAGCCCGGCCAGTGCCAGAAGAAGGGGCCTCGATTGAATCCGGCTCACAAGGAAAACCGGTATCAGGAATAGCAGGTAGATCGTGAGTCGGGTGAACTGCAGCCCTATCTGCCACAGCGAGCCGATAATGATGAAATTGGCAATCAACACATAAAGCAAAAGTAAGGGCCTGAGTTGTTTTTCGGCGCGGCATTGCAGGGCTAGGATCAATCCGTTGAAAACGATCAGCTGAACCACTGCTGACCATTGGGCTGGAATCATACCCGTATTCATGAAGTCTCGGAAAGAGGCATAGGGGATGATCCAAAATGAACCCAGCATCACAGCGACGGCTGGCACGCGGAGAAATATTCTCCAATTTTCGGCGCTTAAATACGAAGCCGATGCAGACTGAGCGATCCCGGTGCTGACGAGAAAGAAAACCCCGATCAATGCTGATAACGGGTGTGTCAAGAACAGGATACCCAGAAGCAGTGCAGAGCGTTTCCAGTTCCGGGGGCCAATGGATGGACTGCTTGCGACAAAAAAAACAAACAGCAGCGGAAGACTCAGTGTATTCGAAAAAAGCCCGACATTAAGAATCGATCTCAGATCGGCTCCGAAACTCCAGGTTCCCAGCAGTTCGCCGCTGATGAAGAGAAGAGCGGTCATCCAGGTGGAACCGACGGCGGCCTGCAGATCATCGAGGCCGAATCGGGAACAGAAAAAATAGAATGATGCCGGCAGGACGAGGAGACTAATAGTGATACATGCTTTCATCGAACCTGCGATTCCCAAGGGGAAGCTGAGCAGCGCTGCCAGGAAATGTGTCGCAGGCGGATAAAAAATTCCCTGCGGGTAACCGCAGTAAAAGTAGGGATTCCATCCCGTAGGCCAGGGCAGCAGATTCTGCTTCAGATGCCATATGGCTGCATAATGCCCCGGAAAATCCCATTCCAGCAAATTGTTGAATCGGAGAAAGGGAATTATTACGGCCAGGAGGGCTGCAATCTGCAGTACATAGGCGATCAGGAAATACCGGCGCTCTCGGAGAATGGGCATGACCTCCGTTGATGGAACTGCGCTTGTCGCACGAAGCGGGACAGGCCTGAAAAGAAAAGGCGGCCTCGATTAAGCGAAGCCGCCGCTGGAATATCGTGTCTTACCCTGCTTTACCTCTTGCCGATCGGGTCGCCTGGGTTTAGACCTGCGGGTGCCGCGGCTCCGCTGACCACCGCCAGATAACGTACCACCTGGTCGGGGGCGATGCCGTAGCTGTATCTGCCTCCGCCGGTGGCGGGAGTGGCAACGAACTCAAACGCATTGGGAACGTCGCCGGCGCCGACACCGCTTGCCACTGCGCCGGAAGCGTAGGTGTAGCCGTTGAAGCCGCTGGCAGTGAACCGGCCATCGAGGTAATTGCCGGAGACGAGACTAGTCAAATTCGTGTATAGCTGGTTATTGGTCGCGGCATAGGCAATTTCTGCGGAGCCTATGGTACGGCATCCCTGGATGGCACCAGCTTCATTGGCTGCCTGTTTGGAGGTCAGTAGGCTGGGTACAGCAATGGCGGCGATGATGGCAATAATCGCCACGACTATTAAAAGCTCAACAAGTGAAAAGCCATTTTCATTCTTCATTTAATATTCTCCTGCGTCCGATGGGGTGGATTGTCCGTTTTACCGTTCAGCAGTTATTAATGCAATCAGCGTGCCAATGGCAGGGCAAAATGCCCATGCACAAGATTAAGATCTAAAGCATTTTAAACATTTGGCTTATTGGAATACCTGGGATTGCGCGGAGGTTGCTGCAACAAGGTCTAGCACGGCACAGACTAAAGAGTGAGGAATTTCATTTCATGGGAGTGATGAAATTCGTCATGTGTTCAAATGCGGCACTAAGAAGAATGGTCCGAACTGCCACGACGAAAGCTGGCGGCATCAATACCAAGTACCTGAAGTCTGTGCCGCAGGGATGGCTTGGTCAGCTTGAGGTGGTGGGCTGCCAAGGTTTGATTCCCTTCAGCTTTGGCCAGAGCCTGGCGGATAATGCTTCTTTCTATATCAGCCAGGTAGCCTTCGAGATCAAACGGCTCGTTCGGCAAAGTCAGGTGCTGGTGTGTGGGCACCGGCGCAAATGAGCGCACCGATTCGGGCAACCGATCGATTTGAACCTGTTCCGTCTCTTCCAGGGCGACTGCTCTTTCTATTGTATTTTCCAGCTCGCGCACATTGCCGGGCCAAGGGTATTGAGTCAGGCGTAACATGGCGGCGGGTGAGAAAGAGCTGATCTTTTTCCCGGTTTTCTGACAGTAGATTCGGAGAAAATGGTGGGCCAGAAGCTCGATATCCAGCGAGCGCTCCCTGAGCGCGGGAAGATGAATGGAAATTACGGCGATGCGGTAGTAGAGGTCTTCACGGAAAAGCCCTTGACGGATGGAGGCTTGAAGGTCGCGGTTGGTGGCAGCTATGACTCGGACATCGATCGGGATTTCCGATGAACTACCCAGGGGCCGGACAAGCCTTTCTTGCAGCACCTTGAGCAGTTTTACCTGCATGGCGTGCGTCATTTCTGTCACTTCATCGAGAAATATAGTCCCGCCTGCGGCGACTTCGAACAGGCCCTTCTTGTTTCCCGTCGCGCCGGTGAATGATCCCTTCATATAGCCGAACAATTCGCTCTCAAGCAGTGTTTCAGGGAAAGCTCCGCAATTGATGGAGACAAAATGCTGCTCCCTGCGTTTCGACGCCTCGTGGATGGCTCGCGCGACAAGCCCTTTACCCGTTCCGCTTTCCCCGGTGATCAGTATCGTGCTGAGCGTGGGCGCCACGGTTCCGATCGTCCGATAAACTTCGAGCATTCCGGGGCTTTTCCCGATCATCTGGCTACGATGAAGGGCCTGGAAGAGTTTCTGCCCCAATTGGGCATCCATTTCCTCGCGTTGGTTCACAGCTTCATCGCGGCTGTTCTTTTTTTTCAGAACGCGCCGCACCACCTGACGCAGTTCCTCCATTTTGAATGGTTTGGTCAGGTATTCGTAAGCACCGTGCTGCAGGGCTTCGATGGCGGTTTCGGTGCTGGCGAAGGCGGTCATCATTATAAAGACGGTGTCCGGCGCCAGATTCTGCGCCGCTTTCAACAGGTCGACGCCCGTTATGTCGGGCATGCGGATATCGGAAATCACCAGATCGTAGGAATGGTTCCGCAACTTCGCTAGGGCTTCATTTCCGGAACTCGTGATGGTCACATCCATTCCTTCTTCGGTCAGGATTATTTCCATGATTTCGGTGATGTTGGGTTCATCATCAACAAGGAGTATCGAAGGCATGAGCATCTACCTCTCGAAGTGGGAATGGATGGATTCTGCTTCCGGAGGAAAAACCAGCGTGACTGTGGTGCCCTCGTTCTTCTGGCTCTCCAGATAGATTTTTCCGCGATGATCCTCCATGATTTGGTAAATGATGCTGAGCCCCAAGCCGGTTCCTCCTTTGAATCCCGCCTGAAAGGGCTGAAACAAATGGCTGATTTCTTCGGAGGTCATTCCGATCCCCTGGTCCTGAAACAGGATTTGCGCTCCTCCCTCATCAGTCTTCCCGGCTGTAACGGTGAGCCCTCCGCCGTCAGGCATTGCTCTCAGGGCATTCTGGGTCAGGTTCCAGAAAACCTGGCGAAGCTGGTCGACGTTTCCCTGGACATAGATTGGCGGTGAGTCGATATTCAGGACCACCCTGTGCTTTTTACGCACCTCCGGATCGTTCTGCAGAAGCGTTATGGAATCTCTGAGGAAGCCGGCGATGTCGACACGTTCGTGGGTATGTTTGCCGGGCCGGGCAAATTTAAGGAAATCTTCCACGAATTTGTTCAGCCGATCGCTTTCGCGGATCATGATGTCCAGGAGCCGCTCATCGCTTTTTGCGAGGTTCAGCCGGGATCTGAGAATCTCCACAGATCCGCGCATAGAGGTAAGCGGATTGCGGATCTCGTGGGCGATGCCAGCAGCCATCCGGCCGATCGAGGCCATTCTGTCTTTCACGAGGATTTCGGCTTCCAACCGCTTGATTTCAGTCAGGTCCTGGAAGGAGATCACGTATCCCAATTGTCTTTGCTCCTGGTCCACGAGCGGCGAGACACTGAATCCCAGGTAGCGTTTCGTACCGCTTTCAAAAGTGAACCAGTCCTCATGGCGCAGGGGCCTGTCATCCTGAAAAAGGTCTGCATTTAGGACGTTCTGCCACAGGCTCGTCCCCAAAAATGCCTCGACTTTCTTCTCGGATACCGAGGACCGGTCTGCCTCGAGCAACTCGGCTGCCGTGGTATTGAAAACTGTGATTCCGCCTTCAAGGTCAACGGTTATCAAGCCGCTGCGAATGCTGCTGACGATGTGCTCGTTGAGCCTTTGCAGCTGTTCAAGCGAGACTATTTTTTCCTCGAGCTGTTTCTGAACCAGCTGCAACCGATGGTAGAGATAGGTACCCAGGAGCCCAATGGCGAAGAATCCACCGGCATTCAAGGATATCCGGAAGGTCAGATACTTCAAATCGAGTCCTCGGCTTCCCTGCTCCAGGATGCCGAGATAATCGGCCGTTACGATTCCGGAATAGACGATGGTGCTCAGGGCTGCACCGATCATTCCTCCCTGGTGGCCCAGGAGCAGGCTGCAATAAATGATGATGAGCAGGTAAAGCGAGACGAAGACGCTCTCGATCCCTCCCGTTTGAGCAACCAGGACCGTGGCCAGGGTCAGGTCGAGCGCTGCCTGAAGACAAAGTTGCACCGTTGGCCACTTGCCCTGCCACCAGAGAGCCAGATAGCTGAGCGCCAGTGCAACGACCATGATGTTGAAAAACGGGAGGAACTGAAAGTTGCCCAGCTTTGCCGGCAGGAGGCCGAGGGGATCGGCAAGGTTCACCACGACCAGCAGGATTAATGCCCTTAGCCCTATAAGCCAGAGGAGCGGCCATTTCAGATCGGTTCGGGGCCCCTTTCCCCGCGGGCCTGTATTCTGGTTCGCCCGCTTTTCTGCGGAAGTGAACAGGGATGGGAAAAAGAGAGACCTGGTTTTATCATCCATGATGTTGGGAAGCAAAAATCCTGCTTTTTCCGGACCTGCCGGGCGACATCCGCGATGGTTCCGCGGCAGGATCCTATCCGCCTGAGAGTACTCGGATGAGCTTGAACATCGGCATGTACATTGAAATGACAATACCGCCCACGATAACTCCGAGGATCACGAGCATGACCGGCTCCAGGATGGTGAGCATTCCGGCGACGACTACGTCCACCTCCTCCTCGTAATAATCGGCAACTTTAACCAGCATAGTGTCCAATTCGCCAGTGGATTCGCCGACGGACACCATTTGGGTAACCATGGGCGGGAAAAATTTCGACTCCCGCATTGGTTCGGCGATGGTTTTGCCTTCCTCGATATGCTTGCGCAGCGAACGGACCACGTCCTCCAGAACGGAGTTGCCGGCGGTCCGCGCGGTGATTTCCAGCCCTTCTAAAATGGGGACGCCGCTCGAGAGAAGGGTTGCCAGGGTCCGGGTGAAACGCGCCACTCCAATCTTTCGCAAAATATCCCCCAGGATAGGCGTTGCCAGCAGAGTGCGGTCGACTGTCCTGCGGCCGTTTTCGGTTTGGTTGAAACTGCGAAGCCCGAAGGCTGCAAGCCCGATAAAAAGGATCACCAGCAGGAAATAGCTTTCCAGAAAACTCGAAAAGCCTATGACCACCCGCGTGGCGAGCGGGAGCTCGACGTTGAATCCCGCAAACAGGGTGCGAAATACCGGAACTACTTTCCACAGGATGACTCCGACAACGCCGACTGCGATGGTCAGGATGACGGAGGGGTAAATCATGGCCGAGCGCAGAGCCCGTTTCAGCTTGACTAATTTTTCGATGAATATGGCCAGGCGCTGCAGAATTGTGTCCAGGATCCCGCCGCTTTCACCTGCGGCAATCATGTTGGTATAAAGCGAATCGAAAACGCGTGGATGACGGGCCATCGATTCGGAAAGTGTCGCTCCCGCTTCCACATCGATCCGGATTTGTTCAAGGGTGCTTTTGAATGCCGGGTTGGTGTGCTGCGAGCCAATGGACTCTATACACTGCACCAGCGGAAGGCCCGCATCCAGCATGACTGAAAACTGCCGGGTGAAGATGGCGATTTCTTCCTGAGATACTTTTCTCCCGATCGAAAAGCTGAATCCTGCTGCGGCTTTCTTCTCCCTGATCGAAGTGGGTGCGATCTGCTCCCGTCTTAATACGGCTGCCAGTGCTTGCGAACTGGTGGCAAATCTTTCACCGTTGATGCTTTCATTCGTCCGGATGTTCCTGCCCTTGTATATAAAGACTGGCATGGTTCGTGACCTCCCGATTCAGCCGTGACTCTTGGATCAACGGGCGGTGTTGCCTATGGGTTCCGGCCGCCGGGGCCGGGCCGACTGCTGCATCGGCGCATTCACCCCTACGCCTCTGCCTATGAGATCCTTCAGCTCATCGACGTTGGATGATTTTGTCTCGGCGGCATCCTGGGAAATCTGCCGGGTCAGTACCAGATGTGCCAGGGACTGGTTGAACGTCTGCATCCCGAACTTCTCCTGACCGGTTTGCATGGAGCTGTAGATCTGGTGGATCTTGTCTTCGCGAATCAGATTCCGGATGGCGGAATTCGGAATCAATATCTCCATGGCCATCGCACGTCCTGACCCGTTCGTTCTTGGAATCAGCGACTGGCAAAGGATCCCTTCCAACACCATGCTCAGCTGCGCCCGGATCTGCGATTGCTGGTTGGCCGGGAAGACATCCACGATGCGTGTGATCGTGGTCGAGGCACTGTTGGTGTGAAGCGTCGCCAGCGTGAGGTGGCCGGTCTCTGCAATGCGGAGAGCCGATTCGATGGTTTCCAGATCCCGCATTTCACCGACCAGCACCACATCAGGATCCTCGCGCAGCGCCACGCGAAGCGCGTCGGAGAACGCGTGAGTGTCGTTTCCCACCTCGCGCTGATTGACCAGACAATTTTTGTGCGAATGGATGAACTCGATGGGGTCTTCGATGGTCAGGATATGCTCGTGCCGCTCGCGGTTGATCTTGTCGATCATGGCGGCGAGGGTGGTCGATTTGCCGCTTCCCGTCGGCCCGGTCACCAGGATCAAGCCGCGGGGCTTTTCACAGAGTTTTTCGATAACCGTGGGGAGCCCCAGGGCTTCAAAGCTCTTGATCTCAAACGGAATCACGCGGAAAACGGCACCCACGGCCCCCCGCTGGGTGAAAACATTGCCACGAAAACGGCACAAATCCTTGATCCCGAAGGAAAAGTCGATTTCCCACTTTTCTTCAAACTGGTGCTTTTGAGCGTCCGTGAGAACGCTGTAGGCCAGGCGCTTGGTATCGGCTGCGGTCAACGGCGGGAAATCCAATGGCCGGAGATGGCCGTCAACGCGGATTTGCGGCGGCGAATTCGTCGACAAGTGAAGATCAGAACCGCCGGATTGAAGAACTTTATGCAGCAACTCAGCCAAAGTAATCATATTTTTCGACTCGTTTATCCATTTTTTTCAAGTATCGATCCGCACCCGCCAATCCCGGCAGAAACGGCTGTTGAACAGAGCGGAGCTCCCGATCCGACGCGATCAGTTTTTCATGGTTTCGCGCAAAACTTCGTCCAACGTTGTGGCTCCGGCTTTGATCTTGGCAAGCCCGCTGGATCTCAAGGTCAACATTCCTTCTTCCACCGCTTTGCGCCTTATTTCCCGCGCCGAGGCTCCGACGAGGATCAGTTCCTGAATGTCCTCGGAAATTTCCATCACTTCATACAAACCCACGCGGCCCTTGTAACCGGTTCCATTGCACAGTTTGCACCCATCTCCTTTTAGTGTCTGCAGAGTCTTGGCATCTTCGGGTGTAAATCCGGCGTTGATAAGCGTCTGAATTGGCGTCTTGACCTCTTTTTTACATTCTCTGCAGACCCGTCGTATCAGCCTCTGGGCGCAGATCAGCTGCACCGATGTCGCAACCAGGAATGGCTCAATCCCCATGTTCAAGAGACGTGAAATCGTGGACGGAGCATCGTTGGTATGCAGGCTCGAAAGGACCAGATGCCCCGTCAAAGCAGCTTTGATCGCGATTTCGGTGGTTTCAAAATCGCGAATCTCGCCCACGAGGATAATGTTCGGATCCTGGCGGAGAAACGACCGCAGGGCTGCGGCAAACGTAAGTCCGATTTGCTCTTTGATCTGAACCTGATTGATCCCCCGGAAGTTATACTCCACGGGATCTTCCGCGGTCATGATGTTGGTTTCAGGGGTGTTCAGCCGATTGAGGGCCGAATAGAGGGTGGAGGTCTTTCCGCTGCCCGTAGGCCCCGTGACCAAAACCATGCCGTAAGGTTTGAGAATCGCGGTTTCGACCCGCTTCAACGACGACTCTTCGAATCCCAGCTTGGTCATGTCGAGCGGCAGGGTGTCGCGGTCCAGGATACGCAGAACGATTTTCTCGCCGAACAGCGTCGGCAGGGTCGAAACCCGATAGTCAATTTCCTTCTTTTTGGATTCGAAGGTCGTCCGGATTTTGATGCGCCCGTCCTGCGGCAGCCGCTTCTCCGATATGTCCATCTTGGCCATGATTTTGACGCGCGATGTAATAGCGTCCCGGAGGCGCAGCGGAGGGCTCATCATGTTGTAGAGGATGCCGTCGATGCGGAATCGGACCCTGAAATCTTTCTCGTAAGGTTCGAGGTGGATGTCGCTGGCTCCCTTCTTCAGGGAGTCGGAGAGAATCAGGTTGACGAGCTTGATGATCGGCGCTTCTTCGCTCGATCGCTGCAGTTCGTCCAGCGAAATCTCTTCTTCACTCTCCAGCGTGGCGTCCAGGTCCAGCTCGATTCCTTCCTTGCCTCCCTGGGCGATTTCGTCATACACCCGTTTCAGCTCGATGGAGTGAGGGGTGCCGTAGTATTTCTCCAGCGCCTCCATGATGGAGGCTTCTGATGCGACTACCGGCTCAACGTTGAATCCCGTCATGAACTTGATGTCGTCCATGGCGAACACATTGGTCGGATCCGCGGTGGCGATGGTCAGAACGCTGCCCACCCGGCTGAGTGGAATGACCAGATACTTTTGCGCGGTTTCGATCGGGATTAGCTTGATGACGGAAGGATCGATTTCGAAGTAGGCCAGGTTTATCGACGGAACACCGTATTGCCGGCTCAACACGGCAGTAACGTCGTCGTCGTTTACATACCCGAGGTTGATCAATATCGAGCCCAGGCGGCCGCCATGATCGCGTTGATGCTTGAGCGCGGTATCCAGCTGTTCGCTGGAAATAAAATTTTCTTTGATGAGTAGTTCGCCTATTTGTGATGGCATAGGTTATGATCCGGGATGGTTGAGAATATCCAGGCTCGTGGTAATCAACAGCAAAATGCTGACCCAGCCGTTTATTGTAAAAAAAGCCGCATTGAGGCGGCTCAGGTCCGATGGCCTGACGAGCGCATGTTCATAAATGAGCAACGCTGTGACCGCCGCCAAACCGCCATAGCTCAGCCAGCCCAGCGCCTGAAAGGCAAATAACCAGGCCAGCGCCCCCACCGTCAGGATGTGCATTGCCCCTGATATCCACAAGGCACCCGCAATACCGAATCGTTGCGGAATGGAATGAAGTGCCGTTCTGCGGTCAAATTCGACATCCTGGCAGGCGTAAATAATGTCGAATCCGGCGACCCAAAGCACCACGGCCGCCCCCAACAGCAAAGGAGTCATGGCCAGGTCGCCGCGAATCGCTATCCAGGCGCCTATCGGAGAACATGCGAGGGCCAAACCCAGGAACAGGTGACTGCCCCAGGTAAATCGCTTGGTATAGGAATAGAAAAACACTACGGCCAGCGCTGCCGGACTCAGCCTGAATGCCAGCGGATTCAATTGATAGGCTGCAAAGATCAGGAGGAATGCGGAAACACCGATAAACCCGATGACAAAGGAGGTCTCCAGCAAACCCTGCGGTAGTGCACGGCTCGCCGTACGCGGATTTTTGGCGTCGTAAGGAAGATCCACCAAACGGTTGAACGCCATAGCTGCACTGCGCGCCCCCACCATCGCCATTAGTATCCAAACTGCCTGCCGGAGGCTCGGTAGCCCCTGGGCTGCAAAAACGGCCCCCAAAAACGCGAACGGCAAGGCGAAAACCGTATGTTCAAATTTGATCATTTCGAGCAGAATGCGGATCTTTTTCAACACACGTACACCATCTGCAGAGCCGGTGGCCCGCTTTCCAGCGAAGTCCCTTTTCCCGTATTCACATCCAAGTCTCTCGAACCTCGGTACGCTGGCACGCTCTGCTCTATTTATCGGCAGTCAGGCTTGCCTTGCTGACATAATTTTAATCCGATATGTCACGCAAGTATAACAAAATAAAAGAATAGAAAAATAAAACCAGGTTGTCATTCAACGATAGCCCCACGGAGAAAAAGCCAATCTTGCAGAGATTCTGGTGTTTTCCATCAAAAAGGATCGTGCTGACAGAGGATCCGAATAAAACTGCCGGCACAAACGGGTGTTCAAAAGAGAGATTCTGCGCATGAAATAGGGTACCCAGTTCCCGATCTGGCTTTTGCCCTCCGATTTGCCAAAGGCATTGCAGTTTCAGATTTCGGTCATGCGAGTGTTAGAATTCTATTTCTTGTTCGTGGAGGAGATCTTTGTCTGGCGCTCCTAAATTTGATCCAATACAGCTCGAGATATTCAAATCGCTCTATTCCTCCGTTGCGGAGGAAATGGGTGTGACTCTCCGCCGCACCGCCTTTTCGCCAAACATCAAGGAGCGCCGCGACTATTCATGCGCTGTTTTCGACGCCCGTGGGGAACTGGTGGCCCAGGGCGACCATATGCCCGTTCATCTTGGCTCCATGCCGATGTCGGTGCTTGCAGCTGTTCGCTCGGTGGACCTGAGAAGCGGTGACATGGCGATCTTGAATGATCCCTATAATGGGGGGACGCACCTTCCCGATATTACCCTTGTCAGCCCGGTGTATTCCGAGGGGCCACGGGACAACCGCCTCCTGTTCTATGTTGCCAACCGGGCGCACCATTCTGATATCGGCGGGATGACACCCGGATCCATGCCGCTGAGCACTGACATATTCCAAGAGGGTTTGCGGATTCCGCCCATCAAACTTTATTCGGCAGGGCAACGGGCGGAGGACGTGTTCAGGCTGCTTCTCGCAAATGTTCGCACCCCCCGGGAACGCGAAGGGGATTTGACGGCGCAGATTGCCGCCAACAAAACTGGTGAGCGAAGACTTCGCCAGATTGCCGCCCGCCACGGTGAGGACGTGGCCCTCGAATACGCCGCACACCTCCAGGATTATTCCGAACGCATGGTTCGGGCTTTTCTTGCCCGATTGCCGGACGGCGTCTATGAGTCCGTGGATTACCTGGACGACGACGGTATCGTCAATGCCCCCATCCGGATTAGCGTCTGTCTGCGCATCCGTCGAGGTACGCTTGAAGTTGATTTCCGGGGTACTGCCGAGCAAGTGGCGGGTTGCGTGAACGCAGTGCTGGCCATCACCCATTCCGCGGTGTTTTATGTGGTGCGCGCTCTGGTCCCCCAGGCCATACCGGCTAGTTCAGGTGTTCTGCGACCCGTACGAATTCATGTTCCCAAAGGCACCGTAGTGCACGCCGCCTTCCCTGCGGCGGTCGCGGCCGGCAATGTCGAGACTTCCCAGCGGATCGTTGATGTCCTGCTGCGGGCTTTAGGATCAGCCATACCCGATCTGATACCGGCCGCCAGCAGCGGTACGATGAATAACCTGGCCCTGGGAGGATTCCACCCGCGGACGGGGTCCATGTTTTCGTACTATGAAACCATAGCGGGCGGAATGGGTGCCAGCGCACACGGGGACGGCGACAGTGGGATCCACACCCATATGACCAATTCCCTGAATACGCCGGTCGAAGCCCTGGAGTATGTTTTCCCATTCCGGGTCCGTCGCTACTCCCTCCGCCGCCGCAGCGGCGGTAAAGGTGCCTTCTGCGGCGGCGACGGCATTATACGCGAGATTGAGTTGTTGGCTGCGGCCGATGCGACCCTGCTATCCGACAGGCGGTCCTTCCGGCCATGGGGTCTTGCCGGTGGATTTCCCGGTAAATCGGGGCGCGCCATTCTCATTAGAAAGGGATTCTCCAAACAGCTGCCCGCCAAAAGCAGATTCAGGGTCAATCCTGGGGACCGGATCGTGCTTGAGACCCCGGGCGGAGGCGGGTGGGGGGCCGCAACGCCCTTGCGTCTGAGCAGGGCCAGAGCAAAGGGAGGGAATCGACCTTGATCTCCATTGAAGCAGTTCAGATCCGGGAAATCAGGATTCCACTGGTTCATTTCTTTGAAACGAGTTTTGGCCGCACAACTGAAAGAAGGATTATCCTCGTTACCGTCGAATCCAAAGATGGTGTCGGTTATGGCGAATGTACAGCCGCCGAAGACCCTTTCTACAGCAGCGAAACCACGGAAACCGCATGGCACGTGATAAGCGACTTTCTTGTCCCCGTCTTTTGGGAAAGGCCTTTGGAGCGCGCGGGCGATGTTGCTGACCTATTTAAGCATGTCCGGGGACATAGGATGGCGCGCGCCGCATTGGAAACAGCCATTTGGGACCTGGAGGCTCGCAGTGAAGGAATTCCCCTCCACAAAAAAATCGGCGGAGTTTACACGGAAATTCGGTGTGGCGTTTCCATCGGGATTCAGGATGGTCTGGAACAACTGCTGGAAAAAGTGCGCCTGGAGGTTTCTGCCGGATACCGCCGGATAAAGATCAAAATTAAGCCTGGATGGGAAGTGGAACCGCTTCGGCTGATTCGCCAGGAATTTCCGGATATCCTCCTTATGGTGGATGCGAACAGCGCTTTCAGCCTCGGTGATTTGCCCCTGTTCCGCAAACTCGACCAGTTCCGGCTGATGATGATCGAACAGCCGCTCGGACATGACGACATAGTTGATCACGCGGTGCTTCAGCGGCAGATCGATACGCCTGTCTGTCTGGACGAATCCATACACCATGCTGAAGATGCACGAAAAGCGGTGGAGATGGGGAGTTGCAGGATCATCAATGTGAAATTGGGCCGTGTCGGAGGATTTTCCGAAGCTATCAAGATCAACGAGTATTGCAGCCGTAATGGCATTCCTGTGTGGTGCGGCGGCATGTTGGAAAGCGGGATTGGCAGAGCCCATAATATCGCCATGTCCACACTGTCAGGGTTTACGCTTCCCGGCGATGTCTCGGCCAGCAAAAGATATTATGCGGAAGATACGATTATTCCCCCGATATCGGTCAGTGCCGACGGGACCATTGCAGTCCCCCGGGGCCCAGGATTGGGATACGATCTGAATTGGGATTTGATCGACCGAATGACGGTGCGGAAAAGGCAATTTAGCAGGGTCGGGATCGGGGAGGCTCATGGCTGAGCGCATCATCGGTATCCTGGGCGGTATGGGGCCCGCAGCGACCGCGGACCTGTTCCTCGAGATCATCCGCCTGTCTCCTGCGAGAAGGGATCAGGAGCATTTTCCGATGCTGATCTTCTCCAATCCGGCGATACCAGACCGAACCGAGGCTATTCTGGGGAGAGGGGAAGATCCTGTTCCCGCAATGGTTCAAGGCGCACTGCGGCTGCAGCAAGCTGGGGCGGGGATTCTTGCGATTCCCTGCAACGCCGCCCACTATTTCCTTCCGCGCATAAAGGCCTGCCTCTCCATTCCGGTCATCAATATGATCGAGCAAACTTGTAGCTACATCCGATTTCAGCACCCTGGTTTTCGTAAGGTTGGTCTGCTTGCAGCCACGGGGACAATTTACTGCGGAGTGTACCAGGCCGCATGCCTAAAGGCGGGCTTCGACCTGATTGAGCCGGATGAAACATCCCAGGCCAGAGTGCACCAGGCCATAATTGAAGTGAAAGAAGGCGTTCACAACGAGCAGACGGGATTCAGCCTGGAATCGATTGGAGAGGATCTTGTCAGGCGCGGGGCCGGGGCCGTGATTCTTGGCTGCACGGAGATACCTCTCGCATTGAATCCATTCAGGGTCCCTTATCCCTGCATCAACGCTACGCGGGTCTTGGCCCAGGCCGCCGTGGATTGGGCTTCCGGAAGGAGTTGATCGAATTGTCCAGTGTCCGATGCATTCTGCTCGATCTGGGAAAAGTCCTGATTGATTTTGAAATAGTGCGATTTGCCGCCCGGATGAACAGCATTGCCGGAGCCGGACCCGAGCAGCTTCGCGCGGCGGTGATGGGAGATGGATTGGCGCTACGATATGAATCCGGCCGAATCCCCACCGAAGAGTTTCACGCCGAGGTCTGCCGCCGCCTGGGAAGGCTGATAGATTTGCGGGATTTTGCCGATGCCTGGAATTCAATCTTCAGTCCGGATCCCATTCTGCCCGATGAAATTCTTTTAAAGCTCGCTTCCAAGACAGATCTCTGGATTCTTTCAAACACGAATCCGCTACACTTCGAGTTTGTTACCCGCCACTACCCGCTTCTGCGGCACTTCAAGGGATGCGTCGTTTCCTATGAGGTCGGCGTGGTGAAGCCGGACCCCATTATCTTCCGGCAGGCTTTGCAGAAGGCGGGATTCGTGGCAGCAGAGACTCTTTTCGTGGATGATTTGCTGCCGAATGTCCAAGCGGCCCAGGATCTTGGAATCGATGCTTTCCAATTTCTGGACCAGGAATTATTTATAGATGAAATGACAGGCAGAAAACTGCTTTGAGAGACGGGGTAATTCTCCCCGTCTCTCCAAGTATCAAGGTATCGGGATGACAGGAATGGCCGTCATGGTGGATGATGTGATCCGCAGCGCCACCGAATAAAGCGGAAGCGATGAAGTGAGCGTGAGGGTGCCGTTACCGGAAAAAGACGGGAACATCTGGCCGGGTCCCGCTACGAGTTGAGCCCTCTGCTTTCCTGCTTCCAGCCCCGGAAGATCCTGCGATTGAATTTGGGAGGCATCAGCCCCCGACTGAATCTGACAAAAAAGGGCGGCTGTTGTTGCATTCAAATTGACGTAAGCCAGGCCGGTGCTGTATCCGTTCTCATTCTGGGCGAAAACTGCGACTCGTTTCGCTGCAACAGCCGGTCCGACGGCTACTTCAGTCACAAGCCCCCCCGATTGCCCCTCGTATTGAGAATAAACGACCTGCCCGCCGATGCCATGATCGGAGTCCAATGTCGCATAGCCGGCGACCAGTTGTTGGGTGGCCTCTGTGATCATAAAGGTGGTCCCGTGTGCCGGGACTGAGAAATTGTGTGTGCTTGAAACTTTGGAGTTGATGCTGACAAGCATCGGCGTGCCGTCGGCGCGCGTAAACCGTATGGTGCCGGATGCGGGGAAATATCCGGGATTGGTCAACAGCACGGCTGTCTTGTAGCTGTATTGCGTACCGCCCACAACCACCTGGGGAAATCGCAGGGTTACAGGATTGTAAGGCAAATCCATGGGCACAGGTTCCAAAGTGGTCAGGGTTTTCGGAGTGCTGCGCAGCGCAATGGCGTAAACCGGCTGGTCTGCCCATACCTGGAGGCTTCCCCTTACACCAGGCAATTCCGGGAATAACTGGCCAGTTCCTCCTACAAATACCGCCTTCTGCGTACCCGGCTCCAATGTCATCGTCTTGGCTGAAAGCGTTTTACCTGCGAGATCAACCATTTTCAGCGTCAGGGTTGCTTTGGTGGATCCGGAGATGTTCGCGACGGCCAAGCCAGTGTTGTAATCGCCGCTGTTATCGACCGGGAAGGCAAAAAATTCTATGCCCGACGAAGCTGCCACGGCCGCTTCCGTAACAAGTGCTCCGCGGCTGTCAAATTGGGAAAACACGGCGGTGCCCGTGATAGGGACTGTGGTGTCCACCGCTGCGTAACCAGCACTCCCGGTTCCTTTGCCGTCCGTCGTAATGACGGATGCGCCTCCCGGAGGTATGTCGAACCAGAATGAACTGCCGGTCTGGGCCGTAGGCGGGAATTCTGAAGACATCGGTGATCCATCGGATTTATAGAGCTTCAGCTCACCGCGCGCGGGCAGGGTTGAGGTGTTCTGTAAAATGACACTGGTGGAAAAACGGGATTCCCCGAATACCCCGTTGGCGATATGCGCGAAATAGAGCTTGTAGGCCTCGCGAACCTCAAGCTGATAGTAGCCCAGGCTATGGGCCTTGCTGCCGACGTAGGGATTCCTGAGAAATTCAGCGTCCTTGAATGCCGTCGTGAAGTTTCTATCGCTGGAAGCTGTAACACAGATGTAGTATCTGCCATCCGCCGGGACGTCAAACGTCAGCGCGGGGTCGCTGGCGAAACCCGTGTCCGGGTCGGGTGCATGGAGGTTGGACATCAGCAGATTGCCGCGTGCGTCGAATAATCCGAGCCTGGGGCTGACGATCAGATCAAACCCCGGGGCGCCGGTTTGTTCGAGGGCTTCTATGTCGATGCTCAGCCTTGTGCCTTTTTTAGCCTCGAATCGAAACCAATCGATATCGCCAAAATAAAGCAGGTTTGTCGTTCCCGATACGAACGGAAGGCTGATCGGCGCGGCGGTCTGCGCCGTGTCGTTCGGTTCATACCAATCGCCTGTGGCGGCACCGTCGAAGCGTGTCAGTAAATTGATTTTGAAGGTCCCCGAATAGGTTGGAATATCCGGGAGAATGGGAAAGTGGTACCACCCTGCCTGAGTTGCCACTGCGAGAAAATAATTGCCCGCGGCCGGAAGACGGATATACAGGAGCGCGTCCCCTTCGTACATCCAGGATTTGAGATGGAACTCATCGTCGTTATAGGCCATTAGCTGCTTGTCCACGTTATACAGGGCGACGATGGCCTTTAGTTCAGATCCAAAGGTGGCGGTCTGTAGCCATACGGTAATGTCACGCGCGGCATCCACGGAAAACTTGTAGTATGCCATGTCCGTTGTTTGGTACAGCGCGCCGGTAAGCCCCGATCCATGAATATCAAGCGGCAATGCGGTGGCAAAGCTGTCGTTCGCGAATTTTTTCGTTTGTGCGCCCGCCGGCATTGCTGCTCCGGCCGCCAGCAGGGCCGAGAGCGAGAGGATCAAGATCAGCCGCCAGGCGCTGGTATGCAAGCGGGATAAGGATCGCTCCCCGTTAGAGCGAAATTGGCGGGAAGATCCCGATCCGCGATGCCGAATTACCTTTTCAGTGGATGATATTTCTATTGACATATCTTGCCCTCGGTTACCGGATATCGACATAGAGCCGGTTCGATGTTCCACCGGTATCGGGATTGGTTACGCTCACCGGCACTTTGCCGGGAGTACGGATGAGGGAGCCCGGGATCTCGACCCGGATCTGCCGCTCGCTAATGGAAAGGGGAACCAATTCGGCTGCGTTGAATCGGACCAGAGCGCCGGTTTGGAAATTCGTCCCGTTGATGACGAGCGTGAATCCGCTTGCACCGTTTGGAATGGCTTCCGGGAAAAGCGAAATAATGAATGGATTGGCGGTAAAGGCTCCTTCTGCAATAAAGAAGTTTTCGGGCAGTGACTGGCCGCCGCCGGGCTGCGGATTCATGACCTCGGCTCTCCATTCCCCAATCGCTGCATAATCCACTTCAAGAAAGGCATAGATCTGAGTGCTGCTGATGACCTGGGGCGCCGTGAAATCCGGCGGGGCAGTATTTTCGACCCTGTAGAATCGAACCAGTGTCTGCGCCCCGAAATTTGTGCCGGTTATGACGATCGGCAGCGAATATTTGCCGGGCAGGTTCAGAGCTGTCGCTGTCCCTGGAACCACCGATGTGATGGTCGGCTGGAGCCCGTCGATCCGAAGGAAGACTGTTTCGGAGTTGGCCAGCGCGGGATCGGGATTTTTCACGTTGATTTGAAGAAATCCCGAACTCCGGAGCATATTGGCGGGGATATGCGCCCACATGTGCGTCGACAGGCAGTAGAAGTCGTTCTCGCAGTAAAACGTCGTGACCGGCAATTGATTGATAAGCACCACGGCTCCGCGGCGGAAGCCGTACCCGATGACGTCAATTGTCAGCGGCCCCGCTCCCGGTTCCAATTTTGCCGGAGCCGACCCGGGCCATATTTCCTGAACCGCGGGCGCCGGGTAGTAGACCGTCATCAATTGGACGTTGGATTCGGCGCCTTCAGGGAATGGATTCACAACTGCAACAGGGAACACACCCCCTTTTTCAAAATAGCTGGCCGGCACTTCAGCCAGGATCTCTGTGTCGCTGATCATGTTGACAACGATGTCGTCGAGTTTCCCGTTGATTTTGACCTTCACTCCCTTCAGGAACCCGGTTCCGGTAAGAGTGATGGTGGAGGCTGGGCCACCTTCGAGAATCACCCCTTCAGTAGCCAGGTCCGACAGGGACGGGGCTGACTGGCAAACAGAAAAGAGGAATGGATCGGAAAGAGACGGTTCCCCATCTGGAACCGGAGTGACAACACGGATGTTGAATTGCGAGGGTATGGCCATTAAAAACGCGGGGATTTCTATCTGGAGTTTGGTTGAATCCACGACCTTGGTCTTCAAGAGAACCAGGTCCACCCAGGCTTCCGAGGTTGCGGAGAAACGCGTGCCGTAAACCGTCACCGCGGTATCGGCACTTCCGACAGGAAGGGATAGGGGAACCACGACTATGCTGTTGGGCGGAGTCAACCCTGGGAAATCGAATCGTTTGCTCGTCCGGTCCAGCGTAAATTCCACCTTGTCCGGAATGAATATGAAGCCTTTCGGATAATAGAGAGTAATGGAATAGGATCCGGCCGGCAGATATTTGAAAACATAAGTTCCATCATCGGCAGAGTTCGTGGTCTGGTTCACGGGTCCTGTCAGATCGATCTTGAGGCCACCGAAGGGCTTGCCATTCATGGTTATAAGCCCCGAAACGGCGGGCTTGGTGAATCCCCGGAAATCCTGCCGGCGGCTGGCACGAGCCAATTCGATATCCGCTTTCTGGGGGACAAATTCCTGCGTGCTGGGGTATTCAATAGCCAGGGAGTAGGAGCCGTAAGAAAGATCATTGAAAGAATAGGCGCCATCCGCACCCGATTTGACCGTAAGCGATGCTGCCCCTGAAAGGGTGATGACGTAGTTAGCCACAGGCTTGTCGTCCAGTGTGACGATGCCGTAGATCGACGGCTTTTTATATCCCTGGAAGTCTTGTTTTACGGTGGCGGCTATTATTTCTATTTTGGCAATTTCGGGTTCGAAGATGAGATTGGCGGTATGAACAATCGCGATCGTGTAACTGCCTGCAGGAAGATCGCTGAAAAGATAATTACCGTCCGCAGCGGAAGTCGCGGAGGTGGACACCGGTCCCACCAATACAATTTTGTATCCGGCCGCCGGTTCGCCCTCCACGGTTACTTTTCCAACAATGGCGAACACTTTTCTCTGAGGCGGAACAAAAGATGCGGAGAGCGGCTGACTGCCGAGGTTCGCCAGGTAATCTCCGTTGTCCGTCCCCAGGATTGCCGTTCCAAAGACCGGTTGGGTTGCGCGAACATAGATGTACCCTCCCGACTGGTTCTGCATTTCGGGGAACAGGTCGCTCAGGCTCTTAGAGAACCTGGCGCCGGGTCCAAGGGCTACACTCGTGTTGGTAACGGTAGCCCCGCCGGGAAGGACCACATAAATGCTCGCGGCAATCGCGATTGAGGAGGGATTGACAAGGGTCAATTCGGTGCTGCGGCCCGAGCCCTGTGAGATCTGGGGTGTAATCAGCTCGAAACTGGGGCTCTTCTGCAGCGGAATTGCTGTTAATCCGGAAGAGTCGCTCCTCCCGTACAGGACGGCCGCATGAATCTTTCCGGAGGCCCGGAGAAGCACCCATCCCTCTTTCTCTCCGCTTGTGAGCCCGGAAAAAATCGACGGGAGGGGCGTCCGCAGGCCGCCGTGACTCTTCAGCGTGATGGTGCGTGTGCCGAGGGTCGATCCGCTGTTGCCTATGATTGTCAGGTCAACATCCACCGACGCGGGCTCGGCGTTCACCAGCGACAAAATGGACGCCGACGTGCGCCCGGTCCGGAAGTACGGAATGACTCCCGTTGTTGAAAGTCTCGATAAGGGCACCGCGTTCAGAGCCGCGAAGTCATACAGTCCGGTTGACCCGGCCACGGATGAAAAACCTGCGAACAGGCTGGTTCCTGAAAAGGTCTGCGCCTGTGAAAATACATTGAGTGCACGAGAAGAGGCCGTCACATGCGAAGCCTTCGAAAAACTGGTGCCGGCGGGAAAAACATCGGAGGCGAGGTTGCGGTAAACGGCTCCGGCAGGAAGCTGGAGCGAGGCTTTTCCCAGCAGAGCACCGTCGTAATTCCAGAGCGAAAGGTCAACGGTGGTCGGTCGCGGATTGGAGTTGAGCAAATCTATCTCCGCGATGCCTTCCTCAGGACCTGGGACTACCGGAAATACCAGGCTCAGGTCATCATTGACACCTTCCGCCCCGTCCATGAACGTGGCTGCCGCGTCAAAAGTCTGATAGTTGGCAATTATCCCTGCCGTTGAACTGCTTACGGTGATCCAACCGTCCAGGCCATTCGCGGCTGCGAACAGCTCCGCAGAGGTTTTGGCGACCTGGCCCCGGCCTGGAACTTTGATCGTGACGGCATCGCCTGCCTGCGCGCCATCGGCGCTCGTAAAGACAATGCTGACCGAGGCCTCACGCGCACTCGGATTGAAAAGCGCAATGCCGGTGCTTACGTCATCAAAAGCGACAAAACGGGGGAATACAAAATAGCTGGCCGGTTTGTCACTGGACTGCCCAAGGAGTCCGCCGGAAAACAGGCTTAGGCCGATCAGGCATAAGGCCAGAATTCGCAAACGGTGCTGTTTATGATGACCATTGCTAGCCATGATGGAATCCCTCAGCGATTCTCCGAAACTGTCCATAAAAACTGCTAATAGTCGCCCAACAAACCTGGATTCTTGCTCACTGCACACTGGGCGGAGTTCCGCCCATAGTGATCCATGCTTCAGTTGCCGTCAGCCGGTACCTTTCCTGGTCGTTCGGCCTGCAGTAAGCTTTCCACCTAAAAATAGTAAACAAAGCCGAACGAGATCTCGAGCGTGTGGCATATGCCGCCAATCGGGAAAACCGTCGCCTTCGGGTCGCTCGATTCTTGCGGCAAGCCGTACCGGACGGCGCGGGACATATAATCACGCACATCCACGCGAAAACCATATACGCTGTTGATGCGGAAACGAGCGCCGGCGCCTACGTTGAACGCGAAGACATTTTCGTTGTGCAGTTGTCCGAGCCCGGCGCGATTCGGATCGAGAGCTTCGTTTACGGTAGTTTGAGAAAGAGTATAGAGCGTGCCTCCGGCTCCTGCACTCAGGTAGGGAAATATCCCTTTTTTGCCTACAGGCCCAAGATTGCCCGGGTACCAGAGAATGTTGTAGCTCAATTGATGAGTGCGGGCAGTCATCGCGAAATTCGCATTCGTTGTATAGTTCACGATATCGCTGGGATTGGTACCGTAGCTGTAAACAAAATCCTGCCCCCAATGTTTCTGGAAGTCGGCTCCCAGCCGGACGCCGCCGCGGGCTCCCCATTTGAATTTCTGTTCGCCTTTCATCGGGACCTGCGACTGGGGTACCGTAATCTCGAAACCCTTGTCAAAAGGCTTTGATCCGGCGCCAAAAAATTCCAACCTGTACTGCGTCTGGGCAAAGCACGGCATCACAAATGCGATAGTGAGCGCTAGAGGGATGCAGAAGCTGGCTAATTTTCTCATCGACTTTGACCTTTCCTCCTGTGATGCGTTCAATGCCGGACCCGGGCTCGAGATACCGGTCCGCGTCCCAATGAGCCGCATCCAATCGTCGGACTCCGAACATAGATCGTCGCGTATATCTTTTATCGACTCGCCCCTGGCAGGCACTTAACAATATTTATCTCCGTTTTGCCTGCGATTTGTGATCTTGCTCATTTTAACCCCATTTTGTGAATCCTTTCCTCATTGAATATTAAATTTCATCACAGCCCCCTTTTACACCTATCAGTCCGGATGGCGGCTTTTGGTCCAAAAATCTTCGGCTTCCCCTTATTCCTTCCGTCCATTCGTCGTGCGATGACGACGCTTCGAAATCATCGTTGTACGTTATTGGTTCTTCCATCCCTGCTCCATATCCCGTCCTCCCCTCCCAGCCACAGGGACATGCATCGAGCTGCATGGTTCATTCGATCGTACGGATTCATAGGCTTCGTATGAAAGACCGGGTTGACATCGCTGTATATGAGATCGACAATCTGGAGTCGGAGGCTGTCAAGGATTCGGTCGGAGACGTGCGTAGATTGTAAGCGTGCGTTTCGTGAAAGGTGGGAAGTAAATAGTCAGGTAAGGGATTTGAATCCCTTTCCTGACGAAACGAATTTGCGCGAAGATGTTAATAATGAACAGTTTTAGCGATAAGTACACTCAGATGCAATGATTGGGATTGACAAGGCTGTGCATATCGGCCGGCTGTAAGATGATTTGACAGGCTGGATCATGGAATACCGGGGCATGGAAGGCAGGAGAAGCCGAAGGATTTTGGAGTTCCGCAGTTTGCAGAATAAACTGCTCACACTCCTTATCCTGCTATCCCTCCTGCCACTTTTCGTGATTTCTTCCATTTCCTATTATTGGGGGATCCGGCGCAATACGGAAAATCTGGTCGAAGTATCTCTCAAAAAGATGGCGCGGGATACGGCCGACAAAATGGATCTCGTCTTGCGCGACAGGAAAGAAGCTGCCAGCACGATGGCGGCAACTCTGCCGTATTTGCGGCTTTTCCCGGACCGGGCTCATCGGGATACCCTTACCAGTTTGCTCAACGAATATTGTTTCAATCACGATTTCTATGACGTCCTCATGATTTTGGATGCCGGCGGCAATGTCTATGCCATGAACACGGTCGACCGGCTGCAAAACCCGCTTCCTCCCGGTGCGCTCCGGGAGATCGTGGGCGGAAATATTCGTAATTTCCCGGATGAAAAAGCGCTGTACGAGCAATCGATCAACGGGCAATCTTCGCATCTCAATTGGTATTCCTCCGGCCTGGTGCGCAGCCTTTACGATTATCCCAAGAAGAAGGATATCTGCTTCCAGTACAACATCGCCTTTTCAGAGCCTATCTGGAATCCCGATACCCGGGAGGTGGTGGGAGTCTGGATCAACATCCTGAACTGGGAGCCTTTCCAGCGAATGCTCGACGTAGTTGAGGAGGATCTCAAGGCCAGTGAAACCTCGGACGAGGAGGCTTTGTCAAAACCCGCGCCGGATGCTGAATCGCGCAAAATGGTCACCGGATATGCGTTCATGTTTTCCAAAGACGGCGATACCATCATCGGGCACAAATACCGGGCCGGCCGCGACACCATCCCCGCTTCCGAATTTTCACGACTGGGGTATTCCAACCTGTATGGTCTGAAACTGGTGGAAAACCTTGGCCTGAGGAGTCTTCATGACGCCGTTCTTGCCACGAAGCGGGAAGGGCTTGAACGGAACCTCTCCTACGAATTTCCCGCTGGAAACGGCAAGGTTTCATGGCTGTCTCCCATTGAAGATAACAGCTTCGGCTGGGTGGTCGGAGTCGGGATCGACAACCGGGATTTTTACGGACCCATTCGAAGCCTCAGCTTCTGGTTGTTCGGATTGACGGGAGCCCTGGCTGTGATCGTTGCGGCGTCGACCTATGCGATCGCCCGAGGGATCACCGTGCCTCTCAATACGATGATTGTGTCGGCGCAAACCATTGCGAAGGGCAATTTGAACCAGCGCATCGATGTGCGCACGTCCGACGAAGTAGGAATTCTGGGCAACACCTTCAATGAAATGGCACACGCCCTCGAAACACGAGAACGCCAACTTCAGGAGTTGAACCGGAACCTGGAGATCATGGTCCGGCAGCGAACGACGCAGCTGGAAAAGTCCCACGATGCGCTGAAGCAGGCATACGTCGAGCTCCAGAGCGCCCAGGAACAGTTGGTCCAAACGGAAAAGATGGCTTCCCTGGGGCAGTTGGTGGCCGGAATCGCCCACGAGATAAAGAATCCATTGAATTTTATCTACGGCAATACGGGCTTCCTTGCCGACTATACGGCCAAGCTTCAGCAATTAATCGAGGCCTATGAGAATCTGCCCGGCCTTCCTGATCAGGACCGGGAGGCTATCGAGAAGCTCAAGGACGAATATAATTACGGATTCATCCGTGAAGATCTGCGCACCCTTATTGACAATTTCACAGAGGGGGCCCGTAGAATCAACACCATCGTATCGGACCTTCGAACCTTCTCCCGTGTCGATACCGATTCCGTATCGGAGTTCGATATCCATGGCGCCTTCGAAATATCGCTTAATCTGCTGCGCAACCAGTACAAGAACCGGATCACCATTCACAAAGAGTACGGATCGATACCGAAGATCCAAGGATACGCCGGCAAACTGAATCAGGTCTTCCTGAACCTCCTCTCCAATGCTTTTCATTCCATCCGGGAGACCGGTGATGTCTATATCCGCACCCGGGCCAGCAACGGGATGGTGGAAATTGAAATCGCAGATACGGGTGTGGGAATTGCGAAGGAAAATTTAAATCGAATTTTTGAACCTTTCTTTACCACCAAGCCGGTGGGCCAGGGCACCGGACTCGGCTTGAGCATCAGCTACGGAATTATCCAGCAACACCGCGGCAAGATCCAGGTCACGAGCGAATTAGGCAAAGGTACCTCTTTCACAGTGCGGCTGCCGGTCTTTCAGGAAAAAGGTGGAGAATGAGCAAGAAGCCCCAACTCCTTGTAGTCGATGACGAAATGGCTAACCTGCAAAAGCTGCAGCGCACCTTTATCGGCGAGTATGTCGTCCACACGGCGCAATCAGGCGAAGAGGCCCTCGAGCTTTTGCGCCGTCATCCCGTGGATGCCATAATCACCGACCAAAAGATGCCGAATATGACCGGTATCGAATTCCTGGAAGCTTCCCAGAAGGAATATCCGAACCTCGCGCGGATCGTGCTTACTGGATTCACCGAGGTCGAAGATCTCATCGCCGCCATTAATACCGGCAAGGTCCACAAATACATCACTAAACCCTGGGAACCCGAGGCGCTGAAGCTCGTCGTAAGAGAAGCGCTTGAAAGAATGAAACTAGTCCAGGAAAACGAACGACTGGCCCGCGAGCTCAAAATCGCCAATGAAAAACTTCGTACCGAAAACACCATCTTGCGCCAAGAGGTGGAAAATGAGCTCCCTCCGCGGCAGATTGTCTACGGCAGCGCCGAAATGGAGAACATACTCAAGCTGCTGCGCCGCGTTACTGGAACCGAAACCACCGTGCTGATCCAAGGCGAAACCGGAACCGGCAAGGAACTGATCGCACGCTTCATTCATCGCGAGAGCAATCGCCGCGACCAGGCCTTTATTGCGGTGAACTGCGGGGCAATACCGCGTGACCTTGTCGAAAGCGAGTTTTTCGGCCACGCCAAGGGCGCATTTACCGGTGCTATCGCTGAAAAGAAAGGCTTCTTCGAACTGGCTCACGGCGGGACCATCTTCCTGGACGAGATCGGCGAAGCCCCGGCCGAATTGCAGGTAAAACTCCTGCGCGTTATCCAGGAAAGCGAAATCATGCCCATCGGATACTATCAGCCCAAGAAAGTGGACGTCCGGATAGTGGCATCCACAAACCGGGATCTGAAATCGGAGGTCGAGGCCGGGAGGTTCCGGCAGGACCTGTTCTTCCGGATTAATGTATTCTCGGTTACCATACCCCCGCTGCGGGAACGCCCCAAAGATATCGTCCCTCTGGCGGAGTTTTTCGTAAAACAGTTTTCAGTGAAGCTGAACCGGCACAACGGAGGACTTCTGGAAGAAACCCGGCAGCGCCTGATGGAATACGCCTGGCCTGGAAACGTGCGCGAACTCCAAAATGAGATTGAGCGCCTGGTGCTGCTTTCCGAGCCTGGAAGGGAAATCGGGCCGGAGTTCCTCTCGGAATATATCGCGCCACGGAAGCGCGCTTTGCCCCGCCCGGATGGCAATCTCCGGGTTGCCATTCATACACTGGAAGAGGATATGATCCGGGAGGCGATGCGACAATACGACAATAACAAATCCCAGGTATCGCGCGTTCTCGGTATCAGCCGGCAGTCGCTGATTGAAAAGCTGAAACACATGCGCCTTTAGTTCTTCGTCCCCCCACCTCCATTTCCCCCCGACCTGTCCATGAACTTGGCATTGGACGTGTAAAAACATTGGACAGTTCTAAGTCATTGAAAAAAATCTACTTAGTGAATTAGCAGCCAAAACTGTCCACATGCTTAACATCCATCCTCCAAAGACATCCATTTCTCCTAGTGCCATAAATGATTGTAAATAAATAGCTTATAAATTTAGATCGAGTAGCCCAGATCTGGCACACCTTGTGCATTATATAAGGTCACAAGCGGGTTGATGGAAGCCGCCGAAGCTGAAGGCGGGCCGCTTGGAAGTGAAATCAAGGAGGCGTATGTTCGTTCCCGAAGCGCAGAATCATCTGGAAGAAAGCTCCTTGCACCTGCTTCAAAGGTGCCGGCGAAATGACCCCGATGCCTGCAATGAGCTGTTCTCGTTGTACAATCGCAAGATCTTCAACACCGCATATCGGATTCTGGGTGAAGAAGCCTCGGCTGAAGATGCCCTGCAGGAGACTTTCCTGAACGTATATCGGGGACTGGCGCATTTCCGGGGGGAATCCAAGATTTCGACCTGGATAAGCAGGATCACGGTCAATGTGTGTCTGGGAATGCTGCGAAAAGGGAAAAACCGTCAGTTTATCGATCTGGAAGATGAGTCGGCCCGGGATCTGCCGGTGGAGGCCAATGCCGGAACCGATCCGCTTCAGTATGCCTCTCTCGAAGAACTCCGCGGTGTGGTACAGGAGTCTTTCAGTCGCATGACGGAGAAACAAGCGATCGTTGTCCGGTTGCATGATATGGAGGGGCACACGATCCAGGAAATCGCCGGCATCCTCCGCTGCCCTGCAGGCACCGTAAAATCGAGGCTGTTTTACGGCCGCCAGGAGTTCAAGGACACTTACGAAGCCCTTTTGGAAAAACGAGTTAAACGCCCTACCATTCAATGATCCCTCCAAGTGCGGCGGATGGTGCCGGCTGAAATCTTTGGCCGGCGCCATCCGCGCCCGCCCCGCAGCAACCCTGCTTTATGAGCCAACTGCCGATTGAGCAGAAGGGCCGCAGGATGCTAAAATACAAGATTGCGCCCGCCGTCCGCTTCACCCATATGGTATTGATTATCCAGAGACTTCGGCGAATTTGCTGAATCCGGACCTTCCGGGGTAGGTCGACGGCGATCACCAAGGGATATTGAAATGGCAGAAAGAGTGGCTGTAGCGATGAGCGGAGGGGTGGACAGCTCTGTCGCCGCGGCGATACTGAAAGAAAGAGGATACGAGGTTGTCGGATTTTCAATGCAGCTATGGGATCAGAAGCGCAACTCGACGGGAGATGATTTGCACAGGGCCGGCCGGTGTTGCTCCCTGGACGACCTGTACGATGCCCGGGCGGTCGCCGCTCGCCTTGAAATACCTTATTATGTCGTCAATCTGCAGAAAGAATTTGAGGATAAAGTCGTCCGTTCGTTCATTGAAAATTACCGGGATGGATTAACTCCCTCGCCTTGTGTGCTCTGTAATTCTCATTTGAAATTCGACAGGCTCCTGGAAATGGCCTCTGAGGTGGAGGCTACTCATGTTGCGACGGGCCATTATGCCCGCGTGCAGCGGGACGCTTCTGCCTGCGCCTTCACTTTGCTCCGCGGCCTCGACCATGATAAAGACCAGTCCTATTTTCTGTTTGAGCTTCGCCAGGAACAGCTTGCCCGGTCCATGTTCCCCCTGGGCGATTTAACAAAACCGGAGGTCAGGAGCATCGCTCGGAAGTTCGGTCTCGAGGTTTCGGAGAAGCCCGAAAGCCAGGAGATCTGTTTTGTTCCGGACGGTGATTACGCTTCGTTTATTGAACGCCATTATGGCGAAGTCATGGGCACCGCTGGTAAAGACCCGATCTCCCGGGATGGGGAGATCGTCGATCAGGCGGGGCATTTTCTCGGGCGGCATCACGGCATTCACCATTTTACGATCGGGCAGAGGCGCGGATTGGGAATTGCGCATTCCGAACCGTTGTACGTCATCGACATCCAGGCGGGAGAGAATAGAATAGTGGTGGGGAACAAAACCCAGGCGACGGGGCTTTCCTGCCGAGTGGTCCGGCTGAATTGGATCATGGTCCCGGCCCCCTCGGTTCCGTTTCAAGCCTTGGCGCGCATCCGGTCACGGCATCGTGCCGCGCCCGCCACCATTATTCCCGAAACGGACGGTTCTGCGACGGTTGAATTTGACGAGCCGCAAATGGCTATATCCCCCGGTCAGGCCTGCGTCTTCTACCAGGAAGACCGGGTGCTGGGCGGCGGCTGGATTGACCGGTTTCAGAGGAGCGACCGCTGAATGAACCACTCCTGTAAATCTGTGATGATCGTCGCAGGGGAGGCCTCGGCCGACCGGTATGGCTCCCGGCTCATCCGGACTTTACGCTCGCTCCCGGGCCGGGGTGATCTTCGTTTTCTCGGAACCGGCGGTGACCGGATGGCCGGCGAAGGGATTCAACTTTTCGCCCACATTCGGGATCTGGCGCACATTGGCCCGCGGGAGGCTATAGCGCACCTTCCCATGTACTTCAGGGTTTTTTCCAGACTTGTCAGGGCGGCTCGGGAAGTGATGCCGGCGGTGGCCGTGCTGCTGGATTTTCCCGATTTTAATCTCAGGCTGGCAAAAAAACTGAGAACAAGGGGCATTCCGGTAATCTATTACATAAGCCCTCAGCTTTGGGCCTGGCGCAGCGGCAGGGTGAGCATTGTGAAGAAGTATGTCGACCGGATGATGGTCATTCTTCCGTTCGAAGAGGAATTCTATAAAAATCATGGGGTCAAAGCCGATTTCGTGGGCCACCCGATTCTTGAGGAGTTCGCTCCAGTCTACGATCGAGCGCGATTTCTCCGCAAAATCGGGCTGGATCCGGAACGCAGGACCTTGGCAGTTCTTCCGGGGAGCCGGAGGAAGGAAATCGACTATAACCTCCCGGATTTTCTTCGCGCCGCTCGAATTGTCGGCCGACGGGCCGGAACGCAATGCCTGATATCCGTTGCCCCGACGATCGAAATGAGCCACCTGCTTGAAGTGGCGCGCCAGGTGTTGTCCCGGGACGAGCTGGAGGGTGGAGATTATCGCTTTGCGGCCGCCGATTCGCGCGATATCCTTGCAAATTGCGATTTTGGAATTGTGAAGAGCGGGACCTCGACGCTGGAAGCCGCGCTGGTAGGCACCCCCTTCCTTATCGCCTATAAGCTTTCAGCGGCCAGCTGGATGGTGGGAAGAAAGCTTGTTCGCACGCCCTTCAAAGGGCTGGTAAACTTGATTGCCGGACGCGAAGTGGTGCCGGAATTCATTCAGGATCTAGCTTCGCCTGATGCATTGTCGCGGACGGTTCTGGAGCATCTGGATAGTCCGGATAGGATGGGTGCCATGAAGATCCAGTTGGGAAAGGTCCGGGAACTGTTGAGCTCCCGCTGTGCCTCGGAGCAAGTTGCCGCGGCTGTTGTGGGTTACCTTTAAGGGGGGATGTGAATGGAGCGGGTTCCGTTTCGCTTGATTCTGGCAGGCCTGTTGCTCTTCGGTGTCGTTGCGGCAGCTTACCCCCAGGCTCGCAGGGCGCCGTCCACAGCTCCCAGAATCGATGTGGAAAACTACGAGCTGAAGGCCACCCTCAATCCCGACAGCCATGAGCTCAAGGCAACCGCAGCCGTGACTTTCAAACCGCTCGCGGCCACGGACGTCATTTTATTCGAAATCAACGAAAACCTCTCGATCCAGAGGGTTTTGGACCCCGCAGGCGTTGAACTTGAATTTGGACAGGATGAGAACGGGCCAGGTCAGTTGACCGTGCGATTCAACCGGCCTTTACCCGCCGATACCAGTTACACCATCAAGATCGAATATAACGGAGGATTTGACCGCGACCGCTACAGCCGTCTCTACACACGAGATGAGAGCAGCGCTTATATCGGAATGGAGGGGTCTTATCTACTGTATTCCTCCAAATGGTTCCCCATGAACAGGTACATGGTAGACCGGGCCACGTCGACCGTTGAGATCAACGTGCCGCTCGGCTACACCGTGATTGGTTCGGGAACCCAGCTACCGGTGGTCACCAAGGGTATTACGGAGACATTCGGATGGCGGGCAGACAAGCCGATCCTGCCCAATACCATTGTCGCCGGGAGGTATTTCGATAAATCGATCGAATCTGATGGAATCGCCATCGATTGTTATGCGCGCGAAGATCACGTCGAGGCCATCCAGAAATTTGCCACGGTGACGGCGGGCATTCTAAGCACGTACCAAAAGCTGTTCGGGCCGAGTGCGGCCGGGCAAAGATTCCGGCTCGTGGAAGTTGACGATCGGGTAGCCATCCATCCCGGCTCCGAAGGAATCATTTTTGTCACTTCCAGGGATCTGGCGCTTCCGAATCCTCCAATCAGACAGCTTGCGCGGAAAGCTGCCTATCAATGGTGGAAGGAAACGGTGGGAATTCAGGCTACCGGCGATCTCTGGTTGACGGATGGCCTCGCCTATTATTCCGCCGCGCTTTATCTTGAAGCGAAATCAGGGTCCAATGATGCGTTCAAAGAAGAGCTAAACAACCTGGCGGTATTGGGTTTGAGATTCGAGTCCAAAAGTGCCGTCCGGAGCGGATTGGAATTGGGATACCTGACCGAGGCGTATGAATCGGTAGTGGCGGGAAAAGGCGCCTGGATTCAACACATGCTGCGCGGCATGATGGGCGATGACAAATACACCCAGCTCCTCCAGCAATATGTAACGGATTTTGCGGGCAAGGGAGGATCGACTTCCGGATTCCAGAAGATCGCCGAAAAATTGATAGGGAAAGAGCTCGGCTGGTTTTTTGCAGAGTGGATCGACACCATCGGAGTGCCGACCCTCAAAGCCGATTATGTTGTGTACCGCACCGCCACCGGCTTCAAGGTTTCCGGCACCATCAAGCAGGACAAAGATCTGTTCCGGATGCCGGTGGAAGTCGAGATCCTGACCAAGGGAAAAGCCGAACGAGGCTGGGTCGAAGTCAACGGCAAATCGACTCCATTTGAGATCGAGACCTTTACCATCCCGCGGCAGGTGATCATCGATCCCGATGCAAGGTTACTGAGGGATTCCCAGGAACTGCAGACCGCCGTTCAGCTTTCGCTGGGCAACGATTTGAAAGAGCGCGGCAACTTTGTTGAGTCCATCCGAGCTTACGAAAAAGCCCTGCAGATCAATCCGAGGAAATCGCTGGCCCACTTCAGGCTGGCCGAAGTGTTCTACGAACAGTTCAACCTCCAGTCTGCCGCCAATTCCTTTCGGGATGCTCTCAACGGTGACAAGGATCCCAAGTGGATAGAAACCTGGTGCTATATTTACCTGGGCAAAATCTATGACATTCTCGGCCAAAGGCAGCGGGCTATGGCGGAGTATAACAAAGCCCTGAACACGAAGGACGACACCAACGGAGCCCTGGCGGAAGCGAAAAAATGGCTGGATGCCCCGTTTACACGCGAACGAACGACAGGTGGCGATTTTAAGCAGCCTGAATAGTGCAGGACAGGGATGACGGCAGTTTCGTGGGGGCGGATCGCTCAGAAAATCAGGGTGCCAGCCGGAACGCTAATCGGGATCGCATTTCTCCTCCTGATGCACCCATCCAGGCGTTCTTTGTGGTTAGGCGGCGCAATCACTTTGTCAGGCGCACTCCTGCGGATTTGGTCGGCAGGGCATATCGATAAGGGGAAGGTTTTGGCCTGCACGGGGCCATATGCGCTGACTAGAAATCCGCTTTACCTGGGCTCTTTTCTCATGGCTATCGGGATCCTGCTCGCGGGTCAGGGTTATTGGCTGATTCTGCCTTTTATCCTGTTTTTTGCCGTGATTTATTTTCCGGTCATGAGGGCGGAGGAGGAGGAGCTGCGGTCCGGCCATGGCGACCTTTTCGACAAGTACTGCCGGGCCGTCCCTTTATTCCTGCCCCGATTCAGCACCGGCTATTCGATGGGACCAGGGTTCCTTTGGTCGCGCGTGTTGCGAAACCGGGAGCACCGGAATCTGATGGGACTTGTGGTTGCCGAGTTGTTTTTAATCTTGCGTTGGCTGCTCTAGCATCCCCGCGCCGTTTGGGCCTCTTGTGCGGCTGCGGGGAAGTCCATTCTTACTTTCCCCGGTTCTGAGGGCCTCCATCCGGGCTTGGGCGATGGCCTATGTCCTGCACACTATCTGAACTTGCCGATGCCTTGGGGCTCCCGTTCCAGGGAGACGGATCGCGGCTTCTTCAGCGGGTTTCCAGCTGGAATGCCGCAGACTCGGTCAGTCTAGTTTTTATCGAAGGGGAGCGGCCCCTGCCCGATCACATTGAAACTTTCGCCGGCTGTGTGATCGCCCCTGCCGGGAAGTTGCCCGGCAGGATGGACGCCATTCAATCATCAAAGCCGAAACTGGATTTTGCGCGTGCTGCTGCGATTCTTTCGCCGCCCTGCCGGGGAACGGGTCGCAAGCATGAATCCGCAGTCGTTTCACCCACGGCCAGGATCGCGCCCCAGGTGGATATAGGGCCGTGTGCCGTTGTCGGGGACCTTGCCTCCATCGGCGAGGGAAGCGTGATCCATGCAGGAACGGTGATCGGTGAGGGCTGCAGCATAGGAATGGGTTGCATCCTCCATCCCCGCGTTGTGCTATATCCCGGCGTAACGCTTGGGGACCGCGTCGTCCTTCACGCCGGAGTTGTCATCGGCAGCGACGGGTTTGGATATGTTTTTGACGGCCGGCAACAGGTGAAGTTTCCACAGGCGGGGGCGGTTGTCATCGAGAACGATGTCGAGATCGGGGCCAACACGACCGTCGACCGCGGTTCTCTCGGCATTACACGGATCAGCGAAGGTGCCAAAATCGACAACCTCGTCCAGGTTGCCCATAATGTCGAAATTGGCCGCGCGGTCGTCATCGCGGCCCAGACTGGGATTTCCGGCAGCTCGGTGATTGAGGACTTTGCCATCATCGGGGGGCAGGTCGGTTTTGGGGATCATACCCGGGTTCAGTCTGGGGCGGTGATCGGATCGAAAGCAGGAATCCTTCCCGGGAAGATTGTCAGGGGCGGGGAGGTGTACTGGGGAGTGCCCATACGTCCTTTGCGGGAATACAAGCGGCTGAATGCCCTCTTCGGACGCCTGCCCGAATTCAAGTCGGACCTGGATGCACTCAAAAAAGCTGTAGCCGAGATCAGGAAACTGCTTACATGAGTTTTATTGACGTACGGGAACTGCGCAAGGATTTCCGCGTCTTCAAAAGACGTGAAGGGGTCCTGGGAGCTCTCAAAGATCTTTTCGGCCGAAATTATCAAGTCCTGTCTGCTGTAGACGGAATCAGCCTGTCCATCGATCGGGGCGAGTTTGTCGGATATATAGGTCCCAATGGAGCCGGCAAATCTACGACCATCAAGATGCTGACCGGGATCCTGGTGCCGACTTCGGGGCAAATTGTGGCTGCGGGGTACCGGCCATATGAGGACAGAACACGATACACTAAAACCATCGGCGTCGTCTTCGGCCAGCGAACCCAGCTCTGGTGGGACATTGCCGTCATCGAAAGCTTTAAACTTCTGCGCCGGATTCACGATGTGCCGGAGCGTGATTTTAAAGAGCGCCTGGGTGTGTTTCGCGAGCTTCTGGGGCTCGATGAATTCCTGCACACTCCCGTGCGGAAGCTGAGCCTCGGCCAGCGCATGCGTTGCGATATTGCGGCCTCCCTGATCCACCATCCTCCCATTTTATTTCTCGACGAACCGACCATTGGGCTCGATGTTGTAGCCAAGGGCAGAATCCGGGAGTTTCTCAAAGAGATCAACCGAACTCTCAAGATAACCATCCTGCTTACAACCCACGATCTTGCCGATATCGAGGAGCTCTGCCGCCGGCTGGTTATCATCGATCATGGACGGCTGCTCTATGACGGAACCCTCGGCGACCTGCGCCAGCGGCTTGGACGCTTCAACCAGGTCAGTGTTCACCTAGTCGACCGTCGCGATCTGGAATTGCTGAACCAGGAACTCAGGGGTGTGAATGGGGCAGAGTGGGAACAGCCGGACGAGCTGACCTGCCGCATTCGCTACAGCAGGGACGTAACATCTTCCAGGGATATCATCCGTACCATCGTCAACCGGGTGCCGGTTCGGGATATCTTCATCGAGGAGCAGCCGATCGAGGAGATTATCAAAACCATATACAATGACGGCCTGGATCCGGAACATGTACGCAGCCGCTGAATTCTTCGCCGGCGACGGCCACCCAATCCAACGCGATGCACGCCCGTCGCGAAAGGCAGTAAAGAGATGATCCGCACGGCGGCCGTTTATTTCGAGTTCGCACGCGTGGCATTTCTCAAGATCCTGGCTTACCGCCTGCGCTACTTTACCGGGATCGTGACTTACTTTGTGAATGTCTCCATTTACTATTTCATCTGGCGGGCCATCTTCGCGTCGAGCCGGGTTGTATCTGGATACGATCTCCCCCAGATGGTTACCTATGTCGCGGTCGGCTGGATCATACGTTCCTTTTATTTCAACAACATCGACAGGGAAATCGCCACCGAAGTCCTTGAAGGCAAGATTGCGCTCAACCTGATCAAGCCGGTCGACACCCAGCTGATGTACCTGGCGCAAACGGCCGGCGAGGCCTTGTTCCGCGCCTTGATGTTTACTGCCCCGATAGCCTGTCTGATCGCCTTTGTGTACCCGGTGAGTTTTCCGGCTTCGCCGGCTGCGGCCGCCTTTTTCCTCGCGAGTTGCATCCTGTCGCTGCTGACTTTTTCGCTCTTCAATTTTATCATCGGAACTCTGGCCCTGAGGCTGGTGTCGATCGTCAGCATTATCAGGGCCAAGTACTACATTGTGGAGTTCACCTCGGGCCTTCTGATCCCGATGGGATTTTTCCCCGGGAAAATAAGGCGGATTCTTGATTACCTGCCGTTTCAGCACATAAGCTACACGCCGCTGCAGCTGTACCTGGGCAAGGAATCGGGGTGGATGGCCTGGCGGGCACTCGGGATCCAGATGCTGTGGGTTATTTTTCTTTTTGGCTGCGGCAGGCTGTTATGGCGCATTTCGATAAAACGCCTCTCGATTCTCGGAGGCTGACGTGAGAAAACTCTTCGAGTTGCTGATCCATTACCTCGGCCAGTATGCCAAGGCCAGGATGAGCTACAAGGCTGATTTTTTTGTCTCGATCCTGACCAGCCTGCTTGCCACCGTTGCCGGATATGGATTCGTGCTGGTTCTATTCACGAAAATTCCGAATCTCCAAGGGTGGAGTTTTGAAGAGGTGCTGTTCATTTACGGTTTTTCCCTGATCCCGATGGGTTTTTTCAATGTCGTGAGCCTGAATCTCTACGAATTTGGTGATTCCTATATCATTGAAGGCAAATTCGACCGGGTCCTTCTCAGGCCGGTATATTCGCTTTTCCAGATTCTTTTTGAAAGTTTTCGCCTGGAATCAGTCCAGGAAATAGTGACCGGCTTGATCGTTGTCGGCTATTGCGCATCGCGCTTGAAAATACCATTGAACGCGATCAATCTTTTAATATTCCCGATTTTGATACTCTGCGGCACGGTCATCTACATATGCATTTTCGTCATGATCGCCAGCGTCAATTTTTGGTTTGAAGATCGCGTCGGCGTGGCGCCACCGGTTTACCATATGATTGCGTTCGGGCGATACCCGATCACCATCTATAATCCCTTCATACAATTCATTCTGAGCTGGATCATCCCCTTCGCCTTTGCTTCTTTCTACCCGACAGTAAAGTTTCTCGGGAGGTCGGAATTCAGCGGCAAGTTTTACCTTATCCCGGTGATGACCGGGGGTTTGGTTTTGCTCTCCGTGATGGTATGGAATGCCGGGGTCAGGCAATACAAGAGCACCGGATCTTGAACTCTAATTATCCGGCGCCTTCCGGGCGCCTGATCCTTCTGGCTGAAATTTCATGACTGAAGAAACCGCTGCAAGTGCTGGCAGAAGCCAGACGGAACTTGAATGGATCTGCCGTTCCGTGCTTCAGGAGAGGTTTTCCTCCTTCAAAAACAGCGAAATCCGTGCCCGGTACTATCCTTATGTGGGCCTGACCCACACCATCCGGCGCAGGAACAGCGTCTGGATTGTGCGTGTCAGCGATCTATGCCTGAAAGCCCCCCGCGCAATCCTCGAAGCCGTGGTTATGATTCTGGGATGCAAAGTCACGCGCCGGAAGCCGCCGGCGGATCTGGTCCGCGCTTACGATCGCTTCCGCCGCGATCCTGTAATCGAAGCAGCCGTGGAAGCGCGCCGGCTCAAGCATGGCCGCAAAGTTATCCGGGAATCAGGAGGGAAGCATCACGTACTGGCTGAGATCTACAAAGACATAAACCATGCCTACTTCAATAACGCCATTGAAATCGCGAAGATAGGTTGGGGTCCGCGCAGGAGTTGGGGCCGGCTGGGCCACTATGATCCGGTGCATCACACTATAACCATCAGCCCGGTGCTCGATGCCCCGGAGGTGCCCAGGAGTGTGGTGAGCTATATCGTTTACCACGAAATGCTGCACACCCTGTTCATGGGCGAACCCGGCCGGGGAAGGAAACGACACCACCCGCCTGAATTCCGCAGAACCGAGCGCGCCTACCCGGACTATGCCATGGCTAAGCACTTTCTCAGCCGGTACTGCCGTACCGGGCGACGCCAAAGCCGCAGGCCCGTCTGAGGGGATTCTGTCCCGTGGATCGGATCGGAGGAGCGCCTCCTGCCCGAAAGGATGAATCCCGCAATATGCATCTGCTGCCCGCATATGATATAAGTTTCCGTCTTTCGATTTTTATTTAATGGAGCAGGATTCAAAGCATGAAATGCCTCGTCTGCAGCCAGCGGAAAGGGAAGCGGAGCTGCCCGGCGAAGGGCGAGTTGATATGTGCCCAATGCTGCGGAGAAAAGCGCGTTCTCGAGATCGATTGTCCTGAAGAGTGCCAATACCTCTTGGCAGGACGGAAAAAGGACGTCGAATATTTCGGGGCGCGTTATCTCCAGCCTTCGGATCCCGTTCGAATCGAGCAGCAACGCCGCGTCTTCGGCGAACTCTTTGAGGCCTATAGTCGGTTTGAATTCGCGCTCGCCGAAAGCCGGCACTCCATGAGTGACTTGAACGACAACGATGCCGCGGAGGCCTTGAAGCTGGTTATGGCTTCACTGCGGACCGAGCAGAGCGGCATCCTATATGAGCAGACTGCCGATGATCTAAATGTCGAAAGCGTCCGCCGGAATTTGCGCGAACATGCGGTGCGGCTTCAAAATCCCTCCGAGGAAGGTGGGCGGAGATACCGCATCGGCGAAATTCTCGACTGCCTGGATTTTATCCAGGGACTGTTGGCGAAGCATTTGACCGCGGGCTCTCTGTCGAGCGGTTACATCGACTTTCTGGCCCGTCTGATGCCAAGGCGGCATCGTTTATCTGCACCTGGTTCGTCCATAATCATCCCCGGCCGCGGCTGATTCCTGTTTGCGCCGCCGGGTGGTGAATCCGGATTGGAGCAGCATCCCATGGTACTCGATCAATTCAATTGCAGCCCGGAGGTTCTGATCCGGGCAGTTCGGCATTTCCCCCGCGTCAAGATCCTGGTTTTAGGTGACCTGATGCTTGACAGGTTTATCTGGGGGACCGTGCACCGCATCAGCCCCGAGGCGCCGGTGCCCGTGGTTGAAATCAAAAACGAAACCACATGCCTCGGCGGAGCCGCAAATGTCACTGCCAATGTCCGCAGCCTCGGGGGCATTCCCCTCACTGTCGGCGTAATCGGGACTGATCTCGACGCTCATCGTTTCCGGGAAGAATTCCGCTCCCTGGGTGCGTCCACGGAGGGGCTTGTTTCGGATTCGAAGCGGGCTACGACCGTCAAAACCCGGATCATCGCCAATCATCAGCAAGTCTGCCGGACCGACCGGGAAGATCGTTCTACTCTCGCGTCCGCAACGGTATCGAGGGTGGCTGCGAGATTCGGCCGCCTGATCGAAAAAGCGGATGCCATTGTGGTGTCCGACTATGCCAAGGGTTTGCTTTCGCCGCAGCTTCTTGGCGAGATTCTTCCGAAAGCCCGGGCTGCCGGAAAAATTGTCTGCGTGGATCCAAAATCGCCCGATTTTTCGCACTATAGGCCCGCGACCATAATCACACCAAACACACTCGAGGCGGAGCGAGCATCCGGAATGACGATTTCGGACGAAAGCCAGCTCGTGGCGGCCGGCCGCCGGATTCTACGACTTTCGGGAATCGACAGTCTCCTCGTAACCAGGGGAGAGGAGGGGATGGCACTGTTTGACGGGAAGAAGCGCATCACCCATATCCCCACCCTTGCCAGGGAGGTGTTTGACGTGACCGGGGCGGGGGACACGGTGATATCGACCCTTGCGCTTGGCCTGGTCGCGGGTCTTTCACTTCTCGAGGCTGCGATCTTATCCAATATCGCTGCCGGAATCGTCGTCGGAAAACTGGGAACAGCTTCGGTATCGCCGGAGGAACTGATCGCACGCATTGGCTGATCGCCAGTCCGGGTCTCAGGAAATTCAGGATATGGCGCGGGCGATGACGAATGCGGCTGAAGCGGCAAGGCCTCCGATCAGCATCGTCTGCAGGGTGCTCCGAAATGGCCGGGCCCCGGTGAAATGACCCTTCACGTACCCGAAGATACCGAGCGCGGCCAGGGTCAATGCGACCGATAGGATTAATCCGCTTTTGGGATTCGAAATGAGGAAATAGGGGCCAAGGGGGACAAGGCCACCCAAGATGTAAGCGCCGGCGATGGTGAGAGCGCTGTGAAGGGCCCGGCGAGGATCAGGCTTTTCAAGCCCAAGTTCAAACCGCATCATGAATTCGACCCACTTCTTCGGATTGCGCCGCAGCGCTTCTACAATCGGTGCAATCGTTTCCGGAGTCATGCCGTAGGCTTGGAAGATTTCATTAACCTCCGCTATTTCATCCTCCACACGGTGCTCCACTTCCATGTGTTCGCGCGCTTCTTCGCTGGCGTAGTGCTCCGCGTCGCTCCGGGCGGCAAGGTAGCCGCCCAGCCCCATGGCAATCGAGCCTGCAGCAATTTCAGCCAGGCCGGCGGTGATGATGATGTTGCTGGCTGCCACGGCCCCCGAGAGTCCCGCGGCCAAAGCGAAGGGTACGGTCAGGCCGTCAGACATGCCAATGACCATGTCGCGCACAACATCTGAGGATGTGAAATGCTTTTCAGAATGCAGAGTCTGCGGCATGAAACGGTTAGTTCTCCTCGATCCGGGCTTCGTCGATCAGCATGACAGGTATGTCGTCACGTATGGGATATACGCGGCTACATTTGACGCATTTCAGCCCGTTCCCGTCAGGAGTCAGCTTTACTTCTTCCTTGCACAAAGGACAGGCTAGAATCTCGAGTAGTTCTTTGCTGATGGCCATTGGATCCTCCAAATCGCACAGATTATGATGACCGGCGGCTTATTTCGAATTTGTGCTCCTTGCCGGTCAGGAGCCGCTGGATGTTCTGATGGTGCATCGCAACTATGAGCGCAGATCCTAACATGGCCCAGACGAGTACTTCAGGGGGGTGGTGCTGCAACCACGCCCAGAGCGGGAAGGCGGCTGTGGCCAGGATCGAGGCGAGCGAAATATACCTTGTCAAGACCACAGTCAGGACGAAAACGACCAGTGTGGTCAGAACAGCGACCGGTGCAATGGCCAGGTAGGCGCCACAGCCCGTAGCGACTCCCTTTCCCCCTTTGAATCGCAACCATAAGGTGAAAATGTGACCGACGATTGCCGACACCGCGGCTATCCCCTGCCACACCGGATCACTGGAAATCCATCCGGCAACCACCACTGCAAGATAACCTTTGCCTCCGTCGCACAGCAGCGTGAAGATCCCTGCGGATCGGCTTTTGCGGAATACGTTGGTGGCTCCGATGTTGCCGCTTCCTACGGCTCGGATGTCCGTTCCTTGAGTCGCCCGCACCAGGAGAAAGCCGAAGGGGATCGACCCGAGGAGATAGCCCGCCAGAGGAATCAGGAATTCCGGTCGCATAACAGGTTTCCATTGCGTCCGGCACCAGCGCCGGATCGGTTATATTACGCTTCCTGGGAAAGATCGATCTTTTCCAGGGCGGTGTAGATGGCCCCTCGCGGTGATAAGACGCTTTGATAAATGTTGAAATGGTCCGCTCTGAAAGTGTGCTCCGGACCGGTGCCGATTCTAATATAGTCCATCAATGGCTGTAACTTTTTTTTGCCCTGGACGCGCCCCAGAGTCAGATGAGGCCGAAAAGGGCGCTCCTCCCGCTTGAATCCAAGGGCTTCGCAGGATGTTTCGATGGCGGCCTGAAGCATGGCCAGCCGGTCTGTGGCGCCTTCAATTCCGCACCAGATCACCCTGGGGTTCCTCAAATCAGGAAAAGCACCCAGTCCGCGGATGGTAACAGGGAATCCCGTCAGACTTGCCCCCTGCCTCAGGGCGGCGACAAGTTGGGGGAGGGATGCCGGATCTATCTCCCCGAGAAATTTCAGAGTCAGGTGGATGGAAGGGATGGCGGTCCAGCGCACATCGGCATCGAATGAGCGCATCTGGTCCTGGACCTGCCGGATCCTATGTCGGCATTCCTCGGGAAGCGGTATGGCGATAAATGTTCTCATGACCCTTCCTGCTGAAGGAACCTGCGCAGCAGGCTCAACGCAAAATACGATGCCCGTTCGCGTATCGTTTCACGGTCTCCCGGGAGAATCCGGCGATGATGGATCGTGCGCCTGCCGTCGCTGATGCCCACGTAAACAAGCCCGACCGGCTTGTCCTCTGTTGCCCCTCCCGGGCCGGCAATGCCGGTCACGGACAGACCGAGCGAAGCCTGGAGGGCTTCCCTCACGCCTGTGGCGAGGGCCTCGGCGACCTCGGGGCTGACCGCCCCTTTTGATGCGATCAGGGATTCGGGCACACCGCAGAGGATTTGCTTCGCGTCGTTGCTGTAGCAAAGCACCCCGCCCCGGAAGTATCCCGAACTGCCCGGGACCCGGGTGATTCTGGCCCCGATCATTCCGGAAGTGCAGGACTCAGCTACCGCGAGCGTCTCTTTCTTCTCAAGCAGCATGTGTCCCAATACATGCTCCAGAGATTCCCCCGAAGTGGAAAAAACCGCATCACCCAGGACGGCGGCTACTCTTTCGACCACCTCCTCCAGGTCCTTCGCGCTTTCATCGGCTTGCAGCCATTTCTGGAAGCGGAGCGCGATGTGGCCCGGCGAAGCCAGGATTGTCGTCTGAACACCGGCATAGGATTTATAGAGAGGAGCCGCCAGTGAGTCGACCTCGGATTCGGTCATGCCTGTGACATGGAGCGTCCTTTGAGCCAAGGTGCTTCCCTCGCTCAGCACCTCTATTTTCGGCATGACCAGGTTTTCGAACATCGGCTTGAGTTCCCGCGGCGGACCGGGCAGCAACACAACGATTCTACCCTTATCCTCGATCCACATCCCCGGTGCTGTCCCGAACTGGTTTCGGAGTATTTCCGCTCCTCCAATCAGCTCGGCCTGGCGCTCGTTGATGCTGGGCATGCGATAGCCGCGACTGGCAAACCGTTCTTTGAGCGCGGCAAGAAGTCCGGGGTCGACCGCGAGCGGGCGATTCAAAACCCGGGCAACGGCGTTGCGGGTCAGGTCGTCTTCGGTCGGGCCCAGCCCGCCACTCAGGATGACCAGGTCGGAGCGCTTCAACGCAGCCGCCAAGATCGCGGCAATGTCGGATTCATCATCCCCCACAACGGTCTTGAGCCGAACCAGGCAGCCGCGTTCATTCAGCTTCTGAGTGATGAAGAGTGAATTGGTATCGATATGATCCGGCGTGAGCATCTCGGAACCGACGGCTATGATTTCTGCTTTCATCCCTGCCACCCGCCTCGCTTTTGGCGCCTTTTACCCATGTTACCAATGGAGCAGCCTGTTGACAGCGTGGAGGAGCACCATGGCATAAACGCCCGCCATCAGGTCGTCCGCCATAATGCCTACTCCTTTCTTAAGCCCCTCGAGCTGCCGGACCGGGAAAGGTTTCCATATGTCGAAAATCCTGAAGAAAAGCGTTCCCAGAACCAGGTTCCAAAAATGAACAGGGAGGAATAGAAAGGTCAGGAGCTGCCCGGCAACCTCATCGATCACGACGCATGACGGGTCCTTTTCGCTCCGGAGCTCGCTGACTTTCGTGGCGGTGAGGACACCTATTACCGTCACCAGTCCAATGGCGCTCAGGTGCAACTCCGGCAAGATCCGGTGGCCGATGGAATAGCAGCCATAAAAAACGAGAGTGGTCGCAGCCGAGGCTAGTGTTCCCGGCGCGATCGGCGCAAATCCGATTCCGAGAAAAGTAGCCACCAGCACTGAAATTCTATTTGTCATGGGTGTTTCTTCAAATCCGAAGACGCGTCAGGGGATGACGCCATTTCATCCTCATCCCCGAATGTGGCTGGAACCCTGTAGTCCTCCTGCAGCCATTTCCCCATGTCGATCATTTTGCAGCGTTCGCTGCAGAACGGCCGGTAGGGGTTGGCCTTGTCATACAGGTGTTCTTGCCCGCATCGGGGACATTTAATTTGCATCAGCGTTCCGTCCTGCCGGCTTGGCGTGTTTTACCGGCGGAGTATCCTGCGAACGGATCAACGTACGATCGTTCCGAGCAAATCGTGTTCCAGTGCCCGTACAATCCGAATAGTGCGGAAATCGCCGGGCTTCACCTCTCCTACTTTCGAATCGTTAATCAGGCATACCCCGTCGATTTCCGGAGCCTGCGACTCGATCCTTCCCTGGAGCAGGAGTTCGCTTTCGCTGGAAAACCCTTCCACCAGCATCGGCAGTTCCTTCCCGATCAGGGAGCGGTTCTTCCGTTCCGCGATTTTGCGCTGCTGATCCATCAGGATTCGACAGCGAGTTTCGGCTGTCGCCGGCGGAACTTTTTCAGCCGATTCAAATGCCGCGGTATCCTCCTCATCGGAATAGGTAAAAACTCCCAGCCTGTCGAATTCCATATCGCGGCAAAAGGTCTTCAGTTCTTCGAAATCTTCGTCTGTCTCACCGGGGAAGCCTACGATCATGGTTGTTCTGAAGGTGACGCCGGGAATTCCCGTACGGATTCTTTCGATCATGCGCTCGAGACTGGCTCGATTGCCGCCGCGACGCATAGCCTTCAGTATGCCGGCACTGGCGTGCTGCAACGGCATATCGATATATTTGCAGATTCTGCTGCTGCGGGCGACGATTTCACAGAGGCGGTCGCTTACCAGGTTGGGATAAACATAGAGGAAACGGATCCAGCGAAGCTCTTCCACCCGGTCGAGTTCCTCCAGTAAGAGGGACAAGCCGTCTTCGAGTCCTATGTCGGTGCCGTAGCTTGTGGTGTCCTGTGAAACCAGTGTGATTTCCTGAACCCCCTGCCGGGCCAGATTTCTGGCCTCTGCCACCAGCGAGGGAATGGTGCGGCTGCGAAAGCGGCCGCGGATTTTCGGGATGATACAGAAAGCACAGGTATGGTCGCACCCTTCTGCTATCTTCATATATGCGGAGTACTGTGGCGTCGCCAGCACCCTGGGAGTATTGTGGTCGTAGAGAAAGAGATCGGCATCGCTTCGGCCAAAGGATACCGGCAGTTCCGTCTTCCGGCCGGCCACGGCCTCGGTGATCTGAACGAGCTGGTTAGTGCCGAGAATCGCATCGACCTCCGCCAGGTCCGATAGAATTTCTCTCGGGTAGCGTTCCGCGAGACATCCGGTGACGACCAGCCTTTTGCAGGCTCCGGTTTTCTTGAACTCCGCAGCTTCCAGGATGGTGTCGATTGATTCTTTTTTCGATCCCTCGATAAACGAACAGGTATTCACCACGATCACATCGGCTTCCGACTGATTGCTGGTGAAAGTGTGCCCTTCCTGTTGAAGCAGCCCCAGCATGACTTCGCTGTCTACCAGGTTTTTAGGGCACCCTAGACTTATAAATCCGATTTTAGCCACAAATATGCTCCCGAAGCGCCTGAATAGTAGGCTTTTGGGAATGTCCATTCAAGAGGAAGTAGCGGCAACCCGGCACCGGGTGACGCCCGGTTCTATTTGCGGAAATGCCTGAGGCTCGATCCCAGCAGCTTCAACAGCTCACCGGCTTGATGAACATCATCGCTGCGGACTGACGAACCGAAACGAATCCGGTTGTAAAGGATCGTAAGTCCGAGAAAGGCCGCCCCTCCGGGTTCCGGCTGAAGACTGTTCGCGAATTCCAATGGTGTCTGCCCGGGTTCGCGACGGAAGCCGTGCCTGCGCATCAGATCCAGCGCGTCGCGATAAAATCCCGCTACCAGATCGCGTTGATCGACCCTCGTTATATATCCGAGCAAACGCCGGCGCAGGAGGGACCACCGGACCGCTCCCCGGCGCGCCATGAAAAGTAACGCACCCGCGGCCAGGATTACAGCCATGCCTATTCCCAGAAACCATCGGATGAATGGGCCGCGGAAGTTCAGGCGTGCGAAGCTCTGGTTCGATTCTGCAAGAAGCGCATCCAATCTGCGCGAGAGATTCTCCCGCAGGCTGGCAAAGCCTTGCCGTGCGCTTTTGATCAACCTGAATTGTTTGCCGACATCGTAGTTGACCACTCCCTCCCACCACCAAAGCCCGACCGCATCGGTCAGATTGGAAATCATCCTCCATAGGGTAGGCTTAGGCCGCTGCGGGTCCGGCGGCGTTGGGTCAAACTCGATCCATCCGTAAGGTTCGAACCATGCCTCCACCCAGCTGTGGGCGTCATATTGCCGGACCGTGAAAGAGTCGCCGAGGCTGTTGAATTCCCCGGTCCGGAAACCGTTCACCAGGCGCGCTGGGATTCCCGAATATCGCAATAGGATCACCATGGCCGATGCGAAATATTCGCAATGACCTTTTTGCACATCAAACAGGAACATAGCCAGCGGGTCCGGGCTGTTGGACGTGCCCTGAAGATCGAGGCTATAGGAATAGCGGGTTCGGAGGTAGCTTTCTATCCGTTTGGCTTTCTCGTATTGTCCGGCAGAAGGATAGTTTAGTTCCTCGGCGAGCCTCCGGATGCGCGGATCCAATTCGGGAAGCTGAAGGCAGGTTTCGCGAACAATGACGGGAATTTTTCCCGGCTGAAGCGGGATCATGGCCGGGTCGGGCGGGGTAATGTCGGAAATAGCTTTGTAGCGGACCTTGTTTTGTTCGTGACGGAAGCTGAACAGGTTCCCGGCAATATCCCGGCGAAGGATCCGCAGGTCACTCGAAACCGCAGCGACCTTGTTGCCTGCGAATATGACATCCGTACTGAGAGCCTCCAGGAAAAAAATCTGCTCCAGCACGTGGGGTCCCCGGATGGTGGTCTCCAGCTTGAAATATTCCCCGGCCGCGTCCAGCCGGACCTGCCGGAGGCTGCTGCGGCTCCACCCTCTGCCGTTGTACTGATCCAGGGCGATGCCGCGCCACTTCAATCCCGGGGGCAGCTTGTCGGGCGTGTCGTCCGTACGCACCCTCATTACGATTTCATCGGACTGCTTGATTTTGCCGATGGCCCCTAGCTCCACTCTTTCGGAAAAACCGCTGACCATGGTCGTCTGTCCCATCGGCCGGCTGTAGATCCCGAGACTCAGCCTGGGCAGAAGGAAAAACAATGGGATCGACAAAAGCAGGATCAAGGCTGTCATCGTAAGGCTCAGCCAGGCGAAACGCCCGGCGGGGAAGGGCGAGTATAAGTCGGTCGGATTCCCAGGCGCCGGGCCGGATGGAACCAGGCGCTGGAGGAATCCCGCCTCAACCGCCTTGGTGTGGCTTCGGCGCATCTCGAAAAGCATCAGGGTGCTTACACTCGAAACCAAAAAAAGCAGGAGAGCGGCGGCGAAAGCGATATCAATCGTCAGCGTCGATGCTGCCAGGAGCAGAGCGAAGCTGATGAAATAGAGGAAAGCGTAATCTCGATCGGTGGACCGGGTCAGGAGTTTAAGAGTGCCGGCAAGCAGCAGTAAATGAAGGATGGTCAGAAGAAGATTGCGGGAATAATGCCAGTAATCAAAATAGCCCAGAGGAATGAAAAGGAAACTGATGACGTTCAGGAGCCACTCCGGGACGAGTTTGCGCAGGGTTATGGTATCGATGAAGAAGGTCGCGAGAAGGGTCCCGCCATAGAGACAGCCCCAAAAGAGCTCTACCTTCCCGGTAGCGGCGATGGCGATGAATCCCGAGGCTATCAGGCAGTGTGACGACAGTCTGAAATACCTATGAAATTTCATATCTCGTCAAAATAGATTACATGCGAGGAGCGCCAAATCGTAGATGGGAAGCTCCCCCTGGGCCGCGAAGTCAGTATGATCTTAAAGATCCTCTCCGACAGCAACTCGGCCAGGTTGCCCGCGTCAATAACGCCTTCAAGGGATTTCTTAAAATCTGGATGCGAAACCGGGCTCTCGCGCCGGCCCTCGATGACGGCAAGGGATTTCAGCACCCTGAACAGGTGGCGGGATCCTATGCCGCGCGAAACATATTCTTCCGGGGCCAGAAATTCAAATTCTGCACCTTCATCCGCGAAATGGGAGGCAAGGCTGGCAGCCAGTTCCACCGCTTTTTCAAAGCGCTCCTCATCCTCCTCCGTGGCTGGGCCAATAAGCGTATCCAGGATGAGGCAAAAACGGCTTTCTTCTTCCCGGGCGAACTGTTTGGCCATCAACTCGCCGGTTTTGGCCGTCGACTTCCAGTCCACCATGCGGGCGCTTTCCCCTTCCTGATATTTCCGGATGGCGTACAGACTCTCCCCGGAGCCGGCCTGTCGCCCCTCTATTTTCCCGGGTTGAAAGGGAAGCAGGTGGAAATAGGCTGAGACCTCATGGACCTTGGGGTATACCAGGATAGCTCCCTCGGCGCGAGCCCGTTCCCCTCGTTTGAAAAAACCGAAGGGAAACCGCGTGGAGATCAGGAAGCCCTCGAGGTGGTACCGGCCGCGTCTGGGGAACGACTGGGTGACGAGCTCGGTCCTCGAATCGCGAGGTGGTATCAGGGGAAAATATGCCGTGTGCCGCAAAACCCTGCCGTCTGCTTCTCTATCTTCTCTTTTTCCGCGGCGGTTCCGCTGCTTTCCGGCGCTGTTTGAATGCTGGAATTGCCCCAGGTCCTCCACGGAAATTGAGACCGCCGGATAGAAGCGGTGAGCATTTTTCAGCGACACCTTCAGTGCAACCCGCTCGCCGACAAAAACATTTTCAGGTACATCCAGGCCGACCGAAACCGACCGGAGGGAAGAGCGCGCGAACGCACCGGAGGCGATAATAGCGGCGAGCAGCACCGCGAGGATCAAGAACAACAGGTTGTTACCGGAATTGATGGCTGCCAGGGCCAGAAGAAACACCACCAGGATGTAAACCCATCCTTCAGCGGTAATGCTGAATGAAAATGGCATCATCCAGCGGCTGAAATTCACGCGACGCGCCAGACGGGGAACCATGATGATGGCCGTGCCCACGGCGATGATCATGGCAATGAGCGAAAAGGAAATGCCCCTCAGAGCTTCGCCGTTGCGGGCTGCGTTCTTCGAAAGCAGGGCGCAGTATAGCGCCGCTCCAAGGAGAAGCAGGGAGATAAGGAAGTCCCGTGCGCCCTCAGTAAGGTCGGCAAAGGAATACACTTCAGAGCGGAACTTCGATGTTGCGAAGTATTTCAGCAAGAATCGTCTCTGCCTCCTCACTGCGGCGGTGAGGCGAGGAATATTTCGAACTGACGATCAAGCGGTGGGCCAGGACCGGCACAACCAGCTGTTTGATGTCGTCCGGGATGCAATAGTCGCGGCCCTCATAATAGGCGAGCGCCTGGGCGGCCCGGTGCAGGGCAAGGGATCCCCTCGGGCTTGCCCCCACGAGCAGGAATTCCGACCGGCGGGTTGCGTCCACGATAGCCAGGATGTAATCGAGGAGGGAATCATCGACCCTGACCTCGGCTGCACTTTTTTGCGCATAGAGGACATCCGCGATCCCCAGTTCCGGGATAATGCCCGGCTGCGCCGGGCTGCCGCCGCTTTGGCGCCGCAGTATCTCCTTTTCAGCCCCTCCTTCAGGGTAACCCATCCGGATCCTCATAAGGAAACGGTCCAGTTGAGATTCCGGCAGGGGGTAGGTGCCATGGTACTCGATTGGATTCTGGGTGGCGACGACCATGAACGGTTCCTGAAGCGGGTAGGTGTTGCTGTCTACGCTTATCTTTCCTTCCGCCATCGCCTCCAATAGGGCGCTCTGGGTTTTTGGGGTCGTACGGTTGATTTCGTCGGCTAAGACAACGTTGGCGAATATCGGCCCGCGGCGGAATTCAAAGGCCTGCTGATCGCGGTTGAATACCGATACCCCGAGGATATCCGAAGGAAGAAGATCGCTGGTGAACTGGATTCTGCGGAAAGTGCAGGAAAACGCTCGGGCCAGGGAATGAGCCAACGTGGTTTTGCCCACTCCCGGCACATCTTCGATCAGCAGGTGCCCTCGCGAAAGCAGGCAAACCAGCGCGAGTTTGACAGACTCGCTTTTGCCCCGGACGATCGCTTCGATCGCCTGTTGGAGTTTTTGTAATTGAGGTTCGCGCTCGACGGTTTCAGGCACCATGAAATCCTGCAAAAATTCCCATTTTTATGGCCAAAACAGTATACACCGAGAATCCGGCTGCGGCAGGTCCCATCTGTGGCAGCGTTCGCGACCCGTTCGATTTTGGTGCCTCTTAGGGCTTGGCGGTTCAGGAATCAGAAGAGCGGTTTCTGGTTGCCGCGGAGCGGGATCTTGAAATGCTCAAAAGCACGCCTGGTCGCCATTCGTCCGCGCGGGGTCCTGTCAAGAAAACCGATTTGGATGAGGTACGGCTCGTAAATGTCTTCGATGGCGTCTTCGTCTTCGCTGATGGCCGCAGCGAGTGATCCGACTCCCACTGGTCCGCCGTTGTATTTCTCGAGGATGGTGAGCATGAGCTTCCGGTCGATTTCGTCAAACCCGAAAACGTCGACATCCATCATAGAGAGTGCGTCTTTGGCGATTTCCCGGGTGATGCGCCCATCGGCTTTTACTTCGGCGTAATCCCGCACTCGCCGGAGAAGGCGATTCGCGATTCGTGGTGTGCCTCTCGATCGGGATGCGATTTCCAGCGCGCCATCTTCGTCGACCGCAACGCCAAGAATATCGGCCGACTGCCTCACGATGATTTTGAGATCCTCCGGCGTATAAAATTCCAGGCGGTGAATGATTCCGAAGCGGGCACGCAATGGCGCGGTCAGAAGGCCTGCGCGGGTGGTAGCGCCCACCAGGGTAAAGCGCGGCAGCGGCATACGGATGCTTCTCGCCCCCGGGCCCTCGCCGATCATGATGTCGATGTAGTAGTCCTCCATCGCCGGGTACAGAATTTCCTCGATGGCGGGATGGAGGCGGTGGATTTCGTCGATGAACAGCACGTCGTTCGGCTTCAGGTTTGTCAGAATCGCGGCAAGGTCTCCGCGCTTTTCGATAATCGGTCCGCTCGTGGTCCTGATCCCGACGCTCATTTCGTTGGCAAGGATCGTCGCCAGCGTGGTTTTGCCCAGGCCAGGAGGACCGTAGAGCAGAACATGGTCGAGGGCTTCCTGTCTCCGCAGGGCTGCCTGGATGCTTATTTCGATGTTTTCTTTTACCTTGGGCTGACCGATGTACTGCCGCAGGTTTTGCGGTCGGAGGCTCAACTCGTACGATTTCTCATCAGCCCGCGGCACCGGGCTCAGGAGAGTGTTTTCCGATTTATGGTCCGACATAATTTCCCTGCCCGCGATCCTTTCAGTTGGAGAGCCGTCGCAGCGTGTGTCTCAACAACTCCTCGAAGGTCCGCTCGCAATCTCCAAGACGGATGACTGCCGTGAGGGCCTTTTCCGCCGTGGGGCGCGGGTATCCAAGGTTCACGAGGGCGGAGAGAATATCTTCCTGAAGGCCATCGGGTTTAGCCGCAGTCCGTTCCGCTCCTGCCTGTTCCGGCAGGAGGAAGGGGGTGATCTGGTTCTTTAGCTCCAGCACCACCCTTTCCGCAGTTTTTCGGCCCACTCCCGGGATGGAAACCAACCGGGCCAGGTTTCCCTCGGAAACAGCCTGGGCCAATTCCTCCACTTTCCCTCCCGAAAGGATAGCAATCGCGAGCTTCGGACCGATTCCGCTAATGGATACCAGCTTCAGGAAAAAGTCCTTTTCCCTCTGCGTGATAAAACCGAACAGAATGAGGGCATCTTCGCGAACGTGGGTATGGATCCTGAGGGAGACTTCATGTCCTTCCTCGGGCAGTTCGTAAAAGCTCGTGACGGGGATTTGGATCTCGTATCCAACACCATGGACATCGACGAGAACCTGATTGGGTTTTTTATGAAGCAGTTGCCCTCGAATTCGCCCGATCATTACTGCTCCTTCCCCAAATATGGGTACCCGGGGACCGCGGGTGCCGCCGGCGGTTTTTCATCTTCCGGACAGCGTGCTTTGTCAGCGCGGCGTCGAATCGGGCAGCCCGCCATCGACCGGTATGGTCGCGCCGGTGGTTGGCGTCTGCCGTGTGGCAAAAAACAGGACTGCCTTGGCTACGTGTCTGGCCGTCACCGGAGCCTTGAGCAGGTTCCGGCTCCGATAGTATTCCTCGAGGCCGCGAGCATCGAGGCCGCGGGCACGCATGCGCGCAGGGCCGACCTCGGCCCACAATCCCGATTGGCGCCCCTCGTTGGAAAAAACTGCGTCCGGGGAAACCATGTTGACCCGGACTCCTATTCCGGCAAGCTCCAGGCTGGCAATGCGAGCCAGCTGGTGTGCCGCCGACTTTGTGGCGCTGTAGGCGCCGAATCCCGCGCCCGGGAAGAATACATTCTTTGTGGAAATCAACACGATATCGCCCTGCGTCCCCTGGATCTTGAAATGGCGCGCTGCTTCGGCGAGTACGGATAGGGTGCCCTCCACATTCACTCGTTCCAGACGGCGGAAAGCCTCCATATCCAGTTCGGTCAACTGCGCGACGTGGGCCAGGCCGGCATTGGCAATCACCAGGTCCACTCCGCCCCAATTGCAGGCGATGGCCTCGAACGCTCGCGCGACCGAGTCGGCGTCGGTTACATCGAGGGATACGGACATCACTCGATCGCCGTATTGCTCTGCGAGCTGTTGACGCAGTTCATCCAGACGGGGCCCGGGCAAATCGGTCAGGGCGACGTGGCATCCGTTGTTGAGAAGTTCCTGCGCTATTCCCGATCCGATGGCCCCGGCGGCGCCTGTGATCAGAGCCGTCTGTCTGCCGAGGGGTGGTTCCGGTCCCGACCCGAGCTTGAGGTGCTGGCACCCCCTGTATTCCATCTCGAAAAGATGTTCCTCATCCAGGCCAAGATAGGTTCCCATTTGGGCTGCCGCTGCTTTTACTGCCATGGTGTGCTGGGCAATGTCCCGCACTATCCCTGCTTCATGAACATTTTTGCCGCAGCAGATGGCTCCCATCCCTGGAAACAGGAGGATCCGCGGGAGCGAATCGAACCGGCAGATGCCTGTCGGCATGGCATCGGCGTACCGCTCGAGATAATTTTCATACGTTTGACTGTAGCCCCGAATCGCTCCGGCAATTTGATCCCGGAGTTTCGCAAGATCGTCAAAGGCCGGTTCATCCATCCAAAGCGGGAATGATTTGGTACGGATCAGGTGATCGGAGGTCAAGGGCCCGGTCAGCGCCAGCGATTTCGCACCTTCGGAATCCACGAATTGGAGGACCTCCCGATTCACCAGCGGCTGCAAAACAACTCGACAAAAGGGATGGTCAGGATCCGAGGTCGGCTGCGACATTAGACCGCGGACAATCGGAGCAATGCGCGCCAGGCGGCCAAGAGCGGCCTCCACAGAAGATTGGGGCGGGAGGCTGATCGTTTTCCGTGCCTTCCGTGCGATAAACTCCTCGGCTCGCGTGACGGCTTCGATGGTCCGAGCGTACGATTCCCGGGCGCTGGAGCCCCACGTCAAGAGGCCGTGCCTCATCCAGACCATGGCCGTGGCGACGGGATTGCTTTCATAGAGGGCGGCAGCAGCCTGCGCCAGGCGGAAGCCTGGGGGAACGTAGTCCAGGACAAGGACATCCTCTCCAAGCGCCTCGGCGAGCCATTTTTTCCCCTCGACCTGATTGGTCAGGGTCAAAATGGCGTCGGCGTGGGTGTGATCGATGAATTTTTCCGGGATAAAAACGTGGACGAGAGTTTCGATGGAAGGGGCTGCGGCGTGCGCATCGAAGACGTGGCAATGGAACTCGTTAAGCATGCATTCGTCGGGTAGGTCGGAGAGGGACCTTAACTTCTTCAGGTATTCAAGGTCGAGCCGCGTGAATCCCTCGGGGCCTATCGAAGCCATGTTCTGGCCGGAGGCCTTGACCAGTATGGAAGCGATTTCTTCGCCGAAAATATTCGTGTGGGTGGTTTTTACGGAGCTGTTGCCACCTCCGTGAAGAACGAGTCGATCCTCGGCTCCGATGAGTGACGACAGGTACACTCGCAGGGCCAGGTCAGCCCCATATTGCCCCGCGTGCTTCTCGATATATTCGTTTGCGTGTTTATCAGACCAGCGGTTTTTCATAAAGCGGCTATTTTCCGGCTTTCGCTGCCTGGTAAAGCTCGTAAGCGTGTTCCGGTTTCATGTTTTCGTGAACCACCTTGCGGACCGCCTGTATCATGGCGGTCGGGGCTTCCGACTGGAAGATGTTCCTGCCCATATCCACTCCCGCGGCCCCTTCCTGCACAGCCCGGTATGCCATTTTGAGGGCATCCAGCTCGGGAAGTTTTTTCCCTCCCGCCATCACGAGTGGAACGGGGCAGCTGGCTGTTACGGTTTCGAATCCTTCGGCGACATAATAAGTCTTGACGATGTGAGCGCCCAACTCGGCGCAGATCCGGCACGCCAGCCTCAAATATCGCGCGTCGCGCGTGAGTTCTTTTCCTACGGCCGTCACTCCCAGCACCGGGATGCCGTAGCGGTTGCCCATATCCACCAACCGCGTGAGGTTGTGAATGGTCTGGGTCTCGAACTCACTCCCTATGTATACCTGAACCGCGACGGCAGCCACGTTCAGGCGGATGGCATCTTCCATATCCACGGCGATCTGCTCATTGGAGAGTTCTTTAAGAATACTCGGTCCTCCGCTTGCGCGAAGCACAACTCCGGATCCAAAAGCCGCGGGTATGGTGGTCCGAAGGATACCTCGGGTCAACATCAGGGCGTCGGCCGAAGGAAGCAGAGGCACGATGTTGACATCGATCCGTTCCAGCCCCGTGGTAGGACCCTGGAAGTAACCGTGATCAATGGCCAGCATCACGGTTCGGCCGGAATTGCGGTTGAAGATCCGGCCCAGCCGGTTCTGCATTCCCCAATCCAGGGAAGCCGAGCCCTTCAGGAAGAAAGCTTCCTGTCGGGCAGGAATTGTCAGATAAAAATCCTTGTTTTCTTTGGTGCCTTCCAGATCGGCCATGATGGGCATCTCCCGTTTAAAGCCTGTCCACCCCACTGGTTCTCGACAAACGGTGGTCCGATGGGAACTTACCGCAGGCAGGCGAACTCAAGATTATGAGTTTTGAAGTTCGCATGCAATTATTTTTCTAATGGACCTCGATTGAGAGCAGACTTTTTCATTCATTTTTTGGCTGCAGTGAGGTCCTGGAGATGAACAAACGGGAATCACCGGATGAATTTTGCGGTCGCGAAAGAGCCCTGCCCGAGGATGTGCAGGTTTGTGTATAATGCAGGCTCCATCGATGACCGATGTCAAGGAAGGACTGCTGCCCAAATGATGCCCTGGGACAAATTGCGCGAAGAGTGCGGTATTTTTGCCATTGTTTCGCATCCCGAAGCGGCCCGCCTGGCCTATCTCGGCATTTATGCCCTTCAGCACCGCGGGCAGGAATCTGCGGGCATCGTAAGCTCTGATGGCCGGAAACTTTACATGCAGAAAGGTATGGGGCATGTCGCCGAGGTCTTCAGCGAAAGCCGCCTGGAGCAGTTGCAGGGTTCATCTGCGATAGCTCACGTGCGTTACGCCACGGCCGGAGAGAGCGCCGCCAGCAATGCGCAGCCCATCCTCGCCGACTGCTGGCGCGGCCCACTGGCGCTGGCTCACAACGGCAACCTGACCAACGCCTCTCACCTTCGGCACGAGCTCGAAAGAGATGGAGCCATCTTCCATACCACCAGCGACAGCGAGGTTGTGTTACACCTGATGTCGCGATCGAAGAAGCGCACCCTGCTGGAGGCGTTCATTGAAGCTTTGCGGATCGTCCAGGGGGCGTATTCGCTGGTCGTTCAAACGCCCGAATACCTGCTTGTCGCCCGGGATCCCCACGGATTCAGGCCCTTGTGCATGGGCCGCGTCGCCGGACGTTATGTTTTTGCCTCTGAAACCTGCGCCTTCGACCTGATTGATGCGGAATATATTCGAGACGTGGAACCGGGCGAAGTTCTCCAGGTCGATGGTGATTCTGTGGAATCCCAGTTTCCGCTTTCCAGGGAGAAGCCGGCTTTCTGCATCTTTGAACATGTTTATTTCAGCCGTCCCGACAGCCTCGTGTTCGGCCGCACCGTGCACAGCAGTCGTCGCCTGCTCGGAAAATATCTGGCGCGGGAGCATGGCGTGAACGCCGATGTAGTCGTACCGGTTCCCGATTCCGGGGTTTCGGCCGCCGTCGGATACTCCCAGGAGAGCGGGATTCCGCTGGAGTTCGGCCTGATCCGCAATCATTACGTAGGACGGACCTTCATTGAACCGCGGCAGTCGATTCGCAATTTCGGCGTGAAAATCAAACTGAACCCGGTTCGGGAGATCTTGCGCGGCAAAAGGATAGTGCTGGTGGATGATTCTCTGGTCCGTGGGACCACCAGCAAAAAAATAGTGCATATAGTCCGGAGTGCCGGGGCAGCTGAGATTCACGTGCGCATTACGTCGCCTCCTATTATCAGCCCCTGCTACTACGGGATTGATACCCCGACCAAGCGGGAGCTCATCGGTTCAACCAAGACCGTGGAGGAAATCCGCAGCTTCATTGGGGCCGACTCGCTCGGTTATCTCAGCCTCGAAGCGCTGCTGCAGTCGGTGGCCGCCGACGGCCGTTATTGCCATGCTTGCTTCAGTGACCAATACCCGACGGAAGTGGTGCACGAAGAGCGTCAGAAGGAACTTTTCGGAAAGAGCCTCATCCAAATTATTTCTCCGGGACGCGATTAGTCGCACGTTCCCGCCGGGAGCGATGCAAAAAGAAGAAGGAGTGAACGAGTCCGGCTTTCACGCGCGTGCGCTGTTGGGAGATGCATGTGGGCCGGCGGGCATTCCCCTGATGGAATGGGCGAAAGACATGAATAATCCCGAGTTGAAAAGCATGACTTATGCGGCCTCCGGAGTCGACATCGACGCCGCAACCGAAGCGAAGCAGCGCATACGAAAACTTGCGAGCTCCACTTTTTCCCCGGCTGTGCTGAGTGAAATCGGCAGCTTCGGATCGATGTTCCGCCTTGATGCCGGCGGTTACAAAGAGCCGCTGCTGGTTTCGAGCTGCGATGGCGTGGGCACGAAACTCAAACTGGCATTCATGACCGGGATTCACAATACGGTTGGATACGACCTGGTATCGCACTGCGTCTCGGACATCCTGGTCCAGGGAGCCCGTCCACTTTTCTTTCTTGACTATATCGCCTGCGGACGCCTGGAGCCCGGTGTGGTCGAGCATGTGGTTGAAGGTCTGGCCCGAGGCTGCCGGGAGACCGGTTGTGCCCTGGTCGGCGGGGAAACTGCAGAAATGCCGGATTTCTATTCGCCGGGAGAGTACGACCTTGCTGGTTTTATCGTAGGTGTGGTGGATCGCGCAAAGGTCATCGATGGCTCTTCCATCAGGCCGGGCGATCATGTTCTCGGGCTTCCCTCCGTGGGACTGCATACGAACGGCTATTCTCTGGCGCGGCGCATCTGTTTTGACAGGCTCGAATTGAAGGCGACGGATCCTATGCCAGGAACCGGCCAGTCGGTGGCCGATGTGTTGCTGGCGCCGCACCACAGCTATTACCGTGACATCGAACCGCTGCTCGACTCGGGCATCCTCAAAGGTCTGGCGCATATTACCGGTGGAGGAATCACCGATAATCTGCCCCGGATTCTGCCGGAGGGGCGCGCGGCTTCGATCCGCCTCGGCTCATGGCCCGTGCTCCCTGTGTTCAAATTCCTCGCGGAGGCAGGTCGTGTGGAGGAAGCCGAAATGCTTCGCACCTTCAACATGGGAATCGGGATGATCCTGGTAGTTGCCCCCGAAAACCTCGATGCCGCCATGAATCATTTTTCTTCCCGCGGCCAGGCCTGCTACGAGATCGGGTCAATTATTCCCGGACAGCGGACCGTAGCCTACTCCTAAGACCTCCGTGGAAACCGGCAGGCCAGGCGGAAAATCGGGACATATAAGCGCGGGCAGATTGGTCCTGATCCGGCGCCTGCGATTACTGAGTGAAATCAACTTGTACCGGTGCTGACATGAAAAACAAAAGACTGGCCATTCTCCTTTCGGGACGAGGCTCCAACTTCGTGGCGATTCATGACGCCATCCGCCGCGGAGATCTGGATGCCGAGATCTGTTGTGTGATCAGCAATGTTGCCGGCGCGCCGGGGCTGGAGAAGGCCCGGGAATTCGGGCTCACGACAAAATGCCTGCCTTCCAAGGGAATGGAGCGCCCGGCTTATGATCGGATGCTGGTTGAGGCTCTCCGGCCGGAAGATCCGGCGCTTATCTGCCTTGCCGGCTTCATGAGGATCCTGACACCTGAGTTTCTGAGAACCTTCCCGCGCCGGGTCCTGAATATCCATCCTGCGCTTCTGCCGGCATTTCCAGGTCTCCATGCCCAGAAGCAGGCACTGGATTATGGGGTGAAAGTCACGGGCTGCACCGTGCACATTGTGGATGAGGGTGTGGACACTGGGCCGATCCTGCTGCAGAAGGCCGTTGAAGTGCAGGATGATGATACCGAAGATACCTTGTCGGCGCGCATTTTGCAGGAAGAGCACAAACTGTACTGGCAGGCGATCAAATTCATGCTAAACCGATTTGAGGCTGGATATCCAATATGATGAGGGAAGCCCGGGAACAACTGGAATACATGCGCCGCGGGGCGGTGGAAATCATCAGCGAGGAAGAAGCGCTGGCCAAATTTGAAAAATCCCTGCGCACCGGCGTGCCGCTCAAGGTCAAAGTCGGATTCGATCCCACGGCTCCGGATCTGCACCTGGGACACGCAGTCCTCCTGCGGAAGATGAAACACTTTCAGGATCTCGGCCACACGGTGGTGTTCCTGATCGGGGATTTTACGGCGTCGATCGGGGATCCCACCGGCCGGTCCAAAACGCGTCCGCCGCTCAGTCCCGAGGAAATCCAGGCGAACGCTGAAACCTTTAAAAACCAGGTCTTCAGGATATTGGACGAGAAGAGCACGGTGATCGACTTCAACAGCCGCTGGCTGGGCAATTTGACATCGCCCGAATGGATCCGCTTGGCGTCGCGCTATACGGTGGCGCGTATGCTCGAGCGGGATGATTTCACCAAAAGATTGAAATCGAACCTTCCGATTTCCATGCATGAGTTGCTATATCCGTTGGCCCAGGCCTACGACTCGGTCGCTCTGGTTGCCGATTTCGAGTTTGGGGGAACGGACCAGAAATTCAATCTCCTGGTAGGGCGGGATATCATGCGCGAATATGGCCTGGAAGCGCAGGTGATTTTAACGACTCCGCTTCTCGAGGGGCTGGACGGTGTCGAGAAAATGAGCAAATCGCTGGGCAACTATATCGGGTTTACCGAGCCGCCGGAATCGATCTACGGGAAGGTCATGTCCATTTCCGACTCCCTCATGTTCCGCTATTGGGAGCTGCTGACCGACAAGCCGGAGGCCGAGATCCGTCAGAACAGGGAAGAGGTAACAGCCGGCCAGCTGCACCCCATGCGATTGAAAGCAGAACTGGCTGCACGGATCGTGGCCGATTTCCACGGAAAGGATGCAGCGGCGCAGGCCGCGGAGCACTTTTCGCGGGTGCATCAACGGCATGAAGCACCGGAGCAGATGCGCGAGTTCCGATGGGAGGGCCAGGAGGGAGTCCCCGATGTTGTGGAACTTCTGGTGCGCGCCAACATGGTGGCTTCCAAGAGCGAGGCGCGCCGCATGATCAAGGCGGGAGCGGTTTCAATGAACGGCGCCAAGGTGACCGAAGTTACGGCGGGTGTACCTTCCGGGATGACTCAGTTCATCCTCCGCTGCGGCAAGCTGCAATTCGTAAAAGTGTTCTTCGATTGAATGCGGGTAGCTCGCGCTGGAGGCCGCAGCCAGAAACCCTGATTTGGCGTGGGTTTCAAGGCTTTTCGGCCGGATCTTAGGAAACTTCCCGGAAAAATGAAAAAAAAAGCTTTTTTCCCTTTACAAGGGGTATAGGGATAGGTATTATGACGCGCCTTTGATGAGAAGGGCGCGGCAAAAAGTTCCGGAGCATCGGAACTCGAGGCTTGACAACAAGCAGTCGCGCGCGTATCATTAGGGTTTGCCTAGATCTTTGAAAACTAGATAGTGCGTGTCCTAAAAGCCATTCCTTGAAAGAACTTCAAAACATAGTAGTACCAGTGAAATCCCGGACCTTCGGGTTCGGGACTCTTCGATCTAATTGGAGAGTTTGATCCTGGCTCAGAATCAACGCTGGCGGCGTGCCTAACACATGCAAGTCGAACGAGAAAGCGGGGGCAACCCTGTGAGTAAAGTGGCAGACGGGTGAGTAACACGTGAACAATCTACCTTCGAGCGGGGAATAACCCCGCGAAAGCGGGGCTAATACCCCATAACATCTCCGAGTCGCATGGCTTGGCGATCAAAGGTTTCGGCCGCTTGAAGAGGAGTTCGCGCCTGATTAGCTAGTTGGTGAGGTAACGGCCCACCAAGGCAACGATCAGTAGCCGGCCTGAGAGGGCGAACGGCCACACTGGAACTGAGACACGGTCCAGACTCCTACGGGAGGCAGCAGTGGGGAATTTTGCGCAATGGGCGAAAGCCTGACGCAGCAACGCCGCGTGGAGGATGAAGGCCTTCGGGTCGTAAACTCCTGTCAGTAGGGACGAATGCCCGAAAGGGTTTGACTGTACCTGCTGAGGAAGCCACGGCTAACTCCGTGCCAGCAGCCGCGGTAATACGGAGGTGGCAAGCGTTGTTCGGAATTATTGGGCGTAAAGGGCGCGTAGGCGGCATTGCAAGTCAGATGTGAAAGCCCCGGGCTTAACTCGGGAATTGCATCTGAAACTGCTTTGCTTGAGTCCTGGAGGGGGTAGTGGAATTCCCAGTGTAGCGGTGAAATGCGTAGATATTGGGAGGAACACCTGTGGCGAAGGCGGCTACCTGGACAGTGACTGACGCTGAGGCGCGAAAGCTAGGGGAGCGAACGGGATTAGATACCCCGGTAGTCCTAGCCGTAAACGATGGGCACTTGGTGTTGGGGGTATTGAGTCCCTCGGTGCCGGAGTTAACACGTTAAGTGCCCCGCCTGGGGAGTACGGTCGCAAGACTGAAACTCAAAGGAATTGACGGGGGCCCGCACAAGCGGTGGAGCATGTGGTTCAATTCGACGCAACGCGAAGAACCTTACCGAGGCTCGAACGGTAACTGCAATCCTTGGAAACAGGGAGTTCTCTTCGGAGACGGTTATCGAGGTGCTGCATGGCTGTCGTCAGCTCGTGTCGTGAGATGTTGGGTTAAGTCCCGCAACGAGCGCAACCCTTGCCCTTAGTTGCCATCAGGTTATGCTGGGCACCCTAAGGGAACTGTCGGCGAAAAGCCGGAGGAAGGTGGGGATGACGTCAAGTCCTCATGGCCCTTACGTCTCGGGCTACACACGTGCTACAATGGTCGGTACAAAGGGTCGCCAACCCGCGAGGGGGAGCTAATCCCAAAAAGCCGATCTCAGTTCGGATTGCAGTCTGCAACTCGACTGCATGAAGGCGGAATCGCTAGTAATCGCAGATCAGAACGCTGCGGTGAATACGTTCCCGGGCCTTGTACACACCGCCCGTCACATCACGAAAGTGGGTTGTACTAGAAATCGCTGAGCTAACCCGCAAGGGAGGCAGGCGCTTAAGGTATGATCCATGATTGGGGTGAAGTCGTAACAAGGTAGCTGTAGGAGAACCTGTGGCTGGATCACCTCCTTTCTAAGGAAGCTGGATTCCAGGCCTTCTTCGGAAGGTAACATGGATTCCCAGAATGGCTACAAGACGCCACTATCTAGTTTTCAAAGATCTAGGATCGCAGGCCAACAGGCTTTGGCCCCGTGCATCTTTGGTATCTGCTTTATACGGTGTTAAAGCGGGGTTCTGCTGGAGACCATGGGCCTATAGCTCAGTTGGCTAGAGCGCACCCCTGATAAGGGTGAGGTCGGTAGTTCGACTCTACCTAGGCCCACCAGAGATTCCCAGCGAATTTTGGGAAACGGGGGTATAGCTCAGCTGGAAGAGCACCTGCTTTGCAAGCAGGGGGTCAGCGGTTCGAACCCGCTTACCTCCACCAAGTTTTCGGATGTACCCGATACCCAGAGCTTCCAGGAGAGCTTTGGATTTCCGGTATAACCGGTAGTTTTGGTCTTTGACAACCAGATAACGACGGGTAAATAAATTACAAGTAGATTGTAATTTTTGCTTGCTCGAGATTTTCACGAATTTCGGGTGGAGTAAATTTTATGGTCAAGCTACTAAGGGCATACGGTGGATGCCTTGGCGAAGGAAGGCGAAGAAGGACGTGGTAAGCTGCGATAAGCCTCAGAGAGCCGCAAACAGGCTGTGATCTGGGGATTTCCGAATCCTTCAACAGGATCCCGAGTAATATCGGGATATCCACTTCTGAGTAAAGTAGGAAGTGAGAAGTGAACCCGGGGAAGTGAACCATCTTAGTACCCGGAGGAAGAGAAAGCAAACGCGATTCCCCGAGTAGCGGCGAGCGAAACGGGAAGAGCCCAAACCTTTTACACGTTCAAGCCTGCAAGCGTTGTGTAAGAGGGGTAGCGGGATGTTGCTGGATCGGGTTGCAGCCTGGTCGGGAAGTTACAAACTCAATGCATAGCCGAACAGTCCTGGAAAGGCTGATCAAAGACGGTGATAGTCCGGTAGGCGAAATGTAGTGAGCTTCCTCGGCGACACACCCAAGTACCACGGGACACGTGGAACCCCGTGGGAATCCGGGAGGACCATCTCCCAAGGCTAAATACTAACCTTCGACCGATAGTGAACCAGTACCGTGAGGGAAAGGTGAAAAGAACTCCTGCTAGGAGAGTGAAATAGTACCTGAAACCGCATGCCTACAAGCAGTGGGAGGCCAGGGCCTAGTCTTCGGATTGGGTACAGCTGACCGCGTGCCTTTTGCATAATGAGCCGGCTAGTTACTCTATGCAGCGAGGTTAAGTCATTATGACGGAGCCGAAGCGAAAGCGAGTCCGAATAGGGCGATTTAGTTGCATGGTGTAGACGCGAAGCTGAGTGATCTACCCTTGGCCAGGATGAAAGTAGGGTAACACCTACCGGAGGTCCGAACCAGTGTTGGTTGAAAACAGCTTGGATGAGCTGAGGGTAGGGGTGAAAGGCTAATCAAACTCAGTTATAGCTCGTTCTCCCCGAAATAGCTTTAGGGCTAGCCTTGAGTAGTATCAATCTCGGTGGTAGAGATCTGGATGGACTAGGGGCCTTACAGGGTTACCGAATCCAACCAAACTTCGAATGCCGAGCATTGTGAACTCAGGAGTCAGACTGTGGGGGCTAAGCTTCATAGTCGAAAGGGAAAGAACCCAGATCACCAGCTAAGGTCCCAAAATACGAGCTAAGTGGAAAAGGATGTGGAAACACTTAGACAACCAGGAGGTTGGCTTAGAAGCAGCCATCCTTTAAAGAAAGCGTAACAGCTCACTGGTCAAGTGGGTCCGTGCCGACAATTCAACGGGGCTAAAGCTCGTTACCGAAGCTGTGAATTACCTGCCACATGGCAGTAGTGGTAGGGGAGCATTCCATAAGCCTGCGAAGTCATCCGGCGACGGGTGATGGAGGTATTGGAAGAGACCCTGCCGGCATAAGTAGCGATAATCGAGGTGAAAACCCTCGACGCCGAAAATCTAAGGTTTCCTGGGGAAGGTTAATCCGCCCAGGGTCAGTCGGTCCCTAAGCTCAGGCCGAAAGGCGTAGGCAATGGGAATGCCGTCAACATTCGGCAACCACCCGCGTGGCGTTACCAGCAATGGGGTGACGCAGAAGGATAGGTTGTCCCTCCGATTGGAAGTGGGGGGCTAAGCCTGTAGGAGGTTCGGCCAGGTAAATCCGGTCGGACACTACTCCGAGAGGTTATGGGGAGCCGTAAGGCACAAACCAGCCAATTCCATGCTGCCAAGAAAAACCTCTAGCGAGCCGCGTAGGTGACCGTACCGTAAACCGACACAGGTAGATGAGGAGAGAATCCTAAGGCGCTTGAGAGAACACTCGTTCAGGAACTCGGCAAATTTGCTCCGTAACTTCGGGAGAAGGAGCGCCCGCTATGGTGTAGTCCCTTGCGGATGAAGCCTAGGTGGGTTGCAGTGAAAAGCGTCAGGCGACTGTTTACTAAAAACACAGCACTCTGCAAAGACAAAAAATCGATGTATAGGGTGTGACGCCTGCCCGGTGCCGGAAGGTTAAAAGGAGGGGTCATTGGGAGCAATCCTGAGAAGCTCTGAATTGAAGCCCCGGTGAACGGCGGCCGTAACTATAACGGTCCTAAGGTAGCGAAATTCCTTGTCGGGTAAGTTCCGACCTGCACGAATGGCGTAACGATCTGACGACTGTCTTAACGAGTGACTCAGCGAATTTGTAATACCGGTGAAGATGCCGGTTACCCGCCACTAGACGGAAAGACCCCGTGCACCTTTACTACACTTTAGCAATGTATTTCGGTGCTGTATGCGCAGCATAGGTGGGAGGCTTTGAACTGTGGGTTTCGGCCTGCAGGGAGCCAACGGTGAGATACCACTCTTATAGCTCTGAGGTACTAACCTCCGCTCGTAATCCGGGCGAGGGACATTGCTTGACGGGTAGTTTGACTGGGGCGGTCGCCTCCCAAAATGTAACGGAGGCGCTCGAAGGTATGCTCAGGCTGTTTGGAAATCAGCCATCGAGTGTAAAGGCATAAGCATGCTTAACTGTGAGACAGACAAGTCGAACAGATGGGAAACCAGGACTTAGTGATCCGGTGGTTCTGTATGGAAGGGCCATCGCTCAACGGATAAAAGGTACGCCGGGGATAACAGGCTGATCTTGCCCAAGAGTTCATATCGACGGCAAGGTTTGGCACCTCGATGTCGGCTCATCGCATCCTGGAGCTGAAGAAGGTTCCAAGGGTTGGGCTGTTCGCCCATTAAAGCGGTACGTGAGCTGGGTTTAGAACGTCGCGAGACAGTTCGGTCCCTATCTGTGGTGGGCGCAGGAAATTTGAAGGGTGCTATCCTTAGTACGAGAGGACCGGGATGGACGAACCTCTAGTGCACCAGTTGTCCTGCCAAGGGCATAGCTGGATAGCTAAGTTCGGACGGGATAAACGCTGAAAGCATATAAGCGTGAAACCCACCCTGAGATTATATTTCCCTAGCCGCAAGGCTACTAAAGACCCCTGGAAGACTACCAGGTTGATAGGCTGGATGTGGAAGCGCAGTAATGCGTGAAGCTTACCAGTACTAATCGGTCGTGAGGCTTGACCATAAAATTTACCCTGCTCGAAATTCGGGCTTCGTCGTTATCTGGTTGTAGATATTTAAGCCTTCCGGTGACCATAGCGGAGGGGCTACACCCGTTCCCATCCCGAACACGGCAGTTAAGCCCTCCAGCGCCGATGGTACTGCATTGGTAACGATGTGGGAGAGTAGGTCGTCGCCGGATTAAATTTTGAAGGCTCCGGTATCAAACCCGGAGCCTTTTTCTTTTCTGTTGTGCCATCCTGGGCCAATACGTATCATTCACGTTTACTCAGGAGATTATCGGGGGATTCCATGTCCGATACCGTGGCTCAAAAAATTGTCGCTATCATCGCTAAAACCAAGAAAATCTCTCCCGAAACCATTACCATCGACTCAACCCTTGAAGAGTTGAAGATCGATTCACTCGACGGGCTGAATCTTTTCCTGGACCTCGAAGAGGCCTTCAACGTCACCATTCCTGATGACCAGGCCCGGAAAATGAAGTCCGTCCGCGATGTAGTCGAGGGGATGGAGCAGCTGCTTGCCGGCGGAAATTCCTCCCCTGCACAACTCTGATCCGCATCCAATCCGGGGGTGGGATGTCGCAGCGCCGCACTGTTATTACAGGCCTTGGGGTCATCTGCTCACTCGGCCGCAATATCCATGAGTTCTGGGAATCCCTGAGCCGGGGAACCCCGGGTATCGGCCCTATCACTGTGCTCGATACTTCGCATCTCCGTTTCCATAACGGAGCGGAAGTCCGGGCCTACCGTTCCGAGGACTACTTCCCCTCCGACCGGTTGCAGCTCCTCGACCGGTTCTGCGAATTTGGACTCATCGCCGCCGATGAAGCCGTCCGCATGTCCGGCCTTGAATGGTCCGAAAAATTGAAACTCCGCTCCGCCATCGTGACCGGCACTGCCTATGGAGGCCAAACAACCGAAGACCAGGCATTCGCAGACCTGTACCTCCACAAGAAAACGCGCATCAACCCGCTGAATATCCCAAAGGTAATGCCGAACGCGCTCGCCAGCCATATTTCGATGAAATACGGCATTTCGGGCCCGGTTTATACCATTTCCACTGCCTGCTCTTCCGCCAACCATGCCATCGGCCAGGCTTTCTGGATGGTGCGCAGCGGAATGGTCGATATTGCCCTGGCCGGCGGGAGCGAGGCGCCGCTGAGCTACGCCAATCTCAAGGCCTGGGAATCGATGCGGGTGGTTTCGCCTGAGACCTGCCGGCCTTTTTCCGGCAACCGGAATGGCCTGATCCTAGGGGAGGGCGGCGGCATCCTCGTCATGGAAAGCATGGAACACGCCGTCGCCAGAGGTGCGACGATTCTCGGCGAAATCGTCGGCTTCGGCATGTCGTCCGATGCTTTCCACATCACCCAGCCCGCGGCTTTGGGTGCCGGGCGTGCCATGCAGTATGCCCTCCAGGATGCCGGGATCGATCCGACCCGGATCGGATACATCAACGCCCATGGCACTGGAACTCCGGCCAACGACCCGATGGAAACCACAGCCATTCGCAACATCTTCCGAAAACACGCGGAGTCGATCGGAATCAGCTCCACGAAATCGCTTCACGGTCATGTTTTGGGAGCGGCAGGCGCGATTGAAGCGGTCGCGACCCTTCTGGCACTCAAGAACGGCCTGTTGCCGCCGACCGCCAACTATTCCGTTCCTGATCCCGCTTGCGATCTGGACTATATCCCCAATCATCCGAGGGCAATCCCCTGCGAATTCGCCCTCTCCAATTCTTTCGCATTCGGTGGATTGAATGCCGTCCTTGCCTTCCACAGGCCGGAATCCTGATGGACCGGACGTCCAGCCCATTATGGAATCTGCGGATTCGGAAGCCGGCGGCACCATTTCGGGACTGAGCCATGCTGCACAGCGGTTCGTTAAAAACCAACGCTGAATACATCTTCGTGCGCATTCTGACGGGCCTCGTCGGCGCTTTGCCCCGCTCGTGGGCCATCGCTGCCGGGCAGGTTTTTGCCCGGGCCGTCTATCATGTTCTCGGACGGTTGCGCCGGGTTGGTGAGCGCAACCTCGCCATCGCCTTCCCGGAAAAAAGCGCTTCCGAACGGGATCGAATCCTAAGGGCAAGTTATGACAGCCTGGGAAGACAATTCGCGGAATTCTGCCGCCTGCCTGCGGCAACCCCCGAATCACTCCGCGAGATAATCCAATACGACCCGCTGGGAGAGAAACGGCTTGCCGAGGTGAGGCGTGCCGGCCGCGGAATCCTTTTTGTTACCGCTCATCTGGGCGCCTGGGAACTATTGCCATTCTCTGAATCGGCTTTCGGAAACCCGATCAGCTTTATCGTCCGGCAGATCGAAAATCCCAAAATCGATCGTTGGGTTCACGCCGTTCGAACCCGCTTCGGAAATGTAGCCATCCACAAGAAAGATGCCGGGCTCGCCTGCATGCGCATCCTTCGCAAAGGAGGTACACTCGGCCTGCTGACGGATCTCAATTGCCTGCCCCAGGAAGGAGTGTTTGTTCCCTTTTTCGGAAAACTGGCTTGCACGACCCAGGCGGCTGCAGCCCTCGCGCTTCCCACGGACGCGATTGTTTTTCCGGTGTATGCGACCTGGGATCCCGGCCGCCGGGTTTATTTTTTCCATGGCGGCCCGGAAATTGAAATGATCCGCACCGGAGATCATGAAAAGGACCTTGCCGTCAATACCGCGCGAATTGCCTCGGCGATTGAAAGAGCGATTCGAGAATACCCGGAACAGTGGCTCTGGATTCACGACCGCTGGCACGCCCTCCTTCGCCCGGGCGACCGCGTCTGCACCGATTTCCCCCCTCTTTAACCGCGAAGCCATCCAAGAACAAAGAACTGCATTACTTTTGCTGATCACCGGCTGATGCTGCTTTTTGCCTGTCCTTGAGAAGTTTATAGCGAACCCCGTCAGCCAGGGCGTGGTAACTGGCCTCCAGGATATTTTCGGATACCCCGACGGTCGTCCAGCTGTCGTCGCCATCTGTCTGCTGGATCATCACTCTCACCTTGGCGCCGGTGCCGTGGCTTGCCTCGAGAACCCTGACTTTATAATCGGTAAGCTCCACGGATCGCAGCTGTTCAAAGAACTGCTGGAGGGCAATGTGAAGTGCGCGGTCCAGGGCGTGCACCGGCCCGTCGCCTTCGGCGACCGTGTGGACAATGCGCTCGCCGACCCGGATTTTTACCGTAGCCTCTGAAGTGACCTGTTCCGTCCCATGCTGATCGGAAACGAAGCTCCGATGCATGTCGGTCACGACGCGGAAATTTTCGATCGTGAAGACGTCTTTTTCCCCTGGAGAGGCAGTTTCCAGAAGCACGCGCAGAGAGGCTTCCGCGGCTTCGAATTCGTAGCCCTCGTGCTCCAGCTTTTTGATTTTGTTCAGGACCGATTTCAGGTGTTCCTCTTTGCCCGACAGGTCAATCCCCATTTCTCCGGCTTTGTAGACCAGGTTGCTCTTGCCCGAGAGTTCTGAGACCAGCACCCTTCTCTGGTTGCCAACCGATTCCGGCTGCACGTGTTCATAGGTGGCGCTGTCCTTGATCACCGCGCTGACATGGATTCCACCTTTGTGTGCGAAGGCGCTTTCACCCACGTACGCGAGCTCCTTCCGGTGCGGGAGATTGGCCACCTGGCTGATGAACCTCGAGGTTCCTGACAATAGCGGCAGGCGGTCGCGCCCGATGGTCGTGTGTCCCAGTTTCAATTCGAGGTTGGGGATCACCGAGCAAAGATTGGCATTCCCGCAACGTTCCCCGTAACCGTTGATTGTCCCTTGTACCTGGATGGCGCCGCATTCGACGGCGGCCAGACTGTTCGCTACGGCCAGCTCGGAATCGTTGTGGCAATGGATGCCGATGGGCCGGCTGACTACAATCCGGCAGCGTCGCACAGCCTCCCGTATGTGCCCCGTGAGACTGCCGCCGTTGGTGTCGCAAAGAACGATGCAATCCGCGCCACCCTCTTCTGCAGCCTTCAGCGTCGAAAGCGCATACTCGGGATTCGCGGCGAATCCATCAAAGAAATGTTCCGCGTCATAGATGGCCTCGCGACCTTTGGATTTGAGGTAAGCCACGGAGGCCCGGATGATATCCAGATTCCGCGCGAGCGGGATCTTGAGCGCCGTCGTGACATGGAAATCCCATGATTTCCCAAATATGGTTACCACGGGAGTCTCGGCTTCGAGCAGGGCTCGCAGGTTTGAGTCTTCCTCCGCCGGATTCTTGGGATGGGCCGTGCTTCCAAACGCGGCCAGGCGCGCATTTTTCCAGCCCTGGGCTGCGGCCCGGCGGAAGAATTCTGCATCTTTTTCATTCGAGCCGGGCCATCCTCCTTCGATATAATCGACCCCGAGGTCGTCGAGTTTCTTTGCCACCCGCAGTTTGTCCTCCACGGAAAAGGCCACGCTTTCGCTCTGGGTGCCGTCCCGCAAAGTTGTGTCATAGATCTGGATCCGCACGTTTTCTCCTCCGTCTTTCATTCCAAAATGAAAAAGGCCCTCACCCGCCGCGCGGATGAGGGCCCCGGTTGCGCACCGGCGCGTACCTCTATCCGACGGCCGTCCGGCCCCGGATGATAACAATGCTGCTAATGGCGATGGTGTTGCCTGCGCGCTGTATCATGTCCTCACTTATTGTTCCTGGAGAATCTTGTCGGCAAAATGTGCCATACCCTGAACGGATTGTAAATGGTATTCGCTGAATAAGTTCCTGCATTGTGCCTGACCTGGCCTTCAACTCGAAGAGGAAGCCAATTCTCTCAGAAACTGCACCGCCCGCGATTCGCCCCAGTACCCGTCGCGGTCGGAACTTCCGGCTTTGCGGGCTTCAAGAAAACCCGTATGGCCGCCGTGCTCGGGCGAAAGCAGCACAAGAGCCGGATTTTTGGCGATTACAGGATTTTGGAACGGCAAAAAGGGAATTAACGGATCATCCTGCGCCTGGATAACCAAGGTCGGCACCCGGATGTTTGAAAGCAAAGGGGCGGAGCTTGCCATCCGATAGTAATTATCGGCGCTGCCGAATCCGAAATGCGGAGCGGTTACCACGTCATCGAATTCATAGATGCTGCGGATGCGCTCAATCCTCTTCATGTCGCCGATTTGCGGATCGATAGCGATTTTGCGTCTCATACGTTCAATCAGCTTGCCCACAAAATATCGCTGGTAGATCCAGTTTTGCGGTTTTTCCAGGGCTTCGACACCTGCGGCCAGATCAATCGGAGGGCTCATAACCGCCGCCCCGCGAACACTGCTCAGGGCCGACTTACCCTGCTCTCCCAGGTATTTCAAAATGATGTTGGCCCCCAGCGATACGCCTCCAGCATAGATCCTCTCGATTTCAAGCCTGTCCTGCAAGTGTCGGACGACTGCATGCACATCTTCCGACAGCCCGGCGCAATATAGGGTCCTTGTAAGATGCTCGGTGCCCCCGCAATTGCGGGTGTTGACCCGAATCGTATGGAAACCGGCCTCATAGGCCTTCCGGCTCATGCCTACAATGTGATGGGACCGGGCGCTCCCCTCCAATCCGTGCATGAGAAAAAGTGCCGGGCTGGCTGGTTTTGGTCCCGGCTGCCAGGATGCTTCAGCCAGAAGCTTCCCGTCCTTTCCCAGATCTATGAAAAGGGCTTCATACGCGCTCCAGCCGTAATTCCAGCTCCGCGCTTTTTTCGCGGTATAAATGGTCTGGATGTGTGGGTTCCGCAGCCAGGCCGGAGGGGCGAAAGGCGCATGGCTAAACCTGAATTTGTCCGGGAAGATCCCGGCCGTTACAGCTCCCACTTCAATTCCTCGTCTGATATTTTCAGGGTTTGTCTCCCGAGGATATTAATGGTGCAGACCTTATCCCGCCAGGTCAAGACCGGAAAGATTTCCCATGGATTGCCGGTCGGGTGCGTGACACTTCGGGATTCGGAGTGATTTATTTTGGCCTTCAATTCCAAACAGACTAAAATGCGACGGACCAAGGAGACAATAGAATGCTGAAAAACAAGATCGCCCTGATAACGGGGGCCAGCAGCGGTATCGGCCGTGCCACAGCCATCGCCATGGCGGGATTGGGAGCTCGAACCGCATTGGCCGGACGCAAGATCGACGCCCTCGAGGAGGTCGGATCCGGGATTGCTGTTTCCGGCGGCACGTGCTCCATTTTCGCCGGGGACCTTTCCCGGGATGAGGATCGCCAGAGGATCATTCGGGATTGCGCGGCTGCCTTCGGTGGATTGGACATCCTGGTGAATGCGGCGGGGACCATCGGAAGCGGGACCATTGAAAACACCGCCTTTGAAGACTGGCGCGCCATGTTCGCCGTCAATCTGGATGCGGTCTTTCGCATGATGCAGCTTGCCATTCCCTTTCTGGAAAAAAACAAGGGCTGCATCGTTAATGTCAGCAGCGTGACCGGGATCCGGGCTTTTCCCGGAGTGCTTTCCTATTGCGTCAGCAAAGCAGGAGTCGACCAGCTCACCCATTGTGCGGCGCTGGAACTGGCGCCGAAAGGCATTCGGGTTAATGCCGTGAATCCCGGTGTGGTGGTCTCCAATCTTCATCGCCGCGGCGGAATGGGCGAGGAACAATACAAGCAGTTCCTGGAGCGAAGCACCGCCACCCATCCCTTGGGCCGCGTCGGAACTCCTGAAGATATAGCCAACCTGATCGTCTTTCTTTCTTCCGACGAAGCCGGATGGATCACGGGCGGGAGCTATTCGGTGGACGGCGGCCGGCACCAGACCTGTGCCCGTTGAACTGCGCTCACAGGCGCCGCGTCCAGGAACGGAAGCCTATGTCTTTGATTGTCGTTGGAGGGCAGTCACGCAATGTCGGCAAGACTTCGATCGCGGCGGGCCTCATCGCTTCGATTCCTGAAGTCCATTGGACGGCGGTCAAGCTCACAGTGTGCAAGGCGCGCGAGTGCCCCGTGAATGGACCCGGCTGCGCCTGCCAAGATCACGAACATCCATTTTATCTTGCGGAGGAAAAGAACCGGGACGGCCAGGCTGACTCCATGCGATTCCTTGCCTCGGGAGCGAAGCGCGCCTTCTGGGGACGTGTCAAATGCCATGCCTTCGAGGCCATTATTCCGGAACTGACCGCGATCATCGACAGCGCCGATCATACCATCATCGAAAGCAACAGCCTGGTTCGCTATATCCGGCCGGATTTCTATGTCACGGTGCTTCATCCAGGGGTTACGGACTGGAAACAGAGCGCGATCGAACTTCTATCGCAGACGGATCTCGCTATCATCACAGGTGATAAGACGAGTGGATCGATGTGGCCACCCGGTGTGAAAGAGCGCCTGGAAAGCATTCCCAAAATTGAGGCCGCCTCGGCCGACAATGCTTTTCCGGAATTAGCCGCCATAGTAAGAGCTCGCATGGCAGCCTCCGCCCGATCTAAAAAAGAGGCTTTATGAAATCCGCTCTAGCATTTCTTTTGGCCCTTTTTTGCGTCACGGTTCCCACCCGATCGAATCCGGCCCGTGAGGAGGATCTGCTGGACATAGTAATTCAAGGCGGCCGCCTGCTGGACGGAACAGGCGAAAAGATCTATGCCGCCGACATCGGCATCAAAGACGGCAGGATCTTAGAGGTTGGATATATCGAAAAGAAGGCTCGACGCATCATCGATGCCCGCGGCTATTGGGTGACGCCGGGGTTCATCGACACATTTTCACTCGCCGATTCCACTTTGCTGGAGGACGCGCGCGGCTTGGGCGCCCTCTATCAGGGGGTGACCACGATTGTGCTGGATCATAAAGGATCCGCACCGTCCGGGTCTCGTTCCTCCTCCGACGGCATTTCGCAGCTTGCAGGCAAAGATCGCGACGTCGTGCCGCAGGGCGAGTTCATGTCGCGCCTCCAAAAAGCCGGAATGGTCCTGAACGCTGCGAACTATGCAAGCCTGGGGCAGATTCGCGCCCGCATTCTCGGGAATGAGAATCGCGCGCTTCTTCCGGCAGAAGTAAGTCGAATGAAGCAGCTTCTGATTCAGGCGATGGATGAAGGCGCGTGTGGACTTTCCAGCAGGCTGAACGACGCACCCGACTCTTTCAGCTCCACGGAAGAATTGATCGAGCTTGCTAAAATAGTTGCGGCGCGGGGAGGTGTCTATTCCACAATCCTTCGCGCCGATGGCTCGGATCCCCTTGCAGGACTGAAGGAATGCCTCAGGATTGCCGAAACGGCAAAGGTTCGAGTTCAAATCCATCAGATTCATGTATCGGCAGGATCACGGATCGGCCGATATGCCGAATGGATCGAGTCCGCACGCAAACGGGGAATGGAAGTGCAGGCCGACATATATCCATATGGCGACGGCGTTGAGGGCGCGCCCGAATCCGCGGAAGAAATCGTGCTGAAGGCGCTTCGCCTTCCCTGGGTCAGCATCGGATCCGGCAGCCCGGCGTTGAGCGCGGACAACTCCGGATCACTGAGGCCGCATCCCCGGGCTTTTGGTGCTTTTTCCCGCGCGCTTGGTTGGTACGTGAAGACGAATCACCTCTTATCTCCCGCAGAATACGGCAATTCTGAAGAGATAGTAAAAAGAATGACCCTCATGCCTGCCAGGATGCTGGGATTCAGGGACCGGGGGAAGCTTGCACCTGGGACCATGGCGGATATTGCCATTTTTCACCCTGAAGATCTCATCGACGCGGCCACAGCGGAGCAACCGGCCCGGACCGCGAAAGGGTTGCACTGGTTGATCATCAACGGGAGCCTGGTTCTGGATGAAGGACGTTACATCGGGAACAAACCCGGGCAGATCTTGCGGATCCCAAGACCTGCTCCTGGCACGACAGGACCTCGATAGGTCAGACCGGCCACTGCTTCATCGGTCCTGAAGGGCGCCATGAAAAAGAAAAGCACCCGGTTCAAAATCTTCCTGATCATGGCCGCCCTGACCGTTGCCTTCGTGCTCTACGAGGTCATTACCTTTCCCAGGGTCCGCAAGCTTGCCACCGAAAACCCGAGAAGCACCGCCTGGATGGATATGCGCGACGCCGAAGCCCGGGAAAAGGGAAAAGCTCCGCGGCGCATTCAGAGTTGGGTGCCGTTGAACTCCATATCCCCCCATCTAAAAAACGCGGTATTGATCGCGGAAGACGCAGCCTTCTTTCAGCATGACGGTCTGGATTACAACGAGATCCGGGAGGCGATAAAAATCAACGCGGAGAAGTTTGAATTCGCCCGCGGCGCTAGCACCATAACGCAGCAGTTGGCCAAGAACCTTTACCTTTCCCCATCCCGAAATCCATTGCGAAAGCTGAAAGAGCTGATATTGACTTTTTCCCTCGAGCGGAACCTCTCCAAAAAGCGGATATTCGAAATCTACCTTAACGTCATAGAATGGGGCGATGGGATCTATGGTGCTGAAGCCGCCGCCCGTACTTATTACGCGAAATCCAGCGGATCCCTATCGGAGGAAGAAGCCGCTGCGCTGGCAGCTGTTATCATCAACCCGCGGCGCTACAGCCCGATCCATCCGAACCAGCGCATCCGAAATAGAATCGCGCTCCTGCGCGAGCGGATGCAAAAATACCGTTACTATAAGAACTAGATGAACGTATTTACCGGAGTCGGCACCCTCACGATATGGGTACATCAAGGAGTTGAAATGAAATATCTCGCAAAGACCCTTCAAACGGTGATGTTCGGCACATTCCTATGCTTGTCTCTCACTTTTTCGCAAGATAAGCCAGGTTTTTCCGGCCACTGGGAAGGGGCAGCCAAAGCCAACGGACAGGAGGTCGCCTTCACTCTGGATTTGATGAAAAATGACAAAGGGGAGTGGGTTGGTTCGATTGCCATGGCCGGCGGCAAAGGGATCCCCCTCGGCGAAGTGAAGGTCGACGGGACATCCATCTCGATGAAACTCCCAATGTCGAGCGGGCCTGGTCTGGAAGCGAAACTCTCGGAAGATGAAAAGACCCTCACAGGCACGGCAACCCAGGGAGGAGGTTCGAGCACTTTCGAATTGAAGCGGACTGGCGAGCCCAAGGTGGAGGTGCTGCCCAAGAGCTCAATCCTGACGGCGGATTTTGAAGGCAATTGGGAAGGGGGAATAGAAACGCCGGGCGGCAAACTCCGATTGGTCCTGAAGCTATCCAAGGCTGCCGACCGAACTGCCTCCGGTCTCCTGGACAGCGTCGATCAGGGAGCCACAATCCCCCTGTCCACCATTACTATCGACGGGTTCGACCTCGCTTTCGAAATCCGCATGATCATGGGGGATTTCAAGGGAAAATTGAACGACACCAAGTCGGAAATAGCGGGAAATTGGAGCCAGGGAGGCATGACTTTGCCGCTCACCCTGAAAAAGGCGCAATCCAAATAATCCTGCCCATGGACTCCTGCATCAGATGACCGGAACCCGGACACCGCTGAAGGTGCCGGGTTTCGCGGCCATACTTCAATCAGCCATGCACACACTCCGATCGTCGAGTCGCCGCATTGGCTCCGTGTCACATGCGGGGCTGAATTTCTCTCATCCAGACTATTCCGGAACCGGAAAATGTAGGAATCCGTATTAGTTGGCTGGAGGTGCAGCAAGTGGGAATGTTTTGCGGCAGTAATATTCCCGGCATGCGGAGGTTTTTGACTTACGGCTTTATCATCTTTTTGGCTGCTGCCTGCGGGCGATCCGCAAAAAGGCCGGGAAATGAGCTGGAGTGGAAGATACAGGGAGTGATGGAAGGACCCTTTATCGGGAAACTCCCAGATATCATGTCCAGGAACCAAGTCCCGGCTGTGAGCGTGGCCGTCATCCATGATCTGAGAATCGAATGGGCCAAAGCCTACGGCAAGGCGTCGGCGGAAACAAATCTCCCAGTCGACGCGGACTCACTATTCCTCGCTTCATCCATCACCAAGGCCGTCTCTTCGGCCACGGCGCTCAAACTGGTCGGCAAGGGTGTCCTGGAGCTTGATGGAGACGTCAATAGCAAACTTCGAAACTGGAAGCTGCCGGATAGTCCTTTTACCGCCGGGACGAAGGTTACATTGCGGCAATTGCTTTCCCACACGGCATGCATCAACCGGCCTCAGGGCGGTTTTGGGCATGAGGGCGGATTTCCAACCACAATTCAGATCCTCAATGGGGAAAAGCCGGCAACCAACCCGTGTGTTGTCATCGACTGTGTTCCGGGTTCTCGGTTCAGCTACTCAAACTTCGGTTATGTGATCGTCCAACAACTTGTGGAGGATGCCACGCGTCGGCCTTTCCCATGGCTGGTTCAGGAACTTGTGCTGAACCCGGCCGCCATGGATTCCAGCACACTGGAACAGCCGCTAACGGAGAAATTCGCGCACCGTGCGGCTTCTCCCCACGACGAACGGGGAAATCCCAGGAAGCCTTTCTTCAATCCGAAGGCGGTGGCACAGGGGGGACTCTGGACGACTCCATCCGACCTGGCTCGTTTTCTGATCGAAATAATGAGGCCGGCTCGTGGCGGTCCGGAGCGGGTATTCAGCGAAGCCGCGATACGGGAAATGCTCACTCCCCACTACCCCAATCTTGAGGGCGCCGAGCATTGGGGACTGGGATTCATAGCTATGGGCGACTGGGGGATTTTTCAGGCCGGTTCTGATCCCGGATTTCGCTGTTTACTGGCCGGATTTCCCAAGCTGGGCAGCGGAATCGTCGTTATGCTGAACGGCGAAAACGGCGAATTGCTCCAGCTGCGGCTGCTGCTGAACTTCCTCCTGGAGTATGTGGTTAAACCGTCTGCACTGTCTTTTCTCATTGGCGGATTGAGCTTTCTCGTTCTCTTATCGGCAGGCACCGGTTGGCCGATTGCAGCAGCCTATCGTCGTGTGGTGAAACCCCGACGCTTCTTCGCGAAAGCGGCATTGGGTTCCAGCCGGCAGAGTCGGGTTGCCCGACTGGTTGCTGTTTTAGCGGCTGTTGTGATCCTTGGAACGACTTACTCCTTCATCCTTTGCAGTTTTGAACCAGGGGGGCATGCGGGCTGGTCCGGAAGAGCACCCCTGCCCAAAGGCGTTGTCCTGCTTTCAATTTTTAGCATCGCCCTTTCCATCGCCATGACGGGAGCATCAGCGTTTTTATGGAAATACCGAACTGGCTCGCGGAGGGGGCGATTCCTTTATTCGTGCGTTGCCATTGCTGCGATAATCTGGATTTATTTGTGGCTGGATCTTGCGGGCGCACTGTAACACGCGTCTCAGAACCCGGAAAACTGGTTTTTAATCGGGCGGCGCCTGGATTGCTGTCATTCAGGCTTGTATTTCATGCCAACCACCAAAATGGACAATCCAACTGCCAGGGCTGTCACGCCGATCACCGGCGATGTCACAGTGAAATATGCTCTGACGATCATCATTACAGCTGCTAGTTCCAGCACAAGCGCAAATACCAAAAGAGCTGTTCTTGCTTTCTTCATTGGATGGCCTTTCCTACCCTTCGGCACAATGCATATCTGTTCCTTCCACAGAGCAAGGATCTTCAACTTTAGAAACGAGTCCATTCACGGAGACCAGCCATGGAACCCGAATCCGACTTGACCGCAGCCCTCACATCAAAGCCAAGCCTCCGCGAACGAATCGTTAGACTGTGGCGCCTGGCCGCGGCATGGTGTGTCCGTTTCTGGATTGACGTCCGGCCTGGGCCCGAAGCCCGAGTCGGCGGGTTATGGGGAAGCTTGGCGGCTGCCTTCGTTGCCGCGCTCATAGCCGGCCGGTATATCAACTTGGGTTTTGGTTTGTGGATTGATTTTTTGTTCTGCCTTGCCGTGGGTACCCTGCTGATACTGATTTGCATAGCGCTGGTTCCGCTGCTGCTTACCATTCTACGCAAGCTGCCGAGGCTGGTATCGGGACTGATCTTCGGGAGCACATTGTTGATTGCTATGGCATTCATGCCGGTCGGTCTCGGTGTAGGTCCCTTGGCATGCCTCTGTGCAGGCGTTTTTGGAGCCTCGGCTGCAACTTTATTCAGTCCGGGTTTCCGCGCCGCAGCCGTTAGGAAGAAGGTCATTACGATTATGTTGTTTGTTCTTTCCCTGGCGGCGAATATCGGCGAGATCATCTTCCTTGGATACGATGGATCCATGGCCGATCTCTTGAAGGTGCAGGTAAAATCACCGCTGCCTGAGCTGCTGAATGCCGCCAATCCGTCGGAATCCGGACCTTACAAGGTTCGCGTGGTTTACTACGGTACAAAGGGAGGCAACCCGCGGCGGCCCGAGTACAACCATCCAGCTATTGCAACCCCGACCGTCAATGCCTCGAAGTTTTTCAAGGATTTTAAAGGTTGGAAGCGAAGCCTCCGGAAGTTTTACTGGGGCTACGACATGGACAAGCTGCCTTTGAACGCAACCGTCTGGCTGCCGGACGGATCCGGTCCGTTTCCGCTGGTGCTCATTGTCCACGGCAATCATAACATGGCCGAGTTTTCCGAGCCGGGCTATCGCTATCTCGGCGAATTGCTCGCCAGCCGGGGATTCATCCTGGCCAGCATCGACGAAAATTTCCTGAACAGCGGCCTGTTTCATGATCCGCCCAAACAGCAGGCGGTGCGGGGTTGGATGCTGCTCGAGCACCTGAAACTTTGGCAAGGCTGGAGCAACGATGCCAAAAATCCTTTCGGCGTTCGGATCGATTTCAGCGAAATCGCCCTTATGGGCCATTCACGGGGCGGGGAAGCGGCGGCGACCGCGGCGCTTTTCAATCAAATGGCCAACTATCCCGACGATGCCACCATCCGGTTTGACTATCACTTCCCGATCCGGTCCATCGTTGCGATCGCCCCTGCCGACGGCCAATACAAGCCGGCCGGGCAGTGGCGTTCGATCGAGAACGTCAATTATTTCACAATCCAGGGCGCCAACGATGCAGACGTTTCTTCCTTCGACGGTAGTCGCCAATGGGATCGGGTCATCTACAAGGGAGGCGACTGGTTCAAGTCGGAACTCTATATTTACCGTGCCAATCACGGGCAGTTCAACACTATCTGGGGGCGCAGCGACGCCGGCTATCCACTGGGATGGTTTTTGAACCTGAAGCCGCTTCTGAACCCCGAGGAACAACGCACGATTGCCAGGATTTACCTTTCGGCATTCCTCGAGGCGACGCTGCATGGTCGCCGCGAATACCTTGCGTTGTTCCGCGACTACCGGACTATTCGCTCCTGGCTGCCCGATACGCTCTATGTCAATCGCTTCCAGGACGCCGCGTACCGGTTGGTCGCGGATTTTAACGAAGACCCGGATGTGGTCACTACCACCTTGCCTGGAGGCACAATACACGGAGAACAGCTGTCGATCTGGCGAGAAGGACGGATTCCATTCCGCCAGGGCGATCGCGGATACAATGGCGTGTTTCTCGGCTGGAATCACCTGGACGAAACGGGCAAGGAGGATCCGAAGATCAATCCGGTATTTGCCATCACTCTGCCGGATGGTGCATCGTCGGGCTTGACCTTGAGCAGTCACACAAAACTGGTCCTTTCCATTGCTGCCCTGGACGAGGATGCTCCGAGGCTGAACCAGGAGGAAGGGGAGAAGGCTGAAAAGAAAAAAGAGGCCGACTCCGAATCCAAGAAAGAGCGCGAGTCACCCGACTTCACGGTCGAGCTCGGCACATCCGACGGGATCGTGGTTTCACATCCCCTGACGGATTTCGGCACCATCCTTCCGCCCTTGAAGGTGCGATTCACGAAACTCAAATTTCTCGACGATTTCGCCTACGAAAAACCGGCGGAGGCTGTGTTTCAGACGATTTCCATCCCTCTTTCCGCATTCACCGGGCAGAATGGATTCCAGGAGGGAAAGCTCAAAAATATCCGCCTGCGATTCAATCGCACGCCTGCAGGCGTCGTTTTGCTCAGCAAGGTTGGCTTCGAATAGCCGGCGGAATTGTTATACCGGCTTCAGAGTGTGGGCGATTCCTTTTTCGCTGCGTCAAGATCTCCGCGAGAAGCCGGAATTGGGCGGGATCAGGGGATTCAGCACTACAATGCCATCATATTTGTGGCCAGAAGCGAGATTTTCGCTCCAGACTTCTTTGGCTCTTGCTTTCTTCGCGGCTGCAAGAATTAATGCGTCCCAATAGGACAATTTCCACTTCTCCTTCCATCGGAGCCCTTCGATGAATAAGAATCGGTCATTGTCGATCACATCCCATTCGAGGTAATGACTTACGATATCTCTGGCAATTTCCGCAGCAATCTTTTTCCTGATGAGATTTACGTAAAATTCCTGCAGGACCTGGACGCTGATGCTTGGCAGAAGTTCACGATGCCACAGGGAGGATACTTTATCCTTCGCAATCCGATGTTTCTCTCCGGCATCCAGGTCATATGCGTAAACGAGGATGTTGGTGTCAACAAAAACCTGATCAACGCTCATGGGCTTTTTCCCTCGAAAGAGGCGAGCCTCCCAGGCGCAAACCCTTGCCCATTCTTTGAAGGGCCATCTCTTTCGCTCTCTGCGTACAATCCGTCTTGGAGGCGGCGTGTGTGACTACTTCGGCAATCCATTCCGAAAGAGACTGGTCACGCTCGACCGCCGCGTGTCTGGCCTTGCGCAAAACCGCTTCATCCAGCCGCAATGTAACATTCTTGCTCACGAGTTCCTCCAATGCACATAAAAAGTATAGCACAATAAATGTGCAAATAACTCAATGGATGTTGAACTTTACATAAAATTGTCTGTGGGTGAGTTTCGAGTCGAATTTCGAGAATCCCAATGCAAATCCCGGCTATCGGGCAAAACCTGGATGGGAGGGTCTGCGGCATTTTCCGCGCCAATGCCGCGGTCGCGCTTCCTGAGCCGGGTTATTGCCAGGAATTCGAATCCCAAGGAAAAGCTTGAAAAAAACAGTCACTACCGGGCCGTCTTTTGAGTTGTTGAAAATGAACGACGGGCGTGCGCACGCACTGCAGTGCTCTACCGCCGAACGTGTTCCTTCACGAACGAGACGATTTCCTCCAGGGAACTCCCGGGGGGGAACACTTCGGCCACACCGATTTCTTTGAGACGGAGGATGTCCTGGTCGGGGATGATGCCTCCTGCGAAAACGATGACGTCATCCAGTTTCTTTTCCCGTCTCATTTGCATGATTTGCGGGAAAAGATGCATATGCGCGCCGGACAGTATGGAAAGCCCGATCGCGTCGACATCCTCCTGCAGGGCTGCATTGACTATCTGCTCGGGGGTCTGGCGCAGGCCGGTGTAAATGACTTCCATGCCCGCGTCGCGCAGCGCCCTTGCTATGACCTTCGCGCCCCGGTCGTGCCCGTCCAGGCCAGGCTTGGCGATCAGAATTCGAATCCGCCTTTCGTTCATAATCATCTTTCCTAGGATGGGATATTAAGCCTAAATCACGCCCCGCGGTTCTGTCTGCACGAACGACCTCACTGTCTTTGAGCCCTTCGCGGTTCGATTTTTTATTTGTGCCTCAATCGAAATTCGGTTCCCGGTGTTCGCCAAACACACTGCGCAAAGTGTCGCACATTTCGCCCAGGGTTGCATAGGACCGGATGCAATCCAAAATGGGCGGAATCAGGTTTCCGAAGCCTCGAGCTTCGCTCTCCAGGACGGTCAGGTTTTTCCGGACTGTGCGGCCGTCTCTGGAAGCGCGGATCTCCCTGATTTTCCTGCATTGGTTTTCGGCGGTGGAATCGTCCATCAAGAGAACATCGATCGGGACTTCGTCTTCACTGACGAAATCATTGACGCCCACGATGATTTGTTCTCTTTTTTCGATCGCCTGTTGGTAACGGTACGCTGCATCCTGAATCTCACGTTGCGGAAAGCCCCGTTCGATGGCTTCAACCATCCCGCCCATTTTGTCAATCCGCTCGATGTAGTCCAGGCAGCTTGCCTCGAGCTCGTTGGTCAGGGATTCGAGGAAATACGATCCACCCAGGGGATCGATATGCCCGGCGACGCCGCTTTCATGGGCAATGATTTGCTGGGTGCGCAGGGCGATGGTGACCGCCTTTTCGCTGGGCAAGGCGAGGGTTTCGTCGAGTGAGTTTGTGTGCAGGGACTGGGTTCCACCCAAAACCGCCGCCAGCGCCTGCAATGACACGCGAATAACATTGTTATAAGGCTGCTGCGCCGTCAGAGAGACCCCGGCGGTCTGGCAGTGGATGCGGCAAAGCAAGGATCGGGGATCTCGAGCGTTAAACCGCTCCTTCATAACCCGGGCCCAAACGCGGCGAGCCGCCCTTAGTTTGGCTATTTCCTCGAAGAAATCGTTGTGAATGTCGAAAAAGAAGCTGAGCCGCGGCGCAAATTGATCCACGTCGAGGCCGGCGCGAATGCCGTACTCGACATATTCAATGCCGTCGCGCAAGGTGAAGGCCAGTTCCTGCGCGGCCGTCGCTCCCGCCTCACGGATGTGATAGCCGCTGACTGAAATGGTGTTCCAGCGGGGAACGTTGCGAGTAGCGAACTCCAGCGTGTCGGTGATCAGCCGCATGGAAGGCCGGGGCGGGTAAATGAAGGTCTTCTGGGCGATGTATTCCTTCAGAATATCGTTTTGAATCGTCCCCGAAAGAGCGTTCCATGCGATTCCCTGTTTTTCGGCGGCAACCAGGTACATTCCCCAAAGGATGGAAGCGGGGGCATTCGTCGTCATGGATGTTGTGACTTTATCCAGAGGGATGCCTGCAAACAGAGCTTCCATATCGGCAAGGGAATCTATGGCCACTCCACAACGGCCAACTTCTCCGAAGGCCAGAGGATTGTCTGAGTCGTAACCGAAGAGTGTCGGGTAGTCGAAAGCTACTGACAGACCTGTCTGACCTTGTTCCAGAAGGTAATGGAACCGCCGGTTGGTATCTTCCGCAGTTCCGAATCCGGCAAACTGGCGCATGGTCCAGAGTTTGCCGCGATACATGTTCCGGTAGACGCCTCGGGTGAAGGGAAATTCTCCTGGGTTTCCGAGATCCCGGTCGGCGAGGAATCCTGGAAGGTCGCGCTCCGAATAGACCTGGCGGATATCCCGGCCTGAGGAATTTGTCATCGTCCCCTTCGACCGCAGCCGATCCGCGGCCATCTTATCCTGCTCCTTCATCCGGGTCCTTTCGGCGGGAATATTACTTTTCCAGTTTCTGGGCTTGACGGAAGCATTCCAGCGCCCGGTCGCTGTCACCCATGGTTTTATAGAGGTAGCCCTTTTCCTTCCAGATCGACACCAGGCTGGCGTTAGCTTTAAACGCTTTGAGATTGCTTTCGATCAATTTAATCCCTGTTGCGGCCTGTCCCGCATGCAGGAACTGGTCTGTGATCACCAGCAGGTCTTTTAAGAGCAGCGGCTCCTGGTCAGGCTGCCATTTCATCTGGAAGATCTTGTTAGCTTCAGCCAGCGCCTGTTCGTAGTCCTTTTTCTTGATGAGGAGAAGCACGATTTCGTGCTGGGACTCTGCCATGCTGCGGGTTTTGTCCATCTGCATGCCGGTGCTGTCCATCCCCCGGCTGAAAACAGCGGCGTAGAATGCGAACGGCCACAAAACAGCAAGAGCGACGATCATGACCGCCAGGCGAGAGGCGCGCGATGGAAGACACAGGGGGCTCATGGTTCCTCCGACCGGAATGGGTTTTTATCCGGATCGTACTTTACCACAGCAAAAGGGTTGATGGCAGGCGGGGTGATACCTGCAATATCTTCAGGGGGCACGATGGCAGGGTCTTCTTCCTGAGCAAAATGCCACTGTTCCTCTATATCGCGCATGCGCGAATAGCGCTCCATAAGAGCGAATGCATCTCGCTCGACTTGCCGCCTCTGAATCAGAAGGCTCCCTATCCCGACCGATATCAGCAGCGCCGCGGCAGCCGTCGCTCCCATCAACCGTCGGCGCTGCCCGAAGAAAAATTCACTCCAGTGAGGCTTTGCGACACGAATTTCCGGGGCCGAAATCCGCTCATGAATCTTGACCCAGGTTTCCGGTGAAAGTCTGGGTTCTGCCGTGTTGGCTTCGATGAAGCGCGCCGATTCCCTCAGGCTTTGAAGTTCGGCGGAGCATGCGTCACACGACGAAAGATGAGCCTCAGTCCTACCCGAAGCCTGCGTGTCCAACTCGCCGTCCAGGTAGGCACTCATGTTCTGGGAACACTTCTGGCAGTTCATTTGGAAACCTTGAGATAATCTTTTACATGTTGCCTGACCTCCAGCCGGGCGCGGTGGATGTCGGTTTTTACGCTGGGCAGGCTCCGACCCACGATTTCCGATATTTCTTGGTAGCTCAATTTTTGCAGAGCCGAGAGCACAAAAACCTCCCTGTATTTTTCGGGTAGCTGCAGGATCACCTTTTGAACCACTGCTTCCAACTCCTCCGCCTGAAACGCCTCATCCGGGTTTTTCCTCGTATCCTTGAGCTGAAGCGGGGGTTGTCCGTCCTCGTCCTGTGCATCTATGGAGACGGTTTCGGGTTGCTTGCTCCTGTACCGCTGGTAGACGAGATTTCTGGCAATGCGAAAAAGCCAGGGCTCGAAGCGCGTATCGTCTTTCAGCGAAGGCAGGCTCCTGTAAACCGCAACGAAGGTCTCCTGCATGAGATCCTCCGCCTCTTCGCTCGAATTCATCATCCGGTAAATGAAATTGAGCACTCTCCGGGCATACTGGTCGTAAACCTTCCGGAATGCGGTCAGGTCTCCCTGTTTGGCATTCCGGATCCATTCCTCCAGGATCGCCGGATCGGCATTCGATCCGTCGGAACTCAACACCAGTTTGGCCAAATGAGGCTCACAGGAAATGATCCATCGCACTCCAAAAAGTTTCGCGATGAATAAAAAAGGGAAACCGCTGGTCTCGGAGTCCGGGATGGATCAGCTCCCCGTCTCCTCCAAGACAACGGCGGTGCCGTAGGCCATGATTTCAGCGGCGCCCTGCGTGACGTAAAAAGTCTCAAACCGCAGCCCGACGACGCCGTTGGCCCCCAGCTCGCGCGCTTCGGTAATCATCCGGTCAACGGCCTGCTCACGCGCCTGGGCAATCACCTTGCTGTATTCGGGAAGTTCCCCTCCGACCAGGTTTTTCATAAAGGCCATGATGTCTTCACCGATATGGCATGCGCGGACCGTGTTCCCTTTGACAATACCGATGGCGCGCAGCATCTTCCGGCCGGCTACTGCATCCGTGGTCACGACAATCATCGCTGGATCCTTTCGTACTTGTCGCCCCGTGAAGTAATGATTCTTTCTCTCAGGACTGAAATGATCAAGGTGCAGAATCCTACCACGAGCACGACCACCCCGATGCGCACAACCAGGGGGATTTCCCCTTTGAATAGCAGGCTGGCGACCAGGTAATAGATCGCATAGGAGGTTAGCAGAATCGAACCGATGGAAACCATGATCCAGCCGACCCGCCGTTCGATCCGATTGTATATGTTGGACCAGTAAATCTCCCAATATTTGTCGTCCGGCGTCGAGACTCGCATATTGTGCGTTACCTCCTTCAATCGACGGAATTCTTCCAGCTCCTTTGCGCATTCGCGGCATTCCTTCAGGTGCTCTTCGATGTGAAAGGCTTCCAATTCAGTCAACTCATCGTCGATATATCCCATCAGGAGGGATTTGAATGCATCTTCAGCCATGAGTGCCTCTAGTAGGTTACTCCCAGCCTTTCCAACTCACGGCGCAGGGAGCGCCGGGCGCTGTAAAGGCGTGACATAACGGTGCCGATCGGAACGCCAAGCAGGTTGGCAATTTCCTGGTAAGAATAATCTTGAAAGTGCTGCAAAATAATAATTTCCCTCTCCCGAGGACGAAGCCGGAGCATGGCCTGGCCGATCTTATCCTCGAGGTCCTTTTGCACCGCCGCATCCTCCGGATCGACGGTTTCAATGGGTATCCGCACCTGGCCTTCTTCTTCTTCCATCTCGTCGATGGAGTCCTCTTTTCGCCGGCGGATCCGTTGCAGGTGGTTCATGCACAGATTTTTCAGGATGCTGTAAAACCAGGGGAAAAAGCTCTTTGTGGTGTCGAAGCGCTTGATGTGCCGGAATGCATTGACGAAGGCATCCTGGGAAAGGTCCAGGGCATCTTCCGGCCTGCCGACATATCCCAGGGCAACGTAATAGGCCGGCTTCATGTAGTGCTGCACTATGGAGGCGAATGCTTCGCGATCCCCCTTTTTGCAGCGCTCGATTACCGATCCTTCATCCGTCAGCGTCATGGTCACCACGATGCCAATATAAACCGTGGCCGAAGAATTATTCACCGCCAGTCTACCAAATTTGGATGCGCCTGCGGCAAATTCAAAATTTGGAACGGCTTCAGACGATGTTCGTGTAATCGATTGAATCCGGAGGAGGGAAAACAAAAACGGCAGCAGGAGGAAAAATGAGATCTAAGTTTTTTGCGTTAAATGTTCTGGTGGTCCTGGCAGCGGCATGCATGGCTTTTTGGGCGTCGGAAAAACCCGCCCAGGCTCAGAGAAAGGTCATTACCAGGACGATTGAAGTCAACACGGATAACCCCTTCCTCGGTATCGAGATGGAAGATGTCACGGCGGATAATCTGGCAACCTACAAGCTTTCCGGCGAGCGGGGAGTCATTGTCAAACGGGTCGAGAAGGGAAGCCCGGCCGAATCCGCCGGCTTGCAGGAAAAAGATGTCATATGGGAATTTGCTGGAATCCCGGTAATTTCTGCCGTTCAGCTGAGCCGCATGGTAAAAGAAACGCCCATCGGTAGAAAAGTAGACCTGGTGGTCAGCCGGGAGGGCAAAAAAATGAATCTGTCGGCAAAAATCGGGAAGCGTGAATCCGGGGACGATGCCGAAGCGCGACACGTGGAGATCATGCCTGGTTGGGGTGGAAGCGGAAATTTTGATTTCCGCACGCCGGCACCCCGAAGCTACAGTCTCCGCATTCCCGAAGGCGAAATGCACAGCTTTGAAGCCCCGGAAAAAGGCGTTTTTGTCTATTCCAATGAAAAGCCCCGGCTTGGCGTCACCCTGCAGCCTGTTACCGACCAAATGGCCGAATTTCTAGGCGTGCCTGAGAAAAAGGGCGCCCTGGTTTCATCCGTCACCGCCGGATCTCCCGCTGCGGGAAAACTAAAGGCGGGCGACGTCATCACCAAGGCCGGGCAGACCGCCATTGCCGGCCCCGAAGATCTCATCCGTGCCGTATCCAAGGTGGAAAAAGGAGGCAAAATCGAACTGTCGATCGTGCGCGACAAAAAGCCTTTGAGCCTATCCATTGAGCTACCCAAAGAGGATTCCAAAGATAGCAAGGGAGGATATCGGCTCTAGACCTTGCGCCCGATACTGCTCGGTCCGTTGGAGCAGTGACGGCCTGGACTTGGAACTGGACCTCGACCTGGGCTTGGAGTTGGACGGGATTTGAGCCTGTCCAGCGCCGATATCCATCAAAGATGATGGTCTGTGCGGGCGGGTTTTGCCCCAGACCAAGTCCAGGCCGAGGTCGCGCATCCAAGAGGAATTGGGTCAGGAAAAAAGCACCCTTGTGCTGTCACCGCGTTTACTACCGTCATCACTCCGCTCAAAACCGATTATTCCTGCCGCAGACAATCTTTGGCAGCAAAACCCATCAACATTTCGTTTGACTTTCACCTTTTGTACACCTATTATTGGAGGTGGAGAAAAGGTGAATATCATGAAACTGACGAAACGGCAAAAAGAAATCCTCGATTTTCTGACTGATTTTATGGATCGCGAGGGGTATTCCCCAAGCATGGAAGAGATTGCTGCGCACTTTCAATTTGCCTCGCTGAACGCGGTTTTTAAGCACCTCGAAGCGCTGGAGATGCGTGGTTACCTGCGAAGAGATGCGAACCGGGCCCGATCCATCGAGCTTTCCTCGGAGCGGCAGGGGGGAGTCCAGGAAATCGCGCTGCTCGGGAGCATTGCTGCCGGAAGGCCGATTGAAGCTGTGGCGGTGCCGGAAACCCTATCGGTCCCGGAAACGCTGCTCTCCGGGAGGGGGCCTCATTTTATTCTGAAGGTCCAAGGCGATTCCATGATCGACGACCACATCCAGGATGGAGATTTCGTTATCGTGGATTCCCGGTCCACGGCACTCTCCGGCGAAATGATTGTTGCGCTCGTGGATCACGAAAATGCGACCTTGAAGCGATTCTTCCCTGAAGGGGAAAAAGTCCGGCTGCAACCCGCTAATCCCAGCGTTCCGCCCATCGTGGTTGATGCCGGCCGGGTTGGGGTGCAGGGAGTTGTGGTTGGCGTTATGCGCAAGTACAAATGAACAGGAAGTGAAGCGGAAGGAATTGAATATGCAAAACATTTATAGAGTTACCATTTGCGGACGGACCCTGGAGAGTAAAAATCTGAGACAGCTTCTGTCACGAGCTGTATCCGAAAAGCGCAATATGGAGAGCAGATTGAGGTTCTTCTCCCGGATGGAACCCATGACGTTGAACCATTCGCCGCTGCTCTCGGGGAATCCCGGCAGCCATGCTTCCGGATTGATCTAATTCAGCACGGGGAAAGCCGGTCATGCAAACACAGTCCAAATCTACCTGGCGAGCCTCTCCTCCCTCCCTTGGGCTTGAGGACTGTACCTTCTGTCATGGAACAGGCTGGCAGCTGCTTTCCAGCGCCGGCTTATCGCGGGCGCGTAGATGTTCCTGTGTGGCGCTGCAGCGCAAGGTGCTGTTGCGCGAGCAGATTCATATCCCTCCCCAATACGATCACTGCACCTTGGGCAACTTTGAGCCGGCGACTCTGTCTCAGGCGCGGGCTTTGGGTGAAGTACAGCGGCTGGTGGAGAAATTCCCTAGAATAGAGAGAGATCTTTTCCTGACCGGCGACCCGGGAGTCGGGAAAACTCACCTGGCAGTGGCTGCCCTGCTCGAATTGCTGCAGAGGTTTCGAGAGGATCTTTTTTTCACCGACTCTTCGACGCTTCTGAACATGTCCGGCATCGGCACCCGGTCCGTTGCCGAAGTCAATCGGCGCATGCAAACGGCATCCCTTCTGGTGGTCGACGATCTTGAACTGGAATTGCTCACCGACGATATCTGGGCCTTCTTGTGCGAAATCCACTCCGCCCGGCGGCGAGCCGGCAAACCTACCATTATCACCGCGGAGCGCATGGTGCCCGAAAGAGCGCCAGCGGATCGGCGTAACAAAATAGATGCCAAAAATGTTAAATGTTCATCACGACTTAAAATGAGATTCCTCATGCAATGGATGAGTTGCGCAAAGACTATTGCGATCAGTGGCCAGGATCGTCGACTGGGCTCCACTCCGCTGTTTTAATTGGCGATTATTCTCGACTTGCTGCGATACGCGGATTCGTGCACATTATTTCAGCAAAGGGCTGTCAACCTTTATGTCCGCAGGGGGATAGGGCGGAGAAAAATCGGTTTTTCACACACTTTTCCACATTTTTTGTGAAAATCATGCGAGCTTAAAGCCGGCGCCGCAAAATCATCCGCGGCACCTGATGCCGGGGCAAGAAGATCGCTTAAATGCCCGCGCGATTCCCCTTTTTCTGAAAACCGTGCAGCAGGCTGGCATAATTTTCCTTCATCGTTTACAATTTAGCCTCACAATTTATACGAAATACGGGAATTCTATGCCTAAGCTTTTTACCAAGGAAGAAAAGTTCTTCAAGATCTTCAGCGAAATGAGCCAGCATATTCTGGAAGCTGCCGGGATTCTTTCGCAAATGCTGGGTGATCCAGGAGGGGATATCCTGGGGTCATCTGCCAAGATCAAGGACCTTGAGCATAAAGGTGATCACCTGACCCACCGGGTAATCGATGAGTTGAACAAAACCTTCATTACTCCGATCGATCGGGAGGATATTCACGACCTCTCGACGGCGCTCGACGATGTTTTGGACTTGATCGATTCAACATCCACGCGAATTGTCCTGTTCCAGATCAAGGAAACCATCGTTGGAATGCCTGAAATGGCCGCGGTTTTGCTGAGCCAGGTCAGGGAAATAGCTGCGGCTGTTGCCAAACTCCAGGATAACGATCATGTTATTAAACGTTGCATCGAAATCAACCGCCTGGAGAATGACGCCGACAGGATTTTTCAATCCGCCATGGCCGGGCTTTTTGACAACGTGAAGGATGCGATCGAAGTGATAAAAAGGAAGGAAATCATTGAAACCCTCGAGCATGCCACCGACAAAGCTGAGGATGTGGCCAACGTGCTCGAAAGCATTATGGTGAAAAACGCCTGATCTGCAGCGGCGCGCTGCGGCTTCAGGTCTTCGCCACGGGCGCTTCGTCCCGGCAGGCGACGCGGTAGAGGTTTTCCCCCACCCCGGCGAGAACATCCGAGTTTTCCACTTCCTTGCGCCAGCGTTCCGGGATCGATTCCGCTCCTGACATCGCTCCAACCATGCTTCCGGCCAGTGCCGCAACGGAATTGGATCCGTCGCCCGCATTCGCTGCCGCCAGCACGGCCCCGGCAAAATTCCTCGGGAATTTCAGAAAACAATAAACGGCAGCGGGGATGGCCTCAAGCGCATCACTGCTGGAACCGATTTCAAAAAGTGCTTCCTCAGGGGGCAAATGGACGATCTGAGTAACCCAACGCAGCATCGCCGCCATATCCGAATCCAACGGGGCCACGCGGTCAGCCGCCTCCAGGACCTGATCTCCGGGCGAGCATTTCCCGTTGGCCTCGACCAGACGACCGATGAGGCAGGCCACGGCCACCGATGCCGCACGGGCGCGCGGTTCGGTATGGGTGATCGTGCAGTTCTCCAATGCAGCACGGATGAGGCATTCAGGCTGTTTGTGAAGAAACAGCCCGATGGGCGGCATTCGCACGGCAGCGCCGCATCCGCTGCTGAACACGCCGCTCTTGTTCCATGATTTTCCGTTTGCCAGATGCTTACATGCCTGCATGTTTGCACGGGTCGGCGCACGGTGCCGATCGGAATTCTGAAACCAGGACAGGAGCGATTCCGCCTGTCGTGGCGGATCCATTTTGCGGCACTCAATCAGGCACTCTGCCGTAGCGAGCATCATTTGCGTGTCGTCGGTGTAGGATCCGGGGGGAAGAAAATCGCAGGCGTGCCCATTGTGGGCTTTGATGAAGTCGGAAATGGGCTTTCCATAGTAGCGGAGAATTTGATCTCGAGTCAGGAACTCGGCGGGCATTCCCAGGGCGTCCCCGACCGCGAATCCGAGAATGGTTCCAACGAATCGGCTTGTCAGTTCAATGGGGTTCATGTGGTGCCTCCATTGCTGCTCAGCCCGATTATAGCACGCACTTGTTCCGATCGATCAAAGCGGATTCAGCGACTCGCTCCTCACCAGATCCTTGAATGATTCGCGGCGCCGGATGACCTTCATTTTTTTGCCGCTGACCAGAACTTCAGGAACACGCGGCCTTGAATTGTAATTGGATGAGAGCACGAAACCGTAGGCGCCAGCGCTCATGACCGCCAGGATATCTTTGGCTTTGACGCGCGGCATATCCCGGTCGCGTGCCATGAAGTCGCCTGACTCGCAGATCGGTCCCACGACGTCGGCGGTCCAGCGCCCTTTGCCGGCCAGCGTCTCGGGCTGGATGGCATGATAAGAGCCATACAGGCTGGGCCGGATCAGATCATTCATTCCGGCGTCGACAATAACGAAATTCTTGCCTTCATTCTGCTTGGTAAACAGAACGCGAGTAACCAGAATGCCGGCATTTCCCACGATCACACGCCCGGGTTCCAGCAGGAGTGTGCACTCCAGGTCTTTTATGACCTCGAGCACGGCCTTGCCGTAGTCGTCCGGATGCGGCGGAACCTCGTCGTTGTAGGTTATTCCCAGGCCTCCTCCCAGGTCCAGATGATGGATCGAAAGGCCATCGCGGCGAAGGGCGAGTACAATCTCCTTGAGGCGGCCCAGCGCGTCGATGAACGGTTCAACTCTCGTGATCTGGGAGCCGATGTGAAATCCTATGCCGGTGATTTTGAGATGTCCGGACCGGCTCGCTTTACGGTACACCTCCGGCGCCGACTCGATCGGAATTCCGAATTTGTGCTGCCGGAGGCCTGTTGCGATATATGGGTGCGTTTTGGGATCCACGTTCGGATTGACACGGAACGCGATCCGGGCGACTTTGCGGTTCGCCCGCGCCCGGGCCTCGACCAGACGCATCTCGGCGAGCGATTCGATATTGAACTGGAGGATGTTGCATTGCAGGCCGAGATCGATTTCATCGGTCGATTTCCCGACCCCCGAAAACACGATTTTCTGTGGGTCTCCTCCGGCTTTTAAAGCCCTCTGCAGTTCACCGCCGGAAACGATATCGAATCCTGCTCCCATTTTTCGGAACAGACTCAAGATGGCGAGATTCGAATTGGCCTTGACCGCATAGCAGGTGAGATGGGGCAGGACACCGAAGGCCATATCGAAGGTCTTGAAATGGCGCTCGAGTGTCGATTGGCTGTAGAGGTAGAAGGGCGTGCCAACCTTTCGGGCCACCTCAGCCACCGGCACATCCTCGCAGTAGAGCTTGTTCTTGTTATACCAGAAGTGATGCACGGCCGGCCTCTTAAGGTTCCCAAACGCGGATTTCGGATCAGGGCTTGAATCATTCCCTGCGACCCGGGTTGGACAGCCAAATGTCCTTCCGGGATCCCAAAACGATTGCGAAGGAATTCTATGGCTGCAGAGAAAACGGGTCAACTATCATTTTGATTGCCTTTAGCTGTGGATTGCTATATTAGACTCCGCACACGGAGGCCTGCATGCAACTCACATTGATAGATTGGATTGCGATCGCTGCCTATTTTTTGCTGAACATTCTTATCGGGCTGTATTATCGGAAACGGGCAACGGGTTCGACCGAAGATTATTTTGTCAGCGGCAGGGACGCCACATGGTGGCTGGCCGGGACCTCGATGGTCGCTACCACTTTTGCCGCCGATACCCCCCTTGCGGTCACAGGCCTTGTAGCCAGCTTCGGAATCGCCGGCAACTGGCTTTGGTGGAGCATGCTGATGAGCGGGCTGCTCACCGTGTTTTTCTACGCCCGTCTCTGGCGGCGCGCCGGCGTTCTCACCGACGTGGAATTCGCTGAAATACGTTACAGCGGAAAACCGGCGGCCTTTCTCAGGGGATTCCGCGCCTTGTATCTCGGCTTGCCCATCAACTGCATCATCATGGGATGGGTCAACCTGGCCATGGTCAAGATCCTGATGATGATTTTCGGCGTGACCAAGATCCAGGCCCTGGGTCTCGTGTTCGGCATTATGCTTGTGACAGCCCTGATCTCCACACTCTCAGGCCTCTGGGGTGTCCTGGTGATGGATTTGTTCCAGTTTGTGTTGAAGATGGGGATGGTTATCGTTCTCGCTTATTATTCGGTCGCCGCAGTCGGGGGGATGGGAGCGCTCAAGGAAAAACTGCTGGCCATTGACGCGGCCAAGGCGGCGACGAGCGGAGGACAGGGCTCCATTATGTCCTTCCTGCCCGATATCGGGTCACCCTGGATGCCGATGATCACCTTTTTCGTCTATATTGCGATCAATTGGTGGGCCACCTGGTACCCCGGAGCCGAGCCCGGCGGCGGTGGCTATATCGCCCAGAGGATCTTCTGCGCCAAGGACGAAAAGCACTCCCTCCTGGCGACGCTCTGGTTCAATATAGCGCACTACGCAATCCGCCCCTGGCCCTGGATCCTCACCGCGCTGGCCTCCATCGTCCTGTACCCGACGTTGGCCGATAAGGAGTCGGGCTTCATCAAAACGATCATCGATCCAGCGGTTTTTCCCGTGGCCTTGCGAGGTGTAATGGTCGCAGCGTTCGCAGCCGCCTACATGTCCACGATCGGTACTTCCCTGAATTGGGGCGCATCCTACCTGGTCAATGATTTTTATAAGCGGTTCCTGGTCAAAGGGAAGGACGAGAAACATTACGTCAACATGTCCCAGATAGCGACCGTCCTGGTGATGGTGATTTCCTGCATCGTCACCTATTATCAGGATACGATTTCCGGGGCCTGGAAATTCATGATCGCCATTGGAGCCGGAACCGGCAGCGTGTTCATCCTTCGGTGGTTCTGGTGGCGGATCAATGCCTGGAGCGAAGTCTTCGCGATGGGAGCCTCCTTTGTCGTTTCGATCCTGCTCCAGTCCTATTTCAAGATGAACAGTGACAATCCTCGTGATTTCGCCTGGATCGTAATCATTACCGTGAGCTGTTCCACCGTCGTCTGGCTCGCCGCTACTTTCCTGACGGCGCCTGAGAAAAAGGACGTGCTGCTCGCTTTTTATCGGCGAGTCCGGCCCAGCGCCGCCCTCTGGGGGCCTATCGCTGCCGAAGCGACTGATATCAATCCGCAAAAAGATGGACTGTTCAACCTGCTCGATTGGTTTGCCGGCTGCGTCATGATTTATCTGACTTTGTTCGGCGTCGGGAAAATAATCTTCGGGCAAATGACGGAGGGGCTGATTTTCCTGCTTATAGCCGCGGTATCCGGCTGGATCATCTATTGGGACCTGAATCGTCGCGGCTGGAAGTCCGTGATGGAATAAGGGGCCTCAGGCGGAGCGTCTGTAAACGATTCTTCCGCCTACCATGGTCTGCAGAACGCGCAGTTCCTGGTCCAGGAAAACCAGGTCGGCGTCGGCGCCCGGCGCCAGGGTTCCTTTTCGGTTTTCCAGTCCCAGGCTGAGGGCCGGCGTAGCGCTCGCTGCCGCCAGGGCTTCCGCCAGCGGGATGTTCAGCCAGCGGGTCACGTTAGATATCGCGCGCTCGAGCGTGAGGGTGCTGCCGGCCAGCGCGCCCTCCGAATCGCGGCACTCACCGTTCCGGACCGTCACCCACTGGTTTCCCAGTGGGTAGGGGCCGTCCGGCATATCAGTCGCGCTCAGTCCGTCGGTCACGAGAAGCACCCGATGGCACCCTTTCATCCTGAACAACAGCTGCACCGCCGTCGGGTGGACATGGATACCGTCGGCGATAATCTCAGCAAACACGCGGTCATCGGCCAGAACCAGTCCCAGAATCCCGGGCTCCCTCTGGTGAAACGGGCGCATGGCATTGAAGGTGTGGGTGGCCTGAGTGGCGCCCGCGTCAACGGCTGCGCGCGCCAGGTTTTCCGTAGCATCGGAATGGCCCAGTGAAATCCGAACGCCCGATTGAACCGCGTCTCTGATCAGACGGAATCCCTCATCCATTTCGGGGGCAACCGTCATCTTCCGGATGTGATGGCCGGAAATATCGCGAAAGCGCCGGTATGATTCAAGGCTTGCGGGACGCAGGTGACGGGCGCTGTGGGTGCCGCGGCGTAATGGGTTGAGAAAGGGGCCTTCGAGATGCAGGCCAAGAGGGAATGCCCCATCTTGGACCCCGACGTGGTGCTCGGCGAATCCACGAATGGCCGTTTCGGTGTCGGAATCGGGTGCGCTCAGCGTGGTGGCGAGGAAGGACGTGGTTCCGTGACTGGCGAGGGATTCCGCCACAACCTGCAACGATTCACGCGTGCCGTCCATCAAATCACGCCCGCGAGCGCCATGGACATGCAGGTCTATAAATCCCGGTGCGACGGCGGCTCCGGGAATGTGGATGACACGGGCATTGTCTTGCGACGATAGTTCATTCACTTTCTGAATTTGCCGGATGATCCCGTTTTCAATGAGAAGTGCCATGTCACCCCTGATTTCGTGGGGTGAATACATGGTATCGCATTTCACTACGATCCTGGACGTATTGACAGCTTGCAAGGATGGAACTCCCCCTGGAATACAGGGCGTCGGACACAGGTGCGCCCCTTGGATCCCGATGTGGCAAATTATACAGGATTCTACTGATATCGTGTTCAAAACACATTGCTTTGAGTCGTTCTGATGTATAATCCACCGCGTCAACCCAAAACCTAAATGAGCAGGTTGTAATGAATTGTCAACGGATGAGTGGACGTAGTTACAGTCTGGCAGGATTTTTGTGTGCCTGCCTTATGCTTGCCAGCCTTTCAAGCCCTTTAGTGGCGGCAGATACGGCGCCCAAAGTGCTCAATGGCATCGACGTGCTGCGCCAACAGAATTTTGCCCCCTTGGCGGGGAAGCGGGTCGGCCTGGTCACAAACCACACCGGACTGGCCGCAGATGGGGCCACCACTATCGATCTCCTCTTCAAATCGGGGGTTTGCCGCCTCGTTGCCCTATTCAGTCCCGAACACGGGATCCGGGGAACTATGGACAGCAAAGTAAGTTCCTCTGCCGACGAAGCAACGGGCCTGCCGATCCACAGCCTGTACGGCGACACCCGCAGGCCCAGCGCCGAGATGCTCAAGGGGATGGATGCGCTGGTATACGATATCCAGGATGTCGGGGCGCGTTTTTACACCTATTCAACGACGCTGGGTTATTGTCTGGAGGAAGCCGCCAAGGCCGGGATCCCGATATTTGTGCTCGACCGGCCCAACCCGATCGGCGGGAAGGCGATAGAGGGTCCGATGCTGGATAAGGATAAGACCTCATTTATCGGCTATATGCCGATGCCCGTCCGACATGGCATGACCCTCGGGGAACTGGCGAAGCTGTTTAACACCGTCAACAAGATCGGCGCCGACCTCCGGGTTATTCCCATGAAGGGCTGGTCGCGCAGCCAGTATTTCTACGACACGGGCCAGATCTGGGTGAACCCCTCACCTAACATGCGCAGCATCCAGGCTGCTATCCTCTATCCCGGCATTTGCCTGCTGGAAGCCACAAATGTTTCCGTGGGCCGCGGCACCGACCGGCCCTTTGAGATCATTGGCGCGCCGTGGATCGAACCGACGCGGCTGGCGGCGCTTCTCAGCGCGGAACGCCTTCCCGGCGTGAAGTTCGTTCCCCAGTTTTTCAATCCCAATGCCAGCACCAACCAGGGATTGAAATGCGGCGGGGTCCAGTTCGTCCTGACCGACCCTGAAAGGGTGAACTCGGTGCTGGTTGGCCTTTCCGTTGTTGCGGCGCTGTACAAGCTCCATCCCGACAAGTTCGAAATAGATAAAGTGCTTCGCCTTATGGGAAACGAAAGCGCCCTTCAGGCCTTGAAGAACGGGCAAGCTCCTGCCGCGATTCTCAAGGCGGGCGCTGCGGAGATGACTGAGTTTATGTCCAGCCGAAGCAAAGCGCTGATCTACACTCCACTCTCAGGTCCCAAGGAGGGGAATCGATGACTCCTGCAAAGCGCCGGAGAAGGAAGGACCAAGTCAAGGTGGTGGTCGCACCGTTCCGGAATCGGGCGGACTACAAAGCCTGTGTCGATATCCAGCGGGAAGTGTGGAATTTCGAGGACATCGACATCATCCCCAGTGCAATGCTTCTTGCCGCCGAGCATAGCGGGGGGATGAATCTGGGAGCCTTCAATAACCTGGGGGAAATGGTCGGCTTCGTATGCAGCATCTTCGGCAGGGAAGGGAACGAACTTCTGCAGCATTCCCACATGCTCGCAGTTCGCATCGCCTACAGGAATTTTGATATCGGCTATAGGCTCAAGCTAGGCCAGCGCAAGGAAGCACTCCGCCACAAAATCAAGCTGATTACCTGGACTTTCGACCCGATGCAGCCGGTGAATGCATTCTTCAATTTCGGCAAACTGGGCGCCCGGTCGAATGTCTACGAAGAAGACTTCTACGGGGAAACGACCAGTCAGTTGCACAAGGGACTGCCTACCGACCGGTTCATCGCGCGGTGGAATTTGGCCGATGAACGGGTTGCCAGCCGCCTTGAGGAAGGACCGCCGCGCCACGACCTCCGAAAAGAGCTCAAAAAGTATCCGGTCATCAACAGGCTGGAAGATGTGGCGCCGGGCATGACGGCTTCATCGCCGGTGCAACTGAATCACACGGAGCGGGAGCTGCTGTTCGAGGTTCCCTACAATCTTCCCGAGATCAAAAACCGGAACCTTGGGGTGGCCCTGGAATGGCAGGGGAAAATGCGTCAGGTTTTCCGGCATTATTTCAAAAAAGATTATTCCGCCACAGATTTCTGGGTGGCGGAGGATGAAGGGCATCTCCGCGCGTTTTATTTCCTGGAAAAACGCTCCAAATAGTGTGCTTCCGTTTCTTCCTCAAGCACGCCGGCAGCATGAGATTCCTGCGTCGGTCCGGTTCCGAAACGGCGCAGGACAGATTTGCAGAAGCCCGTCCTGCCCAATCGGGCAACAGCATGATCGTGACTTGGCGAGGCGGCAGGAAATCTGCCGCAGCACCTGCTTAATGCCAGAGACCCCTATCCATTCCACTCAAAACCGGCGGGAATTCCCCAGGGAAGCCAGATTCACAACCGTCATTCCATGCTGAAGTTCGCCTTCAGCCAGAAGGTCCGCCCCGGCTCGTTGATGCGTGTCATCGGAACAAAGCCGGGAACCAAAACACCACCCTTGTTGAGATGCTCGGCATAGGCCTTGTTTAGCAGGTTGTCAATGCCGCCCGTAATCAGCAGGACTTTTTTCAGCCGGTAGCCGCCATTGAGAGAAAAGATAGAAAAGCCCGGAGTCGGCCCCAAATCCATTCCGTTTACCACAATATTGCCCGAACCGACATCCACCCTATCCTGGCGTCCCACCAGACGCGTCAGAGCACCGAATGAATAGGAGTTGTTATCATAGGTCAATCCCACCCGGGCTTCGAGCGGAGGCTGCTGAGCCAGTGGCTTGTGGTCCGAATCATTGTTGGCATGTACAAAAGCAAGCGTGGCATCGGCCTTCAGGTTTCTCAAAATGCTATATGCGATGTCCGCTTCGGCGCCCATGGTGGTTGCGTCAATATTACGCGTCAGGGATGGCGTCGGATTCCAGCGAATCAGTATGTAATCGTGGACCTTGCCGTAGAACGCCGAGAGTGAGCCGGTCCAGGCTTTTTGTCGCCAGACGGTCCCTGCATCCACCTGGGTGGTTTTTTCAGGACGGGTGGTAAGGAACGCGCTCTGGAGGGTGACCGGGTCCTGCTTTGATCTTTCCCAATAATCGGGAAATCGTTGAGCATGCCCTAATCCGGCGTACAGCGTCCCGGCTCCTCCCTTGATATCAAGTTCGAACCTGCCGAAACCGCTTGCCAGCACCTTGCGGTCCGTGGCCCCCTGGGTATTGTTTTTCAGGGGTGAGGCGCCCGGGCACATCGTGGAGTTTACGCACATCCTGCTATCGCTTGCTTTGTGCCAATCCGTGCGGAAACCGCCGATAAGCCGGCTGCGCCGGCTGAGAAAGTTCGTAGCCTCCATGAAAATGCCGGTCTGGGTGAAGCGCATGTCTTCGACTCTGGGGGCTGAAAGGTACGCCTGAGTCGCGGCAGCGGCGGATGCTTTCATCATCGCATTTCGGCCCCTGTGCACATTCTGCTGGGTGTCGGTGCCGATGATGATGGAGGTCCGGCGGATTGGCGCCAGGGTTACAGCAAATCGTCCCCCCATGGTTCTGCGGTCAGGATTCATGGCTGAGAACACAGTGCCTGGCGGTCTGAGACTGTAATTGTCCATCACGTGATCAATATAGTTATAGTACGACTGAGCTTCAATGCGCTCTACCAGCGACGAGACACGACGACGGTCGAACTTGACATCAAAGTTGTCACGCGCAAATTGTGGCCCGTCCATCACTCTGTCGGCGTAAGCCGCACGGCCATCGCTTTTGGCAAGGGAAAATTCCAGGCTGGTGTCGATATTAGGGGTCCAGCCCAGCGCTGCGGTGCTGCTCCAGCGGGTATATTGGGAATGAACCGCATCGCCGTTGCCATCCTTGTAGTCGTCGGCGTGCGAACGCGTTGCGATTGCCTGCACATATCCGTTCGGAATGGAAGCTCGGGCGTCCACAAATTCGTCATGGCGTCCATAGCTGCCCGCGGTCAGGGAAGTGTACAGTGCGACGCCTGCCCGTTCGGCGCGCTTCATACCGCGCTCGAATTGAACGGTTCCGGCAGATGCGTCCGCACCATAGAGGACCGATTGCGGCCCTTTCAGGACCGTTATGCGCTCATAAGTTGCAGGAAATATATAGGCTGTGGGCGGATCCATACGCCCGCCGCACCCACCGAGTATCTGTTGGCCATCCATCAGGATATTGAGCCGGGATCCGGACATGCCTCTAAATACCGGGTCACCGTCCGATCCTCCCTTGCGAATCACGGAAAAGCCAGGAATGGCTTTCAGATAATCTGCGCCATCGTGAGCGGGAATCGGTTGTCTGGGGGCACGGGGATCCGTTTCAACCACCAGAGGCTTGCTCATGGACGGCGCGGTTACTACGACGACTGCTTCCTTTATTGCCACATTCAGTACCAGGTCGACGGTTGTTTCCTCTCCTGCGTTCACAAGGACATCGGTCCGGATAATGGTTTCAAATCCCTTGGAAGAGGCAGAAACCTGGTATTGGCCCGGAGGCAATGCGTTGAAAGCATAACCTCCTTCCTGATCGGTGACGGCCGATTGCCTAACACTTGAGCCAGTGCTTTCGATTTCGATGATCCCGCCCCGAATGATCGCGCCTTTCTGGTCTTTCAGGCTTCCCTTGACCACACCCGACGTCGTTTGAGCCAGCAGAAATGCGGGGACGACGGTCAACACTACCATTATCATCAGCAATTGAGACAAATGCAGACCACCTAGGATCCCGGAACCGGAAATCACCGGGAAATGACCTGAATGCAAGCGGTTCATGGAAAACCTCCTCCTCAGCCCGTGGACCTGACGGACCACGCCCTGCAATGCAAATCCAGGATTCGAATGGAAGATTTTGGATCAGATTTTGAGATTCAGGATCTGGGAGGGGGCGTCAAAAACGGTATGAAGGGTGTATCGTCAGCCAGGAGAGATGAGGGCGACAAGGGAGCAGAATCGAAGGCCAATCGGACTTCGTAAGCAACGCGCGGCAAACCGGGCTTCAGGGAGCTTGGCGCTGGCTCCCATTGGTCTCCTGCGGACATTTGGCAGTCGCATGCATTACACTTGCTGCAGCACGAGCAATGCTGTCCATTTTCGTTGGCGCGACACATGGGGCAGGAATCCTCGGCCCCTGCAGCGGCTGACGGAAAAAAAGGCAGATAGCACGCCGGCAATGACAGGACGGATCCTGCGTACAACAGAATCGTCATCAGCCTGGTCGCCAGGAGTCGCATCAACCACCTGCCATTCTCACCGTCCGGAGAATTCCGCAACTTTTTGACCACAGTCCAACCGTTGCCGTGATCCCTCGGTTGGTTGAGGAACAGCGCTCAGTCTAATAAATTTTCTCACAGATGCCTTTTTTCCGGCAGTATATTAAATAATATTTTGTTTTCATAATGCAATGCGTAGAAGTACCCATTCATGCTGCATAAAAATACCGATCCGGTGAATGCCGGGCCATGGAACGTGATCGCAACCACTCGTTAACTCGAGTGCGATGTCAATCATGGTGATTGTCTCGGCAAGGGCTCAACAGGTACAGAAGCAGAAGATCTTCAGCAGCACATGATCATCGACCAGCACACTGCGATATGATGCTTCGCCAGTCATGATTTTTTTTGGGCGGGCACGCAGAGTGTCACGCGGGTACCTGCGTTCGGCTGGCTCCAGATTTCGAGGGTTCCCCCCAGGATTCGCGCTCGCTCATGGAGGATCCTGAGCCCCAAACCTGGCTCCGAATGGCTTGGGGCTTCCGTGGAATTCATTTCAAAACCTTTTCCATCGTCTGCAACCACAAAGGTAAGTCTGTCATCATCCACATCGGCGGTCACCCAGACCTGTTTGGCCGCGGAATGCTTGACGATGTTGTTCAACGATTCCTGAAAGACCCGGTAGATCATGATGTGGCCCTCCTTGGGAACCAGGGAATCAACCTCGGCCAGCCTGGAGTGGATCTGAATGGAATCATTCTTTTGAAAAGTGCTGAGCAGCCACTGCAGAGCTACCGTCAGCCCGAGGTCCTCCAGAATAGAAGGGCTCAAATCCCGGGAAAGCCGCCGGACATTTTCAATCATCTGGTCCGCAAGCGAAATGAGCTTGCCGCAATCCTCCCCCGCTTCTTCCGGATTTGCCTTCACTTTTTTTCCCAGCATACGCAGAAGGAGTTTGGTGAGGGTCAGGTCCTGTCCCAATTGGTCGTGTAACTCCCTTGAAATACGGCTCCGTTCGGATTCCTGAATAGTAAGGAGCTGACCGGAAAGACGGCGAAGCTGCTTTTCCGACTCCTTGAGCGAATCCCCAGCCCGTCTCCGTTCCTTGATTTCTTCGGACAATTCCTTGTTGGCGGCTACAAGGTCGGCCGTTTGGATTTCCACCAGGTGTTCCAGCCTTTTGACCAGATTCTCTCGTTCTGTTTCCGCATAAATCCGCTGCAGCGTTTTTCCCAACCGGGAGGCCAATTCGTTCACCAGGTAGCGTTCTTCCTTGAGGAATGGCCCTTCATCCAATTCGGGTCTATCCTCCAAGTAGCACACCTGGAGGCGGCCGACATTTTTTTGGTTCACGAGAATGTCCGCGCTTTGCTTGTGGAGAGTGACAGAAAAGTTAGCCGTCTGAAAAATCTGATCACCGAAAAAGAGACGCGCGGCGGTTATCTCGGGATATTGCCATCCGGCCGGGATGAGTTGCACCAGCCCTTCGCATAATTTCGGAATAGAAAGGCCCGGTTGCTCGATAAGCTTAGAAAAAGAGAAGAGACAATTCAGCTCTTGAATACGCTTGTTCAGATCAAGCGATTTTCGCCGCAAGGCGTCCTCTACCCGCTGTCGATCAAGTTCGCCGGCCGCGCGTACGGCCACCATTTTCAGCATCGATTCCGCGAGGGTGGTTTTAGTCAGGGGCCTTCGCCCGATGACCGCAATCAGGCCAATCGGTTTTCCCTCAAAGCTCCACAAGGTGGTCCCCACATAACTTTCGGCCTTTAATACCTGGAGTGCCTCGTCTCGGGGAAACAGCTGGCGCACCTCCTTGGGAAAGCAGCAGACGGTCTTTCCGACGACGTCTCCGCAGGGGGTGTCTTTTAGGGTGTAGACGATGTTATCCTCGAATGTCCCGTTGTTGTAAACGGCCACGGTCCTGGCAGCCAGGCCATCCCCTTCCAGCGAATCGATGCAGACATAGTCCATTCCCAGGCTATGGGCGAGGTATCGCGCCAGTGAATGGAAAAAATCTTCGCCAAAGCCGGGGTAGCCGCAATGCAACAGAAAAGTCTGGGCATCTTCCAACAGCTTGCGTTCGGTTATGTCGCGGTTGGCTCCGATGAAGCGGACGGCGCGGCGCTGCTCGCCCTCATCCTCGAAATAGACAAGCCCATGCGAAGCGATCCAGTGCACGGAGCCATCTGGCCAGAGGACCCGAAACTCCCGTTGATAAGCGCCTCCATCGGCGCCGGCGAGGGCGCTTTTCACCGCCGTATCAGTGGCTGCCCGATCATCGGGGTGAATGGCGGCGATGGCCCGGGCATAATCGATCTTATCCTCCTTTAGAAGGCCCCATTGGCTCCGGCAGCGCTGGTCCCAAAAAACTTCACCCGTGTCGAGATGGTAGGACCACGCCCCCATTCCGGCGGCCTCCAACGCGAGATCGTACAGGGAGGAGTATTTCGCCCTTGAGGATTCCAATTCCTCCTGCGCCCGGCGAAGTTTGTCATTCTGCATTTCGAGTTCGACCTGATGCACCCGCAGTTCGTGCAGCGCGTGTCGCGACTCTGCCTCGGCGAGCATCGATTCCCCGGCAGTTATTTCTTCTCCCCGGACTTTATCTTCAGCTCGCTGGCGCAGGATTTTGGCCCGGCTCGAATGCATCCCGTCTTTCGTCACGGCTTCATCCCCTCGGGGTGGAGTCCATTTATAAAGCCCTGGCGGCCGCTCACGCTGCTGGAACCCAGGAGTCAGGATCCAGTAAGTTGAGCGAACAAGGCTCTTCGAAAGGCTAAATCGGCTTTTTTCTCGATGGAAGCATATTAGCAGCGCCTCGGGGTGGAAATCATCCGGAAATATTCCACCGGTCAGCAAAGGGCCTGAAATTTGAAGCGAGCCGTGCATTTGGAGGCGGCTCGGTGGGTAGCCGATCCGCGCCATTCATTCCCTGGAATAATGCTCCGATCGGGTTTCCTTCCCCCGGCCAGAAGGTTTCGTCGGCACGAGACGCATTCTGAAAGTATGTCGGGACAGTCAGCGGGAACCCTTCCTGAGGTAAGAATCGATCCACGTCCACACGTCCGGGTATTGGTCCATGATTCCCGGCCAGGAGCTATGGCCGCCTCCGGGGTGAACGATCAGTTTTACCGGAAGCCCGGCGCTCTCGTATTTGGCTTTCAGTATTTGAGACTGCTGCAATGGAACAGTGCGGTCGGCGTCGCCGTGAATAAGAAGCAGCGGCGGATCGTCGGGCGTCACGAAAAAGATAGGTGAGATCGATTTCAGTTGCTCCTCTAGATTTGTAACCTTCCCGAAGACATCCTGGAAAAAGCCGGGCCGGAAAGTCTCGATGGATTTGTATCCGTTCTCCGTTCCCCAATTGAGCAGGTCCGTGGGGGCGAACCAGGCAACTACCGCCTGGAGGCGGCAGCTGATTCGTTCCACCGGGTCCTTGTCGCCAGGCTTGCCCTCATCGGCTGTGAGCCCGGCCATGAGCGCAAGGTGGCCCCCCGAAGATCCGCTGGTTATGCCCAAATGTTCGGGATCAACCTCGTATTCTCTGGCGTGGAGCCGCACGAACCTCACAGCACGGCGGATGTCGCCCGGCATGTCGGGAACGAAATAGCGGGGTGCGCTGCCGTGCCGGACAACGAATAGCGTGTAGCCTCCGCGAAGCAGCCCCTGAATCCAATGTTCCGTGCGCCGGCGCTGATATTCATCTTCGATTACATCCGACTTGCGGGATTTCCAACTCCCGCTGGAAACGAGCACGATCCCGATGTTTTTCGCACCTTGCTCCGGCGTCAGCACGTCCATGGTGAGAGCCATCCCGTCCTTGTGCCCGAAGACGACATCCTCCACGGCGCGGTGCCGGACCGGCATATTCTCCTGCTGTGCGAAGAGGGAGGTCGAAAATAAGAATAGGAAGCTGCATATTCCGGGCAACTTGGCTGTGCAATTCATTGGGATCCTTCTTTGAAAACGGGATCAAGGGCTCGAGAGCGCATCAGAACCGCTATCGTCCAAATTACGCTCCGACATATCCGATGAGTCCGGAATGGCGAGATGGATCTCTGCGCACTTCGGCAGGAACTCCCACCCGCTCGGTCTTGACGCATAGACAGAGGCCGCCGCTGAAGCGAACCTGATGCATTCGGGCACGGGCTTGCCCGAAGCCAGGGCGGCGGCATAGGCCCCATGGAACACGTCGCCGCATCCGGTTGTTTCCACGGTTTTCACCGGGAATGCGGATTGATGACGAACATGGCCTGCCCCCTCGCCGGCCAGGAAGAAGCATCCGTCGGTTCCGCAGGTCACCGCGGTACACGTACGCGGAGAATCACGATGGAGCGCCTCCACAATCCTTTCCGGATCATCCCTGCCGGTCACTGCGCGGGCGAAATGAAGCGGCGCGATCAAATGAGTGATAGCGCGCACGAATTCATCAGTCCTGGGGCGGTTGGGCGATTCCATATCGGCAACCACAGGAACGTTCAATGATGCCGCAAGTTGTGCCAGATCGATCATCGTGTCGATGCCTGTCTGATCTATGAGGAGCACCCTTGCGCGTTGGATCAGCCCCGCCGTGATTTGCCCGGACGGGTAGGCGCGGTGCCCGCCACGGTTGAAAAAAATGGTTCGCGTGCCGCGCTTTTCCTCCACTACGATGACGCTGCGTACGGGCCCGGCCCCTGGTTCGCGCAGGATGAAATCATCTTGCACACCGGCATCGGCGAGCGCGAGCAGGCAATCGTCCGAAAGCGCATCATCGCCAAGAACCGCAGCGTAGCCGCATCTGGCGCCCAGCCGTGCCGCTGCGGCGAGAGCCGTGGCCACGAGCCCGCCGAACCCCCGGCGTTCACGCAGAACCTTTTCCTTCCCGTCGGCAGCAGGGTATTTTTCGACGTACAAGAAACTATCGACGGCCAGGGTGCCGAATCCCAGGATGTCGAAATCAGGCGCGGCGTTCATTTCAGGCCCGCATCCGACATCGCCTTTTCCGGCGTGCAGGAATCATGGATGACGGCCTTGAAGGCGGCCACGGCCTTGGTGATTTCGGGGAATCCCCAAATGTTGCGGCCTGTGACCATTCCGCGGGCGCCTGCCGCGATCACGCCGGTGCCCATCTCCAGCGCTTCTCGCAGCGTGGGAGCTTTGGGTCCACCGGCGGCGACAACGGGCAGGGGACACGTGTCAATAATCTGGCGATAGCTTTCGGGGTCACCGGTGTACGGAACCTTGATGATATCTACCCCGAGCTCCAGGCCACAGCGCACGGCCCATGCAATGTCCTCGGCTTCGAAGGAAATTTCAACTCTGCCATCCGCGAGGAATCGCCTGGGGTAGATATGCAGGATGACCGGGATATCCCAGGGTTCCGCCTGCCGGACCTGGATGGCGATGCGGCGAAGATGGGAAGCTTCGGTCCGGCCGCGGATAAAGGCGCAAGTGGCGAACGCCTCGGCGCCGAGCCTTACGGCATCCTCCGGCTCGGCAATGTCCTCGTCGGCGGTATCGTCCGGCCGTCCGGCCAGGCATTGGATGACCAGCGGTATCCGGCCGGCAAAAGGGGGCCAGCAGGCTTTGGCTGCCCCTTTCTGCATGGTGATGGCGTCCGGTTTCGCGGCAACAATTGCCCGGATGGTGGCGGGGAGGTTGCGCAGGCCGGCAGGCATTCCATCATGGTAACCGACAAAGTGGTCTACCGCCACGGAACAAAGACGCCCGGACGGATGTGCGAACAGGCGGTTCAACCGGATCATTTTCCCGAGATTCATAGCCCTTCCTTTGAGGTCCGCCATTGCCCTTGGGGTCGGACCGCGCGATAAAGTATGAAATCAGTGTTTTAGCCGGATAGGAAAGACAAAACAAGCCTTTAGATTCATAGTGCACCCCTGTTTTCCTGGTTCAGGGGATCCGCTCATGATAGTCCATATTCCATGCTCCGGGTGTATACTCGCTCACCGGGAATCCTAAAGGGCAAACGATGATGCGCGTTCTTTGCTGTTATTTCGCGGTGATTCTTATTTCGGCTTCTCCATCCAGAGGTCAGTCCGCCGTGCCACCCGAGTCCTGGATTGACCCGGATACCGGCCACCGCATCGTGCGTTTGACGAGCGAGCCGAACAGTGCCAGCCTCTATTTCAACCAAAACGGCTATGTGGCGGGCGGCAGGAAATTGGTTTATACCACACCCGGCGGCATCCACACTCTGGATCTGGCAAGCCGGCAGGCGGAGCAGGTAGTACAAGGGCGTGTGCGGCTCATCGAAGCGGGACGCAAGACTCAGCGGGTTTATTACCTGAAAGACACTGCGGCGTGGTTTACCGACATCGAATCCAAGGAGAGCCGCAAGATCGCTGACTTGCCTAAACGAGGCAGCCTTTCCACCGTAAATGCGGACGAATCCCTCCTGGCCGGCACCTATATCGAGGGGGAGGGGGCGGACTACGGGGGCGGCAGCGGTTCTGCACAACAGACGCGCAACCTCGATCAGCCCCGCAATAAGGGTCAGATGATGGAGGAACGTTGGGCGGCGCGACTGCCTATGGTGCTCTTCACCATCGATATACGCACCGGCGAAATCAAAGTCATCCATCGCTCCAATGATTGGCTGAATCACCTGCTCTTTTCACCTGCGGACCCGTCATTGCTCATGTTCTGCCATGAAGGCCCCTGGCACAAAGTCGACCGGATCTGGACCATTCGCACCGATGGCTCGCAGCTTAAGAAAATCCATACCCGCACCATGGCCATGGAAATCTTCGGCCATGAATTCTGGAGCGCCGATGGCAAGACCATCTGGTATGACCTTCAGATTCCCCGCGGCGAGGATTTCTGGCTGGCGGGTTACCAGGTGGAGACCGGAGCGCGAACCTGGTACCACCTGCAACGAAACGAGTGGTCCATCCACTTTAATGTCACGGATGACGGCGCGTTGTTTTGCGGCGATGGCGGTGATCCGGGGCAGGTAGCCCGTGCGCCCGACGGGCAGTGGATCTATCTCTTCCGGCCGGAGTTGATCCCGAACCGCGGGGCCGAAAATAAGAGCCTGGTGCTACCCGGCGTTCTGCATGCGGAGAAGCTGGTAAGCATGTCCAGGCACCAGTACCGGCTGGAACCGAATGTCAGCTTCACTCCGGACAGGAAATGGGTGGTATTCCGCTCCAACATGTTCGGCGACACCTACGTATTTGCGGTAGAAGTAGCCAAAGCTGCGGAGGGAAAATAGGCAGCGAACAGAAAAACCGCGTCAATCTGCCCCCTCAATCACCCATTTCCCCAAGATGCGGGATAAACCCACCTCCGGCTTAAATCCCCATCGATTCGTGCCGATATTGATCCAAAGGCTCGGATCGAAAAGCAATCCTCCTGATCAGAGCCGGACCTTCGCCGGGATCTAATTGTTACCAGCCTTGGGGCTTTCAAGCTTTTGCATGACCCCTTCGAGCGCCTTCTTCAGGCTGAGCGTATCGGCCTTCTGGCGCGGTGGAAAATCCATCAGGCTTTTGATGTGAGTCGCGATGAAAGGCGCGGCCGCTGTTGGAGCCCACATCTTGGCTCCGAAAAACTTGCGCCCGGCATAGCCCCATTCTTTCGATTCAGGATCCATTTTCTCCATCGGATCCATCAGCAGGTTGAAGAGATACGGAACGTTGGGGTAGTACTTCTCGTTCCACCAGCTGCCCTCGGGCTTCACGCCTATGTGCATCTTCCACGCGTCAACCCGGATGGCCATCAGGTCGGTTTCGTCATAGTAGAAAAACTCGCGGCGGGCGGACTTGTTGGTCTTGCCGGTCCAGTAGTCGAGCTGGTTGTAGCCGTCGAGGTGAACCTTGTAAGTCATATCCCCCATCTTCTTGCCGGCAAGCAGTTCCGTCTTGATGTTTGGCAGTCCGGCGGCTGCTGCGAGGGTGACGAAGAGATCCTCGTGGCTCTGGATGCCGTTGAGTTCCGATCCGGGTTGGATGTGACCGGGCCATTTGATGAGGCAGGGCACGCGGAAACCGCCTTCCCAGGAGGTTCCCTTCTCCCCGCGGAATGGTGCGTATCCGCCATCGGGCCAGAACATCAGCTCATTGCCGTTATCGGTAGAATAAATGACGATGGTGTTGTCTGTAACGCCCAGGTCATCGAGCTTCTTCAAAAGCATGCCGACCTGTTCGTCATGCTCGATCATTTTGGCGCGAACCAGGTCTTCTTCGGCGCGGCCTTCGTCGACTGCCATCTGCACATACTTCGCCAGCGGGTGCGAATTGATATGAATCGCCGTGGTGTTGAACCAGACGAAGAAGGGCTTGTCACCTTTACCGACCTTGTCCATGTACTTGAGCGTCGCGTCGAGTACTTCCGAGTCGAAGGTCTCCATGCGCTTGCGTGTCAGCTGGCCCCTCTTTTCGATTTTCTGCTTGCCGATCCGGCCGAACACCGGGTCTTCGGCCGGGTCGTCCACGTTCGTCGCCCAGGCATACAGAACGTCGCGCGGGCCATACTTTTCTTTGTAGGCAGGGTTCTTCTGGCCGGGGTAATCCAGTTGCTCCGGCTCCTCCTGGGCATTGAGGTGGTAAAGATTGCCAAACCACTCATCGAAGCCGTGGACGGTCGGCAAAAACTCATTGCGGTCGCCCAAATGGTTCTTGCCGAATTGGGCGGTTGCGTAGCCCTGAGATTTCAGCACCTCGGCCAGGGTCGGATCTTCTTTTTGAATCCCAAGTTTCGATCCGGGGATCCCGATGGTGGTCTCGCCCGTCCTCAGGGGCATCTGTCCCGTGATGAACGCTGCCCGCCCGGCGGTGCAGCTTGCCTGACCGTAGTGGTCGGTGAAAATCGCCCCTGATTTGGCCAGGCTGTCGATTTTCGGTGTGCGGCCCATCATGCCGTGCGTGTAGGCACCGACATTCCATATGCCTATGTCATCGCCCCAGATGACGAGGATGTTGGGCTTCTTGGTCTGGGCGGTAGCGGGTATGGCCGCCAGCACCACTATCCATAACATTAGCCATCGAAACTTGCCGTTCAGCATTTGTACTTCCTCCCTTAGGCATTCATTTTGTCGCAATCCGACCGTTCCGAAATCCGGATCACCAATCCCGCCAGGCCCGAAGATTCGAGCACTCTGCTCCTTATGTGGCCTATTCCCCGACCACAGATCCGGTCTTCGCTTGAATGTTCGGATTTAAACCTCTTCTCGGGGGTCAGCTTGAATGTGACCTCGTTAATGTAACTTCGAGACAAGCCCTTATCAAGGCAAGATAAGAACCAACAAAGGCGGGGAGACAAACTGCCTTTGGTCTCAAGGTTTTAACCGCTCATGCCCGCAAAGAGAAAAGGGAAGGGTATCATGGATTTCGTGGAACTACAAAATACCGTAAGCTACATTTATTGCACTTCAGGTTTTGGCGGATCGCACCATTTATAGAGGCAACCCACGATCGAAGATGCCTTTTATTCGGGTGAACTGTGCCGCGCCGCCCGAAATCCTTGTCGAGAATGAGCTGTTCGTCTATGAAATAGGGCCGTTTGCGGGGGCCGACCGCAGCCAGATAGAGACACTCGCAATGCCGGAAGACTTTGCGGCTCGATCGGCTGTGATGCTCGAGACGTTGAGGGTATTCCTGCTGACCCTGGATGAGATGGAGTGCAATTATATCAGGCAGGTCCGGCATCATTCGCGAAGCCGGATATCCCCGGCGAAGCGGTCGCCGCTTGGATCCGGGGCGCGTACCCGAATCCGCTGCGCGGCCGGATGAGCAAACTGGGTGTTGAGATGAAGGAGTGGAGACAAGAATGCAAAGCCCTGAACCGGACAGCTCAGGCGGGACAAAGCCTGCCGATCCGAGAATGGAATTCGCGGTGAAGCGGGACGGGCATGGCCGGTTTCCGAACCCAACTGGCCCTGGACCGGACCACTATGGCGTGGATCAGTACCACCTTCACCATGGTGAGTTACGGATTTGGAATGGTCGGCTTTTTCCGCTTTCTACGGCAGCAGTCGGCAACCCTGGAATCGATTCCTCTGCACGCGGCGGCAATCCAATTTGGCTATACACTATTAATTGTTGGCATCCTGGCCACGGTGCTTGCCGCCGTCTCGCACTGGTTCACGCTGCGCCGGCTCCGGAGGGGCGAGGTTCCGGTGCTGACCCAATGGCCGCTCAGCATCACGGTCGCCATAATGCTATCCATCGCGGGACTGGCAGCCCTTTGGCCTTTGCAGGCACGATGACCGGCGACAGAGCCGACAAAATCATCGCGCTTACTTTGCTTGCAGCGCCCTCAGGCGGCGCTCGATGAAATTGCGCTGGTCCTGGGGGAGGTCGCGTGACGCAGCCGCCGCCTGATAAATGGCCAGCGCCTCTTTGTTCCTTCCGTTCTTCACGTAGAGGTCAGCCAGGAAAAGGCGTGTTTCCAAACCATAGCTGTGCCGGGTGCTGAATGCTTCGAGCAACCGCAAGGCACGGGCAGAATCGCCTGCCTGGTCGAGGTAGAAGGCCAGGCTGAAGACATATTTTTCATTGCCGGGCGCTGCTTTCACGGCTTGCTGGCAATATGCCAGCCCTCCAGGATCGCGCCTCTCCATCATCAGCACGCAAAGGTTATACGCGGCCGGAGCAAAATTCGGTTCCACACTGAGAGCCTTCCGGAGCGAGTTTTCAGCCTCCGACTTTTTCCCAACTTCGGCTAGGAGTAGTCCCCGGTTGAAATTGGCTGGAGCATTTTCCGGCGCTATGCGCAGGGCCTGGTCGAGCACTCGTTCGGCATCGGCCGGCCGCCCGGCCCGGCTATACGCCATCGAGGCGTTCACCAGGGTTCCGACGCTGTCGGGCCGCAGCCGGATTGCAGTCTCGAAGGCTTGAATTGACAGATCGAGCCGCTCCTGGTCCATATAAAAGTTGCCGAGGTTGGTTTGATTGGAAAAATCGTCCGGCCTGGCATTGTAGGAAGCAATCAGTTCGTCGGTTGCCTTCCTGACCGGTTCTTGTTCGGCCGCGGTCAGGGCGCTGGCTGGCAGGCTGGCCAATGAAGCGGCGCTCCGGATGCGGACCAGCCGGTATTCGTCCGCGGTGGCACGCACCAGGGCTTCGCGGGCTTCAGGCGTAATGACGCTTCCAATCGAGCCCGCAGCGGCCGCCCGCACGAGTGGATTGGGATGTTGAAGTGCCTTCAAAACGACCGGCAACCTTCGGGGATCGTCGCAGCTCCGCAGCAGGCGGATGAGCGAGGCTTGAGTCACGTTATCGCCGCGGGAGTCCTGTACGTAGGCGAGGATAGCAGGCAGCCTGTCCCATTTTCTTTTCCGCGCCGCGTCAACCAAGGCAGCCCGTTCCAGTACCGGCTTTTGATAATCGGTTTTATGCCATTGCCGCACCTTGGCATCGGCCCACGAGGGCCCCTTATCCTTGTGACAGAGAGTGCATGCATTGGGTGAGCCGAACTTCACTGTTGCCGATGGCGTCGGAGGCAGCATGGAGTGGTCGCTTCGATTCATGTTGGCAAAGCGGGTCTTCGGCATATGGCAGTCGATGCAGTTCCCGCCCGGCGTGCCGGCTTTGTGGCGGGAGTGGGATGTGGAATTCGCCACTTTTTCCTTGTGGCAGGGCAGGCAGGCGTCATTGGGATTTTCAGTTGCGAACCGGTAGCGCCCGCTCGAAGTGTGACAGTGGATGCAGTCGAGCTTGCTGGCTTGAACGCACGGGCTCATGAGCCAGCTCGTGTAGGTATAGTTTTCCCCGAGATCGCGGCCGTCCGGATAGTAGTCGGCATCTTCCAGGATCACCAGGTCGTAGTGGTCGAAAAAGCGCTGGGTCACCTCATAGCCTGAACTTATCGGGCTCATCTTGGCATGGCACGGTGCGCACATCTCGTTGCGCTGCTGGACCGTGAATTTGGTGATCCGCAGGATGCGCATATCCTCGTGCTTGGCCTTCGGGTCCTTCTTGTAGAGCGCAACGTGCGCCTGCCCATCATTGTGGCAGGTCTCGCAGTTGATGCCGGGTTCGCGCCATGTGGAATTGTAGGTGTCGTTCTTCTGGTCATAATTCGTGCGAAGCTGGCTGACGTGGCAGCCATAGCAGGAGGTGTTGAAGGTGTAGGCCTGATCTGTCCACGGAATCGGCCGATCTGTCGGGCCTCCGGTGTGCATTCGCACCCCGCTTGCTGCCATGTCGTACCAGGATTTTTTCTGGACGTCGTAGGCCAGCGGAAGGACCTGGAGGCGTCCGCGTTCCATGGGGGTCAGGAAGTAGTAGGTGTTTTTGCCGCCCATTGCATGCTGCATCGGCAGCCGGCGGATTCCCTTCGGTCCCGATTCTTCAATGAACGCGGCTTCACCTTCCTGTATGAAACGGTAGGCAAGCCCTCCAATCGTGATGGCATCCTTTTGCGGTTCGAGGGCAGATTGGGCGAACCTGGCGCTGAAAGGCTGCATGGCCAGGCCGTGGTGTGAGGTGGCCCATTTCTGGTAGAAAGCCGGGTGGCACGGCTGGCACTGGGAGGATCCAGTCATTGCGGCCTGGTCGGTGGGAGCAGTCTCCTCCACCGGGCTCTTGCGGTTGCACGCCGCAGCGGCCAGGACGGCAAGAATTGCGGCACAAACCGCAATGCTAAGAAGGATAGGTTTCTTTTCGCTCATGTCACGCCTGTCGTTCGATGCTGTCAATTTCAAGCATATCTCAGATCCAGTCGATACGCGGGGAGAATCTCAGGAGGGCTGATCTGAGGCTGGTCCACCGTGCCGTCCATTGCTCTCAGGCTTGGCAGACAGGTGAACGAAGCAACAAGGTGCCATAATGCTTCAGAAACTGACTGCTAAGGTAACCTGCGGCGCGCGGGTGGCAGACCTGCCGTTGGAATACGAAAACGTTCAGAAATTTGGTGCTTACAAAAAGGCCCCGCAACCTCAACGATTTGCGCTAGTTGCTTGATTTCATTGAAGTACTGCTTGACACCAGGAGGCCATGGTCGTATTATCTTTTGGCTATCGCGGGGTGGAGCAGTCTGGTAGCTCGTTGGGCTCATAACCCAAAGGTCGAAGGTTCAAATCCTTCCCCCGCAACCAGGCATTCATACCGCAAAAAAAATCATAAACCTTATAAATCAAGGGGGCTGCGAGGCCCCCTGAAGTTTTTGCGCCGCCCTATGACACCGGGATTTCATTCCCCGTCTCCCCAATCGGGGATAGTCGGGAAGAGCTATTCCGACTTCAATCGCCTGATCCGGACTGGCTGATAGGAAATCCTGTTCCATGATCGTGTGTCCCCAAAGGACTTTCTCCCCGGTCCCATTCCGAAATCCGAATCTGGCCCGATGCCAGAATCTGCTTCTTGCGGACCATCACCCAGGATAATCTATAGGACAGAGTCAATCCAATAGCGGCACAAAACAGGCAGCGCCCGATCGGGGAAACCGGCTGGAAGCAGGATGGTGATCCTCAAGGTCAACCTCCTTCTGCCCGGCAATTTGCCCCCGATCTCCGAAATGAATTTCATATATGGCCAGCCAAACCTCAACTGCAATACTTATCCTGGCCGGGGCTGGAGTGATGCTCCTGTCGATCCTGGCAACTCGCAGGGTGCTCTCGTTGCTGGCCGGCGGCAAATATTTGCGATTATGGCATCTACTCATATTCCTGATGATCTTTTTCTTTTCCGGATATCTGGCCGTAGTTGCGATGATATTTGCCGGACTTGGCCAATACATCATCTTACTGACTGGAGTGGTTTTTCTTTTCGGCGCTCTGTTCGTTTACGTTGTCGTTTATCTTGGCCGGATAACCATTGAGGACCTGACAAAGGCCAGGCAGAAGGCTGAGGCTGACAGCAGAGCCAAGGATGCCTTTCTGGCCAATATGAGCCACGAGCTGCGGACTCCGCTGAACCACATCATAGGCTACAGCGAGATTGTACAAGAGGAGATCCAGGCCTCAGGTGATTCATCGCTTTCAGCTGACATGGCAAGCATTCGCGCGGCCGGCGAAGACATGTTGGGACTGGTCGAGAACGTTCTGGAACTGGCCCGGATCGAGGACGGGCGAGCGGGCCTCGACCTCGGTGAGTTCGACATATCGACTGTGCTTCATGAGGCTATCGAAATGTGCCGGCCAAAGATGAGCAGAAATCAAAATCGGCTCGAAATAAGCATTCCGGGAAACCTGGGGCACATGTACTCGGATGCGGCGAAGGTAAGGCACGCCTTATCCAATATATTAAGCAATGCCGCAAAATTTACCGAGAAAGGGTGCGTAAAGCTGGATGCATCCATTTGCGCGGGCGGTGGAATTTCCAATCCTGGAAACCTGGTTCTCCGTATCACTGATAACGGCATCGGTATTTCGGAGGAATTGATTCATCGCATATTCGAACCCTTCGAAAGGGCCGAGAATTCTTCGGCCAGCAAGCATGCGGGAATTGGCTTGGGACTCACCATCACCCGCAAGTTATGCCGCTTGTTGGGTGGTGATATTTCGATCGAAAGTCGTCCCAACTCCGGAAGCGTCTTTTCGATCACGCTACCCCTGGATGCGCGTGGCAGTTGTTCGACTTCGGGCTTAGGCTTCTCAAATTCAAGTAATGGAACGATGCAAGAAGGGAATGGAACCTGATGGAGCCTGACGGCTAACACTCATCAAATGGGCAGCCTGGGGTCCAATCGGGTTCTTCGGATATTGCCGGCTTCCGATGCTACCGTTTGATGAATGTGCGGCTTTACCGATCTTTCGAGGGAATCCCAGTATAGAGCCCCTGTGTCGGAGCAGGGAGACTTCGCCCGGAAGCCAAAATAGCCGTGGGCAGTACGTGCAGGGGGAGGCGGCGAATGAATGCCCTGGCGTCCACATCCACCTTTTCTTGCGGTTTTCCCTGCTGCACTCCCGGCCCTACCGCGCTGTTCTTACCAGGCGAAATCCGACGTCATTTACTTTTACGGCCGGAATATAGTAATAACGGAATGCCGAACGGCAATAACTCGCGGAGGTGGCCCAACCGCCGCCACGATAAACGCGCCCGGGACCCGACGCAGGTCCCGTGGGATCGGTGATGGGACTGCTGGAATAATAGGTGCAACTCCAATAGTCGCTCACCCATTCCCATACATTCCCGTGCATATCGTAAATGCCCCATGCGTTCGGCCGGGTTGTGCCGGCCGGATGAGTCTTATTTCCCGAATTGCCCGCGTACCAGGCCATTTCATCGAGAATGCCGGCAAAGTCTCCCGTCGTCCCCGCACGGCCAGCATATTCCCACTCCGCTTCTGTCGGAAGCCGGTATTGATAGCCGTCATTCCGGGCATTTAATGCGGCGATGAAGCGCTGCACATCATCCCACGAGACTCTATCGACGGGAAGGGTGTCGTCGCCTGTAAAATAACTCGGGTTGTTACCCATCACCGCCTTCCACTGACCCTGGGTAACTTCATATTTGCCAATCTGGAAAGATCTGCTGATTATGACCCGATGCACAGGATTCTCGCATTGGGCGCTCGATCCCATCTGGAACTCACCTGCCGGCACCGTGACAAAATCGATGGTTACCCCGATACTGCTCCCGATGGTGAAGGGTTGCTCTGCGCTCAGGTCGGAGATTGCGGTGTTTCCGGCATAGACACCCGCTTTAAAGGCATACTGGCCAGCCGTCAGGCTGCCGGGTATGGTCCATGCATATTCAAACCAGGCTGACTGCCCCACAGCCAAGCCTGCAGCGGAGGATGATCCCACCCAGGAATCGTCGAAGAAGGAACCCGAAACCAAAAACCAGACCAAAGCATTCGACGGCAGCGCCACGTTGCCGGTATTTTTTACCTGAGCCTTCAGTTTCGCGACCGATCCGAGCGAAGCACCTTCCACCGGTGCCAGACTCAGGATTTGGGTCGATAAGACTGTGGCGGCCGCGATCGTGAAGTCCTGTCCAGTGCTCCATTCCGATAGAGCTGTGGATCCAACATAGGCGCGCGCCCAGTAGGTGTAGGATCCTGGAGTCTGGTTCCTGGGAATATTCCAGACGAAGGAATACCAGGCCTCCCTCCCGGGTTCGAGCCCCGACACCGAGGCGTAACCCACCCACGGATCGGAAAGTCCCGAAACCCAGAACCATGCGGCGGCGTCAGTGGGCAATATCTGTCCGCCCGTATTCTTGACCTGGACCCAGAGGGTTCCGGATCCTCCAGCCTTGGCGCCATAGACCGGGTACAGACCGATAATTGAGGCAGAGACGCCACTCGTGACGGAGAAGGTCTGACCATAGCTCCAGTCGGAGATATTTCCTGAATTTCCCTGCACGATAGCCCAGTAGGTATAGGTACCTCCGGAGGCTGCGTTAGGAATGGTCCAATCGAAGGAAACCCATTTGCTCTCGCCTACCGCCAGTCCGTTCACGTAGGCATATCCCACCCAGGAATAGTCGAAACCCGGTCCGCTGGCGTAAAACTGGACGGACGGCAGCTGCAGGATGACAGATCCGATGTTTTTGACTTCCGCCCACAGCGTGGCCCTCCCGCCGACGGTGGCGTTGCTCACGGGGTAAAGGCTTGTGATTTGGGCCATCACTGGAGTAGTGGCTGGTGTAAAGGACTGGCTGGCGCTCCATTCTGAGATGGCGGTGCTTCCAATGTACACGCGAGCCCAGAAAGTGTAGGTCCCGGATGCCGCGAGACAAGGGATTCTCCAGTCAAACTGGAAGTTGTTCTGGGCCGCGTAGGATAATCCGGCGAGAGGAGTAGACCCTACCCAGGGATTGGTGACTCCGGGACCTTCCACCCAGAACCATACGGAAGCAGCGGCCGGCAGTGGCTCGGCGCCGGTGTTCCGGATCGACGCATACAACCGCACGGTATTGCACATCGAATGCCAGGTCGAATTGGACACGCTGGTTATCTGTGCCTGCAGGGAGGGAGGCGGGCTGCCCACCGTGAAAGTCATGGTGTCGCCGACTGCAGAAATGTTGGCAATATCGAGTCCCCCGGCGCTTCCATTGGAAAGCAACCCCGAGGGATCGGTGAAATTGTTGATGGCCGTCCTACCCACGTCGGCGCTGAAATGAGCGTTTCCTACGTTGTGATACCATAGATTGCCGCTTCGAAGGGCGCGATAGATGTAGAGCTCATCCGGCGGCCCATTCCAATTGCCCTGGCCGTCCTGAGCGGTATTGATCCTGTAGATGATCAGTCCTTCTCCAGGCAGACTGTTCTCAAAGAGCGATGTTTTTTTGCGGAACTCGACAATGTAGTACTCCGTGGATGATTTTGGTGAATTGATCCGGTATGCATTTTGAGTGGCTGACGTCAGCGGGCGTATGGTGTACGTGCCCGCCGAGCTGACCGTGGGAATCGTGTCAATCCACTTGCAGTAGCGGGATTTGATATACGCGCTCATATGGACCGGGGGATTCCCAGTTTCGGCCATCAGATCCCAGTAGGTGGCCGGATCCCCCCCGGAATAATAATTGTAGAGATCAGGGGCCCCGAGAGAGTGACCCATTTCATGGCAGAGAACATAATTGTCGACGAGGGCTTCCATCTGGAGATTGTAGGAGTGCACTTGTTTTCCATTTATCGATGCATTCAGGCTGTTCGACGAATGCATGTGGGGCCAAAGGAGTGATCCCCAGGCATCGGGCTGCCCCTTGATGATCAAGGCCATGCTATCCACGTTGCCATCGCCATCTATGTCGATCGCGAGCGAAGAGGGCACCTGTGTACTGATCGCATTGATGGCGCCCGCCGCAAGCGCCTCTTCTCTTTCGGCTCTTTCCTGGCCGTCGTTTCCTCCCTGGTATCCTTCCGGATTTGTCGAGCTATAGGGCTGGTAGTATCGCCTTGGATGAGCGTCCTGATACGAAACCACCGCTCCGCCCACAGGCGCCGGATAAAAGCTGGAGTCGATCGTAAGTTGATTGTAGGAGGCCTCGCGAAAATAATTGCGCATTGAATTTGCACCGGCGGCATCGGAGTTGAACATATTTTCATAATATCCGATTCCGGTGGAAAACTCCGTTTCGTCACTGAATCGCACGAGGATCACAATATTGGATATCGCGCCCTTCGTCGGCATGTTGAATGGGCGCTCCTGATTGAAGGATGTTGCGGTCCTGGATTGCTGGCTCCATTCGGCCAACCTTTCCTGGGAGGGCATCAGATTTTTGACGAATCCCGCCGAAGCAGGATCGGCTTCACCCACAACATAACTCGAAGGGGAAGGAATGCCATCGACCAAAATCGCATAGGTGTAGTAGCCGGTCTGGAGATCCTGGACGATGGTGTAGCCATCCCGGTCGTGCACCCAATGGAAATACTCATCCCCGCTGAGGAAGCAGTTGATTTGCGCACCATTGGGCTGTGAGAGGGTTATGGGATGATTTTTGATCGGTGCCGCCAAAAGCACAGAGGCAGACAGTGCCGTGAAAATCAAACAGATCAGGAAAAGCAATCGCGGGATAGCGGATCGCATAGAGTCCTCCCTCGGAAGTACACTCTGGATCTGAAGGCCGATGGCTGCATTATAAGGCTCTAATCAAAGATCCGTAAAGATAAACTGTAATTCCGGTAGGGGAACTTCCAACCACCAAAATCATGATCAGAATGGGAACTGCGAGGATCCGTTTTTTCCAAGGATTTTTGTTATCTGCTACCGATCGCGTTGGGCAGCCCTGCATACGCCCCGGCAAGCGGGGTCGGCAGCTATCGATAACCGGTGCTGTTTAAGATTTTTGGCCTGATATCCCATATTTTGCTTGGTCGCGGACCTCGATCTTGATCTTTGACCGCCGACGACCGCGTTCTGTGGATATGCGACCCAGATCAGCCAACGGTAACCGGGAGCAATGCGCTCGTACATCCGATGATATAGTCACACGCAATTTCATGTGTGCTACCATCATGCGCATGGGAAATCCGGCTGGAGTGAAACGGGATTTTGGCGCTCTGGAAAAGCGGCGCATGAAAGCGGCGCGGTTGCTGGATAATGGTTATTCGGAGGCCGAAGTTGCCCGTCGTGTTGGTGTGCACCGCCAATCGGTAAATCGCTGGGCCAGAGAGTTGCACCTCAAGGGCCGTGACGGGCTCAAGAAAGCGGGACGTGCAGGCCGAAAAGCGAGGCTCTCGAGCGAACAGATGGATCAGCTTCAGATCGTTTTGAGAGACGGTCCGGAAAGGAATGGATATAACGCGCAAACATGGACAGCCGTCCTGGTCGCGGATTGGATCGAGCGCGAATTTGGAATCCGCTATACCAAGGGGCATGTGTCGCTGCTGTTGCGTAATTTGGGCTCGAACTGACAACGGCCGATGGGTCCTCAGCCGGTAACCATGGACTAAAATCCCCTCCTGGAAAAAGCAGCGGTCTCCGATAATGCATCCATTTGAAATCGCAGCTGGAATTAGCGGATTGTGCCGAATCTTATCCAGCTTCTAGAGGAATTTTGTTTTGCTCTCGCCCCAAGAAGGTCTGACGTAGCGAAGCGTTTTATCGAGCGTTTGAATAATAATGCGCTAAGTGTTATTTTGCCTCCTTATCTCAAACCGAACCCATTATTGATATGGCCCATAAACGACGTTCAAAACCACGATATGCACCCAACAGACTCGGCGAAGGACGGAAAACCAAAACTCCGGCAATGCAAGCAGATCAAGCGTCTCCGGGAAAACAGGATGCAGTTCTGCCCGAGAGCAATGTGCTTTCCAGTCCATTCTTTGGCTTGAAGTGGCTTTTAACGATCCTCGTTATGGCAACCGTTGTATTCCCTCTCGCTTCGCTCCTGGTGCTAAATCGTTATGATGGATATGACTGCAGATGGTTGCATGGACTCTTTCAGCGCAAAGATGTTGCTGCAATGCGGGCAGATGGCAGGGGTTCATCGCGGTTGGTGGTGCTTGGCGGATCGGGCGCGCTTTTCGGCATTGATGCAGAACTAATCGAACGCAAGCTGGGAATCCCGACCGTCAATTATGCCACTCACGCGGGAACCGGACTGGATTTCATACTGTCCCGTTCTAAAAAGATTCTGCATCACGGGGATCGAGTTTTGCTTGCTCTCGAATACGAAATGCTCGGCGACCCATCTCCGATTCCGTTACCCATGCAATGGGATTACATGTGGAGCTACGACAAGCTTGGAATCATCAAAATGGGATGGCCGGCAATGATTGCCATCTACCAGACGCCAATTTCCAAATATGAGAAGTCCATATCGAATCTGTGGGACATCCTCACCAAGAAAGAGCAGCCGATTGCTAGCTTTGCGTGGCCGTTTTTGAGCCGCAACGGAGATATCCGGGTTCTCAAAGCACAGCTCAAGGATATTGGTTTGGCCGGTCCTGTTGATGCCGCGCACCCCTCAAAGGTTCAAGTGCTGCGCGAGTTTGTCCAATGGGCCAGGTCCGAGGGGATCGAGCTTATGGCTACCTGGCCGAATGGGTATTTGGGTGAAGGTAAGGCTGTGGATCAGGCTGCTGCGAGAATGCGCTACCTGGAGGATTTATATAGAAAGTTGGGAATCCCGGTGCTCGGCGCCATACAGGATTTTTCCTTTCCGCACGCGCTCTATATGGAGACCTGCTATCACGTTTCTCCTGCAGGGCGCCGTATTCGCACTGAAAAATTGATTCAATACTTGCGACCGCAACTCCGGATCGCGAGGGTTGGTCTCGCGGAAAATGCATTATTCGTCATGCCGGGGCCTGCCATGGAATTGACTGACGGCAATCTCCTGCGAGGCGAGCCCGGCGTCCAATTCAAATATCTCAGCGAATCTACGGTTGACCACCCGGACCTGATTACGCTGGATGAAATAATTCGTCGCCAAAAAATGGGGATAAAGGTCTATTACGACGACCGCAACCTGGATTTGAGGCTGCTGCCAGCTGGTTATTGGGGAGACGAAGTATCCAGAGGCCTTGTATCGCTGGACTCTCTGGTTAAGCAGTATGAGGACCATATATTTCTTCTAGTAGCGTCGGGAACGAACCGGTTTAATATGGAACCCCCGAAGTACTTTCCCGAGTCCTTCAAACGCTTTCTTGCAGGGGATGGATTTCGTGTCGGAATTCTTGGAACCGGGCGCTATTCAAGAGTTGAGCGTGTCGAAAGAGGCCGGTTGTCGGCGAGCCTGATTTACCATCGAGGTGACGCATTGGGTTCCGGGGCTAAGTCTCCGATTGAAATTGCGCTCAAAAGCGGTGCGAGTACAGCGCCTTTGGGCGAGACCACCGAATTGAAAATCGATGGAGAGGTGCTTAATATTCAGAAAGGGTTAACGGTTGTAGTTCTGGATGTGGAGGCAGGTATCATCGTTCGAAACTGCACCGTTCCTGCCAGCGGTGACGCGGTTTCCTGGCGGCTCAATCGCATCGCTCCCCTGGATCAGATCGTGGGAATCCAGGCAGAAGAGATTGATCCCAAGAATTTTGTTGGTACGGGCTGGACGGCGCCTCAAGTGAAGGTAGCGAACGGGGTGGCCCGCGTCGATTTTAATACCATAAACGGAGTGTGGGCTCTGAAGCTGGAGGGAAACCGCCTTCATCGCAGAGGGGTGCTGGAACTTACCTGCCAGTTCTCCAGGCCTGGGAAGGTGTCGGCCGGTGTGATCACAAATGCCTATATATCGCTCGCTTATATGCCACCCCTGGTGCCCATGGATACGAACAGGCAGGAAGCTCAGAAAATCCATATCCCATTCGAATTTGGATCCTATCCTTCATCCGGCGAAAAGGAGTGGGTATTCGCCGGACTGATCGCTCCAGAGCCGGGGGCCATTGCGGATGTGAGAAACCCACGGATTCTCTGGAAGGATTAAGCTGCAAGCCCGATTTGCGCGGATGCCCAGACAGGCCGGCAGCGGATCTTCGGAAGAGACTCATCATCTATTTTTGGATCAGGTGGAAGTAAATACGCATGTTTCCTGTCGGAATTCCAGGGTAGTGTTGCTTGGGAGGAAAAAACTTCGGTGCTTTTCAATAGTTATGATTTTATTTTCCGATTTCTTCCACTGGCCCTGGTTTTATATTTCCTTGCCACACGATTTGCCTGGACTAGGCTGGCCTCTGGCATTCTTGTAGTGATGTCTCTGGTATTCTACGCCTTCCGCGATTGGCATATCGTCTTTGTCCTTCTAGTCAGCATCTTTTTCAATTATTCGCTGGGATACTTTCTTAATAAAAGACAGAACGGACTAATTCTTTTCATCGGGATTGCTGGAAACCTAATTGCATTGGGATACTTCAAATATACTAACTTTATTATAGGCATTTTAAACTCCGTTTCAGGGCAAAATCTTCCATTGTTAGGGGTAGCGCTGCCTTTGGGTATTTCATTTTATACCTTTACTCAAATCGCCTTTCTTGTGGATATCGCCCAGGGCGAGATCCGGGAAGTGAATCTCCCACGTTACCTCCAGTTCATAGCCTTCTTCCCGCACCTGATATCCGGCCCAATTGTGCATTACGGTGATGTATCGCAGCAACTCACTCGGCCGGAAGCCAAGCGTTGGAATTATGAAAACGTGAACACGGGAGTGTTGCTTTTTTCTCTGGGACTAAGCAAGAAGGTGCTCATTGCCGACATGTGTGCCCCGTGGGCCAATGCGGTTTTCGATAGCGTCGCACCCCCGGTTGGCTGTCTGCAGGCATGGTTTGGAGCCCTGGCCTACACGATGCAATTGTATTTTGATTTTTCGGGATACACTGACATGGCGATCGGCATGGCGCTGTTTTTCAACGTGCGTCTGCCCGAGAACTTCAATTCTCCATACAAGTCCGTCTCCATCATCGATTTCTGGCAACGCTGGCATATGACACTCTCACAATTCCTTCGCGACTATGTCTATACGCCCTTGGCTTTTGCTTTCAGGACGCTCCCGATGCAGGTGGCGAGTATTCTTCTGACCATGCTCCTGTGCGGCTTGTGGCATGGAGCGGGATGGACTTTCCTATTGTGGGGAGCTTACCACGGTGTGCTGCTGATGTTGGTCTACTGGTGGCAGAGCTTTCGTCGGCCAATGCCGGCTGGAATCGCCCGGTCAATTACCTTTATTGCTGTTATTGCGGGTTGGGTGCTTTTCCGTGCCCGTGATGTATCCTTTGCCATTTCCGTTCTGGCCTCCATGCTTTCGTTTCCTAACACAGGAGCGAAAAGCTTGAGTGGTTCGCATATCGATCTGCTCCACTGGTCTATGCTTGCGGCACTGGTTGTTTTCGTAAACGCTGCTCCAAATTCCAAGGAATGGATCGATTCAGGCAAAATCAGAGGTTGGCACTCTGTTTTGGCGGGTGCACTTGTTTTCACCTGCCTGCTGTTCATGAGGACCACTTTCCAAACGGGTGGCCAGAGCAAGTTTATTTATTTTCAATTTTAGTTTGATTTACCAGGCAGTCTGGAAACGTCGGCTATAGGTTCGTAATTCCATTAACTTGGATAGAGATCTCTCATCGCAGTTGAACTGGATTCGATCAGCAGCTTGCTGTGAGTTACGTGTTCATTACCACTCCTGTCAGGAGAAAGATATGCTCTCGGGGCGCCTTATAAACACTCTTTTGCGGGAGTTGGCTCTAGAAAAATTCCCGCTGACTGAATCGACGATGGCATCTGAAGTACCCGGATGGGATTCGCTCAATCATGTGCGCATTCTAGTCGCCGTCGAGAAAGAATTCGGCATTCGCTTCCGGAGCCTGGAGGTTATCCGGTTGCGAAACCTTGGCGAACTCCAGGCTCTCGTCGATAGAAAACTCAATTCGCAAAATCCGTCTCGAACGGAGTCTTCTCAATAAACATGTATCAATCGAAAAAGATTCCAAAACTGCTTCAATTCGATATTCAAACTACACTCTGGCAGCGATGGGTAGACTTGGCCCGGCTCAATCCTGAAGGCGAGATAATTGTTCATTGGGTCGCCGGTGAGGAACCCTTCCGCTGGAAGTGGGAATCACTCCTGGATCGTGCTGCGGCTTATGCGGGGATCTTGCGGGATTCCGGCGTCAGGAAAGGGGATATTTGCACTCTGATCATGCGCCACCACCGCGAATTTTATCCGATCTACATGGGCGTGGAAGCTGTCGGCGCATTGCCCTCGGTTCTGGCTTATCCGAATCCGCGGCTTCACCCGCTCAAGTTTCGCCAGGGGTTGGAAGGAATGTCTCAGCATTCCGGTTTGGATTGGCTGCTGACAGAAGTGTCGCTCGACTCCCTGGTTCGCCCTCTGGCGACCGGGAGGGGAAGCACAATCAAAGAGATTCTGTTTCCACTCGAGTGGAGAGTTCAAAGCCAACTGCCGCGGCCCGCGGAAATCCATTCGGATCCCGACATAACTCCGGACACTCCTTGCCTGCTCCAGCATTCCTCGGGAACAACCGGTCTGCAAAAAGGTGTCATTTTATCTCACAGGGCTGTTTTGGAGCATGTCGTGCGATATGGGAGCGCGATCTTGGTTCAACCCGATGACAGGATCGTGAGTTGGCTGCCCGTCTATCACGATATGGGGCTGATCGCCTCTTTCCATTTACCGCTGGCCTGTGGAATCCCGTTTGTGCAGATTGATCCATTTGAGTGGGTAGCGGCGCCGGTCCTACTGCTTGAGGCAATTTCAAAGGAGAAGGGGACTCTCTCGTGGCTGCCGAACTTTGCCTACAATTTCATGGCCGACCGTATCCACGATGAGGATCTCACCGGTATTCGATTGGATTCCATCCGGATGCTTATCAACTGCAGCGAACCGGTCCGAGCGGCGAGCCACGATAATTTTGCCAGGCGCTTCTGTGCTTATGGGCTTCAACGTAAATCCTTTTCAGCATGCTATGCGATGGCAGAGACAACTTTTGCGGTTACTCAAAGCCCTCCCGGTTGCGAGGCAACGGTCCTCGAAGCATCGCGTGAAGATCTTGCATCAGGGAAATACATTTCGGCCACACCTGAGGGGCCTTCTGTAAAATGTGTTTCTTCCGGAAATTTGATTTCTGGGTGCGAGATCATGATCGTCGATGACCAATTTAATCCAATCCCGGACGGAAACATCGGCGAGGCTGTAATCCGCTCTGTATCCATGTTCGAAGGGTACCGGAACAATCCGGCGAAGACGGCGGAGGTAATGAAACAGGGGTGGTATTTGAGCGGTGACTATTGTTTTTCTCTGGACGGCGAATACTATGTCCTGGGTAGGAAGAAAGACATCATTATCGTTGCGGGCAAAAACATCTACCCGGAGGATGTGGAGTACGCCGTGGCTGCTGTTCCGGGAGTAATTGCCGGGCGAGTTGTGGCCTTCGGCTACGAAGACGAAGAGGCCGGAACTGAGCAGGTTTGCGTCATTGCCGAAACCGAAATTAATAATCCTGCTGATAGAAAACAATTGCGAGCAGCTATTGTGGCGGCTGGAATGGAAATCGATGTAACCATAGCCCGAACCTATCTTGTTCCCCCGCGCTGGCTTATAAAAAGTTCATCGGGCAAGCCCGGTCGGGCTGCGAATAAGCAGCGCGCCCTCGCGGAACTTTAGCCTCTCGTAAAGCGTAAAGACTGCTTTGAAATGGTCCGGGAAGCCATTCAGAAGACCTAAATCCGGCCTAAGGAGCAGGTGTCAAGCGGATCTCGTAAAGACGAAACGCAAGATTCCTGGTATCTTCGGATTTGCCCATCTTCTTATAATTGAAAGAGCGATTCGCAGACAGGCTTATAACCGCCAATTGGTCCTTGCTTTCACTCATAAGCGATTTTAGCGAAATGCTTTTTACGAACGCTCCTGGCCCGGAACAACTTTCACGGGCCACGATCCGGTCGCCCGAACGCACTATGATTTCCGGATCCGGATTGTCGAAGGGCATGTCCCCGCGAATCTGGAGCAGGGGCCTGGCCGGGTCCAGACGTACTTCTAATTTGAAATCGTTTTCCACCCATTTGTCAGAATGCCAGGTTGAAATCATTCGCGCGTCTGTTGCAGGCCTCAAGTAACGTCGGTCTTTTACAAAATTAAGCGGAATACCCAGCCGTTCCACCGTAACTATCGTTTTTCCTTCCAGGGTTTCGTTGCATTGGTCTCTGGTGTAGGAAATAAAGAAATCCGCTTTTGCAGGATCCGTTGTCAGTGCGATATTCCTGGGCAAGTGCCGTTGGACCGCCAACTCGGGCCCGCACTGCTTTACCTGATAATATACGGATGCGTATTCTCCTTTTAGTTCCTGTTTCAGATATTCCAAAAGTCCCGTCGTGGCCTCCGAAAACGATAATCCCCAATAATCGGTTTCATAATGCTTATAGGCTCCCTGCAGACCTCCGATGAGTTGATTATAATAAATATATTCATATGGATGGAGGCGAACCAGAACGCTGATGTGATATACAAAGTACATACCAAGCAGCACTATGCTGATGCCGCTGACTGCCGTCTTTCCAGCCTCAGTGGAAGGAGTGCGGCCCAGCATGTAATCGAAAGTCAACCCTGATATACATGCAATTACCGGCACGACGAACATAACGTGCCTTACGCCATCGTACAAGACCGCATGCCCCAGGATTGCGAAGCCGATCGGAATCAGAATCGAGAGAATAACTATGTATAAATTCCAATAGCGATTGTCGGTGAGCCGCGTTCGACAGCACACCATTACGATCGGAAAAATTGATAGAAGAGTGAGCACCACCACAAATTCAGGCAATTGGATCAGCAAATGTCTGAAAATATAGTCCATGGGTAGGGATTTGGCCGAAATCGCTTGGCCGCCGTATAATACTTTCCCGCCCCAATCAAAATGCGAATGGGTCATCAAGGCATTGAACGGCCCGAGCAGCGGGTGCTGCATCGCGTAGGGCCAGAAAATGGCCATGCTCGCCCAGGCAACCAGAAGGGTAATAAACAACATACTGATCGCCCGCCAGACCGTGATGCCAAAACTATTGGAGTTTCCTTTGGCTTTCAGATACCTGACCATTCCCCCAAACAAAGTCAACGCAAAAATCATCCAAAGAAAAATGCCTCCGACCCGAGTGGCGGTTAGCAGACCCAGCATAATCCCAGCCTTCACACTTACGGCCCGCGATACCGTAGGGAATTGCGACATCGATTTTACGATATAGTACAAACTCCAGATGAAGAGAGCAGCGAAGGGAATGTCTTTGGGATTGTTGAACATACCACCGTAATACGATGGTGTAATGGCCAAAAAGACTGCTGCCCAAAAGGCTGCTCGGTCGCCTGCCAAGATTCCCGCCAGCTTCCAGCAGCCTGCGATTCCGAATAATCCGAATAATGCACCAAGAAGATGTAAGGTCTGATATTCGTCGAACGGAAGCAGTTTGTTAATGATTGCGCCTACAGTGTTGAAGAACCCTCCATAATAGTAAAGCGATTCCATGAAGGAGGTGTCTTTGAATCCGCTGGCATAAAATTTGATGATTGCTTTGCCATAATTATTATGTGCCGCTTCGTCCCATGTAATTCCATAATCACGAAAAGTAAGTGCGATCAGAAATAGCAAGATTGCGACCAGCACATAAAACAGGATTCTGTATGAATCATTCGCCGGAGAGCTGATTTTGTTTTCCGCCGCCATGTTACTGACCTCTTTTGAGGAAGATACGGCCGTTATTTTGATCTTGCTGCGAGCGTCAGAGCGTTCAATTGCCAAGCAAGGCTCCTGGTGTCCTCGGATGCCCCTGTCTTTTGGGGTATAAACGAACGGACCGCCATAATCTCCAGCGGGATATATTTCCCATCAGACTCTGATGATATTGAATCGAGAGGGACAGTAGATGAAAAAATCCCCGAATGGCCATCCAGAATTATGCTGGAGTTGCCGCTGGGAAATCGGACGCTGAGAGATTGGCCGGATACTTGGGGCGGAATGTCTCCCGACAATTTCAAATATGGGCGGGCCTTGTCAAAAAGGACCGCAATCTTAAATTCTTTGGATACCCATTTGTCGGGCCACCAGGGCGAAATTGTATAGTAATCAGGCTGAACCTGCGCGGCGGCGGCTCTTGACAGCAGACGGATCTCTAAGAGTCGCCACGACAAATCCCGATCATCCCTAGAGACTCCCTGATGGCTGGGATTAAAGCTTATGGACGAAACAAATTTGATCGGGGCAAATCGCCCCGAATATTGCGAAAGAAGAGATGTGAGTAGGAAATATCTGACGAAAACACCCGGTTGGCTTATAAATAAATCAGATTCTTCGCCGTTTGGAAAAACCGCTTTAAGGCGCGGCTGCTGGGCAGGGCGATCCGGACTTTCGCCCACCAATTCTACAACGGGTGTGCCGGGATCGACTTTTACGTCTAGGGCCAGCGGATTCGAAACCCATTTATCAGACCACCATTGTGATATTTGTTTGTAGGGGGGCGCGGGTGGGGGTAAAGGAGAAGCCGGTGTCAATTTGAGTTCATAAAGCTGCCAGGATAGATCGCGATCATCCGCCCACATTCCCAGTCGCTGTGGATTAAAAGAAGAGCTGGAGGAGAAGGTTAATAGAATGTACGGATCAGTGTACAAGCGGACTAACCTATCGAGGGATACCTGCCACTCAAAAGGTCCTGGTTTCTGAACTGTCAGCCTTTGAAAAAGTAAGCGATTGGGTTCGTAAACCTCGATGATCGGCGCTTCAGGAGCATTGGACATTCCCCCCTTTATTTTGAGAATTGGTCTAGCTGCATCGAGTCGAACGAGAACTTCGAAGTGTTTGCCTACCCATTTGTCTTGCCACTGAAGCCAGAAACCCCGCAAATGATCTGGCAACTCTTGAACTTGCCCCAACCTTTCCTTGACATCCGAACGCGCAAATAAATGTCCGAATCGGTCATAATCCAGCAGAGCCTTCCATCCCGATCCCGGCTTGCGCATCGCCGCTAGAAATGGACGCAGGTCGTTTGTTCCCAGCCACCGTTGTTTATGACTCCCCGCACTCCGCAGGAGGTGGAATTCTTGACTTTCGCCCTGAAAAAAAACATAGTTTGCATCGGGAGGCAAGGATTGCGGGCTTTGCGATTTGCTGCCGTCTACTCTGAGTGGAATTATGGCATTCTCGAAGTGCTTGCCAAATAGAGGATATTCGTAAACGTCTTCATGGAGCGGAATAAAACAGAGTTTTGAGCTTTTGAGCGGAAGGGTATTTAGGAGGCGAACCCAATCTTCAATCCATGGCTGCCCTAAAAGCATTTGCTCCTTACGGTCCAGCCGAAAAACACTTTTTTGGCCTGAGATCGGCTTCATTTCATTCCAATAAATACTGCTGGCAAGACAGACGCAACAGGAGACCACAAGGACTGTGTTGATGACGGTGTGCCACCAGTGTTTTTTTTCAATATAGATCATCGCAAAAAGGGGGCTTGCCAGCGCCGCCATCGGCATGAAAAGCCGGGCAATCCAGATGTGCCACCTCACAGTGGATACGATCACCACCCAAAATACAAGGGCGGTCAGTGCCATGGCACGCAAGAGATGCGAGTTCCGGGAGAGCGAAGGATGGAGAAGAGAAATCAGCAGCAGGGGAATAACCATAATTCCGAACAGCGGACCGAAGGCCGTAGCATCTTCATGCATTGTCAGTCCTGAAACTGCGGACCAGTTGGCTCCCCAAAAGTCGTTGTTCGGAAGACTCTTTTCGATTGCGAGAATGTCAAAAGCCTTTTCGGCAAATGTGAGGTAAACGCTCCCTATCCTGTCTCGGATTCGAGGGATCGGTGGTATCAGGCCTGCTGGACTTAGAAACTGCATCGTGGATCGGCCGAAGTTGGACCACGCAACCTTAAATTCGATTCGATCCAGAGAATGTTCATCACGGAAAGCCGGGGGGCCCAACGGATGCCGGTAATGCTGAAGATTTTGAATATAGAAATAGGAACCCAAAACCAAAAATCCCAGCGATATAGCCAGTACCAGCGCACAGGATTTGCGCCAGAATTGCGCATTGTCGGCGCGGAAGCAGGCGAAGGCGAATAGCACCAGGCCAGGTACGGCAATAAAACTGGTCGCCTTAGTTCCCAATGCAAGCCCCATAGCGGCTCCCGAAAGAGCAAGCATCGCCGTACAATTCTCTCCGGCCCTGCAATTTCCTGCGAAAGCGAACGCCGAAACAACAAAGCATGTAGTAAGAAGGTCATTCTGTGTTGATGTACTTTGAAGCACAGCCTGAGGAAATGATGCAAAGACACCGGCGGCAAAAATCGAGGAGACAGGCGAAAAGCCCATGCGCCGGGATAGTTTAAATACTGCCAGAATACTGATACACCAACCCAACCACTGCACCAATCCGGCCGTCACATCCATACGCAGCAGGACAACCTGCCACAAAATCAGGATCTCTGCGTTGGCTGGGAAAACCGTTTGGCGGATGTTAGCCGATGGGAAAGACTCCAGACTGCGCTGTTGCAGGTAATATCCAACCCGGGCCAAATGGTAGGTCATGCTGTCATAGTTATTGGGCGCCACCATAAACACGAGCACCAACGTAACCAAACCCGTGAGGCATGTGCAGATCACGAGCAATTGGATGGGACGATTACGCAAGTCCCGAATGGCATTCCAGGCAGCTATGATATCGCCGAGTGTGAGGATAACTTGCGGCCGGTAGCCAAACACCCAGAGGCCTGCAAAAACAAGCAGGTGAAATAACAGCAAATAATAGATGGAGATGGATCTGAAAAGCGAGAGCACCTGAATTGCGATTACGATTTGTGCACAATTCAGAATAGCGATAGCCAGCAATCGCCAGGACGTTGCTTTAATCCTGAGAGCGCTGGTTAAAGACGATGAAGTAAGAACCACCAAAGCCGCCGCAATGCCAAACGCGAGGATATGTGCGCTATACCAGACTGCTGTCATCCGAAAAATCGCCCCCATGTTGTGTTTACTATAACGCCCTTAGCGGAACGAGACGAAATGGTTCTCGGCATAGCTGCATCCACTGAGTCTGTGATTTTTCTTGGACATGCTCTTTATCCGGCGTAAGGTTCCCTTCCATATTGAGACAATATCATCAGCAGCAGGCGGGCGGACAGGCAAAATCTACGGCAGCACCTTATGGTGCAGGATGTGCCGGGGTCTGCATTCGGCACCTTCTGCGATTGAATTCAAACTGCCATCGTCATCTGGCTTGGCTTGAAAGAGGCCAAGCTCCGATGTCGCACTTTAGCGCTTGATAGCAGTTCCTATCTAACCCCAGGCTTTTCTCATCTGAGCCTTCGGCAATGCCAAGAGGCCCAATAGGCGCTGCATTAATAGAGACTGTCATCCGGCCGGGAAACCCTCACCTTCATGTCCAAATCCTGGATGGGCAGCACCTCGCGGTCCGCACGAATGCAGCCCGATTTCAGATTATCCCCAAAGCCCATTCCGCCATTGAGTTTTAACGGGTCCTGACAATTCTGAATCCACGGGCCTCGCTGGTCCCGGAAAAGCCGGTTGCATCACTGGCCCTATGGCCCGGCATAACATAATTTCCACTGCTGCCATAACCGCCGCCACGGGACACTTTCTCGGCTCCGGAGGCTGGGCCAGGAGGATCGTAGACGATCCCGTTATCAACGCAGAACTGATAATAGGTGTCGTCATACCAGTCCCGCACCCATTCTTCGACATTTCCCAGCATATCGTAGAGGCCGAAGGCATTCGGCGCCTTCGTTCCCACCGGGTGCGGCTGGTGACTGGAATTGCCGTCGTACCAGGCGACTTCATTCAGGTCATAAGGATTGTTGCCCGTCGTTCCTGCCCTGCAGGCATACTCCCATTCCGCCTCAGTTGGCAGCCGGTAAGTATATCCATCCTTCCTCGAGTTGAGCGCGTCGACAAAAGCCTGAGCATCATCCCAGGAGGTCATCCCAACCGGGAGGGTGTCGCCAACTGTGTAGCTGGGGTTGGTGCCCGTGACGTCTTTATAATTCTTTTGGGTGATTTCAAAGGCGCCCATTTCGAAGGCACCGCTGATGACCACGCAGTGCACGGGAAGCTCGTTCCACCCGGGGCCGACGTTGTCCTGTCCCATCTGAAATTCACCCGCGGGCACAGTGACAAACCGCATCCCGAAAGGCCCGATAATATTGGTTGAAACGGTGCCGTTCAGCGTGATTTCGAGTCTGTTTTTGCCCGTGTCATTGGAGGCTACGCTTGAAGTTCCGTCATAACTTCCACCCGCTGTCGGGGCAAAACGATAGGTCACCGTGCATGAACTGCTTGGGTTCAAGGTTTTTCCGGAACAGGTGTCGGCGGTCTTGCTGAACGGATGCACGGGAGAGGCGACTGTCCCGATAACGAGGTTGGCTGTGCCCGCGTTGGTGATTGTCACCAGCTTTTCTGAGGATCCTCCTGCGCTGACACCCCCGAATTCGACCGCAGCGGGCGTGGCCAGGATTACAGGGTAGCCTGAAGCGTCCCGCCTGGTTCTCGCGACGCGAAATCCCCGCGTCTCGCTGGTGCCGGTAAAGGTCGGCTGGTCCGAGCTCCGATATCCCAAATAGATGTAATTGTAGCCGCTGTTATAGCTGCCTCCCCGGCTCACTTTTTCGGTGCCGCTCGCCGGGCCAGGTGGATCGGTTACCAGGCTGTGATCCACGCAATACTGATAATATTCGCTGTCAAACCAGTCCCGAACCCATTCCGACACATTTCCCTGCATGTCATAAAGGCCGAAGGGATTGGGCTTTTTGGTACCCACAGGGTGTGTCTGGCCGCTCGAGTTGCTGCCGTGCCAGGCTACCTCGTTGATATTGAAGGGCCATCGACCGATGGTTCCGGCTCTGGCTGCATATTCCCATTCCGCTTCAGTCGGCAGGCGATAGTTGTATCCGTCGTTCAATGAATTCAATGCGTCAACAAAGGCTTTTGCGCCATTCCAGGACACCATTTCCACCGGAAGATCAGCGCCGGTGTGATAGCTTGGATTTTCCGATAGGATTGAGGTGTATTGCGACTGGGTGATCTCATACTTACCCATCTCAAAGGGCTGGCTTATATGGACCGGGTGAATCGGTACCTCATCCCATCCCGGGCCGACAAGCTGCCCCATCTGAAACCCGCCTGCAGGCACGGTGACAAACTCAATGCCATAGGGACCGACGGTCCCGGTAGAGACAGTCACATTCATCAGGTCGCTCCATGGCTCACTGGCTGCTCCTGTGTGAGCCTGGACCTTCCAGGTCGAGGACCCCGGAACCAGTTTTATCCCCGCGGTGACGGAGCATGTGCCGGTGCCGGAAGCACAGCCAACATCTGCCGGGGTGTAGGTGGCGTTGATCTTGGGATTCGCGGCGCTGTCCTGCACATATAAAGTGTATCGTGCGGCGCTGGGCAGGGCATTCCAGATATAAGTCGGGTTGCTGGTTACAATCGATCCCCGGGGCGACACCAGGGTGACCCTGCCCGATTCAACCACGAAATCCAAGCCGTCGCTCCAGTCACCGTAGCCGATATCATTATAGGTTTGAATCCACCACTTGCCGCTCCCCGAAGAGAGGACCGTAGCCGGAGTTACGGTGCAAGTGCCTGTGCCTGCAGAACAGCCGGCTTCTGCAGCCGTGTACCATTTGTTTATCTTCGGATTCGCTGAGCTATCCTGAACATATAACCCGTACCAAGAGAAATTTGTCATCGCATTCCATGTATACGATGGCGTGGCTGTGGTGATAGTTCCATGGGGTGAAACCAGGATTGCTTTACCCGGCTTAGCCAGACCGGCAACGGTAAAATCCATGCCGTCGCTCCAGTCGCCGTAGCCCGCGTCATTCCAGGTCTGCACCCACCATTTTGCTGCGCCGGCAGCCAGCGTCGTGGAAGGCGTGACCGAACAGGTGCCGGTCCCGGAGGAACAACCAACTTCCGCCGCGGTGTACCATTTGTTTATTTTGGGATTTGAGGCGCTGTCTTGAACATACAGGCCGTACCAGGTTGAGTTCAAAACAGCATTCCATACGAAGGACGGGGTATTCGAATTAACGGTCCCCTGCGGCGAAACCAGGGTTGCTTTTCCCGGCAGCGAGGCAGTGGCTACCGTGAAAGCCATGCCGTCGCTCCAGTCGCCGTAGCCCGCGTCATTCCAGGTTTGAATCCACCATTTTGCGTCGCCCAATGCCAGAGCTGTGGACGGCGTCACTGTGCAGTTTCCTGTTCCCGAAGTGCATCCTGCCTCGGCCGCGGTAAACCACTTGTTTATCTTGGGATTGGTTGCGCTGTCCTGAACGTACAGGCCGTACCAGGTGGAATTTGCCACCGCATTCCATGTATAAGCGGGCGTCGTCGAAGAAATTGTTCCCTGGGGAGAGACAAGGATTGCCCGCCCCGGCAGGCCTCCCAGTGCTTTGCCAGCAATCTGAAAGTCCGCCGCAGTCAGCGCCGGCACGGCCTTTGGCAGGCAAAGTATCAAGAGGCAGATAATTGCAGGGAATTTGCAGCGGCTACCATAACCCATGGTGTCTCCTCAACGGACAGACAAGCCCGACGTCAGATGCGTCGATCCCTCTAGAACCAAGTTTTTTGTGATTTCGATTTTTCAGGTTTCGTTGATCCGTAACTCGCGAATAAACCCGACGGATTCTATATCAGATAATTTTCTAATGGTCGTTTTTTTGAAGGAGGATTTCCGACAGTGATCTATAAATGATAGCTCAGAGAGTGAGGAGAAGCTTTTTCGTGGAGCCAGCAGTCGCCTCCGCTGAATCCACTTTCTTCCGGTCCTCATCCGGTAGTCGCCTGGATTTGCTATCTGTCCCAGAATTGCCGGAAGGTTGCCGGACAGGCGGCCCGACTGGAGGATATCGTGAATGCTTGTCTCACCGTTCCCTTTATCAGCCGGATACCATGGTGTCCGATTCGAGGTTGCCAACCTGCCGCGGGAGTACTATCCTGCATTGCCTATGTGCCCGAGATTCAGCCTCGACTCCGCCTCGGAGTTTTTTGAACAGGTATGCCGATCTTCCGATCACCCGACAGCGCGCTTCTGGACCGAGTATTGGTTGCGCACCGGCCATGCGCGGCGGCTGTACCGGATGATCGAGCGCATGGATCCCATGGTGAACGCCGGCACATCAATAGTGGATATCGGTGGTTTCGGTGAATTGCTGCTCCTGCTCTGGAAATTCCTGGGGGTGACCTCGCTTCGCGGAGTGAGCCTCGAGGGCGACCTGGTAGCCTACGGGAACGGGAAACTCCTCCAAGCAGACGATCCGGCTGTTGAATGCCACATTCCGATCGACCAATGCAATCTGGAGCGCGACCGCCTGAAATACCCTTGCGATTCGGTGGATATGGTGACGTGCTTTGAAGTGCTCGAGCATCTGCGGGTGGATCCCATCTTCATGCTTATCGAAATAAATCGGATTCTCCGTCCCGGGGGGATTTTGTTTCTTTCGACCCCCAATGGAAGTTCGTGGGACACCTTCGCTCGCGTTGCGGATTTCGACGCCCCGCTTACATTTTCGTCTTATTTCGCCGATGGAAGCGGAATCGGGCACTGCAAGGAGTATTCGGTAGGCGAATTCCGGCGCATAGTGGAGACTTCCGGATTTGCCATAGATAGACTGGAGACGCTCGACAATGATGAATGCAGCCGGCCTCTGAGAGAAAAGTATTCGGGACTGGCAAACTTCGTCGAGGAGCAGGAATGGTGGCAGGGTGACCTTCGCCGGCAGACTCAGTTGGTGATCGCGCGCAAAAGCGGCAAACCCTCCATGCGCATGTATCAACCGCTCTACAGCGAGAATTTTTTCTATGTCGACAACGACGGAAAATCCCTGGAAACCGAACCGATTCAGGTCGACGATCCCTATGCGGAAATCACCAAACTTCGGGAGTATGTGTCTCGCCTGAGTGTTGAAGTCGAAACCCGGACTCGCTGGGCTCAATCTCTGGAAGATACAATCGCCGAGCTTCGTGCATCACGCGAAGCACTGGAGAAGGAGGTTGATGCCCGTGGAGAATGGGCCAAAAACCAGGATGAGGAGATCCTGTCCCTCCGCCGCGAAATCCGGAGGTTGGAAGGCGGAATGGATTCCCGCGGCGAAGGGCGCCAGAGGGTCGATTCTGAAAACAGCACCCTGCGAGGAGAATTCTCCCGAATTCAAAGAACCGCCGAGGAATGGCGCGATCGGGCTATCGAACACCGCGATAGGGCCGAGAAGATGCGTGAACTTTATGAGGACCGTCAACGGCAGCTGGACGCTTTGATTCTCCGGCTGGATGAACTGTCCTTCCTTTTCCGGAAGGTGGTGCGCGCCCTGCTCCGCAAAGCCGGGATCCCAACCAGAGGATGACGGCTCTGGCGTTCCCCGGCAGCCCCTTTTTTATTCCGCCACCACGAGTCTCTCAACAATGAGCTTGATCCCGGCTAATATCCGGGATTAGGATAGTCCCAGCTCTTGTTTTATTTGAGATTTGGGTCCGTGCTTTCGATGCAGGGGGCCTGAAAGTGATTCTCAAAACCGTATCAAGGCCGATTCTGCGAACAATCCGCTTTCCTTCGTGCCGAGGGTTTTTAGGGCCCATTGGGAGGGAACCTCTATGTGGAAATTTGCCAGTCTTTTTTTCCTTGCCGACTATTCGAAAGCCCTGAAAGAAGACTGGAGCCAGCGCCACGGTTTGGACCCTGATCTGGCAGCAGCCAGTGGCGGGATCTTGATGATTGTGCCGCCTGTGCTCCTCGCGGTCTACTTCGCGGTTTATAATCCTCCAGATGGGATGACCATCGGGGTCGTCGTGAAAGTCCTTGTGACGGTTCTCTGCATGATGGCCGGATTCATGCTCCTGCAATTCGCCAAGAAATTTTTCGAGTATTACCTGCGGCTCTGCGAATTGCTTCATTTAAATCCCAAAGACACATCCAGCTGGAAGAAGTGGGCTCTCACCGACATGGCCTGCAAGCTCCTGTCCGAGATGGGGAGGGAGGTTTTGGCAGTCAGGGTGCGCGGGGAAAATGAAGGCAATTATGGTTTGGGAGGAACCAATTTCCTGGCTTTGGCCCAATCCAGGCTGGACCATGCGTATGAAACTTTTTCGGAGTTGGGGGTAATTGGAGCCGTCGGCGTCGAAAAATTCATACTGGCGGAAAAGGAACATTTTTCTGCATAAAAGGCGCCTGATAGCCCTCACCATCGGCATCCTCTGCTCACTCGGCTTGCACTTGCGGGCCGTCTACTGGGGGCCGCACTGGCAAGTTTATCTGTTTAAGCCACTTACAACGCTGCTCATCATCATGCTGGCGTTGCTGGGTTGGAACGAAAGTGCCGCCCGGTACCGGCTTCCCCTCATCGGCGGACTGATTTTCTCGCTTGGCGGAGACGCCCTCCTGCTGGGAGGAAGCGATTGCTTCGTACCGGGGTTAATCGCTTTCCTGCTGGCTCATGTTTGCTATTGCCGGGCTTTCTGGTCGTTGGAAAACCTCCGCGCTGCCCTTTATGGGCTCCCTTTTTACCTCATCTACAGTCTTGGCCTGCTTTGTTATCTTTGGCCGCACATTGAACCGTTGAGGATCCCGGTGGCCATCTACGCCATGGTTCTGGCCGTCATGGGATGGATGGCGGGCGCGCGATGGAAGGGTACAAAATCAGCCGCAGCGGCCCGTGCCGCGTTCGGCGCGGTATTATTTGTTCTTTCCGATTCAACCCTGGCAGTCAGCCATTTCGTGTTTCGATTCGAACTCGCCGATTTTATTGTGATGACCAGCTACATCGCGGCTCAATGGCTGATCGCCAGTTCCATTTTCCCCAGGCTGATAAAATCCTGAGCCCGTCCCCTGTGGCTTTGCTCCCGTCCAGATTTAGGCGGGATTTCACCTCCCCCGCAAACCCCGGATCATCGCTTGTTCTTTTCTGGTTTTGACAAACCGGGTCAACGGCCCATGGATTTTGTAGTAAAATATCAATTAATTGACGGCGAAAACAAAAAGAGCGGCTTTATGCCCGGGCGAATCTTACGATATAGCAGCAAAGCTTCCGGCAGGAATGAGGGAGGAGATCCTTGAATCGTCGAGTCCTGGCGATGGTACTGGCGGGAGGGAAGGGAACACGCCTTTATCCGCTGACAAAAGATCGAGCCAAGCCCTCCGTGCCCTTCGGCGGGAAATACCGGATCGTCGATTTCGTCCTCAGCAACCTGATCAACTCAGGCGTCTATTCGATGTACGTGCTGACCCAATTCAAAAGCCAATCGCTGCTCCAGCATCTCCGGGACGGGTGGCAATTTGGAAGCCTTCTGCCGTCACAGTTTATAATTCCTGTGCCAGCACAGATGCGGTCGCCCGGCGAGACCTGGTATCGTGGCACTGCCGATGCGATCTTCCAGAATATCGATCTCATCGAGCGGGCAGATCCGGACCTGATCCTTGTGTTCGGAGCCGACCACGTTTATCGCATGAACATCCGTGAAATGATCGAGTTCCACAATGACAGGGGTGCGGATGTGACTTTGGCCGTCAATCACGCCGATAAGAAACTGTCCTCTGAATTGGGCGTTGTGGAAGTTGCCGCGGACGGGAGAATCACCAGTTTCTATGAGAAAGAGCCGGATGCACCCCGAATCCCCGGCGATCCGGGGTGCGTATACGCTTCCATGGGGAATTATATTTTTTCATCGGCGGTGCTCCAGCGCGAACTTGTCGACGACTCGATGGACGAAAAAAGCGGACATGATTTTGGACGGGACATCTTTCCCAGCCTGGTCCGGCGACGCAGGGTTTATGCCTATGATTTTCAAACCAACCGGATCCCTGATGACCCACCCGGGGTCCTCCCTTATTGGCGCGATGTCGGAACGCTGGATGCTTTCTACGCCGCAAACATGGACCTCCGGTCGGTAACGCCGCAACTCAACCTCTACAATCGCCAGTGGCCTTTACGATCCACAAGTTCGCCCGATCCGCCCGCGAAATTTGTGTTTGATAATGACGGCCGTCGCGGGCATGCCATTGACTCCATTGTTTCGGGCGGCTGCATCCTTTCCGGAGGCGTAGTGCGCAACTCGGTGCTGGGACGGGGAGTCGTCGTTCACTCCGGTGCCGTTGTTGAGGACTCGATCGTTTTCGAGCATTGCGATATCGGAAGAAGGGCCCGGATACGGCGGACCATCCTGGATAAAAATGTCCATGTGCCGGAAGACGCCCATATCGGATATGACCCGGAGAGTGACCGGCAGTGTTTCCATGTCAGCGAGGGGGGGATCGTTGTGGTTGAGGGAATCGGTTCCCGAGTCGAAGTAACGACTCTGCAATTGAATCCTCTGACCGGGAGAAGGGATGTCAACCTTACCTAGACTATCCCTATACCATTCAATCCGAATCATTTAACGTATCATAGAGTCCATATCCATGATCCCGGAAGCTCTTTTGCTCCGGCGATCCTTAGCTCTCTATAATTTTTCTTGACAGATCTCCCCTCAACCACATAAAGTATATGTCCAACATCCCTTGTTTTTCCACGGGAGTGAGTGGTTTTCGGCGGAAATTCGATATTCGGGTGTGGATTTTCTGCCTGCTATTCCCAAACAAAGATTTTTGCATTGCCTCACTGCATGCTCGGCTGTTTTTTCGCCATGAGCCCGCGAGGCATCTCAAAGGGCATCTATCAAACGGGTGAGTCTCAAAATGACGAACAGCAAACTCGCAAAATGGGTCGGGTTTTGGCTGGTAGTGCTTCTGATCAACACCGCATATATCGGGGCATTCGCCAACCCTACGGTTTTTTACATGGGCAATGTGCTCTTCCATCTCGGTCTGGGGACGGCCATAGCGATTGCAGTCCTCATCCTTCTGCTCCGCCAGAAGGAACTCATGAGAGGCGCCGGGCCGGCTGCGCTGTTCTTCCTGATCTCGGCGTTCATAGGAGGCTACCTGGCATGGGCCGGGAATCTCAGGCCGAACCGGGGGATCCTCTGGGCTCACATCATCACGGCCGGATTGGGAGTCCTTGCGCTTGTGCCCTACCTTTTTCGACAGGCCTCCGAAAAGGGCGGAGGGTGGCGAACCCTGCGCCATTCTTACATGGGCGCCCTGCTGGTGCTTGTCCTGCTTCCGGCTTCCACGGCTCTCTATCAGAGGATGAAGCCTAATCCGCATGACAAGATTACGAATCCGCTGACGGCTCCTCTGACGATGGAAGAGGAGGGAGAGGGACCGCAGTCGCCGTTCTTCCCCTCGCCGGCAAAAACCGATATCGGAGGAATCATTCCGGCGAACTTTTTCATGGATTCGAAACGGTGCGGCGAGTGCCACAAAGATGTTTACGAGCAGTTTCAAAGCTCGGCGCATCATTTTGCCTCTTTTAATAATCAGTTCTACCGCAAATCGATTGAATACATGCAGGATGTTGCCGGAGTCAAGGCCAGCCGCTGGTGCGCCGGGTGTCATGATCACGCGGTATTTTTCAATGGCCGGTTTGAAAAGCCCATCAGGGAGCAAATCGACACTCCGGAGGCGCAGAATGGATTGGCGTGCACCTCCTGCCATTCCATCATTCATGTGGAGCACACCATGGGGAACGGCGCATTCACGATCGAATACCCTGCGCTGCATGAGTTGGCCAGCAGCAAAAATAAATATATCCGCGCGCTCGACAACTTCCTGATCAACCTGAATCCCGAACCTCACCGGCGCACGTTCATCAAACCGTTCATGCGCGGTGAGAGCCTGCCGGATTACTGCACCTCCTGCCACAAAGTCCATCTCGACAAACCGGTCAACGATTGGCGCTGGCTCCGCGGCTTCAATGATTATGACAGCTGGCAGGCCAGCGGGGTTTCCGGACAGGGCGCCCGTTCGTTTTATTACCCGGCTAAAACCTCAACCTGCGGCGATTGCCATATGCCCCTGGTGGATTCCAAAGACCCCGGCAATATCAATGGCAAGGTTCACTCGCACCGATTCGCCGCAGCCAATACTGCCCTGGCGATGGTGAACGGCGATCATACTCAATTGAGTGAGGTGGAGAAGTTTCTCAAATCCGGTTTCATATCTGTCGATATTTTCTCGGTTTCGCCGGTGGAAGAAAAGGAAACCGATATGAAAATGCTTCGCCGCGCAGGGGAGGGGCCCCAACTCTCCACGACTCTGGGTGTAGGGGAGGAGGGCGACTCGTCAGGAACGCTGGTTTTGCGTGAGGTCGGCAAAATGGCCGCGCCGATAGACAAATCCGGGGTCAAGCTGGTACCTGGATCTACGGCCAGGGTTGATGTCGTCGTGCGTACCCGGAAGATAGGCCACCTGTTTCCGGGAGGGACCGTGGATGGATTCGATGTCTGGCTGGAACTCCAGGGGAGGGATGCGGATGGAAAGGTCATTTTCTGGAGCGGCCAGGTCACGGAGAACGGCAAAGGGCCGGTCGAGCCCGGTGCCCATTTCTATAAATCCTACCTTCTTGACGCCGAGGGTAATCCGATCAATAAGAGAAATGCGTGGCAGGCGCGCAGCGTGCTGTACGTGCGGCTGATACCCCCGGGATCGGCTGACGTGGCACACTATCGAATCAAGATTCCCAAGGATGCTAAGGGTCCGATCACCCTTACGGCCAAGCTCAACCACAGGAAATTTGCCTGGTATTATACTCAGTTTGCCTATGCCGGAGTTCCGAAAGAAGGGCAGGATCCAGCTTTGCTCGGAAGAGACCACAACAGCCTGGAGTATTCTTTTGATGTGGCGAATATCCCCGCCAACGTTTCGGGCATCTTTAAAAAAGAGATACCCAACCTGCCAATCACGGTGCTGGCCCAGGCCGAGACCAAAATCCCATTGGGAGAAACTACGAACTGGACTCCAGTAGTCAACAAGGAAGATCGCGAGCGCTGGAACGACTGGGGTATAGGGCTGCTGCTCCAGGGCGATCTCAAAGGGGCGGAATATGCCTTCAAAAGGGTGACGGAAGCCGAGCCCGGCTATGCCGATGGTTGGGTCAATGTCGCCCGGGCGCTGGCCCAGGAAGGTGAGACTGATGAAGCGAAGCCTTTCGTGGCAAAAGCCCTCTCCATAAGTCCAAACCTGGGCCGGGCTCATTTCTTCAAGGCCATGGTGGAAAAAGCCGACGGCGATTACGACGCTGCCATTGCTTCCCTCAAGATCGTGGAAGGCTTGTATCCTCGTGACCGCGTTGTGCTCAATCAACTCGCGCGAATGCTCTTCTTGAAACGTGAGTATGCTGAGGCTTTAAAGGTGCTCGAACGGGTTTCGCTGGTCGATCCCGAGGATCTGCAGATGCACTACACAGCGATGCTCTGCTATCGCGGCCTTGGAGACAGCGAACAGACGGCGCGCGAGCAGAAGCTTTTCCAGCGTTTCAAGGCTGAAGAATCTTCGCAGGCGATTACGGGGAAGCGACGCCTGGTCAGCCCCGAGGATAACAACGAGCGCCAGCAGATCCATGACCACGAGAGCGTAACTCTCGGCGCGGTTGCCGCCGCCGGCAGTCCCGCGCGCGCCGTGGCGCATAATCGTGCGATGGGCGGTTCTGAACCTAGTACACATGCCGGAGGAAAAAAGTGAAACTCATTGTTGCTCTATCATCCGCTTTGGTGGCCATGGCTGCGATGGCGGTCCCCCCGACCGGGGTCAAGTTTACCGACATAACTTCTGCGTCGGGCATCCATTTCACCCACAACAGCGGGAGGGCCGGCAAAAAGTACCTTCCCGAAACCTTGGGCTCGGGGTGCGCTTTGTTCGATGCCGACGGGGATGGTTGGGTAGACGCTCTCCTGATCAACAGTAAGGACTGGGCTCCCAAGGGGCGCAAATCCCTTTCGGCTCTTTATAAAAACAACAAGAACGGGACCTTTACCAATATCACCGCCGGCTCCGGGCTCGATGTTGAAATGTATGGCATGGGAGTCGCCATCGGCGATTACGACAACGACGGACGGGAGGACGTCTTCATCACCGCGCTTGAAGGCGACCGGCTGTTCCATAACGAAGGAGGCGGGAAATTCAAGGATGTCACCAAACTCTCCGAGATCAACAACGCCAATTTCTCGACCAGCGCCGCGTGGCTGGATTATGACAAGGACGGCAAGCTGGATCTTGTCATTGCCAACTATGTCCAATGGACCGCGAAGGGCGATATCTGGTGCTCCCTGGACGGGGCGACCAAGTCCTATTGCACCCCCGAATCCTACAAGGGGACTTCCGTAAAGCTCTACCGCAATCTCGGTGGGGGGAAGTTTGCGGATATGACGGCGAAAGCAGGCCTCGCGGATCCCACGAGCAAATCACTCGGAATAGCCGTATTCGATCTCGATATGGACGGTTGGCCCGATATCTTCATCGCGAATGACACCCAGCCGAACAAGCTTTATCATAACAACAAGAACGGTACCTTCACCGAGACCGCCATGTCCGCCGGAGTGGCATTCGGGGAAGACGGCGTTGCGCGCGGGGCCATGGGCGTGGACGCTGCGGATTACGACAGATCGGGAAGGCCGCACCTTCTGGTGGGCAACTTCTCGAACCAGATGCTCGGGCTTTATCACAACGAGGGTACCGGGCTTTTTGTGGACGAAGCCCCCTCGTCGGCTGTCGGTCGCGCCAGCCTGCTCTCGCTCGCGTTTGGAGTCTTTTTCTTTGATTATGATCTGGACGGGTATCAGGACATCTATACCGCGAACGGCCACATCGAAGAAGAGATCGGAAAGGTCCAGCCAAAGATCCAATACAAGCAGCCGCCGCTCCTTTTCCACAACCTCGGCAAAAAGAAGTTCGAGAACGTCACCCCGACCATGGGAGCGGAATTCAACCGGGCCGTCGTGGCCCGTGGAGCCGCGTATGGCGATATCGACCATGACGGCGACCTGGACATTCTGATCACCACCAATCACGGCCCGGCTTACCTGTTCCGCAACGATGGCGGAAACCAGAACAACTGGCTTTGCATCCGCACATCGGGAACGAAGTCGAACCGGGATGGCATCGGCGCCGTTGTTCGTGTGGACAGCCCTTCGGGCAAGCAGTGGAATTATGTTCGCAGCGGCTCGAGCTATTGCTCTTCGGTCGACATGGCGCTGACCTTCGGACTGGGGAAAGACACGAAGGTGACATCGGTCGAGATCGAATGGCCAAGCGGCACCCGCCAGAAACTGTCCAACGTCGCGGTGAATCAGTTCCTGAAAGTGGATGAGGAGAAAGGAATTGTAGCTCAATCCGGACCCGGAAAATAGATTCTGAAATCTTTTTTGCCTGGCCGGGAACCAGCAAGGCTCCCGGGCCAGGCTCCATAAAATCCCCCATGACAAAAAGATCCAGGTACGATGTAGCCATTATCGGAGCCGGGCAGGCAGGGCTGAGCCTGGCCCGGCAACTGCTTCTGAATTCCAACAAGACCATCCTTCATTTGGATAAGCGAACCGAACTCCCGGGACCGGCTCAAAAGGTCGGCGAATCCCTGGTGCAGGCCGCCGGTTTTTATCTGTCTAAAGTGCTGGATCTTCAGGAGCATCTGCTTGTCGAGCATTTTCTGAAATACAACCTCCGGTTCCATTGGAAGACGACCAGCACCGCCAATCAGGGATACGAGGAGTATGGTTCGTCCTTCATCCGTTTAAGTTCCAATATCCCGACCTTCCAGGTCGACCGGAATGTGCTCGAATCACACCTTCTGAAGCTGAACCAGGCGGATCCGCGGTATGAACTTTTGCGCGGTGTTCAGGGCCTTAAAGTCGATATATCCGAGACCGGCGACCACCGGCTCACCTTTGATGGTTGCCAGGTCGATTGCGGCTGGATCGTGGATGCATCCGGGCGCAATGCCTTCCTGAAGCGGCGACTTGGGCTTTCCGAACCGAACATGATCCGTCATGGATCAACATGGTGCTGGGTGGAAGGTGTCCTGGATGTTGAACGGTTGACGGGACGGTCCCGCAAAGAGGTGGTTTTCGATGCCCGCAGGAGGAAAACCGGGCATATGCCCTTCCTGCTTGCCACCAACCATTTCTGCGACGAAGGAATGTGGCTCTGGATCATACCTCTTCATGGATTGACCAGCATAGGCCTGGTTTTTGACCACCAGGTGCTGGACCCCGCGGAGGTTTCCAATTCTACCAAAATGCTGGATTTTATCTGCCGGAAGTGGCCCCTGTTTCAGCGCGACCTGCCGCAGCGCCGCGTCCTCGATGAGGGTCGCTACGTCAGTTATTCCTATGACGCAAAGCAAACCATAAGCGCGCAACGCTGGGCCCTGGCTGGGGAATCGGGACGTTTTTCGGATCCGCTCTACAGTCCGGGTGCGGACCTGATCACCATCTTGAACTTGTTCATCGGCGATGCCATTGCCACGGACGATCCCGAAAAGCTTGCCCTGAAATGCCGGCTCTACGAACAGGCTGCCAGGGCGATTTATGAATCCTATCTCCCCTCCTATTCGATCAGTTATAACTGTCTGGGGGACCAGGAAGCCTTCTCGCTCAAGTACACATGGGAACTGGCGGTGTACTTCGGTTTCTTCGTCGTGCCCGTGATCAACGATCTTTTCACCAACATGGATTTCCTGCCGGTCTATTTGAGAAAATTCGCCCTCCTGGGGCGGATCAACCACAACCTCCAATCCTTTCTCTCTGCTTTTTACGAGTGGAAAAAAGTAAATGGACGGATCGGCACCGAGCAGCCTGTGCTGTTCGATTTTTACAGCATCAAGCCGCTGCGCGACTCCGAAAAGCTTTTCTACGAGGTCGGACTTACGCCTGCGGAGGCTGAAACACTCTTCGACGCCCACATCCAGCGGTTGAGGGAGTTTGCCCGTTATATCCTTGCGCATGTGCACGCCGCGGTTCTCGAAGAACCCAAGGTTCTCCAGAATGCATCTTTCATTTCCAGCCTGAAGCTCCGCGATACGGTATTCGATCCCGCCAGCATGCGGGCTGCCTACGCCGCCCATGCGGGTGTTGAAGGCACCTATGCGTGGAATCTTAATCCGTTTGCTCTTGACTCTTTTATTGCACGCTCAACAGCCGTGCAGGAGGCTTGCCAATGAATTCCTCGTCGCCAGTAATGGATAATGCTCCTCTCCTGGAGCGGTGTTTTCAGTTCGAGGCCACACCGGCCAGCTATGAGATAACCGGAATCGAGGGCCGGATTCCCGAATGGCTGCGTGGCAGCTACTACATCAACGGCCCCACGCGCTTTGAGCGCGGTGGTCGCAGCTACACACACTGGCTGGATGGAGACGGCATGGTTTGCCGCTTGCACTTTGGGCCTGGAAAGGTAACGTTTACCAACCGTTTTGTGGATACCGCCAAGGTCCGGGATGAAGAAGCCGCCGGGACTTTCATTTTTCGCGCTTTCGGTACTGCTTTTCCCGGCGACAAACTGCATCGCAACGTCATGCTCGAGGGACCGGTCAACGTAGCTGCCTATCGCTATGCCGGAACGTTGGTAGCCTTCGGCGAGCAGACCCTGCCTTACGAACTGGATCCAGTTACCCTCGAGACCCGGGGAACCTACGATTTCCACGGGCGCATCAACGATGTGACACCGTTTGCCGCCCACGCGAAATTCGATGGCCACCTGATGAATTTCGGCATCAATTTTGCCGCCGCCCAACCCATGCTCAACACCTTTGAGTTCGACTCGGCGGGAGTCCTGCTCAAGCGCTCGAGATACCCGCTGCCTCACCAGTACTGCAACCACGACATGGCGTTTACGAAGCATCACATGGTTTTTTTCTTTGGACCGCTGCTTATGGATTTCGGCCGGTTCCTCAATGACGGCCTTTCCGTGATGGATTCTCTGGTGTGGAAGCCGGAGGTCCCCAGCCGCATCCACATCACACCGAGGGCAGGCTATCCCAGCGAAGCTTTCAGCGTCGAGGCCGGGGGCGGCTACTGCCTCCACACCATCAATGCGTTCGAGGATGGCGACCGGCTGGCCCTGGATCTGCTGCTTCTCGATGAGCCGGTGTACAAGGAGTATAGGCCTTTGCCCGAGGTTTTCACCACCGTGGCTCCATGCCGGCCGGTCAGGTACTGGATCGATTTGAAAACGAAGTCGTTGGTCGAAACCGTCAGCATGAAGTACGACCGCACACCTGATTTCCCCAATGTCGGTGCCGCTCTCGCCGGCAAACCCTACAATGATTTCTGGATGCTTGGGATGAGCACGGTCGGGCTGCCGGGGCGCAAGTTTTTCGATCAGATGGCGCACGGTTCCTGGGCCGCCGGGGATGTGAAGGACGTCTACCAGGTGCCGCGCGGCGAGTACCTGGGCGGCGAGCCGAATTTCGTGCCCAATCCGGAAAATCCGCGCGAAGGGGTGGTGATATCGGAATATTTCAGGCCGGCAGAAGGTGCGGTATTTTTTCTGCTCTTCGACGCCTTCAATGTCGCGGCGGGCCCTATCGCCCGGTTGCCCCTGAAATTCAAGATCCATCCGGGATTGCATACCAGCTTTACGCCGGATCGCCTGGACAGCTAGTTCCGGTTCACAGACGCTTTTGATCAGCCATGAAGACTCAAAATGCAAATGTTATTTATTGACGGGCCCTACTGCCGGATTGCAGCCTTCGGGTCTTCATAGTGATGCTTGGAGCGTCGCCTGATCCCGGCGATGATAATGCCACCGGCAATAGAACTGAATACACTTCCCAAAAATCCAAAAATGAGCGGCATGAACCATGCCTCCAGGAAAGAATCCAGCTGTGCATTTTCCGGATTCTCAGGCCGGTAGAGGACCGTCACTTCCTCTCCCCGGCTGTAAGAAGGGGGACTGCTGGCCACCGAGCCTATTCCCATGTGTTTCCGGTCCTGATTGTCGTAAAACTCGAAAACCGGCTTGTAGAGCGTTCCCCCGCGGCTTCCTTTTGTCGGCTCGAGATCGACAATGCGGCCGGGGACTCGTATGGCTCCCCTTCGCTGATCCGATTCAGACCGGAACGAGAAGACCGCAACACCGAGGAATATCAGTCCGATCGATCCGAAAACCGAAACAAAAATTCTGATGAACCATTTGTCCATGATTTGGCTCCCCCGCTTCATTGTCCGAACCTGGAAATGACGCCCGCCTGATAAAAACGATTCGAATCGATTTCTACATGCCGGACCTTCGGTGTATCATGCGCAGGATTCCGCGGGCTTGATCTGCTAATCCGCTTGGGAGGTTGAATTGGAACTGATCCACAAGTTTCTCTGGCTCTTCAATCCTGACGGGATCCGTTGGCTGATCGCCACGGGCGGCCTGCCCGCGATCTGCCTGATCATCTTTGCCGAAACCGGTTTTTTTGCCATTCTACCCGGCGATTCGCTGCTTGTTCTATGCGGCATTCTCGCGGTTCCCGGCGCCGACGGCGCTGCGTTGATCGGGCTGTGGCACTTGCTCATCCTTGTACCGCTTTGTGCCATCGCGGGCGACCAGGTCGGTTTCTGGATCGGGTCGTGGTTTGGAAACCGGATGTACACCTGGCCCGATCGCAGTTTTGCGGGGATCCCCGTATTCAAACAGCTTTGGCTTGAAAAAACTCATTCGTTCTACCAGCGCTGGGGTGTTTTTTTTATCGTGGTGGGCCGCTGGGTGCCCATTGTCCGGACCTTCGCTCCGATCGTGGCGGGCATCACCCGGATGCGCTTTTCGACGTTTATAGCCTTCAATGCCATCGGTGGTCTGACCTGGGTATGGAGCATGGTGTTGGCCGGATATTTCCTCGGCGGCTGGGTTGCCGAAACCTTTCATTTCGATCTGGCACGACACATTGATAAAATTGCCGCTGTCGTCGTGCTTTTGTCCCTGCTTCCCATCGCATGGACCGTGTACAAAGAACGGAAAGGGAATGCCCCCGGCAATACCGCCTCCAAATAGTCACGCTCGCATATGGCGCCATTGCTTCGGATAAGCTGCCAACCGCGAGCCTGCGTGGGCGCTCCTCCCTATCAGAATGAGGGTTTTGCCGGCCCGGTCAAAATCTGGCCTGGTTTTGCTCCGGTATGCTTGCCTTCCTCAATAACCGGAACTCCGTTCACCAGCACGAAGCGGAATCCTGCCGAATAGGCATGCGGCTTCGGGAACGTCGCCTGATCGCTGACGGTCTTCTCATCGAACACATTGATGTCGGCCCACATTCCCGGGCGAATCAGGCCGCGATCCAGCATCCCGAATCGCTGCGCTGGAAGGGAAGTCATTTTGCGAACAGCTTCCTCCAGCCGCACCGTTTTTCGTTCTCTCACATATCTTCCCAGTACGCGAGCATTTGTTCCATAGCTCCGAGGATGCGGCGCGCCTTTTCCGAATTCGATGATTCCGCCGTCCGAGCCTACCATGGTGTAGGGGTAGCGCATGATCCGTTCGACGTCCTCTTCGCTCATCGAGTGGTAGACCATTTGGGCTCCCCCTTTTTCCAGCAGGTCCACGACGGTTTCGATTTCGGCATCAAGGTCCTTCTTTCGTCCCTTTTCCTGATTGATCTGTGAGATGCTTTTACCTTCCAAGGCGGGGTTCCACTCACACCGCGCCACGACGGCGTAGTCCAATTGCCGGAATCCGCTGCGATTGAATATCACCTGCCTTGCATCCTGCATGATCTTTTTCCGTGTGGGAGGATCCGTCAGCCGTTTCAGGAACTGTTCGCGTCCGCCTGCATAGGCCCAGGATGGCAGAAGGACGCTGAGACCGGTGCTCGAAGCGGCATAGGGGTACTGGTCGACCGTTACGTCGATTCCATTGCGGCGCGCATTTTCCACTTGTTCCAGCGTTTGCGAGCTTTTCCCCCAGACCAGTTTCCCGGCTACTTTGAAATGCGAGATCTCAACCGGGAGTCCGGCTTGGCGGCCCACGTCAATGGCTTCGTCAATAGCCTGGAAGACGCCACCGTGCTCATCGTTTCCCTCATTGCGGATATGCGAGGCGTAGACCCCATGGAACCGTGCGGCGACACGGGCGAGAGCAACTACTTCCGGAGTTTTTGCGTAGGCTCCAGGGATGTAAATAAGCCCGGTAGACAGACCCATGGCTCCTTGCTTCATTGCTTCTTCCACCAGTTTTTCCATCCGGGCCAGTTCTTCCGGGGTTGGATCTCGCTGCTCCGAGCCCATGATCGCGTTCCGCACCGTATTGTGTCCAATCAGGGAGCCCAGATTGATGGAAATGCCTGTCTGCCGGAGCTCATCAAAAAAAACCTTCAGGTCAGGTTCCGATCCGCCGCAGTTCCCGGTGATGACAGCGGTCACGCCGTCGAACAGGTAGTTATCTGCTGTCGGGACGCGACGGATTCCGGTTTCGGAATGGGTGTGAACGTCGATGAAGCCGGGAGTTACGACGAGGCCCGTAGCGTCCAATACGCGCTTCGCCGGACATTCGCTGCCGGAGCAGATTTTCCCAACAGCCTCTACCCGCCCGGCTCGAATTCCGACATCGGCGAGATACCAGGGATTTCCGCTGCCGTCGATGACTCGCCCGTTTCGCAGGATCAGGTCAAATTCTGCCGGGGAAGAAGCAGCCGTCGCCGCGACCAGAATGGCGATCAAAGCGGCTCCCGGAAACAGTGATTTCATGCACTCTCCTTTTTGGTTGCAGGGGCGCGCGGCCGCGCAGGTTTGATCTGGAGGGATTCAGCTCTGCCTTTTGCCCATCCACTCGGCGAATTTTCGGGCTGAACCTTCCATCAGCGCTTGATGAACCCGCGCGTGTTGGGCGGCCATTTGGCAGTCCATCCAGTCGTGGAATCTCCGATCGTCAAAGAGGCCGAAGGAAATCTTGTTCAGAACCGCCGAAGTCCCGTAAACCGGATCGGGGATCCTCTTGCCAAAATCGAACACCTTTTGCGGGCGGGCGCCGGCCACAAAGTCCATATTGCAGCAGACCTCGTTGTTATCCCTGAGGCAGAAGGAAAACAGCTTTATGGCCCAGTTGAATTTCCCCGGCCCGAATCCGAAATAGTTGGGGATCGGAGCGTAATCGATAAAGGGATAACCTATGGCTACCTCGAGCCTGACATTCTTCTTGGGGCTTTTGATGATATGGATGAAATCCGGATGTTGAACCACGGATACCGCTTCCTGAAAGCGCTTGGTCATGGGTCCAAGGCGCATGACAAAATCATGCAGGAATACCGTAAGCAGGGACCAGCGATAGCGGGGTCCAATAAGGCGCCAATCCTGCGCACTGTCGGCGACGCCTGGCGGGTATTTTTGCACTTCACCTTCGGCCGTGCAAAAAAGCAGCTGTTCAAATGTGAAACCGCCGGGATGCCCGTCAGGATAGGTCCATCGTGCGGTGGGGAGGAAAACCCCGAGAACGTACTCCTGCAATGCGCCTTCAGGATCGGGACCTGAAGCCTTGCCGAACTCGACTTCCTGCCGCGCTCCGATCACCGTCCGGGAAGTGCCGCCTATGCTGGCCTCGGTCAGATAGCCGAAGACACGGTTTGGCAGCGAATAAGGGCGCCCCAAGTCCAGCGGGATCTCTTGGATCCTGCGCCCGGGGTCGCGGCACCAGCGCTCCAGTTGAATTCCATCAGAAACCGCTTCAATGGTTTTTTCCACCAGGAAGCGGTCGAGGGCGGTAAATGAATCCGGGATTCTCAGGTCATTTGTCATGGCAGCCTGGCTAATTCGATTGCTCAGTTTGATGAGGAATTTGCACCCGGTTCCATTCTACGATTTCTGCGGCCCCGGGCAATGGTTATTTCACGGGGCTCGAACAGGGCTGCGCCGACCGCCCGCCTCCATAATACATTTCCGCTTTCCTATCGCAGGTCGAAACGGAAGTAGCCTGTTCCCCAGGGAGGCAATCGTGGATCTCCTCGCACGGCTGTAAGCGGCCGGCCGGAGCTGTCGCATCGCATTGTTTTGATCCTGCCCCGGACGCCCCACCCCAATTCCGCAGGCGCGGTCTGGGCGGTTGGATTGTACAGGAGCGCAAGGAGCGCCTTTCCGGAATCGATCGGCTGCAGTGAGACAAGCTGGACGGATGGAGACCGGACCTGGAAAAGGGAGTCCGGAAGGGGCGCCTTCCGTTCCGAAAGGAAAAGCAGGAGGGGTTCTCTGGAGTTTCTCCCGGCACGGGTGGCTTCTTCGGGTTTGAATGGCCCATGAGGAAAAATGCTGTAACGGAATGTGACGGGACCCTCTTGGTCGGACCTATAGTTCGTATGCCAATAATTGTTCATCAAATAGGAATATAGCAATCCGGACGAGGCGGTTTTTCCCTTCCACGGCTGTTCCGCTGCTATTCCTCCGATTTCAATCAGCGGCGCATCAGGAGTAGCCAGGGTGACTCCGGATGAAGCATTGGAGACGTCGACCCAGCTCTGCACCGGGAAAAAATTCCTGCAGGCGCCGGGCAATTGGTCGAGCTCGGGCCGCACTATCCCTGAGGCAACGTCATAGCGGGTTTGAGGTCCCGGAATGGCGAACGGGAATTCTATATGAATGGCTTCCTTGGATCGGACCGGCAGCTTGTCGATTCGGTGGACGATATCCACTCGCGGAAGACCTTCTGTGAGGCGGTACTCGACGGAATACCTGCGGCAGCCGGGTGCATCAGCCTCGGCCAGAATGGACATCACCAGAGGACCCGGTTCTTTGACCCGGGCCCTAACATTTTCGAGGCCGCGGCCTTCCTTCGGTTCCTTCCCCGGGACATAGATAAAGCGGTTCAAGCCGGTGCCGATGTTCCGATCCACAAATTCTTTTCCTCCGGGACTCAGGACCAGGCTCTCCATGGCCCCCGATTGCGGATCGATCTTTAATGAAAGTAAAGATGTCTGGAGAAATGTTGGTGCGGCGCTACCGGTTCCACGCGTGAAAGCCCGCCCTGGTCTGATCAATAACCTTCGCGCCGCAAGCGGCGGGACTGAATCGACCAACAACGCCAATTCTCCCGTCGACAGCCTCTGGGAGGGTATCGGATTGCCCTGGAGATCCTGGACGGCGTCTCCCGTCGTGCTTTGAGCAGCCGGAATAATAACCACATCGGATTGCGGCCATGAATGCGTGTTGTAAAGGTCAAGGACTGTTTCTGCAATGATATTTTCCGGTGGAGGAGGCCTGAGATCATCAATCAGGCGCTTGGCGCTTTTGTTGGCCTCTATGGCGAATTCCCGCTTGATACGCCACTGCTCCTTCACCAGGGGATGGTCCGGTTCAGAGATGCTGTTGCTGGCGCCCCAGGTGTGTTCATTGAAAAGGATGACATTCCTCCATGCGTCGCGGAAATCCTTTCCCGGGAACATCGAGGGAGCCCTGATCGACCAGAGTGTCTGGCCCTGCACTAGCAGATCCGCAGATTGCCGGGTGAGTGCTGTTTCCAAAGCGGAAGAGGCCGCCCCGTCTTCCCAGTAGGGTGTGAAATCGCCCCGGCGCATCGGGAGATTAGCTCCGTACCTTTTTTCAAAATCTTCAAATAGCTGGCGGTGAGTCGCAATTATCAAGCGAGGCGATTCGTATTTTTCGTTCCATTTTTTGACATAATCAGACAGTGTTGGATCTGGCGGGCCGTTATCTCCCCCGACGGTATAAGGAAGCTGGTATATTTCATACGGATAGCCTGATTCATCGAGCTTTCTCGACAACCTGAGGATTTTATCTTCCCCGAGGCTGGCCAATCCGCCTTCATGGAAATACGCATAGCTGGCGCCGGCAACCCACATGAGAATTTGTTCCCCGCCCGAATGTGATTTCCAATAAAACGGCTTGTCCCCAAGTTCCTTGAGTGTGAATCCGATCCGGTCTCCCGGATTCGGGGCACTGGCGAAATATCTCACTCCTCGATGCGCCAGGGCCGGGACCAGACCCCATGAGAATCCCGGAATATCCGAGACCAGGGCCGTTTTGATTTCCACCCCATGCCGCTCCATAAATTGGCCGGCGTAATCGGTCCATTGGCTCATCTCCGCGGCACCGGACAGCCCGGTCAACACATTGGCGTAGAGAGCATTCAGCCCGAGGTTATCTTCACGGATCGCGTTGATGATTTCTCGCTTTCTGCCTTCGGAAGCCTTTTCCATATAGGATTCGAAAGGCCAAAGGACCTCCAGATTCCATTTGAACCGGGCTTCTGGCGGATATTCGCCGGTTCGATGAATCAGCTGCAAGGCCTGATCGAGATTATCCTGCTGCTTCCGTAGAATTTTCGATTGAACATCCGTATACCCGATATCGGTGTGTGAATAAGGAAGCAGGTACATTTGCCTGCGGTGCAAGGGCTCGACGACCAGCGGCGGGATGGGCTGAGGGGTCCCATCAACCTCATACTCGATCGGGATTGTCATGCCGGATTCCCCAGATGCTCCAGACAGATAAAATATGTTGCGGCCGATTTGCAGGGATCGCCGGGAGATGCCTGAGGCGGGATCGCTGATTTCAATCATGCGGCCAGGCTTCAAATTGTCGAAGCTCAGACGAATGAGCCGCCGGGATTCTGTATCCTTCCGAATCAGGGCAGATTCCGGCCGCATCGAAGGACCGTTCGAAAATGAGTATTGAAACACCATACACCAATCGGGGATGTCTCCCTGTTCGCCGTCGATTTTGAGGAGCAGAGGTTTTTCAGCCGGGACCTGACCTTTGGGGATTGTGAGGATCATAGTGCCGAATAGGTCACCCGCTGAATCGGTCATGCTGGCTTCAAAAGAAAGGACTGAGCCATTTTTCCCTTGAACGGACCACGATTTTGCAGACGCATCCTTCCGGTTTTCGAATGTCAGCCAGGGATCTCCATTCACGAATAGCTTGAATCTATGGCTGGTGAGACTCTGAGCCCATCCTTCTTTTTCAAGTCCAGCCAGCCAAATCAGCCGGTGGGAATCAGCCGGTGTTTTGCCGGGGATGGGATCGGATTCCCAGGAGATCGACGGGGCTTGCTTATTGGCTCTCACCAGCAATGCGGAGTTTGCATCCGGATGGGAGGAATGGTACTCGAGAACCAAGCCGTGCACACTCTTGCGGTATCCGTTAAGATAGGCCGGTTCCGGCCTCTCGGAATTGACACGGATTCTGATCTCCGGCTCTTTGGCTGGAGCGGGACGGAGAAGGTTCACTTCAGCCGAGTTCCAGAGCGCCAATACCGACAGGATGAACGCCAAGAGCGTCATCGTTCGCCTCCCGGCGACGAGAATAGCAGGGTTCCTGAGCCCTGGCAAATGCCCATGGCGAAACACCTTTACAGCGAATGCGATGGCTGGCGATTTATGGTGCGGGTGGACCGGCGGCCAGGATGGAGTTGACTTTTTCAAGGTCATCCAACCGTGCCTTTACTTTCTGGATATTGGAATCGGTCGCAGCAAACTTCAGGTAGTTTCGAAGCTGTTCGGCGGTGCCCTGATAATCCCGCTTCACCTGTAAAATGTTGGCTAGAAGGATGTAACCCTGCGCATATCGGTGGCCTGCGTCCAGTCGCAGTGCTTTGCGCACGCTTTTCTCCGACAGGTCCACGTTGTTCAAATTGAAATTAGCCTGGCTGTTTAAAAGATAGGCCTCCGGAAATCCAATGGAATCCAAGGCGATTGCTTTGTCGGAAATTTCAACCGCTTTCGGCCAATCCCCGTTGATGATTGCGATCCTGGCCAATTCAAGATAGGGCAATATGTAGCTCGGGTCGGCCGCAATGGATTTCTCGAAATCGCCCCGCGCAGTTTCGAACTGCTGCTTGCGCATTTTCAGTTGCCCGAGATCGAACCAGGCGGTCGCGAACCCGGGATATAGCTCCACTGCCTGCAACAAGTATTTTTCGGCCTGTTCCAACCGCTTTCTTTGCTCTGCATGTTCTGCTTTTTCGAGCGCATTTTTTGCGTTCTTGGGAGCCTGCAGGCTCACGACACTTATTCGGGTTCCTTTTGCCCGGGCCAGAGGCTGGAGGACCAGCGTTCCTATATGGATCTGGCTGCTGGCAGGATACGAAGCAAGCAGGACGCTGCTCGACCTGTATCCCACGGCATGTGCCTGGAGGTCGCAGCCGAACAGTTCGGTCGTGAATAGGTCGGCGCCGGCATTGCTGGACGGCACCCCAAGTGCTGAACTCCAACCAACATTCCTATTGGCGAAGCCGTCATCGCTGGCATCGGGAACTATACTGGCGTTCCCACCCACCTGAAAGCTGAAACTTCCGCTGGAATCGGCGTACGTTTCTTTGATTCTGCGATTTCCGCAGACGCGCTCTATGGCGATATTTCGAGGAATTTCACTTCCGTCCTCCATCACTACCGTGCCACTGATGAAGATCAGCTGATTCCGCGGTCTTTGAACATTTGGCTGAGTGCGCGACCCGGATCCTTGAGAGGTGGAATTTGCACCGCGCACGCTGCGATTGGTGGTGCCACTTGGGCTTATGCCGGGCAGATCCGACTGCGCCTGGCAGATCCACGTGAGAAGAATTGACCATGCTGTGCAGAACAGAACTGTGCGGAAACCGTGTCTGTAAATCATTTGGCGAACCTCCTACAGTGGCGGATCAGGGAAGTGCCTGTCATTCGACAGTCCTGAAACCCTGTGCGAAAGCCGGTCTTCAAAGGAGAGAAATCTGTGAACCGGCTTTGGTGCCAAAAACCACCCGATTGATTTAATTCTGCACCGGGGAAAGTTACTAGGCAAGCAGTAATTGATGGGAAATTCGAGGTGCAAAAAATCATCCGCCTTCTCTTGGTCGGCTCCTGCTTTGGGGTCTTTGTGTCGTTCGTGAGTGAAACCGTCTTTTCCATACCGCTGAATCGAGTCAGCTCAGACCACCTATTCATAAATACGGCGACTGCAGTGGCGAGCGCGGTGGCCTCGGATCCGCGAAGCGACGACGATGCTTCTGCATCCTCATCCGGAAACTTGGAGCGCTAAAGAGATTAAACCGCGAAGACCACTAAGAATTATAAACAATAATTTTGCGGTCTTAGTGGACCTAGCGGTTCGATTGATTTTGAGGTCTTTGCCGCAATTGGATGATTCCCGGCGTGCGCAAGTCCAAGTTTCTATTCTCAATAAACCACGCAGGCGTGGCAGGCACTCTCCGGCTAAATGATAGGAGGTATGTTCTGATTCAGCCTGAAACGGTTATCCGGGTCATAGATCGCCTTGATTTCGCGCAGTCTCTGAAACGTTTGCTGGCTATAGGCGTCGGCGACCCGAGCAAGGCCTTCATCCGCAATGAAATTAACGTACACCTTTCCGGTGCTATGCGCTTTCATTTCTTCGAAGAACTGCCGGATCCACTCGAGGTTTTCTCCCTCGGCGGCGGGATCTTTCCACCGGGCCTGGATGGCCAGGGCATATTTCGAGTTCCGGAAGCTGAATGCAGTTTCATTTTCCCCGATCCTGGCCACGGCTCCGCCCAGGTGCACGATCTTCACGTCGCTGTCGCGGGATGGCACCCGGGAAACGTGCTTCTGGAGAGTCGCAATGGCCTTTTCATCGAGCGACGGAAGGTAGTGCCCCATCCATTCATTTCCGTAGCCGTCACTCCACAAGGGATCAAAGGCCGCCTGCCACTGGGGATAAGGCCGGATTTTGACCAGGTCGGCCAACGGCTTGCCGATATGGCGCAGGGGCCGGATAACGTCTTCGCCTTTATTTGCATCGCCGGCGTAGCAGATCCCGATTCCTGCAACGTGTTTGCCGTGCATTTCGACCGGTAGTGCAGGAATGGCCGGCGCTCGCCGCAGCAGCAGCCAGACGGTCAGTTCATCGGGGGCATGGTCATTCACTTCCTCCACTGCTTGGCCGATGAGAGGCAAGTCCTCGAGAGGATAAAACACAATCCCTGCAAGGACGTTTTGAAGCGGATGCAATTTGAACTTGAACGACGAAACGACTCCAAAATTGCCGCCTCCACCGCGCAGGGCCCAGAATAGATCAGGATTTTCATCAGCGTTGGCCTGCATGATTTCGCCTCGAGCGCTGATTACTTCTGCGGCCACCAGATTGTCGCAGCCCAATCCCATCTTCCGGTGCAGCCATCCAATGCCGCCGCCCAGCGTGTAGCCTGCAATCCCGACCATGGAGACAATGGCGCCGGTCGAGGCCAGCCCCAATGCATGGGTGCCCGCATCATAATCGGCAAAAGTAGTTCCCCCATCGGCTTCCGCTGTTCCTGCTTGTGCATCCACGGTGACCCTTCGCATGGCGGAAAGGTCGATGGTCATTCCCCCATCGCACAACGAGTGGCCGGTATGGTTGTGTCCACCCGCGCGAATGGAAAGGAGCGCATCGCAGTCCGAGGCAAAATGCATTCCTGCGGCAATATCCGAGGCATTGGCGCAGCGGATGATCAAGGCGGGTTTCGATTGAATTCGAGCGTTCCAGATGCCTCTTGCAGCATCGTAATCCTCTTCGCCCGGCTGAATGAGCCTGCCGCTGAGGCTTTGCCGCAAACGCTGGATTTCTTTGAGACTGATTTCAGAAAATCCTCCGGTTCGTGTCGTGAGTCTCACGGGTCGCTCCCTTGAATGCCAGTGTGAAAATCCCAGGCCTCTTCTGCCGGTGTTCGGGAAGGGCCGTGCAGCCGGGCCGGGCCTGTCTTTAGCCGGCCGGACGGTTAAGATCGTGCAACTGTCCGATAATAAAGGCTTGGGCCAAAATTGCCACCTTGTCATTTTCCCGGATGAGCGTGTCGGCGGATGGAAATAGAACTGCTTCCTGGTTGTGCCTGCGATGGGAGAGGATGCTCATCTGCCTCCCCTGGGCAAGGTACGAGAGCGGCTTGCCGATCAAGCCGGATCCCGGCCCAATCAGGAGTTTGACGGTCTGGAGTTGCTTGTCGTCAATGTAAAAAGAATTCACCAGGTTTCGGTCCACGGTAGCGGCTGCAAACGAAGGGGCGGCGATGGCGCTTGTGCTGAAAATCAGTTTGATATCAAAACTGCGAGAGATCTTGTTGGCGATGTGCTGATCAAACATTCTCACTACCACTCGAATCTCCGGCTTTAGCGCCCTCGCGTCGAGGGCAATTTCCAGGTTGGCTAAGTCATTATCCGTTGCGGCGATCACAGCCCCTGCCTTTTGAATGCCGAGGTCGACCAGAACCTGCTCATTTCTCGCATCCTCAATCACAATGGGAACATTCATCCGCCTGGTCTCAGAGACGCCGAAAGCCGTTTCCTTTTGCTCGACGACCGCAACCTCCTTTCCCATTTTCAGCAATTCCTGGAGTATGCTGAATCCCAGCCTGCCCATACCGCACAAAATCACATGATTATCGTATGTGGCCACCATTGCTTTCACCCACCTTTTTCCGGAACCGGCTTTGCTTGTGAGGAGGACCGCAAGCCGGACCACAGCTTCGGAAACGACGACAAAGCTGAAGAACGGCACCGCAAAACACCATAGTCGAAGAATGGGATGCTGCGGCATCGAATCCGGAAAATTCATCGACATCAGAACAAACGTGCTGTACAGCGCCTGAATATAATCGATGCGGGAGCCAGTGGCCGGATCTGCCGAGAAGTAATGGAAAAGAACGGAACCAGAAAGCAGGATGCCGGCGGTGAGCATTAGGGTTCCCTTGAACTCCGCCGCCAGTATTTTCAGATATTCCAGCTGGGCCTGCAGGTGTTTTCGTTTTGAAGAACGCCGTTCCATTCCAAAGCCCCGGATTTTTGGCAGTGCAAATCGACAGGCTCAGCTTCCGGATCAAAGTCTCACGACCACAACCGCCGTTGCATCGTCTTCCCAAGACTTGCCCCCGCCATGGCTGAAGGCCGCTTCAAACAAGCGATCCAGGATGATCTGGGCCGAAGCGCACCGACTTGTCAGGACGGTCTTTTTCAATCCCTCGGTTCCGAAAAAATCTCCCCGGGTGTCGGACCGCTCCAGGATTCCATCCGTACAAAGCACCAGCACGTCCCCGGATTCCATTTGAGCCAAGCCCCTGTTGAACCGTGCCTCCGGCAGCGGGCCGATCACAGTTCCCCCGACGTCCAGCGCGGTGGTTCCGGTCCGTCCGAAAATGAGCGGAGCGGGATGTCCCGCATTGACGTAAATCAGATTTCCCCCCGGTTCGAGTTCGGCGTAAAACACCGAAATGAACCGGCTGGAAAGGCCGCTTTTGTGGATCACGCCGTTGAGTTTTTCAAAGACGTAACCAATTTTCAGGTTTTTTTCGATCCCCATCCTTAATCCGGTTACGACGTCGCGGACAAGAAGGGCTGCCGGGAGCCCATGGCCGCTGGCATCACCGATGGCAATCCCGACCAGTTGGTCCTCGAAAGCAATGAAGTCGAAGAAATCACCGCCGACTTCCTCAGCCGGGATGGACCGGCAGGCGATGTCAAAATCGGAAAACAGCGGCGGCTCATCCAGCAGCAGGCTCTGTTGGATTTCCGCAGCCTCCTTCATGCTGCCCCTCAACCGCTCTTCGACCAGCCTGGCTCCGAGGGCGGCTCTCACCGTATTGAGTGCAAAGTCGAGCTCCTCTCTCGACCAGCCGCTGTCGAGAAGGAAAAATAGTATGCTCCGTTTTGGCTTCTTCCCCACGAACAGGGCGGCACAAGGGTATGGCGGGAAGAGTCCGCTTTTCGAAGGAGATTCTTCCGCATCGGGATGGGCAAAAATATACACGAGGTGCCGAAATACCAGATGCAGCGCCGGAAGAGCAGGGTCGAGCTCCTCGGCAACCTCACCGCCCGGCAGCCCAACGGAGCTTTCGAGACGGAATCCCGTGGGCCGTTCCGTGTAAAGAAGGCAGGCTTTCAATCGAAGCCCTTCCTGGAGGATCGAAAACGACTTGCCTACGAATGTTTTCAGAGTCTCGGCCTGAGAGCGGCTGGCTTCGAGGCCTGCGAGCAGGCCGTCCAGCTTGCGATAAAAGAGCTTGGGATCAATAAGAGCCACAGTATTTTCCGCCAGGTTTGACGTCAAGTAAGTATCGCGGTTTGACCGCACTTTCCCGGCTGCATTTTGCCGGATGTCCGGTCCGATTATTTCAATTCCAACAATTTTTGACTCCGGTGGATTATACCAGCCAGAGGCGGTTCTGCAGCGAGGCGATTTATCTGAACCCGCCGGTGCTTCAACGCTGGTGAATTGACACATTCGAAATGCAAGCCGAACCTCCTGTGGTAGTCTTGATCCGGACGGAGGGATCTGTTTATGCAGGAAAAAATGAAGGCGATGGTGCTTCAACAGCAAGGCCATCTGCTGGTGGAAAAGGTTCTGGATATCCCACGCCCGGGGGCAGGGCAGGTTCTGGTCAAGATCCAGGCCTGTGGGGTGTGCCGGACGGATCTGCATGTTATGGACGGGGATCTGCGAAATCCAAAGCTGCCGCTGGTGCCGGGCCACATGATCGTGGGGACGATCGTTGCCAAGGGCGCAGCTGCTGCTCTGGACATCGGTTCCCGAGTAGGCATACCCTGGCTTGGCAGCACTTGCGGCGCCTGCAGCCACTGCCTGAAACAAAGAGAAAACCTCTGCGATCATGCTCTCTTCACCGGGTATACGTTAGACGGTGGCTACGCCGAATACACGCTCGCGGAGGCGCGATACTGCTTTGCCGTTCCGAGTCAGCCCGCCGCTTCGGAAATCGCCCCTCTACTGTGCGCAGGCTTGATCGGCTACAGGTCCTACCGGATGATCGGAGACGATGTCGAGCGGCTGGGTTTGTATGGATTTGGGAATGCAGCCCACCTTGTTGCCCAGGTTGCAGCTGCGCAGGGCAGAGAGGTCTTTGCCTTCACCTCCCCCGGTGATCTTGCAGCGCAGAATTTCGCACGGACCCTCGGGGCGCGATGGGCGGGGAGTTCTCTGGAAAAACCGCCGGTGGAACTGGATGCTGCCATCATTTTCGCGCCGGTCGGACCCCTTGTTCCTGAAGCATTGCGCGCGGTGCGCAAGGGCGGGACGGTGGTATGCGGCGGTATCCACATGAGTGATATCCCCTCCTTCCCCTACGAGCTCCTGTGGGGCGAAAGGATTCTCCGATCCGTCGCCAACCTGACCAGGGGCGACGGGCAGGAACTCCTCAGCCTGGCTGCAACCCTAAAAATCGAAACCCAGGTGGAAGTCTTCCCTCTGAATCAGGCCAACAAAACGCTGGAACGGTTGCGAAAAGGCAACATTCAAGGCGCTGCCGTCCTCGATATCGCCTGCTGATCGACCGATCCACGATTTTCGGATTCAGGCGCCAGGATGACCGGAACGAAAGAGCGGCCCGTCAAATCCTGGGGCCTTTTTTCCAGTCCCTCTCCTCAAAATGACTCGCTCCGCAGACCCCCTGTCCTTCTTGATGCGATGTTCTTCGCCGCGTCCGGGCACTTTTTTTGTTAAAAAGTGAAAATGCCAGCGAACTTATTTCCCTGTTTTTCGTTATCCAGGGCGAAGGCCAGGCGCGAACCCGACAAGAAGAGCCATCAAGGAGGCAAGTTATGATCGATGCTCAGGAATTACCAGGCAATCTCGGTGAAGAAAAACCCGCCAAACCGGCGAGTCCGGTTCAACCGCCCTATGGGCCCTCAAGCTATCCGCGGCAGGCTTTTTCCCCGGGAGACGCTCGCCAGAAATCTCCTGCGTTTGCAGCTTTGCTTTCCCTGATGCCCGGCCTTGGACAGGTTTATGTCGGGTATTATTTCCAGGGATTCATCAACATCATGATTGTCGCCTCCCTGATCACTCTGCTGGCGCGCGGTATCGGGCACCTGGAACCCTTTTGTGGCCTTTTCCTGGCATTTTACTGGATGTTCAATCTCGTCGATGCCGCCAGGAGGGCCACTTACTACAATCAGGCGATTGCCGGGCTCGGACCAGCGGAATTGCCTGAGGGTGTGGGATCTCCCGACCGTCGGGGCGCCCTCTACGGCGGGATTCTGATGGTGGTGGTTGGTGTCGCGGCTTTTGCCAATATCCAGTTTGGAATGCGTTTCGATTGGATCGAGCGCTGGTGGCCGCTGGCTCTGGTGATTCTGGGCGCGTTTCTTATCTATCGTTCCATGAACGAGCTCAAGGAGACCGCGAAATAAATCTGCCCTTAACCGCCCGATGAACCTCAAGGCGGCTGTCCCGAGGATGGCCGCCTCTCACTGGATTCATCCCCCTCCAATCTATCGATTATTCCAGTAACAGATAAATCGCAAACGAAGCCAGCCAGTGTTCGCCGGCATAATCGCCGCTTGCCACGTGGCTGAGCCCTGCTCGGGCGTGGAGAGCTTCCGAGTCCATCAGGATCTTTCTCGATCGGTCGGACGGCGGCAGCGCGGCCGCGATGTTTTTCATGCACCAGGCGCGGCTCAGATTGAGCCCGTCGAGATGAACCAACTTCGGATCTTTGCGATCGGTGACTTTCGCCGGTTCGAGGAGGGCCGCCGGCTGACCTTCGGAGATTCCCGGGAGGAACCGGTGGAACCAGGCGGCAAATTCCCCCGGTTTCAAAACCCGTCGCATCAGGTCGGCTTCCATGAGGGCCGGTGAGAAAAAGTCCTCGCCGCCTGGTTCCCACGAACCGGGGTAGTTTTTGTCGCCGGCGAAGTAAGTCCTGCTGCGCTCCCTGATAAGGTTTTCGAGCTTCTTGTCGGAGCAGGATTCCGCGTAATCGAGGGCAAAGGCAAGGCCAAAGGCTGTGTTGGGGTGAACGCCGGTTCTTATTGGGTAATTCTGTTTGGGCAGGAAATCGGCATACCGCGCCGCCAGCGCATCTGCCAGTGGCTTCAGATTGGCCGCCCATCCGGCGACGAGTGGGTCTTCACTTTTTCGCAGTTCTTCCGCAAGCTTGAGCAGCCAGGCCCAACCATAGGTTCGCTCGAAGGATTGCCGTTCCGGCTTGTCCAGGTAGCTCACCTCGAGCTTCAGGTTTTCAGCACTTAGGTTTTCTCCCAAAGCTGCACGAATCCGGCCGGCCTCGGGCAAATCCGGAAACTTGCGCAAGATTCTGGCAAGCATCCAGTGGCCATGGACGGAGGAGTGCCAGTCGTAACACCCATAAAACGATGGGTGGAGAGATTTCGGCGGCCGTACCTCGGAGGCGTCGTTCATGACGTGATCCAGCTTGTTGGGATATTCCCGGGTCACGCATTTAAGGGCCAGCTGCGCAAAGCGCGAAGCTTCCGCTGGTGTCAGGACGGGATCACCGGACTTTTCCTGCACTGATCTGACGCTGACGGTGCCGGCGGCCAGGCACAAAAAAATAAGAAGATGGCTCATAGGTGCGGCCTCGATCGCTTCTCTCTAGTTTTAGTGGACTCCATGCAGCTTTTTGATGGACACTCTATTATGAATTCGTGCAGTCAGGATGTAAACGGGGAGGATTTCGATGCACCGCAAAGACCGCGTAATCGCTTCATTGAATCATGAGGAGCCGGATCGCGTTCCCGTTGATTTTGGAGGAACCCCAGTCAGCGGAATCCATGTCAGTTGCGTCGCAGCGCTCAGGGATCACTTCGGCCTGGAAAAGAGGCCGGTCAAAGTTCACGAACCCTACCAGATGTTGGGACTCATCGAACCGGACCTCATGGATGCCATGGATATTGACGTGGCTGGTGTTTATCCGCGGAAAACCACCTTCGGATTCCCGAATGACCGCTGGAAAATGTGGAGAATGCCGGATGGCCTCGAGGTGCTGGTTTCTGAAGATTTCACCACCACCTATACGGAAGACGGGAGCATCTTGATCTACCCGGAGGGGGACCCCTCGGCTCCACCCAGCGGCAAAATGCCAAAAGACGGTTTCTTTTTCGACACCATCATCCGGCAGAATCCGATTGACGAGGAAAAGCTCGATCCTGAAGACAACCTCGAGGAGTTCGGCCCCATATCCGACCAGGACCTGGAGCATATCCAGGTTTCAGTGGAGGCGGTTTCGACCTCGGGTCGCGCGGTCATTGCGACTTTTGGTGGTACGGCTTTTGGCGACATCGCGCTGGTGCCGGCGCCGTTTCTGAAATATCCGAAAGGGATCCGTGACATAGCCGAGTGGTATATGTCGACAAGCATAAGGAAGAATTACATTCATCGCGTGTTTTCACGGCAGTGCGAATATGCGCTCGCCAACCTGGAAAAGATCCACCAGGCGATCGGGGATGCGGTGGATGCCGTGTTTGTTTGCGGTACCGATTTCGGTACTCAAAACTCGGTTTTTTGTTCCACGCAGACATTCAGGGAGCTTTATTTCCCGTATTATAAGGCAGTAAACGACTGGATCCACCGCAACACGACTTGGAAGACTTTCAAGCATTCCTGCGGATCCGTGGATCGATTCATCCCGGCCATGATCGAGTGCGGATTTGATATCCTCAATCCGGTTCAGTGTTCCGCCGCCGACATGGGGGCCGAGTACCTCAAATCCCGATACGGTAGTCAAATCGTTTTCTGGGGCGGGGGTATTGATACCCAGAGGGTGCTGCCATTCGGAACCCCCTCGCAGGTCCGGGCGCAGGTTTTAGAGCGGTGCAGCATTTTTTCCAGGGATGGTGGTTTTATTTTTAATTCGATCCACAATATTCAGGCGTGCACTCCCATCGAGAATATTGTGGCAATGATCGATACAGTCCATGAATTCAATGGCAGGTATGCCAGGGTGTAGACCGAAAAAGGGGCACACTCCTTCGTGCCCCCTGTGATAGCTGCAGAATTCTGATCAGGACGTCCCGATCCTGAGGGGCTTTAGGCGTCCAGATTCATCGTGCCGTTCAGGTAGGATTCATAGGAACCCAGGTCGAAGTGGCCGTGGCCCGAGAGATTGAACAGGATTACCTTGGACTCTCCCGATTCTCTGGCCTTAAGGGCATGGACGATGGCGCTGTGAACCGCATGGGCGGATTCCGGGGCCGGGATGGTTCCCTCGCATTGGGCGAAGCGCACGGCGCTGGCGAAAATCTCCCCTTGGGTATAAGCCTCGGCCTCAATAAAGCCGCCCGCAAGCAGATGACTGACCAGCGGAGCGGATCCGTGGTATCGCAATCCCCCGGCATGAACCGGAGGTGGGATAAATTTATGCCCGAGCGTGTGCATCATCATCAGCGGCGTGCTGCCGACCACATCCCCGAAGTCATACTCGCGGGTGCCTCCGGTAAGGGACGGGCATGCTTTGGGTTCGACCGCTATCACCCGGAGTGCTTTGCGGCCGCCTTTGAGCTTTTCTTTCAGGAAAGGGAAGGCGAGACCGGCAAAATTGCTGCCTCCGCCGTGACAACCGATGATAATGTCGGGGTACTCCCCGGCAATTTCCATCTGTTTTCTGGCCTCAAGGCCGATGACGGTCTGGTGCAGCAGTACGTGATTCAATACGCTCCCCAACGAATATTTACTATCGTCGCGCTTGGCGGCGTCCTCGACCGCCTCCGAGATCGCCACTCCGAGGCTCCCGGGTGAATTCGGGTCTTCTTCCAGAATTCTTCGCCCGGCTTCCGTCAAAGGAGACGGGCTGGCCACAACCTGGGCTCCATAGGTTTTCATCATGATCCGGCGATAAGGCTTCTGATCGTAGCTGACGCGGACCATGTAGACCATGCATTCAAGATTCATCAGCTTGCAGGCGCATGCGAGGGCGCAACCCCACTGCCCGGCGCCGGTTTCGGTCGCCAGCCTTTTCACCCCTTCCTTCTTGTTCATGTAAGCCTGCATCAGGGCGGTGTTCAGCTTGTGGCTGCCGACGGGACTTACGTGCTCCGATTTGTAATAGATGTGAGCCGGCGTATCCAGAGCCTCTTCCAATGCCTTGGCGCGAAAGACCGGGCTCGGGCGATAGAGGCGGAAAATATCGCGCACCTCAGTCGGGATCTCGATCATCGGTTCCTGTGAAACTTCCTGCTGTATCAAACCCATCGGGAAGATTGGCGCCAGCATTTCCGGTCCAATCGGTTCCCGGGTTCCGGGATGCAGGGGCGGAGGCATCGGGGTTGGCAGGTCCGGAGCAATATTATAAAAGTGCGTTGGAATCTCGGATTCCGGTAATGTGATCTTGGTATCGGTCATGAATATTCTCCTATTTTCTGCGTGAGCCCAGCTATTTCCCGGGCACATTTCTTACTCGCCGCGGCCCAACCCTACTGCTTCCATGGAATGAATTCCCTCGGCAGGTTACGGTGACGATAGATGTTTTGGGCTTCCGATGCAACGGTTTTCCTGCCGGTTTTCCTGACATTTCGCCAACATCGAAGGGAGCGTGCGCGGACATTGATCTGCGGAACACAGCCATACTCCGGCTTCCACCGGATAGCCGGCCCGGCATGAAAGCCTGGTTTCGATTCAGGGCGGGTCAGGGTGTGAAAGTCCCCGGCCCGGGATCATGAGGAGAATGCTCAAAATCGCTGGGATGGCAACCGACAGTGCCGTCACTTCCATGCCAAAGAGCGGGATGAATATCAACGAGGCTGCCAGGGAACCCAGACTTCCGCCGGCAAGGTCTGAAGCGTAAAGCATCGCCGTTTCTTTCCTCTGATCGGAAGGCCCCAAATGTACGGTCAGGGTAAAGAGGGCAGCTACCAGAATTCCCGCCAGCGCCAGCAGGGCCATGGTGGCCGGGAGTCCGGCTGCCACGCCATGATGAATAAGGACAGCCAGAACAACTCCATCGGCCGCTACGGCTGTCGAAATTCCCACGGTGGCCCATTTCAACCGGCGCGCGTCTAACCCAGATGCCGTGATCCATCGCTCGCTGGCGATCGCCCCGGCAGCCAACCCTGCCATAAAACTCGTCAGGAGGAATCCCAGATCCTGGAACAAAACGCCGTAGCGGATCTGATATTGCAGGATGAGGACGGTTTCGAAAATCATTCCGGCGAGCCCGGCGCCTCCCGCGGTAATGCTTCGGGCAAGGACAGCCCGTCGCCGGCCAAAAACCACCAGCAGAATCCCTGAGCCTACCAGGAGCCAGGGCCAGGTTTTGAATCCCCAAGGGGGCATCCCCTCGCCGCGAAATAGGGACGGAACCAGGCGGGAAAGCCAGAGCTCCAACGTGTAGCGGAAACAGACGGGCAAGGAATCGGTATTCGCCGGAACCCCGGCGCGTTTCATGCTATCGGCTATTTGAGCGAAGCGATCATTGGTGTAGAGATATTTGATATAGGCCGGAGAAATCAATCGCGCGGTGAGACGACGTTCCTTAAAGCGGGCTGCAAGCGCATCTGGACTGGTGTCCAGATTGCGGTTGCCGGCGAGAAAGAGATTGGCGGCTCCCGGCAGGACAATAACCCGATGGAACACCGATTGAAGGGCGGCGGAGACACTCGTCATCCTCATCTGCATTGCGGGAGTCCAGATGTTTTCTGAAGATCGGAGTCTGAAGGCCAGGATTCCTTCCGGCGCTAGCCTCTGGGCGCAAAGGCGGAAAAATTCCACGGTGTAAAAGCGATTGTTCTGCCCCGAGACAGGCTCCGGCAAACCCGCCAAAATAAGGTCATATTCGTTGGCGTCAAGGAGGAATTGCCTCGGATCCCGGAGATACTGGCGGACCACGGGGGCCTCGAGAGAAGCCCGCGCACCCGGCGAGAGAAAAGGTTTCGCCTTCTGGATCAGGACCGGATTCAATTCGACATAGTCGATGCGCCTGGGAGAATGTTTCAAGGCCTCCTCCAGGGTTCCTTCCAGGCCTCCGCTGAGGATAAGGACTCGATCGGGCTTCGAATGCTGCAGGGCGGCAAGATGGACGAGTTCCTCGGCTTCCGTTCCCTCCGAAGTGAATAAAAGGGAATCATTTTCGAAGACCGATATCATTCCGCCGGACTCATCTATGGTTATCCTGCCATAGGGTGAGTCGCCGGTTTCCCGGAGATCAGGATGTGTCCAGGAGGTCAGCCAGGCGTCGATCGGATGGGATTCCCATGAAGCGCAAAGGGCTGCAATGGCCATCAGGGCAGCTGCGATCCGGATGGTCTTGGCTTTCGGCCCCGGAGTCGCCAAGCCGGCCGGAGTCAAGGCGAAACCCGTGCATATTAAACCGACTGTGAAATTGGCAATCCCCCACTTGAGAAACACGGTCGCCAGGATGCCGCCGACCAGCCCGCCGGCGCTTTCGATGGCATAAGCCATCGCCAGGGATCCGCCTCTGCTGATATAGGATTTGGCGGCCAGCTGAAAAAGCCACCCCAGGATGAGACCGGAAGGCAGCAATACCAGGATCAGGGCCAGACATTGGGACGGGAAAGGGAGAAAAGCCCCCGGGATTCCTCCCAGCCATATCCTGCAGCTTCGGGCTAGGCCGATTTCCAGAGGCACGGCGGCGGCAAGGGCGAGAAAAAGCAGCATCATTCTTGTGGGTGGCACATCCAGGCGCCGCCGGTTTATTGCGGATCCGAAAGCCGTGCAGAGCAGCCAAATGCCCAGAGCCAGTGAATAGATCAGCTCGATCCCGAAGGATGCGACGCTCAATTCCCTGAGCAGCACCACTTGTGCCAGGATGGATAGGAGGCCTACCAGAACCAGATGAAACATTAGACCATCGGGCTATTTGAAATGAGATTCCTCAAACACTTCGGCCTGGAATGTGAAAAAGCGGGTATCATTTTTCCAGCTTCCCGCGGGAAGCCCCGCTTTTCGGCAAAGATTGTCCAGCATTTCCTCTTTTCCCCAGTGATTTTCCGTGGCGACCTGAGGCAGGAAAACCGCAGAGCGGTTTCCTTTCCGGATCAGCACGCCATCACGGCCAACGAGGATGGCCTCGGGCCCTGCAACCTGTTTCATCGGGGTAAGGGCCGATATTTCTATTTCCACCCCCTCCAGCTCGTTGAGCTTAAGCGGCGGAAAACGCGGATCATTGAAAGCCGACTGCATAGCCATCTGGCCTACCGCGCGGGCCAGGGGAAAGTCGGCCGCCATATGTCCAATACAACCGCGCAGTTCTCCGTGCTTCCTCAGAGTAACGAATACGCCTTGGGGGACCTGAAGTCGGGGCGAAACGCTGCGAATCAGAGGTACGGTTTCCGTCGTAAGGTATCGCTGAATGGTCTCGCGCGCTATTCTCAGGAGGAACTTCTTTTGATCATGCGGCAGTGGTCCGGCGGACATCTCCGATAGGCTCTCCGTTGGATTCTTAATCCGTGGTTTGTGGGGCCCTGAGGCCAGCAGCACGGCTCCGTATCCGACAGTTCGGTCTTTGTCTCCGACCGATGTGTCTCCTGAGTTGGCGTAGCTTATGACCGTTCCCTGCGTCGCTCCCAGGCTCCGTGCCGCCACCATGATCGCCATAATCGGGCCTTCACCGCATGCACAGGTTGCGAGGTTTGGCGGCGGACTGGCCAAGAGCTTCCTGGTTTTTGATTCGAACGCGGAGGGGTCCAGCTTTGAAACCGCTTCTAGAGTTTGCCGGTCTATTCGCGTGGCGTCCACCTGGTCCGGATAGTGCGAGAGGTCGGAGCTGGCGACTATCAATGCGTTGCGATTTTTGACTACACGCGCCAAAGTTTCGCCGAAACGTTTGCAGACCTGCAGGTCCGGTTCTCCGATGACAACAGGCACAATCCTGGCTCGCGGGAAAAGCGTCTGAACGAATGGGATTTGTACCTCCACGGAATGTTCTTTTTTTTGCGGGAAATCGTCCGGACTGCAATCGGAATCCTGCGCCAGCAAGGCTTTGGCGGCCGGTTCGTCGATTTCCGCATCCCCCAGAGGCGTGCGGAAAGAGCCTGAAGGCAGGACGGAGATGCCCTTGAATCCTGGAGCGGTATGGTTTGTGCCCAGGATGACGACAAGGTCGCATGCCTGACCCTGTACATTCCGATAAGCATCAGCGGCAATCTGTCCAGAATAGATATATCCGGCATGGGGCACGATAATCCCTGTGATTTTCCCGCCCTCGAATTCCAGGGCATCCTTCAGGTAAGACTGGATAGCCAATCTCAGCCGCGAGGGATCGGAAGGATAGAATTGCCCGGCAAATGCAGCGGGCCGCACGTTGCCTTCCTTGCCCTGCCCTCCGGAAATGAGCATGAGCATCAGTCCAGTCAGAGCGAGGAGATTTCCGATATTTGCAGGTAATCGCATGTTATGCCTCTGCAGCCGTGCCTGAGAATAGCGCCCCGGTCAATTCCACTTTCCTGAGACAGGGGCATTGCAGAATTTGCATTGCCCTTTTTTAAGGTTGAGCTCCTCAACGAAAAAAGCCGAGCGTTTGATGACTGTTTTGCCGCACTTCGGGCAGTAGGTGTTATTGCCTGGGTGGCCTGGGACGTTACCGATAAAGGCATAATGCAGCCCGTGCTTCATGGCGATATCCCGTGCTTTTTCCAGCGTGGAAACCGGTGTCGGAGGGAGATTCAGCAGCTGATAGTCCGGGTGAAAACGAGTGAAATGCAGGGGCACGTCCGGACCGATTTCGGCCGCGATCCACTCACTGAGAGCATTGAGCATTTTCTCGCTGTCGTTGAGGGTTGGCACGACCAGATTCACGATTTCAAGATGAACCTTGCTCTTGGAGATCTGCTGGATACTGCGAAGAACGGGCTGCAGCTCGGCCTGGCAGACCCTGCGGTAAAAATCAGGGTCGAAGCCCTTCAAATCTATTTTGATGGCGTCGAGGACGCTGCAGATTTCGCTCAGCGGTTCCTGGTTCATGAATCCACAGCTGACCATCACAGACCGAAGGCGCGCCTTGGCTGCCTCCCGCGCGATGTCCGTCAGATACTCGGTGAAGACCGTCGGTTCGTTGTAGGTGAAAGCGATGACAGGGGCACTTCGATCCAAAGCCGCCGCGACTATTTCGGCGGGCGCCACTCTTTTGACCTGGAAGTCTTCCGGACGCGCCTGGGAAATCTCCCAATTCTGGCAGAACTTGCAGTGAAGCGGGCAGCCGGAGGTGGAAAGCGAGAACGCAGTGGAGCCGGGAAGGAAGTGGTAAAAAGGCTTCTTTTCAATCGGGTCGACATGAATACTGACAGGCCGGCCGTATACCAAGCTCCGCATTTCGCCGTTGGCATTAAAGCGGGCTCTGCATCCACCCCGCTCGCCCGGCCGAATGATACATCCTTGGGCGCAGAGCAGGCATTTTACGAGCTTGTCATGGCCCTCAGGCTTTTTCGCCTTCGCATCGACTTTCCCGGCGTGACACGAGGAGCACGCCGCTGAATTCGCAGCCGGCACCCAGTAACGCGCCCGCGGCGACATCCTGACCAGGTCCTCCAGCTTATCCGCGGCGAAGAGTCCACTTCCGGCGGGATTCCACAGCGTGGATCCCCAACATGCCAGAGCTCCACAGCCCATGGGTGCAATCCGCAGCGCTCCTTTTACGAGATCCCGCCTGGAGATCATTGTATCCGCTCCTGTCAGCTTCTCGACCTGCCTGCAGCCTTATTCCATTTTGCATGTCCGGCCGCACGGCAAGCCAATTGATCGTGCACCTAATCATATAACAGCACCGCACCTTTCGGGTTCTCATGATTTCTTCTGAAGCTGCATCTGCCATTCCCGCGGCACCCATGGAACTGGAGGACCGCACCCGAGGAGATTGACAAAGGGAGTCGCCTCGGGTACTTTCAACTTCTCAGAGGAAATCATCCCCAAGGAGATGGCTGTGGATAAAGAAATTGCGATTATCGGAGAGCCGACGGCAAATCCTGCGACCTGCAAATTTACCGTGGACCGGCCGGTTTATGCCGGCAGTTCCGCCTATTTCGGCCAGCGTGAAGCGGCAAAACTTTCGGCCCTTGCATCCAGGATTTTCGAGATCCCCGAGGTCGAAACCGTTCTCATTGCCGACAACCAGGTTACGGTCACTAAAACCGGTTTTGAGCCATGGCCGGTCATAGGAAAACAAGTCGGCGCCAAAATCCGCGAACATATTCATTCCGGTGAACCCGCCGTCAGCTCCGAATTCGAAAAGGGGCTTCCCGCTGAGCCGGAGATCAAGAAGAAAGTTCAGGACCTCCTGGATCGGGAGATCAATCCCGCATTGGGGATGCACGGCGGCTGGGTTGAGCTGATCGATGTCAGAAAGAATGCGCTGTACCTCAGGCTGGGCGGTGGGTGCCAGGGTTGCGGGGCAGCCGATGTTACGCTTAAGCAGGGGATCGAACGCTCCATACGCCAGACGATTCCGGAAGTCGGCGAAATCCTGGATACCACCGACCACGCCTCGGGACGGAATCCATACTATCGCCCCAGCAGATAGCTCTCCGGGTTTCGGCTCAGCCCCGGTTTCCTTTTGGCGCTTTACCGTCCTTGGACTGTTTTTTCGGATCTCTACGCGGTCGCGCCAACCGCTTTCATATCCCTCCAAATGGCATTTATGCCAGTTGCGGTGTAGAATGCCGAGACTTTTGTGACACGAGTTTGGCCTTCTGCTGCTTTTCGCCGGGTCAAGGGACCGGCAGCATACGGACCACGCACGCAAGGGGAATGCCATGAAAGCTTTTTATCGAATTGAACGGCTGCCGCCCTACGTTTTCAACATCGTGAACGAGTTGAAAACCAAAGCCCGCGCGCGTGGAGAGGACATCATCGATTTCGGGATGGGCAATCCCGATTTGTCGACACCCGTGCACATTGTGGACAAACTTGTGGAGGCTGCCAGAAAACCCCGGAATCACCGCTATTCGGCTTCCCGGGGGATAGCCAAACTTCGGGCAGCGATCTCCTCCTGGTATGCGAGGCGCTATGCGGTCAGCATTGATCCTGAAAACGAGGCGATTGCCGTCATAGGCGCTAAGGAAGGGCTCTCACATCTGGCCCTGGCGATTGTCGAGCCGGGCGACGTTGCGCTTGTTCCGGATCCCACCTATCCCATACACCGGTATTCCATGATTATTGCCGGTGCCAATGTATGCTCTGTTCCCCTGGTTCCAGGCTGCGATTTTTTCCAGTCTATTGTAGAAGCCTATCAAACGACCTGGCCACGGCCGAAATTCCTGGTGATTTCCTTTCCCCACAATCCGACCTGTGTCACCGTGGAATTGGATTTCTTCCGGCGGGTTGTGGAATTTGCACGTGAAAACGGGATATTGGTCATTCACGACCTTGCTTACGCAGACCTTACCTTCGATGGCTACGAGGCTCCCTCCTTTCTCCAGGTTGACGGGGCCAAGGATATCGGCGTGGAATTCTTCAGCATGTCCAAGTCCTATAACATGCCGGGCTGGCGCGTCGGTTTTTGCGTGGGAAACAGAGAAATTATCGCAGCACTCGCCCGGATCAAATCGTATCTGGATTACGGTATGTTCCAACCGATTCAGATCGCGGCAACAGTGGCTCTTAACGGGCCCCAGGATTGTGTTTCGGATATAGTTCGCACCTACCATGCGAGGAGAGATGTCCTGGTGGATGGGCTGAACCGGATCGGTTGGGAATGCGAAAAACCCCGGGGAACCATGTTTGTGTGGGCGAAAATCCCGGAAAAGCATCGGGGAATGGGCTCACTGGAGTTCTGCAAATACGCACTCGCGGAAGCCAAGGTTGCCCTGTCGCCTGGAATCGGATTCGGGCTCCACGGCGAAGGTTATGTCCGTTTTGCCCTCGTGGAAAACCAGAAGAGAACCCGCCAGGCATTGCAGGGCCTCAAAAAGATTCTGTAGCATTTCCCGATGGGCGTTCGCGTGAGGTTCCCCGGCCGCTGTTCCGGGGCTGTGCGGGGCCGGTCCGGAAAGGGTCCGGGATAGCGACACCTGACTTTCACAGCGCCATGGCAAAAATGATGTCGACACCGCCCCGGGCGGCAGGTCCGGAACACGGCCGCAGCGTGCACATTGTGCTTCCTGCCTACAATGAAGCCTCGAATGTGGGGGCGCTCCTGCGAGCCCTGGATCGCACCGCTGCCGAATCGGGGATGAAGTTTCATGCCATCATCGTGGATGACGGCAGCCGGGATGCTACCTCTGAAATAGCCCGCACCTTCATCGGCGGTATCCAGGTAACCATCGTCACGCATGCCGTAAACCTCGGCCTGGGAGCGGCGATCCGGAGCGGATTGCTGAGCGCCGTCGAATCTGCTGGTGACAGCGACGTGATTGTTACCATGGACGCCGATGACACCCACACCCCTGCCGCGATTGTTCAAATGGTTTCGAAAATCGATGCTGGATACGACGTCCTGATAGCATCCCGATACCAGCCCGGCGCCCAGGTGATCGGAGTGCCCCCGGCACGCCGGTTCATGAGCTTCGCGGCCTCGCTGCTATTCCGCCTCGTCTATCCCATTCCCGGGGTCAAGGATTTCACCTGCGGTTATCGCGCCTACCGGGCCTCAGTCCTGCGGGCGGCTTTTTCACGCTATCGCCGGGAATTTATAGACCAGGAAGGGTTTCAGTGCATGGTCGATATACTCTTGAAACTGAAGCCCATGGGGCTTCGTTTCGGTGAGGTGCCGCTCGTGCTTCGCTATGACCGCAAAAGCGGCAAAAGCAAGATGAAGGTCGCGAGAACCGCATGGAGAACCCTTCTTCTACTGGGCCGGCGCCGCCTGGGGCTATGATGGATACCGAGTTTAACCGCGACTATTACGAAACCTATTATCGAAACTACAGCCGGCAAAACCCGGGGTACAAAACTCGATTTTATGCTCGCCTTGCCCGGATGGCGGCCGGAAAAGTCCATCGTCCCAGAATCCTCGATATCGGTTGCGCCTTCGGAGGATTCCTGGGAAGCCTGAATCCTGGATGGGATCGATGCGGTGTGGACGCCAGCGACTATGCCATCGCACTTGCCCGCGATCAATTCCCGGATGTGCGATTCGAACCGGCCGGGGCGGGCGAATACCCGATCCACGGGCCCTTTGATGTGATTACGGCATTTGACGTTTTGGAGCACATTCCGTCGGTCCGAGATACTTTTGCCTGGATCGAGTCGAGCCTGTCTCCTGGCGGGGGATTTGTCTTCGTTGTGCCGGTTTATGATGGGCCGACCGGGCCGGTCATTCGTTGCCTGGACAAAGATCCCACTCATATTCACCGCGAAGCGCGCGGCTTCTGGCTCGATCTTGCCGGAGAAAGAATGGAACTTCTCGACTGGTGGGGCATTTATCGCTATCTGCTGCCTGCGGGAATATATGTGCACTTTGTGACCCGTCGCTGGCGGAGATTCACCCCGGCAATCGCTTGCGTTTTCCGCCGAAAGGAAGCGTGATGCCTGGCAGCAGCGGATGGGCCTGGGAAAAAATGTTCGCGGCAGCGGCAGGAGCCTGGATCCTTATTCTGCATCTGTGCTGCTTCCAGTCGGCGGGCGCGCTTTGGCGCGATGAGGCCAACAGCGCAAATCAGGCTCTGTTGCCATCGGTGAGCGCGATCGGGAATTCCCTGCAGTACGATTCCTTTCCGGCCCTTTACCCTGTAGCGCTGCGGGCGTGGATCCGTTCCGGTGCGGGCGACGGGGACCGTTCCTTTCGGATATTCGGCCTGATCACCGGGATGATCCTTGCCGGTTCACTCTGGTCGGTTGGAAAGCAGCTGAGCGGCCGAGCTCCAATTTTGTGCCTGGCCCTGGCTGCTGCCGATCCCGTGGTTATATCAGAGGGTGATAGCCTTCGCCCCTATGGAATCAGCGCCATTCTGCTGGTCTGGATGACGGGGCTGTTCGGGAGGCTTGCCTCGCGCCCGACGTTGCGGCGTCTGTTCCTGCTATCCCTGGTTTCCGTCTTTTCGGTGCAGGCCAGTTATACCAATGCTCTATGGGTCGCTGCACTCACACTGTGTGCAACCGCCTCAGCATGGCGGGAGCGCGCGGGGCGCCGGATGTTACTGATGCTCGTTCCCGGCATTTTAGCCGCCATTTCGCTTCTTCCCTACCTTCCGGTGCTCAGGCAGACAGCTGATTGGGCGGCGGCGGTGCGAACCCAAATAGTGTGGCGTCCCTTCATCGAGAATTATCTGCGCGATCATTCTCTCGTATACCCGCTGCTTTGGGCAGCTGCATCCATGCTTACAATTGGAGGGCTGTTTCTTTCCCATCGAAAAAAAGCTTCTGAACCTGTGCCACCTTCCGCATCATTTCTCGGATTGGCTGCCGTTGTCTGCCTGGCAGTTCAGGTCGGATTTGTTCAGGCGGCGGGGATTCCTCCATTTCCCCGCTATTTCATGCCTGCCCTCCTGATCTCCGCTCTGGCCATAGATGCGTTGACCGGCAGTCTGAAATCCCGGGTCCGGGTGGGCGCGGCGGGATTGATCCTGATGGTGTCTATTCTCACCCTCGTGGAACTGGCTTCGCAAGGAACATAGCAACATGGGCGCGCTCTCAGCCGTTCTGAACCGGGAGGTCTCTGACAAAGACCTGGTATTGATTTCCCCCTGGTTCCTGCATCCCAGTTTCCAGCGCTATTACCGGGGAGGGGCGGCATGGGCGACGGTGCCGGTGTTGGCACACCACCCGATGATGCGATATGACTTAGTCAAGGAAGCGATCCTGCAGCCGGAAGATTCGGGGGGCGTGCAGGCGAAAATTTCCGCGGCTCTGGAAAGACGCGGGAAGATCTGGCTTGTGAGCCAGCGGCCATGGACCAGTCTGAATCGCATGGAAGCGCCCGAACCTCCACCGGTTCCCCGGAGGCCGACCGGCGAAGACTACATCCGCTACCGCAGTTATTGGGAGCGCGAAGCCGAGTTCAGGCTCCGCCAGGGACTTGTTGCCGAAACGGTGGAATTCGGATCGAGCGGCCGCACCTGGCGCGAGGAGGATCTATTGCTGACACGCTGGAGCGCTGTGGGTCCATGATGAAGCCTTACGCAGCGGCTATTTGAGGGCATCCGGGAGGGCGCGATGGGCTCGGCTGCCGGGAATTTTGCGCGGAACTGCGATTTTTGCGGCTCCAAACGCGATTTATGGCTTGAAAAGCGCATTTTTCCTGTAAAATCAGCATTGAATTTTCCAAGAATATGTCCAGAATATCAATGTCTTGCTCTTGAAGTGAATGTTCGTTGAGATGTAACCACACATATTGGAGGGGAGTGTTATGGCTGGAAAGGTAATGACGAAAGCTCAGTTCGTTACGAAGATCGCTGAGAAGTTCGAACTCAAGAAAGCTGCGGCAGGCGATATCCTGAATTACATTGCTGAAACCGCGGTAGTCGAGACAAAAAAGAACGGTCAGTTTGTAGTTCCCGGTATCGGCAAGCTGGTAAAATCGCAGCGCAAAGCCCGCAAGGGACGCAATCCACAGACCGGCGCCGAGATCAAGATACCTGCCAAGACCGTCGTTAAATTTCGCGTGGCGAAGGCCTGCAAAGACGCCATCGTTCCGCCAAAGAAGTAGGGACGGATCTCCGTTTAATACGCATCGAAAGCATGAGGTCAGTCTCCTCATTCGCGCACCAAGGCATGTGCCGCATGGAATGCCTGCCGAGGTGCTCGAGCGTGGCGGCTGACCTCATTTTACTTCCGATGGGACCTCCTGAAAGAATCTCCGGAGGTATTCGATCAAAGGCCCTTTTTCAAAGTCCTTGCTCAACTGGATCTGTTCCGAATCTGCGATTAGTTGCGAGTTGAGCAGGACGAATTCATAGTCCTCCTTCGGCCACGACATCTGAAGAAGCGCCAGGGCCCCCTGGATGCGCTTGCGGATCTCCTCGATTCCTGAAGGATCTTCCGGAACCGCAGTGAGGATTATTTTCACCTGCTCTTCCTCAAGAACTATGGACGCGCTGATTTTGTGGACGCCTTTCAGGGCCCACAATATGGGGTACTTCTCAAGCAGCATCACCAGTTCCATGGCCAGGTGATCGATGGATGGGACACCCGAGGATACCTCGATGTGCGGCGCCACGATCCGCAAAGCTGAATCCAGGTCAAACGATACGAGCAGGCGGCTGCTTCGAAGCAGGGCGGATAAATCCAGTACGCCGGTATCGATATCCCGGGTCAATTCATCTTTGACGATCGTTTCCAGCGCCTGATGTTCCTGAACGAAAGCCGCCAATGCCGGATCCATCTTACCCAGCAAAGCTTCCCCGGCAGCTTTCAGTCTGTCTCCCCTTTTGGGTGCTCTGGTCTTCTTTATGACCTCGGCAGATGGGGCAGACCTTGGCTCCGGCATGGCTGGTAGGAGGAGAACCATTCGATATTGGGAAAATTCGTGCTGCAGCGCATGCCGCAGCCTTTCCCTCGCGTATCGCATGGAATCGATCTGCGCCACGATGGCCAGGCCGGTCAGAATCGCACCGTTAAGTGCCACACTGGCTGCCAGGCTCAGCAGTCTGCTGCGGGTTGATCTCGATTCGCGGATTTGCGTAAAAATGGTATGTTCCTCCGATCTGTCAGCCCTCCCCGAGACTGAAGCTGCATCTGGCAGAAATTATACATCCGCCTCTCGATTCCCGCTTTGAAAGCGGCGAAAAGTGCCGGGCTGCCTGCGTCAAATCAAGCCTCAGCCAATTCCCTGGACTTTCAATGTCCTGACTCCTATTCTAGCCCTGCATCGCACAGCCGGCACTTTTTCCGGAATCCAACATGAAAGCGCCACGGCGATTTAAGACAGACAGGTTGATCCTGCGAAAGCCCCGGACAGCGGATGCCGAAGCGATCTTCGCCGGCTACGCTGCTGACGGGGAGGTAACTCGATTTTTGGCCTGGCCCAAACACCGTTCACTCGACGCCACCCGTCAATTCCTTGAATTCAGTGATGCAGAATGGGCGTGTTGGCCCGCCGGCCCTTACCTGATCACGCTGCGTGAGGATGGCCGGATCATCGGCAGTACGGGATTGGCGTTTGAAACCCCACAGCGCGCTTCAACGGGATATGTCCTGGCAAAGAGTTTGTGGGGTTGCGGATTTGCCACGGAGAGTCTCCGTGCGGTGATCGAAATTGCCCGCCTTGTTGGGCTGGTTCGGCTGTATGCCCTCTGCCATACCGACCATGCTCCTTCCTGGCGTGTTCTTGAAAAATGCGGATTTTCGCGCGAGGGAATACTCCAACGTTACTGCGAATTCCCGAACCTGCTGCCGGATATACCTTGCGACGTGTTTTGCTACGCGCTGATTTTCCGGTAACCGGTTTGCGGATATCCAGCCAGACCGCTTTACGATTGGAACAGCTGCTCCAGGCCAGGTGTTTGTTTCGGATTACAGCGGATCGCATCGAGAGGGGACTATTGCATACGGGATTTCAGAGCCGGAGGAAGTTGCCGGCAAGTCAGAGTCTCGACTGCTGCTCGGCGGGCGCCGGGCTGCCTGCGAGGTTCAGGCAAAGAAGGGTTGCGAATACGCAACCCAGTGGGGCGAGATTCCACCAGAAATCAGTGAGTATCCGATAATCCATCATCCCTCGAAGCATGGTCCCCCAGGACTCCGTGGCATCGCCAAATCCCATATTCAGGAATGAAAGCGACATTTCCCCCAGGAGGAATATGGGGGCCGCCACAACCATTTGAGAAAAAACCAGCGGGGGAAGAGCTGGTAAAAGGTGTCGTTGGATCAGGAACATCCGCGTGCATCCGAGCGAAACTGCCGCTTCCACATATCCGGACCGGAGTATCTGCTGCACGGTACCCCGGACGGCCCGGGCCATGGTGGGCCATGCCACGCCGGCGATTGTGCCGACCGTCAAAAGAAATGTCTGGCTATAGGGCATGCGAAGCGGAAGGATCGCGCGGAGGGCGAGGATCAGATATAACGCCGGCAGGGCGAGAACTATTTCACAAAGTCGCATCAACAGGGAATCGACCCACCCGCCCGCAACCGCCGCGATGGTGCCGGCTGTCAGCCCGATTACGGCATACAGGCATATGCCCGCAGCCACCACGAGCAGGGAAGTCCCGGCTCCCTTAAGCATTCTGGCCAGTACATCCCGCCCGAGATCGTCCGTCCCCAGGAGGTGGAATCCCTCCCCTCCGGCCAGGTGAATCGAAGCGGGGATAAAGCCGAACAACCGATAAGTATAGCCGGTGAAAAAAAAACGCACCGAAATCGGGTCGTTTCTGTTTTCCCTGTAGGTCAACTCCACCGGATCTTCCAACTGAAGCCGATAAAAGAACGGCCTCCAATGAATTCTGCCCTGCGCGTCTGCAAAATGCAGCCTGGAGGGTGGTGCAAACACCAGGCTGGTGTTCAGTTCCGATGCCGGGACAGGCGAGAGGAAGTCGCCCCCCAGAGCCGCTGTACAAAGCAGGATCAAAATCACAGCCGATCCCTTCCACCTTAATTCCGTCAGATTCATAGCTGAAACTCCCCAACCGAGGGGCTGGTGCGCGGATCGATAGCAAAGAGCGACAGTTCAGCGATAATATTAGCTAGTACCAGCAAGGTTCCGCTCGCCGTTATGCATCCAAGGAGCAGGAAAATGTCGCGATTCGTGAGGGCGACATAGGTCAGATGCCCAAGCCCAGGCCAGGAAAAGATTTCTTCCAGAACCAGGCTCCCGCTCAGGACACCGGCGACGATGGGCCCGGAGGTCGAAAGGACAGGATTAAGCGCGGGACGGATGATGTGTCCGCCGACAATCCGGCGGCGGCTCAAGCCTCTCGCCCTGGCGGCTCTCAGGTGAATGCTGTTGTAGCTTTGCTGCACAGCCGCAAATTGTATCCGTTCGACCGTCGCGAGGATGGGCACTGTCAAGCAGGCCACCGGCAGAAGCAGGTGCCGGACACGGTCGAGGAGCCACGAGCCCGTGGCTGCGTCCGGAAGGCCGGCAGAACTCATGCTGCCCAGCGGGAACCATCCCGTTCTGGCTGCGATGAGAAGCCCGGCCAGGCCCAAGAGCAGCGAAGGGAAGCACAGGGAAAGGGAACTCATCAGATCCATGGACGTTTTCAGAATGCCCGGCTTCAGCATCCCATGAAAGGATCCGGCCGCGACTCCAAGGCCAAAACCAAGCAGGAGTGCTGGGATCCCCAGCCATAGCGATTTGACAAGGCTGTCCGCTACCAACGATCCGACCGGTTCGCGATAGAGGAGCGAAACACCCAGGTCGCCCGAGGCGGCCCTCTTCAGCCATGTGAGGTATTGCAGGTAAAAGGGGCGGTCGAATCCGTATTGCTCGCGCCACCGGCCGATGGTTTCGGATTGGATGGTTGGATCCCCGAGATGCCTGGAGAAATAATCACCGGGAACGAGGGAGGAAAGGAAGACCGTAATGAGGGCTACCGCCAGAAAAATAGCAGCGAATTGAGCCAGGCGTCCCAGAATGAACTTCGCAATTTTCATGAGATCCTCTGCCCCGGTTCCCGAAAACCCATTGCCCGGCCTTCGATCCCTGGAAGGATGAGCACAAACCTGAGTTATCCCCGGTATGACCAGTTTTATCGGGGTTTGACTGTCAACTCCTCGACGTTCCAGAGAATCTGCGGGCCAAGGATCGATGGCCGCACGTTCCCGACTCTCTGGCTCCAGGCCGTGAGAACATTTGGCGCCACGAGAGGCATGGCGGGGAGCTCGGAAGCCCAGATCTCCTGGACCCTCGCGAATGATTGCTTCCTTAATCCGGGATCAACGCTTTTCACCAGTCGCGAAACTACCTGGTCTATTTCGGCCTCCCAGGTCGTCGCGGGTTTGGGCTGTTTAGGATACCAGAAATGGTTGCTTCCGAAACTGTACCAGAGATCAGCCTGAGGATCCGGGATCACGTCCTGCGGGTCAAATCCCCACAGGACCGCCTCATACTTGAAAGTGTCAAAGGCCCTGGCGCGGAGTTCACCCATAGGGACCGCCTGGAGGTTTACCAGTATCCCAACGCGGGCGAGGTTATCTCTGACAACCTGGGCTGTTCGCTCACGGAACAGATTCCCCTGAGAGGTGACCAAAGAGATCTCCAACGGCCTGGCTGGAGTTCCGATTTCCAGAATTTGGTCGCCGTTGGTGTCGCGAAGCCCCAGGGATGCCAATAGGGATCGAGCTCTGGCCGGATCATAGTTTGTCTTCAAAATACCGGGGTTGTACCAGGCCGAGTTGCCCGAGCTGATCGGCCCGAATTGGGGGCTCCCCAGGCTGAGCAACACCGATCGGGCGATTCCTTCGCGGTCGATTGCATGCGAAACCGCCTGCCTGAACTCTTTTTTAGAAAAATATCGCCACTTGTCAGGATCCACGAACGAGTTGCCTGCAGCATCCTTGCCCGGGTTGAGGTTGAACCAGATAAAATCCTGCGCCAATCCGGCTCCCAGGTCCCGCAGAACAAAACCTCCCGATGATTGCGTTCGCCGCAGGTTCGCATAGTTTTCGGCATTCAGGGAGTTCAATACATCAAGTTCTCGGGATTGAAACCTCAACGCCTCGACGTTGCGGTCAGGAATGATCAGGAAAATGAGCGAGTCCAGATACGGGAGGGTTTGCCCGGATTTGTCCGTCTTCCAGAAATAAGGATTCCTTTCCAGGATGATGTGGACGCCGCGACGGTATTCTTTGAGCCGGAAAGGGCCCGTGCCGGTAACTTCCGCGGGATCGGTCGATGGGTTCCAGGCTTCGTTGAATTTCCCATCGCGCAATGCTTTCAGCAGCCGATGCCTGGGTAACATTGGGATCGAGGAGAGGGCTCTCAATCCGATGCCTGACGGCCGAGGGAATGCGAGGCGGATCATGTAGTCATCGATCCTGGTCCAGGTCGGCGCAATCCCTTCGATTTTCAGCTGGTCGGCCTGAACCGTTTTCACCCGGGGGTCGAAAAGCGCTTCAAAGGTGAATAGCACATCATCGGCCGTGAATGGACTGCCGTCGGAGAAGCGCACGCCTCGACGGAGGTGAATGGTATAGGTTTTCCCGTCGGCGGAATCCCATCGGGTAGCTAGCGACGGTTCAAGTTCATACGTAAGGCGGTTGAAATGGACAAGGTCGGAAAACAGCCGCTCAGCAACGACAGCATTGGCCAAGCCCGGTGTCAGCATCCGGTTGAAAGTTGATGGTTCCGCCGAAGTGGAGGCCACCAGGGTGCCCCCGCGGGCTCCGCTGAGGTAGGGAAGTGAAAGGTAATCCGTTTTCTGGCTCTCGGCCGGCAGGTAATAAAGAAGTGAGGAGAAAACGACGAAAAGGAAGGCTGGAGCCACGCGTCGGATGGACATGGGATGCAGTTTCGGCAAATTTGCACAGGCTGTCAAGAGCTTCAAATCGCCTGCATACGAGGAAGAAATCCGGAGAACCTTGGAAGCTCGAACAGACTGGAGTCTTTTGACTGAAACTTCCGGCACTTTTAAATTGGAATCATCTGCGAACTCCAAATATTGTTTGGCGCGTTGAATTATGCGGGTTTATAATCCATTTTCCTCTTTTCCCTCAGTTTTTGAATGCGGCAGAAAGTCAAGATCAGCTTGCGGCGACCCGATTTCAGGGAGGATGCAGCTGGATCTGCCCTGTCATTGTTTTTTTTGCGGGCTGCTCTACCCCCCGGACCTGCTCGAATCGAGGTGTTTCCATGAACATTCCTGCGGCTCAACCAGGCAGCATTCTTGCTGATCGCTATCGAATTGACAGAATCCCCAATCCGAAAGAACCGGGCAGTGCTCTGATCTGTACGGACCTGCGAAGAGAATCCTCTCGCGTCGTGTTACGCATATTGAAGTCAGCCGCGGATGGGACGGATCAGGCCGCAAAGCTCAGGCTCATGTACTCGCAACTTGCTCGCCTGGCTCATCCTGGCCTTGCGAGGGTGATTGATTTAGGGCCGGTGGGGAATGATGGCGACTTTTTTCTTGCGGAAGAGCACGTTTCAGGAAGCGATATCTTTAGCGCTGCTAAAGCGTGGGATCAGGACCGGGTTCTTGAGGTGCTGGCACAGGTTTGTCGGGTTCTCCATTATCTTCATGCGCACGGAATCCTCCATGGCCGTTTGACCTCCGATCATATTCTCATCACCGGCGGCAAGCACGATCCTGAGACGATCCGCATCACAGGCTACGGTCTGATGCCGTGGATGCTTTCCAAAGGGCATTCCCAGAACATCCGGGATCTTGCCTATGTGGCGCCGGAGGTGCTTCTTGGGCAGGTTCCGGGAGCCAGGGCTGACCTCTATTCCATGGGAATCCTCTGCTACCAATTATTGTCACGGCGAATGCCGTTTGAAAAAGGCCAGCGGGGATACCTGGTGCAGAAACACCTTCAGGGAAATCCCGACATGCGGCCCATACTCCGGCTTGAATCGGGTATGGGTTTAGCACAAGCCATCCGGATGTTAATGGACAAAAATCCTGATAACAGGCCATCGACTGCCTGGGATGCAGCGAGGTTACTCAGCGTGGCTTGCGGCCGGAAGCTGTTCCCGGGATTTGACGATGTCAGGGCTGAATATTTTGCTCAATCACCTCTGGTAGGAAGGGAAGGGGAGCTTCAGAAACTGCGGGAAGTTGCAGGGCAGGTACAGAAGTCCGGAAGGGGCTGGACGGTTTTTGTCATGGGGGAAAGTGGATGTGGCAAATCAAGGATCATGGAGGAGTTCCGAACCTGGGCGGTTCTGGAAGGTTGGAAGGTTGCGGAAGGCCGCTGCCAGCTAATCGAGGGACCCTCCTACGGACCTTTCCGGGAACTGCTGGAATGGGAGGCTGCTGCTGATGACCGCCACGATTCGATGGGAGAGATTCCATTCAAATTTCCAACGCCGCCTGTGGACAGAAGTGCCGGCGCGGTCGAAATGACCACGGAAGCGGCCGCTGGTCAATTCCGGGATACCCTCACGCGTGAACTGGTTCGGCGCTGGTCCGTCAGGCCAACCGTTGTGCTGTTGCATGATTTTCATCGGGCGGATAAAGCGACCGTGACTGTGCTCGACTATCTCATGTCGGATGTCATGTCGCATCCAATACTGATTTGCGTCAGCGTGCGTTCGGCGGAATCGGAACAGGCTGCCGTCGGCGGGGTGATGAAAGACACCATACGGCAATTGCGCGCCGAAACCCTTCCGTTGGAACCGCTATCCGAGAGAGCCATCCAGGAACAGATCAAGGGGATGACGGGAGATCGGAAGCTTGCCGAGAGGATAGGAGCGACAATTCATGCTGCAGGCGGAGGCAATCCTTTTTTTACAGAGGAAATCCTCAAGCATTTGGCAGATCGTGGAACCTTGAAGAGAGAGGAAAGCGGTTGGTGTGTTCGTGAAAGCCAACTGGAATCTCTGGAGACTCCGGCGGAGGTAGCGGCTGTCCTAAAGATCCGGCTTGGAATGCTCCCGCCGGATGCCAAGTTGATGGCGGACTGGCTTGCGGTCACCGGGCGAGCAGTTACCCTGCAATTCCTGCGCTCGGCCACCGGATTCCGCGAGGAAATGATCCGTGTTGCACTCGACGAGCTGTTGGGACGGCAGATCCTGAGGGCTATTGCCCGCGATGGTCTCGACTATTATGATTTCCGGCATTCACTGACGGCAGAAGTGATTTTGGGAGCGCTTCCCGAGAAAAGTCGTCGCAAGATGCATCGCTGCATTGCAGAGATCCTTGAAGGTCAGTTGGATCCGCACACTGCTCTCGTTGAATTGGCGGGGCACTTTATCCAAGGGCGATGCGATGCGAAGGCTGTGGACTATGCATTGAAGGCTGCTGCTGCTTGTCGAGCGGAATTTGCCCACGAATCAGCGCTGCATTTTTATGAATATGCGCTGCGCTTCGGGCGGCATCTGAGTGAGGAAGAGCGTTGCATTGCTGCCATGGAGGCAGCGGATGTCTGCTGCAGTTTAGGCCTCGCCTCCCGTGCCATCGAAATTCTGATAGCAAGGTATGAAAACTCCCAGCAAATTGGAGTTTTAATTAGAGCCAAGATTTGCGCAGCATTGTCAATAGCTTTCAGATACAAAGGCGATCTTCATAGTACTGCGGCAACAGCGTCGAAAGGACTTGAGCTATTAAAAAGTTGCTCCGATGTTCACGCTGATACCAATGGAACTCTGTTAGCATCCTTGGCCTATTGTTCGCTTATTAAATCGGATAACAATAAAGCCCTTTCATTTTTGGCAAAAGCACTAAAATGTTACCACGGAAATGCTAAAAGCATAACTGCAGGTAGAATTTATGCTTTGATGTCGGCGGCTAAGAAAGTCTCAGGCGATCTGGCTGGTGCTACTCTGGCAGCGATTAAATCAATTGAAATATTATCTGACCAAAATGCGCAAGATCTATTGCCGATCGCATTTTCACATTTTGCACTTTGCCAAGCAGCGGAGGGCAGGTTCAAAGCTGCTCTCTATAATCACGAAAAAGCCATTACTTTTAGCCAAAAGACGCGAAGCGTGATAATCACAGCCCAAACACTAGTCAACAAGGCTGAGACACTTTGTAGATCAGGCGACGTTGAGACTGCATGGTCAATAATTCAAGAAGCGAACCAAATGACTGACAAGCTACAAAACCAACATATTATTATTGCCACTAAGATAACAACGGCGGAAATCTTACTCAATAAAGGTTATTTTGAAAATGCTCGAGAACTTCTATCGACTATTGTAGATAGAAAGGAGCAAAATCTTCCGCTGTATTTAAAATGTCATTCTATATATTTGTATCTTTGTGTGCTATATGAATGTAGAGATCATATCTCATTTCATAAATGGTATCTTAGACTCAAATCATTCGAAAAAAAAGATGGCGATCATTTTCCGCTAAAATTAGCTGACATTCTTAAAGCAAAATTACTAATAAGTAACGGGAAATTCTCTAAAGCAATTGATAAACTATTGGATATTCGAAAACACATAATATTTAGCAGAAATGCCTATCTAAAATGCATAGTTTCCACAACAATTGCGGAGGCCCTGCTGTCGGCCGATGATCTGACGAAAGTTTCAAAATATCTCAATGAATCGATCAGACTATCTCATGCAATGCCAAGTTTGCGAAATGAGTCTTATGCACGCTATCCTGCAGGCTAAACTGAAGTTTAAAATTCTTATTTCTCCTCAAGAATTAATGCGCGCACGATCGATCTCGAATTATTGTGACGAAAATGCAGATTGGGAATCAAGCTACAAGGTTGCGTTGGAACTTGCGCAACAATGTGACTATGCAGAAATGATTATTTATATATTTTATGAAATGTCAACAAATCATGAAATTATTGGAAATATTAATAAATCAACATATTATGCACAGAAAGCACTTGATATATATGGGAAGATGGTCCACAAATCGGACTTTATAATTAATACTAGCAATACCAAAATTCAAAATGCGATCAATGGCTGCAAAGTCAGAATTATGAATTGGGAAAAACAAAGGAGAAATGATTGGTATATTGAACTTCCCGAGGAAAAGAAACTTCGAATTTTGTTTAAGATTATTGAGAAGTTTGCAGGGGAAGCGAGTGTTGACACTATTTCAAAAAATATTTCTGATGAAATAGCTCAAGCCCTTCAGATTGATCGAGCCTGCACTATTGTATTTCAAGAGCCTTTACTAGGATCTGGTTCATGGAAAAAGATATATAACACAATAGATATGGCGACAATGAATGAATTGGATATTTCAAAATGTGTATTGGATAAAGTCATTGAGACACGCGAGATATTTATATGTACGGATGCCAAGTATGATAAAAGAGTGACAGTAGCTTCCATCCATCGGCAATTTGAAGGGCAAATATACTGTATTCCACTCATTTCATGTGATAAGCTCATAGGAATGATTTACGCTGATAGCAAACAAAAGCGTGAGGCACTTGAAGAATCCACTATTAATTTTATGGCTGTATTTTCAAATATCGCTGCATCATGGATCGATTATAATGCCAAGCACAACCAACTTTTGAAAGAAAGGGCAATAATCGAGAGAGAAAGAATGGAAATAAAAGGCGGCTTTAATGAAATAATAGGAGAGAGCTCGGCTATTCAGAGATTAAAGGAGCAAATTACGAGAATTTCGAAATCTCCTTTAGACATACTGATTTCTGGTGAGAGTGGAGTTGGAAAAGAGCTGGTTGCGAAGGCGTTATATAAGAACGGCCGTAGATCAAGTGGTCCGTTTATTGCGATCGATTGTGGTTCGTTAACGGAAGGGCTAGGGGAAAGCGAATTATTCGGTGCAAAGAAGGGTTCATATACGGGGGCATTTGAAAATCGAATAGGACTAATCGAAGCCGCTAGCGGAGGGATTCTTTTTCTTGATGAAATTGGCAATTTGTCTTTCGGACTGCAAGGCAAATTGCTGAGAGTTTTACAGGAAAGAGAAATAAGGCGGATTGGCGAATCTAAATCCATAAAAGTCGATGTTCAAATATTGGCTGCGACCAATAGAGATTTGAAACGAGAGGTCAAAAACGGTCGCTTTCGAGAGGATTTATATTACCGAATATCGACTATACAAATTGATGTGCCGCCATTAAGGACTCGTTTTGAGGACATTAGCTTACTAGCTAGCTATTTTATAAGGCAGGCAAATAGCGCAGATGGAAAAGAGAAAAAGGCAATAAGCGAAGAAGCTCTAGTTAAATTGCAAGAATATTATTTTCCCGGTAATGTACGTGAATTACGAAATATTATAATGAGTGCATTTTATAGGTGCCCGTCTTCCACTATAACAAAGGAATTTATAATTACAGATTGTGACAATTTGAACCAAGAAGAGAATTCGGATGATAAGAGGGTAGCAGATATCATTATAAAAAAAATAGAAAAAGAAGACGTTTGCTTTGATGAAATCGTAAAAAAGCCATTTGTTAATCGAGAGATAAGCAGGGGAGTTGTAAGGGCCGTAATTTCTTTGGCGCTAGCTGGAACAGCTGGACGATATAAGGATGCACTTTCAAGATTGGGAGTCCCAGAAAAGCTGTATGCAAGTACATTGGTTTTTTTAAAGCGACATGGATGTTATATTAATTACAAGCAATTTCGCTAAAATATTCACGAGCTTGGTAATTGGATTATTAAGCAAAGATTATGTTTTGTGCGGGAACTCCACTATACTAGTTTTTTGCGAATATTCATTTTCGGACAAATTAGGAGAAACAAATTGAATTAATTGCTTATTTGTATGAAGAACAAGATCGTAAATATCGGTACCGTGATCAGGGAAAGTAGATGATGAGACTTTACAGTCAAAGGGAGAATTTTCGAAGGGAAATTGGGAGAAATATACAGTTTTAATAAGGGAAAGTATTCGCTGTGCAAATCTTGTAGCCTGTTGAGTTCCGACCTCGGGTAAAACTAAAAGTAATCCAAAAAATCCATTTCTTATAATCATGTCTGTTTGTCGCATTTCAGTTTTTAGGGAATGAATAATGGATTTTAATAACAAATTAGAAGATGGAAGACCATGCAATACTGCGTTTCTAAATAAATTATTCAACTGGATATTAATGATAGAAAATGGAGAGGAGCTAAGTTTGGAGTTGCTGATAAGGGTGGGTGCAAATGTAAAAAGATAGGACATAGTATGAATTCCAAGCAATGGATCTATATCCAAACGATAAGAATTGCATTTCGAATGTTGAATGATTTTGAGTAGGGGGGGGGCAATAAAGGAAGAGGAAAGTTGAAGCAATTCAACATCCTTGGTGTTATAAAAGAGTGGAGTAATGGAATAAAGAGAAATTGCCCCAATGCTTTGGTTCTCAATTAACAAGGGAACGGACAAAACATCTCTATGATTCATCAAAAAAGTTTTTGCTTCCGGGGATTCGAGTTCAGGATTGATGTTAAAAATTGGTTTCTTATGTGCACATACCCAACCGCTGATGCCCTTACCCAAGGGAATCATTAAATTATTTAGGTTTGGTGAAAGAGATCCGATGACATGAGATGGTGCAATCGAGCCATTATGTTGATCAATAAAAATTGCTGCGGATTCGAAGTGAATGATATCGCTAATTCGTCGCAATATTATTTGCGAGAACTCCTCTAAGGAAAGAAGGTTATCATAAAAAGAACAAAATGAAGACAAGGCAACTAATTTGGCCGAATCTGCGGCAGGGGACGGAATGGAAAGAGAAGTGGAATTTTGAGATGAAAGAGAGGTATTTACCTGGTCGAAAAATTTTCTAAAGGAAAGTTCGGAGTTATTATTGGAGGCTTCATCTGCAACGTTTTCCAAATCTGCAATATTTTGGGTGAAAAGGGATACTAAATGGGGATCATATAAAGTGCCTGCTTTAGAGATGAGAATTTCTATAGAATTCCCGAGTTGCTCTGACAACTTGTAGGGCCTTGAGGTGCGGATAGCATCATAGGCATCAGCGATAGATAGAATTCGGGCACCAAGAGGTATTTGCGTTCCCGATAGGCCATCTGGATAGCCAGTTCCATCCCATTTTTCATGATGACATCTAACGTATTGGGCTACAGGGAAGGGAAATTGAATTTGACGAAGTATTTCATCACCTGCAGTTGCATGAATTTTTATTTTTTCGAATTCAAGTTGAGAAAGCGGGCCAGGTTTATTCAATATATAATCATCAATGGCAAGCTTTCCTATATCATGTAAAAGTGAGCCAGTTTCGATCGCCTTCAGTTCGCGAGGATCCTGGATGCCACATAATCTCGCAAGTCCCATAGCATAAGCGCGGACGCGACGGATATGGCCTGAAGTTGTTTGATCTTTTGCATCTATCGCCATGGCCAACGATTCTACCGTGCGCAGGTACAAATTTTCTTGCTCTAATAAGTGCTTTTCAGCCTCCATTGCTCGAGATTTATTTACCTTGTTCCAGCCCCAGACTAAGCCAACAAACGGAGCTGCTAAAAGCGGAGCGCTGGGACTATCAAAAATGTGTTTGAGAGAAACAATAAGAATAGCTGAAACAGAAGATACCGTAAAATCGATGGCCAAAGGCAGGCAATTTTTAGCCCAAAAATCAAAGACTTTTTCTTTCAATGCCCAAGCGATGGCTATGGATGTGGAAATGGAATTAAAAAGAAAAAGTGTAGTCATCAAAAGAACTGCTGGTAATATGATATTCTGCATTTCTGCTTGCTGATGCTGGGTCACCAAAGCGTGGTAAATGCTACTATATAAAAAGGAGCCACATACAAGGCTACTGACATTGAAAATCACACGATAACCGTATACCTTGGGTCTGTTTCTGCCAAAAACGGAAGCTATGACTGTATGGCAAAAAGTTGCTATTATGCATGGAGAAACGCCATAGAGCATTGCAATGGCAATTAAATATGAATCGCCTATGCCAATGGTCGCGTTGACGGAGGGCAAAAAGAGAAAAAAGGGAACAGTAAGAATGGCGAGAAATGTTAGTACTAGCCAGCCTGTTCCCGTTTCGGTCTGCGCGCGATGTAGATCGGAAATCGACCAAATCAGAATTGGAACAGCTGCTACAACAAATGACAGAATATAAATTCTTAGCTTATTAGGGAGCTGAGACCAAGTCATTAGCGCCTTTGATAAATCTGTATTCCAAAAAAAAGCGCCTTATTATAACCTCTTTCAGTTTAATAAGCTAGCGATTTGACAAAAACATAATACAGCGAAGATAAGCCTGGAAAAAATAATACTCTGCCACAGAATTTTACGCACATTAAGATGCATTAGGGCAAAAAGTTAAACAAAGATGCGAACGGAATATCCGCCGTCGCTTAAGTCCAAAGAATGGTTGTCGTATCTCTAGGTTCAAGAATTTCCACTTCTGAATTCATAATAATCTCCAAAGGTGCAATCTAGGCCATCCCAAGTGCTGCTACTAGGTCCACAGAATGGTAGGGGTTTCGCGGTTTTCGAGGATTTCGATTTCGGTATTCATGGGTATCTCCTTTAAAAGCATTAGTTTAAATTGAGAATTGATGGGTAAGCCGCCATTAAAGCCACAGAATTGCGCTTGGATTTGTCATCGCTTCCTCCTTCATAGATTTTATTGTTGATCCGCAACGCCAAATGATTTGTGACTATAGCCACAGAATTGCGCCGTTTGTCTTCATGCCTGGACCTCCTCCCGGTTTTCTTTTTCATCGCCATTGTGCCAATATTTCTTAAAGCGGGCTGGTCGCCTCGCCTCATAAAGTCATTAAATACTTGAAAACAAATGAGATAAGTGATAGATTGCTATTTGGACAACTCTCCCTCAGGGTTCCTTTTCATTAGTTTCTTGCAACACAGCTACCGCAAGCGAACACCACGGAACGCTATTCGATATCCGGTTGACTTCGGCTTTAAAAGACTCGGCATGTCTCATGCCGAAAGACAGTGCCTGCAAGTTCCGGCGGCCAAGCCGCCCGAAAAGAGGTCCACTGGGTGAGAGAGCTATTCGAGAGAGCTGTTCTCCCACATTCTCTAAAGCCTGGGTTCATGGATGACGGCTCAAAAGAAGCCGGCATCTCCCCCACAATAGATTCAAGATCTCAATCAGTGCCGCAAAAATTGGGTTCCTAAACTAGAACCCTGCACTCCTGATACCTTGGATCGAGTATAGAAAGCCAAAATACCATGTCAACAAAATTAAGCACTTTTTTGTCATAAAATCCGAGATTGCATAAAACTCAGTAAAATCATTAAAATCATATATTTCAGGTTTTGATATGGAAAGGCTTTATATGAATGTTTTTCCAGGAGCAAGACTTCCGGTGTTTTGCCAAAACACCGGCCGAAGGAGCGACCAGGAAATCAACAGATCTGATCACTTTTATTTAAAAAACACTAATATTATAATATTAGTTGATTAAAATGGGAGGCTCGAATAGCACACCCGGTGGAGGGTGTAAGGGCCGGGGAGAGCCGGCACTCCTCGATGCCGGCATCTTTAATCTGTACCTTTTGCTGGGCTAGGGAAGATATTCCCAGAACTCCGTCCGGAGCCAGCGGACCATGCGGCGGGATATCAGCTCCAATATCATTCGGCGACCGCAAAGGATCTTGCCCACTCCTGTCATTCCAGCCTTGAGAACGCCATCCTGGTTTTCCAGCTCGCCCTGCACGACAATCCGTCTTTCGGATCCTTTTTCAATAGCGACCGGCGAAATGGTCTTCACCTTCGCCTCAAAGTCGCGAGCCGGGAAACCCCTCACCTTCAATGTGATCGGGTAGCCGGCCCTGACATCCGCGATTTCCTTTTCAGGCACCGGGAGATCGACAATCACGCTGCCTACGCTAACAATTTCACAAAAAACGTCCCCTTTATTCAGAAAATCCCCTAGCCGGTTTTGGAGATAAGGTGTTACGACCGTTCCGTCTATGGGGCTGCGAATCTCCAACTGGCTGATTTGTCGGGCCAGAATCTGAGCCTTCTCGTCCATCTTCTTGACTTCTTCCTCTGCGGCGCGAATCGATTCTTTCCTCGATCCCGCCCGCAAAAGCAGAAGCTCGCTTTCTGCATGCTCCAATTCTTTCTGCTTAACCCGAATCAACCGATCCGTCCGCTCATCCAGCATTCGAAGCTGACCCAGCGCCTCCGATAATCCTTTGTCAGCTACCTTTAATGCGGTCTCATCTCTTTCGGCGTCCGCCTTCGATATCAGGCCTTGAGCCAGAAGTTGTCGGGAACGGTGCGCATTTTGACCGGCATTCTCCTTCTCGGCTTCTTTCCGTGCCACTACTTCTCGCATCACGCTCTTTTCCTGATCAACCTGCCTCAGACTGGATAATTCGGCCCTGCGGGTTTCGACCAGGCGGCGGGAACGCTCTAACTCTTCCGGGCGGCTTCCAGCCCGAAGCAAATCCAATTCGGCTTTCTTGGATGCCAGTTCCCCACGGGTTTCCTCGTAATCATTTCTGAGCTCGAGGTTTTCCATTTTGGCCAAAGTTTGTCCGGCACGGATCGCCTGACCTTCCCGCACCTCGATCGTTTTCAAAACCCCGTCTACCTCAGGTGCGACCAGGACTTTTTGATTCGCCACGATCACGAAGTCGCCCGCTATCTTCAGTTCCCAGGGGAGCAGACTGCCGGCGGCGAGGATCAGCACTGCCCAGGCCGGCCTCCATTTCTTCGAAAATCGCTTTTTCCCATCGGCGGCTTTGGGGTCTTCAGCCGCTGGTTTATCAATTCCAACGGCCACCAGGAGAATGCCCGAAAGCGCCACCAAGCCCCAGGTTTGATATTCCGATAAAATCCAGGTCGCCAGCCTTGAGAACAGATAAACAAGGATCCCCCCGGTGAAAACAATTGCCGAAAATCCATAACTCAGGAAAATCCACCTGGGCCTCTCGGGCATGCGCTCATCGGGAGCTGACCCATGCGCCTTGGCGGCCATGAAAAGTTGCTTAATAGATCCGAAGGCCTTTTGCCGGAGGTTGGGAAGATTCAGTAGATCGCTAAGCAGGTAATATCCATCGAGCTTGATCAACGGATTGAAATTGAAAAGAGTCTGAATCGAAGAGAACGCGATCACCACCACCAAGAGGCGGCTTGCTGGCGTTTCCGGCGCAAGAATTCTCCAGAATACCACCGCCAGCGCGCAGATCAGGATCTGGGCATAGCCACCGGCCAGTGTTACCAGCGTCCGCTGCTTTCGCGGCATCATCCAGGCGTCATCCACGTTGCAGTAAAATGCAGGGATAAAGTACATGACCATCAGACCCATCTCGTGCACTTTGCCGCCGAAGTGCTTAAGCGCCAATCCATGGGCGATTTCGTGAATCGTCATCACCGGAAACGCCAATGCCAGTACCACCGGAACCGAGTAGATCGTGAAAAGGGAACTCATGGAAAGGAACAATTCCTCGTAATTCGACACTGCAACGCACACGGCTAAAAAAAGCAGTCCCGCCGATGCCCACTGAAATGCGGGCCGGAAGCAGAAAGCCAGTCGCTTTTCCAGCCCGGTCAGAAAGGCATCGGGATTCACCAGGTGAATCTTGAATTGCAGGAGCCTCCGGATGGACCAGCGGCGAATCGGCCTCAAACCTTCCAGCTTTTTCCAGACAATCGGCTCATCCAGCAAGAGGAATTTCCGGAGATTCCCGATGAAATCCTCGACCTGCGACGGGCTGATGGACTTACCTGATTTTTCCTCGACGGCAAGGGCGATTTCGCAGGGATCATGCCATCCATTCAGGAGCTTCAGAACTGAGGTCTGCTCCGGAGTGAAGCGGTAAAAGCGCCTGGTGACGGGGTCTTTTACCACTGAAGCTGCACCCGGGTCTGAGGACTCCGGCCGGATCTCCAGGTCCATCCTGAGTTTCGTGCAAATTCCCGCCATGCCTGCCCCAGAATCGATGTGCCGAACGTGAAAGGCTTTGCCTCTTGATATGCGATCTTAATGGGTCACACCCCTGCTTGCAAGCGCGATGCGGAGTGCTTCGCATCTTAATTGACGGGGAAATGAGCGGTGTATATAATCGGCCCGTTTCGAAGTGTGGATAAGTGCTGGAACTCGAAGGAGATCTCATGATTAGGAAAACTTTTATTTTTTTGCTGAGTGTCATCATGGTTTTCAGCCTGGCTGCCTGCGGCACAAAGGAAGAAGCCGTAACCAAAACCGAAAAACCGAGTGTTCCGGAAAAGCCGGCTGTTACTCCCGGGGAAATGGTTCTTATCCCCGCCGGTGAGTTCATCCTGGGGTCGAACGACGAAAAAGACTCTCCCGCGTTCCCGCAGAGCAAAATGAACCTGCCCGCATATTGGATCGACAAATATGAAGTTACCAACTACGAGTTCCTCGATTTCGCAGTAAAAACCGGATATTCAGGTGAGGGTGCCAAAGAAGGTAAAGACTGGAGATCCTTTTTCACCCCGGACAAGGCCAAGTACCCGGTCGTTTACATCACCTACAACGACGCGGAAGCTTACTGCAAGTCGTTGGGCAAGAGGCTCCCGACGGAGTTTGAGTGGGAAAAGGCCGCCCGGGGCACCGATGGCCGGCGATACCCGTTCGGCGACAAATGGGATGCCGCTCTGAGCAATACCTACGAAGCCGGCATGCGCCAGCCCACCAATGTCGGACAGTATCAGGACGTCAGCCCCTATGGTGTTTATGACATGCTGGGCAATGTGCAGGAATGGACGGCCTCGTGGTATCAGCCCTACAAGGGCAGCAACAGGAAAGACAAGTTCTTCGGGCAGACCTACCGTGTCGTTCGCGGCGCGTCCTCCCGGATTTACGGTGCCCGTGCCCATTTGTGGGATCGTTCGGCCTACCTGCCCAAATCACTTTATGATTTCGGCTGCCGCTGCGCCAAAGACGCCACCCCCGAGGAAGCGGCCAAGGCTCCTGCCGCAGCTCCCGCTGCAGCTCCCGCGAAATAGTGTTCCCTGCAACGGCGCGGACGGAATTGCACAGATATCCGTCCGCGCCAATTGCAGGAGCCGCGACTCGATTCCCGGTTGATCCCGGTTTTATTCCGCTATTGAAAATCCCTTTTTTCTGACGCGCGGATCACCTCCGGGCTCCCCACCACACCTCAGGCAGGGCCTGTGCCGCTCTCCGGTCACGCTCCAGGCGAGCATCACTACGGTCGCGCCTCGAAACATGGTTGGAAATGAGGTTCAGAGCGCCCTGAGAATGAAGCACTTCAGGTAATGCGTTTCCGGCATCCCAGCCAGGACGGGGTGGTCTGGCGCTTGACCGCGGCGCTCCAATACCTGGACATGCCTGTGAGCGTCATTCGCCGCATCCAGGATCACCCCGGCGAACAGCTCCTCCGACATGTGGTAGGAACAACTGGATGTGATGAGAATTCCGTCGGGACGGAGAAGTTTCATGGCCCGGAGATTGATTTCCTTGTATCCGCTGATTGCACCCTTCAGCGCGGCTCGGTTTTTCGCGAACGCCGGTGGATCCAGGCTTATGATGTCGAAATTTTCACCGGCTTTTTCCAGCTCGCGCAGGAGATCAAAAACGTTGGCCGAGCGGAATTCCATGTTGGATCTGCCATTAAACTCGGCGTTGCGACGAGCCTGATCGAGGGAGGCATCCGAAATATCTACAGCCAGGACCGATTCGCAACGGCCGGCGAAATGGAGTCCGAATCCCCCTGTATTGGTGAAGCAATCCAGGCCACGGCCATGCGCATAGAGTCCGGCCGCGATCCGGTTCGCGCTCTGGTCCAGGAAGAAGCCTGTCTTCTGTCCCTCCTTGAGTCGAACCCGAAACCGGACCGCCCCTTCGGCGATCGCAACTTCATCGGGGACCTCACCCATCAGCACCCCGCTGATTTCCGGAAGCCCCTCGAGCAGTCTGGTTTTAACGTCATTTCTTTCCAGGATTCCTTTCGGACGAAGCTCCTCCGTGAGTAAATCAACCCAAGCTGATTTGAGAGCATCCGCGCCTGCGGAAAGGGTTTGGAGGACGAGATATTCGCCATACCGATCGACAACGATCGAAGGGAGCAGGTCGGACTCGCCGAAAATGATCCGATGGGCGCCGTCCAGACTCGAAGGCGGACGGCGGTGCAGGGCGGATCTGATTCTTTCGCGGAAAAAAGCCGGGACTGGTGATGCAGCATCCCGATTTAGTAACCGGATCCTGATTTGAGACTTCCGGCTATAGAAGGCGTGTCCCACCATATTGCCAGCAGAGTCCAAAACCCGGACCATGGCGGGCGGCGGGCCTTCCGGTTCACGGACTACGTCGCCTGAGTAAACCCACAAGTGCCCGCGCCGCAATCGCCGGACTCCCGCTGCCGAGATCGTCACTTCTGAGCCTACTTCAAAAGGATCCAAATGCTTTCTCCCCGTTCAGTTTCCATGTGCAGGCGGCAAAGGGAATGTTTTCAACAGGTATTCCCTGGCTTCCTCGGTGGATTTCAGTTTCCCTTCAATCTGAAGGTCCTCAACAGCCCGCAACATGCCTAAAAAGGATGGGCCAGGAGTGTACCCCATGGAAATCAGTTGATCCCCATTGATCAATCGAGGGACCTGGGCCGGCTCCGATCGGAGCCGAAGCCACTCCTCACGGCAAAAACGATAGTATTCCAGGTCACGGTGGCTTCCGAGGCAGTCGGCTCGGTGAAGCTCGAGATGGTCTTCAAAATGCGGTGTGCGCAGAAATCGGACCAGGGTGCTGCGCCGCATTTCCTTGACGTGCATGAATCGCAGGTGATGCCGGACCAGCTCGACGACACGTTCCGTATCGTCCTTCGACATTCGCAGCCGTCGGCAGATTCCCTCAGCCAGCGAGGTGCCCGCTTCCACATGCCCGTCAAAGCGGATCCGTTCCTTTTGCTGAAAAGTGCCTGGCTTCCCGACGTCGTGGAGCAAGGCTCCCAAGGCCAGAACCGGCGAAGGCTTGCGTAGATAACGGAGAACGAGCTTCGTGTGAACAAACACATCGCCTTCCGGATGGTATTCAGGAGGCTGTTCGACGCCCCGCATCGCTTCCACCTCGGGAAGGATTTGCCGCAGCAGCCCGCTTTCCTGCAGCAGATTCAGCCCTCTTTCGGGATCAGGCCCCGTGAGGATTTTCAAAACCTCGTCGCGGATCCTTTCCCAGCTGACCTGCAATACTCCCGGAGCCATTTCGAGGATCGCATTCCATGTTGCGGGGTCGATGGAAAAATTCAGTGCGCAGGCAAATCGTATGGCGCGCAGCAATCGGAGCTTATCTTCACCGAAGCGGATGACCGGCTCACCGATGGTGCGGATTACGCGGCTTATCAAGTCCGAACGCCCCCGGACGAAATCGATCACCCGATCCGAAATCGGGTCATAAAAAAGCCCATTAATAGTAAAGTCCCGCCTGAGTGCATCGGAGCGCGGATCCGAGTAGCTGACGGAAGAAGGATGCCTTCCGTCCAGGTAGAAAGAGTCGCTTCTGAAGGTTGCTACCTCATAGGACCGGCCATAAGCACGGACCTGCATGACGCCGAAACGGGCTCCAATCGGGACGGATCCGGGGAATATCCTGGAAACTTCTTCGGGGGGGGCGCTGGTGGCAATATCGACATCGTTGTGCCTGCGTTTCAGCAGGCGGTCCCTTACCCAGCCGCCGGCAAAGAATGCTTCATGCCCGTGCTTTCGCAGCTTCTCCACAATTCGCCGGGCAGCTCTTATCATGACCTCCTCTGCCGAACCTGCTTCGCCGCCCGATAAGCGCCCTGAACCGGCTGCCTACTTGAGCTTTTCCAGGTATTTGTTCCAGCCGTCGCCTTTAAACAACTTTTGACAAATGTTGCGATACCGGTTGAAGGCTTTGGCGTCTCCCAGCTTGTGGTAGGCCAGCGCCATCCGGAAATAGAAAAAATCGTCGCTCGGGAAGCGGCTTGCGATCTTCAGGGTTTTCTCTCCTTCAACTACGGCTTCCCGGTAGCGTCCGAGCTCATAGTAATTGCTCGTGAGGTAACTGCGGATCTCCGCATGTTCAACCTTGTCCTTGGGGCGGCGATGGAGCCCTTCAAGCGCCATAAGCAGCGATTTTTCAAATTCATCCACGGTGAAATGGCAGTGGGCGATTTTGGCATAGAGCCAGGTGACATTCCGGAGGTCTCCTGTAATCCGCTTCAACTCCAACAGCTTCTTATAGCTGTCAAGAGCCATCCGGTGATTGGTCAGCTCGTGATACGAATCCGCCATCTTGAGCTGCACTTCGTCCAGGCGCTCAAACTTCGAATCCAGTTCCATCACCTTCTGAAACGACTTGATGGCCTCGTGATGCTGCTTGAGGCTCATATAGTTGTTTCCCATGCTTTCGTAGAGGTAGGCCAGGCTCGGATCGTCGTCGCTGAGGACCTGAATGGCTTTCTGAGAATATCGGATCGCCGCGTCGTGCTGGCCCATAGCCTCGTATACGCGGCTGATGCCGGTGTAGAGCATCCACTTGGTGTCCTTCTCCTGCTGATCAATGTAGCGCTCGCAGACACGGCGCGCCTCCAGGGAGCGGGAGAGCTTGCCGTAGTACTCATAAAGGGAACCGAGGTGGAAGTGAACAAAGCCGCACATGTCGCCCATAAATCCGGGCTTGTCGGGAGCGAACAATCGTGCCGATTTCAGCAGCATCTCGAACGCTTCATCATCATGTCCCGAGTTGTAGTGGCATATCCCGATTTGCCCGGACAGGTAAGCCTTTATGTTCGGCTGTTTGGCCAGGGCCAGCGCCTTCTCATAATGGGTTACGGCCTCGCGATACTTTTCCTTTTCAAACAAGTGCTCGGCATAAGCATCGAGCAAGGATATCTTTTCCTCATCGGATCCGGCAGTAGCCAGTTTTGCCTTCAACTCTCTCTGATCCATCGCTTACCTCATTTTCCAGCTGGAGATACTTAAATTGAACCCTCAATATTAGCACAGAAAATCCGCTTGATCTCGCACAGATTCACGGGTTTCTACCATGCGGAGAGGCATCCGGGACTATGGGGAGTTGGCTCAAACTGTTGATGCTTATTGGAAAACGGTGATCTGACCTTTGTGCACTTCTACTTTGTCGATCTTGTAGGGCATCTGGGAGGGCTGCATCGGATCAAAGGGCGGTTTCTGCTTTTTGCCGACCGCGGTAATGATTTCTTCCACAAGGAAATTTGGCAGCACCAACGCATCGAATCTGGCCTCTGCAAGGACGAAATTTGCTTTGCCCCCTGCCGCTTCCAGCTTCCCTTCCATCGACAAGGCATGCACTCCCGAAAGGAGCTTGGCCAACATCCGGGCAACAGTTTTTGTGGAATTGAGGCTCAGCTTGTCGAAATCGATCGACGCCACTCCCTTGAGCTTGTTCTCCTCGAATGTTACTTGAAGATTCTGCAGACAGGGGTGGTACTTCGATTTCAATTCCAGGGCCAGGTAGGAATTGATTTCGTTTTCCGTCAGCCGCGTCGTTTTGTTTTTGAGCGATCCCTTATCCTCGGCAAATCCCTGGAGCTCGGCGATCTTTTTGCCGCACTTTGCCGAGGCTCGAGGCGATATTTGGGGCGAAGGGCTTTCCGCCTGGGGAGGAGCGCCGCTGGCGGCTGTCATGCCTACCGCTAAAATGCATGTAAGAAAAACCAGTCGAAGCAGCGAGGGCGGGCATTGCTTGATTTTGGTGTGTTCTTTGCCGGCCGTGATCGGCATCATCGAATAACCTTTAGTGTCCTGCGCCACCTGGTTTTGGTGAAGAAATTCAGGAAAACATCCGCGAACTGCTTGAACCGATCACCCACGCTGGTCTGCAGGTATTCGTCGCGCGGGGTTTCGTACGACCAATAGATGGCAAGCGCTTTTCCGATGATGTGGTCCCGTGGAACAAAACCCCAGAATCTGCTGTCCTGGCTGTTATCGCGGTTGTCCCCCATGGCGAAATACTGGCCCTCAGGAACATTGTAGGGCCCAAACCGCTCATAGATGCTTCCGGGATCAATGTACTGAGTATAGGGTTCTTGAAGCGCCTTGCCATTGATAAAGACGGTGCGCCCCACCATCTCCACCTTGTCCCCTGGGAGTCCGATGAGTCTCTTGACATAGGCCACCTCGGGACTTAAGGGATACTTGAATACGATAACATCCCCGCGTTTCAGATCCTTATATGGACTTAGCTTAGCTGCGAAGCCGTCCTGGATCCCATAGATGAACTTGTTCACCAGGAGGTGGTCTCCAATGAGCAGGTTTGATTCCATCGACCCTGTTGGGATCTTAAAGGCCTGGACTACGAAGGTGGTGGCGAACAAGGCTATGATTGCTGTTATGACTATGGATTCGAAGTACTCCCGGATGGTTGATTTGCGGAATTCCATTATCGGGTTGGCAGACTGCACATTATCCATTCACTGGCTCCGTGATAATAAGGAATGGAAGATTAACACATAGGTTCGAGTCGGACAAGAAACGCGGTACACAGTATTCCTGATGCCGGACCCCCGCGTGCAGCCTAACCCGGCCTTCTGCGCGGAGATCCTGGGCTCGGCACAACAACCCTAGCGTCAGGTTTTTTGCGGTCGAGCTTGATTCTTCCCGCAGCGAACCCTACACTCAGATCATCAGGTGATGGAACTTTTCCGTACTCGCAAAGAAAACCCAGCGTACAGGGAATGCGGTTCAAGGCCACCAATTTGCGCTGAGGCCCGATTCGGAATCCATGGGGATGGTGATCTCCGCGCTGCCATAAAGAATAATCGATCGGCTGCTCAGACCGGTTGAGGATATCTGTCTTTCGAACTGGGGTATTCCGTGTCCATTACAAAAGCGGCTTCAGCCAGAATGCTTCTCCTGGTTTCCGGCCTCATGGCCCTGATTCTTGCCCCGGCGGTCACCGGTTGGTTCACCTACCGGTCCCAGAGGAATTGGTTGCTGGATATAAGCCGCAGGGCGACGCTCAGTTCCACGAGAAACCGTGCGGATGAGGTGCGGGCATGGCGTGATGCCCGGCTGGCCGAAGCGGGCGCTCTGGCTTCAAACGATCAGTTTATATCCCTGTCCAGGAATCTGCTCCTCGATGCTAACGATTCGAATGCGGGTGAGGCCTGGGATCAGATGACAGCCATTTTGCTGACCCGTCCCGATTATAGATGCGCCATCCTGCTGGATTCTGATGGCGCATTGCGGCGCAGCGTCGGCAATCCGGCCAGGCATCTCGTCGGCGCCGATGGCCGATTTGCGGGAAAAATCCCTGAAGGGAACAGTCCGCAGCTATTTGATCCGCAGCCTTCAGCCGGCGGAGGTTCCTGGATGGTGCTGGCAATTCCACTGATCAAGGCGACCCCGGACAGCCACGGGCTGCGGCCGTTTGTGGCAGTCGAGATTGATTCGCGTCCGGAGTTTTCAGGCAAAATCCGCGGCCGGCCGGCTCCGGGCACCAATACCGAGAGCCTGCTGGTGCGCCGGCAATCGGATGGCGTGACTGTGCTCGACAGTCCCGGCACACCGACAGTGCCTCCGGCCGGAGCCATGATCCCGGCATCCAAAAGCGGCTCGGTGGTTCATAGGGTTCTTGAAGGTAAAGAAGGAGTGTTCGACGGGATCGATTTCCGGGGGAATCCGAATGTCATGGCCGTCCACCGCGTTGGCCAAACAGAATGGTGGATCGTTACTACGATTCCGACCGCGAGCATCCTGGTGCAGGCACGCAGAGAGGCCTGGCGGTTTGGCGGCCTGGCCGGTGTGCTGACCCTGGCTGTGGCTGCGATCTTCCTGCTTGCCCTGCAGCGACGGCAATCTTCGTTGTACCGGAGGCTGTACGAGGAACAGACCCGCCGTGAAGCTCTCGTCGAGTCTTTCGATCACCTGACCCGTTTTGCCAACGATGTCATCATTCTCACCGATGGCCAGGAAAAAATTCTGGAAGTGAATGAACGGGCGCTCGAAACCTATGGATACAGCCGCGACGAGCTGATCGGCAAACCGCTCGGGTCGTTAAGCTCCACCGGAAAACCCGGGACAGACCAGGCGGATACGGCCCGCCTGAAAGCCAGCTCGCACTTCGAATACTTCGCCGAGCACATTCGAAAAAACGGCGATCGATTTCCTGTGGAGGTTCGAGCGCATTACTTTGAGCGCGGAGAGCGAAGTTTCATCCACCGCATCATCCGCGATGTTACAGAACGCTTCGACATGGAGCGGCGCCTGCGCGACAGCGCAGAGAACTATCGCAGACTATTCGAAGGTGCCAACGATGCGATCGTCGTGGCCGATGCGGAATCCGGGCTCATTTTGGATGTCAACGGCAAGGTTACCGTCTTGACCGGACGAACGGCAGAGGAACTTCGGGGTGCGCATCATACCATTCTCCATCCGAAGGATATTGAAAGTCGCTCGAGGCGCAATTTCCGCTCCCGCGCCCAGGAAGATCGGTTGGATACGATAGAAACAGAACTGGTACATGTCAGCGGGCGCAGGATCCCGGTAGAAGTGAACGCCAGCCGAATCGAGCTTCAGGGCCGGCCGGCCGTATTCGGCATTTTCCGCGATATCTCGGAGCGTCTGCGCGCCAAGGAGGAACTCCAATCCAGCGAAATGAAACGTCAGAAGCTTGAGTCTCTGGCGCTGCTGGCGGGCGGGATCGCCCATGATTTCAACAATCTCCTGACCGCAATTTTGGGAAATATCTCGGTGGCCAGGCACGGTTCAATGTCTCACTCCGATCTGGACAATTGTCTTGCTGAAGCTGAACGCGGAAGCATGCGTGCCAAGGACCTGACCCATCAGCTTTTGACATTTTCCAAAGGCGGAGCCCCGATCAAAACCGTGTTGGATATCGGTCGGGTGTTGCGGGAAACAGCCTCGTTTGCCTGCCGTGGCTCCGCGATCCAATTCTACCTTGAGGTTCCGGAAACTCCCATAACCATCGAAGCGGACGAGGGCCAGATCTCGCAGGTTATCAACAATATCGCTATCAATGCCGTTCAGGCGATGCCTGCGGGCGGCGTCTTCACCGCCTCGGCAACAATTGTCCAACTGGGACAGGATAACGCCCAAAAGCTTCCACCCGGGCAGTATGCGCAAATCAGAATGGCCGACACCGGAAGCGGGATACCTGCCGAACTGCTCCAGAGAATTTTTGATCCTTACTTTACAACCAAACAGCAGGGCAGTGGACTCGGGCTCGCCATCAGCCACTCCATTGTTCTGAGGCATGGGGGGCATCTCAGTGTGAAGTCAAAGCTTGGGGCTGGGACTACATTCGAGGTTCTGCTGCCTGCCTCCGATGCGCCCCTTCCTTCATCTATCAGGACTGATGTGCTGCCAGTCTCTCCCGGAGGCCGGGTGCTGGTTATGGATGACGAGCCACTGGTTTTCGAATTGGCCCTACGTATGTTGTCGCACCTTGGTTTCGAGGGAATAGGTGCATCCGACGGTACCGAAGCGCTGAGACTTTATAAGGAAGCACACGAATCCGGGCATCCCTTTGATGCCGTCATCATGGATCTCACCATCATTGGGGGGATGGGAGGCAAAGATGCCATTGCGGCTTTGCTTGATTTCGATCCCAAGGTGAGAGCCGTGGTTTCATCCGGCTATTCCAATGATCCCATCATGAGCAACTATCGGGACTTCGGTTTCAAAGCAGTGCTAACCAAACCCTACAAGATTTCTGAGATGCAGTCGGTCCTGGCAAGTGTCCTGAACCCTTGATCAGCCTCGTCCTGACTGGCTTGAATCCGTGACAGCATTCACCGATGTCAGCTTCAGGCGGAATGTTGTTTTTTCCCCTCGACGATAATTCCCTGCAAATATCGGAGCGCCAGCTGAGCATTTTTATCGACAAAATCTATGCCGACGGTTTTCCCGTTCACTTCCGGGAGGGGGTGGCATAGCTCGAATCCGGCCCAGCCTCGGTAGCCGATGTCGAGTAAGCCCAGCACTTCGGCGAGGGCTTTTTCGTCCCCCTTCAGAGCAATTCCCGAAGGGCCGGAATCGTACTCCCCGCCAAAATGCCAGAGAACTTGGCGCGACCCGATCAGGTTGAGCGCTTTGCGAACTTCGGCTTCGGTCAATGAATGCTCCAGCCGGGCATCAAAGCACACTTTCAACTGGGGCGAGCTCACTTCCTCGACCATTTTCAAGACGTCCACGTAACCTTTATTGATGACCGGCGCGTGGTTCTGTAGCGCCAGCGTTATACCGAAGTCTCCGGCGAGTCGGGACGCCTCGACCATTCCCTGCCGGCACCAGACCCAGGTCTGTTCCTCCGTAAAATCCTTGTGTTCCGCCTGCCAGACTGCCTTCGCAATATCATAACGGCCGCCGCCTTCAGGTTTTAGAGTTACCCCGGGCCAGCCCAGGAACACCCTCACCACTTTGGCTCCGAGGTCTGCTGTCATCCGTAACAATTCACGAAGGTAGACCATTTGGGCCTCCCTGTGCTCAGGGATAGGGCTGCTGAAGTCGTTGTTGGCGGCAACCGCATAAATTTCAATGCCCTGATCGTCCGCCAGTTTCCGGAGCTGCCGGCATCGGGATTTAGGCATATCCAGCGGATTTCCATGCGGGCGTTTGCCATCGATTTCCACTCCCTGATAGCCGAATTTCTTCGCTCGCTGGATCACTTGCTCCGTCGTGAGAGCCTCTCCTCGATACCAGACGCCCCCGTACGTGATGCTGTAAAGGCCTACTTTGATTTCCGCCGCTGGAGGTGTGGCTCGAAGTGGAGTCGCTGATCCGAGGGCTCCGGCCGCGGCTGCCGCCTGGATGAATTCACGCCTGCTTACCTGGTTCAGCCTCTCATTCATAAAAAACCTTCTTTCGTTGCCGCAATTACGCCGGCGGCGTCCAATCACTCTCATGTTTTCTCAGCCAGAGCCACCGGCTTCGACCGGGCGATTATAGAACATTATTTATCGGGAAGTATGCATCTCTCCCAACCAGGTCCTGTCTTACCCCCGGATCGCGGTGCCGATGACGGTTGCCAGATTGATAAAATTGGGATTCTTTTCAAATTGGACCAGTTTCCGAAAAATCTTGTGAGCCGCCCGGTTCGTGACGAACCATGCGGGCTCTGGCCACATCCGGAACGGCCCCCGAATCACGGTCTTTTCGGGTTGATCGAAGAGGCGCGAATTGTGCACCACCCCGATGCCGCTTTGAATATCCTGAAAAGTGTGACCGGGGAACGCCCCCCAGGTGGTAGAGCCCAGCACAAAGCTAAGCCCCGGCCAATGGTTGATCCCAATCGTTCCATATCGGAGCGCAGCGATGGCATTCTCAAATCTTGCCCCCAGCTCTCGTTCGGTTTCCGGATGGACGATGACGCAGGCGCTCAGGGTGCCCCACAGGGAATCATTGCAGAACTCAACGGCGTGATCCAGGAACCCGGCATTGTCAGTCTCCGGCAGAGAAGTCTGCGCCATCAATCCGCAAAAAGACTCTGTGGTGTAGCACAGGTTCGTGGCATCCACGGGAGGCAGATCCGGAATTAGAGTCCATGGGAGGATCCCAGGAGTTCGCGGACCCGCGACCCGTGCATTCGGGACTGAGGAGACAAACCGGTCATACCTTTCCTCGGCACCCGGGTAATAGGCGTTCCTTCGCGGGGCTGCTGCCAGGATCGACATCAGCTCTTCCTTGAGGGTGGCGGCCTGCGGCCAGCCTTCCTGCAGGACCAGCACTTTGGCAGCACAGCAATTGAAGCCGCAGTTGTTGATCATTTGTGTCGCAATATTGGCGGCATGGAATCTCAAGTCCGATGCTTTCCACGGCCCCGGGACGACGATCACGGGACTGACGTTCCCCAGTTCGCTGGTGATCGGTTTCTTCAGCCGCGGATCACTGGATAGTTTTCGCTTCAATCCCTCCTCGCCTGGCCCGAAAACGATGGCATCATGAGTCAGGTGGCTTCCGGTGATGTGAATTTCCTCGATCCCCGGGTGATCGCACAGATATTGGCCCACATCTGCGCCTCCATAGGCAATACGCACGAAGCCGTCACGAATGAAATCGCTCAAAAAGTTCTCAATGAAGGGGCCAAGATACTGATTTACAGGATTCAGCTTCAGGAGACTGACTTTCCCCTCAACGTAAAGTTTGGTGAGAACATCGAGCGGTCCGATGCCGGCGACATTACCCGCACCCAGCACCAGGTTGACCTTGCCCGATGGGCGGGGGTTCCGATAGAACTGCGCCGTGGCATCCCGCAGGCTATTTGCTGTCAGCCCGCTGCGCATCCATACTTCACCGGTAAAACCCGCGTACAAAAGCCTGTCGGACAGATCCTCCGGAAATACTCTGACAGCAACCTTGCCGTTCGGGAGAGTGCGCACCGTTCGACGGCCGATGAGCGGCTCGCCGTGGGTTTCTATCTGCTGCAAAGTCCTGTTGATCGATCGGGTGTAACGGAGGATACAGTAAGGCCCTCCGGCCCAATCTTCCGCTTCGATAGGGCCGGGCGAGATTTTTTTTGCCTCGGCTGCAGCAGCGACCATAGCTTCCGCGATCGCAGCCTGCTTCACCCTGACAGCCGCCAGATATTTCCTTTTAGCAGGAATCGCGAGTTGTGCCCAGGCGTCTTTGCGTGCTTGCAGGTCCTGGATTGCCGCATCAAGAGATCGGGTATCCATGTTTAAGGTCCTCCCGAAGTGCTGCCGTCAAATCGCTCCCTGAACCCGGCATGGTTGTTCGAGGCAGATCGATTTCGGCATTTTATTTCGCCCGCGCCCGGAGGGCTACCGGAATCTCATTGGCGCACTTTGAGCATAACAGGGAAGCAAGGCGGATGCCCCCTGGCGGCGCATCACCGGCTATTGGTGTCCAATGGAGCCTGTGGTCCGGCCCATCCATTTCGGGATTTTGTGTTCCGCATCAGGTATCGGAGGTGGAGAATAGATATGCTCTTGGAGAAGGAGGAGGCAGATGACGATTTCCCGCAGACGTTGGTTGGCCTTGGCCGGTTTTTCCATTCCGGCATTGAAAGCGCAATCCCATTTTCCCGGCATACCCAATATCGGATTCCGCGCCGATATGGCTCCAGTCCGCTCAGAATGCGGTGTTGGGGCTTTGATGCCCTGGGCGGAATCGCTGTGGGCAGTGACCTATAACAGCCATATGAGGAGCACGGGAACCGGACTGGCTCTTTACAGGATTGGCGATGATCTGAAAACCGTCGAAAGGGTCCATACCCACGACGGCACGCATGCCAATCGACTCATTCACCACGAGTCCAACCAGGCGCTTATCGGTCCCTATGTGATCGATGCCGGAGGGAACTGGCGTTTTATCTCCGCTTTTGAGCGGCATCGGTTGACTGCCACCATGCGGCACCTGACCGACCCTGCCAACCGTGTCTACTATCAGACCATGGAAGGTTTGTTTTTTGAGATGGATGTCCGTGATCTCAAGCCAAGACAACTCTTCGATATTGCCAAAGAAGCAGGATTAGCCAGCCGCCCCCATTTCAAAGGCGGTTGCACCGGTCAGGGACGAGTGATCGTGGCCAACAACGGTTTTTACGAATTCGGTGAGGATCAGGCCGGACTCTTTGAATACGACGGGAAATCTTGGAGGAAACTCAGCGGCAAGCCGCATATGGATTGCGCCGGACGGCTCAATTTGGGAGAGGCAATCTTCTGCACGGGCTGGGATGAATCTTCGGTTCTTCTCCAGGTGCTGATTGAAGGAACCTGGCATCGCTACCGGTTACCCAAAGCAAGCCACGCCTTCAATCATGCCTGGCAGACCGAGTGGATGAGAATCCGTGAAGTCGAGACCGAGCATTTCCTGATGGATATCCACGGGACTTTCTTTGAACTTCAGCCGAAGCCGTTCGAAGAGGCGATTTGGGGTATCAAGCCGGTTTGCCAGCACCTGCGGATCATCCCGGACTATTGCTCTTTCAGGGGACTGCTGGCACTGGGGGGCAACCAGACTACTCCGAACCAGGACCAGAATCCTGTCGTCGGGCAGCCCCAGTCGGGAATCTGGTTCGGCAAGACCGACGACCTCTGGAGCTGGGGCAAGCCGCAGGGATGGGGCGGCCCCTGGCGCAGGACCGCTGTGCACAAAGGCGAGACTTCCGATCCGTTCCTGATGACGGGCTATGACAAAAAGGTGCTGCATCTGAAGTGCGACCGGCCGGCGAGCATGGAAGTTCAGGTCGATTTTCTCGGGAATGGAGAGTGGGTGACCTATCTCAAAATGGAAGTGCCGGGCTATTCTTACCATGTATTTCCGATCTGGATTTTCGGCCCATTGGGTGCGATTAATCGCAGGGGCCGATTGCACTGCTTCTGCAGAGTTTATCTACACGTAAAATCCGCGGGATTTGAAAGTCTCGGTGCACGTGAGCTCCTAGATGGTCGCGATATTGCTCGGGGTGCCGGGACCTCCTGAATCAGATAGCGGTTCGATATCTTCTGTCCCTTGGGTAGGAGCATCCGGTTGCGCAGGAGACGGCTTTCCTCCCTAGCCTCGGACCGTGTTCCGTCTTCGTTCTTTTTTTTCAACGGTCCATCCGGGGCAAATGTTTCGATCATGCATTTTGGTTTCGGATATGATAGGAGAAGCGACTCGACCTTCTTGCACAGAGATGTATCCCCTGCACAGGTCTTCTTGAGAAATGCCTGCCGCTTGCCTGTTTCAAGCTCCAGAATTAATTGACAAATCCGCTCCGCCTCCTGCCGGCGATCCGGCTTCGTGGCTTCGCTCCGTTCGTGCTGGCTGGTTTTTTTGACATTGGCTGCGATTATACTTCGCCTTGCCTCATGGAAACTGGGGTCGAATGGCAGGCGCAAGTTTGAACGCCGCCATTTCCTGGGCATTGCGCACCAACAGGAGATTGCCCGCCACAACCGGATGATTCCAGGTCTTACCTTCTATCGCCGGATACCGCCCGATTTCAGTAAATCCATCGGGTGAGGCTCGGACCAGAGCCAGTTCGCCTTCTTCCGACAACACCAACAGCAGATCCTGACTCTGCAGCAGGAGCAGCTGCCCGTTTCCGTAGCGCCCTCCTTTCCATTTCCTGCTGCCGTCTCTGAGGTCGATGCAGGACAGAATGCTGCCGTCGAAGCCATAGGCATGGCCTTTGTGCAGCACAAAATCGTTGAAGTAGGGCTTCAATCCAGTCGAAGTCCATCGTTCATCCGCCTTCCACCCGCCGGTCCCGTGGGCGACAGTGATACAGCGCAAACCGCTTTTATCACTGACACTTATCAGAATGTCGCCATTTGCCGCCAGCGCAGGCTGCACGATAGGGTAGCCTTTCCACGAGTATTCCCAGAGCAGAGTCCCGTCCGCGAGTGCCACGCTGGTTGCCCCTGTTTCGCTCAGCAGCAGGACCTGGGTTATTCCGTCGATGGTTAAAAGGTGCGGGGAGCTGTAGCTTGCTCCACGAGCCGGGCCGAGCCATCGCAAAGATCCGTCGCGGGTGTCATAGGCAGCGAGGCGACCGGATGCTGCGATGACGACGAGGTTTCCAATCACCAGCGGCGATCCCGAGAATCCCCATTGCGGCACTTTCATCGCAGTGTCCGACGCGGCATCACGTGACCACAGGACGGCGCCGTTATCCGCGTCAAGCACGTTCAGGATGCCTGTTGCCCCCAGGCAATAGACGCGACCCTGGGATAGGGTCGGGGTGCCGCGAGGACCGGCGCCGCCGTTCGACTCGTAAAAGCGTGCGGTGTCGCGGTGGGACCAAACAGGTTCGCCGGTGGTCAAACGATAGCAAGCGACCTGCTCTTCCGGACCGCGCTGTTCCTGCGTGTACACGAGCCCGCCTCGGATCGCAAACGAAGACCATCCAGGCCCGATCGGATGCCGCCATAGCGTCCTGGGGGGAGTTGCGTTCCAGTCGGTATCGATTCGCAGTCTCGGCACCACGGCGTCGCGACCGGGTCCACGAAAGCCAGGCCACTCGATCGCCATAGTGGCAGAAGGGGCGATTTCTCCAGCTACGGCACGCATTGGCCTCGCCTTGAGCCCGGTTCCACCCTTGAGCTCTTCCCTCGGGTTCTTTTCGGCATTCGCTTGGTTTTCGGGTGTTGGAGGAGGCACAGTGGTCGGGTTGGCGGGAGCTATCTGGATGGATTGAGCTATCAGAAGTTCCTCGGGGGTCCGGGTCCAGCGCCAATGCAAATCGTTGTCGAAATTGGCGGTGAGGCCGCCGGTTCGAACTAGCGCCCATCCACCGCACGCGGCCAGAATCGTGACGGCCATTGTGGCGCGCCGGAGCACATTCGAAAGATTCCGTGTAATCACAGCCCAAAAAACAAAGGCCATGCTTAACACCGGAAGCGCCAGCAGGGGGTACAACATTCCCTGAGCGCCCGTTGCTATGGATACGTGGAGGAAGCGCCTGGTAGCATACAAAGCCGCCGCTGTCAGACCGATAGCACCCAGACGCTCGGACCATTGCGCTCTACTCAGGAACAGCCACCAAAGCATTACTGCCAGCGCCCCAATGAAACCGCCCAGGGCTCCGTAAATCATCCACTCGGGCGCGATGATCGGAATGCCATACCGGCTGCCCCACGTCAGAATCACAATCACTACTCCGGGCCACAGCCGGAGCGGTTTTCCGCTTGAATCTGTCATAGGAAATCCCGAAATCATGGAAATTGATACGTGCTTCAGGGACAGATTGTTCTAACAAAGCTCTTTGAGGTGGTCGAAATAGATGATCCCGGTTTTCGGTTTTTCCGCAAGGATCACTGCCTCATTATGCGGGCAGATGTCCCGATGGAGATTTCTGCGGAGGGCGGCCCGGACGGAAGGCCGTCTCCGTGGCCTTCCGCCAATAATCTGCAGCCAACTGTAAAATCGCAAGGGAGGCAGGTCGGCTACCGGCCTATTTAAGCTTGGCTATTATCGTTTTCAGCCGATCCCACGAAGCGTCGCGCGCTTTTTTGTCGGCTTCCTTCGCATCCGGTTGACTTCCGCTGCGCATAAACCCGTGAGCGGCACCCTCATAGATCACCGGTTCGAAGAATTTGCCCGCTGTTTTCATCTGATCCTGCGTTTGCGGGAGAGCCCCGTTAATGCGTGCGTCGTTCCCCGCGTAGAAACCATAGACCGGAACCTGGATGTTCGGATCGCTTGGCTGCGGGGCCAGGGCCGTAAAAAACAAACGCAGCTGCGAGGTCTTTGCGGTTCGTGGCGAAACGGAAGCATTGTCCGCCGCCCCACGAGAATCCGACGACACCGACTTTGCCGCTGCAAAGCGGCAGGCTCCTGCAATAGTCGGCCACTGCGTTTAGATCGGCGGTGACCTGGTCGGGCGGCAGCTTTCCGATCGCCTGACCGACGGGTCCGCCCATGCCCCTGCCTTCGACGGAGGGGAAATCCTTGGTTCGGCCGCCATTGGGCGCCATTCCCGATAACAGGTCCGGGGCAATCGCGATACAGCCCGCCTCGGCAAACTCGTCCGCGACTTTTTCCACCCAATCCGTCATGCCGAATATTTCGTGGATGACGATGATTGCGGGTGCTTTGGCCTTCGACTGTGGATAGGCAATGGAGGATTCCACCGCCCTGCTGCCTTGCTTGACTGTGACCCATTCTCGGCGCCGGGGTGATTGGTCCACGGCTTTCCGCGCCCATTCCTGCGCGGAAAGCGGACGACTCCCAGGCCCATAGCCGCAACACCTACCGTACTCTCTTCCAGAAACCGTCGTCTTGTGAGGGTATCCATGGCTGGTATGCTCCTTGATGAGTCTCTCACTCGTACATGCGTCCGCTGCAAAAAAAATGCTGGTTGCCAGTTAATTGCCAACTTTCCACGGATTGGGCCCTCGGGACAACAGAAAAATCACTGGAGGCACCCTCGATCGCGTCGGATGGGTTGCTTTCCCGTTTCTCGATCGGACAGGACAGCCTATCCGCCACCGCAGCACTTTTTAAATTTGCGGCCGCTGCCGCACGGGCAAGGATCGTTGCGGCCGTAGTGAGAGGGCGCCGGCCGGATGACAGGCTCCGGGCTGTGTTGCCGGGAAACCAATCTCGCCAGCGGCGCACGGCAGTGCAGGAAGAATTGCTTCAACCCGACACAGAGGTAGTTCAATCCCGGCTCCCCATCCGGCGTAAGGATGAATCTGTATTTGGGGCACCCTCCGTTGCACATGTTGAGGACTTCGCATTGGCGGCAATAGCCGGGAAGGGAATCCCGCTTTGCTTCTCCGAAGTCGTTTTGCGCTTGACTGTCCAGCAGTTGTCCGAGCGGCGTCTCATGGATATTTCCCAGTCGGTGTTCGGTGTCGACATAATGATCGCAGGGAAAGAAGTCGCCGTTGTGCTCCAGTACGGGGATCTGGCCGCACGTCCTGCGAAAGACACACAATGAATGGTCCAGGCCCAGCGCGGGCCGGGCGGCCTCATCGAAAATCTGAACCATAATGCGACCGACATCGCGCGCGTGCCATTCATCGAATACTTTGCAGAGGAAGGATCCATAGAGTTCGGCGGGGGGCGTCTGTTCGCTGACGCCGTTTTCTTTGTCTGGCGCTTGCTCCACAGCCGGAAGAAACCCCAGCGAGCGAACACCGATCTTGCGGAAAAAACGGTACACGGTGAGGGGGTGAAGCACGTTTAAATTGTGCACGACGCAAAGGATATCGGTCGGGACACGATGCGCGAGCAGGAGGTCGTATGCTCGCATGGCCTGGGCGTGCGTGGGTTTGCCTCCTCGGGTGATGCGATAAGGGTCGTGCAGTTCCGCTGGTCCGTCGAGGCTCAGGCCGACATTGAATCCCTCGCTCGAAAAAAAACGGCACCACTCATCATCCATCAGAAGACCATTGGTCTGAATGCCGTTCCGAATGCTCCAGCCCGGCGGCTTGTGCTTTTTTTCAAGCTCCATCGCCTTCCGGAAAAAATTGAGGCCCAGTACGGTGGGTTCTCCCCCATGCCAGGAAAAATCCACTTCGGGCCCGGCTGCCGCCCTGATGTGTTGGGCGATGTACTGCTCAAGCAGACCATCCGACATTCGGAGCGGGCTGGAATCGGGATATAGGTGTGCCTTTTCGCGATAATAGCAATATTGGCAATCGAGGTTGCAGGCGGCTCCTGCCGGTTTGACAAAGACCTGGAATTCCCTTGCAGCCCTGCTCATGCCCGGTCTCCTTCACGGCGCACCCGCCGACTCGGCCCGGTCGGGATGGGTGGCAATCACCAATCGACGGGGTTAGCTCTAATAATCTTTGCATTCCTCCACGAATTCGACGGGGATTTTGAATAGCCTGCCTTCCGCACGGTCATCTCTGTTACGCTACTGTAACATGAAAATAGGGTGAAAATAGGGGACGCAACCCATTATATCTTGGTCGCCACTGGGCTTGTCCTTAAGATGGCATACTGCCTGATGACGAACAACGTTCATCCGGTGTGTATACCTGAAAAGGCGCAAACGTTCGGCATAGTCTTCAGGCCGTTGGGCCTGCGCTACACGCAGCATATCAACTTCAAGGTAGGGATGACGGGAAGATTTTGGCAAGGGCGGCCGTTTTCATGCGCTCCGGACGATGAGCAGCGGATAACGGCAGTGTGGTACGTAGCGAGGAATCCTGTGCGGGCACGGATGGTGCGCAAAGCGGAGCAATATCCCTGGAGTAGCGCCGGGGCACATTGCGGTTTTCGGAAGGATCCGATGTTGAGTTCGCAACAAGGATTGGTGCCTGTAAGGACGGAAGATTGGTCGGCATGGCTGGCTGAGAAGGAAGATGAAGGGATGCTGGCAACGATCCGGCTGCACACGCGGACGGGTCGCCCGGCAGGGGACAAGAGGTTTGTGTCGGCGTTGGAATCGAGATTGGGACGTCGGATACTGGCTGGATCCATCGGCCGGCCAAGGAAAGAAAAGACCAAGGCATTGCGGAAAGGATAATGGGTTGCATCCGCTATTTTTGCGGCTATTTTGCCACCGAACTCCAGGGGATCCCCGTATCGGAAAAAAAGTCGCCATGCTCTGCCGCCGACATCGTATGGACGGCGGGTCCCGTGGGACCAAAAAATGCTATGCTTATGTATGTATTTTGGCCCGCTTCGTACCAGTGGAGCGGACCGGATTTCGATCAGCTTTAACAGAGGATCGGTTCGGCGGAGAATGAGTGGATGCCTATTCAAAAGGAGTGAACGATGATCAGCAAGAAAATGCAGGACGCTCTTAACGAGCAGATCCGGGAGGAGATGTACTCCTCGAACCTATACCTTTCCATGGCTGCCTGGAGCGAATCTCACAACCTCAAAGGGTTTTCGCACTGGATGCGCGTGCAGTCGAAGGAGGAACTGGCCCACGCTCTTAAGCTTTTCGATTACATTATCGAACGTGGCGGAAGGGTGCAGATCCAGGCTGTCGCTGCGCCGGCGCAGGAATTCAAGTCGACTCGCGAGGTCTTCGAGAAAACCCTCGATCACGAGGTGGAAGTCACAAAAATGGTTCACCATCTGTACGAACTTGCACTGGCGGAAAAGGACTACGCCACACAAAATCTGATGATGTGGTATATCGCCGAGCAGGTCGAGGAAGAAGCTCGTGTGACGGAATATGTTGAAAAGCTGAAAATGATCGGCGAGAGCACCAACGCAATTTTCTGGGTCGACAAAGAGCTGCGCAAGCGCGAAGGATAGCAATCGTATATCTACTGATTGAGACGGCCCAGAGCGGCGGTTTATTGTTTGTAGCGACCCTTCAGGTCCCCGACCGCTCTTCCCAGAACCCTGCCGGCAGGATCAAAGGTGCCGTGGATTTGAAGCTCTCGGATTTATCCGCAATTGCGAGATTGCTCGTGATAATAGAGGCTGCCTGACACTACGGTTCGAGAGAGCATTTAACGGGTGAAAGTGGCGCTGCGCAACTGCGGTTACAATCTGCGCGGGCAGTACATCACGATCAACTGGGCGCCCGCGGACGTAAAGAAAGAAGGTCCGGCGTTCGATCTGCCGATTGCGGTGGGAATCCTGGAGGCAGCTGGCTGCGTCCGCGCGCATGACCTCGGCCGCTACCCATTAATGGGAGAACCCTCGCTCGACAGCCTGGTGCGGCCGGTTCATCTTGCACCATTCAGGCGCGGATGCTTAAAACCACTTTTCCAACGGAGACCCCGCTCTGGAGATGGCGCAGGGCCTGAGGCGCCGCTTCGAAAGGGAAGCGAGCTCCGATATGAGGCGGTGGGAGTTCAAGCTGCATGATCCTGGTCATCATGGCATGGAATAATGCGTGCTGCTTCCAGAGCCAGATCAGGTTGAAACCCATGATGCTTTTGTTTTCTGAAATCATCTCCAGCGGATTGGGCCTCGGTCGCTTCAGATAGCTCCATGCGAGCTTGAGATAATTAGGGCGCCTTCCCGTCGGCATCATGCTGGCGGCTCCGTAAAGTATCAGCCGCCCGCCGGGATTCAGCCTGCGGTAGCCGGGTTGGAAAAATTCACCGGCTACAGAGTCGAGGATCACATCGAATCCCCTTGCCCCGGTTCCCGATAGTGCGTTTTCCAGTTGAGCGCTGAACCTTCGCGGGTCGCGCACGATGATCTGCTCCCGGGAGAGGCCTTTTCGAGCGAGCAGGAACTCAACCTTCTCCGGCCGCCCTACCGTGGCGACAACCCTGGCGCCAAGTTTGTGCAAGATCGCCAGCGCCTGGAGACCGACGCCACCGGCAGCAGAGTGCACAAGCACCATGCTTCCGTGGCGAACCGCACCCAGTTCCGCCAGGGCATACCATGCTGTCAAAACCTGCACTGGGAATGCGGCGCCCTCTTCCGAACTCCAGCCGGTCGGCAGCGGGTACAGGTATCGTGCATCGACATTGAGGCAGGTGGCATAACCTCCGAAGCGTATGCCGCCCATCACCCTGTCTCCCGGTTTGAACGAAAGGACCGCGGATCCGGTGCATTCGACGACACCCGCATATTCGAGTCCTGGAATGAAAGCTCCGCGCGGCGTTGCCGAATACAGGCCGAGGCAGGCGAAGACATCGGCGAAATTGAGCCCCACCGCCTCCAAGCGGACGCGGGCTTCATGCTCACCCGGGGCCGGGAGTTGGTTCTGGATGAGTCTCAAACGGTCGAGAGACCCGGCTCTATTGATTTGCCAGATCCTCCTTGGAAAGGTATCCATTTTAGAATATTACACTAAATGGTCTGCGATCCCTTCTGAACTGATCCATGCCTTTGTGCTATCCTCGACCTTCGCTGGAGGGAACACGTCCTCGATCGTATGTCCACATTTATCGGGAGCGCTGCGATGAAAATAAAGGATGCCTTGAAGGCGAAAATTCCATCCCCGACAGACTGGAGAACCACGGATGAGGATGAAATTGCCCGCCGCCAATACCGCGCTCAAACCGAGCAGATGCGCATACGGAATTTCGATCCCCAGCATCCCGTCTACTCCAACTTCGAAGTGAAGTCAGAGAGCGGACTGTCCTATGCGGTCGAGATCCGAAGCTTTTCCCGAAGACAATTCTCATGCAATTCCTTGAAGAAGAGCGCGAGGCCCTGCTTCAGGCGGCCAGCTGCCTTGCGCGGGCGCTGGCGGTGGAGCGCCGGATGGAAGAGCCCGACGGGCTGGCTGATTCGCTGCGCGCCCCATGCTCGTGTCATCTGGGGCCAAATCGCTGACCCTGATGCAGCAGTATTCAACCGACAAATCAGCGCCCCCGGGGCCGGTGGCCGATGCCATCCAGGAGCTATTGGGCGCCAGTGAAGGACCATTGAAATAATGGGAACTAAATCCCGGTCTACAAGGCAAGGCGGGAAGTTGAGAATCGGCGATGACTGGAACGCCATAACGATCATCGCTCTTTCGCAGCAGAATCCCTTGAAAGCGGTCGCAGAGCTGGTGGAGAACTCGATTGACGCCGGCGCGGCCAATATCACCATCACCCGCGGAAAAGAGCATGGGCGCTACTTTCTCAGGATTGCCGACGACGGAGCGGGGATTCCGCGGACGGAAGACGGACTCCCCGACTTCCACTATGTTGCGACCCATATCTGCGATTCCATCAAGCGTTACCTGAATCCAACCCAGAGGACGGGAATTCAGGGCGAGTTTGGCATCGGGCTATTGAGCTTCTGGACTCTGGGCGAGGAACTCACCCTGACCTCCGCTGCCCTGGACGGGCGTACCTGGGAGATGCGCATGCGCAAGGGCAATCCGACGTACGAGGTCTCCGAGCGCCGCCGCCTTTTTGCGGAGAAAGGGACCGAAGTCACGGTTCAGCCCCTCCTGGCCGGAATCCGCCAGCTCAGCGGTGAAAAATTGCAGTGGTACCTTTCCTCCGAGCTGCGCGACCGGATCCGAAAGAGCGGGGCACGGATCAAGGTCATCGACAGGACGGCGCGCGCAAGCTACGAGGTTGTGCCGCGGGAATTCAACGGGCAGCTGCTCCACCAACTGCCGCAGGCGCGAACGCCATTCGGTGAGGCGTACGTCGAGGTCTACCTTGGTGAATCGGGCGGCGACAATAGAATTGGCCTCTATCGCCATGGTACGCGCGTCCTGGAAGATATTACTGCATTGGACTTCTTTCAGACCTCGCCATGGAATCTCGGTCAAGCCGAGGGGATCATCGACGCCCCATTCCTTACCCTGACACCCGGGACGAGAACCGGAGTGCTGCACGACGATCGCTACGTCGCGCTCTGCGAAGCGATGGCGCCGGTCGCGGCAGCAATAACCCTTGCCATCGAGGAACAACGCCGGGCAGAGGAGGAGCGGGCCAGCCGCGAAATCCTTCGCTCCATCCACAGGGCGTTCCGCGAGGCTCTTCTCAGCCTTCCCGCTGAGGAGTATGACTGGTTCGAGATCGCTGATGGGCGCGAGAGAGGGAAGACCCCCATGACCCGGCCGGGGCCTGAAGATCGATCCGAGCAGCCGGCGATGGAAAACATCGAAGGAGAAGGGTCTGCGGATGCTCCGCGGCAGAGGGAATTCTTCGATTTCCCTGGCCCGCTCTTCAGCATTGTCATAACGCCGGCCTCATGTACCATGCCGGTGGCGACGATCCGAAGTTTCCGCGCCATCGCAAGGGACCGCAGCCGCCGACTGGTGGACCGTTCACTCCGGTTGGATTGGCGGATCCTGGAAGGGGCCGGTGAAATCGAGAATCCTGATGCCGAAATAGTCCATTTCAGATCGGGATCGGAACCAGGATTGGTTAGGCTGGCGGTAACTGCAGAGGAAGGGGATACCCGGTGCACCGCAGAGGCTCAGATAACGGTAACGGACCAGCTGATACCGGAGGAGCCGCGAGAACCTCGCTCTCGACAGGGGCTTCCGGCCTATACTTTCGAACGGGCGCCCGGAGAGCCCTGGCGGTCGCGCTTCGATGCGGAACGGAACCTGATCATCATCAACAATGCCCACCGAGATTTTGTTTTCGCCGCGCGCGTCCGCACTCTTAAATTGCGCTACATCTGCCGCTTGTATGCGAAGGAACTGCTGCTGAAGAATTTTCCGGGCCACTCCCCGGATCGCCTGCTGGAGCGGATGGTCGAGCTTTCAATCTACACCGAAGAGCACCTCCGTTGAAACGAATGACACTCTGTTGCGTTGTAGTCAGTTAGTTCTTCTCACTGTTCTTCGCCAGTTCGCGCCACACGGCGATTTCCGCTGCATTGGCCGGGGCCTCAACCAGTTTTGCCAGGGAGTCAAGTTTTTGCCTTCTCAGCTTGCTCTCGCTATCGAAGATCACCTTGCCGTCTTTATGACTCCTTTCATTGAACTCGGCCTCCAGCCTGTCCTGCTCTTCAGAAAGGGCTGCATATCCCGGATCCTGGATAGTCCGGATAGCGTGCTCCAGTTCATGACCCAATACCTCGGCATACCTTTTTTCGCGGTCCAGCTTTTCAAACGGGATGAATCCGTCGGCGCGTCGAGCCCATACCGAGGTATTGGCTTTGTCTATGGTCGAAAGGCAAAGGTGGATGGAAAGAATGTGATTTTTTCCCTCAGGATCGGTTTTCTCGACTACGAATTTGCCGGCCATGCTTTCGTTAGCCGGGACGCGCATGTCGATATAGATCGTGTGGCCGCTTGACCCGACTTGGCGCCAAAGGGTCTCAAGCCTGGGGTGCAACGATTGGCCAGAAGCGTCCCGGGCCGATGCGATCTGTTCGATCTTGGCCCAGATCTTCATCTGCCGGGAGGAAAGACGGTTGGTACGAAAGCCGGATTGCTGCATGCCGGAAGTTGCCATTCCCCTGTTGTCGTTTCCGCGTGCCTTTTCGCCGCCTTGGATATTCCGGGCTAAACCGAAGAAAACCGTCATTGTTGCCGTCATCAGAAGTGCTGTTCCACGTTTCATGGGGGGCCTCGCTTCGGGCCGGCTTCATGCCGTCCTCAGCCCCCCATGCGAAAACCTGGTCAAAAAAGTCCCATGAGTGTGTGGTTTTTTTTCGAAAGAGCGGATGTTGAGATTCTTCCAGGCCGGTTTAGAGCCCTCTATGGAGCCCGGCTCTCCAAAAAATTATTACTTTCAATAGTTTACGGTAATAGCGCAAGGTTGGTGCGACGGCAGCTATATGGATCAGGATAAAAGAATCTGCTGTATAATGGCGGCTATCCAAGAACGGGTTCCAGCTGGAAAGGGGGGTCTCTGAAAAACAGCTCCCTTCATCAGGTTACGGTTCTGCTCCGGGATTGGCGCGCCGGCAATCAGGCCGCGCTGGACAAACTCACTCCCCTGGTCTACAGCGAACTGCGCCGGCTGGCTCACTCCTATATGAAGCGCGAACATGCGGGCCACCCTCTGCAAACCACAGCCCTGGTTCACGAAGCCTATCTGCGCCTTATTGATGCCGCCAATGTGGACTGGAAAGACCGCACCCATTTCTACGGGATCTCCGCGAGACTGATGCGGCAGATCCTGGTGGAGTTCGGCCGCTCCCGCGCCTCGGGCAAGCGGGGAGGCGACGCCCGGCAAGTGGAGCTCGACGACGCCATGATTGCCTCCATCGGGCGGGACGCCGACCTGGTCGCGCTGGATGACGCGCTGAAAGCACTGGCGGCACTCGATGCGAGGGAAGCACAGGTGGTGGAGCTGCGCTTCTTTGGAGGATTGGATGTCGAGGAGACCGCCGAGGTTCTGGGGGTTTCACGCAACACTGTGCTCCGGGACTGGAACCACGCGAAAGCCTGGCTGTTGCACGAATTGGATCGCAGGTCTCGATCATGAGCGACGACCGCTGGGAGAAGGTTAAGCAAATCTACAACTCGGTTCTGGAGCGCGAACCCGACAAGCGGGATGGCTTCCTGGAAGAAGCCTGCGGGGGAGATGACTCAGTGCGCAACGAGGTCGAGGTGCTTCTTGCGCGCGAAGGCGAAGCCGAATGCTTCATGAAGTCACCCGCCATGGAGGTGGCGGCCCAGGTTCTCGCCAAGGGTCAACGCAAGGCGAGCGTCGATAGCTTGATCGGTCATAGTGTGGGCCATTACCGCCTTATAGAAAAGATCGGCGAAGGCGGCATGGGCGTTGTCTACCGCGCGCTAGACATACGTCTCGACCGCCATGTGGCCATCAAATCACTGCCTGACGTTTTCGCTGAAGATCCCAGCCGGTTGGCTCGGTTCGAGGGCGAGGCAAAGCTACTGGCAATACTCAATCATGCGAACATCGCCTCGGTTTACGACTTGGAAGAGTATGACGGACAACAATTCCTGGTTCTTGAATTGGTCGAGGGAGAAACTCTCGCTGAGCGATTAAAAAAAGGAAGGATCTCGCTATCCGAGACACTCGATATCTGCCGCCAGATCGCCGCCGGACTCCAAGCGGCGCACGAGAAGGGCATCATCCACCGCGACCTGAAGCCGTCCAACATCAAGATCACCCCGGACGGAAATGTGAAAATCCTGGATTTCGGGCTGGCGAAGGCGCTTGAACAACAGGGCGCGGAGGGCCAGAAACCGGGAGCAGGGCCGGTGAACACCAGCACGGAGGCCGGTTTGATTCTGGGGACGCCAGCTTACATGAGCCCGGAGCAAGCCAAGGGAAAGCCGGTGGACTAGCGGACGGATGTTTGGGCCTTTGGCTGTATTGTCTTTGAGTGTCTTGCAGGCATGCCTGCCTTCATCGGGGATACGACGAGCGAAACGCTGGCCTCGGTACTCAAGGAAGATCCCGATTGGCATGCTCTTCCGGAAAAGATTCCCGATAACCTGAAAACAATGCTCCGAGCCTGCCTTCATAAGGACCCTGATCATCGCCTGCACAGCATCGCCGATGCGCGGATTGGAATTGAAAATGCCGCCTCACAATCAAGGGAGTCCAGAATCAGGTTCCGCGCGAGGTCCATGGCGGCCGTTGCCGGCCTGTTTCTTCTGACTGTTGCGGTCGCCGCTGTATGGCTTTGGCGCTCGCGATACTTTTCGCTTGCTGATGAGACTCCATTGAATGCTGTCCCATTTACCACTTATCCCGGAATTGAGAGTCAGCCCAGTTTTTCTCCCGATGGGAGTGAGGTGGCCTTTCTCTGGCGGAGTGAGGACTCGAGCGCCTTTAATATTTACCGGAAAATGATCGGTTCCGGGGAGGCAACGCCGCTCACAAAAGACTCAACCGATCTCTTCAGTCCGGCATGGTCCCCGGACGGCAAGTCCATTGCCTTTTTGGCCAACCGTTCCGGCAAACGATGTCTTTGCCTGATGCCGCCTCTCAGAGGAGCTGTACGGATCGTGGCCTACCTTGAATTCGTGGTCGGAAACGTTTTCAGGCCCGCCCCCAATATTGCCTGGACCCCGGACAGCAGATACCTGATTGTGCCGAATGGAAAATCGGCTGCGGCACAAGCCGGTCTTTTTCGGATATCGGCAGATACAGGTGAGATGAAGCGTCTAACGAGTTGCGATACCGCGGATTGGGATCCTTCGATTTCCCCGGACGGACAAGAAGTGGTTTTTGTGCGGCGTTCCCACTTAGGCATATTTGACGTATACATGATCCATGTTACAGGGGATTTTCAACCGGTGGGTGAGCTGGAGCGTATTACCTTCGAAAAAAGGAATGTGTTTACCCCGGTTTGGACGGAAGACGGCAAACAAATCGTCTTTTCCTCCGGAACCTGGCTCAGCGAGAGGCGATTACTCAAGGTTCCTGCGAAGGGCATCCGCAGTGCTGCTGAGTATCGTCCTAAGCTCGTTGCCCATGGGGGAAAATGCAGGCACTTTGGCTGTTTCGAACCGCAGTCACCGGCTGATTTACGGCAGGGAATTCTGGAACGGTAATCTTTATCGCGTTGAACTGGTCGACGGTAAAGCCGGCAACGAGCAAAAATTGCTATCCTCAACCTGGTCCAGCCACACGCCTGACTTTTCGCCGGACGGCAAAAAAATCGCGTTCGCATCCACCCGATCCGGAAACGAGGAAATCTGGATATGCGATGCCGATGGCAGCAATGAGAGCCAGTTGACCTCTTTAAGAGCAGCGATGGCCTCAGTCCCGCGCTGGTCTCCTGATGGCAAGCTCATCCTCTTCCAATCCATGAAGGAAGGTTCAGTGGACCTGTATACCATCAATGCCGAAGGCGGACCTCCTCGACGATTAACAGACGATCCCCAAACGGAAACGGAAGCAAGCTGGTCGCGGGACGGGAAATGGATTTATTTTTGGTCCAACAGAAGTGGGAAGGATCAGGTCTATAAGATGCCGGCATCGGGCGGCAATGCCACCCAGCTAACACTGAATGGAGGGGTTGCGCCTAAAGAATCAATGGACGGTCAATGGGTTTATTACTGGAAGAAGCAAGGTTTGTGGAAAACGCCGTCGTCCGGAGGTGAGGAACTCCGGGAACTGGAACAGGTGGGCTATCAACTTAACTTTGTGGTGGCCGACAAGGGGATCTACTTCCTGAACCAGGTGAAAGAAAAGACCAAAGTTACACTTTTCTTCTTCAGCTTCGCTTCCCGTGAGCTGACTCCATTGAGAGAAATTTACAGAACCGCCGCTCCGTGGCCATTGGGGCTGGCCATTTCTCCCGACCAGCGTTGGCTTTTGTTCCACCTGTGGGACCGCTTCGACGGCGACCTCATGCTGGTCGAAAACTTCCGATAGCCAACCGCTGCGAATTGTCCCTGAGCCCGCTCGACTGCACCTGCCCTGGTTTTAGTTTACTGATCATCCAGAATCCAGCCCACAGCAGTCTCAAAGGGTGACTCTTGACGGTTCACCGATTCTTAATCTAGACTACAAGCTAGATTGTTATCAGACTGGAGGTATGCATCCATGCGAAGCGTGGGATTGTTCGATGCCAAGAATCGCCTTTCGGCGCTGGTCGAGAGTGCGGCCAATGGAGAGGAAATAACGATTACACGCCGCGGACAGAAGGTCGCGATGCTTGTGCCCGTTGACCGCGGCCGGAAACGCGCCTCCCGGGAGGTTGTCGCTCACATCCGCGATACACGGAAGGGCGCACGAGTGCCCAAGGGCTTCAGTATCCGGAGGTTGATTGAGACAGGGAGGAAGCCTTGAGACGATTCATTCTCGATGCCTCCGTAGCACTGTGCTGGTATTTTGAAGACCAGACAGCCGCATACACGGAAGCGGTCTTCGATTGCCTGGCGAAAGGAGAACAGGCATTGGCGCCATCCGTATGGCCCCTGGAGATGGTTAACGCTCTGGTGGTGGCCTGGCGACATAAGAGCATTTCGTCGGAGCAACTGGAGAATTTCATCGCGGACCTGAAGGACTTGCCCGTGGAAATCGATTCGCAAGATAATGAGAGAGCCTATTCATCCATCTTTCGAATGTCCTGCCAGCACCGGCTTTCGTCTTACGATGCTGCTTATTTAGACCTTGCTGTTCTTCACGGCCTGCCACTCGCCACCTTGGATAAAAACCTACGCTCCGCAGCGAAACGCTCAAAGGTCGGGATCTTCGATCCCCGCAAGCCGACCGCAAAATAAAAGGCTGCCATAGCAGAATTTTATTGCGCTGCAAAGCGGCCATCCTTCTCAATTCAATGCCTTTGCCAATATTGCCATTCATAAATACCATTTGACAAATGTCAAATACCATTATATCGTTGTGGTATGAATGCGACAGTTACCGTAGACAAAGCGGGACGTATTGTCCTGCCCAAGGCTCTCAGGGATAAGTTGCACCTCGCCCCCGGCGATTCTCTCGATCTGACAGTGGAGGGCGAACAGGTGAGGTTGCATCCCAGACGAATCACCCCGCCGCTCCAGAAGGAGCGGGGCGTCTGGGTATTTCGCACCGGCGAACCGCTCACCGCCGCGGAAATGCGCGAGACACTCCGGGGCATCCGCGAGAGTCGTCGCAGGCAATCCGGCGGAGACGAACCGTGAAGGCTTTCCTCGATACTTCCGTGCTCGTGGCGGTGTTTTATGGCGATCACGAGCATCATGCGCCAAGCCTTGATCTTTTCCTGCGCTTTGGCGCGAGCCATGCCGGCTGCAGTGCCCACAGTCTCGCCGAGGTCTACGCAACCCTTACGGCGATGCCGGGAAAGCGGCGCGTCGGCGGTGACACGGCACTACTGTTTCTGGCCGATATCCGCGAGAAACTTACGATCGTCTCCCTTGATGCGCAGGAGTATTTCCAGATGCTTGAAGCAGCTGCCTTGGCAAATCTTGTCAGCGGTGCAATCTACGACGCTCTCATCGGGCACTGCGCGCTCAAGGCCGGAGCCGAAGCACTCTTTACATGGAACACGCGGGACTTTCTGCGGCTTCCGTCGGCCATTGCCGGCCTCGTCAAAGAACCCGGATAAGTGCCACTATCCTTCTGCCAATGGCGTCAAAGAAGAACCCCCGCCGCTTGCAAGTTGCGATCGCAGCAGTCCCCAATGGATCGGGAGGTCAACCCAATGTCAGGCACAAATCGCAGGGATTTTCTCCTCAGCTCCATCGTTGCAGGGGCAGCAGCCTCCCCACGGATGTCATCATCCGCCTCGGACGCAAGTTCGAGGAATAGGATATCGCGTTTCTCGAAGAGCCGGTGGATCCCGCCGACCCGGATGCAATTAAGAAAGTCTCCGAGCACGTCCGCCCATTCCTTTGGGGCAAAGTGGGGTAGTGTCCTTCGGTCTCAACATAAACGTTGGCCTGCTTCCTTCGTGTATCACATCCGTAAATTCTTGTTTTTCAGGCAAGATTTATTGAATCGTGAAAACGGTGGTGAAAGCTACAAGTTCACAGTTCTCAGTATCAGTTCGCAGTTCCTCATGCGACTGCGAACTGCGAACTCTCAGTCTAATTTGGTTGCGGCCCAATTCTGCGTCACGTTCTTCGTAAAGCAATTCTGCAACTTCTTCGTTTTTTGAGAACATTTTGTGTACATTTGAAGGGCATGCGGTTGAGCAAGCTTGTGCAAGTTAATAACCCCGAAGGGGGCGCGGCCCACGGTTATGGTCGGCTATAATGCAAGCCCTGGAGGGGCGGCAGGCTATCTGTCGCCCCTCCAGGGCTTGTTCCAGGCCTGTGCCTAACCGTGGGCCGCGTCCCGCTCGCGGGACTTGCCCACGGCTATATGCTTCCGGCCCTGCGGGCCTGCGGGCTTGATTTCAGATGCTGCCCGAATTCAAGGCAACGAATAAAGCATCATTCGGGTCGGCCTGTGCTGCCTCATGCCCATAGGATGGCTGCGGCCAAAGACTGCGTCACGTTCTTCGGGGCCTTCGCGGTTCAAATGAGTTCGTGATGCCGATTTTTCAAATCTATTTATCCGCGTCCACGATTTCAGTCTCCTCATAACTGGCAATTTGGAGGTATCATTCCTATTGTCATTGCCGAAATGATCAAGATTTCCTGATCGCCCGGTGAGTAAAATAGAGGGCACCGCGAGGCCTCCTATGATCATATTTCCAGCAAGACTCAAGTCCGCCTGCAGAAGCCTGGCATGGATGGTTTTGCTAGCCGCATACCTGCGCGCCGCCGACACCACAAGGTCACAATTTCTGCCGGTGTTAGCATCCGATTCCAGCGGATTTCTCGGCCTGTCCCTGGTCAATACGGCAAGCGTGGCCAACGAACTGACGGTTACATGGACCGATCCTGAAGGAAGAGATTTTCGGACCGCAAGCCTGACTCTTCAACCCGGAGCACAGCGAGCCTTGCTGGCCAGAGAAATTCTCGGCCTGCCGCTTGATCCCGAAGGCGGTTGGATCCGAATCGACGCTTCGGCGGGCGGGCTCTTCAGTTATTTGACGTTTGGGATGGAAAGCAAGCTCGACGGGACCGAGCCGGTATTGCAGCCGGCGCCTGCGGTTGTGTTCGACGGCATAAGAGTCAATACCGGCTTCGTCGAACTGGACTACGCGGATTCCCTCGTCGTGCTTGTCAATCCGGGCGCTTCGGCGGCTAACGCGCGGATCGAACTGAGCGCACTGGACGGCCGGACCGCCGGCATTTTACCGGTTTTCATTCCCGCACGAGGAAGCCGTGCTTTGCGCATTTCGGAATCGTTCCGCGATCTCCTGCCGGCGAACAATCCAGGCGGAAGGAAATTCGATGGATACGCCAAGGTATTTTCAGATGAGCCGTTGGCCGGTTGGCTGAGGAACGATACGCCGCTAAGCGTGCGGCTGATCCGGGGGCGGGCAATATCAGAAATAGAACCCGCATCCCTGGTGGTGGCTGGTCATTTTGCGTCGGGCGGCGCCTCCCTGTATCGATCGACGTTGAACCTCATCAACCTGGGCGATGCTCCTGCAAAGCTGGAATTGGTGGCACAGGATGATCGGGGAAAAACCATTGGGGAAAGCGTAAATCTCAGCCTTAATCCGGGTCAGGGAATCCGCGATGACGTGCTGACCCTCTTCCGCGTCATACAGCCGGCTATTTTCCCGCCTCCTTTGCTCACCGGCTACATTCGCATCCGGGCTGCCGGGGGGAGCCTGTTCCGTAGTGTGGGCAATATGGATATTCACTCTGATCGAAACGTTGTCGCCGCGCTCTTTCCCCTCGCTGCGGTGACATCCCGCGAATGGATGCTGCCTTTTGCGGTCAGCGGAAAGGACTACTACACGGGCTACGTAATCGTGAATCCAAATGAACTTCTGACGGTGCAAACCGATGTTACCGTCGAGTTGCTGGATGCGGAGGGGCACCTCGCTACCGCTCCGCTCAGAATCTCGCTTTCCCCCTCCGCTCGTTTTTCGGGGCTGGTGAACAAGGAGATTTCCTACGGATCCATGCGGATTCGCGCTAATCTTCCTGTGATAGTGCTCGGCAGCATTGGAACATGCAACGGTAGCACACTGGCATACCTTACCGCTCTCCCGTACTAGGCTTCGAAGGGTCAAACCTTCGCGTGCGATTGGAAAATCCGCAGCTGACTACGTGATCTTTGGCACCCACCAGCAGACGTTATCGTAATTACAGATACGGGTACTTAGCTCCCTCAACAGACTCGTTCTATACAGCCTGGACAATGAGGTTACCGCAATGAGGGCAGTTAGCCCACTCGCGCTTCAGCGGCTTGCCGCAACGGGAACAGACCGGGTGAATCGAGGCGCCACAGCCGGGGCAGAAAGCAAATGCCGGGGGGACGTCCTTGCCGCAGCCGGGGCAGGCTTCCGGGAGCGGATCGCGCAAAATGAAATAGAGGATTACTCCGAGAAAATACGGCACCATCGCCAGCCAAGCCCACATGACATGCCGCATGCGTCGCCGCTTGGCATCGGCATAAATGAATCCCACCAGCATGGCATAAGACACGATAAACACGGGCACAACGCCAATCAGCCCGATCTTGGCAATAAGCGGCCAGGATCGCATCTCCTGATCGAAGCGCATGGGGCCGATCAGGAGCGGCAAAACCACAAGCGCGGTTAATAAACCTGCAACCACCCAGGCAGGCTTTGGAATAATTCTAATATCGGACCAGAACGAGTTCATTTTGTCCTCCCGAGTTCACGCGCGCGCATTTCAACGGCGAATGCCGAGGCGCACGCCAAAATCATTCCCAGAACAGAGTAGGCCGCAAGCGTGTTTCCGATGATGCCGCCCGGCACATTCCATCCTCCAAATATCCATCCGCCCACGGTGCGCAACAGCGGCCATGTCGCCAATGCCGCCATCCAGCTCGCCGCCACCAGCGGAGCAAGGAATGTCGCGCCGTTGCCCGGGGCGGGTCTCGGGACCAGCCTGGTTTCAGCCATCCGACACACTCGCGCCACAAGTTCCTCCGACGGTTGTGGTGTGGGCAATGCCCGGAGTGCATCTCCCAGAGCCGCAATATCTTCGCCCGCGCGGCGGCAAGACGCGCAGGTTGCGACATGCTTTTCGACCTGTCTGAAGTCGTCCTGCGAGAGGTCGTCGGATGCGGCCAGCGGAATCATCTTCCGGATGCGTTCATGTTCGTCCACGAGGGTTCGTCCTCCCATTCCTTGCGTAAAAATGCTCCGCGCAGGCGCTCAAGCGCCCGGGCGAGCCTCGTCTTCACCGTTCCGAGGGGAAGAGAAAGAATCTCGGCAATCTCTTCGAGCTTCATTTCCTCTTCAAAACGAAGGCTGAGAATCTCACGATAGATGGAGGGCTGCAGATCAAGCGCTTTTCGGACCAACTCGATCTTTTCAGAACGCAGCACCTGTTCCAGCGGCCCCGGAGTATCGGTTGCGAAAATCTCGGAGAATGATCTATCGTCGTCCCCCATCGCTTCGTCAAGGCTCGCCGGACGGAAACGCCTCAGGTAATCGATGACTGTGTTCCTTGCCACCGCGAAGAGCCATGCGTCGAAGTTCCGTTTCGCATCAAAGCGCTTGATGTGCTGGATGACCCGCATCCAGGTTTGCTGGAACAGGTCTTCAGCGGCCGTCGGCTCGTGCACCCAGCGCAGGAGGTAGCGATAAAGACGGTTCTGATAGCGGTGGACGAGAGCAGCAAATGCATCCGGTTTGCCCGCCTGCACCGCCAGGACGTCGTCGCTGACCTCTAATGGTGCCACCCCGCCCTCCCATGATAAAAACTCTGCTCGGATCATATCTGTTTCAGGTACGGATGATCCCCCGAAAAAGATTCAGGCTGCAAAACCTGATATCAGGCCAGGATCCGCAAAAGAAGGATAGAAGAGGAGGAGTAGCCGGAAATGAGCGTAATTCCTGATGGGAACTCATCAGGTTTTATTTTTTCTCGACCAGATGGGTCTTTCTCATCTTGGTGACGACGGTGAAATGCGGGTCGACGATATTGGCTATGTCATATTGAATGACATGTCCCATCAAGAGGGAGGACCCCCGTTCGTCGAAGCCGTAATCCGCCATCAGCCAGCGCTGCATCTCGGTAGTGGCCTGCTGCAAGGCCTGCAGCAACGGTCGCCCGCTGCCGATCACCATGATGAATTCCCGGTTCTCTGCTCGGGGCCAGCCGATGGCCTTGCCCTTGATCAAGTCAACGCTGAATTCCACCTCCATAGAGGTTTCCAGCGCGTTACCGATAATCTCCCCGTCCCCCTGGGCGGCGTGGCCGTCGCCCAAAAACAAAAGCGCGCCCGGCTCAAACACCGGCAGCATCACTTTAACCCCGGCGACCAGACCGTTGTAATCCATGTTGCCGCCGAAAGTATCAGGAGTGCTCGTAGCTATCGCTTCCTTCCGATCCGGCGCCGTGGCCAGGCAGCCAAGCATCGGCTTTAAGGGAACTTCAATCCGGCCGGGCCTGACAGATGCGGATTCCAGGTAAGCGACCCCGTTCTTTTTGTCGATGGTCCATGTCTGGTCCTGCTGTTCTTTCAGGCCCTGGGAACGGAGGAAAGCCGGGTCCACCGTATAGGGCGCCAGCAGGCTACCCGACCATGCCGTGGTTCGGTTGGTTTCAATCTTTTCCAGGTGCACCACCAGGGTGTCGCCGCGGTCGGCGCCCTCGATGAAAAAGGGGCCGGTCTGCGGATTGGGCCTCTCCGCGACCTTTTTCCCCTGTGAGTCAAAACCCCATGCGTCTATGGTCTTGGTCACAACCCGGTCTCCCGGCCTGATTCTCAGAGCGGGGCGATGCGTGCACGAAAAAGTATTATGATATTCCGCCGGAGTATAACGATGAGTTTCGCCGTGCATCATCATAGGATTCACCAACAGGGCAAACGCTGCGGAACATAAGATGGATTGTGGTCTCATATTGGCTGCGAATTGCAGACTAAAAACTGTGGATAAGCAAATCGGTTGCGATATCTCATTTTTCGAAAGCCGGCTGAGGCTCATTGCTCTCCGGAGGCGCCCGGAAATAGTATTCTTTTGCCGATTCCGGGTGCGTCGAATGCTGAGTTGAATCATAATCCAGAAAAAAGAGAATTCAGGCATGAAATTCTTCAATTTGCTGTGTTTTATCCTTCTTTGCTGGTCGACTCTTACGGCTGCGGAACTTGACCCGGCTGCAGCCACAGCCGTGTTGTTTATGGGGGGCAAATTCCATCATGTTCAAGGAATCGATGTGGAAGGCAAAATTCTCTGGATCTCCTCCGTCGATTCAGCCGCTCGCAAGGGTTACCTCAGCAGGGTCGATCTGAGTACGGGGAAGCTTGAAACCCAGGTCGAGATCCAGTCGGGAGAGCGCCTCCATCCCGGTGGAATTTCACTCTCGGGAAACGCGGTCTGGGTGCCGCTTGCAGAGTACCGCCGGAATGGGAAAACCACGGTTCAGAAGCGGGATAAGCGCACGCTTTCCCTCATTTCGGAATTTGCGGTTGACGATCACATCGGATGCGTGGCGGCAGGTTCAGGTTGGATTGCCGGCGGGAATTGGGATAGTCTGCAGATCTATTTTTGGAATCCTCAGGGACAATTAATTCGAAAAATGGGCAATCCGAATGGAAATCGTTACCAGGACATGAAGTGGGCTGATGGGATGATTATCGCTTCCGGAAAGCTTGCTTCGGAGGCGGGCGGCCCAGGCGCAATCGATTGGCTGATGCCCGATTCACTACATCTGGTTCGCCGGGTGACGACAGGCGTGACCGACCGGGGTGTGTCCCTGTCGAACGAAGGGATGACACTGCGACGAGGCAAGCTCTATCTTTTACCAGAGGACGATCCGGTCCGTTTGTTTATCTTTGATCAAAAGAAACTGCCGGGGCTATTGATGCAGCCGCCAGGCAGGCAATGATGTGACACCAGAGGTACGCAAAGGGCGACGCTCTGGACTGCCACTTTCTCCATCGGGTGGTGAGGATATGTCGGAAATAACCTTGAACGACGAAAAAATGGAAGCAAATCCGGGCGAGCGCCTGCTGGCCCTGGCGCGTCGCAAAGGCGCTCACATGTGGTTTGCCTGCGATGGGCGCGGCATGTGCCGGACCTGTGAATGCCACATACTGAAGGGGGCCGACAGCCTCAGCCCTCCTTCGGATATCGAAAAGGATATGCTCTCGGAAGAGCGCCGCAAAGACGGCTATCGGCTCGCCTGTCAGACCACCATAATTGGCGAAGGCCCGCTTGAGGTGATTAGCCAGGCTGAGTGGATCCGGCGGAAAACCTTGGGGATTCTGCTTCCCGAATCGGCCAGTCAGTCCTTTAAAAACCTGGAAACTCTCTCGAACGGCCTGCTCTCGGCGGCAAAGGAATTCGGCCAGGCATTGCCTGTGGTTCTATGGAACATAGTCCCGAGCATCATCGAAGACCCGCCCACGCTCGAGAGTATGCAAAAATATCTGGGGGATGCCGCTCGTATGTTTCAGCGCGTTCTCAGCCCCAAGGACACAGACCCATCCTAGCCCGATTCCGCGGGCGGCCCGCCGCCGCTCCAAGGATCATGTCAGAACCAACCGATGTGCAATGATGAATGGCGTTCTGTTCAGGGTAGTTTTGCCGTGATTTCCGCGAACTCCGCGGGCGTAAATGCTCGCATGGTCACGGATTTTACATTGCCCAATATATTCATCGCCAGGGTGTGGGCCACACCGGCCTTCTCGTCGGCGATATCGCCGATAGTGACCAGATCATATTCGCCAACCGTGTAATAGGCGCCCAGCAGTCTGCCACCAACGGCCTCGAAGGCCTTTATCCCGGCCTGCAGGCGGTTCGCAGAATTCTTGATGTCCTTCATACCCTGATCCGTGAATTTCCAAAGGATTATGTGGACTGCCATGACATTCTCCTTTCGGACGTGTTGATATGGTGCTGGTTTTTTTGGATACAAGTATATTCCTACCCGTCGGGTTCAGAAAGGACTTGCTTGCGTTCTCCGTTTCAACCTGCCTGGTGCTACTCCGGCAAGGTTCGCAAGTTTTGGCTATTCCATCGAGGTTTGGTATAGGATTCCCTGAGGAAATTCCAACTAAAGCGAGGCGGCAGACAATGCATACATGCAAAGAAATTGGGTGGGCCATTCGATTTGTCCTCCTGACGGTGATCATGCTCAGGCCTGCCATTGCCGAAGATTGGCCCGAGTGGCGCGGCAAGGGGAGGATCGGGATCTGGAATGAGTCGGGCATCCTCGACCATTTTCCCGCACAGGGAATACCGGCGACCTGGCGCGCACAGATACATGGCGGATTCGCCGGTCCGGCCGTGGCGGGGGGCAGGGTGTTTGTGACCGACTTCGAACCCGCCACCGGGCTGAAAGGAACGGAGCGGGCCTTGTGCCTGGATGAAAAGACCGGAAAGATCCTTTGGACCCACGCGTGGCCTGCCAATTATGCAGGGATCAGCTACCCCCTTGGACCCCGCGCAACCCCGACGGTTGACGGCGATCGAGTGTATGTCCTCGGGGCTGCCGGCACGCTGATTTGCCTGAAGGCCTCAACCGGCGACCTGGTCTGGCGGAAAGATTACGTGAAGGACTATGGAACGCAAATGCCTACCTGGGGCATTGCAGGCGCGCCCCTTGTCGACGGGAACCGCTTGATCGCCATCGTTGGCGGAGAGCCGAACGCCAAAGTCATAGCCATCGACAAAATGACCGGCAAGGAAATCTGGCGCGCGCTACCGTCCGACACCGAACCGGGGTACTGCCAGCCGGTGATTTTCCAGGTGGGAGGAGTCCGGCAGCTGGTCATCTGGCATCCCTCGGGAGTGGCTTCGCTGGATCCGGCAACAGGAAGGATCCTCTGGCAGCAGCCCTTTGCGGTCCATCTGGGCATGACCCTGGCTACGCCGGTCCTCAGTGGTTCACGCCTGTTCGTTTCATCCTTCTACAATGGCTCGTTGCTCCTCGACTTGGCAGGAGTCAGTGCCAGAATTCTCTGGAAAGGGAAAAGCAGCAGCGAGATCGATACCGACGGGTTGCATGCGGTGATCAACACGCCGGTCATTGATGGGGAATACATCTATGGAATATGCAGCTATGGACAGTTCCGTTGCCTGGATCTGAAAACTGGAGCGCGCGTTTGGGAAACGATGGAGGTGACGAAAGAAAAGGCCCGCTGGGCTTCAGGTCTCATCGTCCGCCAGGGTGACCGTTATTTTATCAACAACGACCGCGGCGAACTTATCATCGCGAGGCTTTCGCCCCAGGGGTATCATGAAATCAGCCGGATGCCTCTCATAAAGCCGACTTCCAATTCGGGGAATCGCCGCGAATTGGGGGCGGTAAACTGGTCTCATCCAGCGTATGCCAATCGTCACATCTTCGCCCGAAATGATGAAGAGATTATTTCCGTGTCGCTCGAAAAGCCGGAATGAGAAATCGACATTATGACGGGCCCTTGAAGTCTGGTAACAGGTTCGGAATAAATCAGGAACTGGCGGGCTGAGATCTCAGATCAGCCCCTGATTGGACTGGCGGCAAAAAGGGGAGGACGGGAAAAAAGGATCGCATTCCAGGTTTTCAGCTCGAGTTGTTTCACTCACACCGCCTCCACAGGAATCCGGCCGGCTTTGGCAGCTCTTTTCAGAGCCTCAAAATCGGACTCTACCTGATCTGCATAGCCATTGGAAAAACGAACGATGGCAATGTCAAAGCTGTCCCCCCGTCCCAGGTAGCCGCTGATTGCGGCAGCATTCCCGGCCTTGGCATGTGCCCGGGCCAGCGCCTCGCCGCAATGGCGGACGTAATCGGCGAAGTGATCAAAGTCCATTTCATCGATACTGGCTGCAGTTTTGCAGTCGCGCAGCTGGCGGACATAAAAATCGGAGCCGATATTGGGCAGGCGGAACCATCCCAGGAAGATATCACTGGCCGATTGTGTGAGACGCTGTCCCTCGATCACGCGTTGACCGTGGTTGCGGTAGCGGCTGCGGCCGGCATAGGCCTCGAACACCGATGCGCCGGCCTCTTTGATCTGCAGGAAGAGCGGGTCATCATCCTCTCCCATGAAAAGCGCGATGGCGCAGCGCGTTCCCACGCTGCCCACACCGACGACCTTCGCGGCGATGTCCACGAACCGATACCGGTCAAACAGGCTCTTGCGATCATCGGATAAGGTGCTCCGATATTGGGCTATGCATTGGCGGATGTGATCGATGATGCGGTCCTCCTTCCTGGGGTGGAAAATGAGCGGGGGTTCGTCCTTGATACGGCGCCGGTTGCCATAGATCTCCGTGAGTTTGGGAAAGAGATGCCCCGTCACGGGATGGCGCGGCGCCTCGGAGGCACCCCTGCGGAAAGCGAGTGCAAGCTCCGCCACGGCACAGGCATCGATGCGCTGATACCATATTTCAAGGGCGCCAAGGCCGGCGTAGTATGCCATTGCCTCGCGATAAGCCCGGACGCAGGAAGCTGTCGCATCTTCGCAACGCGATCTGGAGAAGGTCCGATGCCTTCCTGCGACCGTCACACTGGCGGCCAATCGTTTCAGATCCCATTCCCAGGGTGCGGGAAGTGTTTCGTCAAAATCGTTGACGTCGAAAACCAGGTGTCTTTCAGGAGTGGCGAATCCGCCAAAATTCATCAGGTGCGCGTCCCCGCATGCCTGAACGCGAATGCAGCTCGCCGAGGTTCCCGCGAGGTCGTGGGCCATGACCGCTGCTGCCCCACGAAACAACGTGAACGGGGAGATCAGCATTCGCCCATAGCGAACCGGCACCAGTGCGGGCACGCGGCCGCGGTTGGATGCTTCCAGCATGGCTACGATGTTGTGTCCCTTGCCTCGAGGCCTCCATTCCCCGTGCGAGGATCGGGGAACCTTCTCGCGCAACGATTTCCCAAATTTCGCTTTTTCGGATTTGGTGGAAAAACCAACCGGTTTTTTCATGTTGCCTGTCCTCACTGATCTTTGAACTTGCCGTTCTCGTTCCGGCTTATGATCCTTTCCAGCAATCCCTCAAGAGGTTTGCTGAGGAAAAGGACGACCAACGATAAACCAACGCCGACCGCGGCAACGGCGAAATTGCTTATTCCACAAGCGATCCCGAGGATGGCGGATACCCAGATGCTTGCTGCGGTCGTGAGCCCATGCACCTGCTGTGCCCCGTTTTCACGCATGATGACTCCGGCGCCAATGAAGCCGACACCGGTGACCAGCCCCTGAATGGTGCGGCTCGCCGCGTTGGCGTCCGCTCCAGGCGCATGGGTGGCGATGATGGCTGCAAGTGCCGCTCCCAGCGCAACCAACCCGTGGGTGCCAAATCCGGCCGGCTTGTGATAAAACCAACGGTTCACGCCAATGATGGCTCCTGCGCCGGTCGCGAGAACCAGCCTCAATGACACTTCGTATGAGTGAGCGAATGCGCTGTTCATGGGTGCCTCCGCAGCAACATTTGTGAATGCCGGCGCGTCTTATGTTGGGTGCCTGCTCAAGCCCGTTTGAATTTATTTTAGACTCATCGTCGACGGATGCGAAAAAAGGTGCATTGCCCAAATCGCGGGTACTTGAATCCTATGTTGAACTGCACCCCGCCTGCGCCAATTCGCAGGCACTACTGCGCGCAACCACCCAGGTGCGGCATTAATCATGGTTCACTCAACGCCTGCCTCAATGATGGCTGAAAAAATAGCGACCGATTTGGCTGCAATTCTTTTCAAAGAAAAATATGAGATTCCCGCCGAACGGGACGCGGATCGTTTCCCCTCGTCGAAAGTGACTCGGATACCGCAATGGCGGGAAATGGTAAACTTACTCTCGAATTGCAGACGATGGAAAAGGTTTTGATATGATTTCGGCTGGAATTTCGAAGCGAAATGAGCCGAGATTATTACATCGGACGTTCCTGAATGAGCGCGAATCCCGGGAGAATTCCTCCAAACCTGATCCCGTCGGAAACAAGGATCCGGGTCACGTTCGGCACAGGTGCGGAAAGGGAATTATGCGGCAGTCCGCTGTTATTTTGTTCACCCTCCTGGCGCTTTCTCCATACGCCCTTCCGGAAAAAAAGAAGATTGTTATGGAAAAGGCGAAAGTCATTTCTCAGGAATCCGGATCGGAGAGATCAGGGGTAATCGGGAGGCCGATCGACGGGATGGTGGTTGCGGAACCCATCTATAAGAATTGGAACAAAACCGTCATCGAAACGGAACAGCATAAATATGAATTGAACGAGCTTGGGAATAATTGGCTGGTATTGCCTGCCAAGGAAGTTATTGAATTTTATCGTGATGGCGACCTGCTCATCATCTTGGACAACAAAAATAAAAAACACAAATTTGCAGTCGTCGGAATGACGGCAAAGTAGCTTGACGCAAAACCCGGGGCCCAGACCTCTCCCTGTCGGGCCCCGTCTGGATCTGAAAACAGGCCGAAGCCTTCAGGTGCGCTCGCAAAGGCCTTCAAACAACGTCATCCGGGCGACTCCATCCTTGGTTATCTCCATTTGTCTCCGCAGCCCATACCAGCGGCCCATTGATCTTTGAGATCGATCTGCACTTTACCGGAGGTTCAATCGTCGGACCTGAACCGGGCTGTGCTTCCGTCGATTTCGCTTTTTTTCATGCTATGCTCGCCACAACGACTCCGATGAGATTGACCTTACAGAAACGCTGGAGGAAAGGATGAAGCGTGAACTAATCCTGTTATTGCTGCTCCAAGCACCAGTTACCATAGCCCAGGACCGTGATGTCGAATCGACTCATTATCTGAGAAGTGTGGAGATCGCAGGAGATTCGCGAGTGCCCGAAGTTGTTTGCATCGGATGTTCCGTATACATACACGGGATCGTCGAGGGAGATGTGGTGACGGTGGGCGGGGATATTGAAACAGGCGGAACTATCCAGGGGGATGCCGTTGCGGTTGGCGGACGTGTGCGCCTTCTTTCCGGAGCCGCCGTGAATGGGGATGCCGTTGCAGTGGGCGGAACGATCGTCAAGGCTGGGAGCGCAACCATCAAAGGGGACGCCGATTCTTTCCCCTATTTCCTCATGCCCGGACAGCGCAGTTTCCATCCGATCGGCGCGGCAGTGTTCCTGGCAGCCAACTTGTTGCTTGTTCTGTTCGGAGCGGCGATCTTCGGCCGAAATCGTGCCGCAAACTTAGGCGCTGGAGTTATCAGGCACCCGCTGCTGGTCAGTTTCATCGGCGCTCTTTTGACGGCAGGGTGGGTTTGCCTCTGGTTTCTGGCAGATTACAAATCGCTGACGCTCAGGATCGCCGCATGGTCCGGGCAGGCGATCATCCTCGTTTTCCTGTGCTGCGGTATGCTTGGACTGATCTGGCTGATCGGGGACATTTGCGCAGCCTCCCGGCCGGCGCCTGTTCGGTGGCTGGTTGGCTCGCTTGTCTGGATTGCGGTTTTGATGATCCCCTTGGCGGGCGCTCTCCTGTCGCTGACGGCTATGATCCTGGCGCTGGGAGCCTCGCCGGTTAGCGGCCTCGGCAAAGATGCGGATTGGCTGTCCGGTTGCTACCGAAAATACCAAAGGAGAACCAAAGGGGGTCGGCCCCAATGCGGTTAGCTTAAAAGCTACATCTCGCCGTTCCATTTTTAGGAAATTCCGGTGATGGCGGCTGAGGTCGTGGCGGCCTTTGCGTGGACCTTCCGGCCGGGGGGGATTTTATAGATCAAAATATTGGTTTGTCCGTTAGATAAAAGGGGGCATCTCGGGAAATTTGCTCCCCCGGCTGGAGAGATTGGTGCACACGAGGATTTTCAACCTGGTGGTCGATCATAGGGAAAAAAACACGCAACTCGCAAAACTGGCAATGGATTCGGGGATGTTTGATGTGAGTTTCGAATCCTTGCGCGTTGGGGACTACGTGGTAAACAACTCCGTCCTGATTGAAAGGAAGACGATAGAGGATCTGACGGCATCCATTATCGACGGAAGGCTCTTCCGCCAAGCATCGTTGATGGTTCGCTGCCCTTTTCGACCCCTCTTCCTGATAGAGGGATCAGCGCTTTGCAGCCGGGAAACGTTGCATCCGCACGCGCGCCTTGGGGCGTACGCTTCCCTGGCTGTGATGTGGCGTCTGGCACTGATTTCTACTGAAGGGCCGGAAGAGTCTCTGGTCTTGTTTCGGCTCCTTGCGGAGCAAACTGGTGGGCCCAAAGGGCGGGAACTGCGTCGCTCCGGTTACCGGCCGAAACGGCTTTGCAGACGGAAACTTTTTGTGTTGCAGGGACTGCCGGGTGTCGGGCCCAAGCTTGCCGAATCGCTCTTGAGCCACTTCGGCTCGGTCGAAAAAGCACTGACTGCCGATACCAGCAAACTGATGATGGTTAAGGGCTGCGGGCCCAAGAAGGCAGAAGCCATTCGATTGGTACTGGAATGAGATTTCCCTTTGGATTTCGTGTGTGGGGGTTTTGTCGAGGAATGAAGCTTCGGGCCCAACGGGGTTGGACCATAACAAATCGTTGATCAAACTCAACGTCTTTCTATTTAGTGTTAATGAAGCGGAACTTGCAGCTCGATTTTGGCGGCAGCTTTGTTATTCCATGCATTTTGATGGCGATTAGGAACTCCTATGCCTCGGCTCAGTGGCGAATCTCAACGGACACCGGCGATTGCGGTCCGTAATCTGGGCTACGTTGGGGTCATATTGAAGGAATTACACCGGCGCAAAAGGATTCAGACAATGCCATTGGTGGACGGGGCCGACTATATCAGGGCGAGTCCTGCGGAGTATCGAAAGCCGGTCGCAATGCAGGACTATTCGATGGTTTATAAAATTTCTCGGCGGCGCCGGGAGCCTTGAACATACATTAAAAACACCACAAAAATCGGCTGCAGGCGAGTGCGGACCACTCCTTGTCAGCAATATCAGCGTTTGTTTCCAGCATTTTACCTTGGTCCGACTCCGTACAGCACCCCGTACCAGTGTTCACTTGGAGGGCAGCATGTTACGGATCGCCGCAATTCGCCAAACACCCCCTTGTTTAACACATACAAAAGTACTCCACATCCGGCGAGTTTCGGCGCCGGCAACGCCGGCGATCTCGTAGCGCGCGTTAGCTATCCCGACGGCGGAGATCGGAAAGCGTACGGATTCCACTGTGATCGTGCGGGCCCCGGTATTGGTGCGGGAACTTTCGAGCATTCCTCGAACCAGTTCATCACGTCCCCGCCGCCATTCCCCCGAAGAGACCAGTTGATCCGCATCCGCGGTGAAGAGCAATGCAATCGCCTTGGCATCCTGGCTCTGCCGGGCCGCTGCATATTTGCCCACAAGCTCTCGCACCGACACTTCATCGCCAGCATTCTGAGCAGCTGAGAAGGATGCCATCGTGAGGCACGTAAGGATCGAGATTAAAATACGCATGAGTAGTTCCCCTATTCGCAAAATCCATTTTCATAATAACTCATGGTCGGCCTTGAAACCGATAGGCAGTATCTCGCAGGGTGAATCCGCAGCCGTCGCTCTCACAGAGAGTGCCTGCCACGCCTGCGTGGTTTATTGAGAGATAGAAACTTGGACTTGCGCACGCCGGGAATCATCCAATTCGCGGCAAAGACCTCAAAATCAATCGAACCGCTAAGTCCACTAAGACCGCAAAATTATTGTCTATAATGCTCCGTGGTCTTCAGTGGCGTCTTCGTGGTTCAATCGTCTTGAGCGTGCCAAGTTTCCGGAGATGAACCACGGCTAAGAACAAGCGAACGTCCTACTTGTTTTTTTCGGAGATTCCATCTCGCACGGAGAGCCTGCGTTCGAAGCAGCCCCGGACTGCCCACACCATGCCCCCTGCGGCCGCGAAGAACAGGACGGGGAGATACCGGTCGTGCTCCAAATCTCGCCGGCAGCTGTCATCCATGGATCCTCCGATGCCGCAACGCAGCCCGGATCAGCGCCCCCAGATGCGGCTTCAGGGGTAGTGGCTGTTTTCTTTGATCTGATATTTCTATTCAGTCCTGATCTTCCAGATGCATTTTTGCCAGGAGCACGCGGAACCTGGGGTCATCCCGTATGCTGTCATAAAGCGGCATCGACGGAAGGTGTGTCACGATGGGATCCCGGGCATCGATGGCTTTGTCCAGCCATTCGAAAACCCTGTCGTCACCGATGCCGAAATAGGCCAGGGCAAAAGCAATCGGGGGGACATATTCGTTGCGCGACATTTCCTGAAGTTCCGAAAGCAGCTGTTTCGCCTTCTTTCTGCGGAGGGAAAGACCATAAATGAAAGACATCGCGCCAACGATCAGGGGCTGGTGAATCTGGTCGTAGGCCAATCGGCATTCCCGGAACCCCTGGATGAACCTGCCCTGCATAAGCAAAGCGGTGCCGTAAAACCAGTGCAGCCACCAGAGGCTGGGGGCCAGTTCCACCGACCGGCGGCATTCCTCCACGGCCCGCGGATAGTCTCTTGCGGCCACCCAAATGAGACCGTATAAGCCGCGAGCCAGCGGTGAAAGCGGATCGAGTTCCACGGCCTGCTGCCCAGCCTCGATCGCCGCTGCGATCCTCCTGCGGGGAGTGAGATGATACCAGGCATGCTGAATCAGGATGAGCGCCGATCCCGGGCTCAGGCCCAGAGCGCGGAGAAATGCGGCTTCGGCGCCAGGCCAGTCGTGATCCAGCACACCGAGGCAGATTCCCAGGAGAGCATGAGCATCGCCGCTGCGGTCATCGAGTTCCAGAGATTGAGTGATGGCCGCGCGGACCCGGGAAAGGGCATCGGGTTCCGGTGCGAGGCCGAACTGCACCCCATAGAAAAGAAGTTCGGCGAGGCCGAAGTGCGGCCGGGCGAATCGAGGGTCCCGGAGCAGCGCGGCCTCGTAGCACTCGCGGGCCTGCGCAAAGGCCTTGAGCGTGAACTGCTGGCTGATCGATCTTCCCTTGACCCAGAGATCGTAGGCCGTCATGTCTTCAGTATGGGGAAGTGGCAAAGAAGGCAGCGCGAGCTTGATCTTCAATGCCTGGGCGATGGATCGGGCGATTTCCTCCTGGATATCGAAGATATCGGTGAGACGCCGCTCGTAGCATTCGCTCCACGCGTGATAACCGTTATCCGTGTTGATGAGCTGTGCCGCAATCCGCACCCGATGCCGGTCGCGACGAACACTGCCCTCCAGCAGCCATGCCGTACCCAGCTGCGTCCCTATGTCGCGCACGTCATGACCGCGGGCGGAAAATGCGAATGACGAGGTCCGGGCCGTCACCCTCAGGCCGGGAATACGCACCAGGGCATTGATTATTTCCTCGGCAAGTCCATCGCCAAAGTATTGATTTTCGTCGCTGCCGGAAATATTTAAAAAAGGCAGGACTGCCACGGATGCCGCATCCTGGCCCTGTTCCTGCTCTTTCTCGTTCATCCAGGCGTCGATTTCGGGCTTGAGAGAGAAAACGCGCGGACGACCGCCGCCGGGCAGGCGATGGACAGGGAGCTTTCGCGAGGCTGCCCAACGCTGAACCGTGCGCACCTCACGGCCGAGGTACCTGGCAATTTCCTTCCACGAATCCAGCCGGTCGGCCAAAGGACCTCCCTTGATTGTGTGCCAGCATAGCACCAAGGCAGGAAATGCGACAATATGCGTCATCCTGCCCTGTCGTATCCGGTCGTCTTGTCCCACCTCACGATAGCGATTAAAAACTCTTCGAACGCACTAAATCCTCTCCGGATCTGAGGGGAGGGCCGCTCGAAGGGGCGGAAGGACTGATCCGATTTATTCCATGAAAGGAGCTTCGTATGAAAAAGACCGCTTTGTTGTTGGTGGTGCTTCTGGCACTGGCTCTGCCGTCCTTTGCCGGTGCGGCGGACAGCAAGCAGACAAAAACCGTTCCTCGATTTGTTTGCGGGGTACTCAACGGTGCCTTTACCTTCGATATTTACGGAGGAGGCGATTGGGATTTTTTCACCCTTGGCGATATGGGCGGTACACTCACGCATCTGGGGCTGTCGAAAATGTACACGGTACACCAGCCCACCGCATCCGGAGAACTTCTCAACGGCACTTTCACGATCGTGGCTGCCAATGGTGACGAAATCCAGGGTACCTACACGGGTTTTGTCACATGGGTATCGGACGACGCACCCCAGTACTATGGAGAGGCCGATCTGGTGATAATAGGCGGAACGGGCCGGTTCGCGAAAGCCACCGGAACCCTGAATGCCACTTTCTTTGAAACCCTGGATCTTGAGACATGGGTTTTCCCGGTCACGTGGACCCTGTCGGGAAATGTCAGTTATTGAATTGACTGGTATTCCCGGTGCTGCAAACGCGGCGGCCCTCGGTGATTTGGGCCGCCGATTTTTTTGTACGGTTATAACAACCGGAACCATCGTTGAACTCGCGCCCGTTGCCCTCACTATCGCTGCACCCCCGGGTGGCTTTGCCATTGGAGTCCTCCTTGGTCTTGCTCCGGCATTGCCGCAGACGTGAAAGTGAAGGGGATCCGCTGTGCGCGCATTATATCTGAGGCCGGGGCAGAAAGAGCCTGCCCCGAACGAGTGGGGCGTGATCGGGGCCTGAGGCGCGCCCTTGATTATCTGGAGACCGATCCGGCAGTGGATGCCGGGCGTGTGGCAATCATGGGGATCTCTTGCCTGAGAAAGACTTTACCTTGGGCCGGCGCCGGAGCTACACGATTCGCCATGGTGATCGGACATCCCCAAGGAACGCACTGCCTGATATTCCAATGCGATGCAAATCTACTCGTAAGCTATGTTCAATGCTTGCATCAAACCTATCGTATATCCGATTGCGAAAATATGTCCTAACATGGCATAGCCCGGTCTTGCTTGCGCATCCTCGCCCTCCATCGCTGGCGCATGGTCGGTACGCAAAGGGCCAACGAATCCTCCCCTCGTATAACATTGGAGCATTCTGGCCATATCTGTCGGTCCGTTGTCATGAAATGTTTCGTGGTAGCGGGTCTCCGCGGTACCTTCGACATCACGGAAGTGAACAAATTGAATTTTGCGTTTCTCGGCAAATTCCGTGGCCACCGAATAAATGCTTTCACCTGCCGCGTATTTCATCGATCTGAAGTTACCCTGGCAGAACGAGACGCCATTGTGCGGGCTGTCTGCAATGGAAAACAGACGGCGGTAGGCCGCGGGGCTTATCATGATTTGCGCAGAGCCGAGATACGGAGATACCGCAGGATCGTTTGGATGATACCCCATTTTGACATTTGCTTTTTCACACACAGGAATTATTCGTTCTATGAACCACGTGAGAGCGTCCCACAGCTGATCTTCAGTATAAATTTCATTTGCAGGAGGAAGTTTCTTCGATTCTTCATAATCATGTTCGGTCGTAATGGCTCCTCCGCGCAAAACGACTTTGTTACTTGTTCGCTTTCCTCCTTGTCCGAAGTTGTAACACAATACCGGAATGCCCACCTTCCCCATGGCTTCGATGACGGCAATCCAGTTTTTGAGTTCTTGATCCCGGCCGGACGAACCCCGCCTGATATTATCAGCAGGAACTGGCGTCATGGTTTCATAGACGGAAACGGAGAATCCGGCCTCAGCCCATGCATCTTTGTGTTTGCTCATCGCCGCTGCATATTGATCGGGGCCAATGCCTCTCAAAGATGGCGTTGAAACGACATGTGTAACACCCATCTGCAGGCAGAGTTTCAAGCGTTCCTGTTCATTCAAACTGAGAACGTGCGACATTATTATTTTGCCCTGCCGCGCTGCATGTGCCTTCTTGGGCAAAGCTGAAACCGCGCTGCCGGCAGCAATCGCTACATTACTTGTGATCCATGAACGGCGTGTCATAGGTGCCATTTGTGATACGCTCCTTTAATGCGATGAGCAGTCCAAGCGCCGGATGCTTACGCAAAAAAAATAAAATTAGGCCTTCGTCACTCTTTTATAAAACAAAACCGCCCCGGAATACGATTCCGCGAATATTGGAGGCGATGATCCGGAGCTGTGCCTCTTTTTATCGCAGATCGTCTCCCACCTTTTTCCTCTCCAGAGCCAGCTGGGGTGCCTTTCTGGACTCCACCATCTTGCGCTTGATGCGGCGGTCCGAAGCCATTCAGCCTGCCGGCACCATTGCGAACAGGAGCGCCGGCGATCCGGCGGATCTGAACCAGAACGACTGCCGCCATTGGGGAACGACAGTCTGATCAAGCTGCAGCTCTTCTTCATTCCGGATTCCAGGCTCCGATCTGGCACCTATGCATGATGCGGCAACTATTTCGGAATAATGTCAAACCTGTGGGGTTTCGGCTGGGCTTTCGCCCGCTGCAGCTGAATCAACTCGGCTTCCAGCGAATCCAACACCCCCAGCGCTGCCGGTTTCTGGATCAGATCATCCCCTTCCAGTGCCAGCTGAATCTGCCGCCAGCGGGTCTCGTGTATGTTGTTGTGTTTGAGCGTCAAGGCATGGACAGCCGCTGCCTGACGAAACATCGGAGTCGGATACAAAGCAAGATTAATCCCTGCGGCCAACGCATCGCCCGCAAAAATCCCCGCCTCCTCACCGTCAATCGATACCCCGTAATTGCCCGGCCGAAGACCGGTCACCTTGAGAATCTGCCGGTTGAGATCCTGCATAAATTCAGAGGATCGCAGCACAAGCGCCCACACCGGATCCTTCAGGTCAACCGGCATGGGAAGTGACCGGTCAGTCTGAATCCAGGAAAGGTTTCCTGGGGACTGCAGGTCGCTCAACTCCGTGTTTTCCCGATGGAGCACCTTCTTTTCCCTTGCGTCGATCTCCACGGTGCTCACGGTGCCTGGCGCACTCCAAGCTTTGAGAAGGGCGGCGGTCATAAGAAGATGACCGGGTGCCGCCGGGTGTACCCGGTCCGGTATTATTTTTTGGGCCGTCGCGGGATCGGCCGCATTTGCCTTTTGAAGTGCGGCTACGACGGACGTATTCAAATCGGCAAGGTCGAGCCCTTCCTTCCTGGCGTATTCCTGGAGGAATTGTCCGTAGCGGACCAGCACGGCGTTGTATCCTCCTTCGAAGCCGGGAGCTCTGGTAATGTCATCATATGGTGAGGGCTGAATTAAAGTCATGCGCAGCGCAGGAACGGCTGACCGGAGCATCTGAACCATCTTTTCATAGCCCGTGCTATAGGCATTGAAGATCTCCTGGTCGAAAGCGCGGTAGCGGCCATCATTCATGCCCAGCATGATGGTCACCACCGTTGGCCGGTAAATGATGACATCGCGGTTCAGGCGGAGTTCAATCGATCCACCCCCGCCGCCTGAAACCCTGTCGCCGCCCCATCCGGAATGAATGAAATCCACCTTCATCTGCGGAAAGCGCGTCAGGACGAATGTTTCAGCAAAGGTGGTATACAGCCTCTGATTGGTTATGCTGTCGCCATAAAAGACGACCCGGTCGCCGTCTTTCAGGTAGAAGCCGGTCTGAGCGGATAGATTTCCGGCAAAAACCAGGGCAAACAGCAAAATTCGGGACCTGCGGAGGAGTTTCGTCATTATCGGCACCTCACTTTGTTTCAATGGCCGCGGCGCCGGCACCCCTGCCGTCGCGCCAGTCAGCTGAGTCGATTGCATACTGGAAGTCATACTATACGCTGCAAGCCAAATCGGTAGGTTGCACCTGCCGGTTTATTTTACTTCCTGCTCCGCCCAAATCGCTACCCAGATTGCCTCCAACCTCGTGTTTTATCGGCGAATTATGGACATCCTCCAATCTGGAATTCTGGGCGCCCATGATTTGGGTGATTCTGGACACCCATCTTTTTTCGCCGATTCTCTTTGGGCTACAGTAAGACTGCGTTTTTTATTGACTCTCTTTTTTGAACAGGCCTAGACTCGAATGTTACCGATACGGACTTGGCTCCAGTACAGGATCACGCACCAGTGGCATCTTGCTCGAGCGAACGAGCCGCCTACAGTTCCTCGCACCAGTAGAGAAAAAAGCGTTTCAGCGGCTCTGCTGGACATTTCCTCGCCCAACACTCGCTGCTGTGGTTTGGTGGCAATACTCTCGTCAACCTGGATCGGCTCCGGATGCGAACAAACCGTTCCGGCTGATGGAGCACATTGCGCAATGATGGAAACCGCTCGTATCTACCGGTTCTCTTTGGCGTATGGAGGTGCTTCGTAACCTCCCGGCCAGACAGGAGGGTTTATGAAACGCTTTATGTTCGGCGCCGGAGTTTTCGCTGCGCTCTTTGCGATATCAATTCCGGGTAGCACCCAGGAGCGCACGATGGATGTGCGCGTGATCGGATCTCTCGACCTGGGTGGTGTCGGCATCTCCACATACAAGGATCTCGCTTTCGCCTATCAAGCTGCCAATGAAGAGGGTGGCGGTAGCGTGGCGATTATAGACATATCCAATCCGGCCAATCCCGTCAAAATTGGAGAAACCCCGCGCTATCCGGGAGCAATGGGCGAAGAAAGCCGCGCGGTTAAAATCGGCTCGCGAGACGTTTTGATCGTCAGCCTGGGTGAGGGATTGGGCACACCCGGCACTCCCGGCATTCTGATACTTTTCGACATCACCGATCCGGCACATCCCCGTAAAATCGGCCATTATGACGCCACTTCACTTGCCTATCACTTTGATGTCACCAAACAAGGAAATCGAACACTTGTCTTGTTATCTACAATCCGAAGCGAAGCACTAACCTCCAACTTTGGTCAGCAGCCAGGCCTGGGAGACCTCCAGATTATCGATGTCAGCGACCCGGCGAACCCGATCATGGTGGGAGAATGGGGCGTATTGGACGAGCCCTCGCTCGGGCGAATTTTCTTCCTCCGCGAACAGCGCGGAGCCCGTGCGGATGACTTTGGGGAGCGGGTTTTTGCCAGCCCGGACGGAAAGCTTGCTTACTATAGCTACTCCGATTTCGGCGTCATCATCCTTGATATTTCCGACCCAACCAGCCCCAGATTCGTAGGGCGCGTCGGATATGACGAGGGTGAGGAAGGCAATGCCCTGGATGTGCGCCCCGCCCGAGGGGGCAGGCTCCTGCTACGGACGCATTTGGTGAGGTTCCCATTCCAGATCAAAATCGAAAGCAATGTTTACTCGGGAATCCGGACGGCAGGGGAAGGGGATTCCACTCCCCCCATCTACAACCTTCCGGATCACACGATTTCCGGTGAGGTGGCATTCGTTGGAAGAGGATGTGAATCGGATTCCTTCCTGCCGGATCTACAGGGGAAGCTCGCGCTGATGACGACTGAAGGTTGCGGATTAGGTAACAGGATGCTTCGCGCTCAGGCCGCCGGGGCCGTGGGAGTGATCTTTTTCAAGGGGGAGCCGACGGCCGGCTTTGATTCGCAGTTTCCGCCGGGAGTGCCTGGTAATTCGAATTTGACCATCCCGGCGATTGGCGTAGGGCAGAACACGGGCCTATGCCTGGCACAGCTCAAGGATTCGAATGGAAACTTGCTCGCAAGTGACTGTTCCATCGCCTCTTCCGGTTTGCCGACCATCAATGCAACGTCGGTTTTTAAGGGGTTCGGGCGACTCCAAGTGTTCGATATCAGTGACCCCCAAAACCCGGTCAAACTGAGCACCATTGGAACCCCCAACAGCATGGATGTGGACAAAACCCTGGAAAACCGGTTTCCCAATACGCGGCGATTCTTCACGTCGACTCACCTGGAAGTCCTTGGGAACACCGCGTACGTGGGCTGGGAATCCGACGGCCTGCGGATCATTGACTTTTCGCAGCCTACAAACCCGCGGGAGATCGGCGCCTGGGCTGGCGAGGATGCAGCCAGTACTGACACCCCGCTCCGGGGCTGGCAGGTGGCTCTGCACAAGGGCTTTATTCTCCAAAGCTATCTCGGGTATGGCTTTTATATATTTAAAGCATCCCCTTATTGAGGCAGTTCCTGGAAGTAGAGAAAAACATTGCCGGGGGTAGATTCTCCATCCGTGACATCTTTGTTTTTCTGCAAGATTAATCAGGCAGCAGCATTGTTGCGATAGGGCTCGTGAAAAGCAAAAGACAGAAGTCCGCTGCCCTGATTTGCCTTCCGCGATCGGTTCCTTTCTATCTCCGTGTGCGCGGTTTCCTGGCGCTGAATTTGTGGGCCTGAAGACGACTGAAGATTCGACTGACTTTAGCGAGTTGAATTCGCCCAAGAAATGTCCGGTCCATGTTCTTCCAAGGAAGCTCATGAAATCCCTGACGCAAAACACAATTTTTGTGAGCTCCTCCGTATGACAACTTGCCGGCACATACGCAAGTTTGTGCGGAATCGATGGTCATGGGAATGTTCCTGTGCCTGATTACATCGATCGCAATCACCGTGAAACAACCGCCGGAAAGAAGCGCCTGGGCGTGCGCCTCCTGTACGGTACAATAAACTTCATATGGGGTTGAGCCTGTTTAGACATTGGCGCCGGAAACGGCTTATGGCGGAACCGCCCGATCCGGGCTGGCTTTCCATCATCGAGCGAAACGTGCCCTATTATCACCGCCTCGGACTCGACATGAGACAGCGCCTGCATGGACTGGTGCAGGTATTTCTCGACGAGAAGTTGTTCGAGGGTTGCGGGGGCATCGAAATTTCTGTCGAAATTAAAGTGACCGTGGCGGCCCACGCCTGCATCTTGCTGCTCGGCCGCGATGCCGATGTATACCCGAAACTTCGATCGGTTCTCATGTACCCCGGCACTTACATGGCGCCTTTGTCACGTCGTGGCCCGGGAGGCATTGTGGCGGAGGGAATGCAGGTCCGGTCGGGCGAATCGTGGTCGCACGGTAACGTCGTCCTGTCCTGGGGGGACGTCCTGCTGTGCGCTTCGCCAAACCTCACGGGTCGAAATGTAGTTCTGCACGAGTTCGCGCACCAACTGGACAGCGAATCAGGGTCAAACGAAGGCGCCCCCCTCTTGCCGCACCCGGACATGTATGTGGATTGGGCCAGGGTGCTGGGCCAAGAATATCAGTTGCTTATCGATGCTGCCGAGCAGGGTAAACCAACGCTGCTCGACCAGTATGGCGCAACCAGCCCGGCGGAGTTTTTCGCTGTGTCGACGGAGTGTTTTTTCGAGAAGCCGGTCGAAATGTCGGTGATCTATCCGGATCTCTATGAGCAATTGAAGTTGTTTTATGGGCAGGATCCAGCTCATATCGCGGCCATCTGAGGCCAGACCGCCCGAAGAGGAAAAGAATGTCTTCAAATAATAAGGCTGTGTCCGGATATTGGAGAGATCCCGCGCCTTATTCAGGAGTGTGATTGCGGCGATCCGCTGCTGAACATCCTGAACCGGCGGCGCAGGGGATCGGCCCCCTCCAGGCGAGAGTCGATTTCCTGCTGTACGGCAAGGGTCAGTTCGAGAGCCACGGCATCCCTGGTGATGAAGGTGGAAGGGCTGGACGAGTCGCTCAGCGGTGCTCCACAACTCGCTGATCAGGACTATTCCAATGGAGGGGCGCGGCGATTTATTAAATGCGGGGTTGGCAGCTGACGACCGATCGGCCTTGTGATGCGGCAGGTGTACAGCGCGAGGCGCGGCCCGCCATACAGATCCGTGCGCGCGGGCAGGCAAGCCGACGACGATGGCTTGCCCCGGACTGCGCGGACCAGGTTATGAACCCTGAGCTCACCCAATTGAGTTTGGGCTGGAACCTGGGCCCAATCGATGTATGCGGAGGCTGGCGCTGAAGGTCTGGCCAGCGGATGGGAGATCAACGGGACGAACAACGCCAGCGCAGGCATGAGCGCGAGCAGGGCGCAGCATGCCGCCCGAAAGAATTGTAGCGATCGTTCCTTGATCCAATGCATGAACCGGATTTTTCCGGATCACGATGTTCCTGACCAGGATCGGGGATTGATTTCAGCATTACCCATCGCTCTTTGTCTTGGCCGGACGGTTTGTTCGTGCTAACCATTAGGTATGCAAATCCACGCCATTTCGGTCCGGGATCTGGCCTATGTAATCATCGCCGCCATAACCGGCGGCCTCGTCGCCTGGCGCTTGCGCCAGCCGGTCATTATCGGCTACGTCGTCGCCGGCATCGTAATCAGTCCGCTTACTCCGGGTCCTTCCGTACACGATATCCGCTCCATTGAACTCTTTGCCGAAATCGGCGTTGTGCTCCTGATGTTCTCCGTCGGGCTGGAGTTTTCACTGAAGGAACTGCTCAAAGCGAAATGGGTGGCATTCATCGGGGGACCTATCGGGATCGTTGCATCGATCCTCATGGGGTTGGGCGCCGGGTATTTGATGGGATGGCCTGCCCCGAAGGGTATTGTGCTGGGAGCGATAATAAGTGTGGCCAGCACCATGGTGCTCACACGCCTGCTGGTCGATCAGGGGCAGTTGAGGACGGCCGCCGGCCGCATCATGATGTCCATCGCCCTGGTGGAGGATCTTGCGGTCGTCATCTTAATCGTGCTGATCCCCGGATTCGCGAACCTGGAAACCGGACGTCTTCTGCTGTTGGGAAAAGCATTCGGACGCGCGCTATTGATCATTGCGCCGGTTCTTTTCCTCGCGGCGAAAATCATCCCTTCTCTTCTGAAGCATGTAGCCCGTACCCAGAGCAGGGAACTTTTCTTTCTTGTCGTGCTCGCCATCTGCCTGGGAACCGCTGCCCTTACAAGTGCCATCGGTCTTTCCCTCGCTCTGGGAGCATTTGCGGCCGGCATTATCATCAGCGAATCCGACTATGCGCACGAGGCGATTGCCCAGTTGTTTCCTCTCCGGGACGCCTTTGTCGCGATCTTCTTTGTCAGCATCGGGCTGCTGATAAATCCCTGGACCCTGTTTTCCAGCTTGCCGGTCCTTGCGCTGATGATCGGGCTGATCTTTATCGGCAATTTCCTGGTTTGGACCTGCGTGGTGCTGGCTTTCCGATACCCGCTCTGGACGGCGGTTTCCGTTGCCGCAGGTCTAACCCAGATCGGGGAGTTTTCCTTTGTCCTGGTGCAGGTTGCGAGGAATGCCGGGATCATCGGAGCCGACCTCTACAACTCCACGCTGGCGGCCTCTCTCATAACCATACTTCTGAATGCGGCGCTTTTCAGGGCCACCCCTGCCATTCTGGCCCGGATCCGCCGTGGCGGGCAGGATCGAATCCATTCGCAGACACCGGAAAAGTCCGAAGGCTGGCGAGACCACATTATCATCTGCGGCTTCGGCCGGGTCGGAAGCGCGATCGGTTACGCTCTTGAGACTTTCGGGATGCGATATGTGGCGATCGAAACCGATCCGGATGTCCTGCGAGCCCTCCGATCTCGCGGGACTCCCGCCATTTTTGGGGATTGTGCACACATCCACGTCCTCGAGCGCGCTGGAGTCGGCCATGCATCTCTACTGATCGTCACGGTTCCGCACCGGGAGAGCGCGCGCCTGGCAATCATGAGCGCGCGGAAGCTGAGGGACGATCTGCCGATCATGGCGCGAGCTCATCGCAGGGAAGAATATTCCTATTTCATGGATTCCGGAGCAACTGAAGTGATTCAGCCGGAAACAGAGGCTTCCGCCACATTTATCCGGCACGCCTGCGGGCACTACCTTATGATCCCGGATTCGCAAATCAGAATCTATCTTCGAAATTTCCGCGATATCGCGGAATTGTCCCAGCGCAGGCCGGAAACGGCGCAGCAGCGCGTGCCCGAAGTGCGGGAGGTTGCGGTATTGAATCCTTCCTTTGCCGGCAGGTCGCTCCGCGACCTGAAACTCCGCGAGGCCTTCGGCGTTACGGTTGTTTCCATCAGGCGGAACTCCGGGGAATCCCTGACAAATCCGCCGGCTGAGACTGTCCTCCTGCCGGACGACCGGCTGCGTGTGCTGGGCCTCGCGGACGAAATAGATGCATTTGCGGCGCAGTCCGCTTCGGCCGGGTATTCACCTTGACACTATCGTCCCGGCTATCGGGAGCTGGCTCGTCTCCGATCTAAGAAGATCTCACGGTGGCCAGAGACGCACCAGGAAACACCTGGGAGATTTCTTCTGCCCGGCAGGGCCAATATGATGGTTTTCCACGTCCCTCATAGTCAAAGCCAGGGAGGCAATGTGGTTTACCCTTGAACTGATTGAATTCTCAGGGATTACGGCGAGACCTGCAGTTATGCCACCAAGCCGAATCCAGTGTTGAGGCATGCCTTTGCCATCAAAATGGCCGAGTCCGGCTGCCCGATGCATTTCATTTTGGAGGTCCTGGGGCACTCGAGCATCGATTTTACACACCGGGGTCACGGGTTCAAGTCCTGTACCGCCCACCACAAATCCCCAGTATTTACGCGGTTCCGATGGGATCTCCCAATTTTCCTCTTATTGGAGGATTCACCCGTAAGTGCATTGTAAGTGCAACAAAAAGGGCCGCGAAATTGGCGGCCCCGTTGCACTCCAGGGATCTTTTGGAGCCCGGGTTATTGGTCTTTTCTCCGGATCACAGCAACAAACGCAGCGGGATGCTAAATACACTCGCTACGAATGATATAAGGGGTCGCCTTTTTGCTCCGCATTACCCTGCGACACGAAGTTGAGCATCCGGGACGAAAGAGGACTTATGCAATGTTATTCTTTTGCGCATCCATGAGTGCGCCCATTGCAAAGTTATCAATTTCGGCCATCGACGACCAATAATCGTGAAAGCGGTCGCCACACTCTGAAAAAATGGAAGTCCACTTCTTTTGGATTTAACTTCCTGTAATCTGACCAGTTACCAAACTCTTTCTTTAACATTTTGCTCTCCAGTGGCCCCGGTTACCCAGGGCCCCGCACTCTTGGATAGTCGCGCCAGCTGTTCCATAGAAGGCTTTTGCGGATCTCGCTTTGGCTTTCGGCGGCGGTATTCTTCCAGGTAAGCCATTGCCCTGGGCTGGCGACTTTATCTGCCCGAGAGTTGGGCCAATGACAGAAAACGGCGGGAAGAAGCCGGTATTCCCGAGGATGTGTTCTTTAAAACGAAATGGGAACTTGCGATCGACATTATCGACCAGGCTCGGGGCTGGTGCATTCCAGACCGACTTGTTGTCGCAGATGCCGGATACGGAGATGCGACGGAGTTCCGGGATGCGCTTGAGAGCCGAACTCTTCCTTATGTTGTTGGTATCCCCGAGCATGTCGGCGTTTGGGCAAAGCCGCCGAAGTTCACTGTTCCTGAATATAGCGGCAGAGGTCAACCACCGTCGCGATTTTCTTACGGCAGCCTGAAACCCACGAACGTTCACCAGATTGCCCTCAAGGCGAAGGGTTGGAAGAATATCCATTGGCGTGAAGGGAGCAAAGGATGGCTGGAATCACGCTCCATGGCCCTGCGGGTTCAGCCTTCCCATGGCTATGTTCAAGGAGCGCCTCCGCATAAGGAAGTATGGCTCCTGGTCGAATGGCACGAAGACGAGAAGGAACCGACCAAGTGTTTTCTTTGTGATCTGCCCAAGACATATACGCTCCGACGATTGGTTCGCCTGGCAAAAGCCCGCTGGAAAATAGAACAGGATTATCAGCAAATGAAGGAAGAACTGGGTCTGGATCACTACGAAGGGAGAAACTGAGAAGGCTGGCATCATCACGTGACCCTGGTAAATATGGCTCAGGCCTTTTCGACTGTGGAGACCCTTCGCAATAAAAAAAAGCTTCTGGGTGGACCCTGCCACGGACGCGACGTGAAATTCAGTGTGTTCCACTCTGCGGCGGTGGCAATCCTGAGGGGCGCGGCAGGAATTCGAAGGCCTTACAAGCGTTGGAGGGCGTTTGCTGGCTCGGAAGATACGCAACGGTCCGATATTGCCTCATTCCGGTCTTGCGCAAGCTGGCACACGGCATCACGGCAAATATCGCAACGGTCCAGATGAGCGTAGACTTCCAGCAACCCATTCAGATCCAACTGCTTGTTGACGAACCGAAACAGCTGCTCAAAACTGCATTCGTCCATGTTGTTTCCTCCTGATGCATCGCGCCCACGTAGGCACAGCACGCCAATTATTTCCTTCAACCCCTCGGCTCTATTGCAGCCATTTTATGGATGACGATATACACGCGTATGTATCCTATTGCTCACGTGTATGTCCAAGATTGCTCAGTTCCTTAAATCGGGGGAATTGATGGATTGGGGAGGGAGAATATTCGTACTTCGCGAAATTGGATCGCGTCCCCATTTACCGATATTGGTTAGGGCACCAGCCTGCGGATCGACAATCTGACGAGCGGGCTGAGATTATGTATTCACTCAGGCAAACATGTTTCCGGTATTCAGCAGGATAGTTGCGATCCGCTCGCTTGCTTTCCCATCCCAGAGATCCGGTATTTTTCCTGACTTTCCATTGCCCGCGAGTGCGCGGGCCGCCTCAGCAGTCAGGAGCGCCATATCCCGGCCGACCAAAATATTGCTGCCTACTTCGATCGTGACGGGCCGTTCGGTGTTTTCACGCACCGTCAGGCAAGGGATGCCAAGATAAGTGGTCTCCTCCTGGATTCCGCCCGAGTCTGTTATGACCAATCGCGCCCTTTTTTGAAGGCTGAGGAATTCGAGATAGCCCACGGGATCAACCAAATGGAGATTTGAAGAGATTTTAATCGGTTCCAGGCTACCCAAAACCTGGCGCGTTCGAGGATGCACCGGAAAAATCACAGGCGCGCAGTCCGACACCTGATTGAGCGATTCCAGGATGGCGCGCAATTGCATCGGGTCATCCACGTTGGAAGGCCGGTGCAGCGTGGCTAGAACATATCGCTGATTGACCAGCGCTAGATCTTCCAGCATTGAAACGAACGTGGCCCGCGGAAGCATCTTGATCAAAGTGTCGATCATCACGTTGCCCACCAGGTGAATCTTGTGCGGATTTACCCCTTCACGAAGCAGGTTCCTGTCGCCATCAACGGAGGGAGTGAACAACATTTCTGCCAGGCGGTCCGTCACGATCCGATTGATCTCTTCGGGCATGGTGCGGTCATTCGAACGCAGCCCTGCCTCAACGTGGGCCAGGGGGATTGAAAGCTTGGCGCAAACCAAGGCAGCCGCAACCGTCGAATTGACGTCGCCGTATACGATAACCATGTGCGGGCGGCTATGGATCACAACCTGCTCAAACCGGATCATGATCTCGGCCGTCTGGACCGCATGGCTATTAGATCCGACCTCAAGGTTATAATCCGGTTCCGGTATGCCGAGCTGGGTGAAAAAGATGTCCGACATCTTGGAGTCATAATGCTGTCCGGTATGGACAAGTTTCTGTGCGATGCCTTCGAACTGCGCCAGGGCGGTCATTACGGGGGCAACCTTCATGAAATTTGGCCGAGCCCCCACGACGTGTATTAATTTCTTATTCACTCCAGATTCCATTTCTTCCCGGGGTCCAACAAACCCGGCCGCGTAACCTGCCACCATCGGTGGTCACTCCAGCCTGAATAAAGCTCCGCATTATTATATTCGCATAGTGCCGGCCCATTGTTTTTTCGACTCCCGTATCAGAATAGCTGCTTTTGTCCCCACTGATGAGAGGTTCAAAATTTCCCGGGGACTGCAGATAACGCTTAGGGCTATCCGTTAAGAAATCCCAGTACAGTCCCATTTCATCATGAGATGATCTCATCCGAAATCAGCATAAGGGTCTTTGGTTCGAAAGTAGTGAGCAGTTTTGCTCAGTTGCTTGAGCAATTCAGGACGGACATACACCTCCATTGGTTGGTAGCCTTACCACGACCCAATTAGCCATTTCCGGGCCAGGAATGTTTCATATGAACGAGGTTCCAGAAAATCCGAGTACCGTGTAACTCGGCGCGCCATTCATCACCCTGCGCCGGATCTATGGAGGAACCCAAAATCCATGCCGTTATCTTTTTTCACCTGATGGCATGCACGGGTTATAAGGTGCCGAAATGGAATGTCTTCGATTCCCTGTCTTGATTTGAATATTTAGAGGAAGGTTATTATGAAAACAAAGAAACGCACCCCAGTCGATTGGGAATCCATGCTTGCTGGAATTTCTCAGGGTAAAACAGCGGTGGAATTCGGAGCTGACCGCGATATATTCCAACAGGGCCAGATTGCTGATTCCATATTCTATCTTCGGCACGGCAAAGTGAAACTATCGGTGACATCTCAGCTCGGCAAAGAGGCTATCGTTGCCTCACTGAGCAGCGGCGATTTCCTCGGCGAAGGATGCCTGGCAGGTCAACATCTGCGCATGTCAACGGCAACCGCCATCAATGACTGCGGCCTGTTTCGGATCGAAAGGGAGGTAATGATAGGGTTGCTTCACGAGAAGCACGAGATCTCGGAATTATTCACCGCGCATTTGCTCTGCCGCAACATCCGTTTCGAAGCGGATCTCGTGGACCAGCTTTTTAACTCCAGCGAAAAGCGCCTCGCACGGATCCTTTTGTTGCTGTCTCACTTTGGCAAGGAAAGCAGGGCCGAAGTTGTGCTTCCCAGGGTTAGCCAGGATGATCTGGCCCAAATGGTTGGCACAACTAGGTCGAGGGTGAGTCATTTTATGAACAAGTTCCGGAAGCTGGGCTTCATCAATTACAGCGATAACGATGGATTGACGGTCCACAGTGGGTTACTAAGCATTGTACTGCACGACTAGCCTTCTCTGCTAAACCGACTTACTTCAAATCATGACATGGCTGCAACTGATTGATTCAGTTACATTGAACACAGTGCGCAAAGTCGCAAGTTGAAGCGCACCTATTCCCCAAAAGCAAGGATTCGCCAGGTTCCGTCACGACCGGTTGAACTCTCCAGAGCAATCTTGATCAGGGGCGTGAGCCCTACTGAACTGACAGGGTGAGCACCCCAAGGTATAAAGACGTGTGCATCGAGCTAGCCACCGTGATTCGATAGAAGGCCCGATTCAGAGGGAGGCGCGACCTCCTGGCCCGAGTGAAGTGGGGCTTTGAGATGGAAAGGCGCCTCAAGTTTGGTTCGGAGTCCGATATCGAGTCACGGCGGCAGGAAGTTCAACCAGTGGTCAATAGGGAGCAAAACAAATGAGTAGATTCAGAGTAGGCGCGATGGTTTCTTGTCTGGCTGTTTTCGCCCTTGTGTTTCCTCACAGGGCGACAGCGGATGAGTGGAACAAGAAGACTGTTGTGACGTTCAGTTTGCCGGTCGAAATTCCGGGTGCGGGTGCACAGGTTTTGCCGGCAGGAACGTATGTATTCAAGCTGCTTGATTCTTTGTCTGATCGCCACATCGTTCAAATCTTCAATGAACGCGAGGACCACATTTATGCGACGATCCTGGCGATCCCGAATTACCGTCTTAAATCGACGGATAAAACGGTCATTACCTTCAGGGAACAGACCGCCGGCCAACCCGAAGCAATCAGAGCGTGGTTTTATCCGGGGAGAAATTGGGGCGAAGAATTCGTGTATCCGAAGCAAAGGGCCATAGAACTTGCCAGGATAACCAACCTTCCAGTCCTTGCCATGCCCACCGAACTCGAAACCAACCTTACATTGCCGATAACCAAGGTGGATGACCCCCCTGTAGTGGCATTGAAGACGGCTCCACTGGAGGCTGTTAAACCCACAGGAGAAACCGTTGCCATAACAGAGGTGGTTGAAGCACCGCCGGTTCAGGCAGCAGCCACAGAGCCGGCCCCTGCGCCGGAGAAAACCATGCCTCTAACGGCAAGTCCATTGCCGCTCTTGGGATTGGCCGGGTTATTGCTGGTTTTTGCAGGCCTCTCTCTCTGGGGCTACCAGAAACGAAGTGTCTCATAAGGATGGGTATCTGAAAGCGTAGATCGCCATACGGAAAGGATCCGTCCTGGAATATCTCATTGCGGGCGCAGGCACGAATTGCCGGCGCCCGAATGAGGAATGCGGATGGGAAAGTGACAGATCTTTCGGCTAAGAAAAGCTGAGGAAGCCTCCAGTGCCTGGCCGGAAACGATCGGTCTTCCGCGCAGCAGACTACATTCACCTGCGCGAGTGGAGATTATGTCGTGTGGGTCACGGATATATCGCATACTCGTGTTGGCCGCAGAGGAAAACGAACCTTCACGCATTTGCCCTTGGCTGTACTTTTTCCTCTCATGATTCTTCCTGCCGTCATGGGTATGCAGGAAACCTCTCCCACGCAGAGCATTCCCAGCGCTCAATATACGATTAGCGTCAGCGTGGATCTGGTTGCATTGCATGCAACCGTGCGGAATCGCAATGGTAAGCTCGTTTCGGGACTCGGAATAAGTGACTTTCAGGTATATGAAGATGGCATCCTTCAGAAAATTGAATCCTTCAGCCATGAAGATATTCCAGTCACGGTCGGCTTGGTCGTTGACAACAGCGGGAGTATGCGGCCGAAACGCGCGGAGGTGATCACTGCTGTTCTGGCCTTTGCCCGCTCGAGCAATCCTGAAGATCAGATGTTTGTAGTCAGTTTCAACGAAAATGTTTCATTTGGCCTGCCGGACGACCAGCCTTTCACGGATCAGGAATCGCAATTGAGGGCAGCACTTTCCAAAATCGGAGCGGACGGCAAAACAGCTCTTTACGATGCGATTGGCGCCGCGCTTGAACACCTCAAAAAAGGCGTGCGGGATAAAAAGGTACTGATCGTGATCAGCGATGGGGGAGACAACGCGAGCCACAAAAACCTTGCACAGGTAATGGCCTTGGCTACCCAATCGGGCGCAATTATTTATACTATTGGTCTTTTTGACGAAAGCGATGAGGATCGCAACCCCCTCGTTCTGAGCCAACTGGCGCGGGCTACCGGAGGTGAGACTTTCCTGCCTGGCACGCCGAAAGATGTTTTCCCCGTATGTGAACGAATCGCGCGCGATATTCGCAACCAATATTCGATCCTCTACTTGCCCTCCAATGGGAAGCCGGATGGGACTTATCGAGTCATACAGGTGCGTGCCGGGATGCCGGGGAGCCGCGAGCGCTTGTCGGTCCGCACCAAGGCTGGTTACTTTGCGCCTCTAAAAGCCGGACCAGGTCCGGTAGCTGGAGCAACTCCATGAAGATGCGAGATGTATGGCAGGGGATGTTTCCGGGCAGGAATAGCCTTGCCATTCGGGGCGGCAAATACCTTCTGCTTGTTGCGGGTGTTCTTTTACTGGCCTACGTGGGATTCGTCGTGCTCGACGCCCGCCAATTTCAGGCTGTTCAATCGCGGCAATTTCAAAAGGAACTCGAAGTCTCGAAAACGTCCGCAAGCGGTACCCGGTATCTTCTCCCTCCCTCATCTCCATTCGAAACACTAAAGGTGAATGGCCTGGGATCAAACCGGCATATCATTTTTTCAACGGAAAAATCTACGCTGGGGCGGATCGAGATCAGCTGCATTGGCCTCTCGGCCATGATCCTGGAAGGCTCAGATGCACGAACCTTGCGGCGAGCGGTCGGGCATATCCCGGGCAGCGCACTTCCCGGCCAACAGGGCAACGTGGCCATCACCGGGCATCGCGACACTTTTTTCAGGCCGCTGCGCAATATCCGGAAGGATGATGAAATCACCCTGACGACACTAAATGGATCCTTTCACTATCGGGTGGAAACCACACGAGTGGTTGAACCCGAGGATATGGAGGTGCTGGCCGATTCCGATGAAGCCGTACTGACCCTGGTGACCTGTTATCCGTTTTATTTTGTAGGTCCTGCACCCAGGAGGTTTATTGTTCACGCACGCTTGATATCCGAGTAATGGAATGGATTGGTAACCTGCGCCCTGATGGCTTTGTTAATACCGGGCATGAAGATCGGGCCGGCACAGCCAAACGGACGCTTAACCGGGCAGAACCTGGTCAGGTTTGCTCGCAAACGTAAAATGAGAGGATGATCATGCCTTTGATTAGTATTCTGGTTGTTTTGGTCGTGGTAGGAGTTCTGCTTTGGCTGGTGAATAACTTCATACCAATGGCAGGTTCAATTAAGAGTATCTTGAACGCCGTCGTGGTTATTGCGGTGGTATTGTGGCTTTTGAACGCTTTTGGTTTTCTAACCATGCTCTCCAAGCTGCGCGTATAATGGGCTAGAAGCATGCATCGGGCATGCGCCGATCTAGGACGTGTGCCCGGGGGATTTGAGAGGCTCTCACCCTCAGCCGAACCTTTCCTCAAAACCGCATAAAACAAGCCTGCGTTTATCGATGATACCGGCGTTTTCAGCGTCCTTCTTTTCAACCTTCACTTGCCTTGGTAGCTAAAGCGGGCTGGATTGAATTGGAGGGTATCCCGGGTCCTGTATCTTGGGGATGGGCTAGGTATGATGGGGTATTCCATTATCTGCTCCCCATCAGGGGATGGGGTACTGGGAATGTTTCGCACCAGAAGCCAGTATTGTTTGTGTTGCGGCTGGTGGATCGCGTGCATGATCTGTGCAACCTGCTCGGTGCTATTCATCCACTCGCTCAGTTCTTCATTCCCGTCCTCGCGGACGATTCTGATCCGATATTGATTGCCGTAGTCGGGCGCCATTTATTTTCTCCACCGTACCGAAAACGACTGGAGCGCATATTTCGCTTCAGAGGGGGTAATGTTATTAGGACTCTATCTTGTGGTATTTATTCCCAAAACCTCAAATCGGCAGGCGTACTCCTCCAACCAGGTACAAAACCACCAGGATGATAAGTACCAGGCCGACGATTCCGAGGCCGCCACCCGTACCCCATCTCCGATATCCGTAATAACCTCCTCCGCCGCCGAACAAGAGCAACAGGACAAGAACCAAAACGAGTAATGACATGACAAGCTCCTATCTGTTTTGAATGCATTTCGTTTACAGTGCGCACACCTCCCGAAAAATGCATCGCACTGCCACTTTCCGAGCCTGCAATCCGCGATTAGTATTTTTGTCGCCGATTCGCTGATCCTTGAAAAATTTAACAGGGCGAGACTCGAGTTGTCTGTTCTGAAAGGACCAGCTGACTGTTCAAAAAGAAACACCTTTCAGCAAAAAACCATGGGAGCCTCATTGCTGAGCGCGCAGCCACTGATTTTCCCGCTCCAGAGTGCGGAGCCGATCCACTAAATCCAAAATCATTCCGATCCCGGCCAGGTTCACTCCTGTGTCACGCCTCAATCGCAAAATAGTCTGCAATCGGGGGATATCCGCCTCATCAAATAGCATCACCGGACCGGCCCATTCGACAGGCTCGAGCAGACCGAATGCCACGAATTGTTCGATCAAACCGGGATGAATTCCGGCGGTGGCAGCGAGCCTTAGCAATGTCAGTTTTTCGGTCTCACATGGGCAAAGCACGATATCGTATAGTTTCTCTTTCATGGTCGGCGCCCCGTCGTGAGATCTCGCGGATTAAACCGCGACTCCGAAGCCAGTTTCGCAAACATTTCCTTTTCCGTGGTTGAAAGCACAGGTGGGATCACGATCTTCAGTTGGAGATATTGATCGCCACGGCCGCCACGCCGTCGTTTCAAACCTTGCCCGCGCAGCCTCAGGCGCTGGCCACCCTGTGAACCCTCCGGAATGGTCATTTTTACCGGCCCGTCCAGTGTGGGAACTTCGATTTTCGCCCCGAGCGCGGCTTCCCAAGGCGAGACCTGCAACTGGATCTGGATATCATCGCTGCTGATGATGCTAAAGAGGCGATGGGGTTCTATTCCGATGCGCAAATAGAGATCACCCGGCGGTGCTCCCTTGGCGCCGACCTCGCCTTGACCGGCGAGGCGGATTCTTGTGCCATCGCGCACGCCTGGAGGAATGTCCACTTCCAAGGTCCTTGGCCGGCGAACACTGCCACTTCCGCGACAAGTCTCACATGCCTTCTTGTTCCTGGACCCGATTCCGCCGCAATCGGAGCAATCCACCTCGGTTTCCAGAGTGAGCTGGCGTGTAACGCCGCGATGCGTTTCTTCGAGCGTGAGGGCAATCCCGGCCTCGATGTTTGATCCCCGCATTGCGAATCCGTCCCCTCCGCGCCTCGCATGAGCCGGCCGCTTGCCTCCAAAAAGGATCTCGAAGAAATCGCTGAATCCATCGGCGTTGTCCTCCGCGCCGTGCATGCCCGCAAAATCCGCAGAACCCCCTTGCCAGCCAGGAGGCGGATTGAAGTCGGCGCCCCCCTTCCAGTTCTGGCCGAGCTGGTCATAACGCCGGCGCTTTTCCGGATCAGACAGAACCTCATAGGCTTCATTGAGTTCTTTGAACCTTGCCTCGGCTGAATGGTCCCCCGGATTGACATCAGGATGATGCTTGCGCGCGAGCTTACGATACCGTTTCTTTATCTCTTCCGCAGAGGCAGTTCGGGAGCTCCCAGAACCTCGTAATAATCTCTAAACTTCACCGCCATTGCCTGCGCTCCGCTATCGGAGAATGCCTTCTGCGTTACTGGGCAACACGGACACGAACCGGCCGGAGCACCTCACCACCACTGCGATATTTCCGGCTCCATTCCTCAACCACGGTTTCCGGTTCGAAATCCTGGCCTCAGGTCAAACTGACCACCTCGGGACGCTCGTCGTTCAATCGATCCCCGATGCTCTGATAGTTATCTCAGCTAGCCCTGAATTCGGCGTCGATCACTTCCTCCTCACCGGGTGTTGCCCCCCGATCACCCCCGGCCGCATTGGATGAATGAGGTTTTGATGCCAGCCCTTCGACGAGTTGTTGGAGGTCGCTCGTCAATTGCCGCAATTGTGGAATATCGGAGGACTCCCGTTGGGTCAGTTGCTGGATTTCCGCTATCAGCTTTTCTGCTCGAACCTTTTCATGGATCGGCACCTGGGCAGCAGGATCCGTTATTTGACGAGAAGCCTGGTAAGCTACTGCATTGGCAGCATTGCGCGCTGCAACCTCTTCATGCCGCCTTCGGTCCTCCTGCGCATGCCCCTGCGCATCCATAATCATTCGATCAATTTCGTCGCGCGATAATTGGGTCGAACCACTGATTGTGATTTCTTGTGCCTTGGATGTGTCCTTATCACTCGCCGTCACTTTCAGGATTCCGTTGGTATCTATATCGAAGGTTACCTCAATCTGAGGGTGACCGCGTGGTGCAGGCGGGATGCCTTCGAGGCGAAAATGACCCGAAGGTGCGGTTGTCGCGGGCCAGTTCCCGCTCTCCCTGCAGGATGTGGATATCCACTGCAGTCTGGTTTTCATCTGCGGTTGAGAAAACCTCCGAGCGTTTGACCGGGATGGTCGTATTTCTATCGACGAGCCTGGTCATTACGCCGCCCAGGGTTTCGAGACCCAGAGAGAGGGGCGTCACATCCAGCAGCACAACGTCCTTGACCTCGCCAGCGAGGACTCCGGCCTGGATGGCTGCTCCGATGGCAACCACCTCGTCGGGATTGACGGACTGGTTGGGCTCTTTGCCGGCGGTCAGACGACGAACCATGGCTTGTACTGCCGGCGTCCGGGTGGATCCGCCTACAAGCACGACTTCATCAATATCTCGCTCGCTGAGTTTGGCATCCTGGAGCGCTTGCTTTACCGGACCTACGCAACGTTCCACCAGGTCGCCTGTGAGCTGGTCGAATTTGGCCCTCGCCAGCTTCGCCTCCAAATGCTTCGGACCTGCTGCGTCGGCAGTAACGAACGGCAGACTGATGGCGGTCTCTACCACCGTTGACAGCTCGATCTTGGCTTTTTCCGCCGCCTCCGTCAGCCGCTGCAGTGCCTGACGATCTTTTCGCAGATCGATGCCCTGGTCCCGCAGGAACTCCTGAGCCAGCCAGTCGACGATGCGCTTGTCAAAATCGTCGCCCCCCAGGTGGGTATCACCCGAGGTGGATTTTACCTCGAACACTCCATCCCCGACTTCCAGGATGGAAACATCGAATGTGC
>CAWIVH010000016.1:0-70857 GCA_963839475.1 uncultured Acidobacteriota bacterium | reverse complement strand
TGGCAGTCAGGAGGTCGCGAGTTCGATCCTCGCCAGCTCCACCAATAAAATCAACGACTCAGCAAATTCCGCCAAAATCTAAAAACGCTTCGGGGTTCCAATCGGTGGGATTTTGCGTCCTCCTGGAAGCCTGGAAGCCCCCTGAGTCCTTCCGAACAAACACTGGACAAACACCGAACAAGAGCCGAACAGAATCAGCGATTTCAATATTCGCCAAACCTAAGCCAGGAGGCTTAGGGCTGGTGTCGCTTCCCTCAACCGGGCCGATCTTCCAGGTGAAGTCTATGCAGGACACCCCGAAAGTCCAGAAGCAATCGCCAAATACAGAGCCGCAGCCGAAACCGAACTTGATAAAATTTCCGCGGCATTGGGTCCGACCCCTTTTTGAAGTTTCTTCCAGCTATAATCAATACTTATAAATCAACACCGGGTCGGATAGATTCCGACTGTCTCTGCAATACACTTTCAGCTTGTTCTCCTGAAAAGAATTGGTATTCTCTAAACATCTGTTTTTTCCTCGGGTAAAAAGACTTTGAAACGGTATTGGTGTTCGGTGGCGTGCCGCTTCTGAGCAGGCACGAGAAGGTATTCGTCTGTAACTCTACATCGAAGACAAGGAGGGTCCGAATGATTCGCTCCGTCAACTATCGCTCGGCCGGCATCGCGTTGGTCGCATGCCTGGGTTTGGTCGTAAGTTTTGTATGCGCATCACCAAACAACGCGGACGAAGATGCGATCCGCGCGCAGACCATCGCATGGGAAAAGGCTTACAACGGCGGCGATGCGAAGGGAGTCGCTGCCCAGTATGCCGAAGACGCACTGCTGCTCCCTCCGGGTTCGCCGGCGGTGCGGGGCCGCGCCGCGATCCTGGCATTCTTCACCAAGGATATCGCGGGCTCGAAGAAAGCCGGTGTGACCTTTGTGATCAACTCCCCGACGGAAATCGGCATCTCGGGCAACACCGGCTGGGAATCGGGGACCTACAAGGTGACTTTGAAGGGCGCCGTTGTGGATACCGGCAAATTCCTTTCGGTTTCCCGAAAGAGTGACGGCAAGTGGCTTTATATCCGCGATACGTGGAATTCGGATGCGCCTGCTGCCCCGGCAGCTTCATCGCCCGTCAAGAAGTAATCCGCGGATTTCTTTTGTCGGTTCTTCCACACAGTAATGGCGGCCGGCAACTCCGGCCGCCCCACCAGGCGAATCTTCCGGGTGAAGCGGCGCGACAACGTTGGCCGGTTTGACGCCGGAGTCCGGTGGGAAACGTGTGCGAATATTCCGGATCGATTCCGCAGAAGCTTTCATGTGTGCCAGCAAGTTGACACGATGCCCGCCTTATCGGAAGCAGATTCCCGCCCTGTCGGAAGCCGAATCAGTTCCGGAACACGCGAATATAGAGGCAAATTCAATCCTGCACTCGTTTGTTCGGCCTATCAGCTGAGGGAGCTGTCTGAAGAATCCCAGCTCATGCTGGCCGAACTTCATGCCGCCCTCCCCAGGCTCCGTAAGGCGGCATTTCAGCCGGGAGCATCCGATGCCACGATAGAGCTGTTGCACGCTATCTAAAGGATTTCCCTTGGCGAAGAACAGATCGACTATGCCTTATTGGACCAGCTGATGACCGCCCTGATCGACCAGTATCCAGCAATGCAGACGGTCTCCGGACCGCCTATAGAGCAAGAGGTTTTACGCGCGGCATTGCTCCCTGAAAAGATGGCGAAAATCACCACTGCTCCGGCTGCGGATCTTTTGAATCCTTCGTCGGAAACAGGCGATCCCATCGAGGTCTTTCAGCCGGATAAGCAGGCTGAAGCCACCTCCGGCTCCGCCGGCGATTCCTGACAGCCTGCCGCCGGCCCGGCTGCGGATGCCGCTGTAGAGTCGGACCTGGCGGCTGCAGCGATCGGGTTCAACTCAAGCGAAAACAGTTTCGCCTTCGGCTGCGAATGCAGGATCGAATATTTTGGATCCCGCTGCGCCGGATTTGGCCTAAAGGAACAGACCACGAAAGGAAAGCGAAACGACACGTTAAGATTCTCCTAGACAGCGGAAATCGGTAATGCATTGATTTCCGCCTTAGCATTTGCCTTTGCCTCGTGTCCATGTAACACAACAAAGGCAAATTTTCTTGGGACGTAACAAAACCCTATCCCAAAACGTGAAGCTTGGACTAAGATCACGACATCCGGAGTAATCGCCTTCACGATTTCCTATGAAACAGAGACTGGTTGAAAACAAGATAACAACCGTCGTCTGATCCGTTGGGAGGTCCCCCGGCTCTGCCGGGGAGGCAGTAGAAGTTGGACGAATCCGGGAGTTTGCCTTTTCACTTAGCCTTGTGCTCGCGGTGCCATCCAAGGGCCCCCCTGAGCCAGTGGCGCGAATATCTGCAGCTCCCGGTGTGCGACACCCAGTTTTTGATCGGTTGCGAACAGGCCCCATCGAGAGGCCGGCAACCGAAAAACCTCCGGCTCTGCCGGAGGATCTTTACTGGAGCGACACCCTTGGTTCGTAAGCAATTGCAGGACGAGTATGAGGCTGAGCTGAAACGGATTCTGGGAAGCGAATCTTTTCGCCACTCGGACAGCCTGCGGCGCCTGCTGGAATACCTCGGCAGGAAGACCCTGAACGGGTCTGCGGCCGAAGTGAAGGAATACACCATCGGTTTGGAGGCATTTGACAAGCCTTCCGACTACGATCCTCAGCTGGATGCGAGCATCCGTGTGCTTGTCGGCAAGCTCCGCCACAGGTTGGATGACTACTATGCAAAGGAAGGCGCTAACTCTCCGATCCGCATCGAGGTCCCCAAGGGTCACTTTGAATTACTGGTCCATGCCCGTACGCCGGATCCCGCCTCCCTGCACGAGCCGCCGCGCATGGAGAGCCGCCGGTGGCGTTGGATCTCCTTGGGTCTGGCGGTAGCTGCCCTGACATTCCTTTCCCTAGCAATCCACTGGCGGCCGGTGTCGAGTGGGCCAGGGAAAAAGAGTGCGAGTCCGGACGACTCCTGGACGCCTGAATTGCAGCTGATTTGGCAACCCTTCCTGGAAGGCAATAACCCGCTCCTTGTCTCCCTCGGGACGCCTCTATTCGCCAAGATCTCCGGCTACTTCTTCCGCAGTCCTAATATCAACGAATGGTCCGAGGCAACTACATCCGATCAATTGAGGCTTCTGCAGAAGGCTCTCCAGGGCGATTACGCTGTTCCGTCCTACCCCTACACCGGGGTCGGCGAAGCAAAGGGGGCCTTCCTCCTCTGCAAACTCCTGCACACCAGGAAACCCAACCTGATCCTGGAAAGGAACAGCGCTCTTTCATGGGATGAATTGAGGACCAACAACGTGGTCTTTCTAGGTTCGCCTAAACTCAATCCGCAGTTGAAGGATATACCCGTGAAGGGAGGGTTTCTCATCGAGGGTGGCGCGCTCCGAAACCAGAAGCCCAGCCCGGGGGAGCCGAACGCCTATCATGACAAGTGGAGTGACGATCACAGACTGCTGCTGGAGGATTACGCCCTGATCTACCGTCTGCCCGGACTGTACGATCATGGTGAGATCATGATCCTGGCATCGTCCTCAACGGAGGGGACTTGGGCGGCGGCCGAGTATGTGACTCGACCAGTCTATGCCAAGGACCTCGTGAAGCGGGTGCAGACCTCCGTCGGGATGCTGCCGCGTTGTTACCAACTCGTCATACGCGCCGAATTCAAACAGCAGGTCCCCTGGAAGATCTCCTACGTGACACACCGCATTCTGAACCCACCATGGGAGTCGGGCCAGCGCATCCAATAAAAAGCACGATTCGCTTTGTGTCTTGGGCAGCGTCTAGTGCTCGGGCTGAAATACCGGTCTCTCTCAAGAGTTGTTGCTCGCCAGTTGTCTCCAATTCGAGGATCTGTTTTGGATAGCACAGATCAGCACGAATTTCGCGGATCTCTCATGGGGATTCGTTTGTCTTATGGGCACAAATCCCTGTAAATCCATGTCCTGGCTTATGGGTGCTGATCTACGGCAAGTTCTATCGAACGAAGCACTTAGCCAACGAAACAGGAGATCAGAACGGAGATTCCACGGCGGATTTGGCTTATGGGGCGCTGCCGCTCCTGATCGGAAATGCTCACTGGTCCATGTGGGTGCTCGGATCGAAATCCCTGGCCCGACCGATTCGCCATGCAAAGGCTGATGCCGCAACGAACCGGCGGCTATGACGGCTCCAGCCTTTACGCCGGTCTGTTGACTTATTTGCGCAGATGCGCGCCGGTTGCTTTGCAGGGTGTTCCTTCGAAGGGGATCCGACCGCAAAACATTGTAGAAAAACAACTTGGCAATAGTTACATCGGTTGTCATCTGGTTGACAACGTATTCCTACTTCACAAGGATTCTCGACGGCCATAGATTCGCCTGAGTGCGCTAGGAACATTCAGTCTGGGCGATTAGACCTTGCCTTAATTACGACAAGGCACTTTCACAGTGCCACATCCGATAAGGGGCAGACCCATATGGCCAAAAAGAGAATCAATTTTAATATCCAAATTCCAGTTCTAATTGGACTAATGCTGCTTATTGCCCTGCCGGCAGCAGCACAGCTGGATCGCACAACAATAATGGGCAATATCACCGACCCATCAGCTTTGGCTCTGGCAGGGGCGAAGGTTACAGTCACCAACCTGGAAACCGGCCTGACACGGGAAATGGTGGTCGGTGACTCAGGCTACTACACGTTTCCCCAACTGCCCATCGGTCTGTACACGGTGACGATCGAAGCCCTCGGCTTTAAGACTGTCCGGTATGAGAAGGTTGAGTTGCTGGTGGGCCAGACCAGGACTCTCGATGTCCGCCTCGAAGTTACGTCAATGGCGACCCAGGTGGAGGTGGTTTCCCAGGTGGCCCCCCTGGACCGCACCTCCGCCGAACTCGGCTCTGTCATCCAGGAGAGTCAGATCGGATCCCTTCCCGTCAACGGCAGGCACTGGGCGGGTCTCATGTTGCTCGCACCGGGCGCCGTCAACACGGGCTCCGGCAGCCAGGACTCGACCCGCTTTGTCGGGCGGGCTAACGACGACAATAACTGGACCTATGATGGCATCGACAACACGGCCATCAAGGATCCGACTTATGGTTCCAACGTGCGCCTGGTGGTCAGCATGGATGCGATTGCGGAATTCAAGGTGAGTTCCTCGCTCTACTCGGCCGAATCGGGAAGCGGCATGGGAGGACAGGTGCATCTGGTATCCAAGACCGGATCCAACAAATGGCATGGCGGCGTGTTCGAGTACTTACGCAACGATGTCTTCGATGCCCGCACCGTATTCGACGGCCCGGAGCTTCCGCCGTTCAGACTGAACCAGTTCGGCGGCAACCTCGGCGGCCCGATTATTAAAGGCAAGCTGTTCTTCTTCGTCAACTACGAGGGCCTGCGCCAGCGCCAGGGATCCACTTACACAGAACAGGTCCCGAGCGCGTTGCTTCGCAACGAGGTGCTCACAAAATCACCCGACCTGAAAAAGGTGATCGATGCTTATCCTTTGGGCACCCGGCCGACCAAAGACAAATACGTCGACGACCACATTGAGGACTTCTCAATCAGAAACAACGAGGATTCCGTAACGGTGCGTGTGGACTACAACTTCTCCGATCGGACGACGATATTCGGCAGGTATAACATCAACGTGGCGAAGGGACAGAGCCCCGGAGGTTTGCGCCCGGAGTATTATGACGGTGACGACGAGCAGTTACAGAATGGCGTGCTCCAGCTTCAGCGAACCTTCAGTCCCACCGTCGTCAACGAGGCGAGATTTGGCGTCAACCGGGTCCCACGTATTGAAGAAGATACCGGTATTTCGGTTGAGTCCTTCGAGCATCCCCGGACTGACCCATGCTGCACGATGCCCACATCAATAAGGAGATCGGGACAACCATCTCCTTCATCGATAACTTGAGCTTTTTCAAGGGCCGTCACAACTTCAAGTTCGGCGGGGAAATCCGCAGGATTCGAATGAATGTGGGCTGGAACGAAGCGGTCGGCATCGACTTTGCAAACATTAATGACTTCATCAATAACGAGGTGGACGGGGTCAGCATAGATGGGGGATTGCCCATGATGGGCGCCCGTCGCACGTATTCTTATTTCTATGGCCAGGACGAGTTCAAGCTCCGCCCGAACCTGACTCTCAGCCTGGGTGCGCGATACGAGTACTACTCCGTATTGAGTGAAGTAAACAACCGGCTGGTGGTCTTCGATGAAAGCAAGGGCGATTTTGCGCCTGCGGGGACCCCACCCTACTATCCCGATCGCAACAACATCGCGCCTCGCGTCGCATTTGCCTGGTCTCCGGAAGTGTTCAAAAACAAAACGGTTTTTCGGGGTGGTTTCGGCATGTTCTACGGGCCGGGCCAGGTGGACGACGTGTTTGGCCCCGCGGAAAGTTACGAGCAGAGCTACTCTCTGGATTCCGGAGATGTCTCGGGCGGCATCTCCTATCCGCTCGGTCCCTATCTCGGTCAGCTTGTTAATGAAGGGCGAACGCCGCGGCATCTCAAATGGGATCGCCGGGACATGTACTCTCAGCAATGGGGCTTCTCCATCCAGCAGGAACTTCCCTCGCAGTTCGCGATGCAGGTCGGCTACACCGCCAACAACGCTCACCACATCATGTCGCGCAGCTACATCAACAACTACTATTACGGCACCAAAACACGCCCCTGGCCGACCTTCGGCAAAATCGATTCCCGGAGAGACGACGGCAACGGCAACTTCAACGGCTTGCAGGTATCCTTAAAACGGCGCATGGCCGCAGGTTTCCAGATGGGATCCGAATATATGTGGTCCCACTCCCTCAACGACAACAACATCGGCGGAGGCGAATCAACGGCTCCGCAGAACGTGAACAACCGTCAGTCGGAGAAGTCAAGCAGCGCTCAGGACATCCGTCACACCTTCACCGCGAACTTCATCTGGGAACTGCCGTTCGGGACGGGAAAGCGCTACCTTCAGAATGGCGGTTTCGCCGGCGCGGTTTTCGGAGGGTGGGAAATGAGCGGCATCTTTGCCACACGCACCGGCCGGATGCTGACGGTCACCGTAAGCCGGAGTTCAAGCGCGATGCTTGACGGCAATAGCAGCGGTCAGCAGCGTCCAAATTTGGTGCCGGGCGTTCCGATTGTCCCGGAGAATCAGACCCTGGATAACTGGCTCAATCCGGCCGCGTTTACGATACCGGCAAAAAACACCTGGGGGAATGCGGGTCGCAGCCTGGCTACCGGACCGGGTGTCAATCAGTGGGACATTTCCTTTCAGAAAACAATGAAAATCCATGAAGAGCAGAAAATCGCCTTTCGGGCCGAATTTTTCAACATCTGGAACCGGCCGCATTTTGCCAATCCTGGTACAACTTTGACCTCACCATCTTCTTTCGGGCGAATAACCTCGCCCCAGAACCGGGAAATCGGAACCGGGACGGCGCGGCAAATTCAGTTCACGCTGCGCTACTCCTTCTGAGCGGTAACGCTCGCTATTTCGGTGCGGACGATCGGTGCGGAATCCCTGGCCGTGCCGATCGCCCGTGTTCCTGAGTTTGATATCAGCGGCGTTCTTTGAGCGTTTGGCCGATAGCAATCGTTGCAGGGGCGAAGACTCAGGGCGGCGGCTCATCGCATTCCGGCTCCGCCCCGCGCGGCAAGAAGGACGGAGAGATTCTGCAGCCTTGGCTCGGAGGGGAGGAGCAAGACCATGTTCAATGGAAACGTCCGCTTTGGCGTTCTGGGTGTAGGCCGGATCGGCAAAATCCACATTGAGAATCTGGCGAACCGGATCCCCGATGCCTGCGTAATCGCCGCGTCAGACATCCTCCCGGGTGAATTGGCAACAACGGAAGCGAAGTATGAGATCCCGTACTCCTCTCTGGACTACAGGCGCGTTTTGAAGCTTCCTGACGTGGACGCCGTGGTCATCTGCACTCCCACAAACACGCACTATCGGATGATCCTGGATGCGGCTGCCGCGGGAAAGCACGTGTTTTGCGAATGGCCGATCGACATATGCCTCGACAGGATCAGGGAAGTCAGCGATGCAGTGGAAAAAAGCGGAATCAAACTGATGGCCGGCTTCAACCGGCGATTTGATCCCGGTTTTCTGAAAGCGCGGGACACGGTCCAATCGGGAAAAGTCGGTGTGCCCATCGTACTGAAGATCACCAGCCGCGATCCTTTGCCTCAGTACGAGAGCCACATCCGGCCTTCCTGCGGACTGTTTCTGGATACGACCACCCAAGATTTCGACATGGCGCGTTACCTGGTCGGCAGCGAGGCCATGGAAGTCTATGCAAGGGCGAATGTCCCCGTCGATCCGGCATCCGAGAAAGGCGACGGTTGGGACACGTCGGTCGCGGTGCTGTCGTTCGAGAACGGCGCGATAGCGACGATCGACAACAGCCGGAAAGCTGTCTACGGGTGCGATCAGAGGGTAGAGGTGTTCGGCTCCGAGGGCATGGTCGTCGTGGGCAACAATCTGCCCGACAGCTATGTTCATCTCGATCGGACGGGGACACACTCGTCGCTGCCATTGAACTGTCTCATCGACCGATACTCTGAATCTTACCTGCGCGAGATGCTTGCGTTCGTGGAAGCGATTCACGGAAACAAGTCCGTGCCGGTGAGTGTATATGACGGCGTCATGGCCCTCGAGCTCGGACTTGCGGCTACAAAATCCGTGAGAGAGCATCGCCCCGTCAGATTGACCGAAATCCACAACGGAAGTATACCGCTGTGCGAAGTCAGCTGAACACAGGCGCACTCGTACTGTGTTGATTGGCCCGCGTGTCCGGTGAGAATTTAGCGAACTGATCTCCAGATAGCAGATTTTGCGGAGACTGGCGACAGATGCTACGAATTGATGCGGCGCATTCCCGCACATCGGAATCGCGCTTGCTTTCGAGTTCGAACAAGAGCCGAATCGGGCTCACGCAGCACGCAGTTCATATTTGATGATTCGAATCGAGGCGTAATTTGGAGCCGGTATCCGTAGCTTCCGCTCCGGGGCGGGCTCGATGATGTCAGGCATCTCCAGCAGGGGGATCAATGACACTCGGATGGAATCATCGGATGGCCAGCTTAGTTTTATCGACTTTCCTCCTTCTGCCTCGTGCAGGGATAGAGGGGAGCATCCAGCCAGGAGGCTCAGAGCCCGTGTCGCACGGAAGGACTCCCCCTGGAACGGGCGCCACTCCGCAGACGCAGCCGGAGCAGCGAGCCCGTCGGCCAGGGCGCCTCTTCATCTGTGGGTCGGTAATGTTGGATGATGGAACACCACCCCCCTCCGGAGTAGTCATCGAGCGTTCATGCAACGGCGTGAAGAGGAGGGAAGCCTATGTGGATTCAAACGGTCGCTTCTCGTTCCAGGTCGGCGCGACCAACTATGTGATGCCGGACGCCACAGGAAGCTCAGTGCCCAGGCAGGGCCTCCCTGCCAGCGCAGCCACATCGCCCTCTCTGGTGCCGTTCGGCATGGATTCCGCCTGGTCCGTCGCTCTCACGGGCTGTGAACTGCGCGCGCAGCTTGCGGGCTATCGTTCCAATGTATTGAAGTTGGACCAATTCGCTTCGTTTGGCTCTATCGATGTGGGTGGCATGGTGCTCTATCCGATCGCGCGAGTTCCTGGGACCACCGTGAGCGTCACGCTTTTGCAGGCACCCCAAAATGCCAGGAAGGCACTCGCGCGGGCGGAAAAGGAAGTCCGAAATGGCGACCTTGAAGAGGCCGAGAGGCATCTAAAGACGGCTGTGGCGGCATTCCCCCGATATGCAGCCGCCTGGTTCCGGCTGGGGTTGGTGTACCGGCAATCCGCGCGCAACCAGGAAGCCCGTGGAGCTTTCTCGAAGGCGATTGAGGCGGACCGCAACTATGTCAATCCATACATCGAGCTCGGCCGACTTGCGCACCTTGAGCAGAAATGGCAGGAAGCCGCCGATCTTACCGGCCAGGCACTGGCGCTGGATCCCGTGGATTTCCCGGAGGCCTATTTCATGAATTCCCTGGCCAACTATTACCTGGACCAGATGGATTTGGCCGAGCAAAGCGCCAGGAATGCAATGCGCCTGGACGGTCAGCACCGGTTCCCGCAACTGCATGTTCTTTTGGCGAACATCCTCGAACTAAAGAAGGATATAACGGGCATGGCTGAGGAGTTGCGTACCTACCTCAGGATAGCGCCTGAATCGGCCGATGCCGCCCGCGTGCGAGCGAGGCTCAAAAACTTGGAGAATGCGAAGAATGGCTCAGCCACCGATTTGGAAACTGCCCCCTAGCCGCCTTTCCTGAGTTCCACGGACATTATGCTTGTCTGCGCTTGCGAGATGTCATATGTGGAGCACGTCTTTTAAATGGAATGGGGCCTGGATTTCGATCTGGCAAGACTGTTTCTTGCAGTCGGAGTAAATTCAGTTTCCCAAACCTGATGTCATCGACTGTGGCCGGCACCTCGGGGCCATGGTCATTTATGATCGGATGGACCATGCGAATAATTTGGCTGCTGTTTCTGCTCCTGGCTGTTGCGTGTACTCAAACAACTCCGCCGGACATCAATCCCGTGCTGGCCACCGAATCGGTGACGGACGATCCGGATGATCCCGCAATCTGGGTCAATTCTTCCGACGCTGGCCGCAGCATAATCGTCGGGACCAACAAGGTCGCGGCCCCAAAAGGCGCGCTAGTGGTATTCGGCCTGGACGGGAAGATTCGCCAGACCATCGATAACCTCGACCGGCCGAACAACGTCGATATCGAGTACGGCCTTCAGCTCGGAGGGCAATCCGTGGACATCGCGGTTCTGACCGAGCGTCTGAAGCGGCGCCTGCGCGTGTACAAAATCGATTCCGAAGGGATCCTGACCGATGTCTCCTCGGAATCCGGCCTGAACGTGCTCGAAGGCGAGCCGGGCGAAAAAGGAGCTCCCATGGGCATCAGCCTGTACTGCCGGCCAGGCGATAAAGCCATCTTTGCCATCATCAGCCCGAAGGAAGGCCCGAACGACGGGTACCTGTGGCAGTACCGGCTGTCGGACGACGGCACGGGAAAAGTGAAAGCGGAAAAGGTGCGCCGATTCGGACGCTACAGCGGCGGTACCGAAATCGAGGCGGTGGCCGTCGACGACGCCCTCGGCTATGTCTATTACGCGGATGAAGGTGACGGGATCCACAAGTACCATGCCGACCCGGACCATCCCGAAGCCGGACGTGAGCTGGCCCATTTCGGCAAAACCGAGTTCAAGGCGGATCGCGAAGGAATCGCGATTTATGCGCACAGCGACGGGACCGGCTACATCCTATGCACCGATCAGCTGGGCGGCAACAGCCAGTATCGGATTTACCGGCGCGAAGGCGCGCCCGGCAATCCGCACGATCACAGCGAGATGCTCAAGAGTGTCGGCGGCGGCGCCGATGGAACCGATGGGATCGAAGCGACGTCCGCAGCGCTCGGGCCTTCTTTCCCGAATGGCATGGTGGTTGCGATGAACAGCGGCCCGAAGAACTTCCTGCTCTTCCGCTGGGAAGACTTCGCCACCGCCGGCACGGTGAAACTTGAAACATCCCGCAGATAGGCGGCAGGCAAAAAAATCCGCGGTGCGTACCTTCGGGGAAGCGTGGACGGTGTCCGTATGTCGCAAATCCGATCAAAGCATATCGAGATGCCGATCGACTGAGCAAGTTAGGGGGCGATTATAGTGCCGAAGTGGCCCATTGCGGGTTCCACACCGTGAGTTCCCGCTTCTCCAAGGTCGAGATTCTCGGGCGAGCGTTTTACCTCGCAGGCTTTCTGGGATTGCTTCGACAAAATCCGGTTAGCTCCGCAAGGTTCAGATTCGATCGACAAGGATGATCTCGACCGGGCGCAGATGCGACTTCTGGCATTGTGGAAGGACAAGCAATGGGTCAGTGAGCATTTGTTGTCCTACGACGCCACCAACTTCTATACCTTCGTAGCCTCGACGAACGGCCGCAATACCATTGCGCAGCGCGGACACAACAAGCAGGGGCGCCACAATCTTCGGCAAGTCGGCCTGTCGTATGTCCTGGATGGAATCTACGGTCTGTCACTCTGCCATCATGTCTATCCGGGGAATGTACCCGACACGGAAGAGTTTTCGAACTCGCTGCCGCGGCTGCTTGGTTTTCTCGATGACAATCAGATTCCCCGTGACACAGTCACGCTGGTATTCGATGAAGGATCCGCCGCGCTTTATAACACGCTCGTTCTGGAGCAGTCCGGTGTGCGCTGGATATCTGCTCTCCCCTGGAATCAGGCGCCGGCGGAGTTCCGGGAGATGCCGCTCGAGAAGTTGAAACCCCTCACCAGCGATCAGCCCGGAGTACAAGCGGCGCGGGCAAAACTTCTCGTTCATGGCAAAGAACGTCTCTGCGTACTGAAGTATTCCGCACCTTTTCTGAGCGAACAGATTCACAGCCTGAGTACGAGTCTGGCCAAGACCACCCAATCGCTGCGGCGGCTATCGATGGAACTGGCTCAGCCGGACTGCAAACTGAAGGAAGACCACATCCGAAACAAGATTGCGCGCTGGTTATCCGCGGCCCAGTTCCTGGATCAACTGATTCGTTATGATCTCAAAAGCGAAGGTGGGCAATGGAAGCTTCAGTTCGACGTTGATTCATCCGCGTTCAACCGGCTGCTGACACAACGCCTAGGCCGAACCGTCCTGATGACAAACCGCATGGATTGGACTGAAGAACAAGTAGTCGAGGGCTATGGAGGCCAACAGCAGGTTGAGAAGGTCTTTCGAGGACTCAAAGACGGGGACTGGCTCGGATGGGGACCGATGTACCACTGGACCGATAGTAAAATACGCGTCCACGCTTTCTACTGCATGCTCGGCATCTCCCTACTCAACTATCTGCATTCCCAGGCACGACGCACCTGTCCCCGGATTACAGTCGAACAAATGAAAACGGAGCTCGGGGAGATTTACGAATTTACCCTGATTTACCCGCCTCAGGGAGAAAAGGGACCCTACCGGACGGCCAAAGTTCAAAGCAGCCAGACACTCACACAACAGATGTTGTCGGAAACCCTCGGGCTCGGCGATTTGGCTCCGGCTCGTGTGGGTAAGACAAAGTCACCTCGGTAAACTACTGCGGATGTTTTCCTTATCAACAGGCGCGGCCTCGCTCCCAGTAAACTCCCGCTAGAGGGAACGCACGAGAGGATAGCGACGTCGATGTACTGGTGGAAGTTGATCCATCGATTGGGATGGGTTTCATTGAACTGGCGGAAGAGCTAGAACGGGCGCTTGGCCGGCATGTGGACCTTGTTTCACGCCGTGCCATAAGGCCCGCCTATTGGAAACGCATAGAACCGGAACTCATTAATGATTTGACCTCGTTAAGAGCCACCCTGGAAAAGATCGCCTAAGATCTGTTAGCGTCAAGTTCCCCGTTAGGCCGTCCCTTCGTCGGGGGAAACAAGAAGCTTCGTCGATTTGACGGTGGCGTCGGTCGCCACCGGCGCAGCGCTGCGCGGGCAAGGGCTGGAGCCGTAGCATCCGCGGATGGGTCTTCTGGTGAAAGAAATACCGGTGCGCGCCCCGGCGATTTTCGCCAACAAGAAGCGCTATAATGGGATCCTTGTCGAATCCGGTGCTCGTGGCGCGCCTTCCGCGCTAGTCCTGCTGCGGGTTTCTCAGTAGCAGGTCAAATCGATCCGTCGCGGGATGGCATACGAAATCGTGTTGACTCCCCAGTTGACGTACTGCGAATTACAGTACGCCTCCACGCCCATTGGCGGTCCCTTCTCGTCCGCGCTCATCAAGCCGCAATGGTATCTCGCTAGGTAATTCATCTTGTAGTAGCACAGGATGGCGCTGTCCCGGAGGGAGTAGGCCACGGGCGCGTCGTTGTAGGGGCAGGAGACACCGTGGTCGATCAGTACCTTTCCAGCGGGGCAATAGCACGACGATGACTCGGCGCAGGAATTTGTCACTAAGGCCGTTGGATCGATGAGACCAGCAGGCCCTGCTGGTCCTGTCGGCCCGGACGGCCCCTGCAGCCCGGTCGACCCGGTGTCTCCTTTGTCGCCTTTGGGTCCCGTGGGTCCTTGCAGCCCGGTCGACCCGGTGTCTCCTTTGTCGCCTTTGGGTCCCGCGGGCCCTTGCAGCCCGGTCGGTCCGGTGTCTCCTCTGTCGCCTTTGGGTCCGACTGCGCCGAGGGTGATGGCCATCGTGTCCAGCTGTACGTTGCCTTTGCCGTTGACGACAACGAGAAGGTAGGTGCCGGGTGTAACCGTATCGAGCTCGACCTGGATCACCTCATTGTTGGCACCGTTGACCGTCAGCGGCACGATAGCACCCCCGGCGGCAGCGACGGAAACTAACGGCGCGGGACCGAAATTCGTCCCCTCGATGTACAAGGTCTGCAGGGTGAGGTCCGGGATCACGCGTGCGATCTTGAGCGCGACCGGCGGATTCGAAGCCTCAATTCGGCCCATACCCGGCAGCGCCGATCCCAGCACGTCGAACCTGTCCCGGAGTGCTCCGGTTTCACCAGGTCCGCATTCATTCGGATTGCTCACAATGCGCGCCAGGCGCATGTCCTCTCGAACGCATATAATGACTAGGTTTGACGCCTGAGCATGACAAGGCATTGATACGACAATTGCCAAAAGTAAAACGGAAATTGCCAAGTATATGAGTCTTCTCATGGTTTTCACTCCTGTCAGTTGGGTATGTTCAACGTCAGGATGTTGCCGAATTCGGGCATTTGGCGCTCCGGTACGGCGAGGAAAGGTTTGATGCAATGGGGGCTGGCTATTCGTCAGAGCCTGCTGCGAGTGAATACGCAGCAGGCAGAGAATACACCCCTTGCGTCCAGAGGTGAAATAACTTTTATCCACCAAGACTGGCTTCTTTTGTGCGGATTGCAATGATCTTAGGCCGTTCGAGACTCGGCCTGGGTTAAGAGCTCGCTGCGATGCTGGGAACTGAGGCAATCTATCTAGAAAGCGATCCCTCACAGGTTACGAGGTCGAATCCGATTGCCACCTCTCCCAGGCATCGCGGCGGATCAGGCGGTCGTACAGCCGCAGGGCTGGGATCGGATGTGGCCATAGGGGCGGGTGAACGGATCAGCCCTCATCGCCACGTTGACTATTTTCCCGGCTCAATATGCGTCCTTCAAAATGAGCTCTGCAATAGCTTCGTATTTGCCGTTGAAATGATGCCCTCCTTTAACGGCAACCAGGTGTGCGACCCCGGGGTCAAGGCTTCTGCACGGTGTATCGTCCTCATCTTCCCCGTACAGGCAGAGGATCCGGCTTCCCCGCAGCTTGAGAATCTCGGGGAGAACCGGCAGCTCGGGCCGGCGGATCATGCTTCCAAGCCAATCGGTTACGTGGAACTCGAATTCGGCCCCATTGGAAGGGCCCAACAGCACGATAAGGCGCAGTTTTGCCCGCAGATCCGCCGGCAGGCGGCTTGCCATGAAAGGAAGGACATCGGCGCCCATGGAGTAACCCGCCAATATTGCATTTTCTTTCTGCCATGAATCCATGTAATGACGAAGGATGCGCTCCAGGTCCCGAGCCGCTTCTTCCGGAGTGCGCCGATTCCAGAAATATTTGAGGGAACTTAGCCCTGCCACGGGAATGCCGCGACTGGCGAGGGCTTCCCCGAGTTCGCGGTCGATGCCGGCCCAACCGCCATCCCCCGAGATCATCACCGCAAAGGTACTTTTCCCGGGCTGCCCCTCGTGAATTTCCACGATGGGCAGGTCGCCCACCTCCGGTGCAGGCGGGGTTTGAACCCGATCCTCGTTTTCGATCAGCGATCTGAAGGCTTGTTTGAACTGAGGGAGCCAATTCCGGGGAACCGCGAAACCGTGGCCCACTTTAGGCAGCAAAACAAGTTTGCTGCGGCCAACCTGCCCGGTGTATTTCTCCGCTGCCGCAGCACTGCACACCTGATCTATTTCTCCCTGCAGCACCACCCACGGCGATTTGAGGGAGGGCGTGGGCAGAAAGGCGTATCCCTTACCCTTCGGCCCGGGCCCCCACTCCAACCCGTTGCCCCTGCAGAAGGGTTTGGTCAGCGGCAAATCGGGGCAGAAACCAAGGCTCATGGCGCCGCCAAAGGTGCCTTGTGGCGCCTGCACAAGGAGCGCATACACCAGAGTGGCTCCGGAGGAATAGCCGACCAGGACCGGATGCTGATATGCCTTCAGATTCAGTTTCCTTTGCACGTACTGGCTGAGCATTTCGAAATCGGCTGCGGCGTAGGTGCACTTTTCGGCGGACGAGGCGGCATTTCGGAGGTATTGGATGATATTGATGCCGACCACCAGTGCGTCCAGGCTGGTGAGCTGCTTTGCCATTTCGACCACGCCGGAGTTCCAGCCACCGTCGCCGGATACGAACAGAACGATGTGCGCCGGGGCGGTCGACTGCCGATAGATGGATACGGTGCCAAAGCGACTGACCTTGAGAAATTCCTCCGCGGCGAGAGTCCGGGTTGCCGCCGAAAGATACAACAGCAACAGTAGTTTTCGCATTTGAAGCCTCCTTCCCGAGGAGGGTCTTCCGATCGGCGCTACCCTGTTGACCGCATCGCACTCGCATGCGCGGCGATGGCCAGAACGATGTCCTGAAGCTCCTGAAAATGCGGCGTTTTGGTGAAATAGAGGCAGCGGCCGGGAGGGCACAGGCCGCATACCGAGCTTTCGGATGTCGAGGTGGTCAGAATGGCCACCGGGATCGACCGCAAATCCGGGTCCGCCATGATTTCTATAAGCACCTCCTGCCCATTCCGGATGGGCAGGTTAAGGTCCAGTACCATAACATCAGGCCGAGGGGCGCCGGAATGCATTCCCTGCCGCCGGAGGAAATGTATGGTCTCGCTGCCATCGCCCGCAACGAACAAGGTGGCTGCAATCCCGGTTGCTTCGACAGCCTCCTGAAAGAAAAGCACGTCGGCGGGATTGTCCTCGACGATCAGGATTACGAGGTCGCCATGACCGGATACACACATACCTAAAGCTCCTGCGGCATTGTAAAGCAAAAGGTTGAGCCTGTTCCAGGATCCGACTCGATCCAGATCCGGCCTCCGTGCTGCTCAACGATCTTTTTGCAGATAGCAAGGCCGATACCCGTCCCGGGGTATTTTGCACGGCCGTGGAGGCGCTGGAAAATCATGAAGACTCTTTCATGGTGCTCCCGGCTGATGCCAATGCCGTTGTCGCTCACCGAAAACAGCCAGACTGCGCCTTCGCGCCGGCACCCGACGTGGACGGCAGGCGGTACGCCATCCCTGTGGAACTTGATGGCGTTGCCTATGAGGTTTTGGAACAGTTGTGTCAACAGCGTCGACCCGGCCATCACCGTCGGCAGTTCATCGTGTGTAATCCTGGCGCGGGATTCTGCGATGCTTGCCTGGAGGTTGGCCAGAGCGGTATCCATGGCCAGCTGGCAAGGTACTGGCTGGCGGGGAGCGTCGTGCCCGCCGAGCCGTGAGTAGGCCAGGAGTCCCCCGACCAGGTCGCTCATCCGCGCGGCTCCATCATACACGAACTGCATATATTGGGCCGCCTTGCCGTCGAGTTTGTCGGAATAACGGTCACGCAGCAATTGAACAAAAGCTTGCACCTGGCGTAATGGCTCCTGCAGATCATGGCTGGAAATATAGGCAAACTGTTCCAGCTCCCTGTTAGAGCGCTGCAATTCTTCGACGGTCCTGCGCCGGGCTTCCTCGGCCCGCTTGCGACCCAGGGTCGCCATGAAAGCCGGCGCCAGCGTCTCCAGGGCCAGCTGGTCTTCCGCACGGTAGCCGCCATCCCGGTTCCCCACCGCAATCATCCCGAAAAGCTTTTCGCCACGCATCAGCGGGACGCCGAGGAAGGCGGTCAGCGGCGGATGGCCCTCCGGCAGGCCTATGCGATCGGGATGGGAGGGAGGATCATTGACAATCAAACCTTTGCCATCCTTCAGCACCCTTCCGTAGATTCCGTGAATCGGGAAGTTGCCCGGCGGCCTGCGGAGGCCCGCCTGGTCTGTACTTTTGCAGGCGGCCCGTCCGGGATTGCTGATGGCCAGGCTGTGAAGGTATCCGTCGGTGCCCATTTCGCCGATGAAGCTGATCCTGCTTCCGGTGACGCTCTCGGCTACGTCCAGGCAGGCCTCGCAGAATTCCTCCTCTGACTGCCTTTGCATGGCTGCTTCGAACACGTTGTTAATACCGGCGAGCAGGGCATTGCGCCGTGCAACGGCCTCCTCCGCCTGTTTGATGCGACGAATATCGAGGTTGATCCCCGCCCAGCAAGTGATCTCGCCACGGTCGTTTCTCACCGGTACGCCGCGGGCCAGGATGGGATGCCACCGGCCGTCCACGCCGCGGAACCGGTGTTCGATATCCCAGGTCCCGCCCGTGCGGACGCATTCCTTCCATGCATTTATAGTTCGTTCAGCGTCATCCGGATGGAGAACGTCTCCCCAGCCGAAATCGGAGCACTGTTGCTGGGTCATGCCCACCAGTTTTAGAAATGATTCGCTGGCGTAAATATTGCGGCCGTCGGGAGCGCAGACCCAGACGCCGTAGTCTATGGATTCGCCGATTCCGCGATATAGGCGTTCGCTATTGCGGATCGTTTCCTCGGCCCTTTTGCGATCGGTGATGTCCAGGTTGACGCCGAGCACCCTCAGAACCTTGCCCGATTCGTCATAGATCGCACCGCCCTGGGTCGATATCCAGCGATACTCGCCGCAGGAATGGCGGCCGCGGAACTCCAGATTAAACGATTCGTGCCTGGCTATAGCTTCATCGCGCGATTTCTCGATCCTGCTGATGTCTTCGGGATGCACCCGGTCGCGCCAATCCTTGTACGTTCTGATGGCCCCGGAGGGCAGACCATAAAGCTTATTGAGTTCCGGGGTGAAATCAAGGGCGCCGGTTTCGACTTTCCAGTCCCAAATCCCCACATTGGCGCTTTCCTGGGCCAGGCGCAAACGCTCCTCGCCTTCGCGCAGCATTTCTTCGACCCGCCGCCGCTCGGTAATGTCCCGCCACACGACGATTCCACCGACTATGCTCCCGACATCGTCACGAATTGGCCCGGCGTTGCACAGCAGCCACATTCGTTTTCCCTGCTGGTTGACCTGGACCAGTTCGGCATTCTGCACGGTCTCCCCGCGCTGGATCGCCCGAACCAGGGGCAGTTCTTCCGTGGCCAGGGGCGTGATGCCGTCGGCATGGTAAACCGTCCATCGTCGCGCCACCTCACCGGCGGTCATTTGATCGTGGTGGGCGCCAAGCACATCCTGGCCATAGCGGCTGACCATCCGTATGTTCACAGCCGGGGCATCGGCAATGGTGATGCCTTCAGGCGCGTATTCCATCAGGGCCGCCAGGGTCCTCTGGCCTTCTTCGGCCGCGGCCAACGCTTTGCGGAGCGCCTCGTCGGACTGTTTGCGGAATGTTATATCCATAAAAATGACGGCAAACTGCATCGGTGCCGGTCGATACGCCACAACTTCGTAATGCCGCCTGAGTGCCGGCGAGTAATTCTCGAACTGGACGGGCTTGCCTGTCAGGGCGACTTCGCCGTACATCGCAAGCCATTTCGGGTCATCCCCCGGTAGAACCTCGTTGTGGGTCCTGCCGACCACATCCTCGCGCCTGAGGCCGGTCATTTGCTCGAAGGCCGGGTTGATGTCAAGGAAACGGTAGTCCTCCGGGGTCCCGTCGTCATTCACAATAATTTCGTGGATGGCAAATCCCTCGATCATGCCGTTGAACAGAGACCGAAAGCGCTGCTCACTTTCCCGCACCATTTGTTCCGCTTGCTTGAGTTGGGTGATATCGACACCCGCGGTAACGCTGCCCCGCACACGGCCATGGCCGTCGAAGAGCGGAAGAGCGCCCATCAGCATGGAAACGATCCTCCCGTCGGGGAAGACAAGGTCCATTTCCTGGTCCAGCAAACGCCGGCCCGTGCTGGCGGCAAACTGAGCGGGCAACTCCTCCGGCTTGAGTTCCTTCCCATTGCGCAGGGTCCTGTAGGGGATCACCGTTTCGCCGGGTGCGGCGCTGCGGGAAATGTTTTCGCCGCGACGGACGTTCATGACCATTTCATCGGCAAAGGCGTTGCCGGTGATGCGCCGGCACTCGGGGTCGTGGGCGATCCAGATGGCCACGGGGGCGGCATCGAGCACGGCCTGCAATTCGTCCAGGAGGAAATGACGTTCCTCCTCTGCCTTTTTTCGGTCCGTTATGTCTATCATGACACCGTAGGAGCGGGTCGGGTCGCCTGCCGGATCATGCTCGAACCGGCCGCGGGCCTCGAGCCACCGCACCTCGCCATCGGGCATGCACACCCGGAACTCGGCGGAATAATCGGCGCCCTTGTCCATGCTCTGTCGAAGCGCAGTTTCGGTGGCGGCACGGTCGTCGGGATGGATCCGATCCGCCCAGGCGCTGTAGCCGGGGGCGATTTCGCCGGGTTCGTAACCCAACATGCGGAAGTGGTGGTCGTTCCAGACGACCTCACCGCTGGGGACATGCCAGTCCCACGTCGCCATGTGCCCGGCATCGAGCGCCAGGCGCAGTCTCTCCTCGCCGCTGCGCACCAGAGTCTCGGCCTGCTTGCGCTCGGTCACGTCCCGAAGTACGACCTGGATTGCCCGGCCGTTCCCGTCGTCAACAGCTGCTGCCGCAAGCGCCACGTCCCGCACACCGCCGTCGATCCGTCGAATCCGCGCTTCGATAATCGGCACCGCCTTGCCGTCCAGCAGTGCCGATATCCTTCCCCGGATGATGCCATGAAAGTCCGGATGGAACAGGTCGAAGGGCGAGCGCCCCAGCAGAAGCTCGGCGGAGGCGGCGCCGAAAAGCCCGACTGCCGCCGGGTTGACGAACACAACCCGGCCGTCCCGGTCGACGAAAACAGCCTCAGGGGACATTTCCATCAGGGAACGATATCGGTCTTCGCTCTGGCGTAACGCGGCCTCTATGGAAATCGTCCATTTTCGGTTCTGCCGGGCGGTGCAGATCACGGCGACCAACATATAAACCCCGCCCACGTACTGCGCGCCGCGCCCGGCCCAGTTCAACGGACTCCCGAAATGTCTTTGCAGCGATACGGCCAAAAGCCCTATCACGATCAACATCAATCCCATGGAATACCATCGCATAAAGGCGGATCGGGTCCGGCGATAGCAGTTCCACAATAAGAGGGCGGAGATGGAGAATAGGCCGGCTGCCGTCCAGAGAGTGGCCAGGTTGCAGGCAGTCGCTCCATATCCTTCGATGAAAAACGCAGGCAGGAGCCCTTCCCGTACGGCGGCCGTCTCCAGGATCAGGAACAGGATGATGGAGGGGTATAGGACCGCCATCAGCACGCCTGATGGACTCCGAGGCGACTCCTTTACCCTCAAGGCCCAGCCCGCGCCGGCAAGGTTGCAGATTGAAGCCAGGAGGGCTGCTGTGTTGTACATCGTTATCGTGTAGTTGGGATCATTTCGCGCCGGCGGCAGGCCGGCCAGGACTGCGCCCAGGCCCAGGGCCAGCGTTCCGCATCCCAGCAGCAAGACCGCTTTGCCCTGTCCAGCCAAATAGCTCTGGCCCGCCAGGATGGACACCAAAAACGAGACTATGGACAGGAAAAGCGTATTCAAAAACAGCAGGAGCACTGGAGAGTTCCAGGCCGCATCAATGTGCAGGTATAAAATAATGGCAACGGCCGCAGCAGAACCTATGACGGGCAGCCACGCCAGGATTGAGGCCCGATTGCCTGCTGAGTGCGATTGCGAGAGTGCCGAGGCCCTGTCTTGCTCGCTCTTTCCAGGTGCGGACATAGCCATAAGTAATCCGATTTTGCCCAGCCACTATTTTGAGATAATCAAGCTATCGCCACACGATTTGATGAGCATTTAACCGCCCTTATACAGCAGATGGTCTTAGTGTAATGCAGAAATTCGCGCGGGTAAATCTCCTAAACCCTCGCCGATGGTAATGCTCCTGTGGCACAGGTGAAGCTCCAGTAGGGAAACGTGTGTGATAATTTCTGTACGGCAACATCGTTTCAGCCTGAACTCCCGATTGTGCCGGCAAGTCGACATAATGCCTGCCTTATCAGAAGCTGGTTCGGTACCGGCGCATGGGTGAAACTCTCGGGCGCCGTTCGACTATCAGCCATCCTCCCGGCAGACAGCGACCATCATTCCGGCGACAATTGAGATATCAATTCCTATTTTTGCTGGACTAGATCTGATTGTGGCAAAGTGAATGTCCCAGAGCGGCTGGCGCCGTCACTGGCCTTTATATCATGAGCCCATATCAGAATTTCAAATTTCGCCGACGGCTACTCCTGCCAGCCTTTGATCTTTGTGCATCCGCACTGGCAGGGATTCATGGCCGCGGCCAGCATAAAGCGGACGAGAAATCTCATTGATATTGAGGCGAACTCGATCAAAACCCAACCGTCCATGCGCCGATTGTCGGAGATCTCCGCCGTGTGATACCTGGGCACCAGCCGAAAACTGACCACATTATGATCTGAGAAAGTTGCCAACATTAGGAACTTGAGCGGGACATGTGATTTCTCGCGGCGTTTCCGACACCTGAATCTTTCAGCTAAATTGGAATTGTTGGCCACACAAAGGTGGCAGCCTCCATTTGCAGATTGTTTGCATTTTTGGTATCGAGCGCCGTGGTCAGCTTACGGCTGACCTCGACCGCGCGCTCTTTGGAATCGATTTGCTTGGTCTTGAGGAAATAATTGTATACGACCCGGATGTACCAGCTGCCCGGGTACATTTCAACGACCTTGACGCTTCACTGGGGCACTCAAAGACCGGCAGCAGAGCGATTCAGAGGATCATGGGCAAGGAATAGGTTAGAGCTGCCAACTGCGATGGCCGTGCAGTCAGAACCTGACGGTATGGCAGTTCTACTTGGCGCACCTGCCGCATGTGAGAGCAACAAGCAACCGTGTCACCGCATCGATTGACTTTATCTTATAATAGACTTATTCTAACGCTTAATGAGCACTGTTATCGACCGGCTCCGTAATTCTGGGATTCAACCCACGCCTCAGCGCATTGCCGTTGCCGAATTCGTTTTGAGCACCGCCACCCATCCTACCGCAGATGAAGTATGGATGCAGGTGCGGTCTCGCTGCCCAACCATCTCCCGTGCCACGGTGTACAACACCCTCAACCTATTTGCCGAGAAGGGGCTCCTCAAGCCTCAGCCGCTCAGAGAGGGAGTCGTGGTTTTCGATCCCCACGTCGAGCCGCACCACCACTTTATCGACGAGGATACTGGGAAGGTGATCGACGTTCCCTGGGAAGCGCTGAAGGTCAGGGGGGAAAAATCTATCGAGGGCTTCGAAGTCCGGGAATACCAGGTCGTAATGCGCGGCAGAAGACGCAGGTAGCGCCTTTTTTTGTCGCCAATCTAGACGCCTTCTAAACTGGGAAGGTGTCTAAATAGGCCGCCTTGAAAAGGGGAGCGCCATGGACAAGAAACCATTGACGGCTTGGGCGGGGATCCCTGTCGCGGGCAGCCAGTTCTCCTTCATGGCCTGGCGAAAAGTATCGTCGCGCGATCCCGAAAAGCAGATTCCTATAAGCAACTTGACCAAGTAAGTGAGAGCAATTAACGAAAGGAGAGAATCCATGTCAACAGAAGCAAAGTGCCCTTATCATCAAACTGCCGGGGGCGGCACGACGAACCTAGACTGGTGGCCGAACCGGTTGAGGCTCGAGATCCTGCACCAGCATTCCTCAAAGTCCAACCCGATGGGCGAGGGTTTCAACTACGCTAAAGAGTTCAAGAGTCTCGACTTGGAGGCCGTGAAGAAGGACCTCCATGAACTGATGACCAAGTCGCAGGACTGGTGGCCGGCGGACTTTGGTCACTACGGCCCGTTGTTCATTCGCATGGCGTGGCACAGCGCCGGCACTTATCGCACCGGTGATGGCCGCGGCGGTGGCGGCAGGGGCCAGCAGCGCTTCGCGCCGCTCAATAGTTGGCCGGATAACGTCAGCCTGGATAAGGCACGCCGGCTGCTTTGGCCAATCAAGCAAAAGTACGGCCGGAAGATTTCCTGGGCCGACCTGATGATCCTCACCGGCAACGTCGCCCTGGAATCGATGGGATTCAAGACGTTCGGCTTCGGTGGCGGTCGCGAGGACGTTTGGGAGCCAGATCAGGATGTCTATTGGGGTGCCGAGACGACCTGGCTGGGCGGCGACAAGCGCTATTCCGGCGAGCGCGACCTCGAGAACCCGCTCGCTGCCGTGCAGATGGGCCTGATCTACGTCAACCCTGAAGGGCCGGAGGGCAAACCGGATCCTGTCGCGGCGGCCAAGGATATCCGCGAGACCTTCGCCCGCATGGCCATGAACGACGAGGAGACGGTTGCGCTCATCGCCGGGGGCCACACTTTCGGCAAGACTCACGGCGCAGGCCCTGCGTCACATGTGGGGCCCAATCCGGAAGCGGCCGGCATCGAGGAGCAGGGCCTCGGCTGGAAGAGCAGCTTTGGCACCGGCAAAGGCGGCGACACAATCACAAGCGGCCTGGAAGTCATCTGGACAACCACGCCTACGAAGTGGGGCGGCAACTTCTTCTGGAACCTGTTCGGCTACGAATGGGAACTGACGAAGAGCCCGGCTGGTGCGCATCAATGGAAGCCAAAGGGTGGCATGGGCGCCGGTACCGTGCCGGATGCCCACGACTCGTCCAAGCGTCACGCACCCTCCATGCTGACCACGGACCTGGCACTGCGATTCGACCCTGTCTACGAAAAGATTTCACGACGCTTCATGGAGAATCCGGATCAATTCGCAGACGCGTTCGCACGGGCGTGGTTCAAGCTGACACACCGCGACATGGGACCTCGTGCACGCTATCTCGGCCCGGAGGTTCCTGCGGAAGAGCTCATCTGGCAAGACCCCATCCCCGCGGTCAATCACAAATTGATTGATCCGCAGGACATCGCCTCCCTCAAAGGCAAGGTCCTGGCCTCCGGTCTGTCTGTCTCGGAGCTGGTTTCGACTGCCTGGGCCTCGGCATCCACATTCCGTGGTTCCGACAAGCGCGGCGGTGCGAATGGTGCCCGCATTCGCCTGGCACCCCAGAAGGACTGGGAAGTCAACCAACCTGCCCGGCTGGCGAAGGTGCTCAAAACGCTGGAGGACATCCAGAGCGCATTCAACAGCTCCCAGTCCGGCGGCAAGGAAGTCTCGCTGGCCGACCTGATCGTTCTGGCCGGATGCGCAGGCGTCGAGCAGGCCGCGAAGAATGCCGGCCACAAAGTGACGGTACCCTTCACCCCGGGACGCACGGACGCCACTCAGGAGCAAACTGATGCGGCCTCATTCGCCGTGCTCGAACCGATGGTGGACGGCTTCCGCAACTACCAAAAGTCCCACTATGCCGTCTCAGCCGAGGAATTGCTGGTCGATAAGGCTCAATTGCTGACGCTAACCGCTCCGGAGATGACGGTTCTCATTGGCGGCATGCGTGTCCTGAATACCAATTTCGGCCAGACCCAACACGGCGTCTTTACCAAGCAGCCGGAGGCGCTGACCAATGATTTCTTCGTGAACCTGCTCGACATGGGGACGGAGTGGAAAGCGGTCACGAAAGACGCGGATGTGTTTGAAGGCCACGACCGCGCTACGGGCAAAGTCAATTGGACCGGTACACGTGTCGATCTGATTTTCGGTTCAAACTCCCAACTCCGCGCCCTGGCTGAAGTCTACGGAAGCTCGGACGCGCAGAAGAAGTTTGTGGATAACTTCGTGGCGGCCTGGAACAAAGTGATGAACCTTGATCGCTTCGACCTTGCTTGATCTCATAGGATAGACCTCAAAGTTATCATGATGATCTGCCTCGACCTGGCATCCGGTTATCCCGGACCAGGTCGAGGATGAGGTCGGCAAGAGCCGTCTGTGAGCAAGATCAGGCATTCGCTGCTCCCAAGCCTTCCCGCACACGGCTTCCGAACGCGACAGAAGGGATATAAGAACGGAACTCCCCAGGTAGAGATACCATATGGGCGAGGACAGTCGGAAGAATGTAACGTTCGGATCGCTGGACCTGCTCCAGTACTGCGCGCGCCTCGGCCTTCCTCCCGCATACCCCTAAAGCGAGGCCAAGCCATCCAAGAAACACTTCCGCTCCCGAAGCTAACTCGGCCGCCCTCCGGTGCATCGTGATGGCCTCTTCAGCGAAGTCCGGCCTTAGTGCCCACGGAGAGACTCTTCAAAGTACTTCTGTCGGTAGGAGATTCCCCTTATGAAGGGGGGCCAGCATGAGGCCGGGTCGAGTTCGAACAGGACCTTGGCTTCGTCGATTGCACGGTCGTAATCCCGTGCCAAGGCCCACATGATTCCGAGCCATGTGCGCGTGAGGCCGGCGAGCGGATCTGTTTTGAGGGCGCATTCGAGCTCGGCGATGGCTTCTCCCATCCGGTTGTGCGGCATCAGAATAACCAAGGCGTGGCGCATCCTCACAAGCGGCGACGCACGGTTGAGTTCGAGTGCCCTGGCCATCTCATGCTCGGCTGCCGACCAGTTGCAGTCGAGCTGTTTATGGTATTCGGCGAGCACCGCGTGTGCTTCGGCTAGCGTGCCGTCGATTTCGACCGCGCGCAGCGCGCAGGGGAAACCAATCGAATATGCATCTCTGGGGCGCACGTAGCCAAGGTAGCCCACCTGCGAGTAAAGGTCCGCCAAAGCAACATAAGCAAGCGCGAACTCAGGATCGAGCTTAATGGCCTCCTTGAAGTGCTGCTTGGCTCCTTCCGTCGCTTCGGGAGTCATCCTTTCCATGCGGTAACCGCGCTTGGGCAGGGTTTCAATGAAGCGTGGATGCTCCGCAGAATCACCAAGTGCCTCCCGCAACCTTCCGTCGGCAGTATTCACACTTTTATCGAAATCAACGAAGACACCGTCCGGCCAGAGCCGCCGCCTGAGTTCCTCTCGTGTGACGATCTGCCCGGGATAGTCCAGCAGCGTCGCCAACACTTGGAACGATTGCTCACGCAGCTTGAGCTTTATTCCCCGCTTGAAAAGTCGGCCCAACTGCAGATCAGCCCTGAATTCTCCAAAGCAAATCAGTTGTCGTGGGGAAAATTCAGCTGACACGGGAGTATCCTCACTGCTGACGAGCGCCGAGCCTATAGCGGAAGAACAGCGCCTATCAATGGACAAAACATTCTTCGGCTCAAGAACTTACACGGTAAGGCAAAGTCAATGCAGCATTGGGCGCCAGCCGTGCTAGAAGAATACCAAAGGTAATTCCATGCGGAAGTGGAGCCAATTGAGGCCCGGAACCAACTTTACAGAGAGCGTGGCGCAGGTCCACGGTAAGGAAAACGACTATGAAACGGCTAGTTCTGACTCTTTTCGTGATGGGTACTTTTTCATCGGGGGCATTCGCCCAGGAAACCCAATACGGTAATTGCCCCACAGACCCCAATCTCGCCTGTCAGAGTTTTCACGGCATATACAGTGTTGCGACCGGATACTGCGTATATGGAATGTGCTTCGATATGAGTTCTGGCAATGGCAGTGGAATAAGAGTGGTGGCTGCGGACGAACTCGGAAGTTTTCCCAAGACTTGGTTTGTCTGGACCGATGGCTTGATCTCCCCAGCGCCCAACATTCTGGGGTGCAGTGTGACTTCGCAAGGGAAGAAAAAAGTTCGGGTAGATATTCCAGAAGATCAAATCAGATGCTCGGCACGACTGCGTGTTGGCACAGATATGTACGTCCAGCATTTTGCCAGTAACCCCGTAAGTGGTTGTCTGGCGTGGCTAGAATGCGCACTGCCAAAGGTACCATAAGGCCGGAGAATTTTGGCGCGTCAGGTTTCACCAGGAGCAACGGCTTCACTGAACGACCCTCGGCTTCAAGGCCAGGGGTTCATGTGGTGTCGGCTCGAAGCCGACCTTAAGCGATGTCGGAGACCCGATACTCCCCCGTGGACCGCTGCAGAGGGCTCGCGTCATCCGCAACCTCGAAGAAGAAAGGATAGGAAGGGCAAGCTGGCTTCCGCGTGCCTCGCAGGCCGCATCTATTCAGCCGCCTTATCCTTCTGCCGACAATGGGTATTCTGTCAACTTCGACACCTCTGCCTCGACTCCAGCCGCATTTTACTCCCAAACCGAGTCGCCGGACGTGACCCTGCTGTCGCACCTCCACCTAATTGCAACGTACCGGGCCTCCAGGATCGGAGGGTGAGCAGGCGTTTCCGTTACTTCTCGAGGCGTTCTGGACCGAACTCCAGCACCTGCGGCAGGCGTTTGTTCTCGGTCCTGTAGACCTCGAACAGCACCTCCGGCACCGCCGACATTGCGGCGTCAGCCGCGGTTGGATTCGGTGTGTGTTCGGTTCGTTTCTGTTCGGGTCCCTTAGATTCAGTTCCCTTGGGTTCGTAGGGGTTAGGTTCTGTTCTTCCGGGAAATTCCCGGAGCCTCCCGAAGATTCCGAAGGGTCGGGATAGTCGGATTTGGCCCGTTTGTAGAGCCCTGGCTGCTCACGGTCGAAGTTGAGGACTTCAAAGTAGCAGTCGCCTCCCGAGTTCTTCTCCACCTCTCGGTTCAGTTGGGAGACGGCGATGACCGGGATGTCCAACTCCTTCGCGAGGTTCTTCGAGGTTGCCTTCTCCCGAATCGTCTTTGCGTAATGCCCCATAAAAATCCCGCTCGGCAGTCCATTGGTCAGGGAAACGTCATATGCAGGCCCACCGGCGGCTTCCTTGCCTCGGTGGCAGCCTCCATTTGCAGATTGTTTGCATTTTTGGTATCGAGCGCCGTGGTCAGCTTACGGCTGACCTCGACCGCGCGCTCTTTGGAGTCGATTTGCTTGGTCTTGAGGAAATAATTGTATACGACCCGGATGTACCAGCTGCCCGGGTACATTTCAACGACCTTGACGCTCATGCCGCTCCGCTCCTTCTCCTGGCAAGGTCGCGCAAGATCTCAACCACGGGGTCGTCCTGCCTGATCTCGACATGCAGGTTCCGCACCCACGACTGAAAGTCGATCCAGTCGATCCAGATCTTTCCCCGCGCCGAAGCGCGGTAATGAGGGATCTCGGACAGATGCTTTCGGATGAACCTTGTGGACATGCTCGCCCGCGAAACCACGTCGCTGAGACTCAGTAAACCCTGCATTCTTGGCTCAACGCAGCCGCCCTGTGCGGATGCAACGGCGCGCGGATTTTCTTCGGGAAATGAAGGGTGCGGAGGACGGCCTCGGCACCCACTCAGACTGAAGCGGAGCCACCTGAAGCTCATGGGAATGTTGCACCATCACGTACAACCATCCGCATCAGGCGGCCCTTCGCATGACTGCCGGAGATCCGCCATCCTTACGGCACATTGATGGCCGTGTAGGCCGCCCCAACAGCGATGTACTCGGGCGAGCCCTGACCATAGAGTTTTGCGGCGGCATTGAGACAAGCCTGTCGCGCTCCGGCGTAGTTGGTGGAAGCCGTCATCCAGTTGGCGATCGCATCGTACCAGATCGCTTCGGCCTTTGCCGGGCCGATGCCGGTTACGACTGCTCCGTTGCACTTGCTGGTGCCGCCTGCCGCAAGCAGATAGAACATGTGGTTGTTCGGTCCGGAAGAGTAGTGGACGTTCAGGCTGCCTATAGTCGATGAATAGCACGCCGGGCTGGAGCCGTCTTTGGCAGGGTCGTCCATGTATCGCAGCGCCTTGGTCTGGACATAATTCCCGGTCGACCAGTTCGACTTATAAATCCGCTCCCCGATCCAGTAGTCCGGAGTATCGTCTCGATTGGCTGTCCCATCATTGTTGTCGTTGACGAAAAGCTCGACCATGGTGCCGAAGATGTCGGAACTCGATTCGTTCAAGCCCCCGGACTGGCCGCTGTAGGTGAGGTTGGCCTCCGTGCTCATCACGCCATGAGCCATCTCGTGGCCCGCCACATCCAGCGCCACCAATGGGTAAAAAGTGGAAGCCCCGTCGCCATAGGTCATGCAGAAACAGGAATTCGTCCAGAAAGCGTTCTCGTAATTCCGGCTGTAATGAACGCGGGAGTAGGTGCTGCGTCCCTTGCCGTCGATGCCGTTGCGGCCAAATTTGGTTTTAAAATAATCCCAAGTTGCCACCATACCGAAATGCGCGTCGGCCCCGGCTGTGGCCCGATTGCTCAAATCTGGCCTGTTGTTGCCGAAGATATTGCTGGAACTGGAGAAGATCGTACCGCTTCCGAAGGGCAGACTTAACATGTCGGTCGTCTTGGAACTGGCCTTGTTCACGTCGCGCATATAATACTTGCCGCTGGAAAGATCGAGGTTGATTGACTTGTCCCCGAGGAACATGGTCTTCCCGGTACCCGTGGTCGCGCTGGTCTCGAGAGAGTCGAAACCCCAAACCGGCATGCCGGAGGCCGCGTCCACGAAGATGTCGTAGCTGCCGGTCCCGTCTGCCTCATTTTCATAAAATATCGCAACGTGCCATACCAGCATGTCGATACCGACCCGCTCCCCGCGGGGCAGGATCTGGAGGGTCACTTCCGGGTCCGGGACCGGGCCGCGCAGGTCGAGGGCGCGGCGTACGATGGCCATCGCCGCCCCGGCCGGCAGGTTGGGCCGGACATCCAGGTTCAGGTTCCCGTGCAGTGAATCGGTGATTGAGACTTCGCCCGAAGCATCCACGTGAGCGATGGCCTCTCCTTCGAACACGGGGACGCCTTTGTAGAACTGATCATAGCGCAGGTGTGTCATTCCGCCGGTGCCCGGTTTGGCGCTGCGGAGCTTCAAATCCGTATCCGGGTCCGTCAATCCATAGGCACGGTAGTTCGCGGCAAAGTGCGCCTTGCCCTTCTGAATTGCCGCATTTGAATTGCCGTTGTCCTGAGCCAGCGTCCATCCCCATAAGCCCAGGCTGATGAATGCAATCGTCAGAATTCTTTTCATACTGGCACCCACCTTTCAAGGATTGGAATTGGATTCCAGGCATTGATTCTTGCCTTCGAACGAAGCGTTTAAGAAAGATCACAATCTTGGCAATGGATTTCATTCATAGCCACCAGGTGGCGGGGTTGTCCAGGATTTTCGCGGTCCGCACTCTCGGGCCGGGTTTTTGCCGTCTCCACCGATATGCAAAGCAGATAGAACCCCGGGGCCGCCGGCGATCTGCGCTCGCCGGTCGGGCGCACAGTACCGATTGCCTTTTTCCTGTCGGCGCCGGAGTCCTATTTGATGGTCTGGTTCTGAGTGCTGATGGCCTGCCAGCGGCCATCGCGCTTGACGAAGAAATCGGTGCTGCGAGTCGGTCCGGGTATGTCGCTCCCCTTGTATTTTCCCTTCATGACAACAGTCATGGTCACGATCGCAGCATCACCAAACACGACCGGCTTCAGATCCTTGAGCTCCATGGAGGTGATCTTGAACGCACCGGATTTGAATTCCGCAAACGTCTGAGCGCGGCTCATGACCTGTCCGTCCGCGTAGTAGGTATATTCCTTGGCGATGATCGGTTCGATGGCCGCGAAATTCGACTTCAGCATGGCATCGGCCCATTCCTTCTCAATTCGAATCAGGGCGGCTTCCTCAGCGCCGTCGGATGTGGCTCCGGGCAGCGGCCGGTCGCTGTTGGCAATAATAGAATCCCATTTCCAGGAGGCGTCGGGCTGACGTTTCGATACGATCGTCCAGCTCCCGCTGTCTTCGATGGCGGCGACCCCTTCCATTTTGGGGGTCATCTTCATCGTCCAAATGCCGCGCGCGACACCGAGGTCGCCGGAAACCTGAACATCGGCAACCGGCATGTTGAACTGGATGTCGAACCGCTCGAAATAGACCTGGTGAAGCTTCGAGATCGCTTCGGTCCCGACAATCGGTGCGACATTCAGGTCGGAGTACAGAGTCTTATCCGTCGCATATGCCGCCGCAGCCTTGGCATCTTTCGCATTGAAGGCTTTGGCATAGTCGTCGCACGATTGCCGGATGGCCTGAACATCGGCCGGATCGTTGACTTTTGTCGTGCAGGCGGATAGAAACAAAAGCAGCAAAGAAAAAGCCAGAACACATTTTTTCTTCATGGTTTCATCTCCTGTGGATGTTTGGAGGGATCGGCTGGGAATTCACTTCGGCCCATCTTTTCATGCGGGCCTCCCCGGAGGGCAAAAAAAATCTGAAAGCTGCCGGAAGAATCATTAATAGCACATGCGGTCTGCGGCTGCAAACGAGTTTGGGTATTGCACTCTCATCCCGGCCGATGCTGTACGGACGGGGATCGAGACCTCCGAGGCGCTCGAGGAGGGACCGGCGCGGGCCTTACTCAGAGAGTTCATCCGGGCTCCGATGAGGATGCCGGGCGATGGCGTCGTCGCAGCACGATGCCTTGCCGGTGTTCAGCCGCACGATGATGCTGTTCGTAGTGCCGATCACCTTTGTAACTGTCACCGTAGCAGCAACGCGCGAGTGGCGCCGGGAGCGTGCCTATTGAGGAAAGTTCTGCTCTTCTCCCTCCTGCTGATTGCGGGGATCCTGGCGTCGCAGACCGTCTCGAGCAAATTCCTGGACGACGTCGTTCCCATCCACATCGAAGTGCTGCTCCCGGCCTTTGTCATGGGCTGTACGCTGGCCCGGCCGGCCGGGGCCGACCCGCACAGCGACGACGCGCGCGACGGACACCAGGAGGGCCCGGAAAGCGCGCAGGAGCAACAAGTCTCGGCCATCCTCTCGGCCCTGTTCATGGTGCTCGTCGGAATGTCGATGCCGCGCATCGGCGGAGTGGAAGCCGGCTGGGGAATGATGATCTTGCACGTCCTGGCGCTCACATTGCTCGGAAACCTCGGCAAGATGTTCCCGCTCTTCTGCTATAGTAAGGAGGCTTCGATCCGGCAGAGGCTGGCCCTCTGCATCGGCATGTGGCCTCGAGGCGAAGTTGGGGCTGGAGTGCTCGTGGTCTCGCTCGGCTATGGCATCGGCGGCGTGATGGTCGGCGCTGCAACCCTGTCGCTGGCCCTGAATCTCCTGCGGACCGGGGTCATTATCCTGATCCTGCAGTGGTTGATCGCCGAACCCGGTGCTCCGTCGGGCGCAATCGCTCCGCCCGCCCGCCCGGGAATCGCGGGAAGGAATACACCATGAATCCGATGGTTGCCCGCTGCCAAGCCATTGCCTCCCATCCGCGTTTCCAGCAGGTGGTCCTGGCGCTGATCGTCGCCAACGCGGTCCTGATGGGGATCGAGACCTCGGCGTCCCTCATGCAGCGCCAAGGCCCCCTGCTACTGGCGCTGAATGCCGTTATCCAGGCCATCTTCGTGCTCGAAATCGCAGTGCGCCTGGTGGCCCACGGCCGCAGGCCGCTCGAGTTCTTCCGCGACGGGTGGAACACGTTCGACTTCGCGGTCGTGGCCCTGTCGCTCTTACCCATGACCGGCGCCCTCACCAACGTCGCGCGCCTGGCCCGAGTCCTGCGCGTTGCGCGCCTGGTCTCGAGCCTTCCCGACCTGCGCCTGATCATCGGAACCATGCTGCGTTCGATCCCATCGATGGGGCACGTCCTCCTGCTGCTCGGCCTGCTGTTGTATGTCTATGGCGTGCTCGGCGTCCACCTGTTCGGTCAGGTCGATCCGCGCCACTGGGCATCGCTGCCGCGTGCGGCGGGGACTCTATTCCAGATCCTGACGCTCGAGGGATGGGTGGAGATCCAGGCGGCCAGCCGCGAGGGCCATCCGGCGGCATGGCTGTTCTACGGCAGTTTCATCATGATTGCCGTGTTCGTGGTGGTCAACCTGTTCATCGCGGTGGTGATTAACAACCTCGAAGCGACCCGGCGTGAGGAGGAGGAAGTCCGCCGCGGCGATGACGTCGCAGCCCGGATCGCTGCGCTGCGGCGCGAAATCGACGAGCTCGAACGGTCGCTCGGCGCCGGGCGAGCCCCCTGATGAGAGCACCCTTCAACACACGACAACGTCTTTTTGTGCATTGACGATTGGAAGTGCGCACAGAAATCCGCAAATCGATTTACGGGTTGGACTGGCCGCGGATCCTGGAACGATATTCGTGCTATGTCAATCCTTTATTGAAGGACCTACCTCGTGGGTACCAGCACTGCTGGGTGACATCTCCGAGCGAATACTCGACCGATATCATCCTTAAATCCTCTTCTGACTTGAGGGATGTCGCTTTTCCCGAGCTCTTTCACGACAATGCTGCTGCCTGATTTATCTTGCAGAAGAACGAAGAAGTCATTTCAGGCTATGTGCGTAATCCTTCGTTCGAGACTTCATGCGGGTTTCACAGGTGGACTATCCCCAATTTCGCCCGTATGGTGCTCATTCCGAGGCAGAGAGATCCCTTTTCCATAAACTTCTCAACGCGCCGAGCGCTATTGGTAAGGCGCCGGCCAAGAGGAATACCATATCCCCCGCCATGCGCAGCCATTCCAGCTTATGGTAGGTGCCGCTCATCAGGAAGGTCAGGCGGCGTGCGTGCCAGTATCCATTGGCGATGGAATCCCAGAGCTGGATTACTCCGCCGGGGAACAGATCCAGGATGATCATGAGCGCGAGGCCCGCGTTAAGACCCCAGAAGCCCACACGGATGAACTTCTCCGTTCCCTTCCAAGCGGTGTCGGATTGCATAGTCCTCAAGCAGAAGACCAGGACTGCCAGGGCCAACATCCCAAAGACACCAAATAGTGCGGCGTGGCCGTGATTGGGGGTGAGCGTCGTCCCCACCTCGAAGTAGGATACGATCGGCAGGTTGATCAGGAAACCGAAAATGCCTGCGCCGACGAAGTTCCAAACACCGACGGCCATGAGGAAATAAATGGCCCACTTCTGGCCCCAGGCGAGATCGTGGCCGCACGTGGAACACTGCGCCTTCCTCAGCTTTATAAAGTCCCAAGCATCCAGAGTCAGAAGCGTGAGAGGAACAACTTCCAGAGCGGAGAAGCATGCCGCCAGGCCCATGTTGAGCGCTCCCTGTCCCGTGAAATACCAATGGTGTCCCGTTCCAATGATTCCGCCGCTGAGGTATAGGATCGCGTCCAGGTAAATCAGGCGCGTTGCGGTCTTGGTGCTGATCACACCCATCTGGTGGAACATGATGGCCACCAGCACCGTCGCGAAGAGTTCGAAGAATCCTTCCACCCAAAGGTGAATGATCCAGAAGCGCCAGTTGTCAATAACGGCGAAGTTGGTGTGGGGGCCGTAGAAAAGGGCGGGCAAATAGAAGACAGGGATCGCTACGGCCGCGTACAGAAAGAGTGAGGAGAGTTCTCGCATTTTGGGGCTCTTGATGGCAGGCTTCAGCGCCCGAAACATCAGAGACAACCAGAAGAGGAGCCCGGCCGCAAGCAGGAACTGCCAGCACCGCCCGAGGTCCAGGTACTCGGAACCCTGGTGGCCGATCCAGAACCAGAGCTGTCCCAGTTTGTCGTTGATACCGAGTGACTCGCCAACAAGGCTGCCGACAACGACCACCACCAGCGCCCCGAGGAGTGCATAAACGCCGGTCTTCTGGCCTTTGGGGTCCCCGCCGCCCACCCACGCGGCCAGGAAAAGGCCGCCGCCCACCCAGGCCGTCGCAATCCAAAAAATGGCGAGTTGGAGATGCCAGGTGCGCGCCAGTGTGTAGGGCAGCACGCGGGCTATGTCGAATCCGTAAAAGGCGCCCGGCTCTACACGGTAGTGGGCGAGCACACCTCCTAGGAATGCTTGCGCCAGGAACAAGAGCGCCACTATTCCGAAGAACGCCCCTGTAGCCCACTGACTGGGGGTGAGCTTCAGAGCAGGGGGAGTAGAGTGCAGGAAATGGGTGCCGCCGCCATCGCCCTTCCAACCCAGGTAGTCAAACTTACCGACGACGAAGAGGATCAGACCCAGCCCTGACAGGAGGGTGATGAGACTCAAGGCGCTCCAGACGTAGGTCTCGGTGGAAGGGCGATTTCCTGCGATGGGCTCATACGGCCAGTTGTTGGTGTAAGAATAATTCTTCCCCGGACGATTCGCCGCTGCGGCCCAAGCTGCCCAGGCGAAGTAAGCGGTCAGGGCTTTGATCTCCGCGGAATCCTGAATATATTTGTCCGGCAGCCCGGGAGCGGCGTCCTTCTTGCTGAAGTACTCGCTCCATTCGGAGAGCTGAGTGCGGTAAGCATCCACCTCACCTGACGAGAGCTGGAGCGTGCGTGAGGCTGCATCGTAGCGGTTTTCCTTGAGCACCTTTTCCGTCCGCGCTGATGCGACGCTCTGTTCGTCCGACGAAAGCTGCGCAAAGGCCTTGCCGTACTTCTCGATCGCTATCCTGTCCCGGGTTATCTCGCTTAGCCTGTGCAGATATTCCGCGCTGTAATCGGGGCCCAGATACGCTCCATGACCCCAGAGGCTTCCGTGCTCCATGAGACCATATTTGAGGAACACTTCTTGTCCTTTTTCAATGTCAGCTCCTGCAAAAACCATGGTTCCCGATACATCCGTAATCCTCTCGGGGATGGGTGGAGCGTTTGTATAGGTCAGGACCGTGACCAGGGACAGAACCGAGAAACCAGCAATCATTACTAGGATCACCGTGTGTTTCCACCACGGAGAGAGACTCGAAACCTCTGTAGAAGTGCCGATCATGGAATGCCCCCTTCAATGTTATTGCCGATGATCTTCTTGTAGCCGCCGACGTTCAGCAGCGTGCATATGTGCGCAGGCCAAACAGTAGTTGTCGCTGCGCGGATCACGGTGTGCCAATGCGGGTTGCCTGGATCCAGAAGCACATTGTCCAAATGGCCTAGGTTTCAACACCCTCGAGTCGGCCGATATCGTACATAAAGTTTCCAAGCGTGGCCGGGCTCTTTGACTACGCGGGACTCACGTCGCACCCGCGTTCGCGCACGCCGTGATCTTGCCTTCCCCTTCACCCAAACAGGTCGGCGCCCCGATTTTATGTTTTTGCAGTTCAATACCCTGCCCACCAGTGCCGCTGTTTACGCTTGGTGTCAGCCTCGCGGCCTTCTGCCCAAGACTCGAGGTCAGGATGGTTCGCTACTCCTTTCCTGTGAGACTCTTTCATTGTCTACTTCATGCCGGTTTATCCCGGCGCTCTGGGTGTCCGCAATTCCACTGATTCGATCTGGAAGGCCTCGGCATACTCCGGTCTGGGCGGCAGTTCCGCGGCGATGGTACGGTTCAAGGCAAGTATCCGGTCGTCAAAACCATGTCCCCGCCACAGCCGGTTGCGGTGGTCCTGGGAACGATGATGAAGAAGAAGTTGCCGCTTCCAGCGCGCTGCCTCTTCGTCAAAAGGAGTGAACACATCGAGGCGGAAATCCACTGTTTTGGGATCGCGGATCAGGAAGGCGGCGCAGGATTCCGGCAGAGATCGGGCAGCCCGGCTAAACATGGCGTAAACGCGCCGGTGGCCAGCATTGGTATCGGATCCATGGGGAAGGAACACGACTTGAGGCCGCAACGCCGCCAGGCGGGCTCCAATCGCTCTCTCGTTAAAGTCATTCTCCAGGGGAGCCCCGCCGTCATCTTCGGCCAGACGCATGAATTCGATTCGCTCATCAGGCAGCCCGAAAAAACGTGCACTTTCCCGCGGCTCGCGCTCGCGAACGTCTGCCTTGGTTTTGGAGTCAGGCGCCTGGCAGAATTCATCCAACACGCCGCTCCCACTCCCGCTGACCACCACGAGGTGGATCGAATGGCCATCACGGTGGAGGAAACGCATCGTGATGCCAATGGAATCAAAATCATCGGGATGGGGCGCAAGCATCAGAAGTCGAAGCGCGCGCGGCCACGGCATCAGGAACAGAGAAGCCGGACGATCAAAAGCTAGGAGCTCCTTCGATTCGGAGATCATGCCATCCCCACAAATAATGAGACAATACCATGATGGAACCATGAAGATAAGAAAGCCGCGATCAGCAGGCCGAACGGTACAGGGGCGGAGCCCATGTTAGCTGATACCGAAACACCCGACGGGAGCCATGGAGATCTCGTTGCGGCTAAACAATTGTCCCATAATGACGATATTAATCTGAGAGGCTTCGCTTTGGGGACAGAATGAGGAGATGAAAAACCGGCGTAATCACTACCGAATCCTGAGAGTACAACCGGACGCACCGGCCGAAATCATTCACGCCGCTTATCGCGTACTGATGAGGGACCTGAAGCTGCATCCTGACCTTGGGGGATCGGAGGCTGAAGCAGCCCTCGTGAACAAGGCCTATGAAGTGCTCCGGGACCCTGCTCTGCGCTCGGCCTACGATGAAAAACTTGTCGCCCACTACAGCAAACGCATGCAGTCGCAGAACAAGCGTCCGCTCGCTTCCCTGGTTTGCCCCCTCTGCAAGAACCCCATGGCACGCCGGCCGCAGCCCGGCGAAAAATGCATGACATGCCTGAGTCCTCTCCAGTCGGAGCGGCCGTCTTCTCAAACCGGCGCGGCCCGGCGTACTTTGGTGAGGACTCAAAAGGAAGAAAAGATCCAGTATTACTCCTCCTGGCCAGGCAAGCCCAAACAAGCCAGGATGCTTGATTTCTCCCCCCAAGGCATGCGACTCCTCTGCTCCGAAATGCTGCCGCCGCGCACGATGCTAAAAATCACCTGCAGCCTGTTTGAGGCTTCCGCCGCCGTCACAAATGTGCAGGATCAATCCAGGAACGGCCAAAAGCTCTATACGATAGGTTTAAGGTTCCTCGCGATAAGCTATGCCGGCAGCACGGGAAACTTCATGTCAACATCGGCCTGAGCCGGTCAACACCGTCATGCGCGAGGGTATAAAGACCAATCTGCAGGAGACGTTCGTATCTTTAAATGATTGCAGCCGCAGAACAAAACAAGTATATCTGAAGCAGACCGCGCGATGAGTCGCCGGCACCAGCAAAACAGGTCCACCGGCATTGCCAGGCGGTCGAAAGCCCGGCGTCCATGCGCTGAAATCCACAATGCGTCTAACCCCCATGGTCAAGGAGATGACTGTAATGAAGGATAATAAGGAGAACCGGAATTGCTTGGACAGGCGAACATTTCTCGGAACAAGCGTGGCATTGACTTTGGCTGCGGCTGGCAAGGCTGAATCCGCCAGTCCGGGGAACCATGCTCTGGAGCCTGCCGCCGGCAGTTATCAGCTTCCTTACAACGAGCGAACCCACAAAGCCATGCCGACACGAAGCTTCGGAAAAACCGGATATAAGGTCGGCATCTTCAGCCTCGGTGGCCAGGCCACGCTCGAGATTCCAGGAAAGGCCGAGGAGTCAGCGTCGATCGTGAACCGCGCGATCGATCTGGGGGTCAACTATATCGACACTGCTGCGGGATATGGCGACGGCACCAGCGAAACTCACATCGGGCAGGTGTTAAAGACACGGCGCCGCGAGGTTTTTCTCGCCAGCAAGACCGCCGACCGCACCTACGACGGATCTATGCGACTTCTGGAGCGAAGCCTGAAAAACCTTCAGACCGATCACCTCGAAACCTGGCAACTACACAACGTGCAGAGACAGGACGAAGTGGACAAAATCTTTGCCAAAGGAGGAGCCATCGAAGCGCTGGAGAAGGCGCGCTCTGCTGGAACGGTGCGGTTTCTGGGAATCACCGGGCACTTCGAACCTATTGTGCTGCTCGAGGCTATCAAGCGCTACCCTTTCGACTCGATCCTCATGGCGCTCAATGCGGCGGACGCCCATTACCTGAGCTTCATTCGTTACCTGCTCCCCGAAGCTCAGAAGCGCGGTATAGCGATCATTGGTATGAAAATCGCCACGCGCGGCAGAGTGCTCTCCACCTGGAATCCGCCCCCGCTCGAACAACAACCGGAGCGCCTGCGCACAAAGCTCAAGGGAACACTCACCATGAAAGAGGCGCTTTCTTACAACATGACGCTGCCCGTAAGCACGAGCATCGTCGGTGTCGACAACGTGCAACAGCTCGAACAGAACGTGAAGTGGGCCTCGGAGTTCAGCCCGTTATCCGAGGAACAGATGAGGGAGATCGAGTTCAAAACGCTGCCGATCGTGCGCCAGGCTCTCTACTTCCGGCGCTGGGATCTCGGGGCCTGACGCGTTTCAGGCGACACCCGGAATCATTCTGCAGCTGACGGATTGCGGAACCAGTCGCCGCTTCCGCAGTACTCCATGAATTCGAACACGGCCCCATCTTTCAAGACGAACACAACGCGCAGTTCGTCTGTCGGACGGAAAGGCCCGAGCAGGATTTCGCCCTCGCCGATCTCGGGCTCCAGCCGATCCACGCGAAAAGCCATATGCGGGAGGTCGCGCACAGCACCGGCAACAGGGCTGTCTGGCTCGAATCGGAGATACTCTATCCGGTGCGGGTGCTCGGCCGGATTTGTCACCCAGACCTTGGTTTCCTCCACCCACATTTCCGCCGGCTGCTTAATTGAGGTCGGCACACCGACATGATCGAAGATTCGCATGGCGTCCTCCTGAATCACCGGGCCCTCCGGGCCGCAAATTCCCAAGCTTTGCGATCCCGGCCATTCTACACACCACCTGCAGCAAAAAAAGACATGTTTTCGAGATTTGCCGCTATGCTTCCGCGCCGCCGCGATACCAGTCCGCTGAGAAACAGCGGGCTGAACGCGACCAGCCTCGAGTGGCACCCCACAATATCATTATTCCTGTTTCGGACTTTGTCAGGTGCCCACCTCAGCCAACCAGGTCGAAGATTGATCGGAGATTGCGCCGTTTTTCCATGGCAGGCCAGATCCCGGCAGACTTTTCACCAATCGCCCGGCTCTTCTCTCTCAGATATTCAAAACTCACTGGGGAGTACTGCTCCCTCTGATAGCTGATGAGCAAAAGAGCCTCCTCATTATGCCGGCAACGCCTGCGCTGAGGATCGAACGTTTTGTCCTGGCCGGCATGAATCGGTTGGAAACGGGAATCCGCCGCAATTTCGGTCAACATCAGGGACTGCAATTCCAGAACTTTGCTTCAGCGGGTACGATGTCTGATTCATTCGTTCGAATCAGGGAAGCGACCTGTAGCCTGTGGACACTTCCTGTGATCATCCTGCGTGACACGCGGCGTCCGATGCCAGACCAGGTCAAGCAGCCCTGCGGTAGTAGTACCGGAGCATGCCACCCAGTCGCTCGCGGCGCACCACTTTGCCGGTCGTGCGGCCTGCTTCTTCTCCCGGCTCTACCAGCCGGTTGCCTAGTCCTTGATGGTTGCGCAAGGTGCCTTCATGTTCCTCCGGATACGGAGTGAGTCTCGGGAGCATCCGGCGAATGGACCCTCTTTGTCAATCGTCCCAAAGATGGCGGAGGCGGCGAACGGCAAGGATCTTCTTTTCAGCCAATTACAATTCAGCTGCCTTTCTTTACCCTACGGGGCTGAGCCGCCTTGCTCTGGGCAGCGTTGCAGAGGCCGTGGTTCGTGCTGCACCGTGCACCACTGTGGTCATACGACTGGCTTGCACCCAAACCGGCAGAAAACTGTTTGGTTAGGGCTGAAGCCTTGAGCGACTCTCACCTCTCTTGTATCCATCTGCGTGCTTCATCGGCAGCCGCATGGTCGAAATAACGGATTGTCGCCGTGGTGAACGGGCGGCAGAACTGAGCCATCCATTCCTGCCATTTTGTCTCACCAATGATCGCGAGGCGGTTAATGTCCGCAAAGTGCTTGAAATCAAACTTGATGTCCGCCCACAACGCACCGAACTCCCAGCCATGAAACTGGGACATCTCGAAAACAATGCTGATCTTCCCCTCCTTTTTTATGAGCCGTTCAACCTCGGGAAGAAAATGCCCATAATCCTCTTCAGAGAGTTTGCCTGTGACATAAACCTCCAGCACCTTTCCGTCCTCGGCTTCCTGCACTCTGACTGCCATACCTCTCCTCCTCTCCTCATGAATCGGTCCGTTGCCCTTGATCCCGGCATAAGGACCCGGACCTAATCTGAGTTTGGATCATCGAAAAAGACCCGGACCTAAATCATATGATACTCCCCGTGCGTTGCTGCCCTGCCTCCCTGGCCGCCGATCCACCTGCATCAAGGGCTGATCGATGATAAAAGATCAGATCCGCCGATTGGCACCGCGCATGTTCCGGAGAGAGTATCCATCACTTAATCTGCAAGTTAAAGGTGGGCTGCCACTGCACAGGGCGGCACTTCATTTCACATTACGCCTCTGAAGAATCTACAGCCGTTTTTGTTAAAGAATCGCGACAACACAGTATTGCGCCCGTGAGGAATACCTGCCGCAAATCCGGACTGGATTGGTCAGATCACTTTGACTTTCAGCCGTTAATTCGCAGTGAACCGGATGCCGCGATCAAATTCTCCAGCTACTGGTTTTTCCCTTCGGATCTCCCCCTTTAACTGGATGGTAATGCAGGTAGCTTCTCATTACTCTTGGAGGCTGGAGGCAAAAACGATGGCGGATTTCTATCAGACCGGCTGCGTGACCACACTCCACCGACTCAAAGCGGGAAGCGCCGCACGAATGGAGAATGAGCTGCGGGAGATGGCTGATCACGTGCCCATCGGCCTGGTCCTGCCTGCTCTCTACTCCGAGTTTGAAACCGCCGCGATGCGCCGGATCGCGGATGAACTGTCTGATGTCCCGTACCTGCGACATATTGTTGTCTCCCTGGGGCGTGCCGGGATAAACGAATACCGGAAAGTCCAGGAGTTTTTCGGCGACTACCCGCACAAATTGACCATCCTTTGGATCGACAGCCCCGAAATTCAAAACCTGCTGGAAATTCTGGAGGAACGCGGGCTGTCGGCCGGCCCCGACGGCAAAGGAAGGTCCTGCTGGCTGGCATACGGCTATCTTCTGGCAACGGGTGACTGTGACGTCATTGCCCTGCACGACTGCGACATCGTGAACTATCAGAAGAACCTGCTGAGCAGGCTGGTCTACCCGGTTGCGAATCCACACCTTGCATTTGAATTCTGCAAAGGCTATTACGCCCGGGTTACAGACCGCATGCATGGCCGCGCCACCAGGCTCTTTCTGACCCCTCTTATCCGCGCTCTGGAAAACATGGCTCCCATGGCCCCCTTCCTCCGTTTTGTGGACAGCTTTCGCTATGCGCTTGCCGGAGAATTTTCCATGCATGCGAAACTTGCCCGCGTGAACCGGATTCCGAGCGACTGGGGTCTCGAGGTGGGCGTTCTGGCCGAGGTTTTCAGGAATTGCGCGGCTGCAAGAGTTTGCCAGGTCGATCTCGCCGAAACCTACGAACACAAGCACCAGTCTTTGTCGAGCGACGATGCTTCAAAGGGATTGAGACGCATGGCGTGCGAGGTGGCGAAATCCCTGCTTCGCACGCTCGCCGGGGAGGGACTGGTCTTCACCAAAGACCATTTCCGGAGCCTGCAGGTGCGCTATGTGCGGATGGCCGAGGATACGATCGGCAGATACTATGCGGACGCCATGCTGAATGGTCTCGAGTTCGACCGACATCAGGAAGAAGCGGCCGTGGCGACATTCGCTGAGAGCCTGCGACAGGCCACACAGGAGTTTGTCGAGGCACCTCTCGGAAATCCGCAGATTCCCAATTGGAATCGAGTCATTGCGGCAATCCCCGATTTCTTCAATCTGCTGCGGAACAGCGTCGAAACAACCGTCCCGAAAGTCCGAAACCATGCGTGCTGAGACTGAAACTCCCAAGCCCGATTTTCTTCCCCGGGAAGCATTCAATGCGGTTGAGAAGATTGGGCATGCTGACGTCGTGGTGGGCATCCCGAGCTACAACAACGAAAGAACTATAGGACACGTAGCCAGAGCGGCGCAGGCCGGTCTGGAGAAATACTTCCCTCAACTGAAGGCCGTCATCATCAATTCCGACGGGGGTTCCTTGGACGGCACCCGCGATGTCGTGCTCGCCAGTCGCTCGGACTCAGCTCAAATCCTTTTATTCAATACCCCGCTTTTCCCCGTGCACAGGCTCTCCTTCCCGTATCATGGAATCCCGGGCAAAGGGAGCGCGTTCCGCCTTATTTTCCAGATGGCTTCAATGCTAAAAGCCCGCGGCTGCGTGGTTATTGATTCGGATTTGCGTTCGATCACGCCCGAGTGGATTGATCTGCTGCTGCGGCCGGTCCTACATGCCGGATTCGATTTCACAGCCCCTTTCTACCACAGGCACAAGTACGATGGGACGATCACGAACAGCATCGTTTACCCCTTGACCCGCGCTTTATACGGGCTGCGGGTGCGCCAGCCGATTGGAGGGGATTTTGGACTTTCTTCGCGCATGCTTCAACGCTACCTGTCGCGGCGTGACTGGCAGGGGAATGCGGCTCGCTACGGCATTGACATCTGGATGACCACTATCGCGATTGCCGAGGGATATCGGGTCTGTCAGAGTTTTCTGGGTGCGAAGCTGCATGACCCGAAAGATCCGGGTACAGACCTGAGCGAGATGCTCCACCAGGTCGTGGGCAGCGTGTTTACCCTCATGCAGGAATACGAATCCGTCTGGAAGCGCACACAATCGAGCAAAGACGCCGAGCTTTTTGGATTCCGCTTCGGGGTCGGCCTCGATCCCGTCGAGGTCAATACCGACCGGATGCTGGGACTTTATCAACGGGCAAGCCATGAACTCAAGGATGTTTGGGCACTTGCTTTGACACCCTGGACTCTGGGTGATCTGGCCAAGGTTAGCGCATCTCTGGATAGCCAGTCCCGGAATGGATTTCATTTTGATGATGAATTGTGGGTGCGGGTCGTAATGGATTTCGCTGTTGCATGGCGGGAGCGGGCGGTAGAGCGAAGTCATTTGCTGCGCTCGCTGACCTCTCTATATCTGGCCAGGGTTGCGTCGTTTGTGCTTGAAACCAAGGACCTTGTTTCGGATCAGGTTGAGGAAAAAATCGAACAGCTCTGCCTCTGTTTCGAAGAGTTCAGATCGTACCTTATTTCGGGCTGGGATAGCGCTGAAGTTTGCACTCGGTCGGCCGAGCGCCCGCTGAAAAAGGCGGCGGAGAGTGCTAGATCCGCCGCCGTACTGGAGGGTTGATCATATGCTTCAATTAGCAGAACGGATAGCGCAGGACACGATGGACAGGCTGTCCCGCCTCACGACAAATCACTTACCCAGCCTCCTGGCTGCGCTGTTTATTCTTATCGTAGCCTGGGGTCTTGCGGCTGCCGTGCGCGGACTGTTGATGCGAATCTTTCGTGGGGCCCGCATCGATCGGTTTCTGAGGCGCAGCGGACTTGACTCCCTCCTGCCCGGGGACGGCCCGGTACGCGCGACTCACATGGCCGCAAAGGGCGCATACTGGACGATCCTGACCAGTGGTTTTCTGCTTGCGCTGAGCGCCTTTGACACCCAGCTTACCTCGCGCATGATCGAATCGGTCTTGTTTATGGTGCCGAAGTTGTTTGCCGGTGCCGTCATCCTGGTGGCAGGCGTGTGGGTCAGCCGCTATCTCGGGCGCAGCGCTCTCGTTTGGGCATTCAATGAAGGCATCCCTTCCTCAAGGCGGATAGGCCAGGCTGTAAAAGTTGTCGTAATCTTCGTCACGGTCGTTGTAGCCGCCGATTATCTGAATTTTGCGAGAAACGTGTTCCTGGCTTCTTTCATTCTGATAATCGGAGGCGCCATGCTGGCGGGCGGCTTGGCTTTGGGGCTGGCGGGAAGAAAAACCGTGGAACGCTACCTCGAGCGAAAGGAGCCCGGGAAGGAAGAACTACAGGAACACGCTGTCTGGAAACACCTGTGAAGCGCAAACGGGCGAATTTATCCGGCCTTTTCCTTGGAGACCATCTCGTACTCGGCCGCATGTTCGTCGAGAATGTCCAGAACCGCCTGATTCCAACCAGCCGGGCCCGAAAGTTCTGTAACACGTGCCCGCGGGAGGGCGGATTTCAACTGCCAGGCTGCCTTCGAACGGATGATAACTGGAATGTCGACGAGGCGCAGGAAGTCCAAATCGTTCGCCCCGTCGCCCAGACCCACGGTTATAATGTCGGTGAAAGCCCAGCGGTAATAATAGCTGAGCAGGCTGACTCCGTGGGCTTTGTTCCCGTCACCGGTGAGGTGATGCAGCCGGCCGCCGCGGGTCCAGCGTCTGCCCGTGCGTTCAATTGCGGCAAGGAGCTTGTCTCCGGGAGGATCGAGAATTTCGAACGGTTCATCATATTCCCTTTTCCTCGCCAATCGAGCTTGTTCTAATGGAAGATCGTATCTCCGGCTTATCTCTTCAACGCTCATGTCGTGGAACCCCCGAACCCGGCATCCGGAGTCCTGTGAGGCCCGACGGAGAGTTTGGACGAGGACGTGATAGGGGATTCCAAATTCGATCACATTGTATTGGCCAAGATTTACCGGCGAGTGGAAATCAGTCGGGAAGTAGCCGGCAGGAACATAGAGAGCCCCGCCGTTCTCGACAATAAAAGGGTGCCTGTTGCAGAGAGTTGTACGCCAATGTTCGACCTCGGCCCGCGTCTTGCTGGTACAGAAAACGAGCGGGAGGCCCAGCTCATCTATGCAGCGCAGGGCCTCCCTGGCGGGATCCGCGGAATACGCGGAATTATCAAGCAGGCTGCCATCGAGGTCTGTGAATAGAATTATCATGGCTTTAGAATAGTCACAGGGTCGGTTGCTGTCGATCCCGTGGAGGCAGTAGTTTCAAGAAGAAAGGGCACCATCGAATGGGGGATACGGTGTGGCAAAATACCAAAGTCACTCTGTTCCTTGCATTTGGAGGCCTCCTGCTTCTGATCGCTGTCTTCGGATTCGGCGCCTACCGCAGGAGCGATCGCATCTACCGGGACGTGACTTCCATTCAAGATGCGTACCGGCAGCGAGCGACCGTCTTGAACGAGATCCAGGCGGACGTCTATTTGTCCGCCATTCTGGTCCGGGACTACCTGCTCGATCCCGCCACGCTTACGGGAGCCGAGCACAAGCGGCAGTTGCTTGAGGTCCGCCAGTCGCTCGACGGGCGCCTCAAAACCCTGGGGCAGCTTTCCCCGCCTCAGGACCGCGAGTCGCTACAGCAGCTCGCCCGCGAATTGGAAGGCTATTGGAGTGCTCTGGATCCCGTGTTTGAGTGGACTCCCGAACGCAAGGCGGCGCTCAGCTTTTCCTTCCTGAGAAAGCAGGTTCTTCCTCGACGCACCGCTCTCCTCAAAATGACGCAGGGGATCAATCAAATAGACGCTGCCAGCCTTACGCAGGAGCAGGAGAGGATAGCCAAAAGCTGGGAATCCTATCGCAAATACCTGAAGTGGCTATTTGCGTATGCGCTTGGCCTCGCCCTGTTCACGGCCATAATCAGCATTTACCGGCTTTCTGCACTCGAGAAACGCGCCGACGAGCATCGGATGCGTCTCGTGGAGGCGGAGCAGCGGCTGCGATGGCTGTCGCAGAAACTCGTTCACACTCAGGAAGAAGAACGCAAATCCCTCTCACGGGAGCTGCATGACGAAATCGGCCAGATGCTGACCGGCATCCGCATGGTATTCGGGAACCTGGAGCAGCTCCGTGCGGCTCCGGAGGAGGATTTCAGGGGCCAGGTATCGGAAGGAAAAGGCCTTGCCGAGAAGACTCTGCTGATGGTTCGCAACCTGGCTCTGGGATTACGACCATCCATGCTCGATGACCTGGGTTTGGAGCCCGCCCTGGAGTGGCAGGCGCGTGAGTTCTCACGGCGCAGCGGCACCCCAGTCGAGTTCAAGAATGACGGATCACTGGAGAACATTCCGGAAGAGATGAGGACATGCATCTATCGGATTGTCCAGGAATCCCTGACAAATTGCGCCCGCCATTCCAGGGCGAAGGCCGTCCGCATCGACCTTCATGGCGGCCTGACTGACCTATCTCTGACGGTTCGCGACGACGGTGTGGGATTTGATCCTGAACATACCAAGGGCCGGGGGCTCGGACTTATAGGGATCCAGGAGCGGGTCCGTGAATTGGGGGGACGGTCTCTGTTGATTCGCAGCCAGGCAAGGGGACGGTTCTTAAGGCAGTAATCCCTTTGAAAACGGAGGTGTCCTAATGAGTGCGATTCGCATACTCGTGGCAGACGATCATGGTGTCGTTCGCAGGGGCCTACGCCTGATCCTGGAACGACATGAGGGATTTGAGGTCGTCGGAGAAGCCGCCGATGGCCGGGAGGTTGTGCGGCTTGCCGAGGAGTTTTCCCCGGCAATTGTGATCATGGACGTAGGCATGCCGCAGCTCAACGGCATCGAGGCGACGGCGCAGATTATTCACCGGGATCCGCGGATCGGCATCATTATACTCAGCATGCACTCGGATGAGGGCTATATCGTCCGCGCGCTGAGCGCTGGTGCAAAAGGATATCTGCTCAAGGAGTCGGTGGAGGAGGACCTGGTACAGGCCGTGCGCGTCGTCGCGCAGGGCCGCCCGTTTTTCAGCCCCAGGATCACGCAGACTCTGCTGGATGATTACGTCCGGCAACTTCAACAGAAGGGGCTTCAGGATTCGTATGACCTTCTCACCGCCCGTGAAAAAGAGGTCCTTCAGCTTCTTGCAGAGGGCAAGTCCAATAAGGAAGTAGCCGCGATCCTTGATTTGAGTGTCTACACGGTGGAAACACATCGGACGAATCTGATGCAGAAACTCAACCTGCACAACACAGCCGAGATTGTTCTGTATGCCGTGCGCAAAAAGATCATTTCCTGATTTGAACCTTTCCGAGGTCCTTGAAAACGCGCGCCGTAATGCCGACGCTCGTCGCACACAGTGCAACGCCAATGAAAAGATGCACATAACGGACGCTAAAGCCGGATGCAAGTTCTCCCAGTACCGCCGGCAAGTGGAGCCGCTCGGCAAGCTCCGCTCCCAACTTAGCCGCCGCAAGAATCGCAATCAGGGCGATCAAAACCGGGGCTATCGGATCGGCATGCACGTCGGAACCCGCTGCCAGTAAATTCAAAGGCATGCAAAGGACAGAAACGAGGATAGCGATTAAAAAGGGAACGGATATTTGAAGATGGCTTTAGCTGCGCGACAGCTTGAAGTTCTCCTCTTTCATGAACAATAGAATACAGATACAATTTTGCCTTCAAAAGGAACCTTCGCCTCGATTCACGACCGACAGCCGGTCATTCGCCAGACGACCTCCGCCCCTGATCCGATATCAGATGCCGCGGCGAGTAAGCGGCCAAGAGGCATGCCTGTTTGAGTGACAGTTGGCCGGCACCTCGCCGGGCTCAGAATTTGCTTTTGCAGGAATTCCCTGGCTTCCTCCTTGCTCACCGTCTCGCCGGAGACAAAACTGTGCAAATAGAGCCTCCCAGTAAATTCCCGATTCGATTTCTGGCGAAAGGCCGTCACGCTGGTGAAGACCCGCTTCACCTTAGCAGTTCCGATTTCTTTCATGCCGGCTGCAACTCGAATGGTCAGGGCACATTCCGAAGGCTCTGCATCAGTAATCTCCCTCAGCACATCTTCGAGTACCGGCAGAATTGCTGATATTTCCCAACGAGTTCCTCCGGCAGGTCTGCCGGGGCGGGCATCTCTATCAATTTCACATTCTTGTGTAATTCGATTTCTCGATCCTTTGCCCCCTGGGCCCTGATGATCCATGGAAAACTCAGCAATGCGGGGGAAATAAGGACGATCAGTTCATTGTATTTCATAACCAATCCCTCCAGGATCAGGCTCAATTCGGCGCCCCATGAAGCTGCGACGGCAGGCATGGCTACCCGCCGGTGTGACAGCCTGCAGCAGAGCGGACCTCCTGAGGTTGCTCAGACAGATGCAGGAAGCGGCCGCCCCGTCGCATCCCGCGGTCGATTCCACGATAGTGTTAAAGGATATCCTGGCACAATCCCGTGAATCTGGTAGTTTCACAGCCAAATGGCAGTAATCTGGAGAGTTAGCGGCTGCCCGGCTAAGATTTCGTTTCGGTGCTTTATTGGAGCGGCTATGATGGAGACATGCAGATTGCTCTCGTACTAGGGCTATTGATAGTCGCAATTGGCCTTTTCGCCGCGGAGGTCGTCTCGGTCGACATCATCACGATGATACTGCTCATCGTTCTCGTGATATCTGGGATCCTGACTCCATCCGAAGCCTTTGCCGGATTCAGCAATGAAATCATCATCGTCCTGGCTTCCATCTTCGTGCTCAGTGGCGCACTGCAAAGAACCGGCATCGTCGACACAATCGGTTCCTTTTTCTACAGGATTGCCGGCAATAGACCAAACCGTCTTTTACTCGCCGTCATGTCTGGCGTGGGGAGTGTCTCCGCCTTCATGAACAATACGACGGCGACAGCGGTTTTTCTGCCGCCTGTCATGGGACTGTGCCGCAAGGCGAATATCAGTCCCTCGAAGATCCTGATGCCCATGGCCTTCGCGTCGATCCTTGGCGGAACGTGCACTCTGATTGGCACTTCCACGAATGTCGCAGTCAGCGGGTATATCGCCAGGCTGGGAATGAGACCAATTTCGCTTTTCGAGATTACACCTGTCGGCCTGGTATTGCTTCTGGTTGGAATTCTCTACCTCACCCTCGTCAGCTGGCGCCTTTTGCCGGCCCATAAGGGCGAGAGCCAGGCGGAGGACTACGGCATTCGCCGGTACATGAGCGAGATCGCGGTGCTCCCGGATTCCCCTTTACTGGGCGAGAAGATCTTTGAATCCGACCTCTCCAGGTTGGGCTTTAGGATTCTGCAGGTTTTGCGCGGCAGCCGGAAGATCCTGCCTGATCCCCGGACTACGATCGAGCCCTTGGACATCCTGCTCGTTGAGGGCAAGATTGAAGATCTGATGCGGGTTAAAGATTTGGCCGGGATCGAGATCAAGCCTCTGTTGAACCTTCAGGATTCCGATCTCCAACCCGAAGGCAACAGGATTGCCGAAGCGCTGCTGATGCCGCAATCCCATCTAATTGACCGGACGCTGAAAGAGATCAATTTCCGGCAGCGCTACGGACTGATAGCTCTGGCAATCTATCGCCACGGCCATTCCCTTTGCGAAAAACTGGGCCACATTCGCCTCAGCGTCGGCGATGTCCTGCTCCTGCTGGGACAAGTTGATTCCTTACGGAATTTGCGACAGAACCCGGATCTGTCCATTCTCGATGAACTCGATGCGCCGATGGCGCGCCAGCAGAAGGGGATCTACGCAGTGATTGTTTTTGTGCTGTCGATCGCGGCGGGAGGTTTAGGATTGGTCCCGCTCTCAATTTCCTTTCTGTCCGCCGCCGTGCTGACGATGCTCATGCGCTGCATCACCGTGGAAGAAGCGTATCAATTCATTGACTGGCAGCTCATTATCCTGATCGGCGGCATGACCTCTTTTGGCACTGCGATGGAAAAGTCCGGCGCCGCAGCCTTTCTCGCGGGCCATATCATCCATTTCCTGCAACCATTTGGCGTGATGACCGTCCTGGCTGGCTTCTGCCTTATTACAATTGCACTCACCCAGCCGATGTCGAACGCTGCGGCCACATTGGTAGTTCTCCCCATCGCGTTGAATACCGCTCGCCGCTTGGGCGCCAATGAGCGCACCTTCGCCATCGCGATCATGCTGGCAGCCTCCATCTCGATGATAACGCCGTTCGAGCCTTCCTGCATTTTGGTCTACGGACCAGGGAAATACCGTTTCATGGATTTCGTGAAAACAGGCTTACTCCTGACGGTCCTGCTGACAGGCATTGTCCTCTTGCTCCTGCCGGTATTCTGGCCCCTTTATCCATCTGCACCACGATAGCATTGATCCCAGACGGGCTTGAACCACGTCACATCTATCAACGGACAAGCCGATGCCACTGAAGCTGAAAAGGTGAGAAGGTAAGCTTTCATAGCCACGCTATGATCTTCTGCGCAAGACTGGGCGTATCGCTATGTATGGGAACAGGAAAAACAGTAGGACGCAGCTCTTCACTCATGCTATGCCGCAGAAATGGATCAGGCGCAACTCATGCCTCGTCAAGTCGAACAGCCTGCTTTGGAGCTCATAAAACAGGGTGCCTGTCAGGAGGCAGGCGCCAAACCAGAGCAGGAGCAGAAGGAAGCCAAACACAAAGCAGCGCAACAAGATCTTGGCAAGCGTGTCAAGCAATTCGTTTACTTCGGTTGATGTTGTCATGTGGAGCATTTCCTCGAAGAGCCATTGGTCTTCCTGGCCAATAGGTGAAATAAGCAAGCCCCTCAAAATCCAGATCCAGCTCCGACTCAACCACTAAAAAGCGATGATATGTCCATCACTTGGCTCGCCCGTTTGAATTTTCCATGTTCATGCTCCCACGGTAGATTCTGTACGGGAATGAACTTTACAGGCTTGTCACTGCGGACTATAGGGAGGCCCATGATCACTACGGGAATCGCCCGAACCCTCGTCATGATCAACTTCCTCCGCAGTGTCGTCCACTTCATCTTTTGACAGGGCTTGGGTAATGTCATTCATGCTGATAATGCCGAGCAGCTTGGACGTGTCTTTGCGGCTGACGACGGGGAGTTGGGAAATGCCTCATGCCCCAACTTAAAGATCACTTGGTCCAGCGTTTGGTCCGGATGTGTGTGAATGATCGCCCTGTTCTGAAGTTCGGCAAGCCGGAGTTCAGATTTTCCCGCAGTCAGGGCGCGCTTCAGATCGTTGAATGTAAAAATTCCTATCATTTTGCCATCTTCATCAACCACCGGGTAAGCATGGTGGTATTCGGGGAGCCGCTGCACGTGTTGGAAGGCCTCTCCCACCTTTAGTTGTCCACTGACAGTGACTATCTTTCGAGTCATGGCTTCACCGACCGCGATGGTCCGTAGGACGTGTTTCTCTTCGTGAGGCAGGTGGATTCCATCCTGCAGTAGCAATGCGTCATAGATAGGCCGGGGCTAAGCTTCGTCGATAGGACGTAGCTGGTGATATTGGCGACCATCAGCGGCAGGATGATCGAGTAGTTATTAGTCATCTCCCAAAAGATGACGATGGAAGTCACCGGCGCGCGGACGATCCCTGCAAAAACCGCTCCCATACCACAAGAGCGAAAGCCCCTGGCTGTACTCTCGGAGCATGAAGCATGAATCTCGCTAGAATGCCGATGATGCCCCCAGTCATTCCACCCAGATAAAGCGAAGGACCAAAAATTCCCCCCGTTCATCCGGAACTATAGGAGATGACGGATGCAATCAGTTTTCCTACCCCGAGGACAATCAGAACTTTAATCGCCAGTCGCCGCGCAGTTCTTCCGCCAGTTTCTGGTAACCGATTCCAAATATGCTGGATGATCCGGTCAAGAGAAGTCCGGCGAGTCCGGTCACTCCCACGAACAAGCCACCCAACGCTGGAGTAGCCCACTGAGCACCTTGTCTTGTCCGCTGAACTTCGCGCGAAGGCGGATGTGTCCCCCAGCACTTCTTCCAGCACGAAGGTAACTGCCGCAATGGGCGTGTTGAACGCTGCGGCCAGTCCGGCGGCGGCGCCTACCGGAAGCAGACTCTGCAACCTGCGCCGCGAAATGGCGAACATCCGTCCGAGGAGCGATGCAAGCGCGGCGCAAAGCTGAACCGTCGGCCCCTCGCGGCCCAGACTGGCGCCGGTGCCGATGTTGAATGATGAAAGGAACAGGCAGCCCGGAATCACCCGGGCCGGTATGCGACCCCCATCGAGATAAAAGGCGGTTTTGACCTGGGGAATACCGCTCCCTCGGGCTTCGGGAGCAAGAAAATGAATGCCAGCGCCGGCGATTAATCCACCCAGCGCCGGAATCAGGATGAGAAGCGGGATGCGCAGCCGCCCCTCGATCTCCGCGGCTCCGTAGATGATATGGTCCTGAGAAAACTCCAGGAGCATATGGAATGCGACTGCGGCCAGACCACAGATCACGCCAATGAGCAAAGTGAGGATATAGGACTTTTTGCGACTCCGTTACCGGAATTCGATTGAATAACCGCCGTCCGCGACCTGAAGGCGATACCAGGTAATGCTCCTCCTGAAGGCTGCCCTATCGAGCATATCGCGCGTCCGTTTCGATGGTGCGGTCGGCCACAGCCGGTCGCTGAGGTTTTAATGTGGCAGAGATCATTGGACGTCCAATCTCGAATTGCTGAGTTGGCAAACCCCATAAACACTGACTCATAGTTGTCATGGTACTACTTTTTTCGGGGGTGCATTATCATAAGCCTGCTGCAAAAGAGACAATGCTATCAATCTTCTGCGAGAGGTTGTTAATCATGCATCTCTTCATCGCCAATGATATTCTCAGGATCTACGCTGACGATTTTTTCTCGCCCATGTTGATCGATACGAATCCTGACGCAGTGCCGGCAAATGCGCAGGATTACCCCCGGGATCGCCTGTACTCTTCAGCCGGACAGGAAAGAGCGGCCGGGTGAATAGAACCAGATTAGACGGTCACCCGGCTTCACAGCAGTCCCCATAATTGGAAGCAAGAAAGCTCACATCACCCTCCCTCCCTCTGCTTGTGCTTCCACTGCTCGCGCATGTTGGCAACCCATTCTGAGTTGGCCTTGATTTGCGCCTGGTGTTTCAACGCGCAGGCGATGTCGTGTAGCTCCGCCATGCTCGGGAATAGAGGGAATCAAAGAACGGCACGATCAGAAAGCTGCTCCCACTGCTCCGGGGTTAGATACCAATGTTCGCGTGATTTCAGGTACCTCCTGGTCGTCATTTCGGATGGTTCGATCCTATGGGCCGCAGCAAGGTCCTCAAGCCACGCGATCAGATCCATGATTCCTTTCCTCCCGTTCTTTGCGGGTTTTGTCGAATACGCTTCCGGCAGTGTCGCCAGGACCCGCCCAGGCGCCTGAGTCGTACTGGCCCTCCAAAAAACGGATGACATTGCGGTCGTTGGCCATGAACCAGTCGAAGTCGGCCCTCCACTCTCATTCTCCCTCGCCGCAGAGGAATGGTGTCTCCTGTGCCTTGATCACCGCCCTCGTGAACTGGTCAATGAATTTTTGCGGGTCCGTGGCAAGCCGGCTTTTGCACTTGTCCCGCCGATCCAGGCCGAACTCCAGAACCTTCGGCAGTTTTTTGTTTTCTGCTTTGTAGAGTTCGACCAGCGCCTCCGGCGTCCGCGACAGAGCAGCGTCAGCCGCGGTTGCGTTCCGCGTCTGTTCTCTCTGTTAGGTTCTGTTCTTCCGGGAATTTCCCTTTTTCTTTTTTTTTTTTTTTTTTTTTTTTTTTTTTTTTTTTTTTTCCTTTTTTCAAAATCGTCGGGAGGATCCGGATAGTCGGACTTCGTTCGCTTGTGGAGCCCCGGCTGCTCACGGTCGAAGTTGACGATCTCCAGGTATCTGTCCCCGCCGGACTCATAAAATCGAATCAGCCCGACAGCGGACATTGCCTGGAGCACGGTTTCGAAATCTTCCTCGGTTCTGGGCGACACAGGGAAGACCTTGTGTTTGACGGTGAAGGCGTCACTATCCAGGCGCCCGAAGTCATCGGCATTCACCACGATGAGCGGGAACAACGCCTGGGCAAAATCCCCGAGCTTTCCGCACTTTGCATTGACTGCCTGGAACTTCCGCGAGCTGCCGAGATTTTTCGATATCATCCTTCACGGCGCAAAAGACCGGCAATTGCTCCCGCGCCACCCTCTTCAGCTTCCTGCAATATATGACGTTTGTATGCCGCACTGAATTGCCGGCGCATGGCCCTGGCCGGAACCTCGGGATCGGCCGCCGCGGGGGAGGTTGCACAGGTTGGAATAAGTTTGAAAATCTTGCAGGAAAACGCGTAAGCCTTGTATTTACAGCGCAAAAACCGAGCTGGCAGTCGGGAGATCGCGGGTTCAATTTCCGCCATTTTAACCAATAGAATCAATGATTTACGGTCGTTTACGTCCCTTCCTCAGCTTTGTTTTTCTCCGACATTTGCCAAACATTTACCGATGCCGTATCGAACATCGATGTCGGCAACCAGGGTGTGCCGGGCACCCAGTCCGAATAGATCCTCAACGTGATCGACGGATTCGCTTGCCTCAGCTGATTTGAGACGTAGGCCTTTTCGGCGCCTGCCGCCAGCATATGACTTGCCCATGAATGTAAGGGTTGTTAATCATTCCATACACACCTCCGTCACAAGTCGTCACGGGTATCAGCGATTTCGTTCAGCAATCTAAAGGTCTTCGAAATCGCCTTCGTGACTGATACGAAAGAGGAGAATGGGGCAGATGTCGTGCAGGCCAAAACGATCCATAGGAATTGCCATTCGATAAACATCCCGGATGCCTGGAGGGTACTCTACTTCGATCGGTAACTCCTCCCGGATTACCCCTGATCCGCCGCATTGCCAACATGGCCATAAGCCTGTGTCCCCGCGGCCCCCACAGGTTGAGCACGCGGCCGCGATGGGCATAAGGGCTTGTATTCGGCCTCCACGGCTTGCCTGATCAGGAGTCAGTACGACTTCCATGGTAAGGGCTTGAAACCTCTCGCCTTTTCTCTGCATCTGGAGGTCAAAAGCATTCCGCAGGTTGTCAAATATCTCATCGAAGGAAGGATGGAAGGTACGGAAGGAGTGTAGCGGCGATAGGGTCTCAACATTCACCGGCCTTCGGTTGCTGCGTAACGATTCGACCGAAGGTCTTCTTGAACGGATAATCTCGGGCTCAGGCCGTGAATGAGGAATGTAGCTTGCTCCGGGCTGTCGCCATCTGGGGTCATACGATGCCCGGTTTGCCGGGTCGCTCAATACATCATAGGCCTCCCGGATATTAAGGAACGGCGCACTATCCACGCCGAAGTGGTCGGGATGATATTCTTTCGCGCGCCGTCGATAGGCTGACCTTATCTCCTCCAAAGTAGCAGTCGGCAAGACGCCCAAAATAGCATAATAATTCTTGGCCATCGCTGCACCCCCGTGGTAACGACGGAATTAGCTTCGGCATATATGAATTCGAGGCATGACGCCGGGCGGCCTATCCCACGCTACCCCCGGGATAGGCCACCACCCTATGGTTCACCTACAGTTTGTTGTGCCCGCACCGGAACCATGCGTAACAGAGGACAATTCCTCAAAGGCCAAATACAGCTGTTTCAGCTAAGCCTCACTTTGATCTGCCTCGGTTTGGATTTCTCCGCTTTGGGCAGGCGAATCGTGAGCACTCCGTTTTTCGATTCGGCTGATATCTTGTCCTGATCCACTTCATCACTCAGCTGAAACTGTCGGTAATAGCCTTGGAGATTAAATTCCCCGAGCACGAGGTTCGCTGGCTGAGCATAGTCGGATTTGCCCTTTATAGTGAGAACGCTATCTTCGACACGAACATCCACCTCATCCTTGTCCACGCCCGGCAAATCTGCAACGACCATAAGGGCATCGTCAGTTTCATAAATGTCAACAGGCGGCGCAATATAGCGGGTCTCATCCCTGGTGGCGAGTGACTTCTCACCCGGCGATCGGGTGGCTGCCTGCTTTTCGGTTGTAAGTACAGCGGTCTGTTCGCTCATGGCTTCGCACCTCCATCATCGAACTCGTTGTTGGTTTCAGGCTACTTTTACCTGAACTTGTTTGGGCCTGGCCTCTTCAGACTTGGGCAGAACTATCTTGAGCACGCCGTCCCTGTAGTTGGCCTGGACCTTCTCGCGGTCGACGGCGGCGGAAAGCGACACGCTGCGAACAAACTGTCCGGCAGAGCGCTCGCTGCGATGGATGTTCTCGGGTTTGACATCTTCCGGTAGAGGAGTCTTCTCTCCCGCGATGATCAGCTGATTCCCCGTAACGGATACATTCAGGGTATCGGGTCCGATGCCCGGTGCCAGCGCATGAACGTAGATGTTTTCTGCATCCTCACCGACGTTCATCAGTGGATAGGATCGCAATGCGCGACCGGGCAAAAATGAAATTCGCGAGTAGGGAAAGGTCCAAGCGGAGAACCTGTCTTCCCCCAGGATCCGGTCGATGTCCCTCCTCATTTTTTCCATTTCCTCAAACACATCAAGAGACAAAAGGCTCATGGGTTAAACCTCCCTTTCGCAATAGAACTTGTTCATCCCAAATTTTCCGATCGATTATTTAAGTTCTGAGTCCGCTCTTGTCAAATTCGCCCCCCGAAAAAGTGTGAAACAAATCCAAACTAGGAAATACGCACTTTGGCTTACTTTCGCTGCGGCATGACGTGGGAATGTCCGGATATATGACTTTGCAGCCAAATCAGAAGCGGAAGGCACCCGCCTGCTTGTCCGAGATGAGCAACCCGAGGGTGGCTATATGGTGGGAATCGAAGGCAGGCATCGGGTCCTGAAAAGGAATTCGCACAACTTGACGTTCATGGCAGCGCGTCTGGAATGCCGCTTGCCAGTTCACACCATCGAATCCGGCAACGGATTTCAGGTCAAGCTTGTAGCTCCACCCGGCGAAGCATGGCCGCGGCGACCGCAATCCCTTACGCAGGCTGAGTATCTCCAGTGTATTCGACCCCCAACATGGAGAGATCATCCTGGAAACGGGGATTCTGATGCCAGCACTTGAGAGTGTCCAGTAGATGATTGAGAGTGCTTTGAAGTGAGAGAGAGCGGCTGCCTGCGATTGCATCCAGGAGACCTCCGGCACCATACTGCTGGCCGCTGCTGTCGGACGCCTCGATGAAACCGTCGGTGTAGATAAAAAGCCGGTCGCCCGGACTGAGAACAAACGACTCCTCCGGATATTCCACATCCGGAATCAAACCAATTGGAAATCCCTGATTGGGAAGAGAAATAGGCCGGCCACTGCGCGGCAGAACCACCGGGGCAGGGTGTCCTGCCGAGATATAACGGAAATGCCCGCTGCGCAGATGGAGGATTCCATAAATCATGCTGAAATACTGCAACCGCTCGCTTTCCATCGGGAAACGCCGGTTGAGTTGCTTCGCGACTTCAGATGGTGAACTGATGTCAAAGCGCGACGCGTTTTCGGTATTCTGAGGAAAGGCCGGAAATTGTGCCGGTGGATAGGCAAGCAGGTGATGAAGTGTGACAGACAGAAGAGCAGCGCTTACGCCGTGTCCGGACACATCGATGACGTAGAGCACAATGCGCTCGCCATCCAGTGGGATGAAGTTCAGGGTATCTCCGGCCAATTCGTCACAGGGATGAAAAACCCAGGACAGGTTTGCTCCTGGCATCGAGAGGTGGGCCGGTGGAAGCAGGGTCCGCTGAATGCGCGCCGCCATTTCCAATTCCGTCTTCATCCGGCAATTGGCGACTTCCAGCTCCTCCTTGGCCCGGCGCAAAGCGTCTTCCGCATTTTTCCTCGCAGTGATGTCGGTCTGCACGCCGATATAGTGCGTAACCGAATGATCTGCATCCCTGACTGGTGTGATCGACAGCCGGTTCCAAAAAGGGGTTCCGTCTTTGCGGTAGTTCAAGATTTCTACCACGCACTCACGCTGCTCCCGCAAGGCGCGCCGGATTTCTTCCGCCGCCGCGGGATCCGTTCCAGGTCCCTGGAGAAAGCGGCAGTTTTTGCCGATGATCGACTCGACAGAGTAACCTGTCAGCCGTTCGAATCCCGAGTTGGCATAGATCAGGGGATTCGCGGGGAGTCGCGCATCCGAAATGGTGATACCCTCAGCGGCGGCCGAGAGCGCCCTGTCTTTGAGCGCTACTTGCTCTGTCCATCGGTATTCACTGAGTTGGGCTTCTTTGCCGGCCCTTTTCTCATCTTTCTCGCCCGCGTTCATTTCCTCTCCGCAGATAACCATTCGGACTATAGTCGCTTCATCTCTCGATTGCACCCAGCCGCATTCGGTGATTCGTTGGTCCATTATAACCTTTTTCACGCTGATGAACGTTCCGGTCCGTTCAGGAACACCTGCTATTCCTCCACGATTTGTGGTCTGCGCTCGTCCCCCCTTGGGCCATTTTTTCCCGTTGGAATTCGATTCCTGATAAAAGTCCGTCGTCGATGGCTCGCCGAAGAGCATTCGAAGATTGTGATTTCTGGTCAGGAGCAACTGGGCGTCGCCAGTGTGTCTCATGGAGTGCTCATCCAAACCGATGGATGATTCGTATGGAGAGAATTCGTCCGAATCACAGATTTGTCAATCAAATAACCAATATATGTCAATCATTTGTATATGACAAATGATTGACACGCCGATGCGAGTCCGCTAACCTCATTCAATATCCAGGAGCGTGAGCGTGACAATTCGGTATCCCATTCGTGCAGTAGCTAAGCTGACTGGAATTTCTCTCGACACTCTTCGAGCCTGGGAACGGCGCTATCAGGCGGTGACTCCCCAGCGCGGTACGCGTGGGCGCCTTTATTCGGACGCCGACATTCGCCGACTCGTCTTACTAAAGGAGGCAGTCGAGAATGGTTACGCGATCGGTCAGGTTGCATCTTTGACCGACTCCCTGCTGAAGGAATCGCTCGGGGGCCCCGGCCTGCCGGCTGCCGCCCAGGCAAGGAAGGCCGTGCTCGCTGGATCGGCTTCCGAAATCCTTGAACCGGTGCTGAGTGCTGTTGAAGGCTTCGACTACGGCGGGGTTAACCAACAGATCGGGAAGCTTGCGGTGCTGCTTTCGGCGAGGGACTTCGTGCATCAGGTGGCCCTGCCGTTCATGCAGGCCGTCGGGGATGGCTGGCACCAAGGCAAGTTCTGCGTGGCGCAGGAACACATCGCCACCGCGGTCCTTCGAAACGTTCTGGGTAGTCTGGTATATTTGAAATCGTCGGATGACCATTCTTCAAGGATTCTGTTTGCCACCCCGGCCGATGAACTCCATGAATTTGGAATTCTTGCCGCCGCGATTCTGGCGGCTGGATGCGGCCTGGGGATCGTCTACCTCGGGCCGAACCTGCCGTCGGAGGAAATTCTCGTCGCTGCGAAGCGTTGTTCGCCGAAAGCCGTGGTGCTGGGCGTTACCCGGGATCATCCGACAAGCCAGGTTATGCAGCAGGTCAAGTTTGTGGCCAGGGAGCTTCCACCCACGGTCGAGCTTTGGGTGGGTGGAAGAAACCCGCAAGGTATCATAGGAACTGCGGCCACTGGCCGAGTGATCGCCGTAAAGGATTTTGAGACTTTGGAGAAGCACTTTTATCGGCTTGGAGGGCAAGCCTGACGTGCGGCTGCACGTGCAAATGCCTGAGACGGCAACGCCTTTTGAAACAGATTGCCTGTCAAAGGATTCCCTGAAACGGACGGTTTAGTGGGGCCTGGCTCTTAATCCTTCCGCCGATTGTTTTTGTTTCGAATCCGATCCTTGTCCGGATGCTGAGAAGACTCAACGTTTCGATGTCGCACCGGCAATGGAGGCCTGGAGAAATATGATGACCGGCCCAATCACCCTAAGGCTCATCGGCTGGCTGAGCATGTCCCTCCAGATGCTCGTGTTATCGGTAGTTCGCCTTGCCGTTCCATGGATTCCGCGAGGTCAGATTGGGAAATAGTACGCTGCATGAGTGTGTTGGATTTTGGAGCACCCGATGAAATCGTCAGTGATTTTGAAAGGCTTCTCGGCGGTGCTGCCGCCCTACCACCGCCCTCAGGAGGAGGGCTTTGATTGGTTGGTGGAAGCTCATGCACGCGCGGCTGCTAGCTCAGAAGGTCGAGAAGACTCGCTGGAAAAGTGGCGTGGCCGCATTTCTCGGATGGTGCGTCGTTACCATTGTGCGGCCGAGCACATCGGACGGCGCCGATCCAATCTCGAGGATTTCATGCACACGGACTGGCAGCGAATGGAGATTTTCAACCTTCTCGAGAGTCCGCAAGGCAAGGGGTTGGCCGCCCGCAGCAGCTTCTATGCCAAGACCGCAAACCGCGTGGTTGAAGAACTGTTCGCCGGCGACATCGAGCCGCCTTCAGATCTGCTCCACGTTTCCTGCACAGGCTACGTGTCACCCAGTCCTGTTCAACGCTTGATCGGACTCAAGCGCTGGCACGATCGGACTCTGGCGACTCAGGTTTATCATATGGGTTGCTACGCCGCAGTGCCCGCTATCCGGATCGCAGCGGGACTCCTTCAATGCGGGTCTTCGAAGGTGGAGCGGCGAGCCGAAATCGTCCACACCGAACTCTGCTCGATTCATTTCAATCCGCTGGATCATTCACCCGAGCAGTTGATCGTGCAAAGTCTGTTCGCCGACGGCCACATCCGGTACGCGGCGGTACCCGGGGACGCACCGGGGGAAGATCATGGGACAGGCGCCCTCGAATTGCTGGCGGTGCGGGAGGAGATGGTGCCGGACTCACTCGAGGATATGACCTGGGTCCTGTCCGATTGGGGGTTCCGCATGACGCTTTCGCGCGATGTGCCCGGCAGGGTGGCGGCAGCACTGCCTGGCTTCCTCGCGAATCTGTTCGCTGCCGCGGAACAGGATTATCATGAGAAAGCTTCTGAGACAGTCTTCGCAGTCCATCCCGGAGGTCCACGGATTATCGATGAGGTGGCGGGACTGCTCGGTTTGCGTGAAGACCAACTGGCCCTGAGCCGCGCAGTTCTCTTTGAACGAGGCAACATGTCGTCGGCTACATTGCCCCACATATGGATGGCCGCCGCCGCCGATCCTAATGTCAAGGCAGGCACCCTGGTTGCCAGCCTCGCATTCGGGCCGGGGCTGACCATTGCCGGAGCGCTGTTTCGAAAATGCTGAGTTCAAGCTTTTTACTTTTGCCTTTCGGCCTGCAGATGTTAATCATGGCATTCGACGAACTCTACTTCCATCGCCGGCGGGGTCTGCCGCGATGGGAGCGGATCGGGCACCCGCTCGACACCCTGACGGTGGGGATCTGCCTTCTGTGGCTGCTCTCAGTGCCGCCGGTTTCCGGTGCGGTCGCGATCTATGCGGGGCTTGCGATCTTTTCCTGCCTCTTCGTGACCAAAGACGAATGGGTGCACCTCAAACACTGCCCTGCTGCGGAGCAATGGGTGCATGCTCTTCTGTTCGCCCTGCACCCCCTGGTGCTGCTGAGCACCGGCCTGCTCTGGCCGGCGGCGCATGGGATGCGCAGCGCCTGGCCGGGCTGGATCCGCTATACGGGAGCGGAGCGCTCCATCCTTGCCGCACTTTGTGCTGTCGTTTTCAGCTTCGGTATATTTCAGTTTATCTATTGGAACTTGTTATGGCATCCCCCAAGGGCAACAAGGTAAACAACGATTTTTACGATCTGTATGGTGAGCGCTGGTACACGGCGCAGGATGATCCAGTGGGGCTCCTCCGTGCAGAAAACCGCGCCCTCCACCCATGGATTGTGGCCGAGATCCGGCGCGTGCACCCGGGGAAAGCCATTCGTGTGCTGGACGTCGGCTGCGGCGCTGGCTTCCTGGCCAACGAACTGGCTCAAAATGGTTTCAAGGTGATAGGAATTGACGCCTCGGAGCGCAGCCTCGAAGTTGCACGCCGGCATGATCGAACAGGCTCTGTGGAATACCGATCCGGCGACGCGCTCGGTCTCTTGTTTCCCGATAAGTCGTTCGAGGTCGTCTGTGCCATGGATTTCCTGGAGCACATCGAGCAGCCCGCTCAGGTCGTGAGCGAGGCTGCGCGTGTGTTGGCGCCGGGAGGGCTCTTTTTCTTTCACACCTTTAATCGCAACTTATTATCATGGTTGGTGGTTATTAAGGGTGTCGAGTGGTTCGTGAAAAACACACCACAGGACATGCACTGCCTGGGGCTTTTCATCAAGCCCAGGGAACTCGGGCGTATGTGCGAACGCGCCGGCCTCTGCATCGAATACTACCGAGGAATGGCGCCGGTTGTCTGGAAAAGCGCTTTCTGGAGAATGGTTTTGACCGGTCGCGTCAGCGATGATTTCACCTTCATGTTCTCGCGTTTCACAATGGCCGGCTACGCCGGTCTGGCTATGAAGCTCGCCTGAAGATAAGCACAGCCGCGCTGCCCGTGACTACAGCATTAATTGGAGGACCCGGGGAGGGTCATGAATCGGCGGGCGCAAATCGCAAGAATGGATGGGGACGAGGCGTAATCCGATGAACCGTTCGGCGGATGTCATTGTGGTGGGCGCTGGCCTGGCCGGTCTTCGCGCGGCCCGGCGCCTGCAGGAAGCGGGGATCCGGCCGCTTGTGCTCGAATCGTCGGATGGCGTCGGCGGGCGCATGCGCACCGACCGGGCCGAGGGATTCCTCCTGGACCGGGGATTCCAGGTTCTGCTGGAGGGTTACCCCGAAGCCCGGACAGTTCTCGATTATCAGGCCCTCGATCTGAGGCGCTTCTACCCCGGCGCCCTGGTCCGTTTCGAAGGGCGATTCACCCGTGTCGGGGATCCCTTCCGAAAGCCCTGGGACCTCGTGAGCACCATGTTATCACCCGTCGGCACGCTGACGGACAAAATGCGCGTGGCCCGGCTGAGTCTGGAATTGTCGCGGCGCTCGCTCCAAAGCGTATTTGCGCAGCCGGAGATGCCTACGCTCGACTGGCTCCGGCGGCAAGGGTTCTCCCCCCGCATCATCCATAGTCTCTTTGTTCCATTCATCGGCGGAGTGTTCCTGGAGCTCGAACTGCAGACATCGAGCATCATGTTCGAGTTCGTGTTCAAGATGATGTCGCTTGGTTATGCTTCGCTGCCTTCGGCTGGAATGGGAGCCATTCCGGCCCAGCTGGCATCCGCGCTTCCCGATGGTTGTGTTGAGACCGGCCGGAAGGTCATCCGGGCCGAGCCGGGGTTTGTAGAAATCGAGACCGGCGATCGAGTAGAAGCACGGGCCGTGATCGTGGCTGCGGACGGCCCGAATGCGGCGCGCCTTGTCCCGGCGATCCCTTCGCCGGGATCGCGAAAGGTTTGGTGTTTCTATTTTGCTGCCGACCATTCCCCCGTGGGCGAACCGACGCTCGTCCTCGACGGCGAAGGCCGCGGGCCCGTGAATAATCTCTGCGTCCTGAGCGATGTCGCGCCGTCGTACGCTCCCGCCGGGGCGGCTTTGATTTCCGCCGCGGTTCTCGAGGATCGCGGTCTTTCCGGAGAGGCGCTGGCAGCCGCGGTACTTGACCAGGTCGCAGGCTGGTTTGGACCCCAGGTACGCCGCTGGCGGCAGCTGCGCGCGTATAATATCGACCACGCGCAACCGGTTGAGATAACGCTTGCATTGAGCGCACCCAAGCGATCTCCCAGAATTCGCACTGGCCTCTATGTGTGCGGCGACCACGTGGAGATGGCCTCGATCCAGGGAGCGCTGATCTCCGGAAGGCGCGCCGCTGATGCAGTTCTCGAAGACCTGGCATGACGTGAGGCTCCGGGCTGCAGGGTGATACCTTGGAATCGCATCTGGAGCCCGAGGAGAGTTAAAGCGGCTGGAGCTGTAATCGGCTCAAGGATCAAAACCATTGCTCAGGAAACAGAGGTAGTTATGGAAGTGAATACGTTGAAAGCATTCAAGATTTATCTCATCACGGTACCCATTTTCTTTTTGATCGACCTTTTTTGGCTGGGGGTACTGGCCAAAGATTTCTATAAAAAACATCTGGGGCATCTCTTTCGACCGGACATCAACTGGACCGCGGCACTACTTTTTTATTTTCTGTTCATCGTCGGCATCGTGGTTTTCGCGGTCAAACCCGGTCTCGAGACGCATAGCGCCCAGCGCGCCCTTCTATATGGAGCCTTGTTCGGGTTTCTTGCCTATGCCACTTACGACCTGACCAATCTTGCCACGATCCGAGACTGGCCGGTGATCGTCACCGTCGCGGACTTGATTTGGGGCACCGTGTTATGCGGCGGCGTATCATGGGCCAGCTACGTCATATCCGCCAAAGTCCTGAAGTGAATATCGCCGGCGCACAAGTTACATGCGCCATGGAAACCATAGACACCCGGCGCTGAGCCTGGGTAGTCCGTCCGGCGATTTACTCGGCGGCTCGTTACGTGGATGAGAATCTTCGCTTCGACGCCACTTGTGGGCCAAGGGGTTACATTGCGAACAGTCTCCCCTCGGCCCGCATCGTTAATCGCGAGGCGCCTCATTGGCCTACTTCGGAAGAAGCACGCCGTCGAGGACATGAATAATCCCGTTGCTGCACAGAAGGTCCGTTTGCGCTATGCGGATGTCATCGATCAAAACCACCCCACCCTGAGCGCGGATCGGCAGGTCTCTGCTGCTGAGGCTCCGGACCGAGCGCAGCCGGACAATCTCTGAAGCCAGGATTCTTCCCGGCGCGACATGATACTTAAGCAGGTCGGCCAGCCGTGCTTTGTTCTCGGGCTTGAGCAGCTCTTCAAGGGTTCCCGCCGGAAGGGCGGCGAAAGCCTGGTCGGTCGGGGCAAACACCGTGAAAGGTCCCGTGCCCTTCAAAACCTCGGCCAGACCGGCAGCTCCGGCGGCCTTGAGCAGCGTCCGAAATGAGGCGTCCCCGGCGGCGGTCTCAACACGTCTTTGAGATCGACCTCCGCTTGTTTCGCGCGCGCAGCACAGGTCATCATGGCCATCGGAGACCAGTTCCACATCATCCACAACGGATTCATGCACATGCTTTTTCTCATGACTCATTACCCTCCCGTTTCACTTTGAGCCGGTCGTCACCGCCCGCATTTGAGGGAGGAGGACGACGGCAATGTTTTAAATATAGTGATAATATATTTAACTTTCAATCAAATCATGTCCGGCTCTCCATCCGCTGTGACTGTGGCTCAAAAATACCAGTCATTTTTGATTCAGATGAATAAGGTAGGCGACCGCGGAACGCTGTTGACGAAAAAAGAGGAAATAGGTTTTATTGTAATGATATTTTATATGAAAATTATTCAAATTTGACGGAGTATTGCCGGATCGTGTGATTTTCGCGTTCCTCGGGAAACTCCGGGCCAGGAGTAATCGCGTATGGTTTCGAAAACGATAGATCAGGGCCTCAAAGCTTACGGAGTAGGCGAGAAGCTGCGGGCTTTGCGGCTGAAGAAGAGCATGGGATTGGTCGAGCTGGGCAAGCACACAGGGCTTTCGCCCGCCCTGCTTTCCAAGCTCGAGCGGGGAAAGTTGTTTCCAACGCTTCCGACCCTCCTGCGCATCTCGATGGTCTTCAGCGTGGGGTTGGACTTCTTCTTCGGAGACGAGAGGAGGCGCCACGTTGTTGCGCTGGTGCGACGCAGCGAGCGGCAGCGATTTCCGGAGCGGCCCGGAGCGCGCGACGCGGCATTTTATTTCGAAAGCCTGGATTTCCCCGCCCTGGAACGTAAACTCAACGCCTATTATGCCGAATTCAACCCCGTTCCGGAGGGCAAGGGGCAGCCGCACCAGCACGGGGGCGCTGAGTTCATCTATCTGCTCGAGGGAAGGCTATCCCTCAAGATCAAGGATGACAAGCACGTCCTGGAAGCCGGTGACTCCATTTATTTCGATTGCAGCGTGCCGCACAGCTACCACCGCATCGGGAAGAAGATCTGCTCGGCCCTGGTTGTGACTGTCCCTTGACCGGCGGTCGCATGTTTAAGGCAAGGTGTGCTCATGCTTTGGCTTGGACGCTATCCAAATTGTGGAGAGGAAACAATGACAAGATTAACCGAAGGGGTATTCCAGAAATTGCGAGCAGGAGGGATGATTCTCATGGTTGCAGGATCGATGTTTGCCGCATCCAGCATCTACGATTTCACTTTACCGTCCATCGACGGGAGGCCGATGCCGCTATCCACCTATAAGGGCAAGGTGATTCTGATGGTAAACGTCGCCAGCCATTGCGGTTACACGCCTCAATACAGCGCACTAGAGGCCATTTACGAAAGATTCAAGGATCGTGGCTTCGTGATTCTGGGCTTTCCGGCCAACAATTTCGGGGCCCAAGAACCGGGCACAAACGAGGAGATAAAAACCTTCTGCTCAACAAAATACAAGGTGACATTTCCGCTTTATGCCAAGGTGAGTGTGAAGGGAGAGGACAAGACTCCACTTTATCAATACATCACCAAGGATGCCAATCCTGCGGTTGCTGGCGAGATTAAGTGGAACTTTACCAAATTCCTGGTGGATCGGAGCGGAAAGGTGGTGCAGCGATTTGAACCGGCTGTGGCACCGGACTCGGCGGAAATGACTAAGGCCATTGAGAAGCTTTTGCAGTAGCCGCCAGCCGTACTCTAATCCTGATGCGGATCCTGTAAAACAATGTCGCGGGACCGTTTGCAGGACTGGCTCCGGCGCCCGGAGTTCCGGTTTATCGCGCCGGCAACGGAGCCCTGATCGGCGTTGAATCCGTGACACCCCATGGGCAGATAGATGCCTGAGATGGGCGAGGAACTGCGATAGGAAGCCAATCCTTTGCCGGCAAAGGCAGAAGTGAACGACTATGCCCGGCACGTCTCCGAATGCTGGAAGCGTGAGATCAAACGTATCAATGACCTTCCTCAGGTCAAGATCTTGATACGTTCAAAAACCGGCTTTTCTTCACAATTGTAATTATGCCCTCTCCTATCGCGAAAGCGGCAATGCGGGAAACGTCTCTCCTCCCTCCTGCGAAAACGCGGACAATGGAATCTGGAACCAACCCATCGTGGCATAACCGGATACGGCATCATCGAGGGTAAAAAGCCAGCCTCCGTTGCCGGTATAACGCCCAAGTCCAAAGACGATCTCCGCCCGAGAATCCGTGTCGAGATTACCGATGGCAGGATGAGTTTCGCCATTTGTCGTGTTATAGGCATCCCAGGGGATTTGGAACCATTTCAGGCTTACATGCGCCGCCACCTGGTCATCCAGGATTTCGACCCAACCCCTGCTCCCTTGTCCGAGCCCAATGACAATCTCGGCGCGACCATCACCATCGATATCACCGGCCGCCGGCCAGGTGGTTCCGGACGATGAATTATAATCAGGCCAATCTACCTGCAACCAGGACTTGTGGGTATAATTACCCGCAGCGCTCTGGAGCACCTCGATCCATCCGCCACCTCCGTTTGCCAGGCCGAGAATGATCTCACCTTTTGCATCACCGTCGAGGTCAGCGATCGCCGGATGCACCGTACCGTTTGCCGCATTGTAGGTTGGCCAGAGGAGTTGTCGCCATTCCAAATGGCGGTATCCGATGGAGGCGTCGCCAAATATCTCAATCCAGCCCTGGCCACCGGTGCTTAATCCAGCCACTATTTCAGCCTTGCCGTCCCCGTCGAGGTCGCCTACGGCAGGGAAAACCGCGCCATTTCCGGCGTTGTAGGTGCTCCATTCAACCTGGATCCATTTCAATAGAACATTTTCGTGAGAACTATCGTCCAGGACTGCGATCCAACCGCCTCCACCGGTTTCCAAGCCCAGCACATACTCGTTGAGACCGTCACCATCGACATCCCCCATCGCAAGGTGAACACCGCCGCCCGTCGCGTTGTATGCTTCCCAGGGCAGACGTATCCAGGACTGAATCGCATAGCCCCCTTCCTTATTGGCGTGCGTGGTTACCCATCCGCCGTTGGTTCCCAAATGCCCCAAGCCGACTGCTAGTGAGGCGCCGGCGCAACAGGTATTTATGGTCCTGCTGCCGCCTATTGGTACATTCGTTCCGTCGAATGAGGCTACGCCAGAAAAGGACTTTTCCCCTGTTTCTCCGGCCGGTGGTGTTGCCTTATAGGTAAGCGTTCGAGCCGTGTTATCGAAAAACGGTCCAAATTTCACCTTCTTGGCAATGCCGTCCCAGGAACCGTTGTTGTTGATATCCGTCACCGTCCAGCCTATCGGGGGAGTATCCTCGACGGCGTGGACCTGAGCCGAAGCCCCAGGAGTCACCACGATACTTACCAAGATTCCGATTCCGGGCGTATAGCTTGATGGGGTAAAAGTTGATACTGCGGCTCCAGCACTGGCCTGGGATGAGCGCATCCCGGGTCCTGCGCCGGAAACCTGAACCGGAGTCGTTTTTTGCGGTCTCCCTGCTGACCCGATTACAGCCGTCGGGGACGACGAGCCTCCCCTCGGAAATAAGGCCGTGAGGTCAGCACCTGTCCCGTCCCCGCTGGTCGCTCCCGGCACCCAACAGGCAGGTGGCGTCTTCGTGGAGTCGAAGTGATAAGCCTCGCCATTTTTCCAGATCAAACTCGCATTAGTTACGTACTCGATCGGTATGTTCGTTGGCGCAGTTCCCCATGTGCAACCTGTTTTCCAGCAACTCCCGTATGCCGTCAATTCCTCAACCGAGAGGCGCCAGTCGTTATTCGCATCGGCAGGATGTGGGTTCGCCATTGAAATGCTGACGCTCCCGCAGATCGTTGCAACGGTTAAATCAAAGGCGGCCGATCCAATGAAACTCTGGGTTCCCGTTGCGCTCGCCGGTGGGGTCACCGTGTAAAACAGCGTGCGGGATTGGTTATCAAGGAAGGGACCCCACTTCACCTTTTTGTTGACGTTGTCCCAGTTTCCGCCCGTACTGATTGCAGAAACAGCCCAACCCGATGGCGGCTGATCCTCGATCGCCTGCGTCTGTGCACTGGAAGGGGGCGTTACTAGGATCGTGACCTGAAATGCACCCCCAGGGGCATAATAGGTCGGGAGCATCCGCTGAGCCGTGCATGTCGTGGCGCCATCCTGCGTTACCGTATGGGTCTGGCCCCCGATCCTGATCGTTCCTTGGCGCTGGCTGCCCGTATTAGCCGACACCGCATAGTTCAGCGTCCCACTTCCTTTCCCGCTGGAGCTTCCGGAAAAAGTGATCCACGCAACGCTGCTTGCGGCTTGCCATTGACAGTTGATCCCACTAGCCTGTATCGCAACCGAGCCTGCTCCGCCGGCATCAGGGAAATTTTTGGCTGTCGGATTCAGCGTAAAGGAGCAATTCGCATCAGATTGCGTAACATTGAAGGGTTTGCCGGCAACTGCAATCGTTGCCTGCCGCTGGCTTCCAGTATTGGCTGCTACTATGTAGGAAACCACCCCGTCTCCCCAGCCGCTGCTGCCAGATTGGATAGTGATCCACAAAACCGGGCTCGACGCCTTCCAGCCGCAGTCAAAAGCCCCGACTACATTTACACTTCCTATGCCGCCGGCGGCATTAAAGGATTCCGACGCCGGTGTTATAGAATTGATGCAGCTAATAACATTGAG
>CAWIVH010000015.1:0-854521 GCA_963839475.1 uncultured Acidobacteriota bacterium | reverse complement strand
CAAGCGGTAATCACGTGCGCTTCGACCATTCCCGTTTGCCGCAAGCAAGAGAGTCTGTCGTCAGCATTCGACAAATCGTATAGGCGAGTTGAAGATCTGCAGCGCACGAGGAACATCGGCTATGCGTGCCATAGCCATGTCATGAAGCAGGTGGGCGGGTAGAAGGTCGCCGAACTTCAGGAGATCGGCGGCTGGCTGCTGAAGCTCCCAATCTGGCGGTGCATTTGTGCTGCGAAGTTCCTGGATGGACTGGTTCAGATGTCCAATTGGCTCGTCAGAAGGCAGGTTAATCCAAAAGTTGTCAGCGCGGATCGATCCCTTAAGATGGGGCCGCAGATACTGCACGACCGTCTCGTTTGCAGCCAGTCCCGCGAATGTCCACCACTCCAGAGCGAGCCCCCTGCGGGCGATAACGGATCCATCGCTGCAGCAACGGGAGAGGTCCTGCCGAAGTTCGGCCAGTCGCTCCACGGCTCGGCGGGACCATCTGGGATTCAGATCCGTGGAAAGCAGAATATCGCGAACGCTCGCGCAAAGCGCTGGGGATAGTGGAATACTCGAGCCCATCCAGCGCGATCGCCCAGGATCATGGGTGGGCTCGACATGCGCGACCTTCCGGGCCCAGTCCACGTGCTGGAGTCGCCATCCGCGGCCGCCCAATGACAGGATCGCGGGCCCATCTTTGGCGGATGCAAATGAAATTGGGTGGACAAATCCGATCTCCATCCTGCCGAAGCGGACCTGAAACAGTGGCTGCGATGTTACGACCGAGAGCAGCTCAGAAAAATGCCTATGACCCAGCCGGCGCTCTGCTTCGGCGCCAAGGTGCAGGCGACCACCATCCTCACCGAGCAGGTTCTGTTCCAGGGCAAAGGTAATGATCTCGTCGGCACGACCATCCTGCAGCTCAGCAAACGCCGGCACCTTGCCGATCCATGCTGGCCAGTCGGAACGTACGAAGTCCGAGTTCTGAAGTACCAAAGTAAGAAACTGTTGAACGAAAACATGGTAGGGGATGGGAGGCGGAATAACCTCTTCAACAAATCCCTGCGACCACATCTGCAACAAGGCCGCGGCCTGCAGCAATGCGAAGTCGTGCGTAGCCAAAAACAGGCAATTACGTTCCGTGTCAGCCCTGCGGCCGGTTCGCCCCATGCGCTGAAGGAAGCTGGCGACGGTGGACGGGGCATCAATCTGGATCACCCGATCCAAATCACCAACGTCGACGCCCAGCTCCAAAACGCTGGTCGCCACGATCACGCAATCTGTCTCTGAGGCGAACGCCCGCTCGGCACGACCGCGCTGGTCCTTGCTCAGTGAGCTGTGAGTAACATAAGTTTTTATCTCAAGCTGGCGCATTTCCGCCCCAAGCTCCTCGGCACGCGCGCGGCTGTCAACGAACACGAGGCGTTTTTCTCCCCGATGCAACCGGGATATGACCACTGCCGCATTTTTGATGGATCCCACGAAATCCAGTTGGACAGTCGGTTCCTTTGTGTCGGCCGTCAATGGTTGCACGACTTGACCTGGGATGGTACTGCCCGACTGGAGCCACCGCAACAAATACTCCGGATTTCCAACGGTGGCGGAAAGACCAATTTTCTGAAGCTCCCGGCCGGCCAGACGGGACACTCGCTGCAAGACCGAGAGCATGTGCCATCCCCGGTCGTCACCAGCGAATGCATGGAGTTCATCCACGATCACAGCTCGCACCTGCGCAAAAAGAGCAATCGGATCGGTCTTCAGGGAGACCAGCATGACCTCGAGGGATTCAGGGGTGGTCAACAGAATGTCTGGCTGCTCACGATTGATGCGGGCTCGTTCTGCTGGGGAGGTGTCACCGTGCCAGACGGAGCAGGAGCGGCCCACCAGCACCGCGTAGCGTGACAGCCGGATGTGCAGGTTGTTGAGCAACGCCCTGATGGGGCAAAGATAGAGGACGCTCAATCCCCGCCAATCCTCGCTGAGCATTCGCGAGAGGACCGGCAAGACAGCAGCCTCTGTCTTTGCCCCCCGCCGTCGGCGCAATAACCACGACGTGATCGCCATGAAGAACCACAGGGATGACTTTCTCTTGGAATGGCCTCAGTTCTCGCCAACCCAGACTGTTGACGATGTGGTGCTGCAACCCGGGATGTAGGAGATCGAACGCGGTCACGGCAAGGCACCTCAGGTCAGTGCGATATCATCTACGCTGGTTGCGGAGGCCGCGTGGCGCTCAGTGGGCGTAAGTTCCGTATCCTGTATGGTCAGCTTGTAGTGCAGATGCGGATCAAAATCCGGAAACTGGTCGATGCGGTCCAGAATATCGGCCACCAACTTTTTCAGGAATATGCGCGGAGCAACGCCCACTTTTCCCCCAAGCCGACCGGCAACGGCACGGGCAAGTTCATCGATGTACGCGTCACCCGCCTTGGCAGCCAATCTGTCTGGGGCATTGGCGTGCATGGCGTACACGTCGCGCACCTTTCGGCCGACATCGCACAGGCGGTCGAAATCGAAGGCGGATAGCCGTACCTGCACCGCCCGCGGATTATCGAATCTCGCGTCTGTGGTGAAGTCCACATGCAATCGTTGGGCCAGCGGTTCAAGTCGCGACGCGCCTTGCGGGCCTTCATAAAAGGCGCCAGTCCCGGTGATCAACAGGTAAAGTCCCGGAAATCGTCCTGAATCGATGTCGTCGATGAGCTGCCGCAAGGCGTTGAGGCTTTTATCCCGCATGTCGCCTCGAACGCGCTGAATGGTCTCCACCTCGTCGAGCACAAGATAGAGCCCGGCATGTCCGGAATCGCGCAGAACGGTCAACAGTCCCTGGAGAAAGCTCATCGCGCCGAAGTGATCGATGTCCCCCTTCACCCCGACCTGTCTCTTGCTGCTGGCTGCAACGTTCGGTTGTCCAGCGAGCCACGCGGCGATGCCGTCAGCCAAGGCCGTATCGCCTGTCGCGCGAGCTGTGTGGTAGCCCCGAAGAGCAACGGCAAACATCGGCGCCGACCGGGTTACCACGGCCAGTCGCTTTTCCATCAGGGCATTGGAACGCTCAAGCAATTGTTCCTGGTCGCTAGGCGAGATCCCTCCCTCCGCCAGCACATCCTCTTCCAGAGTAAAGAACCATCCGTCCAGAATGTTCCGAAAAGCTCCTGTCGGTGTATCCGGTGTTCCCAGCCTCTCCATCAAGCGCCGGTATACCGTTTCCAGCCGGTGCAGGGGTGTTTCGGTTTCTGAAATCTGAACCTCAGACGTGGCGAAGCCAAGCTGTCGAGCTCGCTCTGCCATCCACCGCGAAAAAAAGGTCTTGCCGGTTCCGTACTCGCCACGAACAGCCTTGAACTTCGCGCCACCAGACTTAATGGCTTCGAGTTCCTCATCAACTGTCGTAGTGAATCGTTCGAGCCCCACGGCGAGTAGATCGAGGCTCTGCATGGGGACGGTGCCCCTGCGGAGTGCATCGATCAGTTCATCGCGGCGTTGGCGGCTTATAGTCCTCATGCGGGCCTCAAGAGTCCAATTCAAACTGCTTCTTCAGCAGTTGCACATTGAGAACAACGGTGTTGGCTGCATCCTGGCGATCAAGAATCGGGTAGCCTTCGACGTTCAGTAAACGCTGCATCACGGCCAAAAGTCCAGGCAAGCGATGTTCAGGCTCTTCAATAGCGGCGGCAAGTGCCGTGGCTGTCATGGTGCCGCCTCGACTTACCAGGGCGACTAAGAGTCGATGTATTTTCGCGTCATCGATCCGGACGCGTCCAGCTAACCGTTTCTGGACGGCGAATACCTCGCTCTGCAACAGTGCCTTGATCCACTGTTCCTCTGCCTCAGATGTCGCCCGCGAAACCTGGGGCATGTCGAAGAGCGTTGGTGCTGCCGCCTTCGTCGGGCGCTTCGGTTTTTCCACGATTACAGGGATCGGTCGGGCCACGGTGACGGTGGGCTCGGTCCACCACGATGGAAGCTCGATCGGGAGTTCTCCGAAACCCTCTGGCAAGTCAAGTTCAGGCCACAAAATGCTAATGGGAATAAGCATTTCTTGCGGCGTCGCTCCACCATGGTATCCGTTCTTCTTTGCGCCATAGCGCAGCCGTTCAGACCACGGCACAACAATGCGGCCTCCCTCCGGCATGACAATCCGCGGCGAACACACCTCCATTTCGTCTTTGGTTGAAGCCCCGCCAGGCCGCCGCCAACGAAGTCCATCGGCTGCCTCGCGGCATTCAGTCTGGCGGTCAAGAACATGCCCATGATCGCTCAGAAGGATGACAAGCCGGCCAGCGGCGCTGGCCTCCGCGAGTATCGGTTCCAATACGCGAATGTGCTGCATGGTCCAAATGGCGTCGATCTGGTCTCCCTTGTCCAGGTGATCATCCACAGCATTGATGACGATGCCTACCACTCGCTGCTTCTTGTTCGCCAGCGCCTGGCGAATATCACCGGCGAGGCTAGAATCTTCATCTCCTTCCAATGCGGCCTTGTGAAACAACTTTGGCGCAAGACCCGCCTGTGACTTTGCCATCAATGCAGGATGTGAGGCAAAACCTAGTGCTTCGTCCGATGCTTGGCCACGGCGCAGGTTCCCGCACAGAAGGCTCGTCCGGCATACTTCTGTCACAGACGGTAGTGCGGCCAATCCCATGAGTCGTTTTGGGCGTGGTCCCAAATCCCAGGTCAATCCAATCATGGGACTTGATGTCCGAGACCAACTCGCGGAACACTGCCCAGCTCATGCCGTCAATCAGCAGAAGCAGAACGGGCGCCTTTTCGGCTGCTTTGGCGACGACCTGATCGAGCATCTGCTCGACGGGTATCAGGCCTGTAGCCGCATCACCCATTGCCCGCTGCTCCGCGAGGGCCCGCCCAAATTGCTGGTTCTCGTCTTCGCGCAATTCCGTAACGCGATCCACCAGCCGTACAAACGCCGCCGCAAGATCCTTATTGGGTTCGCCTCCACGTAAAACCTGACGCGCCCAGTCCACGTATCCGCTATCGATAGCATACTGCTGGGCGATAGCCAACATGCTCGATGATCTTGCATGACTCGTAGCAGTCTGATCCGCCAGCCAACGCGCCAGCCGAACAGCCATCTCAAGCCGTTCCATCCTGCGGCCGCCGGCGCGACCCAGCCGATGTTCGATGGATACTGGCGTGTAGATTTCTGGATTTCCTCTGGAATCGCAGTTGCACGCGAATCAACGTGGGTGGCAAGGGCGTGTCCAAGGCGGGAAAGTCTTTGCTCGAACCCGCTTTCAAGTTCACCACTGCGCCAAGCGTGGTTGGCTGCACCGATGTTTTCGAGGATAGCCTCCGCCTCATCAAGGCATCGTCGCATCGTCAGCTTGGAGAGTTGCCCAGCAGCGATGGAGGCGGCATCTCGCCACCTCCTGGCGAGTTCCGTCGGCAGATTTGTCGTACCCACGTAGGCTTCAAGTCGACCTGCTGCCCTATCCAGCTCGTGGCCAACGCTCTCGTGGTAAATAACACCCATCACCAGACCGATGGCGAGTGCCTTTGGTCCATGTTCGGTTCCCACGCAGCGAAAGAACAGCATTGGCTGCATCTCCCGCTGTCTCGCTGATCCATGCTGTTGCCGCCTCCCGGAACTCTGCTGAACAAGCTTTCCATCGGCCCGCAAAATCAGATTTCTGCCGTACACCGCAAGATTTCCACCACATCCGGGTGCGCAGCTGGAAAGCCAAGTCGCTCCGCCAGCAGGATGGCTCCACACTGTGTCAGCATCCAATAGCCCGCCTGCGACAGGTGGAAAATCGCGATCACCAGCATGCTCCAACAGCAAATCTGCAAGGAAGGCATGGCGCGTAATGCGCGGGTCCAGATCTTGGCCTTGAACAGGGACCGGACGATCTCCCAACTGTTGATCGGGTGGAGTTTCCGCAGTGCCAATCGGACGAGGATGTCGTCGCTGACCTTCGCCTGATCCAGCGGCGTCACCAATACCGTTGCGGATGCTGTTTCTGGTGCGCTCTGCAAGGCCAGACGCATTTGCAGCGGCGAATCGCATTGGTAGATCGCAATCTCTTCGGCTCCGTCGCCGTCTAACAGACGGCCCAGTCCAACGTCCAGGCGTGAAGATGCCAAACACCTTTGCCTTCGGTGCCTTGTTTCGGATCGCCCGGATTTGTGCCCGGATGACTCCAATGGATGGACAGGCAGTCGCCATAGGCTCCTATTCCTCAATGATCCAGGACACGTTGATCCGCGCCACTTGGTTACCTTTGCTCTTCTTACGAAGGCGAGCAATCTCGTTTTCCGCCTCAGCCAGACTCAAATTCTCTCGCGTTCCGCTATCGACCACCTTCTTACCTGGCTTGACTGGCGGCTCGACCGGAGGCTCAACCGGTGGCTTGACGGGCGGCTCAACCGACGGCGTCAGCAGGTCGATCGCCTTGTCTCTGCTCATTCCACAACACCGGTGCGAGCGCCGTCACATGTTGATCGTTCCTCAATGCTTCGGATACGCGGTTGAGGAGCAACCCTGCCGCAGCAGACCGATCGTCCTGCAAACTGCGGATGCTCTCAAAGAGCTTCCACTGAGTCGCAGCCAGCGCACTCAACCACATCGGCCGACGACGAGAGGCTTGCCCCCATCGCCGCTTCCGACGTCCGCGGCGTCAGATTTGCCAAAGCCTCAATCACAGCGGCTGGTTTGGCATCGCGCACCGCCTCCAGCAAGTCCAGGACCGCCTCGGCGGTCTGATACCGTGGCGCCTTGTCCTTGGCGTGTCCAAAGTCGGCGAGATGGCTCAGTCAACGTCAGTGACCAATTGGCGACAGGACTCAATGTTCTGCCTCGCACGTACCTGGATGTCATCCGCCAGCTTCGCAAGATTCGATGCGTTGAGCAGAGGCGAAGATACCGCGCCAAAGATGCGGCTTGCCCGTTCCACGGCGGTAACCCAGGCGGTTTCCGGCGGCAAGCTGCTGCTGCCGCAATTCCACCTCGTCCGGAAGATTGGTCAGTGTCGCGTCGAATGGTGCTCCGTGGCGGAAGAAGCTGCGGTTCGTCTGGGCTGCAAAAACGAGGATGATCAGGTTCCCGCACTCCTTGGGCAGGCCCATGGGACGGGGCTCATCGATCCACTTCCGCAGTGACTGCACTGTCATGCCGGCGCCGGATTCAGCCGCTTTGCGGGTGAAATGGTCCTTCCACCGTTGGCCCAGGACGAAGTGCGTTTCGCCCTGTTCGCCCAGGTTCAGCGGCTCGGCGATCTGCTTTACCAGGCTGCGGGCGCTTTTCTCGACCAGCACCCGTCCCGCCTCTTTCCGAGGTCGGCCTTGATGACCTCCTCGTAGACCTTACGCAGGTGCAAGCTCTTGATCTCAGCGCCGAAGTTGGGGTGTGCCGGAAACTCGAAGCTGAGGGCCTGGCCGAGCAAGTCCTCCAGTGCACCGCCTGAGGCTGCTTGCCGACGGCGGCTGGAGATCCAGGCCCGGATACAGCGACCTGAAAGTGTCCGTCAGCTCGTGCGAATTGTCGATCGACTTGCTCTGGCTGCCCCGGATGCCATATGCAGCTTCAATGTGCTGTTTCACCCGCTCGCGCAGAGAACTCCGCTGGTTCTCCAGCAGCGTCCGCGCGGTGCTGCGATCCTGGGGCGACAGAAATGCGGCATACCCGTTGAATCGCTCGCCAGTCAGCACGTGCTCGATGATCACCAGGCGGCTCAAGTCGCGCATCGCCGCCTGCGCGAAGAACGCAGGAAGCCAAACGAGTGTACGCGTGCCGGCGGGATTGCCCTGACTGTAGATCTGCAGTTTACCCTGGTCATCTCGGGTCGTGTGGCCCGGTTCGTCGAACGGGTAGTCAATGATGACCTTCCACGTCTGCGCCGTTGGCGGTCAGGCTCGTCTCCGGCAGTGAGCGCACGTTGCCGTAGATCACATCGCATTCCCGCGCCGTGTTTCGCCACGCGAAATCGTACGACAGGAACATCTGATCGACGTTCTCGATGCCCAGTTCCTGCAAAGAGAATCTGCCGCACCATCCGCATCTGGTTGCCGGGATTGTCCTCGTGCGCGGCCGCCGCTATGATCGCCTCAGTGTCCACGCCGCTGAGTTGGATCGAGATAGTCGGGTTCGTGCGTCTCATCGCCGACCTTGATCTCGCCCACCTCGGCCGCCCATTGCTTGCACTTCTGGAGAACCAGTGCCAGCTTCTTTGCCCGGGATAGGAGAGCGGATCGTGCCGTGATTGAGCGCCGCCAGGCGGCTGGCATTCAACGACCGCAAAGAATTGACACCCGGCACGAGGGCGGCCAGCAGCAGTGTTTTGATCAAGCCGATCGTCGTTGACGAAGTTGATTCGAGCCAGATCATCAAAAGGCTTGGCCAGCAGTTCCTCCCGCCGGGCGCCGTGCTGGGCCTCCAGCATGGGCAGCAGCTTCTCATGGTAGAGCTTGCGGGCATTGTCGAAGTGCACCTTCATATCCTGGCTGAAGGCCTCGTCGCCCTGCGCCACGGCGTCGTACAGATCTCCCACGGGCACGATGTCGCCCACCTTGAGCGTTTCCTGCTGCTCCACCAGAAGCTGCATCATGACCTTCAGTGCCGTGCGTTCCCGCTGGAGCATGCTCGGACGCCGCAATCAGCGTCTCCATCAATGCCGGGCTGAACGGGTAGATCAGATGGAACATCTCCCGGTCGTACTCGTTGGCCAGGAGCGTATCCATCACCTCTTTCCGGATCCTGGCCGTCGCTTCAAACGCAGCATCCAGCTCCTGCTTTGCTGCTTCGCTGCGGGGTTTTAGCACACGCTTGTTGGCGATCATGGGAAGGTTGCGGTCTTCCACCTTGATGACGCCGAACCGCCCATCGGACCAATCCACGGAGTCCTCAAAATTCAGTTTCTGAGGCGCCTGACACCGTGTCGCCGATCAGTTTCCGCAGATCACGTTGCCGCGCCACGAAACTGATGAGCGGGATCGGCCGATTGACGTTCTGCGCCTCGACCAGCTTCACCAGTTTCTGTGTCTCGCGATGGATGAAGCTCAAGTCCGCCGCATGGCTGGCCAGCCACAGGATCAGTTCGTCCAGGAAGAGGATCAGCGCATCATAGCCCAATGCCTGAGCGTGCTGGGAGATGACCGCCAGTCCCTTGTCCAGGTCGAGGTAGGCTTCATCCTGCCCGGCTGCCACGTTGTGATAGCTGCGGAAGAACGCTCCGATCAGGTCGCCAACCAGAAGTGTCCGTTCCTTGTCGCCCGGGGGTGCTGACACCGCTATATCGAAACTGGCCGCGTCCCAACCGGCGGCAATGGCTCCCCAACCCCTGCCACTGGCCTTGTTCTGGTTGAGCTTCTGAAAGAACGCGTCATCTCCCATGTCCTGGCGGTAGGCTCTTGGCGTCCTCGAACAGGCTCTCGGCCAGATAAACGCCCGGAATCGGAGCTTCGGGATGAATCTGTCGCACATAGTTGGCATACTGGCCGAGGATTCCCTGTTCCATGCTGCGGCTGCCGATCATGTGGAATGGCACCAGCAGGAACTTCTTCCCTTGCGTCCAGGCATTGTGCTTGGCAACTACGCCGGCCAGTTCCTTGATCGCCCGTGCATCGGGATTGTTTCGCAGCAGCAGGTGCAACGTCGCCATGAAATGGCTTTTGCCGCTGCCGAAACTACCGTGCAGGTAGCATGCCTTGCTTGAAGTGGAATCGATGGCGCTCTTGATGAAGCCGAGAGCTTGATCGAAGCAAGCCGTCAATTGCGGCGTCACCACGTAATTCCGCAGCGTTGCCGCCGCATTGGCGTCCGACACGCCCGCCGCCAGGTTCAGGACGAAGTCGCCCTTGTTCACCTGTGTCGGGAGATCCAGAAGTTCGCGGATGTATCTTGGCATCGTTTGCTCGAATCCTTTCACGCTTCAGTTATCGGTGCACTGCGGCGGCGCCTACCGCGTCCGCGGGATTGCTCCGGAGGGGTCCAAGCCATCACTTGGTCCAGGCTCATCCCCAGGGCCTTGGCCTCCTCAGCCAGGTAGTTCTCGAAATAGTCGCCCATGCGGGTGCCGAAGGCAGGGTCCAGCTCGTTGTGCCACTGCTTGAGCCAGGGGATCAGTTGGCCTATGCACGCTAATAACGGTATGAGCTTGCGCCCTTCGTGTTCCTTGGCATGCTCATAGCGTTCAGCAATCGCCCGAGCCAATTGCAGGTGATCGTATCCCGCCCATGTAATCACGAGCGTGCCATCTTCGCCCTCGCAGTGCGGGAAGCTCACCCAGCGTTCCTTGGGCACATCCAACTTGCCCCGCAGGCGCCAGAAGTCGCTACTGAGGAAATCCGCACTGGTGTACTTGGGTGGGATGGCAATGTTTCCCACCGCGCGCTTCTTGGCGCGTTTGGCAGCGTCGGTCAGGAGGCTGAGCGGGTCCAACCTTTGTTTCGTCGCCTCTGCAACGTAGCTGGCCGCACTGACCGCCTCGCGCAAGATTTCCGGCTTAACCTGCTCGTCGATTCGAAGTGCGGCCACAAGGGAACCGAGGGTTTCATTGGCCTTCCCAGGCTCGATCTTCTTCAGTCGTTCCACGTCGAAGAGGGCGTCCACGGCATCTTCCAACCGCTGGAGTTTCCACGTCCGCTCCCAGGCTGCCCGCTTGTCTAGGCCGGTGGGCTTGTACCGCAGCGCCGGCAGGCACGGTATGCTTTCGGCTGCGACCAAATTGCCGACCAGGTTTGCAACGTCGAAGTCCATCCGACCGGTATAGAGGTCAGCCACCTGCATGAAGTCTTTGTCCTGCTTGGCCAAGTCCGCCACTTTGCCGACGCTGGTTAGCCGCGGCTCATGCAGGTTACCTTTGGCGGTAACGGTCTTCTGGTCGTTCATCCGGCCGTCGAGGTCGAAGTAGCTTTCCAGTCGGTCTAGCAGCCAGCTCCGCAGAGCCTTCTCCTGCTGCTGTTCCCAGGGCTCCACTTGCCATCGCCTCTTGTAGTTGACTGTCTCGACCAGGCGTAGTTCGCAGCTATGTTCGATAGCTTCGCGCCTTCTCTTGATCAAGACATCATCATTCTCGGAGAGAGCGACGGTCCCCGCCGGTGTTCCTCGGTACTGGTGTACATCGTAGTAGATACTTCCAAAGCCATTAGCAATTGCACGTTTCAGCAGTTGCTCTACCGGTCTTACGCTTGGTTCGAGGGAGCATTCTTTGCTAAGACCGAGCAGGTTAGGTTCATCGGCTATCCCAAATAGACTGTAAACCAGCCAGTCTATCTCCTCCTGTACCCCGACGAGACGTGCCTGGGCCTCCTCGTATTGTGCCCTTGCTTTGCCAAGATCGGTCGCATCAGGCGTCTTGCCGTCAAGAAGAGAAGCAAATGGCGAATTATCCCGCACGATTGAGCTGAGCTCAGCGGCCCTCTGGCCTAGTATCCCAAGCGATTCATAGTTGGTGGGCAAAGGGAACGACTTAACCTTTGTCGAGTCAAACTCATATGCCCTGTGCCACTCCTCAGGCTTGATGCCTCCTCCTTGCCCCCCGAGGCCTTTGCAGCTCATTACCTGTTTGAACCAGAAGCAAGCAGCAGAACTGTTCAAGACAGCACAAATGGCAACAATATCGTCCTCACAGACGCCCTCCTGAAAGCGAAGAACAGAAGCATGCTGGTTGGCGACAAGGCGCTGACGCAATAATGTGAAGTGATTGTGCGTAGCAACACAGGGAAAGAGAACCAATGGTGAGGTATTGGCCCGCTGGCGCTCAAGATAGCGATACTCGTACCAGGAAACGCCCGCCTCAGACGGAAGCTTTCCGAACATCACTCGATTCTGTAGCGACTCACGAAACGCCCACAGGTGATAAGAAAGACGACCCAAAGCAGACAGTGGGAGCGTCGAGAAGCTCTCGTCATAAGGACAAGCGATCCAATCTGGACTATCAAACGACCAGTCGCGGATGGCGTCTCCGGCTAAGTAAGGCAGACATGGAATCCTGAGTCTGCGCCATAAGTCCCTGGAGCCGACGAATGGCTCTTCGAGTCCTGTGATCGCCATGGGCCCTACGGCTATGACTCTATCGGTAACGGCGATCTCACTATGATCTTCCATCATGGCCTTCACGTCCAATGCACCGCCGCCACGGAGGGCCCATGGATGGACGTGAAAGGTGGTTCGGGGAAGGTCCACAACGGACACATATTCGCTTTCACTTCCTGCCTCATCGAGTTGGCTACATATGGCAGTCCAGACGGGCGCGCGACTTGGATCGGAGGGGATGCTATCCTCTCCTCGTATCCCCATCACAGTGCGTACTGTTTGCGAGATAGGGGACCGAGCGCGCGCAAGGAGAATGACCGTCGAGGTGGTATGACCCGGAATGTAGGCAAGTGATGTATCGATCACATGCGTGAGGTCATGCTTCGGGATTACTTCCTCAATCAGCTTCTTTCCGAACTCACGCTTCATGAAGGAATTCGCCGTAATGGTTCCTATGTATCCCGAGAGCCCGGCCGTTTTGCCATATGAGGATATGGCAAGCTCAAAGAAACGTTCACTGAATGGCAGGGCAAGCGAGTACTTCATGTGACATGAACGCGGGTATCGCTCTCGATAGGCCTCGTTCAATGCCCGGTCCTTGACGGTAATGTATGGCGGGTTGGCGACCACGGCGTGGTACTGGCCGGGCTTGAGAATGCGGCGGAGCTCATCGATGTCCTCGCTCTCGTAGTTATGCGCCAGTTCGTGAAAACTCAATACCTGCTGGCCCGATGAGCCGTGCAAGAGTGAATCACCGCAGGCTAGGTTGAACTGGAAACTTGGGGCGTCCTTCAGCTGCGTGACCCGGCACTCCTTCATCGCCGCTAGCAGCAGCCGAAAGCGGGCGATGGCCACAGCGTAAGGGTTCAGATCCACACCATGCACGGCGGCCATCGCCCGGTTCACAAGTTCCCGGTCGTTGGTTCCCGGCTCGGCTTTGCGCCAGTGCTTCAGGATGCGAGCGAACGATCCCAGCAGGAAATGCCCGCTGCCACAGGCCGGATCGATCATCTTCAGGTCTTTGAGGCCGAACTCGCTGATGGCCGGTTCCAGCGTGCGGTCAAGGATGAACTCCTCCACGAAGATTGGCGTCTGGAGTAGGGCGTACTTCTTGCGGGCAGCCTCGGAGAGGTCCTGATACAGGTCGCCGAGGAAGCGGGTGTCCCAATCGCCGTCGGTGAAGTCGTGGATGATCTCGCCGGAGCTGTCGGCGTCGATCTTCTGGAATAATTCGATGAGTTTTTGCGCCGCGTCGCCCGAAAGCCAGTCGCGGTAGACACTCACCGGGTTGTGCGGGCCAAAGACGTCCTTGGTGCCAGGGAGCTTGGCCAGCTCGTTGAAGACGGCCAGCAGATAATCGCGGTCGGTCTGCTTGGGATGCGAGCGGAAGAAAAGGTCGCGCTCGTCACGAGCCCGCAGCAGGCCCTGCCCGTCGCTGGTGTCATGTAGCGGGCCGGAGATACGCGATGGGGAGATTAAGGCGTTGTCCTCCAGGAACCGCACAAACACGCTGGAAAGCAACCACGCGACGGCGACCTGTGTAATTAGGTCCGCTCGCCATTCCTCGAACGTAATCCCGGCGCGGTTGGCGGCCCGGGCCTGCTCATATTCCTTTGTGAGGTCGGTGTTGATCTCGGCCACTTCGTCGCAACGGGCTCGGAGATCAGCCTCCAGCTCTCGCAGAAGCGGTTTCAAGTCGGTCAGTAACTGCTGTCGGTCAATCATCGCATGCCTATTGTCCTTCCGCTACGCTTCCGGCCCGCCGCTGGTAACCGTCGTGTTGCCGTTGCCGTTCTTCTTGGGGACCGATCGGTGCAGGTTCTGACACCAGCTTTCCGGGATGTGAGCCCACTGGTTATTGGTGATCACCGGGACGGCCGCGCCATCAAGTAGCGGCATTTCGGTCTGCGGGCTGGCCGGGATCAAAAGCCAAGCGCCGTGGAGGCGCCCATCCTGCACTGCCTGTTGCACTCGTGTGAGCATGACCACCTGGCCGTAGCGCTGGAGCCAGTTCAGGTGATATGCGAGCACGGTCTTGTCGCCCTGGATGAGGGCCTGTTCCACCTGGGGGATAACCTTGCTGGCGATAAGATGGTTCAGGTTGCGCCAATCGGCGCTTTGCGGCGATGCGGCGTCGGCATTGATGACTACATTCCAATCGGCGCCGACCTCCTCGGCTGCCTTCTGCAAGGCATCGAGGAACACTTTTTCCAAATCCAGCAGCCTAGTTTTGAAGCGATCTGTCAATTCCTCCCGGGCACGATCGTATGCGTTGGCTTTTACGGTCAAGGCCAGGAACGAGCCGTGCTGTTCGGCATATCGCAATCGATCCTCGAACTGACGGGCTTCGGCGACCTCGGGACTCATATAAGTCGGACGGAAGTGAGGCGTGGCGGTAGAGGGTGTGCGAACAATAGTCTCATACCGCCGAGGAGTCTCGGTAACGTTGGTGATACTCAACACGTTGCGGGCAGTGCTGACGTAGGCACCACCGCCTGGATGGTCCGGATTCCATGCCAACTCCAGGCCTGCGTCGCTCAGAAGCCTGTCGAGTTGGGGGCGGCCGGGCAATGTCGCCGCCATCGGGTAACGGCTGCTGATGCGCTGCCGGACCTGATCTGGTGTTAAGAACCGCACGCCGACGAGACCACCATGGGATAGTTTGATTGCGCGACCTGCTTCCATTTTGCGTGGGTAGATCTCCTGCCTGCTCGAAACTGCGGCTGATTGAGAAGCTGCAACAGCCAGACGGATCATGCGGGCATCGCTTAGAAGCTCCGCTTCTGGCGGAGGCGGTACTTCGCGCAGCAGCTCAACAACCCGGGTCGGGGGAACAAGTGGATCTTCCTTTGCAATTTGGTCAGCCTTCTGGCCAAGAGCCGCAGCATAATCTGCCTGGGACATATCCGCCGCAATCAGGGCATTTGTGCCCACACGGCGCATGATGAATTTGGGCTCGTCCCGAAGGTTTTCGGTTTCCACCGCTGCACGTGTAACAACGCGAGCGAAACGGCTGCGGCGGGGTTCATCTTCGATGCTGCCTCGACTATCTAAGAGCGACTGGCACAACTCCTCGGCAGACATGACACCGCCGTTCTGTTCGAGGAGATCAGCCACCTGTTCTCGCAGGACGGTGATCGCTGGGTCCCTACTCCAGCGTGCCTCCGCTTCAGTCAGGATTTGGCTGATACGGCCGCGCGTGACCCCAGCCAGGGGAGCAACATCACCTTGGCTGGGCCATATTTGGTCTATGCGGGAGTCCAATCCTAGTAGAGCTTCCAGTGCAGTGTTTTCCGTGGCGTTGCGGCTCTTGGCTTTAGCCCGAAGGATGCGTTGGGCCAGCATGTCGATGCTGAGCTTCTCCTTGGGAATCGAACTCTCGTAAGTGTACGTGTCCTCAGCGGGGGCAGCTCCAGTCCCGCTACTCGTCGTTGAACCCAGCCGTTCGCCGAGGACCTTGACGGCAGCCAGAATGCGCTTCCGGGTCTTGTTACCGACGCCCCGCATATGAACAAGCCGCCTTGCTCCAAGCTGGAGGAGATCTCCTACTTTGACCACATTTGCCCTGTCCAGGGCATCCACAGCGGCAGGGCCAAGTCCCAATTCCGCCACATTTGTGTCTATCGTCGCGGCCACGAGGAGGGCCGAATTATCCGATTCGATGCCTTCTTCTGTTGAAGTCGTAGTTACTGTTACTGTGCTAAACACGTGGTGCCAGGCTTCCAACATCTGCTGCGCGTTATCAAAACGCTCCCTGGGATTGCGTCGCATCGCTTGTCTGAAGAAGCTTGTGAATTTCTCGCGGAGGTTAGGATCGAATCGCTCGGCATCAATGGTTACTTCGCATTCCACCATAGCAGGATCGGTTTTGCCGTCGTGCCAGACGGGCAAGAATCCGGTAGCCATCTTGTAAAGCGTGACCGCAGCGGAGAACCGTTCCGCCTGTAGATCCCAGCGAGCGGGTTTGCGCAGCGAGAGGAATGGATCCAGGTAGCCAGGCGTGCCGGCTCGAATGTTTTCGGGACTGCACCGTGAGAGCGAGAAGTCAAAAAGCACCAGATGTAGCGCATCGCCACGTCCGACAGCAGAAACGCCGATGTTTTCGGGCTTGATATCACGATGGGCGATGCCTTCACGCTCCAGAATGACGACTGCCTCTAGCAGGTCTTCCCCGAAACGCTGCAACATGTCGAGGCTAAGTCGGCCTTCCTGTCGAATGCGCTGGCCCAGGGTGTTCTCTCCAGCCCGGTCCAGCAGGACTGCTGTCCGATCGTTCAGCTGGATGATGCCGTGGCATCGGACGATGAGCGGGCTATTGAGTTTCTCGAGTACCTCACCTTCATCTCGAACACGGTCGTTGTGATCAGTATCAACCGCGACCTTTGCAACGTATTCGCGACCCTCCTTCTTAACAAGGAATGCAGTTGCGGTCGAGCCTGTGCCTAGCTTACGGATTACCTCGAACCCGCCGGGGAGGACATCGCCAGCCTTTGCATGGGTTGGATCGCCGACGAGCTGATTGCTTGGTGTGGTCAGCTCGTCTTCGACCTTGTCCAGGTACTGGATGAATTCGTCGACCGAATCGAGACGATTACTTACGTCCGGATCTGTACTGTACTGGATCAATTGATCGAGGGCCTCCGGCGCCCCGTTTAGCACGCTGCTGATGCGAAGGCCTCGATGAGTACGGAGTTTTTCTGCCAATGCCAGCGGGCTTTCCGCTGGCGCCTGCCCGGTGAAGAGTTGGTAACAGATGGCGCCAAGCGAAAAGATGTCCAGATGTTCGCCGAGGCTATCCAGATCGGCCAGAGTCTCCGGCGCCATGAACACCTTCGATATTTCTTCCGCAAGGTTGTCGACATGGATTGTGGGTGTTACCTCATGGGTGATGACGGTTCCGCCGCTGAGACTTTGACGATACCCAAGCTGCCAGTTCATGATGACCGCTTGAGGGGTGGGACTTTCTGGGTGCACCAAAAGAATGGCCTGCGGGCTAAGGCTGCGATGAACTACGTGTTTGTCGTGGGCAAACCGCACGGTCTCAGCAATTTGCCGTATCAAACTCAGGCGGATATCATCGCTGATCTGGCCCTTGTGTTGGATGAGATAGTGATCGAGGCGAATCGCGTCCGGAAGGTGCTGGAAAACAATGGCGGGCCCGAGTTCGTGGGCAGTGAACTCCATGGCTCGCAGAATCCCTGGGTGCTCAAGGGCTTGCAGCAGGCGGAATTCCCGTTCAGCGGCCCTTTGGAGCATCAGGCGTTGGTCTTGACCGGTCTCAGCATTAACCAGGTATATGCGTATCCTTCGAACGGTATCCTTGATGGCAACGTGCTTCCCAAGGAAGTCCTGATACCCTGGGCCCACATCAATCATGCCCTGGAGTTCATAGTCACCGACGCGGCGGCTCCGTCGTGACGGCTTGATTCCGATCTGCTCCAATCCTCTGCTAACCGCCTTGGCCATCGGCCGGTCAAAAGTGCCCCTGGGCTGTTCCGAAAGGCCGGGGCATTTGCGTCGTTTTAGGGCCGCCATGATGCCGGGACGGTTCTCATGATCGCGAAGGCAAACATGGAATCCTGCATTCCCTTGCAGCTTGCATTGGAGGTCTTCGGCCGAGCAAAAAATCAACGGCTCGATGAAGGGCACTCGCAGTTTTTCGAACGCTCGTTGCCGCCGGAGCAACGATGCCAGTTTTTTGGCCTTCTGGTTGGCTAAGAAAAGGGGGTTATCGACAACCTTGATCTGTCCGTCTTTCTGCCATGTCCACGTTTGGATGTCGCCGCTAAGAATGCCGGGATTGCTCTTAATCTCTACCAGGAAGAATCCCTGAGGAGTGAAGGCCAGCAGGTCCACCTCGTTGATGCTGCCGTCGTCTGCGACGAACTCAAAATTGGACCAGGCGCGGTATGCTTCATGCGGGGGAAACTGAGACCGAATGAAGTCAAGAGCCTCTTTTTCCCAGGGGAACGCGGACGGAGTTATCGCAACCCAATTGGTAGGGCTCGCACCATTCATTGTCAATCTCCAGCGCCAAATCGCGCTGTTTCAGGTCTCGAAACCTGGCCTTACCGTCAGTCATTCTAAGATTTTTGCGGAGCAGACCTCAACCTAAGCACCGCGATGCCCGTCCCGTTCAGGGCAATCTGCCGAAACAGTCGAGTTGAACGTGCCCTACTGAAGCGAGAGTCACAGCGGGGCACCGCGATTATAGAGACTTTCGCCGGGCGGCGCGACAGAAAAGCTCACAGGCTGTAAAACCTTAAAACGAAAGCAACTGACTCGGAATTCTACTTGTGGGATACCGGTACGGACGCTGGGGTTCAGCGGGTTGCTCTGTGATTTAGCCGCGTTGACGGATTGTTCGATTGGGTGTAATGTCGAATCCAATTTTCAATACGGTCATTTCGCCCCGACAGAGTCGACTGGCACTGGGACCTTTTCTTGATCCTCGGAGGAGGTGACATGGCTCATCCGCATGGAGGTTCAGGCAGTAGGTTTGACGCTGGTCAGACCTTTTGGCAGGCATACACCTCGGTCGGACCACAAGGAATCACTTTTTTGTCTACGACAAATGAGGAAATAACCGCACGCCAAGGGTTTGCAGGAGACAAAACCACAGCCACAATCGTTTTTCACGGCCAGCGAAATCGACATGGAAGCGTCTGTGAAGCCTGCTGGGGATTTCGTGTTGACTGTAATGGCTCGCGCATTGGCCAATGCGCGCAAGCACTGGACGCGGCCATTTCGAGTGGCGTTCGGGCTTTGCCATTGAAGGAGACGGCACGCAGCCCACATCGATCCACATCTGAGAACTGCGGATTGGAACAGATGGTCAGCGCGGAGGAACTCGCTGGATGGCGGCGCAGTTTGCTGCGACTCTTGGACGCTTTAGACGCGCCCCCAGGCCCACAGGAGGGACTGGCAGCTCGAATCAGTCGCCTCTCCCACCAGGGGAAAGTTCCTCGGGAAATAGCTTCATGCATGAGGCTCGTCGCTGAAATGCGAAATGTAACTGAATACGAGGGCAAACGGTTGTCTGCCACCGAAAGCGCAGCAGCTCAAAACGCATGGCTAGCAGTTGAAGCCTGGGCGCGGGAGAAGAAGATCCAAATACGGACCGCTGCAAAAATCCGATAAGGCTAGAACAAATGGATTCCGGAGCACGCGATTCATGATTCCCAAACTGCAACGAGAACACGTTGAGAGAGCGCTTCAACACATTGACGCTAAAGGAGTGCCTCCTGGAAGGGATTCAAGGAAGTTTTACTTGGTCGTCAACGACCGGAGATATCCGCCCAAGTACGTTCTATCGCTTGCTTCGTACTATGCTTGCGGAAGAGAACTTCGGCCGGAGGAATTCGGTGGCGGAAGTGAAACAAACCGTTGCTTACGGGCGCTCGGCTATGTGATCGAAGATCAGACGACTCCTAGAAATCCAAGGAGGGCTCTCATACAACGATTAGTGAGCGGCGGCAGCCGTGTTGGAGGACAGCATGATGAAAGATGTCCTTCCTGCAAGGACACGCTCTTTCAAATGTTGAAGCTGATTTATGGCGGGGTGGAGAGGAACTGCCGCCTTGAAGCGGCCACTCTGCCAGAGCATTATAGAAACTCTCCATGGCACGCTGAACTGGAGGCGATTTTTCGGGCCCTAGCCTCACATCGCGGATTTGCTGAGTTTGTCAAGACATCCAACCTGCCCAATTGCGATTATTTCGTTCCGAAACCCGGATTCGTGGTTGAGTTCGATGAATCACAACATTTTACCGAATGTCGGAGGATTACCCTGGAGCGGTATCCCGAAGCGCTGCAGGTTGGCTACGACCGTGCCAGGTGGATAGGGCTTTGCGAGTCCCACAAGTCTCAGGACAATGACCCACCTTACAGGGACGAGCAGCGCGCCTGGTATGACACGCTTCGCGACTTCTTGCCCTCGACGAGAGAACTCTACCCAACGGTCAGGCTTTATGCCCGAGAGATGCATTGGTGCGACCTGAATCCAACCGTACAGGATGACGTTGAGGTATTTAAATCACGTCTAGAGGGACGGCGGAATCCCCTGCAGACTTGGAAATTACGGGTGGCCGGGGATCCCCGTTCCACTATCGGCAGGATCATCATTGACGGCCCTTGGTCCGGAGAAACCGAATTGGCCGCTAGGCTGCTCGAGCAGGTGGCCAAATTCTTGCCTCAGGGAGCAAAGACTGAATTTTTGATGACTCCGGGCGCCTTCATCAGGTTCGGCAGCCCGGACAGCCTCCCTCATGCTAATGATAGGATTCATCCTAATCCTGAAGTAGCCAAACTGCTTTTTCATGAGGCTCGTGAACAGTGCAGGGCAGTTTTATCCGACCAACTGCGTGAGCATCTGAGACGATATGCTCGCTATCTTTCCATAGGGATTGATTCAAAGAAATCAAGGGTATCTCAGACGCAGCAATTCATTCATGAGAACCATGTCGAAATGGTTTGCCTGGTTGACCTCCAGACTGGCGATTGTCACATTACCGGAAAATCCTATCCCACACCGCAGCAAGAAAAGCACTTACTTAGAATTACCGATTTAGCAAGCCATTTCATAGATCTCGATTCCAGGAGCGTGATGGTGTTGGGCTGCCACGACCTTACCATCTTTAATCCACGCGCTCAATCCAAGGCAAAGAGTTGGCGGAGTGATGTTAATCGTGAATTCCGGCGCATTGCTTCAGAGCGCCGGCCCACAGTCGTACTACACCACCCGCACACGACGATCAAGACGACGACATGGTTGCATGCTTGGAATGGGTTATTAAGGGAGCTTCCTTCAGCTCGAGTGTTTGCCGGCAGTGGACGCTACTCATCCGATGATGCGGGCTGGGCACATAGGCATCCTCTGAATGAAGTCCTAATGAGGACTGCTTCGCACCCCGTCCTCGACATCATCGTCAATACGTAACGCGACCGAATCTGTCCAACGCAGAACGAATCCTAAATTCAAGGCGTACCGCACCACCATAGGTGAGATGGGTCCCGTCAGTATGAAAAAAACGCTCTACCTGATCTCCTGCAGCGACCATAAACAGAGCGGCGGTGAGCCCTACCGAGCGGATCTGGGAACCGTTTCACTGCTTCTGAGCAGTGATATCCGGCGGAGATTGCAGAACGTACGTCGTCAGGTTTTTCAGCTAATCGCTGGCAATCACCTTCTCGATCAGGAAAAGCGGCAAGGATATCGCGGGCGTGATCCGAGAAATGCACACCTGGTCCTGGGGCCAGACTTCGAGGGCAACTCATTTGAGGGCCGCTACCTGCCGGCATGTCTCAGATACACAGGTCGATTTTTTGGACAAATTCAGGATTGCTACCGGGAACGCACCTTTGATCTGGGCGTTTGGGAGAACGCAAACACGCAGGTCGACATGACACTTATCCTGTCGGGTCTGTATGGGCTGCTTTTGCCGACAGAGCCGATCCAGGAATACACCTGCCATCTGGCTGATAGGATCGTTGGAGGGAAACAAGGATTATTGCAGCTCTGGAAGCCCGTGCTCACAGCCGCGATCCTGGAGATAATAGGAACAGGAAAAATCGAGCGGATTGTAGATTTACTTTCGGAGCAAGTGTATCAGGAAGCTGTTGATTGGGCAGAGATCTATAAGACTCGTACAACCTGCTTTCATCGATGCTTCAAATTGCACGCCGGTCCGGAGACACTCGTAAACCTTGGTCGCTTTTATCAGATCGAATGCCTCGCGAGTGGCGAACGGCATTTCAACTTTGATCACGACATATTCATAGGCCGAAAATACTTTGATCCTCCTGAAGAGAGAATCTTATTCGAAACGAGGATCAATGCTACGCGTAAGCGCGTTGTTCGAGAGGGCTTGGGCGAAGTAGAACCTGAACTTCGGAATCGCCTTACCGCAGCCTGGCAGTTTTTGGATGAGCAAACACGTCATTTGCTGGCAAACTCGGAGTATGCGTATATTCGCAATCTTGGACTTGCAGGTTTTGATTTTGCTGCTGCCTCTGTAACGTTGACAAAAGCAATCGAGCACTGGGTAATGTCCACAATTGTTGAGCGCCTGCTGCAATTGCGCGACCTCTCCGATGTTTATGGTCAAATGCTCAACGAAAAGGGAGGATCAACAACCTACAATCCTGCACTTGGGGACATGGAAAAGTTTCTGAGAAGATGTGGGAGTGCGCAGTTGTTTTCATTCGTATCTCGCCAATTCTCGATACTTTCGCGAGGCTCTGTATTTGAACTCTGTGATGACATCTGTCAGGTCAGGCGTTCTTATCGGAATGATTGGATTCATTCGAGGCTCATGCCAGCATCGGTCTTCGAGGAATATAGAGAATTCGCACGATCCTTCTTTAACAAATGGGTCCCTTTGTTTAATGCAGTAAGGACTTAGATCCCTGCATCAGGGGACGTCAGGTAGTTGACACAGTCATTCGCCGTGCGGCAACCGCCCCGATTGATGGAAATTCATCAAGATGATATTCCGGTGCTAAAAGTTTTTTGCCAGAGATTTGTAGCCTTCAAAGCTCGGAGCACTCCTTCTGCGGCCTGGTCAAGGCCAGCCACGAATTCGGCCTCATCAACGATGTCCCGACCGAGGGCCAGTTCGCCAATGCCGATAGCGTTTTTCAGGAAATCCATTATGGCGGCCTTCTTGACCTCCCCGGTTCCGGGGCCGAAAACGACCTGCAGACCGAAAATCTGAACCACGGCGTCCTTCAGGGCGCCGCCGATGCGTTTCAACAGATTGATCATATTTTCTCCTTAGAAAAATGCCCGTGCGAGAGCGGACAGGATTTGACTCAACAGGATTGCTTTTCTGTAACGAGAACTGGTTGCTGCGATCCGCTCGACGTCGGCGGCGATCAAGGGCATCTGTTTGGATGACTCCTCGAGGTTGGCCGCAATGCCGTCGGCATGAGACGCGATTTCTTGCGTTTCAGCCAGGATTGATTTCAGAGCGGGATCGGCGAGGATCGCATGGATATCGTTGCCCGTCTGAATCATCTGATTGGAGGCTCCGTCGATCGTGCTTTTTGTGGCTGCGATCGCTTCGGAGGTGGCCGAGAGAAGCCTCTGGGATTCCGGCAGCAGCTCGGCGTTGACCGATCTGTCCGTAGCCTGGATTGCCTTTTCGAGCGAGGCCGCAGCATTTGAGAGGTTGTCGAGGACATCCATTGCACGGGGAATCACCTCGCGGTTGATGAGCCTGCCGGTGCCATTGAAGACGGCAAGCGCCTGAATGCCGGCATCGAGCGCCTTCTGGTTTCGTGGATCCATGAGCTGCTTTGTCTGGTGCTGGGCGTATTCCGAGACGGCGGCCGCCATTTTTCTCAGTTCCTGGGCCACACCCCTGATTTCAGCAGCTGCGGCTGTCGCGGATTGCGAAACTCTCCCGATCTCCCGGAATGCCAGGCCCGCCCCGACCAGGGCAAAAGTGGCGGCGATCAGGCAAAGACATTTCAGACAATCAATAAGGGTTCTCATTTCCGTGGATCCTGCGTGTCGCTGCTGTTCCCATTGCCGTTCCTTTTCAGAACCGCGCCCGTAATCAGAGCGATCAGGGCGCCGGCGAACAGGTTCACCAGGTCAAACAGTTTCGGCTCACGCACCCAGGCCCACAAGAGGAGCACAAAGACGATCAGAAGCCCGAGCATCGTTTTGTCGTTGCGCATCCAATCGTGCCAATCCACGACGTCATTCCTCCAGTTTCAGGTATTGCTCGGCGAATCGCAGGACCGCGGCGGCGTAGTCGCTGTGCGCTGTCAGGTTGTCAACATCGCGGCCCTGCTCGATAGCCTTGAGCACGCGGCCTTCGCCGGCGTTGTAGGCAGCGATCGATGCCCTTTCCAGGTCGTCGTTCGTGAGCCGGAAGCCGAGCGTTTTCGCCGCGAGGAACGCCCGCTTGCGGCTAAGCACGCAGGCGCCCATATCGATGTTCTTTGCGGGGTCCTTCCAATCAGGTCCAGCGCAGAATTCCGGGAAGGAGCGGTCGTCGATCTGACATAAGCCGTGGCCGTGGCATCGGCCCTGCTTGTCGCGGTCTCCGCGGCCCTCCGGCCCCTGGCGGTCGAGCAGCGGCGAGAGGCCTCCGTTCGTCTCGCGCATGACGATTCCGGCGAGGACCTCGGGCCGGTGGCGGTGTTTCGCGGCGGATTCGGCGATCATCCCGCCATAGGTCTGCCTGATGAACCGCAGGATCTCAGTTTCGCTCATGGATCTTCTCGGTCAGGGCATCGATTCGCTCTTCGAGGCGGTCAATCTTGCGTTCGATCCTCTCCAGACGTTCGTGCTCGTCGAGCTTCCTGCGGTCCTCGAGGATGCAGACCGCGTGCGGCTGGGTGCTCGATATGTGTTCGTCGCGCCAGTGCTCCAATGCGCCCACCCTCGTATTGAGATCCCGGGTCAGGTTTTTTACGCGGTCCAGGAGGACTACGCCGGTCACCACCAGGATCACGATTTCGATCAAGGCGCCGGCCGCGCCCTCAAGAATCAGTTTTCCCACTTCTCCCACTCCATGCCCTCCAGCGTATAGGTCATCGCCCCGCTTATGCCGGTGTCCCCAAGGTCCGGCGTCGCACTGTGCTCACCGTCTTTGCGATCCGCCTGTCCGCAAGGTAACGAAGGATGATCGGCATGAAGATTCCGTTGCGCGATCCGGAAGGCGAGTAGTTGAGAGGCCGCGGCAGCATTGCGGTTTGCTCGCTTGCCATCGCAATGAAGTGCGTCAGCGATGTGTTGAACTGTTTCATTAAGATGGCGTCGTGCTTCGTGTCCGGCGGCACCGGCGGGGGCCCCGGGTTCTGGGCACCCATGTCATGGCCGTAGTGCGGAGCAGGCACGGTATTGTCCCAGCCGCGCACGAGCTGGCTGTAATTGGTCGCGCCGCGGCTCCCGTAATGCGCGTGTTCCTGTTCGTCCATGATCATGATCACGCCACCGCCGGGAGGCGAGATGTTCCCCGGCGGGGGGCCGCTTATGCCGTCGTAGACGTTCACGCTGGTGGCGCTTGCCGAAATGTCGCAGTTCGCCTTGTTGGCCGCGCCGATCAACGTGACCTGGTACCACTGCGTTTCTGCGTGAAGCAGGTTTATGCATTCAGGCGCCGGGAAGTCTTCCGGCGCCTTGCTTGCGCCCCAGTGTTCGGGTTCCGTGTCCCAGGTACGAAGGCGCAGATTCCAGAGGTCGATGCTCTGCTCAAGCTTGTTCAGCGAGGCGAACTCACACATGCATCCGTCGTTTGCGATCGCCGCAAACTCGGCCATCAGGTTTGATCCGCTGACGACATTGACGGACGCGGCCAGCGCCTCGTCGTGATGCGCCCCCGAGAGTTTTATGATCTGCATCCGCACGGTTACGCAATCCTCATGCAGAGCTTCTGGCCGCCAGAGGCGGGCTGCCCGGTCACCATGAAGGTTCCTGACACCCCTGCGTCAACCGGCACCGTGATCCGGGAGAAATACGGCAGTGCGGCGTCGCAGATGAGCGTCTGATGACGCCTTCCGGCGATCTTATAGTTTGATGCCTCACCTGTCGGCAGCGCGAAGTACGCCGCTTCGCGGTACATCCGCGCGCCGTTCATGGTCAGGACGGCGGCCTGCCCGTACGATTGGGGCGAGAAGGTCTGCAGGCGGACCGTGTTGACCGCGCCGGCGGCGTTGTTGTCCCACATGACGGCGTAGATGACGGTGGCGTAGCCGTCCGCGACGTCGGCATTCGTCCGGCTACCGTGGCCATAGACGTTGTGCGTATGCGAGTTCTGCGCGTCCGGCGAGCAGTCGAGCAGTCCGGCCATCAGGAACTCCGGCGCCGCCGATCCGCAATCGACGCCGACCTCCAGATGGTTTTCGCCGAACCACAGGTGCACGGTCCATGTGTTCGCCGCTGGCAGGTTGATGCGCCGGGTGCAGATCGTGTTCGCAAGATAATCGCGCACGCGCCACTCGAGCTTGTACTGCGTGACCCTGGTCAAGAGGACGTCGAAGAAGCGCCCGACGGCGTCCACGGGCGACTTGTAGAGGCCCGCGCTTGGGTTCGTCCATGCAGGGGTCGTATGGTTTTTCACCTGGTGGTCGATGTCATCCATGATGGTCTGCACGTCACTTACGCCCTGCCGTTCGAAGTAGGCGAAACTCGACGACAGGAATACCGGGGCTGCCATCTAGCCTTTCCTCCATGCCGTTCTCAACCCGGAAGTCGCGAGGCACCCATCCACCTTGAAAACGCCCGTGGCGGCACCCCCCAAGGGCACCGTGATCTCGGCACCTGCGGCAAACTGCGACTGGTCCACAAGGATGCACTGGGCGGCGCGGCCCATCCAGACGTAGTTCGAGTAGTCCACGAACTCCAGGGGGAAGAATTGCCAGGTTCCGGCGATGGTTTGGCTTCGGGTGCGAGCGCTCGTGAGCCTCCCTCTCATGATCGAGTTAGTTGCAGAAGCGTAGTACGTTGTCGCGCCATTAAGCCTCAGAAAGACATTGCTCCAATATCGGTCTGCCGCCAGCGTGCCCGCGTCGTTCCTGGGTCCCCTGTGCGCCCAGATGACCGCGTACGGGATGGAATCGCTTCCCTCGGGCGACTGCTCGGCCATGCCGCAGTGCATGGTTTCCGGTGTTGCCCGAAGCGCGTTGACGCACACGTGCATCGGTCCGGTGAAGTAGTCAATCGCCGTGCCGCCGGCGTCGATGTCCTGCTTGGTCGTGGTCTGGTTATTGACCAGGATCCCGTACTGGTCCTTGACGATCCAGGACAGCCGCGTGGCCGACGCGCGCGTCAGGTTGACTGTAAAGAACGCCCCGTCGGCGCGGGCAGGCGATTTGAATTCGGTCGGCGACGACCCGATGCCGCCGACCGTGCAGGTCCAGCCTCCATGCGCCACCAGCTCCGCGTACAGATCGTTTATGATCGTCTGCACGTCCGTGACTCCGGCAGTGTTCAGGTAACGGAACGAGGTGTTGTAGCAGGGCAGCACGCTCATTCAGGCCATCCTCGCGCAGACCGCCCAATTGGATTCCGGCCGCGGCGCCGCGCCGATGACGCGAAAGACGCCGAGCTTGCCCGTGTCGATCGGCACGTACTGCTTGCTGCCTTCCTTGCACAAGGCCGTGGGGCAGAACAGCTGCTGGTAGGCCATGCCCGCATAGTGGTAGTAGCCGTACATTCCGGTCGCGCCGATCTGCTGCGTCCAGAACTCCCTCGTGCGATAGACGCGCGCGCCGCTCAGCGTCCTGTATCCGAACCCTCCGCCGCTTCCGACCACGCCATAGAGCGCCACGCAGTTGGTGTGCCCGGCCGCGCTGGTTCCTGCCTTTATGAACGCGCTGTCGGCGTTGTCGGTGTTGTCGTTGAAGTCCGAAGTGTCGTACGGGCCGGTGCCGTATACGTAAAGGCTGTGGCTGTCCTGCGGATCGGGGCTCAGGTCCAGAATGCCGGCGCTGAAACCCTGGCTGGCCGCGCCTCCCATGTACACGTCGATAAGCAGGTGGTAGGGACCGCTGTAGATTCGCACCGTCCAGGTGTACGATGAGGACAGGATGATGCGGCGAGTCATAATCGTTTCCGCGCCCTGGTTGCGCAGCCTCATCTCGAGTTTCTGCTGCGTGACCCTTGTGAGAAGCACGTCCATGAAGCGGTTCCAGGCGTCGACCGGGGATTTGTACAGTCCAGCGCCCGGATTCGTCCACGGCGCCCATGCCACGTCCCCCAGGCCGGAGCTTGCGAGCACTTCGTCCTCGACATCGTCGATGATTTGCTGGACGTCCGTCACGCCGACACGTTCGAAGTAGCGAAAGGCCGTGTTCAGGTAGGAGGGCACAGCCATCAGGCAACCCTCACATAGACCTTCTGTTCGTAGTGGACCGACATACCTAGTCCCAGCACACCCCAACCCAACGCGCGGAACGTGCCCACCGTTTCCGCGTCAAGCGGCACCGCCCACTCGCTCTGATCCGGCTGAATGCCGTCGGAGATCAGGGTGTTGAACCTGCGCCCCAGGAGATAGGCAGAGGCGACCATTTCCATCGAGATGAACATCAGGGTGCCGGACATCGAGAAGCGATCGATGTAGTAGTTGACCGCCTTTGAGCGCAGGTTGAGGATGCCGTAGTTGTCCGTTGCATAGGCAGTCCCCCCGACGCTCAGATACCAGGTGTACCACCAGCCGTTGTAGGTAAGGGCATAGGAGCCAGAAGCATGCCGGGGGCCGCGCGAGGCCCAGTAGCTCGGTCGGGGAACCGCCAGCGGCTCAGGTTCGCGGCAGGCAACACCCGCGCCCCAGCATTCCGGCGTCCCAGCAGTCGCCCCGGCGGAGTCGACGATCACGTAAAAGGGACTCGTGTAGATGTAGACGTCGGTCGTGCCGGAAGCCTTGATATCCTGGCGGGTGTCGGTGTCGTTGTTGACAAGCAGCCCCTGGTGGTCCTTCACGACGTAACTGATGCGTGTCGCACTGATCTTCGCCACTGTGATCGTGAAGAACACGCCGTCAGTTCGTGCCGGAGATTTGAACGTGCCCGACACTGGCTCCGTCCAGGGATCGGCCAGCGCCAGGAGCTCGCTCCGCAAATTCGTGATGATGTCGGCCACGTCCGTGACCGTGATCTTCAGCGACCGGAAAGGCGCGTTGAGAAAGGTCGGCACCGCCATCAGTAGCCCCTCACGAAAGCGACCACATCCGTCTCCTCGTAATCCGCGTTGTGCATGAACCCGAAGTAGTCGCGCCCGTCCGGTTCCCCCGACAGCGCCACGTCGTCGATGTCGATGCCGGTGTTGTAGATGTCGTCAAGCGTGAGCCTGTGGCCGCCCACGCTGTCCTGCTGCACGATGAGGATGATCGGCTTACAGTGTTTCGCGTTCACCAGCGGATCGAGGATCGCGTCCGCCGTCAGCAGCAGGTAGAAGATGCTGCCCAGGTTGCAGTCAATGACGATATGGGAGCTCCACTTTATGATGATGACGCCCGGATCGGTCGGATCGCCCGGGTCCTTCGGGCAGGGCGAGTAGGTGTCGTCGTCCGAGAAGCAGAGGGCGTTTCCGAACCACACGCGCCCCTGCAGGTCTTCGAAACTCACTGCCGGGTCATACAGGATGTCTTCGCTCTCGAATGTCTGCGTGTCCTTGTCGCCGCCGTTCTTCCAGTACTCGCCGCCCCATTCACCCATCCCGGGCTGAGCGCCCTGGTGTCCTTCACCTGTCCACGTCCAAGGCGGCTTTACAATCATGATGCGCACGTCCTGGTACAGCCCGTCTTCATCAGGACTGCCCTCTGCCGGTTCCACGCCGCAACCACGCAATACGTTGCCGTTGACTTGCGACGGCGCAAGCCCGTTCCAGATGACCCAGTCATGATGAAACTGGCCGCAGCGCACATCCATGAGCAGCAGGCCGCCATTTGCAATCACATCCGCGCCATAGTCGGCGGGCCCGCCAGGACCGATCGTAATCGTGAAATTGACCGGATCGAATATGTGCGCCTGCGCGCTGCCGTCGTACCAGACCTCGGCGCCTCCTGCTACACCCGAATCGTCCGCGATGCCCCGCCACTGGCCGACTGTCGAATCCTTGATCTGAAAAACACCGAAGAGGATTTTGTGACCATTGACCTTCGGGCGGGATGCGACGATCCGGCACGAGTTCGGTGACGAGCCTTTGATCACTTCCACCGCCCAGTCTTTAGGCGGCCCCATGTCCGCGGCATTGGGGTCTTCCGTGTCGAGGTAGTCGATCACCACTTCCGGAGTGTCGTTGCCGTCCGTCCACACGCTCCAGCCCTTGGTGTTGTGCAGCCTGAACGCAAAGTAGAGGCGTCCCGGGGTTTCCACCTTGACCCGCTTTGCGAGGCCGAACTTTCCTGCCGCAAGGCCCGTGACCACCCATGAGTCCGTGCCGTTGTGCACGAGCGTGCCGCCCTCCGCTGGCGTGCGCAGGTCCACACTTGTCTCGGAAAAGCCCTCAGCGAAGAGCTTCGCCCGCATCTCCGCTTCATCAATGTCCACGTTCCACTTGTCGGCCACGGCGCCGATCGCGAGGCGCAAGCCTGAAGCGATCGCGTTCGTCCACAGGTCGTCGGGCACATGCGGCGATCCCCCGGTTGTGGGCGGCGGGATAACCTTGGGTTCGTAGGGGGTGCCGCTCGCAGGCCAGTGATGCGATACGACCGAAGAACAGAGCAGGCTCATGACATGGAGCTTGTCCCTGCCCACACTGTGGCGGATCCACTCGACGAAGAAGTCCTCGTCGATGTAAAGGCCGTAGGGAGCACCTGCCGTGATGGTGATGCGGTCGCTGACGTCCCGGATCTGGGCTTCGGCAAGGTGCGCCGAATCATAGTTCGCCTTGAGATCGAACGAGATGATCGGGACCGGGTCTTTGTAGATGGCAAGGAAGTGGTCGCAGCGATCCTGCGCCTCGGCGATGTTCGTCAGGAATCTGCCGACGTTGGTGTATGGCAGGTAGCCGAATCGATCCCTGCTTTCGTCATCCTCGGCCCAGACTTTGACGGGATCGCTTTCGATGACGGCGACGCCATGGCAGCGGCACAGCGTGAGATAGGCAGTTTCGGCGCCGTTGTTCGTGAACTCTAGCAGGATCTCGATCGCACTCTTCGTGGCCACAGCATCGACATGCTCGGTGAGATCGCTGCCGCCGCCGTCGGCCTGGCTGTTTGCCTGGTAGTCGGTAATCGTCCATTCCGATACTGCAAGGTAGCCGCTCTGAGACGTGGGGTTGGGGAACTGGCCCTTGATTGACAGCGTGGCCCCGGGAGCGATTGCAGGCGGCGTCCCGGCCAGCGTCCAGAGGATCATTTCCTCGGAAACATCGAAGCTTCTGACCGCGGCCTCGATGTAATTGAAGATGCCCTTCGAGGAATCGCCCTGCTGTGGGTTCCAGAGGACCAGGCTGCCGCCGCCATACGTTGCCTGCGAAACCGTATGCGGACCCGAAAGACGATGGGCGCGATCCTCGAAGGCGATCTTCCCGTCCTTGGTCTCACGCAGGAAACCGGCCTCGGTCTCCTCGAGGTCGCGAAGCGCCTGGATCGCAGTGCCCTGGTCCCACCACCGGGACATCGTGCCCTGTCCAGCATCAACGACTCTCTCGCCGGCCGGGAACTGCGCCTGGTCGAGAACCTCGGTGACGGCGTCGCCGGTCTTGATGTCCGTGTGCATCGGGACCGACACCTGGCCTTGCAGAGACCGGTGGGCGAGCGAGCCGTAAGCAAGAAGCTCGGCGGTCGACACCCGCACCATCGGCCCGACGGTCGGGGTGATGGATTCGAGGAAGCCCTGCCACATCGTCACTTCAGAGCCGTTTCCGATCTGCATGGTGACGCGCACACGGCGGCCGGGAAGCATCTGGCCGTAGATCGGGCTCGAAACATTGAAGGGCGAGAACCGGCTGTCGGAGTTGTCGAGGCTGATGCGGCAGCTGCCGGCCTTGCTGCGGCCATTCAGCTGGGAGGCATAGTCGCGTCCGTACTCCCAGGAGGCCTCGAAGACGAACACGGAGATATTCTCGCCGGGAAGGCTGAAATCGCCGTCATTGTCCCAGTCGACGTAGTAGCGATAGGTTGCGGTGATCATGTTTGTTTGGATTGCCGGCCCGCCGCGGCGTGGCTCAACCCCTCAGGAGAGCGATCTCCGCCCCTTTTCGGCATTTGAGGGCGGACCGGCAAAGTCAACTCATGCCCAGAACTTCAGGTGCTGTCCCAGCCAGATGAGCGCCTGGAGGATCCAGATGCGCAGGGATTTCGGCGGCGCCGGCGCTGTGGCGATCGTCGTCGACACTTCGTTTGAGTATCCGCTCTCAAGCCCTGCCGTGTTGTAGGCGGTAACGGCGAAATACCACGTCCCGTTCGCAAGTGCAGGAGTCGTGAAGGTAGGATTCGCGCTTGGAGTGACTGTCGGCACGGGCGAGTTGTCGTACTGGCGCGACTTGCGGCCCCAGTAGACCTTATATCCCGCTAGATCAGTCTCGCTGTTGGCATCCCATGCCAGCGTGACGGTGTTGCCGGATGTCGCCTGGACCACGGTGCCGCGAGTCGGTGCGGCAAACAAAAAGGTCAGATTAAGCAGACAGGTACTGCAAACAAGTACTCTTTTCATGCGATTTCTCCTTATCATGCAACGGCGTGGATGCCTGAGCGGCGGGCGTTCATCGCCTGGGCCTCGGCAACCCGGCGGGCAAACTCGTCGTATCCGAAGATTGTGGCGCCGCGCAGGTCGATATAGGCGCCCGTCATTCCCTGCGCCTCGATCATGTTTGGAATGGTTTCACCCGATCCGGGCTCCGGGGACACGGGCTCTTCGTTCCCCGGCGTCTCCGGGACCGGGATAATGTCCTTGGTGGCGGTTTTGATCTCCTCGATCTTGGCGAGGATCTTGTCGAGCTCGGCGATTGCCGCGGCCGCTGCCGCCTGGAAAGCGGTCTGAATGTTCGTGCTCACGACCGTGAACTGGTCTTCGATCGGCTTCGTGATGTCGCCGACCTGTTTGGTGATGTCTCCCGCGGCCTGCTTCAGGATGTCGAGGACGCCGGTTCTTTCATTGCGGAAGGCGGCATCCATCGCGGCCTTGGTCCCGGAAAGCAACTGATCGGTGATGGTGTTGAAGCCCTGGCCGTACCGGGTGACAGCCGTCTGGCCGGCGCTGCCGCCGTACTGTTGAAGAGCCTGATCGAGCAGCCCGCCCTGAATGAGCTTGCCCGACTGCTGGAACTGCTTGACCGCCTCATCCCAGCCGGTCTCCATCTTAAGGAGGCCGGTAATCTTCGTCAGGCTTTCGGGGGCAATGCCGGCGCCCGTGAGCGCGTCGATAACGGACTGGTCCATGGTTCCCGCCATCAGCTTTTGGATGGCGGTCTGTTCCGGCAGGAACTTGGTGAGCTCGTCCGAGAGATCCTGAATGAAACCCAGTGAAGACTTTAGGCCAGGTAGATCCGCGGCCTTGTCCAGCGCCGACAAATCGCCGCCAAACTGCTGGAAGAGGTCGCGAAGGTCAGGGAGGATCTCTCCGGTGTCCCTGAAATGCTGGACCATCTCCCCGAAGTAGCTGTTGAGTTTGACCAGGCCGGACACCTCGGTGAACTTCCCGATGTCGCCGCCCAATTCCGTGATCTTCGCCGCGAACGCATCCGTGATGTCGCCGGTCTTGAGGAACTTGTCGTACATCGTCTCGACCGCCGGAATCATGCCGGAGATCCCGTCGCGGAGGCTTGTCAGTCCGTCGAGCAGGGGCTTGATCTCCAGGGCTTTCCTTGCAAGCGCGAGTTCATCAGCGAACGCCGAAGATGATTTCGCCGCCTCGTCGAGCGCGTCCGCGTTCTTCTTGAGGAAATCCGCGAACTCGTCCGAAACCGTCTTGTTCTCCTCGAACTGCTTGTAGAGGTTCTGGAATTCGCTTGCGGTCTTCTTGGTCTGGTCCCCGAGCATGGTGAGCTTCGTCTGCCAGTCCGGGACGTTCTGGTTCAGCGCCTGAGAGTCCTTGAATGCCGCGTTGAAGGCCTCGTCGAGAGCCGTCCAGTCGCCGGTCAGTTCGCCCAGTTCGTACTGCTTCCGGAAGTCGAAAGTCCCCCAGGATGTCTTGACCGCTTCGAGCGACTTCAGGAACTCCTGCGTCTTGCCCTGTGCCGCGGCCAGGGGTCCTGCCACCTCGGCCAGGAACTTCGAGCTCGACTCGATGTCCTTACGGATCGGGTACGCCTGACTTTCGGAAATTCCTACTCCCTCGAGCCACTTCTTAAAGTCGTCCGGGGACATGCTGATGCCGCCGAAGTCGCGGCCGAGTTCCATCGCGCCAGCCTGGTAGGCGTTCTTGCCCTTGATCGCGCCGACCAGAGCCTGGATTCCTTTGGCAAGAGCCCCCGCGGCGGCACCGATTGCTGCCCCGATTGCCGTGCCAATGACCGGCACCACGGACCCGATCGCTGCGCCAATCGCAGCTCCTCCGCCGATGGCCTCCGCCCAACCCCGTACGCCTTTCTGGCTGAACGAATCGAGGAATGCCGCCGTGCCGCCGGCCATGAGTCCACCCTGGATCAGGGAGCCTGCCGTTCCGCCCACGCCGAATATGCCGCCCGATGTTCCGCCCTTCACCATGTCGAGCGTGGGGCCCACGAAATCCGGGGATGACTGTGCCGAGGGGTACTCGACGGGCGAATAGACTTGCAGAAGTGGATTACCAGCCGCGAGTAGTCCTGAGATACTCGTGCCCGCTTCAGCCGGAGTCGTCGCAGCCTTGAGCCAGTCCGGCAGCCCGCTCCCGGCCGTCCCCAGGAGGTTCCCCCAGGAACCCGCCTCGGGGGCCAGGTTCGAGGCAGACGATTTCTTGCTCCCCGGGTTGAAGAGCTTTTCGAACAGGGAGTCGATGACCTTTTCGATGGACGATTGCAGCGGCTTAAAGAGCCTTTCCATGACGATCCGAAGCGTCGATTCCGCCAGGCTCGTAAAGAAATCCTTCACGGCGCTGCCGAGGCTCTTCCAATGCACGATCGAGTCGGCCACCTTCTTGCCGAAGTCGTTCACGACCGTGCTGACCTGGTTTCGGATCTCCTGGGCGGCCTCGATGATGTCCTTCTTGTGCTCCTTCAGGACCTCAGCGCCTTCGAGTTTCTGCAGGATTGCCAGCTGCTCGTTCTCGGCTGCCGCCAGCTTCGACATATCCTCGAGCGCCTTGCTCCGCAGCGGATCCGAGGGATCGAGCTTGTTGATCTTATCCATCAGCTCGGCGCGGATCTGGGTAAAGCGCACCCGGGTCTCTTCCGCTTTTATCGCGAACTGCAGGTGGACCTTCTCGATCTCAATCTGCTCGCGCTGATCCTTGTTCATCGGGATCACGGTCCCAACGATCTGCTCTTGCAGGCGCAACTGCTCGAGCTTCGAGGTGGTGGCGGCCTTGTCGATCGCATCCTCGACCGCGGCATACTCCCGGAGGCGCTTCAGGATGTCCGCGTCAGCCTTCTTCAGGCCGGCTTCGATATCCTTCTGGTTGGGAACGAGCGCGGCGTGGCCGATCCGGTCGATGTCGGCCTGGATCTTTGCCGTCTGTTCCATGTCCTGGTTTATGGACTTGAGGGCTTTCTCGGCTTCGGTCACCTGGTGGAGGATTTTCTCGCGCGCCGCGACGGTGTTCCCGAGCGCGGCCAGTTCCTTGTCGTCCGCGAGCGTGATCGCCGTGACCTGGCCGGCGATGTGCTCCAGGAGCTGTCTCTGCTCGGTCAGCTGCCCCTGTTTCTCTTCATTGGCCTTGACCTGGGACTGCAGCCATTCGAGTTCCTCCCGAGATTTCTCCCCGGGAGCGGCAAGGGCCTCCTTGAGCGAGTCGATCTGGGCCTTTGCCTGTTCGATCTGCTTTTTGAGCACGTCCGACGGGGCAAGGCTGGACGCATCAAGCGGCTTCAGCTCCCGGATTTTCTCGATCCATTCAGAGAGTCCCTTGGTCGCTTCCTCTCTGGCCTTGATCTCCTCGCGGATCGAAAGCACAGCATTGAGCGCCTTTTCCTTTTCCTTGTGGCTTAGGCCCTTCTCGATCGCCGTGTTGAATTTGTCCTGGGCATCCTGGAGCTTCAGCAGGAGATCGACGTTTTCCTTCCCCTGGGAGAGGAGCTTCAGGCGCTCGTTGTAAAGCTCCTCTTCTTTCATGTGGGCAAGGCCTGCGGCATCGGCCGATTTCTTACCGGCATCCTCCTGCTTCTTTGAGGCCTCGATCGCGGCGTCGGTGGCTTCCTTGATCCTCATCTGCATGGAGGCAAGGGAGGCGCTCTGCATCCCGGCGCCCTTGGCCAGGTTCGCTGCCAGGAGCTTCCAGAAGTCCCCGGTGAAGATGTCACTGACCGCGAGAGCGGTCTCGACTGCCGCCTCCTTCGCGACGGTCTTGACAGTGGCGAAGCGCGCTGTGAGGACATCCAGCTTCTGGTCGAGCTTCATCGCCTGGTCGATCGCGACCTTGTCCATGACGGCGCCGGTTTCCTCGAGCTGCTTTGCCAGCTCGAAGAGATTTTCCTGCGAGTTCAGGAGGAGCGGCGCGAGTTCCTGGTTGCGCCTGCCGAGGACGGCTGCAGCGACCTGGGCGCGTTCCGCGGGGTCCTCGATGGCGAGGAGCTTCGTGCGGAGCTCCCCAAGGAGGTCGATGGCGGTCTTCGACTTGCCGGAGGCGTCTTCCAGGGATATGCCGAGAGATGTGATCCCTTTCGTGAACTCGCCGCCCGTGCCGAACTTCCCGAGCTCGCGGTTGATCTTCGAGACCGCCGATACGACCGTTTCGCCGCTCACTCCCATGAGTTCGGCTGCCTTCTGCAGGCTCTGGACCCGCTCGACGCCAATGCCGGTTCGCAAGGAGAGGTTCGTGATCTGCTCCGCCTCCTCCGCGGTGCTTTCGGCAACCTTGAAGATGGCAACACCCGCCGCAACGGCAGCCGATGCAATCCCCATGAGACCGACCGCCGCAGGCCCGAGCTTTTCGGCAAAGCCCGCGATCCCTTCCTTCGCGGCCGACACAGGGCTCTGGACGAAGCTGGTGAGGGTCTTGCCGAGGTTATCGATTGAGAAGCCTCCGCCCTTGGCCGCATTCGCGAGGTCGGCATACTTCTGGACCAGGGGATCGATCGCCTGGCTGTGGGATTTGGCGGTTTCGGCGGCCGCTTTGATCTGGCCGCCCATGACCGCGATGATGTCGCCGCTCGATTTGCCCGCAGCTTCGAGAAGCTTGAGCTTCTCGGTCAGCAGGCCCGTGGGATTGAGGGCTTCGTTGAACGAGGCGAGGAAGGATTGCCCGGCGCGCTTGACGTCGAGGCCGGCATTCTTGGCCATCTCCACGGCCTGGCGTAGGTCGGCCTGGAGCCGGTCGGTGTCGCCGCCGATCTCATAAAAAAGCCTGCCGATGGTGGGCATTTACTTCCCGAGTTCCTGCTCGATGACTTGTTGGAATGCGGCAATCCCCGCTTCCATGGCCTGTTCTTCCACGCCCGCGGAAGCGGTTTCAAACCACGGCCTGGCGGGCTGCCCCTTGCGGCCGAAGTTGTAGAAGTACCCATAGAAACCCTTGCGCTTTTCCGGGCCGACAAGCAGCCGTCTGCGCGCGGAGCCGGTAAGGGCTTTCCGGTTCACGCTTTCATAGACGATGACACTCTTGGCGAGTTGTCCCGTCCGGCGCGGTGCGGATGACTCCACGGCCTGCCTTATGACTTGAGCCGCAGCGTCCTCAGCCGCCTGGATCGCACGGTCGAGGACGTCCTTGCAGATATGCTCGGTGTTGCGTCTGAGTTCCTCGAAGCCCTGGATCTCAATGCCTGCCATAACTGTCCTGACGATCGCGGCGGGCAAACCCATCACAGCGGCACCAGCAGCCGCCCTTCCGCTCGTCCCAGCGCATGCATCCGAAGGCGCGGTGATGCTCGTAGCGGGGATGGCCGCAACGGCAGATTTCCTCGTAGTCGATGTGTGCTGTGAGCCGGTCCGGTTTCATGCCTTTGCCTTCTGGAGTTCACTCACAAGGCGCATCGACTGCATCATCTTTTGCCATTGGGGAATCGATGAAGATCCGCTGCCGGATTCCAGGCGGAAATAGGCGATCCACTCCAGGAACTCCGAGTAGCTGAGGGTCTGCTCAAGCTCCGCTACGGTGCGCCCGAGCGTCTCGGCTAGTCGGAATCGGGCCCGTCGCTCGGGGCGCTCAGCAAGTTTTTTTCCAGTTCCTTGCGCGACTCTTCCGTAAGGCCCGAAAGGGCGAGGATCGCGTCCTGCAGGCGCAGGAAGGCGCTGGCTGCCTTGCTCATCAAAGGCTCGAGGTCGCCGGCCTCGAACAGGGGATTGCCCTGCTCGTCGCACACGGACCACTGCACAAGGCGCAACGTGCAGTTTTTCATGCGGTCGACCACGGAGCTCTTCTCATACTTAGTCCCGAGGTCGGCGAGCTTCGCCTGCTCGTGGATCGTGAGCGGGCGGATGAAAACGGACCCGCCCCACTCGGGGACATCCACTTCCTTGAGGCGCGGCAAGGTCGAGAGGATCTGCTGTTTCGTCAGAGTCATTATTTAGCTCCAGGTCACGGGTCCAGTGACCCTGAGGGTTACGTTGAGTTCCAGGGCGCCCGCGATGGGAGCCCCGGGGCTGATGTTCGCCACATAGGCAGCGAATGCGGCCTTCGTCGCGCCAGTGTCCGGGAATAGCAGCTCGAAGTTGCGCAGCGTCCCGTCCTCGTAGTCCTTCAGCAGGCCCTTGGTCGAGAATCCCTGCGTTGTGTCGTCGGGCAGGAAGTTGCACTTGAAGGTCACGTCACCGGAGTTCTTGAACGTGGGCTTGTATTCGCGGTAGCCGCTCGCGGACTGCTGGTGCGTGAACTCCGCAAACTCCCGGCTCAGCACCGGCCCGTTGATATCCTTGACTTCGGCGATCGCCGTGAATACTTCCGGGCTGGCTCCGTCGCCGATCTTCAGCAAAGTCCCTAAACCGATTACTCCGTCGCTCATGTCTCTTTCTCCTGGTAATGAATCGTGAATCGCATTGAAACGTTGAAAGTCTGCGTGTCCGGGTCGCGGCTGCGCCCGGCGCCATCGAAGAACACCCCCACAACGGGGAGGCCCTTGAAGGATCCGCGGTGGCCGTCAAGAGCTGCGCACATCTGCTTCATTACGCCCATAGCCTCAGCTGCGGTGTCCGCCCAGATATCGAACCTGTAGATTGCCTGGCGCAACGCCGACGGCCCCTGCTGTGTGGGCATCGAGCGGTCGTCCTCGAGCGAGTACGCGATCGCGGGCAGTTTCTCGTCTTCGGGAAAGTAGTCCGGGTGGAGGCGCGTGCCTATGAGGGCGGCCAGGCCCGAATGAGATGTCAGGTAGTCGAAGATTCCTTCGTCGAGGGTTGCCGTCGTCATACGCTTTCCTGGCACATCAGAACGATTTCGCGGTTGCGTTCGCCGACATTGAGGACCGATTCGATCTCAAAAATCCTCGTTCCCCAGACGACGCGCATCTTGTGGGTAATCCCGGGTTGGTGCCGCATCCGTATCTTGTGGCTCACGGTGGCCTGCTCCCGCTGCTGCGCAAAATACTCGCGGCCGATGAGCGGCTCGATGGAGGCCGAGGTTTCTGTGAACGTAGCCCATGTGGTCGAGATCGAGCCGTCTGACCCCTGCGTCTCCACAGGAGCTTCGATCGTGATCCTGCAGCGGAGCGGCCCGGCGCGCATCATTCCACCGACAGGGCCCGATACGGCCAGAGCAACCGCTCGGAAAGGGAAAACATGGAGATGTTCTGGCCGACAACGACGTCCTCGCGGTTTTCGTAGAGGTTCGAGATCTCGATCAGAATCCCCTGCCTGATTGCCTGAGGAACGTCGTCGACCGCGTCCCCGTAGCCCGCAGCGAACCGAATCGTGACGGCATTGATCGTGTACCGCGTGAAGGGCCAGAGCCGGTTCCATGCAAGCGCGATGCGCCCGATCTCATTCGACGACGCGTCCACTATGTATGTCCCGGGATCGAGCGTTTGCAGCACTCCCGCGCTATCCAAATACTTGATCCATTCCACGGATTGGAGCGGAGGCCTCGGCAAATCGATCGCGCGGTCATACGCCGGAAAGTCGTCGATCGTGCATTCGAACATCTGAGTGATCAGCGCGCGCCGCAGGAAGAGCTCGACTCGCTCCCGAGCTGCCGCGATCAGCGCCGACACGTAATCGTTGTCGGCATCGCCGTCCAGGCGCAGATGGGCTTTGGCTTCTTCGAGCGTGACGGGCTCGACCTCGGGAGGCGTGACAAGCTTCAGTCCCACTATGTGGCCTCGATATGGCTGATGGTGGACCCGACCGGCTCCGCAAACCCCTCGCGGATAAGGATTGTTTCAAGGTCGGCAGGAAGCGTGATCGCACTGCCTGCCTTCAGTTCCCAGGAAAGCAGTGGTTTGATGGGCCGCACAGCGCGGCCCTGCTGGATTTCCATTGGCACGATGACCCGGATCAAGAAAGCGGTTACGGAGTCTTGCGGGCCTTGGGTTCCGGCCGCACAGCCCTGCTGCCCGGTTGAACTGCCGCTGTTTCAACCGGGGGCAGTTCGTCCTTTGGCGGCGCGGCCGGCCGCGGGACCGGTTCGGCATACCCGCCGGCGATCAGTGTCCGGGCTTCCTCGGGGGAAACCTCAATCACCGATCCCGGCGGGAAGACACCTTCCGGCCCCGCCATCAAAGTAATCAGGCGGATTTTCATCGCCTATGCCGTCCCTTCGTCGGGGGAAACAAGAAGCTTCGTCGATTTGACGGTGGCGTCGGTTGTGACCGGCTCGACGCGCGGGCTGTAGAGAAGCGCAAGTACGCCGTCAATCACGGCGTTCGCCGTCCCGCGTTTCACGACGCACCGTACATAACGTTTCTGGGGGCGGAATACGTCCGTCACCAGGCACTTGTTGCCATCCGTGTCGGCTAGGGCCGTGTGTAGGCTCCCGGCAAGATCGGCCATGTCGGACCCGTCCGCAAGGCTGCCTTGCTGCACCTTCAGGCTCGTGACCTGGGTAGCAGTGAGGGCACCGAAAAGCGCCACGAACTGCACCCCCTCGAAACCCTGCATGTCGACCACCGACCCATTCTGATCGGTCGTGCCTGCGGCCACGCCATTGAGAACGCGAGCCGCCTTTACCGCTTTGCTGAGATTCATATCTGTCTCCTATGATGGTTTGTCCGGGGCCGGGCGGATTGTCCCGGCCCCTATTCCTGCGGCTGGTTATCCGAGCTTCACTCGGACGAAGGCTTCCGAGAGCACCGGCTGCGCGTCGCACTCCATGCGGCCGATGTATCCGACCTGGTTCGACTCGGCGTAGAGCTCCTTGAGCACCTGGATCGAGAACTCCATCGAGTCCGCGATCCAGTAAAACGAGAAGTCGCCGATGATGCCGACGTACAGTCCTGTTGTAAACGTGTTCGGGGCATACTCGGACATGTAAAACGGCAGTTCCAGGATCGTGTCTGGCCTGTCGCCGACCAGGCCCGGCTGCCACAGGTACTGGTCGTTCTTGTCCTTCAGTTTCCGGATGCCGCTGATCGCGTCGCGGTGGAAGATCCAGCGCGCGGTTTTCTGGTACTGGGCTTTCAGCGCGTACTTTGCGTTGATCAGACCGTCGGCTCCGATCGCAGTCGCGCCGTTTCCTGTTGCGACATCGCGGTCGGTGTTGATTCCGTTCGGGCTGGCCGTAAAGACGCCAAGGGGCTGGCCCGCACCGGACCCGGTCATGAATGCTTTTTCCTGGGTGATCCCGAATTTGTAGGCCAGCTGGTCGCGGACGATCTGGTCGGCCGGGAGCACGGAGTTGTTGAGCAGGAAGGTCGACACCAGAATCCTCTTTGCTGCCGGATGCGGATGAAGTTCGCGCTTGGCGAAGGCCATCGCGGTATCAGGAGTCCCGGTCTTCAATTCCACGGTCCAGTCGGCGTCATCCGGCCTCGTCTGAAGGACGGGCACGCCGAGGCTCATGGCGCTCTGGACCGGGATCACGGTCGAAAGCTGCCGGATGAAGACCTGGTCGCGCAGGGCTTCGATCAGCTTGTTGACGAACTGCTCGGGGGCGACGAGGTAGCCGCCGCCGACCTGGCTGTCGGCCTGCAGCGCCCGGTGCTCACTCGGGCGGTAGCCGCGGCAGAGCATGTCGCTGAACTGGGTGCGGTACTCCTCGGATGCGCGAGGGTTTGCGTTTCTTTCCCCGCCCGCTGCCGGTTCGGGCATGCGGCCCGGCTCGCGGTCGAACGATTCGAGCTCGCGGTCGAGCGCAGCCTGGCGTTTCTCGCGCTCGATCTCGACCCTGAGCTTCTCCTGGTCAGACTCCATGCGGGAGTACTGGTCGTTCTCCTCGGCGGTGAGCTCGCGCTTTTCCGCGTCGCCCTTGTCCGTCAGCGCCCGCATGTCCTTGATGATTGCGCCCCGCCGTCTGCGGAGCTCGTTCAGATCCTTCATTGGATTGTCTCCTCGATTGATTGCTCCAGCTCCAGGATGTGGAGCCGGCGCATGATTTGGTTCAGGCTCCGCGCGCGCGGGCCGTCCTGCGGAACTTCACTTTCCCCGTCCTGCTGAACGGGGCCGTCGATCAAAAAGCGCAATATGCGGAGGTATTCCTGCACGATCGCCGTGTCCTCCGGTTGCTGTCTCATGCGGCGGCAGGCAGAGACGATTGCCGCTTCGAGCTCTCTGGGGTCGAGCCCTTCCCGAAGCGATACATCCGTTTCGGGGTATGCCGGGTAGGTCACTGGCGAAACATCGAAGATCTCGTCAAAGCTGAGGATCGTGCGGATATCGATACCGTCCGCCTTCTCCCAGGACTCCTCGCCCACCCTGAATGCGAAGCTCATCTGGCTGATGTCGCCGCGGCCGATCGAAACGAGCAGGTCGTCAGCCCATCCTGTCTCGGGCGGATCGATCTCGACGGCGAGTCCCGTTTCATCTTCCTGGACTCGAAGCGTGCCGCTCTTTGTGCGCCCGAGGACGAAGTTTGGATCGTGGTTCAGGAGGGCGCGGATATCGGATTTCCCGAGCACCGACGCAAACGCCCCAGGAGCGATCTTTTCGCGGAATCCCCAGAGATCTTCCGACAGCGAGTTGAAGACCGCCGCGTGTCCTGCGATCTTGGCGCGCCCGCCCGTTTCCGGAACGATCGTGCGCAGTTCGCAATTGCCGGTGAATCTGCGCTCCCTGTTTCTATTCATGGGCACTCCCGGAAATGAAAAAGGGCTGCGCGAGCAGCCCATGTGCATTCCTGATTAGATTGCCGGGCGGCTATTGGTTGCCGCCGTCCTTTGTCTTATCTACTGTGGTTGACCCAATCGGTGCCGTTCCCGCCTGCACCATGTTGAGCGGGATCAGGTAAACATCGCCCTGCTCGGGAGGCAGGGGATTCATATTTTCCAGGCGCCGGATGTCATTGGCGCTCAGCCATCCATTGTTGCGGCCGATCGCGTAAGAGTCGTACCTCGACTTGAGGTCCCCGCGCATCAGGCCGTCTATCAGGAACTCGACGAAATACTTGTCCCGATCCTCCGCTGGAATAAGGTCCCGGGTGAGCGCCTGCTCCCAGCGCACGAGCCAGGGCCGGATCGTATCCCGGATGAATTCGAGCGACTGATGCTCGATGTTCGAGAAGGTCGCCCGCTCCAGGTCGGCCAGCATGTGCGGCGGCACCCGGAAGATCCGCGCGATTTCGGAGATCTGAAATTTGCGCGAGGAAATGAATTCGGCATCCACGGGGCGAAGGCCGATCGCCTGCCACTTCATACCGCTTTCGAGGATCGCTGTCTTGCCTGAATTCGCCAGGCCCCCGTAAGCCTGCTGCCACATCTCGCGAAATCGCTTCAGTGCTGTGTCGCTTAGTGCCTGCGGAGTCTCAAGTACACCCTGGAGGTTTGCGCCGTTGCCAAAGAGCCTCGCTGAGTACTCCTCATAGGCAAGACCAAGCGCCACCGATTCCCGGAAGAGTTCTACCGGATTCAGTCCGGTGACTCCGTCCGAGGACAACCCGCGGATGTGCAGGATCTCGCCCGCGCGCTGACGAAGCCGGTATTGCGGACCCGAGTCAGGGGTCACCGTGTAGAGCAGGCCCCCACTTTGGTCACGACCCACTTCTACGCAATCCGGATGAAGCGGGACGAGGCGTGCCGGATAGCCATTCCTCCTATCGATCTGAGCGTAGGCATTGCCGCGCAGCGCCAGATGACCCTGCAGCATCTCGCGAAACTCCACCGAGGTCTGCTCTTCGTTCGGCTGGTCATGAAGCAGGGTGTAGAGAAAGTAATCTGTTGCGCGCTCCTTGCCGTCGTTCTTTGTCCTGCGATAGACAATCAAAGGCAAGGTCGCGACTGTTTCGGCCAGGATCCTAACGGCAGCATATACGGCAGTGAGTCTCATCGCCGTGTCTGCGTTGATTCGAAGGCCAGTTGCTGTCGTTGAGCCGCCGAATGCGCTTACAAGCCACTGATCTGGATTTGCCGGGCTTGATCTGGTCTCGAATAGCCAATTCCGGATCAGGCTGCGCAAGCTCATACGAATGCCGGTCCCCGCTGTTCGTAGATGGAATCGGACCTTACTGCGACCATTGCGCGCCCCAGAGCCATAATCCCTGCAACGATGCCGTCGATTTTTTCGGAGCTTTTGGCTTTGTCGGGCTTCAAGTTGTCGGCGGGATCCTGCTTGGCTGCTACATTACTCGCCATCCAGCGCAGCACCGGATTGCCACCGTGGCGGAACTTGCGACCGGTGACAAGCGTCAGAAGCTCCTTGGTTGGGGCGTTCATCGACTGATAGCCTTGGCCAAATGGCACCATGGTGGCGCCGTCGTTCATGAGCTGGGTTACGAGCTGGCTCGCGTTCCACCGGTCATAAGCAACTTCTTGGATGCGATAGACCTCCGCAAGCTGCTTGATCCGTTCTCGGATGTGGTCGTAATCGCAGACGTTGCCGGGGGTCGACTCGATAAATCCCATTTTTTCCCAGACGTCGTACTGAATGCGGTCTTTTGTGCTCCTTTTCCGAATGGCCTCTTCGGGAACCCAGAAGAATGGAAGCCATGTGTAACCGCCATCCTCATTTGCGAAGCACAAAACAAATGCCGTGATGTCAATTGTGCTCGCCAGATCGAGCCCGGCCCAGCATGGGTAGCCCTCCAACTCGGCAGGATCCACCTGGCCTGCGCATGCATCCCAGGCGTCCATGTCGAGGAATCGCGTAGCTTGCTCCGTCCACTGATTCAAATGCAGCCGGCGAAAGGTGTTCTGATATGCCGGTGATTCCTTGGCACGGTTGCATTCATCTTGGAGGTATTGGATCTTGACTGACTCTCCGAGCCCGGGGTTCGCTCGAGCCCATACCTTTGCATCCGTCCAGTCTTCATCCTGATCCGCTGCGTAAATGATGGACAGGTAGGTATCGTCCTGGATCGCACCGGTCAAGAGCCGGCTGGCGTACTCATGTTCCTCCCAGCAGATTGAGGTTTTGTCATAGCCGGCCGTAGTGAACATTACGAACAATGGCTGCCTGCGTGATCCAGTGCTCGTCTTGAGCACGTCGTAGAGTTCGCGGTCCGGCTGCGCATGCAACTCATCGAAGAGAACGCCGTGGGAGTTCTTGCCGTGCTTGGTGGGCGCATCTGCACTCAGCACGTGATAAGCGCTCCCGGTCTTCCCTACGACGATGGACCGGCGAAACACTTCGCAGCGCGATCGCAGATCCGGATCCTGCTCGACCATCTGCTTGGCAACGTCAAAGATGATGGCGGCCTGCTCTCGGTCAGCGGCCGCGGAGTAGATCTCTGCCCCCGGTTCTCCGTCACTGAAAAGGAGATAGAGCGCGATGCCGGCGCCCAGGGTGCTCTTGCCGTTCTTCCGCGGTACCTCGACATACACCTTGCGATACTTCCGGGTCGCATCCGGTCGCTTCCATCCGAAGATCGGTCGGATGATGTCACGCTTCTGCCACTCCGAGAGTGCGAAGCGCTGCCCGGCCCACTCGCCCTTGGCATGCCTTAGGAATCTTTCGAAAAACTCGCAGGCCTTTTCTGCCGCGGCTTCATCAAACCAGAAGCCATTATGCGAAGAATCGCGCGGCGTCATCTTTGTCTTCGTTTTTCCGGGCAACGCTGATTCTCGTCCTGGAGCTTGGAGTCATACCGAATTCGGTCAGGAATTTCCGCATCTGATCGAGCGCCGAGTTGATGATGCTCAGATAAGGATTCAGGATCGGGTACCCGCTGGGGGCTTTGACCAGGAACCCCTTCTCATGAAGCTTGCTGACAGCCTCGGACCATCGTCCATAAGCCTCGCAATAGGCCGCGATTGCTGCACGATCTACCCTGGTCACCAGCCCGACGGCGCCCAATTCCATCGTTATTCGTTTCCATTCGCGCCTGGATTCGCCCTGAATGTGCCTCGGACAACTCGGAATTTCGGGCTTTGGGTCCGGTTCCTGGCGATTGACGCGATCGGATCGCTGGGTTCCCTGCAGAAGTTTGAGTTTGGTCGGTTTGGGCCGCCTTCCAGCCATATTTAGGCGCTTTTCTTCGGCTGTGTGGCCTCACGTGCCGCTTCCTCGCTTCCGGGGCAACGATTGGCCGAGATCTCCTGAAATGTGCGCCCGTCGCCCTCGAGAACCGCCTGTTTGCCTGTGAATTTCTCCCATCGCTGGACAGCCACGTCGACATAAGCCGGGTCAATCTCCATTCCAAAGCAGACTCGACTGGTTCCTTCGGCTGCAATGATTGTGGTCCCCGATCCGAGAAATGGATCGTAGACCGCCTGGCCCGGATTCGTGTGATTGATGATGGGCCGGGACATGCACTCGACGGGCTTCTGCGTGCCGTGCTGGGTTTTGGTTTCCTCGGTCTTGGCGCCAATCTGCCACAAAGTCGTCTGTGTGCGGTCGCCGTTCCAGTGGCCAGTCTTGCCCTTCCGGACCGCGTACCAGCAAGGCTCATGCTGCCAGTGGTAATGGCCGCGGCTGATGGCAAATCTTGGCTTGGCCCAAATGATCTGGCAGCGGATTTCAAAGCCACAGCGCTCGATTGAAGCCTGCACCTCGCTTGCGTGACGGCCGGCGTGCCAGATGTACGCGATGTCGCCGGGGAAGAGCGAGTATGCATCGCCCCAGTCGATGCGGTCGTCGTTTTTAACGACTCCCGTCCGCTTGGTCTTACTGAGACCGGCCGAGTTCCGCCATTTCGGGTCGTAGTCGACACCATAAGGCGGGTCTGTGACCATCAAGATCGGCTCGACGCAGTTGAACAGGCGCCCGACCTGGTCGACAAAGGTCGAATCGCCGCACAGCAGCCGATGTTTGCCGAGAATCCAGACGTCACCGGGTACAGTTACCGGATTGCTTGGCAAATCGGGAACGGAATCCGGATCTGTGAGGCCCTCAATTTGAGCCGGTTCCAAGATTCGAGCCAGTTCTTCCTCCCCGAATCCAGTAAGATCGAGGTCAAAGTCCAGGGATTTCAAATCCTCCATCTCGAAACGGAGCAATTCCGCGTCCCATTCTGCCCAGGAGACTGATTTGTTCGCCATGAGGCGGAATGCTTTCACCTGCGCCGGCGTCCATTCGTCGCAAAGAATCACGGGAACTGTTTCGATCTTGAGCTTCTGGGCGGCCTTGAGTCGCAGGTGGCCATCGACAATCGTGCCGTCCGAGAGGGCCAAAATGGGCACTTTGAAGCCGAACTCCCGGATCGATGCCGCCATCTGGTCCACAACAGCATCATTTTTTCGGGGATTGCGGGCATACGGCACAAGATCCTTTGTCGCCCGCTCAACGATTTCGGCCACCTACCCCCCTTGGTTCAATTTGGCAACGCGCGCGCAAGCCCGCGCGCCCGGTCCCGGGCATGAGGGTTCAGAGATTTGGACCCCCTTCCCCCTCTGCCTACACAGGATTGGCAGGATCTTTCCCCAGTTCGGTCAGCCGGTCGACTTCAGGCTGCAGGACGGCCGCGATCTCCTCGGGAGTTGCTGTCCCCGCATTGATCTTGTCGATTAGCGTCTGAATCCTGATGGCGATGGCGTTGGTTGCCGCATCGATCTTCGCGGCAAAGTCTTTCACCTGATCAAGTACCTCGGACATTTCTTCCAACCTTTCAATGATTTGATTTTGGTAACGGAGAATCCTGGCCTGCCGGCGCAGGACTCTTTCCAAGACGATGGAAATGAATCGCATTTATCCCCACCTACCGTCAGTCCTGGCGGTCTTTCGGTTGTGGCAGCGCCTGCAAAGCGCCTGCCAGTTTGCCTCGTTCCAGAAGAGATTAGGATCGCCCTTGTGGGGAACGATGTGGTCGACGACTGTTGCCGCCGTGAGCCGTCCAATTCGGTCACACTCGGCACAAAGCGGATGAGTAGTGAGATAGCGTTTCCTTGCGGCACGCCACCTGGTGTCATAGCCTCGGCGCGCAGCCGAACCGCGCCTCTGATCGATCTCTTTGCGTTCCTCGATGCGATGCTTCTCGCAGCGTCGGTGAGCAGAATCTACCAACGTCGGGCAGCCTGGGAATCCGCATGGATGCATGGGTGCGAACGGGCTCATGCGGTTTTTCTCTTCTCACGTTCGAGTGAGATTCGCCAGCGACGGCACCAGGTAACCTTCCGAATTTTGACGATGGATTTTCCGTTTTCAATCACGTATCCCGGGCGCCGCTTTTCCTGCAGGTAAACTACTCGCCAGTCGTAGGTCATCCTGCTTTCGCCCGTCTCTTTGCCTTGACGGCTCGCAGCGCTTCATCGACCTGAGCGCGCCGGTACTCGTCGGACAGGCGCGAATGACCGAGATCGGATTCAAACCTGTGAGTGCGCTCGACGGCAGGATTCACCAGGCCAGAGCAGTCCTTGCCCAGTGCCTTGAGAAATGCGCTTGAGTACCCGGAATCCTTGGAGCAGGCGCGCTGATAGCCGGGATCGAAGGCTCGGTACCGTCGATCCGGTCGGAAGTCGGGTCCGTCCCAAATGGGCATCACCCCGAACACACGCGCCCGGATCCGCATTTTCCCTGTCAGCCGGTCACGTTCGAGGAGATGAAGTTTCTTGAGACGTTTGAAAACCCAGAGGGGGAGATCGATATCGACGCCGAACGGATTAAGAACCTTGCCCTCAAACTCGAAAGACAGAGCTTCGCCTAACAGCAGATGGTTGTTTTTGGAGCTCCAGCCCGCTCACGTCAGGTTGCGTAGTATCACCAGCGGATCTTCAATCTTGGTTAAAAACCCTCGTACCACCAAATTCAAGGTATTTGCTCGCTACAAACAATGTCAAGCCGTTTTATCTTTTCGATAGAAATGGAATCAACAAGAATTCGAGGTAAAGCGTTAAGCTAGGGTTAAGTGCGCGACTCATTCAGCATTGCCACCATTACAGTGCGCTGATTGTACGAGGTCAGGCTCCGCATCAGCGACGATGCCGTAAACTGTGCGCAGGAATAAGCGGCCCACAGATCCTCGCGTGAATACGCCACTTCAGCATACCGGTCCCTGTATGGAGCAAACACGCCCACCATGGACTTCACAGCGGTGAACTCTGACTTGGGCGAGCGTGCAGCTACATCAGCAGCAAGAACTGCAACATCGTGGCCAAATTGCTTTTTAAGCTGCTCAATCGTGTAGCCGTGATGAAAGCATAGATGTGCTTTCAGTGCTTTCTCAGTAGCAATGCGTGCGTCATGCATTGCGTTGGAGTTCGGCTGTTCCTGCGCAAGGTCAGAAATAGTAGAACGTACGTCACGATCCAGCGCGCGCACCAACTCGGCCGCGGGATGTGCCGGCGGCCGCATCAGGAACTCATGCATGCCCTGATCGTAGTCAATACAGTCGGCCCAGTGCAGCATGCATGCTCTTCGGCTTGAATCGTGTTGCATCAGATGCTGGCGAATCTGTACAGGCATCGCAATGAGGCAGTCCAAGATGTTGACTCGCACTCTCCCATAGACAATCGGGATGACCATGCGCCAGAAAATGCTCTGAAACAAAAACACACTTGTAAATGTCGGTCCGAAATAGCCACCGCCTTGCACAAACTCATACGGGACACCGCCCATGCTTTGCTCCTTTCCACAACTGCGGCATAGCTAAGCCCGACAAGTCGGTGCCGTGCAGGACGGATAGGATTGGCTGGCTTTTTGATGCCAGGTCCTCCCTGCTTGCCATCGTTAGAACTAGCTGATAAATGTTAACGCTTTGATACTCGGACATTTTATGCCGAAATCGACATCTCCGGATAGGGATTACGAATAGCCTAATGGAGTTCCATTGCATATGAAATCGTGTTTGCCAAATTGTCGCAAGGTGGAAGCAACCGCGAATAATGAACAACGGCTCGGACCCCACCGAGGGCTAAGGAGTTTACAATGAGTATGCTTGCCTTTTTCCCGTGGCTTGAGACACAAAAGCTTAAAATCGAGGATTATGCTCTTATTCCCTACGAACGCGGTAAACAGCCCGGTGGCATACTGCAATCACAAATAGACACAGTCCTCTTACCGTACATGAATGGCACAAATCCTGTTGTAAAGGCAACCTTACTGCAACTTGAAGGTAAGGAACTAACCCAAGATCTGTCAGAGGACGAGAGAATAGAGATGTTTGAGTTTGCGGAGCTTTTGGCCTTCGCGGGGCTTGCCTCTAGGCAATACTTCAATAGCCTATTCGGATACACAAACCGGGACGCTTCCACTCTTATCATCCAGGGATTCTCAGAGGCTTCTGGCGGAGCGGCGGTTACGACTAGACGGCGGGACGGTTCATCTATGAACTACCTAACCGGTGGCGTTTACCTAGTCCCAAGGCCTCTTCATGTACCCAGCAATCCAACAGAGCTTGATTTGCCTTTTCTCAAAGCACTTCTCGATGCTAGGGAATTGCCTCAATGGAATCTTTTCGAAGAAGGCATTTTCTTCTTCAATCGGGCAAATACCGATAACGAGCAAGTTACAGAGCAATGGGAAGTCATAGCCATATCCGGCGCCTTCGAGCGAATATTTGATTGCCGCGCGGGAAAAGAAAACGACCTGGCAACACGCTTCATGGCCATCTTTTCTCCGGAAAGATGGCTCACTCGAGACTCCTGCCCCCGCATTTCCGAGGAGAGAATTAGGGGAAGGAGAATTGCAGAAATATGGATTCGCGACTTTTTCCAACTACGCGGCAACCTTGGGCATGGCAAAAAGAAATCGGAGCAACCACAGATTTGGTCTAACCTTGAACACCTGCTCCTTTCCTCATACCTGTTTCCCCTTTTGGTCAAGCGCTTAATCGCAGATGAAAAGCTATATGCATGGACGGAAGATGACCAAATCGACATTGATGTTTTTGAGAAACTTACGTGCTCAAACCTATTTGAGGAAATAGAGGACGATAATTCTGTCCAGACCTGGCCTTGGTTGAAAATACGAAGCGAAGCAAAATTTGCTCACGGCATCAATGAGGCTGTTGCCGAACTAATTGAAGAGCAGAAAAAAAGAGACGGGGCGGATACCAAGCCCGAGGTTTAGACATCAGAGCATGCAGGCGAGCTGCGAGGGTTTGGGTGGTTCACCACGGGTTCATCCGGAACAACCTACCCTGTTCATTCTCGTCATGTAGCGTGAGGATGAGTTCCTCGGTCGTAAAGACCGGGCCTTCTTTTTCTGTCCTCGGCGGTAGGTCGGAATCAATCAGCGTGATGACTGACTGAATTCCGACATCACCAAATGCACGGATGATGGCGAGGAGGTTTTCCTTCTTTCGGTCATCCAGAGATTCGAAAACGCCATCGTGGTAGACAAACCGGGGGAACCTCTGGTCGAGGTGTGCGCGGATCAGTGCCATGTCGAAGGCGATACAGAGAAGTTTGCGGTACGTGTGGCCTTTATCGGCGCTGGTAGTCTTGCCGGCCTCGTCGAGGATTTCAACTTTAAATTCGAGGTGTCCTTCCTTATTGGGGGCGACGCTGAGAAGAGCCTTGCGGTCGATAACGCTTTCCACAATGTCGTTGAAGAATACGCGGATGGTTGAAAAGAGGCTCTTAGCATCGGAGTTTTGCTTTTCCACGTCGTCTTCGATTTGTGTTTGGAGATGCTCACGCTCTTCATTGATTGTGCGGATCTCGGCGCGTAGCTGCTGCAATCTGCTCAAAAAGCCTCGTTGCCGTTCGAGTGAGGTAATGTCCGCCCGGAGCGTAACGAGATCGTCGGAAACCTGTTTATACTTGAGAAAAACGTCGGTTGAGCTGAGGAAGGACAGCGTGTCGGAACGGCGCTTACCGAGCGCGGTCAGTTCTGAATTGATGGTCTTGAGCTGTGCCTCGATGTCGGCACGTTCTTCTTGGAGATAGCCACGACGTTCGTCCGTGATAGCGCGATTGAACGATATAAGTTGCTCAAAGTCCTTTTTGATCTGGTCTTTGAAGAGAACGCCGGCTTCCTTGAAAAGCGCTTGAGCTTCGTCGGGATTGAACAAAATCTGGTCGTCTTCAAGTGAGGCGAGTATCTTCTTGCGGTTTTGATTGAGGGAATAGCGTTCGGCATTCAGTTCCGCAATCTTCGTGTCTAGTTCATCGACGACCTGTTTCGTCCGATCCTTGTCCTGACTGCGAAAGTCGAAGGCGTCAAGAAGTCTTTGCTTTTTCTCGGCTTCCTTTTGCTTCAACAGAGTTAAGCCCTCAATCTTGCTGAGATCTTCGACCGAACCGCCCAACTCGCTCATGATCGTGTTGACGGTGGCCTGCTTATTTTGGAGGTCTTCCTCTTTTTTATAGTGATCTTCGATCAGCTTGGCGTTAAAGCCCAGAATGTGCGCGAGGAACGGCTTCCAGTCGGCGTGAGCCGCAGCGAATTTGTTGAGCTGGAATACATCGCCGTAATCGTCCTGCGAGCGCAAGAGATATCCGATGATCTTGCGGTAGGACCACGGCTTCAGCGCTCGCCAGTCCAGAAGGCTATCGAGCATTTCCTTTGCACGCTCGAATGGCAGTTCGAAATGATCCCAACTGCTTTCGGGCAGTGCTGAAAAGTCTTGATGACTGGCTTCGTGCTTTTTGAAGCTAATCCTGGTGGCTTCTTCAACACTGCGGCAGACGGTTAGGTATGAGGCGTCGGCGAGTTCGATTTCAAGGTAGAAAACGAATTCCTTGAACTTATCGAGATGTTTGAAGATAAAGAATTTCTGGTCCTTGCCTAGCAGGAAGCAAAAGTCGAGAAGTTTGCCAAGTGTGGTCTTGCCGAGGTTGTGCGTGTCCTTCGCTTTGTTCTCGGGAAGGCGGATTTCAGCGATAACGGTATTCAAGCCGCCGACAAAGTCAATCGGCCCGAATATGTCCGGTTTATTACAGTAAAGCTTCGACAGATTCATTGGGACCCGAGATATTCTACTGAGTCTGTTTTGGGACGATAGTCGATCAGGCCAATGATGAAAAGAAAATTCAGCGCCGGGAGGAACAGAACGTCGCCGCCCTTCACGCTCCGCTTGGCGAACTTGCGAAGGCCGTAATAGTCCTCCAGTCGGCGCGACTTGAGGCGAGCGAGCAGAAGAAGAGACAGGCTGATAACCGTGCGATCCGGATGGGCGTGTTTAGTCGGCCGTAGTATCATACTGATGCTCCGATATCGCAATGCCAGTACATATAAAAGAGAAGCGCGCGCGTCAGGCGCTTGTGGCTTCTCAGGATTGGATCGCGAGCGAACAATAAATCTACCAAATAGTTCATGACCGCGTCGAAGGTCTGATAGTCTTTACGGTGTGCAATGATCTTGAGCTGAAATTCCTCGATGGTGGTTTGGTACTGGCGAAGCACTTCGAAGTTCTCGGGGGCCGCTAGAAACTTTTGAACTTGCGGCGTCTCCTTCAGGTAATACTTGCGCTGTGCGTCGGCATATTCCTTTGTCATGTTGTTGATGGCGTTCTTTTTGTCGTAGCTGACGCGATCTGTTGGCGGATCATCGAGGACCGCAGCAATCCTTTCTTTCTGCTCAGCGAACGCCTGAACGACTTCGGCCAGTTCGTCGGGACTGACGATCAAAGGGGAGTCGACCAACTCCAGTTTGGCGTCTGTAGCGACGTCCGGAAATGTTTTGAGCCAAATTTCGAGCTGTTCTAGCCCACATAGATAAATGGATGGCTTGGGAATCCCGGCTTTGTCGGAAATGTAATCGACAATGACGCTTTCGGCGTTTCCAGCGAGGCGCCGATTGGCGAAAAGCATGTAATTGTCCAGTTCCTTTCCGACACGCAGCTTTTTGATACGAGGTATCTCCTCGGAGAGAATGCTGGTCGAACCCGGCTTCGGGTTGTAGAAGTCCGTCTCTGAGAAACTTTTGTTGTAGCCGTTGGTGTGTTTCGCCTGGATGATCGTGGTGCCACTCCACGGAGAGGACTTGCTGGGGTGGAGTTCGGCCGTCCCTACAAACTTCGCATCACGGCCGCCGTCTTTCCCTTTTGAGAAGCCCTGCACCCCGATTCCGAGAAGCTTTTGGCAAAGAAAAATGATCAGCGACTCGAATTGCTCGTCCCCGAGGTTTTCGTAGGCGTATTTCATTTCGTGGCGTGTAGCAATTAAAGCACATCGTAAAATTAGAAGCTCTTGCCTGTTTGTAGCGATTTGGTACGCGGAGCGATTCTACCGATAACGTTGTCTGAAGGCAAGGGGTGTCGGTTCCAAGTTTCCAATGTTTCCAACCCTCTCTCTTAAATTATATTGGCTCTAGATTCCCCCGCAGCCAATCAAGTTATCGGGATCCACGTTTACCGTCTTTTCCCTTTCGTCTAACAGCACTTTGATTTTTATTCGATGACGGCAAACTCGCACCACGACGGCCGGGATCTCAGCTACTCTCCAGCCCGTGAGGAAGGACCGTCCCGGAGAACGGAGCCAAATAACGCGATCGCCCGGTTGCATGTCGTGCCTCCTCATTCAAACCTCAACGACCCTGCACATGTCGTCCAGCCGGCGGACGATGGCTGGGTGCATACGCTCATGTTCGACGAGATCGCGCATTGAGTAATTGCCGGTCACGGTCAAGCCGTGCTTCTGGCGGTAGAGGCTGTCCACCAGGTCGAAGAGGACCTCGGTTTTGAAGTCGGTCAGCTTGAGCTTATCGATGTCGTCCCAGAACAGATGGTACGGCGCCCGCCGGGATGCCGCGGCGATCACAGGCGAGACGAAATCCTCGTCGAATTCGGCGCGGCGTAGTTCCTCGACCAATTCCCGGGTCGTGCGCACGTGGCAACGAACCTGGCCGACGGTCACCAATTCCCGGTACTGCGCGTAGAGCAAGTGCGTCTTCCCGTTCCCGTACGCGCCGCTCAGGTACCAGCTGCCGCCGGGATCTTTATGCATCTGGGACAGCGCCCGCTCCTGCCTCGGATCACGGGGCTTGAAGGAGTCGAACGAGCTGTCCCGGAACCGTTCGGGGATCAGAGCCAGAGCTCGCATCCTGGCTTTTTCCACCACGCACTCGCACTGCCTCATGCCGGCACCGCCCGGCAGGTCCACTCGGCGCCAGCCACTGTCCATGCATTGCCGGCATTCGTGTTCCGGCTCATTGCCGGGGGCGATAGATGAGATCGCCGCGGCTCGTTCTCCGGGTTGAAGTTCCACCGGGTTCGCAGTCAAAATTCGGGCTACCGATTGCATGATTTCCTCCGCTTCCGTTGGTCGGGACCGCCGCGGGGCCATCGTATTTCCCCTCCAGCACGGCGTAGATGTTCACTTGATTCGCAACGAACCAGTCGAAGCTCGCCCGCCAACCGCGCGCGCCCTCCCCGCGAAGGAAGGGTGTTGACTGAGCTTTTTTGACTGCCGCCGTAAAATCTGCGAGGTATTGTTCAAGGCATCCGTCGCGGACGGCCTGGTCAATCCTTGACCGGCACTTCTTCAGCCTCTCGGCCGTAAGCGCCTTCACCTCGGGCAGCGATTGGTTTTGTTGCTGGTAGGTTTCGAGAAGTATTTTCGGCGACACGGGCACGTCCCGCTCAGCGGGATCATGTGTGTCTTTTTCTACTTCATTTACTACTTCTTTTATTCCTTCTTTAATAGTGTTTCGCTGAGTGTTCCGCTCCCCGTTTCGCTTGGTGTTTCGCTCCGGGTTGTAAGTGGAGTAATTGCAGATGATAAAGCGTTCCGCTTCCTGTTCCGCCAGGTGTTCCGCTGAGCGTTTCGCCCTGGAAATCATGCGGTTTTCCTCAAGCAACCGCAGGAACCGGAAGGCGGCCGCCGGGCTCCAGTTCCACAGTGCGGCCAGGCGTCGGACGCTTGCTCGGAACTCTCCTCGGCTGAGTCCGGCGTCCGGGCTGTCCATGCCGGTCGCCAAGACGTTCGTGAGGTAGAGCCATGCCTCAAGCCGAGAGAACTTCTTCCCGGGCTCGCAAAGCAGGGGGTTGGCCCAGAGCTTTCGCCAAAGCAGCGTGTATCCGCGATTCACATGCACCTTCCCTGAGGGCTTCGGCAAAACGAAGGCCGGCTTCAGCATTTCCGCAGCCGGTATCTCTGCAAAATGCCGTGCCAGTTTTGTGCCAAAATCAGGAATTTATTCGGGCTGAATTGGTTAGGTGTGATTGCGCGAAAACTCACTAACCAGCCAGTTTTAGCCCATTTGCGGATTTTTATAAGTTACTGTGGAGGGTAGTTCTGGATTCATAACCCCAAGGTCGGTGGTTCGATTCCACCCGTCGCTACCAATACCACTATTCCAATAAAATCCAGAAAATAAAAGACTTAATCCATGTTTTAAGTACATTGCTCGCATGATTGAGGACTTCATAAAAAGAGTCCAAAATCGGTGAATGTAATGGTTGTGTAATGGTTTTGCATAGAACTGGATCATTTATGAAGCGCCGTCTCTTCCTGTGCGGCATCGAAATCGACGATCTTTTTGCGTTCTGTCGGAAGCCGAGCTACATACGCCTGGGTCTTTCGCACCGCCTCCACTAAATCCTGATCGTCAGTTATGTTGTATCGTTCGAATACCGATTCTGTCTTGTGCCCTGAAATCAACATGGCGACTCTCCGCGGAACTCCGGCCCGGATCATGTTTCGGACCGCAGTTCTGCGAAAATCATGGAAAAGGGCATCCGGTTTGTCGGCCTCTTTACAGGCAGCCTTCCAGGTTTTCCTGAACTCCGTGATGGGCACTCCCCCTTTGGGCACACCCCGGCCTTTTTTTCTGAAAAAAACAAACGGAGAGAGCACAGTTTCCCCGTTCGCCCCTTTATATCGTCTTGCCTGCCAGCGGCGCAGTATTATTTCCCAGAGTTCTCCCATCAATGGAACCGTTCGTTGCTCCCCGTTCTTTGAAAACTGACCTCGAAGGCGAAGTTGTCGATCCTCCATGTTTAGTTCTCGCCAGCGCAGGGAAGAAATCTCACCTTTGCGCCATCCCGTGTAGTAACCCCAGCAGGCAAAATCCTGTAAGTCTTCTGGCAGATGGCGAACGATCGCCTCAAACTCGGATCTCTCGTAAAACCCCTCTCTCACGCGTTCATCGAGCTTTGGAATCGAGGGACCTTGGCCAATTACTTTCGCTTTAAGGCTATAGGCCTGCCGAAGGTACTCCAACTCGCGATTGACGGTCGCATTCGAAACTGGGCGCACGCGTTTCAGTTTCGACAGTCCAAGCTCCATCAGCGATTTCGGCTTCCTTTTCAGCCCTTTGAGACGCAAAAGCATATACTCGCGAACAGTCTCATCGGTAACAGCAATCGCTGACATCGGTCCGAGAGCTGCCTTGACAGGCTTCAGCTTCGAAAGCGCCTGGGCTGAGAGCTTTCCCCTGACCTCCAGATCCTTTTTGAGCAGATCGAGAATCTCAGCCACTGATAGCTTCTCTGTTTGCGGCCCTGTGAACTTTTTGGCACCAATGAAGTCCGCCCCGACTTCGCGTAATCGTTGCCGTAGCCTCTTACGAGCCTTTTTCTGATCTGTCTCCTTTGTGCTTTCCAGACGCTGCTCCCCTCGTAAAAAATACGACATCCACCAATAGGGACTATTGGGCCTTCTGTACAACGTTCCATCACCATACATTGGCTGGATCCCCCATTCACATTGGTAGATGTTACGGCGCCTGACGGTTCGCTTCAAGCCAGCCGAATTCCGGTACGGATAGCTTCATCGATTCCCCGCCCGCTGAATCGTAAATTCCGCCCGACTCGGACGGTGAATGGAAAGCGCTTTGCCCTCCTGTATAGCCAGTCTTCAGAACACTTTAGCTTTGCAGCTGCCTCTTCAACGGTAAGGAGATTGTCATCCTCCCCTTGATCCCGGTCAATCCGCTCCGCGACCAGGCGCGTTGCCAGGCGCAGTTGAAGTGCTGCCATTTGGGCCATGATCGGTCCGATATGCTCCGGATCTACTTCAGCTGGATCCGGAAAAACAATCTTTTCATTGTTCATCTTTTCCCTTTTCCAAAATCGACAATAAATATCCATTTAGTTGAACAATCAGGAGTTCGGTCGGTTTTTTCCGCGGTCTATTACGGCATCCAGATCGGCTCTGTCCAGCAGCAAGCAGCCCATGCTGCTCTGGGATTGACTGAAACTCGTCAACAGGACACGTGACAGCCGTCCGCTGTCCATCAGATTTCTAATAGTAGATCGGCTGATGCCGAGATAGGCGACCGCAGTGCCGATATCCGTGAGCCTGGGTACGGTTTTCCCAGCTTCGATAAAGATATTTTTCATGGGTGAATCTCCATCAAACTAGAGGGTTTCCAATTTCCATCGCGGTCGTTTGATAACCGAGCAAAGGGTTCATTAGGAAGGATCGGATTCCCCTCTTTCATGTCTCGAACATTCAAGGTTGTGACACTTGAAATTCGCCGGCGTGTTTTTCATGTATATCCCCTTACATATATAAGGGTCAAAAAAAGGCGCAAAACTTACCTCGAACGGAAAATATTCTGCTCTTGCGACAGGCACCTGATCTTGCGCTAGAGAAAGGTAGTACCATGATGAATGTTATTCCGCGTTTATAGGGTTAACCGACTCTGCCATTCGAGGATGGTCGTCCAATGATCCCTACCACTATAAAACCTCAGCGACCGGCACGGGCCGATCGTGCTATCGAAACGGACACACGATATGCTTGACAGGGCAGCTTTCCGGAGGAGTGCAGCTTGGTATCAACTTCAAGTACGGGGACGACGGCTGTTCAATCGAGTGCCGGTCACAGAGACGCAAAAAGTCTATATCCTCACTCTGCTCATTGGAGTGATCTGTGGACTAGCCGCAGTAGCATTTCATAGGCTCCTGGAGTTTTTCCAGAACCACATCATCTACCGCGCCGCGGAGCTCGAGGAGTGGCCGCGCATTCCGCTTCTCATTTTGATTCCGGCGCTGGGAGGTTTGATTGCCGGGGCGGGTCTCTATTTTTTTGCCCCCGAAGCCCGAGGAAGCGGCATCCCGCAGGTCAAGACGGCCTTTTATCTCGATGGGGGTCGCATCCCGGCACGAGTGATTCCGGGTCGCCTGTTCCTTTCTTCATTCAACATCGGCACCGGTGCCAGCCTGGGCCGCGAAGGGCCAACCGTCCAGCTTTGCGCCGCGATTGCATCGCTCCTCGGTCGGATGTTCGCTATTTCACGGCGCAGGTTGCAGAGTCTGCTTCCGGTAGGCGCCGCCGCCGGATTGGCCGCCGCGTTTAACACGCCCATTGCGGCAGTCACCTTCGTGTTGGAAGAAGTGCTGGGGGACACATCGATCCGCCCATTGGGTTCGATTGTAATAGCCTCCGTGATCGCATCCGTCATCGAGCGCTCGATTCTAGGCCCGCAACCCTTGTTTGATGTACCAACCTATCAGCTGAACAGGCCCCTGGAACTCGTTTATTACTCCATTCTGGGCGTCGCTGCAGGACTCGTCGCGACCGCCTTCAATGAAGGGCTCCTGCGACTTCGTGCGAGGTTCAGCGGACAAAACATAATTCCCCAGTGGGCTACTCCCGCGTTAGGAGGTTTATTCGTCGGCGTGATCGGACTGGTTGGGCTTCTCTTGACCGGATCGTCAAGCATATTTGGAATCGGTTATCAGACTCTGGCCGAGGAACTGCATGGCGGACTGGCATTAAAAGTCCTGATTGTCCTTGGGTTAGGAAAACTGATTGCATCGGTCATCTCTTATAGTTCCGGATCAACCGGCGGAATTTTTGGTCCTTCCCTTTATCTGGGAGGAATGACCGGGGGCCTCATCGGCATTCTTGCGAGATTCATGCTCCAGGATCCGCGAGTACAGCCCGGGGCGTTCGCACTTGTAGGCATGGGAGCCGTTTTCGCGGGGATCGTCCGCGCGCCGGTGACCTCCATCGTCATTATTTTCGAGATGACCAACAACTATGCGATCATCCTGCCACTCATGATCGCAAACATAACGAGCTACGTTGTTTCCAGGAAGCTCAGCCCCCGGTCCATTTATGATGCACTGCTGCTGCAGGACGGGATCCATCTGCCTCACGAAGAAAAACACGTCCTACGGACCATCGCGGTCGGCGAGGCTATGACTCGAAAGATAGTCACTGTCATTGGACATCAGACGGTGGGAGAGGCATTCCAACACGTGCAGCGCCTCCCTGAATACCATCATGCCTACCCGGTTGTCGATGCAGAGGGCAAAATGATCGGGATCATCACATTCAACGATCTGAAGCGTGCCCTGGCGGCAGGAAGATCTGAACTCCGGCTCGCCGAGCTTCAGAACAGGGCGATCATTCATGCACATCCGGATCAAACGCTGGACCAAGTGATCTTCAAGCTTGGGCATGAGGGCATTTCTCAGCTCCCCGTCGTCAGCCGAAAAGACACGTCCAAACTGCTCGGCATCATCAGCATGAGCGATATTGCCCAGGCCCTTTCAAAAGTGGAAGAGGATGATGCTGAGGACGAAATCGAGCATGATTAGGTTTTCGGGGAGTCCCCCGGCGATCACGTACCTCCTCAGAATAGGTGGTGACGAGTCCGGGTGCGGTCGCCGGCATCGATGGTTCGGCCAGAATCGTGACTGATGCTGTGATTATTTCACCTCGGGCTTTCCGCATGAGGCTTCCTGGGCTGATCGAACTACTAGAACAGAACACGGCGCAGCGCGTACAACGGCTTCTGCCACGCTGCCCATAGCAATGCGGCTCACGCCAGTTCTACCATGGGTGCCTACGACGAGCAACTCTGCAGGCAGTTCCGATGCCGAGCTCAGGATCGCCGCCGCCGCAAGCCCATCGCGAAGCAGGCCACCGCCTTTGGCCTTGAAGCGATGCACACATTCATCAAGCCTTTGCTGCCAAAGCGTTCTCATTTGGTCGCTGAGATCCCTTAGTTGCGCACCAGAGGGATCTCCAAAATAGGGAGCCATCAAAGGGAGCAATTCGATGGCATGAAGAATAGTAAGATCGGCCTTCCGGTGTCGCGCCTCAGCTGCGCCCGCTCTAACAGCAGGCAGTGCGGGATCGGAAAAGTCGGTCGCTGCCAATACTTTTCCTGCAGGTGAGGGCCGCACCACGAGGACGGGACAATCCGCATACCGGACGACATGCTCCGCAGCGCTGCCCAGAATGTGCAAACCCCTGTCATCCAGCTTTCCCCCAATGACCACGGCTCCTGCCCCAATTTGTTCGGCAGCCCGGAGTATTCCGGCGTGCACCGTACCCTGTTCGATTTCGACCGGTATTTGGGTCGGTTCCCGACCTGTGACCCTTCGAATACGTTCCTGCAGAGCATTGCGAACCGCAGCCTCCAGTTCGGAGAGCTTCAGGGCGTCGTCAAGATGCAGGTGAGGAAATAAGGGCCGCATGGCAAAAATTTCGGGGAGGACATGACAGGCAGAAAGTTTGACTTTGTAGGAACGCGCAAAGGCGTCAGCCTGACGAAGGAGATCATCGCATTCTTTATCGAAGTCCACGGCGGCAAGAATTGGGCCTTTAATCTGGAACATGATATCCTCTTCTCATAAATGTGAGTTAAGTCCGCCTTGACTATTATGCACGCGACGCCTTCCAGTTCTCGGATAGGCTCCGAGAGGAATGATACCATCGGGGCAGTACTTCTCAGAAGTTGAGGCGGAGTCATATCTGGCTCCGGACTCCGAGGGGCCTGCTTATTTCACCTGCCGGCCAGAGGTGATGGCTCTTCAAGGAGATATTCAACATGACAACGTCAACTGAAATGAATGACGCGCTCGACATGATTGCCAAAATCCTATTGCGCTGTGTTGTGCTTGGCTTCCTGCTGCTTCTGCTCTGGTTTGGCGCCTGTCTGCTGCCAGGCGACCTATTTTATGAGCTTCAAATTAGGCTATTCGACCTGACGCGGCATGAGTTGAGCCTGATCCAATACTGCGGCATAGCTTTAGTGAAGACATGCGTCTTGCTTTTTTTCCTGTTCCCCTACATTGCGATCCGGTTGGTATTGCGCAGAAGATCATAGCTTAGCCAGGAAATAATTCGGAGAACCGGATTCAGGACTCCCTAGTTCATGCTCTTCCTCAAATCCATCAGCACTTTATCAAGGTCGCTCACTTGAATAAATCCCATGCGCGGATACTCGAGGTCGAGAGTGACAAAGATTGCTGCAGCCAAGGCAAGGGAAAAACAGAGCATGTGAATCCATGTGCGGCCTCTCCCCTCTGCCATCGCGTAGCCGGCCAACAGTGAACTCGTCAACGCCAGAACAAAAAGCAGAACGTAGATAATCCGCGGCGGATGTATTTGAGTCGCGGTAGTCCGCGTTGTCGTGATGTCGATCATTGCATTCAGCGCCGGGAGAAGCAACCTGGCCGCGTCCGGGTGAGCATCGGGCAGGCGGGATTCAATCACAGACCGCTGCCAGATTTCACTTTGGAGTTTTGCCGATCGCGCCAATTCTTCTTTGGCTGCCGCCAGATCCGGCAGGAACTGATAGGTTGCCAAACGAGAATCCAGGTATTGGCGGAACAACTCGCGCATCGCCGGCTGGGCGGACCCGGGCAGCAGGTCGACCCGCAAATATGCAGTTCCGATATCGTTGCATTCCTCCACGATCAATTGCCGCCTCACTTCGAACCTCGATATTGCACTGGAAAACGTGAATGCAATGATCAGTCCTAAAAGCCCAAATACAGCGCCTTCCAGCGTGCTAACTCCGCTTCGGGCACCTTCTTGGTTTCGGGCGATGCGATGCGTGCCGACGAGCCGGCCGATTTCCAGAAATACCATCAGGGCAGACATCATTCCGACTGCAATCAGCGAAATAGTCATAATGAAGTTCATATTGGCTTCTCCTCTGAATGAAAATTATCCCGACGCCAGCAGATCTCTTGATGCCGGAGTTCATGAGATGGACTCACCTCATGCTCGGCCTGCAAAAAGCTCTTCAGAGGCTGAATCTGTCCGTCATGGTAAAGGCCTTGATCCTGTCCGTCGGCACCATATCATGTCATATGTGTACGAAGTGTTCAGATTCACATAATAAATAGTAAAGCGACACAATCACCAGTGCCCCCGAGCACTCTCGCAGGGTAGACCAAAATGCAGGAAGGTGTTGATGGCGCAATCAGCCAATAATCCTATCCTGGTCCCTGCCATTGCCATCGGCTTCTTAAAGCCCACCAGCCCTTCGGGCGCCGGCGCATACGTTATCGTATTTACGAACAAGAGTACTTAGCCGGATATCGGCCAATTCCGCAGCTTAATGCCATTTGACTCCAAAACTACCAGATTCACCGGATAGTGCAGGATATCCATCGAGACTATCATGGAATCGACAGGAGGATGCGATACCCCGGACAACATCACTGAATCCGCCTGAGCGACCTGGGGAGCACTCATCTTTCCCGGATGCACCGCGCGCGGAAAACGTACCGCGGCGAGTTCGACGGGGCAGCCGCATTGAGCCTGATCCTGGAGGGATTGGTTATGAGATACAATAAGCTGATCGTCCTTCTTACCTTTGTACTGCTAAGTTTTCCATCTATCATCTGGGCGCAGGGGGCGAAGGATCGAGAAATTGAATTACACAAGAATGTGAAATTGATAGAGATACCCGCCCCGGCAGACCTGCCGGCGGAACTCGTTGGGAAATATCAGCATTTCCTGCCGGTACTCGAAGGGGTGCTGAGGGAGATTACTGTTGAAGAGCCTTCGGAATGTGCTCTGACCATTCGAGTTGCAGCCGGCATGAAGGAAATCGGAACTGCAAAGGTAAAGCGAGTCTACACACGCGTGACAGCTTTTCGTTATAAAGCCACTCGGGAATTCGTGGGAAGGCTCTATTTGCACAACTTCGTTACCGGCGGGGGGGTGAGCAAGGAGGAAATCAGGGATTTCCTGCAGCAGCGAGTTCTAGGTCTGGCGAAGTGCCGGCCGAATGTCACTCCGACGAGCGCTTCCCCGAGCTCCTTTCCCCTCGGCGCGGCTGATACCGGGCAGAGTACAGCGATGGTCCGGCAAACGACTGGCTGTCGGTCCTGAGGCTCGGTGGAAATAGGTTCCGATGGTGCGGGTTGTGCCTGTATTCTATGGTTCATGAAAGAGGAGAAGTTCAAGCTGTTGCGCAGCCAAAGCCATCTTCAAATATCCGTGCCCTTTATAATCGCTATCCTCGTTTCTGTCCTTTGCATTCCTTTGAATTTACTGGCAGCAGGTTCCGACGGGCATGCCGATCCTATAGCCCCGGTTTTGATCGCCCTGGTTGCGATTCTTGCGGCGGCTAAGTTGGGAGCTGAGGCTGCGGAGCGACTCCACTTGCCGGCGGTTCTGGGAGAACTTGCAGCCGGCATCATCCTCGGCAACCTCGCGCTTCTGAATGCGCACTGGGGATATTTCGAAGTTCTCAGATCTACGCCCATCGACACCGAATGGGCCGTGGTTATCTACAGCCTCGGACGTCTGGGGGTAGTCATCCTGCTTTTTGAGGTCGGTCTAGAATCGACCGTCAAAGGGATGCTCAGCGTGGGCTCATCGGCAACCCTCGTTGCCATCCTTGGTGTCGTGACGCCGCTCCTTCTCGGAATGGGCATCAGTGCTCTATTAATTCGGGAGATCCCAGCCGGGTTGGCAACGATCGTACCTTTCGGATTTAGCATCCGCTATGTGCATCTTTTCATCGGCGCAGTGCTATGCGCCACGAGCGTAGGCATTACGGCGCGCGTTTTCAAGGATCTCGGAAAGCTGCAAATCAGGGAAGCCCGCATCATTCTCGGTGCAGCCGTGATTGATGATGTCCTCGGATTGGTCATTCTGGCAGTGGTTTCGGGTGTAGTCCAGGCGGCGATGTCGGGCGGTTCATTGAACCTGCCGGCGGTACTCCGCCTGATCGGATTTGCACTGCTGTTCCTTGTAGGCTCGCTGATGCTTGGCACCTGGCTGGTGCCTCGGATCATGAAGCAACTGGCGCGCCTGCGAACCGCCGGAATGATGTTGATCTCGGCTTTATTGTTTGCCTTCGGACTTTCCTGGCTGGCCGACCTTGCCGGTCTCGCTCCAATCGTCGGTGCCTTCGCAGCGGGGCTAATCCTCGAGCCGGTTCATTTCCACGGGTTCAGGGAGGAGATCCATATTGAGCAGTTGATCAAGCCCGTATCGAATTTCCTGGTTCCCATCTTTTTCGTTCTCATGGGAATTCAAGTGCGCCTGGAGGCGTTCGCGGATCTCCCGATACTCGGGCTCGCAGCGGGAATCTCGGTTGCGGCGATCCTGGGAAAACTGATTTGCGGCCTTGGCGTGCTCCAAAAGGGGCTGGATAGATTGAGTGTCAGCATCGGCATGATTCCCCGCGGGGAGGTCGGCTTGATTTTCGCCGGCGTGGGCCGAAGCATCAGGATCATCGATGACGCCACTTTTTCCGCAGCCGTGCTGATGGTTATGGCTACAACGATCATCACGCCGCCCCTGCTCAAATGGTCGCTCGACCGCCGCACAAGGATCTGAAGTGTCCGATGGCGGCAGTCACGCAATGATCTTTTTGCGTACGGCATACAGAACAATCTCGGCTGTGTTGTGCAGGTTGAGTTTCTGCATCAGATTCGTCCGATGTGTTTCCACCGTGTAGACACTCAAATCAAGGATCGTGGCTACTTCCTTGTTGGACTTGCCCTCTGCAAGAAGCTGAAGGACTTCTTTTTCCCGGGCGGTGAGAAGGTCATACGAATCCTGAAGCCCCTTTTGTTGAAGTTGGCGGACGTAATCATCCAGCAGAGTCTGCGTGATCCTGGGGCTAAAAAACGGGCGACCCTGCGCGACGACGCGCACGGCCTGTACCAGGTCCTCTTCCACCGACTCCTTGAGCAGATACCCTTTTGCACCAGCGCTCAGCGCGCGGACGATATAGCCCTCATCCGAGTGCATGCTGAGTATAATGATGCCGATCCGCGGATCCCGGTGAATAATCTGTGCCGTCGCCTCGATGCCGTTGAGCTGCGGCATGCCTACGTCCATGATCACAATTGTCGGGGAAAACTCCTCGGCAAGCCGCACAACCTCCCGGCCATCGGCGGCTTCTCCGACGACCTCAAATCCCTCATGTCGTTCCAGGATCAGGCGTAGGCCCCTGCGAACGACACCATGATCATCTGCCACCAGTATGCGAATCGCACTCATTAGGACACCTCCGTTTTCAAAGGGATTACTGCCTTAAGAACCGTCCCCTTGCCCGGCTGCGAATCAACAGTGACCGTCCCCCCCAACTCACGGACCCGCTCCTGGATCCCTATAAGTCCGAGCCCCCGGCCCTTGGTATGTTCAGGATCAAATCCCACACCGTCGTCGCGAACCGTAAGAGATATTTCAGTCAGGCCGCCGTGAAGGTCGATGCGGACGGTCTTCGCCCTGGAATGGCGGGCGCAATTTGTCAGGGATTCCTGGACAATCCGATATACGCATGTCCTCATCTCTTCCGGAATGTTCTGCAGTGATCCGTCATTCTTGAACTCAACTGGGGTGCCGCTGCGCCGTGAGAACTCACGCGCCTGCCACTCCAACGCGGGCTCCAAACCTAGGTCATCGAGCATGGATGGTCGTAATCCCAGAGCCAGGTTGCGAACCATCAGCAGAGTCTTCTCGGCAAGGCCTTTTCCTTCCGATACCTGGTCCCTGAAATCCTCCTCCGGAGCCGCACGGAGCTGCTCCAGGTTCCCGAATACCATGCGGATGCCGGTCAGCATCTGACCGATTTCGTCATGCAGCTCCCGCGAAAGGGATTTGCGTTCTTCTTCCTGAGTGTGAACGAGTTTCTGCGACAGCCATCGCAGCCGCTGCTCCGCCTCCACGAGACGCATCCGATGCTCGTCGGCGCGTTTCTCGAGCGCAGAAAGCCGGTAAATGCTGATTATGGCCGTGAACAGCGCGAGGCCAAGCGCATACGCAAATAGCCACTTCAGGTATTTGCGGTAGGATTCCCAGCTCTTGGCTATCCTCTCCTGCTCTTGCGTAAGGCTGGCAGCGTCGATTTGATTGATTCCCTCCGTCATTTTGAGGAGAGCGGTGCGCCGGGGAAGAACCTGCTTTCTCAGGAAGGAAAAGCTGAGCGCCGCCTTGCGTTCAGGAGTCCACTCAAACACGGGATCCAGAGCACTCCAATAGCCTTCCAATTCACGGGCGAGCTGCTGCAGAGAATCCCGGTCCTGGGATCCGGAAAGCCGTTCCAAAATCTTGAGACGCCCCTCAAGCGAATGGCGGACCTCAAGCAACTGCCGCTTGTGCTCGGCTCCCGTAAGCGTGGCGGGATCGAGCAGGTAGTCCCGGACCAGAATGGCGGACAAATAGACGCCTGCCTGGATCTCGTTCAAGACGGTCGCTCGCTGCCGGTACGCATCTTGAATGGAAGTCACGTCCCGATAAATGCGATCGCTCCTGCGGTAGGCGCCGAATCCGAAGACAGCGATCAAAAGCAGGAGGCCTCCAAAGGCAAGGAAAAGAGTGACTTTGGCATTTTGCCACACCGTATCCCTCATTCGATGGTGCCCTTTCTTCTTGAAACTACTGCCTCTACGGGATCGACAGCAACCGACCCTGTGACTATTCTAAAGCCATGATCATTCTATTCACAGATCTCGATGGCAGCCTGCTTGATAGTTCCGCGTATTCCGCGGATCCCGCCAGGGAGGCCCTGCGCTGCATAGATGAGCTGGGCCTCCCTCTCGTGTTTTGCACCAGTAAGACGAGGGACGAAGTCGAGCATTGGCGCACAGCTCTCTGCAATAGGCACCCTTTTATTGTCGAGAATGGCGGGGCTCTATATGTTCCTGCCGGCTATTTCCCGACTGATTTCCACTCGCCGGTAAATCGTGGCCAATACAATGTGATCGAATTTGGAACCCCCTATGACGACCTCGTCCAAACTCTTCGTCGGGCCTCTCAGGACTCCGGTTGCCGGGTTCGGGGTTTCCACGAAATGAGCGCTAACGAGATAAGCCGGAGATACGATCTTCCATTCGAGCAAGCTCGATTGGCGAAGAAAAGGGAATATGACGAACCTTTCGAAATCCTCGATCCTCCTGGAGACAAGCTCCTTGCTGCAATTGAACGCACGGGCAGACGCTGGACCCGCGGCGGCCGGCTTCATCACGTCACCGGGGACGGGAACAAAGCCCACGGAGTCAGCCTGCTCAGCTATTATTACCGCTGGACTTTCACCGACATTATAACCGTGGGTCTGGGCGACGGGGTGAATGATCTGGACTTCCTGCGCCTCGTCGACATTCCGGTTATCATCCGTTCGAAGGCAGCCTGGCAGTTGAAATCCGCCCTCCCGCGGGTGCGTGTTACCGAACTTTCGGGCCCGGCTGGCTGGAATCAGGCGGTTCTGGACATTCTCGACGAGCATGCGGCCGAGTACGAGATGGTCTCCAAGGAAAAGGCCGGATAAATTCGCCCGTCTGCGCTTCACAGGTGTTTCCAGACAGCGTGTTCCTGTAGTTCTTCCTTCCCGGGCTCCTTTCGCTCGAGGTAACGTTCCACGGTTTTTCTTCCCGCCAGCCCCAAAGCCAACCCGCCCGCCAGCATGGCGCCTCCGATTATCAGAATGAAAGAAGCCAGGAACACGTTTCTCGCAAAATTTAGATAATCGGCGGCTACAACGACCGTGACGAAGATTACGACAACTCTTACAGCTTGGCCTATCCGCCTTGAGAAAGGGATGCCTTCATTGAATGCCCACACGAGAGCGCTGCGCCCGAGATAGCGGCTGACCCACACCCCTGCCACCAGGATGACGGCCCCGGCAAACAACTTCGGCACCAGAAATACGACCGATTCGATCATGCGCGAGGTAAGCTGGGTGTCAAAGGCGCTCAGCGCAAGCAGAAAACCACCGGTCAGGATCGTCCAGTATGCACCCCTTGCTGCCATGTGGGTTGCTCTTACTGGGCCATCTCCGGGCAAAAGGGAGTCCAGTCCACTGCGCCGCAGGAACCGATCGATGCGAGCGCCGCGAAAGATCCGCATCAACAGCCCGCGCACGACTGCTGCAATACCCCAGGCTGCAAGAAGAATAAAAAGCGCAGCCAAAAGGCCGGGCAGATGATTTGTTGTGAGGCGGGACAGCCTTTCCATGGTGTCCCGCGCTATCCGTTCTGCTAATTGAAGCATATTATCAACCCTCCAGTACGGCGGCGGATCTAGCACTCTCCGCCGCCTTTTTAAGCGGGCGCTCGGCCGACCGAGTGCAAACCTCAGCGCTATCCCAGCCAGAAATAAGGTACGGTCTGAACTCTTCGAAACAGAGGCAGAGACGCTCGATTTTGTCCTCCACCTGATCCGAGACAAGGTCCTTGGTTTCAAGCACAAACGAAGCAACCCTGGCGAGATATAGAGAGGTCAGCGAGCGCAGCAAATGACTTCGTTCTACCGCCCGCTCTCGCCATGCAACAGCGAAATCCATTACGACCCGCACCCACAATTCATCATCAAAATGAAATCCATTCCGGGACTGGCTATCCAGAGATGCGCTAACCTTTGCCAGATCACCCAGAGTCCAGGGTGTCAAAGCAAGTGCCCAGACATCCTTGAGTTCATGGCTTGCCCGTTGATAAAGTCCCAGCATCCGGTCGGTATTGACCTCGACGGGATCGAGGCCGACCCCGAAACGGAATCCAAAAAGCTCGGCGTCTTTGCTCGATTGTGTGCGCTTCCAGACGGGTTCGTATTCCTGCATGAGGGTAAACACGCTGCCCACGACCTGGTGGAGCATCTCGCTCAGGTCTGCACCCGGATCTTTCGGGTCATGCAGCTTCGCACCCAGAAAACTCTGACAGACCCGATATCCCTCGGCAATCGCGATAGTGGTCATCCAGATGTCAATGCCGTAGCGAGCCGCATTCCCCTGCCAGTCACGCCGCGACAAGTAGCGTTGGAACATGCGCGAAGAAAGTCCAAAATCCCCTCCAATCGGCTGGCGCACCCGCAGCCCGTATAAAGCGCGGGTCAAGGGGTAAACGATGCTGTTCGTGATCGTCCCATCGTATTTGTGCCTGTGGTAGAAAGGGGCTGTGAAATCGAATCCGGCATGCAGGACCGGCCGCAGCAGTAGATCAATCCACTCGGGCGTGATCGAACGCAGATCCGAATCAATAACCACGCAGCCGCGGGCTTTTAGCATTGAAGCCATCTGGAAAATAAGGCGGAACGCGCTCCCTTTGCCCGGGATTCCATGATACGGGAAGGAGAGCCTGTGCACGGGGAAAAGCGGGGTATTGAATAAAAGGATTTGAGCCGAGTCCGAGCGACTGGCGAGCACGACATCGCGGGTGCCGTCCAAGGAACCCCCGTCCGAGTTGATGATGACGGCCCTAAGTTGAGGGAAGTATTTCTCCAGCCCGGCCTGCGCCGCTCTGGCTACATGTCCTATAGTTCTTTCGTTGTTGTAGCTCGGGATGCCCACTACAACGTCAGCATGCCCAATCTTCTCAACCGCATTGAATGCTTCCCGGGGAAGAAAATCGGGCTCGGGAGTATCAGTCTCAGCACGCATGGTTTCGGACTTTCGGGGCGGTTGTTTCGACGCTGTTCCGCAGGAGATTGAAGAAATCGGGGATTGCTGCAATGACTCGATTCCAATTGGGAATCTGCGGATTTCCGAGAGGTGCCTCGACAAACTCCTGTGTGGCCTGTCGCAGGCTCTCAGCGAATGTCGCCACGGCCGCTTCTTCCTCATGCCGGTCGAACTCGAGACCATTCAGCATGGCGTCCGCATAGTATCTGCCGATCGTATCCTCAGCCATCCGCACGTAGCGCACCTGCAGGCTCCGGAAATGGTCTTTGGTGAATACCAGTCCCTCCCCGGCGAGCGTGCGAAGCAGGGATTTCGCCACCTCGCACGCCATGCGTCTCAATCCCTTTGAAGCATCGTCGCTCGACAAAGACTGGTGCTTGTGTTCGTAGGTTTCGGCGAGATCGACCTGGCAAACTCTTGCAGCCGCGCAATTCCTGAAAACCTCAGCCAGAACGCCCACCTCGAGGCCCCAATCACTGGGAATCCGGTTCACGCGGGCAAGTTTCGCATGCATGGAAAATTCCCCGGCAAGCGCATAGCGAAAGCTGTCCACGAAACGGAGAAACGGGGCCATCGGCGCCATGTTTTCGAGGGCGCGAATAAGGGGAGTAAGAAAGAGCCTTGTCGCGCGGCCGTGCATGCGGTCGGTAACCCGGGCGTAATAGCCTTTGCAGAATTCAAACGCAAGATGCGGATTCGCAACTGGATACACCAGCCTGCTCAACAGGTTCCGCTGATAGTTCACGATGTCGCAATCGTGCAGGGCAATAACGTCACAGTCGCCCGTTGCCAGCAGATAGCCATATGCCAGCCAGCAGGACCTCCCTTTGCCGTCGGGACCGGCAGACAATCCCCGTTCCTCCAGAATCCCCAACAGATTTTGAATTTCGGGGCTGTCAACCCATAGGATAGTGACCGGCCATGGGAAGCCGGCGAAAAACTCCTGGACTTTCTGGTATTCGTTTATCCCAGCCCGACCCAGGGAGACGACGATATGCCTCAGATAGGGAATGTCAGCCAACACGTCTGCGATCCCGCGCATCGCGGGGGTTTCAAACTCCGAGTAGAGAGCAGGCAGGACCAGGCCGATAGGCACGTGATCAGCCATCTCCCGCAGCTCATTTTCCATTCGTGCAGCGCTTCCCGGTTTGAGCCGGTGCAGCGTGGTCACGCAACCAGTCTGATAGAAGTCTGCCATGGTTTCTGCCTCCTGGCTCCAAGAGTAGAGAAAGGCCGCCAGCAGAACCATCCAGTTAAAGGGGGAGATCCAAGGAGAAAAACCAGTAGCCGGAGAAATCGGTTGCGGCATCCGGTTTGCTCTAAATCCATAGTGAAATCCAGAGTTTTCAGACCAAGCCAATCCCCATTTGAGGTAGGCATTCCTTACGGACGCAATACTGTGTTGTCGCGATTCTTTAACAAAAACGGCTGTAGATCCTTCAGCGGCGTAATGTGAAATGAGGTCCTGCCCTGTGCAGTGGCAGCCTACCTTTAACTTGCAGATTAAGTTATGGATACTCTCCCCGGAACATGCGCGGTGTGAATCGGCGGATCTGAGCTTTTATCATGGGTCAACCCTTGATGAAGGTGGATCGGCGACCAGGGAGGCAAGGCAACAACGCACGGGGAGTATCATATGATTTAGGTCAGGGTCTTTTTTGATGACCCTGACTCAGATTGAGTCCAGGGCCTTATGCCGGGATCAAGGGCAACGGCCCGATTCATGAAGAGAGGAGGAAAGGCATGGCAGTCAGAGTGCAGGAAGCCGAGGACGGAAAGGTGCTCGAGGTTTATGTCACAGGCAAACTCTCTGAAGAGGATTATGGGCATTTTCTTCCCGAGATTGAACGGCTCATAAAAAAGGAGGGGAAGATCAGCATTGTTTTCGAGATGTCCCAGTTTCATGGCTGGGAGTTCGGTGCGTTGTGGGCGGACATCAAGTTTGATTTCAAGCACTTTGCGGACATTAACCGGCTTGCGATCATTGGTGAGACAAAATGGCAGGAATGGATGGCTCAATTCTGCCGCCCGTTCACTACGGCGACAATCCGCTATTTCGACCATGAGGCTGCCGATGAAGCACGTCGATGGATCAGGGAGAAGTAAGCGTCGATCGAGACTGTAGGCTCTGACCCTCGGGATGCTGATCCAGGAGTCGCCGCGGGATGCTTCATTCATGACCCTCAGGATCTTCTGCGTTTGATTTCTGCTCGCGAGTTATCCCGAGCTCAACGTCCAGTCTGCCAATCAGTGAAATGCAAAGCCGCTTCAGACAGAAAGCCGTCTTTCGCCGGTTCTTTCAAAGAAACGGCAGGATGGTAAAACGCTGAACCAGGAAGCCGAAAATAACGGCTCCGAAGACCATGACTACGAGTTGAGGATGCGACGAGGGGAGGCAAAGCAAAAGGCTCCCTTTATTTCGTGCCGGGATTCTTTAGCCCGGCCGGCATACGACAGCATGGCAAGGGCTCTCCCCTTCTCCTGTGGAGTGGATGAGACCGTGTGGGGGACCATCACATTTTATGGCAGCGGTGATCTTGCCGGAAAGCTCTGCCCGACAATAATTTCGCACATTCCATTTAGCGTTGGCCGAAGTGTCAAACCCCCTCCACGTTCCCCCATTAGGCCTCATTAAGTTTAACAAATTAAGCAGAGCATCCCAATGTGGCAAGAACATGCCCGGAATGGGTTCACTGGTCGCGTACGATCATCGGCTGTCGATTTCCCGATCTAACCTCATTTTCGACCCAATTTAGTATCTTCGCGGGATTGAACTGGAAAGCGCAGGCCCTTACATTCCTATTGATCCCGGATGCGTAGAGGAACCTGCGTGTCGGACTCCCTTCGCCGCCGACAATTGGCAGCTTGTCGGCTTTCGATCCAGGGGTCCAGGAGCTGCAAAAGTCTGAAATCGCAGCGGTCCGGCCGGAGATTTTTCCCCGCATGAAGGAACTCTACCAGGTGCCCGACGGCGATTTCTATCTTCCCACGGATATCTGGGCTAAGGTGGTCTACGATTATTCCACCACATTCCATGCCGGGAACGACATCCCCGGCAGCGGGTTGACACTATGAATCCGCAATACCGTGTCCATGCGGCCCCGTTCGTGATCAATACTGTGGATATTAGCGAAACCGAGGCGGAGGAGGTGGCTGAAGACCAGACCAGCCAGTTCGAAAGCCCCAAGAATTATCCGCTGGATGGATGACAAAGGAATCGGCAGACACCTCCGTTCTCGGCTAAGCACGTAGGCTAGGATAAACAGGTGAAAAAATGATTGGAATGGATCAGCTGAATTCGATTCTGCATTTTCGTTTTTTTGAGATTGGGGGGCAGCCTATCACGCCGGTCAGGCTTATCATCCTGACGTTGATCTTCCTCCTCGCCCTATTTGCAGCCCGGGCAACGCGCCGGCAAATGGAGCGCCGGCTGAGCCGGTATCTGGAATCCGGTCCGCGCTATACGGTCGCGCGTTTGAGCCAATATGCAATATGGGCTATCGGCTTGATGGTGGCGTTCAACCTGGTCAATATCGACATTACGGCATTTGCGGTGGTGGCGGGCGCCCTGGGCGTAGGCGTTGGTTTCGGCCTGCAAAACGTAGTGGCTAATTTCGTCGCCGGCCTGGTGTTGCTTTTCGAGCGCCCCATAAAGGTTCAGGATCGAGTTACTGTGGAAAACATCGAGGGGAACGTCGTAGAGATCAACTTCCGGTCCACAACCCTGCAAACCAATGACAACATCACGATCATTGTGCCAAATTCAGAATTCATCAACCGCTCGGTCATCAACTGGTCTCACGGGGATCCCAATGTCCGTATTCATGTGCCCGTGGGCGTTGCCTATGGCTCGAATGTGGAACTGGTAACGCAAACACTGCTGGAGGTGGCCAACGGCATGGAGGGCGTTCTGCAGGACCCGCCGCCGACAGTGCGCTTTTCTGCATTCGGCGATTCCTCGCTCAATTTCGAATTGCTGGTCTGGACGGACCAACCGACCCGGCATCCCCTGCTGCGAAGCAATCTGAATTACGCTATCGAGTCTGCCTTCCGCCGGCAACGGATTCAAATCCCATTTCCGCAGCGCGACGTCCACATCAAATCGTCGGAGTCGGAAACCGGATGATCAAACCGCCCATTCCGCCGCGAAGCCATAGCGGCGAGCTTGAAACTTCCCCGCGCATTGTGCGCCATAGACTCACCCGGTCGATGATCCATTACGAGCCGGATCTCCCGTTCGGGGCCGAACCCGACGAATGCGTCTCGCCTCCCTCATTTTGACGCTCCCTACTCGGTTCCCTGTCGCTTCCGCGAAAGTGGCTCCTCCATGGGCAGGACTCGAAAGGACGGTGCCTGGTATCCTGTCGGAACGTAATTTGCCGGTATAGCGATGGAGTTGCCGTCGCGCATCGCCCCATAGTGTGGCGACATGATCTCCAGCCCCGCCTCGTTGAATTTGTCCTGGATATTCTGATGCAGGTCGGAATAGATCCGCGCCATATAGTGCGGCTGATCAGTATAGGCATTCAGCTCATATCTGACGTAAAAATCGTCCAAACTTGTCTGGAAGACGAAAGGCGTGGGCTCCTTCAGGATATGCTCGGTGTCGCCAGCAGCCGCGATGAGAAGTGCATGCACCTGCCGCCAAGGCGCATCGTAACCTATCGTCACTCCAGTGTGCAGGATCAGCCCCTGTTCCTGTGCCGACGAGCTGTAGTTGATGATGTGGCTGCTCAATACCATCGCGTTCGGGATCGATATGTGTTCATTCTTGATGGTGCGAATGCGCGTGACCAACAGGGTCTTCCCCAAGACATCGCCCGTGGTTTCACCAATTTCGACGCGGTCGCCATCCTGGAACGCCCGCGTGTAGGTCAAGAGTATGCCAGCAACGATGTTCGCCACCGCCGAAGTCGATCCCAGGGAGAAGAGTACTCCGAGAAAGATTGAAACACCTCGAAAGGCCGGTGAGTTCGAACCCGGTAAATAGGGAAAAATGACCACTGCCGTAAAGGCGATCAGCAGAAACCGCACGATCTTGTAGGTCGGCACGGCCCAGTCGTGGTAAAAGCCGGCTATTTCAATCGTCCCCTTGCCGATTTCGGCAAAAATGAACTTTACAAACTTGATCGCGTAATACGCCACAATCAGGATTACCACAATGAAGAAAAAATCCGGCAGATTATTCGCCATCGCATCCCAGATCAGCTTCACCGGGCCCATTACGTAGTCAAGCAGTATCGTTGCCCAACCACGCGTGCCGCTAAAGAAGCTGAATACTAGAGACAAGTAGGAATAAAGCAGTATCAAAACCGCCGCGATTCGCGCTCCCCGTGCCAACATAATCAGCGTTTCTGTAATGCGGCCGGCACTCAGCAATTCCAGCTTCTGGATGCGCAGCGAACGAACCCGCGTACCCCGCCATGAATCCAATTTTCGGTACAGTTTCGGGAAAACGGTCTTGATCAACTTGAACGCAAGCAGGAGGATCCCTGTGGTCAGCCCAGTCCACAATAGCCCCAACACTAACCTCTTCAGACTGTGTTCCTCCTGGAGCTCTGCGGCAGCCCTGCGGATGATGCCGAGATACTCCTGGGCCAGTTCCTGCCGGCTGCGTCCCGCGGCACGTGCGTCACGCTCTGTGACAGCCATGACTATCAGGTCGCCAGCAACGATGTCCGTTGTTGTCTCATCTTCTTCGACACGGATGGCATTAAGGGAGATACGCGGATTTTCATAGAGTTTCTGAATGCGCTCAGCGATGGCTCGGGCGCGGTCCGCCGGCGAAAACGAATAGACGCGCTCCTCCACATAGAACAGCGTCTTGCCCTCCACCACAACTGGGGCTTTGTTCTGCCCGGCGGTTTGCGCCGGCAATGGCACCGGTGATGCCTGGCTGAAACACCAGCCAGCACCCCACATCAAAGCTATCACGGGCAGAAGCCAGTGGGATCGGCTTGGTATACGTCGTTTGTGAGCCATGACAGATCTCCTCCCAATCATGATCGAAAATATTCTGGTCCTGCAAAATGAGCGGACACCATAGCCGGAAAAACCGAGGGCTGGCTGTAAACCCAAGCCTTGGTCGACAGCAGAGAGGAGCCGAAGCTGATACAAGGCCGGGACGGTTGCATGTGAGAGCCTCTCGTATCTGCCTGAAATCTCGCGATTGCCTTCGGCTCCTAGGATTCGAAAACAACTGATCGGGCTCGAAGAGCATTCCGGCGATCATAATTTGATGATACCAATTTACGGTGGATTAGGCGTCTATCTTGAACCGATCTGCTGCCGAAAGGCCAATCATGTTATTCGTGAACGGATGTATACTCGCGCAGTGAATATCGATATCCTCATGTTATTGCTGCTGATCCTGGTCACCCTGGTGTTATTTGTTCTGGAAATCTTTCCCATCGAGGTGACTGCCCTCGGTTTGCTCGGCATCCTCCTGGTGCTCGGGTACGTTGATATTAACCAGGCTGTGCAGGGTTTAAGCAATAAAGCGGTAGTGACAGTTGGCTGCATGTTTGTCCTGAGCCATGCGCTGGTGAAAACAGGCCTCCTGGAAGCCGCTGCAGATCGCCTGAGCAGCTGGCTAGGAAGCAGGCAATGGGTGGCCATCAGCATCCTTCTTATGGTGGTAAGTCTGTTCTCCGGTTTTCTCAACAACACCGCGATCGTAGCCATTTTCATCCCACTGGTCATGACCCTATGCCGTCGGCTTCATCTCAGCCCCAGCAAGGTTCTGATTCCCTTGTCTTACTCAGCTATTGTGGGCGGGACCCTTACCCTGATCGGCACCTCAACCAACCTACTCGTAAGCGCTATGGTCGAAGATGCAGGCGAAAAGCCGATTGGCATGTTCGAGGTCACCCGAATGGGAGCGGTCTTCGCTATCATCGGCCTTGCCTACACTTTGATCTTTGCGCGCAATCTGCTGCCTTCGCGCTCGGTGATTAGTTCACTCACGCGCAAATACCATATGAGCCCCTATCTTACGGAATTGAATATTCCTCGAGATTCCATGCTTGCGGGCCGGACATGCAGAGAGGTGGGGATAAATCGACTCTATGATGTCACCGTGCTGGCTATTCTGAGGGGAAGCGACCGGATCACATCCAATATCAGGGACTTGCCGCTGCTGCCCCAGGATATTCTGATCGTTCGCGGAACCTTCGAAAACATATTGCGTCTGAGGAACGATCACGGGGTTGCGTTGCTCTCTGATCTCAAGCTCACCGAGCGAGAGCTTTCGTCCGGTGGGCAAATCATCGCCGAAGGGCTTGTCTCGCACGCCAGCAGTTTCATCGGTCAAACCCTGAAGGAAATCGATTTTCGCCGACACTTCGGTGCCTTTGTACTGGCCATCCGGAGGCATGGGGCGACGCTTCATTCCAAGATCGCCCACATCACCCTGGAGTTTGCGGATACTTTGCTGATTCTCGCTCCGCCCGATCGTCTTGGAGAGTTGCGGCGCTCCGAGGACCTCATCATCCTCTCCTCGGAGACATTCGAATCAAAGAGGGGACGACTCTGGTGGCTTGTCATGCTGCTGATCCCACTGATTGTGAGCCTGGCAGCTTTCCGTATTCTGGACATCACAAAAGGAGCTCTTCTCGCGATGGTTTCTCTGCTCCTTCTGCGAGTCATCAATCCCAAAGAGATGTATCGGGCTGTGGATTGGTCCGTGATCTTCCTGATCGCGGCATTTGTGCCGTTGGGACACGCGATGGTCCGAACCGGCGCCGCACAATTTATTGCTTCGGGCATCCTTTCGCTGAGCGAGTTCTTTCCAACGGACCTGAAACCCCAGGTGGCATTATCGCTGCTGTATCTGGTAACCTCCCTGATGACCCAGATGGTCTCGAACAACGCCGCCGCCATCATACTCGTGCCCGTGGGTCTGAGTATGGGAGCCGACATGGGAATCAATGCCCGGCCTTTTGTGATGGCGATTTGTTTTGCGGCTTCGGCGGAGTTTATGACCCCGACCGGCTACCAGACCAACGCCATGGTTTACGGTCCAGGCAGCTACCGGTTCCTCGACTACACGCGATTCGGCGCCCCTCTGAATCTCATTTTCTGGATAGCCGGAACGCTCCTGATCCCTTATTTCTGGCCCTTCCGTTGATCTCTGCGGAATGTTGGATCAAGCTCTATGCTGGGGTGATGCAACTCGACGAGGTTCATTCAGTCGACGTGCGCTGAGACAGGGGCTTCAGCCAGATCACATCATAGGGTTGCAGCGTGAGGGCAAGAGTACCGTCTCGGCCGATCCAACTTCTGCCATCAAGCAGATCCTCCCAGCACGGATCCGCTGCAGGCAGGAGCCTGAGCGGAATCTCGACTTGGCTCGGGTGTGCCGTCACATTTGTCAGGGCAAGGACGTGACGATTGTTTTCGGGTGAGGTTCGCAGAACAGCAAATACTTGCGGCGATAGCATCAGAATACGTTGGCTCCCGTTAGGATGGAAGGCGCGCTCGCGGGTCCGGACGACAGCCGCTATTTTGCTGATTCTGCGGATCAGGGCAAGCTTTGAATTGGGCTGCTCCAGATCCCGGAAAATCTGATGGGAATCGATGGGCCCGCGGTTTACATCACGGCGGGCTCCAGTTGCGGCTGCAAGCTGCAGGTCATTGACGCTTCCCAGGCTGCCGTGGATGTAGATTCCCGGGACACCTCGAATTGCCAGGGCAAGGCTGCGGGAAGCCACATACCGTTTTACTCGAAGCGTCAGGTCTTCTCCGCTCGCATCGTCGTTGATGGCGCTCCACCACGTCGAGTTGATTTCGTAAGGCTCTTCCCGCTGATCCTGGCTCATCTTGAAAGAAACCAGGGCGCCGCGGCTCAGCGCCGTCGCGACGACCATGTCCATTTGCTCTTTGGACAAGATTTCTTTAGCTCCGAGGAGCCCGATGCCGTCATGCGTGTCAAGAATGTTGAAAAAGTTCGTTGTGGGTGAAGGAGGCAGCAGATCTCCGGCCCATTTGGAGATTATCGTCGTGTCCCCGGTGTAGAAAGTGTGCAGCACCAGGGGAGGGAGCGCAAAGTTATAGACCATGTGCGCCTCGTCATCTCCATTTCCGAAATAGGAGATATTGTCCGATTGGGGGACATTGGTCTCGGTAATCAAGGCGACTCCGGATGCAACCGCGTCCACCACATCTCGCAGGAGCTTCACGATCTCATGAGTCTGAGGCAGATGGATGCACTCCGTTCCCGGTTCGGCCCAGATATAGGTGACGGCGTCGAGGCGGAGGACATCCGCTCCCCGACGGACGTAGAAAAGTATGCCGTCGATCACGCTCAAAAGGACCTCGGGATTCCGGAAATTCAGATCAATCTGGTCTGCCGAGAACGTCGTCCAGAGATATTTCGGACCCCTGAGCGTATCGAACCGTGTCAGTATGTCGGATGTCCGTGGCCGGAATATCTTACTGCGCTGGTCCGGTGTCAGTTCGTCCGGCGAGTCATAGGCAATGAAGAAGTTCTGGTATAGGGGATTCCCTTTCAGATATTCCCGGAACATCTCGCTTCGCGCGGAGGAGTGGTTCAGCACCGCATCAAACATGAGGTCGTACCGCCGCTTTGTCGCGCGGATGTCATCCCAGGTGCCGAGCTTGGGATCCACTTGTTTGAAGTCGACGATTGCGAAGCCGCGGTCCGACGAATAAGGGAAAAAGGGCAGGATGTGAATGGTATTGATCGCCCTCTGGTTGCAGACATTGACGAAATTGTGCAAAGTTGTGAGGGGCGTGTCGCCATCCCCCTTCACGATGTCTCCGTAGGTAATGAGAATCATATCCTGTTCAGAGAAACGCTCGACAGGATCGAACCTCGCTTCCTTTTCGATCATTTCCTCGGGCTTATGAGCATAATGGACTTGGAGTATGCGCTCCAGCTCAGGCATCCAAGCCAGTGCCGGAGCTTCTCCGTAGAGGAACTTCAGGCGGTTCAGCATGCGCGCGCGGATCTGCGACGGAAGCTCAAAGAGAGCTCTCTTGAAGTTCGGGTCGCGGCTGTAGAAAGTCCGGTCTCTTGGGAATTGAGCGTAATTTGTCATTGAGGCTCCCCCCGAAAATCAGCTCATTGCGTCAGAGGCTCGGCCGATGCCGATGCGCGATGGCGGCCGGCGTATGAATGGATCACGATACCTGCCTGTCGCATGCGCCTGACAACTCCTCCCGGATGAATGTAAGTCAGAACATCGTATCGGAGCAACGCCGGCTTTTGGCCTTCGACCGATGGTTGACCGGCAACTCCCCGCAACCATCGAATCCGTCAGAAACTTTCTGCACGGCCGGAGATTGCGGATCGCGGGGTCAGGCTTGGACGCAAGGGGATAATCCGAACTGATCCGTCATCCACGATTCTGCTTGGCTCCAGGCATCACATGATCTTTCCCCGCCAGGCAATCGTGCTGTTCATGGATGGTGTGAATCTCCCCGACTCGGGCCCTATCCCTTGAGCCTCACGACCAGAACGGAACACGTCGCCCCACGGACCACCGTTTCCGCGACGCTCCCCAGAGCCAGCCGGTTAAGGCCGCTGCGTCCATGGGTGCCCATAACAATGAGGGCTGCCGGCAGGCTTGCCATGGCATCAAGGATCGCGGCCTCCGCGGGTCCCCTGGCTAGGATGCCGTTTTTCGCTCCAAACTGGCTTACCGCCGCATCCAGGCGTTCCTGCAACGCCTGGCGGACTTCATTCTGCATATCCAACGGAGGCAGTTCCGGCATCGATGCATCCGCAAAGATGACGAATCGCACAAGGTCGACGGAGTGAAGGATAACCAGATCTTTGCCACGCCTGCTGGCTGCCGAGGCAGCCGCCTCGACCGCCGGTGTCGCAGGAATCGAGAAGTCGGTGGCTGCAAGCACGCAGCCCTCGCCTGGAGACCGCGCGACCAGGACCGCGCAGTGTGCATACCGCAAAACCCGCTCGGAAATAAGGCTCAATCCCCGTTTCCCTGAGCCGGGTCCGACGACAACCAACCCTGCTCCAACCCGCTCCGCGGCCCTCAAGATGGCCGCATGCTCCGTTCCGTACTCGATGAGAAGCTCGCAGTCCTCCCCATCGGGGTTGATAAAAGCGCCGACACGCGCGCTCAGCACCCGGCGGGCTGCCGCTTCAAGCTCCGCGATCTTGAACGAGTCGTTGAATTGCAGATGCGGAAACAGTGGGCGGACCGAAAGTAGGTCGGGAAGTACGTGGCAGACATGCAGCTTCACTTTAAAATATCTGGCAATATCCACGGCCTGTCGAAGGGGTTCAATTGCAGTTTCATCCAAGCGGATGGCGACAAGAATCGGATTCTCGATGGCATACATCCCTTTCCTCCTTGCGCCGGCGAAGTGTTAGCGCGAAAAGACATGATCAGCTCTCCCTCATTTTCTGATTTTTTCTCGAAGCGTTACAATGGATTTCAGTCCGCCACGTCGGTCATCAGTTCTTTTTTTTTGCCTGGAATCTCAGCCGCTTTGGGATGAAATCAATTTCGATCTCGTGCGCTGGGGGAGTTGTTGCGGTGCTGGGGTTGAAGGCATAAAATCAACATGCTATGAAATCAGATGCCATTAAAAGGGTTAACCCCACTGTCCTTCGCGTCTTTCAGACCAGGGAACAGACGCGGGCGTTCTACAACAAAATCAGCCGCGTATATGACCTGTTGGCTGACCGCAGCGAAGGACCTGTGCGGCGGGCGGGTCTTGAGCTGCTCAAGGCGCGCGCTGGGGAGAAGGTATTGGAAATCGGGTTTGGCACTGGGCATAGCCTTGTCAGACTTGCCAAAGCGGTTGGGCCGAGCGGGCGCGTCTACGGTCTTGATTTGGCCAGGAATATGCTCAAGCTGGCCAAGGCGAACCTGCTGGAGGCGGGAGTGGCCGGGCGCGTGCGGTTGCGTTGCGGCGACGCTGCGCAGATGCCCTATGCCCACGAAAGCATGGATGCGGTGTTTATGAGCTTCACGCTGGAGTTGTTCGACACGCCGGAGATTCCGTGGGTGCTACGCGAGTGCAGGCGGGTGCTTCGGGTGGGCGGGCGCATCGTGGTTGTGGGCATGTCGAAGCAAGGCAAGAAAGATCCGCTCATCAGCGTTTTTGAATGGGCACACAGACATTTCCCGAACTTTGTGGATTGCCGCCCCATTTTCGTCGCCGATTCGTTAAAGCGCGCCGGATTTAGAATCGCCAAGGCGCTTAACAAACACATGTGGATTCCCGTCGAGATTGTCTGCGGAATAAAGGAATAGTCGGAACTTCTGTCAGGCATTCCCATCCTGCCTCTGATGGGAGCGAAGATAACCGCCGCTTTGCCCTCCTCAACTCACTATTCGGACCAACTCCAGCCACAGTAGTGCGCATCCGATCTTGCACGTGTACGCCGGAAGGTCATTCCTGAGTGTATAATCGTCCGAGAAGCGCCAATGGAGTCAGGCATCGTGAAACCTCTACTTCCCAAACGCTCCCATGAGTTCATCGAGGAACAGTTTCCAGCCCACTTGGTCCGCACGCAATCCTTTCTTCGGCAGCCGAGTGTATCGAGCCAGAACATCGGCGTTCGGCAATGCGCCGAGATGCTCCGCCGATGGCTGCGCGAAGAGGGTGCGCATGTAGAGCTTATAGGTGGCGATCATCCCGTGGTATTTGCCGAGTGGAATGTGGGAGCGCCCAAGACATTGCTGGTATATGGGATGTACGATGTTCAGCCGGTGGATGATCAGAATTGGACAAGCCCCCCCTTCGGCGCTGAGGTCCGGCATCATCCCAAGAATGGGCCCTGCATCTATGCCAGGGGCGCATGTAATTCCAAAGGGCCACTTATGGCGTTTTTCCATGCGATAGTGGCACTGCGGGCAACCGGGGGCCTCCCGCTGAACATCAAGTGGCTCATTGAGGGCGAAGAGGAGATCGGCAGCCGGCGATTGCCAAGGTTTTGTAGCGAGAATCGCGAGCGATTGAAGGCTGATGGCGCGCTTGAGCCCTTCTGGAGTCAGTGGCGCCAAGGGAGCCGCCCGGAGATCTCTCTGGGGGCGAAAGGCGACCTGAGTCTGGAGATCACTTGTCGGTCCGGTGAATGGGGCGGCCCACGTGAGGTGGTTCACTCAAGCCTGGGACCCTGGGTCAAATCGCCGGCATGGCGTCTCGTACGCGCCCTCTCGTCCATGATCGATGAGCATCAGGATTTCAAGGTCGACGGTATCCCCCGTTTTGGCATGATCACGCCGGAAGACGAATCGCTGCTCGAAGTCCTGGCGCACGACTTCGACACCGTCGAGGCACTGAAGGACATCGGAGCCGCACGATTCAAGCACGACCTCCAGCCGCTTGAGATGCTCAGACAAATGCAATTTGCCACAGCCCTGAACATCAACGGCATTGTTTCGGGCTACACCGGCCCCGGCAGTCACACGATAATTCCAAACATCGCACGGGCGAAGCTTGATATCCGCATCCCACCCGGCATTTCCATCGAGCAGGTTCGCGAGGCTATCCGCCGGCATTTGGATGCCCGCCGGTTCGCGGACCTCGAAATCAAGTTTGATTCGGGATACCCCGCGGTGCGCACTTCGTTGGAGGCGCCGGTTGTGCAGGCCTGGCTCCACACCTACCGGGTTCACGGGTACGAGCCCGCAATACATCCGCTCGAACCCAGCGCAACCCCCTACTATATCTTCACCGACCTCCTGGGAATGCCCTACGCCTGGGGAGGACTGGGCGCCGCCGGAGGCAGCCACGGGCCCGACGAATGGTGCTCGGTCGAGGGGCTGAAGGATATGGAGAAGTCACTGACGACCTACCTTGTCGTTTTCGCCGGAATGAAGTGATGTCCGACTCCCGTTGTGGGGATTTCGACCCTGTTCGACTTGAAGAGCTTACAGCTTTGCTGAACCGGGAACTCTATGCCGAGAGCGCAGGCCTGCCCGCTGATGAAGAGAGAATGCTCGGGTTTGTTTCGCTGATGGAGATTGAGTATCGGCGAGCTCAACAAGACGTGCGCTTGCGCGAATTTGCTCTCGATGGATTGGGTGACGCCCTCAACACCCGCTGGAATCTCAAATTGACGGAGGCGATGGATGCCGTGCTTCTATGCCCTTCTCCATCGCCGGACATGCCCCCCGTAAGATGGCGCGACCATAAAGTTGCCGAACGCACAACGAATAACCCCATACTGCTTAGACGCTTGTTCGCTTCGTTTCTTTACTGTTCCGAACCACTTGTTGATCTGATAGATGCCCGATACGCAGGCTTGCGAAGCCTATATGCCGAGGGCACCTCGACACCGATCGACATTTTCGCTCGACGCGAGGGGGCAGAGCCATCGGTTCTTCGGGAGATGGCAACCCAATTGGGCTTCCGCTGCCGGGCTCCTTTCCAAAAAGCCCTGATGGATATATCCCCCAAGGTTTTCGGATATGATGAGGTCACGCTGGCAGAACTCCACGCGCTCCACAACAACCGGATGTATGAGCCCCTTAAGGGACTCTTTGCCGGCCGCGATCCGTTGCAGGATGCGCGCCGTGCGTGCGCGTATCTGGGTTTTTCCTCCGCTGCAATTGTGCTGGACTTGGAGGATCGTCCCAACAAGTATGCCGGCGCCTTCTGCTTCCCAGTCCGGATACCGGGCGATGTGCGTATCTCGGTCCGGCCCACCTCACCCCATCACCTGGCAGACATGCTCTTCCACGAATTCGGCCATGCGATGCACTTCGTTTCCATCGAACCGTCCCTCTCCTTCATGGACCGCTACTGGATTCACTCCGGCACGCACGAAACATTTGCCACGCTTTTTGAAGCTCTTTTGGGTCTGCCAATATTTTTACGCGAGGTCATGGGCTTCAATGAGCATGAGACAACTGTTCTTGCAGAATTTTCCCGTTTCAAGTTCCTCTTGGCCGGGACATGGCTGGCGGCCTCCGCCGCGGCCGTCTGCGACGCCTGGATCCAATCCCTTTCCTGGTCGGAACTGGAACTACGCTTCGCCGACTATGTGAGCCGGTTTACGGGATTGCCCGCGCCTCCGGCGCTGGCGCGCCTGGATCCGTTTGTTAGCAGGACAGATCCGTACCCGCTCGGTTATGTGCTGGCAGCCGTACGCGTATCGAATTGGCTCGATGCCTTGGAAGCGCGCTGGGGGTCTCGCTGGTGGACGAGTCCAAAAGCCGGAGGTGAAATACGGGAGCATATGAAAGCTGGCGGATCCGTCCGATTTGACCCCTCCTGGCTCGACCCCTCGGCCTTCGTCCGTCGGTGGGTTGACTCCGATCCCGAAATAGATTTCGAAACCTGACGTGCCCCGGCCGCCGCTTTTCCCAATGGGAGTTTTTCACGATACCATCTCCGGCCGGATGTTTTTCAGGTATTTCCCGACGCCCTGAATCGTTGCATCGCACATGAAGAGCCGCAGGGGCGAATTGGGTTCCCGCGATTGAGGCAGCGACGAGACAGATCGCACGATCCCTTCGAAAGTCTTTTCCGGCAGTGAATCAGGGCGAAGGGATACTTCCTTTCCTTTTGCCACCCCACCGCCGTCCCGCTCCAGCACACAAAGGATTGCCTGCAAGGACTCCAGTTCGATCACTTCAGCCAGGACCTGTCCGCGGAAACATTGATAGCCGATGTGCCACTGGCGGCCCGCTATTATTTCAGATAACAAGACCGCTGATCCGCAATCTTCGTGCCATTTGTCCGTTCTTCGAATCAGTGCCAGGGATTAAAATGAAAATCTTATGGCCCCTTTGCACCATTTGGCACGAGAGTTGCCAGCCCGGCAGGGGTTGAAACAAGACGCGAAATGGAAGGTCGATCGTGTGAGGGGATAATGAGCAATCAGACAGGCAACAGCCGCCCATTTGGTTTTCTCCTACCTACTGAAATTGAAGGATTTGACTCGCTGGCGGAGCTTGCCCTTGATCTGCGCTGGTCTTGGAATCATTGCGCCGACGAAGTTTGGAGAAAGCTCGATCCCACATTATGGGAGCTCACGCACAACCCATGGGTCGTGCTTCAGACGGTTTCGCGGGACCGCCTTCGGCGTACCTTAGCCGATCCCGACTTCCGCAAGTGCATCGATGCCTTCGTGCAAGCTCGAGGTCAAGCTACCTCGCGGCTCGCGTGGTTCCAGCAAAATTATCCTCGCTCTCCTCTGACTAGCGTCGCATATTTCTGCATGGAATTCATGTTGAGCGAAGCTCTCCCAATCTATTCGGGGGGACTTGGAAACGTGGCCGGTGATCAGCTCAAAGCCGCAAGTGATTTGGGCGTTCCAGTAGTGGGAGTAGGACTTCTCTACCAGCAAGGCTATTTTCGCCAGATTATTGACAAAGACGGAGCGCAGCAGGCCCTATTTCCCTACAACGATCCCGGTCAATTACCGATCACGCCCCTGCGCGAGTCAACCGGTGAATGGTTGCGCCTGGAGATTGAACTGCCCGGCTACTCGGTCTGGTTGCGTGCATGGCAGGTCCAGGTTGGAAGAGCGAGACTTTACCTGTTGGACAGCAATGACGCTTCCAACTTCCCGGCACATCGCGGAATCACCAGTGAGCTTTATGGCGGTGGACCTGAGTTGCGGCTGAAGCAGGAGATTCTTCTTGGCATTGGCGGATGGCGACTTCTTCGTTCACTCGGCCTTCAACCGGAGGTTTGTCACCTGAATGAAGGGCATGCGGCATTCGCCGTGCTGGAACGGGCCCTGAATTACATGGAGGAGACAGGACATCCCTTCGAGGATGCGCTGGCCGTCACGCGATCAGGGAATATTTTCACCACCCATACAGCGGTAGCCGCCGGTTTTGACCGTTTTCCTCCGGCCCTCATTGAGGAATACCTTGGAGATTATGCCGCGAAGAAGCTCCGTATCACACTCCCAGATTTGCTAGCGCTCGGGAGGCAGAACCCGGATGACGCGGCGGAAGATTTCAACATGGCCTATTTGGCGATCCGAGGGAGCGGATCGGTCAATGGCGTCAGCAGCCTCCACGGGAAAGTGAGCCGTAACCTCTTTCTTCCTCTCTTTCCGCGCCGGCCTGAAGCCGAGGTGCCGGTTGGGCACGTGACCAACGGCGTTCATATGCCGAGCTGGGATTCGGCAGCTGCGGACGATCTTTGGACGGAGGCATGCGGGAAGGAACGTTGGCTCGGGACTACAGAATCCCTGGAGAAAAACATACGAGGCATCTCCGATGCCAGGCTCTGGCAATTGCGCTGCGACGATCGCAAGGCTTTGATTGATTACACCCGCGAACGGTTGGCCCGGCAGCTTGCTGCCTCCGGCGCGTCGCACGAGAAGATTGAAGATGCCGAACGTTTATTTGATCCCGAGGCGTTGACGTTGGGCTTTGCCCGTCGCTTCGCAACCTACAAGAGACCAAACCTGCTCCTGCACAACCCTGGACGGCTGACTCGCCTGTTAACCGATCCCCGTCGCCCGGTCCAACTCATTATTGCAGGGAAAGCCCACCCGTCGGACATTGAGGGGCAGAACTTGATTCGGGAATGGATGCATTTCATCGGGAGGCAGGAAGTCCGCTCCCACGCGGTCTTCCTCAGCGACTACGATATGCTTTTGACCGAGCACCTGGTTCGTGGAGTGGATGTCTGGCTCAATACACCGCGGCGGCCTTGGGAGGCTAGTGGAACGAGCGGCATGAAGGTGCTTGTCAATGGCGGGATAAATCTATCGGAATTGGATGGCTGGTGGGCGGAGGCCTACACGCCGGAAGTTGGATGGGCGCTGGGGGACGGCCAGGAGCATAACGACGATCCAGTCTGGGATGCCACCGAAGCTGAGGCACTATACCAATTGCTTGAAAAAGATGTGATCCCCGAGTTTTATGCCCGCGACAATAAAGGCATCCCCACTGCCTGGGTCGCGCGGATGCGGGAAAGCATGGCCCGCTTGACGCCGCGGTTTTGCGCCAACCGCACGGTGCGCGAATACACTGAGCGCCATTATCTTCCTGCCGCCGCGTCCTATAATGAGCGAGCATCGAACAATGGCGTTATGGGAAAGAGAATGGTCCAGTGGCTTCACGCACTGGACCGGAACTGGCCATCGCTGCGTTTCGGCGAGGTGAGGGTGAAGACCGAGGACGATAATCATGTTATTGAAGCTGAGCTTGCTCTGAGCGATCTCGACCCAAATGTAGTGCGTGTTGAGCTTTATGCCGACGGACTAAATGGCCACAGTCCGATCAGGCAGGAAATGAAGTCCGTGCGAAGGTGGGAAGGCGAGGAAAACGGCCATGTCTACAGTGGCCGGGTCTCCGCATCCCGGCCGGCACCAGACTTTACGGTACGGGTGCTTCCTTCCTTTCCTGGTGTGGCGATTCCGCTGGAAGCAAATCACATTTTGTGGCAGCGATGATCGCCACATGCCGCCAATGATGGAGACAGAAGAAAGCGGAATCAGCAATTTGGGCTGATTTGGCTGGGTGCTGACTGGGAGGGAAACTCAAGCTGTTGTTGATCAATCAATATCTATCATGCAGGAATTCGGAATGCGATTGAAGAATTCACCCGCCGCAAATGTAGTGGCACCCAACTCCCCAGCAGCGTTGCGGCCAGCTTCCGAGCATTCAAAAGAACGAAAATCGAAATCACCGGCAGGAGTCGAGGCAAGACTCGCCGGCATCGACTTTGACAGGCTGGGGTTTGCGCCCGATGTGCGAAAGGACGCATTCCTGGCCGCCCTACGGGGGTTGCACGATTTCCAAGCTAGGGGTTTCAGTTTCAATCGCATGTGCGACAAGATCAACTCATTGTTCCAATATGCGGGAGACTCAAGGAAAATAATTCAGTTTTGGATTCATCACTCAGTATGCAAGCTGGCAGAAAATCCAGCGGGAATCGTCCGCGGCGATGTGTTGGGAATTGCTGGCGAGATCTCGGGTATTTACGAAGCGATCTTCAAGCAGAAGACCACGCTGGCCGGGATCAAGCTCGGCAGATTTGCTGAAATCGAAATGATGGTTTTGGATGAGGAGGGGATGGGAGTTAAGGAATTTGATGCCGTGAGCACCGAAGAGCGGGAAGGCAATCGGGATATTATCGTCACGGTTTTTGAATTCAAGTTCACGCTCTCGTTGCGCAAGCTCTACGAACAGGTCATCGGGATGGATTCGGCAAAGCTCCCCCACCTGGTGATATTGACGAGATTTAAGCAATTTGAGCAGGTCAGGAATTTGGTGTATTTCGGGGAGGTCGGCGACGGTTATATGACTCAGGCCATCGGCCAATTCATCTCGAAAAATGCAGGGATTGCCGGACGTATGAGCATAAGGGGGAAAGGCTATTCGATTAAATTCTCGCTGCCTGAGATCGGTGAGTTCCTTTGCGATCATAACACGATTTGCCTTGCCCGCCACATCGGCGTGCCTTTCATGCCGAAGGATCCCGATTCTTCGGAGTACAAGAAAAAAATCCGCCAGATGAGAACGATAATAGACCGAAAGATGGAGCAGGAGAGATGTAAGCCGAACGCAAAATTCGACGTGATTATCGCAGTCAGCAATGCTCCAAAGAAGCAGCTTGCGGGCATCAAAAAGTTGGTAGGAATCCCTGCGGCATGACGCCTTTCCGATCAGATCCTGACAGAGAGGGGGCTCGGTAATCGCGGCCAAAAAATCCTGCGAACCATGATGGTAGAAGAACTCCTGAGCCGCGACCAGCTTTCAGGACATCTTCTGGCCCTCCAGCCTTGCTTTGACCGCCCGCAGGTGTTCCTCCATCCCCTTGCGTAATCTGGCTTCCACAATTGGCCGCTTGACGAATCCCAGCCAGCCGCCGAGCAGCTTGGTCCGCGAACGATTCAGATAAACGATGTATGTCTCCCCAAGACCTGATTCCGGCTCGACTGAGACAAAGGCGGTTAAACCGAGCGATGCATCAAAATAATGGTTTGCATAAATCTGCTTGGATGCGGCCACAAAAGCCCTTGGCGCGGGACGGAACAGGATGACGTGCGTGACACTGGTTACGGGCCTCAATCCGAACTTCTCCTGGGACCAGTAGACCGAGCTCTCGGAACCGGGTAACAGTGCGGCAGGAAACTCTGTGATAATCTTGCGGAATTCGGGCAGATACTCCTCGATGAATGGCGATGCCACCAGCAGACCTCTGATTTCCATGGCAGTGTCGGTCGGCGGTTCCGTGTCAAGATAGGATCCAAGCGCGCTGTCACCAGTCGACAAATACCGCAGGACGTGTTCCACCAGCGCTGCCCGGTATACAGTAACCGCAATGTCCAAGGAGTCCGGTGCCATCCAGTTAACATCTCGGCGAAGTTTCTCCTCCATCGGCGCCGTAAGACGAACACGACACGCCCCGATTTTGCATTTTTTGAGATCCTCGAGATCGCGGCGGTCCAACCTAAGGCCAGAAAGATCTGCGGTTGTCGGCATCGAGCCGAATCTACCGATCGACAAAACCTCCTTGCCCCGCTTGAATTCCTCGATCTTCCGAAAACGATCCACTACATCTTCGAGCGGGATCCTGACGCGAACCACTCCTGCAGCGGCCAACTCTGTTTTGCTGCTGAATTTCAGCAAACGAGCGACTGCCTGACCGCGATCAACAGCCGCGAGATCCGCCATGGAAAAGCCGGTATGCTTTTGGAGGAATGTTTGTGGCTCGGTTCCACTCTGAGCTTGGGCAGATTGGAATATGATAAGCAGTAGCACCAGGTGAAACACACTCTGACACATACGCCCTTGTGCACATTCATGAGACTTTCCGAGCCACCCCCCTTTTGCAGCTTCCTCCACTGAAAGCCTCCCCTGATCGTTGCAACCCATTGTGCCATGAATTTCGCGCGGCCTTCCAGCCCGGTTATTTTCTCAGGGCGGCGAAGGGCGCAGATGGCACGATGCGAGTCAAACGCTGCAAACGATTCTATGCGGCTGTTGTCGATCCCGTGTATCCGGAAGACCGGCAGTTGGTTGAGAAGCTGAGAGGTCTGCTTCGGCGTCATATTGGCATCGAGCCGGGCGGAAGTAAGAGGAAAGCGCTGCTACATTCTCAGGATATTAAAAGCAATGCTTACATTCGTGATCAGGCATGATGAATACCGGGATTTCAACAACATCCAGTTGAAAGGTGAGTTCACGCGAAAGAATGCCCCAGTGGGCACCCTCTCAGCTCAACTCGCCCACAGATGTTTCCGGGGGAATGACGGTTGTTTGCCCAGGGTCTGGAGAGTGTCGGCTATTCTTTCCGGCCGGCCCCAGTCGCACCAGACAACACCTTGAAGCTCGATTACGGCAAGCTGATCCGTGACCATAGCCAGAAGCTGGGAGGAGAAATTGTGAGAGGGCATGGATAGATAGATCTCATCGAGAACCTGTTCTTCCAGCCCGCTGCCGATGGCAGCCTTCAACACCTCGAACCTCTGGATCAGTGGCGGAAAGCATCGCCAGCCCAGATTCCAGAGCATTTCGATCCGCGCCACGAACACCAGAGTGTTCCAGAGCGCACCTTCTTTCATTGCCTGGCGGGCTCGCTCAGCACCAGGTTTCTCTACAAAAGATTGCACTGCCCGGACCGAACAGCCATGGGTCCACCCCAGTTCCTCGCCCGGCTGTATCCAACCGTAGTCCTGCTCCGGCCGATCCGGGACCGCTCCCAAAAGGATGATCCGATCCCGCCAGGTATCGACCGCGTGTACAGCACGGCGGACGGCGTTGATAAAACAATGATCCGGAAAAATGAAATGATCAGAAGGAAAAACAGCGACGATGGCATGGGGATCCTGAAAGCGTACGTGCGTCAATGGCAGAAATATCCCGGCCGCGGTATCCCGGTTCGAGGGCTGAAGTAGTATTTTCCCGGACTGACGAGAGCCAATCTGGTTGAAGACTTCGGCACGGTGCGAACGGGAAACTACTGAAACTCTCCTTCCCGGAGGGGTCAACATATCGGCCCGGTCCAAGGTATGTTGAAACATGGATCGGGTGCCGACAAAGGTGCAATATTGCTTGGGTCTGTAAGCGCCAAGCCACCGCCGGATCATCGGCCGCATCCGCTGGCCTTCGCCGCCAGCCAGGATCACAGTCCATAGCCTTTGATCTTTCATTGGAGCAAGCATCTCCAGCTCCTATCCTCGATTACTGATGATAATTTTGAAGCCGACTCTACGGTATCCCCTTCATCCGGTAGAAGCCGGGCCCAAATCTCTGTATCCGGCAGTAGACCGAGCCGGATGATTCTTGGAATGACACTCCTGCATAAAATGTGGGGAATTAGGGTCTTGCCAGGATTGCCTTGGCGGCAATTTTGAGCAAATGTTAAAAGTGATAGCAGGAGGCCTGGAAGGAAGGATACATCTGCATTCACGGTTTTGCTTTATCAGCTGCCACGGGAAAATCCATGGCTGAATGCGACCGCCCTGCCAAACTCGGCTTATCCATATCACGATTGGAATGAACGAATCACGGGGGAATGCCAACGATAGGAGAATCACAATGGATAGGATTCGAGTTGCCGCACTGCAGTACTTCATCCGGCCGGTCGCCAGCTTCGATCAGTTTCGAGATCAGGTAGCCGGCCTGGTGGAGACCGCGGCGGATTACAAGTGTCACCTCATGGTGTTTCCCGAGTACTTCACTTCTCAGCTGTTCACACTCAGCAACATCCGGCGCCCCATGCCCGAACAGATCCGGGACCTGGCGAAACAGGTGCCGCGCTTCGTCGAACTGATGTCCGGACTGGCCAAGGCTCACAAACTCTATATAGTGGCCGGTTCAATCCCCGTTCAGGTCGGGGGAACGGATATCATCCATAACGATTGTTTCATCTTTAATCCATCGGGGCGAGAGGGAGTCCAGGGAAAGCTCCACACGACCCGGTTTGAAAGCGAGGAATGGCTGATTTCACCCGCGAAAGGTCTGAAGGTGTTCGAAACCGAGTTCGGCAGGCTGGCCATCACCATCTGTTATGACGTCGAGTTCCCGGAGTTGGCCCGAGTCGCCGCCCGCGCCGATGCCTATATCCTGGTGGTTCCCAGCTGCACGGACGACCGCCAGGGATTTCTGCGGGTTCGTTATTGCGCCCACGCTCGGGCCATAGAGAATCAGATATTCGTGATTCAGGCGCCCACGGTGGGATCGCTGCCGATGGTGCCTGCGGTCTCACTCAACTACGGCCAGGCTGCGATCTTGACTCCCAGCGACTTTGCATTCGCCCGAGACGGAATTCTAGCCGAGGGAACGCCCAACCAGGAGATGATGGTCATTGGTGAACTGAACCTGAAGACCATCATGGACGCACGGCTAGACGGAACTGTGCTGCCGCTCCGCGACAGCCAGCTGACTGCAGAAGTGGCTGCGACACTGGAGGTAATCCCGCTATGACGAGCCCAGGTTTCGAGGTCGATGTCCGCAATACTCGACCAGAGGACTTCCCGGAAATTGCCGATTTGTCCGCGAAAGTCTATCCCGACAGCAAGCCTTGGCAAGACGACCAGCTTGCCTCCCACCTCCGGGTCTTCCCCGAGGGTCAGTTCGTTGCGGTGGAACGACCAACTGGGCGCATTCTTGGTATGGCGGCGAGCCTCATCATCCTGTGGGATGATTATGAAATGTCCGGCAACTGGCGGGATTTTACGGATCATGGAATGTTTACCAACCACGATCCATTTCGCGGCCGGACGCTCTATGGGGCGGAGATTATGGTTGATCCAGACATGCAGGGCCGCCGGATTGGGTCCGCGCTTTACGCGGCCCGCAGGGAACTGACCGAACGACTCGGCCTGCTGCGAGTCCGGGCAACAGGGCGTCTTCGGGGATATCATCGCTACGCTGCCACGATGTCAGCTGAGAACTACGTCTGTGAGGTCGTCAACCGGCGCATCAAGGATCCCACCCTTTCTTTCCAGTTGAGGCACGGATTCGAGGTGCTGGCAGTGGTGTCGGGGTATTTGCGGCACGACCTGGAAAGTCTGGGATACGGGGCCCTCATTGAGTGGATCAATGTCGAGGTGGCCAGGCCCGAGGACTATGTCCATCGCAATCCCCGCTTTCAATGCGCCGCTACATCAACAGCGATGGAGGCAAGCCTGCTCGCGGAAGGGTGATAGGAACCCATCTCACCGGCGCCGCTAAGCCGATGGTGCAGCCAAAGGAGAGCGATTCATGAATGTGGTGACCTGGATTGGCGTCCTGCTGTGTATCAGCCAGTCAGCCTTGTTTTCCGGCCTGAACCTCGCGATCTTCAGCGTGAGCCGGTTGCGTCTTGAAGTGGAGATGGCAAACCGCAATCCCAAGGCCGCCAGGCTGCTGGCGCTTCGCCGAAACTCCAATTTCACCCTGGCGGTGGTTCTCTGGGGTAACGTAGCCGTCAACGTCCTGTTGACCCTGCTTGTTAAATCCGTACTTACTGGTGTTGGTGCTTTCCTGTTCTCAACGGTGGTGATTACGTTCCTCGGAGAGATCTTTCCCCAGGCCTACTTTTCGCGGCACGCGCTCCGATTGGCGGCGCTACTGGCGCCGCTGCTCCGCCTTTACGGCTTGCTGCTGTTCCCGGTAGCCAAACCCACCGCGCTGCTTCTCGATGCGTGGATTGGACCGGAGGGCATCCGCTATTTTCATGAGCGCGACTTGCGCACACTCATCAAAAAGCACACGGAATCCAAGGACTCCGGCGTGACCCAGCTTGAGGCTACGGGCGCTGTTAACTTTCTGGATCTCGACGATATTAAGGCCGGGGATGAAGGTCAGCCCGTTGATCCGAGCAGCGTCATTGAGATGCCCGTGGAGGCTGGCTGGCCGGTGCTGCCGCAGTTCGAGCGTTCCCCCGCAGACCCATTTCTACGCCAAATTGAAGCGTCCGGCAGAAAATGGGTCATTATCACGGATAGGGCAGGCGAGCCGCAGGCCGTACTGGACGCGAACGGCTTCTTACGAAGTGCGCTCTTTCGCAGCGGGTCGTTCAATCCGCGGTCTTTCTTATATCGTCCCATCCTCGTGCGGGACATTAATCAGCGTCTGGGTGAGGTCCTGTGCCGCATGAGCGTACATCCTGAAAGTCCGGAGGACGACGTGATTGACCGGGATTTGATCCTGGTGTGGGGAAAGGATAGGCGCGTTATAACCGGCGCCGACATTCTTGGCCGTCTTCTGCGCGGCATCGTCATGCGCGAGTCATGAGCGGCGGCGACAGGAGGTGCGCCGCTTTTACAGCGCGGTCTATCGGGCCAGACGTTTTCGCGGCTCCACCTGTTCGGCCCGAGCTCCGATCTCTGCCTCCGGCGATGCCGGATTGGCCATTTTGTTTTTCTGCTTTTTCCGTTGGCTCCACGCAAGGAAACCGATGCCGCCAAAAAAGAGCAACGCAAGAACAAGAATGATGAGAGTATCGAGTCCCATGGCCGACTCCTCAGATAGATGAGCTGTGCAACGGTGAGTAATGCGGACATAGATAATTGCAGTGCGATTCCTCAATCGCGCCCATGCCGCTCGTCCATCAAAGCTATTCGTCAAATTGACATCCGGGGCGGATTGAGACAATCCCATGTTGCCTGTATTTATGGGACGGGATGGCACTAGTTTTATGGGATATCTCTTCGACAGACAGAATCCGTCGCAGTGCTGTGCAGCCTATTCTCCTGCAATTTTGACAAAGAGATACCTGATCGACTGGATGGTCGACTTTCTCCGAAAGAATAAAATCTAGCCGAACAGGAATCATTCAAAAGTCGTTACCGGTCTCTTGAGGCGGGCCCAGAATCGGCGCAATGACTTCGTATCGGGGGGGCTGCGTGGCTTCAGCTGGTTTGGGGTCTAGCAGGGACAAGCACTGCATATACCCAGTCGTTCGTATCAATGTGGAGCGATGCCCGGGACGGACGATTGGCTTGCTCGTGTGCGCAGGTGAACCTAGAATGAACCCAGGGCGATTGTGATTTCATGTGTCTGCTCGCGCACTGGAGGCTCCTCTCATGTCGACGACTTCGGATCCCTTCCCGGACGGCGATGTCCGACTCTCGCGCGAGATGTCGGTTTTCTCGGTCACCATGATCGGTGTCGGCGCAATGATCGGCGCCGGGATATTCGTTTTGACCGGCATAGCTGCCGGAGTGGCGGGACCTGCCCTCATCCTCGTCTTCCTCCTCAATGGCGTTGTGACGTTGTTTACCGCCATGGCCTATGCCGAGCTGGGGTCATGTTTTCATGATGCGGGCGGAGGTTACCTCTGGATCAAGGAAGGACTGCCGCAGCCTAACGGATTTCTCTCGGGCTGGATGTCCTGGTTCGCCCATGCAGTGGCATGCAGCCTCTATGCCCTTGGGTTCGGAGCCTATTTCGGCCATGTACTAAGGGAAGGGATCGGGCTGGAAATACATGGACTCCCGATATCGCTGGAGAAGACTCTCGCGGTGTTGGCCTGCATCCTATTCTCCTACATTAACTTCCGGGGAGCATCCGAAACTGGAAAAATGGGTAACATCGTGACCGTCGCCAAAGTCGTGGTCATCGGCGTGTTCATCGTTTTTGGCTTGGCGGCAATGAGCCACCGGCCGGGGTGGCAAGCCGAATTCAAGCCATTCCTCCCCTCTGGTATGAGTGCCGTGTTCATGGCGATGGGTCTCACATTCATTGCATTCCAAGGCTACGAAGTGATCGCTCAATGCAGCGAAGAAATTATCGATCCCCGGCGTAACATTCCCCGTGCGGTTTTTCTGGCGCTGCTAATCGTCATTCCCATATACGTGATGGTGGCTATCACCGCTCTGGGAGCGATTTCGGGCCATGGAATGCCGACCTGGCAGTACCTCGGGTCGAAGAAGGAAGTGGCAATGGTCGAGGCTGCGCGGCAGTTCATGCCAGGTGGGGCCGTGATCTTCCTGATTGGCGGGCTCCTCTCAACCCTGAGCGCTCTAAACGCGACTATTTATTCTTCTTCGCGCGTTGCATTCGCCATGGGACGGGACGCAAACCTCCCGGACTTTTTCGCCCGGGTGCACGCAAAAAAACGGACGCCTCACTTTTCGATCCTTGCTTCGACCATGTTGGTGGTGGCAATGGCCCTCTTGCTGCCTATAGAGGATGTCGCTAGTGCGGCGGATCTCATGTTCCTGTTCATTTTCATGCAGGTTAATGTGGTGGTGATCCGGCTGAGGAAGAAGAGGCCCGACCTGGACCGCGGATTTCGCATCCCGTTCATGCCCGTAATGCCCATCCTGGGGATTGCCACACAGGTGTTCATCGCCTTCTACCTCATACGTTACAGCCCCAAAGCTTTCATCACGGCGATCGCCTGGATTCTCGCTGGGACCGCCATTCATTACTTGTATGCCTCCAAAAAGGAGGCCAGGCACGTTGAATATCGTGAGGCCTATGGGCGCTTGGCGCGCAAGGACTATCGCATCCTTGTTGCTCTTGGGAGAACGGAGAATGTCCGTCCGCTCATGAACGTCGCCCTCGCGCTAGCGCGCCATTTCAATGGCGAAATCGTGGCGATATCCGTAATTGAAGTCCCCTTCCAGACCCCGCTCACAAGCGGAACGCTCATGCCTGACCTGCAGGAGCGGCGAAGCAACCTCCGCCTCGCGGAACATATGGCCGGGGAAGAGTCAGTCTCATGCCAGCGTTTCGTCAAGGTCACGCACCGTTTGTCGGAGGCGATACTGAAAACGGCACGGGAAGAAGAGTGCAACTTCATCATTCTGGGGAGATCCGCACGTCCCCGTTTTGGCTCCAGGGTCGTGCGTTCTTTCATGGATCGCCTCATTATGGAGTCTCCCTGTCATGTCGCAGTGGTGAAGTGCGCAGACGATTCCAGGATCGATCGTATTCTGGTACCGGTGGACGATGATCGTAACTCGCGCCTGGCTCTCGAACTCCTGCCGGCATTTGCCTCGCGCTGGGGTGCGATTACCGAGATCCTGGCTCTGGGTCTAGATGGTTCCCGTGCGCAAGCTCGAGCCGAGCAATTGCTGCAGCGTCTTTCCGGGGAGATTCCGTTTCCTTCGGGTGCCCGAACCTCGCATGTGGATGGGATCATGCCGGCGCGTGAACTTCTCGAGAAGATCGGCCCAAAGGATCTCATTGTAATGGGAGAGTCTCAGTGGACTGGCTTCGCCCACCTCTTCGGGTCCACTTTGCCGGATGATATTGCAAAACAGACGGAACAGCCGATAGTTTTTATTAAAGCATATGAGCCAAAACGCAGGCATTCGCTGCTGTTCCGCCTCCTCACCGGGGCATAACCAGCGGTGGTGTCTCATTTCCTGGAAGTGAGGGATCAATGGCATCGACTCTGAGGGAAATGTTCAGCAGGGCGTGGGGATTGATGCTCGAGCAGAGTGCCCGCATCATTCCAAAAGTGCTGGTCGGCATGCTCATCCTTTTTGTGGGCATTGTCATCGCTCGCTTGATCCGTGGACTTGCGGCACGATTCTTCCTTGCCATACGTCTCGATCGCCTCTCCCACCGCCTTGGCATCGCTTCACTTCTGGCCCGCGGCGACATAAGGCATACAATTGCGGAAATCCTCGCCACCACAGTCTACTGGCTTGTGCTGATTTTTAGCCTTGAAATCCTGGGGCTGGCGCTCGAGCTCAATGAAATGGCTAACTTTTTTGGACAGATTATTGCCTATATTCCACGGGCCATGATTGCCTTGGCGATAGTCTTCACGGGGATCATCATCGGTTCGATAATCGGCGGCGCAGTGCGTGTGGCGGGGGCGAACGCAGGACTTCGCGCAGCAGACATAATGGGCGCGGCCATGAAGTACCTGATAAGCTTTTTTGCGCTGGTAATGGCACTCGAGCAACTGCATATCGCGACACCTCTGCTGGTATCGACCCTGCAGATTTTGACAGCTGCCGTCGGATTGGCGTTTGCGCTAGCCTTCGGACTCGGTTGCAGGGACTTGGCCGCGGAGGCTGTGCGGGATTGGCTTAGCCGGAAAACGACAGGGACGGAGGAGAGGGGCCCCAACCCGGCGGAGCATTGAGGTCTCCGGACGCATCCGGTGAGCCGGCTTCAACTGCCGGAGATGGCCTTCGATCGAATTCTACTCATCCAGGATCCGTGTCGGTAATCCCTTTGGATTCATAGAGATAATTCTGTTTCCCGAATGCGGTGGTCAGATTCGGTTATCGAGACATGCCCTGCATGACTTTCCGGCAAGAGAGCTGAGCTCGAAAGATTCTTGGGCATAGGATCTGATGGTGGCTTTTCGCCCTGAAACTACAGCCTCAACGTGATCGACCCCAACCCTCTTGATGATTACATTAAGAATATGATCATAATATTCACCGACCTTGATGGCACACTTCTCGAGGAATCCACCTATCGCGCAGATCCCGCCATGGAAGCCTTGCACCGTATTCGCGAGCTGGGCCTCCCTATCGTCTTCTGTACCAGCAAGACGAAAGCAGAGGTCGAATATTGGCGCGCAACTCTTGATGTGTACCATCCCTTCGTCGTGGAGAATGGTGGCGCCCTTTACATTCCGGATGGATATTTCCCGAACGGTTTTCATTTTCCGGCTCGCCGCGACGCTTATGGAGTGTTCGAATTCGGCGATCCCCATTCCGAGCTCGTTACCACGCTCCAACAGGCTTCGCAGGAAACCGGCTGCAAAATCCTGGGATTTCACGAAATGAGCCCGAAAGAATTAAACCGTAGGTATGGTCTCTCCCTCGAACAATCCAGGCTGGCCAAGATCAGGGAATACGACGAACCATTCGAAATCCTTGACGCGAACGGTGGGTTCCTTTTGAAAGCAATCGAACGCCATGGCAAACACTGGACGCGCGGCGGTCGTCTCTACCACATTACGGGACACAGCAATAAAGCCAATGGGGTCTGCCTTCTTGCTTACTATTACCGATCCATATCCGATGGCACAATAACCGTCGGGCTTGGGGACGGGCTGAATGATAAGGGTTTCCTTCGCTGCGTGGATATTCCTGTTATTATCCGGTCGAATGCTTCTGAGAAGCTGAAATCCGAACTGCCGAGAGCGCGTGTAACGGAATTCACCGGACCAGAGGGTTGGAACAGGGCTGTTCTGGATATTCTCGATGAGCAGGAAGCAGAGATCGATGTTGACGTTAAAGAAGCCTCTGCAAAGTTCCAGCCGCTAACTTACAACAAGTGCTTCCAAACAATTCCTTCCAGCTTAACCTAAAGCGCATCCCCCCGCTGCAACTTCCGGGATTTTCATGCTTCCCAATGATTTGCAAGGTAATTCATCGCGGTTGTAGAGGTTCCTCAATGTATTTCAGAGGACTTCCGGCTCCCGGCAGCAGTTCGAAAAGAAGTGGGACGAAGCCACCATCGTACTGATAAAGACAATCACCTGTGTTCATTGGGCAATCAGGTCCAAGACTTGTTTCATCCGGCACGGCGTTTTCTTGCCTCTGCTGCACCTTTCTGTGAAGCGGCATGCTTAATTGTTAGCAAAAATTCTGTGCCTCTTTCGTGGCGTGGTTTGTTTCGATCGCCAAACACAAGAAATAAAATGCCGCCAAAAAAGAGCAGAGAAAGTACAAAAACAAGTACAGCACCGAGATCCATGGCTGACTCCCAAATCCCATTAACTGGTTCTTCACAGGAAAATGGACAGCCCCTGAAAATAAGCCGCAGCAGCCGGAAAGGTGGTCCATCCTATCACTCAACCATTAAATGGTGGATCCAAAGGAGAAAAAGGGCAATCCAGCGGCGAAGGTAGGTATGGACCTAAAAGGCAGTATTCCTCTTGAAAATGAACGCTGATTGCCATCCCATTCCGGGCGATTTAAAGCCCAATATCATGCCCTTTTCACCAAGCTATACCGGGTTCACGGGATTGTCCTTCTCAAGTCCATTTCATATTCTGGATGTGGGACAGACGTTGATGAATGTACTCGCGGCCAAGTTCGATGAGGCTCGCAATTCTGCTGCCCGATTGGCAAGGGCAGTCATCGAAACACCTGGGGTCCATTCCTGGGTTTCCAGGACAGGTAACCTGGCAGCGAAGTTGCTGTTTGCGGAATGAAATGGGGGACTTATGAAAGGAATTTTAAATAGCTACATAATGCTCGCATTTTTGCTGGCGGGTATGGCAACGGGGCTGAGCGGCTGCGCAAAAAAAGGCGTGGTGCCTGCCCCTACGTCTTATGCCACACCGGCGCCGGTGCTTAAACCCGCTCCAGCGTCCATTCCAACAATATCACTCACAGCATCGCCTTCAACCATCAACAAAGGCGAATTTGCCATTCTGATCTGGAGCTCGGAAAATGCTACATCGGTCAAAATCGATGGCGGAGTCGGCGCTGTGGCGGCTACAGGCAAGCAATCTGTCACTCCCCCCGCATCCACGACCTACACAGCTGTCGCGGAGGGACCAGGCGGAAGCTCAACGGCCGGTACTCGAGTGACGGTAATTGAACGAGCTGCTGTGACACCTCCACCTCGACGGCCTATCTCCGATTCCGAGTTCTTCTCAACGCGGATCGGAGACATCTTTTTTGACTTTGACAAATATAATCTCAGGCAAGACTCAATCGCTATCTTGAATGAAGACAAAGCTGCGCTGGCCGAACGACCTGCAATCCACCTCACCATTGAAGGGCATTGCGACGAACGGGGCTCCGAAAAGTATAACCTCGCTTTGGGAGATAGACGCGCGCAAGCGGCCCGACAATATTTGTTGCTGATGGGAATCCAATCAGATCGCATCGACACCATTAGTTATGGCGAAGAGCATCCGTTCGCATTGGGGCACAATGAAGAAGCATGGGCCAAAAACCGGCGGGCACACTTCATTTTTAAAAATCCGTCGCCAATCACCTGGATCTGGCTGCCATAGAAAAAATATGGCTGACGCCCTGAGGCACGAGGTTACTGCTTGCCTGTGCTCAGGAGGCTTGCTTGTCAACTTTGGGCGGGATTCAATTTTTTTGTTTTTTTGGCCGATGCGGATGGCGACCATAAAATGACCCCCGGAGGTTTCGATCTCATGCCGCTGATTGCAGGCTGGTATCACTTCACGCGGCCGACATGTAGAACGCTGCCCGCAGCACCGATGTACTCTGGTGCCGAGCAATGTCGGTCCATTAAGTTGCCTTGTGATTATCAGGTCCCGAAGGAAACCACGGGAATCCTCGGTAGAGCGACCGGAATGAATCTCCGTATTCCAGTGATGATTAGGGCATGAAATGATTAGGGGTTTTCTGTCAAGCCGGAGGATGATTCCAGTACCTTATGCGCCGATTTCCTGGATTCTAATTTCAATATGGATATTGGCAATGGATTTCGCGGCTGGGCCGTATATTAAGTTCCTTTCTTCAGGTTTGTGGTTTGGGGATTCTGGATAAAGGATTGGATGTCGGAGGCGGAATGATCCCACGGGGTGAAGTCGGCCTCATTTTTGCAGGCATCGGCAAAAGACTCAAAGTCATTGACGAATGCAATGCTGAGAGGCAAAACCTGACACTTGTGCACAGGTACTCACATGCCGCAAGACAGGGTTTTGCCACGAGAGGAGTCGAGCTGGATCGACTTGATGCAATCGGCTATAGTGAGGAGCGCCCGTTTGATCAGAGCCTCAGAGGGAGCATGGGACAAAAACTGGCTGCACCCTCGCATTTGGCCTGGGATTGATTTCTGGCGATGAAAGGTTTCCTTTTCACTTCACCCTCCTATGAAAGGACCCCATATGAAAGGATCTCCCATGAGACCTTGTGTCGTTTTCCTCGTGCTTGTCGCGGCGCTGGCTCTGATTTGTTCAGGATGTGGCAAGACACAGGAGCAACAGAAGATGGAAAGTGCCATGAATGCTGAGGTGATGGCGCTTCAGAAGGATGTGAAATCGAACCTCGCTGGCTTCACCGATCTTCAAGCCAGGCTCGATGCGACGCTCAGGATGCACGAGGAACTCGTGAAGAAGTATTCCAAAAAGATGAAAGGACACAACGCGGACGATATCTCGGCAGCCAAACAAGGGCTCGGTGCGGCTAAGGGCGAAGCCGAAAATGTTCTCAAAACGCTGACAGCCTACGACAAGAAGATGGATCACGACCAGGCGATGCCAAAGCTTAAAAAGGATAAGGAATCGCTGATAAAGATTAAGGATGTAGTGCTTGGGGCTGCCGGAACTGCCACTGCCGCAATCGCCAACCATGAAAAGATGAAGACCACCCTCACGGCAAAGGCGCCTAAGAAGTCATCTTCAAAAAAGGCCGCACCGAAGAAAACCAAGAAATAAAGTGCTGCGGGAACTTCCCCCCATGTACTGGACAGACTGAGACAGGGGGCTCCGCTGACGGTATGGATGTGCTGGATGTGAATCTGCGCAATGAAGCATTTGTGGGAAACTTTTTACGCCGCATAAAATTCCCCAGCGACCCGCCCATGCTGGATATAAATCGGGACAATGAAATCATAGTCCCGGACGGAGGTACGACTCTCCGTGACAAAGACGTACTGGTTTGGGTTGGTACCCGGAATTACTAAATGAGGCTCGCAGTATGATTGAGAATAGCAGCCATTGAATTTGCGAACAGCATCATTATTACGATTTGGATGAGGATTATGGCCATTTTATTCTCGAGGTCAAACGGCTCATCAAGAAAGAGGGGGAAATCAGCATTATCTTTGAGATGGCCCAGTTTCACGGCTGGGAGCCGGGGGGGCGATATGGGCGGAAATCAAATCTGATTTCCGGTTTTATGCCGATATTAACCGCTTCGTAGTCATAGATTAGGCCAACCAAAACGAACGGATGGCTATGTTCTACCGCCCCTTCATCACTGCCCCAATCCGCTATTTCGACCATGCGGCTGCGGATGAGGCGCGCAAATGGCTTCTAGAGGGGTGAGAGGCTCAGTGTAGGTGAGCCCGCATATGGCCCCTTCAGAAGATGTAAGATAATCGAACTCAGGGATTTTCCCGCCGCTTGCTTACACGCGGATGGATTCTGTCGCCTTTGTTTTCTGTGTTTCTCACGGTGGCCATTCTAAACAGGCTGAGCTGGCCAGCCTTTTTTCGTTGGCATGTCCAACGACGTCTCTACTATGCAACTGTTGTCGGTTCCTGCAAAGGAGCCGGTATTTGCTTCATCTCGAATTTTGACTTCCAGATTTCATAGATGGCGGGATAAACAACCAGCTCCATCACAAATGATGTGAATATGCCGCCGATCATGGGCACGGCCATGCGCTTATCACATCGGATCCCGTTCAGGTTGCCCAAATGATCGGCACCAGGCCCAGGAATGTAGTCGCCACCGTCATAAACTTAGGGCGTCTGCGTTTGGCGGCCGTGCACAATCGCTTCGTGCAGATAGGACAGGGTCCTGGAGCGGCCCTCCTCCCTGGCCTGCTGATAGGAAAGATCCAGGTACAGGAGCATGAACACTCCGGTTTCCGCATCCACACCGAGAAGCGCGATCAGGCCGACCTAGACCGCGATGCTCATGTCGTATCCCAGCAGGTAAAGGAACCAGAGCGCCCCGACCGCGGAAAACGGTACCGCCAGCACGACAATCAGGGTCTTGGTGACTGAGCACATGTTCAGATACAGCAGCAGGAAGATCAGGAAGAGGATCAGCGGCACGACAACTTTCAGGCGCTGGGCGACGCGTTCCATGGCTTCGTAATGACCGCTCCAGAAATCAGGCGGCATAGCCCGCGCGACGTGGTATCAGCGAAGGTGCTGCAACACCACAGGAAATCTTCCCTTTGCTTAGAACCCGATGCAGGTGATAGCCGTTAACCCCGGCTTCGTAGACACATCGCACTTCTCCCGGAAGAGACTTCACCTTCCGGACAAATCGTCCGTGGCCCTTCGAATCATTCTCGACAACAAACTCCTCGTCTGGCTTGGCTTCATTGCCAATAAAAACTGCAACATTAACCTTTTTGCTGCGTCGTCAAATCCAACCAAGGTGATAGAATTCGTCATGGCCAGTTTCCTCCCGTATGTGGCTCTCTTATTCGACAGACTAACAACCCACGCATAGTACGCAATGGAAACCGGTCACTCCATTATGTCCATTTTCTACAGCAACTTGGGCGCTCCAGATTGAGCCCGAGAAGCCGGAGACCTTATGACGATTGCACGAGGCTTGATCATACTGCTTGCCATACCGCTTCTGGCCCTCTTCTGCCTGGGTTTTTTTGTCTCAAACCGGCTTGCCAGCATCGAATCACATAGCCGGTTTATGATTCTGCAGGTGGAAAGCCTTTCTGCCCTCGGGAACATCACGCGCAGCTATGAAGAGTCGCGCGTGAGTGTTCGAAATTACCTTCTTGCCGACGACAAGGACGAGCAGGCGCGGGATGCGGGAGTCCTTCGGGCAAACCAGGAAGAACTAAACCGATTGCTTGCCAAATACGCTGGATCGCTGATCTCCAGCGAGGAAGACCGTAGGATGTGCTCGCAGTTTCAGGATTTGAATCGCCGGTGGGCCGCCGAAGCCGCTAAGCTTTTGTCCGCCCAAGCCAATGGACAGCGCGGGGGCTCGGTCCAACAAATCTTCACCGGCACGTTTGCAGACCTGGGGCTCCGCGCAAACAACGTTCTGCAAGAGTGGATAAAGCACAACGAACGTCTGGCGACAGAGGGCAGCCAGACAACCATGTCGACGATTAGGAACTCCAGGAGGAACTTGCCGATCACTGTTGCACTCGTCATGGTGTTCACCGGCATACTCGGATTCATGACATTTCGCAAGATCGTGATTCCTATCCAGACTCTCAGGAACTCAGTTGAGGCTGTTGCGGCCGGCGACTATGGGCATTCGGTTCCCTTTGCGGAAGCTACCCACGAAATCGGGGAACTTGCCCGCTCCATTGAAGTCCTGAAGGCTGGCGCTGCGGCAATGGAGGAACAGCGGTGGATCAAGGGGAATATCGCCAAACTTGCGGGAACGCTGCAGGGAGCGACATCGCACGCCGAATTCGGGCAACGGCTGCTTTCAGGACTCGTGCCGACACTCGGTGGAGGCGTTGCTGGCCTTTTTCTTTCAGATCAAGACAGCGATCAGCTTCTGCGTGTCGCGAGCTACGGACTCGCCGAAAGCGCGAGCGGAACGGAAACGCTTCGCGTGGGCGAGGGTTTGGCCGGCCAATGCGCGCTGGATAGGGCATCCATTGTCCTTACCGAATTGCCGCCTGACTACCTCCGCATTTCCTCGGGACTGGGCAAAGCCGCGCCCGTGCAAGCAACCGCGTGGCCGATTAAGTCGAGAGATGAACTGCTGGCGGTGATGGAATTCGCATCCTTCCGTGCGTTAAATGCCAGTGAACAGGCGCTCATGGAGGAGCTGCTACCGGTGATAGCCATGAGCCTCGAGGTCCTCTCGCACAATATCGCCACACAGGAAATGCTCGTGCAGACACAGGAACAGGCGCGGCAGCTCGAAGTGCAGAATGAGGCTGCACGCAGGCGGGCGCGCTACGACGCCATGCATTCCGATATCGGCGCGGCGCTGGTCCAATCGCAGGATTTCCCGGGGATGATGCAGGTATGCGCGGAAGCGATCCTTCGGGGCGTAGACTCCGCTTTTTCGAGGATCTGGATGCTTGAACCCGGTACAGACACACTGGTTTTATGCGCCAGTGCCGGGCTCTATACCCACCTCGACGGATCGCACGCGAAGGTCAGGGTCGGAGAAAGGAAGCTGGGCCGAATTGCCGCGTCCCTCCAAGCCCTGGAAACGAACTCGATCGACAGCGAACAGGGTTTCGATCTGGAGTGGGCACGAGCACAGGGTATCGTTGGCTTCGGCGGTTACCCGCTCCTCGTCCAGGATCGACTGGTCGGCGTGTTTGCCGCCTTCGGGCGTCATCCCTTTTCAAGCGAAGATTTCCAGGCGCTGAGACTGGTGGCCAACCGGATCAGCCTGGGCATCCAGCGTAAACAAACCGAGGAAGAGCTGCAGGTTGCGAAGGAGAAAGCGGAAGAGGCCACCGCGGCAAAGTCGATGTTCCTGGCCAACATGAGCCACGAAATCCGCACCCCGATGAACGCCATCATCGGAATGACGCACCTCGCGTTGAAGACCAACATGACTCCGAAGCAGCGCGACTATCTCTCCAAGGTCAAGATCGCCGCAGGAGCGCTTCTCGGCATCATTAACGACATTCTCGACTTCTCGAAAATCGAGGCGGGAAAACTGGACATCGAAGAGGCCGACTTCCGTTTCGAGGATGTCCTCGAAAACCTCTCCACCGTCGTGGCGCAAAAGGCTCATGAAAAAAACCTGGAGTTTCTGATTGCCGCGCAAAAAGAGATCCCGCCGAACCTTGTGGGCGATCCGCTGCGCCTGGGACAGATCCTGATCAACTTGGTCAACAACGCGGTGAAGTTCACCGAACACGGCGAAGTCGTAGTTTCGGCGGCGATCGAGGAAAGCGCCCCGTCCAAAGTCAGACTGAAATTCTCGATCCGGGATACTGGCATAGGAATGACGCCGGAACAGGCGGCACGCTTATTTCAAGCGTTCACCCAGGCCGACACTTCGACGACCCGGAAATTCGGAGGCACGGGCCTCGGGCTCTCCATCAGCAAGCGGCTGGTGGAAATGATGGGCGGTAGCATCTGGGTGGAAAGTTCGCCCGGCGCGGGCAGCACCTTCTTTTTTACGGCATGGTTTGGCATCGGATCCGCCGCTCTCGAAAGCAGGCGTTTCGTCCCGGACCTCGCGGGCATCCGGGTGTTGGTGGTGGACGACAATCCTCAAGCCTGCGAAATCCTGAGCGATGCGCTGCGGGGGTTCTCTCTTAGGGTCGACTCGGTTTCATCAGGAGAGGATGCTGTAAGCGAACTGGTGGCGGCGGATTCTCAGGATCCCTACGCGCTGGTTCTCATGGACTGGCATATGCCGGGAATGGACGGGCTGGAAGCAAGCCGGATCATCAAGCTCGGCGGCCGACTCAAACAGATCCCGCGCATCGTGATGGTTACCGCGTTCGGACGCGAGGAGGTCAGGGCTGAGGCGGAAAAAATCGGTGTCGACGGCTATCTGTTGAAACCGGTCGGCGCCTCAACCCTTTATGACAACCTTATGGATCTATTCGGCGCCGCCCCAGCCGATTCGGGCGGAAGCCAAGTCTCAAAAGACGAAGCACACTCTCAAGATGTAGGCGGCGTACGGATTCTGCTCGTCGAAGACAACGAGATGAACCAGCAGGTCGCCATCGAGCTGTTGGAAAGCGCCGGAGCTGCTGTGACGGTTGCCAACCACGGGGGCGAAGCGGTCAGGATCCTGAAGGAAACCACCGGGAACCCTGCGTTCGACGTCGTTCTGATGGATCTGCAGATGCCTGAGATGGATGGGTATACAGCCACAAAATTGCTGCGGGCGGACCCGCAATTCAAAGGCCTTCCGATCATCGCGATGACAGCACATGCTTTGGTGGAGGAGCGGCAACGTTGCCTCGAGGCCGGCATGAACGACCATGTCACCAAACCGATCGACCCTGAGGCACTGATCGCGGCCCTGAAGCGCTGGACAAAACCGGAGAAGAAAGATGGAATCGCGGCGGCTGCCCAGCCGGTTCCCGCCGAAGCGATCAAGCTGCCCGCCATCGACGGGATTGACTTCAAAGGCGGACTGAAGCGTGTCGCGGGAAATCGACGTTTGTATCGGAGCCTGCTCGAGCAGTTTGCCAGCAAGGAAAGCGATGCGGGCAACCGGATCGCCGCCGCAATCCAGGATGGTGACCCTGTCCTGGCCGGCCGCATTGCCCATACCGTGAAAGGCGTAGCCGGTAATCTTGGGATCGGGAAGGTCCAGTCGGCGGCCGAAAAAATAGAAAAAGCCATCCGCGAAAAGGGGACGGCGCCAGCGGCATCGATCGAAGAATTCGGATCGACGCTCGGCCCTGTGATTCGGGCCATTCAGCAAGGACTTGCCGAGACGGCGCCAACGGAAACGGCATCGGACATCCGGTTGGTATTCGATCGGGAAGCTGCTTCGGCGGCCGTGGCGCGGCTAAGGAAGCTGATCGAAGCAAACGACGGGGATGCCGCTGACGCCATCGCAGAAGTGGAGGAAGCCATGCGCGGTGTCGTCGGCAGATCAAAGCTTGAGGAGCTACGGGAAGCCATTGCCGATTTCGATTTCGACAAGGCTCTTCCGATTCTCTCGGAGATCGCCAAGAAAACAAGTGGTATATCTGGAGTGAATCCAAAAAAGGAGATCTAAGCATAATAGTATTTTGATGGGGAACGGATATTCGCGGACTAACGCCGAACGTTGACGAAGAATCCACGCGCAATTCTACCCGGATATAGCGGATCCTGCGTCATTCGCGCTTGCGGGCGCACATCGGTGTCCGAAAATTATCAACCCCATGGAAGTGACGGCATTTCAGCCGACAAGTCAGGAAGGGAGTAGTCTTTTCGGCAATTGCCGACGGCAGATACAAAATGGACAACGGCAGGAATCAGCTTTTCCAGGAATTTGTCCGGCTGCTCCGCCGGCTGCGGCCGAAAGTTCTGGTGATGGAAATCGTGAAAGGCAAGTTCCTTTGCGATAGATAACCGGCGGTATCTTGAATGTTTCATTGCAGCATGGGAAAATACAGCGCATTCAAGTCCTTCCGCAATTGGCGGCATCAGAGACAACTTCCCTTTGGTGGGGCTGCCTATGATTATCAGATTCATAGCCGGGATTATAGCGACGCAGTTTTTGCTGCTGATGATCTTCATTCTGTGCAATGAACTTGCAGGGCCGAAGAATGCAACCTTGTGGTTCGCATTCATCTCCCTAACCCTGGGGGCGCTTTTTATTGCGGGGAAAATCGCTGAGAGAAAGCGCTAAATAATCCTTTCTAGAACTCCATTTCAAAAGTCGGTTGATTTTCTGCGACATTGCATTTTTCGGTATCGATTGTGACTTCGCCTTGTGGTTGATGCTGAGTGCTGTCAGGCCGATTGATGTGAGCCAGAGCCTGGTCGAGAGATTTGTGGAGTTCCAGGGCGAGAAGAAGATCGGCGGCGCGGTGGGCGTCCCGGGCGGCTCGGAAGATCTCATGCTTGTCACCCTTTAGCACCCCCACCCAGTGGCCTACATAGGAGGCGTTCCGGCTGGCGTCGTTGGGTATGCCCCGTTCGGCCATCAGGAAAACGCTCGCCAGCTCCGCCCGCAGTTCCTTTTTGGCATAGGTCGGATCACCAAAGCAGCTTATCTGGGTCAGGGTTTCACGGTTGAGCCTCGTGCGGGCACCGGTCCAATGCCCCAATTCATGAAGCGCAGTCCCGTAATAATCCCCGGTCGTCTTGAAGGCTGACCTGGGTGGTAGGTGGATGGAGTCGGAGATCAGGTTATAGAAAGCTCTGTCCGCCTGATCATGGAAAATCCGGGCGCCGCTTTGGGCAAGAATCGCCTCGCCGGCTTTTTCAACCTCCCATTCCTGGCAGGCGGCTGCGGCATGTTCCGGAATCCCGTCAACCTGGCTAGCGTTGAAAACGGTATAAACCCGGTAAATGAACCGGCTGTCTTCAAGATGCTGCTTCCCTTCTCGGGCGCTTTCATTGGAAATCGATCCGTTTTCGTGAAACTGCCAGAATTCGATCTGGGTGCCCTTTTCCGCCCGGCGCACCTGCCAGCCGTTTTCGTTGGCTTGCCGATAGGTAAGCCAACGAGGATCCTCGTATCCTTTGCTCATCCCCATAACCATCAGATGGACAGCATTGCCGCCGCGATAATGCTTCCCTGAGGTTGGATTAAAGGGCATCTGCAGGTGCGCCGGATTGCCAGGGTTTCTGCCATGGGGCGACCCCCTTCTCGAGAGCCGCGATGATGGAATCTGTTACCTCCTGACGGAGATCCCGCTTCGGCGAATTGACTATTGAGGGCATCGTGGGTCCCTCAAGTCTGACTCAGGCTCGGGGACCTCCTCTTCAAACCCAGATCCCTCGAGCGGCTCACCCCCCAATAAATCGATAAGTTCTCGGCATTTTGGCTTTTCTCCTTATGGTTTTTCCTGAAGCATGGACTGCAGACCGAAATCGCGGGGCTTGAATTCATCAGTGACAAGCTTCAGGAATTGTCTCCTGGTCTTCATCATCGTCAAACCATAGTTGGCGATCTTCAGATAGGTATGAAAGTCAGGAAGGCTCTGGAATTCGGTCGGTAGGATGATCTTTTCGAGCTTCTCCTGCTCGCTCATGCTGAAACGGTCTCCCAGATCGCTCGGGCTGAACTGGCTGCTCTGGAATTTCTTGATGACTTCCCGTTCGCCAAAGGCTTTGGATAGAAATTCCGCGGTTGTCGGATCATTAAGCCGGAAGATCAGATGTACGTTGAAGTTATTGAAAAATGTCTCCTTCTGGTCGGAGCCGTAGATGTTCGAGACAGACCCGAGGTCCTGATTTGCGAGAACAAGAAAACCGCCCTTGGAGCGGCCCATAGTCAGAAAGTCGAAGATCCAGGGCATCTTTGAAAGTGACCCGAATTCATCGACCACAAAAGTGATCCGGCGGGTGAAGCTGTCCTTCAGTGAAAGCACCTCGCGGGTCATGATGTCGATCACAAAAGTCATCAACGATCTGAAAATGGCATCGTATTGGCGGATGTTCATCAGGAACAGATTTCTCCGGTCTGAATCGTCGCTGATAAATTTCCGGAAGGAAAAGGTCCCATCGCGGTCGGTCAGGTATCGGAAAAAAGTAAGCCTTTCTTGCAGAATCGAGATCATCGATGCAGCCTGATTCGAATCTGCCTTGTCTATGTGCTTGAGAGCCCCCAACTCCCGGACCGGAAGCGTATAGAGGGCATCACGGATGTGCTGCAGCGGTTGTGAGAAAAACTCCCAGATGTCGCGATTCGATTTCTTCTTTTCGCGGAGAAGGTAGAAAAGTCCGGTCCGGAACACATCGCGGGCGGCGTTATACCAATAGGCGTCGCGAGAATCCTTCGGCGGCTCATAGAGAGACGTGCAAAGGACGTCCAGGTCCGGATAGTCGTGGACCTCGTTGAAAAAGCTCCAGGGGACAGATCGCTTATCGAAGGGATAGAAGACCAGGTCACCGTCGGCAAGGTGCTTGCCGCAGAACTCGCCTTTGACATCGTAGATGACGCACTTGTTCACGCCCGCCGCGGAGGCGCGCCGCGCCTTAAGCGAAGTCAGGTAGTGATTCAGGCAGACCGACTTACCTGTTCCTGAAGTCCCGAGCACCAGGATGTGCCGGCGCGCGATTGATTCCGGGAGGGCGGCAGGTCCCAATTGAAGAGGAACGAATTCCTCGTTGGCTGCCGCCTCATTCGCGATAGCCTGATCCAGCTCCGCCTTCATTTCCTCAAAAGGCATGAGGTCGGCACCGCGCACAAACTTGGTTTTGGCTGCCCGTCGATCGAGCCAGCTGAAAAGCAGGATATAAACTGTCCCGAAAACAGGAAAGAAAAGCAGGCTCAACGGCATCAGCCAGCGGAGTGTTTCCACACGGCCATCTGTGATCCAATAGATCGCCTTCCGGTAGGTCTCCCTCGACACCTCCCTGGCACGCAACAGCGGCTGCAGCTCCGGTTCGACGATTTCCAGTTTTTCGATCGGGCGTTTGGGGGCGATGTTCAGCCGCAGTCTAAGGTAGTTCCTGGGATTGAGCGAGACATGGTATTTGAGCAAAGCTGCGATCGGCAGCCGGGGGCTTGATGGATCAACTGTCACACGCGTTTGGCCATCCACCAGCCTGATCACAGGAACCGGGGCCGAGATGTATTTCTTGATGCAGGCATTCAAAGCCACGACATAGAAAATCGCCGCCAGCAGAAGACCTATTACCCCCATCTGGATGTACATCCGGGTAGCGGTGACCACCCGGTCATGGGCCACATAAGCTCGGGAAGGCATTTTGCTGGGAACCTATTGGGTGAACTCGATTACGCCCTGATTGTTTCTCGACTGCCAGCCGTAGGCATCTTTCATAACGAGGAATTTCCGCTTGGGATTCTTGGGATCCTGAGTGAGTTCGAGAACCCGTTGCGATTTCGATAGTTCGATGAGCACCGAGCGGTTGGCCGCCATCTGTGCGGCCAAAGTCGAACGCTCCCGATCGAACCTTTCGGCGTACGCGTAATGAATATAGAACCAGGCAGCCAGCACCAGGGCCCCAACGGTTGCGAGTCCGCCCAAGGCATAGCCTCCGAGATGAAGCTTCCGGGCAAAAGAAGAGCTCTGACGCAATGAAGCCGACACTTTGTTGTTTTGAGCGATGGCTTCATTGAAAACCACGTATGAGGTCGAGAGCTCTTCAATCCGGATAATCAGCGGCTGAAGCACCTTCCTTTCAAATTCTGAGGCAAACAATTCCGGGAGCTTTTCCCCTGACTTTTTCACAGCACTCTCGATGGGCGCTTCAATCCTGGTAATCTCTTCCCGGAACTTGCCAGCCTGCCGCAGCAAATCACCGGCGAGATGGACACCGGCATCTGTTTGCGTGCCGATTTTGGCGTAGAGTTCGCCTATATCTGCCTTCAGTTTTTCGATCGTTTTGGCAGCGTCCTTGATCGCCTCGGGAATCGATTCGTAATAGCCCTTGTAGAGCTGGAGAGTTTTGAGCAACCGGGCTAGTTCCAGGTCATATTTGCTGATTCCGGCCTCGTGGAGATTGCGATAGAACTCGGCGCGTTGTCCTTCCGATAGATCCGATGCAATTCCCTCGAAAGCCGACTTGGGAACCTCTTTTGTTTCAGCCGGTATGTTTTGATCCATTCTGGAGCTCCAGTGCTTCGAGGATGGGATTGAGCTGGTCATAAACAGCCTGCTGGTAGCGGCGCAGGCGGGCCCTCACCATGAGCTGGCCAAGAACCGGGCCGATATCTCTCCCGCGATTCGACTTGCCATCATTGGAATCCAGCACTTCGGCCATCGTCAGGTCGAGCCGTTCGAGCTCGGTGACGTACTCTTCATCGAGGCGGGGTAGGACTACGTTATGGGGCGAGAACTTCTTTCGGAATTGGAGTGCGCCATCGCTTTCATCATAGTCGGGCAGGTACTCCCCGTCTTTGAGGTTCCTGAATACGATATACGTTACTCTTCCCTGAAGCGCAGAGACCCAGTTCAGAAAAGATTGAACGCTGTCGGGTGAACTGGTCACCGACGCCACGCAGACAAATTTCACTCCGAGCGACTTGAGTTCCTCAAAGGGAACGTCCAGCCACCAATCCAGAACCTCCCGGCCCGTCCCGGCCTTCAGGTCAGCTATCACCAGTGGGTAATGTTTGAGCGCACGCTCCACCAGAATGTCGTGGGACGACTTTTTCTTGATTTCGACAGCTACAGCATCGGGAAAGAAACGGGAAAGGGTCCGATTTTCATCGTCCATGTCCAACAAGAGAGGGTCCGCACCGCGTTCCCGGATACAGCTGATCAGGAAGCGGGCTGCAGTAGACTTCCCTGTGCCGCCTTTGGCCCCGGCAGTGAATATGACGATAGGCATCAATGACCTTCCTTCTCGAGTTCTTTGCGGATCGCCGCTGCCTCTTCGGGCGGGAGCCGTTTCAGGTTGTAGCGTTCGCTGTAGACAAACTCAAATTCGGGTTTCTGAGATGGACTTGCAGTGGAATTGGTTGGTGTGGCAGAGGGACAAACAGGAATTGTTTTTTTCAAGATTTCTTCCTGGTCGTTCTGGGAGACCTTGCGTCGGCGGAAACGAGCTTTAAGGAATTTGAAAATGGCCGGTCCCTGGATCGCCAGCCCATGTTTTTGGCGCATCTGATTGGCGATTTCTTCATAGGGCATAGGCGGCCGCTTCCTTCTCATGACAACGATCTCGTCCTCGTAAGGAATCAGGCACGATTTGTACGGCTTTCCTGGCATGGCATCTCATGCTCGTTAAAGGAGATGACGCTTTTTGGAGTGGAAATAGATTTCCTGTTTATTTCCACTTCGAGGTGACGTGGCGCCAAAAGAGGAAATAAAGTGGAAATATATTTCCTCTTTATTTCCACTACGCGATGCCTCGAAGAAACTCTTCGAGGTATTGCGTCTCGGATTGGGAGAGCTCAGCTCGACCGATCCGAGAATTGCCAAACGAGATTCCGTGCCTGCCCGGATCAGCCTATGTATCCCAGCGCTCACGCCCGGATGTGGAAATGGATTGAGATGAAGGAGCAGTCACGGTAATGCTCGTCACCCAAAGCTGCCCTGCCGGTACCATCTGGGCAGGCGCAATCTGAACTATGCCCAACCTGCCAATCCCGGCATCCTCGAAAATCGCTTCCAGAAAACGCCCGGCAATCTCAATGATGCAGAAGGAATAGTGCAGCCGGACGAGACAGGCATCTCGAAGAATCTCAGCCTGCGATAGCCAGTTGTCAGGGATGAGATAGCGGGCGCCATCCTGCAAGACAAAAAGTCCGCCGATCAGGGCCGACCGGAGCGAAGCACGCGACGTATAACATTGAACCTTCATAAATCCCCCCGGCAAACCTTCAGTTGGGCAATTCCATTTCATGTGATTTCTGATGTTGAGATCTGGCTTGGTAAAGAACTGCCTCGCGGGCGGTTGTCTCCTGGATGATGTTCTCTTCGTATTTCCAAAATGCGCTACGAGAAGTCCCGATGACGTCCGCTACCGCCAACCGGTCGGCCGGACGATCCAGGTTTTCAAGGAGATGTTCCTTTTCCGGGGTAAAGATGCGGGCCTCGTACCGTCCCCTGGAACAGCTGACATAGGCCGCTTTGGAATCCAACTTCTCCGCGGCCACGACCACATGATCATGTGTGCGGCCCTGGGACTTGTAGCTTGTGACAACGTATCCATGGTCAAAAAAACGGAAATCGCCCGGAACGATCTTCCCTTCCCTGGTCTGAAGAGTTCCATCCGGTTGAATGTCGGTCACGGTAAGGACCTGTCCATTGATCAGGCCGGCATCCCGATTGTTTCTCCTGACCAGGATCCGGTCTCCCGGGCTTAATTCGAGGGTCTTCGGCAAAGAAACAATGAGCTTTTTTGCATGCCGGCCAACATCCACGGAACGAGTCAGCCCCTTGAGGCGAAGGAAGTCACCGTCAACGGCTTCAACCTCCAAGGTCTGACCTCGCCGCACGGATCCAAATCGCTGGCTAAAAGTGACCAGCATGCCGGCACGATAGTTTGAGGCATCCTTCTTCTGCTCCAATGTCCAGTCGAGCGGATCAAAGATGGTGATATTTGTGCCTTTGGCCAATAGCTTTCTTTGCTTGAGCCCGGTGCGGATGGCTTCTGTAAACCGGTGGTTCTCATCCCAGGTCGGCGAGATAGCAATACAGCGGTCATGGTCATTTCCATCCGCAGTGGCAGCAAAATAGGATTCTGCAGCCTGCTGGATATAACCTCCCTGGGCTCCCCGGACCCAACCCAGTTCGTCGAGCTGCCCCATGCCGCTTCGGGCATCGCCTCCTGCCATGGTTCGGATGGCGGCGTTGTAGCTTTCCACCTGCTGACGCCGAATGTCCTTCAGTTCGGACCTGCTCATCTTTGAATGCCGCTCAAGAACTCTTAGGAAGTCCCCCGCTTCGACTGAAACATGCTGGCGCACGTCGCCGACAAACAAAACCCTCGCGTCCCGAATCTGGGCCGCCCGCAAAATCGAAGCGCCCATTTGAGTGGACTGGAGGCTCGATTCATCAATGATGATCACGGCGCCCTGAAGATCCGGATCGTTCTGTTTGTTGGAGAGGAAGTCATCAACAGTAGTTGCCCTTGAGAATCCGTCGCGCCGCAGCACTTCAACCGCCGAAGCTGTTGGCGCAAGGTAAAATGCGGCTCGTCCCGCAGCTTCCAGTCCCTTTTGGATTTCCCGCAGTGAAGTTGTTTTCCCGGCACCGGCGCAGCCGCGGATGCCATAGATCCGGTCGGTTGTGCACAAAGTGGCCAACACCACCTCCCGTTGTTCGTCGGATTTGAAATCAAAATCCACTCCCTCGGTCTCTCCTAAAGGAGTACAGCTATTCATTGATTGATTCACAAAATCAATGGCCCAGCGTTCAAGGTGCAGTCCCCGTGTCGAAGCCCACTGGCAGGAAAGCAGAGGATTTCGAACATGTTCAGCGAGCCGGACGATGCCATTGGAGGCGCTTTTCATATAACGCTTGAGTGTTTCGAGGCTCAGATACCCGAGTTGCCTATTCAACGCCTCGGCAACCACCTGGTGCCCGCGGACGACTGACAGACGCTCGAAAATATGATCGCGTGCGTGAAGCAAAGCCCACCATGCAGCCTTTGTTGCACATTGATTCGATGAAGCTCCCTCAATTGCCCGCTGCTTGACCGCATTCAGCCTGGCTAGTTCCGATTCGGCCAGCTGCGCTCGTTGTCGAGTCCGGACTTCGGGTGTTGTGATCTCGCTGAGTTTCATGTTTCGCGTCTCGCGCGTGATCACATGGATTTCACTCGCGGTCGGAGCCCGACCCTTCTCCCTACGGAACCGTTCAATCCCGGCTTCGACCTCGGCTCGGCGTTTGCTGAAGCGCTCCCGGATCTCCTCGTCCACCCCCTTGATTTCAAAACCTTCGACTCTGCCCTTTTCATTCCGCACAGACTCAACCTGGTAGCCCAGGCGCCGGCATTCGAGAGCAAGCTCGTTTTGATAAACTTTCCCGGCATAGCGGATAGCCTTGAAGATCTCCGAAGTTTCAAGCGCCAGCCAACGCTTCCGGTCCGGGTCCCAGGTGGCATTGGCAACCACGAAATGAGTGTGGAGCTGCGGATCCAGGGCGCGCGAGGCATCGTGACGGAAAGCTGCGGCGCAGAGTTTCCCGGTCAGCTGCGGCTGCCGCGACATCCCGGAGCGGAAAGCTGCAAACCGTTCGAGTTCAGCAAAAGCTCGTTCGGCAGCACGGTCGTGGGCGCCGTAGAGCCGCTTATCATCCAAGGTAACGGCCAAGATGGAAACGCTCTTCTGGGCGGAGCATTGAAAGTCGAAAAACCGGACTCCCTTTTCCGGGCTGCGTGGCGTCAGGCGGCCCGAACCGTCGGGCAGGAGATTCTTTCGAAGAGACTCGAAGGCCGCGTCACTCTTATCTATGGAATTTCCCGAAAGGGAAAGGAGCTCAGCCCCTTTCCCCATCCAGGTGCCGGTCACATGTTCGTTTTCGCAGTAGTAGTCGTTGGCAGTCAGATGACTGCCAAGGTACGTGCTGCCTTCGCGAATCTTCGCACAAGTGAACATGACCAGCTTCCGATGTTGAAGTTCGTTTCTACAGACCGTTCTCGACTTCGGCGATGGCCCCTGGATCCAGGTGGGGGCGGTTTGACTTGGCCCCCTCGAGCTCCTTTTCTCGGAACTCCTTTACCAGGTGCTGCGCCTGCTCGGCCACGGCCGGGTCGCCGTGATACCAGCTCCGCGCTTCGGCATCCCATTTGCACCCGAGCTGCTTCACCTTTTCATTGAGCTGCCAGGGCACATCGGAAATCTGGTGCTTTGCGGGCCCTCGTGCCACCAGCTCCTGCGCCTTCGCGGCGATTTCTCTGTCGAGGTGATACCAGGCTTTTGCTTCCAGGTCCCAGCGGCAGTCCATGGCTTTGATCTGGTCCAGTACCGGCCGAATGACCCCCTGGATGTAGTGACGTTCGGGACCCTTTTCGATCAGGGTTTGGGCGCGGGCAGCAGCTTCCCGGTCGGTATGAAACCACTGCTTGAGATGACTGTCCCACTGACACCCAGCCGCTTTGAGCTGATCTTTGACGTCGCGCGAGTTTCCGGTGAGATAAAAGCGGCCCTGGGCTTCGGCAACCATAACCCTGGCCCGGATGGCCGCCTCCTTATCGGAGTGGATCCACTGGCTTGACTGCTGATCCCAGCGGGCGCCCATCTCCTTCAGCTTGTCCTTTAGCTCAAACGGGGCCGGTCCGATGATGTGTTTCTGCGGTTCAGCCGGGACAATTTCCTGCCCTTTGGCTGCGATCACCGGGTCGGTGTGGTACCACTGGCCGGATTCGGAATCCCATTTGCAGCCCAGTTCTTTGAGCTGATGCCGCACGGTGAAAGCGTTTCCGGTGATGAAGTGCCTCTTCTCCTCTCGTTCCATGGAGTTTCTCCTTTTGAAGACGGGTAAGGGTTTGGGTCAGCAGATCTCTAAACCCGGGCCGGCAGCCTGGCGGCGTTCGAGCTCAGCGGCTGCCTTCCGGATGGTCAGTTCGGCATAAAAAGCAGGATTGGATTTGTCGGAGCGCTTCTGTTCGAGCCAGGCCCGGATGTCGGAGGCGTTTTCGCCTCGGGAAAGCCTCCGCAGTGTCTCAGCCCAATCCCGCTCCGACTCGCTGACGGCGCGCACGCCGGTTTTCAGTGCCGGCCGGGCCATTTCCGGAGGCAGCGTGCGCGCCATGTCCAGGTCGATGCGGAAATCCCCCGGGAAGCGGATGGAGTTAGTGACTTTCACGGCCGTGACCAGGCAGGGCGGATCGTATTTATGGTTATAAAGCCCGGGCAGGCGCAGCACCCGGGTGACATCGGTCGCAGCCCGGTCGGCATCGTGTTTGCGGGCCATGGCCCGCTGCAGTTCTTCGGCCTCGCTGATGCCGAAACCATCCGCCTTCCAGATGACCTGGTATTTGCCCGGCGACGTATTCAGGACATAGGTCGGCGGCGGAAGTTCGTTATTGGTGAGAATCGAACTGAGCGAGGAGTACCCGTCGCGGTCGAGATCCAGGTAGATATGGCGGATCGTGGCAATATCCTGTTTTGTCCGCCCTCGCGCCTCTTCTTTGAGCGGATTCATGCTGATGTAGATATTGTTTCCGCGTGCGTTCTCGTGCCGGAGCCAGGCTTGAAACTGCGGCCCGGCCAGCTGATCGGCTGTCACGATGCGCTGTATCAGCCCCCTCGCCGCGTCGCCTTTGATCACGACAGCCAGCCGGTCCGAGGGTTCGAAGTTGTCCCGGATATAGCCCCACGAAGTAATCGCTCCATCCCCAAATGGTTTCATGTTCATGCCTCCTCAATGAGCCACATGAAGTCAGGGTCCAGGACAATGGCGAGATCCCGGCCGGGTCCGAGAGTGACGGTTGTCTCAATAAAGTACTCGACCTTGACTGGCGGGCGACCGCTGCAGTCAGGAAGCGGAGCGGAGTAACTGAGATAAACGGGCTGACCCGCAATAGTGCAGTAAGCGGCCTTGCCCAGGGCCAAAAAGGCGGATGTTGTCGTTTCCAGCTCGTTATCGGAGAGTTGCGCTTCGAGCCCGCTAGATGAAAGAATCTCTGCTACAGTCTCCGGCTGATCCGTTTCCAGGAACAACCGCAGCAGGTCGCTGAAAGGCTCCACCCGGACGATGGAAAACGGCGGAGAGGCAGTTGAATCCTCAGATCTGAATTCGCCGATGGAAAAGCTCTGTGCGTGAATATTGGACGACAGATACAAAAAGAGCCATAAAATTGAAATTCGCAAGGTGAACCTCCTTATAGTTCGCGGTCGAGGACCTTGAGGGTTTGAGCCACCACGATGCCTACTGCAAAGCGGTTTAACCGCTGATCACCAACCAGAGCGGCTTTATCCGGGGTATCAGTAGCTGGGTCCATGGATTTATGCTGTTCGGGTAGCCTGACAGAAGACGGAAGATCTTTGGCAGCCAGGGATGGCTGGGTAGCCTCGACCCCTTTGAGCTGATTGGATCCGATCAGATAAACCGAGGGGGTTTCAGCAATGTTCTCAAAAGGAACAGTGCTTTCGATCCCAGGTTCGTGATGATTGGAGAGAGACTGGGCAATGGATTCGTAGATCTTTTCGGCGGACCGAGCTTTCGTTTCAAAATCGAGATAGGACCGGGCGGATGAAAGCGCCGCCTTTTCCGTCGCCTCGACGGCAGCATCAAGGTCGGAGTTGTTTTTCTCGAGCTGCTTCTTTTGCGCTTCCGATGGGACCTGGTCGAGCAAATTCACCTGCAGACGATCGACTTTGCCTCTGCACTCCAGGGCCTCGAGAGCCCGCTCCCAGGCTTCAGAGTATGCCTTGTTGAAATCTTCGAGATGGCTGCCGGCACGCTCCAGCCGCGACAGACCATCCTGCAGGTCAAGCCCTTTATCTGTTACCCCGGTTTGCACACCAAGATCCGAGAGCTTCTTCTCGTAGGCCTCGACGATGAACTTGTATCCTTTGACGGAGGCATCCTCCATTTTTGCCTTGTCGTAATACCCGTCCCCTTCGACACTCATGCCAAGCGTGTGGAAACGCCCCGACAGGATGTTGAAGGCGGCGTACCTGGTCCGATGGGCATCAAATTCGCCGCGGGCCCGGTCCAGGTTTTTCTGCAGAAGCGCTATCTCCTGGGAAACGTTTGGTGAGACAGCCGCCGGCGCTTCTGTCTTTCCGTCCGTGCGCGTGAGTCGGCCATCGGATTGTTCCGACGATCTCATGGTTAATTGCGCGCTCAGGTTGTGATGGCTGGCTTTGAGGCTGCTGAGTGTCGCCAGCCCTTCAAAATAGCGCCTGGAATTTGTGTCGAGAATTTTGCCGGCTATGGCATACCATCTCCCCGCTTCCGCCGCGGCCAATTCACCACGCATCAGGGATTCGGCAGCGCTTCCGGCATTTTGTCGATGCAGCAGGAGTTCTCTTTGTTTTTCAAGATCACCTGGTTCCTGCCCGGTCAGACCTCGCTTCATTAAGCCTCCTTTTTGCGCCAGAAGTCAGGCGCCTGGTAATCGGGAATCCATTCGAGTTCGCGGAGCCAGGAGGGCGATTCTCTAACGCTGAAACTCCCCCGGCAGCCGCCGCTTGATCCGTAGCTGGAGAACTCGTAGCCATAGAGAGACTGGAGCTTGTAGGGCGGAAATACCGCTGAGCGCTCGTAGTCGAGCCCCTGAACTTCGGCAACCTCCATCACCCGCCGCGACTGGTCCGGAAGCTGACACATCTGAACCACGACGTGGATGGCGCGCGAGACCATCTCCTTGACCGCGCGGGCAGGAACATCAAGACCCGACTGCAAGATCAGGGCCTCGAGAGCAAGCAGAGCGTCATAGGTGGAATTCGCATGAATGGTTCCGGCACCGCTATGACCGGTATTGAAGGCGCGCACCAGGTCGAGCGCTTCGGGCCCGCGAACCTCTCCGACCACAATCCAGCGCGGATTCATCCTGAGACTGGTTCTTACGAGATCCCGCAGCGAGACCTCCCGGTCCTCCGCATCGAGCGCGTGCCTGGTTTCAAGCGGTACCCACATCTCGTTGGAAATTGCGATTTCGCGGGCGTCCTCAACCGTGACGACAATGTCGGCTGCCGGGATGAAGGAACAAAGGCAATTGAGAATGGTTGTCTTGCCACTGCCGGTTCCGCCTGAGATCAGGATGTTTTTCCCGAGCCGCACAATGGCCTCGAGAATCTCCACACCGGCACAATCTACCGTCCCGAAGCCGATTAGGTCCTGCCAGCCGAGGTGATGTTCAGGGAACTTGCGAATCACGATGCAGGCGCCGCGGTGATAGCAAGGTTCGACGATGATATTGACCCGGCTTTTGTCCGGAAGCCGGGCGTCGAGGATCGGTTCGCGGGCATCGAGTCTGCGGGACATCTGCCGGCCGATCGTTTTGGCTGCCGTCATCAGATCTGCATCCGATAGCCATGATGCCTCGACCCGCTCAAACCGGTGGCCCCGCCATCGCACATAGACGTTCCGGCTTCCATAAACCAGGATGTCGGTAACTTCCGGGTCGTCGACCCATGGAGCGATCGGGCTCAGCGAGAGTTTCAGGAGTTCAAAATCGAGAGTGTTAGAGCTCATGGCCTTTTTCGCCTCGCCTCGAGTTCACCCGCGAGCATCCCGGCCGATAGCCTGATGGCAGAGACAATCCCCCTCGGACTTCCTGACCCCTGGCGAATAAAGAAGGACTTCTTCAGATGGGAGTTTCTTAGATAGGCCTCAATCATTACGCCCGGCAGCGTCCGCTCTGTTTCACGCCGCTCAATGCCAACAAGGCATATCCCCATTTCGCAAACTGCCGCAGCACTGACCCTGATGCCCAGAGCTGAGAATGCCTGCTCGAGCGCCATTCGATAAGCATCTGCAAATCCTGCCGTTTCCGGCAGTTCTTTGAGGAGATCGATCCGAACTTCATTGCCTTCAAAAACGAAGCCTTCGTCATAGCGATAACCAAAATAGGCATTTCCTTCGAGCCGCCGGTAAATGGCGTCGGTAAAGAAACGGCTCAGGCTTTGTTGTTCGAGATAGACATCGGAAGAATCGGTAAGAAAGGGATTCCTAGCTCCCAGGCGCGAGAGTTCAACCAGGTATTCCCGCGCGTTAGTGTTGCTCTGCACTTCAGCGGCGAAAAGCCCGGGCGTAGCCATGAGCAATGCCAGCACAGAAAAAGCGCAGGCTCGAACAAATCCACGGGTTGCCTTCAGTGCGAGGCTATCGATTGGCATAGTAGCTGCGATCGCTGATTCTGCTGTAAGGGGTAACCAGAAGGTCGTCGTTGAGATAAATCCGCATCGTCTTGCCCTGGTCGATGCGGATCGTAGGCACGATCGATGAGTACTGGCTCAGGATGTTATCGAGCACCCGGCTGAAATTCTCGGATGTCTGGCTGAGAACAATCGCCCGCGACGAAGCGAAGTCCCGGTTCTGTCGAGCCACACTCGAAATCCCGTCGAGCACTCCAAAGAAAACTGCTGTCGCGAATTGCAGGAACCAGTGCCGGTCCACCTTCGATACGGCGCCAAGGGCTCCGGTTTCATCAAGAGCTTTCAGTGCCTTGCGGCTCGAAGGGAATTCAACCGACGGCCCGTTCGGCAGAATTATCCTGTGAAAACTTATGAAAAGCCGGTGGGCGCCTTTATAATTGACCACCTGCGAGAGGCCGATGATGCGGGAGCCCGCAGGAAAGACGACATAGCGGGCTGAGTGGTCATAAATATCTCGAGCGAGCTGGCAGATAACAGGCGCCGGCTCCGTGTCGGCAATGACCCGGTTCACGAGTACCGCCTCGAGCATCTCGCCCTCGTAGAGCGTGACCGGCGGGAGCGCAGTATAAAGAAGCCGCGTCTTTTCCTCAGCCACCGGCCTTTCCGGCATCTCGTTTCTCGTGGCATCCAAGTTGACGGGCTTGATCAGTAGACTGCCATTGCCTTCACCGGATCCTACCGCAACAGTCTTGGATGAAGGTCCAGACGGCCTCTGGGCAGCATCGACATATTTGGCACCACCAAAGGTCCGCGAATAGACAAACATCGGGCTGGTGCCTGTATCCCCCGGAGGGGCAGCTGTTTCAGTTTGTCTTGATTTGCGTTTGATCTCAGGTGGAGGTGGTACTGGAACAGGCTGAGACTTGGGCTCCCGGATGACGTGGGCAATGGCCTCTTCTTCCTTTGCCTGTCGCTCCACGGCGGTTTTCTGCTTTTCAGAATCCGGGCTGTGACCGATATCAAGCTCCTTCAGAAGACTGTCGAGCTGGGCTTTGTTTTCATCTTCCTTCCGGACAAGAAAAAGCTGATCGCGCAGCTGGGCCGCCTTCTGCTTTTCGCGTTCGTAATGTTCGGAATCGTATTTGAGCTGCTCGAGATCCTCTGCCGTTTGTCGCGCCGGCTTATCCGAGCCCTTTCGGGTGGAATACAAATAGGTGGCGACGGCAACGACGAGAAACAGCATTCCAATGCCGGACAGGATCAGCAGGCGCCGCGGGCGTTTTTCAGGTTTGGAAGGCTCATCTTCGGCAATTCCGGTTTCAGGAGGAGTTTCTGCAGAGCCGGCCGCTTTGGCTTTTTCATTTGCCATATCAGCGCCCCCGCCGGATTTCACTGACCTGGTCCCCGAGTTTCAGGAAGAAATGCTTTTCGCCTGGTTTTAGTACCCGATGAACGACGTAGTGGTCCCCCTCGTCGGTGTATTTGACCGGTTCGAGTTTCTTCTGGTCATTGGATTCGGCAACGTAGACCACGGGCCGGCCCTGCGACTGGGCAAGCCTTATGTAGGTGAAAATCCCATCGTCGGAGACGCGGGTGATTGAGAAGTGACGATCTGTGATTTCGTAATTGCTGCTGACGGTAAAAAGGAGCTCATCCTTCACCTGGCGGACTTTCTGCTCCACGGCAGCGCTGCAGCGAGCTTCGGCTGCGTCGAGTTGCTCCCGGGCGATCCGCTGCGCTTCGCTCCTGACCTTCTGAGTGAAGAAGGCGAGGTTATTCGTCTGGATTAGGACCAGCTGGTCGACATAACCGTCAGGGTCCGGCTCCGAGGTGACATGGAAGACGAACAGGCTGTCATTGTCGGTATAGATGCTGACCGAGGTGCTTTTGCCGGGGGCAAGCGGCGTGACGATCCCGATGGTGCCGTTTGATTCCCCGTGAAACGATTTCGGGTCGGTGACGACGAAATCCGAGATCTTCAGGCCCTCGGGAAGGCGGAACGTACTCCCGATCCCGGGCACGGTTACGATCTTGTAGACCCGGGAGGCATTGTCGCCGTCGAAGTTACAGATCTGTGTCCGGGGCTCTGTGCCGGCCATTGCATGAATAGAGCTGGCGAGCAGAGTGCAGAGAAGAACGACTGTTCTCATTGTCCCTCCGTTTTTTCCTGAAATGGGCTTTGGCGGTATTCGATCACGATCAATCCATGCGGACTCCTCGCCGAGCGTTTCACCGGCTTGATGGTGAACACGGCAAGGTAGTTGCCTTCCTCGATCGTTTCATCGTTGGGCGAGATGGCCTTTGCACGGAAATAGGCCTGCACTTTCAGCAGCGGTTTTGTCTCTGTGATCAAGGAAGCTCGTGAGCTCGGCAATGCCTTGGGCGTTTCGAGCCATCAATTCGGCCCGGTGAGCGAGGTTAAGGGATTCCCGAACCTGCGTAAGCGCTTCAGGTGCCGCCCACCGGGAAATCGATTCAAGCTTGGTTTTGACCGTAAAGCGGTTATAGGTGTAAGCCTCGGTGAGGAAATCTTCGCAGAATCGGCGCACTTCAATCGGCGAACGTTCTTCACCCGCAGCATCCGTGACACGGTAATCGACCGGGATGGCATCGCCCGTCGCCTGGTTGATCACTATCGGCACGATATGTTCAACCCGGCTGTCGACGATCTTGATCAGGAGAGCGCCGCCGAGTGTCAGACAGACGATCAGCAGGACAAAAGCCACGAGTTTCAGCCAGGTGTTAACATAGGCGAGATTGCCGCTTGAGCGGATGAAATCGTCGGTCGCAGTCGACACGGTCACTCCTTTTATTTACCCAGAGCAGCGCGGGCGGTGGAACTGATCTTCGATCCGACGGCACTGCCGGCGCTTACAGCCGCACCCGCCGCCGCACGTCCCGCCGACATGGTCGATCGCATCAGGGCGCTCCCGGGCAGAAGGCTGACCAGGATCCCTCCAACCCCGAGTGCCATCGAACCGAGCCCGGACCCGGAAGCCCCGCCAACCAGCGCATTGACGATCTTGTTGGTGGAAAAAACCACGCCCACCGCCATCAGCGGCCCGATTACCTGGGCCATCACCTGGGCGCTCGAGGGCAGGCCGAAGAGATTGGGTTGCACAGCGGCGCCGGCTATGGCCGCTGCAACGGTCAGGGCAGCGCCGTATAGCGGAATCAGGACGAAATAGGAGAGAACTGCCGCAAACCAGTGCTGGGCGTGGCTCCGGAACTCCCGGTCGAAGGCGAGCGCGAAAAACACCGGCCCCAGAACCAGGTTCATCGCAAGAACCGTGAGCGAGCCGGCAATATTGACCAGGATAAGCGCGTAGCAAAGAAACAGCACGGCTATCCCAAGGAGCATCAGGAGGCTGCCGAGAGTGAAGTTATACAAAGTGCCGAGTACGGTGCTGACCAATCCTTGCGAATTCGCGGTAGTCTGCTGGCCGCCCTCTAGAAAAGCCATCGAACCGGCCATTATGTCGAGCAGGCTGTTCAAGCTCGGGTAGAATGTTCGCGCGAGAGTCCCAACCGCGGCAAAGACCCTGTCTGCCGCCCGGGGCCAGACGGCAAAGATTCCGGCTACGAAAAGATACTTCACAAGGATCTTCGGCAGCTCCGATCCGTGCCCCATAGCGACCTGAAGACCTTCCTGCAGAAACACCTTGAAGAGCAGGAATGCCCAGAGCAGGGCGCCCAGCGCCGTATAGACCAAGATGAAATCCTGCCCTCCGCCGATCCGGCCGCGAAGTGCCATCCAGAGCGTATTGAGGAGATCTGTAAAGTTCATTGTCTTCTCGTCACTTTGCCCGGGTCTGCGCGCGCAGGAGATCCAGGTTCCTGAGGTCTCCCTGCTGGGCTTCAATCTCGAGCTGTTTCATTTGCATGATCAGGTTCCGTTCCTCCTTTTGGTCGGTGAGGAGCCGCTGCTCGACGATCTTGGTTTCGGCCTGGATGGTGGCAAGCTCGATCAGGATGGCGTTCGTAAGTGCAATCTGCTGGCTGAGCTGGATTTCGTCCCCAACCTTGTCGCTACCCACAGCGAGCTCAGAGTTTTTTGCGCGGAACTTGATGAGGTCATTCTGATGTGCTGCGTCCTGTCGCTCGAGGTCGATGAGGTGCGCTTCTTCCTGCTTCAGCCTCGCTATCTGCTGTTCCGAAAGGCTGATGAGATTGTCGGCATATTGCCGGTAGTCGGTGTTGGCGGAATAGAAGGGACTCGTTCTAAGGGCAACAACCTGGCTTTGCCAGGCCCCCATGTCAAAGGTCTTCCAGATGGTGATGACATGGTCCGTGAAATGGCTCCAACTCGAAGGATCGAAAGCCGGCCATTGGCGGAAATCGAGCTTGCGGTAGACGGTGTGAAAGCTCGTGTAGTATTTATCAAACTGCAACTTGTACTTGTCGAACTCCTTGCGGTAGGTATCGATTTGACCGATGAATTCGCCGGCCTGCCTGATCATCTCGATCCGCTGGATCTTTGCGATAAGGTCAGTGAAGATGAAGGCTTCCGCACGGTCTACGCCAAAAAACATAAAAAGGGTTGTCGCTAATACAATTCTTTTCATGCCGTCCTCGCTTGCTTGAGTGCCTGTTCTTTCGCTCCGACTTGAGCTGCGCGCTCTTCGAAATAGGGCTCAAGGATCGCCATTCGTTCGTCGGTGTTCTGGCAATGACCTGTCAGGCGCACCAGTTCCTCGATGGCATGCCGCACACTTCCGCCGAAAACCCCCTTCATCTTTCTCTTGGCGGTTCGTTCCCTTGCATCTGTAGTGGCAAGCCAGTAGGTGTATTGATCTGCTACCGGCCGCAGGATACGTCGCAGCCCGCCTTCGGACCAATAGAGGACTTCGTACTTCGAAGGGTCGAGCTTCTTGTATTGCTCGATGTGGTATTCCGTGAGCCCGAGTTTGCGGAAAGAACTCTCAACATCCTTCTGACCGGGGAAAAAGAACGCCTGTTTCAGATTGGTGATAATGGCCTTTGACCATGGCTGCTCGGGATTGTCGAGGTCGGCAAGAGACTGCGTGACCAGGTCCAGCATGATGTTCCAGTGCCGTCCCGTACGGGCAATCAGCGCGATCCAGGGCGAAAAAGCGGGATCCGTGATGTAGCGATGGGCCTCATCCAATACAAAGCGCTTCTGGACCGACCGGAGGTTTTCGTCGGCGATATCCCGGTAGACTTTAGAAAAGATGACGTAGACGATCGCCGTCATCAGTTCCGGTTCACCCTCGAGATCCCGCAAGTCGAAATAGCAGTAGCGGGCGCTGCGGAGGGTGTCGCGACCGGTGTTGAAGAGCTCTCCTCGCCGGCCGACGGTCCAGAGGTCAAAGGCGCGGCAAGCTTCGGGTTATGGACCTCCATCTCGAGAATCCGTGCCAGGAGGGTCATGGGTGGCACTGGGGTCAGCGCTTGCTGATTTCGATGAAGAATCCGATAGGCATTGAAAAACTCGGTCAGCCCGACGCGAAGCGCCATTTCGTTGGCGGGCGTGGTGAGTTCGGGTCCGGCAATAAGCTTCAATAGCCCCATGCAGAACTCGAATTGCTCATCTGGGATCTGGCCATTCGGATCGGGAGGCAGAAAAGGATTGAACTGAAAGCTCGTCTCCTCCCGCGAGACCCTCATGATTGCCGTATCCGAGGGCATTTCCTCGCTTAGCAGTTCGAAGAAATCGAGATACGAAGCCGACAGGTCCACGACCCAGATCATTGGATTGACGATCAGGTGCGAAAGCAGATCCTTGATGATGAAAAAGCTTTTTCCCCCCACCGTTGGCCCGCAGATCGCCCGGTGATGCGCCCGCTCGCGCCGGGTAAATGGGTCGTAGGAGAAGACACCGTGAAGCCGGTCCTGTAGGTAATCGATCGGGTTGGTGTCGCCGGGGTGGAGGGCATAGGCGCTCACCAGATCCCCGGCATTCGCTGTCCCGAGCAGCGCCCGTCGCAGATAAAACCGGTCGTGTCCGGGAAGAATGGAGAAAAACCCTGCCTTGAGGTTTCGTTTTTCGGCGACTCCGAAAGAGCCGATCTCTTTGAGAAGTGTGATGACCTGGGCTCGTCTCACCCGGAGCGTATCTTTGTCGCCGGCTCTTACCAGGATCGAAAAATGCCACCAGACCGGGAGTTCCTTGTCGTTTTCGATCCGACTGCGGAAGTCGCGCACTTCTTCGACATATTTGAGGTTTTTCGGATCCATGGTCGAGAGCGCCAGCGCGATTGGGGTGTTGAAATCCTGCTCTTTATAGAGCCGTTCCTTGGCCGCAAAACCGATCGCCTGCCGCAAGACCATCGGGAAGCCAAGCTCATAGAAGCGGCGAAGATACATGGCAAGAGATGTCGGGGGCGGATACTTCATCCCGATCAGCGAGACATATTCCTCGCTATTGATGACTAGGTACTCTTCTCCAGGGCGGAATCGGTAATGGCTCTGGGCAAGCTGTGCGTTCAAAGACAAATCCGGCCGGTAAACAGGCGCCTGCCTGAAATTGATGAGCTCATAGAGAGCGGTGAACGCCTGTTCCCGGCCGAGCTGCCCGAAGCCAAAGCGGGAGAGGCTGCTTGAAAGCGCTAGATATCCCTGTTCTAGTTTCTGGAGACCGGATGCAATCGCGTCCCCATAGAACTCGAGCAGCCGGTTTTCCTGGATCAGCAGCTGCCATGCAGGCTCCTTTTTCTTCGGCTGGCAAAAGCGCAGTCCGCAGAAGATGCGGTTACCAAAGCTCCGGGCCACCAGGTCATTCCAGAAAGCCTGTTTTTTAGCCTGGACGAATTGGATAAGTGGCGCTGCGTCCGAGTTCTTGCGCAGTGGCTCGGGCTGAGGGGTGTCCCGGATAAGCAGGTTCGAAAGCATGAACCCCGCTCCCTCATCCGGGAGTTGTTCCAGCGCAACGCGCGCATAATGGCTGAACTGTTCTTTTTCATCTTCCGATAGCCCTTCATAGTCGAGTCCTGCAAGCTGAAACAGCACCAGCAGAGACCCGTCCTTCAGGAGAATGACCGGGAGTTCGTGGTTCAGAAAGTCGACATAAAGCAGCACATTTTCTAGCTTCTGCTCATGCCGGCTGATGTTTCGCACAAGGTCGCGAAACCGCATTCGAGTCCTCCCGGTGGTTAAAGTGAATCATTTGCAGGGATAGCGACTGGCTGTTCATCTCGTGACGCAGAAAGCAGGCCGATTCGCGCTCGAGGTGGTCGGTGTTGTCGATCCAGAAGCAGACGCCGTAAAGTGCCAGTGTGAAAAGAGCTCCCAGGACAATCACCAGGATCTTCGTTACAGCCGAAGTTCCCGAGGCGATTGAAAATCCCAGGGTTGTCACGAGGAGCCCGGCGGCGAGAGTCACAAAGAGCTTCAGGTAGGTCACTCCCCACACTTTCGGCACATGCTGGATATTCCGGAAAATCGGTCTTTCTTTCATAGGGTCGCTGCCGGGCCGATACGATCCGACTCTTTCCTCAGACGATGAATGTGTTGGCCAGAAAGCCGAGCACGATGCCGACAATCGCGAATATCAAAGCGGTCATGGAATCGCTATCCCCCTGGCTCAGCTTGTAGGCGGTGCGCCCGAGCCCTACGAGTCCGACCATTCCAGCGACCAGCGTCCCGGCGGCAATGGCTATTGTTTTGATATCGGTGACAGCCCCCTGGAACGTAGGCGCCACCGTGGTCTGGGCCATGAGCGACGTGGTCCAAATAAGTGCAATCATCGCCGCCAGGTAAATGGATTTGAGCCTGGATTTCTTCATCGATCGTTCTCCTTCTGTTTTCTGTAGAACCACACGGCGATTCCGACAGCTCCGAGCATCAGAATCGCGTAGAACCCGTACATGACTTGCTGGAATGTCTCCATTCGTTTCCTCTCTATCTGTATTTCCGGTCAATGGAATGAAGATCTGAAGACCGGTCGTGCTGCTGCATGGCCTCCTGGGCCGATGTTATGGCGCAGGCAAACCTGTCCCAGATCTCCTGCAGGTTTCTTCCCTTGATGAAGTTGAGTTCGAATATGCAGGAGATCAGCCTCTCGGCATCTTTCGAGGCAGAGAGCAGTTGCCGGAAGGCCAATTCTTCAGGCTTCTGCAGAGCCATTGAATCCGGAGCCGGATTATGATGAAGGCATGCAATTGTGCCTTCATTATCAAGATCAGTGATTTTTTCGGTCAGGTGCCGCATTTTGGAATTTCCCTTTCACTATATAAGGGCCAAAAAACGGCGGAAAACTTACCCAGCAAAATTCACGAAGATGTTTATTTCTCTATTTTTCACTTTCCAGCCACGCGAGAAGGGTTCGCGAAGTGAATGAGAATCCTGTTCCCATAAATAAGAGAGTCCTGGAAATGCCAAAAACTTACCCATCGAAAATAATTATCCAATTTCGTAACTTTTTTCTTCGCGCCTGGAAATTGCCGTGCTACTTTTCGCGCACTGCATGTTTATCTCTGTTCTCACCGGTCGAGTGCTTTCGACAGGTCGAAGCGCTTATCCGAGAGCGATTGGCGAGCGGAGACTCTGTTATCCGGCAATTGATGGAGGGTTATGCAGAAAGACGCCGCAGGGTGGATCTCCAAAGTCGGGAAAGCCGAACAATCGGACGTCGAACAAGAATTCGGATTCGGCTTGTTTGAGGAGATTCAGCCCTTGGCTACTGATCACGGAGTGGGTTCAAAAGCCCTGGCGAGCGCCCTTAAAGAAGCCGTCTTCGAAATTAGCCAAAATCAAAGTGACAATAAATTATCCGCAGACGCGCGACGCTCCCGTTTGCTTGGCTTGATTCTCTGGAAACTCTTCTCTGCCGGGGAGGCGCTCTGGATTAATTCTACGACTGCCTCGGAAAATCCTATCCCGCCCGACTTAACGGTAACCGCATATAGATTGTGGAAACGAGCTGCCAGTTTTGCGGAAAAATATCACGTGGATGAAGCGAGCGCCGCCGAAACTCTGGCTCAGGCAACGCACGCCGTAGCCGACCAGCTGGCAAGGAATGCACATGGCGCCGAGGAGAAGATTCACAGCCTGTATGATTACCTCTTTGCGACTTTCATGAACCTGATTTTCCGCATTGCCGCAAAGCAGGAACTGAGCCGGACGGAGAGCATTGAAGTGCGGTCTTTGGTTAACGAATCTGATGACGGGGCCTTCACGAAGGCGCTTGAAAGCAGCATCTTCTGCCGTGAGCTGCTTGATACAATGCCCCGCAAAGGGAAGAACGTTGCCATTGCCCGGTACATCATGGGTTATGGCTGGCAGGAGACGGCAGAAGCACTCGACACTTCGATCAATGCCGCTCAGAAAGCTCAGAGCGTCGGCTTGAAAAAGGCATTCGGAACTTTCCTGCAGGAAATTCAAAAAGTCAGACGCCTGAAAACGGGAATCGGATCCCGTCTGGCGCGAAAGAAAAGGACCCCAATTTTTTGATGAATAACGGCATGCTTACGCAAATAGACGACGGCAAAACGCATCTCCTGACTAAAAAGGAAGAAGAATTGTTCGGAAACGGCTTGCGAAGAGCCATGATTCACGACAGGCCCAATCCTGACCGTGTAGGGTGCCCGGATAAAAAAATCATCAGGGATCTCGCTTTCCGCAAAAAGATTGGTGACGCGGAAGATTTTGGTCGGATAGCCGATCACCTCGCCGAATGTTCCCCTTGCGTTCAAGACACTTTGGTGTATGCGGAGGAATACAGACATAAAGCCAAGAAGCGGCGGGATGCCTTTATTGCGATGGGTTTGGCTGCGGCTATTTTGCTCTCCGTTGGTCTGTGGGCACTTATGGGCATCAGGGAAAAGCCTGTTGCCGTTGAAATCCCTCGCTCTGTACCAGCGCCGCCGGCTAATCCAGCTCCTGTGATTGAAGCTCATCCGCCTGCGAAGATGCCGGAAATCGCTCAACTGGAACTCGTGACCATCGAACTCCCGATGAGGATGCGTGGTGCCGGGGGTTCCGAAAAATCGATTATTCTTCCCAGCGGCCACCTACAGCTTGATGTTCGTCTCCCGCTTGGCAGCCCCGAAGGTAAGTACAAGATCCGCATTTTGAATAAAGCCGGAAATACGCTCATTTCCGCGGAATCAGCTTCAAAATTCGACAAGGGCTTTTCTCGCTTAAGCCTTCCGTTCGACACCTCAGTTCTGATTCCAGGCACCTATATCCTCAGCATTCTCCAACCCGATCTGGATGAATGGATCAATTACAGTCTTATGGTTTTGGCAGCTCAACATTGAGCAAAACGACCTCGTCAGGATTCGTAGCTGGGCGACGCAAGCTGGCACGGATAGAAGGCGCGCACCCTTGCAGAGGAGGTCATTACACGAAGCTTTGAGCGGGGCGCGATGCAATGACGGTAGCGGGGAAACCTTCCCACGTGCGGCCATCGAGAAGACGGCCGGTTTTCTTTTTGTTGACGCCACCCCATTGTTTGAAAAAGAAGGGGACGCCGGCTTCGAGACATTGTTCTCTTATTTCCACCACCCAGGATGGTTCCATCGGCCGGGCGCAGGGGCCGGATTCGCCGCCCACGATCACCCAATCGATCGCGGTCAAGTCGATTTCACCGAGGCGTTCGAGCAGCGGTTCAAAGGAAATGAAACGGACGCGGGCAGGAACCTTGCGCAAGCAATTGATTCTCTCGAGATATTTCCGAGACTCAACGCTTACGCCAACCCAAATGTTGTCCAACCATTCTAGTTCGCGGCCGAGACTTTGCAGGCGGTCCGCGCGCTTGGTCAAAACCTGAAACGTGTGCCATGAGGCGCGGTTCATCACGTCGAACACGCGCCGGATGAATGCATCAGGAACCTCTTTTTGAAAGAGATCGCTCATCGAGTTCACGAAGACGGTCTGAGGCTTTTTCCAGCCTAGCGGCAGCTCCAGCATGTGCTCCTGGAGCGTAACCTTGAAGCCGCGCTGATAATTCGGCTGTCCCATGGCCTGAAGACGCATCGACATGCGCTCGGCATAGCAGTGTTTGCAGCCCGGGCTTATCTTGCTGCAGCCTGTCACGGGATTCCATGTGGATTCCGTCCACTCGATAGTTGAGCCTTGTGCCATCAGCGCAGATCCTTCAACAAGTGTCCGGCGATTCTAATCGCCACATCCACGCCCCGCTCATTTGAGGCTGCAAAACAAAGCAGGTAAAGCGGATTGTTGGTCGAATTCCGAAGCACTCCGGGTGCCGCTGCCACGCCTGCAAAGATTTCCTTGAGACGTTCCACGAAGAAGCAGCCAATCGTGGCCATACTGGCCTTCACGACGTGTTCCTGGTCGCTTCCGAATAGCGTGTGAGTCCTCTCCACTCTATAAAACTCATCATACCATGCGCCCGTGCCCAGCAAATTGTTCAACCGTCGGCGCCAGGGCATAGGAATGTCACCAGATTTTGTCAGCAGCCGGTTAACTCCAATTCCCAGTGGGGACAGAAGCCAGAGATCAATAGCCCGCGTTGCGGCAATCGATTGGATTGTTTCCCATTCCACCTGCATTCCGTATGGATCCAGAAAGAGCACGGCACGGTGGGATTTCCAATTTGCCTCACAAATGTTCTGAATCTGGATGTTGGCGTCTCCGCATCGAATATCAATGTCTGCGGCCAGCGCCGGAAATTCCTCCTTGAGGAGATTGAGTTGCTGGCATCGACCGGGATTCCGCTCGAAGAAAATGTATTTGTCGAACCTGGGTTGAGTCCGCAGGGCCAGCTTTGCAGAGCCTTCCATCAGTTCCTGTGGTTCGCGCTCGGCGAGATCCGGGAACAGGAGTCCTTGTTGCGTTTGCTGCTCTTCCTCGCGCCTCTCTTCACGATAACCAGTGCCGGCAAAGGCGTCAATGTACGCCTTGCGAAATGGCCTCTCCTTGCTCGGCTTGTCCTTGAGGGCGGTCGTTTACCCATGCAGATACTGGGCGATCACAGCAAGTTTATCAGTGGTCCAGTTACCGCCGAACCGATGAGGCTTTCCAATTTCCTTCGTCTGCTTGAGCGGCATCTCCTCCCCCTGTCACGGTTTCTCCTTAAAAGCGAAAAACGGGCAACGCCCCGGGGTTTTTCTCCATCCATTCAAGTCTTTGAGGCGTGATTTCGTCATGGCCCTATTCCGTTACGGTTTTAGTTCGAGTCGTTGTGCTGTTGCTTGCTCGCGTTGTGCTTCCTCGTGTTGTCCGAGGTCGTGGAGCGTGCTTGCGAGATTCATGTGTGCTTGCGCGTTCGCCGGGTCATGTTTGATGGCTTCTCGATAGTGCTTGGCTGCCAGGTCGTGTTGCCTCTTCATGCTCATGATGATGCCGAGGCCGTTGTGCGCATCGGAGTTTTTATGGTCGTTGCGGATGCCTTCTTGGAATTCTGCTTCTGCTTGTGAGATCTTTCCCCCAGCGAAGAGAAGCATGCCGAGGTTGGCGTGGGCGTCGCTATCGGTGGGGTTGGTGCGGATGATGTCGCGGAGTAAGGCTTCGCTTTCTTTTTGTTCTCCTCGTGTCATGAGGTGAAGTGCAAGATTCTGTCGTGCCTCGAGTTGTGCGGGATCGATCTGAAGCGCTTGTCGGTAGTGGTGTTCTGCTTTGAGCAGTTGGTGCTGTCGCTCGTACAGGTGTGCGAGTTGGAGGTGGCTGATAAGGTAGTGTGGGTTGTGGCGTAGTGCTTCGTGGAATTCGGGGAGTGCTTCGGTGTCGTTTCCGTTGAGTGTGAGGGCGTAGGCGAGGTTATGGTGCCCGTCGCTGTTGGTTGGGTCGATTTTAATAAGCTCCCGGAATTGTTGTATGGCGTCGTCGAATTTTCCTTGTTTCCCGAGGGCGAGCCCGAGGTTGTTGATTGCGCCTGTGTCCTTGGGATGTGCAGCCAGGAATTCTTTGAATCCTTTTTCGGCGCGTTGGAGGTTTCCTCGTCTTGCGGCTCGTAGTGCTTGGTCAAAGATGTTTTGTGATGTTATGCGCAATCCGGGTGTCGTTGGGTTTTGTGAGGTGATGAATGCTGGTGGTGGGCCGATTGGTGGTTTCATGTGTCGTGGCGCGTTGTAGAGTGTTCTGAGGAGTTCTTCAAGTCGTTCTTCGTAGTCGTTGTCATTGGTGAAGTCCAGATAATAGCGTGGGCCGAGGAATGATGGCATTTTCTGGTCGGTGGTATTGCTGCGGATGATGGGGATGAATTTTTTGGTGTCGGTTTTGTTGTAGACCTCGCGGGAGATGATGAGTTGCTCGTAGCCAACGCCGCCTTTACGGATGTTGGCTTTTTCTACGTATTGCGCGCTGCAGATAATTAGGACGCGGTCGGCGGTGGTGACTCCGTGGTCCATGAACAAGACCATGTCCGCTCCTGGTTGAAGGTCCCATTGGTCGAGTATTACCTGGATGCCGTTTTGTTGTAGTCGTATTGCGAGTTCTCGGACCCAGGTTTTGTGTTCGTTGCTGTCGTGGGAGTAGGAGATAAAGGCTGTTTGCACAGGCGCTTCTTTTCCTTTCTTATTTGAGTTTAGATTGATGGTAAGACTTTTGGTGCTGGTTTCGCAGAGGAATTCCCGGAACGTCCACCTAGTTTGCCTCGTTTTCTGAGCTCCAGAATTTGGCAAACGGGGTGGGCGACCTCGAATGCTCCAAGCCTCCTCCCTCCGCAAGGTATTCCGCCCATAGCGCTTAGGTCAAGCAGGGTCAGGTTGTTCTCATGACCTAGGGGCGTACGGAGTTCGTACCGCTTGGTCAAGTCGCCGGTGCAGGTATGAAACCAGGGAGAGCAGGTCCAGCGCATCCTCCTCCTTGATCGGCCAGGTTATCTTTGGGGCATGGCCGGTCACGTTGCGAAATGTCCCAAACATCCCTCTCAATAAGTTTGCAAAGCCCTTCTGCTCTGATTGCTCCGTTTCGGTTCTCAAGGTATTGACTGCTAAAAGCGGCGCCGATACTTTGAAGGCCTCATCCACGATATCGGCTCCGTCGCCGGCCAGTCCTGTCTTTATGCGGATCTTCTCGGCGATGCTTTTGGTGGCCTCAAAGACCGCGTGAAAGTAATTTTCCTGAAGCAATTCCGCCTTGCAGAATTGCAGCACGTCGTGATGCACGTTGCGCTCCATCAATTTCGAGCGAAGGCGTCCTGCTCTCTCTTGGGCTTCGGATAGGGTCCGCGCTTGAGTTACCGCCCGCAGTTTCCCGTCTTCCCCGAGGTGAATGCCACTAAATGCCAGGACCTCGTTGACGTGGTCACGGAAGCCCGAAAATTCTTGTGACCGACGGACAAAACGTACGGGATCAAGTGCGGCTTCAATGAATGAACCGACGTGAGTGCCGCATTCGTCTTTTTGCTGCCGCGCTCTCAATGCCAACAAAACCCTCTCCCATTTCGGATCGCCGCCTTGCTCCGCAATGCCGCACTGGCGCAGAAGGTCTGTCAATTCCTTATGCGTGTAAGCATTCTGCAAAATCTCTGCAAGCTTTCGAATGTGGCTATCACTGAATGATGCAATGGGCATGAATTAGAGTTCTCCGGAGAAGGCGCGGGAGAGGATTGAAGGCACAAGGGCGTTGAGTCCCTGTTCGGATTCCTGCTGGAGCTTCTTTACGGTATCCACCTTTGATTTCAGGTCGTCAAGATAGGCGACGATGCGGTGCTGTTCCGAAAGAGAGGGAACCGAAATCAAAAGGCTTCGTAAATCGCCGAGAGAGATATTTGGACGAGCGGTTTCTACCTTTCCACCGTGGATGACATCCTGTGTCATTGGGCTGATTAGAAAATGCATGAGGTAAGTACAATCCAATCGAGCATGGTCAGGCGTGATAACCGCAACCGCCTGGTTGACATTTGCCTCGGCAATGTCATCTGGAACTACACAGGCTCTACCTATGGACGCACCAACGAGATTAATCAGCACATCCCGTGGCTTCAGTTGGGAGCGGTTCAGTTTTTCATGGAATTCCGGCGGAATGCACACGCGCTTGGAACGATCCATAACTCCCCAAAGCACATTCTCGCTTCTTACAAATGTCGGACCTGAATCCTGATATGAAAAGCCCTGCCATTCAGGAGATTCACCCTTAGTAATCCGATTGACAAATGTCTCAAGGCGATCAGAACGAACGCTATCGTTCCGAGTAAAGAGGATTTTGCTGAAAGCGGATGTCAAAGCCCCTGTTTCACTGGTCACTCGTTCTCGGAATGCTCTGGCCTCATCGATTTTGGCGGAAAGTTCTTCGATGCGGGCGACGATGCGGCGCTGTTCGGGGATCGGGGGGAGGGGAACTTTAATCGTCAAGAACAATTCTGGCTTGATCCGGTTTTTGCCGCTGGTGCCTCGTGAAAGTGCGTCACATTTGATCCAGAAATCTCGCGTCTTTGTTTGCCAATGAATCCAGCGAGGCACAACGCGATCTTGGTCAAGTTTAAACGTGGGGAATTCGCCTGATGCCGCACAGCCATCCACAGCTTTGGTAGCAATTGCGGTCGATCCGTGTCGCACCCAAATTTTGTTGATGATCAGATCGCCCTCCCGCACAAACGAAAGCGTCTTTGCAGCCGTTCGTGATCCATCAATCGTCTCTCTTTCATAGGCGCCTTCTCCCCACCACTTCACGCCAATTGTGCGGTAGGATTCGCCGGCAATCACTGACACTGGGCGAGATATTGGCTCTGCTATTTCAGACAGCGGAACCATTGGCCACGTCGTCGTCATAGTCACGCTCTCAGTATTGCTTTGATTTCCGCCATGATCTCCGCGATGCGCTTCTCTTTCTGGAGAATGCTCTCGACAAGCTGTTTGGGCGGGAGGTGCTCAAGGTCCTGTTTGGCAGTCGGGTTCTTGATATCGAGATTGACCGAGACGAGATTCTTGTTTTCATCGTATTTCAAAACGTTCTGGGCTTTGACTTTCCAGGCGACCCCATTCTCGTTGCGCTTTTTCCACCACTCCACACACGGGGCAAATTCCTCAAACTGCATGGGCCGGGTCTTAGTGTAGTTCTTCCTTGCTTCTGGCAGCGGCTGTTCGTAGTACCAGATATCCTTTGTGGGACCGGTGCGGTCGAAGAATAGGAGATTCGTCGGGATCGAGGTGTAGGGCGCGAAAACACCGTTCGGGAGGCGGACAATGGTGTGGAGGTTGAAGTCCTTCAGCAGCTCCTCTTTGATCCGGGCGGAGACGCCGTCACCGAAAAGGACGCCGTTGGGAACGACCATGCCGCATCGTCCGCCATTGAAGCCACCAACGGGACGGCGGAGTTTTCGCATGATGAGTTGCAGGAAGAGAAGGGCGGTTTCGGCGGTCTGCTTGTCCTCCGGAAAGTTCGAGAGAATCCCCCGCTCCTCCTCGCCGCCGAAGGGGGGATTCGTCATGATTACATCCACCCGGTCCCTGTCGCCTATTTCCCTAAGCGGGAAGCGCAGAGCATTGCCTGGATCGATCTCGGGATATTCCAGCCCATGAAGCAGCAGGTTCATTTGGCAAAGGAGGTACGGAAGGGATTTGGCCTCCATCCCGTGAAGCGTTCCTCGCTGGAGTTCACTATAATCCTCCGCCTTTTTGCATTGTTTCTTCAAGTGCTCGAAGGATTCAACGAGGAACCCGCCCGTGCCCGCGGCAGGATCGAGGACGGTCTCCCCGAGTCTGGGAGCAATCACGCTCACGATGAATTTAATGACAGCGCGCGGCGTGTAGAACTCCCCGGAGTCCCCGGCAGCATCGCGCATTTCGCGTAGCATCGTCTCGTAGAGAGCCCCGAGCGTATGGATTTCGTCTTTCGAGGAAAAATGGATCTCGTTGATCTTGTTCAGAATGTCGCGCAGGAGGTAGCCGTTTACCATGCGGTTGACGGTGCCTTCGAAGACACGCGCGATCACGTCCCGGCGATCTCCGTTCGCGCTCTCAAGCGATCTCAAGTAGGCAAAAAGTCCCGGCCCGAGCTTACCGTCGGGGCGCACGGCCTCGTCCTGGTTGATGAAGGCGATAAGTTCCGGCCCGGTCATGCCCTCCGGCTTGGCAGCCCAGTCGCGCCAACGATATGGCGATTCGACGGCTGGCCTGAACTTCTTCCCGGCGAGGGTCGCCTCTTCCTTCCGGTTCTCTTCCATGTCGTCGAGGAATTTCAGAAACATGACCCAGGTGAGCATGGGAAGCCGGTCGAGGTCGCCGTTCAGCCCCTTGTCCTTGCGCATGATGTCGCGGCAGGACTTGATGACGCTACCCAACTGTTGGGCTGTCGATCGGGAGATTTCGGTTTTCGTTTTATTTCTGGCCATTGGGTTTCAATCAGGCTGCGTAAAGAAGCGTTTGGAGTTCGGAGACGGCCGCGCGGAGCTTTTCGGCCCCGCCAAAGAGCCTCGCAATGTCGGGTACGGAGCCGCGCTCGGAGATCGGCGGGATCTTGAGAATGTCGGGAATCTGGAATTGGGCGGTGCCGTACTCGATGTACTTGTCGAGCATCTCGTTCAAGACGGTGCGCGCTTCGGGTGCATATTGGTCGAAGAAGTCCGTCTTTTCCTTGCGGAGCATTTCCGCGCGCTCCCTTCTCGTGCGGAGAGGGGAGTTGAAGGCGACGTGGCAGAGGAGGTCGAGGGGATCGGCGTCGGGCTGCCTGGCGGTCTCGGCAAGTTCGGTGAAGGAAATGCCCCGCTCTTCGAGCGATTGGATGATCGCGGCCCGTTCCTCGGCGTCGCTCCACTTGGAGCGGAGCGCGGCGGCGGATGAGTACATGCTCCTTACTTTCTCCGCCGTGTAATCGGTGAACTTGACCACACGCAGCTGCTTGCCGTCGGGGTCGAGTTCATAGACAAGGTGCGCGGCGATTTCGACGGAGCCACCGTCCACGTAGAATTTGCGTGGCTGGCCTTCCGATCCCACGGGAGGCGGCGTTTCCCACCCGTCTCCCACTTCCGTTATTTCGGACTCGCCGGTATCAACGATGACTTCCGGTTCGCCAACTGTCTCGCCATTTTCGTTCATCTCTTCTTCGGTTACGAGCGCCGGCTCGCCATCGAAATCCGGGTCGGCAAACATCCGGGTGGCGCTTCCGGTGTAGTCCAGGATGTTGAAGAAGAGCTTGCCGTAATCGTCCCGAACGCGGGTGCCCCGGCCGATGATCTGCTTGAAATCGGTCATCGAATTGATCACGCGGGCGAGCACGACGTTCTTGCAGGTCTGCACGTCGACGCCCGTAGTGAGCATCTGGGAGGTGGTGACGATGGCGGGAACGGCGGTTTCCAGTTCCATGAACCGGTCGAGGTGTCCGCGGCCGATTTTGCCTTCATCGGAGACGATCCGCGCCGTGTAGTCCGGGTTCTTTTTTACGAGATCCGCGTTGAGGTTGTTCAGGGCCTTGCGCATTTCCTCGGCGTGTTCCTGATCCACGCAGAAGACGATGGTCTTTCCATAGCGATCGGTTTTCTTTAGAAAACCGGTCAGGTTGTGGCAGATGGCCTTCGTGCGGGCTCTGAGGGCGATGATCTTTTCAAAGTCCCTGGTGCCATATTCGCCGTCCGGGATCTCCCGGCCGTAGCGGTCCACCTCGCCTTTATTCGGCCGCCAGCCGGCGGCGTCCGCAGTCGTGATAACCCTGTGGACCTTGTAGGGCGCGAGGAAGCCGTCGTCAATCCCTTGCCGGAGGCTGTAGGTATAGAGAGGATTCCCGAAATACCTATAGGTGTCGCGGTTGTCCTGGCGCAAGGGAGTGGCGGTCATGCCCAGCTGGAAAGCTGGCTCAAAATATTCCAGGATCTCACGCCAGTTCGATTCATCGCGCGCGCTGCCGCGGTGGCATTCGTCCACAATCACCAAGTCAAAAAAATCACGGGAATATTCCTGGTAAAGTCCGGGGCGGCGCTCGTCCCGGGCGATGGCTTGGTAGGTGGCGAAGTACATCTCCCGGCTTTTGATCGCGTCACCCTGTATTTTCCAACGCGCTTCGCCAAACGGGGCAAAATCCTTGTCCTTGGGATCGTCCACCAGGACATTGCGGTCGGCAAGAAACAGGATCCTTGGGCGGCGGTAGTCTCCGGAGCGGTTCCACCGAGAGTTCCAGAGCTTCCAGCAGATCTGAAACGCGATAACCGTTTTCCCGGAGCCTGTAGCCAGGGTGAGGAGCACTCGGGGTTTTTCCTGAAGAATCGCCTGCACTGCCCGGTTGATCGCGATCTCCTGATAATATCGCGGGGTTTTGCCCGAGAGATGATAGTAAGGCGCGAGCACCCGTTCGGAAATTTCGGGTGCGATGGTCGCGGCGGCCTGGAGGCGCTTCCAAAGTTCGTCCGGCATCGGGAAGGTTTCCAGGTCATTGTCTTTGCCAGTGAAAAAGTCGTGCTCTATGATGCCGTGGCCGTTGGTGGAATAGGCAAAATTGAGACCGAGGATCTGGGCATAGTCTTTGGCTTGTTGGAGTCCGTCCCCGGGATTCTTATAGATGGATTTGGCTTCAACGACCGCCAAGGTAAAATCGCGACGGTACTTCAAAAGGTAGTCGGCCCGCTTCTGCGGGCGGCGGATCGGTTTTGCTCCGGCGATCACGATACGGCCGTCGGTGAAGCTCTTCTGCTCGCTGATCTGGTCATCAGTCCAATTTGCGGCATAGAGCTTGGGGAGCACGTATTTGCGGCATGTATCGGCTTCGGTAAGCATGACTTTAATGTCGGTTAGGTGCGTCCGCGTCAGAAGAAATGCGATAGGTTCAACATTCTCTTAGCCTCATGTACCGCGGCTATCATAGCAGAATGGCTCCGGATCTCAGCGGAAAACCATGCAAGCAGAGGCCTTGATTCTACGACTCTTAAAAGTTTTGAGCAAACGAGGTTAGGCGACTTTCGAGACCCTCGCTACTGTCTGAGTTCCGCTCCCAGAGGTCAAATTGCTTGACGTTCAGCAATTGCGGCATATGCTAAGAGTGTTCTAATTAACTGATACGAGCAGCCCCTATGTGGTCTGACAAGGAAACACTCCACGACTTCCTCGGCTACACCAAATATGTCGAAGTTTTGGCAGACATTTGCACGCATACCGCCCTCGCCCCGCTGACTCTTGGGGTGTTTGGTGCCTGGGGGAGCGGCAAGACGAGTCTCATGAGCATGCTGCAAGGACAGCTGGATGGGCACGCCAAAGCTGGCAGCGGCGTCAAAACGATCTGGTTCAACGCGTGGCGTTACGAAGGCCGCGATGAGGCGCAATCTGCTCTCATCCACGCGATTATTTCCAAACTCGAAGAAGATAAGAGCCTCGGTCGAGAGGTACTCGACACGCTGAAGCAACTGAAGTCTAGTGCCAATGTTCTCAAGTTGGCCAAGGTTATAACGAAAACAACTCTTACGCTTTCGCCGGATATCGAGGGTTTCTTCTCTGCTTTTGAAAAGCAGAACGAGAAAGTGGCCGACACAATAGAGAGGTTCGAGCGTGAGTTTGCCGCAGCGCTCCGTCATGCCAATGTCAACCGCCTAGTTGTATTCATTGATGATTTGGACAGATGCTCCAGTCAAAAAGTGATCGAAACATTCGAGACCATAAAACTCTTCCTCAATACCCCGGCCTGCACGTTCGTCATAGGCGCCGACGCCCAGAAAATCGAAGACGCCGTCGGGGAGGTCTACGGCGTTGCAGACGAAAACCGGCGGCGGGACTTCCTGGAGAAGATCATCCAAATCCCTTTTGTTATACCCGAGCAAAAGATTGACGATATTGTCTGCTATGTTGGTATGTTGATTCTCGCTGGCCAGATGAAGGAAGCATCATTGAGTGAGCTTATAGGCGCCCGAAGCACCTTCCTTTCGTGCACCAGCGGCATAGAAAAGGCGATCGGGGCATGGCCTGCAGAGAACCGGGCACTGTTCTCGGACACCACTACCGTCGAGGACGAACTCCAAGAGATTATGCCCTACGTCAGTAATCTCTTTCACGCGCTCCGAGGCAATCCTCGCCAGGTCAAACGGTTCCTAAACATCCTTGCCCTCAGACGCCGGTTGGCAAAAGCCAACAATCTAATAATTCGTCTGGAACTCCTCATTAAGCTGGCTATCCTCGAATACGCGTGGAAGGATTTCTTCAAGAGCATTATCGATACAGTCGATCCCCTCACAGGTTCCTGCGAGCTGTTCGAGGCCATCGCTAAAGCTGCGGAACTTGGCGTTAGCGAGACGTCCGGCAAACTCGTCAGCGAGGCACTGGTTCAGCCTGCGCTGGTACACTACCTAAACCGAGAGCCTGTCATAAAGAGTACGGATGACCTTAAACCGTACCTCTTTCTTGCGCAGACGTCACTTTCGAAAGAGCGACCAGAGCCGGTTGCTAGCGTCGATGAAGAAGCCCGAAGGATTGCGCGGAATATCGGAAGTGACGATAGAATCAGGATGCGCGCTTCGGCGCGACAGGCGGCAGCATTAGATCCAGAAATGGCTGGCCTGATCGTGCGAATACTCACCCAGGACCTTGCACAAGCGACGAATCTTACTGTGCAGACGCACATCGTTACAGGACTAACGGAGATTTGTCGCCGCCATGGGTCCCAATATCCGAGTTCGCTAAAGGCCCTTGAAAAACTACAGGTTCCACCCGCGCAGGCACTTCAAATCGCGGGGAATGCACTCATCTCAGACGCCCGGGCCGCTGGGATTTCGGTCGCGCCAGAACTCATGAAATTTTTCATGCCGCAGGGTGTACTTGCCGCGGCTCTTGCCGGCAAAAAGAAGCCGCCCAATTCAGGCAAGATCCAGTAGAGTCATGGGAACTTCAAAGAGCTTTGCGACTCCAAGTGGTGGCGCATGGACGAGCCCCAAGCGCCAGCTCACCGATTGCGTAACCGGCAGAGAGCCACTCGATGCGAAGCTGTTTGTGCGCTCCGCTATGCGAGCCGTCGGCGGAGTTGGAATGAAGCCTCGCGTGACGTTAGGTGGAGGTGAGAGCCATGCTCCCTCATCAGGGGGCGGCGGTGGAGCGCGAGGGGGTAGCAATCGGAGCGGGCGTCCATCCGCCGGTGTATCTGCATTTAGCGGTGTTGTGCGGGGCGTAGGAGGCTTTGGTGCGCAGGTCGCTTCTGCTGGCCTCGATGCAGCTCTCGGATTTCTGGGACTCGGAGAGCTCCGCGGGAGACCTGCAGCTGAGGTGGTGGCGAGGATAGCAGAACACCTGAGTCGCGATGCTACCGGGAGGCAGGCAGAGATACTTGAATCGACGTTGCGCGACACAATATTCGACATAGCCGCAATCGAGGGGGATGGATCTTATCAAGATCTGGAAACTGCGCTCCAGTCGTTCATGGAACGCGAAGGACTTGAGGGTTTTGTCGACGCTTTTCTTTCTCGATATGTGTTTGAAGCGGTTTGGTCGTACTTCGAGAACCACGCGAACGGTAAGGCTGATGGAGGAAACAGCGTGGCCCTCGCCTCAGCCGTTGAGAGCGCGTGTCGAAGCCTCATATCGCAGGAATTAAAGAGCTATCGAGAGAATCAGGAATTCGATCATCTGGATTGGTTTGGGCGCGCAGGCCAGCAGGTCGCGGATAGAATTGTCGATCAACTCCAATCAAACATTTGTGGCCTTCGTTAGAAAATGAAAGCGCTACGATATGTAGGAAATAACGGCTGTCGCAACGACAGCTATGCAAAGGCGCTTGCTTTGCCTTCAAGCGAACTCGTGGTTCTTGATCTGGCATCGAAGCAACCAAATATTACGCTTCGAGCTTCTATTGATAATAAACCCCTCTGTTTAAATTGCTCTCCGCAAATGCGTGATTTTCGGGACATAGCTGTGCTGGCATACATCCTTGATTCTCTCGCCTTGCGCAATCACAGCGCTGACTATTGGAGCCGAGAATTTGACTGTCTAATGCCGGTACGAACTCCGCAATCATGGCAAGAAAATGGGCAGCAACTCTCGAATATGCTTGCCAACCTGGCGGGGGACCAATACCGCTTCGACTGGCTTCCCGCGGTTAGTATGCCAGGCCATCCCAAACACAGGACCCGCATACCAAGAGGATTCGATGCAGTGTGCTTGTTCTCTGGTGGAATCGATTCTCTGCTCGGCGCTTATGAACTGCTGCACCAAGGTAAACAACTGCTCCTTGTGGGGCACCAGTCGGAACAGGCCACCGCATCTGCACAGAAGGAAAATTTCCGGCATCTGATACACCTTTTTCCGAAACGTGCAAACCTGATTCAGTTTCGAATTTCGGTTTCGAGGAGCAAGCGAACCCTCTTTGGCATTCCCGAACCAAGTGAGGACACGCATCGGGTGCGATCATTCCTCTTCCTGGCCCTGGCTGTTTCAATAGCCGATATGGCGGGGGTCAGGGAAATCTACATGCCGGAGAATGGTCTCATCGCCCTCAATCCGCCACTCGATATGTCTCGCCTCGGCACGTGCAGTACTCGAACTGCACATCCAAGGTTTCTTGTGCAATTCCTCGGTCTGGCGGACGGACTCGGTGTTTTCTCCGGCACGCTGAAGAATCCGTTTCTTTATAAGAGTAAGACGGATATGGTTCGGTCTCTCGATCCGCGCCTCTATCCAGCGCTCTTGCGCTCGGTTTCATGCACTCGCCCAAGCAGGTATCAGGATAGACATGTCAGGCACTGTGGATATTGCGTGCCCTGTATCTATCGCAGAGCAGCGCTCGCAGCATGCGGCCTAGACAACACTTCTCATTACGCGTTCGACGTGTTCAATGAACTCGGGGCACTCACCACAACAACGAGCCCTGATTTCATTTCCTTGGTTCAATTCGCTCGTCGATTCCGCTCGTTATCGCCGCTGCACAAGCAGGCGGCGATCCTATCGCAAGGTTACTTCCCGCCAAGTGCGGGAGGGAGTATCGGTCCTAGCCCCACTCCGGATTATTCACCCTGGGTTGAAATGTTCGACCGATGGACAGGCGAGTTCCTGAAGCTTATAAGCGAACAGGCGTCAGCGTCGACTAAGAACATCCTTCGGTGGTCGAATCCAGTAAACGTATGACTGATAAAAAATGAAGGCTCTATCAATAAAACAGCCGTGGGCAAATCTGATAGCCACGGGACAAAAAACGATCGAAACGCGGCTCTGGGCAACTGAATATCGCGGGTCCTTGCTGATTGTGTCTTCGAAGAAGCCAAACATCCATCCCGCGGGATTCGCTCTGGCAGTAGCCGAGCTTGTGGACTGTCGTCCGATGATGGCTAGCGACGAAAAGGCTGCGTGCTGCGAGCAATACCCGGGAGCATATTCTTGGGTGCTGCGGAGTATTCAAAGGATCCCGATTTTTGCTGTTCGCGGGAAACTCGGGTTATATGAAGTCACTGCGACTAACAATTTCATGGATGAAAGCGGAATAGCTCCGTAAGACTTATCCGCGCACCTCCCAAAACTCATTGATCCTTTAAACTCTCGATCAATCCGACCAAGGGCAGCCTGGCCACGAACCCTAGGGAGATATTCAAGTCCCTGATCTTGCGGGGCTCTGTCCAAAACATCTGTGAATCTCAAACCGAAGCCCACGCGAGAATTGATGAGTCCCATATCGTTAAGCGATGAAAACCTGCAAGTAAACATTTGGACCTATAGCCACCTTTCAAAAAATCGATGAATCGCAGCTGGAAGCCATTTGCGATATCCTTGGAAACACCGGTAGCGGCACTGGCCGGCTCCGAAATAGGGAATTTTCTGTCACGTTGTGGAGTCCATAATCCGATGCCATAGATCTGGGGACGCTGTAATCATTTCGTTATTCCACATTGGTTTGTGATATGTGTCGCGGATAAATATTGCACTCGCAGTTATACGATAACAATGCTCGGATAAGCGGGTTTTCGCTGTCAATGTCGAGCCATGTTAAGTATCGCCTGAATTTGCGGTTTCATGCTCGGATCGGCCGAGCCAATAACAGGCGAGAGCGGCGGGAATGTTTAATAGTCGGGTCGCAACCGTTGCTCCGGGTACGGCCTGCGCCTTGAAATCGTTGAGTTCCCGGGTGATCACATATCCGCGTTCAATTCCGCGCTCCTCGCAAAACTCAACCATCCCCTTGAGATCCGAAAGTCCGGTATGGTCGGATGAGCGATATTTCACCTCAAATGGCACCAGCTGTCCGTCAATGTCGGCAACGATGTCCACCTCGCGGTCTTTCTTGCCCCGCCAATAGGAGAAGCCCACGCTCCGCGCGTAATAGCGGGTGAAGACATGTTTGAAGAATGCCGTTTCCACGGCGCGTGCCAATCCCTCGGTATCCTCCAGCAGTGCTTTGCCCTTGAGCAGCACGCTTGGACCGATGGCGGCATCGGCCAGATAGACCTTGGCGCGCGCCCGCAACACCTGCTTGCCGTAGCCGAATGGACGTAAGCGGTGGATCAGGTGCGTTGCTTCCAGCAGATCAATATAGCTGCTCACCGTGGGCCGCTTCGCCTCCAGAGCGGAGCAAAGTGCCGGAATATCGAGCAATCCGCCATCGTGCAGGCAGAGATAGAGAAACACCTGCTCGAGTTCCAACACCCGGCGCACTCCGAAAAGCGCGGTCATGTCGCGCTTAAGCACCTTGTCCACGATGTCCTCGCGCAGGAGCTTTTGCGCTAAGGGGATGCTCTCCACCTGCGCGCTCTGCGGAAAACCGCCTCGCAAGAGGTACTCGTGAAACAACCCGACGAGAGGTCGAGCCTCTTCGGCCACCCGCACCAAGCGTTCCGGCTCCCAGTCAAACAGTTCCCGCAGGGATGCCACAGCCGGCAGATCCGGAACAGACAATTTTCTTAACTGAAGGTACTCGTAGAACGACAGGGTGGCGAGCCGTATGGTCTGCCAACGGCCAACGCCTGATTCCTGACCTTCGGTGACAAGCGGAGTAGCGGAACCGGTCACGGCAATGCGGCGGCGCTTTTCAAAATCGACCTGGTGCTTGAGCCATGTCTGCCAGTCTCTTGCCACCTGGATTTCGTCGAGAAAAAGATACTCAGGCCCCTCGCGCGCGGGCTCAAATTCGCGCCAGAGTTTCAGTAAACCCTCCAATCCCAACAGCTTCAACAAGGGATGGTCGAAGGTAGCGTAAAGTACATTGGTCGGCACTGCGCCCTGGCTCAGCAGATCATCGATCGCCTGAAGAAAGAGCGTCGTCTTGCCCACCTGGCGGGCGCCCGATAGAAGGAGAGCCCGGCCGGCAGGAGGCGCCTTGACCCAGGCGGCAATTTCGCGAAAGGCTGCACGCCGCCAGTTCGGGAGGTCCGGAAAGCGCCCGCCGGTCCACCACGGGTTGTATTGCCGTAAAACGGCGAAAAGATCGGATTTGGAGGCAATCATGCATGAGGTTTTAACCTATTATACAAAATAGTGCAAGTATGATTTAACTAATACGGTATTTTAGTGTTTTATTTCTATTATAGGGGTCGTTCTATGCTCGCAGGAGGAATGGCATGCTTTGTGATCAATCGCCAAAAGGCTGCCGATCAAGGCAGCCGGCCGGATTGGGCGAAGCTGTAAACGCCCAGTTCAGCAATGATGACGTGGTCGAGCAACTTGATTCCCAGAAGCTCGCCGGCCTTGCTGATACGCTCGGTCAACCGAATGTCATCCAGGCTGGGTGTCGGGTCCCCCGAGGGATGCCCATGACTCAGAATGATCGCCGCCGAATTCCGAATGATAGCTGCTTTGAAAATTTCCCTCGGATGAGCGCTGGACTGAGTCAGGGTCCCGATGGATACAACTTCCATTCCAATTACCACGTTTTTGGAGTTGAGCATGAGGACTATCAGTTTCTCGCGGTCGCTGCTGAGTAACTCGTCGCGAAGGATCGCCACAACGTCGTCGGGATTATGAACGGCTCGTCGCCCTTCACTTTTGATCGTCCGGTCACGGACCAGTTCGACATGATAAACAGGGATGAAGATCCTGGAAGAGCCCTGAGGAGATAATGCTGCTGGGAGCGAGTCGCCTTCATTGGCTGGATCAGAATTGAGGATTGGGTTGGTCGGATTGACCGCTTCGGTGGCGTTGAATAGGGTTCTGCTGAACTTAGCTCGCGAATTCATTATGGTTTCTCCTTTTCTGCCCCTGGATCGCTTGGGGCACGAACACGCGAGCGAGGCCGCTTCCAAGAGCGTCAGCGGTGAGCCGCAGTGCATTCTTGGGGGGACCGGGCGAGATCCCGGTGAGCGGCACGCGAACGGACCGCATCGCGGCGGATCTCGTCCGGGGGAGCCAAGAAAGCAGAACGAAGGCGAGCGCAGGACGCGGCCAGGCACACCGGCCGTCAAGCGAAGCGGTGCCCAAGAGATCCAGGGGGAAAAGGGAGAACCAAATCTCCAGGCGAGCACTGGAGATCAGAGCCCTCGCCACGACGGCAGGAATCCGGCAGTTGCACAATCAGCCACATGCATCAATCCAGATCCCAAAAGAGTATATGGCGCGCGCCGGACGTTTTGATACCGACGTCCCTGGATCAAAATCCAGCCAGAACCGGAAACGCACGAAAAAAGTTTCCAGCGAAATAAATTGAATCTGATGGCTATCTCGCGTTATTTTTTACGTCAATAAACCAATGAAGGCCGGATGCCAATCCCTCTAGGCGCCGGAGTAGATGGAATTTCTCTTGCTCCAAATAGCCGACACAGGGCCGAGTTCTATAACGGTGAGGAATTCGCATATCCGAGAGGGGCACTGAACCAGTTGAGCCGGGACAAGGTGAAGCGTGAAACGGGAGCCAGGCAAATAGACAGTCTTCTGCTGCGCCTCCTATTTTCATCAGTCGAATCAGAGGCAGAGGAGGTCATTGATAACCTCCTGGCGGAGCACGCTGCTCCTATCATTGCCGCGGTGGTTGGATCGACATTGTCGCAGTCTGAGGCCCCGGGATGGGACAGCTCCTCTCGAGAATGGCAGGATCTCGAAGACATCATCAGCGACGTAAATACCAATATTCTGTTTAAGTTGAGGCGGCTGAGAGAGTCGGCCGATGAGCATCCGATTGAAGATTTCGGCGGGTATGTGGCAACGGCCGCCAGAAATGCCTGCCACAATTATCTCCGCGCCAAATACCCGAATCGCGCTCGTCACAAGAACAAACTTCGCTACGTCTTGACGCGTCATCCCGATTTTGCTCTATGGGAGGGAGAGGACGGCAAGTGGATCTGCGGGTTCGCGCATTGGCACAAAGGAAAAAGGGCGGCGGATTGCAGCTGGATCCATCGACCCGAGTCCGACCCAAGCCGTTTTATCTATCACAGGCACGCCAGCGACCCTATCGAATTGATCCGGGCAGTTTTCGACAGTTCTGCCGCCCCCATCCTTATGGAAGACCTGGTAACGATAACCGCCCGCGTTCTAAAGGTCGAAGATCACCCGCCGGGCGATGATCGCAAAATAGCCAGGATTTATCGACATCCGCGGGCGGCGGATCCAATAGATCCGGCGGATGCGGCGGACCAGAAGGAGTATCTGAAGCGCCTCTGGAGCGAAATCGAGCAACTTCCCAGGATGTCGCAAATCGCTCTCTTGTTCGGCGCGCGCGACGATCAACATTCCAGCATTCCTGTTCTCCTTGCAGAAATAGGGATTATTTCCATTCGGCAAGTCGCTGCCGCGGTGGATGTGCCCCCTTCGGAGTTTGCAGGAATTTTGATCGGATTGCCGTTTGACGACCGGAAAATTGCGGAATTCCTTGGAGTGAGCCGGCAGCAGGTTGTCAGTTACCGACTTTCAGCCAGGCGGCGTCTGGAACGGCGGATGAATCTTGCCCGGCATCCAAGGGCGACTGGCTAGGTGAAATTGTTTCGGCATCTTGGATAATCGATAGGAAGGAACCGGTTTTGCGATTCCCGATACGGGGCGGTTCAGCAGCAATCTGAAAATCCTGAAAGGCTCAAAGTCAGTGGGCAGCCATCTCTCAAACAAAGATATCGAAGGCTATCGCCGCAGGACGGTGCCTCCCGACCGACTCCTGGAAATCAGCGATCACCTTTGTGAATGCGAGGCATGCTTCAAGCTGATTGACGATCCGGAAAGGGTCCAGGCGGTCAGTGCAAAGATCAAAGGAGCCCTGGAACCGCCAGCGCCTTCATGGCCGGAGCATCTCAATGACCTTCAGCTGGCCGGCCTGGCGGATGGAAGCCTCGACCCAGACGAAAGGGGATTTGCCGACAGTCACCTGAAGAGTTGTGCCGAATGCCAGAATTATCTTCAGGACCTGTACAAAATAAAGGCACAAATACAAAGGGAGGCTGAACAACCGCCGGTCGTCTCTGCCGGAAAGATTCCAGGGATGAGGTTTCGGCCCCCGGTCATCCGCTTCGCTTACGGCTTCTTATGCGGGATTGCGGCTTTTGCGCTCATTCTCGGCATCCAGGAGTATCGAATGCGATCGAAGGTGGCCAGGCTTGAAAACGCAATCTCCAGGCTGGAAGAGGAAAACAGAATCCTGCGGCAAAAGACCGAAGAGAACAAACCAGGGGCATTCAGCCATACCCTTCTCGCCCTGAAGGACGGATCCCGCAAAATTGAGATCGATGACCAGGGAAATGTCCGGGGTCTGGAGGGGATATCAGGAACCTTGGCGGCAGACATCCGGCAGGCACTGACAAACGGGAAGATCCAAATTCCTGTTGTGCCGGAAACAAGCCTGGGACACGCAGGCACCCTGCTCGGCACCTCCCCGGAAAGCCTCAGTTTCAGCATCCTGGCGCCGTCCGGAACGGCAGTCGAAGATGTCCGTCCGGTATTTGAATGGCAGCAATTGACGGGAGCTGACACTTACACTCTTATGTTGAAGGATCTGACAACCGGCAAAGAATTTGAAAGTGGCCCCCTCAATCAGCCCAAATGGAAAACTGAGAAGCCTCTGTCCCGCGGCCATCAGTATGCCTGGATGGTGGAAGCTAATGTGGGTGGCCAACTGGTGCGGGCTCCGGCTCTCGACAAGCCGTACGCTACATTCAAAGTAATTGACCAAATGCAGGCTGATGAGATCGCTCGTACTCGGGAGTCGTGGGGCAGCTCGCACCTGGTGATGGGTCTGGTTTATGCCCGGGCTGGAATGGTGAATGCGGCTCAAATTGAATTCAAACAATTGACTATCGACAATCCGGAATCCGATGCAGCAAAGAGCCTGTTATCCTGTTTTGATCGAAAAGCCAACAAGGGCAGCGGTTCTAAATGAAAAGAGCTCCAGTGAAAGCAGCGTCCATGCGTTCGTTTGCGCTTCAATCTGCAGTGATGATCGCCAGAAGGAGCAAACAGAAGTGGTTTTCGCCAAACAAGGTGATGGGACCTCTACTGGTGCTTTTCACGCTGCTTCCTTTAACCACCGCATGGCCGCAGGCCAAAGCCCTCACTCCCCCTTCTGGTGTAGTTCAGGAGGGCATCCCTCCTATTCCGGCTTCATTGGTAGGTGAATTTCTGCCCTATAGAACCGCTCCCGGTTCTTCCATGCTCGGATGGGACCCTCTCAAACCACAGGTGATTGTCACAGGCTGGACCATGGGCACCAGAGTAGCCAGTCGCGTGGAAACTCCCGGAAAGCCGCCGGTGATGCTGCTCAAGTTGCCGGATTGGGACCGCGAGATTTACATGGATCCCGGTGGAAATTACATCATTTATGTCAAACCGGCAGACGCAAACTTCCAGGATCAAATCTACAGGTTCGACAAAATTACAAAAGTGACCACACTGCTTACGGACGGCAAATCCCGCAACAGGTACCCGGTTTTTTCCAGGTCCGGAAAAATGCTCGCATTCTCTTCCAACGCCCGCGACGGAAAGAACATGGACGTTTATGTGGTGAACCCCCGGGATCCTCAGAGCCGGAGAATGCTGATTGAGCTGCAAGGAGAGGATTGGGCGGTATTTGACTGGTCGCCCGACGATTCAAAGGTTCTGCTGTCGGACTGGAAATCCACCAGTGAGACTTATCTCTGGCTGTTCGACATAAAGACCGGGAAAAAGACTCTGCTGACGCCAACCAAGGGCTCTGAAAAAGCGTTCAATGGCTCCTCAGCCTGTTTCAGTAAGGATGGCAAGGGAATCTTCATTATCAGCGACAAGGAGAGCGAATTTCGAAGGCTGGCATACCTCGATTTCGATTCCCTGCATCGCAGGATCCTGTCCAATAACATCAAATGGGACATTGACGAAATGGCTTTGTCCCCCAAAGGGGATTTGATTGCTTTTATCTCCAATGAAGACGGAATCGGCCGGCTTCACCTGCTCAACACCTCGACTTTCAAAGAAGTTCCAGTGCCAACAATGCAGTCGGGGGTAGTATCCGGGCTGTCTTGGCATCGAAGCCTGCCTTATCTGGGGTTCTCGTTCTCTTCGACTCAATTCCCGTCCGATGTTTTTTCGATCAATGTAGAAAATGGCCAATTAGAGAAATGGACCGTCGCTCGCAACCCGGTCAAGACAGACGAATTCAAAGAACCAGAGCTAATAAAGTGGAAGAGCTTCGACAACCGGACGATTTCCGGCTTTCTCTATCGTCCGCCGGATTCATTTGCAGGAAAGAGACCGGTGATCATCGATATCCATGGCGGACCGACCGCCCAATTCCGCCCGACTTACCTGGGTGAGGATTACTATTTCATCCACTCACTCGGAATCGCGACAATTTATCCGAATCTCAGGGGTTCAACGGGTTATGGCAAGACCTTCATGAATTTGGACGATAAATTTCTGCGCGGCGATGTGACCAGGGACATTGGCGCATTGTTGGACTGGATTACCAAAGATCCGCGGCTGGATTCAAGCCGCGTATTGCTCAGCGGCATCAGCTCGGGAGGATATTATGCGCTTTCGGCGGCCGAGCACTTCCCGGGCCGTATTGCCGCGGTATCTGCCTACCTTGCTCCCACCAACCTGGCAACCTTCGTGGAACGCAACGCGGCAAACGACCAGGATGGGTGGCGCAAGGAAATCGGGGATGAACGGGATAGCAAGATGAGGGAATACCTCGAAAGCACATCCCCGATTGCCGGCGCCGCAAGAATAACAAAACCAATTTTCCTTGCTCTGGGAGGCAAGGACCTGATGACTTCAGTTTCCGAAACAGAACGTATGGTCAGAATCTTAAAGGAAAAGGGCGTTACGGTTTGGTATCTGCTGGCCCGGGATGAAAGTCATAACTTCAGAGATCCGTGGATTTATCAGTACAAATTCAGTGCCGAAGCGCTGTTCGTCAAGAAATTCCTTCTGGGCGAATAGTAACTACAAACACCATTCCACCAAGGAGACAGACTTGAAAAAAAGATCGACAACATTACTGGTGATTTGCCTGGCGCTCGCAATTGCTTTTTCAGCTGCGATTCCCCTCTATGCATCAGATCCTCCCCCGGTTCAGGGAGGCACGCAATCCAGTGGGACGACTCCACCTGCGCCGCCGGCGTCCCCATGGTATTGGGATATGATCATTGCGATCATCATTACAGGGGTCTACTAAGGGCTTTTCGCAAGAAGCCCATTCTCAGCGTTCCACCACGAGAATGGCGTGCTGAATCGACTTGGTAGATTCACCAAGGAAATCGGGGCCGCTCGTTTTTGGCGGGCGGCCCCGATTTCACCACCTAAATCGACGATGTTGACGAATCTCCTGCAATTGGCGAGAAAAGGCTTTAAATGCCTTGCCACGACCTGCCTTGCGGTCCCTTTTGGAATCGCAGTTTTCATCGGGTGGAACTGCCATCTCGCTAACACTCAGGAGCAGATTCCCCCAGACAAGCGAAATCCACAAGCAACCGCTACCTACATTCTGGGATTGCCGGAGACCGAATTATCGAACGCTCTCCAAATGGTCAAGCAATTCAATCCCATGGAGTCGCAAGCCCTTTGGCTGGCGCTATCCGATGCCGCAAGAAAAGCTGGGACGAATGGGGACATTCCGAGGGCCATATTTCTTTTCAAATGTGCATCTGGAGCAGCGCGCCAGTCAAGCTATGAGGGATGGGTTGCGGATGCGGCCTTGAACTTGGGATTGCTGTACATGCGGTCGCATGATTACAGGGCCGCCGAGGAATCTTTATCGCAGGCCGTAGTATCGGCTGAGTCAGCGCGAGCTCAAATTGTCCTGATTGACGCCCTGGGAACGATTGGAGCCCTGCACATCAGGCTGGGAAGATATGACCAGGCCGAGCAAGCCTCACGGAAAGCGCTGGGGCTCATCGAGAATTCCGGAAACCGAAAGACAAAGCCGATGAAATATGGCGAGGCTCTCGTCTCCGGAAACCTTGGTTCCATCGCTGCATGGAGAGGTGAAGATCGAGAGGCGTTAAGGCATTTTGTTCGAGCCATCGAATTGTTTTCCGAATTGAATCAATCCGACGGCGCATACGAAACAGCGATCCTGGATAATCAGAGCGCAATCGGCAGGATCTATTACAACCTGGGCGATTACAGGCAGGCGCTCAATCAATTCAGCGGCGTGCTCCGGGAAGCAGAAAAGGATGGTTACCGGGAAGTTGAGACGGCCGTATTGAATGATATGGGCCTGCTGTACATGGACCAGGCGGATTTCAACACCGCCGCCAACCTGTTCTCCAAGAGTCTCCAAATCGCACAAGAAACTGAAAACCGGACCGCGAAGACGATCGCAGCATGCAATCTGGGTGTCGTGAATGAACGGCAAGGTAACCTTGGGCAGGCTGAGAGCCATTTCAGGGATTGCCTGAAATCAGCCGAACAGGTTCCCTCGCAAAATCTGATGATCCCAGCGTTGGAAGGCTTGGCTACTGTCGCCAAGGACCGAAACCAAAACAAGATTGCATTTGAAAACTATGAAAAGGCCCTGGAAATAGCGCTCAATCTCGGCGACAAAATGCGCCAATCCGAGCTGCTCTGGTGGAAAGCTTGTCTATTCCATGATCAGGGCGATTATAGAAAATCTTTGGAGCTTTCAGCCGAAGCCGAACGCCTTGCTGTCGAAATCCACGAGGTCAACTATTCCTACCTGGCGTTGACCTCAAGCGGGAAAAGTTATCTGGCGCTTGGCCAGTATGAGGCAGCAAAGACTAATCTGGCACGAGCTATTGAAAAGGTCGAACAGATCCGCAGCCGGGTTGGGGGTCAAGCACAGCAGCGGGCTTTCTTCTTCGAGCGCAAGATTGAACCTTATTACCTGATGGTGGATTTGCTAGTCAGACAGAACCGGCCAGGCGAGGCATTGGAATTTGCCGAAAGCGCGCGGAGCCGGACGCTGCTCGACCTGGCCGGGAGTGTGAAACCCGATTTGGCTGACCAGATGACGCCCGTGGAGAAAGAGCAGGAGAGGCGGTTAAGCCGGGAGCTGGCGGCGCTAAATACGCAGTTGTATAGAGAATATCAGAAGAGGGAACCCGATAAGAGCCGGGGACGCGAATTGACGGTCCGAATGGAGAAGGCTCGGGTCGATTACGAAGGATTCATGGACCGGTTGTATGCGACGCGAGCCGAAATGCTGAGGGGGGCAATGCAGCCGGCTGCTTTTACACTGCGGGATGCTGATTCAATCGCGTCTTCGCCGGATGCAGCCATAATTGAGTTCGAGATCCTGGATGACAAAGCGTTCGCCTTTGTCCTGGCCGCCGGCGATGGCGGTCAAATTCAGGTCCATGCCTATTCAATCTCGATCAGCAGGAAAGACCTGGCCGGGCGGGTTCATTTGTTCCGGGACCGGATAGCGAACAACAGTCTGGGCATCGACAAGCTGGCATCTGATCTTCATCAGCTTCTTCTTGGGCCCATAGCTAAGGAAATCAAGGGCAAGAAAACACTCATCCTGGTGCCCGACGACGTACTTTGGGAGTTGCCTTTCCAGGCTTTGAAGGCGGTTGGTGGACATTATGTGATAGAAGACCACGTCGTCTCATATGCACCTTCTCTCACGGCGCTTCGCGAAATGAAAAAACGAGAGAATGCATCGCGCCCGGCTTCGGCGGACCCATCTCCTGCGGCGAAATCGGAACGGCTGCTGCTTGCCTTCGGGGATCCCGCATTTTCCAATTCGACCGCGGATCGTTCCATCGGCTTGAATCGGGATGAGAGGCTTGGATCGCTCCCTGCGGCAAAGAAAGAGGTCGAGGCACTGGCCGGACTTTATGGAGCATCCAAAAGCAGGGTCTTTATCGGTTCAGTAGCTACTGAGGAAAACGCCAAAACCGAAATGGAGCGATTCAAGATCCTGCATTTCGCAACGCACGGCATCCTGGATGGAGCAAACCCGCTTTACTCCCACATTGTACTCTCCCAGCCGACGGCGGATTCCACCGAAGACGGTCTGCTGGAAGCCCGTGAGATCATGTCCATGAATCTCAAGGCTGATTTGGCTGTGCTTTCTGCATGCCAGACGGGCCGCGGACGGATCAGTCGGGGCGAGGGAGTCATCGGCCTGAGTTGGGCACTGTTCGTGGCTGGCTGTCCGACCAGTGTGGTCAGCCAATGGAGTGTGGAATCGAACAGCACTGCAAAGCTGATGGTGGAGTTTCACCGGGCTCTGCTTGCGATCAATCAGGATTCTGCCCACATTCACGGCGCGGCTGAAGCCCTGAGGGAAGCTGTTTTGAAACTGCTTAAGACCCCGAATTACAGCCACCCCTTATGCTGGGCCGGCTTCATCGTCCTCGGCGACGGCCGCTAATTGTTCACACCACAAGAGCCAGTTCGGCTTGATTTTTGACCGCGCATCTTTTAAATGAAACCGATGGAACCATGGCTTCGATCATGACGCAGAAGCATGCTTCCTGATGGCTGCAAAGTCAGTTTTTCTAATGTGGACGGGATTTTCGCAAGGCACAGGAGTTTCACCACAAAATGGTCGAGGGTGGGAAACAGGGTGCCCCTGCTATTTCTGAAGGCGATCGCATTGCACCTCCGAGCGAACTTATTGGAAATGACATATTAGAATATTAATTCAAGTGCATACGAATTAGCATGGTTTCCGGTGACCGCCGATATGTTTTGGTTTCCGGGAAAACCTTTGAATGGATTCAATCTTCTCCGAGAAGCGTCAAACAGCCATCTGGAATCAAACCGTTGGCAAAAGCGAAGATAGATTCTGTTTTCCTATCCGGCCGCTCTCTATTGAATGTTGATAGCCTCGAGGAGATAAACGAAAAAGAACTTTCTAAACGAGATTAACTGAACAACCTGTCAAAAGATGATTTTTGCATTATCATTGGATAATTCAATTCGTATCACTTGGCCCGGCTTTAAATTGATTTTCATGTCCCAGAGGATATTCGAACTGCCTATGGAACTCGGTTCGTTGTTGCTTAACCAATAAGTTCCCGCAGGCACTTCAAAATCGGCTTCACCAGTGAAGGACGTCTTTGCTGTTCTAACGGTGTATTTTTTGGTTAATAATTTCACGGCCATGTCGATCATTGATTTTCTTGTTTCTTCGGCCTTACGCGATGAAGAGATGTAATCAAGATTGGGATATTTCATCGCCACAGGCAAAGCGAGATCTTCAATCCAGTAGTATTTTGCCTGGAAATTGTCGCCGGGAGATGGAAAATACTGCGAAAGGATTTCTTTGTATTTCAAAATCGAGGCGTCATCATTCTCCTTGTTCCCAGATGCAATTGGGTATTCCGGTGGTTGATTTGGCTTGGTGAGAATCATTTCTCCTGACAGCCTGCTCTTCACAAGTGGATTCTTGAAACTCCTGAGCTGTTCAAAGAATTCTGGGATTTGAAATGCATCATTTATGGTGAGAATTTTCCACACAGTTTTGTATGCGCTGAAATTCTGTTGATCGTTTTTCTTGATCCATTCCTTTAATTCCCTTGATACATTTAGTTGTGAATCGATGTACTCAAAGAAAGAATCAGCGGGCGGAAGATTGAGAGACTTTTCCGCCTCGACTTTGATGGATTCACCATCCTTGCGATTAAGAGAAAATTCGGCTCGAGGAAGCGGTTTGACGTCTCCATTTTTGAAAATGACTCCAACTTTGATCTTAAGGGCGGCGGTTTGGACATCAGGACGCTTCTGAGCAATAGTCTCTGGAATAAACCCCAGGCAAAACATTGCAGCTAAAGTTAATGGAGTTACAAGTCTAGTGCACAGATTGTGTCTCATCGAAGTTGTCTCCGCCTTGGAACAGCAGCGCAACGATTCGGCATAACGAAGGTCTTGGACCGCTCCTCTTATAACGACTATTGTTGTTTTTGACATAATTCCGTTTCACTTGAAGTGCCATCAAAGGCCTCCAGACTTGCAGCAGTATATCCCAAACAAAACGTAGAGAGTCAAGCGCGCGGAGAGAGACGAATGACCCAAAATCATGTGTCTCCCATATCGGTAGGGGCAACGATCGAGGCTTCTCAGACGAGGGAGTTGTCGGCAAGTATTCCAGCGTCAGCGAAGCTGAAGTAATCAGTCTCGCCGAAGATGACATGGTCAAGGACTCGGATGCCGAGGATCTTCGCGACTGCCGTCAGCCGATTGGTGCACTCGCGGTCTTCCCGAGAAGGCACCGGGTCTCCGGAGGGATGGTTGTGGAGAAATATGACGGCCGCAGCGCTGTCAAGCAAAGCCGCCTTGAGACATTCCCGCGGATGAACTATAGAGGTGGAGAGGCTTCCGATGCTGATCGTATGGTAGCCGATCGCCCGGTTCTTGCGATCGAGCGTGATCAATACGAAAAACTCGCGATCAAGGGCGGCAAACTCCTCTCGGAAGCTTTGGTAGAGATCGAGGGCCTTCTGGAATCGCGGATAGCATGTAAAAGTATCTTCTGCTTCCTTCACCAGCATGACCCTGTACCGGGGAAGCAGGTTCTCGAATTTCTTCATGCGTAAATTCTCCGGCAGTTGTTCGATGTCTTCGGAAGCCCCTTCCGATCCCGCGCGCTTTCATTCGGCCCCTTTGGGCTGTTCCTTTCCCGTGGGGGCAATCGTGATGGGCGAGCCCGTCAGTAATCCCTTGCGCGCCTGCGAGCGGTACCATGCTGCGTGTTGTCCATCGAACGCGGACTTCGGGAATTCAGCTTTGACGGCGGCGATCATCTCGTTGCTGGTCGCGGCGCTGTTTGCGGTAATCGTCTCAATGATCACCTGCTTAATGGTGCGCCTTGGCTTGGACTTTGGTTTTGTGGTTTTCGGGGCAGGAACGGCGGCCGGTTTTTTGCCGTTCCTGGGCGGTCTCGACATTTTCCGCTCATTCTTGCATTTCATTCTAGATCTCCCAAATCGGGATGGGCCTGATTGCCCGCCCCCGAGGATTCTAATCGTGTCGCGGTTGACTTCAAAATCCCACGAGAAAAAGAGCGGGTTTTGAAAGCAAATGACTGCCGGAAGAAAGCCGAAGCAGGCTCAGCTGAAGGTCGTCCAGGGGACTTTCTAAGAGTGGGGGCATACTGCGCCGACATCACGAATGCTACCGAGTCCGGGTAAGGCGAGCAGGCTTGAATCAGAAACAGTGTCCCGTTGCACTTCATGCGCACGATCGGCCTCACCATTCCGCGGCTGATGTTGATAGCGTTTGGTCCGTCGGAGTGCGCGGCGTGAACTTCCACGCGGACCCGATCCACGAGCCCATCCCGGTGCGCGACGTCACTCCGCGATCGCCGAGAAACTCACGCCAACGGAAATCACTCCAATTTCCGGGAAGACCGGAGATGAATCAGGGACAGATAAGCCATCCTGGGGCGTCTCGAAGAGCAGAAGTTTTATTCAGGCGGGCCAAACACTTGGAAACAACTCTAAATTCGAATCAGAGGTGTCCCATTTTCTTTAGCACATCCCTCTTTGAACGGGCGATTTTGGCACTAAGAAATGCGTTAAGTTTCTCGGCATCCCAGCCAGCCCACATATAACCCTTGCGAGTGCCGATTTTTTCAGTTTCCGATAGCATTCCAAGCTTGAAGAGTTGCGATAAAACCAGTCCACAGGGGAGAAACCGGTCTTTTATTTGGTCACGTGTTCTGGGAGTGATGCAGAACTCCCGTAGTGATGGCAACTGCTCGGCCGGAATGCCAAGAAGTGCTGCCGTAATTTCATCGTCGCTCGGTCTTGGGATCCATTTAATCTCATCGAATTCCGGATTAAGCCACATCCATCCCTCGCCAGGCTCAATCATTATTATTTTTTCGCGCTCAAATTTCCTGCAGAGCACCTTTCCCCTTTCGAATTCAACAATTCCCCATTCCGGTTTTCCCATTCGTAATATTTGTTCACGCTGTTGTTGAATTTGCTCTATCAAAGCGGATGGAGGTGGATTTATCGTTGGGATGCCCAGTTTTTCATATCGAAGAAGGTCGTTGGCCTTCTCCAACAGAAGGTCGCAACGCTTAATGCGAATCTTGAAATTCTCCGATATGTTGATGATTTTGAGGCAATTCCCTATGGCGCGAGTATGCCCATTCAGAGTAAAAAGAAATGCCTCCTGACAGTTGGAACACATACCGCTTGATGAGATCCTCAGAAACCAACCAGAATTTCCGCATACGTTGCATTGCGCCATGATTCAGTATCTTTCATGACGAGCCATCAAATCCACGGGTTTTTCTCGACTGAGAATATATCCGAGGATATCTGTTTGAAAGCACAATTCTTGGGGCTGAAATTTCGCGAATCGCTGGGCTTTATCGAACCGGCCGCTCCGGGTCAAACTGCAACAAACCGAAGTGCCGCTTCTCGTTTTGCCTCATCAGGACCCAGTACAATTGTCAGGTCGGTTCGATTTCGCCTTCCTTCAGCTCATAATGTCTGCAGTTTGCCAATGGTAGCGACCGGTAAGCCGAAACCCAGGGGTTTAGACGTTGCGATCTTATGCCGCTGAGAACGGCAACGAAGATCGAGGCCAGCCCGACCAGGCCTGTATTACCGTCTACGATCCCAACTGTGGGACCGGCATGATCGACGAACATTTTCTCGCCCGCCCGATGATCCGCGAGTGTCCAGTGGCCTTTACGCAGACTCGGACTATGGCTTGCACACCCTGCATGGTTCATACGTACTCGGGATATTAATTCGCAAGACAGGAATAAAGCCAGGGGGAAGTATTCCGCACGACTTGCTGAAATGATATATTGTGATTCCTTCATTCACGAAGAGCGCAGAGGGGTCATCCTTCGCCTTTTCGGAAAGGACGACTAGTTTTTTCCACTGCTCCGCCGTTACTCTATCCTTTTCGCGTGTAACCCGTTCTTCGTTTGCTCTCCTATCGCGTGCTATCCCCTCTTCTTTCGCTCGCTTGTCCCTTGTGGCTTTTTCATTTTCAATTATCTGGGTAAGCGGCGCGTACAAGGCAGTTTTGATTGCCCCCAAGTCCTCTGCAACTTCTAGGTTGGCGTCATTGAGGTAGGCCGCATTTGCCTTTCGAAGCTTTACTCCAGCGACCGTCCAAAGGTATTGCTGAGATTTGCTTGGGAGAACCTTCATTCCAGATGGACCATATTCGACACAGGGAAGAAGGTACTTGGCTGCGATGTTCCCAACATCCCCGTAACATAATTGCGCCACACCAGGATCGATGGACTCTGACTTTTGTGCGATTTGGGCATCCCAGAGTGCAAGACTGTCGCGGTAGACATCCAGAACATCGGCGTACAATTCCATCAAATTCCGTTCAGCTGGGGCGGTTGATTTGTCCTTCGCTATCGAAACTTCTGTCGCGAACGCCTGGACTAGTTCACGGAACCTTGGCAGCGTTACGGAAACCACGACAGCAGCATCAATGGTCTTGCCCGCACGATAGAGGCCCTCGAATTTAGCTTGATTGACTTGATGCTGTGATGCTTGCTGGCCTCCAGAGCAGTCGGTCAAAAAAACCAGAAGTAAAAACATGCATATTTTCATAATTGCTCATAAGGGCTATCCCCTTAACTCAGGTAGCCGCAATATATAATATGCCAGGGCATGGAGGATTACCCGCGAACCCTGGCGGAATTTGAAGCACGATTCATTTCGGATGAATCCTGCCGGGATTACCATAAGCGTTTGCATTGGCCGGAAGGCTTTCGATGCCCGCATTGCGGAAGCGAGAAGGCTTGGCCGGTTCGGAAGATCCTTTTGCAGTGTGCCAGATGCGGTTTCCAGACGTCGATACCATCCGGGACCATCTTCCAGGACACGCGGACACCGCTGACTCAATGGTTTCGGGCAATGTGGTGGGTTACCAACCAGAAAACCGGCGCCAGCGCGCCTGGACTGCAGCGCATCCTTGGTTTGGGTAGTTACGAGACAGCATGGACATGGACATGGCTTCACAAAATTCGACGTGCAATGGTCAGGCCTGACCGGGATCGGCTTTTCGGCAGAGTAGAAGTTGATGAAACCTACTGGGGCTCGCCCCAAAAGGGTCGTCGAGGACGCCAAATATAAGGCCAGGCGCTGATTGTCGTTGCTGCTCAAGAGCATGAGGCTGGCATTGGCCGGATCCGGATGCGTATGATAGCGGATGCCTCCGCGGAGAACCTCATACCATTTATTCAGGAATCCATAGATCCTGGCAGTGTGGTGCACACAGATGCCTGGCCTGGGTATGATCCTCTGGGAGCTAAAGGTAACGTCCATCGAATCAGCTTCCTCCGCGGAAACAAGAAATCGCCCAGTGAACTGATGCCTAGAGTTCATCGAGTTATTTCGTTGCTCAAGAGGTGGTTGATGGGAACCCATCAAGGTGCCGTGAATCATGGTCATCTTGAGTATTACCTGGACGAGTTTGCATTCCGATTCAATCGCAGGACTCCAGCGAGCCGTGGCAAGCTTTTCTATCGACTGGCCCAGCAGGCTGTTTCGCAAGAGCCGGTTCCTTACCGATCAATAATTGAGCCGGCCGGTGATGCTTTAACCAAAAACAACAACATGTAGGGGCTACCTGAGTCAAGGGGATAGCCCTTTTGCTCATATTACACCGCTTTTCATTACGGGTGTCTCCCAAGGGCCTGCATTCCATCGCATCCTGGATCTAAAAGTGCTCTTTGAAATCGAGTGTTACGCAATTAATTGAATCGCGGTGGTGAAATCGTTCCCAGCATTCACCATCCATGGAAAGCCCTCCGCTTGTTTGGCCTATCAGCTATCTGTGATGTCCAAGGACACATTCTGTCCGGTTTTGTCCATTGAGCATACCCGAATGTCGCCTTGAGTCGCCTAATGTTGCTTGCAGTCTTACATGGATGAGCGGAATAGGCTGCCTCATCTCGGGAACCATCCAGCAAGACGAGGCTTTTAGGCAAACCAATATCTTATTGCTGTACCGCCGTTTGTCATACCATACGGGAGGATTAACAGTCACGCACCCCAGACTTCAAATCGTTCAATGAAATATATCTCGTTTGCCCTTTTGGTGAACGCTAACGAGTCCTGATGGTACTAACCCTCATTCAATGGTTGGGTTTTTATATAAAACCTTGATCGGCACCCAGTTCCCGTCAGGTTGCATTCGAAATTCCGCCTTTAGCGAGACTTGCGTCCCGACATCTCCGAAGAGGGTCTTGGCCAGGTCATTTAGCTTGATGTGACTCTCGCAGGTTGTAGATGCCGCAATTTCTGATGTAAGCAGGAGTTGTTTGCAGCTATCAACGGATAGACTTCCTAGTTTAAAATATCCATCGCGAACGTGATCCTGCGGCATCTTTCCTGTCCAAGTGTACTTAAACCATGTTCTCTTTATGTCCGGACCGATCGGTCCTTCGAGGCGGAGATCATAGCCGCTGTGGTGGTCTCTCCCAACTAGCAGGTTGGGATTTTCCCGAGACCGAGTAACTTTACCCATTACATCATAAACCACTATGGTTGCATCGACAGAGTTCTCAAGTCTACCCAACACCTCCCTTTGTACATGCTCGTGCTTATCGCTGGATGTACCTCTGATTTTGTTTTGGTTCAGCGTGAACTGGAGTTAATTCCGTTTTGAGTTAGCGAGTAAATACGCTGTTTGCTGCAAACGATACCGGCCATCGCGCTATCATTAAACCACGGCGTTTGCCGGCGTCAAGGGTTCCCGCAAAAAGCGCGGCGCCAATGGCGCCCTTGACTCCGTCGGCACGCCGTAGTCTCCTGTCTTCTGCGCGATAGCCGTACTCTGGCGACGGGCCTTTCTCATCTCCCGAGCCGCCTCGAGTTTCCGATCCCTTGATTCAAAGATCTCGCGTTCTTTTCCAGCCAGTTTGTCAGCTGGGGCAATATATCCGATTGAGCTGTGAAGCCTTACGTTGTTGTAACGGTCGACATATTCGCCTACCGCTTTCTGGGCATCTTCCAGTGAAAGGGGAGTCGATGGACGGATGCATTCGGTTTTCAGCGATTTGTGCCAGCGCTCGATCTTCCCGTTGCTCTGAGGGTAATACGGCGATGTTTTTACATGGGTCATGCCGCTGATGCGGATGAACTCCTTGAAGTCCCGGGCAATGAACTGAGGGCCGTTGTCGGAGATGATCCTCGGGCGGGCATCGGGAAAAAGTTCCCTGGCCCGCTGCAGAATGATTTCAACATCGGCTTCCTTCATTTCAGTCCGGATCTCCCAATGAACAATGTAACGGCTAGCGCCATCCAGTACGCTGCACAGGTAATAGAACGTGCCGCGGATATTCAGGTATGAGATATCCACGTGCCAGTGTTCATGAGGCTTCAGCGGCTGTTCAAACCCTGTGCCTTTGCTTGAGGCAGTCCGGTTCCAGCGCTTCAGGAGCCCTTTGAATGCAAGCACGCGGTAAACGCTGCTCGGGCTGACATGGACGATATCGGCGTCGAGCATCATGAACGCCAGTCGCCGATACCCTTCCAGCGCATTCTGGGCGTAGAAAGCTACGATGGCTTCCTTTTCCCAGTTTTCGAGCCAATGGTCCCTCGGAATCCAGGAGTTATGCTCGTTGATCTTTCCGTACCGTTTTTGCCACTCATAGAACTTGCTCGTGGCAATCTCGAGCCAGGCAATGAATTGTTTCGCCGGTATCTCCGTCCGGTCCGACCAGCGACGTACAAAATCCATGACCGCATCCCGGGTGTCCGGGGGAACCCACGCGGCCTTCAGAGTTCCCCAAGTTCTTTTTTTAGCTGGATATACTCCGCCATAAGCTCGGCCAGGACTTCGTTCTTCTGCTGCAGCTTGGCTTCGAGCGCTTCCATCCGGCTTTTCTGGACATCCTCCCGCCGCCTTTCATGCTTGAATGCTGCGGCGCCGTTTTCGAAAAACTCCTTTTGCCAGCGGTATAAAACGGTCGGCTGTAACTGGTACTCGTCGCAGACCGTTGAGACCGGGATCTTGTCGATCAGGTGTTTTTTCAGGATGGCTACTTTTTCTTCGGGGCTGTAATGCTTTCGGACTTTCGTATTCAAGCTTTCCTCCGTTCGGGTTAATGCTAACTCAAAACGGGGAAAACTCCATTTCCGACTGGTTCAAAACAGGGCCTAGTCGGATCGATGATCGAGTCATAACTACCATTTTCGACTATGGCCATGATTCTACGGAGCGTGAGCTGGTAATCGGTATGCCGCGTTTCGTCAGAAATGGTCAAGACAACCCAATGAATGGACGTGATTGTAACATAAAAAAAGTAATACCCCTGCATACTTTGCGTTCTGACCCTCCCTCGGGGGGAATCAGGTAGGCGAAACCGTCGCGAGTGAAAGCGATCCAATTGCCATCCGGCGACCACCTTGGGAAGTCTTCTCGGGCGGGATCCGATGTCAGCCGCCGGGGAGGGCCCGAACCCACAGGCTTGATATAAATGTCAAAATTGTCCTCCTTCGCACCATTCCAGTGGAATGCCACCCGGATGCCATCCGGCGAGAAACTGGGCATTCCTTGAGTGCCGGGATAGTTGGTCAAAGTGACGATGTCGATCGGTGGTTCTTCTCTCATCCTGTGATGCATATAAATGAACACGGATCCTGCCCCCAGGATCAGGAAGATCGCTGCGGTTGCCCATGTGGCAATTCGGCGGAGCACCGACCGCGGCTGTCTCTCTGTCTTGATCAGCTCGCCTGAACCGGACTGCTCCTTCAGGTCCTCGAGCGCGATCCTAACATCCCCCCCATGTGCTGATATCTGCGGGTGGGATCTTTGCGCAGGCAGTGAGTGATGATCATCTCGAGGTCGTGGGGGGTTCCCGCATTCAGCGGAACGGGCTCGCTCTTAAGAATCTCCGAGATTGTTGACGCGCTGCTGTCCCCGTGAAATGCCTTGCGCCCCGTTACCATTTCGTAAAGCATCGACCCGAAAGAAAAGATGTCCGAGCGGGCGTCCACCGTCTTTCCTTACGCCTGCTCCGCCGACATGTAGGCCTGTGGTCCGCGAAAATCCGAAATGGGCTCGGAATCCAGTCGAGCGCCCAGTTCGAGCAAAGTCCTTTCTCTCGTCCCGCCCTGCACGGGCTTCGATATTCTCCCATTTCTCAGTGCGAGCTCTTGATCCAAGGAGTTGAGACACATATGGCGGGAGATTTCAGCATTAGAATGCAGCCGACAACAACTACGCGGCCAGCCGGTAATCGTGATGTAAGCCGTTCAACACTGGGATCGCTACGAGTCTGCCGCCCGCTGGCTTCGGCCCAGCCAACGCCGGATCGGGATCCGGAATCCCGATCAACCCTTGATGGACGCGGCCCTGGTTGTACAACCCTGCAACACAAAACACATAAAACCGAGATTCGTGAAGTCTGCTATCCATGGCACCCCCTCTTTGGGCAAACCTTCGCTTTCCGCATTTCGCAGCGCGTGAGAGGTGGTGTCATTGCTCGCTGTGAGGATCCTACTGACATAGCGCGCGGCGGCTTCGAGATTCCAGCATGGATGCTTGATCGTGTCCTGTGTTCGACGATGACCTTGCATTCGCATCCTTTTATCGATGTCGAAGCGCTGATTGAACTGCGCGATATTCTTGATCGGATTCTCCGTAGCCATCGACCCGACGTGATAGAAACTGGGCATCGACTTAATTCTCCTCAAGGAGGTGCCGATGCCCAGGCCGCCACGCAATCTCAAGCAAATGGAATTGTACGGTCCTCAATTACGGATCCCTGACTGGAAGACCCTTCCCGAGAACGTCCGCGAACGAGCGGTGCGGGAACTCGCACGGATGTTCCGTGAACGTATGGATCGAATCAGTCCGGCAGAAGAAAAAGGAGGATCAGCTAATGAATGACAAGATCAAACCGCACCACGTTGAGCGGAGTGCGATGTTGTATATACGGCAGTCATCGACGTTTCAAGTGGCTCACAACGAAGAAAGCCGGCGTCTGCAGTACGCGATGGCGGAACGGATTCGGGAGTTGGGGTGGCAGGAGGTGATTGTAATTGATGAGGATCTGGGGCGGTCAGCCTCCGAGGGAGTTGAACGAAACGGGTTTCAGAAGATGGTGGCCGAAGTCTGCCTGGGACGAATAGGTGTGGTAGCGGCGCGGGAGGTCTCAAGGTTTGCGCGCAACAGCAGGGATTGGCAGCAACTGGTAGAGGTGTGCCGGATGGTGGATACGCTGCTAATGGACCAGGAGGTGGTTTATGACTCTCGAAATGGCAACGACCGTTTGTTGCTCGGTCTGAAGGGGAGCTTGAACGAATACGAACTGGACTTATTGAGACAGAGGTCGCTGGAGGCACGGCGCCAGAAAGCGGCGCGCGGGGAACTCGTGATCGGCGCGCCAGTCGGGTACATCAAGACTCCGGATCAGCGCCTGGAGAAAGTTCCGGACCTCCGTGTCCAGGAGGCGATCCGCCTGCTCTTCAGCAAGTTCTTCGAACTGGGGACCGCGCGGCAAACGATGATGTGGTTTATCGATAAGGGACTCGACCTGCCGGGCGTCGATCAGACTGAAGCCGGACCCGTAACCGTATGGAGACGTCCTCAGTACGCCTCCGTCGTAAGAATTCTGAGAGATCCGGTTTACGCTGGCGCCTACAGGTATGGAAAGACCACTGTAACTACGGCGGTCCGCGATGGTAGGCCAAGAAAAGTGGTGCTCCAAAAACCGATGAAGGACTGGTCGGTGTTGATTCCCGATCGATATGAAGGTTACATTACTTGGAACCAGTTCGAACAGGTAGATCAGATGCTAACCAAGAATGCTCAGGTTTGGAACCTTAGCAATCCAGGCGCCCCGAAGAAGGGTCCGGCGTTACTTGGTGGTCTACTGCGCTGCCGGAGGTGCGGCCGGAAGCTCATCGTGAGTTACTCAGGACTTAAAGGCGACAAGGTGAGGTACGAGTGTCGGCGGGGAGCTGTCGACCAAGGTGAACCCAAATGTATCTCCTTCGGGGGCACATCAGTGGACGAGGCAGTTGCGTGTGAACTCCTGCGCGTTGTTCGTCCCGCTGCGATGGAAGCGGCACACATGGCCGAACGGCAGAAAAGGGACAAACAGGACGAATTGCTGCGCGCGTTGGGAGTGGAACTACAGGCCGCTCGTTATGAAGCGGAACGAGCTCGCCGACAATACGATCTGGTCGACCCGGAGAATCGTCTGGTTTCGGAGGAACTGGAGCGGCGTTGGAACTGTGCTCTTGTCAGACTGCGAGAGATGGAGACTCGAATAGAGCAGGAGAACTATCGTCGGAATCAAATGACACCCATCGAACTGGAACGTCTTCAAAATCTGGGTGCGGATCTCGATACGGTTTGGAAGGACCAGGCTACGGACAATCGAGTGAAGAAGCGCATCCTGCGAACCCTCATTGAGGAAGTTGTCGTTGATGTAGATTCCGAAGGGGCGGAGGTCGTGCTTGTCGTCCATTGGAGAGGTGGTGTGCACACGGAACTCCACCTTCGCCGCCGTCGTCGGGGACAAAGCAGTACAAACACCCCTCCTGAAACCATCAACGTGGTGCGGGATCTGGCAACCATCTGCCGGGATGACGGGATCGCTGCGTTTCTCAACCGCAATGGTTTGCGTACCGGCACTGGCAATCGGTGGACACGAGAGCGGGTTGTTTCACTGAGGAATTATCATGAGATTCCCGTTTACTCGGATGACCGACGGCGATTGGAAGGCTGGATGAATCTGGGAGAGGCTGCAGCATATCTCAAAGTGGCACCCAGAACCCTCCGACTGGCGGCCGAACGATATGATGTGCCATCCCTCCATCCGGTCGCAGACGGGCCTTGGGTGTTTCGCCGCATTGACCTGGATGATTCCAGGGCGCGAATCCGCATCAAGCCGGCAAACGGTCGTGGGACAGCACTCGCGGAACAGAATTCTCAACAGTTAACTCTCAAACTATCAAAGACATAGTGAGGTGAGGCAGTATGAAACGTGGTTGTACCAGGCAACGAATTCGGTGAGTACACACCGAAGATGCCGCTCATTCCAGATCAACATATCGGTCGAGACACTCCCGGCGAAGCGTCCCTATCAGCCGCTCAATGTGTGCCGCCGCGTTGGGGGCGCCAAACGGAATCGTATTCCCCCGGATGCCCATCTCCTGCCAGAGCCACTCATCGTATGCCGATCGACACGACACCTTCTTCCCTGCATTCTCCAACTCGAAACGGACGTCCGAACTGGCCGAACTTTCCGTCATTGTCGTGGAGCAGGAACTTCGGCTGCTCATCGAAGCAGGCGTTTTTGATTTGTTGCTTCGTCCACTCGAGGGTTGGATGATCGGTTACGTGCAGGTGGATGATCTTTCGACTGGCAATCTCCATGACGACGAATACGTAAAGGACACGAAACCCAATCGTGTGCTGCACAAAGAAGTCGCAGGACCACATGGCCTTGGCTTGGTTCTTCAGAAAGCTTCTCCAGGCTTGAGAATCTGTGGGTCCCGGAGCGCCTTTTGACCATGTATTTCCCGACGGTCGAGCAGGCGTGGCGAATGCCAAACTTCACCTCCAACTCCAGGGCGATGCGATCCTCCCCGTACTCAGGATGATCGGAGGATATCCGCCGGATGAAGTCGATGTGTTCATCCGGAATTGCGGGTCTGCCTGGCCTGTTCTGGGACTTCCTCCGCAAGAACTCGCGAAACTTCCTCTCCCTCCATCGAATCACGGTCTCTGGTCTTACAAGGATCAACTCCGATCTCCAGTCTCTCCAGATCCTTGAGAGCAACGACCAGAATAGCCGGTCCCTGTTTCTCAGCATGGGCTTTTTCGACTTGCGCTTGTACACCGCGAGTTGCTGTCGTAACGCGAGAATCCGCACCCAGGCTGCCCGGTCCAGCCATGCAAAAATTGCCAAGTTTAGAGACTGCAGAAACATCATCATGAGCAGAATCTTCATGCCCGCAGGATGGATCTCCGGAACTCGAAAATCCAATAAAATCAGCCAGGATGGAGTTTTCGCGGACAACGACTCCGAGAAGCGGACTTCGTGGGAGTCAGGGGACAACCTATTCTCCAATGGAGTCGGTTTTACGTCCGCTTGATGCGGCAATCCAATCCTGCCGGGTTCGCACGGTTTTCACGAGAGGCTCTTTTGGAGCGCGAGAAGGTCGTCGACCATGGGACGCAGCGTGCGTGCCTGCGCGATAGGCGCAGGTGCGCCATCGGGCGCGGCGAGTCCCACGCGGTTGTGCCAGAGTGTGGCGAGTCCGACGCGCGCAGTGCCGAAAAGGTCGAATCCCGACCCCGCGACGAACAACACGCGTTCTGCCAGCAGTCCGAGTTCCTGCAGGGCCAAGCGATAGGGCGCTGGATCGGGTTTGTAATTTCCAGCGCGTTCGGCTGTCACGACGCATTCTAACGGCACCTGCAGGCGCGCGGCGGCCTGCTGGCCGAGCCGTTCCGAGCAATTGGTTACAACCCCCAACCTGTATACGGGCGCGAGATCCCGCAGAAGCGCGGGGGCGTCGTCCCAGGGCTGCAATTCATCCCATGACGCATCGAGCCGTATGGCATGTGACGCATCGAGCCCGCTGGCGAGCGCAGCCTCCGAAACGAGAGTTTCATAAGGCCGATAGACCCCGCAGCCATAGGTCAGGCGCAGGTATTCGGCGCGCCACGCGCGGCCAGCGTCCTCACCGCCAGCGACGCGGTTCCATAGTGACCGGGAATCGATCAGCGCGGTGAGCAGGTCGAAAAGGATCGCGTCATAGCGGGGCATGATGTAAAGCATAGGACAATGGTTGAAGCGTGAACTTAGCAACCTTTTTGAATCCGGCCATGTTGGCTTCCTCGATTTATCCCGAAGCCTGTGATTGACTCCGAGAAGCCATATTACTCTATGACGAGCCGGACTGATCGTGATTCTGAGGTACTTGGACACAGGTTATCATAATCGGTAAGGTGAAAGGAGGGCACACGAGCAGAGGTTTTGGCGCGGACCTCGATTGGAAACGCGGCTCGTATCGGCCAGGGCAAATTTCCCAGACGGCGACTTGCGGGACTAATCCTCCCAAACCCGCATGCGGATGCTGCCAATGTGATTAATTTAAATCCAATCACCAATTTTGGCGCATACTTAATTGGATGTTGCTCCTTTAACAGATCCTGTTTCTTTGCTTACGTTGGAGTGTCAATCGACACATCTGAGGAAGGCGCCATGAAGATTTCGCTGAGCATGATCTTTTTAATCACCCTTTCAGTCCTGGCAGGCGCGCATGCCTACTATTTGGGTGAAGAGCAGATTGGCCCCGATCCTCCGAGCCAGCCGACGGCAGATCAACCTGAATGGCCCCGAGGGATCGTGGACCTGGCTCGACAGCGGACTCGGGTCTATTCCTCATGGGTGAACGGTAACGAAAACTTTTATTTCAAAGTGGACGCCGAAGGAGCAAGCACTTTATTAGTTCTATATGCCAAGGCACACATCAAGGATCATGATCTCCTGATCGATCTCGAACAAGGGATTGCCAAAACCTTCAAAGGCGTACCCATCCCATACAACATCAGGCTTCATGTGCCCAGTGGTATCTTCCTGGCTTTGAAACCAGACGAGACCGTTCAGATGACTCTGAGTCTCGGTGACTACCCAGACCTCTGGAAGCACATAGCCATACCTGAAAATGTAAGAGTTAAGGCGCAGGAGAACGTCAAAGCGGCTCTTGGTATTGTAATTGAGCGATAGCCAAGTAACTTAGATTCAAACTCCCAAGGAACGACACTATTTCCCACGTGGCGACTTCATGGGAGCAATCTGGCCTACCACAAAAGCCAGATCAATAAAAACCGCGGTGATTATCAGAGTGTTTGCACACTAAACCGAAGGTTACTTTGTGTTTTCCTGAAATTCTCGAAATCAAGTGTATCCTTCATTCGCACCAATCCAAAGCTCATGTAGGCTAGTCATGGGAAGAACGCGACTGTTCATTTGCGGCTCGCAGCCGTTCGGTCAGTTGATTGAGAGTGTCAAGTGCTGCTCCTTCCACAACCTCCTGTTTGTACATAGGCACCCGAGATTTGCCGGCGAGCGCATCCTCTAAGACGCACAACAAAAGACTTCGGAACTGTGTGGCAGCGCTCTCGACAAATTGTGTGAGGACTTCAATATGCTCTTTGGTAAGTAATGCAAGCTTCACATGAGCAACATCCAGGTTGCTGCGAAGTGCGAGCACCGGCACAAACCATGTTTCGATGTCTTCTGCGGAAAAGCCATATCCGGCGAGCCCTTGTCGAACCGTATCGCGGGTCTTACCACCCGGGAAGAGTGATTCGAGAGCCTTTGCCAAATTGAGTACAGATTCTGCCATGAACTCCCATGGCGTGTGCCCCGCATCGAGTAACCTTTCGGCACGATGGAAATAAATCAAGGCCGCGTGGATTCGAGTGTGCTCTGCCCTGCCAAGCAGGGTAAGGTCTTTGAGAGCCGCGGCAGCCTGAGCGTTGATTTCGTCCTGCCGAACGATGGGGACGCGGAAGCACAATTGAAAGAATTCATAGCCAAATGCGCCGTCCGGCGCTTGGCCGACGAGACTCTCCACAATGCAAGGGGATGGCAAACGTGCGCTAAACATCATGGGAATGCCGTACAAAAGAGCATCTGCGACCTCAGAAATGTCGTCCAGTGTCTGCGCAACGAAAACGCACTTCACTACATTACCCTCGACAGTCAGAAGAACTCCGCCTGTCTCATGATATGTCGCATGGACTGGTTCAGGCTGGGTGCCCGCGTGAAAGTACCATCGACCGGTGTTCGCGTCGAAACGCATGATGACACCGGTTGCACCGGCGATTACTAGCCTGGAGCGCTCAGCTCCCGAACCAAATAGCCAGCGCGGTGCAAGCGTTGCAGCAAGGGTAATTTGAGCCGGCAACGAAACTCGGTGACCTTCTCGAATGTGTATAATCCGCGGCTTCGCGGTGAAAGATAGCATCGAAGACTCCGCTGAGACGTGGTAGGGGCGGGTAGAGCGCGGTACTTATGGGTGACGCACCTTTCACGCCATCCTTCCAGGAGTTGACAGAAAACTCTGAATGTTTCCTGGATTTTCGAAAACGATTTTACTGTGGGTTGGAATAAAAAGCCAAACATTGGGGCGAGCGAAATATGCGGCAGTCTGGAAGGCATTCCGTCCAGTGGCCGATCAGTTGGCTGTCCGGAGATGTGACCTAGGTTCAAACTCCTCTGATTCGGCGTTCTGGGAGATGACTGGAAGCCACCGGGACCCAGGGCGTATGCATTCGATCCCATGGATTCCCCGACGGACCTGTAACGTGTTGATTTATTAGTCCCAGAAAACAACTGCTGGCGCAATTCATAGTAGGCAAATCCTAGCCAGCCAATTCATTGAAAAGATCGTTATCAAACGGAACGCGTTCGCGGGCGCAGGCACATTTGACATCTTCGAGGAAATCGGGGCCGGTGTAGCTGGCCAGACCGGTGGCGTTGTCCCGCACCCGGCGGATTATTCTCTCAAGCTGCTTCTTCCGCCAGGCGCGGCTTCGAGTGTCCGGGGAAGCAACGATCTCCCGGACGAAATAATTGAAACTGTTCACTTTTGTCGGCGTACGCTGGGCCACCGATTCAAGAGTTGCAATGATTTTCTCCACAGGAACCTGGTGGAGCCGGTTTTGCAGGAAGGCATCCGTGTCGGATCGGTTCCAGCGATTGCCTGTAGTCCGCTCATAGGCCGATCGGACTCTGTCCAGGTCGTCGTCCGGAATCGTCTCTCTCTCTCGCGGCGCAGCCGCAGGGCTGTGGTTCTCAGGGGTATGTACCACCAATGCTGCATTTTCAATCTTTGATGATGATTTTGTTTTTATATCATCATCACTTTTATTGTTTGCACGTGGTGCTAGGGTGGCATGACGTGCAACGGTTGCAGGTGGTGCTAGGGGGGGATCACTCAGAATTTCTGACGGTTCGGCCGACTCCGGTTCGGATTCCTCGCCGGGAACCAGAACCTGATATACGCTCACCTTTGTAGGTCCCCCAGAGATCATTCTTAGCCTCCTCACCAATCCCCGCTTTTCCAGGTAAGTGATTGTCTGGTGGACCTTTCTGGCGGACATCATTGCCGATGCCGCAAGCTTTGGCAGGCTGACGCTGCATATGTTGCGACGAAAGCCATGCGAGAGAAGATACAACTCGTAATAAACTGTCCGGGCATAGGGATCCAGCGTGCGGAATAGTCCGAAATTAAGGGTGTTCGGAACTCTCAGTTCCCCCCGTACCCTTGCGTGTGGTGCAATCGTCACGTGATCTTCAACCATTGCACGGTGCAAGGGTATGCTTGCATGCCGTGCATGGATTGCATGGATTCCATGGATTCCATGGGCGGATTCCATACGATCCGGGGACGTGGATTTCGAGGCTTTGCTGGCCTCACCATTGGATTTCTCAAATGGATTGAAGCGGCTCAAGATTCTCCGGATCAGAGGAATGCTTCCCGGATTCTGATTCTCAGCATGCATATGTTCGGTCAGGGTCTGTCTGCAAAGATTGTTCATGGCCCATTTCCTGTATGAGTTCTGAAGATCCGCCTGGGGAGAAATAGGGTGGATGGATAGGTGACCGATCTCAGGGCGGCGGTTTCTGCACGGCAATCAATCGGTGCAGCGCCTTTTTCGAGCTTTTTAGCATCACGATCCAAAAAAGCCTGCGGAGAGAGGAATGTAATGGTTATGTAATGGTTCTGTTGCATACGGAGGCAGACTCCGTCCTAAGACATTGCCATCTGCGACTGGTTTTTATTGGTAATTGTGGTGTGGGTTGACTGCCGGCTGCGCCCGTTTAGTCCTTCATAACCCCAAGGTCGGTGGTTCGATTCCACCCGTCGCTACCAAACCTCCCAACCCAATAAATTGCAGATTCCACGAAGTTTAACGCTCTTCGAGGTATTGTCAACTTAACCATCCTTAGAGCAAGCATGGGGTGGTCAACTGTAGAAATCCGATTTCAGCAGGCACAGGTAACTTCATGCCAAATCTGGAAGGAGCGGGCTCGAAGAATGCGATGGTTGGTTGCCCGCATCAGATGCCGTCCGACCCGGAAGAGATTTTGAATAATTCCATGGACTGACAAGAATCGTTGCACTTGAGCGGCCGTTTTGAATCCTCTCATTTGTCGCTCGCGTTGTCGGGTCGGCTGGTGCGAGACCTCAGCCCGATTGTTGGCATGGGGATCGGTGTCGTGAATGACAGAAGGCATTATGGTCCGATGGGCAGCGCCGTAGCTCCTCAGCTTATCAGTGATCAGCCGCCAGGGTTTTCTTTCCTGGCCCTTCAGCAGCTTACGAAAGAAGCGTTCAGCCGCGCGTTGATCGCGCCGGGGCTGAACAAGGATATCGATCACGTCGCCGGCCTGGTCAACGGCGCGCCAGGGATATTGCTTTTGACACTGAATATTCACGAAGAGTTCATCCAGATGCCAAATGTCTCCCAATCGGCCTTGCCGATGCCTGAGTGTGCGGGCGTATTCGGACCCGAACTTCCTGCACCATTGTCCGATGGTTTCGTAGCTGACTATGATCCCGCGCTGAGCGAGGAGATCTTCAACATCTCGAAAACTCAGACAGAATCTGTGATAGAGCCAAATGGCATGGCTGATGATATCCGGTGGGAATCGATATCCGCGATAGATAAGGGTCTTCGTATCCATCAGCTCAGGATGCACGTATCGCCTCAACTTGACAATACCCTGGCAGGGGGAGTTTCCGGGTCCTGGGATACGCCGGCTATACCTTCGGCAGTTCGTAGCCTTTCCGCCTCGCCCGGGACGTCAACTTGTCGGCTTCCTCGTCGCCGATGAATTTCTCGGCCTTGGGATCCCAGCGCAGCCTCCGGTCCAGCTGGCGGCAGATGTTCACCAAGTGGCACAAGCTTGTGGCGCGATGCGCGGTTTCGGCATCCGCGTTGGGCTTCCTGCGCGTGCGTATGCACTCGAAGAAATTCTTCAGGTGGAAAGTGTCCTCTCCCCGGCCCTCCTTGGTCGGTTCCGGCGCGCCCTCGAGGAGTTCCTGGGGATCGGCGGTGTAATTGCCGCGAATGATCTTGATGCGGCCCTTCTCGCCGACGAAGATGGCGCCCAACTGGTCGTGGCCTCCCCGCTCGATCGGGCCGCCGCGGCATGGCTCCTCCAACTTGATCAGTGTCCCGCCCGCGAGCCGCAATGTGACCGGTTTTCGGCCGATCACGGGCTGCCACTGCGGATTTTTGGAGAGCGTGAAGCTCGGCTCATCCTCCGTCCGGGCGTTCTCCGTCCACATCTCCACCGGCCCGGTGTCATCGGTGCCGAGCGCGCACTGCACCTGGTCGAGGCCGTGCGTTCCCCAGCCCGTCACGCCCCAGGACTCCCCGCCACCGTCGTAATCCACGTAGTTCGCCCAGCCGCGAAACAAAGACTGGTGGAAAGGGCGCAATTCCGTCTGGTTGCACCAGGCATTCCAGTCCATGCCTTCCGGTGTCGGCTGCTCGGGCTGGGGGGTCGATTTAAGGCCGGGCAGGTAATTACAGACGATGACCGACTGGATCTTGCCAATCTTGCCCGTTCGCACCAGTTCGCTGGCATACCGGTTGATCGGAATCGACCGTTGCTGGCTGCCCGCCTGAAAAATCCGCTTGTATCTGCCGGCCGCTTTCACCAGTGCCCGACCCTCGCTGATGGTCAGTGTGATGGGCTTTTCGGCGTACACGTCCAGGCCCGCCTGCATCGCGTGAAGGGCAGTCAGCACGCGGGCGTGCGTCGTGGTCTGGACGAAGACCGCGTCCAGCTTTTCCTTCTCGAACATTCGGCGATAATCCTGGTATTTCCCCCAGCGCATGGCCTGCTCGGACAGAGTGCGCTCCGACTGGGGATCCTTTCCGTAGCAGCGCGGAAGATAACAGTCCGCCACCGCCACGATCTCCGCTTCCGGAACTTCGTCTCCCATGTACTGCATCAGCCAGCGGGCGCGTCCGCCCACGCCGATGATGCCGACCTGGATCCGATCATTGGCGCCCGGCCGCCCGGGCCGGCCGAACACGCGGGACGAGACGACAGATGGAAAGGGGACGGCCATTGCGGCTTTCAGGAAACTTCGACGGTCCATCGACAACCTCCTGGATCAGCGAGCTGAGGAGCCGGATACGGGCCTCAGCCGGATGTTTCGCACCCAGATCTGCATCGCTCCGAAAACCTGCCCGGGGTGCACCTGGATGCCGATGCTCCCGGGTCTCGGAAACCTGTTGTCGCGCGTTTTCACGACCGTCTTGCCGTTCAGCGCTATGGCGATTTCTTCGCGGACGGCCGACATCCGGAGAATGTTCCATCCGTCCGTGTTCACCGTCGCGGGATCGCTGTTCTTGGCGATGAATCCGGTGTTCATCGCATAGAGGGAGCCGGAGTAGGCGTCGGGGTAGGCCTGCTCCTGGAGAATGTCCGCCTGGTAGCCGGGCTGCCCGGCGTTCCTGCGGAACCAGATCCCGCTGTTCGCGGGCCAGACGACCTTGAACTCGCACTCCAGTTCGAAATCGGCCCATTCGCCTTTCGTGTAAAGATCACCCGCCGAGTTGTTCGGCCCCTGGCGCCCTACTATGGCACCGCCCTGAACGGTCCACGCCGCATTCCCTTCAGCCCTCCAACCCTCCAGGGTTTTGCCGTCGAACAACGCAATCCACGCGCCACTGTCCAGAGAACCCGCCAGGGCACCGAACATAATTGGGATGATCAGAAGTCGCATCTGCGTACCAAACTCCTCCCCAAGTGTGTCGAAAATACACCTCGGGAGAGGTCCCTGTAAAGAGGCCTGTTTTCACGCCGGAGCGGATGCGACCAGCGGAAAACGGCCCCCGGTTCCACAACCTCCAGCTTTTCTGCCATTGGAAAGTTGCGCGATGGATCGTCAGTGGACGCCATCGGGGCAACGGCTCGATGGAAAACCATCGAACACCCTGCCAGCGATATTCTGTGCGAACACCTGCAGCGCACGCGCCCGACGGAGGCTGGTGCCCCCGCCGGGGCTCGATCGCGGAAGGGCTGAATCCGGCGCAGCGCACTCTGCGTCGAACCGGTCCTGGGCGAGCCTCGGGAGGACCCGTTCTGGCCCGCGGGGTGCCGGCAGCAAATTGAAGGAAAACTGAGGCAATGCGAAGAGCACTGGAGGGAACGGACCCGAAGCTTCGGCTGGATCGTTGACGGTCAAAACAATCGCCGGCGGGCTGGGATGCCGTGCGGTCGCTCGCCGACGACAAGGGTCGGCTCAGAGTTGCCGGCGAGGCGCGGGCGGGCTACCAGCGCCGGCTCACGGGATTCCGCATTCCACACGACATCGGAGACAGCGACGGTGTCCTCGATTTCTTGCCGGCATCTTCCGCGCGGTGTAGACTCGTGCCGACACGCATGCGTTCATCTGGAGGACGAAACAAATGAAGCGGATTCGGCTTTCGAAGCTGGGAAGGCAGATCCTGGAATGGCTCGCTCGCCATCCCCCGCGCAGGACGGCTTTCTGTTGCGGCCTCTCGGTCATCGTTCTCGCTCTCGGGCAGTCCGCTTCGACCCCGGCGCAAGGAGGCGGCTGGAAGATCAACGCCCTGCCGTCTTCCGTCCGGCTCGACCCTTCGAGCGGGAAGATCATCGAAGACCGCCCGGACCTCTACAGGATGGAGCCGCTGGGCAACCTGCTGGTGAAGAATTGGGTTTACGACGGGGCAGAGGTGAGGCTGAGTTGCGCCCGCGGCGAGTACGTGAGCTTTCAGCTGGTCCTCGAAAGAATCGGCTCCGCCGGCCTGAAGGACATCATCGTGTCGGTGGCCCCGTTCTTGAGGAACGGGCAGCCGCTGCCGTCCAGCCCGGAGGTTTTCCTGGAATGGGCCGTCGAAGTCACGGCCAAATCCACAGGCTACGACGCAACGAGCTACGGCCCGGGCTTCTACCCGGATGCCCTCATCCCCATCAAGTCGATACAGATGGACATGAGCAGGCACCCGGGGAGACTCCACTATCCCTTCGAGCTGCCCGATTTCGTCAACCGTGTCCGGAATCAGCGCTTCGCGATCTTGTGGATCGATCAATGGGTGTCCACGGACCGGGGCACGGCAGCGCCCGGCGATTACACTTCCACCGTCAGGGTGTCGGTGGCGGGTGAGTCGAAGTCGTTGCCCGTGAAGCTCCACGTGTGGGATTTCGCTCTCCCGAACGAGAACCGGCTTGCCGGTAACCTCCAGCACGAAGGCTTCCTGAGCAGGATGCCGGAAGCCCGCGAGCTCGAACTCTACCAACTGTTCAAGCGCCATCGTGTCGTGCCGGCCGATCCGACCTACGAGCCGCCGGTCCGGGTCGCGGACGGAGACAGGGTCGAGATCGATTTCAGCCTCTACGACGCCCGGCTGAAGAAGTACTTCACCGGTCAGGCCTTCACCCAGCAGTTCGGGTACGCCGATGGCCCGGGATACGGTGAGCCGATAGAGCAGTTCGTGCTTCCTTTTGATGTCTACGGCAAGCACGGGGACGGCGGGTGGCCTGACGTGGTCAAAAAGGACCTGCCGCCCAGCCAGGACTGGCTCGAGATGTACAAACAGGCCGCCAGGCTGGAGCAGACTGCGCAGAAACAGAAGATCTACCTGGCCGCCATCGAGAAAGTCCGCAACCGCATTCTGTCGATGGTCGACCCGAAGAAGACGGACCTGATCGTCTACCTCAACGGGCTGGACGAGAGCTACTTCCCCGAAGCCTGGGACCGGATGAAGTTCTGGGGAGGGGTGTTCAAAAAGCACTTCCCCGAGATCAAATTCCGCGTCGATGGTTCCTACAGCCCTGAGGCGATGGAAGTCATCAAAGGTGTTCTGGACTATTGGTGCTGCCACACGATCGGGTACGACATCGAGACCATCCTGCGCTACAGGAAAATGGGGGTGGCCGACTGGCTGTACGGTCCGCAAATGTACGAGAAGGAACAGAACGGATGGTGCGGGTCGAGCACGTTTCTCGACCTTGAGCTTACGAACGAGAGGCTGATCAGCTGGAGCACGTTCAAGTATGGTACACGCCGGTGGTGCAGCTGGGGCATCGGCAGCGGTTGGACCACGGGCTGGTACAACAGTGAGACGTTCAAGGACGTCTTCCGCGACCACGGCACGGGGCCGCTCAGCTACCGGAACTACAACGGCAATGCGATGGTGGTCTATGCGCCGGGGTATGTGCCGGGCGTGACGACGCCATGCCCGAGCATCCGGTTGAAGAACCTGCGCGACGGTGTGGAGGAGTACGAGTACATGCGGCTGCTCGCGCAGCTGGACGGAAACAGGGAGCGGGTCGACAAGGTCATCGGCGAGATCGTGTTCAACCCTTACGGCAAGGCCTCCATCGGCAACCTCAATGCCTGGAACCACGACCCGCACGCGTGGGACGAAGCCCGCAACAAACTCGGCCAGCTGATCGAGCTGAAAACGGGGACGCATCGGTAGGAGTCGTTGATTCTGCTGAAATAAGGACGGGGTGTGACCGAAAGTCGCATCCCGTGCGGTCAAAAAAGTCGTACGCCGCTCATGGGTTAATACAAGCCGAGGCGCGCTCATCATTCTTGCTGCGTCGGCGTTCTTAACTGACACAGGGTCGATCACGGCCACGGCCTGAGAAGCGTTGCCCCACTAAGGTGCTTCCGCAATCTACTGTTGGCGATTCGCCCCCATCTCATTATGAAAAGGGCACTTATGTCTGATTTTTTTCAAACCGGAACCGCTGATCCCTTATTCGGCTGTAATATATTGCTCCATAAAGCTTTAATTCCATCCTAGCAACAATTGATGACGGAAGCACCCACAGCTGCAATCCAGGTAAATTTATATTTACTTGATACTGTCATATTTTGACAGTATTATCCATATATGCAAAAGCTGACGGAAACCGCTCTGGAAAAATCAGCTGCCGGCACCTTCACCGTAATGGAAGTTGCCCGTTGGACTGGCGGAACTTCCAACCGCAAATTTGCTCTTATCAAACGGGCTCTGAAATCAGGTGAGGTCTTACGGATCCACCGGGGGCTTTACTGCCTTGCCCCCAAGTACCTCCGACGAAAGCCCAACCCGCTGGTCTTCGCCCAGCAGATCCATGGTCCCAGCTACATCAGCCTGGAGACCGCATTGTCGCATCATGGCTGGATCCCCGAAGCGGTATACGCGATTACGAGCGCCTCCATGGATCGCGCCCGTGAGTTTGAGACACCTCTCGGACATTTTAGTTTCACGCGGATTCCGCAGAAAGTCTTTTACACAGAAGTCACTCGCATCGAAAAGCAGGACGGGAACGAACAGGGTTTTCATCATGCCGAGAGCTTCCTGATGGCCTCGCCGCTCAAAGCGTTGGCTGACTATGTCTATGCACACAGACTTGATTGGGCCTCCGCGAGACCGGTTATCGAAAGTCTGCGAGTGGATGAAAGCTCGCTGGCGAGCATCAATTTGGAGACCCTCGAACGTCTGATCGATAACTACTCTTCCCGTCGTGTGCTGCGATTTCTTAAAGGCTTGCGAAAGGATCTGAATAGATGAGCGTAAAGATGATCCAAGATCGTCTGAACGGATATAATTGCCGTTCAAGCCTGGACGAAGAGCAAGCCCTGCGCGAAATCACACAGGAGATCCTGCTGGCAGCACTGGGGCGAACGGATTTTTTTCATCAGGCCGGGTTTCAGGGCGGCACCTGTCTCCGAATTTTCCACGGATTGAATCGTTTCTCTGAAGACCTTGATTTTGCCCTGCAGGAACGGGATTCGTCCTTCAACCTGCAGCCTTATCTCGACGTTGCGAAAAAAGAACTGACCGCCTATGGATTCGAGCTCCAAATGGATGACCGTTCCAGGGTCGGAAAGACAGTGCGCAAAGCATTCGTAAAAGATGATTCGCTCGGCAATCTGCTCCAACTAAATTTCAGGCCGGCATCCGGCCCGATGCGCAAAATGAAAATCAAGCTTGAGGTAGACACGCATCCGCCGGAAGGCGCGACTTACGAAACCAAGTACCTGGACTATCCCTTCCCTTCAGCCGTCTGCCTGTTTGATCTGCCAAGCCTTTACGCCGGCAAGCTTCACGCACTGCTATGCCGGGAATATCTGAAGGGGCGCGATTGGTACGACTTCGTCTGGTATACGGCACGCCGGACTCCGGCAAATTACCCGTTGCTCTCCTCGGCTCTAAATCAAATAGGGCCTTGGACGGGAAGGAACGTTCAGGCGGATAGGACCTGGTGTCTCGAGCAACTGCAGGAACGGATCAAAGCCATCGACTGGAAGCAAGCCCGTGAAGATGTTCGCCGGTTTGTTAAATCTAATGAATTGCCGTCATTGGATCTTTGGAGCGCGGAATTTTTTCTTGCCCAGGCTGCCAAGCTTGCCTAAGCACGAAGTGGCGTCATGGGACACAAACCTTGAAATCGCCATAATGGCGTCGCTAACTCCAAAAATGCAGGATTTATGGAACTGAATGCCCGACTTCTGACTGCGCCCAAGTAGAGCTACCCTGTTTCCCATGGGCTGATCAAATTATCGGGATCCACATTTACCGTTTTTTCCCGTGCGTCGAGTAACACCCTGATTCTTATCCGGCGAGGGCAAACACGTACGACAGTCCCCGGGACATGAGCTACTCTCCAGCCGGTCAGGAAAGAACGCCCTGGAGAACGGAGCCAGATTACGCGATCGCCTGGCTGCATGTCGTGCCTCATGATCAAACCTCAACGACTCTGCACATGTCGTCCAGGCGGCGGACGATGGCCGGGTGCATGCGCTCGTGTTCCACGAGGTCACGCATCGAGTAATTGCCAGTCACGGTCAGGCCGTGCTTCTGGCGGTAGAGGCTGTCCACCAGGTCGAAGAGGACCTCGGTCTTGAAGTCGGTCAGCTTCAGCTTGTCGATGTCGTCCCAGAACAGGTGGTACGGCGCCCGCCGGGATGCTGCGGCGATCACTGGCGACACGAAATCCTCGTCGAATTCGGCGCGCCTCAGTTCCTCGACCAATTCCCGGGTCGTGCGCACATGGCAACGAACCTGGCCGGCGGTCACCAGTTCCCGGTACTGCGCGTAGAGCAAGTGGGTCTTTCCGTTGCCGTAAGCGCCGGTCAGATAAAAGCTGCCGCCGGGATCCTTGCGCATTAGGGACAGCGCCCGCTGCTGCTTCGGATCGCGTGGCTTGAAGGACTCGAATGAGCTGTCCCGGAAGCGTTCCGGGATCAGCGCCAGAGCTCGCCTCCGCGCTTTTTCCACCACGCATTCGCACTGCCGCATGCCGGCACTTCCCGGCAGATCGACCCGGCGCCAACCGCTGTCCATGCAATGCCGGCATTCAGGCTCGGGCTCATTGCCGCGGGCGATAGATGGGATCGCCGCGGCTCGTTCTCCGAGTTGAAGTTCCACCGGGTTCGCAGTCAAAATCCGGGCTACTGATTGCATGGTTCCCTCCGTTTCCGTTGGTCGGCGCCGCCGCGGGGCCGTCGTATTTCCCCTCGAGCACGGCGTAGATGTTCACTTGATTCGCAACGAACCAGTCGAAGCTCGCCCGCCAACCGCGCGCACCCTCCCCGCGAAGGAAGGGTGTTTGCTGAGCTTTTTTGACTGCCGCCGTGAAATCTGCGAGGTATTGTTCAAGGCATCCGTCGCGGACGGCCTGGTCAATCCTTGACCGGCACTTTCTCAGCCTTTCGGCTGTCAGTGCCTTCACCTCGGGCAGCGATTGGTTTTGTTGCTGGTAGATTTCGAGAAGGATTTTCGGGGACACGGGCACGTCCCGCGCAGCGGGACTGTGTGTGTCTTTTTCTACTTCATTTACTACTTCTTTTATTCCTTCTTTAATAGTGTTCCGCTGAGTGTTCCGCTCGCCGTTCCGCCTGGTGTTTCGCTCCGGGTTATAAGTGGAGTAATTGCAGACGATAAAGCGTTCCGCTTCCTGTTCCGCTGGGTGTTCCGCTGAGTGTTTCACCCTGGAAATCATGCGGTTTTCCTCAAGCAGCCGCAGGAAACGGAAGGCGGCCGCCGGGCTCCAGTTCCATAGCGTCGGCCAGGCGCCGGACGCTTACTCTGAACTCGCCGCGGCTGAGTCCGGCGTCCGGGATCGTCAATGCCGGTTGCCAGGACGTTCGTCAGGTAGAGCCAAGCCTCGAGCCGGGAGAACTTCTTCCCGGGCTCGCAAAGCAGGGGATTCGCCCAGAGTTTTCGCCAAATCAGCGTGTATCCCCGATTCACCTTGTCGCCATCTCACGTGAGGCTTTCAGAGAGTTGCAGGCAAATTTCGCCAGTTTCGCAGTCGAGGTCTCTGCAAAATGCCGTGCCAGTTTTGTGCCAAATTCGGGAATTTATTCGGGCTGAATTGGTTAGGTGTGGTTGCGCGAAAACTCACTAACCAGCCAGTTTTAGCCCATTTGCGGATTTTTATAAGTTACTGTAGATGGGTATTCTGGATTCATAACCCCAAGGTCGGTGGTTCGATTCCACCCGTCGCTACCAAATCCCTTCTAAAACATCAGCCATAAACCGATGCATTTGAAGAGGTTGGAAACCCCTGAGGTTTTCAGCTTCATTTTCTGATTCACCAAATTGTTGTTCTCTGTTCTCGAATTGAGAACAGTTGAGAACAGGTTTCCAAAGATAGACCGCTCCAATGCTTCGGCAGCTTCGCGCTCCATCACTTCCGATGTATGCGTGTGAATATCTGCTCGTGCTGACGTTCGAATGTCCAAGAAACCTCTGTGTGAGCTTCAGGTTCCCTGTCTCGCCGTTCACCAAGCTTGCCGCCGAATGTCCGAACGCATGAAAACCCGATGCGCCTGAAGGGCGTGGGATATTCAATCGATCCAGAGTCGGGTACAGAACATCCTTCCGCAAAACGTCGGGATTAAATGATGTACCGTCCTGCTTGCAGAGTGCGAAATCCTCTGGACGAGTGAAAAGCGACCCCTCCCGATGCGAGACTAGCGCAGACGTAAGAGCTGGGCCGAGTGGAATGGTCCGCACACTGGAGACGGTTTTCAGATTGACCATTTGCCTTTTCCAAAGGCTATGAACAACCCGGGTCGTTTTCGCATCCAGGTTCACATATTTCCACTATAGAGCGAGCAACTCCCCCAGCCGCAGAGCGGTCATCGCCACACAAATAAACAGGCACCGATACCCAGACGGAACTGCATCGAAAATCTTGCGAACTTGCTCCGCGGTCCAGGCTGGCTTTTCCGTCTTATGACAAACGGGTCACGGCGAGAAGCGCCGGCCTTGAAGGCGTGGAAATTCAGTCTTTTAAAGGCGGATGGGGTTTTGGCAAGGCGCAGCTAACGGACTTATGCACTTGTGAGGCAAAAGCGATGATACTCGAATGGGGTGACCGGCGCGAGAAGAAAACGGACATTGAGTTGTGGTTTTTCCCGGGAATTTCCGCTTTTTAGAGTGTGGGCAGAATAGATTCATTCGGCCAGCACTCATGAGAAGGGAGTTCTCTGATCTACGACCATTATTCTGGCGGAAGGAGAATTCACATGAATCGAATGTTGCTGGTTTCGGTCACAGTCTTGTGCTTATTGGCTATTGTGACTTACCCGCATCAAGACCAAAAAGGGGGCTGATCCACTAAATGCGGCGCCCTGCCGGCTGTTCTTCTGATCTGGCACATACTGCCAGTAGGACTTGTTTTGAGATCAATAAATGATTCGGAGGCACAAAATGAAACGGATGTTTATTGCAGTATCACTACTCTTGTTCGTGATGATTGTCATGGACCCATCATGCCAAGCACAGAGCAGCATGATCAATGCATGTGTGAATACCTCAGATGGGACTCTAAGGATCGTATCGACTCCGATATGCAGAAATCGTGAGACATTGCTCTCCTGGAACCTGCAAGGGCCAGCCGGAACACCGGGACCAACGGGAGCAACAGGACCGGTAGGACCCGCAGGACCACAAGGGCCGATCGGGTTAACAGGGCCAGCCGGACCGGTAGGACCCGCAGGACCACAAGGGCCGATCGGGTTGACAGGGCCAGCCGGACCTGTGGGACCAGAGGGCAATACTGGCGCTACAGGCGCGACGGGAGCAACAGGAGCGGTGGGGCCAGCGGGTGAGCCGGGCTTGTCAGCGGTCGGCTACCATTTTCAGGGGGGGTTGGCGTGTGGAACGATAATCGGCCGCCCACCCGATCCCCTGACACGCACAATTTTCTCGCTGCCCGGCGTTGTCGAATTCCGATGGAACTGCTACCCCGTCAATCCACCACCTCCCTATACTGTAGGTGAAAATGCATATGTAGATATCAAAGTATTGGCAACCAATGGATTGCGACTGGGAACATTTTCAGTAAGTCCTTCGTCCACGCCGTCCATTCAGTACAAGTGGGTCGACCTGGCATACGACCGCATCTTGGCATTGCCAGCGGGCCAAGGTTACATCTACCTAGATGACCCAAAGTATGCGACCGGGATCATCATGACTGACGAGGGATCTTGGACATGGACCGTTGGCGTCGGCTTCACGGGTACCGATGCGAGTTTTGACGGCTTTGCCGCTGTGCAGGTCACTCCAACAAAGGAGGTCTCCCCACAGTGAATACACCGGGACAGGCCGCTCTTGATTGGGGCGGCCCTCCCTTTTTCTACGAATAATCCTTTTGAGCACGAAATGAGGTTGTCCTTTGCCTTGACCGACCAATCTCTGCCAAACGGAACCTGAAAAAAGGCCTTTCTGAAGGGCAGGAATTTGCAGGTTTGCAAGTTTCCTCGATTTCCGGAAGGCATTGGCCGGAAAACTTCGCCAAAACTGCATCCGGAGGCAGTTTAACCGAAGGGGCGAAGGCTGTTTTCCGAAAGCATGAAACCTGATTTCCAATCAAACGCAGAGATCTGGGTATAAATGGAAGGCAATGGCAGGCGCTCACATGGAGGAGGATTCTCCGTAGATGTGACTCGCCAATAGTAATGACATGGTCGAGGCCATCCCGGCGTATGGAGTCGATCGGGCGTTCACAGAATGCGTTTTGCCAAGGTCTTCACGGCGCGGTTTCTATTTCCTGGATGCCGATCGGTCTAATCCGTTCTTAGAATGCTTCAATGTAAACGATATCACGATCCCGAAGAAGATACCCAGGTTCGTTCCCGTCTGGAAATATCTGGATGATCTGCTCCAAGGTCCGCCGGGCGGTGCGATGTTCGGTCACATTGAAACGAACGACACGCCAGCGATCGTGAGCCAGCACTATTAGAACAAAAAAGACCCGGAAGGTGGCTGTCAGGACAACAACGAAGTCGACGGAAACCAGGTCTTTGACATGATTGTTCAGGAAGCTTCGCCAGGTCTGGGAAGGAGGGCTTTTTCTCTTCGGCATCAATCGGGCGACGATACGTGCAGAGACGCTGATACCGATTTTCAGCAGCTCACCAATGATTCTGGAGCGCCTCTAGGACGGGTTCGAATGGGCCATTTTGCCGATGAGGTCTCGGATATCTGTTCCGATTCCCGGGCGACTGGTACGACCAGAGTGTGAGAGCCATGTCCAATAAAGCGCAAGACCTTTCCGATGCCCGGGGATGACGATTTCCGGTTTGACCGCGATCAGGCATTGTTGCCATCTCTGCCAAACGGCCGAGAAGCAGGCCCAGAATAGGCGGTCTCTCCTTTTCAGGCACGCATGGGATTTTTTCCGCTTCAAGATTGCAGGCTGCTGCCTGAGGGTAAGGTTTTCGAGAGCCAACTCCGCCTGATTTCCGAGCGTGGATTTCAGGAAAGAAATGAGTAGAAACAGTGCTTCTATTATGGATCGGAAGCCTGCTCATTAGTGACCTTAAAGTCAATGGTTTCAGTGCGGACCAGATATTGGCAAAGCACAAGCGCCCGAAGGTCTCGCCGATCATAGGAAAGGTCTCCCATGGACTTCCGCAATGCCAAGACTCTCGAGATGTATGCGATCGACACACGGGAGGGCACCGATAAGTGCTCTCCCGTTCCCTTCGCTGTCAAGCTATTGCGGCCCCTCAACTGGCAAGCGGAGGTCCTTTGGGAACCATGATTGAGCGTGCCGGCGGGTACGTGTGTTTTCTGGCCGTAAATCTCGACATGAGATACTCACCCATGTGGATGGGGCCCGAAATCGTATCGCCGGAAACGGTGCCCGAGAAAATAAATGTGATCGAATCGCCGGTGCCTCGCTCTGAGGTGGCGCTGCGGAGCACTATCTGGTCCCCATCGATGATACCGTACATGTCTCGGGTCGAAAAATCGCCCTTGTGGGTACCCTGAATCTGGTTGCCGTTCTGCTCTATGAAGAGCACGTGCTCACTCTTGCTATTAAAAAACTCGACTGTAGCATCCCAACGGCCGCTAAGGTTGGCCACCGGCGGCTTCAAGGGAGGTTTCGGGCTGCGCTTCTGCGACAACACGGAATAGATGCGGTCAGCCACGATCTTTTCTTCTCCGGGCTGCATCTGCCAGGGCGTCACGGAGATGCTGGTTGTGTCGGGCGCCGCCTGGGCTGAGGGGCCACCGCCGCCCGAGCTGAGCGCGACCCTCGGCTTGGTTCTCGCCATTTCTTCGGCCGCCTCTTCGCCCGTGATGTTGAACTTGTCCGGATTCCATGAAATAACCAGCGAGGGACTGCGGTTGCTAAGACCATTCGGTTCGCGAACCGCTGTCGTAACACCCTCAATCTTGGTGACCTGTTTGGATATGGTATCGAGCCAGGATAGCCAGGTTTGCCATTCGGCCTTGTGATCGCGTTTTACCCAGGCCTCGACGGCCGCCAGCATCCCCATGGTCTCTTCGCGGCCGACCTTGTTGTCGCGGCCCGGGCCGTGGTGCGGAGAACTCGCCTGCCATGCCGCTTGCAGGATATCCTTGCGGCCAAGCAATAGTCCGGCGCACTGCGGACCGCGGATTGCCTTTCCGCCGCTATAGGCAACGATATCGGCGCCCCTCTGCAGGTGCACGTTCGGGATTGTGAGTATTTCCGCGGCTGCATCCACAAGAATCGGTACGTTCTTCGGTTTTGCCACCTTGGCGATAGCCTCGAGCGAGAGCGGTCCGGCGAGCGATGGGCCGCCGCTCTGGATATAGATCAGGGCCGTTCTCGGATTAAGCGCCGCATCGAGCTGTTCCAGAGTGTCTATCATTACCACCTTCACCCCAACGTTGCGGATTGCATGGTCGTAGACACTTCGAGACGACCGGGGGATCACCACCTCGGTCTTTTCAAGATCTGTGAGATCCGGGATGCGGATCAGCTTTTCGGGATTTCCGCCCGCAACGCAGGCTGCCGTGACGTGCTTGAGTCCAGCCGCGCAGCCGGCCGAGACCATGCCCCACTCGGCCCCGGTGATTTCCGCCAGGCGCCTCCCGACCGCTTCCGCCAATTCGTCGAGTTGCACGTTTTGCAGGGCAGCGGATTCCACTGCGGCCCTGCACTCGGGCAACTCAACCGAAGCGCCGATGATGGTGAAGGTGCCACGGGCGTTGATAACGGGCTCAACGCCGATAGACTGGTAGATCCGCGGCCCGGGTGTAAGCGGTCCTTCCGCAGCGACAACTTCGCCTGTGCCAAAAAGAGTGGAGGGCAGAGCCAGCAGACCTCCCGTTTGAAGCACTTGTCGCCGTGTAAACCCGCCTGGCGGTTCTGGTTGCGATTGTTTTTCCGGGGTGTTTGACATACTTCCTCCGATTCATGCGAATGACATGGGCGGTTATGCCGGCACCGCCTCTCGGGTGATGAACTGTATCGACTGCGCTTCCAACCGACGACCAGGATTCCCTTTCCTGATCGGATATGGGAAGCAGTATACTCCCGTTGCTGTCGATTCATTCTCATTCCAAACGCCTCCATACCTCCGTTGCCCGGGAGACGGAAAGTTATGAATAAACCACATCGAATATGTGTGATAGGAATCCTGACAGGAGCCGGTTTGTTTTCGCTGTTCTTGTGCCTGCAGGCGGCCGCCGCGGAAAAACAGGTGGTGGTGCCGGCTTCCGGGCCCAAACCGATCGGGCCATACAGCCCCGGAATTCTCGCCGGCGACTTCCTCTATGTTTCCGGTCAGGGAGCAAGAGGACAGGACGGAAAGATCTCTGATGTTTTCGAGGACCAGGTAAACCAGACACTGGATAACGTCAGAGCGGTCGTGGAGGCGGCCGGCCTCACGATGGAACATGTCGTATACACGCAGGTATATCTGGAGGACATGGCGAATTTCGAACGCATGGAAGGAGTATGGAAACGTTTCTTCCCGAGGAATCCGCCTGCCAGGGCCGTTCTCGGCGTTCACAAACTGCCCGGTACGCCTTACGAGGTCACGGCCGTAGCTTTCCGTGACCTTTCCCGCAGGAAGCGAATCGTACCCTACGGAATATCGCCTGACCTCACGTGGACGCCGGGTATTCTGGCCGGCGATCGGCTCTATCTGTCAGGCTTCCTGGGTTGTGACCCGGCAACTGGCAGTATCCCTGAAAACCCGGATGCACAGGTGCAGCTGGCTCTGGATAACATGAAACAGACTTTGGCTGCGGCCGGAATGGATTTTCGCAACGTGGTATTCGTCAATCCTTACCAGACAGAGAAGGCGTCGCCGGAAATGAACAGGATCTACGCCAAACACTTCGAATTCGGCAATACACCCGGACGCGCCACCATTCGAGTCAAAAGCCTGCCCGGTGGCAATACCATCGAATTCACGGGAGTGGCCATTGCCGACCTGTCACAACGAAAGGCCGTTCGACCCAAAAATATGCAGCCGAGCCCGACGGCCAGCCCCTGCGTTTTTGCCGGCGATACCTACTACTGTTCGGCCAAATCGGCATTCATCCCCGGCCCCAACTCGGGCATTTATGCGTCGACCGTTGAGAGCCAGGTGCGCCAGACCCTGAGAAACCTTCTGGACGGACTGGAAGAAGCGGGGCTCGACCTCTCGCACGTCGTGGCCACGAACGTCTATCTGGATGACATGAATGACTTCGAAAAAATGAACAGGGTTTATGCCCAATACTTTTCCGGGCTTTTCCCCACCCGGACCACGATCGCCCAGATGGCTCCTGCCGAAAGGAAGGCGGACGAGAAGGATCGTTGGCCGACGCTCGAGCAGATATCTCTCATAGCGGTGAAATAGCAGCGACGGCAATTAATCTTTTCATCTGGGTGGCGGGTTGGTGTCACTCTCCGGCGTGAAGCGCGCCCTGACATCGTGGATCAGATCCTCCGCGCCTTTGTACTTGGCGGGACTGTAAAAGACTTCAGGTTGGGACTCGGCTGGTTTTTGACCCAGACTGATTTTGCCCTTGTACCGAATGTTGTAATTTTCCTCGACGTGGACCTGCATACAAAAGAAATAGACGCCGGGCGAAATTCCGAATTTCTTGAGATCGATTGAAAAAGAGCTGGAGCCAACAGCTGGCGTGGGACCGGAAACCGCATCGACTTCAGCCTGGCTTGCCTTCTCCCAATGTGATTTTTTTATCCAGTCCGGACAAATATCCCCCTCAACGGTAAAAGCGCCCTGGGCAAGCTCGTTGCTCACGAATATAGTTTTGACCAGATCACCGCCTTCATTTTCCAGCCAGATCGCAGTAAAGCGGGATCCTTCCACGGTCGAGGATACCAGGTAGGTTATCTGCAGTTTCCCGGCAACGGACGCCGCAGGCACAAAACCAAATCCAATCAATTCACCGCTCAAAAACAGCAGGCCGGACAATGCCGCTACTCCTGGCATGATGTGCCTCTTCTCGAGGTGTTGCCCTGGGATCTGATTTGCATGCCTCTGTCCAAATGCCATTCTGCGCAACCGGAAGTCCAGTGTCAATCAGGGGCCACGCGATAGCGGCTCTTGCCCGCATCAAGGGAGATTGGGGTTTTGGACAAAAACCGAAGAGGACCACGGGGTTATCCAAACGGAGCTTGCTTTTCCACAGGGGCCCTCCACGCGCAGTGCGTGAACTCCCGACCGTCGCCTGCACACGTTCAGAACGGAATCACGAGGCAGGATAAAGGCCGCCTTTGTCAAAGCATCCGACTCGGTTGCACTGGGCGCGATCACAGTGGCCTGACACATCCCCTCCACAGGTTCGCCGGTCCGGGGGTCGAAGATATGACTGTATCGGTGCGTGCCGACCTGGACGGATTTTTCGGAGATCCCCGATGTCGACAATGAACTCCCGCAAAGGTCGACAAGCGCCACAGGTGTCCGCAAATCCGCAGGATCTTTGATCGCTATTCTCCAGCCCGGGCGGTTGGGCGGACTTCCCAATGCGTACAGCGTGCTTCCCCCTGCGCTGACGAGGGCCGCTTCGATACCCGTTTCTCTCAAGACCCGGGCAGCTCGGTCGACGGCATAACCTTTCCCTATGCCGCCGGGATCAATCTCTATTCCCTCCGCCGCATAGGACACTGTTCGGGCAGATTCATTCAGCCGCACCTTGTCAAAACCCAATCTGGCTTTACCAGCCGCGATCTCATCATCTGAAGGCTTTCCCGGATTCGAAGTGAAAAATCCCCATGCTCGCACCAGGGGGCTTACTGTCGGGTCAAACGCATTTTCCGTGTTTTCATAAAACACCTGGCACCGTCTCAGAAACTCAAATAACTCCTCTGAGACGCGAAACGGGGATCGGGAAGCTTCCCTGTTGAGCGCGCTAAGCTCGCTTTCCGGGGCATAATTGCTGAGAAGGCGGTCGACACGATCCATTTCATCCAATGCCCGGCGCATTGCCTGCCGGGCCAACAAAGCGTCGGAATGGTAGATTTGGATTTCACAAAAGGTGCCCATCAGTTTTCTCGATTCCCGATGGACTTGAGGAACGGTGCGGAAGAATCCGCCGAGGTTTGGAACGGCACAAATCCAAGTGAGGATGAACCGGCGTCGTGAAATGATCGATGCTGTCGGCTGCAGAATTCCGGATGATCGATTGCTGGTCATTATTCCCTGATCCAGACCGTCGGTGCGATAGAAAACAAACCGTAGATGACTTCAAGGGTATAAGAGATCGAAGGTCTCGCTGGGTCTAAGCCTTATTCAGGATGAGATCATGCACCTCGTTGTAGTCGTCGTAGCGCAAGCGGTACTTGTAGCTGCCGGATTCGTATTTCGCCGTATTCCATGCAGCCATGTGAAACCCGGGATCACAAAGGGCGTTTGAGATAACCTCCAGGTTGTTGCCGTTCCGGTCCAGGATTTCCACGAGCGCCCATCCTTTCTCCGGGATACTGTACTCTATGGCCAGCTGAGGATTATTCGCATTTGGATAGTGCTCGTTAAGCGCACGGGTAGTCGGCTTTTGCGGAATGCGGAGTTTATTCTCGGGCACCTTGCTGTAGTCGAACGGCTCGTTACAGAGATGCCACAGCGGCTCATTTTTATGGTGCTGCTGAAGGTAGGATGTCCTTAATGGGGTCCGGGTGAAGCCGGTCAGAGGTCTGCGGACGGCGATGCCATCCTGCCACTCATATACTGGAATACTCATGGGATTCATCACGTTGAGTTTGCCGCGCTCCATCGCAATGTGGAATAGCCCAAAATTCCCGGGCTCATGACCACCAAGCCAATGGCCCACGATATCCACGAGGTAGGGATTCTTGCCGAATAGAACAATATTCGTCATGTAATCCCAAGCCCTTCCGTTTCTGCTGGGGGCGTTCAACCAGGGCTCTTTGCTGTTCTCGCTTCCCAGGGGGTTGGGCCCCATATTGAAGTCGCCATCCCGCCCGTAGATGCCCTCGACGATGTGAAGTCCCATTGGGGACGCCGAATGATTGTCGATTGTCCGCTGTGCCCACAATTCCATGCACAGCGTGCTGTATACATATAAACGGACATATCCCGGAGCTTCCCTTGGGAAATCCGGGGTGTCCCATCGGGGAATTGTGCCGAGGTGCCGCTTGAATTCCGCCTCGACGAGGTCACGGACTTTAGGGTTGACGCACTCCCTGGTTATGGCCGCCTCGACTTTTTGCATTTCGTCGACAGTGGGCCACCTCCCGCAGTACTTCTGAAAGGGGGCTGCATTGGAGCCCTGCCAGTTCTTGGATGTAAGGGTCAAGCCCATGGTGTGAGCCTTGAATTTCGCCACATTCAGGTTATAGGAATTCGGCGCATTAAACGGCCACAAGTAGGGAATCTGTCGATACACCACCCCGCCGGGGACCTCTTTCCAGACAAATTTGCTTGCGTCGTTGGCGTCTTCCACGGTAGCAATTTGGTATTTTGGGGCAACAACACTCGCGCCGACCCGCTGGCCCATTGCGACGTAACCACGGGATTCTGCTACCCGACCGCCGTTGACATCGCGCGTATGGATCTTATTGCCTGCGACGCCGAGTTCTTTCAAAGACTCAAACAAACCTTCGATGAAGAACGCATCGGTGGTGATGCCCATGGTATCTTCAAGGGTGAATCCTCTTTTTTCATCTGTTGCCTGGTGGGCGGTGAGATTCGGCTTGGTGGCGATGTCGCGAGTCACCGGGGTGCCGGTCTTGTCCATCGGAACAAACACGGTCCGACCAAAATCGAGTCCGACCCTCTTGCATGATTCGGAATTCGTCTTGTAATCCACGCGGGTCCGCATGATGAAGACCGCTTCGGGGTGCTGTTCCACAAACGGATGCACGCCAAAATAGCCGGACAGTTTCGACATGGCGGAAAAAACGGAAGCGGGGCGCATGAAATCCGCTCCACCATAAAACATCAAGGAGGATTTAAGAAAATCGCGTCGATCGAGCATCTTGCCTTCCTTTCAAGGTTGCGCAAATCATCGATCGTCAGCCGATCAGCGATCTCGTATTCAAAGAAGCGGTCGGAAGCAACTGCATTTGCAATGCTGCAGTGCTGGCAGATCAGGTGATTGACTACTGCTTCCTTTTTACCCCGACATGGTACTCCGCTGGGGGATCGTAACCCACTCCGGAACTCGGATTCAATCCAGCTTTTCTCTCCGATAAATTACACCCAACCTCCCGAACAACGGCCTAATGGCGCGGCCTGGCTGTATGCGGAGGACCTCCTTGGTTTGGGCGGGTGCCTCGTCGTCGCAGCGGTCGAAGCATTCGTATTCGATGCATGCTCGATATGGGCAGCGGAATCGGACTTAAGCTGAAATGTAAAAATGAGGGTGATCAGATTATGAACAGAAGACAGGCAAGCGGAGTCTGGACGGCGGGCATCAAGGGAGATTTCGATTATCGCAACAACACCATTATGAATGGAAATTATGTTTGGACCTACCAGGGCGGGGCATCGGCTTTGGCGGAGGCCGGGAAATGGTACCTGCTGCGAACGCTCGTGAACATCCGTCCTCCAATAGCTTTGTCCCCCGATTTGCTTGAATTTCAGGATCGGCTTCTCTCAGCCCAACGCAACGCAAAAGGAGCAACTTTTTATGAATCCCTGCGGTCTATCCAAATGGGGGTTCCCGGCACGCAGATTCCCTTTGCCGATCGTCTGGTGCTTTGGCAAGGCGATTTCCGGGGCAGCAGGAGATGAATCAGGGACAGGGCTGATCTATCGGGATCCAACCACAGGCAAGTCGCCGCTCGATGACATTTTTCATTGTCGTCGATCGTTGTCTTTGGTACAATGTCATCGAACGATGACTCGCGCTGGAGGAACCATGCGCATACGAACGGCAGTCGATATCGGAGCCCTGATCCGGGATCGGCGCATAAAACTCGGGCTCAAACAACAGGCTCTGGCAGATAAGATCGGAGCCAGCAGGCAGTGGCTCATTGAAGTCGAGAAGGGAAAACAAAGGGCCGAGCTCGGCCTTGTCCTGCGTACGATCGAGGAGCTGGGAATCTCGCTGGTAACCGCGGACATTCCGAGCCCTGAGGATCGCATGCGCTCCCAAGCGATTGATATTGATCGAATTGTCAATGCCGCCCGCGAGAAGAGAAAATGAAAAAGGAGCTTATTGCCCTTCTTGACGGCCAAACGGTCGGCCGTGTGACGCGCGATGAACGTGGACGCTTGATGTTCGTTTACAGCGATCCATGGCACGAATCGAATGATGCGTATCCCCTTTCAATTTCGATGCCGTTAGCTCTCACGCGGCACGGCAATGACAAGATCGAGCCCTACTTGTGGGGACTTCTCCCCGATAACCCAATGGTGCTCGACGTCTGGGCGAGGAAATTTCAGGTTTCAGCTCGAAACGCCTTCGGCCTTATTGGTGCAGTGGGAGAGGACTGCGCAGGTGCAGCTCAGTTTGTCCTTCCCGAACGGCTCGATGCTGTGCTCGGACGTCATCCAGGCGAAATCGAATGGTTGGGCGAAGCTGAGGTTGCTCACCGGCTACGCACCCTCCGGGAGGACCACTCTGCATGGCGGATTCCCCACGATATCGGTCAATTCAGCCTTGCAGGCGCACAGCCGAAGACTGCTTTAGTTCTGAACAAGGGTAGATGGGGAGTGCCGTCGGGACGAGTCCCGACCAGCCATATCCTCAAGCCTCCTACCGGTCAATTCGATGGGCATGCCGAGAACGAGCACTTCTGTCTAGAGCTTGCGCGTGCCTTGGGCCTTCCTGCAACTGATTCCAAGATCATGCATTTTCAGGATGAAATCGCAATTGTTATCACGCGCTATGATCGAATTCGTACACAGGGTGGTCTTCGAAGGGTTCATCAGGAGGATGTTTGTCAGGCGCTTGCGATCAACCCGGCGCGCAAGTATCAGAATGAAGGCGGACCCGGGATCGCTGAAATTGTCGGCCTCCTGAGGACCTACTCAGGTCGACCCGACGAAGATGTGGAGACTTTTGTCGATTCGATCATTTATAACTGGTTGATCGTCGGCACGGATGCTCACGCTAAGAACTACGCACTGCTAATTGGAGCGGGCGGCAGCGTCCGTTTGGCGCCTCTCTACGATCTGGCAAGCGCACTCCCCTACCCCCAGATCGACTTGAAGCGGGCAAAAATGTCCATGAAGATCGGCGGCGAGTACAAATTTCAAAGTGTCCATCAACGTCACTGGCAAAAAATGGCTCAGGAACTTCGCTTGGATGGTGGACGAGTTGCTGAACGTCTCCGCATTATGGCCGAAGCATTACCAGACCAGGCTTCAGAGATTGAAATGCGAATGAAGGCGGAAGGAATTAACCATCCGCTCATTCATCGGCTTGCTGAGAAACTCACCATAAGAGCGCAGACGTTTCGGAAATCGCTTAGGTAAGGTCATTTTTCGTTCGCAGTTCTTGCTTAGCTCGCAGCGACTTCCCCGCCATTGATCATCAATTTGTCCGGATCCACAATCACCGTCTTTTCTCGAGAATCGATGCGGACTCTGATCTTTACGCGACGATAAAGCGTTCCGCTTCCTGTTCCGCCGGGTGTTCCGCTGAGCTTTTCGCCCTGGAAATCATGCGGTTTTCCTCAAGCAGCCGCAGGAACCGGAAGGCTGCCGCCGGGCTCCAGTTCCATAGCGCGGCCAGGCGTCGGACGCTTGCTCGGAACTCTCCCCGGCTGAGTCCGGCGTCTGGGCTGTCCATGCCGGTCGCCAATGTTCGTCAGATGGAGCCAGGCCTCGAGCCGGGAGAACTGCTTCCCGGGCTCGCAAAGCAGGGGGTTGGCCCAAAGCTTCCGCCTATTCAGCGTGTATCCTCGATTCACCTTGTCACCATTCCTGGGGCTTTCCGTCAGCTGAGGGCAGATTTCAGCATTTTCGCAGTCGAGGTCTCTGCAAAATGCTGTGCCAGTTTTGTTTCTTGAACCTTGCCAAAACGACGCGAGTGCAACGGATAGGGCATCGGCAAACACAATGGTCATGCCGGCATCCGAGATGCTTGAAATGCTCGCAAAGCACACGCGGCAAAGGAATGCAATTCGAGTCTTCGCAGGCGACACATGGTATTCGCCGCTTTCGGCGATCATTTGTTCGAACCGGTCATACAGTTGTCGCGCCCGCGGACTCATCCGCGCGTACCAATCATCGAGCGTGGCATTGCCGCAAGAATGCGAGAGGTTTTTGCTGACGAGTTTCGCCCCGCATTTGGGGCACGTCCATAGCGGATTCGGGGGCTTCTTCATCAAAGCAGCCTCCTCAGTGCTTATCTCACACCTGCCGAGCCGTGAGTTTGGCCGGGACCATCCTGCCTGCACGTGCTGCTTGAAGAGGATTGGATTTCCATTCGTGGTCATGGCAACGAAACGGCCTGGCCCCGCAACAGTCAACAAACTTTCTTCCGCACTGCCGCTTTGGCCAAATTCTGTTTTACCCTGAGCCGTACGATTCGCCCGATCAAGCTATAAGGGATAGGTTGATCCAGCGGAAACTGGAGATTGCCCTTCTCACCCGCATATGGCGCGACCGCCTTGTTGAGCTTCTCGTCGCCGGATATCGGTGGATATAAGCCGATGTGTCTCTTCCACGCAGCGAAGTACACCAGTACACCGCGCTGCTTGAATGCGGGCATTTGGTAGCTGATCGATTCTTGTGCGTCCGGAGCGGCGCGCCTGATTGTCAGCCGTATCTTTTCGAGTACCACTCGAACATCTGGGGCGAATGAAGAAATGTAGTCGTCTATAGTCGCCGGAATCCTGCTTCTCGATTTCATCGTGCCGCCCTCCGCTGCCTCAATTCAAATTGAGCTGGTCTATGTAATTGGATACGCAGCCCGTTTATCCGGGCAGCATTTTCAAGGTCTACCGTGCAGATGCACCATACAAAGTATGCTATCACCTTTCCGATTGGCTATTGCCAGTCGCTGTGGATCGCATTGGTTATTGTCTGTTGGATTGCCGGCCCGCCACGGCGTGGCTCAATCCCTCAGGAGAGAGATCTCCGCCCCTTTTCGGCATTTGAGGGCGTGCCGACTAGGTCAAATATTTCCCGGAATCGCTTTGTCTTTGTTTTGGAAAGTGGTCTCACATTGAACCAGCATGGTTCCAGAAGAAGGCATAGTCCAAGAAACTGCTCAGTCTCAAAACAACTGATTCAGGGCATCCAGCCTCTGAATTGAATGCTCGGCAGATTAATGATGCAACCTCCCAAGGCAGCAATTCAGCGATGCCAATGCCCGCTTCGCCTGCCACCGAGTAGAGCAGATATACCTTTCCATCGGCGTCCACGAAAACGGCCGGATCCCGCAGGGCGTGTTCGCGTTCTTTCATCGCGCCTGCCGCCGAGGGTTTAATTGGAAGATCCATCCCCTCCTCAGGGTTCTCGGGCCGAAGCACCTCTTCCGGCGCGGAGGCCCGCCATGTTGCCCAGTCTTTGCCCAGAAGAATGCGGCTGCGCAGGATGCGCTCTGGAGCATCGCCGCTGTTGCTGTAATACACCCAAAGGGAGTACGCAGCGTGGTGCAATGCCACATGCCTTAGACCGGCCTCATTGGAATTTCCGGTGCGACGATCCCCGCCTGGAAAAGGATTATGACCGAGGTCAAACTGGCTTAGGCCGCCTTTTGAACGGTAGAGCACGCCGCCTCTGGCCATCGCGTACCACCATCCGTCATATGGAAATACGCGAAAATAATACAAGCCCAGCGGCTCATCCAATGCATGGAAGCGCAGTCCGTCACGGGATACCGCTACGAATGATTTCTGGCTCCCGTCCTTTTGAAAGATTTTAGCCTGGTTTCCTATGGCAGTTGTTTGCGGATAATCGGAATTGATCCTTCATCTCAGTATGTCTCGTTTGCCGAATCACGGAAGAAAGGCCCCAAAGTGACTTCTGAGGTCGGGGATGCGCGAAATCTATCGTTCTCTGCAATTCGGAAACGAGCCGCATCGAATGCATCATTTTCTGCCATTGGGGAACTGACGGTGACGCGCAAAAGGATAGCGACGTCCATGTGTTGGTGGATATCAATCCATCGATTGGAACGGGTTTCATTGATCTGGCGGAAGAGCTGGAACGTGCGCTTGGCCGGCATGTGGACCTTGTTTCATGCCGCGCCATAAAACCCGCCTATCGGAAACGGATCGAGCGGGAAATCATTGATATTTAAATTTTGGAGTCAAACCTTGTTATCTCGCTGGCCCAGGCAAATGCCTTTTCGGCCAATGTTACGGCTTCGTCCAAATCTGTATCGGTAATCTCGCCCCAGAATCCCGGATATCGAGCTTGAACGGCATAGGGGGTGAGGGTACCGAGATCCTGCAACTCATCCGGAATCGCAATTCCTCCATTTATCGAGAGCTCGACGAGTTCCTCGAGGTCGTGCGTAAACGGAAAATCTACCTTCGAATACAAAAGTACTGCTTTCAATGATTTCTCTGCCGCCTGCTGAGCATGAAAGCAGATTTGTTCGGGGAGGATTTCTTCCCTGAGTGCGAGGCGGGCAAGGCGGAGATCGCCTCTCGCATGTCGGAGCCATGCAAAAGGAGATGCCGCCTCGCTTCGATTATGCGGCAGATTCATATACCACTTTGCCGTTCCTGACAGCTTCTCTGTAGACAAGGCCGGGCAAATCCTGAAGATCGGCAAGTTGATCTTCCTGGATTACCATGATGTCCGCCGGGATCAGCAATCCTCTGAGAGCGCGTCGAAGACGAACGCTTTCCTTCCTTGGGTTCTCGATTTCCTTGTTCATCACGACAAGAAGATCGAGGTCGCTGTCACGATGGAGTTTTCCAGTCACGCTGGAGCCAAATAGGATTATCTTCTTCGGGCTGCAAGCCTCGACAACTCTGTCGACTGCCGCCTGTATTTTTTCCGGGGTAATCCGCCAGATTTCCCGCATCCAGATATGCTCCGAGCAACGGTTCAGGACTTCATTATAACGGTTGTGGCGGAGATTCGGACAATTTCTATTCTGAAGCCATCGGCGGGATCAGCGGGATTTGACTTACGCCGTTCCTTCGTCCGCCGAAATCAGGAGCTTGGCCGCCTTTACGGTTGCGTCGTTCGTGACCGGCAATCGCTGCGCGCCAGCCAGTTTCCGGAACGGTCGTGCGCAGTTCGCAGTCGCCGGTGAAACGGCGCTCAATGAAATGTTGGGCAGCTCCCCGTCCATCAGGGCCGTCAAAATCGCTTTCCTTGAGCCCGGACAAGCTTAGCAGGCCATCAGTTCCGGGGGGCAGAGCCACGGCGACCCTCACAAAAACGCGGAGTGCGCGCTCGTTCCGGTATTCACTGACGATGTCACGTCGTTGAACTATCCGGTCTTCAAAGACCCGGCGACCTTGTACGAACTGAAGATGATGCCGGACGGAAATGCCTGCGTGCTGACGAGCTCGAATGAGCGTGGCGGGGTTCCCGCTGCAAAGAAGCGCTTCCCCGCGCCCAACAGGACCGGATAGACGACCAGCAGGACTTCATCCGCAAGCCCATGTTCGAGCAGCGTCGATGTCAGCGTGGAGCTACCCGAGAGGATAAGGTCCGGGCCGTCCTGCGACTTGAGGCGGCGAACGCCCTCGACGAGGTCCGGGCCAAGGCTCTCGAACGGGCCCCATTCAAGACTTTCCGGACGGTGAGTAGCAACATATTTTGTTGCCGCATTAAGGCGGTCCCCCATCGGGTTGCTCGGCGCCTTTGGCCAGAAGCCCGACCAGATATTGTAGGTGCGACGGCCAAGCAGCAGATCGAACCTCCCGCCATACGCGGCCATGATTGCGTCCCGGCCGGCGGGAGTCCGATAGGGTGCGGTCCAGTCGCTGTAGGGGAAATCGTCGTCATCCGCGGAATGCTGGATCACGCCGTCCAGCGAGATGTGTTCGATAATTCTGAGCTTTCTCATTTGAGTCTCCCTGGGGAAAGCGAAGCTCGCAGCGAAGCGGCGTCGGCTTGAATGAGTTGTTAGACATGATTGGATCTTCTCCACTTTTTGAGTCGCCCGGCAATCCCTGCATCACCGCGTCATCAGCGCGAACACACCCCAACCCAGGTATTCACGCGTGTAAGCGGCGTAGCGCTCGGGTTCCGAGGTTAGTTTGGCTCGAACATCTTTCGCGAACTCGTCGTCGGGATTGGCTTCAAGCCATCGGCGCATGGTGAGCCACTTGGCCGCCTCGTATCTGTCCCAGCTGTCTTGGTCTGCCAAAACCATTTCCACGACGTCGTAGCCCAGGTGACCGAAAGAGGCGAGAAGTTCTGGAAGCAGGAGAAAGTCGGAGATTGAGCCGGCAAGACACCCCCTGGAAACATCTTCCGTCGGCGGTAACTGCCGCCAGTAGGGCTCGCCGATGAGGATGATCCCTCCGGGGAGAAGGCTCTGCGCCAGAAGCTCGATGGTGCCAATGACTCCCCCAGCGATCCACGTGGCACCGAGACAGGCTGCCACACCGGCCTTCTCGTCAGAGACGAAGCCGGCAGCATCGCCATGGATGAACTTGACTTGATCGGCGACACCGAGTTTTTCGGCGCGGAGTTTCGCTTGCTCGGTGAACAACTGGCTCATATCGATGCCGGTGCCGATGACTCCGTAATCGCGTGCCCAGGTGCACAGCATCTCTCCCGAACCGCTGCCGAGGTCGAGCACTCGGGTTCCCCTTTCCAGACGCAGCGCTGCGCCGAGAGTGGCGAGCTTTTCGGGTGTGAACGGGTTATGGATGCGGTGAGCACTTTCGGTGACGTTGAAGATCCGTGGAATATCCAATGCAAAAAATCTCCTTACAGGTGTGAATAGATTCGGTCACCGCCTAACTTAGATTATACAGAACTTGCGAAATAATTCGTTGCGTGAACAGAGTTGGTGTACCCAGGAATCCCAATTGCTTAGGTAGCCATCGATTTTTGAACCACGCTCAACGATCTCAGCCATATATCCCCCTGGTCTATTTTGGCAATGCGTGCGCTCGACGGCAGGATTAACCCGGCGAGAATGGGATCGATGCCTAATCTCTCGGCGGTGTGCTTTTGCGTTGTTTGGGTGAAAAGTTGCACAAGGTCAATTTACCATCCCCAAGACCCTCGAGCTCAATATTGGAAATTGCAATCGATTGTCAGTATAATTGCATCACATGGAATCGCGAGATCTCAGACTGTTGCTTACCATCGATGCCCTTCTTCAGGAAGGGAATGTCACCTTGGCGGCTAAACGCCTTGGGCTCTCCACGCCGGCAACCAGCCACGCACTTGCGCGGATTCGCGAGCGGCTCGACGATCCGCTTCTGGTACGGGCCGGTCGCAGGATGGTTCTCACCCCTCGTGCGGAACAACTCAGGCCGCAGGTGCGCAGCCTTGTGGAGGAAGCGACGCGCGTACTTGGCGCCGCCGCACCTTTCTCGCCGCGCGAACTGAATCGCACCTTCACCATCTTCACCACGGATCACGTACTGCTCGTTCTGGGATCGACAGTGGACCGCATTTTGCGCAAGGAAGCCCCGAATGTGTCGCTGAAGTTCCTTCCGAGCGTCACGGACGACTGGATTCCGCTGCGAGATGGAGCGGCGGACCTTTCGGTCTGTATCCTCGGGCACTTTCCGCCCGAGTTCCGCACCCGTCAGCTCTTCACGGACCGGTTTGTCTGCGTCGTGCGTGAAGATCATCCGCGTGTCGGCAAACGCCTGACCCTCGACGAGTATCTGGCGCTCGATCACATTGTGGTTTCCCCCCTGGGCCGGCCGAGCCACGTCGACAGCGTGCTTGCGGACCGCGGCCTTGAGCGGCGAATCCAGCGGATTGTTCCTTTCTTCCTCTCGGGGCTCCTCCTCGCGGCAACCACCGACAGCATCCTGACGGTCTCGCACCGGGCAGCCGAGGCGATGGCTGCGACCTTGCACCTGCGCATCCTCGAGCCGCCGTTGCCGCTATCTGCCTACTCCCTGAATCTGATGTGGCATCCTCGCCTCGAGAATGAACCTGCCAACCGGTGGCTGCGGGAAGTGTTCCTCCGCGCCGCGACAGAAGCTGCCCCTGAATCAACCCGCGATCCTGTCGCGGCTGCCCCTGGCCACCGCCGGTCGCGAAAAGCACGCTGATTGTTGCAAATGATGCAACTATTCATTTCATTAGAGAACATTGCTGCAATCATTAGAAAGTCATATCTTGACTCTCGTGCGGGACAATGAAAGGGGATTGTGCATGAGTGCCAATGTCAATGTGACGAATGCCAACAGAAAAAAGAAGGTCTTGATTGTAGTTGCTAATCCGTCAACTTCGCCCACCACCGGCTGGCCCGTGGGCTTCTGGTGGGCAGAGCTGACTCACCCGTATTGGGCTTTCACCGAGGCTGGGTACGAAGTAGGAATCCGCAGCCCGCAAGGCGGAGCGTTGGCTGCCGATGGCTATAGCGATCCGGAAGACCCGAGCGGCTACTCTGCCCAAGACATACTCAGCCTCGGCTTCAAGAAGTCGTCGAAACACTTCGGCCTGCTCCAGAACACTGGAAGCATCGACGAGGTCGACCCGCAGAACTACGATGCCGTGTTCTTCGCCGGCGGCCAGTCGCCGATGGTGACTTTTCGGGGCAACGAGAAACTGCAGCAGCTTGTGGCGGCTTTCTACGAGGCGGGGAAGGTGACGGCGCTGGTCTGCCATGCGACCTGCCTGCTGCTCGAAACGAAGCTCTCGAGCGGTGAACTGCTTGTAAAGGGCAAGACGTGGACGGGCTTTGCGACCAGCGAAGAGAAATTCGCCGACAGCTTTGTGGGCAAACGAATTCAGCCGTTCTGGATCGAAGACGAAGCTCGCAAAATCGAAGGCACCAACTTCGTCGTGGATCAGATGTTCCGCGAGTTTGCCGTACGCGACGGACTGCTCGTGACGGGCCAGCAGCAATACTCGGGGGCAGCTGCGGCGCGGCTTGTTGTCGAGGCTCTGGGCCGATAGCCGAGGCTCCTGGCGCCGGAACGCCGGTCGCATGGAAGGGTCGAGCCGATTGCCTGCCGGCTCATTGGCATCGACCGAGGTGAAACACAGTTGAGCGGGAGTCAATTATGAAAATCGTTTTTCTGGGCTATGGCAACGTGGGTGCACCTTTGGCAGATCATCTGCAGCGACTCGGGCACCATGTAACTCTGGCCGCCGCCAACACCAATTCGGACAGTGTTCAGAAAACGCTTGCGAGAAATCCCGGGCTTGCGGTCGCTCCTCCCGGGGAAGCATTGGCCAGCGCTGAGGTTGTGTTCCTCGCGACACCGTTTCAGGCCAATGAGGAAATCCTCAAAGCCGTCGCTGCCGAACTCAAAGGCAAAACCCTCGTCGACTGCACGAATCCGGTCGGTCCGGGTATCACGCATGGGCTGAAGAGCGTTACATCCGGGTCTGAGATGGTGCAGAACCTGGTTCCCGAGGCCAGGGTGGTGAAGGCCTTTTCCATTTATGGATACGAAAACTTTGAGGACAACGCCTATCCGGCCTATAGCGTCAAGCCTGCCATGCTGTTCTGTGGAAACGACGCCGGCGCCAAACGAATGGTCGCCGGATTGATTGAGCAGCTGGGCTGGGAGGCACTGGATGTGGGAGGACTGGAGCAGGCGCTGCATCTCGAGCACATGACATTGCTCTGGGTCCGCATGGTGCGCGTCAACGGCGCATCGCCGCATCTGGTGTATGCAGCCCTTCGCCGCTAGGCCTTTTCAGTTATCAGCAGCAGGGCTGGGCGGCAGTCCGGTTGCATGCCGCGATCACACTGATGAGGTAAGGCGGCTGAATGGAGGGTGAACATCATGAAGAGAATACTTGTTATCGGATCTTCCGGCCTGCTGGGATCTTACCTGGTAAAGGCCCTGCAAAACAAGGCGGAGGTCATTGAGGCTTCCTTTCACCGCGCACAGCAAAAAGTGGACATCGCCGATCCGGCCTCGCTGAAGACTCTATTCAAGAGGGTGGGGCTCGTCGATGCGATTGCCTGTACTGCTGGAGCAGCGCGCTTTGTTCCCTGGGAGAGTGCAAGCGACGAGGACTGGGCTCACGGTCTTGCGAACAAACTCATGGGGCAGGTCAATGTGGTTCGCCTCGGCGCCGCGTTTGTTCATGACGGAGGCGCGATCACCCTCACGACAGGAGTCCTGGCACAGCATCCAATGCCGGGCGCCTCGATCCTCACGACGGTTAACGCGGCAGTAGAAGGCTTCGTACGTGCAGCCGCCGTGGAACTTGGATCCAGGGTGCGAATCAACGCGGTTTCGCCCGGCTGGATTACCGAGACGTTGCAAGCCATGCGCATGGACACCGCTGCCGGCCTGCCCGCCGCGCGTGTTGCCGATTGTATCGTGCAGCAAATCGAAAGCGGCGTTCAGGGCAGCATCGTTGTCGCCGCCCGACAGGCCTGAGGAAAGGGCGTCACGGGACCTGATTTATGCGAGCGGCCAAGGAGGGGCCAGCCATGACGGGAAGGAAGAAAAATGCAGCGCCTGAAGATGTCAGCCGGGGACGCCTGGAAGCCCTGAGCGACGGAGTCTTTCCCATCGTAGTCACGCTCCTCGTGCTGGAGATCAAGGTGCCCCAGATAGCGGCGCACGACTCTTTGTACGGCTTGGTGATGTTCTTGATGGCGTTGGGATTCGTTCTTATGCGCCGGCATAGGCATCGCAGGGACGAACTCGTCCAGGAACATGTCGACCGTTCCCTGTTTCGAAAGGGGACCCGCGATTCGATCGTTTGGGGCCCTGTCGCCTATGCTGCGGGAGCGGGGTTCGCCTGGGTGAACGAGGTCGCTGCATTCGTCTGCTATGCAGCGATTGCGGTCTACTTCGTTTTCCCTCGCCCCGGGCAATCACCTCGGTAGCACCCGCAGATTCATAAACTCGAATTCCAGCGCTCGCAAACTCAAGCGAGTCGTGACGGGCTTTCTTGCCGGTCGGGCAGTTTCCTCGTATCCAAAAACCAGAACGAAATCAACTATTCGCTATAAACGAGAGAAGTAGGTGCGGAGAACAAAAACTCCTCTAAGGTCACTCCGGTCACTTGTTTTGACGTGAACGGCGATCTGCAAATGACCGTCAGGTGGTCGCGCGGAAAAATCCTGGAAAACCAACTGAAGTCTATTAGACCGGCCTTCCCCCTTTTGACCTCAATGAAATCTCTTTCAGGAGTTACAAAATCAATCTCGTGCTCCACAAGGTCGCGCATTGAGTAGTTTCCGGTCACGGTCAGGCCGTGTTTCTGGCGATAGAGGCTGCGGTCACCAATTCCCGGTACCGCGCGTGGAGCAAGTGGGTTTTCCCGTTGCCGTAAGCGGAATGGTACGGTCCATAAACGCCCAGTCGGGCGCCATTCCCGCTCCCACTTCTTAATCCGCCCCGGCTATTCGCGCATGTAGGCATCCCTTGTTTGGACAGCGGAGACTGTTCATTGCTTCTGGACTTTTTTAAGAGTAGAACTGATCATGTGGAATTGAGTCTCAAACTATACTATGCACGCATGTTACGGCTGGACCGCCAACAGCTTATGGCGGAAGCACCGCCTGAGAGGCGCTGAAGAATCATGAGGATGCTATTAAGGCAGTTGAGGTCCAGTTTGTTCTGGCAATTAGCCCTTGTCCATTCCTCGTTGCTGCTTGCTGTGATCGCCGCAGTGGATTTGTACACAGTCCAGGCTTTGCGGAGCGACTATAGGCAGTCTGCCATCGACCGGCTTGAATCCCTCGATCGGCTCGCCGATGGACATGTCCCTGATTCTGAGGACCAAGCCGCGTTGCAGTCGTGGGCCCAATGGATGGCGAAAAGCGGGGCTCGATGCACGGTAATAACGTCCGAGGGCAGGGTCCTCGCCGATTCGGAAACTGCTCCGCTCAAAATGGAAAACCACTCCAGCCGGCCGGAATTCAAGGAGGCCCTGGCATCCGGCGAGGGCAGAGCTGTGCGCCACAGCGACACCCTGGGGCGCGATCTGGTATATCTTGCAGTGCGGCATGCGCAAAGGAACGGCAACCCGGTGGTAGTCCGCTTAGCTATCCCGATGGAGCGCCTGGATACGGCGCTGGCGGGATTCCGGTGGCGACTTTGGGCAGCCTCTCTGGGGATCCTGGGGCTGGCCGGCGGAGTATCCCTGCGCTGGTTTCACAGCCAGACCAACCGCATCAATCGCCTGAAGCAGTTTTCACGCAGAGTCGCGGCAGGTGATTTCCGGCCTTTGCCGATGGAACTCAAAGAGGATGAGTTGGCGGATCTTGCCGGCACACTTAACGAAACCGCCGCCCAACTTGAGAAAACCATCAGCGCATTGACGAGGGAAAGGAATCAGTCTGCTGCCATCCTCCGCAGCATGGCCGAAGGCGTCGCCGTGATATCCTCAAATCAACGCCTTACATTCTGCAATGAAGCCTTTTGCGGAGCCCTGGTGATCGACAGAGCATGGCTCGATCGGCCCATTGCCGAAGTGATCCGCCAGTCCGACCTGCTGCAAGCAATTCAAAAAGTGCTGGGAGGAAGCGACATCCTGCAAAGCGAACTCGTGGTCGGAACATCTCGTACGAAGTGCTTTGCCGTGACCGCAGCGCCGGTTCGGTCCGAAGGCAATATTGCCGGCGCCGTCATGGTTCTCCACGATATCAGCGAGTTGCGCCGCCTCGAAAGGGCGCGCCGCGACTTCGTCGCAAACATTTCCCACGAATTCAAGACCCCGCTTACAGCGATCCAGGGCTTTGCCGAGACCCTTCTGGGAGGGGCCTTGGACGACCATCAGAACAGGGAGCGGTTCCTGGAGATTATTCGAAACAATGCCAAACGTCTCGGCAGGTTGACCGACGATCTGCTACGCCTATCCCAGATCGAAGCCGGGCAGTTGCAGCTGGAATTCCGGCGGGTACTCATTTGCGAAATCGTCGGCCCCTGCATTGAAAATGCCCGAATGAACGCCGGGCAAAAAAAATTGCAGTTGGATGAGGAATACCCCTCGGATTTACCGGCGGTGCGCGGTGATGCGGGTGCGCTGCAGGAAATCCTGCAGAATATTCTCGATAATGCGGTGCGCTACACTCCGGAAGGCGGCCGCATCCTGGTACGTGCCACGGAAGCGGGTGAATTTGTGACTATCCGGGTTTCCGACACCGGGATTGGCATTCCGAAAGAGCATCAGGGGAGGATCTTTGAGCGATTTTACCGGGCTGACGCCGCCAGGTCCCGGGAATTGGGAGGAACGGGCCTGGGCCTTTCCATTGCCAAGCACCTGGTCGAAGTCCACGGGGGCCGAATCGAAGTTGAGAGCGAGGTCGGCCGCGGATCCACATTTTCGGTTTTTCTTCCGCGCGCCTGATCAGCTCTGATTCAAACGCCGTCGGACCAGAAAAAGGGGCACCATTCGGTGCCCCTTTTCGAATGTGGAGGTGGTGCCGAGCCGCTAGAAATTGAAGCGCAGGGCGAACTGAATCTGCCGGTTGGTGCCCAATCCCACCGTTCGTTCCACAGTGGAAGTCATGACGCCAAAGGACCCTGCCGCTGCGGCGGTATACGGCTGGCCAGGCTGAAGCAGGTTGGTACCCACACCCAACTGGTTCGGCAAAGTCACCGGCGGGCTGGCGAAATTTGTCATGTTGAAGGCATTGAAGAACTCGGCGCGGAATTCGATGTTCGAGGATTCCGCGATGCGGATTCGCTTGTTCACGATGAAGTCCACCTGGCGGAAGTCCGGCCCGCGCAAAGCGCCACGCATCAGGTTGCCGGCCGTTCCGGGCCGCGGGATTGCGAACGCGGCCGGATTGATCAAAGCCCGATCGTTATTGAGATAGGGATTGACCCCGGCAACCAGATCGGGGCGCCTTACGTTCCGGGAGGCGCCGCCGCCGGGAGTGTTGATTAGCGCGGTGCGCCCGGCTGCGGGGCTGTTGTAATAGAGCCCGGCACCGTCCACGTATACGATGTCGTTACGTCCCACGCGGACGTCGAGCGGGAGGCCGGTGCGCGCGTTGAAAATCGTGCCGACCTCCCAGCCGCCGAGAAGCGCCGTGGCAGTGCCGCCCATATTTTTTTTGAGCGGAATGGCGTAGATGGCGCTCAGGTTGAAGGACTGGCGGACATCGAATACGTTGTAGCCGAAGTCGTTGTTGAAATCGAAGGGGTTGTTGGCAGTCAGGGCGTCATTCGAGCCCGAGGTGTTGCCGTAGCTCCTCCCCCATGTATATTGGGAATTCAGCGTTACGCCGGTCGTGAAGCGACGGCCGACACCAATCTGCATCGAATCGTAGCGGTCTTCACCGCCACTGGTTTTGTAGTCAATTTCGGCGTAGGGATTCTGCACGGAGCCGTTAGCCCCAATGATTGAAAACTCCCGGATCGGGGTTGCCGCCTTGGTCGGATCGGGATTTGTAGCTACCGATACAACCTTGTTGCTCCAGGCGCGCAGGAAGAGGTTGCGGCCCACATCCCCCACATAGGCCAAAGTCAGATTCATCTTGTAAGGCAGTTCCTGCTGGAGCGAAACGCTGTACTGGTAAATGCGCTCCGGGACCTTATAATTGGGATCATAGGCGCGCGGCTGATACTGGCGATTGTTCGGATTGTTGATGAAAGCGTCCCTCAACACCTTGGGATCCACCGGGTAGGCGCCGCCGCTTAAGGTCGAACTGATGCGGTCGCTCTGAACCGGCTGGATCTGATCTTCAATCTGCCCCGGCCCGTAGTAAATGCCAAAACCGGTCCTGATTACGGTCTTGCCTCCCCCAAGCCACCCTTTGCGGGAGGGGAATGGCGACCAGGCCAGGCCGACGCGCGGCCCGAAGTTGGTCTTCACGGACTGGTAGAAGGGACGGTCGGGGGAAAACAGCTTCCCTGAAGTGATGTCGAATTGAACGTTCAGGTTGTTTTCTTCCTTCATCACCGTGTAGTACTCGTACCGCAAACCGTAGCTCAATGTGAGATTCGATTTCAGCCGCCACTCGTCCTGAGCGTAGCCGATGTAGAAGTTGGTTTTCATCAGCCGGTTGCCGGTGGCGCCGTTATTGAAGGGGCTCGGGTCGCTCAGGTCGCCGCCGTACTGGACCTGGGTCGCTTTATTGGCCAGGAAGTCGTTCAGGTTTGCATACGAGTAAGTCGTACCGCCGAGGATATTGGTGTAGAGGTTCAGCATCCGGGCTTCGAACCCGAACTTTGCCGTGTGATTGCCGCGGACCCAGCTCAAACTGTCAATCACGGAAAGGGAGTAGGGGGTATACGGGAAACCTCGTCCGTTGAAGGCACTCGTGCCGCGGATCAGGCCGCCCGGAACCGCGATGCCGGATGAGGCGCCCTGGCCGGCAATCCCGGTATTGGCGACACTGCCCGACAGGTTGATGGCTAATTGGGACATGTCGATACCATTCACGGTCGGCGCGCTCCCCGCCACGCGGGTCAGGGCGCCGTTATAGCCGAACTTGATTTCGTTCATCAACCTCTGGGTCAACGCTCCCTGCAGGGATATCACCGCGTTCTGGGGCAAGGTGCGATAGTAGGAACGGCGCCCGGTAACGCCCTCGGGCTGGCTGGTTGTTCCCTGATCCCTGAAGTACCTCGTATACATCGTGTATTTTTCGTTGATTCGGTAGTCGAAGCGGAGTCCCATCGCATTTTCATCAACCGCGACATTGGTGGCCAGTTGGTAGATCGAAAAATCAGGATTCGTGGATGCATTCGGGATGATGAATCCGCCCGGACCACGGAACGCATCGATCAGGGGGGCTACCGCGGGAACGGCCCTGGCCCTGGTCGCGTCACTCGGGACGGCCTCCACAATATTGATGCCGGACCGCAGCCGGTAGCCTTCGTAGCTGCCGAAGAAGAAGAGCTTGTCCTTCACGATCGGACCGCCGACGGACCCGCCGAACTGATTCAGGCGCAAGGGCGATTTGCCGGCCTTATCGAAAAAGTTGCGGGCATCAAAAACGTCGTTGCGCAAATATTCAAAGAGGGAGCCGTGGAATGCGTTGGTTCCCGATTTGGTGCTGACGCTGATCTGGCCGCCGGTTCCGGTGCCGTACTCTGCAGGGTAGTTGCTGGAATCGACTCGGAATTCCTGGACATTTTCCAGGCTGGTCTGCAAGCGGAAAGGGGATGAAAGCTCGCCGTTCATGTTTCCGGGGTTCGAGTCGATGATTGCGGAGCCTTCCACGCCGTCGTAGCGGACCGCATTCTGTTCATTCGACCTGCCGCTGAACCGGATGTCGGAAAAGGTGCCCGAACCCGTGTTGACCGATCCGGGGGCCTGGAGGTAGAGCTGTGACAGTTGGCGGCCATTGAGCGGCAGGCTGCCGACCTCCCGCTCGTTCACGTTCGCGCCGATCCGGGCCGAAGTCGTATCCGCCATCGCTTCCTGAGTAGCCGTAACGGTTATGCTTTCGGAGACGCCCGCCGGATTCAGCGTGAGATTCAGCGTTGCCGACTCGCCCGTCAGAATAACGACCTCTTTGCGCTCGGCTACTGCAAACCCGCTCGCGCTTGCCTTGACCGTGTAGGTCGAGGGCTGCAGGACGGTGAAAACGTAATAACCGCTGTCGTTGGAAAGCGTGGAGCGCATGGCGCCCGTGCGCTCATTGACCACGGTAACCGATGCGCCCGGCAGGACTCCTCCGCTGCTGTCTTTGATGGCGCCGGCCAATTGAGCGCCGCCCTGGGCGACCGCCCAAGGAAGACCCATTAGAAACAGGGTTGCCAACAGGATAGCCGCGATCGCGCGCCGCAATGCAGTGCCTTGTGCGGAGAGACAGGTTTTGTTCAATTCGGGCCGAATTCGTTGCATGGACCTTCTCCTGATTAATAATTGGGCCAATGTATTACCGGGGGAAAAACCGGAAGGAGAAGGATATCCGCGGAACATTTATCCGTGGTTAAGTCCACATGAGGATATCATCAAAATAAGATCTTTTTTGCGTGATGGAATCTTTAAGGAATGATGAAGACAGGTATTATTATGGGCTGGTATCAGGCTTCCATTTCGCAGAATCTGTAGCCAAAGCCGCGGATGGTCTCGATCGAATCGCCGCATTTTCCCAGCTTCCGCCGCAGGGACATCACATGGACGTCGACGGTGCGGTCCAGTACCAACAGGTCCTTTCCCAGCACACTTTCGATGATTTCACCCCGGGAAAAGACCCGTCCCGGATGAGAAACAAGAAACTGCAGCAATTTGAATTCGGTTGCGGTCAAAGAGACAGGTTTTTCTTCGCAGGTGATCTCGTGGCGCACAAAATCTATGCTCAGACCGCCGCGCTTTAGAAGGTCCGGGGGAGGACTGGCCGGCGCAGAGCGGCGAAGCACCGCTTTAACCCGGGCAGCAAGCTCGCGCGGGCTGAATGGTTTGGTAACGTAATCATCCGCGCCCAACTCCAATCCGACCACCCGGTCGGACTCTGCCGATTTCGCGGTCAGCATGATGATCGGGATCCTGGCTGTGCGCTCGGAACCCTTCAAGCGGTTGCATACCTCGAGCCCGTCGATTCCCGGCAGCATGAGGTCGATCAGGACAAGATCCGGCATCAATTTTATCGCCATGGTCAGCCCGCTTTCCCCGTCCAACGCCGAAAACACCTTGAATCCTTCCAATTCCAGGTTGTAGCGCACAAGCTCGATGAGGTCTTTTTCGTCATCGACAACAAGTATCTTTTCTTTGGGCATGGCTGCGGCAGGGAGATTAATCCCGGTCCTTTTTGATTTTTTCGGTTTCGCGAGTTTTGCTTTCGTACATGTGCCTGACTTCGCGTCCTTCCACCATGTATATGACTTCCTCTGCGATGTTGGTGGCATGGTCTCCCACCCGCTCCAGGTTGCGGGTGATCAGGATCAGGCCGATCGCGCGTTCGATGGTGCCGGGATCAGCCATCATATAGGTCAGAAGAACTCGGAAGATCTGGTTGCGGAAAGCATCCACGGTCTTCTCGTCCTGAAATACCTTGTTGGCCAGCGAGCAATCCCGCCGTACGAGAGCTTCGAGGCTGTCCCGCATCATCTTTTCCGCTACTTCTCCCATCAACGGGAGATCGACGATCGGCTTGAGCGGAGGTGCTTTAAGCACATGGTGGACATTCTCGCTGATGTTGATTGCCTGGTCTGCGATACGCTCCAGTTCTGTGGCGATGCGGGTGGCTGTAAAAAGGAAACGGACGTCGGAGGCGACCGGCTGCTGCAGCGCGGTGAGCTTGATCGCGCGGTCATCGATCTCAATCTGGAGATCGTTCACTTCCTGTTCCCGCGTTCGGACTTCGGCCGCGAGCGATTCATTGCGCTCAATCAAAGACCGCATGGCCACCTGGATCATGGACTCGGCAAGGCGCCCCATGAGCAGAAGCCTCTGCAACAAATCGTCCATCTGTTCATCGAAATGTCGCTGCATCTAGCCGAATCTCCCCGATATGTATTGTTCTGTGCGCTGATCCACAGGGCGAGTGAATACCGTCTGGGTTTCCCCTACTTCGACCAGGTCCCCAAGCAGCATGAAAGCCGTGTCGTCCGATACTCGCGCCGCCTGCTGCATATTATGCGTGACGATGATGATGGTATAGCTTGATTTGAGCCCGATCATCAGTTCTTCGATTCTGGCGGTAGCAATTGGATCGAGGGCCGAACACGGCTCATCCATCAAAAGAACCTCCGGCTCGACCGCGAGCAGCCGCGAGATGCAGACGCGCTGCTGCTGCTCGGGCGCAAGCGACAGTGCCGAGACATGCAGGCGGTCTTTCAAAGCCTCCCAAAGTCCCGTTTGCCGCAATGCTTTCTCGACTCGCCCGTTCAAATCGTCGTTCCGTGCCAGGTTATGGATATTGGGACCGTAGGCTATATTTTCGAAAACCGAGAGCGGAAACGGGTTGGGACGCTGAAAAACCATTCCAACGCACTTGCGCAGCTGCCTCAGGTCAAATGCAGGATCAAAAATGGAGGCTCCGTCCAGAAGGACATCTCCCTTTATCCGCACCTTCGGAATAGTCTCATTCATCCGGTTGAAGACCCGTAGGAGGGTGGATTTGCCGCACCCCGAAGGCCCTATTATGGATGTGATGGCGCACGGCCGCACGGCAAGGGACACCTCTTTCAGCGCCTGAAACTCCCCGTACCACAAATTGAGTTTTTTCGTCTCGAGTTTCGCCAACTGCGGTTTCATCCGAATCGCCCTGAAATGTAGTCGCCCGTCCGCTTATCCCGCGGGGTGGTAAACAGCTTCTCGGTTTTTTCAAACTCGATCAATTCGCCGAAAAGAAAAAAGGCGGTCCGGTCCGACGCCCGCGCCGCCTGCTTTACGTTGTTGGTGACCAGGATTATGGCCAATTCCGATTTAAGTTCCTGGAGGGCCGCTTCGATCCTGGCGGTCGATATCGGATCAAGGCCCGAGGTGGGCTCGTCGAGGAGCAGCACTTCGGGTTCGAGTGTCAATGTCCGGGCCAGGCACAAACGCTGCTGCTGCCCCCCCGAGAGATTGCGAGCCGGTTCTGCGAGCCGGTCCTTTACTTCTTCCCAGAGATACGCCGCGCGCAACGCCCTCTCCAGATTTTCCAGGTGCCGGCTGCGTGGGAGTCCGGAGAGACGCAGGCCGAAGGTGAGATTGTCCTCGATCGACATCGGCAAAGGGGTCGGGACGGAAAATACCATTCCGACTTTGCGCCGCAAGGTGGCCAGATCGATGTCACCGTCATGAACCGACTTGCCGCGCAGTAAAACCCTGCCCGATACTTTCAGGTCCGGGTCCAGCTCCGACATTCTGTTGAGACAGCGGAGAAAGGTGGTTTTCCCCGCCCCCGCCGGGCCGATGACGGCCAGGATTTCCCCGTTTCCGGCTTCGATATTAATGCCCTTGATGATCTCAGTGTTCCCCGCCCGGACCCACAGGTCCTTTGTTTGGAGGGTGGCGACCGCAATTGGCGCGGCCGCATCGATGGAACTAACGAGCATATCGGAGCCTGTTGCGTATCCTGGCGCGAATGATGATAGCTGTAAAATTAAGCAGGAAGGTCAGCATTAACAGAACCAGCACGGTCGAATAAAGGATCGGCTTGGTAGCTTCCACATCGGGGGATTGAGTCGTCATGACATAGACATGATAGCCCAGTTCCATGAACTGACTGTTCAACCTGGTGGGCAATTCGGGAAGGAAATAGGCCGCCCCGGTAAACATGACGGGGGCGACTTCTCCCGAACCGCGGCTTATGGCCAGGATCCCGCCGGTCAAAATTCCTCCGACCGCCTGCGGCAGCACCACTTTTTGAATCATCTGCCAGCGCGTCGCTCCCAGAGAATACGCCACCTCGCGATAGCTCTGCGGAATGGCCCGCAAGGCTTCCTCGGTTGCCACGACGACGGTCGGAAGGGTAAGCAGAGCCAGGGTGAGGGAAGCCCAGATGATGGCCGGCTGTCCGAATACGAGTTTCCCCCCATAGAAGGCGTGATCCACCCCGCGGCCCACGAATTCGATGAAAAACCCGAGGCCAAAAAGACCGAAAACGATGGCCGGAACTCCCGCAAGATTTTGAATTGCCAAACGGACGAGGTGCACCAGGCGCGAGCGCTTGGGCGCATACTCATGCATATAAATGGCGGTCGCGACGCCGAGCGGGATGACCGCGATCGTCATCAGCAGCACCAGGGCGAAAGTCCCGAAAATCGCAGGGAAAATCCCTCCTCCCGTCATGCCCGCCGCCGGGGCCTTGATCAAAAAATCGATCGTAAGGCGCTGCACCCCATGGATGAGGATATTGCCCAGTACGATGATCACCATCGCGACAATAATGACGCAAGCCAAAGCCGACAAAGACTGCAGGAGCCCGCCCGCTAACCTGGTCCGGTCCATCATCGTCAGGACGCTCCTTGAAGCCGTTTTTGCAGGCGTCCCACCCACCAGTGGCCAAACAGATTCAACAGGAATGTAAGGATGAAAAGGAAGGCGCCAATGAAAAAGAGCACATGGTAATGAGCGCTGCCCACAACCACTTCACCCAATTCAGCCGCGATGGTTGCCGAGAAGGTACGGATGGAATCCGTGGGTGAGAGAGATAGAAGTGCAGCGTTGCCAGACGCCATCAGGACAATCATGGTTTCACCGATGGCGCGTCCAAAACCCAGAACACAGGCGGCCAGGACTCCCGGCATCGCCGCGGGCAGGACCACCCGCCATGCCGTTTGCCAGCTGGATGCTCCCATCGCCAAAGATCCTTCGCGGAAGGTTTGCGGCACTGACGAGAATGCATCTTCGGCCACCGTGTACACGATCGGGATTACGGCAAGCGCTAATCCTACCCCTGCCGTCGTTGCGTTCAATCGATAGGTCCAGCCAAACGCCTTCTGCAGGTAATCGGCCAGCACCATCAGGCAGAAAAAGCCGATGACAACGCTGGGGATTCCGGCCAGAATCTCAATAGCGGGCTTGATGATTTCCCGGGCCCAGGACGGGGCAAATTCAGAAGTGTAAAGAGCACTCGCGACCGAGAGCGGGATGGCAATGAGGATCGCAATAACCGTTGATTTGAGCGTGCCGACGAAGAGGGGCAGTATGGAGTATTTCGGGTGTTCCGACACGGGCTGCCAGGTGAACTCTACAACTCCATCAGGGCGCGCCGCCTGGGGCATAAAGAGTGTTCCGATATCTGCTTCTTTGCGGACCTCGGACGAGGTGAACACGGGCAGGGCTTCCTTGCCGATAAATATGAAAATCAGGATGAGTGAGATGATAGCCAGGTACGCGCTTCCCCGGATTGCGATGGACGCGATGCGATCGCTGAAAGCACCACCGCCCGGCATCGACTCATGCCAGCGCGCCTTTATTTTCGCATCAGCGGATAATACCCCACCGCTTCGCATACCTTCTGCCCCTCCGGACCTAAGACCCAGTCAATAAAAGCCTTCCCCTCGCCCTGCGGCTCGCCGATGGTGTAGAAAAACAGGTTCCGGGAGAGCGGATATTCGCCGCTCTGGACTGTTTGCAGTGAGGCATGGACCGCCGGGGCGCCTTCATCGTGCTTGACGGCAACGGCACGTGTACCCGTGGCATAGGCGATGCCGCCATAGCCGATCGAGGCAGTATCCTTCGAGACTGCATTCACCACAGCAGCAGTGCCGGGCAGGGTCTGAACTTCGCGGGCAAAATCCTCATTTTCCAGGATATGCTCTTTGAAAAAAACGTAGGTTCCGGAATTGTTTTCGCGGCTGTAGACGACAATTTTTTCGTCCTTACCGCCGACATCCCGCCAGTTGGTTATTTTGCCCGTGTAGATGCCTTTGAGCTGGGCCACCGTGAGAGACTGGATCGTGGAAGACCGGTGCACATAAATGGCGATGCCGTCGAGAGCAACGGGCATCTCTTTGACTTCTTTTCCGTGACGGGCCTTCGCCTGCTCTTTTTCTTTGTCCTTCATGGGGCGCGAGGCCTCACAGATATCGGTACCGCCGTTGATCAAAGCGGCGATCCCTGTGCCGGAGCCCCCGCCGGTAACCTGAATCCTGGCTTCCGGATGAATCCCCATATAGGTTTCCGCCCAGCGCTGTCCAAGAATCACCATCGTATCGGATCCTTTGATAGTGACCACTTTGAGCGCGGATCGAGAACCTGAGCCTCCACCGCAGCCGAACAGCATCATAAGCAGTAATAGCTGCGTTGCGGTCTTCGCCCGCATAGTCTCCTCCCTGGAAACCAACAATGTACATGAAGAAAATGATCCTATTGTTAAGATGAGGTTAAGATTAGGTTAACGCCCCGGATTCTGTGAAGCGCATACCTGCGTGTATGAGAACCCCAGGACCGATGCCGGGGAATTCTTCGAAATCCTTTTGCTTTAATACGAAACGGCTCTGTAGAACAGCACTTGCTGGACCGCTTTACCGCTCGCGGGTCAGCTGGCCACCCTTTTTTCGGATATCATGGAGTTATGCGAGTTCTGCCATGGTCAAGCAAAATCTGCGGCAATGCGGCATCATCAGACTTCGAGATATAAACTCCTTTTCCTCAGCTTCTACGCGTCAGGTAATCAGGTAATTGTTCGACAAATGCACGGATCTGGTCACGCACGCAGCGGTAATAACTCAACGCCTCCTCTTCTGTCTTGGCATTCCTCGCGAGCCTGGGCGGATCGTCGAAACCGACATGGATGCGCCTGACTGCCCCAGGAAAAAACGGACAGTTCTTCTCTGCCTGGTCGCATACCGTCACAACGTAATCGAATGTTGTGTCGGGCAACTCGTCCAAATGCTTGGAGCGATAGCTTGAAATATCCACGCCTGCTTCCTTCATAACTTTCACGGCATTTGGATTCAGCCCGTGCACCTCGATTCCGGCTGAGTGTGGCTCAATCACATCGCCTTTAAGCCGCCGCGCCCAGCCCTCGGCCATCTGACTGCGGCACGAATTACCGGTACAAAGGAACAGGATCCTGATTTTTCCAGTCATCGCAGGTAAACGTCCTCCAAATCTTCATAGAGCACCACTTGGGGTGAATAATCCGGAAAAGTATAAACCGGAAAATGCGGCTTAACCGTTTCTTAACCTCGAATTCACACAATCTTCATCCTCGATCTCGAACGGCTGTCCGATAATTGGCCGGGTTTCCAATGGCCCTGCATTTTGCGTAAAGAGCGCCAGGAGAATAGATGGACTCTCAATTTATGCTGGTTTGCTTCATAATCATCATTGCGCTTGGATTCGATTTTCTGAACGGTTTTCATGATGCTGCCAATTCCATCGCTACCATCGTAGCCACGCATGTCCTTTCTCCGCGCGCCGCTGTGCTTCTTGCTGCCTTCTGGAATTTCGCAGCGGCCTTCTTCTTTGAAACAAGGGTTGCCGCTACCATCGGGAAGGATATTGTTGTCCAGCAGTACCTGGATCCCTACATGGTTCTGTTTGGACTGCTGGGAGCGATAGTCTGGAACGTTCTCACTTGGTATCTTGCCCTACCCTCGAGTTCGTCCCACGCCCTGGTCGGCGGTTTTGCCGGGGCTGCTGTAGCTCATGCAGGACTGGTTGCACTCAAGCTCGACGGCCTTATGAAAGTCCTGCCTTATATAGTGATCGCACCGGTGGTGGGAATGATTCTGGGGCGGCTCATGATGATGCTTATGAACCTCATCTTCAAAAAAACCTCTCCGCGCAAAGTGGACCACCTATTTCGCCGCGGGCAGATTGTATCCGCATCGATTTTCAGCTTCAGCCATGGAATGAATGATGCACAGAAGACCATGGGAATAATCGTAGCGCTGCTCATATCGGTTCAACTTCTTCCTCAGTCATCATCAGGGAAAGTAATAGTGCCGCTGTGGGTTATCCTTTCCTGCCATGCGGCCATCGCCCTCGGAACTTATTTAGGGGGTTGGCGGATCGTCAAGACCTTGGCCATGCGCCTGACAAAGCTTCAACCCGTAGGAGGATTCTGCGCCGAAACCGGCGGCGGTGCGACCATCGTTTTCCTCTCATTCCTGGGTATTCCTTTGAGCACCACCCACACCATCACCGGGGCTATCGTCGGCGTCGGATCCATTCGGCGCACTTCGGCGGTTCGATGGGTGATAGCAAAGAACATTCTTTGGGCCTGGGTTCTCACGATCCCCTGTTCCGCGGCGGTTGCTGCGGCACTTGATTATCTGATTCGTCCCTTTCTGCGGTAAACGCGGCGGTCGAGATGATCGCATGACTTTAGGGATTCAGAATGCCATGAGAATACTCCTGGTTGTGGATTTCTCCTATGAGTCCACTGTCGCCGTCGTCAATCTCGCTACGCAGGTCTGGCCCGCCGGTACCGTTGTCCGTGTTCTGTCAGTCTTCGAAAACCTTCCGCCATCTGCGGCCGAACTTTGGTTCGATGCGGAAGGAAGCCTGGAAGCAGTCCTGGAGGAGAGGAAAAAACGGGCAGAAGCACTGGTACTCCGAGCGGCCGACTTGCTGCTCCTGGAAGGATTAACCGTTGAAATGGCAGTATTAATCGGGAGACGCCGGAAGGTCGTCGCGCAGGAAAGAAAAGCCTGGCATGCGGAATTAGTTATTTCGAACCATTTCGTCCCTCCCGGACACTCGAAGGGGGACAAGTAACTGTCCCTCCGTTGATGGTTGCGATTTTCCTTTGCCATTACTTCTTTGGCTTCGGAAGAGGCATTTTGCCGTCCGGGCCTATTGAGATCGAGACCCTTTTGCCAGCTCGCTATAATGAACCTTCGGATCCCGTCAACTTCCCGTCTTTGGTGATCGAATCGACGCGCAACAGCCTGCCTTGCCCAAGACTCTTATTCATCTCTGTCTGAACGGCTGCCGGAAGTATGGCGATATCGACCTGCTCCTCGACCTGGACCCGTCCTAGCCAGCTCCAGCCGTAGGAGATCAAAGATGTCGAGAAAATCAGCCACAGTCCCTTTGTTTGTGTTAATGCTTTGGCCTATCGCCGTCTTTGCGCAAGAGGAGGAAGGATGGGACTTTGTCCCCGGCTGTGGTTCTTCGTTTATGGAGTTTAGGGTGTGGATCCAGAACGCTGGCAGAAGATAAAAGACATCTACAACTCGGCGCTGGACGTCCATCCCTAAAGGCGAGCCTGCTACCTCGACGAAGTATGCCATAAGGACGGTTCCCTCCGGGCCGAATGGTCCGCTTCCATAAGGAAGCCCAAGCGCTCGCCGCCCTCAATCATCCGAACATCCTGTCTATTTTTGACATCGTGCGCTAAGACGGCAATGACTTCATCATCGCGGAAGGATGCAGGGGACACCCGCAGCCGGAGAGTGCCTGCCACGCCCGCGTGGTTTATTGAGAACGGAAACTTGGACTAGCGCACGGCGGGAGTCATCCACCCCTACTTATGTGCTGCAGCACATAAAGTAGGGTTATGTTGCGGCCGCACTTATGTTGTGTTGAGCCGATTTGTCCTCACTTCTGCTTTGTGTTTTCCAAATTGACGCAACATAACTAATGCCCTTTGAATGGTTGGAAATTCTTCAAAGGAGATTCCAACCATGTTCAAACAACTCTTCCCGAGCACAAAGAGCGCATTTGCTGTCGCCCGTCACGAGAATGCGCCTTATGCCCTTGAACGTAGACAGTTTTTGGAACACTGCGCAAAAAAAGGTTACTCACGCATATGGCTGACGAGAACGGCCGCTACTCTGCTGCGCATTGTCAATGAATTGAAAGAGTGCCCCGACCTGAAGGTAACTGAAAAAGACATCCAGGCAGCAAGCCGCCGCACAACTCGAAGGCGCGATCCTTTTCGCAAGATTAGCGATGTTCACGAATTCCGCAAGACGTTTTTTGCCATTGCTAAGAACTGGCTGCGATTTCTGGGGCGTTTTCCGGAACCAGAAATAAGGCCGGCGCCTTTTGCTGATTTGATCGATGATTTTGTCAAATGGATGCACGTTGAACGCGGGTTGTCTCCGGCGACAGTCAGGAATCGACGATGGCACGTCGGGTGTTTCCTGCGTTGGTTCGGCGAACAAAAGCGTCCCATCTCGTCACTGTGCCTGGCTGATGTCGATGCTTACCAGGCTTTCTGCAGCGACAGAAATCTGTCGCGAATCAGCATCAAGATTCACACCAATGCTATCAGGGCATTCCTGAGGCATGCAGGCAGCAGAAAATGGTGCTCTTCATCGATAGCTGATGACATTCAAGGTCCTTGCATCTATGCGCAGGAAGAAATCCCATCAGGCCCGTCTTGGCCCGATATCCGGCGCATGGTTTCGAGTCTGGACAGCGAAAAACCAGCCCATATACGGGACCTTGCCGTCATCCTGCTATTTGCAGTCTATGGCCTTCGTGTTTCTGAGGTCGCGCGACTGCGACTGGAAGACATAGACTGGGAGCGTGATCAAATTATGGTGCGGCGATACAAGCAGCGCTGTTCGCAGACGTACCCTCTATTGCCGGCTGTAGGCAATGCGATTCTTCATTACCTAAGTTCCGTTCGACCTGAATGCGGACACCGTGAACTGTTCATCAAGTTACTCGCCCCATTTAAGCCACTGTCTCCTACTGCGTTATATCAAGTGGTTGCCGAACGCATGAAAATCCTGGATTCCGATTCGCTTCCTCACCATGGGCCACATTCACTTCGCCACGCGTGTGCCGCCCACTTGTTGTCCGAGGGCTTCACACTCAAGGAAATCGGTGATCATCTTGGCCACACAAGCCTCTCATCTACTCAGATCTACGCCAAGGTTGATCTATCGGGACTACGGGAAGTAGCCGCTTTCGATTTGGGAGGTTTGCTATGAAATTGGCCGATCTCATAGAAGAATACATCGCATTCAAGCGGGCAAAAGGGATGCGCTTCGATACGGAAGCGCGGAACCTGAGGCATTTTTCACGCAGGGTAGGGCCTGCGGATATTCTGCACGTAAGTCCTGAGGCTGTGCTGGCATTCTTATATCGATTGCCAGCCGTCACCACTTCCTGGCATCAAGACTATGCCATGCTCACCGCGTTTTATCGTTACGCCATTGCCCGGAGGTACGCAAATACCTCGCCCTTGCCGACCATATTGCCGAAGAAGCCGGCTTATGCCCAGCCTTACATTTACTCCTCAGACGAAATCAAGGCCCTGCTCGATTCATCGAGGATACTTAACGACAGATATCACAGGCTTGGCGAATTATTTGTAACCACTTTTAGGACTCTCTTGTTGCTGCTCTATGGTACGGGACTACGAATAAGCGAAGCCCTTGCTTTAACCATGGCTGACATCAATCTTGCCGAATGTTTACTGATCGTCCGGAGAAGCAAATTTTTCAAAAGCAGGTTGGTGACCATTGGGCCGAAACTGACCGCCGTTTTACAAAGCTACATAGATGGGCCACGGAAATCTCATAGGAATTATCAAAGAGATTCCTCCCTTTTTCTCAGCCGCCTTGGTAAGCCCCTTAATCGGGAAAGGGCGGAGTATTACTTCAAGTTTGTCCGTCGGCATGCCGGCATCAGACGAACCGATGGCTCGTACTTCCAGCCTCGTTTGCACGATTTTCGCAGCAGTTTCGCAGTTCATCGTCTTGTGACGTGGTATCAACAGGAGGCGAATGTCCAAAAACTGCTTCCCTGTCTTTCCACGTATCTTGGTCACCTGAGTATCCAGAGCACCCAGGTTTATCTCAAAATGACACCGGAGCTTCTGCGCGAAGCCAATCACCGGTTCGAGCGCTATTCTCTCTCGGAGGTGGACCATGTCAGATAACCACCTCCTTGGATCTTGGATTCGCCGCTTTTTGATGGAACATCTGGTCAGCGAGCGGAACTTGTCACGCAATACCCAAATCAGCTACCGGGATACTCTGACACTATTGATTCCTTTCATTACAGAAAAAATCGGGAAACCAGTAGAACGATTGTCCCTTGAACACCTAACGCCGGATATTGTTAGCGGCTTTTTAGCTCATCTCGAAAAAGCCCGAGGCTGCAGTATATCCACACGTAATCAGCGCTTGGCCGCGATCCACGCCTTGGCCCGTTTTGTTGCAACCAAGAATCCGGAAAGTATCAGCTGGCATACATCAATAAATACGGTTCCCTTCAAAAGAGCAAACAGGGCCTCGATTGCATACCTCGAAAAACCCGAAATGGATGCGCTCCTCGGCGCACCGGATCGGCGAAGCACACAGGGCATGCGCGATTATGCCCTCCTACTGTTTCTTTACAACAGTGGGGCGCGAGCGGATGAGGCAGCACGCCTCGCGATTGCCGATCTGGAGTTGGGAACTTCCCCTTCTGTCAAGATATTGGGTAAGGGATCCAAAATACGACTTTGTCCGCTCTGGTCTTTGACGGCGAACACTCTTGCTTCCTCGATCTCCGGACGTATGCCAACCGAAAGAGTATTTTTAAACCGGCGCAAGCAACCGATCACTCGTTTCGGCATTTATGCAGTTGTGAGGCGTTACGTCGCCAAGGCGGGGAAGCGTATGCCCTCTCTGCTAAATAAGCACGTGAGCCCTCATACCATACGTCACGCGACGGCAGTTCATCTCTTGCGAGCTGGGGTTGACATTAATACCATTCGCGCCTGGCTTGGCCATGTGTCTCTCGACACAACCAATATCTACGCCGAAGTGGACTTGGAAATGAAATCTCGGGCTCTCGCACATTGCGAGATCGCAGAGAAAAACAAGATGAGAACCCAATGGCACAGCACAGGATTGATGGCCTTTCTTAAGGGATTGTAGCGCTCATTTATGTTATGGCCCGGAGATTGATTCCTGGATTTGTAGCCAAGGATGCTCGGCTGCACAACATAAGTGCGGCCGCAACATAACCGCGGCAAATACAGCAAAACCAGTCAAACCGCCAGGTCACAAAGGCCGCAAAGGTTTTATTTATATATCTTTGCGGTCTTCGCGTCTTCGTGTTTCAATCTTTCGAGCGTTCCAAGTTTCCGGAGAGCGACGTCGCTGGCGCATGTACGCCGCGGGAGCCTCTGGCGGTTTGTCCATTCGCCAGGCAGGGAACCCGAGAGAATTCCCGGGACCGATGATGGACGCTTTCCCTCCATCTCCAAATTGCCTCAGACCCGGCTTGGGGCACCGCTCTCTGCTGCATCGTGGCCACGGCAAGCTATTTTGTATCGCTCCGCCTGTTATAAAGCACGGAATCCGCGGTATTCCATGCCCGGCCTGGATTCAGATTTTTTATGATGTCCCCGAGCGATGTTCCACGGCACGGGCAATGCCGTGCAACATTCCGGCAAAGACAAACTGGTGCAAAGGGTACACCAGATACCAGTACGTCAGCCCCCAAAGGCCTACGGGATCGAAGATGGCTGTTTGCCGGATGATCGAGCCGCCTGCCTCCCCTGTCACTTCAAACTCCAGCCATGCGCGCCCGGGCATCTTCATTTCCGCCTCCAAGCGCAATTTCCGTCCCGGTTCGAAGGCTTCCACGCGCCAGCCATCGAGGACATCGCCCGTCTGCAGATGTTCCCGGTCGCGTCGGCCGCGGAACATACCGACGCCGCCGATCAGCAAATCCAGCCAACCGCGAATTTGCCAGAGGATGTTGCCATAGTACCAGCCGGTCGTGCCGCCAATGCGCTCGATCGGAGCGAAGGCCACGGTCTCTGGCGCTGCCACGCGGATGGTCCGGGAGTCGAGGAGCCGGTTGCCGAAGCGTACTCCGCCCCAACGGGGTGCTGGGCCGGCTGAGGAAAGCGCATCCGACCATCGGGTTTCGGCGCACTCGCGGTCTTCGTTGCGCAATGCGTTATCCATGGCCGCCGACACCCCAATCGGACGGATGGCAAACACCCTCAACGCCGCGTCATCCTGCACGACCGTTGGGTGGTGGATGCTGTCGATCAGTTTGCGGCCGATACGGGCATACAGCGGCGTAACGAGGCCCAGCCAGAGGCTCGAGAGCCGTGGTGTCAGGACAGGCACCGCAATCATGAAGCGGCGCAATCCGCGCTGCCGAGCATACTCGCGCATCAATTCGCCATACGTTACCTGATCCGGGCCGCCGATTTCGTAAATCGCAGATCCAGAGGCCGTCAGATCCAATGCAGCACGAAGATACTGAAGCAGATCCTGGATGGCGATGGGTTGGGTACGGATGTTCACCCAACGCGGCGTAATCATGACGGGAAGACGTTCTACCAGTGCGCGAATCATCTCAAACGAGAGGCTGCCCGACCCTAGGACAATCGATGCGCGAAACTCGATTACGGCAACTCCAGATTGCCGCAGAATTTCGCCAACTTCGTGGCGGCTGCGCAAATGCGCCGAGAGATTGCGCGAGGAATCGCCCAAGCCGCCAAGATAGATGATCCGCTGAACTCCCTGGGCACGGGCCGCTGCGCCAAACCGTTCGGCGGCCTGGCGGTCTATTTCTTCAAAGCCACGGGCCGTACCCATCGAGTGCACGAGATAATAGGCAGTATGCACGCCGGCCATCGCCAACTGAAGTGAATCGGCATCGAGCACATCGCCCGCCACAATCTCGGTGCTCGAGGCGATGCGTCCCTCAAGGGACTTCGGGCGCCTGGTAATGCAGCATACCGGGAAGCCTTCGGTTTCGAGCAATCTGAGAAGCCGCCCGCCGATATATCCAGTGGCGCCTGCAAGGAGGATTCTTGTTTTCATTTTCGCTGGTTCGCCTCGTCACGGAGGGGTCTGAGAGCCATCTACTATATCCCAAAACGTCCATCGGTTCAGCACCAAGCCGTCCCTCCAACAGTCCATCCTTCCCGCTAACACTGACTTTTGCAGTTGGGGATGCCCCTCACGCCCTGGAATCTCAGGTTTTCGGGTTCCACGTTCACGGCCTTGTCGATGCCATTCAGCCGTACTTGGATGACGGATTCGATGGCTTCAGATCCGAATGACTGACCCTGGATCCCGCAATCAAAAGCGAAAAGAGATGGATGCCGCCGCATAATGCAGCCAACCAAAGGCATACACGTCCTTCACATCCGCGCCTCCTTCCAGCATGCGGTAGCCGAAACTCAGACCCCAGTTCCTGGAAATGTCGTATTTCAGTTTGAGCGCAATATCGAACGCGCGCCCCTGTGGGGCAGCCAATCCATCCATGTTGAGGTTCAAACGCCATTTCTGATTCCAGCGATATTCTCCGTCCAGATGCAGCAGGGGAACGAATCCGACATTGTCATCGACCGCCGACAGTCCACCCTGGTGCAATTCGATTTTGGCGTCGCGGAGCTTGCCTGTCACCCCGATCTTCCATGTCCAACGATCCCCTTCAAAGATACGGTAGCGATAGGTGAGTCGATAAGAATTGAATTGATAAATGCCATCGACAGGCTGCCCCGGCGAAAACATGGTGCCGGCAAAGAAGGTAGGCTCCGCCAGCTGACCAGTCTCCTTAATCGTGAGCGGCGCTGCCAGAAACCGCAGCTCGTGCTTCGGCAGAAAAGCATAGTCGAAATAAACCCGAGCGGCCGCGAACGGGCCACTGCCCTGGATGTCGCGCAAGGAGAATTTCGTTCCTGTATCATTGGGGATACGGACGTCGTTGCGGCTCTGCCAGACTGGTCCTGTTTCGATTTCAAACCCTAGTTTCCCGGTGTTGTCCCCCCGAGCTTCTGAGACCAAAATCATAATCGCCGCAATGGTTCCCGCAACGTATGCGCCTGTTCGAAACATGTTAGCTCTCCTTTCTTCTCCGGCACGCGCCCACGGCTGGAAGGGCGTAGCGCATGCGCTTGGCGTCCCGCGCCCCTCAAGGACGTGTCTGCTATCGGCTGCGAACCGGGGCCAGGCGCATGGGCTTGACGGCCCACGCGCCGGATCCCGGCCATAATCTGGCCACCGTTCTGCGTCGCAAAGCCCTGAGATAATTTCTGAGAAGGATCCTCATTGCCCCACAGGGCCCTCTGACCTTTGGTTTACGCTTCAATACAGCTTAGGCTGAAGCAACGTCCCATGGTCGTGCCTTGCTAAGTTGTCTCCCGGATTCAGGAAGTTTCCTTCTCGACGCGAAGGTTGTTCGTGACCTTAAACACGCCCGGGACACCGTTAGCCGCCATGCCGGCGATATTCTTGTCCATTTCCGTAGCAACAAAGCCCACAAGTGTCACCTCCCCGTTTTTCACGAGAATGTGAATCGGGGGAACGGCCCGCAGTGCATACCGGTCAAGACCCGGCTTGGAATAGATCGCCTTGTATGTGGCGATTCGAATCCGGTCGTCATTCGGTGAATTCGGCAATACCTCAATCTGGTTTTCCACCTTTCCGACCGCCTCGATCCTGCGCACTACGTTCTCCGCATCGCTCTTGAGGGTCGGCCGCGTGACCTGGCCCGCCAGGACCACGGTGTCAATCTCTTTGATCTCGAACGTGAGATAATCGAACATGCCGTAATAAGGCAGGAGAACCAGTTCCTTCCGAACCTGTTCTGCCAAATGCGACTTTGTTCGGGTGAGATCTTGCGTCGTGCCCTGTGCGGCCGCTCCCAATGGGAACAGGCACGAAGACAAAAGGATCAGGGACATCCCAACCATGGTCTTTCTCGATTTACCGTTCCTTGAATTCATGTCAACCTCCATTTTGAATGTTCCGGTTTCGTGATGTACTTCGTTTCCCATGCAACTCAGACGCCGGAATCGATCTCAGCCTCTGCGCTCCCCGAAGGCTATCCCGGCCTCTGCAAACAAACCTGGATGCGCTTTCCTGGAATGCGGTGCAGTCGCTACCCAGAGCCTGCCATCACATTCACTCTGGCTCCCAGAGCAGCGCGAATCAGCAGGAACTCACCCACATTTTCTGCGGTGATCATCCCAGCCAGTCGCCCGTTCCGAGTTACCGGCAGCGCCGGGGCAAGGCCAGTCTGGAGCCTCTCATAAACGGATTGGAGCGTTTCGGCTACATCGGCGCTGTCGAATACCCTCAACATTACCTCGCTCACCGGCTTTCCCTGGTCGTGTTTTGCGAGCGCCAGGATCAACTCGCCGCGCGGCAGGATGCCGACAATGCGCTGACCTTCAACCACCGGAAAATCCTGCTGAGACCCGGCCAGAACCAGCTCGACGGCTCTGGAAAGCGGATCCCCTGGGGATAGATGACGGAAGTCCGTGATCATGGCACTTCCAACCGGCACGTTGCCCAGGGCTGACTTTGCCTCCACAGCAGCGGTTTCCTGCGCGGCCCCAATCCAGACAAAGAGGGCGATGAAGAGCAGGAACGGGTTTCCGAAAAGCCCGGCGAGCCCGAAAAGCAGGGCCATGCCTTGTCCCAGAAACCCGGCGATCTTCGTGGCTCTCACATAAGGCAGCCGGGTGGCCAACAGAGCCCTCAGCACCCGTCCACCATCCATGGGGAATGCCGGCAACAGGTTGAACAGGGCCAGGAAAATGTTCGCGACCATCAACCTTTCCAGGAACGGACCGCCCGTCACGCTCAGCCCCACCAGCGGCTGGAGTGCGCCTACGGCAAACAAAAGAACGAAGAGCGCTCCGGAGATGGCCACATTAACCGCAGGCCCGGCCAACGCCACCCAAAGTTCCTGCCTGGGTTCCTCGGGCATCCGCTCCAGGCGCGCCACGCCTCCGATCGGCAGAAGCGTGATATCGCGGGTGCCGATGCCGAATCTTCTGGCTGCAAGCGCGTGCCCGTACTCGTGCAGCAGGACAGACAGGAAGATCGCCATCGTGAACACCACACCTGCCACGGCGGACTGCAGCGTCTGCCCTTGCATAAAGTGCGTCAGTACAATCCAGCCGATGAGCAGCAAGAATGTCGCATGAACATAAACCCTGATTCCCAGAAACTCTCCAACCCGCCAGGACCACTTCATGATGCTATTGACCTCCTTTTTCATTTTCTCCACTCCAGCCGCAATCGGTCGCGGCGTTTACGGCTCTATTTATAACCACGGATTTACATATAGACAAATAGATAAATATAAACTGATTTATAGATTATTACTATGTTAGCAATCGGCGCGACTGTTCCCGGCAGACTGGGGGGCTTGTCGCCTCGGCGCGTGGCCATAGGACCTCAAGACAGTCAACCTCTGGTCTGGATTCTAAACGGTGAAAAATCGGGATCCGCGCTGCTCTTTGGTCTTTAAAAACCTCTCAATAGCAGCCTGCTGCCCCGGCTTTGGAGTGACTCGATTTATTGGCCGTAATGGCTGGGGGGTTTGATCGCAATGATGGTCAAATCATCGGGCAGGATTGGTCCGCAGGTAAACCGAGCCAGGGCATCGTAGATTGAGTCGATAAGTTGCTCGCTGGTCATGTCCGGGAGAGAGCGAATGCATTCCACCAGATGCCCATCGCCAAAAAACTCACCCTTGCAGTTTTCCGCGTCCGTGAGGCCGTCCGTATAAAGGATCAGAAGATCTCCCTCCTCGAATTTGGCTTCACCGATGGCGAAAGCGACGCCGGGAAACAGGCCCACCGGCGGTCCTCCTGTTTCCAGTTTCTCCACCTGCCGGTTCGCTCCTCTGAACAGGAGCCCCGGAACATGCCCGGCATTGATATATCGGATCCGGCCGGGCATCTGATCCACGGTCGCGTAGAAAAGAGTTGCATACCGGGCGCGGTCCGTCGCCTGAAACAGGACCTCGTTAAACTCCTTGAGGATAAGGTCCATTGCCTTCCCACCCAATGCCAGTGTGCGCAGGGAGATCTGAGCCGCAGGCATGAGCATGGCTGCAGGCAAGCCCTTGCCGGAAATATCGGCAATGACCACACTCAGCCGGCCATCTCCCAGATCGATGAAGTCATAGTAGTCTCCGCCCACCTGCCTGGCGGGCCATGTCTTTGCCGCGATATCGCAGGCGGTTCCCGGGGCGACGCGGGCAGCCAGCAGATGTTGCTGCACTTCGGCTGCGAGTGCTACGTCCATAGCCAGTTCATCATGTTGTGCCTGCGCCCTCTTCAGAAACTCCCGCCGGTATCCTCCGAGCTTGCGCAGGATCCAAACGACCACCAGAAAGATGCCGGCTAGCATGAAATCGCGCAGGATCAGAAGCCAGGGAGACAGCTCGATGGGGCCGAACCAGTCCCTCAGGAAGAGGCAGATCGCAAGAAGCAGGAGAGTAGTCCGAAGTCTGTGAATGAGGACGCTGTAGCTCAGCGGAATCAGGTAAAGATAGCCGATCGAGCTGCTCTTTCCCTCCTGATAATCGGCGTAGGCTATGGCTGCCACACTTAGAATCAGGAGCAGGGATTCAATTCGAATGATACGCCGGTTCAAGTCCTCAATGCTGATCATGGCATGGGCAATGCCTTGATCCTGTTGTCCGCGTTTCACGTTTTAGGGCTCCGCTGCACAGGCTCATTGCGTGGTCCGGCCGATGAGGCCGCTTCTCGACTGAAGCGGTCACCCGCAGCCCCGCCGAAGAAAATACCATACGGCTTAACTTTGCCTATGCCTTTTTGTGCGGAATCCCGAAGGAACCTCAGCCAGCGCCGCGCCCAGGCATACTCCGTACCCAGAATCGCCAGGCCGACCGGAATCACCACAAAAGCGGGCCCAGGCAGCACAATCATCGCGAAGCCAACAAACAGCACCGTGGATCCCACCATCATAATGACCCATCGCCTGGCTTTTCTGAGCATGGGTGAAGAAATGGCGGGGCGATCCACTTTTGGATCCGCCCCGGTCATTTTTCTTTTCTCCATAAATGGCCTGAAGGATTCAGTCATCATCTCAATTCAGGGGTGACCCGGCCATTTCCTTCGGCGCTTCAATATGCTGGTGCAATTGGTTGATCACCTTTCGTTCTTCGCCCGATGTTTTTTCCCCAAAACCGAACAAACCGCCGGATGCAGCAGCAACTCGGGTGCACAGTTCTACTATCTCCCGTGTCTTTTTCCGCCGGACATCAGCTGGGCGTGGACTTAGGAGCTCACTTATCAATTCTAGGCTATCCCGGAATAACTCGTTGGCCGGACGCTTGCGCAGCCATTGGATAAGTATCTGCTCTGATCGGCTCCCGGGCGTAATGCCTCGTTCACGGCTCAGATCAAGGATCAGCGCCATTTCCCGCGGGTCGACTCGGTTATCGGCCCAGGCGGTCTGCACGAGCGGCAGCAGGTGCAGGAGACTCACGGTTTCAGGGTTAAATCCCAGGACTTCAAGTTTCGTCAAGATCTTGGGGTCCTGACTGTCAATGATTTCTCCCATTGCCGCCCGCTCAGTCTTTCTGGCCGCTTCCTTGCGGAGCCTTTCTATCGCCTCCGTTTCCTGCCTCCGGAAATACTCCTCTTCCTTGCTGCGTCCCAATGCCCTAATCCCGTCTTTCGAAATCATCCCATCCTCCCAAATCCGCCCCACCTTCATGGGGAATCCTTTGAATGGCTTCAACGGAAAGAATCATAAGGGGGAGGCGACATTTCGGCAAATTGATTATTTTTAGCTTATCTATAGGTTATTTCTATAGGATGGTTTGTTCTCGCAGGGAGTATGACTGCGTGTGTCGGGGGAAGTACAGAATGGCCGCTGCCGTTCTCGCATCGGACTGCTGAAGCGATGGCGGCGACCCTGAACCTGCGCATCCTCGAGCCCCCACGGCCTCTCTCTGCTTACGCGCTGGATCTTATGTGGCATACGCTCCTCGAAAACGAACCTGCAAGCCAGTGGCTGCGGGAGTGGAGCTTTGGTTGCCGACAGCTATAGCGACCCGCAAAACCCGAGCGGCTACTCGGCCCACGACATCCTCAGCCTCGGCTTCAAGAAGTCGCCGAAACACTTCCGTCTGCTCCTAAACATAGGAATCATCGACCGGGTCGATCCGCAGAACTAAGACGCCGTGTTCTTCGCCGGCGGCCAGTCCCCGATGGTGACTTTTCGGGGCGACGAGAAGCTGCAGCGGCTTGAGGCCGAGTTCAACGAAAGGAGTCATAAAGGTGGCAAGGTGATCTTCGATGGCGAGAGCAAGCTGAGAAGGCAAAAACTTGACTCCCTGGCAAAACTGGTCGAAGCCCCGGCCAACATAGCGGAAATCGAAGTGTGGCGGGAACTGGCGAAAAGCGCCACGAGGAACTAAACCATCATGCGGAAGCATGGCCCCGATTTTCCTCAGGCAAACTATCGCCGCCCTTGTTTTCTTACAAATGAATAGGCTGGGCTTCAGGATATGAAAGACGCCCCCGCAAAACGCAAGGGCGTCTTTCAGTGAAGGAAATATTGAATCTACGGATCGACGCGCACGATAGTCGGGTTCGGCATACCACTTGCGCCACTATAAGCCACCGATCCCAGATACTTGGTGCCGGCAGTTAAGCCACTGAAGCTTAAGTCAATCGCGCCAGTGGCACCGAGTGTCGCCGCGGTCGGGGCGGTGACGGTCATGTTGCCGGCCGCAGTCGAGCCCAGTGCCCAGGTGAACAGGGTGAAATTGGAAGGATTGGCTGTCGCGTACCCTTCCACAACCACGGTATACGTGCCCGCAGCGGGGCTGAGAAGGTTGACCTCTTCAGCCGATGTGGCGCTGCCGCTATAACCCTTCTGTGTCGTACCCAAGTAGACATAAAGGTCGAGATCGCTGCCCGGGGTGACATTCGCGTCGAAGAGTGAGAAGCGGGCATAGGTGGTGCCGGCGGGGATGGTAACGTTAAAGCTAACCAGCTCACCATCAGAAACTGCACCATCAAACGTTGTGGCCGGAACCAGACCGCGCCCTGTGGCGCTGAACAGGCCGGTATAGCCAAAAGTCACGTTGTAGCTTCCGGAGACTTGTGAGGGGGCCGAGAGCGCCACAGGCTGGACCTCCACCGGTATGCGCACATTATGGGTGCCATCGCTCCACGTAATATAGCCCCCTGTGTAGGTATTCAGCGCTGCCGTAGTCCGCGTGATGGTGATCTGTACCTTCTGCTTCTCGCCCGGATTAAGGGTGAATTTTACCGGTAAGACGCTGACGGTGAAACCGGCAAGACCCGTAACAGCAAAGTTGTAGGTGCCCTTGGCGCCAACATTCGTAACCGTGCGGGTGACGGTTCGGGTGCCTGCGAGTGCGGCGATGGCGATGGAAGGACCGTTAAAGTCACTCGCGGCAATAACGGGAATGCCGCGGCTAGTGCAGTAACTGGAGGGCAGTTGCGTACCGCAAAGGAATCCGATCCAATCATTCATGCTGGAATCAAACGCCAGGCCGGGATTCATGGCCTTGTTCGGGTCGACGTGGCCTGCGCCCTGCCGGAAGATCACCAAGGGGTGAACATTCGGGCCGTCAAGGATGTCGCTCGCCGTGGTCATCAGCGCCGATTTGATCATCATTGGCGACCAGTCCGGGTGGAGTTGCTTGAACAGGGCTGCCAATCCGGCCACATGAGGGCTGGACATGGAAGTGCCGCTATATAGATTGAATTCGAGTCCTCCATTGCCAGGAGGGGCCACTGCCGCCATGATATCCTGCCCGGGGGCAATCAGGTCAGGTTTGAGCAGGTCGCCGGATGCCTTCAGTGGACCGCGGGACGAAAAGGAGGCGGTGTACGGAGCCGGGGCATTCAGATCGACGAAGGCTTTGCTGATCGTTGCCGTAGCACCCGATGCGAGGGCGTAGGCCTCGACGGCTGCCAAGTAGGCGGATGGAAGATGGACGGTCGGCACCGAGTGAAAATCGGCGTTCAGAGTGCCGGATGCAGATACGTTTACCTCAATCATGCCAATCCCGCCAGCCATCTGAACGGCAAGGCTTTTATCCACTCGAGCGTTATTCGGCGCGGTGCCTCCGCGCTCGCATACTACGATCTTGCCAGCGACCGCCTCCGGATCAAGCGTTCCGGAAAAGCACTGGCGGATCAGATTCATGTCCTGAAGGGGGAGGCCGGCTGAAGTGGAGTTGATCAGTGGAGCGGGACCGGCAGAGGCGACTGCCGTGGAAACGCCCGTATATACAACGTCATTGCCGAGCGTGGCGGTCCCCAACATATTGCGGTTGTGTGTGCCGGCGGCAACCGTGGTGATCCAAGGGCTGGGGTGTGCAACGGTTGAGGTGGTGGGACCGCTATTGCCGGCCGAAGCAGCCACGAAGACACCGGCATTCGTGGCATACATAAACGAAATTTCAACCGGGTCGCGAAAATTGGTCTGCGTGCCGCTTATGGAGTAGTTGATCACATCCACGCCATCGGCCACGGCCTGGTCAATGGCTGCAACCAGATCGGAGTTGGAGCCGCTGGCTGTATCCGCCGCTTGGGTTGACCAGAGAGCCTTGTACATCGCTATGCGCGCATGCGGGGCGATACCGTTGATGGTGCCGTAGGCAGCTGCCGGGCCAGTGATAGGGACCGCATAATTTCCTCCTGCGGTCGAGGAAGTGTGAGTACCGTGGCCGTTATAATCGCGCGCCGAGTTAAATTCCCAGGGGCGCTGTGCGTCAATTCCCGCATCTCCGCCCCACGATGCGTTGAACCACTGCGCACCAATCAGTTTCTGGTTGCACATCGAGGCATTGAATCCCTCGCCGGGGGTGCATTTGCCGTGCCAGCCGGGGATCTGCTGATATGCCAGCTTCCCGCTCTGGGTTCCGTTGCCGTTTAGACCGGTGCGGTCCGAGAAACTCTGACTATCGGGCCAGATTCCCGAGTCGATGAGGCCGATGATGATCCCATCGCCGGCAGCGCCGGTACCCCCTAACTTTTCCCACAACCCTCCCGGGGCATTTAAGCCGAGAAAAATAGGAGTCGAGGAAGTATCCATGGTCTGCATCACGTCCGGCGAAACTGCAAGTACGCCGGGCAGCGATGCCAGCTTTTCGGCCTGAGCCTCGGTGAGTTGCGCAGCAAAGCCGTTGAAGGTGTATAAGTAGTCGTATAACTTGCGGGCGCCGCCAACGCCGTTGAGGGCGTTAGTATGGCGCGCCGTCAGGTAGGCCGCATAATTGATGACATCAGGGCTGTTCGGGTCAATCTTCTGGTTCCTGCCCGGCTTGGTCGCCCTCAGGCCGGCGATGCCGCCGGTGTAGGCCACAGCCGGTTCATCCGCCATTTGAACAATATAGATGCCATTGTCGGGAACCGCGCCCCCGCCCTTAGCATTGGCTGGATTGGGCGCCGCAGCATACGTCATCATCGGACCGACAGACGTAGCGGCAATCAAGGCGAACAGGATCGCCGTTCGAAAAGTTCGATTCATGGTCGCATATCTCCTCAAAGTGTTGATGTAAAAACATCTAGCGTTTCAAGTAAAACAGAACCCAGTATCCCTTCCTGGATGAAACTCTCGCTTCATTTTGTAGATGGGGACGATGGATTTGTGCAGCTGCGGAAATTGAAACCGGCCGCACCCTTCGTGGCCGGTTTCGCTATTCGCTCCCCTGAGACCGGCGTAACCAAGGAGGCTCCGTCAGCGACCATAATTGTCTCAGGATCTTTGCATCCACTTTTGACGACAAGCATATTCAGGAACATGCAGTTGTCAATGCCTATATTGAATTTCGATGCCGGTCGGACTCATGGATGGGGATCGTACAAAGCACTTAATCAGGTTCGCGCCGGAAGCAGGATTCGTTCCGATATACCAGCAAATTCGATCCAAAAGAGCTTATTCGGGCTATCAGCTCTATTATTTTGCATGGTTTGATTCGAATCGGCTTTCCTAGCCTCAGGCAGCGTTTTGCGGGGGCTGTAATTATGCGAATGGCGGGGCCGACAAGACTTGAACTCGCTAGCTCCGGCGTGACAGGTTGCTCCAGGGGGTTGAGCTCATTGATTTTAAAAGGCTTACAGGCGCTTATTTAATCAAAATCTCGCATTTTTGACCACATTTCCGCACCTCACACGCACCCTTACGCCTTCGGAATAGCAGAACAAAAGCAAGGCAAGACTCTCATTGTGTTTTTTTAGCCTGGTGCTCACGCATAGCCCCGTTGCAGGCTACCGTAGCAATTATGGCAGTGAGGGAGGAGGCAACCAACGCGCCTGTTCACCTGGTAAAGCATTCATGAACTCGTCATAGCTGATCAAACTCCACTATCAATAGCTGAAAGCCGACGGATGAATCGGTAATTGGGCCGTTCATCTCCCACAGGAAGTGCGTGGCTTCTGAACTGGAACGAGCATAGAAGTGGATCAAATCGCCGCCCGGCGAGCCTGTGGTGGAATCATTGCGCTGATCATATGCCGCAGGTGCAGACCAAACAGCGAAAGTATTGAGTATTGATAGGGCAGGAAACGTCTCTCCACCATCGTGCGCAAATGCATTCCAGGGAACCTGGAACCATCCCAATGAGCCATAACCTGAGGTGGCATCATCCAGGGCAAATAACCAACCTCCATGGCCAGCAAAGCGCCCAAGCCCGAACACAATCTCCGATCGAGAATCCGCATCGAGATTGCCTGCCGCAGGATGAGTTTCGCCATTCGCGGAGTTATAGGCATCCCATGGGATCTGGAACCATTTCAGGCTGGCATAAGACGCCACCTGATCATCCAGGAACTCGATCCACCCCTGGCTCCCCTGGCCAAGCCCAATGACGATTTCTGCACGACCATCACCATCAATATCCCCGGCCGCTGGCCACGTGGTCCCATTCGACGAATTGTATTCGGGCCAATGAACCTGTAACCATAACTGGTGCGCGTAGCCGCCTGCCGCACTCTGGAGCACTTCGATCCAGCCGCCGCCTGCGTTTGCCAACCCGAGGATGATTTCGCTCTTGCCATCTCCATCAAGGTCCCCAACCGCTGGATGCACAGTCCCGTTCGCCGTGTTGTAATCTGACCAGGAGATCTGTCGCCATTCCAAATGCCGGTATCCGGTCGAGGCGTTGCCAAAAATCTCAATCCAGCCTTGTCCTCCTGTACCCAGTCCAGCAACGATTTCCGCTTTCCCATCACCGTCAAGGTCTCCTACCGCAGGGAAAACCTCGCCATTTCCGGCGTTATAGGTGTTCCATTCAACCTGGATCCATTTCAGGAGTACGTTTTGGTGGGAACTATCATCCAGGATGGCGATCCAGCCGCCCCCGCCTGAATCCAAGCCCATCACGTACTCGTTCAGACCGTCACCATCGACATCCCCCATCGCAAGGTGAACTCCTCCGCCAGTCGCGTTGTATGCATCCCAGGGCAAACGTATCCAGGACTGGGTCGCATAGCCCCCTTCCTTGTTGGCGTGAGTGGTTACCCATCCGCCACTGGTTCCAAACCGCCCCAGGCCGACCGCCATTGGAGGAATGAAAGCCAAAACACCACCTACTCCAGCAACCATTCGGATGCGGTAGTTATCCGCGTCTGCGATGAAAAGGTTGCCTGTGGAATCTACCACTACACCCCTTGGAGAATGCAGCTGAGCCGAAGTCGCTGGTCCGCCATCACCGCCAAATCCAGAAGATCCATTGCCGGCCACTGTAGTGATGATTCCTGAGGATGATACTTCGCGGATGCGGGAGTCGCCATCGTCCGCGATGAAGAGGTTGCCTGCAGAATCTACGGCTACACCCACCGGAAAATCTAATAGAGCTGAAGTCGCTGGTCCACCATCGCCGCCATATCCAGAAGATCCATTGCCGGCCACTGTAGTGATGATTCCTGAAGGGGATACTTTGCGGATGCGGTAATTATCGGCATCTGCGATGAAGAGGTTGCCTGATGAATCTAAAGCTACACCCCTTGGAGAATGCAGCTGAGCCGAAGTCGCTGGTCCGCCATCGCCGCCAAATCCAGAAGACCCATTGCCGGCCACTGTAGTGATGATTCCTGAAGATGATACTTTGCGGATGCGGGAGTCGCCATCGTCCGCGATGAAGAGGTTACCTGCGGAATCTACGGCTACACCCCTTGGAAAATTCAACAGAGCTGAGGTCGCTGGTCCGCCATCGCCGCCAAATCCAGAAGATCCATTGCCGGCCACTGTGGTGATGATTCCTGAAGATGATACCTTGCGGATGCGGTAATTATCAGTGTCTGCGATGAAGAGGTTGCCTGCGGAATCTACGGCTACACCCCTTGGAGAATGCAGCATAGCTGAAGTCGCTGGTCCGCCATCGCCGCCATATCCAGAAGATCCATTGCCGGCCACTGTAGTGATGATTCCTGAAAGGGATACTTTGCGGATGCAGGCGTTGCCATCGTCCGCGATGAAGAGGTTGCCTGCGGAATCTACGGCCACACCCATTGGAAAATTCAACAGAGCTGAGGTCGCTGGTCCGCCATCGCCGCTATATCCAGAAGATCCATTGCCGGCCACCGTTGTGATGATTCTAGACTGAGCGAAGCTCATCGAACTCGACTGCACGGCGAACAAGAAAGTCAAACCAATTAGAGCGAGTGACCTCATGGACATTGCCCTCCTGGGGAGCTCGTTAACAGTCCTGGATCGCCTCAACATTCAGTTTTGAAAAACGGTAGTGTGCCGATCATAGTGCAGGTGAATCGGCGCCTATAGCAAAATCTTGAGTGGTTGGTCGGCGAAATTAGTTGGATGCAAATGGCCAGGTGGGTGATCCCCAGTGCGCGCGGATCTCGCGACAGGTCCGCTTGCAGGAACTTCAGGACGGCAGTGCGTTTCAGCTTTGTGGTTTCGGTCTGATTCATGATTACCATTCCTCTGCCGTCCAACTTTTAGCAGGAAATGTGTGCGAATATTCCATATCGATTCCACGCAAACTCTCAGCAGCTCAGACTGGAAAGACGATTTGTATTGGTGTGCATGAGTAGAATACCGCAGGGGCAACCCCGGCGACCGCCCGCCCGAAATCTTTATGAAACTGCGCGATTTGCGGCAGATTTCAAAACGGTTACTGGCGGCCGCCTTCCCAAAGTCCGGTTGCAGGGACACGCTCCAACGTTGAAGTTACCTGTAAATTCAATAGACGACTGGTTCGTAGCCAAGGTAGAGAAGGCCGTTGTTAGGGGCGACGTCCGAGATTTTCGCGGGACCGCCAACCATAACAACGGCACGGGTTACCCTCAGATCTAGCACGCTGGTTGGAAGAGAAAGCATCAGCGTGTTGCCAATTGCGCTCACCTTCACCACAGCATAGGCACCTGTTACTGAAAAGTAATTCACTCCCGTGTCAGGATGGACCTGGATAAAGGAGTCGAAGAGGTATGTTCCCGGATCACCGAACGGGAAATACTCAGAGAAGGTCACGGGGTATTGTTCGAGGCTCTGGCCCGGCTTGCTCTTCAAGAACACAAGCGCCCGAAGACCATCGAAGCCCAGTCCCGGACCGAGGTACGGGCCCAGCAGAGTAACAGGGGCGACAAATTTGATCGTGATCACCGACTGCCCTCCGAGCACCGAACCAGTCACCGAAACAATATCGGGGACAACAGATCCACCCGGTGCGGCGCTGCCGGCGTCGAAGGTGTCGCCAATCGGGTCCACATTCGGTCCGCTACCCCCGTAGAGTCCGCGCAGCGTTCCAATCGTCTCCGGAGGGGTTCCCAGGAAAATGCCGCCCATGGGAACGTTTGAAACCTGGCCTTGATTGGGGACTGACGACGATTGGGAAAGGCATACGGATGCTTCTGCGCCTGAGGAGAACGGATTACCTAGGGGAAGGAAGGTGATGTCATTGAGGCCCTGGATATTTTCAAAGAGTGTGACTCGCGGAATTTGCTGTTTGGGGAAGGAAAGGCTGATTTTGCCCGCCTCGACAATCCCAATGGTCAAAGCAGTTGCGCATGTGAATCCCGTACGCCAGATCGCCTGCAGTTGTGTGGGATGGTCCAACCCTCTCTCGACCACACGCCTCGAGGACCCCTGGTATTCCACCAGTTCACCACTTGTATCGGAGATGTAAACACTGCCCGTGCACCTGTCGACTGTGATTCCCTGAATGTTGGGCACCGAGAGCGCCTGCAGCCTTCGGCCCCCTCCGGATGGGGCCGCAACAGAGGGATCGGATGCCGCAATAATCTGCGCCGGCGTAATGATCGTGATCTGTTGAGCCCCCGCTTCCGCGACCAGCAGGTTGCCTGTAGAGGGGTCCAGCGCCATGGCAGTCGGCTGGTTGAGTCCCGAGACTACTGTTTTCAGGATCTTTCCAACGATGTCCAGCCGATATATCTTTCCGCTGTCGCGCCCGGCAAGCAACATGTAGGATTTGCCGCCACTGTCATAGGGAAGCATCTTGGCAATGGTGTCCCCTGCGATAGAGAAGAAGGCAACATTTGTCGGGACACCGCCCGCAATAACCACCTCGGAAAGCTGCGTGTTGGCCGTGGGTGCAGCAAAACCGTCCGAGGGTGCAGGGGAGACGATTTTTTGCTCTGCTACAAAGAATCGTCTCAGGTTTTCCAGGTAGGCGACTGCCGTTACCAGGGTGAGCCCCCCGATGAGTTGTTCACGCTGCACAACGTCGATGGACGAGGCACCCGAGTTATTGCCGCTTGCAGCCGCAGCATGAATCGTCAGCGTGTGGGGGGCCGGCGCCTTGGCGGGAGCTGTGTACAAACCGGCGCTCGAGATAGTGCCGATATCAGGTCCCGAGGAGCCGCTTACTGCCCATACCATCCCCCCGCTTACTCCGGGGACCGAGAATTGTCTTGTTTTTTTGGTCTCAATCACAGCCACTTGCGGGCTGGGGGTAATGTTCGCCAGGTTGGACTTAGGGTTGAAAGTAGCCGTCACCTGTTGAGGCGGCACATTCGCCAGGGCGCTGACATTGCCACCGTCATTCTTGGCGAAAAGCTCCGTGACAAATACCGGCCGATCGCTGCGCACAAAAACTGCTCCGCCGTTAGTGCCCTCAGATTCACTGACCAGCTGATACAGCAGCTGCGACGTTCTTTGACCGGGCCTCAGAACGGTCTGTATCCGGCCCCGGGTATTTCCCTGCGGATCCAAGGAGAATATCTCAACGTTCGCCGCCAATGTTCCCGAATTGAGTATTGCCAAGCCGGTGAAATAGGAAGGGCAGCCGGAACAGGTGGAGGATTGGGCTTGGTGAGAAAACATCGACCGCTGCAGGGGGTTGAGCTGCGCGATCACCAGGGCACGGTTATTTCCGAATCCGTACTCAACGAATCCATGGATGGAAGGCGAGGACGCGTTGACTTGCAGCCAGCCCTCCTTGTACGAGGTGTCGGTAAAGGGAAACAAGTCCCTGAAATTCGAACGCAGAAATCCACCCGCCGGAATCGCAACTGAAACCGGATTGGTAATAGTCGGGTCGACGAAGATATTTCCATTTTTGTCATACACCGTCACTGCAACAAGAATCTGGGCCGTAAAGTTCAGATTTGAGATGCTGATGCTCGTGCTCCATCCCTTGCCGTCTGCCAGTTGCGGGAAATAAAGCGTCTTTGCCGGAGTCGTGGCATCCTCAGCCGGCAGCGCGATCGGGGTCTTGCCCGATTGCGGTTTCACAATACCGTAGCAGAGAATGGGCCGGTCGCTATGAACCCGCATTGCCGCGACCTGATTGAATGAGGGCAGCTTGAACGCTGGAATGGTCGCGAGCGGGCCTTGCAGGGAAGCGGCTTTGGCGATGACTACATTCCTGCTATCTACCTTTGTTCCGTCCGTTCTCAGAAAATCCGCGGTCACATTCGCATCCCCGCCGTTGCCTGAGGTGTCAGCGTTGACCAGACTGATTTCGGTAACGGTTGAACCCCAGTTCTCCACTCCCGGCAGGTAGAGGTCGGTCCCAAGCGTGCCGAGATCGCCGCCGTATTGAAAAGTGATGCTGCCATCGCCTTCGATATAGAAGCCAGCCAAACCTGTAGTAGTGCTGGTAACCTCGACCCATAAGTATTTCGGCGTAATGTTTACCAGTATGGAATTCGGGTCAAACACCTGGCTGGCAAGTGTTAGATACTGACCGCCGGAGGCAATTGCTGCAGGAACAACGTCGTTTTTCGTTCCTGTGGCGGCTAATTTTGTGCCATCGGGATTGTAGGCGGTCAGCTTGATTGTGGCCGTCTCCGAGGTCGGATTGGATATCGCGATGCCGCTAAATATTCCGTTCTGAATGACGATTCTTGGAAAAATCAGTCGAGTGTCTGCCAGCCCCGGCGATACTGAAATTAGAAGCGCAAACAGCAGGCCCATCGTTCGAATTCGTGTATGCATGGCACGGTTCCTTTCGGACAATGATGCACAGGCATGGAATTCACATGAGTTTGGCGGGTTTTTTTACCTATCTTATCGCAGGGGTCCTGCCAGTACAAGCAAGGAAGATTGGAACAGACCGGCCGCGGTTGTTGAGCAGGCGATATTGGCAGGGTTCTTCTCAGTTCGGTCAGCCCAGGCAGAGCGATCCGAGAGTAATTCAAATTTAGTAAGGTGAATGGTAACCTTGCCCTATGACACAGATCATCAGCTTTCTCACGTTCAACGATCAGGCGGAAGAAGCCGCAAAATTCTACACCTCGATTTTCCCCAACTCGCGTATCACCGGCATCACGCGATATCCTAAAGGCACACCCGCGCCGGAAGGCAGCGTGATGACAGTGTCGTTCGAATTGGACGGCCGCGAATTCGTGGCGCTCAATGGAGGCCCGCAGTTCTCCTTCTCGCAAGGTTTCTCCATTTCCGTGCAGTGCGAGACGCAGGAGGAAATCGACACCTACTGGAGCAAACTGAAGGAAGGGGGTCAGGAGATAGCATGCGGTTGGCTCACCGACAAGTTCGGCTTGTCATGGCAAGTCAATCCAAAGCTACTCATGGAGATGCTGAGCGACCCCGATCCCATCAAAGTACAGAAAGCCATGGCCGCAATGATGACCATGATCAAGATCGACATCGCAGGACTCAAGCGCGCTTGGGATGGATATTGATTTCAACGGAATAAGAGGTGAGGTGATATCTGGAACTCCGATGGATATATTTTCTCATTGAATTTATTAATGAATCCTTTTCCACTTTCACGGGCGGCATGAAGGAGGCGCTCAGCCAGGCGGATGAGGAGATCGGGGAGCCACGGTGATCGAGACACTGCAGCCATCTCGTGCCTGCACACCGGTGGGCATTTCTGATTTTGTCGTGGAAAGACTTCGTGATTGCAGGGAGACCCGCCTTGGCACAATGATATCGCACGGAGTATCGCCCAACTGACCTGGCCGACGATCCGCTGCTCTCAGATGGACAGACAGCCCCGCGTCACTGGGCGCCCTGCAGTTTTTGGATCCATTCGCGCTATTTTGTTTTCAATTCCCGTGGGTATTGGCAGGGCTTGGTTTCCTGGGGATCAGGAAGGATAGCAGCATCGAACCGCCGACAATTCCCGCAATGACCGCCAGTGAAATACCGATGGGGAACTTTCCTCCAAACAACTCGTTGAGCCAGGCCATTTTCAGACCTACGAATATGAGGACGAGGGCGAGCCCATATTTAAGGAGATGAAAGGAGTGAACCGCCCCTGCCAGCAGGAAATAGAGCGACCTCAATCCCAGGATGGCGAAGACATTGGAGGTGAAGACGATCAACGGTTCCCGCGTGATGGCAAAGATAGCCGGCACGGAATCGACTGCAAAGACAATGTCGCTCAACTCGATGAAAAGCAAGGCCAGGAGCAGCGGTGTGGCGTGGATTTTGCCGGCAATCCGCACCAGGAACTTCTGACCCTGCGGCTCGGCCGTGACCGGAACGAGTTTGCGGAAGAGCCGCACGACAGGATTGCGATCCGGATCGACGGATATTTCCGGCGCGAACAACATCTTGATGCCTGTCAGAATCAGGAAACCGCCGAAAAGCCAGATGACCCAATGGTACGCCAGAAGTGCCGATCCCAGGGCGATGAAGATACTGCGGAAAATGAGGGCTCCCAGAACACCATAGAACAGAATCCGGTGCTGGTACACCTGCGGCACCGCAAAGAACCCGAAGACAACCACAAACAGGAAAATATTGTCGACCGAGAGGGTTTTCTCCACGATATAGCCGGTGAGAAACTCCAGTGCAACCTGGCGTGCGCTGTCGGCGGCGCTGAACCCGGGAATAGCGCCAAGGCGCGGATCGCGGGCGAACTGCCAGCTGGAATAGTGGTACAGCGCGTAGTTGAATGCCAGGGCCAGAACGACCCAGACGGCACTCCAGATCGCCGCCTCGCGATAGGAGACCGAGTGCGCCTTGCGGTGGAACACGCCCAGGTCGAGGGCCAGCAGAGCCAGAACAAAAATGATAAATGCGCCGTACAGCCACCAGTAATCTGCGAACGGGAAAAGAATAATCTCCACTGCAGCTCCCTATCCTGAATTCCTATCAAGGCCAACCACCGGCAGCGTCTGAAATCCGGCGCTGCCGGAACCATCGACAACTTGAGACATCAAGCAGCCAGCCGATAGCCAGTCTTATGCATTTCCATCAGCCTGGCAACCCGCTCGTCTGTGCACGGGTGCGTGCTGAAAAGCTGCATCAGACCACCGCCGGCGAACGGATTAAGGATGAACATATGAGCGGTCGCGGGTGATCCCGTCTCCATAGGCACGCGGTGACTGAAGGCTTCGATCTTCTTTAGAGCCATAGCCAGGGCTGCCGGATTACCCGAAAGCTGAGCGCCATATTCATCGGCGACGAATTCCCGGGAGCGGGAGATCGCCATCTGGATGAGCATGGCGGCAAACGGCGCCACCAGGACACCCAACAGGCCGGCAAAAGGTCCAGGCCCGCTCTCCCCATGGTCTTCACTCCTATTACCGCCGAGCATACCGGCCCACATCGCCATGTTGGCAAGCGTACTCAGGGCGCCCGCGAGCGTAGCTGCAATCGCCATGACCAGCGTGTCACGGTTTCGCACATGGGCGATTTCATGCGCCAGCACCCCCTCCACCTCCTCCCGATCTAGCACACGCAGAAGGCCTCGGGTAACAGCAACGGCTGCATGCGCCGGATCCCGACCGGTTGCGAAGGCATTCGGGGATTCTTCGTCAATAATATAGAGCTTCGGAACCGGCATGTTCGCACGCCTCGCCAGCCTTCGCACCATCTGGTGCAAGCCGGGAGCTGAATGTTCGGGAACCTCCTGGGCTCCGTGCATGCGCAGCACGATCCGGTCCGAAAACCAGTACGTCCCGAAATTCATGAGAACGGCGAGCCCGAGCGCAAGCATCAACCCGCCCTGCCCGCCGAAGGCATGGCCGGCCCAGAGAAACAGGGCTGTCAAAGCAGCCATAAGCAAAAAGGTTCTCGTCCGATTCATTGTCCCTTCCTTCCTGCCGCACTCTGGCGGCACAACAAATATGTAAAATCTCTCGATTCAAATAACAAATAGATAATATGTGATCCACCTATAGAATTATTGGATGTATAATTCCGGACATGGAATGGCTCAATTATCACCACCTGTTGTATTTTTGGACCGTCGTGCGCGAGGGGAGTATTTCGCAGGCCTGCAAAAAACTGCGGCTGGCCCAGCCGACGATCAGCGCGCAGCTGCATTCCCTGGAGGATCAACTGGGCGAAAAGCTTTTCCGGCGGTCGGGGCGCAAGTTGGAACTGACGGAAATCGGCCGGGTCGTATACGGTTATGCCGATGAGATTTTCACCTTGGGGCGGGAGTTGACCGACACTTTAAAAGGACGCCCCAGCGGCCGGCCGATCCGGTTCACCGTCGGCATCACCGATGCCATGCCGAAGCTGATCGCCTATCGCTTGCTGGAGCCTGCCCTCCAGATGCAGCAACTGGTCCACCTCGTCTGCCTGGAGGGAAGGACCCGGCAGTTGCTGGCCGATCTGATGACGCATGGGCTGGACCTCGTTCTCTCGGACGTCCCCGCCGGCCCCGAGTCGCACATCAAGGCCTATAACCATTTGCTTGGCGAGTGCGTGATCCAGGTCTTCGGAACTCCCGATCTGATTTCGCCGTTGAAAAAAGGATTCCCGAAATCATTGGATGGAGCGCCCATGCTCTTGCCGGTGGCCGGCACCGCCCTGCGCCGGTCTCTCGACCAGTGGTTCGAGCAGCGATCGATCCGGCCTCGAATCGTCGCTGAAACGGCGGACAGCGCCCTCCTAAAAGTATTCGGGGCAACAGGCAATGGCTTGTTCCCGGCACCCGCGGTGATTCAGAAGGAAATTTGCCGCCAATACGGTGTCCGGCCTTTGGGCGACCTGGACGGTGTGCACGAACGGTTTTACGCAATCTCAGTCGAACGAAAACTCAAGAATCCTGCTGTTGTGGCCATCTCCGCATCAGCCCGCACCGAACTCTTTGCCTGAACAAAACCCATCCTGAGATGAAGCGTTGCCAGCGAATCTACACATATAGATAAATACTATTGATTCCTTCCAATATATCCATTTGTCAAATTATCAGGCGGATCGTACGCTGTCAGGGTGCAGATGGGACTTGGAGGAGCGATGAACAAGAAGACCGGATTCAATGTCAGCTATCTATTCCTGGCGATCGCGGGGGTATTTGTTCTGCATTCGTTGATTCTCAGGGCGACGCGGATTGAGGAGATCGGCTACGATCAGTTTCAAGGCTATCTGTCGGCGAAGAAAGTAAAGGAAATCGTCATCTATGACAGGCATCTGGAAGGGATCATCCAGGAACCGGACGGCAAAGAATGGCGTTTCGCAAGTGCTCGGGTTGAGGGCGACCTGGCCAAAGAACTGAGCCAGTATGGCATCAAATTCCGCCGTCAGATCGAAAGCACCTTTTTGCGGGATCTCCTTTCCTGGGTGCTGCCCGTGCTTCTTTTCGTGGGGATCTGGATGTTCATCGGCCGGCGCATGGCCAGCGGCATGGGCGGCGGTCTCATGACGATCGGAAAGAGCAAGGCGAAAGTCTACGTAGAGACCGACACCAAAGTGAGTTTTCAGGACGTCGCCGGTGTGGACGAGGCGGTTGGCGAGCTGCGCGAAATCGTTGATTTCCTGAAGAATCCGCAGGCATTCGGCAGATTGGGAGGGAGAATGCCGAAAGGTGTTTTGCTGGTCGGCCCCCCCGGGACAGGCAAGACGCTTCTTGCCAAGGCGGTCGCGGGTGAAGCCGCAGTCCCGTTTTTTTCTATCAGCGGCTCTGAGTTTGTTGAAATGTTCGTCGGCGTGGGGGCAGCGCGGGTGCGGGACCTCTTCGAACAGGCGCGCCAGCAGGCGCCGGCGATCATTTTCATCGATGAGCTGGACGCCCTGGGCAGGGCGCGCGGCGCCCACCCGATGGCCGGGGGGCACGACGAGAAGGAACAAACCTTGAACCAGTTGCTGGTCGAGCTCGACGGTTTTGACTCGGGCAGCGGCCTGGTCCTGCTTGCGGCGACCAACCGCCCTGAAGTACTGGACTCGGCTTTGCTGCGCGCCGGGCGTTTCGACCGGCAGGTTCTGGTGGATCGTCCTGACAAATCGGGGCGAGTGGCGATTCTGCGCGTTCATATGAAAAAGGTCGCCGCCGACGCAAATGTGGAGGTCGAGCAAGTCGCCGGCTTGACTCCCGGATTCACAGGTGCAGACCTCGCCAATCTGGTCAATGAGGCGGCGCTGCTGGCCACCCGGCGGGGAGCAGAGAAAATCTCTCTTGATGACTTTACCGCTGCGATGGAGCGCATTGTCGCCGGATTGGAAAAGAAGAACCGGGTCCTCAATCCCAGGGAGCGGACGATCGTGGCCTATCACGAAATGGGACATGCATTGGTGGCCGCTGCCATACCCGGATCCGACCCGGTGCACAAGATTTCTATCATTCCACGCGGCATCGGAGCCCTGGGTTATACCCTTCAACGGCCGACCGAGGACCGGTATCTCATGACGCGCGAGGAGCTGGAGAACAAGATGACCATCCTGCTGGGGGGCAGGGCGGCCGAAATGCTCACTTTCCAGCACCTGTCGACCGGCGCTGCCGACGACATCAACCGGGCCACGGAAATTGCCCGAAACATGGTCATGCGCTATGGAATGGACGCGGAACTCGGGCACATCACCTACGACAGCGATCCGGTCGGTTTCCTCGGGCCCATGGGGAGCGGCTTCCAGAGCCGCCGATACAGCGAGGAAACCGCCCGCGAAATCGACTGCTCCGTGCGCAAGATCGTGGGCAAGGCCTACAGCCGCGCCGTGCAGATTCTCGAACGAAATTGCACCCTGCTCGAGCAAGGCGCGCGTGAGCTGCTGGTGAAGGAAACCTTGCCAGAACAGGACCTGAAAGCGCTCTTCAGCCAGAACGATTTAAGGCCTTGTGAGATTCCTCTGCCCCCAAGCCCTGAAACCGCTTCGGTTAGAACGTGTACTTGAGAGCAAACTGCATGATGCGCGGATCGCGGGCGGACAGAATCTGTCCGAACTGTCCGCTCGTAAACGTAGTGACCGGGTTGTTGAACCTGGTGTGATTGAAGACGTTGAAAACCTCCCAACGGAAATCAATCCTCTGGGCTTCCGTGATGGGGAAGGTCTTCGTCAAAGCAAGATCAAAGTTCCAGGCTCCCGGGCCCACGAGGATGCCGCGACCGGAATTCCCAAAGGCTCCGGTGGCAGGACGGGTGAACATGGAAGTATCGAACCATTTCTGAATGGTCGGATTTTCGAGATTCGGATTTCCAGAGACATTCGGACGGTCATTGCCGCCAGTCAATGAATTGTCCACGCCGAGCGGGACGCTCATCCAGCTTCCGGTCATGGCCGTGAAGATGGTCGAAGCCTGCCAGTTGCCGAAAATCGCCTGTACGGCGCGATCTGAGAATTTTCGCACTCTAACGACGGAGGTGATGTTGAACGTCTGTCGGCGGCCGGCCAGGCAGTTGCCATATTCGGCAGCGCGGTTGTTCGGGTCCTGACCGGCGCCGGACCCGTTGAGCCCGACTTCGCTCTCGGTCAAGCAATGAGACCAGGTGTGGTTTGCCAGGATTGAAAAATTGTGGGCAAACCGGTGCTGGGCCGAAAGCAGCAGCCCATTGTAATTGGCGTTGGCGCCATCACCGAAGTTGCTGAATCCGCCATAATATTTGCCTTCCGCCGGATTGGAGAGATAAAGGGCGCGGCGATAATTGATATTTGCCGCCGTCGAGCAGTCACCCGGGGCAGTGAGGCCGTACTGACCGGCGACGCATTTTCCCGGAATATAGGTGGCAGGATTGTTGGGCTCGTTATAGCTGAGGTGTACGGTCCGGTTCCCGAGGTAGGTGGCGGAGATCAGCCAGTCGCCTGGAAGCTGTTTCTGCACGGCGAGGTTCCACTGCTCCATATAGGTCGGCTTTATATGGGCCTTAAAAGATCCCATCCCCAAGGTCGCGAACAGAGGAAACGTGGTATTGGACGGAGGCGGGTCCGGATAGGGGAATGGGCTGGTTCCGTAGACGGAGCCGTTGTAAGGGTCCGAAAAACCTCCGGTGGGTGACGGGATCGATAGACGGACGGTATAAGGCGCGTGCAGCCCGAGTTGCAGGAAGAGCGGAGTGGTTGCATAGAAAACGCCATAACCTACCCGGATGGTCTCCTGACCCTTGCCGCGCGGATCATAGACCAGCCCAGCCCTGGGGGCGAATTCGGCCCATCGGCTGTGCGCGTACGATGCCCCTGGCATTCCGCTGTCCCCATAGAACAGGGTGCCGGCCGGTGCGTTGGGATACACTTTGCTTTTCACCAGCGAGTTGAACCAGCTGACATCGAAGATGCTGGCCTTGTTCTGAGCATGGTAGGGGAGCAGGTACGGGTCCCAGCGAATCCCGAAATTCGCGGTGAAATGAGAATTGATGCGCCAATTGTCGTGCGCGTACAAAGATGGGATCCACATCCGCTCGTGCCCCACCTGGCCGTTGTCCTGCCCGAAAGTAGCCGGCTTGCCGACCATCATATCCGCCAGTGCGTTCCCGGTCGCCTGCCCGTTGAAGTTGAAGATTCCGTTCATCTGGAAGCTTCCCAGCGAGTCCAGTCTGGAATAGACCAGGTTCATACCCACCGAAAGCTGGTGAGATTTAATGATCGTGCTCAGGTCCTCGGAAAGATGATAGTTATTGGAAACCCATGGGCCCGGGTTGCAGTTCGTGCACGCGACCGTGAAATAGTTCGTGACCGCTATGTTGAGATAAGGAGCGGACTGCTGCACCACCTTAGATCCCAACGTCGTCGGAGTGGGGACGTTACTCGGAAGATACCGGATCATGCTCGACCGGGTGTAGCCGGCACGGAACACGCTGACCGTATTGGCGGACAGCGTGAACGTGTGGCCGAGTACCACTGTTTGAACGCGGCCGGCTTGTCCGGCGCTGGGGTCAGTGGAGGTGGTCAGCAGGTTGTCTTCGAAATAAGGAGGGTGTTGATAGTCCGTGAAAAAATATCGGGCCAGCATCGACTGACGGTCGGTGAGTTGCCAGTCGGATTTGATAACAAACTGGTTTTCGTGGTTCTGGTTCGGGATGCCGTACGTGAGTTTACCGCACGGATCGGTGGCTATCGGTATGTACTTTAAGAGGTTCTGCGCCACAGGATTCAGGAGCGACGGATCCACCTTGTTGTTGACGAATGGCGCCTTCAGGGTAATCTGCTTGCCGCCATTGCACGCCGGCGACGCGATCGCCGTGAAATCACCCTGCAGGGCGGCTGCCGTGGCGACATAGTTGATGTTGTTTGCCGGCGCAACCTTTTCATAGCTGCCCTGGTAACCGCCAAAGATAAAGAGTCTCTTCTTAATAATGGGACCGCCGATGACTCCGCCAAATTGGTTGCGCTTCAGCGAATCGCGCGTCGGAGCGAAAAAATTTCGGGCATTGAATGCGTAATTCCGGAGGAACTCGAAACCATCACCGTGAATTTCGTTGGTCCCGGATTTCGTCACCACGTTGACCACGCCTCCGGGCGCCATACCGTAGTTGGCCGGCAACGAGCTCGTCTCGAGCTTGAATTCCTGCAGCGCGTCCGGGAAAGGCAAGGGCAGACCGACGTTGGACATGGGATCCATGTTGACCGTGCCATCGAGGAGGAAGAGCGTTTGCCCCCCCTGACCTCCCGCAACCGAGAAAGCGGCGACGGTAGGATAATTCTTGTTGGACACCAGGGACTGGCCGGCGCTGGTCGGGACGAACTCCTGGGACCCGCCCGACAGGGTCACCAACTGCGAGACCTGTCGACCGTTCAGCGGCAATTCCACAACCCGTTCCTGGTCGATGACCTGCCCGACTCCGGTGACGCGCGTCTCCACCATGGAAGCATTAGCCTCAACTCGGATCTGCTCGGAAATGGATCCCACTTTCAGAACGGGATTGATGGTCGGATTGGTGTTGACCTGAAGGACGATTCCTTCCTGTACATAGGACGCAAATCCCTGCATCGTGACCCGCAATGTGTAAGGTCCGACCGGCAGGTTCGGGATGACGTAGGCTCCGTCACTGGCGGTCACCACGGACCGGCTTATGCCGGTGCCCGTGTGTGTCACGGTAACCTCGGCGCCCGGTACACTAGCATCGCTGCTGTCCTTTACCGTACCCGAAATCTGTGCGACCTGCGACCCTTGTCCCCACACCTGTGCCGAGCCAAACAGCAGGAGGACCGTAATCCATATCGAACAGCGTTTCATGTATGCCCCCTGAGTCATTCGCAGCTGTACGACGCGCTGATCGCCATGAAACCAGCAAGCAGGCGATTCATTAGAATTCAAATTTAGAGAGTCGTAGGCGACCATACCAGATTTTTCGGAAACCGGATCGAGAATTAACCCAGACGAAATGCAAAGTGTTGGTCCATGTTCCAATCATGGAATAAATCGCAAGGGAGATGCTCCGTGAACGATGCCTTTTCTTTCTTGGCTTTGTGCTTGTTTCTTCGAGTTTTCGAGGTTATTTTGTAGGTAGCGTTCGAGTCTGATATATCAGGATTCCCCACCCCGGCCCCGGGCCGCGATGGCAAGGAGAAGAGTGATGAGGTACATCCGATTTGCTGCCGTCTTTACCATTGTGATTCTCGCCGCCGTCCTTCTGCAGGCTCAGGTGATAACTCCGATCCCGCCCATCCCGTCTGACAGCGGGTTGATTGCCGGCAAGGTGCTGGAGTCCAGCGTCAAAGCATGGCTGGGCATTCCTTACGCCAAACCTCCGGTTGGAGAACTTCGCTGGAAGGAGCCGCAACCGAATCACTGGAAAGGGGTCTATAACGCGGATCGAAAGATGCCGGAGTGTATACAGGTCCTCCGGCCGCACAATATCAACCATTATTTTGGTGAAGAACCCACCTGCGAAAATTGCCTTTATATGAACATTTGGGCGCCACCCCAATCCACGGCATCCTCCAGACTACCCGTGATCGTGTTTATCTATGGTGGCGGCGGAACGATCGGTTCCTCCGGAATGGCCAACTATGACGGTGAAGAGGTTGCCAAACGGGGTGCAGTATTTGTCAACTTCAATTACAGAGTCGGGATCATGGGCTTCATGGCACACCCTGAACTGACAAAAGAGCAGGGAGGCCATTCCGGAAATTACGGCTATCTCGATCAGAATGCCGCACTGAAGTGGATTCACCGCAATATCGAAAAGTTCGGCGGAAACCCGGACAAGGTGATCATATCCGGGCAGTCGGCCGGCGCCGGCTCGGTCATCCAGCAGACCTTCAGTCCGCTCTCGAAGGGTCTGTTTCGCGGTGCCGTAATGCTGAGCGGCTGCAACTGGACGAACGATAATGCCCCTCTGGAAACAGCCGAAAAGACCGGACTGGAAGTACAAAAGCTTCTGAAAGCCTCCAACATAGACGAGATGCGCCAAGTCCCGGCCGACAGGATTCTTGCACTGCAGGCTGAAAGTCAGGTCGGAGTAAACACCCAGGGCATCCGCACCGGTGCTGTGATCGATGGCTACTTCATGCCGAAGACGAAGGCGGCGATCCTGGAGGGACGCGAATTCAACGATGTGCCGATCATCGCCAGTCTGACTGCCGGAGAAGCCAACATCGACCTGAAGCAGGCCAATACAGTAGCCGAATACCAGGCCCTGGCCGCCAAAGTGTTTGGAACGTTCGCCGAGGAGTTCCTGAGGCTCTATCCGGTTTCCTCTGACTCTGAAGTCAAACCCATGGCGCAGACCGCCGCCAACGATGCCGCCGGGCTGTTGAACTCGTGCAATTGCGCTCAGATGCAGGCCAGATACAATAAATCCCCATCCTTCATTACGATGTATTCGCGCAAACACCCGTACGTGCCCGGAGTGAAGATCGCCGATCAGGATATCGCGACCGTCGGGGCCTACCACACGAGTGAAGTACCCTACTACTTCGGAACCTTCGATGCCTACAACATGTTCCGCCCGACAAGGAACTGGACAGCCTATGACATCGAGTTGTCGCGGAAAATGACGGCCTCCCTGATTGCATTCGCGAACACGGGCAATCCCTCGACATCCGATGTGAAATGGCCGGCGTGGTCGGCTGAAAATGAGCAGTACATGAATTTTGGCGAGAAGATTGTCGTGGAGAAGGTCAACCGTTCCCGGTTGGACTTCATGCAGAAGCATCGCCCAGCCCAGGGACCGCCTCGGCGCACCGGTCCCGTGGATTAAGCGGCAGAAAAACGAGCGTTCCCGGCGGACGCGAATGAGGACAGAGGCAATGATGCCGGTCCGGGCTCAGGATTCGGTCTGCATCAGGCGGTTGTCAGCGAAGGAAAGTTCTTCGGGGCGGTTCGGGAATAAATCTCGCCCCGCAGTTTCTTCATTTTGAAGTACGGTTCCAGGCCATCCATCATCTGCTGAATACCCCGCGCGACGTGCCGGCGCATTTCCGTTTCAGCTTCTTCAGGGGTTCCCCGGGTCAGCACCTGGACCAGATCTCTGTGCTCGCGGTTGTTGCGGGAATGTTCGGGCAACCGGCGAACGCGCGCACATTGCCAGATCGAATGCAGCGCATGAGTGCTTTCGATCGCCCTGAGGAGGGCAGGCACATGCGCACATTCGACCACGCGCAGATGGAACCGCTGATGCAGCGAGGCGAACTGGCCCTGATCGGAATTCTGCGCGACATCTACGCGAACGGCCAGTTTCCGCAGCGAGCTCCGCTCCGCTGCTGTCGCATGCGAAGCCGCCAGGCGGGCCGCCTGTCCTTCCAGGGCCTCGCGAACCACCGAGTTCCCGATTACATCTTCGCGCGTCGGGATGCGCACGCGGGTTCCGGCCCTGGGACGGCTTTCCAGCAGTCCTTCTAGCTCCAGGCGAACCAGCGCTTCCATGACCGGCAACAAGCTCATTCCCAGCTCAGCGGCGATTTTGCGGCGTGAAATGACCTCCCCCAACGGCAGTTCCCCCCGCAGGATCCGGTGACGAAGAATAGTATAGGCTTTGGTCGACAGACTGGTGTCTTCAGTTGCTTTCCCCATACGTGGCCCCACAACGGCTCATCAGTGGCGAGATCCTGCCCTGGGTGCCCGCTACTTTATCACACACGGTCCGGTTTGACACGCTCCCGGGATTTTGAAATATCAGTTTCCGGAGAGTGCCTGCCACGCCCGCGTGGTTTATTGAGAACAGAAACTTGGACTTGCGCACGCCGGGAATCATCCAATTGCGGCAAAGAGCTCAAAATCAATCGAACCACTAAGTCCACTAAGACCGCAAAATTATTGTTTATAATTCTCTGTGGTCTTCGCGGTTTAATCTCTTGAGCGCTCCAAGTTTCCGGAGAGAGTCCTCCAGCCGGTGGAATTCCGGCATCGTCCATTTCCTTCGTCTCCTTCGGTCTTCCCTTCACTCGATTTCGATTCGGTGAACATCCCCCAGGATAAAAATGTAGGAGAAAGCCCCCAGAAGGGCAACGGCACCGACATAGGCGAGCGCATAAAAGAACGAACCGGTCGCGCCGACGATGAAACCGATGACGATCGGAGTCACAATTCCGGCCAGGTTGGAAAACAGGTTGAAAATGCCTCCCGTCAGGCCGGCCAGGTTCTTCGGCGCGATATCGGAAATCAGCGTCCATCCGAGTCCGGTCATCCCCTGAGAAAAGAACGCAAACGACATGATCGCGATGACGAAAACATCGCTGGACACATAATTGGCGGAGATAATCGTGGATGCACCTAAAAGGCCCACGATCATCGGGAGTTTTCGAGCGAGATTTGCGGACCCGGTCCGCTGGAGGAGCCTGTCGGAAGCCCAGCCGCCGAAGACCACTCCGACCGCGGCAGCAAAGAAAGGCAATACAGCAAAGAAACCGACTTTCAGCCAGGCCATATGCCGTTCGGTGGCCAGGTACGTAGGGAACCAGGTCAGGAAAAAGACCAGGGTTGAGTTTCCGCCGAACTGGCCAATGCAGGCACCCCAGATCTGGCGGAATGAGAGAAGGGCACGAATAGTGGCGCCGGAAAAAGCAATGCGTTTGGAAACTGCGCCCATTCCGCCACCCGATGCTATCAGATCGAGTTCGGCCTGGTTTACGGACTTGCTTTCATTCGGCTCGCGATAGACGATCCACCAAACAACGGCAAAAAAGATACTGCTAAGGCCAACGCTGATAAAAAGGGTCCGCCAGCCGTGACGCGCGAGAATCCAGAATAACAGCGGGCTAAAAGCGGCAAGCCCGAGATATTCCCCAACGGTATAAACGCTGGTTGCCATTCCACGTTCAGTCTGCGGGAACCATGCCGCAACGACACGACTGTTTGTAGGAAAACAAGGCGCTTCGCAAATACCGAGGCCGAACCGTACGGCAAGGAGCGATTTGAGGCCGCCGACCAAGCCTTGCAGCGCTGTGCATCCTGACCAGCAGGTGAACGCAAGGAAATAGGTCAGCCTGCTGCCGAATCGGTCGAGGAAAATTCCGCCCGGAATCTGAAATGCTGCATAAGCCCACGAAAAGGCGGAAAAAACCACCCCCATGACCGTGGCGGAGAGACCGAGATCCTGGCTCATGGCCGGGGCCGCAATTCCCAGGATGGTTCGGTCGAGGTAGTTGGTCATGGTCGCCACGGCGAGCATAGCCAGGACCAAGAATCGGACGCGCGTCGGGCGCGTGCGGTTCGGAACATCCCGCGAAACAGGAAATCCAGAAGTCGATGCCATCTTCCTCCCTCAGGAAATCAACGTCTGTCGCGAAGGTCGTGTGAGGCCCTGTTCCCTTCCCTGCGTCAAACGTCTGATCAGTTTTGCCGATAGTCCCCAGGATCGAAAATACGACACCGGCCGGGACGCCCGAAGAACACGGCCTACATACTCTTCCAGCCCTATCTGAGAAGCAAGCGTATCTCCAGGAATCTCGAGGGCATAAGGGATATCACAGGGCATGCGGGATTGGCTTCTGAACCGCGTCCAAAACCTCCGCAACCGGCAGGACAAGGACCCGAGGCCCTTCCGCGCCCTGCCTTTTAGGACGATTTAGTCCGAGGTGCGTTCCTTGAGGACTGAGATCAGATCCGCCTCCGAAACATTTCCCGATACCACGGCACGGCCGATTGCGACAGGAAGAATCCAGCGCGGTGAATCGCCGAATACCTTTTTGTCGCGATGGATCAGCTCGAGTAAATATGGGTGGGACACGGGCGGAATCCGCGTGGGCAGGCCGAAACGGGACAACAGCTCATTCTGGCGGGTTTCCACGGATGCGTCGGCCATGCCGAGGCGCACCGCGAGCCTGGCCTCCACTGCCATCCCGATGCTCACGGCTTCGCCGTGCGGCAATTCATAATTCGTAGCTGTTTCGAGCGCGTGTGCGACGGTATGGCCATAATTGAGAAATATGCGATGCTGGCCGGAATCACGCTCATCACCGGACACAACCTGTGCTTTCAAGGCCAGGCATCGGGTGATGACCTTCAGGAGCACGGGCCTTTCGAGGGCAATCAGTTCATCCACGCGTTTTTCGAGTTCACCAAAAAGCGTATCACCCCTTGGCTGGTCACGCAGAAGAGTGCTCTCGAGCATCCCGTACTTCACCACTTCCGCCCAGGCTGAGCGCAGCTGCCGGGGTTCCTCATCGAGAAGCAGCGACGCATCGGCATAGGCGAGGCGTGGATGGAAGAAGGTTCCAATCAAGTTCCTGGCCCCCGGGTGATTCAATGCTGTTTTGCCGCCGATCGAAGTGTCCACCATGCTTTCGAGCGTTGTCGGCACCTTTACCAGCGGAACGCCCCGCATATAGGTGGATGCCACGAATCCACCCAGATCGTCGATGGCTCCGCCACCAACCACGACAATGACATCATTCCGCCGCAACCGGACCTCCAGCAGCCAGTCGTAGATGGCGCTGGCCTCATCCGTAGATTTTTGGCGCTCGTCCTGCCGCATCTTCCGGATGTGGAGCTTGAAGCCGGCCCCCTGGAGCGAATCCTGAACCATGGCGCCCAGCCGATCCCAGGCATTTGTCTCGGTCAGGACGGCAATTGTCCGTGCTTGAGGCAGGATGCGCCGCAGTTGATCTCCGAGCGAATGCAAGTGATTCCATCCGACGATGGCCTGGTAGGGCCAAGGCCCTCCAGTAACGGCGATCGGAGGCGGAAGGTCGGGCGTCAGCGAGTGCCGCATTTGCAGTGCCTGAGCATCCAGCATGGACGTAATATCCGGAGCTTTGGCGAGAACCTCAGCCGCACGGATTACCTCATCGGCCACCTGCTCGGAAGTCATCCGGTCGGTATGCACCGTCCAGTCAGACAGCGCATAAAGGGACTGACGGGCGTTTTTGAGAGCGCGAACCTGGTCCAACGGATAGACCGCATCGAGCATCGGCCGGATGGCGGTCGGATCTGACTCCTTCAACTGGCGTTGGATCCGGGCGAGGATAATCTCAGGACGTCCCTCGAGGCAAATGATCCAGCCCTTGCTTGCCATATATTGACGGTTTTCAGCACGTACCGGAGTTCCCCCGCCGGTAGCAACAACGAAATGTCCAGAACTGGACACCAGCCGCAGTGCCTCGGCCTCCCTGGAGCGGAATCCCGGTTCCCCTTCCCGCTCAAAAATCAGAGGGATGGTCATTCCGCTCTGCTCCACAATCACATCATCGAGATCATAGGAAGGCCAGTTCAGCTTCGCACCAATCAGCTTGGCGACGGTCGACTTCCCCGTACCGCTGAACCCGATAAGGTAAATGCCCTGTTTCATTCCGTTTTGCTCCAACGTCATCCGGTCGTCCATTGATGCCAATTTACAGTATCCCCCGGGCCGGGGCAAGAATTGCGGAAAAAGGCGCAATACGCAGAAACACGGGCTTTCGGTCATGAACAGCACGGATTTTGGAAGATCTTTTCCGCGTTCATCCGCGGCCGACGAACGGCCAATTCGGGTCCTTTGCCGACACACTTCCGTGTTGTAGAACTCGCCCAACAGTTCTTTTTCGGACGGCCGAGCCGCCGGTTGCCATCGTCAGTCCTCGATTCTGCGTGTGACGTTCTGGAGCGGCTTTTTTCAGCTATAGAGAAGGAGTTTGTCGACAATCGCCCGGGCATCGGCGATCGGGATCTGGCCCGGCGCTGACGCGGTCTGGCCTACCGCAAAACTCATGTCGGAGCCGTAAAGAAATCCAGCGGTGCGGCTGATCGCTCCGATGGAGCCCATCGACATGGTGCAGAGGGCGAGCCGGGGAAAACAATTTCGCGCCTCCAGGGTGACCTGCATAAGGCGCAATACGTCCGTTGCCGTTCGCGGCATCACCGCTATCTTGGCGACGTCCGCTCCCAGCCGGCTCATTCGGCCGATCTTTTCCAGTAAATCGTCATTGGACGGCGTGTTCTGGAAATCATGGGCCGACAGGATGATCCGTACGCCATGCGCGTGAGCGTGGCCTAGAACCGCTTCAAGAAACGAAGGCTCGTTGCAGAGTTCAATGTCCACGAAATCGGCCAGGCCGGACAATATCACCGCGGTCATACACTCTCTGCGGGTGTCCTGGGGAATTTCCTGTGCCCCGCCTTCGGCCTTGATTCTCAAGGTAAAGATGATCGGCTCACTCTTCAGAATAGATCGGAGGCTTCCGAGAATTTCGACGAGCTTTCCCGCGCCTATCTCCTGGCTGAAGTCGGCGCGCCACTCGATCAGATCCGCCGCTGCGTCATGGGCAACCCCGGCCTGAGATATCAGGCTCGCAAGATCCTGTGCGACCAGGGGTACACAGAAAAGCGGCTTTGCGCCCCCATACTCAATGCCGCGGACTGAAAACGGCGATTCCACACACGGCCTCATCCATGCCTCCTGGAGATTTTATCCGCAATTCTTTACCAGTTTCGAACTGCGATTGCCATCGCAAAGGAGTGAGCGAGCGAAATGGCGAAATATGCAGATCATTTGGGGATTGCCGCTTATCCAGTTCTTCCTCGTCGATCTCTCTGTACGGAATCGGAACTAGTCATTTTATGCCGGAGGCGACGGCTCCCGTCACTGAAGCCAGCCTCGATTGATTCATGTATACAAGGCCCCAGTTGCACGAATTTACCAGGTCTTTGGTGGACATATAAACGGGAGGATCGCCCTGCCAGACGGGATCCATCGTGCCTGTCGCATAGAACTTCGCGGCGGCGGCGAGATATTTCCTGTCTCCTGAGTATTTAAAGGCATAGCTTAGCGCGTCAGCCATGACCAGGGCCCAGTTATTGATATCCAGATCGGTTGCATCCGGTTGACCAAAAACATAATCATAACGATGGGCTGCCCTGCCCGTTTGGTATTCGACCATCGCATGATCGATTGCGAAGTCCGCATAACGTGTCAGTGCTACTTTTGTGTTCAGATCGTCCTGCAGACCGTACTCCTGGATAAAATCCAGGTACCTGCCGAGCGTCCAGACCACCTGGTCGAACTGAAACATGCGCTGGTAAGCTCCGGGATTGGCTGCGCCAAAAGTCGAGGGATTGGTCAGCCACGATTTGTTCGAAAGGTCAGAAAGGTATCCTATGATGGTCTTCAGGCTGTTGAGCCACCTGGCGTTGCCGGTTTGCCTGTAGCCCTCGATATAGGCAAATATGAGGTTCCCTTCATCTCGTGAAAGCAAGGGGGATGAAAAATCTGCAAACTGGGACAGATTGAGCATCGCCTCGAGGCCTTCAAGCGCGACATCACGGAATCGCCTCTCCCCGGTAAGATAATAGGCAAGCAAAAGATCGGGAACGCCAAAAAACAAGTCCACGGAAGGTGAGTTGTAGTTTCTGTTGGGATTGCGATTTCCTGGCTCGTCATGCTGGCTGTGGCCGAAATAGGCGCCGTGCACCCAATGACGAATGCCTTCATCAGGAATGTGCAGGTAATCGGTATCAGAAAGATGCCAGGCCGAGAGTCTGGCCAGGTCCAGCCATTTCAAATCACTTGAACGGCAAAACTGAGCTAGCATGCCATAGAGGAACCAATATTTTAAATTCATCTGTCCAGCTTGATTCGGGCCGAAGGCTTCATAGTCCAACGGCACGTCTCCATAATCCTGCCAGCCGTAAAAGTTGTATTTTTGGACGGCGTCGATCAGGGTCTTATTGCCGAAATTCGGATCGTCGATCGTGGGGTCAAAATCCGGGTTCGGTTCGAAAGCGGTCCTCACATATTTTTCATACAATCTCCAAAGGTTTTCATTCACCTCAGGAAGTTCGCCCAGGGCGCCGGAACTTGAATACCACGGGCTGCGCGCGATGCCGAACAGAGGGTTGTTGAAGGTTTTTGCCAGATCGGAGGCGAGTTGTGAGGTTATTGCGCCCGTGCCGAAATGATAGAGGATGCTGTGGGTTTTTTGTTCCCCGACCCTGAAATTGTGCCGGAACTTCTGTCCGTTGGGAAAGAAGTTCACCGACAAAGTGCCGTCGGGGGCGGCACTGATGGCTTTGGGGAAATTCTGCCAGTAATCCCGAACGCATACGGTCACCTGGGGATCATCGGCGTTCGCCCTGAAGATCGACATCCACCCCAGCGCTTGCCTTCCGGCAAGCAATGCGGCCCCTCCTGTAATCTGATATCCGGGCAGCGTGCAGTAGGACTGAATCCTCGGTTCTGCCGATGCCTCGAGCCTGGGCCATCCTACCATGCCCACATATTTGTTCCAGTAGTCGGTGCCCGATGAATCCTGATAAACGGTGACCGGCGCGGCTGGTGCGGTGATTTCTATTTGCTGCTCGGTGAGCACGCGCAATGTCGAGCCGGTGCTTTTGAGTTTCAAGTTTAATCCAAGATCACCGATGTAGACGCTGTTAACCGCGCCCTGATTATGAACATTCTGCGGCTGATCGCTTTCGCCCGGTATAACGGGGTGGTTGTTCTCCACCGTGAAATCCACCCTCACATCCGGAGTTCCGGCGAAGAAATGAAGCCTGGCTGTAAAATCAAGTATGGCCTGGTCGGAAGCATTGAGTATGCTGCCCTTTATCATAACAATGGTGTAAAGTGCGCCACTTCTCTCGACCGTGCAGGAGAGCACCCTCGGGGTAAAGTCTGGGTTGCCGCCTGCAACTATGCCGAGATTTCCTGCCGGCTGATAGGCTATCGCCTCTTTGACATTCAGCGGCTGGAGTAGCTGTTGATTGTTGATTGTGACCTGATTCAGCAGATTGAAGCCATTGGAGATATTCATTTCAAACTTGGCGGCACCGGTATCAATATGCAATTTTCCCGTGGGGGTTGTGATCTGAATGGGATTTGGAGGGGAAGGTCCCGGTCCTGCCGGGTCGAGTCTGACAATCTTTTTTCCGCTTTCTGAAATACTCTCAAAGTAACCGGCCAGCAGCCACTTTACAGGAGCGTTGGCGTCTGATGGCGCACCACCCCATCTGGCGAGAGCTTCGAATTGAGCGGGCACGGGATTACCCGCGGCATCGAGAAGCCTGAACGCGTTGGCGTTCTTGATGTTCCAGGCGCGCGGAATGGGAATTCCAAAGCTCACGTATTCATTCTGCCTGGCGACCCCGGATCGCTCTTCGACACGGATTTCAACGTAATTCTGCTGGCTGGATAATGTAAATGCCATCCCATTGCTCCAGGGCCCGTAGCCATAAGCATTCCAGGTCTGAATCCACCATTGATAGGATCCGCCTGTCAGGGTGGTACCAGGATTGACTGAACAGGTCCCGGATCCTGACGAGCAGCCGGCTTGGGCAGCCGTATACCAATTCTGGACCACTGGTGTGCCGGCGCTGTTGCTTACCCACAGCTGGTACCAGGTGGCGCCCGAAACGGCGTTCCAGCTGTAGCCAGGTGTCGGGGTCGCGATCGCGCCGCCGGGCGAGATCAGCGAGGCTTTACCGGGCGGGCCGCCATTACCCACCTCAAATGCCATGGCATCGCTCCATGGGCCGTAGCCTGCCTCGTTCCAGGTTTGTATCCACCACGTGCAGGCGCCGGGAGCCAGAGCCGTCGTCGGGATCACCGAGCAAGTGCCAGTGCCTGAAGGGCATCCGGCCTCTTCGGCTCTGTACCATTTTTGGATTCTTCCGGAGCCGGTTGAAACGTCATTCACCCACAGGTAGTACCAGGACGCGCCTGATACTGCATTCCAGGAGTACGCAGGCGTGGTCGAGCTTATGTTGCCGGATGGTGCAATCAGGGTGGCCTTCCCCGGTGCAGCACCAACACTAAAATTCATTGGATCACTCCAGGGACCATACCCGGCCTCGTTCCAGGTCTGGATCCACCACTGTGCGGCACCGTTCGTCAACGTGGTGGCAGGAGTCGCTGAACAGGTTCCGATTCCGGAGGAGCAGCCTGCATTCGTTGAGGTGTACCAGGTAGCTATCTTTCCCGAGGTTCTGCTGTCGTTAACCCACAATTGATAGTATGTGGCGTCGGAGACCGCGTTCCATTGATAGGTGGGAGTATTTGCACTGATGCTTCCTGATGGGGATAGCAGCGTGGCCTTTGGAGGAGGAGTAGCTCCGCGTGTGATCGAGATGGATCCTGTCTTGGTGCAAGTAATTCCTCCAATCGTTGAAACAAGGGTCCACGTGTATGTGCCGGTTGCTGTGTAGGTATGACCGGGATATTGCTCGTATGAATGCTGGCTGCCATCGCCAAAATCCCAATTCCAGGTAACCGCGCCGGTACAGCTAACGGGCGTGGCGGTAGCTGAAAAGGAAACCCGCGTGTTCAGCAGCGCGCTTGCGGGAACAGTCGCTGCACACGACAACGTGCATGTTCCCGAACCGTTTTTCCACCGGTTGTAGGCAATATTCAATAGCTCCGCAAGCTCGCCCGAGGCTTTGACTCCGCCCGCGGCAGTAGGATGACTGTCGTCAGCCGAGCTGCCGTATGCCGAGTAGTTGTTGTTGATGGTCTGCAGGTGCTGGATCGCCCCGCCGAACCAACGATGATGATTCCCATCAGCGGCTCCCAGATCATTCAGATTAGGATTGTTGGTGCGTGTAGAACCTCCGTTGGAAGTGAGAACATTATAGAAATCGAAGACGAAGACATTGTTGTGGGGATAGCTGCTCAACCACTCGTTGACCAGCCAGTTGTTGAAGGCCCGAGCGTTGTCGGCGGATGCCGAATCGGTGCCCATCGGCAGCAACGGAGGCGCAGATATGACGACGAACAGCTTGTCTCGGCGGGTTGCGAAGTAATTTAAAAGCTCGATATAGATTCCTTTGGCATTTCCGACGGTGTGGGCTTCCGATCCGGCATCCTGCCCGCGCAGGGGATTGTTTTGGATGGCCGGCACCGGATCCGAGGGACTACCTCCCAGGTGAGAATTCGGAAAGCAGGACTTGAACATTATGATTTGGTTTGGGCCGCCCGGATCAGTTGTGAGGCGGGAGTAATCGCAATGTTGATCGCTTTCCTGGTAGACAGCGCCCATGTAAGTATCGCGGTGCGATCCGGAAAACCAGTTGTACCAATGCCCAATATCCGTGTGATCTCCGATCCGGCCATCACCCGTGTCTGCGTCCGGAGGGCCCCAATCATAGTTGGTGTCGCTAACAAAATAGTTGTTATTGCGCAAGGTGATGCCCAAACGCCCAATGTCATCGTTCAGCCAGGCTTCTCCAGTCGAGTGATGGATGAAGATCAATTTGACGGCGCTTGTGGGCGGATTTGGATCAGCAGCGAGGTGGTAGAAACCACCGTCCTGGGCGGCAGTCGCAGCCCCGTTCATGACTGGAGATATCCCGGCTGATAGAGGGATAAAGATGCAGGAAAGAGCCAGGCAGGAAAGAGGAACTACCCTGATGATTCGCATAGGTACCTCCGCATTCAATTAAGGGGCTCGATCTTTGGCGCCAGAACTGGCAGGCAATGAAAAGCCAAATAGGTGGAAGCGACGGTAACCTTCCTGCACCCCGTTTATGGGGAACGCACCGCAGGTCTGGACAAATCTTCTTCGAAAACGTTGGGGCCCGAAAGGCCGGAAGTGAAAAGGCCCGACGGCGAGGCCGGGACAAGGGCGGCGCCTTTGTGGTAAGCGCCAGAGGCGCGGCATTTGATCAAACACACCTGCCGGATAATATTCGATTCCATGGCGGCCAACTGGACTCAATAATCATACTCGAAAATCAAACCACCTGGAATGTTCCTTCTTATCGGATATGGAATCAACGCCAGATATTTCTTTTGCTCTGAATAAGATTCGGGTTCGCAAGGAAATTTTCCTGCCAGGCGCAGCATTACGGGATTTCAGACAGAGCGGTTTGTTTTCGCGGTCACGAGGACAGCGTATTTCCCGCCCATACTGTGAAAAAACTCAGCCGCGCTATAAATAACTCAAAGAGCCTCTTGCTGGGGATGACGGTGGTGTCCAATGCGAGGCTTGAATGAAGACACCGACACAGCGGACGTTTCACGCGGGTCCGAGGCGCTCCAGTTTCAGGTCCGTGACAAATAGGGAGCCGCGGTCGACGAAAAAGCCGAACTGACCAGCCGTGCCGGGATCGACCTGAGCCTCGAGGCTCAGCATGTTCTTCCAGGAGACACGGATACGGCCGTCCCGGATTTCGAGGACGAGCCGGTATGCAATGTTGTCACCGATATTGAACCAGGACCTCGCCAGGACTTCGCGAGCGCCCGGTTTGTACCGGGCGAGATACACCTTTCCATCCGGCGAATAGCGGCTTGTCACCGAGGCTTCGATGCCCCCCGTCCCATCGGGCGATGCCAGTGCGATACCACCCATGCGCTCGCCCGCCGCTTTCACCGCAGTCAGGGTAAGGCGCGCGTTCCGGAGCCCCGAGCTTTCCACAAGGACCAGCGCCCGTTCGCTTCTTGCAGTCAGCCGCAGATGTCCGTCTACGATCGTGGCACGGGCATCGGCGCCTATGACCTTCAAGCGCTCCAGAGGAAGCTGCGAAGTTCCACCGAGCGTCAGGTAGCGATCCGCTTCGGAGCCGAGGCCCCCCGGCTGGAATCTGGCCGAGATAAAGTCGTCGAGCGGGAAATGCTGTGACTTCTGGATAACGAGAATACGCCCGTCGGGGTAGAGATGTAACATGGTGTAGCCGAAGGGGGTTGTGACGTTTGCCACACGCACCAGGATGGGAACTCCGCCCAGGAAACTGATCGAATTGCGATGTGTGTGGCCGCACAGAACAGCCTTGACGCAGCCGGCCGACGCGATCACCGTCTCGAAATCCGTCGCGTTTGCCCAGGCGGCCGGAGGAACGTGCGTGCAGATCACCACCTTCAGCCCGCGTGCGATGGCATCCTTCAGGCTGCCTTTGAGCCACTCGAATTGAACCGGGTCCAACCCGAAAACGTCGCCACGACCATAACGGCCGTCTGGATTGGGCAGAAGGCAATTGACCCCGATAACGCGCCAACCTTTCAAATCATGGTATCGGTAGGGCACTCCGAAATGCCGGCTCCACGATTCGAGTTGTGTGTCACTCACGTACGGCGGCTCCGGAATTTCGTGATTGCCCAGCAAGGGCATGTGGGAATGGGAAAGGCCCCCGTAGAACCGTTTGGCAAAAGCCAGTTGGCGGCCGTATTCCTCCGACGGCGGGAAAAAGGATCCGCCGGCGCTGATGACGTCTCCGGCATGGATGGAGAGGTCCGGATGTTCCTCGTTTAAAGCTTCGACCAGGTCGGGCATCCGCCGGTCGGTGTTAGTCGTGATTTGGCTGCCGTCGCCCCAATTCTCGAGATGCCCCGGCCAGTAATGGTGATCAGACACGAACGCAACTTTGCACTCGGCCCCAGTTGGCACGAAACCCGCCGAGTAGACCACGCTACCGGCCTCCGTTGCCTGCGGAAACAGGTGCCTGCCGGCTAAAGGTGCGGTGACCATAGCTGTGGATGAGAGCTTTAAAAATGAACGTCGATCGATACGGTGATTTGAAGTCATTGAGGCACTCTCTCCATGAGTAAGAGGGGTCACAGTTCTGAGGTTCCCTCGATTGGTTACCGTCGATGAGAAAATCAAGGTTTTTTTGGCCAAAAGGGTCTCGCCCGGAAACCTGTCCTGATCGCTCGCGCCTTCGGGGCTGATGTGATGTTCTAGCTCCCCCAGTGAGGTCCGTCGGCCTGCACGGCCACGACAGCCAATGTAACACAAAACAAGCTGACAGTGCCGGGCCAGAGTCGCAACCTGAAAAGCGGAGGCATGTCGATGCTGAGATCGGCGAAGTTCGCCTCGAGCCGCGGACCGCGAAGAATGTGGAAACAGCCCATCCTCTTTTTCTATTGACTCTTAAATAACCGTTGGTTATATTATAATCGATGGTTATATAGTGACTGAAGGAAATAAACATGGGAATCGCCGAAAGAAAAGCGAGAGAGAAAAACCAGCGCCGCAACGACATCCTAACGGCCGCCAAGCGACTCATCCTAAAACACGGGGTTGAAGGGATGAGCATGAATCAGCTCGCCGAATCGACCGAGCTGAACAAGGCCACCCTCTACCTCTACTTCCGAGACAAGGACGATCTGATAGATGCCGTCGTGCATGAGGGGCTCATCCTTCTCGAAACGAAGTTTCGGCAGGCGGACAGGCACGTCCGCTCAGGTCTCGAAAAGGTGCTGCATCTCGCTCGCAGTACCTTTGCCTTTTACAGGCAGCAGCCCGTCTATTTCTACACCCTGAATCACCAAGAGAGGCGAAGGGTGAGCGAGCGGCTGGAAACCCCGTTCGCGGCGAAGGGCAATGAAGTCGCATCCAGGGTATTCGGGAGCATGGCTGAAGCTTTGCGGCAGGGAATTGCAGATGGGACGATCCGAGGAAGCATCGATATCAACGTGTTCCTCGTTCTCCTGTATGCCTACGTTTACGGCGTCATGCATACCATCCATTCGAAGGAGGACATCTACAAGGATGTGTTTGGCCTTGGTCCTGCGATCATCGAGAGCTCGGCTCTGGAGGTCATTGAGTTTTATTTGAAGACCGGGGTCTGAGCTCCTAAGAGAGAGGAGAGGTGATCTCATGAAGCTACGGCACTTGATCATGGTTTTCTTTTCGGCGGCCGCTTTTCTTTCGAGCCAGCCGATTCAGGAGCCGGGCGCGCCGATCGGCCCTGCACTGCAGGCGGCGATGGAGGAATCCATCAAGAACAGCGGAGCGGTCGGCGTCTCCGCCGCGGTCGTCTTTCCGGCCGGCGAGATGTGGGCCGGGACCGCCGGGATCTCCCACGCGGGCGTGCCGCTCACAACGGACATGCTGTTCGGCATCGCGAGCGTGCAGAAAAACCTGCAGGCAGCACTGGCCCTGAAGCTGATCGAAGAGGGGGCGATCGGGCTGCACGATCCTTTAAGGAAATGGCTTACCCCCACACCCGCCATCGACGGTGCCATCACCATCCGGCAACTTCTGAACCTGACCAGCGGCATCAAGAACTTCGTCGGACATCCCAAGTCTCCCTTCCGAATCGGCTATGTCCATATCGACTTCGACCACACTTGGACCTGGCAGGAGATTCAGGATGTTTTCATCGACGGACCGAGCTTCCCGCCGGGGACCAGATGCGAGTACTCGTCCACCAACTATATTGTACTGAAACAGATCATCGAGAAGGCCGCGCGCTCAAAGCAATCGAAGTTGGCCGAGGACAGGCTCCTGAAGCCGAATCGCCTGGATCACACCTGGGTGGATTTCTCCCGGCCATTCCCGGAAAGGATGCGCGTGGCCCACGGCTGGTTCGACACGAACGACGACGGACTGCCGGAGGACATTTCCGGCGACTCGTTGAACTGGATCGCATCCCTGTCTCCGATGCTCGTCTACTCGACGCCGAGCGACGTGGCAAATTGGATGCATGCTCTCTATCACCGGAAGACCGTGCTCAAGGCAGAGACTCTGGAGGCGATGCTCGATTTCGGAGGCCCCGTCGATGGCGAGCCCCTGATGAAAGGGTATGGCCTGGGTGTCGTGGATATCAACCTTGGCGCGATAATGCCGCAATGGGCGCACGTGAGGATCTACGGACACCTGGGATCGGGATTCGGACACTTGACATTCGCCGGATACTTGCCCGAATACGGGGTCGCCCTGGCGATGATGTCAAACAGAGGTGGCGACAGGGACTCGGAGAGAGCGATAGGGATCGCAGGCAGCGCGGTAATGGATGTGCTTCTCAGACATCTGGGGGCGAAGGAGTCAGGGCGGCAGCCATAGCACCAGCAGCACGGCGATATTTTCGTATCGAAGGTTCCGATTCAGTTTCCGGCTTTCCTATGGACCGGGATCGTCGGCTGAAGGGCCATAGATCGACGGAACCTTGCCTCCCATCGGGCGCAAATAGGTGCTGAGCTGCCCGCGATGGTGAATGGCATCAAACAGAAATCCCCACACCATCATGGAAAGAGCATCCTCCCAAACAGCGCCCCCGCCCATCAGGATTTTGACGTTCCTTTCCCAGCCCGTTTCGTCGAGATTCTCCAGACGATGGTTAAACTCTCCGGAATCGCGCTCGAACGACGCCACGATTTCGTCGAGACTCCCGGCTGGAGCCGAGTCTTTCCATTCCACAACACCTGTCTCTACAAGGCTGAGCAGAGCAGCCTCTTCGACCGCAAGCAGCCATGCCAGATCGAGCGCTGTTCGGGCCTTGGGGTCGGGCCGGTAGTCCGATCGATCTTTGGGAATCGCCTTGAGCACTCGGATGAATGCGGGCCGTTCAGCTTTGCGACGGGCAAGGCAAAATTCAAGATTAGACATCATGCCTCCTTTTTGTATCGGTATCAGCTTTCCATCCGGTCCGCTGATGAGTTAGATAGCACGCGCAGAACTACAATCGTGCGATCGTCACGACAATCCCCACAGGCGGCATTCACCCCCGCATGGTCATCGATCGCCTTTGAGATGCACTCGACAATTCTTTCTGCCCCGCCGCCATCACCGGCGGTGGCCAGGCTCTCGATCAGGCGAGGGAGACCAAATTCCTCTTCCATGGGATTGGTCTGCTCGTGAATTCCGTCGGAACAAAAAACTATGATGTCTCCCGGCGTCAACGCAATATCAACGGAATCATAAACGGAATCGGGAAAAAGCCCCAGGGGAAGTCCCGAAACATCCACGGGACGCACTTTTCCACCGCGTATCAGGAGAGGCTGGGGAAATCCCGCGTTGGCCAGACATAACTCCCGTCTGGCCGGATCATAGGTACCTAAAGCGAGTGCGATGAAGCGGCCACCTTTTCCTGTGACCTGCAAATGGCCGTTCAAATCTGCCAGCATGTCGGCCGGTGCCGCAGCAGAATGGACGGCATGTTCGCGCAGGATCCCGACGCCCAGCGAGGCCAGGAGTGCCGCCGCCGAACCTTTTCCGGCAACATCCCCTACGGCAATCGCCAACCGGCCGTCGGCGTAGTGCAGAAAATCGTAAAAATCGCCGCCCAATTCCTGCGCTGGGCGATAGAGAACCGCAAACTCAATACCGGGTATGCGGGGCATTTCTGTCGGCAGCAGCAGATTCTGCACCTCGCGGGCCCGTTCAAGGTCTTCCTTCCGCCGCTGCTCGGCCTTTCGCAACTGATCGTAGAGGCAGGCATTTTCGATGGCGATGGCAACGGTTGAAGCCAGCGTGGCGAGCATCTTCTCGTTTTCCTCGGTGAATGAACCCGGCTCAAGGCTTTCGAGATCAAGAACGCCGAGAAGGCGGTCCTGTGCCACCAGCGGAACCACCAATTCCGAGGAGATATCCATTCCGGCTTCGCAGCGAATGTAGCGGGGATCGTCGCGCACCTGGTTGACCCGTACGGGTTTGCGGTTGAGGGCCGCAGTCCCGCAAAGCCCCTCACCCAGCGCCAGCGTAGTCCGCACGTGGAGTCGCTCATCGAATCGCAGGGAAAACGCGTGGCCCAGGCGATGTGTGTCGTGATTTAATAGCATGACGTTGAACAAGTCGTAGTCCACCAGGCACTTCACGCGACGGGCGATCGCGAGCAACAAAGTATCAAGGTCGAGGATTGAAGTCAGTTCTCTGCCCACATCATGAAGCAGGGAAAGGATCCGGGCTTGCTCTTCCGCGCTTGATGACGGGGTGAACTCCGGCAAAGAGCCGGAAGGAAGCTCGATGAATCCACCGGCGGACGCCGGGAGCTGAACTGCCGGTTCTTTCTCCGGCTGAGGAGCGTCAAACCTGGGCTCCACCATGCTGCCTCCAACCAAAAAGTTCCAACGATACACCCTGCCTCGAGACTGAGCCACCCGAGGGCACTTGAAAACCATTGATTAAAGTCTATCCAAAAACAGATGCCGGAAACAGGGCGATCCTTAGCCTTTTCGGCGGGGGGCTATCGGTGTTCCTGCTGCTATCGATTCCTTCCATTGCACAACGGACAGCGCGATGAAGCTACCCTTGTTGAAGAGGGGTTAGCCCGGGCGTCCGGTGACGGCGCCGACGACTTGAAACGGAGATAACCATCCTGTATCCCTTAGCCCGACTCAGAATCCCAAATCTGACAAACTCCTTGCCCCCCGGAATTTAACGCGCTAGAACTTGTCACATCATCATGGAGCGTAAAGTGAAAAGCAAAAAGGCCCTGATTATAGGCGGAGGCATTGCTGGCCTCTGCACCGGCGTCTATCTCCAAAAAAACGGTTTCGAGACTGAAATCCTGGAAATGCATTCCATCGCAGGCGGTTTGGCCACGGCATGGAAGAGGGATGGATACACGTTTGAAAACTGCATTCATTGGCTGCTCGGTTCCAAAGAAGGTGAGGAGTTGAATGCGACCTGGAAGGAGATCTTTGATATCGGCCAACTGGAGTTTCATGACGCCGAAATCTACCAGGTCATTGAAAAAGGCGACAAAAAACTGACCGTTTACCGGGATGTCGACAGAATGGAACGGGAGTTTTTGACCCAGGCACCCGAGGACGCCGCATCCATCCGCGAGTTGGCCGGGCTGGTGCGGAAGCTGTCCTCCTTCAGATTTCCCGGAGGAGACTCGATATTTTCCCGCCTGGTTTCCCTGGCCAAAGCCCTTCCAAACATGATTCGGATGGGCAAATACGGCAAGTTCACGATGGCTGGATACGCCGAGAGATTCAAGAATCCTCTTTTAAAGAGTTTCTTTACATCCGGTTTGGGTGACCTGTCCTTTCTGGCTATCGCCCTTTCACTCGCTTGGATGACAAAAGGCAATGCCGGTTATCCGATTGGCGGATCGTTAAAGATGATACGCCTTATCGAGGACCACTACCGCGACCTTGGAGGCAAAATACATTTTGGCACCAGGGTCGAAAGAATCATCGCAAGCAACGGCAAAGCAGCTGGAGTTGTGATCGAAGGCGGTGGCGAACTCAAGGCTGATATCGTCGTATCCGCAGCGGACGGCCACGCGACCCTATTCCAATTCCTTCAAGGCGAGTTTTTGGGCGACAAAATCGAGAAGGCCCATAAAAATTACAGATTGTTTCCTTCCTATGTCCAGGTGTCGTTGGGAGTCGGCGCTGACCTGAGTGGGGAACCCGAATTTCTGTTGCTGCTTTTGGACAAGGATGTTTTGATCGATCCTGAGACCCGGCAAAATTTCCTGTCATTCCGGGTCTTCAATTTCGATCCGACCATGGCACCGGCCGGCAAAACAGCTGCTGTCTGCTTCCTCGCCACTTACAACCATGAGTATTGGGTTACTCTGCGTGAGAGGGATAAGTTGGCCTACGATGCTGCGAAGGAAAGAGTTGCACACGATGTCATCCAGATCTTCAAGCGGAGATTTCCAGCCGCCAATGGCAAAATCGAAGTGGTGGACGTCGCCACGCCTTCGACCATTATTCGCTATACGGGCAACTGGAAAGGCAGCATGGAGGGCTGGATGATTACTCCGGCCACGGGGATGCGCCCGTTGCCGGCAATTCTTCCGGGCCTGAAGGACTTTTACATGGTTGGCCAGTGGGTGAGCCCGGGAGGGGGATTGCCTTCGGGGCTTTTAACGGCCAGGAACACCTCTCGGATGATCTGTCGCGATAACGGTTTGAAATGGAAGGCCGTCTGATTGAGGCGTTTCGAGGATCGCGAGTGAATTGCCCATGCACTCGCGAGGACCTCCATCCTGTCCGAAGGTGAACGGTCATTCGGAAAGGCCTCAGCCCGCTTTTGGGAGGCCGGAGCATTTCGAAAAGGGATGGGATTAACCTGGTTTGAAGATATTCCGAAGGTGGAGTTGCACCTCCATCTGGAAGGCGCCATACCTCACGAGGGGTTGTTCGACCTCATCACGAAATACGGCGGAGATCCGTCGGTGCCCGATGTCTCCGCGCTTGCCCAGCGTTTCGAATATAGAAATTTTGCCGAGTTCATCGATGCCTGGTCTTGGAAGAACCGATTCCTGCGCGAGTACGAGGACTTCGCCCACATCGCGGAATCTGTGGCGATGGATCTCGCCCGGCAAAAGGTCCTGTATGCGGAACTGTTTTTCTCTCCCTCTCTGTTCGTTCGCCAGGGACTCGAAGTCCAGTCCGTGACCGAGGCCGTTCGCGCCGGGTTATCTCGCGTGGAGGGGATCGAGGTAGCCCTGATTGCTGATCTCGTAAGGGATTACGGTCCGGTTTCAGAGATGAGGATCTTGGAACAGCTTCAGGAAGTGAGGGAATTCGGCGTGGTCGGGATTGGAATCGGCGGCTCCGAACATGAATTTCCCCCTGGCCCATTTAAAAAGGTTTTCGAGGCCGCACGCCATATGGGATTTCACACGAATGCTCATGCGGGTGAAGCCGCAGGAGCACGAAGCATCTGGGACGCGATCCTCCAGCTCGGGGTGGAGCGGGTCGGCCACGGCGTAAGGGCGGAGGAAGATCCGGAGCTCGTGCGCTACCTTGTCGATCAATCGATCCCACTGGAAATGTGCCCGAGCTCCAATGTCCGAACGAAGGCTGTCAGGCGAATAAGTGAACATCCGATTCGCCGGTACTTCGATGCCGGGATCAGGGTGACAGTGAACACGGACGATCCGAAAATGTTCCAGACGAGCCTCGAGGAAGAGTACCGTCTTCTCGCGCAGGAGTGCGGCTTCTCGAAACCGGAAATACGCACCCTGATCCGCTTCGCCGTTGAAGCCTCATGGCTCCCGGCGGAACGGAAAGGGGCTCTGATGGAGCGTATAAATGCGGATCCGGCCTGGACTGTGATGTAAAAAAGATATCGGGAATCGGGAGACCCGCAGGGGCAATCGCAGGGCTTGCTGCCGCGCAATGGGCGGTCTTGGGGCAATCTCACCGTTCCGGGCCGGTCCCGTCAAACAGATAAACGATTCCCGGAAGGACTCGGGCTTCCCCGCTGGGTTTCAAAACTGCACCCGGACTAGCCCTCTCGCCGACATGCGCACCGCATGGGAGGGCATCGCCCTGTACAATCCTAGCCGCCGGCGATCGCTCCTATGATATGAAACGGTTCCGCGCCGGAGGCGACGGCTTCGGGCAACGGTGCATCCGGCGCTTCATGAGTCAGATCCTGCTCGCAGGCGAAGAAGCGAAGAAACGGCCGTCGCTGCTGCGTCACATGATCGCGAATAGTGCCGTGGAGCATCGGGTAGCGGGCTTCCAGGGAATCGAGAACTGCCCGCTGAGTCACCGGCCGGGCGATCTCGAGTTGCACGTCGCCGCTGACTTGGGCGAGCATCCGCAAGTGATAGGGCAGCACGACCCGAATCATGGCAATGTCTCCACCTCGACGGACAGCACCGGAGGAAGATCCCGCACGACGGTCGCCCAATTGTTGCCCTCATCGGCTGAACAGTACACCTGCCCGCCGGTGGTTCCGAAATATACGCCGCATTCGTCGAGCGAATCCACCGCCATCGCCTCGCGCAGGACGTTTACGTAGCAGTTTCGCTGGGGCAAGCCTTTCGTGAGCGCCTCCCACTCATTTCCGCCTTTTCGGCTCCGGTAGACGCGCAGTGCGCCGTCGAGCGGGAAATGCTCGGAGTCGCTCTTGATTGGCACAACGTATATGGTTTCGGGCTCATGCGTGTGGACATCAATCACAAAGCCAAAATCGGTAGGCAGGTTCCCGCTGATTTCCTTCCAGGAATCGCCGGCGTCGTCGCTGCGCATCACGTCCCAATGTTTCTGCATGAAGAGGACATTCGGGCGCGAGCGGTGCAGTGCTATCCGATGCACGCAGTGGCCCACGTCCGCAGTCGGGTCCGGAATGGTAACTGAGTGCAGGCCGTGGTTCTTCGGCTCCCATGTCATGCCGCCGTCATCCGAGCGAAAAACGCCTGCCGCGGAGATGGCAGTGTAGATTCGCGCTGACCGCGTGGGGTCAACGACGATGGTATGCAGGCACATGCCGCCTGCCCCGGGCTGCCATTTCATGCCGGAACCATGTCCGCGTAATCCGGGAAGTTCCTGCCATGATTTTCCGCCGTCGGTCGTGCGGAAAAGGGCGGCGTCCTCTACGCCCGCGTAAACCGTGTCCGGATCGGTCAGTGACGGTTCGAGGTGCCAGACGCGCTTGAACTCCCAGGGATGCGGGCTGCCATCGTACCATTGGTGCGTGGCGAGCGGCTTTCCGGTCTCTACTGTCGTGTCGTAGGCGAACTTGTTGCTTTCGCCCTTTGGCTTGTCGGCCGGCGTGACGGCTAAATCGGCTGGGGAGGATCCAGGCTGGCACCAGGTCTTCCCGCCGTCGTCCGATCGTTGAATGATCTGCCCGAACCACCCGCTGCACTGCGACGCGTATATCCGATCCGGGTCAGCGTTCGAGCCCTTTACATGAAAAATCTCCCAACCCGCGAAAAATGGCCCGTTTACCTCCCATCTTGACCTCTTGGCATCCGAGGTGATAACGAAAGCACCTTTGCGTGTGCCGACCAGCAAACGGACATGGCTCATCCCTCCCTCCTCCTCAAGTTAAGTCGTTGAATGGCAGCTTTGCATGGCAGCGGGAGAATCTAAGGTTTCCCTCGCGCAGTTTGGATTCCATCCGTGCCTGCTTACACCCTTGTGTAATGGTAGCACTTTTGAGTCCCTCAGTTTGCCGGGAGACTGGAAATCTCCTTGAAGGGGCGGATTGCGACCGGGCAATTAGGGTCGAATTCCTAATTCCAATGATCGTTGGGACCAATTAGATTATTATGGACGCAAACCATTTCGGAAAATTTGCCGCAATGTGAATAAGGTCGGTGTATACGGAGACGCATGGACGCCAGGAAAAATGTGCCCAGTTCTGCTCCAGGCAGAAAAGATCTGCAAATCCTGCAAAAGGAGAAAGAGACGCCAATCACGAACTGGTCAACGAAGCCGTTGTGGCTGAGGCTCGGTTTTGCCTTTTTGTGCGTGGGTTTGGGAGCCGCTTTCCGGCTTGGGTTTCTGGCACCCTTGGGGGACCACGCAGTTTTTGTGACCTTTTATCCTGCGGTGACGATCGCCGCTTTGTTTGGCGGCTTCTATCCCGGGCTCCTGGCTGGAATCCTGTCTGCCGCAATAGCCACCTATTGGCTGGGAACACCCGGTTCCTCATTTCCCGCAATGGAATATGCAGACTGGCTGGCTTCCGGCGTCTTTCTAGCCAGTTGCGCCATGATATCCGGCGCGGGTGAAGCGGTGCGTCGTGCTCAGGCACGGGCCGACAATGCAGAAGCGCAAGCCAGATTTGCCGAAGAACTCAAACGGCATTCAGATTTGTTGGAGGAGAGTGAAGCGCGGTACCGGGCCATCGGAGAATCCATCGATTACGGAGTCTGGGTATGCGATCCGGCGGGTAGGAACATATATGCCAGCGAGTCCTTCCTCAAACTTGTGGGGCTGACGCAGGAGAGTTGCTCCGACTTTGGCTGGGGCAAGGTATTGCACCCGGATGATGTCGAAAAAACGCTTGAAGCCTGGAAAGAATGTGTACGTACCGGAGGGACCTGGGACATCGAACATAGATTCAAAGGCGTGGACGGGCAATGGCACCCGGTTCTCGCAAGGGGTGTACCTGTTCGAGATGAACAGGGAAACATTAAGTGCTGGGTAGGGATCAATCTTGACATCAGCAAGCTCAAACACGCCCAGGAAGAGCTGAATATAGCAAAAAGCCATTTGGAACAAAGAGTTCAGGAGCGAACCGCAGAATTGACATTTGCGGTGGATCAACTGAAGTCAGAAGTACAACAGCGCAAAAATGCAGAACGGGCCCTTCTGGCCAGGTCCGACCAGCTTCGAGCCCTGGCTTCGGAGTTGACATTCGCCGAGCAACGCGAACGTCAACGAATCGCAGAAGTTCTTCATGACGGTCTTCAGCAGATTCTCGTCGCGGCGAAATTCCAGCTTGCACTTATCGATGGCAGCGAGGAAACGCTTAAAGCAAAAGCGGAGGTGGCTGACCTGATAAAAGACGCCATAGCGGCTTCAAGATCGCTTTCCGCAGAATTGAGCCCGCCGGTTCTCCACCAGGGAGGATTGATTCCTGCTATCGAATGGCTGAATCGATGGATGCTCGAAAAACATGGATTAGCCGTAAATCTGACTTTTGCAGAGAAAATCGAGCCGGTAGCCCCTGGATCCATGGTCCTCCTTTTTCAGGCAACCCGGGAGCTCCTGTTCAATGTCACCAAACATGCAAAAGTGAAGTCTGCACGGGTGGAGATAACACAAACGCAGGAGAGGGTTCAAATTGCCGTATCAGATCAGGGAATAGGATTTGAACCACATCGGCTTGAAACCTCAGGAGAGACTTCTGGCGCCAGAGGCTTAATTGGAATTCGGGAACGTCTTGGATTATTGGGAGGCGGAATCACGATCGAGAGTGAACCGGGGAAAGGGAGCCGGATTTCGATATTCTCTCCATTCCCCAACGCAGATGACTCCAACCGTACTTCAACCTCCGATTCTGACACGTTTTTCTATGAAGACATGCCAAGGCCTGAACACAAGACGGAAAGCTCCCCCGGCAAGAAGATACGAGTTCTTCTGGTCGATGACCATCCGGTCATGCGACAAGGGCTTGCCAGGCTCCTCCAGGCTTCCCGCGATATCGAGGTTGCAGGTGAAGCCTCCGATGGATACTCAGCCATTCGAATCGCCCTGAAAGTCCGCCCGGATGTCGCCTTGATGGATGTCAATATGCCCGAGATGGATGGGATTCAGGCTACACGGATAATCCATGGCCTGGCGCCCGATGTCCGAATCATAGGATTATCGATGTTTGAAGCGGGCGATCAGGCAAGGATCATGAAAGAGGCTGGGGCTGTCGCATACCTGTCCAAAAGTGAGCCTGCCCATGCCATTATCGCGGCTATCCGTGCTTGCGTTGGTTCTTCAGATAAAGGAGAGTCATCCTGAAGGGGAATTCTGAAATGAAATCCCCGCCTGAGTCTTAGTATTCCAGACCTGCCAATTGCCACGGTTGCACTTTCAGCACTGTGAATGTGCTCTCAGAGCGGCGCATTACCGAGCGCTGACTCGATACGGAGCGTCATGAGTAATTGCACATAAGTTGGTCACGGCACAATCAACCAGGCGGTGGGTGCGGTCGAAATCCGACAGCGCTCGATTGCTTCTGAGGCTGAGAAGGTTGCCATATTGGATCAAACCGTTGAGTTCGTCGCCGAAAGCGGAACCGGTTCCGTTATTGATCGACTTGGAGAATGTATACGCGCCCTGGAAATAGAGGTTATGCGCATACTGGTGGCTCAAAGTAGCCTGCGCGGAGTGGTAGGATGAGCTTCCCCCGTTTTCCTGGAAAAATCCCCGGCTGTTGGCCAGTCCCAGGTATTGGACCGGCACGCGGGCGTTGAGATTGGCCGCAGTGCTTTGTGTGTGGGAAATGGATTCTGAGGCGAGACCGACAGAGCTGCGGCGCTGACTGTCTGTTGAAACGGCAATCCGCCAGAAGTCTGCAGCAGCGACTGATTGGAGATGCGCTGGTAATAGAGTCCATACCCGCCTCGCAACGCCGTCTTGTGATCGCCGAAGACATCCCAGGCGAGCCCGAAGCGCGGGGCAAAATTCTTCCCGTTGAAACAGTTTATCAGCGTGCAGTCGATTACTCCCGGGGTCCCCACTTTGGGAGTATCTTCCGGGTGGATGATGCTGATCGGTCCCGGCTCTCCATCACCAAGTCCGGAAAAGTTGGAAAGGTAATGGCTGAGCGCATGCGCCATGCTCAGCCCCTCCCATCGCAATCCAGCGTGACGGGTTCGGTCGGAATCTGCTGAAACGTAAACCGGTTGAAGCCAAAGCGGAGTTCGTTGACCTTGTTGGAGGAATTCAGCCCCGGGATTCCGGGCAACGATGGGATACAGAATTGGCCGTCATTGAAACCCGGGCACTTGGAGGCCGGGAGATACAAGAACGCCAGCGCAGAATGATCCAGGTGACTGTATCCCGTTGGCAGCCCGCCCGGAAAGAATACAGATTGGAGATTTCCTTCTGTCCGGTCGCTGGGCAGAGCAATTTCCATTCCAGAATAGCGAACGCCGGCCTTTTTAGCGGAAGGAGCGCGAGAGGATTTCTGAAGGCTGAAGCCATCAAAAGCCCACTCATACCCCTCCTCATAAATACGGCAAGGTTCGTGGCGAGCACGGGTGATCTCGGCGTCGACGATGTTCCGACATGGAATCATCGATGTTTATGCAGCGTGCGGGATTGGGATGGCGTATACTAATAAGTAAAGGTTTTGTTGGCTCGGGTACCTATCGCATATCGCTGATCCGGAAGTAAGTCGCCCAGAGTTCCTGTGGTGGATGCAGTACATTTCGCCGGTTGACTTCCGGGGCTGATTCGATCAAGAGGCGTACAGATAAAACTGACGTGCATTGACCGTAGTGCCTGAATTTCCTGGCTTATCGGGGGAACAGGATGCTGCATCGGGAATTGCAGTCGTCTCCGAAGGATTGGCCATGACGCAACTGCTTATAAGTGCAGGGTGTTTGCTTCTTTTTCTGCTCACTTGTTTCGCCCTTGAGAGAGGCCGTCGAAAAACTCGCAGGCTTTATTCGGACTGGGAGGCATCGGGCGATCCTCTGGCCATGACCGGGCCGTACACTCCTCCGGGTGGCGCGACTGCTTCCGAATTTCAGGATAAGACCTCATCGCCCATGTCTCAGCGGACGTGGTCTGACACAGACCGGACGGCACATGAAACAGTGCGACAGCTCACCCGGCTGAACTCCTGGCTGGCAGAGTCGCACGATCATTTGATGGCGGTGATTAATGAAGCGCGGATAGGCATTGTGATCGTTGATAAGGATGGAAGAATTGTTTTTTTGAGCAAGGCAGCGGAGCAGTTGTTTAACCATGTACAGGCGTTGGGAAAATTCTGGCAGGAGCTTTTCCCCGTCGACGATCCGGTGAAAGAGCGTCTTAAAGAATCGATGACTCTTCCCGGGCCGGGACATGTCCAATTCCCTATTCAATGGCGTTCCTGCAACCAGCGCCGTTTCCGGATGGAAATAGAAATCATAAGGCACCCTCAGGATCCGTCTAATCACATCATGTATTTTCACGATGCCTCAGAGGTGGCCGATCTGGATGTTCGAGGTGATGACGAAGTCCAGTTCAAAGGCCTCCATGGGAAAAGTGAACGAATGCAGTCGGTTTACAGGCAGATCAGGGCCGTGGCCCGCGGTGACGCAACGGTGCTGATCGAAGGAGAGACCGGAGCAGGCAAAGAACTTGTTGCGCGGGCCATCCATTTCAGTAGTCCGCGCCACTGGAAACCGTTCCTGGCCATCAACTGCGCGGGCTTGAGCGAATCCCTTCTGGGCAGCCAGTTGTTCGGGCATCGGCGAGGAGCCTTCACCGGGGCGGTTGCCGATCAGCTCGGTCTCTTCGAGGCTGCTAACGGCGGGACGCTTTTCCTGGATGAAATTGGCGACATCCCTCCATCCATTCAAAGTTCACTTCTCAGAGTTCTGCAGGAGAAAGAAATCACGCGCCTGGGAGAAACCCATCCCCGCGCGGTTGACGTGAGGATCGTGGCAGCCACGCATCATGATCTGAAAGCCGAAGTGGCCCGGGGCAGCTTCCGGGAGGATCTTCTCTATCGGATCCGTGTCGCGACCATCGAAGTGCCCCCTCTCCGCGAACGCGTCGAAGACCTTCCAGCGCTCGTAGCGGACTTCCTCGACCAGGCCTGCCGCTCCAACAATATGCCGGCACCGGAAATTGCGGCTGAAACCATGCGAGTCCTCAAGATCCATCGCTGGCCCGGGAACGTGAGAGAGTTGAAAAGCGCGATTGAATCCGCACTCTTGCAGTCCGACGGGAAAATCATCCGGGTAAGCGACCTGCCGGATGAGGTTTCCCAACCATCAGAAAAAAACCGCTCCTTCAACCACCAGGATGAAAAAGCGCGCATCCAGGCCGCCTTGGACCGCACCCATGGGAACAAGAGTGAAGCCGCTCGCCTGCTTGGAATCAGCCGCGCCACCTTTTATCGGATGCTAACGCGCCTGCAAATTCCAGCAAAAACCGCCGGCCGAGACGCTTCTGATACGGCCCTGGAACACGACTGAGACACCTTTTGCTCGGTTCAATCCGCATCGGGCAAACTTGCCGGGATTCTCAGCCGCGAGCTAAATGGAACGGATCCAGACAAATGGCTAGAGTTTCCTCCTGATTTCCATTCTCACGCCGGCCTGGCTCGTTTTTTGCTCTAAGGAGAGCGGAACGATTGGGTGCTGTAAATGAATGCAGGATTAAGAAAACGCATGGACGGACGATGGATAACAGCTCGCCCAAAGGGGAGCAAAACGCCGGTCCGCCTTTCAGAAAAACAGGAGGAAGCATGAAGAGAATTACCTTTGGTGCTCTCGGTGTGGCATGTTTTATGCTCGCGGGGACATGGAGCCTGCAAGCACAGACAACCATGCTCACAGTCAAGGTGCCGTTTCAGTTTATCGTTCAGGGTCGAACCCTTTCTGCCGGCGCCTATACCCTTCAACGAAGCGACGGAACGGTGCCGATCCTCTTTCTGCGCTGCACTGACTGCGAGGATGAAGCGATTTTTTTCGCGACTGCGGAATCGCGAAAAACAAACGCTTCCTCGGGTAGCGCTTTGACTTTCGATCATGTAGGGACCTTCTATTTCCTGCGAGGTGTCATTCAGGGACCCTGGGATGACGATTACCAGCTTCCCGAGCCAAAACGTGAGCGCGAATTGATCGCCCGGGGCACCCCAGTGGAGCCCACTCAAATGGCCGCCTCGAGGAGATAACCTCCATTTTTCGCAGGCCCTGGTTGCGAACGTGGATATCTGCCTCGCGGTGGATGCGCAAGCCGATGCTCCCTCAACCTGCCGGGAGCATCGGCCCGCATCAGGATGGGATTAGCAGCGTCGTCGAATCCGAACAGCTTGTCCGTGGCAAATCAAACCTGGCCAGTCATGTCCCCACACAATTTGCATCGGATCTGCATGCAGGAAAAGGTCCTCCCGGAAGCGGCCTCAGTGTTGTCGCACCATCTGACCCGGCTTTTTCAACGGCGGTATCGGGGAGGCATAGTGGCCTATCCGGCATTCGGATTCTGGGGTGGTTACCACCCGCCTTACGGATACTACAATCCCTACCCCGTCTACTATACGAACGCCGGTGAAGTAAAGCTGGCGACGAACATCAAAGATGCGGATGTGTATATCAATGGCGCTTACGCCGGGAAAGCCGCAAAAGCTGAAAACCATGTGGCTGCGTCCCGATGCCTATAACATCGAGATCCGCGCCGCGGGCTACACCCCCTATGCCCAGCGGCTTTACCTTCTGCCGGGCAAAACCGTCAAAGTCAAAGCAGATCACACGGCAGTGGAACCACTTTATGTATCACATCTGTAAATTCTTGTTTTTCAGGCAAGATTTATTGAATCGTGAAAACGGTGGTGAAAGCAAAAAGTTCTCAGTTTTCAGTATCAGTTCGCAGTTCCTCATGCGACTGCGAACTGATACGGAAAACTGAGAACTTTGGTTGCGGCCAAAGGCTGCGTCACGGACTTCATGAAATGAATCTCCTTGCGAAGCGTAATGCTAAATAGACAGCTGATCAAAAAGGGAAGATCTTCTCTGATTTCGTGGACATTGGCAGCCTGGTTCTTGCATTCCTCGCATGTGCCGGATATATGCTTCGGGTTATCCTGGGTTCATAGAATGGAAACTGCGGAAATGACGAGCGTGAAAACCTTTCGGATCCCTATACTCTTGGGCCTGAATCTGTGAGAGCCATCAGACCGTGGATCCCACTGCTGATGCTTTGCCTGTCCGGCACTGCTGCACCTTTGCAGTTCAGTATCCGGAAGATTTTCATTTTTATCAGGACCACGGGATCGGAGTTTTCCGCTGTCGGGGGACCTGCGTTCTTGCGTGATGGCGTTTCACCTGATTGACAAATGCTTCGAGAACCATCGCGCGTGACGGATCCTCGCCGCCCGAGTAAACGGCCGTGATGATGGGGATGTCATGGTGGTCACGACGAATCTTTTCGATGATGGCTGCCGAGGCGTTTCCGACCATGCAATTGAAGCAGACGGCATTGATGATCCCATCGGCGCCCTTCCGGGCGAAATCCACGACCTTTACGGTGTTGAGGAAAAGGAGCTCATGGGCCTCATTAGGCATATATGGGGCCGCGAGTTTTTTCATTTCGAGGTATCCGGGCTCCTCAAGGCGCGAAATCCTCGGCACGGCAACGCGATGGATTTTCCAGACATCGACCAGGCGTTTTATCGCTACCGAACCGCTGAGTAGAAAGTCCTGCATCCTGCCCCTTGAAGCGCTCTCGAAAAGCCTGCGTGAGATGCCAAAGTCCAGCAGGTCGATCTGGAACATCGACGGCCACACCTCCAGGCCGCGATCCTCGAGCCAGCGATAGAGGTCGTTGTTAGCAGCCTGGTTCACTTTGGTATAAAGATCGCCTGCAATCCCGACCACGGGGCGGCTGCCATTTCTTCGGGAGGGAATGAGCGACAGCGCCAGCAGCGACTCATCGAGCGCCTGTACGATATCGCCGCCCCCGATGGCTTTTTCGATGCGGAGGAGGTTTCCGCGATGAACCATATCTGCAGTCCCTCGCACCTCCTCATAGGGCCGAATCTCGCAAACTGCTTTGACGCAAATCTCGATGGCAAGCAGGCCCATGTAGAAACGCTCAATTCCCTCGACGCCGAAGGCATTGATCAGGTCCTCCCCGGCCGGGGCGCTGACCTTGACGGATTGGATTCCCAGCTCGCGCAGAAGCACTTGCATTCCGGTACCATACTGGTGAAGGAGGCACGGAATGGCGGTACCCGGGAAATAAAAGACAATTTCTCGGCCGGATTCGCGCGCGGCGACATCGACCAGGTCCCCGACAAGCATCGAGTAGGCGTGGCATTCCTTCCCCAGCGAATGCTTCTCGCCGAGAGCGCGTATGCGGTCATCAGGGAGTGGAAGCACTTCCGCATGGTGGCCCTTAAACTTCCACAGGCCGCTGAAGGCATACGCATGGTCGGCGAAGTAGGGGATGCGAACCTCCGCCGGGGATGCAGGGAAATAGGCGACGGGAACTTTTGTGACTACCCCCCTGAAGCCGTGGCGGGCTGAGACGCCGACTCCGCCTTCTAGGCGGTCGATGAACGCTTCGAGGCGGGTAATAAGCCCGGCTTCTCCACGATGTTCATCAAATTCAAGGATGAGATAAGGCCCGCCCCGGAGCGCCTCTTCGATTTGCTTGAAGGTAAAGGCATCGGGGCCGCAGCCGAAATTCGAGATGATTATGGGATGGATCCCCTGCATCTCAGAGATTGCCACGGCGGCGCGGTGGATGTCGGCCGAAAACCGCCAGGGAAGGTCCGACACTCCGGTGGCGAAGTCGAACGGCAAATACGCCAGCGGCACGGCGAGCGCTCCCATCCGGCGCAGCCGTTCAAAGAGGTTCAGATTGATGAATGCGTCGAAGGTATTGTACGGTTTTCCCAGGATGGCGAATACGTGGCGGAAATTGCCACCCTTCAAAAGATCACCGGTCCAAGCTCTCAGCGATTGATCGAATTCATCCTGCGCCAAACGCGCCGTTTGGTAGGCGTCACGAATGTCGGTCTTCGAGGCGCCCAGACGCCCGCGCCACTCGTCAAAACCATCAGCGAAAGTTTCCTCGTTTACGAAACTCACCGCCGGGGTGATGAATCGTTCATAGTCTTTCGTTCCGATCATGTAAGGCACTGCCATGGCGTAGGGACAGGAATAAGACTGGGAGGGGATATCACCGGGAAGGATGACCACAGACGGCACAAATAAAAAGTCGGCACCGTCCGCAAGAAGGCTGAAGACATGCCCCGCAGTCAGCTTGATCGGCAGGCAGACGCCCACGGACAGGTTTTTGAGCCCGAGTGCGAGCGTCTCCTGGCAGGTATTGCTGGAGAGCCTCGGACTCAATCCCAACCTGCGAAAAAACACCGCCCAGAACGGAAGGTGGGCCATGAGTGTCGATGCCCGCGGGATGCCGACCACAGACTGGCCCTGAACGGCTGCACCGAAGTACTTCTCGCAGCGCACGAGAAATTCCTCGGCGATGTTGGGTAACGCCGTTTCGACCCCGGCTTTGGAGTCACCCGTTGTGAAGCGTTCGCAGACGTCGCCAAAATAGCAGCGCTCCGAAGGGGTTTCGATGACGTTCACCTCGCAATTATTCAAGCAGTGGCGGCATTCGAAAGATCGCATAACGGGCTGCGGCCCCGGATCCAGTCCTCTGAAATGCGATGTCTTCTCCTCTGTATTCGCCATCTCATTGCATGCTGCCATCGCGGCGCCGATCGCCCCGGAGATACGGTTGTAGGGATGCACGATCACAGGCGCGCCGATCGCGCTCTCAAACGCCGCAACCACCGCATCGTTGCTTGCAACCCCTCCCTGGAAAACGATCGTTTTGCCGAGCGGTCGGTTCCCCACAACCTTGTTAAGGTAATTCTTGACGATGGCATGCGCGAGCCCTGCGCAGATCGCGCCCGGAGGTGCACCATGGCGCAGGGCATTCATGACCTCGGTCTCCATGAAAACCGTGCAGCGCGAGCCGAGATCGAGCGGGGCATCCGACCCGAAGGCCAGGGGTGAGAAATCGCTGAATATATCGATTCCGAGTTCGCGCGCCTGCTCCTCAAGAAATGAGCCGGTCCCGGCAGCGCAGATCTTGTTCATGACGAAATCGGAGATTCCGCCATTATGGACGGCAATGAATTTTGAATCCTGCCCGCCGATCTCGAAAATCGACTCCGCCTCCGGTACGAAGCGCTTCGCCCCCAGCAACTGGCAGGTAATCTCGTTCTTCACAACATCGGCACCGAGCAACCGGCCCGCGAGGTGCCTCCCGCTCCCAGTTGTGCCGCAGCCGAGAACCACAAGCCCGCCACGGAAACGTTCACGCAGGATTCCAAGTCCTTCGCGCAACACTTCGACCGGGTGGCCGCGGGTGGGAAGGTAAATAGACGCCACGATCTCTCCGTCGCGGTCGAGGAGCACGAAATCGGTGCTTACCGATCCGACATCAACGCCGAGCCAGCCCTCCACCCGCGCCATGACATCCTCATTCGGCTCCTTTTTTCGACCACCTCCGCCCCGAGGGCGGAGCGGCTTGAGCGTGGAATGCCGCTCCATGGCAGAAGAGGCTATCCCCAACAGGTGTTGGCGGATGTTTTCGATCGCCAGTGCTTTGCCGCCCATTGCTGCTGCAACTACCGCGGCACCTGTCGCTGCCTCAAGTCCGGGATAAGAAGATCGCAATAGATCGCCGCTGCGGTTCCTGGCCAGCAAATCAGAAAAGGCTCTGAGGATCCCATCGTTGCGAGCACATCCGCCTGCGATCACTACGGGGAACGGCGGTTCCCGTCCGCGCAGCAGAGTCGCAAGCGCGTTTCGTGTGATGGCCATGCAAAGCCCATAGCAGATCTCCCCGACCGGGGTGCCCCGCTGTTGGAGGTGGATCATATCGGACTTGGCGAAAACGGAGCAACGTCCCGCGAGGGTTGCGTCCCGGGCCGCGGATTGGGATAAACGTGAAAGCTCGGCGATGTCGATGTTGAGTCGCCGAGCCTGCTGCTCGAGGAATGAGCCGGTCCCCGCGGCACAGGCATCGTTGGTTGAGAAATCGACCACGGATCCGTCTTCGTCCAGGACGATGAACTTGGAGGTATGGCCGCCGATCTCGATGGCGCTTCTGGATCCAGGGTGCAGCCGCCTCACGCCCTGTGCAATAGCAATGATGGAATTGACAAAGATTATTCCGTCGAGCCCGCCGGGATCAGTTCCCGCAACGCCGGCGTGGAAGCTTGCGCCCGGCAGCCGGCGATTGATTTCCCCGAAGAAGGCTTCGATCAGCTGCGGGTCGTCTGTCCCCTTCTTGGCATAGCATACGATGTCAATGTTCCCAGTGGTGTCCAGGAGCACTGCCTTGGTATAGACCGATCCGAAGTCAAAACCAATGGCGCGCATGCGAGCCTCTGGTTGAATCATACACCCGGGAGTAGGCTCCGGCACGAATTGGGTACACCGGCACGTGGTCGAAGTGATTTAGGCTTTGCCGGATCCACTGGCGGGTCTAGAATCGCAACAAACCGATTGCACGCTCGTTCTTGGAAAGAAGGCATGAACGCAGAACAGGAGAGACTGGAACAGGCGAAGGCCCACAGGGCTCACTGGAGGCGCTGGGGTCCCTATCTCAGCGAGCGCCAATGGGGCACTGTGCGGGAAGATTACAGTCCTGACGGCGCGGCATGGGAATATTTCCCTCACGACAGCGCACGCTCGCGCGCCTATCGCTGGGGAGAAGACGGATTGCTCGGAATCTCCGACAATCACCAGCGCCTCTGCTTCGCCCTTGCGCTGTGGAACGGCAAGGATCCCATCCTGAAGGAGCGCCTGTTCGGACTGACCAACAATGAAGGTAATCACGGCGAGGACGTGAAGGAATATTATTACTACCTCGACAACACCCCGACCCATTCCTACATGAAGGGGCTCTACAAGTATCCGCAATCGGAGTTTCCCTATTCCCGGCTGGTGGAGGAAAACCGCCGGAGAACCAGGGAAAGCCCCGAATTTGAACTCATCCATACCGGAATTTTCGACGCGGACCGATATTTTGATATCGTGGTCGAATACGCGAAGGCGGATACTGACGACATTCTCATCCGTATCACGGCGACCAACCGCGGACCGGATCCCTCCGTCCTGCACCTGCTGCCAACGCTCTGGTTCCGTAATACCTGGTCCTGGAATCCTGGAACGGCGAGGCCGGTCCTGCATTTTTCGCCGACGAACGGGGGCATGAACCAGCTGGAAGCTGAACATCCATCCCTCGGCCGCATGTGGCTGACAGCGCCCGACGGCTTCCCCGCCCTTTTTACCGAGAACGAGACCAACGCAGAAAAGCTGTTCGGGGTCCCCACCGGCCCGAAACCCGTAAAAGACGGTATCCATGAATATGTCATCCGCGGCAATGCAAGCGCACTCAGTTCGGGCGCATCAGGCACGAAAGCCGCCTTTCACCTGGAGCGCTTATTGAGTCCGGGGGAATCGTGGGTGGTTCCTCTCCGGCTGTGCGACAAAATGCCGGCTCCCGATTCTTTGGGTGCTGAGTTCGATTCGGTGTTCCTGCAGCGCCAGCGGGAAGCGGACGAGTTTTACGCGATGGCAGCTGCGGAAAGCATGGACGAAGATGCGCGCAGGGTTCAGCGACAAGCCTTCGCGGGAATGCTCTGGAACAAGCAGTTCTATCATTATGTTGTGCGCGAGTGGCTGGAGGGCGACCCGGCCGGCCCGCCGCCTCCCGAGCAGCGCCGGCACGTTCGCAACCAGGGATGGGATCATCTGTACACGGACGACATCCTCTCGATGCCGGATAAATGGGAATACCCGTGGTTCGCCGCGTGGGATCTCGCCTTCCACTGCATACCCCTGAGCATGATCGACCCGGACTTCGCGAAGCGCCAGCTCCTGCTCCTGACCAGGGAATGGTATATGCACCCCAACGGACAGTTGCCTGCTTACGAGTGGTTCCTGGATGACGTGAATCCGCCGGTTCACGCCTGGGCCGCCTGGAGGGTTTACCGGATCGAGCAAAGGATCTTTGGCAAGGGAGACCGGCTTTTCCTCGAGAGGGTCTTTCAGAAGCTGTTGTTGAATTTTACCTGGTGGGTGAACCGCAAGGACAGGGAGGACAGGAATATCTTCCAGGGCGGCTTCCTCGGCCTGGACAATATCGGTGTCTTCGACCGCAGCAAGCCTCTGCCGACGGGGGGATATATAGAGCAATCGGACGGCACCAGCTGGATGGCGATGTTTTGCCTGAACATGCTTGCCATCTCCTTGGAGTTGGCGCTGGAAAATCCGAGCTATGAAGATATCGCCAGCAAGTTTTTCGAGCACTTTCTCTACATCGCCCACGCCATGAACCGGAGATGCTGCGAGAGTTGTTCCTTGTGGGACGAGGAGGACGGCTTTTTTTACGACAAATTGGTCCTGCCCGATGGGCAGCGTATCCCGATGAAAGTGCGCTCGCTGGTCGGGTTGATCCCGCTATTTGCGATGGAAACGCTGGAACTTAGTCACCTCTTCCGGCTTCCCGGGTTTGCGAAAAGGCTCCACTGGTTTCTGGAAAACCGGCCGGATTTGGCCCAGAGCGTGACCTACGGGGGGGAATCCGGCATTTGCGAACGGAGGATTCTCTCGATCGTGACTCCGGATCAACTCCCGGTCATCCTGCGCCGAATGCTGGACGAAAAGGAATTTCTGGGACCGTACGGGATTCGCTCGCTTTCGCGCTGCCATAAGGAAAACCCCTACATATTCAGCATCGCAGGAATCGAAAATCGGGTCCAGTACGAACCGGCCGAGTCGACCTCAGGGCTTTTCGGCGGCAACTCCAACTGGCGGGGTCCCGTGTGGATGCCGTTGAATTTCCTCATCATCGAAGCGCTGCAGAGGTTTCATTTCTACCTCGGCGACCAATACCTGGTCGAGTATCCCACCGGCTCCGGCACGATGAAAAATCTTTGGGACATCTCGCTGGATCTGTCCCGCCGGCTCAGCTCCATTTTTCTGAAGGACAGCGGCGGGCGGCGGGCGGCCTTCGGCGACTGCAGGAAGTTCCAGGAAGATCCGCATTGGCGGGATCACCTGCTCTTCCACGAATACTTCCATGGAGACAGCGGCGCTGGAATCGGGGCTATCCACCAGACCGGCTGGTCGGGCCTCATAGCCAAACTGCTCCAACAGATCAGCCAATACACACAACCAACCCCGGGCCGGGACGGGGACGGGCCCAAAGGCACCAGTGCGGTTGCCTGCGGCTTCTAGCGCTTTGCGGTCCTGTATCTCCCCTGCGCCATTCCAATATCAGCGCAATGATGACATGACATCGAATTCCTTTGTGATAAGCTCGTTTCCATCTGGTTCGGCCGTGGCGCGCCTGAGCGCAAATGGAAGGCCGCTTTTGGAGGATATGGATTTTATGAAATCAGCCGTAGTTCTCCTGCTGTTCTCGCTCCTGCTCTCGGCTCAGTCCAAGAACCCGGGTGGACCCGATGAGCCCGTGCGTGTGGTGAGCGAGGGGATCGACCTGGAGGTGCATGACGGCCGTCTGCGGCCGGCGATCGGTGTCGAAAACATTGAAGTGATGAGGGCGAACCGCACACGGCCGGAAACGGCGGATGGATACGGCTGGACCTACAATCACGCGCCGATGCTCGCCTATTGGAACGGAAAGTTCTACCTAGAATATTTGAGCAACCCCTTCGGCGAGCATCTCCCGCCCGGCCAGACCCTGGTGGCGACATCCCTGGACGGGCGCAATTGGGATGTGCCGAAACAGGTATTTCCGATTTTTCTTTTGCGGCCGGGGCCAATTGGAAGCATCGAATCGGGTATGGCGATGATGCATCAACGGATGGGCTTCTACGTAGCTCCCAACGGGCGACTTCTGGTCCTGGCGTTTTATGGGCATGCGCCGAATCCATGGGGGGCTACAGGCATCGGTCGTGTGGTGCGCGAAGCCAACAAGGACGGATCCTACGGCCCAATCTATTTCCTGCGCTACAACAGCCTGGCAAAACTCGACGAAAGCAACACCACCACCTTCCCCTTCTACGCGCGCTCGAGCGACCAGGGTTTTGTCGACGCCTGTAATGCGCTGCTTGCCGACAAGCTGAAAACCATGCAGTGGCAGGAGGAAGATCGCAGCACGGACGGCTTCTACACCGTTCCCGGTCAGGTCCTCCAAGCGCCGTCGGTTTATCATCGCAAGGATGGAATGGCGGTCGCGTTGTGGAAGGCATCGTGGGCGGCGCTTTCCGCGGACGAAGGTAAATCCTGGACCATGCCGGTTCGTGTGCCGAGCATCATTACCGACGGCGCCAAAACCTGGGGCCAGCGGACCGACGATGGGAGGTATGCCATCGTATACAATCCGGCCGACTTCGGCTCGCATCGCTGGCCGCTCGCAATTGCGACCGGTGATGATGGTATCGTGTTCAGGAACATGCTGCTGATTGATGGCGAAGTCGCTCCGCGGCGCTACTTCGGCCGCGCCAAGGATTTCGGACTGCAATATGTGCGGGGTATCTCCGAAGGGAACGGCGATCCCCCCGGCAGCGATATGTGGATTACCTACAGCAGTAATAAGGAGGACATCTGGGTAAGCCGCATCCCTGTCCCGGTCCGGCATAAAATTGAAGGTCCCGTCCAGGATTCCTTCGACAAAATCGAAGTGGGCGGTCGGATTCCCGATTGGAATATCCACCAGCCGCGATGGGCGCGAACAAGCGTTGCCCCATTTCCCTCCGCTACAAACAAGAGTCTTCAGCTCGAAGATCGGGATCCCTACGATTACGCCAAAGCCGTAAGAGTGTTTGCGGAAGCGGAGCGGGTGCATATCGCACTCAAGGTTTTCGCGAAGCAGTCCGCCTCGGGCCGCCTGGAGATCGAGGTTCTCGATTCTGCCGGACACCGACCTGTGCGAGTGGTCTTCGGGGATGACAGCCACATGCAGGCAGCGGATGGAAACCGTAAAGCAGAGATCGGACTTTATCGCGCCGGCTCGTGGTATCGCCTTGAGATCGCGGCTAATGCCGCCACGCAAAAGTATGACCTTTCGCTCAATGGGAAAATCGTCGTTCAACAGGCCGCTTTTGCCGAACCGGCATCCAGCCTGGAGCGACTTTTGTTTCGAACCGGCGAATTTCGCACCGAGCCTACGCGCCAGACTGACCGCTACTCCGGCGCCGATCTGCCCGGTGCCGGCGATCCTGTCACTCCTGCCGTCTACCATGTGGACGACGTTTCAATTTCGCGCTCTGCCGGGGGCAGTGAACCATCAGGTAAAAAGTAGGATGAATGCAAATAGAGCAGGTCCGGGATGGATCCCGGATATTTCGCTCAAAATTCGATTTTGAATTTTTTGCGCCCGGCGGAACTTCGATTTGATAAGCCGCCGGATCGAGAACAGATTGTGCCCGGGCTTCAGCCCACATGATGTGGAGATTTGAGGCGCCCGCGATTTCAGGCTGGACATGGGCTTTGCATGGAGCGAAGTTGGTAGGAAATGCGCGCACACGCGGTCATCAGCCTCCTCTTCGGGATCCTGACGCTCCCGGCAGCGGCATTTCAGGGTGCCGGGGCAGAACCCCGGCAATCTGGAAAATATGATCCGGCTGGGAGAGCGAAAGCCTCCGAACTGCTCGAAAAATCGTGGCGTGCCTCGGGCAGCGAGAGGGCATTGCAGCAGGTTGCCAGCCTTTCTGTCTCGATGAATCTGCGCCGCCACATCTCCTATATCTCCGTGGAGTCTCCCGAAACCGCCAAGCAGAAGGAAAAGATTCTTAGCGGCAAGATTTCCATCGAAATGCAGTTCCCCGATAAGTTCAGGAAGAAGGTCTCCACCTCAACGCTGAGCGGGAACAAATATTCCTATTTTGAGGTTGTGAACGGCGATCGGGCCTGGCGGGACCCGCCGCTTCAGGCCGCCTCCTCGAGGCGGGATCCGAAAGTGATCGACGTGGGCGATTTTGAACGCAGCTTGTCCTATCAGGAACAAGGCGCGCGGCAACAGTTCAGCTACTACACCCTGGCCTGGTTCAGTCGGAATCTGCCCGGGGATCCGGTGAAATTCAACCTGGATGACCGGATGCAGGTCAACGACGAATCAGCCGACATACTCATAATTGAGGGTCTCACCGACCCTCCGCTCCGGTTTCTACTGGACCGGAATACCCATCTGCCGCTGGGCTTTGACAGCATCGTCCGCACGGCTCTTGCACCCCGGGTGATTGTGGAAGGCAACGTTTTCGGGCGAGGAGAAGTCGAACGCATGTTGGAAAAAGCCCGGGAAGTCCGAAAGGCGCAGATGAAACCGCCTCGGCAAGTCACTATTCAGACTCGCTTCTCCGACCGCCGCCGGGTTGGGGGCATTTTGATCCCTTTCCACATGACCACTAGCATCGAAGGAAAGATTTACGAGGAGCTGTTCATCACCAAAATCGAAATAAACCACCACCTCAATCCGCAGGATTTCGAGCAGAAACCCCGGAAACGCTAACCCGCATTACCTGCAACGGATCGCGCATTCAGCGGTCATGGATCCAGCGTGAGAAAAGCGGGCCAACTGATTTTGCGGGAACCGTGGTGGGAAATCCTTCGTCTAATGGAGTAGAGCTTTTTCTCGAGCGCTCCGGCAAATTCCCTGGAGGCGGTATGGAATCTCTCCTTCACGATCTGAAACACTCGGTGCGGATGTTTCGTAATAGCCGGGCTTTCACAATCACTGCGATTGCCGCAGTGTCTCTTGGTATCGGTGTTAATACTGCAATTTTCTCGGTAGTGAACGCCGTCCTCCTGAAACCCATCCCTTTTCCCGATCCCGACAGGCTGGTCATGTTCGTAAATACCTCGCCTGGCGGCCCCTTTTCCGCAGCCTCGCCCGCGAAATTCGAACATTGGAGGCAGCAGACCAGTGTCGTTGAGAACGTCACCGCTTTCAGGACCGGTGTGGTTAATTTCACGGGGACGGAAAATCCCGAACAACTCCGGTCAGCCCAGGTGAGCCGGGACTATTTTCGGTTGTTCGGCGCTCCTGTCTGGCGGGGGCGTACTTTTTCGGCCGAAGAGGATCTTCCGCAAGGTGAGAAGGTCGCTGTGCTCAGTCACGGTTTTTGGACCCGCCGATTTGCCGCGGATCCCGGCGAGATCGGGAAGACCATTTCACTGAGCGGCGATCCTTACATTGTCATCGGCATCCTTGGCCCTGGCTTCGATGTTCAGGAGTTCGGCCCCGCGCCGGATGTCTGGATCCCATTCCAACTGGAGCCCAACAGCACGGACCAGGGACACTATTTTAGAGCCGCCGGCCGCTTGAAGCCCGGGATAACACTCCAGCAGGCCCAAGCCCAGCTCAAGGTGTCGGCGGAAGCGTTCCGTCTGAAATTTCCGAACGTAATCCCCAAGGACGGCGGCTTCAGCGTTCAATTGTTCCAGGAGTCCTTTGTTTCGAATGTGAGGCCGATCTTGCTGGTGATGATGGGGGCCGTCGGCCTTGTGTTGCTGATTGCCTGCGCGAATGTGGCAAACCTCCTGCTGGCGCGGGCCACGGGACGAAAGCGCGAACTGGCAATCCGAACAGCCCTTGGCGCAGGGCGCGCTCGCCTAATTCGTCAGATGCTGACTGAAAGTGTCCTTCTCTCCCTCGCGGGAGGGGTCGTCGGGCTCGCGCTGGGGATCATCGGCATCCGGGCGCTACTGTCGATCAACACCGCTGGTCTGCCGCGTCTCGGTACGGATGGTTCCCTGGTGGGTGCAGACTGGCGGGTTCTGACCTTTACCCTCATTGTGTCTGTCGGCACAGGTCTCCTGTTTGGAGTGATCCCGGCGCTTCAGGCGGCCCGGATCGACCTGTGTGCGACGCTGAAGGAAGGCGGCGGACGCTCCGGCACCGGCTTTCGCCACAACAAGGCGCGTTCACTGCTTGTTGTGACTGAGGTCGCGCTGGCCCTTATATTGCTGGTGGGGTCAGCGTTGCTGATACGAACCTCCCTGGCGCTGCGCAAAGTAGACCCGGGGTTCGATCCCGACAACGTCTTGACGATGCGCATGTCCCTCACGGGTCCCCGTTTCCTGAAATCGGCGGGAGTCGACCTGATGGTTCGCGACGCGCTCGAGCGTCTCCGAGCTCTCCCGGGGGTGGAGAACGCCAGTGCCACATGTTGCGTGCCGCTGGAGGGCGGCTACGGCCTTCCATTCACGATCGCGGGCCGCCCGCTCCAGGACGGGCCTTATCACGGTGGCGGCGCCTGGTTGACCGTGTCGCCGGGCTATTTCGAAGTTTTCAGGATACCCGTCAAAAGGGGGCGTTCTTTTACCGACCGCGACGACGGATCGGCTCCGCCGGTCGTCATAATCAATGAAGCGATGTCGCGACGGTTCTGGAAAGACCAGGACCCGCTCAAAGACCGCATCGTGATCGGCAAGGGGGTCATGCGGGAATTCTCGACCGAGCAACCGCGCCAGATCATAGGAGTCGTGGCAGATTCCCGCGACGGCGGCCTCAATAACGACCCGGGACCGGCGATGTTCATCCCCCAGGGTCAGGTCCCCGACGCAGCGAACGCGCTGAACGTGCGGCTTACTCCCATTGCCTGGGTTGTGCGCACGCGCGTCGAACCCTACTCGCTAAGCAGCCAGATCCAGGAGCAGCTGCGCCAGGTTACAGGACTTCCGGTTTCCGACGTCCGCACGATGAACGATATCGTAATCCGCTCCATCTCGCGCGAGAGATTCAATATGCTCCTGATGACCGTTTTCGGAATGTCCGCGCTCCTTCTTGCGGCGATCGGCATCTACGGGCTAATCGCGTATTCGGTTCAGCAGAGAACACAAGAGATCGGCATCCGGATGGCCCTCGGAGCCGCATCCGGAGACGTCAGGAGCATGGTCGTATTCCAGGGAATGCGGCTGGCTCTGGCCGGAGTCATAATCGGTGTCGGCTCCGCTTTCGCTCTCACCCGCATAATCAGCAGTTTCTTGTTCGGGGTCCAACCTCGCGATCCGCTGGTATTTTCCGGGATTCCGCTCCTGCTGAGCTTTGTGGCGCTTCTGGCGGTCTGGCTGCCGGCCAGGCGAGCCAGTCGTATCGATCCCATTGTCGCGCTCCGGTATGAATAGGGCCGCAAAACCCGCTCACCAGTATCCGATCCCTGCGCCGGAAACAGAGACAGTTTTGGGACGTCCGGCACGTCGCTAAAAGGCATAAGAGATGCCCATGCCGAAGCGACACCGCGCTTTCAGATCAACACCCGGCGCCACCTTGCCCACCGTTTGCGCGATTCCCATGTCGATGTTGATTTTGGTTTTTTCCAGCGGAATGAAGCGCAAGGCATAAACAATTGAAGTCGGAATGGATACACCAGGAACGTTCTTGATGTCATTCGGATTCTGCAGGACCTCCGTGGCCAGTGCAAATTTGGTCTTGCCAGGTCCCTTTAAACCAAATACCAACGAACCGAACAGGCGGGCTTCGTAGTCGGGCGCGAGCCCCGATAACCCCAAAAGCGACGCGTTGGTTGCCTTGCAGCCAAAGGTCATGATCACGGGCATTGCCTTCGCCATGACTGTTTTGGTCGCTACCAGATAGAAATCGGCATTATTGTACTGTTGTGTCGAACTGACGACGGCGCCACTGACATTCGAGTCTTGAAGGCGAGCCACAAATCCGGCAGAGATTGCAGGCACCCATTTCTGTTTGCTCTGGTTTTCACGGATCAAATTCACTTTGGAGTGCAAAATATTAAAGCCGTCTTTCCACAGCGGGCTCAAGCCAGGGGTGTCACCCGATCTGTGAAAATTGCGTGTGTAACCGAATTCCACACGGTCCAGCATTCCCACGGTGACGGAAGCAGTGTGGAAATCGCCGATCACTTCCCCGGCAGCCAGATAGTGATAACCCAAAACCGGCTTGCCGATGCTGCCTTTTGGCGAGGGTGCCGTGTAAGCGAACGTCGTAAAGAAAATCCCTGTTTGCCCTTCCTGGTTCAGATTCTGTGCCCAAAGGCTGGAGGCGCACAGAAGAATTAATGCGGCAGGGGCCAACGGGTTCCATATTATGTTTCGGGAACAATGCCGAAGACCTTTCATGGCTCTCTGTCTCCTTCGATTTACACTGCCCCTGCGGGCATCCGCGGGAATTGCCATTATAAGCCCACTACCGGATGAGCCTGCGAGCGAAAAAGAATAACAGGCCGTACGAACCCATCCGCATTAACCGAAACGGACGAACCTTACCATTCATGAGGAGGTGGTCATCACGAAAATCGCGATAAACAACCGCCTCAATCCGCGGGATTTTGAACAGAAGTCGCAAAAACACTGACCGGTTTTTTTAGGGGCCTTTAATAGGAATCGCCCTATCGGGAATTAGCGCAGGTATGATAGAAAAGCCGCTGCGTTGCCCCTGTCTCTCAGGATCCCATCATGGGCGGCCGGCACCTCGGTCTCGGTCAACGGAACCCTGGCAAAAGGGGAGGTGCTCCCGGGACGATATTTCACGATTTCACGCACATGGGCGGAGTCCGACAGGGTCGTGATTGAATTCCCGATGAAACCGAAGATAGTGGTCCAATCCAATAGGACCGTCCAGGATGGAACGCGGGAAATTTCACGGACCGACTATTTTTCCATGGAATGCGGGCCATTGGTGTATGCAACCAGGCTCATCGATGGATACAAGCGGGAGGAAACCATCCGGCTGCCTCAAAATGCGGCAGAAAGGTTTGTTGCCGCCAAGGCGCCGGACGGCTTCATGGGTCCAGCCTTCCAGCTGCAATTGGATTACCGGAGCCCAATCCTTTATTTGCCTTTTTTCGAGGCGGCGGGGGCAGGCAGCGAAGGGTGGCGGCTGACTTGGCATTCGTTTGTGCCCGAACCATGACCACTCCAGACCGCGGGGCGGCACAGGATCCATATTGGAGACAAGAAAAAATAGGAATTAGATCGCGACTTTAAAACAGTATTCCCGGATGATGCCGGTCCGGAATCCCCAGACCGGGTTATTCTATCCCTCGGAAGGAATGCCATGAGACGAAGGAATTTTATCGGCAGCCTCCTATGTGGAAGCGCCGCGGCGTTATCGAACGTCGGGCAATCCAATGAAGGCGGCCAGGTCAAGCCGGGCGATATCCCCAGGCGCCGGTTCGGCAAGACCGGCCAGGATCTGACTGTTATCGGTCAGGCCGGAGGTCGCCTCGGATTGGCGGGAGCTGAAGAGGCAAAAGCGGTCGTTCTGCGGGCCTGTGACCTCGGAATCAACTATTTCGATTCTGCCCGCATTTACTGGAACGGGCATTCGGAGGAAATCTACGGCCAGGTGCTGCCGCCTTTCCGGAAGCAAGTCTTCATCACCTCCAAAAGCCACCTGCGCAAGGCCGTGGAGGCTGAACGGGATCTTCATCTCTCTCTCAAAAGTCTCAAAACTGATTACCTCGATCTGTGGCAAATCCACCAGGTGAACACGAAGGAAGAGGTCGAACAAATCTTCGGGCCCGGAGGAGCTATCGAGGCTTTCGAAGCGGCTAAGAAAGCAGGCAAATGCCGATTTATTGGGTTTACCGGACACCGCGACCCGGCAGTACACCTGGAAATGCTCCGGGTTTATGACAAGTTCGACACCATCCTGATGCCGCTCAACATCGCGGACCCGCATTATTTAAGCTTCGAAAAACAGGTTTTGCCCGTAGCCGTCGAGCGCGGACTGGGCATCCAGGGGATGAAAAATTTTGGAAATGCGAAATTGCTCCAGTCTTTCGGCGCCAGGGATTGCCTGTCCTACGTTCTCACACTCCCGATTCATTGCACGGCAGTCGGCTGCACCACCATCGGGCAGCTCGAAGACGATGTGCGCATCGCAAAAAGCTTCAAACCTCTGCCCGAGGCGGACATGGAAGCGTTGAGGAAGCGGGCTTTGCGGCTCAAGGGACCCGGGTTGGAAGACTGGAAAAGAAACACGGAATCACAGGCCCAGGCGGGCCGCATGCAGGAACATTTCGACGGCTAAAGAACGCAATGATGGCAAGCGTTTACCTGATGTCATCAGCCGAGGAAATAGCGCACCGCGCGTTCCTTGGACAACCTGATGTGCTCGAGGGTCGCTTGCCGTGCCCTTTTCGGATCTCCTTTGCGAATGGAGTCAAGGACCTGGCAGTGCTCCTGAACGACGCTGGCGGAGTAGGAATCGGCGGCCATGGTCAGGTAGGAGAAGCGCGCGAAGTGGATCAGCACGTGATCCAGCTGGTCGAACAGACGGCGGTTACCTCCCATCTCCGCCAGCAAGACATGGAAGTTGTGATTTAGTTCCAGGAAATCAACATAGCTTTGCTTATCGCCAGCTTTGTAAGTCGCCCGCGCGAGCTTCTCGGCTTCGCGGATCTGCTCCGGGCGCGCCCGTTCTGAAGCCAGCTCCGCGGTGCCGGCCTCGAGAATGCCCCTCAACTCGAACCATTCGTTCATGTCCTGCATGGTGATTTCGGTGACATGGTGCCCCTTGTTGGGCACCCATCCGAGCAGCTCATCCTTGGAGAGACGCAGGCAGGCATCACGCACCACCGTCCGGCTGGCGCCGTATCGGTTGCAGAGCCAGGCCTCGGTAAGGGGCGATCCGGGCCGGATCCGGCAGGTCACAATGTCCCGCTTGAGCGTTGTATAAAGTTTCTGGGACATCAGCTCACTGCCTGGCCGGTGGCCTTGCTCCAGGCTTTTTCCATCGGTTTTTTCTTCGGTTTCGGCGATCCGTTTGGTCATTTGATCGGCGCTCCAAAAAACTTCGGGGGGGCGGCTCTCCGAAGCCGTGCGTATTATGCAATTTTTCTTTACCTAATTTATGTATTCTTACTGTATACAATTATGCGAATACATTGTCTACATTTTCTCATTCGTAGCTGTTTTTATCATGGCTTGAGGTCACGACGGCAGGGAGTTCAACATGAGCGCCATCCATGGATTATTGTTAAGAAAATCAGGACGCACTTTGGTCCAGGCCAGTCTCCTGCTCCTGGTTTTCGTGCCTATCAACGTTCTCTATTCCCAATCAAACTTCGGATCGATAAGCGGCCACGTCCGCGATGCTTCCGGAGGCGCAATTCCCGGTGTCACGATTAGAATATTGGACATCGGAACCAACAGCAGTGTCAGCGTCATCAGCAATGAGGAAGGGACCTTCCGGGCCACCAGCCTGCGCCCTGTGACCTATGATCTGACGGCCGAATTGAAAGGATTCAAGACCGCCGTCATCAAGGGCCTGAAGGTCGACACATCATCCGACACATCCGTCTCCGTAACCCTCCAAGTCGGTGACCTATCGGACACGGTGAATGTCTCTGCGGAGGCCCCGCTCCTTCAGACTGAGAGCGGGACCATGACCAAGAACGTGGAACAGCGCGTTATTTCCGACCTACCGCTCAATGGGCGGAATACTCTGGCCCTGGCCTTGACTCTGCCGGGTGCCAGCGGCGACGCGGGTTCAGAATATGCCAATTCCGGCGGTAGCAATGCCGAAGTCATCGCGGGGCGCGAGCTCAACATCAATGGCGGCCGCCCCGGGTCCACCCAATTTTATGCCGATGGAGTCAATGTCACCAGCCTCGCACTCGGCCGAACCGCGGTTTCATTCACACCCGACACCATCCAGGAGTTCACCGTACTGGAATCGAACTATTCGGCTCAATACAGCCAGGCCGGCGGCGCCATCATTCAACAAACCACCAAGACGGGAACCAACGATTTTCACGGCGGGGCTTTCTGGTACCACCGCCAGAAAGCGTTGACCGCCAACCCGTTCAATGCAACCCGCCCGGCGGCCTTCAACTATGACGCCCGGCCGCCATTGAGGCGCCAGCAGCTCGGAGCCTATGGCGGCGGACCGGTGAAAATACCGGGATTATATGATGGAAAGGACCGAACCTGGTTTTTCGCCTCCTACGAGCCGACACGGCAGCTGGTTTCCGACCTGACCCTGCAATATGTCCGGGTTCCAACCGACCTTGAATTGAACGGGGACTTCAGCAAATCCCTGGTGTATAACTCTGCGGCAGGAACAACGCCTCAGCCTCTCGCTCTCCTTTATCAGCAATATGCGAAGCTGTCCGACGGCACGCTGATCCAGCTTCCCAATCCAAATTTCAATGCCTCGCAGGCGGTGAGTCTTTCAAATCCGCGCTTCCTGATGGATTTCCGCAACAACCTATTCAACCCCAATGACCCGGACCCGACGCGGCGCGGGCGTGTCCTGGTCGACGCCAACGGCGTCAGCTACGTCAGCAAAGTCGCCCAGAAGATCGCGCGGGATTTGTACCCGAGGCCGAACACGGACTTTATCGGTAACGGAGACCCCAATGCAGGAGCCAACTACGTCTATGCCCGAAGAACTTACGTCACGGATGACCGGTACACTATCCGCCTCGATCACCGGATCATGAAGGATCAGCTGATCTACGGCCGCTACACATCCCAGCCGATTTTCAATGACAGGTATTTCCGCGAGCCCATCGGCTTGACGGATATCAGCGACTCCGCGGACGCGAGGCAGATCCTGCTGGGCTGGACCGGGACCTTCGGGCCCAATCTGATCAACGAATTCAGGGTCGGCTATATTTTCGGCCGGTTTGTCCGCGACTTTCCGTCCAATCTCATCAACCGCGATCTGACCTCGGAATATCTGAACATCGGAGGGGCAGGACTGGGAATTCCCAATGCGATCGGCTTCGGATCGGCTGACTTTTTCGCCGGTGGACAGCCTCGAAATTCCAGCAACGCCGGTGGAGGCCGGAGTTGGGACCGGCTGGGCTCCCGCAATCCACAGAATGTCGGGAGAAATACGGAACATACATACTCGATTTCTGATGATCTGTCCTGGATACGCGGCAGGCACATCCTGAAATTCGGCGCGCAGTCCAGCTTGCTCATGCTGAACCAGGCCAACCTGGGATATGGCCAGCTTGCGGGGGGCCGCTACAATTTCGGTGCCAATAACACACAGGACCGCTGGTGCAACGCTTCGCCGTTCAGCGGATCGGTTCCCACTACCATCTGCCCCAGCGGGACGGCGAATGGCGGCGACATTTTCGCCAGCTTTCTCCTGGGGATACCGACCGGCCTGCAGCTGCAATCCGAAAACCTCTCCGCACCCTATTACTACCGCTGGATGAACCTTGGTGCGTATATCCAGGACGATTGGAGAATCCGGCCCAACCTGACTTTCAACATCGGCTTGCGATATCAATATCAATCGCCCCGATGGGAGAAAGCCGACTTCCAGGGACAGATCAATCTCAATCCCTCAACCTTCGTGGCCAATCCGTTTGGCCCGGTTCCGAACCCGGCGACCGGCCAGTTTTATTCCACCCCCCTGCCTTCCAACGTGACCGCGCCGCCGGCACCCGTCTTCGAGTTGTCCGGCCGGAATGGACTCTCCCGCTATTTGACGGACCCGCAAAAGCTCGACTTCGAGCCTCGCTTAGGTTTCGCGTGGACTCCCCGGTTCTTCGGCTGGAACAAGGACGGCAAGCTGGTAATCCGTGGAGGGTATGGATTCACTCATGCCTCCATGATGGGCAATGACCGCGAGCCGCTCCCGATCATAGCGTCACAGACGGTGACCTCGAGCACGAGCTATGGTGGCTCCTATTTCTATAGAAATCCCAGCCTCGTCACCGGAGTCATCGACGAAGGATCCCCGAACATCAAGGACATCAGCTGCGGTTTGGCCATTTGCGCAGATCCTCGTATTCCGATGCAGTTCGGCTACAACAACCCGATCATTCGCCCCGATCCGGCCTTAAATATCCCTCCGTCCTCGGGAGTGATCCGCCCGGATTCAACTACGACCCCGACCCAGGGCGGTACGGTGCGCCAGGATCCCCGCTATCGCGCTGCACCCTTCATCGGCGATCCAAACTTCCAAACGCCGGTGATTCAACATTACAACCTAACCGCACAATACGAGGTGATGAAGTCCACCGTGGTGACGGTCAACTACGCCGGATCGAGAGGAACCCATCTCGTCGGACCGATGTATGCACTCAACGTTGAAAATCCCTTCGTGGGGTACGCTTCAAAGAGCATTCCCGGATTTTCTGCGCGCTACGGTACCGGCATCTATGTGATCAATCCTACAAACCGCGCCTCCACTTATCATGCCGGTTCGGTGGACCTCGAGCGGCGATTCAGCAAGGGCTTACAGTTCCGGTTCAACTACACCTACAGCAAGTCTGTCGACGATGCTTCCGGCGGCGTCACCGCCACCACCGTCAACCTGGCTGGTGACGTATCAGGTTTCCAGGTTCCTATCCGGAGGAATCAGAATGTTTACAACAGTCGCAGCGAGCGGGCGGTTTCAAGTTACGATACCCCGCATGTATTCAACCTGGTCACCCTGGTTGAATTGCCGTTCGGGCAGAACAAGCGCTGGCTGACTCAGCCGGGGTTTATGAATGCCATCGTCGGCGACTGGCAAATGTCTTTCCTGGCCCGTTCACGCTCAGGCTATCCGGTCTCGGTTGGTTTGGGATCGTCGAACAGTTATGACATGGGAACCTTCCAGGGTTCCATGCGACCCGACATCATCCTCGGGGTGCCCCTGAGGAATCCCGACTGGACGCCGGAGAACGCAGCGACAACTTCCTATGTAAATCCCCGAGCCTTCGCCTGGCCCGAGCCGGGTATTCCGGGGAATGCTGCGCGCAACCTCAGTCAGCTGCGTCTCCCCTGGGTGAACACATTGGACGGCGGCGTGACCAAACGCTTCCGCCCCTTCAAGCAGGAATCGCGGCTGATTGAGTTCCGCGCCGAATTCTTCAACCTTTTCAACCACAGGGCCCTCAGCCAGGAAGGAGTTGGTGGAGATATTCTTACCGGCTCCCAGAATCCGTTGATCACAGCAGCCGATGTGGCGATACCGGGAGTCCAGAATCGTTTTGCCAACCTAAGAGCGCAGGGCGTCTGGGATGCTTTGATTGCACGCGCGAATGGTGTGGCGACTGCTACGGCGATTGCCAACCTTCCCGGAACAGGTGGAGCCTTGGGCGTGTGCAACACCACAGCTGATCCGGGAGGAGTCACGACCCCTGTCCCCGGCGTACCCGGGGCTTCCACCACTCGAGGGTCCTTTAGCCCGGCTTGCGTGGCCTCGCAGCTAAACTTAAATGGGAGCTTCTACCGGCTTCAAATGAATGGGGTCAACGCTCGAACGGTCCAGTTTGCGCTGAAGCTCTATTTCTAATCTCTATTCTGACATCGGCGGCGGCGGGTGCTCCCCGAAAGCACCCGCTGCGCAGATGACCGGCCGCAACGGATCAGGGATTTACTCCTTGCGAGACAGCTTCCCTGCGATCCTGGACACGTGTGCCCCTTGGAAACGGGCAATAGAAAGCTCATTCTCCGAGGGCTGGCGGCTGCCGTCACCGCCTGCCAGGGTCCCGGCGCCATACGGCGACCCGCCGGTGATTTCGCTCATGTTCACCAGTTCCTGACAGGAATAGGGGACGCCTGCAATAATCATCCCATGATGCAGCAGCGTGGTGTGAAAGGAGGTAATTGTAGTTTCTTGCCCGCCATGCTGGGTGCCCGTGGAAGTGAATACGCTGCCGACCTTGCCGATCAATTTCCCGCCGGCCCAAAGCCTGCCGGTCTGATCGAGAAAATTGCGCATCTGTGCGCACATGTTTCCGAAACGCGTCGGAGTGCCGAAGATAATGGCATCATAATTCGGCAGCTCGTCAACCGCAGCGACCGGCGCCGCCTGGTCCAGTTTGGCACCCACTTTGCGTGCCACCTCTTCAGACATCAATTCAGGCACCCGTTTGACCACAACTTCGGTGCCTTCAATGCTGCTCGCGCCCTCCGCAACCGCCCCGGCCATAGATTCGATATGGCCATACATGCTGTAGTAAAGAACCAGAACTCTTGTCATGATGCGTCTCCTTTCCTGTGGCCCGAGAATCAATCTAAATCAAAAAATAGAAAGTGTGAATCGCGTGCGGCCTGCAAATTGGCCTGCGCTTCATCGCTGGTGGCTGCGCCATCGCCGGGTCCGATTTGCCGGCCGTTGACGAAAAGCTCGCCTTCAATCAACTGCACCCACCGGAACGGCCCTTTATATAAGCATGTTCCAGGACGCCGGCAGTTTCCAGCCTGGCAACGTAAATATCTGCATCCTGGTGAATCGAAATCGATCCTCCGCGCCCCGTTTTCGAGGCGATGAGATGCAGCTTGCCGGAGTCTATTCCTTTAAAGGACTTCTCCGCATATTCCGGCTTGACGCCCAGCTGGTCCGGCATTATCCAGATCTGAAGAAAATGCACCGGCTCCACCGGCGAACCGTTGTATTCACTATGAAAAATGCCGGTGCCCGCGCGGTTTCGCTGCAAATAACGATGAATCGCTTGTTTACTGTGAACCTTCCAAAAAGGTAATCGCGGCAGCAGAACTCAATCTCTCCCGCCTCATTCGTCCCGTCGCATTGGCAAGCATCCGGCCGTTTGTCTTCTCAGCAAATGCTTTGATCAACCCAGACATTATTAACTAAGATTCCCGTTGACAGTGTTTTCCTGGCAGACCACACTTTAGCGAGGATAGTCCCGGCCCCGGCTCAAGAAACCGCGCCCGTTGCGTCACGATCCTGTGAGCGTCCCAGCTCCAGTCCCTCCCACACACAGTGAACAGCTTCAGATGGATCGTGCACGAACACGCGGAAGCTTCTCCCGTGTGCTTCAAAGCAAACCAGTTCATGAACGTAAGGGAGCCCTTATGAAAAGCACGCATGAAGTCGGGCGCTTCCGTATAGCCGCACTCATCTTGTGTGAATGTACGATCCTGGTAACGGCCATCCAGGTCGGATTGTTGACTTCTGCCGATCAGAAAGCGTCAACCGCGCCATCAACGACAGCATTATTCGGGCATGCGGTGATCGGGGAGGGATACAGCACCGTATTTGCCCTGTTCAATACAGGAAGTGATGCTTTGACCGGCAGCTTGATTCTTACGGGCAAGGATGGTCTTCCCCTCAGGGCGAATCTTTCGTCCAGCGATGGAACTACCGCGATTGGATCTTTGATTTCGTTGCGGATTATCCCGGGCGGGACCACTTTCATAACCGCGACGTCGCTGAGCGGAAGCGACTCGACCAGGTCAGGCTGGGCCCGCCTTGAAAGTTCGGGCGGAAAGCCTGCCGGTGTGGCCACCTTTCAATATGCACCGAGCGGCCCCATGCTCACGGTTGCGGGGGTGCCGGCTTCCTACCCTGTTTCGAGCGCCACCCTGCCGGTGAATGATGATATCAGCTCGGGCCGCGCCACGGGCTATGCGGTGGCCAATCCCGGCAGCAGCGCTATTACGATCAAGGTTATGGAGGTCAGCGGGGACGGGACCAGCGTTACGACCCTCAGTCCCATCAGGCTGGCGCCGGGGCAGCAGATCGCTCAGTTCCTCTATCAGGATTCGCTCGCCAAACCGCGACTGCAAGGCTCTGCGGTTCTGATCGGAGAATCCGGCGCGCTTTTCACGGTTGTAGCGCTGTCGATGATTCAGGGAGCTTCAGGCCCTCTCTTTACAACCATTCCGGTAGCGGAGGGTACAGGGATAGCGAATCCGATCTCGCCGGGTGTCTGGCACGCTTCGACCGCAGGGATGTCCCTTGACTTTACCCTCACAGGGGGCGGGGACGCCATCACCGACATAACGTACACATTTTCAGGTCTGACCTGCGGAGGCTCGACACTCACAACGGGGAGTGTCAAAGTGACACCTGGTACACCCTGGCCGATCTCAAACCGGCAGTTCCTGATCACGTCTTCGAGCGATCCCAAGATTGAGATCTCCGGCACCTTCGGGAACGACGGTATCTCAGTGTCCGGCACATGGCGCTGGCTCACCTGCTCCGGCACCTGGACGGGAGCGTTCTCCACTCAGAAAACTGCGACGCTCGAGGTGAAGCCGGCCGGCGCCGTAATCGCAGGCGTAGGCTCGAAACAGCCATTCACGGTGGAGGCACGAGACTCCAGCGGCAGCCTCATTCCCGGTCAGCTGGTGAAAGCAACCTGGACGAGTCTCAATCCCAATGTAGCAATTATTCATCCATCGACTGGCGTGGCAACGGCGATCGGGCAGGGACAGGTAACGATCCAGGTTGAAGTCGATGGGGTTGCCGCCTATGGCCTGCTATCAGTCATGACACCGGGTTTGCCGCCGGTGAATCTCTGGGCCCAGCAAAGCTCCGGCAGCACGGAGCAGGTCTTCAACCTCTGGGGCACGTCTACGAGCGATGTCTATGCCGCAACACACGGGTCATCGGTGCTGCACTACGACGGGAAGACCTGGAACACGGTGTACCGGGACATTCGCATTCTCAACATGGACGTCTGGGGCAGCTCCGCCAACGATGTGTATGTCGTAGGTTTCCCCGAGAGAGTGATTCGCTGGGACGGAACTCTCTGGAGTCTTATGACGAGCGGAAGAAACATCATGCTTTCGGGCATCTGGGGCGCGTCGCCTCGCGCCATCTACGCGGTAGCCTGGGACGGCTCCATCCTGCATTTCGATGGCACGTCCTGGAAGTTGAAGCGCGATCCGACCGGGTCTGACCTGCACGGCCTTTGGGGCCTGTCCGCCAATGACGTGTACACCGTCGGGCAGGGTCTCGCCCTCCACTACGACGGGACCTCATGGAAGGACATATCAACTGGAGTGATTAGAAACATTGAAGCCGTCTGGGGCACTTCGCGAACAGATGTATACGCAGCCGGCGTGGACGGCAACGTCTTCCACTACGATGGTATCCGCTGGACGCAAATCGCCTTCGACGCTCCTATTTCCATCAGGGCAATGTGGGGTAATTCGAATACCGAGATGTACTTCGTAGGGGCCGCACAAGGCAACGCCGCGATGCTTCACTACGACGGTTCCCAGCGTTGGACGCTGATGCGCAGCCCGATCCCCCAATCGCTGTTTGGCATCTGGGGAGCACCCACAGGTGAGGTGTTCGCTTGCGGCAACGGGGGAACGATATTGCGGGGGTACCGCAATGGAAGCGTCGCTGTCACGCCGTCCAGCTCAACCATCACCGGGAACAATAACCAGCTGCAGCTCGCGGCCTCGGCTTCGGCCGGCGGCAGCCCGGTCGCGGGGGCGACATTCCTGTGGACCACGAGTAACCCAGCGGTGGCCACCGTCGATGGGACCGGATTGGTGACGGGACTTGCGAGCGGGACGGTGACCATCACGGCAACGGCATTTGGGGGTGCCACCGCCGCAGCTACTGTTGCGGTAAATCTAACCCAGAAGCCTCCAGTTGCCATAATCGACAGCCCGAAGCCTGACACGACGCTGACCTTGGGTGAGGCTGCGATCTTCCTGGGTACTGCGACTGATCCGGACGGGACAGTCGCCAGTCACAGCTGGGATTTTGGCGATAGCACCGGGGCGACTGTGGAGGATCCAGGTGCGCATGTCTATGCCCAAGTGGGTAGATACAACATCACCTATCGAGTGACGGATAATGACGGAGCGAGTTCCCCGATCGCAACTGTGGTGATAACGGTCGTGAACAACCAGTCCCCGACTGCGACGATCACCTCCCCGGTGAACGGCGCAACCTTCGCTCCGGGCGCGACGATCACCTTCACCGGTAGCGGGACGGATCACGAAGACGGCGCGCTGACTGGGACATCGCTGGTGTGGACTTCAAGCCGCGACGGCCAGATCGGCACCGGCACGTCATTCACCCGAAACGATCTCTCGCTGGGCTTTCACAATATTAACCTGACGGCGACCGACCGAGGAGGGGCCAATGGCAACGCCGGATTGCAGCTCACGGTGTCGGCGGTCACGCCCGTCAAACCGGGCATCTGGCGCGGTTCGACGACCGGAATGTCCTTTGAGATCACGGTCAATTCCAGCGGAGACGCCATCACCCAGATCAAGTACACGTTTTCCGGGCTGTCGTGTGGAGGCTCGGCACTCGTATCGGGGAGTGTAACTGTAATACCAGGTTTACCGTGGCCGATCTCGAACCGCCGGTTCCTGATCATAGGTTCCGGCAATCCGAAAATCGATATCGCCGGAACATTCGGCGAGGATGGCGCCACGGTGTCCGGCACCTGGAACTGGCTCACCTGTTCAGGCGCCTGGACCGGAACGTTTGTGAGTCAACCGCAGAGCCCGTGATAAATGCGGCTGCTGCAGACTTGGGCTGGTGGGGCATCAATCCTGAAAACCATCGGCTAGAATGTGCCGACCTCTACGCTCTGCATAGACGATCTGAATTCAGTGCTTGCAGGGAAGCCGGCCGGGGCACCGGCGTGGGCTTGTCGACTGAAAATGGCATCGTAAAACAGAGCGACGGATTTTTCACCTGCAATATGGATTCTTTTTGCATAGAATCGCAGTGGTGCGCGATTTCGCGCCACGGCTTGTGATCATGATGCCGCATCGAGTCCGAAGACTGGCGGGTGCCGTCCCCAGCTCAGAACGGTCTGCGTCAGTTCGCGGAGCATGATGCCGCCAACTGCAGAGTACGTTTTATGAAAAAGCCAGCGTTAAAATCCATTTTGCGACAACCCTCCTATAGCATTTCCGTCAGGCAGGTTCTGGCGGCTGTCACCTGCACGGGCGGACATCTTGCCCCTGTCACCTTCTTCCTTGGAAGACGAGCCATTCGGCCATTTTCTGTCGCGCCCTGGTGGAACGAGGCGCCGTTACGCCATACCCCGGATATTCTGCGCGTGCTGCGCGGGGATTTCTTCTGTATGCCATTCGGCGGCAATTCCAAGACATTCCGCGGGGAGCAGCATCCCCTTCACGGGGAGACTGCCAACAACCGCTGGCAGTTGGCCGGCTTTTCCTCCAGGCGGGATGCGGTCACTTTGCGGCTGAAGTTAAGATCCAGGGTCAGGTCCGGTGTGGTGGAGAAACGGATTACCCTGGTGCCCGGCCACACGGTCGTTTATCAGGAACATGTCATTTCAGGAATGAGCGGTCCCATGAATTTCGGTCATCATGCGATGCTGAAATTCCCGGACCGGCCCGGCGCCGGCCGACTTTCCACTTCCGCACTCATCCACCGCCAGACGTTTATAGAACCTGTGGAAGATCCGGCACTCCGAGGCTATTCTCTGCTCAAACCGGCCGCAGTATTCGAAGATCTCGCCGCAGTCCCCACAATCACCGGCGAGACGGCTGACCTGAGCCGCTATCCGGCGCGGCGTGGATTTGAGGATATTGTCCTGTTGGCGGCAGACCCCAGCCTGACGTTTGCCTGGACCGCCGTGGCATTTCCCGAGGAGGGCTATGTCTGGTTCAGCCTTCGAAATCCCCGCGTGCTGGCCTCAACGCTCCTGTGGATGTCCAACGGGGGGCGTCACTACCCACCTTGGAATGGCCGTCACGTCAACGTCATGGGAGTGGAGGATATCACTGGATTTTTCCACTGTGGCCTTGCAGAATCCGCCAAGCCGAATGAACTGAGCCGGCGAGGCGTGAAAACACACCACGTTCTCAAATCGCAGGAACCTTTTGCTGTCAGATACATTATGGGCGTGGCCGCAATACCGCGCCGGTTCGACCGGGTCCGGGAAATAGCGCTGGAGAAAGGCTCAGCCACGATAGTGAGCGATACCGGCCTCGAGGTCAAAGCACTCGTCGATGCCGATTTTCTCTTCGATGCATATTAAGGGAAAAACTTCATTGGCCATGCGACTTCCAAGAGGGCCTGTGCGCCACAAAGAATGGGAGAGGAACCATGAGCAGTAGAAATGGGTCGGTTACACGGCGGGAATTCATGAAGACTGCAGGAGCCATCGTGGCGGCACCGATGATTGTGCCCAGTTCCGTGCTCGGCCAGAGAACGGGCGCGGTGGCACCCAGCGATCAGGTCGTCCTTGCGGGAATCGGGATTGGTGGGCGCGGGATGGCCTCGGTAAACACGGTGCTGAGCTTGAAGGACATCCGCTTCGCAGCCATTTGCGACCTGAAGAAAACGCGCCGTGAACTCGTCAAAAGGCAGGTGGATGAACGCTACGGGAATACCGACTGCATGATGTACGCCTATCATGAGGAGGTGCTCGCCCGCCCGGACATCGATGCCGTCATTATTGCCACGCCTGAATTCTGGCATGCTCCGCTTTCTGTCCAGGCGGCCCATGCAGGCAAGGACGTATTCTGCGAGAAGCCGTGTTCGATGACAATCCAGGAAAGCCGGGCGCTGGCCGATGCCTTCCGCCGGACTGGACGGATCTACCAGGCCGGCACCCAGCGGCGCAACGGACCGAATTTCGTCTGGGCGGTGGAGGCTGCCCGCACGGGCAAATTAGGTAACCTCCAAACCGTCCACGCCAACGTGGGCACCTACATTATGTGGCCTCCCGTCCCGAGCAAAGATTGGCTGCCGGCCGAACCGGAGCCGCCCAAAGAAGAGTTTAACTGGGACCGCTGGCTTGGGCCTTGTCCCTGGAGGCCGTACAACCCGTTCTACGTAACGGGCGGGGGCGGTTGGACCAACTGGTACGACTTCCACGGCGGCGGAATTCTGGAGTGGGGATCACACACTGTGGACCTTTGCCAGTGGGCTGCCGATTGCGACGAAACCCACGCCATCGAATACGAACCCAAAGGTTCCAACGGCGCCCCTTACGCGGTGCACTGTCTCTATCCCAACGGTATCAAGCTGGTAATGCGCGACGGGAACAACCTGGGAAAGCGCTTGCCGGACGACGGCTGGCTGGGCATGGGCTCCTGCAGCGTCCGCTTCGAGGGCGACGAAGGCTGGGTTGAAACCGGGGACGGCGGAAGAATCGCGGTTTCGGACAGCCTCCGTGCCGACTCCCCGACAAAGCTGGGCGACAGTCTTGTCCTGCACAATCATTGGCGCGATTTCATCGATTGCATCAAGACCAGATCCCAGCCGCGCGCCAACGCGAACCGTGCCTGCAACTCGCACATCACCTGCCACGCTGCTTATATTGCCTTCGAATTGGGGCGCAAATTGACCTGGGACCCGGCCAAGGAAGAATTCGTCAACGACGCCGAAGCCAACCGCATGCGCTCGCGCGCAGTGCGAAAACCGTGGGCGATCTAACCGCAGTCGCCGGCAGGCAGATTAGGAAAAGGAGAACCGGATCATGCAGAACAACAAACAGGAAAATCCGAGCGGGCAGAAACCTTCCACGGGCGATGGCCGCCGCGTGAAACCGGAGATTCCGGCCGGATTCAAAGCCGAGCCGATCGAAAAGCTGGATCAGGCCGCGCTCGTAGCGATTCTGAGAGAATCCGGCTCTGACCCTGTGGCGGTCTTCCGGAAGGCGATAGCTTCCAAGCGCCTGGCCGTGATCGGCACCAGGGATTCGGTGCCTCCGTTGGCCGCGCTTCTCGGCGACGACCGGGTTTCGGATTACGCCCGCAGCGCCCTGGAATCGATTCCCGATCCGTCCGCAGGCGAAGCCTTGCGCGAGGCTTTGCCTAAGTTGAAGGGTCTGGCTGCAATTGGTGTGATCAACTCCATCCGGCGGCGGCGTGACGCCGAGGCAGTAGAGGTTTTGGGCAAGCTCATTTATGGCGCAGACGCTGATGTAGCGCGCGCGGCTGCGCTGGCGGCAGGTGAGACCGGCAGCCCGGCAGCAGCACAGGTCCTGCAGCGCGCGCTTGGTGCGACTACAAGCGCGTTGCGGGCTGACGTTGCCGGCGGAGCGCTGCGGTGCGCCGACCGTATGATGGCGAGCGACCGGGCAGGTGCTCTCGCGCTGTTGGATGTTCTCAGCCGGCCGGATATCCCCGAAAATGTCCGCGTGCCGGCAATGCACCTGCAGGTGACGGCGGCAGCCTCGTTGAAGCGGCCGCGTTCAGCACCGAGCCCGAAATAGCTCCCCTGCGAAAAAACGGGGACGACTGACGAATTTCCTCGAAGCTGAATCCAAATTTAGGAAGATCTTGCCGGAAATTCGTTGGTCATCCCCGTTTTTCATGCGGATCAGTTGGAGGTGCGGCCGGCGACTCCCCGGGTTGATTTGGAGATCTTTTTTGCCGCTTCCTTCGGACGGAGCGCCCGAACGGCTTTGCCGGCTGACCACATCTCGGAATTGCCCAGCTGGTCGAGCTCTTTCTGAAGCTGTTTCTGATAATCCTTTTTGCCGCAGGCCGACAGCACACGCGCGCATTCTTTGCCGGTTTTTACCCGCTGATACAATTCCTTGAAAACCGGGAGTGCAGCCTTCTTGAACTTGGGCCTCCAGTCGAGTGCGCCCCGCTGGGCAGTGGCGGAGCAGTTGGCATACATCCAGTCCATGCCGTTCTCGTCAACGAGGCGGATCAGGCTCTGGGTCAGTTCCTCTACGGTCTCGTTGAAGGATTCGCTCGGCGAATGTCCGTTGGCGCGCAGCACGTCGTACTGAGCCTCCATGATTCCCGCTAAGGCCCCCATGAGGACACCGCGTTCGCCGGTCAAATCGCTGAAGACCTCGTGCTGGAATGTCGTCGGGAACAAGTAGCCCGATCCGATCCCGATTCCCACTGCCAGGCAGCGTTCTTCGGCGCGGCCCGTAAAGTCCTGCTCAACGGCGTAGCTTGAGTTGATCCCCGCCCCGCTGAGGAAATTGCGCCGCACCGAAGTTCCGGACCCTTTGGGTGCCACCAGGATCACATCAACGTCCTTCGGAGGGATGACGCCGGTCAACTTCCGATAGGTGATGGAGAATCCATGTGAAAAATAGAGCGCATCGCCCGGCGACAGGTTCTTTTTCACGGCGGGCCAGATGGCTCGTTGAGCGGCATCGGATACCAGCATCTGGATAATGGTGCCTTTCTGAACCGCCTCTTCGATATCGAACAGCGTCTTTCCGGGAACCCACCCGTCCTTGACGGCGCGGTTCCAATCCTTCGGAAACGCCTTGGCCTGCCCGATAATGACCTTGAACCCGTTGTCGCGCAGGTTCAGGGACTGTGCCGGTCCCTGCACGCCATATCCGATGATGGCGATGGTCTCGTTTTTCAGGACCTTGCGAGCCCTGGCCATCGAAAACTCCTTGCGCGTAACAACATTCTCTTTTGTTCCACCGAAATCAATCGTCGCCATTTGGTTTTCTCTTCCTGTGAGGTGTGAAATTAGCAAGCAGAGGAGATTTACAGGATGTCCGCGCCTCTTTCAAGCCTTAATTCATCTCAGATCCTCTCAGAGGCAAAACAGCACCGGAGTGTGATAGAGTTTCAGCCTGACCATAAACCGCTATCAATGGTGCCTATGAAATCGTCGAATTTTCTGTCTTCATTAATGGTTGCGGTCATTCTGGCCGCAATATTCGTGGGCGAAGTTTCGGCAGCGGACCGAGTCAAAACCGCCAACGGAGTTGTCGAAACTACCAAACCGTCAAATTCCGGCGTCCGCAGCTTCAAAGGAATCCCTTTTGCGCAGCCGCCGGTAGGCGATTTGCGGTGGCGCGAACCGCAGCCCGCAAAAAACTGGCCGGGCGTACTTAACGCCGACCAGTTCGGCCCGCGCTGCATGCAACGCACTTTGCCGGGAGCCGACTACTGGTTCCGGAGCAACGGCATGAGCGAAGACTGCCTGTATCTGAATGTGTGGACGCCGGCAAAATCGGCGAAGGAACAATTGCCGGTGCTGGTCTATATATTCGGCGGCGGATTCCAGAACGGCGACGGCTCGGAGCCGCGCTACGACGGCGAAAACATGGCGCGCAAAGGGATCGTGGCGGTATCGGTGAATTACCGGACCAATATCTTCGGATTCTTCTCCCATCCTGAGCTGACCAAAGAATCTCCCCACCACGCTTCCGGCAATTACGGCCTGCTGGACCAGGTGGCCGCGCTCGAATGGGTGAAGCGGAACATTTCGGCCTTCGGGGGAGATCCGAAGCGAGTGACGATCGCAGGGGAGTCCGCGGGTTCAATTTCGGTCAGTGCCCTGATGGCTTCACCGCTTTCGAAAGAGCTTATAGCAGGCGCCATTGGTGAGAGCGGTGCGATGATTTCCAGCCTCCCTCCCCGCCCGCTGGCCGAAGCAGAGCAAAACGGGACCAAGTTTGCCGCCGCTGCCGGGGCTGCCTCGCTCGCGGCGCTCCGCGCCATGACGGCGGAACAGGTGCAGGAAGCTGCGGCCAAGGCTCCTGGCACCCGATTCGGCACAACTTTGGACGGCTACTTCCTCCTCAAACCGCTGGCGGAAACTTTCGAGGCAGGAGAGCAATCCAAGGTGCCGCTCCTTGCCGGATCGAATTCCGAGGAGATGGGCGGGCGGATGGTGCTGGGTAAAAGCGAACCAACACCCGCGAATTTTGCGGATGTCGTCAAGAAACAATATGGCGATCGGGCAGAAATCGTGCTGAAGGCGTTTTCCCCCGCCACGACTGAAGAGGTTTTGGAAGCTGCCACTTTTCTGGCAAGCGCGAGGTTCATCTCGCACGGCACCTGGAAGTGGACCGAGCTGCAGATGAAGACCGGCGGCAAGCCCGTGTATCGGTACCTATATACCCGCCCGAGGCCGAAGTTCCTCGGGAACGAGTATACTCCGGCCCCCGCCACTGCGCCCGCAACAGCCCCGGCCGCACCGCGGGGAGCCGCACACTCGGCCGAGATCCAGTACGCTATGGGGAATCTCGACCTCGACAAGCGATACGCATGGGAACCGGAGGACTACAAGGTCTCAGAAATCATGCACGCCTATTTTGTGAATTTCATAAAAACCGGGAATCCGAACGGAGCAGGATTGCCGGACTGGCCGGCCTATCGGAGCGACACAAATTATCAGCGAATGCGGCTGGATGTCACATCCAAAGCAGAACCGGAGCCGCACCGGGATCGTTACCTCGCGCTCGACGCGGCTGCGGCGAAGCAGTAGGACGCGCGGCAGCGCAGGCTTTTCAAAAACAATCCCAAGGCGAAGCCCTGGGACTGAACAAGAAGTGAGAAAAAGGGCTTAAAGCCCGCTCCACCGCTGCAGTCTAGCCAGTTCTGAGACGCCCTATTCAGGCCGGACCCGCATGGACAATGTTGGTCCACCGCAAGAATTCTTACCTCGCCGGTTTTTCCGCGATGCAATACACATGCGAGTCTGTGCGGTAGAAAAGGCTGTTGCCGGACACCGCGGGTGAAGCCGTGATTCTCTCGCCCAGGTTGTTGGTGCTAAGCAATTCAAAATCCTTTCCCGCCTTTACGACAAAAACAGTGCCGTCGTTGTTGGCCAGGTAGATTCGGCCATCCGCCGCAACAGGAGATGAATTGCAGGCGCCGCCCAGTCTGTGCCGATAAATTTCCTTCCCAGACAGGCCATCGAGGCAGGTCAGCACGCCTCCATCCATTAGGACATACAGCAGCCCTCGATAGTAGAGTGGGGTAGGCTCCTGCGGACCGGGATTGTCGCTCTCCCAGACCCGCTCAGGCGGCTGCCCGCCTTTCATCAGCCGGATGGCATGAATCCGGCTCTGCCTCCACAGTTGCAGGAATACCATGCCATCTCCGTAGACCGGGCTCACGATGATCTCCCCGTTGAAGGGACCCTCGCCTTCGCCATATTTCCACCGCTCTTCATGAGTCCGCGCATCAAAGGCCGTCAGGCGGTTCTTCCCGGAGACGAGAATGTCGGTCTGGCCGTGATGCGTGACCACGAGCGGGGTAGCGTGTGCGGTACCGATCGGCCGCTCCTTTTTCCATACGATCCCGCCGTTTTTCTTGTCGAGTCCGATCACAAAACATGGACCCTTATGGTGATCCCAGGGGAAAAGTATGGAATCCGGAAGCACGACCGGACTTACTGCGTAACCCCAGGACATTTTGGGATCACCGAATATCGACATGTAGCGCGTGACCCAGACAAACTGCCCATCATGAGCATACCGGGCGATGTCGGCGTTCCCAAAAGCCACATAAACGGCATCTTCGGTGACGGCGGGCGTGTTGACAGCCAGATTGGATTTTTCATGGGTCCGCTGATCGACGCCCATCCCGAAATCGTGTCGCCAGAGTTCCTTCCCGGTATCCCGGTCAAGGCAGATTGTCAGCAGCGATTTCTTTCCACCTTCATCCGCCTGCGTCGTCACGAACAACCGCCGGCCATAGATGACCGGCGAGCTTGTTCCCCAGCCTGGCAGTTTGGCAGACCAGCGCACGTTCTCGTTCAGGCTCCAGTGAATGGGCAGAGTGCTGCCTTCGGCCACACCGTCCGCTTCTGCTCCTCTCCACTGGGGCCAGTTTGTGATTTGTGGCAGGAAAGCAGAACCAGCCGCAGTAAAGCAGGCAAAAAGCAGGATCGGCAGAATCCGTGCAATTTTCAAGGACGTGTCCTCTTCATCACTGGGAAAACATCGTTTCTTTCGCGGAATCCCAGAGCATGGTTTTGCTCTGACGGTAGGATTCCACACCCATTTTAATACCAACCATCGTCGCAGCTCCCAGATCGGCATTGCAATAGGGAACTCCGCCGTTCCGGATGCAGTCGAAGAAATTCCCCCGCATATCGGGGCGCTCATCCTTCGTGACCGTAACCGTTGTATAGCCGTTATTACGATCCCGGAATTCCTTGAGATAATCACCATTACCCGAAACCGTCATGTCGGTTCCCTGTCCGGCACGGTCGGCATCATTGGCGATTTCGATGGTCCCATACTGTCCGTAAATTCTCGTCGGCACTGGGGTGTTGTTGGTAAGAACGCTGGTGAGACTGACGGTGAATTCTGAAGGATAATCGACGTTCATCAGAAACACATCGGGGATGTCACGCCCGTCCTTCAGAAGGTACAACCCGCCGCTTGCGCTGGCCCGGTGCGGGTACTCCCCATTGTTCCCTACGATTGCGATGAGCAAGGGCGACAGGAAGTGGTAGAGCAGGTCGGTGGCGACCCCTCCGTTATAGGGCCAGTACTTTCGGAAGCGGAAGAAGTGCTCAGGATTCCAGGCAATCTTCGGTGCGAGATTCCATTCATGACCGAGCCAAAGATCCCAATTGACGTAATCCTCGCCCTGCTTTTCAGGGCCGGCGGCAGGATCTATAGGAAACCAAGAATTAAAAGCGTCCCCTTTAATATTGCGATTGTATCCACCCTGGGCCCAGGTAACTTTGCCGATTTTGCCCGCCCGGATCATATTTTGGGATTTCCAGTACCGGTCATCGGAATTGCGATTCGGGCCGACCTGAAAAACCTTCCCGTATTTGCGGACCGCTGCGCGGACCTCAAGCGCCTGTTCGATGGTCAGGGTCATGGGCTTCTCGCAATAAACATGTTTCCCCATTGCGAGGGCTTCGATACTGATCTTGGAATGCCAATGATCAGGGGCAGCAACGATGATCGCATCCACATCCTTCCTGGCAAGCAATTCCCGGTAGTCGAGATATCCTTCGGCCCCGCTTTTCTCCGTGGCGCGGGTGACACGGCGACGGTAGACATCGCAGACTGCCGTGACCTTGCATTTGTAGGCTTCTGATTTGCCCGTCAGTGCGGTCAGGTGATTGGATCCCATCCCGCCGACGCCGATAATGCCCACGTTGATACGATCGTTCGCGCCAAGTATCGGGCCGCGGCTTGCGGCCCCCATAGCGCCCATCCCGATGGCGGTTGTCCTGATGAAGTCCCTGCGAGTCTGTCCCATGCACTTCCCCCTATCGCGGTTTCGAATTGAAAGGCCCCGGCAGGCGGACCAGGTCGGAGCGCGTCTTCCCGTTCGCGGTAATCCTTGCCAGGGTATAAACCGCTCCATCCTTCCCGACGGCGATGGAATTGACATAAAGGGGCCTCTCCCCGTTTTCATAAAACACCGGGCCTTGATCCACGTAATGCCGGGCAGGAATGTTATAGGTAATCAAATGCAGGTTCTCCAGTCCTTTGGCCTCCCCCATGGCGGTCGTCCCCTTGCCGCTGACTCGCTTACCGTTGACATAAATCGGCCCGCCGGTCAGGTAATAAAGAGTTTCTCCGTCAGGCCCGAGCGCGAATCCAAGATAGCCGTAGCTGAACTGATCGAACATTCCGCTGCGTTTCGAGGGTTCCGAAGTGATGCGATCGATCAGTTCAATGCGGGGTTCCCGGGGATCAAAACTGAAGAGATAACCCGAATTACCATGCACGCCATAAAACTTTTTTTCGGATGGGACCCAGGTAATCTGCCTCCAGTTGTACCCCATGTGCCCGGGTGAGCTCGGGTCATAAAGTCCGAAATAATCTTTCCGGAGATCCTCTCCCTTGAACGCTTCGAGCGCGTCCCGATCGTAGCTATATCGAAGGATGTCGCCCGTGGACAGGGTGAAATAGGCGGACCCGTCCTCGGGATTCACAGCGATCGCACGGCAAATAGTGCGGAAAGTCGGCCCCTTGCCGTTTTCACCCTGTTCGCAGACCGGTCCAAAATCCTTCATTTCTTTCTTTGCCATGTCGTAGCGGAAAAATCTGCCGGTCGGCCAGGTCAGACCGTAAATCCGGCCTCGCGTGGGATCCATGTTCATCGTAAGAATCCCTTCCCCACGCGGAGCCGAGGCGAGGTCGTCGAAAGCATTCCGAGTCCTATCGAACGCAAGCAGGTGGCCCCCGGGATAGGGGGTATAACCTTCCGGCGGGATTCCCATTTTTTCCATGCCATCGATGATGCTGTAATAACCGATGTGAGTCGCGAAGTAGAGCTTGCCATTGGATTCGACAAAGTTGACGTGGCTTTTGCCTTGCGGGATACTGCGGGGCGCTCCGCCGCAGGCCTCCGTAAGGTCGCCTAAATGGCGGATTTTATCGTCGGCGGGATCGTAACAATAAACCTGACCGCCCCTTTCGATTACAGCGGAACTGAGGACATAGTAAATCCTGCCGTCGCTGCCGACACCCATTCCATTATAGGTGTCATGAGCGAGGGCGAAACCCGAGTCGTAGGTCCTGGCCGCAATTTGCCGGCTGCTCGATGCGGGAGAGCTTACAGGCTTTTGGCCGGCTGTTTGGCAGGCGGCCATAAAAATGCAACTACTCAGTATCAGCAGAATATAGACTTTCTTCTGTGTCATTTTTTTGCCTCAAAATTGAAACAGCTCCGGGCGACGCCGCGGGATTCCCGAAAGATGGACGCGTTTTATTTCTTGTCCGGATAGAAGGTTGCGCCCGGTTTCGGCGCCGGCTCCAGCAATCGGGCGATCCCCCGCTTCAGGTTGGCCTCGCTGGGAGGGCCGACTCGGGACATCGTGGGTTCGTAGCCCCCCTCCTTTAGAGCTGCGTCAGTGCATATGTAACCTGTGCCGCTCTCTCCATAAGCCGCTACCGCAATGAATGCTTCGGGCCGGAGGCTTTGTGCATAAATCTGGTATTCGATGAAAGCCTCCCCGGGAAGATTCAACAGGGTGACCGGCCCCAGAGCAAGACGGCTGATCAGGACTTGCCTGTTGCGTTTGATCCGCTCCGCCCATGCCAGGTCCAGGGCGGCATTCAGTCGTGCGACTGGGGCAAGGCTGGCGTCGGACAGTCTTTGGCGGCTGGCTTCGACGGTCCAGGGCGCTTCGCCGCGGGGGGCAAATTCCACCGGGACGGTCTGCCACGACATCCGCTGCAGAAAGGCACGACGGGTGCCGGCGATGGCCTGCAGCATGGCTTCGTGCAGACGATCCACCAACTGAATCCGAGCCGCGGGTGAACCGTCATTGTATTTGCCGGCGGTGATGTTGCCGGCGCAGCCAGTGAAGTAGATTTGAGGCACGCCCTCTTCGCGCTGCAGCTGTTCACGGGCCAGACCCGCAGTATCGGCTGTAGCCCGGCCGTCGCCGTAGTAGCTCATGGGGTGGCTCGCATAATAATGCAGCCGCACCAACGGACGGTCTTCCTGAAACAGGCTAACGGTCCTCAGCCACGGATCGATCAAGCCTTCAGGAGCAGCTCTGAGCGCAGGGTCGCGGCTCGAACTGTAACGGACATGTATCGCCCCGTCGGCAAGACGCACCCTGCGGTTGCCGGCGAACTGTTCCACCCTGGCCTGGCCGTAACCGACATGCGTGACCGGCTGCAGGTGCACGCAGGCTTCCTTAACGAAGGCTGCCACTCGATCGGTCACCTGTTCGAGGAATGCCAGGTCCAACTGTCGGAGCGATCCCCCGGCCAAATCAAGCAGCTCCTGGGCGCGTTTATCGGCAATCGGCGCGTTGTGCTGGTGGACGGTGTGAACCGATACCTGGCGGACCGCAGTCCCGGCAGCAGAAGCCATTTTCCGTGTGACAAGGTCAAAAGCCGAGGTTTGCAGCAGGCACCAATCCAGCGCGCACAGGACATACCGGCTGCGGCCATCGTCAAGCACGATCCCTTTGGCCAAAAGCGGATCGTCGACGGCTTCGAGCGGTTTGATCCAGCCGCCGCACAAAGGGTGGCCGATGGGAGGAGTGATCTCACAGGAAAAAACGCCGACCTTGATGGAACGTGGTGAATTGGAGGAGCCTGCCGGAAACGCGATTAGACAGAACTGTAGCGCGATAAGGATAAAGAAAGTCCTCCGATGGAACCCGCGAACAGGAAGAGTGTGCATCATAAAGGCCCTTTTTTGATGCTTTGGACTATGAGCGCCCATTGTCCGCAGATCCGCAGGACCGGTCAATCTGAATCGGACAGCCTATGTGGTTCCGGCATATTCCATTTGGGTCCGGGATGAATTCAGGACCCCGATGGTGCAAGGCTCCTCCTCCGGATGGTTTTTCCTATTTGCCCTGCGACCGGAGTGCTATTCTGGCCGGGAATTGATACCCCCGAATGCCATGATGCGCGACGGAAACGACTCAAGAAGTGCTGCGGGAAAATTGCCGGTGCGAGCCTTGGGCGCTTGCATCATCCTATTGCAGGCGGCTTGCGCCCGATCATCAGGCAAGGAGTGATTATGAGAAAGCTCGATATGACCCGAAGAGAATTTATTGCTGCTACCTCAGCAAGCTCAGCGGCTCTGACCGCATCTCCAATCCTAAAAGCGCAGTCCAAGGCAGCGCGCCAGACCGGTAAACTGGCAATTTTGGGAGGGGAGCCGGTCCGCAAAAACAAATCCTGGCCCGCCTGGCCCTATTGCGATGAGAAGGTCGTCGAGGCGATCGTCAAGACCACCCGGAGCGGCATCTGGTGCCGCATTCAATCGGCAAACGGCACAGTGCCCACCTTTGAGGCCGAGTATGCCCGAATGATGGGAACCCGTTTCTGCGTGGCTACCGGTTCCGGCACGCAGGCCCTGCACACATGCGTGGAGGCCCTTGGAATCGGTCCCGGCGACGAAGTCATCACCTCGCCGTATACCGATCCCGGAACTATCATGGGCATCCTGGCCAGCCGTGCTTTGCCGGTCCTGGCGGATCTGGATCCGGATTCATTCCAACTGGATCCTCAGGATGTGCAACGACGAATCACCGAAAACACCCGTGCCATCATGCCGGTAGACATGATGGGGCAGCCCTGCCACTTGGAACGGATCATGGCTATAGCCAGGGAGCACAAAATACCCGTTATCGAGGATGCCTGTCAGGCGCACCTGGGAGAATACCAGGGCAAAAAACTTGGCGCGATCGGCAACGTAGGGTGTTTCAGTTTTCAAACCAGCAAAACCATTGCCTGCGGAGAAGGCGGCGCGATCATAGGCGATGACGAAGAGCTCATGGATAAGTGCTATACGGTTCATAACCATGGAACGTCACGGCGGGGACGCACCGAGGTCATCGGGCCGAAATACCGCATGAATGAATTCCAGGCCGCCGTATTGCTGGGACAGTTGGCCGGCGCGCGGGAGCGGTTCCTCCGCCGTAACGAAAACGCTGCTTATCTCACCTCGAAGCTGGCGGGATTCCCCGGTGTAGTTCCCCAAAAACTCTACCCCGGCACGGCCAGCGGATCGTTCTATCTCTACACCATGACCTATCGGAAAGAGCATTTCAACGGAGCCGACCGGGGCCGCTTCCTGAAAGCCGTTGAAGCTGAAGGCATCAGTCTCAGCCCTTACATCGAACGCGGGCTGCACCGGGAACCCTGGGTGGACAAAATCGTCAAATCCCGCGTCTACCAGCGCATGTATTCCGCCCGGCGACTGCAGCAATTCCGTGACGAGATGCTCTGTCCCAAGTGCGACCAGGTGTGCGAAAACATGGTCATGCTGTGGGCTTCCGGACCCTTGCTCGCCACGAAACAGGACATGGATGATATTGCCGATGCCATCTTCAAAGTCCACGAGAACCGGGATCGACTCGCATCGATTTGACGGAAGTAAGCGAACGATGCATTTGCCCCGACGTAAATTCTCGAAATCGATTCCGGTCGCCGCGTTGTCAAAAAAACTCTCCGGAAACTTGGAGCGCTCAAGAGATTAAACCGCGAAGACCACGAAGACCGCAAAGATATATAAATAAAACCTTTGCGGCCTTTGCGACTTAGCGGTTTGATTTGTTTTGCTGTATTTGCCGCAGGTGGATGATTCCCGGCGTGCGCAAGTCCAAGTTTCTGTTCTCAATAAACCGCGTGGGCGTGGCAGGCACTCTCCGGCACTGTTGGCTATCACACCTATCGAATCCCGGCGGTGGTCGCCTCCAAACGCGGGCCGCCGAATCCTTATGAGAAGGTTGTTTTTGCGCGATTCGCCACAGACTGGCTGGAAGAAAAACAGGAGCCATGAGGCATATCAGGACAGGGCTTGGAGCCCTGTCCTGATCCAAAATCCAGTTTTGCGGCACCCCGTTTCATTCCATGGCTAATACAAAACCTTGTCCATCTGCTGGGATATGTCTGCCAGCTTCTGGCGGTCACCCCCGGGAACCTCGACAGTGGCCCAATCGTTGTACCCTATCTTCTTCAACTCCTCGCGCACTTTCGCCCAATTGATATCGCCCTGCCCGATGGGGAAGTTGAATCCCTTGCTCATCCCCTCCTTCATGGCAACCTTGAGGCTGAATTCCTTGATATGGATCTTGTCAATCCGCTTTCCAAGCACCTCGATCCAGTGCTGCGGATAGCCCCACCGCATCACGTTGCCGATGTCGAAGTAAGCTTTCACCCAAGGACTGCCCAGCTCGTCGACATAGCGGGCCATAGTCAGCGGCTCGATCAGGAAGGTGGCCCAGACGTTCTCGACGAGGATCTTGACTTTCTTCTGCTCGGCATGAGGAATAGCCCCTCGAATAAGCTCCTGCGATCGGCGATAGTTCTCCATATACGATCCGTCAGGGCTCGTCCGGACAACATGCAGGACCGTATTGGCGCCGAAGGTGACAGCATCGTCGATAGCCTCTTTCAGGTCTTCATAGGAGCCATTGACGACCCCATGTATAGGCACTCCGATCTTCTCGCTAGCCCGCGCCAGGACTTGCGGTTCGAGTTTTTCGTCGCGGGCGTGCCGTGTCACTTCGACGCCTGCGAACCCCACATCTTTGGCGAGGCGAAACCGGTCTTCGACTGAAAGCGTCGGGTCTACCATGCCCCAACCGACCGCTTTCCTCAGCCGGGCGGGTTCCTGAGCCGTTACGCTCCCCGCAAGTGTCGATGCCATCGCCCCGGCCATTACCGCACCGCCGGCCTGAATAAACTGCCGCCTGTCAATCTTTCCATGCATAGTCGAACTCCCTTCCTGATCATTCTGCATTCGCCGGCAACGGCAAAATCGGATCGTTGGATTTTGCCCTTCCGGCCCGCTGAAATCGGTCATCATCGATCGAACTGTAATAGAACCCCCGGCCCATTCTCACACCGGATCCGGCATGGTGTAGGGCGGTCGGTACTCACGCGTGAGGTAGCTGTCGGCATCCTCGTCGTTGACAAACTTTTCCGAGGTCGGGTTGAAGTGGAGCTTTCGCCCGGTCCGGAACGAAATGTTGCCCAAGTGCATCATGGCGGTGGACATATGCCCTTCGAGGATGTCCGCATTGAGATCCTGCCATTTGCGAGAACGAATGCAGTTGATCCAGTTGCCGAAATGCAGTGTTTCCAACTGCCCCAGGGGCGGATTCATTTCCTTGCCGTTCATGGCCGGGCCGGGCTCGTCCTTGCGCCCGCGATAGGTCCTGAAATAAGTGTGATTGAGGTACATCCATCCTTCTGTACCATATATCAGGCTACCTTCCCGCTCGCCGCCTTCGGAATTGGTGTCCAGGCATCGCACTTCAAGCTCTAGAATTGTCCCGTCACCATATTCAAACGTGGCAAATTGGAAGTTTGGAACCTCTTGATCCGATCCGCGGCGGTTATACAGATTGCCTGCGCAATGTATTTTTTCCGGATGCACGCGTTTGTTCAAAGCCATCCGGATCCGGTCCATGCCGTGCGTTCCGTTGTTGCCAAACTCCGTAGTGCTGGTGTCCCAGACCCAATGCCACTGGTAGTGGAAACGGTTTTCGTTAAACGGGCGATAGGGAGCCGGCCCCAGGAACATGTCCCAATTGACCCCTTGAGGGATGGGGCTGTCTTCCTTGTGGCCGATGTTCTGCCGGTAACGGTAGACGAAGGCCTTACCCATGTAAACTTCGCCCAGTAACCCCTGACGGATCAGTTTGACCGCCTCGTGCACAACGGGGCTGCTCCGGCTCTGGGTCCCGACCTGCACCACCCGATTATATTTTCGCGCTGCCTGCACCATCCGCCGGCCTTCGTTCAAGGTATAAGAGACCGGCTTTTCCACGTAGACGTCTTTGCCCGCCTGACAGGCCCAGATTGTCATGAGCGCGTGCCAGTGATCGGGGGTGGCGATGGTGACGGCGTCGATCTCCTTGTCATCGAGCAATCGTCGGAAATCCACTTCGGTTTTGGCCTTGTAGCCCGCGACGCCCTCCAAATCGGCAACCGCTTTGGGCAGGAGCCTCTCGTCGACGTCGCACAGCTTCACGATGCGGACGCCGGGAATCTTGGCGAGATTTGCGCAATGCCCGCCTCCGTTGTAAATGAGGCCGCGATCACGAATTCCTATGACTGCAACGTTAATCGTGTCGTTGGGGCTCCTCTGTGCCCAATTCGCTGCGACCGCCGGCGCACCGGCAACGATCCCGGCCGTCGAAGCCGCAGATTTTCTGATGAACTCACGTCTGTGCAACGATTCCATTCCTAACCTCCTTTGTTCTCGACATCCCCCATCCGGGCGATTCTATCGGACTTTCGGGATTGACGGCATTAATTTGTTTTGAGCTGCCATCCGAAGGACCCAATTGCCGGCAAGTCCTCAGCTCAGATCGAGCCGCCAGGACGGCCAGGATTTCAATCATGATATTATCGTGGTATAACCCCGATCTTCCGATGGCAATTTGTTTTCATCTCGATTGGAGAGCATGCAATGCGGATAAGGATTTCTGTTGGCAGGCGCGGCCTGCGCTGCATTCTGGCGGTTTTTTGTGCGGGTACTTTTATTCAGCAGGTTCGCCCCCAGGGTGAAAGCAAACCTCCCGCACAATCGGCCGGCGACCCCGAGTTTGCGCGTCTCGTCAGGGAGTGGACCACGCGACCCGAGTTTCACAGCCCTTTGGTCGATCACCTCCCGGTGGCCGGCAGCATCCCCACACCGAAGGAAATCATCGGGCATTATATCGGGGAACCCAAGAAATTGACCGCTTACGCCGACATCCTGAAATACTACCGCGCTCTGGCCGAAAAGAGTCCCCGCGTCCGGGTGCAATCCATCGGGAACACGGATGAAGGCAGGGAGTGCATCGTCGTTTACATCGGAAATGATGATTCGATTCGAGACCTGGAAAAGTACCGGGACTACCTGGCACAGCTGGCGGACCCCCGGCGAATTAGCGAAAGCCAGGCAGCGGATATACTGAACCTCGCCAGGCCGATTTACCACATCGTCGGGGGTCTCCACAGCGCCGAAACCGGCCCTCCGGAAATGCTGATGGAGCTGGCCTACCGCCTCGTGGTTGAAGAAACACCTTTAATAAAACAGATTAGGAAAAACGTCATCGTTTCCCTGACCCCTGTGGCCGATCCGGATGGCAGGGACCGCTATGTCGATTGGTACAACAAATACCTGGTGGATCTAACCGATGAGCGCAACCGGCTTCCGGGTCCGCCTTATTGGGGCAAATATGTATTCCACGACAACAACCGCGACATTCATTTCTCGCAGGTTTCCAATCTGAACATTCTGCGCTGGTATCTGAATTGGCATCCGCCCATCATCCACGAGCTGCATGAGTCCGTTCCGTTTCTCTACACTTTCAGCGGCCAGGCTCCACAGAATCCCACCCTCGATCCGATTCTCTACGGCGAGTTGCCGTGGTTTTCCAATTTCGAAATGGCTCAGATGACGAAGTACGGCATGCCCGGGGTCTGGACCCACGCCTTTGTTGACATGTGGTCTCCGGGTTATATGGGCTTTATGGCTTCCAATCACAATGGGATGCTCCGCATGTACGAAACCTTCGGCAACGGTGGCGCCACAACCATGAAGCGCACCATAGAAGGGGGCCAGGGGCAGCCATCCCAAACCACCCGAGAGTGGTATCGCCCGCTGCCCCCTTACAAGGAGGTCGAATGGTCGATGCGCAACAACACGAATTACATGGAGACCGGCGTGCTAAGCGCACTCGAGTTGGCCGCTTCCTTTCCTCGCGTCGTGCTGGAAAATTTTTATAGGAAAAGCCGGAATTCCATCGAGGACGGGAAAAAATCACCGCCCTATGCCTACATCATTCCCGCCGGCCAGCGCGACGCGACCCGCGTGGACCTGGTTGTGAACCTGCTGCGCCAGCAGGGGATTGAAGTCGGTGCGCTAACCTCTGATCTGAAACTCAAAGAGGGGACCTTCCCTTCCGGCTCGTTCGTCGTGAAACGAGATCAGCCCTACGGACGGCTGGCCAAGATTCTGCTCGAAAAGCAGGATTTCCCCGATGCAAGCCTGCGCACTTACGACGACACGGCATGGACCTTGGGGCTTATGACGCAAACTGAGATTCGCGAAATCGCCGACAAGGCAGTTTTGGAAGCCCCGGTCGAACCGATCGCGCAAGTGATACAGCGCGGGAAGCTGATCGGCAGCCGGAACTCCAGGATGCTGGCGATTGCACACACCGGTTCCAATAACCTGGCCACCCTCCGATGGCGTCTCAAGGATCTGAAAATCGATGCAGCGGAAAAGCCCTTCAAAGCCGGCAGCACCGAATTGCCTGCAGGAACCTTGCTTATCGGAGACAGCCGGACTCCGGATTCCGCGTACGACCGCATAAAGAAAGAGGTGGAAGCGCTTGGATTGACAGCCTACGCCCTGAATGAAAACCCCGCGGTTCCAGTCCACACAGTCGACCTCCCCCGACTTGCTGTCTACAGCACCTGGGGCAGCACGCAGGAGGTGGGATGGGTGCGCCATGCCCTTGACAAGTTCGAGATTCCCTACGATTTAATCTATAAGGAACGCGTCAAACGGGGAGAGCTTCGCGCCTCCTATGATGTGATTCTGATCCCAAGTCAAGGCGGAAGCGGAAAACGAATCGTTTTCGACTTGGAATCCCGCGGCAAACCTCTCGCCTACACCCGGAGCGAACAGTTCAAGAACCTGGGATCCTACGGTGAATCCGAAGACATTACCGGTGGAATGGGACTGGCCGGAGCGATGGAACTTCAAAGATTCGTCGAAACGGGCGGCCTGTTGATCACCCTGGGAAGCGCAAGCTTTTTCCCGCCGGAGTTCGGGTTGACCCGTTCGATCGACACCGCCCGCCCCTCGCCCCAGTTTTATGCGCCCGGGCCAATCGTGGAGGCCGAAATCCTTCAGACGGGCAGCCCGATATTTTACGGGTACCCGCAGAAAACCATGCCGGTTCGTTATGCCAATGGGCCGCTGCTCCAGGTACCGGAGCGGGATCGTGAGAAACAGGTGCTGATGCGTTTCCCGGGTACGGAAAAATCGGTTTTAAGCGGGCTGATGAGAAATCCTGCCGAAATCCGGAACCGTCCGGCCATTTTAGATGTGCCGGTCGGCGGCGGGAGAGTCCTGATATTTGCGACCAACCCCTGCTACCGGTGGTCGAATCACGGCGAGTTCAACCTGCTTTTCAATTCCCTGTTGCATTTCAACGACCTCGACCGCCGCTGAGTGCCAATCGGAGAACCTAATTGAAGCTCCACAAAGTAAGGGTCTCCTCATCTTTTACCAGGATCTGATTGTCAACCAGCACCGGGTGAGCCCACGTCTGGCTCTTGGCGACGGTGTAGCGTCGCAATGGCTGCAGGCTTGTGCCGGCGATTTTCATCACCAGAAAATCGGCATCGTTGGTCAGAACATACAATTTGTCGCCAGAGCTCAGGAGAGCTGCGTTATCGCCTTCCCGCCCACTGCTAGCCCACAGGGTTTTTCCTGTCCGTGCATCCATGACTATAAAGCGGCCCTTGGCTTTGTGAGACATACCCATCAGAAGATCGCCATTGAGCACGGGTGTGCTCATATAAAAAGCGTCGGCGGTGTTTTCCCACACCCGCTCAGCCGCCCATTTGCCGCCTTTCTGCAAAATTTTTGCGGCCATGATTCCCTTGTCCAATCCTGAATAAATTACGGTCTCCTTGTAGAGAACCGGAGTAATGCTGTTCTGGTCGTATGCCGTTGTGAATGGGAGGCTCCAGAGCAATTTGCCGTCGACGGCAGAAATGCCGATCAGGTATTTCTGAGATTGGGTTATCACCTGGCGAACTCCGCCGATTTCCGCTATGACCGGAGAGGCATACGCCGGCCCGTCCCCGTTCCAGGTCCAGGCTTGCTTCCCGGTGTCCAGGCTGAACGCCGTCAGTGCCCCATGGTCGGGACCTCCGACATGCACGATTACAAGTCCGCGATCAACCACGGGAGAAGCGGATGTCCCGTACAGTGGTGATGTGACAGGATATGTTTTGCCAAATTCCGCACGCCAGAGTAGCCTGCCATTTTCGGCATCAAAGCAGGAGAGGATGCCGCTTATTCCGAATGTGCAGAGCTTCCCCGCCTGGTAGACCGGGGTCGATTTCGGTCCCTTCCCATGCTTGATAGCCGCCGGATTCATCGTGTAAGCGGCAGGGTACGATGCGCGCCACAAACGGCGGCCCGTCTTAAAATCGAGGCAGGACACAACTTCCTCTTCCCCCTGACGTGTGAGGAGGTAGACCCTCCCGCTAACCAGGAGCGGCGATGAGTATCCCGACCCGACGTTGATCTGCCACTTCTGCTTTAACTGGTCGGGCCAGTTTTTCGGTTCAGTGAATGAGGCAAGGGTTCCATCGCGGTTCGGGCCGCGCCACTGGAGCAGGTCTTGGGCGTCGACCGGCAGGGGAGCAACAGCCAATCCGACCAGAAGAGAAGGAATCCGGAGCATCGACCAGAGCTGTTTCATTTTCCGCCCTCCATGCATTGGTAAAGAAGGTGGTAAAGGCATGATAATAAAGCCACCTCGATTCTAGCGCGTCTGCACCCCATCCCATCAAGCAAAACAGGCCGGCTACCGATTTCTCATTCTCTAATTTCCACCAGCAGTCCCATGTCATCCATGGGGCGCTGGATCGATTGGCACGCCGATGTTATATTCGGCGCCATGAAATGCAAACACACCCTGATTTGTGTCGGACTTTTGTGCCTGTACGGCTTCACATTCCACATTTTTGCCGGGCAAACTGCTCCCGGCGGCAAACTCCCGGTCACCCACGAGTCGTTATGGATGATGAAACGTGTCGGGGCGCCGGTCCCCAGCCCGGACGGGAAATGGGTGGCGCTTTCGGTCACAGAACCATCCTATAACGTCCAGGAGCAGGTTTCAGATCTCTGGCTGGTACCGGCAGACGGAAGTTCCCCGCCGCACCAGATAACTTTCACTAAGGGGGGAGAAAGCGGGATGGCATGGAGTCCCGACAGCCGGCAACTGGCATTCTCGGCACGCAGGGAGGGAGATGAGGCTAATCAGATCTATATCCTGGACCTATTCTTCGGAGGAGAGGCTCGCCGGATCACCGCAATTTCCACCGGCGCGTCCGATCCCCAGTTCAGCCCGGACGGCAAAAAGCTGTTGTTTACCTCCGCGGTTTATCCCGGCGCGGCAAATGATGAAGCCAATAAGAAAATCGCCGCGGAGCGCAAGGCCCGCAAATATCGGGCGAGGGTCTACGACAGTTTTCCGGTCCGCATGTGGGACCATTGGCTCGACGACACGCAGACCCATGTGCTGGTGCAAGATCTCGAGCCCGGCAGCAATGCTTATGATCTGCTTGCGGAATCGCAATTGGCGGAAAAACCGGGGTTTTCAGGAATCGCCGGAACGAGCGGCTACGAATTACAGGCAACCTGGACTCCGGATGGACAGTCTATTGTTTTTGCCGCCGCAACCAACCGCAATGAATCGGCCTTTGCCAACGTACCGACCCAGTTGTTCCAGGTATGCGTGTGCGGCGGCGAGCCCAAACAGTTGACTCAGGGAGGGATCAGTTATTCCCGTCCGCAATTCAGCCCCGACGGCAAAACTCTTTATGCCCTGGCAACACCAGAAGGACCGGCAACCTACAACCTGACCCGCCTGGCTCGGTATGGATGGCCTTCAGGGGGCGGCTTCAGTCCGGTCACGGCATCTTTCGATCGGTCCGTGGGCACATTTGCCGTCACTCCAGACAGCCGGCAGATCTACCTGACCGCGGAGGATGCAGGCCTCGAGAAGATTTACTTGGTGGCAGCCGCGGGCGGCGAGGTGCACCAGGCCTCACCCGGCGGCAGCGGCACCTTCACCAACCTGGCAATGCCCGCCAAAGCCGTGAAACCGTTTCTGATCGCCAGCTGGGGGAGTGCGATCAATCCAGCGGAGATCGTGCGCATTGAAACAGATAACCACAGGGCGACTCCGATAACCACATTTGCTGCTGGAGAAGCGGCCAAGCTGGACTGGCAGCCCTTGCGGCACTTCGAATTCACCAGCAAGGGGGGCCGGCGTATTCACAACCTGCTGGTTTTGCCCTCAGGCTTCAATGAGACCAAGAAATATCCGCTGGTGGTGCTCATTCACGGCGGCCCTCATAACATGTGGCGCGATGAGATCACCTTGCGTTGGAACTACCATCTGCTGGCCCAGCCCGGTTATGTAATTTTGCTGACCAATTACACGGGTTCCACAGGTTTCGGGGAGAAATTCTCCCAGGCCATCCAGGGCGACCCGCTCCGCACCCCGGGAGACGAGATCAACCAGGCCGCCGACGAAGCCAGCGCGCGCTTTCCCTTTATCGACGCTTCACGCCAGGCCGCGGGAGGCGCAAGCTACGGCGGTCATCTCGCCAACTGGCTGCAGGCCACCACAACCCGGTACAAATGCCTCTTCAGTCATGCCGGCTTGATCAACCTGGAATCTCAATGGGGAACCAGCGACACCATTTATTCGCGTGAACTCAACAACGGCGGCCCGGTATGGGAGCAGGGCAAGGTATGGCGTGAACAAAACCCTATCCGCCATGCTGCGAATTTTCGCACTCCCATTTTGCTCAGCGTGGGGGAAAACGATTTCCGCGTCCCGCTGAACCAAACCCTGGAAAACTGGAGCGTTCTCCAGCGCCTGCGCATTCCCAGCCGTTTGCTGGTATTTCCAGATGCGAACCACTGGATCCTCAAAGCGGAAGACAGCCGTTTCTTCTATGGCGAACTGCACGCCTGGCTCAAGAAATACCTGCGATGAAGGACCTCCCGAAGCTGTTGACGGGATTCTTCATCTGCCACATACTCCGCCGCAATAAGCGGAAACGAAAGGGGATGACATGAAGAAAAGGGCTTTTATCAAAAAGATGGCCGCTGGATTGGCGGCAGGGGCCGCTTTACCAGCATTTTCAACTTCGGCACCGGCCGGCGACCCCTGTGAGTTGAAACGGGGAGAAATCCAGCACATGGTCATTTTTACTCTCAAGCACACGCGGGATTCCAAGGCAGCTTCCACTTTCATCCGGGACGGGAAAAGAATTCTCAGCGCAATTCCGGGAGTCAGGAATTTCCAGGCATTCACCCAGGTCAGCAAAAAAAATGACTATGATTTCGGTTTTTCCATGATTTTTTCCAGCCGGGCCGATTACGAAAAATATAACGGTCATCCCGACCATGTGGGCTTCGTCGAAAAACGGTGGAAAACAGAGGTCAGCCGTTTCCTGGAAATTGATTTTGAAGTGCCATCGCTGGCGCCGTAAGCGGAGCGCGAAGCGAAATGCCTCCTATCGGAATGCCGGATGGAAAATGAGGCTTGCCCCGCCTGTGCGCTGACAGGCAGAATCCTGCTGTTACAGAATCGCATGCCCCAGCCGGAGTGGAGCAGCAATCCGACAAATCGAGGATTGCGTGCTCCCGTACCCGGATTTGTTAGCTTCCGCGCCGGTCAGTCCGAGACTTGAGAGTTCGCCCGTTCCTAAATCTGAATAAATGTTGGCGCGGATGCTATATTTTAAGGATAGCCGGATGTGGAGGATCGACTTATGGCCCGCAGATTCCAAATCGGCGAATGGATCGTCGAACCCGATCTCAACCGCCTGATTCATGGAAACGAAACGGTTTCTGTCGAACCGAAGGTCATCAATGTCCTCGTGTTCCTCGCCGAGAGGCCGGGCGAAGTTCTTTCGAAGGAGGAAATCCTCAGGTCTGTTTGGCCGGAAACGCACGTGTCTGACGAGGTTTTGACCTACTCCATCTCCGAACTGCGCAAGGCTTTCGGCGACGACGCCAAGAACCCGCACATCATCCAGACAATCCCGCGACGGGGCTACCGTTTGATCGCCGGTATTGCTGAAGATACCTCCGCCCAGCCGCTTCAGCCTTCGGTCGCCGTGCTCGCATTTTCGGACATGAGTCCCGAGAAAGACCAGGGGTATTTCTGCGACGGTATCGCCGAGGAGATCACCAGCCGTCTCGCCAAGCTGAAGGGACTTCGAGTCGCGTCCCGCACATCGGCCTTCGCCTTTAAAAACCAGCCGGAGGACGTCAGGATCATTGGCAAAACCCTGGGAGTAGCGGCGGTGCTCGAGGGAAGTGTGCGAAAAGCCGGAAGCCAGCTGAGAATAACGGCTCAACTGATTAGCACCAGCGACGGATGCCATCTTTGGTCCGTCCGTTTTGACCGGGCACTCCAGGACATATTTGCCATCCAGGACGAAATTGCCCAGAAAGTTGTGCACGCTCTGGAGGTGGAACTCAGCGAGGCCGAAAAAAGCACCCTGGGCAGGATGCCTACCCGGAACGTGGAGGCATTCGATTTCTACCTGCGCGGCCGTGAATTCTTTTACAAATCCAAACGCAAAAGCCTGCAGTGTGCGCTGGAGATGTTCACCCGGGCCGCCGGAAAAGACCCGACCTATGCGCAGGCCTGGGCGGGCATGGCGGACTGCTACTGCTACCTGTACATGTACTTCGACAAAGACCAGATGGATCTTGAGCTTGCGCGGGAAATGAGCCGAACGGCTCTGGAAGTGGATCCGAACCTGGCCGAAGCCCATGTTGCCTGCGGCCACGCGGCATCCCTGAGCAAGGATTACGAGCGGGCGGAGAGAGAATTCAAAGAGGCGATCCATCTGAATCCCGGCCTGTTTGAAGCCTATTATTTCTATGCACGGATGTGTTTCGTTCAGGGGAGGCTGGAGGATGCCGCGAGAATGTTCGAACAGGCTGAAAGCGTCAACCCGGATGATTGCCAGGCCCCTTCTCTCCTGGCATTCACTTGCCGCACCCTGGGGCAAAAGGAACGCTCCATTGCCGCTTACCATCGGACCCTGGCAAAGGTCGAGCGAGTGTTGGAACTCAACCCGGACGATTCGCGTGCAATCTACCTTGGCGCCACCGCACTCATGGAGCTCGGCCGGCGGGAAAAAGGGCTCGAGTGGGCGCGAAGATCCTATTCCCTTGACCCGGATGATCCGTACATTGTGTACGGCACCGCCTGTTTTTTCTCCCGCCTGGGCATGATTGATGAAGCGGTCGGCTATTTCGAGCAGGCCGTCCGGGCGGGATTCAGCCATGTGGAATGGGCCATGAATGACAGTGATTTCGATCCCATCCGTGAGCACCCGCGATTCCGGGAGGCTCTGCGCCAAATGGCAGACCGCCCGGCTCGCCCTTTCAATGGATGAGTTACACCTGGGAACGATCCTTCCGGCAGCGTCGTCCGGACCAACATCCACCGGCTGGCTTTGGCCGATGATTCGAGTATGGGTAACTTCAATTCGAGGAAAAAGGCGGCGGGGCTTCGCGAGCGTCAGATCCGTCAGAAAGCGGCGCTCGAGCCGCTCCCGGCGATTCCTGGTTTCGTGGCGGATGTGATGCTGGGAAAACTCGCCAAGTGGCTTCGCATAGCAGGCTTCGATGTCCTCTATTCCAACCGCTACACCGACGAAGAGCTGGTGGAGCTGTCCAGAAGTGAACAGCGCATTCTCCTGTCGAGAGATACACGCCTTCTGGTGCAGAAATCAGTGCGCCGTTTCATTTACCTGGAGAGCGAAAAAGTTCATGAACAACTGCGCCAGGTTTTCAGGGCAACTGGAACCAAAGTACTGCCCGCTGTCCTTAGCCGGTGCCTGTCCTGCAACCTGGAGTTGGTGGAGCTCCCGCGTGAAAAGGCTCTGAGCCGCGTGCCGCCCTTTGTTTTCGCGACGCAGCCCGGCTTTAAATCGTGTCCCGGCTGCGCACGAATATACTGGGCCGGGACCCACCGTCAGGCTGTCCTCACCACCCTGGCTTCCATGCTGGATACAACTCCGGGCGAAACCAATCCGCGCGGGCCAGTCCTGCAGTAGTCCGACAAATTCGCCTGCCGCTCAGATGCGGAGAAAAATCTTGCGGCGATACATCCAGAGCAGGATCAGCCAGTAGGTGAGCAGCTGCAAAGTCCCGCGCATCAAGGGCTCCAGCCCGGTTCCAAAGATCTGGAACGGAGCTGTACCAATATGGATACGGAAAGCATCGGCCACCTGACGGCCGAAATAATCGGCCAGAAAATAGGCCGCAATGGAATTCATTCCGATGACAAGCAGAGGGAAGGACCATTTCTTGTACTGCTTCACTTCGATGATCCAGCAGAAGGCTGAAAGGAAAAGGAAGCACAGTCCGCCGCTGAAAAGGGTCCAGGCGGGTGTCCAGATGCGCTTCACGATCGGGCAGATCCCGGCAAAGTGCAGCACCAGGCTGGCTGCAATCCCCGCTGCGGCGGCGATCAGGAATTTTTTAAAGGGAATTCTCGGCGCTTCAGCCCGAAGCCAGCGGCCTGCGATAAGTCCGAGGATCATGGTGCCCAGGGTAGGGATGAAACTCAGCGTCAGATATCCGCCGCCGTTGTACACAAATGGCTTGGTGCGTGGGAACAGGTTGAGGAACCACTGGTCGAACGCATTGCCCAGATTTGCATTCTTGTTCCAGTGGGCCGCGAAACCGGAATAATGATGGCTCCAATCCGAAGGCACCCCTACGGCCTGGAAATCGAAACCGGGCGCTGGAAGCGGATAGAGGGCCCATGCCAGCCAATAGCCTCCAAGAACAGCCCCGAGTGCCACCCATTGCCACCGCGGGCGAACAAAGCCGAGCAGGAATAGAAATGTGTAGCCCAGGCCGATCTGGGTCAGGGTGTCTTCAAAGGTGAAATTGGTGATTGGGCTTCTTTGCGAGCGCAGAAAGATCCCGAGCCAGACCAGCAACAGCGAGCGCCAGAGGGTATGCGCCATCATTTTGCCGAAATTGGAACCCTTGGCAAGCCGGCTGGCAATCGAATAAGGAAGAGCCACTCCGACCAGGAAGGAGAATGATGGCTGGATCATGTCATGCAAGGAGCAGCCGGCCCATTCCACGTGGCTCTGATTATAGCCGAGAAATCCCCAGAACCAATTGCCCGGGAATGCGCGCGCGACTGCGGACAACCGCAGCACCTCGGCCATCATTAACAGCATGACAAATCCGCGGTAGACATCAACCGCGGTGTTCCGCGCCACGGCCCCAGGCACCACTCCAGCAGATGGAGCCGGCGTTGTTTTTTCGTTGTTGCTCGGCATTACCAACCTCCGGGTTCTGACTTTTCAGGACAACAAAGCTGCCGGATGAAAATCATGCGTACCAAGCTACCACAGGGAGGCGGGAATCAGGGTGCAATTACTAAGGTTATCCATTAATCCGGCCCCGTTTTCAACTCCTCGGCGACCTGACTGAAGTGCTCCGCTTCGCCTATGGGGCAGATATCGCGGCTGAACATGGCTGATGTCTATAGCTTATTTCCAAGCGCGGTTGCGCCAGGAATTCGAAGGCCGCCCCAAAGTCGGGCGGCCTCCAAGCCACTGAGATTATTTCCCTCCGGTTCAAGGAATCGGAATAGCGGGATTCGGGGCCATGAAGTGGAGGTCCCAATCATGCACGATCGACAGCGTGTGCAACGGGAGGCTGGAATGAATCCTGATGTTGCCGGAGAGAATCGGTTCGATGCCGGGAAAGTAGCCCGCGAGGTATTGGGCAATCCGCGTGCCCGGAGCAAGGGTCAAAGAGGCCGAACGAATCTTGGTTCCGTCGGGCTTCCAGAGCTCCAGCGTGACATTGGCAGGTGAATCGTTGACATTCAGCAAGGCAATGGCAGTCAGATACTGGGAGTCTTCGGCCGCGAGCGGAAGCACCACATCTGCTCCGGGCTTGCTCGAGAGTTCCTGCGTGACCAGGAAAACCTCGCCGTCGTCGGTGAAGCTGAGAGTTCCCAATACCCGGTCAATCGAACTGTCCACTTCCAGCCAGCCGGAAGTATTTTCGATCGCCGGATCATTCGAGAAGAGGGTGCGCAAATCCTCCGAAAGCTTGCCATTGATAGGAATGAGACGGGTTACCGGAGAACCCAGAACTCTTCCGTCCGCCGCGTGTAAACGCACCGTCACCAAAGCATCCAAATTGGGATTGGTATTGATCAGGTTCAAACGACTCTTGAAAGATGGTGCATTGGCGTACTGGGGAGAGTATAGCTTTTGAATCCCCGCAAATTTGCCGACATCGATGCCATTCATAACTCCACCATCGCGGTTTGCCTGGAAGAACTCCGAGAAAATCAGCCCCTTGGGTGCGCTGAAGCGAAGGTATCCTCGGCTCCCGGCCGACAAGAGAGTGGCGGTAAATCCGCTGCGGGCGGTGCTCATGGTGCCGGCGGCATTTTGGAATGACAGGCTGCCAGGGTAGAACAGCTCGGCCGAATTGAGATCGGTCGTGCCATTCTGGCCGCCCGCCAACAGGACGATGTCATCCTGTAAAAGAACGGCCGTGTGCAGGCTGCGGGGAGTGGACATCAGGTTCGAAACCGCTTCAAACGTATTCGTCGAGGGATTGAAGATCTCGACACTGTTCAAGGAAGAGCTCCCGTCGGAACCTCCGGCGAGCACGACCTTTCCGGAGGAAAGCAGCGTGGCCGTGTGCAGGTTCCGCTTATACACCATGTTCGCAGCCACGGTGGAGAATGTCCCCGAGGCAGAATCGTAAACCTCGGCGGTGTTGAAATAGGTGCTGCCGTTATAGCCGCCTGCAATCAGGACTCTCCCGTCATTCAAAAGAGTGGCCGTATGGAAAGCACGCGCGCTCGCCATGCTGCCCGTGGCCGTGAATTGCCCTGTTGCGGGATCGTAGATTTCGCAGGAGTTGGCATAAGTGCTGCCGTTGACGCCGCCGGCGATCAAAACCTTGCCATTGACCAGGCGCGTGGCGGTGTGGGAATCCCTCGCGGTGGCCATTGAGCCCGTAGTCGCGGTAAAGGTATCGGCCGCGGGGTCATAAATCTCGGCGCTGGTGTTCACGGACGAGCTGTTCTGGCCGCCGGCCAGCAGTATCTTCCCCGACGTCAGGAGAGTCGCGGTATGACGATACCGCTGGGATGTCATAGTGCTGGCCGATGACGCAAAGGCGCCCGTGAGAGGGTCATACAGCTCCGCGCTGCTCAGCACGGCAGTATTCTTTCCGCCGGCCATCAGGACTTTCCCATTCAATCCCTGGGTAGCGGTGTGTCCCTGCCGGGCAATCACCATAGATCCCGTGGAGAGGACAGTGAAAGCGGATGTATCGAGCGTATCAGCGCTGGTTGTAGCGGTACCGGAGGCTGCGCCGCCGGCAAGAAGGACCTTGTTTCCGCCCAGGGACGAGAAAAAATCTGTGAGGAAGTATTCCTGACGGTTTGTCGGGTAGGACAGGTTGCTGTTTTTCTGGCCACGCAACGATCCATCCTGCGAATAGTGGGAGACATCAAAATACTGCTGCGTGTAATTTGTGCTCGTGACATCCAAAGCGACCGTCCAGCCGGACTCGGAAAAGAGTTCGGGGGCGACCCAGTCGTAGAGTTCTCCGCGGAAAAGCGGCGCCCCATCCATCCGGCGGAGGTAGTAACCAAACCAGGTCGCGGCAATCTGCCCGATCGACAGATACCCTGTCACTTTCGGATTGTCCGAATAAATCTGCAGGCGGCCAGCATGCTCCTTGGTAGTGTCCAAATTGTAAATTTCGGTCAAATTCCGCGAGAATTGAGAATTCGGGCCCAGGGTTATGTTGGCGGGATTGACCAGGTTGTCGGCAGTGATGACCTGACCGTAGTTGTCGAGAATCGTAATGGTCAGATTCGCCGGAGAGCTCGAAAGATTGACCATGCTAAGTCCGGTAAATTCGTCGGCTGACACCAGGAACTTGGGGGCCTCCAGTTTAGTGACGTCTCCGAGGATTTCGACCCGGTTGCTCATGAAATCCAGAACCGCCAGGTAAACCCCATCCGGGGTCATGGCAACCGACGAAGGTTGATCGACTGCTTTGTTCGGATCGTCCCCGACCAGAATTTCATGAATCACGCCGCCATTCTCCAGGTCGTGCTGGTAGACCGTGTCGTTGGCCGAAGATGCATAAAAGGCATAACGGGAGTCGGGCGAAAATGCCACATTGGCCGAATTCAGCGGCGAGCCTTTGGCGGTGTCGAAATTCTGGACTGAATTCGGATCCCAGACGGGGATTCGAGAAAGGGCCAGGTCATTGAGAACCACCCAGTATTGTTTCGCCGGGGTCAATGCGGTATAGCCCGGGCCGGTCCCTAACTCGGGCGAGGCCAGGATTTCCCCGGTCGCAATCTTGAAAAGCATGGCCAAGCCGGTGCCGCCGGTTGAAGACGGGCAAGCGATCAGGGCGTCGGTTCCATTCGGCGCAGTAACCACGTTGCTGGAAATGGTCAGGTTCGCCGTGGCAAGTTTCTCGACGGGCTTTACTAAGCCTTTCTGCTTCATGGTAGCGGGGTCGACCAGCGATATCTGCTCTGTCGAGGTGTCCACCACCATCAATGTCGTACCATCATTAGATACAGCTATCTGTGCGGGTGTCTGAAGGCCTGTCTGCCGGCCCAGCTCTTTCCCGTCGGCAATATTGAATTTGATCACCTCGCCGGTGCCGGTCGACGAAATGTATCCTACAGCACCGTCCGGAGAGAGGGTCACTATGCTCCCGTAGCCGAAAGCTGCATTGGCAAATGAGAATGTGGTGCGCAGGGATTGAGAAGCGGTATCGACCAGGAAAATCTTGTCGCTCAGGACTGACACATAAGCGATGGTGCCACCGCCTGGCAGCAAGGTCCCGAAAGCAGGGTAACCGCCGGTCTCAATGCGCTTAACGATCTCGCCGCTTTGCGGCGAAAAGACGACGACTACGCCCGAGCCGGTGTAGGGGATCCAACCGGTTTTGGAATCCGCGGAAAAGATGATGTTCGTGGAGACGTTGTCCGTCGGATCGGCGTTGACGTCGAAGGTTAGCAGCTTGGACTTCTGCCCGCCGGTCAGCAGTACCCTTCCATCCGAGAGCGTGGCAACTCCGGCCAGCTGGCGGGGCGTCGACATGCCCGTGGGCCGGGCCGTGAAATTGCCGGATGCAGGGTCGAAAACCTCGGCCGAACTCAGGATGGACCCGTTATAACCGCCGGCAATTAAGACCTTGCCGTCTGGCAGAAGCGAAGCCGAATGACCTTCGCGCGCCACGGTCATCGCCCCCGTAGTGGCGGTGAAGCTTCCGGAGGTCGCATTGTAAATTTCCGCCGTGTTCAGGTCTCCGGTATTGAGACCTCCGGCAAGCAAAACCTTCCCATCGGTCAATAAGGTCGCGGTATGTTCGCGCCTCGGCCCTGTCATAGAACCGGTGGTGTTGGTGAACTTGCCCGTGGACGGATCGTATATTTCGGCAGTCTTGAGAATGCCCTCGCTGTTGTACCCTCCGGCGATCAGAACCTTGCCGTCGGAGAGCAGGGTGGCGGTATGGGTGGCGCGGCCGGTACTCATGGTGCCTGTCGTAGCAACGATCGTTCCGGCCGAAGGATCGAAGAGCTCAGCGCTCAAAAGGTAGCTGGAGCCGTTGAAACCACCCGTAATCAGGACTTTGCCGTCGTTGAGGAGCGTGGCCGTGTGGTAGGCACGGCCGCTGAGCAGGCTTGCGGAAGAAACTGAAAAAGCCGCCCCTGAAGGATTGAAAGATTCCGTGGCAGTGAGGTACAGGTAGCCATTGAAACCGCCTGCAATGAATACCTGCCCGCTCTGGAGCCGCGTCGCGGTATGACCCCGGCGCGCATTATTCATCGGCGAGGTAGCGCCGAAAGAACCATCGGAGGGATGAAAAATCTCAGCTGAGCTCAGATGGGTGCCATTGAATCCGCCCGTGAGCAGCACAGTGCCATCCAGAAGAAAGGTGGTCGTGTGCCCCAGTCTCGCAACCGCCATGGTGCCCGACACCGTAGAAAACGTACCGGTGGAAGGGCTATAGATCTCGGCGGTCCTGTTGACGGCATCCAGGTTGGGCTCCACCCGGTTATAGACGCGCTTTTGACTGCGCGCTTCGGGGATGATCCCTGCAATCAGCAGACCGATGACCAGAACGCAAGGGTAAGCTCGCTTCATACCTCGTACCAGCATTTTATTCCTTCCCGATAAAATCAGCACCCGGAACCAGCCTCAAGCGATTTCGCATCTATCAACTTTTCTAATACGTCGACTGGATCCTCATGGGACACACAAATCTATTAAAATTCCATAAAATGAAAACCTTTATAATACACCATACGGGGTCCGCGCCGAAGGCATTTTGATATAACCCTTGCGGTCTTCGAAGGCTTAAGGGGTCGAGTCAATTTTCCCCTATCCGACGAATTTATAGCCCATTCCGTGAACGGTCAGGATAAGGCACGGATGCTTGGGATTTGGCTCCAGTTTCTGGCGCAGCCATGCCACATGCACATCCACCGTCCGGGTTTGGGGAGTGGTGTCGTAGCCCCAGACCTTTTCCAGCAGCTCCTCGCGGGAAAGGACCGTGTCGCGGTTGTCGATAAAGTATCGCAGGAGATAGAATTCGCGAGCGGACAATTCCACGGGATTCCCGGCTCGAAAAACCTCCGCCCGCCGGAGATCAACCTTAATGTCCTCAAATTGATAGCTATCCATTTTGGCCGGCCCGGTCATGGGGGCGCGCCGCAGCAAGGCTTCGATCCGGGCCAACAATTCGATCATTTCGAAGGGCTTGACCAGATAGTCATCGCTCCCCAGTTTCAACCCCAGCACCCTGTCCAGGACCTGCCCCCGTGCCGTAAGCATCAATATGGGCACGTCGATGCCATCCTGCCGGAGATCGCGGCATATATCAAACCCGCTTTTCAGCGGCAGCATGACGTCCAGGAGGATGAGGTCGAAGCCTTCGTTGGCAGCACGCTGATATCCTGCTTCGCCGTCCTGGGCGGTTTCGACAGCATAACCTTCGGCGGCGAGACGGTCGGTCAAGGTCAGCGCCAACCCGGGTTCGTCTTCAACCAGAAGAATCCTCTTTCTCATGATTCCTCGGGAGCCGCAGGTAGATGAATGGAAAATCGGCTCCCGCGGCCCGGAGCCGAATCCACGGTCACTTTTCCCCCATGGGCATCAACGATGCTGCGCACAATGGCCAAACCCAAGCCGTTGCCGCGGATCTGTGCCCCTGCCGCTTCGCTGCCGCGGAAAAACGGCTCGAATATGTACGGCAAATCCTTTGGAGCGACTCCCATGCCGCGATCCTCGACGGTGATCCTGATTTCCCGCCCCCTCCTTCCGGAGTGTTGGTCTGCCGAAAGCCGGATCCAGCGGGACGGCCCGCTATATTTCATCGCATTGCTGAGCAGGTTTTGAATGGCGCGGGAAAGCGCAGCCTCGTTTCCTTTCACCGGCGGAAGGCCGGGCTGGAAATCCTGTTGGAGATCGAAGCCGGCGGCTTCGATTTCTGGCCGGCAGGCTCGAAGGATTCCCGCTAGCATCTCTTCAACAGCGAGCTTCTGATCCGCTCCTGGCAAACGATTGCCCCGGGCCGACGCAAAATCCAGAACTTGCTCGATCATGGCGGCAAGGCGCCGCCCTTCGTCCCGTATTAGTTTGCCATAATGCGTTACCTGAGAAGTTTCGAGGATCACCCCGTCCGCCAGGTTTTCGCCTGCAGAACAAATCACCGCCACCGGGGTTCGCAGCTCGTGACTCACACCCGCCACAAATTCCATCTGTTGGTTCGCAAGCCTACGCGCTCGCCGGCTTAGGGCGATGATCATGGCGACGCTGGCGCCCAGCACAAGCAGGATGCCGAAACTGAGACCCAGGTTGCGATAGCGGGTTTTGGTGACCACTGCGGATAGAGACCCCTCCCGATGACGGATGAGCATCAACCATAAACCTTCATTTCCGGCAAAGGGCCTGCCTCCCAACATTTCCGGCCCGGCCCCTTTCTCGAAGGGGCGAGGAGCAAACCCGCCCCGGCCGGGGCTATCGTCTGGCGTCGCAGAGCCAGGGCGAAATCCTGTTCCTTCTCCCGGCATCCTGTCAGGCATGGCCGGGGGCTCGCCGCTCATCCGCACTCCGAACAAACCGATCGTGAGATCAGCATCCGACAAAGCAGGGAGCGCTGGGCTTTTATCCGTCGACGCTGTGGCAAATACGTTTTCACCTGGTGTATCCCGTGAGAGGATCGTGATCTGATAGTTAAATTTGCTCCCCTCCGGAAAATGCCGGCTCGCAAGTGCAGGCAGAACCGTTTCGCGAATATAGGCCGAGTCCAGCACCGCGACAACGAAGCCTGGAGCTGCACGGATAGAAATCACCCCGCCGCTGTGAAATTCAGGCGGACTGAAAACCGGAATGACCAGTGACAGAGGCTTGGCCCGCACGGTCTGAATTCTGGGATTTCGGCCGCGGTCGCCGGGCGGCATAGCATCAGGCTCTCTTCGGGAAGGAGGTTCCTGGAACCTCGCAGTGGTGTCCCTGAGTTCGCGCTCCAGCTTCGCCAACTCAACCGGGATACCCGAAGGTTCGAAGCGCCGGCTCCGATGGTCCAGCTTGAGAATAACGCCATTTTGAACCTGGCTTCCCTCCATCCGGTAGATGTCCTTCACCATACCCGGGTAGGGGGCCGTCGATGCCCAGCGTATGTACCTTTCAGCGAAGTAATCGTCTTGTGTAATCCCGATCGGCCCACGGTAAGGAAGGAAACAGGAATATATCCCGCTCAGTTCGCGGTCTAAATCGATGCTGAATCTATCCGCCGAGGCCTTCAGAATGCTCCGCATCTGTTCCTCGTCTGCCTCGCTGAGCTGTTCCAGCCACCAATACTGCAGGCCGGCGAGCACGAGCAGGAGGCATAGCAGGAGCGATACAAGGACAATCGTGAAGGCCGAATGTTTATCGAGGGATTTCATGGCTCCGCCGGCTGAATGTATTCCCGCAAAACACCCAAGTATACCTGCTCGATTTACACTGCGGGAAGAAGCGCTGTGTTTTTTACATCCTTAACAATCTTTTAACATCCATTTAACCTCGGCGGATTCCGCTCGGACGTACCCTTTCATGAGGCGCCTGCGAATATTGTCATCGGCAGCCGGAAATAAGAGATTGAAAATTGCCCATCTATCAGGATTGGAATCTTTCTGCCTCCTGATTCGAGGTTTGATACCATGAACTGCAAAACCGTTATCGTGATCGTTTGGAGTTTATTGGCTCTCGCGCCGGCAGCACCGGCGCAGGATCCTAAACCGCAAGCAGCCGGCGGCAGTTTCGAGGTGAGTGGAACTGTCAAGGATTCGACCGGGGGAGTGCTCCCCGGCGTCCTCGTGGTGGCGCAGGGCACACAAGCTTCCGCCACTACCGACAACACCGGCTATTTCATCCTCAAAGGCCTGCCGGCAGGCCAAATCACCCTGATTGCGACGCTGCCAGGGTTTGCTAAGAAGGAAGTCCCCGTTTTCATCCAGTCCGGGCAGTCATCGAAAGTTGAAATCGTGCTGGAACTCGAGAACCGGGAATACTCGGTAGTCGTGGAACAAGACATTCCCAAGCTGATGAACGCTTCGGACATGATCGGAGTCGTCTCAGTGGTTCCAAGCCAGATCGCCTCCTTACCAAGCCTCGGGGAAAAGGATATTTTTCGCTCACTACAATTAATGCCGGGAGTCAGCGCCAGCATGGAATCATCCGCAGGCCTCTATGTCCGGGGCGGCACCCCCGACCAGAACCTGGTCTTATTCGATGGTTTTACCGTCTATAAAGTGGACCATTTCTTCGGCATCTTCAGCGCTTTCAATGCCAACGCCGTGGATAACATAACCATTCTTAAAGGGGGATTCGACTCTAAATACGGCAGCAGGATTTCCAGCGTGGTCGATCTCATCGGGAAGAGCGGAGACAAGAAAGCAATCAAATACGGGGGTGGATTCAGCCTGCTGAGTGTGAACGGATACGTAGACGGCCCGCTGGGGAAAAAAGGAACCTTCATGATTGCAGCAAGGAGATCCTATCCCAGCCCTTTGAGCTCCAGGATCCGCGACAACTACACCACAACCTCGGGTCCAGGCGGGAGGGGCCCCAGCCAGATATCGTCGGAGCCGACGAGCTCGTTTTACGACGTCAATGCCCGCGCAACCTACGCAGCATCATCCAAGGATAACCTCACCCTTAGTCTCTACTTCGGAACCGACAATTTCGACAACTCGAGGAAACTGGACCTTCCCTCCTTTGGAGCCAATCAAGACCGCGCTTTGAGCGGCGAGATCGTTGACCTGTCCCATTGGGGGAATGGCGGAGCAAGCTTCAACTGGAAACGGAACTGGTCTGATTCCTTTACCTCGAATCTGACCCTCGCGATATCCCACTATTTTAAAAACGCCAACCGTTACTCCAACATCAGCTCGAAAAACAACACATCCGGTGCAAGCCGGGCTTTCGACAATACAACTTATGAAAACAACCGCGTGAACGACCAAACCGTCTGGCTGACGAACAGCTGGGTCCTTGGCCAGCACAATTTTGTGGAGTTTGGGGCGGAGGCGGTCCGGAACCAGGTTAAGTATGACTATATTTTCAACGCGGATCTGGGCAAGGAGATTCGCGAAGGCACAAGCGTTCAGGAAGCATTCTATCTGCAGGACCGGTATCAGCCCTTTTCCAAACTGGAGATCACCCCTGGCATTCGGGCTGCAAGATTCGGACGCACCAAGGAGTTTTACCTGGAGCCTCGACTCGGCGCGATCTACCACGCTTCCAATAAACTGAGGATAAAAGCCGCAGGCGGCACCTACCACCAGTTCATCAGCGACGTGGTGCGGGAAAACCCCTTCACAGGGGACCAGGATGTGTGGACGCTCGCAGATAACGCAACCATCCCCGTCAGCCGGGCCAATCATTATATCGGCGGTGCCAGCTATGAAAACAATCAGTTTCTGTTCGACGTGGAGGGCTACCGGAAAAACCTGGATGGCCTGGTAGAATTCGCTTCATTGCGCCGCGGCGAGTTTCGTCCTCCGGACCCGGGTGGCGAACCCCCAAGCATCGACTTCAACAGTCTTTATTACCAAGGCTCTGGCAAAGCCCAAGGGGTCGAGTTCCTGGCTCAGAAAAAGTTTGGCGATAACACCGGCTGGGTCACATATACGCTGGGACAAGTACTGTACAATTTCCCGAAATACTCCGAGACGTCTTACCTTGCTTCGCATGACTCCACGCATGAATTCAAACTGGTGGACAGTTATCGCTGGAAAGCATTTACTTTTTCCGGCAACTGGGTGTTTGCTACCGGGAAGCCGATTACCATCCCCACTGGATACGAAGAAGATACGCTTCCTAACGGACGCACTATCACCCGGCCGGTTTACGGCGCTAAAAACGGGGCTCGACTGCCTGATTATCACCGCCTCGATCTGTCCGCCACATGGGACTTTTATCGCGGAGAAGCCAACAAAGCCAAAATGGGAGTTTCCATATTCAACGTCTACAACCATGCCAATGTCTGGCGGCGGGAGTACAACTACTTTGACGGGGAGCAATTAACCACGGACGTCAACTACCTGGGTTTCACGGTGAGTGCTTTTGTTAACTTTGACCTCACAGCGCCATCCGAGAATGCCTCGGCCGGCCCGGCATGGACCAAAACTGAGTCCAATACCAAGACGGCTGAAAAGCCATCGAAAATATTCGACTTTTACGGGCACGTTGTCGCCATGACGGAGGACCGTATCACCGTGCAGACAAAAATGGGGACCCAGGATTTCCTGTTGCGCAAAGCAACTATTAAAGGCGAGCCGGAATTCGAAAAAGGGGCATACATCCATATTTATTACCGCCCTCAAACCGAGGGAAACGTAATAACGATGGTCGTCCGCAAAGTAAAAGGCCACTATGAAGTTCCAGCCGCAAGGGATGAGAAGGGTGGGGGAAGTTCCGTCGCAGCCGTAAACTGACAACCACGGGAGCCGGCAGAGAATCTCCGCCGGCTATTCCCTTCCTATCTACCCTCAAACCAAGCCCTCCCGGTTCGGAGTCCTGATGCTGAAGGTTCATCGGACATGCCGCATGCGCTCGCAATGACAAGAAATCGAGGTGGAACAAATAATCCCCGTGATAGTATGGCCGCACCTTAACTTTGACGCTGGGACTGGATTGCCCTGAAGATGAAATCACATTCGAACATCGAAAGGGAATTCGCGGTTGACGTGCGGCTTTCCTCGCTGCCGCTCATACATAGTCACGATCACCCAATCCATTTATCAAGCGCGACTGGGCTTTTCGAAGCGTCTTGTGCGCGTTGGCTCGCGATGAAGCGGAAAGGAACTGGGAATGACAAAACTAGACACTTCAAGATTCTTGGTGCTCGGTGAGGGCCTTGCGGCCGGAATGGTCAACTTCAGCCTCTATGATGAGGATCAAAGCGGAAGCTTCCCCGCCTTGCTGGCGCGGCAGATGCAGACCGACTTTCAGCAGGCTCTGCTTCAGCCGCCCGGAATCGGCGACGCTCCAGGATTTCCGCGCCAGCCAGTGCGGCTACCGCACGATCACCAGACCACGGTCCTCCATGATTTTCCTCCGTCCAAGCCGGTATCCAACCTTTCCATTCCCGGGCTTAAACTCTCGGATTCGCTTTCGAAGCGCCCGATTCAGCCGGTAGTTCACCGGGATGATGCCTTGCAGACCGCAATCAACCTTGTCTTCGGGATGCCGGGGATATTACACGGCGGAGATGAAGCGCTGCCGACCCCGCTGGAATATGCGCTTCAAAACAAGCCGACTTTTGCGATCATCGAATTAGGCTTTGCAGAGGTTCTTGAAGCCGCGGTCGCAGGCAATCCGGGAGCGATTCCAGGCATTGGAGAATTCAAGTCCCAGTACTCAAGCCTCCTGAAAGCGCTCCGCGAGAAAGGCCGCGAGGTGCTGGCAATGACCATCCCGGACCCGATGGATACAGCTCACTTTTCCACACTGGAGGCGGCATCGCGCGTGGCCATGCTTACGCCGGCAGGGATCGCGGCCAGGCACGGACTCAAAGCTGATGACCGCATCCTTGTCAACGGGCTGTCGGAAATCGGCTACCAGGTGATTACCAAAAAAATCCAGCCGTTGCCACAAGGTTCAATTCTCAGCGGGAAGGTGGCCGCCGATATCAGCAGCCGCGTCCAGGCGCTCAATCAGGAAATTGTCTCCCTGGCCCGGGAAAATGGAGCGATCGTATACGACCTTTGCGCCTTCTATCGTAGGGTGCGCGAAAAGGGGCTCCAAGCGGCGTCTCAAAGATTGACTTCGGATTTCCTGGGCGGCTTCTACTCGCTCAACGGCTATTATCCCGGGAAAACCGGCCAGGCGCTCCTGGCCAACGAAATCATCGACTTGCTCAACCGGACATTCGGCACACGCTTCGAGTCTGTCGATGCGGCAAAGATCCTGCAGACGGATCCCGTGGCGGCATACAGGCCGCCGAAAGGGCCGGCGCACGACACGCTCGATGGCCGGATCGCGGCGGCCGGCGCAAAGCTGAAGCTGCTCTCGACCATGGCCGGATTCGTGTTCAGGCTGGTGAAAGGGAACTTCACCCGCAAGCCGGCACCGGAGCCTCCGTCCAGTGGTTCGAACCCCGAGCTTTGGAAAATCAAATTGCCGCCCGGGATGGTGCTGGAAATGCCGCTGAATAAGGAATCCAGTTTTTACGGCGATGCACTCCGCCCCGTGCACACTTCCGATCCGGGCGAAGCCTTTTTTGGACTTACCGGAAAGCTGCTGTTCGGAGGGCTGGCATTGCTGGACAGCCATTTGAAAGGCTCGGTGAAGGTCAAATTCTTCCCGCCGGTGAATAACATCTCCCACTTCGAGGTGACCCATCCGAAAGGGCTGGTGGGCGACGACGGCCGGCTCTCCGCACCTCAGTTTTTTATCCTGCCGGGAATACAAAACCAGGTCATGGACCCGACAGAAGTGCGATCGGCTGGCGATCTGAACCTAGTGACAGGGGAAGTCACCAACCTGGACTATAAATTCTTTTTCCTGAATTCGGCGATTTTTTCACTCGCTGCTGTGAACCCTTCACTGCCGGCAGATCCGCTGAATTTCCCGGGCGTATACGGGAGCACATGGGCGAAATTCGAGCCGAGGCCGGATGGAAAGTTGGACTATTCCTTTTTCGGCACGACTTTTATTCCCTTGAGCGTCCTCAAAGTCCCCATTCGTTTCCCGCTCTGTTTCATGAGCGCGGACGGCGATTATGCCAGTATCCCTTCCGACGGCACGGCGCTCCATCCTCACATCCACCTGAGCACAAAAGCCCCAGAGCCCGCCGATCCCGGAGGGGAATGCCCCGAGATCACTCCCAACAGCATTCACGAATTCACAACCTCGGTTCACAACAACTCGTTTGGCGACGACTTCTCCCTGAACGCAAAGGAGTTGGGAGGCCCAGCGGCAGGAAGGTCGCACCTTCTAGGGCGCTTCCAGGTGCAGTTCGGGGAGCGCTTCGGCGACACGGTTACGATGGCGGTGACCGCATTGCCGCCCGGCGGGCTGTTGATAACGCTGCCGCAGTCTCCTATCGCCGCAGCTTTTCAGCGCCGGATTCCGGACTCCTTGCTGGGTCACGACGAACCGCTGCATTTCCCCAATCAGATCTACAACATGGACATCATCTCCTATCTTGATGACCCCTTGGACATTACCGTCTGCGCGGTAAACCTCAAGACGGGAAAGATAATCGACCATATGCTCCGCCGAGGCATGATCACAACCAGCTGGCTCTTGGCCATGATCCGGCTGGAAGAGCGGATACCCAAGAACACCTTCAGCTTCCGCGGCCACGCAGCCTTCGAGAAGGGTGTAAATGGACAAATGGTATTCCGATATCAGGGCGACCTTCATCTCCCCTTCCCCGAGGGCTTCAAATTCCCCGCACCGGATTTGACCAACACTTTCATCATCGGCCCGGATTCGGCGCTGGATCCGTTCATCCGATGGCAAGCCATGTGCGTGCCAGGTATCCCAAAAATCTCCGTTTCAGGAGGAGCCAGCAAAGTGGCGGCTTCCACAGGGGAAGAATTCTCCTACAGTTACTCGATCCCCAAGGATGGGGGAAAAGCGATGTTCGAATATACCAACCACACCAAGGGAGCCACTTTCAGGATGAGCAGCCTGTCCTGGGTGAGTTTTCTCAATTCAAAGACATCGACGAAAAAAGCGGGGGACTACGACACAGTAATGTTCAGCGGATTCGGGAGTTGGAGCGCGGATCCAGGCAACGGGCTGCACGTTGCCACGGTGCAGGTCTCAACCTCGGAGCGATTCCCCTACATCAGCATTTTGATTGACGGCGGACCGACTTCGAATGTGAACACGAAACCTGTGAATGTGGCGGACACCTTGCCATAGTTGGTGGACCTGTGGGGGCGTGCGGTTGCATGCCCCCATTTCCCAAAGGCCTCGAGGAAAACCCGCAGCAGGGTTCGGATTCGGTTACTTCGCCGGTTGGTCTCCGGCCATGATCCACGCCTCATTAAAGTGGGCATGCTTAATGGTCTTCCGCGCCGGCAATCCATCGGCGTCTTTCCCAACGTCCTTGCGACCCAGGTGATAGCTGTAGCTGGCGTGGATCGAGCCGTCTTTCGCCTGGATGATCGAGGGGTAGTGATAGGAGCCGGCTTCGGCCCCGGGAGGGTCGAATTCCAGGTGCCGTTTCCACTTCCAGGTCTTGCCCTCATCGTCGGAAACCTGCACCGCCAGGCTATTGCGACCTGCCTCTGTATCGTTGGAAATCAGCAGCCAATTCCCGTTGCGTAGACCGATGATTTCCGCGCCGGAACCAGGATTGGGAAGATCGGTGTCGCTGACACGGGACCACGTCTCTCCCCGGTCGCGCGACTCGCTTTGCTGCAGCCGGTGGGGTGCTGGGCCATTGTCACGCATCAGGGTGTAGAGCGATCCGTCCTTGCGTCGCACGATGCTGGGTTGGATATTGCCCGCGCCGACGAGGGGTGTGCTGGTGTGCCAGTTCGACCCCCAGTCGTCGCTGATCGCCATCAGTGAAAACGAAAACCCGTCGGAGTAGAGGGGCACAATCAGACGCGTGCCATCGAGGACAAAAGGGTGGGCCCGCGTCATCCACCCCAGACGCACCGAAAGCTTATCCGCGGCGCGCTTTTCCTCCTGCTCCATGCGCGCCTCCATTCTCTTGCGGAGTTCTTGAGTCAGCCCGCCGGCGATTATGGCCTCTTTCATCGCCGTCATTTCGCGTTTCATGGTTTCCTGGAACTCCTTGCCCGGCGTGAGGTGCATGACCTCGTTCATTTCCCAGCGCGGCGCGCCTTCTTTATGGTAGTCGGAAGATATCCGGTACTTCATCAAGGCACTTTCCCATTGATTAGCCAGGATAGTGGGCCAGAGAAGCCATAGCCGTCCCCGCGGATCGACGAACATCGAGCAATTCGTATCAGGGTATCCGGGAGTGTCTGCCATGATGAAACGCGGGCGCCAGTTCTTCTCACCCTTGCGTTTGCGGGCGCCTTCGATCCGAACGTCATCAGCGGTGCGCTCGCCCGAACCGTGGAACCAGCAGACGAGCAGGTCTCCCCGGGGTGTTTCCACTATGCAGGAGGCATGGTTGTGCCAGTGTTCCAGCGGAAAGATGATCTCGGATTCAATGAATGGCTTTTCTTGGGCAAAAGCCGCCACTGCCAGCAACCCTGTCAAAATCAATATTGCACGATACATCCTTCCTCCTAATCATGGCCCGCGAGGGGCTCGGATGCCCCATCTTCCGGTTGAAAACAGTAGATCAAAATGGCGGCAAGAATGGAAGCAAAGACGTGAATGGGCTCGAGCTCTAATCCCGGGTGATGCGGGTACCGGCCTCGAAACGGACGGCGCGGCCTATGTTTTCGGGGGTGGTGATCAAAGCCTCCCGACCGCCGCCCTCAAGGAAGCGGACAATGGCCTGCATTTTTGGGGCCATGGAACCAGCTGCAAAATGCGTTCCCTCGGCGAGATATTGCTTTGCCTCCGCGAGCGTCATCCGGTCGATCCAGCGCTGTTCCGGCTTCCCGTAATGGATGGCGACCCTGTCTACCGAAGTGGCTATGAGCAGGAGATCCGCCTGCAGGCTTTGGGCGAGGATGCTGCACGCCAGATCCTTATCGATGACAGCCGCAACACCGCGATATTCCCCCTCGCCGACATCGATGACCGGAATACCGCCGCCGCCTGCGGCGATCACTATGATCCCTTTCAGGATCACGGCTCGAATGGTGTCCAATTCTACAATTTCTCGCGGTTCAGGCGAGGGAACCACCCTCCTCCAGCCGCGGCCGGCATCCTTCACCACATCCCAACCCATTTCGCTTCGGCGCCGTATGGCTTCAGCTTCATCCATGAATCCGCCAATGGGTTTAGAGGGATGTTTAAACGCAGGGTCCTCAGAGTCCACCAGGGTCTGGGTCACGATGGTGGCAACGTTCGTCTTGATTCCGCGATGATAGAGCTCATTTTGCAGCCCCTGTTGGAGCTCATAGCCGATGGCGCCCTGAGTGTCCGCCACACAAACATCCAGCGGCACCTCGTGCATTCCCTCCACCCTGGCTGCGATTTCCGAGCGGCGCAATATGAATCCGACTTGCGGGCCGTTGCCGTGACCGATCACAAGATGCCATCCGGCCTGGACCATGTCCGCAAGGTAGTGAGCCGTCTCGCGCAATGCATTTTCCTGGTCTTCGACAGTCTGGTGCTTGGGATCCTTGATCAGTGAATTTCCGCCAATCGCCACCACCGCAAGTCCGGTCATAGCCTCCCCTCAAATTCAGTCATCGCACGATCTGTACTCGGATTCCATTATAGCTCCCGGGGGCAGAATCGGGTATTCGCCTTCGTAGTCGCTCCTGAAACTTGGCTCCATCAGAGATTGATATACAAAGTTCTTGAACCGCGATGCCATCAAAACCGCGAAGTTCATCATGCCGCTGGCTCGGAGGCTCAAATCTCTACGGACTGCTTTTACGGCATTCGTTGTCTTTGTGGTCCCGATTTCAGTTGGGGAAATTCCGGCTTCAGCGGTTGGGTCTGTCCAGGTCGGGCAACGGCCCGCCGGTTGCCAGGTAGCTGACCACCGGGTTTCGTGCCCGGACAAGATAGGGCGAGGGATTCAATGCTCGATCCCGCTCCATCCCTTCGTCTCCCGGAGCATTGTGCATCCCTCCTGATCCGAAGTGCTCGAGAAAGCTGGTTTTAGTCTGTATCCAGGGCAGCTGGAGCAGCATGGGCAGGTGATAATCCCAGCCGTATAGCCCGGCCAGACCCGGCTTTTCAGCCAGCCCGGCCACGATCCGCTCTGCCATCTCACGGTCATAAAGCTGGGAAACTCCCGGAGCGGTCCGGCGGATCTCCACCCCCTGGATCTCCCTAACGAGGTTTTCCGGGGTCGCATGGAAGCGGCTGTTGAAAAGACAGACCGGCAACCGCATCGAGGGCAGAAGGCCGTACATCCGATGCAGGTGGAGGATATAGTTGGGATCATGGATCACATCGTTGTCGGTGAAATAAAGCAGATCTGCCCCCGAAAGGAGAAAATCATGGAATTGCCGGACGCGCAGCGCGGCGATGCCCAGCCTTTGCGGGGCTTGCCTGGCATCATCAGCAAACCTGCCAAGCCATGCAAGATCGTATTCGGTGGAGTGATCGTCGTAGACAATCAGCTCGGCATCGCCTTTGAAACGGGAGGTCTGCCACAAGCTCAGTTCCGTGATTTCACGCCGATTCCAGGTCGAAACGATGATCTGAAGCTTCATAAGCAACAAAACCGGGCCGGATTTTGACACCAGTAACCAGCGCAGCACCCCAAGACAGGGCGGCCAGGCATGGCAGCGGAATCACGGCTGTGGGAGCCTTCCAGCAATGTAAAGAATCCCTTCGCTGTTCAAAATGTAAAAATCGTCCTGCTTGAGCGCTATTCCAACGGGCCGCTCGACTCCTTCAACCGAGTAGGCCGCCACCACCGCATGCCTGGCGAGGTCGAGAGCGAGAATCGCCGGATATGCCGCGCTGATCGCGTAGAGCTTTCCGGCCGATACCGTTGCGCCCGTGATGTAAAACTCGTCCAGGGAACGGTTCCCTCCCCGAGTCTGCAGCGTGGGAGCAAGGGATGGAACATACTCTTCGGAAAGTACGAGGTCACGCCGGTCAAACCGGGAAACCGTCAAACGTTTCACCTTGCCGTTGGTGACCGTTACGGTGTAAAGGGAATTGGATGCGGCATCGAATGCGAGGGACATGGCATACATCATACGGGCGCGAACCGTGCCTAATCGGGATCGTGAAACCTCATCAAATCGGTCCCTGGACTCCAGGAAATACCTGTAATTTCTGGCCGCATCAGCGCGGTCGTTCTCACGCAGAATGACATAACTCTTGTTTTCCCCCATCGCCATTACCGTGGAGTCATCCAGAAATGCCGCGCCCGCAAAACATCCCAAGTCGACGGAAAATCCGGGGTCCACAACCGTGGAGCGGACTACACGGCTTAAGGAATCATCAAGGAGATAAATCCCATTTTGTGTCGTGAGGAGAAACCTGCCGGTCGAGGCATCATAGGCAAGGTCGGTCGGCGATCCACGGAGTTCAAGGCTCAAGCGCCTCCGCTCCTTGATCACCAATGTGGGCAAACCGGCCAGCGGACTTCCCGCCTGATCCACTGGCAGGCCTTCGATTTGGGGCTTCGCAATGGCCCAACGCCCCCTCAGACTGACGGGGGCCGGGGACCATTCCTCCAGCGACCAGATCCAATTCCTGGGATTGAAGGAGAACCTCACCGGATCGCTTTGACCCATGAAGGGCGGTGGTCCGGTGCTGGCAAACGCCTGAACCATATTGGCAGCAATCACTACCAGAAAAACCAGCATGGCCGCCTTCTCCAGAGGGCGCAGTGCCCGGGGGCCGGATGCCAAATCATTTTCCCGCACCAGAAGCAACAATCCCCCCATGGTGGCGACGCAGATCCAGAAAATGAAGAGGGCCCAGGTATAGGTGTGCGCACCCAGGATCTCGACACTGAATCCCTGTCCGATATCACGCGCCGCATGCATCCCGGTATGGCGCATCCCCATGAAGACCCCCCAGGCGCCGGTCAACACCGAAAGGCCGATGTACCTGGGGCGGGGGCCGTAACGCAGAACGAAAAGGCCGATCAAGGCCACGAGCACCATACCTGTGCGCTGCTCCCAGCACATGACACATGGGGAATCGCCGAATACAAAGCCCAGATAGAAAACGGCGGTCCCGACCGGAATCACGGTCAGAGCCAGAACGGCAAGACTGAGAAGTGTGTAAAGTAAGTTGCCTTTCAAGGAAATTCTCCGGAATCGGTGTCTCGGCTTTAATAATTGATCCCCGGCAAAATGCCGGTCCGGGTGGCGATGAGAAACAGGGCCATCATCCAGAGCATGCTGATCACGAGCAGGCGGAAAGCAAGGCGTTCCTTCTCGGGTTTCCGCCAGAGAATCCAGGCTGTCACAAAAATGATCAGGAAGTTCATGAATTCCACGGGTATCTCCTTCAGACCCTTAGATGGGTGGGGCGAGTCTACCATCGAGGAAAATGGGGATGCCAACATTTTTGATCGGAACATCCCGCCCCGGGCAGGGCTTGAACCTGAAAAACGTTCGTTTTCATCGTTCTCCTTAAGGGGGCTAATAATTTAGAGTAGATGTGCTTATCCCTTTACGCTCCCGCCTGTCATTTTGTATACTGTGCGCACTGCTACCGTACAAAATAGGCTAGATTAGAAACATGATAGAGCGGCCGGTGCAGCGAATGCCGTGAGCATGTCCTAGTATGCAAATCTCAAGTAAGGCAAGGAGCCATCAATGTTTATGAGGATATTTGCCGTCCTGTTCGGGCTGGCACTGTCGGTAGCGCCGGCATCAGCCGGTCAGGATCAAGAGGCAAAGGACCAGGCGCCAGGTGCTCAGAGTCCGAGCAAAGCTGGAGCTCCAAAAGCCAACGAAACTCAAACGGAAAAGGCCGAAAGGCTTAAGAAGGAAGCAGATGAACTGCCTCATCTGGAGGAAATGATCGTTGTAACCGCGTCCAAGGTCGAGCAGCAGCTAATCGACGCCCCTGCAACCATGAGTGTTGTGAACGCACAGACCCTGGCACTCAAACCTTCCGGGGACTATGCCAACCTGTTCCGTTCGATCCCGGGGGTGAACGTCTCCCAGACCTCAGCGCGCGATATCAATATCACCAGCCGTGGGGCTACAGGCACTCTGTCGACTTCCCAGCTCGCCCTGATTGACGGGCGAAGTCTTTACCTGGACTTCTTCGGATTCATCGGCTGGGACTTTCTGCCGGTCAATTTCAACGAGATCAAGCAGGTGGAAGTGATCCGCGGACCGGCCTCCGCCATTTGGGGCGCCAATGCCATGAACGGCGTTGTGAACATCATCACCAAACCGCCGAGAGATGTTTCCGGCACCACTTTTTCGATTGGAGTCGGCGGTTTCAACCGGACTGTGGAAGGACAAACATCAGATTTGGGCACAGGGACGTCGTTCTACTCCAATATCAGCCATGCCCAGGCGATCAACGACAGGTGGTCCTATAAGCTTTCCGCAGGGTACTTCACCCAGAACGCCTTTGCCAGGCCGGTGGGCACCATCGACAACCCGTACCACACCCCGTACCCCAATTTTCACAATACCGGTTCGGACCAGCCCAAATTTGACGGGCGGATCGATTTCGACTTCCCTGACGGCAAGCAGGTTCTGAGCTTCACGGGCGGGTATGCCGGCACGAGCGGCATCATCCACACCGGGATCGGCCCCTTTCAGATCGAAAGAGGCACCAATCTCAGCTATGCCAAGGCCGATTACATTCGCGGCGGCTTCCGGGTCAAATTCTTTTCCAACCTCCTGGACGGAAAAGCGCCGGCTCTCATGGCTTACGGCGCGGATGGCAAACCGATCCGATTCCTATTTGAAACCCAGACCTACGATTTTGAAGTATCGAACATCTCTACACTCGGCAAACACCACATTTTTAGCTACGGCGGCAACGTCCGTCACAACGGTTTTGCCCTTTCGATCGCTCCGGGGGGCGATACCCGCAATGAGCAGGGATTTTATGCCCAGGATGAAATCTCTCTGGGTAAATACTTCAGGTGGCAGATTGGAGGAAGGTTTGACCATTTCGACGTTCTGGCAGACCCGGTCTTCTCCCCCCGAACCACCCTCCTGTTCAAGCCGATGAAGGGACACACGTTCAGAATTTCATACAACCAGGCTTTCCGCGCTCCTTCGCTCGTGAATAATTTCCTGGATGTCACGATTCTGAACCAGTTAGACCTGGGATTGATCAATCCGGCGCTTTCCGGCAAGATCTATACCTTCCCGATTCTGGCGCAGGGCAACACCCATCTGACCAAGCAGTACCTGAGGGCATACGAAGCCGGATACTCCGGGATCATCAAAAACCGCTTTTCGTTGAATTTCGCCTGGTACTACAACGACATGCGGGATGAGATCTTCTTCACCCAGGACGGCTCGTACACGTCCAAGAATCCGCCCCCAGGCTGGCCGCTCCCGCCGGTGGTACTCGATCTCCTGATTCTGAAAGGCGCCTTTGGCCCGGGAAATGGTTTACCGTCACATTTCACCTACCTCAACCTCGGCAAGGTCAAATACATAGGATTTGAAACCGGTATCGATATGGCAGTCACCCGATCGATCAATGCCTTCATTAATTACTCCTATCAGCCGGAGCCCAGCCCCAATTTTCCCAAATCGGAAATTAACATTCCCCCGCGCAACCGGTTGAATGCCGGATTCAGCGCCACCAAGGGCCGGTACATGGGAGATTTCATGGTGACAACTCAAAGCGCTGCTTACTGGCAGGACGTGCTGGATGCGCGCTATGCGGGTACTACCGATGCATTCACTCTCGTCAATGCCAGCTTCGGCATCCGGTGGGCTGAAGGCAAGGTTACAACCTCGATCAAAGCTACCAACATTCTGAACCAGGAAGTCAAGCAGCATGTGTTTGGGGATGTTATCAAAGCCGCCGTTTTCGGGGAACTCAAGTTCCGCATTCACTAGGGACTGCGCCTTAGTCCATATTCGGCCCTGGGAACCGGGCGGTTCCCAGGGCTTTTTTATGTCTGGTCACTTCCATTCCACAGCTGCGCGAGACCAGTCCCAGGAAAGCAAACCACGGCGGCTGACGGCCCGGACGGCAACCCAGAGCTTATGGCCCGGCTTCAGCTTTAATCCGGCCAGGCGCATCCCGGGATGATCGGAAACGGTTTGCCGGACTGCCGGATTGCCCTCGACACCATATTCGAGCGCATAGGAAACGATCGCTCTTTCCGGTCCCGGCTTCCAGCGGATGTCGGCGCTATCGCGGGATGCCTGGGAAATCTCGACCCCTTTAACCGGCTGGGGACTGGAAGCCATCATCATGAGCGCGGCGGTGTTGTACTTGGCTGCTTCCACAAGCAGCTGATGATTAACAGTCTCCAGGAGATCCGTCGGCTGGTGATAATAGGGATTCCCCAATAACGGATATGATCCCAGCCCGCCGATGATATCGCCGAATGCTTCGTAGAATGAAACGGCATCCGTCGATTTTACATACCGGGTGTCGTAGGTGACCATCCGGGAAAAAAGGAGGGCAGCTGCATGCCCTATATCCCGGATGCCGGGATTCGAGAACCGGATGGTGTTGTCGATGCGATGGTCGTTGGTCCAACCGATCATATCGTTGTTCAAATCCGCAGCGATTTTCCAGTCGTTGGCCTGGGCGACTCGAACAAACTCGCGGCTGCCCAGCAGGCCCGCTTCTTCCCCCGTGCAGAAGGCGAATACAATCGTATTGGGCTGGGGCGTTCGGGCAAGGATCCGGGCAGTTTCCAGGTTCACCGCCGTGGCCGAGCTGTTGTCATCGGCTCCCGGCCCGCGCTGGTTGGAGTCGAAATGCCCGCTGAGAACGCAGACGATTTCCGGATTTTCGATGCCTGGCAACCGCGCCAGTACGTTTGCGGTTTTGATGCCGCGCGATTCAAACTCCTGGAACTCCGGCCTGTAACCAAAAGATTCAAGCTGGCCGAAAATGTATTCGGCAGCTTTCCGGTTACCAGGCATGCTGATGTGTTTGGAATCAAAATCAAAGAGAGCTTTCTCGTAATCGAAAATCCGGGTCACCGAAACCCGTTCCACGACAGACTGGATGGCTGTGCGCAATGGGGCAAAGGTTTTTTCCGCCCACGAGCGGAGTGCCCTTTCCGAGGCAAGATTGCGGTCGATCCGATCGAGAAGCTCCGAACCGCTGATTTTTCGCGACAGCTCGACCAGGTAGATGCCTCGTTCACGGGAAATGGTATCGCCATCCCGGTCTGCCGAAATCAGGAGCCGGGCGCCGGCAACATCGGCAGCCCATTCGTACTCCATCGATAATGTCCGCACCGTGTTGTTATGAAACAGGCGCATCGATCTGCCGCTCTTGAGATCATAGAGATAGGCCCGGCTGTGACGCGGTTCCCCTCTGACGGCAAGAACCGTGCCGGATGCCAGGAACCTCGGCGCACGGTCCGGTTCAATATCCCGGCTGAGCCGCTTTTCTCCCGTGCCATCGCTCTGGATCCAAAAGACCTCCCCATTGCGCGTATAGGTCATCTCGAAAGTAACGGCTCTGCCGTCCGCGGAAAGCGAGGCAGAACCGATGCGCTCCTGGGTTTTCTTAATGGATGCCGGCTTCAGGTCTGAGTCGAATTTAAGAAATTTCAGTATGGAGTCATTTCCTTCCTGGGACACGAAGACCAGGCAATTTCCATCTGCCGAGAAGGAAGGCGCTGCACCTGAAAAAGAATTTACCGATTTATCGGCAAGGTTCATGAGAGCAAACTCCCTCGGCGGGGCGAAGCGGCCGAATCCTTCACCCGGCGCGGCGAAGGGGCGATCGCTTGCCTGGCCGGTTCGCGCTCCCCCTGCCTGGGGCGGCGGATTGCCGGAATCAGCGGAAGGCGGCCGGGGGAACGGAGACGTCATGGAAATAGAGTAGAGGAGCCACTTTCCTCCGGGGATGGCTTGGGGATTGATTTTGAATCCCTTGCCCGAGGTCAACGGAATCACCCTCCCGTCCCCGCCGGTTGCGCAGATGTCACTGGCCGGATCCGATTCCCTGGCACAAGTGAAATAAAGTTCCCGGCCGTCGGAACTGAAGGATGGCGCGGCCTTCAGCCATTCGGCGGTATCCAGCCGCCGTTCCTCCCTGGAATCCAGGTTGACTGTGATTATCTCGGCGTACCTGGCCTCAAGCCGCGATATCTCCCTCTGTTTGGCTGCCTGTGCCTGTCGATCGGGACTGGGTTGAGAAGAGATTTTGTCGAGCTCGGCGCGGCTGCGTGCAATCTCCGGAATATCAGGCACACGTAGAACCGCCGCCATCCTGCCGACGGGTGAAAATGCCACCCCTGATCCCCGGACCTCCAAAATCAACCGCGTCGGATTTTCAAATGAATAGATGCGGCAGACCGGATGGGATTGCGCTCCAGCTTCATAGGAGAAAAGGCTTCCATCAGGGCTGACCTTGATCGAGCGCCCTTCTTGCGCTATTTCACGCGTCGAAAAGAGCTCACCGGTAAGCAGGGCAACAGGCTCGAGATATTTGGGTGCATCAGGCCCTGACAATAAGCTTCGGAATCCTTCCAGCGCCCGAACATAATCTCCGGTATCCCAAGATAATCGCGCAGCATCGTAAACGTCGCCGGCCGTATCCAAAGCGGCGAAGCCATAGCAGGTCAAAGCCCAACAGAGGAGAAGAAGACAAATGGTGCGTATTTTCGAACCTCCCATGGTCAGCCTCGATTGCCGGAGTTTTCAGGAGTGATGCTGCACGGGCAGGGGTTATATCCAAACTGCGGCCTGAAGTCAAATCTCCAAATCGGCAAAACGGCTGCCGGAAAAATGAGGCGCGAAATGCAGGGACTTGCAGTTATGATTACCTCCCGGAACCGAGGTGAACTGCCGGGAGAGCAAGATCAAGGAGGGGAAAGCATGCGCAAAGGAATCATTCTAGCCGGAGGATCAGGCACCCGGCTTTATCCGATCACTCTGAGCGTTTCCAAACAGCAACTCCCGGTCTATGACAAGCCGATGATTTATTACCCGCTCTCCAGTCTGCTGTTATCCGGCATGCGGGATATCCTGGTCATTTCCACGCCGTCCGACACGCCACGCTTTGAACAGCTTCTGGGCGACGGCAGCCAGTGGGGAATTAAGATCCAGTATGCGGTCCAACCTTCCCCCGACGGTTTGGCACAGGCGTTTCTCATAGGAGAAGAGTTCCTGGCCGGATCGCCAAGCTGTCTGGTACTGGGGGACAATATCTTTTACGGACACGACCTCGTGCATGACCTGCGGGCGGCCAATGATCGGATCGACGGGGCTACGGTTTTCGCCTATCCGGTGACCGATCCCGAGCGATACGGCGTCGTTGAGTTTGACGCGCAAGGCCGGGCCATAAGTCTCGAAGAGAAACCGGCCAAACCCAAATCCAGGTATGCGGTTACCGGTCTCTATTTTTATGATAGCCAGGTGGTGGAAATCGCGCACACGATCAAACCCTCCGCGCGCGGGGAACTCGAAATCACCGAGGTGAACCGGATTTACTTGGAGAAGGGAAAGCTGAACGTGGTCAAGATGGGCCGCGGGCATGCCTGGCTGGATACGGGGACATTCGAATCCCTGATCGAGGCAGCCCAGTTCATTCAAACAATTCAGAAACGGCAGGGGCTGATGGTTGCGTGTCCCGAAGAAATCGCGTTCCGAATGGGCTATATCGGAAGTGATGAATTGCGCGAACTGGCGCAGCCCTATCGCAAAACCCATTACGGGCAGTATCTACTGGCGTTGCTCGACGAGCAGGTGTACTGACGTCCGCCGCCGGCCACGGGCTGTCTGAATGAATGAATAGGCAGTCCGGTTATTGGGAACCGGTGCCGGGCTTGGTGGGATTGGGCCCCACCTCCGGATAGTGCGCCGCCACGCAGGCAGGACATATGCCATGGCTGAATTGAGCATCCGAATGCTCCCGAAGGTAGGTCTCGAGCTGGTTCCAGAATCCCTGGTCATCCCGAATGCGGTGGCAGTGGGCGCAAATAGGCACGAGCCCCTTGAGGGTTCTTACCTGGGCCAGGGTATCCTGCAATTCCCCGATCAGGATCTCCTTTTCGCGTTCCGTTCTTAAGCGCTCCTGGACTTCCTGGTTCAGCAGCAGTGTTTCGCGTTCCAGCTTCTCTTTCTCGCGCAACATCGCAGCACGATACCGCCGTCGCGAAAATTCAAATCCTGAAGTCACTATTATCAAGACCAGATACATCGAGACAAGCCGGATCTTAAATGCCTCCGGATACGGGTAAACCGGCTTCACAGACCATGGCAGCCAAAGGAGGCCGGTTATGCTGGCCAGCAAGGCAAAAGTCCAGATAGCGCCTTCTGTGACCCCAAACAGGAAAATAATAATAAGGGGATAAACAAAAACCCACAGGCTCTTGGATCCGCCATCCCCCCCGACAACAATCATATAAAGGACAAGGAGCCCAAAAATCAAAGCGTTGACCCTGTACACCATCAGATCGTCGTGGCCGCCCCGCAAGCGCAGCCACCCTGTAATCAATCCCAGCAGCGACGCTAAAATCAGCCCGGCGAGCAGGTACTTGCCGTTTGTCAAGTCTACGGCGCCAAATCCAAGCATGAGCGGAATAGCCAGTGCGACAAAAATCGTGTAGAAGCGGAATCGAAGGAGAGCTTCAGAATCCCTGGGACCCTGCGCAATAAACGCTCCAAGTGAGCGCCAGAGCTTCAGCATAAATGCACCATCTTAGCCGATTGTCGATCTCCGCTCGATCGAAGCAAGCCCGTTTCAATATGCATGAGATCATATTCGAAAGTGGCGAAACAGCATACATTGTTTTTGGGAGTGCGGGATCCCGTCATTCCGAAACCTCGAGTTCACATCCGGAGGAGACGCAGTGCATAATAAGGCTTGACCCAATCAAGAGGATCCAGAGTGACTGAGAATCAAAAGCAGGAGCTTGAAGATTTGGCCCTTCGGGTAAGGGAACACATCATTCGCATGGCCACCGATGGCGGCTGTTTCATCGGCGCATCACTCTCATGCGCCGATCTCATCGTCTACCTCTATAAACAAGTGCTGAACATCGGGCCGGAAAAAACGGGTGATCCCGGACGGGATTATCTCCTGCTCTCGAAAGGCCACGATGTCCCTGCCTTATACGGAACTCTCGCGGAGTTGGGGTTCATAGATGCGAAACGATTGGCTAATCACCTGAAACCCAACGATCACATCTATTGGCACCCCAACCGGGAGATCCCCGGAATCGAGTTCCACTCCGGCTCGCTCGGACATCTGTTGTCCGTAGCCATCGGCATCGCGCTCGACATTAAAATGCGCCGCGCGGCCAACCGGGTGTTTGTGATCACCGGCGACGGTGAGCTGAACGAAGGATCGATGTGGGAAGCCATCCTGATTGGCTCAGCCAGGAAACTCCATAATCTTATCGTGATTGTCGACCGGAATGGATTCCAGGCGAATTTTCCGACGGAAGAGCTGATTCCGCTGGAGCCCCTGGAAAAGAAGTTCGAGTCGTTCGGCTGGCTGGCGCGCCGTGTGGACGGGCATAGCTTCAGTGAACTGGAGAAAGCTTTCACGAACCTTCCCGAGAGTGGAGGGCAGCCTTGCGCAATCATTGCCGACACCGTCCGTGGCAAGGGACTTCCCAGCATCGAGAAACGCGCCGACCGCTGGTTTGTGAATTTCACCCATGATGAGATAACTATGCTCCTGGACGAACTCCATAGCATTCGTGCGGCGCAGCTGACCTCGAAACCCATCGTGGCACGATAAAATGAACTACGAAGAGAAGTTGAAACAGCTGACAGAAAAGAACCCCAATATCGTTGTCCTGACTGCAGAAAACCGGGGCCCGATGCGGACCCTGGCGACCACGCTCGGAGACAGGTTCGTAGACTTCGGGATAGCCGAGCAAACCATGGTAGGGGCTGCGGCGGGCCTGGCGCTGCGGGGACGCATTCCTGTTGTCCACGCTTTCTCCACCTTCCTGACTATGAGGGCTTTTGAGTTCATACGGACCGACATCGGGATCGCCGGCCTCCCGGTGAAGCTGTTTGGAGCGATGTCAGGCTTCCTTTCCGAGGCCAACGGACCGACCCACCAGGCTCTGGAAGACCTGGCCATCATGAGTACCGTCCCGGGGATGAGCATCGTTTGCCCGGCTGATGTCGATGAGCTGACTCAAGCCCTGCCCGCAATCATCGACAGCCCGGGGCCGGTTTATGTCCGTTACTTCAGCGGTCCACCGGTCATTCCGCACGGGAATGGCTTCGAATTCGGGAAGGCCGAAATGGTCCGGGAAGGTTCCGATATCACCCTGCTCGCTTTCGGCTTCATGCTGGGCGAAGCGGCCAAAGCCTGCGATCGCCTGGAGGAGAAGGGGGTCTCTGCCCGTCTGATCAATCTCAGGTCGCTGAAGCCTCTGGACGAAAACCTCATCCTGGGATCGGCAGCCGAGACAAAAATGCTGGTAACCATCGAAGATCACTTCATCACCGGCGGGCTGTATTCCATGGTATGCGAACTGCTGGTGCGGCGCTTGATGCTCTGTCCCGTTTTGCCGATCGCGCTGGAGAACCGGTGGTTCAAGCCGGCCCTGCTGGAGGAGGCTGTCCGGCTGGAGGGCTTTTCAGGCGACAAGCTGGCGAACCGAATTCTGCAAAAAATGAATCGAGCAGCTGAACCTCTGCGGCCTCCAATTCCCTGACGATAGTTTTCTGTTATGATCAGCTGTCATTTTCGGGATTCAAATCCGACGGAGACAGCTTATGAAACCCAACCATTGCCCCCTTTTTGCAGCAAGCACTCTGCTCATGGCATCCGTGCTATCGGCCGCGCCACAACCGGTCCAGAGCGGCACTCCATCTATCCAGGGATTAAAATGTGAATATAAGAGCAATCCTCTCGGGATTGACAGCGCTCAACCACGCCTGAGTTGGCAGGTTGCAGGCGCCCCGCGAGCCTGGACCCAGACCGCCTACCAGATCCGGGTGGGGCAGAATCCGGCTGCACTGGCCCAGGGTGCCGACTTGACATGGGACAGCGGCAAGGTCTCTTCTCCGGAATCCACTCACCGGGTTTACGGAGGACCGGCGTTGAAGTCGGCGACACGATACTATTGGCAGGTGCGTAATTGGGATGCCGCCGATAAACCGACCGCCTGGAGCAACGCGGCCTGGTGGGAGATGGGGCTTCTTCAGCCATCAGACTGGAAGGCGGTTTGGATTGAACCCGGCATTGCCGAAGACACAAGCAAATCCAATCCGGCAATCTCGCTCCGGCGAGAAGTGGATCTCAAAAGCGAAGTCAAATCGGCTCGCGCCTATGTCACCAGCCGCGGTCTTTATGAAATGGATCTGAACGGCCGGCGCATCGGCGACGAAGTATTGACCCCGGGCTGGACTGCCTACGACCATCATATTCAGTATCAGACGTATGACATTGCCTCCCAGTTGAAGAAGGGAAAGAATGCAATCGGTATCACCCTCGGCGATGGATGGTATCGGGGCAACCTGGCTTTCAGCGGGCAGCGCAATACCTACGGCAACAAGCTGGCACTGCTCCTCCAGATTGCAGTTACCTACGCTGACGGAACCAGCCAGACCTTCGGCACCGACTCTGGCTGGAAATGCTCTACCGGCCCGATCCTCATGTCCGACATCTACAACGGTGAAACCTATGACGCCCGTCTCGAAAAGAAAGGGTGGAGCACCGCGGGCTTCGACGATTCCGCATGGCAGACGGTAAGACCTGCCGACTATCCCAAAAACAATCTGGTGGCGCCTGCCGGACCGCCGGTTCGGAAGATCCAGGAATTGAAACCGGTCAAGCTGATCAAGACGCCGGCGGGTGAGACCGTCATCGACATGGGGCAAAACATGGTCGGCTGGGTGCGGCTGAAGGTCAGGGGCCCCGCCGGGAGCACCGTCACCCTGAGGCATGCGGAAGTCCTCGACAAGGCGGGCAATTTCTATATCGAAAACCTGCGGGCCGCCAAACAGACAATCACATACACGCTGAATGGAAGTGGTGACGAAGTTTTCGAGCCCCACTTCACTTTCCAGGGATTCCGCTACGTTCAGGTCGAGAATTTTCCGGGCGAACTTGCACTCGACAATTTCACGGGCATCGTGGTCCACTCCGACATCGCTCCCGCCGGGACTTTCGAATGCTCCGAACCGATGATCAACCAGCTGCAGCACAACATCCAGTGGGGCCAGAAAGGCAATTTCGTCGATGTTCCAACCGATTGCCCGCAGCGCGACGAGCGGCTCGGATGGACCGGCGACGCCCAGGCGTTTGCACGCACGGCCAGTTTCAATGCCGAAGTTGCCGCTTTCTATACCAAGTGGCTGAAGGACGTGGCTGCGGATCAGAAACCGAGCGGCGCCATCCCGGATGTCATTCCCAATGTATTAAACCGTAAAGACCCGACCCGAAACAGCGCCTCGGCCGGCTGGGCCGATGCCGCGGTCATCGTGCCCTGGACTGTATACCTCAGCTATGGAGATACCCGGATCCTCGAACAGCAATACGACTCCATGAAAAAATGGGTCGACTACATGGCCAGCCGGGCCGGGAATTCCCTGTTGTGGAACAACGATTTCGCCTACGGCGACTGGCTGGCGTTTGCCACAAACCGGTCCGATTACCCGGGAGCCACCACCGACAAAGACCTGATCCAGCAGGCCTATTTCGCCAGGTCCACAGACCTGGTCCAGAAGACGGCTGCCATTCTCGGCAAAACCGACGACTCAGCGAAATATGCCGACTTGCTGGCCAAGGTGAAACGCGCCTTCCAGGGCGAATTCATGACCCCCAACGGACGGCTTTCCTCCAACACCCAGACGGCCTATTCCCTGGCTCTTTCCTTTGGCCTCCTACCGGATAGCCTGCGAAACCAAGCTGCCGAGCGATTGGCAGCCGACGTGCGCAGGTTCAAGCATATTACTACCGGATTCCTCGGCGCTCCCTTGATCTGCCAGGTGCTGAGCGACTTCGGCTTCCTCGACGAAGCCTTCATGCTCCTCAACCGGAAGGAATACCCTTCCTGGCTCTATCCGATTACGAAGGGCGCCACTACAATCTGGGAACGATGGGACGGGATCAAGCCGGACGGATCATTCCAGGATAAGGGCATGAACTCTTTCAACCATTATGCTTATGGAGCCATTGGCGAATGGATGTACAGGTTCATCGCCGGCATCGAGATGGACACGGCCCGGCCCGGCTACAAGCATTCCATTATCCAACCGCATACGGGCGGCGGTCTGACCTTCGCTCGCGCCAGTCATGAAACGCTTTATGGTCGATTGGCCTCCGGCTGGGAACTGAAGGATGGCAGGATGACGGTTGCCGTTGAAATACCCGCCAACACCACCGCTACCGTCAGGCTGCCGCAGGCCAGGCTGGCTGAGGTGATGGAGGGAGGCCAGCCTGTTTCCAAAGCAGCCGGCGTCCAGCATCAGGCGCAGGAAGGTAACTTCGCCGTCCTGGAAGTGGGCGCGGGGCAATATTCGTTCAGCTATCCTGCCGGGCAGCGATAAAACTCATCAGGGTGAAGAGCAGGATAACTCGGCGGAAATCTGATAACCTTTGCATTATTTACACTCATGACGGGGACTGAGCCGGGGAGCGGGAGCATGGCGTTGATTGGAGCTAACGAACTGAGACGCAAGTTGTTCATTGAAGTGGATGGCCAGCCCTACGCGGTCATGGACGTGTTTTTTGCCACCCCGAGCGCCCGCGGAGCTTCGACCATGGTCCGCACGAAGCTCCGCCACCTGGTCACCGGTGCGGTGCTTGAAAAAAACTTCAAAACCAGCGAGAAATTTGCCGAACCGGACGTGTCGCTCACGCCTGCCTCCTACTTGTACAGCGATGGCGAGAACTACCACTTCATGGACGAAAAAACCTTCGAACAGTTCGCGCTCAATGAAGAACAGCTCGGTCAGGAGCGATACTTCCTCAAGGACGGAACCTCGCTCCAGGTGCGCAAATACAATGGGGCCCCCATCGCGGTGGAGTTACCCCCGTTCGTCGAGCTGGCGGTCGCATCGACCGAACCCGGTATGCGGGGCGACAACGCTTCGGGCGGCGCCACCAAACCGGCCGTTCTGGAATCCGGCCTGCAGGTGCGCGTGCCGCTGTTCATCCGCGAAGGAGAGGTAGTCCGGGTAAGCACACAAACCGGGGAGTTTGTCAGCCGTGCCTGAGCTTTCAGGCTATTGACTCCCGGCCGGCGGATTGGTATTTAATTTTAACAATGAAACCTGTTCATCGGGAAATGCGTCTCACCTGCAAGCGCCCGGGATGTTGTACCTGTTGTACGACGCCGGCGGCGAGTCTTGCGGGACGGTCGTTTTAGCCATACCCCTCCATCCCCCGAAATTTCCGCCGGCTGAATCGATCCCGGGATTGAAACGGCAGAGCCGCGATTGGCCATGCTGAATCTCCCTTGGACCTTTTTCAATGGATATATAAACAAAACCGGCCACACGCCGGTTTCCTCAAGCGTGTCGCCGCTGCTATGGGCCTATTCGTTCTATCGAAACTATCGGACAACAGGGGGAAATAATGGCAAGAATTTTCGCAGACAATTCACAATCCATCGGCCAAACGCCGCTGGTCAGAATCAACCGCATCACGGCGGGACTGCCGGGAACCGTGGCCGCCAAGATCGAAGGGCGGAATCCGGCTTATTCAGTCAAATGCCGCATCGGGGCTTCCATGATATGGGCGGCGGAACGAGATGGGATCCTCAAACCCGGATCGCGCGATGTCACCATCATCGAGGCTACTAGCGGAAACACCGGCATCGCCCTGGCTTACGTCGCCGCATCCCGGGGTTATCCCTTGGCGCTGACCATGCCTGAAACCATGTCGCTGGAGCGGCGGCGCATGCTCAAGGCTTTTGGCGCCGACCTCGTCCTGACCGAAGGCTCGAAAGGTATGCCCGGTGCGATTGCCAAGGCTGACGAAATCGCAGCATCAGCCCCGGGAAAATACTGGATTCCGCAGCAGTTCAAAAACCCGGCCAATCCGGAGATTCACTACCGGACCACCGGCCCTGAAATCTGGGATGATACCGACGGTCAAGTCGACATTCTGGTATCCGGCGTGGGCACCGGGGGAACCATCACGGGCATCACGCGCTTTCTCAAAGAGAGAAAACCGGTTTGGAGCATCGCGGTCGAACCGGTGGATTCACCGGTTCTGAGTCAGCTCCGGAAAGGCGAACCGCTCAAGCCGGGTCCTCACAAAATCCAAGGAATCGGCGGCGGCTTCATACCTGACGTGCTGGATCTCAGCCTGGTGGACGAAGTGCTGACAGCAACCAACGATGAAGCGATCGAATACGCCCGCCGGCTGCACAAGGAGGAGGGAATCACCTGCGGCATTTCCTGCGGAGCAGCAATGGCTGCTGCGGCAAAAGTCGCCGCAAGGCCCGAGAACAAGGGAAAGCTGATCGTAGTAATATTGCCGGACGCCGGAGATCGGTACCACTCTTCGATCCTGTTCCAGGATATCGCCGTTTGACGATATCGAATCGCGGAGCCCGTGACGCAGCCTTTGGCCGCAACCAAATTAGACTGACAGTTCTCAGTTCTCAGTTTTCAGTATCAGTTCGCAGTCGCATGAGGAACTGCGAACTGATACTGAGAACTGCGAACTTGTTGCTTTCACCACCGTTTTCACGATTCAATAAATCTTGCCTGAAAAAAAGAATTTGCAGATGTGACATTTAAAGATCACAGAATGAAATGCTTCACTCGATCATTGGGATCTTCGCGGCTGGATTTTTATCGTTCAATTGGGAAGGCGGCCGAACAGCTTCAGGATGGAACGGTGAAAACCGTGCAGAAATCCGGCCGGCTCGGCAAACATCAGGATGCAGTGGCCGTGAACGACGCTGATGCTGTTCTCTTCACAGAAGCGGATGGCGCTCTCGGATTCGGCACCCTGCTGCATCCAGATGCGCCCAATCTGCGCCTCTGCCGCCTGCCGCACCACCTTTTCGGTTTCCTGCGGCGGCACCACCAGCACGGCACCACCCACTTTCTCGGGAAGCATGTCCAATCGCTTCCAGCACGGGTGACCGTCTATCGATTCCGCCTCCGGGTGGATCGGGTAAACCTTGTAGCCTTTGCCGGTGAGATTCTTGAGGATCAGATTGCCGAATTTCCCGCCCTTGCGCGAAAGCCCGACCAGTGCAAGCTTTTTTTGAGCAAGGAAATCATCGACCGATTGCTTCGAAGTCTTCATGAGGACCCTCCTTCAGCCCGATCCCGGGCTCGCCTGCCCGGCTTTATTTGGACTCCCGTGGTGATGCCCGGAGCGCGCGTTCATAGGCCCACGACCGGATGTGGTCGCACTGCTCGCGCATGCTCTTGGAGAGTGGGATTATGTTCTGTGCCGCAAGGTGCAGGTCGTCAAAAGTCAAGTCTTTCGCATGGATCCTTGCCGAGGTAATGGCTGAAACCACGCACTGTTCAATCTCAGCCCCGGTCCAGCCCAGGCTGATGCGCTTTAAGCGATGCAGTTGAAGCGGTCCAGGCTCGAGTCCGCGTTTCTCCAGGTGGATCCGGAAGATTTCGGTGCGTTCTTCTTCTGTGGGCAGATCGATGAAAAACACCTCGTCGAACCGCCCTTTGCGGATCATTTCGGCGGGAAGAAGATCGATGCGGTTGGCCGTGGCGGCTACGAAGAGGCCGCGCGCTTTTTCCTGCATCCAGGTCAGGAAAAAAGCGAAAATCCTGCCCAGGTTGTTGCCGGATTCGCCGACCTGGCCGGTCAGGCCCATTTCGATTTCATCGAACCAGACGACCGCCGGCGCGACCGATTCCACCACACGGCAGGCCTGCACGAATGCGGCGTCCGGGTTGCCGTGCCGTCCGGAAAAAACCTCGATCATGTCGATCCGGTAGAGCGGCAGCTCGAAGCAGGATGCGACCGCCTTTACAGACAAGCTCTTGCCGCAGCCCGACACCCCCATCACAAGCAGCCCTTTGGGAACGATTTCGTGGGAGAGGCTGTCGCGTGCGAGGAAAAGCTTCCGCCTTTCCAGGAGCCAGGTCTTCAGGTACTCCAGCCCGCCGACGTGATCAAGCTTGGTTCCGTCAGCAACGTATTGAATCAGGCCGGATTTGTTGACGATGAGTTTTTTCTCTTCCAGCAGGTGAACCAGCGTCGTGTGGTCCAGCCTGCCGGCAACCGCGATGGCCCGTCGCAGGGCATGTCCGGCTTCGTCGAGCGTCAACCCCTGCAGCGCCCTGGCCACCGCGTATAACGATTCCTCCCTGGAGTCGACCTGTGCGCCGTGCGCCGCCAGTCGCGTTGCTTCATGCCGTGCGAACTCCAACAGTTCGTCCAGGTCTGGCGCGAGGAGGTCCATGATCGCGATTTGCCGGCTGAGTTCCTCGGGGATTTCCCTTAGGGGCGACGTAATAATGATAAACTTGCCGGTATCCAGGCATTGACTGTAAAGATCCCGCAGCCGCCGCCGGATCAGAGCGCTTTCCCGCATGCCGACGTGGAAGTCCTTGAGCTGAAATAGCGCCGCTCCGTCATGGGCCGCAATGTAGTCCAGCACGCCGTGCTCATCGAGTGAGGTGGCGGATGCTGAAGAACCGTTGGAGTGCATGAGCCCCGTAGTGGAGGCCCAGACGAGGACGGGGGAGCGCGCCGGCAGCAACCTGGCAGCCGCATCTTCCAGAAGTTGCTTCATCCGCGATTCTTCCGGCGAACATATATAGATAAGCGGGCGTCCGCCCTGGATCAATTCCTGAAGGGCCAAGAACGCCCGGCTTGCGGCAATGGCTGGTTTGTTCTGAGTATGTATGGTCACCGGATCATGTTACATGACCAGCCCGTGGATGACCAAAGCAGAAATCGGGAGGTTATCATCCACCCCGGGTGCTGGAGTTTACTCCAAAAGCCGGTTGGAGAAGCAATGGAACGAAAAGGATCAGTCGAGGGATTCCGGGGATAGGGAGATGTTTTTCTCGCCGCCGGCCTTCTTCTCTTTGTATTTGCGGACCCAGGCTTCGAAACTTTTTCCTTCGGCGGTGTCGCGTCCGGAGAACTCAATCCGGGCGATATCCGAATAGCGCACGCTGATCCTATCCTCACGGTCCTTGGGAAGTAACCTCACTATGCAATCATCCAGGGCTGCGCCTCGCGAACGTCGATCGAAAATGTAACCTTCGATCGTGGCACCGTCTTTCAGGGTCAGGGTAACATCCCCACGGTAATCGAAGGCCTTCTCCAGGGCGTCGCGCACCTCCGCGTCATCTGCGAGCAGTGGTATCCACCCCTGCAGTCTTTCCTTGCCTGAAGAATGGCTGCTGTTTTCCGTCATGCGGAGCGCTTGCCTGAAACCGTGTCGAGACTCAGCTGAACAAGGGACGGATCGGCTGCCGGCTCGGGACCGAGAGCGTCACGCGCCGCAGCGCTGGGATAGGCGCCCGAAAAGGTGGCCCGGACCGTATCCCATAAACCTTTCAACGATCCGAAGGTGTCGTTCACGGCGGTAGCCTCGTAGCCGCTGTGCATCATGCAGTTTGCGCATCTCGGATTCCCGGAACCGGTCCCGTAATTTTTCCAGTCGGTTTTGTGCAGGAGCTCGGCGAAGGAGTCGGCGTAGCCGTCCTGAATCAAGTAGCAGGGTTTCTGCCATCCGAAAAGGTTGTAGGTCGGCATGCCCCAGGGAGTGCAGGCGTATTCCCTCAATCCCATAAGGTATTCGAGGAAAAGCGGGCTTTGATTGAAATACCACCTCTTCCGGCGATTGCTCAGGATCAGGGAAAAAAGCTTGCGGGTTTTTTCTTTGCCCATAAAATGCGACTGATCCGGGGCCTTGTCGTAGCTATAACCGGGAGATAGCATCATCCCCTCAACACCCAGATCCATCATTTCATCGAAAAACGCGCGCACGCTCCTGGGATCAGCCCCGTCGAAAAGAGTCGTGTTGGTCGTGACGCGATATCCCCGCTTTACGGCCTCCCTGATACCCTCGACCGCAAGGTCATATCCGCCTTCGCGGCAGACCGAGAAATCGTGGTGCTCCCTCTGGCCGTCCATGTGGACGCTGAAGGTCAGGTACTTGCTGGGCTTGAACAGGTCGATCTTTTCCCGGAGCAGGAGAGCGTTGGTGCAGAGATAGATATATTTGCCGCGCTCGACGAGCCCTGCGACGATTTCAGCGATTTGCGGATGAAGCAGAGGCTCGCCACCGGGAATGCTCACCATCGGCGCCCCGCATTCTTCCACCGCCTTAAAACATTCCTCCGGGCTGAGGTTCCGTTTCAGGATATGAGCGGGATACTGGATCTTTCCGCAGCCGGCGCATGCCAGGTTGCAGCGGAACAACGGTTCCAGCATGAGCACCAGAGGATAGCGCTTCTTCCCTGCCCATCTCTGGCGCAAAACGTAGGTTCCTACCGTCCACATCTGCGATATCGGGACACCCATATCGTCATTTCGGTCCTTTCCGGTGCCGCATAGTGTACCAAATGCCGGCTGTGAGGCCCAGAGAACGCCATTAAAAAAAGGCTGCCCCTTCTGTCCAACCGCCACGCCTCGAAGACCTCGAAGTCGAGCATGAGACAAGCCCGGCGGCCTTCGGCAGCCCCTGGGCGAGGGAACCCGCCTATAGATCTTTGCGATCTTGGAGCCTTGGCGGTTAAATACCCATTCCAGCCTATTTAAGGCGCGAGTTGAATTTCGCCTGAAGGTCGGAAATGCTCGAAGGCTTGGGCTTCGGCGGTGCAGCTGGTTTCGCAGGCCCCGACGGCTTTGCCGGCGAAGTCTTGACCGCAGGAGTGGCTGATTTCATGGACAGCGAAATCCGTTTGAGCGCCTCCTGGACTTCAAGCACCCGGACCTTGACGATCTGTCCAACCTTGACTACTTTCTTGGGATCATCCACGAAGCGGTCGGCAAGCTGCGAGATATGCACCAGCCCGTCCTGATGCACTCCGATGTCGACAAAGGCCCCGAAATTGGCGACGTTCGTCACCACGCCTTCCAGCACCATACCCGCTGTCAGGTCTTTGATCTCCTTCACCCCTTCTTTGAAGGTGGCGTAGCGAAACTCCTCCCTCGGATCACGGCCCGGCTTCTCGAGTTCAGCCAGGATGTCGCGAAGAGTCGGCTCGCCCACGGTTTCGGTTACATAGCGCTTCAGATCAATCCCCTTCAGCCGCTCCGCCGCGCGGGTGATTTGATGCAGTGGAAGATCCAGGTCCCCTGCAATCTTCTCGACAACCCCGTAGCTCTCGGGGTGAACGGCCGTATTATCCAGCGGATTATCGCCGTCTCTGATCCGGAGAAATCCAGCGGACTGCTCGAATGTCTTCGGGCCGAATTTGGAAACTTTAAGCAGCTGGCGGCGATTGCGGTACGGTCCGTTCTCATTGCGGAAGGCAACCACATTTTTGGCCACCGATCCCGAGATCCCGGAAACAAAACTCAGCAATTCCTTGGAAGCCAGGTTGAGGTCCACGCCAACGAAGTTGACGCAGCTTTCCACGCTTTCCTCGAGTTTCTGTTTGAGCAGCTTCTGGTCGACATCATGTTGATACTGGCCGACCCCAATGGACTTGGGATCGATCTTGACCAGTTCCGCCAGCGGATCCTGCAACCTCCGGGCAATGCTTACAGCTCCCCGAACCGTAAGGTCGAGATCGGGAAACTCTTCGATCGCAGCTTCGCTGGCTGAATAAACCGATGCTCCGGCCTCGCTGACCATGACCTTCAATGGCTTTTTTGTCATCGCTGCGAGAGCCTCGGCTACAAATTCTTCGGTCTCGCGCCCAGCCGTGCCGTTGCCGATCGCGATAAGTTCCACTTTGTGCTTTTCCACCAGCCTGACCAGGATCTGCGCCGCCTGCCCCCTTTCCACATCCGACTTGTGGGGATGGATAGTCGCATATTCCAGTAATTTCCCGGTGCCATCGATGGCCGCCACCTTGCATCCCGTGCGGAAACCCGGATCGATCCCCAGCGTGGGTTTCATCCCCGCCGGGCTGGTCAAAAGGAGGTTCCTCAGGTTGGACTCGAAGGTCTTAACTGATTCAACATCCGCCTGGTTCTTTTTCTCCAGGCGAACTTCCCCAATGAGGGTTGTTTTCATGAGCCGCTCAAAAGCGTCGCTCAACATGACACGATAGAAACCACGGACGCTTGAGGAGGCCGAATGAATCTCCCGGGATTCAAGGTAAGTCGACACCACATTCGGGTCGAAGTCGATGGTGAAGACCAGCACCCCTTCCGCTTCGCCGCGGCGGAGCGCCAGCATGTTATGCGGAGCGATTTCCCGGACTTTCACCTTGAAATCCCGGTACATTTCATACTTGGTGGATCCCGCGGGATACTCCTCTTTGATATGAGAAACAAATAGCCCCTCGCTGAAAAAATAGCTGCGCAGGTGGCTGCGAAGTTCGGCCTTCTCGGATATTTCCTCGGCTAGAATGTCGGATGCCCCCCGCAGCGCCTCCTCTGCAGAAGCAACCCCCTTCTCTTCGGAAATGTAGCGCGCCGCTTCCGCGAGCAGATCGGATTCCGAAGCGCCGGGGACATTGAGCCCGCGGATGTAAACCGCCAGTCCTTCCAGCCCCTTCTCCCGCGCCACCGTGGCACGCGTGCGCTTTTTCGGTTTGAAAGGCAGGTAGAGATCTTCGAGCTCGGCTTTCAGCAGCGCCGATTCAATGCGGCTCCTGAGCTCCTCGGTGAGTTTTCCCTGCTCGGCAATGGACTGGAGGATCGTCTTTTTCCGCTCCTCGAGCTCCGAAAGGTATTGGAAGCGCTCGAGCAGAGCACGCAGCTGGATTTCGTTCATTTCGCCCGTGCGTTCCTTGCGGTAGCGTGCAATGAAAGGCACCGTGCCGCCTTCGGCGAAGAGGGCGAGCGCGTTTTCAATCTGTTTCGACTGGAGAGATAATTCTTGCGCTAAAAGTCGGGCTATATCCATATGGCGCAGAATGTTCTGCCCCGCCCCGTCGTTTGTCAACCGCGGTGCTGAGTTTTGACCTGCCACTCCAAGCTGGAAATAGTTGATAGGCCGGTAAATGTGGGGATAGAGCGCACAGTGGTGGAAATAACCCGATATTTCTGTTGTATTTGTAATCGAATTCCGGCTGTTGAAGTCTGCAACATATAGAAGTGATGAAATTTGCATCTTTTTGTTGCTTATTGGATATGGAAGGTGCGAGAATTGCTCGCCAAATTGGGGCTCAGTATCGAATTTCCCAGGCCCCGCTGAATTTATCTGGAGGCACTTATGCGCATGGCACCAAAAACGCTGAGGAAAGCGTTTCTACTTGTTGGATTTCTTTTGATTTCAGCTTTCGCAATTGCTGCTTATGAGGATGGCGACATTGTGCTGACGGCGCTGGACAAGCTTTTCTACGTCTCCGCCGAGGATGCACTTTGGACCATGCCGGGATTGAAGCTCGAAATTCAGAGTTGGACCATTCCTGCCGACCGCAGGATGGTTGTCACCTACAAAATCACCGACAATGTCGGCAATCCGCTGGACCGCGACGGCGTCGTTACGCCGGGAAGGGTAAACTCCAGCTGGATCCTGGCCTTCATCCCGAAGAATGCCGAGCAGTACACCGACTATTGCACTCGCACGCAGACGAGCCCTATTACCGGGGTTTCGGCCAAACAGGCGGGCACGGATTCGGGCGGAACTTACACGCCCCTGGGCAACGGCGTCTACACCTACAGATTTGCCACGGTGCTGCCGGCTGACTACGACACGACCGTGACTCATACGATCGGTGTCTATGCAACCCGTGACTTGAGGGAGTATGGACAGAGTTTTTATGTCGCAAATGTCGTCAAGAATTTCGTGCCCAATGGCAGCCCGGTGACCAAGATTCGCGAAGTCGTGAAAACCGCGTCCTGCAACCAGTGCCACGATCCCCTGGCGCTCCACGGGGAAACCGGACGGCGCGAAATGGAAATCTGCATCCTCTGCCATCAGCCGCAGTCCGTTGATCCTGACACCGGCAGAACGGTGGATATGATCGACATGACTCACAAGATCCACATGGGCGCCAACCTTCCGAGCGTGAAGGCCGGCAAGCCCTACATCATCATCGGCAACTCCCAGAGTGTGCACAACTATTCGGAAATCGTCCTTCCCATGGACATCCGGAACTGCACGCATTGCCACAAGGACTCGGCCCAGGTGAACCAGTGGTTCTCCCACCCGACTGCGTGGAATTGCGGCTCCTGCCACGACGATGTGAATTTCACGACCGGGTTGAACCATCCGGGCGGACCGCAGAAGGACGACCGTTATTGCGCGATCTGCCACTGGGAGCAGAGCGACTGGGAATATGATGCGACCGTCAAGGGTGCGCACACGGTTCCCTATAAGTCGCTCCAGCTGCGCAACCCCAAGGCTGAGGTTGTTTCGGTTACGAACCTTGGCCCCGGCCTGAAACCCATCGTGAAGTTCAAGCTCACGGACCGCTTCGGAACCGTTATTAAGCCGGTCGAACTGAACCGCCTCACCCTCCGCTTCGCCGGACCGACTGGTGACTACCGCTGGTACATGTCTGAAACCGCGAACGTGGCTGCGGCGACCGTGGACTCCGCGGGAGTGGCGACCTACAACTTCACGACGCAGATCATTCCGGCTGATGCCAAAGGATCAGTGGCGCTTGAAGTTGAAGGCTATTTCAACGGGACTCTAAACAAAGGGACCGTCAAGGAAGTCGCCCAGCGCGACGTCATGGACAACGTGCTGAAGTTCTACGCCCTGCCCGGCGCGACTTTAACTCCACGCCGGACCATCGTAGACGACGCCAAATGCGACAAGTGCCATGACAAGCTCTGGTTCCATGGCGGCAACCGGAACAACGCCCAGGTCTGCGGCATCTGCCACAATCCAACGATGACGGCTTCGGGTCCTACTGCCGACACTCCGAGGCAGAGCATCAGCCAGCAGGTGATGATCCACAGGATTCACACCGGCGCAGAACTCACCAAGCCCTATTATATCGGCACCACGTCCTTTAACGATATCGGCTACCCCGGCGACCGCCGCGACTGCCTGCAGTGCCATGCCACGAACACCTGGGTCGTGCCGGTGCCCTCCACCGCAACCCCGGTGACATGGCCGGCGATGCCTTGGACCCCGGTCCTCCCGAACGCGGCCGCCTGCCTGGGCTGCCACGATTCGGATGAGGCCATCATCCACGCCTACACTAACACTGCTCCCTTCGGCGAATCCTGCGCGGTTTGCCATGCGGAAGGATCGGATGTTGCCGTAGGAAAGGCACACGCGAGGTAAGTATCAGCCTCTGAATTTCAACGGCCCGGGGAGCAGCCTCTGCTTCCCGGGCCGTTTTGTTGATGGGTACTTCCCATCCTGCCCGCACTTGTGCTTCAATGCAGGGCGATGTCCCATACAAGCCGGCAATTCACAAAACTCCTGAAACAGGTCTCCCGCTCCTTCTATCTCACCTTGCGGATTCTGCCGGACGCGATCCGTCCGCAGATCGGCCTGGCCTACCTCCTGGCCCGTGCCACCGACACCATCGCCGACACTAGCCTGGTTCCCGTCGACCGCCGGCTGGAGGCTTTGAGGGACCTCAAGAATGCGATCGCTGCCTCGGCTACCAGCATTCAATGCGAAGCCCTGGATTTTGGCGAGCTCTCGGCAGCCCAGGAAGTAGCCGGCAGGTCAGGGTTCCTCCGGCGAACGCATGCTGCTGGAAAGCATCGATGAAGTTCTGTGCGCGCTTCGCGGTTTATCGGCTGAAGATCGAGCTATGGTCGGTAAGGTGCTCGACACAATCACCCGCGGGCAGGAGAAAGACCTGCTCCGGTTCGGGAATGCGCCTGCAACCGAAATCATCGCTCTTGAAAATGAGTCTGAACTGGACGACTACACCTACAGTGTGGCGGGATGCGTGGGTGAATTCTGGACCCAAATGTGCCAGGTCCATTTGTTTTCGCAAGCAGCTATCGACGGCAGCCAAATGCTCTCCGACGGGATTCGCTTTGGTAAGGGTCTGCAGCTCGTCAACATTCTGCGCGATATTTCGAGGGATTTGCGTCTGGGAAGATGCTACATACCGGCATCCCTGCTGATGGAACAGGGACTGGCGCCCCGTGACCTGCTCGAAGCCGGCGCCATGGGCCAGTTTCGCGGAATCTATCAACGGTTGCTGCAGCAGGCGCGCGGCCATCTCGCCGCCGGCTGGCGCTACACGAACTGCATCCCGAAAAGCCATGTGCGGGTGCGTCTGGCCTGCGCCTGGCCCATCCTGATCGGAATGCGGACCATCCAACACCTGGCAGCAGGCAATGTCCTCGACGACAGCTTGAGGATCATGATGCCTCAAGCCGAGGTCTATCGGATGATCTTTCGCTCGATCATCACCTACCCTTTTTCCGCCTCCTGGTCCCGCCAGTTCGAAACTTGATGACGCAACCTGATTCGGGACGGAAACCTCCCTGCCATTCCTGCAAAAAGTATTTGTCGGCGCGCAGGCGGAAGCATATGCTCTTATCTGACCTCGGCGTCACGTGTGGAAATGTAGGCGGAAACCCCGAAGTTCCGGACCGGCATCGCCGAATCCGGAGGCGGCCGCTCGCAACGATTCTCTCGCGCCCGGCGCCCTCGAAAAAGGAGAACCCGAAATGACAGATGCTACGACGGGGCTCAGGGTCGGCCAGCAGGTGCCGTCTTTCGACATCACGATCTATGATCCTACTAAGGAAGACTTCGGCACCATCAGCTTCGACAACCTGAAAAAAGAAGGGAAGTGGACGATCCTTTTCTTTTATCCCGCTGATTTTACATTCGTCTGAGCGACCGAATTTGCTGCTCTGGCAGAGCAGTATGATCGCTTCAAAAAAATCGGTGCGGAGGTCATCACGATCAGCACCGATACCCAGTTTGTGCACCTTGCCTGGCAGAAGAGCGAGCTCGAGCTGGCTCAGGTCCGGTATCCTATGGGATCCGACACGACCGGAAAGCTCGCCAAATTGTTCGGCGTCTACGACGAAAACACCGGACTGGCTCTGCGCGGCACATTCCTCATCAGCCCGGATGGCACCCTCCTGTGCTCCGAGGTTAATTTCTACAACATGGGCCGCAACATCGACGAGCTCATGCGCAAATTCAAAGCCAATATCTACCTCAGCAAAAAGAAAAATGAGGCCTGCCCCTCCAAGTGGAAGGACGAAGGGGATAAGACACTGACACCCTCAGCGGCCATGGTCGGACACGTCCATGAGGCGCTGAACAAGAGCTGACGCAGGATTAACCGCAAAATACAAAACCGCGAAGGCCTCCCGGACCGGGAAGTCGGTTGGGTCACAGACCTTAAGATCTTCGCGATCTTTGAGGCCTTCGCGGTTATACAAATCAATTCTGTATCTGCAGGAATTTTCGCAGGGCCTGGCCGGTTGCGGATGACCTGACCTTGGCAACGCGCTCCGGCGGACCGAGGGCCACCACTTCTCCTCCGCGCCCGCCGCCCTCAGGGCCCAGATCGATGATCCAATCGGCAACTTTGATGACATCGAGGTTGTGCTCGATCACAACCACGGTGTTTCCCAGATCCACGAGGCTGTTCAGAATATCCAGCAGCTTTTTAACGTCATGAAAATGCAGCCCGGTCGTCGGTTCGTCCAGGATGTAGAGCGTGCGGCCTGTAGCCCGCCTGCTCAGTTCCCGCGCCAGCTTAACCCGCTGGGCCTCCCCGCCGGAAAGGGTGGTCGCCGATTGGCCGAGCTGGACATATCCCAGGCCAACCGAGTTCAGCGTCTGGAGCTTCTGAGCAATGGGCGGGATATTCTCCAGCAGGGGAAGGGCATCCGAAATGTTCATGTCGAGCAGGTCGGCGATCGAATATCCTTTATATTTCACAGCGAGGGTTTCACGATTGTATCTCTTCCCACCGCAAGCTTCGCACAGCACGTGGACATCGGGCAGGAAATTCATCTCGATGCGTCGGACACCGTCTCCCTGGCAGGTTTCACAGCGCCCTCCCTGCACATTGAAGCTGAATCTCCCGGGCTTGAATCCCCGGACACGCGATTCAGGAAGCAGCGAAAAGAGCTCCCTTATGTGGGTAAACAATCCCGTATAGGTCGCCGGGTTGGAGCGCGGCGTCCTCCCGATGGGGGATTGATCGATTTCAATCACCTTATCCAGATACTCGATGCCGGTAATACTGTCGTGCTTCCCGGGATCCAGGAGGGCCCGGTGAAGTTTGCGGGAAAGCGCCCGGTAAAGAATATCTTCCACCAGCGAAGATTTTCCCGAGCCCGACACACCTGTCACGCAGATGAATAGCCCCAGCGGGAAATCCACGGTGAGGTTGCGCAGGTTGTTGTGGCGCGCGCCGGAGACGCGGACCCGGTTGCCATTGTTTTTTCGCCGTCGGCGCGGCACTTCGATACGCAGTTCGCCTTGAAGGTATTTCCCGGTGAGGGATTCCTCACCGCGGCATACATCTGCGAGTGACCCCGAGGCTACGACGACGCCGCCCTCACGCCCGGCGCCGGGTCCCAGATCGACGATATAATCCGCGCTCCGGATGGTCTCTTCGTCGTGCTCGACAACGAGGATGGTATTGCCCATATCGCGCAGATCTGCGAGCGTTTCCAGCAACCGCTTGTTATCCCGCGGGTGCAGGCCGATCGAGGGCTCGTCGAGCACGTATAGAACACCCTGGAGCTTGGAACCGATCTGGGTGGCCAGGCGGATCCTCTGGCCCTCGCCTCCCGACAGGGATGATACCGGCCGGTCGAGCGCGAGATAGCCCACACCGACATTCAAGAGAAACTCCAGGCGATCGCAGATTTCGGCGAGCACCTGGCCTGCAATCTGATCCTGCCGATCTGTGAGCTCGACCTCCCGGAAACGGGGCAGGGACTCTTCAACAGGCAGGCGTGAATAGTCCGCGATGCTCAGCCCGTTGAGTTTGACCGCCCTGCTCTCAGGGCGAAGCCGTGATCCGGCACAAGAGGGACAATCGAGGACCGAAAACAACTGTGTGACTTCTTCTTGAAGGCGCGGGTTCTCTTCATCGCGACAGATGTTCTCCAGCCAGGCCCCGGCCCCTTTGAACCGGGCGTCATAGTGATAGTCGCCATAGGTAAAAGTAACCGGCTCTTTGGTCCCACTAAAGTACGCTTCTTGCGCCCCTGCAGGCAGCGCGTCGAAGAGAACGTTTTCGTCGCACCCGAAATGGCGTGCAATCGCGAGCAGAGATTCCCGAAGGAACGAAGCCACCCTCGCGTTTTCTACCGGAAAAGCGATTTCGCCGATCGGCTGCGCCGGATCAGGAATGAGCTTGTCAGGATTGAAAACCATCCGGGTACCCATGCCGTCGCACTCGGGGCACGCTCCGTATTTTGAGTTGAACGAAAAGGACCGGGGCTCCAGCCTCGGGATGTCCACGCCGCAGTCGAGGCATGCCTGCCGCTCCGAGAAGAGCTTTTCCTCCAAATCCACGGCTGAAACTCCCACCAGGCCTTCCGCCAGCCCCATGGCCGCTTTGACCGACAGTTCCAGGCGCCTGCCCAGGCCGGGCTTGATGAGAACACGGTCGACGATCACCTCGACCGTGTGATTTCGGGTCTTCGCCAATGGGATATCTTCTTCCAGATCGTAAATTTTCCCGTCGACTCGAGCACGCACATAGCCTTTCTTGAGATACTTTTCGAAGAGCTTTTTGAACTCCCCTTTGCGATCCCGCACCACGGGTGCCAGGATCATGACCCGGGTCTCCGGCGGATAGGCCTGGATGCGGTTCACGATCTGTTCCAACGACTGATGCGTTATGGGTTTACCGCATTTGTGACAATGGGGAATCCCGATTGAAGCGAACAAAAGCCGCATGTAGTCGTATATTTCGGTAACAGTGCCAACCGTGGACCTGGGGCTTCGGCTCGTGGTCTTCTGCTCGATGCTGATGGCCGGGGAGAGGCCTTCCACGCTGTCGACATCGGGTTTTTCGAGCTGTTCCAGGAACTGGCGGGCATAAGCGGACAGGGATTCAATGTAACGCCGCTGCCCCTCGGCGTATATCGTATCGAATGCCAGGCTGCTTTTGCCGGAACCTGACAGTCCCGTGATCACGGTGAACCGGTGCCGCGGGATCTCCAGGTTGATGTTTTTCAGGTTGTGTTGGCGCGCGCCGCGCACCACAATCTTGTCTAGCATAGGTAGCCCAAACTTTTAATGTTACGGGCAGCTTCGGGCGCCGTCAACTCGGCGCTGGGAGCAGAAATGAAAGAAAGGGCTGAAAGCCCGCTCCATAGCAACCGTTTAACCGGCATCGAGACACCGGATGAATGGTTGGAGGCAGAATGAGATGAAGCTGCGAGTGCAGTTGATCCTGGCTTTTTTCCTGCTCGCGGTCGTCCCTCTGACCGCGGTAAGCATCTATTCCTATAACTCGTCCCTCCGGGCAGTGCGCCAGACAGCCCAGGCGGAATCGGAGGCTCTGGCCGCCGAGATGGGGGACCGGATGGAGTCGGCGACCAGGGATTTGAATCGGCGCATCCAGCGGCTGGGGGGGTTCCCATTCCGATCCCTGATGGGAGGCGGGCCAGGGAATCCGGAAGTTGCCAGCCGCGATGCCCTCGTCAATCAACTGATGGCCCAAATCGGTGATTCGGCTCCATTTGTCAAATCTCTTGAGTTTATCCCCTCCCAACCTCCGCCACCAGCGCCTCCCGATGGCTTTTCAGGCCATCCCAGGCAGCCCAAGCCGCCGAACAGCGATGTGCAAGCGGGTGGATTGGTCATACACATGCCCGGTTCTTCTGGCGGTCCGAGAGGGGATGTTCCCGGAGACCGGCGCGGGCCGGACCCATCCCGCACCATGATGCACATAGAGATACCCGGAAATGGTGCGGACCCAAAAGTCGTGCCGCCGGTCCGGTTGGGTCAGGACCAGGTAAGAAAGCTGACCGAGATCGAGATTCAAAACATTGAAAAGCAGGCCGAGGTGCTCAAGCGGGCGGCCATGTCTTCTGCGAACTCCGAAACCGCTCTCAAGGTTATTGAAGCCAGCCGCAAAGAGCTCGAAAGTTCGCTTGGACGAGCCATATCGACTGACGTCAGGAGAGAAGGTGAGTTGGTGGGACAGGTCAGAGCCCAGGTAAGCACCCACCAGATGCTCCGCCAGGTCATTTCCCGCACACAGCGAAAGAAGGGCGAGATCCCGTTTGCCATGGACACCGAGGGAAAGATCTACGCCGCCGACCCCACGGACCAGCCGAAACTGGACTCGATACCGATGCTGAAAAACGTCAGCACGGCGGACAGCGGTCAGATAAGCCAGGTGCAAAAGAACTGGGTTGTCGTCACCCGGAAAGACCCGTCCTCAGGCGTAACCATGGGCATCGCCCGGCCGATAGCCGACCGGATGGATGAGATCCGGCGCACCGCGGCCATGAACCTGCTTTTGGGACTCGGCCTGGTGTGCCTCGCGGGCATTGGCATCCTTCCGCTTTCGGCCCGATTGACCCGCAACCTGACCGCGTTGACCCACGGCGCTGAAGAGCTGGCAAGTGGCAACCTGCAGGCCCGCGTGGTGGTCCGCTCAAGGAATGAAATCGGCAAGCTAGCTCAGGCCTTCAACCAAATGGCTCAGGACCTGAGCGAGAAGCAGAAACATTTGCTGGAACAGGAGAGGATGAAAGGGGAGCTGGAGATGTGCCGCAAGATCCAGGTCGAACTGCTTCCCCGCCAGTCCTTGCGCACCGGCATCGCCGAAGTCAAAGGCATCTCCATCCCCGCCCGGGAAGTTGGAGGGGACTTCTTTAACTATTTCCCGCTGCCCAACGGAGATCTCGCACTGCTGGTCGGGGACGTGTCGGGCAAGGGACTGCCGGCAGCGCTTCTCATGGCCAATCTCCAGGCGACCATCCAGGCTCAATTGCCCCTGGAACTGGACCTGGCGAAGTTAGCGGACAATCTGGACCATCAAATCGCGTCAGCAACTCCCGCCGAGCTGTACCTTACTCTTTTCATCTCCATCCTGGAAACCGAAACCCGCATCCTTCGCTATGTCAACGCCGGGCACAATTTCCCTTTCGCCCTGCTCTCCGAAGGATCGGTTGTGCGGCTGGAATCCACCGGCCGGCCGCTCGGTCTTCTGCCCGGCGGAGGCTATGTCGAAAAGCGAATCCAGCTCAAGCAAGGGGATTCCCTCTTCTTCTACACCGATGGGCTTGTCGAGACCGAGAACGAAGCCGGCGAGGAACTTGGAATGACGCAGGTGGAAAAGGTCCTGATCGAAGATCGCCGTTTGGGCCTGGATGGCATAATGGCCAGAATCGAAAAACTGGCTCGGGACCACAGGGGAAATAAAGAAGCGGCCGACGACGCGACCATGGTGCTCGTCAGAATCGGCGACATTGTCGCCGGCATCCATTGAAACATGATCCCGCCCGCAGGTGACCATTCTTTTTCATTGACTGAAATAGATATTTGCGTGACAAATGATTGGGAAATTCCACGCCTGATCTTTGAAATGCATGGTCATTGCATGATTTTGCATTCTAATAAACCCTACGTTCTTTAGAGTGTCCGCACAAATCAACTCGCTACAAGGCCGGGAGGCGGCATCATGAAGATAATCCGACTTCGTTCCATTCCATGGCTCTGTTTTCTAATCTGCATTTTTGCACCCGCTCTGAGTGCCCAGACCGTCTATTTCCAGGATGATTTCGAACACGGTCTCGGCAAGTGGACTGTCAGCGGCTACGATTGGGCGCTCACTACTTCAGACTACCGGAGTTCCAATCATTCCGCCACCGATAGCCCTGGCGGAAACTATGCGCCCAATGCAAATGCCGCGATCACGCTCGACAAATAATATCGACCTATCGGATTCCACCGCGCCAGTTCTGACCTTCTGGCATAAGTTTGCTACTGAATCTTGATTACGATCAGGCTGGGTCGATGTCTCCAAAGACGGAGGATTCAACTGGACCCAGATCGCATATTATTCCGGACACCAATCGACATGGAACCTTTTCGAAAGCTGGATCTACTGCCATACAAATCAACGCGTGTTTTGGTCAGGTTCCGCATTAATTCGAATGGCTGACGCCTGCGTTGACGACGGCTATGTATATCGACGATGTTGAGATCAAGGAATCAGGCTCACTGGCCGAATTTAACGGTATCGTCGAACCGTCGGGCGGCGGCGCGGTGACCGGATCCGGGCTCAATTGCGCAGGCACCTGCACCGGCCCTTACCCGTTTAAATGGCAGGCAAGCGGCCGCGACTGGAGATTCGACGACCAACCTCTATCGGAGTCCCCTCACTCAGTAACCGATAGTCCGGCTGGAGATATACCGTCGCTTCAAACGCGACGCTGACTCTGGCAAGAAATCTCGACCTGAGGTCGTCCGTATCTCCCGCCCTTACTTTCTGGCACCGCTTTGCCACGGAATCTTATTACGATCACGGCTGTGTGAAGTCTCCAAAGACGGAGGCTTGAACTGGACACAGATCGCCTACTACTCCGGCGTTTCCGCCACGTGGGCAAGGGTTCAGTTGGATCTGAGCTGCCTATAAGAACTCGCAGGTGTTTGTGCGATTTCGTATGAGCTCAAACAGTGACACGGCCGTGGCCGATGGCTGGTTCATCGACGATGTCGAAATCAAGGGACCTGGCGCAATTCAACCAGCTATTTTGCTCGGACGATTTTGAATCCGCCACCAGCATGCCGGCCAGTATCACTCTCACCGCGGCTCCCACAACCGGGTATACGCTGACGGGGTGGACCGGATGCGACAGTGTAACAGCTGAAAATAGATGCGTGGTTACTTTGACCGTCAGCAAGAGCGTGAAAGCCACGTTCAGCGCCACAGGCAGTCTGCCGGCAGCGGCGACTCTTGTATCTCCCAGCGGCAGCATTTCAACCGTCACTCCCGCCTACATCTGGAACGCTGTATCCAATTCCGAATGGTATTACCTGCTGGTAAGCGATTCCACCGGCTACAAGATCAGCAACTGGTACACGGCAGCGCAGGCCGGATGCGCCTCAGGATCCGGGACATGCACGGTGACGCCAACGGTGGCGATTGCGGCCGGTTCGGCGAATTGGCGGATTCAGACGTGGAATGCCGTGGGATATGGCCCATGGAGCGATCCTATGTCCTTTACGGTCACAGGAGGGGGCACTCCGGGAGCAGCAGTATTGGTTTCTCCGAGTGGTCCCACCCAGACAACGACTCCCAGTTACACATGGAATGCCGTCGCAAATGCAACCTGGTATTACCTCTGGGTCAGTGATTCCGTCGCCTCACCCAAAGTCCTGACGTGGTATACGGCCGCTCAGGCCGGGTGTGCCGGCGGCACGGGCACATGCACGGTTACGCCTGCCATTAACCTGGCTCCCGGCTATGCGCAGTGGTGGATCCAGACCTGGAATAATGCCGGTTACGGTCCCTGGAGCGACGGCATGGCATTTGCGATAGCGGGCGGCTTGCCGGGAGCGGCAACGCTGGTTTCGCCTTCGGGCACCATTAACACCAGGTCCCCTGTATACCAATGGAACGCGGTGCCAACAGCCACCTGGTATTACGTCTGGGTGAACAATTCAGCCACAGGTCCCAAATTCCAGCAATGGTACACAGCGGCGCAGGCCGGGTGCGCTTCAGGAACCGGCACCTGCACCGTCGCACCCGGCACAGTGCTGCCGCAGGGGCCGGCCCAGTGGTGGGTTCAGACCTGGAACCAATACGGCTACGGGCCCTGGAGCAATGCGATGTCGTTTGTAGTGCCATAAAGACACGCCCGGATCAAATCAACTGTCTGGTGCATGACAGGTCTGCAGTGATGGATGCCGGGGAGCCCGAGAAACTGTAAGCTCCCCGGCATCCGACAGAATGCTTTGCACGCGCTTTCCCGCAAGTGAGCGTGCTTCCCGCATTGTCGTCCTACGGTTGAATTCTGAGCGCCTGCGGTAGTATTGTGGAGTGGTCCGCAGGCACTTGAGGTATGCACGATTCGAATGCTTTGAGAGGAACAATCCCATGATACGCAAACAGGATGCACTGGACTACCATTCACAGGGTAGAAAAGGAAAGATCGAAGTCGTTCCGACGAAACCCTGCCAGACTCAACGGGACCTGTCGCTCGCGTACACGCCCGGAGTAGCCGAGCCGTGCCGTCAGATCGAGGCAAACCCGGAGGACGCCTATCTTTATACCGCAAAGGGAAACCTGGTGGCGGTCGTCTCGAACGGGACCGCCGTCCTGGGGCTCGGCGACATCGGCGCCCTGGCCGGCAAACCGGTCATGGAAGGAAAAGGGGTTCTGTTCAAGAGATTCGCGGATGTCGACGTTTTTGACATCGAACTCAACTCCCACGATCCCGACGAAATCATCAAAACGGTGTTGATGCTCGAACCGACCTTCGGCGGCATTAATCTCGAGGACATCAAAGCCCCCGAGTGCTTCTACATCGAAGAAACCCTGAAAAACCTGATGCACATTCCCGTCTTCCACGACGATCAGCACGGCACGGCAATTATCAGCGGGGCGGCACTTCTGAACGCTGTGGAAATCGTCAACAAAAAAATCGACCAGATCAAAGTGGTTTTCAGCGGAGCCGGCGCGGCGGGAATCGCCTGCGCCAAGCTGTATGAGAGGCTTGGGGTGCGCCGCGAAAACATGATGCTGGTCGATACCAAGGGAGTCGTCTTCAAGGGGCGCACCCAGGGAATGAACTCTTACAAGGAATACTTCGCGGTTGATACCGAAGCCCGCACGCTCGCCGATGCGCTCAAGGGCGCCGACGTATTCTGCGGCGTTTCCGCCAAAGACATCGTGAGCAAAGACATGGTTCGATCGATGGCCGACACGCCTATCGTTTTCGCAATGGCCAATCCGGACCCCGAGATCACCTACGAAGACGCCGTCAGCGCCAGGCCGGACATCATCATGGCGACCGGACGCTCTGATTATCCCAACCAGGTGAACAATGTCCTCGGATTCCCGTTTATTTTCCGGGGAGCCCTGGACGTACGCGCCACCGCAATCAACGACAACATGAAGATCGCGGCCTGTATGGCCCTCGCCAACCTGGCGAAGCAGGATGTGCCGGACTCCGTCATCCGGGCTTACGGTGGCAAGAAGATTGAATTCGGCAAGGAATACATCATCCCCAAGCCATTCGATCCGCGCGTTCTCCTCTGGGAGGCGCCGGCCGTGGCGCGTGCCGCGATGGAATCCGGCGTCGCGCGGCATCCGATCGCGGATTTCGGCGTTTACCGCGATGCGCTTGAAGCCCGACTTGGCAAATCGCGCGAAGTCATGCGCTTCTTCATCCACAAAGCCCAGCAGGCCCCCAAGCGGATCGTCTTCCCGGAAGGGGAGGAAGAAAAAATCCTGAGGGCAGCCCAGATCATCATGGATGAAAAAATCGCCCAGCCCATTCTCCTGGGGAACGAACAGAATATCAGGAACAAAATTCAGGCGCTGGACCTGGATTTGGAGGGGGCTGAATTCGTGGATCCGGCCAAGTCTCCCAAGTCTGCGGAATATGCCGCAGCTTATTACAAAACGCGGCAGCGGAAAGGCATTACCATGGCCAAGGCCGAACGGGATATGCTGTCCCGCAATGTTTTCGGCATGACCATGGTCAAAGCTGGGGATGCCGACGGTCTTATTTCGGGACTAACGCAGCACTATCCCGACACGGTTCGACCTGCGCTGCAGATTATCGGCACACGGGACGGCGTCCAGCGGATCGCCGGCCTTTATATGCTTGTGTTCAAGAACCAGACTTACTTTATCAGCGACACCACGGTCAATATCGAGCCGACCGCCGAAGACCTGGCTGAGATCGCCCTGCTGACCGCCGAGAAGGTCCGCCAGCTCGATATTGAGCCCCGGGTGGCGATGCTTTCTTTCAGCAACTTCGGCAGCACGAAACACCCCCTGACGGATAAGGTCGCGCGGGCAACGGAGATCGTGAAACGCCGCATGCCGGAGCTGATCGTCGACGGAGAAGTACAAGCCGATACGGCTGTCAGCCCTGAAATAGTGAACGAGATCTATCCTTTCAGCAGCCTGAAGGGAGGGGCCAACGTCCTGATCTGCCCCGACCTGGCCTCGGCCAACATTGCCTATAAGCTGCTGGCACACATCGGCGGAGCGACGGCTATTGGACCGATCCTGCTAGGGATCCGCAAGCCGGTGTACCTGCTCATCCCGGGCAACGAAGTCAACGACATCGTCAATATCACGGCCATGGCAGTGTGCGACGTTCAACAGACCGACAGAAAAGGAGTGACTTCCAAGGAGACTGTTATCGCCTAGAGAATTGCGGATTTTATAATTGCAAATTGCGAAATGCGAATTGCGGATGGATGAACCGGGGAAAGTTGGCGGCCGCCGGCACTATCGTCCATCCGCAGTTCGCATTTTTGCTTTTCGCAATGAGTAGCAGAGGAATACAGATACCGGCAGCAAGCGAACCGTGGCTGGCTCGCATTTCAATCCGCAATCTGCAATCCGCAATCAATAGCGGAGCTTGATTGCTGCCGGCAGCAGCCGGATGGTTGCCGGCAGTAAACCCGCCGGTTCACCGTCCAACTCAAAAAAAACCGGGGTATCGGATCGGGCTTCCATGGTTCGGACCCGGTAATGTCGGACTTTCGCTTCTGCGAGATGCCTGCCGGAGAAAAAGCGCCTGATTTTCAGAATGATTTCCCACCATGAAAAATCGCCTAGGGTTATGGCTTCGAGAGAGCCGTCATCCAAACTCGCCATGGGCGCGCAGAGCATTCCTCCGCCAAAATAGCGCCCGCCGGCAGCAATCATACTCAACAAGGGCCCTGTGCTGAATTCCTCCCCTGAATCCAGGCTTAGGTGGAGCTCAAACTTGGGCTCGAAAATGGCCAGGGCGAGAGAGCCTGCGCGATAGCCTAGCCTGCCCTTTAACAGCAGCCCTCCCCGAGCGCGCCAGGAAACAAGTTTCGCTCCAATGCCGGCCTCGGCAACATTGAGAAAAACACGCTCCGTCCATTCCCCGGAAAAGCCTCGAAACCGCACCCACCCCACATCGAGGGCGCGATCCGTCGGGTGTTCCAACCTTTTAGCCGCGGCCAATGCATCCGGGGGGATGCCCAGAGTACGAATGAGATCGTTGCCCGATCCGGAAGGCAGGATGCTCAGGCAGGCGTCCGGGCGAATATTGCTGCCATGGTCGAAAAAACCGTTGGCGACCTCGTTAATGGTCCCGTCCCCACCCGCAACCGCGAGCCATTGAGCTCCTGACAACAACAGCCTTCGGGAAAGAACAGTCGCCTCTCCCGGCCCTCCGGTGAAGCATACCTCGACCTCCCCTCCCAGGATTTGCCTCAGCCTGGCTATGGCATGCCCCAGGCGATGCCCTCTGGCTCCGCCTCGGAACTTCCCATTTGCGATTATATGGAGCACCGCCATGCGAACTCCTTAAAGGCCGGATTCTACCTGAATTGAGGCACCCGATTCACAGATTCAGATCCTTCAATTATTTATGATAAAGAGCTAAGTAAAGCATAATATATATGCATTATGGGCTCCTTATCTGCCCTCCCATAAATGATTCTTATATAGAAGCAGATGTAAAATACTCATTTAGAATGATTTAGATTTTTCCCGCCGGATATCCGGCGTGGCGCAATTCTTGCATATCCACGATGAGATATTTTCTGCTCGATTCCGATTGGGCCCATCGAATTCCAATAAGATCCTGGAGGCTGAATTGGCCAGATACTTTTACGGAGTAATTTTGGGAGTAGTGTTGCTCCAGACTCCTTCCATGGCGCAAGACACGAATGGCGAAACAGATACCGAAGCAACGGCCCCGGAACAAAGCCAGCCGAAACCAGCGCCGGCGGCGGAAGTTAAATACCGGGGATGGAAATTCGGCGGATCGCTCAGATCCCGGGTGGAGTGGTGGGATTGGTTCAATCCTGGAAATCCTGTGGTCGGAAAAGAAAATGAGTATGCTTTCTGGGGCAACTTCGTTCGGTTTACCGCCGCGCGTTCCACCAAGCACATAGATATCTTTGGAGAGGTGTCCATCCCATTTCTGGTCTGGCTCCCGCATGATGCGACCGCTCCTCCTCCCCTGGGGCAATTAGGGCTCGGCGCCGCGTACCGTGCAGCCAACGTCGATCGTTGGGGATTTGTTTTCGCACGCCAGGCAAATATCACCTGGAAAAATCTGTTTGGCAAAGGTACAAGCTTGAAATTTGGCCGATATGAATTCATAGAAGGGCAGGAATCGCTCACACAGGATCCGACGCTTGACTGGATAAAGCGCGAGCGTATTGCCCATCGCCTGATCGGCAACTTTGCGTTCAGCCATGTCCAGCGGACCGCGGATGGGGCCCTGTTTTCCTACAATGCCCGCGGCACCAACTTCACCGTCACGGCAGCGCGGCCGACGGTTGGAGTTTTCGATCTCAACGGGAACAAAGAAGTCCCCAATGTGGAGTATGTATACAGCGGCCTCACACACACGGGAGCCTCCAAACAATATGATGCGCGTGCGTTTTATATCTTTTACCACGATGATCGGAAACTGATTCCGGTCGACAACCGCCCCCTAAGCGTGCGGCGGCTGGATACAGATCCCATATCCATCTCCACCTTTGGAGGCCATTATACCCGGAAACTGGGGAATGCGGATCTCCTCGGCTGGGGCGCCCTGCAGGTGGGCAGTTTTGGCCAGCTCAGCCATCGGGCGTGGGGATTTGTGGCAGAAGCAGGCTATCAGCTGCCTAAAACACCGGGAAAACCCTGGTTGCGGGCAGGTACAAACATCACTTCGGGAGACGACAATCCCGGCGATGGCAGGCACACGACCTTCTTCCAGATCCTCCCCACGCCGCGGATCTACGCCCGGTTCCCATTTTTCAACATGATGAACGTGGAAGACACTTTTGCCGAGATCCTGTTACGGCCTAATCCGCGCCTGACGGTGAGGTCGAACTACCGGTGGTTACGCCTGTCGCAGGGCGCTGACCTGTGGTATTCAGGGGGAGGCGCTTTCCAGAGTTCCACCTTCGGGTTTTCAGGCAGGCCTGCCGGAGGAAGTCGCGATCTGGCCAACCTGGTGGATTTGAGTTTGGAATTCAAGGCAACCGCCAAAGCGACGCTGACTTTCTATTACGGCAATGCGGGCGGGGGAAAAATCATCCATACCATTTATCCGGCCGGCAGCTCCGGAAGCCTTGTCTACTGGGAGATCGCGCAGCGGTTTTAATGCCCAGCCACTCGCTCATCGGGAACTGAATCGGATCGAGTTGATCATGTCCTGAAAAACGCGCTGATAGCCGGCAAACTCCGCCTCCGGCGCAACAAAAACGAAGTAAAGCAGACCTTCAGGGCGCAGAACCGTAACCAGCACGTCGGTTTCATTTCCGCCGGCCGGCGACACATTGCTCAACGTGGTCGACAAAGCTGCCAGGCCGCCCACCCGGATCCGGACGGCATCGCGGGAAACCCGCATGTCGGGGTTGGCGTTTTGCAGGCTGCCGATCAACTGTGTGGTCGCCGTCTGAAGGTCGGGCTGGCCGGAGCGTCCCGCGCGGGGATCGAACACCGCCATCATCGCACCATACGCAAGGGACGTGTTGCCTTTTGCATCCGAAACAAATCCGCCGTCAGGAGCAAGCGTAAACGAGTCACCCTGCCCGTAAGCTTTCCAGTTGTCGGGATGGCGCAGGCTCAGAGACGAATTGGAGTAATCCTTCATTCGAGTCGAAGGCGGTTCGGGCGGTCGCGCCCCTTTCCCGGAAGCCGTGGGGGTGTTCTTAGTCTGCTGGACCGGGGCTTTGGGCGGAGGGGGAAGTGATTTCACATATTTTTGAATGGCACGGAAATCTGCGGTGTCGTTCTGATAGTTCGACCGGGCGCCTCCCATCTTGTCCACTTCGGCATTAACGGCAACTATCCGGTTTTCAGGATTGGGGTGGCTGCTGAAGAACTGAACGGGGCGCGAACCGTTTTTGGACCCCGCTTCAAGCTTCTGAAAAAACTCCGCCATCGCGCGCGGGTCGTAGCCATTGTCGAACAGAATTTGCGTGCCGACTATGTCCGCCTGCCGCTCCGCATCGCGGGAGTATTTTAGCAGGATCGACTCGGCCCCGAAATTGGCGCCCACCTGGGTCAGAAGCCCCACGATTGAATTATTCCCCACAACCCCGCCCAGCACCGCAAGCGGCAGTTGCAGAGCGGTCGCCTTGGTCATCTGGTTTGTGCCATGCCGCAGTGCGGAATGGCCGATCTCATGCCCAATCACGCCGGCCAATTGCGCCTCGTTGTCAGCGGCTTCAATAGTCCCCCGGTTGATGTAGAGAAATCCGCCCGGCAGGGCGAAGGCGTTGATGTTCGGATCGTTGACGCCCTTGAATTGGTAGGGGTATTTTTCTCCCGGTGCCTTGGCGGCCAGCTTCAAGCCGAGCCGGGTAAGGTAATCATCAACTTTCTTGTCGTTCAGCATGACCTGCTGCTGCTCAGCCTGTTTCGAAACTTCTTTGCCTATTTCGATATCCTGCTGGGGGCTGAAAACATTCCAACCCGGCTTCAGACGCGTCCTCTCCGCCAGGGCCAGAGGCGCCAGGATCAGCCCGAAAACCAGCGCTGCTGCAAAACCTCGTTTCATGCGCCTGCGGATTCCCGAATCGGTCCTTTCCATACGTCCTCCAAGCTTATCGATTATCAGCCCAGGTCGGTCATGAATGCACTCGGCCTGCGAATATTATGGCTTGAACCCGATGACGCCAAATCACGAATCCTGGCGCCATGGGCATGCCGCGGGCTCAAACGGCTTTATTATATCGGAACTGGGGGAGGGAAGAAAAATCGAAGTCCGGGAGGCCGATGCCTATTTTTTCCCGGACTCTGCCTGTTTGCCCAACCGGATGGTTGCGACCAGCTCCGAACCTTTGCGGAACAACTTGAGGCTCACAACCCCGGGACCCTTGACCTGATTTTTCAAATGGGAAATGAAACCTTGAGGATTTTGAATCTGCCTTCCGTCCACGCTTAATATCACGTCGCCGGCCTGAATGCCTGCAGCCCCGAAGTTGGTCTGTGCCCCGACGTTTAGCACAAGGAGACCCGATTTCCCGGGGACCTGGAGAAAATCCGCGAGTTGGGCCGGAAGCGGTACCAATTCCATCCCGCTCCAGAGCTCAGAGTTGGCCGCGGCTGCCATTTCAGGATCCATGGCTGCGCTGTGGAACGGCAGAACCTCCGGGAACTTGAGCGCGATCTTGCTGGGATTTGCCGCCGGCTTACGGGCCTCGATCGAAGCTTTCAGCGTAGCCGGTTTTCCGTTTCTTACCACTTCGAGAGCTACCGTCGTGCCGATGGGGGTATCCTGCACAAGCCGAATGAACTGCCGGGCTTCGCGGATTTCCTTGCCATCGTATTTGTAAAGGACGTCGCCCGATCTCAAACCCGATTTCTGCGCGGGGCTTCCTTCCTGCACACTGTCGATGATCAACCCCGGACGGTCCCCGGACGATTCCTGGCTAATGAAAACCCCCAGCCAACCGGTGCGGATGTCGCCACCGGTTTTCATGATCTTGTCGGCCGAGGCCAGCAGCTGCGACATCGGGTGGTACACGATGGTGCTGCCTCCTGCCGGATCCGACGGCGAGAGTTTCTGGCTCGAAATAAATCCCAGAACCCGATGCTCACTGTCCAGCAACGGTTCCCCGACCCCCTGCAGTGGCCGGCTGATCCTGAGCGACCAGACCTCCTGGGTTGGGGAGTCTCCGGCACTCCCGATCGAAAGGATGCGGGCGGTTTCGAATTGAGCCGCGCTGGAACCCTCCAATACCGGGGCCACAACGGTCAAGCCATCTTTGACAGGGCAGCGTTCGCAAAGCGGAGTTTTCCGCAGTTTTCCCTCCAGCGACTGAACTACCGCAACCCCGATGTTCTGGTCGACGCCGATTAACCGTCCTTTGAGGGTTTCGCCCTGGCGGTTGATGATGTCGATTCGCGCCGCCTGGCCCTGCAAATCCACCCATCGGTATCCCAGGAAGGTGAGCACATGACCCTTGTCGTCAATGACGACGCCGGTCGAGGGAAAAACGTGGATGATGCGTGGCCTGTAATCATCGACCACTCGACCGTTGATCACAACCGATTCCCCGCCGCCGCGGGTTTCGGTTGTAATATTCACTTTTACAAAGGTCCATTCCGCTTCGTCCGCCTGAGGCTTCCGGGCGTTATCCTGCCCGGCCGCCGCTGCTGCAGCCCAAGCGGTCATCGCGACTATAATTGCCAGCTTCCGGAAGCAAAAAAGATATTTCGGCATACGGAAAAACGTTCCCGGCATCAATGGCTTACATTCCGGATAAAGTACTCTTCGCTCGGTTGCCCGTAACGAGTCCGGATTGTACTGGGCAACCGCATGATGAGCTGACGGCCGCCCGGGCCTGGTACCAGGCATTCTACGTATTCCGAATCGGGGGAATCGGTATAAACGATCGGCGTGTCGGCTTCGGTGGAATAGCCCATGCGCACAGGCAGACCCTCAGGGCGGACAGCCACGGTCCCGGGAGCCGTTGAGGAGCGATCGGGCTCCTGGGCTGCTTGCAGTTCCCTTTCCCCGGCAGGGGAAACGGGATTGGTTTGCGGCAGCGCAAGCGACGAAACATCGGCTGACGGCTCCGTCCGCATCCAGCGAGTGGAAAACAGGAAAACGCCTATGGCGATAAGCATTGCCGCAGCCCCAGCCGCAGCCATTCGCCAGAGCGGCCAGTCGTGAATGAAGACCGGCATATGCCAGGGCCGCCAGGAAGGCCGTCGAATTCCTTCCGCCTGGATCCGGCGCATCAGCCGAGCTTCAAAATCCTCGGGTGCTTTTACCCGCCGGCATTCTTGTGCCAGCTGGCGCAATTTGAGCGCATCTGCAACCGTCTTGCTGCATCCGAAGCATTGCTGAGCATGCCGCTCCATGCTGAAGCGGCCTGCAAAATCCAGCCCGTCTTCCAGGTAATCTTCCAGATTTCTATTAAATTTGCGGCAGTCCATAATCTCTCAAACGTAGTGCTCCAGCTTCCTTTGCAGCAATTCTCGAGCCCGATGCAGGCGAGACTTGACCGTTCCGGGCGAAGTCTTAAGGACCTTCGCAATAGCCTCGTAGGGCAGTTCCTGCAACTCCTTCATGACAAAAGCGGTTCTGTACTTTTCAGGAAGTGAACGGATGGCATCCCTCAGCACTTGCCCGCTTTCCTTGCGCAAGACCTCTTCGCTCGGGCTCCGGCGGATATCAACCGGTTCAAATTCCGGCGTGCTGTCCTCCCCCGGCTTCCGCATGCCCCAAATATTCCGATAAAAAACCTGGCCCCTGCGTTTGCGATACCTCATTTCATCAATGGCCAGGTTGGTGGCGATCCTGTAGAGCCAGGTAGAAAACTGGTAAATGTGGCTGTAGCGGCGGATATTCCGATATACCCGGAGGAAAGTTTCCTGGGACAGGTCAATGGCTATATCATAGTCCCCCACCATCGAATTGAGATAGTTGGTGAGGGAATCCTTGTACTTGCTGACCAACTGGGTGAAGGCGGCATCATTTCCGGCAATAAAATCAAGCACCAACTGGTTGTCGGTGCCTGCCGTCTGCCGCACTTCAACTCCAATGCCATCCAGGTCCAAAACTCGTCCGTGCGCCTCAGTCATCCAATTTGTCTTCCCGGTTCTCCAGAATGTCATAATCTTACACGGCCCGGGACGCCCATGGTTCCCTATTATTTGGCATCTTTCCAATTTCCAGCCACATTCAGATCAACCAGGAGAGGCACCCGGAGGCTTGCAGCCGCCTGCATCTCCCTTTTGACAATCGCTCCGGCTGTATCGATCTCTTTTTCCTGAACTTCCAGGACGAGCTCGTCATGTACCTGCAACAACATTTTAGCGGACGAGCCCGCCTGCTGCAAAGCCTTGTGCACCCGGATCATCGCGATCTTCATAATATCGGCGGCTGTGCCCTGGATGGGGGTATTGATCGCAGTTCGTTCTGCGAACTGCCTGGCGTTAAATTCCTTAGCGTTGATATCCGGAATTGGCCGGATCCGGCCGAACAGAGTTCTCACCCGCCCGGTCTGTCTGGCTTCTTCGATGGTCCGGTCGAGCCATTGCCTGACCCCCTTATATCGTTCGAAGTAGGCATCAATAAATGCCTGCGCCTCGTCCCGTCCGATTCCGAGTTTTTGAGCCAAACCGAAAGCCGATAAGCCATAGACGATACCAAAGTTAATGACTTTTGCTCTTCGGCGGTATTCCTGAGCATTCGCCTTTGCCGCTTCGCCGAAAACCTCAATGGCGGTCCGCTCGTGTACATCCTGGTTCTGCAGGAACGCCTCAGTCAGAACTTCATCCTCGGTGAGGTGGGCCAGAACGCGAAGTTCCACCTGCGAATAATCTGCGGATATAAACAAGTTTCCAGCTTCCGGGACAAAGGCAGCTCGGATCATGCGCCCAACCTCGGTCCGGATGGGTATATTCTGCAGATTTGGGTCGGAACTCGAGAGGCGTCCGGTGGCCGCGCCCGTCTGGTTGTATGAGGTGTGCACCCTGCCGGTTCGCGGATGGATTAACTGCGGCAATGAATCCACATACGTGGATTTGAGTTTGGAAATCTGGCGGAAATCCAGGATCAGGCGCGGGATCTCGTACGAGACCGCGAGTTCCTCCAGTACTGCCTGGTCGGTGCTGTAGCCTCCGGTTTTTCGGGTCTTCCTGCCCGCCGGCAGGTTCAGTTTTTCAAAGAGGATATCACCCAGCTGCTTGGGGGAGTTTATGTTGAATTCACAACCCGCCGATTTATAAATCTTGCTTTTCAAGGAGCCGAGCTGCTCCTCCATAACCAGTGACAGCCGCTTCAGCATCGCCGGATCGACCCGGATACCGGTGCGTTCCATTTCGGCCAGAATCGGGACCAACGGCATTTCGATCTCTTCATAGAGCTCTCGCAATCCCAGTTCATCAATCCGAAGTGTGAGCTGACCATGTAGTCGGATAACTGCATTCAATTGATTCGCCAGGGATTCTTCAGCCTTCTGGTCGGCCGGCCATTCCAGCACCCCCCGGGGAGGCTTTTCTTCAGGCAGGTCGACGTGCAGCTGATCCATTGCCCAGCGACGCAAGCTGTAATCCCCGAGATGCGAGCTGGTCAGGAAGGCCATCATCATGACATCGACCATCCGGCTGCCGGGGTCGACGCCGCGCGGCAGCTGTGCCAAGAAACAGAGCTTGGAATCCCAGCAGACTTTGGAAATCTTGGGGTTTTTCAGCACTTCATTCCAGGCCTCTGCAACCGTCGATTCTTTCAAGTCGACGATGGCCGCAGGTCCATCAGGTGCGGAAATGCAGGCCAAGTCGGCAACCTTGCGCGAAAGTGAACCGTCCCTGAGGAAAAGGGCAAAATAGACCCGCTCCTGCCCGGCAAGCGCCCGCAGGAACTTGCAGGACTCCGGAGGCGTCAACCGGGTCGCCTGAAGCACCGGCACCGGCTTTTCGTCGTGAAATTCGCGCATCAGGGTCTTAAATTCAAGCTCGGAAAACAGATCAAAAGCGGCTTCCCGGTCCGGCTCGGAAAGCGCGAGGGCATTCAGATCCAGGTCAATGGGGAGATCGCGGTGGATAGTTGCCAGCTCGTAGCTGGTGCGGATTAAATCCACGTTGTCGCGCAGGCTCTCCTGGTAAGTCTTTCGCTTGACCTTCTCCCAGTTCTGAAGGCAGCTTTCAAGAGAACCGTAAGTCTGGATCAGCTCCTTTGCTCCTTTCTCGCCGATCCCCGGAGCCCCCGGGATGTTGTCGGAGGCGTCACCCCACAATCCCAGTAGGTCAGGCACCTGTTCCGGTTTCACACCCATCTTTTGCTCAACCCCTGACGGATCAAGTATCAGATTGTCCTTCATCGTATCGAGCACCACAACGCGATCCGAGACCAGTTGGAGCATGTCCTTGTCGCTGGTCACAAGGACTGCATCAAGACCAGACTGGACGGCTTTTTGGGCCAGAGTGCCGATCACATCATCCGCTTCGAAACCGGGCAACGCGATGACCGGGACTCGGAAGGCCTCACACACTTTTCGGATATAAGGGATTTGCGGCACCAGATCCTCGGGCATTGGCTTGCGGGTGGCTTTGTAGGCCTCGAATTTCTCCTGCCGCAAGGTTGGCCCCTCGAGGTCGAAGGCGACCGCCATATAATCGGGTTTTTGCTCCTGGATCAGTTTGCGGAGCATCGAAGTGAAACCGAAAATAGCGTTGGTCGCCAGACCCCGCGAATTACTCAAGTTCCGAATCGCATAGTAGGCACGATATATGTGCGACATCCCGTCTATCAGAAAAAGGCGTTTTCGGCTCATACCAGTTCACCCCCCCGGATCATTCCGCAGCAGGATAGCGATTTCAAGGAATGTTCAACAGTCTACCATGACGGGTGGGCGTTCAAGCCTGCGGCAAAGTCCTGGACACCCGAGTTTTTGAAGGAGCTGCTGCAGAATTCAGCCATCCGCGGGATAAATCGGCAGGTTGTCCAAAAAATTATGCAGATTTGCTTTGCACCCCTCTGCCGGTTCCCCTATCCTTTTTTAGCCCATGGAACCGAAAAACCCTGAAACAGAAGTTATCCGACACCAGGAGATCTACAGCGGCAAGATCATCCGGGTGAATGTGGACCGCGTCCGGCTTGCCTCGGGGGCGGAGGTTATCCGCGAAGTAGTGATCCATCCGGGAGGAGTTGTCGCCGTTCCGCAGTTGGAGGACGGGAGCATTTTGCTGATTCGCCAGTTCCGATACCCGCTTCAGAAATTTATCTTGGAACTCCCTGCGGGGAAGTTAGATATGGGCAAATCACCCGCAGAAACCATTGCGGCCGAACTGGTGGAAGAAACAGGCTATCAGGCCGGAAGTTTGGAATATGGCTTCTCCTTTTTCACCACCCCCGGGATCAGCAACGAGATCATTCACCTTTATCTCGCCCGGAACCTGTCTCCAGTTCCACGGCAAGTACAGGAAGGGGAACACATTACGGTAGAGCCGCATACCATCGAAGACTGCCTGAGGAAGATCGAAACCGGGGAGATTTCCGATGCTAAAACCATCCTGGGAATTCTCTGGTACCAAAGCCGCCTGAAAACCTCCTAGGTCCCCCCATTCCGCAGGCTGATTTGAGGATTTGAACACCCGGAAAGCGTTTTTATGAGCCGCTTTATGCACTTTCCATTCCGATGCCGCGCGCTGTATGGTAAAATTGTTCTTTTAGACCCTGAATAATCGAGGAATTCCCATGACCAAAATTGCGGTTGGCGGCGATATTGACGCCTATTGTACCAAATGCAAAATGGTGCTTGCGCACACCGTGGAGGCAATGGAGGGGCAGAAACCCCGTCGCGTAAAGTGCAACACTTGCAAGGGAGAGCATAACTTCAGGCCGAGCAAACCGGTCCCCAGAGCTGCGGTGAAAAAGACCGCAAAAACTCCAAAATCACCCTCCAAGAGATCCAGGCAGAATTGGGATGAGGTGATGCAGGAGGCCTCCGGCAAACCCCATAAGCCCTATAGCATGGCTGGAAGCTTCGGCGAAGGCGACTGGATTGAGCATTCCACCTTCGGGTTGGGCTGCGTTCAGTCCTTTACGCCGCCTAACCGCATCACAGTTCGCTTTGCGGACTCGACCAAAACCCTGGTCTGCAACCATAGCTAGTTGAAAAAGGCAATCACCGTTCAATCTTCCCTGCTGGAAAACCTTCGGCGACTATATCCCGGAGCGGCAAACCGCACCTTGAGGCAGATGCTGGAGCAGGGAAGGGTGCGTCTCAATGGGGAAATCTGCAAAATTGCCAGCCGCGTGATCCAACCGGGTGACAGGGTCGAGGTTGGAGAAAAGCGCGGTTCGGTTCAACCTCTCCATGGAATTCAGATCGTCCATGAGGATGAAGATCTCATGGTGATCATAAAACCCGCGGGGTTGCTGACTGTGGCTACGCTGCACGAGCGGGAACGCACTGCCTACTCCTACCTGCGCAACTATCTCAATGCGGGACATGAGAAGATTTTCATCGTTCACCGCCTCGATAAGTTTGTCAGCGGACTCCTTGTATTCGCCAAATCCGAGGCGATCAAGGAAGGACTGCAGGCTCAATTTCAAAAACACAGCATTCAAAGAAAGTATTGGGCTATCGTCGAAGGCATTGTGGAAAAGGACTCGGGGACGATCGAGAGCCGGCTGGCGGAGGACCACACCAAACGCATGCATACCACCGCAAAACCGGAATCGGGTAAACGGGCGGTTACGCATTACCGGGTTCTGCGCCGATTCTCAAACCTTACCGCTCTGGAAGTTCAGCTGGAAACCGGGAGAAAGAACCAGATCCGGGCTCATCTCTCAGAATTGGGGCATCCGATCGCCGGAGACGAATCCTATGGAAGTGCCCTGGATCCGTTGGGCCGGATGGGGCTCCATGCGTTCTGCCTCGGCTTCGTACATCCCCGGACACGGAAGTCCCTGGCCTTTCAGACGCCGGCTCCCCCTGAATTCCGGAAATACCTCCCGGCATCCCGCTAGCCGATCGCTGCCGGATCCATCCATCAGCGGTGTCGCGGTACATTCAACACGGATTCCAGCTCGAGGATGTTGCCGATGCAATGGTCGGCTCCGGCCGCATCCGTCTCCGGGCCGACCAGGATGGTTGTCATTCCCATGACCTTGGCCGGCAGCAGATTCTGCAGGGAATCATCGGCAAAAACGCATTCATCCGGGCGCGCCCCAATGGAATCGAGAACTCTTTCATAAGCGAGGGGATCAGGCTTGCAGATGAAATCCATCTCGTGGATGTCGAAGATCTGCTCAAAATGGCTCCGGATCCCGAGCCGGTCAAGCACGCGCAGTGCGTGAGGAGAGTCTGCATTGGTGAATATGACCTTGCGCTGGGGCAATCGAGCCAGGAGTGAATCCAGTTCCGGGTTTTCGAGCAAATAGCGATCGAGGGGAACATCGTGTACATAGGCCAGGAAATCATCGGCATTGATATGATAGTAGTGGCGAAGCGCATTCAAGGTGGTGCCAAACAAATGAAGATACGCATCGCGGCGTTCTTTGACCACATCGGGGTGAAATCCCAGTCGCTCCATCATGTACTGGTTGATGCGATGCCCAATCGCTTCCCAAAGGCCGGAATCGGGCTGATAGAGGGTGTTATCCAGGTCCAGCAGCAAAAATCGTATCACTTTAATATCGTCCTTGAATGATCGGAATTCCGGGCAGGCCGCCTGCAGGGAATATCCTTGAATCCGCAGCCAAAATCACGTGAACATGCCGTGGCATGACCAAAGCAAAAACATACCATGGAATCATTCAAGGCACTCAGTCTGGTGCGCTTCTTGTTGGGTTGTGGTCCTTGAGCATTTGTGGTTGAAGAGATATGAAGGTTTGAATTGCCGAGCGCAGGTGGCATAAAATCAAAGGCAGGCTCCACCTTCGCAGGAGGATTTTCCGATGTCCACATTTGGAATCGTTGCCGCACTGGTCGCTGTCACCGCACTCTTCGTGGTTACCATCCCCGTGATCCGGCTGTATCGGCGTTATTCTGGTACACGCGTGATTACTTGCCCCGAAAACCACCAATCTGCAGCTGTGGAGGTGGATGCCATGCAGGCGGCATTCCCAAGCAAGGACCAGGCCCATCTGCGGTTGAGAGACTGCTCGCGCTGGCCCGAAAAAGAGAACTGCGGACAGGAATGCATCACGCAGATTGAAAAGTCACCCGAGGACTGCCTGCTTCGGACCATCCTGGTGCGATGGTACCATGACAAATCGTGTGCCATCTGCGGCAAGGCTTTCGGCAAAATCGACTGGATGGAGCATAAACCCGCCCTGATCGGACCGGATCGAAAAACGGTGGCGTGGGCCGACATCGAGCCGGAAAGCGTGAATGACATCTTAAATTCCCATAAGCCTGTCTGCTGGGACTGCCATATCGCTTCGAGATTCCGCAGCGAACATCCCGACCTGGTTGTAGACCGTCCCTGGAAGCGCCCGGGTGCTCCCGGAGCATAGGCGAACAGCAAACCTATAGGCCGACGGCTTCATCCAGTTCTCTGGCCAGGTCGCCGGATCTCGGTTTGAAGGAGGCAAAATCAAAAAGCTTCCGGTCCATCAAATGGGACGGGACTGCCCGGCCCAAAGCTGAAAGCATGGAATCACGCAGGTTGGGAATGTCCCGCTCCAGCGCATCCACCAGGGCGCCGGCTTTTCTGCGCTGCAGATTCGGCTGGGATCCGCACAGATTGCAGGGAATGACCGGGAACTCCTGCTGCCTGGCATAAGCCGCAATATCAGCCTCCCAACAGTAGGCCATGGGCCGTATGACGGTATTCCGGCCATCTTCGCTGCGCAGCACCGGCGGCATGGTTTTCAGGCTTCCGTTGAAAAACAAGTTGAGCAGGAAAGTCTGCAGAATGTCGTCGGCATGATGGCCGAGAGCGATGCGGGAACACCCCTCCTCAACCGCCACATTATAGAGAATGCCGCGCCTCAACCGGGAGCAGAGGGAGCAGGTTGTGTCACCTTGAGGCACCTTTTCCCGGACAATAGAATAAGTGTCTTTTTGAACGATCCGGAACGGAACACCCATCGACTGGAGATAGGCCGGGAGGACATGTTCCGGAAAGCCCGGCTGTTTCTGGTCCAGGTTCACGGCGAGAAGCTCAAACCGGACCGGCGCCCGGCGCTGGAGATCCAGCAGAAGGGAAAGCAGGGCATAACTGTCCTTGCCGCCGCTCAAGCAGACCATGATCCGGTCGCCCGCCCGGATCATTTCGAAGTCCGCGATAGCTTGCCCAGTCGCACGCAACAGTTTCTTTTTTAGTCTGTCTCCGCCTTTACCGCTTTCCATAGGATCGTCGCCAGCGGAAATACTATCAAATGCTGCTACCACAGACCGATGATTTTCCACCAGGCCAGGCCCACCCCTGCCCACACGAGCAGATTGACGATCGAGATCAGAAGGCCCAGTCTCCACCACCTCCCGTGAGAAACATACCCAGCTGCAAATACAATCGGAGCCGGAGTCGTCCCATAATGCGTCAGAGAAGCAGAGAGATTGGTGGCAAAGGCAAGGGCGTAAGCCATGAGCGGAGCAGGGGCCCCGGCGGCGATCATAACCGCAAGGAACGGGGCATACATGGAGAGAAAGTGGGTTGTGATGCTGGCGAAAGCATAATGGACGTAGAAATAAATCAGGAGTACGACAACGACCAGGATCGGCCATTCCCACCCGGCCAGCTGTGCCGACACCCTCCGGGCGAAGTAGCTCGTAATCCCGAATTCGTGGAGCGCCTCTCCCATGCGGATCAGGCCTCCGTACCAGATAAAAATGTCCCAAGCCTGGTGTTCACGCATGGCCTCGCCCCATGTGAGCGTTCCCGTACAAAGCAGGATTCCGACTCCGAGGAGGGCTGCCGTCGCGGTTTCGATTCTATGCCAGGAGGCAGTGGCCCAGAGACCGCACACCAGGATAAAAACCGCGAGAACTATCTTTTCGTTGCGCCCGAGCGGGCCCATCGCCGCGAGCTCCCGGCGCGCCATTTCAGCGGCTTTCGGGGTATGACGGATTTCGGGGGGCGAAAGCCGGTAGAGAACCCAGGGCACTGCGATGAGGGCAGCGATGGCGGGCACGCAGGAAGCCGCCAGCCAGCTGGCATAGTTAATGGATATGTTCGCCGTTTGTCCGGCCAGGCGCGCGCCAATCGGGTTGCTGGCCTGTCCGGTGAAAAACATGGCGCAGGCCACAACGTCGCCCTGGTATATCGTCACCATCAGGAAGGTGCCGAGCAGGCCGGCCGTCGATCCCGGGAAAGAGCGATAGATCTCCGAGAGGCTTCGCCCGATCGGAAGTATCACCCCGCCGACCCTCGCTGCGTTCGACGGGATGATGCCCGCGAGAACCATGTCGGACGCCACCAGAGAATACCCCAGTCCCAGGGAAGTGTGGCCGATCGCCCGCACGAACAGGAGGGCGATGCGCCTGGCCAGCCCGCTGTTGATCAAAGGCCGCGCAATCAAAAAGGCCACAAGAACCAGCCAGGCCGTGCTGCCGCCGTAGGCGGAAAGCGCCTGCGAGATGTTAAAAACTCCGGCCAGCACCATGGAGACCACACCGATCAGCACCGCAGCCCCGCCCGCAATCGGGCGCAACATCAGCGCCAGCACCGTGCAAAGGAAAATAGCCGTCATGCGCCAGCCTTGTATGCTGATGTCAGCAGGACGCGGAACCAGGAACACGATACTCAGCCCCAGCAGTAGGATGATTCCAGAGGAAACCAGGGGGTGAAATGGCGGCCGGTCGCGCGGCATTTCCGCTCCGGATGAACTGGCATCGATGGAATTCATAAATTGTCCGCCTGGGATAAATGGAGTGAATCGATCCTTATATAAAGGAACTTCACCTCGATGTCTATGGCAGAAAAATGTCGCCGCGCAGTTTTCCAACCCCTGCCCGGCCGCAAAGACCGCTACGTCGGGGCGGAATGAACCCCATCATTCGGCCGACGCTACGACTGGGCCAGCTTTTCCCCTCTTCGAAGAATTCGATTCTCGTGGTAGGATCTCAGCGCTCGGGAAGGTAAATGGAAAAAATGACGCGCCTTTTTCACACATTAACTTTCCGGGTCATCGTAGGGTCCTCGCTTCTGCTGGTCGCCCTTTTCGCCCTCTATTCTTATTTTGTGATCTCATTCAACACGGAACAGATGAGCGCGCAAATAGCCGATTCCGCCAGCCGGGTCAGTGACATTATCAAGCAGTCTACGCATTACAGCATGCTCCTGAACCGCCGGGAGGATGTCTTCCAAATCATTACCACGATCGGCCAGGAACCGGGCGTGGACGGCATCCGCATTTACAACAAACGCGGCGAAATCATGTTTTCAACCGACAAAGCGGAAGAAGGTAGAACCGTAGATATGCATGCGGAGGCCTGCTTCGCCTGCCACAACCAGGCGGAGCCGTTGAAGTCGCTGCCCGCGGGCAATCGCGTGAGGACCTACATCGGACAGGAGGGGCACCGAACCATAGGCCTCATCAACCCTATCCGCAATGAACCGGCCTGCGCCAACGCCGAGTGCCACGCCCATCCACCGGAACGGACCGTTCTCGGGGTCCTGGACGTCCGCATGTCGCTGGAAAAAGTGGACGCCAACATGGCTCGGGCGCGCAAAAAATTCCTGATATATGCCTCAGGGATGATTCTGGTGATTTCGCTGGCTTCGGGGCTGTTCCTCTTTGTGATGGTCCATCGCCCCGTGCGCAGGCTGATGGAGGGCACGCGGCAGGTTTCGTCGGGAAACCTGGAATACCGGATTGCCGACACCGGCCAGGATGACATCGGAGCTCTGGCACAGTCCTTCAACCAGATGACGCTGTCGCTGCAGCGGGCTCAAAAGGAAAATGAAAACTGGGCCGGGACCCTGGAGAAGAGGGTGGAGGAAAAATCGCTCGAACTGCAGCAGATCCACGACCGGATGCTGCACATAGAAAAGATGGCGTCGCTGGGAAAGCTCTCCGCAACGGTGGCGCACGAATTGAACAATCCGCTGGAAGGAATCCTTACTTATTCGAAGCTGATCGCCAAGCGGATGCGCAAGGAACCGAATCCAACGGAAGCCGCGCGACAGACGCTCGAGGAGCTGGACCTGATCATCCGAGAAGTTCTGCGTTGCGGCAACATCGTAAAAAACCTCCTTCTCTTTTCGAAAAAGCAGGTGGGAGAGTTCGGGCTGGCTCAACTGAACGGGATTGTGGAAAAAGCCGTTCAGCTGATGCAGCACCATTTTAAGATTTCGAATGTGCGCTTCAAGCAGGAGTACCTGACCGAAGACACAACCCTGAGGTGCGATGAAAACCAGATCCAGCAGGCACTCGTCGCCCTGATGGTCAACGCAACCGAAGCCATGCGCGGCGGCGGCGACCTGTCCCTGCGAGTCGAGCGAAGCGGAAGCGGCGCCTTAGTGATCCATGTCTCGGACACCGGCGCCGGTATTGCGGCAGAGGATCTGCCCTATGTCTTCGAGCCGTTTTTCACCACCAAAAAAGGGGGACAGGGAGTCGGACTGGGCCTGTCCGTTGTTTATGGAATCATCGAGCGGCATGGCGGACAAATATCGGTAAAGTCGGAGCCGGGAAAGGGCACCGTTTTTACCCTCTCCTTCCCCCCGGCTGATCATTGGCATCCTGATGACAAAGTGAGCCCGGGAGCAACCTCATCTCCCGTCGCGCAAGCCTGAAAGGTATTTTATGAATCCCCGTACCTCCCTGTTGATTGTGGATGATGAAAAGGTAGTGCGCGACTCCTTGACCAAATGGTTTTTGGAGGACGGGTTCCAGGTTGGCGCCGCGGAAAACGCCGGCGAAGCCTTGCGAGCCTTGCAGGCGCAACGCTGGGAAATCATCCTGCTGGACATCAAAATGCCTGGAATGGACGGCATGGAACTGCAGGGCCGGATCCGCGAAATCGACCCGCAGGCAACGGTGATTTTCATAACGGCACATGCTTCCGTGGACACCGCGGTCCAGGCACTTAAACAGGGGGCTTTCGACTATGTGACCAAGCCGGTCGATCCCGACTATCTTTCGCACCTGGTCGCCAACGCGCTCAAGCAGCGCGCGCTTCAGACGGAAAATCAAAAACTCAAGGAACAGATCGCCGAATTCCCGAAATTGGACGAAATCATCGGGGAGTCGCCCGCGATGCAGAGCGTATTCGACATGATTAACACGGTTTCGAAAACCGACACCACCGTCATGATCCGCGGCGAGAGCGGAACCGGAAAAGAACTGATTGCCCGCGCCATTCACAGCAACAGCGACCGGCGTTTCCACCCAATTGTCACCATCAACTGCGGGGCAATGCCTGAGGGGGTGCTGGAAAGTGAGCTGTTCGGGCATGAACGCGGAGCCTTTACAGGGGCTCAATACAGGCGGAAAGGAAAGCTGGAACTGTCCGACCAGGGCACGCTTTTCCTGGATGAAATCGGCAATATCGACATGAAAACGCAGATGGATCTTCTCCGCGTCATCGAAACCAAGCAATTCACGCGGGTCGGGGGAAACGAAATCATTCAGGTCGATTTTCGGGTTATTTGCGCCACCAACAAGGACCTGGAACAGGCGATGAACGAAGGCACATTCCGGGAAGATCTCTACTACCGGTTGAACGTTTTCTCGATCTTCATGCCTCCCTTGCGCGAGCGCAAATCGGACATCCCGCTGCTCGCCGGCTACTTCGTCAAAAAATACGCGCGGGCGATGGCCAAACCCATCACCTCCATCTCACCCGAGGCCATGGATGTCATGGTTCGATACAACTGGCCCGGCAATGTGCGCGAGCTTGAAAACGCCGTCGAACGAGCCATGGTCGTAGGCAAACCGCCTTCCATGCAGCCCGATGACCTTCCTTTCCGCCTGACCGAGAAAAACAATATTCCGCGTTCGGGCTCCCTGGCTTCCATTGAAAAATCCCACATCGCCTCGGTCCTCGAACAAAACAACTGGAACATCTCGCGATCGGCCGATATCCTGGAGATTGACCGCGTGACGCTGTACAACAAAATCAATAAATACGGTCTGCGGAAGCCCTGATAGAAGAAAGGAGATGGACCGGCAAGGCCGCCACGGCCAGCCAGATTATCCCTCAGGGAGCAGCGCCCGCGGGGCGGATTCTCGGCTTTGGAGGTCCCGGCGGCTGGTTTTTCCGCCCTAATGATTCGCGCGATCGGTGAATACAGACTTGAAAGCAAACGGATGAGTCAATAGACTAGATTCCCGATTTTGTGCGGACGCATCCCGTAACAAAGTGCAAATATCATTACGAATTGCTAATCCGGGGGACATAAATGTCAGACTGGAATGAATTCCTGTCGACGATACCCATTTTTAGTTTTTTGGGCCGCTCAGAGCTGGCTGCTGTCCAGGCTCTGTTTGTCGAGGAAACCTTCCAAAAAGGGGATGTGATCTGCCGCGTCGGCGAAGAAGGAGACACTTTCTACGTCGTCCTCGAGGGCGAGCTCGAAGTCTGGGCTGGTGAAGGAAAAGAAAAGCGCCAGACCGGAACGCTTAAGCGGGGGGATTTTTTCGGGGAAATGGCGCTCCTTCAGGGAGGCAAGCGCACCGCCACCGTAATCGTTTCGCGGCGAGCTCATCTCTTCAAGCTGGACAAGGCATCCTTTAACAGTCTCTTCCTGAAAAATCCGAAAGCCCTGGAATATTTCACCCGTGTGCTTTGCAAGCGCCTGGCAAGCGTGAGCAAGGGCGAGGGAATCCATAGAGATACCACCACCATCAGCATCACCGGCCGTGCGGGACTCAAGGGCAAGAGCTTGATCGCCTCTGCCATCTCCGGGATCCTCCGGGATTTAACCGGGTCCGAAATACTCCTGATACGGGTTCATTTTGGCGCGGGAAATCCGCAAGAGCCCGCGGCAAAAGTCCTGACCACGGAGTCTCCGACCGAAGTTGGAGCGGTGAATGTTTTCTTCAAACCTTATGCGGAAGGCATCACCACGCTGGAAATTGAGGCGGCCGCGGATAAGCCGGCCGAGTTCTACAATGAGAAAACCTCAAGCCTCATTTCGGAGCTGACGGAGCGGTTTTCTTTCATCGTTTTCGACCTGGGCTGCACATCGCCGGGATTGTTGGATGCGGCACCTGAATTTTCGGATATCCAGGTAGATGTGGTGGAAAGATCCATCCCCCCGCAGACTCCAGACACCCGTGTCAGGAAATTCGAAGTCATCAATCTCTACAACCCTGCTTCCAAAACCCAGCCTCTCAATAGCTGCGAGCCCTTCGTCCTTCCTGTCGACGCAGGTCTCTCCGGCGCCGATATCATTTCTTACCTCCGGAACCAACGCCGGAATCACGCCGGACTGGTACTGCATCGCCTCGCGAGGAAGATGTTGAAATCCACCGTCGGTCTTGCCCTGGGTGGCGGCGCCGCGTTTGGAATCGCTCACCTCGGGGTCCTCAAGGTGCTTGAGGAAAATGATGTTCCGATCGACCTGATTGCTGGATGCAGCCAGGGATCCATAATCGGCGTGGGGTATGCGGCCGGCATTTCCACCAGCGATATGATTGCCCTCGCCCATAAACTCGGGCAGAGGAGAAATTTTTTCATGGCCATGGATTTTACCGTGACCAAGCCCGGGGTCCTCGCCGGTAGCCGGATTGTCGAAATCTTCGAACCGATGCTCCGGGGCCGATCGACCTTTAACGATCTGGTACTGCCGTGCCGAACGGTGGCAACCGACATCGAAAGCGGGGAGCGGGTTTCCATCGGCGACGGCAAGCTGTCGGCCGCCTTTCGGGCCAGTGCCTCCGTCCCCATGGTCATTTCCCCGCTGCGCCGGGGGGACCGGGTCCTGGTCGACGGCGGCGTGGCCGATCCTGTTCCCGCCGAGGTCGTCGATGCCATGGGCGCCGATCTCTGCATCGCCGTGAATGTGGTCCCGCCGCTCAAGCGGGGCGTGGAGAACGCTGTGTCACGGACTTACCGGATGCTGAACAAGTTCAACCCGCTGGCTTACATCGGCGACAGCCGGTACCTGCCGAACACCTTTGACATCATCATGAACGCTCTGCAGACTCTGCAGTACGAGCTGGGAAACTTCAAAGCCATCTCCGCGGACGTCCTGATCAATCCGGACCTTTCGGACTTCACATGGATTGAATACTACCGTGCGGAGGAGCTGATCAAGCGAGGGGCCGACGCCGCCGAGCGTGCGCTTCCGGCCATCCGCCGGGCCTACGCGCACAAGCTTGCCCCATATCAAAAACGCTCCTGACCGGCTTCTCACCCAGATCTTTCATTCTCCGGATCCATTCATCGCAGGCCGCTTTATCGTGTGCCTAAAAAGCGGGATTAAGTCTTCCTAATATTTTTCTTGTATTGATGAAGGCAAGGTTTTATAACCTATCCTCGATAGAAACGCTGGATAGCCGCTCTCGGTTCCTGATCGTCGGATCGATGTTCTGGGAGGGTATAGGCATGAGGGTAGGTGTTTTTATCTTCCAGTCTTCCCGGGACCATGGGCCCCATCTCCAATCTATTGCCCATTACGCCGCCAACCTCCCCGCGGTCGAAAAAGTCGGGATTTTCGCATCCGGATCTCCGATCGACGCGGAAGTTCTAGCGCGTGAAATCCATTCGGAAAAGCTCGACCGCATCGTCCTGGCCGGGGATTCCCCGGGCTATTTCAAGCCAGTGTTCACCCGCGCGATAGTCATGGCCGACGGCAACCCGGAAGAAATTTATCTCGCGTCGTTTCGGGAGCACGGCGCATCCAATGCTGAATCGACCGAGCGCGCCAAGGCGATCGTGGCCTGCGCAGCGCATGGGATTCCTTTTCCCCTGGCGGCGGTTCCAAGATTCAGACCGGTTCATCCGGCCACGCTTATCATCGGCGCCGGCGTCGCGGGCATTCAGGCAGCCCTGGAAATCGCGGACGCCGGCAAGCAGGTATATCTGCTGGAGCGCAGCGGAACGATCGGCGGGCACATGGCGACGTTCGACAAGACCTTCCCGACGCTCGATTGCGCAGCGTGTATCCTGACCCCGAAGATGGTCGCCGTGGGCGATCATGAACTCATCACCCTTATAACCAACGCCGAATTGAAGGCGGTCTCGGGAACTCCGGGTGCTTACACGGTTCAAGTCCGTCAAAAGGCGCGCCGCGTGGATGTCGACGCCTGTGTCGCCTGCAACGCCTGCTCCGCCATCTGCCCGGTCTCCGTCTGGAGTGAATTCGACAGCCGCCTCAGCAAACGAAAAGCCATCTATATTCCATTCCCGCAGGCTGTGCCGAACGCATATCTCGTCGACCCGGAACATTGCACCTGGATCTTGTCGGAGGGTAAAAAATGCGGAGCCTGCCTCAAAAAATGCCCAAAGGGTTGCATCCAACTGGATGAAAAGGATCACGATGTGGAGCTGCAGGTCGGCAACATCATCATCGCAACGGGATATGAGCTCTTCGATGCTGCCCGCATTGAACGCTACGGCTATGGCCGATTCCCCAATGTGCTCACATCGCTTGAATTCGAAAGAATGACCAACGCCTCCGGACCAACCGGGGGCAGGATCGTACTCAAATCGAAGAAGTTGGACAAGCGAACTAAAACCGAAGAGTGGATTGCCGACCCTGAGGCGTCCCCGCCCAGGAGCGTGGCGATTGTTCACTGCGTCGGTTCGCGCGATTCCAACTTCAATGCCTACTGTTCGAGGGTTTGCTGCATGTACTCGCTGAAATTCGCGCATCTGGTGCGCGAAAAGCTCCCCGACGCTGCTTGTTACGAGTTCTATATCGATATGCGGGCCTTCGGCAAGGGGTACGAGGAATTCATGGAACGGATCAAGTCCGAAGGAACTCACGTTGTCCGCGGACGCACCGCGCAGGTCTGCGAAATCGACGGGCAGATGACGATCAAGGGTGAGGACCTTCTGAATGACCGACTGATCGAACTGCCTGTGGACCTGGTGGTGTTGGCGGTGGGGGTTGTTCCCTCGCCATCCACCCAGGATCTGGCGCGTATGCTCGGGGTGCCGCGCGATGACGACGGCTGGTTTTCCGAGCTCAACTATAACGGGGCCCCGACCTACACGGAGCGGGGCGGTATTTTTGTCGCCGGGATGTGCCAGGGACCTAAGGACATCCCGGACACGGTAGCGCAAGCTTCCGCGGTAGCAGCGGGGGTGCTGCAGTCGATCGCCAGCGGCCGAGGGATGGACGATTTGAGCAGCCTGGCTCTCAGCGAAATCGAAGGCAGGGCGGCCCAGCTGGCATCCAGGATTTAATGGCTGTGCTGAGGTGGCTATGGCAATTAGAGTAAATCCCAAGTTGGTCGACGAGCTCGCCAGATACGGCGCTGAAGACGTTCAGAAATGTTACCATTGCGGCAATTGCTCTGCGGTATGCAGCCATGCGAAGGAAGAATTCGTCTTTCCTCGAAAGCTGATGAGGCTTCTCCAGATGGGATTGGAGAAACGCCTCCGCAACTCTCTCGAACCCTGGCTGTGCTATTACTGCGGCCATTGCTCCACTCAGTGCCCGCGCGGCGCGGAGCCGGGGGAAACCATGATGAGCCTGCGCCGCTGGCTCACCGCGCAATATGATTTCACGACCATTTCGAAATTGTTCTATCGCTCCTGGAAGGCGGAGGTCGCGGCCATTCTCATCATGGCTGCTCTTACCGCCACGGGCTTTTTCCTTTATGGCTTCCATCATGGCAGCATCCGGATCTACGACGGACCCGGCGCCTTTCTTCCGGCTTCGGCAATCCACGTTTTCGACTGGGCCATGGCCTCTGTTCTGGCAACTCTCCTGGCAATCAACGCCTGGCGGATGTGGTGGTTCACGACCGGCGGCAACGGGAAAAGGGCAGTGCGCAAGCTCGCGTATTTGCAGCAGCTTTACATCCTGCCGCTACATTTCCTGACGCAAAAGCGCTACTCTGACTGCCGCATCCGCCTCCCCTGGATAGTGCACCTGCTACTGATGTTCAGCTACCTTACACTGTTGATCCTGATCATGTTTTTCCTCAGGCTGATGCAGGATGGGCCCGATATCCGCTGGTCCGTGCACATTCCGGGATATGCGGCCACGCTGGGCCTGCTTGGAGCCGTTGGATATGCCCTTTATGGGCGGTGGAAGAAAAACGACGTCCAGTATCAGCATTCCCATGAATCGGACTGGATATTTCTCCTTATGCTGCTGGTGGTGGCCGTTACGGGATTGCTGCAGCACCTTCTGCACCGGGCCGGCTATGAAATGGCCGCCAACATCGGCTACGTCGCGCACCTGGCCTTCGTGGTCCCCATGCTGACGCTCGAGGTTCCCTTCAGCAAATGGGCGCACCTTGCCTACAGGCCACTGGCCATGTACCTGGCAGCGGTACAAGCTCAAGCAGCGGCGAATCAGAGAAATCTTGCACTCGGAGCGAGCTGATGCCGCTTGCATGCCCATGAGGTGGAACATGGATCCGCTCAAAATCGGAGTCTACGTCTGCAATTGCGGCACCAATATCTCTCACACGGTGGACGCCGATGCGGTCCGGGAATCCGCAGCATCATTGCCAGACGTTACCGTCAGCCGATCCTACCGCTACATGTGTTCGAATCCCGGCCAGGAAATGATCATGCAGGACATCCGGGAGCTCGGATTGAATCGCGTGGTGGTTGCCGCATGCAGTCCGCGCATGCATGAACGCACTTTCCGGAATGCCTGCAAAACGGCCGGCCTTAATCCTTACCTGTGCGAGATGGCCAACATCCGGGAGCAGTGCAGCTGGGTCCACTCGGATAAGCTGTCGGCAACCGACAAGGCGATCGCGCTTACCCGAGGGGCCGTCGCTCGCGTGAAATGGCATGAGCCGCTCGAGCCCCTCACTTCGGACATGTGCGCCGGCACGCTAGTCCTCGGGGGTGGAATTGCCGGGATGACGGCAGCCCTCGAACTGGCCATGGCCGGGCACCCGGTGTACCTGGTTGAAAAAGCGGACCGACTCGGCGGGAACCTGGCACGATTGGACCTGATGGCCCCTTACCTCTTTTCCGCTCGCGACCTTCTGGCTGAGCGGATCTCCCGCCTGCGGGAATCCAGGAACATTTCCATCATGCTGAAAACCAGGCTTAAGAGCCTGTCCGGATTTATCGGCAGCTATACTGCCGAGCTTGAAACACAGAATGGCCACGTGACCCCGGACCAGTCGAGTATACGCATCGGCAACGTCATCGTAGCGACAGGATTCAAGGAGTTTGACGCTGCGCAAATCACCCATTACGGCTATGGAAAACTCCCGAATGTCGTCACTTCGATCGAATTTGAACGGATGCTACGCTCAGGCAAGATCCAGACCAGGGACGGTCGCCCTCCTCAATATGTCGCGATTATTCACTGTGTCGGATCACGAAGCCGGGAATTTCACGGCTACTGTTCGCGAGTCTGCTGCATGACCGCCCTCAAGTTTGCCCACGAGATCAAAGGCGCTCTCCCAGGTTGTTACGTTTCGGATATTTATATCGACATGCACGCCTTCGGCAAGGGTTGCGAGGATTTTTACCGGAAAAGCTCGGAGGTCAAGACTCTCTTCCTGATGTACGGAAAGAATGAACACCCGGTGATACGAAGGGCCGACCCGGGTGACGACTGCGAAATGCTCATCGAGGTGGACGAGAAGCTCTCCGGTGAGACGATCGAAATCCCGGCCGACATGGTCGTCCTGATGGTGGGAATGGAGGCCCAGCCTGACGCAGAGGAAGTCGCCCGGTTGGTGAATATCAGCCACGACAAGGATGGCTGGTTCATAGAAAGCCACCCCAAGCTGGATCCCGTTGCCACGACCACCGAAGGAATTTACATCGCGGGGACCTGCGCCGCCCCCAAAGATATCCCGGATTCCGTGGCTCAGGCGCGGGCGGCGGCGGCCCGCATACTGGCGCGAATATCCAAGGGCAGGATTGAAATCGACGGTGTGTATGCGGAAGTCGCCTCCGAGCGATGCTCCGGCTGCCGGATATGCAACGAGCTCTGTCCCTACAGCGCGATTGAATTCGATGCGCAGGCCTCGCGCAGCCGGGTGATCGCTGCTGCCTGCAAGGCTTGTGGGGCGTGTGTCGCCGCTTGCCCTTCGGGCGCGATCCAGGCGCATCACTTCACGGATCATCAGATTTTGGCACAGATCGAGGGGGTACTGGCATGAGCTTCGAACCCAGGATCGTGGGCTTCTTATGCAACTGGTGCTCCTATACCGGCGCGGATCTCGCCGGCACCAGCAGGATCCAATACCCGCCCAACATCCGGGTCGTAAGGGTCATGTGCTCCGCACGGGTAGACCCGACCTTCGTCGTGGAGGCCCTTGCTCACGGAGCCGATGGTGTTTTGATTTGCGGCTGCCACCCGGGCGACTGCCATTATTCCGAAGGCAACTACAAGGCCATGCGTCGATACCCCCTGCTGAAATCCGTGCTGAAATCATTCGGGGTTGAGGATGACCGGGTGCGTCAGACCTGGGTGAGCGCCAGCGAGGGCCAGAGATTCGCCGACGTCGTTGCCGACCTTACGGAGCGGGTTCGCGCCCTTGGGCCGAGCCCTATCCGACCAGCCCTGCTGCATGACCAGCGTGAGAGGTGATATGTGACAGGAACGCCGAAACTTCAAATCGCACTGTACTGGGGCTCGGCATGCGGCGGCTGCGATGTTGCAGTCCTGGACACGGATGAATTTCTTCTCGACATTGCCGCTGCCGCCGACATCCGCTTCTGGCCCATCGCTATAGACGGCAAGTACCGGGATGTGGAAGCCCTGGAGGACGGGGAGCTCGACCTCGCCCTGTTCAGTGGTGCAGTGCGAAACAGCGAAAATGAGAGTATGGCCAGACTGCTGCGGAAAAAAAGCAAGCTGCTGGTAGCTTTCGGGACCTGCGCCTATATGGGAGGGATTCCCGGCCTTGCGAACCTTGCGACGCGGGAACAGATCATGACCACCGCCTATTTGAGTAATCCCACGATCGAACCCGGAAACCGCACCGTTCCCTGCAGCGTGACCCGCCTGGATGGAACTCCGCTGGAAATTCCCACATTTTACCGGCGCGTCTACAGATTGGCGGATGTGGCGGAGGTGGACTATTTCATGCCCGGCTGTCCTCCTGCTCCTGAACAGGTGAGAAACGTGGTCCGCTCGGTCGTCAAAAAGGAGCTGCCCGCCAAACAATCTGTCATAGGCGCATCTGACCGATCGCTTTGCCAGGATTGCACGCGAAGCCGGGAAGAAAAGAAGATCAGGAAATTCTACCGCCCGTTCCAGATCATCCAGGATCCGAAACGCTGCCTCCTGGAACAGGGATTGCTCTGCATGGGATCCGCAACCCGCTCGGGCTGCGGTGTCCGCTGTCCGAACAGCAACCAGGGATGCCGGGGATGCTACGGCCCGGTGCATGATGTCCGGGATCAGGGCGCCAAATTCATCAGCGCGGTTGCATCGATAATTGATAGCAAGGATCCTGCGGAAATCGAGGAAATCCTCGGCGGTGTGCCCGACTTCGCAGCCTGCGCCTATCGTTTCGGCCTGCCGGCTTCGATCCTGCAGAGGAGCCATCGCACATGAACCCATCCATCAAGATCGATCCGATTACGCGCCTGGAAGGCCATGGCAAAATCGAGATCTTCCTGAACCGGGACGGATCGGTGAAGGATTGCTTTTTCCAGATCCCTGAGTTAAGGGGCTTCGAACGTTTTGTGGTCGGCCGCCCCATCGAAGAGTTGCCGCGCATCGTGACGCGGATTTGCGGAGTGTGTCCTGCCAGCCACCACCTCGCAAGCGCCAAAGCGGTGGACGCCTGTTTCGGCGGCGAAGTGGCTCCCGTGGCGCACAAGCTGCGCGAAATGTACTATCACGCGCATTATATCCACAGCCACATCGCCCATTTCTATGCGCTCGCCGCGCCCGACTTTGTCTGCGGCCCGGATTCTGATCCCCGGGCGCGTAACCTGATAGGGGTGATCGGTCGCCTGGGTCAGGAAATCGGCAAACAGGTCATTCGCGCGCGATCGCTGGCTCAGAAAATACAGCAGGTCATGGCTGGGCGATCCACCCATCTGGTCTGGTGTCTGCCGGGGGGCGTATCGAAAGGACTCAACGCCGAAGAGCTGGAAATCATCAAGCCGATGGTTCGCGAGCTATCCGGATTTGCCGGCTTCTCACTGAAACTCTTCCGGGAGATCATCCTGGGCAATCCCGTTTACGTCGATCTGGTGCTGAACGGTCCTTACAGCCTCGAGGTTCAAAACATGGGGCTGGTGGACGATAACAACGCCCCCAACTATTACGACGGCACCGTGCGGATCGTCGATTTCCATGGCTGTGAGATCTCGAAGTACAGGCCGGCGGAATACGCGGCTCATGTGGCTGAACACGTGGAATCCTGGACTTACCTCAAATTTCCCTACCTGAAGAAAAGGGGATGGAAGGGTTTCCGGGAAGGTGAGGATTCCAGCGTTTACTGCGCCACCCCTCTGGCACGCCTCAATGTTGCCGACCGGATGGCCACTCCCCGGGCACAGGAAGCTTTTGAGGAAATGTTTTCCGCCCTCGGCGGCCATCCAAGTAAAGCCCTTCTGGCCAATCACTGGGCCCGCCTGGTCGAGATGGTTCAGAATGCAGAGATGCTCGAGCGATATTGCGCCGATCCGGAGATCACCAGCGAGGCCTACCGGGTCATTCCACGGCAAATCACCGGAACCGGCGTCGGAATGGTCGAAGCGATGCGCGGCACCCTGACCCACCATTACACGTGCGACCGCAACGGCATCTGCACGGGCGCCAACCTGATCGTCGGAACAACCAACAACAATGCGCCGATTCAGATGGCAACCAAAAAGGTCGCACAGTACCTGATCAAGCCCGGAATGGAACCGGACCAGGGGATCTTGAACATGATCGAGATGGCTTTCCGCGCTTTTGACCCATGTTTCAGCTGCGCGACGCACGCACTCCCGGGCCGGATGCCTCTGGAGGTGTCGATCTTCAAAGGCGACGCTCTGTATCGCCGTTTCCGGAGGTGACCTGGCGCCGGTCCGGGTCCATGAAAGCGCTCGTCTCCTGAAGCCGTCACCCTCCTTTCAGGGCATTTCAAATTCAAGGTAGGTCATCCGCCCCTGGCGTTGAATCTGGATTACCACGGGATCTCCGGATTTTAGGTTATCTACAATTGCGCGCAGTTCAGCCAGGTTCGCCACAACGGCGCCGTTCCAGGTGTCGATCAGGTCGCCCACCTCGAAGATGTCTCCAATCCCGGACAGGTCCATGACCCGCGCGGCAACCATAACGGCCGCCGGCCCCAAAAGCAATAACAAGGCAAGCAAATGAACGCATCTCCTGGCCATGACGTGGACTCCATATCAAATCACAGTTAAAGCGGATAAATCTCCGGGCGGCGATCGGGCATGAAATGACGGTGCGCCGGGCAATCCGCCAGGAGCGAGAAATCGATCTCCGAATACAGGATGCAGTCTTCGCCGGCAGGCGCCTGATTCTGGACGCGCCCGAACGGATCCGTGACAAGAGAATCTCCGGCAAACGTCAGATGCTCTTCCCGGCCCACGCGATTCGCTAAAGCGCAAAAATAGCCGTTTTGAAACGACGCCGCCTGCAGCTCCGCCTGGAATACCCCGGGAGGCCACTCTCCCACCGAACCCGCCTGGGGAATCACGACAATTTGGGCCCCTTTCAGCGCCAAAGCACGCATGTACTCCGGGAAATGACGGTCGTAGCAGATCGCCACGCCCACCTTTCCGATCGAGGTATCAAAAACCGGCGCACCCCTGTCCCCCGGGTGATAAAACTCCGACTCGTGATATCCCGGCCCCTCCATGATGTGAACCATCCTTGCCGTGCCTAACAAGCGGCCGTCCGAATCGATGACGGGAGAAGAATCAAAAAGCCGGTCGTCCCCGCGCTCGTAGAGATTCAGCACCACAACCATCCCCAGCTCGCGGGCAATCAGCGCGAAACGCACCGTCAGCGGCCCTGGAACTGTTTCTGCCCAAGGAGCTGCCTGCTCCTGGCGCCTTCGCTGCGGGAAGAACCGCTGAAACGCCAGTTCCGGATAGACCGCCATCCTCGCCCCGCTATTATGAGCCTCGTGGAGCGCATTTATCCCGCGTTGTATGTTCTCTTCCCGGTCCGGAGATGCGTGCTGCTGTATCAAGGCGATTTTCATTTTGAGCTCCTGCTTTTAGGCCCATGCAAAAACAATACGGCCTCGGGCTCCGAGGAATGGATCATGAAATGTATAGAATATTGCATGTTAGCCGGCCGGCAAACCCGATTACGAATGTCGGTGAAAATCCCCGTTCCGGAGATACGTTACCCTAATTATGAATTTGTGTGTCTGGATTTTCACCGGTGCGGCTTTTTGCGGGGATTAACGACCGGCTTCCTTTCAGGCTTCCCTATGGAGGGTCGCATATTATAGTGACGCGCGCAATCAGGCAGGAGCATGTGCAAGTTTGCCCATTCTCCATCTTTTCATGTCACCCTATTATGCGGCACTCCATCAATTAAACCGTTATTTGCCGCGCAACGAGAATTTTGTTCCCGTTTGAAGTCAGAAGTCAGAAGCCAGAATATCAAAGGGCTGCTGATGCTTGAGAGCAGAAGACGTACGGGCTGGCACTGCAAATGCGAAGAGCGGCGGTCTCCATTCCCGCGAATATCGCCGAAGGCTTCAAAAGGCGTGGGAAGACCGACAAGGCCCGGTTCATGAACATAGCCGAGGATTCGCTTGAGGAAAGTCGTTATTACCTGATCCTGAGGCAAGATTTGGGGTACGCGCAAGCCGGGGTTCAGATGGACGTGCTAGAGGAAGCGAGCCGACTGCTCAATGCCTATGCCCAAGCGATTCTGGATCCTGGCTCCTGACTTCTGGCTTCCGTATCCCGCCGTTTTGTGGCGGGATATCAAGGGCGCCAGCCCTTGGCTGGTTAGTGCCTGACAACTCGGCATCTGGCAGGTCCGGATTTATTCTGCACCTGTTCCATTTTCCCTGAGGGGCCGGTTTGAACCAACGGTCTGCATCACGCGAGTTCAGTTTGCCCCGGGGAGGCAGCACGGATAGAATGAAAGGGACACTGGAGAGGCGGCTATGAAACCGGCATCGTGCCTGTTGCTGCTATTGGGGATCATGGCATCGGGAACGGCGGCGTCCGGCGGACTCGATACCGTTGGAGGTTCAGCGAGCGCAGTGGCAACGTTCCAGTTCACGCAGGCAAAGGCGCTCAAAACAAAAACGGGTGGGGCCATAACGAATCGGAGTACTACACCAATCGCCTGCAGAATGCCCGGGTTGAAGGCGGCTCGCTGGTCATCGAAGCCAGGCAGGAGTCCTTCGGGGGCAAAAACTACACCTCTGCCCGGTTGAAGACCCAGGGGGAGTTTTCGCAGAAGTACGGAAAGATTGAAGGTCGAATGAAAATACCCGGCACCCAAGGGATTTGGCCGGCCTTCTGGATGCTCGGAGACGATATTGCCACCGTCGGCTGGCCGGGATACCCCGATGGGACAACGGTGTTTCCGCAGAAAATGTTGGTAGATAACGTCCGGGTTTATGAAAGGGCCCAGTAAAGAGGCAACAGATCTGCTGTATTATCACGCCGCAGTCTGGTAACCTCAGTGCCGTTTATGGATTTATCCAGCATCATCAAAGTCATGCCGCCCGGCTCCGTGCCTTACACCCTCGTCGAGAATCCATCTGCGTACGAAGCGATGATGGATTCCCTGCGCCAGACGTCGCGCATGGCGGTGGACATCGAGGCGGACAGCCTCTATCACTATTTTGACAAAGTCTGCCTGATCCAGATATCGACCGAAAAAGAAACTTTCATACTCGATCCGTTTGCCATCAGCGACCTGAGCGCACTCGGCCCGCTCATGTCCGATCCGAACATCGAAAAGGTGTTTCACGCCGCCGGATATGATGTTTTCTGCCTGCAGCGGGACTATCATTTCAATTTCGCCAACCTTTTCGACACGCATATTGCCGCACAACTACTGGGATATGAACACCTGGGTCTTAGTGCGCTGCTGGAGGCCCTGCTCAACATTGCCCACTCCAAGCGGCGGCAGCGCGACGACTGGTCGCGGCGGCCTCTGGCTCTCGAACAGCTGGAGTACGCCGCCATGGATACGCACCACCTGTTGCGGATCCGGGACCTTCTCGCAGAACAGCTTGAAGCCAAGGGACGCAGTGCCTGGGCTGATGAGGAATTCGCCGCGGCGGCCGCCGGGATCCAGCAGGAAAAAGAATTCGACCCCGAGGGATACCGGCGGATCAAGGGCAGTCGCGACCTGGCACCACAGGAATCCCTGGTGCTGAGGGCTCTATTTCTTTTGCGCGAGCGTTACGCGCGCGAAATGGATCTGCCTCCTTTCAAGGTCCTGAACAATCCCATACTCGTGGACCTGGCCCGGCGGCCCCCGCGGTCGCCGCGGGAGATGTATCGGAGGCCGGGGATTTCTTATCGAGTAGCCCGCAAGTTTGCCGAGGAGATCTTCCACACTATCGAAACGGCCAAGACTGAGGATCCGGGATCGCTGGCGACCCCGTCCAGGAAAGAGTGGAAGCCCCCCACGCGCGAGACGAGGATCCGGCTTGAGAGATTGAAGGCCTGGCGGCAAAGCCGGGCGGACCAGCTTAAACTCCATGTTGGCGTGGTTTTTCCCGGAAGCCTGCTGGAAGCACTGTCCGTTTATCCCCCGGCCAGCTTGCCGGAACTCGAGAACTTCGATGGCATGCGGCGGTGGCGCGCGCTGGAATTCGGTCCTGAAGTACTGGAAATCCTCCGCTTCCAACCGGCGGTGAGTATCCCTGAAACGGCAGAGTAAATTCGCCTCCTGCTCATCGCAAGGTTTAAAATGGCTCCATGATCAAATCGCTGCAGCAGAAAACTCAATGGCTCTACCACCCGGTGACCATCTTCCTTGTGATCCAGATCCTCTGGATCCTGGTCATGGTGGTCTGGGTGCGGTGGTACATCGAAAAGCAGATCGAACTTCGGGCCATGGCCGAACGCATCCGCGCGCAGGCCGAGATCGGTGGATATGCCTGGATGCCGCTGCTGGTTGGAGCCATCCTGCTGACCTTGATCCTGGCCGGCGCCACCCTTATTTTTATCTACTGGAACAAGCAGCACCGGCTGAACCAGATGCAGAGAGTTTTTATATCCAACGTGACGCACGAGCTGAAATCGCCGGTGGCCTCGATTCAGCTGGCACTTGAAACCATGGCAATGCGGGAACTGTCACAGGAAAAGCGCCGCGAATTCGTTGAAATGATGCTCGACGACACCCAGCGGTTGGCAACCCTGATCGACAGGATCCTGGGCGCCGCACGAATTGAAAAGCGGCGCAGCCATTACAAGCTCGAACCCATAAGCTTCCGCAGGTTTATTGAAGACGTTCTGAGCCAGGACCGGCACCTCTTCGAGAAAGACGGACACGTGGTGATATTGGAAAAGGGTCCGGATGCGCGCGCCGCAATCGACCGTTCGGCCATGCAGATGGTGCTGAGGAATCTTGTCGAAAACGCCGTCCGGTATTCGCCTAAAGGCTCCACGGTTTTGTTGAAACTGCATCGTGATCTCCGTACCTGCAGACTCGACATCATCGACACGGGGGAAGGCATTCCGGGCAAAAACCTGAAAAACATATTTAAAATGTTCTGGCGGGGCGGCGACATCCAGTGGACCCGCCCGGGCGGGACCGGGCTGGGATTATATATCGTCCGGAATATCGTGCGGGACCATCAGGGCTCTGTCTGGGCAACAAGCCCGGGACCCGGGCGCGGGTCGACTTTCAGTGTGCGCTTGCCAAGGCTCAGACGCCCCTGGAGTTTTAGCGAGCGAAAAAACCTGCGGGCGCAGAATGCGTCGCACCCATAACGACTATGAGCAACGATTCCAATTCCAAAATTATGCCGCGGATCCTGCTGGTGGAAGATGAAACGAATCTTGCCCGCTCGCTTCAGTTCAACCTGGAGCAGGAGGGATATGAGGTTCATTCCACTCCGAACGGCATGGAGGCCGTGCAGTGGCTGCAGGAACAGAAGTTCGACATGATCATCCTGGACGTGATGATCGAGGGGATGGACGGTTTCGAAGTGGCGCGACGTGTGCGGCGGAGTGACCAGAAGCTGCCGATCCTTATGCTCACAGCACGTTCAACCGAGCAGGACCGTATCCATGGGCTCGAACTCGGGGCAGACGACTACCTTGCCAAACCCTTCCATCTCAGGGAACTGCTGCTTCGTGTCCAGCGCATGCTGCAGCGGACAGAATGGTACTCCGAGAAGCATCGCCCGTCGCAGGAAATCATGGTCGCCGGTTACAAAGTAAGCCTGGAAACCTTGCGGGCCATGGGGCCGCGGGGCGAAATCCAGATTACCGCTCTTGAGGCCGATTTGCTCGCAGCGTTGACGTCCGAGCCCAAACGAGTGTTGTCACGTTCGGAACTTCTCGAAAAGGTATGGGGCTATCACTCCGACGTGGAATCGCGCACGGTCGACAATTTCATCGGCCGGCTCCGGAAATATTTTGAAAAAGAGCCCGACCATCCCCGCCACTTTATCAGTGTGCGCGGGCGTGGCTATATGTATGTGCCTTGATGGAACCGCTCGCAGACCGTTCGGCCCGTACTGCCGTACGGTTGCCCCCGGCTGCCCGCAAATGATCCTCAAGCCGCAATTTCCAGACCAGCCCCAGCGCTTGAAACAGGCGTAGCGTCAGGTAGTTGATATCCAGTTCCCACCATTTCAGGCCGTGGCGCGCATTACGCGGGAACGTGTGGTGGTTGTTATGCCACCCTTCACCGAAGCTTAGCAGTGCAACCCACCAGCAGTTGCGCGAGTTGTCGCGGGATTCATAGGTCTGATAGCCGGACATGTGGGCTGCGGAATTTACCAGCCAGGTGCTGTGCCAGCCGAAAACCAGGCGCACGCAGATCCCCCAAACCACGAAACTCCACCCGCCCAGAACGAGCAGCAAGATTCCCAGCGCGACCTGCAACGCCACGAACCACCGGTCGAGGAACAGCATGAAAGGATCCGCCACCAGATCACGGGCATAGCGACTGTAACTTTCGAATTCTCCATTTTTGGGGTCGCGGTAAAAAAGCCACCCGACATGAGCCCACCAGAAGCCCCTCGTGGAGTCATGGGGATCCTTTTCTCGGTCCGAGTGGGCATGGTGCATCCTGTGTCCCGACACCCAGGCAATCGGCCCGCCCTGAACTGCGAGCGTGCCGCACAGCGCCAGCAGGCGGCGCAGCCAAACCCTGGATTCGAATCCCTGGTGCGTCAGCTGGCGGTGAAAGCCCAACCCGATCCCAAGGCTGCCGGTTATCCACCAAAGCAGAGCCGCGACTCCAAACGCCTGCCAATGGAAGGTGGAAAAGCCGAAAAGGGCGCCAATGTGGATGGCAACGATAAAAGATGTGTTAAACCAGTCAAGGGGAAGCTTCCGTCCAGACACGTGCATGTAACTCCTTGCATAATAATGCTAAGCCCGAGTGCATCTTTGCTTCTCATATTATGAAAGACGATTTCATCGAAGTGTGTAAAGGAATGGTAAAACTTGACTGGCAGGGATGCGGGCTAAAAATATCCGGAGTGCTTTTGTTTTAATCGTCCCAGGTTGACCTTCCGCAGTTCTTTGCGGCGGGCTTCGTCGAAGACAGAGCGCTGGGTCGTGTTGGAATGGTGGATCACGTAGGTATTCAGAGACAGGCCCAGAACATACCCTGCCTTGCGCAGTCGCCTGCAGTAGTCGTCGTCATCGCCGCCGCCGACAAAGTTTTCATCAAGGAGCCCCACGGTTTGAACGGTGCGGCGTTTGAACGCCGTGCAGAAAAAGGCAAGCATCCCTTCTACCAAAATCCCGGCTCGATGAAAGTGATAGTTCAGGATCCGATTACGTTCGTGCAGGTCCTCGGTAAAAAAATGCGGTATCTGGGGCACCATTTTATCCCGAACTCGATCCACGCACTGCCAATCCCGGGGATTCGAATTCAGCGGCCCCACCGCGCCGATGCGGGGATGGGTTTCCAGAAAAGCCACAAGATTCCCGAGCCAGCCCTCCGAAACCTCCACGTCATTATTCATAAAAACAATGAAGGGGCTGTCCCCCATTGCCATTCCCTGATTGATCGCGCCGCACCAGCCGCGATTCTCCTGATTGCGTACAATGGTTATGTCGCGGGTATAGATTTTGTGCAGGTCGACGGTTTCGTCCGTCGAGGCGTTGTCGATCATGTAAATATGAAATGGAAGGTCGGTGTGCCTGTAGATGGACTCGAGCAAAGCCCTGGTATAGGGATATTGGTTAAAGACAGGAATAAGGATATCTGCCGCGAGTTGTCGTCTGCTTTGATCCATCATCGATCCTGTACCTGCTCAAGGCCATCGAACCGGGCCATAGCAATACATATCGACCGTGGACGAAAAATCTGAACGTATTTAGCATGTCAGGCAGCATACGGCGAACACCCGGGTTCGAAACCGAGACTGCGATGAGATTTGACGGCAGCACGCAACTTCTGCCCGCACTGCTCCAGGACGGCCCGTATTTCAGCCGTGCACATGCCAGACCCCTGTGAAAGTTGTTCAGGAGATTTCCCGTAGTAGTGCGACTGAACAAAGAGGTTCTGATGCAAATCCGGCCAGGATTTTATCTCGGACAAAATGGTCTCAGAAAGATTCACCCGCGAATTGCCTGATGCTGCATTTCTTGCTGGCATGATGCTCCGCCTTTTATAATATGTAATCAGACTCGGCTGTTTTACACTGCTTATACTCCTTAGACGCGCTTTTGTTCGAAAAAGTTCTCTCAAGTCGCGGGCCTGAAGGACCGATGAAGAATATAGGACTTGGGACGAGGTGCAGCATGATAACGTGCAACCTGAACAAGCTTGTTCGGTTGCTGGCCGGCAAGCTGAATTTAGACAGCAAGTTAAGCGTTCTGGATCACCTGGACAAATGCCCGAATTGCAGGGAGACCTATTACAGGATGTCGCGCGACCGGGACGAATCCCTTTTTGTGCGGCGTCGCTATAATATTGACAAGCTGGTGGCCGGCAGGCTCTAGACGGCTGCTATTTGCCTCCCCGCGGGGCGTAGTAACCTTTGCGTGCCCTTATACGCACGCCGGGTTGTTTGGGGCGGATTTCAATCGAACGAAACGTGCCATCTTTCTTGGGATTGGTGGAGCTGTAGGCCAGGCTGTATTGGCTCTTCAGATCTTCGCCGATGGCCCTGAAAGCCTCCTGAATCTCGGTGAGTTTCGAGCGCGGCGAAAAAAACAGTCCACCGGTTTCCTCCGCGAATTTTTTCAGGACACCGAAATTTACCCCGAAGTCGCCCCGCACCCCAATCCCATAAATCAAGACATCGCCTTTTTGGGCAGATTCGATGGCAACCTCCTTTTTGAGTTTGCTCGCGGTGTCTTCTCCATCGGTGATTACCACTATGACTTTCCGGCCGGTTTCAATTTTAAGCTTATCCTCCACCGCGAGATAGATCGCATCGTAAAGCGAAGTGCTGTTCCCCGCTGTCAGGGAGTCGAGAGCCTGATTCAGTTTGTTCAGGTCATCCGTGAAATCCTGTACCAGATTCACATCCGAGTCGAACTGGATGATCAGGGCAAGATCCTTGTTTTTGCGGAGCACCCCTTTGAAAAACTCCGATGCGGTTTCAACCTCGAAACCGAGCTTGGTCTTGACGCTTCCGCTGGTATCGATCAGGAGCGCGATGGTGAGCGGCACTTCGGAACCCTTGCCGATTTCGCTGAAGAATTCTATTTTCTGAGGCTGGCGGTCCTCAAAAACCTGGAAATCATCGGCGACAAGTCCCGGTAAGATTCGATTATTACGGTCCAGAGCCGAGAAGACCACGTTGACCAGCGCGACCTCGGTGCGGATGGTTGCCTGGGGATCCTGTGCCGTGATCCGGGATTCGGCAAAGCCTGCGGCCAGGCCGCCTGTTGTGGGATGCCGGAATCGAAGGGTGCTGGATTTTTTCTGTGGCGCGACCCGTATGACAAGATCCACGGTGCTCTTGGAATCATCTATTTTCAATTCGATATCGGACCCGGAAATCGGCCTGTAGCTTCCCATCTGATTGATGTAGTAAATGCTGGTGCCGATCATCTCCGGGTTATAGACGCCCCCTTCATGCAGCAGGAGCTTTTTCTTGAATGCGGCCTGCTCCGTCAATGGGACCCCCTCCACCGTGATTTTTCCGACGGTGTAGACCGAGCCTTCATTGCATTCCAGGACGCAATCCACCGTGTGCCGCAGATCCTGGACCTTTTCCACCAGTCGAGCGCTGAAGCGAAGGTAGCCCATCTCGCCGTAACCCTCGCGGATTTTCTCTTGCCATTCCTGCATACGCCGGCGGCTGTAGGGTTGCCCCTTGTGGATGGGACACATCTGCAGAAGAGTCGGGCCATCGAAGAGATCGGTATTCCGGACGGAAAGCTCTCCCAGGGTAAAAAGCGGCCCCTCGGAAATCGGAAGCCGGATGGATGCCGCTTTGCCTTTCCCGGGCACATCCTGGAAGGTGACCTGGGGCGGTCCGGCCTCAGCCAGAAGATATCCCTCGTCCCGATAGAACCGGGTGAGGTTCTGGATTTCGAAAGCCATCATGTCGGGTTGATACGGGCCGCCTTCGCGGATCATGCGCAACTGGCTTTTGAGCCGCGAATCATGGATGGACGTGTTGCCCTGGAAGGTAAGGGAAAGCACCGCGACGGCCTGAGCGCGGGCGCAAGCACTGCAACAAAGGATAACAAGCAAGCTGCGGAATACAGCTGAGACCATGGGGCTAGAGTATCAGATGGAGCCTTGGAGCCTCAAGGCCCGCTAGAGTCTTTCGCGCAGGAAAAGGATCCGTGAGCAGCTGTCACAGTTGTGAACGCTGTCGGTCTGTTTCAGGTCGGCATAGACCTGCGGCCGGATCCGAACGTGACAAGCGGCGCAAAGTTCATCCTTGACCTCGGCGAGGGCAATGCCTTTTCTCGCGTCGGACAGTTTCCGGTATTGGAGAAGCATCTCTTGCTCGACCTGGGCCTCGATCGCGCTTCGTCTCTCCCGTTGTCGGGCAATTTCGTTTTCCAGCTCCGGTATCTTCTTTTCGAGCTCGTTTATTTTCGCCTGAATCCCAACGCATTGCACTTCCAGGTCTTTCTTGTCTGCCCTCAGTTCTTCGTCCAGCAGCTCGGCTTCTTCCATCAGCTCGAGGATCCGGTCTTCCTCGGACCGGATCGTGGTTTCCGCCGCCTGGATCTCGTGAAGCATGGCGGTGTATTCCTTGTTTGTTTTTACCGCCATCAGCTGGTCTTTAAGCTTCGAGAGCTTGGTGCGCAACAGATCGACCTCTCCCTCGTGGGCGCGGCGTCCTTTGGCAATCTCATGGCTGTGAACCACGCGCGCTTCATGGGCCTGCTTCAGCCGCTGAAGTTCTGCCTGGAGTTCCTGGATTTTGACGGGGGTTTCTTTGACCTGTTTTTGTAATCCGGTGATTGCCTGTTCGACATCCTGGAGCGAGACCAAGTTGCGGACGTCGTTGTTCACCTGTCTAGCCCCTCATGGATTGCCGGCAAGGGATGCCCCATGAGAGGCTGAGGCCTCCGAGGGGAGCGGTGCCGGCGCATTTAGGAAGATGGAAAACCCAACTCATAATTTTCAAGGAAAGAACTATACCGTTTTGCGGAGGTTTATGTCAACGAAGCGAAAAACGGCTTTCCGCCGGGCTTGAGCCTCCCGCTGCGATCCTGTCGGGGGTCCGGGAATTCCTCCCCGGTAATCGAACAGGGACGTGGCCATGTTTCCCTGCTTTTTCCAATGGGATCCCACACGAAAGAGAGCGGCAAAAATCGCGGAATCGGTTCGAATGCTGTATGATTAAGCCGGGAGGATCAAACGATTGAACGTCTATAAACGGAACAGAAAAACAGTGGACGCAGCCCTGCGAACATCGGGCGTCGTGGTGGTCATGAACCGGGATCACATCAAAAAGCCGGAGGACATGATTGTCACCGTGCGCGAAATTTATGCGGCGGGGTTGGTTGCGGAGGTTACATTCCGCATCGACGAAACAATTCTGCGCGAAGGGATGAAAGAGCTCGCGGGAATCCGCGCTTCCTCCCCTGCAGACAAGCCCATGATCCTGGGAGTGGGATCCGTCATCAATCCCCGGGAACTCGAAGCGGCCATTGAAATGGGCTTCGATATGGTCGTTGCGCCGGGGAACGTGATGGGAGGCTACGGCGACGGGGCCGAATTCGTGAGGATCTGTCACGAAGAGGAAGTTTTTAGCGCACCCGCGGTCTTCACGCCGACCGAGTTGCAGTACTTCATCGAGCGCAGCGACGGGCTTGAACCCGACGCGTTGAAGATTTTCCCGGCCAGGTCCCATGGCCCCAAGGGACTCAGCGATCTGCTGGCGCCGTTTGTGCGAGACCGGCATAAGGGCAGAATTATCATGCCAACCGGGGCCGTCGATTACGAAACGGGACCGCAATATCAGCAGGCGATTTCCGGCAGGGGATTCTTCCCTGTGCTGGGAATGTCCTCTCCGCTGGCCCTTGTGGATAAAGAAAAAAAGCCGGGTGACATCGACTGCATCCGGCGAGCGCTTGCTGAATTTGGGCAGAAATTTAATTCCAGATAGGAGATCGAGGGCATGCCCGATTTCCCGGCGCCCGGATGAATCCCGCATGAGGGCTGTACTCCAGAGAGTGGATGGCGCATCCGTAGCAGTGGGAGGCGAGGAGATCGCACGCATCGGCCGGGGGATTCTCGCCCTGGTAGGCATCTCCCGAGAGGACACTGCCGCGGACCTGGAGTGGATGGCGCACAAAATCCTGGAACTCCGGTTTTTCGACGACCAGGAAGGTAAGTTGAACTTGAGCCTTCAGGATGTCGGCGGGGAACTGCTGCTTGTTTCCCAATTCACACTTTACGGAGACTGCAGAAAAGGCAGGCGTCCATCTTATTCCGATGCCGCGCCTCCCGCTCAGGCCGAACAGTTCTATCGGGATTTCGTCGAGGCCGTCCGAAAGCTCCATCCCAGGGTGCAGAGCGGCATTTTTCAGGCAATGATGGATGTAACCCTTACCAATTCCGGACCCGTAACCCTGCTCGTGGACAGTCGAAAAACCTTCTAGCTTCAAGGGCCGGGTTTCTATCCAAAACAAAGGCAACCTCCTTGACTTCTCAACCGCTGCAAACCCTGCTTATCGATGCCGACGACACTTTGTGGGAAAACAACATCTACTTCGAACGGGTCATCCGTTCGGTCCAGGAGCTTCTCGAACCCTGGGGCGTGCCTCCCCAGTCATTCCGCGAAAAGCTGAATGAAAACGAACGACACCATATCGTGACCCACGGGTACGGCACCGTAAATTTTACCCGGTCCCTTCTCCTGACCTTTGAAAGCTGTATCCCGGCCGGATCAGACCCCGGACTGAGGGATCGGGTGGAAGAAATGTCTATGAACATCATGAATCACCCGATCGAGCTGATCGACGGTGTTCAAGAAACCCTAATCTATCTCGCTGGCCGCCACTCGCTCTGCCTGGTTACGAAAGGCGAACCAGAGGAACAATCACGAAAGCTGGAATCTTCACGACTGCGTTCGTACTTTGGCTCAATTGAAATCCTCCGTGAAAAAAACGAGACTGCATTCCGAAGTTTGATCCGGAAGTACAAGCTCGATCCTGAAAACACCTGGATGATTGGAAACAGCCCCCGGTCCGATATAAATCCTGCCCTGGCCGCGGGAATTTCCGCGATATATATCCCGCACCGGCACACCTGGGAACTGGAACATGAGGAACCGATCCGGCACCCGCGCCTGGTTGAACTGGAAAAGTTTTCCCACCTCAAGCACCATTTCTGATCGAGCGGGCCAATCCGCCGCCGAGGGAAGCTTTTTTTTGCGACTTGATTCACGCAACACTGTTTCCGTAACATTAAGCCGCTATGATGCAAAGCAATCGTGGAATAAACATGCTGTTTGGAATCACGGTCGGCCTGCTGGCGACCGTGGCGGCCGTATCCATGTACCTGAACAAGGACCTCCCCCCCATGATCGAAGGGTCTGATGCCCCGGCCGCCGCCGGTTCTGGACTTCCTGAGAATCACCCTCCGATCAACGTGGCGAACCAGATTGCAGCCCTGGAGCAATTAAGCCGGAACAATCCGGGGAGTTCCGACATCAAGATCCAGCTCGGAAACGCCTATTATGACTCCGGCCAATTCCAGAAGGCGGCGGAAGCCTACGAGGAAAGCCTCAAGTTGCAGCCCTCAAATCCGGGAGTTGAAACCGATCTGGCTACCTGTTATCACCAGTTGGGCCAATCGGATAAGGCATTAGCATTGCTGGATAAAGTGCTGGGCTACCAGCCGGGCTTTGCCCAGGCCATGTACAACAAAGGCATCGTCCTTCAGGCGGGGAAAAAGGACATCAAAGGCGCCATTGCAGCCTGGGAGGAGTTGTTGAAAGCGAATCCCGGATTCCCCCAGCGCGCGGAAATAGAACAAAAGCTTTCCCAAATGAAAACGGCAGCGCAGTAACGGCCCGGATATGTATTCATTTCTGATCAGAATCTTGCTGTTCTTTTCGGCCCTGTGGATCGTGCAGCGCTTCCTCGGACTTTTGATGGGGGGGCACCGGAGGGCCGCAGGTCCTGCAGCCGGAACCTCTAAGCCTCAGGAAAGCAACCGGATGGTAAAAGATCCGGTTTGCGGGATGTACCTGGACTCCCGGCTCGCCATTCAGATTTCGGCGAAGGATGGAACTCAGTATTTCTGCTCCCAGGAATGCCGCAACAAGTACACATCCAACCCGGTTTGAAGGCGGCAACGGGCAGCGCAGGCAATGGTGGATGAAGTTGCGAACGTAAGCAGACACAACCCCAAACCGAATATCCACTGGTTTAAACAACTAACGTGGACATATAATAAAGCCCCTGGTTTCCTGATAGGCAGAAAGCCCAAGGCTGAGGCATTATCAAAGTGGCTGATTCGAAAAAGAACTTCCGGAAAAAACCCTCCCGGTTCGCAGAGGAAACGATTCAGGAATGCCTTTCCATCATGCAGGCGGGAAGCCTCGAGGATTGCTTTGAAATCATTCCCAGGATAGGGGTTTTGCGCGACCGGCGCTTTTGTGAACCGCTGCTGGCGATCCTGCGTCACAAGGAAGTAAAACGCCGCGAGTTTGCCGCTTACTCCATGGGCGCCATGGGCAACCGGGAGTTTCTGGAGCCGCTCAAAAAAGCGTTTAAGGAAGCCCAGAAACTCAAAGGATCCACTGCCGAAGAGCTGCAGCTTGCCATCATCGAAGCCATTGGGGTTATCGGCGACGACGCAGCCGTTGAGTTTTTCATGCCAATGCTGAAAAAACCGGGGGAAGGCAAAAGAAGCCGAAAAATCGCGCATTGGATCGTGGAATCGCTTGGAACCATCGCCCAGCAGGGTGGGGAACGATCCATCCGGGCGTTGCTGGAATTGACCGCACATCGGGATCCGGAGCTTCAGTGCCTGGGGATTTCCGAATTATCCGTGGCTTATTGGCACCGGCCCAACGAAATTGCAGCTTCTACAATAGAATGCATTTACGAGCTCACCACAAGTCCTGATAAGGCTGTAGCCGAGTCTGCATTATCGGCCCTGGAAAGCCTGGCCGATGTCGGCTGCCGGCGGGCGGAATGCCTCTTCTCGTCGGAACGACACGGGTAACAGCCAGTATTCGGGTTTGAATCGCAAAACTCGGAAGCGGATTCCCATCCCGGCAATTGCATTTCCCCGTCTTCTATCATCGGCTTCTTATCATCGATGAACCCCAAAATGAAACGGGGCGCCGGTTGGCGCCCCGTTCTGCATGGGACAACTATGCGTCGTTGCTTTAGGGTTTCTTCTTTTTGTCGTCCTTCTTGTCCGCTTTGAACCCTTTTTCACCCGGCTGTGCGCCCAGAGCCTGAATCAGCTGTTTGGCCACTTCCACCTGATCGGGTTTCTGACCGATTTCTATGTATTTCTGGAGCGCTTTGACGGCTTCAGGAATGGTATTTTGGTTGCCTGACATGCAGATACCCAGCTGGAAATAGGCCTCGGCGAAGTTCGGGTCGGCGGCGATGGCCTGTTTGAACGCTTCCACGGCTTCACTGGCCTTGCCGGCGTTGACCAGCGTAGCGCCAAGATTGTAGAAGTTCTGACCGGCAGCTCCCGGATTCACCGAAGCCGCCTTCTTGAAAGCCTCCTGAGATTCGGCGGTCTTGCCCATCTTGCCAAGGAGCACGCCCATATTGGTGTACATGGCGGCATCATCCGGCTTCAAGGCAATTGCCTTCTCATAGGCTGCCAACGCTTCTTCGTTCTTATTCAGCTTTGAAAGCGTATCGGCCATGTTGGCCTGGACGTAGGGCTGATCCTGGTCTTTTTCAAGCGCCTTCTTGTATTCGACGAGAGCTTCCTCGTATTTGCCCTGACCCGCGAGAGCGAGTCCGGCGTCAAAAGCCGCCTTCACTTCGGCTGATGACTGTTTCTGCTTTTCGGCTTTCTGCGATTCCGCCTTCGCCTTTTCCAGCTCCTGTGCAGTCATCTCGAACGGCAGCTTACGGTCCGCCCCCGGATTCAGTTTAAAGTTGACTTCCCGTTCTTCGGAAATGCTGGGCTGCACTCCCTGGACAAAATCGGGCTGATATCCTGCTGCGCGGACAACGACGCGGTATTGCCCGAAAGGCAGCCCCATATAGAAAAATTCACCTTTTTTGTCGGACTTGACACTGTACTCGCGCTTGACGTCGGTCCCGACAATCTTGATCTCGGCACCAGTCACCGGCTCGCCCTTGTCGTTCGTGACCTTTCCCTTGATGATCCTGTTTTGAGCCATGGCTGGAACCACTAGGGCAAAAGCCAAGGCGAGGGACAGCGTGATAAGAACATATTTTCTACTCGGATTAACCATTTCGCCTCCTAACTGACGCTACTTATAAAACGATAGATCTACGATGTCAAAATCGCATTTTAAGTCCGTATTGGACAGCGTGTCAACAAACGCTCAACTCTCTTCCTATGGGAAAGATGCGGTCTAAGCAAGAAAGTTTCTCAGATCCTCCATCCGATGGGTCACCGGGGCCGGGGGAAGGCTGTCTAGAAAGGTCCTGCCGTAGCTCTTGGTGATCACCCGCTTGTCGAGCAAAGCCAATATTCCCCGATCGGAACTGCTCCGTATAAGCCGTCCAAATCCCTGTTTGAGCAGTATCACCGCTTCGGGGATCTGGTATTCGTAAAATGCATTCCCCCCGGAATCATTGAGATGACGGATTCTCGCAGCCACGACCGGATCGCTGGGCACCGAAAACGGAAGCTTGTCTATGACAACGCAGCTCAGTTGCTCCCCTTGGACGTCGACCCCCTGCCAGAAGCTGCTCGTCGCAAAAAGAACCGCATTCGGGGTAGAACGGAAAGCCTCCAGAAGCCCCGCTTTGCTCATTTCCCCCTGCAGAAGCATGGGGAATGCAAGGCGCCCCTGCAGGGTGCGGTGTACCTGCTGCATCTGCGCATAGCTGGTGAAAAGAACAAATGCCCGTCCCTGGCTGGCTTCGAGAATCTTCTCGAGTTCGAGACAAGCACGGCGAACCCAACCTTCTTCACGCGGTTCGGGTATATCCCTGGGGATATAAAAAATCGCCTGGCACGCGAAATCAAAGTGAGAGCCGAGCAGCAATTCCTCGGTTTGCATCAACCCGAGACGAGAGCGAATGAAGGAAAAATCCCCGCCCGTCGACAGGGTGGCCGAGGTAAGAATAACGGTCTCCACCTGTTCGAACAAACGGTTCTTCAGGATCGACGACACATGAATCGGGGATGCCCAAAGAAAAATCCCTCGGCCCCGGCTCTCGTACCAGTAAACGCTTTCTTTGGATCCCGATTCCAGGATGGCAGCCAGCTCATCACGGATTTCGGTAGCGCGGCGGATCGCGGATTCAATGGAATCGGACTGGTTGGCAAGTCCCTCCAGGCCCGATTGAGCCATGGTGAGCTGGGAAACCAGGGCGCTGTAGGCATCGCTCAGTGTATCTTCGTTACGCGGCCCGCGACGTACGGCGAGGCCGTTCCCCAATTCGTGCAGGGAGAAACGCCCTTCCTTGTGGCGGAATTTCCCGAAAAACTCGTTGGCGCATTTGGACAATTTGGCCAGCTGCGCCTCGAGGAAGTCGGATGGCGCCCCCGACTCGCCGAGAGCTTTTTCCGCATCCCGCACGAGTTCCTCGAGCCTGTAGCTGCTCACCATAATCCCGAAATATTGCGTGACCACCTCTTCGAGGTCGTGAGCCTCGTCGAATATGGCCACCGAATAATCGGGCAGCACCGCTCCGAAATCGCCCTGGCGCAATGCCAGGTCGGCAAAAAAAAGGTGGTGATTGACGATGACAATGTCGGATTCCATCGCCCGCTGCCTGACCTTTGTGACAAAGCACGAGTCGAAGTCACGGCACTTCTGGCCGGTGCAGATTTCGCGACGGGCATCCAGGTGGTGCCAAAGCACCATATCTTCCGGAAGTTCTTTGAGCTCGGTTTTGTCCCCGGTTTCAGTTTTCCTGGCCCAGGCCCGGATCGATTTGAGATATCCGCCGTCATAGGGAGTGAAGAGGTAGCCCTGGCTATCGATTTCGTTCAGCCTCTTGAGGCAGAGATAGTTGCTTCTGCCTTTGAGGTAGCAGGCTGAGAGTTTCCGGTTCAGCGCTTTTTCCAGGAAGGGGATATCCTTGAAAAAAAGCTGCTCCTGAAGATTTTTCGTGCCGGTTGAAATAACGATCCGCTTGCCCGAATAAATGCCGGGCAGGAGATAGGCCAGCGTCTTGCCGGTACCTGTCCCGGCTTCGACACATAGATGGTGGCGGTTTCTGATCGCTTCGGCGACGGCTTCGGCCATTTGCAGCTGGCCCGGCCTGAACTCATAATTGGGATGGCACCGGGCAATCGGCCCATCCGGGCCGAGCATATCGGACAAATCGGTCTTGTTCATCATCGGATTCGGGATTGCAGATCTCGGCCGCGACTGGAAGCCGGATGTTCATTTGCTGCCTGGTCTGATTATCTAATCCATGCCGGCTGCCGGCTTGTACCCTTCCCTGTTATTGAACGGGGGCGACCGCCAGGCGAGCAGGGTAGAGTGGAAACCCGCCTGTCAACTCGAGTACGGCTTTGCGGACCCTGGCATGCACAGCAGCGTCGGATGGAGATTTCAGAACTTCCGCGATCAGGGATCCTATTATTTTCATCTCTGCTTCCTTCATGCCCCGGCTGGTAACCGCCGGAGTGCCGACCCGGATTCCGCTTGCCACCATGGGGGAATTCTTGTCGAACGGGATCGTGTTCTTGTTCACCGTGATATTCGATCTTTCGAGAGCCTGTTCCGCTTCTTTGCCGGTGATACCCTTGTCGAAGACATCCACCAGCATCAGGTGGTTATCGGTGCCGCCGGATACCAGCCGGAATCCTTCGGCGGCTATTGTCTCGGCGAGGCAGGCTGCGTTTGCAACGATTTGGCGCTGGTAGGCAAGGAAAGAGGGCTGCAGCGCCTCCAGCAGGCAGACCGCCTTGGCCGCGATGATGTGGACGAGAGGCCCCCCTTGAATCCCGGGGAAAACGGCTTTGTCCAATTCCTTAGCGAGGCCTTCGCGACACATGATCAGGCCGCCACGAGGCCCGCGCAGCGTTTTGTGGGTGGTGGTTGTGACAAAGTCCATGTGCGGAAAGGGGCTGGGATGCAATCCGGCCGCAACCAACCCGGCGATGTGCGCGATATCCGCCATGCAATAAGCCCCAACCGAGCGGGCGATCTCTGCAATCCGCTGGAAATCCAGCACGCGGGGATAGGCGCTCGCTCCGCATATAATCAGGGTGGGCCGGGTCTCCGCGGCTACCTGGGCGAGGGCGTCGTAGTCGATAGTCTCCGTATCCTGGCGCACGCCATAGGAAACCACCTTGTACATTTTTCCGGAAAAATTGAGGGGGTGACCGTGTGTCAAATGTCCCCCGTGGGCCAGGCTCATGCCAAGAATGGTGTCGCCGGGCTTGCAGACGGACATATAAACCGCCACATTCGCCTGCGTTCCGGAATGAGGCTGGGCATTGACATGTTCGGCTCCGAAAAGCTTTTTGGCCCGCTCTCGAACCAGTGTCTCCACACGGTCGACAAACTCGCATCCCCCGTAATAGCGCTTGCCGGGGTACCCTTCAGCATATTTGTTCGTGAAAACCGATCCTGCAGCCTGGAGGACCGCTTCGCTGACAAAATTCTCGGACGCAATCAGTTCGAGTGTTTCATTTTGCCTGCGGGTTTCGTCGTAGATAGCCTGCGCAATTTCGGGGTCAACTTTATGGATGGCGTCGTTCATAGCTTTTCCACCTTCAGAGACAGGACCTGGCGGCAACATAGCCTGATCCCTGGATTCCGATAATGACTCTTTCTCCATTGCGGATATTTTATCGATCCGGAGCTGGTGCCGGCCCCCTTCAAAGGAAGTCGTCAGCCAGGTTTTCAGCATCGCCGTCGCCAGTTCCAAGTCGATGTGGCGTCCCGAAAGGCAGAGGACGTTGGCGTCGTTATGCTCGCGGCTGAGACGCGCCGTCTCGATGCTCCAAGGAGAGGCGGCCCGGATTCCGTGGATCTTGTTGGCCGCGATACACACCCCTATCCCGGTGCCACAGACGAGCACACCGCGGTCTGCCCTGTGATCGCGCACCGCTACCGCCACCTTTTCCGCAAAATCAGGGTAATCTACCCTGGCGGGCGAATCTGTTCCGCAATCCTCCACCTCCACGCCCGCTTCCGCCAGAACTTGCTTCAGCGCTTCCTTGTGCGCGAAGCCGGCGTGATCACTTCCCAGTGCGATCTTCATGGATTTCAGTCTACCTCAGCGCCGGAGGCCTTCAAAGACCAATCCGAAGCAGGCAGCCGCCGGATCGTTTGTGCTTGACTGGACTTCAAGGCGCCCCAAAAATGACTGAATCATAGATACGCGCAAAAAACCGGAGGAGCCTACATGCGCTGGTCCAGATCTTTTATCCCGACACTCCGCGAGGCGCCTGCAGATGCCGAACTCGCGTCCCACAAGTTGCTGATTCGCGGTGGTTTGGTGCGCCAGATGGCGCCTGGGATCTGTTCCTATCTGCCGTTGGGATTGAGGGCCATGTCCAAAATCGGCAGGATTGTGCGGGACGAGATGAATGCCGCAGCCGCGCAGGAATTCCTCCTGCCGGCCCTGCACCCGGCGGACCCCGGGCCGGACTCACTTCCGAACAATCGATCCGGCGATAGCATTTTCAGCCTCAAAGACCGTGCCGGAAGGGATCTCTACCTTAATCCGTACGCTGAAGAGCTGTTCGCGGACCTCGCCCGGAGGGAGTTGAGGTCCTACAAGGATCTCCCGCAGACCTGGTACCAGATCCAGGCTGGTTTCCGCGACGAAACCCCGTCCAAATCAGGTCTACTCGGCCTTCGCCAGTTCATCGCCTGCAGCTCCTGCTCGTTCGCTGTAGATGAGGCGGGCCTGGATTTCGCTTGTAGGACCTACCAGGAAATCTGCTGCAGGATCCTGTTCCGCTGCGGTCTGAAATGGATGACGGTGAACGGCGGCATGGCCGGGAAGAATCATGTGCCTAAATTCATGATCCCCCTGAAGGGCGGCGATCATGATGTCGCCGCCTGTGCGTGCGGCTATGCTGCGGATCTGGAAACAGCGGGAGCGTCACCTCAGAAAATAGCGGATCCTCCCGCGGACCGAGGGCCGGTCGAGGTTCACACGCCGGGGCGGAAAACCATCGCGGAGATCGCGGATTTTCTGGGGGTGCCCCCGGCCCGACAGATCAAATCGCTGGTCTATGTCGCAGATTCTAAGCCATGCCTGCTGCTGGTTCGCGGGGACCGCCAGTTGAGCGAAGCCAAGTTGGCGGCACTCATGAACAGCACCGAGATCAGCCCGGCGCTGCCGGAGGAAATCCGGTTGATTTTTGGGGCCGAGGTGGGCAGCCTGGGACCCGTCGGCGTTTCATCCATTCCCGTTTACGCCGATTTCGAGCTGCAGGGTCGGGAGAACCTGACGTGCGGAGCCAACCGTACCGACTATCACTTGCAGGGAGTTGCTCCCGGCGTTCACTTCAGCCCATCGTGGGCCGACCTCCGCACCGTCGAAGAGGGCGATATCTGCCTCGACTGCGGAAAGCCGCTCGACCTCCTCAAAGCCTCTGAAATCGGGCGCATAACAAAACCTGCGACGCGGCATTCAGGCAGCTTGGGTGCTGTAGTTTTGAATGCGAGCGGCAATCAGATCCCGGTGCAAATAGGCTGCTGCGTGATCGGGCTCGATCGAATCCTGGCTTCGGCCGTGGAGCAGCACCACGATGAGGACGGCATAGTGTGGCCTGTTGCCATCGCCCCTTTCAGCGTGATCATAACTCCGGTCAACTACAGGGATGAAACAGCGGCCGCAGCGAACAGACTGTATGCGGATCTGGAAGCATGCGGTGTCGACGTCTTGCTCGACGATCGCCCCGAAAGGCCCGGAGTAAAATTCAAAGATGCTGACTTGATAGGGATCCCGTATCGAATCGTTGTCGGCGCACAAAAGCTTGCGGAAGGCCGGGTTGAACTTTTTTCCCGTGATGAAAAACGGATCGATCTGGTAGCGCTGGAAGAAGTGGGATCAATGCTCAAGATGCGCATTGCAGCCGGCCTGAATAAGCCCGTCCCTCTCAGCCATACCCAGGGCTGAACGCCGCCATCGATATTCAACATTCGCCACTGGAATCAAGGAGTCTCCGCGACATTCAATCCGGCCCGCAAAACCGGGAGACGCCGATTCTTCCTGAAAACCGCTCAAACGGCTATTGCGTCCGGAATTCCAGCCTCCTTTCATAGGCATGGCTTTGCGGCCGACCGGCCCAATGTCCTATTCATCTCGTTCGACAAGCTCAATGCCTGGCCGGGTTGCTTGGGCGGGAATCCTTTTGCGATGACTCCGAACATCGACCACCTCGCCGGGCGCGTGCTGGACGCTCTCGAAGCCGGCCTTCATGCGCAAAAAACGATTGTATTCTTGTGGAGTGACCATGGCAGACATTTGGGAGAAAAGCGGCACGAGTTTCCGCGGGACCTTCCTCCCCGGCACTCGGGGAACGTGCCAGGCAGAACAGCGCTGAAGAGTGTTTGATGAATCATGAATGCTACCTTGATTAGCTTTGTATCTATCCAATCCCGAGGCTTAATATCGGGTATCTGAATTAGAGGGAATGCATTTATGTTTCAGGAGCGGAGAACATGGATCCGCATAATCTTCGTCGGATGCTACTCCATCATCATGCTGGCGCGGGCACCAATCCTTATTGTGAGCGGCCGTTTGTGGGCGGAAGAGGCCACCGTCTATTTCGCCGCGGCTGTTACACAGCCTTGGTACAAATCCCTTTTCGCGCCGCATATCGGCTATTTCAGCCTGTTTAGCAATGTTTCTGCATTGCTGGCTACACTCGTCCCCCTGGAATCAGCACCGCTGGTTTTAGTCTGTTTGGCTGCGTCGATTCAGCTATTGCCGGTGCTGTTGGTTCTACCGTGCCGCGAAGGATCAGTATCTTCGTACCCGGAAAAAGTTGCCGTTTGTCTGGCGCTTCTTTTTATCCTGCCAAACCACGAGGTCTGGTTATCCACCATAAGCAGCCAATTTTATCTGGCTTTCAGTGCTGGAATAATCCTCATCTCCAACCCGGCTTCGCAGTTTCAAATTGTTTTTCGCCGCTGTGTCATCGGTCTTGCCGGCTTGACCGGCGTGGTTTCCATCTTTCTGACCCCTCTTTTCTGGTTCAAGTTCTTCAGCGATAAGGCGAAGCACCGTGCAGTCGAGGCGGGGATTCTCACGGTCTGTGCTGCCATTCAAGGGGCCATAGTCCTGATGACAGCACCAGGCCAAAGAACAATCGGACTGCACCCGATCGCTTTTGTGCACGCCCTATTGATCAAACTGTTCATTCTTCCGCTCGCCGGATATCAAATTGCAAACAGACTTGCCGTCGGCTTATACCAACAAATCGTTGCAGACGGTTCTCCCCTTGATTCAACATCGCTGGCTGTGGTCTTGTGTGGTGTTTTAGGTTATATGGTATTTGTCAGCAGGCTCCAGGAAGCGAGGCTACTTTGCGTAGCTGCGTTCCTGATAGCCACACTAAGCTGGATTGGTGCCGCTGAATCCCAGACTCTCGAAAATCATGCGCTACTGATCTCGCCCATCTGCTCTGAGCGTTATTTTTTGTGCTCAAGCCTTTTCATCTACCTGGCCCTGGCGCTAATCGCCTTGAGGGAAAACGACCTCCCGCACAAAGTTCGTCTGGGCTGCGGTGTTCTTGCCCTTTGGGCCGTAACCGCTGGTGCGTTCGACTTTCGCAAAACGGATGGAGCCTATTTGGTTTTCTTTGAAGGACCCGCCTGGATTGGCGAAGTGGAAAAATACAGGAGTGACCCCAATTATTTGCTCCAGGTCTGGCCTGCGGGCTGGGAACCGCTACGCCTCAGCGGAAATTGAATAATTGGCTTCAGGGAGAAATCCTGCATCCCGGCGCCATGCTTTCTGCCCACTGCAGCATTCCCGGTGTTCTGGTCGATCGATCTATCTGTATTTAAACGCGGCCAAGGTACGGTCGCGTGCCAAGGCGTGATCGACGAGCGGAAGAGGATAATCTTTGCCAAGGATACACCCCGACCGCTGCTGCAGATCGCCGGTCATAGTCCAGGGCTCGTGCACGAATTTACCGGGCACATTCGCCAGTTCAGGCACCCAACGCCGGATGAAAATTCCCTGAGGGTCAAACTTGCGGCTCTGCAGGATGGGATTGAAGATACGGAAATAGGGAGCCGCATCGGTGCCGACGCCGGCGGTCCACTGCCATCCGCCATTGTTGGAAGCAGGATCACCGTCGATCAGACGCCTCATGAACCAGCGCTCCCCTTCCCTCCAGTCGATGAGCAGGTCCTTGACCAGGAACGAAGCGGCGATCATGCGCAGCCTGTTGTGCATCCAGCCCGTCTCCTGCAATTGCCTCATTCCGGCGTCCACGATCGGATAGCCCGTTCGTCCTTGCTGCCAGGCCGAAAGCTGCGCTTTATCTTTGCGCCAGGGTACCGAGCGAAACGCTTGGTTGAAGGAATGCTTGAGCACGGAGGGAAAGTGATAAAGCACGGAAAGGTAAAACTCCCGCCATATAAGCTCGTTGATCCAGCAATCCACCCCATCGCGCGCGGCGTCGTCCGGTGCGGCATTCTCGCGGATTGAAGCGGCGGTGACCGCGGCCAGCCGAGGCGAAATCATCCCGAAACGAAGGTAAGGCGAGAGGATCGAGGTGCCATCCTCAGCGGGAAGATCGCGTCTGCGCCGATATTCAAAAACCGGGCCCTTCAAAAATGCCCCCAGGCGGCGTTGCGCTTCTTCCTCCCCTGGCGGAAAACCGGCGGGTACTGGAAGATCGGGCAGAGTACACGTACCGAGAGGTGGGACAGGCCCAAGCTTAGCCGGAGAGCCATGAAGCGCCTGGCTGGAAGGGAGCGGGCGCGCACGCCAGGCACGGCTGAAAGGGGTAAAAACGGTGTAGCTTCCTCCGTCCCCCTTTTTGATCTCATCCGGATGAAAAACGGTCACTCCCCTCACCAGCCGGAGGGGGAGGCTCGCCGCGACAATCTCGTCTCTCCTCCGCGCATAGGGGCTATAGTCCTCTTCCGCAAAAACGGCCTCGGCACCGCTCTCCCGGACAACATCTGCGAGTGCCTGTTTCGGCTTGCCCATGGCGTACTATTAAACGGCTGCCGCGTCGACGGAGGCTCTGATCCAGATTCCGCAAGCCGCCGAACAGAAACCCCTTTCGCCGATCGGCCTGAGAGTGATCTCGGCTGTCCAAGATTGCGGGATCGAGGATGAAAAGGGGGACCAAGGTTTCGCCAGCCTCCAACGCCTTCATCAAGGCCTGGTTGTCATGCAGGCGGAGATCACGGCGGATCCACCAGATGGAACTCTTCGGCATAAGCAGGCTGCCTCCCGGTTTGACTGAACTGAAACGGTATTCTACACCGCCTGTAACGGCACGTCACATTCATGGCAGCGAGGGCAGTTGCGAGATTATAATTTCAAAATGAAGATTTCCGGAGGAGTCGACTATGAAGGAAGCAACAGCGGAGTCCAAGGCAAACCCGGCAGCCCAATCCATTCGCATCGGCATTTCATCCTGCCTTTTGGGAGAAAAAGTCCGATTCGACGGAGGGCACAAGCACGACCGGTATATCACCGGAACGCTGGGCCAATATTTCGAGTGGGTGCCCGTTTGTCCGGAACTCGAGCTGGGCCTGGGAACGCCGCGGGACACGATGCGCCTCGAACAAATCGAAGGCGATATCCGGCTCGTCATGCCCAAAAAGGGGCAGGATTTTACCTGCAGCATGCGCGAATTCGCCCGCGCCCGGATCAAGGCGCTGGAGAATGAAAACCTCGGAGGCTACATTTTAAAAAGCGACTCCCCCAGCTGCGGCGCTTTCAGGGTCCGGGTTTATGCTCCCACCGGAATGCCGAGCCGGTCAGGCCGCGGGCTTTTCGCGCAGACTCTCATGGAAAATTTCTCACACCTGCCGATCGAGGAAGATGGCCGGCTCTGCGATCCGCGTCTGCGCGAAAACTGGATTGAGCGGGTTTTCGCCTATCGCAGGATCCAAAATTTGTGGAGCAGCCGGTGGAATGTGCGGAGCCTGGTGGAATTTCACACGGTTCACAAGCTGACTTTGCTGGCCCACTCCCCTAAATCATACAATGAGCTCGGCCGCTTAGTGGCCGAAGCCAAGGGAATACCCAGGAATGAGCTGAGCTGCAGGTATCACGAAGGATTCATGAGCGCCCTGGCCATCCTGGCCACACGCGGCCGTCACGCCAACGTCCTGCAACATATGGCCGGGTACTTCACCAAACAGCTGGATGCAGCTTCGCGGCAGGAACTCGGCGGACTGATTGAGGATTATCAGGCGGGCCTTCTTCCGCTGATCGTTCCCGTCACTTTGATCAAGCATTACGTCCGGCGCCATGAGATTGCCTACCTGGCGAGCCAGGTCTACTTGAATCCTCACCCCAAGGAACTTGCCCTGCACAATCATGTTTAGACGATTCCGGGAAAACATATGAAACCGTTTTTTGGCTGTTTGCTTTCGCTGTCGTTGTTACCCTCGCTCTTCGCAGCCGACCTGGCCTCCGGCCTGGTCAAGCGGTTCGAAATGCCGGCCAGCCCTATAGAGCTCAAAACAGCGGCAAAACCCGGCCGGTACTTCGATAGTATGTCGCGCCGGGCCGGCATTCTTGGGACCGAAGGGGAGGGCTTCGAAGCGTGGGTTTATCCGCTCAAATTGTTCCATGACTGCCGGCTGCGTGTGGCTATTGATGGCAGCGACGAAACCGTGGAGCTGGGCGGCCGGACAGATCTGGTGGCAGTCCGCCCTGAATCGGTCACATTGACCTCCACGCATTCCCTGTTCACCATCCGCCAAATCTTCTTCACACCTCTCGATTCGCCGGGGTCAGTCCTGCTTCTCGACATCGAAACTTCGCGGCCGCTCACCTTGAGCGTAAGCTTTGTACCCGATTTAAAACCGATGTGGCCGGCAGGCCTGGGCGGTCAGTACGCATCCTGGAGCGACGAGCGCCGTCTTTTCATCATCAGCGAGAGCCGCAGAAAATACAGCGGTCTGATCGGATCTCCTGCCGGGCTTCGAGGGTCCAGCACTCCTGCTCATGAACTTGGCAAAGGCGCCGTCAGCTTCGACATCAAGATTGATCCGCAGATCGCCAGAAAATACTTCTACCCCGTGGTAATTGCCGGAAGCCTGACTGCGCGGGATGCCGCCTATGAAGTTTACGATTCACTGTTGAGCCGGATCCCCGGGGAGCACTCGAATCTGGTCCGGCATTTCCGTTCCTTGAGAGAAAACCTTCTGCATGTGGAAACTCCAGAAGCGGATCTGAATCTCGCCTTCGAATGGGCCAAGGTGGCGATCGACAAGGGGTTCGTCGACAATCCCGACCTGGGAACCGGCCTGATCGCCGGGTGGGGAACCTCAGGCGACAGTGCACGGCCCGGATTCGGCTGGTTTTTCGGCGGCGACACCTACCTCAATCAATACGCCATATCGAGCTATGGTGCCTTCGACATGATGCGCCGGGCGTTTGAGTTCCTGCAGAAAAGGCAGCGGGCCGACGGCAAAATGATGCACGAATTGACCCAAGCCGCCGGCTGGCTCCGCTGGTTCGAGGAGTATCCATACGGCTACTACCACGGCGACACCACCCCTTTCTACATCACTTCCCTTTACGATTACCTGCGCCAAAGCGGTGACCGGCAGTTCCTGCGTGAAAGTTGGCCCTCTCTTAAACGGGCTTACCAGTATTGCCGCAGCACGGACGAGGACGGAGATGGCCTGATGGACAATACGAAGGCCGGCCTTGGGGCGTCTGAATTGGGATCCCTCCTGGAAGGGCTCAAGACCGACATCCTGCTCGGAAGCCTCAGCCCGTCGGCCTGGCGTGCTGTGGCCGCGATGGCCGGAATCATGGGAGAGGCGCCGCTCCAGGAGGAGGCGAACGCGCTGTACGAAAAGGCGATCAAGGCCGCCAATGAGAAATTCTGGTCGCCCGAACTCGGCTCCTTTATCCACGCATTGACGATTTCGGGAAACCAGAACCGCGAAATCACAGCGTGGCCCTCTCTCGGAATCATGCTCGGAATACTTGGCGGCGAGCGGGCCGACGCCACGGTCGAAAAAATGGGATCGGCGGACCTAAGCACCGACTGGGGAGTGCGCATGCTGGCCGGCAGCAGCAAAGCCTATGATCCTGCCGCCTACAATAACGGAGCAGTCTGGCCCTTCCTGACCGGTCTGGCGGGCGCCGCTCAATATGAACGGCATCGTGGGTTTTCAGGGTACCAGGCCGTCATGGCAAATGCCCGCCTGACCTGGATCGGGGCGCTGGGTTCCCATCCGGAACTGATTTCAGGAGATTATTACAGGCCACTGGAAACAGCGGTTCCCCACCAGCTATTCTCTTCAGCAGGAATCGTCACTCCCTTAGTGCGCGGATTGTTCGGGCTGCGCGGAGACGCTTTCGAAGGGATACTGGAATGCAAGCCTCATCTGCCGCCTTCGTGGGACAACGCCCGGATCCGGCAATACCGGGTCGGCGCTCAGGCGGTCGATGTGGCTTTTGAACGCACTCCGGGAAAATGGCGAGCAACCTTTATGGGAGGAAACGGATCCATCAAGCTGAGACTTTCCCCGGCCTTCGACCTCTTTTCGCGTATGGTGCGCGTCACGGTGAACGGAAAGACCCTTACGCCGAAGATGGATGCCACAAGCGGCCAGGACATTCACTTCCTGGTGGAAACCCCGCTCGAGCCAAAGACCGAGGTCCTCTACGAATATGAGCCAGGGATTGAAATCGACGCCCCCCGGCAGGCGCCTGAGATCGGGGATTCCAGCCGGGGCCTGAAAATCCTTGGATTGGGCCGGGAAGACTCCAGTTTGACGGCAACCCTGGAGGGAAAAGCCGGGGAAACCTATCCCCTGAGGATTTGGACCGCACTCGGGATCGAGGCCGTCGAAGGGGGCAAGCTGGCGGACGGCGCCCAGAGGCAGATTTTGGTCTCCTTCCCCAGTACGGTAAAGGGTGGCTTTAGTCGCCAAACCCTGAAAATCAGACTCGCGCCAAGAATGGAACCACTGAGACCTCCAAGGGCCAAAAAACCTTAAGGCCCTTGGAGGCCGTCGCGTTTCGATGGGATGTCAGCCCTTGGCCGGAACCACGAATCCGGGACGATAAGGCCGGGTGAGCAATTCAGCGGCTTTGGCATTGCCAAGGAACTTCTCTGTCTTCGGGTCCATCTTTAGTGGAACGCCGATCGTCACCCACTCTTTGGCGATGTCGACGCCGTTCGCGGCCAGGTGCTCCGCCATGCGCTCGAAGGTCTCCAGAGCTCCTTTGTCGCCCTTGATTTTTTCTTTGACCGCCTCCGGCGAGGCTTTCTGGCCCAGCTGGTAGGAAACGTTGCCCGTGTGGCACAACGCGCTGGAAATATGGCCTTCCAGTATGTCGCCGTTCAGATCGGTATATTTTCGGCTCCGGATCGCTTTGACGAAATTCTCGTAGTGGCTCTCCTCTCCTTTCCACTCCTTGATGACCTTTCCTTCTTTGTCATAGGCGATAGCCGAAGTGTAGCTCGGCACGGTTACATGCCCTCCTTCGCACTCGATCACATTGCCAATATCGGCACCCTTGTATTTATCCATCGCTCTGGTGTCCTTTTTCGATGGCAGCCCGCGCACTTCGAAAATCAGCGGAGCCGAAGGATAACCCTGGTACACGTACTGCGTGTTGGGCGTTTCTCCGTCGTCGACATAGCCCAGCCGGCAGCCGACACTGGAGACCGCCGGCGCAAGTTCGGCCTCGCCCAGGAACCAGCGGGCGATATCCATCTGGTGGATCCCCTGGTTGCCGAGGTCGCCGTTGCCGGTATTCCAAACCCAGTGCCAGTCATAATGAAGCCGCTTGCGCATCAAAGGAAGCTTGAGCGCAGGGCCACACCAAAGGTCGTAATCGATGCCCGGCGGAATCGGCTGCGGGCCGTCCACTTTTCCAATGCTGTCCCGGCGCTTGTAGCAGAGCCCTCTCGATATAAGGATCTTTCCCAGGTTGCCGGCGCGGACCCATTTGACGGCTTCTCCAACCCCCGTGATGGAAGAGCGGATCTGCATGCCCGCCTGCACGATGCGGTTCTCTTTGCGGGCAATCTCCACCAACCTCCGGCCTTCGAATACGTTGTGGGAAACCGGCTTTTCGACATAGACGTCCTTTCCGGCCTGAACTGCCCAGATAGCCGCCAGCGAATGCCAATGGTTTGGAGTGGCAATCGTCACCGCGTCGATATTTTTGCTCTCCAACAGTTTCCGGATGTCGAGATAAGTCTCCACCTCCTGCCCTTTGTCTTTTGCCCTTTTGGCTTCGGCATCGAGCACGTTCTGGTCGACGTCGCAAAGAGCGGTAAGCCGCACCCCGGGAACCCTACTCATTCCCTGAATATGGTTTCTGCCCCTGCCATTGAAGCCGACGACGGCGAATCTTACATCATCATTGGCGCCGAGCACTCGCGCCCAGGAGCTTGCGGGCAAACCTGCCCCGGCGGCTCCGATTGCCGACGTTTTGATAAAATTACGACGGTTCATATTTTTCATAATGTTCGCTCGCAGGATTTCAGGTTTAGGTGGCTGCCCGTCCCGAAGCAGAATAGAATGCGGTGCCAGGTGAGAAATCGCTCCGGGAGCAGATACATAAAAGAACTCAGACCTGACTCCGAAAGGCCGGGCCTCCAGTCGCAATTTCCAATCCATCGAAGGTCAGGTGGCTATCGCCGGCAGTTATCTTCGCACAAAATCGTGAAAAAGCCACAACCTCCTTCATCGGGCCCGGGGGAACCAGGGGAAAAACGCAGGAGTTTTTTGCACGTACTCCCGGTAGCCGGGCCTGTTTTCCAGGAGTGACTTTTCCAGGAGTGGCACCCCTGAGACGTTTACCAGCAGGTAGGTCATGACCAGCGGGCTGAACACCGTCCACCAGGCTCCGGTTGAAGCGGCGACAAGAAAATAGGCCCACCACTGAACGGCATCCCCAAAATAGTTGGGGTGACGGGTGTATCGCCACACCCCTGAATCCAGCACCTTTCCCTTGTTTTCCGGATTCTTTCGGAAGCGGCGAAGTTGCCAATCTCCCGCTGTTTCAAAGAAGAAACCGGTCAGCCAAACCGGGACGGCGGCGATGTCGAGGAGCGTCCAGCGCTGCGGGAGCATCCGGATCTGGGCGATCAGGAAGGGAGCAGAAATGACCCAAAGCAGGATTCCCTGCAATAAGAAAACGTGAATGAAGCTTCGCCACCACCAGGACGTTCCTGCCTCCTCCCGCCACTTCCGATAGCGGAAGTCCTCATCTTTTCCCCAATTACGCCCCATGATATGCAAAGACAGACGGACACCCCACAGGGTCACCATGGAGGCAAGGAGAACTTTGCGCGGCAGATAGCCATGTTTCGAAAACGCAAAATACACCCAGCAGCAGACAACGAAACCCGATCCCCAGAAAGCATCGACGATCCCGGCGTTCCGGATCTTGAGGCTCAGGAGCCACAGCAGGGTCATTAATGCCAGAATCACTATGCCGGCAATCCCGAATAGCGACGCAAAGCTCATTGGGATATTCCTCGCTTCCTCTCATGCCGTCTCATGATGAGCCCTTCCTGGCCCGGGGATGGCAGGCACGGTAAACCCTCATCAGTTGCTCGGTCGTTACGTGGGTGTATTTTTGAGTGGTGGACAGACTCTCGTGGCCCAGCAACTCCTGGATGGAACGCAAATCCGCGCCGGCGTCGAGCATATGAGTGGCAAAGGTGTGCCGAAGGGTGTGCGGGTGGACTTTCAATCGGTGAGCCATGGTGCCGACATAGCGGTCCACGATATGACCGATGCTGCGCGTGGTCAAACGACCGCCACGAGCATTCAGGAAAACAGCCACGGCGGGAAGCGCCCGGCCTGCCGGCCTCGAAGCCTTCTCAGCGCCCTTTCGCTTCGCCGCCAGATCGGTGCGGACGAGCAGATAATCCTGAAGAGCCTCGGAAGCCTTCCGGCCAAAAGGCACGATGCGTTCCTTGCGCCCTTTTCCCAGAATCCGAATCAGGCTGTCGGAAAAATCGATATCCGACAGATCCAGGTGAACCAGTTCGCTGACCCGCAGTCCCGATGCATAGAGGAGTTCGAGGATGGCCCGATCCCTTTTGCCAAGGATCGTTGAGGAATCGGGGGCTTCCACCAGCTCCGCGGCGCTTTCGCGCATCATGAATTCAGGAAGCCTTTTGTCCTTTCGGGGAGAAGCTACGATTTTGGCGGGATTGCCCTGAATCGCTTTTTGAGCGGCAAGGAATTTAAAAAAGGAACGAAGGGCGGCGAGCTTGCGCGCTACCGAGGATTTGCCGTTGCCGCGCCGGTAAAGCTCTCCCAGAAATTCCCGGATCGTCAGGTTGTCGATTTGCTGAAGCTCGGGCTCGGCTCGTTCGTTCCCGTCGGCAGAGTGAGTTAGGAAATGACGGAATTGTTCGAGGTCGGAGGCATAGTTGCGCAGAGTATGCTCCGAGGCGTTTCGCTGAAATTGAAGGTGATCCGCGAATTTTACGAACCAGGAAGCCAGAGCGGCGCTCATAATTGGGTGAATTCCATATTCATCCGCGTCCTTCCGGGATAGCGTGGCTCGCAACCCTGTCACGAAGCTTTTCAACCTGGACGCGGGCATCATTGTAGCAGGCTCCGCCGGAGACAGGGGTGATGCTGTCTGCGACGAGAGCATTGCCATTGGAATGGTTGAGAGTGGCTCGCCGCCATATCCCTTTGGCCAGGCTGGCCACCCCCACTTTCAAGCGGGGATCGATCTTCAAGCCGCACTGCACCTCTCCCAGGGAGTTGAAAATGCGGACGGCGTCGCCATCCTTCAATCCGCGATCGGCAGCATCTGAGGGGCTCATTTCCAGCTTGACGTCCAGAAGGTTGAATTCGGCAAGGGTCGAACTGATGCTCTTGTTGCTCGCGGGCGAAATCAACGCAAGCGGATAATCGGGGCTGGAAACCTCCGCGCGGAATTTATAGGGCTCATCTCCGAGGCTGGATGCATACAGGTGAATTTTTCCGTCATCCGTTTCCGGGAAAACCGTTTCGAATTGGACCGGGCGGCGGCCGGGAAAATGAAAATAGGCAATCCGTTCCTGACGGAGCCTTTCGGCGCTCAGAACCCCTTCGAAAGGGCCGTGGACGGAATCGAGCGCGCGTCTCAGGAGCGCTTCTTCATCCTCGGCAAATGGACCGTCCGTCCAGCCCATGGCTCGCCCCAGCAACTGGAAAACCTCTGCGTTGGATTTGGCCTCTCCACGGGGAGAAATCACGGGCTCGGCATACTGAAGCGCATAGGTACCATAGCTTTTGCTCAATTCCCGGTGCTCGAGAAACGTCGTTGCCGGAAGAACGATGTCGGCATGCATTGCAGTGTCAGTCATCACCTGTTCGAGAACAACGGTAAACAGGTCTTCGCGGCACAAGCCGGTGATTACTCGATTGTGGTCCGGAACGGTCGCTGCGGGATTGCAGTTATAGACGAACAGAGCCTGGATCGGAGGCGAAGCCCCCTTGAGAAGGGCCCGTCCAAGATGCGCTTGATTGATGCTGCGGGTTTGAGGCTCCGGGATCCCCGCGAGTTCATCGGCATTCACTTTATAGGCTTTGCTGCTGCTGAGCGTGAAGCCGCCGCCGCATTTTCCGAATTTGCCGGCAACTGCGGGAATGGCTAGGACCGCTGCCACCGCCGCCAGTCCGTTCCGATTGCGCTCCAGACCCCAACCGCAGCGCAGTACGGCCGGGTTGGATTCAGCATAGGCCCGGGCCAGGAGCACAATAGATTCGGGCTCGACCCGGGCGATCCTGGCCGCATATTCAAGCGGGAAGCCCTCCGCGTACTGAAGTAATCGCTGCCACCCGGTGGAGCTTTTTTCGAGGAAAGAATGGTCTGCGAGCCCCTCCTTCTCCATGAAATGAATCATGGCCAGCGCTACTGCGACATCCGTACCGGGATAGGGCTGAAGGTGGAGATCTACCAGACCCGGTCCAAGCATCCTCCTTGGATCTACCAGGCCGATTCGGGCTCCCCGGCGGCGCGCCTCTTTCAGGTGCGGCACCAGGTGAATGTTGCTGTGAACGGGATTGGCGCCCCAGATGAGGATGAACCTGGCTTCCGGATAATCTTCCATCGCCGTGCCGGGCATACGGCCGTAGATGGCATCCAGCGCCATGGTAGTGGAAGCGGCGCACAAAGTGCGCTCGCTCCGCGAAGAGCCCAGCCTTCTGAAAAACCAGGCGTCGACGAATTCGTGCGTCAGCAGGCCGTTGGAACCTCCATAGGCAAAGGGAAGGATGGCCTCCGGGCCGTAAGTGCCACGGACCTTTTCCAGGCGGCGCGAGATTTCGCGGATTGCGTCCTCCCACGAGATCCGCACGAAATCGCCGGATCCTTTTTTTCCGATGCGCTGCATCGGGTAAAGGACCCGATCGGGGCCATACAAGCGCTGCGCAAACCGGCTCACCTTCGTGCAGATAACCCCGGCCGTTGTCGAATGAAGATGGCTCCCACTGATGGATGCAACCTCACCACCATCCAGTCCGATTTCAAGGCTGCATCGGTCGGGGCAATCCATCGGGCAGACCGATGGGAGTTTCACGGCCGCTTCAAAACTTTGGCTTCTCTTTGGCATACACGTCCCTTATCGGATTCAGGATGTTCCCAGCCGGTCGACCACTGCCTCGGCAGACCACTTCGTCATCACGGCAAGCGCGTCCCGCACCTGGATCGCATGCCGTTCTTTGCGGTCTCTTACCTTCATTTTCAACTCTGGCGGTGCTTCGGGCAAGAGCCCGAAGCTGATGTTGGCCGGCTGGAAATGAGCCGGATCGGCATGGGCTATATACTCCACCAGGCTGCCACAAGCAGTGGAACGCGGCGGAAACACCGCGCCCAGGCCTTCAGCAAGGCGAGCAGCGTTGAGGCCAGCCAATAGGCCCGTGGCTATGGATTCCACATATCCTTCCACGCCACAGATCTGCCCTGCGAACAAAAGAGTGGCGCGGCTGCGTGTTTGCAGCGTGGGCAGGAGTATGCGGGGAGACTGGATGAAGGTATTCCGGTGAATCTGCCCGAAGCGCAAAAACTGGGCGTTTTCCAGACCGGGAATCATTCTGAACACCCTGGCCTGCTCCGGAAAACGCAGATGATTCTGAAATCCAACGAGGTTGTAACTGTCCGCCATGCGGTTCTCCAGGCGCAGCTGAACCGCCGCATATGGCCTTCGTCCTGTCCGTGGATCGGTGAGGCCGACCGGCTTCATCGGCCCGAAGCGAAGGGTGTCGACTCCGCGCCTCGCGAGCTCCTCGATGGGAAGGCACCCCTCGAAATAGACCGCCTGCTCAAACTCGTGCAAGGGAACGGATTCAGCCGAGATCAAGGCTGCATAGAAGCCCCCATACTCCTCCTTCGTCATGGGCGCATTCAGGTAATCCTCGCCGCCTTTTCCATATCTCGAAGCCGCAAAAAGCCGGGAGCGATCTAGTGTGGTCGCGTCGACGATGGGGGAAATCGCATCGTAAAAATAGAGCTGGCCCGACCCGGTGAATCCGGCAATGGAATCTGCAAGAGCTTTTGACGTCAGGGGGCCGGAGGCAACGACCGTAATGCCTTCCGGGGGCAGCGCGCGCACCTCCTCCCGAAACACCCGGATATTGGGATGCCGCGAAATTTCCTCCGTCAATCGACGCGAGAACTCTTCGCGATCGACGGCAAGGGCGTGACCCGCGGGTATCTTCACTTCGTCGGCCACCCTCATGAGCAGGCTCCCTAAAGAACGGAGCTCTTCCTTGAGGAGGAATGGAGCCGTCCCAGGCAATTCCGATTTCAGCGAGTTGCTGCATACGAGCTCCCCCAGCAGCGCGGTTTTGTGCGCCGGAGTGGAGAAGCCGGGGCGCATCTCGAAGAGCTGCACCCGGTGCCCGCGCGAAGCTGCCTGCCAGGCAGCTTCGCTTCCCGCCAGACCGCCGCCGATAATGGTTACAGCCGGCGCTTCTCCCATGGGGCTAGGCTGAAGACTGAACCGATAGGACCGGTACCAGGTCAACTTGGGTGGCAATCGACCTCGAGACGATGCAGCTCCGGTGTGCATCGTGTATGGTCTTCTCCGCCAATGGGACCGCTTCGGCGGTTTGCAGCACGATCTTCGGCCGCAGCACAATCCTGGTAAAACGGTAGCCAGAATCCACAAACTCAATCGTACCCTCGGCCGAGCAGGAATAAGAGACGACCGGGAGTTTGTTGCGTTCGACGAAAGCTGCGAAGGTAGCCATCGTGCATACGTTCACAGAAGCAACAAAGAGATCCTCCGGCGACCACACTCCGGCCTCGCCCTTGAACTCGGGCGGGCTGGCAGCGCGCATGGACGGCTTGCCTTCGGAACCCAGAATTCCGGCTCGGCCTCCAACCCATTCCAGGCTCGTGTGATAGGAAAAGGATTTGTACTTCATTTTGGGGGCCGGCACAGGCTGAGACGGCTGGTCGCTCATAAACAGTCCTCCTTTTTCAGCTTTTCATTTAAAAGGTTGCAGGGCCTTGCGGACCTCGATGTTGTGTACCGCGAAAACATCGCCGGTCGCTTTTTCAAGGGCGATCCCACTCTTGATCCAGTCAATTTTGGCTTTGAGCAGACGCGTTTGGGCATCGTTGAGGTCGCGCTGCGCTTCGAGAATGAATCGCGTCGTTGTAGCCCCGAGAGCGTATTTGTCCTGTTCGCCTTGCAGCCGCTTTTCCTGGTATCGGACCGTAACCTGAGCCGTGGCGACGCGCTCCCGGTTCATAGCCAGGTTGTCATAGGCTTGACGCACTTCCAGCGCGATCTTTTGTTTTTGTGATCGCAGGCGGTCTTCATTCTGCCTGTAATCGATCTGAGCTTGGGCGCTGTTCGCCCTCGCTTCATCATTCCCGAAAGGCATGCGCAGTGTAATGCCGGCAACATATCCGATGTACCTGCCGCTGAACATGGAACTCAGGGCGTCCCAGAATCCGCCGTATTTATAATCGATGATCGGGGCGTTGAAAATCCCGCCGGAATAATCCCTCACTACCAGGTCGCCGCCGATCCCATTCTGGGAATACCCGGCAATAAGGTCCAGGGACGGCTTGAGCTGGTTTTTAGTGAAATCAATCTGGATTCTTTTGTTCTCCTGGTCGCGGACCAGTTGCCGGAGTTCGGGCCTGGCCTCAAGGGCTCGCTCTATTGCCTGCCTGGCATCCATTTTGGGATTCGTCGGCGGGTCGGGTGGGCTCAGAGGCTGGATCCCCGCTTCGATCGATCCGGGGTCCAGCCTGGAGGAAATCAGCTTTTTCATCTGCTCTTCGCTGGCTTTCTTACCGTATCGCGCGACGACCAGGGCTTCCGTGCGCGCAGCGACTTCCGCTTCCGCCTGTATTACATCCAGCGGCGCCATGGTCCCTACTTCGGCCTGGATCCTGTTCTGTTCCAGTATGACCTCGGCGAGCTTTTTGGAGGCTTCCTTCACCTTGATATCTTCGTCGGCGCCTACCAGGTCCCAGTAGGCGTTGAGGACGGAAACAATAATATCCGTGGTCCGAGCGACGAATGCCTCTTCCGAAATGTTCAGATTGTTCCGCGCGATTCTGATCTGACGGCTGCGCGTAATCCTGCCGCCGTCCTTGAGCAGGTGCTGGGTGAACTGGAAACCCAAGGTGGGAATGAAGGAAGGGTTCACGCTGGTAAAGAAATTCGAACTCCGGTTCCGCAAGGTGCTGTAAGTCACATCCAGGTCGAGGCCGGTTTCGAAGGGCTTGTGATAAGCCACGCTGTAATCATTGGTGAGGGTCAAAAGGGTTTCGCTCCCCTGCAAGGCGCTCGTGGAGGGTGTCGCGTTGCGATTGAGATTGGCGCCGAGCGAAAGGGTCGAGTTCAGGGTCGCGCGTCCTTTCTCAACTCCCCAAAGGCTGAAGTAGGGATTGTACCTCTCAACGTTGATATCGAGATTGTTTTCCAGCGCCAGCCGTACCGCATCTTCCGCGCGGAGCAGAAGCTTCCCATCCTTGATCATCGATTCGAGCGAGTCGTCGCCCTTCGCCTCGAAAGAGCGTACCTCGGGCACGGAGTAATCGAACGACTTCATTCGCTGGAAGAAGTTGCTTGGAGGATTGGACGGGCGCTCCACCTTCGTCTCCTGAGGTAATCCGCTTGCCGGCAGTACCGCCAGGAGAAAACCGAGAAAGACCGCATTGCATTTTGGCAGGAGCTTTTTTTGTCTCATAACCGTTCCTGAGCTTGCATTGGCTAAATCCATATTGTACGGATTTGTAAGTATAGCGGATTTTCCCGCAAACCAAATCGAACCCCTGAGTTCCCGAGGATCATATATTTTATTTCTCTGCGGGCTTCGCGGTTCGAAAACGCGAGATAGGTCATTGCTCGGATTCGCCGTTTTCACGACCCAAATAGGGTATACCGAGCTGCCGCATCTTGCGGTAAAGATTGCTTCGCTCTATTTCCATGGATTGGGCCGCGCGGCTGACATTTCCCTTATTTTCGGCAAGTTTCTGCAGGATAAATCCGCGCTCGAATTTTTCGCGCGCCATTTGGAGCGAGGAAGCCTCGTCCGGCTCGGCTGTATTGAGGACGGTGCGCCGCAAAATCGATTCGGGCAGGTCAAAGACGTCGATCCGGCGGTGGGGATACATGATGATGAATCTCTCCATAATGTTTCGCAGTTCGCGTACGTTGCCGGGCCACGGATAGGCTTCGAGCACCTCCATCGCCTTCGAGGTCAGCGTCGGGGGCTTGCGCCCGTATTTCTGGCCGAAATCATCCAGGAAATAGCGGGTAAGCGCAGCGATGTCCTCCTTCCGTTCGCGAAGGGGCGGGATCTGGAATGGGATTACGTTGAGACGGTAATAGAGGTCTTCGCGGAAGTTGCCTTGTTCGATTTCCTTTTCGAGGATCTTGTTGGTCGACGCAATGACTCGAACATCCACTTTCAGGGATGCGTTACCGCCGACCGGCGTGAATCGTTGCTCTTCCAGGACGCGCAGAACCTTGGCTTGCGTTTTCGGGCTCATGTCTCCGACTTCATCCAGGAAAAGCGTCCCGCCGTCGGCCTGGGAGAACTTGCCCTCCTTATCCTCGGAAGCGCCCGTGAATGATCCTTTCATATGTCCGAACAACTCGCTCTCGATCAATTCCTCGGGGATCGCCGCGCAATTCATTTCGATAAAAGGATAATCTCGCCTGTTGCTGCGCAGATGGAGGAGATGCGCCACCAGTTCCTTCCCCGTCCCGTTTTCCCCGTAAATCAGTACACGTCCGTTCGTCGGCGCAGCAAACTCGATCTGCTGGCGAAGCGCCTGCATCGGGACCGAATCGCCGATCATGACGTAATTCTGCTGGATCTGCTCGCGCAGGTGGCGGTTTTCCTGCTGCAGCTGGAATTGATGCAGAGCGTTTTTGACCACGAGGAGGGTTTTATCGGTGGATAGCGGTTTCTCGACGAAATCGAAGGCGCCCAGTTTGGTGGCTTTGACTGCGGTCTCGATCGATGCATGACCGGAAATTATGATCACGCTGGTGAGGGGCGAAATCTTCCGAATTTGTTCCAGCGCCTGGATCCCGTCCATGCCGGGCAGCCAGATATCCAGGAGGATGACCGCGAATTCTTTTTTGCCGAGCGCGGCGATGCATTCTTCGCCGGTGTAAACGCCTTCCGCGTCGAATCCCACATCACTGAGGATCCCGATAACGGAACTCACGACGCCTTTTTCATCATCCACAACCAGAATCGCGGGTTTGCTCATGGTGCATCATTGTAGTACAGGCGGAGCTGACAGTCATCCTCATCCGCCCGGGCGGGGAAGAGGCGGTTCCTGACCCGGAACACGATTTCTTACATAGGAAGGTCAATGATAATGGTGGTGCCAAGCGGCTCATTGGGTTCGGCGCGGACGTAGCCATGATGGTCTGAGATGATCTGGCGCACAATCGCCAGACCGAGTCCCGTGCCGCCATTGCGAGTTGAGAAATAAGGAAGAAAAAGGCTGTCCTGGTATTCTTTGGGAAATCCACGTCCCGTGTCGCTGATTTCAATCTTAACCGACCTCTGGTTGCGGTTGCGGAGAGTCCGGATCTTGAGCACCTTGGCGCCGGCGCTGTCCGACATGGCTTCCAGGGCGTTGTCGAACAGGTTGACGAAAACTCTCTTCATCTGGTCGGCATCGAGCTGCAGGGTCGGAATATCCTGGCCGAAATCCTTCTCGATCCGGACATCCGGCACTCGTCCGGCGTACAGGCTCACAGCATTGGAGAGTATCGAATGCAGGTCGGCGTCGGCCAGACGCACCTCCGGAAGCCTGGCAAATCTGGAGAATTCATCGACCAGCGACTTGAGCGAATCAGCCTCCTGTGTGATGGTGCGGACGCACTCTTCCAGGAGGCTGTCGTAGCTGGCGAAGGCCTCCTTCCACTCGCCCAGGTAGATCGGAGTCGCATCCTCGCCCGGAAGGAGCTGCTTAAAGCGGCGCAGGAGCCGTTCGGCTGAAAGCTGGATGGGCGTCAGCGGATTTTTGATTTCGTGCGCCAGGCGCCGGGCCACTTCGCGCCAGGCCGAGAGCTTTTCCATCTTGAGAAGCTCCGTGACGTCGTCGAGCACCACCACCCAGCCCGTCTGCTGCCCGGCGGCATCCAGCAGCGCCATCACCGTGGTCGCCAACTGAAGTCGGTTGCCTGGCAGCGCCAGATCGATGTTGCGCACGACCGGCCCGAGCACTGCGGACTTTTGCAGAAGCAGGCGGAGAGTTTCGCTCGCGCTACCCTGCACCACATCTTCCAGCGACTGGCCAACGACAGGCCCCTGAATTTGAAGGATTTGGTAGGCCGCCCGGTTTATGGTGCGAATTCTGTAGTTCGAGTCCAGGGACAGAACCCCTGTGGCGATACTCTGGAGGATGGTCTCGATATACCGCCTCCGCACATCGCTTTCCTCGTTACTCCTGCGGAGATCCTCCTGGGCGGCTTCGATGCGAGACTTGTTTTCCTGGAGATCTGCCGTCATCCGGTTGAAGGAGCGGACGAGGCTGTCGAGCTCGTCGAAGGCCTCGCATTCGACGCGGTAGTCCAGGTTCCCCATCGCCACCGAAGCCGCCCCCTCGGCGAGAGCCTGAATGGGCACCGTGATCCGCTTGGCCAGGTACATGGCAAACCAGGAAAAAGCAAAGACGATCAGAAGCGTAGCGAGGGCCAGGATCAGGATCAGGTTGTAGCGGATCTTCGCCCTTTCCTGCTGTAATTGCTGGTATGCCGTATAACCTTCGAGCACCGACGCGGCTTTGAAGTGGACGCTCGGGACGATGAGCGTATCGGTCAGGATCACTCCCATCACACGCCCATCCCCCGCACGAATGGGCGAAGCTGCCCAGAGCACTTCCTTGAGGGCGTCGTTCCTTATGCCGCCTACGCGCGAACCAACCTGGCCCTTGAGTGCCAAGCCTACCAAAGTCCGCGCGTCGCCCCTCTGTTCCAGGTTGAAAACAGGCCGCCCGAGCTCCAGCAGTTGAACGCCGTGATCGTCGTAAACCCGGAGCGAATCGAGAGCGTAGTCCAGCCGTAAAATGGCCAGTTTTCGCGCAGTTGAGGGACCAAGATCGAGAGGCTCGCCGGTGGATCCGCCGAGCGAAAGGGCGATCCGCTCGGCAAAATGACGCGCTCGCTCGTGGGTCTCTTCATAATATTGGTCCGCGATCGACTTGCTGTTCTCGAGCAGCTGCCCTGCCGGAGCGCTGAACCATTGTTCAATCGAAATGTTAACCAAGCCCCGCGCAATAAAAAAAAGCAGAAGCGCAGGCAGAAGCGACAAAACCACCGAAATGCTCACAAGCTTGGTTTTAAACCGGCTGCCCACCTGGCCGCTGCGGCGCTCGAAAAAAAGCTTGATCAGGTTTCGTCCCAGCACCGCTGCCAGGACAAGAAGCGCCAATCCTACCAGGACCGTGCCGGCGTAAAGGATGAAAGACCAGCGAACGAATTTGGAACTGCCGACCGAGGTCTGGTGCAGGAAGAGCTGCACGACCACCAGGCCCACCACCAAAAGGGCAAACAGCCCAACCAGGACATAGCGTCGGACCCGGGCGGAATTCTTAGCAGTGGACAATCTGTTCTTGCTGTGCGGATTCATAAGACGTCAGGGGATTATCTCAAAAGCGCAGCCCTAATATCACAATTTCCATGAAATTCTTTTTATATGCAAATATTCCGGCCCGACCGGGACGATATAAAGCATTGACGAAAGTGCCTGCCGCATATAATAGTTCGCAAAACTTGTGGAGGGTCAGTTGAGAGTATTGATAACAGGTGGTGCCGGATTCATCGGATCCTATCTCACCGAAGCGTACCTGAATCGCGGCGACGAGGTATACGCCATTGACGACCTGTCCACCGGGAGCCTCGATAACATCAGGCATCTGCTGCCGAACTCGCTGTTTCATTTCGTCCATGACACCATTCTCAACCGCGAAATGATGCTGGAGCTGACCGGGACATGTGACCTCGTCATCCACCTGGCAGCCGCGGTGGGCGTGAGGCTGATCATCGAGGAGCCGCTCAAATCCATTCATACCAACATCGTCGGGACGGAAATCGTTCTGGAGCTGGCCAACAAGTTCCGCAAGAAAACCTTCATTGCCTCAACCTCGGAAGTCTACGGCCGGAACTCGAAGGTTCCGCTGGATGAGGATGACATCCGCGTATACGGATCCACAACAATTGCCCGTTGGAGCTACGCTGCCACGAAAGCCATGGACGAATTCCTGGCACTCGCCTACAACCGGACCAAGAACCTGGAGGTCATCATCGCACGCTTCTTCAATACCGTCGGACCACGCCAGACGGGACGCTACGGCATGGTCATTCCCAGGTTTGTAGGGCAGGCGCTCCAGGGGCAGCCGATCACGATCTATGGAAGCGGAAATCAGACCCGCAATTTCACCTATGTCGAGGATGTAGTCCAGGGCATCATCGCGTTGGCCGATGAGCCGAAAGCCGTCGGCGAAATATTCAACATCGGCAGCGAAGGCGAGGTTTCGATCAACGATCTGGCCGAGCGGGTGAAGGCCAAAACCGCAAGCTCATCCCCCATCATTCATATCCCCTATGAGGACGCCTATGCCGAAGGCTTCGAGGATATGGAGCGCAGAGTGCCGGGAATCGCTAAAATCACGCGGCTTGTGGGTTATTCGAATCGTCACACATTGGACGATATTCTCGACAAAGTCATCGCTTTCGAACGAAACCGCTAGGAGCCCGGTTCCTGCCCATGGGAAGCTGCCTCGTCTGCGGGGGTGTGGAAGTCGAACTTTTTTGCACGGCATTTGACCGGTTCCGGAACCGCCCCCAGCCGGTTTGGGACATCCTGCGCTGCCGCGGCTGTGGCTTTGGCTGGACTTCCCCTCCCCTACCTGAAGCGGAAATCCCTTTGCATTACCCCGCAACCTATTTGGGCAATACGGCCCGGGCGATCGAAGAGTATCTCAGCGGCAAAATCGCTTCCAGCCGATCCTGGCGGGGCGAGGCGGAAAAAGCGGAATGGGTGCATCGCTGCCGGCATTCCGGCACGATCCTGGATGTCGGCTGCGGGGATGGCAAGTTCCTCTGGGCACTCGATCCCAAGAAGTGGGAACGGACGGGAGTTGAACTCTCTGCCGAAACCGTCTCACTCGTAAACACCCGCATCCCCTCCCTGCGCATGATTCAAGGCGATATTTATAGTCCCCGGCTGATGAAGGAGAGCTTTGATGTCATCACCTTCTGGCATGTGCTGGAGCACCTTCCGAACCCGGCCAGGAATCTGCGGCGGGCATCGGAACTGCTCCGCAATGGCGGATGGTTGTTGATTTCGCTGCCGCGTTTCGACAGTCTGCAGGCCCGGATATTCCGCCGGCACTGGTACCCGTTCGATGATGTACCCAGACATCTCTACCACTTTTCCCTCGACTCGCTCGACCGCCTGCTCGGTGATGCCGGATTCACTGTCGAAGGTCATCATTTCTTTTCCCGGCGGGTCAATCTACACTCTCTCAAACATTCCCTTCTGAATTGGTCCCGGGAGAAATTCGGCAGCTCCGTGCCTTACTACCTGCTGAAGCCTTTGATTCTAGCCATGCCGATGATCGAATCCCTTTCGAGAAAATACGGCATCCTGACCGTCATCGCCCGCAAGTGAACTAAGAGCACTACAAAGACCCGAAGAGCGTGACGCAGCCTTTGGCCGCAACAAAAACAAAAAGCGGCGGATATGTCAAACAAAGGCCGAGCGGGGACGCTGAGCATATTCTCTTGTGCCAACCTTAAGCCTGAAGAGCTAAACTGGACCGGGAGTGAGACATGAGAAACCTACGAGTAGCTTCAGTCCAATTCGAACACGCCCCGAGCGACAAGCGGGCTAACCTCGGCAAGATCGAATCCTTCGTCGATCAAGCGGCTTCACAAAAAGTCGAGATTATCGCCTTTCCCGAGTGCTGCATCACGGGTTACTGGCACTTGCGGCACCTTTCACGTCCGGAAATGGATGACCTGGCCGAACCTGTGCCCGATGGTCCCTCTACGCAAAGGCTTCTGGAATTGTCACGCATACATGGAATGACCATCGGCGCGGGATTGATCGAATGCACCGCCGACGGCTTGCTGCACAAGGCCTATGTAGTGGCCATGCCCGATGGCCAGTGCCGCCGTCATTGGAAGATTCATGCCTTTGTCAACGAACACCTGACCCCCGGATCGGAATTCACCGTATTCGACACACCGCACGGCTGCCGCGTAGGTGTGTTGATCTGTTACGACGTCAACATCAATGAAAACGTCCGGATAACGGCGCTGAAAGGGGCAGATATCCTCCTGGCGCCCCATCAAACCGGAGGCTGCACTTCTCCGAATCCTCACATCATGGGCAAGATCGATCGGGCGCTCTGGGACAATCGCGCTGCTGATCCGGAAGCCATCGAGCGGGAACTGCGCGGGCCCAAAGGCCGCGACTGGCTCATGCGCTGGCTGCCCAGCCGGGCCCATGACAACGGCATGTTCCTGGTCTTCAGCAACGGCGTCGGCGTGGATGATGATGAGGTCAGAACTGGGAACTCCATGATTCTCGATCCCTATGGCAGGATCCTAGCGGAGACCTGGCGCGCCGGCGATGACATGGTGATCGCAGACCTGGATGCGTCGCTACTGGAGCAGAGCACCGGACGCCGCTGGATCCGGACGCGCCGGCCGGAGCTATACGGGCCGCTTACCGTACCTACCGGTCAGGAGCGAGACACCCGCAGCGTCCGATTCGACAAGCGCGGTATCTGAGACGGAATTACCTGCCTTGAGCCATCGGCGGTCCGCAAGCACGATGTTGGGGATGTTGGAATTTTGTGCCGGGATGATGCTCTGCTGTATGCTTCCTGCCTGGTTGAGCCCGGGTGCGGCAGATGCTCCCCCGGAACGAATCCGTGCCTTCATTCGCGGATATATGCCCGGCCAAGTTTTTTCCGAGGATGCAGACACACGGCTCTCATCGTGGAGACTCGAGGCTTTGGCCCAGGCCGCCTCGAGCGATCCGGTTCGCTATGCGAGCTTCGTTGACAATGCTCTGGCCAGACTGCGCGGCGAAAATACACAGGTAATGCCGCCCGAGGAAGCCGGCAGGCAGTTGCTAATGTTGGCTGAGGCCGCGGATGACGGCAGTAACAACCTTGAGGCAAAAACCTCCTCGCTTCTGGCCAGGATGACTGCCAGACGTATTCTCGCCGCTTCCGCTCTCGCCTTGTTTTATGTGAGCGGTGATTACGGATCTCTTCAGTCCTCCCAGGCGCACGCTTCGGCGGCTGCGGCAATTTTCGAGAGCCTCTATCGCCTGTTGCCGGGCGACAAGCCCCCAGCCTCTACCGCCCGCCCGGATCTTCCGGGAACCCCGGCGGAATGCCTTGGAATTCTGCGCCGCGATCTCCAACGCCTAAGTGAGGATGAAGCGGTTTTGAAACGATACGGGCTCTTTGAATTGGGTCTCGATTTCGGACCGGCTGATACAACAACTGGCCCTTCAACTCAACCGCGATTTCGTCCCCTGGGACCAGGGGGAACCTATTCTCAGGCACTCGGCTATGGATGGCTGGATCCAGCCGGCATCGTCGCATCGCCGCCTCCACCCGGTCCGGGATCGCTGCATTCCACGGGCCGGCGTCGCGACTCAGGTCCGCTGCTGCGGCTCCTCAGCGGCGATTGGCTGCGCGGGGACCGCAGGAGCAGGTTGCGCTTGAACCTGCCCGATGGTAGCTATCGTGTAACCAGCATTCTGGAAAATCAGCCGGAATTAGCTGCTGGCGCCTTCCGGATCGAACCCGATGGCCCCTCCGGCGCACCCGTAATTCCGATCACTTATGCCGCGGGGGAGTTCGGCGACAAGACGATGGACCTCGAGGTCAAAGGAGGCATCTTGACGCTTTCCTTCTCCCCAGAAAATGGCAGCAATTGGCTGATCGCAGGTTTGATCATTGCGCGGCGTTCTCCCCACCTTGGTTATGTGCCCGTGAGAGCGGCGGAGGCCGGCTCCACGATGGCTATCCGTCCCACCCTCTCTTCGCCGGAAGGACCGCTTGTCGCCAACCTCGGCCTGATGGTCGATGGACGGCACCAAATCATCCCGTTGATGGATGAAGGCCTGCAACATGCGGCTCAAGTCACCTGGCCCCAGGCCGGGAAAAAACACCAGGTGGAATATTTCATCGAAGCACAGGATGCAGCTGGCCATTCGATGCGCTGGCCCGAAACAGGGTTTGTTCCAGTGCGGATCACCGACCCTGAATAATACAGGCTCTGCCGCCGCGGAGCCGAAGCATGCGGATCGATGCCCGCCGGGCAATTCTGTTACAATCCGGCTCATGCGCGAGGTATCCATTTCAAAGGCAAACGCGGATGAGTTCGAGTGGGCCGCCCGCCTGATGACAGGATCAGACCCCTGGATCACTCTCGGACGAGGCCTGGAAGCCTGCCGTAAGGCTTGTGCCGATCCTGCGTGTGATTTGTTCATAGCTCGATGCGGGAGCGAGCCCTGTGGTTTTTTGCTGCTTCAACCCAAGGGGGTTGCCGGCTCCCCCTACGTTCGTTCGATCGCGACAGCTCCTGACTTCAGAAGTCGCGGAATAGGGTCTCTCCTCCTGCAGCATGTTGAAAGGATCCAGGCCGCGGAAGCCCGGTTCATTTTTCTGTGTGTGTCGTCTTTCAATCCACGGGCGCAGGCTCTTTACGAGCGCAATGGCTATTCCGTGGTCGGAGAGTTGAAGGACTACGTGGTTGAAGGTTTGTCGGAGATTCTGATGATCAAAAGACTGGTACAGCCGTGAAAGGGCGCCCCTGGCTCCTCGTGGCACTGCTCTGCGCCACGGCAACCGCAAGTTACATCTGCCGTGTAAATGTTTCGGTCGCCGGCGCTCTCCTGATGACCGAATTCAAATTCACGCAGGTCGAGATGGGCCGCGTATTCAGCGCCTTCCTGTTGGGCTACGCGCTTTTCATGGTCCCGGCGGGGATGCTCGCGGATCGATGGGGCGCAAGGCGAATCCTGACCCTGGCGGCGTGGTGGTGGGTATTCGCAACCGTCCTGCAATCGACAATCGGCTGGGGTCCGTTCAAGGCCAGTTCAGCGGGGGCGATGCTCTCCTTCCTGGTGCTCCGATTCATGCTGGGCATAGGGGAAGCGCCCACTTTTCCGGGAGCAGCTCAGGGCGTATCGCGCTGGATTCCACCAGAAAAGCAGGGACGCGCCACCGGGCTGGTCAACGCCGCTATCGGCCTGGGCTCTGCACTTGCACCTCCGTTCGTCTCCTATGTCATGGTGCGTGCCGGGTGGCGAGCAGCCTTGCTGCTTTCAGCGCTGCCGGCTCTCGCTGTGGCGATCGCCTGGCAAAGAGCAAGCGATCCCTCCCCCGGATTATTCGCAGAACGGCGGGAAAAATCCGTGGTGGAAAAGGACGGAAAATGGAAGAAGCTTCGTGGCCGCAGCTTTCTCCTTTTGACCGTCAGTTATACGCTGCAAGGTTACGTCGGCTATATTTTTGTGTTCTGGTTCTACCTCTACCTGACCCAGGAGCGTCATTTCGACCTGTTGCGGGGCGCCATCCTGAGCAGCCTGCCTTGGATCTTATCGCTGGCCTCGATTCCGCTGGGAGGGTGGATCTCGGACCGTCTCGTCCAGAAGTACGGACTTACGCTGGGCCGCCGGATCGTGCCCATCGTCGGCCTGGTAGGCGCCGGAATTTTTCTCGCACTGGGTGCCCACACCGGGAGCGCCTACATGGCAGCGGCTTATCTCGCGCTTTCCACGGCATTCGTGCTCTGCGTGGAAGGACCTTTCTGGGCCACCATGATGGAAATGGCCGGCAACAGCAGCGGCACGGCGGGGGGAATCATGAACATGGGCAGCAATCTCGGCGGCCTGGTTTCGCCGACGCTTACACCACTGCTCGCCACCTGGATCGGCTGGGAAAATGCCCTTTTGCTGGCTGCCGGTGTTTCGATCGTTGGTGGCTTTCTCTGGCTCGGCATCAACCTGAAGCCTTCGGAAGTGTCTTGAACTAAGGCGCGCATAATCATAGAGTAATGCCAAATTATGGATACAAATTCACGATGTGAATTTGACGTCTCAAACCTGGACCCCAAATTGGACGTGTCCTTTCCCGGCGACCTTGAGGCTGTTCCCGAGGTTATCGAGAAAATCATGGGCGTGGTCCGCGGTATGGAGTGCTCCGCCGGCAAGGAGTTCGAGATCGAACTTTCCCTCCGCGAAGCCATCATTAATGCCGTGGTGCACGGCTGCCGCAGCGACTCCTCCAAAATGGTCCAATGTTGGGTGGCCTGCGACGAGCCGCACGGGCTTCTGATCGTGGTGCGCGACTCAGGCAAGGGCTTCGATCCCTCTTCCCTCCCGAACCCGCTGGTGGGGGAAAACCTCTTTGCCAGCCACGGCAGAGGCATTTATTTGATAAACCAGCTCATGGATGAGGTGATATTCAGGCGCGGCGGCACCGAAATCCATATGCGCAAGCGCTGAAGCCTGAAGGATCCGCGGCGCCTGCCTTGTGGCGGCGGCCATCTCCTGGAGGATTAAAATGCAAAAAGCCTATTTCAGAAACACTGCCTTTATCCTGATAGCTTTCCTCACCCCTTGGTCGCTGATCGCCGCGGAGCCGGTCCCGGGAAAAACCGGTGAAGCGCAGGCCGCTGCCGACCGCGAACCGGGCCTTTATATGACCTTAGTCACCAGCCTTGGCAACATCCGCTGCAAACTCTACGAAGACCAGACCCCGCTCACCGTAAAAACCATAGTAGGGCTCGCCACGGGAAAGCTTCCGTACGTCGATCCGAAAACAAAGCAGAAAGTAACCGGTAAGCGCTTTTACGACGGACTGACCTTCCATCGTGTCATCCCGTCGTTCATGATTCAGGGAGGCGATCCCCTGGGCACGGGGTACGGTTCGGCGGAAGGAGCCGGATTCCCGTTCAAAGACGAATTCGTTCCCTCCCTCAAGTTCGATGCCCCGGGAAAACTGGCGATGGCGAATTCCGGCCCGAATACCAATGGCAGCCAGTTTTTTATCAGCGAAATTCCGATCCCCTATCTCAACGGAAAGCACACCATTTTCGGGCAGTGCCAGGACCTGGATGTGGTCAAAGCCATCGCCAGGGTGCCGGTCAACCAGGATGATGCGCCTGTAAAACCGGTACTGATCAAGAGTGTCGCCATCGACCGCGTAGGACCGGAAAAGAATTAGATTGGCGTGTGGCGGGAGGAAGAACCGGGACGCGGGATCAGCTTCGATCCCGTATTCTGCAAAGGAATCCCGCTTCCATCGGCCGGCGGCTCCCCGCTGATCCACCGCCGGCCTTATAACCCAGCCCACAACATCGGCCAGTTCCGCTATCTGGAATGCAGCAGCCTTTTATCTTATTTGCGACCGTAGGGTACGGAACCAATCGGTTCGACCACCCAATTCCCCGGCTCGATTGTCACCCCGGCAATGAGCTCCGAGCCGAGCAAAACGCGCTCACCGGCCGCTCCGGCACGTGACAGCCGGTAAAGCGTGTTCTCATCGGCAACATACCACTCCGGGAATTCGTTCAGTCTTACATAGTTTTTATCAAAATTGAGTATTCGTCGATGGCGGGCCTGATCCCACAAGATCCTTGCGGGAGCCTGCCATTGCAGGGAGAAGTGGAGCTTGCTGCCCTCGCGCACAGCACCCAGCTGCAGCCCCTGCTTCCAGAGAGCCGGGCGGAGACCTTGGCTTTTCATGAGAGCATAGAGGAGGGCGGTACGGTTGAAGTTCCCCTCCCCATACCAGTTTTCGATATGGCCGTCGGCCTGCTGCATTCCAAGCATCACCTTCATCTCCGAATCGATCCAAGCCAAAGCCTCCGGCACCGGCTCGCGGTTTGCGAGATAGATTGCGCTTTCGATGGAATCGGCATACCCGTCGAAGGACCCCAGGGGCAGTTTCTGGTTGGGCTCCCAGATGTAGTTGCGATACTTGGGTAGGTTTTTGAGCACCTTGCGCACGGCTTCGGCATACTTTTCACTGCCGCCGCACTGGTAAAAAGAATAAACAGCGCCGTAAACATAGCCCCAGTTGTCGGAGAGCCCGGAGTTGAGCGGCTTCAGGGTGGCGGCATCCACCTCGTTGAAAAGCATCCCATCCGGATTCGCGGATGCGAGAATGCGATCCAGCATGTTGGAAATGACCGGCCGGTACTTTTCAGCCCGCGGCGTCTGCCAATAGTTTTCGAGTGCATAGAGAAGTACGAGGCCGACGACTGTTTCGTTACCGTGGTCCCGCAGTCTCAGGCGCCCGTCCCCCGTGTGCCTGCTGAAGTCCCAGTTGCTACTGGGAACCCCATGGTTGCCGGGCAGGACTTCCTCGATGTATGCATCGCCGATGCGCCGAGCCCACTCGATGAAGCGCCGGTCTCCGGACATCGTGGCCAGTCGCACCAGGGCCTGCAGGAAATCGCCGTTGAGTTCAGCATCGGAAGCCGGAAGCTTGCCGAAGCGCGATTCGACCGGGGCAGCTTTCATAGCATCGGCGGTCATGTCGAGCATGCGGTAAAACCAGGGAGTTTTCCCGAGATACTCCGTCACCGCGAGCAGACCGTCCTTGGCATATTCGCCGGCGCCAAAAAGGCTTGGCGGCCCAAGCTCGCCTGTGCTCATCTCGAGATTGGCGGGTATGGAGTCCTGCACCGTGGTGTACCGGATTTCATTGCGCAGCATTTCCATCAACCGGCCTGAATAGAGATCCGGATCCGTAATACTCGCGGTCAGGATCAAATACGGATACAGATCCGCACCTGAATTGTGGGGAGTATAGAGGCGCCTGGTGTCCCCGTCCTTCAGTCCCTGAGCCCGCCCAGGAATGCGATCAGGCAGGAGTAGCGTTTTGGGATCGGCATGAGTCAGCCATACCTTCAGGAGCCGCTGCGAAGCAGAGAGCGCCTGCTCGAATTGGCGGCCGTTTTCAGCAGCCGTGTGGAACTCCTGCGAGCTTTGAGCTGCGGCGCCGACCGGAAAGAGCCAGGCCAACACCATCAGACATAGAATCAGGCTATTTCGCATCTCTGTTCTCCCCGGAAAATGCCTCTGTTTGATAGGACGCCAGGGACCCCGGCAGAGTCAAGCCCAAATCCGGCAAGGGACGACAGGATTGACTACGGGGGCAGACACCATTATGGTAGCCGGAATGCTGAATTTTCTGCGCTTGTTCCGTCCGGCTCCTCATGCTCCTCGCCTGGATGACGCTGCGATTCATCGGCTTTATCCCCGGGTTCGCTGGCAAATCCTCGAATCGACGTTCATCGGCTATGCCGCTTTTTACCTTGTGCGGAACAACCTGCCGGTAGTCTCGAAGGAGATGGGGCAGGCTCTGGGCTACAGCAAAGGGCAGATCGGCGATCTTCTGGCGGCGACGGCAATCGCTTATGGTCTGGGCAAATTCCTTCTGGGTGCCGTATCCGATCGCTGCAACCCGCGGTTTTTCATGCCGGCCGGGCTTATTCTTACCGCTCTGTGCAATTTTGTTTTCGGCGGATCGGCTGACTATCCTACTCACCTGGCTCTCTGGACCTTGAACGGGCTGGTCCAGGGCATGGGATGGCCGCCCTGTGGGCGGTCTCTCGGACACTGGTACAGCATTCGCGAACGGGGAACGGTTTTTGCCGTCTGGAATATCGCACACAATGTCGGGGGTGGGTTGACCGGCGTCGTTGCAGCTTACAGCACCGCATGGATGGGATGGCGGTATGCTTTTTACGTGCCCGGGATCCTGGCGATTTTATGCGCCGCTTATCTCCTGATGCGTCTCCGCGATACACCGCAATCCATGGGATTGCCGCCGATCGAGGAGTACAAAAACGACTTCCCTGTGCAGGACCGCGCGCAGGACCCCGAGCGGGAATTGGGCACGAAGGAGCTTCTGTTCCGCTATGTTCTGAACAACAAGTACCTTTGGCTTTTCGCGTCGGCGAATTTCTTCGTCTACATCGCGCGCTACAGCATGCTCGACTGGGGGCCTACTTATCTCAAGGAGGTTAAACACGCGAGCCTGGAGGAGGGTGGGTTCAGCACGGCCGTCTTTGAATTCGCCGGCATCTTCTCCACACTATTGGTCGGATGGTTGTCCGACAAAGCCGGCGGCAGGCGGGGGATGGTCAGTTTCGTCTGCATGCTGCCGGTTTTCGCCGCTTTCGCCGGGATTCTATATACACCGCCGGGGATGCTCTGGCTCGATCTTACGCTCTTCGCCGTGGTCGGCTTCTTTATCTATCCGCCGGTCATGCTTCTGGGTGTTACGGGCCTGGATTTCACCTCGAAAAAAGCGGTCGGGGCAGCGGCAGGATTCATCGGACTATTCGGCTATCTCGGCCGAACAGTCCAGGGCAAAGCCCTGGGCCTGGTCGCTGAACAATACGGCTGGAATGGAGCGCTCTACTGCATTCTCGGGGCAACGCTGGCGGGGATTGCCATTCTTTCGCTCACCTGGAAGCTGAGCCCGCGGAGCGCAACACCGTCCGGTTCAGTCCCATAGCAGTCGGAAAGGCTGGAGGATGAGAATGCCGGAGTGGAAGGATGTCCTGATGATTTTGTTGATGCTGGGTGCGACTTTGTCCGGTCCGAATAAGTTAGATGCGGCTTCCGGCCGCAAGATTCTGGTGCAGGGCCACCGCGGCGCCCGGGCGATAATGCCGGAAAACACCATTCCAGCTTTTGAATATGCCATCCGGGCCGGCGTGGATGTGCTCGAACTGGATATGGCGGTCACGAAGGATAATATCGTCGTGGTCTCCCATGATCCCATTCTGCGCCCTCCGGTCTGCACCGGCCCGGCGCCCACTGCCGTGATCCGCGAACTCTCCCTGGAAGAGCTTCAGCGCTGGGATTGCGGCTCCATGAAGAATCCCGCGTTCCCCAAACAGACACCCGTCCCGGGAACGCGTCTGCCAACGCTGGACGAGGTTTTCAGCCTGGCAGGACGGGGCAGCTTCGATTTCAACATCGAAACGAAAATCTTCCCTGACAAGCCACAGTACACTCCCCCTCCTGAAGAATTCGTCCGGCTTGTGCTGGAGCAGATCCGGAAGCACAAGCTTGAAAAACGCATTATTCTGCAGTCCTTCGATTTCCGGACGCTGCTGGCGATGAAAAAACTCGCGCCGGAAATCAGACTTTCGGCCCTCACGTCGGGAGACAAGCGCGAATATCCCGCTATTGCGGGTGAAGCCCAGGCAGGAATCATTTCCCCGAGGATCGACCTGGTTACCAACGAAAAGGTCAAGGCAGCGCACGATGCCGGGCTTGAGGTAATCCCATGGACGGCAAATTCACCTGCGGACTGGGACCGGATGATCGAGGCCGGAGCCGATGCCATCATCACCGATTATCCTGTGGAGCTTATCGCCCACCTGAAGCGCAAGGGGCTGCGCTGAGAGTAACCTCTCATCCCGCAAAAACAGCGGCCATGCACGGGGCGTCGGTCCTATTTATGCGTTTCCCCGGCGGCAGGACGAACCGTCACCATCCCGAGATGTCCTCCGGCATCGATCTTGATGACCTCTCCCGTGGTGTTGGCGGCGCCTTCGATCAGCCAAAGAATCGTTTCCGCCACCTCGTCAGGCGTGCTGATCCGGCCGAGCGGAGTGCCCTGTTTTACCTGTTCGACCAGTCTGAGGTATCCATCCTGACCCAGACCCTCGATCAGCCAGCGCGTGTCGATCGGTCCGGGGGCGACAGCGTTGACCCGGATGGCCGGGCCCAAGGCCCGCGCCATGGAAAGGGTCATGTTGATCACCGCGGCTTTGGAGGCGCAGTAGGCTATGGAGCTGCCCGTTGCCTGGATTCCGGCCATCGATGTGACATGAACCACGGCGCCTTCCCCTGACCGGCGCAAATGAGGAACTGCGGCGCGCGTGCAGAAAAAAGTGCCCAGCACATTGGTCCGGAACATCCGGTCCCACATGGCCTCCGTAAGCGCCTCGAGGTTTGCGTGGGGCACGAAATTGGTGGTAGCGGCGTTGTTGACCAGGATATCGAGCCTGCCGAAGGATTCAACCGCAGCAGCTACCAGACGGCGCGCCTCAGTATCCTGGGATACATCGGCGCGGACAGCGACAGCCTGCCCTCCGGCCTCGCGGCACAACTCCACGGCGGCGAGGGCTTCAGCCTCGCTCCGGCTGTAATTGATCACCACCGACGCGCCTTTACGGGCGAGCTGGATCGCAGTCGCGCGGCCCACTCCGACCGAACTCCCCGTAACCAGAGCTGATTTACCGGCAATGTTCATATCCCCTCCGGGTAGAATTCCACACTACCATGACCCAAATGATTTCGCTTCTTTCTTTTGACCTTGGCTCCTGTTCCTGCTTGGCAAGCGGGCAGAAGGCATATATCGTGTCTTCGGGACGCCTGGGTGAGCCGATGTTGAACCGTTGCCTTGGCACCGCGGCCCGGAGATCGGGCAGCTGATTCTGGAGCGATAGGGTGTGCAGTTTGTGTATCCTATCAGCCTCAAGTTGAATCTTCACGAGACGCATATGACTCGCAAGTATGTTTTGATCGTTGCGGCCGCACTGATCCTGGTGGGAGCACCTCTCGGATATCATCTTTTGAGCCGGGGCTCCGCCACGCCGCGGCTTTCTTTGGCCACGGCGGTTCGCCAGGAATTGAGCACCCTGGTCAGTACCAACGGCATTATTGAACCTGTGGATCGAACCGACATCGTTGCCCCGATGGACGCATTTGTGACCAGCCTGCCGCATGCTGAAGGATCGGAGGTCACCCGGGGACAGTTGCTGGCGAGCCTGGAATCCCAACAGCTCATGACAGCACTGGCCGGAGCCAAAGCCGCTCTCCTGCAAGCCAGGAGTGAGGCGCAGACTGCGGTTGAGGGACCTTCCAAGGAAGAGGTTGCGGCCGTGGAAGCCTCCATTGCCGAGGTCGCCCTGCAAATGAATCAGCTGCGCGCCGACCTGATCCGCGAAGAAGCTTTGCTCAAGAAAGAGGCGACCACGCACGAAGCGGTTGAGAACATGCGAAAACAGGCCGATCAGGTGGAAGTCCGCCTCAAGGGGCTCCAACAAAAAAAAGCAGGCCTGTTTCAGCGTTACTCCGAAGAAGAGAAGCAACTGCGCCAAGGTAAAGTCAGCGAGTTGAGCCGGCAGGTGGAGCTGCTCGATCAGCAAGTGCGCATGGGATCCATTTTTTCTCCTGTCAGCGGAATCCTCTACTCGCGAATGGTCAACCCGGGATCCTATGTGAACAAAGGCCAGCAACTGGCCCAATTGTACCAGCCGGGCAGGGTCCGTCTCCGGGCCTACGTCGATGAGCCGGATTTGGGAAGGATACAGAAAGGGCAGCGGGTCCTGATCGATTGGGACGGGCTTCCGGATCAGCGCTGGAAAGGCGTCGTCGATCAACCGGCAAAACAGGTTGTGGCATTGGGTACCCGGTTCATTGGCTATGTAATCTGCACCCTTGATAATGAACCGAAAGAGCTGATTCCGAACCTCAACGTGAAAGTGCAGATCGTGACTGCCAGCAAGGCGGCAGCCCTGGTCGTTCCACGGACTGCCGTGTTTAGTCACAACGGAAAACCGGCAGTCCTGTGGTCGGACGGAGAGCACACCGCTGTCAAACCAGTGCTCCCGGGATTGGTCACTCCAGAAGAAATTGAGATTTTGCAGGGCATCGATGAGGGGACCAGGGTGGTCACGAATCCGGGTGAGATCAGAAACCCATGATTCCAGAAAGAATCGGCGCCAATGGCCTAGAGAATTTGTCTTCTCAAATAACGGAGACTTCAGCCTCCAGGTTCATCTTCCTGGAAATTCTGCGGACCGCGATCGGCGCCTTGGGTCGCAACTGGGGACGTGCTGTTTTGACGGCCCTGGGGATGGTCGTGGGGACAGCTTCTCTCGTACTGGTTGTCGTGGCGGGAATCAGCGGCCGTAACTATACCCTGGATCAGATCCGTGGCATCGGCTCAAACCTGATCTCGGTCTATCAGGAAGCGGCGGATGCGATTTTGACTACATTTGCCCTGGAGGACCGGCTAAACAATGGTGATCTGAATGCTATTCGAAGCCAGGTCCCCGGAGTTCGGAGCGCGGCACCGCTGGTATTGAGCTATCCTACCGTGTATCTATCGGGGATTGGCCGTGTTGTAACGCTTATCGGAACCACCCCCGAATACGAGTCGGTGCGCAATATCGAAGTGGTCAGCGGAAGATTCCTGGATGAAAACGACGAACGGTTCCGTAACAAAGTCTGCCTGGTGACCGAGCTGTTGGCCAAAAATCTTCAGCGCGATCCTTCTTATAGAGGCAATGTGAGCCTCTTTGGCATTCGATTTTCCGTGATCGGAATTTTCCGAGAACGCGCCAGCACTTTCGGTCAGGCGGAGGTTACCGATTACGCCGCAGTATTGCCCCTTTCTGTGATGCGCTATTTCAAACCGGCAGGCACTCTCGATCAAATCTATGTGTCGGCCGAAACCATGGAGCTGGTGCCTCAGGTCACGCAGGCGATCCGTCAACTCCTGCCGGGCCGTCACCGCAATCGGGCGATTTATAGAGTGGATAACCTGACTGAAATCCTGAAAGCCGCGAACAGGATCAGTCTGGGGCTGACGCTTGTCCTCCTGGTGATTGCAGGCATATCCCTGCTATCCAGCGGCATCGGGATAATGAATGTCATGCTTATCACTGTAACCGAGCGCACACGTGAGATCGGTATCAGGAAGTCGGTCGGCGCATTGCGCCGTGTGGTGCTGGTGGAGTTTTTGACTGAAGCCATGATCCTCACCCTTAGCGGCGGCTTGACTGGAGTTTTAATCGGGGTGGCCGTTCCATACCTGGTCGAATATTTTTCGCCGGGAATCAAGATCCAAATCCCGCCCATGGCGATCATTTTGGGATTCGGGATGACGGTAATCGTTGGGCTCACCTTCGGTATGCTCCCCGCGCTTCGCGCCTCGCGCCTGAATCCAGTCGATGCTTTGCACTATGAATAGCAGCGCCATGGGGACTGCGGATGTTTTGTCATGTCGATTGCGAATCCTGAGAAAATAGCATTGCGGCTGGCTCATCTCCGGCCATGGCTGTGCCGAATAGTGCCGCCGATAGCTGTGCTCTGCATTCTGGCGTGGTGTTATGTCTCATTCCGAACCCATTTCTCCTGGGACGACGCCGAGCCCGAAATTTTGAACACGGCCTGGCGCCTGGCTTCCGGTCAGAACATTTATCGCGACATCGACATCCCTCCCTATGCGTTCGCCGCCTATACTCCTCTCTATTATGCGGTGGTAGCAATTCCGATGATGTTTACCGGCCTCAGCTTCCTGCCTGCCAAGCTGGTATCTCTCCTGGCTGCGCTGTCGATCGTCTGGGCCATGATCCGCCTGAGTCGTAATCAGCATGGGGGTGCCCGGGATGCGATCTGGGCGGCTTTCTTGCTGTTCTTGATTCCTGCATTTTTATTTAACGCGGCTCGGTGCCATCCGCAGGTCATGGCAGTCGCGTTCTCGCTCTGGTCTCTGCTTTTCTTTCTCCGCAATCGCTGGTTGGAGACGATCATCATCAGCCCGCTGCTTGCGACAATGGCCTTCTACACGAAGCAAACCCAGATTGCTTTGCCCGTGGCGATGGTGATTTATCTGGCTTTGCGGAATCGGCGCTGGCTGATCCCCTATGTGATCACGGGTGCCGTTTCCGGTCTGGTCCCGTTCCTCTGGCTGCAAAAAATAACCGCGGGTCGTTTCTGGCTGGACACCGTCAAATTGGGTGACCTGTCCTACATGCCACTCCAGATCCCGGGCATCTTCATCCATTTTGCGGGACCGCTTTTCCTGTTCATTGGATTGGCGGTTTCCGTGTCGTGGCGCCGCTTCCGGGAGGGGAGCTGGGAGGCGATGGACCTCTACCTGAGTTTGGTCCTTTTGTTGACTCTGGTCTCCCTGGGCCGGATTGGAGCTCACGGCCAGTACGTGCTTGAACTGCTGGTGGTTGTCCTGGTATTCCTGCTCCGCACCACCGGGTTGATCTCCATGCGCGGCAGAGACACGCTCGTTTCCCTCCAGGTCCTCTTCCTCCTGATCTACGCCCCGCTCTACATATTGGTAGAGGAAGGGCCGGGAGGCATGGCCCGCAACCGGGCGGCAGAAAAGATCTATCCTGTCATCCAAGAAGGATCGGGACCGATTCTATCGCAGCAGGCCAGCTTCGCGCTCTTCGGCCGCGGGGAAGTTTTCCTGCAACTTATGCATTTTAGTGCCATGTCGCGGGTTGGGCTCTGGGACCAGAAACTGCTGCTGACGGAGATCGACAAGCGCACCTTTTCGTGGGTAATCACCGAATTCCCGATCGAAGAGGGAATCCTGAACGATGATGATATCGAACGATTCACGCCGGAGGTGCTGCAGGCCCTGGGGAGAAATTATCAGCGCAGGGTTGAGGTCTATCCCTATTACCTTTACGGTCCCCGGCCTCCGGATCATTAAGCGTCAACCGCCCGGGGATCCAGGAAGGTTCCATTTGCACATCTCTCACCGGCGCAATCGTGCAATTCGAACTCCAGCGTGGAGCCGGCCTGCCCCCTGCCGGAATGCCGGCATTCTCTGGCAACCGGTTGCGGAAGGAAGGGTCTTTAAGGAATTCGTCGCAGGAACCGTGCCTCGTCCCTTCCAGTGATGGGACAAAATGCAAGGCTGTTCAGATGATCGCATGGGGGCGCGGACGGCAAACCTGCCTTTCACGTCCGTCTTGCGGAAGCGGGTGGAGGGGCGTACAATTGCGCATTCTGCTTGGACCGCACCTCAAGGTGATAGCCTTGGGATCAAATTCGGAGAGGTGTCCGAGTGGTTGAAGGAGCACGCTTGGAAAGCGTGTGTAGGGGTAACCTTACCGAGGGTTCGAATCCCTCCCTCTCCGCCATCCCTTGATTTTCCAGCATTTTGCCTCCATAAGCACCCTTCCTTTTCGAGCATAAGCTGCCACTTTGCTACCATTCGGTTTTCAAACGCAGGATTTTCGGTGTCGTGTCTGGCGGGCGGTCGCATTTCCGGATGACGGACCTGATCAAACTGGCCGCCTTGATCACCGAGCTTCCACCTTTCAGCCTATTGGGGCGATTGTTTATCAGTGGATCGCCCGAGCAGTTCGGGGGAGTGGGCATCGGTGAATGTATGTTATCTCTCCGGCCCCGCATCCTTGGGCATTCCCGGCGGCTCGGCAAGCAGCTTATCGATCACGGCCTTGAACGAGGCGAAGGGCTGCGCACCAATCAATCTGGCGACGGTTTTGACCTTCGTGCTCCTTGGATCGCTGTACGCAAGGAAGAATGAGGGCGAGCCTGTAAAGGCAGCCTTCTGCGCCTCGGCCATGTCAGCGCGGATCTGTGCGGCATGGCGCCCGCTCTCCGGAAGCTTGGAACGCTCGAGAGATTGAAACACGAAGGCGGTAGAGTAGGAGAGAGGGCGACACGGAAGTGCGACCCACTCTCCCCTCGTCGAACCGGACAAGCAGATTTCCCGACATCCGGCTCTCCTGAAAATGTTTTGCCGCAGGCATGCGCAGACAGTTGACGGCTGCCACCTTACAAGCGCACCAACCCAAAACGCTGGAGCTGCGCGTAGTAGCTGACTCCTTCCGGCGGACGGAAGGGCCGTTGGCTGCGCCGTCTCAGATGCTGGATGAGACGGCCGCTAAGGTACGAGTTGATTCCTCCGAAGGCAGCGCGCGGGTACCCAAAGGCGAAGTAGTTCTGCCAGCTTCCCAGGTGCCGGTTCAGCTCCGCAATCAGGACCGGGATAGGCTTCGAGCATTGCCGATGATCGGTCATCTCGTGCAGCTTCTCCCGTTCCTTCCGCAGAGCTTTCGCCGACGGGCTCACGTTGAGATACCGCCACCCACGCCCTTGCAGGTCCTTGTAGTAGCGGAACGTAAACCCCAGAAAATCCAGGCTCGCTCCTTCTTCCTTCAGATCCACCGCCCGCGTCTTCTCCCGATTGATCTCCAGCCCCAGCCAGCCTTCGAGTTTCGATTCAATCCAGCCCGTGAGTCGCGACCCTTGATAGCGCGCCAATACCACAAAATCGTCGGCATAGCGCACCAACCGTGCCCCCGCCCACCGCGCTGGCCCATCGGCTCGATGAAACAACTTGTCGAACCAATGCAAATACAAGTTACTGAGCAACGGCGAAATCACCCCGCCTTGGGGAGTCCCCTTGCGGGAACGTCTCATCCGCTCCGGCGTGCCCTTACCTCCCGGCTCCAGCACTGGGGTCTCCAGCCACATCCGGATCAGCTTGAGCACACTCCGGTCCACAACTCGCATGCGCACACAAGCCAGAAGCTTGTCATGCGGAATCGAATCAAAATAGCCTTTTAGGTCCGCGTCATACACCGCCTGATACCCGGCTTTGACATGCCCGCGTATCTCCTCCAGCGCCTGGTGCGCCGACCGGCCAGGACGAAACCCATAGGAGCAATCCTCAAAATCTGCTTCAAAGATCGGTTCCAGTATCAGCAGTGTCGCCATCTGCACCACTCGGTCGCGCACCGTCGGGATGCCCAACGGCCGCATCTTCCCATTCGCCTTCGGTATGTAAACGCGCCGTACCGCTGTCGGCGTATAGGTCTTGGTGCGCAGTGCCTCTTGAATGTCATCCAGGAAACCCTGCACTCCGGCTTTCGACGCTTCGATCTGCTCGATCCTCACGCCGTCCACTCCGGGCGCACCCTTATTGGCTCGCACCCGCACCCATGCCGCCTCCAGCACATCGCGCCGATAGATCCGGTCATAAAGTACATAAAACCGGAACTTCGGTTCCTGCTTGGCCTTTTGGCTCAGCTTCTGTCTCAGCAAAGAGAGTTTATCTGGCAGCACTTCTACGCTCTCCTGCTTCCGCAGGGCTTCGTCGTGCTCCCATTGTTCCGTAGCGGGAATCTCTTCCAAGCGGCTCTCCTTCCCTCTTACATCAGCATTATCTTCAGCAAGGCCCCTTCGCTCCATCCGCGTTAACGGACTTCCCCGCTACTATGGGCCTCTCCGACTCCCAGCCAGGGCCGATCCCTCAGTTATGTATTCCCTTGGGTCGTTGGGTCCGGTTGCCCTTCCCCACCCTGCCGGGTCTCCCAGGTTCCTCGACTGATCTATCCCTGCGCGCTGTCCCCAACCACCCCGGAAGGTCCGGCGGGTGCTTGCTCATTGCTTCCCCGCCAGTATCAGGCTTCATCAACTTCGGCAGACTGGCCACCTCCATTAAGCGTCACGAGGCCGAATCAGGTTCGCTTGCGCTACGGCTCGCAGGTTTGCTTCCCCGGTTTCTGCCAGACAGATTGCTCCGCCTCACTCCGGTTCAGCTACATGCACGAATGAGCAATTTACATGGTGAACTCCTTTCAGTTCACAAGATCAGCCAGGCTTAGCCTGGTGTACCGAAGACCTCAAAGATATATAAATAAAACCTTTGCGGCCTTTGGACTTAGCGGTTTGATTTGTTTTGCTGTATTTGCCGCAGGTGGATGACTCCCGCCGCACGCTAGTCCAAGTTTCTGTTCTCAATAAACCACGTGGGCGTGGCAGGAACTCTCCGGGAAGGGCTCCAATCTACTGTCAGCCATAGAGAGAAGGAAGGAATCGTCTCTGGAGCAAGATTGATCTCATTTTCCGCCGTGACAACGCCGGAAGGGCCGATGGCCCAGGCGCAGCCCAGGCGACAAGAGCAACGGGTGAGACCAGAACGCGCAGGATAGATCTTTTGCCCAAAGCCCTCACTGACATTCCGATTTTCATGAAACCCGCGCTCTCCCGCGTATCCCGATTCAAGAATTGTCTGGAAGGATTGAATCTTGAAATGTTGATTATGAATATTGGAATCCCATTTTTTATGATGTCAATTGAAAAACTGAACTGCGAGGAACACCCCAATTCCCGAAGGTCGTCGACAAGGGGCCAAATCATGGCCGGACCCGATGGATTGGCCGCCGGGCTGCGGGCAAGCGCAGATTCATGGATGCCAGGAACGATGGCAATAGGACCATGCGGCCCGCCGCCCTATTCGCGATCTTGGCCCATGACTCCCGGCCAATGCGGCAAGGACCACAAAACTTCTGTAGGTCGGCGCGTGATTTGGCCTTACAATCGGGATGCCGGCATGGCGTTTGCCCGGCGCGAATCAAGAAACCGGCATCACAGGCAGGTGGGGATTCCTATCCGAAGGAGTAAATAACAATGTCGAATTTCACTCGTCGCAATTTTATCAAGTCTTCAACGGCGGCCGGCGCAGGAGTGTTAATCTGCGGCACAGCCTCTACCTCGAGGGTGTTCGGGGCCAATGACCGCCTGCGCGTCGCGGTGGCCGGAGTCAACGGCCGCGGCGGCAACCACATCAGCGGCTTCCTGGAACAGCCCAACGTGGAAATCGCGTACTTGATCGAGCCCGATAAAAACGTGCTGGACAGCAAACTGGCAAACCTCCAGAAGAAGATCGAGGGAAAATTCACCTGCAAAGGCGTGGCCGATGTCCGCCAGGCGCTGGAAGACAAGACCCTGGACGCGATTTCCATCGCCACCCCGAACCACTGGCACTCCCTGATGACCATCTGGGCCGCCCAGGCCGGGAAGCATGTTTATGTCGAGAAGCCGATGAGCCACGACATCGCCGAGGGCCGCGTCGCATGGGAAGCGCAGAAAAAGTACAAGGTGGTGGTCCAGCACGGCACCCAGAGCCGCAGCAGCGCGGCGAACGCCGGATTGCACCAGGCTATTCACGAAGGCAAATTCGGCAAATTGAAAATCTCCTATGGCCTGGCCTGCAAGCCGCGCGATGGAATCGGATTCAAACCGCCTTCCGATCCGCCCGCCAACCTGGATTGGAACCTGTGGCGCGGCCCCGCGGCCATCAGCCAGTTCCACGCGAACTTCGTCCACTACAACTGGCACTGGTTCTGGATCACCGGCAACGGCGAGCTCAACAACCAAGGCACCCACCAGCTCGACATGGCCTACTGGGCGATCGACCCGAAAATGACGCTCCCGAAGCGCGCGATGGCGATCGGCGGCCGGTTTCAGTGGGAAGACCAGGGTGAGACTCCCAACACGATGTTCGGGATCGCCGAATATCCCAACGGGCAATGGGTGTTTTTCAACGTCCGCAACGTGAACTACAAAGGCTACCAGCAGCAGGTCGAGAACGAGTACTACTTCGAAGACGGCAGCAAGATCGCGCGCGGCCTCTACTATGCCAAGGGCAGCGACAAAGGGGAGAAGGTTTCGGTGCCGCCCGGGAAAGTGACGCCGGGAGGCAACTGGGGCGCCTTCGTCGCGGCCTGCCGCGCGGGTGATCCTATGATGGCGAACGGCAACGCAGGCCAGGCCCATTACAGCTGCACGCTGGGCCATATCATCAACGACTCCTACAGGCTGGGCAAAAAGGTTCCATTCAACGCCAAGGCCGGCCGTTTCGGCGACAACAAGGACGCCTACGAACACTTCATGAAGCTGCATGCAGTCATGCGCGACGGCGTGGGCGTGCCGGAAGACAAGGCCGAATACGTCATCGGGCCGTGGCTTACCTTCGATGACAAAACCGAAAAATTTACAGGTGAAACTTCGGCCGAGGCCAACAAACTGCTGAAGGACCCGAATCGCCCCGGTTTCGAAATCCCCGCGCCGGGCAAGGTTTAACCTCCCGGGATACTCGGCGGTTGCCCCCGTGATTCGCGACATCGACGCAAACGGGGGCAACGCTCTTTTCCCAGCGTCCAATCCGGAGATGCTCCGCGGACAAGCCCCTGGAACGTCGGCAGAGAGGAGGATTTCGCCAGGCTGACAAGCTGCTACGCTCTTTAAAAACAGACACTGATATGAATAACAATTAAACTTTTCGCCGTCGCGGCCGTAACCGAAGATTTTCCTGCTCGCCGGCTACGTCTGGGGCAGATTGGCATCGCAAGAGGACCAGATTGGGTGAACTACATGCTCAGCGATAATCCTGATAACTCATTGAATTGTTAGATCATGTATCTTACTCTTTGACCGCTCTAATTTTATCGATTTTTCCTGAACTTGAATTTCTTCCCTCTCCGCCATCCCATTTGTTTCCAGTGGTTTAGATCACCATATCGCCAGAATATCGATCATGCGCTACCACTTTGAGACCGTCCACTTTCCAAATGACGGCACTGTCAAGGAATGCCGACGTCAGTGACACTGAACGGGTGGAATCATTACGGCTTGGGGGGCATTGACCTTCCGTACCCGTCGGAGGCTTCGGGCTGCGGCAATGAGAATCCCACCGTTGGCTCCACCTGAATAATCAAGGCTCATCCTGAGTTAGCATGGAACGAAAAGCCTTCCTCAGGTGAGGATCAAGATGAATCCTAGTCCTGCGGCGGTTGAGGCGGCAATGGAGCCTCCGGCCCCTCTGCTGGTGACTCGGATAAATGCGGAAAGAGCGCTGTCACATATTGCTCGAGAGTTTTGATAGTGGGCCCATAGCCTTTGTGATACATGAAATACTCCAGGTCGTAGGCCAACTCTCCGGCCCGCTGGTATCTTTTCGAAACCTCGTGCTCCAGGCCCCGCATGATGATCCGCTCGAGGTTTTCGGGGATGTCCGGATTGAGGTCATGCGGAATTGGAATTTCCCGGCGCAAGCGTTGGCCGGGGATTGCGGCCTGCTCCCAGCGGCCTGACAGGCTGATGCCTGTCAGAAGTTCATACATCACCACCGAAAGCGAATATAGATCGCTACGATGATCAGTCGGCAGATACTGGAACTGTTCCGGCGACATGTACCCTACGCGCCCGAGCAGGATCTCGCCTTCACGATCTACCATCAGATTCCGAGCTTTCGCAATTCCAAAATCTGTAATCTTGACCTCGCCCTCCGAGCTGATCATCAGGTTTTTCGGGCAGATATCGCGATGCACCACCCCGATCAGGTTCCCCTGTTTGTCATGTTTCTTGTGGGCATATTCCAGTCCACGACAAACCCGGCTAATGATAAACACACCGAGATCGATCGGCAGGGGCCGACCCGAATTCTGGCGAGCTTGGACAAACTGCTGCAGATCCACCCCTTTGATATATTCCATAGCCATGTAATAGGTGTTTTTCAGGCGGCCCAACTGATAGATCTGGACAATATTCTGGTGCACGAGGTCGGCAACCAGCTTTGCCTCGCCGATGAACATGTTGATGAATTCGGAGTCGGAGGTATATTTTTCCAGGATCGTCTTTATCGCAACCAGTTTCTGAAATCCCTCGGGCCCATACAGGATGGCCTCGTAGACCGACCCCATTCCCCCATCGGCGATTTTTCGCACGAGGCGATATCGGTAGCTGTCAATAATTTCAAAGCCGGGTTCGTAAGCGTAATCGCTTGTCATTTCACTTCTGCCGGATCTCAAGTGGATGCCAGCCAAGTTCGCAAATTCTATTGCTCTCAGACCGGACACTACTGCCGATGAATTATTCTGTCAACCCCTGAGTTTGGAGCCTGAGTTTGAAGCATTGGGCGGGCAAATTCTCCGTCCGGACTGACGATCCGGCCGTAACGGGCCGCACCGGAAATATCGAGACGTCTGCGCCGGTCTACATTTTCTTCCCTATCGACAATTCGAGCGACGATTTGATATTCTAAGAGGACTCTTGGCAGCGGATCGGGAACCATATCAACTTTTTATCTCGCAGGGAAAAAAATTCGCATCGTGTGTAATGTTGCATGTGCAGTGTTTCACTGCCGAAAGGGAGGGTTTTCACTATGGCGCTGAATGCATATTTGAGAATGAAGGGCGCAGAAATCGGGTGATATCAAGGGTTCTGTAACGCAGAAGGGCCGTGAAGATACAATCATGGTCATTGCGGTGCATCACGAAATTTTGAGCCCGCGTGATTCCGCGAGCGGCCTGCCGACCGGGAAGAGGATGCACAAACCGTTCCTGATCACCAAAGAAATCGACAAGTCCTCTCCTCTTCTATATAACTTGCTGGTTAATAACGAGAACATCAAGGAGTGGGAACTGGAGTTCTGGCACCCGAGCACACCGGCAAGGAAAAGCAGCACTACACCATCAAATTGACGAACGCTAACATCGCATCGATCAACTTCTTCATGGCGAATAACAAGACACCCGGAGCTGATGAAATACGCCGAATACGAAGAAGTCGCGTTCACCTACCAGAAGATCGAATGGACCTGGATGGACGGCGGCATTACGGCGATGGATGACTGGGAATCACCGGTTGTATAAAGCCGGACGCCCAGATCCGGTAGCAGCGCGAACTAACCGAGGCATGGCGACCGAAACCAGCGTATCGCCTGCCTCGGCGAGCTGGTCATGGATTGGCCGGCTTAGGCCGAAGGTACTGCTCTCTTAACTTGCGGTATTCCTCTATTTTGGAGTAGACCTCTGCGAGTGTGGGATTGGGATTCTTGTCTGCCTGCTCGAGCTCGCATTTTCCATCCGGAATGGCACTGCTCTCCAGCACGATCTTTCCTTTCCCGAACGACACGCTTTTCAGGAGATCATAGGTTACCTTGAAAGAGTGATCGCCGGTGCTTTGGTATTCGATCGTGAATCCATCCACTCGCAAGACGCCGGTGCAATCGCGCTTGGTGAGACGTAAAAACGAGTGTCCGTGTTTCACCTGGACACTGAACGGTATCTTCAATGCGGCCAGCAGCGAGAGTTTTTGCTTTTCCCGCTCGATCCCTTGGTTAATCGCATCCAGCCCGCCCGGACGATCCGGATAATTTGCCCGCAACTGGAGTAGGATGTTCATCGCCTCCTGGTGGTCACGAGCATCCGATTTGACCCGCGCCTGCTCCAGTGCGCGTGCGTACAATTCGTTGTCCAGCGCCCGGGCTTCGGCATCCTGAGGGTCGACGTGCAGGATAAGACGGGCATACTTTAAAGCATTGTCGGTTTCGGGCGTCACATAGCTTTGCCGGTTCATGGCGGCTCGCAGCAGGTTCCTCAACTCCGCCAGGGAACGGGAGATTCCTTCATCAAAACGGCTCTGGAGATTGCCCGCGCAGGCCTGTCCGGGTAAGCGATTCCGGATTTGCTCCAGGAGTCCGCGGACATACTGAAAATCCCGCTGATCGAGCTTTTCAAGCCCCAGTTTTTCCAGTTCCCGACAAAAACTCGCCTGGGCTTGTTCCAAAGCAGCCGTGGGGGCTGCAGCCTCTTTTTGGCGCCAGCTCTGAAGAACATCCCAGGCATTTCCTCCTGCTGGAGGGAAGAAGTTGCGGCTGCGGAGTGCTTCATTAAAAAGCGATTCGTAAGGTGGCTTGACTGCGGGTCCAACCACAGTCGGGGCAACGGCGGCGGGCGGTGTGTTCGGTGAGACGAGTGGGGGCAGAAGGGCGACCTGAGGGATATTCTGTTTTATCAAAGGGAAAGATCTCTGGACATCCGATTTCGGTCCCACTTCGATGCTGGCGGCTGCGGACTCATACCCTTCCAACTGCAGGCGCAGCCGATACACATCGGCCTTAATTTCTGAAAATACCTGGGGCGTGGTTCCCTTGAATTCGTCATTAAGAAAAATCTGCGCCCCGGACGGACTGCTCTCAATGGTCAGTTTCCCGGTTGGCGCGCCGCCGAAGATCAGGATCAGCGTCACTATGACCGCGATGAGAACGAGTCCCGCAGTTCCCATGAGCAGGTACACCTTGCTGGAGAGGCGCCGGCGCGGCAAGGCATCGGTACCGGTAAGGTCCTGATCGCGTCCAAAACTCGTGAAGGAATCCAGCATATTGCGGCGCCTCGGCCGGTTCTTTGCGCCGGACACCAGAACGGTCCGTTCTTCGGAATCATCTTCGATTCGGGAAGAGCCGCGCGAAGGGAAAATGGATTCATCGGCTCCCGGACGCAGCCCGGATTCCCGCGCGCGGCTCCGGCGATCCACTCGGGTTTTGAACCAGCCGAAAAAACTCCCCTCCCCGGCATCTTTCGCGGGCGCCGAATCGGGCCACAGGCTGTCGGCGCTTTCCTTTCGGGAAGCATGTACGGGTGCGAAAAGGCCTGAATCATCCTGAGCGGCAGCGGGCCGGGCCGGCTTGTAGCGGGATTCAATGGAATCCCGCTCGGGTTCGCGCATCGGCTGCCGTGCGGCTTCCAACTCGCGCAGCCACTCTTCAACCGATCTGTGCCGGTCGCTTGGATGTCGCGACAAAGATTTTAGAACCACCCTCGACAGGGTGGGCGACACCTGGGGATTGCTGAAGCTCGGGGGTAGTGGAGGCCCCGCATCCATGGCAGCAGCCAGATCCTGAATGCTCTGCGCGCTATACGGCAGTTTACCAGCCAATAATTCATAAAGGATCGCACCCAGGCTGTAGACATCGGCTCGATAGTCCGGCACCGGGATGTCTCGAACAATGCCGATGCGCTCCGGCGCCAGGTAACACAAGCCGGAAGGTGACCCGCCGGTCGAGAAAATATCATCACGCAGGGCACTACGGTGGAACCCGCACACTTTGGCTGTCCCCCCGGAAGATATCAGGATCCTGGAGGGTTGAAGCGAGCCATGCAGCATGGAGAGCCGGTGCGCTGCCAGCACCCCCTCCGAGGCTTCCTTCATAAGCTGGAGCGCCTGTTTCAAATCCATGGGGCCGTGATCGCGCCGGTAGCTATCGAAATTGGAGCCAGTAACGTACTCCATCAACACTGCTACACCGCCATCGGCACTCCGCTGGGATGAATAGATGCGGACTACGTTGGGGTGATTGACCCTTGCGGCAGATTTTATCGCCTCTTCGAAGGCTTCGAGGAGAATGGGGCTGGCTAGCTTCTCCGCACGAATAAACTGAACCGCAATGGCGCCATAGGCCGGGTCGTCGGCACGGTATATGGGACCTTGATCCCCATCGGCGATCTTTTCGCCGATTTTCGTTTGTCCCATCGATTGGCCGGCAAACGGATCCGACTCGGCGACTGAAGCCTGGAGGGCGAGTCCGTCAATCGGACAAACTCGAAATCCTTCCTCCCAACTGCGTTTGCATAGCGGGCAGATTTTCATCGACGTATCGGGTGAGAATCGGCGGATTCTCCTGATTGGATGTAATTGGACCAACCCATCATAGCGTATCCCTTCGCCAAAGGGAATTGTATCATCCTGCTGCTGATCCGGATTACGGCCTTTTGAGGAGGGGCTTCACCATCCAGGCATGATGGGTTCGATGTTCATTTGATAGAGGTCCGGCTTCTCGCAGATGAGGGCAGCGGAAAATATGTACATGACGTATTCCCGCGTCTGATCGGGGATCCAGCCGTTGCTATAAAAATTCCAGAAATTGCGCTGTCGCGGGTCGTTGGGAAGCTCATCCAGCTTTTTGATGATTCGCGTCTGCCCGTAATTATAGGACGCTATGACCAAGAGCCCGGAAGCTGCGGCCTTGGTCGAATAAATATAAGCCAGGTAGCGGACGGCAGCCTGGGTGGAAGCGAGTTCATCATGCCGCTGATCGGATGCGTCGTACTCCCTGACCTCCTTGAGCGGTCCAAGTCTGAGCCGATATTCCAGAGCGGTCGCCGGGATCATTTGCCAGAGGCCTTTGGCAATGCCGAAGTTGGTTTGCTCGCCAACCCTGGTGGCGTCGTAGTTGCTCTCTTGGAGGGGCAAAAAGAAGAACTCTCGGGGCAAACCATACTGGTCCAGGGCTTTCGTGATAATTTGAGGCAGGCCGCGCTGGCGGGCTCGATCCAAAGCTGTTCTCAGCCGGGGAGTCCGGCGCCAAAGCTCAACATAAAACATCGTCTTTTGAAAAAAGTCAGCCGGGACATTCAGGTCTGTTTCTCCCAGGCGCCTTGCCAGCCGCATGACCGCCCTCTGGACAGGGGTCTTGTTGTCATATATGCCAAGGTTTTTCAAAAACTGATCGTAGTCCTGTTCTTGGCGGCGCCGATCGTTCGTGAGTTTTTCGAATTCGGCCGGCGTCATGATTTCTCGTTGCCGCACAAGTTGTGCCTCCATCGCACGCATGCGATAGAAGAGATCCTCGGCAGACGCCCGAATGCGCTGGTTTTCTTTGTATTTGAGATAATAGAGATAGCCGGTTACCAGACCTCCTGAAAGGATCACGCCCAGCATGATCAGGAGCGGCCAGCGTCTTCGCTTGTAGTATTTATTGGCGGCCTGCAAAATGAACATGGTCTGCTCACCGGCCCGGCCCCCCTTTGCAGCATTCTCCAACTTGCGCAAAATCCTGTCGCTTTCGCGGCTTGAATGCGCACGCTTTCGGGACCCTTCTTTGCCGGAGCGAAATTCGAATGAGGGGCCGCCCTTGCCCAGGTCAACCCGGTCTCCGTCCTGAAGCGGAGCCCTGGAAACCGGTTTTCCGTTAACCAGAGTGCCGTTTGAGCTATCGAGATCTTCGATTTCGCAAGAGCCGGTATGAACGATGATGCAGGCGTGTTTTCCGGAAACCACCGAGCCAGGGGCGCGACCGACAACGATATCGTTGTCGGGACTCCGGCCGAGAACGGTGCGGCCATGTTTGAGTAGAATAGCGTCTCCTCCATCCTCCCATTCCCCGGAAAGCGGCTGCAAACTGGGGCCCGACTCATCGCTTCCGGCGCCGAGGCAAAACTCAACTGTAGGACCGCCCCGGCCGAACTCGATTTTGTCGCCATTTTCAAGCCGAATTTGAGTTACAGGTTCCCCGTTGACAAAGGTTCCGTTGGTTGCATTGAGGTCGACCAGGAAGTAATCCCCGCCTTTGCGGCGGATTTCGGCATGGCGGCTCGAAACCACCTCGTCGTTGAAAACAACGTGGTTTTCCGATTTTCGACCCAGAAGGGTGAGGTCTCTTTTGAGCGGCAACTCCCGGCCTTTTAATGAGCCGGAGCGACAAATCAGAATGGCGGCCATTGAGAGTGAATTTTAACCGAAAACCAATCCGGATATTCTACCTTTCTGAGGCCGCCGGGATCACGGTTGCCTGCAAAGTGAACTCTGAACACGAGTTTCCTCGATCGGAGCCTGTTTGTGCTATATTGGTGGGTATTATCAGCGGAACGGATGTGCTGCCGGGCGAGAAGTTGTCCGGCCGTCACAATCGGGAATTCGGAACATATGATCAGATTTTTCCGCGACTCTTCAGGAATGGATCGCAGCGCTTCGGAAAACACCCTTCAGCCACATGCCGAACTTGAGATCAAAGATTTCGGCAAATTCAAGATTCAAAAACTGGCCACCATCGGACGGGCTCCGGATAGCGATGTGGTCCTGCCCGAGCGATCCGTCTCCCGGCACCATGCGAGAATATTCTATGAAGGCGGGCACTACTGGCTCAAAGATCTCGACAGCGCGAACGGAACCACGCTCAACGGCAAAAAGATCAAGCTCCAGATGCTGAGCGACAACGATTGCGTCGGCTTCGGCGATAACAGGGCAACATTTCACGTCAGCGGAACCACTTCCGGCCCGGCATTGATCGCCAGCGATCCCCTCGAGGGATTGGAACGAACGTTCGAGGATGGAACCCCGACAGGAGGTTTCACAGGGCGCCAGGCTACACGCGAAGAGATGCGCATCCGGCAACTCGAGTATGAGATGGCGAATCTACGCAAGGAGGTCGAATCCCAACAAAATGTTATTGAAGGTCATCTGAAGGACAATGGGATGCTGCGGGTGGAAAACGACCGGCTGCGACAGGAACTCCGACACAGCGGCACCGACCGGGCCGACGCATCCCGGACCTTCACGCCAGGGGAATCCCCCGCCAACTCCGACCCGGAAAAGGAGCGTTTGCGAAAATTGGTTGAGCAGTTGGAGCGAGCGCTGGCCGACAACAATCTACGGCTTCGTAATCTGCAGGCACGGATCGATCGAGAGAATCATGAGCGTTCTTGAGAACGCAGGAGACCATGAACCATGACACACGAAATCAGCATCGGCAGGCTGCTTTTTTTGCGCAGGGTGACTCGTGAGTTTTCGAATACGCTGGTTTCCGAATTGAAAGGGCATTTGAACACAATCTCCCCGCTACTGCGGCCCCGCCGCCTGCTTGGGGATTACATTGAAAGCGGAAGTCCCGAGCAGGTCGTTGAGGCCGACAAGAATTTCACCCTCTTGAGCGAAATCTACGCCAAGGCTGCCGGCAAGCCCTTTGAATTGCCCCGCCCTTTGCGCCCGCCCTTGAAGCCGATTGGACTTTCGCTCGAGGTATATCCGTGGGAATCTCAATATGAAATCCGCTCAGGAAGCGCCCGCAAAGTCTGTAACCATCACTTCTCCCGTGCGCTTCGTTCTCTCCTACGCATCAGGCTTAAGCCTCTCGCGATTGCGGCAGGGAATCGCCGGAAAAGAGGAGCAGAAGAAGGAAGACGTGCGTGAGTTCGTGATCCGGTGTTGCCTGATGCATTGCATTCTGAACAAGAATCCGGGGATTATCGCGCTGTTTCGCGCCCTTCGGTGGGAAGTCAACACTGAGACATCTCCTGACTTGGGCAGTTTGCCACTTACAACGCTTACCGCACCCTTGTTTTCGATGCTCCCGCAGGACAGCCTGATCCTCGAATCCACAGAGATGAGCGGGATGCCTGTCTTCGAAGAAGTCGTGGATGTGGATGCTATTGACCGGATACAGGATCCCCTGGCTCAGAAGGTTCAGAAAATAGTGGATGAAGCCGATGCCGCGAATGGGGGGGAAAGGGCTTGACAAGCTTCCGAAGCAATCGAATAATGAGAAATGACCTATCACGCTCGACTCGTAACGCATTGACCAATTTGGCTTTTTGGGAAGGCAGAGGCCCGCTGCGGCAGTCCTGAAGGATTTCCTTTTATTGCAGCGCCTCCGGAGAATTTGAGTCCATGTCTCTCCTAAATCCGGAAATAGTAGGTCTCGGTGAAGCACCAATCAGCCAGAGTGCACCGGCTGGCGATACGCTCAGATACGATCCGGACTTCGAGCAGCTCTCGACTGAAATTGCCAAAACTGAATCCGTGACTGCAGCCGCAATCGATTGGGGTTCAGTTATTCAGCTTTCCAAAAACCTCCTGAAAAACAAATCCAAAGACTACCGCGTCGGAGCCTACCTTGTTTTCGGATTGTTTCAGAAGGAGGGCTATTCGGGTCTCCTCAGCGGGCTTCGCATGATGGAAGGATTGCTCCGCAATTTTTGGGAAACAGCCTTTCCCGAAAAGAGCCGCTTGCGTGGCCGGCTGGGAGCGCTGGAATGGTTGAACGACCGTCTTGCCCTAGCTCTGGGGCGCAAGGAAAACCGCCCCATCTCCGATGAGTTGGCTCTCGAGTTGGAAACTGCTGCCCGTGATTTTGTGGCCGTGGCGGGTGAATTCTTCGCGGATCAGTCTCCTGTCTACAAGGAGTTGGTGGCTGAGGTTGCGTCGAAGGCAAGCGAAGTCCGGTTGCGCCTGGATTCGGCTGAACGCGCCAGAGAAGAGCAGGCTCAGCGGGCTCTGGCGATCGCCCAGGGCAACGTGAACGATCCGGCGGATGCGGAAAAGGTGCTGGAGGAATGCCGGGAAAAACTGTTGCGCATGGCTGCTTTCTATTATGAAAAGGATCCCGCCGATGCGCTTTCCTACCTCATCCGGCGGGGCACCACGTGGGGATGGCTGATCTCCGAGCCCTCTCATGAAAACGGGACAACTCACATCCCACCGATTCCCGACGATATCATCCATCGCTATGAGACAATGGCATCAAGCGGGGAATGGAAGGCTCTCGTGGATGAAAGCGAATCGAATTTTATGGACAGGGTTTTTGCTTTCGACCTCCAGCGCCAATGTGTAAGGGCACTCGAAGGGATAGGCCCCCAGTTCAATGCAGCCAAGCTGGCCATCACCACGGAACTTGCCGGGCTGGCCCGGAGGCTGCCAGGCCTTTTCGAGATGAGGTTCAATGATGGGACCCCTTTCGCCAATGCCGCAACAAAATCCTGGATCGCCGGGGAATTAGCGGGTGCCGTTTCAGGCGGATCCGCGGACAACAGGGGTGGCAAGGGAACCGCCGGCGGCGAAGAATCCGAATTGGAATCCGCCTGTATCGAGGGCCGGCGGCTCAGCGGCAATGGAAACCTGCAGGATGCGCTACTCTTGTTCAAAGCGGGGATTGCCAAAGCCCCTGGGCGTCGGCAGCGGTTTCTTTGGAGGCTTCAGCTGGCCAGGATCTGCATGGATTCCGGGAAGCTCCAATTGGCGCTCCCGCAACTCACTTCGCTCGATGAGGAAATTGGCCGGTTCGCACTCGAAGAATGGGAGCCGGAGCTCAGCTTGGAGGTTATTCATCAGCTATTCCTTTGCCGCCAAAGATTGGCAGCTGGCCTGCAGGAGAAAGCTCCGGACGTGCAGAACCAATTGCAGAATCTTTATGAGCGGCTGTGCAGGCTGGATGTCAATGCAGCCCTCGCGGTCGAGTTTTAAGGCGTGGGCAAATTCAGGGGGAGGTAAATATGGCGAAAGAAGGTTCAGTGGCTCCGAAAGAGCGGATTAACATCATTTACAAGCCGGCGACGGGCGGCGCCCAGGAGGAGATCGAGCTGCCGTTCAAGCAGTTGGTCTTGGCCGATTTTACGCTCCGCCCGGATGATCGTTCTTTGGAGGATCGAAAAACCATCAACGTAGATAAGGACAACTTCAACGAGGTCATGCGCAAGCAGGACCTGACCCTTAATTTTACCGTGCCCAACAGGCTATCCGGCAAGGAGGGAGACGAGCTGCCGGTTAATCTGAGGGTAGAAACGCTCAAGGATTTCGGGCCGGAATCGGTCGCGGAACAGGTTCCCGAATTGAAGCAACTCACTGAATTGCGCAACGCTTTGACGGCCCTTAAGGGCCCGTTGGGGAATGTCCCGGGATTCCGCAAGAAACTGCAGGAGCTCCTCCAGGATGACGATGCGCGGGACAAGCTGATTAAAGAATTGGGAATAGAACCCGAGAAATAAAGGGACAGGACCTTCCAATTGCCCCGACTGGGGCGGGAGAGAAAGATATGGCTGATGCAAAAAACGAGAAGGAAATTCAAACTGGCGCAACCGAAGCCCAGGCGGAAGCACCTTCCCTCATCGAGGAAATCCTCCAGCAGACCAAGATGAAACCCTCCGACTTCGGCTACGATGTGGCGCGGAAGGGGGTGGAGGCTTTCATTGCTGAAATGCTGCGTCCGGCACACGCGCAAGAGCGTGTGGAACGCCGGCTGGTCGATGACATGATCGCGGAGGTGGACCGGCGTTTATCCCTGCAGCTGGACGAGATCCTCCACCACAAGGAACTGCAAAGGCTGGAGTCGACCTGGCGGGGGTTGAAGCTCCTGGTGGATAAAACCGATTTTCGGGAAAACAACAAGATCGAAATCTTGAATGTCTCCAAGCAGGATTTGATCGATGACTTCGAAGATGCCCCTGAAATCATGAAATCGGGCCTGTACAAGACCGTTTATACCGCAGAATACGGCCAGTTCGGCGGCAAGCCCTTCGGAGCGATCGTAGGCAACTACGATTTCGGGCCGGGTCCCCAGGACATCGCGCTGCTGCAGAAACTGGCGAGTGTCTCGGCAATGGCCCACGCGCCATTCATTTCTGCCGCCAGCCCCAAATTCTTCGGCGAGGACAGTTTCCTTCGGCTCCCGAATCTCAAGGATATCAAAGCCATCATGGAAGGGCCGCAATACATCAAATGGCGTTCATTCCGCGAATCGGAAGACTCGCGCTACGTCGCCCTGACGCTGCCGCGGTTTCTTCTCAGGCTCCCTTACGACCCGGATAAGAACCCGGTCAAGTCCTTCAATTACGAGGAGAGGGTCAGCTCCAGCCACGAGCACTACCTGTGGGGAAACACTGCGTTCACCTTCGCCACACGGCTGGCAGACAGTTTCGCGAAATACCGCTGGTGCCCCAATATCATCGGCCCGCAGAGCGGCGGGGCGGTCGAAGACCTGCCGATGCATCAATTCGAGGCTATGGGTGAAATCCAGACCAAAATACCGACCGAAATACTTATTTCGGAACGGAGGGAATACGAGCTGGCCGAAGAGGGTTTTATCGCCCTGACCATGCGGAAGGACAGCGACAACGCTGCATTCTTCTCTGCGAGCTCCTGTCAGAAGCCGAAGTTTTTCGGGATCAGTGCGGAAGGAAAACAAGCGGAAACCAATTACAAGCTAGGCACGCAGCTGCCCTACATGTTCATCATCTGCCGGTTGGCCCATTACATCAAGGTCCTCCAGCGCGAGCAGATCGGAAGCTGGAAGGAGAAGGCGGATCTGGAGCTGGAACTGAACAAGTGGATCTCCCAGTACGTTGCCGATATGGAAGCCCCGTCTTCCGAGGTGCGTAGCCGCCGACCGTTGCGCCAGGCGCAGATCAAGGTCGAAGATGTCGAGGGGGATCCTGGCTGGTATCGCGTCGATCTGAAAGTCAGACCCCACTTCAAATATATGGGCGCCTATTTCACCTTGGGTTTGGTCGGAAAACTCGACAAGAAGTAATCGGGCAGCAAAGAGAATGGGATGCCCGGGCGACACTTTTGCCCGGCATCCTGTTGCTGCTTCGAGGAATCGCAACCTTCGGGAACCTCGTTACGAATTGACGGCGCTCCTTTTATGCAGGCGAGGGATGCCACTATGCTCCGCGAGCGCACTATTTTGGAGCGGCTGGCGGATGCTCGGCCCGACTCGTCACGGACTACCCGGACGAGCGAAGCCCAGGTCGTCAAATCCGTCATCGAACACCTCGGGAAGATGCTGAACACCCGTCGCGGCAACGCTCCCGTCGCCCTGGATTACGGCATCCCTGACATGGCGGATCTCCTGCACTCTTTCCCAGACGCGATTCGATCCATGGAGCAGGCCATCCGCACGACCATCGAAAAATACGAGCCGCGCTTGTCTTCCGTCCGGGTCCGCTATTCCGGTTCCGAGGACAGCGCTTTCAATCTGCACTTCGATATCACAGCCACGCTTTCGCCCGGCCCTTCCAGCCGCCCTGTATCCTTCAGGACCCGGGTGGGCAGCAACGGCGAGGTGTCGGTACGCGAGTAGGGCCTGAATATGTTCAGCAAATACTACCAGGACGAGCTGGCCTTTCTGAGGGAGATGGGGAAGGAGTTCTCTCAGAATTACCCAGCCTTGGCCCACATGCTGGCAGAACGCGGCAGTGATCCGGATGTGGACCGGCTTCTGGAAGGGTTCGCCTTCCTCGCCGGCCGGATTCGCCAAAAACTGGATGATGAGTTTCCGGAAGTGACCCATGGCCTGCTCAACCTGCTCTGGCCCCACTATCTCCGGACCATCCCCAGCATGTCTATCCTGGAATTCAAACCCGTGCCCGGCGCTGTCAGCGACAAAGTCCGCATCCCGCGGGGAACGGAGGTGGCATCGATTCCGGTCGAGGGAAGTCCCTGCCGCTTCCGCACCTGCTACGATGTCGACATGTTTCCAGCGGAAATAACGGACGCGGACCTCGAAGAGAAGGCGGGTGCTCCTCTAACCTTGCGGCTCGGATTCCAAATGGCAAAGGGGATCCAGCTGAAGCAGGTGGGAATGGATTCCATGCGCCTGTTCCTTGGCGGGGATCGGGAATCGGCCCACCTGATCTATCTGTGGTTCTGCCGCAAATTGAAAGAGATCGTTTTCCAAGGCTATCTCGAGGGCCGGCCCAGCCAGCAGCTGACGCTTCCCGCTTCGTCTGTGAAAGTCGCTGGGTTTTCTGAAGAAGAAGCCCTACTGCCTTATCCACTCATCTCGTTCGCAGGTTTTCGTCTGCTTCAGGAATATTTTGCCCTTCCCGCCAAGTTCATGTTTATTGATATCTCGGGCCTGCGGCGGGCTTGCGACCTCGAGACGGGCGGCAAATTCGAACTCCAGTTCCGGTTCCATAAGGGCGCCGAAAAATTACCGAGGGTTACGGCAGACAATTTCCACCTATTCTGCACCCCTGTGATAAACCTGTTTCCGAGTTCTGCCGACCCTATCCGGCTGGAGCACGACCGTGTGGAATACAGGGTTCGCCCGGCATCCGTGGATGCCCGACATTACGAGATCTACTCGATTGATCGAGTGGCCGGCTGGTCCGAGGGCCAGATCCACTCGAGGGAATATTCTCCGTTCTATTCTTTCATCCACGACGTGGCTTCGGACCGCGAGCCGGTCTTTTACCAGACCCGCTTGCGCCCTTCTGTCGCCGGGGAGGGGACCGACACTTTCATCGCTTTCGTTTCCGAACAGGAGGTGCACATGCTTCCCCCGGCGGAAACCATTTCGATGGACATCACCTGCACGAATCGCAACCTCCCAAGCCACCTGCGGGTCAGGGAAATCCGAGAGGCAACCTCCGATTCGCCTGAATTTGCCACTTTCGAGAATATTACGGGAGTCACATCCTCCATCCGGCCCCCGCTGGACCAGGGTCTCCATTGGCGTCTGCTGTCGCACCTGGCCATGAACTACTTGAGCCTGGCCAGCACGCAAGGTCTCCGATCAATCCTGGAAATCTACAACTTTCACGCCTTGTATGATCGACAGGCGGCTCGCGAAAACGAATTGCGCCTGGACTCTGTGCAGCAAATCAATACCCGGCCGATGGACTGGCTATTCAAGGGGATTCCGGTTCGGGGAACATCCATCGAGCTGGGTCTCCTGGAAACCAATTTCGCAGGTGAGGGGGACCTGTACCTCTTCGCGAACATACTCAACGAGATATTCGCCCTATATGCCTCGCTTAACTCCTTTACCAGGCTGACCGTCCGCGGGGTGAAGCAGGGAGAGATTTACCAATGGGCACCGAGAGTCGGTCATCAAATCCTGGCCTGATCAAGGCGCTGCAAGATAAGCCGCACGCCTTCGCTTTTTTCCAGGCGGTGCAACTCCTCCAGCGCTATCTCGGGGGGGCGCGCCTGGGCGGCCCCGGCCCGGCAGCGGATGAATTACTGCGCTTGAAGCCCGCAGTGTCTCTGAGCTTTCCCGCTTCGGACCTCGCAGGAATCGAACCCGAGAAAAGCGCTATATCCGGGCAGCAGCGTTTTAGCATCAGAACGAATTTCCTCGGATTGTTCTCCAGCGACTCTCCCCTCCCTACTTTTTTTACCGAGGACCTGCTTTGGAAGGAAAACAACCAGGCAGCGGTGCGCGACTTCCTGGATATTTTTCACCATCGCGCACTTTCTCTTTTTTATCGTGCATGGGAAAAGTATCGCTATGCGGTTCAATTCCGCCATATGGGCGCGGATGAGTTTTCCGGTCGCGTCTTCTCCCTGTTGGGTCTGGGCACTTCGTTCCTGGTCGGGTCGACCGGTCTGCCTTCGGTGCGACTCCTACGCTATGCCGGGCTTGTAACCCGCAAGCCACATTCGGCTTCTGCCCTTGAGGGAATATTGCGGGATTATTTCGGTCTGCCCGGCATTGCGGTGAAACAGTGCGTGGAACGGCGCGTGCGGATCGAACCTCAGCAGCAAAACCGCCTGGGAACGCAAAACTGCAGCCTCGGACGGGATTTCAGCCTCGGAGGGGAGGTGCGCGATATGAGCGGCAAGTTCCGCATCGCCACCGGATCCCTCGGATTAATAGATTATCTGCGTTTCCTTCCTGTCGCCGCTGATTACGCGGCTATGGTTAACCTGACGCGATATTTCGCAACCGACCGCCTGGACTTCGACATCCAGGTGAAGTTGCGCGCCGAGGAGACGCCGCCTTTAAGACTGTCGACGAAGTCTCCTCAAAGGCTGGGATGGACCAGCTGCCTGCCGAATCCCCGGCAAGATCCTTTGATAGTGCTCCGCCAACCAGTGATCCAAACACCCCACATTGTCTTTCCATGGCCCGGGCATGCGCCGATGAGGCCTGCAGAATCTTAGAATCGAGGTTGCCATGATTACCGTCGAAATAAAATCGATATTGCGTCGCCTGAACCGCTTCTGCACCCGTGCCCTGGAGGGTGCCGCTGGGCTTTGTGTTTCCCGGGGACACTACGAGGTTACCGTGGAACACCTGCTGCTCAGGATGGTCGAAGACCCGGCCGCTGATCTTCAGCTCCTGCTGCGCCACTTTGAAATTGAATCTGCACGTTTCCAGAAGGCCCTGCAGCGCGCAGTCGAGGAAATGCGCAGCGGCAACGCCGGCAAGCCGGTTTTTTCGCCGCTCATGCTGGAGTGGTTCCAGGACGGCTGGCTCGTGGCTTCCCTGGAATTCGGCCTGACCGAAGTTCGATCCGGCGCTCTCATGGCCGCACTGATCGATAGGCCGTCGCGTTACACCACCGGTGCATTCGTCGACATGTTGGACAAGATCTCCAAAGAGGCTATCCGAAAGAACCTGCTTTCGATCGTGGAGAAGTCTTCCGAAACCGTTCCTTCCCCAGGGGCCGCGCCGGGCGCGGGAATGGTGCCTGCCGATCGCCGCGCTGATGCCGAATCGGCCCTGGCCCGGTTCACCACCGACTTTACCGCCCGCGCCCGCGCCGGCGAAATCGATCCCGTTTTCGGGCGGGATCGCGAAATCCGCCAGATGATCGACATCCTTGCGCGGAGGCGGAAGAACAATCCGATCGTGGTTGGCGAAGCGGGCGTCGGCAAGACCGCGGTGGTCGAGGGTTTGGCCCTCAAGATCGTTCAGGGAGATGTGCCTTCGCTTCTTGCCGGGGTCGACCTGCTCGGGCTGGACCTTGGCCTTCTGCAGGCGGGGGCCGGTGTCAAAGGGGAATTCGAAAACCGGCTCAAAGCCGTCATCAGCGAAGTTAAAGGATCGCCCAAACCGATCATTTTGTTCATCGATGAGGCGCACACAATCATCGGCGCCGGAGGATCCGTCGGCGGCGGAGATGCAGCGAATCTCCTGAAGCCGGCGCTGGCTCGCGGCGAATTGCGCACCATCGCAGCAACCACCTGGTCGGAGTACAAGAAGTATTTCGAAAAAGATCCGGCCCTGGCGCGCCGTTTTCAGCCGGTCAAGCTGGATGAACCCGGCGAGCAAGACACCATCCTGATGCTGCGCGGGTTGCGCGAAAAATATGAAGCCTCGCACAAAGTCAGGGTGTTGGACGAGGCCGTGGTCGAGGCTGTGAAGTTGTCGAGCCGATACATTTCCGGGCGACAACTTCCGGATAAGGCGGTGGATTTGCTTGACACGTGCGCGGCACGCGTGCACATCGGGCTTTCATCGAGTCCCTTTGAACTCGAGGACATTCGCCGCCGGACCCAGTCCCTCCAGCGCGAACTGGATGCGCTGGTGCGTGACAAGGCGGCGGGTGTCGCGGTCGACGACGTACACATCTCGGAGCTCAATGGAAAAATCGCGGATACCCAGTCGGAGGCGGCGTCCGTGGAGGCTCGCTGGCTGAAGGAGAAAGAAGCGGTGGACCGGGTCCTGTCGCTGCGCGCAATAATCGAAGGGGACGGAAAATCCCCGGCAGCCGAAATCGCATCTCCGACCCCGGCACCGCCTGCCGCCGGGGCGGCGGGTGTGCCGGAGCAATCGGCAAAACCGCCGCTGGATTTGGCTGCAGCTAAACTGGAACTCGAGACCGCACTGACCACCCTCAAGGAGATACAGGGAAAGTCCCCTTATATTCCGACCGAAGTGAACGGGGAAACCATCGCCCGTGTGGTCTCCGATTGGACCGGCGTCCCTCTGGGCAAAATGGTGCGGGATGAAGCACAGACCATTCTGCAGTTCGAGAACAACCTCCGCCAGCGGATAAAAGGTCAGGACCATGCAATCGAAGCCCTCGGGAGAGGCATACGTGCCGCAAAAGCCGGGCTGCAAAATCCCAAGACGCCTATCGGCGTTTTTCTCCTGGTCGGGCCAAGCGGGGTGGGTAAGACGGAGAGCGGGCTCGGTCTGGCTGACCTGCTCTTCGGGGGCGAACGCTTCATGGTCACCATCAATATGTCGGAGTTTCAGGAAAAGCATACGGTTTCGCGCCTGATCGGCTCTCCGCCGGGATATGTCGGTTACGGCGAGGGTGGGGTGCTGACGGAAGCGGTGCGCCAGCGGCCCTACTCTGTGGTGCTCCTGGATGAAGTCGAAAAAGCCGATCCTGAGGTGCTGAATATCTTTTATCAGGTGTTCGACAAGGGAATGCTCGCCGATGGAGAGGGACGCGTGGTCGATTTCAAAAACACCGTGATTCTGCTCACCAGCAACTTGGCATCGGACACCATCATGTCCATGGCAAGCGGGCCGGTTCGACCCGACATGGATGAACTCATGAACGCCATACGGCCGGCCCTCATCAAGCACTTCAAGCCCGCCCTTCTGGGCCGCATGACCGTCGTTCCTTTCTACCCGATTTCCACAGAGGCGATGAAAGAAATCGTGACGCTGAAATTGGGGCAGGTGGGAAAGCGACTTCTCGAAAGTCAGCGGATGAAATTTGAATATGAAGCGGCCGTGGTCGATTTGATTGCCCAACGGTGCACCGAAGTTGAATCCGGCGCCCGCAACATCGATCACATCATCAACGGGACGCTGCTGCCGAAGATATCGACAGAGATACTGGAGAGACTCGGGACCGGAACCCTGACGGACACGTTGCGCGTGGAGGTCGATTCCGAGAATAACTTTACGTTGCGGTTTTGATAACAGCGGCGGCTTTTGTCCCTGTACACGCAAATCGAGCTGACTGCTGTCGGCCAAAGAGGTTTGGATCATGGCAAAACGTCGTTTGGGCTTGGAAGCTGATTTCCTATTCGAGGCGGGGCCCTATTCCAGCAAAGACCTCAAAGTCATTAAATTCACGGGCCGCGAAGCTCTTTCAGAACTGTTTCAGTTTCAACTCGAATTGGCGCTCGAGGATGTCGAACCTGATTTCGAGGCCATCCTGGGCAAGCCGGCAATGCTGACTATCGAAGGTAACGAAGGAACCCGCTATATTTGCGGGATCGTCAGCAAGTTCGAACAGTCCAGCGAACCGACCCGCCTTACCCAGTACAAAGCGGAGCTGGTCCCGAAGGCCTGGCTTCTCGGACTGCGGCACAAATCCAGGATCTTCCAGGAAATGACCGTCCCGGACATCATCAAAAAGGTCCTCATCGATGCCGACATCCCGGCCAGCGAGTTCCAGTTCAAGCTCAAAGCGAGGTATCAGGAGCGCGAGTATTGCGTGCAATACCGGGAATCCGATCTTGCCTTCATCTCCCGCCTCATGGAGGAGGAAGGAATCTACTATTGGTTTGAGCACTCCAAAAACAAGCACGTGCTGACCTTGGGAGATGCATCATCCGTCCACACGCCCATTGAAGGCGATCCCAAGCTCTACTTTCAATCCGCCACCGGGGAAGAGCCCGACATCGAGCATATCTACCGGTTTCAATATATGCAGGCAGTTCGACCCGGAGAGATCGTCCTGCGGGACTACGATTTCAAGAAGCCAAAGCTCGACCTCACCGTCAAGAAGGCGGCGGACCGGGATACCGCACTGGAGATCTACGATTACCCCGGGGAGTACGTGCAGCCATCGGTCGGCACGACTTTGAGCGAAATCCGGCTCCAGGAACAGCAGACCCCGCGCAAGGTGGGTAACGGCAAAAGCAACTGCAGGCGCCTCCTTCCCGGGTTCAAGTTTGACATGGCCGAGCACCCCCGCCCGGATCTAAACCACGAGTACCTCCTCACCAAAGTTTTTCACTCCGGTTCGCAGCTGCAGGCACTCAAAGAGACGGCGGGAACCACTTCGGCAAACGAATATAGGGCCGACCTGGAATGCATCCCGTCGACCGTTCAGTTCCGGCCGATGAGAGTAACGCCGCGTCCGCACATATCAGGCTCTCAGACTGCCATTGTCACCGGGCCGAAGGGGGAAGAAATCTACCCCGATGAGCACGGCCGGGTGAAGGTGCAGTTCCACTGGGATCGCGACGGGAAAAAGGATGAAAAGAGCTCATGCTGGATTCGAGTCAGCCAGACGTGGGCCGGACCGACCTGGGGGGCCATCATTATTCCGCGAATCGGCCAGGAAGTAGTGGTTCAGTACCTGGAAGGCAATCCCGACCTCCCGATCATCACCGGCACCGTCTACAACGGCGACAACCGGCCCCCCTTCGGGCTGCCGGGCGGCAAAAGCCAAATGGGATTCAAATCGAACAGTACGCTGGGAGGCGGCGGCTACAACGAATTCATCCTGGACGACACTAAAGGAAACGAGTTGATTCGTGTCCACGGCCAGTTCGACATGGATTCGAAGATTGAACACGACTTGCGGGAACATGTGCTCAATGACCGGACCCGGGACGTCACCAACAACGAAAAAATCACGATCGGAGTCGACCAGACCTATTCCATCGGCAACAATCAGTCCGGCTCGGTTGGCGTAGATAAAACCATCAAGGTCGGCAGCAACCACACGGAAACCATCGGAGCCAACAAGTCGATGACCGTTGGCGCAAACCACACAGAGAACATCGGCGCCAACATGACCGTGAACATCGGCTCGAACCTTACTGAAACAGTCGCGCTGAATTACAGCGAAACTGTTGGCGTGGCTATGACGGTGAGCGTCGGAGGGGTGATGACGCAGACGGTGGGAGCCGCGTTGATCCAATCCGTTGGCGCGGCGCTGGCCGTAACCGTGGGATCGAGCGCAGCGGAAAACGTCGGCGGCAGCAAAAAACTCGAGGTCGGCGGAAACCTCACCGAGACCATCGGAGGCAAACACGGTGAGAGTGTTGGGGGCGCCTACGCCCTCAAAGCGGACAGCGTGGCCATCGAGGCTGCCAACCAGATCACTCTTACGGCGGGGTCCGCCAAAATCGTCCTGAAAAAGAGCGGCGATATCCTGATCAAGGGCACCAACATCACCATCGAAGCATCGGGCAAGGTTGCAGCCAAGGCCGGAGGATCGATGGTCCTCAAGGGAAGCGCCATTGATCAGAACTGAAACGGAAGAAGGGATGCTTCACCTCTGATCTGCGACCATGGAAATGAAAGACAAGGGCAACGTAGACCGGTCATACCGCGCCATGGTGGGAGAACCTCTCCTGGTAGTCCCCGCCTGGCCGCGCCGCCAGTCGCAATTACAGCCGGTACCCGCTTACCGCCCTCCCGCGGCGCAGACGGTGGAGGGCATCCATTCGCCCCAGTCCGAGCTGGACTTCCTCTGGGATATGGCGCGCGATGCTGTGGAGGACATTGCCACCCTGCGCAGTCATCGGGCCCCGGAGCCGCACGAAACCTGGCGGGATCCTGATCGCGCCGAGCAGCGATTGCTGAACCAGATTGACGCAGCAGTGAATTGCGGACCGGACGCCGCCGCCAGGCTTTTCGAGACAGCCGAGCAGCTGGAGACCCCGGATCCGGATTGGATGTATGCAGTCGGACTTGTGATGGGCTGCCTGAACGATGAGGAGGCGCTGCGGCGGGTGCTGATCCTGCTTCGAATATCCGCCAAACGAGATCCCGAAGAGCGGCAAGCCATTGTCGAAGCGCTTTACCTGAGCCCCAACCCGGATATCGGCCGCGTGCTTGTACCCTTGCTTTCCGATGCGTCACCTTCCCTTCGCGAAGCGGCCGTCCAGGTTCTGGCCTATCGAAGGCAGCTTCCCGCTGACCTGGCATTGCGCTCTCTTCGTGACTCTGCGCCGGAGGTCGTCGCAGCTGCTGCCGAGGCCTTTTTGTCCATGGATGCCGCACCGGCCCTACCTTCGATGAGGGCGCTGCTCAGCCACTCCGACGACCGTGTCGTCCGGTCTTCGCTTCGGGTCCTGTTCAAATCCGGAGCACCTGAAGGACGCCTTCGTGCACTCTCCCTGTGCGCCGGGCAGCCTGAATATGCAGACGCGTGCCTGATCTTGGGACTCAGCGGCGTCCAGGCTGATTTCGAGGTGTTGGAGCGATTGGTACGGAAGGCGCCATCTCCCATGGCCGCGCGGGCTGCCGGCTGTTTCGGCGACATCCGAATCATTCCCCGGCTGATCGAACTCCTCGGGGAAGACACGCTCAAGGCGCCTGCCGCAGAGGCGCTCTATCGCATCACCGGGGCGAGGCTGGCCCAGGAGCAATCGGGACTGGGATCGGTTTTTGCGACTGATCCCGCCGTATGGACCAGCTGGTGGGATGCGAATCGCAGCCGGCTTTCGACCGACCTGCGGTACAGGCTGGGCCGGCCCCACGGGCCATCGGCGCTTCTGGCAGAGCTGGAAAATAATGGCGATGCGGCGGAGCGGCTGAGAGCCTATCTGGAACTCGGCCGGTTTATTGGCCCAGCCCCGCCTCCGTTTCATCCGTTCGATTTTATCGCCAGGCAGGATGATTCGCTGAAGAATCTGCGCCGCTGGGTTGAAACCAATTCAAACCTGGACAAGGGAAAATGGTGGGCGCGCTAATTCTTATCGGAAAATAGGAGAACGCCGGTTTGCACGAGCCCGAGTTTTACAATTACACACCCTTTCACTCAGAGCTTCTCCCGCTGATGAATAAGAATGGAGCGGAGTGCCGGGTGGCCGTCACCAAAGCAACCTTCGTAGTCCCGCCATCGGGCGGGCTCACGCTTCACGAAGAGCAGCGCCCCATTCGATATGGTGACGAGATGTGGGTTTCGCCGGAGATTCCCGACATCAAGTGGCCCGCGGATTTGTGTGTGTTCAAGCCGGGCACAGATTTCGTGGTTGTGGGTGAGGCATGCGCGCCGTTGGGAAAGCCTGCCAGGTCCATGGAAGTGGGGATAGAGGTCGGGAACCGGAAAAAGATTCTGCGGGTCTACGGGCCGCGATTCTGGCGCAGAACTTTGGGTTCCATGGCGCCGGGCGAGTCCGAGCCGGTGGAAAGCGTCACCCTTCGATGGTCCAACGCCTATGGAGGAGTGGACCTCACGGATCCTGAACATCCGCTGGAAGAGCCGGCGAATCCAGTCGGAAATGGCATCGCACGCGAGCCAGAACGGCTCCTCGACACCCCTGCTTTTCAAATTGAGGATCCTGAACGTGGGCCTCGCCGTCCGGCGGGGTGCTCCGCCATCGGGCGCAGTTACGAACCCCGGAGGAGCTATGCAGGAAACTACAATGCAAACTGGCTGGAAAACCGTTATCCCGCGCGCCCCGTTGACTACCGGGATGAGCACGAACAGTGCGCTCCTCCCGACCAGGTATTTGCCACCCCGCTCGGCGGAGGAGAGGTGATCAGACTATCGCAACTGCATCCCAAGGGCCCTTGGTCATTCCAAGTGCCGAGATTGCGCATGGAAGTTGAAGCCATTATCGACGGCAAAACGCAGGTCGTACATCCGCACCTGGATACTGTCCTGGTGGATGCCGGCGCAAAAACCGTTGAGCTGTCCTGGCGGGCATCATTCCGCTGCCCGCCCAAAATGCGCAACCATTTTGAAGTGGTCCGTGTTCGCTCCAAGGAGTACCTGTGATTTATCGTCCCGATGATCCTCATATTGCCACATGGGGGGTGGCGACCGCACTCGGCACCAATGCAATCCACTCCGGGCTCTTTCTCCGCGCCGGCCGGAATCAGTTTCGGAAATCGCCATTCATCGACTGCTGGGGCGAGCGAATGACGCTCTCCTGCCTTTCAACCATCCCGAAAAATCTCGCAGGCCCGGAACGCTTGATTCGTCTGGGCGGCGATGCGCTGCTTCAAGCACTGGCGCCGCTTGGAAAACCGCCCGGGGGTGTTTCCGCCCGGCTGGCGCTGGCTCTGCCGGAGGATCGGCAGGGGGCTAATGCGCGGGACGGGAAGCTGCTGGCGGAACGGCTGGCGGACTTTGCCCGCCAGTCCCTGCCAATCTCCGAAATCTCTCTATTTCCCTTTGGACATGCAGCGGGTGCAGAGGCACTCGCAATAGCCCATGGCTGGATCACCGGGGGGAAAGAGCATGTCGTAATTGTCGGGGGTGCAGACAGCTATTACAATTGGGACGATCTCGAGGCGCTGGAAAAAGCGGACAGAATCATTACCGAGGACAACCTGGACGGAATCGTCCCAGGTGAAGCCGCAGCCTTTTTGGTCCTTCTTTCAGATTGGGCTGCAAGCCGGTTTCAGGTTAGGCCGGCGGCCCGGCTTGTCGCAGCTGCCACGGCGCTTGATCCGCACCCGTACGGTTCCGAAGAACCTTGCAGTGGAGAGGGTTACATTCAGGCCGCCGGCAAGACGCTCTCTGGGCTGCGCAGCGCCGGGCGCCGTGTAAATTACTGGTGGGTGGATCTAACCAACGAGGCGAGGAAAACGAAGGAATTCCAGCTGACAATTGCCCGGATAGGAGACGTTCTGGGCGTGGCGACGAGTCTGATGACGCCGCTGCGGGAATTGGGTGACACGCGGTCCGCCACCATCCCGCTGATGGCCGCGCTGGCGGCGGAATCGTGGCAGAAAGGCTATGCGGCCGACAGCATTTCGGTTTGCATGGCAGGCTCGGACGGAGGGATGCGCGGCATTACGGTTTTGGAGGCATCTGCATGAGCGTAGTAGCAAACAATATGGACGTTGCCGCTGAAAGCACCGGGCACCAGATTGTCTACATGGCTCCGAGCGTCTGCATTACGCCCGCCGCACCCAGCCCTATCCCGGTTCCATACCCCATCATGACTCCGGCGGGCACCGGCAGCGAAGATGATGATTCGCGCAAGACCAAAATCGAGGGGAAGCCGGTATTTTGCGTGGGCTCACTGATCAGCTCCTGCACCGGCAATGAACCCGGGACTCAGAAAGAAATTGTGAGCCTCCAAACCAGTTCCAAGATGTTTCCCACCGTTGGCAGCCCCAACGTCAAGGTGGAAGGGTCGGCGGTAGTGTTCACAGGAACCACAGGAATGGGGAACAAGATGTGAGCGGACCAAAACCTTCTCCCCAGATCTCCGCGGCAATGGTCCCAGCCCAGGTCATTTTGGCGGGCGGGGCGGGAATGGCCGATTTCGACAGCGAATGTGCAAAGGTCTTCGCTGCATTCAGCCCCCCGATCACGGCGGGAACCTATAGTTCGGTCTCAAGCCAGCGCCAGGCGGATGTCAATCAAAGAGGCGACAAATCGCCGCTTAAAGATCAGCAGTCTGAACATTTTGTCCCCAACTCGAACCTTCAAGCCGGACCCGGGCGGACCGGGCCGACGATTCCCGGGGGCGGTAACTACACCGAGGGGACCGGGTTTGCCTACAATGTCTATGACGATCAGTTGGAGGGGACTGAACATAAATGGCTGACCGACATGGAGCGGGATTTCGCGCAAAAACTCGAAAACCAGGTGCCGCCGAAAAATGCCACTTTGAATGAGTGGCTGGATCACATGGAAAAAACCACAGCGGATGGTTTGGAAAAGAAGCTTGAGAGGAAAGCCGGTGAGGGCGTCAAACGATCTCGGATCAAGGATGCCAAGAAGCTCTCACCCAAGCAGAGAAAAAAACTGGCTCAGGCAGCAGCCAAATGCCTTCGGACAATGGCCGAAAAGCAGTTTGCCAAAAAGGGAGTCAGCGGCGATACCCCGCTCCGCAACGGCCAGGCCGAGGGCGCCCCGCCGGCGCCGGTGAAACCGCCCAGAACGGGGGCGGGCAGGAGGAGATGATACCCCTTTCCCAGGAGATCTGATCTTGAATTTCGAGCCACGTACAATTGCCCAGATTATTTCAGTGCAAAGCTCCACCGGTGCCATATTTCTGGTCAAGACGGTGTACCCGGAGACCGATGCACTCAATGCGACAGGACAGGTGCTGAGGGCGGAATGGAACTCTGACCGATCGTCCCTGGATCCCGATAAGGAAAGGGGAGTATGCCTTTTGAATACCAACGATTCCCTGGCAGGATCCTGGTGCTCGCCGAGGGGCAATTTGTGGGTGTCGACGGCGCGAGGCAGCATCTGGACTACGGCCAAAGTAGCCTGGCCGACCCAGCGCTGGCGCCACCTCAAATATGAGGTCCCGGACAAAAAACTCGGCTGGTTCGTCACGACGCTGCCGAATGCCGAAAAGACCAATCATCCCCCCAACGTCACGGCAATATGGGGAACAGACGACAACGACGTATTCGCCGCGACCTTCATGGGCGCCCTTTATCACTGGGATGGAAAGTCATGGCAGCAGGTGCATCCCAGTGAAGGGGCGGCGCTGCACCATATCCATGGAACCGGGGACAGCGACATTTATTGCGTCGGAGATCGGGGAATTGTGCTCTATTTTGATGGAAAATCGTGGCGGCGCATTCCCTATCCGGATGAGGACGACGACATCACAGGAATCCGAGCCGTCGCACCCGGCGAGGTCTTCCTATGCACGAGTAGCGGGAAGATTGCCCGCGGTGGGCCGCAGGGCCTCGAGATCCTGGGAGAGTACCCGGCACCGTTTTATGGCATCGCTCGCTTCAAGCAACGGCTGATTTTAGCAGGTGGCGGCACCGGGGTTTGGGAGTTGAAGAAGAATCGAGCCTCCGTATTGAAAGACTCTGTCTATCCAGCAGGTTTGTTCGAAGCGGGAAATGTGCTTTTCTTTGTGGAGGCCTCCCAGGAACCGGCGCCCGCTATCCTGCAATACAATCCGAAGATTGAAGACCCGTGGCTGGAATGGGATTTTTAGAGGCGCTATGTCAGATTTCCATCCAACCGAGATCAGCGATTCTGAACCGGTCGCCATGGTAAGCCAGGGCCTGGTGCTGTATATCCACAGCTCGCTCGAGGCTTCCTGGGAGGGCTTGTTGGGACTCTGGGATTGGTTCGTTGCGCGCACTGCCGGGGTGCGTCCACTATATGGCAAGACCTCAACAGCCATCGATTGGCGGAGAATCGGCGATTACGAACTTGGTTCCGTCCGTGCCGAAATCGGGCGATCTCGCGGGAAACAACCGTTCTGGCACATTCAGATCGCCAACCATCCTGACCTGCCGGATATCTCCTTAGAGATTTTTCATTTTCGCGGCATGCTCGATTCCGACAGGGCCGGCTGCATCATGCTCCGCCTGCCTATCGGCTGGGAGCCGAAGCTCGTGCTGGAGGCTGCCGATTTGATCGGGAACTCCGTTGCCTTCTGGGCCGGTTCCGCTGGATATATGTTTCACGGCCTCGAAAAAGAAAAGGAGTTGGCCTTTGACCAAATCTGGGCGTGGTCGCGTAGATACTGGGGAATCGAGGTGGTTGATGTCCACGCCGGCAGCTGGGATATCCTCCAGGGCATTTACGGGGTGAACTGGCTGACGATGATTGGAAACGAGATCCTCAACACCAAATTGTCAGCCGTCGCTCTGCTGTCAAATCCTCGCCCCGGGCTCGAATTGAAGGCGCTGCGGCATGGCATCATCGTACAGGCCGGACCGCACCCGGTTTTCGGGGATATGAACAGGTTCGAGGATGTCTCGGCCTATGTCGCGGCTTCCCGACTGCTCGAGCCGGCGTTTCTTCAGGAACCAAGAGATTTTATGGGGATGTTTACCGACCACAAATCCACCCTGGCCTGGATCCGGCGATTTCTGGAGCCGGAAAAGTGGCTTGAACCGGAAGTTGTATAAGCGCAAAAAGCATAAATTGGGGGGGAGCATGTCGAAGGATGTTGAGACCGCCCTGTTGCAGGGATCCATGGTAGTCCACCGTGGCAAGGTGATGACGATCGACCCGGAGGATGGATCTATATTGATTTCAGAGGGAAGAGACTCCCGCAATAGGCTGCGATGCCTGCCTTTGAGGACCGGCGCGGAAATGCCTGCCGTTCAATCCGGGGATTCGGTTATTTATCTGGTGCCCGAGGAGGACCCTGCCATGGGATACATACTCGGGGTGATCGATCGATCGGGGCCGGCGACGGTTCAAAAGCAGAAAAGCCGCACCGCAGCCGGCGAGGATGTTCCTCCCCGGCTGGTGCTGGAAGGGAAAGAGGAAGTGATCCTTCGCACCGGGCGCTCGACGATCGTGCTGCGATCGAACGGAGACATCGAAATCCGCGGCAAGAGGATTGTGTCGCGAGCCCGCGACCTTCAAAAACTGGCAGCACCGATGCTGAAGCTGAACTGATCCATGATCATCCTTTGCGGAGCGGAATTCTCAGGTCGATGCTGGCAGGAAGGGACCAGATTTCCGCTCCCGGTCGTATATGGATCTGCAGGTTGAAGAAGCCGGGCCGCTCATCACTGTCCCGCAATTCCACCTTGACACCCGAATCTTCCCCGGAAACAGAGGGACGCATCAAAGCGCGCAGGCCTTGTTCGAGACCGGCCTCGATCTCGGATGGGCCGCCAAGAGGCAGCACCTTGTGCACCAACAAACGCAGATGATGCGCGAAGCGGGAGGCTACCAACTGGTACGTGAGAGTGCACTGCCAGCGACTGGATTCAGTGTCGGCCGCATCCGGATAAACCTCCGGTCGATGGGCGCTCGGGGCGCGCAGAAGAACCGCCCGGTCCTGATTCTCGCCGCATTGCAGGACCATGAAACCGGCTACGAAAAAATCGTCCTCCCTATCCCTGAGGAAGATGGTTTCGAGAGGAATTTCCGTGTCTTCGCCGGATGGCAAGGTGTGCCGCTGAAGGGGGAGGTCCTCAATGGCGCCTCCGCCTCGGATGCCGGTGATGTGACCGCACCATCCGCTCTGGGCGAAGCTCCGGGTCATCAATGAGCTGATGGCCCAAGCAGGATTGCCCCAGAGACCAGAACCCGGTTCCTTGAGCTGGAAGGCGATTTTGCCGGAGGTCGAATCGTCGTAACACTTGCGCAGCAGAAAACGATTGAAGGCCATTCCGACCCAACGGGAATCCTGGGATTGCCGGAAAGACCTCCATTTGACGTATTCCGGTGCTTCTTGGCCGGTGCGCAGCTGCGAAATCCGGGATACCTCCGCGGCGTTCATCTTACCGAAAAACTCGGCGCCCACGTTCACCAGGATTGGGGTCTGCATTTGATCGGCCAGACCCGCGGCTTCACTCAAAAGCTCCATGTCCGGCGGTGTATTCCTGAATTCGAAGTCGGCGATTATCGCACCCAGTGGAACCTCGGAGCTTTCGGCTTCTTCGACCAAAGAATTCAAAACCCTGAGCAAATGTTCTTTTGCCGCCGGGATGATTTGTATCTGTATCGGTTCGCGGAAATCCGTGCGATCAACCAGGAATTTCAGGCCCCGCCAGGCCGCCTCCAGCCGGCGAAATTCGGGGTGCTCCAATATGTCGATTACCATTTGCGAAATGGCGGCATCTGTTTCCGAGATCAGCCCCTCCACGGCTCGCCGGTCCACGGGCGCCTGACTGCCGCCGGGCGCAAACATCTCGGAAATAAAGCCCTGCACGCGCGCCGCGGCCTCGGATTCTACCGAGGATTTTTGCCCGACATTGCCCGGGATGTCGACCAGGTCAAGGATTGAGTCCAGCGCATCCCCGGCGTGCGAGGGAGGGTGAGGGCTGGGCACCGCCGGCGCGACCGCGCCCGGTTTCGGACGGACGGCCTGGAGCGCCAATGATAAAGCGTCCTCCGTAAGAAACGGAAAGGGTGATGATTTCAGTCTCTCCCGGAGCTGATCCACGCTTATCTTCCGGTCCCGCAAGTCGAGGAGAGATGATTTCGCTTCCAGCATGCCGCGGAAGGACGAGGCTTTTATCAGGCTTGCCGGATGGAACGATCTCAAATCCTCGACGCCGAAATCAATTTCGCTGAAGGCCGGTTCCTGCGGGTATCGGTTTCGTACGTGGAATTTCACCCGGGGACAGATCCGCTGCAGCACTTTATTGAACGAGTCCTTGTCCACCCTTGTGGGTGGGCTGTCGCCGTCGCGTAAGGGCGATCCGACAGGGGCGAGGTCGGCGATGGCCACCAACCGCAGAGGGATCATAGACTGGTCCGAGGAGGCCGAATTGCCAAAACTGAGCCGTGGGCGATGGTTGTTCGGATTTTCAGACATGGGAATCTTCCTAATCGGGCCAAGCCGGAAAAGATCGGTCGTGGGCGGCAAACTCTTTTGATCCTGCATTTATGGCGGCCGAAGACCGTCGCAATTTCACGCGGCTAAAGCGCCAGTTGGATCGTGAAATCGACATCCTTACCCTGCAATTTCAGCAGTGGCTTGAGGGTCAGGCTCAGCTGGCGCTCAGTTGCTTCTCCCTTCACTTCTTTCCATTCGATGCTGACATTCTCCCCGATCTGATCACCGGTAAACGGAAAGAGGAACTGGTGGAGCTTGTCCTTGAGAAAATCCACGATTTCCTGCTCACCCCGGTCGACTGGAATCTCTCCGTAGATGCTCATCAGGAAGTGAGAGAGATGACCCGCAATCAACTGGTAGGACAGAGCGGATTCGGTCGTCAGGACACCCGGACGCTGCCGAAACACATTCGCGATCAGCGGAAAGGTCGCGACGGCTCCGTCGCTGATACCGACCAGCATGGAAATGCCGCCGCGAACCAGTTCCAGGGCCTTGTGGTCATCCACCAGGATTTCACTGGGGCTGGGCACCATGACATTGGCTTTTTTCGGGTAAGGACGCACCGGAAGATTGAAATGCGCCGCATCGGGGCCCATGCCGTCAATGGCTACACAGTGGCGGTATTTATCGAAGCTTCGGGCGAGATTGCAGAGCACCAGCCAGCCCGCATCGGCCCAGAGATGCCACTCGGGGTGCGCGGGGTCGCTTTTTTCCCGGTAGTCCAGCGCAGCTCCCGTGTCACGGGTCAGAGCCCGGCTTTCCCGGGCAAGGAACCGGTTTGCCGTCAGGCAAACCCAGCGAGCGACGTCACTCGTCTGAAATCGCCTCCAACTGGCATAAGGTTGCGAGTGCAGCTTCTCGGCCAGATCCGGGATATTGGGCAGATGTGCAAGGTTTTTTAACTGGAAAAATAAAGGCGAAACAGCGGCGATCATAGGTGCCTGCAAAGCAGCGCAATCCGCCGCCAGCGCCTCCAACAAGGGCAAATCTGCAGGCTCATGACTGAACCGATAGTCGAAGAACACTGCGGAGAGCGGAACGTCGACCTGGGACTGATATTCGGGCTCGAAAATCTTTTTATGGAAGGTCTCTTTCAGATTCTTACGGACTGCCGGCAGGATCTCGAGAATGACGCTCTTCTTCCCGGCAACGGTCTTGCAGACCCGATCCATGCCGAGCCAACACGATTCGACCCGCTGGAATTCAGGGTGATGCAGAATCTCGTCGAGTTGTTCCCCCACTGCGGCGTTCCCGCTATGGACCGCTTCGGAGAGCGGGCCGATGCGAGTCAGGAGCGATGCAGGCTCAAAATCTTCCAGTCGATCTATTTCCAGGTCGATGGCAATCTTCTGCCCCCCTTTTTGCAGCTTGTTCTCGACGGAAAACCTCAGCGCGGGTTTGAGGCTGCTGATGAGACCGCCCACCCCGGATGCGGTCACCCCCATGGGGGCGCCGACTTCCTGTGCGCCACAATCGGCGACGACCAGCAACTTCAGCGGGAGCGACGGCGGCAGGCCTGCCGCCAGGGCTTGCAGATTCTCGAGCGATGTTTCCATGGAAATCCCCCTGGCTAACGCCCCGGGACGTATCCAGCCGAGACGGCCGGCAGATCCGTGACACGTTCCGGGCAGATAATTCCGCGGAAGAAGTTCGCCGCGAATGGGTTTTTGAAGCTGCGAGCCTGGAGCTTGTAGCGCACATCGCGCTTCCGGCCATCGGAGCCGGGGAGCGACCAGGTTATGGTGTAATTGGTTTGCGACTGGGCGTTGATCACGGCCAGGGAAAATAGCCGGAACAGTGCCCATTCGCCTTCCATGCCGGGGGTGCCGGGCCGCTCCCCCGACCCTTCCAGTGCGATGGAGAGTTTTGCCTGAGGCGCGGCGGATTTCGAGGGCCAGGTCTGGGGGTAGGGAACCGGGGGCTCATTGCGATAGCGCAAGCGTTGGCCATCGATCTCCAGGAGGCTCTCCGTCACCCCGGGGGTGGAGTCCGGCGTCAGGTCAAAAGCGAGGTTGATATCGGGTGATCCCGGCAGAAAAAGTGCCTGGCGGATGGTGCTCATTTTCCCGATGAATTCAAGGAATGAGGCGGAGAACGCCACCTGGGCCCCATCCAATGTCCTGGGGGCATACCCATCCGCAACCGGAGCCAGGAACATCTTCAGCTCTTTCTCATAAAATGCGTCCAGCGTTCCTTCGCGGGGTTTCAGGAACAACGAGAAGGTGGCCAGCGAGACATCCCGCCCCGATGGGTTGAACGGGAAACTGTTTTCGAGGTCGCGCTTGAAGCTGTCACTGATTTGCGTTCGCCACAGTCCATCGAGGCGATAACCCGCATCCTTGAGTATGGCCGCCCAGGTCTGTCGCAGCGGCTGATCCATCATGGGCCCGATCGGCCGCGTTCCGCGTGTGGTGCACTGGCGATTGATGAGTGCGGATTGGCGATAAGCCTCTTGAAACTCATTGGTTGAAATATTGTTGGCGATCGAGTCCACATAAGCCTTTACCTGATCCCATTGGGAACCGGCGCCAAACAGCGATTCCAGCCGGATTTGAACTTTCCCCAGAGCGGCGATGTATTGGGCAACCATCGAAGGGGCTTTGCCGTCCACCGAGGTTATCAGATCGTGCAGGGGTTGGAACTGGTCGGCTACCGGATCGACCAGTTCCGCGCGATTCACGCGGGTCGAAAGTCCGAGGGTGGCGAGGGCGTTCGAGAACAGCCCGGCGATGCTGGTCCCCTTTTCCGGCTCCTTGCGTAACATGGTGTTTGCGGCGACATTCATCAGCAGTCGCGAGAGCGCCGAATCCTGCTGCGAAAGTGAATCCAGGGCAGCCCTGGCTGCTGTAAGATCGGCGAGCGGGCGGATCGAAACTCCCTCCAGGAACTTCTGCCATTCGCTCACGTATTCAGTGAAGTATTTTTCCCTCAGGATCCGCTCATAATCGGCTTTCGACGACTGGCCCGAGGCTGAGCTGGAAATGCTGGGACCGAGCACCCAGTCGTCCTGCAGGGCTTCTTTGCTGGCTAATCCCGCTTCATTCTTAAAAAATGTGCTCCAGCCGGCTTCGGTAAAAACCCCCGGAACATCGTGGCTGGAATTGATGTATTCCAGGCTCTTGCCTCCGGTTGCCTGGGACAGGGTGAAAGGCGGGAATTTTTTGTTTCCCTCCTCCTTCAAGCGGACATAGATCCTTTCGGTCGGAGGATACTGGCTCAGGGCTTTTCTGGCCAGGGCGACTATGCTGCTTTCGGGTGTCATCTGGAGTTCGGGATCATTTTTCGGCAACTGCTGGGCGTAAAAGCGAAGTTGCTCCAGAGCCACTCCCTCCGCATCGGGTGGAGCCATCTTCTTCCAAAGCGGTGCAAGTGTGCCGGTCAGGAATGTCAAATCGGTCCGCGGCGGATCCGTCATCATCAGATAAGCGCTGAGATAGGCGTAGAATTCGCTGTAGCTGCCAGGAACTTCCGCACCCGTCGCATAGGCCAACAGTTTTTGGCGAAGGGTGCCGAAAGTTGGAGCCACGAAGGATTCGCGCAAACGCCGAAAATAGACCCGTCGGCTGGCTGCAACGAGTGTGTCGCCGGAATACAACCCCCAGCGCAGCGTCCATCGGGGACCGCTAGCCTGGTACCGATCGATCTCCCCCACGCGGTCGCGCAATTGCTGCAGCGCCATTAAATCCGACATGTTCTTGCCGTTCCACCCGGCGTCGGTCAATCGAAGTGCGGCCAGCCGCGTGGACTCTACCAGCGAGCGGTTTTCAAAGAATGAATAAGTCATCCCGAGCAGCCAGACCGTACAAAATACCAGTATCGTAAGAAAGGTGACATCCAGCCAGAGTCTGCGGCGCAGCCGCGTATCTACGGAAAGCTTGACCATGGGGCGGTCTGCAAAAATGACGCGTGGGAAGAGACCCTCCAGAAAAAAGCTTCTTGCCGCGGCGGGGCGTTCGGGTTGCACCGCCATACGTCGCTCGGGATCCCAGCGGTTATCGACCGGTTCATGGCTCTCGGCCGCGCCCTGATCTCCGGGTGCGCTCGCGAAGTAGAATCCCCGGAACATGGGTCTTTCCGAGTAGGGTGTAGGCTGCATGAGAGCGCCGATGAATCGCTCAAGTTTCCCTTGGAGCTCTGCAAAGCGGGAGGGGAAGGCATAAATCTTCGACAGCCTGGTGCGATTGCTTTCATGGACCATCGCCTGCAGCCGATAGTTGGAAAGGGCTGCCGCCAAGCGATCGAATTCGTCGGAGAAGATCTGTTCTATCGGAAATCGCCGGCGCTGATCTCTCGAAATGGTGGCGCCCCAGACCTGGGCCCGGTCGCGGCTCCGAAATCCCCTGAAGAATTCCGGGAAGCCATCGATCTTATCCCATTTGGTGAAGAGAACGTACACGGGGAAGCGTATGCCGAGGCGACGGATCATTTCGTCGAATCGCTGTTTCAAGTGCCCGGCCAGGCTTTCGACCTGATCCTCGGGTTGGTCTTGCAGGTCCTGAATGCTGACCGTGACCACTACGCCGTCGATCGGGCGGTCCTTCCTGGCCCGCTTCAGCTGATCGAGAAACCCTTTGAAAACCCCGTACTGTTCTTCCTCGGTGGCGATGCGGCCGGAAAGGTCGAGGGCAACCGCATCACGTGAAAACCAGTAATCACAACCGCCTTCGGAGCCCTTCTGGCGCCTGCGCTCGTCGGCGGTGCTGAAGGCGAACTCGACGCCGGACTCTTCCAGTGCCGTGGTTTTGCCGGAGCCGGAAGGCCCCAGGAACAAAATCCAGGGCAGAGCATACATGGCTTCGGCAGGTTTTCGACCTCGCGCCAATTTTGATTCCGTGATCACCCGGATGGCTTTGTTGAGGCTGTCCTGCAGGGATTTCAGCACGGACTGATCCTGTGCACTGGCGGCATCAAGGGGCGACGCAGCCCTTGCCGTTGCATGCTTTTCGCGAGCGGCAGAGATCGAAGTAAAGACCTTTCTCAGGATCCAGACCAGCAGCCAGATCAGAAACAGTACAGCGACGAAAACCAGAAGGACTGACCCGATCTTCCTGGCAGCCTCCGAGCTGACGTAGCGATCTATCGCCCAAAGGCCCGCTGCGACGACCGAGACCGGCACGCCCAACTTCACAGCTATACCAGCAGCAGATGATCCCTTCAATGGAGGCCTCGTTTTATAAATTCATCCGTTGCACTGCGTCAGCCGCGGCGGAATAGAGTAAGAACCTATAGACCACGAAAGCGACAATTACCAAAATCACCGAAGCAGCGACCGTGATCCAGGCCCAGCGAGGAATGGTCTGGACTGGCCGTTCGACCGGCTCCTCCGGGATCATCCAATGGGGTGCCAGGCCGGATGTGGCGCCGCGATAAGAAAGCACCTCGTCAACCATTGCCTGCGTGAGCTTGGCGAGTTCTTCCCCGCCGCCCAGTTTATATTTACCTTGAAAACCAAGAATTAGGCACATACAGAAGACCTCGAGCAGATCGACCTTGCTCCGTCCTTTCTTCCGTATGCGCCCGAGCAGATCGAAGAATCGTTCCCCGGCCAGCTGCTCCCCGAAGTACTCCAGCTGGAGGGGCCGATCCGCCCACTGGTCTTTGAACCCCCAGCGCGAGTTGAGGATGGTTTCATCGATCAGGGCGCAAAGGGCGTATCGGGTGGCTTTGATATCCTCTTCGGCCAGTCCGATACGGGCGGCGTGCCGCTCTAGATTCTGGAAAAGGAACGCGATGTTCTTTCTGAGGTCCTCGGGATGACCAGGGTCGTTTCCGGCGTGAATATGAAAGATGAGAGAATAGGACTCGGAACAGAGATCCAGCAGGGTTTGCGGGCTGCGGGATCCGGCCTTCCAACCTGTGTTGTCCGAACGATCGCGCATGGCAGACATGAACCAGTACCTTTCAATCTTTGACCGCAAAAAGCTCCAATTTCAATTCGGGGAAGTCGGCCGGAAAATAAAGGCAGATGCTCCTGGACGCCGCAATGGTTTCCCAATATGTGCCCATTTTATCCAGCCGGAAATATTTGTATCCCACTCGCTGGGGGATCGGACCCGGTGGAACTGGGACCGCGGTGAGCGGGACACCGGGCAGTGCCTGCCCTAAGAGGTAGGTTATGGTGTCGATCGAAGCGATTTTGCTTTTCCGTGGCACGCGTTCAACCAGCTGCATTTCCGGCATTCTGGCGGAAACCCCCAGGATAAACTCGGCGTGCGCCAGCAACCGGTCGTCCTGGATACGTCCGACGTATAGCGACTCTTTGGTACGTTCCAGGGGTATCGGGACGCAACGAGTGGGTATAACCGTCTCCAACAGCAGCCTGACTTTCCGGTCGAGCTCGACAAAGGTTTCCGTGAGTTGCGTATGCCGATATTTCGGCAGATCGGCAGGTTTGGCTTCGGTCACGAATGTTGTCAGTTCCGCTGCCAGGCGCGCCATGCCCAGGTATAACTGCTCCGGATGTATCCTCTGAACGTGATGAAAATGCATGATGAGCGGGATATGGGAGTTGACGGTATGGAGGAGCCAGAAGTTGGCTACGTCCGAGGTCGTAAAATCGGCCATTCCCTGGCCCCTTTGCCTGCGCTGATCCGACAGGGTCGCACTTTTGGCGCACAGAATTTCATACAGCCGGCGCACGATCTCGACGAGCAACTTCGATGCTGCGATACTCAAAGCCGGAGGAATGAAGGATTCGTCCAAAACCACTTTTCCGTTGCCGGTGCGCTTCAGTTCAGCAATCTGGAGGACAACATGGTTTTGCAGGGAATCCTCCCCGAATAGCAGCCTGAGGTTTTTTGCGGCCAGCACTACTGGCTGCCGGTTTTCCCCTGTGTTTTCATCGGGCATGGAGACAGGCCTCGCCCGGTATCTCAGCATGACATCCGGTTCATCCTCCCCGGCTGCCAGGTTTGCCCCTTCCGGACGCAACAGCGGGAGCCCGATATATACGCCGAGGCGCTCGCTTGCCGCAGGAAAAAACCGGGTGAACTCGCAGCTGGGCGGTGGGGGATCGGCTTCCGGTATGTTCAGAGAAAGCCCGTCCGGCAGGATAGCCCTGCACCTCAGGATTTCGATGAAACCGTTCGGCAAGGCATCCAGGTTGAACTCCAGCTCCTCCACCCCCCAACTGAAAGTCGAAAGCTCACGGAGCCGTGAGTGAACCAGGTCCTCGTAATAGCGGTCCCACTGCTGGAAATGATGGGGGGTCAGGAAGAGCCCCTCGCTCCAGAGGACTTTTTGATATCGGGTCATGGGGTCCAATCCTATTTACCCGCGGAGGTGAGCTCAATGCTTTGCTCGCGCAGGCTGAGTTTGATCTTCGGAGTTTTATCGCTAATGCGAATGATCCGGCGCCAGCTGTCGCCCGTTGGATTTCTGAACAACGCCACGACTCCAATGTAGGCGGCCATGGGCGAAGCCTTGATCTCGAGCATTTCCTGAGTGCCCGGCTGGACTATGCGCTCCTGGCGGTCCAGGAAATCATCGGACAGCGTTTCCTTGTCGGATTTCCAGATTGCGTTGTAGTCCGCGGCTTCGAGGCGGCCTTTGTCTTTCAACTGGTAGACGCGCACCACCACGGAAAGCGATGCTCCTGAGGGATCCGGGTTTATGTTGGGGCCGGCCGCCAGTACCATGTTCAACCGCACCGGTTCCTTGGGGCATCCCATCATCAGAAAAAGGCTAGCAATAATCATGAACCAAGAAAACCACCGCCTGGCATCGTTCATAGTCTATTCCTCGGACAAAAACTCGTTTCGTTCATCTCCCCAGTTTCTGGAGGTTGTCCCACAGTTTTTTGATTGCCGCTGTCTGTTTGGCGTCGCGCGCCTTGAACTGGTATTGCTTGTCGCCTTCTTTTTCGACGAACTCCAACCGGTCCTCTTTCAGAGTCAGCCGCAGGATCTGAAACGGGATTACAAAGTGATGATCCCCCTCCCGGGGTTTGTATTCGAGCTTCAGACCGCTGACCCAAAGTTCTCCTGCGCACTTGCCTTTTAAGAACCCGTGGAGGTGTTCCACAGGGAATGTATGGACTTCTTCCCGCTGCCGGCGCCCTGAAATGACCTCCCGGTCGTTTGCAGTGACAGGTCGAAAATCGCAGGTGCTCGAATCATAGACAAAGCTCAGGCTCTGGCCGTCGAGGAAATGGTGCTCCCAGGAGACCTGTTTCCCGCTGCTGCATTTGACCTCGATCTTGTGTATCCCGGCCGTGATGATTTTTCCTTCCACCTCTCCACCGGAGCCCAACGGCTGGGAATCCATTGTCAGACTGGCCGGATCGCTCAGACGGTAAATGGTAATCGTGGCTTTTGAGGCAGCCTTGCCGGACTCTGCTCGTCTGCGTAATTCGGAAATATTCGGGTCGGCAGGATTCGCTTTCTCCAGGCGGCCGACAATCCCCAGGGAACCGTCGTATTCCTTGGACGCCAGGGCGGCTTCGAAGGACTTTAATAGAGCCAACGCCTCCTGCGCCCTTGACCGCAGGTTCTGCTCCTCCGCGCCGGGAGGTACATCGGCCGGCCATTTGTCGAGAACTCCCAGGACTTCTTGGTACCTGCCCTTTTGAAACAGGTCCCCCGCTTCGGCGGCGAGTTGCGCCAGCTGCTTTTGTTTTTGCTCTTCCGCCTGCTGCTGGTTTTGCCGGACGCGAAGGATTTCGGCCGTTTTGGCGTTCCAACGCTTGCGCATGGATGCCAATTGGGGCGTCCCTGGACGAAGCCGCTCGACCTTGTCGAGTTCACTCTTGGCTTCGGCCAGCCTGTCGGAGCCGAGGTAAAGTTCGGCATTCGGCCAGCCATTTCCTTATCTGCGCATCCTGTTCCTCTTTGCTTTTCCCGGCCGATATTTCAGCCTCGATTTCAGAACGGACCGCGAGTGCGGGCTTGTTCGATGGATCGATGTCGAGGATCTTTTGCACAGCCTTGTTGGCCTCATCCAGCTGATTTTGCGAACGCAGGTTTTGTGCCTCGAGCATGATCACTTCGATCGCCAGCTGCTGTTTCTGTTTTATCGCTTCGGATCGGATGGCCTGAGCCGCGCGATTATCCGGAGATGTGGCCAGCAGCCGTTGAGCTGCCTCGATGGCCTCATCGTAGCGTTTCTGGTCCAGATGCGACTTGGCGAGGTTCAGCTGCGCTGATACGTCGACAGGCGCACTCAACTGCGGCTTTGCCGCGTGTCGTTTCAAATAAAACGCGCCGAATGCAACACCGAGAACCACGACGGCTGCGCCGATCCAACCCAGCAGTTTCCACGGCATCCCCGACCCGACCGGCTTGTCCCGAAACCCCTGGCCCAGCCTCTCCGTGGCATCGGGGTCGATGGCGCGCGGCCCATTGTCGGCCTCCCGTTCGTAGGACTCGGGCTCCGTTCCTTTGTCTTTCCCCTGGGTCCGCCTCGTTTTCCCGATGGTCTTCATCAGGGCCTTGGCTTCGCTGTGCTTGGGCTCCTGATCCAGGACAGTGCGAACGAGCTCCTCCGCTTTGTCGAGATCACCCCGTTCGAGAGCTGCGCGGCCTTGCGCCATGCGCGCGGCAACTTCCTCCTCCCTTCGCTTTGCTCTGGCCTGCGCTATTTCAGACATGAGGCCTGCTGCCGCTTTGCTCTGCGCATCCACGAGCAAAATGTCGCGTGCGCAGGTTTCAGCCTTTAGAAAATCCCCTTTTGCCAGCTCGGCACGGGCACTATCGATCAATGCCTGGACCCGGCTTGCTTTCCTTTTGGCCAGTTCCTGCTGGATGCGAGTCAGAAGTTCCTTGGCCCTGAGATTCCCCGGATCCGCTTCAAGAGCTTTACGGGTGCTTGCTTCACACTGCTCCAGATGTCCGCCCGCAAAAGCTGTTTCGGCTTCGGAGATGATCTTGCCAACCTCCTGCGACCGGCGGTAATCCTCGCGGGCCTGCTGGATCTCCTTGAGGCATTGCAGTGCTTCCGGCATCTGGGGGATCACCTGCAGGGCATTGTTGGCGAAATTGGCTGCGGCATCGAAGTCTTTGGCCTCCAGGGATTCCGCTGCCTTTTTGAGGAGGAGAGCCGACTCTTCCCTGCGGCGCGCTTCCTCTTTGGCCTGGCCGATCCGTTCGTTCAACCGGATGGCCTGCGGGTTGGCCGGGTCCGCCATCAGGGCCTCATTCGCCAGCGCAGAGGCAGTGCTCAAGTCTCCGCCAGCCAGGGTCTGTTCGCCACGGGAGACCAGGGAGGCCATCGCCTCTGCCCTTCGTTTTTCTTCGATGGCCTTTTCGATTCGGGCCAGCAGCGCCACCGCATCTGAATTCTTCGGCGAAATTTCGAGAATCCGGTTGGCCCGGCTGCGGGCGATATCATATTTTTGGGATCGGAAGGCCTGCTGAGCCTCTGTCATCTCAGATTGGATCCGGATGAACAATTCCTCGATTCGGATCCCTTCTTCCGCTTCTTCGATCCCTAATTTTACCGCGGAGTCCTCACCCAGGAGTTCTGCCGCATGTTTCAAAGTAAGCAGGCTTTCGCGGAAATGCTTGTCCGCCAACAGTCTGAAACCTTTCACCTTTTCGCGTTCGCCTTCCTCCTGCCGCGCCTGCCGTGCTTTTTCACTATCCAGGGCGGTCAATGCCTGCCTTCTCAATTCAACCGCTTCCGGATGCTCAGGCACCAATTCAAAGACTTCGTTCAGGATTTCCACCGCCTGGGCGGATTTATTATCGTCAAAAGCGCCTCGCGCGAGCCCCAGCAGCTGGGACACCCGGGTCCGCTTTCGCTCTTCGAGTTTCCGGCGCGTATCTGAAAGCATTTCCACCAGGTCCCGCCTGGGGCCTAATGCCCCGATCGCTTTTCGCAGCTCTTCGATGGCCTCGCCCAGCCGGTCTTCCTTTAACAGCTGCTCCGCGTTCTGCAGCCATGCGCGGCTGCGAGCCTCACTTTCGACATCCGGTTCGGGGCTCGGATTTCGCGGAGCCTGTGTCACAACTTCAGGCCGGATAGTCACAGAGGGCGTCGCGATCGCCCCGGATGCAATACCTACGGCCAATGGAGATTCCTGGGCGACCGATTTCGAAAGGCTCAGAACAGACAGGTAGTCCGCCTTTCCTTTGTCGCCAAGCGTGTTCTGGACTTCCTTGATCAACTCGAGCAACCGGGGGGAATCACTCATCGATTTCGATTTCGCCTGCAGATGCGGGAGGGAGGCTTCGATTTCTTTAGCCATGGCCTGCCGGGCGATTGTGAGCTCAGCAATCAGTTCGCGGCAGGAATGGATCAGGTCCCCCATGCTGGCGCAGCGCTGTTGCGGGTCTTTGGCCAGGCAGCGGGCGATGATGGGCAGCAGCTTGGGCGGCGCGTCCGGAAACTGTACGTCAAACGGGAGCTGAGTTTGAAAGAGGATGTTGTCCAGCGTTTTATCGATTTTTTTGTCCCGGAACGGATGCACATACGTCACGAATTCGTAAAAGACGATTCCGAGCGAAAAAATGTCGGATTTCGCATCGCTCTCTTCTCCGCGAATCTGCTCCGGCGACATGTAAACCGGCGTCCCGAGTCTCGATCCCGTCCGGGTAAGATCGGACATCGGTATGTGGGCAATTCCAAAATCGAGGATTTTTGCGATGCCGGTCGGGCTGATATGGATGTTGCCCGGCTTGATATCGCGGTGAATGATTCCCAGGCGGTGCGCATGGTTCAGGCCGTCTGCAACCTGCGCAATAATAGAGAGTTTTTCCTCAAGCGGCAGGGGTGTCTTGTTTGCGATGATCGCCTTCAGGTCGGTGCCTTCCAGCAATTCCAGCACAATGTAGGTGATTTTGCCTTCTTCACCCAGGTCATGAATCGTAACTATGTTCGGATGATGAATGTTGGCAGCAGACCGCGCCTCTCGATAGAATCGCAGTTTTAATTCAGGATCCCATTTGATCTCATCCGCCATTATCTTGATGGCGACATAGCGGTCCAGCACAGCATCGTAGGCCTTGTAGACCGCCCCCATCGAGCCTTCGCCCAGTTTTTCAATAATGGTGTACTTTCCGATCTTCTGGGTCATGACCGTGATAGCTCCGGGGCCTGAATGTCCGATCTTTCGCTCGACATCGGAGCCGTGCAGGCAGGGGTAGTTGAAACGAAGCCGTTCTGGCGGTTGGGCGCGCTCAGGCGATCCGATCGGCAGGGTGCAACATTTGAGAATTTTTTGATGCCGGAAGCACCGGCCCTGAAAACGTGCTGAACTGCCGCCCTTCGGCAAATGCGGGCAGGGATTGTGCGATGATTGGAACTTCCCCAATCCATGGGGAGGAGGCGTACCGATGAGGCTGCGACAAAACCTGCTTGAAAAGATGCGGAGAGCGACACCGTAGGCCAAGATCCCGACAATTCACGCATAAATTCCCCGAGAATGCTCAATGAACTGAGGTCACTTGACGATGGTCCGGAGGCCTCCTCGTGAACTGACGTTATCTCTGCATTATAGCAGTACATCCGGCTTTTGCATTGACATTTTCCAAAGCCGAACGGTAAAAGGTAAGCTATGCTCGCCTACCCCCGCTATGAGGTTTGCGCTTACGGCTGCACCGATGTCGGTTGCGTAAGGAGGACCAACGAGGACTCGTTTTTTGCAGCAGATCTGACTGAGGGTACCGGCATAGAAAGTAGCAGCTCCCTGCGCTTTTCCTCCGGCCCTTATGGATCTCTTTTTGCCGTGGCTGACGGCATGGGCGGGGCCGCCGCCGGAGAATTGGCCAGCCGGCTTTGTTTGCAGACATTCTACAGCTCGGTCCTTGGCCTGGTACGAAAGACTCGGGAGCCCAGACAAGAAGCTCTCGAGCAGATACTGATCCAGGCGGTGGCCGACGCCAATACAAGAGTTCTGGATGTAAGCCACAGCCGGGGTGATTGCGAAGGGATGGGTACCACCCTCACGGCCGCCTTCGAGTTGCATGGCAGCCTCGTCATCGGCCAGATCGGTGATAGCCGCGCCTATCTGATCAGCGAGGATGGAATCAGGCAATTGACTCGAGACCAATCGATGATCGCCAGGCTGATTAGCGAAGGGGCACTGACCGAAGAACAGGCGCGGCATCATCCGGACCGCAATATCCTCCTTCAGGCGCTCGGCGTCAGGTCATCGGTGGAGCTGGCTCTCAAAAACATCCCCTTGTGCCCACACGATATCCTTTTGCTTTGTTCCGATGGCCTGTACACCCAGCTTCGATCTCAGGAGATCTGTGACATTGTGTTGGACTCCGTCGACATCAGCGAGGGTTGCTTGCAGCTGGTCGACGTGGCCATTAAGCGGGGCGGGCCGGATAACATCACCTCCCTCCTGGTCCAATTCCTGCCGGCGTAAGGGATAGTCCGAAGGTTCAGGATATTTAGTGGGGATCTCCCATTTTGGTGATATCGCAATCAATGGCTGGTTGCACAGCCGAAACTCCCCTGCGTGATGCGGCTTGAGACTCAAGTTCAGAAAGCCAATCCTGCGGTCGTCAGAATCAGAGAACTATAGAAAGTCTCAGCTGCAAAATCCGACAAAGCCATGGAATTCGAGGTTTTGTTCGCGTCCAATCAAAGATTTTTTGGCTCATTTTTCATTTTTCCCATTAGACGTAGAGAGGGGCGGATTTGACACTTGAAAGCCCCGAACAAGGGAGATATGGAAATGGGACGAAAATCGAGACTGAAATGGGAGAGACGGAAGGAACAACAAGGGATCAGGGTGAGACAATCAAGCGGCAGGGAGGCCGGCGAAGCGGGACGGACACCGCGCCTTAAAGAGCTGATTGGACAGCTGAATCAGCTTCACGATGGCAACTTCGAGATGGGCGGATCCTTGCCCCCCGAACGCCGGGAAGCGCACCTCGAGCAGGTCTTGGCTTTTGAATCCGTGGGGACGGGAACCAGCCTTTTCCAGGGGCTGGAGGAGCATGGAATAAAGCTGCCGCGGCCTGAAAACCTGAACGAAATGCAGTGCATTAAAAAAGTAACCGAGGTTGGCCGGGCGCTTGCAAAATTGGGGGTGATGCTGGTCGGATTTGAGCACATGGACCCAAAAACGTTTTATTCGACACTCTGGAATGAGACGCTTTGGGAGGGATGCTACCTCGAGAAACGCGATCCGGATGCCCTGACATTCATTGATGTCTCCCATTCCATGTCGAAAGCCGATTGGCGGCGATTCATGGAGGAACTGAATCGTTCCCAGACCGTTCAATAATTCTTTTGAAAAACACCTGGGCAGCCCGGGCGTTGGTCCGGGAATTCGGAGAGGCTGTGTTCCGAGCGCCGCGCCGGCGGGTGCCGGGTGCCACGACGCAGGCGAGATCGATGGGCATCGTCGAGGCCCCGTCACCAGCGCGATTTGCCTTCGTTTCCCGATGCGGCCGTTAATAATCTTGGGCTGACATGGGGAACGTGATATAGAAGGACGCCTCAAGCCTCCCACAAAGGCGGCTCAAGGGCAAAACTGCGTCGACCCAGGTTCAAAGTGAATATAAAACTGATCGCTTTCGACATCGATGGCACCATTTTGGATGACCAGAAACAGCTCGTCAGCGCCAATCGGGAAGCATTCCAGGAAGCCGAGCGAAAAGGGCTGATACTCTGCATCGCCTCAGGCAGGATGCTGTCGACCATTGAAAGTGTCGAAAAGCAGCTGGGTGTGGATTGCGTCATCATCGCCTATAACGGCGGCATGATCGCGGGCCGCCGCGCGGAAGGAAGACCGCTGCTCGGGCACAATCCGGTCCCCGCCGATGTGGCCGACTTTTTAATCGGCTTTGCCCGCGAACATGGGTATCTGTTGAATTTCTATCACCAGGACCTGCTGTATGCCGAGGAAAACCAGAGTGAAAACCCCTTGCTTGCCGTCTACTCGAGGCGCACCGGAGCCAGTTACAAACTGATCCGGGATTTGCAATCCTTCTTCCCCGGTGTGACTCCGACAAAACTCATCCTTCTGGCGGAATCGGATCAATGCTCTCGACTGTTGCCTGAATTGCGACGCAGGCTTGCCGGGCGGGCATGCATCGTAAAGTCGGAGCCCGAATACCTCGAGATAACCGCACCCGGGATAGACAAGGGAAGCGCCCTGCCGGTGATCGCCGGGCGTTACGGCATCTCCACCAACGAAATCATGGCCGTCGGAGACGCTGAGAATGACATTGGAATGCTGCGTGCCGCCGGATGGGGAGTGGCGGTTGCCAACGCGTCGCCGGAGGTAAAGGTCTGCGCAAGGTGCATCACCGAACGCACCAACAATGAGGGCGGCGCGGCAGAGGCCATATACCGCTGGGCAATGAAAACCGGGTCCTGAGCCTATTCCCTGTCGCCTGCCCCTCCGGATATGGCATGATGCCGACCAATGCCGAAGCGGAGAAAAACCAATCCTATCATCGAGATGGCGGGGGCCGACCTTCGTGTTGGCGAGCGGCTGCTTTTCCGCAATACCCACTGGAAGTTTCTCCCGGGCGAACAATGGGCGGTGATCGGCCCGAACGGCTCCGGGAAAACGCTTTTCGCTGGCGCCCTGGCCGGCGCCGTGCCGGTTGTGAATGGGGACATGATCGCCCCGGATGGCCCGGTCACCCACGTTTCGTTTGAGCAACACCGAAGCCTTGCAGGAGAGGCGCCGGCGGCCGCCCGCTGGTTCAGCCTCGAAGAAGATGAGGCGCCGCTCGTGGAACAGCTCCTTTCCCAGGACAGCGTCGAGGGAATCAATCCCTTCGAGGTCGTCCGCAGACCGTCGGGAGCCGCAAAGGCATTCGCCAGGCAGCGGAAGAAAGTGGTGAAGCTGCTCGGCATCGGTTCGCTGTTGGGACAACCGCTTCCGTCGCTGTCAAACGGTGAAACACGCAAGGTTCTCCTGGCCCGGGCCCTTCTACAGAAACCGCGGCTGCTGATCCTCGACGATCCTTTTACCGGCCTCGATATGGAATTCCGGAAATTCCTGAAGGCTTTGCTGGAACGCTTGATTCGCAATGGCGAGGTAAACCTCCTTTTGATTGCGACCCATGCCGATGAACTGCCCGCCGGTATCACTCACCTGCTTTGCATGGATCGCTGCCGGATCGTTTCGCAGGGCCGTTACTTGCGCCGGAGCCTCCGGAAATGGCTTCCCCGCCTCCCTGAAATCAGGCGAGGCAGCTTCCCGGCAATGAAAAAGCCTGCTGCCCCTTGCGAACTCGTCAGGCTCCGCGGAGCAACGGTGCGTTACGGCCGGCGCGTCATTTTGAATCATATCGATTGGACGGTGTGGAAAGGAGAAAGCTGGGCCCTGGTCGGGCCGAACGGCTCGGGAAAAAGCACCTTGCTGAGCCTTATCATCGGCGACAACCCGCAAGCCTATGCCAATGACGTGCGGGTCATGGGACGGCGGCGCGGCGAAGGCGAAAGCGTCTGGGAGTGGAAGCGGCGCATCGGCTTCGTTTCACCCGAACTTCATCTGCATTTCACGGAGAATCAGAGTTGCCTGGATTCAGTCCTTTCCGGCTTCGACGATTCGGACGCCTGTTATCGCCGGCCCGGCGCCCGCCGGCGAATGATTGCGCGCCACTGGCTGGCGCGTCTTGGCCTGGAACGATTCGCATCCGCTCCGTTCGGGTCTCTGTCGGCCGGTCTGCAGCGCATGGCACTGCTGGCGCGAGCCCTCGTCAAATCCCCTGAACTGCTCGTGCTGGACGAACCTTGCCAGGGGCTCGATGCCGCGCACCGCCAGCGGTTCATCCGGATTTTGACCGGGCTGCTGAATCACACCACGATGATTTATGTCACCCACCGGCGTGACGAAATTCCGCCCGGTATCCGCCGCGTCTTCCGGTTGGGAGCCGGACTGAAGAACAGGTAACGGATATAATGCCATCCGAACATTTGTGGTGTCGATCCACCCCCGAATGCCACCTGGAGGTTATGCCATGCAGATTCTCACTTGCCTTATGTTCTTAATGACCGTAGCTGCAGCCGAGCCGATTATCATCCCACTATATCCAGGTCCCGCACCAGGCTCCGAAAGCTGGAACTGGCCCGAAGCCGAACAGCCGTCCACAGACGGCATCCGCAGGATCGCCAACGTGACCCAGCCCGTACTGATGGTCTATCTCCCGGAGAAGGGAAAAGCGAATGGCACGGGAGTGATCGTCAGCCCCGGTGGGGGCTGGAGAATTCTAGCCATCTCACACGAAGGAGAAGATGTGGCCCGCTGGCTGAACGAGCAGGGAGTAACCGCGTTTGTCCTCAAGTATCGCGTGATGCGTACCGGCGACGAGGGAGAAAAAAACAAGGAAGAAGCGGGCCGGCGCAGAAAGGAAGCGATGGAAATGTGCATCGCTGACGGACTGGCCGCCGTAAAGCTCGTGCGTTCACGCGCAGCCGAATGGGGTGTGGCAAAAGACAGGATCGGCATCATGGGGTTTTCGGCCGGCGGGTACCTGACGGTCGGTGTCGCCTTGCAGGGCAAAGGCGATAGTCGTCCTGACTTCGCAGCCCCGATTTACCCCGCGACGCCCGATGAGATCATTGCGCCAGACGGGGCGCCGCCGCTCTTCATCGTCCACGCAGACGACGATAAGACTGTTCCGCCGATCCGCACCAGCATCCGGCTGTACGAAGCCTGGAAGCGCATCGGGGTTCCGGTGGAGATGCATATCTACAATTCCGGAGGGCACGGATTCGGGATGCGCAAAAAGGACCTGCCGGTGGATAATTGGACCCAGCGGCTGAAGGAATGGATGGGCGCGCGCGGCCTGCTGGCTGCAAAGTAGCCGTGACGCAATTGGCGCCCCGGGGTCACGGTCCGCAGTCTAGCCAGTTCTGAGACAGCCGGTAAAACCCGGACCCACGTGAATGGAGATCCACTCATACCAAACACACTGCTAGGAAACTTGCTTTGCTCCCCGGCGCGCCCCACGGAGGAATATCCATAGAAGCAGCATTAACATTCCGACGGGACAAACCAGGATAGTCATCATGCCGTACCTGAGAGAAGCCTGATCGGAGACAAAACCGACGACCCACGGCATCACGAAGCAGCCGGCATTGCCGCAGACCGCAAGCATGGCAAACATGGTGGCTCCTCCATGAGGGCTGCGGTCCGCCGTCATGGCCAGGGTCGTGGGCCAGAGCCAACTCACCGAGAAACCGAGGCCCGAGCACCCGGCCAGCGCCAGCCAGGGCTCGGGCGCGAACACGCCTATGAGCAGCAACGCCAGGCTGCACAGGGCCCCGAGGTTAAGCCATTGCATCGGGGTCAAGCGGTGCCCATGCGAGGCTGCCAGGAAGCGGCCGAGCGCCATGCCGATAAAGAAACCCGCCAGTCCCTGGCCGCTCGCCGCTTTGGCAAATCCAAGCACCCGCTCCGCGTAGGCCGGAAGCCACTGCGCCATACTGATTTCGACGCCGCCTGCCAGGAAAATGATCCAGAGGGAAGCCCACAGGTGCCTGCTTTTCAACAATGACTGGACCGGTTCCCGCTCATGGTCCTCGTGCACCATCGGGGGCAACCGAATTGGCAGGAATCCGACCAAAACTGCCAGGGGCAGCAAAATGAGCGTCCCGCACACAAGCCGCCATGAGAAGTTCCAGCGCAGGCTTTCGGACGTGACCATGACCGTGACAAAGCTGCCGATACAGTAAAATGAGTGGAGCCAATTCATGGCCGACGCCCGCCTGTCGGGGCAGAGCGCAGCCACCACGGGGCTGAGCACCATCTCGAGGCACCCGGCGCCGACGCCCAGAACGCCTACAGACAGAAGCAGCATTTCGTAGCTGACGGAAGAGGCCATCGCCGCCATTCCTGCGATGATGAGGGCGTGACCCGCCAGGACGAAGCGCTTCGCCCCCAGACGGTCGGCCAGCGGCCCTGAGATGAGGATAGTCAGGATGAATGAGGCGAACAGCACCGCCGGGATTCGACCCAATTGCTCCCCGGTCAGGCCCGAGGGTCCGCCGAAAGCGGCACTGAATGTAGTCAGGTAAACCGGTGTTACGTTGGCGGCGATGGCGATCGCCATCATGCTGGCATAGCACAATCCGAGTTTCGTGCCGGTGGAATGCATATCGGATCTAAGGAAACCGCCCCTGAATTCCCAATTTCAAAACCAGGCAGCGTTCTTGCCAAGATGCGGATTTGAGCGGGTCAAGGTGGAGCACCGCTGATGAATCCGCGCTCATAAAGGTTACGGACGCGGGGTGGGCCTGCGCCCCCAGGTCGGCGGAGGCGGCTCGTTCGTCATCCGGTTCACCGGGCGCTCCTTGAGAAGCCTCATCGCTTCCTGCACCGCCCGCTCCAACTGCGGATCGTGTCCTGCGATCACGTCCTTGGGCCAGTTTTCCACGTCGATGTCGGGGCCGACGCCCTCATTTTCCACAGCCCATTTCCCATCTCGGGTGAAAAAGCCCCCGCGCGGCGCGATCATGGAACCCCCATCGATGAAGGGCGGCGTGTCGGCGGTGTGGACAAGGCCTCCCCAGGTGCGTTTTCCCACCAGCGGGCCGATCTTTCGCCGCTTGAACATGTAGGGCATCAGGTCGCCGCCCGAGCCGGCCATTTCGTTGATGATCATCACCTTCGCCCCCCAGATCCCGGCGGATGGGCTCGTGAAGGGAAATCGATCGCCGGCAACGTTGTTGAAGTAACCGTCGAAGTCGCGCTGCAGCACATCGATGATATAGTCGGCGGCTGATCCGCCGCCGTTGAACCGCTCGTCGATGATTGCGCCCTTCTTCTCCTGCTGGGCAAAGTAGTACCGGTTAAAGCTGCTGTACCCCGGGTTACCGGTGTTTGGGAGATAGACATAAGCCAGCTGCCCCTCGGAAAGCTTTTCGACAACCCGGCGGTTCTGCTCCACCCACGCGCGTGTCCGCAGAGCCTGCTCATTGGCAACCGGCACTACCGTTACCTGCCGTGATCCTTCCATGGCCGGACGGTTGTTCACCGTCAAGACTGTTTGCTTATTCGCCGCGCCGTCCAGAAGGCGGTAGATGTTGTCGGGAGCCCTCAGTTCGATACCATTGATAGCGAGAATATAGTCTCCGGCCGGCACCTCGGCGCCAGGCGATGCCAGAGGCGCCCGAAGGTCGGGATTCCAGTTCTCATTGTCGTAGATCCTGACGATTTTGTAGCGTCCGGCATCGATCGCAAAATCGGCGCCCAAAAGTCCGCCGGGAGATTGCGGCACATCGGGCATGTCTCCACCGCGAACGTAGGAATGCCCCACGGCAATTTCTGCGCCCATGTTGTCGAGCAGGTAGTTCAGATCGGCGCGGTGCATGACAAACGGAAGCAATGGACCATACATCTCTTTCACCCGCGGCCAGTCGGCGCCATGCATGTTCGGCACATAAAGGTAGTCGCGCTGGTTGCGCCAGCCCTCATTGAATATCTGTTTGAATTCCTCTTTCGGCTCGAGGTACATCCGCAGCGTAACCTCCAGGCGTCCCTGGCCTGCTTGTGGAGGATTGCGGTCGGCTTCGACAATGAACAGGCTGGGTGGTGCACCGGTGCCGGGCGCGCCGCCGGGCCGCGCTCCCCGATCGCCGCCGCCTGCGGCTCGATAGAGCAGTTTATGGCCATCGGCGCTCAGGTCGTAGGCCGCAACGCCGCTTACGAAGGGGGCGGCTTTGCGGTCGCTCAATTTGTAGCGATGCAGGATGCTCCCGCCCGGGCCTCCGGCGTCACCCCGGGCGCCGGTGCCGCCGGCGCCAGCCTCGAGGTAATATACGGTCCCTGACACGCCCGCGCGAAGCTGCGAATACTGCCTTTCGGGGACGCCCGGAACGGAGATGATACGCTGGCTCAATCCATCAAAATCGATCTGCACGGTCACAGGTGTCCGTGGGGCCCGGCCCGCCGGCGCAGGGCTGTCGGCCTGCGTCCCCCCGGCATCCGATGCAGCACCGTTGCGGCTTATCCCGCCGCCGCTGCTTCCACCTCCGGAAGTGCTCCCGACCCCGGAATCCTCGTCGCTTTCCGGCAGGAGCGGGCTTGGCTCCCCCTTTTTAAGAACCGCAAAGTACAACCCGAAGGTTTCGTTGCGATCGTATGACGTCATGTCGAGCCATTGCGATTTGAGCCCGAAATCGGTCGATGCGAGGAACCAAAGGTATTTGCCGTTTGCATCCCATGCCGGCCAAACGGCGTCGGCAAGCCCGTCCGTAACCTGCCTGGTCTCGCCGCTTTCAACGTTGCTGACAAAAATGGCGTGATACATGGATCGGAGGTGGCTGGAATATGCCACCCACTTCGAGTCCGGGCTCCAGACCGGATTGAGTGTGCGTTGAGGCACCATCCAGGGATCGCTGCCGATTATCTTCGCCTGACCGCTGGCAACATCGAGCACCCACACCTTGAGGTTCGTGTCGGTATACACAATCTTCTTCGAATCGGGAGACCACGCCGGCATGTAGTAGTGGGTCGGGTTCGGCAGGGCTATTTCGCGCGGCGGGGTGAGGCCGTCCTGCGCTTCGATGACAAGCTGATATTCCCCAGACTTATCGCTGAAATAAGAGACATATTTCCCGTCGGGAGACCAGGCCGGATCGCGCTCGGCCGAACCGCTCGAGTTGCTGAGGTTCCTGGAATCCCCTTTTTCCGCGGGTATAGTGAAGATCTCGCCTCGCGCTTCAACGGTGACGCGCTTGCCGGTGGGGGAGAGCGCCATATTCACTATCCGACCCGATACAATCTCCCACCTTGGCATCATCCATGGAAAATCGCCCGTGGCCGTTATGTTCACGATGCGCGCTTTCCCGGTTTTCGGATCCAGCTCATGGATATTGCCGGCTTGCTCGAAGGCTATGGAGCCTCCGCCTGCTCCCAACGCCTTGACATCGAAATCAGTGAACTTCGTGGCCTGAGTCAGTTTTTTCGTTTTTGTATCGTAGGCCCAGATATTCGCCACACCATCCCGGTCGGAAATGAAATAGACCGTGTCGCCCAGCCAGACCGGGTCCATATCCTTCGAGTCGGTCCAGGGCGGCGTGGTTAGATCGAAGCTTTTGAGATCCACGATCCAGATGGGGCGGTTCTGCCCGCCGCGGTAATTGCGTCGCTCCTCATCCCAGGAGTTATTCATCCGGTAGGCGATCCGGGTGCCATCCGGTGAGATCTTCCCTTGATACCCGCGCGGCAGCGGCAACGGTTCCTCCACACCCCCTTCGCCCGGTACGGTCCAGAAGCGCGGAGCGCCGCTCGGCGCCCATGTGGCGCGTGTTGAGGAAAAGAGAACAGCCTTTCCGTCATGAGTCCAGCCCTGAACCTGGTCGCTGCCGGGATGCCAGGTCAGACGCCGGGGTTCTCCCCCCTGGGCGGGTACGACATAAACATCCGTATTGCCGCCATATTCCGCGCTGAAGGCAATCCGCTTCCCGTCAGGAGAGAAATGTGGATTTGACGTCTGGCCCTGAAAGCTGGTCAGCCGCCGCGCCATCCCGCCCGAGCGCTCAACGATCCAGATATTGTTGGCATAGGCGAATGCGATCTGACTCGCCGAAACGGTCGGCGTCCTCAGCAATCGCGTGGGACCCGTGTCCGGCGCCGATGCTACACCTGCCGGCATGGTTACCGAAATCAGAATGAAGAGGCTCAGGGCATGAAAAACGGCTCGTCTGGACATGCATTGTTCTCCCACGTGAATTTTGGCCCTTCTATCACGAATCATGCCCGGCAGCAATTCAATCGTCGGCTTTCCCTGACATGCTTTGGACAGGATGCCAAGAATTCCCCGGAGGCATCGGATCAAGAGCGCCTGCCCGGCGGGAATTCTTTCTTCTTGGATTCGGGAACCTGCCCGTTTTATTCTGCGGCAGCCAGCAATCGAGGGAGGGATCAGAGTGAGCAAGAATCGGCTGGAGGCTTTCAGTGATGGGGTGCTCGCCATCATCATCACCATCATGGTTCTGGAAATGAAAGTTCCACCCGGCTTGAATTTCGACGCTTTGAGACCGGTGATCCCGGTGTTCATGAGCTACGTTTTAAGCTTCATCTACATCGGCATCTACTGGAACAACCACCATCATATGCTGCATACCGTAAGTAAAGTCGATGGCTCGATTCTGTGGGCCAACCTGCATCTGCTGTTCTGGCTTTCCCTTTTCCCGTTCGCCACTCACTGGATGGGGGAAAACCCTTTTGCCCGCATGCCCACTGCCCTGTATGGGGGAGTCCTGCTTTTGGCTGCCATCGCCTATTACATTTTGCAGCTGGCCATCATCCGGGTGCATGGAGCCGGCTCCCTGCTCCAAAAAGCGGTGGGGCGGGATTGGAAGGGCAAGTTGTCACCGATCCTTTACGTTTTCGGAGTTGCGGCCTGTTTATGGTCGTCTTCCATAGCCCAGGTTATTTATGTTCTGGTGGCCCTGATGTGGCTTGTGCCGGACCGGCGCATCGAGAAAGTGCTCCGTGCGGAGAAGGCATAGTTTGTTCCCCATCTGAGCCGCACGAATCCCCACGGAAATTCACGGGGCCAGGATTATGATGATCCCCAAGCCGGTAGCCATTTTATGAAGCTGAGAGACTAACAGGATAGCGAGGCAATCCATGAAAAAAATCAGCGTGGTCACGATACTGATTTCCGGGATGTGCTTGTTTCTTCTGGCCGCGGGCGCGATCGCCCAGTTGCCGAAGGAATCGGCGCAGCAGAAAGAGGAGCGCATGCGTTGGTGGACCGAGGCGCGCTTCGGCATGTTCATCCACTGGGGTCTTTATGCTCAGGCGGCGCGCCACGAATGGGTGAAAAAGTACGAGAGAATAACCAACGAGGATTACCAGAAATACTTCGACCTGTTCCAGCCCGACCTCTACGACCCCCAGGAGTGGGCCAGAATGGCCAAATCGGCGGGGATGAAATACGCAGTGATCACAAGCAAGCATCACGAGGGCTTTTGTCTTTTCGATTCGAAGTTCACCGATTACAAGGCCATCAACACTCCCGCGCGGCGTGATCTGATCCGCCCGTGGGTGGATGCGTTTCGCAAGGAGGGGCTCAGGGTCGGATTCTACTACTCGCTGTTGGACTGGCATCATCCGAGTTACACGATCGACAGCAACCATCCCCAGAGCGCCAAAAGCGACGAGGAATACGCCCAGTTGAACCGCGGGCGGGACATGGCGGTTTACCGCCAGTACCTCAAAGACCAGGTGCGCGAGCTGCTGACCAACTACGGCAAAATCGACATCATCTGGCTGGATTTTTCGTTCCCCGGCAAAAACGGCAAAGGGAGGGGGGATTGGGATTCCGAAAACTTGCTCAAGATGGTGCGCGAGCTTCAGCCCGGAATCATCGTGAACGACCGGCTCGACCTGATGGATGTAGAAGGCGGATGGGATTTCCGATCTCCCGAGCAATTCAAGCCCAGGGAGTGGGTGACCATGAACGGCCTGCGTGTGCCCTGGGAAACCTGTCAGACCTTTTCAGGCTCGTGGGGGTATTACCGCGACGAAATGACCTGGAAAGATACCAAGCAGCTTCTCGTGTTGCTCATTGAAACAGTCAGCAAAGGGGGAAACCTGCTGCTTAATGTCGGACCCACCGCGCGAGGCACCTTCGACGAACGGGCGCAGGATCGGTTGCGTTCGATGGGGCGCTGGATGCAGTTGAACAACGCCGCTATTTATGGCTGCACTCAGGCACCCAACGGCTTTAAGGCACCGGACAGCTCCCTGCTCACCTATAATCCATCGACCCGGAAGCTATACATTCATCTGCTCGACTGGCCCATGGGACAGCTGGTCCTGGAGGGGTACGCCGGCAAGGTTAAATATGCCCAGCTGCTGCACGACGCCTCTGAAGTGAGGATGAGCGCACGGAAGGACACCACCTGGATCAGTGAGGAATCGAAATCCGGCGACCTGGTTCTCAGGCTGCCGATGGTGAAACCTGCCGTCGAAATCCCGGTGGTCGAGCTGTTTCTGAAATGATCGTAGAAGAACTGGCACAAGATCTTCGAATTGCGCTGCGGGCCATGAGCTGCAACAAGGGTTTTGCGGCTGCCGCCCTGGTGACGATAGCCCTTGCCATCGGCCTTAATACGGCGGTCTTTTCCGTCGTTTACGGGGTCGCTTTGCGCCCGCTGCCCTACCCCGAGGCGGACCGTCTGGTCAAGCTCTCGGAGAGGCGTCCCGGCGGAACTTCGGCGCTGAAGACCCCCGTCCTCAGCAACATTACTTTTCATGCCTGGATTGAAAAGTCTTCAACGATCGAAGGGATTGCAGCCTATGGCTCCGGCCGTTTCAAGGTGGCGGGCAAGGACCATTCGGTCCGCGTCGACGGCGCATCGGTTTCGCCTGCTCTATTCCCTCTGATGAGAGCCGTGCCACAAGCAGGACGATTCTTCCGCCCGGAGGAGGCGCGGCAGGACTCCGCCCTTGTCGTACTCAGCGATTCCTACTGGCGACAGCAGTTCGGTGCAAACCCGGAAGCGATCGGCAGCACCATGGTGTTGGACGACCGGCCCCACACCATCATCGGGGTCGCACCCGGCGGCTTTTATTTCCCGGACCGGAAGGCCCAATTCTGGGTTCCGGAAGTTGTTCCGCGCTCGGACAAGGGGACGGAGGGAGCGGGCTTGATCTCGGTTTTTCGGGCGGTTGCACGTCTGAAGCCTGGAGCTTCGGTTGCACAGGCGGCAGCTGAAGGCACGGCCGCGGCCAGGGGATTCGGCCCCAGGCCGATGGCAGCCGACATGATTTTCGGGATGGGAGGACCGGTCGAGGTCATTGTCCGGCCCCTCCTGGAAGACATCACTTCGGGAGTGCGACCTGCCCTTCTGGTCCTGACCTGCGGCGTGGGGCTTGTCCTCCTCATCGCCTGCGTCAATGTAGCCAACCTTTTCCTTTCCCGCGGGCTGGCGCGGAGCAAGGAAATCGCGATGCGCTATGCCCTGGGAGCCACACGCGCCCGGCTGGTGCGTCAATTGCTGACGGAGAGCACGGCACTGACCTCTTTCGGGGGTGTATGCGGTGTCCTGCTGGCCTGGGGATTAATACGCACCCTTCCCGCGATTGCGCCGCAGGGATTCCCGCGCCTTACGGATATTCGGATCGACGGTGCCGTGCTCGCATACGGGATTGGAATTTCCCTGCTGGCAGGGCTGATAGCAGGCGCGGCGCCGGCATTTCGCAGCGTCCAGCTGAACCTCTCGGCTTCGCTTCATGCCGGGACATGGATTTCTGCAGCCGGCCTGGGCGGTGCCAGGGCATCGCGGCTGCGCGGAACCCTTCTGGTGGCCGAGGCCGCGTTCGCGACCATGCTGCTCATCGGGGCAGGGCTCCTGATCCGCAGCTTCGAAAAACTTATCCGGGTGGATCCGGGCTATAACGCGGAAAATGTCCTGCTGGCGGATTTGTCGCTTCCGGCGAAAGCCGACGCCGTGCGCAGCCGGCAATATGTGGAGGCGCTCCTGGAGCGTTTGCGGATCAGTCCCGGGATCATCGCCGCCGGGGCCGGCAATATGGCTCCATTCAACGGCATGACCACAATCAGCGGATTCCAGATTCCGCCGGGAATCGGGGGAGACAAGCCCAAATCGGCGCGGGCGCTGCAGTACAGGATCACCCAGGGCTACGCAGAAGCCCTGGGTCTCCACCTGCGTGAAGGACGCTTCTTCAGCCGGCAGGATCTCAGCCGGCCGGCCAAGGCATTGATCGTCAACGAGGAGTTCGTGCGGCAATATCTGGGCGGTCCCATCACCGGTCGTCAGTTCAGCAATTTTTTAAGTTCGGAGGGGAAGTCCATCGAGATCCTGGGAGTGGTGGGGAATATCCTGAAAGACGGGCTCGAAGCACCGGTGATGCCTGAGATCTTCCTGATGGTGAAAGAAGATGCCCCGCTGCAAAATGAATTCAGCCTTGCCGTGAGGACGGCGGGAGATCCGACAGGAGCCATCCCTCTCGTTCGCAGCATCATCTCTGAAATCGACCGCGATGCTGTGGCCGACCGGGTCGAGCCTTTATCCGGGCTCGTTCGCCAATCCGTAAGCCAGCCACGATTTTCGACCTCGGTTTTATCCGTCTTCGCAGCCATGGCCCTGATTCTGGCCGCGGTGGGTCTTTATGGGGTCCTGTCCTACAACGTCGCTTTAAGACAGCGGGAACTGGCGGTACGCGCGGCGCTGGGTGCCTCCCCCTACACCCTGGTTGGAATGATTCTCCGAGAAGGGATGGTTTGGACTATTGCCGGGCTACTGGCTGGAATAGCAGGTGCGGCAGCGCTCTCCCGCATAATGACGGCCATGCTTTTTGGTGTGAGTCCTTACGACCCGCTGGTGTTTGTCCTGGCGCCGGCTGTACTTGTGATCGTGGCAGCAGTTGCATGCCTGGTGCCGGCCCGCCGTGCCGCGGCGGCCGACCCCTGTGAATCCCTCCGTTCCGACTGACGGCTATTGGGCCTCTCTCTGGAAACCTGCCACACTCGACGGATTGGACCGCGTAGCCGCGGCAGGGACTCCTCGGCCGCTTTTTACTGTTCCACCAGCTCCACGCGGCGGTTTTTGGCTTTGCCCTCATCGGTCTTGTTGGAAGCCACCGGCGAATAGGGTCCCGCGCCGAAAGCGCTCAGGCGAGCGGCCGCCACGCCATGCTTGCCCGATAATGCGGCGACAACGGCAGCAGCCCGTGCCTGGGACAGCTTCATGTTCATGGCCAGGTCGCCAACGTTGTCGGTGTGGCCGACCACATGCAGCTTGAGAGAGGCATTCTGGGTCATCAGCTTGGCAATCTCCTTGAGCGCGGCGTCGGATTCCGGCTTGATTTCAGACTTGCCTGTATCAAACAGGATGTCATAGACCGCAATATGACCGGTGGCGGTCAGACCATTCTGCAGATCGGTGGCGCTGATCACGATGTCCTGTTTCATCTCCTGTCGTTCGATTATCTGCATGCCGTAGCTGCTTTCGCCGGTCATCTGCAAATAAGTCCAGACTTCCTTGCCGGACGATATGAATTTCATCGTCAGTCCCCAATTCGTGCATTCATTGCCGAGACGGGAATCAAACTCCCCGGTTGCCTTGCACCATTCGGGATATCTACCCTCGATCGAGCCGCCGGCTTTCTTGGCAGCGTTTTCGAAATTGCGCATGACCTGAAGCCCGCTGACTGGTTTGGATCCTGTTTTCAATTCGTATTTCAGAAATATTAAGGCGCCTTCCACTTCGACCTGTTTTGGTTTCAGTTCCACCACCGGCGGCCCTACCGGGAATTTCCTGGCGTCAAATTCAACGGAGGCGCATTCGTATATGTAGAAGTTTGGCATCCGGCTGAAAAGGGGATAATCCTTGCATCCTTCCGCATCCTGCTCCTGGGCTCGAGCCCCGGCAACCGAAAGCATCAGGCACGAGAGGGCCACCAAAAAAAGGACCGACCACCGCTGTCTCATTAAGCTCCTCCGGAATTAAGAAATGATATTTGGAAACTGCAGGTACTCTGCTGAACCTCAAGCTTCGTATATCTTCCTGTTTACAGGATCATAGCCCATACGCCTGCCACGAATGAAGGATTCATCAGCCATGATGCCGGCCACGGCATGCGCGTATCCGGCTTCCATGGGGGCGTTCGGCTGCTTTCGTGTTCTCAGGCATTCAAGCCAGTTCTTCATGTGAGGCACACTCTCCACCCGGGGCAGTTTGGCGCCTTTCTCAATTTTATCAGGCTCTTCCGAGCCTTCCCCGCTGATGGGCCATTCTCCATCCCAGGACCAGTTGCTGCAGTCCATCGAACCGCGGCTGCCGTAGATCCTGTTGTCGCGGCCGGCCCCGTTGCCGAAGCATTGGCCGTAGCGCACGATGAAACCTTCGGGATATTCGAAAATCATCTCGACGGAATCCGGCACGGTCCTCTTATCCTTCCACCGGTAGGTGCCAAAATGAGCTACGGCACGACTGGGCGCCCCGCACCCCGTAATGGAGTGCACGGTATCGATGAAATGCAGGCCTTGAGTCGTGTGTGGTCCGCGGGAAAATTCGCGATAGCCGTACCAGCCGGCGTACTGGTCGGCGTCGAAGGGTCTTGGCTCCAGGTGCATCAGGAAGGCCTTCCAGTCGACATCCTCTTCCTTCAAAGAGCGCTCCGCATACTGGAACCAGTAAGGGCGATAGCCGTTGCGTGCCTGTGCGGCTTTCAGAATCTTCCCCAGCCCGCCGGATGCGATGAATGCGCGGGCTGCCATCGCCTGGGGCAGGCTCCGGATCTGGGTGCCGTTTTGCACGATGCGCTTCTGCTCCTTGACCGTGTCTACCGCCCGAATCAACTCATCCATGTTCATGGCAAGGGGCTTCTCGATGTAGGCATCCTTTCCCGCCTTCACCGCGGCAATCAGCTGGGTGCAATGTTGATGCTCCGGCGTTGCAATCGTCACCGCATCCACGTTTTTGAGTGCAATCAATTCCTGGTAGTGCACAAATCGGGCGGGTTCGCTGCCGCCGGCTTCTTTTACCATGGCCGCAGCCTGCTCCCGCATCTGCCGCCAGGGATCACACACGGCCGTGATTTCTACATTGGTTTCCTTTTGAAACGACAGGATATCCTTGATATGAGACTGGCGGCCGCGGTCGCCACACCCGATGATGCCGATGGAAATACGGTCATTGGCGCCCGCAATCCGCGCGAAGCTGATGGCCGTGGTGGTTGCTGCCAATGTCGCACCGACAAACTCCCTTCGATTCAATTCCTTGGACATAATCTGTCGCTTCCTTTCTAACGGGCGGCGGCATTGCAGGAGCCCTGATCCCCGTGCGGGACAGGCTTCGCGGCCCCGCCGAGTTAATCCGGATTATAGTCCATCCGGCGTCATTACAGCCTTGACGATGGGCTGGCTGCCATCCAGAGCCGCACTGAGGATCTTACGGGCATCCTCAAATCCGAAGGTGTGTGTAATGAGAGCGCGGGCATTGATCAGGCCATCCTTTAGCAGACGGTTGGAAACCGGAAAGTTAATGGCAGGCTCCGCAAAAGTCGGCCGCAACGTGATTTTCCGGAAGACCAGGTCGTTGATGTCGACGTTGATGAAGCTCTGACCGCCAAGGTTCAAGCCGAAGAAGTTGATCATGCCGCCGAAACGCACAATCTTGAGCGCATCCTGGATGCTGCGGGGGGGCGAACTTACGATGACGCGGTCGACGCCGTTCGGAAGCCGCCTCTTGATTTCCTCCTCAACATCCTGCTTCCCTGCCTCCAGGAACAGGTCACAGCCGAACTCCGCCGCCAGTGCCTTTCGTGCCTGGTTGCGCGCGTTTTCGCCGCTCGTGCCGGTCATGGCCACAAATCCCGCTCCCCGGAGTCTGGCCAGCTTTGCTGCCATAAGCCCTAATGGGCCCGATCCTAAAACCGCAACGCTTCCACCCAGCGGAATCTCTGAACCGATCACCGCGGTCAGGCTCACCGCCAGAGGCTCGGTCAAACAGGCTGAAACAAAGTCCAGCCCCTCGAATTTGACCAGCGAGTTATGGCGCACCGACATGAATTGTCCCATGCCGGGCTGCCCTTCCATGGTGAACATGTTGCGGCAGAATTCCGGATGCCCGGCCTTGCAGCTATCGCAGGTGCCGCACATGGTGCAGTCTTCGACGATCACGCGGTCCCCGGGTTGGACGGTGGTGACGCTTTTGCCCACCTCCACAACCTCCGCGGCGATCTCATGCCCCAGCGGCATCGGGTCGCCGGCCCAGTCACGCAGGAAGTTGAGATCCGTGCCGCACACTCCGCAGGCTCGGATCTTCACGATGACATGGTTCTCGCCCGGGGACGGGATTTCGGTTTCCCGCTCCTGGATGTCCAGGATTTTTTTCCCCCACAGCCCTCGGCTTTTCACGATCCCCTCCTTCTCAAGCGGCGCCGTACAACCTGCCGTCGGCGCCGGGATAAATCGGATCATCAGCATGGTCCAGAGCCTGGCCCAGGTTATGGAACACTTTATGAAACGCCTCCACGAATTTCTTCATCAGCTCCATGCCATTGGGCGCATGAATCCCATGAACCACCGTATAGGTGTCGCAAAGCATCCGGGCAACCGGATAATCGTCAGCATTGTACCGATATTGAATCCCCTTGGCCTTATTCACCGCCCACGGATAGTTGGACTGGCCATAGCCCAGCTGGCTCTGGAAAATATCCTGGGCGGGCACGGGCATCGTTTGCCACTGCCCTACCAGCATTCCCTCTTTATAGAGTGCTTTTTCCACCGCGATGCGGAAACGGCGGGGTTCACATTCTACACCTGCAGCGGCCGGATCGAAGCGGACGTTGTACATGAAATAGACGTGCCTGCAGCCGGGCGGGCAATAGGGGGGAATCACACCGGGAATCCGGCCAAGTTCGCGGCTCAGGTAAGCGGCATTGGCAATCCGCACCTCGTTGCGCTCCTCCAGATGCATCAACTGCCCGCGGGCCAGCGCCGCCGGCAATTCCTGGTTCCGGTACATATAGCCCAGGATGGAGGCATTGTAGAGGCGCCGGTGGCTGACCTCGTCTACCTCGTCGCCGAAGCAGCGGATGAGCATCCCTTTTTTCAGATAGGTTTCGTTGTCGGTGGTGAAAAGCCCCCCTTCGCCCCCGCACAGGTTCTTGAAGTTGTTCATGCTGAATGTCCCTACGTCACCGATGGACCCTACTTTCCGGCCGTTGTACAAAGCGCCGTGCGCCTGGCAGGCGTCCTCGACCACGAACAGGTTGTTCTTCCTGGCTATTTTCAGAATCGGGTCCATATCCGCCGGCAGCCCCTGAATGTGCACAGGAATAATGACCTTGGTGCGCTCCGTGATGGCCGCTTCAAGCTTGCCGGGATCCATGTTGTAGGTGCGAGGATCAATGTCCACGAACACAGGAATGGCGTTCTGGTGCAGCGCACACGACGCGGATGCGAGGAAGGTGAAGGCGGAGGTAATCACTTCATCTCCCGGCCCGACTCCCACGGCAGCGAGCGCCATATGGAGCGCTGCGGTGCCGCTGGTTGTGGTCAGGCAGTGCCGGCAGCCTACATAATCTGCCCACTCCCTTTCCAGCGCAGTCACCTGTGGCGCGGTTCCCCCGGCAACAATGCCGCTGTCGAGCACCTCGTTGATCAGCCGCCGGTCATCATCGGTAATAATGGGCCAATTTTGATAGTCAGTTCGCTTCAGGACAGGGATCCCATCGGCAATCGCCAGTTTTTCGGCCATTCTTTCCTCCCGATCGGACAAAATGCAAACAAAGGATAATAGACAATAATAGATGAACGCAGGAGCCCCCCGGACCTGCAATCCAAATTAAGCCGCCCCCTCATACACGACCGTGCCGGCCGCGATGGTGAACCTCAAATTGAGCTCGTCGTCCAATAAGATCAAATCCGCATCTTTGCCTGGCAGAATCTCGCCTTTGTTCAATCCCATCAGGCGGGCAGGATTCCGCGACCACACATGGCTGGCGGTGTGGATATCCCTGTGGAACAGGCGGATGACATTGCGGAAGCTGTCCAGCGGAGTGAGCGCGCTTCCTCCAAGGATCATCTCCCGGTCCAGAAGCCTTACACCGCTGTTGGGGCCGTCAATCTGGACGTTCCCCCAATCGCCGGGAAGTATATATCGACCTGGCTGAAGGCCCGCGCCGGTGTTGCTGTCGGTGACGAAAGCAAGTTTCCCAGCCGGTTTGCAGCGGAAGGTCTTTTCCACATTCAGCGGATCCACGTGGAGTCCGTCCCCGATAATCTCGCAGGTCAGCCTGTCTTCCATGAGGAGGTAATCGAGCATGCAGGCCCCGAAAATGTCAGGGTCGGGATCGCTCACCTCCGGCATGTAGTAGAAAACGTCAAAGAGATGAGTCGCCAGCCGCGTCCCGGCTTCCACCACGGCGCGGGCTTGCGCGATGGTCGCGCGTGTGTGAGCGATGCTGCAGACTATCCCCTCATCCGCCAGACGTCGGACCAGCTCCGGCGCGCCGGGCAGTTCGGGCGAGATGTCCCAGATCTTGATGTTTCCATGGCCTGAGGCAAGCAGCAGCCCAGTGGTGGCGGCCGAGATGGGAGCGAGAGCTCTCGACGAGCCGCCGCTGGCAATGGCGAGGTAGGGCGCCTCGAGCCGGAAACCTCCCACCTGTGGTGTGAGGCGCAATTGATCCGATTCGCCCAGATGGCGTTCCATCTGCCGCGCGCTTTCCTCCGCGGCGCAGAACAGGGTCGGATAGAACGTGGTCGTTCCGTGGGAAGCTTCGAACCGGGAAAACTCGATCAGCGACCCTGATTCAGCCGAGGTCGTGTGAATGCCATGGGTGTGCAGGTCGATCAAACCCGGAAGTATCCACCCTCCCGCTGCGTCGATTTCGAAATCCGCCCCGAGGTTCGGACCTATCTGCACAATCTTACCATCCCATACCTGCACATCCCCGATGCAGGTATTTCCGTCAGGGAGCAGTATTTTTCCGGATTTGACAACCATTGCTTTCGCAACATTCATGCTTGCCTCGCTGAATTCACATGCGGAGCAATAGGGCGGCTTTGCGATCTCTGAGACCTTCGCGATTTTTAAACTTCAGCCGTCAGGATTCCGGATGACCTTTCCAGACGGGCAAACTGAAGCGCGATTAACCTCTGAGATTTTCCAGCAGGCGGATGGCATCCTTGATGTCCGACAAATGCGAGAGCCCTTCCTTGTGCCGGTCATCTATTTCCTGTTCCAGAGAAACCTCGCGTTCGATGGTCAAAGGACCTGTGTAGCCAATTTCTTTGAGCTTGGCCACAAACCGGTCGATTCCAACCGAGCCTTGCCCGAGCGGCATCTCGGTGCCGAGGGAGCCCGGCTTGTCTGCAGGCGGCCAGTTGCCGTCTTTCACGTGAACCGAGTGAACCCACCGGGCAAGCACGTCGAGCGCCTGAATGGGATCGGAAGTGCCATACAAAATCAGGTTCGCGGGATCGAAATTGATGCGCAAGTTGTCCCGGCCGACATCTACGATAAAGGCCTTCAGGGCAAGCGCCGTTTCCTGCCCGGTTTCGAGGGCGCAGATCATTCGGCGTTGCGCCGTGTAATCGCAGATGCGCCGCACGATGTCGCGCACGGCAACGTAATCCGGGTCTTCCCGGTTCTCCGGAACAAAGCCGATATGACAGGCGAAAGCAGGCACCCCAAGTTCGGCAGCCAGATCAATGACCTGGCGAGTGCGTTCCTCCCGGGCAGCTCGCGTCGCCGCGGGTATGAATCCTACGGTTCTCTGCACGGTCGGGATGTCGGCATAACTTTCTCCCGTGTGGGCCGCAAAAACCGTCGTCACAGCAAAATCTTCTTCGGCCAGAACAGCTTTCCAATGAGGAGCAACCTCGGGGATGGGCACGTGGCCGGCGATACCGAGCTGGCCGCAACGAAGTCCCAGCGACTTGACTCCGCGAACCGCAAGCCGGGGATTCCTTTCCCCCCAGAACATGAGCCCGATCTCCATGTTTCTCAGAACCGGCATGTTAGCTTCTCTCCTTTCCTGTCGCGGGCATCGACCATGAGCTTGGTCAGCTTGACCGACAGAGATGATTCTTCAGGCAGGCATTCTTCCGGCCGGCAGCCCTTGATGCAGCAGTCGAGGAAATATTCCACCTCTGCCTGGTACCCGTCTTTTTCCTCCGGCGCGAGCAATTCCTTCCGACCGTCGGACCAGTAAACGGTGATGGGCCGGCCGGCGGAACTGTATTCCACCACGCCTCCGTCCCCGGCCACGGTGAATTCCATGGAAAAAGGATATTCGCCCAGGTGGTACCAGCCGCCTGTGATCGTGACATCTCCGATGCCGGGGTAGTGAAACTGGGAGACGATAGTATCGATTCCTCGGGCCATATCTTCATGCCCGGTGGAAGAGATTGCCTCGGGCATGCCGAAGAGAAGCTGGCTTTGATCCACGTCGTGAATCAGAAGGTCAAAGATGCCGCCGCCGCTTTGGCTCTTGTTCATCTCCCACGGTCCCCAGGTCGGGACCGAGGTCCTGCGGCGGAAGAAAGCTGATCGGATCCGGCCGAGTTGCCCCGACTTGACCAGTCGCGATAGCTCGCGGTAAGCGGGAAAGAAGCGCAGAACCTGTGCGATCATCAGGACTTTGCCGGCCCGCCCGGCTTCAGCGATCATGCTGTCGGCTTCGTTGCCATCCAGCGCCATCGGCTTTTCGCACAGAACATGTTTCCCTGCGCGCAGAGCCTGAATCGCCGTGCGCGCATGCAGGTGGGTAGGCAGACAAATGTCGACCGCTTCAATTTCAGGATCGCCGAGAATGGCATCGACCGTCCGGTATTTTTTCAGACCGGAAAAGTCCATTTTGAGGCCCGGCCCTCCCAGGTTCCCCTGGATCGAGCTCAGGTCGCCGGAGAGCCTTGTGTCATTTCCATCCATGACGGCCGACAGTTCCGCCTGCGGGATCCTGCTGTAGCCCTGGAGGTGAGTACTTCCCATGAAGCCCAAGCCAAGCACGCCGATTTTCATGGTCCCTATCATAAAAGCAAACGCGCCGGCTGGCTACACTTTCTCATGTGTTCCTATGAATTTCTCTCCAACTTCTATTGTGTCTGGGCGCGCCCCGGTCGATAAGGCCTGATTCGCTTCTCCGTCACAGCATCGGATCGGGATCGAGAAGAGATGTGGGCCTGACCGGAAATCAATCCATTTGCACGCGGCGCCCACCAGGGCATCAGATTCTGGAAGGCCGGAATTTTCGGTTTCTTGTTGATTATGTCCCGGCACGAGCTTACAAGTTAGTGCCAGCTCAACAAGGAATGTTCCTGAGGGTGCCGCCATTCCAATCGGTGGGAGATTCCTGAATGCAACCACGACCGCACATGCCTGCGAAGGAGGGTAATTGAAAAGTCACAACTCACGTCGTAATTTCATCCGCGCGAGTTCTACGCTTGTCGCTTCGGGCCTTTTATGGAATCTCGACATGAAAAGCCTTGCCGGGGAACAAGTGCCGCAAGGATTTCGTCCTCTTTTTGACGGCAAGACACTGGCCGGCTGGCGTTCCATGCCGCGGCCGCAACCCAACAGGCGGGCAAACAGCGGACAAGATGCAAAGACCGATTCGTTTTACGAGCGATCGTTGACGAGTCTGGCGAAGTGGACGGTTCAGGATGGGATCCTCGTCGGGGAGCAGGACTCGCCCGGTTCGGGACTTGGCGGATACCTGGTGACTGAAGAAACCTTTGGCGACTTCGAATTGCTGATCGACGCAAAGCCCGATTGGGCTGTTGACACAGGGGTATACGTCCGAACCGTACCAGCGGGGAATGTCGGCTTTCAGATTCTCTGCGACCACCGCCGCGATGGCGGCATAGGAAGCTTTTACGGAAATGGCCTGGGTGGTTTTCACGCAATGCCGTATTGCTTCACGGCGGTTTTCGATGACAAGGGGAAACCGATTGGATTGAAGGAGGCCGATCCCTTGAAAGCCATCCAGCCGGTGACTGAAGAAAAGCGCCGACTCCTGGCTTATGCGTGCCCCGTTGAGGATTTTTTGAAGGCCTGGAAGTTCGGCGACTGGAACACGTTCAAAATCCGCTGCGAAGGTGAGTTTCCCTATTTGACGACCTGGATTAACGGTACAAAAATCGCTGAAATGGATTCGTCCAAGATCGTGTGGCCGGGTTTCGACAAGCAGGCGGTAGCGGCTCGTCTGGGCCGCCGCGGCAATATTTCCCTGGAGGTCCACAGTAACGGGCCGGGAGATATCCTTGGCAAGGATCGTTGGGCCCCCGGCGCAGCTTGCCGCTGGAGAAACATCTTGATCAAACCGCTTTGAAATTTGCGCGAAGCCACGATCCGGAGCTGGTGCCGCGGTGTGGTTAGAAAAGGGCGAAGGCTCCTACATGTGGATTCGTCCCCTCGGCGGTCAACTTGAGCAAAAGCGCGTAACTTTTTTAAAAGGAACTGACGATCATGTCCAGAACACGAAGAAGTTTTCTCCAGTCTACCGGAACCCTGGCCCTGGGGATGGCGTGTGCCACTCGAACTTCGCTGGCGCAGTCGCAGCAGCCTCCTGCGGATCCCTCACGGGGAAAGGGAGCAGCCCAGAGCCCGGCAGATTTAGTGCCTGATTCGGAGATTAAAGTGCCGAAGGTGAAGTTCGGTAATGTGGAGATAAGCCGCCTGGTCATGGGCTGCAACCAGCTGTACGGCTATGGGCATTTCAACCGCATTCTGGACGGGGTCATGCGCGAATGGTACACGCCGGAAAAGGTGTGCGAAATACTTCTGCAGTGCAACAAGTACGGCATTACCGCGTTCAACTACCTCCATACGGCTCGCGGTCAATCCGACTACGAGAAGTTTGTGTCCGGGGGTGGCAAAATGCATTGGTCTGCCAGTCTGTGGTCGAGCCGGAACTCATCGTTAAAGCGGTGCAGCCTCACGCAATCTATCACCACGGTGACACGACCGATACCCTGTACCGCTCGGGCAAGTTGGGGCAGGTTAAGGAGTACTGTAAGAAGGTCCGGCAACAGGGCACGCTGGTCGGCGTCGGAAGCCACATGCCGGAGGTGCTCGCGAAAGTTGAGGAAGAAGGCTGGGACGTGGACTTCTATGCCTGCTGCGTTTACAACCGGCGGCGCACAGCTGAGGAACTCCGCAGTTTGCTGGGCGGGGAACTGCCGGAGGGAGCTATCAACGAAGTCTACCTGCAAGGGGATCCGCCGCGCATGTACAAGTTCATTCAGCAAACGAAGAAGCCCTGCTTCGCATTCAAGATTTTGGCGGCCGGCCGCGTCACCACCCCGGAGCAGGCATTCAAGCTTGCTTTCCAGAGTATCAAGCCGACGGACAGCGTCTTTGTCGGGATGTTCCCGCGCATCAAGAACGAAGTAAAGGAGAATGCCTACTGGGCGACCCGGTACGGCACGGTATCATCCTAACCAACGGCTGCCTCGGGCTTCCCAAACATTCTCCCGGCGTCCGGAAATCAAGGGTCCCGCAATTTCAACCCAGGCAAAGTAGACACGCCGAGTATCAGATTAGTTCATTAAGGCATTTTAATTCCAAAAATTTAGCAATAACTCCGCGCTTGTGGTGTAATGGCTTCGGATAGCGACAGGCTGCAGTTCAATGCGCTGGGCCTTATTTTTTCTTCTCACCGTAATCAAGTCATCTAAAACAGGGGGTAATTGATGCGACACGCTTGCTACTCCACAGTTGGCATCTTCAGCAAGCCAACACAGCTAAATTTTTTTGACAACAAAGTTTCGGCACTCCGCCTCTTGACTGGCATCTTGCTGATCCTTTTCTTCGTCCCAGTCGCGCAGGCGCAGAGGACCTCAGCCGAGATCGTGGGAACGGTGACGGACGCTTCGGGGGCCTTGATGCCGGGTGTTTCGGTAACCGTCACTAACCTCAACACCGGCGCATCGCAAACCGCTGTCACCGATGCGAGCGGGAATTATCTGGTGACGCTGCTGCCCGTGGGACATTACAGCCTTCGAGCGGAGATGCCAGGTTTCAAGGCCGCCAGCATTCCCGAAATTGCGCTGACAATCGGCGACCGCTCACGGCAAGAACATACGTCTTGAAATCGGCCAAATTGAGCAATCCGTGGAAGTGGTTGCCAGTACCGCCGCCCTCCAGTCCGACAGTTCCTCTCTGGGGAGCCTGATAAGTGAACAGGCGGTTCAGGACCTGCCGGTCAACGGACGCAATTTTGTCGCTCTGGCGCAGTTGGCAGCAGGAAGCGGCGAGGGCGAGCCCACCGGGCTGCCGAGCGGGACCCGGCCGGACGATCGCCGTCAGACTTCGGCTGTTTCGCTCAACGCCCAGCCCACCAGCTTCAACAACTTCCTGCTCGACGGCATGGATGACAACGAACGATTCATCGGCACCGTCATAGTCAAACCCTCGATGGACGCACTTGTGGAAATGAAGGTGCAGACCAATCTCTACTCGGCTGATTTGGGACGAACAGCCGGGGGCGTCATCCAATTTGTTACGAAATCGGGAACGAACGCGTTTCACGGCTCGCTGTTTGAGTTTCTCCGTAATGAAAAAATGGATGCAAGGAATTTCTTCGCCGGCTCGACCAAGCCGAGTTACAAGCAGAACCAGTATGGCGGCAGCATAGGCGGGCCTATCATTAAGAACCGCACCTTCTTCTTCGGCGACTATGAAGGATTCCGCCAGCGGCAGGGTCAGACTTTCGTGAGCACGATACCTACTGCCGAAGCGCGCACAGGGAACTTCTCCAAATTGAATGCCGTCTTCGATCCGCTAACGACGCGTCCCGATCCCGCGAATCCGAGCAAGATTATCCGGGACCGCTTCCTCAACGATCAAATTCCGACCACGCGAATGGACCCGGTCGCAGTGAAGCTGATGGAGTTGTACCCGCTGCCCCAAAACACTGCGACGGTAAACAACTATACCTACAACCCGAAAAAGGAGCAGGATAACGAAACCTTCGATGTCCGCGTCGATCACAAGCTGACGGAAAAGGATTCGTTTTTTGCCCGCTATTCCTTCAATGACACCCGGACCTTCATTCCTCCGGGATTGCCGACGGCGCCCAACGGCATCGATCCGGTGGGCGATACCGGCCGCTCCGGCACGGCCACCCAGAGAGCCCAATCGGTTCTGCTCAACGACATCCACGCGTTCAGCCCGCGTCTGGTGCTGGAACTCAAGGCCGGCTACAGTCGGTATTGGGTCTATTCTCTCCCGATCAACTACGGCAAGGATGTTTCCGCGCAACTGGGATTGAAAGGGATCAACGTCGACGACGACAGCTCCGGGCTTTCCATCATGGCCATCTCCGGTCTGCGCGCTTTGGGTGACGCAAGCTTCATTCCGCTGATCGTCACCAACAATCTCTTTCAGGAGGCCGGAAACATAAGCTACTCCCGCGGATCTCATAACTTCAAATTCGGGGCTGACCTTAGACGGCGGCAAACGAGCGCTTTTCAGAGCCCGACATCCAAGGGGCAGTTTAGCTTCAATTCGAGTTTGACCAACGATCCCTCGGGGGCGGTTGCCGGCAGCGGCAACGCCATCGCGTCTTTCCTGCTGGGATACCCATCGGACACAACGCGAAGCAAGTACCTGGTATATCCGGGATTGAGAAACTGGGAGGCGGCCACGTACTTCCAGGACGACTGGAGAGTAAACCGCTGGCTTACCCTGAATATCGGTCTGCGTTGGGACTACTTTGGCCCGAACTCGGAAGTTTGCGACCGAATTTCCAATGTGGACCTGGTGAAAGGGAAGATCATTCAGCCGGGGAAGGATGGCGTATCGAGTTCGGCCGGTGTGGACGCTGACTGGAACAATCTCGCTCCCCGGTTTGGATTTGCAGCGACGATAGCGAAAGGCACCGTTATGCGCGGCGGCTATGGCATCAGCTTTGTGCCAAACATGATTGCCAGCTCGATGGCCATGCGCAATCCGCCGTTTGTCAGCCTGTACACGGTGACGGCCACGCCGTTGACTCCTATCAGTTCGCTCAAAGATGGTTTGCCCCTCCCGGTAGCTACCAACCCTGCCAATCCGACCGGTAGCCTTACAGGGGTAGCCTTTACGGGAGCCACCCCGTACGTCCACCAGTACAACCTCACGCTGCAGCGCGAACTCCCGTGGGGCATGGTCGCAACTGCAAGCTACGTGGGGGCGCTGGGACACAAACAATACATCTTCAACGGCGCTGTCAACGTAAATCAGCCAGCCCCGGCACCGGGGGCTATTCAGGCGAGACGGCCTTACAACGCCTTTTTCCCGAATGTGGCTGCCATTTCGATTGCAGCTCCCTGGTACAACAGTAACTACCATGCGATGCAGCTGATTCTGGAGCGAAGATTCCAGAAAGGCTTCAGCCTGGTATCCAACTACACCTGGGCACACAGCATTGATGACCAGGTGGCCATGGTGAACGATCGGAGTATCGAACGCGCGAATTCGTTCCTCGATTTGCGCCACCGCTTCACGCTGACATCCAACTATGATCTACCTTTCGGGAAAAACGGAACCGGCTTAGGCAACGCCCTGATAAGGGGGTGGAGGCTGAATGGCATCGTCGTTTTGACTACCGGGATACCTTTCACGATAGGTAACTCCGCAGCGCGTGCCAACACGGGCACCGGAGACCGGCCCAACCTGATCGGCGATCCCAATCTCTCCGGCGATCAGCGCACGGTCAGTCGCTGGTTCAACACCGCTGCCTTCGCCGCACAGCCGCTCTACACCTTCGGCAATGTGGGCAGAAACACCATGCACGCGCCGGGCCGGGCCCAGCTCGATATGTCCATCCACCGCGAATTTAGCCCGAAGGAGGGACTAAAGCTGCAGTTCCGGCTGGAAGCCTTCAACGTTACCAATACACCGGCTTTCGGTGCTCCTGGCGGTTCCCTGGGCTCAACAAGCTTCGGAGTCATCAGCAGCGCAGGCCTCCCGCGAAACCTTCAGGTGGCGATGAAGATTCTCTTCTGATGGGATTCAACCCCTCGCGGATCGACACCAAATTCTTAATGGGGCCCGCCCCTTCAAAAGGCGGGCCCCATCATTCAGATGTCCGGGGAGAATGAAATGTTGAAGAATCGAAGGGATTTCCTCACTACCGTGGCAGCTGCAGGCTTAGGCGCCACAGCGATGGCACAAAATCCGCAGCCTCAGGGTACTCCTCCGGGCGCACCGGCACCGCCTGCTCTGCCGCCGCGGCCCGTCTCTGAATTCCAGGTCCCCAAAATGAAGTTCGGCAAGGTTGAAATCAGCCGCCTGATCGTCGGCTGCAATCCCTTCTATGGTTTCGGGCACTTTAATTCCACGCTCGGCACCATCATGAAGGAGTACTACAGCGCGGAGCGGGTGTGCGATGTCCTGCACCAATGCTATCGCTTCGGCATCAATACCTATAACTACGTGGCTCTCGGCCGAGCTCCCCAGGACCTGCAGCGCTTCATTGCGGATGGGGGCAAGATGCACCTCATTGTCCAGGGAGTAGGGGACCCGACGCCCGTCTATCAAATGTTCAAGCCGATGGCAATTTACCACCACGGCGAGCAGACCGACCGCGCCTGGCAGGAAGGCAGGATGAACGATGTCAAGGAATGGTGCAAAAAGACGCGAGACCTTGGCGTGATGGTCGGTGTGGGAAGCCACAAGCCGGAGGTGCTGGCGAAGGCTGAGGAGGAAGGCTGGGATGTGGACTTCTACGCGGGGTGCGTCTACAACCGTACCCGCACGGAAGAGGAATGGAAAAAGGTGCTCAATGGGGAGATCCTCGAGATGCCTCGCGAAATTTACCTGCAGAGCGACCCTCCCCGCATGTACAAATTCATGAAACAGACGCCGAAACCCTGCTTTGCGTTCAAGATATTGGCCGCCGGGCGCATCGATCCTCGCAGCACGGACCAGGCCTTCCGCACGGCTTACGAAAACATCAAACCCATTGATGGCGTGTTCATTGGGATGTTCCCCCGGGTTCGGGATGAGATCAGGGAGAATGCGGAGAGGGTGCACAAGATCCTCCTCGGGTCATGAGGCTCCCTGCCCCGGTCCTCCGGTTGAAAGCAAAAGCCAAACCCAGAAGACTCACTGCTGCGCTCGTTTTTGGTGAGGAATAGTCAAGGATGCCATGAAAAAAAACAGGAAATTGAATCGCCGGCGTTTCCTGCAGACGGCGGTGACAGCAACAGCATTGTCCGCAGCCTGTTCCACTGTCCGTCGGCAAGGGCGAACCCTAAACGAAACGGAGCTCGGTACGCTTGAAGCGATGTGCGAACAGATAATCCCGGCCGACCGGGACCCAGGGGCGAAGTGGGCCGGTGTGGTGAACTATATCGACAGGCAGCTTGCCGGGTTCTATCGGGAACATCGCCAGACCTACAGGGCAGGAATTGCCGAAGCCGACCGGCGCGCGGGCGGCAGCTTCGCCCAGGCCTCAGAGAACAAACAGCTTGAGATCATGAAAGGGCTGGAAAAGGACGATTCGACCAAGACCTTTTTCGCACTTCTCGTCAGCCACACCATGCAGGGCTTTTACGGCAACCCGCGCCACGGCGGGAACCGCGATTACTGCAGCTGGCGCATGCTCGGCGTACCCGCTTCCCCGGTAAGGGGCAGGGATCAATATGACTTTACCGTGGGGGGCCGCTCATGAAGAAAGTAGATGCCGTAGTAATCGGGGCGGGGGCCGGCGGCGGCGTGGTGGCCAAAGAACTGGCCGTAAACGGCCTTAGCGTGGTTCTGCTCGAACGGGGACTCTGGTACACGGCCAATGACTGCCGGAAAGACGACCTGCGGAATCAGCGCTCCAGCATACTTGGAAATAATACCGGCCCGGATGATGAAGGAAACCCGCGCGTCTTTGTTGACCCTTCCGGCAACGAGCGCATTGTTCTCCCTAGCAGGCCGGGGTACGGCAACAACGCCGCTTGTGTCGGAAGCGGAACCGCGACTTATGGCGCCATGGCGTGGCGTTTCCACCCGAAGGACTTCCAGATGAAGTCGACTTACGGCTGCCCTGAGGGATCCACGCTTGATGACTGGCCGATCTCCTACGACGATCTTGAACCCTTTTACACCAAGGCGGAATGGGAAATCGGGGTGTCGGGGGACGATTCGGGCAATCCATTCAAGGGCCCGCGATCCAAACCGCTGCCCATGCCTCCGCTGCCGGCTTCACGCGAGCACCAGATTCTGGAGGCGGCTGCGAAACGTCTCGGCCTGCATCCGTTCCACATTTCCATGGCACGCAACAGCATCCCTTACAACGGCCGGCCTCCTTGCATGCGCTGCCGCTGGTGTGTGGGGTTTTTGTGTGAGGTAGATGCCAAGGCCGGCACGCAGAACACCGTAATTCCTGTTGCCCTGAAGACCGGAAATTGTGAGCTGCGAACCCGGGCCATGGTCAAAGAGATCCTGCTCGATGACCGCGGCCGCGCGACCGGCGTCTCCTACTTCGATGAGAACGACCGCCTCCAGACCCAGGAAGCTGATCTGGTCATCGTATCCGGTTCGGCGATTGAGTCGGCGCGACTGCTCTTAAACACAAAGCACCGGCTTCACCCGAACGGCCTCGGCAACCGTCACGATTGGGTGGGCCGCAACCTGCACTCGCACACCTATACCGGTGCGACCGGGTATTTCGAAGAACCTACCTACGACGACCTCGGCCCCGGGGCCGGGGTCGCGATCTGCGACTTCAACCATGGGAATCCGGGACTGCGCGGGGGCGGGCTGCTGGCCAACGAGTTCATCCGCCTGCCTATTCAGTTTCCCGGCCGTCTGCCGAAGGGCACACCGGCGTGGGGCAAGGGCCATAAGGATGCCATGCGGCGTATGTACCGGAATACCATAGTGGTCATGGGGCCAGTGCAGGAGATGCCGATTTTCGAAGCCAGGATCCAGGCCGATCCGAAGGTCAAAGACCGGTGGGGAATCCCGGTGGCGCGCCTGTCGGGAACCAAGCACCCCCATTCGGTCGAAATCGGCGAATTCCTGGTGGAGAAGGCCACGATGTGGCTGAAAGAGGCGGGAGCGGTCCAGATCTGGGAATCGATCAACCGCAACCTGGTGCTGTCATCCGGACAGCACCAGGCGGGCACCTGTCGCATGGGTAACGATCCGAAGACCTCGGTGGTGAACAAGCACTGCCAGATCCACGATGTCGACAATGTTTTCGTTGTCGACGGCAGCGTTAACGTGACCAACGGCGGCTATAACCCGGCGCTGACAATTATGGCGGTCGGGTACTGGGCCTCGGACTATATCGTGAAAACCTGGAAAGGCACGAGGTTCCGCTCATGAAATGGCTTCGTTCTCCTCTTGTATGGCTGGTCGGGGCGGCATGCTGCGGATTGCTGGCGATTCCCGCCGCCGATCTATACTACAGTTCCAGCCGGGGCGAAGGCTGCGCCCGGTGCCATGAAATCCGGCCGAACCTCGTCTCCTGGCAAGGGTCCACCCATCGGGATATGAACTGCGTCGAATGCCATACGAGCACGACTCGGACCAACCTGCGCCGCGTTACCACGCATCTATTCAGCGAGCCGCCGGAGCAAATCCACCTCAAGACCGCGGACGTGTTCATCATGATGGATAAATGCGTCGCCTGCCACCGTGAAGAATATGCGCGCTGGGGCGCCGGGAGGCACTCGGCGAGTTACGAGCGGCTCTTTGCCAACAAGGAACACAATCAGAAGCGCCAGCTGATGGACGATTGCCTGCGCTGTCACGGGATGCACTTCGAAGGAGCCATCAGCGACGTCGTCGAACCGCTCGACACCAGGGGCCCGTGGAAGATAAAAGATGCGTCGCTGGCCCAGCGGCCCGCCATTCCTTGCCTTTCCTGCCACATGGTGCACCGCGACGGGATGCCTCTGAAGAAAGCCTCACAAAGAATTGCAGTGAAAGAAGAGGTATTCCGTCCTTCGCTCGGGCTGTTCGACCGCCGTGCCCGGTTGAACATAGGAACGGATCTCTTGCCGCTGCCGGGTGTGTACGACGGGGAACGCAAGGTGAAGATGAGCCCGGAAAAGCGACAGGCGCTCTGCTACCAGTGTCACGCCCCGCTTGCTTCGGGGCAGATCGGCTCCGGGGACGACCGGACCCCGATGGGGGTGCACGAAGGGCTGGGATGTCTGAGCTGCCACGAAAAGCACAACCAGAATACACGCCAGTCCTGCGCCGGCTGCCACCCGCGCCTGTCCAACTGCGGCATCGACGTGGAGAAGATGGATACCACGTTCGCCAACCCGGAAAGCAAACACAATATCCATAGGGTAAAGTGCGAAGACTGCCACCCCAAGGGAGTCCCGAAGAAGAAGATTTCCGAAGTAAAGAGTACGGAAAGAGAATAATCGGGCGGCCTGAGAGCCACGATTTCTTGACAAGCCAGGAGTCTGATAAACATGGAACATATGAATCGACGGGAATTTATGACGCTGAGTAGTGCCGCAGCGGTGATGAGCGCCCTGCCGCGGAGCAATTGGGCTGCTGCATCGGACCGGGCATTGGGGATTCAACTTTACACGGTGGCGGCAGACCTGAATGCGAACGTGGCCGGCACTCTTCAGGCGCTCAAGAAGATCGGATACAAGTTTGTTGAAAGCGCCGGATTCGCCAAGCTTTCGGCCAAAGAATTCCGCAAGGCACTCGACGACGCCGGGCTCCAGTGTCCCAGCTGCCACCTGGGCTTTTCGACTGCGGATCCGGGTCCACTATTCGAAGACGCACATTCGGTGGGCGCGCGCTATGTTGCAAGTTCGGTGTTGATGCCACCGCGGGCCGGGAATATCTCAGGGCCGGAGCGGGCAAAAATGCTGGCCGGCCTGACTGCGGACGATTTTAAAAAGATCTCCGAACTGGCCAATCAGATAGGTGAAAAGGCGAAACAGGCAAATCTTCAATTCGCCTATCATAACCACAATTTTGAATTCGTCGATTTTGGCAGCGGCCAGACCGGCTATCAGATCCTGCTCCAGGAAACCGACGCCAATCTCGTCAAATTCGAACATGACTGCGGCTGGGCTGTCGCAGCGGGACAGAAACCTATCGACTACTTCAAGCGCCATCTCAACCGCTACCGCATGCTTCACGCGAAGGACTTCGTCCTGAAGGGAAAGCCCACATACGCCCTGTATGGGCCGGATCGCCCGACGGGAACGGAACTTGGACGTGGTCAGATCGAATACAAACCTATCTTCGCAGCAGCGCAGGCGGCGGGGGTTGAATTCTTCTTCTCCGAGCAGGAGCCGCCCATTGTCAATATGACAGCAATGGAGGCCGCACGGGCTAACTTCGAATACATGCGCTCCTTATAGCAGCGTCAAGGGGACTCGCTCCTTCCCGCCGGAAATGTGGATCACTCGATAGAATGAACCACAAGCGTCTGTCACCGCGAAGCCCTCGAAGATTGCACATGGCTGCCCTTCCAGTAGGGCGGAGAAAAGAATGATGGCCGGCTGGCTGCAATTTCGAGGCAAAGTTTCGCAGCCCTCATGCCGGACAGCTAAAGCTCAGTGGATCCCTGGAAAATGTTTTCCAAACTGGGAAATCCGGCGTTCCTCCAGCGCAACAGCCGCAGGCGCTCTGCTTCGATCAATCGTACGACTGCCGCCTTTTCTCCCTCCGGAGGGGAATCCTCTTCCCAGATAACATCCAGCGCGGAAGAGATGGACTTCGCGCCTCCCAGGAACGAGCGATCAAGGGTCGCCAGCGCCGCGGCAACTCCGAATGCATACCGCTTCGGGCTTACAGAAAGACGCAAAGCCTCGCGCATGAGGCCGACCAGTCGATCACCCCACCCCAGCTTCCGCTCCGGATCCCGGCCCACCCGCTCTACCGTATCGGTGAGAAACGGGTTGGTCATCCGGAACAGAAGGTCCTCTGCATATTCCTGATACCCTGCCGGTGTAAATAGCGCATCCAGACCCCGATGCTTCCTTATCAAGGTCGTTCCCGATTCTTCGATGAATGCCTGGCCGAGAAACTCCATGAATCCCGGGATCGAAGGGATTTCCGCCATCCTTCGCAGCCCCTGGACCGACGCGACATAGGCCGCAAGTGCATGCGTGGCGTTATGACCAAAGAGTTTGGCTTCTTCAAAAGGGAGAAGGTCATGCTTTTCCTCGAAGACATCCAAACCCCTCCGGAAAAGCCCCTCTCCATCCTCAAACCTGATTTGAGAGATGAGAATGCGATTGAACGCCTCGACGAGGAATGCTCTTTTTTCCGACGGGGTAACCGTGCTGAGTCCCGAGCCGGAGACTTCTGCAGGATCTGTGACAACGCCGCTCATCTTTCCTATAACGGTGTTCAGAAATTTCACCCGGTCTTGAAGGGCGTGCCGCGCACCTGCGCCGACGGAATCCAATACATGCCCGCGAAGCATCTCCGCTGCATGGTTATGATTTTCGGAGGCGTAAATGACAGCGCGCGGATAGCGACGATCGGTTTTCTTTGCCAAGCCTGCAGCAAGCAGGCTTTGGATGCTTCCCGCGCCGCCGGCGCAATAGAATTTCACGCTGGGAACCGCAGTCGCAATCTCTTCGGCAGTTGCAATGGCTTCAACCATCGTGTGCCGATCCTCTGCACGCGCCGGATCGCAAAGCTCCACCGGTCCGATGAGGGCTGTTTCCCTCCGGTCCCGGTGCGCGATGTTGACGCGGAACCAGCCGCCCGCCTTCCGAACAGATTCCACGTGCTCGGGCACCACTTCGGCCACGAGAAGGCGCCCAAAGGCTCCCGATTGGAACGCCTCGTAGAGAAACAGACCTCCCTGAATGGGACCAAAACCAAATCCGACAAATGTGCGATTCCCGGCTAAAGGCATGTTTAAAATCCCGCCTGATCCATAATAGCTCCGTTTATCATTGGAGGGTCTATATTGTCCAGGACATGGAATGAACCGCGGAGACCGTCAAGACACCAAAGGATTTCGTTTATTTTTCTTCGTGGACCTGGCGTTTCAATATTTGAACAAAGCTTGTCCTGGAAAAGCCGGGCAGAGGCATAATAAGCTGCAGCATCAACTTCATTTCCGATCCCCGGAGCGTGACATGTTCTTGACGCTTATGTTGGCCGCTATTTTGATTGCCTTGCCTGCTAAAGTATCCGCTCAAGTCAGCGCCGAAGCTGAAACGGCGGCTGCCATAGCAAGAATTGAAAAAATCAATCCGCTGCTGAACGCCGTGATTGCCGTCGATCCTGACGCGCTGGCGCATGCCCGTGCGCTCGATCGCAATCGAGCATCCAGGGGCCCCCTTTTCGGCCTCCCCATCCTTATCAAAGACAATATTGAAATGCAGGGCAAGCTGCCGACAACAGCCGGCAGCCTTGCGCTCAAGGATAATGTCACGGACCGGGATGCCCCGCTGGTCGCGAGGCTGCGTTCCTCCGGAGCCATTATCCTGGGCAAGACGAACCTTTCGGAATGGGCGAACATCCGGTCCAGCGCTTCAATTTCGGGTTGGAGCGCAGTCGGAGGCCAGACACGAAATCCCCATGCACTGGACCGCAATGCCTGCGGCTCCTCGTCCGGCTCAGGCGCAGCGGTGGCTGCCGGGATGGTAGATGCAGCCATCGGCACTGAGACGGACGGCTCCATTACCTGCCCGGCTTCCATTAATGGCATTGTGGGGCTGAAACCGACGGTCGGCCTGGTAAGCCGCACCCACATCGTGCCGATCAGCCACAGCCAGGACACCGCCGGCCCGATGACCAAAGATGTACGGACCGCTGCTCGAGTTCTGGCTGCGATCGCCGGTACTGATCCGGCCGATGTCGCCACCAAGGATGCTGACAGCCGCAAAGCTGATTATGTGGCCGCGCTCGATTCGGCCACCCTCAAAGGAAAGCGCATCGGCGTGCTCCGCTTCGCCGCGGGCTGGTCCATCCCCGTCGACGCGCTGTTCGAGAAAGCCCTCGGAGTGCTCAAGGATTCGGGCGCGACCCTGGTGGAAATCAAGGAATTCGAAGACCGCCAGCGCTTGGGTCGGGAGGAAACGAAGGTTCTTCACACGGAGCTGAAAGCCGATCTGAACGCCTACCTGGCCACCACTCCGGCGGCCGTAAAAACACGAACCCTGGCCCAGATCATCGCCTTCAACAAGGAAAACCAGGAAACCGAAATGTCGCTTTTCGGTCAGGAGACTTTCGAAAAAGCGGAAGCGACCAAAGGGTTGGATGACTCGGATTACAAGGCTGCGCGCGCTCTCTCATACCAGTTGGCCGGACCGGGGGGCATCGATCGCATGCTTGCGGCAAACGATTGTGTCGCACTGGTGTTTCCCACGATGCCGCCGGCCTGGAAGATCGACGCAGTGAACGGCGACCAGATCTCCGGCGGCGGTGCCGGGGATCTGGCGGCGGTCGCGGGCTACCCGCACCTGACGGTGCCGATGGGAGCCGTCAAGCGCCTGCCGGTCGGCCTCTCTTTCGTCGGGCCGGCATGGAGCGAGAGCCAGCTGCTGGGACTGGGCTATGCCTACGAACAGGCTGCGAAGGTGAAATTGACCCCTGCGTTGATTCCCTCGATCGAAGATGCACCCGAGATCATCAACCACATGAAACCGGCGCGCAGGTAGCACGTAGCCCGGCCCAAGGTTAAAGATCAACTCATGGCTTGGAAACCTTCGATAACATTTTGGATCATCGACGGCCTTCTCCTTGGTGCAGCCATGATCTATTCGGGGTACAAGGTTGCCACCAGAGTCATGCCGCTGCCGGTAAAGCCGGTCCAGAAGAAACTCAGCATGGAGGAGCAGACCCGGGTCTACTACCAGCAATACCCGGAAGGGTATCTCCGGATTTCCAAAGAAACCTGGCGATATGAGGAACATCTGCGGAAAGCGATCCACTCTCTGACCCTCACCAACACGTCTAAAATCGCCTATGGCGGGATAGGACTATTGTTTCGCTATCAGGACGCCTCGATGAAATACATCAAGACATGCAATGTGAACGTGCGGGGGGTTATCGAGCCGGGCGGCACTCTCAACATACGGGATCTCGAGACTGACGGGGTGCCGCCCGAGGCCGTGAGCGTTGTGGCCAGTGTTGCCAAAGCAGAAGTTCAGAAATAGCTGCCCCGCGCATTGCGGCTTGGCATCCCTCGATTAGGAGCTGCACCTGGGTGAGACCGAAATGAATCCCGGGCTTGTCCGGATCAAGCCACGCCTCACAATTCGTTATCATGTGGATCCGCGCTTCAGCCCAAGCCTGTCCAAATTAAATATTTTCGCGGTGAATGACTTCGGAATTTGCCCCCATCAAAATTCCAGGCCCGCAGGGCCGGTGGCAAATCATTGGAGAGTGGAGAAGCTTAGGGATTTGCTTTGGGTTGGATGGCTGAAAGCAGCTCAGCCATGATGTCGTAATAGTATTTCCTTTTTTCGTGATCGGAGGCGGCGACAATATTGATCATATTCGACACCGTAGCACTGGACTCGAGCCTGTAATTGAAGAGTTTTTCCTCCAATCGTCCGGTCAACGCCTGTTTTTCTTCCGCCTCAATATCCATTCCAGGCACGGATTTCAGCTGCTTTTCCATTCCTCGAATCGTTCCCTGCATGCACGAACAGGCTCCAAGAAACTGATCGAACGCCCTCGAATCGTTTTTGCCATGATAAATGCGCCCGAGGTAGTACCGGCTGTTGCAGAACGACGTCCCGCTGCGGATTAGCTGCTCCAACTCTTCCCGGGCTTCCTCCATTTGTTTGCCTTCGAAGTGCAACACGGCCGAGAGATAGTTGACATGTTCTGTATCGCGGCTGAAAACTCTGGCGGCTTCGATGAATTGTCTGGCCATGGCCTTGTCGCCGATCTGCGAATAATTGGAAGCTTTGTAGTAGTTGGCTTCCACCTGATAGTAGCGAATGCTCTGCCGGCTTGCCCGGCCCTTGCGCGTGATGTCGCTCTTCAAGGCAAGGTCCATGACGTCATTCGATTCTTCGTGCCGTGACAGATGATAAAGGCAGGCGCCTTTGCCGAAAAGCGCAGCCGTGTTACCGGGGTCCCAGCGGAGCACGGATTCGTATATCTGCATGGCCTTGGCCCAATCTTCAAGCGCGTAAAAACAAATATTCCCCAATCCGATCTGCGCGCGGGTGTAGTCGGGCACGAGTTGCAAAGCCTTGTTGAAATAATTGCGGGCGCCGGTATAGCGGGTCTTCTGAAACTGATCCTCCCCCAAAAAAGCGAACAGCTCGGCAAACTCAGGGTGCATCCTTTCAAGCTCGGCCGCTTTCCGAATCGTCTCGCGACCCATATCCAGATAAAGATTTCCCGCGGAGTTCCTGTTGGCATCGGGCAGGTTCTGAAGTGAATCGCGAGCTTCCTCCAATCCACAAGTGCGGATATAGAGCCGCTGGAGGTAGGAATCCAGAGGGCCGCCGTCGAAAGCGAAAAACGGGGTGGCGGCCGCTTGGGGCAGGTTCGTGTTTTTGCCCTGGGAAGTCGCTCCATAGCCCCGTTCATAAAGCCTGGCAAGCTGGCACAATCCCTGGAAGCTCGAATTTATTTTGACGGAGCAGATTTCAGAGACAGTCTCGGACACTCTCCCCTGGGGGATATCTTCGTCCATCTGGCGCGACATGGTGAGGAATTTTGTCAGCAACAGTTTGTGCCGGGCTTCCTCGGTATGTCCGATCTCGTAAGCCTTCAAATACTCCGCATAGGCCGAGCGCCAGGCATAAAGATGGTGCTCAGCCAGGGCTTTGTCACCGGTCGCAAGATACTCCAGAACTTTCGGCGCTATCGATGGCTGGCGGACAGCCGCATTGCGCCGGCAGGCGGAATAAGGCAGAACGAAGAGAGCCAAAAACAAGGCGCCGTAGAAACATTTCGAAATCTTGACCATGGTGGAATCACCTGCAGCATTGCCGGAGGAACCTTGTTCCTATTCCCTGATCCATCATTATGATGCCTTGCCTATTCTGCACTTACAGCCCTCCGAAATATCAGAACAATTATGCTGTCCAGGCACCTTTTCGAGTGGATTTCTGCTAACCCTCAGGTGTTTTTCAGGGATAAAATGCTGTGCGCTCACCTTCAATAGGAGAATAAAAATGAAATTTTTCCGATGGAGTCCCGGTCTCGTTGTTTCAACCTTGATTATGATTCTGCCGGCGCCAGGTACGGCCCAGGATGCCAAAACCCGCTTCAAAATCGATTCTCACTATCACTACAAGAACAACCCGGACTTCATCGCCAAGACGCTTGAGGTTTATCAAAAGTACAACACCATGGTCTGCATTTTGACTCCGGTTGCGGCGCTCGAAACCGTCCGCGAAGCGGCAAAGAAAAGTCCGCAGACTATTATTCCCTATGGAAGCATTGATCTGGACGACCCGGAAGCCATCGCCAAAATCGACAGGTTCCACGATGCCGGATTCAAGGGGATCGGGGAACTGATATACCCGGCCCGGGACTTCAATGATCCCGCCTATTTTCCCATTTATGAAAGAATTCAGAAACATGGGATGGTTGCCTTGTTTCACTCGGGGATTGTCGCTCGAAGAAGCGCGGATAAACCGGGGACGACAGGAATGGCAAAAATGCGCCCTGCATTCCTGGACGAGGTCGCCCGCCGATACCCCAAACTTTCGCTGCAGGGCGCCCACCTGGGCAATCCCTGGTACGACGAAGCCGCGGAAGCGTCCCGCTGGAATCCCAATCTGCTTTTTGACCTCACGGGATCCTCGCTGCTCAAGAAAAAGGATCGCCCGGAATTTTGGGGGGAAATCTTATGGTGGCGGCCTTCCCTGGCAACCATGCATTCTCCGAGTGCAGGTGAGCACGCCTTCGAAAAAATCGTCTTTGGAACGGATGAGGGACCGGAAGGGCTGGAATCTAACATCGAGCGATTCGATGCATTCCTGAAGGCGAACAAAATCCCTGAGGAAGTGCAGGCCAAGTGCTGGTCTGGAACCATGGCTCGCCTGCTCGGCGTCGCCAAAAGATAACCGGGGGGCGAATCCCGATTGGAATGAGTTGTTGAGGAAAGGGAGGATTCTGAATATTATCGCGCAGGCCGGTTGAACAGGGCCGGCCGAAATCCGCCCGCAATGGCTTCAATGGATTTATGTCAACAACAGACGGAGAAAATATGGATCAGCATGATAGCAAAAGATCGATGGATCGAAGGGATTTCCTGAAAACCGCCGGAGCGGCAGGTCTGACGGCGAATCTTTTTCCGCGCGGGGCCCAGGGGGCCAATTCCCGTATAGCGATCGCATTTATCGGCCTCGGGGCGCAAGGAATGAGCAACCTTCGCAACGCGCTCGCGGCCCGCGAGGAAGCCCAGGTCGTGACCCTCTGCGATGTCTATCAGCCGGCATTGGACAAAGCCGCGGCCGCAGTCCGCACTCAGTACGGATCGGAAGCGAAACTCGTAAAGGATTTCCGTGAAATCCTCGCCGACAAATCCGTGGACGCCGTTTGCATCAGCACGCCCGATCACTGGCACGCTTACATGAGCGTGGAGGCCTGCAAGGCGGGCAAGGATGTCTATGTCGAGAAACCGGCCTGCGTCTATCTCGACGAGGGACCCAAAATGGTTGAGGCCGCGCGCAAATACAACCGCATCGTGCAGGGCGGCACCATGCAGCGCTCCATGCCGACTTTTCTAAAGGCCAAAGAGATCGTCAGCAGCGGAAAGCTCGGGCAGATCACGTGGTGTAAAACCTGGTCCACCGGTCTTGCCAAGAAAGAAGGATACGGCCGGCCAGCGGACGGCAACCCTCCTCCGGGCCTCGATTGGGACATGTGGCTGGGCCCGGCCCGCAAGGTTCCCTTCAATGAGAACCGCTGGGGAGTCACCAAGGCTACCTTCCCGACCTTCCGATACTTCTGGGATTACGCCGGTGGATCCATGACCGACTGGGGCGTTCACTACATCGATCCGATTCACCAGTGCATGGGCGAGCCGATGCCGTTCGCAATCAACGCACTGGGAGGCAGGTTCTGGGTCCAGGACAACCTGGAGACCGCCGACACGATGACGGCGGACTTTCAATATCCCGATTTCATGATGACCTATGAGCTGCGCGAGAGCTGCCCCACCCCGATGTTCGGCCAGGGAGGAGCCACCGGCATCATGGGAACCGATGGAATGATCGTGCTAACCAGAAGAGGCTGCTGGTTCACCCCGAATAAAGGCTCCCAGCACGAGCCGATCGAGTTTATCGTAGGCCAGGGAGCTCCCCCCCGCCCGAAGCCGGCAGAGGGCCAACCGCCGGCGCAACCGGCGCCCGAGCGGCCGCAGGTCAGCGATCACTGGAAAAACTTTTTTGAATGCATCAAGAGCCGCCAGAAGCCGACCAGCGATATCGAAAACCTGGTGAGATCTTCATCGGTCTGCCTGCTGGGCAACGTATCCATGCGGGCCAAGACGCGGCTCGATTTCGACGAGAAAACTTTTACGGTGCGGCAGCCCGAAGCCCGGCCCTTTACCAGAATCAACTACCGGGAACCCTGGAAACTGGAGGTCTAGAAGCGCTGCCTTCAGATCTGCACACAAAACGCGACCGGGATGGAAAGCCGGCGATGATAAACCGCCGGCTCATTCCATTTGCGATGCTTTGCACCCACCTGGAGGGAAAGCATCCCTTACTGTCGGATGAGTTCCCCGAATATCACGGTCCCGATATTGGGAAGCGGCTGGCCGCCGATCTCGACTTTGCTCATCATGAGCTTGACTTTCTGCCCCGATTCGCAAATAAACCCCTCAAAAGTAATGACGTTGGGAGTGCCCGGTGGGAGCGAGGGCAAAGGCAGGTTTTTGAGGAGAACAGCTACACTGCCATCTGCCCCCACGGAAAATGTGCCCGTGTAAGATTCCTTTTCGACAAATCCGTTATAGTTGCCGAGTGCCTTAATCTCAATCTTCCCGTCAGGGGTGAACAGCAATCGCCCCGTTCGCACGAAGGGCCCGTTGAAGGAATCGAAAGGTGCCGGCAGGAATACCGGGCCGCTGACCTGAACCACCCACGAGCCGGTCATATCATAGATCTTGAATTCCGGCGGAGGCCAGACACCCTGAGCATAGGCTGATGGCATGATGAAAAAACCAACGGCAGCGAACAGCAATGCGGCAGCAAGGAAACGACCCACATTTGTACGCATCACAACCTCCTGGGATTGAAAGCAGTTTTTTCGCAGCGATTGTCAATAGATTATTAGATTACACCAAATCAGAAATTCTGGAAATGGAGGCAACGCTGCGGGATTGCTGATGGCGTTCCGGCATCACCCTTTCGAGAGAACCAGTTTCTCAAATCGCGGATATCCTTGGAGGGGTCGGAAGTTGGGATCGATGGCGAGCCATACCGGAGTCAGATCGTGAGGAACCGTGAGCAGCGTCGCGCGCAGCATCGTCCAATTAAGGATCGGGAATGCCATTATATAGATAAGGGAACGGACTACTTGCGGGAGGGTCATCATCTTCAGGAAGGAGCACGGCAAAGAGTGTTTAAGACCCTTGGAGGCTTTGGAGATCTTCGTGGTCTGGAAAGAGTTTTTCGGCCGGTCAGTTGGCGTAGTTCATGACCGCAACGAAATGACAGGCGGTTCCGGCGAGGACACAAAGGTGCCATGCAAAGTGCGCGTAACGCACCCGGTCCATCCCGTAAAAGGCAGTGCCGCCGGTATAGGCCACCCCCCCGGCTGCCAGCCACATCAACCCAGGACCGGGCATGTGCAGCCAGAGTGGTCGGATCGCAATGATCGCCAGCCAACCCATTCCGATATAAAGCGTCATGGATAGCCTGGGATGGCGGACTCCGCGAATTGCCTTGAGCAGGATGCCCAAAATGGCGAAACTCCAAATCAGGACCAGAAGAGTCCACCCCCACACGCCGCGAAGCACTCCCAGGGTTATCGGCGTGTAGGTGCCGGCAATCAGCAGGAAAATCGCCCCATGATCGAGCAGCCGGAAAAAACGCTTTGCCGCGCCATTCCGGAGAGCGTGATAAAGAGTGGAGGTTAAGTAAAGCAAAACCACCGTAAATGCAAATACACCGGCCCCGACAAGGGCTGCCGTCCCCCCGCGCCTGGCGGCAACCGAAAGCAGTGAAGGCATCGCGAAAAGTGCAGCGAGAAACCCAATACCGTGGCTCAGACTGTTTGCGATTTCTTCTCCGGCACTCTGCTCGCGCATAAGTTCGTCGACCTGATGATTCCCTTTCTCCGTTCCGATATATAGGTCAGAACCGATAATCCGACAGGCTCGAAGCAGGTTTGAGATACATTCAAAAAGGATAGCATACGCATGGTCCCGCCGGAGACCCGCTCGGTCCGCCGGAAAAACCTTGACAGTCCTTCCGCTGGTGGCTAGCGTACTCTAACCTACGGGTATGCCCCGGCGTTTATCCGCGACAATTCACCCGGTGAATGATGCTGGCAGTACCGACTTGGAGCCCCGCATGGCTGATGCGATTGTTCTTAAGCACCTGACCAAAACCTTTGGCGAAACGGTCGCCGTCCGCAATCTCGATCTCGTGGTCCCCGAAGGGGCCCTGTACGGAGTCATCGGGCCGAACGGCGCCGGAAAAACAACCACGATCCGGATGATCCTGTCCATCCTGTTCGCGGACAGCGGCGAAATGAGCATTCTTGGCGAAAGTTCGGCACTCAAGGCCAAGAGCCGCATCGGTTACCTTCCGGAAGAGCGTGGCCTGTACAAGAAAATGAGGGTTGGGGAGTTTCTCGCCTTCCTGGCCAGGTTGAAAGGTGCGGACGGGCCGGACTTGAAGAAGCGTATCCGGCGGCTGCTGGAACGCGTGGAGCTCGGGGCCGTCGAAATGAAACGGTGCGAAGAACTATCCAAAGGGATGCAACAGAAAGCGCAGTTTGTCGCCTCTATCATCCACCAGCCTGACCTCCTGATCCTGGATGAGCCCTTTAGCGGTCTCGATCCCATCAACCAGAGGCTCCTGCGCGACCTGGTGGTCGAAGAAAACCAGCGGGGAGCGACCATTCTTTTTTCTACCCACATCATGGTTCATGCCGAGCAGTTATGCGACCACGTCGTTATGATCCACAAAGGCGAAAAGGTTCTGGATGAGACGATCGCAGGTATCCGGGCGCGCTTCGATCCCCGGAGCATACTGTTCGAACCGATGGATCCGTCGGCGGACGTGAGTTGCCTGGAAAAATTGACAGGCGTCCAATCCTTGAGGCGCGACGGTTCCGCATGGGAAGTCGCGCTGGAAGAAGGGGCGGGCCCTGCTGCGGTCATTCGTGCCATTGCGGCAGCCGTGGCTCCTTCGCGCATTGAGCTCCGGCGTCCGACTCTTGAAGACGTATTCATCGCGATCGTGGATGGAACGGCCCCCGTTGCCGGAGAAGAGCGCACGCAATTACGAGCTTCACTCCGGGAAGGCGGCCGGCCGATGGAGGTGCGGCGATGAAACAGATCCTGTGCATCGCGAAAAGAGAGTTCCTGGCTACTGTGACCACCAAGGCGTTCATCCTGGGCATCCTCGTCACTCCGCTCGCCATCTGCCTGCTTGTGGTTGTTTTCCCCAAGATGATCAATCGCACGCCGCCCAAGGTTGTGGGCGAAATTGCGATCATGGATCCTACCGGCCAGGTCGTCGAGGGATTGCAGAACTACCTCCGGCCCGAGCAATTTGTGAAGCGCCTGGAAAGGCGCAAGCGCGAGACCGCGGAAGCGGCCCCGAAAGCGGTGAAATCGTTGATCGCCGCATCGCCCGAAGGGCAAGCCGCGATGCAGCAGCAGTTGGAGCAAGCCTTCGGCGAGGCTCCGCAGCTTACGGTTGTGCCTCTGGATCCGGGAACCAACCTGGAGACCGCCAAGGCCCCGCTCAAGACCCCGGCGGTCGCCGGCGAAAAAACCGCACCCAGGCGTCTGGCTCTCGTAGTCCTCCAGCCTGACGCCGTGCAGCGCGCCCAGGGGAAGGAAAAGTTCGAGAGCTACGACCTTTTCGTCCGCAGCAAGGTCGATGACCGCCTGGAAGACGACATTCACGACGGCCTGCGCGAGGCGATTGTCGCTGCGCGCATTCGCAGTGCCGGGATGAACAAAAGCGAAATCGAAGCGTTGACATCCGTGAAGCAGCCCAAGTCGCGGACCGTCACCGCCGATGGTGAAGGCACCACAAACGAAGCCTTCAACCTGTTGCTTCCCGCGGCGTTCATGGTTCTGCTTCTAATTTCCTCGTTGACCAGCAGCCAGTCCCTGCTCATGACGACCGTCGAGGAAAAATCCAATCGGGTGGTGGAGGTGCTGCTTTCCGCGGTTTCTCCGTTCGAACTGTTGACCGGCAAAATCCTTGGTCAAATGGCGATCGGCTTTCTGGTGCTTGTGCTGTATTCCGGGCTCGGTATCGTGGCCCTGATCTCTTTCGCGATGGCCGGGCTGCTGGATCCGATGCTCCTGGTATTCCTGTTCATCTTCTTTGTGATCGCCTATTTCACGTTCGCCGCGTTCATGGCCGCGATAGGCGCCGCTGTCAATGAAATACGGGAAGCCCAGGCGCTGATGACGCCTGTCATGCTGATCTTGATGATTCCCTGGATGCTCTGGATGCCGATCAGCCGGGATCCGAATTCGGTCATGTCGGTGGTACTGAGCTTCGTTCCCGGTATCGGGACCTTTGTCATGCTGCTGCGGATGGCCTCCAATTCGCCGCCGCCGGCGTGGCAAATCGGCTTGACCATCCTCATTTGCGGGGCGGGAGCTGCGGCAACCGTTTGGGCTGCTTCCAAGGTTTTCAAGATCGGCCTGCTGATGTTCGGGAAGCCTCCTACTTTCGGAACCCTGATCCGATGGATCCGGATGTCTTAAGAGCGTGCGGAGCGGTCCGGGATGAATCTCGGGCCCGCATGAGCGGGGAGTCAGGAAATTCTGCTCTACAAAGGAAAAAATGCTGGTAATCAGGCAGATCGTTCAGGCTTTATTCGCCCTCTGCATCTGCATGGCCGCCCCATGCGCCCTGTCCCAGACAAAACAACTGCCGAGCTTTGACGCGCTGATGACCTCGCTGAACGGCGGAGAATCCGTTCGGGTGGTAATGCACTACGGCAAATGCAAGCTCTTCGTCGACGGAGCGGAGCAGGAAAAATCGCCGGACGCTGTCGGCGGCATGACCGTCGACGCCTACGAGCATTTCGCCTCTAACACGGTGCGCAACCCCCTGGCTTTCGTGGTTCTTTCCACCGCCAAGCTGATCCAGAATCCGAAGGGTGAAGGCTTTGCCTACAACTATGTGAAGGTGCGGGTAAATTCGGACAATACCTGCAAGATCACAGCCCAATATGTGAACCCTTCGACCTTCAAGGTTTTCATGGACGAGTATTTCACCGGGATGGTCAACGACGGCAAGAACGACGGCTGCATCTATTTCTTTCAAAAATAGGCTTGGTCGCAGGCATCGAATCCACCCCAAAAGCTCAGTACGCTGCCGATGAGTTTGGTGTCGTTTTTCTCGTGCCTGACGGCAATCCGGGACCGATGAAATCCTCCATAGCGGCACGACGGAAATGGTTACGGTGGAAGCGGCGTCCGCGCTGCTGCAGACCGACAAAGCTGACACTCACACGGAATTTGCCACCACGGCAGTCACGAACCTGCCTATCGGAGCCTATCGCAATTACCAGACCATGCTCATCCTGGTGCCGGGCGCAACCCCGACGGCTTTCCAGAATGCGCAGGTGGACTCCCCGGGCCGTTCGCTCACCACCAATATCAACGGCACGAACCGCAACAGCAACAACACGCGCGTGGACGGCGCAGCAAACGTATATATCTGGCTGCCGCACCACACCCTCTACAACCCTCCCATCGAATCCGTCGATGCGGTCAACGTCGCGACCACCTCCTTCGACGCGGATCAGGGGATGACAGGCGGCGCTGCCGTCACGGTGACCACCAAATCGGGCACGAACGATATCCACGGCGTGGCATTCAGGTACCACGACGATAACGCCCTGAAAGCTCGCCCTTACTTCTGGTACAACAAGAAGCCGCTCAGCATCAACAACATCATAGGAGGCACACTGGGCGGACCGATCATTAAAAACAAGCTGTTCTATTTCGGCAGCTATGAACGGACAAGCCAGAGAACCGGCAACACCGCGCGATACTCGGTGCCGACCGCGGATATCCGCACCGGCGACTTCAGCAAGTATGCCGCGTTCTCGACCATCTACGACGCGATCAAGCACGAGTTGAACCATTGGCAGCCCGAGACGGCGAATCCGCGCGGTGCCATCACCTTCGGCGGGAATGCAACGATGATCAAAGGCGGGACTTCCCGTTCGATCAATCAATATGCCGCCGCGCTCCTCGGACTTGCGACGGTCTACAATAAATCGATAAGCCCCCCCCCCGCGCCCTCCTCACCTCCCCCTCATCGTAAAATCGCACACCGTGCCTCTGGAAACTTGGAACGCTCGCGAGATTGAACCGCTAAGGCTCGAAGACCGCAAAGATTTATAAGATCTTTGGGTCTTCGCGGTCTTTGCCGCAATGGGATGGGTCCCAAAAGAGAACCGTGTCCGGGATAAATCCCGGACACATGAATAGGAAGGAGAATGCCCGGTGGGCGCGAAGCTCCACCTTCGATCACCTCAGGCACTTTCATCCAATCATCCTGCACGGGCGGTGGAAGTTGAATCCAAAGATCCGTATACTTGCACTTTTGGATTGCGCGATCTGCACTTTGCCGCTTCCCCGCAAAACAGGGAGGCCATGCATCTAAGCCAGGCCGCGCCCGCCATCAAATAACCCCTTCGCGAACTGTCGCTCCCGGGGTGCAAAGGAGAAATTATGGATACCAGGACATCGACAATAATCTGGACACAGATTGACGAAGCACCCGCTCTTGCGACACTCTCGTTCCTGCCGGTGGTTAAAGCCTTCACGAAGGGTACCGGCGTTTCTGTGGAGACCCGCGACATCTCTCTCGCGGGCCGCATCATCGCCAATTTCCCCGATCATCTGACGGAAGAGCAGCGCATCCCGGACTATCTCGCGCAACTCGGCGAACTGGCCCAAAAGCCCGAAGCCAACATCATCAAGCTGCCGAACATCTCGGCTTCAATACCCCAGCTCAGAGAAGCCATTCGAGAGTTGCAGTCGCAGGGCTATAAGGTTCCCGACTATCCCGAGAATCCGAAGGACGACACAGAAAAGGCAATCCAGGCCAGATACGCCAAGGTTCTGGGCAGCGCGGTCAATCCCGTGCTGCGCGAAGGCAACTCAGACCGACGCTCGCCCCTCTCGGTCAAAGCGTTTTCGCGAAAGCATCCCCATAAGCTGGGCGCATGGGCCTCCGACTCCAAATCGCACGTCGCTCATATGACCGCTGGGGATTTCTACGGCAGCGAAAACTCCCGGACGATGGGTCAGCCGTGCGAAGTGCGCTATGAGTTCGTCCCATCGTCAGGCGCCGCCACCGTTCTCAAGAAAAAAGTGGCGCTCCAGCCCGGCGAAATCATCGACACTTCCGTGATGCACATCGGACCGCTCCGCTCCTTCTTCGACGAGCAGATCCGTGACGCCAAGGAAAAGGGGCTGCTGCTCTCCCTGCACTTAAAGTGCACGATGATGAAAGTATCCGATCCCGTGATTTTCGGGCACGCCGTGAGTGTGTTCTTCAAGCCGGTCTTTGAGAAGCATGCCGCGACTTTCAAGCAGCTCGGGGTGAATCCGAATAACGGCCTGGGCGACCTCTACGCCAAGTTGCAGGTCCTGGACGCAGACAAGAGGGCAGAAGTCGAAGCCGACATCAAGGCGGTTTACGCAGCCAGCCCAGCGCTTGCCATGGTTGATTCCGACAAGGGGATTACCAACCTGCACGTGCCCAACGACATCATTATCGACGCCTCGATGCCCGTCGTCGTCCGCGAATCGGGAAAAATGTGGGGTCCGGACGGAAAGCTCCACGACACCAAGGCTATGATCCCGGACCGGTGCTACGCCACAACCTACAAAACCATCATCGAGGATTGCCAGCAGCACGGCGCCTTGAACCCGGCAACCATGGGCAGCGTCCCCAATGTGGGTTTGATGGCCCAGAAGGCCGAAGAATACGGATCCCACGACAAAACCTTCATCGCCCCGGCGGAGGGGACAATCCGGGTGGTCGATGAAACCACCGGCGAAACACTTCTGGAACAACCGGTGAGCGCGGGCGACATTTTCCGCTCCTGCCAGACCAAGGACATCGCCGTTCGCGATTGGGTGAAGCTGGCGGTTCGCCGGGCGCGCGCCACGGGAGCGCCGGCAGTTTTCTGGCTCGACAGGAACCGCGCCCACGACGCTCAGGTGATCGCCAAGGTTGAATCCTATCTGAAAGACCACGATATATCCGGCCTCGAAATCCGGATACTGGCCCCCGTGGAGGCGATGAAATACACGCTGGAGCGGATCCGCAAAGGGCTCGACACAATTTCCGTAACCGGCAATGTCCTGCGTGATTACCTGACCGACCTTTTCCCGATTCTCGAAATCGGGACGTCAGCCAAGATGCTCTCGATCGTTCCGCTGCTCGCGGGAGGCGGGCTTTTTGAGACTGGCGCAGGTGGCTCGGCTCCAAAGCACGTCCAGCAGTTCCAAAAAGAGGGATATCTCCGCTGGGATTCGCTCGGAGAGTTTTCGGCTCTGGCAGCATCGTTCGAGCATATCGGCAGCCAGTTCGGGAATGGGCGCGTGGCGCTACTCGCCGAGACTCTGGACCAGGCCATCGGCAAGTTCCTGGACAACAACAAATCCCCGGCGCGGAAGGTCGGCCAGATCGACAACCGGGGCAGCCACTTCTATCTGGCGATGTACTGGGCCGAGGCTCTCGCCGCGCAGATGAAAGACGCGGAATTGCAGGCACGTTTCGCCCCAATTGCCAAGCAGCTGGCGGAAAACGAATCCAAAATCAACGAAGAGCTGCTGGCTGCTCAAGGCAGGCCCGTCGACATGGGCGGCTATTATCACCCCGATCTGCAAAAGACGACCCGCGCGATGAGGCCGAGCCCGACGCTGAACGCCATCATCGACTCCATTTAGAGGTCTTCGAGAACTTTGCGCTTTAAAACGCGGGAAGGGGAGGCCATGAGAATACTTCATCGCCGTGAATTCCTGGGGGCCGGCGCGGCCGCCCTGGCCTTGCCGGTCAGGAAATTCGCCCAAACGCCGTCTCGTCCGCTCAACTTCATTTTCGTCCTGATCGACGACATGGGATGGGCTGACGCCGCCTGCTACGGCAGCCGCTTCCACGAAACTCCGAATATCGACCGGCTCGCCAGGCAGGGGATGCGGTTCACCCAGGCTTATGCCGCCGCCCCGGTCTGCTCTCCCACACGGGCAAGCATTATGTCAGGGAAATATCCGGCTCGATTGCACCTGACCGACTGGATTCCCGGCGAGAACCGGCCGGGGAAACTGAAAGAGCTTGCCTTCGAACAGCAGCTTCCGCTTTCTGAGTTCACCCTGGCCGAAGCATTGCACGAAGCCGGGTACGTCACTTGCCACATCGGCAAATGGCACCTGGGCAGCGAAGCTTATTATCCGAAAAATCACGGGTTCGACATCAACATCGCGGGCAACAGCTGGGGACACCCTCACAAAGGGTATTTCAGCCCGTACCAGATGCAGAATCTGGAAGATGGCCCACCCGGTGAATATCTTACCGACCGCCTGACCGACGAAGCTCTCCGCTTCCTCGACACCCACCATGGGAAACCGTTCTTCCTGAACCTCTGGCATTACGCCGTGCATGAGCCGATCCAGGCCAAAAAAGAGATCACGGCCAAATATGAATCCAAGCTGAAATCCATGCCTGCAGTCGCGGAACCCGAGTTCTCCCAGGAGCACGACAAGCGGAACCGGGAAAGGCAGGCCCGGCCGGATTACGCCGCCCTGTTGGAAAGCGTGGATACCGGTCTCGGGCGCGTGCTGCAAAAGCTGAGCGAATTGAAAATCGAAGACCGGACCGCCGTTATCTTCTTCTCCGACAACGGCGGGCTGTCGACAGCCGGAAGCCTTCCCACTTCGAACCGTCCGCTGCGCGCGGGCAAAGGGTGGCTCTATGAGGGCGGAATCCGCGAGCCGCTTATCGTTCGCTGGCCGGGAGTCACAGCCCCCGGCACCATCCATCATTTTCCGGTCATCAGCACCGATTTTTATCCCACGATGCTTGAGATGGCCGGACTGGGCCTGAGGCCCGCCCAGCACATCGACGGGACCAGCCTGGTCCCGTTGATGAAAGGAAAGGAAAAGGCGCTAGGGCGAAAAACCATTTGCTGGCACTATCCCCACTACCACGGCTCGGGACACCGCCCGGCCGGCGCCATCCGCCAGGGAGATTACAAGCTGATCGAGTCTTTCGAGGAAATGAATGTCGAAATGTACAACCTGGCGAAAGACCCGTCGGAGAAGCAGGATCTTTCCGCATCAGAGCCTGACAAAGCCCGGGAATTGCGGGAAGCCCTCCACCAATGGCGCCGCGAAACCAATGCTGCCATGCCCGAACCCAACCCGGGATTTCGCGGCTGAATCCATTACCTAATTGTTTAATATCAGTGCATAATTTTATGGATCGAAAGGCGGGAGCGAAAATCAGCAGGAATCCGGCCTGGCCGGGAAAAGACCGATTCAGAGTGCTGAAGCCACTTCTGCAGCCCAGGCAAATTTCAATGCGCTGACCCTGCCTTATCAACTCAACTACAAGGAACCAGGAAGATGACTGTTGTGCCTGACCAGAATTTAGGGGCACCCGGATTGAAAATTGAAGCGCGCCCCAATATCGGTATCGAGCCATACACCGGTCCGTGGAACAGCAAAACCGCAAGTCACTTGCTGCGCCGGACCCTGTTCGGAAACGTCGCAAGTGAAATATCCGCCGCAGTCGCGATGCCGCTGGATCAGGTGTTATCCGTCCTACTCCAGGATCAGCCTGCTCCCGCCCCACCTGTGGACCCCACCACGGGGCAGACATGGATCGGCCAGGCTTTCGACAGCACCAACGACAGCCGGTACCAGGGTTACCTCACAGCGTGGTGGTTCGGGTTGATGATGCGGCAGGGAATTTCGCTTCGGGAGAAAATGGTCCTCTTCTGGCACAACCATTTTGTATCCGAATATTCCACGGTGCCGGATTCGCGGTATATGTACCTTCAGAACACCCTCTTCCGCCGCCACGCGCTCGGCAATATCAAGGAGTTGGTAAAAGCGGTCAGCGTCGATCCGGCCATGCTCATTTATCTCAACGGGACCAACAACCGGGGTGACGGGAGCAGCATCCCGGACGAAAATTACGGCCGCGAACTCCTGGAACTCTTCACGATCGGCAAAGGCCCGCAAATAGGATCAGGGGACTACACCAACTACACGGAAAATGACGTCAAAGCAGCCGCGCGATTGCTTACAGGGTGGAGAGCCGCGGGATACCGGGACGCCAAAGGAACGGCAACGGGATCGTACTTCGACGCCGCCCGGCACGACACCAAGGACAAGCTCTTTTCGTCGGCATTTCAGAATTCGCGGATCACCGGGGGGGCCGACGGGCAGCGGGAACTCAACGACCTGGTGGAGATGATTTTCAGGCAGCCGGAAACAGCCAAATTCCTATGCCGGAAACTGTATCGCTGGTTCGTCTACTATGATATCGACGCAACTATCGAAAGCCGAGTGATCGAACCCCTCGCTGAAGTTATGCGTCAGAACAATTTCGAGCTGAAACCGGTGCTCAACACGCTCTTCCGGAGCGCACATTTCTTCGACGAAGGAAATGTGGGATGTCTGATCCGGAACCCGATTGATTTCACGACCGGCGCATTCCGCGGCCTTGGGATTGCCATACCGTCCCCGGACACCCAGACTGCGGCCCACTACTCCCTCACGGCGAGCCTGCGCGGCACGGCATCCACACTGCAGATGAATCCGATGGAGCCGCCCAATGTGGCCGGCTGGCCGGCCTACTATCAGAGCCCCGATTTTCACAGGCTCTGGATCAATTCCGTCACGCTCCCCAACCGATGGAAATTCACCGACTCGCTGATAAACGGATTTTCAGCCGGCGGTGTGCGATTCGCCGCGGACGCCATTGCCCTGGCGCAGCAGGCGAGCAACCCCAAAGATCCCTACAGCCTGGCGACGGACTTGGCTGGGCGGCTTTTTCCGCTGGAAATAACCACAAATCAGCGTGATTACCTTGTGCGGAATGTCCTGATGCCGGGACTTCCTGATTACGAATGGACGACCATCTGGGTCAATTTCACCACGGACCCAGGCAGCACATCCAAACGCACGGCAGCCGCAACACGGTTGAACAACCTCCTCAAGTTCATGATGCGCATGGCGGAGTTTGAGCTGGCATAAAATATCAGGGCTGGACAATGAAACAACCTCGACGGGCAGGAATCATGAAAAGAAGAGACTTCCTGAAGCGCGCGACATCGGCCGGCATCTTTCCCATGTGCGTGGACGGCTTCAGGCTCATGGCATTCGACCGCCGGTCGTTCCTGGCTTCCGCAGCGGGTTTTGCCGGCGCCTTCGATAAGGTCCTGGTGCTTGTGCAGCTCAGCGGCGGGAACGACGGACTCAACACGATAATCCCATTGGACCAGTATTCCGTATACTCCAGCATTCGCAAAAACATTGCTTTGCCGGCCGATCGGATAATTCCCCTGACCACCAGGACCGGCCTTCATCCGGCTGCCACCGGCATGAAAGCGCTTTACGACGGCGGAAAACTCTGTGTCGTTCAGGGAGTATCCTATCCAAACCCCAATTTTTCGCACTTCAGGGCCACGGATATCTGGTTAACCGCCGCCAACTACAACGAGGATCTACAAAGCGGATGGGCGGGGAGGTATCTGGACTATGAATTTCCCAACTATCCGGATGACTATCCGAACCCGGACATGCCGGACCCGCTTGCGATACAGATGGGATCGGTGGTATCGCTCGGATTTCAGGGGCCATCGCAGTCCACGGCACTGGCGATCCAGGACCCCAACTCCTTTTATCAGTTGATCAGCGGTTCGAGCAGCGGGGGCCAGGACGACGTTCCCCAAACTGCAGCCGGAGAGGAAATTCTGTTCATCCGCGAGGTCGCGGTTCAATCGGTTCAATATGCGGGAAGGGTGAAATTGGCGGCCGATCGAGCCCCCAACAGGTCTACGCTCTATCCGGCGGCAGGCAAGAACACTCTGTCGGATCAATTGAAAATAGTAGCTCGTTTGATTGCGGGCGGGCTGCGGACGCGGATTTACCTGGTCAATATGTCGGGATTCGATACGCACTCCAACCAGGTTTCGACCACCGACACCACCACAGGGACGCACGCCACACTTTGGGAAAAGGTAGCCACGGCAATGCAGGCGTTCCAGGATGATCTCGAACTTCTCGGCGCAGCTCACAGGGTCATTGGAATGACCTTCTCCGAGTTCGGCCGTCGCGCCATTTCCAACAGCAGCCTGGGAACCGATCACGGAACTGCGGCTCCCATGTTCCTGTGGGGAAACCTGGTCCAGGGGGGAGTCGTCGGAGAAAATCCGAACCTGTCGAATCTGAGCAACGGCAATCTGACCATGCAATTCGATTTTCGTGCCGTGTACGCATCGGTGATGACCCAGTGGTTTGGCGTAAGCCAAAGCGATCTGCCGGCGGTGCTGATCCGGGGATTCGAGCCCCTGAACCTGATTCAGACCCCGACGATGCTTCCGCGGCGCAGGCCGTAAAGCGATGTTTTTTCGGTCTGTATATCATGTGGGTCCGGGATTTTTTCCGGACATGATCTATTACAGAATAGCATCATAAGAGGAGGTTTCGCGTGAATCGTGGCTTCAGACTCCTTCTGCTTTTAATGACTGCCGTACCTCTTTATGCTCAGTCCGAATTGAACTTCGCCCAACTGGCCGTTGGTGGAAATCCGGCTTATGAAACGGTTTTGCAGATCGTCAACGAAGTGGAGAGCAGCAACCCGATCGTGATCAGCGTTTACCAGGGGCAATTGTCGGGTGCGGCTAATGGCACTCCGATGGCGGTGCATTTTGACGGCGCAGCCGCTTCACCCACGTTCTCGACCACTCTGGCCCCGTTCCAGGAGCTCACGACGATTCTCACAGGGGATGCCGGGGCGCTGAAGAATGGATGGCTGCGGGTCCGATCGACTTTGGCGGGAGGGAAGATTTCGGGGAACCTGATCTTTCGTCAGAGAGGCGCTGCAGGCCTGACCGACTCGGTCGGGGCGACCACTCCCCAGCGCTTTCGTCAGGCCATAATCCAGTTGGACCAGAGAGAGACCGGAAGCGATTCGGGCATCGCGCTGGTGAATCCTGATACGGCCGAGGTCGTGGTTCTGCTCGACCTTTTCCAGGGAGCCAATCGCTTCGCCACTCCTGTATCGGTCAAGCTTCAGCCGAATCAGCACTACGCGAAGCTGGTGTCGGAAATCTACCCGGGCTTCGGGAACCGGCAGGGAACTTTGATCGTGGAGGCGGCGGCAGGCCGGTCGGTGCCGTGCATGGCCCTGCGGCTTGACGGCGCCCAACTCACCAGCATCCCTGTTCGCCCCCTTGGGTTTGTTTTCTCCTACACCGTCAGCAATGATGGCGGAGCGGTTACTGAAAAAGGATATTGGATGTTTGACCAAACCGGGTTCAACCTGATCGGGACCGGATTCGTGGAGACGCCATCGGCTTCCGGGCCTTTTGAAGTTACCGGAAGCTGGCAAGGCACCAATTTCCAGTTCCGCTACCGGAAGGTCTTCTCGGGCGGAACCATCGGGATGGTGGTGTTCAACGGCACCAGTGCCGGTTCTGAATCCACCGTGGGCAGCGACGGCAAATCCAAGGCGGTCACCGGAAAAGTCACAACCATCGGGTCTGACGGCAAGGTGGTTTCAGTCGATAACTTCTCGGCTTATCACAAATTCGGATCGCCGCCGCAATAGAGGTGGACTATGGGCCGATCGCGACGCGACTTCCTTTTTTCCTGCCTGGTTCCGGCCGGAACGCTTGCAGCCGGGCGGGAACAGCGTGGGCAAAAGAAAAAGGAGCGGGAGGGGCCAGCCATCGACTCCAAAAAGCAATTCGAACCCTGCTACCTGAAAATGGAGCGGGAAGGAAATCTGAAAAGGGCCGGAGACGCGCTCTGGGAAATCTTTCATGAGTGCCGTCTATGTCCTCGTGCCTGCGGAGTCAACCGCCTGAAAGGCGAAAAAGGAACCTGTAACTCGACCTCGCGATTGAAAATCGCCTCTGCCGCTCCTCACTTCGGCGAAGAAAAACCGCTGGTGGGAACCGGCGGTTCCGGAACTATCTTTTTTTCGAACTGCAATCTTCTCTGCAGTTTTTGTCAGAACTGGCAGATCAACCACCGCGGTGACGGTGAATTCGTCACCCATGATGACCTCGCCGAAATGATGTTGGGTCTGCAGCGCCGCGGCTGCCACAACATCAATCTGGTAACCCCCACTCACGTCGTGCCGCATATCGTAAAAGCACTCAGGATCGCCATCACCAAAGGATTGCGTCTCCCCCTGGTGTACAACACCGGGGGCTATGACAGCCTCGCCGTGGTTCAAATGCTTGAAGGCATCGTCGATATTTACCTGCCCGACTTCAAATACCAGGACGGGCAACTATCCGCCCGATATTCAAGCGAAGCTTTCGATTATCCGGAAACGGCGGCCGCCGTAATAAAGGAGATGCACCGTCAGGTGGGTGTCCTGAAGGTTGACGTAAAAGGCGTTGCACAGCGGGGGCTGATGATCCGGCATCTGGTCATGCCCGGCAATATTGCCGGCACGGACAGGTTCGTAGCCTGGGTCGTCCGCGAACTCACGCCGGACACCTATGTGAACATCATGGCCCAATACCGGCCGCAACACAAAGCCTTCGATTATCCCGAAATTTCGCGCAGGATTTCAGTGGAGGAATGGCGGCAGGCGGTGACCTGGGCCAGGGAGGCCGGGCTCACCAGGCTCGATGGGATCTAGCGTTCCCTATTTGATGCAGCTTTCAACCACTCGTTGCTGAAACTGGCGCGTCGGGTTTTTGCCGCCAGGACTCTGCGTCAAAACCAAGCCGAAGAGGTCGTGTGCCGGATCCACCCATGCGTAGGTCCCGTCAGAGCCGTTGTGGGAATAGATCCCGTTCTCTCCGGTCATCCAGCCGAGTCCGTACCCGCCGGATTCATCGGCTTTTACGCGAGGGGTCGTGGCCTTTCGTATCGACTCCGGGGAAAGCACCACCGAACCCGAGTAGCGGCCGCCGTTCAGATACATCTGCAGGAATTTTCCATAATCGAGCGCGGTCGAAATCATCCCTCCGGAAGCGCGAATGATCGGGAAATCAGGCGGGTCGCCGGGAGTGAATCCCTGCTGAAACGTCACTTTGCCCCCCTCTGCTGCTTTTCCGGTATACACCGTCGCCATGCGGTTGAGTTTTTCAGGGTCTTCGTGATTCAGCGTGTCGGCCATGCCCAACCGGTCATAGATACGGCTTTTGAGGAACGTCTCCAGCGGCATTCCCGAAACGACTTCGATAATCGCTCCCAATGTGTTGAATCCCGGATTGCTATAGCTGTAAGTGGTGCCCGGTTCGTACTCCGGCCCTTCCCTGCCGAACTTGTCCACGGCAGCACGCAGCGAGGGATTTCCGTCTTTCGTTTCGAAGGGATAAAAAATCACGGGTATCCGCAGGCCGGATGTGTGCGACAGCAGGTGGGCAATGGTAATCGCGCGTGACCTGTAGCTGTTGAACGATTCGAGGTATTTTCCGGCGGGATCCTCGATGCGAAGCCTGCCGTCCTGTTCAAGGAGGAGAATGGCAGTGGCAATCACCGGTTTGGTGTTCGAAGCCATTCGGAATAGCGTGTCTTTTTCCATGGGGAGGCGATAGGCGTGATGCTTCCAGCCGACCGCTTCATGAAGGACGATTTTCCCATGGCGCGCCACCATGAGCACGGCGCCGCGCAACTCTTCTTTCGCAACAGCCTCCCGATAGAGCTGCACGCCCTGCTGCAGCTTGGCGGCATCCATATCCACAGCCGCAGGATCCCCGGGGACCAACGCGCGGTCCTGCTCCGCCGCCGTGCCGAAAATGGAAAGTATGCCCGCAATCAGGACGATTGCCAGCCATAACAAGACAAGCCTTCTTTCAAAGGCCATGGGATTCTCCAATCACCGGCTCGCAGGGTCCATTCACTCCGCGGTTGTCGGATCGATGGTAGACATTATCTGTGAAATGCGGTTTGCTGGAAAACCACCCCTGGATGCATGTTCCCGCACAGATTCTTCATCGGGCGCGATATACACACAATAAATCCTATCTTCGGTGACGAAGCTTTGGACCCATTGGATTTTGGGGCCCATAGTTCCGAGGACGCCACAGGACTTTTGAGAAATGGCCTGCAAGTCCTGCGGGGATAACTTGCCGACACCAGGGATGTCTCTCTCGATGACAAACTTGGGCATTTCTGACCTTCCTTTCTATGCGATGAGGTTTTTATTCAAGCGTCATACTTTAAATGCCCCCGGATCCGCGACTTCAGAAAGCTGTTAAGAAATGCGGGCTGTGGGGCTTGCTGCATTTTCATCAAGTATACACGGCCTCATGCATCGCGCAAGGCTTGCACCGGATCGATGCGGGCTGCGCGGTTGGCGGGGATCCAGGCGGCTGCGGATGATACGGCCAGAAGCAACAACGCTACCGAGGAAAAGGTAATTGCGTCGAAGGGAGATATCCCGATGAGTTGGGATGCGACAAAACGCATCAGGGCCAGACTGGCACCTGCGCCCAAAGCAATTCCCATTACTGCCAGCGAGAGGGCCTTCCCCATGATCCTCGCCACCACAGCCTCCGGCGCAGCTCCGATGGCAATCCGAATCCCGATATCGCGCGTCTGTTGCCTTACATGGAAGGCGATCACTCCATACAGCCCGATGACCGCCAACGCCACAGCCAGGGCCGCGAATGAGAAAAGGAGCCCGGCGGCGAGCCGCTGCGGGGCAAGGGAGGATCGCAGTTGATCCTCACCGGTCTTGAGTTCGTCCAGGGGCGTTTGCGGTACCGCCCGGCTCCACTGCCGGCGGATGGAGGGCATCAGAAGTTCCGGTTTCATGACCGTTCGGATAATGACATTCCGGATGGGGATTCGCCATTGCATGGCGGCCAGATACAAATAGGGTTCCTCCTCTTCCCAGACAAATCGATATTTTGCATTTCGCGCGATCCCGATGACTTCCACCGGTGTTTTCCTGTCCGGGCCTTCCAGGAGTAAAAGGTAGCGGCCCACAGCCTGCCCGTTCTTGAATATGAGTCTCGCCAGCGTTTGATTGATGATCGCAACCTTTGGGGCAGCGGCATCATCCCGAAAGGAGAGATCGCGCCCTTCGGCCAAGGCAACTTGTAGAGTGTGCAGATAACCGGCGCCGGCATAATTGCAGCCCGCCTGGATCGAATCGGCGCCGTCCGTCGCCAAAGCCACTTTCACCGTGGAGTGGACCATGCTCAGGGGAGGGTTTTGAGCCGTTGTCACGGATTCCACACCCGGAATAGCCGCCATTTCCGTAGTAACTGTCCGCAGCAATTCCCGGTTGCGTTCGCCGGAGGGATCTTCCTGAGCCGGATCAAAGCCGGCCGTAATCAGGTTCTCGCAGCGAAATCCCAGGTCGACGGAATAAGCCTTGAGCAGGCTGCGCGCGAAGAGTCCGCCGCCGGTCAGCAGGATCATGCAAAGCGCAACCTGGGCGACCACCAGCGCACCCCGCAGCCGGTGGAAACCGGGGGAAATCCCGGTAGTCCTTGAATCTTTCAAAGCTGCGTGGATGTCGATCCGGACCGCATGAAATGCAGGGGCCAGGCCAAAAAGCAAGACGGCGAGGATTGACAGTAGCGCGGAGATTGCCATCAGCCGTCGATCGATGGACAAGTTCATAGCAAGTTGAAGTCCCAGGGCATTGGGGAATCCAAGGAAAATTTTTTGAGTGACTTGAGCGACCGCCAAGGCCGTCAGGAAGCCCGCAGCCGCAAGCAGGAGGTTTTCTCTCAACAACCGGCGTACCAGACGAATTCGGGAGGCTCCCAGGGCCAGACGAATTGTCGTTTCATGGCGGCGCCCCATCCAGCGTTCGAGCAGGAGATTGGAAACGTTGGCGCAGGCTAGCAGCAGCACCAGTCCAGCTGCAACTGCATAGGCCGCGAGTGACCGGGCCACAGTTGGCCGATAGGCCGGCCAGAACTTGGCGCGGTTCTGGGAAAACGCAACGACCGTAAGGTCCCGGTTGGTCCTGGCTTCCCTTTCAGCCAGTCCCATCGCCAGGACCTGCAATTCAGCCTGCGCCTGCTCCATCGGAATGCCCGGCTTCAGACGGCCGAGCATCACCAGCCAGGGAATCGATCGCTGATGGAATATTTCGAGCTTCCCGAACCTGGGAAGAACACGCGATACGGCGGGAAGAGTAATCCATATCTGCGGCGGGTCGCTCCAATTCAGGAGGGCGCCCCGGTACCACCCGGGCACGATGCCGGCGATGATGAACGGCTGATCTTCGATCAGGATGGTTTTTCCCAGGATCCCCGGATCATCCTGCAGGATGCCGCGCCACAGGCGTTCGCTGATCAGAGCCGAAGGGAGCGATGGAACGGTGTCCCGATCATCGCTTGAAAAAGCGCGGCCTGCTGCCATCGGCAGCCCCAGCATCGAAAAGTAGTTCGGCGTGACGGCTTCCACCGGCATTTTCGATATGAGCCCCCCAGTTTTCACTTTGAGGGGCAATCGAACATAGGCGGAGAGATACTGGAATGAGTGCGCATTCTTGCTGAAATCCTCGTAATCCGGGTAGGAAGTCGAAACGTATTTCCCCGTTTTCTTATTCAGGTTATATAGGGCTGCAAGACGGTCCGAGTCGGGCAACGGAAGCGGGCGAAGGAGTGCCTCGTCGAGAATGCTGTAGATTGCCGTGTTGGCTCCGATTCCCAGGGCCAAAGCGGCTATGATCGCCAGTGAGGTTAAGGGACTCTGCTTTAAGGAACGGGCTGCCTGTCGCCAGTTCCGGATTAGGTCACGGCACTGCATCCGGCCTCAATCCTTGTTATTGAAGCAGTAAAGCCATCCGTAGGTGCGGAAGACAAGCCTGCCGTCGGCAATCGCCGGCGTTGCTTTGCATCCGTCCCCGAGATCATTGACCTGCAGGATTTGCCATTGGGCACCAGCCTGGATCACGGAGGCTTTACCTTCTTCACTGACGGCGTAGATCTTTCCGTCGGCGGCAACCGGGGAGGCATAATAGTCACCGGGCGCCCCCTGGAGACGGGCCTGTTTGAGGATTTCGCCGGTTTTCAGGTCGAAAGAAGTCAGAATTCCGCCTTCCTTTAGAGTGTAGAGGACACCCCGGTAAACCAGCGGCGACGGGACGTTGGGCAGGGTCCGGGCATTTTGCCAGAGGAGATTGGAGTCGGTCAGATCCCCCATGCCGCCGAGCCGGTAGGCGCGCAGCCCGTTCTCACCCAGACGCCGCTCGCGGAATTGATCCCAGTCCCTCTGCTCGAGGTACCCGGTGTGGTCTAGATCCAGGTATTCGTCAAATCGGCCTTTGGCTTTGGGGTCGAGGAGTTCATCCTTGGAGATCTTCCCGTCCTTGTTAATATCGAATTTGGCCAGTGCATCTTCGAAGGAGGGAATCTTTTCCTGCTCACCCGGTTCGGATTCACCGGAATAGGTAACGAAGTAAATCACGTGGTCGGAAATCACCGGCGTTGGCTTGATTTGCCAGGGAAGCCGGCGGATCCACCAGAGCTCTTTCCCGGTCTTGAGCTCGTAGCCGGAGAGCCGGTAGGAGCCCGCTACGATAACCTGCTGAACGCCGTCCCGACCGCGGTAAAGCACCGGCGTGGAATAACCGCGCTGGGCGAGAGGGCGTTCCGTCCGCCATAAAACGCGGCCAGTCTCCTTTTCTACCGCAAGTAGGAACGAGCCGGTGTCCTGGTCGATGTTCATCAAAAGGGCGTTGTCCGCCAAAATCGGCGAGGCGCCGTGGCCGAAGGGATTGTTGAAGGGACCGAGGGGCATGCGCCAAAGTTCCTTGCCGTCGGCGTCGTAGGCGAGAAGTCCAAAATCCTGGAAAAAAACGTAAACATTCCGCCCATCGCTGGCCGGACTCGCCGAGGCCGGTCCATTGGAAGGCCGTTCGATGACCTGTTTTCGAGGGCGTGGCGCTTCTCGACGCCACAGTTCTTTTCCCGAGGATCTCTGAATGGCGATAGTGAGGAGGCGGTCCTTTTCGAAGCCGGTCAGGAAAATTCGTTCACCGGCCACGACCGGAGACGAGTTGCCCATCGGCACGGCCGTCTTCCATGCGACGTTTTGTTCAGGATTGAATGCAGCGGGAAGACCGGTTTCATCCGAAACGCCGGAAGCGTTTGGCCCCCGGAACTGAGGCCAATCCCCCGCATATATAAGGGAACCTGTAAGCAGGACGATGACTGCGGTCAGCTTCTTCATGATTCTTGCAGCCTCCGGCCAAAGTATCATGCATCGACCGGATCCAGCAAGAAGTTCGAAGACCAGCACCGCATCAGGACGGCAGCGGGATATCTTTGCACCCTCCATCGCGCATCTTGTTCAAACTCACTTTGGCGCCCGCAGGGCCGCTGCGTTATGGCTCCGTGCTTGCGCCCGGAGCTTGTAGGGCGGGTTTGTCCAAATTGGCGGTGCTTTACAGCCTGGAATCATGTGGATCCGGACTTCAGAAGGTGTCTCAGAACTGGCCAGACTGCGGCCATGGAGCGGGCTTTCAGCCCTTTCTCTCATTTCTGCCTTTCCTGGGGCTTCGCCCTCCCGCGTCGAGGGATCTGCGACGAGGCTGGTATGGGATTGCGCTTTCAGCGCTTACACTTTGCTGAATAATATGCCTTTATGAAATATGGAGGGCCGAAGGCCCGGTGCCATACCAGCCCAGGGCGAAGCCCTGGGGTTCAAGCCGGCTAGATAGAGAGGGCTGAAGGCCCGATCCACAAGGCATCGTTTTCAGGTTTTGAGACAGCCTGTGTAGCCCGGACCCACATGGACGAAAGGGAAAGGTATCTTGCAGGGACAGTAGAGTGCCAACCGGGCATATCCCGGCATGAAGTTCGGGAACCCTGTCAGGAAACCGGAATGAGAAGCGGCGCCTCGCAATTGATTTTCTTGTGACCAGTGTAGTAAAGAATGTCGATGAATAAACGCCCACAAAATCCGAATAGGGAAAAGCCAGGCCGCTTATTTATCCCTGCCGCGTGTTTGCTGGCGGCGCTTATCTTCGTGTCATTCTGGCCGGCACTTCATGCTGAATTTATTACCCTGGATGATACCCCGTACGTAACAGGGAACGGCATCGTGCAGAAGGGAATTACCCTGGACGGCCTGTTTTGGGCGTTCACCACTTTCTACCAGGCCAACTGGCATCCTTTGACCTGGCTTTCCCATATGTTGGACTGCCAGATTTATGGATTGAACCCTGTCGGACATCATCTGAGCAGTCTGCTCTTGCATGCGGCGAACGCCATCCTTCTTCTCTGGATCTTGGGTCGCACAACCGGCTCCCTGTCGCGGAGCTTTGCGGCAGCGGCGATTTTTGCTTTGCATCCGCTTCGTGTTGAATCAGTGGCTTGGGTGGCCGAGCGGAAGGACGTATTGAGCGCATTCTTCGGTTTTCTCGCGCTTCTAGCCTATATACGCTACGTCGAAAAGCCCGGAATCCGCCGATATACGATTATCCTGTTAGCTTTTGCGCTCGGACTGATGGCCAAACCGATGCTGGTGACCTTGCCATTCGTGTTTCTATTGCTGGATTACTGGCCGCTGCGCCGCTTGGGCATGGAATCGATGAAGGCGCGGGCCGGAACGATTCCATGGCAAACCGCCGGAGCCCTTGTGCGCGAAAAAATACCATTGTTCATCCTTGCAGCCGCATCGAGTATTGTGACGTACTGGGCACAGGCAAAGGGCGGAGCTGCGGCCCAGTTCGAGGATCTTTCTCTCGGGGTTCGTTTCGAGAATGCGCTGGTTTCGTATGTGAAATATGTTTGGAAATTCCTCGTGCCCCACGGCCTAGCCCCCTTTTATCCTCATCCTGGTGACACCATTCCGTCGTGGCAGGCAGTACTGGCGGGTATATTCCTGATTTCGGTATCGCTCGTTGTCCTCAGGATGCACTGGAGGAATGCTTCTGCACCCATGGGATGGTGCTGGTATCTGGGCACGTTGATTCCTGTCATGGGCCTGGTGCAGGTCGGAGCTCAGGCCATGGCCGACCGTTACACCTATGTGCCAATGATAGGGCTAGCTATAGCCGTGGTCTGGGCGCTTCCGGACCGGTTCATTGACGGTTTGGGGGCCAGGAAACCCGGATCCATCGCGGCACTGGCGGCTTTGGTGCTGTGTCTGGCGGTACTCACCTATCACCAGGCCGGCTACTGGCGCAACAGCATCCGGTTGTTCCAGCACACTTATGATGTCGCCGGCAGCAGTTATGTTATTCATTCCAACCTTGGTCTGGCTCTGGCAAGGGAGGGTGATGATTCGCAAGCGATAACCCACTACCGTCAGGCACTCGCTCTTCGGCCCGACGGCGCGGACACTCTTAATAATTTGGCCTGGATCCTGGCGACGAGCCCGTCCGACGCATCACGCAACGGCCCCGAGGCGGTAAAACTCGCCCGCCGGGCGTGCGAACTTACCGGCGAGAGCGATGCAACCTACCTCGACACCCTGGCAGCGGCCTATGCGGAATCGGGGCGCTTTGAGGAAGCCGTGGAAGCGGAGAAAAAAGCGCTGGCGCTCACCAGGGCGGTAAGGGAGGGAGAAGCCATTTCTGTTCTGGAAGAGCGATTGAAGCAGTATACTCAGCGACAGCCTTTTCGAGATGTGCCCCCTCAGCCCGCTCGTTAATCAGGATCGAGCGCGAGTCACCTTTTGCCCTCCTCTCAAATCTCGCGCATAGATCAGTTTTGGCTTTATGTTGAATTTTTTTTCCGGACCCCCGACGACAGGCATTCTTTTCGAGAACCTACAAGATTTTTTCATGATAACCGGCTTGGTTCACCGCCCATCCGCAAGCGGATTCTTATAGACATCGATGGCTCCGCCGCTTTCCGATATCGGAAATCTCTTCGCTAATCGATACCGAGCTTTGATTCCGTCCGGCACAAAGTCTCGATTGTCAATCACGTACTCAACTCGGTTTTTATCCAGGTACTGGATTAACTTATCCACCTGTTTTTCAGGCGAAATCTTGCTGAAAGCCAATACTTCGCGATAGTATTCAGTATTGTTGATGAGCCCGTCCAGGTTTATTACCCGCCGATCCGAAAGGAAACAAAGACCCCCGGCATTCCATGCTGCACAAATGACCTGGTCACTCAGAGTCTCTTTCATCCAAGTGGTAACCGCCACTCGAGTATAGGGTTCCTCGCTGTCATAGGGTTCTCCAACAAGATGGTAAAGGCATGCAAAAGTCAGGCTAAGACAGGCAATCCCCATAGCGGCCACAATATAATAACCTACGCGTATATCGACAATACGAACGAGTTTACTTATTACCCATTCCACTATCCATGCGCCGGTTGCGATACAGGTAATAAAAAAGGGCGAAAGATACCAAACGGCGTACGTGCTATTTATGCCGCTGCTGGAGTAGTAAATAATGTACAAAACACTCGCAACTATCAACGCCCCATAGAGATTCCGGAAGGTATCATAGTTACCCTGCCCATCCTTTCCCTCGTTCCCGCCTATCTGCAACGGGTCGCGTTTAATGAACCAAACAACCGGAATGCAAATGACAAGCGCAATCATGGTTCCGATCCCGATCATCGTTTCTCGAGCCAAAGGGGGGAAAATATTGTCAGGCTGCCGGAGAAAATATCTCCATATTTCGACTGGAAAAGTCAACCTGAAGCCTCTGACAATGCTTTTACCTAACCAGTGGATGGTTTGGCCATCAAGGGAAAAATGGTCGCTTTTAACTAATCCGGAAACTGGTATAAATGAACCCCCCATCAGGTAATAACCCATAAATAGAATGCCGCTCGCAAAAAGTATCAGGGGCAGAAGTGCTGCCATGAGTTTCAGCGTAACAGAGCGATAACGAGCTCGACGCATCACTTCCCACAGTAAATACAGATAGAGCACACCAGCATAAATGACCGAGTCCAATCGCGCCCAAACCACCAGCACGGATGCCAGCGTTGCGATGATAATGCCTTTGGTGATCACCCTTTCTGCCTGCATAGCCTCTAACGCGGCCATCAACGAACATAACAAAATCCAAAAACACGCCGCGTGTAGAGAGTTTTCCATCGCGTTAAGATAATAAGGGAACCGGGTGTTGAGGAAAAACCATGCGCATGCCATAACTATGATAAAAATAGGTCTGCGCGTTTTTTTAGCGATCTTCCACAGGGCGAGATAACCCACTTGGTTTAATATTGCGCATAGGAACAAGGCAACATACAAAAGGCTGTACCGGTCGGGCATAATGAAGGCTAATGAAGCAAGCATCCAGAACCACAAAAACTGCACTCCGTTTGTGGAATGAATGCCGTCGAAAGTAGGGAAACCATACACTCGCACATTCCAGGCAGTCTGCACATAATAAAATGTATCGTCCAGACAGACTCGCGATATCAGGAACTCGGTCCCCCTCAAAAGAAGGCTCAAATGTATCAGGAACTGTAACGCAGCCAGGCAGATCAACAGGGTAGGGACTATTTTCAATCTATTCATATCAATATGCGGTTAACGGTTTGCGTTTGGATTGTCCATGCCGCCACCTCCGGCCATCTGAATTCCAGGAATTGCGAGCCCGAAACCGGCCCAATGGATCTCATTTTGAATCAAGAATTCGCTCGTAAAACTTCTCCAATCGGTCAACCACAAATTCCCAATTGAGATCCGTTTCAGCTGCTCGGCGCGCGTTGCGCCCCAGCATATCTCTCATTGTGCAATCATTCAGCAATGTGTTGATGGCTTCCCCAAAGGTCGCCTCGTCCGCCAGCAGTCCGGCATTATATGATTTTACCAATTGGGTCACGTCACCGACAGGGCTGACGACCGTGGGACGGCCCGCAGCCAGGTAGTACATGAACTTACCCGGTAATCGCCCGTAATTCGCGGCTCTTTCTGTAAGTGGCAAACACATCAGATCAGCACAAGCGAGGTACCAACTAAGTTCGGGGTCATCAACGAAATCAGTCTGCCATAAGCGGTCCTGGATCCCGAACTCTTGAGCTTGTTTCCATACCCGGCTGTTCTTAGGTCCCACAACCATAAGCCACACATCGGGGAGCTGTTGAAGAGCCTTCATGGTAATTTCCAAATCGCCCTGTCCCATGCCCAAAAATCCCACTATTTTGCGATCAAGCGGTACTCCGAGGTGCCGGCGAGCCTCGCTGACTGGAAGGCTTCGGATCAAGCTGGTGGCGCAGCCATTGGGGAGGTGCAGTATCCGCTCTTGCCGGCAACCAACATCCACGGCTCGCTGTTTGAGAACCGTGCTTATTGTCACAACTCCGTCCGCCAGGACTTTGGACTTGATTTCCCACCATTCCTCAAATATTCCGATCGACGCAAAGCGGCGCTTCGGAACATCATTGATGCCGCCTGGCCCGCCCCACCAGTCAGCCCAATCTGCTATAACCTTGGCTCCTTTCCATCGCCCCACAAATCCGGCAAAAGTCGCATTCGGCTTGTGATCGACCATATGGATGATGTCATAGGAATTGGAAATCGCATGTAGACAACGGAGCAGATTGTCGAGGAGACCATACCCTTCGGCAATTTTGTTTTGCCCGAGATTCGGCATTTCGCCAACGCGCACTCCATTCTCAGAAGACCAGGCGATTTTCCAGCGGCTTATGTGCGAAATGGTCAGCAATGTGGCTTCGTGCCCCCGCTTAACGAGCACTTCGGCAATATGCAGCGCGCGCTCATAAGTCCCCAGATGGCGGTGGTTGTGATTTAAGAAAAGCAACCGCATTGCATGATCTCAAGCCTGAGAATGATTATGGCATCGTCGGCGCGGAGAGCCCCATTCTTTTGTTTCAGCCTATCGCAGCTCCCCTTGCGCACGGACTCGGGACAGCTCGTGTCATTTGGGGTGCAGCACCGCCCCTCGAAATAGCCATCGGGTGAAGTAACCATGGCGGCACCGGCGGTCACGTTTACCTCAAAACCTTTACGTCCTCGATGAATAGCCGACCAAATTCCCGGGATTTCCATTCTAACCTTTTCTCTAAGCTCCACCTCTCGAAGCCCGGCATGCTTCAATTCGATTAACGAGCATCGTGGATTGTGGGGAAGGTCAATATTGGCCCAGGCTTTTAGGCTTTGGCCCGCACCGTTTTGTAGGGAATATGGGACGCTGGCTCACAATGCGGCCTCATTCTATCCTCCAGCGCTCGCGGAATGCCATCCACCGCGCGTATAAAATGCGAGGCCACCGCTTGGGGGATTGACGTTTAATCTCTTCCCAGACAGACGCGATTCGCTTGCGCCAGATCGCAAAATAGCTCTTGGTAAACAACACGCGGGTCCAGGCATTGTCGAGTAAATACTCTTCATCAAGTATAGGCATTTCCGGCTCGCCTTCCTGGGGAACAGCGGCCACCGCGATACCTGTATTACGCTGGATACATTGAATAAAGGTCAAATGAGGGAATTTGTTTTTTACCCGGATCCAGGCTGCCTCGAACACAGCCTTTGATTCATACGTCAGGATCATTGCACCTCCGGGCGCAAGATGCTCGACGATATCGGCGATTTGGAGCCACCCATCCTCCCCCAGAAGGTCACCGCGGACAAAAACCAGATCCAAGGCCAAATCTCCAATAAAGGATCCTTTCAGGCGCTTCCATGCGCTTTTGATATCTCCACTTATAAAACGACTGTAGCCCCGATGACCCAATTGCTCGAGGACGCTGGTTATGAAGGATGGAGGAGGAGCAGCCCGTGTTCCATCCTTTTGCCATGAATCAATCAGATATAATTCGGTCCCCGGACATGCCGTAACCACAATCCCAGTTGCATTTGGATTCCGAGCGCCGAACTCCAGATAATTCCGAGGATATTGAAACAATCCAAACCAGGCCAAGGCATATAAAGAGCCCCACTCGGTTGTCTTGACATTCATACTGATAAGATTGTTTCGCACCTGTTTGCGAACATTAGGACTTGCCATTTCGGCGAGAATTTTTTTGCGCGTTTTATCCCACCTTGCGACCCGCGGATCTGATCCCGGGTGTTCATCCGATTCAACGGCACCCACTTTTTCGACTGTATGAATCGACAGCTCCTCATCGCCTAATCCCCAATGAACATCATTGACGGTTAGGGTAGGACTGACCGTGTAGGGATTTACCGAATGAGGACTGATTAACCGCCGTGCACGATCATGGTGTTCCATGTGGAATATCGATATGCCGATGCTGGCCAAATCGATCCACGGGTAGAATTGCGTCAACCGCAACATCAGGTCAGCATCCGACCATCCCCAGCCGGTTAATCTCTCATCGTAGCCCTGACATCTATGCCAGAGAGAACGATGCATCATCAAACCAATGCCAAAAACACCCAAACCATGGGAGCGGGAATCCGGCGGCAATTGCCCGCTATTCAGCATCAAATAGCGCTCCCATTCCTTAATGCTCGGCTGACGCTGCACTATTTCCCATGGAATTTGATATCGACCGGAGAAGAAATAGGTTTCTTTGAGGCTAAAAGGCACAGGAAGTTCTCCACCAACCAGATCGAGCAGCGCTTTGACTGAAAATCGCGAAATCAGGCTGTCGGCATCGAACAACATGATGAACTGACCTGTCCCACGCCTTATCCCAGCATTTGTCGCTTTGGACATATGGAAGGCTACATCCTCAGGTTGAGCGAGTCGTGCAATTTGGGGAGGTACGTGCACAAAGCGGCAAATTTGCGCCGCCTCGTATGAAAGGGATAATTCTTTCGAGAGTGGGGTATCGCTATTCCAGTCAGTGATCAAAATCTCGACGTCATCGAGTCGTTCGATTGCCTTGAGGTGATGGGCCAGGAAATCAATAGAAGTAGCAAGACGATAGCGAAAATTGCCCATATAACTATCGTTCCTGCCAATAATGATGACCGACAACAGTTTTGTAATTTCAGTTCGGTTGTCTCGGCCGGCGTCGGATTGGATTGTCACTTCCACATCTATTTATTGTTTGAAATAGTTTTTCTTTTGCAGATATTCATTCTGGTTTCTGATGAACCAGTCCCAAGTCGCTTTCAGCCCATCAACCAACGAGGTCGTTGGATTGTATTGGATCATTTCCCGTGCGAGCGAAATATCCATCACTCGCTTCGGAAAACCCGAGGGCTTGGTTGCGTCGAATTCGTAGTTGAAATCGAGGAAAGCGTGCAAGGTTTCGACCAGTTCGCGCACCGAATATCCGCGCCCGGCGCCCAGATTTACGTATCGCCCCTTGGTGCCGTAATACATCGCGAGGATTGCCCCTTCAGCGACGTCGCGGCTGTAGACAATATCGCGGATGGCCGAACCATCGCCCCAGACGATGACAGGGTTTTCTTTGCTGAATATGCGATGCATCAAGGTCGGAACAACCATGGCGTTCTCAGGGTCAAAATTGTCCCCCGGCCCATAGACGTTGGAAGGCCGCACGATCGAGTACTCCAGACCGTATTGAACCCTGTAAGCATGCACCTGCAGCTCGGCCATGCGCTTGGCCCATCCGGCGAAATCCATCGGTGCATCATGAAAATCGCCAGGATCGCTTTCCTTGAAAATCTCGCCATTTGCATATGCGCCAATAGAGCTGGTATAGACCACCTTTTGCACTTTATTGAGACGGCATGCCTCTAAAACATTTACGTTAAACATCATCGTCGGCACAAAGTGGCTGGCCAGATGCGTCTGCGAAACTTTGGCCGAACCCTTGATCCCGGCTAAATGGAAAACAAAATCCATTCCGTGCGTGACCGTTTTACACAACTCAAAGCTAGTCAGGTCACCGAGTACATGCTCGGCCCGGTCGTTGACCGTGATCTGATCCAGAGATACTATTTTCACCTTTGCGCCGGCACTGACGAGCAAATCCACAACCTGGCGGCCGATCAATCCTGTGCCCCCGGTCACAAGTGCGTTTTTGCCGGCAAAACTCTTCAATACATTGTCTCGGATCATTGTGCATCCTCCGGTTTCGCCTGTGCAGCCAAAGTCATTTTGTACCAATTCACGGTATCTTGCAGGCCCTCTTCAAGCGAGATCGTCGGCGCAAAGCCCAAGAGTCGAGTAGCCTTTGAAATATCCACCATGCGGACGGGGATGGCTGTGGGTTTGTCCGCGTCGAAAATGACTTCTGCCCTCTCGTGCCCGGCTGCCTTGAGGACGCTCTGAACAATATCCTTGATTCGCACCGTCTTGCCGTAGCCGATGTTGATCGGATCACAATTAGCGGCTTTTTCGAGCATCAGCAGGCAACCATGCACCAGGTCTTTAATATGCAAAAAATCCCTCACCTCCCTGCCCGTCCCCCACACCACGAAGGGATTTTCGCGCGCGACGGCGCGGCGAATCAGCGCGGGGATCACGTGGCTGGCCACCGGATCAAAATTGTCATACCGGCCATATACTGCCGTCGGGCGCACCAGTGCGATGCCCATTTTCGATTTGGAGGAGACAAATTCGCTGATGCGTTCCAGATAACGCCTCATCCAGCCATAACCGAAATAGGATGCATGGGTTGGCCCGCTCCACATTTCCTCTTCCTTGACCGGATAATCGGTGACAGGATAGCCGGTGCTGCTGCTAAACACCAGAAATCGCTCGACGTTCATTTCCCACGCAGCCTGCATCGTCTGAATGGTCAGGACGAGATTCGTTGTAATTGCCGACATGGGATTCGTAGCAGTGATGCCGGCGGCGGCGACGGCACCCGCGGCGTGAATCACATAGTCCATATCCTTGCAGGCGGCCTTGCAGTCGTCAACCCGTGTGAGGTCGGCCTGCACGAGCTCGATACGCCCGTCCTGCACGATCATTGGCCGTTCATGAATCGGCACCCGGATGCGCGCACCTTGCTCCAGCAATGCCTGCACGAAATGGGTTCCAACAAACCCCGCGCCGCCCGTAACCAAGACTCGTTTATCGCGATAGAACATCTTTATCTCCTCTGCAATTTCCGTGCGCCTGTAATGTGCGATTTCTCTGCTTTATCTCAGCTCCGCGATCCTATGGTTTCGCGTTGGCACCCGCGTAAAACCAGGCAATTGGATCGGCAACCCTGACAACCGTCATTCCCGAATTTCTCCAAGGGCTTTCTCGACGACCGTTTTGAGAGAAGCAGGATCGAGCCCGATCATTTTTCGGATGTCATGCACGCCGCCATACCAGACGCAGAATTGATCCGGCATTCCGTGATAGGAGACCGATAGGTTTGGCACCTCACAAATGGCTTCGTACAGTCCGAAGGCGTCATGAATGACCAGAATTCGTGTGTTCCTGAAGCGCCCAATCAAATCCCTGTCGATCGGTTTGAGGGTGTGAAAATAAACCAGATTCACGTCAAGGCTCTGACAGGCCTCCATTACGTTGGCCAGGATCGGCCCGGCGGTCATGACCGTCAATGGAGCGCCGGAATCCTTGATGACGACACCCTGGCCAAAATTGACAGGCAAATCCATCGTGTGCGGATGATCGGAGAGGCGGAAATAGGTCGGTTTTCCGTTGTTGTACTGGCTTCGCATCAATAAATCGAGTTCTTTTACTGAGCCGGGTTGAATGACTTCCATTTCGGGCAGGAGTCTCAAAATGGCTAAATCGGTATAGCAATGGTGAGTCGCGCCGTCCCAGGCATAATCGAAAGAGGCACCCGTGGAAACAATGTTCCCCCCAAACCGGTTGTAGCACATATCCAGCTTGATTTGTTCCAGGCTGCGCTCGGTGATGAATGGGGCGATGGTGTGGATAAACGGGAAAAAACCTTGCGAGCTCAGGCCGGCACCTACGCTGATCAAGGTGTTTTCGCAGATGCCCATATTGTAGAAGCGGTCAGGAAATTTAGATTGAAAGTCATTGAAAAGGAAATGGCTGATGTCGCCTATGATAACTACCAGCCGTTCATCCTTGCCGGCCAGGTCCAACACGGTGTTTTTGAAATCTTTACGCATCCAATTCCCTCAGTAATCTTTCATACTGATCGTCGCCTGGAGATTTGCGATGCCATTCAAACATATTCTCGACGAGTGTTCGGCATCCATAACCCTTGATCGTGTTGGCGACAATGACCTTTAGGCCGGTTATCGGCTGAGCGAGGGCCTGGTTCAATTCTTCCAGGTTATGACCATCCACGGTTAGAGTCTGGCAACCGAAAGCACGAAACCGCTCGGCGGGATTACCGATCGGCAGAGAACGAATCTGCGACCCGTTATTGTCGAACACAACCGTCAAATTGGTCAGCCCGAGATTGTTGGCGACCATGATGGCTTCCCACACCGAACCTTCATTCGATTCGCCGTCGCCGATCAGGGTATATACCCGGCGCGGCGAACGCTTGAGTTTGAATGCGAGGGCGATGCCGACAGCGACTCCAATGCCATGCCCCAGCGAACCGGTGGAGACTTCGACTCCTGGAACCTTAAAACGATCGGCATGACAGCCATAGCCCGACATGAATTGCCCGAATGTCCGTAGCATCTCCAGGGGGAAATAGCCGAAATGGGATAGGACACAATAGTACGCCAGGGCGCCATGCCCCTTGCTCAATATAAAGATGTCACGATCCTCCCATGCCGTGTCGGCTGGATGGTGCCTCATCGATGCGTAAATGGCATACAGCGGCTCTACGATGGAAAAACTTGTGGGAATATGCCCGTGTCCGCTGACCTTGGAAACCCAAAGGATATTTTTCCGGATGTCTCTGCAATCAGGTGTCATGCCCATTATTCCAGAACCACATAGGAAACTCGTGCCGTCATGGGAAGCCGCTGCACACGCAGGTCGCGCAAACCGAGAGTTTCCCGAAGCGCAAGGGTTTCGCCGGGCAGGATGTCATCACATAACTCGTCGAAGACAAGCACGCTTCCCTTGAAAAGATGAGGCTGGATTGCCTGCAGTGCGGCTTTGGTCGGCGCGTAGATGTCGAGGTCGAAAATGGCCAGTGAAACCATTGTTTCGGGATGCCGCGCAAGATAGTCCGGCAGCGTGACAGCCACATCACCTTGGACCAACTCATGTTTTTTTAGATGAGGGATGGGGTTCATTTTTTCCTGAAGATCAAGAATTTCGCCCAAATAGTCCTGATACATAGGAGCGACCGAAAAAGAGCCGTCCCTGGTGTTGGAGCGCGTCCCATCCTTTTCGCTCACGCCGGCAAATCCGCTGAAGGTGTCGAAACCGATGACTTTCCGATGGCGGTTGAACGGTTCAAATATCCCGCGCAGGGCAGACATGATCGAAAGCGTTTGTCCCCACCGGACTCCGAATTCCATAACTACGCCGTGGGTGTGAATTATCTTCTGGTATATCTCGTAAAAAAACAGCACCCGGGAAAGCGCTTTTGATGTCATGAAAAGGCCGAGATTCGGGAGGATTTCATCATCCGGCAATGGAGCCGCTTTGAACTTTTCCACAAATCGCTTTTGAAGTTCGCGTTCGTCGTTGCTGGATAAGATGATAGCATCGTGCCGGTCCGTTTTTATTTGATCCATCGTTCCTTATTCTCCATCCACCATTCGGTGGTTTTCTGAACCCCCTGTGCAATGGAATTCAGCGGCTTCCAGCCAAACGTCGCCCTGATTTTGGAGCAATCCAGCGCCTTGAATTGATTGGTTGTAGGCCGGTCATTTTTATAAACAATATGGTGCGGGCTGTGGCCGGCATACTGGAGCGTCAGATCAACTATATGGCTCACCTTGGTCTGGACGCCTGAGCCAACGTTGAATGCTCCTGACTTGACCCGATCATCGTCCATCATCATCGCGATCGCCAGCCCTATATCTTCCGAGTAGATCGCATCGCGGGTCACGTCAGGACTCCCCCACACCTCGAAGGGATCCATTTTATCAACAGCCTTGCGAATGATGGCCGGAATAAAAGTGGACGTTCTGGGATCGAACCTGGCGTAGGGTCCAAAAACGTTGGCTGATCTCGCAATGAGGACTTCCAATCCGTATTTTTCGTGCCAGAACTGGCATTGTTTTTCCATGTACCGGTGCATCCAGCCGATGCCCAGATAGGCGCTATGAGGATCTTGGTTCAGGTCAAGATCCTGTTCCTGGATATGCCCTTCGAACTCCTGATATAGCGTGATGGAGCCGATGTATATAACTCGCTTGACGCTGTTCCGCGCGAGAGCCTGCAGCAACTGCACATTCATGATCAGGGTGTCGGTAACCTGCTTCCAGGGTTCCGAGTGGATCAGGCTCGAACCGCCGGTTCCGGCTGCGGCTGCCATGACGGCGCAATCGCAGCCTCGCACCAAATGCATGCAATCTGCTGCGGATCTCAGATCGCCCTGAACATATTCGACGCGTTGGTGCTGGATAAATGGTGCCGTGGAGGAAACCACCGCCCTGACTCGCGTGTTGGGGTAATCGGCCAAAATACGGTTCAACACGCTTGAGCCAACCAGTCCCGTTGCCCCGGCCATAAAGACGAGCTTATTATCAAGATACATTCTATAAACTCGCTGACAACAAGGGTCTAATCAATCCCATCGTCTCTCCTTGATACGATGGGATTCTTGATCGGCCACCAGATCTTGAGCTTGGGATCGTTCCACAACAGGGTAAACTGGCCGGCACGGTTATAGTAGGTATTTTGTTTGTAATGAAAGATGGCCTTCCGGCTCAAGACCAGGTGGCCGTTTCCAAACTTCGGGGGGATAAGAACCTGAAACCGGTTTTGATCGGAGAGGGTAAATGAGTCCCATTGCCCGCACTGCGGCGACGCGGGATCCCAGTTGACCACGACGAGATAAAATCGCCCATGCAGGCACGAAACCAGTTTCCAGGTCTCTGAATCACCGTGGATGCCACGCAAGACATGCCGCGAGGAGACAGAGATGTCGTCCTGCAAAAACTTTATAGTGATTCCGCTTTCGGCAAAGAGCTTTTCGTTGTACAACTCCACGTATTGTCCGCGGAAGTCCTCGAAGAGAGTGGATGGCCTGAGCAGCAGCACGCCCTCAAGCCTGGTTTTATTGACCTGCAGCTTACCGTCTGACATTTTCATTCCTCAGGCCCTTGTGGAGTTCAGGCTTGCAGCTGAGTGCCAGCGCCGCGATTACTCCCAGAACCGCGATTTCACCATTCTGCACGGCGGAGGCGATCTCGTCCGGATTCATCAGCACAGTTTCCATGTCTTCCAGATCCTGAGAATCGGGCGGTTGGATGAGTTGAGCACCCTCAGCGCAAAACAAATGTACTGTTGAAATGCCCTGGTTCGCATCGGTAACGAAGCTGCCCAAAAACCTCCATTCATCCGCGACGTACCCGGTCTCTTCGAGCAGTTCCCGCTGAGCCGATGAAAGAGGAGACTCTCCGTTTTCGATCGCACCTCCGGGCAGCATAAGACTCACATGGCCGACGCCGTGTTTATACTGCCGCTCAAAGACGATTTTTCCGTCGCAAGTCCTGGCAACCACGCCCGTGTAATCGCGGAGCTCGACCTTATAATAATCATCTATGACCCGTCCGTCAGGCAGCCGCACTTGCTGAATCAGAACCCTGACCCACGGCGATGAGAATAGCTCCTGAATGGAAAGAGTCTCCCAGTTTCCTAGCGGGGCCGCCATGCAATGAACGAGTACCCTTCATGATAAAGATTGCCAAAGTAGACGCGCTGCGTCTTGAGGATCTCGATGCGGCCATCAGCTTCAAGCTTTTTCAAGCGGGTGAGGTAGCCATCAAGATAACCCCGCTGCTTATGATAACGGTAAGCCAGGTAATCAACCAGATTTTCCGTATCATACAACTCGCAGAGTGGCTCCATATTCAGGCAAATTGTGGGTGACCGATCAAGCGCAAACTGCAGAAACGCCTCGTATTTGTCTCCGATCTGCTCGAGCGCGCACATGGTCAGGATGGCGCTGTCGGGTTCAAGGGTCAATGCTGAATCCGGCGCAAAAAGATCGAATCCTCGGCCGCGCACCTTCAATCCCTGTTCCTGGCCGAATTGATTCACCAGCCGTACGGCAGATTCCGCCCAATCCAGTCCGTACAGATCTTTGTCCGGGTACATTTTGGCCAGGGTCACCAAATTGACGCCGCTGCCGCAACCGAACTCGTAGATCGCCTTGACGGAACCGAAATAGGTCTGAAATAGCCAACGCCGGAAAGCTTGAGAGAAGCCAAACTCAAGATTTTCCGTTCCAGCCGACTGGACGTATTCTCGATTCAAACGGATAATTTGTCTTGCCCGTGTGTGATACTCAGGCACCAGTCCCTCAAGCGCCTGCCGCCTTGCATAGTTTTCGGCACTCGCAGTCCAGGCTTTTTCCCAGATCCCCTTGCGTTCCTTGCCCACCCTCGCGAACTCGCCGGCGTCGAGCTGCCTGAGGATACCGAGCATCACGGCATCCCTTTCATCGGGAGGCAGCGCGCGATAGCGCATATCTGAACCTGCAAGCAACTCCCGCACATCCGAAGTAATGGCCTCGGGACTCGCACCGATGCAGCAGGCGAATTTGTCGATTGTCAGGCAGTCAATAACGTGTGGCATGGATTTTCATACCGAGGCACAAGCCGCTTGATAGTCGTCCGGCGCATGGTAGATCAGTGAGCTGCCTTCTCGTTCAAATTTGAAAGGGACATGCAAATAGGCTGAAAACCGTCGGATGATCGCCTGCTGCTTTTCGGGAGGGACGTAGAACAGCATAAAACCCGTTCCTCCGGCTCCCAGGAGTTTTCCGCCGATGGCTCCCAGGCGCATGGCAGTTTCGTAAAAGTCATCCACGGTGGAATTGCTGACGGCATGACACAAGTCGCGTTTGAGTTGCCAGGCTTCATGCAACAATGTGCCAAACTCATCCAAGTCCGATGAGCCGTTCAGAATTTCGAGGGATTTTTCAACCATTTCAGCCAAGCGGCGCAGTTCGTCGCGCTTGCTGTCCATATTGGCGATGATTTTTGCCGCGACATCCGAGGCGGTGCGGCTCGTGCCCAGGTAAAACAGCATCAGGCGCGCCTCAAGATCGGCCAGGCGCTGCGGCAGGATCGTCACGGGTTCGACCCGGACATTGCCGCTCTGTAAAAAACGAATCTGATTGAACCCGCCATAGGCCGCTGCCACCTGATCCTGTGAACCGACGTGCTCTTTGAGCACATTTTGCTCCAGGGCAATTGCCTTGAGCGCCAGGTCGTGCTTGCCGGCCTGCCGACCCTGTAAAGCGGTCAGCGCATTGATCAACCCGACCGCGAATGACGAACTCGATCCCATTCCCGCCCGCGCGGGCAAATCGCCCTGGTGGTGAATTTCCAGGCCCACCGAGTCGTCAAATCCGAGGAAGCGCAGTCCCTCCCGCACAGCGGGATGTAAAACTTCGGAAATGGATGCCACCGTTTCGATGTGCGACCAGACAATGCGATGTTTGATATTGAAAAAGGGGGGCAGGACGCGGCAACTTATGTAGCAATACTTGTCGATCGTCGTGGACACGACGGACCCGCCTTCTTTGAGATACCATGCGGGATAATCAGTCCCTCCGCCGAAAAATGAGATGCGGTACGGTGTTTTTGAAATGACCATAATTCAGGATTTCGCGATTTTTCCTTTGATTATCGAGCGGTGGTATTCGAGCAGGTCTTCCAGCGTCTTTTCGAGAGGAATTTCTGGCCGCCAGCCAGTGGCCGCTTGAAACTTGGTTGTATCCGGGATCTGTAAAGTGACATCCGACGGGCGGAGCAGACCGGGGTCGATTTCATGTTCGATTCGGCATCGAGCCATGCCCTTGAGCATTTCGAGCATATCGCCTATCGTCATGGTGCGGTTGCCGCCGATGTTATAGACCTCGCCTGGGGGACATTTTTCCAGCAACAACCAATAAGCGCGAACGGCGTCACGAACATCGGCAAATGTGCGCACGCTTTTCGGATTGCCGATCCGGACAGGATTCGGGCGCAGTCCGGCTTCGATTTCCGCGATTTGCTTCGCGAACGCGCTTTCGGCAAAAACATCCCCGCGTCGCGGACCGGTATGGGTAAACATCCGCGTCCGTATGGTTTTGATCCCATAGGAGAGGAAATATTGCAGCGCAATCATATCCTCGCCGACTTTGGATACCGCATAGGGGCTGGCAGGGCGGAACGGGTTGCTCTCCCTGATGGGCAATTCATCCTCTTTGACTTGGCCGTACACCTCGGATGAACTGCAGATATGGATCCTTGCGTCGGTTTGCGTTATTCGCAACGCGTCCAGCAGGTTGGTTGTCCCGATGACATTAGTGTGCAGTGTGTCGGCGGGCGCGTCAAAACTGGTGGTAACGTAGGATTGCGCGGCGAGATGGAAAATCCGTTCGGGCTTGACCTTCTGGATCAGTCTGACGAGCGAATGGAGATCCCTCAATTCTGCCTGATGCAGTTTCAAGTGGGATTGGAAATCACGGATGTTGTCGATCGGGCTGCGCCAGCGCAACAGCCCGTGGACTTCTACGGATGGGTGGTTTGAAAGAATATATTCCGCCAGGTGACTGCCCACCATGCCGGTTATGCCGGTAATAAGAACTTTCATGTGCAGAATGCCCTAAGATTATGCAAAAGCTTTACTTTGTACCACACATCCAGCGCCCTTGCCAGCGAATCTATTCCCTGTTCCAGACCTGTCGGAGGTAACGGATCCGTTCCGTCATTTCGGACGAGCGCAAGGCGAACAGGGCAACTCCGAATGTACCAGGCCCCAGCACGCCGACGATCGACAACCGCAGGATTGGCGCCAGGCTATCCCATTGAATAATTTGTCGCGCCATCAGGATCATCCCTATGGCAACAAGAGCCGCGAGCGCCGGCCCTCTGAAAACCGCGTCGATGGAAAGAGGCACTTGCCTAAAGAGGTAGTAGCAGCTGAGACCGAATGAAGCCAACATGGTAATAAATACACCGGCAATGGTTCCATCCACTCCAAATCGCAAAGTCAAAGGCGTGGCAATTACTACCAGTGTCAGGGCTTGAGTGGCCGTAAGGATGGTGGCTTGCCGAGTGTGACCCAGCGCGATGCAGAGCCAGAAACCCACGCTAACAAAGGGCCAGAAAAGCGAATAGATCGCAAGAAAGCGCAGAAAGAAAGTACTCGCAATCCAGCTCGGCCCATACAAAATGCCTATGATGTCGGGCGCTCCAAAAAACAGAACCAGCGCCATCGGAATACCTAACGTCGTGAGAGCCCAAAGAGTCATTCGTACTGAATGGGTCAGTCGGGGCAAATCGTGCTGTATTTTGGCGAAAGTCAAGAATCCGACCCTGCCAATGATCATGGTTAACAGGAGATTGGGCCAATGGGCAATTCGGTAAGCGCGGTCGTAATAGCCGAGTGTTGTGTAACCGACAAAAGTACCGATGAGAAAGTTGTCGAATTGCGTCACGATGGAGCTCATGGCCGCCAACGACAAACCCGTAGGCAGACCAACGCGTAACAGCCTCCTGGCCACGTCACGGCTGAATCGCCATTCGAGAACGAATGCCTGCGGCCAGCGCCGTTTGCATATCCAATAGATACCGCCGATGGATGCCAGCGTGGTTACTAGATTTATGGCCAGCAGGCTCCATAATCCGCCGTGATTCAAAGCGATGAAGATAGCCGCCGTATAGGCGAGTACGGAAGCAATGACTGAATTCAATGTCACTCGACTCAGTTGCAGTTCCTTCTCCAAGACCATACTCAGGGGACTGACGATGACAGATAATGCGTCGGCAATCATTAGGACCACCATCGCCCTGATGATTTCCTCCCTGTACCCGAGCAGAGAAAGCACTGCCGCGCAAAGAATGCTTAACAGCAGCGAACCACCAGCGGCGATCAGATCGAGGGCGAGGTAGGTCCCCATCAATTCGCCCGTAGTATGAGGGTTCTGAATCGCGGCATAGTTGAGTGCCGCTTTTGTGCGCAGATTAAGCAGCGTGCTCCAAAAAACCGCCATGGAGAAAAAGCCGAAAACTTCCGGGCCCAGCAGTCGAGTGAGGACCAGAGTGGCGGAAAACCCTATCAGGATATTCAGGTACGTACCCAGGCCAACCCAGACCGTGCTCCGAACAGCTATTCGGGCAATATTGTTGCTCCTGGCGGGGGTATTCTCTGTTGTCATCTCAAGCCATGAGTTTCATTCGTCGTACGTTGCCTAAAAATGGCAGTTGGTTTCGGCAGCCAGGGTTTGCCGGGGTGGAGTTAACCGCTGGCCATAATTGGCTTATTGCCACCCATCATCCCGCCGGCGAAACCCCGAGAGTCCAGCAAGGCGTTCACCGGGCTTCGCTCGCCGGCCTATCTGTTGCTTTACAGGGTGACAGTCGAAACGAAAAATCGCGTCGGCTATGATCAAATAACCCCAAGGGCAGCATGGCACAACGATCCTTCGAGCGCCAGAATTAAGGAGTTCCCAAGCCGGCAGACAGCCAAGGCAAATACCATGTCGTTATGAAAGCTCCGCCAAAAACTCAGCGAAGGACTGAAAGTTGGGCTGCAGGCAGCTCAGTTCAACGCAGCCGTTCAAGCAGGGAGCCAGGCTGCATTCATTCACTAAAAGCCTCACCTTCTCGCCGAGAGGCCGCCATTGCCTCATGTCGTTGATCCCGCAAAAAAACACCGCCGTGGGCACCCCGCTCCAGCCGCCGAGATGGGAGGCAATCGTATCGACCGTGACAATTGCAGCCGCTTTCTGAAATAGAATTGCTAGTTGGAGCTGCGTCAAAGTGCCGCAGAGAATGATCGAATCCTCGAGGGCGATCGAAGCAGCCATTTCTTTTTCTGCAACGCTTCCAGTCAGAACTGTCCGAAAGCCCTTTTCGGACAGCATGTTCACAACCTTTCTCCAATCCTCCAGCCTGAGGCTCTTGCGCATATCCCCCGCGCCTGGGTGTACTATCGCGAATTTTGCACGCTCCCCTAATCGCTCTTCGAGCAGATTCAGTACAATTTGCTCATCCATTCGATCGGGATAGATCCTGTAGAATGGCCTCCCGTTCGATTCAATCCCGGCCTTTGCCAAAACCTCCATAAAATGGTCGACTTCATGAAGCCCCGGCTTCCACTGGGCCAACCCATCAAAAAGAGGGCCATAGCCCCCTGTCCCATGACCAACGATATATTTCGAATTGGATAGAACGGCAAGTGAGGCCAGATTAAATCCGTAGGCGCGCAGCAGCAGGCACAGGTCATAATTCTCCCGCCTGATCCGCCATAGAGCAGATAAATAATCAGACATGAATACCAGAACCTTCTTATGCGCCGTCTGATTTTCACGGTTTTTTATGCAATGGTTGATCAAGATCCTGTGTCGGATATAGGGATTATTGTCCAGAATTGGTCTGCTCCATCGTCCGCAGACAACGTCAATGCAGGCAACAGGATAGCTTTCCCGGATCAGCGGCAGAATGGATGTCAAAAGAAGCATATCCCCCAAATGGTCCGGTTTTATAAGCAGTATTTTGGTGATTTTTTCCGGAAGCAATCGTTCGCGTTTGGGAAGCAGCCTAAAGATGAAATCCTTGATTCTAAGCAGGAGAATCATGGCTCTATTCTGGAACAAATAACCATGATTCAGGCTGCCCATTGCAATTCCTCTACCCACGAACCATTGAAGGAAAAAACCATTATTCATGATGTCCTCGTGAATGGAACTTTTTTGTTATTATTTGTTTGCCTCTCCCCTGCCCTGTTCACTATTTTGGGGAAGACAGTGGGGCCAAGCGGGGAGAGATGGCGTATCGTAGATTCAGACCGATTCGGCAGTCTTCCACCTTTCAGCCATTGATTTAAATCCACTGCCAAATGGTTTCAAGGTCGTAGGCCAAGGCTCATCGAACCAGAAGCGAAGGGATCGGATATCGCAATGCACGTCGCGCTAGGCTATCGTTGGTTTCCCACCGCGGCCGGCTATCATCTGGAACGCGGGTTGCGAGAACGGGGCCATGAGGTCACCTATGTCGGTTTGGCGTGCACCGAGCGCTTTGGTTTTGAGGGTACAACGCCGGTGGACAAGATCATCTCCAATCTACCGTCGAAAACCGATCTGTTCTTGTGGATAGATCCTGGTGGCCGATATTTCCCCCCCGGCATTGAAAATGTGCAGGTGCCGACAGCCTGCTACCTGATCGACGTCCACCTTGGGCAGTGGCGTAAAACCGTCGGAACCTTCTTCGACGCGGTTTTCATTGCCCAGCGAGATTATGTAGCAGCGTTCAAACAAGCGTCCGGCCACGACCAGGTATTTTGGGTGCCACTTGCCGCCGCGCCTGACGTCCATCGGCGCCATGATCTGATGCCGGCGTACGAAGTTGGCTTTGTGGGTAATATCGCAATAGCGCATCGGTCGACCGGTCGTGCCCGGCGGCTGAAACTGCTCGCCAGCCGTTTCCGCTGCAACGACTTTTATCGTTCCTATACCCCTGAAGAAGTCGGCTGCGTCTATAGCCAGTCCCGGATTGTTTTCAATACCAGCATCGCCGGCGATGTAACCATGAGGATCTTCGAGGGCACGGCATCAGGCGCGCTTGTGCTAACCGATTCGGTTGCGAATGGCCTGGATGAGCTATTCCGAATTGGAGAGGAACTCGTTACCTACCAGGATGACGGTGATCTCCTGGACAAAGTTGCGTACTACCTTGCCCACCAGGACGAACGAGAAAAGATCGCTGCGGCCGGACAGAGGCGAACTGCAAACGAACACACCTATTCCCATCGCGTGGATCAGATTCTCGGAATCATGACCGGATCCAACCTCCGCCGGCTGGCCCCCATGAGAAGTGCAACGGCGGCAGAGCGGCGCTCTGCGCGGCGGGAAATCTACACGCATTTGCACATGCTGGACGCGCTCCTCGATGAAGCTCGCGATGAAGGTGCCGGCCCGTGGCGTAGAATGTTGATTGCCGCCCCCTGTCTGGCAAGACGATTGCTCAGGTAAATCCTGCTCCGGGTTCCCTTCATGATAAGAGTTCTTCATATCGCCCGATACCGGCACCCGACGATGGAGAAAAAGATTCTTCTCCTGAACGCGGAGCCTGATTTGGAAATGAGCTGCATCCGGCCCGCTTCATGGAGCGACGAGTACGGGACCTCGCCCCTGAGACCGGCCGCCGGGGAGCTGATCCCTACAATCCGCGTGCCCATGCTGGGCAGGCCGAATGACCCGCATCGGGCGCTCTACCGCACTTTGACTTTTGCCCTGACCAAGACCCGCCCAGATCTGATCCACGCCGAGGAGGAGCCCGACAGTCTGGCAACCCTGCAGATCGCGCTGGCGCGCCGGCTTTTCGCTCCCGGGGCCAAACTCATTTTCCATACCTGGCAGAATGTGAATCGCGTTAAACGATGGTATGTTCACAAAGTCATCCAAGTCACTCTCAGCCAGCCGGATGCCATTCTGTGCGCCAATCAGGAAGCAGTGAAAGTTCTGAAGGAGATGTGCTTCCGGAATATCGCGGCCGTGATTCCGCCCCAGGGCGTTGATACTCAAATATTTCAACCCTGTTCTATACGTACGAGCCCAGAACCGTTTACAGTGCTTTTCATCGGCCGCTTTGCGCCGGAAAAGGGGCTGGACACGCTCCTTGAAGCGATGCGCCTGTTGGAAAAGCATTTTCGACTGCGCCTCATCGGCGATGGGCCCTTGCGATCCAACTTGGCAGCTCAGGCCCTGGCATCCGGCCTGGCCGATCGATTCGAGTTGCACCCTCCGGTGGCCATTGAGAAAATGCCGGCTCAGTTGGCCTCCGCCGATGTCCTGGTCCTTCCTTCGCGGAGCACGCCTGTCTGGAAGGAGCAATTCGGCCGTGTGCTGGTTGAAGCAATGGCGTGCGGGGTAGCCGTAATCGGTTCGGATTGCGGCGCCATTCCGGAAGTCATTGGGGACGCTGGGATGGTCTTCAAGGAGGGGGATGCAGCTGATTTGGCCGAATGCCTCAAAAGGTTGGAGGCGTCAGCCCAACTGCGTCGCGAGATGCGGGAACGTGGAATCGCTCGCGTTCACAAGTATTATAGCCAGGAAGTAGTCGCCGCACGGACCGCGGAATTCTACCGTACCCTTATGGGGACACCTCCTGTGCCTCGGCCCTGACTTCCGGCCGAGGGTAAAAAGGCATGAGCTCCGTCTGTCTTAATGAGCCTATGAAACGAACAGCCGACCAGGCGATCATTCTTGATGGCCGCCACATCCAAGACCACTTTCCAGGCATCGCGCGCTACGCATTCAATCTGGCCGAGGCGCTCGCCCGCGTCGCGCCGGAAGCAGATTTCCGCATCCTTCACAGCCCGCGCTTGCGCAACACGCGTTACGACATCTCTTCGCTCGCGAAATTTCCGAATGTTGAACTGGTCAGGATTGACGTCCCGCCTTTTTCGCCGCGAGAACAATGGCTTGGGCTGAATCGCGCGCTGACCTCCCGGGCGTCGCTGTGGCACTCGGCGTATTACGTCATGCCTTACTTCCTGCCCATGCCTGCCGCGGTTACCCTGGAAGATGTGCTGCCGCTTATACGACTCGCCGAGATCCCAAACCCGGGAAAGCGTTTGTTGTACCGGGCGTTGAATCTGCTGGCCGGGCGCCGCGCCGCTCACATTCTCACTATTTCGCATTCGGCAGCCGCCGACCTTCAGCGCCTCTTCGGATTCCCGCGCAAGAAAATAACGGTCACGTATCTGGCGGCAGACGAACAATTTCAACCGGCAGTCCACGCGGAAATCGAGTGCATGCGAGAAAAATTGAATCTACCGGCACGCTACGCCTTGTATGTCGGCAGCAATAAGCCTCACAAAAATCTCGTCCGCCTGGTTCAAGCCTGGGCGCGCGTGCAAACGGAAGCCGTGCTGGTTCTGGCCGGCCATTGGGATGAGCGTTATCCCGAAGCGAAGCGGCAGGTTGGGGAGTTGGGCTTGCAGAGCCGGGTGTTTTTCCGGCACAACGTCTCCCACTCTGACCTGCCTTCGCTCTACGCCGGCGCGCAGCTGTTTGTTTTCCCCTCGACGTACGAAGGATTCGGGTTGCCTCCCCTGGAGGCCATGGCGTGCGGATCTCCGGTAGTTTGCGCGAATGTGTCGAGTTTGCCGGAAGTGGTCGGTGAAGCCGCAGTCTTGTTCGATCCGCTCGATGGGGAGGCTCTGGCATCCGCATTGACGCGCCTGCTCGAGGATTCAGGACTGCGTGACACCCTTCGCGCCCAAGGAATGGCCAGGGCTCGAAGATTCACCTGGGAGCGGACCGCAGAGGAGACATTGAAAGCCTACCGGATTGCAGCAGAACAGCGGACGAAAACAGATGGACGGATCTGATTCCAATCGCCGCTCACAGGTTCGTTCAGGACCGGTCGAAGTCTTTCCAAAATGATTGAATTCATGCTTGTGAAACACTATCATTTGCACCCTTCACGCGAGTTACACGCATAGATAGCCGTCAGAGCCTTATGAAAGTTGTGCACGTTTTCAAGGACTACTACCCTCCGACCACCGGCGGAATCGAACAGCACATGAGCCTGCTGTGCGGGCGGCTGTCCCGTAATGTGGAGATCACCGTCCTGGTGCCAAGCCGATCCGGTCGCCGAAAGGAAGAAAACCCTGGAGGAATCCGGATAATCCGTGTGCCCGAATTCGGACGCTACGCATCGGTGCCTCTCTGCCCGACGGCCCCTGTTGAGTTGCGACGTCTCAATCCCGATATCATCCACCTCCACTTTCCCAATCCAATGGGCGATCTTACATACCTTCTCGGTGGCAACCGGGCACCCCTTGTTCTGACGTATCATTCGGATATCATCAAGCAGAAGATCTTCCTCCCGCTCTACAATCCGGTGCTTCGATCGCTGCTGGGGAAGGCCCGCAGGATCCTTGTGAGCTCGAAAGAGTATATGGAGTCCTCGAGCTTACTCTCCGGCTTCCGTAGCAAATGCATCATGATACCCTTCGGCATCGAGCTCGAAAATTCGGTTCTGCGCGAAGGGGAGGAAGCTGAAGCCGAATCATTCCGCCGGGAAATGGGGGGCCGGATAGTGCTGTTCGTCGGCGCGCACCGATACTACAAAGGACTGGAGATCCTGCTTCAGGCGATGGCCCAAGTGCCTGGGTGCCTTGTAGCAGCCGGACGCGGCACGGACGGAACTGCACTAAAGAACCTGGCCCGCCAGCTTGGAATTGAGGGAAAGGTCGTATTGTGCGGTGAGGTTTCGGATTCGAGGCTGCGGGTGCTCATGAATTCGGCCAATGTTTTCGTGTTGCCCTCCATAGATCGCTGCGAGGCCTTCGGCATCGTCCAACTGGAAGCGATGGCCTGCGGAAAGCCCGTCGTGGCCAGCGACCTGCCTACTGGAGTACGATTTGTCACCAGGCATGAAGTCACCGGCCTCCTGGTCAAACCAGGAGATCCCGTGGCCCTGGCCACAGCCCTGAACCGTTTGCTTCAGGATCCCGCTCTGAGTGAAAGACTGGGCCGGGCTGCGCGACAGCGGGTCGAACAGGAATTTACAGCCGATCGAATGGCGGCCAGAACTCTGGGAGTTTACCGTGAAGTCCTTGGGACATAATTCCCTTGATGCTCATTCCAATCTCAATGTCGGGTTGAAAAGGGCATTCGATGCCGGCCTTGCAGGGATTGGACTGATACTCTCATCTCCCCTGTGGTTGGTTTTTGCAATTGCCATAGTTCTGGACGACGGATTTCCCATATTCTTCCCCCAAAGCCGCTGGGGCAAAGGAGGGCGGAAATTTCTCGCCTTGAAGTTTCGCACCATGTACAAGAATCTGGACATTAAGCGATCGGTCCAGGCCACAGCTGACGATCCCAGGATCACCCGCACAGGCAGAATTTTGCGGGCGACGGCAATGGATGAGCTTCCCCAAATCTGGAATATTTTTGTCGGCGACATGAGCTTCGTCGGCCCCCGGGCGCTGCCGATTAACGAAGTTCAATCCAATGAATCGCAGGGAGATCTCCCTGACGAGGCCATTCCGGGATTTAGAGAACGGCTGGCGGTGCGCCCGGGATTGACCGGAATTGCTCAGATTTACGCCGACCGGGATGTCACGCGGGCGCACAAATTCCGTTATGATCTCTTTTATATACGGCGGCAGAGTTTTTGGCTGGATTTGCGCTTGATCGTTATGTCCTTTTACATCAGTTTCCGCGGCAGGTGGGAGGTGCGGGGGGACAAAATCAAGGCGCGCAAGAATGAGCTTTCAAGTTTGTAGATTCTCGTTCGCGCGGTATTATTCCCGGATCGTATCTGCACAGGCACGCTGGCAATAGGTCTCAAGAAAACCATGAACGGATCGAAGGATGCAATCATTATTGGCGGAGGACCTGCGGGGCTCTATGCCGCCATTTGCCTTGCCCGAGAAGGATTCGGGGTAACGGTTCTTGAGGAGCACCCGGTCGCAGGTGAACCTGTCCATTGCACCGGAATCCTCGCGCCCGAAGCCTTCGACGAGTTCGCCCTCCCGAAATCGGCCATCCTCAACAAGTTGGAGGAAGTGCAGTTTTTTTCGCCGGCCGGCCAGGTTGTCGCTTATGCCACGGAACGAGTCGAGGCGCTGGTCGTCGATCGCCGGGCTTTCGACCAGGCTCTAAGCCGGGATGCCGTGAGACACGGAGCAGAGATCTGTCTCGGCAAAAAGGTCACGGATGTTGATGTAGGACGGTCTTGCGTCCATGTCCATTGCGCTGGAGAAGATCGCCCGCGCACATCACGAGCCTGCATTATCGCCACCGGAGCCAATTACTCCCTGCAGAAGAACCTGGGGCTGGGCCTCCCGCCCGTCTTTCTGAATTCGGCGCAGATTGAAGTGCCCGTGGCGCGCCCTGGTGCGGTCGAACTGCATTTCGGAGTTGAAGTCGCACCTAAGGGCTTTGCCTGGGTTGTCCCCGTGAGGCGTGGATCGGAAAATTGTGCGAGAGTGGGATTGGTCGGAGATGGGAACATTCTTCCTTGTTTTGACCGGTTCCTCGAACGAATAGGGGAGCGTGCCGGAATCTGTTTGGATTCAGGAGCCGCGCCCCGTCAGCGAATGCTGCCCTTGGCTCCGATTCGGAAAACGTACGCCGATCGCCTCCTTGTGGTAGGGGATGCCGCGGGACTGGTCAAACCCACGACCGGAGGAGGCATATATTACGGTATCGTCAGCGCATCCATCGCAGCGGGCGTCATGGCAGAGCGGTTGAAGGCTGATCAATTGGACGAAGCAGCCCTTCACGCCTATCAAAGCCGCTGGCAGGACCGAATCCTCGAAGAACTCGAAGCCCAACTCACCCTGCGGCTGCTCATGCAAAGACTGACCGACACTGAGATTGAAGGTATTTTCGACTTGTGGGCTTCCAACGGCCTCATGCCTCTGATCCGAAAAACCGTCACTTTCAACCACCATAGGAAGCTCATCCTAGCGCTGGCAAAATATCCCGCAATGCGGAAAATACTTTTCCGCAGGCTATAAGCAGATTAGGGCATCCTGTCATCCGCGGAATGCCGCGCATATCGGACAGCGGATCGACAGATGGTCAAGGGCACCGCAGAGGTAGAATCCGATTGCATGCTCGAAAAATAAGGCCTTCAAGGCCGTTCATCCATGGCCCGGCGTCGGATTTTATCATCCCGAATCAGCATCTGTTTGGGTGGAAAAATGGAAAACTCAACCGTCTCACGCATCGAAAATATCTGTGACAGTGCCATGGAATTGGCCTGGCTGGCCACTTTGCTGCTGACGCCCTTATTCTATAATCCATTTTCCTTCCAGCCTTTCGACGCGACCAAAAGCCTGCTCCTGCGCTCTCTGGCCCTCATCGCGGCTTCAGCCCTGATCGTAAAAAAAACAGATGAATACTGCAGGCGCGCGCGAAAGCACTCAAAGAAACCGAATGAAACCTCCTGGTGGAGGCGTCCTTTCGCGTTGCCACTGGTCGCAGTCGCCGGCACCACATTGCTTTCTACGTCATTATCCGTGGCTCCCTCTACCAGCTGGTGGGGATCCGCTTACAGGATGCAGGGAGCATCCGCCCTTTTATGCTACTTGATTCTCTTTTTATCCATCCAGGATGGCTTGCGAACAAAGGAACAGTGGCGGCGCCTCCAGGCAACGGTGCTCCTCACCAGTTTTCCCGTCGCGCTGGGAGCTATCCTGCAGCATTTCAACAGATCCTCCCCCTTATTGGGGATCGACAAGTTCTCGGGGCGCTTTGGCTCGACCATCGGTAATCCCATATTTCTGGGCGGTTACCTGATTATGGTGGTGCCATTCACGCTCGAATACCTCATCCACGAGATCAGGAGCGTAAAGGGAGAGAAACGCAACAAAGCTAATATTCTGGCTGCCGGATCCACGGGACTGATCCTGATAACTCAATTGACAGCCCTCGTCTTGACAGACAGCCGCGGCCCCTGGATTGGCGCGCTCGTGGCGGGATATCTGGCGATCCTCTTTTTTCTTGTTGCCAAACAGGGCGCCAAACTTGACCTTCGGGACCTGCTTCCTGCATTCGGGACTGTAGCATTAGGGCTCGCCATCGGCGGCGCTGGCATTTGGGGATTCACCCGTTTATCCCATGGTCGCGTCTTGCCCTTATTATCCGCCGCGCTGGCCATATTTGCCTTATTTGGATTCCTGTACTTCAAAAAGCATGTCCGCTGGTTGTGGCTGAGCTGGTCGCTTCTGCCGGCTGCGCCGGCAATTCTATTCCTCTTTTTGGCCGCCTTTTCAAACCCGATTATCTCGAATCTCTCCGGCAAACTTCCGGGAACAGATTACCGGGGCGGCACGGTTGAAGTGAGGCGTGTCATCTGGCGAGGAATTGTTGACCACTTTAAGGACAATGAGCCGCTGGTGGGCTACAACGACTACAAGGATGCGCTGAACCCTATCCGGCGATTCATCGGCTACGGGCCGGAATCATTCTCTCCGATAGGACTGCACCACGACAGGCGCGAACTGACGGAGCTGGAGGGTCAGGAAACCATTCCTGATCGGGCTCATAATGAATCCCTTGATGCCTTGGCAACTACAGGACTCCTCGGGGCTGCGGCGAATCTCCTCATCTATTTCGCCCTGGCATTCTACGCATTTTCCTGGCTTGATTTCATCGGCTCAGGCAAGGACCGCAAAGCGTTTATTCTGATCAGCGTCAGCTCCATCGTTCTCTGCATCGGATTTCCCTGCATCCTGGGAGTCCCCTACCTGGTTGGCCTTGGAGCAGCGGCGTCCCTGATCGTAGCGGTCTTTGGCTACTGCGTCTATTCCGGCTTTCGCGGATCCGTTCATGGCGGCGGCCCGGCAAATCCATATGGAAGCACCATTTTGCTGCTTCTGACAGCGCTGATAGCACACTTCGTTGAAATTCATCTCGGAATATCCACCACTGTCTCGCGGCCATATTTTTACCTGTTTGCCGCTGCCATGGTACTTTTGGGCACGCGGGGACTGGCGGAGGAGGGCGTGGGCGCCCGTTTTTTGCAGCCGCAGTCAGGGGGGAAGCAGCCCAAAGCAGGCGCCGCCAAAAAACCGGCGTCGGCTGTACCGGGGCTATTCCGGCAGCGGATGCTTTTTTACACTCTCCTCATCGCCGTCATTATGCTGGTGCTCGATTGGAATCTCATTTCCGTTCGAGGGGAGTCCAACGCACTGTCCATATTTTGGGGCACCTGGTCAAAATTCCTGAATTCCAACAATGAGCTGGTAACAGGGATCGCGGACGGAACCATTGTTATTCTGATGCTGGCAATCGGCTTCGCGATTTCTTTTAAGAACTCCTGCACCGGGGTTGCCAATCAACCTTCCTTCAATTCGGGAATGCCGCTATTTCTTGGGATAACGCTTAGCGTCTGGGCAGTCTACGGCATCGTCAAATCGCTCCAGATCGAAGGGAGTTCCGAAGGACTTCCCCCACAAGCCGCCTCCGATTTCGTCGTCGGCCTGCTCAATGTCTTTTTCATGGCCCTGGTGCTGATGTTGGCTGCCCTGTGGTGGAGCCTGTGGAGATCTGATGTCACCGCAGTTAATGCCCGCCCACAATCCTCAAAAGAAGCATCGATCCTCGGTCTACTTCTGCTGTGCGGCGTTTTTTTCCTTAGTCACCAGTTGACATTGGAGCCGTTGCGCGCGGATATGTTTTTCAAGCTGGCCATTGAAACCAATAGTAATGTCTCTCTCGCGGAATCTCTTTTTCTCTACCGGGAAAGTGTCAATGCAGCAGCAGGTAAAGATTTCTTCCAGTTTTACGAGGCGCAAGCCCTGGTCGAGTCTGCTCGCATCACTAACGATGAGCAGGCGCGATGGAGGAGCCTGGACCGGGCTGAGAGTTTGATTAACGGCTCGCTCGGCAGGAATCCTTTCAGCGCGCTGTTCATTCGGAACCTCGCCCGCTACCACACCGTCCACGGCGAATTGATCGACGACATGTCAGCGAGGACCAACCATTTGCGCAAGGCCGTGGCGCTTTATCCCCAAACCAGCAGGCTATGGCCTAATCAAGCATCCTTTTATCGCGAATGGGGAGAAGCCGAATTTCAACTTGGCGATCTCGAATCGGCACAGCGGCAATATCTAAAAGCGAAATCGCTCGATACGGCAAATTATGAAGCCTACGCCGCTTTGGGGGATATTGCCGGGGCTAGAGGTGATTCTGAAGGCGCGCTGAAAAACTACGAACAGGCGTGCCGGCTCAACCCCGGGGAGATAAAGGTGCAGAAGCAAAGGCTGCTTTTGCTGAAAAAGCTTGGCCGATACGATGAAGCCGTTGCTTCAGAGCTGGACTCGACGGCCAAAGACTTGAACAACACAACGGTCCTTTTTCAGATAAGCAAGCTTTTTGAAGAGTTGGGGGACATCCGCCGGGCCCTAAGCTATGCGCAAAGGGTGTACGCGCTGCTTCCGGCCAATCAACAACCTTCTTTTTATCCGACAGTCCAAGGGCTCCAAAACCGATTGAAACAATAAAGGTGTGACGGTGTGCGGACCGGTTCGAGGTTCCTTTTCACTGTCGGTGGCTGATCCTGATGAGCTGGTATTGCTCGCTCGGAAACCTGCCGAACGCGAAGGGTAAGGGCCCCCACATGGATGAATAAAAACCCGCACCGAGTTCGGGCTGCATGGTGCCAACCCATTCCTTCAAGTTGATCTCGATAATCTCGCGGGATTCTATGAGCTTCGGTTCAAGATCGAATGTTCCCGTGTTATTCAGGGGGATGACGACGATATCACCGTTCCGAAGTTCTTCGATTCTGGAACTATCCAGCGGCTGAGCTCCAAGCAATTCCATGTAGTATTGAAAGCCCCAATGCCCCTGGAAGCGAAGGGATCCCGTATAGTTTTGAGCCCTGACCTGCAATGCAGAGGCGGCCCCGCGTGCGGATTCCGCAAGCGCGAGCATCCGATGAAACCACCGCGAGTGACAGGATTCCCGGGAGCCAAAGTGAAAATACCAGAACGGCCATTCGGCGTTTCAGGTTGCTTTCAGTGCTCGATTCAAACCGACGCGCCATCAATATACCTGCGGCCGGTATCATTGGAAGGATCGAGCGCGCGTTTACGGTCCAATTTAGAAAGCTGGTGAAAACCAGTGTGCCAAGCACCCAAAGAGCGAGCAAAAGGGAGTTCGAATCCCTCGTCCGCCTCCAATCCGAAGCAGCGAGCCCCAGGATCGATAATCCGCCCGCAAGGCAAAGTGAAAATTGCAGGCCGACGAAGACAAGGTGGCTGCCCGGGACATAGGAGGTGGATGCGAGCCAGCCATTGGCAACCGCGAAGGCCGCCAGGCCACAAAGTGCGATGCCTGCGAGAACTTCTTTCCGCGACCAGAAAAAAGGCGTGGCCAACAGTCCCGGCAGCATGCAGCCGCCGATAAATGCAATCCCGACCACTCCATTGGCGGGCCACGAAACTGAATCCTGACTATTGGAGGCATGCGCATAGCTGGCCGCCTCCACAATGAGGCCTTGCCCGTATAAAGCGCGGCTCCAGGTTTCGTACCCCAGGAGAATAAGAAAGGGAATTGCGAGATACCACACCCAATTGCCAAGGCGTCGCTTTTTCGCGAGGGTAACCACAAAAAGTAAAGGGATCAAAGCCGCGGCGAAATATTTGGCGAGCGCCGCCAGAGCTATCAGCAATCCCGAAGACGCCAGAAACAGGGGTTTATCGCGATCGAGCCCTTCCAACCAGAGAATCGCAGCCCAAAGCCAAAGCGCCACCATCAAGGTATCCGACATGACTTTGGTCGCCGAGACCATAAAGGCTGGGCTGCAAAGGCAGGCGATAGAAGCGATGAGCGGCAAACGGGTGAATCTTCGCGCCAAATAATAGGTGCCGAGGATCAATCCAATAGCGGGCAGAAGGAAACCGGAGTGCAATGCGGTTTCCGACCAGCCGAAGCACTTTCCGCAGAGAGCGGCAAAATAAGAGGCCAGCGGCGGATTTTTAGTCGCTTCGAACATGGGCGTCGTGGTTGAAGTCCAAACCACATTGAAGCCATAAGGGTTCAGGGGCTGATTCACGATCTGGCGCGCGGTCCATATGAAAAGGGGCTCGTCGATATGAAATGCGCTCCCAAGGAAAGGCGCTAGAAAGAGGACGGTGACTGCCGCAAGAAACAGGCAGCCGTACTGCAGCGGCCATGAAGGCTCGAAGGAGCTAGTTCGCGGATGCCTAGTAGTGATATTCAATGCGTTTTTTGCCACTTGCTTTAGCTTTATAAGGACATTGTTCCGTACCTTCGATCAACTCATCCATGGTTTCGTTTCGGTTTTCCTTGAGTCCGCCACTGACGGTGACGTTGATGTCCGGCTCAAATCCAGCGCCAAAACTCACAAAGGATTTTCGCTGCCAGATCAGCCTTGGACAGATATTTCAAATGGCTCATGAATCACTGCCCACAAATGATGGATTAGGTGTGAAACCAGAGTATACAGCGTATCAGGATATTGTTAAAACTATCCAACCAAAGAACGAGCCATAACGGATCGCCTCTGGCGATCGCGAGAGATCGCCCTAGTCGGCTTAATTCACGACGACCTCGCCCACCACCCAATCCCTTATATCCCCCGACGAAATTGAATGTAAGATGTCTGAGTAACGTGGAATGAAACCTTCCTGGCTGGAGCGGTGCGGCGGTGCCGAATATTTTTTCCCTTGGAGATCTCTATTGTCTCGAAATTTGATCGTCCGGTCCATGCTTGGGGCTGTCATCTTGTGTCGGGCATTGGCCATGGAGGGCCAGTGGCCTAAGGCTTCGCCCGGGGAGACAGGTTTTGATCCAGAGAAATTCGAAGCCTTGAGGGCCAGCTTGAGTGCAAGGCATACTTCCGCATTTCTGGTGATCCGCCACGGCAAGATGGTCTGCGAATGGTATGGGCCCGACCAGGGACCGGACGGTCTCTTGGGTACGGCTTCGATGGCCAAGGCCATTGTCGGGGGCATGTCACTTCTGACGGCCATGGACGATGGCGTCATCAGCCCCGACGACCCCGCATCAAAACATATCCCCGCCTGGCAGGGTGACCCCAAAAAATCGAGCATTAGGATCCGCCACCTCGCTACGCATACTTCCGGTATCGAGGATGCCGAACAGGACGGGCTGCCCCACGCACAGCTCCCGGGCTGGAAGGGTGCTTTCTGGCGACGGGAGCCCGATCCGTTTTCCGTAGCTATTCACCAGGCGCCGGTGATCTTCAAGCCGGGTGAGAATTACCAGTACAGCAACCCCGGGATAGCAGCATTGGCGTATGCAGTCACCTACAGCCTCCGGGAGGCCCCTCAGAAAAACATCCGGGAACTTCTGGCGGCATGCGTCCTTCGACAGCTCGGAGTTTCTGATTCAGCCTGGTCGATTGGCTACGGCCGCCCCTATGAGCTCAATGGCCTGGAGCTATATGCCACCTGGGGCGGCGGAGCCTTTACGCCGCGCGCTACGGCAGCCATTGGCGCGCTCATGCTCCATCGCGGCGAATGGAACCACAGGCAACTCATCGGGCGAAAGACGGTGGAGCAAGGTCTGGCTTTTTCCGGGATGCCGATCTCGCAGGAGAAAAACGCACCCGCTTCGGGCCTGGCCTGGTGGTTGAATACCAACGGAGCATGGCCATGCCTGCCCTCCGATGCCTTCGCAGGCGCCGGAGCCGGACACCAGCTGCTCATGGTCGTGCCCAGCCTGGATCTGATTGTGGTCCGAAACGGTCAAATATTGAATCCGGAGCGGAGGGCCGGCGAAACGGGGTTCTGGTCGCCGATGGTCGAGCACCTTATGCAGCCTTTGAGCGAAGCCATCAAAGAAAGAACGCCTTACCCTCCATCCGGGGAGATTCAAGCTGTTCATTTTGGCCCGCCGTCGATGATCCGTTGCGATGCCGTCGACAGCGACAACTGGCCGATCACTTGGGGAGATGACGGAGAACAGTACACGGCTTACGGCGACGGTTGGGGATTCAACCCCAGGCCGGAACGGAAATTGAGCCTCGGCTTTGCGAAAGTGGCTGGCGGACCGGAAAATATCACAGGGTTCAACCTGCCGTCTGCCAGCGGCGAGAGAACCGGCGATGGAATTCGCGGCCAAAAAGCCAGCGGACTGATCATGGTTCATGGCGTTTTGTATATGTGGGTCCGGAACTCAGGCAACGCTCAACTCGCCTGGTCGGAGGATCACGGCAAAACGTGGACCTGGGGTTTCCGTTTCAACGAGAGCTTCGGCTCGCCTTCATTTCTGAACTATGGCAAAAACAACGAAGGCGCCCGCGATGATTTTATCTACTCCTATTCGCAGGATGGCGGCAGCGCCTATGAAGCTGATGACGGCTTGATCCTGGCGCGAGCCCCATCCAACCGCTTGCGCGATCGCACCGCCTGGGAATTCCTGGAACGAATCGAGGCAGGAAATCGGCCCGTATGGACCACCGATCTGGCTCACCGAGGGGACGTGTTCCGATATCCCAGGCACTGTCAGCGTTTGGATGCGGTCTATCATCCGCATCTCAAGCGCTACTTGCTGGCCCTCGGATACGATCACGCAGGCGGATGGGGCATTTATGACGCGCCGGAACCCTGGGGCCCGTGGACGACGGTCTTTCACACCGGCGACTGGGGACTGGGAGGCACGCACGGATACAGGCTGCCGTCGAAATGGATCAGCCCTGATGGGGTTTCGATGACGCTGATTTTCTCGGGACTCAAACCGTATGATGCTTTTTGTACACGGCCGATGACGCTGCAGATTCGTAAATAACGCTGAAACACGATGGCTTCAAAGCCGGTACGGAAAAAAACCTATCCCGGCCCACGGCAGGGAGGATGACCCATGGGGGCGATACTTACCCGGCGTGACTTGCTGAAACTTGCCAGGATAAGCGCGGCCGGCGCCGCGCTCTATCCATGGCTGGGAAAGAGCGCCGATTCGACACTCAACAGCCCGGAAGGAAAGAGCGAGCGGCCGCCGAATGTCGTGTTCATCCTGTGCGACGACCTCGGCATCAACGATCTCCATTGTTACGGGAGGCAGGATCACCACACGCCCAACCTCGATAGGCTGGCAGCCCGGGGAACGCGGTTTACCTCCGCCTACTGCGCGCAGCCGATCTGCTCGGCCTCGCGGGCTGCGATTTTAACCGGCAAGAATCCGGCCCGGTTGCACCTGACTACATTTCTGCCCGGACGATCCGACCGCATCTCGCAGAAAGTGCTGCACCCGGAGATCGAGATGCAGGTGCCTCTGACCGAGAAGATGATTCCGCGCTATTTCAAACCGGCAGGATACACCTGCGGCGCATTCGGCAAATGGCACGTTGGCGACAAAGGGTTCGGGCCGCTGGAACACGGCTTCGATTCCTATCACCCCGGCAAAGCCAACACGACCCCCTCCCCTACCGAAGGCGGCAAAGGCGAATACGACCTCACTTCGGCAGCGATGCGATTCATGGAAACGAACAGGAATCAGCCTTTCTTCGTCTACCTTGCCCACAACACGCCCCATATTCCGTACACCGCCCAACCGGCAAGGATCGCCAACAACTCCACCGCGTTTGAGCCGGTCTATGCCGGCGTGATCGAAACGCTCGATGACACGGTAGGCCAGCTGTTGGCCAAGCTGGATTCGCTGAAACTCGCTGAAAACACCATCGTCGTCTTCACGTCCGACAATGGCGGCCTGCATATGCCGGAAGGGTCTCATGCGCGGATCACGCACAACACACCCTTTCGCGCGGGCAAAGGTTATGTCTACGAAGGCGGCCTGCGCATTCCTTTGATTGTGCGCTGGCCGGCACACGTGCAGGCCGGCAGGGTTGTCGAGGCACCCGTGATCAACACCGACTGGCTATCCACGCTGCTGGATCTAACCGGACAACCCGCGCCGCAAAACCTGGATGGCATCAGTTTTGCGGCGGGGCTCACCGGCCGGGGCGCTTTTCCGCAGCGCCGGTTTTTCTGGCATTTCCCGCATTACACCAACCAGGGCAGCCGGCCGAGCGGCGCGATGCGGGATGGCTCATGGATGATGGTGGAATTCTATGACGAGGAAAAAGCCGAGCTGTACAACCTCGAGGCCGATATCGGCGAGATGCGCGACCTCGCCCAGGAGCAGCCTGGACGTGTTACGGAAATGCGCGCCGCTCTCGACGCCTGGCGGAGGGTGAACCATTCACAGGCAAATCGGCCCAATCCCGATTGTGATCCGGCGCAATATCGCGCGCTTTATCAGGACGTGGACTCGAGCCGATTCAACCCGTTCACAGCCTCGGAGGAGCAATGGAAACGAATCTGGGAATGGCGCAAAGGAATGGATGCAGCTCGCCCGATAAAGTAATGCCGCGACAAATCTGTCCAAGGCTCCGGGGTTTTAATCGTCTTGGCGGTTACTTTTGTGTTCACCTTGCCACCGCACAGGTTCAACCGGTCCAACAATAAACAGGTAGGACAAGGCGCCGCTCACGGCAACGACCCACACCGTCACAAATGCCAGGTAAAAAGCGCCCGTTTTCGCCACAATAATACCCGTGAGTGCAGGGGCCACAACTCCGGCCAGATTGCCGCAGGCATTTTGCAGGCCTACCCATGTTCCAGCCATGCGCGGGCCGGCAATTGTCTGCGTGATCGGCCAGACATTGGAGCTCACCAGCCCCCATGCCAGACAATTGAAGGTCAGAAGTATGATGCAGACCGTCGAGTCCTTTGCCAGAACCGCGGGAACGAACAAAGTGCACGAGAGGAACCCGGAAACCATGAAAGCCTTTCGGACGCGTGTCGGTGACCCTCCCCGCTGGATGAACCTGTCAGAAAGCCAGCCGCAAAATGGCGAGGAACAGGCGAGGGCCAGGATGGGCACGGATCCGAGCACTGCTACCGTTTTCAGAGGAAGGTGACGTTCCATTACAAGGTAAGAAGGCAGCCACGTGAGAAGAAAGATCCAGGTGTAGTTGCTCGCAAACATCCCCAAAAAAGTGCCCCAGGCTGAACGGACGCGCAGCAGGTCCCTGAATCCCGGGCCGGCCGCAACTCCCTCTGCTTTCCTCTCCGGAACTGTGATGCTGGGGGCCCAACGCACCCACGCCGGAAGCCAGAGGAGGCTGACACCCGATATCAAGAAACAGAAGGCCTGCCAGCCCAAGCCCGCAATGATGAAGCCTCCTGTCAGCGTCGCACATGTGGTGCCAAACTGGTTCCCTGCCTCTATCAGGGAACTCGCCAAGCCACGGCGGCTTTCCGGGAAAGTCGAAGCGATGATCTTCATGTAGGACGGGTAGGCCGTGGCCTGGCTGATCCCCAGGGCCAGACGGACCACCAGCAAAGCGCCGAAAGAACCGGCAAGCCCCGTCGCCCCTGCTGTCAAAGACCAGAGCAGAAATCCTGCACCCAGCACCCAGGCTACGTTCAACCGGTCCACCAGTCGCCCGGCAAACACCAGGGAAACGGCATAGGACCAGAAGAAGGCCGACAGCAGAATCCCCAGTTTATCAGGCGGCAATCCAAGTTCCTTGCCGACCACGGGCGCAATCATGGAGAAAGAACTGCGTGCCACATAGCAGAGGAACACAGAGGCAACCAATAATGCCATCAGGGGAAGCCTTGCATCTGAAGACGCGGATCGCGGCACGAGCCTCATGGCTTCCTGCCCTGCCCCTTTTCCATGGGCCGCACCGAGGAGGCAATGCGCTTCTGCTTCAGCTCTTCATAGGCCCGGGTCACCATCGCTGCCAGATCACCATCAGGATTGATGCCGCATAATCGGCGGAGCACCTCTGCCAAACCTTCTGAGGCGATCATTGCCTGAAGTTTCATGGCTGACTCATCTCCGGGATGGCTGTAAAGGAGAGCGGCTGCAATACCACGGCTCAATGCCTCAGGCCGGATTCCCACCTCCAGGGCAAGGCATGCCGGACCAACCAGGCGGTCATTGCGAGCAAGCTTCCGGATGGGGTCGCGGGCGCAGCGTTCGATGAGATCGATGATCTCTCGATTCTGATACTTTGCAATTGCCGATGAGGCGAACCGCTGTTGTTCCTCCACATCGAATCCGAATCGAAGGCAGAGCGCTTGGCTTGACTCATGGACTGCTTGTCGAGCCAGTTCCGCAATTTCACCATCGTTGGCAGCATCACTCAAAAGTGTGTAGCCCCTGCAATGCCCCGCGTAGGCAATCGTCGCATTGGCGGCGTTATAGGTGTACAGTTTTCGGACCAGCCCGCCCTGGAATTTCTCCTTGGGCGCAAGCCCGCGCACCGGCGGGGCTTCGCCGACGAAAGCCTCTTTATCGGCCGGCAATTCCCAAAAATCCTGCGACTTGAGTGAAAGCGGGTCTTCAGCTCTCATCTCGTCCGTAGGTTCGATGGCCGAGCGCAGCACCATGGTTTCGACGATCCCGGCATGGCGACGGAACCACTCCAATTCCGGGCCATGGAGCTGCTCGGAAATCAGCGCGCGAAGCCATTGGCCCGGCTGGAAATAGTTTTCGCACAGTATGAAATTGAGAGGGCTCGTTCGGCGGGAAGAACAGCCCGTTCGAATTCCTGCCGCCAGCAGGGGAGCGACTTGCGGCAGATTCGGGCCTCCGACAGAAATGAAGACGACGCCGGCGCTGGCAATGGCCAAGGCCACGCGCTCGACTTCGTCAGCGTCAAGTGTCTCAAAACCTTCGATCACAATATCTTTTTCCGGCGCTCCCATGATTCGTATGCCGTATCTGCCGCGTTCGCGCAGCAGCTGGACCAGTGCCGGATTTTTCTCGACGAACACGATCCGGTACCCCGATAAAGTCAGCAAGTGCGCGATGAATCCGCGGGCAATCTTGCCGGCACCTAGAATTACCCCGGTTTGGCTTTGCATACGAAAAGTTTTTCGGCTTATCCCTGAACGTGGCTTTGAGTGACGGGGAACCGTCGCTCCAGTTTCTCCCGCGCCTGAAGTATTAGACCCGCAAGTTCGGCCCCGGGATCGATGCCGCAAATTTCACCGAGTACCGAGAGAAGGCCTTTTTCCGAAAGCATTTCCTGCAGCTTTTGTGCGGCCTCATCGCCGCGATCATCATAGCGCAATGCCGCCGCGATACCGATGCATAGCGCTTCCGGCCGGATGCCGTGCCCGATAGCCATGCACGCGGGACCGACCAGCCTGTCATTTCGACCCAGCTTGCGGATGGGATCCCTGGCGTTCCGGGCGATGGAATCGACAATCTGGCGATTCTGAAACTTGGCAATCGCTGGCGCAGCAAACTTGTCCTGACCCTCGCGATCGAACCCGAAGTGAGCGCAAAGCGCTTCGCAAGACTCGCGGGATGCCTCCCGCGCAAGTTCAGCTATTTCCACGTCGTTGGCAGCGTCACTCAGCAGTACATGTCCCTTGAGGTAACCCAGATAAGTGATAACGGCATTGACCGAGTTGTAGGTGTAGAGCTTCTGGATCAAACCGCATTGGAAGTTCTCCTTCGGAGCGAGACCTAGCACGGCCGGAATCTCGCCAACGAAACCTTCCTTGTCGGCGGGCATTTCCCAGGTATCCTGCGAATTCAATGCCAGCGGATCTGCCGCTTTCTCCTCTTCGGGAGGATCGACCGTAGACCGCAGCACCAATGCTTCGACAACGCCCGCCTTTTGATTGAACCAGTCCAGGCCGGGTCCTTGGAGCTGCCCGCAAATCAATTCACGCAACCACGGGCCCGGTTGGAAATAATTCTCGCACAGGATGATGTTCAAAGAATTGGTGCGGCCGCCCGAGCAACAAGCTCGGATTCCTTCGGCCAGAAGCGTGGCGACTTGCGGAAGGTTCGCGCCACCAACGGATACGAACACGGCGCCGGCATTTGCGATGGCTCGGGCAATGCGTTCTTTTTCACCGGAATCAAAGACTTCATATCCGTCGATGACGATGTCCTTCGCCGGCGATCCCATGATCCGGATGCTATACCCGCCCCGTTGGCGCAATTGCCGGACCAGCGCGGGGGACTTTTCGACAAAAGTAATCCGGAATCCGGACAGAGCAAGCAGGTGCGCAATAAAACCCCGCCCGGTCTTCCCCGCCCCAAAAATGACGGCTGACTTTTCAGCCATTGATCTCACCTTCATCTCTTGCTGCATTCTGCCGTTCACATTCCTCATAGAGCTGGTGGGATACCTCGCGGAGAGCCGGATAAAGCGCCTGATAGGCCTGGTAAAGGTTTTCGTATCGGGCCGATGAGTCCGGCAAGGGCGCCAGTTTGTAATCCTGCCGGACCATATTTGCTGCAGCGACTTCGCAGGCCCTGTAGCAGCCGGTGGACACGGCCGCCAGAATAGCCGCCCCCAGGACACCAGCTTCCGGGTTCAAGGGAACCGAGACCGTGCGCCCAAGTATGTCCGCCTTGATCTGGTTCCACAACCGGCCCTGAGCAGCGCCTCCGCAGATTATCACCTCCTCGGTCGAATAGCCGGATTCGGCCTCGATCAAGTCCCGGATTTGACGGAGGCTGAAAGCGACTCCTTCCAGGATGGCACGCACCATGTGTCCTTCGTTGTGCCGCGTCCGCAGTCCGACAAAGGCTCCTGAGGCTTTGAGGTCCCAAATCGGGGCTCGCTCGCCTTCCAGATAGGGCAGGAAAAGCAGCGATTCGGAACCCGACGGTACCGACGCCGCGAGAGAAATCAGCTCCGAAAGCGCCCGGCCCGAGGTTCTCTGATACCAATCCAGTGAACCACCTCCGCTCAGGGTCGCTCCATACAACAGTTTCCTGCCATGAATAAACGGCCCGCACATTACCCTCGAGTTGGCATATGCCCGGCTTGTCACCACGCCCATGTGTTCGCTGGTGCCCGTTATGTTGAATCCGTCGCCCGGTTCGACTGCGCCGCTACCCAGAACACAGGCATTCTGGTCGTTCCAGCCGCAAACTACCGGCAATCCGCGTCTTAAACCCGTGATGTCGGAGGCCTCCGCCGAAACGTTCCCGATAATCTCGCTGAAGCTGCGAAGCCGCGGGACCCATTCCGGATTTATGCCTAAACCTTCCAGCACAGCCCCGGCTGCACCATCATTCCCCAGGTCGGATAGCCCCCGGCTACTCGAGGCGTCGCTCGCGAATTCCCCTGTCAAACGCAGATTGATGTAGTCCTTAGCCTGCAGTAAATAGCGGGTTCGGTTGAGGGTCTCCGGTTCGTGCTTCTGCAGCCAGAGCAGTCTCGGCAATGGCCATGTCGGCGAAGGCGGAAGATCAATGCCAAGCCGTGAAGCCAGGTCCTCGCGGGAAAAGCGGTTGTAGAGCTGTTCAAGTTCTCGACTCGCGCGCTGGTCTTGAAATCCGAAAGAATGCCGGACAGGCTTCCCCTTCGCGTCGACGAATGTCAGGCTGGAAATATGTCCAATGGCACAAAGCGCGAGGATTTCATGCGGTGCCACGCCTGCGCAAATCTCCCGAAGGCCTTCCACCACCGCGCTCCACCAGAGCTCTGGATGGAGCTCCTTGAAGCCGGGCCGGGGCTCTTCCGTTGGGTAGGCATGCCTCACCACAATCCTGGTGTTCCCTTCCGGCGTCACCAGCCCGACCTTGGTTGCAGAGGATCCGACATCAATTCCGATAACGAAGGGCACCAGAAATCCTTTTGATTTTGATCTTGCAGGCACGATGCCATGCTGGGCAAAGATCATGTTACGGTCGGTCATCCAGGGACGCAACACTCAATTCAAGAGGCGCCTCTCCATTTCTGAGGCAGGGGAGCGCCATACTTGCGATCCAATGAGCGGCAAAAGAATCTGATCCGGATTTTGAGCACCAATCCAGGATCAGATTGATACAATGCGGGAAGGCCACGGTCATGCGGCTATAATTCCCGTGATTGGATTACAGGCCGTCCTGGTTCGATTTTTGTGGTTCGTTTAATTTAGATCTGGAAACGCCATGAATCCAACCGTCCTTCTCTCACTCATCGCCCTTTTTGTTTCGGCCGCCACGCCTTATTCGGTCTATGGACAGGGCACACCGGTCAAACAGAACGACTCCAATACGCCGCTGCACCTGCTCAAACCCGAATATCCGGTGCCCTATGGTCCGATCCAAGCGGCGCAGGTCACGGAGGTGCTAAGCAGGATCAGAATCTACCTGGATTCTTCCACACCGGCCCGGCTTATCAACCGGCAGACCGGGGAACCGGTCACCGACTTTTCCAAAGTCGATTTCGATTCTGTAATTGAGCCTGGAACCTTCCGCCTGATCAGCTACGAGTGGGGAGTTGTATACGCCGGAATGCTTTTGTCCGGGGAGGCTACCGGAGATCCTCATTTCACACAATATGCCTTACAGCGGATCACGTTCATCGCTGACATCGCGCCTCATTTTGGGGCGCTTCGCAAGGCCGATCCGAAGGCATCCAATCCTCTACAGTCAGTTTTGGATCCGCGTGCTCTGGATGACTCGGGTTCGATGTGCGCCGCGCTCATTCGGGCCTCCCGCGTCGGAGTGAATGCGGAGGTTCGCCCGCTCATCAACCGATTTATAGATTACATAAGCACAAAGCAGCAGCGTTTGTCGGACGGGACGCTGGCGCGCAGCCGCCCTCAACCTGACAGTCTCTGGCTCGACGACCTGTATATGAGCGTTCCCGCGCTGGCCGAAATGGGAAGACTCACCGGCGAATCCAGTTATTTCGACGATGCGGTGAAGCAGATGCGGCAGTTTTCACAGCGCATGTTCAACCGCAACAAAGGACTCTACATGCACGGCTGGGTTCAAGGCATGGAGATTCATCCCGAATTTCACTGGGCACGTGCGAACGGTTGGGCCATCCTCGCCGCCTCTGACCTGCTGGATGTGCTGCCTGAAAACCACCCGGCCCGGCCTCAAATGCTGGAATTGCTGAGGGCGCATCTAAAGGGGCTGGCGTCATGCCAATCGGGAAGCGGTTTCTGGCACCAGCTCCTGGACCGGCCGGATTCCTATCTCGAAACTTCGGCCACCGCCATTTACACCTATTGCATGGCTCACGCCATCAACGAGGGATGGATCGATCCTTTGGCTTACGGGCCGGCGGCGCTATTGGGCTGGCACGCCGTTTCCACAAAGGTGAATTCGCAGGGACAAGTGGAAGGAACCTGCGTCGGGACCGGGATGGGATTTGATCCGGCTTTTTATTATTACCGGCCGACCAACGTTTACGCGGCCCATGGCTATGGGCCGGCGCTCCTCGCAGGGGGAGAAATGATTAAGCTGCTCAAGAATTTCCGGATCGAGATCAACGACAGCTCGACTCAGTTTTATCGGGTCGATGCGAGCCGATAAAAACGGACGTCATCCTGAAGGGAACCCAAGATGCGCAACAATAACAGGGCACGCATGCTTTTTTTCACCACGGCACTGGCGCTTGCAGCAGCGTCTCGGGGAATGGCACAGGAGCAAATCTTCAGCAGCTGGCCGGAAGGAGCTTCGCCGCAGGCGGTCGGCCGGCGGGTGGCGGAAAACTTTATCGTGCGACCGTACCGGGCGCTATCGGATCCCAGCAAAGCCAGCATCGGCATCATCTACCCCGAGGTCTGCACCTGGTACGGCGCGCTGACCGTGGCTCAATTGGCCGGTGATAAGGATTTGCAGGAAAGGCTGATCAGGAAATTTGACCGGCTGATGTCGCCCCCGGAATCGAGCATGATCTCCCAGAGCCCGCATGTCGATTTTCGCGTATTCGGCACAGTCCCCCTGGAAATATTCCTGCAGACCAGGGAAAAGAAATATCTGGATCTGGGACTGAACTTTGCCGACCGCCAATGGGATGATCCAGGTCCCGACGGTATCACCCGTGAAGCCAGGTATTGGATCGACGACATGTTTATGATCACCGCGGTCCAGGTTCAGGCCTACCGTGCGACCGGCATCGCCAAATATATAGACCGGTCGGCACTTACCATGGCCGCTTATCTGGATAGACTTCAGCAACCAAATGGGCTTTTTTATCATGCGCCGGACACCCCTTTTTACTGGAGCCGCGGCAACGGCTGGGTAGCAGCGGGAATGGCGGAACTGCTTCGTTCGCTGCCCGAAAACCACGCTCAGCGGGGCCGGATCCTGGAAGGATACCGGAAGATGATGTCGTCGCTGCTGAAGTACCAGGGCGAGGATGGCCTTTGGCGCCAGCTCATCGACAAGCCGGAAGCCTGGTCCGAGACATCGGGCACCGGCATGTTCGCCTTTGCGATGATCACCGGGGTGAAAAAAGGCTGGCTCGACCCGGGCCCTTACGGGAAAGCAGCCCGTGCGGCCTGGCTGGGCCTGGTGAAAAACCTGGACGGCAATGCCAATGTCGCAAATGTCTGCGCGGGCACCAACAAGCTTAATGACCTGGAATATTACCTGAACCGTCCGCGCATTCTGGGCGACCTTCACGGCCAGGCTCCAATCCTGTGGAGCGCTTCTGCGCTGATGCGGTGAATTTAGGGTTGGATCCCGGCCTGATGCCGATTCCTTTATTTCCGGCCGAAGCAGAAAAGATGGGTTGATCCTCGGATGAGCAGGCGAGTGCCCACCACGGCGGGAGTTGCGCGCACGACCTCCGCAATCGAGTTTTTGGCCAGGAGCCGGAAGGCTGGAGTGGCCGAAAACACGAAGACATCGCCGTCCTCGCTCACCGAGAAAACCTTGCCATCGATGAGAATCGGCGAAGCCACCATAGACCCGCCAAGGCGTTCCATCCACACGGGCTCGCCCGTCGCAGCAGCATTGCAGCCTGCAATCCCCGAATCGTTGACCCAGCAGATGCGATCTTCCACGGCCAGCATGGTGGGAACATAGGGAAACGTCTTCGTGCTTTCCCATGCCAGTTCTGGCAGAGCGCCGGTTTCATCGCGCGGAATTTTGACTGCTACCATGTGACGGGCTCCGCCCCCCTCACCGCTATTCGCAAATACCAGACCATTCGCATATACAGGCGAAGCCACGGTTCGCAGCGGCTTGTTCCGGAAGGTCCAGACCCAGTTCCATATTACCTTGCCAGTCCCGGGGTCGTAGGCTGTAATCCCGGCGGAACTGGCAACCAGCAGGATGGCCGGCGTTCCGGGCCGCTCGAGCACGAATGGGGTGGAATAGCACGCGTCGAAGGCCGGGCGAGCAACCTGCCAGGCCTTTTCTCCAGAATGTGCGTCCAAAGCCAGCAGGGATGAGGACCCGTCCTGGTCGTTGGCAAGAAAAACCCTGCCGTTAAAGACAATGGGGGAGATACCGGCTCCATGCTGCCCGACAAACGGCCCGAGGTCCCGCGCCCAAACCGGTCCGCCATCATGGTCATAGGCACTTAATAACAGACTCTCTCCATCCCAGGACAAAGCGTAAACGCGCTCTGCATCGACTGCAGGGGTGGAGGTAGCCAGAGTGTTCTTCAAATGAGTCTGTTTCGGGGACCCTTGTAGCAATCGAGTCCAGAGGACCTTCCCGTCTTCCACATCGAGACAGAGTAGCAGGCGCTCCTGACCGCTGTCGGACGCCGATTGGAGAAAAATCTTCCTGCCCCAGCCAACCGGCGAAGAGTTGCCTTTACCCGGAATCGCCAATCTCCAAAGCAGGGCATCCTTTCCATCCCATTCGACGGGGATGCCCTTGGCATCCGACTGGCCGGTGCCATTGGGCCCTCGAAAGCGTGACCATTGAGCTGCCGGATTCTGATTGTCCTGTGCCGCGGCAGAAGGAATCAACAAAACGAGGAGATACAACAGTAAATTCATAGCGCCAGAGTCTATTACCAGTTGCCGCTAATTGGTCTGCTTTTTTAGAATCTAATTTTTCCCCGCCCGGCCTGGATGGATTGGATACCCTGCTCCGCCGATACTTTTTTTGTCCTGATTCCGCTCCGCCAGCATAAAATGGTCGAGATTAGGCGCACACTATCCGGCCTATGGGCCTAGGTTGAATGCCGGTGGAGATCCGGAGTGCGTCCGACGATTTTGGGAGGCGTCTGGAATGGTTCGTGCAAAGCCGATTGTGCCGGTCTGGGCAGTGCTGATGGTCCTCACTTATCCCCTCTATTCCAGCGAATCAGAAAAGGCTCCACCCCTCGAGACGGTATCGCAGGTGGATTTGAACCGCTATCTGGGAAAATGGTACGAAATCGCCAGCTACCCGCAGTGGTTTCAGAAAGGCTGCGTGGCCAGCACTGCCACCTATACGTTGCGCAAAGATGGCAATATCGATGTGTTGAACCAATGCCGGAAGGAAACCTTGAACGGAGCCGTGAAGGACGCCAAAGGAAAAGCCTGGATTGTAGACCGCAAAAGCCAGGCCCGGCTGAAGGTGCGCTTTTTCTGGCCCTTTTCAGGGGATTATTGGATTATTGACCTGGGCACCGAGTATGAATATGCGGTTGTAGGTCATCCCGATCGCAACTATTTGTGGATCCTGAGTCGAAAACCTCAAATGGACCCGGCTGTTTATGACGGCATCCTGGAGCGCCTCAAAAAACAGCACTACGACGTAGGACGCTTGCGCAAAACCCTTCAGCCCCAGCCATGAAGCCGGGGATCCATGAGGACGTGCCCCATCGCCATAAGCCGCAATTCAGGATCGAGAATCCCATGAAACTCCTTGCGAAGAATCCGCGCCGGACACGCATTGCCCTGATTGCCACGACCTTGGCTGTCATCGCCCTCGGAATGAATGCAACGCCGGCAGATCGCGCCCAGTGGGGACAGCGCTGGTCGCGCAACATGGCATCAGACGAAAAAGGACTGGCCGACTCGTTCAATCCCGCTTCGGGATTGAACATCAAATGGCTGGCACAACTCGGGACGGAAACTCATTCGACCCCAGTGATCGCAGGCGGACGCGTCTTTATCGGAACCAACAACGGAAACCCTCGCGATCCCAAACACCAAGGGGATCGCGGTGTGTTGATGTGCTTCAACGAAAAGGACGGCAAGTTTCTCTGGCAATTGGTGGTTCCCAAGCGGACGGAAAGCATCTACTGGGATTGGCCGCGGGCGGGAATCTGCTCCCCCGTTACGGTGGAAGGCAACCGGGTTTTTGTGGTCACAAATCGAGGGGAGGTTGCATGCCTCGATCTCCTCGGAATGGCAAACGGAAACGATGGCCCTTACCGCAGCGAAGCGCAGCATTCTGTTCCAACGGGAACCGATCCGGTCCCCCTCTCGCCGTTAGATGCGGACATCGTATGGCTGTTCGACACGGTGAAAGAATGCGGTGTGCGCCAGCACGATTCGGCTCACACTTCCATCCTGGTGCATGGACGATACCTCTACATCAACACTTCCAACGGCGTGGACGATTCCCACAAGAAAATCAATTCCCCGGACGCACCGAGCCTGATAGTGCTCGATAAGGAAACGGGACATCTCGTGGCAACGGATGGTGAACATATAGGACCGAGGATCTTTCATAGCACATGGTCCTCGCCCGCCTCGGGCATCGTCAATGGGCGTTCTCTTATTTTCTTTTGCGGAGGTGACGGAATCGTCTATGCCTTTGAGCCGCTGGAAAGCAATGCTTCCCCTGCCGCTTCGGTCGAACCAGTATCGGCAGCCGTAAAGGAGTCTGCGAACCCGGCGCGAATCGGCGTCCTGAAAAAGGTCTGGCAATTTGACTGCGACCCGGATTCGCCCAAGGATAATGTCCATCTCTATAACGGTAACCGCAGGGAGAGCCCCAGCAATATTATGTCCATGCCGGTTTTCTTCGAGGGTCGCGTCTTCGTCACTGTGGGAGGCGACTTGTGGTGGGGAAAACACCAGGCTTGGCTGAAGTGCCTCGACGCGGCGCAAGGCGGCGACATCAGCAGAAACGGCGGGCTCTGGTCCTACCCGATGGAGCGGCATGTCATGGCCACCCCGGCAATCGGCGGAGGGCTGGTATTCATTGCCGACACCGGCCGGAAGATCCATTGTCTTGACGTGGAAACGGGCAAGCCATACTGGACCCACGATGTGGCGGATGAAATCTGGGCCTCGCCTTTGCTCGCGGATGAAAAGGTTTATTTCGCTACCAGGCAGGGAGAGCTCCTCGTTTTTCGCGCCGGAAAGAAAAAGGAGCTCATCAACACAATCAGCCTCGACAGGCCGATCAGCAGCTCACCTGTTGCCGCAAACGGTATTCTCTACATCTCCACCATGAACCAGCTCTTCGCGATTCAAAAAACGGCTAAGTGAGCTACCTCCCGCTACGGTGAAATGAGGTTTTCAAGAGCCTAAGACCGCTCTTCAGAAATCGGGGTCGCTGATCTTCTTCTCCGTCCAGGTGCCATACTTCTGCAGCTGGGATTTTATATCCGCAGCCTTGCCGACAACAACCAGGACAAAATCATTCTCGGGAATCCAACGTTTCGCCGCATCTTTCGCCGCAGATTGGGTAACATTCCGGATGCCCGCAAGATAGCGGTCGTAATAATCTAGTCCGAGATTGTAAAAACTTAGCCGGACATAGGCGTCCGCCTTGCTGCCGTTGGTTTCGAGCGTCGGCGGAAATTGTCCTTCAATGTAGTTCCTGGAGCTCGTAATTTCCTCGGCGGAGAATCCATCTTTCCGCGCTTGGTCCAGGAGGCCGAGCGTGATATCCAGCATTTCACTTATCTTGTCGTTCTTCGTATAGGAGTTCGCGCTGAACAGGCCTCCGTTGGACCAGGATATGAAATTGCTGGACGCGCCGTAGGTGAGGCCGCGCTTGATTCGCAGTTCCGTGCCCAACCAGGAAGTGAACCTGCCGCCGAACAGGGTGTTCATGACGGCCGCCTGTGGCGTGTCCCTGTCTCCCATGGCATAGCCCGGAGCCCCCAGCATCCAGTAGGCCTGGGTTGCGTCCGGTTTGTCCACAAGAACCAGTTTTTTTCCGGCCGGTTTCGGCACGGGAGGCGTGGAAATGAGAGGCAAGGAGGAGCCCGGGTGTTTCCAATTGCCGATGGTCGCGTTCAACACTTCAATCAGCCGGGATTTCTCCATGTCACCAACGACAGCTAATGTGCTCCGCTCCGGACGGTAGCATTTAAGGTAGTGGGATCTAACATCGGCAGTCACCATTCTGTTAAGGGCGGTTTCCGTGCCCGTCCGAATGTGACCCATCGGATGCTCCCCAAAATAAGCCTTTTGGAAGTAATACCGCACGGCCGTTCCGGGATTGTCCTTCGCGGCACGCAGGGCGTCGATCCGTGTTTTCTTCTCCTTGCTGAACTCGTCCTCCTTGAATGCCGGATTCATCAGGCAATCGGCGGCTATCTCCATGAGTTTGGGAAAGTGTTCGACCAGGCATTCACCACTCGCAGATGCATATTCATCGTAGGCACCGGCGCTGAAGCGCGCTCCCATGAAATCGAGGGCATCAGCGATGGACTCCGCGTTCCGGGTCGCCGTTCCTTTCATGAGAAGTGTCGACGCCATGCTCGCTATCCCTTCGAGGTCGGCGGATTCACTGGCGAACCCGGCTCCCCGGATCCACATCCGCAGGCTGATCAGCGGAAGGTTTTCGCTCCTGAGGTAAAACACGGTGATTCCGTTTTTCAGGGTCAGTTTCTCCGGCTCGGGCAGGAACGCCGCGAAGGCAAGTGTGTTCGCTGCCAGAACGAGGAGCAGGATGACGGTCCTTCTAAATGCTGGCTTCATCGCGCACCTCCATCAGGCACGATCGGAATCAGCTTTCCAACCGTCCTGTTATTCTCCACAAGATATTTCCTGGCCGTTTCCTGTATCCGTTCTCTTTTCACGGCTGAATACCTGTCCATCCGGGTGAAAAGGCTTTCAAAGCTTCCGTACAGGATTTCCGCGCGCGCAAGCTGGCCGGCTTTCCCCGAGATCGTCTGAAGCCCGGAGTAGAACTGATTTTTCACCATGTTCAGAGCTTTTTGATACTCCTGTTCCGTAATTCCGCCGCTCTTGACTTTGGTGAGCTCCTCCTCAATCACCGCCTCCAGCCGGCTGAGGTCGGCGCCGGGTCTCGGTTTCACTGATATGCGGAAGAGTTCCGGATCTATGGTTTCAAAAACTCCCCCGCCCACGTAAATGGCCAACTGCTCTTCGCGGACCAGGCGCCGGTACAGGCGGCTGCTCTCCCCGTTAAAAAGAGTCATTCCCAGGATCGAGAGAGGGTAATAATCAGCGGATGAGCAATTCGGCCCGTGAAACACCATTTCAAAGGAGGGCGCCAGCGCCTCCTTGCGAATCAGGACGGTTTTGGGACCCATCTGCGGCGGTTCCGTGGTAATTACCGGAGGGGGCGGGGCGCCCGCTGGAATCCCGCTGAAATATCTGGTGATAAGAGCCAGCGCTCTGGCGCTGTCAAAATCGCCTACCGCCACGAGGACCGCATTGTTGGGCGAATAGTAGGTGCGATAATAGCCGATGACCTCGTCCCGCCGCCAACCTAATATATCGCTCATCCACCCAATGACACCCCAATGGTAAGGGTGGGCCATGATGGCCGTCGCCTGGACGTTCTCCGACAGCATCGAATCGTTGTTATTTTCGACCCCCATGCGCCGTTCGGAAGCGATCACACCCCGTTCGGACTCAAATACCTTGGGATCAAAAATAAGCCCCTGGATCCTGTCGGCTTCCATTTCGATCATCGACTCGAGCGCCGCCGCCGGGAACCAGTCGGTGTAGCCGGTCATGTCCGAACCGGTCGAAGCGTTATTGGAGCCGCCCGCAAACTCCATCTTCCGGTCAAACTCGCCCGGACCAAACCTCTTGGTTCCGTTGAACATCATGTGCTCGATGAAGTGGGACACACCTGTCAATCCGGGGCGCTCATTGCGGGCACCGACATGAAAATAGGTGTACAGAGCCACATTCGGGATGTTGTGATCCTCCACCAACAGAATCTTGAGCCCGTTTTCGAGCTTGTGGACTTTCACATCTTCCTTGCGAAAAGCAGCTGGGAGCAGGGGTGCTCCGAGGACTACCAGAGTCAAAGCAATCAGGGCATTCTTGCGCATACCTTGCCTCCACGGACGACGCTTATATAACAACATCCTTGAGATTGCCACCAGCATCGCCGTCGCATTTGCGTGTGAGCCTGCCGGAAACAGCGGCTTGAGAGAAAGCCGGACCGGTGGACCGGAAGGAGCAAAAGGTGCGCGCGGTTTACCTTCGGAACGTCCAACGCAGTTTCACAGCCAGCAGTTCGCCCTCAGGGACAAAGCCCACTTCATCACGGTTCAGGATAAGTCGCTTCCAGCCGCGATTCCAGACAACAAAGAGATCGTTGCCCGGCTGGAAGGTCCAACGAAGGCGCAGGTTGTTGCCTACATTTTCGGACTCGCTGTCGTACTGCAAATAGCTCGTCAACACGAGGTTGGGGCTGAAGGCATAGGCGAGATCGACCTGCCATAATCTTTGAGCGAATTTTCCCTGCACCAGGGTGCCGAAGTTCTGTGCGGAATTCACGGCAGTCTGCCAGGTTCCTCCCGGGGATGTGAAGCGAAGGTAATTTTCCAGCTGAACCAGGTGTCCATTGTAGAAGCCCCCGAACCACGTGGTGGTTCCGAACTCCCAGGGCCGATGGTGGCTCGTCTGAAATTCCAGGCGGAATTGATCGTACCGATACTCTCCAACGGGAAGCGTGACGCCGCCAATTTCGAAGGGCTCGGGGAGGTATTCGTAATACGGCACCCAGTTGAACTCGAAGCGATCTCCGGATTCCAGCTGGACGTTGACCGGCGCCCAGAAAAAGCGCCAGGATTCGACTTCTCCCCTGTAGTTTGTGACGTGATAAAAGCGATGCTCCATGAAATTCTGGCGCACCCAGTGAAAGGGCCCGGTCTTGCTCGGCCTGGGTTTGAATTCGCATGAGGCTTCAAAGCGCCTCGTGCCCGGGCGCGGCAGGAATCCCAGCCCCGGATTGAGTGCTTCACCGAAATGATTGAGTGAAGTGGCGCAATCCCATAGGTCGTTGGGATAGTCCACTTTGAACCCCCATCCAATCCGGTCGCCGGCAGCAATGTCTGCTGAGCTGAAGGCGCCCCAGGCGCCCATGAGGAAGTTTTTGTTGCCCATGAACTCGGATGTTCGCCAGACGGCATCAAATCCAGCCAGGGCATTACGTGTTACTCCGTCGGGATGGCCATGGGTGACCAGCGTTCCGACTCGCAGTTTGGGATTCAGATCATAGGAGAGACGACCGGCGAAAAGGTTGGTCCCGGGGACGACATCGTCGGCATTCCACCGCACCTCCGTATCCCGGGTTTGAACATCCAGCAAACCGACATTCCATCGACCGGCACGTCCATTCAGCTTGAATCCCGTGTTAATGTCGATGGGTTGGCCGCGGTAAAGTCCCACTCGCCTGCTGAAAAACGGCAGGAAAGTTTCGTTGAGTCCCAAGCCGAACTCATATTGATTTGCCCCCTCCAGGAAAAAGGGGCGCCGTTCCGGGAAGAACAACTCGAACCGGGTGAGATTGAGCTGCCGGGAATCTACTTCGGTTTCTGCAAAATCAGTGTTGGCTGTGAAAACCGCCGCCATCTGCGGAGTTATCCGGTAGGTAGCATCAAGGACGGGTTCCTGCTGCCAGCGGCGGGCTCCCTCCTGGAAATCGGTTATCATTCGGCTGACAAAGCTGGGGCTGACTTCCAGCCCCAGTCCCTGTTTGAGTCCTTGAATCCCCTCGAGAATGCCGGCCCGACTCAGGTCATACAGGAATGAGTCGAGAGTCGGTGACGCCCATCGCAGGACCATGCGTTCCCGTGCGATATTCCGCTCAAAATTGATCCCCCAAGTGTCGGCTCCGCGCGCGAAACTTATCGTCCGCAAGGGAATTACGATCTCGGCAGACCATCCTTGCGCCGATCGCTGCGTTCTTGCGTCCCAGATTCCATCCCAGTCCAGTTTCGGCTCCTCGGGCCCGGCTACGAGTCCATCCAGGCGTGCCGCGGCTGCATTGATTTGGAAGAAATACCCCGTGCGGTGATCCGCGTAAGGGTCCAATACGATAGTAACGGTATCGTCGCCGTAGACAGAGCCGTCTCTCTGCTTCGTGTGAATGGCAATCTTCGAAGGATCGGGATCGATGCATTCAAATCCGAAATAAAGATTGTCGGGTGAGACCAGGACGCGTACGGTGGTTTTGTAGGGCGTGGATTCACCGGGCCGCGGCGATTGCTGCACCAGTTCGACAGCCGCATTAGCCCGTTGCCAGGAAAGCTCATCGAGCTTTCCGTCCAGTTCGATGGAGCCTTGGACCTGGTCGGCCTCGAGCCTGGAGACAGGTGCTGAGCCATTCTGGCCGGCGATTCCAAACAGGGAGCCAAAGCACCAAAGGACGATCGAAAAAATCCCAATGCGAATCATAAGAGCCTGCATCATATTTAGATTTTTGTCGAAAGTCATCCATACCGGACACCCTGGCAGGCATTGGGTAAGCCAGTCTCCATGAGCTCATGCACCGGTTCGTCGGAACGTCTCCGGGTTGGATGCGCGCACGTCTTGAATCCTGGTCTTTTGAGCAAGCGGAGTTGATTCTCTTGAATCCCCTCACTGCCAGTGAGCAAAGTAAGAGTCATTGGTTTGCCTGAATTGCCGGCGCCAAGGAGGCAGGCTGCTTTCTGGGCGAATTTCAATCCGCAAGATTTCATTGCATCACGCTAATAAACCTGAAACGAAATGCCTGCGCAAAAAACCACTGGTATCCGCTTCTGAGATCCGCGCTGTCAAAGACAGGTAGCCCCATTTTTCGTTTCACGTGGATCACAGGGCAATCCCGCATGGTTGATTGAGCCATCCATTCGATCCAACCGCGAAGGCCACGCAGCATGCAAGGATAGGATTCCGCCCATCTGTGGGCCGCTGTGCCGCGAAACATGGCAGTTCCCCCTTGATGTCGCATCCGGCACGGAGTAAATTATCGGTAACCGTAGATGATCTTCGTAATTTCCAGTCCGGACCCATTCATCGGGGAAAAACTGATCATGATCCACGCCGTCGCCAGAGAAATCCTCCTCAGCTTCTGGAAAGTGCATATTCTCCACCACGCTGCAGAGGGGCGTGTCTACGGCCAGTGGATGACACAGGAGCTGCGGCGGCATGGATATGCCATCAGCCCCGGGACACTGTACCCCCTGCTCAACCGTTTGGAGCGGCATGGCTGGCTGGAGTGCGTCGGCGATCCCAACCGTCGAATTCACGCCCGGAAGGAATATCGAATCACCGCGGAGGGGAGGAAAGTTCTGGCTCTGGTAAGGTCCCAGGTGGGGGAGTTGTATCGCGAAGTGGTCGTCGATGCGCATAAAGCGATTACCGCCAAAAGGTCATCTCGCCGCAAGGAGGCATCTTGGATCTGAAACATTTTCACAGGCCGCACGAATCATACAGACCGGCCGCGGACGAGGAAGTTTGCTCCAAGGCTACGGATTTAAAGGGAGATTCTGCCTTGTTGAAACAAAACGGCCGCAGGTGTAAATACGCGGCGCGAGCACTGATCCTAATGCTCGCGGCATGTACGGTTCTCCCGGCACAGCAGGAAACCGTGCCAGCAGCTTTGACCATCAGCATGGCTGTTGAGACAGCCTTGCATAATTACCCCTCCGTTCGAGTGTCCGAGGAACAAATCCATGCCGCATCCGCCGGCATTGAGCTCGCACGGACCGCCTATTTGCCGCGGGTGGATGCGTATGGGCAGGTGAATCGCGCCACGAGAAACAACATCTTCGGAATGCTGCTGCCTCAGGGTTTCATCCCTTCCATTTCCGGCCCGGTGTTGGGGACGAATAACCTTGGGTCGGTTTGGGGCAGCGCGGTCGGTGCGTTGGTCAAGTGGGAGCCCTTCGATTTCGGTTATCGGCGGGCGAATGTTGATGCCGCCACGGCTGCAAGGACGAGATCTGAGGCGTCACTGGAGCGAAACAGTTTTGATGTCGCGGTAGCGACAGCAGATGCCTATTTCACCCTGGTGGCAGCCCAGGAGGCCGCCCGCGCAGCACAGGCGGCCGTGGATCGAGCCGAGGTGATTGCACGAACGATCCATGCGCTGGTCGATGCTCAGCTGCGCCCCGGAGCCGACGCCTCGCGCGCCGAAGCCGAAATCGCTGCGGCGAGGACGTTGTGGATCCGGGCCCAGCAGGCGACCGACGTTTCGCGCGCAAACCTCTCGCGATTTGTGGGAATGGAACCGGATCGGATTTCAGCCGACGCCTCCCGGTTACTGCAGCTGCCGCAGGAACACGCCATCGCCGCGCCCGACATCTCCGCGAATCCGGTCGCCCGGGAACAGAACGCCATCGTCGATCAACTAAGAGCGCAGCTGAAGGTTCTGGAGCGATCCTATTTCCCCAAATTCAATCTCCAGGCAGCAGCTTATGCGCGTGGGACTGGCGCCGAGACAAACGGAAACCGGCTTGGAGGACTGAACGGCCTCGCCCCTGATACGCAAAATTACGGCTTGGGCTTTTCGGTCGAGTTTCCTCTCTTTGACCGGTTTGCCGCGCGTGCGCGCGAGGCCGGGCAGGCATCGACGATAAGGGCCGAGATGGCCAGGTCACAACAGATCGCAGCAGATCTCAAAGCCCAATGGAATGCGGCCGTGGCTGTTTTGACGGGAGCGCGGCGAGTGGCGGCGAACACTCCGCTGCAGCTCTCAGCCGCCCGCGCAACCGTCGAAAGGGCGACGGCGCGCTACCAGTCGGGTCTGGGGAATATCGACGAGGTGGCGGAGGCGCAGCGGCTGCTTGCGCAATCGGAGATTGACGATGCCCTTGCGCGGCTGGGTGTCTGGCGGGGACTCCTGGCAATAGCCGCGGCCGCGGGAGACATTCAGCCGTTTCTTGGCGAAGCCAGCCAATGAATTTGAGGAGAATATGACAATATGCGCCTCGTTCTAGCCGCCCTCAGCAGGCCGATCACCGTCCTGGTTGTCCTGGCCGCAGTCGCGCTCTGCGCCGTGCTTGCCGTGCAGCGAATGCCGGTCGACATCTTTCCGCAAGTCGGGGATCCGGCGATTTACGTGGCTCAACCTTACGGTGGCATGGATCCGGCCCAGATGGAAGGGTACCTGACCTATTATTACGAGTATCACTTCCTCTATATCACGGGGATCGACAGGGTCGAAAGCAAAAGCATCCAGGGGGCAGCCCTCATGAAGCTCGTGTTCCACGAGGGCACCAACATGAGCCAGGCCATGTCGGAAACCGTGGGGTATGTGAACCGCGCCCGCGCCTTCATGCCTCCCGGGACCGTCCCGCCCTTCATCACGCGCTTCGATGCCGGAAGCATCGCCGTGGGCCAACTCGTCTTCAGCAGCGCGTCACGCACCCAGGGTGAATTGCAGGATTTCGCGCTAAACCGGATCCGTCCCCTTTTCGCCACGCTGCCCGGTGTATCGGCGCCGCCGCCGTTCGGAGGCAACCAACGGTCGGTTGTCATTACGCTCGACCCGCAGAAGCTGAAGCAGTATCGCATTTCCCCGGAAGAGGCCATTTCGGCGGTGAGCCAATCCACCCTGGTCATGCCATCCGGCAATATACGGATAGGGACGATCAACCGCATCGCAAGAGTCAACGCGGCCCTGGGTGGCGACCTCACAGAACTGTTGGGCACGCCGATCCGGCCCGGCTCCGGAACCACTGTTTTCCTCCGCGATATCGGGAGCATTGAAAACGGCACCGACCTGGTCACCGCCTATGCTCATGTGGATGGGAAACGGACTGTATACATCCCGGTTACCAAACGCGCCGACGCATCCAGCCTGGCGGTGATCCAGGCTGTCAAAGCCGCCTTGCCGGATTTCAAAAGGGCGGTTCCTGAGGATGTGGAGGTGAAGCTTGAATTCGACCAGTCACCCTATGTCACAAACTCGATCCGCGGCCTGGTCTACGAGGGATTGCTCGGCGCGCTTTTGACCGGCCTCATGGTGCTGATCTTCCTGCGCGACTGGCGAAGCGCGCTGATCGTTGTCCTCAACATCCCGTTCGCCCTGCTAAGCGCTGTCGTTCTTCTCTGGGGTGCAGGCCAGACGATCAACATCATGACGCTCGGGGGACTAGCCCTGGCAGTGGGCATCCTGGTGGACGAGGCGACAGTATCCATTGAAAATATCCACGCGGAGATGCTGCCGGGCGTTTCCAGGGCTCAGGCGGTGCTTCAAGCTTCCAGCCAAACCGCCATCGCGCGGATGCTTTCCATGCTTTGCATCCTCGCGGTGTTCGTGCCTTCTTTTTTCATGGTCGGGGTGAGCCGGCAGCTTTTCGTCCCTCTTTCGCTTTCCGTCGGATTCGCGATGATTGCCTCCTATCTGCTCTCCAGCAGTCTGGTCCCGGTATTTGCTACGTGGCTGATGAGGGAATCGCATCGCGGCGAGGGATGGATGGGTCTCCTCCGTAAGGCCTATTCACGCTATCTGGGGCCCGTCTTGCGGTTCCGTTGGCCGATTGTCCTGGTCTATTTGGCCACTTCCCTGGGGTTGGTGTACGTCCTGCTTCCGCGCATGGGAACCGAGATCTTTCCCGATGTCGACGCGCCGGTGTTCCGGCTCCGGCTCCGCGCGCCCACCGGCACACGGGTGGAGGAAACGGAGCGGATCGCGCTTCGCACGCTGGACGTGATCCGCCGCGAAGTCGGACAGGAAAACATCCTGATAACCAGTGACTTCGTAGGCGTGGTGCCCTCCAGCTATCCGGTAAATCTGATCCACCTTTTTACCGGCGGACCCCAGGAGGCGGTGATTCAAGTCGCTGTCAGGCCCGAAATGAAAAGGGGAGAAGCCTTGCGGGAAAGGCTTCGGGGAGCTTTGCAGCGGGAACTTCCGGCCTGCCGGTTCTCGTTCGAGGCTGGCGACATCGTCAGCCAAGTCATGGGCTTCGGCTCTCCGACACCGGTCGAAGTGGCCGTGCAGGGGATCAACTTGCAGGACGATTACGCCTATGCTCAAAAGCTACAGGCGGAGATGGCCAAACTGACCTTTTTGCGTGATCTTCAGTTTGCCCAGGAACTCAACTACCCGACACTGGACATCGATGTCAGCCGTGGCCGCGCCGGGCAGTTCGGCTTGACCATGGCCGACATCGCCCGATCCGTCGTGCCCGCGACTTCGTCCTCGCGATTCACCCAGCCGAACTACTGGCGCGATCCAAACTCCGGCAATGCCTTCCAGATCCAGGTTCAGCTGCCGCCCAATCAAGTACAAAACGTGGCGGATCTCGGGGATTTGCCGATCATGCATGGCGGCGCCGGCGACACCTCGCTGACAAACGTTGCCGATCTGAAACTCGGCGCCATGCCGGGAATGATCGAGCGCAACAATGGCCAGCGCGTGATCAGTTTGACCGCAAATCTGAGCGGCGTTACCCTTGGTGAGGCGGCGCCGGAGTTGAAGGCAGCGCTCGCGCGGGCCGGCGCGCCACCCAGGGGAATCAGCGTCCGATACCGGGGCCAGATCCCTCCGCTCGAACAGACGATTGCCGGCCTTCGAATCGGATTGCTCCTGGCTATTGCGGTGATCTTTCTCCTGCTCTCGGCGAATTTCCAGTCCGTGCGGCTGGCGCTCTCCGTCATCCTGACTGTTCCGGCGGTGTTATGCGGCGTCCTGTTGATGCTCCGTTTGACCGGTACGACCCTGAACATTCAATCGTTCATGGGCGCGATCATGTCGATCGGGATCGCGGTGGCGAACTCGATTCTTCTGGTCACCTTTGCGGAACGATTGCGGCAGCAAGGAAAGTCGTTGATTGAAGCCACACGCGAGGGTGCCACGAGCCGGTTGCGCGCCATTCTCATGACCGCAGCCGCTATGATTTCGGGCATGGTGCCGATGGCCATCGGAATCGGCGAAGGCGGATCCCAATCGGCGCCCCTCGGCCGGGCTGTCATCGGCGGCCTTCTCGTATCGACTTTCGCAACCCTGACGATTCTGCCGTCGATCTATGCCGTTTTGCAGGGCAGGGCTTCCACTGCTTCCCCATCTCTCAACCCCAAAGATCCAGCGAGCCGTTACTATGACGCAACGCAACCTTAATATCGTTTTGACAATCTGCTCGTCGCTCATCACCCTCGGCGCCGCCTGGACTCAAACCGGGGATTTTGTGCCCGTGACCGTCAGGCCGGTTACGCGAACGATCAACCTGCCGGGCGAGATCGCACCATACCTGAGCGTCTCGCTTCATGCCAGGGTGGCGGGATACGTCGATCGCATCCTTGTGGACCGAGGGAGCAACGTCAATAAAGGCGACCTCCTCGCCGAACTCTCCGCACCTGAAATGGCCACCCAGATAGCCAAAGCCCAATCCATGGTGCTCGTCGCTGAAGCTGAAATCCATCAGGCCGAGGCTCAACTCGCGGCTGCACAAACCACCTTGGAACATCTGCAAACGGCAGCTCGAACACCGGGTGTCATCGCCGGCAACGAAGTCATTCAAGCTGAAAAACAAATGGAGGCCGCCAAAGCCCTTCTCACTGCACGCAGGGAGTCGAGCCGGGCAGCAGAGGCGATGGTTCGATCGCTGAACGACATGCAGGCCTACCTGAAAATCACCGCCCCGTTCGACGGTGTGGTGACGGATCGCCTCGTTCACCCCGGGGCCCTGGTGGGGCCGGGTGCGGATCACCCTTTGCTCATTCTCCAGCAGGTATCACACCTCAGAGTCATCGTGGCAATACCGGAGGAAAATGTTGGCGGAGTCATGCGGGGCGCCAATGTGAAATTCACGATCCCGGCGCAGCCCGGGCGTTCCTATGCCGGGACCGTGGCGCGAATATCGCAAGCGCTGGAGCAAAAAACGCGCACCATGCCGGTGGAACTGGATGTTATGAACCTGGACGGATCCCTCGCTCCGGGCATGTATCCGACAGTTCAATGGCCGGTCCGCAAGGTGCAGCCATCCCTCTTCGTTCCGAAAACCAGCATTGTGACGACCACGGAGCGCACGTTTGTAGTAAAGAACCTCAAGGGAAAAGCCCACTGGGTGGATGTGCGGAGATTGGCTGCCGACGGGGACCTGGTTGAGGTTCTTGGCGACCTGAAAGCCGGGGACCTGGTTGTGCGGCGCGCAACGGATGAGCTGCGGGAAGGCGCTACTCTGTCACCGCAGCCGAAGTGACTAATCGCCCGAAGCCGGATAGATGGCTTGTCCCCTCATATTCAGCCTCCAAATTGTGGCGGCAAACGCCCCAACTATCAGTGCAGGCAGCAACCCGGAAAATGGGTGGTATCAGTAACGCTCTTTTGCCGGCCAAGGTTCTGGCACCCCTAAGGTTTTGATCGCAGCCTGAAGAGGAATTTATCCCTGATATCCTCTCCCTTTGTCCTTCCATCGTTGCCGTGAAGAGGACTTTTCCGCCTTGAATAATCGATTAACTTCATTGCTGTTAATCAATTGCAGGTCTGCATGGCATTTCAGCGAAACCGCCTGCCAATTTGGCCAACTAATTGCTTAATCCCAATGAAACATGATCCGCTGCGAGCCTGAGGTGTGACAATTCAGGTTTTGCAGCAGACCTCAGCGAATGAAGCATCAGGATCATCGTAAAGTCGGCAATCCGTAAGGACCTTCTCTAATAGGCGCGCTTCGTCATTTCTGCCTCAATCGAGGGATGCCAGCAGTCGCCGGAGGAAGGCTTTCCGGGCCCATTGGAGGTTTACCCCTTCAGGTTCGTCATGAAAGGGGGATGCCGGACTGCGCCGGGGCTCACTGCCGCATCGTTGGATATCTAACGGAATGCATTGCACCTGTTCGTGAACGCCTCCGGATTTTGCCCGGCGGTTCTCGAACTAAAGAGCGCTGCATGCGGATATGCAGGCTTTCCCGATTCGCCCAGAGCTCAAGTCCTGTTTTGCCTGTCGTTGAATTATCTGTTCAAGCACCCATCAGGAGGGATAATGAAACCAAGTCTGAAAAAATCCGCGATCACAGCGGTTTTTGTCTTAGTCCTTGCTCAAGCTTTACCATCGTTTGCCGATTCGCCACAGTTTCAATATAACATCATCAGCATCAGCAAAACCGCACCCGGCGAGTATCCGGTCGTCACATTCGAGGTGACTAATCCCAGTAATGGGAATCTGCGCTACGACTTGAAAACCGATCCGGCCTTCACGCAGACGGCGAATGGCACCAGCCGCCTGTTTATTCAGATAGGTTGGAATACCAAGGATTATACGAACGCAGGTTCAACCATCCCGACAACTCTGACTGGTGGCAAGACGGGCCCGTCTCTGCCCATAGGAATAAATGCCCTCAGCTCGAGTGTGTCAATCGATAGCTACCTCATCTGTACCGCGACTTCAACAAAACCGATCCCGCCGGATGCAAGCGGATCCGGAGTCGCTGCGATAGAGGGGCATCCCGCGGGTCTCGATGCGCTGGGCAAGTGGACAGTCCGGGTCCCGGTCAAGAGCGTAGTCAAGTTCTTCATCATTGCTGGTAACGCACTCAACGCCCGGCGGACCGTCGTGGAAACCAGCCGCTGCAATGTCTGCCACCAGCCGCTGTCCGCGCACGGAAACAATCGAGTCGATAACGTACAGGTATGTGTGATCTGCCACAATTCCAACGTCACCGATGTCGGATACAGATGGGCCGGAGATGGGCCGGAAATGCCGACGGACTTCAAAAGGATGGTTCACGGGATCCACTCGACGGCCGCCGGGTTCCGTCACACACCCCTGGTTATGATCGGATTCAACCATCTCGTCGCCGACTTCACCTCGATTCCATTCCCGGGAGGAAGGGACAGGCTGAGAACCTGCACTACCTGTCATGTCGACAACAGCTATTACCCCGTGGGCCCCGGCACGCCTCAGCCGAATGTTAGAGGAACCACGATTAACACCCGCAGCATTATTACCGCCACTTCGAGTTCGACCTTTAACCTGATCGACAATGACCCGGCCAATGACGTAAAGATCACGCCAACCGCCTCGGCGTGTTCCGGATGTCACGACGGAGCGGATGCCAGGCAGCATATGATTGGGACCGGGGGAGCTTCATTCAGCACAGATCAGGCATCTATCGCGAAGGGTCAGGTGAGAGAGCGTTGCATCCAATGTCACGGTCCGGGCCGTGAAAAGGATGTTGAAGTAGTTCACAGATAGTAACCAGCGGCCGTCCGGATTGAGGATTCCCTTCCCGGCCGGCCCAGAGGTGTTCCGGTTTCTCCCCGTCAAGGCACGACGGGGGACCTGCTCTATCCGTCCCCCGTCGTGTTCTCCTTTACCCCGTGGACCCGCGATCAGACAGGATCGGTCAAATATTCAGAAATTCTTCCTGCCCGTCGTCGAATACCAGTTTCTTCTCGGGAAACCGGGCGGCAGCCAGCCTCAGCCGCGGATCTTGACGGCGGCTGCGATAGGCGGCGCCATAATCGACGCAGATGGCCTTCCCGCATCCATGCGGTTCGCCGTATGGTTTGGAATAGTGTCCGAAGACGCAAATGCGTTCGTCTTCATACTGCTCCCACCATGGGACACGCGATCCGTACTGCTTTTCACCTCCCGCGATGAAAGTCGCCGCGGCTCGTTCTTCAGGACCGGAGGTGAGCAGTTTGACGGGGTTCCTGTTCTGATGCGCAAGTTTCCGATCGCACTCATCCGAAACACCATCCAGCTCATTCTGGATGCGCCGATAGTGCTCCTCATACATTGTTTTTGCGCAGTTGGCACCGCGGCAAATATCCACCGTAGCTTCATCCCAATAGGCATGCACCACGAGCAGGTCGCTGCGTTCCAGGGCAAGAGGCAGCGTACCGAAAAACCCGAGTATTATGGCTCTGTCATCGTCATCAGCCAATACTTCGCCTCCCGGCGAGTCTGAGGTGGAGGCCGGCTTCCCGTAAAACCATGGGTTTTCCTTTTTTTCCTTCCGGCACAAAATATTGAAATCGTGGTTCCCCAAAACGCACTGTGCCCGGCCGGAATCGACCAACTGCTTGATGAATCTTACGACGGCGGGGCTGTCCGGACCTCTATCGGTCAGATCGCCGACAAAAACCGGCTGGCGTCCGTCCGGATGAGAACCATCCTCACCATACCCGAGGTGGTGGAGAAGTGCGCGGAGTGCTCCGATCTGCCCGTGAACATCACCCACTATATCGACCTTGCCATCAAACAGGGGTTGGATTAGGGATACTGGGGTCATCAATATCTCCATTGCGACACATTTTATAGATATAAACAGGAGGAGATTTTCTCCGGTGCCCAAGAGTCGCTATGTTGTCAATATAACCCAGAACTTGGCCTCCGTTCAGGCACTTAATTCTTATGCTTGGCTTTTTTTGATAATTCCGAGCTCGAAGTAAAGTCTTCCAGGCAGGCAAAACTTTCCTTCCTGCCGGCCGGTGTGTGAGGATTCGATGCGGCGGGCTCTTCACTCAAAATTCTGACGACTTCAAAGGAGGGAGTGGACTGGGCTGGTTCGTCGCATGGAGGCGGAGGGAATTATGTAAACCATGCCGGACACACTGACGACTTCCCCGATCCGGGGCTGCAAGGGGAGGCTCCCCCCACGCGAGTGTCGGGGGGAGCCGATTAAAAGGAACTGCCGTTCGACTCCGTCAAACCGAAGAGCGATCCCGGCATCTTGATGTAATAGCCACAGAAGCCGGTGCTAAATGCCGGCTTCTGTCCACCCATGTATTTCGAGCGAAGCGGGAAACAAGAGCGTGCGGAATTCGAAAGCCTCCGCAATCCCCCGTCGGCTTGCGATCACTGAGCTACTTTTTCAAAAACTTCAGCGCATTGTCACGGTACATCTTTTTCAGGGTCGCATCGCTGAGTCCTAACCCGGAGAGGGCAAATCGCGTGTTCGCGACATCCCACGCGTAGAAATGCTCGTCGAGCGTTTCCCAGATATGGAAGGTGTTACGATACATCGCCAGGCTGTAACCCTGATCCGTGCCATACGTTATGCGGTCAGCGTACTTTTCTATGAACTGCTTTCCAAACCTGGGGATGGCCGCAAGATAGCATTCTCTCTGAGATCCGTCGGCATACAGGTTGGGATACTTGTCCAACATGACTCCAAGACGGCTCAGGTCGAATGTCTGGTTCAAGAAATGGCAGGCGACAAAGGTCGTTTTCGGATGCTTTTTCAGGGCGCCTTCCAGGGCGCCTACCATCTGCTGAAGATTAAAAATACCCGGCTTGTTGTCGAGTCGGAAGTAGAGGGCTTCGAACAGCAGATCATTGGTGGGGTCCATCTTTTCGTACATCCATTGCGGATCGCCCATGTGAACGTTGATGGGCAGCTTCAGTTCGGCCAATTTATCCAGGACGGGATCCATGCGCGCATCATCGATATGCATGGGCGGATTGGCCCCACGCAGTCCGGACCCTTTATCGCTGATCTCGCCAACGCCTTTGGCGCCGAGCTTTACGCACCTCTCGAGTTCGGCAATGGTCGAAGCTGGAACATTGCCGGAAAATTCAAGCCCGCACCACAATTCGATGCGATCGGGGTATTTCCCGAACACGGCGGCATTGTCATCGAATGCCTTTCCGGTGCCGCAAAAGAGAATGGTTTTCTGAATGCCGCATGCATCCATGTTTTTCAGCAATTCGGCAGCGGCGGTTTTCAGATCGCCCTGGCGGGGGGCATGCATGTGCATGTCAATGGCCGGGTACTTCGCCTTCAGGACCTGGGTCTGCGGCGTCTTGAAAATGGATTGCGGCTTGTAATCCTTCAAGAGCAGCGTATCCTGCAATCCCGGTTCTTTGATCTGGCGCTGCTGCGCCTGTAAAACGAGGACGATTACGGAACAAACCAGCAATAACAGCAAACTTTTCACGAGCAGCTTTTTCATACGGTTATCCCATCTGGTTGAATACAGAACAAATTTGGTACCATGGCGAGGAATGGAGGCTCTCTGTTCATCAGCAGTAGAATACAGTGATTCCCGTCCCCCAACGACAGTCCATTCTTCCTATCCTAAGCAATGAGTTGTCAAGCAAAATCCATCCCGGAACATCCATCAGGTTGCTGCCTGCTGGAACATCGTTCCAGCAAAGTGCGATCTACGAGTTTACATATACGGCGAAAGATCCGGTGGTGGGTGGAATCGGGTTCGCCGCCACGCGCGATTTCATCTCCTTCCTGCGCTATTCAAAAGCAGACGAATTTGGCGGCCCTGATGGGTGTGAGGCGTCAGGCCAGTGGATACCATTTAAAAGCTCGCGAGCTGAGCGCATCACTGAGGGTGATCCGCGGCTCTCGCTCGAAGAACGCTATAAGGATCACAACGGATATGTGGGGCAGGTTACGAAGGAGGCCACCAAGCTCCAAAAGAAGCGATTGCTGCTTCCCGAGGATGTGCAACGGTACATAGATGAGGCAAAGGCCAGTACTGTTCTTCGGTAGGCACTGAACCTCAAATCTGAAGCTGGAGGGTATGCCGGAAAAGGTAATTCCTTGCAATGGACTTGGATCCAAGGTATAATGCCCTCCTGTCTGATCAGGTTTTTGTACCAATCGTAACGAAATGCGGCTGCGTCTCCTGATATTGAGAGCGCAGCCTTTTTTGTTTTTGGCCGAAGAATCCCGAATGGTGACGAGAACAGGAGTACAGTGCAGTCGGAAAAAAATCTCCGCTCCTAGAGCGTGAATAATTGAGGACAAGAAATGAAAGAAGAAGGAACAGTAAAGTGGTTCAACAATGACAAGGGCTACGGCTTCATCAGCCGTGCATCCGGCGACGATGTATTTGTTCACCATTCCGCCATTCAGGCTGAGGGATTCAAATCGCTCAACGAAGGTGACCGTATCGAGTTCGAAGTGACGCGGGGCCCCAAAGGGCTACAGGCGCAGAACGTTACGAAACTGTAACCCGGTCGAAATTTTTTGTAGAGGTCCCGGGTTCCGGGACCTCTTTTTTGTGAATTCTTAAATTGGAATCGAGAGTTTATGCCCACCAAGTTGTTCATAGGAAACCTGTCGTTCAAAGTGGCCGATGCCGAACTGAATGAACTTTTTGCCAGCCGCAGCGTACCCGTAGCGAGCGTGACCATTATGCGGGAAGTGGAAACCGGGCGTTCGAGAGGCTTTGCCTTCGCCGAATTGGCTCCGGAGGCAAATCTCGACACTGCTGTAAAATCGTTGAATGGACAAGTTCTGTCGGGTCGAGCCTTGACGGTGAACGAAGCACGGCCGCAGAAGAAACGGGAGTTTGGCGGACGGGATTCGAATCGCAGGGGACCCCGCGAAAACGATCGTCCCAGGCGACCTCGTGGCCAGGAATTGTATTAAGCCCCTCGCCGGCCGAGGGTTTCTGTAATACCCCAAGGAAGCTGCGCTCTTCATCCGGATGCGCAGAGAGCACAATCCAACAAGATTGCGGGCAGGGCCCGAATGCCCTGCCTGTTCCTCAGCACCCAACTCCATGAATAGGGCGACTTTTTTATGGTATTGCAGGTGCTCGTGGATAAGCGCCGAACGATAGTAAAGAATCAATGTCCGGAGAGTGCACTACCTCGATTGTGAAATAAGAATCCAAGCGCCGGCCGAAACGAGACGAGGTTCTCAACGAGCCTGCCTATCATAAATCCTGTTAATCGTGCAGGATTATGCTCAGAAGGCTGCTGTGGACCGTCAACCCTCCCTTTTCACTGTTTTCGACAAAACCCATCTTCTTGAACTTATCCCTAAAACGCCTGACCAGTGACCGGGTCGTACCGATCATTTGAGCCAGAGACTCCTGGCTTACCCGGGAGAGCACCATTTCGGCTCTACTTTCTTTCCCGAAGTGCGAAAGCTGCAGCAGAATGCGTGCCAGGCGCCTTTCACTGGAATTGAAGAGCTGGTCTACAAGATCCGCTTCAAACCGCATGTTCCGCGAAAGCAGGTGCGTGACAAATAATTCTGAGATTTCGTGCCTTTCATGCAGTAACCTCGACTTCAGGGTTCTTTCAAAACGGAAGAGGCTGCAATCGCTGATCGCAATCGCCGTTGACATGCGCAAGGGCTGGCCTGCCAGGCATCCCTCGCCGAAGAAATCGGCTGGAGCCTGTTGCTTTTTGTTCGGCCTCCTAACCTCACTCTGCTGGCTGAGGGTGGACCCGGAGTTCAACTATTGCAGGTTTGGGAACCTTCAGGCCGGGCATGGGACGAGCGGAAAACAAGCGGCGGCAAGGCTTGGCCAGCCATCGTGCCCATTGCGCCGACCTTGCTATCCGCGCACTATCCGTGGCAATTCCCGTATCCGCATACATCTGCCGGTATATTTTTGAAATGAGCAGGAAAGTTAATCGACCCCGCAGTGATTTCAAAAAACGCGAACGTCTCCAGATAAATCCCATGGAATAAAAACGTTCCCACACCGACTGGGTACGCAGCCGGATTTCCTCTGCCGACATAGTCGGGTGGGGCGAGAAAATCTTTGGCCGGAGAATCTGCGGAATCAGCCAATGGCGATTGATCGGAGTCCCCTCGACCGTCTTGGCATTGCCCTCCAACGTTTTTTCCCATCGAAGGAAATCCACGGTCCCAGGGAATGGGGTCAGCGTTACGAACTGCGCAAAGGTGAGCTCAGCGTCCTGGGCTGCCTTCGCGGTTGCATCGAAGGTCTCGGGCCTGTCGCTCGGCAACCCGAAAATGAATGAGCCCAGTACATGGATGCCATGGCTTCGGAACTTCCGCAGGCGGTCCACCAAATCCTGTCCCGCCAGGTTGAAATCCTTGTACACCGCCTTCAGCCCATCCGGCGTCACCGATTCGATCCCGACCAGCGCCCCTTTGATGTTGGCCTTACACATGGCCTCCAGAAAATCCGGATCCTCAGCCGATTCCATCGTAATCTGGGTGAAAAACACGGTATCTGGCGGGAGCATGGCCAGGCGCGCCATCATTTCGAACCGCTCCTCCCGCATAGTCATGAGTTCCTGCAAATGCTGGTTGTCGCCTCTGCGCTCGGCCTGCCGGAGGTCCGTTAGGGTAACAGGATAGAAGTTGTCGTCGGCTAGCGCAATGTATCGGAATCCGAGGCGCCGCAGCTGGACAATCTCTTCTATAACCGCATCGGTGGCTGTTTGCCGGGGTTTCTGTCCGTCGGTCCGCCAGACTGAACAGAAGGAACAGTGCTTGGGACACCCGCGCACGGTCTGCACTGAAGCCCACATATATCGATTGCGCGGCACCAGGTCCCACCTCGCCGGGACAAAATCCGAAGCATCGATACGCCCACCCATATAGACGGACCCGGGGACGCCTTTGCAGCAATCCTCGAGCACCCTTGTCCATACAACATCGCCATCACCCTTCACCACGGTGTGCGCCCGTCCGTGGCTGAACGCTTCCTCCGGGTATAGCGTTGCATGAATTCCCCCGAACACGACATAAGCGCCGCGCAGGCGGGCCTCCCTTCCGATTTCATATCCTCGCAACGCGTTTCCCGTGTGAATACCGATTCCGACTACATCGCCCTTATGAATGCGTTCCGGGTCCATGGAGGTGAGCGTTTCATCAACCAGAATGGGATCTCCGAAGGTTGTGGGAGTGGCCCCTGCCAATACATAGAGCCAACGGGGTGTGATCACGGATGTGCCAAATGACACATGACTCGGGTTTATTAGATGTATTTTCATAGGTGAAACGATTGCCTCAAATATGGTTTTTTCGCTATGGAGAGGCTACCCTGACTGGTTGCGCGCGCGTGTTCCGGATTGCACACAGGTATGGTCACTTTTGCTCATGCTTATGAAGCGAACAGAAATCGCAGGCCGGCTGGTGCCGCCCCGCCTCATGCATTTTGGCGTGGGGGTCCATAAGGATGGCACGCCGACGGGCGGCGCGGAGGGCAATAATGCCGCTGGCGGTATCCGGTCCCGCGGGATTCGAGAAGCTCTGGGTTCGATGTATTTTTATTCGCTGGCCGCATCAAGCTGCTGCTGAGGGCATTCGCACGGGAAGCCTATGTATCATGCAGGACAACGCTGAGAAGACCGCTGTGAACCGTGAGACCGCCGCTGCTACTGTAGTCGATAAAGCCCAGCTTCCTGAATTTATTCATGAAGTGGCTGACTCGCGACCGAGTTGTGCCGACCATTTGAGCGAGGTCGTCTTGGCTGACCCGGGGAAGAACCGGCTCCGCCCTGCTTTCCTTCCCGAAGTGCGAAAGCAGCAGCAGAATGCGTGCCAGGCGCTTTTCGCTCGAATTGAAGAGTTGGTCAACCAGATCCGCTTCATATCGAATGTTCCGCGAGAGCAAATGTGAAACGAACAATTCCGAAATCTCGTGCCTGTCGTGGAGAAGGCGGGTCATCAGCGATCGTTCGATCCGATAGAGGGTGCAATCCGTTACTGCATTCGCCGTTGCCATACGCGATTTTTGGCCCGCGAGACAGCCTTCACCGAAAAACTCCCCGATGTTCAACAACGCTACGATCGCTTCCTTGCCGTCATTGGAAGTAACCGTGAGCTTCACTTTGCCCTGGCGAAGGTAAAAGAGTGAATCTGCAGGTTGTCCTTGCCGGAAGATATTCCGGTTTGCGCCGTACTCGATAACCGTCTTGCCGTATGTAATTCCATTGAGAATGGAATTCCAATCGACCTGCTGGTCTTTTTTGTCCGCCATAACATTCCCGTCTGGCTGCAAAAGCAAAGCGCCGGCATAAATCCTATTGTGCCAGATTTGGCACAGCCTTGCGGGCTGGCGTCACCACTGCGCCATATCACACAGTTCCGTTTAGAAAAAAACCATCCTCCGAGCTGTGTCTTTTCACCTCATTATAGCTCTAAATAGGGTGTGGACAGGGGGAAAAGGCCTGCTGCTTGGAATTGCTCCTGGAACTGCGGCGTAAAGGACCTCTGTTGCAGCTTCTAGCTGTTGAATCCAGGCCGCTTCCGAGGTGGGGCTCTCCGGATCGAGCGCTCAACATCCAGACACGGTGGACATATTTTCCAAATGCGGTTGAAGGTGCGGTCACGAATGCGTTGGTGCGCACATTCCGGCAATTGAACGGTTATCGAATGGATCCGTTAGAGCCTGAGCATGGCAAAGCGCGTTGATGGGCGGAGGGTCGAACCTCTAGATAGGAGGGATGGAGGAACAGGGTTTCATCGCGGTCGCGAGATAGCTGGTAGACAGCATCGCGGCATATGTCGCAGCGATCCAGATGATCATAAACCTCCAGCTGCCCATTCAGATCTAATCTCCTGTCAATGAACAGCAAAAGTCTGTCAAAGCTGCAGGCGTTCATAACACCTCCTGCTCATCGACTGCAAACCCATCGATGCAGAATTCGTCTACTTCCCAGAAAAGCGCCCCTGAGGTTATTTTACTAATGCAGCTGTCGGCGTGTCTGTTCCCTATTGCTCAGGTGGATGGTCAAGATTGCTCGCGAGAGGAATTGCCAGCAGCGGAGCGTTTTGGGCGTAAAGCGGCAGTAGAAACTATTTCCAATTCCCGTCATACAAGGCGCGGGAATGGCAACGGGCGCGAAGACTGGGGAAAGCCGGCGTATTACTTTATTTGAATAAAGGGTATCGATCCGGAACCTACATATTGAGGCAAAATGCCGTTCCACTTTTCCAGCGCCCTGAGCTGAAGAACCAGCGGATTGTTTGCGATCGCCGACGCTTCGACTTGAATCGCTTTGGCCTTACCGTTCGCGGCTTCAACCATCTGCTGGGCTTCGAATTTCACCTGTTCCAACTTATTTTTGGCCGCCAAGGCATTTTGCTCTGCAGTGACCTTGGCTTCGATGGCATCGTTAAATACTTTTGAAAAGTGAAAATTGACGATATTCAGCCCATCAATCACCATGCCCTGCGGGAGAAATCGTTCTCTTAACAGCGTGTTTGTATCTTCGCGCACCTGCTCACGCTTTGTGATGACCTCTTCCGCGGTATAACGTGCGGTAACGGCTTTCAATATTTCCTGAAGCCCGGGATCCAGCACATTGGATTCGAAAGCATTTCCGAATTTTTGAAAGAACTGAGCAATGCCGGTCGGATTGATGTGGTAATTCAAGGCCACCTTGGATGTCACCATCTGCAGATCCTTGGTGGAGGCGTCGGCATCAACCTCGCTTTTCTTGGTTTTGATATCGAGGATTTCGACTCGGTCGATGAGCGGGATCTTGAAATAAAGCCCTTCGTTCTTCACTGTCCCCGTGACTGCTCCGAATCGAAGCAAGATCCCGCGTTCCCCGTAGTTGACCGTTCCAAAAGTGCCCAGGCCAAACAGGAAAAGCAGAACTCCGGTCAAAAGCCACCTGACTGCTCGGCCAGCTGTTTTCAGGCTCGAGAGTTCATAGTTCATATCGTCTCCTTTGATCGCCGGAGGCGGGCGGTTCAATACATATCGTCCATGCCGCCACCCCGGGGCATGGCGGGTGTTTTGCCGTTTTCCCTGATTTCAGAAACCAAAGCCTCGGTTGTCAGGAGCAGTGCTGCGATCGAAGCGGCATTCTGCAGGGCTGTCCGTGTCACCTTTGTCGGATCGATAACCCCTGCGGCCACGAGATCCTCGTAGGTTTCCGTCTCGGCATTAAATCCGAAATTCGCGTCCTTGCTCCGGAGCACCTTCTCCAGAACCACCGCTCCTTCAAGTCCGGAGTTGCACACAATCTGCCGTAACGGCTCCTCGAGGGCACGGCGGAGGATGTTTCGCCCGATGGCTTCGTCCCCTTCCAGTTTTATTTTTTCCACCGCCGACACGCAACGCAGCAAAGCCACGCCTCCGCCCGGCACAATCCCTTCCTCCACCGCCGCACGGGTCGCGTGCATGGCATCTTCTACCCGCGCTTTTTTCTCCTTCAGCTCGGTTTCGGTTGCGGCTCCTACATGGATCACCGCCACGCCGCCCACAAGCTTCGCCAGGCGCTCCTGAAGTTTCTCGCGATCGTAGTCCGAAGTGGTTGCCTCGATCTGCACCCGCAACTGCTTTACCCGGCCTTCGATGTCGGAATGTTTCCCGGCACCCTCGATGATCGTCGTGGTGTCTTTGTCGATCACGATCTTCTTGGCACTTCCCAGCTCCTCCAGGCCCACATTCTCGAGCTTGATCCCCAGATCCTCGGAAATCACCTTGCCGCCGGTCACTATCGCGATGTCTTCCAACATCGCCTTGCGCCGGTCGCCGAATCCAGGCGCCTTTATGGCTGCCGAGGACAATGTCCCGCGGAGCTTGTTTACTACCAGTGTCGCCAGCGCCTCGCCTTCGATATCTTCTGCAATGATCAGGAGGGGCCTGCCGCTCCTGGCAATCTGCTCTAATACCGGCAATATGTCCTTCATCGAACTTATTTTTTTCTCCTGCAGCAGAATCAAGCAATCGTTCAGCTGCACTTCCATCCGCTCGGGATCAGTCACAAAATAGGGAGACAGGTACCCCCGGTCGAGCTGCATGCCTTCCACCACTTCCATCGTAGTTTCGATGGACTTTGCTTCTTCTACCGTAATCACGCCGTCCTTGCCGACCTTGCTCATCGCCTCGGCTATGATTGCACCGATGGTTTTATCGTTGTTCGCCGAAACCGATGCGACCTGGGCAATCATCTCGCCCGTTACCGGTTTGCTGAGTTTCTTGAGCTCCGCTACAGCCCCCTCCACAGCTCGCTCGATCCCGCGCTTCAGCCCCATCGGATTGGCACCCGCGGCTACGTTTTTCACCCCGTCGCGGAAAATGGCCTGGGCCAGGACGGTCGCGGTGGTCGTTCCATCCCCGGCTACATCGGAGGTCTTGGAAGCCACCTCCCGCACCATCTGCGCTCCCATGTTCTCCTGAACGCCTTTCAGTTCGATTTCCTTTGCTACCGTGACCCCGTCCTTGGTAATCAGCGGGGATCCGAACTTTTTGCCCAGGACTACATTCCGACCCTTCGGGCCCAGCGTGATTTTTACTGCATCCGCAAGCTGATTAACCCCGTGCAACAATGCCTGACGCGACCGTTCGCCCTGTACAATCTCCTTCGCCATAACCCCTCACTCCCTGTCTTCCGTATCCCTGATTGATTTCAATTCCCGATCAAGCGGAAGGCGTTCATCTCTTTTTCAGGACTGCCAGGATCTCCTCTTCCCTCATGATCACGAATTCCTGGTCGTCAACCTTGATCTCGGTTCCGGCATATTTTCCGATCAACACCCGGTCGCCGGCTTTCACATCCATGGGCGAGCGCGTGCCGTCCTCCATCATCTTTCCCGGTCCGACGGATATCACATCCCCCTCGGTCGGTTTTTCTTTCGCGGTGTCCGGAATGATGATTCCACCCTTCACCGATTCTTTTTCCTCAATCCGTCTCAATAGCACTCGATCGTGCAAAGGTCTCACATTCATTTCCCGAACCTCCTATCTGAAAGAGAAAAATCATCCTAAATGCGCAAGGAAGACAGTCTCTATGTTGTCGCGTGTTGCCAGGATCACGACTGGACCGGGCCGCCTTCAACCGCAGGGATCATTGCTTTCCTTTGTTCTCTCAGCCGTTTCCGCCGCAGCAGTTTGTCCTTCCGCTGCTTCGCGGATCGGGATCTGTCACCGTTTTTTGCCGACACGTTTCCCCCTTGATGGATGCAAGAAATGGAGGTTCCGGGCTTTCGGACGCTGAATCTGACATTCAGAGTGAGCGTGGCCCATTCTCAAAAAGACAACTCAGGATTTTTTATACCTTGGAAACAAACCGCGTGTCCGTTCTGTTTTGCTCTCACATGTGGTCAAAAAGGCTCACATTCGGATATGAGCAAAATTGACCATGTATGAGAGCATTACTGACCTGACGGCGAGGAGAGGACGGGAGTATAAAGAGAGGATCCCTTCCGGCCGGCCGGGGATCCGGCAAGTGTCGAGGGATGTTTTGAAGGCGGACATGAGCCAGGCGGGAGCAGTCTGGATCGGTCCGGTATAAGCGAAAACAGGCCGGATGAATACCGGCTGGCACATAAATGCGCCACTGAAGCGCATGGTATGGCGAGCAAAGCAGCCGGTTTAGAGTGGGTTGCGGGCGTTTGAATCCGCCGATGACGGGCGCAAACCAGCTCGTTGCTTTTTTAAGAGAATATTGTCCAGGAGGACAACTATGAAAATTCACACCCGCACCGTTGGGGATGTCCATATTCTGGACATCGATGGCAATATCACCCTGGGGGATGCCACCAAGACCATTCGCTATACCATTAATGATTTGATGCAAAACGGCGGAAAGAAAATCGTCCTGAACATGAACGACGTGAACTATATCGACAGCTCAGGAATCGGGGAATTGGTGCGAACGTATACGACGGTCACCAATCAGGGACAGCAGCTGAAGCTTCTCAATCTCACCAAGAAGACAATGGATCTCCTGGTGATAACCAAGCTTTTAACCGTATTCCAGGTTTATGAAGATGAGCAACTCGCGGTCGCCAGCTTTGCGTAACGGCGGGAAATTGGGGCTTCCAGCGTTCACATCATCTTCATTGAAAACCAGGAAAGCCGGGCGGTCCTTATTAGATCCCGTGGGGTTGAAACTGAAGCCGGTTATGACGAGGAGGAGGCCAGGCGCTTCCCCATTAGCGAGTCGGGAATTGTCGTGATCCCGAAAGGGACCCATACAACAACGCTGCGATTTGCCCAGCAACTGAATGCGCCGCGACCTCAAAAAGGAAAAGATTATGACACCCAGGATTTTTGTCGCGTGCCTTTGGGGAGTAGCAGTGCTGCTTGCCCTCTACAATGGCATTGCCCACGGTTACCCCACAGCATGGTGGCTCCTGGCAACGCTTTCTCCCCCGCTCCTCGTTTTTGTGTGGTGGATGACCGACCGGGCATCGCTCGAGCGGAGGATCAGCCGGCTCGAAGCCGGGTCGGAGATCGGCGATGAAAGGCGCGTGACGGCGCATTCGGACCTGACGAAGGTCGAAGACAAGCTGAGGCAGATCGACCGGCGGGTCGTGGTGATCGAGAAAGATAATGCGGTCGCGCCGCAGGCCGGATCTAATCGGGAAAAGAATCCTTCCGCTCAGGGCAAGAGTGCCGATGCGGGCATCTTCTCCGGCAGCCAGTAATGAAGCCTTGCCGGCCGGCGCTCCCGGAAGCCAATGAAACGCTTGAAAATGAGCTCCTTTCTTTCACGACGAGCGTCATCGCGGCCATGGAGACGGCTGCCCTGGAGTCGTGACGCAAAAGCTCAAGCACTATCTGGCAGAAACCTTGAGGATGAATTCCGGCGCTGAAGCTGCCTTGAGCATCCTTACCAGCGCCGCTCCCGCATCTCCTGACCGGCGATCACGACGCCCGCTGCCCCGGAAGCGAACCTCCCAATCCACTTTTTCCAAGATGGGATCATCGGCTATCAGCTGAAATCGGTCCGGGTACAAGTAAGCTGTAAATGCGACGTTGCCCTGCTCCAACCGCAGCCAGTACCAGGTATTAACGTGTGACAGGGCAGCGGGATAGGCTTCGATAGCCCGCCGAAATGTTCGCAGTGCGTTGCGTTCATTCTCACCCAGGCCCTGACGCCCCAAGCATGCGGACAGCACCACACGAAAAACCTCCAGTTCCCGCGGCCACTCCAGATAGCGCAGGATGGATGCCAGGGCATCTTCCTCGCGACAGATCTCTTGGCAGCGGGACCTGGCATAATTCCACGCGCTGAAACGGGGCTGGCTCTCCGGGATGATGAACGGGTCCTCCCCAAACCCGATATAGCCCTGGTACAGTTCCTGCGACGTCATGCCGGGCTGGTGGTTCTGCTCCAGGAACTCATCCACAATCGCCATGGCCCGGGCCAAAGCCTCGTCGTAAGACGAATAGGTGCCGGCCTTATAACGGGATTGCTCGTCCATGTAGTGGTAGTTGTCGTCGACGAATAGTTCGAAGCCTGCCATGGCTTACCCCCTCGTGCCGAGTATAGCCAATTTTCCGTCTGGGGTACCGGGTCCGTTTTGAAGGAGTAGCAGCATCGCCAAATCCTTGATACTCTTTGAGAGCGAGGGAATCCGGCTGGAAGGATTCCCGATACCATGCGCCAAATGTTGATTATGATGATACTCTGACGAGCCCGTGCCAATTATGCCTAGAAAAATTCTTGTGACATCCGCTCTTCCCTATGCCAATGGCAGCATTCACCTGGGCCATCTCGTGGAATACATCCAAACGGATATATGGGTGCGATTCCAAAAAATGCAGAAGCACGAGTGCTATTACGTGTGCGCCGACGACGCGCATGGCACACCCATCATGCTGCGCGCCGCAAAGGAAGGAATAACTCCCGAGGCTCTGGTCGATCGCATCTATAAGGAACACATCCGGGATCTAGATGCGTTTCATGTCGGATTCGACAATTTCCATACCACGCACTCGGAGGAAACGCGGGAACACGCAAATGACATCTTCCAGAAGCTGCAGGCTGCAGGGCTTATCGAGGTCCGTACTATCGAACAGTTTTACGACCCCGCCAAACAAATGTTCCTCCCTGACCGGTATATCCGGGGAACCTGTCCCCGGTGCAAAGCGCTCGATCAATATGGGGACTCCTGTGAGGTGTGCGGCGCCGCGTATCAACCGACCGACCTTCTGAATCCCTATTCCGAAGTGTCCGGAGCGAAGCCTGTCCTGAAGAATTCCGATCATCTGTTTTTTAAACTCGGAATGTGCTCGGATTTCCTGAAGGCCTGGACGCGATCCGGAACCCTCCAGGCCGAGGCGGCGAATAAGCTGGACGAATGGCTTCAAGCGGGCTTGAAAGACTGGGATATTTCGCGGGACGCACCCTATTTCGGATTTGACATCCCGGGGCACCCCGGGAAGTTCTTTTATGTCTGGCTCGATGCCCCGATAGGCTATATCGGCAGTTTTAAAAACCTGTGCGCCCGCAGACAGATCAATTTCAACGAGTTCTGGTACAGCAAGGAGTCGCAGGAAAGCGGTTCGGAGCTCTATCATTTCATCGGCAAAGACATCCTGTATTTCCATGCCCTGTTCTGGCCGGCAGGGCTGCATTTTTCCGGATACCGTACACCAACAGGCGTTTTCGTCCACGGATTCCTGACGATTAACGGTGAGAAGATGTCCAAGTCACGCGGCACCTTCATTACCGCCGAGAGCTATTTGAAGTTCATGAATCCGGAATACCTGCGATATTACTACGCCTCCAAGCTGAATGCTTCGTTGGGCGACATCGATTTGAACTTTTCCGATTTCGTGGCCCGGGTGAATAGCGACCTGGTCGGGAAATTCATCAACCTGGCGAGCCGGACCGCAGGTTTTATCACGAAGCGATTCGACGGCCGGTTGAGCGCGGAATTGCCGTCATCCGATTTGCTGAGCGAATTATTATCCGAAGAAACCTGGAATCGGATCGGCCGTCTCTACGAGGCCAGAGAATTTGGCAAAGCCGTCCGCGAAATAATGGCTTACGTCGATTCTGCAAACCAATATGTCAACAATGAAAAGCCCTGGGAGCTCGCAAAGAATCCCGCCGACTCGACAGCGCTCCACCAGGTCTGCTCTCTTTGTCTGAATCTTTTCCGGGTGCTAACCATTTATCTCAAGCCCATCATTCCGAAAATTGCCCAGGATGTGCAAAAGTTCCTCGATTTGACTGATGATCAGATGCAATGGAATGAGCGCAGTCCGATTCTGGATAGAAATATCATGCCGTTCCAGCACCTCCTCACCCGGGTGGAAGAAAAGCAGATCGATGGCCTTCTCGCCGCCAATCAGCATACCCTCGGAACCCCGGCTGCGCCCGCACGAACAGAGCCGATCAGCATCGATGATTTCAAGAAGATTGATCTGCGTATCGCGAAGGTCGAGCGGGCGGAAAACGTGGAAGGATCAGATAAGCTCCTGAAAATCACTTTGGATCTTGGCGGGGAAAAACGTACGGTGTTTTCAGGGATCAAGTCAGCTTATTCCCCCGCCGATCTTGAAGGGCGCATGGTCGTGCTGGTTGCCAATCTGGCTCCAAGAAAGATGAAATTCGGAACATCAGAAGGGATGATTCTTTCCGCCGGTGAGGGGAATGAGATCTTCCTTCTCGGCCCGGACCAGGGCGCGCTACCGGGCATGCCGATATCCTGATCCCTATCCGGGATCCTGGCCCGCTCGAGAGATTGCACCGCGAACGCCGTGAAAACCACAAAGATTTATCAACAAAACCATTGCGGTCCTGGTGGTCTTAGCGGTTCGATGGGTTTTGAGGTCTTTGCCACCATTGAATGAGACCTGCACTTCACGAAATCAATGGCCTCAGCCAAATCTTAACTCATTCCTTGGTCCTTCCGGCTGCGGCAAATCCAGCAATATCCACGAAAACGTCGATTCAAGTGCGGCGCCGAGGGTTCATTTATGCTATAATTTGATCTACCGTTAGCCTGCCGGATCAATGTTGATCCGTCGACCCACTCGAATCTGAGCGCTTATCCGCCTCTGACTCGGACTAAGGATACAAACCAATGGCCAAAGATTTTGTTCTGCAACTCAGATACATAGGGGTTTTTCCTCAGTCGGGGCACCGCGAGTATCGATTCCACATAGAAAACGAAGGCGCCGATATCCGTTTTGTAAGCCTGACGATCGAGGACAATCTCTTCAGGACAAACCGGCTCATGTTCCAGGAAGCGCCCGATCTCTGCTACCAAAAGCTGCTGGCGCAGGTGCGCGGCGAAAACTGCGAGGTGCCGGTCATGAGCCGCTCTGCGATCACCGCGACGGATATTCAGTCCTACAGGGAAAATCATCCGACATCCAAAATCCGGAGATCACACGTCAGGCCCCAGATGTGAGCAGGAAACAGGACGGATAGGGTTCAGTTCGATAGAACCCAAAACTCAGGGAAGTTTAAGCACAGCTTATAACAAAATCAGGATCCATTAAGTTTCCGGCCGGGGAAGTCTTTCTTTCTGCCGAATTCTCCCTGCTTCACACCAGAAACAAAAAGAGGTGGATACACAATGCCGAACAAGCTTTTCATTGGTAACTTATCGTTTAAAATTGCCGATTCGGAGCTGAACGAACTGTTTGCCAGTCTGAGTATTCCAACCGCGAGCATCCAGGTGATGCGCGAGGTTGATACCGGGCGTTCCCGAGGTTTCGCTTTTGCCGAACTCGCTCCCGAAGCCAATATGGAAGAAGCCATTAAGCATTTGAACGGCAAAGTTCTGGACGGCCGTGCCCTGACCGTGAACGAAGCCCGCCCCCAAGGATCCCGTGGAGGGAGCGGCGGCGGCCGTTTTGGGCGAGATCGCGGCAAGTTCTCCGGAAATCGGGGAGGCAGGGACGGAGGGGATAGGCCGAAACGAGATCGCGGCCCGTCGCTCTACTGATCAAGCCCCATTTCCCCGCGACGCGCGCGACGTGAGCACCATCCTGCGGCCGGCTCGGACCAGGATAGGATCGTCGAAGCCGCGGCGCCTATGGAAGCGCTCTGAGGATCCCGGTTTCCCGCGTTCCACCTAGGGCGAAGGGTCGTAGCTTCGGAGAATCAGGGGTCTCCTGCCGGCACAGCGCTAAATTTTGATGAAGATCTTCCTCTTATAGAGAAAAAAGCAGATATACCAGACAAAAGCGGCTACAACACAAATAGTGATCATGTTGACTGCAATCTCGCCGCCCCAGGCAAAAAGCCGCGACGTAAACGGTTTGACCATCCGGGTAAGCAACCTCTTTCCGCCTAGGTTGGAGAAGAGGTAGATAAATATCGGATTCATGCCGACTATGGCAAAGAAAAGTGCGAGCCTCCGGAATTGCATCACATCGATCAGCCAATACGAAAAGGCCATGGCGATCAAACACCATCCTCCGCTGGCTATGATGAAGGAACTGGTGCAGATCCTCTTGATAATCGGAATATAAGGACTCATGGAAAATCCAAGGATCAGGCAGATCAATCCGGCTATCAGAAGGTACAAAATCTTTTTTCTATGCGGCCAATCCTGCATGAGCAACTTGCCGACAAGAACGCCCCATATCGTGTGAGCTGTCGTAGGTATGGCATTGAATGCAACCCAGTGGTCGGAATTCATATTGCCGGTAATGGCCAGATCAACCCAGGAGCCGAAATTATGGTCCGGGGTAAATGGCTGGTTAAATCCCGGTATGTGCCAGTAGCGATAGAGAAGATCATTCAGGAGAATCATAGCCAGGGAAACCAGCAGCTGCCATTTTATGTCCGCTTGCAGCAGCAAAAAGGCGACTAAATAGGTAAATGATAGCTGAGCCAGTACATTGGTAAGGTCAAAGGACTTCTCTCCGGCACCCAGCATAAAACCCAGGACAAGCAGCCAAAAGGAGCGGGTTATCGCATGGGAAAATGCTTTTTTCCAGGTATCCCCTTTCGCCAGCCGTTTCGAAAGGGAAAACGGCATGGAAACGCCAACTATAAACATGAAGAAGGGTTGGATAAGATCCCAGGCATTGAGCCCGGTCCACGGGGCGTGTTCCAATTGCTGGTCGATGAAGGTGATAATGGCTCCGCCCTTGCCCTGGGCCACCATTCCATTAAATATGGTGGCAATTCCCGTCACCAGCATAAACATGGTAAAGCCGCGGAAGAAGTCGATCGAAAGAACTCGGTCCTGCTCTTGATTTAATCGGACTGTGTTGTTCATAGTTTCCGTTCTGGCTGGGTGCTGCCTTCCCCAGGGACGATTCTTGTGAAAACGCTGCACGAGGCGCTCGAATTCGCTGGATCTTAGCCGAATCCGGGCAGCAAACGCAATCTGCCGTTTCCGGGAATTGTTCAGGGCACCGGGCCGTTCCCCAGTCGCCCGAAGCCGCGAGCGATCACGGTTTCTGCAGGTTTGTTCTGCGGCGTGAAGTCGATGCTTTTCCTGCCTCCCGATCGGGGATGGTCAGCATACCATTTCCAGACGTGGGCACCGGCAAACCATTCTTTGTCCCATACCACAAGGAAGAAGGCTTCGTAGCAGTTCGCCTGCGTTCTCCCCGACACCCTCGTCAGGATGCCGGCGACCTGCTGCGGCCACTCCCAAGGCCGGGCAGCCGCGTCCAGGGTGCTCTTGAAACCGATTTCGGTAAAGAGCACCGGCTTCCGGAACCGCCGGCTTGTTTCTTCGAGAGCCCCGATGTGTTTGCGCCAGCCGTCGACGCACTGCGCGATCGTGGGCTCGGGTTCGCTGCTCAGCGGGAAATAGCCCTGGACGCCGATGTAGTCGAGGGCATCCCAGAAGGTCACGTCGTCGAGCTCGCCCATCCAGTTCGCCGCATAGGTCAGGTTACCGCCGTATACGCGCCGGATCTCGCCGATCAGCCTCCGCCAATCGCCGGGGCGCTCCTTTGCGGTGCCGTGGAGCTCAGTCCCGATGCAAAGCGTGTCAATCCGGAGGCGGGCCGCGATCTCCGCATAATGAAGAATGAAGAGCCGGTAGCTTTCGAACCAGCGATTCCAGCCCTGTTCGGATTCCTGGCGGATGTCCGAGAGCCATGCCCCCCGCCCGTTCGCCCCAAGCCACACCTGAGGTTTCACCATCACGTGCATCCCCCGCTCTTTCGCCAGCATCGTGATCTGACGGATGCCCTCATCCGTGCCGCTCCAGTCGCCGCGGGGACCCGTGAGGATTCGGAGTTCAGGGGTCGCGGCTCCTTCCTGGAAGGCGTAGGGAACGAGCGTGATCCACTCGACGTTGTCGCGCACCAAAGGCTCCAACTGATCGGCAGTCACCCGGGTTCGCGCCGAGAAGGTCACGCCGCGCTGCTTCCGGTCGATCTCGTAAAGCCCGCGGACACGATCCAGGGGATTTTCCACCGATCGATCCCGCAAGTAGGGCTCCCGGTCCGTGACGTACCAGTCCTGCGCCTTATAGCCGGCAACCAGCAGGCAGGCCGGAAGGAAGGCGCGGCAGATAAAGGCGCCGGCAAAAGCACGAATCCCTTTCTCCCGGTATGTCCGAACGAGTGAGCGTGTAAGCAGGTACAGGAGATAAGGAATCAACGGGAGGAGCCAGTTGGCGGGCGTGGCGGCGGTGAATCTTACGATGCGGGGGAAAATCACCAGCAATCGTCGCAGCGTCACGCCGTTCCAGAGCAGGACAGCGACAAATAGAAGGTAGAGACCGGCCCACGAGGATAAGTACCAGACCAGGAAGTTTCTGAGGTGAATCCTTATGCGGGCCAGTGCGGCTCGCGGAGCTCCAAAAAGCATGGCGGTTGATTATGTGTCGCTCGAGCTTCACGGGGCAACATGTTTAAACGCCAGGCTCGGACACAGCTCTGATCGGCTGCAAAGGCTTGTTGATCCGGTGCTCCTTCAACCCTGCATAGAGCGACTGGGCGAGTCCTGACTTCTTAAATCCAATCACCTTGGCGCCCTGGATTCCGAAAAACTTCTCCAGTTCCTCCGCTGAGTAATGCTGAACCACAGGGTAGTGCGCAAAATCCGAGAGGATTTCCGCGCGACTGGTTTCGGACAGGTCGCGGGTGATCAAAACAAAATGCAGCCTGCTCTTGCTGCGTGCCAGCGTATCGCGGCCCACCATCAGGATGCGGGAGCGCAACACGAAGGAAAACAACCGCTCGACAGGCACAGCCTGTATTGGCTTTTTCATGGGCGCGGGCGTCGTCTGCGCCTGCCCGTACCTGCGCCACCCTGGTTGACTGAGACGGTGGTGCCGGCCGGCTGCGGCAAGGGGGTGTGGAGTGTCTGCTGGTAGTAATCATCCAGCAGCATCGCAATGATGGCTGACTCGTCCTCGTTATCGGCAAGGCTGCGGCCCAGCGGCACGAAGCGCCGGCTGCGTTCGATGTGCAGTTTGTCACGCTCGCGCAATCGTGCTTCAAGCAAGGCGGTGACGCGCTCGGCCACCACCGTCTCCACGTCGGCATTGGTTGGCAGCGGCCGCTCCAGCAGGCTAATGCTGAAGCGTTTGGCGATGCGGTCGAGGTCCATCTTCTCAAGGTCGGTCACCAACGAGATGGCGATCCCGGCCGCGCCCGCTCGGCCTGTTCGCCCCGCACGGTGGATATAACCCTCAGGGTCCTCAGGCGGCTCGTATTGGATCACGTGGGATAGATCCGGGATATCGAGGCCGCGAGCGGCCACGTCGGTGGCCACCAGGAACCGCAGCTTCCCCTGTCGAACGCGTTCCAGGACCCGCTCGCGATCCTTTTGCGAAAGGTCAGCGCTCAACTCATCTGCGTCGTAGCCGAAGCGCTGCAGCACGACCGATACATAATGCACCTTGGACTTGGTGTTGCAGAATATGATGGCCGAAGCCGGATTCTCGATCTCAATCAGGCGGACGAGGCCGCGGTCCTTGTCCATCCCCGGCACAATATAGAAGATGTGCTCCGTGTCCGTCACATGCACATGATCGAGGCTGAAGGTGAGGAATTCAGGCTCGAGAATGAATTCGCGCGCGGTACGCATTACGTAGGCAGGAAAGGTGGCCGAAAACATGCAAGTATGAAGGCCCCGGCCGGGCAGATAGCCCTGGATCGATTTCATATCGGGGTAAAAACCCATGGACAGCATGCGGTCGGCTTCGTCGAAGATCAGCATCTCGATCTGATCGAGGGAGAACGTGCGTTTGAGCAGGTGATCGAGCACGCGGCCGGGCGTGCCGACCACGATTTGCGCGCCCTGCTTGAGCGCTTCGATTTGCGCGTCATATCCGACACCACCATAGACGACGATGGTCCGGAAGCCTGCGCCACTACACAGCCTCTCCGCTTCCTGCCCCACCTGCCTGGCAAGTTCACGGGTAGGAACCAGGATGAGTGCCTGGCAGTGGCGGCGTCTCGGATCCAGCCGCTCCAGCATGGGCAGGAGAAACGCGCCGGTTTTCCCGCTGCCGGTGCGGGCCTGGATGATCATATCCCTCCGGGCGAGCAGATACGGGATGGCCCGCGCCTGAACGGGCATAAGCGTTGTCCAGCCAGCGCGGGCGGAAGCCTCACGCAGACGCTCCGGTAACTGTTCTATGGTCACATCGGGTAGTGCTTCATTTGCTGACAAGGGCCAATCCTCCATTCGTCGGACTGCGCGCAGCTATCGCTTCAGATTATACAGCCTTGGATGCCCCTTGGAACCATTGTTCACTCGGGCGGCATCCTTCGAGCGAGACGACCATGGACTGATTTTGGCAACCTGCACTGGAGGTGAAGGGACATTTCTTCTTAATTCTGACGACAATATAGATATAAGCTGGTGCAGGCGGCGGGCCCGGGCACTCATGCTGATTGCTCCCGCATATCACCGGCAATTCATCAGGAGGTCAGGGAAAAGAATTCATGAATTCATGGATAATTGTTTTCACGATGGCCGCCCGGACCCTGCTTCAGGCCGGCTATCCTGACGGTCGCCCCGAAGCTATTCTGAGGTTGGAAGCCCGGGATCATGGCGTCGTGCTCAAGCACGGTGACGGTCCAGAACAATGCGACATTCACGGTGCCCGCGACATATGGGTATACGAGGCCGGAGGCATCTATTACATGCATTACGACGGCGCCGGGCCGAAGGGCTGGCTGGCGTGTCTGGCCACCAGCACCGACCTGGCGCATTGGACGAAGAAGGGACCGGTGCTGGATTTCGGCAATCCGGGGGAAAATGATTCCGCGTCAGCCTCCTACGGCGTGACATATTTCGACGGCAAGACCTGGCATATGTTCTACCTTGGCACTCCGCACGCATCGCGGGCGCCGGATTTCATCCCGTCTTTTCCGTACCTCACGATGAAGGCACAGAGCCGGTCACCCGCCGGCCCATGGGTCAAGCAGCGCGACGTTGTGCCTTTCAGATGCGAGCCTCGCACCTACTACGACGTGACTGCGAGCCCGGGTCAGATCGTTCGTCAGGGAGGTGAATATCTGATGTTCTTCAGCGCCGCCGCCAACGACAGCCGCGGCACACACCGGACCATTAGCATAGCCCGCACGAAAGACCTCAATGGCGGATGGCAAATCGATCCGCAACCGATCGTGGCGCCTACGGAGCAAATCGAAAACACCTCGCTTTATTTCGAGCCGGCCGACAAGACATGGTTTCTGTTTACGAACCACATCGGCCTGGAAGGATTTGAATACACCGACGCCGTGTGGGTGTATTGGACCAAAGACCTGAACAAATGGAATGCAAAAGACAAAGCTGTCGTGCTCGACGGCCGGAATTGCGCCTGGAGCCGCAAGTGCATCGGCCTCCCGTCGGTGGTCAGGGCCGGCAACCGTCTGGCGGTGTTCTATGACGCGCCTGGCGGCGACAGCAAAAGCCATATGAAGCGTGACATCGGCCTCGCCTGGCTGCCGTTGCCCCTGCATCCGCCGGAAGGACAGTCACCAGTGCCCCCGAAGTAGGAATTGGGAGCGTATCAGGAAAGTGCCTTATATTTGATCGCTCCTCAAATCTCCAGATATTGGAGCAGACGACACTGGTGACTGTCCTCCTCCTTTACTGCAGTATCTTTTTCGCCACGTCCGAGAGCCGCTGCGCCGGTATGAAATTTACTGGAGCCTGGGAATATTTAGAAGTGTCCGCCTCGCCGGTACGATAGAAGGTTTCCATGAGGTGCACGAAGGCGGTCTGTTGCGTGAAAGGATCGTTGTGGCCCATGTTGGGCAGAACCACAATCTTTCCGTTTTTCAGATAGGGCATCAGTTCCATCCGGGCAACCGCCACCGGACTGGAGAAGTCGAGCGCGCCGTTGACCACAAGTGTGGGAACCTCATATTTCCACCCCTTCCTATACTCTGCCGGAATCTGCCGGATCGAATCGAGAAGTTTCGGAGAGAGCTGGATCATGCCCATGCTGAGGCGGGTCAAAGGTGATCCGATGATCGAGCCTGGCGGAATCATCTCGCGCAGGTAATCGCGTCCGGGCTGGTAGATTCGGGCGCTTGTGAGCTTGCAGAAAGAATCTCCCGGTGAAAGACCGCTCATAGCGGATTTTTCCCAGGAAAGGGAAAGTAGTGCGAGGCCACCCCAATCGCCCTCTTTCGCGGTCACAAACGCGTCCAGTACCTGCGCTGCCGTCCCGGTATCGTAGAGCAATCTGAAGGTAGCCAGCTTCACTTTGTCAGGGTCTATACGCGCTCCCCTCCACTCGCGAGGGAGTTCTGCGAGCACAGCGCGGATGGTCCCCTCCAGGTCGGTTGTCCGGGCGGCACATTTCGGGTCCTGCTTCCAAAGATCGGCATACCTCCTGATACCTTGATCCACCTCCCCGGGTTCCCAGAGGGTGGCAAATCCCGGCGCACTGGCTCCGACCATGAGATTGCGCTCTATGCCGTCCGGAAACCGAAGGCAATAGAGGGAGGCGAGCTGCGTGCCGTAACTGTGGCTCAGGAGATTGATCTTGGCGTATCCGAGCGCTGTCCGGGCCGCTTCAAGGTCATCGACTACGTCCACCATGGTATAACGATCGATCTCGATGCCCTCCTTCCGGAATCGCGCAAAACCGGCGATAAGTGCGTCTCCGGCTTTACGCAGCGTCTCTGTATCGAAGGGGCTGCCGTTCTGAAACACTTTCCCGACTTCGGGAACATCCAGTTTCACCGAGCCGTCTACCCCACGGTAGCCCACCTGTACAAAATCGTGATCCGCGAAAAAGCTTTCCGGCCACCAGGTATGAATATTCGATGCGCCCGGGCCGCCAAAAAGGTAAAACACCGCCGGCATGGCGGTCTTGTTCTTCGCGTATATTCTCAGCAAAGGCAAATGGATTAGTTTTGCGCCTGGTTCAGCGTGATTCTCAGGCACAACAAGTACGCACCAGTCTGCCTTGTGGCCCTGATAGGTTCCTTGCTTGACGATAAGGTCGCCGGCTTTGACGTTCACGAGGTCGGCAGCCGAGGGGAACGGATCGCCTTGGGCAAAAAGAGAGAGACCGATGAGGAATGGCAGGACACTGATGAGGATGGCGCAACGCATGGGAGTCCTCCAGAATATGAAGGAATAAGAAATGCTCGGGTGGGTGACCTCTTTTTTCGACCCCTCGGTCTTTTCATGGATCCCTTGGCTGATTCGCCGCAAAAGAATAAGGAGTTGCCTTTTCGGAGCGCAACCCGTGCGGCCCACCCTCTGATTGAAAGCCTGATAGGGGGGCAAGTCAAGCCCGGTCGTCCGCAGTGCATCGGCGGACACAGAACCGGAATCAGGATTCAGCCCCATAAGAGATCTGTATACGGCGGATTGCGATGCGTGCGATCCATAATACCAGCGCCGTTACCAGCAACAAGCCCAGGACCGCCCCCCAATGGGAGGCAGGCGCCGCTGGCGACAACAAGAGCTGAATGACGGCAGGAGCGTCTTTATCCATGGGCGGCGGAACGGGGCACAGCGATTGCAGGTAGTAAAGTATGCTGACTTTCTGAAGCATCTCGGGGAGAAAATTAATGATGCTTTCCCAGCCGAGCAAAATTGCCGCGGGGATAATCGGATTGCGCAGCAAAAGGCCGGCAGCCAGAAATACGCTCCCATAGCCGATGCAGCCCAGCACGGCGGCGCTGGAATACCAGAATACGTGTGCGAGTCCGGGCCCCTGCCAGTAGGTCTGGACTTCAAGCGGGTCGTGAGGCCACATCATGATCAGGAAGCAGAGCATCGCTCCCCCGGCAAATATCACTACCGAGGCAATCAAGCCGGCCCCATATTTTCCAGCCAGAAGCACTTCACGGCGCGCTGGCGCCAGCAGCCAGTAATGCAGCGTTTTGTCGAGCATCTCTCCACGGAACAGATTCATAAAGATCCCAAGGCACCCGAAAAATATCGCCAACCTCAGGTAAAAAAACTGAAAGATTCCGGCAAAAACCTGGCGGTCCTCCTCGAAATTGAGCAAGGGGCTCATTGTTTTGGAAGTAAGGGTGCCGTTCTCAAACCGCAGCAGAGCCAGGCGGCGCCCGTCGAAATACTCGAGCAGTCGGTGCGAGGTTCTCTCGTCGACAAATCTCGCAGCGGTAACATTTACGACAGTTGAAAACAGCTTGCCGTCTTTGCTGACCTGGATATTGAATTCTCGAGTGTCCAATTCCTCGTCTTCTCCACCGGCGCTGGCGTGGCTGATGACGAAGCGCTTCACTTTTGTGGCTGCTCCCAAATCCACCTGGAGGAAGCGGTCCCATTCATCGGTGCACCATTTGTCGCCCGGCCCCCCGGAGACGCTGCCATTGAATGCCTTTTCAGGACCTTCTTCAGGGGTGCAGGGTTCGCTCCCGGTGGCAGGGCGCTTGAGCGCGAGATTGGCGGGAGATTCCGGTCCATATACTTCGAATTCGTAGATTCTCGCAGCCCGGTCACTATTATAGGTTGGCCTAATGATGTTCAGACGGACAAAACGGGCATCGACCGGATCGATCGTGTGGGTTGTGATCCCGGTGTTTTCCCCTTCGGTGCGGATCCGCTTACGGCTTTCCCACCTGTTGTCCCTTGAGGGCGTGCCCAGTCTATGGAGCACTTCCTCAACACTCTCGCCGGTTCTTGCGCTGTCCATCAGGGCGGGGCTTACCTGCCCTCGCAAAAGCCGTTGGCGCCGCATCTTCTCTTCGATGCCATGGCCAAAGAATATTATCGAGGGTAACAGCGCCAGACCGTACACCCAGAACGCACGCTTCGAAAAGAAGGCGCGGCGCATCTCGATTCTGGCAATGGTCCAGATCTGTTGAGCCAGAGCGGGGCTCTTGCTCCGGGGCGCCAGCGGATCCGATGTCATCGGCCCTCTCCAATCAGATATTCGTACAGAGCATCGACGTTTTCATCTGCGGGGATTACCCCGTCAATCATGTTTCCATTGAGCGCGATATCGCTAAGCGCCCGCGAGAATTGCTCGCGGTCGCGCGTCATGACCAGCAAACCCAATCCATCTCCGGTCAGCCTGATTTCGGTGACGTGATCCTCATTGAAGAGCTTGGAGGCAACCCGGGAGGCGTTGCGGCAGCGAATGATGAATTGGCTCGGGTGTTCGTGAATTTCTTCGCGCACATTCCGGATCTCACCCTCGGCAACGACCATTCCGTTGGCAATCAGGATGACCTGGTCGCTGATGACATCCACCTCCTGGAGAACATGGCTGGACAAAATCACATGCCGGCCCAGGGCTGCCCAGGTTCGGAAAAGCGAGATGGTTTCGGCCCTCACCAATGGATCCAGCCCGTTGAGCGGTTCATCCAACACCAGCAATTCAGGCTCGTGAGCAATCGCCTGGGCAAGTCTCACCCGCTGCCGCATCCCCTTCGAATACGCCGCCACTTTGCGATGCGCGGCCTCCGTGAGACTTACGCGTTCGAGCGCTTTCCACGCTCGTTCTTCCGCTTCCGCGCGGTTGAATCCGAAAAGCAGGAGGCCTGTTGATATAAAACTAAATCCCGTGGCCCAACGCGGGGCGGCGTCATACTGAGTCGCGTAGCCAGTGATGCGCATCAAGTGCTCGGGATCGCGGGGTGATATACCGCGCATGCTTATCGAACCCCGATCGGGATGAATGAGGCCGGTCATCAGGTTCATCAAGGTTGTCTTGCCGGAACCATTGGGTCCCACGAGGCTGGTGATTCCTGGCGGGATGTTCAGGGTGACGCGGTTGACCCCCAGCACCTCTCCATAAAACTTGGAAACATCCTGGAAGGTCACGGCATCTGCACTCAAGATACAACCTCCACGGGACGCAATTTGCGCCCAAGCACCCCTATCAGGACCAGGATAATTGCCGCCAGGACGAGCGCAGAGGCTTCGATTCCGGGCCCTTCGGGAGGATCGACGCTGAGCATGGCACACCAGATGCGATTTACCGCCCAAGCCGGATTCAATGCGTGGCCCCACTTCACGCGGAAGACGCCGTTGATCATGGCCGATACGCCGGCCAGTATGAAAAAGAAACCCAGAACAAGGGCGCCTGCCACAATCCTCCATTTTACGTAGGCAGAGCAGGCCAGGGCCACGATACTGACCAGCAGGACCCAGATCGTGAGCCCTAAAACAACGCCATAGCCGAGTGCCCAGTTTTCATGGGACCAGGCGCCGCCGGCCATCCCGCATTGCATCCCGAAAAGCAGGAGGCCCGGCAGCCAGGTTATGATCGAAAGCATCCCGAAGAGAACGGCCAGGCGGGCCAAACCATAATCGATCCGAGTCAGGGGGCGGCTGAAATAAAGGGGAAGGGCGTTATTGGCCAGGTCCGGGGCAATAAGTCCGGGGCCGGTTAAAGCAGCCAAAAAAATCGCGAAGACGGCCTGCACATCCATGAAGATCAGGAAGAACTTGCCGTTGACGGAAATGAAACTCCGAAATTCGGCATCCAGCCCCTTCAGCAGATCCACGTGATTTGTAAGGTATATGAATCCTGCGCAAAGCAAGGGCCAGATCATCGCGATGACGGTCAGGAGAATCACCAGCCGTTGCTGGAAAATTCGCTGCCAGGCGAACCGGGGCAAGACCATGAACCTCGTCCAATGGCTGGTTATAGGCCCCTGATACTTCTGATAGCCCCGCCTGTAGATCGCCATGTTATCTCCGCGCGCCCTAAACCTGATGCCGGCAGGGGCTGATTCGATTAGGTTCGACCATAGCGCCAGCCCCGCCGCGGGCTTTCATCCGCCTTCAAGTATGCGCTCCAATCTCCGGTTGCACGAGATTATCGGAGGCGTTGGTTTGCCCCACACCTTCACCCGGGGTATGAGAAATGTGTCCCATTGCTTTCAGGAAGATCTCTTCCAGGGTGTCCCGTCGATGCGTTAGTTTTCTCACGAGCAGCTTTTGCCGGGCCACAAGGTCCCACAACACCTGGATTTCGACGTCAGGCGGCAGCACGATGCGCCACCGGCCGTCTCCCTCGGGAACGCCGGCCGCGCCGGTTCCGGCGAGCGCATCGCGCAAGCCCGTGTCATCGCCTGCGACTTCAAGTTCGACGAAAGACTTGTTCGACCGGCGTTCCTCCTCAATATTGCATTCGTGCACGATCAACCCGTCCTTCATGATAACAACCTCGTCACATACCTGTTCCACATCCCGCAGCAGGTGCGAGCAAAGGAGTACGTTCATGCCTTGCTCCTCTTTCATCTCGCGGACCAGTTTCAGCATGCGCTGCCGGGCGGACGGGTCGAGGCCATTGGTGGGTTCATCCAGAATGACCAGCTCGGGTCCATGAACGATCGCCTGAGCCAGTTTGGCCATCTGTTTCATTCCCAGCGAGTAGGTTCTCAATTCGCGATAGCGGGCTTCGCCCAGTCCGACATGGAAGAGGACCTCATGGGCCTTTTCGAGCGCGGCCTCGGCGGGCAGCCCTGACAATTCAGCCATCAGGCGCAAGAATGTGACGGCCGTCAGGTTGCCGATGAAAGAATCGGTCTCGGGCATATAGCCTACCCGCGACCGGACCTGGCGCATCTGCCGGTGACAGTCGTATCCCAAAACCGCCGCGCGTCCCTGGCTTGGCCCGTGAAATCCCAAGAGGGTCAGAATCAGGGTCGATTTGCCGGCGCCATTTGGCCCTAGAAGCCCCACGGCTCTTCCGACGCCCGAAACGCCGAGACGGCAGGAAATCCCGCGAAGAATTTCCCGCCGTCCCAGTTTCACCTTCAGGTTGTCCAGTTCGACGACCGGTGATCTCATTCAGCGCTTTCCTGTTTTCACCTGCTGTTGAATCAAAGGCCCCTGAGCACTTCCCGCCCGCCCAAGATTTTCGAGCAGCATGGCATCCACAATCAATCCTGATAGTCGAGTACGGCTGGCGGAGTGAATTTGTTCGGGAAATCCGTTAAAGGCGACCAGGATCGGATCGCGCTCGGAAATCAGTTTCTGAAGCGCCGCACTCTGAACCAGCGAAGCAAAAACCTCCAGTGCTCCCTTGGTATTCAGCCAAACGAATGCCGATGGCTGCAGCATCGCAGAAGACGGCAACTGCTGTTGGAACGTGGGAGACCAGACGAGGGCTGAGGCGCCACTACGTGCGCCGATGGCTCGAAGCGCGGCCCCGCGATCGGATGCTGCCACCAGGTAGCCCCGATCGTATGTCCAGGTGACCTGGAGAATGGACTGACTCGTTTTGAGGGTGCTCCAGTTCCGTCCGTCGACCGATTCCTGGCTGAGGTCGAGGTGACTCGCTTGTTTATCGGCAGGCAATTCCGCGTTGAAAACGTCCACCAGCCGGCGAATTGAAGCATCAAGGACAGTGGGATTATTCACGAGGACCGATACAACCCACACGGGGCCGCTGGTGGAAAATCCCTGAAGTGACAACGCTGATTCTGTGCCGAGCGCGGACGCTATATCCGTGACAAATCCGGCGCCCAGCTTTGATTCCACCTGGGCGAGATCATCCGCGGATGATGGCCGCAGCTTCGCCAATTGCGCCGTCAGCTCGTCGAATAGCTGGCGTGGTTCCCTCGTGGATGCATAAACGGCAAAGGCTGCGTCACTGGGAATATATTCGGCAGCCCCGCCGGACCCGCCGCTCGCCAGCCATGACGCCATCCCCATCCGGGGGCCTTTGAATGTAAGCAGGATTTCGTTCTCTTCGGCCCCGTCCACCTCACGCTGTTCCAGGAACAGGCTTTTCATTTGTTGTGCGCCCATCAGGCCCGTTTCCATTCCATTGGAAAGAATGGGCAAGCCCAGTTCCAGATCCAATCCGAGCAGCCAGCCGGCACCACGCTGGTATCGGGCGGCAATGGCGGCGGCAAAGCTGCTGCCTGCACCTTGCCCCAGGTGATCCAATACCCACTGCAGATGTTCCGGTGTGTCGGAAATGATAACCCGCGAGTTCGCCAGGTCACACGGAATCGGAATATTTCCGGCCTGCGAACGCAGCGCATCCAGAGCGGTGGCCAGTTCGGCCTGTTTGCCGGCCCTGATCTCCGCAATCACCATCGGAATTTGCTCTTGAGTCCCGGGGGCGCCCGGGGACATGACAAAAGCGATCTCATCCCCAAGGAGGGGTGTAACGATCTGGATTCGATCCATCAACTGCTTCAATTCCAACCCGGAGCTCGAGTTCCACCACTCCCGGAATGTCGCGTTGTCCGCCGATTGCTGTTCAGCCAAGGCCATCGCCTGGCGGATCGTACCTCCCAGGTTGGGAATGGCGCCGAAAATAAACGCGCCCGCCGGCAGGTACTGAACGAGACGGGATTGAGTGCGCAGCGCGGCGGATGGAATTTGGGCAATCTTGTTTTCCAGGGCGGCAAAGGATGCGAGCAGAGCTATGTACTTCTCGGCGTCGGGACTCCATGATAAAGCATCCTGCACCGAATAAGACGGGATCGCTTTGCTGGCGGACTGTTGGCCGGGTTTCAACACGACGTCAATCCCGGGCCGCTCCACTTCGACCGATCCTTCAACTACCGAAACCACGCTGCCACCCAAACCGGAGGAGACGGCAAATACCGTTCCCTTTACAGATGCGATGGAATCGCGCGTCTGCACCCGCAAATGCCCCCGCCGCTGTTTCGCAGCCTGCACGATGATGTCACCGCGCAGGAGATGAATGGTCTGTCCGCTCCACGCGGCATCGACGAACAGTTCCGTTCTCTCATTAACGTCGACCAGGGAACCATCCGAAAGCCGGAGCACCGCCCGGGCTCCTGGCGCCGTACGGATAATCTCGCTTTGCCCCAGAGTGGCCCCGCCGGCAAGTACTCCTTCCGGAACACGATAGAGGCTTCCCTTGACCGATGCGATCGAGGCCCGGGGGCCGCCCGGCGCCATGAGCGTATCGATGCGGTCACGAGCCATGTAGACACCGAAGAGCAGCAGTGCCGCAGCAATCGCCCAGGTTCGCCACTTGGGCCACCAGGTGTCGGAACTGCGTGGCATTGCGATGACTTTTTTGTTGCCTTTGATTTCCGCCATGGCCTCGCGGCACCTCGAACAACGGCTCAGGTGATCTTCCATCAGAAGCTGCCGGTTCGGGGCAAGGCGGTTTTCCAGATAAGCGATGAATTCAGGCTGGAATTCGCCGCACACCATGAATCCGGCTTTGGACAGCTTTTCTCGTACCCGATCCCTGGCCCCGGCAATCTGTTCAGGACTGGCAGTTTCCTGCCTCATGGCTTCAAGTGCCTTCTCCAAACGATCTTCGGACATCGCCAACCTCCCGTCTAACGTTCCATCTCGATTTGCAGAGTCTGCCGGATACGGTGCAGCCGCACCGCCACGTGGTTCTTTTCCAGGCCGAACATTTCAGCAAGTTCCCCGTTGGAAAGCCCTTCGACGTACCGCAGCAGAAACATAACCGCGTCGTTTTCGTCCAGCGATGCCAGGGCGCGCCTCAACCGCTCCTTTAACAGGAACGGAGTTTCGCCTGCAGCATGGGCCGAATTTTCGTCAATTCGAACCTCCGGATGTGAGGTTCTGCGACGAATGAGGTCCACGGCGGCATTGGTCGCGGCGCGCCGGAAATAAGCCTCGGAAACCTGATCCAGACCCTTACGGCCGTGCTGGTTGAAAATTCGGAGGAAGACTGTCTGCAGAACATCCTCGGCATCGGCCGGGCTGCCCGTAGCCCGCAGCGCCGCCCGATAAACCGTGGCGTGGTAGCGTTCGTAAAGTTCCGTGAACTCCGGTGGCGAAGTCATAATGGTCGACTGCGCGCTGAGTGTCTGTTCGGCTGTACTCATATCCGCTTGCCTCAATCTCCATAACGCGCAGCTGACCAGATTATTACACGGGGAGCCGAGAAAGTCGTTTTTCCACTTGTCGTCCAGGACGCCCGTCATTTGTCAAAACCCTGGGCCCGCTGAAAAGATTGACTTTCCACCGCCAAATGCCGGACAGTCTCAATCGGAAGAAACGGGAAAGGAGCTACAAATGGTTTTGCGATCAGGGACAATATTTTTAGTCCTGGCATTGCTGGTTGCCGGCATCGGCCTGGCGGCGGTCCAGGAAGAAGGCGGATGGATTCCGCTTTTTGACGGCAAAACGTTAAAAGGTTGGTCTGTCCATAGCGGATTCGCGAAGTACACAGCGGAGGACGGAGCCATTGTAGGCACAGCCGTTCAGGGCAGCCCCAATTCATTCCTCTGCACGGATAAGGAGTACGGGGACTTCATCCTGGAGTTTGAGGTGAAGTGCGACCCGAACCTGAATTCCGGCGTGCAGTTCCGCAGCCGCGTCGCCAAAGAAGAAATGGTCTTTGTGTTCCGGGATGAGAAAGGGCAGCCGAGGACCACCACGATCCCGGCAGACCGTGTCTTCGGCTACCAGGTGGAGATAGCCACCGCCAGCAGCCGCTCATCGGGAGGCATCTACGACGAGGCCCGGAGAGGATTCTTCATTGCCGACATCAGGGAAAACTCTGCGGCAGGAGCGGCCTTCAAGGACAATGAGTGGAACAAATATCGGATCGAATGCAAGGGCAGCGTCATGAAAACGTGGATCAACGGCGTGCCCTGTGCGGATTTCAAGGATTCCATGGACGCCAAAGGCGTGATCGGTCTGCAGGTTCACGGCCTGGGCAAGGATTTCAAGCCTTATCAGGTGCGCTGGCGCAACATCCGCATCAAGGCTCTCTAGGAAATCTGAGTTTGGTTTCACTTCTCCGCGCCGGGATGGCACGAGAAGGACAGAAAACACTTGGCGGTCCTTCGTCGGTAAGCACTCTCATAAATAGAACGTCAGCGCTGTCGCTCGGCGACCTGATTTTTTTGCGGGCACGACAGGCGCAAGTGAGGTTATATTAGCAACATATTGCGAGGTGGCCGTGATAATAGCATCGCAACTGCGGCCTGGAATGGCAATACGCCACGAAGGCCAAGCCTTCAAAGTTGTCAGCTGCGAATATCACCCGGGGCAGGGCAAAATGGGAGGAGTGTCGCATGCCCGGCTCCAAAACATTTCGACCCGGACTTTCAGGGAGCAGAGTTTCCGCGCCGAACTCAAGCTGGAAACGCTCCCTGTGGAAAAACAGTCCCTGGAGTTTATCTATTCGGACTCTGATCAGTGTTACTTTATGAATCCCCAGAGTTTCGATCAGATCGGGATAGACCTTGCGCTGATTGGGCAGGCCAGCCGCTTTCTTCAGCCTGGCATGCAGCTGCCCGTGGAATTCGTGGAGGGGCGGCCCATCAACGTAGTATTCCCCGACATCATTGAGCTCGGGATCGTGGACACGGCGCCCCCGGTGCACGGACAGCAGGATAATACCTGGAAACCCGCACGTCTCGAAAACGACATCCAGATTCTGGTGCCGCAGTTTATCAAAACCGGTGATAGAATCCGGCTGGATGTAAGCACCCAGAAGTATGTCGACCGCGCCAAAAACCGCTAGAAAAATAGGGACGCCGCCTGTTTCTATAGATCCAGCCGGCGATCATCCCAAAACCGGCGCAGTGGAGCGGTGCGAAACGACGGAAGTGCCTGTTCCAGGCCGCCGCTATAAGGCACCCCTTTGAGAGTCAGAGATCGAGTAAGATCTTCAGGTTTTTTCGTCATCCGGAGCCCCCTGCTCCCCTGGGACGAACTCGAGGCCTGGAGCGGCGGCCTTCAGGCCCCCACGGCGTTACCATCGAACCTTCCGGATGCGCTTGCACAAGACCGTGCTATCCTGCGTGCACGTCTGAGCGCCGCACTGCTCCGGCCCGAAGTGCGCGAGGCCCTCTTCCTGGCTTCCCCCTCACTTGAAGGCGACCTCGAGTTCTGGCTGCGCGAACCGGAAAGCGAGCGTGGCCACCGCCTGGAGTTGGCGCTCTCACGCTATTACCAGCGCATGTGCGGCCGCTCCACGCCTTTTGGGACCTGCGCCGGATTTTCTACCGGCACCACCGGCAGCAGCACGCGACTGCATCTTCAAAGCCGCCGCGAATACCGCCGGCACTCACGACCGGATACCAGGTTTCTCTCAGGCGCATTGGCTGTGCTGCAGGCGCAATTAGCTCCACATCTGCGATACCGCCCCAATTCCAGCCTCTATGAAGCCGGCGGCCGCCTTCGCTACGTGGAGAGCAGGGTTCAGGAGGACAAAACATCCTGGTTTTCGTCGGCAATCGAAAAAACCGATGAATTGCTCTCCACCCTTGGCCGCGCCGAAGCGGGCAAGAACGCTCGCGAATTAGCCGAGGCGCTGGTCCATGACGATATTACGCCGGAGGATGCCAGCGCCTACATCGATGAGCTCATAGCCGCACAGGTGATCGTACCTGACCTGGCCTGCCGGATCACGGGCGCCGAGCCTCTATCGGAATTGCTGGCGAACATGAACTCATGTAAAGACACCCCTGCCGGGACCGCCCTGGAACTGCTGCAGTCAGAATTAATATCCATGGATCGGGAAGGACTTGGCCATCCGCCGCAACGCTACCGGACATTAGCGGAACAGATCGAAGTCATTCCATCCAAGCGCGACCTATCCAAAACCTTCCAGGTCGACCTGGTGAAACCGGCGTCGGAAGCCATACTCGGTGAGGAGGTTATTGCCGAAATCGCCCGCGGGGTGCAATGGCTGCGCCGGCTCCTCCGACCGCCGAGTGCTTCTGCGCTCACCCGCTTCCGGGATGCATTTCTGGAACGCTACGAAGAGCGCGAGGTGCCGCTGCTCGAAGCCCTGGACGAAGAATGCGGTATCGGATTCAGGCGTGAAACAAATCTCACGAGGGATCGGTGGGTGGAATGGGGATCCCGTGAAGACTGGCTCTTGCGGAAACTCTCCGAAGCGATATCCTCCGGCGCGCAGGAGGTCGTGCTGAAACCCGCCGAAATCGAGGCTCTGGGTATAGATCAGCAGCCGCCCCTGTCAGACGCCTTTTGGGTTATGGCGACCATTGCGGCAGACAGTGAGGAGGCCCTCAACCAGGGAAGGTACCAGATCCTTCTCCATGGTGCCGGCGGGCCTTCGGGGGCGTCACTGCTCGGCCGGTTCTGCCACGCCGACGATTTTCTGTGCGAAGCGGTGCGGCGTCACCTTCGAGACGAGGAGGCAGCAAAACCCGACGCAGTGTTCGCTGAGATAGTGCATTTGCCCGAGCCGCGGATCGGCAATGTGCTCGAACGCCCCGTGCTGCGCAAATATGAAATCATTTACTTGGGGCACTCAGGCGCACCGATCGAGCACCAGATCCCGATCAGCGATTTGTGGTTGAGCGTCCGTGCAGGAAAGCTGTTCCTACGTTCGGCACGTCTCGGCCGCCAGGTGCTGCCGCGCTTGACCACAGCACACAATTACAGTGCCAGCTGCCTGCCGGTCTACCGCTTCCTTTGCGAGCTGGCGCAGGACGGGGGCTTTCACGGCGCCTGGCATTGGGGGCCGTTTCAAAGCGCACCTTTTCTGCCCCGGATAAGATGCGGCCGCGTGGTCTTCTCGCGAGCCCAGTGGAACCTCGAGCGCGAAGAATTGCGGGAACTTAACGCACCGACCGCCGAGGGCCGATTCCGGGCAGTCGTCAAGCTGCAGGCTTCGCGAAAACTGCCTCGCCGAGCCGTGCTCTCGGACGGCGACAACACGCTCCCTCTGGATTTTGACAATTGTCTGAGCGTGGACAATTTCATCCATCTTGTCCACCGGCGTGAATCCGCCACCGTGACGGAACTTTTTCCGGCGCCGGATCAATGTATCCTGCTCGGGCCCGAGGGCAGATTCGCTCATGAGCTGATCGTGCCTTTCATTCGCGAACCGGACTCGGCGGAGGACCCCGTCCAGATAAAGACCAGTTCCCAGCCGCGAATTTCAGAAATGAACCAGGAAGTTTTTCCGCCGGGATCCGAATGGCTCTATGCCAAAGCCTATTGCGGACCTGTTGCAGCCGACACATTGCTTCGCGACTTCATTCCCCCTTTCATTGCGGGCGTGAAAAAGGCAAGCCTGATCGACCGATGGTTCTTCATCCGGTATGGTGACCCGGACGGGCATCTCCGGCTCAGATTTCACGGGCAACCGGCCGCACTGCTGCGGAAAGTCCTTCCAGGGCTCAAGCGGCTCCTTGACCCGCATCTGGCCAGCGGCGCCGTGGTTCGATGGGACGTGGACACTTACCGGCGCGAAACGGATCGCTACGGCAGCCTGGAAGGCGTCCTTCTGGCAGAAGAACTCTTCCAGATCGACAGCGAAACGGTTCTGGATATTCTGCAGACGAATGATGCCGATGCTGTCACAGACCGCTGGCATTTTGGCATTTGCTCGACAGATCGGCTGCTCGACGATCTGGGCTTCGGCATTGAATCGAAGCTCGAAATAATAAAAGAAGCCCGTGCCGGGCAAGGTGTGCAAGGAGGCCCGGCCGAAGCCCGGAGACCCGATCTGGGCCGGGCCTTACGGCGTGATCGGGCCAGGATTGAATCCATATTCAGAATGACACCGGCCGGGAATGAAAAAGAAGCAGCAGCCTTTGAAGCGCTCCGGCGGAGGTCTGCGGGGTTGCTGCATTTGATCCGCCGACTGAAAGCTGCCGAGAAAGAAGGCGCGCTGAAAGTGCCGGTTCAAACGCTCAGCCGCAGTTACATCCACATGCATTTGAACAGGTTGCTGCGCTCCAGACAACGGGCACAGGAACTGCAGGTCTATGACGCCCTGGTGTGTTTGTACGAATCCCTCCTGGCGCGACGGGGAATCTCATCGTGATATGACACCTTCTTCGCACGCCAGATGGAAGCCGCTACTCGAGGGAGAACTCCGCTGCCGCGCAATGCAAGCGGTGACCGACATCGCCGACATGCTCGCCGACGTCAACCATGGGGGAGGATCTGAATCCGACCTCGCGCTTTTCTTCTCCTATGCTGCACGTGCCCGGGAAGCCGAAGGCGCGCATTTTCTGGCCGGCATCTCCCCCAGGAAAATGGCCAGGGTTTTTCTCGCACGGGCCTTGGATCGCGCCCGTGAAGTGGAACTGGAGGCCGGCCTCCATAGCGGGATGGCCGGTTTGGGCTGGGTCGCTGCGCACCTTTCATCCCCGGGCTTTGACCTGGCTTTCAAATACGATATCCATACTGAAATTGAACCGTTGCTATCGGATTACGTGTCGGAAGCACCCTGGCCCGGAACCTGTGATTTGATATCCGGACTCGTGGGCATCGGTGTCTATGCGCTGGAGCGTCTGCCAGGGTCCGGGGCAAGGAAACTGCTGCAGGGCATTGTCCGGCAGTTGAGTACAAAGGCAATCCCTATGTCGCGGGAGATTGCCTGGCACACCCCACCCGGACTCCTGACCGCCCATCAACGCCGGGAAACTCCCTCCGGCCGCTACGATCTGGGGGTGGCTCACGGGACGCCTGGTATCATTGCATTTCTCGGCCAGGCGTTTTTTTCCGGCGTGAGTCGCGCCACCGCGCGCCGCCTCGCGGATAGCGCGATGGAGTGGCTGTCAGCTCAGGTCCTTGAAACCGATAAAGGGAGGACCATCCCATACATGACGGCGCCGGAAATAAAACCGCAACCCGCCAGGCTGGCCTGGTGCTATGGTGACCTTGGCGTCGCCGCGTCGCTCGTCGAGGTGTCGCGCCGATCGAGGAGGCCAGCCTGGCACCGATTTGCGATCGATCTCGCACTTGGCTGCACTCTCCGGGAGTGGCCGGAATCCGGAGTCAGGGATGCGTGCCTGTGCCATGGTGCGGCGGGAAACGGCCACGCCTTCAACAGGCTGTACCATAACACTCGAGATTCCCGGTTTCGCGATGCGTCGCGGCTTTGGTTTGAGCACGCGTTGAACATGCGGCTTGCGGATGAGGGCATCGCCGGGTTCCGCTTCTGGTCGGCCGCTCAACACCCGCCGCAATGGGTCGCAGCGAGGGGATTGCTGGAAGGTGCTGCCGGGATCGGACTGGCTCTGCTGGCAGCCGCAACCCCGGTGGAACCGCGGTGGGACAGGCTGCTCCTGCTGAGTTGACGGGGTCAGCAGCTGGGAAATCGCAGTTACCAATTTTGCGTGGCCTCGACTCATTCCGTATCTGCATCATCCGACGGTGATCATGAGGATCCGGATTCCGTTTCCAGTTGGGCCATTCCCCTGCCTACGAGTGACAAATCCAGAAGGTATTGTTCCTCCTCGTCATCCAGCGGCCCGGCCTCCAGCGCGTTCTCGAGCTCCTGGAGTTCATGGGGAGTTCCCGGTGCAATCAGCAGGCCGTTGATTTCAGGTCTCGAAAGGGCAAAGCGATAGTAATCCGTAATGGCCGGATGCCAGTAGACACCACCTTGAATGCCGAGCTCATTCAGGCGTGATGGCGCGGTATAGCCGATCGTGCTCTTAAACCCGTACAACAATGTTGATGATCGACTCTTGATGTGTGGGAAAATGTCTTCCCTCGCGCTGGCATGATCGGGGTTGTATCGAATAAAGACGATGTCGAGCAGATCGCGGTCGATTGCATCCAAGGCGGCTTTGCGCTCATGGAAGGTGGCCCCGATCGCCCTGACGCCGGCAAAACCCGCCCGCAGGTGCCGTTCGTAGACGGCATGGCGGGTCTGGAATTCATGCCCGTAAGCGCCGCCGGCGAGCAACAGGTCGATTCTCCCCAGGCCCGGAACTTCCTGCAGCAGTTCTGTAAAAGGCATCGAACAGAATTCCGGCTGGGTCGGATAGCATACCGCGGCCACAACGATCTGTTCGCGCAGATGCTTTCCCCGCGCCAGAAGCCTTTCAAGTCCTTGCCTCGTCGCCTGGTAGAAGGGCCAATGCATGTCCGCACTTACAAAGAAAAAATTGATTCCCCGGTCGAAAGCCACGGCGATGGTTTCCGGGGAGTGCACGATTCCGATGCAGAAAGGTGAAACCGGTACTTTCTGCCTGCCAAGAAAAAGGCGATCCGTGAAGTGCGGAAGGGTGGTTCGTCTCGGGCTTGTCAGCTCCATGGTTTACCTATGCCCCTCCCCAGACTATACAAAAAAGACAGGCAATCCAAAATACTCGTGTGCAACCGCATTTGCTTCCCCGCCACGGAGGCGCTGTGATAAGATTTCTCTAATATCGCATTCCTCTGTTGGGAGGGCGATGATGATCCGTTCGCGCGCCAAACAAGAGAAAAGATACCCCTACTATAATTCGCCTGGAGAATGCCGGAATCAGGCTGTCTGCGTTGCAATTCGCGGGCAGTGTCGCCATAAAACCGGTCAGGAGTAATAGCCATGAAAAAATCAGAAATCGCATCAAAACCGGAAAAAAAGGTGTCGAAGAAGCTGAAACTCAAAAAGGAAATAATTCGCGAACTTACCGATACGGAGGCCGGTGACGTCAAGGGAGGGGCAACGATTTTAAATAGGCCCACCATGAGGTGCATGATCTCTGGAAACGCCAGTGCCTCAAACACCGGCATCATCACTTCAGGTTGTCAGACCTACTCGGGTTAGAGGCGCACCGCATTTCCGGGCGAATCCGCGTGGGTACCGATGAACACGACAGAAAACCGGTTGGAGTTGCGCTCAAAACTAGTTTGATTGAAACCCAAACAGCCGGTATATGCCGGCTGCCAGCCTCAACCTGCATCGGCACTTTTTGCTTTGCCGCTGAAGAACCCTCCATGATAATGGCCTGAGCCTGGAATTCGTACGAGCGGAGCGGTCATGCGAAAAGCGCTGTATATCCTGGGCGTACTCAACGACAACGACATCGAATGGCTGATCGCGGCAGGCAAGCGTCAGAGAATCCCCGCACACAGCATCCTGATTGAAGAAGGCCGCAAAATCGATTACGTTTTCATCGTCCTTGACGGCGCCTTTTCCGTCAGGGCCGCATCCATCGGTGGGAAGGAAGTATCCCAGTTAAGGGCCGGCGAAGTGGTCGGCGAGATATCGTTCGTGGATGCGCGGCCGCCGTCGGCAAGTGTGGTTGCCCTGGAGGACTCGCTGGTACTTGCGATTCCTGCCGCCTCCCTGAAAGCGAAACTGGAAGATCCCCCATTCGCGGCGCGCTTTTATCGCGCCCTCGCCGTCTTTCTCGCCAGTCGCCTCCGCAACCTTACTTCACGTTTGGGTTATGGAAAACCGGCGGACGACCGGCTCCCCGAGGCGGCCGAGGAGATCAGCACGACGGCGCTCGAGACCCTGAACGTGGCCGGGGCTCGAATGGACTGGATGATCAGGCGCTTGCGGGGAGAATAGGAAACACGATCTGCAAATCGCTTGCGCCGGACAGCGCACGGAGGGGAGCCCGTGTCGGAAGGATCGCAGGGGATATTCCGGAAAGAAGCCCTCGAGAGAATGTCGTCTCCGGAACGGCTGGACCAGCTGATCCGGATCGTCTCCTCGAAGCACTGGCTGATGATGGCCACTATGCTGGCGCTGACGGGCGTGGTCGTCGGCTGGTGCATCCTGGGCCGCCTGCCCACGACGGTGAGCGGCCAGGGCATCATCATCCGGCCGCGTAAGATTGTCGAGATCCAGTCGCAGGCCACGGGCAAGCTTGTCAATTTCAATTTGCGCGTCGGCGATCCGGTGCTCCGGGGCAATGTCCTGGGCCTCGTGGATCAAACTGAAATCCGGAAGCAGATGCAGGAAGACCGCTCCCGGCTTGTGGAACTCGAAACCCAGGACCGGCAGAAATCCGCCCTGCAGCAGGAACAGCTTCGACTGCAGGCCCGGGACGTCGCGGAGCGCAAGAAATTTCTGCTCATCCAGGCTTCCAGCCGCGACGACAGCATCAACGCGGCCGAAGCTCTTGCTCCGGTCCTGAAGGCGAGGCTCGAGAGCCTCCAGGACGTCGTCAGACAAGGACTCGAACCCAAGTCGTCCGCGGACCTGTTGCAGGCGCAGCGGGACTATCTCGAAAACCAATCCAAAATCTCCGATCTAAAAGCCCTGCGCAGCGAAATCGCGGGACAGGTTCAGCAGCTGGAAACCAGCGCAAAGGAGCTGGCACGTACCTTTTTCGAGGCCTCCACCACCCGCAAAAATCAGATCATGGAGCTACGGAAAACCATAGCACTCTACGAAGTGCAGCTGGAACGAAACACCCGCATTGTCGCCGAACACTCGGGCACCGTGGTGGAAGTCGCAACCAACCTGGGACAGGTGATGATCCCGGGGACACGGGTCGCATCGATCGAGATTCAGGAGCCATCGGGCGGGCTCGTTTGCGTGACCTACCTTCCGGTTCGTGACGGAAAGAGGGTCAAGACCGGTATGGTCATTCAGGCCACTCCGGATACGGTCAAACGCGAAAGGTTCGGCGGCATATTGGGAAAAGTATCCTCGGTATCGGCCTTTCCCGTCACCAGGGAAGGCGCTGCGCTGCTGCTGGGCACCCCTGAGATCGCGACCCGTCTCCTCAGGGACGAGCCCCGGATCGAAGTCGTGGCTGAGCTGGAGGCCGACCCCGCCACCTTCAGCGGCTACAGATGGTCCTCCTCCAAAGGCCCGGATTTGCGCGTCACTGCGGGAACGACGACCACCGGGAGAATCACCGTCGAAATGAGATCGCCGGCGACGTACATCCTTCCTTTCCTGAGGGAGATCAGTGGAATCTATTAGATCGTGGCCGATCGTCGGCAGGTTCTTTGGAGGGCGCGCCAGAACACCCACGCTGCTGCAAATGGAGGCGGTCGAGTGCGGAGCCGCCTCGTTGGGAATCGTGCTGGCGTACTTCGGACGCCATGTGCCGTTGACGGAATTGCGCCGCGCCTGCGGGGTCTCGCGCGACGGAAGCCAGGCATCCAACATGCTCCAGGCAGGCCGGCGCTATGGCCTCGAGGCTCATGCCTACTCGGTCGATGTCGGCGATTTGGGCGACATCTCCTGTCCCTATATCGTCTTCTGGAACTTCAACCACTTCCTGGTGGTCGAGGGCATCGGCAAAAAACGCGTCTACCTGAACGATCCTGCAAGCGGCCCCCGGACGGTGTCTATCCAGGAATTCAGGGAATCCTACACCGGCATCGTGATTTATTTCACACCTGCCGAGGGCTTTGCCAAAGGGGGCACCAAAGCGCGCGTCTTCCCGGCGCTCTGGAAGCGATTGAAAGGCTCTCTGGCCGCACTCCTGTTCTGCGTGCTGCTCGGGTTTCTCCTGGTATTGCCGGGCCTCGCCATCCCTGTATTCAGCCAGATTTTTGTGGATAACGTGCTGGTGCAGGGGATGGACGACTGGTTGAAACCGCTTGTGCTGGGGATGATCCTGACTGCGCTGCTGAGGGGCGCTCTAACACTGTGGCAGCTGAAATTCTTGCGAGCCCTCAAAATCAAGCTGGCCGTCGTCTTGTCCAGCAGGTTCCTCTGGCTGGTGTTGCGCCTTCCGATCAGCTTCTACGCCCAGCGCTACGCCGGCGAAATCAGCAGCCGGGTGGAAATCAACAGCGAGGTCGCTGCCGTTATGTCGGGCCGACTGGCGACAACGGTCATCGACCTGTTCATGATCGCATTCTATGCGCTGGTCATGTTCTACTACGACCCTGTGCTTGCCTCCATTGGAGTGGCCTCAGCCGCGATCAGTCTGCTCGCCCTGAGGTGGATCGCCCGACGGCGCGAAGATGCCAACATAAGGCTTTCCCAGGAGTACGGGAAAGCGCACGGGCTCGCGACCGCCGGCCTCCAGGGGATCGAAACTTTGAAAGCCTCCGGGCTGGAGTCGGCTTTTTTCGCGCGCTGGGCCGGCACCTACGCCAAGGCCATCAATTCCCAGCACGAACTCGGCCTGACGAACCAGGCTCTCGGAGTCCTTCCTTCATTCCTCTCGGGACTCACCACCGCACTGGTACTTCTTGTGGGCGGGGCCCGCGTGATGAACGGACTCTTCAGCATCGGGATGCTCGTCGCGTTCCAGAGCCTCATGCAGAGTTTCCAATCGCCGCTGACGAACCTCCTGGGGCTGGGAACCACGCTGCAGCAGCTCAAGGGTGACCTGAATCGATTGGATGACGTGCTTCTCGAAAAGGAAGATCCCGCGGCGCGTGAGCCGGAGGAACCGGACGGGGGCTTGCAGAATCGTGTCCGTCTGGAAGGAAAGGTGGAGCTGCGGAACCTGACCTTTGGCTACAATCCAATAGCAGCTCCCTTGATCGAAAAGCTCGATCTCTCTATCGAGCCCGGACATCGTGTCGCATTCGTGGGTCCAAGCGGGTCCGGGAAATCGACGATTGCGAAACTCGTTTGCGGCCTCTACGAACCGTGGGAAGGCGAGGTTCTCTTCGACGGCAAGCTGCGCTCTGCGATCCCGCGCGCCATCCTGACGACGTCTGTTTCGATGGTCGAGCAGGACATTTTCTTTTTTGAAGGCTCCGTGCGGGAAAACCTGTCGTTATGGTGCTCGTCCATTCCGGAGGAGGACCTGGTCCGGGCATGCGTGGATGCCTGCATTCACGACGACATCATTTCCCTGCCCGGGGGTTATGACGCAAAGCTGGATGAAGGAGCTCGCAATCTGAGCGGGGGCCAGCGGCAGCGGCTCGAAATCGCGCGGGCGCTGGTCAACAATCCCTCAATCCTCGTCCTGGATGAAGCCACCAGCGCGCTCGACGCCGAGACGGAAAGGCTCATCGACCTGAACTTGCGCCGGCGTGGTTGTTCATGCGTCATCATCGCACACCGGCTCAGCACAATTCGCGACTGTGACGAGATCGTTGTTTTGCACCAGGGGAAGGTGGCGGAACGCGGAACACATGAGCAACTACTCAGGCGGCGCGGTTCCTATGCGGCCCTGATTGCAGAGGAGGGCGAGGCTTTGGTTGGGGAGGCGGCATCTTGAGCAAGTTGTCAATGGACACACTCCAAGGGGAAAAAAGGCTGGTGCCAGGCAACAATCTCCTGCTGCTGACTGAGCCGAACACCGTCTGGTTTGTCCTTGCAGGCTCACTGGCTGTGTTTTCCAGCCGATGCGAAGCAGGAAAACCAACCGGCCGCCGCCGTTATCTCTTCACCGTGGCTGCGGGCGATGCTCTTTTCGCAGCGGCTTCATCCAAAGCGGGGTTCATCCTCCTTGCTGTGTCTCTCGAGCCGTCCGAACTGGTGATGAGCCGATTGCCGGCGGTGGATGATGACCTTTGTGCAGAATCCGGGCCCGGCCGGTTGATCGTGAATTGGTCGGGGAAGCTTGAATCCGTTTTCGGCGGGTCGGGCGCATTTCAAGCCCCGCATCGACCTGCGGCCCGGCCGCTCGAACAGTGGCTGGATGCCATTCACGACTCATTTTTCACGCGGCTCGAGGAATTGGGGCAGAAGGAAACAGCGCAGCGGGTGGCGCTGCTGAAGGACAGGGAAAGGCAGTTTCGCGACGCGACGCGGCGCGTGCTCGCCGAATTGACTACGGTGGCACAACCAGCAACTGCAGAACTGGTATCCGTTACAGGCTCTCCTCTCCTTGTCGCGGTCCATGCCCTGGGGCGGGCCGCAGGGGTCCACATCCATGCGCCAAAGACTCTCGATCCTGGCTGCAACATCGAGGATCAATTGCGCACCGTGGCGCGGCAGGCTCACTTCCGAACCCGAAAGGTTGCACTGACGGGCAAATGGTGGACCAGGGATTGCGGGCCGTTGCTGGCATTCCGGCTTGAAGACGGGAATCCCGTCGCATTGATCCCATCAGCAACCCGCTACACGATCGTAGACCCCGAAACCGGGCAGGCTTCGAAGATGAATCGAGGCAAGGCTGCGGCACTGCAACCTTTCGGATATATGCTCTACTGGCCGCTGCCCGCCCGAATGGAACGGCTTAAACAGACGCTTGCCTTCGCCCTGAAGGGCCGCAATCTCGACATCGCGGTGATTATCGGGACCATTCTGGCCGGAATGCTGCTCTCGACTTTTGTGCCGATAGCCACCGCGGCATTGATCGACTACTCCATACCCGACGCGGACCGCTCGCTTCTCTATCAGCTGGGAATGGGACTCATAGCGGTTGCCTTAGGGAAAGCGTTGTTCGAGTTGATCGAAGTATTCGCCGCCGCCCGCCTGACCACAGCTTCCAATTCGTTGGTGCAGGCGGCAGTCTGGGATCGCGTGCTGAGGCTCCGGCCCGCATTCCTGCGCAAATTCTCCACGGGCGACCTGTCGTCGCGCGCCATGTCCATCAGCACCATGTTTCGCCTTTTGAGCGGCACAAGCCTGCAGATGATCTTCGGCTCCTGCGCCTCGCTCGTGAACCTGGCTCTGATGTTTTATTACAGCGGGTCGCTGGCGTTCATCGGCCTGGCCGCCGCAATAATCGTCGCGGCCGCGATGCTGATCTCTGGATCCGGAATCCGTGGCAAAACTCGTGCCCTCCAGGCACTCGAAGGGCACCTCACGGGTCTGACCATCCAGCTGATCAACGGCATCTCCAAGCTGCGGGTCTCCGGCACAGAGCGTTTCGCTTTCGCAACCTGGGGAGGGAAATATCGCGAGCAACAACAACTGAGCTTCTCCATCCAGCGTCTGCGAGACGGGGTGGGCACGCTGAATCAGACCATTCCCCCGATTGCGACGGCGGCCATTTTCCTCAGTGCCGGGGGGGCTTTGTTTTCAGCGGGGAGCGAAGGACTTTCCGTCGGCTCATTCCTCGCCTTCAACACGGCATTCGGCCTCTTCATGGGATCGATGACCTTTCTCAGCAACACGGTGGTCGAACTCCTGCATGTCGTGAGCCTGTGGGAAAGGGCGAAGCCGATCCTGGCCGCCGAACCGGAGATCGACCCCAGCAAGTCGGATCCCGGAACACTCAAAGGAAGGATCGCGACGGCGCATGTCACTTTTCGCTACCGCGACTCCGGACCACTGACGCTGGAAGACGTCAGCATAGAGGCCGAAGCGGGCGAGTTTGTCGCCATTGTGGGCCCATCCGGCAGCGGGAAATCGACCCTGCTGCGCCTGCTTCTCGGCTTCGAGATCCCCACGTCAGGAACGATTTATTACGACGGCCAGGACCTGAACGGACTCGATGTTCTATCGCTGCGGAGCCAGCTCGGGGTTGTGCTCCAGAGCAGCAACCTGATCTCTGGCTCGATCTTCGAAAACATCGCGGCGGGAACATCCATCAGCCTCGACCAGGCATGGGAAGCCGCCCGCCAGGCCGGAATTGCCGGCGACATCGAGTCCTTCCCGATGGGGATGCACACGTTCATCAGCGAAGGGGCAGGCAACATTTCCATGGGGCAAAGGCAACGATTGCTCATCGCGCGCGCCCTTGTGTTCCGGCCACGGATACTTTTGTTCGATGAAGCCACCAGCGCGCTCGACAATCGCGCACAAGCTATCGTCAGCGGCAGCCTGGAGGTTCTGAAAGTGACCCGCATAGTGATCGCGCACCGGCTCAGCACGATACGTAACGCTAATCGGATTTACGTGATGGAAAAAGGCAGGGTCGTGCAGAAAGGGAACTTCGCCGAATTGGCGGCCCAGGATGGCCTGTTCGCCAGGATGATCTCCCGCCAGATGCTCTGAGAATGCCCAGCAATAAATCCGCCATCAATGAAAGGCCGGCCCATCCTGCCACGCATTCTCCATTTTTAGCGGACGCACCTGCAGATGTGAGGAACGCAAGCAGTTCAAGGCATTCCCCTGTTTCATGGGATGATTCGGGTAGATTGTCATTCCAACCGATGCTATTTTGACCTTTTCGGAAAGAAGTCTATTGCTGCTCATTGCAGTGTATAAGCCAAAAAGGCCTGCCGCCCCCAGCTCCGATCGGTCGCGACAATCGATCAGGGGCAATGCGGTATTCCTCGACTGCCTATGATAGCCTCCGTCACTGCGCGCCGCGTTCTCACCTCAACCCTGGCTGTCGCGGTTTGTGCCGCATCCTGGCTCTCCTGGCGCCGCTTCCATGAAGTGGTCGTTGAAACCGACGTCCTCGTGGTTGGCGCCGGCCTCGCCGGACTTGCTGCAGCCCACGAAGCCGGGCTCCGTGGCGCCAGCGTTACTGTCGTGGAAATGAACTCTGTCTTCGGAGGCAACGCCGTCCTCTCTGAAGGCGGCATCTTCATCGTCAATACACCTCTCCAGCGCGAAGAGGGTTACCAGGACTCTCCGCAACTCGCCGTCCGGGATATGCTCGCCTGGGGTGAGGACTCCGACCCGGCCTGGGCCGAAACTTTCGTCCGGACATCGCGTTCCGAAATCTGGGATTACCTCACATCACTCGGGGTCCGTTTCACCGCCCTCCGCCAGCAGGCCGGCAATCATGTCCGCCGTTTCCACGAAAATACGGAACGCGGCCTCGGTCTTCTCCGGCCCATCTATCGCGAGTGCTTGAAATACCCGAACATTTCCTTCTATTGGAACACCCGCATCGAGCGCCTGCTTAAGTCAGACTCGGGCGCGGTATCGGGCGCCCTCGGCCGTAATCTCCGCTGGAACTCTCCGGTACGCATTCAGGCCCGCTCCGTCATCCTTGCGACTGGGGGATTCCAAGGCAACGAACGTCTCGTCCGACAATACTGGCATGCCGGCTGGCCACAGCCCGATCGCCTTCTTCTTGGCGCCAGCGCGAATTCCTCCGGCGCCGGTCTCTTGATGGCCGCCGAAGCCGGAGCTGCCACCCATCGCCTCGACCACCAGTGGCACTATCCGTTCGGCGTTCCCGACCCCCGCTTCCCGGGCCAGAATCGCGCCGTCAGCGTCCGCAACCTGAACTCCCTCTGGATCAACTCCCAGGGCCGCCGCTTTGTCAACGAATGGGCTGCCTCCCGCTACACCGTCGAAGCCGTCGTTCGCCAGCAGCCCGCCACCTATTGGCTCGTCTTCGACGCTCCCGGGCTTGGTGACCTCCGCTACTCCGGCACCGACTGGGCCGACCCTGCCCTGGCTAAGCGCCTTCTCATCGACAACCCTTCGGTGACCAAGTCGGGCCGCACCTTGCGCGAACTCGCGGGTGCTGCTGGTCTCCCTCCTGAAGCCCTCGACGCCAGCGTTGCTCGCTACAACGAGGCTGTCGCGCGCGGCGATGACACCGATTTCCACCGCTTCGGCCCTGATGCGCTTCCGGAATGGCTCATGGTTTTCACCGCACCTCCACCCCGAGCCCTCACCCAACCGCCCTTCTACGCCATCCAGGCTTTCCCCATGACCCGCAAAAACATGGGCGGCCTGCTGATCGATCTGGACTGCCGCGTGCTCGATGGGAATGGCAGAGCCATCCCGGGACTCTTCGCGGCGGGCGAGGTCGCGGGACTTGGCGGTCTCAACGGCAAAGCAGGCCTCGAAGGCACTTTCCTCGGCCCCTCCCTGGTCCAGGGCCGGCGTGCCGGCCGTGCGGCCGTATCGACGCCCCGAGCCGCAATCCCCAGTCCCGGGGAACAGAATGGGAAGGCTCCACATTTGCCCCAGGCCTTATGCCAAACCTGCCACCAGTTCCCTATGGCATTCCTGGGCGTCCGCCCGGGATTCTCCCACTTTGGGCGCGCCCATAAAATGGCAAGGGAACGCAATTACCCCTGCTCGAACTGCCATGCCGAAATCGAACTTCTCCGGCCGTGGCGCCACCGGATCGGCCCCTTGGCCCAAACCGAATCCTGCTCCTACTGCCACCTTCCGCAGACAAAAGTGGCTGCCCCGGCATTCACACGCTGACCGTCTGCCCCACTTGAATGCGACACGTCTACCTGGGATTTGCTGGATCCGTTATTTCCTGTGGACGGCCCCCCTGTTGAACCGAATCGTATGCACCCTCGCAGATGGCGACGACCCTCAGCGCTGTGTCCATGTCGAGGCCCGTTCCGGTCAGGTATTGCGCGGTGTTTGATTTGTCCCGGACAAAGTCGATGAACTTATTGATCGGATACTTGCCGTCGGCGGCGTACTCGGCAGGAGGGACGACAGTCATGCCCTTCGCGCGTTCAGGGATGTTTTTCGAGTTCAGGTAGACCGTTTCCCTGCCTTCTACACCCACAACGACCAGCATGCCGTCCGTCCCCACTACTTCCAGCAAGTTCTCCATGACGTTCGTCACCATATCGGTGTGCGCAGTGCCGATGGCGTCATTCTTGAAATCGACCATGATGGTTGCGGAGTCCTCGACAGCCCGCTTCGTCCAGTGCCGCATGCTGGCGGTAACCCGTGTGGGCGCTCCACCCAGGTACGCCAACAGCCCCATACCGTGAACCCCCAGGTCGATAAGCGCGCCGCCACCGGCAATTTCCTTATCCCACCAGGTCGCCGTCAAGCTGTTGCCTTTGGCCATGCCATGCGCACGCCGGAAATGAATCGAGACGACATTCCCGAGGCTTCCGTTTTCCACCAGTCTCTTGGCGAATTGATAGGAACCGACGGGCATCGACTCGTGCGAAATCACAAACTTGACACCGCTTTTCTCGACCGCCTCCCGGATGCGCAGCCCGTCTTTCAGCTTGGGAGTCAGGATTTTGTCGGTGAAAACGTGCTTCTTTGCATTGGCGGCTCGGATGATGAGGTCCATGTGAAGATTCGTCTGGGCTTCGATCATGACGGCGTCGACGTTCGGGTTGTCCAGAATTTTTTGGTAATCGGGTTCGTAGGGAACTTTCAGCCTTTCGGCAAATTGTTTTCCCCGGGCAGGATCGTTATCCCAAACCGCGATCCATTCGACCTGGCCCGGGTTCATCTGGGCGATCCGGTTGAGGAATCCGCTGGTATGTGTATGCCAGGCCCCGACGAGGGCCAGGCGCACCTTGGGACCTTCAGGAACCGCCTGTCCGGGTGTTGACAAAGAGCGATAGGAAGCAGCTGTGCCGGCAGCAGTGAGGATTACGGCCAGCAGGATGGCGATGATGCCTGTGATTTTCTTCATGCGGTCCTTCTTTCATTGGAGGTTGAAATCGGCGTCTGCTCGTCCCTTCTCTATTCAGGCCCTTTTCGCCGATCAGGCGATTCTACATCGACTTTCCCTAATGCCGGGGAAAAGACCATAGACGTCGTGCAGTCTTAATGGAAAATTCAAACTCGGGCTCGGGAAAACCGTCCGAGACGGTTTGGCGGAATGGCCGCAAACCAATTGGAACCTCAAAGCCCGCTAAGACCCCGAAAGCTAAAGCTTATTATTCTTAGGGGGCTTCGCGGTTCACCCCATCGAGCCTGCCAAGCTTCCGGAGAGTCTAATCCTTCCACCTGATCATTTCGGAAGCGCCTTGGCGGTCCGCCTTGCGTCGGTGGAGTGAGTTCGAATAGAATCGCCGGAATGAGCACATCGGGACGCATCACACTTACACGCCGCGGTCTTCTTCGCCGCACGATCCCCGCGGCCCTTTTCACCCGGCTGGGATCGGCCGCGGCAGGAGAAATCAAACCGATGAAAAAAATCCAGATCGGAGCCGTCGACTGGGAACTCACCAAAGCCGCCGATCCGGGTGCGCTGGCAGTAGCGGCCCGCCTCGGATTTGATGGCCTGCAAGTGGACCTCGGGGATGTCCTGTCGATGCAGAACCCGGCACGTCGCGAGCAGTACACCTCCATGGCCGCCAGGCACAACATTAAGATCGCCTCCCTGGCCCTCGGCATCCTCAATGAAGTGCCGTACGCATCCGATGCAAGAGCGCAGGGGTTGGTGGATGCCGCTATCGATATTGCAGTTGCGATGCAACAGAAGGTTCTCCTGCTGGCATTTTTCGATAAGGGCGACCTGAGCCGTCCGGAAAATCAGGAAGATTCACTCGTGACGCGGCTGAAACACATCGCGCCCAAAGCCGAAAGGGCGGGGGTGGTGCTCGGGCTGGAGGCCGAAATCAGCGTGGACCGGTATCGCCGCATCCTCGACCGCGTGGGCTCGCCGGCCGTGAAGGTCTATTTCGACCTGGTGCACGCTCATACAGCGGGGAAGTCCTTCTTTGAGGAAATCACTTCTCTCGGCGACAGAATCTGCGAATTCCATGCCAAGGATTACAGCAACATCCTCTTCGGGCAGGGCGCCGTCGATTTCCCGCAGGTCCGCCGCGCCATGGACACCATGGGTTATCAGGGCTGGATCCACGTCGAACAATGGGCCGAAATCAAAGGCGACAAGCCCCTCGGGTTTGACGAAACGCATCGCCGGAATCTGAGTTACCTGCGATCGATATTTGATTGAGTCAGGGAGAAAGAGGAACAGCCACCCGTGTCCTCGGAGCAGGGGGGACATTGGTGACTGTCCCTCTCCCCTACTCAGCGGCCGGTGAGGCGGCGGAGCTCGTCGAAGAAATTCAGCAGGACTGTAAGGTTGCCGGTGGGAGGACGGCTGCCGTCAGCAGCGAGAATCACGGCCAGTCTTCCGTCGGGACCCGGATCATAATTGCGCGCGCTGTTTTCTGGATTGACGATCGGGCCGGCAAACCGCAATACCGGTTTACCCCATACCAGGGCGTCGCCTTTGGCGGCATAGCGGACTCCCATGATGCTGCTCTCCGGGGTTTCGTAGTACAGCTCGTCACCGCTTTTCGACCAGACGGGCCGACCGCCTCCACCCACTGAAACCTGCCATTTGAGCTCCGGCCGCGACCAGGATCGGACGTATACCTGGCTGCTGCTTACTCCCTCTTCATTGGATTGATAGGCAATCCATCGGCCGTCCGGAGAGAAAGCCGGCGCCTCCTCGTCAGCGGTCATGCACAGGAACGGCTGCGGACGCAAGCTGCCCTTGATCTGGCCGCCCAATGGGATCGTCCAAATATCGGCGCCTGTCGCAGGATTGAGTTCAACATATGCCAGCCGGTCCGGCCGCGGTGCGAAAGAGAAGGGAATCTGAATATCCGGACTCGCTGCAAGGCGCTCCGGCTGGCCGCTACCGTCAGTCCGCACGGAGTGAATGTTTTGCAGGCCGTCACTCCGGTCGGATGTGAATGCGAGGCGGGAACCATCGGGAAACCATTGCGGGGTGAGGTCCGTAGCGCCAAATGTCAGGCGTGTCAAACGATCGCGCTGCCAATCATAAAGAGCGATGTACCACTGAGAGTCGTTGGTGCCAATCGAGACAGCAAGCGTCTTGCCGTCCGGCGACACCCTCACATCACCGTAGGCCTGAGGAACAGCTGGCATCCGCTGGACTTTGCCGGCAGAGTCCACCCAGGCAAGCGATCGGGGCCATTGCCGCAATTTGCCGGTCATGCAGAGCGCCGTGCCGTTCTGCGAAAAATCAAACTGCATGAAGCCGTAATCCGGCTCGACCCTGATGTCGTCCATAACCGCAGCCGGGCTCCCCTGCAATTCCAGGCGTTCGGGATCCATGGCGACCGCAAACAGTGTTGTTCCTTTGATATAGACCAGGTGTCCGCTCGGCAGGTAGCGGCCGCAAAAACCGCCCCGGATGAGCGTCTTCCGGAGGCTGGTCTTGAGCGATTGCACCTCTATGGTCGCATCCTCATATCTGTTCCCGTGGTTGGACGAGGTAAAAAGGACAGCTTGAGCTCCGGGAAGCACCTGCGGCCATCGGTGGGTGAACTCGCCCTTTTCTTTGTCCAGATTCGTGACGAGCACGGGCGTTCCACCCTCCTCCGGTACCCTCATCAACCCGCTGTTCCATGCCAGCGCTGCAATGATATTCCCATCGGATCCCCAGCTTGCGCCGCGAGCCTGAATGGTTGGGGCCTTGCACAGGGTCACCGCAGGGCCGCCCACGGCCGGCAGCTTGATCAGTTGATCTCCAGCGAAGCAACCGATCCACTTGCCGTCCGGAGAAAAGAACGCCGATGCAGCGTTAGCCGTTCCCTGGAGCAACTGTGAATCACGGCTGTCGAGGGTGCGGGTGTAGATATGAAACGCATTGTCTGGGCCGCGGCCGGAAAATACGATCCGGGTGCCGTCGGGCGAGAGCAGCACATTCGAGAAGCGTGGGAGGCCGGGAAGTTCCATTCCCACATCAAGGTTGAGGCGGACCAGTCCAGTGCCTGAACGGGCGCCCGATCGTGATCTGACAATAATTGAAATTCCCGCGACAACAACAAGGGCTGCCACCCATAACCACCACGCCCGCAATCGACGCTCCCCACGACCGTGGGCTTCAGGAGGATCGATGGGCGGGGACTTCGGGACCCCATTTCCGGATGCCGCAGCCACCGTTCGCTGCTTGCGCCAGTTTTCGATTTCGGACACATAGGCATAGGCGGAACCTGACGAGCTGTGAACATGACGGTGTATGGGCAAACCCTCGGATTTTTCCCATCGCTGCGCGGTGGCTACGCTGCATTCGAGATAGGCTGCGATCTCTTTCCAGGAATGGAGGCACTTATCGGGATTTGACGTTTTGGACTGGCTATCGCCCGGAAGGGCCATTCCCTTTCTCCTCGCACCGCTTCATCATCCTCAAAGCATTGAGATTGAGGTGCTTTGGCGCAGTCTGCAGTACTTTGCAGCTTGATTGCAAGCCGATTTTCTCCACAGAATCTTCCCTGTCTCTCTCAGATCCGTGTGTTTCGATGGAAAACGCCCTTCAAGGTCGAGATGAGGCTTTTTCTAGTATCCGCGGCCCCCTCAGCGGAAGACACAAGTCGCGACTTACTACTACTCTAGGAGAATTTATCATGAAGCTGAATGCAATGAGCGTACTGGCATTATGTGTTGGGATCATCGTCATGGGTAGCCCTTGTTTCGGACAGGCGAATGCCTGCAGCCCTATCGGGACATGGATCGGCGGCAGCGATCCGGCGACCCCCTATCACATGACCATCACACCTATAGGGGGCGACCGCTATGCCATCCGGGCCCAGCAGCCACTTGATTATCCAGGACTCGGAATTCTTGGCGTGACCGACTGGACCGGGGAGCTGTTCAAAGTGTCAGGAAAGAAATATGAGACAAATATGGTGGCCTTTTACTGGTTGTCACCGGAGGTGCAGGCAGATTTGGGAGTGGACGGCCCCTTGGACATGGATGCTGTTCATTCAACTATTGAATTCAACGAAAACTGCGACAAAATCAAGAACACAATCACCACCTTTATAGGTTACATTCCCTGGACCGAGGAGAAGGTGCCGTTTGTTACTCTCCCGGACTACAACTACCTCGAGGATTGGGGCGTTTCCAGCCTCGATGAAACATACCAGCGAGTGCCCACCGTTTGCACCATCTGTCCGGCTGCTCCCCCCAAACACCCGGCGAGCGCCAAATACAACGTGCGGTTCCCATTGAAAAAACGGTAGGACAAAACTGGGGACGCCTCACACATTTGCTTGATCTTGCGGCATATCTTTCCAAAGGCTGGCGAGAAACACGCAAGAACCAGGTGAACGTGTGGGACGTCCCTGATTTCGCATTCAACAGGCCGATCCGATTTTCCCGGTGAGACCGACTCTCCGGGCCTGCCAAAACCTTTTCCCTGGACAAAAGCCTCCCGGTTCGGGAAAAGTGTGTCTGGCATGTGGAATTCCAATCCCCATGCACCGTTTGCCTGACCCGCTGTAAATCATCTCTTGCCGGCTGATTTCACAAGAGGGTAGATACAAAGTATGGCCATCGCGACGATCAACCCCGCCACCGGACAGCTTCTTCAATCCTTCGAACCACTCCAGGAGTCTCAAATCGACCAAAAGCTCCAGCTCGCTGCGGAAACCTTTCCCCGATTCCGGAAACTTCCGTTTGCCGATCGCGCCTGCATGATGACCGGGGCCGCGAATATTCTTGAACGCGACAAGGATTCCCTGGCTCGCCTCATGACCGCCGAAATGGGAAAGACGGTTCGCTCTGCGGTCGATGAAGTCGTGAAATGCGCCTGGGCATGCCGCTTCTATGCGGAGAACGCTGAAAGCTACCTCCGTGACGAGGTGATCAAGACCACGGCATCTCTAAGTCTCGTGCGCTATCAGCCGTTGGGTGTGATTTTGGCGGTTATGCCCTGGAATTTCCCTTTCTGGCAGGTATTTCGTTTCATCGCAACCGGCCTGATGGCGGGAAACGTCGGCCTCCTGAAACACGCCTCGAACGTTCCCCAGTGCGCGCTCAAGATCGAAGAGATCCTTCGATTCGCGGGATTCCCGGAGGGCGCCTTTCAGACTCTGTTAATTACGGCTAAGCAGGTGGAGCAGGTGATCGGGGATCGGCGCGTCGCCGCGGCCACCCTCACGGGAAGCGAAGGCGCCGGGATCGAGGTCGGTGTCGGCGCAGCCCGGATGATCAAGAAGGTAGTTCTGGAACTCGGCGGCAGCGATCCCTTTATCGTAATGCCCAGTGCGGACCTCGACCAGGCAGTGGCCGTGGCGGTAAAATCGCGCACCCTTAATAATGGCCAATCCTGCATCAACGCCAAGCGCTTTGTTGTGGCTGAGGAAATTGCTGCTGAGTTTGAACGAAGATTTGTGCACGCCATGGCATCGCTCAAGGTTGGAGACCCGATGGATCCGAACACCGACATCGGACCGCTGGCGACCGCCGGCGGCCTGAGTGATGTCGATCGCGATGTCCGCAAGTCCGTCGAAATGGGGGCGAGGATCCTGACCGGCGGACGGCCGCTGCCCGGCCCCGGCTTTTTCTATCCCCCTACCGTGCTCACGGACATTCCCGAGGAATCGCCCGCCTACACCGAGGAACTGTTCGGTCCCGTGGCGTTGCTGTTCCGTGCGAACAGCATTGAAGATGCTCTTGGGATCGCCAACTCCACCCGCTTCGGACTTGGAGCCAGCATCTGGACGCACGACGCGCGCGAGCAGGAGTACTTCATCGATGCGATCGAATCCGGACTGGTCTTCGTCAATGGCATGGTGGCATCCGATCCGCGGCTTCCCTTTGGAGGAATCAAAGGGTCAGGTCACGGCCGTGAGCTTGGCATCCACGGCATTCGCGAGTTCATGAACATCAAGACCCTTTGGATTCAATAGCCTGCCGCTTGTGATTGATGCCGAGCCTTCTGTCTCGATAAAATAGAGACAGAAGCCGATGGGCGGCCAATCCAGTCGCCGGGCCGCTCCGAAGTCCTGGACGGGAGCTCAAGGTGGTGAGCGGGAAATACAAGCCGGATGTCGAAGCCGTTCTCGCAAGACGGCACGACAACGGAGCTGACTTTTGGGCCAGTGCCGACGGCCGCCTGGGAGTCGGTGAACCATTCAGCACCTTGACGTCCCTCTTGATCCTCCACGAACTGAAGGTGGCGCGCGCTCACGAAGCGATCCGCGGAGCCCTCCATCTCATCCTTGGTGCGCGGCGGGAGGACGGCCGGTATCGTCTGGCACCAGGTGGATCGCTCTACCCATGCTCCACTGCCGCAGCAGCCAGAGTACTATGTAGGTTTGGGTACGCGAGGGATCCCGGACTGGAACGAACTCTCATTCACTTGCTTGAGACCCAGCACAACGACGGTGGCTGGCGATGCAACAAGTTCCCGTACGGGCGAGGACCGGAAACTGAATTCTCCAATCCCGGTGTCACGCTCTCGGTACTGGACGTCTTCCGCTTTACGGACCACTTGAACAGAAGCCCGGCACTCGATCGGGCCGTGGAGTCCCTCCTCGAACATTGGGTGATCCGGCGCCCGATGGGACCCTGTCACTTCGGAATCGGCACTCTCTTCCTTCAGGTGGAATTTCCGCTCCTGCGATACAATCTATTCAATTATGTTTACGTACTGTCATTCTATGACCGGGCCAGGGACGACCTGCGCTTCCTCGAGGCGCTCGACCTTCTCGAATCCAAGCTTGACGCTCGCGGCCGGCTAATAGTGGAGCGCCCGCACCGGAAGCTCGCCGGGTTAGCGTTCTGCTCGGCCGGACGCCCGTCCAATCTGGCGACGGCCCGTTACCGTGAGATCCTGAAAAACCTGAAGAGGACCGGGGCATGAACGACCATGGCGCCGGCTGGCTGCGACGGAACGATCCTTAATGGCAGCATCCCATCGATGAAGGTGTGCTCGATTTAAATGGCTGCACACAAGTACAGGTACGAGGAGGTAGGCATGTCTGAATCACAGGCGACACGAAGCACACGTACTCCATGGCACCTATGGGTAATCGGAGGTCTCGCGTTACCGTGGAATGCTATGGGAGCCGTAGATTACGTCATGACGGAAACAAAGAATCAGGCGTATATGAGCAGATTCACTCCCGATCAGCTTGCGTTTTTTTATAGCATTCCGGCCTGGGTGATCTCGGCCTGGGCTGTCGGGGTCTGGGGCGGAGTCCTTGGCTCGCTGCTGTTGCTGTTCCGCAGGCGACTCGCCGTATGGGTGTTTCTCGCCTCACTCCTCGGGATGGTTGCTACGACATTCCGCAATTACATCCTGGCCAATGGAATGGCTGTCATGGGGGACGCATCCTCGCTGGGTTTCACGGCCGTGATATTCCTTTTCGCACTCGGCCTGTTTCTCTATGCCCGTGCCATGCGCAAGAACGGCGTGCTCGTTTAGCCCCGATTTGAAAGCGGTGCGGCGGACGAAGAAGCCCGCCGCGATCTCCAAAGCCGAGATCTATATCCCGCATTCCCTGCGGTCCACTTACTTCTTGAGCACAGTGGCCACAAATTCAGCCAACACCTTGGTTGCTGGATCGTCGGGCAGGCCGAGATCATCGTTGAGCTTCACATGGCTGGTGTCCTTCGCGCCGAATAAACCAACCGGCACGCCCGCCTCCTTGAGCACCGAGCTAAGCCGGAAGGCTTGCGCGGAAGTATCAGGATGGCCTGCAACGTATAGAATGAGAAAGGGCGGGATGCTTTTGCCTTTCGACACATGCGTCACGGCGGAAAAGTCTTTGTGCTTTACGGGGTCGTTTCCGAACTTCTCGCGATGACCATACTTTGCCGGCGGCATTCCGTGTACCCGCCAGCGCGTCTCGGCAGTTTCGATGATGGCCGGCACATCATAGGTGTCGCCATCCACAGGCACACAGCCGATGAGGTCCTCGAACGGGACGCCCTCGGCTTTCAAATAGCGTTCGTCGGTGCAAATGATGGCCGCGAGTTGGGCGCCTGCCGAGTGACCGCCGACGAGCACGCGTTTCGGGTCGCCGCCGTATTCGGCGATGTGCTGGTGTATCCAGCCGAAGGCCTTCGCCACGTCGCGGATCAGGGTGCCCATATCCACGCCGGGAAGCAGGCGATAATTGGTGGAGACAAAGACGAATCCTTTGTCCATGAACCACTGCGGCTTGAGTTTTACATCGGACTTGTCGCCGGCCTGCCAGCCCCCACCGTGAATCCAGAACACGATAGGGAGGTTCCTGGCATTGGGAGGCGAGTAGATATCAAGCACCTGGCGCTCGTGACCGCTTGCGACGTAGGGGATATTGCGTCTTATTTCCTGGGAAAACGCCTGGGTCAGGCAGACGGCGCATGCAAGGATAGTAATAAGTTTCATTTCTTTTTTATGGACATTGGATTGGATGAGCATTTTTGCCTCATTGGCATTCATCTCAGCGAATCATAGTTGAAGTCCTGCACTGCCTCATACATTGCTAGAACATTGGCGAGTGGCGCATTGTATGGAAAACTGTTTTCGTTGCTGACAATGTAGCCGCCATTATACCCGACCGTTCTGATCCGGAGGTAAACCTCCTCCTTCACGTCTTGGACCGCGCCGTCCGGAATGGTCTTCTGCACCGAAATGGCACCATGAAACACGAGCTTGCTACCGAACCGCTTCTTCAACGCCGCAGGGTCCATACAGTTGGATTCGATGGGATTCAGAATATCCACCCCGGATTCAATGAGCGAAGGGATAAATGCGCTCATTTCACCGTCGGAATGAAAGAGCACTGCGGTATTCGGATTGGCGTCCTTGATGTCCGCGCTCATTTTCCTGAATCTCGGCAGGATGAAACGATCGTACATCCGGACCGAGAACATGGGCCCGTTTTTGCCCGCGATGTCACCTACAACCGCGATGACGTCCGCGCCTGCCTGGGCCATAAGCACCGCGCGCCGGGTTTCCCAGGCAAAGAGACGGTCGAAAAGCGATTCGACAAAAGCCGGTTCGAGCGCCATCATGATCATGAAGTGCTCAAAGCCGCAGATATGCCATGCAATCTTGAATGGGTTGTTCACCTCTCCGACGATGACCCTATCCTTGAACGGCGCGAAACGGGCTCTGATCTCCTCGACAGACGGAAATACAGTTACCGGAACATCCCATCCGTCCAGGGTTTCTTTTCCTGCCAACGGGCCACCACGCCATTCGTTGTACTTGCCGTCGGAACCCACACGCTCGACAATCCCCCACTCGTTTTCATAGGTGCTTTTATCATGAAAGATGTAGCGTCTGCCCGCGCCGGGCATATCACCCGTGAGTTCGCCGTTGCATTTCTTTTCAAATTCCGGAAAACGAAGCGGCGCTCCGGTCCAGCGGAAATCAACCCCCAGTTTCTGCAGAATTGTTTCCTGGTCCTGCGTGCCGAAATGCTCCTGAAGGTCCCGCCACGTCTCGGCCCGAGCCCAGAGGCAATCCACGGGCAGACGGTCCGGAAGTTTCCGCGACATTGTCAGCTTAAAACGTTCTTTTGATGTCATGCTCTCCCCTTCTGATTGAATCTTCATTGATGAGCAAATTCGTTCGCTTGTTTTGATCCTATTATGATTGTAGGATGGCAGGCATGTGAAAAGCCCAAGCCCCAATCCGCTATATGTTATCAAGGAGGTTTTGGAAAATGATCAATCGTAGATGGATCAACCGACTCAGAGCCTTTGCCGCGTTGCTTTTCCTGTTATGTCTTGCCATCCAGCCCGCCTCGGCTCAGGTTCTCTACGGCTCGCTAGTGGGTACCGTCGAAGATCCTACCGGTGCGGTTATTCCCGGCGCTGCCTTGTCGCTCACCCACGTATCTACGGGCACCGTCCGCGAGATCACGGCGGATGAACAGGGACGCTACACGGCGGTCAACATGCCGGGCGGCACTTACACCATCGTCGTCAGCGCGCCCGGATTCCGCACGCTGACGCGCACCGGTGTCGAAGTCGCCATTAATAGCGTCAACCGTATTACCCTCCGCCTGGAGGTTGGCCAGATCAGCGATCAGGTGACCGTAAGCGGCACGGCCGCCATGCTGCAGACCGACCGCTCCGATACCCGCGCCGAACTCACTTCCAAGACCGTCGTCGAGCTTCCCCTGGTTAATTATCGCAATTATCAGAGCCTGATCAATCTCGTACCCGGAGCCACTCCGGGCGTGGAGCAGAACTCCATGGGAGCCTCTCCGCAACGCTCCCTCTCCACCAACATCAACGGCACCAACCGAAACAACAACAACACCCGCGTTGATGGCGCCATCAACGTCTATGTCTGGCTGCCGCATCACACGCTCTACAACCCGCCCATTGATGCCATCGACAACGTCAACATCTCCACCTCCTCTTACGACGCCGAACAGGGCATGGCGGGTGGAGCTGCCATCACGGTGGCCACCAAGTCCGGCACCAACGACATGCATGGCTCCGCCTATTGGTACCACGACAACCAGCACCTCTACGCCCGGCCCTATTTCTACCAGCAGAGCGTGGTGAATCCCGTCCTTCCCAAATCGATCACCAACATCCCCGGCGGCACCATTGGTGGCCCCATCATCAAAAACAAGCTGTTCTACTTTTTCAGCTATGAGCGGAACTGGCAGCGCCTGAATCAATTCACCAATACCAGCGTCCCGCCCGCGGATATACGTACGGGTGATTTCTCCAAGTACACCGGCCTGGGACTCATCTACGATCCCTTGACCGGCGACGCTGAAGGCAACAACCGGATCCCCTTTGAAGGAAACAAGATCCCCTCGTCGCGGATCTCTCCGATCTGGGCCGAGATTCAGAAGCTCTGTCCCTTGCCCAATCAGGCAGCCGCGGACTCTTATGGCCTCACGAACAACTACTTCGCCTCCGCGAGCACGGGGATGAACCGCGACAACTACGACGTCAAGATCAATTACAACCTCACCAGCAAGCTGATGGTCTGGGGTAAGTACTCTGACATGGAGGCGTACGTCTATGGCGCCGGTGCTCTCGGCACGTTGGTCGGCCCCGCACTCGGGCAGAACGGCACAGCCAACGTCACGATCAGAATCCCCACCTTCGGCTTCAACTACACAAAGTCGCCCACCTTCCTCATCGACGGCGTCTTCGGTCACACGAGCTTCATGAACGAAGCCATCGGGCCCGACTATGGAAAGAACTGGGGCTCCGAGGTCTGGAAGATCCCCGGGACCAATGGCGGCAAAACTTACGCCAACGACATCCGCTACTCCGGAATGCCTCTTATCAGTAACGGTTTTGCTTCCTGGGGCAACAATGCCTCCTCCAATCCCAACTTCTACCACGACCAGAGCTACACCTTCACCACCAACTTCACCAAGTTGAAGGGAGCGCATGAATTCCGCTGGGGCGTCGACATCGTCCACCACGCCCTAAACCACTGGCAGCCCGAGACCGCCAACCCGCGCGGCGCCCTGAATCCCGGAGGCAATGCCGTCGTGCTTAAAGGACAGGTCGCACGCTCTGTTCACACTTACGCGGCCGGATTGCTTGATATCCTCGGCAACGCCGACAAGTCGGTGCAGTTCATTGACATGTCCACACGTGAATGGCAGAACGGCCTATACTTCCGCGACCGGTGGCAGGTCAGCCGCAATTTTACTCTGAACCTCGGATTGCGCTACGAATACTATCCCTTAATGACTCGCGCCGATGGCCGCGGCATCGAACGCTGGAATCCCGCCACGAACATCGTCACCATGGGCGGCGTCGGCAGCGTTGACAAAGCCAATGGCATGAGCACCTCCAAGAGGCTGTTCGCCCCCCGAATAGGAATTGCGTGGCGGTTGAATCAAAAGACCGTCATCCGCACGGGCTACGGCCTCACCTGGGATCCGATGGTGCTCTCCCGCCCGCTGAAAGGACTCTATCCCGCTACCATCACGAACAGTTGGGTTGCTCCTGCCACCTACGGCTATTACGGCTTCTTCAGTAAGGGCATCCCCGAAGTCCCCACTCCTGACATCTCAACCGGCTCCACGAGCTTGCCGCCTACCGTCAATATGGGCCCGCGCAGCCCCTGGGCGGGTCAGATCGACCGAGGCTATATCCAGAGCTGGAACTTCACCATCGAACGGCAGCTCCCCGCCAACTTCATCGTTTCCGCCGGCTATATCGGGAATCAGACCGTCCGTCAGTTCCTTGACATCAATGTCAACGCCGCCACCTACATCGGCGGTGGAAACACCTCCCGGCCGCTGGCTGCCACCCAAAACCGCCTCATCGATGCTTATATGTGGGATGGCTGGGGCAACGCGAACTACCACGCGCTTCAGGTTGCGATCAACAAGAACCTCTCGCACGGCCTCTTGATGAAGGGCGCCTACACCTGGTCCAAGGCCATCAACATGGCCGACGAAGACGGCTGGGTGTCCCTGCCCCTTACCGACATGCCCAGCGCAACTCGGACGCAACCGCGCCGTGGCCGGCTATGACCGTCCCCACATGCTGGCCTTGAGCTGGGTTTATGAACTACCGTTTGGCGCCGGCAAGCGCTTCAATCTCTCGGGCGTTGCCAACCAGGCGTTCGGTGGCTGGCGCCTCACCGGCATCTACTCCGCTTACTCCGGCACGCCTTTCACTGTAAGCGCTTCCAGCGCCTCGCTCAATACTCCCGGATCCAGCCAGACCGCCGACCAGATCGGAGAGATTAAAAAAGTCGGAGCCTTCGGCCCGGGCACTCAGTACTACGATGTTACCTCCTTCCGCGACCCGAACTTCCAGCGCCCGACGGGCACCTACCGTTTCGGCACCATGGGCCGCAACGCGCTGTACGGACCGGGCTACCAGAGGTTGGACCTCGTCCTGTTCAAGGACTTCCGCCTCACCGAGCGTTTCGCGCTCCAGTTCAGGGCGGAATCCTTCAATTTCACCAACACCCCGCAATTCGGCAACCCGTCCACCAACGTCAGCAGCATGACCGTGAATCAGACGACGGGCGCGATCACCAACGTCAACAACTTCATGGCCATCACGAGCACCTTCGCCGGCAGCGAGCGCAAGTTCCGCTTCGGACTGCGGCTTACGTTCTAGTTTCGTTGGTTACGGTAGATTGGGAAAAGCCGCCGGCTGACGCTTGACTGAGCTTCCAGAGATCAGATAAGCGTCAGCCGGCGGCCTTCCACTGGATGCACGGACCTAGCCTTCATTCCCTCTCATGGAATCGGCAAAAGATGAAAACGAAGCGACGAAACTTCCTCAAAACGACGAGTCTGACGGGACTGGGCATCGGCGGCGGCAGTCTGCTGCATGGCGGAGTACCGCAGGCAAGTCCGCAGGAAGGGAACGACATCGCGCGGATGAGCAAGCAGTTGGAAAAGGCACACGTTCAACGATTCAACATGTCGGGGTACGCGGCGCCTCCATTGAAGAGGGTGCGGATCGCCATCATCGGCCTGGGCCAGCGCGGCCCGGCCCACATGGCGATCATGAGCCAGATCGAAGGTGTCGAGATCAGGGCTCTCTGCGATATCCGGGCCGATAAAGCGAATGCGGCCAAGGAGAAGCTGAGCCGGGACATCCCATAAGCCGGATGTTTTGAGCGGACCGGAGGACTGGAAAAAGGTTTGTGAGCGCGACGATATCGACCTGGTCATGATCACAACCCCCTGGTACCTGCACGCCGCGATGGCGGTCTATGCCATGAACCACGGCAAGCATGTTGCTTCCGAGGTGCCGGCAGCCGGGACCATCGAGGAATGCTGGTCGCTGGTGGAAACCGCCGAACGAACCCGGAAACACTGCATCATGCTTGAGAACGACAGCTACCTGCCTTTCCAGATCATGACCCTGAACATGGCGAGACAGGGATTTTTTGGAGAGGTGGTGCATGGCGACTGCGCCTACAACACCAGCAAGATGCAGAACAACTTCTCCAGGAATATGTATTGGGACATGTGGTGGCTCAAGCAATACGCCTCGAGGCGAGGGAACATCTACCCCACGCACGGTCTTGGCCCGGTCAGCCAGATCATGAATATCAACCGGGGCGACAGATTCGAGTTTCTGGTAGCCGTCGAGAGCGATGACTTCATGATGAAAACGAAAGCACGGGAACTCGCCGCCACGGATGAGTTCTTCAAGCCGTTCGCCGGGAAAACCTATCGTGGCAACATGAGCGTCACTACGATCCGGACCAGCATGGGGCGCACCATCATGCTTCAGCACGATGCCACTTCGCCGTCGCCACATAGCCTCATTCACGGCATCTACGGGACCAAGGGAGCGGCGCTCTATGATCCACCGCCCCCGAGACTTTCGGTGGGAAACCACGAGTGGGTGTCTCCTGACGAATTCAAGTCGTTGACGGAAAAGTACACTCCGAAGATTATCCGCCAACTGAGTGAGCTGGCCCGTCAGACCAAGGCCGGCCATGGCGGCACCGACCTGCTGGAAGACTGGCGCCTGATTGATTGTCTGCGCAACGGGCTGCCGCTCGACCAGGATGTGTATGACGCGGCTGCCTGGAGCTCGATCGTTCCGCTCAGTCAGTGGTCGGTGCTGAACCGCTCGAATTCCATTGATGTGCCCGATTTCACGGCGGGGGCCTGGAAGACGAACAAACAAAACATGGACATCAACCTCGAAAGAGGGGGAAACACAAAAGTAGTCGTTTGAGATCGGTCAAGCCGTGGACTTTCCGCTATGACCTCCTATTACAGGAATCCATTTATCGAGTGCGACCCGCTGCCGGTGGACGTGGTGCTGCACCCGTCGTGGTGGCACGCGAATGCCGGCATCGATTTCGACGAGGACTTCTTCTACCATCCGGTCAGGCGCGTGGAGAGCGAGCGGCGCATGGAGGCGGTGCTGCACGAACGCTTCGGCACCTACGGTCTCGGCGGGGACCGCGACCGCGATCTGCCGGTCATCGGCGCGGTGCACAACGCGGCAGGCTATCTTGTTTCGGAAATGTTCGGTTGCGAGATCCGCTATCGGGCCGACGCGCCGCCTGATGTTGTGCCCGCAAACCGCGAACGGCTCGATGTGGATCCGGAAACGCCATTTCGCAGCGCCGCGTTCAAACGGTTTGAGCGCCTCTGTGATGCACTGAAGAAGCGTCACGGTTATCTGCTTGGAGACGTTGGATGGGCGGGCGTCCTCAATCTGGCGCTTGACCTGCGCGGACAGGAGTTGTTCCTCGACATGGCGGATTCGCCGGAGCGGGTTGCGTCGGAGTTTCGCAACCTTGCCACAGCCATCGAGCGCTTCGTTGCCGGTGTCGAATCCGAGACCGGCAGTAGTTCCGTTTCGGTGAACCGCACCGTGCGGCATTTAGGCCGGCCGGTGTACCTTCATTCCGAATGCTCGAACACAATGATCTCGGCCGCGCACTATGAGCGGTTCTTGCTGCCGCTGGACGCAGCCTGGAGCTCGCGCCACAGGCCGTTCGGGATCCATCATTGCGGCAGGGACCCGGATCGTTTCGCCCCAAGCTATGCAAAGGTGCCGCATCTTGATTTTCTCGACGTCGGTTGGGGTGGCGACATCGCGAAAATCCGCGAGCACCTGCCCCACACGTTTCTGAACATCCGTCTCGATCCGGTCGGTATCACACGGAAGACGCCGGAGGAAATTCGGGCGACCATCATCCGGCTGGTCGGCCAATCGGCAAATCCGTGGCTCACGGGCGTCTGCTGCATCAACATGGACAGCACCGTCACCGATGCTCAAGTCGCGGCGATTTTCGAGACGGTTGCAGAATTGCGGCGTGAGTTCAGCGCCGGGCGATGACCTTCGACGATACGGGCCATCGCCCGGAGAGATTGTAGCAACATATAATTCCGGATCAGTCAGGTTTGACAAAACCGGGAGATCATTCGTGAGTCGCGAGGACCACGGAGGCCAACTATGAAAAGAAGACTGTTTTTGAGAAATACCATGACCACAGCTGCCGGGGCCTTTGTCACGCCCACCATCATCACTTCTCATGCGACCGCGATGACTGCTCCCGGAGATAAGATTAACATCGGGCTAATCGGCTGCGGCCGAATTGCGCGCGATCACAACCTTCCTGAAATACTGAAATATGATTCGGCAAGAGTGATCGCCGTCTGTGATCTCGACAGCAAGCGCATGGCTGACGGCAAGAAAATGATAGAGGAATCCTACGCCAAGAAAACCGGCAGTACGCGTCCTGTGGATGTGAAGATGTTCGCCGACTATAGGGAGATGCTTCGTGATCCCTCGATAGATGCCGCGATCATCTGCACGCCGGACCATTGGCATGCCCAGCCGGCCATCGAGGCAGCCCTTGCCGGCAAGCATGTCTATATTCAAAAGCCTCTCACGCTTACGATCAAAGAGGGCAGGCTGCTCAGTGATGTTGTGAACAAAAAGGGTGTCATACTTCAGGTGGGAGCTCAGTGCCGTTCGACCGACCCGCAGTACCGGAAAGCGGCAGAACTGGTGCGAAACGGTAGGATCGGAAAAATACACACAGTCAAAATCGGTATGGCTGGCGATCCTCCCGGACCTGAAGTGAAGGAGGAGCCAGTCCCCAAGAACTTAGACTACAACACTTGGCTTGGATCCACGCCTGAGGTTTTCTACAACGAGCTCCGGGTGCATCCGCAAAAGGATTATTCGAGACCAGGCTGGCTGCGGAACGAGCAATTCGGGGCAGGGATGATCACAGGCTGGGGATCGCATTTCTTCGATTACTCCGCCTGGGGCATGGACACGGAACTTACCGGACCCTCCTCGATCCAGGCTATCGCCCAGTTCCCTCGCGCGGGCATCTGGAATGTCCACGGCGATTTCATGCTGAAAGCCGTATATGATAACGGCATCACAATGTTCGCCGGCACAGGATATCCGACCGGTGTACGGTATGAAGGGGAGACGGGCTGGATATTCGTAACGCATTCTGGCACTCCCAAGCTCGCTGCCAGTGACCCTCGGATTCTTTCGTCGGAAATCAAGGAAAACGAGATACACCTTTACATGACGACCGAGCATCACGGCAATTGGCTCGATTGTATCAGGAGCAAAAAACAACCGATTTCCACCGTGGAGATGGGGCACAGGGCCTGCACTCTCTGTTTGATAAGCCACATAGCTATGAAGGTGCCGGGGGTGCTGCGATGGGATCCGAAGAAAGAGATTTTCATCAATAATGATCAGGCCAATTCGATGCTCCGGCGAAATCAGCGTGCGCCTTTCGGAACGGATTATCTGAAGCTGTGACCCCACCCCTCGATGCGGCATTGCCGTCACCGTATCGGCGGCATCCACGAACTGGCGCGTCAAGCTAAACCACCTATCCGAGGCGCTGATGGCGCGACAATAAGAAGTCCATGGTGGAAGAGCACGCGAAAGCAGGTTCTGGAACCATGAGTCCGGATTCGGTGAAATCCGCCGCTGTTACAGGATCATCGTATGAATGCCAAATGGATCGAATCTCCGCGCGCGTATCTCGGCGTCGTGACTGCCTTGGCAGTTGCCCTGGTATTTGCGCCGCACAGTCGGGCTGTGCGTCAGGATACTCGGCGTTTCAGCTGGCGACAGGACGACGGGACGGCAGCCCTTCTGAAGGACGGCAGACCTGTCTGGCAATTCAATTATGCACCCGGGCGCACGAACACCTACTTTCATCCCGTGGCCCTACCCGGCGGGTCAGCTCTGACCTGGCTGAGCCCGAAAGACCACCCCTACCATTTTGCGTTATTCTTCGGCTGGAAATACCTGAACGGCGTCAACTATTGGGAAGAAGCTCCGGAGGGAGTCACGAAGTGGTCCAACGTGAGGATCGATTTGCGGACGGATTTCTCTGCCCTCATTTCCATGGATTTGCAGTATCGTCCGCAGAAGGCCCCACAGGACATACTAACCGAGCAACGCGCCATACGGATCGCATCGCCCGCGGCAGACGGCAGCTACTTCATGGACTGGCGCCTGAATTTCACGGCCGGGAACGAGGCTGTGATAATGGACCGCACCCCGCCTGACACGACACCGGACGGCAATCCGCGCGGGGGATATGCGGGCCTGTCGATTCGTCTGGCCCGCGAACTCGTCCAATCCCATCATCTCAGCGACCGGCGATACTGGTGCGCTGGCCAAAAACCGGCTCGGGTTCGCCGCCTCGGCCGCCGAGTTCAGCGGCGAGATCGACGGGGGCGCGGCAGGCGTCGCCTTTTTTGATCACCCGTCGAATCCGCGTGCCCCGACGCGCTGGTACGGCATCCTCGACCGGTCAGTGCCGTTCTGGTTTCTGAATGCATCGCTGCTGCAGTTGGAGCCCTACACTCTGGGCGCGGGCCGGCAGCTCGTTTTACGCTACCGGGTGTTCATCCACCCGGGGCGGTGGGATGCTGCGCGTCTCCGGGAGGAAGAGGCTCGATTTGTCAGAGAAGCCGGCGACACGAAGTAGATAGGCCCCCGGACCATTGGAATTGCAGGATGATCTTACGAGCTTTGAAAAGCTAATCGGCAACTTCTTCGTTTTTTGAGAACATTTTCCGGCATTTGGCAGGGGCACGCGGCCGCGTGCCCTTGCAGCATGGTCGGCAAGCAGTCACAAGGGCATGCGCCCGCATGCCCCTGCAATACCGAGATTGCGGTCCTTGGCTGCGGCCGTAGGCTGCGTCGGGATCCTCGAGGTTTTCCCGGCGAAGCCGCTGGACTGTCTCAACGAACCGTTGGGGAACGAATATTTAAATCCTTCCCGGATTCGCGCCTATCGGGATTTTGCGGATGGTCCCGAGTTCACCGACCAGCAGGTGAACCGCGGCGAATGCCAACAGGTAAGCGCCCGAGATGGCGGCGAAAATAGGTGCGAAGGAGAGGTGCTGCACGACCCAGCCGATGGTGAGTTGAGTGATCACTCCGGCTACGCCGCCCAATGCCCCGCCAAAGCCCGAGACGGAGCCGACCACGTGTTTCGGGAACACTTCAGCCGGAATGGTGATATTGCCCCAGGCCGCATGGAGGAACATCATCACGGTGACCAGCGCCGTGGCCATGGCTGCGCTGGGAACCCGGGTGACCGTCAGGCATATGACCGGCATCAGGCAGGAGACGACGAACATGGTTGTTTTCCTGGCTCGATTGAGCGACCAGCCGCGGCTGATGAGATATCTTGGAATGGCGCCGCTTGCGATATTGCCGAGGGCCAATGCCACAAAAGGTATCCAGATGTATTTGCCCAGATCGGCGAGGCTGAATCCACGTTCCTGCTGAAGATATTTGGGGATCCAGAAATTCAGAAAATAGGATATGGGGTCGGTCAGGACGCGCGCGAGGATGCACCCCCAGGTGGTGCGCATCGCCAGCAAAGTCGCCAGCGGAACGGACCCGGCCGGGCCTTCTGCCGTCCCTTCTGAATCCGAGAGGATGAGGCGTTTTTCGTCCGGGCTCAGCCGGGAATGTTCATGCGGGAGGCGATAGCAAGCGGACCATATGGCGATCCAGATGAAGCCTGTCGCGCCCGTGGCCACGAAAGCCCATCGCCATCCCCACTGCAGCGCAACGAAGGAAACCACCGGCACGGCCAAGGCGGCGCCGACCGCGGTGCCCGCATTGAAAATCCCAATTGCCAGAGCCCTTTCCCGCATCGGGAACCACTCCGTGACGGCCTTGACACCAGCCGGGAAATTTGCCGGCTCGGTTGCTCCGAGCAGGAAGCGGAAGAAGGAAAACCGCAACGCCGTGTTGGCCAGGGCGTGCAGCATGTTGGCTACGGACCAGCCGGAGACGAAGATCAGAAAGCTGCGCCGAGTTCCCAGGAAATCAACCAGTCGTCCGGAAACGGCATACATGATGGTATAGCTGACCAGAAATGATGACGTGATGTAGGAATAATCGACCGTTGTCAGTTTCAATTCGCGCTGAATCGTATCGGCGAGAACGGAGAGAGTCTGACGATCAAGATAATTGAGGGCCGACGATAAGCACAGGAGGAATGCGATATACCAGCGCAGGTTGGGAATATAGCGATCTGTCATAGGTCAGATCCTCGAAAGGGGCTCCCCGGTCATGAGGAAGAATCGAAACAATAAAGCGCCATTGCACAGGTCCCATTGTGAAATGCCAAATGTCCAGCTTCTCCGGATCGCGCTGATTTTGGATCAGTCCGATGGTGCGCAAGCATATAACACAAGGCCAATCTTTTCTAGCAATGGGAAAATCAGGATCGGACCACGGGAATTTCCCTGTTTTCCGGAACATGTGTCCGCCGAAGCCTATAAAAGACTGCCTTAGGCCCCGATTTATGCGGTCCGAATTAAGTTTCAAGAGGTTTTTCTGCCGGCACGACTTTAAACATCATGGCGGCAATTGGCCGTATCGTAAAGGCATAACCGCGTACATCCAAGCGAGCTTCTGGCGGACTGGAATGTTTCATGAAAAAGTGCTTTGCGTGGAAAGCCTCCGGTTGCTCCACCAAATATCCTTGACGCTCTTCAGCGTTCCAAAGGCTCAAAATACAGGTATCATGTCCCCGGGAGGAGTAAACCATGGCGAACGGCAACCGGCGAACGTTTCTCAAGCAAGCAGCATCGGGTTTGATTGTAGTCGGCGGAGGGGTGAATTTGAATCCGAAGGCGCTCGGGGCGAATGAAATCGTCTCGCTTGGGCTGATCGGGGCGCGCAATCAGGGACGTGGTGTAGCGCTGCGATCCATCGCCGCCGGGGCGCGCGTCACGGTCTTGTGCGATATCGACGATGGTATCCGGGACAAGGTGAGCCCGGAGATAGAAAAAGCGCAGGGTAGGGCCCCGGAGTATGTAAAGGACTTCCGCCGCGTCCTGGATAACAAGTCGGTCGACGCCGTGATCATTGCGACGCCCGACCACTGGCACACGCATATGGCGTTGCTGGCATGCCAGGCGGGCAAGGACGTCTTTCTCGAAAAACCGGTTTCGCAGACCATCCGCGAAGGGCAACTTATTCGCGACGCTACGAGGAAATACAACCGCGTAATGCAGGTCGGCACCATGCGGCGCAGCGCCGAGCACTTCCGCACTGCGGCGGAATACGCTGCCTCCGGCAAGCTCGGAAAGATATGCCTGATCAAAGCGTGGATGTGCCAGTTGCGACCTGATATCGGGAATCCACCCGACGGGGCTCCGCCATCGGGGGTTGACTATGATATGTGGCTGGGGCCAGCGGCGAAACGCGCGTTCAATCCCAACCGTTTCCACTACAACTGGAGGTTTTTTTGGGATTATGGCAACAGCGAACTGGGAAATCAGGGGGTGCATATGCTGGACGTGGCACTCTGGGGAATACAAATGATGCGCGGCCCGGGAAAATGCATGCCAAAAAGCATATCCGGAATGAGCGGCATTTACTGGCTCAACGACGCAAAAGAGGTGCCTGACATCCAAGTGACCACTTACGACTACGGTGATTTTCTGCTGGTTTGGGAGTTGCGCAGCTTCAACGGAGGGAATCTAATCGATGGGACTCAGGCGGGCACCGGATTCTACGGGACCGAAGGCGCTCTGATCGTGGATGGCAACGGATGGCGTGTGCAGGGGATCAAAGGCGAGGCTGGACCTGCAGCCGGCAAGTCGCCCTTCCAGCACGAGAAGAACTTCCTGGAATGTGTGAAAAGCCGCCGCCCGCCCAACGCCGACATCGAAATCGGCCGCCTGAGTACGACGCTCTGCCATTTGGGGAACATCGTTCACCACCTGAAGCGAAACGTGCATTTCGATCCCGAGAGTGAGAGCTTTCCGGGGGACGCCCAAGCTAATGCGATGCTCACGAAATCCTATCGCGAATCATATCCGCTGCCCAAGGTATAGAGCTCGCGGGCGTTCGTGGACGAGTTCGTGGACACCCATCATGTGACACGTCCTGGAATCCTGGACACCCATCATCTAGTTCGTGGACACCCAACCTTTTTGGGGGGCCGCATCCTTGGACCCGCCGCCAACGTTGATTGTTTGCCGCAACACCTCGCCCGAAATCTTTTTCTTTCATCTTTTTCTTGGCTCATTCGCCAGGTTCGCCATTAGGTATATCAGAACCCTATCTGAGAGGTGAATCATGGCTATGCCCCGCAACACCTATGTCCGGGAAGGAGAAGAAGGTGTATATCACTGCTTCAGCCGTTGCGTCCGCCGCGCTTTCCTGTGCGGTTTCGACCCCGTGACGCAACAGGACTTTTCCCACCGTAAAGTATGGCTGGTAGAGAGGTTACGGTATCTCGCTGCGATCTTTGCCATCGAAGTCTGCGCCTTCGCCATCCTCCTCAATCATTATCACTCGATTTTGCGCACACGTCCCGATATTGTCGCCCTCTGGCCGGATGATGAAGTAGCCCGCCGCTGGTTGTTACTCTCCCCCCGACATCGCGACATCAACGGTGCCCCGATTCCGCCGACGGAGGAGGAAATCCGCGCCCTGGCAGCCTGTCCCAACCGCATTGCCGAGCTGCGCCGTCGTCTGTGCAGCCTGAGCTGGTTCATGGGCCAGCTGAACGAATTCATCGCGCGCAAGGCCAACAAAGAGGATGGGGTCAAGGGGCGATTCTGGGAAGGTCGGTTCAAATCCCAGGTGCTGCTCGATGAAGCGGCCATTGCGGCATGCATGGTGTACGTGGACCTCAATCCGATCCGGGCCGGACTGGCGCAAACTCCCGAGGATAGCGACTTTACCAGCATTCAGGAGCGGATCCGTGCGTGGCAGAAGGAGACGATGGCCTTCGCTCTAAACGATGCAGCGGCACAAGATCTGGAGTCTATGCCTGTCGGCAAAGGAACATCGATGGAGGCAGGTATTTCCGGAGATGCAGATCTCAGCAGTCTTGCGACTGCGACGGATTCCTCCGAGGATACCAACCTTTCCGCCCGCTGGCTTTGTCCCATTCAATCAGGTTCCGGGGGGCGAGGGATTCTGCAGATGACGGCAGGAGAGTATTTCGATCTGGTGGACAGGTCGGGACGCGTAATCAGGTCGGACAAGCGGGGGGTTATGGATGCGGATCTGGCTCCGATTCTGTATCGGATTGGAGCCAATCCGGAAGCCTGGATAGACACCGTCACCCGCTTCGGTTCCAGGTTTCGTCTCGCTGCCGGGTTGCTCGCCAATCTGCGTCATTTTGCCGATCAGCTCGGCAGGTGTTGGTTGCAGGGCACGGCGGCGGCCCGAGTTGCGTTTGTGTAGCAGCACCTGCAAGATGGTCTGAGATCTAGTGATATTCAAGTACCCGCCGAAGGTTCGCGCGCGGAAGCGAAATTCTCTGCGAATCCGCGCATAAGCCCCTCCGAATCAACCGCTTTCGTCATCCTTCTTCCTAGAACCCCTGTTGTCCTGCACCCACAGCTTAGGAAAATTGGGTAGCCATAGATAAAGCGAATACCTCAGACATTGGTGCCCGGGAAAGAGGAACCGCCCCTCGCCGGAAGAAATTTATTGGATGTCTACCATATCTCTCCTGGGTCCGCCGTTTTCTGGGTGTCCTGGATCTTTTAGCCGCGATTCTAATTAGGTGGATGTCCGAGATTTTCGGGATTTCTCCAAGATTCCGATTTTTGGGTGTCCAAGATTCCAAGATTAATCATTCGGCTTTGCGGAGCGTTGTTGGGTGTCTGCGATTCCGAGCTGGCAGAAGACCAACGGATCTGCGAGGCGACGCAGGAACTGGAAGTTGTCCGGCACGAGGCTTATCACAAAGAGGAATGCGCCAACGACAAATCGCCTCTGGATGAAGGGGTGGACGCCTCCTTTACAGCGCTGGATCGGGGGGTCCCGACAGTCGAGATCAAATCCACAAAAAACGATTCCGATCCGGTGGCCCGGCGCCAGCGGCATCATTGGATCGTCCAGAAGGATCTGGCGATCGCATCCTATTTGTGCCGCGTCCGCTGGTAAAAGCTCATGGTGAAATCATAGATGGTTCGTTCATGCGGCGGCTCCTGGCGAAGATGCCCGAGAACTCCCTGCTTGTCGATGTAGCTCCGGTCCTGGCCAAGCTTGAATTTACCCTCCAGCGCGTCGATGGGCATTTCGAAGCCGACCATGCCGTTCATCAGGGATGTCACATGGCTGTCCGGCAGCCCGGAAAAGTCATATTTGGATCCATTGCGTTTCTCGAATTTGTCGACCAGCCTGGCGAGCAAATCATGCAGGACAGCTTTGTCGGCAATCGCGACCGGACTGCCCGAGGCATGGACAACAGCAAAGTTCCACGTCGGCACACCATCGGTTCTGGCATACCATGTCGGCGAGATATATGCGTGGGGCCCGCGAAAAACGATCACGCAGGGATGGCGCCCATCTAATACCTGACTTTGCGGATTCTGCCTCGCTACATGCCCAAGTATTCTGCCATACGTGCCCGCATTGCGATCCAATATCACCGGAATGTGGGTGATTCGCAGCGTCGGCAAAGACGATATGAGATCAACGAACGCGTACTCGTCCATAAAGTCATGAAGGAGCTTGCGATCTTCCACCAGGTGCGCTTTGGGCATGTACAGGGATGACTCCGGCGCCGCCGGGAATTGCCCAGGCAATCCGGAACCGCCGGCAGCCAAGCCCGTTATCATCTGTCGCCTGTTGATTTTCATCCGCTTTCCTCTCGATCCATGAGACCTGTGCCGCGGAAACGCTCTTGATGGGATGGATACTCCGGATCGACGCCGAATTCTATCGCCGCGGCCCTGCCCTCGGTCCGGCGGAGATCGATTTCGAGCGCGCCCGCAACCATAGACAGCCGAATTCCGCCCGGCTGAAGTTTTTGGTGCAGACAGGTTCTGTCCATTTTATAATTGAACATAAATCGCCTAAATACATCAATTTTAGTTGATGATGAATACAAAACTCATTATCAGATCAATTGGATTCAACCTTGACCGGCTCCTTAGGAGTGCATAATATTGCCCCAATCTAAGCCGCCTTTTCAGATCTCACAATCCAGTTTAAATGCAGACAAAAGCCCGTTTGAGCTTTGCCTCGCCGGGGTACGCCAGGCGATGCAATGCGTCTGCCGATCTTGAGATTTGCAGAGGTTGCCCTCCGCCGGCTGGAGCTTGATGCTCGTCCGTCCCAGTGGCGCAGAAGTTTTCCACCTTCAGAACGTTCCAGCCATTCATTGCTTCCCGCCCGCTGCTGCGGAGTGTTCCCCGAGAAAGGTTTTGAGACTATTGAGGAACTCAGGATTGCTGAAAGCCGTCAGGTGATTGGCCTTTGGAATCACCACTGTTTTTAAATTAGGAATCCATCCGTCCAGCCCGTCCACTCCGGATCGGCGAGGATCCATTTCTCCGATGGATGCCAGCACCGGAATGCTGTTGACGAGAAGACGGGCTTTGTCGGGCGGGGCCGCAAAGTTGCGCTGCAACGCAGCCAACGCCAGCGCATCATTGCGCGATAGAAACATCTTATTCGTAATGGCGATTTGTTCAGGCGTGGGCTGAGGGGCGCCAGCAGGGTTGAGGGATACAATCAGCGGCTCAATCCCTTTTCCCTGTTCGAGGGAATCCGCCAGTTGCCTTCGAACGGCAGGTATGGGATCTGCCTCGGGAGGGTACCACCCGGCGCCTCCAATCATCGCCGACAGTAACCGTTCCGGATGAGATCCAACCAGCGCCAAGGCGATCATTCCGCCCATCGAGTATCCCACTATATGCGCCTTCTGAATTTTCAAGTGATCGAGAAGACGGATGGGGTCATTCACGAGCTCGTTTCCATATGCAGCGGGATCCTGTGGTTTGTCGCTTTTCCCATGACCGCGGATGTCCATGGCAATGACCTTGTAGCTCTTCGCGAGCTCTTTGATCATCCCCCCGGCAGACCACGTTTGGATGTCTCCGCCGAAACCGTGCAAGAGCAGAACCGCCTCTCCCTTCCCTTCCACGACATAGTGGATATTTATCCCGGCTGAATTGAAGAAGAAGTCTTCGGCACTTAGGGCGGGATTGAGGAAAAGAATAAGAGCGCCAAGCAGAAGGCTTCTTTTGACGTTGGCTGCAAATCGCCGCATTGTGGGTCTCCTCCTCTGGATATTTCTGGAATATCAGCCCTCTCTCTGTTTCAGGTCGACGCCAACCGTGTCTTCCGCCTATCTTCCTCCCAGCAACCTCCACTTTTCATTGGCTAAAACATTCTGGGGATAGTAAAGCGAAAGATCAAGAAACGGAGTTCATGATCGGCCATCTGTTCCTCTCCGGCGAAAAAGAGAGTGGACGCCAAGATCATACGTCTTATTTTGACCGCGGACTCTTTATTCTTGCCACTGAACTTTGACGCCAACTGGGCACCCGTTGATTCGGATCTAAACGAGCTTGTCACGAGAAGCCTCATGGAAGGATCATGTTCTCGCATGCCCGTACACCTCAAATGCATTCGGATAGGGTTGGGGCCAAAGGCTGCGTGGGTGACTCTACGGCTAAACGAACGATCCAACTTGAAAACCGGGGGCGGACCTATAGACTTTCAGGGAGCACCAAGCGCCCCGTCGGAGGTTGAGGAACTCATCCCGCGCATTGGCCGCAAAAACCATGGGCGCATTGAAGCCAAGACAGGCAATCGGCCTCTGGTACAATTATTCGCAATGAAATCAAATCCAAAGCAACCCAGCCGCCGGGCAGATCCAAGTTTATTGAGTTTGCTGAAGCCCTATCAATCGCTGGTTTTGGGCCTTATTATCCTCACGATCCTGGGCAATAGCCTGAACCTCGCGGTGCCGATGCTCATCGCCCGCGCAATCGACCAGTATTCGCAAACGCAGCAATTTCAACGGTCCTTCGCAGTAGAATTTTTCTTCGTCGCCCTCGGAGTATTCGTCTTCGCCTATTTCCAGAACATGGCGCAGACCTTCGCCTCCGAGCGTGTCGCTCGAGATTTGCGGACAAAGCTTATCGCTAAGATTTCCATGCAGGACAACGCGTTCATTCAGCGGGTCACACCTGCAAAGCTCTTGACCAACCTGACCTCGGACGTCGATGCCATAAAGATGTTCGTCTCAATGGCCGTAGCCTCCATCGTTTCTTCGATCTTCTTAATCATTGGCGCCAGTGCGCTGCTGCTGATGATCAACTGGAGGCTGGGCATTCCTGTCATCGCAATTCTCCCGATTATAGGTGTGACGTTTTCCGTTGTGCTGGGAAAAGTGCGCAAACTTTTCAAGAAGGCCCAGGAGGCGGTGGATTGGTTGAACAAGGTCATCAACGAGAGCATCCTCGGCGCCGGCCTGATTCGGCTGCTGAACTCGCAGCAGTATGAGCATCGGAAATTCATCGCAGCGAATGCCGAGGCCAGGGACATCAGCCTCGGGATCCTGCGTCTGTTTGCCAGCCTCATTCCAGTGATCATGTTCAGCGCCAATATTGCGACGCTGACGATTCTGGTCCTTGGTGGACATTTCGTGATTCAGGGTTCGATGACGCTGGGTAATTTCACCGCATTCAGCAACTATCTTTCGATCCTCATTTTCCCTGTGATCATCCTGGGTTTCATGAACAACGTGATTGCGCAAGCGAGCGCGTCCTATGGACGCATATCGGGGGTGTTGAACGCTCCGGACTGCAAGGATCCGGGCACCCTGGCTGCGGATTTGCGCGGCGACATTGCCGTGCGGAACGTGTCCTTGAGGTTTGGGGAGAAGTCGGCGCTGAAAGACATCTCCTTTGCTGCCAAAGCGGGGACGCGGACGGCCGTGATCGGTCCGACGGCGGCCGGGAAAACCCAATTGCTCTATCTGCTGACGGGATTACTGAAGCCGACTTCAGGGAGTGTGGAATTTGACAGCCGAAGCATTGATGAGTACGAAAAGAAGTCACTGCACCGGCAGGTCGCCTTCGTGTTCCAGGACAGTATCCTGTTCAACCTCACCTTGCGGGAGAACATCGCTTTCAGCAAGACCGTATCCGACAAGGACCTGGAGAAAGCCATCGCGACATCCGAACTAAAGGACTTCATCGATACCTTGCCGCAGAAATTGGACATGATCGTGTCAGAACGGGGCAGCAGTCTATCCGGCGGACAGAAACAGCGGATCATGCTCGCGCGGGCTCTCGCCCTGAACCCCCGGATCCTGCTGTTGGATGATTTCACGGCGCGCGTCGATTCCAACACGGAACGTAGAATATTGGAGAATGTTCGCAGAAATTACCCCGGGATCACGCTGCTGTCCGTGACCCAGAAAATCGCATCGGTTGAGGACTACGATCAAATCATTGTTCTGATGGAGGGAGAAGTACTAGCGTCTGGCACTCATCCTGAACTGATGGAGACATGCCCTGAGTACGTCCAAATCTATGACTCGCAACGAAGCACCAGTCACTTCGAGCCGGTACAAGCTCAATAGCGCAACAAATCCGCTGCAGCCGACGAGCCTGGGCACAGCGCTGAAGCGGCTTGCGCCGCTCATGTTCGACGAAAAGCGCAGCGTGGTCCTGGCCTTCGTTGCCGTGGTTGTGAATTCGGGATCATCCCTGCTGGGGCCCGTCATCATCGGTCACACTGTTGATACCTATATACGGAACGGCAACTTCAACGGCACCCTGATGCTGGCGGCGCTCCTGCTCGGAATCTACATCTGCGGCGTCTTTGCCAGCTACTACCAGACGCAGTCGATGGGCGGCGTCGGGAGAAGAGTCCTTTTCAAGCTTCGCAATTCGATCTTTACGAAACTGCAACAGCTTCCCCTGGTTTTCTTCAATCAGAATAAGGCCGGCGATCTGATTTCCAGGATCAACAATGACACGGATAAACTGAATCAGTTCTTCTCGCAGTCCCTGGTTCAAATTGCCGGGAACCTGTTCCTGATGGCGGGCGCCGGACTGTTCACCATAAGCCTCAACCTGCGGCTGGGCATTGCGGCCTTGATGCCGGCCCTCGGCGTGTTGATCCTGACAAAGCTGCTCTCGTCATGGGTAAGGAGCAGGAATGTGAAGAGTCTGCAGTCACTGGGCGGCATGAGCGCCGAGATTCAGGAGAGCCTCGGCAACTTCAAGGTTATCGTGGCCTTCAACCGGCTCGACTATTTCCGGCAGAAGTTCAATGAAGCCAACGAGCGCAACTATGCGGCGTCTGTGGATGCCGGTCTGGCGAGCAACATTTTTATGCCGATTTATGGACTGGCGTACAACCTGGCGCAGATTGTTGTCCTCTCGTACGGGATATATCTCATCATGGGGGGCAGCCTCACAGTTGGCTTGCTCATCGGCTTCCTGCTCTACGTCAACAGTTTCTACCTTCCGCTCCGCCAGCTCGCCGCAGTCTGGACCCAATTGCAGCTTGCCTTGGCATCCCTCGATCGCATTTCCGAAGTCCTGGCTCTGGAATCAGATATGCCGGTAGTCGCCTCAGCGGGAACAAGCGCTCGACCTGGATCGTTCCTGGAATTCGAAAACGTTCATTTCAGCTATCCCGACGGCAAGGAAGTCCTCACCGGCGCCAGCTTCAACCTCGAGAAGGGAAAGACCTATGCGTTGGTGGGCCCGACCGGCGGCGGCAAAACTACGACGGCATCATTGATGGCGCGGCTCTATGACCCTACGGGTGGACGTGTCCTGCTGGAGGGCAGGGACATCCGATCGCTCGACCCCGACGTGCGAACGCGCAAGATCGGCTTCATCCTTCAGGAACCCTTTCTTTTTACAGGCACTATTCAAGAGAACATTCTCTACGGCAATGACCACTATCGGAATCTAACCAGTGAGCGCATCGTCGAACTGCTGGCGGAGAGAGGCCTGGAACGCCTGCTCACCCGATTTGAGAAAGGTCTCGATACGCATGTAACCGCAGGCGGTGACGCGATCAGTCTCGGCCAGAAACAGATTATTGCTTTCATGCGCGCCGTGCTGAGAGATCCGGAGATTCTGATTCTCGATGAAGCGACTGCAAACATCGATACCGTGACGGAACAACTGCTGGAGCAGATTCTCGCCAAGCTGCCCGCAACGACGACAAAAGTGATCATCGCGCATCGCCTCAATACGATCGCCAATGCCGACGAGATTTTCTTTATCAATTCCGGCGAAATCACACCTGCCGGATCCATGGAACATGCCCTGGAAATGCTCCTCCACGGGAAAAGAGTCAGTTAGCTCCAGAGTACCCCGGTTCATAAAAGCGGCAACGTTTGCCGAGGGGCCCGCGAGGCGAAGTCAAGGGGCGACGAGGAAACGATCTCGGAACATCGTCGACCACGAGCGACACCGAGGCCGTCGGGCAGTTCTGGCCTATCCGGATGGCATGTCTCCGGCGAATGGCTTACTCGAAATCCAACCCCAAGCGATTTCAGATGATGTAAGATCCGCGAAACACATTCGTCAGGTTCGGTGAGAGGTATTCATGAAACACTTCATGATCGCATGTGGTCTCCTTTTCATGGCGCTGGGACAGCATTCCTGGCCTGCACAGTCGACGACCGTCGCCTATGACATGATCATTCGCGGGGGCCATGTACTCGACGGCGCCGGCAACCCCTGGGTAAACGCCGACATCGCCATCCATGGCGACAGCATCGTGGCCGTCGCCCCCGCGCTGCCCGGAAGAGGGGTGCGCGAGATCGATGCGCGCGGCCTGGTGGTTTCTCCGGGATTCATCGATATCCACACGCATGCCCGGCGAGGCATTTTTGATGTGCCCACTGCCGATAACTATGTCCGGCAGGGCGTGACTACTTTGTTCGAGGGACCTGATGGCAGCTCACCGGTGCCGCTGAAGCCTTTCCTTGAAAAGGTCGAGGCAACGAAGATTACGCCGAACTGGGCCATGTTCGTAGGCCAAGGATCGGTGCGCGAGGCTGTGATCGGCCGAGTCAACCGGCCGGCGACCGCGGAAGAAATTGAAAAGATGAAAGAGTTGGTTCGCCAGGGCATGAAAGACGGAGGGTTCGGCCTCAGCTCCGGACTGGTCTACGTCCCAGGAATCTATACGCCGCCAGGGGAGGTCGAGGCGCTGGCGGAGGTGGCCGGAGCTCTGGGGGGCATGTACCAGTCGCACATGCGGAACGAGGCCGCCGCGGTACTCGAAAGCGTGCGTGAAACCATAGCGGTCGGTGAAAAAGGGCGCATGCCGACCCAGATCACCCACCACAAGATCATCGGCACAGGCAATTGGGGTAAAAGTATCGGCACTCTTCGTCTGGTTGCCGAGGCGCGGGCCAGAGGCGTTGATGTGACGATCGATCAGTATCCTTACACAGCTTCAGCCACCAGCATCAGCGTTTTGCTGCCACCCTGGGCGCTGGAAGGAACGAACGCGCAGGTAGTCGCACGGGTAAAGGATCCGGCTCTGCGTGCGAAAATGAAGCCGGAGATCGTCGAATCACTCCGGCTCGAGCGCGGCGGCGGTGATGCGAAAAACGTATCCGTATCATCCTGCCAATGGGACCCTCGGCTCGCGGGCAAAAACCTCGCCGACATAACCCGGGGTCGTGGAGCCGAACCTACGCTCGAAAATGCCGCCGACACTGTGCTGTGGATCGTCGAACAGGGCGGCGCCCAGGGCATCTTTCACGCTATTGACGAAGGCGATCTCGAGCGCATCCTGCAGGCACCCGAAACAATGATTGCCTCGGATGGGGAGGTGTGCATTTTTGGGAAAGCGTCCCCTCATCCGCGAAGCTACGGGACTTTCGTCCGCGTGCTGGGCAGATATGTCCGGGAGCGGCGCGTAATCACATTGACTGATGCGGTGAGGCGGATGACGTCGCTGCCAGCCTGGCGCGCCGGCCTGCATGATCGGGGCCTGATTCGCCCCGGCATGAAAGCCGACCTGGCGATATGGGATGCCGGGCGGATCGCCGACACCGCTACCTATGAACAGCCGCATCAATATGCTACGGGCATCAGCCGAGTGATCGTCAACGGGCAGGTTGTATTCGAAGATGAAAAGATGACCCCTGCTAGGCCCGGCCGTGTTCTCCGGGGACCGGCGTATGCAGCGCGCGCGAATTGAATCCGGCCAGGGCTGCAAGCGCGACGAGAAAAAGGAATGGCTTCCTCAGGTTGCCCACCTCATCAACCATTGGAGCAGTTTATTGCTCCATCTCTAAAAACTGCAGCCTCCTCAGGGCACAGCCTGACGCTTGATCTCCCCCGGCACGAGTCATCAGTGCGGCTCTCGCGCCTTTCGCATTTTCGCTGCTACGGCTACGAACAGGCCGAATAGCAAGGTGCCCAATGTCAACGCCAGTCCGATATAGAAAGTCCGGGGCCGGTAAACAAATTCAACCTTGTGCCTGCCGGCAGGGAGCGCAACCGCTCTGAAGCCGTAATTCGCCCGGATTATCCTGGTCTCCTTCCCGTCTACCCGCGCGCTCCAGCCTGGATAGTAGCTGTCGAGAAGAACGAGATATCCGGCCGACGAAGACTCGGCTTCACACAACACTCTTTGGCTTTCATATTTCAGGATTTTCACCAAACCTGTCGCTCCCATATCCACGCTCCGGTCGGGCGCCATACCCTCCAGTATGACTTCGGGGGGGAGTGTCGACTCCGGTCGGAGCAGGCGCTGCAGCGCGTCTTCGGGCGAGGTTGCGGGCACCGTGCGGAAAGCCATATAGGCCCTCGGCATGGACCGAGACAACGCATAGGCGAACAGCCGGTATTCGCTCCGCGTATCGAAGGAAGCGAGGGCTCTCAGATCGGGGTGAGATAAAGCGCCGATCGAAAGCACGATGGGCGAGTTGAGCTTTTCCATGAGACGAATCCGATGGGCCACGGGCAGCTGCAGGCATCGGCTGTAGATTTCCTCGGATTCAGCCGTGTTGAGCAGGTCGATGGAGTTGTCGAGCGAGTACTGGATGCCTGATTGAATTCCTCCCATGGTTTTAGCGGTCATCCGGTTATAAAGTGTCATCCAGGCGAGTGAACGATTAGGCGCCCGTAGTCGGTTGGGAATCGGGGACAGCCAGTTCGGGGCGACCACCCGGAAGGGTTCTTTCGGACCGTAGGCGAGAACAAACCGGTCGATTTCCGGGATGAAATCAACATCAGCCCCGGATATCAATGGCGCCAGTCTCAAACCGGCTGGAAACAGCTCGGCCAGGACCAGGATCAGCCATATTCCGCAGAGCGCCACAGGATGATGCCAAAACCGAGCCAAAATGATCAACCCGCCACCCAGAGCCAGGAAAGCTCCAGAGGAAAACAGGGAGTGAAGAAGGCCCCGTGTGATGTCCCCGAAATCTTTGGCTGCCAGCTGTTGAGGTTCGATTTGTGAACGAAGCCACGCAACCAGGGGTTCTGGATGGATCTGCCAATGAATTGCTGCAGCGATGAGAGTGAGACCCATGAGGATTCCGACAGCGCCGAAGGCCCAATATCTGGGTTTCTCGGATTGAGGGCCTGTTTTTGCCATCATCGATTCCAGACCCAAGGCAGCCATTACGCTGAGAGCCAGAGTTGCCAGGAGGAAGTATTTGGAGGGGTAACGCCCAAACCCGAATCCCGGCACATGATCATAGAGCCAGCGGTACGCCGGATTGAAACGCCCCAGGGCTAGAAAAGTGGTCCCGAGGGCGATAAACAAAAAGGTGCGATGCAGAAACTTGCGCCGGGTGCTAAATGATAGGAGCGCCAGCAGAATCGTACTGGTACCTATGAAAACCGAAACAAGAAATCCAGTATCACCGTGATGATAAGCTTCGCCCCACGACGATGCATAGCCGATGGCAAAGGGATTGCCAAACAAATTGGGGATGATGGTATTGAGAAAATCCATGGGGTGGAGCGACCATCGGCCGGCGACAGTAAAGTCGACCCCCGCGCCGCGAATTGCCCGCGGAATCATTTCCATGGTCGGGAGAATCTGAACAGCCGCTAATCCCAGCGCAAAGGCCGCGCCCGAAGCCCCGACCCGGGCGATTTGAACTACTCCCCGTTTCCTATCACCGGATTCGGAGATGAAATACAGGGCCAGGCCGGCAATCAAAATCATATTGCATTGGAACATGAGCGGTTCGAGTGCAACGATCTGAATGGCCAGCAGCCCGCCGAATGCCAGGCTGCGGCGCAGCCACTGCTCCTGAAGCGCGCCGTAAAACGCCCACCCGATCCAGGGGAGGAGGGCAACCGCGGGCAGAATATTATAGAGGTTCAGGAATGACAGAAGCGTGCCGGAAAACTGGTAGGCGAAGGCTCCGCCCAGCGCCGCCAAGGGATGAATCGCAAGCCGCCGCTGCAGCACATAAATTCCTGGCCCGGCCAGCAAAGGATGAATGATGAAGTGAAGCTTGAACGCATAATCGAAAGGAAGCAGCAGGTGAAAAAGATTCGTGGGATATAGCGCCATATAGTTCGGATTGGCCAGCATCGGCTGTCCGAAATAAATGAAGGGGTTCCAAAGGGGAAATTCCCCGCGGGCCCAGGCGCCGATCAGCACCCGGCGCAGCGGGTAGTGGAAATCGAGAATATCCCGGAAATAAAAATTCTTGTCGGAAAATAGGGGGTCGGCGAAGAAAAGAATCCCCAACCCCATAAGGAGCCAGGGTGCCAACCGGTCCAATTTCCGGAAAACACGATCCGCTTGAATTCCCGATATTTCTGACTCATTCATCGAGCGGCTACCCTCATAAGGACCATACTGCAGAGAATTGCGAATGCCGATGCTTCGAATCCCCAGTATAACTGTATCGGCTGAACGCGGAAATCCACGACGAGAATCCATCGCTCGATTGCCGCCCAGAAGCGGGGCGACTGGACGCTCTACGAGGAACAGATACACAAGTTGGATGCAATTCTAGTAGAATTGAAGAAGGGCAAATAGCGGGGAGATCCGGAGCACATCCATGGCGGGCAAAGAATCGTTTGACATCACCTCAGGTTGCGATCTTCAGGAAGTGGACAATGCCGTAAATCAGGCGATGAAAGAATTCAACCAGCGCTATGACTTCAAAGGCCTGAAGGTGGGAGTGGACTTCCTGCGGGGGGAGAACAAACTAATCCTGCGCGGCCCGGACGACTTTAAGATCAACGCCATGTGGGAAGTGCTGCAGCAGAAACTGGTTCGTCGCAACGTGCCTACTCGTAACCTCAGACCCTCAAAAATCGCGCCAGCAGGGGGCGGAACCGTCACCCAGGAAATCCTGCTCCAGCAGGGCATCCCCGGCGAGACAGCGCGCGCCATTGTGAAATTCATCAAAGAACGAAAAATGAAAAAAGTTCAGGTGGAAATCCAGGGTGACCAGCTGCGCGTATCTTCGCCTTCCCGGGATGACCTGCAGGTAGTGATGAAATTGCTGCGAGAGCAGGACTACGGCCTCGAATTGAAGTTCGGCAACTATCGCAGCATGTAGCTGGGATCGAGAAATTCGCCGGCACAGCGAATACCCCGACGCGCACGCGAAGCCTGTGATAGGGAGCGTACCCGACCGGCACGCGGGGTCGTACTGCCCCACAGGCTGTTTCTGCCGAAGCAGGCTCTGTAGGCGGGCTTACATCACTTGTGGATCGTTGTCCCTCGACCAAAACCCCGGCCGTGTTGATGCGGTTGATTTTTTTGGCCGTTTTGCATGTCAAGTCAGAATCAGACATGCGCGAAGATTATTACAGCGCAAGAATTGAATCCGCGGAGTGCAGATCCTGCACTCGATTCCATTTCCACCTGACCGTCCTTTCCCCATCGCGCAAACGCCCCGGGATGCAAGCAACTTCATTCGCAGCTGGTTACAGGAGCGCAGCAAGCAGGGCCCGAGCGAATGCGCCATCTGGCACGGCATTTGCAGTTACCCTGGCAGTGATCATAGGATCACGGAAAAGGAGATGAAGGACATGAAATCGATAAAACAACTTTTGGCTTTTTCAGCGGCCTTGCTGCTTTTGTTTGGAACTGCCAGCGTTCTAGCGCAGGGAAAGCCTTCCACCGCCGGCCAGAGAAGCCAGGGCATCGTGGATGCGAATGGTGACGGTATCTGCGACGTTACCGGGCAGAAGATCGGCACCGGCGCGGGAGCGGGCCAGGGACAGCAAGCAAAGAACGGCAACATCAATGGACCCGGCAACGGGTCCGGAAACCAGGGCAACGGGCCTAAGGATGGCACCGGATACGGCGCGCAGTCCGGGAAGCGGACTGGTCCTCAGGACGGCTCCCAAGCGCGGATAGGTCAAGGGAGCCGGACCGGGTCGGGGAATGCAGCAGCCGGCAGTCGCGGCCGCTGGGGGGGCCGGCCATAAGCTTTCGGTCAACCAGCTCCGGAACCGTCGATTCGACTCCATACTTTTCAAAACGACGGTTCAGGGGCTCCCGGCCGAGATGCCCCAGTCCCAGAATGAGAACGCGGCGGGCTCAAACTCGTCGCCTGAAAGGAGAATTCAAAATGAGGTATCGAAATTGAAATCTGAGACATTCCAAGGCATACGCTGTTGTCGCGGCGATGGTTCTCCTGAGTCTGCCCGCTTCTGCTCTCGCGCAGGGGAGGAGCGGCAAAGATTTGGGGATCCTGCTCGCACGGATGGTTAGCGAAGGAATGCATGGTCGTATGGGGCCGGCTGGACAATTCCTGCCGGCCCTTGCGTTCGAATACGGTCAAGCATGCTGTGGCAGATTGGGCGGCGCAGTTCCACGCAACGCAGACTGGATCATCATGAATTCACCAATATTCTCCATGGTCAGCAACCCGACCAAGCGGCCCGCCTGGAGCACGGGCAGAGAATGGCAGCCGCGATTCTGAAGCCGCACGAATACGCTTTCCAGCATTTCTCTTGGATCGGCGGTTTCAAAGGTCGTTTCCATTGTGTGGCGTACCGCCGATCCTTCCCCTTTCTGTGCCAGCGCGGCAAGCAAACCCGCCGTGCTCAATACGCCTACAAGGCGGCCGTCCTGCAGTACGGGGAAGTCGTGCTGGAATCCGGCGAGCACCTGTTCGACCGCTTTCTGCAATGAATCATCGGGAGACAAGGTGCGGAAATCGCTGATAATGGCGCGCTCGACCGGAATGCCGCCCAGCGCCGATTTCATCTGCACCATGCTGGATTCCCCGGCTGCCCCCATCCATACAAAAAGGGCTATGAAAATAAGAAAAGGATTCCATAGCGCCGCGCAGTGAGCGCATGGCCCAGTTCGTGGAGGACCACGATGAAAAACAGGCTTCCGATGAAAAGCAAGCCACTGAACGCATCCTCCAGGCTTTTTCGGACCAGGTAGTGGCTCAACCCGATCCAGCCGAGCAGGATCAGGAAAGTTGCATGCAGAAACACGTCGATGCCCGCTACCCGTTCGATTCTCCATGACCATTTCATTGGCTTTCTCCCTTCACCTCAGACTTCACAATACTCCTGGCGCTCATAGCAAATCACAACCAGCTCTGCCTCTCCCTTTTGGCTTCCCATCAATGGGTTCTGCGGCTAACATGAAATTTTGCACGTGAAGGCCTTCCAATGACCACGGAAATTATTCTCGTTCTAGGAATTCTGGCAGTTACGGTCCTGCTGTTCCTTCTGGAAGTGTTTCGGGTCGATGTCATTGCGATCCTGATCATGCTGAGCCTGGTCTGGCTGAAGCTGGTGCCCGCGCAGGAGGCATTTTCTGGATTTGCCAGCAACGCCGTCATCGCGATTATCGGCGTCCTGATTCTCGGCCACGGGATCGACCGATCCGGGGCCATGATTCATCTGACGCGATGGATCCTAAAGGCCGGCGGGACGAGCGAACGGCGGCTTATCGCCGTGGTGGCTGCCGCAGTCGGAGTTCTTTCACCTTTTATACAGAACATCGGCGTGGCAGCTTTATTTCTGCCCTCCTTGCTGATGATTTCCAGAAGCCGCAAAATCAGTCCGTCCCGTCTCATGATGCCGCTGGGTTTCACTGCCATTATCGGCGGCACCCTCAGCATGGTGGGATCGGGCCCGCTGATCATTCTGAATGACCTGCTTCTTCAGGGCGGACAGGCGAAGTACGGGCTCTTCAGCGTCACACCGCTGGGCTTGCTGCTGTTCACGTCGGGCGTTGTCTATTTTTTGTTGTTCGGCAGATATGTGCTCCCGGACAGGGTGTCGGGCAGTATAGAGAGCGACATGCAACGGGACCTCGTTGAGAAATGGCATATACCCTCGGCTGTCCACCACTGCCGCATACCGGCGGACAGTCCCTTGATCGACAAGACGCGCGAGGAGGTCCGGTTCCGCTCCCGGTATAATCTCAATCTTCTCGCTCTGACTGAAAATGATGAGGTGCTTTATTCGCCCTGGCGCTATACGCGATTTGCCGCGGGCCAGGTATTACGACTGTTGGGCGATGCTCAGGATATGCAACGATTGGCAGCCGACTACAAGCTGCAGAGTCCGTTCACCCCGAAGAAGCTGAGCGGTTACGAAATCCATCGCGATTGTGGTTTTGCCGAGGTCATCATTCCGCCGCTCTCGCCTTTTGTCGGAAAATCAATTCGTAACATCGCCGTCCGCAAGACCTATGGTGTGGAGCCGATTCTGCTGATGCGCGGTGCGAAGGAAGAGCGCAAAGAATTTACCGATCAGCTGCTGCAACCCGGAGACACGATGATTATTCACGGCCGCTGGGAAAACCTGAAAGCGCTGGGAGACAACAGGACGTGCGTTCTTGTTACTCCGATAGAACGCGGTGCGGGGAAAAATGCCAACCCGGTGCTCGCGCTCTCTTGCTTTCTGGCGGCGATTGCTTTGGCGATCTCGGGGTTTCACCTGTCCCTTTCAATGATGACCGGTGCCATGGCGATGATCCTGCTCCGGGTCGTCTCGATCGATGAAGCCTATCGTGCGGTAGATTGGAAGACCGTGTTCCTGCTTGCGGGCCTGATCCCATTGGGAATCGCCATGGACCGGACCGGCACGGCTGCATATCTTGCAGGCATTCTCGTGGCATGGCTCGAGGGCGCTCATGTCATCGTACTGCTCACGGCTGTTGCGGTTCTCACCACCCTGTTCTCTCTGTTCATGTCCAATGTCGCCGCAACTGTGCTCCTGGTTCCCCTGGTGATGAGTATGGCGAACGTATCGCAGGTGGATTCCCGTGGGCTGGCTTTGCTCGTAGCAGTGTGCGCTTCAAATGCGTTTCTCTTGCCCACGCACCAGGTTAATGCGTTGCTCATGTCGCCCGGAGGCTACCGCAACAGCGACTATTTGAAGGCGGGCGGGCCGATGACGGTTATTTTCATTGTCATCGCGGTTGCCGGAGTCTATTTGATTTACCTCTAGTGTGAGGATGCGAGCATGCTGCGAGCGGCTCGGCTCCGCAGCTATTTCGTCCGGAACCGGCGAATGGAATGCATCTGCGTGCAGCCCCGCGCCCAGCTGTCCGGTTTACGCACAGGCAGACGAGCAGCGGAGCAGCAAGAGGCTTTCGGAGTGTCTGACAGGACACGCATACAGCCGCGTGAGGGGAAGATCTATCAGGCTCTAACAGCCTTTCATGGAGAACAAAATGATAATCAGACAGTATTTTGTCCGAGGAATCGCCCATAGTTCCTATCTGCTGGGAGGCAAAAATACCTGTGCGATCGTGGATCCGCAGCGGGACGTCCGAGTATATCTGGAGGCGGCGGAAGAGTTGGAACTGACGATTACGCACATACTCGAAACGCATTTGCACGCCGATTTCGTTTCCGGTCATATGGACCTGGCGAAGATGACAGGGGCCCGGATCTATGCCCCCAGGTCGGCTGAATGCGCATTCGATCACATCGCGGTTGGTGAGGGCGACACATTCAGCATCGATCAGTTGACCCTGAAGGTCTTGGAGGTTCCGGGCCACACTCCCGAACATATCGCTTTTGTCGTAACGGACACCACACGCAGCTCCGAGCCGGTGGGCGTGTTTTGCGGCGATGCGCTGTTTGTGGGCGATGTGGGACGTCCGGATCTTTTTCCGAACAGGGCTGAGGAACTCGCATCCAGACTGTACGACAGTCTGCACGAGAAACTGATGCAATTGCCGGATTTCTGCGAGGTCTACCCGGCGCACGGGGCTGGCTCTCTCTGCGGACGGGCGATGGGCGCGAAGCGGACCAGTACGATCGGCTACGAGCGACGCTGCAATGCCGCTCTGCAGATCAGGGACAGGGTCGACTTTATCCGGTCGCTAACCAGCGGAATGCCACCGGCTCCGGATCATTTCACCCGATGCAGCGACATCAATCGCATTGGCCCCGCGCTGATAGAAGACCTGCCTCGCCTGATACCCATGCCGCCGACACTGTTTCAAGAGAACCTGAGGCGCAGCGAGGTTATCGTCCTCGACGTACGAAACTACGACGCGTTTGCCGGGCATCACGTCGGGAGGGCTTACCATAGCGATCTGAACGGGAACTTTGCGACCTTTGCCGGGTGGATTCTTCCTCCCGATCGCGATGTCCTGCTGGTTGCCGAAAATGGGTCGCAGGCACAGTTGGCGAAGGAGTGGCTGCAAAAGGTCGGACTGGACCGGACCATCGGCTACCTGGATGGGGGAATGGTAGCCTGGGCGAAAGCAGGCTTGACGACGGACCATATCGCGCTCGTATCTGCCGAAGAACTCTTCAACCGAATCTCTGGGGACGATCAAATCGCCCTGGTCGATGTCCGGTCTGCCTCGGAATACGCCAATTTCCATATCAAGGGCTCGATCCACATCCCGGCGCCCGATCTTCGCTTCCGATACCGGGAGTTGAAGCCTGATATGCCGACCTACTTGCTGTGCAGCACGGGCAATCGCTCCAGTCTGGGCGCGAGCATTCTGAAGCAAAGAGGATTCAAAGATGTCTACAATTTGGCGGGAGGGATGACCGGATACAGCGCCGCCGGGCATGCGCCGGAGTGCCCGTTGTGTTTTGTACCTCACGGCCCCCGATTTTCCGGCGAGAACAATGCCTGAGACCGCCTTCTGCCGAGATCGGAAGAGAGGCTTTCAGGCAGCACCGTCGATATTTCGCATTTGCCAGAACGGTCGAACTGGTTACCATTCCGGAGTTATTGAAGGTGAACGTTTGGGTCGTAATCGTACCAATAGTTGCCTTGAGCATCCTGCTTCTGGGGTGGATTGATTGAGTTGAAAGCAGAGAAATCGTAGAGCGGCCGCCATCACTTCCGGTTCTCTATTGGAACTACGCCGACCGATTGCCAGGAGCTGGGAACTGTAATGCGGCAAAGAGGAAGATCCAGCGGCTTTCGCATGTGCCGGGTCTTCTTCATGCTCCGCAACAATGGATGCCCAACCTCTCCATCCGGCTCGGCAGTGTGGTCCGATTGTCGCCGAGAAGTTCCGCGGCGCCGCCTTTGCCGTAAACACGCCAACCGGGTTGCTCCAGAACCCGCAAAATGTGGGCCCGTTCCACGTCTTCGAGGGAGAGCGCAGCTGCCGTGCTCGGGGAATGGACGCTGGGGACCTCAATGTACGGAATAGCGACGAATGTCCGTTATCTTCAACGAAATCTTTGTTATACACGCACCTTCGCTGGCCCGCGGCTCGACATGCCGCGTGCAATGCATTCGGACAGGAAGTGATCGAGCGCAGTTCTATAGCTTTAAATGGCCATCCCTTCCATCTCTCCGGTGCATTTTCCAATCGTTGTGGCAGATAATGGGTGCAGAGAGAGGATCAAGCCCAGGCAAACCAGGGGGATGGGGCGGAGCGGATCGCCCTTAGTGTTCGTATTCGTAAACACGATAACGTACGCGCCAAGCGCGTCGGCCCTGGAGGCGGGAGCAAGCGATGGTCCGCAGATTTCTGTCACATTGGATGTCACCAGACGGGCCCTTTTTGTCATATCCCATTGAGTCAGCCGAAAACCAAGGAGAATGATATGACAACGATCAGCGCATTACCCCTTACCGAAGCCGTCCGCCATGCGGGCCTCGTTTCAGTCGATGGGCGCACTTATCCCCTGAAATCCGCAAAGCTGGAAGCCCGGGCCGAGGGAGGCATCGCCGCCACTATCTTCACTCAGGTCTATGAAAACCCTTACAGCGAGCCATTGGAAGTGCTGTACACCCTGCCGCTCCCGGCAGACGGCGCCGTGACGGGCTACACCATCCGGATCGGGCATCGCATCATCCGGGGAGAGGTCCGGAAACGGGAGGAGGCGCAAAAAGAGTACCGCAAGGCCCTGTTCGAAGGCCGCATGGCGGCCCTGCTGGAGCAAGAGCGGACCGACACCTTCACGCAAAAGCTCGGCTGCCTGCCGCCGGGAGAAACCGCAGTGGTGGAAATCGAGGTGCTGCAGCCGCTGGCATTCCTGCCCGCCGGAAAAGAGGAGCCGGCACGCTGGGAGTACCGCTTTCCCACGGTGGCCGGCGTACGCTACCAGGGAGCCGAGGGCCGGGTAACGGATGCTGAAAAGCTGGATGTGGACCGGGCCGCCGCAGGAACACCGGTCAGACTTGAGGCAAGCATAGACATCGCGGACGGTTCCGCCGGTGAAATTCAACCGCATTCACCGGGCGCGCCAATCAGGCTGGAAGCCTGCGAGCGAGGAACCCGGGTCATCCTCGGTGAAAAGATAAAGCTTGACCGTGACCTGGTAGTCCGCTGGTCGGCCGGAAAACAGGAGATCGGCCTGCACGCGGTCGAAGGCAAAGGCCTTCCCGGCGACACCGGCCGTTACCTCCTGATCACCCTGACGCCGCCGGCGGCGTCAGGCAAAGCCATCGCCCGCGACCTAACCCTGCTCATCGATGCCAGCGGATCGATGTCGGGGGCTCCGATCGAACAGGCGAAGGTGATCGCCTCGCAGCTCCTGCACAGCCTCGATCCGGGAGACCGCTTCGAGATCCTGGCTTTTGCCGACGAGGTCCGGCAGCTGGTGCGCGGCCCGGTCGAAGCCAGCCAGCGAAGCATCGGAAAAGCATTGGAGGAACTCCGGAAGCTCCAGGCCTCGGGTTCAACGGAAATGACCCGGGCTCTGGTTGAGGCCCTCAAGCCGCTTCGGGAGGGTTCGCAGCGCCAGGTCATTCTGCTCTCGGATGGATACATCGGTTTCGAAGGCGAAGTGATCGGAGAAATCACACGCAGGCTTGTCCCCGGCGCCAGGGTTCATGCGGTTGGAATCGGCTCCGCACCCAACCGCACTTTGACACGGGGAGCTGCGCGCGCCGGCCGGGGTGTCGAAATCCTGATTGGAATGCAAGACGATGCCGGAGTTGCGGCCGGGAGACTCCTGAAGGCGACGGTCCGCCCCGTGTTGACAGATATCGAGGTTCAGGGAACCGGCCTGGTCTCTCTGGCACCCCAAAGACCACGGGATGTGCTGGAGGGTCAGCCGCTTGTGCTGCTGGCCGAAGTGAAAGCCGGCGGCGGAAGCATCGAAGTAAAGGGCAGGACCTCCGGCCAATCCGCGCCCTGGGTCAGAGCCATGGAAATCCCAGGCTCCCAGGGGATGCGCGCAACATCGCTCCCTCTCGGGGCCCTCTTTGGGCGCGAAGCCATTGAGGATCTCGAACTTGACCTGGCAGCCGGCAAACAAACTGGCAGCAGTCAAGAGGTCGAGAGGAAAATTGAGTTTCTGGGGCTGCGCCATGGCATCGCCGGCAGGATGACCAGCCTGATCGCCATTTCCGAGGACCCCACAGTAGACCCGAAAGACCCTCGCCGACGCGAACATCTGGCGGTGGAGGTCCCGGCGGATGTTTCGGCTGAAGGGGCAGGATTGATGCCGTGCAGTATGCCAGCCGCCCTTGCTCCGGCGGCACCTATGTTTTCGTTAAAAAGAGTATATGAAGCCGCGGATGCGTTCCACGACCACGATTGGAAAGCCGACCTGACTATTGCCTTGAGACATATCACACCGCACAAACCGACTGCCGGCCCAATCAGGATCGAAAGGGCGCGTGTGTTGCACCTGGATGGGCAGATCCTGGTCCTTGAATTCGAGGTGCCGGTGGATAGCTTCCTGCTGCCGGAAGACGGTACGAAGATCCGTGTCTTGTTTGACGACGGAGACAAGGACACCGCGCGGGTCCTGGGGCGTGACAGTACTGAACCTGGACCTCATGAGGCCGGACTTACAGTTCGTTTGGCCTTGAAGCTGATAGGTCACCGGCATTGGCAACACCGCGATGCAACACTCTTTTGGCCCTGCCGGACCCGGTTGCAGGGAGAATCGATCGAGGCCGGGGATGTGGAACTGCACATTTCATTAGTGCCGGCAATCTGAACCAGGAATAATTGGCTTATGATGGACGATGTCCTCGCGGACAGGATGGAGAGTGCTTTCCGGCTCGCCCGTTCAGGGAATCCGGAGGCCTTTGCGCACTGGATGCAGATGGTGGAAATTCCTCTGTGGCGCAGCCTTTCCAGGTTCGCGCGCACCGTCGAGGTGGAGGTCGTTGTCCAGGAAACCTTCATGCGGATGTGGCTCTTCGCCAACGATCCGGAGCGAGTCCTCGAGGGACAGAGCGCCTCGCTCCGGTTCGCTCTCCGGGTGGCGCGGAATGTCGCGCTCGAAGAACTTCGCCGCTGCGGGCAAGGCAGATTCGCTGAGCTTGAGGAATTGGACAGGCTGCCGGAAGGTCGCCTCAAACCGGAACTCCCGGACCCAGCCTTGGGGAAGGCCATTGGCGAGTGCGTGGAGCGTTTGCCGGAGAAGCCCCGAAACGCCCTGGAGGCGCGAATCGGTGAAGGTCATCTCCCGGACCGGGAGCTGGCACAAGCGGTGAGGATGAAAGCGAACACCTTTCTTCAAAACATCGTCCGGGCGCGCAGGTTGCTGGCCGACTGCCTGGAGAGGAAAGGGATTCGACTGGGAGAGATTTTGTCGTGACCGGCGAACCGAACGAAACATTGATCGAACAGGCAGTCTCCGCGTATCGCGAGCGCGACGCCTCGGGCCGCATCATGCCCTCGCCGGCCTGGTGGGATCTTCCGCCGGATTCGAGGGAGGAGCTGTTCAAGCGGCAGCTGGAGAGCCGGATCATCGAGCGCACCTTTACTCCTGACGGCATGAGCACGACGGTCCGTTCCGTTCTTGCCCGCCTGAGAATCGGATAAAATCTGTCCTATTGGCCGGACCTGTTGATGCGGAGCGCGATATCGAGTTCGTAGGCTGGAGTTTTGATCTCCATGTCGCCGCCTTTCCATGTGACCATGGCTTCCCCCCTTCTGCTGCCGGTTGCAGGATCAAACCATCGCAGCCGATAGGTCCCAGCCGGAACGGCCTTGAACACCATGCTGTCCCGGTAGGACCCCCGCACGGTCACAAAATGGTGCGGACCCGGCTTGCCATGGCACAGGTAAAGCCCGTACTGTTTCCCCGGCTCGGCAATGGCGGCGGCGATCGTATCGGCGGGGACTGAGCCCAGCCCGGGAAAGGCCTCGATTCCAGCCAGGTCGAATCGTTCCATAAACCGCCGGAGGGCTCTCCTCTGCGGCGCAATCTGCCCCCGGGTGTTTTTGGAACCCGTTTCCTGCCCGCGGAAAAACTCCCCGTTCAGACTGATGGTGCCCGCGCCGCCGCGAAGCATGAACCACCATCCTTCGGCCCTGACCTGATCGATGGTATAAGGTTTGGTCAGCCCAAAACCATAATAGTCCGATTCGACATTCAGGAAAGGTTTTCGCACGTCGCAGTCCTTTTCGAGGGCCGTCGCCGCCGGTCGGACATATTCGACGGGAACCCATTCGCACCAGTCCTCGCGCGAGAGATCGGGGGACAGGCTGATGGCGGTCTGGCCGAGCAGGTGCTTTTTGGGGAGGCGAGCTTCGGCCTCGAGAAAAGCGTCCTTCAGTTCGAGCAGCCAGGGGATGACCTTTTCGTCCGCCACATGAAGGACGCTCCCGTCGGGTTTGCCGTGCAACGACGGCTCGTCGCACAGGTCGAAAATGACATTTTCGAACTCATTCAATTCCTCCGTCAACTTGACGACGTAGGATTTCTGATAGCGCAGGACGTCCCGGTTGCGGGGATCGCCGGTGGTGAAGAGGCCGCATTCCGAGGCCTCGTACCCGCCGGCACCCTGGATGTTGTTGCCGTGATAAAGGGCGTTCAGGGGCCAGCTGTCCTCGTACATGCCGTTGAAAAACGCGATTTCAACGATGATTCCTTTCTTCGCGGCGAGCTTCACGTACGCCTTCAGCCGCGAGAAATATTCGGGGTCCCAGCGGTCCAGGTCGAATTTATAGGAGGGATGGCCGGGCTCGCCAAGCTGTGGATGGGCGCCCGACTTTCCGGAACGGGCCCAGGGCAGGATCTGCCGGCCGGCCCGTGGACCCAGCGGATTACCCTTGAGGTATTTGTCGGGAGGCTCGAACATCCCTCCTGGGTAAATCCGGGTCAGGTTCATACCGGCGCGCCCGAGGTAATCGAGATAGCGCGCGAAGTCGAAGTCCCTGTCGATGACCGCCCCGTAATGATGATCGGTGGTAAGCAGGACGAGTGGCTTGCCCTGGAATTCGAAATAGCGGGGATTCGTACGCCAGACACGTACCGGCTCCGCCTGCGCAGCCAGGCTGCTGAGGAGAAGGATGCCGGTGATCATCAATTTCCGTACCATTTGCCTCTCCCGGGAATGGCGGCCCCGATGTTTGCAGTCAATTCCTTATCGCCTTCAGTTCCCGGCTCGGTTCCGTGCGACCCACCGGAAGGGCGTTGCCCGGCGGCAGGGGGCGGCTTAGTGGATCGCGGGGCGCTCGATGCCGGTGCCGCGCGCGGCGATTCCGGGAATCGTCACGGGGAGCCTGCCGCGGATGGCAATCTCACCGAACAGCGCCTGGACCACAGCGGTTTCGGAGACCGGAGCGGTCGAGAAGGTGCAGAGATAATGTCGAATATCGGGAAATGCCTGCGCAAAGTAAGGATTTCCCATTGACAGGACAAGCGTCTTGTCAGCCGCCCGCTCGAGCATATGGCGGATCAGCGATACAGTTGAATCGGCGAGAGCCGTGGTATCCGTCAAGCCGCCCGCTGTCGGAATTAGATAGGCTGCAAGAATCACCGCCTGCGCCTCGCCGACCGCCTTCAGGACACGGTCCGACACGGCCGAGACCGTGCGGGGATCGCTGAAGAAGGCGTTCAGGTCGGGCACGCGTGCCCGGAGCTGACGCTCCAGGGTCCGGCCCGACTCCGAGCGGAGGTCGTCCGAGAGCACGAGGAGGACGACCCGATTCCGGACCTCCTGCCTCTGCATGTACGGCAGCCCTCCGGCGGGCGCCTCGGTCCTCTTGAGCGGCAGCATCGCCCCGCCTCGCACGAGCGTAACGGCATCGTCGGCAATCTGCTGCCCGCGGGCTATAGTCTCCGGGCGGCCGACGGTCCGGGACAGTGCCGAGAGGTCGACGAAACGCGCCTCGGACAGGCCGACGGACGCTTTCAGCCGGAGCACCTTCAGGACCGACGCGTCCAGCCGCTCCCTGGGGATCTCCCCGCTCCGCACCGCCTCAAGCAGCGCGCGATAGGACGCTTCGAAGTCCGCCGGGATGATCAGCCAGTCGCATCCGGCCTTGAACGCGTCGACGGCAGCCCGTCCGACGCTGGCGGCGTACTGGCGTGTAAGGCCGGCCATGTCCAGCGCGTCTGTCACGACGAGCCCCTTGAAACCCAGCCGGTTCTTCAGGAGATCCGTGACAATCGCCTTCGACGTGGTCGCGACACGATCCGGGTCCGGTTCGAGCGCCGGCACTGAAAGGTGAGCGACCATGACGGCGTCCACTCCGGCTGCAATCGCCTTCCGGAACGGGAGCAGTTCGACGGCCTCCAGTCTTTTGAGGTCGCCCGTTACCTTCGCCACTCCCAGGTGGGAATCGGTCGCGGTGTCGCCATGGCCGGGAAAATGCTTCACCGACGTGAGCATGCCGCCGGCACGGGCGCCCCGGATGTAAGCGGAGACCAGATCACCCACCTGACCCGGATCCTCCCCGAAGGAGCGGGTATTGATGATCGGGTTGGCCGGGTTCGAATTGACGTCCGCAACCGGGAAGAAATTCCAGTGAATCCCGACGGCGCGCGCCTCCTGCGCGACGATCCTGCCGAAAGCCTCGGCGTGCTCCGTGCTCGCCGCTGCTCCGAAGGCCATCGCCTGCGGGAAAACCGTGCTGCCGTTCAGCCGCGAAGACACGCCGCTCTCGAGATCCGCCGCGATCATCAGCGGCAGGGCCGATTCGGCCTGGAGACGGTTCAGCAGCGCCGCCGCCTCGTACGGCTCTGTCTTATACAGGAGGGAGCCCTCCGCCCGTACGGTCATCGCGAACGAACCGACGTGAAACTTGCGGATGCTGTCGCGGAGCTGAGCGTACTCGCCGCTCTGTTCGTTCACGAACCGGGCTCTCACCCAGATCATGAAGAGCTGACCGACCTTCTCTTCGTCGCCCAGCTTCCGCAGGGTGCGCTGCGCCCATTTCTCGCGCGCCGCGTTCATCTTGACGGGCCCGGACTGCACGTACCTGACGAGCGCCGGAGCAGCAAAAGAGGTGTGCAGGGCCGTCATGACGCAGAAGAATAGAAGGGTTCTGGTTCGCATTGGAGCAAGATATCACAGTCTCGGCACAGGCCACCCAGGATCCTCTGCCGGGTTGCGCGCAAGGTGCAAAATTCACACCGCCGGGGCTAGGGTGATAATAATACGCTTCGCGATGCGGACAAATACATGTCCCCGTCCCTGACATCAAAAGTACGAAATCTGAATAGACGAAAGGCAATTGGAGCAATGTTCGCAGCGGACGCAGCGGCAGGCCGCTCTCTCACAGGCGCCGAACGAAATATTGATCGAACAGGCAGTTTCCGCGTATCGCGAGCGCGACGCTTTGGGCCGCATCATGCCCTCGCCGGCCTGGTGGGATCTTCCGCCGGATTCGAGGCAGGAGCTGTTCAAGCGGCAGAACACGATCGAGAACTTGGAAGCTGGCGCCGGCATGGACCCCATAAGGTAAAGAAATTCAGACGAACTGCAATCAGCTGAAAAGACTTGTCAGCCTGCCGCATCGACCTCCTCCCTGGCCGCCAAGTTCCAACTACTGGCGTATTGTCCATCTTTTAGGGGCGGAATAGACTGTCCCGCTCTTTGACTGGAGTTTGCGACAATCCAATCTGGAAATGAATGTTTCTCCATAAACCAAGCCAGTGGCTCCATGCCCGGCAGCCCGCACCTGTGTCGATCCTCACTTCCGCGCCATCCGAAATTGCGGTCTGCTTTTGACTACCTACCACCTAGTGCTGTGAGGCATAGGGCAACGGAGTTATTGCATGCAGCTCGACGAGGCTGTCAGTGGCGAAGTGAAGCGCCTGCGCCACCCTCGGCCAACAGAATCGGGGACAGGCCAGTCCCCAATTTGTTAGTTATCGATTTGCAGCTCGGGATCCTGCGCAAGATCACCATTGATGAGTATGTCGTACTGGTAGCAACCCGTTCGTGCATCTTTGGGGATCGAGTCTCGGATCGGCTTGAGTTCACCCGGTGCGAGATCCACATCTTTCGGGTGCCAGTTCAGCACAACAACGGTTCCGTCAGACTTCACCATCCTGAAATTATCCACCTTTACGTTGGCGTCCCTTTTCTCGGATATGTTCAGGACCGCCCAGACAACATTCTGGCCATGGCCCGCCGACATTTTCTCAGGCGACTGGATGATCCCGAGGTAGATTTCCCGGCCCCATTTCTTCGCTTTGCGGCGTATTCGCTCCTTGTCCCCAACAATGATCGCACTTCCAGGTTCTTAGGCATCGTGTCTCCTCTATGCAGGCGATGGCTCGGAGCTATTGCCTGCCGGCCATCAGTTGTTTGAATTCGGGTGTGTTTCTCAGTGAGTTCAAGTCATCATCGGTCCGGACTACGTACGGCGGATACATCAGGTCAAGAGCCTTCTTGAGGCTGGCGAGCGCATCGGACTTCTTGCCCGCCAGCGATTGTGCTACAGCCAGCATGTAGATCACCTCGTTGTCATCCGGTCTGAGCTCGATGGCCTTTCGCAGGTCGCGATTGGCATCGGCGTGGCGGCCGAGCTTGGCTTCGCAAAGCCCCTGGAGTGCAGCAGTGAAGCGTCCTTCGGATTGACCCCAAGTTGTGCTGACGTAAGCTTCACCGTCTGGGCATAGGCATTGCGTGAATCTTCGTGCTTTGTGAAGCGGGCGTAGGTGTCTCCCAGGTTCGCCAGGTCACCGCGTTCGTGCTGTCCAGTTTGACTGTCTGCTCAAATGCGCGCTCTGCCTCGGCGAAGTTCTGTCGGGTGTAGTAAATCATCCCGATGTTCGAGTGTGCCTGGGCGGTGGGCCCGCGTTCGATAGCCTTCAGGTAATTTGCGAGCGCCGCGTCGAGATCTCCGCGCGCGTGGTAGGCGGTGCCGAGCTGCTGAAAGCCCCAGGCGCTGTCCGGCTGAATCTCCGTAATGCGTTGGAAGGTCTTGATGGCGTCTTCGTTGCGACCCTGCATAAAGTAAGCGACACCGAGACTGGCATGGTTCCTCTCCCTGGCCACTTGAACCAAGGCGCTCGAGAACCCGATACGGACCGATTGCATGGCCGACCATGAGTGCCACCGACTGGACGCGAAAAACTTTCAGCTACCGTACATCGGAGCCGGCTGAAAGGCAAAGCAATACTGAGGCGGTTCTGGGCATGATCTCTCGGTGATCCAGGGGCATTGCCATGCTGCAGGGACTGAGAGGAGCTGCGAAAAGTGCAGCCGAGCGGAGTGTACGCACGAATTCTTCGCCTGGTATCACGAGTTCAGGGCGCTGCTGGCGTTGGGCAAGAACCCGCCGCAGCCCCTTTGTTCAGTGCAACTGTCAGAGCGCTGCAATGTCTTCATATTTCCGGAATTCAGCTGTCAACTCTCCGAGGGATGAATGCGCCTGTTGATGGTAAGATCGCAAAATGCAGGGGCTTGCGGCTCGGTTGAGTTTGCGTACCTTGTCACTTGCGCGCCACGTCTCAAGATCCGCGATTTAACTTCGACTGGCCGTCTGCATACTGCATGCAGCTTTGAGATTTGGGGGCTTATGAAGTCATCGAAAATAGCCGCCATCAAGATTGCTGTTGCGGTGGCGCCGGCTGAGGCTGCGCCATCCGCATTCGTTGTCTGGCGCGGCATCGAGGAGTCCGTGAGGAAAGCCGCGCGGATGGGTTATGATGGCGTCGAACTCGCGCTGAAAACTGCCGACGACGTGGAACCGGCTCGGATCAAGAACCTGCTTGCCGACCATGGACTCGCATGCCCGTGCATTTCCACAGGGCAGGTGTTCGCAGCATTGAACCTGTACTTTACGATAAAGGACCGTGCAAAACGACAGGAGACTCTCCGCATTTTCAAAGGTTTGATCGATCTTGCGGCCGGTTTGGAGGCCATGGTGAACATCGGGCGTGCCCGCGGATTCATTGATGCGGGGGAATCCCGATCCAACGCCGAGGAACGATTTGGCGAGATCGCGCTGGAGCTTGTGTCCTATGCGACACCAAAGCGAGTCGGTTTGGTCCTGGAGCCTGTCAACCGCTACGAAATCAACTTCATCAATTCCGTGGAGGAAGGCGTCCTTTTCCTGAGAAAACTGAAATCCCCCGGCATGACAATCATGGCCGATCTGTTCCACATGAATATCGAGGACCGATCTATCGCAGGCGTTCTGCAGCAGTATTCAAATGACATCAGCTACATTCATTTCGCCGACTCGAATCGGCTGGCCCCCGGGCAGGGGCACATTGATTTCCGGTCGGTCTTCTCGACGCTCAAGAAGGTTGGATACGCGGGCTGGGGTACTGTCGAAATTCTGCCGGAGCCCGATCCGGATACTGCGGCGCGCCAGGCAATCGATTATCTTAAACCGCTGAGGGAGGAATACAGCAATGCCTGATTACGCGTTGATGCGTCGCGAATGCCTGGCTCTGCGCAATGACATAGTAGATGCTATTCATAATGCATGCAGCGGGCACGCAGGCGGCTCGCTCTCGTGCGTGGAGATCCTGTGGTCTTTGTATTCCGGTGTCATGCGCGTGCGCCCGGACGAGCCGGGCTGGGCGGATCGCGACAGGTTCATTCTGTCAAAAGGGCACGGCGCGCCCGCACTCTACGCTGTCCTGGCAAAAAAGGGCTATTTCCCTGCAAAGACACTGGCCGTACTGCGCCGAGCGGGTTCGATTCTCCAGGGCCATCCGGACATGATGAAGACACCCGGCGTGGACATGTCGACCGGCTCGCTTGGAATGGGTATATCGGTTGGTGTTGGAATGGCGCTGGCCGCGCGCGTTCAGAAAAAGGAGCATAGGACCTTCATACTGGCGGGCGATGGGGAACTCCAGGAGGGCCAGAACTGGGAAGGCATGATGGCCGCTGCCAAATTCGCACTTTCGAACCTGGTTCTGATCGTCGACTGGAACGGCGTGCAACTTGACGGTACCACGGATGAAGTGATGCCTCTGGGTGATCTTGAAGCCAAGATACGGGCATTTGGATTTGACACCAAGACTTGCGACGGGCATGACTGCCGCGAAGTTACAGAAGCGCTGAGCTGGGCCTGCAAGGCGCAGAACACGCCGAGAGCTATCCTTGCGCGTACGGTCAAGGGCAAAGGCGTTTCTTTCATGGAGGGACAAAACGCATGGCACGGGAAACAGATTACCAACGCTGATTATGCGCGAGCCAAGTTGGAATTACAGGAGACCGCATGATGGACAAGATCCAGCGACTGGTGTTCGGTGAAACCCTGGCCGAGCTCGGGGGCGAAGATCCGCGAATCGTCGTGCTCGATGCCGATGTCAGCAGTTCAACGCAGACGCTGCTGTTTGCAGCCAAATATCCCGACCGTTTTTTCAATTTCGGAATTGCCGAGGCAAACATGGTAAGTGCGGCCGCCGGGATGGCGGCATCCGGTTGCGTGCCTGTGGTCAGCTCCTTCGCTCTGTTTCTTTCCCTGCGGGCTGGTGACCAGTTACGTGCCCAGGTGGCCTATCCGGGCCTGAACGTGAAACTGGCCGGGAACTACGCCGGGCTCAGCGACTATGCAGACGGCGCCAGTCACCAGTCGGTTGAAGACATTGCAGTAATGCGCGCAATCCCGAACATGACGGTGATTGCTCCCTCGGACATTACAGAGACTCGACTGGCTGTCCGCGCCGCCATTGCTTGCGAGGGACCCGTATTCCTCCGTATCTCGCGCGAAGCTGTGTCCGATGACTACGGACCGGATCATCCGTTCGAAATCGGCAAGGGAATCGTTCTCCGTGACGGGCAGGATGTCACTTTGATCGCAACCGGAACCGTGGTGAAATTGGCCCGCGAAGCGGCAGATGTGCTTGCGGAACGGGGAATTTCCGCCCGGGTGATCGATATGCACACCGTAAAACCGCTGGATACAGAGCTTGTGACTCGCTCTGCAATCGAGACTGGAGCCATTGTTACCGTTGAAGAGCACAGTGTTATCGGGGGATTGGGTGCTGCGGTTTGCGAGGCTGTGTGCGCAACCCGCCCGGTTCCCGTAATTCGCGTCGGCATTCCTGACCGGTTCGGAGAATCCGGCGCCTATCCCGAGATTCTCAGGCGAGCAGGGGTAGACTCAGAGAGCATCGTTTCGTCTGCACAAAGGGCGATGGCTCTCAGGGCGTGATCCATGGAGGGCCGTCGATGCATCCGCTGCCGTTCGTGCCGATGCGGGCGTTGGCCGCCAAGATCAGCATGCTGCCGCCCATCCAGGTAGCGGAGATGCGGATATCACGTTTGGGGAGCAATAGATCACCGGTGTTTCCAACGAGGAGAGACAAATGTCCAAGCCAGTTGCCGGAAAACCTTTTCGTGTGGGCCTGCTTTCGTTTTCCGACGGAAGGCTGCGCGTCCACCAGACGCTTGAAGCTCCGATCCGGAGTCATGCGGATCTGCTGGCGCGGTCCATTACTCGAGATCCGCTGCTGGAAGTAGTCGATGCCGGGGAGATCGTCCATTCCTCCAGGCTGGCGCGCGACGTGGCAATGAAAATGAGGGCTTCCGATGTTGAGGCTGTAATCTTCAACGTGCCGGTCTTCGCGTTTCCCAATTTCAGTCTGCTGGCTGCACGGGTGCTGGAACTGCCTGTACTGCTCAGTTCACCAAGGGACGGCAAGTTGCCGGGTCTTGGCGGCGTCATGGCGGCTCACGGCGCCATGCAGCAGATCGGATTGGAATCCGCGATTCTTTGGGGCAATCCCCTGGAGGATCCGGCACTTGGAGACAGGCTCTCAGCTTTCTGTCGTGCGTCCGGCGCGATCCGGCGCATGCGTGGAAGCGTCTATGGGCTGATCGGCGGGCGAAGCATCGGCATGAACACCGGAGTGCCGGACACTGTGCAGTGGATGGCGAAATTCGGCGTCGATGTGGAACATATCGATCAGCTTGAAGTGGTTCGCCGCGCGGCAGGAATTGCCCCAAAGGAAGTTGATGCCGCATATGCCTGGTTGTCGACGCGGCTTGGGCGTGTGGCGACTGAAGGCAAGGCCGCCCCGCAGAACATCAGGGAGCAGATTCGTCACTATCTCGCGGTGCGCGGCATGGTTTCCGAATTCGGATTGGATTTTGCGGGCATCAAGTGTCACTACGAGTTAAGCGAGTACAATGTTACCGCCTGCCTCAGCGCCATGCTGCTGAACGATCCCTATGATTGGGATGGCCCGAAGGAACCGGTTGTGCTGGCCTGCGAGGCCGATCGTGACGGGGCGCTTACTATGCAAATACTGAAGTTGGTCAGCGGTCATCCTGTTGCATTCTTCGACGTGCGGACCTATGACCCGGCGGAACAGGTTTTCGTTCTCTGCAACTGCGGCGCCTGCGCTTCCTGGTTTTCGACACGCAACAGCGATCCGGAGAGAAATCTGAGCCAGGTTTTCCTGGAGCCGGTGATTCCCAAATATGGCGGGGGAGGAGGCCACTATTCATACGTGTGCCGGGAGGGAGAGATAACCCTGGCACGACTCAGTCGCAAGGATGGCAAATACCGGATGTTCCTGGCGCGCGGCGAGTTTGCTGATTTTCCGCGGAGCAAGATGATCGAAACCTGTCCGGCATGGCCGCACGGATATGTGCGCATGAACATCGCTCCGGGGGATCTGGCCGAGCAGCTCGGAGCAAATCATTTGCACGTGGTCACTGGTGATCAACGCCAGACTCTCGAGTTGTATTGCAGAATGATGGACATTCCTGTAATGCGGGTTAGCTGATCCAGAACATGACAATATGATTGCCTATGCTTCGCTCAAACTCCTGCCACACTGAAACGACTGACATTCCACGACCCAAGCCAGACACCCTGCGTTTATGGTGCTGATGATTTAACGTGTTCCTGACGAATGGCTAAAACCCGGGCCGTGGGACGCGAGAATACCGACAAATGCGAATTCGCCATCCCAGGCATTTCCATTTTCCGTACGAAAAGCTCAATCAACGGAAACGGAGGCGATATTGTAAACGGCGGCTGGAACGGGCTCGCCCGCGTTGGGGACATCGCGGCCGTCGATGTCCCGGCTGGTTTTTCGCGTCGCTTACTCGCGGTTGCGGAAGCAGAGCCGATTCACATCCGAGGCGGGCTCCATGAACGAAGCCTGGCGCGCGATCGGCTTTCCATCCAGAGTAGCATCGTACCTCCCGTTTGCCGCGTCCACCTTGATCGCGAGGTTGTACCAGGTTTTGGCTTTGTAGACCCCGGCGTCCAGCGACTTGGCGCCGTCGGTGACCCGGACATGGCCGTCCGGGCCAAAGACCAACCGCACCGCCCGGTTGCCGGCATTATTTACGACCTCCACGTTCAACTGCCCTGTGTTCGCCTGATGCGCGTACACCCTGGTCGAAATAGTCTTCGAGACTCCTGGGCAAACACGCACTCGGCTCTGGCGTAATTGTCGGGATCGCGATCTTCGAGCTGGAGGCTCTTGTCCCTTGCGCTGGGAAAAGCGACAACGCCGACCTGCACCCATGGCCCCTGCCGGATGTTCCAGTCCTTGATCACGCCGCCGACTTCCATGTTGTCGAAGTTGTCGGAAACGGGCCCCGGCACCGAGCCGCGAATCGGCACGGGAACCCGCGCAACCCAGATGTCCTCCTTGGTGCTGTAGGTCAGCCACATATCGGTGCCGGGAGGAGTTTAGTTGCCTTCGCAGATGCCTCGGACGTATTGGAAGCCAAAGTCCTTGGCGCGTCCCATGTAGCGGCGCCAGATAACGTCCCCCTCCACCAGCAGCATGTTATCAAAGGTTATACCGTCGTCGCTGGTGACGACGGCCAGGGGCCAGCGATGAGGTATCCGTCGTTGGCCGGATTGTAGACCAAGGCGTAGCGCCTGTCCGAAGTTTTCTGACCCCATACCTTTGCCCCGGCGGTGATGATGCTCGGCACGGCCACCGGATTGCTCCATGTCTTGCCTTCGTCGGTCGACAAGGCCGCTCCCGACCACTTCCACACCGAAACCGCGACGCCATCTTTGCGATGATAAACCGCGGGCGCTTCCCATTGCGTCATGCGCCCGTTGGGGAAGCGAGCCGAAGGCGGGGTCCTGGACAGTGTGGACGGGTCGCCCTCCTCCTCGCACCACTGCATCGTCTTGAGCGGGTCCGCCAGCAGCGCTTCGCAGGCCTCAACAAAGCCCTGGTCCGGCGAGTGCTTGTAGTAAAGCACCGGCATCGGCGCCGTGCCCGGAGTGAACGGATTCTTCGTATTCTCCTCGTTCCAGCCTGGATCTTCCTTTCGGATCACGCGTGTGAAGATCTGCTTGAAATGCTGGTTGTATTTGATGAAATAGATTGGCCCGTAGGTGCCGTCCTTGTAGGCTTCACGCACGACGCGGCCGACGCCTCCGGGTCCGAAAGGATTGTTCCAGCCATAGAAGGCGAGGACCAGCAGCCGCCCATTGGGCGCTACGTAGAAACCCATCCGCTGATGCATGATCGCCATGCCCGGCTCGCTCGTTGAGTTGACGAAGGGGGGTACGTCAAAATAGTAAATTGGAAACACCACCTCTGGCTTGTTCCAGATGCGCCCGTCGCCGGAGGTCGCCACAAGCGTCTGCCCGGGCGGCGTCTGCTCGCCGTAGGTGTTGCTCAGCCACTCGAGGTAGAACTTGCCGTCCCAGTAGCAGATCATCGGGGCGTGATTGTAAACAAAACCGTAACCTTCCGCCCACTCCGGATGTGTTCGGTTGCCTCGCAGCACCTGTATCAGCTCCGTACCGACCGCCGGGCTCAGTCCGCCATCGTGACGATCCATGTCGATCTCATAGTTCAGGACCCGCACCGGCTCTTCCGGAGTCCCGGGGGTGGTCGCCGGCTTGATCGTTTCGCTTTTGGGTCTCCGCCACCCCGCGCAGACTGCCTTCACCCAGGATCTCTGCTGCAGGTGCTGTAGCCAGGCCCACTGTCTTGAGAAAATCCCTACGATCTAGCATGTTGAAAATGCTCCTTATGTTGCGTGATTGAGCCAGTCGGGAGTCGGTTCGCGCATAGAGATTATCCTCAGTCATAACCGGGCAGAATCATACGGAAAATAGGGACGGCGGCTGCTGCGGTGTTCATGGATGCAGTTCCGTCGAAGTACAATTTCGTACCTACAGATGAAACGAACGCCCTTCTTGGATTCATTGCGGGCCGGAAATTGTAATGCCTCGATGTTGACCGATAATGCAGATCATTCCCGTTTCCAACCAATCAATTACTGCGCAGTTACTGAACGGCTGAATTTCTTCACCTTACACCCTGCGATTGTCATTGATCGTGTGGCGCCTGGTCGCCGGCAGCTAGGCGGTGGAGCAGGACTCGATCGAAGTACTCGCCGGACGCAGTGATCACTCTGAGCCAGCTGTGCCAAAGCAGAAAATGGTGGATGTCGTCAGGGATCACGAGCTCATCGACCGTAACGCCTTTTTCGGCAAGACGCCACCTGAGATCGACGTATGAGGAACCCAAGCGCGGATCGGCGATGATGATGGCCGCACGATCCAGGTTGGCACTGCTGAAATGGGAGATGATTCATATCTTATCCGTGCCGCTTCCTGGAGGTCGCGTTCGGTGATGCCATCGCCCGCCAGGGCGGACTTCAGGTCAGGCTCTGGCGCTCCCTGACGATCCCAATTGTGGACCCCGTGTATATCGACGCCGGCAGCAAAAATGTCGGAGTTTCGTCCGAGCGCAAGCGCCGTCAGGTACCCCCGTAAGAACCGCCCCAGATGCCGATCTGTTTCGGATTTACGTCGTTTCGCCCCAGCAGATACCTTCCTGCCGCGACCAATTGAGATTCTGCGGCGCCACGTGCACCGCCTCGTTCGGGGTTTTGAAACGCAAATCCGTACCCGATCCCCAGCCGGTAGTTCAGGGACAAGACGATGTAGCCGCGGCTGGCCAGAAGCTGGTTCGCCGCGTAGTCGTTGGCGTAGTAATAAATGTAATGCCAGCCCAGGAGCATCTGCCGCGGCGGGCCGCCATGGACATAAACCAGTGCAGGTCGCCGAGCTTCGCCTTCCGGTGACAGAACGCACCCGCGTTCAAATCGTCCTGGAGATGGCTCGCGGGTGAAATGACGTAGTGGGATAGCAGGTGGCAATGCCGCATGGCAGAGGATCGATGCGCCGCCTCCGACGGAACTACCGCCGGCAACCCCGGGCCGCTGTGCGTCGGAGGAGAAATACACAACGTACTTACCGTCGGCCGTTACAAAAGGACTCCACTCCAAGCCGTGGCCGGATGTAAGCGCCGCCGGTTTGGCCGCGTCGACAGGCGCCTTCGATGTCGCCGGTCGATATCGTTCACATAGGTGCCGGTATTTGCGTTGAAAACCACGAAACGGCGATCAGGAGACATGCTGGTGTACTCGACCATGAATTTGCCGGGAGTAAGCAGCATCGCCGCGCCGCCAGCGGCCGTCACCGAGTGGGAGCGGCCAGCCGTCCTGATACGACAGAAACACGAGGCGGTTACCCACCACCCAATTCAGGTTTGCTCCGCCCCGAACCCTCGGAAACGAGTCCGCGAGGGCCCCGCCGCTCTTCCAGACTTCACGTGCGGAACCTGTCGCAGGATCGCCAATCCAGATGGCCCATGGAGCCGGCTGCGGCGCCAATGGTGAACGCGGCACCCCGCCGCGACCCGGCTGCCGGATGAATGCAATGGAGGATCCGTCCGGAGACCAAGTCGGCATTGTATCTCGTGAGGTCGATGGTGCGAGATAGCGAATCGGCCGATCGCCGCCTTCAAATATTCCCACGAAACTGTGATCGTCCCGATTCGAGACGAAGACGAGTGTTTTCCCGTCCGGAGACCAGGCTGGCGACTCGCTGGTGCCTTTCGCAAAAAATGCCTGTTCAGCGGGTTTTAATCCGTCGAGGGGCGCGAGCCAAATCCTTCGCTCCCGCATAAAAGCCACACGCCTGGTTTTCGGCGCTACCATCGGCCCGTCACCATCTCCCAGCAGTGCCGGAGCGCCGCCCGCGACCGGCACGGACCATACTTGCATCCTCGGCTGCACTGGGCTGCTCGCCGGATTCGGCATCAGGTTGCCCTCCGCCGGCCAGTTTGAGCCGTGATCGCCACCCCGAACGTAGACGATGGTTTTGCCGTCATCCGAAAATGACAAGTTGGTGAGTTCCTGTCCGTCGTCGGCAGCGTAAGGTGTAATGCGGCGCGCCTTGAAGTCGGGCCCCTCCGCCGCATAGATATTGCGTACACCCTGCTCATTGAAGGTCACGCGACCATCGAGCCCACTGGTGAAACCGCGAGTTGATCCGGGAATGGAAAACTCAACAAGGTCCCAAGAGCGAGGGTCCGGTCCTGTGCGCCGCTGGAATATTTAATTCCGGCGCCGGCGATGATAGCCGCACCCACCAGGACAACGGCAGCAGAACGGCGTAGCATAGAAGGCTCCATTCAGGGCAGTTGCCATTTGGATGCTGGCTTGGCGCACGCCGGATTTGTGAAAAAAATTGCACAGGCTCCCGGGGTGCACTCTTCGCCGCATTTCTATAAGCAATTCCACCCGGAAGTGCAAGGAAAGATCGGAGGAGATTTCACGCCTGTTTCTTACAGTTCGTGGCAGTGCTATGCTCAAATTGGGAGCCGGATATGTCCATCAGAGCTTTCCTGCCCGTCCTTGCATGGTCGATTGCCTGCGTTTCAGTGGGAACGCCTCAGGCGAAAAAAGAGATCCCGCCGGGCCTGGAGCAGGTCATCGTCGTGTTCAAAACACATCTCGACATCGGTTATACCGACCTACCCGAGAACGTTGTCCGCCGCTACCGGACCGAGATGATCGACCACGCGCTGTCGATCATCGACCAATCCCGCACCCTTCCTCCCGAGCAGCAGTTCCAATGGATGATGGCCGGCTGGCCCCTGCGGCAGATGCTCTGGCCCGGTCAGACGCTTGAGCGCCGCTCCCGCATCGAGCGGGCAATAGCAACGGGACATCTGAAGTGGCATGCCCTCCCCTTCACGACGGAAACCGAATCGATGGATCCCGAGGACCTGGTGCGCGGATTGGGCTTCGCGTCGGGCCTTTCACGGGAACTCAAGCTGGAGCTGCCCCGCGATGCGAAGATGACCGACGTGCCGGAACATACCTGGCTGGTCCCCACAGTTCTGAAGAACGCAGGTGTCGAGATACTCCACATCGGCTGCAACAGCGGCAGCAAGCCGCCCGCGGTTCCGCAGCTCTTCTGGTGGGAGGGGCCTGACGGGTCCCGCCTGCTCACGTTCTACTCGCGCGAGTACGGCACCGGTCTGATCCCGCCGCCAGGATGGCCGCACAAGACCTGGCTTGCCATGATGATGACCGGCGACAACCAGGGGCCTCCGAGGCCTGAGGACGTCACGAAACTCTTGGAGGAAGCCCGGCGAGACATGCCCGGAGTGCGAATACGATTCGGCCGCCTCTCGGACTTCAATGATGCCATCCTGAAGGAGACTCCCCAGCTTCCTGTGGTCCGCGCCGACATGCCGGACACCTGGATTCACGGCCTTCTGTCCATGCCGATAGAAACGAAACTGGTGCTAAACACGCGGCCGCAGCTGGCGGCGCTAGGCATCCTCGACACACAAATGCAGGCCTGGGATCTCCGGACGGAACCTGTTGCCCAGACTCTGGCCGAGGCCTATGAACAGAGCCTTCTCTACAGCGAGCATACCTGGGGATCCAACAGTTCCTTTGTCGGCCACCGCTACGGAGCGGAGTGGAAGCAAGCCCTGGCCGAAGGCAAGTATACGAAGTTCGAAAGGTCTTTCGATGAGCATCGCAACTACGCTCACCAGCTTGCGGCGCTCGTTGGCGCGGCTCTGCAGAGCCGGATGGCCGCACTGGCGAAGGCCGTCCGGGTCAAAGGCCCGCGCGCAGTGGTGTTCAACCCGCTTCCGTGGGCGCGAGACGCGGTTGTTGAAGTCAAAGTACCCGAGGGGAAATGGGAGGCAGTGCGCAATGTCGCCACCGGGCGCGTCACCGCGGTTGAGCGGCAGGGTGACGTGATTCGCTTCCTCGCAGCGCAGTTACCGCCTGCCGGATATTCCACGTATGTCCCCATGCGCCGTCCTCCGGCGCCGATCGCAGACACTGCTGATCTGGTTTTGGAGAATGAATTCCTGAGATTGGTGCTCGATTTGCCGCGCGGGGGCATTTCGTCGCTTATGGACAAGCGCGGAGGACGGGAAATCGTGGACCAGGGCAGTGACCGTGCGCTCGGACAATACGTTCACGAGCGATTCGATTTGCCGACAGTGCAGAACTATCACAAGATATATAACCGGTTTCAGGGCGGTTGGGCCTGGAACGACTTCGGCAAGCCGAACCTCCCCGGGCCTGAAAGCCTGACCTATTCTGCTCAATCGCCGGGGTCATGGAAACACACAGTGCGGCATACTCCTTTGGCTGATATTGCCGAGCTGCGATCGGATTACGCCTCCCCGATGGCCGCTGCCACAACGCTCAGGGTCGTACTGTACCGCGGCCTCCCTTACGTGGAACTCGAATGGGGAATAGAGCGCAAGACGCCGGATCCGATTCCCGAAGGAGGCTGGCTCGCCCTCCCGTTTGCCATAAACAAACCGAGATTCCGGCTTGGGCGGCCCGGCTCAATCATTGATCCTGCGCGGGATATAATTGCGGGATCAAACCGGCACATTCTGTGCCTGAACCCCGGCCTGACCGTCACCGGCCCCGACGGCCGCGGCGTTGGGATTGGTTTGCCGGACACCCCCCTCGTCAGCCTGGAGAAGCCGGGATTGTGGCAATACTCCGACGACTTCGTCCCGAAAAGGGCGACCGTCTTTCTGAACCTGTACAACAACATGTGGAGCACGAATTTCCCGTTGTGGATCGGCGGATCTTGGACCGCCCGCGTGCGGCTCTGGGCCGTGAGCGGCGCAAAGGACGAGGCAGCGCTGATCACTCCGTCGGTGGAAACACGCAGTTTGTGTCCCGTGGGTTTGGCGGACGGTGAAGCAGGGAAACTGCCGCCGTCGGAGGCGGGAATTTCACTATCGCGCAAGGGTATCCTGGTTACCGCATTCTCACCCAATCCAGACGGTGCCGGAACAGTGTTGCGGCTTTGGGAAAGCGCCGGGACTGCGGGAGACTGCGTCGTTCAGCTCCCGCGCGGACTAAATCCGGCTAGAGTGAGGCGTGTCAACTTGAGGGGTCACGAGCAAGGCGAGCCGATCCCGGTGAAGAACGGGTCGTTTGCGGTTCGCTTGCCCGCATTCGCACCCGCCAGCTTCGTCATCAGTACTCGATAACAAAGGAGCTGTCCCCGACGAGAATGGGCGGATCTGCCCTCACCAGGAGACACGAATACAGGAGCAGGCACCCAGAACCAACAGATCACCTACGATGGCCCAAATCAGCTTGCTCCTCATTGTCATTTTACTTCCCTTCGTTTGAGTTCCTGACTCTGAATATGGCGAGGCAGGGGTTCTTTGGGGACATCGTGCACGGCGAAGGCGCCTATTTACATACACTGCTGGAGAGCAATTTTAGCAAGAATGGATATTGGAATATGTGGCGCCTCAGAGAGAATGCCGAAAGGCGCGGGAATCTTTATCCGACACACGGTCTTGGTCCGATATGCCAGATAATGGACATTAACAGGGGCGACAGGATGGATTACCTCGTTTCAGTCATGAGCAGCGATTTCTTGATGAACGAGAAGGCCAGGCAACTGTCGGCGAGTGACAGTTTCTTTAAAGAATTTGTCGATAGTCCATATAGAGGAAATATGACCACCACTTCGATCCGTACCAGCAAAGGACGGACGATAATGCTAGAGCATGATGTGACGTCGCCAAATGTTTATTCCAGAATCCACAAAATCAGCGGTACCAAAGCCTCCGCGCTGAAATATCCTCTGCCCCCTAAGATTGCCATTGGTCATCGCGAATGGGTTTCGGATGCGGAATATAAATCGCTCGAAGAAAAGTATGCCCCTCCCATTATCAAAAGAGCAGGTGAAATGGCAAAGCAGGTTGGCGGTCATGGCGGCATGGACTTTCTTGAAGATTGGCGCCTGATTGATTGCCTTCGCAATGGACTGCCTCTCGACCAGGATGTTTATGATGCGGCGCTCTGGACCTCTATAGCACCATTGAGCGAATGGTCGGTTGCTAACCGCTCCAATTCGATTGATGTGCCTGATTTCACAGGCGGATCATGGAAAACCAATAAACCGGTGGATGTATTGTTGGTAGAAGGCGGCAATACAAAGGTGATCAGAGCGGCGCCACCCAGAGCGCGCAAAGTACAACCCGCGCTCGACCGATGACTCTTGCCCAAGCCCTCGCGAGTCGCTTTTCCAACGCTTGATCGGTACTGCTACTGCAATGCTGCATGACATGCTTTGTAGCTTGACGCCGGTCCCCTCCCCCATCAGCGCCCATGGTGTGTGAAGGTGACCATTCACATCCACGCTAGCAGGCAGAAAACCGCAGATCCGGTCCGGTCGATGAGTATGCCCGTGTATCCGCTCGATTTCGGTCCAGATTTTTGCTTTTTCCCGATTCCAATCTACCTTGCGTGCCATTGTTGCGCGTCGGCCGAGTTTCTTCACCTTACGGCATATTCAAATTCACGCTGAACCAGTTCTCATCCGGTCGAATAAACAATGTTTCTTTCTAGCCGCTTGTGGCTTATATTCAAAAAGGGTTAGTCTGTTACGAGCTTGATTGCCAGACCAGAGCTAACGATGGCTCTGCCTGGTCTGATTCCTTCCTATTCTGGCGGGATCACATAGGTTCCCGGTATTGTGGTGATCCCGCAATGTCGCGGAGGCCAACATGTGCAGCCCCACCAAGTCGATTCAGATATTAAGTGCCCTTGTATTCTTCGCCTTCTTCCTCGCATGCTCTTCCATGCCGGATGAAGAGCTGAAACTGGCTCAGCAGGCTATGGACCAGGCCAAAAAGGAAGAAGGCGCGGTTTTCGCTTCCGCTGATTGGACAAGTGCGGAGAAAGCCTGGAATGAGGCACAGGAGTCGCTTAAAAATCAGCTTTATGCCGATGCCAGGTCCCATTTGTCAACCTCCCGGAGCCGGTATGAAAAAGCCCTCAAAATCGCCAAGGCAAACCGCGAGGATGTTCGTCAGCAGGTAATGGCGGTTCAAACCGCCGCAGGCAAACGTCTGAGCGTTTTGCGGGAAGAGCTGTCTTCGCTGAAAATCCCCGCGCGGAGTCAAAAAGAAATGAGTGACTCCGTTCGTGATCTGCAATCCATGGTCGACAAATTGAATACCGAACTGCTAAACGATCAAATCGCGCAGGCAAGATCATCCGGCCAGATTGCCATGCAGAAGCTCAGCGAAGTCGAGAAAAAAGTGGCAGCGATCGGCAAAAAGCCGGTGCGTTAAGCCTGCAGCCTCATCCCAATCGGCATTCGGCCCAGGCAACAGACATGATTGCAGCAAGGGACGCCATTGTAACTGTTTCTGGGGGAATCACTGGATTGGCGCCGGATGGGATCAGGTCTGGAAAATTCGGAATGGACTAGATCTGCCAGGACAGTTGGCTCGTGGGAAAATGAAATCAACCGCGCCTTCAATCTCAGCAAGGCCCGCGAGGCGAAAAGGTAAGCGCGGTCATACAGAAGACTTTAAACAAACACCGGCGTTTTTGATTTCATCCCACTGAACTTCCGGATCATCCTTCGCCGGTCCTCCTATTTATTTGGTCAGGGTTCCGCAGGTATTCTGATTGCTGAACGTGAGCGGCGAGCGCACAACGGAATCGACACAAAACTTGAGGCTCAGAATCGTTTTCTGGAAGCTGTAGGAGTCGATGACTGCCGTGCCGTTTGGGTTCGTCGTTCCGGAGCGCTGTTCATTAAGGGTGCCCGAGAATGTGCCGGTAACGGTTGCATTGGCCACAGGATTCCCGAGGTTGTCTTTGATGGTGACGGTTGCCCGCCCCTTTTTATTTTGTCCGCCGGCTGAAATGGTCGTTATGGCGATGGATGTTACGCTCATGGAGATTGCCGTAGCGCTTCCGGATGGGGTACCGGACGCCACGTTGCTAAACAGGCTTTCCTGCCCCAGAGAATTGTACGCGGTGACAACATAATAGTAGGTGGTTCCACCTATAGCGGTGTTGTCCATGCAAGAGGTTTGTGACGACGCGACCGATGCGAGGAAAACATAGGTGGAGCCTTGCTGGTTGGTACGGTAGATGTTGTATCCAGCGGGGGTGCTTCCGGTACCCCCGGTCCAACTCCAGGTCAGGGAGACCGAATTCGTGCCCGGCTGTGGCGGACAAACCATACGGTGCAGCCGGAGCCTGGGATTGGGTGGCATTTGAGATGATGACATTCCCTGCATCCGGAACCGCATCGAATACTACGTAGGAGCTCGAATTCAGCTTTACAACAGCGGAGGGGATCGCGGCGCCGTTTTGGGTAACGGCAACCTCTGTCCATCCCTGGGGCAGCAGCCTGCGCAGCGTGATCGGATAGTTATAGACATTGTTGTCGAGCGAATCAGTGACGACTAATTCTATTGGGTCCTCCGCTATTTTCGTTACGGACAGGCTGTCTCGCTCTTTGATATAGCGCACCACATTTCCAAAGGTCTCAACCCAGAATGCATTTCTGTTCCCATCCAGATACTGCAGGCTTTCCAGGAGGACCTTTGAAGGAAGGGGAGAATAACCGCCATCGTTGTCGATGCCGTGCAGGAGGAGCACCAGCCAACCTCCGGCCGATTGCGCGCTATTGAACCGGGATATGAAGTCAGCGGTGGTTTTTACGGTGCCCCGGCTGCCGCAGATGTAGCTGTTGATCTCGAAGAAATTGGGCGGAGTGGGCGGGACGATGGCGCCGGAGCAATTTCTTCCGGCTATATAGTATTGAGAGCACAGCGCGACGTCGCCGCTCCGGCAATTGGGGTAGGCGATGGTAAAAGCCGGCTCATTGCCGGAATTGGAGATGATGGCTGCCTTGGAGGCGGCGTACTGGTAGGTTTCATCCGCGATCGAAAGACCGCCCAGGCGCACGTGATCCACCGTGTGGCTCGCCACTTCGTGACCCTTGAGGGCGGCGGCCTGTTGGCCGCTCCAATCGGTCACCCAGCCGGTAACGGTGAAGAGCGTAGCCTTGAATCCGAACAGATCGAACTTTGGGACGGCGACAAGGAGCTGATTCGGAGTGTTGTCATCGAAGGTGTAGCTCACCGCGGCGGTTTTGAACCCCCGCCACGTCGCGACCTCACAGGAAGGGTCGGCGATTTGGGTCGACTGGAGCCTCGCCGCCAGAAGAATGAATGCCAGCGGCACTAAAATAACAGTCTTTTTCATAACGCCTCCGCTCAGGCATTAAAAATCCTAATAATCCGGACCCATTGTATAGGTGATACTTAAAATCTGCATGCGGCATTTTTTGACTGCGCCTGGGAGTGCCTGATTTTGTTTTCTTCCTTCATAGATCGGCACCTATAATGGGCCGTGGCGGTGAATATGCCGGAGATTGGCCAGACTTTTTCGCATTACCGGATTCTCTCAAAACTTGGCGGCGGCGGCATGGGCGTCGTTTACGCGGCGGAGGACCTGAACCTGAATCGCCAGGTGGCGATCAAGTTCCTGCCTGAGATACTGGCGGCAAGCCCCGAGGCGCTCGAACGATTCGGCCGCGAAGCGCGGGCCGCATCGGCTCTGAATCACCCGCACATTTGCACCGTTCACGACTTTGGAAAGGCTGACGGCAGGCCCTTTATCGTAATGGAATTGATGAAAGGGCAGACGCTGAAGCAGGAGATCACGGGAAAGCCGCTGCCGGTCGAACAGGTGCTCACGCTGGGATTGCAGATCGCCGATGCGCTAGAAGCGGCCCACAGTGCGGGTATGGTCCACCGCGATATCAAACCGGCCAACATCTTCGTGACGGAGCGCGGCGAGGCAAAACTGCTGGACTTTGGCCTAGCCAAGCCGGCACCCGGCAGGGGGACTCAAGCGGCCCCCGGGGAAGATGCTACAGCAACCCGTGCGCTTGACGTTACAAGCCCCGGCACAACCATCGGCACCGTGTCCTACATGTCCCCCGAGCAGGCTAGGGGCGGCGCGGTCGACGCGCGGAGCGACCTATTCTCCCTCGGCGTTGTGCTCTATGAAATGGCGACCGGCGCGCTGCCATTCCGCGGCGGCAGCACCACCGATACCATTGACGGTATTCTCAACCGTCAGCCGGCCTCACCCGTCCGCCTTAACCCGGACGTGTCCGAGGAACTCGAGCACGTGATCTTCAAGGCGCTCGAGAAAGATCCCGCGATGCGCTACCAGGTGGCGGCTGAAATGAAAGCGGACCTCAAGCGTCTGCTCCGGAATTCAGGCGCCATGCCGGCGGTACAGGAGCGCGTTCCCTTTGGGCGGCGGCTTCCGATCCATGCGTTTGCGGTGGGCCTGATAGTGCTACTGGGAGCCGCCGGAGCGTGGTGGTTCACCCGTTCAAAGAAGGCCGCCGATGCCGGCGGCGGGCCCATACGGATTGCCGTGCTTCCTTTCGAAAACCAGGGAACGCCGGAGGACGCCTATTTCGCGGAAGGGATGACCGACGAGGTGCGCAATAGGCTCGCGAGCCTTCCCCAGCTGACTGTGATCTCCCGCAATAGCATGACCGGGTTCAAAGGCACTTCGAAGGCGCCGCAGGCGATCGCGAAAGAGCTGCGGGTGAATTTCCTGCTCTCGGGCACGGTCCGGTGGCAGAAAGGCCCGGACAACAACAGCCGTATCAGGGTCGCACCCGAACTTTCGGAGATTAGCGAGTCCGGCATTCTCGAGATGCGCTGGCAGGATTCGATGGATGCTGTGGTCGAGGACGTCTTTACGGTCCAAGGGTCGATCGCCTCGCGCGTCGCCTCGGCGCTGAAGGTTAAGCTGGGGGTCCAGGAACAAAGCCAGCTTGACGCCAGGCCTACGAAGAACATTGAAGCCTACCAGGAATTCCTGCGGGCGGAATCCAAATGGCACGAAGGCGGGAACGACCCGAAAACCCTGAAAACAGCTATTACCCAGAATGAACAGGCCGTGAAGCTGGATCCGTCCTTCGCGGTCGCCTGGGCAAGGCTTTCCTACCTCCAGTCGCTTTTGTATTACAACACCGGACCCGATCCCGAATTAAAAAGAAGAGCCCGCGCTGCGGCCGAGCGGTCGCTCCAGCTGTCGCCCGGTCTGCCGGAGGGTCGGGCAGCCATGGCCCTCTATTTCACTTTCGTAGAAATTGACAACGAGAAGGCGATTGAGCAGTGCCGGCAGGAGCTCGCGCTGGACCGCAACAACCTGGAACTCCTGATGGCTGTAATGTCGGCCGAAATGGGAGCGGGCCGCTGGGAGGATGCGCTGGCCCATGCGGAGCAGGTCCGTTCCCTGGACCCGCGTTCGGATCGTCCGGCTTTCCGGGCCGGGATTATCCATTTGTGGCTGCGACGCTATGCGCAGGCGCGCGTGGCGTTCGACGATGCCCTGGCGATTTCGCCTCGGAATGGCTTAAGCCTTGAAATGAAAGTTGTGTGCCTTCTGGGCGTGGGGGACCTGGCTTCCGCGCGGGAGTTGGTCAGGAAAATGTCCCCGCAAATGCCGCAAACGGAATTCCTTGTGACCTTCTCCATGTATTGGGATCTTTATTGGGTCCTCGACGACGCCCAGCGCGAGGCTTTGTTGAAATTGACAGTGGAGGATTTCAGCGGCGCCAAAACCGGCCACTCCCTGACATTGGGCCAGGTCAGCGCATTTATGGGCCGCACGGCAGAAGCCCGGAAATACATGGAAGAGTCCCTGCGCAATATCGATACCGACCTGGCCGGTGCGCCGCAGGACGGGCAGTCTCGCATGTTCCGCGGACTGACCCTGGCTTATCTGGGCAAGAAGGAGGAGGCTATCCGGGAAGGGCTTCTTGCGGTATCTCTCCTGCCGATATCAAGAGACGCTTATTCGGGCCCTTACCTCCTCCATCAGCTAGTGCGCATTTACATGCTCACGGGAGAGAAGGACAAGGCGGTGGATCAGATCGAGTCGATCCTGAAGGTGCCGTATTTCTTGTCGCCGGCCTGGCTAGCGATCGATCCGAATTTCGCCCCCTTGAAAGGCCATCCCCGCTTTGAGGCGCTGCTGCGCAAAACCCCGTAAGCCGCCGTCCGTACCGGATGGAGGGCCTTGTACCGACTGCGGGCCGCATTGATGCCCTTGCTATACCGGGCATCGTCACAACTCTGCTAAACAGCACTTGCTGATGACACTTTACTCAACAGGCATGCGCCGTGCAGAACTGGCGTGCCTAAAGGTCAGTGACATCGACAGCGAGCTCATGGGGATTCACTTCAGGCACGGGAAGGGCGGCGAAGACAGGGATGTTCCGCCAAGCCCGAAGCTGCTGGAGACACTGCGGGAGTGCTGGCGCTGGAAGAAACCGCGCGAGTACCACGTTCCAGGCGAAGCCAAGAGCTGACGTCATTCGAGCGGCCGGCAAAGGCTTCATCCAAAGACAACGGTCGTAGCTGACAGGACCGCGTATACGCCCTCGTCAGGTGCAACTCTTGGTTGAGCCTGCCAGGCAGCACAACCTGCCAGTCGGGCATTCCTCAACCCCATCTCATTCTCTCCGGCTTCTCGATCAGGTCCTTGTCGAGCGTCTTGACCCTGAACCTCCAGCCCGGATGGAGCCTCTTGAAGTTGCCTGCGCCTGTGGGGCGTTTCTTTTGACGTGGGAACGCCCTTGGATGTGAACATGGTATTGTGGCAGGCCGCGATCAGTTTCCCCGTCTTCGCCTCGCGACCGGCGAGAAAGATTTCGATGAAACGCGTTTGGTGCATGTTGTCGAAACGCTTATATTTGGCGCCGGAGCCATCGGCAAGCTCCTTGGGTTCGGTTGAGGATGTTTTCTGCGCGAGGGACCCTACCACAGTTGCCGCCATAAAGACAGCCATCAGTCTCTTCAAAATGTAACTTGACAGTTCCGGAACGTGCGATCCCCTTGTTTCAGAATCTATATTCGATCCACTGGACCTCTGCACCCTTTGGAGGGGCAATCTTAGCTGCCATAACCATATTCTCTATGATCCTTTGGGGCTTCACTGGAGCTGAAATCGAACGAATTCAAGAGGTCGGTTTGTCTATTAACATCAAACTATCTGAAAAAAACCTGTGAAACTCATGGCCGAACCACATTGATGCTCCATGAATTATTTTAGTTATTGCTTTAGTTTGCCAAAAATCACCACCTTTATGATATGTTTGCTTGAATTGTAATTTAAATCGGATGACTGCGGAGTCCCGCCGGATGATCGATTTAACAGACCTGAAGACGCAGAAAGAGCTGAAATCCTGCATCCCCCTGATTCAGCATGGCCGTGGGGGAGAGGTCCTCTGAACGTTGCGAGTGGGAGCAGAAAACTATCGGATCTGACGTTACCGGCGCATGGGGAGGTGTGGTTTTGTCCTTCCCGATGCTTCCATAAACACAAGAAGTCGCATCCCTTTGGCCGGTTGATTGTCCAGCATTTCTAATACGATCGCGGGGAGTCCTTGAGTGTATACCAGACAGGTAGATTTGCTTTCGCTAATCTCGAATCCCAACGGAACATCGCGCATTGAACTGGCGCGCGCGACAGGAAAGAGTCCCGCAAAAATCGGCAAAATGATACAGCGCCTGGTGAATGCGGGGATTCTTACGCAGGAAGAACCGATTGAAACATCCCGAGGACGTCGCCCGATTCTATTGAGGCCATCACGGGACTTGGGTTGTTTGCTTGGAGTGGATATCGGCATGGTGCATCTCCGGGTGGTTCTTACGGATATGCAGGGCAACATTCTGAATTCGGTTGAAAAACCGTCGAACGCCAGGGGTGATCTCGATAAAGCGCTCAAGGCGATCATGGACGCGACGGATGCAATCCTGGCGGAGAGCGGTGTGCCTCGCGAAAAGCTTCTCGCCGTTGGTGTAAGCCATTCCGGAGGCATCGATCCGCGAAGCGGTATCTGCCTATATTGGCACCTCGCGATGCACTGGAAAGGGGTTCCCTTGAAGAAGCTCTTTTCTGATCATTTCAGAGTGCCGGCCCAGGTGGATGACAGCGTTCACTGCATGGCACTCGCCGAGAGGACGTACGGCGTCGCCCAAGGAACCGATACCTTTGTTTTGATCAATGTGGGCCAGGGCATCGGATCAGGCCTCTTCATTGACGGGCAGCTGTTCCGGGGAGCCGTGGGGATTGCCGGAGAGCTGGGTCATACCATCATCCTGCCGGGAGGCCCGCGATGTTCCTGCGGGAACCGGGGTTGCTTGGAGTCGTTGGCATCGGGAAAATCGATGATGGATGCGGCTATGGCGGCGCTGAACGACAATGTGACCACAAGCCTTCAAGAGATAGCTTCCAGCGACGCATCGGGAATTACCGTGGAATCCATCAGTGAAGCTGCCAGGGGCGGCGACCGTCTCGCACGGAGGATCATCAGCCAATGCGGGTCTTACATCGGGACTGCCGTTGCCAACCTCATCAATCTGCTCAATCCTCCGCTGATCGTGTTTGCCGGAGGGACAGTTGTTGCGGCCAGGGAACTCCTGATGGATACCATTATCCGTGAAGCCAGCGCATCTGCCTTCGAGGTGGCTTACAGCAAAACCACAATCGTAAGATCTTCACTCGACCATCTCGCGGCAGCCAGAGGCGCCGCACTGATGGTAACCAAGCAGGCCCTGGGCGAATTCTGGGACAAGGTTTTTATCCCAGAATTTCAGGGGCGTGCAAAAGCGCTGACGAGAATGTAAGCGGAAAATGAAACTCAAATATAATTCCCGGCTCGGGTCAATCGGCGCCTTCGCCGAAAAGAGTGCAAAACGGCTCGCTCTGCCGTCGATCTTGGGATTATCCATACTGTGCTTCACTTTGATGGCGGCACCCCCCCAGGGGGATAAAGGGCGGCGGGCAAAAAGCGATCCAAACGAGTATTTCAGAAATTGGCTCAAGGAGGACGTCGCTTACATCATCAGCCCCGAGGAAAAAGCCATATTTTCCCGTCTCACGACCGTCGAAGAGAAGGAGCAATTCATCGAGCAGTTCTGGCTGCGACGGTCTCCGGATCCGACGCGTTCGGAAAACGAATACAAGGCTGAGCACTACCGGCGCATTCAATATGCCAACGACTGGTTCCATAGCGGGGAGGCCGGATGGAAGACGGATCGCGGCAGAATCTACATCATGTATGGCCCCCCGACCGAAGTCACACGCTACGGAGGCGGGCAGTACGAGCGCTCGTATAACGAGGGCGGCGGTCTCACGACAACCTATCCGTTCGAAAGATGGATTTATCGCCATTTGGAGGGTCTCGGCGACAATGTGGAGCTGGAATTCGTTGACGATTCGCTGGCAGGCGAATATCGCCTCGCGATGAGCCCCCATGAAAAAGACGCGCTCCTCAACGTGCCCAATGCCGGGCTGACGCTGGAAGAATCGCTCGGTTTGGCTCCCAAATCAGATCGAATCCGCAATCTTTATGCAGCGAATCCCCAGTCCTCGGCATTTAAATCAACGGGATTCCGCGACAGTGTTTTCGAGCGGATGCAGCAGTACTTTACGCTTCAGCGGCCGCCCGAGATCCGTTTTAAGGACCTCAAGGAAGTCGTTACGGCGAGCGTGCAATACAACATGGTGCCTTTTCGGGTCAGGGCCGACTGGCTTTTTCTCGGCGGCGAATCGGTGCTCGTCCCCATCACAATCAAGATCGACAACAATCAACTGACCTATCGGGAGTCGCTGGGGATACAGCGGGCCACGGTCAACGTATATGGCTCCGTACGAAGCCTGCAGGGGGTGATCGCCGCAGAATTTGAAGAGGTTCTCACGGCGGATTACACCCCTGAAACGGTTGCCTACAAGTCATTCCAAAACTCGGTCTATCAAAAGCAGGTGGTGCTGAAGCCGGGATTGTACCGGTTGGACCTGGCGGTGAAGGATGTCGACGGCGGAAAGACCGGGAGCCTGCAAACTCGCCTGCAGATTCCGCGTTTTGCCTCGGAGAATCTTGCTCTGAGTCCTGTCATTCTCTCCAAGAAAGTGGAGGAACTGCAGAGGAACGCTGCGGCGCCGGGCCTATTCGAAGTCGGCGATTTGAAAATCATTCCGGAAGTCGGCGACAGTTTTACGGTGCGCGACCGGTTCTTCTTTTACCTGCAGGTCTACAATGCGCAGTTGGATCCGTCCTCCGCAACGCCTTCCCTGGCCGTGAGTTATTCGGTCCGCTCCACCGGTAACGGGAGCATCGTTTTCAGCCAGGAGGATGACCAGGGCAAGTTGATTCATTACCATTCGCCCCAGCGCGTAGTGCTCCTGGGCCGGGTTCCTTTGCAGGGATGGGCGGCCGGAAAATATCAGATCAGAATTGAAATTCGCGATCGGCTGAGCGGCGGAAAGGCTTCAACGACCGCCTCGTTTGATGTGACCACGCCGGGATTGACGACCAGTAAATGAATAGAGTCGGTGCGCACGATCCCAGCTTGATCCATATCTACATTCGTGCCGGGAAGCGCGTCATTTCAGGAGGTGCATGGTGAAGATGGGTATCTCTCTCGCGGCGCTGGTTTCGATCCTTTTTCTTCAAGCGGCGTTCGGGGCCGAAGGGATCGATTCCGTAAAGGGCAAGACCGTCATGGTAGTGCAGGGTCACCCGGATGACGCCGAATCGCGCTGCGCCGGGACAGTCGCGCTGCTCAAGAAGCACGGCAACAAGATCATCTACGTCGTTGCCACCCGTGACGACAAAGGCGTTTATGATGTCAACGCCAATACCGAGACTCACGCCGCCCTTCGCAAGCGGGAGGAGGAGGAAGCGGTCAAGGTGTTGAAGATCGACGTTCTCGAATGGCTCGGCTACGATGACGGCTGGCTGGACATGGTGCCTCGCGACAAGCTTCGCGGCGACGTAGTCCGCATGATACGCAAGTACAAACCCGACATCCTGATGGCATTCGACCCGCGGAATGAGGACGAACATATGGACCACCGGGCCATCGCCTTCGCCTCGATGGATGCTGTGACCGCAGCGCCGTTCCCTCTTTATTTTGCGGACCATATCAAAAAGGAACGGCTCAGTCCCCATCAGGTCGAACAGATTTATTACTACGACACTCTCGAGCCGAATGTCTGGGTGGACATCCAGGAGACCATCGAGACCAAGATCGACGCCCTTGCCAAACATGTGAGCCAGAAAGGGTCCGACCGCGCCAAAATCGCCGAGGACATGAAGTCGAAGGCGCGTCGTGACGGTGCGGCGAAAGGGATCCGGTATGCGGAAAGCTTGAGGGCGGCCGATCTTTATATCGGAGTCACGCCGGCAGTAGTACCCAAGCCCCGCGCTGGCCTCAGCCGGACCGAAATCACCCCGCCCGTTGGATATATCCTGGGCGGGTACGGCGCCCGCAAAAGCGTATCCACCGGGGTGCACGACCCCTTGACGGCCACGGTGCTCTACTTGGAAAGCGGAACCGAAAATCTCGCCCTCGTCGCGCTGGATCTGCGCTCCTTCCCCTCCGAACGGGTTTTGAAACGCGCGAGGGAGGAACTCGGGGTGCGCAATGTTCTCCTGGCCAGCAGCCATACCCACTCGGGGCCGATCACCTGGGAAAAACAGGATTGGCCCACGCCGGAGAATCCATGGTTCCGCGACGCAGAGAACAAGATCGTGGATGCGATTGCGAAGGCCAAGGAAGGAGCTTTCCCCGCTCACATCGACGCCGGGTCCGGCGCGGCCTACATCGGGCACAACCGCAGGAAAGTGGAATCCGACGGCTCCGTAACGATGTTCTGGCGCAATCCTGAGCGGATTCCGACACAGCCGCTCGACCCGACGCTGCGGCTGCTGCGCGTAACCGATATGGATGGGAAGATACGGGCTGTCGGCGTGAATTATGCCTGTCACGGCGTGAACCTGGGCCCCGACAACCTTGAGATTTCGGCAGACTGGCCCGGTTACATGCGCCGGGAGATCGAACAGGAATTGGGCAATGGGGCTCTGGCATTCTTTCTGCAGGGGGCTTCCGGCGATATTAATCCCTACCTGGATAAGCAGCCTGTTAAAGAGGGCGGTTTTGCCGCTGCCCAGGAGTCGGGTCACACCATCGCGGCGGCCGTCCTCCAGGCGCTGAAGCGGATGCGCCCGCCCGCACCGTCGGAGGGATCGATCGAGGTCGGCCAGGACCGCTTCGACGTGCCCAACCGCTGGACGCCCTCCAAGAACATTCCATTCGGCATCAGCACCGTCGTTTTGAACAAGAACATCGCACTCGTAGCCGTGCCGGGCGAGGCGTTCATCGAGTTGCAGAAAAGCCTGTACGACCAATCCCCATTGGCAAACACATTTTTCATTGGCTACTGCTACTCGGCCGGCGGCGTGTGGGCCGGTTATCTGCCGACCATCAAGGCATCCACGGAAGGCGGCTACGGCGCCGGCTACAATACCGATGTCGCAGTCGGTACAGGCGAGAACGTGATCCGGCAGGCTGTCATCCAGGTATACAGCAAGCTTGGCAGGCTGCGGGCTGTCCCGGAAAGATGAAAGAACTGCAAGCGAGTGCCTGAACTCAAGATCGGAGATTTGGAGGGAGTGTTTATGATCCGGCGGATTCTATGTATGGCGATCGGAGTTTCCTGCCTGTTGGTGGTTACGGCGCAAGGCGCTGAATTCAGGGCCGCAGTGGCGCGTGCGGAAATCACTCCTGCACCGGGAATCAACCTCTGGGGATACAGCAATCGAAAGGGGCCGGCCACAGGCACACTGGATCCTCTTTTTGCGCGAATCCTGGTATTGAGCGATGGCGAAAAAAACATCGGCCTGGTGACCCTGGACCTGGGACGCACCTTCGATAATGCCTCCATGGATGCAGTTCGCGCGCGCGTACGAAAGTCCGTTCAGATCGAGACGGTGTTTTTCTGCGCCTCCCATACCCATTCGGCGCCCTGGATCGATGATTTTTACGCCGCCGGGGAGCAGCCCGCATGGCAGCTAACAGCACTGGAAAAAATCGGCTCTGCACTGGAGGAGGCGGCCGGACGGATGGTTCCCGCCGCCATCGGAACCGGCTTTGGGCAGACCTATATCGGGCACAACCGCCGGCTGCTCAATCAGGACGGGACAGTGAAGATGCTCTGGGGCAACGTGACAAAAATGCCGACGAGCCCGGTGGATCCGACCGTCGGGGTTCATTCGCGTCGATGATAGAAGCGGAAACCCGATGGCCATCCTGGTCAACTACGCATGCCACCCCGTCGTGTTCGGCCCGGATAACCTGCGTTATTCGGCGGACTACCCCGGGGCAATGGCAAGGACGGTCGAGTCGGCTTTTGCCGGACGTCCCATCTGCTTCTTCCTGCAGGGAGCCCCCGGGGACATCAATCCCTATGCCGACAAAACTCCGCTCACGGAAAATGCCGACCAGATCATGGTTCAAACAGGAACTCAGCTCGGCCAGGAAGTGGTCCGCGTGGCCAAATCCATCCATGCCGAAGTGCCTGCCCAGCCGAGGCTCCAGGCGAGCCTGGATGTGCTGAAGTTCAAGCTGCGCTGGGATCGGGACAAGCTGCTGGCAGGTCTGTCGCAGCTGGTGGGTGAAGCGACAGCCAAGCGATATGCCCCCCTCATGACCGAGCCCATTGAAGCTCCGGTTATGACTTTTCTGATTAACAACGAGATTGCTCTAACCGGGATGCCCGGCGAACCATTCGTGGATTTTCAGATCGGATTACGTCAGCGATCGCCCGCGCGCTCCAACTTTTTTGTCGGATATTCGAACGGATACGTTGCCTATTTCCCAACCATCCGGGCAGCAGTGGAGGGGGGATACGGAGCGAACTCGGCGACGACGCGGGTCGAGGTCGGCGCCGGTGAGGCCATGTTAGACCATTCGATCATCACCCTCTATAAAATGCTCGGAAAACTTAAAGACAAACCCACCCAGTAATACGGGTCTGGAGCGGGGGGTGCAGACCCATAAGCGCTAACTTAATCCACCTCTCCATCCCCGATCTCGACCTGGACCTCGACCTGTCTGGTCCTGGACCTAGACGTGGACCAAGAAACCGCATGGCATGATGCTGATGAAGGGCATTGTTCACCGCGATCTTCCTCGGCCTCAAATCCACCGACAATAAAATAGGTAACATAATGAGCCCATCTTTAGGTATATTAACCACTCATGGAAAAGAATGTCGACAATTTAGCCGGCTTCTTGTTGACAATTAGTTAAATGTACAATTAATATCGCCATGTCCGGCCTTGGCGGCCTCGGCTGCGCAAGGTTTGTTGTCATTGCGCCCCGGATAATCTTCTGGATAGGCAGGATAGGATCCTGTGCTCATGCATACGATTAGACTCGGTTGCAGCGCATCAATAGGAGCCAGACAATGAAAGCAATCCGTGCATTATTATTTGTGTTGATCCTCCTTATTATGTCGTTGGGGGTTGGCCTTGCTCAGAAGTCCGATGTCGTGATGCTTGGCAAGGGGTGGACCATTAGATCTGCGGCCGAAGTTAAAGAGACTGGCGACAAACTTTCGACTTCGCAGTTCAAACCGGATGGCTGGCATCCAGCCACCGTTCCCACCACCGTCCTCGCAGCGCTCGTGGATGCAAAGGTTTATCCGGATCCGTACTATGGGACGAATTTGAAGTCGACGCCGGGATACAAAGAAGGGCGTTGGCTCGTGATACCGAAGGACAGTCCATTCCGGTCGCCGTGGTGGTTTCGAACGGAATTCTTAGTGCCTGCCGCCTACAAGGGGAAAAACCTGTCGCTGCATCTGGACGGAATCAACTATCAGGCGAATGTGTGGGTCAACGGCAAGAAGATCGCCGACAGCCAGAGCGTAATCGGAATGTTTCGCCGCTTCGAATTTGCGGTCAACGGCGTGCTGAAGCCGGGCGAGAAGAACTATCTGGCAGTTGAGGTCATCCCGCCGGGCCTGATCCCGGACAAGGTCTACACGACCAAACAGATAGAAGCCACGACCGGCTGGGATGATCATAATCCGCAGCCGCCGGATATGAATCTGGGTATTTGGCAAAACGTCTACGTTAAAGCTACTGGACCGATGGAGCTGAAAAACCCGCACGTGGTCACCCGTGTGGACATTCCGTCACTCGACGCGGCACACCTGACCATCACTGCGGAGCTCAAAAACCGGGAGAACCGGGAAATCGCAGGGGAGATTCAGGGGACCATCGAGAAGATTGTATTTTCGCAGAAAGTCAATCTTGCCGCCGGCGAAACGAAGTTGGTGACATTCTCTCCGGACCAATTCAAGCAGCTCAACATCTCCAAGCCCCGCCTCTGGTGGCCCAATCTGGTAGGATCGCAGGAGTTGTATGACCTGGAATTGAAGGTCACTGCCGGCGGCGGGGTATCGGACGGCACCGACATCCGCTTCGGGATCCGCGAGGCCACGACCTATATCAACGACGAAGGCTGGCGCGGCTACATGGTCAACGGCAAAAAGATCCTCATCCGGGGTGGCGCGTGGATGACGAGCGACATGTTGCTAAGACTTACACCGAGGCGTTACGAGGCTCTCGTCCGCTACGCCAAGGAAGGCAATCTGAATATGCTGAGGTCGGAGGGCTTCTCCATACGGGAAACCGACGAATTCTACGGCTTCTGCGACAAGTATGGGATCATGGTGACGCAACAGATCTTCGGCCGCAACATTCCCGACGAAGCGCTGGCGGTGAAGTGCATCGAGGATATGATGCTGCGCATTCGCAACCATCCTAGCCTGGTACACTTTCTGGGTCACGATGAAACTTTCCCGACGCCGACCCTGGACAAGGCTTACAAGGATCTCATTGCGAAGCTGACGCCGGAACGCACCTACCAGCCACATTCGGGCGCCTTCGACGTGAAGGAACGATTCGAAACCGGCGGGACGAGAACCGGCACGCGCGAACTCTGGACCTACGCGACGCCCGCCAATTATTACACAGGTAAGAATGACGGTGCCTGGGGTTTTGCCCAATCAGGCGGCATCGGCGGCGTGATCACGCCGATCGAAAGCATGCGCCAGATGATGCCGGAAAAGGATATGTGGCCGCTGTGGTCGGAAGCGGCGTCGCTTCACACCGTGATCCAGGGTGGGACCTATTTCGATGCGCTGGTGAAGGCACTCGATGCGCGGTACGGTAAGGCTACCGGAATCGAAGATTTCATCCGTAAAGGCCAGCTCATGAATTATGAAAGCGCGCGCGGCATGTTCGAGGCCTACGGCCGGAACAAATATTCCGCTACCGGGATCACGACCTGGAAATACGATGCGGCCTGGCCGGCATGGATGACCTGGCAATATGTGGATTGGTATCTGAGGGTGGGAGGCGCCTACTATGCAGCGAAGAAAGCGTGCGAGCCCATCCACGTTCAGTACTCGTATGACGACCACTCCATTTGTGTCGTCAACGCGCTCTACCGGGATTGGAAGGACCTGAAGGTTTCAGCCAGGCTTCTGGACTTCGATCTCAAAGAGAGATTTTCCAAAACCGCCACCCTCAATGCCGCGCCAGACAGCAGCCAGCGCGCTTTTACGGTCGAGCGGCCATCCGGCCTGACGACCACCCACTTCCTCCAGCTGAAACTGCAGGACGCCGCGGGCAAGTTACTCTCGGATAATTTCTACTGGCTCTCAACCGTTCCCGACGTGCAGGGGCCCCGATCGGAGAAGGGTGAGGTGTATCGCAGCAATCCGAAGTCTGTGGCGGACCTTACCGCTCTGAGCAAACTTCCCCCGGCCGATGTGAAACACACTGCGCGGTTTGAGAAGAAAGGCGAGGAGACTATCGGTTATGTAACTGTAGAGAATGCGTCGGATAAGCTGGCCCTGGCTCTGCGTTTGCTCGTGAACAAGGGCAAGGCGGGTGAAGAGGTCCTTCCTAGTTACTGGGAGGACAACTACTTCAGCCTCCTGCCCGGAGAAAAACGAACGGTCAGCGTTCGGTTTGCGACCACAGAATTGGGAGCGGCGGTTCCCGAGGTCTCGGTCGACGGCTGGAACGTGCCCAAAAAATAAACTCGTATCCATGGTTGGCGTTTAACCCAGCCTGGGATTTCAGACTACATTCTCTCATGCCAGGACTCCCGGCGCTCCAAGTGAGTGCGGGGAGTCCCGGCGTAAGCGTCATTGACGCCGAACCGCAGGAACTCTCTCCGGAAACTTGGAACGCTCGAAAGATTGAAACGCGAAGGCGGTAGAGTAGGAGAGAGGGCGACACGGAAGTGCGACCCACTCTCCCCTCGTCGAACCGGACAAGCAGATTTCCCGACATCCGGCTCTCCTGAAAATGTTGTTGCCTCAGGCATGCGCAGACAGTTGACGGCTGCCACCTTACAAGCGCACCAACCCAAAACGCTGGAGCTGCGCGTAGTAGCTGACTCCTTCCGGCGGACGGAAGGGCCGTTGGCTGCGCCGTCTCAGATGCTGGATGAGACGGCCGCTAAGGTACGAGTTGATTCCTCCGAAGGCAACGCGCGGGTACCCAAAGGCGAAGTAGTTCTGCCAGCTTCCCAGGTGCCGGTTCAGCTCCGCAATCAGGACCGGGATAGGCTTCGAGCATTGCCGATGATCGGTCATCTCGTGCAGCTTCTCCCGTTCCTTCCGCAGAGCTTTCGCCGACGGGCTCACGTTGAGATACCGCCACCCACGCCCTTGCAGGTCCTTGTAGTAGCGGAACGTAAACCCCAGAAAATCCAGGCTCGCTCCTTCTTCCTTCAGATCCACCGCCCGCGTCTTCTCCCGATTGATCTCCAGCCCCAGCCAGCCTTCGAGTTTCGATTCAATCCAGCCCGTGAGTCGCGACCCTTGATAGCGCGCCAATACCACAAAATCGTCGGCATAGCGCACCAACCGTGCCCCCGCCCACCGCGCTGGCCCATCGGCTCGATGAAACAACTTGTCGAACCAATGCAAATACAAGTTACTGAGCAACGGCGAAATCACCCCGCCTTGGGGAGTCCCCTTGCGGGAACGTCTCATCCGCTCCGGCGTGCCCTTACCTCCCGGCTCCAGCACTGGGGTCTCCAGCCACATCCGGATCAGCTTGAGCACACTCCGGTCCACAACTCGCATGCGCACACAAGCCAGAAGCTTGTCATGCGGAATCGAATCAAAATAGCCTTTTAGGTCCGCGTCATACACCGCCTGATACCCGGCTTTGACATGCCCGCGTATCTCCTCCAGCGCCTGGTGCGCCGACCGGCCAGGACGAAACCCATAGGAGCAATCCTCAAAATCTGCTTCAAAGATCGGTTCCAGTATCAGCAGTGTCGCCATCTGCACCACTCGGTCGCGCACCGTCGGGATGCCCAACGGCCGCATCTTCCCATTCGCCTTCGGTATGTAAACGCGCCGTACCGCTGTCGGCGTATAGGTCTTGGTGCGCAGTGCCTCTTGAATGTCATCCAGGAAACCCTGCACTCCGGCTTTCGACGCTTCGATCTGCTCGATCCTCACGCCGTCCACTCCGGGCGCACCCTTATTGGCGTGCACCCGCACCCATGCCGCCTCCAGCACATCGCGCCGATAGATCCGGTCATAAAGTACATAAAACCGGAACTTCGGTTCCTGCTTGGCCTTTTGGCTCAGCTTCCGTCTCAGCAAAGAGAGTTTATCTGGCAGCACTTCTACGCTCTCCTGCTTCCGCAGGGCTTCGTCGTGCTCCCATTGTTCCGTAGCGGGATGTACGAAGACCGCAAAGATATATAAATAAAACCTTTGCGGCCTTTGTGACTTGGCGGTTTGATTGGTTTTGCTGTATTTGCCGCAGGTGGATGACCCCCGCCGTGCGCTAGTCCAAGTTTCTATCCTCAATAAACCACGCAGGCGTGGCAGGAACTTTCTCCGGCCGCCTTTCTGTGCGTCATGAATTCAGTGAATCGCCGTTCTATTTTCCGATTCCGGGGTCCCAGATTGTTGCTGCGATGTATCTTTCGGTGTCCTTGTTATCGTTGTAATAGTACACGGTAACGACCTTTCCATCGGTGCGCTGCACGCTCCTGGGATAGCCGAGATCCCAGCAGCCCGCATCCTCACGGAGCATCAGCTCTCGACCCCAGGTGCGCCCCTCATCACTGCTGAGCCGAGCCCGCATGCCATAGGGCTCCGCGCGATAGCCGTAGGCTATTGCCAGGCGACCGTCCTTTAATTGGATCAATGCCGACGGATTGCCCTGAGAACCGCCTGTGGACTCCACCGGGCGGTTGAGGAACTGCCAATTCTTTCCATTGTCGTCGCTGACCCAGGACTCGATCCAATGAGTGTTGCCTTCTTTGCAGCGAAGGGTGGACAGGATCCTCGTCGGGGACAATCGGACCGTAGAGGGCATAATCGAAAATCCCTTCGGTTCGGGACCGATCCAGCTCATGAATTCCCATGTCTTGCCGCCGTCGGTCGTGCGCGTGCAAAACACTCTTCCCTCGCCGCCGCTTTGCTTCGACGCGGTGATGAATGCGGTGATTTCGTGCTTCCCATCGACCAGGTAATCCGTTCTGGCCATGATTCGCTTCTGGTCAAACATCGGCAGTTTGAAGGGCCCGTGCCAGGTGCGGCAGCGATCGGCGGAATAGTAAATGCGTGAGGGAAGGTTTTTCTCGCTCATCCGCACTCTCATGGCAAAGTTCGGGTTGGTGAAGTCGATTCCGCCGGGACAGTCGACAGGCTCCTTTTCCTCCCCCTGCGCATCCAGAAACGACGGCACTTCGATTTTCCATGTCTCCCCGCCATCGAGGCTGCGGGCAAAGCGAAGCACCGAAGGCTTGCTCGCATCGATGGCATGCCCTCTTTCATTGTTCTTGAAGTATCCCCACATGAAACCTACAACTATTTCGTTCCCCCACGACCAGATGCCATTGTTCGCAGGCCAGCCGCCGAAGCGTCCAGCCTCCTTGCAGACAACCACATTCTTGACGTCCGCCGCCTTTTGAAATCCAAACGCGCACGCCACACTCAACAGGCCAATTACTATTCGTTTCATCATAATTCCTCGGGACACATGGGCTTGAGGGCTATTTGCTTTTCGGTGCGGCTGCCGCGGCAGGAGTCTTGCCGGCTGCCGCTCTCGAAGGGGGCAACAGAAAAACGCCCGTAAGAAAGACGAGTACACAACAGCGCAATGAATGTCGCATTGTGAAATCCTCATCATCGAATGAAAAATCGGGGAACCGGGTATTTCCCGGCTCCCCGAATGTAGCTGACGGGCAAAGGTCTTCAGAACTGAAGCCGGAAGTTGAACTGCACGGTCCTTGCTCCGCGGCTGCTGGTGAACTTCCCAAAGGTGGACGAGTCTATACCGGTCGTCAATCCGGAGAAGAAAGTCATGTTGAAGGCGTTGAACATGTCGGCCCGAAATTGGAGATTTATTCGTTCGGTGAAGCGGAACCTCTTGGACAAGGAGAGATCAGGATTCCAAAAGCCGGGCAGAAACAGCGAGCGATGGCCTACATTGCCGGGGCGAACAGTCGCCTTGGAGACGGAATTGACGGGTACCTTCGCGAATGCGGCCTTATTCAGGTACTGAAGGTCGCTCCACCAGTTGGTGCCATAAACGTTTGCTGCGTCCACCACATCCGGGCGGGCCGTCACGGCTGAGGTTTGAGAAACGTTGAATGACTCGCCACTCTGGACGAGCAGGATGCCGCTGATCTGCCAACCGTCCAGTGCGAGCTCCGCCGCCCGACCGCGGCCTTTAATCAGTTGTCCGAAGGGCAGCTCGTAGATCCAGTTGGTCCGGAAAGTATGCCGCACGAAAAAGGTGGTCGGTCCTTTATTGTCGGCAAAGTTGTTCAAATCCTGCTCTTGTTCAGCGCCACCGCAGCAGTGCATATCTCCCCGGAAGTAGGCCATATTGCTGGCCCAGGTATAGGTCACGTCAAACATCAAATTGCTGGAGAACCGTTTATGCAGGGAGGTCTGCAATGCGTTGTAATAGCTGGAATCGTTGGAAGAGTAGTAAACAAAGTCGCCGAAGCCGGTAATCGGACGCACGCCTGTGACCCGATCCACTCGATTAAGGTTTCGGCTGTGGGGCAGGTTTATCGCATGGCTCCCGACGTAAGCGGCGTCCAGCACCATTGTCTTGGTTAGCTGGCGTTGAAGCCCAAGCGTCCACTGCTGGCTGTAGGGGTTTTCATAGTGCGAGTCAATCGTCTGATCCGTGTTGATCGGCGAGGCTTGGAGGGAGTCGTACGCTTTGGCGTTCGGGTCCGGATAATTGAGCTTGTACTTCAGCAGCTCGGCACGACTGAGGGTGGCCGTTGTAGGTTTATCGGGACCATTCCGGATGGTTTCGATAGTTCCCGAAAACAGGTTCTGGGCGCTCATGAAGATTCCATAGCCCGTTCTCAGCACGGTTTTGCCATTTTCATCGAGCCTCCAGGCCAGCCCAAAACGGGGAGAAAAATTCTTGTACTGGGCAACCCAGATCTGGTCCGGCGGTAGAAACGGTCCGCCGGGATATGCGTGGTTGAAAATGCGATCATCCCTCTCCTTCGGCACCGACCAGTAGTCATAGCGCAACCCAAGATTTAGCGTCAGATTACGGTTGATTTTCATATCGTCCTGGATGTAGCCGCCAAGCTGCCAGGTATGCATCTGAAACCAGTTCACGGCGAATCGATACTCAGCTGTGTAAGGACTGGCAGCAACCATGTCCGCATACGTCTGATAGGAATAGTTGGGCGTAGATTCGGCGAAGCGGCGGGAAAACAGGAGCTGGAAGGTGCCCCCGAACTTGAGTGAGTGCCGGCCTCGCATCATCGCGAAATTCTGGTCAATCGTCGAGGTGGAACCTGACATCGCCAGGATTTCTCCGCTTCCCATGCTGATACTGGGAGCGGCGAAACGTACGACGTTGAGATCATAGAAATTGTTTTGGCGGGTCATGTCGTCACGATTGTAGCCGCCTCTGGTTTCCGAGCTCCAGGCTGGCGAGACGTGGATGAAGCTTCCGACGATACTCTCGTCCATCCCGACCTGGGTCTGGGGATTGTCCGGGACAACGTTCGGAGTCAACACATCCGGACGACCGCGCTTGTATCGCGCCGACAGGAGATTGGTTTGCGTAACGTTCCAGTCCCAGCGAGCCGTCGCATGGTTTTCGGACTGTTTGGCGGCGCCACGCCCGCGGTAAAATCCCACCTGCGATCCCGGTGCGTAAGGATCCGTGGGAAGTGGGAGATAGGCGAATCCCTGCTGCATAACCGGGTTGGCCGCAGTGACCAAGGTCCGATATTCCTGGGTCGGCATATAACCCGTGAGCGCCCGCTGAGCCGTCAAGCGGTAGCCCTCATAAGCGCCGAAGAAAAACATTTTGTCCTTCTTGATCGGGCCTCCGATCGATCCGCCGAACTGATGAAAGACCAGAGATTCCGGCGTCGTGGCGAACTGGTTACGCGCATTGAGGCCTCCGGCCTGGTAATTCTCAAACAGGCTGCCATGGTATTCATTGGAACCTTTTTTGGTCAGTAGGTTCACGTTCCCGCCCACCGTGTTCGCTACGTCTGCCGAAAAAAGACCCCTGGCCACCTGCACCTGCTCAACAGCCTCAATGCTGACGCCCTTAATGATGTTGAAATCCTGGTACTGGCCCAGCGACCGAAGCTCCGAGTTTCCGGCGGCATTGATGCCGTCGATCGTGAACAGAAAGCCTCGGGGCGGGAGCCCGTTCATGGAAACTCCCACGTCCGTCTGTGCCGTGATGCCTGTTCCGAGGTTGAGAATGTTCCTGATATCGCGCCTCGCCAAAGGCAGCTCTCGGACGGCAGTCTCGGTCAGATTCACGTCCTGCTCGGCACTGACTGTGTTCACTAGGGGAGCTTCGGAGACCACTGTCACCTGCTCACCCGCAGCGCCCACCTCGAGCTTGCAGTCTCGCCTGATGTTCTGTCCGGCGATCAATTCCAGGCCGGTCTGACGGTAAGATTTAAATCCGCTAACCTCAACGGTGATGGTGTAGGCTCCAGGCGGCAAGAATGTGAACGTGAACTCGCCGCGACTGTTCGTAAGTTCGGTTCGCTTCATAACAGTGCCTTCACTGGCAACGGTAACCGTCGCACCCGGAATAATGGCACCGCTGGGATCGAGAACGGTCCCTTCGATTGTCGCCGTCGTGACCTGAGCGTAGCCCGCCATAGCAAACGCCATGAGCACCAGGCCGAACAGACCCGAGATTTGAGCGCATCTCATTCGGTTCATGTTGTGACTCCTATGAAAATCCCACGCATGTGGTGTTGCGGAAACTCCAATTCAAAGTGTGCGGACCTTCGAGCGATTGCACGGATGTTCAATGGCGGATTGTGAGGCCAGCGAAATACGAGCTGCGCACATGAGGGGCCAGCCGCCAACTACTTCCTGTCGCATGACCATCTATTTAATAAGTGCTGGCGTGTTCAGAAATCTCCGAAGGTCCCCACACGCCGAATCAACAACCCTTGAATCAAGGCACAGTGAGATGCCCCAGTATAATCTATATTTTATCAAATGGAGAAAATATCTGCAGGATGGCCATAACTGCCATCCTATACTTTAATGGAAAATTATTTAACTGTCATTCAGCGGTCAAAATGGAGTTATTCATATTAAGTCTTTAGTATGGCCATTCGTTCCCAATGGGCGATGGCCGTAGGCCCTGCACTACGCAAGCTTCAATCGATGCCACAAACAACCGCAGCCTCTCATACAAGAAAAAGGGAATCAGGATTTGCGCAGTATTAGTGGATTTTGAGGCTGAAAGCCTCGCAGCTTAATCGGCCGAGAAGGCCAAGTTTCCGGGGAGGCCTTATGGAGTCGCAAGCGGGCCTCCGCACGGCGAGCAGACAAAGTTGCGGGGATCTGGGCGCTGGTCTCCAATACGGGCATATTGAGGAGACGACCCACCCGGAGTGCCCGGTGGATTTGCCTGGTTGATATACGGTAGTCATGAGGTCCATGCATGCCACATATCACGCATCGCAGCACATTCCTCACGGCTTCGGGGAAACAGCACCGGGCGAAGAATAAGTCGCGCGCCTGTGTCGCGCACCAGCCCGGCAAGCCGTCGGAGGTAGGTCCGCCAATCCTCTCCATCGAGCGCGGCGATGCGACTATAGAGCACGGTGCCCGTGGCCGCGGATCGCTCCATCAGCCAGCGGCAATCGTACATTTCGCTGTTGCCGAGGTCGATAGCCCGCAGCTTCTCTAAACGACAGAACTCCTCATAAAGCGCCGGGTGGCGGCCGCAAAAGTGCACGAATCCGCCGTCGAACGGCCTTACCGCCTGCTCGATGGCAGGCATTATCCACGTTCGGATCATAGCTGGAGACAGCAAGGTGGCCGTGTCCTCGCTCACCCTGACTCCTGCATGAGGGAAATAGACGCCCTGGGGCGTGCCATGACCGTGGATCATTTCAGCGGGAGGTTCGCCGAGCCAATCCTTCAGCTGCCGCGTGACGTCCCGGTAGAGGCCGAGTGAAATTTCCATCAGTTCTTCCGCCCAGGCGGGATCATCGGCAAAGGCGAAGAAAAGTCCCGTTCCGTAGAGCATGTGAGCAATGTCGAATACTCCCTGGGTATCGGGATGATAGGCGACAATCTCATCGCTGCTGCATTTTCGGTGAATGGCATAAAATTGTTTGGCCAGCCGTGCCGGCTTGGTGTCCTGGATTTTCAAGGCACTCACAGACCGGATCGCCTCGCGAGTCATCGGCTTCCCAGGCCAGGGCATCTGTCCTTCCTGAATCGCATAATCCTGCCCAGCGATGGCAGGAATGAAGACGACCCCGAGGTTCGGGCGGACGGTGGGGATTCCATCGGTGGGCCAGCCGAGCACGGCTTCCGCGCGGCGCATTTCCGACTCCCACATGAGTTGCGGATCGTCGAAGCGAGACCGATACCCCGTGGTATCGTACTGCTCCATATCAGCTGTGGGAATTAGGATCAGGCAGGGGCCCTCGCCCCGCCAGAAGCAGCGGTGCTGTTCAATTTTGTCAGGAGTGTTCGAGTCCATATCTGCTCGGATAAACCGGGAAGGTCACTGCCTGAGCTTCCTCACTTCTGGTTGAAGCCCGTCGCCCAGCGATACGATTCGACGTAATGTCCGTCTTTTTTTTCTTCGGTGGTGCGGTACTCTTGCCTGAGCTTTTCTTTGGCCCCCGGTTCCCAATCCGATCGATATTTCTCAAACGAGGGCGAGAACTGACTCACGTGTTTCGAGGCCGCCTCGATCTTTTTCTCCAGGGTGGAATCGATATTCACCCAGTAGTTCGCATCCTTGGGCGCGGTGTAATAAAAATAGAGGTTGGGGACCCTATAGGGCTGTAATTTGTCGACCAGCAGGTGCTCAGGGTAATAGAGGTGGAACTCCGCCGCCCGCACCGCATCGATCGTGTTCATTGCCGCCATGTTGTGATCCGACTTGTGCCAGCGCTGGTACCACTCCCCCGGATCTGTGGCCAGAAGGGCATCCGGCCGATATTGGCGGATAATCTTGGCTGCCTGCCCGCACAAGATTTTCGCCGGCACGTACTCGAGTTCCCCGTCGTCATGACCCATCCACACGATATTCTGTGCCGGGATGCCCAGCACCGCGCAGGCCGCCTCCTCTTCGGCTTTGCGAATCCGGGCGAGCCTCTCCGAGGTCATCTCCTGATCATAGCTGCCCTTGTTGTCATTGGTGTAGATGGCGATGATGATCTTGTTCCCGTTGGCTGCCAACAGAGCAAGTGTTCCGCCAACGGCAAAAGTATCGTCATCCGGGTGTGGTGAGAATACCAGAATCGTTTTGCCTTTGTAGTTCTCCAGCCGCTCCTGTTGAGCGGGCAACGCCACGCTCCACATCAGCCCTAAACACAGAATCGGTACCAGGTATCTCATAGGGCTCCTTAACCAGTGCAATCGCCATTGCAAAATCAATGGCGAGAGTCACCGCCGTAATGTAGTTGTTCTCCGGCACTTCTGCAATCAGCTTCGTGACTTGTTGAGGCATGCCCTGCGGCGGATCCAATTTCGAGCCGGAGCTTTATGTCCGGATCCGCGGCAGGTCGGCTGCAGTGTAGGCCATTCGCCTCAGGAAACGGTGATGACCCTGTAGCTTTCGAAAGTCTGGCCGAACCGGTCCGTTGTCCGCACGTGGATCAAATGCGTCCCTTTTGGGACGTTTTGCGGCAACATGGCCCGCCAGATGTGAGGCGAAAGCCGGGGCTTGGGCAAGCCATAACGCTTGATCAGTTCCTCGCTCCAGTTTGCCTCTGCCTTCTTGGCCAAAAGCAAGAAGGGATCCTCGCGTTCAACTCTTTCCATGGGTACCCACGGCCCGTCGTTCAACCGCAATTGAACCGTTGATTGATCGGTGCCGGCAAACACGTTGACCAGCACTTCCTGGTTGGCCATCCCCGTTGCTTTAACTTCGTCCGGCGCGTAGATGTTCATCTGGTAATCGGCCGGACGGCGGGACACCTTATACCTCACTGAATAGTCAGGGCCGTCAAAGCTAACAATCGAGTAACCCTTTGGAGTGCCGTCGGACATGGTACCGGGGGGGATCCCGACGGGATCCGGAAAGCCGCGCCACCAGCTTCCGCAGGTAGTCGCCTGGACGAGGTGATAGTGAGACTCCTGACCTTGCCAACCATCTTCCTTGGTAATGAACCTGCCGCCCTGGAAATGCCGGTGGGACGAGATCGAGAAGCCGCGATGTGTCTCTATGATCCTGAACAGCTCCGGCAGATTTCTGAAAGGGACCTTTTCCCCGACGCCCACGATCGGACTGTGCAGGAGCAGGACGACGAGCTGGTCTTTGGGCACCAGCGCCAGGTCGTTCTGCAGCCATGCCAATTGTTTTGGCGCGATCCCCTCTATGTACTCTCCGCGGGGAGAATCGGGCTTGGCACCGAAGTAGATGGTACTGTCCAGTACAATAAAGTGAACACGCCCATACTCGAACGAATAGTAGGGGGGGCCGTAAACGCTCCGGAAGGTTTCGAGCGCCAGTTCGTCCGAGGGAACATCGTAGTTCTCGTCGTGGTTGCCGGGGGCGTTGTACCACGGGATTCCTATCCGCGCGACGGCGCGATTCAGGGCTGGAAGCGTCGACGGATCATCGAAGGCGCCATCGCCCAGATGAACGCTGAATGCGGCGTCGGTCCCAACCAGTTCCGGGACCACATCGTGGGCGAAATAGTCAATCTCCTGCTGAGTTCGAGCCTGGATATCCCCGAACACCAGGATTTTGAAACGGTCGGGTTCCTGCCGGGGGTAGAGTGCAAAATCCACGGAAGCGGGGAGCGAGCCGGTGGGAGCAATCCCCGCGTATTTCAGCTGTGGAGAGCCCTGGGGTTTGTGGATGTAATAAAAGCGCGAGAGATTGTCCGGATTCAGCGGAGTCTTCCATCCCTTGGGCTTGACCACGAACAGAACGGTGTCATCGTCCACAGGCAGGCGGTAGGCGCCCTGATCATCGGTCCGCACCACCTCCCGGCCATTCGATACGCTCACTCCCGGTATCCCTTCCTCGCCGGGATCGCGCTTCTGGTTTGCATTCCGGTCGTGGTACACCCGGCCGCTCGCATACTGTGTGGCCTGTGCAGATCCCAAGGGATCGGCCACCGCATGGACGGAAAGGTCAAAGAGAGGCAGCAGGAGAACGGTGCAAAGGCATTTTGTCATCGACTGCATATTTTTTCCCGATTGAGTCCTGAAGGCTTCACGCGCCGAACTCTACGTCGGAGCTGTTCCTGTTGTCAAACAAACTATGGGCTGCCCAGCGCCGTTTCCATGATCACGATTAGCTATTCTGAACAAGCAACAAAAAGCCCTGACCCTGCAGAAATGGAGATACGTGAGTGGAAATAAGTTAAATCAAGAATTTCCCGAAATATCTTGACTACATTTTAGGTCGATGTTACCAGTGGCAAGGCATCGCAATGAAAAACCTACCAGTATCGCCGAACAAGCGGCCCCAGTCGCCGGCAGACAAATGTGAAGCCGGCTCAGTCCGCAAGGCATTGCAGGTACTCTGATCCTTCAAGGCTCAGGAGCCGCGCTGGAGGTTAAGCGAACTGAGTCGTCAGATACGCCTGCCGAAGAGCGCTATCTTCAACATGCAGGATCTGACCCGCGCGCAATGGTTTTTGCAGGAATGGAAGTCCAAGTCAAAACCGTCTAGGACCGGAGGTTTGGTATGCGCATCGTAAGACTCCAATTCGTAACAGCAGTTCTACTGTCCATTTTACTGGCCCTGCCGCTGATCGCGCAGACTAACCGCGGAGCGATCCGGGGTTCGGCTCTGGATCCGTCCGGCGCTGGAATCCCGGGGGTGGATGTGCAGGCGGAAAACGTGGGCACCGGGATCAAAACCACCACCAGGTCGAACGAAACGGGGGGGTTTATTTTCCTCAGTCTGCAGCCCGGATCTTACCGTCTGACTGCCGAGCTCGCCGGTTTTAAGCGTGCGGTTGCCGAAAATGTCGCAGTGCACATCGGTGAAACCACGCGGGCCGACATACAGCTGCAGCTGGGTGATATCTCGCAGAGCGTGGAAGTGAGCAGCACTGCTGCGCTCGTCACACCGGACACCGCCACGGCCGGCACCGTCATCACCAGCGAGGAATATGAAAAGCTGCCCCTGGCGGGCAGCAGCCGGTCCCGAATCGCAACAGATTTCGCCCTGCTGACCCCGGGGGTCGTCGGCGGGCAGCAGCGTCCCGGAACAGATCACACCGCCACCACTGCGCTTTCTGTGGACGGCGGGGCCAACCAGACCACCGATGTTCTCGTAGAGGGCATGTCGGGCTCGCAGGTCTGGAGCTTCGGTTCGTTTACTGAAATGGGTGTGCCGGTGGACGCGGTCCAGGAATTCAACCTGATCAAGGGAATCATGCCGGCCGAGTACGGCTACGTGCGGACCTCGCTGCTCAGCTTCAGTCTCAAGTCCGGTACCAACAACCTGCGCGGCTCGGTGTTTGAGAATTTTCGCAATACGGTACTGAATTCGAGATCCTTTTTCGATAGCTCGAAACGGCCTTTCAACCAGAACAACTTCGGCGGCACGGTAAGCGGACCGGTTTACATCCCGTACCTGTATGATGGGCGCGACCGCACCTTTTTTATGTTCTCCGGCGACGGTTCGATTTTCCGGGGCACTTCGAACGTGAGAGTGTACACATCTCCAACGAAGGAGTTCCTGAAAGGCGATTTTTCACAACTCAAGACCGCCACCGGCCAGCTCCGGCCGATCTATGACCCCGCCACAACGAAGCCGGACGGCAAAGGGGGAGTGACGCGCGAAGTTTTTCCCGGCAACATCATCCCCGACTCGCGCATAAGCCCGATTTCCAGGCAGGTGGCCGCGCTCATTCCGGCGCCGAACCGCCCCGGCACCGACGCCAATTTTGTCGGCCGGGAGGGGGCGGCATCGCTGAACAACACGTTCCTGAGCACGAAGGTGGACCATCGCTTCAATGCAAAGCACAGCATTTCATCCTCCTTCAATTACACCCAGCTGCCGCGCATAACCATCGCCAATCCCTATGAGGGGACCCCGCTGTTGACAGGGCTCAACCAGAATATCGGCAGCAGAAACTTCCGTCTTTCATACGACTTTGTGATCACCCCGAACACCCTGAACCACTGGTCGTTCGGCTACAATCGGTTCAACAACCGCAGCGCCAGCTTTAGCGCCGGGGAGGGCTGGCCCGAAAAGCTCGGCTTGAAAGGCGTCGGCGGCGACGGGAGCATGCCTGTTTTCCAGTTCAGTTCGGACGGGTACCCCAAAATGGCTCTCGAGCGCTGGGATGCCGACGTGGAAGAAAACGTCATGATGCGAAACACCACCGCTTTCATCCGCGGCAAACACAGCTGGAAGGTCGGCTTCGAAATGCGCAGCCAGCGTTGGAAACCCCGCCGGTGGCGCAACCAGGCGGGCACCTTTAACTACAGCTACAAGGAGACCGGCCTGAATGCCAGCACGGCGACGGGCAATGCCTTTGCCAGCTTCCTGCTGGGATATGTGGATGCGGCCAACATCAGCACCCCGCAGCACGTACGCTCGGACCGCCCCTACTATGCATGGTTTGTGCAGGACGACATCAAGGTGACGACTAAACTGACGGTGAACGCGGGCCTGCGTTATGACCTCGATCTCTCGCCCTTCGAGCAGTATGACCGGGCCTCCACCTTCGACTTGACCACGCCGAACCCGGGCGCCGGCAATTTGCCGGGCGCTCTTATCTTTGCCGGTAACGGACCGGGGCTCAGCGGATTGCGTTCCTTCGAAGACATTTATTATCGCGCCTTCGGCCCGAGACTGGGAATGGCCTATCAGGTAAACAAGAAGAGTGTGGTGCGTCTTGGTTACGGCATCAGCCACTCCGCCAATAACCTGCAGAACACATTTCTGGGCTTCTCCACCACCGCGAACTTCGTCAGTCCGGACAACGGAAACAGCCCGGCCTTCCTGATTGACAACGGCATGCCCACGAACTGGCCCAAGCCCCCCTTCATCGATCCGTCGTTCGGCAACAACAACAACGTGAACGCGACCATCCGGAATGACTCCGCGCGGATGCCGATGACACAGATCTGGAGACTGGATGTCCAGCACGAACTGCCCGGAGGCCACGTCGTCGAGGCCGCCTATTCCGGTACCCGCGGCACCCACCTGGGCACAGGGCTGCGGACTCTCAACCAGGTGGATGCGCAGTATCTGTCACTGGGATCGGTGCTGACGGCGAATATCACTTCGCCGGCCGCAGTGCAGGCCGGAATCAAGCCTCCATACCCCGGGTTCAAAGGAACCGTCGCTCAGGCACTGCGTCCCTACCCGCAGGTACTGAGCATAAGCACGATGGATGACAAGCTCGGCAGTTCCACGTACCATTCGATGCAGCTCAAAGTACAAAAGCGCTTTTCCACCGGTCTTCAGTACCTGGTTTCGTATACCTACTCCAAGCTGATGACCAATGTGACAAGCGGCATGCAGGGTGTGTCGGACTCAGCGGTTCAAGACACCGGCAACCGGCGCGCGGAGTGGTCTGTCGCGGCATATGATACCCCGCAAAACTTCTGGGTCAGCACCATTTATGCTCTGCCGTTCGGACAGGGCAGGAAGTATGTAAACCGTGGCGGCTTCATGAATGCCCTGATCGGCGGGTGGAACCTCTCCCTGGTGCTCAACTACCAGAGCGGTCTGCCTCTGGTGATTACGCAGACCAACAGGGTGCCTCTTTTCAATGCATCCCAGCGGCCCGACCGCGTGTCGGGGGCCGCGGTCCGCAATGATGTGAGTTATGGCGATTTCGACCCCGCCGTCAACCGCCTCTTCAACCCAGCCTCGTTTACGCAGGCGGGTACATACGCATTCGGTAACGCCTCTCCGCGCCTGAACGATGCCCGCGGGTTCGGCATCCGGAAAGAAGATCTGGCGCTGCGGAAATTTTTCACCATTAGCGGAGAACGCAGGCTGGAAATGAACCTCCAGTCTTTCAACTTGCTCAACCGGCCTTACTGGGGCAGTGCGAACAGCAATGTAAGCTCATCCGATTTCGGGAAGGTAACGAGCGCCGGGCCCGGACGGTTTGTGCAGATCGGGCTAAAGCTCTACTTTTAATTCATTCAGAAGCAGATGCGAAATCTGCCAAAGCGGAGGATCAAATCATGTCACAATCGTTGGATCGAAGAAGTTTCCTCGGAGCCGCCGCAATGGGCAGCATGCTGCGCTTCGCCCCCGGTGTGGAGGGGTCCACGCAGGCTGCGGCACAGGCCGGCAAGCACAAGGAACCGTATCGCGGGGTATTCATCATCATGCAGACCCCGTTTCTCAAGTCGCTGGAGATCGACGAGGAGTCCCTGCGGCACGAGACCGATTTCCTGATACGGTGCGGGGTGCACGGGCTGGTCTGGCCGGCGGGTGCGGGCGAAACGAGCACGCTCTCGCACGATGAAAGAGTCAAATACTCCAAGGCGGTCGTGGAAGAGGCGAAGGGCCGCAAACCGGTTGCGATCGGTGTCCACGCCCCCAACAAGTTCGAGGCTGCCCAATATGCGCGCGAAGCGGAGAAGATGGGGGCTGACGCCGTGCTTGCCCTGAGTCAGACCGATGGCTCCGCGGACCAGGGAATCCTCACTGACTACTTCACCGCCATCTCCTCCGCCACAAAGTTGCCGTTGATCATTCAGGTGACTTCGCCGGCCCTGACGGTGGATTTCCTGATCGCGCTGGCGCGAAAGCTTCCAACCTTCCGCTATGTCAAGGAGGAGCAGGTTCCGGTTCCTCCACGGATCGACCGTTACGTGGCCGAGGCAAAGGACGTGTTGACGCCGATGACGGGCGGCGGCTCGCGCAATCTGCTCAACGAGATGGCGCGCGGTTCGGCAGGCACAATGCCGGGCGCCGGATTCGGCGACGTCCAGGCTCAAATCTGGGACTGGTACGACGGCGGAGAAAAGAAAAAGGCGCGCGATCTGTTCGGCAAGATGCTGATGATGGCGGTGCTGGAGCAGCATACCGGCTATGTCGTGCAGAAGGAAATCCTGCGGCGGCGGGGCGTCTTCAAGACCGTGCAGATGCGTTCAACCAACAAGTTCTCCATGGACAAGGGCGACATGCTGGAATTGGATGAGATCTTCGAAGTGCTGCGTCCCTACTTCCGGGTCTGAGGGGGAAAAGAATGAAAATTATCAAGAGTCCGGCCGTGGTGTTCATGGCCCTGTTCTTGAACATTGCCGCATGGGCTCAAAGCCCGGCGGCCGCGGAAAATGTGGTTGTGTATAAGGAAGCCGGCCGCTTCGGCGGCTGGCCTGCGAATCATGGCATCTGGTCCTGGGGCAACGAAATTGTGGTTGGACATCGTTCCGCGGTGTTCAAGGTTGTCCCGCGCGGGCATGCCGTGGATCCGGACAAGCCCCAGGAGGACTGGCAGTCGCGAAGCCTGGACGGCGGCAAGACCTGGCGGCTCGAAAAACCGCCCGCGCTGGTCCGTCCCGAAGACGGCGGACCCAAGCCGGTGGATTGCCCGGGGGGAATCGATTTCACTCACCCGGATTTTGCTCTGATGTTCCGCTTCTCGGGACCGGAGACAGCGTCGCGATTCTATGTTTCGACCGACCGCGCCCGAACCTGGCAGGGGCCTTACAGGCTCCCGCTGTTCGACCAGCCGCGCATCATGGCGCGGACGGACTACCTTGTTAATGGGAAGCATGACCTGACTGCCTTTCTGACCGCAGCCAAGAAAAACGGCCAGGAGGGGCGTGTGTTCTGCGCGCGAACCACCGATGGCGGCAAGAGCTGGAATTTTGTTTCCTGGATCGGCCCCGAGCCGGAAGGCTACTCGATCATGTCGTCGACAGTGCAGCTCTCCCCTTCCAGCCTGTTGACAACCATCCGGAGAAAGGAGGGACCGCAGCATTGGATCGAAGCCTATTTGAGCAAAGACGACGGCAGGAACTGGACCTGGCTGAACAAGCCGGCGCCGTCGACGGGGGACTCCTCCGGCAATCCTCCCAGCATGCTCAAGCTGAGAGACGGACGGCTGGCAATCATATTCGGCTACCGCGCCGCGCCTTTTGGCATGCGCGCGCGATTGAGCAGCGACGACGGCCAATCCTGGGGTGAGGAGATCCATCTGCGCGATGACGGCGGCTGCTGGGACCTGGGCTATCCACGAACCATACAGCGGCCGGACGGAAAGCTGGTATCTGTTTACTATTTCAACGACGATCCAAACAAGGAACGCTTCATCGCGGCTACGATCTGGGATCCGGGAAGGAGAAAATAGACAATGAGGAGGCATTTGCTGGCAGTTATTGTTCTGTCAACCGCGGCTCTGGCAGCGCAGCAGCCGGCCCCGGTCAAGCAGGTAACTGTTTATGAGGAGGCCGGGCGCTTCGGCGGTTGGCCGGCCAACAACGGCATCTGGTCGTGGGGCAATGAAATCGTGGTCGGCTTCAGCCTCGGATATTTCCAGAAGGTGGAGACGGGCCATGCCATCGACCGCTCGAAGCCTTCAGTCCCCCGGTTTGCCCGCAGCCTCGATGGGGGCGAGACTTGGAAGCTTGAAGTACCTTCCTTTCTGGATGCCAACGGAAAAGAACGGGAACCGGTCGATCCCCCCGGCGGCATCGACTTCACACACCCTGATTTCGCCATGACGTTGCGGATGGTTTCCAGCTCGCAGGGCTACTCGAGGTTTTATGTTTCATCCGACCGATGCCACACCTGGCAGGGTCCCTACAAACTTCCGGATTTCGGGCGCAAGACCATCTCGGCGCGCACCGACTACATCGTCAATGGCAAAAATGACCTGATGGCGTTCATCACCTCCGGCAAGGAGAATGGGCGCGAGGGCAGGGTGTTTGTGACACGGACAACCGATGGCGGCAAAACCTGGGCGTTTGTTTCCTGGATCGGTCCCGAACCGCCGGGATTCTCGATCATGCCGTCCTCGGTGCGTTTGTCGCCCACCCGGATCCTGACCACGCTCCGGCAAAAAGAGGAAGAAAAGCACTGGATCGACGCCTACTTGAGCGAGGACGACGGCAAGAGCTGGCGTTACCTGAACCGACCTGCCGAGTCGACCGGTGGCTTTGTCGGCAATCCGCCCAGCATGATCAAGCTCAAGGATGGGCGATTGGCAATCACTTACGGCTTCCGTTCCCCACCCTACGAGATGCGTGCCCGTTTGAGCAGCGATGACGGTCAGACCTGGGGCGAGGAGATCGTCCTGCGGACCAAGGCCGGCTGCGAAGACCTCGGTTATCCGCGCACGGTGCAGAGGCCGGATGGAAAGATCGTCACGATCTACTACATAAGCAATGAACGTTATCGGGAACGATTCATCGAAGCCACAATCTGGGACCCGGGCAAGGCCGAAATCAGGCAGCGTAAACCCAGCTCCAAAGAGTGAAATGTATTGGTTTTTCATTTGGGAAAGCGCCTTGACGGCTTTAGGGTCTTCGAGGCCTTCGTGGTGAGCTTTTTGGGGCTGTCTCAATCGCAGAGATATGTCCCATCAGGCTATCTGCTTTTCCGTGTGGCAGCCGGGGCTGGCGATTTCCCGGCTGCCACACCCGTCCCGGATGTAATCACCACATCGTCGATACCATAGACCGCCAGCGGCTCGGGTGTATCCGGATTCGGATCGTTCACGTCCGGCTGTTCGTCGCGCAGCTTGGAACCGACCGTGCGGGGAGGCGCCGTACGATACACGCCGGTCCGGAACGAGATCCGCTCGATGCTCTTCACATACTCCGCGAAGACCGCGTCGCTCAGCACCGGCTTTCCTTCGATCGAAACACTGTAAATCCCGCGTGGAACGTCGACTTTCAGCCCGAGGCTGTACCATTTCCCCGCCTGATAGGGCGCAATATCTTCCAGCTTCGAGCCGTTCATCGCCTTGATCTTCCCGTCGCCGGCAAAAACCACCCGCACGGGTCGATTGCCATAGCGGTCCACAACTTCGATTTCCATGCGCCCGACATCGGTTTGCTTCGGCTGAACCTTGAAGCTCAAGCTCGCGTTCTTCCCTTCCTGAAATACCCGGATGGCGCGCCTGGTACCCCTGCTTGAGCTTGGCCAGGGACCCGGCCTCCCAATCGGGGCGGTATTTGATAAAGGAAGGCGGGAACTGACTTACATGTTTTGCCGCAGCATCGATTTTTTTATCGAAGGTGGAGTCGATGTTGACCCAATAGTTCGCATCCTTCTCGGTCGGGTAAAAAAAGTACAGGTTGGGGACCTTATAAGGCTGCAGCTTGTCCACCAGCAGATGTTCGGGATAGTAGAGATGGAACTCTAAGGTGTCATCATCCGGGTGCGGTGAGAATACCAGAACCGTTTTGCCTTTGTAGTTCTCCAGCCGCTCCTGTGGAGCGGGCAAAGCCACGCTCTACATCAGCCCTAAACACAGAATCGGTACCAGGTATCTCATGCTTCTTCTTATGCGATCCGCATGGTTAATCCACCGTCGATGGCGAGCGTCTCCCCTGTGATGTAGTCGTTTTCCACCAGTGTCGCGATCAGGTTTGCGACTTGCTGAGGCGTGCCCTCGCGGTGAAGCGGGATGCGGTTGTCGATGTTATGTTTTTGTTGCTCGGGGCTCATCCCTGAATGAAACTGGGTGCGAATGATTCCCGGCGCCACGGCGTTGACGCGGATGTTGTCGTCTGCAAACTCACGGGCAAGGGCCCGTGCGAACTGGGGCAACGCCCCCTTGACCACCTGATAGGCTGCGGCGAACGGGACTCCACGCAATCCCGCCACCGACGAGACGAGCACGATGGCTCCCTCTCGCTTTTGTTTCATCATCGGAATCGCTGCCCGGCAGAGGTAATAGATCGCGTGCACATGAACGTTGAATGCCTCATGCCAGACCTCGGGGGTGACCTCGAGCAATTTGCCGGGAACACCACCCCCGGCTGAATGGATCAGGATATCGATGGATCCGAGCCGCCGGGCCGCTGCTTCCACACAACGAGTTGCGTCCTCTGCCTTGCCCATATCACCGACGATAATCTCGCATCGCCGGCCGAAGGCTTCGACACTGAGCTGTGTTGCTCTCGCCTGCTCATCGTCGTGACGTCCGATGATTGCGACATTTGCGCCTCTTTCGGCCAGGATGATTGCTGTGGCAGCGCCGATCCCGCGCGTGCCTCCTGTAATCAGAGCCGTTTTACCTTCCAATTGCATCGCCTTCCTTCTCTTTCTCTCCGTCTTGAGCTGACTAAATCGGAGTACGATAATCTGCCGGTTCGATGATGTTCTGCCCTCCAGGCGCCGTCGGGCTCTTTCCCATGAAGATAACTGACGTGAACGCGTGGAGATGCTCGAGTTCGCCAGTTGCATCGATCAGGAACACAAACGCCGTATCTACACCCGGGACGAGCAGGTGTCTCGCATCCTCAGGCCCTTTTGTATTGGGCGATCCGGGCGCGCAAATCCGCTTTTTGTTCGGTGCTCAGCTCCACGAACGGTGGCCGGCAATAGCTCTCGCGCAATCCCAGCTCGCCGAGTGCGAATTTCATATCAGGCATGTCCCAGGGCATTATTTTCGATACCTCATTCAACCGGGACTGAGCCGCGGTAAGGTCCTTGCCGGCCCGGAAGTCCTCGAAGATGGCCGACATCTCGCCGGGGATGACATTGCCATTTCCCGTGATCGCGCCGCCGCCGCCATTCTGGAGCGCCATGCTGATCTGCCTTCCGGAACCGGTAAAGGTTTTCAGGTTCGGAAACTCCTTGATGAAGGCCAACAGCCCCTCGGCACTGCCCGAGGAATCCTTGATGCCGTAGAGCTTCTCGCGTTTGGAGAGGTTGCGAACCAGGTCGAGAGTAATGGGAACTCCGCTGGTGCCGGGGATGTGATAGAGCAATACAGGAATTCGGGCTTTCTCCAGTACCGGGTTGAAGAAGGCCAGCAGCCCCTCCATGCTCGGCTTTTTGAAATAAAAGGGAGGCAGCACCAGGGCTTTGTCGGCACCTGCGCCAGCGGCATGATCCAGAAGTTCCAGAGTTTCGGGCAGATTGGGAGTTGCCACATGACAGAGGATCTCGAGATTCCCGCGATTCTTGACCATCGCCTCCAGGATCTTCTTGCGCTCGCCGACGGAGAAGGAGGCGAACTCGCCTGTGGTGCCCATCACCACGACACCGTCGATGCGGTTCTTGCGGAAGAAGGCCAACAAATCGATGGCAAGCCCTTCATCAAACCGACCCGATCGATCCAAGGGTGTAATCGAAGCTACATAGCAGCGTGGGCCGGGGCCGGCCGCCGCAGCCGTCGAGGCCGGGCGGCACAGTGCTGTCGCAGTTGCCGCAGTCGTCAGGCTACACAAAAAAGTTCTTCGGGATGATTCCATGAATTTTGCCTCCCCTCGCACCCGTTTGTCTGTGATTCCATTCTCATTATATGAGTATGTGCCGAAATTTGGGAACAGCGACCATTTTTTGCCGGCCTATGCTGTCGATTATGGTGTTGCGTAGAGCTGAAAAGGCAGAAAAATCCATCAATTTTCTTTTTTTAAAAAATTAATAGGGTGCATTCGAAGTGGCTTGACAGAAGGTAACATAGACAACACCTTGGGTTGGATTTTAAGCCGGTTGTTCCAGAGGTCCCCAAATCGCTTGACCGACCACCTCGGATGTCTTCGGGGAGCTCAACTAATTGCGCAACCTTGCCGCCGTTCAGAAAATCCTCTTGACAGGCCATCCAATATGCTACGAGATAGCGAATTGGATGATAGTGAGATCATTTCACGTTGCCGCGGAAGAGACCCACGGTTTCTCGGGTACTTGCCCTTGAAGTCCGACTATTTCGCAGTCTGCTCCGCCCGGCATGGAAGGTTTATGCCGGTGCACGGGAGCGGTAGGCCTTAGGGGTCTGTCCGGGCCCTTGCATTCATGAAGTGGAACCTCTCATGATAAAAGTCTTCCTGAGCCTGTTCGTGGTCCTGGCAGCCGTCGCGAGTCCGAATGCCGAAACCCATATCGGACCTGTAGAACTGTCCCGGCTGGACGGATCCCGGTTGACCATGCAGAACTATGCCGAGCACAGGGCAACCGTGGTTGTTTTTCTTTCCAGCCGCAGCAGCGAAACGGATGGTGCCCGCAGCAAGATCCGTGAGCTCAACCGCCGAGGCATCATGTTTGTGGGTGTGTTCCCGAACCCGGCCGAGGGTGGCGACGAAGTGCGCAGCTATTGCCAGGCCTCCCGTTTTATCTTCCCCTGCTATCGTGACCCGCAGAAAACAGCCGCGAAGCAGTTTGGTGCCACTGTTACGCCGCAGGCTTTCCTGCTGGACCGGAGCGGCACCCTGCGTTACAGCGGTGCCATCGACGGACTTGCGCAGGCGCTCGCCGATGTGATGGCCGACCGGCCCATCACGCAGGCATCTATTCCTGCGAGCGGGACTCCCATTGACAAGCCGGGAACAGCGCGCCCGATTGAAGATCCGTTCCATCCCGTTTCTTTTTCTTCCGAGTTTATTTTTGACAAGATTCCCGGCGCCCCGGCGCACCACTGCTCGAGCATTGCCGAAGCTGCCAACGGCGATCTCCTGGTGACATGGTACGGAGGCAGCTACGAGTCTTCCGACGACGAGGCTCTTTTCATGGCACGGCGCAAAAAAGGGGAGAGCCTCTGGAGCAAGCCGCAAGTCTTGATTCGGAATGCGGCGCAGCCGGTCGGCAACGCAGTCATATTTGTTGACGCCTTGAAGCGAGTCTGGATCGTCTGGGGTCGCATGGAGGCATCACAGCCTCTCCTGCACAACACCGGCTGGTCCGAAACCAGGCTCATGTATCGCATCTCCCGGGACAACGGCGTCACCTGGTCCCGGGACGAGCTCTTCCCCCTGGACACCACCGGTTGGCTGCCGCGTAATCTGCCGATCACACTCTCGACCGGAGAACTCGTGCTCCCGCTAAGCGATGAACGGAACGACAACGACCTCTCCTTCGTTGTCCGCACGAAGGACAACGGGGCAACGTGGGTGCGTTCGCAAACCATTCCCAACGCCGGCACGAGCGGTGAACAGCCCACAGTGGTACAGCGTCGGGACGGCTCGCTGCTGGCATTCCTCCGGACCCGGCCAGTTCTGCTGGCGGCCGAATCTCTGGACGGGGGAATGACCTGGACCGAGGCGAAACCGACTGATTTCAAATGCCCGGACGCCGCTATTTCCCTGCGCAAGCTCAAGAATGGCAGCATTCTATTGGCCTGGAACAACCAGGACAATGCCCGGTCGCCGCTCCACCTTTCACGTTCGACCGATGACGGCAAAACTTGGAGTCGTCCTTTAATGTTGGAATCCAACCCGGGCGAGTACTCCTACCCTTCGGTTTTTCAGACCAGCGACGGAAAAATCCACGTGGTGTACACTTATCGCCGGTATTCGATCAAACACGTCGAGTTCGATGAATCCTGGCTGGACCGCTTCGAGCGGCAGGATTGAGCACAGATGCGAATCCTTGGTGTAATACCGGCCCGCTACAAGAGCACACGTTTTGAAGGCAAGCCCCTCGCCGACATCCTCGGCAAGCCGATGATTCAGCATGTCTACGAACGGTCGCGTCGTGCCGGCTGCCTCGATGAAGTCCTGGTGGCTACCGACGACGACCGCATTGTCTCCGCGGTGAATCACTTCGGCGGAAGAGCGGTAATGACCAGCGAATCGCACCCTTCGGGAACCGACCGGATTGCCGAAGCCGTCGAGCACAGTGAGGCGGATGTGGTGGTCAATATACAGGGCGACGAGCCGATGATCGATCCGGTAATGCTCGAGGAAGTCGTCGCTCCGTTTCGCAGCGGGACCGATGCGGGCCTTGTCACTCTCAAGAAGCGCGTCCTTCACGAATCCGACTACGAAGATCCCAACGTCGTGAAGGTCGTGACGGATCCGGCAGGCTATGCCCTTTATTTCTCACGTTCCCTGATCCCCTACCCGCGCCGGCGGACAGCGAATTTCAAAGTATTCGAGCATATCGGACTCTATGCCTACACGCGCGACTGCCTGCTGCAGCTGTCGCACCTCCCCCCCTCGGCGCTGGAGGAAATTGAGAGCCTGGAGCAATTGCGCGCGCTGGAAAACGGCATCCGGATCCTGGTGGTGGAGACCCGGTGCGAAGCCGAGAGCGTGTCGGTGGATACGCAAGCCGATCTCGAAAGGGTGCGCAGACTCTTACATGGAGCGAGCCATGATTAGACCAGAGAGCAAAACGATTGCCGGATGGGAGGCATCTATTCCCGATGCCAGCCGCCGCAACCTGCGCCTGGCTGCTGACCGCATCATCGCCGCAAAACGCAGAGGCGGTTCGGTGGTTGTTGTCACAGGGAGCGGGCCGAACATCCATGAAGGCGTTACCACGCTGATTGCGGAACTGATGGAGAAGGGGGTGGTCGACGGTGTCATCACCAGTTCAGCGGTCGTAGGGCACGAGATGGCCGGCACCCTGGACCGCGTAAAGCGCGTGCTTGCGCCGGCACACCCCGAACTGGGCTTGCCGCCGGGCATTCTGCCGCGCGGCGGCGTGTTCGAAATCACGCTTCTGTCTGAAGCCCAACGTGCGGGGCTCGAGGCGGAAATCGACTCCCACTGGGACTTGTATGACCGCATTGCCGGCCTTTCCGGCGATGTCATCGTCAAGGCCGCGGGCAACATGGCGTGGCCCATGGGTCTGCGAACGGAGTCGCTCGCCCGCGAAGCCGAGGTCCTCGCGCAGGAGAGTGGATTGCCGCTGGAGACGGTTGTGGGTCTGGGAGCTGATCCCAGGACAATGATCGGGATGGGTGCCCGGCGCAACCTCCCCGTAATCGTATCAACGCCCCAGCTGGTGGGAAGCGGCGCCGTGGGACTGGCGATCGGCGACGCGATCTCCATAACCCGACGGGCGCAGATCGTCTCGTCAGTACTGGCGGGCGCCGACGTGATCATTGAATCGGCTATCGCTCTATCCCAGGAAATCCACGACGGCCCGTTTGAGCTTTACACCGGGCACGGCATCTGGTCTGCCTGGCAAAACGGTTACAGCTACAGTCTGGAAGGGAAGACGCTCGTCAGAATCGACCTGGATCCGAACCTGGAGCGTGCCTGGCTGCAGGAACGCCAGTCGTCTCAGATCCAGCAAGCGGTCGACCGCGGCCTGCCCAAGACCAAGCTGACCGGCATTCCTTTCCGCATGGAGATGTCCGGCTTCGCGCGGCTCGAAGGCAGCCTGCCCGTTACGGCGGATATCGGTGTCGCATGGCCCGCCCTTGCAGTCGCTGTGGAGGAGGGGCTGGGACTAAGATTGGACTTCGTTTCAGCACCGCAGGAAACACCAGAGGGAAAGCTCATGCGGGAGTGGATCACCGATACGGTGCAGCCGGTTGACCGGCGGATGATGAGAGAGGAGCTGCGCAACAGGCAGCCAACTGCAAAATCGTCACAGAAAGCAATCCGCATCCGTGGTTGAGGATTTGGAGAGGAAATCCGCCTTGAATGTCAAATTGCCCAAGATTGCGCTCAGCCCCAATTACCGGTGGCACGTCGTAGGTATGCTCTGGTGTTGCGGTTTTTTTAATTACGCGGACCGCCAGGCGATTTTCTCTCTTTTTCCGCTTCTGGAACGGGAGATGAACCTCAGCCCGGTGCAGCTCGGCCTCCTGGGTTCTTCCTTCGCGCTTGTCTATGGAATCTGCGCGCCGTTTGCGGGCAATATCGTGGATCGCATCCGCAGAAAGACCGCGGTGCTTTGGGGGCTGTTTGTATGGAGCCTGATCTGCATGGCGACGGCGATCTCGCGGAACTTCAGCCATCTGCTCTTCTTCCGCGCCGCCGAGGGATTAGGCGAGACCTTTTACTTCCCCGCTTCGATGTCGATGATCAGCGACTACCACGGGAAGAGGACGCGCTCGAGGGCGATGGGTACCCATCAAACGAGTGTGTACCTCGGCACCATTGCCGGTGGATTTTTCGGCGGGCTGATCGGACAGTATTATGGCTGGCGTTCATCCTTTATCGTTTTTGGCGGCTTGGGTGTCGTGCTCGGTTTTGTGCTGTCGCGGTTTCTGGTTGAGCCCAGAGCGCGGCGCAGCGGATTTTGAAGAACTGGGTACTGCAACCGCACTTGCCGGCGGCGAAAAAAACGCTGCCGGTGTCCGATTTCCTCAAGGTGATCTGGACCACCCCGACTGTTCTCCTTTTGCATGGGAGCCTTCATGCTGGACAATTTCGTCGGCATGGTGCTCCTCTCCTGGATGCCGAAGTTTCTCTACGACAAGTTTCACTTGAGCCTCGCGATGGCCGGACTCACCGCAACCATTTTCATCCAGCTCGCCAGCATGGTGGGATCACCGATTGGCGGCTGGCTGGCCGATTTCCTGCGCAAGCGGACCCCCGGAGGGCGGATCCTGGTGCAGATGATCGGACTGCTGGGGGCGGCGCCTTTTGTCGTCTGGTGTGGACAGACGCTGTCCAGCCAGTCCCTGATGATCGCCCTCACGCTCTGGGGGCTGTTCAAAGGAATGTATGATGCCAACATCTTCGCCGCTGTCCTTGACGTAATTCGTCCGGAGGCGCGCGGAACAGCCGTCGGGTTCATGAACATGATCGGATGGCTTGTCGGAGCCGGAACGGCGCCGATATTCATCGGTTATGTCGCCCAGCGCTCGAGCCTGAGTTTTGCCATTTCAATCGCAGCTGTTGCTCTCGTACTCGCCTCCGGATTGCTTCTAGCGGCCGTCTTTCTGACGGTGAGGCGGGATGTGGACCGGCTACATGCGCAACTGGAACAAGAAACAGCCTAGAAAGAGGAGCCTCCAATGAATTTGCCAAGACCCCTTCGGGGAATCATCACACCCATGCTAACGCCGCTGGCCGATCCCGACAGTTTGGACGCCGGCGCACTCGAACGCCTGATCGAACACATTCTCGGGGGAGGCGTCAGCGGGTTGTTCATCCTCGGAAGCACCGGCGAGGCCCCCGGCCTGAGCTACCGTTCGCGCAAGGAAGTGATTGACCGTTCCTGCAAAATCGTCAATGGGCGGGTACCCGTTCTGGTGGGGATAACGGACACATCTTCCGTCGAGTCTCTGAGCATCGCCGAGTACTCCGCCCGGACGGGAGCATCGGCCCTGGTTCTGTCGCCACCGTACTACTATTCGCTCAGCCAGGGGGCGTTTCTCGGGTACCTTGAACGCTTCGTTCCGAAACTCCCGTTGCCCCTGTACCTCTATAACATGCCCACCTATACCAAAATTGCCATTGCGCCAGAAACTGTGCGCGCGGCTGCGGACATCCCAAATTTGTACGGTTTGAAAGACAGCTCGGGGGACCGTACATACTTCCGGGCCGTGCAGCAGGCCGTGTCCGGGAAACCCGAGTTTGCGCTGCTGGTGGGTGTGGAGGAAGTGCTTGCCGAGTTCATCGGATTTGGCGCTCACGGCGGCGTATGCGGCGGCTCTAACCTCGAGCCGGAGCTGTATGTCCGGATCTGCGACGCAGCGGCTCGGGGCGACCGATCGGCGGTGGAGGTGATGCAGAGGAGAATTCTTCAGATCAGCAGCGGCATATATCGGGTGGGAGAGCCAGGTTCTTCCTACCTGAGAGGTCTCAAGTGCGCCGCTTCGCTGCTCGGATTTTGCACGACAATCATGGCCGAACCTTACGTGCCGCTCAGTCCGGCAGAACAGGAGCAGATCCGGCAGAACCTAACCGGCATCGGCATGCCGAGCCAGCAGAGTGCCCAATAGCACACGGTTTGTTTCTTATAGAAATGGCTCCGAGTGCCGGGATAAGCCCTGCCGGCTTTGAGACATCGCTTGGCTTTCACAGTCGTATTCACCGATCTTGCCTATCGAGAATTGCGGGGATTGCCGACTGTTCGTATTGCCTGATCCCTTCGGCCACCAGCCTGAGACTGCGCCCGGGATCCGGAAAATCTTCTGTGAAGGTAAGCATGAATCCCCCTTCTTCCATCCCTTGGCGCAACAGTTCTTCAGTGAAATCCAGGATCTCTTCCTTCGAGCCGTGCAGCACACTGCCTGGGAAGTTGACCCAGAGAGCCTTGCCGGGCCAGGCGCGCCGGGCATCCCTCAAGGGAAGGTCCCCCATGGGAGGGGGAGTGAAACCCTCAACGAAATCGAGGGTGCTTTCGGCCACGACCTCTTTCAATGCGCTGAGTTTCCCATCCATGTGCGCGCCGTACAATTTCCCCCCTTCATGCAGAAGAGAGGCTGCATGGTTGTAATACGGCAGACAATAGCGGCGGAACAGGGTAGGGGTGGTGACCTCGGCCGTGATGTTTTCGCTGCTCCATACGACCTCGGCCGGGGAGGCCGCGGCCAGGCGCAAAGCGGGCTCATCGCTGGCGGCGAGGCGGGTCAGTAGATTCTCCGTGGCCCGCGGGCAGTCCGCCATGGCATAAGCAAAGGCTTCCGCACCCATCCATTCCGTCAGCAATCGCTGAAGAGGGGAGCGCATCAGCCGGCAAAGCACCAGCCCGTGCTCCCCCAGACTTCTCTGCCGGCTGATTACGGCTTCGTCATTCGCGCGGTAGTCGATGTCTTCGCCGATATAGGCCAAAACCGCCATGTCCGCGGGGCTCTTTACAGGATATTCTTTCACCCAGGTGCTGCCGTCCGGTCCGACGAGTCGTTTGCTGTGAAGCTCTCCGATGGGCGTGCGAAACGTAAGGTAAGAGGTTTTCCGATCATCCTCCCACACCATGCGATCTTCCACCGTCACGCGGCTTGACGCCGACTGGTAGGGGAGCACGCTCTTATCGATGATCCCGAGTCTTTTCCCCCTCATCGCGATCTCCAGGCTTCCCTGGGGTAGCAAGAGGTGGTGGATGTTCCACGACACGCGCCGGGGGCGGCCACCTTTCAGCGTCGCAAGGATATCTTCCTTGATGGACATCTATTTCCCATTGAATCCGGTGGCGAACCGGTAGGCTTCCACATAATGCCCGTCCTTCTTTTCATGGCGCGCCTGGTATCCCTGTTTGAGCTTGGCCAGGGACCCGGCCTCCCAATCGGGACGGTATTTGACAAAGGAAGGCGGGAACTGACTCACATGTTTTGCCGCAGCATCGATTTTTTTATCGAAGGTGGAGTCGATGTTGACCCAATAGTTCGCATCCTTCTCGGTCGGGTAAAAAAAGTACAGGTTGGGGACCTTATAAGGCTGCAGCTTGTCCACCAGCAGATGTTCGGGATAGTAGAGATGGAATTCCGCCGCCCTTACGGCATCGATGGTGTTCATCGCCGCCATGTTGTGATCCGATTTGTGCCAGCGCTGATACCATTCCCCGGGATCCACGCTCAGCAGCGCATCCGGCCGGTACTGTCGAATGATGCGCGTTGCCTGGCCACACAGCAATTTGGAAGGAACGTACTCCAATTCGCCGTCGTCATGCCCCATCCAGAGGATGTTTTGCACCGGAATACCCAATACGGCGCATGCTGCCTCCTCTTCGGCCTTGCGAATCCTGGCGAGCTTCTCCGAGGCCATCTCCTGATCGTAGCTGCCCTTGTTGTCGTTGGTGTATAGAACGATGATGATCTTATTGCCGTTGGCTGCCAGCAGGGCAAGCGTGCCCCCGATGGCAAAGGTGTCATCGTCCGGGTGAGGTGAAAAAACCAGAATCGTTTTCCCCTTGTAACTCTCTAGACGCTCCTGGGGCTCGGAAACCGCCACACCCGCGGCCAGGACGAAACAAAACAAAGCCAAAAGATTTCTCATATTCGACATGCCTCCTTTTGAAATGGATACCGGCACGCGCCGGATAGCGGATGATCCTCCTCGCGCAAGGATTGCAGCTGACGGAATGCGATCGGTTGCTGGGCTGGTCCGCTTTCAGCATTGTTCAGCGTGGTGAAATATAGCACAAAGCCAATAATATGGATCTCTTTTATCAGAATATATTTTATAAATATAATAATTAATGCTCAATTCATGCAATATGTTCCGCATTATTGTTGACACATTGGAATTTGAGGTGATAAGAGTAGCTCCTCATCTTCGCTCCGAGGAAAAAGGCACCTCAATTTGGAATCGGAGTTTGAGGTTCTGGACGTTATGAGCCCAGATTCAACTGGGGAAACATCCTGCTCAAAGGAGATTTCCATGATCTGCGGCAAAGCGTTTTTGCTGGTTTCTTTCTGCCTCTGCGCCACTCTTCCAGCCCAGGCTGCAGACACGCTCATGGTTGCCACAGGAAAGGTGGAGATCACCGGACCGGCCGGGTATCCCATGGGGGGATATGGCGCCCGCAAGGGGGTCAACCAGGGTACTCATGATCCGCTCCTGGCGAAGATTCTCCTCATCAAGACTGGCGACCGGCAGATTGGCATAGTGACCTACGATATTCTTGCTTTCCTTTCGGAAAGGGTGGCCCGCGAAGCGAAAGAGAAGCTCGGGATACCGCTGGTGCTTCAGATTGCCTCACACACTCATTCGGGGCCCGTGCCCAAAAGCATGGCCAACTTCAAGGATGACCCCTATATTCGCGATGTGGAGGGACGTGTGCTGGAGGCGCTCAAGACCGCCCAGGGTCGCTTCGTCCCGGCCCGCATCGGGGTGACTGAAACATCGATCCAGATCGGGCACAACCGGCGGAAGGTCAATCCCGACGGCAGTGTCACGATGTTTTGGCGCAACGAAGAGCGTGTGCCCACGTCGCCGGTAGATCCCAGGGTAGGGATCATCCGCTTTTCGGATGCCGCAAACAAAACACTGGCCCTGATGGTGAATCACGCATGCCACTCGGTCGTGCTCGGGCCGGACAATCTGCAGTACAGCGCCGACTGGCCCGGCTACATGTACCGGTATGTCGAAAGCCAGTTGGGTGATCCTGCGCTCTGCTATTTCATTCCCGGTGCGAGCGGCGATATCAACCCTTACGACGACAAGCAGCCGGTCAACAAGGACGGATTCGGCGTGGCGCAAAAAACAGGCGAGACTGTGGCCAAGGCCGTGCTGGAAGCGGTGAAAACGATGCCTCCGGGATCGCCTGATCTGGATCTGCAATATGTCCAGGAATTGTCTCAGTTCAAAGACCGGTTCGATGCCCAGAAGACAATTCCGGTTCAGGTAACCCGCCTCATGCTGGGCCAGGACACCGCGATCTTGTGCATACCGGGTGAAGTGTTCGTCAGCCACCAGATTGATTTGAGAACCAGGTCTCCTCTGCCGCACACCCTCCTGGCCGGATACGCCTTCGGCGGGGAAGGGGGATTCGCCGGCTATGTCCCGACCATCGAGGCTGCGATGCAGGGAGGCTATGGTGCAGGCTACGCCACCCGCATCGAAGTCGGAGCGGGGGAGTGGATCATCGATCGAGCGATCGTCTGGGTTTATGAACGTCTCGGCAAATTGCGAGATGTTCCGGATGTGCCGAAGAATTAAAGGGGGATCGAATGAAAACCAGACTGGCATTCATGCTCGTGCTTCTCTTCCTTGCGATTCCGGCGTGTCTACCCATCGAGGCCAAAGATCTCATGGCTGGTGTCGCCCGGGTCGAGATACGCCCTCCTATGAATATCTCGATGGCGGGGTTTGGGGCGCGAAAAGGAAACTCGGACGGAGTTCTCGATTACCCGCAGGCCAAGGTCCTGGTGCTCGAGGGGAAAGAACGCGCCGCGGCTCTGGTCACGCTGGATCTCGTCGGTGTTTTTCCCGATTACCAGCTCGACTCCATAAGGGCGCGCGTAGCCAAATCCAGCGGCATCGCCGACGTGATCTTCAACTGCAGCCACACCCATTCCGGTCCGACCGTCGAACCTCAGAATCCCCTGGCCTGGCAGAACAGTGCCGTAGAGGAGATCGGTGCGGCCATTGAACGTGCCTGGGGTTCGCGCATGCCGGTCCGCCTCGGTATCGGGCAGGGTTCGGTGTTCATTGGGCACAACCGCCTTTTCTTCATGGCGGACGGGAACGGGAAGATGCTCTGGCGCAACGAGACCCGGATCCGGACTTCGCCCGTGGATCCCACGGTCATGCTGCTGCGGGTCGACCGCCAGGACGGTACGCCTCTGGCGGTCGTTGTCAACTATGCCTGTCATCCCGTAGTCCTCGGGCCGTCAAATCTCAAGTATTCGGCGGATTATCCCGGAGAAATGATGCGCATGGTCGAGTCCTCCCTGCCCGGGAATCCGATGTGCATGTTCATGCAGGGGGCGGCCGGAGACATCAACCCCTATTATGACAAGACACCGATCAGTGAAAACGCGGTCGAACTTATGCGGGAAACAGGCCGCACCCTGGGAACTGAAGTCCTGCGCGTGGCGAAAGCAACTGCGACGAAGCCGGCTCCCGATTCCGAGCTCAGGATTTCCCGCGAGATTCTCCAATTTAAGGGAAGGTGGAACAAGGAAAAGTTCCTTGCAAGGTATCCGACTCCGCCTACTTCCGATGTCATGAAGCAGCGAATCGACCGGATGTTCCGCGGTACCTACGACGCACCGGTAACCGTGATGCTGCTGAATCGCGATTTCGCGTTCGTTGGTGTCCCGGCGGAAATATTCGTCGACTACCAGATTGAACTGCGGGAAAGAATCCGGGAATTCCCGGTGTTTTTCGGGGGATACACCAACGCCAATCTCGCCTACGTCCCAACAATCAAAGGAGCCGTAGACGGAGGATATGGCGCGAGCGAAACGGGGGCGGTCCTGGAAGTGGGTGCCGGCGACCGAATGATCGACAAGGCCGTTATTCAATTGGGTTACTGGACCGGGAGACTCAAGACCACCCCGGAAACGCCGAAACCGTAGGCGCTGCCAGGTCATGGCTTCATACGCCGGGATCATAGAAAGAGAGGCAAATCCTGATGAATGCAATCCTGTCATCCAAAAAACTATTTATCCTTGGGGGAGACAAACCTCAACACCCTCCTGTGCCCGCATGGCCTCAGCGCGATGAGCGCGAGATCGAAATCCTAACAGGGGTCTGCAAAAGCGGAAACTGGGGTGGTTTCCCGATGCCCAACACCCACGCCCGCGCTTTTGCGGACGCCTTCGCGGCGCATCATGGGGCAAAGTATGGTTTCTGCGCCGCAAACGGAACGGTAACGCTTGAAATCTGCCTGAAGGCTGCCGGCGTGCGGCCCGGGGACGAGGTTATTGTTCCAGCCTACACATGGGACGGGACCGCGGCCGCGGTTCTCTTCGTCGAGGCTATTCCGGTTTTCGTGGATGTCTCTCCCGACAGCTACTGTCTCGACCCGGACCTGATGGAAGCGGCGATCACGCCCAGGACTCGCGCCGTAATTCCGGTGCATCTTGCGATGAATATCTGCGATATGGATCGCATCATGGAGATCGCCGCAAGGCACGGATTAAAGGTGATCGAGGACTGCGCACATGCCCACGGCGCGAAGTGGAGGCAAAAGGGGGTGGGATCCATCGGGCATCTGGGATCTTTCAGCTTTCAGACCAGCAAGCTGATGACGGCGGGCGAAGGCGGAATGATTCTGACCAGCGATGACGAGTTGAGTGAGCTGTGCCAGTCCTACCTCAACTGCTCCCGCCCGACGATCACGGATGTCTACAAGCATCGCGTTCTCGGACACAATTACCGGCTGAGCGAGTTTCAAGCGGCGGTGCTTCGAATCCAGCTTCAACGGCTGGAAGAACAGACCGCCCTGCGAAAAGCCAATGCCGAATACCTGTCGGAGCGCCTTGCATCTCTTCCCGGAATTACGCCGCTTCGCTGGGACCCGCGCATCACCACACCGGCGATTTATCAATTCCTGTTCAAGTTCGACTCGGCGAAGCTGGGCGGGCTCTCGCGGGAGCACTTGATTGCGGCTCTCGAAATGGAAGGGGTCCCCAGCGACGGGATTTTCTACGAACCGGTCTACCGCAGCTCCCTGTTCACCCCGAAGCCGGAGCAGTTTGATGCTTTGCGACGCAGCCCCCAGAGGGCGGACTTTCAGGCCTATCATTGCCCGGTTTCCGAGCGGGCGGCTTACGAGGAGGCCGTTTGGCTTCCGCACCATCTATTCCTTGGCGATAGGGATTACATGAAGTTTGTTGCTGACACGATTGAACGAATCATCGAGCAGCGAGGCGAACTCGCCGGGCTCCACCATCCATTGATCGACCTGCGCAAGATGAACCGCGCCACCAGAGCGCTGCAGAAATCCGACCGCCCTTATTAATGATGGGATTCTGGGAGCGGACGGATTGGAGGGTATTCCCGAATTTGAAACTGGAGGAGAACGTGAGCGATAAGAATTTCAATCGACGTGAGTTTCTGATGGCGGCAGGCGGGATTCCCATTGTCGGGAATTCCCTGTTACGAGCGGACGCACCGGCAGCTCAGACTTCCGCCTTCAGGATGTCCGCCGGCACCGCACGGGTCGATGTGACGCCGGATAAGCCGCGAGTCTGCGCCAATGGCCGGAAACCCGATCCTCCGACCGTGTATCATCCGATTCATGCGCGCTGCCTGACCCTTCACGACGGTCAGAAGCGGCTGGTCTTCGTGACTTACGATTTTAACTGCCTCGATGTGGCAACCCCGATTTTGCGCGAGCGCGTCGAGCGGGAACTCGGCATTCCTCCCTCCCACTTGATTCTCCTGGCGACACATAACCACCAGGGTCCCATCCAGATTGTGCCCGACAACTTTGACTACGGCCTCATGCTGGCGGAGAAGATCTTCGGCCTGATCAAGGAAGCGATCGCGAAGGAAGAAGGCCCGGTTTCGCTTCACTTCGGTTTCGGGCAGGGCCATTTCATCCGGGTAAGCGGCAGCGTCCACGCCGATTATGAAATCCAGGTGCTGAAAGTTCTCAAGGGAGACAAGCCGGTTGCCGTTCTTTTCAACCACCCGACCCATCCGCTGAGCGGCCCCAATGGTTATGGTCCGTCTCACCCGGGGTACGCGATGGATGAACTCGAGCAGAAGATGCCCGGCGCACTTGCCCTTTATGCCGACGCCTGCGGCGGCAACCAATTCTGCCTGCCCCCCGCGGGTGTGACCGATCCGCTTGCCGCATGCAAGCAGCGCGGCCACGAACTGGCAGAGGCGGTGGGCGATATCCTGACTCATCCGATGGAAGATATAACCGGGGAGATCACCAGTCAGTTGAAGGTGGTCGACCTGCCGCTGGCGGAGCCGCTGCCCTACAATCGTGCGCTGGAACTGGCGCGGGGGATTCCTCTTGACATCGGTTTTGTGCCCTTTCCGGATCCGCGCAGGCCTTCCAACTGGATCCGGGCCCTGATCAATCACTATAAGGAAGGAATCCCGTTCCCCACCAAAAGCTCCGATTACACCTGCACCGATGATGCTTACCTCGTGCCGAAATTGAGCACGCCGAGGAAGTACGAATGCCGCTACGAGGAAGTTCTGGCGGCGAAAATCGGCCGACTGAACCTCATTGCGATCCAGGGCGAGCCATGCGCTCCCATTGGAGCGCGCATTAAGGATGTTCTGCGGCAGAAAAATCCGACCATGGTTTTTGGCTATTTTGCCGAACATAACCTCTACATCCCCACCCGGGAAATCGTCCGTCAGGATGCCTACCAGTCCCAGGTGATTCGAATTCAATATGCCTTGCCTGTGGGCTGGGCTCCCGAGGTGGAAGATGAGATGGTCAAGGCAGTTCTCGCGCTTTACGGCGAAGAGATCTGGGAAAGGAGAAGAGCCAGGACCTGAACCTCGGGTTCGATTTGAAATGCATGCCAGGATATTGGAGACCTAATTTTTGAAGGCATCAGCGCAAAAGAGAAGGAAGGAGGGTACAGTGCGATTTCGCATCGTTTTTACATTCTTATTTCTCGCCTTTCCCCTTGTGGCCGGCGCGCAAACGCAAAATGGGCGTCTTTGGGGAAACGTGGTGGACTCATCGGGTGGAGTGGTGCCCGGAGCGACCGTCAAAGTCACAAACGTGGGTACGAATCTTGCCAAAACCGCCGTGGCGGACGAGCGTGGACGATTTGTCGTCACCGATCTGCCGCCCGCGACCTACGAGGTTTCGGCCGAACTTACCGGTTTCAAGAAGTTCGTGCAGGGCGGCATACTCCTGCGTGTCGCTGACAGCCTCGAAATCCTGATCAAACTGGAAGTCGGGAATCTCAGCGAAACCGTCAATGTCACCTCCGAAACACCGCTGCTCAACACCACGACTTCGTCGCTCGGCGAGGTGGTCGAGAACAGGGCCATCATGGAATTGCCGCTCAACGGCCGGCAGACTCTCTCGCTGGTGACTCTTGTTCCCGGTGTCGCCCCGAACCGCCAGATGGAGAATGCGGCCCAGCCCTTCAACCGGGCGGGCAATTTCTCAATCAGCGGAGCCCGTGGAAACACCAATGAGCTTCTGCTGGATGGCGCGCCCAACACTGTCCCCGAAGGGAGCACGGGCGCGATGGTAGCCGTAGCGGTCTTCCCCTCCGTGGACGCCACCCAGGAGTTCAAGGTTCAGTCCAACTCCTACTCAGCCGAGTACGGAAGGGCAGCCGGCGGTGTCGTCAATATCGTGACCAAATCGGGAACGAACTCAATTCACGGGACGGCATACGAATTCCTGCGCAACAGCGTTCTGGACGCGAACAATTTCTTCAACAACAAGAGCCATATTCCGCTCGCGTCCTTCCAGCGCAACCAGTTCGGCGGGACCATCGGCGGGCCGCTCTTTGTGCCCAAATTGTACAACGGGAAGAACCGGAGCTTCTTCTTCTTCAGTTGGGAATCCCTGCTGGAACGTGGCGGCAGAACGTTTCCCAACACGGTTCCGACCGCCAAGGAACTGTCCGGGGACTTCTCGGAAACATTCAACTCTTCCGGGTCGAAGGTCATCATTTATGACCCGCTCTCGACGACCTATAATCCGACCACCAAAATCTATTCGAGGACGCCGTTCCCGAATAATATCATTCCCTCGACCCGGATCGATCCCATCATGAAAAAGACGCTCGCCTATTTCCCGGCGCCGCTTTCGGCGGGCGATGCTTACACCCACGCGACCAACTTTGTAAAAAGCCAGAGCGTCCCGATCAACGATCACAAGTTCGACATCCGGATCGATCACCAGATCTCCCCGAAGCAGTCTCTTTTCGGCCGCTTCTCCTTCGGGAACCGTACGTTCTCGTACCCCAATCTCTACGGCAATATTGCGGACGTATGGTCGGAGAAATACCCATCGAACTATCGCAGCGTCTCTCTCGGGACCACCTATAGCATCAGCCCGACGTACCTGCTGGATCTCAAATACTCCTATAATTACCTGTATTTTGCGCAGTTCAACCCCAGTCTGGGATACAACCTGACGGAGTTGGGCTTTCCGCAGTACATGTACGACAACTCGCAGGCGCACGTTTTTCCGCGCTTCACCTTTGTGGGCTATGACGGATTCGGATCGCGCGTGAACTACCAGTTCGGCAAGCAGGAATCGCACGCAGCCCTGATGAGCTTGTCGCGCATGGCTGGCGGCCACGTCATGAAGATCGGATCGGAAATGAAAATGAACCGGGCCAGCCGGTTTGCGAATTCCCGGGCTGCCGGCGGATTTGATTTCGACCGCGTCTATACCCAGGGGCCAAATGCGACGGTCGCATCCACCACGGCCGGCAACGCCATAGCCGCGGCACTGCTTGGCGTCGCCTCAGCCGGCACTCTGAACATTGCCGCCAACCCCGCCACGCAAAACTGGTACGACGGATTCTACTTTCAGGATGACTGGCGGATGACCACGAAGCTGACGTTAAACCTGGGCTTGCGTTACGACCTCGAGTTCCCGTTTACCGAACGCTTCAACAATATCAGCTGGTTTGACCGTGAGGCCGCTTCGCCAATCGCCAGCCAGGTCCCCGGTATGAACCTGAAGGGCGCTGTATTGTTCGCCAGTGATGATCGGCGAACCCCGTGGACCGTCGACAAGAACAATTTCGCCCCGCGCGTCGGTCTTGCTTATCAGATAGCCGAGAGTCTGGTCATCCGGACCGGCTACGGCCTCTTTTATGCCCCCCATCCTTATGGGACCTCCGATGGCATCGGCGTGGGATTCAGCGCGAGCAACCCGTACGTTGCCTCCATCGATGGCGCCAACCCGGTCGGTAAACTCAGCGATCCTTATCCGAACGGCTTCGTGCCGGTTTTGGGATCCGCCGGTGGGCCTCAAACAAACATTGGCCTCGCGATGAGCTGGTACGATCTCGTGGCTGTGACGCCCTACTTTCAGCAGTGGAATCTGAATGTCCAGAAAAAGTTTGGCACCACATGGGTTGTGGAAGCTGCCTATGGCGGCACCAAAGGCTCCAACCTGCAGGATGGCGGGGGATTTGCCGTCAACCAGATCCCCAGCCAGTTGATGGGCGCCGACACCCGGACCCTGGTCCCCAATCCGTTCTATGGGATCATCAAAGTCGGGACGTTAGCAGCGCCTCAGGTGACCAAGGGCCAACTGCTCTCGCCTCATCCACAGTACACCTCGTTGAGGATAAACGTTCCTTCCGCAGCCTCCTCGATCTACCACTCCTTCCAGGCCAAGGTGAACAAGCGGTTCTCCGGCGGCTTCAGTTTCCTGGTCTCCTACACCGCGAGCAAGTTGATCGACGACAATTCGGGTGCAAGCTCCTGGTTGGAGCCGACTACCTCTCACCAGGATTTCTACAATCGCCGCGCCGATCGAACGATTTCGGATCAGGACATTTCCCAAAGGATGGTGACGAGCTTCAATTATGCCCTGCCGTTCGGGAAGAGCGCCAAAATCGGCCGCGACTGGTCGCCGATCGTGGATGGATTCCTGGGCGGATGGCAGGTCAACGGAATTGTCAATTTCCAGACCGGAATTCCGCTGGCTCTCACGACGTCCAATAACTCTTTTTCCAACAACATCATCCTGCGTCCGAATAATAACGGATCCAGCGGCAAGCTGGAGGCCGATTCAAGCTCCAGAATAGACAAGTACTTCAAGACCGAAAATTTCATCGCCCCCCTCCCTTATACTTTCGGGAACACTTCACGCACGCTTCCGGATGTGAGGGGGCCAGGTCTGAGCAACCTCGATTTCTCCCTCTTTAAAAGCATCAAGATTTCCGAGGGAAGATCCGTCCAGTTCCGGACCGAATTTTTCAACCTGACCAATACTCCCGAATTTGACGTGCCCGATACGGCGCTTCAAAGTCCGACCTATGGCAAACTTCTCGTCCAGAGGAACAAGCCAAGGCAGATCCAGTTCGGATTAAAGATTATTTTCTAGTCAGTACCCTGGCATCCCTGCGGGGAAGGGGTCCGCGGATCGCCGCCGGTCTTGCCGGCGGCGATTCGCGGACATGCATCTGCGGTTTTTCACTGCCTGCCTGCGTATAATGGTTCCATGAAACCTTTCATTTCCCGCGATTCCGGCTTTCAGGACAAAGCCTGGCTCTGGAAGCTGGCTTTGTTTGCAGCAGCTCTGGGGCTAGGCACCTGGTTTCTCTTGAATTTCCTTATGCGGCAGAAAGGGCCGTATCCGATTCCCACCATACCAAGCCTTCAAGTCCGGAATCCCGAGTTGAGCGGCCTTCTGGCCGCCGCCGATGAGGAGGCGCGCCGTCATCCGGATTCCGCACGTGCCGTAGGTTCGCTGGGAATGGTCTATCATGCCAATCAAATTTACGATCAGGCAGCCGCCTCATATGAAATTGCCCGCAGTCTGGCGCCGAATGAATACCGCTGGAGCTACTGCGAGGCGTTGCTGCAGGAGGAAAAGGGCGAGGATGTCCGCCAGCTCCAGTTGCTGCTCAAAACCGTCGAGCTGGCTCCCAGTTATTTTCCCGCAGTGCTGAGACTGGCCGACCTTTTTTTCAAACAGGGAAACCTGGATCGGGCGGCTTATTACTACGAACGCACTGCGGATGCCGGAGGCAAGGTTCTCCTTCCCCAGGCGATTTTCGGTTTGGGCCGTGTGGCCGCAAGGCGGCAGGATTGGAGCCGGATCATTCAGCACCTTGAACCGCTCGTTCGTGATCATCCACTTTTCCGGCCTCCGCACCAATTGCTGGCGGATGCCTATCAGGCGCTTGGAGACGAAGAAAAGGCGGCCGCGGAACTAAGAACTCTGCTGCGGACCGACCTCACGGTGGTACCGCCGATGGAGGATCCAATCGCCGAAGAATTGCTCGATTACTGCTGCTCAGCCACCCAACTGCTCAAACAAGCCGGTTTCCTCAGCCGGTTCGGCAACTCCGAAAAGATCCTGCGCCTGGCCAGGCGTGCCGTCAAAGTCGAGCCCGAGGATCCGGACGCGCGGCACTTCCTGTCCCGCACGCTTCTCAAATCCCAGGGCACAAATCCCAAAGCGGTCGATGAAGCGCTTTTCCAATTGAATGAAGGCTTGCGCCTGCGGCCCGACGACCTCAAGCCACTGCTGCTGGTGGCAGACATTTTTTTCAGCCAGAACAAGACCGGGGCCGCCATCGAACAATTGCGGGCCATGCTGGCGCGCAACTCTAATAGTGCCGAGGCCCACTATTATCTCGGTGTCGCGAGTGAGCACCAGGGAGCAGTTGCGGAAGCCATGACCCAGTACCGGGAAGCCCTGCGGGATGAGCCCAACTATGCCGAGCCCTACCACAGGCTCGCGCTTATCCTGGTGAAAGAGGGGAGGCTGGCTCAAGCAATCGAATACTTGCAGAAAGCGTTGATGATCAAGCCCACTTTCATTCTCGCCCGATACAATCTCGGGCTTGCCTTTGAACGACAGGGAAGAATGGGCGACGCGATTGCTCAATACTCCGAAGTCCTGCGTCTGGAACCCAATGATGCCGCCGCCCATATGAATCTGGGTCTCCTCCTGGCACAACTGGACCAATTTGAGAAGGCCGCGATCCACTTCCGCGAGACTGTCCGAATCATGCCCAACGATCCCGAAGCGCACTATGATTTAGGCTGCGCTCTGGGCAGTCTTGGGAAGAACCAGGAAGCAGCGAGGGAGTTTCGACACACTCTCGCCCTGGACCCTGCATACAAGGAAGCGAATGCTCGGTTGCGCGAAATTGAAACGAAGGCTCCTTAACCGAATGGTGGGTATGCTTAAACGATCGTTCCCGAAGAAGCGCGGAGCCAGTCACTGAAGCCTTCAGAAAAGGTGCGGGCCCGGGTTTGCGATTCTGCGGAGACGCCCCGAATGAATCAGCACCACCCCCCCGCCGGTGGTAAGTTAAGGAGAGTCGAAATGAAATCATCACTACTTGGGATCATGATTATGCTTTTTTCCATTCCCGCTCCTGCTCAGGCGCTCCGTGCTGGATATGCCAAAGTGGACATCACCCCCTCGGGGCCGGTCTTTATGGGCGGCTACGACATGCGGAACGCTCCATCCGACGGGATCCACGGCAACGACAAGCTCTATGTGCGCGCTCTCGTGCTCGAGAGCGGAGGCAATCGAGTGGCTTTCGTGGTTGCGGATATCATCGGTGTGCGAGGGCACGATATCTGGCGCGCCAGGATTGCCGACGCCACGGGAATTCCGATAAGCAGCATCCTCCTATCAGAGACACACAATCACGCGGCGCCATCGGCGGATCCCAAGATGGCGACACCGTGGGAAAAAGAGTTCGAGAAGGCACTGCTCTCGGTCGCCAGGGAAGCCTCGGGAAAGCTTCAGCCGGTGCGGATCGCAGCCGGGGCCGGGCGTTCGCGCATCGGCATGAACCGGCGCATGGTGCGATCCAAAGATGCTGTCTCCCCTCTGACATTTGATGAAAACGATCGCAGCCAGTCTTTTGGCAAATACAAAACCGACAAGCCGGTTCAGATCGCCGATTTTGCGGGAGTTGTTCGACTGGGTGCAAATCCCGACGGTCCGATCGATGATACAGTCGATGTCGTGCGCATAGACACCATGGAGGGAAAACCACTGGCGGCGATGATCCATTACGCCTGTCATGGCACCTCCTTGGGAGGCCGTAACAGCAGGATATCCGGCGAGTGGATGGGGCGCATGCAGGATTACGTGGAGAAGCAGTTTCCTGGCATCGGCGCCATTTTTCTGCAGGGTGCCGATGGAGATGTAAACCCGCGGGTGGTTGGGGGTCTCGACGGAGCCCCGGACGACATCGACACCACCTGGGCTCTCGGCGAGGAGATCGGAGCCGAAGTTGCCCGCGTCTACCGGGAACTCTCTCCTGCAAATCCCGCCCCTGCGCGGTTTCAATTGGAAACAGCGGAGATCCTGCTGCCCCGGCAATACCGCGAACTGTTTGATGATTTCACGAATACGGCGGTCCGCATACCCACCACCGCGGTGCGCGTCGCAGACATGATGTGGATCACATTTCCCGGCGAAATGTTCAACGTCATCGGTAAACGCGTAAAGGCGGCTGCACCCGCGGCTCACGCCTACCTGGTGGGATACACCAACGGGAACGTGGGTTACTTCCCGAATCAGAAAGCGTATATGGAAGGCGGCTACGAGGTGGCGAAAACGCACCTCGATCCGGCATCGGAATCCATATATATTCGCCAGATCGGCGATCTGCTGAGCCGTTTTCACTGAGCACACCTGCAAGTGAGGCAGATGCTTTTTCTCGATCCCGGGCTGATCGAGCCTCTCCTCTCGGGAGTAAGTGGGACCACTTGCCCATGAGGATGGTTTCGAGACAATCATGTCGAAATGATTTCGATGAGGAGGTTCTGTGAGGGAAGCTTGGATCGTTGCTGCAGTTCGGACCCCTATAGGAAGGCTCGGAGGAGCATTGGCGGGGATCCGCCCCGACGACCTCGGGGCGATCGTATTGAAAAGCGTCCTGGAGAAAAGCGGAGTGCCTGCTTCGGAGGTTGAGGACGTCTACATGGGTTGCGCCAACCAGGCGGGCGAGGACAACAGGAATGTTGCGCGGATGAGCCTTTTGCTGGCGGGATTTCCCGTGTCGGTGCCCGGTTGTACTGTCAACCGGCTCTGTGGTTCGGGGATGGAGGCTGTGGCCTGTGCTGCACGTGCCATCCGTTCGGAAGAAGGCCATGTCTATGTGGCTGGCGGCCTGGAATCGATGACGCGGGCGCCATGGGTCATGCCCAAACCCGATGCCGGATTCCCGCGGGGCAATGTAACCATTTACGACTCTGCACTGGGCTGGCGGTTTGTCCATCCGCGGCAGACGGAGATGGGTAATACGGATCCGATGGGACAGACCGCAGAGAACCTCGCGCTCGAATATGGTATCGATCGGAAATCCCAGGATGTCTTCGCCCTCGAAAGCCACCGCAAGGCACTCGCGGCGATCGACGGTGGACTGTTTCGGAATGAGATCGTCCCGGTGCCGAGGAAAAGCGATCTCTTCAGCGTGGATGAAGGCCCGCGTCGTGAGACGTCTCTCGATAAGCTGTCTTCGCTGAAGCCCGCGTTCAAGGAAGGAGGGACGGTTACAGCCGGGAACTCCAGTACGCTGAATGACGGTGCGGCTGCTCTGCTCATCGCTTCGGATTCCTATGCGCGTACGCACGGCCTTAAACCCATGGCCCGCATTCTCTCAGTCGGAGTTGCCGGAGTTCCCCCTCGCACCATGGGGATCGGCCCAGTTCCGGCTACACTCAAAGCATTGAACAGGGCTAAGCTTGCGCTTGCCGACATCGACCTCATCGAGTTGAACGAGGCTTTCGCGGCGCAGTCGCTGGCGGTGCTCAAGGGCCTCGGTATCGATCAGGAAGACTCCAGAGTCAACACGCGCGGCGGCGCCATCGCGTTGGGGCATCCCCTGGGCTGTTCAGGAGCGAGAATCCTGACCACGCTGGTCTGCGCGCTGGGAGATGAAGCGAAATCGAGGCTGGGCATCGCAACCATGTGCATCGGGGTGGGCCAGGGAATCGCCATGGTCATCGAACGGATCTAGCAGGCCACCGGAATTGAATCCCACTTTGGAACACAACCGATTCCGAAAGACAACGCACCGTCCCGATCTGGAGCGGATATCAGGGCCATCCGAGTCTTCATCTGTTCCGGGGACGCGCTGGGTGGTAGTGGTATTGTTGGCACTGGCGGCCGTGATCTCGTATGTCGATCGCATCAATCTGGCCACTGCGCTGCCCGAAATTCGAAAGAGCCTGCCGCTTTCCCCGGCGTCTTCCGGCGTCCTGCTCTCCTCGTTCTTTTGGGTTTACACCTTCCTGCAGATCCCGGCGGGCTGGATCGTCGATCGTTACGGGGTTAAATGGACCTTCGCCCTGGGCTTGCTGCTTTGGAGCACGGTTTCGGCTTCGACCGCCCTTGCTGCATCCTTCAGTGCCCTGATCGTAACGCGAGTGCTGTTGGGATTCGGGGAAGCGGTCGTCACTCCGGGTGCGATGTGCTACATCCGGAGGAATTTCCCGGAAAAGCTCAGGGGCTTGGCGATCGGGATCTTTCTTTCAGGCACAAAATGGGGTCCTGCGATCGGAGCACCAATTGCGGCCAGCCTGGTTGGTGCCTACGGATGGAAACCGATGTTTGTCGCGACCGGGCTGGGTGGCTTGATCTGGTTGTTGCCCTGGTTCGTAGTCATGCGCGGGAATGCTCCATACAGGAGCCGCAGCAAAATCGGTAAGCCCGAATGACGCGGCGGCGGGTGGTGCAGCTTCCTGGAAGACCATCCTGTCCACACGCATCATCTGGGGAACGCTGCTGGGGACATTCTGCTATAACTATTTTGTGTACTTTTGCATGACCTGGCTGCCCATTTATTTCAAAGACCGGCACGGGCTCTCCCTGGCCGGTTCCGGCTGGTTTACCTTTCTGTCGTTCGGTGGAATGGCGACGATTGCCATGCTTGCCGGATTCGCGGCAGATTACCTGATTGCCCGTGGGTTGGATGCTGTGGCTGTCCGAAAGGCGTTCACCATCGCCGGCTTCCTGATCGCATCAAGCGCGGCCTTGGCGGCCTTTTCGGATTCTCGGGCTCTGGCGCTCTTTCTCGCCGTCTTTTCCCTTAGCGGACTTGGCCTGACTACCGCGAATTACTGGGGCCTGACCCAGACGCTTATGCCCGGTTCGGCCATCGGCAGGATAGCCGGCATTCAAAACATGGCAGCCAATTTGGCGGGCATTGCCGCTCCCTGGCTCACAGGCGTCATGGTTCAATACACAGGAAAATTCGATGCCCCCCTGATAGCCATCGGCCTTTGGATGGTGGTCGGAATTGCTTCTTACTTATGCCTGGTGCGCCGGGTGACGGATGTAAAGTGAGAATGAGCATTCGGGGTGGCCGAAGTGCTCGGGCAGACTTCTTAACCTGTGAAAGCCCGAAAGTTGCGACCTGGAGTTAGAGGAGTCCATCCGCTGCAAACAAATCCGGCAATTGTATCCGAAACCAAGAAACGCTTCTAGATATATTCTGCGGAAAAAATTAATCATCCAACATGGGGCAATTCTCAATTTAATATACATTAGATTTCAAACAAAGCTTCTCTCAAATTGCGTTATTATTGACATTTAGTAGATTGATTAATTATTATCCGCTCTTCGATAAAAAGGTGCAGGCAATGTCACAAGGATCCTTATCGGAGGAGCAAACCGCCGGTCGACAGGCTTTGTCGAGGTCAGCATTAGCAGGACTCCGTGTCCTGGACTTCTCTCATGCACTGGCTGGCCCCTATTGCACTCTGATGCTGGCGGACTTTGGTGCTACCGTCTACAAGTTGGAACCGCCTGAAGGCGGGGACATCGGGCGGGGGTGGGGTCCACCTTTCGTTGGCGGGCAGGCCGCCTTCTTCCTCGGGCTCAACCGCGGAAAGTACGGCATTTCGATGGATCTCAAGAAGCCCGAGGGGGTCGACCTCTGCCTGCGTCTGGTTGATCAGATGGATGTGCTGATTGAGAATTTTCGCCCGGGTGCCATGACTCGTCTCGGCCTCGGATACGAGGCTGTCCACTCGCGCAATCCCAGCCTGGTCTACTGCTCGATCTCGGGGTATGGTCAGGGAGGCCCTTCCCGCGACGAGGCGGCCATGGACCTTATTGTTCAATGCTCCAGCGGACTGGTGAGTGTGACCGGTACGGAATCGGGCGAGCGGGTTCGGAGCGGGTACTCGGTGGCGGACATAACCGCCGGACTCTTTGCGACCATCGGCATTCTGCTGGCATTGCGTGCACGGGATCAAACGGGCCAGGGTCAGTGGGTCGATGTTTCCATGTTCGATGGACTGATTTCGGCGATGAGCTCTAATTTCATGGCTTACCTGGGATCAGGACAAGTGCCGCAGCCTCTCGGTACTGCTTTTTCCACCGTGGCTCCGTACCGTGTATTCAATGCGCAGGACCGTGGTTTTGCCATGGCGGTCGGCAGCGAAAAATTGTGGTCGATCTTCTGCCGGATCATGGGCCGTCAGGATCTCGAATCCCATCCCGACTTTGCCACCAATGCGCTGCGGGCGCGGAACCGCGAGAAGCTGGAAGGGATTCTTACGGACATCTTCCAACAGGCAACGGCCTCCGAATGGATGGAGAGGCTCCGGTCCGCCGGGATTCCCTGCTCGCCAGTCCATACGCTGGCGGAGGTTGTAGAGCATCCGCAGGCGGCTTTTCGCGAAATGTTTCCCACGATCGAGCACCTGGCTGCAGGACCTCATCGGGTCACGGGTGTGCCGGTCAAGTTTTCGATGACACCGGGCCGGCCGACGACCGGCGCGCCGCTCCTGGGAGAACACTCGCGCTCGGTGTTGGCGGAACTCTTGGGACTCGACGCGACGAAAACAAAAGAGCTGCTGGATGCCGGCATTATTTACGAGATGAAGCAGGCAACGGCCCGGTGATCGATTGCCGGGGAGGTCCCGCACGACATTGAACTTGGATTGCGGGTGTATCCACCTGCGATCGACTGCTCAGAGGGGGATCTTGTGAATCAGGTGATCTATGAAGTCCACGGCGGGGTTGCGGTCATAACCATTCACAACCCTCCTGTAAACAGCTTCAGCTGCGACGTGCGCGCCGGTTTGGTTGCCGGCCTCGATCGGGCCCTTGAGGATTCCAAGGTCCAGGCCATTGTTTTAACGGGCGCGGGCAAGGATTTCTCGGGGGGTGCGGATATTCGGGAATTCAACACCCCCCGGGCTCTCACCGAACCCATTCTGCGGACCGTAATCCGCCGGTTCGAAGAAAGCGCCAAGCCTACCATTGCCGCCATTTCTGGTACATGCATGGGTGGCGGGCTGGAGTTGGCACTCGGCTGTCATTTTCGCTTGGCAACCCCCACCGCCCAGATTGCCCTCCCGGAGGTCAAGCTCGGCCTGTTGCCGGGCGCAGGCGGCACCCAGCGCTTGCCGAGGGCGATCGGTGTGGAGGCCGCGCTCGACATGATTGTCACCGGCGCGGCCTCATCGGCAGAGCGCTTTAAAGGCACGGCCCTGTTCGACGATGTTATCGCGGGTGATCTCCTTGCGGCTGCGATCGCATTCGCGCAAAAGCTGATCGAAGAGAGGCGCCCGGCCAGGCGGGTGAGCAGCATCCAGATCGACTTTCCGGGCGCGGAGGAGTTTTTCCGCCAAGCCCGCGATAAGATCGCCAGTACTTCAAGGAATTTTCCAGCTCCGCTCAAATGCGTGGATGCTGTGGCCGCGGCTGTTTCAAAGCCTTTTGAAGAGGGACTGGCCATCGAAAGAGCGTTTTTTGTCCAGCTACTGCAATCGCCCGAGTCGCGCGCTCAGCGGCATGCATTTTTCAGCGAGAGAGCAGCCGTCAAGATCCCGGACGTGTCAGTGGATACCCCTGTCCGCAAAATCGAGAGGGTTGGCGTGATTGGCGCCGGCACTATGGGCGGCGGAATTGCGATGAATTTCCTCAACGCGGGAATTCCAGTTGCGCTTCTGGAGCTGAAACAGGAAATCTTGGATAAAGGCGTCGCCACCATCCGCGGCAACTACGAAAACTCGCTGCGAAAAGGCAAGATCACGCGGGAAAAGCTCGATCGGTGCATGGGGCTGCTGACCCCGACTCTGTCCTACGATGACCTTGCAGGCGCCGATCTTGTGATCGAGGCGGTGTTCGAGGAGATGGAAGTCAAGAAACAGGTTTTCCAGATGCTGGATGATCACCTCCCGCAAGGGGCGATTCTTGCAACGAACACCTCGACTCTGGATATCGATAAAATCGCCGCTTTTACCCGCCGGCCGCAGGATGTGGTAGGCCTGCACTTTTTCAGTCCGGCGAACGTCATGAAGCTGCTCGAGGTGGTGCGCGGCAGCCAAACCGCCACGGATGTGCTGGCCACTGTCATGCACGTAGCAAAAAAGATCATGAAAACCGCGGTGGTTTCGCGTGTGTGCGATGGATTCATCGGAAACCGGATGCTCAGACATTATGTACGCCAGGCCCAGTTTCTGCTCGACGAGGGCGCCTCGCCCCGGCAGGTGGATCAGGCGCTCGAAGCCTGGGGCATGGCGATGGGGCCGTTCCGAACGGGGGACCTGGCGGGCAATGACATCGGCTGGGCGATCCGCAAGCGTCTCTATATCGAGCAGCCGGAACTAAAATTCTCGGGCATTGCCGATCGATTGTGCGAAGCCGGACGGTATGGGCAGAAGGCCGGCGCCGGCTGGTATCGGTACGAACCAGGCCGGCGCGACCCGATCCCCGATCCCGCAGTAGACAGAATGATTGCGGATTACCGCGCGGAGATCGGCATCACACCACGCAATATCTCGGAAGAGGAAATCGTGCAGCGTTGCGTCCTCGCCCTGGTGAACGAAGGGGCGCGCATCCTCGAGGAGGGTATTGCAGCGCGCGCTTCGGATATCGACGTCGTCTATATCACCGGGTACGGTTTTCCACGTTACCGTGGCGGTCCGATGTTTTATGCCGACACGGTCGGCTTGCTCCAAATTGTGCGCGCGATGAAGCAGTTTGCTTCAGTGCCCAACGCCGATTCGAAATTCTGGAAGCCGGCGGCGCTTCTTGAAAAGCTGGCTTCCGAAGGCAAAACCTTTAATTGAATCGCGGAGCCCTCGAAGAGCGCCCAGGATGTACGAAAAAATGCCGAGGAGAGGCTTAAATATGACCATGCATTCTCGTTGCTTCAGAGTGGCTCTGATGTTTGTTCTGTCAATACTGTTTTTTGCGGGCTGGTCGAGAATTCATGCGGAAGCAGACGTACAGATTCTTCGCGCCGGCGTTGCACGGATTGATATTACCCCCGACCTCCCCGTTGAAATGGGCGGGTACGGAGCGCGGAAGGGATTATCGGAGGGAGTGCACGATCGCATCTTTGCGCGGGTAATTGCATTCCAAAGCGGAGAAAACCGCATGGTCATGGTATCACTCGACCTGGTGGGATTAGGCGATGCTTACGAATTCCTGCAAACCGCCATTTTGAAAGAATTTGGGTTGAAGCCTGAGGAACTTTTGCTTGCCTGTACCCACACTCACAGCGGCCCTTCTCCCAGCTTGAACAAGGGGCGTGCGCACCCGAACAACATTTCCTACACCGAATCTCTCAAACCCAAGTTGCTGAAAGTCATTCGAGAAGCTGTGAGCGGCATGACCCCGGCGTACACAGCCGTCGGGGCAGGATCCTCGCCGATTGGAGCCTCGCGGCGCGTATTAAAGGCGGACGGGTCGAGCCGTTTGGGAGGGGCTTCCCTCGCCCGGAATCCTTATGGCCCGGCGGACAAGGAAGTCCTGGTACTGAAGGTGACGAAGCCTGACGGCACACCTATTGCCGCCGTTTTTGACTATGCAACCCACAACACCTCCATGGGCGCAAAAAACATGCAGATAAGCGGGGACGTGCTGGGTATCGCTCAGCAATTCGTGGAAAAAATCCTGGGTTCGACTACAATTGCCCCCGTATTCGTGGGAGCGGCCGGCGACATCAATCCCTGGTACGCGATGACCCCCGATTTCAATACGGAACCCGGGTGGATACCGGAAACCGTTCTCCTCGGGACGCTCCTGGGTGAAGAGGTGGTACACGTGTTTCGAGGGATCAGGGAAGCCTCTCCAGGAGGGGAAATCAGGACGGCAGCTGTGACCATTGAACTGCCGGGGAAAAAGCCGCAGAGCCTCGAAATCGGCAAAGATCCCGCCCTCAAGGTTCCCATTACCATCTCCGCGGCCCGGGTGGGCAACGCAGTACTCGTTGCTATACCAGCCGGCTTCGGTACCGAGCTGGGAATGGCCATCAAGGCTGCGTCAAGATATAAAAACACCTTTGTAATAACAGAGTGCAACGACAAGATAGGCTATATCCCTCCGGTGTATCAGTACAACGAGGGAGGATATGAAGTATTCAGCAGCAATGTTGGTCCTGAGGCGGCCGATCTGGTGGTGAAAGCATCGCTAAAACTGATCTACGGATTTTAGGATGCGGAAGATTATTGCCTGGCAGGCTCGGTCAGTTCAACGAGCGTCGATTGGCCGTCCCTGTTCTTTTTGAGTTCGAATCCATCCACGCGTTCGCCGCCTGTCGAATATGAATCCAACCGGATGTGGTCGCCGGTGACTTCGGCGACCTGGAACATTTGCGTATCGGGAACAACTTTCTTCATCAAGACTTTGTACTTCGGGTTAAACGGATACATCTTCGGACCGCTGACGGAGACGACATAGACGGTGCCTGGATCGCCTGCCCCCACGATCTTTCCGCCGGCAAGTTTATGCGAGCGCGCGTACACATGGTCATGACCTTGCAGAACCAGGTCGACGTGGTACTTGTCGTAGAGGGCGAGAAACGCGTCGCGCAGTTCGGGGTTGTCGGGATTATTGCCGACGCCGTACATGGGTTCGTGGTGCAGCATGATGGTCCAACGATTCGGATTCTTAGCCAGTAGCCTCTCGACCCATTCGATCTGTTTTTTCTGCACGAATTTTTTGACTTCGGGATCGTAGTTCTCGCGCGAATAGGCGTTGCCTTCGATGCAGATGAAACGCACGCCCTGGTAGTCTACCCAGTACGCTTCACCCTCGAGCAGGGGGGCGTCAGCCGGGCCATTTTGAGGTAAGGCAAAATGGGCCTTCCATAACGGATATACAGCCTTCGGGAGACCTGGTGCTCCTTTGGGCTGATTCATGTCGTGGTTGCCCACTGCGGGCAGGTTCGGCAGCATGGCTCCGATGAAGCCGATCCCATCACTCCATTCACCCCAGAGGCCGTCATCGAAACCATCATTGATTAGGTCGCCGGCATGCAGGACAAGTGAGGCGTCGGGCGCGGTCTTGAAGGCCTCTCGAACCGTGCGCGACCATAGCGATTTCACGTCCGACTGCGCGTCGCCCAAGAAAATGAAACGAAACGGGTCCGCTTTTTCGCTGGCGGTGCGAATATGAAACCATTCGCTCCATGTGGTTCCATCCCCCACGCGATAACCGTAGTGCTTGCCGGGTTCGAGGTTCGTAAACTTGGCTGCGTAATGTACAACTTTTGACCCGGAACCAGTCGTGAACTGCTCGGCATGGGCTTTCACCGTTACAGCCGACTTCCCGAACGAGGGGCTCCCCGACCAGGATGCGATCTGAGCTTGCGGCGATTCCACCGGTGTGGCTGCTCTCCACGTGACGATTTGGCTGTGCGCCGGATCCTCCGTTATGCCGAGCAATACCCGTTGCGGGACGTGCTCCGAGGTCACCGGCCCTACCGCCCACACCGTTATGGCCACCACGACAGCCACAAGGAATCCAAATGCGCTGAGCTTCCACTTTACATAACCATGAGCGGCAAACCGCATAGAGAGATCCACTTTCTGTATTCTTCTCCACAACCTTGGCGAATAGAAAAACCAAGCCCGTCTTTTGTGATCGGGTCCAGGTTCCGAGAGGAGGTTCCTTGCCCTTGTCCACTGCTGCTGGACTTAACTCCAACCGAGTCCATGCGGGATTGTATGCCAAATCGATCGCATCGAATTTGAAATTGTTTGTATTATCTCAGGTGTCATATCCGCAAATGCGCGAGCGATGGGATCTATGGCGACACCTTGCGAGCGACGAGCGGCCTGATCGACCATTTCTGATGTGCATCCAATGGACTCGCGAGTCGAACCATTGCGAGGAGATTATCCCAGGAGATCAAGCACGAAGATCATGCCGGGTCATCAGTATTTTCTTGATAACCACAATTCGCGAAGAACCGGGCGTTCTCGGAGCGTAAGGGTATGTGATTGATTTTATTGGTGCCGAAGGAGGGGGTCGAACCCTCATGGCCGCAAGGGCCGCGGGATTTTGAGTTTGACCCCATCCCCATCAAGAACGACACCAGCATGATCCGCCGATCCGTTGATCCCCGCCGCGAGCCGATCACAGGCGTCTCCATCCTCTATCGCCATAAGAGCGGACTCCAGTTCAGCATACCCCTAATACCAATGCGACTCTGCTCCGGCGGAATCAGGTTCTGGCTAACGTGCCCCGCCTGCGGGAGGCGGAAAAGAAAATTATACGCTGCTGACGCTGCCTGCCACCTCGCGTGCCGGACCTGCCTTGGGCTTGTATACGAGTTGCAATACCGGAAGGACGCGGAGACGGCGATGTGGCGGCTACTCCGCAGGTGGAATGCCAGATAGGTGAGGGCATCGCTCTAAAAGAGAACCGTTGACGGGTGAATCTTGACATCAGGACTGTTACCTAAATCCGGGCTCTCTGGAAACTTGGAACGCTCGAGAGATTGAAACACGAAGGCGCGAAGACCTCAAAGATATATAAATAAAACCTTTGCGGCCTTTGTGATTTAGCGGTTTGATTGGTTTTGCTGTATTTGACGCAGGTGGATGACTCCCACCGTGCGCTAGTCCAAGTTTCTATTCTCAATAAACCGCTTAGCCGCGGCAGGAACTCTCCTGAAATTAGGGCTGCTGGCTCCACTCGACCGGGATTACTGACGCCAGTGGAACCGTGACATCGTGGCAGTTCGAGGATCTAAGGCAGCAGCTAATTCCGTTAGCGGAAGTTGTCGATCATCATGAGGTTGGAATCGAGGTAGTCAGTCTGCATCCAGACTACCCAGCGGCCGTCCCGGGTTGCGGTAAAACTCACCGGTGGGCTCAGCTGGATCCTTTCTATCGCACCCACCACCGCAAGCTCCCCTTTTTGAAAATCAAAGAACTTCACCGGTACCGATTTTTGGGGGCCGGTGTCTGAAAAATCCACAAAATAAATGCCCCGGTCTATCACCGCCCAATGGCCCGGGAAAACGGAGGACAATTTCGATACCGGTTCTTCATTTCCACCGGCCGTGGGCATGTTCCAGAGACCGGGGCTCGTGAATGCACCCTTGGTGTAAAACAAGATCTTTCCGTCGGGCGATTCGAAGGCTTCCCAACCGCCTTTTTTCGTAACCTGTTGGATATTATCCCCCGATGCGGAACACTTCCATATTTGATGGGTGCCGGTAAGATTTGAGCCGAAATAGATCCAGCGGCCGTCCCGGGACCAGCTGGGCCTGACTTCCATCTGACCACTCGAATTCAGCGGGCGGGCTGCCCCTCCCTGGGCGCTGATGACATATACTTTGATATTGTCGGGTCCCTGGCTGTCAAAGGCGATCAAGCGGCCATCCGGCGACCAGCGGGGTGCGCCGACAGTCCGGGCGCCCTTAAAGTGGGTCAATGAAATCGAATTGGTGCCATCATTGCGGCTTACCATTATTTCGGGGAAGCCCGATCGTTCGGAGCGGAAAGCCAGGCTTTTCCCGTCCGGGGAGAACTGGGGATCCCATTCCGGGCCGTTCGTGGCGACAATTCTTTCAGGGATCTCTTTGGGCCCTCCTTTTTCCGGTATATGCATTCGCCACAGATTCTGGTTGATAATCCATCGTTGAAAGATGAGGCGGCCGGGTGTTGAGGTAGAAATAGTCGATTCGAATGCGTCATCTGTTCCGGGAACTCTCCGGACCTCGCTGCCGGGCGAGACCTTCATCCTCCAGATGCTTCGGCGTCCACTGCGGTTGGAGCTGAAAAGCAACTCCCGGCCATCGGGTGTCCAGGTCAGACCATATGCGTAACTATTGTCCGTTGTGAGGCGCCATGCCGTTCCACTTGCCTTATCGCCATATAGGGGCTGGACATAAATGTCATTGGGGAAAAAGTTGCCTGTACCTGGGACACGGATGAATGCCAGTTTCTTGCCGTCGGGTGCGAGAACCGCTTCAAGATCACCCCTGATTCCCGGTCTCGGCGATGTGACTTGCCCCGATCCTTCCCCCGTTTCAACGGAGACAAGGTGAAAAGCAAGTGGTGCGGAGGTAGCACCCCGTCGAACCAAGACGAATCGGGAATCCGGGGACCACGAATAGACTCTCCCATTGGTGAGTTTTCGCTCGGGCCCGCCTTCCGGAGAGATAAGAAATGCATCCCCGCCACGATAAAATGAAATCCAATTGCCGTCCGGAGACCACACAGGTTTCCTGGACGATGCAGGATCTGCAGTCAGCTTGCGCGGCGGGCCGGAGCCGAGCGGTTTTATGTAAATATCGTAGTGATCCTGTTTTTCGCCGTTCCATTCAAAGGCTACCCTGCTTCCGTCCGGGGAGAGGCTGGGTTCACCGACCTCGCCTTGATAGCTGGTCAATGGAACTATGCTGAAAGACGCAGACTCCGGCAGGAACTGGCGTCGAAAAATATAAAGGGCGCCGGCTGCCAGGATCACCAGTGTCGCTATCAGTCCCCATGCGGCATACTTGCGCGGGGTGATGCCCGATGCCGGCTTGTCGGATGAATCAGGCAGCGGCTGATCTTTTAGGTCTTCGAGCGCTGCCACTATGTCCCTCATGCTCTGAGCCCGGCGCTCGGGATCCTTACGCAGGCAGCGCTGGACGATTTTATTAAATTCATTCGGAAACGGACCAGGTATCGGAGAAGGATTCTGGGTCAGGATAGCGGATATTGTCGCGAGGTTGCCGTTTCCGGCAAAGGGCCTATTCCCGGTGGCCATCTCGTAGAGAATCGAACCGAAGGAGAAGATGTCGGAACGAGCATCGACCGTTTTCCCCTGCGCCTGTTCCGGCGACATATACGCCGCCGTTCCCATAATCCGGCCTTCCTCCGTCGACAGCGCAGCCGAAGAGGAATCCGCCGTTTCACCGTTCAGGGTCCGCATCAGTTTGGCCAGCCCGAAGTCCAGCACCTTCACATGACCGCTCTCCGCAATCAGGATATTGGCCGGCTTCAGATCCCTATGGACGATGCCGACTGCGTGCGCCGCAGCAAGTGCGTCGGCAATCTGAATCGCGTGTTTAAGGACCTCATCGAACTTCATCCCCTTGCGCCCAATTTTCTGCGCCAGGGTCTTGCCGGCGACAAGCTCCATAGCAATGAAGTCAATACCGCCTTCGGATGTGACGTCGTGGATCGTAACGATATTGGGATGATTGAGGGCGGATGCGGCGCGTGCTTCCCGAACAAATCGCTTCTTCCGCTCAGGATCGGTCATCAACTCTGGTGGAAGTACCTTGATAGCAACGTCCCGTTTCAGGTGCTCATCCCGGGCGCGGTAGACCACGCCCATGCCCCCTTCGCCTATTTTCTCGACGATGCGGTAGTGCTGTAACGTGCAGCCAACCAGAACCGGCTGGGGCTCATTTTCCTTCTCCTCGGCAAGTGCCCTGGCAGCCGCATCAAGGGCCGGAGAATCGAAGACGCCTGCCGCTTCCGCTTCCTGGGCAAGGAGTGATTCAACTTCCTTCAAGAGAGACTCATCGCCTACGCAGGTTTGCTTTAGATATGCCTTCCGCCGGTCGGGCTCAATCTCCAGAGCTGAGTGACATACCCGCCTGATCTGCTTCCAGCGTTCCGGATCCATCGCTTTTATCCCCGCTCCTGTTTCCTTAGCTGCCGGAATTCCGCATGGAGTTTGATGTGAGCAAACTGTGCCGTCTCCTGGGTGTCGACATCAAGCAGTGGCTTAATAGAAGCCTGTCGGAGGGAATCGCACCATAAGCGCGATAATTATCTCCTCCTTGCGCATTTGCAGTGTTTGTTGCTGATCCGATCGTGCGAAACAGTACTGCCAATCATGGAGAATTCCTCCATTGGCAAATTGCGCACTGCAACCAGAATGACGTGAATTCGCCCCGATTATAATGGACTCGGTTCGGCCCAGGGTAGTTGAATTCGAAACAGCCGCCCGAGAAAGTCGGATGCTGGAAAGCGGCACACCCCCAAAGAATCGAGCATCCCGGAAACGGGTGCAGCCCATTACCTGCATCAAAACGGGTGTGTTGCGCAAACAATGTCCCTCTTTGATCAATATTGATAAAGAATGCCAGAGGCATCCCGATCGCTTGCTGAGGCTTTATTGCGCAACACAAGGATGGCAGAAGCATTGTCGAGGGTTGTATCAGACACCCATCGCAGCATGAATCCGCAGCGCGGACTTTGGGGCAATGACATTGCATCAATCAACGACAAGGTTGATAAGCGGAATCCCCATCGTGGGCAGATAACCAACCCCTTCATAAATCACCGAGCTTTAGTCTGGTTCTGGGACTTCAATCCGTCGCTGTATTTCAGAATCATGGTTCTCCATAACCTGGGCCATGGGACCTCAAAAAATGCCATGGAATGCGAATTCGCCACAGTCACGCTTATGTCGCTTGCTGCTCGACTTGGCATCTTGACCATACGGCCTTGAACAAAAATGTGGACGCTGTTACCGTATACTGGTAACATGGTAACGACATTATGATTCTCACCTTTGGGAACAGGCTGGCGAAGCACCTCGCCGAGGAGAACCCGAGCAGGGAACTGAGGACATTCCCCGCGGATTTGAAACGGGCGGCGCGAAAGAAACTTGCTATGCTTCATGCCGCAAAAGAACTGCGGGACCTGCTCTCGCCGCCGGGAAACAGGATCGAGAAACTCAAGGGAGAGCGCAAGAACGAGTATTCGTTGAGGATCAACGATCAGTGGCGCATCGTCTTCCGCTTCGTGGGAGGCAACGCCGAAGAAGTGCGTGTCGAGGACTACCATCGATGAGATTCGAACGATTTTCCGATCCGTTTCATCCCGGAGAAATCCTGCTCGAGGAGTTTCTCCAGCCGCTCGGGCTGACCCAGAGAGGTTTCGCGAGGAAGCTCGAATGGACTCCGCGCAAGCTGAACGAGATCATCAGAGGAAAGAGAAACATCACCGCAGCGACCGCCATTGACCTGGGTCTGGCGTTGAACACGACGCCCGAGTTCTGGCTGAACCTCCAGCAGGCATGGGACTTGAACCAGGCCTACAAGCTCAGAAAAGCCTCCTGATGGACCGTGGCGGTGGCCTTTCTAAAGCTGTGCCAGATCGAGGCGGTACAGCACATCAAAAGCCGTCAGCTCCTGATGGCAGGTTTCGCAATCGCATTCAAATCGGACGCTTGCATTGGAAAACAGAATCTTTCCCTAAAGCTGCACCAGCTAGGTCTTCCCCATGCCGTAGGTCCTTCTCAGAAGAATAACCGCAGCCTCAAGGGTGAACCTGCCCCTGAAGCGCATCCGGCGCTCTTATTCGGACTAAGATTAGAAAGCTGCTTTCTCCTTGTTGACGCCACGATCGTGGGCGGCGAAAAGGAGAGTGCCGGATAGTTTGCGCATAACGGGTACGGCTCCGGAAAAAAGCCTTGCTGCGGAGCGACATTAATCGATGTGGAGATTATGATCCAAGCACAATCCCCAAAGCGGCGCCGTCGCTGTCTCCAAAGCGCCTCCGGAACGGATCAGTGCCGCCGTTTTTTCACCGCGAAGGCTCGAAGAGCACGAAGGACCCAAAGGAATTATTACATTTACAGTTATGCTGGGTTCGCGGGGCTTTCAAAATGCGGATATGGAGTGACGGCCTTGGCCTTGACTGGCGCCAGACTCAGCCTGAGCGCGAATGGCTTTAGCAGGCGGTTGCCAGTTGCCGGTTCGATTATGGCGCAGATTAATGGCGCGCAGCAGGTTCGGACTCTCCATGCCGATTCCGTGGCGAACTCCGTGGGTCCCTTGGCCCGGACACTGCTTTTCTACATTTGCCGCCGGGAAATTGCATCTTCGATGACGAATAGAAATGCCCGGGCAAATTCCAGATTCGTAATCTGCCACCCCTTTTCCAGTCCTTACTTTCTCCATGTTTCGTTGCCTCCAGATACTCTCTCCATAACCTTCTTGCACCCCGGATATCGCTTGCCTGGGATGATTTGTCACCACCAAGGAGGAGAATTACGGTACAGCCCTCCTTGCCGAAATAAATCCGATATCCCGGGCCAAACATAAGGCGCGCTTCCCATACACCTCCGCCAACGGCCTTGGATCACCAAGATTGCCCGTTTCAAACCGCAAAACTCGTGCCTGAATTCGGGCCCTGACAGAGATGTCTAGAGTGTCAAGCTATTCGCGAAAGAAACTCCTGCCATCGGCTGAAAGATATTCTCTTATGATCAGCTTCATCATGAATATAAATTATCACATATGATAATAATGATCCAAGGGATTGCAAATCACGGTCCGTTTGCAGCATCCGGGGGCCATATTTCCCGAAAAGGCGAAGCAATTATCAGGGGGAAAGTGGACGGAAATGGTTAAGTACCTGCAAGGTGGAAGGGTGATTTTTTCACCAAGGCTCGAAGACCACGAAGGAATTATAGAATTTATCATTGTGCGGATGGTTTGCCTCCCTTGCGACGAGCGGGCCGGCATTGCCAGCGCTCTGGTCCACGCAGGCGGCCTGCAAAAACTGGATTGCCGACTCGCGCCTTGAGGCCGAAATCCATCTTCGGTACCCAAGTCTTACCCCATAAATCATGGACTACCGTGGCTCGGCGATGATTTCCAATTTCAAACTTACTCGGCGAGGCTTTCTTGGCTCCGTGGCAGTGGCAGCTGTTTCGATCCCGGCAACCGCGGACGGTCGGCCCTGGAACCTCCTGTTGATCACCAATGACCAGCACCGCTCCGATTGTCTCGGCATCACAGGCAATCCGGTGATCCGCACGACAGTCTTGGATCGGGTAGCGCAGGAAGGCGTGCGCTTCCAGAACCATTACGTGCAATGCCCGCAATGCGTCCCGTCCCGATCGGCGATGCATACCGGGAGGTACCCGCACGTGAATCGAACTCCCGGCAATCTGTACCGTCTGCCGGATACGGAAGAGACTCTTGCCTCCATCTTGAATCGACACGGGTACACGACCGCCGAGGTGGGCGACGAACCGTTCGCACCGACCAATCCCATGGGAGGTTTCCAGAAGCTCTATTCGAGCGATCCGGATTACCATGCGTACGTGAGCCGGGAAGGTTGGGACAGACAGGTGGCCGATCACCAGGAACATCTGAAGAGCCGCTTCCAGGCTCATCCCGCTCCGTGGCCCGAAGAGTAAGAAGCCATGAGCCGGAAACATGCCCAGCCTCTTGCTGTCCTCGCGCTTTGCCTGACGTTCGCCGGCCTGTCCATCGCCGATGCGGCGGGCCCTCCGCGCGAACGCACATCCTTCAACTCGCAATAGGCTCAGGTGTGCAAAAATTCCGTAACCAGCGACACGCAACAGCCGTAAAATACCGTTTTGCGAGGCGCAAGCCGTCGAAGTTTACATATAACCCTTACCGGAAGATGAGGATACCGGATGCAGGGGGGCGCGCAAGCCGGATGCGGCGAACCTTAGGCAGCTTGTACCTCTTACCCTTAGATATGCGCGCGTGCAGATGAGAACGACGTTTATATCGTCCATGCAAATGCCCCCGCGATGCAGTCCCACGGCCAGAGCCGTATCATTGGGCGCGACGGCAACATCCTGTGCGAGGCGAAAGTGTTCGGCGATGAGATACTCACCGCGACGCTGGACATGAGCCGGGCCAAAGGGGAAACGGCAAAAAACAGCTTGCGCTATGCGGCCCTCAAGGATGGGTGGGGGAGCGCAGTGCGCAAAGTGGTCGTCCGGGACTAGGGAGGGACCGCCTGGCGCGGCACTCAACAGGGAAGTGCGATCTCACATGGAGTTCGCGGGCGAACATTTCAGGAAAGGAAAACATCAACCGCATGAAACGAATTGTCCTGCTGTATCTGCTGTGTCTTCCGTGGTCTCTCCAGGCCGTGGAGAAGCCCAACATAGTCCTTATCCTGGCCGACGACCTCGGCTATGGCGATATCGGTTGCTATGGCAGCAAGGTCAACTTGACGCCGCACCTTGACAGGCTGGCCGCGGAAGGAATCCGTTTTACGGATTTCCACAGCAACGGCCCGATGTGTACCCCCACGCGCGCGGCGCTGCTGACTGGGCTGTATCAGCATCGCTTCGGGCGTGAGTTCGAAAACGCGCTGAGCGGCCACGTAGGCTCAGGGGGCGGGCTGCCGCTGGAGGCGTTCACATTGGCCGAGGCGCTGAAACCGCTCGGCTACGCGACCGGCATGTTTGGCAAGTGGCACCTCGGCTACGCGGCCCCCTTCCTGCCCACACGCCAGGGCTTCGACGAGTTTCGCGGCTTCCTCACGGGCGACGGTGATCACCACTCCCATATTGACCGTGCCGGTTATGAAGACTGGTGGCACAACGAGAAGATTGAGATGGAGCGCGGTTACAGCGCCGATCTGATCACGCGCCACAGTATCGACTTCATGGAGCGCCATAAAAACCAGCCCTTCTTCCTCTATGTACCGCACCAGGTTATTCACTTCCCGTGGCAGGGGCCGGAAGATCCGCCCCATCGGGCAAAGGGCAAAGACTACGAAAAGGACAAATGGGGAATCATCCCGGACCGCAGCAACGTGAGCCCGCACGTCAAAGCCATGGTTGAGGCCCTGGACCGGAGCACCGGTGAAATCATCGCCACCCTGAAGCGCCTGAACCTCGATCGGAAGACCTTCGTGTTCTTCTGCTCGGACAACGGCGGCTACATCCGCTACTCGGGAGGTTTCGAACATATCTCCAGCATGGGCCCGTTGCGCGGGCAAAAGGGGGATGTTTTTGAGGGTGGTCACCGCGTGCCGGCGATTGCCTGGTGGCCGGGACACATCAAGCCTGGGGTAAACGGACAGACGGTCATGACATTCGATCTGTTTCCCACTCTGCTGCCCCTTGCCGGCGGCAATGCACCTGCACTCGATGGCGCCGACCTCGCCCCGGTGTTGTTCCAGAGCGCCACGCTCGCGCAGCGCACACTCTTCTGGCGAATGGGTCGGCAGAGCGCAGCGCGTCGGGAATCGTGGAAACTTGTCGTACAGGACCAAGGCGTTCCGATGCTATTCAATCTGGACGACGACTTGGGCGAGACAAAAGACCTCTCCGGCACGGAGACCGGAATGATGCGACAGTTGCAGGACGCACTTGCCCAATGGGAAAAGGAAGTAACTCCGAAAACCAAGGGACGGTAGAGGGGGTAAATTTCCCGGCATCGCCCGGTTTTTTCTCCAACATGAACTGCACCCGGCCAGCGGAAAAATCGCGCGTCGATTGCACAGAACCTGAAAACCATCTGCGGCTTTCAGGTCCCTGATCATTCCCCAAGCAGAAGCTTCAAGCAAGCCGCGGCATGCGGGCTGTCCATCCGGAGTTGGAACTCCGGAACCCGATCCGGGAAAGATCAATACTAGGCGTGGCTGCCAGCCAGAAAATTTCTCATGGGCTCAATTGACGCAACGTGTGTTCGAATTGGGCGAGATCGGCTGATCTGCTTGCTTCCTTGTCGCCGAGTGCGTTCAGAGAATCAGACTCGCCTCACTTTGGCAGGTCAGTTCGCAGCAGAATCGGTCCCAGTATTAATTCGCCAGAGACAGGTTGAATGAAGGCCCTTTTTCCCTTGTTGATCCGTCAGCAATGATCCTCGATTTCTCGGCAGTTGATTAAATTATGGGGATCCACATTCACCGTTTTTTCCTGTCCGTCTAGCAACACTCTGATTCTTGTTTGGCGAACGCAGACGCGCACAACTATCCCCGGGATTTCGGCTACTCTCCAGCCGGTAAGGAAAGAAAGCCCTGGTGAACGGAGCCAGATTATGTGATCGCCCGGTTTCATTTCAGTGCTCGCGCCCCGGGTTCTCCAGAAACTTCTCTCTTCTCCTCACCCTGGCGAAGGTTCCACTCCTCGTGCATCCTCATAATCCATTCCGAGTTGACCTTGATCTCCGCCTGGTGCTTCAGCTCCTCGGCAATATCGTACAGCTCTGAAATACTCGGGAATCGCGCGAACCGAAGAACGGCGCGTTCGGATTCGATGCTGTTCGGGAGGGTCTTTTCAAGGGTGACCTCAGCGGGAGACATTGGACATCTCCCTTCCCAGCCGGTGGAGCTGATCCTTATCCCGGTATCGGCGACGGTTCATTTTCATCCTCCTGATTCGACCCGATTCGGCGCGATTGTCGCGGCACCGGGGGACTATTCGGGGCATTCACGATTCGTGCGTTTTCGGTCAGATTTTCGGAGGGAAACCGTGAGCGATTTTTTCGGAATAAGCACAATTTAAGTACAATGGAGCGTTTTTCCGGATTTCACAGCGGGGATCGGTCTGGCTAACTCGTTGATTCTATTGGTGCCGAAGGAGGGGGTCGAACCCTCATGGCCGCAAGGGCCGCGGGATTTTGAGTCTACAACCTGCAATTTCTGTCCATTTCAAAATAGTTCTAAATCATTGAAAACAGAAGAAGAAACCGAGACTGACGTTACGGTCTGGTTCTGTCTATTTCAATGGTTAAGGAACCGATCCATGCTTTTTTCCCTGAGCTGCTTTTCCTCTACATCGTCCTCCGCATGTTCCATTCCCTTCCCCGTTCTGCCGTCGTCAAACAGTTCGCATTGGGAGCTGGCAAAGAATGATGAGCGGGATTCTTCGTTCGTCCTTGCCGAAGATTTGGCCATCGAGTCTCCGGATTTCAATGCGGCACCACAGGCCAATGCGGCACCCGGCGCCCCCATCCCCTGGCACCACATGCCATCGGCACCACATGCCGATATGCAATCCTATTCAAAGGTCAGAGGCGAATTGCGCGTCCCCAATGCCCTAAATTTCAGCCTCTTCCCTTCTATCGATCCCTATTTCCGAACCGTCCCTTATCAGCTCTTTCTCTTCACGCGCGGCTTAGACAAGGATTCCTGCTCGATTAGCCTGAAACGCGTCTCCGAATCCAGCCGGATGTCCGTCCGAAAAGTCCAGAAATCAATTGTTTACCTCGATTCCATCGGATTGGTGAAGAGGCTTCATCCCGGCTCGCGCGGACGCTGGAAACTGTGCTCCTACGATATTTTCAACGAGCTGCGGGATGGGCTGCCCTGAAAACCTCAATCACGATAAATGTGCAGATGATAGCCTTTGATAAATATGTCAGAAATGACATATAATCCAAACCGTGACCGCAAACGATAAACCGCTTGTTTGGATGAGCTCGATGGTTAAGTCTCCTCCGTTTTCCAAGGAGGCAAGACTCGAAGCTGGATTCTTGCTCAGAAAGCTGCAAAGGGGCCAATGGCTGGAAATGCCGCACTCCAGGCCGATGCCGGCCGTTGGCGACCGGTGCCATGAGTTGAGGATCGTGGACAAAGGTGCAACGTGGCGTCTTATTTACCGCGTGGACCCGGACGCTGTCGTCGTTCTGGATGTTTTCAGCAAGAAATCACGGGCAACACCAAAATCGGTGATTGGGAGATCGCGGAAGAGATTGAAGGAGTATGACGATGCGTAGCGACAAGAAAAAGCGGCTTGAGGCCAAGGGTTGGAAGATTGGAAGCACGAAAGAGTTTCTCGAGCTTTCTGCCGAAGAGGAAGCCTACATCGAGATCAAACTCAGATTGGCGGAAAGTCTCCGCCTGCAAAGGATTCGGCGCCATATGACCCAATCGGATTTGGCCAAAGCGATCAAGTCAAGCCAGTCGAGGGTCGCCAAGATGGAAGCCGGTGAAGGCTCCGTATCATTGGATCTCCTGGTTCGTTCTCTGCTCGCTCTCGGCACTTCCAGCGTGAGTCTGATCCAGCTCATTTCAAACCGGAAATCCGCAGATTAAGGTGACATTGCAGTTTCAGCTTTGCCTGGATGCATTTCATTCGAAAAAACCGCGTGGTATGAAAGTATTTAGCCGTGCCGCAAACGATTTTAAAGGCGCGCCTCACGTCCCAAGCTTCCAAGTAAGCCCAGGCACCGCAGCGAATGTATTCCTGTTCAACTCGGCCCGGAGCACCCGGTTGGGGTGTCATTGGTTCATGGCGACGCCGTCGCGCTTGAATGCTCGTTTTCTCATCGGCCGAGAGGACAAAATCGTCGGTTCGGAGCGGCTCACCCTCCCAAACTCCGGAATACAGATCCAGGACACGGCCGGCTCGTTCGGCAAACATCGGATCGCGCGGAAAAATCCAGTTCCGATAACGCCATGGTTTGATGGCATCGGCGGCCTGCCAGCGCCATATAGTTGTTCCGCTGATGGCGGCCGCCAATCCGCGAGCCACAAATATGAAAACCGAATAACGCCACCTGCTGCAAAATTGAGGGAGGATATGAACAAAAAACTTGCGCTGTTTGGAGAATTGGTTCTGGTGCTCGCCGGCGTATTTGTCTTTCGCGGTTTATGGATGCTGCTGGATTCCCTGCCGATCATGCATAAGCCCGGGGCGCTTTGGCTGTCGTTGATATTCGGCAGCGCCGCCACGGTCTGGGCTATTCAATGCATCGCAAAACATGAGGGGAAATGAGCCGTCCGACGGTCCCAGGACGCCCGCGGAGAAACCAATAAGACCCAATGCAGCGCCGACCTTTTTGCATCGTTTCTCTCGCAATGTTACTGTTTTGCGAAAGCAATATCTTGTCCGAGGTTGCTCCCTTGGCAGGATCTTTGGGGATGCACGGGAAAGGGTGGAGCGTTTCATAAGCGCTGCTTCGTTTCGGAGGAAAGCCATTTGTGAGTTTCGACAACCCCTAACACCACCAAGCCTGCCGCCAGGATTCGCAGCCATTCATCCCAGCCAATCGGGGTCGTCTGGAAAATGGAGTTCAAGAAAGGCAGGTAGGTGATGGCGGCGTGGAGGAGCAGGACACCCGCGATGCCCGACCAGAGCCAGCCGTTGCGGAACAGGCCGATGGATAGGATGGAATGGCGCAGCGAGCGGCAGTTGACCAGATACAACGCCTGGATCACGGCGACGGTATTGAGCGCGACCGTGCGGGCGGCGTCCACGCCGGCGTCCCGCCGCAGTTCCCATTGGAACAGCCCGAAGGCGGCGATGAGGATGAGTCCACCCACCAACACCACCTGTGCGAGCATCCGACCCGTGAGGATCGGCGCGCCGGGCGCGCGCGGCGGGCGCTGCATGAGGTCCCGCTCTTTGGGTTCGAGCGCGAGGAACAGCCCCAGCACGCCGCCGGTGGTCATGTTGATCCAGAGCACCTGGATGGGCAGGATGGGCAGCGTCGCGCCCGCCAGTGTCGCCGCCAGGATCACAAAACCCTGGCCGAGGTTGCTTGGCAGCGCCCAAGTGATGATCTTGGTTAGATTATCGAACACGTTCCGGCCTTCCTCCACCGCCGCTGCGATGGAAGCGAAGTTGTCGTCCGTCAGTACCATGTCCGATGCTTCCTTGGCGACCTCAGTGCCGGTGATACCCATCGCCACGCCGATGTCCGCTTGTTTGATCGCCGGGCCGTCGTTGACGCCGTCCCCGGTCATGGCCACGACGTGGCCGCGAGCTTGCAGTGCCTCGACCAGGCGCAGCTTCTGTTCTGGTGTGACGCGGGCGAAGACGGAGACGTTGCCCGCGGCTTCAATCAACTGTTCGTCGGAAAGCGTGGCAAGTTCCTTGCCCGTCAACGCCAAGGGGTGGGGGGATGCGGTGACTTCCTGCGCCAGCCCCAGTTGCCGCCCGATCGCCACCGCGGTCCCGGCGTGGTCACCCGTGATCATCTTGACCTGGATGCTGGCGCGGTGACACGCCACCACGGCCGCGACCGCTTCCGGCCGTGGCGGATCGATCATCCCCTGCAGGCCGAGGAAGGTGAACTGGTGCGGCAGGCTGAGGGCGCTGATGCGCTGGGTGTCCGCGGGCAGCTCCGCGCGGGCGAAGGCCAGCACGCGCAGGCCGCGTGCAGCGAGTTCGCTGACGTGCTTCTGAATGCGCTCGCGGTCGAGCTTGACCGGTTGCCGCGTCGTGTTGAGGGCGACATTACACCGATCGAGCACAACTTCTGCCGCGCCTTTCAGATAAACCAGCTTGCGGCCCGTTTTCGAGTCATCGTGCAGCGTGGCCATGAACTGGTTCTGCGACTCGAATGGAATGGCGTCCACCCGCGGCAGGCGCGTCTTCACGGCATCGCCCTCCAGACCGGCTTTGCGAGCGGCGACGATCAACGCCACCTCGGTCGGGTCGCCTTGGGCATCCCAGCGGCCTTCCTTCTGGACCAGCGCGCTGTCGTTGCAAACCAGTCCGGCGTGCAGGCACTCGGAGAGGCCAGGCGCCTCGTCCGGTGTGAGCCGTTGCCCGTCCAGCATGATGTCGCCGCTCGGCTCATAGCCATTGCCTCCCACTTCATAGACTTGGCCGTCGACCACGACCTCGCGCACGGTCATCTGGTTTTGAGTGAGCGTGCCGGTCTTGTCCGAGCAGATCACGGTGGTGCTGCCGAGCGTTTCCACGGCGGGCAGTTTGCGGATGATGGCGCTTCGCCGGGCCATGCGCGAAACGCCGATGGCCAGCGTCACGGTCACGGCAACGGGCACTCCCTCCGGGATGGCGCCCACCGCCAGCGCGATGGCGGACGAGATTATCTCGTCCAGGCTTCCGCCGCGCCACAGGCCCACGACCAGGACAAGCCCGGCCAGGACCAGGATCAGGATCAGCAGCTTGTGTCCGAAGGCTTTGATCTTACGTGTCAGCGGTGTTTCGAGGCTTTGCGCCGCCGAGATCATTTTCGAGATGCGCCCGATCTCCGTGTGATCGCCGGTGCTGGTAACGACGCCCCGCCCCTGGCCATAGGTCACGAGTGTCGAGGCGTAGGCCATGTTGGCGCGGTCGGCGAGCGATGTTTCCGGTGCCAATCGCAGATCGGCGTTCTTTTCAACAGAAGTGGATTCGCCGGTGAGCGCGGCTTCGGCGATCTGCAGGTCGCGCGTGGCCACGAGGCGCAGATCAGCGGGGATCTTGTCGCCGGAGGCGAGCAGCACGAGGTCGCCTGGCACAAGGTCGGGCGAGGGAATCCTCAGGGTCTTTCCGCCGCGGATGACCGTGCTTTCCATCACGAGGCTCTGCGAGAGCGCCTCGATGGCGCGCTCTGCCTTGGCTTCTTGCAGGTAGCCGATTACAGCGTTGATCAGTACCACGCCTAGGATGACCGCCGCATCCGCGAAGCCCCCCATCGCCAGTTTCACCCCGCCCGCCACCAGCAGGATGTAGATGAGCGGATTGTGGAACTGGAGCAGAAATCGCATCCAGAGGCTGCGGCCCTGCTTGGGCGTGATTTGATTCGGGCCGAAGCGCTCGCGGCGATGTTTCACCTCGAACAAGTCCAGGCCCGTCTCGAGGTTCGTCTCAAGCAATTGCCCCACCTCGGTTGCGGGCAGGTGATGCCAGTGGCGCCCCAGAAGGATCTGCAAGGCATCAGAGGATGGTGGTTTCATGACTGTCATGGCTCGATCAGGGGTTGGTTCCAACTCGCATTCAGAGGGGCTCTTGTGGTCCGCTCGGTTCCGGAGTGACCATAAGGGATACAACCCGGAAGCACCACATTTTACTGGCCGCGGGAGCGACGGGAGGGACGCTAGAGGGCAATCCCTGGAGAGTTCTGCTGCGTGCCTGCAACTCCTTCCGCATTGGCTGCCCGCTAGTGCCGTCCGTAGAGGTACTCAGTCAGATAATGCACCATCTGCTTATTCTCCGCCGCGTGGCAGGACAGAACGTCGCCGATGGAGATCAAGCCGAGCAAGGCCTCATTGCCTGCGACCGGCAAGTGGCGGACCTTGTTCTGCTTCATGATCGCTTCAATCTCATCAAGAGAGCGTCCTGGCTCCACAACGATCACTTCGCGGGTCATCACATCGCCGACTTTTGTGTCCGATGCATCTTTGTCCTCGGCCACGAGCCGGTTCACGACATCGCGTTCCGTGAAAACACCCTCGATCCGTCCGGCCTCATCGGTGACCACGAGGCATCCAATGTGATAAGCGCGCAAGAGCTTGCAGGCTTCCTGAACGCTTATGTCCGCCCGTACGGTCACGATGTCCTTCAGTTCCTTCTTGGCCAACAGGTCTTTCGCTGTCAATGTGCTGCCGATCATAGTCCTGGTCCTTTTCTTTGTTCGGCACAACGCCTGTCCGCGTCTGCCCGCCGATTCCGGCATTCCCTGCTGGAACTAGGGCCATTATTATTGGCTTGCCATCAGGCATTGTCAATGCCGCTCGCACCGACTGGTTTGTATCACACCACGGGAACAAAGGCCAAAACCGGTCCAGCATTCGTGGGAAGAGAACGAATATGTCACAACCAACGGTAAGGCGCACAAGCTACTTGATTCAAGGCATGTTATGGCTGGGTTTGTACATTACATTGACGCCGGCACATCCCGCGTGACGGACAGCATGAGTGCTTGATTTGCGGTCCGCAGCCGATGATGGATCGGTGGAGCGGTCACTCTACCGGCTGGGTGTCCCGGCCGGCGATTTTCATTCTGAGCGCTTCAACTTCGTGTAGCGGGCGCAAAACGAGCGCCGACGATGAGACACAGACTGGCAAGGATTTGGCCTCTCCGTGACTCATATGTAGTAGAGGGACAGAAAATGATGTCCCTCAAAGACATCCGCTTTCCATCGCCTTGCTTTCCTTCGACGCACTTCAAGAGCACGGGAACTGAGTCTGGCTTGCTTATGTCTCCATTTCCGGCAAGCGTTAACTTCGAGCGACCTCAGTCGCTGGATCGATTCAATGAAGGTGCGATTTGAGAAGCTAAAGCCTATCTTACCCAACGCGGTGGCATATGGTATGCAAGATACCTTTCCATGCAGGAATACCAAAAGCTGCTTCAGGCAGCTGATGAAATGAAAAGCCTGCCGCACTTTACCATGGGGCGGCATTTTCGTTTTCTGAAGGAGTACGTCATGCTCGGCTGCAATACCG